>NZ_CP109272.1:0-4800000 GCF_045209755.1 Streptosporangium sp. NBC_01639 | reverse complement strand
CTCGTCTTCCACAACGAAGGCAGAGACCTGGTGATCGACGTCCCCGACGGGCTGTACATCCGGCTCTCGCCCGACGACGTGGACCGGCTCAACCGGGAGCACCCCGGGTTCATCCGTTAGCGCCGACCGCGTTTCACGCGCCCATCCGGCTGTTCAGGGCCCGGCTGTTCAGGGCCCAGGTATTCAAAGGTCCGGGTATTCAAAGGTCCGGGTATTCAAAGGTCCGGGTGGACCGGCGGCCACGGGGCGCCGCCCCGTGGCCGCCGGCGCGGCTACCTCAGCGCGGCGGCTACCTCAGCGCGTAGGCGCGGGTCACGGTCTGGGTGACCGAACCGCCCGCCGTGTCCGAGGCATCGACCCGCAGCGACACGTAACCGTTGGAACCCGTCAGCGGAGGGTGGGCCACCTCGACCTGGAAGCGGCCACCGGCCCGCTTCCTGACGTGCGTGGCCTCCTGCCAGGTGGCTCCGTCGTCGACCGAGTACTCGACCCGGACCTGGCGTACGGCCGGCGCCCGGCGGAGGACGGAGTGCGCGGCGGCTCGGAGGTCGAAGGTGAACGACCGCCCGGCCGGTGCCCGGTTGAGCAGGTCGAGCGGGAGGTCGTAGGTGAGCCGGATGGCCGGTTGGAACGCGCAGGCGGGCCCGAAGGTGCAGGAGTACCCGCGGGGCGTGCCCGACGGCGGCGCGGAGGTGAACCGCGAGCCCGTGGTCACCTGCTTGGACAGGGCCCGGCCGGTGACGTCCACGGTGTCCAGCCGGTAGGCGGTCGCGTCCCCGGGAACGGTGAAGGAGCGGGGCCGCCGCCCCTGTGCCTTGATCTCCTGGTCGTCGGCGAACAGCCGGGGAGTGGACGTGACCGGGCTCAAATTGCTGTAGTGGCGGGGGTCGGAGTCCAGCCACTGCTCCGCCGGGACGAACCTGTCACCGTCCCGGCACAGCGCGCACGGCAGCGTGACCGGGTGGTCGTCGGGCACGTCGGCGGCGCCGGGCACGAGCGGCGCCTTGAACCACCGCTCGGTCAGCCGGTCGTCGTGGCGGGTGAACCGGTCGTCGGAGCGCAGGTCCAGGCTCTGGTTGGTGATCGTGCGCGACCAGGTCACCTTGCCGTCGGCCGGGCCGAAATACTCGGTGCGGGAGACCGGCATGCGCAGTGCCCCGCCGTACGGCATGCGGCCCGGCTCCTCACCGGTGGAGGACTCCCCGTACTCCCAGCCACTGGTGTCCGGCTGGTCGGCGTGGTAGTTCGCGTCGATCCGGACGAGATCCTTTACGTCGACCTTCTCCGGCCTGGCGGGCACCTTGCCCCGTTCGTCGTAGCGCAGCCGGTAGACGACGTCGGGCCCGCTGTACGGCTCCAGCCGGAGCGAGACGGGTCCCTTGTCCAGTGCGGCGCGCAGGTCGCGCCCTTCCGCCGCGCTCAGACCGAGGCTCCGGAACGCAGACCAGCCGCCGGCCGGTATGCGCGGCCGCCCTCCCTTGACATCGAGGTAGCCGAGCACACCCGCCGCGCCGCGCCGGGAGGCGTTCCGGGCCGCGTCGTCCATCATCGCGCCCGCGTCGACGTAGGGGGTGGCGCCGTCGGTGACGGGGATCCCGGCCAGGACGAGCTTGCCGGTCACGTCGAGGCCGTCGAAGTCCTCTACTCTGCCCTGCCCCACGGAGACCACGGGTTGGGTCGTGACGCCCGTCAGGCTGTCACGCATGGTGTCAAGGTCGTAGGCGGGATGGAGCGCGAGCCTGCCCGCCGTGGCGGCGGCCAGCACGGTGGGTTCGAGGGTCCACTGGTGCGACAGCCGCAGCTTGCCCGTCTTGACCGAGGGGACCGGGGTCACGTAGAGGTCCTGGCCGCCGGCGGCGCCGCCGTACAGCGAGACGGGGTAGGTACGGTCGGTGAACGTCCGCACGTACCACGTGCGCCCGCCGCCGTCGGTGGGCTCTTTGGTGATCGGCCTGGTCGGCACGGTCTTGCGGGCGTCCAGGGTGAGGTCCTGGTCCCCGTCCAGGGTCACGTTCTCGATCACCCAGCTGTTGCGGTTGCTGATCCGGGTCTCCCCGGCGACGCCGATCACCTCGTAGTCGCCCGCGGGGAGGTAGAGCTCACCGGTGCCGGAGAAGTCGAGGTGGAGGACGTAGTAGCCGTACGGGTTGAACGGGTCTTCCGGACTGTTCGACCGCTTCAGCGGGATCGCGTAGACGACGGGCTCGGCCTGGTAACCGGGGAAGAACTCCTTGGTCCCGTAGGAGTTGACCAGCGAGATCCCGAGGCGGTGCGTGGCGGGGCCGGTGTAGTAGCTGAACGGCGTGACGAGCCGGATGTCGCCGCTGTTCGCGGTGACCCAGCCGCCGTAGGCACCCATCGGTCCCGCGGTGGGGTCGATCGTGAGATCGACGGTGGCGGTGCCGTTCGCGGGGACGGTGACGCTCTGGGAGCCGAGGCGGATCGCCCCGTCGGGGGCCGGCTTGCCGCTCCAGCCGCGGGTGACCGGCGCGACGGCGAGCGTGACGGCCTCGGTGCCGGTGTTGCGGTAGGTGACCTGCCGGGTGACGGGGGACTTGCCGAGGAGGTGGAAGTCGACGACGGAGGTCGCGAACACCTGCTGGGTGACCGCGCGGGCCACGTTCACCCGGCCGCCGCCCTGCTCGAACCAGTTGTGGTCGTCGTTCCGCTCGGCGGTCGAGACCAGCGCGTCGCGTAGTTCCCCGGCGTTCCACTCGGGGTGCTGCTGGGCCAGGATCGCGGCCGCTCCGGCCACGTGCGGGGTCGCCATGGAGGTGCCGCTGTTCGCGGTGTACCGGTCGCTGCCCGGGACCGGCGGCACGGTGGAGTCGGCCGAGCGGGCGGCCACGATGTTCACCCCGGGGGCGACGATGTTCGGCTTGACCGCCGCGTCGCCGAGGCGCGGGCCCCTGCTGGAGAACTCGGCCAGGGTCGTCCCGGTGGTCTTGTCCACGGCGCCCACGGCGAGGGCCTGCTCGGCCGCCGCGGGGACGCCCACGGTGAGCGGGTCGGAGTCGTTGCCCGCCGCGGTGACGAACAGCGTGCCGTATTTCTTGGTGAGCTCGTTGAGGGCCTGGCTCATCGGGTCGGTGCCGTCACCGCAGCAGGAGCCCAGGCTCATGTTGACCACGTCGGCGCCCTGCTCGGCGGCCCATTCCATGCCGGCGATCGCCCAGGACCAGTCCCCGCTGCCGCCGTCGTTGAGCACTTTGCCGACCAGCAGGGACGCGCCGGGCGCGACGCCTCGGTACTTCCCGCCGGACGCGTCACCCGAGCCCGCGATCGTGGAGGCGACGTGGGTGCCGTGGCCTTGCGCGTCGGCGATGCCGGGGGCGTCGGAGAAGTTCTTGCTCGCGACGATCCGGCCGGCGAAGTCCGGATGGCCGGCGTCGATGCCGGTGTCGAGGACGGCGACCTTGGTCCCCTTGCCGTCGAAGCCCCGCTCCCAGCCGGTGGGCGCGCCGATGAGCGGGACGCTCTCATCGAGGGACATGTCGATCCGGCGGTCCAGCCAGACCTTGGCGATGCCGCTCGCCGACCTGCCGACGGACTTCTCGTCGGCGCGGAGTGCGGCCCAGAACGTGTCCGCCTCGCCGGCGCGCACTGTGACCGCGGCACCCTTGATGATGTCGAGCGGGCGGACGTTCTCGCTGGCGGGCAGGGCGTCCGCGGCCGTCGTGAGGGCGGATGCGGTGGGCTTGCCGGTATAGGTGATGAGCAGCGGGATCGTGTCGGTGCGTTTCTCCCGCGCCAGTGTCTCGACGTCGAACAGTTCGTCGTCGAGGACCCCGGAGGAGACCAGCACCGCGGCGTCCGACGGCAGGACCAGGTATCCCCCGTTCCGGCCGGGAAGCGTGGCGAACGTGATGGGCGTGCCGTCGGGCCGGGGGGCCTCCCGGATGTTGATCGAAGGGATGCCGCTCTCCGACGGCGTGTATTCGACGACGTCGCCGGTGATCAGCGTGACGGTGACGCCACCGGCCGGCTGGTTCTCAGCGGGTTCGGTCGTTCCGGTGGGTGGCTGACCGAGCAGTTCGGCGGAGCTGGGCGCGACACCGGCGGTGAGCACCAGCGCGATGCCGGCCAGGACCGTCGTGAGCCGGGTGTGCATGTGGGGCAAGGTTTCCCTCTCGATCCACGGTGAGCGGGGAGCCGTTTCCCGCCGGGGTGGCCGGCCGCAGACGGTGAGAGGTGATCGGTCGCCTCGCACCGACCTATGGGAGCGCTCCCACGCTTCAAGATCTATTTTCCTAGATCACTTATATCAACCAAATGATCGAATTGTTGGCAAATTTGGGGTATTCGGGCGACCCGAATTGACCACTCGGAGTGACGGCCGTCAGCACCCGACCACCGCCCGGCACCCCCTCGGAACAACCGGCTGGACCGTCGCCCGGCGGGCGCCGCCCTCGCCCGTGCGACGGCAGCGAAGTCCGGGGCCGTGATCCGGGCTGTGGCCGCTAGGGCGTGTCCCGTGATCTTTGATGTGGGTTTGGTGTAGATCATCCATGTGGATGAGGAGCGCCTGAAGCGTCACGATCTGACGGACGAGGAGTGGGCGCGGCTGGAGCCGCTACTACCGGTGAACGCGGTACAGGGCGCCCGGTGGAACGACCACCGGACGGTGATCAACGGGATCTTCTTCCGAACCCGGACGAGCTGCCCGTGGCGGGACCTGCCGCCCTGCTATGGGAAGTGGAAGACGGTCTACAACCGACATCGTCGCTGGTCACTGAACGGGACATGGGAACAAATCCTGAACGGACTGCGGGCTGGATGCGACGAGACCGAAGGCCAAGACTGGACGATCAGCGCTGACTCCACCGTGGTGCGCGCTCACCAGCACGCGGCCGGCGCGCGCCATGCCCCAGCGGCCGACATCCCTTCAAAGGGGCCAATAAAGATCACGAACGGGTGACGTCCGGCCGCGAGGCGCTGGGCCGGTCGCGCGGCGGCTTGTCCACCAAGATTCACCTGGTCGCCGACCGGCGGTGCCGCCCGATCGCCCGGATCACCTCGCCCGGTCAGCACGCCGACTGCCCGAAGTTCATTCCGCTGCTGGAGTCCATCCGCATCCTGCGGCGGGGGGTCGGACGGCCCCGCAAGCGCCCTGCCCGGGCGATGGCCGACAAGGCCTACTCCTCCCGCGCCAACCGTCGCTACCTGCGCCGACGCGGCATCAAAGCCGTCATCCCGGTGAAGAAGGACCAGCAGGCCAACCGCAAGAACCAGGGCTCCAAAGGCGGACGGCCACCGATCTTCGACCGAGAGGCCTACAAAGAACGCAACACCGTCGAACGCTGCATCAACAAACTCCGCCAACACCGCGCCGTCGCCACCCGCTACGACAAAAGAGAACTCATCTACCAGGGCACCATCGACGTCGCCTCCATCCGCATCTGGCTCCGCCACCCCGTCACATGATCACGGGCAGGCCCTCACCATGGGCGAGAACGGCGACTAGATCCTCGAGGATTCCAGCGAATTGCGCAGCCTGGATCTCAACCGCGAAGACCATTCCCGCATGCTCGGGATGCTTGACCAGGTGCCCCTCACGCCAGAACTGCAACGTGATCACCAGATGGTCTCCGTCGCGGAAGAGGAAGGCTTGCACGTTGTCGGTCGTGGGTCCCCAGCGGTTAAAGATCCAGAACTGTTCGTAGTCTTCTTCGCAGTCTCCGATCCCGGTGGAAAGCCGCCGATGAGTGGCCGCTGGGGACAGGCCGGCGAAGGGCAGGGGCGAACCATGGCCGGAGCGCACCCAGACAGCGGTGCCCGCCACGGCGCGGCGGAACTGCTTGACATAGGCCAGGTTGTCGTCACAGGTCAACCACTGATCGGCCGCCCACAGGTCGACCCGACGCAGCGCCGGGTCGACCCAGTCGCCAACCTCCACAGCAAACCTGTGCTTGTCACCCAGAAGAACTGCCACCCGGGCACCGTGGCAGATTTATCGCCTCGCACACAAACGAGTTCCGACCCTGCATTGCACACTTGAAGCGGCTCTATCTAGCGCACCCGCATGATCACGGGACACGCCCTAGCGCTTCCCGCGCTCCAGCCGCCTGCGCACGCTCGCCGCGTCGGCGGGGTTGAGCGCGTCACCCGCGTCGAGCACCCGCGGCAGCAGATCGGGCTCGGTCGTCAGGGCGCGGAAGAAGAACTCGACCGTCACCCCGTGCTCCGGCCGGGAGACGACCTCGATGTCGTCGCCCGCCTTGATCTCCCCTGGCTCGATGACGCGGAGATAGGCGCCGGGCCGTGCGGCCTGCGTGAACCGCTTGACCCACCCCTTCTCCGCCAGCCAGCCCGCGAAGGTGCGGCACGGAATACGCGGAGAGGTCACTTCGAGGACCAGGCTCGCCCCGATCCGCCACCGCTCGCCGATCGACGCGCTGTTGACGTCGAGGCCGGAGGTGG
The DNA here is from genome assembly GCF_045209755.1 of Streptosporangium sp. NBC_01639. NCBI lineage: Bacteria > Bacillati > Actinomycetota > Actinomycetes > Streptosporangiales > Streptosporangiaceae > Streptosporangium > Streptosporangium sp. NBC_01639. The sequence goes on along the minus strand of NZ_CP109272.1, from coordinate 4,793,580 downwards.
TGAGGTTCTCACCGAACACACCGTTGGACAGCTCGCGCCCGAGCTCCTTCTCCCACGCGGTGAGGTCCTCGCGTGCGAAGGCGTACACCGCCTGGTGATCGCCGCCGTGGTGCCGGGGGTCACCCACCGTGTCTCCCGCGACCCCGGAGCCTGCCGTACCCCGCGGTCCGGGGGCCGCCACGGCGACCGGGCCGTCCACGGGACGTTTGTCGATCCCGGTGACATCGGTGGAGGTGTAGTCGGCGGCGTGCGGGTGGGCGATGTTCACCGAGAGAAGTCGAGCCATAGTTTTCACTGTATGTGGGGATATAAGGGGATTATTTGTCCGGCGGACAGCCCTGTATGGCACGCATGGCATGACGGTTGCGCTGTAGCCGCACGGCCACGACCTCTACGGGCTCCAGGCCCCGACGGCGGCGGACGGCGGTGGCCAAGGGGCGGCGCAGCGGTGGCGACGACGACGCGCGCTAGGGGATGTTCGCACGGATCAGGGCTTTTGCAACGGCCTGAGCCTGCTGCAGCCGTTCTCCCAGCTTTCGCGTCCGTTCGGCCAGATGCCGTGCATCATGGCGGTCATCATCCAACCGTTCTTCCGGCTCCCGGAGCCGGTCGATCGTCGGCTGCGCCACCGCCTGCCCGCCGTCGTCGGGGCGGAAGTGGCTCTGGTCGTCCATCGGACCTCCCCCCTTGTCGGTCCACACCTATCTCAGCACTGGCTGATCTCGGCCGGGGTACCCCCTGGGAACGGTCCCAAAACTCACCCTCGCATCATGGCCGTGCGGCCCCCGAACAGGCCGAAACCAACGCCGAGGCTTCCGGCCCGCGCCCGAGGCAGGTCAGGCCGTACGGCAAGCGGGCCCGCACCCGAGGCGGGTCAGGCCGTACGGCGAGCGAGGAGGTGTGCCTGTGGGAAGCCCCGCTGGGGATCCTCGCCGGGAGCACAGACCAGCCGGGCGACCTCGGCGAGCCCGGCCTTGAGCAGCAGCTCGGCCACGTGGTCGGGCGAATAACGGTAGGCGAGGGACACCTTGTGGTCGAACGCTTCCGCCGGCTCGGTGGGGTGGTCGTACGCCTGGAAGGCGAGCAGCAGGTGGCCGCCGGGCGCGAGCACACGGTGGAACTCGGCGAACGTTTCGGGGAGCCGCTCGGGCGGGGTGTGGATGATCGAGTAGTTGGCGAGCACCCCGGCGAGGGAGGCGTCCTCCACCTCAAGGGCGCCCATCAACCCCACCTCGAAACGGATCCCCGGATGGGCACCGCGGGCGAGTGCGATCATCTCCGGTGACAGGTCGACGCCGAAGGCGGTGACGCCGAGGGAGCGGAGATACGCGGTGATGTGGCCGGGGCCGCACCCCACATCCGCCACCAGACCGTCACCGGCGGCCCGGATCAGCTCGGCGAAGACGGGGATCATCGCACGGTTGAGCGGGCCGGCATGAAAAAGCTCGGGGATGCTCTCGGCGTAGAGGGCGGAGGCGGTGTCGTAGGCGGCTCGGGTGGCGGTAAGGAAGTCCGGCTCGGTCATGGGAGGCCATGGTAGGAGATCACCGAGACCCGCCGGCCCTGCTGGTACGTCTGATCTCGCCGCTCAGCAGGAACGCAGCACCAGGGCCGAAGGGCCGATGTCACTTGGCGTGCGGATAGGCGACCATGGTGTTGGCGGAGTCGTCCCAGAACAGCCCGTAGCCGGCGTAGTCGCTGAAGGGGACCGCCCCGTGCTCGCTGTCCTTGGCCTCGCCGGTGGCGACGTCGATCACGACCGATGCCTTGGACCCGTTACCGTCCAAGGCGACGCTGCCGAAGGCGACGCCGTCGTCGGTCACACCGGTCAGGTGGATCGGCTTGTCCTGATCGGTCTCCTCGAAGCAGTGGCCGGTGCCCTTCTCCAGATCGAAGACCGTGTGACTCCGGACGAGATAGCGTCCGGCGGCGGAGAGGGCCGCGCCTTCGGCGTCGTCGTCGACGATCCCGTGCGGCGACTCACAGTCGACCTTGGCCAGCACCTTCCCGGTGGCGGAGTCCAGGACGGCCCAGGTGTCGTCGGTCGCTCCTTCGTCGTGCCACTTCGCGACCAGGGCGTCCTCTGCGATCAGGCCCACGAAGACCGTGTTCTCGCTGTTGGTGGTGAGGCCCCCGCTCGACCAGGCCTTCGGCACCCAGGAGTGGGAGTCCACCGTCAGCAGTGGCCCGCGGGACGTCACCGCGACCGCCTTGGTCTTCCCGAGGCACAACGTGCACTCGTCGGCCGGGGGCTCCAGCTCATCCAGGTCGTACTTCGTCATCGCGCCTGTGGCCGGATCCACGGTCATCACCACGTCGTCGTCCAGCTCCACCAGCAGTCCGCCACCGCCGTCCCTGACCACGCCCTCGCCCTCCAGTTCGAGATGGCGGGCCGGTTTGACGGCGTCTCCGGAACCACGGGCGGAGAAGATGTCGATCGTGGTGACCTCACGCCCCTTGCTGACGGTGCCCGCGCCCTTGGCTCCGGATGCCGAGGCGATCAGGTAGTCCTGTCCCTGCACGGTGACCGAGAGCGGAGACATCGAGCCGAAGCCTTCCACCGTCGCACTTTTCCACAGGATTTCGCCGCTGGTCACGTCCAGCACGGTGAAGTCACCGTTGTTCCTGCCGCCCTGACGGAAGACGGCGACCGCCTCGGAGTGCGGCAGGGCGAGCTGGGTCCCGGGCAGATCGGACTCCCAGCCCTGGGAGGTGTCATAGAGGCTGGGCACCGACAGCTGCGTCTTCGGTGCGACCCGCGTAGGAGACGGGGACGGCGACGGCGGCCGCCCACTGGCGGCCCGGGACTCCTTCGGCTCTGCCGAATCGGTGCTTTTCGCGCCTCCGCCACAGGCGGTGAGCAGGCCGACGGCCACCGCTCCCGCAAGTACGCACCTGAGCACACCGCCGATTTCCAGCGACATGAAACATCCCTTCACTCTTTGCGGCCGGGCCCGGTGTCATGAACATGCCTGATGGCAATGCGGAAACCGAGAGCCCGCCTTTCCCCGGCCACAGGCTGCCCTCCCGGCTGAGACGCCATGTCGCCCCTTGATCAAGGTCTCCGATCTTCCCGAGCTGCGTCGGGACCTGTCCAGCAAATGGAGTAAATCCATCTTTATTCGTTCTATCGGGAGGTCGAGATCAGACGGCTTTCGAAGGTGATTGCGGCTGGATACTTGCCGCTCCACGAACCGTGGCGATCTTGGGACGATCGGCGCTGTTCGCAGAGGATCCGGACGTCAGTCTGTTGGGGCTTTTATCACCCGATGGCCTGATATGTCAGGTCCCAAGAAAGCGTGCCCGCATTGATCCCCAGGTCTTCGGCGACCGAGGCGATCGATTTCCCGGTCTCCCGAATGATGCGCACCGCACCCGCCCGGAATTCCGGATCGAAACTCCGTCTGGTCTCTCCCATGACCCGGCCTCCCCCTCAGATCAGATCTCCACGGTACGAGGGAGGGTCACTCTGATCCGGGAGCCGCCTTGGGGAATCGAACTCCAGGCCTCTTTCTTACGAGTGGGCGGCACCACGCAGGTTGGCGAACGCTCGCCCTGGTCGTGCGGTAGGTACAGGCCGGTGGGATGTGATCGTGTAAGGCGGTATCGCTGTACCGGACTGCCGTCCAGCACCTCGATGGACACATCCGACAATGCCTCCTGATGATCTCTGGTGCGGCGTAAACTCACTGTCATGAGCGCGGCCCCTGAAGAGTACGACGACCTTCACCGCCTGGTTGACCGCTTGACCCTGAACCAGGCGCGAGCCCTGCGTGCTGTCGCGCTGGAACTCGTCGAAAGCGAACCTGCGCCACCTACCGAAGCGCATGGCCGACGACGACGGCTGTCGTTCGCCGGAATCATCGCCGACGAGCCGGATAGCGCCCGACGCTCAGAGGAAATCCTTCTTGACCGGTTCCGGACCAGCTAGTGCTGATCTGCGACACCGGCCCCCTGTACGCAGCGATGAACCGCAAAGACCAGGATCATGCCCGCTGCCTCGATCTCCTCGAAACATACCCAGGCCCCCTGATCCTCCCCGGCCCGGTTTTGGCAGAAGTCTGCTGGCTACGGAATCACGGATAGGACCGGCCGCGGAAGCCGACTTCCTGCAGTCCATCGTGGACGGCGAACTGACCATGGAGCCACTGACCATCGCCGATGTCGCCAGGATGAAAGCCCTGATGGTGAAGTACGCGAACTTCCCCTAGGCGCGGTGGACGCCGCCGTGATCGCAGTCGCGGAGAGACTCGCTGTCCGGGAGATCGCCACCATCGACCACCGCCATTTCGGAGCCGTGAAGAACTCCCACGGCAGTCACTTCACGCTCCTGCCGTAACTGTCGCCCCTTTCACTTGTCGATCTCCTTGGCCCGCATCGTGCCACAAAGTCGCCAAAGACTTTCCAGGATGGCCTCGGAGGGTATTTGACCTGCTGCGCGGCTGAGAGGACTCGAACTCCTGGCCTTCGATCCGTGGCCAGTTTGGGATTGTCGATGGGTGCCCACAAATGTCATAGAACCCATTCCAGTGGGCGAGGTCCCGGCCGCAGGGCCTCGGCGAAGTCGACGAACATGTCGCGATGTCCGTTTCGGGATTGCTGGACAAGCTCAGCGCGCACACCACGGCAGGACTGTTATGAGTGGTCATGCTTGGGTGATGGCTCGATCAGCCTGTCCTTGGCCGGTGTCCTGGGCGAAACGCTGTGTCCGCAGCTATCCAGGCAGCACCCACCCGTAAGGCGGCTGTCCGGAATCATCACGGCCCCTCATCACACAGTCGTAGGCGATCGGCGCGGTGGGTGAGTGAACCGCGCGGGTGCGCGCAACGACCAGCGTGAACGTCTTCGCCACGCCCCCGGGCAGTGATCGCTTAGCCAAGGGAGCACCGCCGGCACATGACGTCCAGCGCAGGTGCCAAGCCTCCGAAGACTCCTGGTGCCCTCCTCTCTCGCACATGTTTGAACGATAGTTCTAGTTGTACTATCGTTCAAATATTCTCAGCGAGGGAGGACGCCATGCCAGAGGTCACGACCCGGCGTGCGGGAACGCGTGAGTGGGCGGGGCTGGGATTGCTAGCGCTGCCGACGGTGCTGCTCGGCCTGGATGTCACCGTGCTGTATCTGGTCTTTCCGAGCATGGCCGAGGTGCTGGACCCGTCGGCCACGCAGACGCTGTGGATCATGGACGTCTACGGGTTCTTCATCGCCGGGTTCCTCATCACCATGGGGACTCTGGGTGACCGGATCGGACGGCGTCGCCTGCTGATGATGGGAATGGCCGCGTTCGCCGCAGTCTCGGTGTTCGCAGCCTTCGCCCCGAGTGCCGAGCGGCTGATTCTCGCCCGAGCACTGCTGGGGGTCGCCGGGGCCACGCTGATGCCCTCGACGCTGTCGCTGATCTCGAACATGTTCGCCGATGTGCGTCAGCGCGCGGTCGCGATCGGGGTCTGGGCGACGATGTTCGCCCTGGGCATGGCCGTCGGACCCGTGGTCGGCGGCGCTCTGGTCGACACGTTCTGGTGGGGAGCGGCGTTCCTGCTCGCCGTCCCCATCGCGGTCGTCGTGCTGGCCGGGGCACGGACGCTGCTGCCCGAGTATGCCGACCCGCAGGCAGGCCGCCTCGACCTGGCCAGTATCGCCCTGTCGCTGGCCGCGATCCTGCCGGTGATCTATTCGATCAAGCACGCCGCAGCGCACGGCCTCGACCTCGGCACTGTGATCCTCGCTGTACTCGGCACCGTAGCCGGGGTGGTCTTCGTGCGTCGCCAGCGCGGCCTGACCGCGCCGCTCCTGGATGTCACGCTGTTCACGAATCGGACGTTCTCCGTGGCGCTGGCCGTGCTGCTGATCGGACTGGTCGGGGTGGGCGGAACCATGTACCTGGTCACCCAGTACCTCCAGCTCGTCGAAGGCCTGACGCCGTTCGCGGCGGGCCTGTGGATGGGGCCGCCCGCTCTGGCGATGTTCGCCGCAGCGATCGGCGCACCGCTCATCGCCAGGCGGGTGCGTCCCGGCCTGGTCATGGCGATCACGCTCGGCCTCTCGGTGATCGGCTACGCGCTGCTGGCCACCGCGGGCACCGGGGATGCGGTGATGGTGGTGGCCGGGTTCGCGTTCGTCTACCTCGGCCTCGGCGCGATCGCCGCCCTCGGCACCGATATGGTCGTCGGCGCCGCACCGGCCTCGAAGTCCGGATCGGCCGCCGCGATGTCCGAGACCGTCCAGGAACTCGGCATCGCCGTCGGCGTGGCCGTCCTCGGCAGCCTCACCACCGCCCTCTACACCGCCCGCATGGCCACTCCTGCGGACGTCTCGCCCGAGATCGAGGGGCGTCTCACTGAGAGCCTCTCCGGGGCGCTGTCGGTGGCCGATCACGTGCCCGCCCAGGTGGTGCAGGAAGCGCAGCGGATGTTCACCAGCGGGGTGAACATCGCCTCCGCCGTGGCCGGTGTCGCGATCGCCGCAGCGGCCGTGCTCTGCCTGACGGCATTACGGCACGTGCGTCCGCTTGGGGAGAATCAGCACGACGAAACGGAGCAGCGGTGATGTGCTCGACTACCCTGGACCACACAGGAGGGGAGCATGAACGGCGAGAGCGAGCACATCGATGGGCGCAAGGCCCGGGGCAACAAGCGCCGTGCCGAGATCATCGACGCCACCCTCGCCATCGTCACGCGGGACGGTGCCACGGGCGTCACCCACCGCACCGTCGCCAAACAGGCCGGCATCACCATCAGCCTGAGCACCTACTACTTCGCCACCCTCGACGACCTGCTCGTCGCGGCCCTGTCCAGCGTCGCCGACACCTACACCACGCGCATCCGCCAGATCATTGACAGCCCCGGGGACAAGCTTCGTGGCCTGGCCGAACTGATCGCCGAATCCGCCGGTCCCGGCCGTGAAAGTGCCCTGGCCGAGCGCGAGCTGTCCACCCTGGCAGCTCGCCGCCCGGCACTGGCACCCGTCGCCCGTCGTTGGCGGGAGAACATCGCCGAGCTCGCAGCCACCCTCACCGACGATCCCGAGGCCATCGCCGCACTCGTCGTCGCCTCCGATGGTCTGTGCACCGCCATCCTCATCGACAACGCCCCCGCCGATACCGACTATGTCCGCCGAATCCTGACCCGTGCCATCCACGCGCACCGCGATACGGTCGTCTTTTGAACGAGCTGACGATGATCCACAGCGGGACCGGAGCAAGACGAGCGGGACACCGTCACTGCCGCTAGAGCAATCGCTGCCTGGCAAGCACCGTTCCCCATCGGATGATGGCACCGGCTGGAAGCCCAGGCCGCCGCAGGAACGTCTCATCAGTCGGCCCCTCCCCTCGTCGTATCCGAGGCGAGCGGATCAGGCTGCCGATTGCGCCGTCTCGCACCGCTCGCAGTACTGAGGTTCGTGATCTGCTGTCGTCGCTGCGCGATCTGCTCGGTGAGCTCATCGACCCGCTCGCTCACAGCAGAGTGACCCGTCCGTTATTCCGTGATCTCCATCCATCGCCATACGGGTGATCGTGTTGAGGATCGATCCTCCGGCACCCGCCCTGTCATGGAGCAGCCACCGGATCCACGGCGCTGTTGGCAAGGGTGTCAGCAAAAGGCCCCCACCGGAAACGGTGGCCCACACCCGCCGCCACCGACAACCGGGAGCAACGGGTGATCACGAGACAACATGCTGTACGGATAGAAAGGGCTACCTCCAGTGATCGGAAGTGGCCCTTGAGCTGTGCGCAGCTGAGAGGACTCGAACCAGAATCCCATGGTTTCGATCAGTCCCCGGCGATTCGGCGGTAGCGCTGGCCAGTCAAACGGGTTCACCTTCGTTCAGCCCAGTTCATCCGGCGTGGCTCGCGATTTGGCTCCCTTTCAGGCGGCCAGCCAATCACGTCCTTCCCGCCACACGGGAGAGGTGGTTTGCTTGGTTCCCGCACGTAGCACGCTGTCGGAAGAAGAACTGATGAGATTAGCGAGGCGTGGCTCTCGGAACGGGCTAGCCGTTTTCTTGATCATGGTTATGCTTACTGCCTGTGCTCCTGCGGTTGTTGTATCGAAGGTTCCATCTCCAGAGCCGACCTGGTATGGAACAAACGAGAAGGTCGCAGCTGATAAGACATGCCCTGAAGGGGACGGGCCCAGGGGGCTGGACTGCCGCAAGACAGATCCCGGATACAAGGCAACTCCTAGATTCGACGCATGTATGGAGCAGCACCAAGTCAAGAACGCGAATATTCTGTGCCATCGCGCCTTGATCGTCTGGTTTGAATGCAGAGATGGTGCACAGTCGAACGCTGTTACTTCTAGGATGTGCGATGCTTCGGCCGACTCCTATCTGTCCTGCCGTACAGGAACTCCTGCCCGTTCTGACCATGTCTGCGCGGCTGGCGAACGAGAATACCTGCGGTGCCCAGGATTGTATGGTGACCCCTTCGTTGACTGTGGAGACCCACAGCGTTCCTATTATGAATGTCGCGATGATCCCAGAGGGAGTGACCCGTTTTGTGTCACGCATCTTGAGGTTCTGAGCGTCTGCCGCACACTAAAGGTCTGGTGTGCAGATCTACTCGACAAGTTCCTCACCTGCGCAGACGCAGAACTATCCTCCAATGAATGCGCTTTCGGCCAGCGGATGAGGATCTATTGCCTCCGCGACGTCAATGAAGGTGTTTTCCACAAGGCGGACACATGTGACAGTCAATGGCGTCAAGCGATGACTGAATGCTTAGGTAAGGATCAACGCACTGTTTTGTGTTCGATGGGTGCGAGCTGGCGCGACGCAAGCTATTCGATCTGCGAGGGTCAGAAAGGTATCGCATATCTGAAAGGCCAAGCGACAGAGACGCACATTTGTTGGACGGGTGGCGATGCTGCCGAACTCATAGATGAGGTGGTGGAAGACATCTGGGAAGACACGTACGTGCGCGTGGTTCGCTTGAATGAAGAAATCAGATACGAGGTCATGCACCCTGAAGTCCAAGGAACCCCATAGAAGTCAAGTGCTGGAACTTACGCTCGTCAAGCGACGTCCTACTCTTTAGCCTGCGGTAAAACCGCAAACCACCGACCTTGGTTACCTGCAATGGTTGTCTCGGTGTTTCGCGGCCGATCACATTGTCAGGTCTCATGATCTGCGTGACAGATCGTGCTCAGGACCTGTGTGACACTTCGCCGAGTGCTGGCGGAGTTGAGCGTGCTCGAGCAGCGGTACCAAGCCGTGCTGCAGGTGTTGTCTGGGGCGAGCGTCACCGAGGTCGCCCTCAGGTTCGGGGTCTCCCGTCAAACGGTGCATCGATGGTTGAGCCGCTACCGCGATTAGGGCTTGGACGGGCTGGCGGATCGCTCGTCCCGCCTGCGCACCTCACCGACCCGGATCCCGGCTGTGGTGGAGGCGCTGATCTGCGAACTGCGGCGTAACCATCCTCGCTGGGGCGCCCGCCGTCTGGTGTAGGAGCTGACCCGCCGGAGCTGTCCCGGTCCGGTGCCGTCCCAGGCGACGGTGCACCGGGTGCTGGTGCGCCACGGTCTGGTGCAGCCCGCCCCCAGAGGCCGGCGGCGCGAGGACTACAAGCGCTGGCAGCGCTGCGAGCCGATGCAGTTGTGGCAGATGGACATCGTCGGCGGATCATGCTGGCCGGCGGCACCGAATGCAAGATTGTCACCGGGGTCGACGACCCTTCCCGCTACTGCGTGGCCGCCACCGTGGTGGCCCGCCCCACCGGCCGGGCCGTGTGCCTGGCCCTGGCCGATGCGCTGAGCCGCTACGGGATCCCCGATGAGCTGCTGACCGACAACGGCAAGCAGTTCACCGCCCGGTTCGGCCGCGGCGGAGAGGTCTTGTTCGACCGGATCTGCCGGGAGAACGGCATCACCCACCGGCTGACCCGCCCGCACTCGCCCATCACCACCGGCAAGGTCGAGCGCTTCCACCAGACCTTGCGACGCGAGCTGTTGGATGAGCACGGCCCATTCGACAGCATCGAGCATGCCCAGCAGGTGCTGGACGCCTTCGTCGCCGACTACAACATCCACCGACCCCACCAGGCGCTGGAGATGGACCGTCCCGCCGACCGGTTCCGGCTCCGCTGCGACGATCGGCTGCCGATACGCCTGCCTGCGGCCCTGCGCCCCGCCGGAGCGCTCCCCGGCCCTGAGGCGGAACCTGCGACCGTTCCTGAGCCGGCGGTGGCTTCAGCGCAGGTCGAGACAACCCGGCTGGTGATGCCGGTGAACGGGATCGGTCCCATCGATTTGGCCGTTGAGTTCACGCGCATCGTGCCCGCCTCGGGCAACCTGACCGTCTGCGGGCAGCAGTTCTGGCTCGGCACCCACCGGGCCGGTCTCACGCTCACGCTGCGGGCCGATGCCGGCACCGTCGAGTTGCTGGCTGCCGGAGTGAGGATCAAGAAAGTGCCGTCCCGGCTCACCCTTCAGCACCTGCGGCAACTGATCGCCGATGGCGGCATCCGCATCCGGGCCGCCGCCGAACCGGCCCGTCCCGGTGCCGACGAGGCGATCGAGGTCGACTGGACCGTCAACGCCTCCGGTTTGGTCTCTCTCTGCGGCAAACAGTACTCGGTCGGCTTCCCGTTCACCGGACGTCGACTGACCGTCCGCATCGACGGCGCCGTGCTGCATCTGACCGACGGCCGCACGCTGCTGCGCAGTCTGCCCAACCCGCTCACCGGCGGCGAGATGGCCTGTCTGCGCGACGCACGTCCCGCCGGGCCAGCACCCCAACCGGTCACCGACCCCATCCGGGTGCAGCGACGGGTCAGCAGCCGCGGCTGGATCGCCATCGCCGGACAGCGCATCGGCGTCGGCATCGGCCATGCCGGAGCGACCATGACCGTCGAGGAGGCCGACGGGAGCTTCCGCATCACCTGTGCCGGCCAGGTGATCGCCGAGGTCGCCCGCACCACCACCAAACCCATCGCCCGGTTCAAAGCGCGCAAGCCCCAGCCATCACGGCGGGCCGCATCACTGACCACAACGGTGGAAGCCTGATGGGCCAGGCGCCCCGGCGAAGTGCTCGCGGCGTCGTCACCGGACTGGCCCGTTGCCCCGAACGGCGTACCCGGTCCGGGCGAACGCTTGCAGCGGTCAGCTGATCAGCACCCGCACATCCATCCAGCTATCGTGCCAGGACCCGTTTGTGGTAGCTCTCAATGTCCCGAACCTCGACGGTGACCTGGGTATTCAGCTCCGTTCCAGGCTTGAGGTGGTCACACAGCATCGCGAGGGTCAAATCTCCCAGACGGGCTTTAACCTCAGGGACACGACCGGGCAAGATCGCTAGATCTACGTGGATCATCGCCTCGGTGGCGGCACCGTTACCGATGACCGCTTCGGTGATGGAGCGAAAGCGTGTTTTGAAATCCGGCAGGGCGCTGCCGATCACCTCGGCCGCGGCCGGGTGAAGTGCCAGCGCAAAACCGCGCCAGTCGAACGCCTCAGCGAGGGATGCGGAGTACTCGACAATGATCTGCGGCATGCCACTCATTATTGAGGCCACCCGCACCATGTCCAAGCCAGTTGCCTGGTTCGAAAGCTGCAAGTCGAAGAATGCAAGACGAATCGGCAACCTCGGCTACCACGCCCTGATCCAGCGATAGCGATGGCTGCAGTACTCTCAGCCTCAGAAGAGGGATAGATCATCTAGCCGGAGTGTCACCCACCTCCCGAGTCGGATCTGTCGCATGGGTCGTGAGCCCTGACACGACTGTGAAGTCCGGGGACGGCTGACCCCGTTGCTGTATTTCGCTGCTGTACAGATATGACAGAGGCCCTCCGGGATCATCCCGGAGAGCCTCTGACTTGGAGCCGCCTTGGGGAATCGAACCCCAGACCCCTTCATTACGAGTGAAGTGCTCTGGCCGACTGAGCTAAGGCGGCGTGGCGCGCATGTTTCGCACGGCCTACGGCAGTCTACAGGCTCCCGCGTGCTTCCCGCGCCCCCGAATCAACCGATCTTGGGGCAGTGGGCTCCGTCCTCGGGAACGGCCAGTTTGATCAGATAGTCGTCGACCAGGCGGTCCACACACGAGGAACCGGTCAGGTACGCGGTGTGGCCGTCGCCGTCGAAACCGACGAGCACGCCGGAGGAGAGCTGCTCGGCCAGGGCCTTGGACCATTCGTACGGCGTGGCCGGATCGCGCTCGGTGCCGACGACCACGATGGGCGCGGCGCCGGGAGCGTCGATCTTCTGCTTGGACGTTCCCTTGACCGGCCAGTAGGTACAGGGCAGCGACGACCACATGACCGACGAGCCGAACAGCGGAGCGTCGACCGCGGCGTCACGGGCCGCCCGGGCGAGCGCCGAGGAGCTCCGGGGGAAATGGCCGTCGATGCAGTTGACGGCCATGTTGGCCTCGGTCTGGTTGGAGTAGGCGCCGTCCTCACGGCGGTCGATCAGCAGGTCGGCCATGCGCAGGAGCGTGGTCCCGTCCCCCTTCAGCGCCGCGTCGAGCGCCTGGCGCAGGACCGGCCACGACTGGTGGTCGTAGAGCGGAGTGATCAGGCCGAGGGTGGTCCAGGCCTCACCGATCTGACGGCTGTCCCCGGTCCCGTTGGCCAGCGGCTTTCGATCCGCCGCACGGAGCAGTTCCGCTATCTCCGCACGGGCCGACTTCACCGAACCGTCGAAGGGGCAGTCCTCGACGGTGAAGCAGTCTTCGAGGAACGCGTCGAGAGCGACCTCGAACCCGTGGGCCTGGGTGGCGTTCAGCTCCAGCGGAGAGAGGGAGGGGTCCACGGCGCCGTCGAGAACGAGGGCACGGACGCGGCCGGGGAAGAGGTCGGCGTAGACCGCGCCGAGCTGCGTGCCGTACGACTTGCCGAGGTAGGTGAGGCCCTTGTCGCCGAGGGCCGCACGGAGCAGGTCCATGTCCCGTGCCGCGTCGGCCGTGCCGACGTGCGGCAGGAGCTTGCCCGAGCGGGCCTGGCACCCCTCGGCGAACCGCCGCGACCCCTCCTCCAGTGCGGCGATCTCGGCTGGCGAGTCGGGGGAGCCGTCGAGACCGGTGTAGGCGTCCAGCTCGCTCGACGACAGGCATCGGACGGGTGAGGATCCGCCGACCCCCCGCGGGTCGAATCCCACCACGTCGAAACGGGCCCGTACGGCCGCGCTCAGCACCGAACGCGCGCTGCGCGCGTATTCGACCCCCGAGCCACCGGGACCGCCCGGGTTGACGAGGATCGAACCGATCCGGTCGCCCGAGGCGGGAAGCCGGACCACGCTGATCTGGATCCGCTCGCCTTCGGGCTTGCCGTGGTCGAGAGGGACCCCCAGCTTGGCGCACTCGAAGCCGTCGCCGCAGTCCGTCCAGTCGAGCGCGGTTTTCGGTCGGCCGGCGTCGGCACAGGCTGTCGTGGACAGGGCCAGCGCCGCGAGAGCGGCGGCCGTTCGGCGGAATCTCACGCTGTGCCTTTCGGGGGGAGGCGGCAGATCGCATTCCGGGGAAATCCTACGCCGCGTTATCAAAGCCCTCGCCGTTGATGAATCCAGTTGCCGGTATTACCAAAAGGCCAAATGAGGAGAAAACGGGCGACCCTCACGCACGGTCCTCCTGCCGCGCAGGCCGCAGCCGGGAGCAGGCGAGCCGTACCGGTGCTAGCGTTGATCTTTTATCTAGCTCCGACAGATTCGATCTACGTATACGCACTTGCGGAAGCGCAGGGAGCAGAAGCGGCAAAGTTTTTTCCCTGCCTTCCGCAATCGGCCTATCAGAGATCGTGCACCACGGCATGGTGTGAATTAATTCCCTCTGAGACTTATTTTCCATATTCGAAAGACCATATATCGCGCCAGCGAGAGCCCTGCGCGCGCGGGCCATCTCGCACAGACGACAGCAAGCAGCACTGCGCAATAAAGAGCAGAGAATCGGAAAACCCATGAAAAATGGTGATTTCGGAAGACACTCCAGGAGATCGCTGATCGGGCCGGTCAGGCGACCGGACCCAGGGAGAATGCTGCGGGCCCTGGCCGGGGCCGACGAGGGCATCCTGGACCAGGTGCCGCTGGAGCGGACCCGCTATGTCGGCCTCGGCGGCGTGGTGCTGGGCACGGCGGTCGTCGCCGGGATCTCGATGTGGTTCGCGCTGAGCCAGGTGCTGGGCGGTGCCCATGTCGCGATGCTCGTCCCCACGGTGATCTGGATGCTCATCGTGCTCAACTTCGACCGCTGGCTCGTCTCGACGGTCACCGGTGTCTGGCATCGCAGGATCCTGATACTGGTCCCGCGGCTGCTCGTCTCCGTGGTGCTGGGCTTCATCATCGCCGAGCCTCTGGTGCTGAGAGTGTTCGAGACCGCCATAGTCCAGCACGTCGTGGACGGACGTCAGGCCGCCCTGAACACCGAGCGGGACCGGCTGCTGGAGTGCAACCCGCGGGTGCCCACCGGCGCACCGGCCCGGCGGGACTGCGGGGACGCCCGGCTGCTGGCCTCTACCACCGAGGCGGACGTGGCCGAACTGAGAGACCTGGAAAGCGACGCCGGGAGACTGCGGACCCGGGTCGAGGCCGACCGGAGGCGGCACGGCGAGATGGTCGACAAGGCGACCGGGGAATGCGCCGGCGACAATGAGCAAGGAATGAGCGGGAAGAAAGGCATCGGCCCGCTCTGCAGGCGCTTGGACTCGGCGGCGAAAAACTTTCTCGTCCAGAGCCACCTGTCCGACAATGAGCGGAAGCTCCGGTCCCTGGAGAGCCGGATAACCGCGATGCGCGGCCCACTCGCCGGCAGGCAGGCCGACTTCGCGAAGAAGATCGAAGCCGGAATCGAAGAGCGGCTGTCCGCTCTGCCCGGCCCGGCGGACCCGGTCGGGCTTCTGGAGCGGATGCGGGCGCTCCAGGAGGTCACGGCGGTGAACTCCTACCTGTCCGGGGCGAGCTGGCTGTTCCGGCTCTTCCTGATCCTTGTCGACTGCCTCCCCGTCCTCGTCAAGCTGATGGGCGGGACGACCGCTTACGACCGCATGGCGGATCATGCGAACCGCAGGGACGAGGAGATTCACAGCAGGCGCCTTCAGCTGCACACCGAGGCCCGGATCGGCGAGCTCGAACTCCACGCCCACCGGGACGCGGCGGACCGCCGCAGGCAGTGGCGGCAGGTGACCATCGCGGGCAGAGCCGTCCAGGAGCGGGCCACGGAATCGCCCAGGACGCCGTGGACCCGTATCGACTTCGCGGAGAGCCGCCGGGAGATCCCCGGAGGGGCGTCAGGAACTCCGTCAGGGCGGCGGTGAACTCCTCGGGGCGCTCCAGCGGCGGCAGATGACCGGTGTCACCGCCTACTCCTCCGGGCCGCTCTCGGCGACCGTCACCGCCCCGCCGTACATCGTGTCGTGCTGCTTGCGAGGGGAGCAGACCGAGGCGGAGGGACAGGCGCAGCGCCGTCCTCCCTCGTCCAGCCGGACGGTCACCGAGTCGGAGGGGACGTTGCGGCCCATCACGGTCCCCGAGCCTTCCGGGGTGTCCACCTTCAGGCCGACGCGAGGCATCCTGGCGTTCGCTTCGAGGTAGAGCGGGTGCTCGTATTTGAGGCAGCACATCAGCCGCCCGCACGCCCCGGCGATGCGCAGCGGGTTGACCGGCAGGTCCTGGTCCTTGGCCATCCGCACCGAGACCGGCTCGAAGTCCTTGAGGAAGGTCGCACAGCACAGGTCACGGCCGCAGGGGCCGATGCCGCCCTGCAGGCGGGCCTCGTCGCGGGGGCCGATCTGGCGCAGCTCCACCCGGGCGCACAGGTTACGGGCCAGGTCGCGGACCAGGGCACGGAAGTCGACGCGGTGCGGGGCCGAGAAGTAGACGGTGTAGACGTTGTCGGAGTCGAGGTAGTCGACGCCGACCACCTTCATGGGCAGCTCGTGCCGCCTGATCAGGCGTTTGGCGACGCTCCGGGCCTCCGCGCGCCGCCGCTTGTTGCCCTCGTCGCGCGCCAGGTGCTCCTCACTCGCGATGCCCGCGCAGACCGGGAGGCCGCCGACCTCCTCGCTCGTCCACTGCGGCGCCCACACGCACTCGGCCACCTCCGGCCCGGCGTCGGTGGGCACCAGCACCCTGTCCCCGACCTTGGGACTGTGCTCGCCCGGGTCGAGGTAGTACAGCCGGCCGTAGCGGGTGAAGCTCACCGCCATGATCATGCCCATGTGGCTCCAAACCTCGGGGGTACGGCTAAGCGCCCACGGAGCCACACTACGCGTCACAAGCGTCCCCGTGGGCTCCCGCATCGGAGCATCGCCCGGTTCCCCGGTACGGTTCCCCGGCGCGGAAGCCGGACATGGGCTCCCGCACCGGCGCTCCGACGCGGAGGCCGGGGGCATGGCCCCCCGCCCCCGGACCTCCGGCGCCGGCTGCGGAAGCCGGCGAAGGCGGGCCGTGCCCCCGTATCGCCTTTCAGCCGGAGGAGTTCACCTTCCCTTGCCCACGAAGGAGCACTGCTCCCCGTCATCGGACCATGGAAGCTTGCTCTTGACGACCCCCCACAGGGAGGCGCGCTCAAGGAGGCAGGGCAGGTCGATGACATTGGACACGCCGGGCAGCTCGTGCGCGGCCCGGGCCACAGCCAGGGAGTCCGCCCCTTCCCTGGTCCTGACCCGGAAGGATTCGGGCATGTCCTCCGGGACCACTACGTTGATCAGACCGGGATTGTCGTTGTTCTGCTGCCGGAAGTTCTCCCAGGCTGTCTGCCGATCCTCGAAGATGACGCTCTTCACCTCGGGCCGGGCCTCCAGCATCCGTACGAGGTTCTCCTTCTCCGTCTCGGTGGTCTTTCCGCCCTCGCAGCTGGGGAAGTAATCGTTCTCCTTGCAGAAGAAGACCGAGACCTCGGCCCTCCCGCCGGGCGTCTCACCGCTCATGGACATCGCGACGATGGTCTCCCCCTGCGACATCGGAGAAGCCGGGGAGGGTGCGGCGAGCCGTACGACTCCGAAGGCCGTCGCGGTGACGGCCAGGGCGACGGCGGTGACACGGAGAGGCACCCGGGACCGGCGGCGGGCCGGGACGGTCAGCGGGCGGACGTCGACGACGGTCACGGCGGCGGTCGACAGGGCCTCGCGCAGGCGGTTCTCGGTGGCGGTCATGATTCCTCCCCAAGCTTGCGGGCGAGGGCGGCCAGCCCGCGCGCGATGGTGGACCGGGCCGTGCCGGCACCGATCCCCATGGTCTCGGCGATCTCCAGGTCGGACAGGTCGAGGTAGTAGCGGAGCGTCAGCGCCTCGCGCTGCCGCCCCGGCAGCGCGCGCAGCGCCACCAGCACCTCGCGGCGCTCCTCGCCGAGCAGTGCGGCGTGTTCGGCGGACCAGACGGGCGGCTCGTACGGCACGGCCCGCCGGAACGCCACCGCCCGGCGCCGCAGCACGGAACGGGAGCCGTTGAGCACCGCCGAGCGGATGTAGGTCAGCGCGCGCCCGGGATCGCGCAGGCGGTGCCGGCCCGCGTGCGTGCGGGTGAACGCCTCCTGCACCACGTCCTCGGCCGTGGCCTGGTCCCCCACCATGAGCAGCGCCAGCCGCACCAGGCCGAGGTGGTGGTCGGCGAACAGCGCCGCGACGTCGATGCGGTCCCTGGCCAGGGGCTCTCCATGGGAGAGCAGCTCGATTTCGGGATCTGGGGTGGTCCCCGACAATGACATGGTCACGTAACAGAGACGCCGGGCCGGGCCGGATGCTGCTCCACCCGGCCCACACGTTTCATCCGCGTCCGGCCGGGCCCGGTGTACGGCCCGGCCCGGCGTACGGGTCCCGCTCAGCGCACGAGGTCGGCGAAGGATCCCTCCCACCGTTCCACGATCATGGAGATGTCGTAGCCCCTGGCCGTCTCCAGGGCGTTGCGGGCCATCCGGTGACGACCCTCCTCGTCGTCGATCATCTTGAGCAGCCCCTCGGCCAGAGCCTCGACGTCGTCGGGTGGGACCAGCAGCCCGTCGTGGCCGGAGGTGATGATCTCGCGAGGTCCCCGGGGGCAGTCGAAGCTGACCACCGGCACCCCGCACGCGAACGCCTCGATGATGGTCATGCCGAAACCCTCGAAGCGGGAGCTGACCGCGTGGATCGAGGCCTTGGCCAGTTCGCCCTCGATGTCACCGGTCGGCCCCATGAACGTCACGTTGTTGTGCAGGCGCAGCTTGACGGCCAGCTTGACGAGCTTTTCGCTGACCCGGCCCTCACCGTAGATGCGCAGCTTCCAGTCCGGGCGTTCCTCGACGACCCTGGCGAACGCCTTCAGCAACCGGTCATAGCCCTTGACCGGCACCAGCCGACCGGCCGCGAGCACGATCCGGTTCTCCTGCCGGGACCGGGGACGCGGCACGTCGGCAAGCCCGTTGCCGATGGTGTAGACCCGCGTCGGCGCCTGGTCGAGCATGGCGCGGTAGTCCTGTTCATCGGCCTCGGTGAGGGTGACGACCGCGTCCAGCTTCGGGTACCACTGCTGGATCTCCTGGAAGATGCCGGGCTCGTGGGCCTCGAAGTGCAGGTGTTCCTGGGCGATCGTGACGACCCGCCTGCGGGCGAACCTGGCCGCCATGATGTTCAGCCCGGCCCGGGTGGTGACCAGTACGTCGGTGCGGAGCCGCCGCAGTTCCCGCCGGAGAACGTCGTCACTCCACGCGGTGAAGGAGGAGTAGGCGCGCTCCTCAGGATGGATCAACGCGCTCTCCTGCGCGCTCAGCCGTTCCGCCTTCTTCGTGTACGGCCAGCGGACCCGGGCCCCCTCCCGCAGATCCACCAGCGAACGCAGCCGGACCCGGGGCGCCAGAGGCAGGAAGGGGAGATCGGTGTGCTGGAAGACGCTGATCACCTCGACCTCGTGCCGCTCGGACAGCTTGCCGGCGAGGTCGAAGGTGGACCGGATCGTTCCACCCATGCCGTAGGCGTTGAGGATCAGAAAGGAGATCTTCATGAGGCCTGCTCCTCGACGGTGAGGGCGACGGCGAGACTGTCGGTGTCGGTGTAGTAGGGCCGTACCCTGATCTGTCCCACGCGCTGGGCGGGGAAACGCACCCGGGTCTTCTTGTCGGTGATGTCATCGAGCCGTGCCGCCAGCGGCAGCCGCAGCCCGGCGGTCTCCGCGTGGAGATCCCAGAAGGTCCGTCGTCTCACCTGCGCCTCGGTCATCGGTGCGATCGGGAGGCTCCCCTCGAAGCGCCTCCCCCGGAAGACCGCGGATCCGCTGACCGGTTGCCGCCCCTTCCTGGCCACGGCCACCAGCCTGGCCGGTCCCTCGGCCGGCTCGCCGTACGCGATCATGCCCTCGACCTCGATCACGCCGCCGTCGGAGACGACGGCGGTCACCTCGACGTACGGTTCGACCTCGCGGACGGCGAGGGCAAGCGTGCCGACAGATGTGCGAAATGCCCGAATCTCTCGATCGCGGGGCGTTCCGGCATAAGCGAGCAGCCCGTCCAGGGAGAACCCGGGGTCGTCGGTGGCGAGGGGCTCACCCCGGTGCGACGCCATCCAGATACCCGGCCGCAGCCCGGTGAGATCGGCATCCCCTCGCTCCTCCCCGGTCTCCACGTGTCTCAAAACGATCTCCCCGTCCACCGGCTCCGGCCACTCGACGCTCAGCACGTCATTGCCGTCCACACGGCTGGTAACGGCTCGCACACCCCCTGGTGCCATCATGTTTGGGCGCGCTCCGATGCTCTCCAAGAGTCCCCCGGTCTTCCTGCTCATCCCCGTAAAAGCAGGACACTGTATGGCCGATATGTAACAAATAAGTGGAAATTCGCTGTGAATCCTAACGAATCACACCCATGATTTGAGTGAGGTTGGCCAGGAACGGTTCCGTCGGACGTAAAAAGATCCATCGGGCCTCACGGCGGCGATATCCCCATTCCCCGCACCGACCGGCCTCCGGGGCCGGCGGATCACCGGACTCCGGGAACCACCGGACGGCCGCACCGCGGTCACCCTCGGCCGGCCGCCTCCGCGGGGCGGTGCGACGCCCGGCCGACCGGTCCGTGACCGGTCGCGGACCGCCTCCGGGTCACCGGACCACCGGGGCAGATCACAGACGAGGTTGCCGCAGCGAGATCGTCATCGCCTCGACGGCCATCTGCGGGTTGACGTTGGCCGCCAGCCGCTCCCGGCAGTGCATGATCGCGTCGATCCTGCGCAGGGTGTCCTCGGGGACGGAGGAACGGGCCAGATCGTCCAGGTCGGCCCGGCGGTCCTCGTTGGCCAGTTCCACGGGTGCACCGAACTGCACGGCCAGCACGTCGCGGTAGAAGGCGACCAGGTCGAGCAGTGCTGCGTCGATGACGTCCCGCTGGGTCCGGGTGGCCCGGGACTTCTGCAGTTTCTCCAGGTCCTTGAGCGCGCCGGCCCCGCCGCGGATCAGGCCTTTGTTCAGTCCCTTCCCCGAGGAACCCTCACCGTAGATCTTGCGGATCTCGGTGATCTCCCCCTCGTCCAGCGCCGAGGAGAGCGCTTCGGCCTCTTTCTTGGCGGTGTCCACCAACCGCTCCGCCGCCGTGACGCATTCCCCCAGCCCGGTGAGGGATCGGGGAATGGAGAGCACCGCCTCGCGCCGTGCGCGCATCTCCGGGTCCAGGGCCAGCCGCCGGGCCCGCTCCAGGTGGCCCTGGGTGGCCCTGGCGACGTACTCCGCCATGTCCGGCGGAATGTTGTCGCGGGTCACCAGCGCATGGGCGACCGCCGCCGTGGGCGGGGTGACCAGCGTGACCACCCTGCAGCGCGACCGGATGGTGATGACAAGATCGGCGGGCGACGGGGTGCAGAGCAGCCAGACCGTCTTCGGCGGCGGCTCCTCGATCGCCTTGAGCAGCGCGTTGGAGGCACGCTCCGGCATCCGGTCGGCCCCTTCGAAGAGAACGACCCGCCAGCGCCCCAGCGTCGGAGCCCCGGCCGCCCGGAGAATGAGCTGGCGGGTCTCCTTGATGCCGTAGGAAAGGCCCTCGGTGCGGACGACTTCCAGGTCGGGATGGGAGCCGACGGTCACCTGGTGGCACATGTCGCAGTGGCCGCACCCCCGGTCGGGACAGAACAGCGCGGCGGCGAACGCCCGCGCCGCCTCCTCCCGGCCGGAGCCCGGGGGTCCGGTGAACAGCCACGCGTGGGTCATCCCGCCACCGGGCCCCCCGGCCAGCATCTCGGCGGCCCCGTCGGCGGCGCGGCGGAGCGTTACCGCCGCCCGCTCCTGCCCCACAAGGTCATCGAAGACTCCCACGCGCCCAACCTACCGCCGGTGTCAGTCGCGGATGACGGGGATCGTGCCGGTGGCGTCCTCCGACTCCCGCGGCACCGGGTCGGGCAGCACCTCGCGGACCCGGTCGTGGATGAGCAGGGAGATCTGGTCCTGGGCGAGGGTCCCGTCGATGACCAGATAGCGGTCCGGGCTGGCGGCGGCCAGCGCGCGGAACTCCCGGCGCACCCGCTCGTGGAACTCCAGCGGCTCGGACTCGATCCGGTCGGCGGCCCCGCCCAGCCGGGCCAGGCCGACGGACGGCGGAGTGTCGATGAGCACGGTCAGGTCGGGGACGAGCCCCCCGGTGGCCCAGGCGTTGACCCTGGCCACGTCGGCCGGGTCCAGCGACCGCCCGGCACCCTGGTAGGCCAGCGAGGAGTCCACATAGCGGTCACAGATCACCATGGAGCCCCGGTAGAGCGACGGGCGGATGACCTTCTCCACATGCTCGGCCCGGTCGGCCGCGTACAGCAGTGCCTCCGAGCGCGCCGACAGCCCCTGGTGCACGGCGTCCAGGAGGATCGCGCGCAGCCGCATGCCCACCTTGGTCGAGCCGGGCTCCCTGGTCTGCACCACGTCGAAGCCCTGGTCCCGGAGCCAGATCGCGAGCAGCCTGGACTGGGTGGTCTTACCCGACCCCTCGCCGCCCTCGAACGCGATGAACATCCCGCGCGGCTGTTCGGCGGTCTCGGGCGCGAACCGCTCACCGCGCACCGCCGCGAACAGGTCGGAGGCGATCGGCACGCCCTTGCGGTCGTCCATGTGCCGCAGGGCGAGGAACCCGACGATGATCGCCAGCAGCGCGCCGATCAGCAGCACCAGGTTGGACCCGTCGAACTCGTAGATCCTCTCGTTGCCGATGACGATCTCGTGCCTGCCGAACAGTCCCGCCAGCGTCGGGGCGACCGCGACGACCAGCAGCAGGACGACCCGGGCGAGAGACTGCAGGAAGGAGAACGTACGGCCGCGCAGGCCGTCCTCCACCTCCAGGCCGATCATGGTGTAGCCGATGATCCACGCGATCCCCGCGCACGCCCCCAGCACCACGGTGAGCATGACGACGATCACCAGATTGTGGATGATCGCGATCGCGGCCAGCGCCACCCCGGCCATGATGATCGACAGTCCGAACAGCCGCCGCCGGGACAGCTCGCGCAGCAACCTGGGCCCGAAGAACATGCCGGAGGCCATGCCGACGAAGACCGAGCCGAACACCACGCCGTAGGCCGCGTCGCCGCCGCCCAGCACCTCCACGTAGATCTTGGCCACCCCGACCACCGCGCCACCGGCGGCGAACGCGCCGAGCATGCCGATGACCAGACCGCGGATCAGCCGGTTGGCGCCGACGAAACGCCAGCCGTCGACGATCTGGCGCAGCACCGACGGGGTGGAGACCGCGGTGGCCGTCCTGTTGGCGGTGGGGATGTCCCTGAGCGTGAAGATGATGAAGGCCGACACCAGGTAGGCGATGGCGTTGACGAACAGCGCCAGATAGGTGTCACGGCCGGAGAAGTACGGGACGAACCTGCCCAGGGCGTCGTTGGCGATCGACAGCACCGCGAAGAGCAGCGCGGCGACCGGGGCGGTGCCGTACGTGACCAGGAGGTTGAGCTGGTTGGCCTCCTCCAGCCGCTCCTTGGGCACCAGATTCGGCACCGTGGCGTCCTTGGCGGGGACCCAGAAGAGATTGACGCATTCGACCAGGAACGTAGCGATGAGCACCCACTGGTAGTTGCCGACCAGCGGGATCGACAGGACCAGCGCGAACCGCAGCAGGTCGGAGAAGAACATCGTCAGCCTGCGGTCGAACCGGTCGGCGAACGCGCCCGCGAGCGGGCCCAGCAGGATGGCCGGGAGCATCTTCACCACGAAGACACCGCCGATGGCCAGGCTCTGGACCTTGTAACCGGATCCGCTGGTGAGGTTTCCGGCCAGCGCGGTCAGCGCGATGATGTTCAGCCAGTCTCCGAGGCTGCACACCGACATGGCCGTCCACAACTTGCGGAACGGGGCATTGGCCAGCACGTTGGAGGGCTTGCGGCGCGCGGTGGGTCGGCCAGGGGTGGTCATGGTGCCAGCGTATCCAGATGCTCACTCGGCTGGGGAAAGCATGAGCCAGCCGGATATGCCCGGCTGCCCGTCGCATGAGGGTAATACGTCCGGGCCGTCCTCCGCAGCAGGCACTCGCGAAAAGAATGTCTCAGTGCCGTGCTTCCGGATCTTCCGGCCCCGGCACCCTCTCCCGCGCCGGTCCGCCCGCCGTACCCGGCGCGTTCCGGAGAACGCCCGGGACGGCGGAGACGTCCGCTCAGGCCTTGGCCTTCGCCTTCGCCCGGGTGGGCCGCTTGGGCGCCGGGCCGCGGGAGCGGCGGTCGGCGAGGAGCTCGGCGGCGCGTTCGGTGGTGATCTGCTCGACCTCGTCGCCCTTGCGCAGGGAGGCGTTGGTCTCACCGTCGGTCACGTAGGGACCGAAACGGCCCTCCTTCACCACGATCGGCTTCTTGGACACCGGGTCCTCACCGAGCTCACGCAGCGGAGGAGCGGCGGCGGCGCGCCTGCCTCGGGCCTTGGGCTGGGAGAACAGCTCCTTGGCCTGTTCCAGCGTGACCGTGAACAGCTCGTCCTCCGACGACAGCGACCTCGAGTCGGTGCCCTTCTTGATGTAGGGCCCGAACTTGCCGTTCTGGGCCGTGACCTCCTGGCCTTCGAGCTCCCCGAGCACCCGGGGCAGCGAGAGCAACCGCAGGGCGTCGTCGAGGGTGACGGTGTCCAGGGACATCGTCTTGAGCAGCGACCCGGTGCGCGGCTTGGGAACGTCGGCCTTCTTGGTCCTCTTCTTGGTCCCCTCCGCCGGAGGAGCCTCCTCGGGGAGGATCTCGGTCACGTACGGGCCGTAGCGCCCGTCCTTGGCCACGATCACGTGACCGGTGACCGGGTCCCTGCCCAGCTCGCGGTCGCCCGTCGGGCGCGAGAACAGCTCCTCGGCCCTCTCCGCGGTGAGCTCGTCGGGAGCCAGGTCCTCGGGCACGTTCACCCGGGAGCCCTCACGGTCCAGGTAGGGGCCGTAACGCCCCACCCGGATCATGATGTCGGTGCCCCGGATCGAGAAGGAGCTGATCTCCTTGGCGTCGATCTCGCCGAGATCGGTCACCATCTCCTTGAGACCTTCGTCACCCTCCTCGCCGAAGTAGAAGCGGCGCAGCTCGGGCACCCGCTCCGCCCGGTCGTTGGCGATGTCGTCGAGGACCTTCTCCATGTCGGCGGTGAAGTCGTAGTCGACGAGGTGACCGAAGTGCCGCTCCAGCAGGTTGACCACCGCGAACGCCAGGAAGGACGGCACCAGGGCGGTGCCCTTCTTGAACACGTAACCGCGGTCCAGGATCGTCCCGATGATCGACGCGTAGGTCGAGGGACGGCCGATCTCCCGGTCCTCCAGCTCCTTGATGAGCGAGGCCTCGGTGTAGCGCGCAGGCGGCTTGGTGGCGTGCGACAGCGCCTTGAGCTCGGCCGCGGTGAGACGGTCGCCCTCGTCCAGGTTGGGCAGGCGCTTCTCGGAGTCGTCACGGTCGGTGGACGGGTCGTCCGCGCCCTCGACGTAGGCCTTGAGAAATCCGTGGAAGGTGATGGTCCGGCCGGTGGCCCCGAACTCGACCTGCTCACCGGAGCTGGAGGTGCCGCCCACCTTGACGGTGACCGATTCGCCGACCGCGTCCTTCATCTGCGAGGCGACGGTCCGCTGCCAGATCAGCTCGTACAGCCGGAACATGTCACCGCTCAGGCCGGTCTCGCCCGGAGTGCGGAACTCCTCACCCGAAGGACGGATCGCCTCGTGGGCCTCCTGCGCGTTCTTCACCTTGCTGGCGTAGGCGCGCGGCTTGTCCGGCACGTACGCCGCGCCGTACAGCTTGATGGCCTGGCTGCGCGCGGCGGCGACGGCGGTCTCCGACAACGTGATGCTGTCGGTCCTCATGTAGGTGATGAAGCCGTTCTCGTACAGGCGCTGGGCGACCTGCATGGTCGACTTCGCGGAGAAGCCCAGCTTCCGGCTGGCCTCCTGCTGCAGCGTGGTCGTCCGGAACGGCGCGTACGGCTTGCGGGTGTACGGCTTGCGCTCGACCGAGTTGACCTTGTAGGCGCTGCCGCTCAACCGCCCGGCGAGTGCCCGTGCGGCCGGCTCGTCCAGGTGGACCACGTCGGTGCCCTTGAGGGTGCCGTTGCTCGCGAAGTCACGCCCCTGGGCGACGCGCCTGCCGTTCACCGCGGTCAGCGTGGCGGTGAACTCGTGCGGGATCTCGTCGCGGCCGGTGTCGAACAGCGCCTGCAGGTCCCAGTAGCTCGCACTGGTGAACGCCAGGCGCTCGCGCTCGCGCTCCACGACCAGCCGGGTCGCCACGGACTGCACGCGACCGGCGGACAAGCGCGGCTTGACCTTCTTCCACAGGACCGGGCTGACCTCGTAACCGTAGAGACGGTCGAGGATGCGCCGGGTCTCCTGGGCGTCGACCAGCCGCAGGTTCAGGGCACGCGGGTTGTCCACCGCGTCCTGGATGGCCCGCGGAGTGATCTCGTGGAACACCATGCGGTGCACCGGCACCTTGGGGTTGAGCACCTCGCGGAGATGCCAGGCGATCGCCTCGCCCTCCCGGTCCTCGTCAGTGGCGAGGTAGAGCTCGTCAGCATCTTTGAGCAGCTGCTTAAGCTTGCTGACCTGGGCCTTCTTGTCGTGGTTGACGACATAGAGCGGCTCGAACTCGCTGTCCACGTTGACGCCGAGGCGTGCCCACGACTCCCCCTTGTACTTCTCAGGGATGTCGTCGGCCTTCTCGGGGAGGTCGCGAATATGCCCGATACTGGACTCCACGACGTAGCCGCGGCCGAGGTACCCAGCGATGGTCTTCGCCTTGGAAGGCGACTCGACGATCACCAGGCGGGTTCCGCCGGCGTTGCCGTTCTTGGCTGGCACGCTGCTTCCTACCTCGCTGTTCGCATTGGTTCCCCGTTTTCTTCCCTCCTGGGTTACCCGATCTGGATCGGGAACACTCCAAGGGAAGTCGCTAGGACGCACAATAAAGCCCTATGAGTGCCGACGTCCCCCAGCCCACCCTCGGAGACTAATCGCTGTGCTCGACTACTCCTACTTGGTTCTCCATCTTCCGCGTGGCATCTCGAGGGACGCCGCTCGGCAGATTCTGACCGAACACGCAGAATATGGCGACTGGGAACTCGACCGTCTGCGACTGTATCCCGACGGCCGCCGGGACGTCCGACTGCGTCGCAAGATCATACGCGTGACCAGGACGATGTGACTGCGGGCACTGCCTCGGTGACTCCGGACATGGCTTTGCCCGTCCCGGGCCGCGCCCCCGGAACGGGCAAAGCTACTCGGCCTCGCGGGGCGAGAGGGCATCACGGCCCGAGGCCGTGGCCATCCCTCGCCACCTGCGAAGCGTCTGCGTGTCTCCGCCGGCCGAACCGGGGAGACATGGCTGGATGGTTACTGCTGTCTTACCTCTGCCCCTACCGCTTGCCGAAGCGGAGCCGGCGAGTGGCCACGAAGAGCGTCGCGGAGACGGCGGCCATCGCGCCGAGCAGCAGGGCGGCCAGTGAGCCGGAGTTCATTCCGGTCACTCCGGCGGGCTGAGCGGCACTCATCAGGCCGAGGCCACTCGTGGGGAGCGCGCCGCCGAGCGGGGTGGAGGAGACCACTCCGGTCACCGGCGCCAACGGCGAACCGGCCTGCTGGACGCCCGACCCGGTGCCGGGCATGACCGGAAGCTCGGGCAGAGCGGCCATCTCGTGCGTTCCCCCGGCGGCGGGGACGGCTGCGCCCTGCGCCGCCGCGCCCGGCTTGGCACCGCCGAGCGCCGGGACGACGGGGAGCGCCGGCACGAGGCCGCTGTTCTTGCGGGTGGCCATCCGGGCCCAGTGGCCGGAGCGCCCGCTTCCCGGCTCGCCGACGTGGGAGCCCCCCAGACAACCGGCCGCGGCGTCACCCAGAACGGCGACGGCGTTGCCGCAGACGTTGATCGGCGCGGTGATCGGCGCGACGATCTGGTTACCGCCCAGGATGCTGCCCCGGCCGGAGGTGGTGTTGCCACCCGCCCCACCCCGGCCGCCGTTCCGCACCGAGGCACCGCCCTTGCACCCGGCGAAGGCCCCGCCGAGGACCGCGACGGCGTTGCCGCAGACGTTGATCGGCGCGGTGATCGGCGCGATGATCTGGTTACCGCCCAGAATGCTGTGGTCACCGTCCGTCCGGTTGCCGCCGGCCCCGCCCCGGCCGCCGCCGGAGTTTTCGACGATCACGCCGCCCGGGCAACCCGCCAGGGCGTTGCCGACCGCGTTTCCACAGGCGTTGACCGGCGCGGTGATCGGCGCGACGATCTGGTTGCCACTGCCGGCGCCGAAACGGCCGTCGGTGTCGTTGCCGGTCGAGCCCTTCCAGCCGGGCCCGCCGTTCCAGCCGGGCCCACCGTTCCAACCAGGGCCGCCGTTCCAGCCGGGCCCACCGTTCCAGCCGGGGCCGCCGTGACCGCCCTGGCCACCGTGCCCGCCCTTACCGCCAGGACCGCCCTTACCGCCCGGATAGCCGTGTCCACCGTTTCCGCCGTGTCCACCGGAACCGCCGTGCCCGCAGGGACGGCCGGGATGAACGGGGCAGCCGGGACCTCCCGGCCACCAGTCCGGCCTTCCGCCGTCGGTCACCTCGGCACCGCCCTTGCAGCCGGAGAAAGCCCCGCCGAGGACCGCGACCGAGTTGCCGCAGACGTTGATCGGCGCGGTGATCGGCGCGACGATCTGGTTACCGCCCAGGATGCTGCCCCGGCCGGAGGTGGTGTTGCCACCCGCCCCACCCCGGCCGCCGTTCCGCACCGAGGCACCGCCTTCGCAGCCCGCGACGGCGTCCCCGAGGACCGCGACCGAGTTGCCGCAGGCGTTGACCGGTGCGGTGATCGGCGCGACGATCTGGTTACCGCCCAGAATGCTGTGGTCACCGTCCGTCCGGTTGCCGCCGGCCCCGCCCCGGCCGGTGCTCCTGACGGACGCGCCGCCCTTGCAGCCCGCCTGGGAACTGCCGAACACCGACAGCGCGTTGCCGCAGGCGTTGATCGGCGCGGTGATCGGGGCGTTGACCTGGTTACCGCCCAGGATGCTGCCCCGGCCGGAGGTCTCGTTGGGGATGCCGTCGCCGCCGCCGACGTTCTCGACGGAGGCGCCACCCTGGGAGGACGCAGCCGACTCACCCGCGACGGCGACGGCGTTTCCGCTGATGTCGACCGGCAGGGTGATCGGAAGGTTGACCTGGTTACCGCCGCCGATCGAGCCGTCACCGGAGGTGTCGGCGAGAGCCGTACCGCTGCCGAGAGCCATGACACCCAGCGCGAGCAGGGCCGCGGGAGCCGTGCCCTTAACCCACGTACGCATAATTGATCTCCTTGCGGTTCTTGGGGGATACCTGACATCTCGTGCTCGGCGCGCGCGGAGCCGCGCGAGGTCCTGACGGGAGCCCGCACAGCGGAAGCTCCGGCGGCCGTCACGAGGGATGGGAATTACTCACCGTCATGAAGGGAGCGGCTCCCCTGGGGATGGGGGCAGGGCACGCTCCGCAACCGGCATGCCCGTCCGAATCGGCGGGCCCGGCCCATGGGACGGAGTCAGTCAGGAGAGAAGGAAGGGTCGTCCGCCGCTGTGCGGACGACAGGGGGGAGCACGAACGCGAGCGGAATGCTCTGCGCCGTCAACCGCGGGTCGTAGACAGACCGCGCGACATCTCCCACGCATGGTCCGGAGAAACCGGATCCACCGCCACCCTGAGGCACGAATCCATCGGTGCCGGAACTGTGGTCAACGGTGGCGGGAACCGGGGATGTGGGCTTCGACTGGCTGGTGAGCCCGTCTACGCCCTTCCCGGCCATGGCTTCGGCGTTTCCTGTCGCCGACAGGCCGCCGCTCTCCGTGGGGAAGACATCGGCCTGGGCGGCCGATCCGAAAGCGGCTGAGCCGGAGTCGCCGGAGCGGGCCGTTCCTGTCGCCGCGGTGGTGTCCGCGACCGCCGGAGCGGCGTTGAGGAGCCCGAAGACGACGACGAGCAGCCATCCGGCGGCCAGCAGGCCGCCGATCGCGAGGACTCGTCTGACGATCTGCCCGGCACCGGCCGCGAACCGCGCCATCCGGTGCACCATGGGGATCGTGTCGTGGCCGGAAACAGTCGTGGGCACGCGCCGAGCAGCGGGCGATGACGCCCTCCACTGCTCCTGCGGCATGCGTGCCACGTGACCTCCCCATCGCTCCGGGTGGGCCTGCTCGGCGCACGGCCCAACCCCTCAACGGAGAGTTACGTTAGCACTACGTACAGCTAGTGCAAGATGTTTCCACCGAATGTCTCAGCAGGCGTCCAGGAAACGGTCAAGCACCCGGACCCCGAACTGGAGCGAATCCACCGGCACCCGCTCATCCACCCCATGGAACATTCCAGAGAAGTCCAGGTCCGCGGGGAGCTTCAGCGGCGCGAACCCGAACCCGCGCATGCCCAGCCGGCTGAACGCCTTCAGGTCCGTACCGCCCGACAGGGTGTACGGCACGGCGAGCGCCCCCGGGTCCTCGGCGAGAAGCGCGTCGGTCATCGCCCGCACCAGAGGCCCGTCGAACCCGGTCTCGATGGCGATGTCGTGGTAGACGAACTCCCTGGTCACATTGGGCCCAAGCAGCTCGTCGACCGTCTCGAAGAACTCGTCCTCGTATCCCGGCAGGAAACGGCCGTCCACGTGGGCGGTGGCGGTCTGCGGGATCACGTTCGCCTTGTAACCGCCCGCCAGCATGGTGGGGTTGGCGGTGTTGCGCAGTGTGGCGCCGATCATCCGGGCCAGCGGGCCGAGCTTGGCCACGGTCGCCTCGGCATCGTCCAGGTCGAGTTCGAGGTCCAACGCCCTGGAGGTCTCGGTGAGGAAGGTCCTGACCGTCTCCGTGAGCCGTACCGGCCACTGGTAGCGCCCGATCCGGCCGACCGCCTCGGCCAGCTCGGTGACGGCGTTCTCGCCGTTGAGCATGGAACCGTGCCCGGCCCGGCCGCGGGCGGTCAGCCGCATCCAGGCGATGCCCTTCTCGGCCGTCTCGATGAGATAGAGCCTGCGAGCGTCGTCAAGCGAGACGCTGAACCCTCCCACCTCGCCGATCGCCTCGGTGCACCCCTCGAACAGGTCCTTGTGGCCGTCGGCCAGCCACTGCGCGCCGTAGGCGCCACCGGCCTCCTCGTCGGCGGTGAAGGCCAGCACCACGTCTCTCGGCGGCCGGCGCCCCTCACTGAGCCGCTGCCGGACGACCGCGAGGATCATCGCGTCCATGTTCTTCATGTCGACGGCGCCACGTCCCCAGACGCAGCCGTCGGCGATCTCCCCGCTGAGCGGGTGGTGGGTCCAGTCACCGGCGTTGAAGGGGACGACGTCGAGATGCCCGTGCAGGAGCAGCGCGTCGCGGGAGGAGTCCTCCCCCGCGATCCGGGCGATCACATTCGCCCGGTTGCCGTCCGATTCCAGGATCTGCGGCTCCAGGCCGACCTCGGCCAGCTTCTCCGCGACGTACTCCGCGGCGGCCCGTTCACCAGGACCGGAATTGTCGCCCGCGTTGGTCGAGTCGATCCGGATCAGGTCGCTGCACAGCCCGGCGACCTCGTCCTCACCATTGAGTGCGATCATGTCGGCTCCTTCGGCTT
Organism: Streptosporangium sp. NBC_01639; assembly: GCF_045209755.1. Classification (NCBI taxonomy): domain Bacteria; kingdom Bacillati; phylum Actinomycetota; class Actinomycetes; order Streptosporangiales; family Streptosporangiaceae; genus Streptosporangium; species Streptosporangium sp. NBC_01639. The sequence goes on along the minus strand of NZ_CP109272.1, from coordinate 4,762,664 downwards.
CGATACGGCTTGCCCTTCCCATCCTGCCGTCGCGCCCGGTCTGCCGGCATCCCCCGGGGCCGGGTCGCATACCGATATGACGCAAGCTCAAGAGTTTGCTAATCTAAGTCCGCCGACGAGGGATGACGGTCTCTCGTGCAGGCACCACGTCCGGGTGGCGGAATAGGCAGACGCGCTAGCTTGAGGTGCTAGTGCCCTTTGCGGGGCATGGGGGTTCAAGTCCCCCCTCGGACACAAATCTTTTGCACATGTGGAGGCCGGGTTGAACCCGAGCCTCCACGAGTCGTTTCCGGGCATTGCTCAGCGGGCACCCGCTCGACGGTTGGGCGCCCATAGCCGGTCGGCGGCGAGCCGGCCTCGGCGATGCTCAGCCCCGCCTGGGGATCGGAGCGAGCAGGCCCGGATACCGGTCGCGGCTTGACTTCGAGCGCGCTCCAAAACCTAACGTCGCAGCCATGAGTGATTCAACGCTGACAGAGACCACCGCCGCCGTGCGCAGTCGGGCCGCTCGCGGGACGGAGGTGTCCCGATGAAGGTGCTGGTGACCGGCGGGACGAGCGGACTGGGACTCGCCATGGCCTCCGCCCTGGCCACGGCGGGAGCGACGGTCGCGCTGACCGGCCGATCCGGCCGGCGTGCGAGCTCGGTCGCCGCCGAACTTCCGGGGGCGGTCGGCATCGAACTGGACGTGCGGGACGAATCGTCGGTGGCCAGGGCGGTCGACCAGGCGTGGTCGCGGCTCGGCGGCATCGACATGCTGGTGAACAACGCCGGGATCGGCATGCGCACGGTCAACCCGCGCTTCATGACGCACCCGCAGGGCTTCTGGGAGGTGCCGGTCGGCGGTTTCCGTGCGGTGATCGAGACCAATCTGACCGGCTACTTCCTTGTGGCACGCGAGGTCACGCCACGGATGCTGGCCGCCGGCGGCGGCCGTATCGTCAACATCGCGGTGAGCCACTCGACCATGCACCGAGCCGGGTTCGTCCCCTACGGGCCGTCGCGTGCCGGCAGCGAGGCGCTGTCCCAGATCATGGCCGCCGACCTGCGGGACACGGGCGTCACCGTCAACCTGCTGCTGCCCGGGGGCGCGACCGTCACGGGGATGCTGCCCCTCGACGCCGTGCCCGAGGGACAAGAGTTCCTGGAGTCCGCGGTGATGGGCCCGCCCATCGTCTGGCTGGCGTCCGACGACGCGGCCGGCGTGCATGGCGAGCGCATCGTCGCCGTGGAATTCGAGCGCTGGCTGCGCGACAGGGACGGCACACGGTGAGGCGGGGCCGGGTGGCCGCGCGGCGGTCCAGCAGGCCGGACAGCGGCATCAGCCCTGATCGTTGAGATATGCGAGGACGGCGAGGACGCGGCGGTGCCCGCCATCGGTGGGAGGGAGGCCGAGTTTGGCGAAGATGTTACCGATGTGCTTGTGAACGGCGTTGTCGCTGATGAACAGTTGTTCGCCGATCGCCTTGTTGCCCTGCCCCTGGGCCATCAAGGTGAGCACCTCGCGTTCACGCCGGCTCAGGGCCGCGAGGCCGTCGTCACCACGGCCGGTGAGAAGTTGTGCGATGACCTCGGGGTCCATGACCGTGCCCCCCGCGGCCACGCGATGGAGCGCGTCGATGAACTCGCTCACCCGGCTGACCCGGTCCTTGAGCAGATAGCCGACGCCGCCGCGACCGTCGGAGAGCAGTTCGCGGGCGTAGAGCTGCTCGACATACTGGGAAAGCACGAGGACCGGCAGTTCGGGGTGTGCTCGGCGGGCTTCGAGCGCGGCCTGGATGCCCTCTTCCCGGTAGGAGGGGGGCAGTCGGACGTCGACGATGGTGATGTCCGGCTGATGCTCGTCGACGGCTGCGACGAAGGCCGGCCTGTCGGCGACGGTCGCGGCGACCTCGATCCCTTTGGAGTCGAGCAGCAGGTTCAGGCCCGCGGCCAGCAGAACGTTGTCTTCGGCGATCACGACACGCACGGCAACTCCACCGTGATGACGGTCGGTCCGCCGACGGGGCTGGCGATCTCGAACATGCCGTCCAGCGCGGCGACCCGGCGGCGGATGCCGCTGAGACCGGTGCCGAGCGTCGGGTCGGCACCACCGACCCCGTCATCGGTGATCTGGACCGACAACGTGCCGTCGTTCCGGGTGAGCCGTACCAGGGCCCGTGTGGCCTGGCTGTGCTTGGCCACGTTGGTGAGCGTCTCGGCGACCACGAAGTAGGCGGCGGCCTCGACCGCGGCCGACAGCCGGCCGAGGTCGCCGGCATCGATCCGGGCCGGCACGCCGGATCGGGCGCCCAGTGCTGCCAGCGCGCCGGAGAGCCCCCGGTCGGCGAGAATCGGCGGGTAGACCGTACGGATGACCTCGCGCAGTTCGGTCATCGCCTCCTCGGTGCCTTCGTGCGCCTCCTTCAGGAGAGTGGCCACCGCCCCGGGATTCTCGGCGAGTGACTCCCGCGCGACGCCCAGCCGCATGGCGATCGAGACCAGCCGGGCCTGGGTGCCGTCATGCAGGTCGCGTTCGATGCGGCGGAGTTCCGCCGCATGCGCGTCCAGTGCGCCCGCCCGGGTCTGGGTCAGCTCGTCCACCCGTTCGGCCATCTGCTCGGCCTCCGAGGGTGCAAGGCGGGCCAGGCAGATCCGTGCATGTGTGCGCGCCAGCCGCGGCAAGGCCCAGAATGCCACCGCCGCGAGCAGGAAGATCTGGAGCGGTGCCAGAGCCAGCGCCGTCCCCCAGTCGCTCACCGGAATGAAAAGGGGCTGCATCGGCATATCAGCTGGGAAGAGCCACCACAGGGGGGTCAGAACCACGGTGGCGACGATGCCGGCGGCGCAGAGAAACGCGACAAGCCCGAACGGCACCCCGGTACCGATGTGCACGAACAGCCACTTGACGTCACGGACGGTGGCCGGGTCCTTGCGCATCTGCCGCCACCGGGCGCGGAGGTCTCCACTCAGCGGCACGTGGCGCGAGGAAACCGGCACGCCGAGCAGGCCGGCGGCGCGGGACCTGTTTCAATCCGCCCAACGGCGGACCCAGGTCAGCGCCTGCGGCAGCAGAACGAAGCCCGCCCCCGCGACCACGCAGGACAGCGCCGCGACGGCCAGTAGCGGCGGTATGAGCATCGTGCTCATCGCAGTCGGCAGGGTGAGCAGCAAGTAACGCCCCCCTTGCCGTGTCTCCCGCCATCGTTCTCTCACCGTGGGCTCCTCCTCTGTCGCGATTCAGCCGAAACCCCAGTGTGATGTACGGGTAATTGGTCGGACACTACAGCAAACTGTACGTTTTTTCCGTTAGCGGGAGGTATCGCCCTTCAAGCGCTGCACCGAACAGCTTCCCAGCCATGACAGCGGACGCACCAACGCATCCGGAGCCGGGAACGATCCTTCCCGCGACCGCGTACGGGGTGCCCGCGACCTCCGTGACGCCTTCTCGGTCAAGGTTTCCTGCGTCGTCGAAACTGTCAGCGCCGGGGCGTACCGTGTGCGTCTCTTCCTACGCATCGCCTGCGAGTGACGCCGGTGGTCGGTTACCCGAGGGGTCTGACTGTGAGCTCTGCCGTGCCTGTCGATGGGCGCTCTGATTTCGACTTCATTTTCGGCCGCTGGCGGGTACGCAACCGCAAGCTGAAGGACGTCACCGAACCGGCCTGTGAAGAGTGGATCGAGTTCGATGCCACCGCCGCGGCTGAGCCGATCCTGGGCGGCCTGGGCCACGTCGACCGGATCTGGGCCGACAGCTTCGAAGGCTTCACGCTGCGCCAGTTCGACCCTGAAGCAAAGGTCTGGCGGATTTGGTGGGCCTCCAGCAGCAGGCCCGGGCACCTCGACCCACCCGTCGAAGGGTCCTTCAGCGGCGGTCGCGGACAGTTCCTCTGCGACGACGTCCTGGGCGGCCACGCCGTGAAGGTTCGATTCGAATGGACCAACGCCACACCTGATACCGCACGGTGGGAACAGGCGTTCTCCTATGACGACGGAGCCACCTGGCGCACGAACTGGACCATGGATCTCACCCGGACCAATGAGAACTGACACGGCACGGGCCAAGCTCCAGCCCTGCTGGCGGGCGTTGGCATGACACCTGGTCACCACCAGTGGCCGGTTGCCTCACCACCAACTGGTCCTTGGTGGTGAGGCAACCGGCCACTGTCACGGTCGGCTCGCGGAGGGGTCGATGCCGGGCTGCTCAGAGCCGGTCGGCGATGAGTCGGGCCATGGCGGTGTAGCCGGCGTCGTTGGGGTGCAGGTGGTCGCCACTGTCGTAAGCGGGGTTGAGTACGTCGGCTTTGCCGGGGGCGGCCATGCCCCGGTCGAGATCGACGACGGCGTCGTACTCGCCGGAGGTGCGGATCCACTGGTTGACGGCGTCGCTGACGGCGGCGGCGTGCTCGCCCCAGTGGTCGGAGTTCTTGAAGGGCAGCAGGGTCGCCCCGACGACCTTGACACCCTTCGCGTGTGCCTGCTGGATGAGCTGGCGGTACTTGGCGATCAGCTCGTCGGCGGAGACCACGGGTGCGGGCTTGTACGTCGGTGTGTCGGACTCACTGAAGCCGATGTCGTTGACGCCCTCCAGCATGACGACCGTGCCGACGCCCGGCTGGTCGAGCACGTCGCGGCGGAAGCGGGCCGCGGAGTGGTCGCCGTACCAGGCCGAGTCGTTGAGCACCAGGTTGCCGCCGATTCCGGCGTTGAGGACGGGACGTGCCCGGCCGGTGGCGGCGAGTCGCTCAGCCAGTTCGTCGGGGTAGCGGCCGTTGGCGTCGCCGGTCGAGCCGAACCCGTCGGTGATGGAGTCGCCGAAGGCCACCACGGTGTCGTCTCTCTTCTTCCCGCCCGTGACGTCGACGCCGGACAGGTAGTACCACGAGTGCGTCGCCTGGGTGAAGGCGCTCGCCGCAGTGTCGGCGCGGTGGTCGCCCTGGGCCCGATAGCTGCTGGCGTAGGCCTGTGAGTGGAATGTCGCCGGTCCGGTGGTTCCGGCGAAGTACAGCGTGACGGCCACCGACTGGAACGGACGCACGTCGAGCTGGACGGGGTCGCTGGTCAGCCCGCCGTGGGCGGGGATGTCGGCCGACCTGGCACGTCCGAAGGTCAGGTGCCGCACGGAATCCGGCCGCACCGAGGCGCCCTGATCGGCGTAGGCCACGGTGGCGCCCGTCAGGCGCACGGCGGATGGTCCGTAGTCGTTCGACAACCGGATGCGTACCGATGAGCCCTCTGCGGTGAGCCTGACCACCTGGCGCACGCTCTGGCCGCTGAAGCCCTCCTCTGACCAGTTCGGCTCAAACCCGGCGCTGGCCCGCTGCGGCGCGGCCATCCACGCGGCCTGCCAGCCTGCCTGCCGATCGACACCGGCCTGCACGACACCGGTCTGCGCGATGCCGGCCTGCGCGGTGCCGATGCCGGCCGCGGACGCGCCGAGTGTGATCACCAGAGCCGACAGTGCTGCGCCGATCTTCGCTGCGGGGTGGTTCATGACATGCTCCTTGTTAATGGGAAATTTTTTCCGTTAGATGAGACCATACCGGACCGATGTCCTTAATGGCAATTCAATCCCATTAAGTCTTCGTCTTTGCTGCTGGAGAGATGCGCCGGTCGCACTGGAACACGAGGTCGTGCAGATCGGCGGCGACGGCACGCCGGGTGGTGACCGCTGCGAGGACCCGGAAAGTCAGCACGCCCGGGTCCGGCTTTTCAGCCGGCGACCGGGAAGGAGATGACGAGGGTGACGTCCGCGGATGTGTCGCCGGTGCGATAGCGGTGCGGGGCGTCTCCGGCGAAGGCCGGCATGTCGCCGGCCTCCAGGTGGCGGGGATCGTCGGCCGAGCCTGCGAGGAGGCCGCCGGAGGCGACCAGGAGACGCCGGCGGGACGCCGGCGGGACGGCGGTCCGGCCCGGGGGCGGTCATCGCGTCGACCTGTGAGAGGCGGTGTGGGAGATCGGGTGGGTGATGGGTTCCGCTAGTCGTCGAACGTGTGCCGCACGCCGAACTGGGCCGCGAGAAGTTCGTACGAGGCGAGGCGGTCGTCCGGATCGGCGGTCAGGGTGTTGACCATGACCTCGGTGACTCCGTGCGCCCGGGCCAGGTGGATGAGCCGCTCGCGTACCTGCTGCGGGGTGCCGTGGATGAGTGAGCTCTCATGGAGGGCGGCCTGCGCGTGTTCGGCGGTGCTCCAGTCATGGCGGGCGAGGGTGGTGAGGGCCGGAATGGGGGCGTCGTGCCCGAGATCCTTGCGGGCCCGCCACAGCAGCATGGCCTGGGCCAGTGCCGCCGCTCGCTCGGGGTCCTCCGCGGTGACGGCCCGGACCGTCAGCAGGGTGCCCCCGGGGTGTCCGGGCCGGAGATGCTGCCGGTAGTCGGAGAGGGCTGCCGGACCCTTCTTGGGAGCGAAGAAGTGGCCGAAGGCGTATCCGGCGCCGAGGTGCCCGGCTAGTGGGGCGGTGGACCCTCCGGCTCCCAGGAGCCAGAGCCGGCCGGCGGGTTCGCCGACGGCTCGGTCGTCATGGCCGATGTCGAGGAGCCGCTGGTGCAACGCGGCGACCTTCTGGTCGAAATCCGGTGCGGGTCCTCCCCCTCGGCCGATGCCGACGTCGACCCTGCCGGGATGCAGACGGAGCAGGGTGCCCATCGTCTCGGCGACTTTCTCGGGGTGGTAGCGGGGCAGCAGGATCCCCCCGGTGCCGACCCGTAGGCGCGTGGTGTTCTCCAGCACGAGCGCTGTCATGATCTCCGGTGCGCTGCCCGCGAAGGACGCGGAGCCGTGGTGCTCGGCGTGCCAGAACCGGTGGTATCCCAGCGCGTCTGTGTGCCGGGCGAGGGCCAGGGTGTGGCGTAGGGCGTCGGCCGGGGTCATGTCCTCGCCGAGCGGCGACTGGTCGAGAACGGACAACCTCAGGACCGGTGTCGAGAGCATGGTCAGTTCTCCTTCCGGGCATCGGCGGACTGTGTGCCCTCGTGCAGGGCGGGGACTATCCGCCAGTCACGCTGGAAGACGAGATTGTGCAGGTCGGCGGCGGCGATGGCACGCAGCACGGGAACGAGTTCGGCGGCCTGGTCCTGGTCGAAAACGTTGAGCGGCCATTCGCCGACGGTGGCGCCGCGCAGGTGGGGGTGATGGAATCCGGCTCCGTAGTGCGCGGTCAGGGTGATCGGGACGATGCCCGTCCCGCGTTGCCGGGGCCAGGTGAGTCGCCAGGCGGCGTAGATGCCGCCGTTCGGGTCCTGCTGCGGACCGGTGGCCTGGACGGTGCCGGTGCCGAGCAGCAGGTGCCGGTCGACTTCCTCCAGTACCTGGCGTGCGGGGGCGTCGAGAAGATCGACGGCCTGCCGGAACGCGGACTCCTTGCCCTGGCGGGTGGAGTGGCCGGCATGGGTGCCGTCTCGCAGGTCCCCGAAGTGCCTGACCAGTGCCTCCAACGGCGCGGGGGGTCGCTCCTGGGACCGGGGACGGAGTTGCGGTACGTGGGTGCCGTGGACGGGAGAGGCGGTCATGGAGATTCCTTCCAAGGATTCGAGGCGGGAAAGGCCGACGTCGGTGAGGCAGGGGGCCGGCGGCCGGCGGGAGGGGGACCGCCGAGGGCCGCGAGTTCCTGGGCGAGCCGCCCGAGGAGAGGGCTGCCGGGCTGCAGGACATCGCCGTGGCCCACCCCGGGGAGCCGCAGGAGTCGTACGGGCACGCGGTCGCCACGGAGTCGACCGGCGTAGGCCAAGACGTCGTCACGGACCGGGTCGGCGGTGCCGACGGCGAGGACGGCCGGCGCCACTCCCACCAGGGAGGCCGCCTCGAAGGGAGTCGAGTACAGGCGGGTGCCGTTCTCGTCGTGGGCGGCGAGCCCGCTGCTGCCGCGCCAGGCCCGCCAGGCCCGCTGCAGCGAGGCTGCCTGCGGGAAGGCATCCGGATCGCTCTGGAAGGAAGGGCTGCCGCAGTCGGGGTCGAAGGGCGGATACGCCAGGACCTGGGCGTCCAACGCCAGGCCGCGGTCGCGGGCGGCCAGGGCCGCGCAGGCGGCGAGGGTGCCTCCTGCACTGTCGCCGCCCACGGCGAGCGGCAGCCCGGCCCGCCCCTTTTCGGCCCACGTGAGGGCGGTCATGATGTCCTGGAGGGCGTCGGGATGGCGATGGCGCGGGGCGAGCCGGTAGTCGACGCTGATCACCTCCCAGCCGGACCGGGCGGCAAGGGTGCTGGTGACGTGGTGCCATTCGAGGGCGGAGCCGTACTGCCAGCTGCCGCCGTGCGCCCACACCAGCCGGCCTGCCGGGGGCCGATCGGTGGGCTCCGGCCGATAGACGTGGACCGTGACCGGCGACGGCGCGGGGAGGGTGGTACGAACCCCTCGGGGAAGACGGATTGCCTGGTTCGGTGTGCTGCGGTGCATGGTGGTGTGACACCTCCTCGTCGGTGTTTCGAAGTGGGGAACCCGCGCCGCGACCCGGCCGAGCGGACACGAGAGCGGTACCGGTCGCGACGGCGCCTCGTCTGAGAATCGGCGGGCGGATGCGAACGATGGAGATTTCGGTGAGCCCTACAGCTGGCGCAAGGCCCCGCCGTCGATGGCCCATTCGGCGCCGGTGACCTGAGCGGCGAGAGGGGACAGGAGATAGGCGATGACGCCCGCGACCTCGTCGGCCGTGCCGATACGCCCGGTGGGCAGGCGGCGCTCGTTGCGGATGAAGTGGTCCACGGCCGCGTCCGCGGACATGCCGTAGCGCTGGGCGAGCTGGTCGGCGAAGCCGCCGGGAGCGTCGAACAGGGCGGTGCGGGTGGGCCCCGGAGAGACCACGTTGGAGCGGATTCCGGTCGGCCCGAGCGCGGTGGCCAGGGACTTCGACACCGACAGCAGAGCAGCCTTCGACGCGGCGTAGTCGGCGATGGAGGCGTCGGGCAGCCGGGCAGCCTCGCTGGACACATGGACGATGCTGCCTCCGTCGGGGTTCTTGCCCAGCACGGGGAGAGCCGCGCGGGTGAGGCGAACGGCGGCATGGAGGTTGAGTTCGAAGGTGGCGTGCCACTGGGCGTCGCCGATGTCGCTGAAGGAATCGTGCGAGGTGAGGGCGGCCGCGTTGTTGACCAGTCCGTCCAGCCGACCGTGCTCCTCGATGACCTGGGCGATGGCCTGTTCGGCGGTGGCCGGGTCGGTGAGGTCGGCGCGGATGAGCGTGGTGGAGCCGGGCAGCTGGAGCTGTGCGGCACTGCCGCGGGCGAGGGCTACGGTGTGCGCGCCCTCGGCGGCGAGGAGACGGACGGTGGCCTGGCCGATGCCGCTGGTGGCGCCGGTGACGAGGATGACCTTGCCGGTGAGCTGCAGATCCATGGTTGTCTCCGAGAAGAAGGAAGGGGCGTTGACAGACACCGGGCGGGCGGCGGACGCTCGCGGCCCACCCGGCACGGGGGCGGGCACCGGTCAGGTGCGGGCTGCCTGCTTCTTGGTGCGCAGGGCGACGGCGGCGATGAGGACACCGAGCAGGACGAGGGCGGCATTGACGGCGATGGCGATGGTGACGCCGTGCAGGATCGCGGCGCCGGTCACCGCGCCGGCCGTGGCGGCGGTGACGATCGCGGACATGATCGGGGTGCCCATGGTGATGCCGACCTGCTGGGACATGGAGGCCAGTCCGGTGGCCAGGCCCTGCTCGTGGTCGGGCAGGCCGGTGGTGGCGGTGACCATGAAGCCGACGATGACGAGCATGTTGCCGACGCCGCCGAGGAAGGTCGCGGGCAGCAGCAGAGCCATCGAGGCGGACGTGTCGCCGAGGAGCAGCAGCACCATGGTGAACACCGCTTGCAGCAGACCGCCCGCGACCAGCGTGGTGATGGTGGAGGTACGGGCGATGACCTTGGGTGCGAGCATCCCGCCGACCACGGTCCCGACACCGAGCACACCGAAGGAGATGCCGGCGGTCATCGCGGAGAAGCCGAGGGTCTTCTGCATGTACAGGGTGAGCAGGTAGACCAGGGAGGTCTCGGTCACGAAGGCCAGCATGCCGAGCACATTGCCCCAGGCCACCGTGCGCTTCCGGAGAACGTGGACCGGGACGAGGGGCTGCGCCGCCTTGCGCTCGATGAAGTAGAAGGCCACCAGCAGCGCGGCGCCGACGAGCAGTGAGACCAGCGCGACGGGGTGGGTCCAGCCGTGTTCACCGGCCTGGGTGAGACCGAAGACCAGCGCGAGCAGACCGAGGGTGACGGACAGGGCGCCGGGCAGGTCCATCTTCGGGCGCTGGGTGGGGCGGGACTCGGTGATGACGGTGGGGGCGATCAGCAGGACGGCGATGGCGACGGGGACGTTGAGGAAGAACGCCCAGCGCCAGGAAAGGAGGTCGGTGAGCACACCGCCGAGGACGGCGCCGGCGGTGAATCCGGCGGACATCAGGGCGCCGTTGAGCCCGAGGGCCTTCTGCCGCAGCGGGCCCTCGGGGAAAGAAGTGGTGAGCAGGGCGAGTCCGGCGGGGGTGGCGGCGGCGGTGGCGAGCCCCTGGGCGACACGGGCGATGATGAGGATCTCGGGACTGGTCGCCAAGCCGCCGACGAGAGAGGCCAGGCCCAGCAGCCCGAGACTGCCGAGGAAGATCCGCTTACGACCGATCAGGTCGCCGACGCGACCGAAGAAGAGAGTGAACCCGGCTGCGGACAGCGCGAAGGCGGTGGCGATCCACTGCAGGTTGGAGAGGGAGAAGCCGAGGCCGTCACCGATCGCGGGCAGGGCGACGTTCAGGATGGAGAAGTCGACGGCAAGCATGAACTGGGCGACCAGCAGCACCGCGAGGATCACCTTCAGGCGGCCCGTCAGCCGCTGCGGAGGAGTCGCAGCGGAGGCCGGGGCCTCCACTCCCGAGACAGATGTGGTTATGGACATGACAGGTCTTCCTTTCGAGCCGGCCGCGGTGACCCAGCAGCGGAGATTCGAGTCGGCGCGCCCGGCGAAACCGAGGGAGGCGCCCCCAAACGGGACTTTCGTTCCGTTACGATGGAGACAGTATCACCGACGGACCCTTTAAGGGAACTGCAGTCCCGATTTGGTTTGCCGGCGGAGGAGCCCGCCGTGACCAACCACCCCGCAGCCCGGTACCGGCCGCCCTGGCGGACTGGGCCGAGTGGATCCATCTGCGGTTTCCCGCCCTGCGTGACACCAAGCCGCGTCGAGCGACGTGGCCGCTGGTCGAACAACGTGGCGCCTCGACGGCCGCATCACATTTGCCTACTGCTTTCGGCCGTCCTCGTTGCCGAGGTGGTGCGCCTGGCTGGTCACGACGGTCAGGAAGGCTGTGAGCGCGGGGGTCGAGGGGCCGTCTCGACGGACGATGACCAGTCGCCGTCCGAGCCGTTGCTTGGCGACGTCTCGGATTGCCAGGGCCGGGTCCGCTGTGGTGGGCAGGGTCATGGCCGGCAGCAGAGCCACGGCTCCGGTGCTGCGGACGAATTCGAGCTGGACGTCCGCGTCGGTGGAACGATGCCGTACGTCGGGTTCGTAGCCGCCGATGGACCGGCAGCTTCCCACGACCATGTCGTGATGGCCGGTCCCCCGGTCCGAGGCCACCCAGACCTCGTCTTGAAGCTCGGACAAGGCGACCGGCCCTCCGGGCCTGGCCAGCCGGTGGTCGGACGGCAGGATCAGTTTCAGCGGTTCCTCGTGCAGCAGCGCGAATCGCAGCCCGGCCGGCCGGGGGCGGGGGTGGCCGTCGTACTCGTCGCTGATCACCAGGTCGATCGTGCCGAGGCGTAGTTCGGGCAGGGCTTGTTCGAGTTCGAGTTCGGTGATCTCGGTGCGTACCCGGGGATGCTGGACCAGCATGCGTGCCACCGCGGGAACCAGCAGCCGGCGAGTCGCCGACTGCAGGCCGCCGGCGCGTACGGTGCCCCGCACCTCACCGCCTAGCGCGGCCAGAGCCGCTGCCGCGGCCTCGGCTGCGGCCAGCAGGATGCCGGCGTGCTGCGCGAGCAGTCGGCCGGCGTCGGTGAGCCGCACCCCGCGCCCGGCTTTTTCCAGCAGGCGTGCGCCGACCTCCTTCTCCAGGACGGTCAATTGCTGCGACACAGAGGAGGGGCTGTAGTCCAGGGCGGCGGCCACCGCGCCCAGGGTCCCGCGTTCCTCAAGCTCGCGAAGCAGGCGAAGACGGCGGAGATCCAACGTGACCATTCGGAAATACTAATGAATGACACCCAGGAATCGTCGCTGGACTCGAAGTGTTGTGGCGTCGATGCTGGACGGCATGGGTCCAGCTCTGTGCCTTCTGTCCGCCGCGTGTTTCGGCGCCATGGCGATCTTCGGGAAGCTCGCGTACGCGGCAGGCGTCTCGCCCGGTGCGCTGCTGCTGGTGCGCTTCGCTCTGAGCGCCGTGCTGCTGGGGATGCTGCTGCTTCTGCGGCCGGGTCTGCGCCGCGACCCGGTGATCCCCGACCGGACAGCGGCGACACGAAGCACACCGGCGGTGCTGGTGACCGCCCTGGGTCTGGGTGTCGTCGGATACGCCGCCCAGGCCGGCTTGTACTTCTCCGCGCTGGAACTCATGGACGCCTCGCTGCTGTCCCTGGTCTTCTACACCTACCCGCTGCTGGTCACCCTCGCCGCCGCACTCCTCGGCCGGGACCGTCTGACACCCGGACGCTGCGCGGCGCTGGTGGTCGCCTCCTGCGGGACGCTACTCGTCCTGCTGGGCACCGGTGAGGTCACCTTCCACCCGCTCGGCGCGGCCCTGGCGTTCGGTGCCGCCGCCACCTACACCGTCTACATCCTCGTCGCGGACACCGTCGTGCACCGGCTGCCACCGGTGATGCTGGCCGCGCTGGTGATGACCGGGGCCGCCCTCACCATGGCCGTCCGCGCACTGGTGACGGACGGGACGGACCTCGTCTTCGGATGGCAGGGTTGGTTCTGGCTCGCGTGCATCGCCGTCGTGTCCACCGTCCTGGCGATGCTGACCTTCTTCGCCGGACTGCGGCGCACGGGACCGTCGACGGCGGCCATCCTGTCGACGTTCGAACCGGTCGTCACCACGGCGCTGGCGGCGCTCACGCTCGGAGAGATCCTCAGCCCCGTCCAGTGGGCGGGTGGGCTGCTGGTGCTGTCGTCCGTGGCTGTCCTGCAGCTGCGACGCAAACGCCCCGGGCGACACGGCGACGTGCCACGCCGAGAGCCGAACCGAGCCGACACCCCCAGCCCGAAACAGTCGGTCACGGTCAGCTAGAACGCGTCCCCCCAAGATGAGGTACGGCCAGGTCTCACTCCGGCCGTGGTGACGAAGGAGCACCCGTGAAAGCGATCGCCGTCGAGATGTTCGAAGGCCCCAACGTCCTCCGGGAGGTCGACATCGAGCGACCCGAACCGGGGCCGCACCAGGTCCTGGTGAGAGTCTCGGTCGCGGGGGTCGATTTCCTCGACGTGTACCAGCGAACCGGCGCGACCTCGGTGCGGCCGGGCAGCGCCCACGTCTCAGCGGACGGTCTCCAGCACCAAGTCCTCGCGCACGGCACCGCGGGTTGGAGGCAGCGGGTCAGGAGTGGCAGATCAGGGGCGGCAGTCGGGGGCTGCGAGTCAGGGGCGGCGGGTCAGGGTCAGGGGCAGGAGCAGGAGCGGCGGGTCAGGGGCGGCGGGTGCCGGCGAGCAGTCGTTCGCAGGCGTCAAGCAGACGCTGCCGCTGCGGCCGTGCCCGCTCGGCGAACCCCCGCTGCTCGGCGGCGTACTCGGCTCGCCCTTCGGGCGTCTCGATCCGGATCGCCCGCTGGCCGAGCGAGCTCAGGTCGTACGGGCTGGCCCGCATGTCCACGGCGCGAATGTCACGGGCCAGCATGAAGCAGTCGGCGACCAGTTCCCCGCTCACCAGCGGTGACAGCTTGTACGCCCACTTGTACAGGTCCATGTTGGCGTGTAAACAGCCCGGCTGCTCCAGTTCCTGCTGCCGCTCCCGTGTCGGCTGCAGTGCGTTGAGCGGGCGCGCCTCAGGGGTGAAGAAGCGGAACGCGTCGAAATGGCCGCACCGCACGCCCCGCTGCTCCACGACTTCCGCAATCTCCTCCCCGCTGAGCCGCAGCGGCCAGGCGCCGTGCCGTACCTCCACGGTCTTGTAGACCATCGCCCACTCGTGCAGGCCGAAGCAGCCCAGAAACGCCGGTCGTGCCGCGGTGGCGGCCAGCAGCCGGGCGATCCACTCGACGGCGGGCCCGCGCCTGTCCATCAGCGCCCCGGTGTCGAGCGTGGCCCCCTCGGAGGTGTCGAGGTAGTCGCGGCCGAAGCCGCTCGCCCCCTTCAGGACCACCCCGGCGCCCGGATGCCACTGCCGCAGCCGTGCCGGCCGGTGCCCGTAGTAGGTGAACAGGAAGTCCTCGATGGGATGGGCCTCGCCCCGCGCCCTGCGCGCCAGATGCGGCGCCGCCCATGCCTCGACCCGGTGCCGGTGGGCCTCCGCCCGGGCCTGCCACTCCTCCGGCTCCAGAACCTCCATCGCTGAATGGTACGCGCGGGCCGATGGTGGCCGGACGTCCGCGCCGCCATCGCGGCGCGACCGGTACGGCTCGCGCCAGGACCGCCGCCTGTCGCGCCGGCCGGCCTAATCGGAGCAGAGCTGGGCGTGCAGAGTCTCGCCGACCCACCGCTCCCAGCGCTCAGCCGACCAGCCGCGCTCGCGGACGAACAGCAGGTAAAGCTCGGGGCTGAGCAGGCCGTACAGCAGGTCGGCGGCCTCGTCCACCGACACATCCGCCCGTGCGCCCGGCTTGACGGCGAGCGCCTCGGCCGCCCTCTGCTGGACGACGTATCGCGGATCGACGCTCTGCGGCCACAGGTCGGCGACCTCGGGGTCGCTCGCGACCGCCCCGTCCAGGACCCTGCCGATCGGCGCGACCCGCCCCAGGATCGAGACCGTGCCCGCGACGTAGGCGCGGAGCATGTCCTGGGCTGTTCCGGCGGCCAGCGCGCCGGTGTACCACGGCCGGTCCATGGTGGCCATCGGCTCGTCGTCACCCGCGATCGTCACGTCGACCAGTTCTTTCAGCAGGGTCCGCTTGTTGCCGAAGACGAAGTAGATCGTCTGCACCGCGACTCCGGCCCTGCCGGCGACGTCCTGCAGGTTCGTCGCGCCGTATCCGTCCTGCACGAACAGCTCGAGCGCCGCCTCCAGGATGCGTCGGCGCGTCTCCTGCGCCTTCTGCGCCCGCTTGCTCGTCCGCTTGACATCACTCATAGCTGGAGTCTATCTCTAGATTCAGTCACTAGAAGTCGACTCTAGAGAATGGATCCAGTCATGCCGTTGATCAGCATCACCCGTTTCCATGCCGATCCCGCCGACGCAGAGCAGGTTCGGGCCCGGCACGCCGCTCTGGTCACCGCGCTCAGAACCACGCTGCCCGGACTCACCGAGGCGCGCCTCGGCCGGCTCGACGACGAGACGTGGGTCGGCGTCTGGCGCTGGGATTCGGCCGCCAGCCTGCGGGCGGCCCGCCAGGCCGCGCCCGCCACCGCCGCGGCCACCGAGGCTTTCGCGCTGGTTCGCGACGTCACCGCGGAGGACATCGAGGTCCTGGCCGAGCTCTGACCGCCTGTCCCGGCCCCGGGTTTCCGGGGCCGGGTGCCCCCTCCCCAAGGAGATGTCATGATCGAGATTGACGCGTTGACCAAGGTGTACGGCTCGGCGCAGGTCCGGGCGGTCGACGAGGTGTCGCTGCGGGTGCCCGCCGGATCGGTGTTCGGCTTCCTGGGACCGAACGGCGCGGGCAAGACCACCACCATCAAGATGCTGGCCGGGCTGCTGACCCCCACCTCCGGTCAGGTCAGGCTGGGCGGCTTCGACGTGGCCCGGCAGCGTTCGGCCGCGATGGCGCAGTTCGGCGCCGTGCTGGAGGGCTCGCGCAATGTCTACTGGAGCCTGTCGGCCTGGCAGAACCTGATGTACTTCGGGCGGCTCAAAGGCCTGCGCAAGGCCCGGGTCGCGGAGCGTTCCCGAGACCTGCTGACTGACCTGGGCCTGTGGGAGCGGCGCGATGACAAGGTCGGTGGCTTCTCGCGCGGCATGCAGCAGAAGGTCGCGATCGCCGTCGCCCTGATCGCCGATCCGCCGATCCTGCTCCTGGACGAGCCGACGCTCGGCCTGGACGTCGAGGCCACCCGCACGGTCAAGGACTGGATCGCCGAGCGGGCTCACGAGCTCGGCACCACCATCCTGCTCACCACCCACCAGCTGGACGTGGCCCAGGAGCTGTGCGACCGGGTGGCCGTCATGCGCCAGGGACGGCTCGTGGCCGACCTGCCCACGCATGAGCTGCTGGCCGGCTTCCGTGAACGCGACCGGTACGAGATTCGCATCGAAGGAGCGGCGCCACCCGGGTTCGACGGCGTCACCCGCGAGGGCGTCACCACGATCAGCGTGCGGGTGAGCGATCCGGCAGAGGTGTACGACGTGGTCGAGCGCCTGCGCACGCAGGGGGCCGTCCTGGAGTCGCTGACCCAGGTGCAGCCCGACCTGGAGGACGTGTTCCTCGCTCTGGTGAGTGAGCCGTCCCATGCTTGACGTCCTGGGTGCGGAGATCGGCAAGGGCCTGCGCGTTCAACTGGCCCACCCCATCGGACACGTCATCACCCTGCTGATCAGCACCATGATGTACCTCGGCCTGCAGTTCGTCCTGGGCCAGGGCGAACTGCGGCAGGACCTGCTGCCGCAGACCCTGGTCGCGATCGGCGGCTACTGGTTCCTGCAGTACGCCGCTCTGGTGATGGTGGCCGACCTCATCGAGGAGAAACGCGCCGGCACTTTCGCCCAGGCCCAGATGACCACGGCGCCGCCGTGGCTGCCGATGATCGGCCGACTGATCACCGCCTCGGTGTTCGGCTTGGCGGTGGCCGCCGTCGCCGCCCTCGTGCCGATGCTGGCGGCCCAGATCGCGATCCCGTTGCGCTGGGCGGCGCTCCTGCCCGCCGTACTGCTGGGGGTCAACGTGCTGGCCTTCACCTTCCTGCTGGCCGCCCTCGCCCTGGTCTCCCCGATGATCGGCGCCCTGCAGTCGCTGCTCACCTCGCTGGTGCTGCTGCTCAACGGCTCCTTCCTGCCCCTGGCCTTCTATCCGGACTGGCTGGCCGTACTGGCCAGAGTCCTGCCCACCACGCTGGGCATCGAGGCGATCACCCAGACGCTGTTCGAGGGCCGGGCCCTGGCCGAGGTCTGGACCGGCGGAACCCTGCCCTGGCTGCTGGCCCACACCCTCGCCCTCACCGCCACCGCCGGCCTGGTGTTCGTCCGCAACCACCGCCGAGCCCTGCAGGAGTCGTCATGAACTTCGCGCGCGGATTCGCCGCAGAGGTCCGCAAGGGCCTGCTCAGCCTCGCCGCCGGATGGCGCGAAGGCCTCATGGAAATGATCACATTCCCGCTGTTCTACCTGCTCATCGTGCTGTTCATGGGACGCGGGCAGCTGCGTGCGGACCTGCTGCTGCCGGTGCTGCTCGGCATGGTGGCGCTGACCTTCATCCACGAGCAGGTCAACCGGGTGTTCTGGAGCTATCTGGGTGACATCCAGTCCGGGGTGCTGGAGCAGACCTACCTGACCTCGCTGCCCTCGGCCGCGAGCATCCTCGGCCGTCAGGTCGCCGCCGTGATCTCGGCACTGCCCACCGCGCTGGCCGTACTGGCCACCGGTGCCGTCGCGATCACCGTCCAGGGCGGGTCGCCGCCCTTCGACGCGCAGGTGATCGTGCCGCTGGCCGCCATCGTGTTGGGCACCTGCGGGCTGGCTCTCATCCTGTGCGGCCTGACCCTGGTGTTCAAACGCATCGAGATCATTACGCAGCTGTCCGTGGCCGTCTACGCCATCGCCGGCGGCACCCTGGTCCCGTTGGCCGCCATGCCCGACTCCATCGCCTTCCTCAGCCGGTTGGTGGTCCCCATCGCACCCGGCATCGAGGCGATGCGCGACATCCTGCTCGGCGGCCATTCCCTGGCCGCCCTCCCGACCGGGTGGGGCCTGGGGTGGCTGCTGACCCAGCCGCTGCTCATCACGGCCGCCGGGGTGATCCTGTTCAACCGGCTCGAACACCTCGCCCGGCACCGCGGTACCCTCGGCCGCTACTAGAAACTGGAGATCACCATGACAACGGACCCCGTGAGCCTGCGACCAGTCGGGCAGGTCGTGGGCGGTCGCAGCGAGATGGTCGAGGACGACTGGCACGACGTGCGAGCCGTGATCCGGCTGGACGACGAGTCCTTCACCGCCTCGGCGGTGCTCGGCCTGGAGCACTTCTCCCACCTGGAGGTCGTCTTCCTCTTCGACCGGATCGACCCGGTCACCGTGCCCAGCGAGCCCCGTCCCCCAAGGGGCAACCCGAGCGCGGCGCCCCTGGGGGTCTTCGCCCACCGCGGGCCGTACCGGCCCAACCGCCTTGGCGTCTCCCGCTGCCGGCTGCTCGCCGTGGACGGCCTGAATCTGCACGTCGCCGACCTGGACGCACTTTCAGGCTCACCGATCCTGGATATCAAGCCGTACCTGGTCGAGTTCGCCCCCCGCCATCCGGTCACCCAGCCGGCCTGGGCCACCGAGCTCATGAGCCGCTATTACTGAGGCTCCGGCGGCTTGCCGCAGCCCTGCCGAGTGATCGACCAGGCCCGGAGGACACGGCCTCCCGGTCGCCTCGCCACCTCGTGCCCGGCCGCAGCCGGCCCTGCCGGCTGCGCGGTGGCATCGACGGCGTCCGGGCGGGTGAGTTCTCTGCCGGCGTGCCGGGTGGCTAGCGCGCGTCCCGGCCGGCCGGCGCGCGGCGGGCAGCGAGTTGAGCTTCGAGGCCGTCGAAGATGGCCTGGAGGCCGAACTCGAAGCTGTTGTCAGGTGCCGCACCGTAGTCGGCGACCGCCGCCGCTTCGAGGCGGGCGCGCAACCGGGGGAACTGCATCGCGACTTCGGTCACCTTCGCCATGGTGTCGCGGATCAGCTCCTCCGGATCACCGCCGTCCCGGCTCAGCCGCCGTGTCAGCGAAGCCGTGGCCGACTCGCCCAGGGCATTGCCGAGCACGAACATGAAGACGGTGGCCGCCGCCTGGTCTGCCTCCGCACCGGCGAATCCGGCCGCTTCGTAGATCGCGAGACTGTGGTCGTCATGGCGTGCCTTGCCGGGGCCGTGGAACAGGTGGGAGGCCAGCGCGTTCACCAGCCACGGGTGCCTGGTGAACATCGCGTACAGATCGGTGGCCGCCGACGTGGCCGCGCTCCGCCAGCCGACCGCGCTGAGGTCGGGCAGCCTGATCTCGTTCCAGACCTGGTCACCGGCGAGCACGACGAGATTGTCCTTGCTCTTGACGTGCCAGTAGACCGCCGTCGCGGCGGAGTCGAGCCGCTTGCCCAGGCTGCGCATGTTCAAGCCCTCCAGACCTTCGGCGTCCAGGAGCTCGATGGCGGTCTGGACGATCTGGTCCCGGGTCAGCGTGTCGCGCGGCATGCACCCACGATAGGACACGCGTCCCCGATTTGCACAAAGTTCAAGAGTTGACTTGCACTTTGTTCAATCACCGGGCGCCGACGTCACCTCGGCCGTGGGCCGTCCCGTCCCTGCCGGGGGATCCGCCCGAAACCGCCGAGGCGGACCCCGGGCGCAGGACCCCGGTCGAGGCGTACGGTGACCGTCTTCGAGCCGCCGCCCAGGTCCGCCAGCCGCCCGAAGGCCAGCGTGAGCCTCGCCCCGGTCGAGGCGCCCGCCAGGAGCGAGTGCCCGCGGAGCACCTCGGCCACCGGCCGGTCCCAGGTCACGGTCAGCCCGCTCAGGACGGACCGCGGATCCGACACGGCCAGCGTGGCCGTACCGTCACCGTGCTCCCTGACCAGGACCGCGCAGGGAGCGGAGACGGCCAGGCCGCCGACGGCCCCGTCGTTCCAGAAGTTGACAGCGGTGATCCCGAGTGACGGGATCCGGACACCCTGCCGGCGGGCCGTGTTGGCGAGCACGTGCGCCCAGCCGGGGTCGGCGGCGCGGGCCCGGGTCTCCGCCAGGCTCGCACCCGGCATGAGCAGATAGACGTAACCGGCCGCGTCGGGGTCCACACCGTGGTCGAGCCAGAGGGTCACATAGCTCCGGGTCACCGGAGCCGGACCGCCGGTGCGCTCCTCGCGCAGCGTGCGCAGTCGGGCGCCCCCGGGCAGGACATAGCCGCCGTGTCCCCTCAGGTGCGCCCAGCCCGCCCTGTCGTCCACGATGAGGGGTGCGTCGGTTCTTCGGTTGTCCACGATGGTCTCGACCGGTACGCCGTCCCCGCCGGTGATCGCGGCGCCCAGGCAGACCACCGCGTCGTCGAGGAAGAACCACGACTTGAAGGCCTCCGTCGTGCTCTCGAAGCCGTTCAGGTGCTGGCCGACCGTCGCGTACACGCCGTCGGTGGCACCGCCCACCCAGCGGCCCGGCGGGCAGGTGTCGCCCCACCCCTTACCGGCGCCGTCGGCCAGCCGGCGGGTGGAGACGGTCGTGCCCGGCAGGCGGTAGGGGTCGACGGTGGACCAGAAGGAGTCGGAATACTGGTCGCCGTGGCCCTCGCCCCACCAGTAGAGCATTCCCGAACCGGTGTGCCAGCCACGCAGGTTCTCGCCGTTGCCGTGCTCGTAGTGGCCGATCCGGTAGGAGGCCATGCTGAGCCCCGCGCACCAGCCCGGCCGGCGATGGACGGCGCGGGCGCTCATCGCCAGCAGCCGGTGCCCGGCGGGCTCGTCGGCGGCGGGGGTCGCGTCGTCGTCCAGCACCGCGGCGAGGCGGGCGTGGAAGCCCAGGTCGCCGCGCTCGGCCGCGCCGAGCATGGGCACGCAGGTGTCCCGCAGCGCCCACCCCTTGACCATGCCCTGCCAGCGGGCCCGTTCGGCGGCGGAGGCCGCCTCCCCCAGCAGCAGGATCGAGGAGGCGATCCCGCGTCCCCGCCGGTGGTCACCGTACGGTTCCCTGTCGATCCCGCGGCCGCTGACCAGATCCATGCAGAGGCCGTCGTGGACGAACGGCGCGAACGACCTCTCGACGCTGTCGAAGACGATCTGCCGGTCCGGGTCGGTGACCTCCCACGGCGAGCCGCGCAGCACCGCGAACAGCGTCGCGAGTCCGGACAGCAGCACCGCTCCGTAGGTGCCCTGGTAGGGGACGTACGTGTGCTGGACGAACGAGCCGTCCCGGTAGATTCCGTCGCCCTCGGAGACGTAGCGGAAGACCGGGGAGAGCGCCGAGGTGGCCAGTGCGGCCTTCTCCGGATCGGATCCGAGGATGGCGCGCAGCAGCGTCACCGTGCACAGGTCCACCCGGTTGGCCCCGGTGCTGGTCCCGCTGTAGTCGCTCAGACGGCACTCGGGGAGGAAGTGGTCCACCGCTTCCCCCAACGCCCCACCCTGCCGGTCCGTCAGGTGCGGACCGATCAGCACGGCCGCGTCGAGGAGGGTCCTGGGGGTGCCGATCTGCCAGTGCCACCAGTTGCCGGCCGGGTCCGCGTCCGCGGCGTACACCCGCCGCCGGTAGTGGTCGATGCCGCCGGCGACGGCTGCGGCGAGATCCGCGTCACCGGTCAGGCCGGTCCCCGGCAGGGCGTACGCGCGGGCCATGGTCCGCAGCCGCTCCGGGGTGTCGGTGAAGGAGGGGAACGCCAGCTCGGGCCAGAGCGACATGCCGGCCGGCGCCATGGTGCGCCGGTATCCGGCCGCCGTCGCCCCCAGTCTCGCCAGCCGGGCCCGGTACGGCTCGGCCGCCGGATCGAATCCCGAGCCCGCCGTCACGTCCCGCCAGCGGCGGCGCAGCGGGGCGAAGGGATCGCCTCCCGGGTATGCGGCAGGGACCGGTGCTCCGGCCGCCGTGCGCCCGGCATCCGTCACGATCAGTGCTCCAGCGGCGGCGATGCCGCTGAACTGGAGAAATAATCGCCTGGAATATCCGTTCACTCCTAAATTGTCAGGGGGCAATCGCTTCTGCCCCGGACGCCACGCCGTACCCTTCCCCTGCCGGAGCGCCCTCGGCGGACGGGCTTGCCGTCCGGCACGGGCCGGCTGCCGGGCGGGGTGACGACCGCGCTCCGGTGCGGCACGGAAGGCCGGGACCGCCGGGCGGGGTGGCGTCGGTGTCCGGTCCCCGCCCGGTCCGCGGTGGGTCAGGAGACCGGTGCGGCCACGGCGCGCATCCTGTCGAAGTTCTCGACGTACTGCCGGTAGACGGCCTTGTTGTTGAGCCGCAGCAGGACTTCGTCGTTCCGGCGCAGCGAGGTCTCGATGTAGTTGTGGCTGCCGGTGAAGACCCAGTGGGCGTTTCGGTCCCCGTCGTAGGAGCCCTCGACGAGCAGGTACTTGGAGTGGATCCGGCCGGGCAGCGCGCTGCCGTCGCCCAGGGTGCGCAGCTCGATGCGCGGCTCCGCCAGCAGGACCTTCTTCACCTCGTCGTCCATGATGCCGTAGACGATCTTGACCGAGCAGCCCTGCGCGGCCAGGTCGCGGAGCCTTTCCGGAACGGCGATGCGATAGGTGTCCCACTCCGACATCCCGACGCGGAGGGTCGTGCCGCCACGGCAGGAGACCTTGTCGAGGCTCTCGACGATGGTGTCGGTGGAGGCGTCCGTCCCCGCCCTCGGGAAGAAGTAGGCCCGTACCGAGCCGCCGGCCGCCCCGGTCGTGGTGACGCGGTAGTAGTCGGGGTCCTTCCGCTCGGCCGCCAGGTCCTTGAAGTAGCCGTCGTACGCCTTGTACAGCCGCCGGTTCCCCGGGAGGACCACCGCGTTGTTCCAGTACGTCGAGGAGTTCAGGTCGGTGAGGTTGGCGGACGACTGCACCACCACGTCGGAGGCCCCACCGGACCGGGAGAACAGGTAGAACTTGTTGTGCTGGCCCTTGTCGCCGATACAGGCCGCCGTGCCACCCGACGGCGGGCCGGAGCAGACGTGCAGCCAGGAACCCGCCGAGGTGTCCGTGCCCAGTTCGGCGGCCAGCTGCGCGGCCACGGCAGCGCCACGCGTGTCGCCGTCCAGGACGACCTGCACCTCGACGTCGCGCCGGTGCGCCTTGATGAGCTCCGCGGCGAAGTCCGTGCCAGCCGTGCCGGACATGACGAAGTGGGCGACCTGGATCCGGGCGCCGGAGGGGGTCTGGTGGATCAGGCCGCAGAGGGTCCGCACGATGGCGGCCGGGTCGCCGCCCGCCGGCTCGCTGAAGACCGCGCCGGTGGTGACCCGGGTGGCCGGTGCGTCCGCGCAGGTGGTGCTGCTCGCCATGGCCGTGCCGCTGCCGGCGAGGGCGGACGCGGTCACGACGGCGGCGGCCGTCAGCACGGACAGGAACGTACGGGGCATGGATCACTCCTTCAGGGGACGGCTGGGATCCGTGTCGTTCACCACAGCCGGCTGGGATGGGACGGGCTCGGGGAAATGGCAGGCCACCGGGTGGCCGGTGCCGCGATCGATCAGTGTCGGTTCCTCGTCCCTGCATCGATCCTGGGCCCGCCAGCAGCGTGTTCGAAAACGGCAGCCTGAAGGCGGGGCCAACGGTGAGGGAACATCTCCCTGCAGGACGATCTCGTGCCGTTCCTCGTCCCGCCAGTCGTCGAGGCTCGGCGCCGCCGACATCAGCGCCTGGGTGTACGGATGGGACGGGTTCCGGTAGACGCTCTCCTTCGAACCGATCTCGACGATCTTGCCCAGGTACATCACCGCGACCCGGTCGCAGATGTGGCGGACCACGCCGAGGTCGTGGGAGATGAACAGATACGCGACTCCCAGATCGCGTTGCAGGTCCCCGAGCAGGTTCAGGACCTGCGCCCGGACCGAGACGTCGAGGGCGGACACGGCCTCGTCGCAGACGATCAGCCGCGGCCGTACGGCGAGGGCCCGGGCGATGCTGATGCGCTGCCGCTGGCCGCCGGAGAACTGGTGCGGGTACCGCTCGGCGTGCTCGGGACGGAGACCGACGCGGCCCAGCAGGCTCCGCACCTCGTCGTCCCACTGCTCCCGCGGCACGAGTCCGGGGTGGATCCGCCATGCCTCCTTGAGCAGCGCGGCGACGGTCATCCGCGGGTTGAGCGAGGCGTACGGGTCCTGAAAGATCAGCTGGACGTCCTGGCGGAGCCGGCGCATCTCCCTGGCCGGCAGCGTCCCCAGGTCGCGCCCCTCGAAGAGCACCCGGCCACCGGAGGGACGCACCAGGCCGACGATGGTCCGCGCGACCGTGGACTTGCCGCAGCCGGATTCGCCGACCAGGCCGACGGTCTCTCCGGCCCGTACGGTGAGGCTCACCCCGGCCACCGCGCGGATCTCGCCGCCGGAGCGGCCGATTCCGCGGCGCAGGCGGTAGCCGGTGACCAGGTCGGCCAGTTCCAGCAGGGGCGTGCCGTCGTCGTCCCGGGTCTCCGGCTCAGCGAGCACCGGTGTGGACACCAGCGATCATCTCCTCTGCGAAGTGACAGGCGGCGGCCCGCTGCGGGCCCAGCTCGCGTGGTTCCGGCTCGACCTCCCGGCATCTGTCCCGGGCGAACGGGCAGCGGGGATGGAAGGAGCAGCCGGTGGGCGGCGCGGCGAGATCGGGTGGGTGGCCGTCGATCGCCTCCAGTGGGGCGCCGTCGTCACGCAGGGTGGGCACCGCCCGCATCAGGCCCAGGGTGTACGGGTGGGCGGGGCGCTCGTACACCTCCGCCACGGTGCCCGTCTCGACGATCCGGCCCGCGTACATCACCGCCACCCGGTCGGCCGCGCGTGCGACCACCCCGAGGTCGTGGCTGATGATGATCATTCCCAGCCGCCCGGCTCTCTGGCGCTGCCGGAGCAGCCTCAGGATCTGTGCCTGCACGGTGACGTCCAGCGCGGTGGTGGGCTCGTCGGCGATGAGCAGCCCGGGGTCGAGGGCGAGCGCCATCGCGATCATCACGCGCTGGCGCATGCCGCCGGAGAACCGGTGCGGATGGTCGTCCAGCCGCCGCGCCGCGTCCGGGATGCCCACCTGGGTCATGAGCTCCACCGCCCGGCTGCGGGACTCCCTCCGGCTGAGGCCCCGGTGCCGGCGGAACATCTCGGCGATCTGGTATCCCACGGTCAGCGACGGGTTCAGCGCGCTCAGCGGATCCTGGAAGATCATCGCGATCCGCTCGCCGCGCAGGCTCCGCCACTCCCGCTCCGGGAGTTCCGTGACGTCGCGGCCCTCGATCGCGACGCGGCCGGCGGCGATGCGCGCCCGCAGCGGCACCAGCCCGAGCAGCGTCTGCGCGGTCACGCTCTTGCCGCTGCCGGACTCACCGACGATCGCCAGCGTCTCGCCCTCGTTGACCTGGAAGGACACTCCCCGGACCGCCCGCAGCGGGCCCTTGGGCGTGTCGAACTCCACGGCCAGGCCGTCGACCTCCAGCAGTGGGGTCATCGGATCGGCTCCTCCCGCCATCGTCAGAGCTCCGTCATCGGGTCGGAAGCGTCGCGGAGCAGGTCGCCGAGGATCCCGATGCTCACCACCACCAGTGCCAGGGCGGCACCGGGTGCGGCGGCGATCCACCAGGCCGAGGCGAGGTAGTCACGGCCTTCGGCGATCGTCGACCCCCAGGACGCCTGGGAGGACGGCACGCCGAGGCCGAGGAAGCTCAGCGAGGCTTCGGCGACCATGGTCAGGCCGACCTGTACGGTCGCCGCCACCAGCAGCGGCGGCAGGCAGGACGGCAGGATGTAGTGGAACAGGATCCGCCCGTGCGAGGCGCCCATCACCCGCGCCGAGTCCACGAACTCCCGGTCGCGGACCGCGATCGCCGAGCCCCGCACCACCCGGGCGAAGATCACCCAGCGGGTCACCGCGAGCGCGATGATCACATTCACCATGCTGGGGCCGAGCACCCCGGCCAGCAGGATGGCGAGCAGGAGACTGGGGAAGGCGAGCTGGATGTCGCCGATCCGGGAGACGATCCCGTCGACCCAGCCGCCGAAGTATCCCGACAGCAGACCGAGCAGCAGACCGACCGAACCGCCGACGAGCACGGTGACCAGGGCCACGGTCAGCGAGGTACGCATCCCCGCCAGCACTTCGGCCAGGATGTCCTGGCCCACCTGGTTGGTGCCCAGCCACGCGACGACGCCGTCGGACAGCCGGGTCCCGGGGGGCAGCAGCCGGTCGGGAGGGCTGGTCCGGGCGGCGTCGAAGGGAAAGACGATCGGGCCGAGCAGCCCGGCCGCCACGAACAGCAGCACCGTCCCGAGGGCGAGGTGCGCGCGGAGCGGCAGTCCGGCCAGCCGCCGGAGAACCGCCGCGGACGGCGGCCCGGTGTCCGGCGCCGGACCGTCGCTCCGCTCGGGGAGTTTCACCGGCGTCATGCGTTCTCCAACTGGATCCTGGGATCGAGGTACGCGTAGAGCACGTCGACCAGCAGGTTGAGTGTGATGTAGCAGACCGTGATCACGGTGAGGATGGCCTCGACCACGGCGTAGTCGCGGAAGGTGATGGAGTCCACCAGCAGCGAGCCGATCCCGGGCCAGGCGAAGATCACCTCGACGATGACGCCGTTGGCGATGAAGTAGCCCATGAGCAGGCCGAGCATGGTCACCACCGGGACCAGGGTGTTGCGCAGGACGTGGACGTAGAAGACCACCCGGCCGCTCAGCCCCTTGGCGCGGGCCGTGCGGACGTAGTCCTGGTTCATCTCCTCCAGGATTCCGGTCCGTACCAGGCGGCCGAGCCAGCCCACGAACGGCAGCGCCAGCGTGAGGGCGGGCAGCAGGAGGCTCGCCATCGTCCCGTCCGCCGTGCTGGGCAGGATCTGCAGCCACCGCGCGAAGATCAGCGAAAGCATGATGCCGATCCAGAAGGGCGGCAGCGCCTGACCGACCAGCGAGGAGACCGAGACCAGGTGGTCGGCCACCGTATTCGCGTGCCGGGCCGCGAAGGAACCCGCGAGGAAGCCCAGGACAATCGTGAGCACCATGGCCCAGGCGGACAGGGTCAGGGTCGAGCCCAGCCGTTCCAGGCAGGCGTCGAGAGCGCCCACGCCCTGCCGCCACGACTGGCCGAAGTCGAGACGGACGACGTCCTGGAGGTGATGCAGGTACTGCGCCGGCAGCGGTTCTCCGAGTCCGAGCTCCGCACGCAGCTCCTTCAGCTGCTCCGGCGTCGCCTGGCTGCCCAGGATCAGCTCGGCGGGGTCGCCCGGCAGCACGCGCAGGGCGATGAAGACGATGGTGACGGCGCCCCATATCTGGAGCAGGGCCTGCGCCAGCCGGCGCCCGAGGAAGGCGGTCATGTGCCGTTCCCTCCGCTTGACGCCCGTACGACCAGCCGGGGCGGCAAGAGGATCTTCTCCGGCGCGCCCCCGGCCGCCGGCCGTCTCAGCCGCCGGAGCATGTGGTCCACGGCGGACACTCCGATCTCCGTCGCGGGCAGCTCGACGGTCGTCATGGTGGGGATCACATAGGGCGCGAACGGATGACCGCCGTACCCGACGACCAGCACGTCCTTCGGGATCTTGAGCCCCGCCTCCTCGGCCACCCGGTACACGCCGAGTGCGAAGTAGTCGTTGCCGGCGACGAAGGCCAGGGGCCGCTGCTCCGTCCGCAGCACCTCCCGGGCCAGCCGGTACGCCTCACTCGGATCCCATGGCATGGCGCTCTGCTCCAGCCGCCGGGTCGGCACCTTGATCACGCTGTCCGGCTCCATGGACAGCCCGCTCTCGGCCATGGCCCTCCGGTAGCCTTCGACGCGGTCGGCGACCGACGAGACCCGCAGGTCCTCCTCCAGGAAGTAGATCTTCCTGGCGCCCTGCGCGATGGCGTGCCTGGCGGCCTCGTAGCCACCCCGGACGTGGTCGACGCCCACGAGATCGGTGTTCAGTTCGGGCACGTCACGGTTGATCAGGACGAGGGGGACCCCGGCGGACCGGAACCGGCGCCAGTGTTCGGCGCCCTCCTGCACCGCCACCACGAGGACGCCGTCGACCCCGCGGCGCAGCAGTTCCTCGGCCGCACGCCGCTCGTTGGCCAGGTTCTCCTCGGTCGCCATGAGCAGCAACGAGTAGCCGTGCTTGCGGCAGTGCTGCTCCATGGCGCTGATGAGCTGCGCGTAGAACGGGTTGGACGGATTGGTGATCACCATGCCCAGCGTGGTCGCGGACCCCAGAACCAGTGACCGCGCGGTGGAGTTCGGCACGTAGCCGAGCCGTTCGGCCTCCTCCTTGACGCGGGTCCTGGTCTCCACGCCGACGTTGTCCTTGTCGGCGAGCGCACGCGAAACGGTGTTGACCGACACGCCGAGACTCACGGCGATGTCCTTCAGGGTGGTACGGCGGGCCTCACGCATGGTGTCCCCAGACTGTGTCGAGTCGCATGTGCATCACTGAGCGGTCGACACCGTGCGGAACGCGGGCTGGCTGTTGGCCGCGGGAACGAATCCCTGCACGGTGGAACGGAGTCCGTATGTGCTTGACAGCGCCGCGGGGAAGACGCCGACCGCGTCACGCCAGATGATCTCGCATGCCCGGCCGTACAGCGACTCGCGTCTGTCCTGGTCGGACGTCGAACGGGCTTCGGCGAGGATGCCGTCGAGCTCCTTGCTGGAATAGCCCATCCGGTTGGCGTCACTGGTGTAGAGCCTGCCCAGGGTGTAGTCGGCGTCTCCGGTGGTCACCGTGTTCACCTGGAGCTCGATGTCCCAGTCCAGGGCGGTCAGCCGCTTGATCCAGGCCGCTTTCTCGATCTGCTGCGGTTCCACGGTGACGCCCACCTCGGCCCAGGCCGAGATGATCGACTGCGCCAGCTCGGTCGCCAGCGGTCCGGTGTCCTTGAACCACATCATCGAGGTGCGGATCCCCGAGGAGTGGCCGGCCTCGGCCAGCTCCCGCCTGGCGAGGTCGGGGTCGTACTCGTACGGCTGCTGACCCGCGTGGCCGAAGACCGCGGACGGGATCGGGGCGTCCATGGCCGTCGCCGCATCTCCGTACAGGTTGGAGACGATGCTCTTGACGTCCAGCGCGTGGTGGAGCGCGCGGCGGACGCGCACGTCGGAGAACGGCTTGCGGCCGCAATTGAACCAGGCGAGGAAGTAGTTCACCCCCGGCTTGCTCTCGACCCGCACGCCGTTCACCCCGCTCAGCCGTTTCAGCTCGTCCGGCGGGATGATCCAGGTGACGTCCACCTCCCCGTTCTGCAGGGAGGTCATCCGGGTCGACGCCTCGGGGATGTACGGCAGGCGCAGGCCGGACAGCTTGGACGCGCCGCCCCAGTAGCGCGCGGCGGGTCTGAGCAGAAGCTGCGAGGAGGGGGTGAACGACTCGACGGCGAACGGGCCGCTGCCGACCGGTCTGCGGAAGAAGCCGGCTTTCCCCAGCTGGGCGGCCGGGAGGATGAAGGCCAGCGTCAGGTTCACCAGCAGCGTGCCGACCGGATCCTTGGTGGTGATCTTGACGGTGCGCGGGTCGGGCGCCTCGACGGTGTCGAGCGCGGCCCACAGCGGTTTCTGCGGTCCGTCCGACGCGGCCAGCCGCTCCAGCGAGGCCTTCACGTCGGCCGAGGTCAGCTTGGTGCCGTCGTGGAAGGTGACGTCGTCGCGGAGGGTGAACTCCCAGGTCTTCTCGTCGGGCTGCCGCCAGGAGGTGGCCAGGCCCGGGACCGTCTTGTCGCCGTCCCTGGCGACCAGCGTGTCGTAGATCTGCCGGTTGGCCAGCAGCGACGCCTCGTCCACCGCGCTCGCGCCGTGCGGGTCCAGGTCGTTGATCGCCTGGTAGAACGCGGCGCTGAGCGGCCGGTTCCCGCCCGACGCCGGCCCTGTCCCCGAGCCGCCCGGGGCGCACCCCGAGACCAGGGTGGGGAGGGAGGCACCGGCGACCCCGGCTCCGAGGAGGGCCAGGAACCGTCGCCTGTCCACTCCCTCCGTTGCTGTCATGTCGATCCCTTTCAGCTCTTGAGCGCCAGGTAGATCAGTACCTTCGCCTGCGGATCGCCGCCGCGCAGCGAGGCCCGCAACCGCAGCCAGTGGCCGAACTCACGCACCCGCCAGGACACCAGGCCCGGCTCTGTCGTCACCTGTTCGGCGGTCTCGTCGTCGCACCAGTGCAGCCCGTCGGGGGAGATCTGGGTGGCCAGGTGCAGGGTGGGCGCGTCGCCTTCCAGTGCCAGGGTCCGCACGAACCAGCGCGCTTCCGTCGCCCACCCGGCCTCGTACGGCTCGGTCGTGAAGTCGGCGGTGAAAGTGGTGTTGCGCTCCAGAACGGCGGTAAGAGCATGCTTCATGCCGGTGTTCACCAATCCACGGAAATCAGAGCGGAGTCAAGGAAAAGAAAGTTGCGTACCGGAGAATGGGTGCGCACGCTCACGTAGAAATTCAGCAGGTTTTCCAGGCCGTCGTACTTGTCTGGATATTGCGGAACGGGGACATCGCGCATGTCCATGATCCGGTCATTGACCTGGAGTTCGATGTTCGTCCGGGTGCGGGTGTCGAACTGCCAGCGCAGGTAATGCCAATTGACCTTGGTGGGGACCTCGTTGTAACAGAGGAACTGCGGATCCTCGTCGAGTGCGTGCCAGTCCTCGGGGTCGGGAGCGGTGAAGTCCTCGGTGGGGCTCAGGTTCTCCTGGTTGTGCAGGTTGTCCCGGGGCGTCGGCTCGGGCACCACGGGATAGACCCAGCGCCGGGTGAGCTTGTTCTCCAGATCGGTGTTCTGGTAGCGCGCGACGCAGTGGTAGCGGATGCCCTCGCCGTCGCAGAGGTCGGTGGCCACGGTGAACGCGCCGAACTGGGCCTCGGACGGGTGCAGGTTCCCGTCCCAGACCACGTCGCCGAAGCTGTTGCCGAGCGACGACTCCTCGGTCGCCGCCTCGCTCTTGTAGGTGAAGTACGTCTCGAACTGCACCACCCCGCGCTGCGCCATGGTCAGGCGGCGGATCGCGACGGCGGTGTGTCCGGTCACCGGCCGGGTGGCGACCTTCAGGGCGTAGTTGCCGCTCATCGCACCATGGGTGCCGATGTCGAAGAAATCGCACGAACTGAGCTGCGGCGGCCGGAAGTCCCGCATGTGCACATCGACCGTGTCGAGGTTTCCGTGGCCGTCGTGATTGCCGATGAGTTCGCACCAGCCGTGCGTCCCGGTGTTGAACTCATCGAATGCGAGTATGCGTGGCAACGGGTTGAACTTGGAAAGTCTGGGATCTGCCGCGATCAGCGCACGGCGTAGTTCGTTGGCCGGAACATGGGTCGTCTCCACGCTCAAGGCGTCCTTCCCGTGGATAATTCTCGGACCCGAGATTAACGTTAACGTGAACGTTAATTTTGGGTTTCGAGGACGCTAACTTGTCGTCTCCGCGAATGTCAAGAGATCATCACGAATCAGGACGGATAGGGATGGAACGTACGGAGCCCCCACCGATCGGTCGGCCACGGCCCGTCCGGCAGCCCGGTTCCGCGGTCGCCCCGGCGGCGCCGGACATGGGAGATGCCCAGGTCACCCCGGGTAGCGGCAGAGTCCGGCCGCTGTCGGCGCCGCCGCCCGAATCACCCTCGGAGATGCCCGGGTCACCCCGGACGGCAGGAGAGCCCGGCTCTGTCAGAGCTGCCGTTGAATCACCTTCGGCGTGCTGGGTGGCACGCCGACTTCGATGAGGGGTCTTTCCTCAGCGGTGATGAGCCCGAGACGGTGCAGGACCATGACCGATCCATGCCAGCACCGGTACGCCTCGTCGAACTCGCCGATGTCGTGGAGCGCGAGGCCGAGGCCCCAGGTGAACTCCGCCTCCCGGTAGTCCCCGACATGGCCCGCGTCCTGGTAGATGCCCAGCGCCCGTCGATAATGCGTCACCGACCGCTCCGGCTCCCCCGCCAGGCGGTATGCCTCCGCGAGGTTTCCCAGAACGATTGCCTGATCGGCTGCCGCGCCCACCTCCCGAAGGATGGCGATCGACCGGGTGTGGGCGTCGATGGCCTCGTCGAACCGGCCGTCACGCTGGTACGCCAGGCCGAGATGGGCGAGACTCGCCCCTTCGCCGAAGCGGCTGAGCTCGCGGTTGAGGGCAAGCGAACGCAGGTGGTTGGCGATGGCCTTGTCGAGGCGCCCGATGCCTCGGTAGGCGACGCCGAGCTGGTCCACCACGGTCGCCTCACGGCCGATGTCCCCGACCCGTCGGTAGACGGCGAGTGACCGCTCCAGATGGGCGACTCCGTCAGCCGTACGCCCGACGCAGACCTCGGCCCAGCCGAGGTCGGCGTAGATGAGAGCCTGGTGAAGCGCGTCCCCCGTACACTCGGCTGCCTGCAGCGCCAGCTCGCCGAAGGCGAGCTGCTTCGACCAGTGGCCCCGCTCGTGCAGCGGGACGGCGAAGGTGGCGGCCAGCGCGACCGCGAGTTCGGCGTCCGCCGTCCGTATCGCCTGGCCGACGGCGGCCAGCAGGTTCTCTCCTTCGGCGTCGACCCAGGTGTCCACGTCCTCGCGCGTCTTCAACGCCGTTCCCGGATGGGAGAGCTCCTGCGGTCCGATGCCGGTACGCCAGGGGAGCGGGAACGCCTTCAGTAGACGCGTCGCGGTACGGGCGGTGGCCAGATGACAGTGCAGCGCCCGCCGTACGGCCTGCTCCCGGGCCGGTTCGCTCTCCTTTTCCATCGCCTGTTCGCGCGCGAACAAGCGCAGCAGGTCGTGCAGGCGATACCGATCCGGGGCGTGGTTGTCCACCAGTTGGGCGTCAACCAGGTGATCAAGGAGATCCTGGGCCTGTTCCTCGGGCAGACCGGCCAGGGCGGCGGCGACCGGAAGACCGAGGTCGGTGCCGTCGAGCAGACCCAGCAGCCGGAACATCCGTGCCGCCGCCCTGCCGTACGGGCTGGTCAGCAGGTCCTGGTAACTGCCCTGGAAACTGGCGCGGACCGCCCGGTCGTCCGCCTGCAACTCGTCCAGCCGACGGCGCGTGCCGGCCAGCCGTCCGGCCAGCGCCGACACGGGCCAGGTGGGCCGGGCGTTCAGTCTCGCCGCGGCCAGACACAGCGCCAGGGGAAGGCCACCGCAGAGCCGCACCACGTCGGCCGCGGCGGCCGGCTCGGCGGCGATCCTGGCCTCGCCGACCATGCCGCTCAGCAGGGCGACCCCGTCCCCGGCGGGGAACACGTCGAGCGGGATCTGCACGGCGCCTTCGAACGAGGTGAGCCTCCGGCGGCTGGTGATCAGCACGGCGCAGGTCGGGCTGCCGGGGAGCAGCAGCCGTACCTGTGCCGCGTCGCGGGCATTGTCGAGCATGATGAGCATCCGCCTGCCGTCGGTCAACGACCGGAAACGGCCTGCGGCCTCCTCCACCTCGGCCGGGACCGCCGAGTCCGCCATCCCGAGAGAGCGCAGCATCCGGCCCAGTGCGGCCAGCGGGTCGACCGGCTCGACCTCGGGTGTGGCGCCGTGCAGGTTCACATAGAGCTGGCCGTCGGGAAAACGGTCGGCGATCGTCTGCGCGACGTGGATGGCCAGGCAGGACTTGCCGATGCCGCCGATCCCGCTGATCTGGTAGACCCGCGCCGGCCCGTCTCCGTCGCGGCCGAGCAGGTCGCACAGCCGCGCCACCTCGGCCGAACGCCCGGTGAACGACAACACGTCGGCGGGGAGCTCGGCGGGCACCGGCAGCACGAGCTCCTGAGCGCCGGACGGCCATGCCACCGTCTGGTCGTCGCGACGCGGGAGGTGCGCAAGGCCGGCTCGCGCGTCCTGCGAGGACGACGCCACGGCGGACTCGGCCCGGAGGATCTGCCGGTGCAGGTGCTGGAGCTCCTCACCCGGCTCGATCCCCAGCTCCTCGACCAGTCTCCTCCTGGCGTCACGGAAGACCTCCAGCGCGGCGGTGCGACTGCCCTCCTGATACAGCGCCGACATCATCAGGCACACCAGCCGCTCACGGAGCGGGTGCTCGCTCATCAGCAGTGCCAGTTCGGCGAGGGACTCCCGGTGCCGGCCCGACCGCAGGTCGATCGCGATGCGCTCCTCGACGACGACCAGGCGCTGTTCCTCCAGGACGGTGCCGAAGGTCTCGTGCAGCCACCCGCCTGCCACATCAGCCAGCGGCGGCCCCCGCCACAGGTGCAGCGCCTGCCTGAGCAGCCCACCCGCCTCCGCGACGTCCGCCGCCCTGGCCTGGGCGACCAGGTCACGGAACCGGTACAGATCAACCCGGGTCGGATCGAGATCCAGCCGGTAGCCGGGCGGCGAGGTGGCCAGCTCGGCATCGGGCACGACGGTGAGAACCCGCCGCAGCCGGGATACGTACCCCTGGATGGCGTTGCGGGCCGACACCGGCGGCTCCTGCCCCCATACGGCCTGCACCAGCCGGTCGACAGAGACGGTCCTGCCCGGGCTCATCAACAACATCGCCAGCACCGAACGCTGCTGCGCGGTGGCAGGCCCGACCAGGCGGTCTTTCCCCCAGATCCCGACAGACCCGAGGAGTCGAAACTCCGTTCCGTCCAATGCCTCTCCAGGCCCTGCGCCATCGTCTACGGGCCTCCCGCTGAGGGAACCCGGGCGCCACCCTACCGAAAACCGGAGCGCGGGACGGCGGGCCGATCTCCCAACCGGCCGACCTCGTTTCGGCGTGTCCCCGGTGCGGATCGAACGCGCGGGACCGGCGTGGCCGGCGCGGAGGGAGGGCCGCCGACGTGGTGGCCGCCCCCGCGGCCCAGCACCGTCGTTCAGCGAGTCATCGTCGCCACGTCACGGGGTTTTTACGGTAGTCACCCTCGTCGAACTTCGCGCCTGCGATCTTGACACCGGCGGCGGCGCCCGCCAGCTTGCACGTCTCGAAGGTCGCCCCGGCCCTCGTGAAGTCCTTCGGTGCGGACTCCCGCCTGCAGTCGTCCGTGGTTCCGCTCACTATCGCACCCGTGGACCTGCCGTCGGCGGTGAGCAGCTGCAGGTACGGCGCGGACATGAACGCCAGTTTCCTCCCGTCGACGTTCTCGACGGTGTAACGGATGTAGTAGGGGACGATCCCCTTCGCCCTCGTGCCGTACCGCTGCTCGAACGCCTGCTGGTCGCCGGCCTCGACGGCGGTCACGGTGACCCCGACGGTGCCCTCCTTGTACGGAAGGACCGCTCGATCGCCGACCTTGAGTCCGGTCCCGGCCGCGGTCGCCGCTTCCGCGGTCTCGGCCTGGCCGGTCTCGGCCTGATCGGTCTCGGCCTGGCCGGTCTCGGGTGACGTGCTCTCCTCCGTGTCCGGGGTCTCGGTCGGAGCGGTGTCGGGCGCCGTGCGCTCCGTCGCCCCACCTGTCGTGGCCGGCGCCGCCTGGCTGACCGCGGCGTCCTCGGTTCCGGCTCCGCCGCACGCCGAGGTCATGATGACGGTCGCTCCCATGGCCCCCAGCAGTGCGACACGTGCGCGTCTCATGGGTTTCCGGCTTCCTTCCCTGTCTGTGTGCACATGCCGAACCCGAGTTCGGCACGCTCAGGAACGGGAATTCATCCCTCACACGCCTCGCTCGCCGAAGCCGCCGGACCGTCCGGGACCGACCCCTTCGGATTCGGGGGACGCCACGGTGTTCGGCTCATCACGCTTGGTTCTCATGCCTGGTCGAATGTTCGGGAAGCATGCTGGTCTCGGGCGCTGAACTCGCGCTTAAAGCGCGCTGAAACGGAGTCGGCCCGTCGTGGATCCTGCGTTGCGCCGCCCACGCCCCGGCGCCCGCTGAGCGGTTCCCGCACGGACGGACCGGGCCGGCACCCGGGTGGTGGCGGCACCCGGTCAGTCGTCCGACTGGTCCGCGAGGTAGGCCTGGAGCATCTTGAAGCCCGGCATGCTCCGATGCGGCTGAACACCCACGGTGAACACCTCCGGATCGTCGAAGACCGGCTCACCGTCGGAGCGGGCGTAGGCGACGCGCCCGTAGTCGACGCCCTCGTCGCGGTCGCAGCTCATCCAGGTGATCGCCTCCTGCTCGTCCTCGCGCAGGGGGTGGTTGGAGACCGCCCGCATGGCGACCGTGTTGGGCGGCCTGAAGATCCAGACCTGGGGGACGGCCAGCACCCACCGGGTGGCGCCGACCTCCCGGGCCTTGACGGCGGCCCTGGCCTCGAAGGCGGCTGCCGCGGGTTCGTCGAGGAGATAGCCGTCGTCGCTGAGCACCAGCCGGCGCTCACCATCCATGACCACCATGGCCGGGCAGTCGCGTGCCAGGATGCTCTCCTCCAACATCCTGACCACGTCGAAGAGCAGGGCCACCGTCTCACCGTTCATATCGTGGCTCCACTCTTCGCTTCCGATCCCCGGTGACGGGCATTCAGAGGTCCACGTCCCGGGAGGCGATCACACGGACCCCGTCCAGGCTCCCGTTCGCCGGGGTGACCACGACCTTCCTGCCCGGTTCCTCGTAGCCGTGCTCCGTCAGCCACACCAGGGTGTAGGGATCGAGATCCTCGAAGGCGACCGGGGAGCCGGGCGAGAAGATGTCCGCTCCGGATGGAATGCGGCCGACGTCGCCTTCGACGATCGACAGGGTGTAGACGGTCATGGCAGCCCCCGTGCTGGTTGTCCTCATAGAGGTCCATACCCGGTCAGACAGGTTCCGCTCGGTCCAGCCCCGGTTCTGCCCGAACGGCGCTCCCACGGAGTCCTACCAGCCAGGCCGCTTCGCAACCGATCTGTTACGTGTCAGCCCTCTTTCCTGGGGCACTCGTCTGTCAGCCGAGCTACAGGCCGATCTACAGGGAGCGTGAACATGACGGTTACCGGCATCATCACCGCCATCGTCATCGGAGTTATCGTCGGAGCTCTGGGCCGCCTGGTGGTCCCGGGCAAGCAGAACATTCCGATCTGGCTGACCATCGTGATCGGCATCGTCGCGGCCCTCATCGGCACTGCCATCGCCGGTGCGCTGGGCGTCGCCTCGACCAGTGGCATCGACTGGATCGAACTGCTCATCCAGGTCGTCGTCGCCGCCGTCGGCGTGATCCTCGCCGTGAGCCTGTACCGCAGGCGCGGCGTCCGGTAAAGGAATCGCACTGACGAGTGCGCTGATCGGCGGATACCCGGAGGCCCCGGGCCGGAGGCATCTCGCTCCGGCCAGGGGCCTCCGCCGTGTCCGGAGACCGATCCGCCGGCTCTCAGCTTCGCCGGCTCTCAGCGGACCGGGGCCGAGGAGGCTTCGGCGGCAGGCCGCCCCCACCCGTTCTCCGGCCCGGAACTCCCTCTCCCGAACACAGGAATCCCGAACACAGGGGTCGGGAAGGACCGATGTCCTTCCCGACCCTGCGGAAGGTCCCGAAGGATCCGGTTAGAGCGGACGCGAGCAGGGGACGCCGCCGCCCGCGTGGTTGATCAGATCCTGGTAGACGACGCTCTTCTCGATCGGGGTTTTGCTGGTGACCGTCTGCACGGTCTTGCCATCCCGCTTGAGCTCGAAGACGGGGGTCGTCCCCGGCACCATCGGCACCTTGAACGACACCATGCCCGGCGCCGTCACCTCCTTGGTCTGCACGTCGGTGCCCTGCTTGACGACCAGCGTCCCCGCCGACTTGACGAAGGCGAGCAGTTCGACGTTGTTGGTGGCCGCGTCGCCGTACGGAATGGCGATCGGGCCGATGGTCTGCTTGGTCTTGTCGAACGGCGCGTCGGTGCGGTGGCTGCGGTGGAAGTAGTACAGCGCGTCCCGGGCGACACTCGGCGCCTTGCCGGTCTTGAACCAGGTCGTGTAGTACGCGATCACGTCCGCGGGCGCGTAACCCCGTTCGACCGAGGGCGCCAGCCAGGATTCCGCGTAGTCGTTCCAGGTCAGCAGGGAGACGATGTCCGCGTCACCCTCCATCGCCTTGACGAAGGACTGCCGCAGCGTGTTGCTGTTGGACGGCTCCCAGTACCTCTTGTCACGCGGACGCACGTCCTCCAGAGCCGCCGGGGCCATGTAGAACCGGCCGCGCTTCTGGGACTCGATGCCCGCCTTGCGGTAGCCGTCGGTCGAGCTCTCCCAGCGGACGCCCCACGAGGAGTAACCCACCACCGAGTTGTTCCACTCGGTCTTACCGCTGCCGCTCCAGTCCAGGAAGATCGGGACGAGGGACGTCTTCATCCCCTGCTCCGCCAGCTTCGCGCGCAGGTTGTCCCACCAGGCGGGCGACTGCCGCTCGGGATAGAACGGCGCGAGCGGGATGGTGCCGTCGGGCAGGTGGTAGACCGACGGGTGTCCCTTGGCCAGGAGAAGGTCGGCGATCGGCTTGTCCGGCGAGGCGTCCTTGGTGGTCGGGAAGTCCGGGCTCAGCATGATGCGGAACCCGGGGTCGACGGCCTTGGCCGCCGCGAGCAGGTCGGCGATGTGGTTGAAACGCTGGTCGCTGGCCGAGGTGTGGTGCTCGTAGATGAAGCCGTCCAGCCCCATCGCGATGGCCTGCCGGATCTCGACCTCGAAGTCGGCCTGGCGCCAGTTGCCCGAGCGCACCGGCCGGGTGAGCGGCCTGTCACGGGAGTGCCCGCCCTGCGCGGCGTACATCCCGTTGGAACCGGCCGGATCAAGCCAGGTGGCGTACTGGTCCTTGGACGGGTCCTTGTTGTCGACCGACAACGGGTAGGGCGGGAAGTAGAAGGCGAAGACCTTCTTGTCGTACGAGCGCAGCGTGGCGGCCGACGGCTTGTCGAACGGCAGGCACTGGCTGCTGCCGGCCGGCGGGGTCGTCGTGGGAGTGGCCGTCGGCGTGGCACTCGGCGTGGCACTCGGCGTGGCACTCGGCGTGGGGGTCGGGGTGGCCGTGCCGGGGGTGTAGGTGATCTTGAGGCTGGGGCCCTTGCCCGTGGTGCGCGTGGAGTACAGCACCGCCACCGGCCCGCTGGACGCGGTGAGACCGAAGGAGTACGCCCCGTTGCCGGTGTAGGCGTCCGAGACGTCGAAGCCGGCCGCGGTGTTCGCGGTGAAGCCGGTGTGGGTGCTCAGCGCCGCGCCGAAGGTGGGCTTGTTGTTCCACGACGTGGTGGTCTCCGACCAGGTGCCGGTGACCTTGTGCGCCGCGACCGTGGTGTCCGTCGTCCTGGTCGACTGCACCTGCAGGGTCATGGTGACGTTCGTGGCGTTCTTCGGAATGCCGGCGACGGTGAAGCCGGTGAGCGTCCTGCGCTCGGCGTTCGTGGCGTCGTTGCAGGTCTTCACACACACGGAGAGCCACTCCGCGGTGCTGTAAATCGTGGTGGGAGCGATCTGGCTGATGAAGACGTCATTGGCCGGCTGGACCACGACGCTCACCGGAGCCGACTGGGCGGACGCCTGGGCCGCGCCTAAGGGGATGGCGCAGACCAGGGCGACGAGGACGGCTAACGCCGCCCGTCCCTGGGAGAACAAAGAACCTCCAAAGATTGCATATGAATTTTGATCACCATAGCTGTTACAAAAGGGGACCAAGGGGGAATTGGTGTTACTTTTTGATGTCCAAAAACAAGCCCGTATAGTGCCTGTAATCCGGATGGAACGGACCACAATGACGCGCCGTCACTCCCACATGACGCGCCGCTGCGTCGCCGGCCCGGAGACACCCCACCGGACCGTCCGATCACGAACCGGTGCACCACCTCCATGGCGCGACCCCGGCGACGGCATCCCATCCCGGATGGCACCGTTGGTCACACCACCCGGCCACCCCGGCGGCACGGAACCCCGGCGGTACGGAGCACCGGCGGTACGGCACCCTGGCACGGCCGAAATATCCTTTCATCGCCGAAACATCCCACTGAATACGTGAAGTTCATTCATGGCGAGCCACGCGAGAGGCCAGCGGCAATCCGCACATGAAAACGATTCCACGGCCGCTCTCTCGCGACATGTCCGGGCGGCTGAAAAATCAACGTGAGATGAACTCCGGTCACAACCGGAGAAAAGGCAGATCAGCGGGGAGGCCGGCGAGGCGACCGAAGAAACGGGGAGCGCGAGCCCGGCGAAAGGGCCCCCGTACTGCGCATCCACCACGCAACCACAGGTCACCGTGGCCCTGGTTTCGGGCGCACCCTATTGTTAATTATGTATTATTTATAAACCAATAGCCATAAGTGCCGATTACTCGACCCCTTTACCTTCCCAATGGATCACGGTCAGTCTAATATTTGGACCTATGTCATGGCGCGCATCGGATTTCCCAGACGGACAGGCTGGGCCCGCCGGTCGTGGTGACGCTTCCGCCG
Organism: Streptosporangium sp. NBC_01639; assembly: GCF_045209755.1. Lineage (NCBI taxonomy): Bacteria > Bacillati > Actinomycetota > Actinomycetes > Streptosporangiales > Streptosporangiaceae > Streptosporangium > Streptosporangium sp. NBC_01639. The sequence continues at coordinate 4,722,632 of NZ_CP109272.1, read as the reverse complement.
ATCATGAATGGGGACAGGCCCCGGACTGGCATCCAGAACGGCTCGACGCATTCGATTGGCGGAAGGTCATTCTGTCCGGCGCAATTTTATTGATCTTCGCTGCGTCGGGGGTCTGGCTCGTCATGAGAAGCCCCTCCGAGTCACGGGCACTGGTCGCCAATCCGACCCCCCGGCCCTCCGGGACAGCGGCCCCTCTCTCACCGACGCCGGCCCCCTCCGGCACCGCGCCGGACGCCAAGAGCACACCGGCCTCCTCCACTCCCAATGCCACCGGCGCGACGGAGTCCTCGGCAGCGGACGGCAGGAGCACACCGCAGCCGTCCCTCAACCCCAGGACCGTCGCCACCGCAGAGGCAAGGATGAGGGTCACGGTCCCTCCGTCCGTCGAGTCCTCGGCCGAGGCCGCCGCCCCCCAGCTCTCCATCAAGCAGATGTACGGCATCCACAGCGGATACCAGCGGGGGCTGTCAAAGGCACAGGCCGCGCTGGACCAGGTCGCGATGGGGAAGCTGGAGCACGGGCTCGCGCTGGAGATGTCCCGGGCGAGCTTCAAGACCGCCCGGCTGGAAGGCACCGAGGTGCCGTCGGGGATGTGGCCCAACCCGAAGGTGTGGGCGCCCCGGCATGTCGACGGCACCCCCGACTGGTTCGTGGCGATCTGTTACGAACCAGGGATTGCCCGGATCTATGACCTGATGAGCTCCACTCCCGCCGGCTGGCGGCTGGTGGCGTCCGCAGCCGACACACGGGCCACCCCCGCCCGACTCCCCGAGATCGCGACCGACGCCGACGGCTACGCCACGAGCCTGCCGGAGGACGCTCCCGGACTGCTCGCGACCCCGCGCCAGGTCGCCGCCGCCCACCTGGCCAGCATGGCGGACGCCGAACCGGATCCGATGTTCGCCGACGGGCCGTGGACCAGCGACGTCGTGCGGTTCTGGCAGCAGGAGCGGGCCCAGCTGGAGGAGGCGGGCTGGACGCTCCGGCTCTCCTACCGGCAGGAGGGTCCGGTGCGGGCGCTGCGGACCGGCGACGGCGGCGCCCTGGTCTGGTACGCGGCTCGCTCGGTCGACACCCGCAAGGCCCAGCGGGTGGGCGCGAAGGTCAGCCTCAAGGGGTCGGCCGCCGTCCGCACCGCGAAAAAGGCCTTCGCCCACTCAGCCAATGCGACCTATGGACGCATGTACGTAGCCCATGTCCCTCCCGCCGGTTCCACCGATCCCGTCCGCGTGCTGGGCGAGTGGAGCGACGTGCTGGAAGGTCACGGCGACTGACACCCCCTGGAAGAAGAGGCAACATCCATGAGGACACCCTCACGTCAACCCTCACGTGCGACGGTGATCACCGCGAGCATCGCCATCGGCGTGTTCGGGACCGGTGCCGGGCTGGGAGCCGTCATCGCCGCGCGGTCGCATCCCGTCGAGGAGGGCGCGCTGCGGCTGGCCGCGGGCACCTATCTCCTCGACGAGAGCGCGCAGGCGTGGACCGCCCGCGAGCCGGCCGGCGGGGACCCGGCGGCCCCCCTCTCCGGAGCGGCCAAGGGCAGCGGCGCCGGGGATCCGCGGCTCTGCCTGACCGCCACCGTCGACGGGCACGCGGTCGGCGGCAGCGGAGGGGGCTGCGTCTCCTTCGCCGTGCTGGCCAGTGCCATCGCTCCCCTGCAACGGCCTGGAGATCGTAAGAGCACGACGGCGCCTTCGCCCAAGAAGGCGTCCTCGGCTCCGGACCCCAAGCGTTCGACGGCGGCGCAGCCCGTACCCCAACGTCAAGCGGCGCCGGTGCAGAACGCCCCGGTCCCCGCCCGCACGACAGCGGTTCAGGCCCCCTCGGCGAAGACGGTCCGCGAGCCCGCCCCCGCGCCGACCAAGAAGGTCAGCGGCAGCATCACGGAGAGCGGCAGCAAGATCGAGCAACCGGTGAAGCAGGTCGCGGTCAACTCCCCGGAGAAACAGCCGACGACCAGCTCGGCACCGCGGACGGGCAGCCGCGGACCGACGACCACCCAGTTCACGCCCCAGCCCACGACCCCCACGGCCCCGACGGGTACGGCACAGCCGCCCGCACCGCCCGCCACGGCAAAACCGAACCGGCCCACGGCGACTCCGAGGCCCCCGCACCCCCGCGGCCACCACCGTCCGAACCTCTCCACCTCGCCCGCTCCCCGGCAGGGCCAGCCCTCGAACACGGCCACGCCCTCCCAGCCGGCACCGAAGAACCTCCCGTCGACGGGACCGTCCCAGGGCGCCCAGCTGCCCACCCCTGATCCCCAGCTTCAGAACCCGTCCCAGACGAACAACGGGGACACGCAGCTGCCCACCGCCGAGCCCGACGGCCGGAACCCGTCCCAGCCGACCGACGGAGCCGTTCCGCCCACCACCCGTCCCGCCCCGAACGGCGAGATCACCGGGGGCGACGACTCCCTGCCGATCTTCCGGGACCCGGAGCTTCTCCGGCGGGCCCAGGAGGCCCTGGGGCTGGACAAGAACATGCGCTACACGGACGAGAACGGCGTATGGGACCTCAACATCGCCCCGCCGGGCACTCCCCCCTGCCGGGACTACTCGGCCGCCGAGCTTCAGGGACTCGACCGGTCCCAGGGCGGCAGCCCGGCCATACCCCGTGACTCGTGCCAGTGGCCCGCCTTCATCCGCTGGCTGTACGCCGACCCGGCCCCCGGCCAGATCAGCAACTGGACCAAGCTGACCGGCCTGCCCGCACGGAACCTGGAACTCGTGGTGACGAACCCCTCCACCCTGCCGCCCGTGTCGCCCGACGACAGCCAGGCCGAGCCGGACCAGGGCGCCCGGCCCGACACCGGACAGGACCAGCTGGAGCAGGCGATACAGCCGGACAACCGCCAGGTGCAGCAGGACCAGGCGGTGCAACCGGACAACCGCCAGTTCCAGCAGGACCAGTCCGTGCAACCGGACAACCACCAGTTCCAGCAGGAGCAGGCGGCGCGGCCCGACAACCGTCGGCCCCAGCAGGAGCAGGCGGCGCGGCCTGACAACCGCCAGTTCCAGCAGGAGCAGTCCGTACGGCCCGACAACCACCAGTTCCAGCAGGAGCAGTCCGAGTACACCGGCCCATGAGCACCTCCCCTGGAGCTGGGCGTGTCGTGCTCGGTCCCGGGCAGGGGACGGCGGCCTGGGTGGGCGAGCACGGCGCGCACCTGATGGACTACGCCGCCTACCACCTGCCCGCCGATCGGGCACCGCAGGCGGTCGCCTCTGTGCTGGCCGCCTGCCAGGACCAACCGGCACCCAGGGGTATCACGGTACGGGGGCGGCTGCTGGCCGCACTGCGGCATGACTGTCGCACCGCCCCCGGCTACCGTGAGCAGTACGTACCGGAGACGGGGCCCGGCATGCCGGACGCTCGGCTGATCACGCGGGTCTGGACGATCGTCGACCCGTTGGGTACCGAGACGCTCAGACTGATGTACCGCCACGAGCTGGCGACCGTGGATCTCTCGCACACGCTGGCGATGCCCGTGGAGGAGGTCGTCAGGCTCGCGACGCGCACCCAGGATCTGATCGAGACCCTGGTGAGCGGGCTGGACGCCATCGTCCACGACCGCCACACCTGTCCTGAGCTCTTCCCGCTGGCCGACGCCCTGTTTCCCGGCGGGCTCGGGGAGCCCGAGGAGCCCGGGGAATCCGAAGAGCCCGAGGAGCCCAGGGAGTTCGGCGAGCCCGAGGAGCCACGGGTGCTCTCGCCCACCGAGTTCGAGAGCGCCCGTACGGATCTGCTGTCTCATATGATCACCTGCTCCGCGTGCACGCGGCCGATCAACATCCGCTACACGGTCCCGCAGATGATCTCCAACCCGAGGATCTCCCCCCTCACCGCGAAGATGAGGAAGCGGCTCCTCGACTCCCTCCCGCCCGCCGTGAAACCGCCGCCGCCCAGGGTCGGCACCATGCCGGCCCCGGTGACGGACCCCAGCGCTCCCGAAAGGCCGCAGACCTCCGAAAGGCCGCAGACTTCTGAGAGGTCGCAGGACCCTGAGAAGTCGCAGGCCTCCGAGAGAGCGCAGGACCCCGAGAGATCGCAGGCCTTCAAGAGGCCGCAGGACCCCAAGAGGCTGCCGGCCTCCAAGAGGTCGCAGGACCCCGAGAGACCGCAGACCCCCAAGAGGTCGCAGGAGGAGACCCAGCCCGGCCGGGTGGTGCGGCCGGCCCGCTCCGATCGCTCCACCCTCCCCTACCTTCCCGTCCGGCCGGACCGCTCCACACCCCCCCACCCCACCCGCCCGGACCGGCCGGCTCCCGCGGACCGGTCCGACCGGCCGGGCCGTGCCGACCGTTCGGACCGCTCCACGCTTCCGTACCGTCCCGTGTCACCGGACCGCTCCACGCTTCCGTCTCTGCCGGCTCTGCGGTCCCGCCCGCCGTCCACACCTCCGCCGTCCGCGTCTCCGGCATCCGCGTCTCCGGCATCCGCGTCTCCGGCGTCCACGTCTCCGGCGTCCACGCAGGACACCCCCCTCTATGACGCGCTGATCTCACAGACATGGGCGCGTGAGGCGCCTTCTCCCACGGACGACGCGACCGCCACCGACCCCGGCAGGACCGGGGACGGGCGAGCGTCCGGGATCAAGGCGTACACCACACCGATCGGCGAGCCGGAAGGGGTGCGGTTCGGCCCCGGGGTCCGGTTCGCGGAGGCTCTCGCATGGGCAGGGGAACAGGTCCGGAGCACGACCATAAAGATCGTCATCATCGCGGTCGCGGGCACGACCGGCACCCTGATGGGAATGAACCTCCTGGGTCCGGCCATCGGAGGCAGGGAGTCGCCGGGCGCCACGCCGTCCTCCGCCCCGCCCTCAACCGCGCAGACCGTCACGACCGGAGACGCCGCCCCCACCGTCCAGAGCAAGCTCGCCAGACAGGTGTCGATCCCCCCTGCGGTGACGTTGGACGAGTTCGGCCAGGGCAGCCTCGTCCTCACCGTCTCCGAGGACTCCCTGGAATGGCGGATAACCGCACCCGGGCTGACGGTGACGCCGTCCAGCGGGACGCTGAAGCAGGGCCGCACCGATGTGATCAACCTGCGTGCCCTCCGGAACCGCTACTGGTGCGGCTTCCCCGGCGCGGTCACCGCCCCACTGACCTTCTACGGCCCCGACGACTCGATCACCACGACGGTGCGCTGGCTCACCTGTTGACGGTCCCCTCCCATCTGCTCGTGCACGTTCCCCCGAAAGGACCCTGGCCATGACGGACACGTCCCCGCAGATCCAGCCTTCGCCGCCGGCCGCTGCGGAGCAGTCCCAGGAGACGGTCCCGCTCACCGCCGAACATCTGCTCACCAACAGGCGCCACGAGCCCGCCAACGGATGGCGGCGCCTTGTCTGGCAGCTCTCCGGTGGGAGGATCGTCCCCGGGGAGTCGGCCACGGAGGTCGAACGCCGCACGCTCATGGCCCAGGCCCAGACTCCCGTGGCGAGCGGGCACCACCGAATCGCGGTCATGAGCCTCAAGGGCGGGGTCGGCAAGACGACGACGACCGTGGCCCTGGGCAACACCCTGGCCTCTCTGCGGGGTGACCGGGTCATCGCGATCGACGCCAACCCCGACCGGGGAACCCTCGGCATCAAGGTCAAGTCCGAGACGGCCGCGACGATCCGCACCCTGCTCGCCGAAGCTCCCCACATCGTCCGCTACGCGGACGCGCGGGCCTTCACCTCCCAGTCGTCCGCCCGGCTGGAGGTCCTCGCCTCCGACACCGACCCCGCCGTGAGCGAGGCGTTCAACGCCGAGGACTACCGTACGGTCGCCGGGCTCATCGAGCGCTACTACTCGATCTGCATCACCGACTGCGGGACCGGGTTGCTGCACGGGGCCATGGGCGCGACCCTGGAACTGGCCGACCAGATCGTGCTGGTCACCCTGGTCGCGGTGGACGGGGCGAGTTCGGCCTCCGCGACACTGGACTGGCTCACCGCCCACGGGTACGCGGACCTGGTCAAGAACGCCATCGTCGTGCTGAACGCCGTAGAGGCCAAGTCGGACGTGGACGTGGAGCTGCTGGAGCGCCACTTCAACTCCCGCTGCCGCGCCGTGATCCGCGTCCCCTACGACCCCCACCTCAAGGAGGGGGCGGAGGTCGACCTGGTCCGTCTCCAGTCCACCACCCGGGGGGCGTACCTGCGGCTGGCAGCCGCCGCGGGACAGGCGTTCGGCGTACGGCCCGACCGGAGCCACTAGTGCCGCCGGTGGCCGAGGACCCCGCTCTCGACTGGGACCTGAGCCCTCCCGGGCGCGGTTCCCGGCGGATGATCATCGTGGTCGTCTCGATCGTGGGAGCGATCCTCCTGACGATCAGCGGGTGGCGGGCGCTGCATCCGGAGCCCGTCCCCACACCGGCCAGTACCGCGGACGCCACCTCCGGCGCCGTCGTGCTCGCCTCGCCCTCCGGCTACAACGGCGACGGTGGCAACCCCGTCGGGTTCCCCCACACCGACCTGGGGGCGGTCTCGGCGGCGGCGGCCGCACTGGAGGCCGAGTGGACGCTGGACACCGCCCAGGCCGAGCAGTCCGTGGTCCTGTACGTTCCGCCGGAACAGCAGGACGCGGCCCGGGCCGGTGCGCAGGCCGCCGCCACCGAGTGGCGGAAGACCCTCGGTCTCCCCGAGTCGGGGAAATTGCCCGACGGGGCGGCCATGCAGACGAAGACGGTCGGGGTCCAGTGGCGGACCCGCGCAACCGACCAGGTCCAGGTCTCTCTTCTGGTCCAGGTGACCGCGACCAAGGGCATCGGGGACCCCGACCCGGTCTACTCCAGACCGCACGCCAGAACCCTGCTCATGGCATGGCAGGCCGGCATGCGCGGGGTGGGGGACTGGGTCAGGATCCCCGATCCCGTCACCGCCGCCGCGCCTGAGGCGGCCATGCCCGGCACCCCCGAGTTCACCGCCGCGGGCTGGAAGCCCCTTTCCGGCCCCGCGGCGCCCACCCCCTAAATCGAGGCATCATGATCTCCAGATCGCATGTACGGCTGGCAGCGCTGAGTATGGTGGCGGCGCTGACGGTGGGGACCCTCATCAGCGCCGCCCGGGGTGAGGTGGCCTCCGGCACCGCAGGAGCGGCTTCCTGCTCCCCCTCCACCGACACCACGACCCCCGCCGATTCCACCGGTTCCACCGGCACCACGAACACCACGAACACCACGAACACCACGAACGCAGCCGACACCACAGACACAGCCGGATCCACCGAGCTCACCGACCCGACTGACTCCACCGACTCCACCGAGCTCACTGACCCGACCGGCTCAACCGAACTCACCGACTCCACCGAGCTGAGCGCGCCGGCCGAACTGACCGAGCTGAGCGCGCCGACCGAACCGACCGACTCCACCGAGCTGAGCGCGCCGGCCGGCGGGGCCAGTGCGGCCGGAACCCACGGCTGGGGCGCCCCGGTCTGGTGTGCGGAGTTCGACGACTACCTCGACCCGGCCGACTGGGTGGTCTACGACTCGGCCGGGCACGACAACCAGGGCCAGCGCTCTCCCGACCAGCTTTTCATCGGGAAGGGGTCGCTCTACCTGTACGGCCGCGCCGACGGCACCACGGCCGGGCTGGGCAGCCGTCACAGTCAGGCGTACGGGCGCTGGGAGACCCGCGTCCGCATGTACGAGGGAGCGGATTCGTACCGCCCCATCGCCCTGCTGTGGCCGGACGGCGGCGGCGGGGGCGTGCACAGCGCCACCGGCGAGGAGATCGACTTCCTCGGTGTCATGGACCGGCCGGGCAAGTGGCGGGCGAACTTCTACCTGGAGACTCCCGAGGGTCAGGATCAGTCCTACTCCGAGGTGGACCTGACCGACTGGCACACCTACGCGGTGGAGAACAGCCCCAGCGGGGTGGTCGGTTACCTCGACGGGCAGGAGTGGTTCCGCTCGGCCATGTCGACCCGCAGCCCGATGTCGGCCTGCCTGCAACTGGACTGGTTCCCGGGGCGGGGCAGCCCGGGAGAGGCCTGGATGGAGGTCGACTGGCTCCGCATCTACCCGATGGACACCGGTGGCGCCGGATGAGGCCGACCCGATCCGCGCAGGACGCGGAGTACGGCCGCGCCATCCTTCGCAGGACGCGAAGTACGGCCGCGCCGTCCTCGCAGGACGCGGAGTACGGCCACACCATCCTTGGGAGGACGCGGGATCCCGCCTCACGTCCTCCCACCCGGTGGCCGACCGGGCCGGCGAGGTCTCAGGCGCTCTGCAGCCCGGCGTACAGGCCGCGCAGCCGCATCAGCTCCTCGTGGGTGCCGACCTCCTCGATACCGCCGTCACGCATGACCACGATGCGGTCGGCACCGCGGATGGTCGACAACCGGTGGGCGACGACGAAGACCGTCCGTCCGGCGACCAGGCGGGCCAGCGCTCCCTGGATGAGCGACTCCGACCGGTTGTCCAGCGCGGAGGTGGCCTCGTCGAGGATGAGCACGCGCGGATCGCGGATCAGGGCGCGGGCGATGGCCAGCCGCTGCTTCTGCCCACCGGAGAGGCGGGCGCCCCGCTCTCCCACGACCGTGTCGAGCCCGTCGGGCAGCCGGTCGATGAACTCCATCGCGTTGGCGTCCCGGAGCGCCTGCCGTACCCGCTCGTCGGAGACGTCGGTCATGCCGTAGGTGACGTTCTCCCTGATGCTGCCCTCGAAGAGGATGGACTCCTGGGGCACGACCGACAGGAACCTGCGGTAGGTCCGCATGTCCAGGGTCTCCATCTCGCGGCCGTCGAGCAGGATCCGGCCGGAGGTCGGCCGCAGGAAGCCGATGACGAGGTTGAGCACGGTCGACTTGCCCGCGCCCGACGGACCGACCAGGGCGATCGTCTCGCCGGGGACCACCGTGAGGTTGAATCCGGTGACCGCGGGGGCGTCGCCGTTCTCGTCGTTCTCCCCGTAGGAGAACTCGACGTCGCGGAACTCCACCTCGCCGCGGACCGCGGAGACCTTTTCCTTGCCCGCGTTGTGCTCCAGGTCGGGGGCCTGCAGCACCTCGCCGATCGACCGTACCGACGCCAGCCCCTTGCTGATCACAGGGGTCAGGCTGAGCAGGGAGGTGACCGCGGAGGTCAGGGTGGCGAAGAAGGTGGTCAGCATGACCACGTCGCCGACGGTGATGGGGATGACCTGGTAGTAGGCGACGAGCGCCGAGCCGGTCAGGAAGACCGCGCCGAGCACGTTGAGCAGGATCCAGGCCAGCGCGCCGAATCTGCCGTTGAGCAGGTCGAGCCGGAGTCCCTTGCGCAGCACCTTGGTCAGGGTGCCGTCGACGCGGTGCAGCGCGTCCTGCTCCAGGCCGTGCGCGCGGGTGATCGGGATGAGCGTGGTCATCTCGCTGACGCGGCTGGAGAGCTTCTCGACCTCACGGCGGAAGCTCTCGTTGTCCTCCCGCAGCCGGGTGCGCAACCGCATCACCAGGGACGCCGCCGCGGGCACGACCAGCACGAAGACCGGGAGTGCGACGGGCACCCGCAGGGTGATCACCACCAGGCCGCCGGCCAGCATGGTCAGGGCCGACAGCCCCATGTCGCCGGCCTGCTGGGTGGTCTGCTCCACGCTCTCGACGTCACGGATCACCTTGGTCTGGAGCACGGCGGCGCTGACCCGGGAGTGGTAGCCGATGGAGAGCTGCTGCATCCGGCGGCAGAGCGCGGAGCGCAGGTCCATGCCCATCCGCCGGATCGCGCCGTGCAGACAGCGGACGTAGAGCAGGTGAAAGGGATAGTTGAGGAGCAGGAGGACGAGCAGCACGGCCGCGTTGACCCACAGCTCCGTGATCGGACGGTGGCCGCCCACGATGTCGACGACGTTGGCGGTGATCAGCGGCAGCAGCCAGGTGGGGCTGTGCTTGACCAGGAAGGCCACGACCGCGACGAGCAGCCGGAAGCGGTCCTCCCTGAAAAGGTAGGCGAGCGTGCGGATGGGGTGTTCGCCCCGGTAACGATGATCGAGAGCGCCGACCACAAGTCCCCCAAATCACTGAAAATATCGACGCAATCTTCCCCCTTCAAGATTTCCGTCATGTGACACCGCCGGACCCTCCGGCGGACCCCGGCATCCCCGAGGTCAGACGCCTCCGGCGGACCCCGGCATCCCCGAGGTCAGACGCCTCCGGCGGGGAGACGCATCTGGAGAACCTGGCCGGGCCACTCGCCGACCATGAAGGTCTCGGCCCTGGTGAATCCCTGGCTCTCGTAGTACTTCACCAGCCGGCCGTCGTCGCCCGCGTAGCAGTCGACCCTGACCAGCGAGACCCCCAGCTCCACCGCCTCGGCGACGGCGCGTTCCAGCAGGACGGAGCCGACGCCACGGCCGTGGAACCGCTGGTCGATGACCAGGACCTGAACGTACAGCTCCGGCTCGGAGGCCGGGGAGACGTATTTCATCGCGTCCCCGACGACCAGGCATCCGGCCGGCTCGCCGTCGATCTCGGCGATGCGCATCCCACCGGCGCCCGCCCAGGAGGTGGCCTGCTCGACGCGGGCGGGGCTGGCGGAGAACGGCTCGCTGCCCCACTGGCCGGTACGGCCCTGCGCGGTCAGCCATGCCACCGCGCTGTCGAACATCTGCAGCACGGCCGGGACATCGTCATGTCCACCATTACGGATAATCATCGGCGGATCGTAACAGGGGCGAACATACCGGCCCGCCGCCCGGTCCAGCGGAAGCGTGGATGCCGCCGGCGTCTCCTTCCTGGATGATCTGTCACAGAAGGGATAATTGTGAGTTCTTATCTGCCTCTTATAGAGGATTAGTACACTCGGCGACGGCCGGTATCCGGCTCCTCAGCCATGGGTGCACGCCCTGGCCCACCCCATCAGGAGTCACGTGAGCAGCGGGTTGATCGACGCACCCACCGGACCCGCGAAACCGGGTCCACGCCCGCGCCGCCGCAGGTGGCTGTGGTGGGTGGTGGCGGTGGTCGCCGCCATCGTGGTCGCGGTGGCGGCGACGGTGGGCGGGGCCTACGTCAAGCTGGCCGGGAACGTCAAACAGATCGACGTCACGAAGGAGGATCTGGGCGTCCGTCCGGTCAAGGTGGCGACCAAGGCGCTGAACGTCCTGGTCGTCGGGTCGGACCAGCGCGGCGGCAAGAACGCCAAGTACGGAAAGTTCCCCGGCGAGCGGACCGACACGATCATGCTGGCGCACATCTCGCCGAAGCGGGACAACGCGATGGTCGTCAGCTTCCCCCGGGACTCGATGGTCCAGCTCCCGCAGTGCCAGGCCAAGCAGGGGCTGCCCGGTCAGCAGGCGCATCTGGGCATGATCAACGAATCGTTCAACTCCGGCGGCATCGCCTGCACCTGGAAGACCGTGGAATCGCTCACCGGCATCCACGTCGACCACTTCGTGAAGGTCGACTTCACCGGTTTCAAGGGCATGGTCGACGCGGTCGGCGGGGTCGAGGTCTGTGTGCCCGAGCCGATCCACGACAAGAAGGCCCTGCTCACCCTGCCTGCGGGCCGGCAGACGCTCAGGGGCGAGCAGGCCCTGGGCTACGTCCGGACCCGCTACAGCCTGGGCGACGGCTCCGACATCGGACGCATCCAGCGCCAGCAGATGTTCATCGCGTCCATGGTCAAGAAGGTGATGAGCGGCGAGACTCTCACCGACCCCGCGAGGCTCTTCGGCTTCCTCGACGCGGCCACCAAGTCCGTCACCACCGATCCCGGCCTCACCCCCCTCGTCATGAAGGACCTGGCGACCAGCGCACAGGGCCTGGCCGCCGGGCAGATCCACTTCATCACCACTCCCTGGCGTTACTCGGTCACCTATCCCGGCCGGGTGGAGTGGGTCGAGCCGCAGAGCAGGAAGCTGTTCCAGATCGTCGCCCAGGACAGGGCGGTCGCCGGTTCCGGAGTCAAGGGCGGCCAGTCCAAGATGTCCCGATCGAAGATCCAGGTCGAGGTGCGCAACGGGACCGGCCGCTCCGGCCTCGCCGCGCTGGTCGCCGTCCGGCTGGAGGAGCGGGGCTACCACATCGCCAAGGTCGGCGACGCGCCGCGCAAGCCGTACCCGAAGACCACGGTCGCCTCCTCGCCGAACGGTGCTCCCGGGGCGCCGACCCTCACCCGTGACCTGCTCGCGTCCACCGGCCGGTCCGTGCCGCGGGCGACCACGGCACGGCTCATCCTGACGATCGGCGACGACTGGAAGGGGCTCAAGCCCCTCCGGCAGGACGACACCGACAGCCTCAAGGGCTTCGACGCCACCCATGACTCCTGCGCGGGCGCCTGATCGTCCCTTTAAGGGACTTATTGTCCTTTTAAGGAGGGTCACGGCAGGTTGCAGAGAGGGAACCGAGCAGGCCGACTAAACGAGCATAAGACCATATAACACCTTTGCCTCTGGATGAACACTCTCCGCTTATAAGGGAGTAGGGGTTGATTTCCAGGGGGGGATGTGCTCGCACCGCGCTATCCACGTTCGATCCAGGGCCGGGCGACGCTGACCGCGTTCCTGATCTTCGCAATGTTGCTGGGAGTCGGGACACTCGCGACATCGCTGACCGTACGGGCCGAGGTGCTGCAGGAAACCGTCGACAGCGTGGCGGCGGCGGCACAGGAGGCGTCCAAGGCCGTCGGCCAGGGCAAGCCGGTCAGCACGCTGCCGACGGACCAGGTCAGCCGACTCCAGGTCGTCGCCCGCGACGGCCGGGTTCTCGCGGCCAGTCCGATGATGGAGGGAGAGCCCGCGATCAGCAGGGCGTGGCCCGCCGGGGACGAGAGCCGGGTGGACGAGACGACCTGTACGACGTCCGGAGGCAGATGGAGGTGCTTCATCACGGTGGGCTATCGGCAGAGCGGCTCCCCTTATGGAGACGTCATGATCTATGCGGCGAGACCCCGGCCACCGGTGCTCAGCAACCCCATCGTGGAGGCCGCGCTGGCCGTCCTCTCCCTCGTCCTACTGGCGCTGCTCACCGGGGGTGTCTGGCGGACGGTCGGCCGGATCCTGGAACCGGTGAGACGGATCCGCACCGAGATGGCCGAGATAACCGACACCTCCGATCTCAGCCGACGGATGACCCCGTGCGAGCGGGAGGACGAGATGCAGGAGCTCACCCGGACCGTCAACACGACCCTCGAGCGACTGGAGCGGGCCGTGGAGGTCCAGCGCCGCTTCGCCTCCGACGCCTCGCACGAGCTGCGCACCCCGCTGACCGGACTGCGCACCAAGCTCGAACTGGCGCTCGCCGACCCCGAGGCGGAGGAGCCGGCCCTGACGATGCGGTCCGCGCTGGCCGACGCCGAGCGGCTCCAGACCATCGTGGACGACCTGCTCATGCTCGCCCGCCTCGATGCCGGGGTGCGTGACTCGCGCGAGCAGATCGACCTCGGCCAGCTCGTCGCCGGCGAGGTGAAGCGGCAGCCGTGCCGGCACAAGGTCCTGCTGCGCCTCAAACCCGACGTGGTGGTCCAGGGCAACAGGATCCAGCTGTCCCGGCTACTGACCAACCTGCTCGCCAACGCCGACCGGCACGCGACCGACGAGGTCGAGGTCCACGTCGGCAGCGAAGGGGCCGAGGCCGTGCTGGAGGTCACCGACGACGGGCTCGGCATCCCGGCGGACCAGCGGGACCGGGTCTTCCAGAGGTTCACCCGGCTGGATGCCGCGCGCAGCCGGTGTGCCGGAGGGACGGGGCTGGGTCTGCCCATCGCCAGGGACATCGCCTCGGCGCACCAGGGCAGGCTCTACGCCGCCGACAGCATGACCGGTCACGGCGCCCGGCTGGTCCTGCGCCTCCCGCTGTCGGACGTCCCCGCCTAGGGCCTGCGCCCCCCGCTGTCGGACGTCCCCGCCTAGGGCCTGGACCGGACGTAGACCGGTTCGCCCACCACGACCATGCGGAAGAGCCACTCGGCGACGTGCGCCGGGACCCGGACGCACCCCGAGGCCGGCCGCTGCGCGGGAACCGGGATCAGCGGTTCCGCCGGCCGCCTCCCCACCGGGTCCGCCTTGACGCCCATGAGCCCGCCCATGAGGCCGCTGGTGAAGTCGACGGCGGGGTCCCTTTCGAAGGAGATCGCTTCGTCCGTCGTCACTTTCGGATCGACCGTCGCGTGCCTGGCTCGCTTGACGAGGCGAAAGTCCCCCGCCGGGGTGAGCGTGCTGGAGCTGTAGCCGTACTGGCAGAAATAGGTCCCGCTGCCCGTGGAGACATGGGAGATGAGGACCGGGCGGTCACGGCGGTAGGCGATGAGGAGCTGGCGGCTCAGGTCGATCTCGACCCGCTGGGGCCGGCCCGTGGGTACGAGCGGCGCCATCCGCCGCGGATCGGCCAGCGCCCGCCAGGTCTCCGCGCCGACCCTGTCCTCCGCCACCAGTCCCTGTGACTTCTGGAAGGCCCAGACCGCGACCTGGGTCTCCGTGCCGTAGTAGCCGTTCACCAGGCCCGGGGAGAACTTCAACTCCCGTAACCGTTCCTGCAGCCGCTCCACGATCTTCGCGTAGTCACCAGGATGCAGAGCCCGCGGCCTGGCCGACACCGGCGCCGGGGATCCCAGCACGCCGAAGGTCACCACCACCGTCCCCGCCAGATATTTGATCACATGGCGATGAATACCCCCGTGGATCAGGAAAGCCCTGGTCGCCATCGCAAAGAATCGATCCCGACATCACCCGCCGGGGCGAAATTGGCCTGAATTCATTATGTGCAAGAATCAGGCCATGCACAGGATCGTGGTGTTCGCCCTGGACGGCGTCATCCCCTTCGAGCTGGGCATCCCGGCCCGGATCTTCGGGGTGGCCAGGGGGCCGGACCGCAAGCCGCTCTACGAGGTGATCACCTGCACCGTCGACGGCGGCCCGGTCCGCACCGACGCCGACTTCTCGATCTCGGTGGAGCACGGGGCCGAGGCGCTGGCCACCGCGGACACCGTGGTCATCCCGGCCACCCACGCCCTCGGCCCGATCTCCCTGGAGGGCCGGCTTCCCGGGCCGCTGGCCGAGGCGATCGCCCGCATCCGGCCGGGCACCCGGCTGGTCTCCATCTGCACCGCCGCCTACGTGCTCGCGGCGGCCGGACTGCTCGACGGCCGCCCGGCGACCACGCACTGGAGCCACGCCGAGTCCTTCCAGATGTTGTTCCCCCAGGTCAAAGTCGACCCCAATGTCCTGTTCGTGGACGACGGCGACGTGCTGACCTCGGCCGGGGTGGCCGCCGGGGTCGATCTCTGCCTGCACATCGTCCGCCGTGACCACGGCAGCGAGACGGCCAACATGGTGGCCCGGAGTTGCGTCGTCCCGCCGTGGCGGGACGGCGGCCAGGCCCAGTTCATCGAGCGCCCGATCCCCGAGCCGTCCACGGCCACCACCGCCGCCACCAGGGCCTGGGCCCTGGAGCGCCTGCACCTGCCGCTCCCCCTGGTCGAGCTGGCCGCCCACGCCCGGATGAGCCGGCGCACCTTCACCCGGCGCTTCCGCGACGAGATGGGGGTCAGCCCGGGCCAGTGGCTCATCCTGCAGCGGCTGGAGCTGGCCCGCCGCCTGCTGGAGGCCAGTGACCTGCCGGTGGACGGGGTCGCCCTGCGGGCCGGGTTCGGCACCGCCGCCTCACTCAGGCAGCACCTGCACGCGGCCATCGGCATCTCGCCGATGGCCTACCGCCGCACGTTCCGGCCGGCGGGGTCAGCGCCGGAGCCGGCCGGGGCCTGAACCGGCGGCACGGCTCAGCCGTGCCGGAGGTGCTCGCGGCTGAGGTCGAGGAGCAGCCGGACGTGGACGTCGGCGAGCCGGTAGTAGATCATCCGCCCGGCCCGGCGGCTGGTCACGATGCCCGCGGTCCGCAGCAGCCTGAGCGCGTGCGACACGGCGGTGTCGCTGACCTCCACCGTCTCGGTGAGATCGCAGACGCAGAGCTCACCGGCTTCCAGCAGCGCGTACAGCAACCGGGCCCGCGTCGGATCGCCCAGCAACCGGAACAGGTCGGCGAGCCGGGTCGCCTCCGCCGCGGTCACGAGCCGGTCCCGCGTCGCCGCCACTCTGCCCTCATCCGGCTCCACGCTGGTGCAGGCGTCCAGATCGGTGAGGGCACTCATGGGAAAACTCCTGAACAGATGCTCAAATGATAATGACTATCGTATCAAGCCTCCCACCGGCGGCGCGGACCCCTGGGCCGTGACCATCGGCACGACGTCCGCGAGGGGGCGCACCGCGAGCCGCGGTGCGCCCCCTCGCGGACGTCCGTACCTCGTCAGGACGACGCGGTGCTCAGCGGCTCGGCGATGTCCTCCAGGCCCCTGCGCTCGGCCTTCACCCCGAGGAACACCTCGACCAACCCGGCCGCGACCATGAGGGTGGCACCGATGGAGAAGGCCAGCGCGGTGTCGCCCGGCCTGCCGCTCTCGACCAGGTTGGCGAAGACCAGCGGACCGGCGATGCCGCCGACGAAGGTGCCGATCGCGTAGAAGAACGCGATGGCCATGGCCCGGGTCTCCATCGGGAAGATCTCGCTGACGGTCAGATAGGCCGCGCTCGCCCCGGCCGAGGCGAAGAAGAGCACGACGCACCAGCAGGCGGTCAGCGTGACCGCGGTCAGCACCCCCTGGTTGAACAGCCATGCCGTACCGAACAGCAGCAGACCGGACAGGATGTAGGTGCCGGAGATCATGGGCACCCGGCCGATGGTGTCGAACAGCGGGCCGAGCAGCAGCGGGCCGATGAAGTTGCCGACAGCGATGACCGCGAAGTAGTAGCCCGTACTGGTGTCGATCTTGAAGAAGGTCGACAGGATCTGGGCGTACCCGAAGGTGATGGCGTTGTAGAGGAACGCCTGCCCGACGAAGAGCGAGAAGCCGAGAATCGTGCGCTTGGGGTAGCGGGCGACCATGGTGTGCGCGATCCGGCCGAAGCCGATGGACTTGCGCTGGTGGATGGTCATGGACTGCGAGGGCTCCTCCAGCCGGACGCCCTTCTCGTGCTCGATCCGCTCCTCGATGCCGTCGACCAGGTCCTCCGCCTCCCGGTCCCGGCCGTGGATGAACAGCCAGCGCGGGCTCTCCGGCACGTGCCGCCGGACGAGCAGGATCCCCAGGCCGAGGACCACGCCCAGGCCGAAGGCGATGCGCCAGCCGACGTTCACCGCGAAGTTGTTCAGCAGCGGGACGGTCAGCAGCGCTCCACCGGCGGCACCGAGCCAGTAGCTGCCGTTGATGATGATGTCGATGCGGCCGCGGTGGCGGCTCGGGATCAGCTCGTCGATGGCGGAGTTGATCGCGGCGTACTCCCCGCCGATGCCGAAACCGGTCAGGAACCGGAAGAGGAAGAACCACCACGCGGAGAACGACAGCGCGGTCGCGGCGGTGGCGATCAGATAGACGATCATCGTGATGATGAAAAGCTTCTTGCGGCCGAACCGGTCGGTGAGCCAGCCGAAGAACAACGCCCCGAAGCACGCCCCGGCCACGTAGAGGGCCGCCGCCGTACCGGCCACCTGGGTCTGGGTGATCGCCAGACCGCTGCCTTCCTTGGCCAGCTGGGCGGAGAGGTTGCCGATGATGGTCACTTCGAGGCCGTCGAGGATCCATACGGTCCCCAGCCCCACAACGATCATCCAGTGCCATCGTGACCATGGCAGCCGGTCCAACCGCGCGGGGACCTTCGTGGTCACCGTCCCCGTCTGAACATCGCTCATGTTCCCAGCGGCTACCCATCGTGGAGCGGCTCATGCCCCACCGCCCGGTGCGACGGCGGGGTTTTCCCGGTGCGCCGGGAAAACCGGTGTGACCTCGATGACCAGGACAATTGCCATTCTTTTCCGATACATTGCGCGGACATCGGAGACTTGACGCCACACAGGGGGAGCGATGAGAGCCCGGATCACGGGCGTCGCGACGTATCTGCCGGAACAGATGCTGACCAGCGCGGAGGTGGAGCGGCGGATCGAGGGGTATGTGCCCTACCGGGGAGTCGTCGAGCGGCTGACGGGCATCCGGTCACGGCACCTCGCCCGCGACGACCAGCAGGCCTCCGATCTGGCGGCCGAGGCCGCCCGCGGGCTCGACCACGTCGGCACCGATCTGCTGATCTTCGCCTCCGCCTCGCAGGACATGGTGGAGCCCGCGACCGGGCACATCGTCGCCGCGAAGCTCGGCCTGTCCTGCCCGGTCTTCGACGTCAAGAACGCCTGCAACAGCATGCTCAACGGGATCCAGGTCGCCGAGGCCCTGATCCTGTCCGGTGCGCACCGCAAGGTGCTGGTCTGCTCCGGCGAGGTGCCGTCCCGGGCGATCCGGTGGCGGGTCGGGGACCGGGCGCAGTTCGTGGACTCCTTCGCCGGATACACGCTCTCGGACACCGGGTGCGCGGTGCTGGTCGCCGCGGACGCGGAACGCGGCATCTTCTACCGCGACTTCTCCGCCGACTCCGCGGCGTGGGCGATCGGCACCCTGCCGGGCGGCGGGTCGGCGCATCCACGCGACCACGAATACTCCTACTTCCGGGGCGACGGGCGACGGCTGAAGGAGGCGTTCGAGCGGATCGGCCCGGACATCTTCCGCAACGCGCTCAAACAGACCGGCCTGAGCTGGGACGACTTCGAGATCGTGGCGGTGCACCAGGTGGCGCTGCCGTACCTGCTTCTCCTCGCGGAAACACTGGGCATCCCCGAGGAGAAACTGGTGGTGAGCCTGACCGAACACGGAAACTGCGCCTCGACCACGCTGCCACTCCAACTGGAGCTGGGCGGATGGCGTCCGGGTGACCGGGTGGCGCTGCTCGGCCTCGGCGGCGGGATCAGCGCGGGCGTGATGCTGGCGGAGATGTGATGGACCTCTGGGTGATCGTTCCGGCCTACAACGAGGCCACCGGCATCGAGGCGACGCTCCGCGCGCTGGCCGCGCAGGAGGACCGCGACTTCACCCTGGTCGTGGTGGACAACGCGAGCACCGACGGCACCGCCGGGATCGTCGGCCGCCACGGCGTCCGGGTGGTCACCGAGACCCGCAAGGGCACCGGCGCCGCCTCCGACACCGGGATGCGCCACGCCATCGCGCACGGCGCGACCCATCTGGCCAGGACCGACGCCGACTGCCTGCCCCGCCCCGACTGGGTGCGCAACATCCGGCGCGCGTTCGGTGACGGGCTGGAGATGGTGGGCGGCCGGCTCGCGCCCCGCACCGACGAGTTCCCGCTGAAGCTCTGGGAGCGGTACCTCATCCCGTCCGTGGTGAGCGTGGCCGCGGCGTTCGGCCGCTTCCGGCCCGGCAACCGGTCATCGGAGTACCTCGGCCCGTACGTGATGATGCCCGGTGCGACTTTGGCCATCACCGCGTCGCTCTACGAGCGGGCGGGAGGCTTCCCCAGGACCGCGATCGAGGAGGTCCACGAGGACCGCGCCCTGGTCAACCGGGTCCGCACGCTCACCTCCGCGTACGGCTCCCGCCGCGACGTGGTCGTCTTCGGCTCCGTCCGGCGCCTGCGGGCGTACGGCCTGGCGGGCACCCTGGCCTGGTACGCCGACCACCACTACCGCCCCGAAGTGATCGATATCCGGTGAACCACGAAGCCCGGCTCCAGCTGGCCGCGCACCCCTTCGCCTACCCGCTCATGCGGCTGCTGGCCCGCCTCGGGCCGGTGGTCCGGGTGCCGGGGCTGGGGGTCGTGGTGAACGACGCCGCCACCGCGCGCGCCGTACTGACCGACGAGCGGTTCCGCAAGGACGGTCCCGGCTCACCCGGCGACCTGTGGACGCCGGTGCTCGGCCCCTCGGTGCTGCTCAACATGGAGGGTGCGGCGCACCTCTCGCTCCGCCGGAAACTGATGCCGCTGTTCACCTCCGCATACGTCTCGGCGCTGGTCTCCGACGTGCTGCGCGATCCCCTGGCGGAACTGTCCGCCCGGCTGGCGCACGGCGAGACCGTCGACCTGGTCGATGCCATGCGGGTGATGGCCGGGGCGGTGATCTGCCGGGTGATCGGGCTGGGTGAGGTCTCCGAGGCCCGCGCCCGCGCGCTGTTCGCCGACGGGGAGCGGGTCGTCTCGATGGTCTCGCTGAGGTCCCGCCGGCTGCGGGCGGGGCAGGTGGCGACCGCCAGACGGGTGCTGGACGGGATCGGGGACGTCGCGCAGGCCGCCTACGACACCGGCGACCCCGCCACCGTCATGGGCCGGATGCGGGCGCAGGGGCTGTCGTCCGCCGAGGCCAGGGGCGCCGCCGGTGCGTTCTTCCTGACCGGCACCGAGACGGTGGCCACCTTCGTGCCCCGGCTGATCGCCCTCCTGCACGACCACCGGACGGAGGTGGACGACCTGGACCCGGTGATCGAGGAGGCCATGCGGATCACCACGCCGACGCCGGTGATGCTGCGTTCGGTGGCCTCCGCCGCGCGGATCGGCCGGGTGGCGGTACGGCCCGGCGACCGGGTGCTGATCGTCACTCACAACTGTGCCCGCGCCCACGGCCCGTTCGACCCCTCGCGCGGGCACCCGCCCGAGCTGCGCCGCCTCTGGTTCGGCGCCGGCCCGCACTTCTGCATCGGCTACCCCCTGGCCCTGGCCGAGATCCGGGCCGTGGCCGCGGTCCTGCTCTCCCACCGGGTGCGCGTCGTACGGCGGCGCGCGGCCAGGGGAGTCCTCATCCCCACCTACGAGCACCTGTGGATCACCGCGGCATGAGCGACGACATCATCACCGGCATCATGGCCACCGCCGGGCGGGAGCCCGGACGGGTCGCCGTCGTCGACGGCCGGGGCCGCAAAGTCACCTACGGCGAGCTGGCCCGGCGGGTGGACGCGGTCCGGGACGCGATGGCCGGGCGACCGGGCGCGGCGGACGGGCTGCGGCCCGGGGACGGCGTGCTGTTCGCGGTGCGGCCGGGGGTGGACGCGGTGGCGCTCGCGCTGGGGGCGGTGGCGGCGGGCGGGATGCTCGTGCTCGCCGACCCCGGGCTGGCTCCCGAGGTGCTCGCCGCCCGCATGGCCGCCACCCGGCCGAGGTGGGTGGTGACCGAGTCCCTGCTCCATCTTCTGAGTGGGCCGCTCAGGGGCCTGGCCCGCCGCCGGGGCCTGCTCCTGCCCGACCTCCGCGACCCCCTTCCCGGCCAGGCCGTCCGCCACCTCCACACGGGGCCGTGGCTGCCCGGCGTCCCTCGGGGAGCAGTACGGCTGTCCCGGATCCTCCGGTCGTCCGGCTCCGGCCCGGCGCCGCGAGGGCCGTACACCACCCACGGGGACCAGCCGGCAGCGGTGATCTTCACTTCGGGGACCACCGCCCGCCCGCGGGGCGTGGTGCACACGCGGGGGTCCCTGGCGGCGGGGCTGGCGCTCTTCCGCGGCGCGTTCCCGCTGGGACCCGGCGACGTCGTGCACACCGACCAGCTCATGCTGGGTCTGCCCGCGCTGCTGGCCGGAGCCACCTGGTCGCTGCCCGGTGGCGGGGACCTCACCGCCGAACTGGCCGCCAGGGGGGCCACCCACACGTTCGCCGTTCCGGTGCACCTGGACAGGCTGCTCCGCAGGACGCCCAGGCTCCCGGAGACCCTGCGCCACCTGCTGCTCGGCTCGGCTCCCGCACCGCCGGCCGTGCTTCGCCGGGCGGTCGAGGCCGGACCCGAGGTGCTGTCGGTCTACGCGATGACCGAGGCGCTGCCGATCGCAGTCGCCTCCGCGCGGGAGAAGCTGGCCCAGGCCGAGGGCGATCTGCTCGGGGCGCCCCTGCCGGGGGTCGGGATCCGGGTCGCGGAGGACGGCGAACTGTTCGTGTCCGGTCCCCACCTCGCCCGGGGCTATCTCGGCGAGGATCCGCTGCGGGAGGTCGCGACCGGGGACCTGGTCCGCCTGGAGGAAGGCAGGATCGTCCTGCTGGGACGGAAGAAGGACATGATCCTCCGCAGCGGGGTGAACATCTACCCCGGCCTGTACGAGCCCGCCGTGGCCGCGCTGCCCGGGGTTGCCGAGGCGGCAATCGTCGGACTCGCCGACCCCGAGACCGGAGACGAGGAGGTCGTGCTGGCCGTCGTCCCCGCCGACGGCTACGACGGCGACGCGGTGTGGAAGGCCCTGCCCGCGGTCATGGACGCCGGCGCCCTCCCCGACCGGGTCGAGCCCCTCGGCTCGTTCCCCCGCTCCGGCCGCGCCGACAAGCTCGACCGCGCCGCCCTCCGCAGCCTTCTCACCCGCCGTGCCTGAGGCGGGAGGACCGTGGTGAGGATCGCGATGACCGGGTTCCTGACGCGGGGGCCGTGGTGAGGATCGCGGTCACCGGAGCCTCGGGGTTCGTGGGCGGGGCGGTCTGCCGCGCCGCCGTACGGCGAGGGTGGCGGGTCTCCGCCTTCGGCAGACGGCCGTCGGTGGAACCCGGCCAGCTGGGCGGCGCGCCGTACACCTCCTGGGACCTGCTGGGAGCCGGGCCGGAGCCACCGGAGGTGGACGCGGTGATCCACTGTGCGGGGAGCGTCACGGACTGGGGGCGGCCGCGGGACATCTGGGCGGCCAACGTGGACGGCACACGCAACGCGGCCGCCGCCTTCCCGGGCGCCAGGTTCGTGCACGTGAGTACGGCCAGCGTCTACGACCCGTTCCGGCCGACCGTCATGGCCACCGAGGACATGGCTCCCGTGAGCCGGTACCTCAACGCCTACGGCGCCGCGAAGGCCGCCGCCGAGAGGACCCTGCGGAGGGCGATCGTGCTGCGACCGCACGCCGTCTACGGCCGGGGGGACACCACTCTGCTGCCGAGGGTGCTGGGGGCGGTCCGGGGCAGGAGGCTCCTGGCGGTGGGCGACGGGCGCCAGCGGGTCAGCCTGACCTCGGTGGACAACCTGGTCGAGGCGTGCCTGCTCGCCGCCGCCGGCCCCGTCGGGCATGGCGTGTTCAACGTGACCGACGCCGAACCCGTCGTCCTCGACGACGCGCTGCGCGCGATCCTCACCGAACGCGGCATCGACGCGGAGCCGTACTATCTGCCCCTCGGGCTGGCCGAGCCGCTCGCCGCCGTCGCCGAGAGCGTGTTCCGGCTGTTCGGACGGCGGCGTCCGCCCCGGCTCACCCGCTACGCCGCGGGCCACCTCGCGGTGGAGCGGACCCTCGACATCACCGCGGCCCGCGAACGGCTGGGGTTTCAGCCCGCGGAGACGTCCTTCGAGGGCGCCGCCGGATGGTGACGGGGAAGAGCTGTTCCCGGTGGGCCCTCAGGTAGGTCATGCCCGCCACGAGCAGGCCGGCCACGAAGAGGATCCGTAGGCCGGCCCTCAGGGTCCCGGTCAGCGCGTCGAAGACGATGGTCGCGGCCTCGACCGTCGTCGCACTCCCCACATAGTCGGGCAGGTAGACGCTGCGGACCGCGGCCAGGGCGACGGCCAGCGCGAACATGCTCGCGGCCAGGCCGAGACCCGCGCCGATCAGCGCCCTCCCGCGGTCACGTGCCAGGCGCACCCCCGCCGCGAGGAAGCCGAGGGTCAGGACGGGAGACACCCACTTCATATCGATCAACCAGGTGTAGGCGGTCCGCGCCCTGACCAGGTCGGCCGAGGAGAATAGGTCGATCGTCGGCCGCAACACGGGAGGATCCTCTCCCAGTTCCTCCCTGACCAGGTCGTTCACCGAATCCCTGGTCCGGTCGTACACCGGTGTGAGGTCAAGGCCGACGGCGGCTTCCCGGGTGGGCGGCATCCACGCGCCCTCACCGGACAGCATCGGCATGAGCCGCAGATACGCCGCCCGGTTGACGTCTCTCCAGATGGCGGGGAAGGCGCCGGATTCGACGACCCCTCTGACCAGATCGTGGACGAGGTTCTCGGTGGGCGTGAGCGCCTGCCTCCGCAACGGTCTTGTGATCTTGTTGGTGATGCGGTCGACGACGGCGTCCTGGATGTTCGGATCGTCGGCCAGGGGCGCCATGTCCTCGACGTAGCCGCCGGTTTCGGAGGCCTCGTCCGCCACCCAGAACCCGACAAGGGTGATGGGGGCGAAGGTGCAGCCGAGCGCAATCAAGATCACAGATATCACCGCCCGCACGGTTCCCCTCCCCTCTTCTACTCCACAATCCCCCGT
This sequence comes from Streptosporangium sp. NBC_01639, assembly GCF_045209755.1. NCBI lineage: Bacteria > Bacillati > Actinomycetota > Actinomycetes > Streptosporangiales > Streptosporangiaceae > Streptosporangium > Streptosporangium sp. NBC_01639. Next base: position 4,698,626 of record NZ_CP109272.1, on the reverse strand, counting down.
CCCACCTGCAGAAACACACTTATCGTCCTTTTTATCCATGATTTGCGGAGCGGTGATCACCCGGAACGACGGACTCCGCACACCGAAGCTTGACCCGGCCCTCCCAGCGCGTCGCACGACCACATAGCCCATTCATCCGACAACCGTTACTAACCTGTGACACGTGCGGGCGGCAGACAGGAGATGTTAGAAAGATGGCAGGTAAACGGGCTGGTCAGAGCGTCGCAGTGAGCCTCGCGCTAACGCTGGGTTCGGCCGCGGTGTGGGGCCTGGCCCACCTGTGGGCAGGCCGCCGCGTCACGGGCGTCCTCCTGATGGGCGGCTACGCGATCCTCGTCACCGCCGTCACCGTCACCCTGCTCCAGGCCCAGTCGGAATTGATCTCCCTGGCCGTGCAGCCGGACTGGCTGCGGACCTTCGCGCTGTCCGCGCTGCTGTTCGCCGCCGCCACCGTCGCCGTGGTCATCCGGTCCTACCAACTGGTCCGCCCCGAGTCCATGCCGGACACGGCCCGCTACCTCTCCGCTCTCGCGGTCGGCCTGCTGTGTGCGCTGGTGATCGCCCCGATGGCCTACGTGGCCCGCCTGGCCCTCGTCTCCCAGCGCGTGGTCACCTCGGTGTTCGCGGCGAACACCGCTCCGATCCCGGTGGACCCGTGGCGGGGCCGCGAACGGGTGAACCTGCTGCTGATCGGTGCCGACGCCGCCCCCGGCAGGCCCGGCGTGCGCACCGACAGCATGACCGTCGCCAGCATCGACACCAGGACGGGCGAGACCGTCCTGTTCGGCCTGCCCAGGAACCTGGAGCGCGTTCCGATGCCCGCCGGTCCGGCCCGCGACCGCTTCCCCTATGGCTTCGGAGGCGAATCGCCGTACACACCGGGCCTCCTCAACGAGGTCTTCCAGTACGCCGAGGACTATCCCGACATGGTCCCGGGTGCCCCCCGGGGCCACCGCGGCCCGACCCTGCTCAAGAGAACGATCAGCGAGATCACCGGGCTCGACATCACCAACTACGCCATGGTCGACATGAGCGGCTTCGCCGACATCATCAACGCGATGGGCGGGGTGAAGGTCACCGTCAAACAGCCCATCGTGTACGGCAGGCAGAACGAGGGCCTGATCCGGGCGGGCACCCACAAGCTGTCCGGCGAGGAGGCGCTCTGGTTCGGCAGGGCCCGCACCTACAGCGACGACTACGTCCGCATGGGCCGGCAGAAGTGCCTGATGAACGCCGTCGCCAAGCAGGCCGACCCGGTGACGGTGCTCAGGAGCTTCGAGAAGCTGGCTGACGCCACGATGCACGCCGTCTCCACCGACATCCCGCAGGCGCTGCTGCCGAACCTGATCGACCTGTCCGACAAGGTGAAGCAGGCGAAGATCAAGAGCTTCCAGTTCGTCCCACCGCTGATCAACACCGCCTACCCGGACTACCCGCTGATCAAGCACAAGATCAGCACCATCCTGGCGGAGTCGGAGTCGGAGTCGGAGTCGAAGGCCGAGCCCGCCGCCCCCGGTCTCGCCAGAGGCCCCCGCAGGCACACGGAAGAGGATGCCGTCACCCTCGACAGCGCCTGCAACTGACACCGGCGGCGCGCGGAGCGGGACGCCTTCCCTCTTCGAGACCTTGACCTATGGGCGTTGGATTTCGAGGCGCAGTCCTGCTGAGACGTCCGGCCTTCTGGTGCTGAGCCGTCCGATCTGCCAGGTGGTCGACGCCGGACGACCCGCCGACGAGCCGTGACAGCACGTCGTTCAGGCATGCTCGCCCGAGGCCGCCATGCCAACCTCGATCAGCATGGCCCGGTGGCCGCCCGAGGCCACCGTACCGGCCTCTGTCAGGGCGGCTCGACCACCGACTCGGCCACCGGCTCGGCCATCGTGCTTCGCGGATCTCTCCGGCACCCGGCGCAGCTCTCCGGCGCCCGGGGCAGCGGCGGGCAACGGCCCAGGGGAAGGGGTCACAGGCTCGCGGCCAAGGGCACGGAGCCGTAACGATGGAGCCTTCCCATCGATTCCTACTTGACCGCTAGGCATAGCAGGCTCTTATATACATATAACCGACTTATTAAGTAGGAATTAGGGAGTGGTTATGAACGCTCGCAGGGTTCGCGGGGTGGTGGCCGCACTGGCCGCACTGGCGCTCACGACCTTGGCGACCGCCTGCGGGGGCACGGAGACGGCGGGGACCACGGCATCCGCCACCGGTGGCGGGGACAAGCTCGCGGAGGTCCGGCTCGGATACTTCCCCAACATCACGCACTCCACGGCGCTGGTCGGCATCGAGAAGGGTCTCTTCGCCAAGCACCTCGGCGGCACCAAGCTCACGACCAGCTCCTTCAACGCCGGTCCCGCCGCGATCGAAGCGGTCTTCTCCGGCGCGATCGACGCCACCTACATCGGCCCCAACCCGGCCATCAACGCCTGGGCCAAGTCCAAGGGCAAGGCGATCAAGATCGTCGCCGGCTCGGCCTCCGGGGGCGTGTACCTGGTGGTCAAGCCCGAGATCAACGGTCCCGAGGACCTCAAGGGCAAGAAGATCGCCACACCGCAGCTCGGCAACACCCAGGACGTGGCCCTGCGCTACTGGCTGCAGGAGAAGGGTCTGAAGACCGACACCAAGGGCGGCGGCGACGTCAACATCGTCCCGCAGGAGAACTCCCAGACCCTGCAGACCTTCGCCACCGGCGACATCGACGGCGCCTGGGTGCCCGAGCCGTTCGCCAGCCGCCTGATCCAGGAGAGCAAGGGCAAGATCCTCGTCGACGAGCGCGACCTCTGGCCGAACAAGCAGTTCGTGATCACTCACCTGATCGTCCGTCAGGAGTTCGCCGCCCAGCACCCCGAGACGGTCAAGCAGCTCCTCGAAGGACACGTCGAGGCCAACGCGGCGATCAACAGCGACCCGGCCGACGCCGCCAAGACCGTTAACAGCGCGCTGGAGAAGCTGACCGGCAAGCCGCTCAAGCAGGAAGTCCTGGACAGCGTCTTCAAGAACATCACCTTCACCAACGACCCGATCGCCTCCTCGCTGGTCGGCAGCGCGGACCACGCGATCAAGATCGGCCTGCTGCAGCCCGTCGACCTGAACGGCATCTACGACCTCGCCCAGCTCAACGAGATCCTCAAGGCCAAGGGCGAGACCGCGGTCGTCGACAAGTAACCGTCCGACCCGTACTCAGTAGGAGGGCAAGTGACAGCTCCGCTCCGGGAGCGGACGTCCAGCCGGACCGAGGGCAGCGAGCCCGCGGTCCGGCTGGACGGCGTTTCCAAGATCTACGGTCAGGGCAAGAACGGCCTGCTGGCCCTCGACAACGTCTCCCTCTCCGTCGGGCAGGGTGAGTTCGTCTGCCTGCTCGGCGCCTCCGGCTGCGGCAAGAGCACGCTGCTCTCCCTGGTCGCCGGGCTCGACGGCCCCACGGCCGGCCGGATCGGCACCGAGGGTCGCAAGATCGCCATGATGTTCCAGGAGCCCGCGCTGTTCCCCTGGCTCACCGTCTCGGCCAACGTCGAGATGGCGCTGCGGGTCCAGGGCGTGGCCAAACGCGAGCGTCAGGCCCGGGCCGGGGAGTTTCTGGACATCGTCCACCTGGGCGGTTTCGGCGACAAGCGCCCGCACGAGCTGTCCGGCGGCATGCGTCAGCGGGTCTCCCTGGCCCGTGCGCTCGCCCAGGACGCCGACGTGCTGCTGATGGACGAGCCGTTCGGCGCGCTGGACGCGATGACCCGCGACCTGCTCCACGACGAACTGGAGCGGATCTGGCGTGAGCGCGGGCTCAGCGTGCTTTTCGTCACCCACAACGTGCGCGAGGCCGTACGGCTGGGCGACCGGGTGGTCCTGCTCAGCAGCCGTCCGGGCCGGGTCGTGGAGGACTTCGCGATCACCCTTGACCGGCCCCGCCGTACCGACTCGGCGGAGGTCGCCGAGCTCGCCGGCACCATAACCGCCCGCCTGCGCGAGGAGGTCATGCGCCATGGCAGTTGACCAGGCACCCGCCGACAGCCATGCCCGGCAGCTCGCCGGGCTCGACGCGCTGGAGCTGGGCGGCGCCACCCGTAGGGGGATCGCCCCCCGGATCTGGGGCCGTGTCTGGCCGATGGCCCTGGCGATCGGCATGGTGCTGGCGATCTGGCAGAGCGTGGTCTGGGCCGGCTTCTGGCCGGACTACGTCTTCGCCGGGCCCACCGACGTCGTCCCGGTCCTCGCCGAACGTCTGACCAGTGGCGAGTACTGGGAGGCCATCGGCGTGACGATGCGCCGCGCGGTCACCGGCTTCGCCGTCTCGGTGCTGATCGGGCTGGTCCTCGGCGCCGTGGTGTCGCGGATCCGGGTGCTGCGGGCGGCCTTCGGCTCGCTGATCACGGGCCTGCAGACCATGCCGTCGATCGCCTGGTTCCCGCTGGCCATCCTGCTGTTCGGGCTGACCGAGAGCGCGATCACCTTCGTGGTCATCCTCGGCGCCGCACCGTCCATCGCCAACGGCCTGATCGCCGGGGTGGACTACACGCCGCCGATCCTGCTGCGGGCCGGGCACGTGCTCGGCTTCCGCCGCCTCCAGCTCTACCGCCACGTGATCCTGCCGGCGTCGCTGCCGTCGTTCCTCGCCGGGCTCAAGCAGGGCTGGGCCTTCGCCTGGCGCTCGCTGATGGCGGGCGAACTGGTGGTCATCATCGCCCACCAGTCCTCGCTGGGCGAGCGGCTGTTCTTCGACCGGGAGCTCGCGGACTCGGCCGGCCTGCTCGCCACCATGATCGTGATTCTCGTCATCGGCATCGGGGTGGACCTGCTGTTCGAGACGGCCGACAACTCTCTGCGCCGCCGCTGGGGCCTTGCGCAGGTGCGCAGCTGACGGATGCGGATCTCCGCCAGAACCCAGTACGCGCTGCGTGCCGCCACCGAACTGGCCGCCGCGCCGCCCGGCCCCGTGCCCGCCGAGAAGATAGCCGCGGCGCAGAACATCCCCCGCCGGTTCCTGGACAACATCCTGCTGCAGTTACGGCGGGCCGGGCTCATCCACAGCCAGCGGGGCCCCGACGGGGGCTACTGGCTGGCCAGGCCCGCCGAGGAGATCACCCTGGCTGATGTGATCATGGTGGTCGAGGGCAATCCCGAGCACTCCCAGCACGGCGGTTACCCGGGGGTCGCGGGTCCCCTGGCCGACGTGTGGAGTCTGCTGCGCGAGCACGAGGAGACGCTGCTCACCGAGATCACCCTCGCCCACATCACCAAGGACGCCCTCCCCGGCACCCGTACCGGTCCCACCCAGGACGGATAGGCACGGAAGGCCGGAGACGAAGGGGCGGGTCGCCGATCGACGGCCGGAGTCCGGTGACCCGCCCGTTCGCTAGCGACGGAAGCGTCCGGCGACCCGCCGCACAGAGGGTGACCCGCCCGTTCGCTAGCGACGGAAGCGTCTGGCGACCCGCCGCACAGAGACGGCCGGAGTCCGGTGACCCGCCCGTTCGAAAGCGGCAGGAGCGTCCGGCGACCCGCCGCACGGAGACGGCGGGCAGGTCCGATGACCTGTCAGTGGAACACCTTCAGCCCGGCGACCCCGGCCACGACCAGCAGCAGGCACACGATCCGGGCCACTGACGAGGACTCGCCGAGCCAGATCATGCCGACGACGGCCGTGCCGACCGCGCCGATCCCGACCCAGACGGCGTAGGCCGTGCCGACGGGGATGAACCTCAGCGCGTATCCGAGCCCGACCATGCTCAGCACCAGGGTCACCAGGAAGATCAACGTGGGCCGGAGCCTGGAGAACCCTTCGGACCTCTCCAGGGCGATGGCCCAAGCCGTCTCCATCGCCCCGGACACCACCAATATCAGCCACGCCATCGCCTGCCTCCCCGGCTCCTTCCCCGGCATACCCATCACACGGAGTCACGGATCGTGGCAGGATGATGACCCGCAGGGGTTGCAATGGTTTTCATAATCAGATTGGATCGTCGTCGTGAGGGTGGCATTCGTTGGTAAGGGCGGCAGCGGCAAGACGACCCTGTCGGCGCTGTTCACGAGATACACCGCCCACCGGGGCGGGCCGGTCGTCGCGATCGACGCCGACATCAACCAGCACCTGGGCATGGCGCTGGGGATGGGAGAGGACGCACTGCCCCGGCCGATGGGCGCCCACCTGACAGAGATCAAGGAATATCTGCGGGGCGACAACCCGCGCATCACCTCGGCTGCGGCGATGGTCAAGACCACTCCTCCGGGCCGCGGTTCGCGGCTGCTGCACCTGGAGGAGTCCGACGACGCCATCCACGGCAGGTTCGCCGTGACCACGCCGGACGGGGCGAGGCTGATGGTCACCGGCCCGTTCGACGAGGACGACCTGGGGGTGGCCTGTTACCACTCGAAGGTCGGCGCGGTGGAGCTGTATCTCAACCACCTGGTCGACGGAGCGGGGGAATACGTGGTGGTGGACATGACCGCCGGAGCAGACTCCTTCGCCTCGGGCCTGTTCACCCGGTTCGACATGACGTTCCTGGTGGCCGAGCCGACCCGGCAGGGGGTCGGTGTCTACCGGCAGTACCGCGACTACGCGGCCGACTACGACGTGCCGGTGGCGGTCGTCGGCAACAAGGTGCACGGTCCGGAGGATGTGGAGTTCCTGCGCGAGCACGTCGGCGACGACCTGCTGGTGTGCCTGCGGCACTCGGCGGCGATCCGGGCGATGGAGCAGGGGCGCCCGTTCGGCCTGGCGGATCTGGAGCCGGGCAACACCGAGGCGCTGGGCGTGCTCCTGAAGCATCTGGACGCCCAGGAGAAGGACTGGTCGCGGTCCGGCCGCCAGGCCGTGCAGTTTCACCTCAAGAACGCTGAAGCCTGGGCGAACCGCGCCACCGGCGAGGATCTCGCCGCCCAGATCGACCCCGAGTTCGTCTTCGGGCCCACACGAGTGTCGCTTCCCGGCTAGATGGAGCGACCACCGGACCCGACCTAGTGTCTGAATGATCCCCTTCTGAGAGGAGAACGCAGCATGTCGCTGACCGTTTCGAAGGATCTGCTCGATCAGGCGAAAGCCGGCGAGGTGGACGATGCGGCATTCGTCGCCTGCGTCCGCGACTCCCTGCCGTATGCCTGGTCGGTGATCACCGAGCTGGTCCGGCAGCGCGACGACACCGGTGCGGAGTTCGCCGACAACACCGTTCCCCCGCCGGACGAGGCCGCCCGGGGCCAGCTCCTGCGCTGTCTCGCCAGCGACTCCATGCGCGGCGCCCTGGAGCGTCACTTCGGAATGAGGCTCGCCTTCCAGAACTGCCACCGGGTCGCGGTCTTCGACCCCGCCGCCACCAAGGCCCACGCCGAGTTCGTCACCGCCCGATCCCAGATCCTCAACCAGACGCCCGAGCTCGTCGACTGCTAACCGCGGACCCGGGGCAGCACCTCCGCCCCGAACCGCCTGATGTTGCCGAGGGTGCGGGCCTGATCGCCCGCACCCTCGACCATGAGGATCAGATGCCTCAGACCGGTGACCTCGACGGTCCGTCTGATCCTCTCGACGCAGTGGCCGGGCGACCCGACCGGGTGCGTGTCGCAGAGGAAATTCACATATTCGGAAATATCGCGCTGTGGTCGTGCCCGACCGTCCACCGGCACATATCCCGCGAGCCCCGGCTCCAGCCACCGCGGCATGGTCTCCCGGAGTTCCCGTACGGCCTGGGCCGTCGAGTCGGCCACGTGTCCCACGACCGCGGCCACATGCCCGGGAACGCCCTCCCCGGCCGCCAGGTGTCCGGGAGAGAAACCCTCCGGCCGCGCCGTTCCCTCTCCGCGCCCCGGAAGCTCCTGTGCACCCGGCCGACCGGCGGTCGGCGGCCGCCGTACGGCCGCCGCCCGGTAGTCCCGGAGCATGGCGGCCTTCTCCTCATCCCCGATGTGCATGCCCAGCAGCATCGGCAGTCCCCGCTCGGCGGTGAGGGCGACGGTCTGCGGCGAAGTGCACGCCACGACCGGCCGGAGCCTGACCGCCGGGACCATCGGCACCTCCCTGAAGCGGAAGAACTCCCCGTCGGCCGCGACCGTGTCCCCGGCCAGCGCCGCGCACAGCAGGTCGAGCGACTCGGGGAACCCGCGCTCGAACCTCGCCGGTCCCGTCCCGAACACCTCCAGGTCCACCCACGGCCCGCCCCTGCCCACCCCGAGCGTGAACCGCCCCCCGGAGAGCTGATCGAGGACCGCCGCCTGCTCCGCCAGGTCGACCGGATGCCGGGTGGACAGCACGCTCACCGCCGTGCCCACCCCGATCCTGGAGGTACGGCCCAGCGCCACCCCGGCCAGGGTGACAGCCGACGGGCACACGCCGTACGACATGAAGTGGTGTTCGGCGATCCAGGCGTCGTCGAACCCCGCCTCCTCGGCGGCCACGACCGCCTCCACCGTGTCCCGCAGCACCTCCCCCGCACTCCGCCCCGGAAATCCCGCCGCAACCAGAAAGACGCCGATACGCATGGTGAGTACTTTGGGACAGTGCGCGTGAACAGGAAAGGTCAGATCACCATTCCGGCGAGACTCCGCAGAAAGTTTGGGCTCCAGACAGGTGACTACGTCACCTTCACAGAGGTGGACGGTGAGATTGTCATCATCCCGAGAAAGAGCACCGAACAGCCAGGGCAGGACCAGGAGGCATGGCACGATGGAGTAGGAGGCGAAGATGGACTTTGATGCCCTGGAGGGGCGGCTCACCAATCTGTGTCGGCAGTTCGGCGTCAGCGAACTGTCCGTCTTCGGATCCGCCGCACGCGGAGAGGACCGGCCGGACAGTGATGTCGACCTGCTGTACGTCCGCGCTGAAGGCGCTCCGCTCGGCCTGCTTGAAATCATGACGCTTCAGGAGGAACTGGCGGCTCTCTTCGGCCGCCCCGTCGACCTGGTGGCCAAGCGCTATCTCAACGAGACGATCAAGGATCAGGTTCTGCATGAGGCCCGAATCCTCTACGCGGCGTGACCCGCTCTATCTCGTCGACATCATCAGGTCCGCGCGTTCCATTGCGACCTTTCTCCAGGATGTAGACGAAGATCAATGGCTCCGCGACGAACAGCTGCAGTCAGCCGTGCAGTGGAAAATCATGAACATCGGCGAAGCCGCCAACGGCCTCAGCGAAGTCATCAGAGACAGCCGTCCCGAGATTCCCTGGCGACAGATCCGCGGCCTCCGGAACATCCTTGCCCATGCGTACTTCTCGGTAGATCTCGGCGCGATTTGGATCACTTCCCGAACGTTTGTCCCAATTCTAGAAAAACACGCCCTCGCCCTTCTCTGGTTGGTCGATCCTGACGTCGCCAAACAGTTTGAACATCTCGGCCCCAACCGGGCGGATGACCTTCTACCCGAATAGTCCAAGCTGGCCCTCCCCCGCCAGGGGGTTGCGGTGTCTCTTGAGGTGGCGCCAGCGGGGCAGGTCGTCCAGGTAGGACCAGGACAGGCGGTGGTGCTCGGTCGGCCCCAGGGAGGCCAGGGCCGCCTGATGGACCGGGGAGGGGTAGCCCGCGTTGTCGGCGAAGCCGTATTCCTCGAAGCCGAGTGAGGCCATGTAGGCGTCCCGGCGGACCTTGGCCACCACCGAGGCGGCCGCCACGGAGACGCAGGACAGATCGCCCTTGATCTCGCACCGGACCGGCCAGGGCGCGCCCAGGTAGTCGTGCTTGCCGTCGAGGATGACCGCGTCGGGCCTCACCGGGAGCGCCGCCAGCGCCCGTCTGGCCGCCCGGCGCAGGGCCTCGGTCATGCCGAGCGCGTCGATCTCCTCGTGCGACGCCTCGCCGTACCCGATCCCGGCCGCCCACCCGGTGATCAGATCCACCATGGCGGTACGGCGGGCCGGGCTGAGCATCTTGGAGTCGGTCAGCCCGGCGGGCGGCTCGGACAGGTCGGTGACGACCGCGCAGACCGCCACCGGCCCGGCCCAGGCGCCCCGGCCGACCTCGTCGACACCGGCCACCAGCTTCGTCCCGTCGGCCGACAGCAGTCGTTCGAGCGCATAGGAGGGAGGCACCGCCCCGACGTTACCGTCCGGCGGGCCGCACCGCCGCCGAGCCGGTCACGGACGCCGATGTCCGGTGGCCCGCCACCGGACCGGCCGCGGACCTCATCGGACGGCCGGCGCCCGCCCGGCACCCGGCCGCGAAGGTCACCGGGCGGCGAGCTGGACCGCCGCCAGGTCGGCGGCGAGGAGGCGGGCGGCCACGTGGACGGCGCGCAGGGTGACGGACACGGCGGGGCGGTGCACGCTGGAGGCACGGGCGACCGCGTGGACGTCGCGGCCCACCGGGACGCCGGGAAACTCGCGGACGACGATGCCGCGGACCCCGGCGGCCAGGGCCAGGGCGGGGACGGCCGCGATGCCGATGCCCTTGGCGACCAGTCCGAGGATGGTGCCCAGGCCCTCGAACTCCCACGGCACCGGCTGGGCGCCGCCGACGTCGGCCAGCAGGCGGTCCACGGCCAGCCGGGAGGGCTCGCCGTCCGGGGTGGCCATCCACGGCTCGTCGCGGAGCTCGCGCAGGTCCACGGGCTCGTCCGGAGAGGCGAGCCGGTGCTTGCGCGGCACCACGAGCACCAGCGGGTCGTGCAGCAGCGGGAAGACCCGCATCGTGTCGGACGGGCGCACCCGGCCGTACCAGTCGTCCACCAGGGCGATGTCCACCTCGCCCGACTGGACCTCGCGCATCCCGCGCCCGGAGCGCCCCTGTCCCATCCGCAGGGTCAGCGCGGTGTGGCGGCGCAGCGTCCGGGCCAGCGCGGGCGCGAAGGCCACCGCGGCGGTCGGGAAGGCGGTGACGGTGACCCTGCCGGAGGGCGTCGCCGCCTGGGCGGACAGGTCGGACTCGGCGGTCTCCACCATGGCCAGGATGCGCTCGGCGTGCTCGACCAGGCGGCGGCCGGCGTCGGTCAGCTCGGCGCTGCGGGCGGTCCGGTCGAGCAGCACGGCTCCGGCCTCCCGCTCCAGTGCCGCCAGTTGCTGGGAGACCGCCGAGGGGCTGTAGCCGAGGGAGAGGGCGGTCGCCGCGATGCTCCCCCGGCGGGCAAACTCGCAGATCAGCACCAAACGCCGTAAATCGAGCATCGGACTTCCTTATGCCTACCCACAACAACCGAAGCTTGTCCTGATGCCTGGAGCACACCACGCTTGGGAACGTTCCGCAACAAGCGAGAGGACTTCCCCATGAACGTGACGCTCTCCGCCACGCTGGCGGCCAACGAGGAGATCGAGCGAAGACGGCGCGCCGGTGAGCGCGTGCTGAACCTGGCCTTCGGGGAAGCAGGTCTGCCCGTTCATCCGGCGCTACGCGAACGTCTGGTCGCCGCGTCCGGGCACAACGGATACGGACCGGTCGCCGGGGCCACGGTGCTGCGTGCGGCGGCGGCCGGATACTGGCGTCGGCGGGGCCTGCCCACCGACCCCGAGCTGGTGGTCTGCGGTCCCGGAAGCAAGTCCCTGCTCTACGGCCTGCTGCTCGCGATCGGCGGCGACATCGTGCTGCCGATGCCGAGCTGGGTCAGCTACGCCGCCCAGGCCGATCTGGTCGGCGCGCGGCCCCTGCTCGTTCCGGCTCCCCCCGGCGAGGGAGGGGTGCCGGACCCCGAGCGGGTCGTCTCCGCGGTCCTGTACGCGCGGTCCCAGGGGCGCGACGTGCGCTCCCTGCTGGTCACCCTGCCCGACAACCCCACGGGCACGCTGGCCGCGGCGGGCACGATCAGGCGGATCGCCGAGGTCGCCCGCGAGCTGGATCTCACGATCATCTCCGACGAGATCTACCGTGATCTCGTCCACGACACCACCGCGGGCTTCCTCAGCCCGGCCGAGCTGGCCCCGGAACGCACGGTGATCACCAGCGGGCTCAGCAAGAGCCTCGCGCTCGGAGGCTGGCGGATCGGCGTCGCCCGGCTCCCCTCGGTGGCGCTGCGCGACCGGCTCCTCGCCGTGGCCAGCGAGATCTGGTCCAGCCCCGCGGCCCCGGTCCAGCAGGCGGCGGCCTACGCCTACACCGAGCCCGCCGAGCTCGTCGAGCGGATCGACGAGAGCCGGCGGCTGCACGGCACGGTGGCACGGGCCGTGCACGAGAGGTTCGTCCGGGCGGGGGTGCGGGTGGACGCGCCGCAGGGGGGCTTCTACCTCTATCCCGATTTCAGCGGGATGGCCTTCACGACCTCCGCCGAGCTGACCGCGGACCTGCTCGACGGGCACGGCGTCGGCGTGCTCCCCGGCCACGCCTTCGGCGACGATCCCCGGGCCCTCCGGGTGCGGGTGGCGACCAGCCTGCTGTACGGCGAGACGGCTGAGCGGCGACTGGCCGCGCTGGGCGCCTCCGACCCCCTCGGACTGCCCTGGATCGCGGCCTCGCTGGACCACCTGAGCGATGCCCTGACCGGCCTCGAAGCGACGCGGCGGGTGCCCGGACGGCTCATGCGCGCACCCCTGGTCCCGGCCCCGGTAGGAGGGTGATCTCGAACGAGCGCCGCTTGGCCAAAAATTTACCTGGGGACCGACCGGGCCTGAGGCGGCATCTGCCCGTCTGACCTGGGCTTTTACCCCTGGATGGGCGGGGAGCCGGGTAATTTCCCGGATGCTCACCAAGATGTCCCGTGTCATTTGGCACCGGGCATCTTGGCGAGCCCCCATCATGTGCTCATGCCCGCTTTTGTCACCCTGTCCGGGCGCTCCGTGCGCCTGGAACCGCTCAGCCTCGCGGCCGTCGACGACCTCGTCGCCGCAGCGAGTGAAGACCGTTCTACTTACGCCTTCACTCGCGTTCCCCAAGGCCGGGGCGAGATGGTCTCCTATGTGGAGGCCACTCTGGCTGAGCAGGCGGAGGGCCGTACGATGCCCTTCGCCATCCGGTGGCTGCACACCGACCGCGTCGTCGGTGCCACCCGTCTCATGAACCTGGAGTACTGGCAGGGCCCCATGCCCTGGCCACCGGGTGCACGCAGTGCGGTGGGCGAGGTCCCGTCCGTGGCGGACATCGGTTACACCTGGCTGGCCGCTTCGGCCCAGGGCACAGGTGTCAACCGGGAGAGCAAGTATCTGATGCTCTCCCACGCCTTCGAGACCTGGCAGGTCCACCGCATCACGCTCAAGGCTGACGTACGGAACGTACGCTCCCGAGCCGCCATCGAGTCCCTCGGCGCACACCTCGACGGTGTGCGCCGGGCGGAGACCCGGGGCGCCGACGACACTGTCCGAGATACCGCCTACTACTCGATCCTGAGCTCCGAATGGCCGCTGGTCCGAGAACGGATCCACGCGCGGCTCGGTCTGGTCGAGGCTGCGTAGAGGCTGCGTAGAGGCGTCCCCGTCACTTCGATGACTTCATGGAACAACAGGCCCGCCCGGAACTCCGGGCGGGCCTGACGTTCATCCGGTGACGGCCGCACCGGCCTTACTCGTCGTCGCCGCCGTCGGCCTCGTAGATGTAGTCCCACTTGCCGCAGTACTTCCTCTTGTCCTGGTGGTTGTCCCAGTAGCAGACCCGGACCTGGACGTTGTCGACGTCGTGGTTGGCGAAGTGGAAGGACCCGTAGCCGCTGGAGCCGCACTTCCTGGCCCAGTAGTAGGTCTCGTCGCCGTCCTCGTTCTCGAACTTGACCTGGGCGTAGCCGCAGAGCCAGCTGGGCGAGTACTTGTCGTAGAGCTTGCCCTGGACGTGGATCCGGTCGGAGCCGTCGCTCCAGACGCGTCCCTTGGCCTTGGCGCGGGAGTCGTCGTAGTACTTGGAGTAGTCGTAGCCCCAGTAGTCGTCGTAGGCACTGGCGGTCGTGCTCGCGGTGACCGTGGCGGCCGAGGCGGAGGTGGCCAGGACCGGAGCGCCCGCCGCGATGACGGCGGTGGCGGCGGCGAGGCCCAGGAGGGTGCTGATCGTGCGGCGCATGGCGGGTTCTCCTTGCGGGGGGCGGCTCCCGCTTCCTTCCGGGGAGCCATGACTCATTGATAGGGCGAGCCGCCTTCACCGCACTTACAGCGCCTTTATTAGTTCCTGCAATCTGCTGACATGTCGGGCATGGCAGCCCCCGTATGGCGCCATGCCCGACACCCACCAGCATCCCGTCTCCTGCTCAACACCGAATTGACGAGCGATCAACAGTTCGGCCAACGAGTCGACGGCCGTCTATGGAGTAAGCAAAGAAGGATCTATTATTTGGTCATAAAACTTTCCATTAGATGGAGATCAGAGAAATGGCTGTTCAGGGCAGCGAAGACGGGTTGCGCTTCGCCGTGCTCGGCCCTGTCCAGGCCTGGCGTGACGGTGCCGAGCTCGATCTGGGCACTCCGCTGCAACGTTCCATCCTGGCGATGCTGCTGCTGCGCGAGAGCCGGGCGGTGACCCCGGCCGAGATGATCGACGCCGTCTGGGGGGAGGACGCCCCACCCCGTGCGCTCGGTGCGCTGCGCACCTACGTCTCCCGGCTGCGGGCCGTACTGGAGCCCGGCAGGTCTCCCCGCACCCGCCCCGAGCTGCTGACCTCGGTGGGCCGCGGTTACGCGCTGCGCCTGAACGGCGCCACCCTCGACCTCGCCTTCTTCGACCGGGGTGTCCAGGAGGCCGAGGTCGCCCGTCGGGCCGGGAACCTCGCCGGGGCCGCCGAGAGCCTGCGCGCGAGCCTGGCACTGTGCACCGGCGAGCCGCTGGCCGGTGCCGTCGGTCCCTACGCCGAGCATCAGCGTGACCGGCTCGTCGAGCGCCGGCTGAGCGTGCTCGAAACCCTGATGGACCTGGATCTGGAGCTGGGCCGGCACGCCGACGTCGTCTCCGAGCTGATCGTGCTGACCGCCGACCACCCGCTCCGCGAGCGGCTCCGCGCCCAGCTGATGCTGGCCTACTACCGGTGCGGACGGCAGGCGGACGCGCTGGCGGCCTTCGCCGACACCCGCGCCGCGCTGATCGACGAACTCGGCATCGAGCCGGGTCCCGACCTGACCGCCCTGCACCAGCGCATCCTCACCGGCGATCCGGCCCTCACCCCCGCCTCCGGCACCGACCCGGTACGGCTCGCACCCGCCGAGGCCCCCGGACCGGCCCGGGAAGCGGAGGTCGCCGAGCTCGCGGCTCCCGAACTGCCGCGCCCGGCGCAGCTCCCCGCCGCTGTGGGCGATTTCACCGGGCGCCGCCAGATCGTCTCCCGGCTGTGCACCCTGCTTTCCGCCGAGGGCGGCGGCGACGGCGTGCCGGTGGCCGCGATCTCCGGCATCGGCGGCGTCGGCAAGACGACGCTCGCGGTGCACGTCGCCCACGCTCTGGGCGACATGTTCCCCGACGGCCAGCTCTACGCCGACCTGCGTGGATACGGCGAGGAGCCGACCGCGCCCGAGTCGGTGCTGGGTGCGTTCCTGCGCGCTCTCGGCCTGCCCGCGGACGTCATCCCGGACGGCCTGGCCGAGCGGTCGGCGCTGTTCCGCTCGCTCCTGGCCGACCGGCGGATGCTCGTGCTGCTCGACAACGCCCGGGACGCCGACCAGGTCGGCCCCCTGCTGCCCGGCTCGACCGGCTGCGCGGCGATCGTGACCAGCCGCGGCAAGCTCTCCGACCTGGCCGCGGCCCGGCTGGTCGACCTGGACGTCATGGAGCCCGACGAGGCGCTGACCCTGTTCGGCACGGTCGCCGGCGCGGAGCGGGTGACCACGGAGCGCGCCGCCGCCATGGACACCGTGGCCGCCTGCGGTTTCCTGCCGCTCGCGGTGCGGATCGTGGCCGCCCGGCTGGCGGCCCGGCCCTCCTGGACGGTCGCCTCGCTGGTGACCCGGCTGGCCGACGAGCGCCGTCGCCTGGACGAGATGCGCGTGGGCAACCTCGCGGTGGAGGCTACCTTCGCCCTCGGTTACGGCCAGCTCGGCCCCGCGCAGGCCCGGGCGTTCCGGCTGCTCTCCCTGCCCGGCGGCCCGAACATCTCGATCGGGGCCGCCGCCGCGCTGCTCGCGCTGGACCCGGTGGACACCGAGGACGTCCTGGAATCCCTCGTGGACGCCAGCCTGCTGGAGGCCCCCGCCCCCGGCCGCTACCGCTTCCACGACCTGCTCAAGCTCTTCGCCCGCCGTACCGCCGAACGGTCCGAGCAGGACGCGCGGCAGACCGGGTCCGCGGGTGCGGGCGGGGAGGGCGGGGAAGGCGCACCCGCGCTGCGCCGGCTGCTCGACTTCTATCTGGCCTCCGCGAGGTCGGCGCACCGGCTCGCCTACGAGGGCAGCACGGTCGCCGACCAACTCGCGGTGACCGTGCCCGGCCACGCGTTCACCTCCGCCGACGAGGCCGTGGCCTGGCTGTCGGCCGAGGCCGAGTCGCTGTTCGCATCGATCGTCCAGGCAGGCGGCGCCGAGGATGCCGCGAGCCTGCTGCCCGGCGCCAACCTGCTGCTCGCCATGGAGCCGCTGCTGGAGGCGGGGAGCCACGCCCGTGAGTTCGACCAGCGGAGCCGGGAGACGCTGGCCGCGGCCCGCCGGATCGGTGACGTCTCCAGCGAGCTGCGCTGCCGCTACGTGCTGGGCCGGGTGCTGTTCGGCGCCAATCTGCTGGCCGAGGCGGAGGAGGAGTTCTGGGCGTCGCTGGAACTGGCCGCCGGGGGCGACCGGATCGTCACCGGCGAGGCGATGAACGCGCTGGCCGTCGTGGCCGGGCGCAGGCGCCGCCACGTGGAGGCGCTGACCTGGTTCGACTCGGCGCGTAAGGCGTTCCGGGAGGTCGGCGCGCGGGGCGGCGAGGCACTGACGCTCAGCTACTCCGCCCGCGACCACCTGTTCCTGGGTCAGCGGGCGGAGGCGATCGCCGCCGCCGAGCAGGGCCTGGCCCTCTTCATCGAGCTCGGCTCCAGCGCGGGCACCGCCCGTGCCCGCTATCACCTGGGCATGATCCTGTCACGGGTCGGGCGGCTCAACGAGGCGGTCCACCATCACGCGGAGTGCCTGGCCTTCTTCCGGGCCAGCAGGCAGCGGGTCTGGGAGCAGCGGGTCTGTTCCCGGCTGGCCGAGACCCTCATCGCCGCCGGCCGGTTCTCCGACGCGACACGCCACGCGGAGCAGGCCCTGGTGGTCAGCCGGGAGATCGGCCACCCGTACGGCGAGGCGCTGTCCCTGTGGGTGCTAGGCAGGGCGCTCGCCGGTCTCGGCAGCACGGGCCGCAGTCACGACTGTTTCGAGCGCGCGCACGACATCTTCGTCAGGCTCGGCGCCCCCGAAGCCGCGGATCTGCGTGTCCTGCTCGACCGCGACTCCGTCGACAACTGACCCGAGCTCGTCGTACAGATCGTCGTCGAGACTCGTCATCCAGAAATGGTTGATCACTGGGATTCCCGTCAGTCTGAATCCGGATGTCGGACGTGGGGTGCCCGGCCGGCCGTCTGGCCATCGGAGGACGCGTAGGGGGCCCGGTTGTCCGGTACGTCATCCGCTGGCCGGCCGCCTCACGTCGACGACCGGCCGGACTCGACACGGTCCCCTCCCCCCGGGTTCCGTGCCCACTGCCAGAGCCTGCCCTCCGGTGCTCAACATCCGATCAACAACCGATCGGCGAGGATATCCACAGCCTGTGGAGAATCACCCTGTGGATATGTGGAAAAACCCTTCGGCGATCAGCGACCGGAGCCCCTCGGGAGCCTTGATCCGCAGGTCATCGGGGTCCTCCCCGGTAAGCTCCGCGATCGCGGCGAGCAGCGGCTCCAGTGGATAGTCGCCGTCGCAGACCCCGGCGAGAGCCGCCTCCACGGTCCCCACCTGCGCGCTGCGGCGCAGCCCCCCGGTCTGCCTGAGCGTGATCCTCGACGGGTCCTCGGCGCCGGGCGGCCCGACACGCTCCTCCAGCACGCCGCCCGCGAGCACCGGCCGGGAACCCAGCAGCTCCCCGTCGGTCAGCCGATGCGCCTCGGCGATGGAGCCGAGCACCTCGTCCACATATCCGCCGACCGGGAGCTCCACCTGTTGCCGGAGCTCCTCCACCCGGACCACGGGGTCGAGACTGCCGGAGTCGTGCACGGTGATCCAGCCGAAGCCGACCCCCGTGATGTCCATGGACGCGAACCAGCCGAGCCACTCGTCGTAGAGCTCGCGGTACCGGGGGGTGCCCTGTTCCGCGGCGTCCCTCAGCCACAGCTCCACGTACTCGGCCGGGTCCTGGACGTCCCGCTGGACCACCCAGCCGTCGCAGCCGGTGCCGGTCAGCCACCCGCCAACCCGGTCCCGCCAGTCCTCACCACCGACGTGCAGCCAGTTGGCCAGGAGCTGGCAGGTGCCACCGGGGGCGAGAAAGCGGGGGGCCAGCCGTACGAGGTCACGGCAGAAGCCGTCGGCCTCGAACCCCGACTCCCGGTAGGTGAAGCGGCCGCCGGGAGAGATCACGAACGGCGGGTTGGCGACGATCAGGTCGAAGCGCTCACCGTCGACGGGATCGAACAGGGAGCCCTCGCGGGCGTCCACCCCCTGGACTCCGGACAGCGCCCAGCTCAGCCTGGCCAGCTCCAGCGCGCGGGGGTTGACGTCCGTGGCGACGATCTCGCGGGCCCGGTCGGCCAGGTGCAGCACCTGGACCCCGCAGCCGGTGCCGATGTCGAGGGCGCGCTCCACGGGGCGGCGGGAGACCAACTGGGCCAGGTTCGCCGAGGCCCCTCCCGCACCGACGACGTGGTCCTCCCGGAGAGCGGGGTCACCCGGCCTGACCTTGCGGTCGGAGACGACGTAGCCGCCGGTCTCCCAGGGCTGCAGGTGGACCGCGGAGGTGACCCGGCCCCTCTCCACGGTCACCAGCCCCGCGGCGGCCAGGTCGGCCACCGGGAGGGCGGCGGGCGCGTCCACCGGGACGCCGAGCCACCACAGCCGGATGAGCGTGCCCAGGAGGTCTCCGTCGCGGGTGGCGCGCAGGGCGGGCACCGTCTCCTCGCGCGAGAGTGCGGTGGCGGCGACCTCGCCGAGTCGCTCGCGGACACCGTCGATGGTGTAGCCGGCGTCGAGCAGCAGCTCTCTGAGCCGGTCAGGCAGATCGTTCACCCGGCCATCCTCGCACCAGGAGCACCGCACCCCACTTGTCACCTAGAGTGATATGTCAGACGCAGAGCGGAGCAAGCGTTCTGCAAGCGGATCTCAAGTGCGAGGCGGTAATCATGTGGAGCCACCTATCCGCTCCGAAGGATCCGCGATGTTGATCCCCTGTTTCGGCTGTGAGTCCCGATTCCGCCCCGACGACTATTTTCGCGCCTGCCACGACTACAACCGGGGGACGGATCTGGTCTCCTGGACCTGTCCCCGGTGCGGCAACCAGGACGAGTTGCGGGTCTTCCCCGGAGAGCTGGGCTTCGGCTACTCCCGGCACGGCAGGCTGGACATCTGCGATCGGGTGCGGGTTCCCGGGCTGCGGCGCCGCCGCCAGGACCTGCGGCTGGACATCTCACTGGACGAGAAGGTCTGGCGGGTCTCCACCCGGCCGCGTCAGCTGGCGGGCGCGCACTGAGACCGCTCCGGCCCGGAAGAGCCCCCGTGATCCGGGCCGGAGCCCTCGGCAGAATCCTTCCGGCGCCCACGGTGCCAACCGGATGCCGGGGTCAGAGGGGCTGCTGGCGCAGGCTCTGCCAGGCGGCCTCGCAGAGGCCCGCCAGCTCCTCCTCGGTGGGCTGATGCGCCCCGGCGAACCACAGACGGCACATCTCGGTGGCCGGGCCCAGCCAGAGCACGTAACACATGGTCGGGTGGACGGGCTGGAGCAGGCCGTTCTTCATGTGGGGCCGCCACCAGTCGGAGACCTGTTTGAAGAACGCCTTGCGTGAATCCGCCACCTCGGCGCCACCCGGCTCGTTGCGCTTGGGCGGTCGCTCGCTGATCAGCAGGTGCGCCCGTTCGCGGTTCTCGCCACTCCAGGCCATGTGCAGTGCGACGATGGCCTCGATGCCCTCCTTCGCCCCCTCGTGGCTCCGCAGCTCGGCGAGGAAGGCCTCCTGATACATCTGGAGGGTGTCGGCATAGAGCACGCCGAAGACGTGTTCCTTGCTGGTGAAGTGGTGGTAAAAGCTCCCGACGCTGACGCCGCTCTCCTTGCGGAGGCTGGCCAGCGTGGTGGCCGAGACACCGTCCTGGCTGAATCGGCGCAGGGCCCCCTCGACGATCCGGGTACGGCCGTCGCGTCCGTTCTTGGCACTCTTCACAGGCCAATGGTGAGGCAACAGAACCTTGTTCCGCAAATGACGCGGCGGCATGGAGGGGAAGGTCCGACCTTAGCACCTCTGTCCCGCCCGGCCGGGATCGGTTCAGCGGCCGACCGCCGCGACCACCTCGACGGTCCCGGAGGACACCTTCATGGTCGCCTCCGGCCATGCCCTCCGGACCATCGACAGCACCGTGCGGTTCTCGCCGAGCACGTCCATCCCCAGTGTCCGGGCCCCGTTGGCCGAGGCGCGGCGCAGCAGTCCGCGGGCGAGCCGGGAGCCGATCCCACGCCCCTGCCACCCGTCGGCCACCACCAGGGCGATCTCCACGTCGGTCCCGCTCCCCGTGAAGCTCATCGCATGGCCGACGACGACGTCCCCGTGCACGGCCAGCAGCACGTCCCGCCGCGCGTCCACCGCGACCATCGCCCGGACCAGGCTCGCGCTCGGGCGGCTCATCCCGGTGAAGAACCGCAGCGCCCGGGTCCGCGGCGACAGTCCCGCGAGGAAGCGGTGGACCCCCTCTGCGTCGTCCACCCCCGCGGGCCGGATCTCCACACCGCCGATCGGCTCCCGCTCCGGATCGCGGAGCGTCGGCGCAAGCTGGGTTCGCATCATGAACTTAGAGTCGCGCCAGACAGCTGAGTCTGTCAACTAGACTTAGGTGTCGTTGGAGGTGCGGCCATGACGACCTACGATGCGGACATGAGTGAGGCGGTTCTCGGCACCATGTCCTACCGGGTGGAAAACTGCTCCATCGAGCGCACCCTGGCCGTCGTCGGCGAGAAGTGGACGTTCCTCGTGCTCAGAGAGGCGTTCATGGGGGTGCGGCGCTTCGCCGACATGCAGGCCGCCACGGGGGCGCCGAGACAGGTGCTCAGCGCCCGGCTGACCCGGCTGGTGGAGGAGGGCCTGCTCCGCAAGGTCCCCTACCGCGAGCCCGGCCAGCGCCGACGCGACGAATACCGGCTGACCCAGATGGGACTGGACCTCTATCCGGCCCTGATGGCGCTGATGCACTGGGGCGACCGGTATCTGGCCGACCAGGAGGGCCCGCCGGTGCTCCTCACCCACCGCGACTGCGGAGCCTCCGTCGAACAGCACTTCCGCTGCGCCGAGGGCCACGAGGTCACCGGTCCCCGCGAGGTCACCCCGCGCCCCGGACCGGGCCTGCGCTCCGCCGCCACGGCGCGCGCGGGCGGCGCCGGAGACTGAGCGGACCCGTGCGGCGGCCACGGCCCGCCGCCGGGGGACCCGCCGAATGATCCGGAGCGGTTCGAACCGCCGGACCAGGCGCTTTCGGACGTCCCGCGCCGGTGAAAGGCATGGTCGGAGGAGAGGGCGGTGCTCACGGTGCCTACTCTTGGGGGCGTGTACCGGTTTCTTCTGACTCCCCGATGGATGGCGCTCCACGTGGTGGTGCTGCTGGTCATCCCCGCCTTCGTGTTCCTCGGCCGATGGCAGTTCGGGCGTTACGACGAGCGGTCCGCCAGTAGCCACCAGGCGACCGCCAACCTGGCGGCCGCCCCGGTGCCCGCGGAGAGGCTGACCGCCCCCGGCGGCAGCGTCCGCGTCCAGGACAAATACCGCTCCGTGACGGCGACGGGGACGTTCGACCCGGCCCACCAGCTCCTGGTCCGCCGCCGTCCCCAGGAGGGCGTGCTCGGCTTCTACGTGCTCACCCCGCTGAACATCGGCGACGGCCGGGGAGTGCTGGTGAACCGGGGCTGGGTCAAGGC
Organism: Streptosporangium sp. NBC_01639; assembly: GCF_045209755.1. Lineage (NCBI taxonomy): Bacteria > Bacillati > Actinomycetota > Actinomycetes > Streptosporangiales > Streptosporangiaceae > Streptosporangium > Streptosporangium sp. NBC_01639. The sequence goes on along the minus strand of NZ_CP109272.1, from coordinate 4,676,765 downwards.
CGGCGCCACGGCCGACACCCTGCCGGAGGTCCCCGCGCCGAGCACGGGCGAGGTGACCGTCACCGGCCGGATACGCCCCAGCGAGACCGAGGCGACCTCGGGCATCCAGGACCGGCCGGGTCTTCCTCCGGGCCAGGTCCTACTGATCAACACCGAGACGATCGGGCGGGGCCTGCCGTACCGACTGCTCGGCGGTTACGTGGAGCTGACCGCGCAGTCGCCCGAGGCCGCCACCGCGCCCGCACCGATCCCCGAGCCGGACGTCGGCGAGGGCGGCGGGCTCAACCTGGCGTACGGCGTGCAGTGGTGGCTGTTCATCGGGATCGCGGTCGGCGGCTGGGCCCTGCTGATCCGCAGGGAGGCTGCGGATCTCCGGGCCGAGGAGGCCAAGGGGAAGGAAGCGCAGCCGGTCGAAGCCTGACCCGTGGTGCGGTCACCGGCCGCCGACGGCCTGCCACGTGGCGTCGCGGAAGCACCCGTCCCGGTGGAAGCGGTGCCAGGAGGCGGTCACCGGCCGAGGACCGGGCGCGCGAGCCGGCCGACGCCCGTCGCGGAGACCGCGCCGCCCTCCGTCACAGGGGGGTCTTCAGCACGGCCGTGCCGAACATCACGGTCACCGCGAGCACGAACCCCCGCGTCCCGTCGAGCCTGGTCCGCGCGGCCTGCATCCCGTACGGCCCGCGCCACAGCGGACGGGACTCCAGCAGGACGTAGACCGGCGAGCCGCCGGCCAGGAACATCCAGAACCACGCCCAGCGGCCGGCGTAGCGGTGCTCCCGGCGGGTGAGCATCAGCAGCCACGCCAGGACCTCGGCCGCCATCGCGACCGGGGCGAACGGCTCCCACCAGCGCGCGTAGGCGGGGGAGCCCACCAGCCCTCCGGGACCGGAGCCGCCAGAACCCTCCGAGAGCACGATCTCCACCGAGGGTGCCGCGACGGCCCGCACCCGGGCCAGGAAGGCGCCCTGGCGGCGTTCCAGGGCCGCGGGGACCAGTTCGGCGGTCCGGTGGTCCCAGACGTCGCCGGGCTCGTCGAAGCGGGCCTGACTCCAGGAGAGCGGGCCGCCGGACCAGATCAGGTCGCCGTAGGCGGGCCAGTCGCGGTTGTAGACGACCTTGGCCACCCTTCCCGCGCGCAGGTCGGCGAGGAGCTCCTCCGCGTCGCGGTGCGGTGGATCCTGGTTCACCAGGACGATGACGCCGGACAGCGCCAGGACGGCGAGCAGCACCATGCGCACGCCGTACGGAATGCCGTCCCCCGGCGCCGGGACCGTCGTCCGCATGTTCCCCCCGCATCCTCGGACATCCGCCCGTGGACAGGGTAGAGACCTCGCGGGGAGCAGGCGACGAGGCCGTCACCGTTCGCCAACGCTATATTCCGAAAAATCCCGATATTTGGACGATCTCTGGGTAGATGCCCGCACCAGGGCCCGCCAAGAGCAGCACCCTCCCGGCGGGTCCGCCCCCCGGGGCCGCCGCCCATCCCCCTGTGGCGGCCCCGGGGTCACCGGAAACGGCCAACAGAGATACCAAGCGGAGACCTCGCGGCTTGATGAGTGTTATGCCAGCAACGTACGGTTTACCGCGTGACTACGCCGCTGCTGCCCGACCCCGAGCCCAGGCGGCGGGACTATGTGATCATCTCAGCCGATGATCATCTGATCGAACCGCCTGACATGTTCGAGGGACGCCTCCCCGAGAAATACGCCGATCTCGCCCCCAAGGTGGTGGAGACCGACGCAGGCCACCAGGTCTGGCGGTACGGCGGGGCCAGTTACCCGTGCGCCGGGCTCGACGTCGGTGCCGGTCTGCCGCGCGAGCAGTGGACGCTCGATCCGGTGCGGTTCGAGCAGATGCGGCCAGGCTGCCACGACATCGAGGCCCGGATCGAGGACATGGACCGGGCCGGCGTCTGGGCGGCGCTGTGCTTCCCCGGCATGCTGGCCGGGCAGTCCGGGATGGTCTTCGCCAAGACCCGCGACCAGGAGCTGGGCCTGTCGGTCCTGCGGGCGTGGAACGACTGGCACGTCGACGTCTGGGCGGGCACCTACCCGGAGCGGATCATCGCCCTGCAGCTTCCCTGGCTGACCGATCCCGAGACCGCGGCCAAGGAGATCCGGGACAACGCCGCCCGCGGTTTCAAGGCCGTCCTGTTCCCGGAGTTCCCCACCCGGTTGCGCCTGCCGTCCATCCACAGCGACCACTGGGACCCGTTCTTCCAGGCCTGCGAGGAGACGGGCACCGTCATCTGCCTGCACGCCGGAGCGGGCTCCTGGGCCCCGGTGCCCTCTCCGGACACCCCCATCGAGGCGATCACGACGCTGATGCCGACGAGCGCCATGTTCGCCTGCGCCGACTGGCTCTGGTCCGGCGTGCCGCTGCGCTTCCCCGCGCTGCGGATCCTGATCCTGGAGGGTGGCGTGGGCTGGCTGCCGATGCTGGCGGAACGGGCCGACTACGCCCTCGACCACCCGGTCGCGGGCGAGGCGGCCTGGGACGGCGGGCTGAAGCCCAGCGAGGTCCTGCGCCGCAACTTCTTCTTCGGCACGCTCAACGACCACGCCCTGTCGGGGGTGCGCCTGGCCGTGGGGCTGGAGCACGTCCTGCTGGAGAGCGGTTATCCGCACTCCGACTCCACCTGGCCCGACACGCAGCAGGCGGTGGCGTCGAACCTGGGCAGCCTGCCGGGCGCCGACATCGCCAGGGTGGCCTACGGCAACGCCGCCCGCCTGTTCGGCCACCCGCTCCCCTCGCGCGCCTGGCTCAGGATGGAAAACCTCTGACCTGCTTGCGCTCCCAGTCGACGTAACGACCGCTCTCGCCGAGCAGCGAGCCCATCAGCCACAGGAAGACCCCGAAGTCGTCGGCCACCCCGACGAGCATCAGGAAGTCCGGGACGACGTCGATGGGCGAGAGGATGTAGACCACACCCAGACCCATCATGGCCAGCTTGCTCTTGCCCAGGCCGGGGTACTGCCCGCGCATCACCGCGCCGACCATCTTCGGGATGGCCCGCAGCCGGGTGCCGAGGCCGGGGGAGCCCGGCTTCGTCACGGTCTTGTACGTCCGCCAGGCCTGTGCCGCACGCGCCGCCTTCGCCATGGGGGAACCTCCTTGGGAGCACGTTCGTCTGGCGGCCTCCTACCCGGCCGCCTCACGATATAACGCGTGATCTCCGGGCGGCGTTCCCCGCGGTGGGCCACATCACTGTCACCTCCGGCCGGGTGCCAGCTCCCGAACGGCCTGCGCGAGCGGGATCTCCCCACCGGGGATCGGGGCGAGCACCGGGGTGTCCAGCCCGCTGTCCACGTACTGCTGGACCCTGGCCCGGCACGTCGCCGCGTCACCGTGCACGATGAGCGCGTCCACGACCTCGTCCGGGATGGCCCGCACGGCCGCCTGCCGGTCGCCCGCGGCCCACGCCTCGTGCATGGGCCGCAGCACCTCGCCCCGCCCCAGCCAGTCGTGGAAGGCCGCGTAGGCCGGGACGGTCAGGTAACCGGCGAGCATCCGCCGGCCGCGCTCGCGCACCCTGGCGGCGTCCTCACTGACGCACACGAACAGCCTGGCGATCAGCTCGGTCTCCGGCGCGACCTCCCCCCTGACCTTCCGCACGTCCTCCGGCGAGAGCCAGTTGGTGATCGCACCGTCGGCCTCGGCGGTGGCCAGGTGGAGCATCCGGGGCCGCAGGGCGGCGAGCACGATCTTCGGCGGGATCTTGGGAGCCTGTTCCAGCCGGAATCCCCTGACCTCGAACGTCTCGTACTTCTCGATGACCTTCTCACCCGTGAGGGCCTTCTTCAGGAAGCGCAGGGTGTCTCGGGTCCTGGCGAACGGCTTGACGAACTCGCCGGCGTTCCACCGCTCGACGATGGCCGGCGAGGAGGCCCCGATGCCGAGGACGAAACGTTCCGGGGCGAGGTCGGCGAGGGTGGCGGCCGACATGGCCAGCAGGGCGGGTCCGCGGGTGGAGACCGGGACGATCGCGCTGCCGAGCCGTACGCCGGGGGCCCATTCGGCGGCCAGCGCCAGCGGCACGAAGCCGTCGACGCCGTTGACCTCGGCGGACCAGATGTCGGTGTAGCCGAGTCCGGGCAGCTCGGCGACCAGGTCCCTGGACTCGGCGAGCGTGCGGTCATTGAAGGGGACCGTCATTCCCCAGCGTGCTCCGGTAGCCATCGTGCCGCCTCCTGCTCCTGGAACATCTCCAGAATGATGTTCTGATGTAGCTTGCCCTACCACCATGCGAGTCCGTCAAGAGAACGACCATACCAACCGGACGGTATGTCCAGAAGGAACGATCTTTACCGTGCGCCCACTTATCCCTACATGACTTTGCGTAAGATGTTAGAACCTTTGGGTGACGATGAGACGATGGCGGGCACTGCTGGGCGCAGCGGTCCTGGCGACCGGTACGGCCGCGCCCCTGCTGGCCGGATTCGCCGATGGCGCGGCGTTCGCCCATGACCGAGACGATCCCCCGGCCCGGTGTCAGGAGGCGGACGACGGGTGGCTGCTCCACATCTCCGTCCCGGCGTGCGGGCCGCCCTTCCTGCTGCGGGTGACCATCGGAACCGGGTCGAGACCGGCGGAGCCGGAGCAGCCCGTGCCCGCGCCTCCGGCGGAGCTTCCGCCGGCGGCGCCCCCACCGGCGGATCCGGCCCCTCCCGCCCCGGAGCCGCCTGCCCCCGAGCAACCCGCGCCCGAGCCGCCCGCACCCGAGCCGCCGGCGCCGACCCCGTCGACCCCACCGGCTCCCCCGCCCGTCCCGCCGGTGATCCCGGCACCGCCCCAGCCCCGGCCGTCCGCCACCCCGCCCGCGGAGCCACCTCCGCCGTCGCGGCGGGCCGCCCTCCCGCCGGCGCTCCCCGCGCCGACCCCGACCCCGAGTCCGACCTCATCGCCCACGCCGCACCCGGTCAGGCCTTCCGTCTTCGCCCGCCCCCTGGAGCGGCAGATGGCGCCGAACCGCTTCGCCGACCGGCGCCAGGGCACCGATCGCAGGCTGGTCATCCTGGTGGTCTTCACCGGCGTCATCTCGGTCAGCGCGGTCGCCGCGCTCAACGGCAGGGCACGCCGGTAACGACGCACGGGAGAGCCCGCCGGCGGAGGTCCACCGGCGGGCTCTCCCGTGCGTCGAGTGCTACTCCGCGGTGAACGGCGTGGGGAAGCGGTAGTCGATCTGGTCGTACTGCTGCTGCGCCGCCTTGAAGGCGTCGGGACCGACCGCGCTCAGCCCGCTGAACGGATGGCTGATCAGCATGATGAAACCGATCCCGATGATGACCACGGCGACCCTGACGGCGTCGCCGATGACCGACGGCATCGTCGGCCGCACCCCGAGCGTCCAGGGCAGCGCGATCACCAGCAGACCGGAGACGAGCATGGAGATCACGAAGATGGCCTCCAGGCCCGACCCGGCGTCGTCCGCGCGGAGAGCACGCGCGTGGGCGACCTCGGAGACACGGCTGAGCGCGTCCTGCTGGAGGCTCTTGCTCTCCTCTCCGACCGGCCGGAGCTGGATCGTCGCGGCCCGCAGGTCTTTGAGCGTTTTGGTGGGAATGGGCGACATCTCACCTCTGGCCATCAGCGGCCAGTCGAGTTCGGCGCTCTGGGCGGAGTACTGCCGGATCTGCGACCGGATGGGAGCCGCCTCCGGGATGGGCGCCACCGACCAGTACATCTCGGTCAGCGTCTCCGCCTCGGCCTGGACGTCGGTCTGCGAGGTCGCGAGCGCGTCACGGCAGAGCACCGCGGCGTAGGCCAGCACCAGCAGGTAGACGGCGAGGGCGAGGTTGGCGGCGAAGTCCACCGACGCGGCGCCGTTGCCGTCGTCCGCCCTACCCTTTCGCCTGAGCGCGAGAAGCGCGATCAGCATGATCCCGACAGCCACTACGACCAGTACGGTTACCCAGCCCATGGGACTCCCTCGAACTCGTCATCAAAGTAACCACTGAGGGTAATGACTCCGTTACGGGAATTCTCGTGGTTCGCCCAGACTTCATGCCCGAAGTTCGTGAACCCCCGCGATGAAGTCGCGGGCGACGCCGCGCAGGCCCGGCAGGTGGGAGAGTCCGACCAGCCGGTCCACCATCGGCACGCTGAGCTCGATGAACCGGTAGGTCCGCCGGCATCCCTCCGAGGTGTCGTGCACCCAGAACATCACGACCCCCATCGACAGCAGCCAGAGCAGCTCGGGCAGCTCGGCCCTGAGCTCCGTGTCCATCCGGTCCGCCGAACCCTCCACCACCCTGCGGTAGATCTCGATCGCCGAGTCCCGGGCAGGCGACGACTCCGCACTGAACGGGCTCAGCGGGTTGCTCGGCTCGGCCGCGTGCTTGAAGAACTTCACCGCGAACTCGTGATACGGCTCGGAGACCCGCACCCACTCCCGGAGCACACCGCCCAATCGCAGGGCGAAGGACGGCTCGGTGGCCAGCAACTCCTCGCAGGCGGCCTCGTGCTCGGCCTGCGCCCTGTCGTAGTACGCCTGGACCAGGGCTTCCTTGGAGGCGAAGTAGTAGTAGGCGTTTCCCACCGAGACTCCCGCCTCGGCGGCGATGGCCCGCATCGTGGTGGCTTCGTATCCGCGCTCGCGGAACAGCCTCAGGGCCGTCTCCACGATGACTTCGCGGGTCTTGTCTGATCCACGGCTTCTCTGCTGGGTCGGCTCGGCCACATTCGTCACTGTACGACCCGTGACCTCGTTAGGTCATCGCGCCGCACGATGATCACCATCACAGGACAAAATCCCCCCGTACAGAGGGGTCATACCGGTTGCAATGTGGGATTGATCCTTCTGGTGGGAGGGCTCCTGTCACAAGGGATAAAACGATGGAGACACCTCCAGGTAAACAGAGGGCTGCGCGACCGGTGATCGGAGCGCTCCTGGTCCTGCAGATATCGCTCATCACCATGGCCCTGTCCGGCACCGCCCGGGCGGACACACCGCCGCCGACCGCCGCCATCACCGTTTCCCCCGCCACCGCGTCCCGTCCCGCCGACGTTCACGGTGTCGTCGCCCGGACCGTCGCCACCGACGCCCGAGCCGAGGTCCAGCGCTCCGCACCGAACCCGTCCCAGCAGGCGGCGGTGGTCCGGAAGACGGCGGAGAAGGCGGGAACGAAGCCCGACCGGCCGATACGGCTCGGCCAGACTCAGGCCTTCCAGCGCCTCAGGAACGCCGGCCTGCGCTGGAAGTCGTCCGGAGGATGCACCAACCGCCGGCTCGGGCACTGCACCTCGCTGACCGCGGTGCGGACCGCCACGGTGAACGACGTGATCGATCTGAAGCGCGAAAGCAAGTGCCCGGTCGTCATCACCGGCGGCACCGAGGTCGGCCACGCACCCGGCCGCTACAGCCATCACCGAGGCTACAAACTGGACATCCGCCCCAACCGCTGTATCAGCGACTACATCATGGGCGGGCGGAGCGCCGACGGCGTCCGCGGCGACGGCGCCCCCTTCTACCGCCACGCGGGAACCGTCTACGCCCGCGAGCCCGACCACTGGGACATCCTCTTCCGCTGACGCCCCCGTTCTCCCGGCCGTACGGACCTCCCGCACATCACCTCGGGCCCGTACGCTCCGGCCCGACCACGTAGACCGGCACGGGCCGCCACCCGCCCTGCGGAGCCGTATCCGGCCCCCGGCCGGAGCACACGGGATTCATAGGCCACGGCCCGATGAGGCGGGACCGTACGGCGGCGCCCGGCGCCGCCGTACGGTGAGAAGGGGCTTCCGCCCCGTCGGCGAACGGGCGGCTACGCGAGCTCGGCCACGACCAGTTCGGCGATCTCCGCGGCGTTCAGGGCCGCCCCCTTGCGCAGGTTGTCCCCGCAGACGAACAGGTCCAGGGTGTTCGGGAAGTCGAGCGCCTGGCGGATGCGGCCCACGTAGGTGGGGTCGGTGCCGACGACGTCGGCCGGAGTCGGGAAGACCCCGTTGGCCGGGTCGTCCATGACGACCACGGTCGGGGCGGCCTCCAGGATCCGGTGGGCGTCCGCGACGGTGACCTCACGCTCGAAGGTCGCGTGCACGGCCAGCGAGTGGGTCGTGATCACCGGAACACGGACGCAGGTCGCCGAGACCTTCAGGTCGTCGATCCCCAGGATCTTCCGGGACTCGTTGCGGAGCTTGATCTCCTCGGAGGCCCAGCCGCCGTCCTTGAGCGACCCCGCCCACGGGACGACGTTGAACGCCACCGGCGCGGGGAACGGCGACTCGGCCTCGCCGAGCTTGTTCTGCAGCGCCTTGCGCACGTCGCCGGCGGTCTGCCCGACCGTCCGGTCACCCGCGAGGGCCTCGACCTCGTCGTAGAGGCGGGCCGAACCGGCCACACCGGCCCCGGAGACCGCCTGGTAGGAGGCGACCACCAGCGAGCGCAGGCCGTACTCGTCGTGGAGCGCGCCCATCGCGGCCATCATCGACAGCGTGGTGCAGTTGGGGGTGGAGATGATGCCCAGCGGCCGGTTCCGCGCGGCCTCCGGGTTGACCTCCGGCACGACCAGGGGGACCTCGGGGTTCATCCGGAAGGTGCCCGACTTGTCGACGGCGACCGTGCCGCGCTCGGCGGCGATCGGCACCCAGACCGCGGAGACCTCGTCCGGCACGTCGAAGATCGCGATGTCCACGCCGTCGAAGACCTCGGGGGTCATCTCCTGGACGACCACGTCCTCCCCGCGGACCCGCAGGACCTTGCCGGCCGACCGGGCGGACGCGACGAGTCTGATCTCACCGTAGATGTCCGCACGGTTGGAGATGATGTCGCGCATGACGGTGCCGACGGCACCAGTCGCACCGATCAGGGCGAGGGTGGGCTTGCGGCTCATCGGCCAGTACCTCCGTAGATCACAGCTTCAACCTGGTCGGCGTCGAGGTTGAACGCGTGGTGCGCGGCGGTGACCGCCGAGTCCACGTCGTCCTGCCCGACGATCACCGAGATGCGGATCTCCGAGGTGGAGATCATCTCGATGTTCACCCCCGCGTCGGCGATGGCGGCGAAGAACGTCGCGGTGACGCCGGGGTGCGAGCGCATGCCCGCGCCGATCAGCGACACCTTCCCGATCTGGTCGTCGAAGAGCAGCGACTCGAAGCCGATGTCCTCCTGGATCTTCTTCAGTGCGGTGAGCGCCGTGGAACCGTCGGTCGTGGGCAGCGTGAAGGAGATGTCCGTCCGGCCGGTCGCCGCCGCCGACACGTTCTGCACGATCATGTCGATGTTGACTTCGGCGTCGGCCAGCGTTTTGAAGATCGTGGCAGCCTCGCCGACCTTGTCGGGCACCCCGACAACGGTGATCTTGGCCTCGCTCCGGTCGTGTGCGACGCCGGAGATGATGGGCTGCTCCATCTCTGTTCCTTCACTGTCGGGGTCGGAGATGACCCACGTGCCTTCCTTGGTGCTGAACGAGCTTCTGACGTGGATCGGCACGTTGAAACGGCGAGCGTACTCCACGCAGCGCAGATGCAGGATCTTCGCGCCGCAGGCCGCCATCTCCATCATCTCCTCATAGGAGATCTTGGGGATCTTACGGGCGACGGGGACGATGCGGGGATCGGCCGTGAAGATGCCGTCCACGTCGGTGTAGATCTCACACACGTCGGCGTTCAGGGCGGCGGCCAGCGCGACGGCGGTCGTGTCCGAGCCGCCCCGCCCGAGTGTGGTGATGTCCTTGGTGTCCTGGGAGACGCCCTGGAAGCCGGCCACGATCGCGATCTGACCGCTGTCGAGCGCGCCCTGGATCCGGCCGGGCGTCACGTCGATGATGCGGGCGCGGCCGTGGGACGAGTCGGTGATCACTCCGGCCTGGGAACCGGTGAACGAACGCGCCTCCTGCCCCAGGTTGGCGATCGCCATCGCCAGCAACGCCATCGAGATGCGCTCACCGGAGGTGAGCAGCATGTCGAGCTCCCGCCCCGGGGGGAGCGGCGAGACTTGCTGGGCGAGGTCCAGCAACTCGTCGGTGGTGTCGCCCATCGCCGAGACGATCACCACGACGTCGTTGCCGGCTTTTTTCGTCGCGACGATCCGCTGGGCGACCCGCTTGATGCAGGACGCGTCGGCGACGGACGAACCACCGTACTTCTGAACAACGAGCGCCACGAGATGTCTCCGAAGCAATCTAGGGCTGTGGAGCTCACATTCTACTGGCGCATCGGTAGATCACCCCGAGTCCGGCCAATATGTGGACGATCACACCGTTGTGCGTTCCTCCGCCACATCGAGACGGGTGTGCGCGACGAGCGCCTGAAGTGCGCGCATCGCAGCTCCGGCGTGGTTGCCCCAGGTGTTGAAGTAGGAGTACTGCCACCACCACAGGGCCTCCAGCGGGCGACCCGCCTGGTAGTGCCGGAGACCGTGGAGGAGATCGGCGGCCACGGCCGTCAGGTCGTCCGACAGCCGGTACGGCGTGACCCCCGTGTCCTTGTAGGGGTCGAAGACCTCGGCGTAGTCGTCCACCGGGCCCAGCCGCTCGGCGAGGGCCGTACGGACGGCGTCGACGTCCGGGTCCTCGCTCAGGTGCGGTTCCCAGTTGCCGGACAGGATCACGTCCTGGCTGGCACCGAGCTGCGCGCCCGCCGAGCTGACCTGGGCCACCTCCACCAGCAGCAGCGGCAGGATGGCGTCTCCGCCCTCGCCACCGGCCAGCCTGGTCAGGCCGTCGATGTAGTTCTCCGCGTGCTCGGCGATCCGTTCGGCGAGCGCACTCCATGCGTCAGACATCCAGCAGCCTCCTTCCTTCGAACGCGCGGCCCAAGGTGACCTCGTCGGCATATTCGAGGTCACCGCCTACCGGCAGGCCGCTGGCCAGTCGTGTGACTTTCAGACCCATCGGCTTGACCAGACGGGCGAGATAGGTCGCCGTCGCCTCTCCCTCAAGGTTGGGATCGGTGGCGAGGATCAACTCCGTCACCTGGCCGTCGGCCAGGCGCGTCATCAGGTCGCGGATGCGGAGGTCGTCGGGGCCGATGCCGTCGATCGGGCTGATCGCCCCGCCGAGCACGTGGTAGCGGCCCCGGAACTCGCGGGTCTTCTCGATCGCCACGACGTCCTTGGACTCCTCGACCACGCAGATCACCTGGGGGTCGCGCCGGACGTCACGGCAGATCCGGCACTCCTCCTCGGCTGCGACGTTTCCGCAGACCCGGCAGAAACGGACCTTCTCCTTGACCTCGAGCAGGGCGTGGGCGAGCCGTTTGACGTCGGCCGGCTCCGCGGCCAGCAGGTGGAACGCGATCCGCTGCGCGCTCTTGGGACCGACGCCGGGCAGCATCCCCAGCTCGTCGATCAGGCTCTGGACAACCCCTTCGTACATGACTCAGAATCCGGGCAGCTGGCCGAGCCCGCTCCCGCCGCCCAGCCCCTGTGCGAGTGGTCCGAGCTTCTCCTGCTGGAGGTCGGCGGCCGCGCGCACGGCGTCCCGGATCGCCGCGATGACCAGGTCGGCGATGGTGTCGGCCGTCTCCTGGGGATCACCCGGGTCGACAGCCTCCGGGCTGATCTTCAGCTCCAGCAGTTCGCCTCCGCCGTTGACCGTGGCCACGACGAGTCCGCCGCCCGCCGAGCCCTCGACCTCCGCGTCGTTCAGCTCCTGCTGGGCGCTCACAAGCTGCTGCTGCATGAGCTGTGCCTGCTCCAGCAGTTGCTGCAGGTTGACATCCCCTGGGTTCACCGTCGTTGTGCTCCTCGTCCGTGACATCAGTCGTCACGAGCCTACGGGGTTCGGGCCAGGTGTTGTACTGGCGTCGCACGTGTTCCCCTGGGAGAAGCGTTAAACCACCGGTCGGGTCCCGGCCCCCCTCCAGACGTCCGGGACCCGACCTGACACGCACCGAAGCGGCCGCACACGGCGGCGTGCGCCTCCGAACTTAGCCGAACACCGGCCGCGCACAGGGTGCATTCGTTCAATCACCCTGCGCACGCCCCCATGGGATCGGACGACCGCGCCGCTCCACCACGCGCGTACAACGGGCGCGCGAGGGCGCGGGGGCATGGGAGGGCAGGGTCCACCCAGCACCGCCTCCGCCGCTCCCATCGCTCACCGGGAGCGCAGGGTCCACCCAGCACCGCCGCTGCCGCTCCACCACGCACACACGCCGGGAGCACAGGGGGTGGGGTCCGCCCAGTGCCGCCTCCGCGCACACCGGGAGCGCGAGGGCGGGGGGCGGTGAGGCCAGCCGGGCTTCAGGTGTGGTCGATCTCGCCGATGATCTGACCGCCCAGCTCACGCTGGATGAGGGCCATTCCGGTAAGCGTGTCGACATCGGCGTCCGCGTCGTTCAGCGGGTCGACGTCGTCGGTCTCGACGACGGGCCTACGGGCCGGCACCGCGTCCGGCCAGGCCGCCTTGGCATCGACGGTTTTGGTACCGGTGGCCTTGGCGCCACCGGTCACCCTGGGGCCCGACTGGGCGGCGGCTCTGGCGGCCGAGCGGGCGGCGGCCAGACCGGGGCCGGGCGGGGGGATGGGGGGCGAACCGGGATCGTCGGGGAGCGGCTCGTCCGGCCAGGACTCGTCGGTGGCGGGCGGGGCCTGCCGGGCCGGGGCGGCCGGGGCGGCCCGGGTCTCCTGAACGGCCGGAGCCGCCACCGGAGCGGGTGCGGCCGCAGGGCCCGCAGGAGCGTCCTGACGCGGCGGAGGCGGGCTCTGCGGTGGCCGTACGGGAGGACGCGCCCCACCCGACGGAGCGGGCCCGCCGCCGCCGACCACGACGGCCTCGACCTTCCAGGCACCCCCGAGCACGTCCTGAAGCGCCGCCGCGACCACCACGTCCTTGCCGCCGCCGGTGAAGTTTCTCGCCGCCCCGACTTGAGTGAACCCGAGAGTGACGACCTTGCCTTCGACTCCGACGACCTGGGCGTTGGTGTTCACGTTCGCCCAGACCACGATGCTGCGCTGCTTGAGGACTCCGAGCACCTGCGGCCAAGCTTGCTGGACGGCCCCCGCCCCCGCCCCCGCCCCGGAGACCGGCCCGGCGGCCTGCTGGAGCGGCTGGGCCGGCTGGGCCTGCGGCACGGGGGCACCGGGCCTGACCGCGGCGGGCCAGTCCCCGTCGCCCTGGGGGCGGGACTGCCCGGCGACGGCGCCGGGAGCCGGGGCGGTGACCGGCGACACGGCGGTGATGGGAGCTGGGGCGGTGACGGGCGGCACAGCGGGCGGTGGCTGGGGGGCGGGCGCCGCGTAGACCACCGGAGCGGACGCGGCGGGGACCGGTGCGACACCGCCCTTCTCCAGCCGCTCCAGCCTGGCCAGCAGCCCGGCCTCGCCCTGTGCGACCCCGGGCAGCAGCGTCCTGGCACACATCAGTTCAAGCAGCAGCCGGGGCGAGGCCGCGCCGCGCATCTCGGTCAGGCCCGCGTTGAAGATCTCGGCGGCCCGGGTCAGCTCGGCCGGACCCATCGAGGCGGCCTGCGCCTGGAGCCGCTCCAGCTCGTCTGCCGGCCGGTCGAGCAGGCCGCTGGTGGCCGCCTCCGGGACATTGGCCAGGATCACCAAGTCACGGAAGCGCTCCAGCAGGTCCATGGCGAACCGTCGGGGGTCGTGCCCCCCTTCGATCACCCGGTTCACCGCCTGGAACACCCGCGCGCCGTCACGGGCCGCGAAGGCGGAGATCACGTCGTCGAGCAGGTCGCCGTCGGTGTAGCCCAGCAGGGAGACCGCGCGGGCATAGGTGATGCCCGCCTCGTCGGACCCGGCGAACAGCTGGTCGAGGATCGACAGCGAGTCACGCGCCGACCCGGCGCCCGCCCGGACCACCAGAGGGAGCGCGGCGGCCTCGAAGGGGACCTTCTCGGAGGTGAGGATCTCCTCCATCAGCGTGCGCAGGGCCGCAGGCGGGATCAGCCGGAACGGGTAGTGATGGGTCCGGGATTTGATCGTCCCGATGACCTTCTCGGGCTCCGTGGTCGCGAAGACGAACTTCAGGTGCGGAGGGGGCTCCTCGACGAGTTTGAGCAGCGCGTTGAAACCCTCGCGGGTCACCATGTGCGCCTCGTCGATGATGTAGATCTTGAAGCGCGACGACACGGGCGCGAAGAAGGCCCGCTCGCGCAGGTCGCGGGCGTCGTCCACACCGCCGTGCGAGGCGGCGTCGATCTCGATGACGTCGAGATGGCCGGGGCCGGTGGGGGCCAGCGCCACGCAGGACTCGCACTCCCCGCACGGGTCGGGGGTCGGGCCCTTCTCGCAGTTCAGCGAGCGGGCCAGGATCCGGGCGCTGGAGGTCTTGCCGCATCCGCGTGGCCCGCTGAACAGGTAGGCGTGGTTGATGCGGCCACTCCGCAACGCCTGTCGCAGCGGCTCGGTGACGTGCTCCTGCCCCTTGACCTCGGCAAAGGTCCCGGGCCGGTACTTGCGGTAGAGCGCAAGACTCATGCGACGCTCCCACCTGCGAGGGGCCTGAAACGAAGAGACCCCTCGCACACCCGCCAGAGCCTGCTTATCCTTGCTGCCTTCCGGCCCTGGGGAGGTTCACAGGATGACGCCGCGCGAGGGGTCCTTCGACAGTCTAGCCGCTGAGCGGAGTGCTCGGGTGCCGAATATGTGGTCCACGCACTGCTGAAAGTTCGGTAAGCTTCTCCACGGAGGATTCGCCTAGTTGGCCTAGGGCGCACGCTTGGAAAGCGTGTTGGGGGCAACCCCTCAGGAGTTCGAATCTCCTATCCTCCGCCAGCTCATCAGAGGGGCCGTGCCGCAATCCGTGGCACGGCCCCTCTGGCGTTCCAGCCTCACCCGGCGGTTGCTCGCAGATCAGACGTATCCGTATGGTGATCGATCAACTTTGATCATCGGAGGCTGAAATGAGCGGACCGGAGCAAACTTCCACCGACCCGTGGTCTCAGTGGGACACCAACTTCAAGTCACCCACGGACTGGCCGGGCCTCGGATACGAGCACAGCAGCGGCTACGAGATCGACCGCGACGGAGTGAAGGCGTCCGCCGGCAACCTCATCCAGCTCGCCGCCTCCGCCTTCGACAGAAGGCATTCCAGCGTTTGCTACTTCGGCGAGGAACATTCCCTCCACTCTTGGCACAGGATTACGCCGGGCTTCTGGTGGCAGTTACCCCAGGAACTCGCCAAACTACTCGGCAAGGCTCACGAACTGTTCTACTGCTTCTGGCTTGATCTGCACGCGGAGACAGTGATGGCCGGGTTGCTGATCGAGCATTCCGCCCAGAGATATGATCTTGTGGAAGAGCCCCTGCTCGGCGACCTCGCCCTATCCGATTTCACCGAACGGGTCGGCGGAATACTGTCGCATGATGCGTCCAAGCGACTGAGTAGCCGAAGCAGTCTCTATCCCAACGGCGGCGCGCTACTGACGCTTCCTCAGGAGCCCCTGTCGGAGGACTATGGCGTCCACTACATGACCCTAAAGAAGGCAAATGAAGACCTTTTTCCCAAATTTGACCAAGAGTTTCTAGAGTCAACCGCGGGAATAGGCTCATTCGCCTGTCCTTTACCATACAAGGAGTTTGCCGACTCGTTGGCCGAACTGGTTCAAGCGCTGCAGAGCCGAGCGCGGGACCTGCGGGAATCGCCGTGGCGTGGCGCGGCCGCGGACAATGCGCAGGAAGCACTGCGGCAGATCTGCGGGAACGCGACCGCCCTGGCTGCCATCGCAGGCGACCTGGCCACAGCGAACAGCAGATACTCAGAGGTCAGTAACGAGTGCAGGCTGAACTTCCAACGCGTGGTGGATCCGGACCGTAGCGGCTGGAACGAGGTCTGGGATTTCGGCGCCACCCCCGACAGCCGGACCCGCGACTTCCTCGCGGGGTCGAACCAGGACTTCTGGGACATCTACAGCAACATGCCCGATCAAATCAGGGAAGATCTGCCCGGCCTGTTCATCAACGACAAGTCCCTCGCCGATATCCGCCAGGAGATACACGAAGTACAAACGCATCGCGACAAATATCTGAATTCAGGAGAACTCCTGGATTCGTACCAAGAGGATCTCCGGACGGCCAAGGAAGCGGAAAGGAAGTTCGGCTAGGCCGCGGCCAGAGCCACGGTTCTTCTTTCTCCCTCGGAGCCACGGTCGTGCCGTAGCGTAGACGAGGCCGTCCGGGGAATGTCTGAGGCACCCGACGAGGGAGTGCGTCCGGTTCTCAGGCCGTGGACGGACAAGGTGGTGCCGGAACCCACGTTCTGCCACCGGCCACCGCAGCGGCGATTCACCGCACCGCCGTATCTCCCGGGAGGTGTCCGCCGCATCGGCATGTCCAGCCCTTCTGAGGGCAGTCGGAGGGTCTCAAGCGGAGCGAAGGGACGTCGGCGATGGACTTCAAGGACGATGCCCAACTGGACAGCTCACAGGTCGAAAGCGGCGGCCGGGGCCGGATCCCCGGTGGCGGGCTCGCCGTCGGGGGCGGCGCGGCGGGAATCATCGCACTCATCATCGCGCTGATATTCGGGATCAATCCCGGAGACATCACCGGCGGCGACCCCGCCCCGGTGGGTCCCAGCTCCGACCTGAGCGCCCAGTGCAAGAACGGCCAGGACGCCGACCAGAACGAGGAATGCCGGGTGGTCGGCGTGGTCAACAGCATCCAGGACTACTGGCCCAAGGTCGTGCAGGGCTACGAGCCGGCCAAGACCGTCCTCTTCTCCGAGCAGGTCAACACCGCCTGCGGCGCGGCCGACTCCTCCGTCGGACCCTTCTACTGCCCGGCCGACCAGAAGGTCTACCTGGACCTCTCCTTCTTCAAACAGTTGGAGAGCAGGTTCGGCGCCAAGGGCGGACCGTTCGCCCAGGCCTACGTCATCGGGCACGAGTACGGTCACCACGTGCAGAACCTGCTGGGCACCAACGCGCGGGGGCAGGGAGGCCAGCAGGGCCCGGAGAGCGACTCGGTCCGGTTGGAACTGCAGGCCGACTGCTACTCCGGCGCCTGGGCCAAGAACGCCTACGAGACCGGCCTGTTTGAGAAGCCCTTCACCAAGTCCGACATCGAGGAGGCGCTCAGCGCGGCCTCGGCCGTGGGTGACGACAGCATCCAGGAGCGGACCCAGGGCCGGGTCGACCCCGACGGCTTCACCCACGGGACGTCTGCGCAGCGCGTCAAGTGGTTCACCACCGGCTACCAGAGCGGCGACCCCAACAAGTGCGACACCTTCACCGGCAGCCTCTGAAAAACACCGCCGACTTACAGCGAGAGCAACACTGCAGGCAAAGAGCCTGAATCTCTCCTAAACTAGAGAGTGTGATCTTCAAGCTGGTCGGTGATGAACGGCCCTACCCCGAGCACGGCCTCTCGCATCGCGAGTGGGCGCAGATACCTCCGCGACAGGTCCGGCTCGACACGCTGATCACCACGAAAGCGGTGCTCGATCTGCACTCCCTGCTCGCGAAGGACTCCACGTTCTACGGCGACCTCTTCCCCCACGTGGTCCAGTGGCGCGGTGACCTCTACCTTGAGGACGGCCTGCACCGGGCGCTGCGCTCGGCTCTGCACCAGCGTTCGGTCCTGCACGCCCGCGTCCTGGAGGTCCCCTCCGGCGACTGAGAACGTCCGCGCACCCGCGGAGAACCCGCGCTGGTGGCGATGTACGGCTTGTGCGGCGACGGGGTCGCAACGGCCCTGGAGTTGCTCATGGGCGGTCACTCCCGGCCGGCGCTGAACGATCATCGCCAGGCCCGTGCGGTGCCGTCCGGACGTGCGGGAGTGCCCGATCCTGAGGCCGCCCGCTCGGCGATCTCTTCTTGCCGGGCGACCTCGGCCTTCAGATCGTCGAAGGTGTCAGCGTCCACGGCGGGCTCCGCTCCGGCACGCAACGCACCTCGAGGGAACGCCTCTTGGCGGATCGCCCAGAAGCGGCCCCTGTCGCTGAGGATCAGCCGCCAGCCAGGGATCGTGGCCACCTCGGTGGGCTGCTCGTCACGGACCAGGATCGGACTGCCGGGCTCGACATGCTCCTGCGGGTGCTTCATGCGGCCACCCCCGCGAGCTCGTCGCGGCTCGGCTGACGCGCTACGACCCGTCCGGGTCTGCGCTGGTCGTATTCGGTTCTTGGGAAAGACGCGCCTTGAGCGTCGCCGGGTCGGCGGCACAGACGACGCGCGCCCACCCGGCGACCATCTGCCGCGTGGTCAGCGGTGGCGTCCAGGAGGCGCAGAACCCTGGCAAGGAGCCACTCGTTTTCCAGACGCGCCATCCTGTCGACGGCAGCGACCGCCAGGGCACGCTGCATCACCCGCGGTTCAGTGGCACGCGCCTGGCGGTCCTGGTGCGACTCGGCCAGCAGCGCGGCGGCGGCCGACGGCTCGGCCGCGCGAGGGACAGGCACCATAGGCCTCGGCTGCGCGGCGGCCTCGGTCCCGGCGGTCGCGGGGGCGCACTTGGTCGGCCGGACCCAGTCACGGGCGGACATCCCCAGTTCGTCCCGGCGAGCGAGGCGAATCAGATCCCATCGTGTCCCGGCGCCTGGAGCTTGACGAGGGCGCCCAGGTTGTCGTGCGCCGAAGGACATTCCTCGTCGACGGTTCACCCGTCGCGCTGTGCGATAGCTACTACCCCGCCGACCTGGTCGCCGACACGGTGATCACTCAGCCTCGGAAGATCAAGGGTGGCGTCTACTCCGTGATCGAGGACACCGTCGGCCCGATTCGCCGCCAGGTCAGTCACAGCGTCGAGGACCTGGTATGCCGGATGCCGACCCGGGAGGAAGCGGCCGAGCTCGACCTCATGCCAAGCGTGCCGGTGGTCCGGGTCCTGCGGACGGTTTACGACTCCGAGAATCGGCCATTGGAGGTTCAAGAGTCGATCATGGCCGCAGACAGCCACGAGTTCCGATACGAGGTGAAGATGCGGTGACGACGCTCACCATCGGTGTCTGCCTGTCCCTCTCAGGCAAGCATGCCCGGTTCGGCACACAAGCCCGACTCGGCCTGGAGATCTGGCACGCCTCGAACAGTACGCTGGACCTGGTGGTCGCGGACGACCAGAGCGATCCCGTGGTCCTGCAGGCATCCCTCCGCAGACTGTCGGATCGATGCGACATCCTGCTCGGCCCTTACTCGACCCAGCTGATGCGCAAAGCCGGCAACATCGCCGCCGAGCTCGGCCGCCTGATCTGGAACCACGGCGGGTCAGGTGACGACGTCGAGGCGGCCCACCCTCGACACGTCGTCTCAGTCTTGACGCCCACCAGTCGATACGCAGAGCCTTTCCTACGGCACCTGGCCGGCACCGAAGCGCTCCCCGTGCGGATCGTCCACGGCAAGGGCAGCTTTGGCCGTCAGGTGGCAGTCGGCGCCGAGGCGATCGCACGCTCCCTCGGCATCGATACGACCCGGCTCGGTCCCGGAGACGACCTCCCGCAGACAGCCGGGAAAGCCTGGGCCCTCTTCTGCGCCGGCGCCTTCGAGGAGGACATCGAGACGATCACGCAGGCCAGAGCGCTGCCTACGCCACCGCAGACGGTGTGCGCAGTGGCAGCGGGCGTCCGCGAATTCGGCCATGCGCTCGACGACCCCTGCGGCATCTACGGGGTCGGTCAATGGTTCCCCGGCGCTGGAGGCCCAGCCGAGTTGGGCATCGGCGAGTCCGACTTCCTCGCCGCCTACCAGGACCGTGCTGGAGTGCTTCCCGACTATCCAGCCGTCCAGGCGGTAGCCGCCGCAGCCATCGCGACTCACTGCGCTGCGGCGGCAGGCGGCACAGGGCGCGACGTCTTGTGGTCGGCTGCGGCAGAGCTGGACACGACTACGCTGTTCGGCGTCTTCAAGATCGACCCCAACACCGGTGTACAACTTGGCCATCAGACGGCGCTCGTCAGGTGGGGGCCCGACGGGCCCGCGGCGGTCTGAAGGTCAGCGGCAGATCAGGGCCCCGAAAGAGTGGAAGTCTGTCCGATTCGATGGACCGCAGTCGAGCCCCATCACCAGCTGACCTGCGATGACACTCTGATCGACCAGCCGCTCGAAACGGATATTGCGCTACCTTCGTCGACTTTGCCGGGGCCCTGCACACTGCGGTGGGTGCGTGTCGCCTCCTGAGGCTTCCAACCGCCTGGTTCCGCCTCCCCATTCCCCGCCCCGCTCTCACGAAGATGCCCTGACACGCCCTCAAAAAGATCGTTTGTTGAGAAGTACACGCCCCCCAGGCAACCCGACCGTGCACTTCCCAACAAACGATCACCAATCGGCGAGCCCGCATTTCCATCCCGATCCTCCCCTCCTCTCCCTACGGCGGTCGGCCCTGCACTGGTCGGAGAGCAAGGCTTCAGCAACGGCGATCGGCCCTGAACGGCCCCGTACGGATCGCTTCAGCGTCAGCGAGATCCATGGGCGGCCGGAAAGTGAGCGACTGCGGTCCGCACGCCGTACGGCGAGGCAGCCT
Source organism: Streptosporangium sp. NBC_01639 (assembly GCF_045209755.1). NCBI lineage: Bacteria > Bacillati > Actinomycetota > Actinomycetes > Streptosporangiales > Streptosporangiaceae > Streptosporangium > Streptosporangium sp. NBC_01639. The sequence goes on along the minus strand of NZ_CP109272.1, from coordinate 4,656,418 downwards.
GGCGCGGAGGTGGGTGGGTGTTCCGGCCGGCTTATAAAAAAGCGCAACCAGCGCGCCCGTCAGGCCGGAGGCCTGAAAAACGAGACGGTGACTGCGACGGCCGGCCGGAACACCCACCCACCGCAGCGCGCACGGCGAACCCCGGAACACCCGCGCCGCGAACCACAGCAAACCCCCGAAACACCCGCACCGCGAACGGCGAACACCCGCACCGCACACCGATCGAAGCCACCGCGATGACGATGATCGCCGACGGCCGTGAACTACGCCACAAAATGATCATGTAATGAGAGGCTAGACAATCTTGGCAAGGCGGCCGGGCCTTCATCCTGGGCATCAGCAGATCACTGCCGATGAACCAGCGGACGCGGTCAGGTCACGCGTCCGTCCGCGCCGACCCTCTTCTCAATCGATGCCGTGTTCTACCTTCCATGCGGAAGGTGAGCACCGTCCCCACCAGGACCGCGTTCCAAGATCAGCGACCGGGGTTGTCCCCATGGTCGTGACACGCGAAGAGCCTCCGAACTGCTCATGCAGGTCAGAGGCTCTTATGGTGGCGGTGGAGGTGGGATTTGAACCCACGGATAGGTTGCCCCATCACACGCTTTCGAGGCGTGCGCCCTCGGCCACTAGGCGACTCCACCGCGGAGCAGCTTACCGGATAACCGCTATTGTTCGCGCATCCGCCGAACGGCGAAGAACTCGGTGAGAACGGCGGCGCACTCCTCGGCCAGCACGCCTCTGAGAACCTCGGGGCGGTGGTTGAGCCGACGGTCGCGCACCACGTCCCACAGCGAACCGGCGGCTCCGCCCTTGGCGTCCGCGGCTCCGTAGACGATGCGATCGACCCGCGCCAGCACCGAGGCCCCCGCGCACATCGTGCAGGGCTCCAGCGTGACCACCAGGGTGCAGCCGGTCAGCCGCCACTCCCCACGGACGCGGGCGGCTTCCCGCAGGGCGAGCACCTCGGCGTGCGCGGTGGGATCGGCCAGGGACTCCCGGTCGTTCCCGGCCTGCGACAGCACCGACCCGTCCACGTCGAGGACGACCGCGCCGACCGGCACCTCACCGCGGGTGCCGGCCCGTACGGCCTGCGCCAGGGCGAGCCGCATCTCCGGGACGTAGTCCGTCACCGCAGCCGATCGAGCTCGTCCGCGAAGGCCAGCCGTTCGGCGACCACCGAGAGGGTGTCCGCCGGAAGCACGCCCTCCTCCATGCTGAGCTCGATGAGCTCGTCGGAACTCACCCCGAGATCGCTCAGGAGCTCGAAGTCACCTGCGGGCCGTACGCCCAGATCGGGTGTCTCCTTGTCCGGCGCGACCCCGGCCAGCTCACTGAAGAGCTCTCCGAGCTGGTCGGAGACTCCGGCCTGCGCATCGGACAGGAACGCGCGGGGCTCCTGGTCGCCCTGGTAGCGGACGATCGCGAACCACTCGTCCTCCACCTCCACGCAGAGCAGGGCCAGTTCGTCGCCGTTGAGCGCGAGACGCTCCTGGACGGCGTCGCCCAGGTCGTCGGCTATCTCGGCGGCGCTGAGATCGACCTCCGCACCGCTCCACCCCTCTGGGGTGCGGACGAAGGCCGCCGAGAACACGCTGTTGCCGGATGGTCTGGAGGGCATGGCCGATCTCCCAAGGTCAGCCGAACACCGAGTCGATGGCGCGTTCGAACGGCTCGGAGAATCCCAGCCGCGCGGCGATGCTGGACAGCACGTCCTCGGGGAGCAGATCGATGTCGCCGGAAAGGATGCCCAGCTCCATCTCGTCGAGCCCCAGGTCCGCGAAGATCGACAGATCCCCGGCGGGGAGAGCCGTCTCCTCGTCCTGGAGGATCGCCTCCAGCTCGTCCTCATCGGGGACCGGCACGTCGAGGTATTCCAGCGCCTGCTGCGCGAGCGGGAAGTCCCAGGACGCGGCGATGTCGGAGAGGAAGACCTCCACCCGCTCACCGAACACCCGTAACGCCACGAAGAACTCATCCCCCACGGCGACCAGGCCAATCGTGCCGTTCATGCTCGGCTGCTGGCGCAGAGCATGAATCAGGCCGTCGAGATCCGAGGTGAGCGCCACCGGAAGCGTCTCCGCCTCCCAGCCGTCGTCCTCGCGATAGACCACGATGGCAAAGTCCAGCGGGTCTTGGTCTGCCATGGTCATCCCCACCGATGCGTTCTCTACGGATGCTAATGCTTTCAGAACCAGCTCATCACCGTACGCCCGTCCGACCAAATTGTGATCAAAAGCGGGCCATGTCACGTGCGTACGGTCTGTTATCGCCTGACCAGCCATCCGGGATAACGTTGGCGCCCATGGAGACCCTGGTCGTCGACCACCCCCTGGTGGCCCACAAGCTGACCGTGCTGCGGGACGCGAACACCGATTCACCCACCTTCCGCCGCCTCGCCGACGAACTGGTGACGCTGCTCGCCTACGAGGCGACCCGGCAGGTTCGCACGACCGAGGTGACGGTGCAGACTCCCGTCGCCGCCGCACAGGGCGTGCGACTGGCCCAGCCGTACCCGCTGGTCGTGCCCATCCTCCGGGCCGGCCTGGGCATGCTGGACGGCATGACCCGGCTGCTGCCGACGGCCGAGGTCGGTTTTCTGGGGATGGTCCGCAACGAGTCCACACTGAAGGCGGAGACCTACGCCACCCGTCTTCCGGATGATCTGTCGGGCCGGCAGGTCTACGTGGTCGACCCGATGCTGGCCACCGGCGGCACCCTGGCGGCGGCGATCGAGTTCCTCTTCGAGCGCGGTGCCGACGATGTGACCGCGCTGTGCCTGCTGGCCGCCCCCGAGGGCATCGCCCACATGGACGAGGTATTCGCGGGCAGCACCAAGCCGATCCGCCTGGTGACGGCGGCCCTGGACGAGCGGCTGAACGAGCGGGGCTACATCGTGCCGGGGCTCGGTGACGCCGGAGACCGCCTCTACGGCGTCGTTTGAGGTAATCCTCCCCTTAAAGGGAGAGGCGTTTCACTGTTTCTCCGTTACAGGTTGTGCTTGTCTGGGTACTGATAGTGACGAAGACATCTCTTCTGTGCCCCCGGCTCACGGAGGCCGCGGGCGCACACCAGGGAGAAACATGAGCGAGCGAATCATCCCAGGCACGGAGCCCGATCGTTACGAGGACGTCAGCGCCGCGTTGCGAGACGAGTTCTCCGACGTCCATCCGGCGACCACGGTGGCCCGCTGTATAGAGGCGGCACACTACGGCGCCCTGGAGGTCACCGGTCACGCCCATCCCGGGCTGGTCGAGCGGATCGCCCGCAAACACCTCGAAGTCCTCGCACTGGTCGCGAGCGAGCACGGGTGATGGAAGTCACATCGGCCGGAACAGGGTCCTTGGGACGGTCCCGAGACTGTAATCGGTCGATGCGCTTTACCTCGCCTATGGCGTGGGTAATGTATACGGCGGGTGCAGTGGGTCAGTGGTAGTAGGAGGCCGCAGTGCAAGTCAAGAAGGTTCTCACGTATGGCGGTGCCGCCTTCGTAGCGTTTTTCCTGTTCACACGACCAGGTGACGCCGCGAACGCAGTGAAGGGCGCCATGGACACGGTGTACACAGCGGCCAATTCCCTGGCCTCATTCGTTTCCCATCTGTCATGAGGCTGGTGACCCACGGGGACTCAGCTCCCTCGTCGGTCAACCGCTACCTACTCCCCCACGAACACCAGGTCATCATGGTGCGGCGCCACCCAGCCGTACTGCTCCGTCCGGTCGTCGAAGTGCTGGGCGGCCTGATCCTCGCCGGACTGCTCAGCAAGTGGTTCGGCGACCAAGGCGGCAGCGGCGCGCTCGTCGTCGTCTGGTGGGCATGGCTCCTGCTGCTGATCCGCTTCGTGTGGAAAGTGGCGGAGTGGTCGGTCGACTACTTCGTCGTCACCTCGAAGCGGATGCTGCTCACCACGGGGCTGGTCACCCGCAAGGTCGACATGATGCCCCTCGGCAAGGTGACCGACATGAGCTTCCAGCGCTCACTGCTCGGTCGCATGATGGGATATGGCGAATTCGTCCTGGAGTCGGCCGGTCAGGACCAGGCCCTGTCCAGGGTCAACTACATCCCCTATCCGGAGACCCTTTACCTTGAGGTCTGCCAGATGCTGTTCCCCGGAGGAAACGATTCGGATGATTAGTTCCCCCGCGTCCTTTATGGCAGGACGGTAGGGAAGAGTCCGGCTACAGATTTTTCAGGTGGGGTTACCCGATTCGACTGCTTCATGCAATCATGGCGGGAACATTGACCATCCCCCGCCCTGAGAGATCAGATGCCGAGTCAGGGAACCATTGGTGACCGCGTCCGCGGACTGCGGTTGAGTAGGCGCATGTCTCAGGCCCAGCTGGCTGGGCCTGACCTCTCCGACAGTTACGTCTCCCTCATCGAGTCGGGCAAGCGCACGCCGACTCCAGTGGTCGCTCGCCTGCTGGCCGAACGGCTGGGGTGCACCACCGAGTTTCTGCTGCACGGGATCGAGCCCCGCCAGCGCATCGACACCGAACTGGGTCTGCGCCATGCGGAGCTTGAACTGCAGCACGGTGACCCGTATGTCGCCGCCGAGCGGTTCGGCGAGATCGTCAAGGTCGCCGGCGAGGAGAACGCCATGCTCGCCGCGCACGCGCGGTTCGGGCGGGCCCGTGCCCTGGAATCCCAGGGCAGGATCGGCCCGGCGGTGGAGGCGTTCGAACGGCTCCGCCGGGAGGCGGCCAGCCATCCCGAACGACTCGCCGACCTGCCCCTGACCGTGGCCCTGAGCCGTTGCTACCAGCACGCAGGGGACACCCTGCGCGCCTACGACCTGGCGACTGCGGCCCTCAGCCAGGTCGAGCGGCTGGTTCTGAACGACGGCGAGATCGCTGTGGATCTGGCCGCCGCCCTGATGGAGACCGAGCCCGCCCGCCGGCCGCACTCCCCGGGCCTGGACTACGTACGGCATGTCCTGTCGGCCAACGGCGTTCCGGTGGCGGTCAACCGCATCGCCGAGATCCGTTCTCTCTGGGAGGCGAGCATCGCCGCCGCCGAGGGCGAGGACTCGGCGCTGGCCGTTCGTCTGGCCGACGACGCGATCGCGGCCGGACGACCGGCCCGGCTGGCCTTCCGGCTCGCCCACATCGCGATGGACTGGTCGCAGCTCATCGTCTCCTTCGACACGGAGTCGCTCGACGAGGCCCGCGAGCTCGCGTCCGCCGCGAGCAAGGTCTTTGGCACGTTCCCTGAGAAGGCGCACGACCACACCAGGAGTCTGGTGGTGCTCGCCTCCATCCAGCTCAGCGGGGGCGATCCGAGCGGCGCGGCCGATCTGGCCAGGTCCGCCCTCATGATGCCGGACGCCCTGCTCGGCGTCACGGCCGCCACCGCGCAGATGGTCCTCGCCCAGGTCTCGCTCGCCACGGGCGAGGGCGACACCGTGACCATCCTGCACAGCGCCCGCGAACTGCTCGGCAGCCTGCGGCCCGGCACCTCCGGCCCCGATCGGGAGGCCGCGCGGGTCTGGCGTCGGCTCGGCGACCTCTACGGTCAGGCCGGTGCCGGCGAGGAGCAGGTGAGCGCATATCGCAAGGCGCTTGAGACGGCCGGTGTACGGAGTGCGATGGTAGGTATGACGGTCGATTCGGCGCTGGTTCGGTAAAGGTTCCGCCCTTCCGGGGCTTCTGATTTGTTTTTCTGCCACCGGAATAATTAGGGTCGACCAGTCATTGACTCATAGGATGATTGGTTTCCCCGGAGGAGGCGGACTGTGAGTCTGCGTACGGCGCAGCGAGCATCCCTCGTCGACCAGGTGATCGATCAGCTCAAAGAGCAGATCACTTCGAACTCCTGGCAGATGCACGCGAAGATCCCCACCGAGACCGTGCTGGCCGAGCAGCTCGGAGTCGGACGCAACACCGTGCGTGAGGCCGTAAGGGCCCTCACGCACGCCGGTCTGCTGGAATGCCGCCAGGGTGACGGCACCTACGTCCGCGCCACGAGCGAGCTTTCGGGAGCCATGCTGCGGCGGCTGCGCGCCGCCGAGCAGTTGGAGATCCTGGAAGTACGGCGTGCGCTGGAAGTGGAGGCTGCTCGGTTGGCCGCGACGAGGCGCAGTGACGCCGACATCGCCCGGATCGAGACCGCCCTGGCCGAACGGGAGCGGGCCTGGGAGGTCGGCGAGCCCAACGCGTTCGTCGAAGCCGACCTCGCCTTCCATGTCGCGGTCGTCCAGGCCACCCACAACCTGGTTCTGATCGATCTCTACGAGGATTTCTCGGCGGCCCTGCGGGCCAGCATCACCGCTGCGGGCACCTCGCTCAACAGCACCTACATCCCTCACGAGGCCATCGCCCGCGCCATCGCGGCCGGTGACGTGTCCGCCGCCGAACGCGCCGGCCACGCGTGCATGGAGCACATCCTGATCGCCCTGACCGATGTTCAGGAGCTCTCCTCCCCCTGACTCTCGCTTTTCTACCGCGTATGCGAAGGGCTCCACCCCTCATCGGGGTGGAGCCCTTCGCGCATGCGGCCCTTCAGTTGAGGCGCAGGGACATCACGAGATAGCGGAAAGCGGGGTCGGCCTCTCCGGGCACCTCGGCGATGAGGGCCGGGCGGCTTGGAGACTGCATGTTGAGCCGTACGTACTCGGTGTCGACGCCGGTCAGACCGTCCAGCAGGAACTGGGACTGGAAGGCGATCTGGATGCCGTCACCGGACAGCTCGGCCTCCAGGGACTCGGTGCCCCGCCCGATGTCGCCGCCGCCCGCCTGGATGAGCACCTGCCCCTGGCCGAACGACAGCCGGATCGCGGTGTTGCGCTCGGCGACCAGCGCCACCCGCTTGATCGCTTCGATGAACGGGGCCACCCGCAGATCGGCCCGGATCGGCCAGTCGTCGGTCAGCCGTGAGCGGTAGTCGATGAACTGCTCGTCGAGCAGACGGACCGTGGTGCTCCGGCCGACGCTCTCGAAGCCCGCGACGCCGTCGCCCAGTGCCATCGACACCTCGCCGCCGCGCAGCGACCTGGCCACCTCCACGAGCACGCGGGCGGGCACCATGGCCGCGGCCGTGGCCTCGGCCTGCTCAGGACGCCAGTCGAACTCCCTGGCCGCGATCCGGTAACGGTCGGTGGCGGCCATGGTCACGGCCGCTCCGGAGATGTCGATCCGGATGCCGGTCAACATGGGGAGCGTCTCGTCGCGGCTGGCCGCGGACGCCACCTGGCCGACCGCGCTCGCGAAGATCCCGCCGCCGACCGCGCCGACCTTCGGGGGCATGTCCGGCAGGGTGGGGAAGTCTTCCACCGGCATGGTGAGCAGGCCGAACTCCGCGCTGCCGCAGGTCAGCACCGCCTCGGAACCACTGGTGACGATCTCCACCGGCTGGGCCGGCAGGCTCCGGGTGATCTCCGCGAGAATCCGGCCCGGAATCAGCACCCGGCCCGGCTCCGCCACCTCGGCCTCGATCGAGGCGCGGGCGGAGACGTCGTAGTCGAAGGCCGACAACACGAGATCGTCCCCAGCCTCCAGAAGCAGGCCGGAGAGCACCGGAACGGCCGGACGGCTCGGCAGGGCCCGGGCGACCCAGGCCACCGCGTCGGCCAGGACATCACGGTTAACCTGGAACTTCACCTGATCAATCCCTCCGTCCTGAACGGCACCGGGTGTGCGGGCCGTACGTCATCAGAACGGTAGCCGGTATGACCGACAGAACGGTGACAGCGTGCCCCTCATGTTGACTTCATCCGGACAGAGCCGCCTTCAAGGCGGTAACGGCTTATCGGGTTGTTAGAAGTGCGTTGACCGATATGGCGGTGCGGCCCACGGCCGGGAGCGGCCGGTCACGGCTGGGAGCGGGCGGCGTTGAGGTAGGTCAGGACGGCCAGGACGCGGCGGTTGTCGTCGTCGGACGGGGCGAGGTCGAGCTTGCCGAAGATGTTGGCCGTGTGCTTTCCGACCGCGCTCTCGCTGAGGAACAGCCGCTGGGAGATGGCGGCGTTGGAACGGCCCTCGGCCATCAGCTCCAGCACCTCGCGCTCACGCGGGGTCAGTGCGCCGAGCGGCTCGTGCCGGGCGGTGCTGGCCAGGAGCTTGGCGATCACCTCGGGATCCATCGCGGTGCCCCCGGCGGCCACGCGGCGGACCGCGTCGACGAACTGCTCGGTGTTGAACACCCGGTCCTTGAGGAGATAGCCGACCGCACCGGAGCCGTCGGCCAGCAACTCGCGGGCGTAGAGCTGCTCGACGTGCTGGGAGAGCACGAGCACCGGCAGCCCGGGGGCGGCCTTGCGGGCGGCCAGCGCCGCCTGGAGACCCTCGTCGGTGAAGGTGGGCGGGAGCCGTACGTCGACCACGGCGACGTCGGGCCGCTCGTCGACCAGCGCCCTCAGCAGCTCGGGACCGGACTCGACCGACGCGACGACCTCGAAACCGTGCGCCTGAAGCAGATGGACGAGGCCCTCCCTGAGGAGATAGAGGTCCTCCGCGATGACGACTCGTTGACTCATCGGTCAGACTCTAGACGGCCCGGCCCGGCCGCTGCCATCAGCTGCCGGCGCGAGCGTGCGATGGGGATCGCCAGGGCCGCGCCGTACATGGTGAGGCCCAGGGCGATGTTGAAGATGACCACCGGCCACTGCCACGGCTCGGGCAGGTGGAAGGCGAGGAACCAGCCCTTGTCGTCGAATCCGGTGATCTTGAGGACCATCGCGACCAGTCCCTGCGGGAACAGGGGGAGCCAGCCCAGCCCCCAGCCGATCCCGACGACGGCGAGCCGCCACCCGGACAGCGGGGGCTGCTCCGGGAGGGCGGCGCCCCAGCCCGACATGTGCGGCAGGTCGATCGTGGCGGTGGTGGGACCGCCCAGCGGGCTGCTGAGCGCGAGCACCCCGTCGAAGGCCGCCAGCCGCCGCTCGATGCCGCGCAGGCCGCTGCCCCGTGCGGGGTCGGCGCCGCCCGAGCCGTCGTCGGTGACGGTGACGCGCAGCGCCCTGCCCTGGGTGCTGATGTCGATCCACGCGCGGTCCGCGCCTCCGTGGCGGACCGCGTTGGTGAGCAGCTCACTGATCGAGAAGTAGGCCGCCGACTCGACGGGTGATTCCGGGCGGTCCTTCAGGTCGACGGTGACCGTGACCTTCAGCGGGCTGTCCAGCGCTAGGGCGCGTACCGCGTCGCCCAGGCCGCGTTCGGCCAGGACCGGCGGATGGATGCCCCTGACCAGGTCGCGCAGCTCGGTGAGCGCCGTCGACGAGGCCTCGCGCACCTTGGCCAGCAGGGCCTTGGCAGCGGCCGGGTCGGATTCCATCAACTCCTCGACCGCGCCGAGCGTCATGCCCATGGCGACGAGCCTGGCCTGGGCGCCGTCGTGCAGGTCGCGCTCGATCCGCCGCAGCTCGGACGCCTGGGAGTCGACCGCCGCCAGCCTGACCTGGTCGAGCCGCTGGACCCGGCCGGCCAGCACGGACCTGGTGGTGGGAGCGAGCCACAGGTGGTTCCACCACCCGTAGAACCGCAGCAGCCACGGCGTCGCGACGACCCCCGCCGTGGCGACGGCCACCCCCAGGGGAGCGGCCTGCGGAGCCCAGTACCACGGCATGGTCAGGCCGTATCCGACCCCGGCCAGGGGCAGCAGCAGCAGGCTGCCGCCGACGAACGGGTTCAGCGCCAACCAGAAGTTGTCCCGCCAGGTGGCGGGGTCGGTGAACATCCACTTCCAGCGGTTGTTCCACTCCGGCCACCGCGGCGACTTGTAGAGCTGGCGGTCATGGCGGTACCAGCCGTCCGGCTGGCGGTGGGGCGGCGGGGGCGGCGGCAGGTAGGACGACGCCGTCTCAACGCCCAGCCATCGGCCGTTCAACCTCCTGGCGACCGTCGTGCGGTGTCTGACCAGCCTGACCATGGGGGGGAAGACGAAGACCAGTCCCAGTCCGGTCAGGACGGCGGCGACCAGACCCAGCCCGATCAGGAGGACGTCCGTCAGGGCCAGCGCCCCGAAGGCGAGGGCCCGGCCGATGGTCACCACGTGTCGCCTCATGTCCACCAGTGTCGGCGATCGGCCGCCCTTGCGCCCAGTGGCGCTGGACGCCGTCCGGAGGTGGAGGTAGCCACACCCCCGCCGGGTGCCCAGGCGGATTCCGTGCGCCCCGCGAAATTCCTAACGTCGTCGGCATGGCAGTCATCGAGGTCAGCAACCTCCGCAAGCGATACCGCGACCGGCTCGCGGTGGACGACGTGTCGTTCGCCGTCGAGGAGGGCGAGATCTTCGGTGTTCTCGGCCCCAATGGCGCCGGCAAGACGACCACCGTCGAGTGCGTCGCCGGTCTGCGCACCCCCGACTCCGGCACCGTGAAGGTACTCGGCGGCCTGAGCGGCGTCGAGCTCAAGGAGCGGCTCGGCGTCCAGCTGCAGAGCTCCGCGATGCCTGCGAAGATCAAGGTCTGGGAGGCGCTGGACCTGTACGCCTCCTTCTACCGGGCACCCGCCGACGCCGAGGCCCTGCTGGAGCGGGTCGGACTCGCCGGCAAGCGGAACGCCCCCTACGGCAAGCTCTCCGGCGGCCAGCAGCAGCGGCTGTCCATCGCGCTGGCACTGATCGGCGACCCCCGGTTGGCGATCCTGGACGAGCTGACCACCGGCCTCGACCCGCAGGCCCGCCGTGACACCTGGGAGCTCATCGAGCAGGTCCGCGCGGGCGGGGTGACGGTCGTGCTGGTCACCCACTTCATGGAGGAGGCCGAGCGGCTCTGCGACCGGATCGCGGTGATCGACTCCGGCCGGGTGGTCGCCGTCGACAGCCCGTCCGGCCTGATCTCCCGGGTCGGCCGCCGGCAGTGCGTCCGGTTCCGGCCCTCCGGCGCATTCGACGACGCAGTGCTCAACGCCCGGCCCGAGGTGGAGGGAGTGAGCCGCGACGGCGACCGGGTCGAGGTCACCGGCACCGGAAACCTGCTGCTCGCGGTCACCACCGCGCTGGCCGAGGCAGGGGTCGTCCCCGGCGACCTACGGGTCGAGCAGGCCACTCTCGACGACGCCTTCCTCGCCCTCACCGGAAAGAAGATCTCCGCTTGACCCCCACCTCGAACACGAGATCCGAGGACCCCACGCTGGAAGGACCGAGATGAACAAGATGATCCTGACCGAGGCGAAGCTCTTCCTGCGGGATCCGAGCAGCCCGATCTTCGCGATCCTGCTCCCGCTGGGGCTCCTGCTGGGGCTCGGCAGTATCCCCGGCTTCCAGGAGGCGGATCCGTCGCTGGGCGGGCAGCGGGTGATCGACACCCAGCTCCCCGTCATGATGGTGATCGTCTCGGTGGTCTCGATGGCGATGACCGGACTGCCCGGCGTCCTGGTGGGCTACCGGGAGAGCGGCGTGCTGCGGCGGATGTCCACCACCCCGGTCAGCCCGGTCCGACTGCTGGTCGCCCAGGTCGTGAACAACGTCGCGGTGGTGGCCGTCGCGACCGCCCTGCTCGTCGGCCTGGGCAATCTCGTCCTCGGCGTGGCCGCGCCCAAGAACGTCCTGGGGTTCGTGGGCGTGTTCGTGCTCGGCAGCGCCTCGGTGTTCGGCATCGGCCTGCTGATCGCCGCCGTGGCGCCCAACGCCAAGGCCGCGCCCGGCATCGGCTCGCTCCTGATGTTCCCGCTGTTCTTCCTGGCCGGCATGTGGATCCCCCGCGAGCTCCTGCCGGACCTGGCCCGGCGGATCGGCGACTTCCTGCCGGTGGCGCCGTTCGGCCAGGCGCTCCGTGACACCTGGGCGGGCCATCCGCCGCAGCCGCTGCACCTGGTGGTCATGGCGGTGACCGTGCTCGTCACCGGGGTGCTGGCCGCGCGGCTGTTCCGCTGGGAATGACCGCCGGTACGGCCCGCACCCGAGGGTGCAGGCCGTACTTCGGTCAACCGATCGTTCTGCTTCCATGGTTCCCCCACGGCAAGGACGAAGGAGCTCACCGGACGAGATCACCGGCACCGTCCGCCGGCTCGCCTCCGAGGGCGCGGATTCCGTCGTCGGCGGTGACACCGCGGCTGACGGCGGCTCCACCGCCTGAGCCGGTGGCCCGTGGTCATGCTGGGGACGTTCCCCTGACTCCCCGCGGAGACAGACCTCAGGGCCGGCTGTCGTAGGCCTCGCGGGCGTCGCGGACCTGTTCGATGTGGCTCTCCGCCCAGGTTTTGATGGCCAGCATGACCGGCTGGAGGTCATGGCCGAGTCCGGTGAGGGCGTAGTCGACGCGGACCGGCACCGAGGGGGTGACCGTACGGGAGACCAGGCCGTCGCGCTCCAGGCCGCGCAGGGTCTGGGTGAGCATCTTCTGGCTGACACCGGCGATGATCCGGCCCAGGTCGCTGTAGCGCAGCGGGCCGTCCGCCAGAGCGTTCAGGATGAGGCTGACCCACTTGTCGCTGATCGTGTCGAGCAGTTCCCTGGCCGGGCAGACCGCCAGGTAGGCGTCGTAGGCGGCGCGCGCGTCATCTCGCCGCTGTGCGGTCGTCTGGGTGGCCATGGCGCCCCTTCCGGTGCGGTACGCACTCCCGAGTGCGTACTTTCCAGCAGAGAGTAACACTCCATAAGTTCGTCCCATCGACGAGAGCGATGGAGGCAGCGATGCGTGCAGTGGTGGTCCGTTCGTTCGGCGGGTCCGAGGTTCTGCGGACCGAGGAGGTGCCGGTTCCTCCGACCGGCGCCGGTCAGGTCCGGATACGGGTGGAGGCGGCGGGCGTCAACCCCGTCGATGCGGCGGTCCGCACCGGAGCGCTCGTCGAAGCCGGCCTGGCGGAGCGGCGGGCGGTCCACGGCCTCGGCTGGGACGTGGCCGGAGTGGTCGAGGAGACCGGTGCCGGGGTCGACGGGTTCGTACCGGGTGACCGGGTGATCGGCCTGGCGGACCGGCTCGACCTTCCGCTCGGCGCCTATGCCGAGCAGATCGTGCTGGACGCCGGCGCGGTGGCCCTCGCTCCCACCCGCGCCACTGCGGCACAGGCGGCCACGCTCCCACTCAACGGCCTCACCGCCGACCAGGCCCTGGACCTCGCGGGCCTGGTCGAAGGCCAGATCCTGCTGGTGACCGGGGCCGCGGGCGGGGTGGGCGGCTATGCCGTCGAGCTGGCCGTGGCGCGCGGGCTGCGGGTGGTCGCGGTGGCGGGCGTCGACGACGAGGAACTCGTCCGGGGGTTCGGGGCGGAGTTCTTCGTACCCCGCGACGCCGAACTGGGCTCCGCCGTACGGGAGCTGGTGCCGGGTGGGGCGCACGGCGCGGTCGACGCCGCCGCGGTGGGCACCGCCGCGCTCACCGCGGTACGCAACGGAGGCTCCTTCGTGGCCGTGCTCGGCGGTGCGGCACCCGTCCCGCTGCGCGGCACCCGGGTGGGCAACGTCTGGATACGGGCCGACGGATCCCGGCTCGCCGAGTTGGCCAGGCTGGCCGACGCCGGACGGCTGACCCTCCGGGTCGCCGGCACCTTCCCGCTCGCCCAGGCCGCGGCCGCCCACGAACGCCTCGCCGCCGGCGGCCTCCGCGGCCGCCTCGTCCTGCTTCCCTGACCGGCCTTCCCTGACCGGCCTTCCCTGACCGGCCTTCCCTGACCGGCCGGTACGGCGGGGCCGCGCCGGACCCTCACGCGGCGCGGTGCTCCTGCGGGCTGACGCCGAACACCCGCTTGAAGGCGGTGCTCAGCGCGAAGGAACTGCCGTAGCCGACCTGCCGGGCCACCGCGCCGATGGTGGCGTCGGTCTCGCGCAGCAGATCGGCGGCCATGGCCAGCCGCCACTCCGTGAGGAACGTCATGGGCGGCTCCCCGACCAGCTCGGTGAAACGGCGGGCCAGCGACGCCCGGGAGACGCCGCTCCCGGCGGCCAGCTCGGCCACGGTCCAGGGATGGGCCGGGTTGTTGTGGAGCATCCGCAGCGCCCGGCCCACCACGGGGTCGCTCTGCGCTCGGTACCAGGCGGGGGCCTCCGCCTCCGGGCGGGAGAACCAGGCCCGGAGCACGGCGATGAGCAGCAGGTCGAGCAGCCGGTCGAGAACGGCCTCCTGCCCCGGCTCGTCCTTGACGATCTCGTCGCCGAGCAGCGGGATGAGCGGACAGTTCCAGGCGTCTTCGGGCAGGACCAGCAGGGCGGGCAGGGCCGCGAGCAGCCGCCGGCTGATCTCGCCGCGCATCTGGTAGGTGCCAGTGATCATCATCGTCGAGCCGTCCGGGCTGTTGCCCCAGGTGCGTACGCCCAGGTCCATCGCCTGGGTCAGGGGCTCGCCCTGCGGGGTGAAGCAGTGCTGCCCGGGCTGGATCACCACCTGGGGCGGGGTGGCCGGATCGTCGGCCACCGTGTAGGGGTCGGGACCGCGCATGATCGCGACGTCTCCCGGGCGGAGCCGGACCGTCGCCCCGTTGTCGGGGACCACCCACGCCTGACCTCGCATCATCGCCACCAGGGTGAGCGGCGCCCGATCCTGGATCCGCAGGGACCAGGGCGGCTCCAGGATCGACCGCAGCAGGAAGGCTCCTCTGGCTCTGGGCCCGTCCAGGAGCCCGGCGAGTGCATCCATGTGCCCGATATTAGACGCTCAAACATGGAATTGAACTTCTCGACCATGTTCCGTCTCACGGTAACCGGCTTCACTTGGTGGCATGACGGAGAGCACGCACCCGCGAATCCTGCCGTCCGGCCGGGGCGATGAAGAGGCTCGGGCCAGTGCGGAGGCGACACCGCCGGCCCCGCTGTCCACCGAGGTCCTGGACGGCCGCGATGCCCATCTGACCGGCGACATCCGGCGAGCACCGGGCCGGGCACCCCAAAACTTCACCGGCTACGCGCGCGACGCCGCGGCGACCGGCGTCTGGAGACGCTGAAAAGCCAGACGTCATGGACACCGGCGCGTTTCGGGGACGCGCCCGGGTCCTTCCCCCCTCTCCTGGAGATTGGCATGTTCGAAATGCTCAGAAGCGCCACACTGGCCGCGGCCACCCTGACCACCGGGCTGATGGCAGGCCTGTTCTACGCGTACGCCTGCTCGGTCATGCTCGGCCTGGGCCGTACGGACGACCGGACCTTCGTCGACGCGATGCAGTGGATCAACGTGAAGATCATCAACGGCTGGTTCCTCGTCCCCTTCCTGGGCGCGCCGATCCTGATCGTGCTGACCGGCGTGCTTATCCTCCGCGGAGACGGACGGTCCGCGCTGCCGTGGATCGTGGCCGCCTTCGTCCTGTACGGCATGACCCTGGCCATCACCTTCGCCGTCAACGTGCCGCTCAACAACCGGCTCGCCGCGGCCGGAGCACCCGATGACATCGCCGATCTCGCGGCCGTGCGCGAGGCCTTCGAAACGACGTGGAACCGCTGGAACATCGCCCGTGCGGGGACCTCCACCGCGGCGTTCGGCTGCCTTGTCTGGGCCCTGGTGCTGCCCGGGAGCACCGGCTGACGGCGACCGGCCCCCTCGCGGTACCGGGCCGTCGCGGCCCGGTACGCGGGCCACTGGGAGATCATCGACTACGCCGATGGCGCCGGGCCCGTCGTGCCCGGCGGGACCTCCGGTCGACTCGCTGAGACACCGGGCCAGATGCGGCCCCCGGTGTGACCGTGTCCCCGGCGGCTGTTCCGCCGGCCGGCCGTGAGTTGTCTACCTGCGGCCACCTCCCGGCCCTGTTCGAGCAGCACCCCGCCGAGCACGGGCGCCGAGCACGGGCACCGTCAACGCGCCGCCACCCAGTCGGCCACGGTCGTGACATCCGCCTGGTGGGGAAACACCTTTTCGGTGAGTACCCGGTGCACCTCCGGGTCGGCGTCGAGGCACCCGTCGGCCAGCACGGTGAGGCCGAAGTCCAGGTCGGCCGCCTGGCGCAAGGTGGACAGCACGACGCCGCTCGTGGCGATGCCGGTGAGGACGAGATGATCGATGTCACCGGCCCGCAGAACCATGTCGAGGTCACTGCCGGCGAAGGCGCTGACGCGTCGCTTGGTGACAAGGATGTCGCCGGGCTCGGGTGCCACCTCCGGATGGACCTGGGTGGCCTGGTCGCTGCCGGCCGCTCCCGTGATGCGCGTGAGCCCACCGAACATCTTGTTGCGGGTGCTGACCTCCGGGTACCCGGAGCGGAACCCGACGACCGCATAGATCACGGGAAGGCCGCCCGCCCGGGCAGCGTCGATCGCCTCGCGCAGACGCGGCAGGTAGGTGGGATCGGGATAACGGTCGACGACGACGCGTTGGACATCCATGACGAGGAGAGCGTGCTTGGCCACCGTCACCCTTCCGTACCGCAGAGGAAAGTCATCAGTTGATTACTTGGTAACGTAATCATGTCCCGAGGCTATGTCAACAAGTGATTACTTGATGCCGTCGCAGCGCCGTACGCGGCGGCACGTCGGAGTTTCGTGCGGGACGACTCGTGAGGGAGGTCGCCGGTGACGACGGGAAAAACCAACGGATCTCCGGACGACGCCGCCGATCCGCGTACCGCCGGGCAGCCCGCCGGAGGTCGCCGGCGGCGGGACGCGGTGGCGACCCGTGAGGCGCTCCTGCAGGCCGCGCACAGCCGGTTCATCCGCCTTGGGTACGACCGCACGACGCTCCGGGACGTCGCCGCGGACGTCGGGGTCAACCTCGCCCTCATCAAGCGGTACTTCGACTCGAAGGAAGGCTTGTTCAAAGCGGCGCTGGCGTCCGCACCCCGATCCCTGGGGGGTGCGGGCGAGTTCCCCCGAGACCGTGCCGCCCTCGCAGAGGCCCTCAGCCACCAGTTGTCGGCCGGCGCCTGGCCGGAATCCGGCGAGCACCCGGTGCTGATGTTGTTGCGCATCTCCGGCGACGAGCGGGTGGACAGCCTGCGCAGGCAGGCCTTGCAGGATTTCAGCCGACAGGTGCTCGAGGCCTCGGGCACGCAAGGGGGGCAGGACGACGACGAACGCCTGCTGAGGGCGGAGCTCGTGGTCGCGCTGGGCGTCGGCGTCGCTGTCGTACGGTCCGCCGTCGGTCTGCAGCCCCTGCGCGACGCGACCTCCGACGATCTGATCGGCCCGCTTCGCGATGTCGTCGACATCCTGCTCGCGCCCCCACGCTGATCGATCCCGAGCCGCTACAGGTCCTGCACGGAGACGCGATCGTGACACGGGCGGCTACGTGGCCTGGCCGGTTCGCCAGCGGGCCTGTTTGACACGGTTCCCGCACAGTTGCATCGAGCACCAGCGGCCCGTCCGGGATCGGGAGTGGTCGTAGAAGGCCCATTGGCAACCGTCGTTGGCGCAGGCTTTCAGGCGGGGCCATGTCCCGTCGGCCAGTGCTGCCGCCGTCGCGCCGACGACCCGGCTGACCACGGCGTCCATGCCGTCGCCGTGGTCGACGAGGACGACGCCGTCCGGTGTGAACGCGATGCCGGCGCCGGACCGGCGGGAGGCATCGGTGAGGGTCGAGGCGGTGGACGCGGGAAGCGGCAGCCGATCGTGATTGGCGAGAAGGGCCTGGCGGAGGGATTCGCGCAGGGCGATCGCCCACGCGAGCCCTTCGGTGTCCGTCGTGCCCTGGATGCCGTGCCCACCCGCCCAGTCGGCCCATGAGGCGGGCTCGGCGAAACGGTCGGTCCCGGCGTCGATGTCACGGGTGTTCACGAATGCGCGAACGAATTCCAGCCCTCCGGGTGCCGGGGAGACCAACGGGGCCGACGGGGCCGACTCTGTGTCAGGCATACCTCATTGTAACCCTTATTGCTTTTATGATGGTTATTTAGCTAACCTTCAAACTCATGACAACGGTTACTTCTGCGTGGTCGATCCACCGGTTCCGGTATCTGTGGGGCGCGGGGGCACTGTCCGGGCTCGGGGCTGAGATCGGCGAGCTCGCGCTGCCCTCGCTGGCCCTCATCACCCTTGGCGCGACGGCCGCGGAGGCGTCATGGGTCAGGGCCGCGATGCTCGCGCCGTTCCTTTTCGTCACGTTGTGGTTCGGCGTCATCGTCGACCGCCGGGCGCGCAGGCCGTTGATGATCGGCGCCGACCTCGTACGGGGCGCGGTGCTCGTCATGGTGTGCCTCCTCGCGCTGGGAGGCCGGCTGACGATCCCGCTGCTGGTCGCAGCGACGGCCGTGCTCGGGACCATGACCGTGCTGTACCAGCTGGCCGACTTCGCCTTCCTGCCGCAGATCGTTCCGGAGCGGCACCTCATCGACGCGAACGCCAAGATCACCGCGACGCAGTCCGCCCTCCAGATCGCGGGGTCCGGGGTCGGAGGAGTGCTGGTGCAGGCGCTCACCGCGCCGATCGCCGTCGTCATGAACGCGCTCGGTTACCTCTTGTCGGGACTGCTCATCAGTCGCGTACGGCCGGCGGAGTCTCGGCCGAGCGCACCGGCGCGACGGTCGGCCCTCGCGGAGGCGAAGACCGGCCTGCGCATGTTGCTCCGGCACCCGATCCTTCGCGCGCTCGCCGCCGAGGCCTCGCTCTGGAACCTCGGCAATGAGATCTTCATGCTGGCCCTCGCGGTCCACGTGCTCAACGCCGCGGCGGCGGGGCCGATGATCCTCGGCCTCATCGTGACCTGCGGCGGCGTGGGCGCCTTCGTCGGCAGCGTGTCCAGTGCCCGGTTGACGGCGCGCTACGGGTACGGCCGCTCCCTGCTGATCAGCCTCGTCCTCGGCAACACCGCCCCGCTGCTCGGCGTGTTCGGTGCGGCGCTGGTGCCCGCCGGGGCGTTCCCATTCTTGGGCGCCGCCTTCCTGGTTTCGGGGATCGGCATCGGAATCGCGAACTCGCAGTCGACCAGCATCCGGCAGATCGCCGTCGCCGAAGAGTTCCGGGGCCGTGTGAACGCCGGCTACCGGCTCGCCTCCTGGGGTGCGCTGTCGATCGGCGCCCTGATCGGCGGCGTCCTCACCACGATTCTCGGTCCGGTCACCGCGGCGATCGCCGGAACGGCGCTGATGGCACTCGCGACACTGCCCGTCGCGCTCTCCCCGGCCCGGCATGTCCGCACGATCGAGGAGGTCGCCCCCCGGCGGGCCGAACGCGGCGACGTACTCGCGGCCGAGCCCCGCTAGCGCTAGGTCCTCTGCAGGGTCCGGGATTCGGTGAGCATCGGCTCCTGCGGAAACACCAAAAATCCGGGGAAGGTGAGCACCCGGATCTCCCCGGCCGATGAGCAATCGGCCTGGTTCGAGCCTCGACTCTGATTACTTGGCGTGTGCTTCCAGAAGCCTCAGAAGGTGTCGTGCTTCGCTAAGAAAAGCGTGCCCGGCCTCGGTAGGCGCCACGGGTTGAACCCGGTTGATGATGGCAAAGCCGGACAAGCCGTGTCCGTAAATCTTGTCACCAGGGTGTTCGGCCGGTGAGAAGATCGGGGGTGCTCCGAATAGTAAGCGCAGTACTCGCAAGATTGCCGGAACCGCTGCACGCACTTGCGCTGAAGCACCGTGAACCACTGAAGTTCGCGGCGGTGGGTGGAACAGCGTTCTTAGTGGACAACACGGTGTTCTATGGGCTGAAGCTGACTATTTTGGAGCCGAAGCCGGTGACCGCGAAGATCATCGCGGTGCTCGTGGCGACGATCGTGTCCTACGTGTTGAACCGCGAATGGTCGTTCCGGACCAGGGGCGGCCGCGAGCGCCGTCACGAGGCGGCGCTGTTCTTCCTGGTCAGTGGCGTCGGTCTAGTGCTCAGCTCCGCGCCGCTATGGATCTCCCGGTACGCATTTCGCCTGGAGACCCCGGATGTGAGCCTGGCGACCCAGGAGATCGCCGACTTCATGAGCGCGCAGATCATCGGCACGCTGATCGCCATGGTCTTCCGCTTCTGGGCGCTTCGGAAGTGGGTCTTCCCCGACGAGAAGGCCCAGTCCGGCAGCGTGCGACTGGCTCCCACTCCCGATTCCACGGACGAGGCGGCTTGATGGCGAAATCGCGGATCCACATCCTCGCCGGCACGGACCTACCTAGTGGGGGGCCATGTCGACGAAGCGGCTGTAATGGCCCTGGAAGGCCACGGTGACCGTGGCGGTGGGGCCGTTACGGTGCTTGGCCACGATCAGGTCGGCCTCGCCCGCTCGGGGTGATTCGCGCTCGTACGCATCTTCCCGGTGGAGAAGGATGACCATGTCGGCATCCTGCTCGATGCTGCCCGATTCGCGGAGGTCGCTGACCATGGGGCGCTTGTCGGTCCGCTGCTCGGGGCCACGGTTGAGCTGGGAGATCGCGATGACCGGGACCTCCAGCTCCTTGGCGAGAAGTTTGATGGCCCGGGAGATCTCGGAGACCTCGTTCTGACGGCTCTCGGTCTTCTTCGGCGAGGACATCAGCTGCAGGTAGTCGATGATGACGAAGCGCAGGTCGTTGCGCTGTTTGAGACGGCGGCACTTGGCCCGGATCTCCATCATCGACATGTTGGGCGAGTCGTCGATGAACAGCGGCGCCTCGGCCACCTCGCCCATCCGCCGGGCCAGCTTGGCCCAGTCCTCGTCGGTCATCGTGCCCGACCGCATGTTGTGCAGTGCCACCCTGGCCTCGGCGGACAGCAGACGCATCGTGATCTCATTACGCGACATTTCCAGCGAGAACACGACAGTCGTCATACCGTGCTTGATAGCGGCAGATCTGGCGAAATCCAGTCCCAGAGTGCTGTTGTGGGTGGGGACACATGCCTTGCTGGCAAGATACATGTGATCGGCATTGTCGACCTGCACGCATCGCACAGGTATCGACGGTACGGCTCTCACGTCCACGATGTATCGGACGAGAGTCGCAGGGTGCGCCTCGGTCACCTGTCGGGCAGCTTTACGGGTCAGGCGGAACACCTTCTCGGCCGCCGTAAAGTTGATCATGTAGCAGGTAGAGGAATCGACCGTCCTGCCCTTGACGGTCTTCGTCCTCATGGTGGCCCGATAGCCAAGGCTCAGGATGAGTTCGAGGGCGTCTTCCGCGAGTCTCCTGTTTGTGACGGCAAGCTGGATCTGGCCGTTGCGGTTCACATAGCCATCCATGTCCAGGAGCCCAGCCAGCAGTGCTCGCCGCTGCCCTTCGGATGCACGCAGGTAGGAGCGGGGAATGTGCTTGTCTCCGAGAACTCCAAGAGTACGCAGAACGGCCTGCACCGTGCCGTGATGGTTCCGGCATGCCTGGCACTGCCTCAGCCCGCTGGACGGGCCACCACAGTCGGAGCAAGCGGGTGCCGGAACTGGCTCTGATACAAAACGAGCTTTTCCTCCGCACGACCGACCACACGTGCGCACCTGGGATGTCCGGGGGGTGAACGACGCTCCACAGACAACGCAAGACCGGGATTCCATAGGCTTCGCATGGGGAAATGCCATCGCGTAAGCAAGGTTTCCGGTGGTGCGGACAACCCGCAGTCCCGTCGCTTCGATGTTGGAGACGATCTCCGGGTCGGCCGTGGTGAATCGAGCTCCGGCGCTGTGACCGTCACCTAGCCAGACACCGAGCGCGTATGGCGGCAGCGGCAATTCTTGCTCGTCTAGAGCAAACGGCGCGGCCACGGCGACCGCATGGTTGGGGCGCCTGTCCGCCGAGGTGCATCGCAACGTGGCTGCGATCTCCTCGGTCGTCACAACATCCCTATGAGTGGCCGTCGTGGCGGCGTTCATCGGTTGAAGCACTCGGGCATACAACTCTTCGAAGAGGCGTCTACGCGAGTAGGCAGGGGCGCTCCACGCATAGCTACGAACCGGGCCGGTGACAGGCTGCGGCACTTTGCCCATCGAACCGATCTCCTGCTGGACAACGTGGAGAACATTACGGAACCCCTCTCCGAGAAGGGAGACGGCTTCCCGATATGTGATCAACCGGTCCGGCTCGGCCCTGGACGCCTCATAGGCGGCTTTGACGCGCTCGACGCATTCGACCGACCAGTAGAGGGCGCGCTTGTTTTCCGACCTCTGACGACGGCTCGCACGCGTGGTCGTCTGCCACTGGTGCTGTGCGTCAGCGACGATCACCGTCCCGTCGCTGAACTCCACCTCGTAACAGGGGCGTCCATGCATCACGTCGGTCGCCGCGACAACCTGTGTCGGTTTGCCATCGGCGCCGAGCAGATGGTCGCCGGGCTGGACCTCTCCCATGGTCGTCCAACCGGTCGGAGTAGGGAGTGGCGTGTCGAGAGCAAGGGCTTTTCCGATGGCCGGGCGGGCGGCCACGACGATCATCTGGCCGGGGTGGAGGCCGTTGGTGAGGGCGTCGAGGTCCTGGAAGCCGGTGGGGACGCCGACCATCTGGCCGCCGCGGCCGCCGATGGCCTCCAGCTCGTCGAGGGCACCCGGCATGATGTCGGCCAGCGGGATGTAGTCCTCGGAGGTGCGGCGCTCGGTGACCTTGTAGATCTCGGCCTGCGCGCGGTCGACGAGCTCGTCGACCTCCTCGTCCTGCCCGCCGTAGCCGAAGGAGACGATGCGGGTGCCGGCCTCGATCAGCCGCCGGAGGATGGCCTGCTCGCGGACGATCCTGGCGTAGTAGCCGGCGTTCGCGGCGGTGGGCACGACGGCGGTCAGCGTGTGGAGGTAGGCGCCGCCGCCGACCCGGGCGACCTCGCCGCGCTTCTGCAGCTCGTCGAAGATGGTGACGGCGTCGGCGGGGTCGCCGCGTCCGTAGAGGTCGGTGATGATGTCGTAGATGATCTGGTGGGCCGGGCGGTAGAAGTCGTCCGACCGCACGATCTCGACGACATCGGCGATGGCGTCCTTGGACAGCAGCATGCCGCCGAGGACGGACTGCTCGGCCTCGATGTTGTTCGGTGGGGTGCGCTCGAATCCCGGCTCAAACACCGGTGGCTCCGCGATGCTCACCGCCCACCCCCTCTTTCGAACACAGTTGCGCTATCCCCATTTGTAGCCGACCAGTCTGACAGTTTCGCCGCTCTCCGGACCATGTGGCAACGCGGCCTGTAGACAAGGGTGTGGATAAGGTAGGGGGTTCTTCCCCAGATGTGGGGACACCCTGTGGACATACCTGTGGACAACTCTTTTCCACAGACCGGAAAGACCGTCTGACCAGCGAAATCTTTATCCACCGCCTGTGGAGAAAAGAAAGTTGGGGCGACACGCCGAGACTCTCCTCACATGGCACACCCTGTCCAGGTGATCCTTTTTGGAGTCGCACCGGGGGTAAGAGGCACAATAGATCCGTGCCTCTTACCCCCAGCACCGCTCGCGACCACGACAGGCAGATCCTCCGGCTGGCCGTACCGGCCTTCGGAGCGCTCGTCGCCGAGCCGCTGTTCCTGTTGACCGACACCGTCATCGTCAGCCACCTGCCGGCGCCCGCGCTCGGCGCGCTGGGAGTGGCGAGCACCGTGCTGAGCGTCCTGGTGGGGCTGTGCGTGTTCCTGGCCTACGGGACGACGGCGGCGGTGGCTCGGCAGATCGGTGCGGGAAACACCCGGCGGGCGATCCAGCAGGGGGTGGACGGCCTCTGGCTGGCGGTCGGGGTCGGGCTGGCGGCCATCGCGGTGGTGTGGCCGCTCGCGCCCTTCCTCGTCCAGGTGATCGGCGCCGAGGGTGAGCTCGCCCGGCAGGCGGTGACCTACCTGAGGATCAGCCTGCTGGGCGTTCCGGCCATGCTGCTCGTCCTGGCCGGAACCGGTGTGCTGCGCGGCATGCAGGACACCACGACCCCGCTGCTGGTCTCCGTCGGGTCGTTCGCGCTCAACGCACTGCTCAACCTCGCGTTCGTGCTGGGCCTGGGCTGGGGCATCGCCGGCTCGGCCTGGGGCACGGTGCTGGCCCAGTCGCTCGCCGCCGCGGTCTATCTCGTCCTGGTGTTCGGGCGGCACCGGGCACGGCTCCGGCCCGATCTGCCGGGCATCCGGGCGGCGGGCTCGGCCGGGATCGCCCTGATCATCCGTACGGCGTGCATGCAACTGGTGCTGACCGTCGCCGCGACCGTGGCCACCCGCATGGGGGACCACCAGATCGAGGCTCACACGGTCGCCCTGCGGATCTGGACCCTGCTCGCCTTCGCGCTGGACGCCATCGCCATCGCCGGACAGGCCATCACCGGCCGCACCCTGGGCGCCGGTGACGTGGCGGGGACCCGGGCGGCGACCCTGCGGATGGTCATGTGGGGGATCGGCTCGGGGGCGGTGTTCGGGCTCGTGGTGATCGTGGCCAGGCCGTTCGTCCCCGCGCTGTTCGACGTCGGCCCGGCGGTGGCCGGGCCGTTGCTCGACCTGCTCTGGGTGATAGCGCTCCTGCAGCCGATGGCGGGGGTGGTGTTCGTGCTGGACGGAGTGCTGATCGGCGCCGGTGACCAGCGCTACCTCGCCTGGGCGGCGCTGTGGACGACCCTCGCCTACCTGCCCGCGGTGCTCCTGGTGATCGTCGCCGGGAGCGGCCTGGTGGCGCTCTGGCTGGCGCTCGGGGTGTGGATGGCGGCCCGGTTGGTCACGTTGGGACTGCGCGCGTACGGCGGTACGTGGCTGGTGATCGGTGCGTGACCAGGCGGTGTCCACCACGTAATCGGCTACCTCTTGTCCGGCGCAACCCCCTGCGTCACTGTGGACAAGTCCGGCAATACGGGTGTTTAACCCCCATGATTGGGTCGCGCCATGCCCAAAGGCACATCTCTGTCCATCGTGCGCCGCCTGCCACCGAGTGAGGCCACCGAACGGTGGACCGGCGCGCGCCATGGACTACCCAAGGCCTACGGCCGCATGGACCTCATCGTGCTGGGCGTCGGCGTCATGATCGGTGCGGGCATCTTCAGCATCGCCGGCCGCCAGGCGGCCACCATGGCCGGACCCGGCGTGATCCTCTCCTTCATGGTCGCCGGGATCACCAGCCTGCTCGTCGCCTTCTGCTTCGCGGAACTGTCCTCGGCGATGCCGGCCTCGGGCAGCGCGTACACCTTCACCTACGTCATCTTCGGCGAGGTGTGGGCATGGCTCGTCGGCTGGGCCCTGCTGGTGGAGTTCCTACTGGCCGCGGCGGTGGTGGCCCGCGCCTGGTCCCTCTACGCCGCCCAGTTGCTCGCCGACCTCGACATCCGTCTGCCCCGCCCGCTGGCCGCCGTCACCGGCCAGGCCGAGGGGTTCGACCTGTTCGCACTGTTGATCCTGGTACTGCTGACGGCCGTGGTGGCACTGGGCGCCCGGATCGGCCTGCGGACTCTGTGGATCATCGTGATCGCCAAGCTGTTGGCCGTCGGCGCGGTCATCGTGGTGGGCGCCACCCACTTCGACCAGCGGAACCTCTCGGCCATCCCGGTGCCGTCCGCTCCCGCCGAGACGGCGGCGGACACCCTGCACTCGTCACTGCTCGGCATCCTTTTCGGCCAGACGAGCGCGTTCGGCTGGTTCGGCATCTTCGCCGCCTCCGCGGTCATCGCCTTCGCCTACATCGGGTTCGACGTCGTGGCCACCGCGGCCGAGGAGGCCGAGGACGCCCCCCGATCGGTCCCGCGAGGGATCATCCGCAGTCTGGTGATCACCACTGTCATCTACCTCGCGGTCGCGGTGGTGATGGTCGGCATGATCTCCTACGACAGGATCGACACCAAGGCTCCGCTCGCCAACGCCTTCCGCCAGGCGGGCGAGGGCTTCATGGTGCACGTCATCAACATCGGCGCGGTTCTCGGCCTCACCACGGTCATCCTGGTGATGCTCGTCGGCCTGACCCGCGTGATGTTCTCCATGGCCCGCGACGGGCTGATCCCCCGTTCGCTGGCGAAGATCAATCGGCGCTATCACAGCCCGACCCGGATCACCCTGCTCCTTGGCGTTCTGGCGATCCTGCTGGCCGAGTTCGTGCCGGTGCTCACCCTCGAATCGCTGGTCGTGATCGGCACCCTGTCCGTGTTCATCGCCGTGGCCGCCGGGGTGATCAGAATGCGGCAGACGATGCCCGACCTGCCCCGGGGCTTCCGCGTCCCGCTCTCCCCCGGCGTGCCGATCGTCTCGATCGCCGCCTGCCTGTGGCTGCTGGTGAACCTCCAGGTCATCACCTGGCTGTACTTCGGCGCCTGGATGGCCTTCGGCGTGCTGGTCTACCTGGCGTACGGCAGGCGCCACAGCGTGCTCGCCGGGCTCCGGTCACCGGCCGGCCCGCCCACCTCCGAACTCCACGGCGAGAACCGTGGCCGGCATCGCCGCTGAGGGGCCGGATCCGGAGGGCACCGGGCCGTCATACCGAAAGGGCTCTTCCCCGGCGGGGGAAGAGCCCTTGTCACGCGAGCGGTCAGACCGCGACGACCTCGACACCGAGGGCGGCGGAGACCTCCGGGTGCAGCTTGACGCTGACCTGGTGGGAGCCGAGGCTCTTGATCGCGGGAGCGATCTCGATGCGACGGCGGTCGAGCAGGGGGCCACCGGCGGCCTTGACCGCGTCGGCGACGTCGCCCGTGGTGATGGAGCCGAAGAGACGACCGGACTCGCCGGCCTTCGTCTTCAGGACCACCTTCAGGGCCTTGAGCTGACCGGCGACTTCCTTGGCGGTGCCGAGGTCGCGGATCTCGCGGGCGTCACGGGCCTTCTTGATCGAGGCGATCTGCTTCTCGCCGCCGCGCGTCCACAGGATCGCGAAGCCACGGGGGAGCAGGTAGTTGCGGCCGTAGCCGCTCTTGACCTCGACGATGTCGCCGGGGGCGCCGAGGCCGGTGACCTCACTGGTGAGAATGAGCTTCATCTGTCCGACCTCCTTAGCGCGCGGTGCTCATGTACGGCAGGAGCGCCATCTCACGAGCGTTCTTGATAGCGGTCGCCACGTCACGCTGGTGCTGGGTGCAGTTGCCCGTCACCCGGCGAGCACGGATCTTGCCGCGGTCGGAAATGAACTTCCGGAGCAGCGCCGTGTCCTTGTAGTCGACGTAGGAGATCTTGTCATGGCAGAACAGGCAAACCTTCTTCTTAGGCTTGCGCAGTGCCGGCTTGGCCATCGTGGTGCTCCTTTCAGAGCCCCGCCGCGAGGCGGGAATGGTCGCTGCGGATATGGACTGGTGTGGGGATGCGATCCCCGGCCGCCCCGGAGGACGGCTGCCTGGACCCGGGTCTAGGAGGACCGGGAAGGCCTAGAAGGGCGGTTCGTCGCTGAAGTCGCCGCCACCGAAGTTGCCGCCACCCTGCGGCTGACCGCCGCCGCCACCGAAGTTGTTGCCACCGCCGCCGCCGAAGCCGCCACCCTGGGGGGCGGCGGGCGCCGCGGAGGCCCACGGGTCGCTGGCAGGGCCGCCGCCGAAGCCGCCGCCACCGCCGCCACCCTGACGGGTGGTCTTGTTGACCTTGGCGGTCGCGCTCTTCAGGGAGGGGCCGACCTCGTCGACCTCGACCTCGTAGACCGTGCGCTTCTCGCCTTCCTTGGTCTCGTAAGACCGCTGACGCAGCCGTCCCTGAACGATGACCCGCATGCCGCGCTGGAGACTCTCGGCGACGTTCTCCGCCGCCTGCCGCCATACGTTGCAGGTCAGGAACAGGCCTTCGCCGTCCTTCCACTCGTTGGTCGTCTTGTCGAGGAACCTCGGAGTGGACGCGATGCGGAACCGGGCCACAGCTTGCCCCGTGGGGGTGAACCGCAGCTCCGGGTCGTCGACAAGATTGCCGACGATGGTGATCGTGGTGTCGCCTGCTGCCATGGCTAGCGCTGCCCTTCCTGCGGCTTAGCTGGTTATCGGCTCAGAGTACGGCTGACGTCCGACAAAAGCCGGGAGTTAGTGCGCGTCCGGGCGAAGGACCTTGGTACGCAGGATGCCCTCGTTGAGGTTCATCTGGCGGTCGAGCTCCTTGACCGTGGCGGGCTCGGCGGTCAGGTCGATGACGGCGTAGATGCCCTCGGGCTTCTTGGCGATGTCGTAGGACAGCCGGCGACGGCCCCACACGTCGACCTTCTCCACGCTGCCGCCGTCATTGCGGACCACCGTGAGGAACTGGTCGAGGGAAGGGGCCACCGTACGCTCATCGAGCGAAGGGTCGAGAATGACCATCATCTCGTAACGACGCATGCTGGCTTCCAACCTCCTCTGGACTCTTGCGGTCACGACACCGTGCCGTGACAGGAGGACGCTGACGTTTTCACCGTGGACGCCCATTTCGGCGACCGTGGTGGAGGGCGGGCATTAACACGCCCAGGCAACGCAGCCGTGCCAGCCTACCAGGCTGTCAAGGGTTGGGCGGTCGCCTCGCCGGGCACCTCCCTAACAAGGAAAAGGGGGGTGGTGGGGGATGGCGCGCGCGTCTCGACCCACCGGGGGCCGGCTGTCCCGGATGAGGCTGAACAGCGACGGGCGGAGGCACCCCGTACAGAACATCCTGAGCGTCGTCACGCTCGCCTGCGGGGTGGTGGCCTTCGTGACCGCGTTCATCCCGAGCGCGCACGCGATCGCCGCCTGGTTCGGGGTGGTGGGATTCGTCGGAGGTCTCTTCTCGCAGTACGTCTCGGCCACCACGGCGGAGCGCTCACTGAACATCGTGGGCATCGTGGCCTCGTTCGTGGGCGTGGCCTTCGGCATCTACCACGGCGGTTTCTACCCCTGAGCCGACCGGCCCGGCGAGACCGGCGGGGCATGGGCCGGGAAGGCCACGCCCGGGCCGCTAACCGCCGATCCGCAGGTCCACGCCGAGGAGGACGAGGAACCAGAGGAAGACCGCCAGCAGCGCTTCGGCGACGTCTCTCAGAAGTTTGGGAGTGATGTAGTCGTACACCCAGGCCACGTAGAGGCCGACCAGGATGTAGATCAAGCCGATCAGGCTGATCCCTCTTCGGTACATATCAACTCCTTGCGTCAGCCCGCCGGGGAGCGGGATGGGGGGGCGCGCCGTCCGACTGCCCGGAAGAAGCGCCCCGAAACGGCTAGGCTCGAACACATGCCGCGTATCGGAGCCCATGTCGACTCAGACGACCCACTGGCCGCCGCCAGGGCGCGCGACGCCGAGGTCGCGCAGTTCTTCCTCGGCGATCCCCAGGGCTGGAAGGGCCCCGTCATCGGCGAGGAGGCCCGGAAGATCGGGGATTCCGACGTGGACGTCTACATCCACGCGCCCTACGTGATCAATGTGGCCACGGCCAACAACCGGATCCGCATCCCCAGCCGCAAGCTGCTGAGCTCGAACCTCGCGGCGGCGGCGGAGCTGGGCGCCAAGGGTCTGATCGTGCACGGCGGGCACGTGAGCGCCGGTGACGACCCGCAGCAGGGGTTCGACAACTGGCGCAAGGTGTTCGAGCGCCTGGAGGAGCACCCGGTCCCGGTGCTCATCGAGAACACCGCGGGCGGCGGCAACGCGATGGCGCGCAGGCTGGAGCGCATCGCCCGGCTGTGGGACGCCCTCGACGGCTTCGACGTGGGCTTCTGCCTGGACACCTGCCACGCGCACGCGGCCGGCGAGGAGCTGGCCGACGTGGTCGAGCGGATCATGGCCGTCACCGGCCGGATCGACCTGATCCACTGCAACGACTCGCGTGACGCCGCGGGCTCGGGCGCGGACCGGCACGCCAACCTCGGCGCGGGGCAGATCGACACCGAGCTCATCCTCGCGGTCTGCCGGAGCGCGGACGCGCCGATCGTGGTGGAGACCCCGTCCGCCGGTCAGGCCGAGGACATCGCCTTCCTCAGGAAGAACCTTTGATCCACAGCCTGTGGATAACTTTTCTGGATTACTCCGCGCCACGAGTGGGTAAGGAGAGTCACCCGACCCAGGCACCGTTCATGAAAGTCAGCGTGTTGAGTGCCATCAGCGGGCCGACCACCAGCGCGTAGCCGACGATCACCCACCGTCTCCAGCGCGCCCCGGGGGTGCTCGCCCGTGCGAGGAGCAGGAAGAGCGGCCACCACAGCAGCGCCGAGCGCGGGATCGACAGGTAGTAGGCGGAGCAGACCAGGGCGCCCACCTGAAGCCCCACGTAGACGAACTCGCTCCACCGCCGCAGGTAGAGCAGGACCAGCACGAGCCCGACCCCGACGACGGCTCCGGCGATCTCCAGCCGGAACGCCCAGGCGAACTGTCCGTCCGCCATGGCCGAGTTCCAGGTCGTGACCAGCGACTCCCACGGCCACACCAGGTGCCGGCCCCAACCGGCCTCCTGGGCGTGCTTCCACGCCAGCCAGTCACCGCTCCGGCTGTAGTGGTAGGCCGAGTAGAGCACCAGCGGCACGAACGGCGGCACCAGCCAGCCGGCCCGCCGTACGGGCTGCCGCCTGGTGAAGAACTCCACGATCAGCGCGAAGGCCAGGAACAGGCCGGTGATCCGCATGCAGGAGGCGCCCGCCGCGAGACCCGCGGCCAGCGGCCAGCGCCCCTGGCGCGCCGCCAGCCAGGCGGGGATCGCGAAGGCCAGGAACAGGGCCTCGCTGTACCCGGCGAACAGGAACACCGACATCGGCCAGAGCAGCAGTGCCAGCACCGCGCGCCAGCCCGCTCCCGGCGGCCCCTCGAACTCGGCGAGCCCGGCCAGCGCCGCCATCGCCACGGCGCCCGCCACGAAGGAGATGAGCAGCCCGGCGAGCGTCCAGTCACCCACCACGAGATGTACCGCGCGAAGCGCCAACGGCATCCCCGGGAAGAACGCGGGCAGGCCCCTGTCCGGCTCGGCGGCGGGGTCCCCGCCGTAGCCGTGCTGGGCGATGGTGATGAGAAGGTGCGCGTCCCAGTGCTTCCAGCGCTCCAGGAACGGTACGGCGGCCGCTCCCCCGGAGACGGCTCCGGCCCCCACGACGGCGAGGACGACGATTCCCAGCCGGGAGCTCAGCCAGAGCGCCAAAGCCTCCATGGCGGTGCCGCGTGGAGGTTCGAGGGGGGTGGTCATACGGTGGAATTGTGGCGGATCCTCCAGCAATCTGGCCAGTCGGGAATATCTGATGTTGAGAAATATCAGTGGATTGCTGGCTCCGTGCGGCCGGCGTCCGGATCGCCATCGGCCAGGGCACCGGACCGGAGCCGGCCGAGCCGGAACCCGGAGGGTGTGAGGAGGAAACGGTCGGGGGCGCCGTCGAAGACGCCGCCGATCCGGTCGTCGCTCCCGTCCCGCCGGATCACGTCCCCGTCCGGCCTGAGGATGTCGCGCACGACGAGCCCCATCATGATCAGGATGGTGATCGCACGGCCCCACACGGCGGTGAAGTAGGTGTCCCCGCTGATGCCCAGCGCCTCGTTGCCCGGCTGGATGCCGACCAGGTAGAGCCAGATCGCGAAGAAGTACCAGCATTCGGCGACCTGCCAGAGCGCGATCGCCTTCCAGTTGGGCCGGGCCAGCACCGCGAAGGGGACCAGCCAGAGCACGTACTGCGGCGACCACACCTTGTTGGTCAGCATGAACGCGGCCAGGGTGAGGAAGCAGAGCTGCATCAGCCGGGGCCGGGTCGGCGCGGTCAGGGTGAGAACGGCGACCGCCAGGCAGAAGGCGCCCAGCGACACGACGCCCAGCATGTCGAGCCGGTCGGCGTCACCGAGGATCGGCCACTGCTTCTGACCGAAGAAGTACCAGATCGAGCCCCAGTCGGCGGGGCGCTCCTGGCTGAAGACGTAGAACCGCTTCCAGCCGTCGAAGGCGACCAGCATGACCGGCACGTTGACGAGGAGCCAGATCCCGGCCGTGCCCCCGACCATCTTGAGGAACGGCCGCCATCTGCCGGTCCGCAACGTCAGCAGGAACAGCGGGCCCAGGAACATCAGCGGGTAGAACTTGGTGGCGATCGCCAGGCCCAGCAGGACGCCCGCCAGCCACTGCCGCTGCTTGGACCAGGCGAGCAACGCGCCCAGCGCCAGGGCGCCTGCGGCCAGGTCCCAGTTGATGTAGGCGGTGAGGACCAGCGCGGGGGCCAGGGCGTACCAGAGCGCGTCCCAGCGCCGGGTGGGCCCGGTCAGCGCGGCCATCAGCAGGACGCCGACGACCAGGCAGAGGGCCATCAGGATCACGGTCAGGTCGTAGAAGGCCGTCGCGGGGTCCTGCATGGGCGTGACGATGCGGCGGAAGAACTCCATGATCCCGCCGATGCCGACGGGATACTCCACCGGATAGTCGAGATAGGGGACCTTGCCGTCACTCAGCTTCTCGCCCCACCACAGCGGATAGATGTCGGTGTAGCAGAAGTTCGTGAACTGCAGGGTCCCGTTGCCCCACGCCCCGCCGAAGCGGCAGGGCCACTTCCACAGGTAGGCGAGCACCGCCCCCAGCCCCGCGAACAGGGCCAGGGGGATGTACGGCACCGCCCGCGCGCCGAGGTCCGACCACGCGCTCGGAGCCGGCTGGAGACTCTTCATCAGGGGCGCCGCCCGGACGGCCCGGGCCTGGGCTCCGGCGCGAACCCCGGGTCCGGAACGCCGCCGGCGTTCCCGATGTCACCGCCGCCCTCGCCGCCACCGAGGTCCTCGGGCACGCCGGTGTCCTCTCCGGAGGTGTCACAGGTGATGTCCCCCGGCACGCAGCTCTGGTCGTCGGGCGTGGTGGTCTGGTCGCCGGTGTCGTCGGGCCAGCCGTCGTCCCCGGGGCCGTCGGTATCGAACGGGTCGGGCGTCGGCGTCGGGCTGGGCGTCGGCTTGGGCGTGGCCAGGTTCTCCTGCTGACCGGCGTTCGCCCTCGGCGGGAACTGCTCGACCGGGTCCTTGGCGGTCGCCAGGGCCATGTAGTCGTGCCAAATCTGGGTCGGGGTGCCGCCACCGCCGATGAAGGAGGGCATCGGCTCCTCGGCCCAGGCCACCGACTTGGCCTTCGTGCTGGGCTGGCCGTACTTGTCGACCTTGAGGGGGCGCCTTCCGGACGCGCCGACCGGCTTGTTGTAGGGCACGTCCTTCGACATGCCGACCGCGGTGACGAGCTGCGGGGTGAAGCCGACGAACCAGGCGTCCTTGAAGGAGTTGTTGGTGCCGGTCTTGCCCGCCACCGGGCGCACGCCGAGGTTGGCGACGGTGCCGGTGCCGGTCTTGACCACGGCCTGGAGCGCGACGATCGAGTCGGCCGCCGCCTCGGGGCTGATGACCTGCCGCTCGTTGAGCTGCTCCCGCACCATGACCACTCCGTCGGGGTCGACCACCTTGATGACGGTGTGCCAGTCGGTGTGCTTGCCCTCGTTGGCGAAGATCGAGTAACCGGCGGCCTGCTCGACCGGGGTGACCGAGGCGACACCGATGGTGGTCTGGTACTTCTGCTCCTCGACCGCGTAGTCCACCGCGTTCAGGCCGCGGTAGGCGGGGTTCTTCTTGGCCTCCTCGCCGACGCCGGCCTCCTTGGCGACCTTGGCCACGTTCTCCAGGCCGACCTTCTCCCCCATCTGGGCGAAGACGGTGTTCACCGAGTCGGCCATCGCCTTCACCATGTTGATCGGCCCGTACGGCGCGACGTGGGAGTTCCCGATCTCGGTGGTGCCCGGCATCTTGATCTTCGAGACGCCGTCGACGTAGCTGTCCAGCGAGTAGCCCGCCTCCAGCCAGGCGGCGAGCACGTAGGGCTTGAACGCGGACGCGGCCTGCTTGGGCGACTCGAACGCGCGGTTGTTGAAGCCGTGCAGGAAGTCGTCGCCGCTGTAGAAGGCGACCACCCGGCCGTTCTTGGGGTTCACCGAGGCGATGCTGGCGTGGATGGTGTGCTCCAGGTTGGCGGTGCGGGCCTGCACCACCTTCTGGGCGTCCTCCATCTTCTTCTTGTCGAAGGTCGTGTAGACCTTCAGCCCCTTGGTATCCAGGTCCTTCTTGGTGATGCCGCTCTTGGCGAGCTCCTTCTCCACGATGTTGAGCATGTAGCCCCGGAGACCCCGGTAAAGCTCGGTGACCTTGACCTTCTCGAACTTCAGCTTCTCGAAGGGGGTGGCGGCGTACTTGCCGTACGCGCCGGGGTTCATCTCCGCCATGTTGTGCAGCGCGGCGGTGTAGCGCTCCTTGGTGGCGGCGAAGTTGCCCTTCTGCTCAAGGACGTCGAAGCTGGTCGGGTTCTGGATCCGGCCGGCGAGGTAGGCGGCCTCGGGCGGGGTGAGCTTCCAGACGTCCTTGCCGAAGAAGACCTTCGCGGCGGCCTGAATGCCGTACGCGCCGCGACCGAAGTAGATGGTGTTCAGGTAGCGCGAGAGGATCTCGTCCTTCGGCAACGTTTTGCTGATCTTGATGGAGACGAAGATCTCCATCACCTTCCGCTTGACCGACACATCCTTGGTGAGGCCGTCGTAGTAGTTACGGGCCATCTGCTGGGTGATGGTCGAGGCGCCCTGGAGCTGCGCACCGGTCGCGGTGCTCCAGACCGATCGCGCGATGCCCCCGAAGTCGATGCCGCTGTCGGTGCGGAAGGTCTTGTTCTCCAGTGCGATCACCGCGTCCTGGACGTGGTCGGGGATCTTGTCGATCGTCACCGGGGTGCGCCTGGTGCCCATCCGCGCGATCGCCGTCTTGCCGTCGGCGTAGTAGATGACACTGCCCCGGTCGTCCGCGTCCGCCTGCACATTCGCCGGGACGGGCGTGTTGACGTAGGCGACCGCGATCATGCCGAAGACGCCCGCCGCGAGGACCGTGAAGCTCGCCACCACGATCTTCCAGTTGGGCAGGAACCGCTTCCATCCGCGGTCGTCCGGCTCGTCCTCGTCCTCGGGCCCGCGTCCGCCGGGGCCGCCCGGCCCGCCGGAGCCCGGCTGTCCCTCGGGACCGGGACCGGGACCGGGGCCGCCCGCGCCGCGCCCGCCCCGGGCCCGCCGCCGCCCGCCCGGACCCGCGCCTGAGGCGCGCTCGCTCCTCGCCTGGGCGGCGAGCATGGCCTGGGTGTCCTCGAAGGCCGCCTCGGGGCGCCTGCCTCCGGTCGGGTCGGTGTCCTGCCGGCGCACACCGGTCTCCCGGGAGTCACGCCCGGCGCCCTGGGGCGGTTGCCCGCCGGCCCGCGGGGCGGATCCACCGGCCTGCGGCGGCCGTACGGCCTCCCGGGGGTCGCGGCCGGCGCCCTGCGGGGGCCGTCCGCCGCCTTGAGGCGCGCGGCCGAAGTCCCGGGGATCGGGACCCACGCCCTGCGAACGCCCCTGCGGCTGCGCCTGGGGCGATCTTCCACTCATGTCACCGGTTTGGGAGGATTGGGACGGGGGCACTGCATGGGGAGCGGCGCCTGGATCCGAGCGACGGCGCCGTCCCTGGCGGGCCGACGCGTCAGGAGCCTGGCGGCGTCCGTCCGGCTCCGGGTCATGGCTGTGGTTGTAACTCACGCGTCCTCGTTCGGTCATCGGGGTCTACGACGGCGTGCTGGCGGGTGAGATTATCTCCGCTGCGCGGAAGATCTCACTGCCTTGGCTGACTGGTAGCCGACTTCTTCG
Source organism: Streptosporangium sp. NBC_01639 (assembly GCF_045209755.1). NCBI lineage: Bacteria > Bacillati > Actinomycetota > Actinomycetes > Streptosporangiales > Streptosporangiaceae > Streptosporangium > Streptosporangium sp. NBC_01639. The sequence continues at coordinate 4,621,263 of NZ_CP109272.1, read as the reverse complement.
GGTGGATCTCCATTTCCGAGGACGGATGAGACCCGCGGGTGGTTCCGAGAACAACCTTGGCAGACCTCTCCCACCCGAACGTGGGATTCCCCGTATTGGAAGGCGGTCCCGACCGTGCGGGGGCGATGACCCACCACCGTTCGCTGTGACCACATAGGCGTCACACTACGGCTTTTTACCGTTTGCTCCCAACCTCTTGGCAAAGTCATTAATTGCAGAGATATGTTGGTTCGACGTATCCTCAAGATGTATCGGCTCGATACATCGACGCGAGAGGTGGTGGTTTCCGGTGGCCGGCGGACGTGGCGGAGTGCTGGAGCTCGCCGTGCTCGGGTCGCTGCACGAGACCCCGTTACACGGCTATGAGCTGCGCAAACGACTCAACGCTCTGCTCGGCATGTTCCGAGCCTTCTCCTACGGTTCCCTCTATCCATGCCTGCGCCAGCTGCTGACCGACGGGCTCATCGTGGAGGACAGCGCGTCCTCCACCGCCCCTGCCCATGCCGAGAGCCCCATAACGCTCACCGGCCGCCGGTCGAAGATCGTCTACAAGCTGACCGCGGAGGGCAAGGAGCGGCTACAGGAGCTGCTCACCCAGGCGGGTCCCTCCGCCTGGGAGGACGAGAGTTTCGGGGTCCACTTCGCCTTTTTCAGGCACACCGAGGCCGAGGTGCGCCTGCGCATCCTCGAAGGACGCCGCAGCCGGCTGGAAGAGCGCCTCGACGGCGTGCGCACGGCGCTCGCCCGCACGAGGGAGCGGCTGGACAGCTACACCCTCGAACTGCAGCGTCACGGCCTGGAGTCGGTCGAACGCGAAGTGCGTTGGTTGAATGAGCTGATCGCCACCGAACGGCGAGGCTCCTCGGCCGACGAAGAGCGGCATTCCACAGAAGGTTCCACGCAAGAGGAAATATCCCGGGCGTCCGCGCCCGGAGCGGATGACACGGAGCGGCGTATCGCTCCGGAAGACGACAACTGACCATTCAGAGCAAGGGGAGCGAGTGCCATGGGTTCGGTGCGCGTAGCCATTGTCGGTGTTGGCAACTGTGCCACGTCGCTCGTGCAGGGCGTGCATTACTACCGGGACGCCGACCCCGGCGCCCGGGTGCCGGGCCTGATGCACGTCAAGTTCGGCGACTACCACGTCGGTGACGTGGAGTTCGTCGCGGCGTTCGACGTGGACGCCAAGAAGGTCGGGCGTGACCTGTCCGAGGCGATCGTGGCCTCGGAGAACAACACCATCAAGATCTGCGACGTGCCGCCGGTGGGCGTGACCGTGCAGCGTGGCCACACCTTCGACGGCCTCGGCGAGTTCTACCGCGAGATGATCGAGGAGTCCGACGAGGCCCCGGTCGACGTCGTCCAGGTCCTCAAGGACGCCCGGGTCGACGTGCTCGTCTCCTACCTGCCCGTCGGGTCGGAGGAGGCCGACCGCTTCTACGCCCAGTGCGCCATCGACGCCAAGGTCGCCTTCGTCAACGCGCTGCCGGTGTTCATCGCCTCCAACCCGGAATGGGCCCAGAAGTTCACCGACGCCGGTGTCCCGATCATCGGCGACGACATCAAGTCCCAGGTCGGCGCGACCATCACGCACCGGGTGATGGCCAAGCTGTTCGAGGACCGCGGTGTCGAGCTGCTCCGCACCTACCAGCTCAACTTCGGCGGCAACATGGACTTCATGAACATGCTGGAGCGCAAGCGCCTGCAGTCCAAGAAGATCTCCAAGACCCAGTCGGTCACCTCCCAGATCCCCCACGAGATGGGCAAGGCCGACGTGCACATCGGCCCGTCGGACCACGTGCCGTGGCTCGACGACCGCAAGTGGGCCTACGTCCGCCTGGAGGGCAAGTCCTTCGGCGACACCCCGCTGAACCTGGAGTACAAGCTGGAGGTCTGGGACTCCCCCAACTCCGCCGGCATCATCATCGACGCGGTCCGCGCCGCGAAGATCGCCCTGGACCGGGGCATCGCCGGACCGATCCTGTCGGCCTCCTCCTACTTCATGAAGTCCCCGCCGGAGCAGTACTCCGACGACGAGGCCCGCGAGTATGTGGAGAAGTACATCCGCGGTGAGGTCGAGCGCTGACCCCCTGCGCAGGCGAAAGGAGCCCCGCCCGTCAGGGTGAGGGCTCCTTCTCCATCTGGGCTTCTCCGTCCGGGTTTCTCCGTCAGGGCCCGCTCGGTCCCCGTCCGGGACCGCTCGCCTTCTCCGCCCGGGCCCCGCTCAGCTCTCTGACCGGGCCCGTTCTGCTTCTCCCGCCCGGGCTCGCTCGGCTTCCCCGTCCGGGCCCCGCTCAGCGGGCGGCGGCGGGGAGGCCGGCAGGGTCGGCGACCGGCCAGCCGAGCGGGTCGGCTCCGAGCTCGACCAGCTGGGGAACCTGCTCGCGGCACCACGGGGAGATCGCCAGGGTGCCGTCGACCACCCCCTCGGTGAACTCCTTCCACGGCATCCAGCGCACGTCCTCGACCTCGTCGGGGTTGGGCACGGCGCCGGAGCGGGCGGACACCCGGTAGACCGGGCAGAGTTCGTGCTCGACGATCCCGCTGTCCATGACCGCCCGGTAGGAGAAGCGCGGCAGCAGCAGGTCGACCGTGCCGACCCTCAGGCCCAGCTCATGGGCGAGGCGCCGGACCACCGCCTCCGGCATGGGTTCGCCGGGCAGAGGGTGGCCGCAGCAGCTGTTGGTCCACACGCCGGGCCAGGTGATCTTGTGTGACGCCCTGCGGGTGAGGAGCACCCGTCCCTGGTCGTCGAACACGTAGCTGGAGAAGGCGAGGTGCAGGGGGGTGTCCGGACCGTGCACGACGGCTTTGGCGGCCGTGCCGATCGGGTTTCCCTCGGGGTCGACGAGCACAACGTGTTCATGAGACGTCACTCAACCGAGGGTACGTGATCATGTCGGCCTGTCATGCCTGATCAGCCTTAGATCATGAAAGGTGGGGAATGTCCATTCGTAGATCTCAGGGATGTTCCCGATGTCCCCTCAGGGCCGCCGCGCGTAGGCTGAGCGCGTGTCCTTCGTATCCGATCTACGCGTGGTCCTTGAGGGGCGGGATTTCCGGCGGCTGTTCGGCACCCGCCTGGTCTCACAGTTCTCTGACGGGATCTTCCAGTTCGCCGTAGCCGGATTCGCCTTCTTCAGCCCGGAGAAGAGCACCAGCGCCGTCGAGATCGCGGCCGGGCTGGCCGTACTGCTTCTCCCCTACTCGATCCTGGGGCCCTTCGTGGGCGTCTTCATCGACCGCTGGTCCCGGCGGCAGATCCTGGTGATCGCACCGCTGGTCCGCGGGGCCCTGCTGCTGCTGGTGGCCGCCGCGCTCGTCGCCGACACCCCCGACGCGGTCTTCTACGCCATCGCGCTCGCCGTCCTCGGGGTGAACCGCTTCTTCCTGGCCGCGCTGGGAGCCTCGCTCCCGCACGTCGTCCCCGCCGACCGGCTGATGGTGGCCAACGCGGTCACCCCCACCTCCGGGACCGTGGTCACCTTCCTGGGCATGGGCGTCGGCTACCTGCTCCGGCTGGTCTTCGGGGCGGACCACACCGGTACGGCGGTGCTGCTGGTCGCCTCCGGCGTCGTCTTCGGGCTCAGCGCACTCATCGCCAGGACCATGGACAGGCAGCTGCTCGGCCCGGCCCACGACCCGGACCGGCCGCAGACCAGCGAGGCCATGCGCCGGGTGCTGGGCGATCTGGCCGACGGCGCGCGGCACCTCGTCCACCGCCGGAGTGCCGCCGCCGCGATGGGGGCGCTGGCCGCCCACCGGTTCATGTACGGCATGTGCACGGCGATGCTGGTGCTGCTGTCGCGCTACTACTTCGCCGACAGCGCCGAGGACGCACTGAACGCGGCCACCCTCGTGGTCGCCACCTCCGGGGTCGGTTACGCCCTGGCCATCGTGGTCACGCCGTGGGCCACCGAGCGCTTCGGCATCGAGAGATGGGTGCCGGCCATGCTCGCCACCGCCGGGGTGCTGACGTTCGCGTTCTGCGCGCCGTTCCAGCAGTGGGGCTTCGCGGTCGCCGGCTTCGTGCTCGGCATCACCGGGCAGAGCATCAAGATCTGCGCGGACACGAGCGTCCAGCGCGACGTCGAGGACGCCTACCTCGGCCGGGCCTTCTCGATCTACGACATGCTCTTCAACGGCACCTACGTGCTGGCCGCGGCCCTGGCCGCGATGCTGCTCCCGGCGAACGGCAGGTCGATGGCGGTCCTCGGGCTCATCGTCGCCGGCTATCTGGGCGGCGCGGTGCTCTACCGGCTGGTCGCGCCGCCCCGGACGGCCGAGCCGCTGCCGTCGTGATCTTCTCCGGCCCGGGTCACTCTCCCGGTCCGGGAAACAGCCCGTTCTCGTGGGCCCAGACGCGCAGGGCCTCGGCGGCGGCCTCCTTGCCGAGGACGCCCTTGTCCAGGCGGAGATCCAGGAGGAACTTGTAGGCACGGCCGACGACGGGGCCCGGGGACACGCCGAGGAGCTCCTGGATCTCGTTGCCGTCGAGCTCGGGACGGATCTTGCCGAGCTCCTCCTCGTCGGCCAGCCGGACGATGCGCTCCTCAAGCTGGTCGTAGGTCCGGGACAGGGCCTGGGCCTTGCGCCTGTTGCGGGTGGTGCAGTCGGCACGGGTCAGCTTGTGCAGGCGTTCGAGCAGGTGCCCGCCGTCGCGGACGTAGCGGCGGACGGCCGAGTCGGTCCACTCGCCGGTGCCGTACCCGTGGAAGCGCAGGTGCAGCTCCACCAGGCGGGACACGTCGGCCACGACGTCCTTGGGGAACTTCAGCTCCGACATGCGCTTTCTGGCGAGCTGGGCGCCGACCACCTCGTGGTGGTGGAAGGAGACGCGCCCGCCGGGCTCGTGGCGGCGGGTCTTGGGCTTGCCGACGTCGTGCAGGAGGGCAGCCCAGCGCAGGATGCGGTCGGGGCCGTTCTCCTCCAGGTCGATCGCCTGCTCCAGCACGATCAGCGTGTGCTCGTAGACGTCCTTGTGCCGATGGTGCTCGTCGATCTCCAGGCGGAGCCTGGGCAGCTCGGGAAGGACGTGTGCGGCGAGGCCGGAGTCGACGAGGATCCTGAGCCCCTCGCGGGGGTGTTCGCCGCAGATCAGCTTGTTCAGCTCCTCGCGGATCCGCTCCGCGGAGACGATCTCGATCCGCTCGGCCATCGCGCTCATCGCGGCGAACGCCGCCTGGTCGACCGTGAATCCGAGCTGGCTGGCGAACCTGGCGGCACGGAGCATCCGCAGCGGATCGTCGTCGAAGGACCGCTCCGCGGGGCCGGGCGTGCGCAGCACCTTGGCGTGCAGGTCGTCCAGGCCGCCGTGCGGGTCGACGAACTCGCGGGACGGCAGGCGCAGCGCCATCGCGTTGACCGCGAAGTCACGCCGGGCGAGATCGCCCTCCAACGTGTCCCCGTAGACCACGTCGGGTTTGCGCGAGGAGGCGTCGTAGGACTCGCTCCGGTAGGTGGTGATCTCCAGCAGCCAGTTGTCCTTGCGCACGCCGACCGTGCCGAAGTCGATGCCGATCGTCCAGACGGAGTCGGCCCAGTCGCGGATGAGCTCCAGGACCGTCTCCGGCCGGGCGTCCGTGGTCAGGTCGAGATCGTTGCCGATCCTGCCGAGGAAGACATCACGGACGGAACCGCCCACCAGGGCGATCTGGTAGCCCCGTGCGGCGAACAGTTCGCCGAGTTCGTCGGCCACGGGCGCGATTTTTCGGAACAGCTCGCTCATGCCGTGCCGCTGACTCTCAGACAGATTTGAAAGGGACAAGCCGGGTAGGTCCTTCGGTTACGGAACATGTTCCCCTGGGGGGATACACCTGAAGCGATCACCAGGTTACGGTCAGTCAAGAGACCGTCGGGGCCGTGCGTCGAGGCAAGGAGCACGTACATGAAGGACGCCCTCGCGATCCACCGCTGGCTCCTCGCACACCAGGTCCACCATGAGATCGTACGCCTTCCGCGCGCGATGACATCCGTCGACGAGTTGCCGGAGCTGCTGTGCGCGAGACCGGCGACCTGCGTGGAGGTGACGGTCTTCGAGGTCACGACCCGGATCGGCCGGGAACACATCGCCGTCGCCGGCACCGTGGGCTCTCCTCCCCAGCCCGGCCTGGTCGGCGGCGTCCTGGGCGCCCGCCGGGTCCGTCTCGCCTCGGCCTTCACCGTGAATTCCGTCACCGACTACGCCGCCGGGCTGATCTGCCCGCTGCTGCTGCCCGCCGGGCTGACCGTGCTGGTCGACGAGCGGCTCACCGGAACCTCCGGACTTGTTCACACTCCCACCGGAGAACGGCACACGGCACTGCGGATACGGGCCGATCACCTGCTCACACTTGTCTCAGGGAAGCCCATTGACCTAGTCCATTCCCGGTCACGGAGGGAGCCGACGACCTTTCCCCTCGCTGGATAGGCCATAGCATTACGGGCGTGCGCCGTACTCCACCCATGGCCGGCACGTGATCAACAAGGCCACTCCGCTCGCCGTGCTCACCACCACGCTGCTCCTTCTCGCGGCCGTGGTCCTTCCGGCGACGGCAAACGCCCGGACGACCACGGCGAGCCGCCAGAGCCCCCAGCTCGTGGTGGAGGCGATGAGTCCGGACGTGCCCCGCGAACCGGCCACCGAGGTCAGCGTCTCCGGCTCCTTCACCAACACCGGCACCGAGGCTCTCACCGGCCTGCGGATCCGGATGCGCTACTCGTCCCAGCCGTTCGCCCGGCGTGCCGACATGCAGGCCTACCAGAACGGCGAGCTGCCCCAGCCGACGGCCTGGCGTGCCCAGAGCTACCTCCAGCCGCCGAGCCTCGCCCCCTCGGCGAAGGCGCCGTGGCAGTTCGACTTCACCCCGCAGCAGCTCGGGATCACCCGGTTCGGCGTCTACCCGGTCGCGATCGAGGTGCTCGATCCGCTGGGCCAGCAGCTCGCCATCCAGCGCACCTTCGTGTCCTACCTGCCCAAGGACGTCAAAGTGCCGCGGACCAGGCTCGCCATGGTCCTGCCGATCATCGACCAGCCGCGCAGGGCCGATGACCGCACCTTTCTCAGCGACGGCCTGTCCGCCTCGCTGACCGCCGGGAAGCGCCTCGGCAACCTGCTGAAGATCGCCCAGGACACCGCCTCGGCCAAGGGCCTCACCTGGCTCGTCGAACCTGCCCTGCTCGACGACGTCCGGGCGCTGAGCCGGGCGCACACGGTCGAGACGAAGGGCAAGACCGAGAACCGCCCGGCCAACGCCGCGGCCGCCACCTGGCTCGGCGCTCTCCGTACGGCTCTCGCCAAGCCTCCGGTCGTGGCCACCCCGTACGGTGACCCCGACGTGACCGCCCTCGCCCACAACGGCGTCGACACCATCGTGAGCACCGGCATCTCGGCGGCCAGGATCATCGCGAAGGAGACCCTCGGCCGCGACGTCGTCACCGAGGTGAACTGGCCGGTCAACGGGCTGCTCGACTACGACGGGCTGGACCTGCTGGCCACCGGCGGCGTCCGCTCCGTGCTGCTGAGCGAGCCGAGCCTGCCACCGACGACTCCGACAGCTCCGACGACTCCGACGACGACCCCACCGGCCACCACGCCCGGCACCACGCCCGACGCCACGGCGACCCTGCAGAGCGTGGACGGACCGGTCACCGCGATGGTCGCCGACACGGCGCTGAGCGAGATCCTCGGCGCGGAGACCTCGACTCCCGGCGCGGCCCTGCTCAACCGCCAGAGGTTCATCGCGGAGACCGCGATGATCAGTTCCGAGCCTGTCACCACCGCCCGGACCGTGATCGCCGTGCCGCCCCGGCGCTGGGACCCGGACCCGGCCTACGTGACCGATCTGGCGAAGACCGCCGCGGCCCTGCCGTGGCTCGCCCCGACCACGCTCGGCGCCGTCAAGCCGGGCAAGGGCGTTCCCACGCCGCGGGCCGACCTCACCTACACCGACCAGGACCGGCGCAAAGAGCTCGGCAAGCCGTACATGACGAGTGTGAAGCGGGTCGGCGCCCGCGCCGACCTGACCGCCGCGGTGACCACGGACCAGGACATCGACGTGTTCGACCTGGCACTGCTCCGGCTCGCCTCCTCCGCCTGGCGGGCCAGGGACGAGGCCGCGACGCCGTACGTCAAGCGGGTCGCGAGCGCGGTCGACGAACGGACCGGGAAGATCTCCATCACCGGTACCGAGCAGTCCCAGATCCGCACGCTGGCCGGCAAGAACGGCGAGGTGCCGATCACCGTCCACAACGGACTGGGCCAGGACGTCGACGCCAACGAGGTCACGGTCCGGCTCAAGGTGACCTCGGACCAGCCCGGCATGCTGCAGATCGAGAACTACGAGGCCCAGAACGAGTCGATCACCATCAGGGGCGGCCAGAACCGCACCATCCGGGTCCCGATGACCGCGATGACGACCTCCGGCGGCCAGATCACCGTGGCGGTCCAGCTCACCACCGAGGACGGCCGGAAGTACGGCAAGCCCGTCGAGCTGACCGTGCGCACCACCGGCTACACCGGGATCGCGCTGGTGATCGTCGGTGCCGCCCTCCTGGTGATGCTCGCAGCCGTCGTCCTGCGCGTCCTGCGCCGCCGGGGAAGCCGCCGTACCTCGGCGGCCACCGTTCCGCCGAGGCGCGCGGGCGCGCCGGCCGGCACCGAGTCCTGAGCACCGGAAAAGCCGGCGGAGGAGAACGAGATGAGCAAGGTCCTGCGGGCAAGCGCGATCATGGCGGCGGGCACGATGGTCTCGCGCGTCACGGGTTTCGTCCGTACGGCGATGCTCGCCGCGGCGATCGGCACCGCCTATCTGGGCGACGCCTACAACGTGGCCTACGCCATCCCGTTCATCCTGCTCGACTTCCTCATCACCGGGATCCTGAGCAGCGTCGTCGTCCCAGCGATCATCAAGCGGCAGAAGAGCGACCCCGACGGAGGCCGGGCCAACGAGCAGCGGCTGATGACCCTCGCAGCCGTCACGCTGACCGTGGTGGCGATCCTGGCGGTGCTGCTCGCCCGGCCGCTGATCAGCCTCTACAGCGCCGACTGGAACGCCAGGAAGATCGAGGTCGCGGTCACCCTGGCGAAGTACATCCTCCCGCAGATCGCCTTCTTCGGCGTCGGAGCCATCGCCGGGGCGATCCTCAACACCCGCGACAGGTTCGGAGCCCCCATGTGGGCGCCGGTGCTGAACAACATCGTGATGATCTGCGTCCTGGTGGCCTACTACCTGATGCTCGGCGACGCGGGCGCGGACCTCGACAGGGTGACCGACACCGACCTCGCCGTGCTCGGCCTGGGCACCACCGCCGGGATCGTGGCCCAGTGCCTGGTGCTGGTCGTCTCGCTGCACCGGGTGGGCTTCCGGTTCGTGCCCAGGTTCGACCTGCGCAACGCCGGGCTCGGCGAGATGGGCCGGACCGCCGCCTGGACGTTCGCCTACGTCGGCATCAATCAGATCGGGTTCCTCGTCACCACCAGGCTCTCCGCCGGCGCGGGCGAGACGACGCCCGGAGCGGGAAACTCCGCCTACACCTTCGCCTTCCAGTTCTTCCAGCTCCCCTACGGGATCATCGCGGTCTCGGTGATCACCGCGATGCTGCCACGGATGAGCCGGGCGGTGCACGAGGGGCAGCTCGACTCGGTCCGGGGCGAGTTCTCCTCGGGCGTGCTGCTGGTGTCGGCCCTGATGGTGCCCGCAGGGCTGCTGCTGATGGTGCTCGGCCCCGCGGTGACCGTGCTGATCTTCTCGTGGGGCAACATGACCGTCGACTCGGCCGTCTACATCGGCAACGTGCTCCAGGTCTTCGGCCTGGCGCTGGTGCCTTTCTCGATCTTCCAGCTCCTGCTGCGTGTCTTCTACTCCTTCGGCGACACCCGCACGCCGGTCTTCATCGGTGCCGGCAACACCGCGCTGAGCATCGCGCTCAGCGTCGTCGCCTACTTCACCCTTCCCGCCGAATACGTCGTCATGGGCCTGGCCCTCGCATTCACGATCACCTACGTGGTGGGCACCGGGGTGGCCTGGGCCCTCGCCAGCCGGCGCGTGCACGGCCTGCAGGGGCGTGTGGTGGCGGCCGGGCTGTCCCGGATGTTCATGGCCGGCCTGCCCGCCGCGCTGGCCGCGCTCGGTGTGTTGTGGATCACGCAGGAGACGACCGATCTGCACGCGCTCAGTGCGGCCATCATGCTCGCCGCGGGCGGCGGTCTCGGTATGGTGCTCTATCTGGTCATCGCGCACCGGATGCGCATCCCGGAAGTGAGTTCGATCGTTGGAATGGTCGCAGGCCGGGTAGGCCGGTAACCCCAAGACTTGTCCCAAGCGTCTGACAAGACGAACACGGGCGGAACCGGCGCGGGACTACCATGGTGCGACGCGTGTGACGACATGCGGCTAATGGAAGCAGGAGGGCGTGGGCGGATCCACCCGGCATCGCAAGATGTGTCCTGATGTATCAACCCGGAATGGCGCTGCCGTGTTCTCAGTTACGGAGAGCTCATGAGTTCCTCCGCCATCGAGCCCGGTATGAAGCTGGCCGAGCGTTTCCGGCTAGAGGACCGCGTCCATGAGTCCGGCGGAGCGACGCTCTGGAAGGCCATCGACGAAGTGCTCGCCCGGCCCGTCGCCGTGCACACCTTCGACCCCGACTTCCCCCGCCTCAACGAGGTCGTCACGGCCGCCCGTGCGGCCAGCAGACTGACCGACCCGCGGCTGACCCAGGTCTTCGACGCCACCGAGGACGACGGCCGCTCCTATGTCGTCAGCGAATGGGTCAGCGGCGAGACCCTCACCGACATGATCACCTCTGGGCCGCTGGATCCCGAACGGGCCGCCGCGCTCGTCGCGGAGGCGGCCGAGGCGCTGGCCCACGCGCACGAGGCGGACCAGGCCCACCTGTGCCTGACCCCCGACCATCTGGTGTGGACGGCGGGCAGCACGGTCAAACTGCTCGGTGTGGGGGTCGACGCCGTCCTGGCGGACGTGACGAGCGACGACCCGGCCCGGGCCGACGCGGAGGGCCTCGGCCGGCTGCTGTACGCCGGGCTGACCGGCCACTGGCCGGGCGACGAGCAGGAGGGCGGCCTGCCCGCCGCTCCCATGGACGACGGTCACTTCTGCACACCGCGTCAGGTCACCGCGGGCGTCCCCGGTTACCTCGACACCATCACCTGCCGGGCGATGCTGCCGGAGAGCCGGCGCGGGCTCGAACCGCTGACCACACCGGACGAGGTCGCCGAGGCGCTGGCCTCGGTGCCCCGGCCCACCCCGATGCCGATGCCGATGCCCGCGGCGCAGCAGCCGCTCCCGGTGGCCGCCTCGCACTCGGAGGGCCTGGACGCCATGGCGCCCCAGCGCCCCGCCCCGCCCCTTGCCCCGCCGCAGCACCACCCGCGCCCGGCAGGCGGCGGTATGGTCAACAAGGTGGCCATGACCATGGTCGTGCTCCTGGTGATGGTGGCCGTCGGCCTGGGCGCCTGGACGCTCGGCCGCAGCATCGGCAACGCCGGGACCCCCACCGCGGAGCAGACCGCCAAACCCACCGCGACCGTCGCCGCCGCCACCCGTGAGGTGAAGCCCGCCTCCGCCTCCGGCTTCGACCCGCTGGGCACCGACGGTGCCGAGCGGCCCGAGCTCGCCCTCTACGCGGTGGACGGCAAGCCCTCCACCGACTGGCACTCCGAGTCCTACAATTCCGAGGACTTCGGCCGGTTGAAGGACGGCGTCGGCCTGATGCTCACCCTGGACCAGAGCATGTCGGTGAAGCAGGTGTCGGTCGACTTCGGCAGCGGTTCCGGCGGCGCCGCGGAGGTCAGGGTCGGCGACTCCCAGAGCCTGAAGGACATGACCGCGATCGGCAAGTCCGCCGAGGCCTCCGGCAAGAAGGTCTTCTCCGCCGAGTCCCCGGAGAAGGGCAGACACATCCTGATCTGGTTCACCAAGATGCCCACCTACCAGGGCAAGTTCCGGGGAACCGTGATCGATGTGAAGGTCCTCGCCACGAAGTGACGCCAGAGCGATTTGATCGGTTTTACCCGTCTTGTTGACGATCATCGGAGATTTCATGGCACCATCTATCACGTAGTGGTGTTCTCCCCGGACCGGCAGCAGGACTCTCCTTGTGAATTCCCCACCCGAGACCCCGCCAGCGGCGGAACAGCAGATGGCGCGGGCCGCAGTGCCCGATGCCGAGCTGCTGACCCGGCATATCGCCGGGGATCCGCACGCTTTCAGTGAAATAGTCAAGCGACATCGAGACCGCATGTGGGCGGTCGCCCTGCGCACGCTGGGCGATCCCGACGAGGCGGCCGACGCCGTACAGGACGCCTTCGTGTCCGCCTATCGCAAGGCCGACAGCTTCCGCGGCGAGGCGGCCGTCACCACGTGGCTGCACCGCATCGTGGTCAACGCCTGCCTGGACCGCATGCGCAGGAAGTCCATCCGCCCGGTCGCCGACGACGAGCTCGTCGAGGCCGCCGAACGCGACGCCCCGGTGCTCGACCAGACAGCCGAGCGCGAGGTCTCCATGGAGGTCTCGGCCGCGCTCAAGCTGCTGCCCGCGGACCAGCGGGCCGCACTGGTGCTGGTGGACATGATGGGCTACTCCGTAGAGGACGCGGCCCAGGTCCTGGAGGTGCCGAGCGGCACGGTGAAGAGCAGATGCGCCCGTGGGCGCGCGAAACTTGCCCCGATTCTTTCCCATCTACGGAACCGATCCGATCTGTCTCGCGTCTCATCCGCGAAGGGAGCAGAACTTCGTGACGGGTGATACGCACTACGACCTGGAGACCTTGGCCGAACTGGCCGAGGGTCTTCTCGACGCCGCCACGGCCCTGCAGGTACGCGAACATCTCGCGGTCTGTGACCCCTGTGGCGAGAGCCTTGCCGACCTCGCAGCGGTTCGTGAGGTGCTTTCCGCGACGCCTACCCCGGCGATGCCGATGGGAGTCGCACTCAGGATCGACCGCGCGCTGGCCGCAGAGGCCGAGAGCTTCCGTGGAGGTGGAGTGGGCCTGGTGGAAGCACCGGCCTGGGACGACATAATGCGCGACGCGCCATGGGAGGCGACGCCTCTCCCTGAGCCCGAGCCGGAGCCGGTGACACGGCTGGGGGTCGTCGGCGACGACGGCACCATCACTCCGGTCAGGCGGCGCAAGACCACCCGGCGGCGCGGATGGGCGATGCCCGCCGCGGCGGCCGGAATGGTGGCGGCGGTGATCGGTGGAGCCGTGGTGACGAGCGGGGTGCTTTCGGCGCCCGGTTCGAGCCAGGTTCCACCGAGCTCTCTGGCCGTGCCCGCCCCGGGCGGGGGTTACCAGCTGACCGACAGCAACTGGAACTACAACGATCAGGAGCTCAAGGGCTCGCTGCTGGACTACATCGGTCCGGCGCAGATCGTGGACGCCAAGGACATGAGTGGCGGCGCCAAGCTCCAGCAGTGCGTCCAGCGGGTCTCCGCCAAGGTCGGGAAGTCTCCGTTCACCGTGGACCAGGGCCAGTACAACGGTCAGGAGGCCAACATCATGGTCTTCTGGCAGAACAAGGCCAAGAACTCGGTGCGCGTCCACGTCGTGGGCCTGCAGTGTGAGGACCTGCGCAAGCCGGCTCTCGCGAGCTGGAACTGACCTTCGCAACCACCCATTCAGGAGAAGACCCGGTACGGATCCGTCCGTGCCGGGCCTTCTCGTTCCGGCCGGGAATCACCGACGCCTAGGATCTGTTGACGCCACTGGCATCGACAGAGGAGAGGCACAGCAGTGATGGACGTCCGGAATGTGATCATCATCGGATCGGGTCCCGCCGGTTACACATCGGCTGTGTACTCTGCGCGTGCCGACCTCAAGCCCCTGGTCTTCGAGGGCTCCGTCACCGCCGGTGGCGCGCTGATGAACACCACCGAGGTGGAGAACTTCCCCGGCTTCCCCGACGGCATCATGGGCCCCGACCTCATGGACAACCTGCGCAAGCAGGCCGAGCGGTTCGGTGCCGAACTGGTCGCCGACGACGTGGTCGAAGTCGACCTGACCGCCGACCCCAAGGTCGTCAGGACCGCCACCGACACCTACCACGCCAAGGCCGTCATCCTGACCATGGGCTCCGGCTACCGTGAGCTGGGCGTGCCCAACGAGAAGCGGCTGTCCGGGCACGGAGTCTCCTGGTGTGCCACGTGTGACGGCTTCTTCTTCCGCGGTCAGGACATCGTGGTCGTCGGCGGCGGCGACACCGCCATGGAGGAGGCCATCTTCCTCACCCGGTTCGCCAGCACGGTGACCGTGGTGCACCGCCGCGACGAGCTGCGCGCCAGCAAGATCATGCAGGATCGCGCGTTCGCGAACGAGAAGATCCGCTTCGTGTGGGACAGCGAGGTCGCCGACGTCTTCGGCGAGGCCAAGGTCAGCGGAGTGCGCCTGCGCAACCTCAAGACCGGTGAGGAGAGCGAGCTCCCGGCGACCGGGCTGTTCATCGCGATCGGTCACGACCCCCGCACCGAGCTCGTCAAGGGCCAGGTGGAGCTCGACGACGAGGGCTACATCAAGGTCGCCTCCCCTTCCACGCGCACCAACCTGGATGGTGTCTTCGCCGCCGGCGACGTCGTCGACCACACCTACCGCCAGGCGATCACCGCAGCCGGCACCGGCACCGCGGCCTCGCTGGACGCCGAGCGCTGGCTGAGCGACCACGACGAGAACTGACACAACCGGACACCATCGGATAGGGAGAGTAAAACCTTGGGCGCCATCAAGAAAGTGACCGACGCCAGCTTCGAAGCGGACGTCCTCAAGAGCGACAAGCCCGTCATCGTCGACTTCTGGGCCGAGTGGTGCGGTCCCTGCCGCCAGGTCGCCCCGATCCTGGAGGAGATCGCCAACGAGCAGGCCGAGAAGCTGACCGTCGTCAAGCTCAACGTCGACGAGAATCCGTCGACCGCCGGCAACTACGGCGTACTCCAGATTCCGACCCTGAACGTCTATAAAAACGGAGAGGTTGTGAAGCAGATCATCGGCGCCAAGCCGAAGGCCATGCTGCTTCGCGAGCTCGAGGGCATCATCTGAGCCCCGTTCCGCAACGTAGGCAGTGCGGGTGGGACGGGGCTCCGGCCCCCTGCGGCGGATCGCACCCCACAGCGCCTGCCGTACCACCCGCTTCCGAGCGGTACACCCACCCAGTAGTGAAAGCCCCCTCGCCCGGCCGGTGAGGGGGCTTTCGCACGTTTCGGGCACCCCCGCTCGCTCTTCGCCGCGTCGGCGAGCCCGTGAGGGGCCTCCTGGGGTGCCGTGGCGTCGCTCCGGCACCACGGGCCGGGCGACCGGGCGCGGGCCTCAGACGGGCCGCAGCGCCCGTTCGGGGTTCATGGAGCCCAGCAGCCTCTCCAGGGCCACCTCGACGTCCTCCCGCCAGGACACGGCGGTTTTGAGCTCAAGGCGGAGCCGGGGGAAGCGCAGATGCGGCCGGACCGTCTTGAATCCCACCGAGAGCAGATAGTCGGCGGGCATCAGGCACGCGCCGGGCTGCTCCCACTTCAGGTCACCGAACGCCTCGATCGCCCGCACACCGCGCCTCGTCAGGTCCTTGGCCACGCCCTGGACCAGCATCCGTCCCAGGCCGCCGCCGGAGAACTCGGGGATGATGTGCGCGGTCATCAGCAGCACGGCGTCGGCGCTGACCGGTGAGGTGGGGAAGGCCACCGAGCGCGGCACGTAGTGCGGAGGCGCGTAGAGCACGAAGCCGGCGGCCACGCCGTCCACATAGACGATCTTTCCGCAGCTTCCCCACTCCAGCAGGGTGGAGGAGACCCAGGCCTCCTTCTCCAGCCCCGGGTCTCCCGCCTCGACCGCCCGGTTCCCGTTCATGGGATCGAGCTCCCAGAAGACGCACCGGCGACAGCGGCGCGGCAGGTCGTCGAGATTGTCGAGTGTGACATTTGCCAGCCGACGCGACACCTGTTGGCCCCAATCCTGGCGAGACGAGTGCAAGCCATGGCGAAAAACGCGCGAAAACGGCGTCTCCAGCTGGCATCGTAGCTCAGTGAGGGTCCCGGTTTCAGGTGTCCCGTCCCCCCACGCAGACGACAATGGCCACTGACGTAATCTGGTTTCTCTGGCACGAGCACATACCGTGCTCCACATGACTAGGAGGTGGACCGTGCCCCAAGAGTCAGATCACGGTCAGACCGTCGCGGCCCAGGGCTCGCGGATCGACGCCTACGTCGACCGCTACGCCGCACGAGCTACCGGGATGGTCGCCTCCGAGGTTCGCGCACTCTTCGCCGTCGCGTCGAGGCCCGAAGTGGTCTCGCTGGCCGGCGGCATGCCGTACGTCACCGCCCTTCCGCTCGACATCGTGGGAGAGCTCGTCGCCGACCTGGTCGCCCGGCGCGGCCCGGTCGCCCTGCAGTACGGCTCCGGCCAGGGTGACCCGCACCTGCGCGAGCAGATCTGCGACGTCATGCGGATGGAGGGGATCGAGGCCAACTCCGACGACGTCGTCGTCACCGTCGGCTCGCAGCAGGCCCTCGACCTGATCACCCGCATCTTCATCGACCCCGGCGACGTCATCCTCACCGAGGGGCCCTCCTACGTGGGTGCGCTGGGCACCTTCGCCGCCTACCAGGCCAAGGTCGTCCACATCGCCATGGACGACGAGGGGATCATCCCCGAGTCGCTCGCCCAGACCATCTACGCCCTGAAGACCGCGGGCGCCCCGATCAAGTTCCTGTACACCATCCCCACTTTCCAGAATCCGGCCGGGGTGACGCTCAACACGGCGCGCAGGCAGCAGGTGCTGGACATCTGCCAGCGTGCGGATGTGCTGATCGTCGAGGACAATCCGTACGGCCTGCTCGGCTTCGACGGCGAGCCCATGAGGGCGCTGCGTGCCGACAACGCCGACGGTGTCGTCTATCTCGGTTCGTTCTCCAAGACCCTGGCCCCCGGTTTCCGGGTCGGCTGGGCGCTCGCCCCGCACGCCATCCGCGACAAGCTGGTGCTGGCGATGGAGTCGGCTGTCCTGTCCCACTCCTCCTTCACCCAACTCGCCGTCGGGCAGTACCTCGCCACCCAGCCGTGGCGCGAGCAGATCAAGGTCTTCCGGGAGCTCTATCGCGAGCGCCGGGACGCCATGATCAGTTCGCTTGAGGCGCTGATGCCCGCCGACTTCACCTGGACCCGTCCCAGCGGAGGCTTCTTCGTCTGGGCCACCCTTCCCGAAGGGCTCGACTCCAAGGCGCTCCTGCCTCGCGCCGTCTCCGAACGAGTGGCCTTCGTCCCGGGCACCGGCTTCTACGCCGACGGGGGCGGTTCGCGGCACATGCGGCTGTCCTACTGCTACCCGGAGCCCGACCGCATCCGTGAGGGCGTCCGCCGCCTGGCCGGGGTGATCGAGCAGGAGCTCCGGTTGCGCGACACGTTCGGCACCGGCGCGGCCCTCGGCCACATCGGCGTGGACACCCCGGGTCCCGATCTCGCCTGATCGTCTGTCTGTGGGCGCCTTCCGCGGTTCCGGAAGGCGCCCACAGACATGAGCCCCCTCGGGTGCACGCCGACGCGGCGAGTTGCCGTACGGTGATTTCCGGCGCCACGGTGTTTTCCGGCGTCACTGTACGGCGATCACCCCGGTCATGGTGTGAGCCGGCTCCATTGGCTCTGCGCGGGCCGCGAAGAGAGGTATTTCGGGTGAGTGATCTGGGCTATGTGCTCGTCCTGGCAGGCGGCCTGTCCTATGAGCGGGAGGTGTCCCTCCGCTCGGGGCGCCGGGTGAGCGAGGTGCTGCGCACGGCCGGAATATCGGTGGAGACCCGGGATACCGACGCCTCGCTGGTCCCGTCCGTGCTCGCCGACCCGCCGGACGCGGTCTTCGTCACCCTCCACGGCGGGGCCGGTGAGGACGGCGCCATCCGCTCGGTCCTCGAACTGCTGTCGGTCCCCTATGTCGGGGCCGGGCCCGACGCCTGCCGGGTGGCGTTCGACAAGCCCACCGCCAAGACCGTCGTCCGATCCGTCGGTCTGCGCACTCCCGAATCGGTGACGCTCCCCAAGGAGACCTTCCACGATCTCGGCGCCGCGACGGTGCTGAGCCGTATCGTGGAACGGCTCGGCCTCCCCCTGTTCGTCAAGCCTTCTCGCGGCGGCTCCGCGCTCGGCGCATCGGTCGTCCGTACCGCCGAAGACCTCCCCGCCGCCATGGTCGGTTGCTTCGCCTACGGCGACACCGCGCTGATCGAGCGCTGCGTCGAGGGCGTCGAGGTCGCCGTCTCGGTGGTCGACCTCGGAGGGGGGCCGGTGGCCCTGCCCCCCGTGGAGATCGTCCCCGACAGGGGCGCCTACGACTACGCGGCCCGTTACACCGCCGGCCACACCGAGTTCTTCGCGCCGGCCCGCCTGTCCCCCGAGACGGCCGCCGCCTGTGCCGAGATGGCCGTGACCGCGCACACCGCTCTCGGTCTCCGCGACCTCTCCCGCACCGACCTCATCGTCGACGCCGACGGCCTCCCGCACTTCCTCGAAGTGAACGTCGCGCCGGGCATGACCGAGACCTCGCTCTTCCCCATGGCCGTCGAAGCGGCCGGCGACGACCTCGGCACTCTCTGCCGGGTCCTCCTGGAGCAGGCCGCCGCCCGCGGCACCGCCTGAACTCCGGCCGCTCCAGCAGGCTCCTGACATACGTCCCGTCCGCGGTCCCGCGACCCCGTACCCCTCCTCTGATCGTTCCTGATCGGTGGAGGGCGCACGGGTCGTCCGCTCGCTCGATGTGTCCTCCGGACGACTCGATGCGGACGGACTGACGCGCAAGCCGGTCTGGTGTGCGAAGCGACTCGATACGCCTCCCAGTCCGCGCACCGGCTCCAAGACCGGTGGACGGATGGCTCAGCGCGAACGGACTGACGCGCAAGCCGGTCTGGTGTGCGAAGCGGCTCGATACGCCTTCCGGTCCGCGCACCGGCTTCCGGGATCGGTGCGGACAGACCGGCGCGGGTCGGCACCGGACCTGATGCGCAAGTCAGCCACTCGGTGGGTGAACGGCCGCCGGAAACCGCTCGCCTAGGCTGGCCCTGTGCTGACTTCCACTCCCTTCCCCAAGAGCTTCGCCAGTGACAACCACGCGGGCGTCCACCCCGCGGTGCTGGCCGCCATCGTCGAGGCCAACGCCGGAGACGCCCCCGCCTACGGTGGGGACGCCTGGACTCTCGCGATGGAGGACGCTTTCCGCGCCGAGTTCGGCGCCCAAGCGACCGTCTACCCCATGTTCAACGGGACCGGTGCCAATGTCGTGGGGCTGGGCCTCACGCTGCGGGCCTACGATGCCGTCCTCTGCCCGGCCACCGCCCACATCAATGGCAGCGAATGTGGCGCCGCAGAACGTGTGCTGGGCACCAAACTGATCCCACTCCCCACAGACGACGGCAAGCTCAGGGTGAGCGACATCCATGGCCAGCTCTCCGCGCTGGGCAACGTGCAGCACTCCCAGCCCCGGGTCGTCTCCATCTCCCAGGTGACTGAGTGCGGCACCTGCTACACCGCCGACGAAATCGCCGAGCTTGCGGACTTCGTCCATGCGCATGGGCTCCTCCTCCACATGGACGGCGCCCGTCTGGCCAACGCGGCGGCCGAACTCGGCTGCTCGATGCGTTCCCTCACCACAGACGCCGGGGTGGACCTGTTCAGTTTCGGCGGCACCAAGAACGGCGCCATGGGCGCGGAGGCGCTTGTCGTCCTCAATCCCGCGCTGGATGCTCCCGCTCTGTTCCTGCGCAAGCAGGGGATGCAGCTCGCCTCCAAGATGCGGTTCGTCTCCGCCCAGTTGACCGCTCTGCTCTCCGACGATCTCTGGCGCGAGAACGCCGCCCACGCCAATGCGATGGCGCATCGCCTGGCGGACGGTGTCGCCGATCTCCCGGGCGTCTCGCTCCGCTATCCCGTCCAGTCCAACGCCGTCTTCCTCGCGCTCCCTGAGAAGGCGATCACCGAGCTCCAGCAGCGCTACCTCTTCCATGTCTGGGACGCGGAAGAGAACGTGGTGCGATGGGTGACGTCGTTCGACACGACCGCCGAACACATCGACGCTTTCGTGGCCGATATCCGTCTCGCCGTCCGTGGTGGGCTTGACTCCCAGGGCGGCACGGTGAGAGCAGAAGAGGGTTGATCCGGACCTGCCGCTGCGACCGATCCAATCCTCGCAGGATGGATACGGATCGGCCGAACCGTCGGAGCGGAGGGACGCCGAGCCGTCGAAACAGACGAACGCGCGCGAGCCCTTCGCGTCGCCGGGTGTCTGTTTCACGTGAAACAGACGAGACGCCATCGAAGCCGAACTCGCAGGTATGGCTCCCCGCTCCGCCAGCCGACCGGCTCACGGCCGAGCGTCTGGGCACATGAACGAACGGGGCGCCATCGGCGCTGACCCGCGTATACGGCTCTCCGCTCCCCCGACCGACCAAGCTCAGGCGAAACGAAGAAGCCGAGCGTCTGTTTCACGTGAAACAGACGAGACGCCATCGGAGCTGATCCGCGCATACGACTCTCCGCTCTCCAAGCGACCGAGCTCACGCGAAACGAACAGGGCGCCATCGAAGCCGGAGCCGGCAGGTATGGCTCTCCGCTCCGCCAGCCGACCGAGCTCACGGCCGAGCGTCTGGGCACATGAACGAACGGGGCGCCATCGAAGCCGGAGCCGCAGGTGCGGCTCCCCGCTCCGCCAGCCGACCGAGCTCACACGAAACGAAGGAGCCGAGGACGGTGATAGCCATGTTTCACGTGAAACGGATCAGTACGGCCGTCCGACAGATGGCGTTTCCGGTGAACGGCGCTTCCGATGGCCTGAGGGCACCTGAGCGGTTCAGGCGTTCCGGCCCAGTGCGGCCGAACCGACTCCGACTCCGGGATTTCCTGCCAGGGGGCGCAACCAGAACGGTCTCCCTGTTTCACGTGAAACAGGGAGACCGCTGGAAAGGTTCGTCCGTGGACAGGCCGGCTACTCCTCCGCCGTCTGCATGGACCCCGGAGCCATCGTCCCGATGATGCGCTCCAGATCGTCAATGGTCGCGAACTCCACCACGATGCGACCCTTGCGCCGGCCGAAGTCCACCTTCACCCGGGTCTCGAAGCGGTCGGAGAGACGGTCGGCCAGATGGCGCAGGGCGGGCTCCTCTGTGGCCTTCGCCTTCGGAGCCTTCGGGGTGGGCGCCGAGGCGGCCTTGACGTCCCCTACTGCCACGATCTCCTCGACCGCGCGGACCGACAGCAGCTCGGCCACGATCCGGGCGGCGAGACGTTCCTGCGCCGCGGGGTCATCCAGAGGCAGGAGCGCCCGGGCATGGCCGGCTGTGATCGTTCCCGCCGAGACACGGAGCTGAACCTTGGACGGCAGGTTGAGGAGGCGCAAGGTGTTCGTCACATGGGAGCGGGAACGGCCGATGCGGGCGGCGAGCTGCTCGTGGGTGGCGCCGAAGTCGTCGAGAAGCTGCCGGTAGGCCGCTGCCTCCTCCAGGGCGTTGAGCTGTTCGCGCTGGAGGTTCTCGATGAGCGCGTCCAGCAGGAGCTTGTCCTCCTGGGTGCTCCGTACGATCGCGGGGATCTTCGAGAGCCCGGCGAGCTTGGAGGCACGCAAGCGGCGCTCCCCCATGATGAGCTCGTAGCCGTCCTCGCCCATGGCGCGGACGACGATGGGCTGGAGCAGGCCGACCTCGGTGATCGAAGTGGCGAGCTCCTTCAGCGCCTCGTTGTCGAAGATGGTTCTGGGCTGACGCGGATTGCGCTCGATCTTCTCGATCGGAATCTCAAGGAAATACGCACCCGCCACCGGCTTCAGCGCGGGCTGGTGCCGCTCTGCCACCGGCTCCGGAGCGACCATGGTCGCGGTCGCCGATGGTGTGCTCTGCACCACGGGCGGGCCCGGAATGAGCGCCGCCAGTCCCCTGCCGCCCATCCCCCTCGGCTGCTTACTCACTGCCCCTCCTGTGGCTCAGGTTTTCACTCACAATGACGGCCACGGATCTTCCGGCGTTCACACGGCCGCGCCGCGGTAGGCCATCTCACGGGCGGCGTCCATGTAGGCCATCGCACCGCTGGAGCCCGGGTCATAGGTCATGACGGACTGGCCATAGCTCGGGGCCTCGGAGACACGGACACTACGGGGAATCAGCGTGGTCAGCACGGTCTCACCGAAGTGGGACCGGACCTCCTCGGCGACCTGGGAGGCCAGCCGGGTCCGTCCGTCGTACATCGTCAGCAGGATCGTGGACATGTCGAGCGACGGATTCAGATGGGCGCGGACGAGATCCACGTTACGGAGCAGCTGTCCGAGACCTTCCAGCGCGTAGTACTCGCACTGGATGGGGACCAGCAGTTCGTTCGCGGCCATCAGCGCGTTGACGGTCAGCAGGCCGAGCGAGGGAGGACAGTCGATGAAGACGTAGTCGAACTCGATCGCCTTGTAGGCGGTCAGGGCGCGCTGCAGACGAGCTTCACGCGCGACCATGGAGACCAGTTCGATCTCAGCACCGGCGAGGTCGATCGTGGCGGGGGCACAGTAGAGTCCGGGCATCTCCGGAACCTCCTTGACGACCTCGTCAAGGGAGAGGTCCTCCACCAGGACCTTGTACATGTCCGGCACGTCGCCACGGTGCTCGATGGACAGCGCCGTGGAGGCGTTGCCCTGCGGGTCGAGATCGACCACGAGCACCCGCTGGCCGTGCATGGACAGCGCGGCCGCCAGGTTCACCGATGTCGTGGTCTTGCCCACCCCGCCCTTCTGGTTGGCGACGGTGAAGATGCGGGTCTTCGGAGGTCGGGGCCAGCTCTCATCGCGGGTTCCCACGGAACCTCCAGGAGCGGCTGTAGTCGTCTGGGCCGGTGTTTCACGTGAAACCACTGAGCTGAGTGCCTCTCGTACCAGCGGCGAGTCGCCGGGATTAAGGGGGGTCTGGGTCACGATCGTCGTCCTTTCAACCGGCCAGACTACGGTGGCGGGAGCCGAAACCGGCCATCCCAGGCCGGAGGACCGTCCACGGGGCACGACGGTGGGCTCCTCTGGCCAGCCAAGACCGCCCGCCGCGCTGACGATCGCACTTCCACGGTCATTCACTGGCCTAATACTCGCTTTACTCGGTCTGTCATTGGCGTCGTGATCGCTTTGATCGCGGTTCACGATCCCTCCGGCGAGAGACCTGCCGTGCTCCTTCGGGTGCCCGACCGGCGACCACTCGGATGAGAGTTGCAGGCGGCTCGACCTTACCGTGCCCGACCGATACAAGCTCGGCGATCTGCACCCCGCTGGAGCGCAACTGCTCCTCAGCGCCCGCCAGTTCCTCCGCGGCCCGCTCGCCCTTCATCGCGAGAAGCTCTCCTCCCTCGCGGAGCAGCGGTATCGACCACGTCAGCAACCGGTCGAGTGGTGCCACCGCGCGGGCGGAGGCCACATCGAACTCGCGCTTGCCCACGAACTCCTCAGCCCGGCCTCGCAGCACCTCGACGTTGCCGAGCTTCAACGCCTCCACGCACTCCTGAAGGAACACCGTCCGGCGGAGGAGAGGTTCCAGGAGCGTGACCGTGATGTCCGGCCGTACGATCGCCAGGACCAGGCCTGGGAGGCCGGCTCCCGAACCGATGTCCACCAACCGCACGTCGGCGGGGACGGCCTCGGCCACCACCGCGCAGTTGAGCAGATGACGGTCCCAGACACGGGGCACCTCCCGGGGCCCGAGCAGTCCTCGTACCACGCCGGGACCGGCCAGCAGTTCTGCGAACGCCTCCGCTCTGAACCAGGCGTCCCCGGTGAACACCTCCCGCGCGATCTCGGGCGGCTCGGGAATCTGTTCGCTCACTCGACGCTCACTCTTCCTCGGAACTGTCTGGATCAGGATTTTCTAAGGCTAACGGCCCGCTTCCGTACGGCGCTCAGAGGCGGGCCACAAAAAGAGCCGCCGCCCCCGGGAAAACCGGGGACGACGGCCAGTGTCCGTCCGTCGTGCCGCTACGCGGGCAGGACCACCACGAAACGCCGGGGCTCCTCGCCCTCGGACTCGCTCCGCAGGCCCGCCGCCGCGACCGCATCGTGCACGATCTTGCGCTCGAACGGGGTCATCGGCTGCAGCGGGGTGGGCTCACCGTTGCGCTTGACGTCCTCAGCGATCTTCATGCCGAGCTCACGCAGCTCCGTACGGCGACGCTCGCGGTAGCCGCCGATGTCGAGCATGAGCCGCGAGCGCTCTCCCGTCTGGCGGTGGACCGCGAGCCGGGTCAGCTCCTGGATGGCTTCCAGCACCTCACCGTTGGGACCGACGAGGTCGCCGCCCTTGATGTCCACGACCGACACCACGGCGCGATCGCCCTCGACATCCATGTCGATGTCACCGTCGATGTCGGCGATGTCGAGCAGACCCTCGACGTAGTCCGCCGCGATCTCGCCTTCCTGCTCCAGCGCAGCGAGATCCGGAGCCGCTTTCACGGTCTCCTTTTCGGCCTCGGCCTCGGTCACGTCCAGCCACTCCTTCGTGCTGTCGGGGATGTCGTCAGGACTTCTTGCTACCCGTCCGCTTGCTGCGGGGCTGACGGGTCCTCTGCTGGCGGACCGGCTTGGGCTCCGGCTGCTGAGGAGGCGCCTCCGGCTCGGGAGCGGGCTTCCTGACCCTGCTCAGCAGGCTCGGCTTGGGCTCGGGGGTCACCATGTTGCCCTTGGCGTCGGCCACCGGCGAGGGGTTGCGGCTGTAGAACCAGTGCTGCTGGCTCAGCGTCCACAGGTTGGTGGTGACCCAGTAGAGGATCAGACCGAGGGGGAAGTTCAGTGAGAAGACCGCGAACAGCGGCGAGACGTACATCAGGATCTTCTGCTGCTGCGCCATCGGGTTGTCCGGCATCTGGGCCATCGAGCGGCCCACGCTCTGCCGGACGGTGAGGAACGTGGTCAGCGAGCTGATCGCGACGAAGACCGCGAGGACGATCTTCGTCTGGATCGCGTTGGCGCCGAACGCCTCGATCTGCGCGGAGTCGGTCCAGAAGGTCGCGGGCAGCGGGGCACCGAAGATGTGCGCGGCCCGGGCGCTGTCGACGAACTGCTGCGTCATGCCGAACTTGAGCTGGCCGTGGGCCATCGCGTTCAGCACGGTGAACATCGAGATGAAGATCGGGAACTGGGCCACGACCGGCAGACAGCCGCCGAGCGGGTTGGCCCCCTGCCCCTGGTACAGCGCCATGACCTCCTGGTTCATGCGCTGCTTGTCGTTCTTGTAACGCTTACGTATTTCCTGGACCTTGGGGGCCAGCTCCTGCATCTTCTTCGACGAGCGCATCTGCTTGAGGAAGAGAGGGAAGATGAGCAGCCGCATGAGCACGGTCAGGGTGATGATGGTCAGCGCCCAGGTGAGCCCGCTGTCGGGGTCGAGGAAGCTGCTATAACCCTGGTGAATCCAGGTGATGACGTGGGCGACGGCCGTATAGAGCCAATTCAGCCAGGACAGCTCCACCGAGCTAGCTCCCTTGCGTTTCGTCGGACCGGCCCGGGCGCGGGGGCACCGGGTCAAAACCTCCGGGATGGAATGGGTGGCAACGCCCGATTCTCCGGATCGTCAACCATGTGCCGCGCAGCGCGCCGTGGACGGTGACCGCCTCAAGGCCGTAGGCGCTGCACGAGGGATGGAAACGGCAACGAGGACCCAGCAGAGGGCTCACAAAGGTCCGGTAGAACCGGATAGGAGCCATCAGGATCCTGGCAGCCGGAGAAACTCCGGCAATCTGCTGCGCCGTCATCATCGCCCATCCATGTGAGCCTGGGAAGGCTCTCGCCGCCTGAGTAAACGATCCAGCGCGACGTCGAGTTCGGCGGCAAGGCGCTCGCTTCGCGCGGACGCGGCCGGTGGATTGGCGCGTACAACCAGCAGGCTACCTCTCGGGAGGCGATGAAGGCGGTCCCGGATGAGGTGTCTCAACTGACGTTTGACTCGATTTCGGATAACCGCGCCTCCCACGGCACGGCTCACCACGAACCCCACCAGGGGCGATTCGTCCCTGTCCGCGGGCACGCTCAAGTGCACGACCAGGGTGGGGCGGCCTGCACGGCTTCCCTTTCTGATCGCGTTGGCGAACTCCTCGCCCCGGCGCATGCGGGACACGGACGGCAACACGAAAGAACCTCGGTTGACCCTGGGCAGGTACGGCCATCGCCCGCCGGCATCACGGCCGACGGGCGACGTAACACTGCCTCACACCCGGCGGACCGGGCGCAACGGGTGATCAGGCGGAGAGCTCGGCGCGGCCCTTGCGGCGACGGGCGGCCAGGATGGCGCGGCCGGCGCGGGTGCGCATGCGCAGCCGGAAGCCGTGGGTCTTCGCGCGACGGCGGTTGTTCGGCTGGAAAGTACGCTTGCTCACGAGTGGGCTCCAGGCTTGAGTCGCGTCCCCAGCACATGGAGACGCTCGACAATGGCTGGCCTGCCGGAAGCGGGGCATGCGAAATAGCCGCCGCGTGGCAAGCCGACCGTCGTACGTTACGGGGAATACGTGCCCCAGGTCAAACCAGAGCGGACCTGCTGAGCACGCGGATACAGGTTATCCACTAATCCACAGCCCCTTTATCCACTGCCGCCCCGCCGTCCACAGGATGAGCACCCAGCCTCCCCCGTACTGCCACTAGGCTGTGGACAACGCCTTGAACGCGGCTGTGGACAAGGCTACTGTCAGCCCTTCCACACCCACTCTCCGCTGCCGAAACGCATCCGGCGGCAAAGACGGGGCTGTGGACACCGTGTGGATTCACTGTGGATTCCCAGCGGGCGACCCTACGGGGCCACGGGCAGGCCGGCGTGTGGAAAACGGGGGAATCCGGTGCGCCCGGCGGCCATCGGTGTGGATAAACGGATCGCGGTGAGCTCAGGCGGGGGCCGCGTCGGAGGAGGTGAGCCGGGCAGTGGATGGAATGGACCTCGGTGAGGTTTGGGCGCGGGCACTGGAGAACTCCCTCAACGAGAGCGTCCCCTCCCAGCAGCGTGTCTGGCTCAGCATGACCCGGCCTTTCGGCCTTATGAACGACACCGTGGTGCTCGCAGCCCCGACTGATTTCGCCAGAGACGTCCTCGAAGGCAAACTTCGTCCGCTGATCAGCCACGCTCTCTCCCAGGAGTTCGGCCGCCCGATGCGGGTCGCGGTGATGGTGGACCCCAGCGCCGCGGGTTCCGAGCTCGACGCCGCCTCCCGGCCGGAGAGTTATCCACAGGCGCCGCCGCAGGGTTATCCCCAGGGCAGCGGACCGCAGCACGGTTATGCACAGCCAACGTCTTCGCAGCTCAACGGCCCTTCTGGGGCTCAGCAGTCCTACCCGATCGCCGGGCCGGCCGCCCCTCCGCCCACCGAATATCCACAGCACCAACCACAGGCTCAGCCGTACCCCTACTCCTATCAGCACATGGAGGAGCAGGCTCAGCCGTACCTTCCGGCGGAGCCCTCCGCTGCTCCGCCACCGGCGGAGCAGGGCGGCGGATACGGACGCGGCGGATACACCCCGCAGCCGGCTCCCCCCTCGCGTCCGGAACAGGACGCCTTCGATCGCCCCGCGCGCAACCCGGCCTCCGGCGCGGGCCAGAACAGATGGGACAGTCGCGGCGGCCGCCCCCAGGGGGAGCCCGCCCGGCTGAATCCGAAGTACACCTTCGAGACCTTCGTCATCGGTTCCAGCAACCGGTTCGCGCACGCGGCCGCGGTCGCGGTGGCCGAGGCCCCCGCCAAGGCCTACAACCCGCTGTTCATCTACGGCGACTCCGGCCTGGGCAAGACCCACCTGCTGCACGCGATCGGCCACTACGCGCAGAGCCTCTACGACGGCGCGCGGGTGAGATACGTGAGCTCGGAGGAGTTCACCAACGACTTCATCAACTCCATCCGCGACCACAAGGCCGACAACTTCCGAGGCCGCTACCGGGCCGTGGACATCCTGCTCGTGGACGACATCCAGTTCCTGGAGGGCAAGGAGCAGACCCAGGAGGAGTTCTTCCACACCTTCAACACCCTGCACAACGCCAACAAGCAGATCGTCATCTCCAGCGACCGGGCCCCCAAGCAACTGGTCACCCTGGAGGACCGGCTCCGCAACCGGTTCGAGTGGGGTCTGATCACCGACGTCCAGCCGCCCGAGCTGGAGACCCGCATCGCGATCCTGCGCAAGAAGGCGATCCAGGAGGGCCTGGCCGCGCCGCCCGAGGTGCTCGAGTACATCGCCAGCCGGATCTCCACCAACATCCGCGAGCTGGAGGGGGCGCTGATCCGGGTCACCGCGTTCGCCAGCCTCAACCGGCAGTCGGTCGACCTGCAGCTCACCGAGGTCGTGCTGAAGGACCTGATCAGCGAGGACGCCGGGTCCGAGATAACGGTCGCCACGATCATGGCGTCCACCGCCGCCTACTTCGGCCTGTCGATCGACGACCTGTGCGGCGGCTCGCGATCGCGTGTCCTGGTGACCGCCCGGCAGATCGCCATGTATCTGTGCAGAGAGCTCACCGACATGTCGCTGCCGAAGATCGGTCAGCAGTTCGGCGGGCGCGACCACACCACCGTCATGCACGCCGACCGGAAGATCCGTTCCCTCATGGCCGAGCGTCGTTCGATCTACAACCAGGTCAACGAACTCACCACAAGGATCAAGCAGCAGTCGCGTAATGGGTGAGACTCGCCACCGCGTGATGCACAGGCTGTGGAAAACCTTGTGGATCAATGATGCCGGCCCGCCGGAGGCGACCGGGGCGGCCGACCATGATCAATGCTGGACCGAGGGGTCACGGGGACGATCAAAGCCTGGGGACAACTCTGGGGAGAACCTGGGGACAACTTGGGGACAACTCGTGGATAACCTGTGGACGCCCTGTGAAGAGAGTTTTCCCCAGGGACAAATCGACCTCTTACCCCGTGGAAAACCTGGGGAAACCTTGGGGATAACCGGTGGACAGACTGTCCATGATCTGGGGACGGCCTGTGGGTACATCGCTGTTTTCCCCAGCACCACGAGTTGTCCACATCGTTCACCCACAACCTCGGTGGATGAAAAAACCCTAGTTGACCTGCGAAAACAACGTCCTTCCACAGTTTCCACAGCCCCTAATACGATGACCCCTTGTATCTCTAACTAGAAAAACCAAGAGCCAAAGAAGGGGCTCCCGGGGAGCGCACGTGCGGGACAGTGAAGACCCGAACCCAAGGCACCGAGCGAAGAGCGCTCGACACACAGGAGGCAGATCCACGTGATGTTCCGGATCGAGCGAGACGTGCTCGCTGAGGCGGTCGCATGGACGGCACGCAGCCTTCCGGCACGTCCTTCCGTGCCGGTGCTGGCCGGCATGCGTCTCGAGGTCACCGAAAAGGGGCAGCTCAAGCTCTCCGGCTTCGACTACGAGGTCTCCGCCGAGGTGACCCTCGAACCGCAGAGCGGCGAGGCGGGCGTGGTGCTCGTCTCGGGAAGGCTGCTGGCCGAGATCACCCGGGCGCTCCCCGCACAGCCGGTGGACTTCGTCGTGGACGGCGCGAAGGCGGTCGTCACCTGTGGCAGCGCCCGGTTCACCCTGCTGACCATGCCTGTGGAGGACTACCCCTCCCTGCCGACGATGCCCCCGGCCGCCGGACGGGTGGGCAGCGACGTGTTCGCCTCGGCCGTCGGTCAGGTCGCCGTCGCCGCGGGCAAGGACGACACCCTGCCGATGCTGACCGGCGTGCGCATGGAGATCGAGGGCGACACGGTCACCCTCGCCGCCACCGACCGCTACCGCCTGGCCGTACGAGAGCTGAAGTGGCAGCCGGGCCAGCCCGACTTCTCGGCGATCGCCATGATTCCCGGCAGAACGCTCGCCGACGCCGCCAAGGCGCTGGGGAGCACCGGTGCCGAGGTCGAGGTCGCGATGAGCTCCGCCGGAGGCGCCGGCGAGGGCATGATCGGTTTCTCCAGCGCCGGACGGCGCACCACCACCCGGCTTCTCGACCCGGAGTTCCCCAAGTACCGGTCGCTGCTGCCGACCCAGTTCTCCGCCCGCGCGGACCTGTCCACAAGCACCTTCGTCGAGGCCGTCAAGCGCGTGGCGCTGGTCGCCGAGCGCAACACCCCCGTCCGGATGGCCTTCCGCGGCGGCGAGGTCGTGCTGGAGGCGGGCAGCGGCGACGAGGCCCAGGCGGTCGAGGTGCTGCCGGTGGACTTCGACGGCGACGACATCAACATCGCCTTCAACCACCAGTTCCTGCTGGAGGGGCTCGGCGCGATCGACTCCGACGTGGCCCGCCTGCAGATGACCACCTCCACCAAGCCCGCCATCCTCACCGGCGGAAAGCCGGTGGACGACGAGGGCGTTCCGGACTACCGCTACCTGATCATGCCCATCCGCCTGTCGAGCTGACGGCTGCCGCCGAGCGGCAGCCGCAGACCCGGCTGTGGACCCGGCTGTGGACCGGATGCGAACAGACGGCGCGGACGGCGACAGATCAGGACAGGCCTGCGGATCTCGTGTGAGACCGGGGAAGGCGGGCAGGGGCCTGACCATGATCAAGGCATGTCTCAACGGGGGCAGGGCGCCCGGAGACCACCCTGCCCTCCCCCTGACGCCTCTGGAGCTCGCTGAGGCGGCCCGTGAGGCCCGTGAGGCGGGTGCGGCGGCAGTCCACATGCATCCGCGTGACGAGGCGGGCAGGGAGTCTCTCAGCGCCGATCACATCGGTGCCGCCGTCCGTGCCGTCCGGATGGCCTGTCCCGGGCTTCCCGTCGGGGTGAGCACCGGGTTGTGGATGACCGGCGGGGACGTGGACGCGCGGCGCGAAGCCGTACTCGGCTGGGCCGCGCTGCCCGCACGGGACCGGCCGGACTTCGCCTCCGTCAACCTCTCCGAGCCCGGCTTCCCCGACCTGTGGCATCATCTTCGGCGGCTCGGCGTGGACGTCGAGGCCGGGGTCTGGTCCGTCGGCGACGCCGAAGCGCTCGCCGCGACCGGGCTGGAGTGCGTGCGGATCCTCGTCGAGATCATCGGCGGTGCCGCGGACACGGCCGTGTCCCGCGCGCACGCCGTGCTCGGCCGGCTCGACGAACTCGCCGTTCCGGGCCCCCGGCTTCTCCACGGTGAGGAGGGACCGGCTTGGATACTGCTTGAGGAAGCAGGGCATCTGGGTCTGGCTACGCGCATCGGTCTGGAAGACGTTCTCCACAGCCCCGAGGGTGATCCCGTCGCTGGAAACGCCGATCTGGTACGGCTTGCGCTGGCACGCCGGGTGTAGGTGGATGATGAAACCCTGAAGGGGGTGCTCGTATGCAGATCGGCATGATCGGGCTGGGCAAGATGGGCGGCAACATGGCCGAGCGGCTGCGCCGCGGCGGTCACGACGTGGTCGGATACGACCGCGATCCGGCGGTCAGCGATGTCTCCAGCCTGAAAGACCTGGTGGACCGGCTCCAGGCTCCGCGCGCGGTGTGGGTCATGGTGCCCGCCGGGGCCCCGACCCAGGCGACGATCGAGGAGCTCGGCGGCCTGCTGTCGGCCGGGGACATCGTGATCGACGGTGGGAACTCCCACTACCAGGACGACCAGAAGCACGCCGCCGAGCTTGAGGCGCGCGGGATCGGTTTCGTCGACTGCGGCGTCAGCGGTGGAATCTGGGGGCTGCAGAACGGCTACGCGCTGATGGTCGGCGGTTCGGACGCCGACGTCGAGCGGCTGATGCCGGTCTTCGCGACGCTCAGGCCCGAGGAGGGCGGTTTCGTCCACGCGGGCGGGGTGGGCGCCGGCCACTTCGCCAAGATGGTGCACAACGGCATCGAGTACGGCATGATGCAGGCCTTCGCCGAGGGCTGGGAGCTGCTGGAGGCCTCCGACGTCGTGACCGACGTGCCCGGTGCCTTCAAGAGCTGGCGGCACGGCACGGTCATCCGCTCGTGGCTGCTGGACCTGCTGGTCCGCGCGCTGGACGAGGATCCCGCGCTGGACGAGTTGAAGGGCTACGCGCAGGACTCCGGCGAGGGCCGCTGGACGGTGCAGGCGGCCGTGGACCACGCGGTTCCGCTGCCGGTCATCACTGCCGCGCTGTACGCCAGGTTCGCCTCCAGGCAGGACGACTCACCGGCCATGAAGGTCGTCGCGGCCCTGCGCAACCAGTTCGGCGGGCACGCCATCTCCGCGAAGGAGGGGCAGGTCGCCAAGGGCGCGGACGCCCCGGGCGCCGATGTCGTCCCGCCGAAGGAGGCCGGCAGGTAGACCGGCGCCGGCCCGTGCCCGTGCGCTCAGCACGGGCCGCGGGCCGCGACCGCGCGTCCGGCTCTCCCTGATGCGGGCCGTACGACCACCTGCCCGTCCACAGCGGCGCGGGGGCTGTGGACGCGGCGGCGCCCCGGCGGTGGGTGCGGACGACTAATCTTCCTGGGGTGCATGTCGCCAACCTCTCCCTGACCGACTTCCGGTCCTACGACGCCGTCGACCTCGGCCTGGAGCCCGGTGTCACGGCCTTCGTCGGGCCCAACGGGCAGGGCAAGACCAATCTGGTCGAGGCACTGGGTTACGTGGCGACGCAGTCGAGCCACCGGGTCGCCAACGACGGGCCGCTGGTGCGGCAGGGGGCGGTGCGGGCGATCATCCGGTCCGTGATCGTGCGGGAGGACCGGCGGGCGCTGATCGAGTTGGAGATCAACCCGGGCAGGGCCAACCGGGCCAGGCTGAACCGCTCGCCGGTCTCGCGTCCGCGCGAGATCGTCGGGCTGCTGCGCACGGTCCTGTTCGCCCCCGAGGACCTGGCCATGGTCAAGGGCGATCCTTCGGAGCGGCGCCGCTACCTCGACGATCTGCTGGTGGCCAGGACCCCTCGTTTCGCGGGGGTCCGAGCCGACTACGACCGGGTGCTCAAGCAGCGCGGCGCCCTGCTGCGTACGGCGGCGCGCTCGCGGCGGGGCGGCCGGAGCGGGCGGCGGGCCGAGAACGACGCGGCGTTCACCGAGGCCGGCGCCGGAGACCCGCTGAGCACCCTGGAGGTCTGGGACGCCCATCTGGCCCGGCACGGCGCCGAGCTGCTGGCGGCGCGGCTGGATCTGGTCGAGGCGCTGCGGCCGCTGGTCGCCGCCGCCTACGCCGCGCTCGCACCCGGCTCCGCGCCCGCCGGTCTGGAATACCGGGGCACGCTGCCGACCGAGCCCGGCGCCGACCGTGCGGATCTGGAGAAGCGGCTCCGGGCCGGTCTGCTGGAGGTCCGGAGCTCCGAGCTCGAACGTGGCGTCACCCTCGTCGGCCCGCACCGTGACGACCTGTTCCTCGGTCTGGGAGAGCTGCCCGCGCGCGGCTATGCCAGCCACGGCGAGTCCTGGTCGTTCGCGCTGGCACTCCGGTTGGCCGCCTACGACCTACTCAGGGCGGACGGGGGCGATCCGGTGCTGATCCTCGACGACGTCTTCGCCGAGCTGGACAACCAGCGCCGCCGCCGGCTGGCGGAGATCGTCGCCCCGGCCGAGCAGGTGCTGATCACCGCCGCGGTCGCCGACGACGTGCCCGGAGAGCTGGCCGGAGGCCGGTTCGACGTCGCCGAGGGAGGTGTGAACCGTGTCCGGTGAGCAGCCGCCGGACGCCGGGGAGCTGCCGTCCGAGTCCGGAACGGCGAAGAGCGCCGCGGCCAAGGGCGCCGCGCTCGCCAGGGAGAAGCTGGCCCAGGCCAAGTCGGACGCGGCCAGAAGGGGGCAGTTGCCGCGCCGCGAGCCCCGGAGCAGAGCGGCCGGGCCGCGCAGGAATTTCGGCGATCCACAGCTTTTCGGTCGGGCCATAGCCGATCTCCTGTCCGACCGGGGTTGGGAGCAGCCCGTCGCCGTGGGCGGGGTGTTCGGCCGCTGGCATGAGATCGTCGGCTCCGACCTGGCCGCGCACACCAGGCCGGAGACCTTCGCCGACGGGGAGGTCGTGGTGGTCGCCGACTCCACGGCCTGGGCGACCCAGGTGCGGCTGCTGGCAAGAACGCTGGTCAAACGGCTGAACGAGGAGCTCGGGGACGGAACCGTACAGCGGGTGAAGGTCCGCGGACCGCAGAACGGCCCGCGCACCAGCGGTGGGCTGCGCGTCACCGGAAGCCGCGGCCCGGGCGACACCTACGGCTGATCGGCGGCCCGGAAAACGGATCAGCGGCCTTTCTGGCGCGATGACCCCCGTCCCCGTAGGGGGATCCTTGAGTGGAGGGTCGACGCGCGACAGGGCATTCTAGAGCCCGTCAATGCCACATCATGCCCTCAGAGCCGCTAGAATGAAACTGAATTCCGGACACGTCCGTTTGCGTGTCACCCCCGGCGCGTAAGCGACTCCCCTGGGTGCGCGCATCGGGGCATTCACGACGGTGACGGGCACCGCGGGGGCTGTTCTCGCTTCCTCTGCATGTCCGCGGCAGGAGGATTCCGCACTTGTCCTACGACGCTAGCTCAATCACTGTTCTCGAAGGGCTCGAGGCGGTCCGCAAGCGCCCGGGTATGTACATCGGCTCGACCGGAGAACGCGGCCTGCACCACCTCGTCTACGAGGTCGTGGACAACTCCGTCGACGAGGCCCTGGCCGGTCACGCCGACCGGATCGAGGTCACGCTGCTCGCCGACAACGGCGTGCGGGTCGTGGACAACGGCCGCGGCATCCCCGTCGGCATCGTCGAGGCGGAGGGCCGCCCGGCCGTCGAGGTCGTCCTCACCGTGCTGCACGCGGGCGGAAAGTTCGACAGCAAGTCCTACGCGGTCTCCGGCGGCCTGCACGGTGTGGGCGTCTCGGTGGTGAACGCGCTCTCCAGCAAGCTGGAGGTCGCGATCCGCACCGACGGTCACCACTGGCGGCAGAGTTACGCCGAGACCCGGCCGGTCCATCCCCTGATCAAGGGGGAGCCGACCGAGGAGACCGGCACCTCGATCACCTTCTGGGCCGACGAGACCATCTTCGAGACCACGACGTGGAGCTTCGAGACCCTCTCCCGCCGATTCCAGGAGATGGCCTTCCTCAACAAGGGCCTGACGATCTCCCTGCGGGACGAGCGGCCCGACCACGTCAACGGCGAGCCCAAAGAGACGGTCTACCACTACGAGGGCGGCCTGTCCGACTTCGTCAAGCACCTCAACTCCAAGAAGGAGCCCGCTCACCTCTCGGTGATCGACTTCGAGGAGAACGGTGACGGGATCTCGGTCGAGATCGCCATGCAGTGGAACAACTCCTACAGCGAGTCGGTCTACACCTTCGCCAACACGATCAACACGGCCGAGGGCGGCACCCACGAGGAGGGGTTCCGGGCCGCGCTGACGTCGATCGTGAACCGCTACGCGCGCGAGCAGAAGTTCCTCAAGGAGGGCAAGGACGACAACCTGGCCGGTGAGGACATCCGCGAGGGTCTCACCGCGATCATCTCGGTGAAACTGGCCGACCCGCAGTTCGAGGGCCAGACCAAGACCAAGCTGGGCAACACCGAGGCCAAGTCGTTCGTCCAGAAGGCCTGCAACGACCATCTGCGCGACTGGTTCGAGCGCAACCCCGGCGAGGCCAAGGACATCATCAACAAGTCCCTGCAGGCCTCACGGGCCCGTCTCGCGGCGCGCCAGGCCCGTGACCTGACCCGGCGCAAGTCGCTGCTGGAGTCCGGGTCGGGCCTGCCCGGCAAGCTGGCCGACTGCCAGTGGAGCGATCCCGAGAAGTGCGAGCTGTTCATCGTCGAGGGAGACTCGGCGGGCGGCTCGGCCAAGGGCGGCCGCGACTCCAAGTTCCAGGCGATCCTGCCCATCCGCGGCAAGATCCTGAACGTGGAGAAGGCACGCATCGACAAGGTGCTGAAGAACAACGAGGTCCAGGCGCTGATCACCGCCATGGGCACCGGCGTGCACGACGAGTTCGACATCGCCAAGCTCCGCTACCACAAGCTCATCCTGATGGCGGACGCCGACGTCGACGGCCAGCACATCAACACCCTGCTGCTGACGCTGCTGTTCCGCTTCATGCGGCCACTGATCGAGGCCGGGCACGTCTACCTCTCCCAGCCGCCGCTCTACAAGATCAAATGGGACCGCCGGGGCGAGGACGCCTCCTACGCCTACTCCGACCAGGAGCGCGACGCGATCATCCGGGACGGCATGGAGCGGGGCAAGCGCGACCCGCGCCTGCACGACGGCATCCAGCGGTTCAAGGGTCTGGGCGAGATGAACGCCGGCCAGCTCTGGGACACCACGATGAACCCCGACACCCGCGTCCTGCTCCAGGTCACCCTCGACGACGCCGCCCAGGCCGACGACCTGTTCAGCGTTCTCATGGGTGAGGACGTCGAGGCCCGCCGCTCCTTCATCATCAGGAACGCGCGAGACGTCCGTTTCCTCGATGTGTAGCGGTAGCCGTACAGCCCTCTCTCCGACTCTGAAAAGGATCCATCACCCGTGACGGATGTGAACACTCCGCCCGCAGAGCGCATCGAGCCGGTCGACATCCAGTCGGAGATGCAGCGCAGCTACATGGACTACGCGATGTCCGTCATCGTGGCCCGCGCGCTGCCCGACGTCCGCGACGGCCTCAAGCCGGTGCACCGCCGCGTGCTCTACGCCATGTACGACGGCGGCTACCGCCCCGACCGCGGCTACTTCAAGTGCTCACGCGTCGTCGGCGACGTCATGGGCTCCTACCACCCGCACGGCGACTCCTCGATCTACGGCACCGTCGTACGGCTGGCGCAGCCCTGGGCACTGCGCTACACCCTGGTCGACGGCCAGGGCAACTTCGGATCGCCGGGCAACGACATGCCGGCCGCCATGCGTTACACCGAGTGCAAGCTCGCGCCGATCGCCATGGAGATGATCCGTGACATCGACAAGGACACCGTCGACTTCCAGCCCAACTACGACGGGCGTTCCTCCGAGCCGCTGGTCCTCCCGTCGCGGTTCCCGAACCTGCTGGTCAACGGGTCGGCCGGGATCGCGGTCGGCATGGCCACGAACATCCCGCCGCACAACCTGCGCGAGGTGTCCGAAGGCATCAAGTGGGCCCTGCAGAACCCCGAGGCGGACGACGAGGAGCTGCTCGAAGCGCTGATCGCGCGGGTCAAGGGCCCCGACTTCCCGACCGGGGCGTTGATCGTCGGCCGCCGGGGCATCGACGACGCCTACCGGACCGGCCGGGGCTCGATCACGATGCGGGCGATCGTGGAGGTCGAGGAGGACGCCAAGGGCCGTCAGTGCCTGGTCGTCACCGAGCTTCCCTACCAGGTCAACCCGGACAATCTCGCGCTGTCGATCGCCGAGTCGGTGAAGGAGGGCCGGATCACCGGCATCGCCGACGTCCGTGACGAGAGCTCGTCCCGGGTCGGCCAGCGGCTGGTGATCGTGCTCAAGCGTGACGCGGTCGCCAAGGTCGTGCTGAACAACCTCTACAAGCACACCCAGCTCCAGACCACCTTCGGCGCCAACATGCTGGCCCTGGTCGACGGGGTGCCGCGGACCCTGCGACTGGACCAGTTCGTCCGTCACTACGTGGCGCACCAGATCGAGGTCGTGGTCCGCCGGACCCGCTACCTGCTGCGCAAGGCCGAGGAGCGGGCCCACATCCTGCGCGCGCTGCTCAAGGCGCTGGAGCGGATGGACGAGGTCATCGCCCTCATCCGGCGCTCCCCGTCGGCGTCCGCCGCCCAGGGCGGCCTGATATCGCTGCTGGAGATCGACGAGATCCAGGCGCAGGCCATCCTCGACATGCAGCTGCGCAAGCTGGCCGCCCTGGAGCGGCAGCAGATCACCGACGAGTACGACACGCTGATGGCGCACATCACCGAATACCAGGCGATCCTGGCCTCGCCCGAGCGGCAGCGGTCGATCGTGCTGGACGAGCTCTCGGAGATCGTGTCCAAGTACGGCGACGAGCGCAAGACGGAGATCATCGCCTACGAGGGCGACATGTCGATCGAGGACCTTCTCGCCGAGGAGGACATGGTCGTCACGATCACCCGCGGCGGCTACGCCAAGCGCACCAACACCGACCTCTACCGGGCGCAGAAGCGCGGCGGCAAGGGGGTGCGCGGTGCGCAGCTGCGGCAGGACGACATCGTCGACCACTTCTTCGTCACGACGACCCACCACTGGCTGCTGTTCTTCACGAACAAGGGCCGGGTCTACCGGGTCAAGGCCTACGAGCTGCCCGACTCCGGCCGGGACGCGCGCGGCCAGCACCTGGCGAACCTGCTGGCCATGCAGCCGGACGAGGTCGTCATGGAGGTGCTGGACCTGCGCGACTACGAGGTCGCGCCATACCTCGTGCTGGCCACCCGCAGCGGCCTGGTGAAGAAGACGCGCCTGTCGGAGTACGACTCGCCGCGCTCGGGTGGCCTGATCGCCATCAACCTGAGGGAAGATGACGAGGTGATCGCTGCCCGGCTGGTATCCGAGGAGGACGACCTCCTTCTCGTCTCGCGCGGCGCCCAGTCCATCCGCTTCACGGCCTCCGACGAGGCCCTGCGCCCGATGGGCCGGGCGACCAGCGGTGTGATCGGCATGCGTTTCCTCGAAGGAGACGAGCTGCTGGCGATGAACCGCATCGGCGACGGCGACGACGTGCTGATCGCGACCGAGGGCGGTTACGCCAAGCGCACTCCGGCGGATCAGTACCCTCTTCAGGGAAGAGGAGGCAAGGGCGTCCTGACTGCCAAGATTGTCAGCGCACGTGGCAAGCTGGTTGGTGCTGCCATGGTCAGGCCGGATGACGAGGTTTTCGCGATCACGTCCGTCGGCGGGGTTATCCGGACCAGCGCAGGAGAGATCAAGCAGTCCGGGCGCCAGACCATGGGGGTACGTCTGATGAATCTCGCGGAGGGTGACAGCGTCGTGGCGCTCGCCCGCAATGCCGAGGCCTTGGAGACCGAGCAGAATGCGGAAGGTGAGTAGTCCATGTGCGCCCAGGCCAAGCCAGGTCGTCCACGTCCGGCCTCCTCATCGACCTCATCGACACGCGACCAGGTGACGGAGAAGATGGACAAGGCCACCGAAGCGGACGCAGCCAAGGTGGTTGCGTCACCGGCTGACGGTAGCAAGCCCACGCCGGAGACCGATGATTCGGTAACCGACGACCTTAAGGGCGGGCAGAACGTGACGGCGATCGAGGACGGCAAGCCGAGCGACTCCACGACGCGGATCCGTCCGCAGTCCGCGGAGACCGACAGTTCCTCCTGGGCTCCCGGGGGTCTGTCGTCCCCCGCGCCGGAGAGGCCGGGCAAGAAGAGCTCGCCCGCCTCGCCTGCCAGGTCGCCGCGTAAGGCACACCTGGTGCTGCGCCGGATCGAGCCGTGGTCGGCCATGAAGTTCAGTTTCGTGGTGTCCCTGGTCTGCTTCGTGGTGCTGTTCGTCGCGGTCGCGGTGCTCTACATGGTGCTGTCCGGACTGGGCGTGTTCGAAAGCATCGTCCAGACGGTGAACCAGCTGACGACGGCCGACGGCAAGACCACCAGCAGCGTGGACGTCGCATCCTGGTTCGAGCCGGTCCCCATCCTCGGCTACACGGCGCTGATCGGCGCGGTGAAC
The DNA here is from genome assembly GCF_045209755.1 of Streptosporangium sp. NBC_01639. Taxonomy (NCBI): domain Bacteria; kingdom Bacillati; phylum Actinomycetota; class Actinomycetes; order Streptosporangiales; family Streptosporangiaceae; genus Streptosporangium; species Streptosporangium sp. NBC_01639. The sequence continues at coordinate 4,581,805 of NZ_CP109272.1, read as the reverse complement.
GTAGTGCTGATCACCGCCCTGTCCACCCTCGGCGCGGTGATCTACAACATCGCCTCCGAGCTGGTCGGCGGCGTTGAGGTCACCTTCAGCGAGGCCGAATAAACGTCCCCGTCGTGTCCCCGGCCGGGCGGTCGGGGACATGGCGCGAGCGGGTGCCGGAACAGGGTAAGCTTTTCCCTGTTCGACCGAACGGGTTCGCCTCCGGCAGACGGATGCGATACCGTTCTTTCGCGTAATGAGGGGCTATAGCTCAGACGGTTAGAGCGCTTCCCTGATAAGGAAGAGGTCCCAGGTTCAAGTCCTGGTAGCCCCACCCAGCTCAGAGGCCATTTCCCAGACCGGGAAGTGGCCTTTTTGATCTTCCGGGTGACTGAGGTCGTATCTCGTCCGAAGGTCACGAGCTACAGCCGGAAGACTGAGCCTCCCCATCCTGAGGTTCGCCCGGAAGATGAGCGGTTGTGGGGTCCTGGGGATATAGGCGATGAAGCACCGCGCACTGTTGTGCTGGATGGGTGCCATCCTGCTGTCCACCCTTCCTCACTGGGCTTTGTTGCCAGTAGATACAGAGATCTACATCTGCGCCTATGTGGACACCGAAGGCGGATACACCGGTCGTGATGTGCTCGGCCTGGGCTTCGGCGCGATGGCCACTCTTCTTCCCCCTGCTTTGATGGCGCTGGCCGTGGCCGCACGGCGATCACTGCCCCGAGGGGGCCGGCTCCTGGCCTGGACAGGAGTGGGCGGAGCGCTCGTGACAGCCGCTTACTACGCACTGTCGACCATTGCGTTCTTCTCCCCCTATTGCCCTGAGGGTTCGCAGGGGCCTGGGTTCGTGCTCCCGCTCTACGGCGCCATTGCTGCGCTCGTCCTGATCGCCGGCGTGCCACGAGCCGAAGACAAGCCCGGCGCGGAGGCCGAGACACGGTCATGAACAGCGTTCAAGCCTGCGGGAAGATCTGATCCATCGCCTCGGCGCCTTCCAGTAGTACCGGGCGGAGTTGCTTCCGGTGGACCTTCCCCGTCATCGCGGTCCTCTTGCGGCCGACCAGGCGGGAGATGTTCTCCAGCGCCATGCCGGAGTCGGAGAGCAGCAAGGCGGCAGTGCTCCGCGCCGCCGTACGGCGCGGCCAGCGGGCCGGGCGTGCGGCTCTGGCGGCCGGTCCCGGCCCGCGCCAGCCGGGACGGCATGGCGTAAGCCCGCCGCTCGCCGCACCGAGCACCCGCTGTACCGAACGCACCCGCTGATCCTGGTACGCGCTGCCGCCTGCCGCTCCGACCGCCGGCCCAACCGCTTCGCGGCCCCTCCGGGGTGCCATCCGGCATTGCGCCGGCCGTCTCCACTCGGTGATCTCAGGAACGCCCACGTGGCGAGAGCAAGGACTCTGCCGTCCTGCTTCCGGTGCTCGCGCCTGGCGGCACTGCGCTCCGGGTCAGGTTGCCACCGGACGACACGGTTATCGGATCACGGTCATTGCTGGTCGGGTACGGCAACGCGACTACGGGAAGGTGCGTTGCCGTACCCGACCAGTGGTCATCGGATGTCGCCCGTTTCCGGTGCACGTTTTCCTCGACTGCCTGAAGCGCGGTGGTGGAGCTGGAGGCGGGTCATCGCGGCATCGACCAGGCGGCCGAGGTTGCCCAGTTCGTACAGCATCCGGTGGCGTTCAGCGTCCTCCCAGGCTCTGATGGCCACCCCGATGTCGCCCGACTTACCGGCAGTGATGATGACCTCTTGGCCGTTGACGCGCTTGGTGGCCGTATCGCCCAGGATGACCCAGCCGTACACGGTCACACTTCCCGAGCAGCCAGGATCAGGGCAACCACCTGTTCGGGATGCTCGCTTCGCACCGCCTGGGGGCCGGAGCCGTCGCGTAGGGAGACCAGATAGCTGCCCGAGCGCGCCCCCATGGTCACCGTGGCCATGCGCCAGCCCTGCGGACCCTTCACGGTCAGCTCGGGTGGGTGCCGCTCCATCCACGACCGGAGCGGAGGCTGGTCAGGCCAGGCAGCCGCCCTGTTGGTGAACAGTCCGAGACTGATCGTGTGATGGCGGTGAGCACGTATTCCCCGCTCGGTGAGAAGCCGCTGTACGACGGCCAGCGCCCTGTCATGGCTCTCTACTGTCGCCTCGTCGACGGCGGGTGGGACGGCTCTACAGTTGTCCATGGGTCGCACCTCCAGTGTGCGATCAAGGGACCCGTACGGCGTTACCGCGCCTGCGGGTCCCGTTTTTTCCTGGTCCTCCCATGACATCGCCAGGCATCCCGCACCGACAGTGTGAGTAGGGGAGACTGAGGGAGACAGGAGGACCCCAGTCCCCCGAGGTGCACACAATGAACAACGTTCCGGCCTGGGCGCTGCGGTTACGCGCCGCAAGGCGTGGCAAGTTGTGGACCCAGCGAGACATGGCCAGGCAGCTTGCCGAGGCCGCCGATCCACGCACTCGTGCCCGCCTGCCCGAGCGGGATTCCCTGATCCGCATGATCAAGGATTGGGAGGCGGGCAAGCACCAGCCCAAGGACCCTTACCGGCTGCTCTACTGCCGGGTGTTCGGCATGGCAGAAGCCGAGCTGTTCAGCGAGGAGCCGGAGAGCACGGCCCCGGACAGTCCCCACTTCGCCGAGGAGATCGAGGCACTGGAGCTGGCCCGTCGTGTCTCAGCCAGCGATGTGGGCACCGAAACGCTTGATCGGTTGGAGTCGGCCGTCGACGACCTCGCGATGGCCTACCAGGGGACCCCACCGGCCGAGTTGCTGGAACGGGTACGCCGGCATCTGTCGTACGTCTCGCACCTGGTCGACGCCAAGAAGACGTTCGCCGAGCACCGCCGCCTTCTCACGGCCGGTGGCTGGTTGTCGCTGCTGGCCTCCACTTGCCACATCGACCTTCGCCAGTTCGAGGCCGCCGCAACGTGGCTTCGGACGACTGCCCAGCTGGCGAAGCATGCCGAGCATCCCGAGGTCGCCGCGTGGTGTCTGGAGACGGAGGCGTGGCAGGCGGTCACCACCGGCGACTACCGCCGCGCCTTGACCCTGACCCAAGGAGCGCAGACGATCGCACCGCGCACCAGCTCCGTCTACATCCAGGCGACCGCGCAGGAGGGCCGGATCTGGGCCCGACTCGGGTCCGGGCCGGAGACGCGGGATGCGCTGAATCGCGTCGCCCGGCTGGTCTCGCCGCTGTCGATGCCCGAGCATCCCGAGCACCACTACCGCTACGACCCCTCCAAGAGCGAGGCGTACGTGGCGACCACGCTGTCATGGCTGGGAGATCCGGCCGCCGAGCCGTACGCCCGGCAGGTGCTCGCCCGCCTGGAGTCGGCCGCGGACGGGTTGGTTCGTCCGCGCAGGGCGGCTTCCGCACGTCTTGACCTTGCCCTGGCGCTTCTCGCCACCGATCAACCCGACGAGGCGGGTCAGCTCGCCCTCACGACCATGACGAGCGGCGTGCTGGTGCCGTCCAACTACTGGAGAGCACGCGAGGTGATCGGTGCCATCGAAACGCGCCGCATGCCGGAAGCCGTCGAATTACGCGAGGCGTATCGAGAACTGAGCGGCCCCGAGTGAGAACCGGGGAAGGCGCGCTCTACCGGCTCGGACGGGTGAATCACTGAGTGACCGACTGGGTGACAACGACCCAGGTGAACGCCGGAGCCAGCGCGGTCATGAGTTCCTCGGCGTTTCGCTGCACCCGCGCGGCCTCCACGATGAGGCAGCTTCGATCCAGTCGTCGAGATACGCGCTGTCACGCTCCTCACCTGTGACTCGTCCGTAAGCTGAGGGTATGTCCCCCATACTCGTCCTGCTCGACGGCGTTCGCTGGCGGGGTGTGCGCGTGGTCGGCGATCGCGCGCACACCCTGCTGTCCGTGCTCGCCATCCAAGGGCGTGCCGGGGTCAGTGACGAGCGCCTGGTCGAGGAGCTGTGGCCGGACGAGGCGCCGGCCAACCCGACGAAGGCACTGCAGGTGGTCGTCTCGCGGACCAGGGCGGTGACCTGCGCCGACGTCGTGGTGCGGATCCCGCGTGGTTATCGGCTCGGGCTGCCCGCCGGTCAGGTGGACGTCCTGCTGCTCGGCGAGCTGGTGGAGCAGGCACGGGCCGCACTGGGCGAGGACGACATGGTGCTCGCGCGTCGCCGCGCCGAAGAGGCCATGAGCCTCCTGGGCGGCGGCTTGGACGGCGCCACGGGCGCACTCGCGGAGCTGAGGGGCGTCGCCGCACAGGGGGTGGCCGAGGCGCGACGGGTGGCGGCGATCGCACGGAGCCGGAGCGGCGCTCACGAGAGCGCGCTGCCGCTGCTGGAGGAGACCGCGGCCGATCGGCCACACGACGAGGAACTGCTCGCCTGCCTGCTGCGCAGCGAGGTCGCCGTCCGAGGTGCCGCCGCCGCTCTGGAGCGTTACGAGCGGTATCGCGCGGGCCTGGTCGCGCGGCTCGGCACCGGACCGGGGCCTGAGCTCGCCCGCGTGTACGCCGAACTCCTCGTCGCCGATCGGCCGGTACGTGAGGGCATCCTGTTCGACGGTTCCTCGCTGCTCGGCCGCGACGGCGACATCCGTGCGGTGCACGCCCTGTTGCAGACCAACCGGGTGGTCTCCATCATCGGCCCCGGCGGACTGGGCAAGACGCGGCTGGCTCATGTCATCGGCAGGAACGCCACCCAGCCCATCGCTCACTTCGTCGAACTCGTCGGCGTCTCTTCGCCGGAGGGCGTGGTGGGTGAGGTGGGCTCGGCGCTCGGGGTCCGGGACTCGGTCAGCGGGCGGCATGCCCTGACCGCCGAGCAGCGCTCCGACGTTCGCGCCCGGATCGCCCGGCATCTCGACCAGGCTCCGGCGTTGTTGATAGTGGACAACTGCGAGCACGTGATCGAGGCCGTCGCCGACCTGGTGGCGTTCCTGACCGTGACGACCCGCGACCTGCGGGTGCTCATCACCTCGCGCGCCCCTCTGTCGATCCCGGCCGAACGCGTCTACCTGCTCGGCGAGCTGCCCACGGGCGACGCGGTGGAGTTGTTCCGCCAGCGCGCCACGGCCGCCCGCCCGGGTGTGCGGATCGACGAGGGAGCGGTCGAGGAGGTCGTCGCCCGCCTCGACGGGCTGCCGCTCGCGATCGAGCTGGCCGCGGCCAAAGTGCGGGTGATGTCGGTGGAGGAGATCGCGCGGCGCCTGGCGGACCGATTCGCCCTGCTGCGCGGGGGGAACCGTACGGCCCCCGACCGGCACCAGACGCTGCTCGCGGTCATCGACTGGTCGTGGAATCTGCTGGACGAGCCAGAACGGCAGGCGTTGCGGTGGTTGTCGCTGTTCGGCGACGGTTTCACGCTGGCCGCGGCCGAGCAGGTACTCGGCCTGGAGGCCCTGCACGCCGTGGACGCGCTGACCGAGCAGTCGATGCTCAGCGTTCGCGAGACGACGTACGGGCTGCGCTACCGGATGCTGGAGACGGTCAGGGAGTTCGGGCGGATGCGGCTGAAGGAGGCCGGGGAGGAGGCGCCCGCCCGGGCGGCGCAGCGGGCCTGGGCGACGGCGTACGCCCTCGAACACGCCGCCCGGCTGTTCAGCCCGGCGCAGTTCGCGGCGGCCGACGCGTTGCACGCCGAGGAGAGCAACCTCGCCGAACTGCTCCGGCAGGCTCTCGGCGAGTCCGATCCCGTCACGACGCTCCAGTTGCTGGCCGGCGTCGGTGCGCTGTGGTCGATCCGTGGCGACCACTCCCGGGTGTTCGTGCATCGGGACGCGATCACCCAGCTGATCACCGGCTGGGTGCCGCCGCGGCACCTCGTCGAGGTGACCAGGGCCGCCATGATAATCACGCTGATGAACACCATGATCGTCACCGACGGTCGCAGCGATCCGCTGATCGACCTCCTCCGTACGCTGCCCATCAGTGACACGACGAATCCCCGTATAGCGGCGATGACCACGGTGATGGTCGCGTGCGACGCGGCCGACGGTGCCGAGTTGCATCGCCGGCTGGCGGAGTTGCGCCGGAGCGCCGACCATGACGTGGTCTTGGCGGCGACGCAGACGAGCGCCCAGGTCTTGGAGAACGCGGGAGACGTGACCGGGGCGATCGAGGCCGCCGAGCGGATCCTGACGATGCTCCGCGGGGACGAGGGGCCGTGGTTCGCCGCGATCCAGCACGCCGTGCTGGCCTCCCTGGTCATGCAGCTCGGCGATCGCCGGCGGGCGGTCGGACACGCGCGGACCGCCATCCCGGTGCTGAGCCGGCTCGGCGCCACAGACGACGAGACCCAGCTCCGCGCGCTGCTGCTGGTGTCCGCGCTCGCCGACGGCGACCTCGACACCGCGGAGGCCGAACTCGCCGAGCTCACCCGGATCAACGACAGCGAGGCAGTGCTCGGCGGGGTGGCGGTCGTCCCGTTGTGCGCGGCCGAGCTCGCCCTCGCCCGCGGCGAGACGGCCGCCGCGCTCGCGGAATACCGCCTGGCCGTCCAGCGGGCGCACGACCTGCGCCTGCCCGGGGTACCGCGCGCGGATCCCACGCCGTGGATGATCATCGCGGCGTCGGTCACCATGACGGCGTACGCGTACCACGCCCCTCCGGAAGACGTCGGGTACGGCGAGGAGTTGTTCGCCACCGTCCGGGGCTACGACCTGCTGATTGCGGAGAACCCCATCCTCGACTATCCGGTGTGCGGCACGATGCTCTTCGCGCTCGGTGCCTGGGGGCTGCTGCGGGGAGCCATGGCCCCCCGCGACGCGATCAGGTTGCTGGTGCTGGCCGAGCGGTTCGCGTACAACAGCAGCATGCCCTGCATGACCTTCGAGCGGATCGAACCGTACGCGGAGCGGGCCGCGCCCGGGATGATCGCAGTCGTGCGGGCCGAGTACGGCGATCGACGCGGTTCCGACCTGCTCGACGAGGCGCGCGGTCTCGTCGAGCAGATCTCCGGCCGTGACGGGCCGAGGTCACATGTGCCGCTTGTAACTGCGTACCGACAGCGGCGCGAAGATCGCGATGACGATCGCGCACGCCAGGAGCGTCCAAGCCACCTCTCCGCTGACGAGGGCGCTGTTGGCGAGGTCGCGGGCGGCCGTGACCAGGTGTGAGACCGGGTTGATCCGTACGAACGCGGCCAGCCAGCCGGGCAAGGTCTCGACGGGGACGAACGCGTTCGACAGGAACGTCAACGGGAACATGATCATCATGGAGATGCCCTGGACGGCCTGGGCGCTCCGGGCGATCGTGCCGACCCAGGTGAAGACCCACGCCAGCGACCAGCCCGTGATGATCGCCAGCAGGATCGCGGCGAGCACGCCGCCCACTCCACCACCCGGACGGTAGCCCATCACCAGGCCCATGCCGAAGGTCAGAGTGGCCGCAGTCGTGTAGCGCAGCAGGTCGGCCACCATGGGGCCGGCGAGCGGCGCGATCCGGGCGATCGGCAACGACTTGAACCGGTCGAAGACGCCCTTCTCCAGGTCCTCGCGGAGTTGCGTGCCCGTGGCCATGCACGTCGTCAGCACGGTCTGGGCGAGGATGCCGGGGATCATCAGGGGGAGGTAACTCTGCACGTCGCCTGCGATGGCGCCACCGAAGATGAAGGCGAACATCGCGGTGAACAGGATGGGCTGCAGCGCCACGTCGAAGAACTGCTCCGGGTTGCGGCGCATCTTCTTGACCGCCCGCCACGCCATCATCAGGGTCTGGTCGAGCGTCTCTCTCAGGGAGACGCGCCGCCGGGCGGCCGCCACGCGATCGGCGGCCCGGACCGTCTCGCGGGCGGGTGCGATCATGGTGCTCATCGGTTCTCCTCCGTGCCGGTCTCGTCGTCCCGGTCCGTCTCGTGGCCGGTGAGGGCGAGGAACACCTCGTCCAGGCTGGGCTTGGCCACACTGACCGAAGAGATCGACACCCCGGCGGTGCGCAGCGCGATCAGTACGTCCGCGGCCAGGTCGGCCTGGTCGAGTGCGACGTTGAGACGGCCCTGCTCCGGGCTGAGAACCGGGTCGGAGCCGAGGACGCGCCGCACGACCTCCACGGCGGTGGGCACCTCGTCCGGGTCGGCGAGCAGCAACTGGAGGGCGGAGTTGCCGACCGCGGTCTTCAACTCGTCGGGGGTGCCCTCGGCGACTTTGCGGCCGTGGTCGATGACGGCGACCCGATCGGCGAGCTGATCGGCCTCGTCCAGGTATTGCGTGGTCAGCAGCACTGTGCAGCCATCGGCGACCAGACCGCGGATGGTGTCCCACATCTGGCCGCGCGTACGCGGATCGAGGCCGGTGGTCGGCTCGTCGAGGAAGATCAGCGGTGGCCTGGTGATCAGACTGGCCGCCAGGTCGAGGCGTCGGCGCATGCCGCCGGAGAACTGCGCGATCGGCCTGTCGGCGGCCTCCTCCAGGCCGAACCGGCCCAGCAATTCGGCGGCGATGCGCCGGGCGCGCGGCGCGTCGACGCCCTGCAGACGACCGAAGAGCCAGAGGTTCTCGCGGGCGGTCAGGTTCTCGTCGACCGATGCGTACTGTCCGGTGACGCCGACCAGCTGGCGGATCACGTGCGGGTTGGCGGCCACGTCGACCCCGAAGATCTCGGCACGGCCCGCGTCGATCTTCAACAGGGTGGCCAGCATCCGTAGCATGGTGGTCTTGCCGGCGCCGTTCGGGCCGAGGACGCCGAAGATCTCACCAGGGCGTACGTCCAGGTCGATCCCGTCGACGGCACGGTGCCCGCCGAACGTCTTCACCAGCCCTTCCGCATGTACGGCCAGGTCGGTACCCCTGTCGGAGGGCGGGCCGCCCCCGAGACGTCCGAGTTCTGTGATACTCATGGCTTCACTCTCGGCGGCGCCGGTTTCACGGCACCCTCGGCCGGTTTCACCGGTTGCCGGGAGCGGCGCTTGTAGCAGCGGTAGCCAAAGGGTGCAGACGCGCTCTGCCTTTTATGTGACTGTTGCGTGCCCGTCAGGAGAGTGATCAAGGGCGACTCGCCGGGAATCACGGTCACTCGACCCGTTCACTCGCAGGTCGGCGTCTTCCTATGCGAGGCGGGTCGACGGCGGACGGGAAGATCGGCCAGGCGGACACGTGGCAGAAGCCGCCGATGCATGAGGTGGCCCACTACCCGGTCGCGAGTTGTACGGTGCGACTGAGGAGGGCGGACGCTTTATGGCAGACGAGCAGATCACCACAGTCGGCAGATGTTACCTGTGCAAGCGAACCTTCAGCTTCACCCCCGCGAGTGTCATGACGGTCATGATGGACCCCGAGACCAATCTTCCGCTGGGCATGACGGTGTCAGGTGCTTTCCGTGAGCCGACACCGGAAGCCACCGCCAGATCGGTCGAGGAACACGTCTGTCCCGACTGCGTGAACAGGGTAAAGCAGCTCAGAGAATTCATGGATCCGCCCGCCCTTCGATTCGACACATGGCAGAGAGACAACCCCTGATCGCGGCTCATGGATCCGACATGCGTCGATCATGAGCGTGTCCGTACAGTCTCGGGTCGCAGTCTGGGTCGCAGTCCACCGCCGTACCGTCCCGCTTCAGGCGGACCGCCGGCTGCGGCCACGGAGCCGGTGTACGGGTTTCCCCGATCAGTGGGCGTGACCCCGTCCTCCCGCTTCGCCGCGATGGCGCGGACCAGGAAGAGGGACGGGACAGTCCTTCTGACCCGTGATCGGGTGGTGCCCGATCTGCGATACTCCGAAAGTGCGCCGTTCGTCCCGCAGCCCGCTCCGGCGGCTCGCCGACGTTGCCGTCTCGCTCGCCGTAGGGCTGTATCTGATCGCCCTGATGATGGACAATCCGGTGCCGCGCCCGGACCCGCTGGTGATCCTCGGGATGCTCGCCGGTGGGGCGCAGGGCGCGGCGCTGTGGTGGCGACGCTCCCATCCGGTGACGGTGATGGTGATCGCGCTCGCCGGAGGGCTCGTCGTCCACATCCTCGCGCCACAGGGGATCTTCCCGTTCGCGGGCCTCGTCGCGATCGGCTCGCTGGCCGCCGTCCGGCCACTCCGGGTGTCGCTGCCCGCGCTCGCGGCGCTGCTCGCTCTCACCGCGCTCAACTTCCTCACCGGTCCCAGCGAGGACGCGCAGTTCGCGATGGCGTTCCCGGTCCTCGCCTGGGCACTCGGCGAAGTCGTACGCCACCGGCGGATGGCCATCGACCAGGAGTCGCGCAGGGCGGTCAGCGAGGAGCAGGCGCGGATCGCGCGCGAACTGCACGACGTGATCGCGCACAGCGTCTCGGTCATCGTCGTGCAGGCCGCCGCCGCCGACGACGTCTTCGACGAGCACCCGGACCAGGCGCGCGCCGCGCTGCGCTCGATCGAGGCGGCGGGACGCGACGCGCTCGGGGAACTGCGCCGGCTGCTGGCCGTGGTACGGCCGGGTACGGGCGACGAGCCGCTCCCGCAGCCGGGGCTCGACCGGCTCGGAGAGCTCGTGGAGCCGTTCCGCGCCGCCGGTCTGGAGGTCGCGGTACGGCGGGAGGGCGCCGCCGCGCTGCCAGCCGGGATCGACCTCTCCGCCTACCGGATCGTTCAGGAGGCGCTCACCAACACGCTGCGCCACGCGGGTGCGGATCGCGCCGAGGTGACCGTCAGGGCCGCCTCGGGGATGCTCGAACTGGACATTCTCGACGACGGACGCGGTGGCGTGAGCGCTGGCGGCGCCGGTCACGGGATCGCGGGGATGCGCGAGCGCGCCGCGATGCTCGGCGGCACCCTCGACGCGGGTCCGCTGCCCGGCGGCGGGTTCCGCGTCCGCGCCCGCCTTCCGCTGGGAGTGCTGCGATGATCGTCACCGCCCGTCCCCGGCTGTCATCGAGGGCTGCGATGAGCACCCGCGCCCGTGTCCGCGCCCGTCTGCCGCTGCGGGTGGTGCGATGAGCATCCGCGTGGTCCTGGCCGACGACCAGGCGCTGGTCCGCAGCGGCTTCCGGATGATCCTGGAGGCCAGAGCGGACCTTGAGGTGGTCGGCGAGGCCGGGGACGGCAGAGAGGCCACGGCCCTGGTCGAGCGGCTGGCACCCGACGTCGTCCTGATGGATGTGCGGATGCCCGGCGTCGACGGGCTGGAGGCGACCCGGCGGATTGTCTCCTCGGGAAGTCCGGCCCGGGTCATCGTCCTGACCACCTACGACGTTGACGAGTCCGTATTCGCCGCTTTGCGCGCCGGTGCGAGCGCCTTCCTGCTCAAGGACGTGCGACCCGCCGAACTGGTGGAGGCGATCCGGGTGGTCGTGCGCGGCGACGCCCTGCTCGCGCCGTCGGTCACCCGCCGGCTGCTCGACCGTTTCGTCACCGTCCTGCCCGATCCCGGTGCCGTGCCGCCGCCTGACCTCGGCTCGCTGACCGGACGGGAGGTCGAGGTGCTGCGGCTGGTCGCGCTCGCGCTGTCCAACGCCGAGATCGCCGGGCGACTCGTGCTCACCGAGGCCACGGTCAAGACTCATGTGTCCTCGGTGCTGCGCAAGCTCGGCCTGCGTGACCGGGTCCAGGCCGTCGTGCTGGCCTACGACGTGGGGCTCGTGCGACCGCGCTCCACCTGAAGCGGGAGACGTGCGGCCGATTCAGCCTGAGGCGGGGCGCCTGATCCCGCCTGAGGCGGTGGCACCCGGCCGGGCTCCGTCTCAAGAGGGAAAGGTGCGGCCGTACTCCGTCCGAAGTCGGGGTCGAAGGCCGCTCTCGCGTTCGATGTGCGGGAAGCCGTCCGGACCTAGCGTCACCGACATGACCGGAAACGCTCCCGACGACCGACCGCACGTGACCCAGACGACCCCCGGCGAACGCCTGGGGATGCCGCGCCGCATCGCACCCGCCCTCGGGCTGTTCCTGCTCTCCCCGCTGATCGCCGAGTATCTGCTCGGCAACGTCCCCTCGTCCGACATCGGGGGCATGATCATCCTCGCGCCGATGTACGGCGGAGGCGCGCTCATCATCCGCGAGGTGACGCGGCGCACCGGACGAGGCTGGCCGACGCTCTTACTGCTGGGATGCGCGTACGGAGTGCTTGAGGCGAGCCTGATCGACCAGACCCTTTTCAATCCCGACCAGCTCTTCGAGGGTGACGTCTCCCGGAGCGCCACGCTCATCCCGGCACTGGGTTTCAGTGCCGGCAACGCCGTGGGATTCACCGCCGGACACGCCATCTGGAGTATCGGGGTCCCGATCGCCATCGTCGAAACCCTGGTGCCCCGTTGCGGCACCACCCCGTGGCTGGGTCGGCTCGGCCTGACCGTCACCTGTGTCGTGTTCGTCCTCGGCTCTCTCGTTCTCTTCAACGGTATATACGACGAGAGCGGGTTCATGGCATCGCCACCGCAGCGGATCGGCGCCGCCGTCGTGGTCGCGCTCCTGGTCGTCGCCGCGTTCGTCGTCGGACGCCGCCCCCGTCCGGCAACGGACCGACGGGCACCGAAACCGTGGCTGGTCGGCACGGTGGGGTTCGTCGCGTCCGCGGCGTTCTTCGTCCGTCCCGAGGACTGGTGGGGGCCCGCCGTCGGCCTCGTGCTGATCGCCGCGATGACGGTCGTGATCACTCGGTGGTCGCGACGCGACGGCTGGGGCGTCGCGCACCGGCTCGCGCTGGCCGGTGGCGCGCTGCTGACCTACGCGTTCGGCGGCTTCCTCCTGCTCCTCCTGCACGGCACCGCGAACACCGTCAACCTGATCGGCCAGACGGTCCTCGTCCTCGGCGCACTCGTCCTTTTCCTCGTGGCTCGCCGGGCCGTACCCAGGGCGTCCGACCTGCGAGGAACAGCCGACGTGCGGTGACCCCGGCAGGCGAGAAAGAGCCGAGGAGCCCGGATGCCGCCTTCCACAGGCTGTTCTCCTTCTCGCGGATGCGCGTGCTCGCCCCGGCTTGCCGGAGGTCGGTCGCCGACCATGCACTCCTGGCATCCAGCTCGAAACGTGGCGATCGTGTCTGTTATCCGATAAGAAGTCGTCAATATCCTTGCCTGACCAAATCCGTGATCTTTAGCGTGTGCGGGGTGAGCACCTTCGAACCGGATTCCCCATGGTGGACGGGCATGCGCCAGAACGACGGGACCGGACCCGAGTGGCCCTGGGGCGGCGGGCCACCCGATCAGAGTCCCGGTCTTCGGTGGCCAGGGGGCCCTTTCGTGCCGCTGCCTCCCGCCGATCCGCACGATGTGCGAGTGGAGCAGGAGCGGCTGCGCGAGATCAGGGAGGGGCTTCCCGCCGCGGTCGGTCCGCTCAGCGAGGTGATCGAGAACCTCGTCGGTCTCGCTGTCGCGGAGGCGACCTTCACAGCCTTCACCTACTCGCTGGCTCTCGCCTACACCGAGGTCGAGGCGTTCACGCTTCAGGAGCTCAGAGGAAAGGTCGAAGACGCTGTGGTGATCCGGGAAAAGGTGGGGGCATCGGCTGCCAACTGGGCGTACGCGGAACAGGCCAGCATGGTCAAGGGGATCTGATGCGGGGCGACAGTCACGCAGGAGTGGGACAAGAGCGTCATGTTTGACGGCGGTGCCGCCGTGGCGAAGAGGAGCTTGCAGGTCGGAACGGGGGCCGCGCTCACTCTCTCCGCCCTCGGAGTGTCCGTGGCCTGGCCGTTCGTCGCCAAGCTGTACGTCCACCAGTACGATCCCAAGGCGTTCTGGGACGGGGCCGAGACCTGGAGTAGGGCCGTCGCGGACGTCCGGGCCGCCAGGGAACGGATCGATGTGCTCGTCTCCGGTGCCTCCGGCCAGGGCTGGAGGAGCGAAGACGGGCGGGCCTTCCAGCGCCGGCTGGACGCCTTCCTCGAAGAGTTGGCGAGCATCGAGATCCGGGCGTCCGTGGTGGCCGCCGTCCTTTACACGGCGGCTGTCGCGACCTACGCCATGATCCTTTATGGGCTGCTCGCCGCCCTGACCATGGCGGCGCTCGCGGCCTGGGTCCTCATCGCGACCGTCACGCCGGTCAGCGCCGCGGGCGCGCGGGTTCTCGCATTCCAGGTACTGATGAAGATGCTCAGTGGTTTCACGGCGGTCGAATCCCGATTCGACACCCTGTTCCACACGGAGACCGGCGTGCTCGGTGCCCTCGTCCTGGGTGACGTCCTCTTCGAAGCGGCTGACGGTGACCGCAGCGGGGTGGTCGACTTCGTGCAGGCCACCGTCTCTCAGGGACCCATGCTGATCTGGGGCACCGCGAACAGAGTGGAACGCGACCTGACCGCCTACGGCATCGACGGAAGATTTCCCAGCGGAGGTTTCCAGGGGAGGCGGTTCGGATCCCGTGCCGGGACGCCCATGCCCCCCGGGTTCCTCCAGGTGGCAGGGGTCAAGGGAGCCAACGACAGCGCCGGCGGCCAGCAGACGATCACGGGGCCACACGTTCCGGAGCAGAATCCGGACGGCTCCTACGACTACCCATGGGAATGACGATGGACGAGTTCAAGCAGGCCCTGGGTTTCGATCCGGAGGAGGTCGCACGCGATGCGGACCGCTTCTTCGACAGGATGCGGGAGACGTATCACGCCATCGATGGCCTGACCGCCCGCGCCCAGTCCGACGACCGCCGGGTGACAGTGGAGTACGCCGCCACCGGCGGCGTTCAGAAGCTCGAAATCGACCCGCGGGCGATGCGCATGGGCTCGGACGAACTCGCCGAGACGATTCTCCGTCTCATCCACCAGGCGCAGCAGGACGCTGAGACCCGTGCCCGTGAGCGGGTGACCGACTTCCTCGACGCGGACAGTTCCCTCATCGCCGGCCGGCAGATGCTCGGAGACCGGCTCCGTGCCGCAACGGGCACGCTTCAGGAGAACCTGCGCAACGCCACGGAGATGATGGAGAAGCTACAAGGCATGATCCGCCGTTGAGGTGGTGGCGGGAGGGGGGCGGGTGCCGGGGTCTGCCGCACCGCCCCGGCCTATGGCGGGACCGGGTGGCGGCCGGCGCCGCGGTGTCGGGACAGAGCGCGTTCGGTCCAGCAGTTCGTGACTGCCGCCGGACGGCGCGCTACACACGGCGAGATGGCGGATCAGGTTCAAGAGCCCGTTGCGCTCCCGGTTCGCCGTGCTGCGGGTACGGTCCGCGGGAGTGCGGTGGGTCGTCCTCGCGTCGCCGAAAAAGGGAGTCCAGCACCAGTTGGCCTGCCCATGCGATCAATCCGCCCACGAGTCCGAGTAACGCGCCGGCGATGAAAAGTCGACGGGTCGCCTCTGCCTCACCCGGCAGATAGGTGACCGTTGCCCTGTTCGCCGCAGCATCGAATCCCAGGATGGGCATATCCCGGCCTTCGTCCGTCCACTGAAGGTATCGGTCCACGGTTTCAGGGGTGCCCGACTTGACCTCCACCTCGTTGGATGACAGAAGTATGCTCTTTTTCGCCGTCCAGCCTTCGGGGGCCTCTCCCGCTAAACCGCCCAAGGCTACGGCGGGCATCGTGGGTGACGGCTTCAGCGCCTCTGCGGGCCCTTGGACGATGGAGACCTCGGGCGTCCTCACTGCGGCTCGATAGCCCTCGACCGACACCATGCTGCGCTTGGCGCGGTAGGTGAAGAAATCTTGAACAGGCCGGTTGCCCAGCCTGTTGTCGGAGCAGCTCTTCTGGAACACGACCGAATATTTCGCTGACTGCACCAGTTTCTGAGAGGTGGATAAATCAATATCATCCTGTACCACAGCGTCGCCGCTCAGGAGGAATTTCGAGTACGCGCAGTTCATGCCCTTCGGCAGGCTCATGGTGAGGAAGACACTGACCATCAGGCTCTCCTGACCTGGCACCGGAAACTGGTCCAACTTCTGTTGCTTTTCGCCATCGGGGATGTAAACGAAGTAGCCGTTCACATGCAGGTCCACGTGCTCGATTCCCTCGGGTATCACCAGCATCACCGCGCCGTTGTAGCCGTTGGACGGGATGGGGGGCGTCGATTCCTGGAACGCCATCCAGCCTGTGGCGGCCAGGTAGGCGCTGACCGCTGTGATGACGACGGCCCCCGCCAGCCTCGGGTTTCCCCAGAGGCGAATCGGTCGCGGTCTTCTTCGCCCGCCATGTGGACCAGGTGAAGAAGCGGCGGGTGGCGGCTGTGTCACCGTCGGACGAGTACGGTGCCGGTTTTCTCTGCCCCGTGTCCAGATCAGTAAAAAGACGATGACGGCCTTGGCCAGTAATCGGATCGCGCTTCTCCGCTGCGTCACTCTTTGATCATGCCGCAGTTATGACATGATCGCTGGGATCGGGCGGTCCTTGACGGAGATCGCGGACAGGCCGGTCGAGAACCCGAGGTCGCCGGAGGGCGGCTTTTCCCGTCTTCGGTTTTCCGGGTCAGTGGATCTGCGTTTCCAATGAGGAACGGAGTACTGAGCCCATTTCATCCTGACGACACAGGTCGCAGGGCTGCTGCGGACCCCGGGCCGGAAAACGGCTGCCGTGTCGTGCCTGGCTACAGAGCGATGAGGCCGGCATGTGTCGGCTGAAACCCGTAGGCCCCGAAGTAGAAGTCCTTCACGTCATCGGCGAAGTCGACGTGGAGCCATTCACACTCGGCTGCGCGGGCCTCTCTGCCCGGCTCAGTCCATGATCTCAAGGCGGCCCGGATCTGGGGTCTCATCCGCCGGCTGCACGCCTGCGGTTTTATCGCCCTGGCCGACAAGGCCCACGTCGGTGCAGGTCCACGCGTGCTGGTGCCGTACAAGGGCCGAGGCAAGACGAAAAACGTTCATTGTTGGCCAACGTTACGACTTGGTTGGTTCTGGGACGACGCCCCACATGAACGTGGAGCCCTTCAGCAGTTGCTCCGTCGCCCTGATTCCGGTCAGGTGCTCGACGAGCAGGAAAGCCGGCCCTTCGTAGAACGGGGGAAAGGATGGGTAGAGCCTGTCGATCTCCGTCATCGTGTCCACGAGTTCGTCCGGGGTCTCCGTCGGATGTTCGGCATCGGCTCCGAAGCAGAATCGGATCTCGCCGTTCTCACACCAGTAGAAGTAGTCAATGCCCTTGATGGCGAGTGCGGCTTGGGAGACGAGGCGGGTGTCCTCGGAAAGTTCAGTGATCACGTCTTCACGGGTGCCGAGCCAGTCAGGGTCGAAAACGAAGGTCCAATCGCCGATGGAGGTGACGCCGAGAGGCTCCCCGGGACGTGGGTAGTGATCCGGGTCGTCGGGGAAGGGGCCCGGCGTGAAGTCCTCCCATCGACCGCTGAGGCGGGTGACCACCTGTTCAGGCGTGGCACGGATGTAGATGAAGCTGTAGCACTCCTCGGAGTATTCGCCGCAGAGCCAAGCGATATCGAGAGGCTGCATAGTCATGTCGTCATGCTGTCAGTTGCCACCGACAGACACAGAACTCGGTCGTCACGGGCCGATGAGGCTGGGCGCAATGCGGCGTGACGTACCCCTGGCCAGAGTGAACTCAGGATCCCAACGATCAGTGAGCTTTTCATCCTCTCTGTCGTGACTCCGCGCCTAACGCATCCGTACGGGTGCTCATGGCATTGGGTGCACTCAGGCGATGAAGGTCGCTGCCAGGGCGATGATCGAAGCGCCGAACACCACGGTGTGGCGGACGTTCTGCAGGGTCCACGTCCAGGACGGGAAGCCGTCCTCGGCCGCCTTGAGGAGGGTCGGCACGTCGATGCGGGCGAGCATCGGGTCGTCTTTGCGGGCGAAGGCGGCCTGTACGGACTTCACGGCGGTCAGCTGGCTGTAGAGGATCACACAGTTGACGATCAGCACGATCGACTGGAAGACCCAGGTCAGGGGCTCGGCCCAGGAGCCGTCGAACAGGTTCACCACGGCCGTCGCCGCCATCACCGCGGCGATCGAGACCGGAGCCCACGTCTCGTGGCCGCCGGCGTCGAACCGCATCCCGTTCTCGGCCAGGACGGTGGTCCGTACCCCCTGGCGCTGCAGCTCCGCCTCGGCGCTCGCCATCGCGGTGGCCCCGTAGCGGTGGCGCACCAGGGGGATGCTCACGAAGGCGGTGGCGACGAGGATCTGCATGGTGGCGACGAAAGCGTTCATGGCTGGTCTCCTTGATGGGGCGCTCTCCGGCGCCGATCTCGACTTGCACTAAGTTCAAGGAGAATCTAGACCACCACTTGAACTATGTGCAAGTGGAATTTGAACTTTGTGCAAGTCGAGATCCGCGGCCTACCGTGGACGCCTGCCGCACGCCCCCTTGACCAGGGAATAGATCACCCGGATCGTGATCGACCGGAGCCGGCCGACCCGGTGTGCTCCGGGAATCGGTTCAGCTCCGTACGGCCGGGTCCATTCCGATCCGCTCGGCGACCGCGGCCTGGAAGTGGGCGCAGCCGGTGAAATCATCGTGGTCGCAGCTCAGGGCGCATTCGATCAGGCCGAGAGCTGCCTGCGCCCGGGCGATGCGCTCGGTCAGGTCCGCCTGTCGGCGACGCAGGACGCCGCGCCGTACGGCCGGATCTCCAGTAGTGATCATTTCTCGGATGTCGTCAAGGGAGAAGCCGGCGTTCTTGGCGCGCAGGATCACCGCGATCCGGTAGAGGTCGTCAGGGCCGTAGCGGCGGCGGTCGCCCTCGGTACGGGTGGGGGCCAGCAGGCCCATGGACTCCCAGTGCCGCAGCACATGCGTCGCCAGGCCGAACCGCTGGGCGATCTCACCGATACCCATCACCGTTTCGTCCCCGCTTGACTTCATGTCGACATTAAGTCGCACCCTCGAACGCATGTCCAACAACACAGTGATTCCTCAAGAGGACGGCCCCGTCAGCGGGCTGATCAGCCTGCTCGACGCGGTCGACGCGCTGCCGGGCTCGGTCGCGCTCCGTGCCCGTTCCTACGAGCTGCTCGATCTGGCGCCGGAGACATCCGTGGTCGACGTCGGCTGCGGTGTGGGCCGGGCCGTCGCCGAGATGGCCGAACGAGGAGTGCAGGCCGTCGGTGTCGACGTCAACGAGCAGATGGTCGCCCTCGGCCGCCGGCGCCGTCCCGATCTGGACCTGCGGCTCGGCGACGCCTGCGAGCTGCCGTTCCAGGACGGGCAGCTGGCCGGTTACCGAGCGGAGAAGCTCTACCACGAGCTCGGTGATCCGGCCGGAGCGCTCAGCGAGGCGCGGCGGGTGCTCGCCCCCGGCGGGCGTGTCGTCCTCATCGGCCAGGACTGGGACACCTTCGTCGTCGACTCCGACCATCCCGGTCTCACCCGGACCGTCGTCCATGCCCGCGCCGACACCATCACCGCTCCCCGTGCCGCCCGTGGCTACCGCAATCTGCTGCTCGCCGCCGGATTCGACGACGTCACCGTCGAGGTGCGCACCGGCGTCTTCACCGACGCGCTGATGATGCCCATGCTCTCCGGGCTCGCCGACGCCGCCCGCTCCACCGGGGCCGTCACCTCCGAGCAGGCCGGCACCTGGATGGCGGACCAGGCCGGGCGAGCCCGCGACGGGCGGCTCTTCGTGGCGGTTCCGCTGTTCGTCGCCGCGGCCCGCCGCCCCTGACGGCCGGCCCGGCGCGCGAGCGGCCTGGCGGGTGCGCGGCGGTCCGCACCGGGTATCCGGTGTGGACCGCTGCCCGGCCCGCCAGGCCGTAGAGGTTATGGGAGTCAGGGTGTCGCGCCCGGCACCTGGAGCGCCAGGGGGTTGCGGCGGACATCGGACCAGGTCCGGGTATCGGAGCAGATGCGGCATCCGGCGCCGAAGAACTCGCCGCGCGCCTCCTCGTCGCCCATGAGCTGGAAGCGGAACCACGCCGTCGTCGGGGCGGCGAAGGGGCCGGGATCACCTACGACGGTGAAATGGTCGGCGCCCCTGACCTCGCCGTAGATCGCCGGGATGTGGTCGGCGTCGTTGTAGAAGGCCTTGACCAGCGTCGGCCAGACGATGCTGTCGTACTGTCCGGCCAGGGCGAACATCGGGCCGTCCACCGCGTTCACATTGGCCAGCGGACCGGGCTGGATCGGGAGAACGGTGTCCACCCGGGAGTCGTCGCCGACCACGATGGCGGCCGCGCCGCCCTGTGAGTGGCCGGATGCGCCGATGCGGCTCAGGTCGACACGGTTGTGGAAGATGCTGCCCGGGTCGGCGTCTCTGTTCGCC
The DNA here is from genome assembly GCF_045209755.1 of Streptosporangium sp. NBC_01639. Lineage (NCBI taxonomy): Bacteria > Bacillati > Actinomycetota > Actinomycetes > Streptosporangiales > Streptosporangiaceae > Streptosporangium > Streptosporangium sp. NBC_01639. The sequence continues at coordinate 4,561,806 of NZ_CP109272.1, read as the reverse complement.
AGCAGGTCGATACCGGCCAGCATCGAGATGCCGAGGTTGGACTGGGGGGTGTTGGCGGCGGCCACGATGAAGCCGTGGCCGGCCCAGTGGAGCAGCAGCTCGCGGTAGACCACGGGGAAGGCGAAGGTGCCGTTCCCCCAGATGATCACCGGATGGCGGCGCGGGCTCTGCGCGATGTCCCGCGGGTAGTAGAGGGTGGTGATCGCGCCCACGTCCACGGCGGTGGCGTAGGGCCCGGGGGCGCCCCAGTTCCGTCCCACCGAGGGGAACCCGGTGTCGGCGGCGGCCGGGTGCGGCACGGTGGTGAGGGCGAGCACGAGCGCGATCAGCGGGACGAGCAGTCTTCGATGCACGGGAGGTCTCCTGACCGAGGCCGTCGAGAAGTGAACCGCGCGTTACGCCGGACGCACTTCTCGTTTGATCGCACATCCTGAACGGGTAAACGCCCGCCGTCTCTCCGCACTCGCGGCAATGATTGACATCCGGGTTTGTGCGATGTGACGATCCCCGGATGCCCGACCTGCACGCCCGAATGGCTCCACGGGTCCGGGAGCTCACCGCGGTCGTGGTCGCGCGATGCGCGGCCGAGATTCCCTTCTACCGGGAGCAGCCCCGGGACATCCTCGACGGGGAGGTCAGCCGGTCGGTCACGGCGGTGCTCGGTCTGATGCTGCGGACGCTGCGGGAGGGCGACGCCCTCGACCCCGGTGACCTGACCGAACTCATCGCGTGGTCGGCGCGGCGGGCGGAGGAGCGCGTCCCGCTGGAGGCCGCGCTCACCGCCTATCTCATCAGCGCCGAGGTCTGGTGGCGGGCCCTGGCGGAGACCGCCGAGCACGCCCGACTGGCCGAGGCGGGAGTGGATCTGCTCGGCTGCCTCCGCTCGGCCATGCCCGCGGTCGCCATCGCCCACCTGCAGTCGCAGGAGGACATCCGGAGCGAGGAGGGCAAGGTACGGCGGGCGCTGGTCACGGCGTTGCTGTCCGGCCAGCCGTACGAGGAGCTGGCCGAGGCGGCGCGGGTCACGGTCGCGCCCGCCTACGAAGTGCTGGAGATCCGGTTCGTCGCGGCCTCCCCGGCTGCGCGCCGTACCGTCAGGCTCGTGCAGTCAGCCCTGGACGCCCACACGGGGACGCCGGTGCTCACCGCGCTGGACCACACCGGAGGCGTCGCGCTGCTGTCGGGGACACCTGAGCTGCCGGTTCTGGTGACCAGGGTCGCGGAGGCCACCGGCCGGTCCGTCATCGCGACCACCGCCCGGGCTGCAGGGCCGGGTCTCGTCCCCGAGGCCGCGGAAGAGGCCGGAAGGGTCATGGCGATCGTCCGGCGCCTGGGCCGCTCGCCCGGCCTCTACCGTTTCGACGACGTCCTCGTCGAATACCAACTGGCCCGCCCCGGGGCCGGACTCGCCAGGCTCGCGGCCAAGCTCGATCCGTTGAACGACCACCCGTATCTGATCGACACGCTGCGCGCCTTCGTCGACCGCGGGCACAACCGCCGCCGGGCCGCCCAGGACCTGCACATCCACCGCAACACTCTCGACTACCGGCTGCACAGGGTGACCGCGCTGACCGGCCTGGACCTCACCGTCCCCGCCGAGGCGCGCCTGCTGGAAGCGGCCCTCACCGCCAGGGACCTCGCCTGACGGGTGGCACCGGCCGCACCGGCCACGGCCCCGGCGCGGAAGGCGCCTGACGGCCGTTGCCGGTCGGCGGATGTCCGCCGTGAATGGCCATGCTGTCGGCGCTTTATATAAAGCTGGCAGATTATTTCGTAAAGGCGCGTATGAAATGTTGAAAAAAGCATATTAATACAATTGTTTCAGTATTTTTCGGGGCTCGCTGTCCATGGCGGGAGGTATCACGACCGGTCCGGTCCGCCGGCGGACCGGAGAAGGGAGAGGGCCGTGAAAGTGGTGGTGCTCGCCGACACCCATGCGCCGCGGCGGTGGAAGTCCTGTCCACCGGGGGTGGCCGAGTATCTACCGGGTGCGGATCTGATCCTGCACGCCGGTGACGTCTGCGTCGCCGGCGTGCTCGACGAGCTGGCGGCCTACGCGCCGGTCCACGCCGTCAAGGGAAACAACGACGGACCCGACATCACGGCACCCGAGACGCTCGAACTGGACCTCGACGGGCTGCGCGTGGGGATGATCCACGACAGCGGCCCGGCGAAGGGACGGCTCGGCCGGATGCGCCGCCGCTTCCCCGAAGCCGGCCTGGTGGTCTTCGGCCACTCCCATGTCCCGCTCGACGAAGACGACGACGGGCTGCGCATCTTCAACCCCGGGTCGCCGACCGACCGGCGCCGCCAGCCACGGGGCACTCTGGGCCTGCTGCGGATCGAGCACGGCTCGCTCCTGGAGGCCAGGATCGTCCCGGTCACCTGACGGCGGTCCGGCGCGCGTCGCCTTCCCGTTTCCCTCAGGCCGGTTTGCGGGCCTCGATGAGGAACCGGGTCGTGTGCGCGATGAAGGGGCCGTCGGTCTGGATGCGGTCGTGGAGGGCCCTGAGCTCGGTGCGGTAGCGGTCGACCGTGAAGTCCGGGACGGTCCAGATCACCTTCCGCAAGAAGTAGATCATGGCGCCGACATCATGGAACACGGCGCGCAGCGACTCCGGCCGGAGATCGACCACCTCCAACCCGGCGGCCTCGGCCGCCGCCCTGGCCAGCTGGGGATCGCGTGCCGAACCGGCCGGTTGCGGGCCCATGAAGAACTCCGTCACCTCCGCCATGGTCCGAGGGCCGACCTGCTGGGAGAAGTACGTCCCTCCCGGCCGGAGCACACGTGAGATCTCCTGCCACCAGGTGGTCACCGGGTGGCGGCTGACCACCAGGTCGAAGACCCCGTCGCCGAACGGGAGCCGCGACTCGTCACCGGTGCTGACCACCGCCACGCCACGTGGACGCAGCCGTTCGCTCGCCCGGGCGACGTTCGGCGGCCAGGACTCCGTGGCGACGGTCAGCGGGGCGAACCGCGGCACCCCTGCCAGCACCTCCCCGCCGCCGGTCTCGATGTCCAGCGCGGCCGTCGCCTGCGCCATCCGCTCGCCCATGAGCCGCGCGTACCCCCAGGAGGGGCGCTCCTCGGTGGCACGGCCGTCCAGCCACGAGAAGTCCCAGCCGTCGACGGAGACGGATTCGGCCTCGGCGACCAGCTCATCAAATGTCCGCTTCATCCTTTCCAAGCTGTCAGACGTCTGCGGGATTGTGCAACAGGATTCCGCACGTCCGGATATTGACGCGACATTCCTGCCGGTAGGCGGGAGGATGGAGCCTCTTCTGGTGTTCCGTGAGGAGTCGGCAGGTGCAGAGTTACCGTCGCGATCTCGACATGCTCCGGGATCGTCGCTTCGCCCTGCTGCTCGCCACCCGGACCATCTCGATGCTGGGCAGCTCCTTCGCGCCCGTGGCCCTCGCCTTCGGCGTCCTCGGGCTGCCCGGCTCGACGGCCACGACGCTGTCGGTGGTCCTGGCCGCCGAGGCGGTGCCGATGGTGGCGTTCATGCTCGTGGGCGGAGTGATCGCGGACCGGCTGCCCCGGCACCGGGTGATGATGGCCGGCGAGGTGCTCAACGCGGTGGCGTTCGCCTGTCTCGCCGCGATGCTGCTCACCGGGTGGACCCCGCTCCCCGCCCTGATGACGGCGGCGGCGGTCACCGGCATCGCGATGGCGGTCTTCTTCCCCGCCCTGACCGGGATCATCCCCGACGTCGTCCCCGCCGACCGGCTGCAGACCGCCAACGCCGTACTGGGGCTGGGCGCCAACGGCGCGCGCGTCGCCGGGCTCGTGCTGAGCGGGGCCACGGTGGTCCTGCTCGGTGGCGGCTGGGCGCTGGCCGTCAGCGCCCTCATGTTCGCCGTGGCGGCCGTGCTCGTCGCCGCGCTGCGGCTCACCCCGGCGGAGCGCGGTGCGGCCGGGAACCACTCCGTCATCGCGGACCTGCGCGACGGCTGGCGGGAATTCGTCTCCCGGCAGTGGCTGTGGGTGGTCGTCGCGCAGTTCTCCGTGCTGGTGATGGCCGTCCAGGCGGCGCACGGCGTGCTAGGACCGCTGGTGGCCAAGGAGCACCTGGGCGGGGCGCCCGCCTGGTCGGCGGTCCTGGCGGGTGAGGCGGTCGGCATGATCGGTGGCGTCTTCATCGCGATGCGGCTACGGCCCCGCCGTCCCATCCTGCTGGGCACGGTCCTCACCGTGCCCACCGCCCTGCCGTACCTGCTGCTCGGTCTGGGGGCCCCGCTGTGGACGGTCGTCCTCGGCGCGGTCGTCATGGGTGTCTGCTTCGACATCTTCGGGGTGCTGTGGAGCACCACGATGCAGCGGGAGATCCCTCCCGAGTCCCTGTCGCGGGTCAGTTCCTACGATGCCCTCGGCTCTCTGATGTTCGGCCCGGTGGGCCTGCTGGTGGCCGGGCCGCTGGCGATCACGATCGGTCCGCGGGCTGCGCTGCTCGGATGTGCCGCGGTCGTCGTCCTGGCCTCCCTGGCCGCGCTGCTCTCCCCGGGAGTCCGCCGGCTCCAGGCCCCGGAAACCCGCGGGCTCCGAGCCCCGGAGCTCGCGGAGAAGGCCCTGTCCCACTGACACCGCGGCCCGGACCCGACGACGTGGATCAGTAGGCCAGGACGCGGTCGGTGTAGCGCTTGATCAGGAAAGCCGACTTGAACTTGGGGAAGGCGACCGTCTTCACGTCGCCGTCGGAGGTGTAGCGCTCGTCACGGTTCGTCTTCAGCCAGTCGAGCCAGGCGGTGGAGCAGAACTTCGCGCAGTCGCCGGTCTTGTCCATCGAGCGGATGCGCGGGATGCCGAGCGGGTCGAACTTCTTGTTGAACGGCGACAGCGCGGGGGTGTACCCGGCGAGGAACACTCCGCCGTAGTTGTAGGAGACGCCTCCGGAGGTGCCCTTGAGGCCCCACTGCTTGGTACTCGGCTGGTTGCCGTACGGCAGTGCCAGCGTGACCGGGTTGGTGTTGATCAGCTTGGTGATGAGCTCGTGGCCCGCGACGATCTCGGCGTTGACCTGCTTCTCCGGCTTGCCGCCCAGGCTCTTGTGGTCGCGGGTGTGGTTGCCGATGTCGAAGCCCTTGTCGCGGAGCCAGGTCAACATCTCGGTCTGCTCTTCGGGGGCCGTCTTCCCGAACAGGTCACGGGTCACGTAGAACGTGGCCACCGGGCGGAACCCCGGGTGGGCCTTGGCGACGTCCTGGAGGATGGCGACGGCCGTGCCCGGCTTGGGAACGCCCATCCCGTCCAGGGCGAACTGCGACGGGGAGGAGTCGTCGAAGGTGAGGACGACCGGGTGCCGTCCCGCGGGGATGTCGATCCGGCCGCTGACGTACTCGGCCGCCGTGATCGGAACGTAGTCCTCCTTGGCCAGCCGTTCCAGTTCGGTGCGGAACTGCTGGGGGGTGCGGTCGTCCTGGGTGCCCGGTTTGTCGATCACCCGGTGGTACATGAGCACGGGGATCTCGCCCAGCTCGTTGGCGCGGATCTTCGCGGCCGCCGCCAGTTTCGATTTGAGAAGGGCCGCCTGCCCTGCTGCGGACGCCTTGGCGGCGGCGATACCGGCGTCTTTCTTGGCTTGTGGATCTTCACTCTGTGCGCACCCGGCGAGCACGACACCCGCCGTCACGGCCACCACGCCGATCCGGCTCACCCTCAGTAGGCCCATCGAATCCCCCCAGAGCACAGACGTTAAGATCCTTATCCCCGCTGACCTGCGGATCGATCTCCGACTTAGGCAAAGGCTTCATACCTGGACGACAGGATCCACAGTCTCGGAGGACGGCTCACCGCTGCCCGAGGGCGGGCTTCCCGGGAACACGGGCCCGGCCCCTGCGGACCGCTCCGGAAGCGGGGCGACGGCGGCTCCGTAGGCGTTCCCGGACGGGCATCGGAGGGACAGGCTTCGGATAAGTCGGTAATGAGGTAAATTTCTCGATCACGAACCGGCCGTTCGCGCAGATGCCACCGTGCCGGGAGATGTCCCCAAGCTGGTGAGCTGGAGGTCGAGGGCCATGGACGCGGACCGAACCGCGTGGGAGCAGCGCAGCTCAGCACGGGTGGTGTCCCCCGTTCAGCCCCGCAAACTGGCGAAGGTGCCTTTCGTCGAGCTGGCGGACGGGCGGCTGCAGGGCGTCGTGTCCAGCGGCTCGGACATCGCCCGCGTATACGTCTCATCGGTCACCGCCGGAACCCACACCTACAACTGCAGCACCAACAACAACCGGCCGTGCGGCGGGCTGTACGGCGCACCGTGCAAGCACCTGCAGGCGCTCATCGCGGAGGCCGTGCTGCAGTACGGCATCGGCCGTGTCGCCCGCTACCTGCGTGTCGACGTCAGCGACGGCATGTCATCCGGAGCCGAGCTGGCGAGCCGTCTGGGCGGCGGGCCCGAGCGCACCCCGGCGGCCGTCGTGTTCAGCCGGTTTCTCCGCCATCTGGCCTACCTGGAGCTGCCGGACACCACCGAGCCCATCGCGGAGCTGCACTGGTTCCCGGCCACGGAGGCGGTCCGCTGATGCTCGGTGTGCAACTGGCCGAACTCCTCGACGGCGCCCCGTCGGGAGTCGGGGAGGCCCTCGACCTGGTGACGGGCTTCGACGACGCCCTCGTGCACGGGTTCGCCCGGCTCGGCGAGGAGCGTGCCGCGGCGCTGGCCGCGCTGGCCGGAGCCCTGGTGGCCAGCCCGCTCGGCGGACCGGCGGGTGAGGCGGCCGGGAAGATCGCCGCCGGTTCGATCGCCGAGGAGCACCTGACGGCGCTGGCCGGTGGGCGGGCCGCACTGTTCGGCGCGGTGCACGACGCCCTGCTCGGCCGCCTGGACACCGCGCTGGGGCGGACCCGGGTGCCGTGGGAAGAACCGGTGCCGCCGGTGTCGTCGGCGGCCGGGGCGGAGAACCTGCTCGGCGGGTGCCGATCCTGGCTCCACGAGCTGGCCATCACCGGCTGGCGAGGCGTCGACCACGACCTCGTCTCCGCCTCGGGCCAGGCGATCGAGGCGCTGCTGGCCGAACCCGGCCTGCGTCGGCTGGCGGTGCTGCTCGACGGCCTGGCGGCCGAACTGCGGGCGTCGTGCCCGGTCGAGGCGGCGGATCGGCTGCCCGCCCGGAGATGGGCCGACCTGTGGACGCGAGCGCTGCTGCTGTCGCAGCCGGGTGGCCGGTACGGCGGTCCCGGGGCCGCCGGCACGGTGTCGGGCCGGCTTCTGATCCTCGGCGTCGACGTGCACGAGCACGACACCGCGGTGCAGATGCAGGTCCACGGCATCCTGGAGCCCGGCGGCGGCATGCCGTCCCGGCTGGTGCGCACGAGCGTCGCCGCCGCGAAGGTGGACACGATCGTCGGCCCGTCGCTGTGGCGGCTGCTGAGCGGGTTCCCGGTGCTGCTCGGCGCGCTGGCGGAGCACCGCAGCCTGGACGTCACGGACCTTCCCCTGCTGGGCAGCGGCGACCTGGTGTGGCATGACGACCGGGCCCGCGCGGGCGAGCCCGTCGACCCGTTCGCCGCCGCCCGGGTCCAGCTCGCCGGCGCGCTCGCCCCGGCGGTGCCGCCCCTGGACCGCCACCCGGTGCGCATCGCCGAACCCGTGCTGGTGGAGGGCTACACGGCGACCACCGGGAAGGACTCTGCCGCGGTCACGCTGAACCTGGACGGGAACACCCTCACCGTCGACACCGACCGCCTGCCCGCCTGCGGTCCGCTCACGCCCGCGCTGGTGGCCGCCTCCTCCGCCTGTATCGGCCTGATCCGCTGGGACGGCGGTCAATGGATGCTGCAGCCCCTCGGGGTCCAGGCGACGGTGAAACGCAAGGCGGTGGAGGCGCACAACGGGGACTGGGCGCTGGGCCCCACCGATCCCAAGGCCGCCAAGGCCGAGGCCAGGGCCGGCGACGCGGTGGCCGTACTGCGCGAGCGGGCGGGACGGCTGCTGAGGAAATGAGCGACTCCCGGATCGGCGCCGACGAGAACCGGCGCCAGGTGCTCTACTGGCGCCTGCTGGCGCGGCTGTTCGACCCCGAGGAGCAGCGCTCGCTGGAGGCGGCGAGCATGGCCGTCGTCGACGCCATCGGGCTGCCGGCGGCACTGCTCGACCCGTCGGTTTCGGTGGACAACCTCGTGCAGCGCTTCCCGGAACTGGGCGCCGAACTGCGGGGCCTGCTGGCTCCGCAGGACGTCCCGCAGGGCGACGCCGGGCGGGACGGCGATGCCGCACCGAGGGACGAGGACGCGCAGGGCGGCGCCGCACAAGAGGATGCCGCGCAGGATGCCGGGCAGGAGGACGCCGCGCGAGAGGACGCCGGGCCGGTGACCGCCGGTGATGGTCCGGTGGAGCGGGCCGGCGCGGACGAGGTGCGCCGGGCGGCCCTGGTGTCGAAGCTCCTGCTCAACGTGTTCGCCACCGGAGCCGGCGACGTCACCGCCACCGACCTGGCCCGATGGCAGCAGGATGCCGGCTGGTTCGAGCAGGCGCTCGGCGCGGAACCGGGTCAGCTGCGCGCCCATCCCGGGGCGGGAGAGCTGGCCGGTGTCCTGGCCGGCCTGGAGGGTGACCTCGTCCGTCGGATGCGCCTGCGCGAGGTGCTGGCCGACCCGGCCCTGGCCGCCCGGCTGACCCCGAGCATGTCGCTCATCGAGCAGTTGCTGCGGGACAAGGCCAACCTGTCGGGAGTCGCGCTGGCCAATGCCAAGGCGCTGATCCGCCGGTACGTCGACGAGGTCGCCGAGGTGCTGCGCACACAGGTCGAGAAGACCAGCGTGGGCACCGTCGACCGGTCGGTGCCGCCGAAGCGGGTGTTCCGCAACCTCGACCTTGACCGCACGATCTGGAAGAACCTCACCAACTGGAGCCCGGAAGACCAGCGGCTCTACGTCGACAGGCTCTACTACCGGCACACCGCCAGGAAGACCACGCCGTCGCGGCTGATCGTGGTCGTCGACCAGTCGGGATCGATGGTCGACTCGATGGTGAACTGCACCATCCTGGCGTCGATCTTCGCCGGTCTGCCCAAGGTGGACGTGCACCTGATCGCCTTCGACACCCGCGCGCTCGACCTGACCCCATGGGTCCACGACCCGTTCGAGGTGCTGCTGCGGACCAAGCTCGGGGGCGGCAACGACGGTCCCGTCGCGATGGCGATGGCCCGGCCGAAGATCATCGACCCGCGCAACACCGTGATGGTGTGGATCTCCGACTTCTACGAGTTCGGCCGGTCCCAGCCACTGTTCGAGGGCATCGAGGCGGTGCACCGTTCGGGAGTGAAGTTCATCCCGGTCGGCTCGGTGAACAGCTCGGGACACCAGAGCGTGGACCCGTGGTTCCGCCAGCGACTCAAGGACCTGGGCACACCCGTGATCTCGGGCCACATCGGCAAACTCGTGTTCGAGCTGAAGAGCTTCCTCACCTAGGAGATCCGCGAATGACCGACGAGATGCTGCGTGCCCCCGCCGAGGTCAAGTACGCCGACGAACTCGACTGGCTGGAGTCGATCGACGACGGCCCCAAGCCGTTCTCCTGGCGGCTCAGCCCCCGGATGGTGCGCCTGTTCGTGCTCGGTTCCGAGCGTTCCGACGGCCTCGACCGCGAGATCCCGCAGAAGTGGTTCGGCGATCGCAGCTTCGTCGAGCGCAGCATCGTGACCCTGGCGTCCGACCGCGGGCTGCTGCTGATCGGAGACCCGGGTACCGGCAAGAGCTGGCTCGCCGAGCTGCTCTCGGCCGCCATCTGCCGCAACTCGACCCTGGTCGTCCAGGGCACCGCCGGCACCACCGAGGATCACATCAAGTATTCGTGGAACGTCTCCATGGTGATCGCCCAGGGGCAGTCCCGCGAGTCGATGATCCCCTCGCCGATCATGACGGCGATGGAGCAGGGCGTGATCGGGCGCTTCGAGGAGCTGACCCGGTCGACCAGCGACGTGCAGGACGCCCTGATCTCCATCCTCTCCGAGAAGTACGTGTCCATCCCCGAGCTCGACGACGACGGCATCGTGTTCGCCCAGCCCGGATTCTCGATCATCGCCACCGCCAACAGCCGGGACCGGGGTGTGAACGATCTCTCCTCGGCCCTGAAGCGGCGGTTCAACTTCATCCGGATCCCCGTGGTGACGAACAAGCGCAGCGAGGCGGAGATCGTCCGGTTCCGGACCATGGAACTGCTGAACCGCCACCGGATCGAGCTGGATCTGCCGCCCACGCTGCTGGACGTCCTGCTGCAGAGCTTCGCCGACCTGCGGGCCGCGTCGGCGTCCGCCACCAGCGACGACGAGAAGCTCGAATCGGCGCTGTCCACGGCCGAGCAGATCGGCGTACTCGAGGACGCCATCCTGCACAGCCAGTTCTTCGGCGACCGCACGCTGCGGGCGGAGACGCTCGCCGGCTCGCTGGTGGGCTCCCTGGCCCGCCGCACCCCGGAGGACCTGGCCATCCTGAACAAGTACTGGCACGGTGTCGTCGAGCCCCGCAGCAAGAAGGACGGCGGGCCGTGGCAGGGCTTCCTCGAAGGCGGCCGCCAGGCGATCGCCACGCTCTCATGAGTCCGGGCACCTTCGGCGCCCTCCGTCAGCAGCTGCTCGACGCCGCCACCGCCTTCGCCGACGCGCCGAGCGGCCTGCCCGGCATCCTGTCGGGCATGGTCGACGACGTCGACCGGGCGCTGCGCGAGGAGCTTGAGATCTTCCCGGTGTGCCACCACTCGCCGGCCTCGGCGCTGGCCATGGCGCGGCGCCTGAGCGAGAAGCGGCCCACGGTCATCTACCTGGAGCTGTGCGAAGATCTTCAGCCGCTCCTGGAGGAGCTGCGCAACTGCCGCCTGCCCGTGGCGCTGCAGGCGTTCGCGACCGATCTCGACGGCTTCCCACCGGAGTGGGGGCCGCTCAGCGTCGTGGCGCCGATCACCGAGGCGTCGGCCGAGTACCAGGCCATCGCCTACGCCCTCGACACGCCGGGGGTCGAGCTGGTGCTGGTGGACCGCTCGGCGGACCACGTCTTCCAGTGGCGGCCACGCGACCCGGCCGAGCCCGGGACCACCGGCCACGGTGCGGACCCGGCTCCCCCCGGAGAGGCCGGCGAGCACGGCGAGAACCCGGTCCTGCACGGCGACGCCGTCGGCATCGAGATCGGCGACCTGCGGCCCCGCTTCGCCGAACTCGAAACGCACCTGCTCCACCACGGCAAGGTCCGGCACTGGTCCGAGTGGTGGGACCAGTATGTGGAACAGCCGCTGGCCGGCGCGGACTACGACACCTACCGCCAGGTCATGGTGCTGATCGGCAGCCTGTTCCGGCGGCTGGCCCCCGAAGACGGTGACCGGCTGGCCCGCGACGAGGACCGCGAGCGCTACATGTGGACCCGGATGCGTGAGCACCTCGCCGCATCGGACACCGACCCCGCGCAGTGCCTGTACGTGTGCGGCGCGTTCCACGCGGCCAGCCGGGTCGAGCAGTTCGGGCTGGCGGCGGAGTCGCCGGCCTACGACATCAGCCCGCGGACGGCCACGCACTGGCTGTACGGGCTCATCCCGTCCAGCCACTCCGCCATCGAGGCCCAGTTCGGGCTGGCCTCCGGCTCGGTGTCGATCGCCGAGGCGACCTGGACCAAGGCGGTGACGCGCTCCGGCGTCACGCCCTTCCGGCTCGAAGGCCAGCAGGGGGGCCGCAAACGCGCGGAGCGCCGGCGGCCGGCGGCGCTCACCCCGTCGGCGCCGGTCACCGACCGGCTGTCCGGTTTCCTGGCCGACCCGCCCGCGCTGGACGACCTCGACGAGGCCGAGCTGCTGGGATGGTGCGTCGACATCGTCCGGCTGGCCCGCCGCAACGGCTACCTGGCCAGTACGGCGGACGCCATCGCCGTGTTCGAGACGTCCATCCTGCTCGCCGGGATGCGCAACCGGAGCCGTCCCACGCCCTACGACTTCCAGGACGCCGCGGTCACCTGCATCGAGAAGGACGTGGTGCCCGGCCGCCGTGACGTGCGCCACCTGTGCGAGATCCTCCTCGGCGGCGACCGGATCGGCCAGGTCGGCTATCACGCCCTCCCACCGCTGGCCCGCGACGTGTACGACCGGCTGGAGCCGTTGGGGCTCGATCTGACCAAGCGCACCGTGCAGCGGGCGCTGCTGAACCTCGACGCCGAGCCGGAGCTGGTGCCCTGCTCACACCTGCTGTGGATACTGCGCCGCCTGCTGCCCGGCGGGGCCGTCCGTCCCATCATGGGTGAGCGTCGGCTGGGCGAGCGGTCGATCCAGGAGAGCTGGGACCTGGAGATCGGCCGCCACCAGCGGTCGATCATCGAGCTGGGCTACGAGGGGGTCACCGTCGAGCAGGTGCTGGAGCAGCGCCTGCGCCGTACCGTGTGGGAGCCCCAGGCCACCGCCGCCGTCGCGCTCGCGGCCGTGGAGGACGCCATCCTGTACCTGGGCAGCCGGCGGATCGTGGACGACCTCGGCGCTCGGGCCGTGGAACTACTGGCCGCCGAGCGCACCGTGGACGACGCCCCCGAGGTGCTGCGCCGGATCCGCCGGCTGCTGGCCCACTACCGTGCCACCGAGCCGGTGCTGCCCGCGTGGTGCGAGGACTTCGTCACCGCCGGGTACGCGCACTACTGCACGCTGCTGCCGACCGCGTTCGTGGACGAGGACACCGGTGTCCGCCAGGTGGCCGCCATGCTCGGATTCCTGTTCTCCCTGGAGAGCTTCGCGCTGTCCCTGGGATGCGACCGCGCCCAGCTCGAAATCGCGGTACGGCAGTCGCACCCCGAGGCGACCGCCAAGGTGTCACTGCTGTGGGCCGCCCGGTTCCGGCTCGGCGTGCTGCCGCTGGCCGAACTGCGGTCACGGTGCGACGAACTGCTGGCCAACCCGCTCGTCATCCCGGCGTTCCCGCTGTACCTGAGTGGGTTCGTACAGGCGTTGGAGCCGGTCCCGGCACTGGCGCCCTTCGTGGTCGAGGTGATGTCCAAGGCCTTCGGGCGGCTGCCGGACGCCGTCCTCCTTCCGTGGCTGCCCAAACTGATCACGACCCTGCGGGACCAGGCACCAGAGCTGGTGCCCGCCCTCGTCCGTGAGGCGGGTCGCACGTTCCCCGCCGACCTGTCCGCCGTCGACACGTGGGTGCCGCCGTGGGAGGCACGGACGGCGCCGGCGGCGGCCGGGCCGGTGCCCGCACAGGCCGGACCGGTGGCGGAGCTGCTGGCCGGCCATCCGGCCGCATGCGACGCCGTGGCGGCGCTGCTGGGGTGTGACGCCGGGTGGCAGTCGGCCGTTCACACCGTCGGCGGATCCGGGCACGGCGAGGCGGGCGCACTGCTGGTCCGGCATCCCGAGGCGGTGGAGGCCGTCGCGGAACTGCTCGCGCAGCGATCCGCCGGCTGACATCCACACCGCCATGAAGGACGGCGACCCCGGTCCGCCACAGATGAGGCCGGCGGTCGTCATCCCCGTCGCCCGGACGAGGAAAACGATCACGAGGTGCCCCGGCTCTACTGGACGAGGTGGCCTTCCTGCATCGGCTGGACCTGCGGGCAAAGATGCAGATGATCAGCTTTGATCATCGTTCGGTGCTCCTCACCGACGAAGTGGCCACTGGGTCCGGTGCCGTTACGCCGGGTTCGCCGCGCTGGGTTTCCGCTCGGCTCTGTCGTCGGTATCTGCCGGGTGCGATGCCGTACTCCCGCTTGAAGGCGGTGGCGAAGGCGAACTCCGAGGTGTAGCCGAGCCGGCTGGCCACCTCACCGAGCGGGGCGTCGGACTCGCGCAGAAGCCGGGCTGCGGTGGTCATGCGCCACCAGGTCAGATAGGTGAGGGGCGGCCGGCCGATCAGAGTGGTGAAGCGCCGGGAGAAAGCCGCCCTGGACAATCCCGCCTGGCTGCCGAGTGTCTCGACCGTCCAGGGGAGTGCGGGGTCGCGGTGGAGGGCGTGCAGTGCGGCGCTGATCGCCGGATCGCCCAGTGCCGCGGCCCAGCCGGCGGTCGTGCCGCGTTCGGACTGTTCGTCGAACCAGGCGCGCAGGATGTAGAGCAGCAGCATGTCGAGCAGGGCGGGCACGATGGTGTCGGCGCCGAGGCGGGGGTTGTCGAGTTCGCCGCCGAGGAGGTCGACGGCGGCGCGCAGTTCGGGGCGGTGCCCGAGGCGGGCGGGCAGGTGGACGATCTCGGGCAGGTCGGCCAGGAGCGGATGGGCTCGGCTGGGGTCGAGCCGGTATCCACCGCAGAGGGTCACGGTGACCGCCTGCGAGCCGTCCTGTCCGGTCTTCCCCACGGTCGCGGAGGCGTAGCGGTCCTCGAACCGAGGGTCGTTCAGTGGGTCGCAGACGGGTTCGGTCAACGGGGTGGTAGGGCTGTCGGCGAGTTCGTAGCCGCTTCCGTGGGGCAGGAACACCACGTCTCCGACGTTCAGCGCGATGGGGGCGCCGCCGTCCGGGGGGAGCAGTCGGCACGATCCCTGCAGGACCACTTGAAAGCCGGCGGAGCCGCGCACGGTGGGGAACCGCTGCCCCCAGGGGGCGTGCCACTGAACGCGCGCCGAGCGGGGTTCTCCGGCGCGCATCGCGGCGATCACATCGCTGAGTACGTCCACGGAGAGAGTCTATTTCGACGGCCCTAAGAAGACGTATGCGTATAAACAGAAGATTTTTACACATTGGATGTCTTTGCTCATCCCCATACGGTTGAGCTCACACGAAGTGATCAACCGTTGGGAGTCTTTCATGCCGGGGCAACGCAGGATTCTGGTGATCGGGGCGACCGGCACGGTCGGCCGGCAGGTCGTGGTGCAACTGCTGGAGGCAGGTGCCGATGTTCGTGTGCTGGCCCGCGATCCCGAAGCGGCCGGCCTTCCGGACGGCGTCGAGGTCGTGCGGGGCGACCTGGCCGACCCGGACACCCTGCACGCGCCTCTGAACGGGGTCGAGGCCGTGTTTCTCCTCTGGCCGTTCGCTACGGCCGAGGGGATGTCCGCGGTTCTGGAGGTGGTCGCCGCGCATGCCCGCCGCGTCGTCTACCTGTCTTCGGCTGCCGTCCGCGACCACGAACGACAGGTCGAGCAGCTGATCGAGCGGTCCGTGCTGGAATGGACGTTCCTGCGACCGCACGCCTTCGCGGCCAACGCCCTGCGGTGGGCCGGGCAGATCCGCGCCGAGGCGGTCGTGCGTGGGCCGTACGGCGCGGCCGCCATGCCTCCGCTGCACGAGCGGGACCTCGCGGCGGTCGCGGTGCGCGCCCTCGTCGACGGCGGGCACAGCGGCGCGATCTACGAGCTGACCGGGCCCGAGACACTGACCCAGGCCGAACAGGCGGATATCATCGGGGAGGTGATCGGCCGCCCGGTGCGCTGGGAGGAGACTCCGCCGCAGACCGCGCGGCAGCAGATGCTCACCCAGGGCCGGCCACCCGCGGTCGTGGACGGCATCCTCCAGGCCCAGGCCGAGATGGTGACCGAGCCAAGAGCGGCCACGGCCACGGTGGCAGAGGTCACCGGAGCCCCGGCCCGTACGTTCCGCACCTGGGTGACCGACCACACGGGCGAGTTCCGCGACACCATGAAGGCCGCCCGCATCCATGAGTACGGCGATGCCTCCATCATCCGATACGAAGAAGTACCGCGGCCCGTCCCCGGGCCGGGCGAGGTCCTGATCCGAGTCGCCGCCACCTCGTTCAATCCTTCGGAAACGGCGCTGCGGTCCGGGATGCTGCGAGCCGTGCTGCCGGTGGACCTGCCCTACATCCTCGGCTGGGACGTCTCCGGCACGATCGCCGAGGTCGGCGACGACGTGGCGGGGTTGGCCGTGGGCGACAAGGTCATCGGCCGTCTCGACGCGGGCGGTGCCGCGGCCGAGTACGTCGCCGCCCCGGCCGGCGTGCTGGCCAAGGCGCCTGCCACCGTTCCCCTGGCCGACGCGGCCGCGATCCCCGTCGCCGCGCTCACCGCCTGGCAGGTGCTGTTCGAGCACGCCCACATCACCGCGGGTCAGCGGGTGCTCATCAACGGCGCCGGTGGCGGCGTGGGAGTGTTCGCCGTCCAACTCGCCAGGCACGCCGGTGCGACGGTGGTCGCCACGGCCAGCAGTCGCAGCGCCGCGGCGGTCCGCAAGTACGGCGCCGACCAGATCATCGACTACACGACCACCGCTCTCGCAGACGCGCTGGACGGCCCGGTCGATGCCGTCGTCAACCTCGCTCCGATCTCACCCTCGGCCGCGGTGGCCCTGGTCTCCCTCCTGCGGCCGGGCGGCGTCATCGCCTCCGTCGCCACCCCCGTCGAGCCGCCCGCCGACGCCGATGTCACCGCCCTGCACATGGTCGCCCGCAACGACGCCAAGCAGCTGAGCGAGATCGTCGAACTCCTCGACACCGGCGCGCTCATCGTCGACGTCGCCGAATCCCACCCGCTGTCCAACCTCGCGCTGGTCCACCGCAGGAGCGAGGCGGGCCAGACTCACGGAAAGATCATTATCTTTCCCTGAACGCAGGAATCTCGGACCCGGGTACCACGGCGTCCGATATCCCACCTCATTGAGGACCAGATCATCTAGGGTTGACACCGTGAATGAGCCGGGGGAGCCACCCGTGGCACGGGCCCGGGCGGCAGCGGGCGCCCTCTTCTTCGACGACGACGGCCGCGTCATGATCGTCCAGCCGTCCTACAAAACGCAACGGGACATCCCCGGCGGGGTCGTGGAGCCGGGGGAGACCCCCTACGAGGCCTGCGTTCGCGAGATCGGCGAGGAGCTCGGCATCCGGCCGCCGATAGGCCGCCTTCTCGCGGTGGACTGGGCGCCCAGCGTGAAATACGGCGACCTGATCCTCTTCGTCTTCGACGGCGGCGTGCTCGGTGCGGACGTGCTTGAGCGGATCGTCTTCTCCGACAACGAGCTGACGAGCTTTACGTTCCATCCGGTCGACGAGGTGGACGAGGTGGTGTCCGAGCGACTGGCGCTACGGGTGAAGGCGGCGGTCGCGGCTCGCGAGCTCGGCGGACCGGCGTATCTGGAGTACGGCAGGGCCGTACCCGGTTGAGCACTCCGCGCCACGGCTCCCTCCTCGGAGCGAGCCGTGAAGGGCCTCAGCGGAGGCACCCTTCAACGGTGTGAGGATCTCAGCGAGGTGGAGCCTCAGCGGTGTAAGGGTTTCGGTGGTGGAACCCTTCAACGGTGTGAGGGGCTCAACGGGGTGGAGCCTCAGCGGTGTAAGGGTCTCAGTGGTGGAGTCGCTCAGCGGGGTGGAGCCCTCAGCGGTGTGCGGGTCTCGGTGGTGTGAGCCTCAGCCGTGGAGGGCGGAGCGGTGCAGCAGGGTCATGCCGGGGACGCGGAGCATGCCGAAGCGCTCGTAGTAGGGCTGGAGCGGTGCCTCGCAGAGGAGGTCGACGGAGTAGAGGTGCTCGGTGTCGGCGAGGATCCGCCGCATCAGCTCGGAACCGATTCCCTGGGCCTGGTATTCGGGGAGGACCTCAAGCCAGGGGACGAAGGCGGTCAGCACACCATCGCTGATCATGTTGACGAAGCCGACCACCCGCTCGGTCTCCTCGTCGATCGCGACGACCGCACGGTAACTTCCCTGGAGAACCGCCAGGTGCTGCTCCGGGGAGGCGGGAGTCGGCCATCCGACGAAGAAGCCCTTTAGTCGATCGGCGTCGATGGTGTCGACGGCGTCGGTGTAGCGGATCACGGGGACACTCCTTGAACGATCGCGTAAACGATGAAAAGGGTAGCCGTAAC
Organism: Streptosporangium sp. NBC_01639; assembly: GCF_045209755.1. NCBI lineage: Bacteria > Bacillati > Actinomycetota > Actinomycetes > Streptosporangiales > Streptosporangiaceae > Streptosporangium > Streptosporangium sp. NBC_01639. Next base: position 4,544,099 of record NZ_CP109272.1, on the reverse strand, counting down.
CGATCGATACGGGCCATCCATATATGGGCCGGACGCCTCCGTCCGCGAGAGCCGGATCGGCCTACGGGACAGGGCTGGCCTGCAGATCCATCCGCAGCCGGACGCGCGACTCCCCAGGGTCCTGGCTGATGGTGAACTCGTCGCACAGCTGGCTCATCAGCCACAGGCCGAAGCCCCGCACCGTGCCCGTGGGGCGCTCCGGAGGGATGTGCCGGGGAGCCAGGCTTCCCGCGGTGTCGACGACCTCCACGATGATGCAGTTGTCGTTGTGCCAGATGCTCAGCGTGCCCTTGCCGCCGCCGTGTTCCAGAACGTTGATGACGGCCTCGTTGGCGGCGAGAAGCAGGTCGTCCAGCCGTTCGCCGCTCATACCCGCCTGGGCCGCGTGCTGGAGGAGACGTTGCCGCAGAGCGGTGAGATCGTCGTCGATCGGCCAGTGCTGGCCGTGGTCGCCGGTCACGACACCCCCTTGACGTCGCCTTGTCTGGCAGTCACCCGGGGGGTTAGCCGACTTGCTCCAGAACCAGGGCGTTGCTGACGAGTTACATGATGCTAAACACCTGCCCGGCCATTGCCAACTTACGACCATACGGGCGGAGAGATATCCGGCGGGGGTCGTCCCACCCTCGCAAGGGCGCCGCCGATCGGTGCGCGGACCGCGTCGGCGTGCTGTGCGGGCGGGAAAAGGTGGTGTACGGGCGGGACAACGGCGGTGTGGATGGGCAGGGACGGTGGTGTGGACGGTCGGGGGATCGGGGGGAACGGTCGGGCGTGCGAGAACCGCCCGTGTCCTGCGCGTACGGGGCTTTACGACGACTGCCGTGACCGCAGGAGTTCGATGGCGTCGTCGACGGTGGGCTGCACGCTGAAGGCGTCGGTGAGCCCGGTCAGATGGAAGAGCCTCTCCAGGCGCGGGTGGAGCCGGGCCAGCGCGATGGTGTTACCACGATCGTGGACGAGCTTGCGGACAGCCAGAAATATCTGGATTCCTGTGGAGTCGCAGAACGTCAGGTCGCTCAGATCGATGATGAGGTCGCACGGCTCCGAGCCGATGGACTCCTGGAGGTCGTAATGGAACCGCTCGGCGTTGGTGAAGTCGAGCTCACCGGCCAGGGCCAGCATGGTCACGTCTTCCAGGGTGTCGTCGGATACGGCGGTGACGTGGACGGCGGCGCTCACAGGGAAACCTCTGCAGACGATCGGGGGAAGGGAGGAGCCGGCGTGGCGGTGCCATCGGACGACGTCCTGGGAGATGAAACGATCTGCTGTGTGCCGACGTCGTTCACCCGCAATCTCGAACCTTTCGGGAGGGCGCAGACCGGTCTGGGACAGCCTGCCGGTTCAACGCCGCCGTAATCCCCCCTTAGTTTACCGATCCTTCAAAATCTTGTCGGCTATCCCCGGAAGGTGTCCACTGAGCGGTCGGCCGCCGTTCTCCCACTCCCGGACGGTGCCCCGCTCCGCCCGGCTCGGTGGGTACGGCACCGCGTGATCACCCGGTGAGGCACCGTGGAGCGGCCGTCGCACCGCCGGGGCATCTCGTAGGTTGCAAGGGAATGAACGCCGTAGCAGATCGGCTGATCGATGCACCGCCATCCGGCGGCCCAGACGAAGGAGACCCCGATGAAGGTTGATGTCACGCTCTCGCCCGGTGGCGACTACTTCGAGGCGGGGGTGGACGGCAAGCACGCGGGACAGCTGGAGTTCACCCGGCACGACGGCGTCATCGTCTACACCCACACCGAGGTCGACGACGAGTTCGAAGGCAACGGGGTGGGCGGCGCGCTCGTCCGGGCGGCACTGGACGCGGCCCGCGCCGAAGGTGTGAAGGTCGTGCCCCGCTGCCCGTTCGTGAAGGGATGGATCGAGCGTCACCCCGACTACGCGGACCTTGTCCAGAGCAGGTGACAGACCCGGTTCCACCGACCGCCACCGCTGTCCGGCGGGCGCGAGGTGGAAAGCCCGCAGGATCCGGCCGGGCCGGTTGCGGGACACGGCGACGGACGGCGGCACGCCGAACGGGATGATCGAATCGAAGAGACGGCGACTTGTCCGCCGACCTGGCCGGTGACGGTCATGGATGGCATTATGAGCGATCATGTTGCATCACATCGAACTCTGGGTGCCCGACCTCGACCGCGCGGTGAAGGCGTGGGGGTGGCTGCTCGGGGAGATGGGATACCAGCCGTTCCAGGAGTGGGACGACGGGCGGAGCTGGGCGCAGGACGGGGTGTACGTCGTCGTCGAGCAGTCCCCCGCGCTGACCGCCTCCTCACACGATCGATGCCGACCGGGTCTGAATCATCTGGCGTTCCGTGTACCCGGGCCGGAACAGGTGGATGCGCTGGTCGCGGCCGCGCCGGAGCACGGATGGACGCTGATGTTCACCGATCGGCATCCCCATGCGGGCGGAACCGGCCATTATGCGGGTTATCTTGAGAACGAGGACGGCTTCGAGGTCGAACTCGTCGCGGATCGCGATCGTTTGAGCGCGAGCCGTACCGCATGATGATTAAAATCACCCGGTTGGCGTAGATTCGCCACCTTGGCTTATGGTGCAAACCAGCTCATGGCCCGAACCCTTGCTAGGCTGCAGGGAACCGTTGGAACCGGGCGTTGTCTCACCCCGGCAGGTGAGACCGTCGAGAAGTGGGGTCACACCGTGAAGAAGCTGCTCGTTCTGGCACTTGTTGCGCTTGGGGGACTGCTGGTCTGGCGCAAGGTGCAGGCGGACCGCGCCGAGCTGGACCTGTGGACTGAGGCCACAGGCAGCGAGAACTGACAACGCGGCTACCGATTTGGGTGCTTTCATGGTTCTTGCCCACGATGGGGAAGTAATACCCATCAGGCTTGCCTGCCTGGATCTGGCGGGCACCACGATCGGTGATGTCGCCATGGTCGAGCGGGCGTTCGCCGAGGCGATCGCCACGCAGGGCATCGTCCCTGGGACCGGCGCATACGCACGTGCCATGGTGCACGTGCACCGGTCCCGGGGCTGCCCGACCATCGAGGTCTTCCGGGGCATCTTCCCCGACAACGAGGCCCAGGCCCAGGCGGCCAGTCTGACCTTCGAGCGCTCCTACGAGGGCGTCATCGGACGCGCGGGCCTGGTTCCGCCGCCCGGCACCGTCGAGGCGTTGGAGAAGCTCCGCGCCGCGGGGGTCAAAATCTGTCTCACCACCGGCTTCAGCCGGACCACGATCAACAGCATGCTGTCCGCGCTGAACTGGTCCGACAAGGTCGACCTCGTGCTCTGCCCCCAGGACGCCGGGCGGGGCCGCCCCATGCCCGACATGATCCTCACCGCGGTTCTCCGCCTCGGCATCGAGGACGTCCGCCAGGTGGCGGTGGCCGGCGACTCCGAGAGCGACATGCTCTCCGGCCGTCGCTCCGGCGCGTCCGTGGTCGCAGGCGTTCTGACCGGTGTGCACAGCAAGGAGCGCCTTCTCAAGGGCGGTGCCACGCACATCCTGGACTCCATCGCCGACCTGCCCGGCCTGGTGCTCGGTCGGGACCAGGTGGAGACACCGGTGGGCGCCTCCACCTTCTGACCGTCCCGTGCGGTCTCCGGTTCTTCCCACTGAGGGACAGTCGGCTTCTTCCGGGTGACGGCCCGGCGGATCGGCGATCTGTCAGTGCGGCTCCGAACCTTGGCCGGGTCTTCCCGGACCGAGACGCCTGCCCCTGATCAGGACGTCCTGGTCGACGTTCGGCGTGAGGCCACTAGCGTTCGCAGACCAGGCCGTCTCCGTCGCGATCCTGGTACCAGCCGTACTCGGGATCCGTCCCACGCCGGTAGGGCCCGTAGCCCGCGGCGTTCGCCTCCCCGCAGGTCCGGAACCGCGGGTCGGTGCCGCCGGCTCCGTTGCTCGGCGTCGGCGTCGGCGTGGCGTTCGGCCTGGGTGTCGGCGGATCGCTCGGCTTCGGCGGCTTCGGAGTCCTGGTGGGTGCTGGGGTGGCCGTGCCGCCGCACTTTCCGGACCAGATCCGGAGCCGTTCCCGGGCCGCCTTCTTCTGGTCGCCTATGATGACTTTAGTAAAACGGTCATTTGGCGTCATCGACTTCCATTTCGCATAGCCGTCCCTAATGAGGTTACGGTTGACGAAAACGCCCTTGGAATTCCAGACATAGCGAAGGTTGAGGCCGTTTCCGTCCCGTGGCTTCCGGTCGGCCAGCGTGTAGGCCGTGGAGCCCACCGGCAGCAGGCCGGCCGTCCGCGCGGTCGCCTCTCTTGCCCAGCACTCCCTTCCACCAGGCGCGTTCACCTCCAGCACCCGGACCTTCATCTCCTTGCGGCCGACGACAAGAAGCAGGGTGTCGCCGTCGATCACCTTCTTCACCACGGCTTTCACCGTGCCTTTCGGCACCGTGGGCCCGGCTTCGGCCGGAAGGGCGGATCCCATGGTGGCGAATGCGGCCACGGTCGCGAGTGCGAAGGTCGTGATGCCTCTTTTCACATGAAACTCCTGATATCTGAAGGGATTGGACCGTCAAGGTAACAGAACTTGGACCGTTTCAATGCGAAATTGATTTATATGAAGGAAGTGCTCTAAATTGCGATAATGGATGGGATGAAAAGGCGGATTCGGGGCCATCTACATGGCGCCTGATCGGTCGCGGGGGTGGAGGCGGGGGCCAAGTGGCGCGAAGGCGCTCCCTGTTGCTACGGTGTACGACTGAAGCAGGTCGTGCGGCGGATGCCCGGTTCGGCGACTTGAATCTCGGGGCCTTAGCTCAGTTGGCAGAGCGCCTGCTTTGCAAGCAGGATGTCAGGAGTTCGAATCTCCTAGGCTCCACTCCTTCTCGGACACAGAAAAGCCCAGGTCAGGCATGCTGCCGCAACCTGGTTGTTGATCTTCATTCGGCCTCGTCAGCCGCACCGCCACACTCGTTTAGCGGGCTCGTCCGGACAGCAGCCCTGTCCAGGTCGCCCGAGCTTCAGTGATCGACCATCGGTGGGTCTCGTGGATCTGGTGGCCGGTTTCGAGCTGGAGGGTCCGCCGGATGAACGCCTGCCCCCCGCCCTCGCACAGCTCGTATACCGTGGCCCGGCACGCGCAGGTCCACCCTCTCGACTGCACCCGCTCAAGGGCCCGCTGCGGTTCCCGCCAGTCCAGCCGCACATGATCGCGCTGGGCCATCGCCACGTGCGGACTCAGGCACTCGTCGAGCGGGAACACGGTGCGCTCTCGGCGATCGACTCAGATGGCGGAGGCGCGTTGCGGAGGTCCCGGTATCGGAAAGCGACCCGATGGGCAGCGCGGGCCGGCTCGATCGCCGGGTGCCAGGCGTAGGTGAAGCGCTTACGCCGATCGTCCCAGCCGGTACGCCACCAGAACCGGTCGCCGTCGCACCAGACGATCAGTCCCACCCAGACCGACACCAGCGCCAGGCCGTATCCATCGTGGACGTCGGCGAAGATCTCTTGCCGCTCAAGTTCGGCTTGCAGCGACTTGGCCGTGTCCAGCGGCGAGATGCTTCCCGCTACGAAGGCCGCATTCACGACGGCCGTCCCTGCGGAGCCTCCTGGGTGCGAGATCCCTGACAGGTGGAGCAGTCATCACGCACACGGAGAGCAGGAGCGTGGCGGGCGGCATGCGGAGATGATGCGCGGGCTTCCCGAGGTGAGCAGCGGTGACGCCCGGCTGGTGTGGGGGAAGATAGGGCCGAATCGTGCGGCGTCGCGGTTGAGATGACATCCTGGGAACCAGGAGATGCCATGAGTGTTGACTTCACGACCGTCTACGCGCAGTTGGTCAAGCTGTGCGAGAAATACGGGATTGCCGAGTTGGCTGTTTTCGGCTCGGTTGCTCGTGGCGAGGACGGAGACGGCAGTGACATCGACCTCCTCTATGTTCTGAAGCCCGACAGCAACATCGGGCTTGAGTTCTTCGCGTTCCAGGAGGAACTGGAAGATCTGCTGGGCCGTAAGGTCGATGTGGTCTCCAAGGAAGGTCTCCACTGGGTCATCCGCGACCAGGTTCTTACCGAGGCCCGAGTGCTGTATGCAGCGTGAGGGCCTGTATCCGGTGAAACATCGTGGAAGCCGCCAGGAAGATCGCCTCATACCTCTAAGGCGTCTCACCTGAGGTGTGGGCTGCTGACTCGATGCGCCGCGACGCAGTCAATATGCTGCATGCTGCTGACCTCGCATGCTGGGAGGCAGGCCGCCCCCGGATCGGCAAGACGCAGGGCCAAGAGCGCGTTGCGATACCTGGGAGTCACATGATCTCGGACGAAACACCGCTGCTGCCGGACGTGGTCCGGGCCTACCCGTTCTCCTGGGGCTCGGGCTTCGTCTGGCCACCGGAGACAGAGGAGAACGAGGAGAACCTGACCTACGCGCAGGCCGTGCTCGAAGCATGCCTGCCCCGGGCGGTGCTCGCCTCGCCCGAGCCCCCAGAGGAGCCGATCGTCTGGGATCACGCGGACGACCGGCACCCCGAGTGGACCGGGATCCGAGCCATGCTGCGCGAACGCATGCCCTACGCCCGGCACGTCACCGCCGAGCGCATGGCTGATGCCAAGGCTGAGTGCGCCCGCCAGGGCATCGACACCACGGACTTCGAGGAGATCTGGACTCGGCGCGTCATCGCCTGGATCGTCGAGCAGACCCTGCACTGGTGCGGCCTCATGGTCGATGACGAAAAGGCGCTCACGCCCTGGCTCATGGACCTCGCGGAGCTGTACGCGCAGCGGGGGATGGCCGCCGAGAAGGCCGTGTGGGCACTCCGCTGCACCAAGGCCGTGCCCGAGAGCCGGGCGGCTCTGATGCGACTGGCCACCTGCAAGGGACTGCCGGACGAGATCCGTGAGCAGATCGTGTACGAACTCCGCTCCTGCCCCGGCCGCCGGTAGTGCCGCTCCGGTCGCCGCCGGAAGGCCGAGCGGCGGAGCAGCGCTCGCCATGGCGTAGCAGAGCGGCGTGCGCCCGCCGGTGACCGTGAGTTTCGTGTGAGTCGGCGAAGGCCTCGGCGAGCAGCCGGGTGAGTGGCACCTGGCGTTGCGCGGTGGCCGAGGCCGGCCGCTCGCGCCACTCGTAGTGGCCCGAGCGTGACACGTTCAGCCAGACGCACATCTTGACGATCGTGTGCTGGGCCTTCTCCGCGTCGATCAGCTCGTACCTGGCGAGCGTCATCGATTCTCGGCCGCGAAGACGGCGCCGCTGACGGGAAAATCACTGTGGGTGCTCTATGGGCTTACGTCCGGTCTGAGCCTGAGCAGCGGTGATCTGCACTTCCAATGAGGAACGGAGCATTCAGCGGACAGTGGACGTGGCCGGTTCGGCGTGCCCCCCTACATACTGGGCGACAAGGGCGCGGAACGCGTCCAGATCGCCGATGACCTGTTCGGCGCGGTCTCGCTGCTGATACATGCGGTAGTAGCGGTCGCCGATGGCATCGGGATCGGCTTCGCCGCCGCCGGGGATGACACCGGAGGCGATCGTCACCGTTCCCACGTAGATCCCCTCGGCCTTGAGCTCGGCATGCAGCGTATGCGCCCAGTTCCGCAGACCGGCCATGGCAAGACCCACATTGGCCAGAAACGGTGCGGGAATCGTCGATGAGACGCCGGTGGTCAGCAGCAACGTGCCGTCGCCTCGGGCACGCATGTCCGGCAGCACCGCGCTCACCGCGCTCACCGCGCCCAGCACGTTCAGCTCGAACTGCGCGGTGGCGGACTCGACCGTGGTCTGTACGGCGTTGGTGATCGGCCCGGTGGGGCTGGGGCTGTATTCGAGGACGTCGATCGGCCCCAGCGTGTCCCTCGCCGCGGTGAGGGCCGTGGTGAGGGCGTCACGATCACGGATATCGGCGGGAAACGCGGCGGCGGTGACGCCCAGCCCGGTCAGTTCACCGACCAGGGTGTCCAGTTTCTCCCTGGTGCGGGCGATCAGCCCCACCTGGAAGCCATGGCGGCCGAACGCGCGAGCCACACCCATTCCCAACCCCGGGCCGGCACCGACGACAACGAGCGTCTTCTCCACTACAGGTCCTTTCCGATCACAGCGGTCAGGCCGGGACTGCCTTACCCCGACCTCGCGACCGCTTACTGTTTGTTCGTAGCAGCATGATTTGTCACTACGAAAGTGGCAAGACGGCACATTCCTGTCAGCAACGCACACGGAGGTAACTCTTGGCGACCCGCAGGACGATCTCCCCCGCCTCGCAGCACCCCGGCGCCGCGCGATCTTCCCCAGCGAACATCGATGACCGCGAGCCCGAGGAGTCGGATGAGGAAATATGTCGGCAGGTGCTCCAGATCCTCGCGCTGATCGGCGACAAGTGGAGCATCCTGATCATCGGGCAACTCCGCGACCGCACTCTGCGCTTCGGCGAACTGCACCGCGCCGTAACCGGCATCTCCCAGCGCATGCTCACCCTGACGCTGCGGCACCTCGAACGCGACGGCCTACTGACCCGCACCGTCCATCCCAGCGTCCCCCCACGCGTGGACTACGCGCTCACCGAACTCGGCGCGACGCTGCTGGACTCCGTCGTCGCCCTCGGCGAATGGGCCACCACACACCGACATGAGATAAACAACAACCGAGGCCGCTACGACGCCACCCACCCCCCGAGAACAGGGCCCTGACCCCTCCGTGTAATCCACAGGACTTTGACGGTTCCTCGCCGAAAGCAGGACGCCGCGAGATTCGCGGAGAGCATCCTCAGGTGGTCGCCGGCGGATCCACCAAGGCGACTGCCGGGCCGGTGACGGGCCATCAAGGGTGGTGAACGGCGGTCAGTCACGGTCACTCGCGGAGAGCCGTCCACCCGGCTCGCGGCCCGTACGGCCCAAGCGCGGACCGATGTGCAAGCAGGAAGTCAGGAGTCCGACGTCAACCTCGTGAGAGCCAAGGGCGGGCCCAATCGTGCCTTCTCCCAGACGGCTGTCAGATCGCTCTGCCGGGCAGAGCGTTCACTCCGGCGCAGGCTCGGCCTTTTCTCCCGTCGGCCTCGGATAGCGTCGATGCCATGCGGCTTCACGTGGGATGCGCGATGTGGACTCACACGCCATGGCAGGGACGGTTCCTGCCGCATCCGCTCCCTCCCGGGGAGCGCCTGCGGGCCTACGGGACCTGGTGCAACGCGGTGGAGGGCAACACGACGTTCTACGCGACACCGGCGAGGAGCACAGTGGAGTCGTGGGCGTCGCAGACCGCCCCCGATTTCCGCTTCGTGGTCAAGCTGCCCAAGTCGATCACACACGGGCACCGTCTCACCGGCATCGACGAGGAGCTTCGATCGTTCCTGGAGGCGATCGAACCACTCGGGCCGCGAGCCCACGCCCTCTGGATCCAACTGCCGGGATCATTCGCCCCGGCCGACCTCGGCACCCTGGCGGGCTTTCTTCGCCGGCTTCCCCGCTCGCACAGATACGCCGTCGAAGTCCGCCACCGCGCGTTCTTCGAGGACGCGCGATCTGCGGGGCTTCTCGAAAGGGTTCTCGCCGGGGTCGATGCCGAGTGGGTCCCGTTCGACACCACCGTCCTCTTCCAGAGCCCGCCAACCAGCGACGCCGAGCGAGACGCGTGGACGAAGAAACCGCGCGTGCCGCGCCGGTCATCGGCTCTCACCGACCGTCCGATCATTCGCTACCTCGGCCGGGACGCCACGGCGCGCACGGTCGAGGGCTGGCAGTACTGGATCGGCGTGGTCACCGAATGGCTGTGCGAAGGCCGCTCGCCGACCGTGTTCATCCACACCCCCGACAACGCCGACGCGTTGATGCTCGCCCGTCGTTTTCACGACGACGTGCGGGCCCGGCTGCCCGGGATCGAGCCGCTGCCCGAGCCCATGCCGACCGAGCCGCTGACCCTCTTCTGACCGCCGAACCTCCCGCCGGGCGTCGGCGGCGAACCCGTCAAGGGAGGCGGCGAACCCGTCAAGGAAGGCACCGGACCCGGCGGCGGAACACCGTCGAGGTCAGGCCGGTCGTCCCGGCTGCTCGGCCCGGTCGGCAGACGGGATGTCAGGAGTTCGAACCGCCACCGCTCCGTCCGTTGCCTCGGCCGGTGTGGGCCTGCTGTCGTACCATCACAGTGCACACGATCTCAAGCCCACGAGCCATCAGGGGCCCACGACGATGAGAGCCCGGACGACCTCGAAAGCGGGCCCGTCCAATGAAGAGATCCGCAGGCGGAATCTCGGCACCCTGCTCCGGCATGTGCATCTGGGAGGACCCGCCTCCCGTACGGCGCTGGCCGACAGGATGGGCCTGAACCGCAGCACGATCATGGCGCTGACCACGGAGCTCGCCTCGGCGGGTCTGATCCGTGAGGAGCTTCCCGGCGAAACCGGCAGAGCGGGCCGTCCTTCGTTGGTGGTCAGGCCGGAGTCCCATCGGGTGTACGTGTTGGCCTTCGATGTCGCCGTGGACCGGCTGCTGGCCGCCCGGGTGGGACTGGGGGGCATGATCCTGGCCCGTAGGGAGGCTGTCCGGCGGCGTAAGTACCCGGACCTCGACGACGTGGTCGGGACACTCGCCGAGTTCGCCCGGCAACTGATCCGTGACGCGCCCCGGGACGCGGTATGCGTCGGGGTCGGCGCTTCTTTCTGCGGGATGATCCGGCCCGCTGATGGGATGGTGCGTTTCGGGCCGAACACGGGCTGGATGGACCAGGCGTTCGGTGCTGAATTCGGCCGTCGGTTGGGGCTCGGGCTGCCGGTACAGGTGGGCAACGAGGCCCACCTGGGCGCGATGGCCGAGCACGAACGCGGTGTGGGTATCGGTTATCAAAACCTGATCTACCTGCACGGTGACGTCGGGGTGGGCGGCGGGATCATCGTGGACGGCAAACTGCTGGACGGCAACGACGGTTATGGCGCCGAGGCCGGGCACATGGTGGTGAACCCCTACGACGGGCGGCTCTGCGGATGCGGTTCGCGTGGCTGCCTGGAGGCGGAGGTCGGTGAGCAGGCATTGTTCGCCGCTGCCAACCGATCCGCCGAACTGGTCGGCCACGACGGGGTACGCGCCGTGGTGGACGCGGCCGAACAGGGCGACACCGCGGCCCGGGAGGCGCTGCACCGGATCGGCGATTGGCTCGGGATCGGCGTCGCGAATCTGATCAATGTCTTCAATCCCGGCCTGGTGATCTTCGGTGGGATGTTGCGCGAGGTCTACCGGGGTTCGGCGGTTCAGGTCCGCAACCGGATCATGGCCAATGTACTGCCGGTTTCCCGGGAGAGAGTGCAACTGCGAACCGCAGCGCTGGGAGACGACACCACTTTGGTCGGTGCGGCCGAACTCGCTTTTTCCGATCTGCTCACCGACCCACTGGAAGCGCTCGGCCGCCGGACCGATATCACCAGCTCAACCTAGACCGCGGCGGCACTCCGGTAGCACCTGGGCGAGCGTCGACGAGCTGTCGCGCCTCCCCTCGACGCCGTCGCCGTACGCAAGGTACCGAACGATCTGATGGCCCGGGAAGGCGACTTCCTCCCCGTGTCATCGCATCCGCATCCGCCCGGTACGGCTCATGGCCGGGTCGCGCACTCCGGGTCACGGCCGGGGCGGTGCAGATAGCGATGAATGAGATATCCGTCCGCTTTTAAGGGCCCTAGGCTGTGCGCTGTGACTCCTGGGCGGATGGTGATCGACAACCGTTTCGAGCTGATAGAGCGGCTGGGGAGCGGTGGCATGGGCACGGTGTGGCGTGCCCATGATCTTGCCCTGCACCGTGACGTGGCGCTGAAGGAGGTCCGCCCGTCAGGCCCGATGGAGGAAGATCCCGGCAGGGCGCGGATGCTGCGCGAGCGGGTGCTGCGAGAGGCGCGCGCGCTGGCCCGGCTCGACCATCCCAACGTGGTGACCATCCACCACATCGTGGACGCGACCGAGATGGCGCACCCATGGATCGTCATGGAGCTGGTGCGCGGTCGCTCCCTGCAGGACCGCCTCGCGCAGGGGCCGCTGGCACCGGCGGAGGCGGCGCACCTGGGGCGCGGGATTCTGGCCGCGTTGCACACCGCTCATATGGCGGGCATCTGTCATCGCGATGTGAAGCCCGCGAACGTGCTGTTGCGCGCCGACGGCAGCCCGGTGCTCACCGATTTCGGCATCGCGGCGCTGCATGACGCGCCCGGTCTCACGGCCAACGGCGATCTGGTCGGCTCGCCCGAGTACATCGCGCCGGAGCGGCTGCGTGGCCAGGAGGGCAATCCCGCCTCGGACCTGTGGTCCCTGGGCATGCTGTTGTACGTGGCGGTGGAGGGCAGCCATCCCATGCGCCGCCCCACCGTGATGGCCACACTCGCGGCCGTACTGAACGGTCAGGTCCCGCCGCCGCACCGGGCCGGTCCGCTGGCGAACGTCCTGAGGGCTCTGCTGACACAGGATCCAGCCGCCCGCCCATCGGCGGCGGAGCTTGACCGGATGTTGAGCCAGGCGGCCGGCCAGACCCCAGACACGCAACCCCCGTTCCCGCTTCCGGTGCCGCGCCGCGGCTCCCGTCGGCTCCGTGCGGTGACGATCGCCGGGGCTGTCACACTCAGCGTGGTCCTCACCACTCTGGTCCTCCTCCCCAACCTTCGAAACGACCCTGAAGACAAGGTGACCCCCGAGGTCTCGCACTCCTCCGGCGGCCTCGCGATCAACTCCGTCACCCCCGGCGTGGAGCCGACCGCGAAGCACAGCACGGAGCCGACCGCGGAGCCGACCGCGGAGCACACCGGGTCCGGAACGCTGCTGACGCCCAGCCGGATCATGGAAGTGATCAAAGCGATGGAGGCGGCGGCGGGCAGCACCAAGTTCATCCGTTTCACGGTGTACGACGAGCACGCGAGCGCGGATGCCCTCGTCCCCGGCAGGAAGGATGTCTACGACACCTTCACCTACCGGGACGGGCAGGTCAGCCGCCGCAACGGAAGCATCCTGATGCCGGGCCAGCGGGAGGTGAGGTTGAGATCGTTCAACTGGAACGCGCTTCCGGCACTGCGGCGCATAGCGGATCGGAAACTCGGCATCACCGATCCGAGCATGCGTTACGTGATATTGGAGGGCTCCTGGACTTTCGCGAACAATCAACCGGTGCTGCTGGTCTATCTCATCGACGACCACATGGCCACCGGCTATCTGGCGGCGAACCTCAAGGGCAAGGTGCTGACGATGATGCCGTGGGGTAACTGAGCGGAAGACATCCGGTCCGCCGCCTGCGGCACCGGCGAGGCGAGCCGGCTCACCCGGATCGTGCCAGTCGAAACGGCCGATGCGATCAGGCTCCGACGGTCCCGTCGATCCCCTCGCGCAGGAAGTCGGCGTGCCCGTTGTGTCGGGCGTACTCGTGAATCAGGTGCATCATCACCATACGCAGCGACACGTCCGCACCCCACCTGGGCTGGTAGCCGGTCACGTCGAGCGACTCGGCCGCCTCCTCGATCCGGCGGGAGTGCCCGACCTCCGCCTGCCAGGCGTCGAACGCCTCCGTCCGGGTGGCCGCACCCGCGTCGTACGCCACCTGGTAGTCGCCCTCGTCCGACCACACGAGCGGGATGTCCTCCCCGTTGATCACCCGGCGGAACCAGGTGCGCTCCACCTCGGCCATGTGCCGTACCAGGCCGAGCAGTGAGAGCGTCGAGGGTGGCATCGACCGGCGGCGCAGGTCCTCGTCGGAGAGGTCGTCGCACTTCATGGCGAGCGTCGCACGGTGGTAGTCGAGGTAGGTGCGCAGCATCTCGCGCTCGCCCGCGGTCGGGGACGGGCCGACCCGTTCGGTGGTCACCGCTTGGTCCTTTCCCTGGCGGCGATGGAGCTCCGGCCTCAGCCTTGCTGCGGTGAGCTCCATCGCGGTGGTCATGTCGTGCGGGCGGTCTCGTGGTCTGCGAACCGCGTTAGCCGAGACTACTGCGCCGGTGGCGCGCGGTGCGCCGGCCCCCGACGCACCGGAGATCGCGGTACGGGGGCGCCGGCTCCGCCGGAGGTGCCCGCGGATCGGATGCCGGGCACGACACGGCGGACGCTCACCGGTGACTCATCCTTCGGGGGGCATGCCCGTTGCCGCGGTCTATCCCGGTCCGCCGGGGACCGCGAGGCCGGTCTCGTAGGCGGCGATCACCGCCTGGACCCGGTCGCGCAGACCCAATTTGGTGAGCACGTTGCTGACATGCGTCTTGACGGTGTGCTCGCTGACCACCATGGTCTCGGCGATCTCCGCGTTGGACAGCCCGCGCGCGATCATCTGGAGCGTCTCCTGCTCGCGGGCCGTGAGCGCGGCGAGCCGCGTGGCCGGGAGGGTGACGGGACGGGCCACGGCTCTGGAGGTGAACTCGGCGATCAGCTTCCTGGTGATGGAGGGCGCGAGCAACGACTCTCCGGCGGCGACCACCCGTACCCCGTGCACGAGGTCGGCGCGGCGGACGTCCTTGAGCAGGAATCCGCTCGCACCCGCCCGCAGCGCGTCGTAGACGTAGTCGTCCAGATCGAAGGTGGTCAGCATGAGCACCCGGCAGTCGCTCTCGGCGCACACGATCCCGGCCGCCTCGATGCCGTCCATCGTGGGCATCCGGATGTCGAGAAGGAGCACGTCCGGCCGGTGCTCGCGGACCGCCGCGACTGCTTCGGCACCGTCGCCGGCCTCGGCGACGACGTCGATGTCGGGCTGGGCGTCGAGGATCATGCTGAACCCGGCACGCACCAGCTCCTGGTCGTCGGCCACCACGACTCTCACGGTCATGCCGTCACACTCCGTCTCACGACTCTCACGGTCATGCCGTCACACTCCGTCTCTGGCGGCCCGGTCGCCGTCGTCCGCGCATCTCGTGGTCATGCCGTCACCGCCAGCGGCAGCCGTACGACCACCTGGAAGCCCGGTGCGTCCTGGCGGGGGCCCGCGGTGGCGGAGCCGCCGCAGGCGGCGGCGCGCTTGTGGATGCCGACCAGGCCGTTTCCGCCGGAGGGGAGGGACGACACGGAGCCGCGTCCGTCGTCGGTGATGCTGATCATGAGCGTGTCGTCCTGCCAGCGGAGTCGGATGTCGGCGCGGGTGGCGCCCGCGTGCTTGACGATGTTGGTGAGGGCTTCCTGGGTCACCCGGTAGGCGGCGACCTCGGTGTCGGGGAGCAGTTGCCGCGGCTCGCCCGAGACGGAGTAGGCCACGCTCAGCCCGGTGCCGGAGACCTGCTCGGCCAACGTGGCCAGGTCGCCGACGGTCGGCTGCGGAGCGCGCGGACCGGTCTCCTCCTTGAGCACGTTCAGCGTACGGCGGAGCTGGACCATGGCGTCGCGTCCGGCCGAGGCGATCGCGTCGAAGGCCGCCTCGGCACGGGCCGGGTCGCTCCTGACCACGACGGGGCCGGCCTCGGCCTGCACGACCATGAGGCTGACCGCGTGCGCGAGGATGTCGTGCATGTCGCGGGCGATCCGGGCCCGCTCGCGTTCGGCGGCCCGTTCGGCCTCGACCTGGCGTTCGCGCTCCAACCGGGCGGCCCGCTCCTCCAGGGCGGTGGCGTACGCGCGGGAGGCGGCGGAGGCGCGGCCGACCGCGTACGCCGCGACGAACAGCACGACGCCGCGCAGCGCGGTCTCCGAGGAGCCGACCAGGAGCAGTCCGCCCACGGTCGCGATGACGATCATGATCACCCGGGGCAAGTGGGCGGAGCGCGCGGCGACCGTGTAGATCGCGATGAGCCCGCCGTACCAGATCGGCTGTGCGGCCACCCCGTCCACGAGGTCGTAGAGGGAGGTCGCGAGGAGGGTGGCCGTCAGCACGGCCACCGGCGCCCGCCGCCGCCACACCAGGGGTACGGCGGAGGCGATCACGACCGCGTATCCCCACCAGTGCCACGGTCCGCCGTGGGGGTTCTCCCGGGAGAAGAACGGCCACAGCTGCACGACCATCACGAGCACGGCGAGCGCCGTGTCCAGCCACAGGGGCGGAAGGGACCGCAATCGGTCACGGACGGGGATGAGGAACGGCAGGGCGGACACGAGGTCCAATCTTGCCGCCTCGTTCCGGTTTTCGGACATCGAGGGCACGGAGGACATGGGTGTCCGGTTACCCGAGGGCGTGCGCGGGCCTGGCGGGCCTGGCGACCCGACCGGCGAGCGGGACGAAGGACACCAGCAGGCAGACGGCGCCGAGCGGGATGAAGTCCTTGTCGAGGAACGGGAGGAGAAGGTCGAGCAGGACCAGGAACGGCGTCCAGACCTTGACCCGGCGGGCGGCGGCGAGCTGGACGACGAGCGCGAGCTGGGCGAGGTAGAAGAGGAACGGGCCGCCGTCATAGACCAGGAAGGGGACTCCGGGGACGGACTTGATCTGGTCGAAGTAGACGCTCATCCCGGCGTGGTCGGCGGACATGAAGCCGACCGCGATGTCGATGGCGAACTGCGTGCCGACCGCCAGGACACCGAGGATCCCGACCGACGCGCTCACGGTGGAGAGGGTGTTCCGTCCCGCCAGCCGGCGCATCTGCAGGAAGACGGGGACGAAGAAGGCGAGCGCCGCGATGAAGGCGAGATGGCCGGAGGTCCAGGCGAGGCCGGGTCCTCGGCTGCCGTCCAGCCCGTCGAAGATCCGGATCACTCCGTAGGCCAGGACGAGCAAGGGGGCTGCGACGAATGGGATGCGGGGGTTCATCAGGGGGCTCCTCAGCGGCGTGCTTGTGCCTCAATCCTGGTTTTCCGCGGCCGGGAAGTAATCGCCGGGAAGAGCGATCTCCGCACTCCCTCCCGCGAGGGAGCGTGCCTCCCCCGTACCGGCGATCTCGCGGGACACCGGGCGTCGGGTTGCGGTTTTCCCCAGCCTTCCCCCGGTGGTCTCTGCCCGGGAAGTCAGCGGTCGTCCCCATGGCCGGAGGACACCGCCGCTCCGTAGCGTTCCGGCATGATCAGAACGTTTTCCAGAAAGCCGGCCGTCCTGCTGGCCGTGGCGTCCCTCGCCGCGGGGCCGGCCGCCGTCGCGAACGCGGATGTCCGGGCGGAGTCGCCACAGGCGGAGGTGAAGGTGCTGCTGGACGGGCTGGTGAGGGCCGGGGCGGCGACGGCGGCCTCGGTGCGGCTGCGGGAGCGGGAACAGGACTGGGCGGCCGCCGCCGGAGTTCGGGACCTGAAGTCACGCCGGCCCGCCGACGCCGACGGCTACTTCAGGATCGGCAGCGTCACCAAGACGTTCGTGGCGACCGTGGTCCTCCAGCTCTCCGACGAGCGGCGCCTGCGCCTCGACGACCCGGTCGAACGGCATCTACCCGGTGTCGTTCCCAACGGCGGCCGCATCACCGTCAGGCAGGTTCTCAACCACACCAGTGGCCTGCACGACTACATGAGCGAGCCCGGATACTCGACCAACCGCTGGCGCGGGGTGGACCGGTTCCGCGACTACACGCCGGCGCACCTGCTCAAAGTGGCCTTCAGTCGGCCGCCGGACTTCAAGCCCGGCGAGAAGTGGCGCTACTCCAACACCAACTACATCGTCGCCGGGCTGCTCGTCGAGAAGCTGACCGGCAGGCCGTACGGGGAGGAGATCGGGCGCAGGGTCCTCCGCCCGCTGCACCTCACGCAGACAATCGTCCCCGGCACCCGGCCCGGCCTGCCCGGCCCGCACGCCCACGGCTACACGACCCTGTCCACCGGTCAGGTGGTGGACGCCACCCGGATGGACCCCTCCCTGGACTGGGCCGCGGGTGAGATGATCTCGACCACCCGCGACCTCACCGTCTTCTTCGACGCCCTTCTCGCCGGAAAGCTGACCAGTGCGCGGTCGCTGGACGCGATGCGGGCCACGGTGGCGACCGGGGTGGGGTTCCGGTACGGCCTCGGCCTGCAGGAGTACGCGCTGCCGTGCGGCAGGAGCCTGTGGGGCCACAGCGGCGAACTGCTCGGCTACATGACCTTCGCGTTCCGCTCCGACGACGGGCGCCGGCTCGCCATGTCGGTCAACCCCGGCACCCGCAAACCCTCGCAGCAGGAGATGTTCGCCATCGCGGGTACCTTCCACTGCAAGGGGTGACCGCCGGATCCCGTACGGCACGCGGAGCATAGTGAGATCCCCCGGGCGCGTCTTCAGGACGTAACCAAACAGTGGAGGTGATCGTGGACGCCGCAGAGGAGCGACGGTTCCGCGAGTTCGTCTCGACGCGGTCGCCCGCGCTGATGCGGCTGGCCTACCTGCTGACCGGGGGTGACCAGCACGCGGCGGAGGACCTCCTGCAGAGCGCGCTGGCCAAGACGGTCACCAGGTGGCACAGCGTGGACACACCGGAGGCGTACGTCCGGCAGGCGATGTACCGCCAGCAGGTCTCCTGGTGGCGCCGGCGCCGGGAGACCGCCGTCTCCGAGTCGCCCGATCGGGCTGTGGCCGACGGCACGCACGGGGTCGAGCTGCAGATCGTCATGCGCCGGGCGCTGGCCAGACTGACGGCCAGGCAGCGGGCGGTGCTGGTGCTGCGCTACTACGAGGACCTGCCGGAGGCCGAGGTCGCGCGCATCATGGGCTGCTCGGTCGGCACGGTCCGCAGCACCGCTCATCGTTCCCTGGCCCGGCTGCGTGACCTCGCACCTGAGCTGCGGGAGCCGTACATGATTTTCGGGGAGGCATCGGCATGACCATCGACGAACTCGTCAGGCGGACCTTTCGCGACTGGTCCGACGAGGCGCAGGTCCCCGCCGACCTGGCGTCGAAGTCGCTCGGCAGGCGCCGGCGTCACCGGCTCAGGGCGTTCGCGGTGGTCGCGGGGGCGACCGCGGCCGCCGTGGCCGCCGCGTTCGCGGTCCCGGCTCTGGTCGAGGGGCAGCAGGGGGGCGGCGACCGGGCGGCAGTCGTCGTCATGACCGATCCGAGCCCGTCCACGGAGACGGTGGGGGATCCGGACGCGATCTTGCCCAAGACCCTGGTGGCGGCGGGTGGCACGGCGGTCTACTCCTACTTCACCTGGGAGAACGTGAAGACCTCCAACGATCGGGAGGTGCGGAAGCTGACCTGGCACCGCTACGACAAGGGCGAGCAGGCCTACAAGAAGACCCCCTGGGCGTGGCTTGACGTCGCACCGGGCGGGGAGGCGGTCGCCGTACTGGAGCAGCTTCCCGCGCGCCGGGTCGGAGTGATCGCCGGTCCCGGCGCCGAGGTCCGGTGGATCGACGTGGAGCAGCCGGCGGGAGCGGTGCAATGGTCACCCGACGCCAAGAAGCTGCTGCTCACCAACTACGGCGGCAACCCGGACGAGTCCTACCCCATGGTGAACAACAGCCAGAAGATGATGCCCGCGACCCGGACCGGGTACAGCATCGTCGACCCGGACAGCGGGCAGGTCGGGTTCCACCCGGTGGAGCAGGATGAGAACAACGCGTTCGCCACTCGGCTGGACTTCTCCTGGAGCGCGGACGGCACGCTGGTGTGGGAGCACAACAGCACCCCGCCCGGTACCAAGAAGTTCTACGATCTGGACGGCAATCCGCGCCCGGCGCCGCCGGAGGTGGCCGAGACCTACCAGCAGGCCGGGTTGTCGCCCGGCGGCCGGTTGATCGCGACCGACAGCCCGGACCGGCGGAGCGCGGTCACCGGGGTGAAGGATGTGGGCACCGGCAAGGTGACGCCGCTCCTGCCGGTGGACGGCTACTGGATCGAGCAGCTCGCAGCCTGGGCGGACGACGACCGTCTGATCGCCTGGGCATGCGAGTTCAAGGCACCCGACGGCTGCGTCGGCAGCGAGTTCCGCAACCGGTTGGTCCTGGTCGACCTGGCCGGGGGGAAGACCGTGCCGCTCACCGGCTACCGCGAGAACAGCCAGAAGCCCGGTTCGTGGGAGCCGGTCTTCTCCCGCCGCTGAGCGACCGCCGGTCGCAGGATCGGTGACCGGCCACAAGGCCGCGGAGCCGTACGAGGTCCACACCCTTGTCCGGCTCCGCGTAGGGAAAACCTCTCGCCATATGGCTATATGTCAAAATATGCTCCCGATCGTGACATTTGACTGGATTCCGCTGACCAAGAACGACGTGGGCGCGTGGGCCGAACTGCTGGCCGCGGTGGAGGCCACCGACCGTATCGGGGAGCACTACAGCGCGGACGACCTCGCCGAGCAGCTCGCCAACCCCCTGCTCGACGTGGCCGAGGGCACCCTGGCCGCCTGGGACGGGGACCGGATGGTGGCCGCCGGCCTCACCGCCTGCCGGCCCGCCGCCGATCCGGTTCACCAGATGTCCCTGTGGGGCGCGGTCCATCCGGACTACCGCCGTCGCGGTCTCGGCGGGCACCTGCTCGACTGGGCGATCCGTACTACCCCGGTGCTGCACGGCCGCCGTTTCCCCGGCAGCCCCCTCGAACTCCACGTCTACCTGGACGACGGCAACGAGGGCGCGAAGACCATGGTGACCCGGGCGGGCATGGCCCCGGTCCGCTGGTTTCACAGCATGAGCCGCGACCTGGGCACCGACCTGCCCGCGAGTGACCTGCCCGACGGCCTGGAGATCGTCACCTATCGCGCGGACCTCGACGATGCCGCACGGCGGGTGCGCAACGCCTCCTTCACCGACCACTGGGGCAGCGTCCCGCACACCCCGGAGAGCTGGAAGAGCTTCATCACCGGCGTGCAGGCGTTCCGTCCTGAGGGGTCCTTCGTCGTCCAGGACGGGGCGGGTGAGAGCGTGGCGGTGCTGCTCACCCACTACTTCGCGGCGGACACCGAGGCCACCGGCGTCCGCGAGGCCTGGATCCAGATCGTCGGAACCCTGCGGGAGTGGCGGGGCAGGGGTGTGGCCGCCGCGCTGCTCGCGCACGCCCTCGCCGAGTTCCGCGCCCAGGGGTACCAGAAGGCCGGGCTGGGCGTGGACGCCGACAACCCGACCGGTGCCCTGGGGGTCTACACTCGTGCCGGATTCGTGGTCGAGCACCGTGCGACCACCTACGCGCTCCCGATCGGCTGAGGCGGACGACGCCCCGGAGGTCCGGGCATGTGTTTTCATATCACCGGGAAACGGGCGTGCAGCCGTGCTCCCGAGCTTTTCTCGGCCGCCCTGAGGCTGCCGCCGTGCCGTAGCGCGATGTCCCGGGCGATGGCGAGCCCGAGCCCCGATCCGCCCGCGTCCCGGTCCCGTGCCTCGTCCAGCCGGGTAAACCGGTCGAAGACCGCCTCACGCTGCTCGGCCGGGATACCGGGGCCGTCGTCACACACGTCCAGCACGGCCTCGTCTCCGTCCGAGGACAGCCGGACGGAGACCGTGGAGTCCGCGTGCCGTACCGCGTTGTCCACCAGATTGGCCACCAGGCGGCGGAGCTCCTCGGCCGAACCGCGGACCAGCACGTCGGCGGCCACCTCCAGCCCGACGTGGATCTCCGGTCTGGGCCGGGACCGGATCGCCTCCTCGGCGGTGACCTGACCCAGGTCCACCTCCTCGTGACAGGCCGGCTCGCCGGCGTCCAGACGGGCCAGCAGCAGCAGGTCGGAGGTGAGGCTCTGGATCCGTCCCACGTCCGTCAGGGCCTCGGCCGCCAGCGGCACGGACGGCGCGAGCTCCAGACGCGTCCGCAGGACGGCCAGCGGGCTGCGCAGTTCGTGGGCGGCGTCGGCGACGAAGCGCTTGTGCCGGTCGACGGCGAACTCCAGCCGGTCGAGCGTGCGGTTCATGGTCTCGGCGAGCCGGGCGATCTCGTCCCGGGAGCGCGGCACCGGGACCCGGCGATGCAGGTCGCTGGCGGTGATGTCGGCCATCTCGGTGCGGATGGCCGAGACCGGCGCGAGGGCCCGGCCGACGGCCAGCCAGGTCAGGGCCGCGACCAGCAGGAGCAGGGCGGGGATACCGGGAAGCAGTAGGCCCTGGAGGGTCTGCAGGGCTGCTTTGGTGGGCTCCAGAGATGCCCTGGCCTGCACGAGCATCATGCCCTCAGTGGTGTCGACAGGTACGGTGATCATCGCGAAGGAGTCGGCGGGCGCCCACCGCTCGGCGGATACGGCAGCTGCTCGGCCGACGACCTTCCGGGCACCGGCCGTCTCCTGACCGCTGATCGTCTGGGGGACGTCCCGCTCGGAGCCGCTCGCCGCCCTGGGTAAGAGGCCCGGTCGGAGGACGCTCGACCGGGAGACGTCCGGTCGGAGGAGCCGGGTCGTGGCCGATGCCCACTGGTCGGCGGAGAGGTCGTCCTCGTCGAGGATCTGCACGTCGGGGTCCAGACGATCGACGGTCCGACCGGCAGTGGAAGCGGCTTCGGCAGCGGTGGCGAGCCGGGCGGCGGTGACGTCGGCGCGGCGAGCAGCCTCGGCCGAGGTGCTCTCCACCAGGCTGCCCCTGAGCACCCCGACGAGCGCCACCGCGGCGACGCCCAGCGCCACCGCGACGATGGCGGTGGCCGCGAGGGTCGCCCGGACCCGGACCGACAGGTATGACATCCTCAGGCCTCCAGCCGGTATCCGGCGCCGCGCACCGTCACCAGGGACGACCGGCCGAACGGAGAGTCGATCTTGCGGCGCAGCGCGCTGATGTAAACCTCGACGATGTTCGGGTCGCCGTCATAGGAGAAGTCCCATGCCTGGGCGAGCAACTCGCCCTTGGAGACCACCTCGCCCGGCCTGCGGGCCAGGCCATGCAGGACGGCGAACTCCTTCGGGGTGAGCGGGATCTCCACCTCGCCCCGGCGGCAGCGGAGCCCGGCCGGGTCGACGGTCAGGTCGCCGACCGTGATGGAGACCGGCCTGGCCTGCCCACCCCGGCGGATCAGCGCGCGCAGCCGGGCCAGCAGCACCACGTAGGAGAACGGCTTGGACAGGAAGTCGTCCGCGCCGGTGTCCAGGGCCTCGGCCTCGTCGTGCACCCCGTCCTTGGCGGTGAGCATCAGGATCGGCGTCCAGTTCTCCGCGTCCCGGAGCCTCGCGCAGACGGTGTAGCCGTTCATCCGGGGCAGCATGACGTCGAGCACGATCACGTCGTAGACGTTCTCGCTCGCCATCCACAGGCCGTCGCGCCCGTCGTGGGCGACGTCCACGGCGAACCCCTCGCCGGCCAGTCCGCCCTTCAACAGGTCGGTCAGGCGCTTCTCGTCCTCAACCAGCAGCAGGCGCATGCCGCCCAGCGTGCCGCAACCCACCTAAAGCCAACCTGAAGACGGTTTCGGCGGCGTTCAGGCTGGGTTCAGCCGGCGCGAGGGACGGTGTGACCGCCGGATCCGATCAATCGAGGAGAACAAGAATGCGCATCCGTTTTCTCGCGGCGGCCGTGGTCACCACCGGTGCACTGATGGCGACCCTGACCGGCGCGGCCAGCGCCTCCAGTGAGCCCGCCCCATCCGTTTCGGAGACGATCACCATCACCACCTGCGGAGGTCCCGACGGCAAGGGCTCCGTCACGGCGCGCAGGCTCACCGAGGCCGAGCTGAAGGACCTCCGGGCCAAGGGCCCTGCCACGGCGCGCAGGCTCACCGACGCCGAGATCGAGGACCTCCGGGCCAAGCGCAAGGTATGGGCGGAGGCCACCGGGGCCACCGACGCGGTGCCCGCCACGCCCGCCGTCCCGGCCACCCCGCTCGACCCGCCCACGTCGGCGGAGATCAAGGACGCCGGGGCCCACGTGGTCTTCGCCCTCCCCACCGAGGAGGGCGAAGACCTTTCCGGCGAACTCCGTGACGCCGTCCAGCCGGCCAAGGAGGCTCCGGCCGGCAGGGTTGCGCGAGGGAGGGCCCTCCCCAAGGGCATGGTCATCTGTGAGCTGAAGGACGAGAAGGCCGAGAAGGCCGGAGAACCCGGGCAGTAGCCCACGGCGCGCGCCGTACCGGACGGGGACCGGTGCGGGTGCGCGGTCCCGAGCAGTGGGACGTATCCCACCGTTCCGGACCGCGGAGCGGAGCGCGGGCCGGAACGGCAGGGTTCCGGCAGGACCGGGTGACGCCCTGGACCGCAGTCCCGGCGTCGTCCCGGTGAGATGAGCTCCAAGAAGTACGGCCCGCACCATCCATCCGGTGCGGGCCGTACTTCGATGAATCAGGACATCTTCTTGGAGACCTGATCTGCCTGGGTCTTGGCCTTGTCTCCAAGCCCGTCAGAAGCGGACTCGGTCTTCGACGCGACGCCATGCGCCACCTCGGCTGCCTTGTCCGTGGTGGACTGCGCCTTCTCTCCCATCCAGCGGGACGCGTCGGCGCTGCTGTCCTTCATCGCCTCGGTCCACTGATCGGCGCTCTTGCGGTACATCACGAAGCCGACGGCTCCGACCGCGAGACCGGTGAGCAGCAGAACCATCGGCCATTTGCGTGACCTCGCCGCCGGTGCGGGATCCACCCTGGCGGCCGCCTGCGACAGCATCGCGCTGATCTTCGGTGCCAGCTGTTCCTCGAAGGAGTGCGCGGCGGCGTCCAGCTTCGGTGCCGCCCATTCCCTGGCCACGAAGACCTTGTCGTTGGCCACGCCGCGGGCCTGGGTGGCCACGTCGCGGGCTTGAGCGGCTACGTCGCGGGCCTGAGTAGCCGCCTCACGGGCGTGACCGGCCGCGTCACGGGCGTGGGTGGCCATCGGTCCCACCCGATCGGCGGCGCGTGCGGCCTGACGGGCGGCCTGAGCCTTAACCTGACCCAGCCGCGTTTCCGGTACCACTATCTCGATGTGGCGCTTTCCAAATTGTGCAAGAGGCACTTTAACCTCCCCAGTCGTCGGGGCCCCGTTGCCACCCCTGCCCGCTCGAAGGCGGCTCAATCATGACCGGCCGTGGGAGGATGTTCGACGGACCGGCTACGGTCGTAATGACGAAAACACCATACGAACAGCAACTTGCACCGGCTTTAGCCAACACCAGAAGGGGGCAATCCGATCGTGGCTGAGAAGTTGATCGCGAACCTGACCACCAACCGCGGCACCGTGAAGATCCAGCTCTTCCCGGACCACGCGCCCAAGACCGTGCGCAACTTCGTCGAGCTGGCCGAGGGCGCCCGCGAGTGGGTGGACCCGAAGACCGGCCAGAAGACCACCGGCAAGCTCTACGACGGGACGGTCTTCCACCGGGTCATCGCCAGCTTCATGCTCCAGGGCGGCGACCCGCTCGGTCAGGGCACCGGCGGCCCGGGCTACAAGTTCGACGACGAGATCCACCCGGACCTCTACTTCAACCGTCCCTACCTGCTTGCCATGGCCAACGCCGGCATCCAGGGCGGCCGGGGCACCAACGGCTCGCAGTTCTTCATCACGGTGGTGCCCACACCGCACCTGAACGGCAAGCACTCCATCTTCGGCGAGGTCATCGAGGGCCAGGACGTCGTCGACGCCATCGCCAAGACCGACACCGACGCCCGGGACCGGCCCAAGGAGCCGGTCGTCCTGGAGTCGGTCACCATCGACCGCGTCCAGGGCTGACTGTCCGAAAAGGCGGCCTCCGCGCGGAGGCCGCCTTTTCGCGTGCTCAGATGCTCAGGATCTTAAATAAGCTGGCAGTCTGTGGACAACAGCACGGTCGAAGGGGCCAGGGAAACGCCATGACCACCCAGCCACCCAGTCAGCCGCCTGGCGAGCCCGAAACCGCCGCCGTTCCCACGTGTTACCGGCACCCAGGCCGGGAGACGTACGTGCGCTGCCAGCGCTGCGAGCGGCCCATCTGTCCCGACTGCATGCGTGACGCCTCGGTCGGCTTCCAGTGCCCCGAGTGCGTCGCCCAGGGCAACAAGACGGTACGGCAGGCACAGTCGGCCTTCGGCGGCCGGGCGGTCGCCGTCCCCCGGGTCACCTGGGCGCTGCTGATCGTCAACGTCCTGGCCTACGCCGCGGAGACGCTGAGCACCGACTGGGTAACCGACACCTTCGCGATGAACGCCGGGGCCGTCGCCTACAACGGCGAGTGGTGGCGCCTGATCACCGGGGCCTTCCTGCACATGCCGCTGAGTGCGGGCACCTTCGCGCTCACCCACATCGTGTTCAACATGTGGGCCCTCTACGCCATCGGTCCCGAGCTGGAACGGCGGCTCGGCTCGGCCAGGTTCCTGGCGCTCTACCTCCTGGCCGCGCTCGGCGGCTCCGTCGCCGTCTACCTGTTCGGCATCGCCGCGGTGGGCGCCTCGGGTGCGATCTACGGCATGTTCGGCGCGCTGTTCGTGGTCTCCAGGAAGCTCGGTTACGACGCCCGTGGCGTGCTCTGGCTGATCGGTATCAACGCGGTGATCACCATCATGATGCCCAACATCAGCTGGCAGGGACACCTCGGCGGTCTGATCACCGGCGCCCTGGTGGGCGGGATCTTCGCCTACGCCCCGGCGAAGAGCCGCAACGCGGTCCAGTGGGGAGGTTACGTGGCGCTGCTCGTGGTGCTCGTCGCCCTGGTCCTGCTGCTCCCGCCGTTCGCCTACCAGGCCGAATTCAGCTTCCCCGGATGATCCACACCCTGATGCGTCCCCAGGGTGTGGATAAATTCTGTGGAAAAACCTAACGCCAGCGGGTGGACAACACCACACCGAAGATGATGAAAACGAACCCGATCAGTAGGTTCCAGTTGGTGAGAGCCCCGATGAGCGGGGCGGTGGGCGCCACGTAGTAGATGGCGATCCAGAGGATTCCGATGATCCAGGAGGCCACCATGACCGGCGCCAGCCAGCGCGGGCTCATCGTGACCTGCTGGGTCGTCTGCGGCGGGGTGTAGACCGCCTTCTTGCGAGTCTTGGGCTTGGGCACTGGGTTTTCTCCTGCGTCGACCCTGCGCGATCCGGACCGGGCGCAGGCTATGTCAGCTAGCGTAATCGCTGGTGGGCGAAGACCCGAGTAAGAATAGTCGCCGCATGCGGGACATGGCGATCCCAGAAGCGATCATCGCAGCGCAAACCTTGGACCAACCGCGTGGCTCGTGCCCGTCCACGGTGATCCACCGTCATTAGCCTGAGCCCATGAGGGCCGCTCTGAGAGCGTTCGGGGAGCTGGGCATCACCGCCGGAGTGATCGTTCTTCTCTTCTGTGCCTATCTCCTCTGGGGGACCGGCGCCTACACCGCGCAGCAGCAGACGGTGCTGCGCAGGCAGCTCCTGCAGGAGTTCAAGAAGAAGGAGCCCCCGCGGCTCGGCGCCATCCGGCTGGGCGGGGCGATGGCGCTGCTGAGGATCCCCCGGTTCGGGCACGACTACCGCTACGCCATCGTGGAGGGCGTGGGCCCGGAGGAGCTGCGGCTGGGCCCGGGGCACTACCCCGGCTCCGCCATGCCAGGAAAGATTGGAAATTTCGTGCTTTCTGGACATCGGACCACCTACGCCGCGCCCTTCAACCGGATCGGCGAACTCCGCCGCGGCGACGACATCGTGGTCGACACCCGCGAAGCCCGCTACACCTACCAGGTCACCGGCACACGTGTCGTCGCGCCCACCG
Organism: Streptosporangium sp. NBC_01639; assembly: GCF_045209755.1. Classification (NCBI taxonomy): domain Bacteria; kingdom Bacillati; phylum Actinomycetota; class Actinomycetes; order Streptosporangiales; family Streptosporangiaceae; genus Streptosporangium; species Streptosporangium sp. NBC_01639. The sequence continues at coordinate 4,516,847 of NZ_CP109272.1, read as the reverse complement.
AGGTCGGCGTCGTCGCCCCGGTCCCCGACCGGCCGGGCCGCAAGCCCACCAACGCCCTCATCACCCTGGCCACCTGCCATCCGGAGTACTCCGCCGCCCAGCGGCTCATCGTCTTCGGCAAACTCGGCAGCAGCCGGGAGCGTCTCGGATGAGGAGCCCCGTCTACGGCTGGATCTGGCGGCTGCTCCCGGGCGGTCTCGTGACCAGGGTCTTCCTCGCGGTGGTACTGGCGGGGCTGGCGGCGGCCGTACTCTGGTATCTCGTGTTCCCCTGGCTCGAACCCCGCGTCCCTCTCGACCACGCCATGGTGGGCCGATGACCCGCGTCCTCGTGGTGGACAACCACGACAGCTTCGTCCACACCATCGTCCAGTATCTCCGCGAACTCGGCGCCACCTGTGACGTGCGCCCGCGTGACCACGTGGTGGCCGAGGACGCGGCCGGCTTCGACGGCGTCCTCGTCAGCCCGGGGCCCGGCACCCCCGAGGACGCCGGGGTGAGCGTCCCACTCGTCGGCTACTGCGCGGCCCACGGCCTTCCGCTGCTCGGCGTCTGCCTCGGCCACCAGGCCATCGCGGTCGCCCACGGCGCCACGGTGGCGCGTGCTCCGGAGCTGATGCACGGCCGTACCAGTGCGATCACACACGACGGCCGCGGGGTCTTCGCCGGGCTGCCGTCTCCGGTGACCATGACGCGCTACCACTCGCTGGCGGTCGTGCCGGAGACGGTCCCTGCGGTCCTCCAGGTCACCGCGGCCACCGCCGACGGACTGGTGATGGGCCTGCGCCACCGCACCGCGCCTGTCGAGGGGGTGCAGTTCCACCCCGAATCGGTGATCTCCGAGCACGGCCACCGGCTGCTCGGAAACTGGCTCGCGGGAATCGTGTAACGCCGGAACCGTCTTGAACGACTAACCAGTGAGCCCTTCCGTCATCGCCCCCGAGTGACGGAAGGGCTCTTACGTGTTTCCGGCGACCGGCTCCCGCCCCCGAAAAAGGGGACAGCCCCCGCCGGGGTGGCGGGGGCCGTCTCGGTGCAGCGGGAATCAGCCGCCCAGGTCGGTGGGCGGGTCGTCGAAGAACGGGTCCTCGGTCTCCTCCGGATCCGGCTGCGGTTCGTCGGTGATGGTCGGTTCGTCGGTCGGAAGCGGCTGCTCGGTCGGCTCCGGAGCCTGCCCGCTGGAGACGACCAGCGTGATCGTGATGCCCGGCTGGATCTTGGCGCCGGCCTCGGGGGTCTGGCTGAGCACGGTGCCCTCCGGCTGATCGCTCGACTCCTCGATCACCTTGACCTTGGTGAAGCCCGAGTCCTTGAGCATGCTCTTCGCGTCGGAGACCGAGATCCCGACCACGCTGGGGACCTCGATGGCCTCCTTCGGGATGTAGATCCGGACCGATCTCTCCTTGGCGATCTTCTCCCCCGCCTCGGGATCGCTTTTGATCACCTTGCCCTGCGGGCCGCCGGAGGCGATGGGCTGCACGCTCGCCTTGAGGCCCACCCCCTCCAGGGCCGCCTTGGCCTCCTCCGTGGTCATGCCGACCACGGAGGGCACCTCGACCTTCTCCTGGCCCTTGGAGACCGTGAGGGTGACCTCGGCGCCCTTCTCGACCTCGGTGCCGCCCACCGGATCGGTCTCGATCACGCTGCCCTTGCGCATCTCGTCGAACTTCTCGACGGTCTTCACCGTGAGCCCGAGGTCCTTCAGCGTCTTGGTCGCCGCGTCCACGGTCTGCGAAGCCAGGGACGGGACCTTGATCTTGGTCGCCGCGGTGGTGTCGCCGGGGGAGCTCAGGAACATGTAGCCCACGCCGATGAAGGCGCCGATGACCAGGAGCGGGACCAGGATCCACGCGGCGGTCTTGACGGCGGTGTTGCCGCTGTTCTGCTGCCGGCGACGGCCGCGCTCACCACGGCCGCCCTCCTCGGTGCCGTACTCGTAGGCCGGGACGGCGTTGCTGCGCTGGGTGGCGGGCCCGCCGGGGCCGGGCGCCTGCATCGTCCGGGTGGCCGAGCCGTGGTTGTTGGCCAGCGCCATCGTCTGGGCGTCCATCGGGATGCCGGACATCGCCCGCTGGATGTCGGCCCGCATCTCCCCGGCGCCCTGGTAGCGGTGCGCCGGGTCCTTGGCCATCGCCTTGAGCACGATGGCGTCGGCCCACTTGGGGATCTCCGGGTCGATCTGCGACGGCGGGATCGGGTCCTCGCGCACGTGCTGGTAGGCGATCGCGACCGGAGAGTCGCCGGTGAACGGCGGCTGCCCGGTCAGCAGCTCGTACAGCACGCAGCCGGTGGAGTAGATGTCGCTGCGGGCGTCGACCCGCTCGCCCCTGGCCTGCTCCGGCGACAGATACTGCGCGGTGCCGATGACCTGGGCGGTCTGGGTCATGGTCGCGGCCGAGTCGGCCATCGCACGGGCGATGCCGAAGTCCATCACCTTGACGTCACCGTTGTTGGTGATCATGATGTTCGCCGGCTTGATGTCCCGGTGGACGATGCCGCCGCGGTGGCTGTAGTCCAGCGCCCGCAGGATCCCGTCGACCAGCTCGGCCGCCCGTTCGGGCATCAGCCGCCGGTCCGCCCGGAGCAGGTCGCGCAGCGTGCGGCCGTCGACGTACTCCATCACGATGTACGGCACCGGCGCGCTGCCCGCCACGTCCTCACCGGTGTCGTAGACCGCGACGATGGAGGGGTGGTTCAGCGACGCGGCGGACTGCGCCTCCCGGCGGAACCGGGCCTGGAAGATGTGGTCCCTTGCCAGATCCGCGCGGAGTGTCTTGATGGCGACGATCCGATCCAGCCGGATGTCTCGGGCGCGATAGACCTCGGCCATGCCGCCACGCCCGACGACGCCGTCAAGCTCGTAGCGATCGCCGAGGCGTCGGGGCTGAGTCATTTCCTGCACTGTCCCTTACCGTTCATCTTGGGTGCCGGTGAGCTCTTGGGCCACCGGTGTCCATCATCGACCCGTTGCCGCATCACGTCTCCCCGTTCGGTGGCTCTGTTCCGCCGGTTCCGGGAATGGTGTTCGTCGGTGTAAGGCTCGGTGTCGCCGTCGGGATGGTGGGCGTCGGAGTCGAAGTAGTCGGGCTGGGGCTGGGCGGTGGCGACGTGGTCGGCCGGGGGCTGGGTGTGACCGATGTGCTTACCGTAGCCGACGGCGTGGGTGAAGGGCGGAGTGGCTTCGTCGGCGAGACCGGCGGTCTGCTCGTCACCGGCTTGGTTCTGCTGGGCCGTACCTTCGAAGGAGTGGCGCTCGGGCTTCGCGTGACGACCGGCTCCACCGGCCCGCTGTCGCCGTTGCGATCCGCCAGCTCATAGGCCACCAGCGTGCCCAGCCCGACGGCGGCGGCACACCCCGCCGCCGCCGCGACGATCACCGTTTTCCGGCGCAGGCCACGACGGCCCGGGGCATCGGGTGCGGTGCCCGCCGGAGCCGGCCGGAGGGGCGGTTGCGGGGCCGTGCCCGGACCCGTCACCGGAGCCGGTCCCATCCCGATGGCCAGGGCGGGGGCGATCTCCCGGGGCCACTCGCCCGCGGGCTCCACCTGCCAGCCCGCCGGGTCGGTGAGCATGGCGAGACCGGCGGCGCCCGGGGCGGTGAGCGACTCGCGCAGCGCGTACGCCCGCCCGGCCAGCTCCCCGACATCGGCCGGACGCCGGTCGGGAGCCTTCGACAGGCAGGCCATTACCAGCTCGCGCACCGCCTGGGGCACGCTCGCCGGCAGCGGCGGGGGCAACTCGCCCAAGTGCATGAGCGCGATCGCCACCTGGGTGTCGGCGACGAACGGCGGGCGGCCCGCCAGGCACTCGTAGGCGACCACGCCGAGCGAGTAGACGTCGGTCGCGAAGGTCAGCGGCTCGCCCGAGGCCTGCTCGGGGCTGACGTACTGCGCGGTGCCGAGCACGGTGCCGGTCTGGGTCATCGACGAGGCCTCCAGCGCCCTGGCGATGCCGAAATCTGTGACCTTCACCACGCCGGCCCCGGTGACCAGGAGGTTGCCCGGCTTGATGTCCCGGTGGATGATCCCCGCGCCGTGCGCGGCCTGCAGGGCCCTGGCGGTCTGGTAGACCACATCCAGGGTGATCTCGGCGCTCAGCCTGCCGTCACGCGCCAGGATGCCCGCCAGGGACTCCCCGGGGACCAGCTCCATCACCAGGTAGGCGACGTCGTCGGCCTCGCCGTAGTCGAAGACCTGGGCGATCCCGGGGTCGGCGAGGCTCGCCGCGATCCTCGCCTCCCGGCGGAACCGCTCGCGGAAGGCCGGATCCGCGGCCACGTGCCGACGGAGCAGCTTCACCGCCACCTCGCGGCCGAGCAGCTCGTCCCTGGCCCGCCAGACCTCGCCCATGCCGCCCGTCGCGATCCGCCCCAACGGGCGGTACCGGCCCCCGAGCAACGCGGTCATCTACCCAGCACCGCTTCCATCACGCTCTTGGCGATGGGCGCGGCGGTGAGACCGCCCGAGGCCTCGCCACCGGCGCTACCGGACTCGACGATGAGGGCGACGGCGACCTTGGGGTCCTCGACGGGGGCGAAGGAGATGAACCACGCGTGGGGGTCCTTGCCCGGAAGGGTCTCCGCGGTGCCGGTCTTGCCGCCCACGGTCACCCCGGGGATCTGCGCGGCCCTGGCGGTGCCCTGCTTGACGACGTTGACCATCATCTCCTGCAGCTTGTGCGCGCTGTCCTCGCTCATCGCGGTGGAGAGTTCCTCGGGGTCGGCGCTGTCGACCTCGCCGCCCTCGGCGTCCGCGATCTTGTTCACCAGGTAGGGCTTCATGACCACGCCGTTGTTGGCGATGCCCGCGGCGACCATGGCCATCTGCAGCGGGGTCATCTGGTTGTTGCGCTGGCCGATCGAGGCCTGGGCGAGCGCGGCCTTGTCCTCCTCGGGGCCGATGTTGCTGGCCGCGACCGGAATCGGGATCGCCAGCGGGTCGCCGCCGATGCCGAACTTCTCGGCCTGGTCCTTGAGGGCGTCGTAGCCCAGGTCCATGCCGATCTTGCCGAACGGCGTGTTGCAGGACTGCTCCAGCGCGAACGACAGCGTCACATGGCCCGAACCGCACGCCGAGCCGCCGTGGTTGGGCAGGTCGGCCGTGGTGTTGGGCAGGTCGAGCAGCTGCGGGGCGTCCACCTGGCTCTGCGGGCCGAGGGTGTCGTCGCTCTCCAGATAGGCGGTCAGGGTGACCGCCTTGAAGGTCGAGCCCGGCGGGTAGGTACGCTCGATCGCCCGGTTCAGCAGCGGCTGGTCCTTGTCGGTCTCCAGCTTCTTGGAGGCCTTGTTGACCTCAGCCTTGTTGGCCTTGGACAGCAGGTTGGGGTCGTAGGTGGGGATCGAGACCATGGCGAGGATCGCCCCGGTCTTCGGCTCGATCGCGACCACCGCGCCCTTCTTGCCGCTGGCGCCCAGCGCCCGGTAGGCCGCCTCCTGCGCCTTGGGGTTGATCGTCAGGTCGACGTTGGCGCCCTTGGTCTTCTTGGCGGTGAACAGGTCGATGCTGCGCCGGATCAGCAGGTCGGCACTGGTGCCGTTGAGCAGGCTGTTCTCGGCCCGCTCCATGTCGCGGGTGCTCTCCGGCGCGAAGAAGCCGGTGACGGGGGCGTAGAGCTTGCCTTCGGGGTAACGCCGCTCGAACCGGAAGGTGTTGCTGCCGGTGTCGACGGACTCGGCGAGCACCTTGTTGCCCGCGGTGATCCGGCCGCGCTCGACGTCGTAGCGGTCGTAGAAGTTACGGACGTTGCGCGAATCCGCGCGCAGGTCCTCCGCCCGTACGGCCTGCAGGTAGTTCACGTTGAGCATGAGCAGGCCGAACATGAGCAGACAGGCCAGGGCGGCGCGCTTGAGGGGGCCGTTCATCGCTGGAACACCTGCGTCATTCCTTCGTCCTGGATGGCTTGGGGCGGCGGCTTCCTGGCCGCATCCGACATGCGTACCAGCAATGCGATAAGGATCCAGTTAGCCAGCAGCGCCGAACCGCCCTGGGACATGAACGGGGTGACCAGGCCGGTCAGCGGGATCAGGTTGGTGACGCCGCCGACGATGATGAAGACCTGCCAGGCCAGGATGAACGACAGGCCGCCCGCCAGCAGCTTGGAGAACGGGTCGCGAGCCGCGATGGAGGTGCGCAGGCCGCGCTCCACCAGCAGGGCGTAGACCATCAGCAGGGCCATCAGTCCGGTCAGGCCCAGCTCCTCGCCGGTGGCGGCGAAGATGAAGTCGGAGAAGGCCAGCGGGATCTCATTGGGGTGGCCCTGGCCGAGCCCGGTGCCGAGCACGCCGCCCTGGCTCATGCCGAACAGGCCCTGCATGAGCTGGTAGCTGCCGCCGAGCTCGCGATCGAAGAGCACCTGGCTCTCCGGATTGAGGAAGACCTCGAACCGGGCCGCGACGTGGTCGAAGAGCAGCCCGGCCAGGACCGCGCCGCCGAGGAAGAGCAGGATGCCGATGAGCACCCAGGAGGTGCGCTGGGTGGCGATGTAGAGCATCGCGATGAACGTGCCGAAGATCAGCAGCGACGAACCGAGGTCCTTCTGCATGATCAGCACGCCGAGGCTGAGACCCCAGACGATCAGGATCGGCCCGAGGTCGCGGGCCCGGGGCAGGTCGATGAAGAGCAGCCGACGGCCGGCCAGGGCCAGCACGTCACGCTTGGCCACCAGGTAGCCGGCGAAGAAGACGACCAGGGCGAGTTTGGTGAACTCGGCGGGCTGGAGGGTGAAGCCTCCGATGCCGATCCAGATGCGGGCGCCGTTGATCTCCTTGCCGATGAACGGCAGCAGCGGCGCTATCAGCAGTGCCAGGCCGACGGCACCGGCGGTGTAGGTGAGCCGCTGCAGCGCGCGGTGGTCGCGCAGCACGATCAGCGTCGCGGAGAACATCACGACCCCGATGGCGGTCCAGAGGAGTTGCCCGCTGGCCGACGCGCCGGGCATGCCCGACTCCTCCAACCGGTAGATCACCACCAACCCGAGGCCGTTGATCAGCGTCACCAGGGGCAGGATCAGTGGATCGGCCCAGGGCGCGAACTTGGCGAGCACCAGGTAGGCGGCCAACATGAGGCCGCCCAGGCCGAGGCCGTAGGCGAGCATGCCGGCGGGGATCTGCTTGTCGATCGCCAGTCCCACGTTGGCGTACGCGAACATCACGATCACGACCGCGAAGGCGAGCATCGCCAACTGGGCCAGCCGCCGCTTGGCGGGCATGGGGACAGGCTCGATGCTTGGGGTGCTCATGTGTCTACTGTGACCTTGTGGGTTCCGGGGATGCGGTGCCGCTCGGCTTGGAGGTCTGCTTTCCCTTCCCGTCGGGCTTGGTCTCCGGCTGGGGCTTCGCCCCGGTCGCCTTGAGCTCGGCGATCTTCTTCAGGCCCGCGTCGACGCTGGGGACGGGGATGCCGTCGCGGACCTGGCCCTGCTGGAACGCACCGAGGGCCGTGATCGGCTCGGTGGTGCTCCGGGCGACGTTGAAGAGCTCGATGGGGCCGAGATTGGTCTTCACGCCTTGGAAAACCACTATCTCATCCCCTTTCGCCCCTACGAAGTATTGATCGTCGAGCCACTGGTTCCCGAAATACCACCCTAGGCCGCCGCCGACGAGGACGATGCCTCCCACCGAGGCCAGCAGCGGCCATCGCCGCCGGCGTCTGGCCGGACGCCGCGCGGCCCTGACGATCGGCTCGTCGGGGTCGTCGTCGGCGATGACGGGCTGGGGCATGGTCATGGCGCCGGCCCGGCCGGCCGGGGTGTCCGAGCCCTCCGCCCGGGGCCGGAGGGACCCGGCGGCGCCCACCACGGCGGCCTCGGCGGGGAGGGAGACCCCCTCGTCCACCTCCAGGACGTCGGCGAGCACGCAGGTGATGTTGTCGGGGCCACCGCCCCGGTTGGCCAGGTCGATGAGGGTGCGGACCACCGTCTCGGGGTCCTCGATCGTGGAGAGCGTGTGGTGCATCGTCTCCGCGGTCACCACCCCGGACAGCCCGTCGGAGCAGAGCAGGTAACGGTCGCCGACCTGGGCCTCGCGCAGCGACAGGTCGGGGTCGACCTCGCCGCTGCCGTCGAGCGCGCGCAGCAGTATCGACCGCTGGGGGTGGGTCGCGGCCTCCTCCAGGGTGATCCGGCCGTCGTCCACCAGGGACTGCACCAGGGTGTGGTCGTGCGTGATCTGGTAGAGCTCCCCGGCGCGCAGCAGGTAGGCGCGGGAGTCGCCGACATGGACCAGTGCGACCCTCGTACCGGACCACAGCATGGCGGTCAGGGTGGTGCCCATGCCCTTGAGGCTGGCGTCTCGCCCCACCATCTCGTGCAGTCTGCGGTTGGCGTCCCGGACCGCCGCCTCCACGGCGCTGAGCAGGTCACCCCCCTGCGGGTCCTCGTCGAGGGAGGACATCGCGGCGATGGCGACCGAACTGGCCACCTCACCGTGTGCGTGGCCGCCCATACCGTCCGCGACGGCGAGCAGGCGGGCGCTGGCGTACGCCGAGTCCTCGTTGCCTTCGCGGAGGAGGCCGACGTCAGAGCGGGCGGCGTAACGGAGTGCGATGGTCATTTGCGCAATTCGATGACGGTCTTACCGATGCGGATCGGAACACCGAGCGGTATCGGAGTCGGACGGGTGACTTTGGAGCGGTCGAGGTATGTGCCGTTGGTCGAGCCGAGATCTTCCACGATCCACTGACCGTCCTGAGGGAAGAGCCGGGCATGCCGGCTGGAAGCGTAGTCGTCGCTGACCACCAGGGTGGCGTCATTGGCCCGGCCGATGGTGATTGGCGTCTCCGAGAGAGTGATGGTGGTGCCTTGCAGGGGACCACCGATGACGACCATCTGCCGCGGCTCCCCCTTCTTGGGTTTGGCCGCGGGCTTGGCCGGCTTTGCGGCCTTGCGCGCGGGGGCGGCGGTGGTCGTGCGGGATCCGAACAAGTCTGTCCGGATCACACCGACAGCGGCAATCACGAAGAACCACAGCACCGCGAGGAACGCGAGCCGGATCAGCAGCAGCGTGAGCTCGGACATGGACCGTCTGTTTACCTTTAATCGCGCCGGAAAACCAGAGTCGTTCGCCCCAGCGTCACGCGAGTGCCGTTCTGGAGCTCGACCCGGCGGACCGGCTGGCCGTTGACGAAGGTGCCGTTCGTGGAGCCGAGGTCGACGAGTGCGACGTCGGGACCCTCCACGCGCAGCTCGGCGTGGTGCCGGGACACACCCGGATCGACCAGCCGGAGATCACAGTCGGTGCCCCTGCCGAGCAGGGTCACCGGGGTGGTCAGATCATAGGAGCGCTGTCCCTGCGGGTCGTCCTGGGTCGAGACGAGCAGCCGGGGACGGCCGCCGAAGGCATGCGGCTTGGCCGCCGGCACGTCGCTCACCGGCTGACGGATCTCGTCCTGCTCGACCGTCGCCCCGCGGATCACTCCGGAGCGGATCCGGAACAGGCCGACCGCCAGATCGTCGGCCGTCTCGAACCGCACCCGGACCGGTCCCACGAAGGAGTAGCCCTGTTCCTTGGCGTACTCCCTGGCGAGGTTGGCCAGTTCGTGGCTGATGCTGTCCGCATAGACCTCCAGTCGCTCACTGTCCGTCGTGGACAGCTCGACCACGAAGTCGTTCGGCACGAGCGTGCGCCCTTGTGCGACGATCGCCGCACGCTCGTCCATCTCACGCTGAACCGCGCTGGCAACCTCGACCGGCTGAAGGTCAGATTTGAACGCCCGCGCAAAGGCTCCCTCAACCAAACCCTCGAGCCTCCGCTCGAAGCGCTGAAGGACTCCCACCGGGTACCTCCCTTCCTCCGTCTAGCTAGGTCACGGCCGCTTGGGGGCTTGTTCCTCGCTCTCTCCACCCAGCTGTTCCGCTCCGCGTCTAGGAGGATCGTATCCGGGTTCGTGGGTACCGGCTGATCCGTGCTAATGTTTCCACCGCACCCAAAAGGGCGGGTGGCGGAACGGCAGACGCGCACGGTTCAGGTCCGTGTGTCCGAAAGGACGTGAGGGTTCAAATCCCTCCTCGCCCACTCGGGCCACCGGAGAAATCGGTGGATCCACAGTGACGAAAGACAGCCTCGGTTCGCAAGAGCCGGGGCTCTTTGATTTTCCAGGGCTCTGTACAGCGTGCGGGCATACGGAGATGTCTATCCGGACCGGCTTGCAGATCGCTTTCGTACGGCTTGCGCCGCATTTCATCTGATTACGCTGAGGGCTGAGACGGCCATCGGCCATGCCGGCGTCGACCTGAGAGTCCGCCTCCGACCTCCCCTGGGCGGGCCCGTCACCCGGCCCGCCCGTTCTCCTGGCTATCGGGTGGCGAGGGCCCGGACGTCCAGCAGTTCGCCGAGCAGGTCGGTGAGGCTCACCATGCCGGCCACCTCGCCGTCGTCCGTGACGAGGCCCACATGCGCGTGGGCGTCCTGCAGGACGGAGACCGCCTCGGGGATCGTCGTGCTCCGCTCCAGGCGCGGCACCGGGCGGGCCAGCTCCGCGGGGCTCGCCTCGGGCCGGATCAGGACGTCCCTGACATGCAGCACGCCCAGCACGTCACCCGGCCTGCCCGAGTTGACCAGGAGCCGGAGATGCCCGCTCTCGGCGGCCGTCCGGCGCACCTGGTCCTCCGTGGCGTCCCCGGTCACGCACGCGGCCTTCGCGATGGGCAGCATCAGGCGCTCGACCGGCTGCTGGTGGACCCGGAGGGCACGGGTGAGCAGGTCGTGCTCGTCCCGGTCGAGCAGGCCCATCCGGCCTGACTCGCCGACCAGCATGGCGAGCTGGACCGGGGTTCTGGTGGTGGCCAGTTCGTCCCTGGCGCGCACGCCGACCAGCCGGAGGATCGCGTTGGTCAGCCCGTTGAGCGAGGCGAGCACCGGCCGGACCACCCAGGTGAAGCCGCGGAACGGCAGGGCCAGGCCCATCGCCGCGATCTCCGGATGGGTCAGCGCCCACGACTTGGGGGCCATCTCCCCGACCACCATGTGCAGGAAGGTGATCAGTGCCAGCGCGATCACCAGCGAGATGGGGACCCGGAGCGCCTCGGGCGTGCCGATCGCCGCGAAGGCCGGCTCCAGCAGGTGTTCGATGGCGGGTTCGGTCACCATGCCCAGGCCGAGCGAGCACAGCGTGATGCCGAGCTGGGCTCCGGCCAGCATCAGGGAGAGCTCTCTGCCGCCTCGTACGGCCGCGCGGGCGGCGAACCGGGTCAGACGGCCGCCCTTGCCCGCGAGCTCCTCCAGGCGGTGCCTGCGGGCTGAGATGACCGCGAACTCGGCGGCGACGAAGAAGGCGTTGCCGATCAGCAGGGCCACGCCGAGCAGCAGGGCTCCGGTGGTGCTCATCGTCCGTTCACCGCGCTCCGCTCGATCCTGGGTGTGTCGCCCCGGCGCTCGGCCGTCCGTGGCATGGTCGCCGCGGGCCCGTCGTCGGCCTCGGCGTCCCCCGCCGGTGCGGGCGCGAGCCGTACCCACTCGGGGACCCTGCGGTGCACTGACAGCACGGTGAGCTCCGCCTCCGGTTCGTCCACGTTGTCGTCGTCGAAGAGGTCGGTCTCCCTGGTCAGGGTGACCGTGACCCGGTCGCCGGGCTCGGCCATCCGGCCGAGGGTGGCGAGCACCAGACCGGCGATGGTGTCGTAGTCGTCGCTCTCGGGGAGTGCCAGTTTGGTCGCCCGCTCGACCTCGTCGAGTCTGAGCGTGCCGGGCAGGTCCCAGGTGCCGTCGTCGCCCGCGACGACCCCCGCGGGCTCGGGGTCGTTCTCGTCGATCAGTTCGCCGACGAGCTCCTCGGCGAGGTCCTCGATGGTGACCACGCCCGCGAGGCCGCCGTATTCGTCGATGACGCAGGCCATGTCGTCGTGGGCGGCCCGCATGCGTTCCAGCACGACGGGCAGCGGCAGGGAGTCCGGGACCAGCAGCGCGGGCCGGGTGATCGACTCCAGCGGGCCGTCGGTCAGACCGGACGTGAGGAACTCCCGCACACCGGTGACGCCGACCACGTCCTCGCCGTCCTCCTGGCTGAGCACCGGGTAACGGGAGTGACCGTGCTCGCGGACGACGTCGAGCAGGTCTGATATGGGGCGTTCGGCACGGAGCAGCACCACGCGGGGGCGCGGCACCATGACGTCCTCGGCGGTGCGGTCACCGAACTCCAGCGCACGTTCCAGCAGCTCCGACAGCCGCGGGGGGAGGTCGCCGGCGGTGGCCGACTCGGAGATGATCCGGGACAGCTCCTCGGGGCTGGCACCGTGCTCCACCTCTTCCACGGGCTCCACGCCCACCCGGCGCAACAGGCCGGTGGCGGCGGCGTCGAACAGCCGGATGACGGGCCCGGCGATTCTGAGGTAGACGAGGGTCGAGCCGGCGAGGAACTTGGCCACCGGCTCGGGACGGGCGATGCCCAGGTTCTTGGGGGCGAGCTCGCCGAGGACCATCTGGACGACGGTGGCGACCGCGACGGCCAGCGCCACCGCGATGCCTCCCACCGCGGCCACGGGCACACCGGCGGACTCCAGCCAGGGGCGGATCACGGTGGCGATGGCGGGTTCGGAGATGAAACCGACCAGCAGCGCGGTGACGGTGATGCCGAGCTGCGCGCCCGACAACATGAACGACAGGCGCCCCGTCACCTCCAGTGCGCGCTTGGCCGCCGCGTCGCCGGCGTCGGCCTGTTCGCGCAGCACGCCTCGGTCGGCGGCCACGAAGGCGAACTCCTGGGCGACGAAATAGCCGGTGGCGAGAGTGAGAAGAAGTACGGCCAGCAGGCCGAGAGCCGTGTTCACCGGGTGGCTCTCCCGGTCTGGTCAGCTGTTCCCGTGCATCCGCACGGGCTGGTACTCCATGGGTCCGGAGTGGACACGATCATCCTTTCGCGCAGAAGTCGTCCCCTACCGTAACGATCCATGGGGTGGTCGATGTTTCCAGGTCGGCGGACGATTGCATGGTTGGTACCTGATTGCCGTTCCGCGTACTTTTACATGGGGAAACCTTGACGGATGCCGACGCACTGCGGGAGGGGCGACGTAGCGTCGATAATGACGTTCTCATCGCGGGTTCAAGAAATGGCGGGGATACGACGTGGGTAACAGGCCGGAAGACGACGATCGCACGCGTGCGCTGCGGTCGCCCCAGCCCGCGCCGCCGCGAGCGGCGGGGCAGCCCGCCCACCCGGTGCAGGGACGGGGCCGTCCGGCCGGGGAGCCCGTACGGGACGCACGGCCGGACGACACGCGGCCCAGGTCGACCTCACGGGTCTACGGCAAGGCCAGATCCGGTTCCAGCCCGGCGAGGCCTCTTCCGGGGCAGGACGGCCCTGACCCGGGATCTCCGGCTGGCTCCTCCGGCGGTTCCTCCGGAGGAAAGGGAGGAATGCGGATGCCCGGCATGACCTGGCGCCCGAAACAGCCGGGCAAGTTGATCGTGCGGATCCTCATCGGTCTGCTCGTCGTGCTCCTGGTGCTCGCCGTCGGCGGATACTTCGTGGTCAGTTCGCGGCTCACCAAGATCGACGCGCTTACCGACTACGACGGCCGCCCCGCCGACACCCCCGGCACGAACTGGTTGCTGGTCGGCTCCGACAGCCGGGCGGGCCTCACCAAGGCCCAGCGCAGGAAGCTCGCCACCGGCCGTGCGGTCGGTCGCCGGACCGACACGATGATGCTGCTGCACGTCCCCGACAGCGGTGACCGCCCGACCCTGGTCAGCCTTCCGCGTGACTCCTACGTGCCGATCGACGGCCACGGCAGCGACAAGCTCAACGCCGCCTACGCCTACTCCAACGGTGGCCCCAAGCTGCTCTCCAAGACCATCGAGCAGGTGACCGGGCTCCGGATCGACCACTACATGGAGATCGGCTTCGGCGGTTTCGTGGGCATCGTGGACGCCGTCGGCGGGGTCGACATCAACGTCAAGCAGGCCATCAAGGACCCCAAGGCGGGCATCGACTTGAAGAAGGGCCTGCAGACGATGGACGGCGGCACGGCCCTCGGCTACGTCCGCACCCGCGCCACCGGCTCCATCCCCGACTTCGAGCGGACCCAGCGCCAGCGCCAGTTCTTCTCCGCGGTGGTCAAGAAGGCGGCCAGCCCCGGGGTCCTGATCAATCCCTTCCGATCCGTCCCGCTCGCGTTGAGCGCCGCCGACTCCGTCGCGGTCGGCCAGGAGACCGGTGCCTTCAACCTGCTCTCCCTCGGCCTGGCCATGGGGGACAACCCGGTGACCACGGTCGTCCCGGTCGGCTCCCTGCCCAACATCAACGGCCAGGACGTCGTCAAGTGGGACACCGCCAAGGCCCTGCGCATGTTCAGGGCTCTGGCCCAGGACAAGCCGGTCCCCAAGGACGCCCTGGGCTAGTCGCGCGGGGGTGCGGCAGGGCGTCGGCGACGCCCTGCCGGTGAGGCTCAGCCGCTTGAGGCCGAACTGCTCGCGGCGACGGATCCTGCGATCACCGCGGTCATGACGGCGGAGTTGATCGCGGCGATGGTCTTGGCGACCGCCTTGCCCGCCCAGTCGCCCTCGGTGATCTCTTTGATGCGTTCCCTGTTCGCGTCGGGGAACGCCTTGCGATCGACCTTGGCCGCGTGCAGGACGGCGACGAGGACCGCCACCCGCTCGTCGGGGACGGCTCCGGACAGCACGCTCCGGACGCGCTCGCGGATCTCCTCCTCCACCCGGGGGTCACTCTCCGGGTAACGGGTGCTGGGGAAGATCCCGAGGATCTTCCGCTGCTCCTCGCGCAACACGCCCTGCTCGGCCAGGCGGGTGAGCAGACGCTTGCGGAGTTTGGCCGAGTGGAGCTTGTAGACCCACCAGTCGGGTTTGCGCTCCTTGGGCTCCGCGGCGATCCGAGCCAGCGTCGTGTCCAGTTCCTCGTCTCCGAGGGGCGTGGGATCCAGGACGGTGACCTTCTTGTCGGCCAGGTCGATCCGGCCGTTGACGGCCAGCTCCGCCAGGAGGGCGCCGCCGAGTGCGGCGTCGAGCTCCGACGAGCCGACCAGTTGTCTTCCCTCGTCCTCGCTGTAGGCGAGCAGGAGGACTTCCTCAGCGATGGTCGTCATCACCCGACCCTACGTCGCAGGCACTGCCGGGGTGTCGGGGGCGGACATCCCGAAGTTTCCGCCTGTCGCCCAGGCGGCGCGGAGGAACCTCGCGGGTGACGACATGCGGATACACGTGGGTGACGATATGCGGATATACGCACATATGTTTGACGAGGTCGCGGGCGGTTGAGCCGCTTCGTGCCCCATCTGGTGACGGAATTGAAAGAATGGGTTCATGAGCTTTTCTGAGGTCGACGTGCGGGACGTGCCGGACGGCGCGTTCCTGCTCGATGTGAGAGAGAACGATGAGTGGCAGGCCGGGCACGCGCCCACGGCCGTCCATATTCCGCTCGGGGAACTGCAGGCCCGGGTCGAGGAGGTGCCCAAGGACGCACCCGTCTACGTGGTCTGCCGCGTCGGCGGCCGTTCCGCGAACGCCGCCGCCTGGCTCGGCCACGTCGGCTGGGACGCGATCAACGTCGGCGGGGGCATGCAGGCCTGGGAGTTCGCCGGGCGTCCCATGGTCAGCGAGAGCGGGCAGGACCCGTTCGTCGCCTGACCTGTCCTCGCGAGGAACCGGCCAGGTGTGGAACCGGCCTCGCGAGGATCCCCACCCTTGCGCCGAAAGGAATGAATGACATAATTCGGGGCGAATTGTCTATCGCGGGAGCTTGGGCGAGACCGGGCTGAGAGGGCGGAACCACGCAGAGGGGCACGCGGCCCCTCCGACGCGCCGCCGACCGCATGAACCTGTCCGGGTAATGCCGGCGTAGGGAGCGTTTCATGGCGTCCGACGTCATTGTCGCCAAGCATGCCGAGGCCCCTCTCACCCTCGACCACGCTCCACCGAAGATTCTCGGCGCGCTCGACCAGGGCGCCTTCTGGGCGAACCTGGGCGTCAGCCTGCTCGGGTTCTCCTTCGCGCTCTTCCTGATCAACCCACTGCTCGACGACAACCCGCTCACCTTCACCGCGGCGCTGACCGCCTCCCTGGTCGGCAGCCTCATCGGCACCGCGATGGTCGGCCTCGCCGCGGTGCCGGGTGCGCAGACCGGTCAGCCCGCGATGGTGCTGCTGCGCGGGCTGTTCGGCGCGCGGCTCTCCTCCGTCCCGACCGTGCTCAACATCATCCAGATGATCGGCTGGGGCGCGTTCGAGCTGTGGGTCGTCGCGATGGGCGCACAGGCCATTTTCGGGACATCCGTCCCCTACGCGGTCTGGGCTATCGCGGCCGGTGTCCTCACGACGGCGCTGACGATCTACCCCCTGGGCGCCATCCGGCTGATCCGGCGTTTCGTCACAGCCGGGGTGATCATCTCGATGATCTGGTTCGCGGTGGTCTTCCTCCGTGAGACCCCCGCCCAGACCGGCGGTTCGTGGGACGCCTTCGCGCCGGCCGTGGACTTCGTGATCGCCCTTTCCGTCTCGTGGGTGCCGGTCGCGGCGGACTACGCCCGGCACTCGCGATCCAGCCGCGCGGCCTTCACCGGCGTCGTCGGCGGCTACACCGTCGCGCAGGTGGCGTGCCTGGCCGTCGGCATCTACGCGGTGGCGCTCGCCGGTCACGGCGCGGTGCTGGACCAGCCGACCGCCGTGTTCGCCCCGTTCGTGGCGGCGCCGCTCGGCGCGTTGTTCTTCGGAGTCCTCGTGCTGCGCGAGACCGACCAGTCGTTCGCGAACGTCTACTCCACGGCGATGTCGCTGCAGAACCTCATGCCGAGGGTGGACCGCCGGATCTTCTCCGTGGTCATCGGCGTGCTGACCACGGGCATCGCCCTCGTCGTCGACGTCAACTCCTACAGCGCGTTCCTCGGCATCATCGGCGCGGTGTTCGTGCCGATGCTCGGCGTACTGGCGGTCGACTACTTCCTGCTCGGCCACGGCAGGGACTGGGACACCTCGGAGAACGCGCCCTCCCGCCGGCTCATGGTGATCCCGTGGGTGCTCGGGTTCGCCACCTGGTGGCTGCTCGCCGCGCCCTCGACCGTTTCGTGGTGGGCGCAGATCTGGGACGGTGCCCGGCAGGCCATCGGCCTCACCCGGCAGCCGTGGATGAGCGCGGCCATCGGGGCGTTCCTCGTCGCGGGCCTGCTCACCCTCGGTCTCGGCGCGCTCCGCCGGCGCCGGTGAGCCGTACCCGAAGACGGCCGGTGCGCTATACCGCGAAGACGGTCGGTGTGCCGTACCCGGAGACGGCCCGGTAGGCCGCACGGTGTGCCGTAACCCGAAGACGGCCCGGCAGGCGGCACCGGGTGCCGCCGGAAAGCGGCACCCGGCAGGGGCGCCGAGGGGCACCGGCGACCGGCACCGGGGGATCGCCGGCGGCACCCGGTGGTGGTGCCCGGAGAGGTCCCGGTGAGCCCGGTCCCGCTCGGGTCGCCGCCGGACGCCCCCTCACCGGCGAGGCTCCGCTGACGCGGCCTACGGGCCGGTGGGCGGGTGGGTCCTGTTGGCCCGTTCGACCCGGAGCAGGCGCTCCTTGGCGGTCGCACCCCCCGCGTAACCGCCGAGGACGACGTCGCTCTCGACCACCCGATGACAGGGCACGATCACGCAGACCGGGTTGCTCCCCAGCGCGTTGCCGACCGCGCGCAGCGCCCTCGGCCTGCCGATCCGTTCGGCGATCTCCCGGTAGGTGGTCGTCGTTCCGTACGGCACCGCCATCATCATCTGCAGCACCGTCCTGGCGAACGAGGTCGCCAGCCGCAGGTCGGCCGTGGTGGTGAAGGCGCGCAGCCTGCCGGAGAAGTAGGCGTCCAGCTCCCGGCGGACCGGGTCGAGCCGCCGGGCATCCGGTCCGATGAAGGAACCGATCTCCCTGCTGACGCGCTCGAAGACGACGTTCTCGTCCTCGTAGCTGCACGCCACCACGCCCCGGTTCGTCACCGCCAGGATGAGGCGCCCCACCGGGCCGTCCAGCGTGCCGAACGCGATGTCGGGATGGGTTTTCCCTATGTAGTCGGGCGAGGTCACCCGTAGCAATGCGTCGATGTCACCGGATGACACGGCCCCACCCTTTCGTATCCAGGTGTGTGGTGACCGCAGCGTATCGGACGGATCACTCCGACGGGTGGCAGCACATGCGGACGAAAGTGCCAAGATCAGGCCGGTTAACACGGCACTATGGGTGTGTGGGTGACAACAGGGTTGCCAGTGACGATGACATCGGCCGTGCGGTCGTCGCCGGCGCACCCAACGCGATCATCGCCCTGGACCGGGATCAGACGGTCCTGACATGGAACCCCGCCGCCGAGCGCCTGTTCGGCTGGTCCGCCGCGGAGATGCTCGGCCGCCGCGCCCCGGTGGTCCCCGAAGAGCTCATGGCCGAGCACAACGCGGTCCTGGAGCGGGTCCGCACCGGTGGCCAGGTCTCCCTGCGGACCAAGCGGTTCCGGCAGGACGGCAGCCTGATCGACGTACGGGTGGACACCGGCACCCTGCGATCCGAGGCGGGGGTCCTGCTCGGCTACGTCAGCGTCTACCACCCGGCCCAGGACGACGAGACCGCCCACGACCGGGCCCTCCACCGGGCACAGCTGGTCCGCAGGCTCACCGACGTGGTCGCCGACATCAACGCCGAACGCGAGCTGCCCGCGGTGCTCGACCGGATCGCGGCCAGTCTCACCGAGCTGACCGGGGCGGACGCGGGCGGGTTCGTGCTCATCGAAGGGGATCGGCTCCGCCTCGTGGCCAGCCACCGCCTCCCCGACTCCCTGCGCGACTCCACCGCCGACCTGCGCACGAGCCTGGTCGGCAAGCTGCTGAGGACCGGCCGGACGGTGATGTTGGAGACGGGGGAGCAGGCCCGGCTGGACGAGCTGATCTGGTCGCAGCTCCCCGGCCTGCACACCATCGCGCTCGGCGTGGCGGCGGTGGCCGGCCGGCCGTACGGGGCGCTGTACGCTCTGTTCGCCAAGCACAAGGCGGGCCACGTGGAGCTGGAGCTGCTCGAACTGCTCGCCGGGCACGCCGGGATCGCCGTCGGTAACGCGATGGCCTACCAGGAGGCCGTACGGCAGCGCGCCCACGAGCGGGCGGTGTTCGACGCCAGCGCCGACGGCATCGCGGTCCTCGACAGCCTGGGCCGGGTCATCCAGTGGAACCCGGCCGCCGCCGACCTGACGGGTTTCCACGCGGCCGAGGTGATCGGCGGTCCTCCGCCGTTCCAGCTGCCCGAACCGGGTGACAAGCTCACTCTTCAGCTGCCTTCCGGCGTGTGGCTGGACGTGCTCTGCGCGGAGATCGTGGAGACGGGTGAGATCGTGATCGACTTCCGCGACATCACCCGGGCCAAGGAGCTGGAGGAGGCCAAGGATCTGTTTCTCGCCACCACCAGCCACGAGCTGCGCACCCCGATCACGGTGGTCCGCGGTTTCGCCGGCACGCTCGACTCGCGCTGGGACAGCATGACCGACATCGAGCGCCGCGCCGCCGTGCACACCATCGCCGAGCGGGCGTCCTCTCTCGGCCAGCTCATGGACCACCTGCTGCTGGGCTCCCGTGCCGGAGCGGGCGAGCTCGTGATCAGAATCGAGGGGTTCGACCTCGCCGAGCTGCTCCAGGCCGCCACGCTGGGCCTGCCGGTCCTGTCGGAGCTGCACCGGGTCGAGGTGGACATTCCCGAAGGCCTGCCCCTGGTCTCCGGTGACGCGTTCGCCACCGACATCATGCTTGGTCAGCTCCTGGAGAACGCCTTCAAGTATTCGCCGGACGGCGGGCTCATCAGGGTCGAGGCGTGGGTGGCCGGCGACCGGGTGGTGGTGGTCGTGGACGACGAGGGAGTGGGCATCCCCCTGGCGAGCAGGGAGAACGTCTTCGGGCGGTTCGTCCAAGGGGACAGCGGCGACCGCCGCCGGTTCGGCGGAGTCGGCCTCGGCCTCTACATCGTGCGCAGCCTGGCCCATGCCCAGGGGGCCGAGGTGTCGGCGCATCCCCGTCCCGGCGGCGGCACCCGCATGCGACTGGCCCTGCGCATTGCCGACACGCCGGGCGCCCTTACCTAAGTGACACGCCGGTGCGGTAACGAGCTGGTAACAGATGAGCTGATCTATTGTCGAATGTGCACAAGCTGTAATTGACGCTCGGTTTCTAAGACCATCTAACGGGGCATTTCGGTCGTACTGGGGGTGCATTCCTCAGGGGGAACAGGGATACGGGGAGGTGAGTGCGTCGAACGTCGTGTTGCTACCGTACGCGCCGTCCAGCGTCGCTGTCGCACGCCAACGCCTCTGCTCTGACCTGCAGGAATGGGGGGTCTACGAGGCCGCGATCGATGATGCGGTCCTTGTGGTGAGTGAGCTGCTGAGCAACGCGCTCCGGCATGCCCATCCTTTACCGTCCGGTCAGATCAAGGTGGCGTGGCGCTGGACCAACGAACACGTCGAGGTTGCGGTGAGTGACGGAGGGGCCGCCACGGAGCCGCGCGCCGGACGCCCCACGCTCTCCTCGCTGGGGGGCAGGGGCCTCGGTATCGTCGAGTATCTGGCCGCCAGGTGGGGGGTCAGGCATGACGACGAGATGACCACGGTCTGGGCTGTGGTCACCACTGTCAGCACTGTGAGTAACGGTAACGGTCAGATCTCCCTTCAGGAGCCTGCTCTGCGGGAGTGCGGATAGGTCCGTGTCCCGCTTCACACCGGCGTGAAGCGGGACACGGACCCAGCTGGACTCAGGCGGGTGCCGCCCGGTGCAGCACCGCCTTCTCACCGGCCGTCCACGCCGTGCTGACCAGCAGATAGATCCCGGCGGCGAGCGGGAGCACGGCCGCGGCCAGCAGTGTCCCGAACGGCAGCAGGGGCATGAGCCTGCGGAGCATCTCCGGCTGGACCTCCTCGCCCATGGTGCGGCGCACTCGCCGCGATGTGACCAGGGCCACGGCGAGCAGCAGCAGGAAGAGTCCGGCGAATACCAGGGTGGGTCCGCTGAGCAGCCCGAAGCCGGCCACCGTGCCGGCGAACTGCTGTCCCAGCGGCACTCCGAACAGCCCGTGGGTGAGAAGCGCGTTGGCCTGCCCGGCGATCACCGAAGAGGCGAAGACCCGGTACATCACCATGAGGACCGGCACCTGGGCGAAGCCCGGCAGGCAGCCGGCCAGCGGCGAGGTCTTCTCCTCGGCGTAGAGCGCGGTCAGCTCACGCTGGAGCCGCCCGGGATCGCGGTCGTACCGCGCTCTCAGCTCCTTGATCCGCGGTGCCAGGCGGGCCCTGACCCGCTCGCCCCTGGCCTGCATGACGCTGAGCGGGAGCAGCAGGAGCCGGACGCCGAGGGTGAACAGGACGATCGCCAGGGCGGTCGAGCCCAGCGGCTGGGCCAGTGCGGTGATGAGTCCGGCGGTGAACTCGATGATGGAATCGAACATGGGAGCCCTTCCGGCTGGAATGGAATCAGCACAGAAGACGCCCGCGCCCCGGACCTCCCGGGTGCACTCAGGTGTGGCTCTACGCGGGCGCCGGGCCCGATGAGGGTGCTCTCGGCCGTGGCCGCCCGGCCGCGTCGGGGTCGCGCTGCCGGACGAACATGGTCCGTCTGGCCCGGTCCCGCCGCGACAGCGGTGACCGTTCCCCCGTCTCCGCGAGGAGGGGCGGCCGGCGCAGCGCCCAGGCGAGCAGGAGCACGCCCAGCCCGACCACGGCGGTCGCCGTCAGCAGCCCGCCGCCCTCGAACAGCCAGACGGACAGCGTCTGCAGGGCGAGCAGCACGTTCACTTGGCGAACTTGCCCACGATCGTGACCACGGCGACGACCACGAAGGCCACCAGAGCCAGCACGACCAGGAACTTCACCAGCCCGAACAGCGCGGGCAGCACGAGCCCGAACACGACGTAGAGCGCGAGGACGACGCCCAGGACTGCCATGACGGTACGACTCATGAGCACACCGTACGTCCGGAGATCGTCCCGGCGCGAGCCGGGACGATAACGATCCAGTGCTCACGGAATGGTGACGCGGCCTGAGGACCGGCTGCCCGCTGGCCTACCGTGGGGACCTTGACATCCTCCCTCCCTAAGGCGGGGGTATCCACGCTCAAGGAGATCTGATGAGCACGCGGATCCTGGTGGTCGACGACGATCCGGCGGTGGCCGAGGTCGTGGCCCGCTACCTGGAACGCGACGGCCACCGGGTCGAGTGCGTCGGAGACGGCGCCGAGGCGCTCAGCCGCGCGCTGGCCGACCCGCCGGACCTGCTGGTGCTCGACCTCATGCTGCCGGAGATGGACGGACTCCAGGTCTGCAGGAAGCTCAGGGAGCGCCGGCCGGTACCGGTGATCATGCTGACCGCGCTGGGGGAGGAGATCGACCGGGTCGTCGGGCTGGAGACCGGTGCCGACGACTACCTCGCCAAGCCGTTCAGCCCCCGCGAGCTGGCTCTGCGCGTCCAGTCCGTGCTGCGCCGGGCACGCGGCACGTCCGTACCGGCCGGGACCGGGATGCTGCGGGACGGCGCCCTGGTGGTCGACGTCGGCGCCCACGAGGTACGGCTCGGCGACGGCGAGATCACACTGACCGCCCGCGAGTTCGACCTCCTGGCCCATCTCATGCGCAACCCCGGCCAGGCCTTCAGCCGTGCCACGCTGCTCCATCAGGTCTGGGGCTGGTCCTTCGGCGACTCCTCGACGGTGACCGTCCACGTCCGCCGCCTCCGGGAGAAGATCGAGCAGGATCCCACCCTGCCTCGGCGCATCGTCACGGTATGGGGGGTCGGCTACCGTTACGAACTCCTGACGCTGCCATGATCCCGAGCTCCTGCCGATCGTCGCGATCATGGCGGGTCTCGGGTCAGAGGGGCGTGTCTCGCACGACCATGTGGGGAGTCGCCAGGACCGAGGCCCCGCCCTCCGGACGGGCGGGAAGGACGAGGGTCACCCGGACGTCCTCGCCGATCTCACCCTCGTCGGGCTCGACGTGCTGGCACGAGGTCGGAGTCCTGGGGCTGCCGAAGGACTCGGCCATGGCCCGGAAGGTCGGGCACGGCCACCGCCACATGCAGCTCCGGCAGCGCAGGATCGGGTGCGCGGCGTCGCTGGTGATACCACCCGCGTCGCGGGGCTGGTGCAGGTCCAGGAGCCTGATCCCCAGCTCGGCGAAGTCGATCAGCTCCTCGCGCGCCCCTTCGAGGAAGTCGAGATCCGCACTGGCCAGGCGGGTCCTGATCGGTACGTATCCGCCGGGGTTCACCAGATCGCGCAGGGAGTTGGCCGCATCGTGCCAGGAGGTGGCCTTCTCGGTGCGGGTGATTATGGACTCCAGGTGCTCCCGGAGCAGCTGCCGTTGGGGATCCTCAGGAAGGTCGGTGTTCAATGTGTTCGAGCCCGTTTCTAATCAACGGCCGCTGCGGACATAGCGCAGCGGCGGTCGGGAGATTCCGGGTCTCCCCCCTTTCCGGCCAAGCCGGTGTTGCACAGTGTCAAGCTTCGCGCACTCCGGGTTTCCGTGAGGCCGAAACGGGGGACAAAGGGCTGACGACTCGGGTTGGCCGAGAGAACGTGACCCGCGGCCTCCGCGCCGCTAGTGTGCCCGCTGTGGAGCTAAAAGTCTCAACTCGATCTCATGCCGGGCACACCGTCATGACCATTGTCGGCGAAATCGACCTATATACCGCGCCTGGTCTGCAGTCCGAGTTCACTCGGCTGCTCCTGGAGACTCCGGCCACTTACGTGGTCATCGACATGTCCAAGGTGGAGTTCTGCGACTCCACCGGCATGAACGTCCTGCTCTCGGCGCTCAAGCGGCTGAAAGAACGCGGCGGCACCCTGGAATTGGTGGCACCGCGGCCCGCTGTCCGTAAGATTCTCCAGGTCACCGGCCTCGACTCGGTGTTCACCGTGCACGAGGCCATGCCTGGGAAGCTGCTGACGGCCGACCCCAAAGGATGACCGGAACAGCAGCGATCATCCCGGCCAAGGACGAGGCCGACCGGATCGGCGCCACCGTGACCGCGGCCCTGGCGCTCTCCGACGTCGACCTCGTCGTGGTCGTGGACGACGGATCGACGGACCAGACGGGCCGGGTGGCCAAGGCCGCCGGAGCCAGTGTCGTACGGCACAGTCGTAACCGGGGCAAGGCCGCCGCCATGGAGAGCGGTGCGGAGGCCGTACGCCTGCTCGACGGGGAGGAGCCTCGGCACCTGCTGTTTCTCGACGCCGACCTGGGGGAGAGCGCGCACAGGGCCGCGCCCCTGGTCAAGCCGGTCATGGCGGGGGAGGCGGACATGACCATCGCCGTGTTCGCCACCCGCGTGAAACTGGGAGGGCACGGGTTCGTGGTGAAGCTCGCACGCGAGGGCATCGCCCGTGCCACCGGATGGACGCCCACCCAGCCGCTCAACGGCCAGCGCTGCCTGACCAGGGTCGCGTTCGAGGCCGCCCGGCCCCTGGCGCACGGCTTCGGTGTGGAGACCGCACTCACCATCGACCTGCTCCGCAGGGGGTTCCGGGTGCGGGAGGTCGAGGTGGAGATGAGTCACCGGGCCACCGGCACCGACTGGAAGGCTCAGCTCCACCGGGCCCGGCAGTTCCGCGACGTCGCCCGGGCCCTGCTGGCCCGCAGGTAGTCCTCGCCGGTACGGCCCTGCCGCCCTGCCCGGGGGCGGGGCTGAGACGGTCGATGCTCCCGTCGCCGGACAGGTCCGTACGGTGCCGCGCGCCGGGCACTGCTCCGGATGTGCTGGAATTTGCGGGTGACTCGGGTTCCGTCGGTTGTCGATGAGGGGCGGGTTCCCGCGTCCGGTCCGCCGCGGGGGCTCGACGTCGTCGCGTTCGCGGCCATCGGGCTGTCGGCCGTGCTGACGGTCATGATCGGACTGCTGGGCCCCTCGGCCATGGTGCCCGGCCTTCCAGGCCCGTCCTGGCAGCCTCCATACTCACTGGAGGCACGCCCCGACGGTCATCTGGTGATCGCCATGGCCGCGGTGGCGATCGTGCTGGGCGGGCTCGGGCTCGCCGCGGCCCTCCGGGCCCGGTGGGGACCGGATCCGCGGTGGCTGCTCGCCGCCGGTTGCGCGGTGGCGGCGCTGCTGGCCTTCCTGCCGCCGTCGGGCTCGGCCGACCACCTGAACTACGCCGCCTACGGCCGTCTGGTCACCCTCGGCCAGAACCCCTATGCCGTCACGCCCGCCGAACTGCCCGGCGATCCGGTCACCGGCGCGGTGGAGGAGTGGGCCGGCGTCACGAGCGTCTACGGTCCGGTGGCGACCGCCGTACACGCGCTGGCGAGTCTCGTCGGCGGTGACTCGGTCAGGCTGACGGTCTTCGCGATGGCGGCGTTCAACGCGGCCGCGTTCGCCGGGACCGCGCTGCTGCTGCACCGGTTCACCCGGGGCGACGCCGGCCTGCAGCGGCGGGCGGCGCTGCTGTGGACGGTCAACCCGCTGATGATCTATCACCTGGCCGCCGGGATGCACGTGGACACCCTGGCCGTCGCCTGCATGGTCGCGGCGCTCATGGCCCGAGGTGCGGGCTCCGGCCTGCTGCTCGGCGTGGGGATCGGGGTCAAGCTCAACGCCGGCCTGGTCGCGCTCGGCCCGGCATGGGAGCTGCGCCGGTCGCCCGGCAGACTCGCCGTCGTGGCGGGCACCGCGACGGCCACCGTGCTGGTGCTCTACGGCGTCGCCGGGCCGCACGTCCTCGACCAGGTCGGCGCGGCCAGCAAGAAGGTCTCGCTCGGCACGCCGTGGCAGCTCGTCAAGATCGGGCTTCAGACGGTGTTCGGGCCCGGCGCCTACGCGACCTGGATCCAGCTCGGCTCCCTGCTCCTGCTGGCCGTCCTGGCCTGGCTGATGCTGCGCGCGGCGCCTCGGGACTCGGCTCCGGCGGTCGCCGCGGTGCTGGTGGCCGCCTGGCTGTTCGCCGCGCCGTACGCGCTGCCCTGGTACGACGGACTGGCCTTCGCGCTGCTGGCCATGGCCTCCTGGCCGGCGCTGGAGGGGTTCATGGTGGCCAGGGTGACGATTCTCTCCCTGGGCTACCTCCCGGCCAGGGAGGCTCTGCGGCCGGCGGACCTGCTCTGGCTGAAGACCGTCGTCAGGGAGCGGGTGGTGCCGTGGTCCCTGCTGGCGCTGACGATCGCCCTGCTGTGGTGGGCGGCGAGAGCTGGAGCGCGCGCACGCAGGCGGTCAGTGTCAGCGGCACCGCGACCGTGAGGGCCATC
Organism: Streptosporangium sp. NBC_01639; assembly: GCF_045209755.1. NCBI lineage: Bacteria > Bacillati > Actinomycetota > Actinomycetes > Streptosporangiales > Streptosporangiaceae > Streptosporangium > Streptosporangium sp. NBC_01639. The sequence goes on along the minus strand of NZ_CP109272.1, from coordinate 4,490,690 downwards.
GCCGGGATCGCGATGCCCGAGTCGTTCATCAGGAACCCGATCAGCGCGCAGGTCAGCGCGCCGATCAGACCGGCACGCAGCGCGGGCGCGAGCAGGTAGGCCCGGCCCAGTGCGGAGGCGCCCCATCGGGAGGGGCGGTCCAGCACCAGGAAGAGGAACGCCAGCGCGACCAGCGAGAGCAGGGTCAGCGACCAGTTCCCGACGGTGACCCCGATCATCGCGCCGAGCTTGCGGCCGATCACGGTCCAGGCCTCGCCGTTCAGCACCTGCTGGACGAAGGCGCCCAGGTGGGTGCGGCGGTCGGGCGGCTTGAGCCAGTCGGCCACCGCGATCGCCCCGATGAGCAGGACACCGGCCAGGCCGATCACACCGAGCCTGACCGGTGAGACCCGGTTGCCGGACAGCAGGATGAGGAAGACCGCCACCCCGACCAGGAACGCCGGGACTCCGCCGAAGTCGGCGCCCCAGGCCGGCCAGCCGTCGGCGAACACCGCGAACAGGCCGTAGGCGCCGCAGCACGCCAGCGCGAGTGTGCGGCGTCCCCGGGAGATCAGCCACTGGGCGATCCCGGCCAGGGCCAGGATCGTCCCGGCGGAGTAGACGGCGAAGGCGATGTTGGCGAAACCGTAGAAACGGCCGCCGGTGACGGGCTCGTAGCCGGTGACCGCGTTCACCTGGAGCCGGGAGCCGGTCATCACGTCGAGCAGGAGGGCCACCGAGGTGATCCCGGCGACCACGGTGAGCGGGCCGAGCACGTGCGTCCGCCACGGCCCGGCGAAGGCGAGGGCGGCGATCACGCAGGCGATGCCGGTGATGGTGAGGATCACCCCGGCCATCGGGGCGGGCAGGCTCCACCAGGGCACGAGCTGGGCCAGGAAGGTCGCCACCGCGATCGCACCGCCGACCGCCGCGACGACCCGGGTGGCCGTCAGCGCCCGGGAGCCGCCCCAGCCGCGCCGGATCGCGACCGCCGCCAGCAGGTAGAACAGGATCTGGACGGCCACGAAGCCCGCGAAGAACGGCCCCCGCACCTTGCTCATCACGTGACTGGCCAGATCCTCGCCCGCCAGGTCCCGCACCAGGTCGGACGTCGAAGCCTCGTCCGCTCCGGCGCTCTGCCAGGCGTGGCCCACGACGCCGTCCGGGGCCTGCAGGCCGAGCAGGGCGATCGCGGTGGAGGTCAGGTCGGTGTTGGTGACCAGGCCGTCCTGGCGGGTGGAGGTGGTGGTCAGACGGCCGTGCGGGTACGGCTCGCCGCCGGGGGACGGCCCCCGGGCGATCGCCACGTGCAGGCGGGCGTCGGCCGAGACGTCGGACAGGCCGCCGAGCAGCACCGTGCTCTCCGGCGGGAGCCGGTCGAGGACCGCGCCCACCTGGTGGTCGGCCTCGGCGACGGCCGCCTGTCTGGCCTGCTCGGTCATCGAGGCCGGATCGCCGCCCGCCCCGGCCCGGGTGAGGCCGTCGGCCTCCGCCATGATCAGCCGGTACGGTGCCAGGTCGCCCAGTTCGTCGATGGTCGCCGCGTATTTCCCGATTTTTCCGGATCTATCTGCGGCGCCGAGGGCGGCTCCCGGTCCCACCGCGGCGACCTTCCCCCCGGCGTCCTTCACGAGCTGCCCGAGCAGCCCCAGCGCCGGATTGAAGGAGGTCTCGACGGCGTTGAACCTCATCAGTCCGGACCAGCCGGGCACGCTCGCCCCGCCGTCCGGTGCCGGAACCGGCGTCGCCGGCGGCGTGCAGCCCGTCCCGGGAGCGGCCGCCCGCTGTCCCGCCGAAACGGTCAGCCAGCCCGCGGTCCGGCAGGCGATGCCCGGGCTCGCCGTCCGGGTGGACATCGACGCGGCCCCGCCCTGATCCACCAGCGTCCACAGGTTCGGCGTCCGCGCCTGGTCCAGGTCGCTCCACAGCAGTCCCGGCACCCCGACCACCACGACCCTCGCCGGGAGGGACCGGGCCGAGGCGCCGGCCGTACCGGCTGCGCAGAGGACCAGGAGCACGACGGCCAGGAGCACCCCGGCCGCGCGGCGGTGGGTGCCCGGCCGTCCGGCGCGCCGTCGCCTGTCCTCGCCTGCCGAGCCCATCCGGTTCCCCCGTATCCGTACCTGTTGGCGGTCGTTTCCCCCAGGCCCACGGTAACCTGCCTGGTCGTGACGACTGGCAAGGCGACCACGACCGAGCGGCCCCCCTGGATGTGGCCGCTCGCACTGCTGCTCATCGCGGTGGCGGTGGCCCCGCTGGTGCTCCAGTGGCTGGGCAACGTCGACGACCAGCGCCTGGTCGACCTGGACGTGTACCGTACCGGTGGCCAGGCGGTCCTCGAAGGGCGACCGGTCTACGACTTCGTGACGCCCGCCCCGCAGCTCCTGCCGTTCACCTACCCGCCGATCGCGGCGCTGCTGGCCACGCCGCTGGCGATGATGTCCTGGCCCGCCGCGCAGTGGGTGTGGACGGCCCTCGTCTTCGTGACGCTGGCGGTCACCGTCGGACACGGCTTCCGCGCCCTGCTGGGCTCCGCGGTGCCGTACCGGGATGTGCTGGGCCGCGCGGTGCCAGGCTGGGACCGGGTCGTGCGGGGCCGTGCGGTGCCGGGCCGGGGGCCGGCGGACCCGAGCCTGCCGGGTAGACCGGGCGGCATCGGTCTGCCGATGGCCTTCGCACTCCTGATGGTCGCCTGCACCTACCTGATGCCGATCAGGGACCAGGTCCGTTTCGGCCAGGTGGACATCCTGCTCGTCGCGCTCTGCCTGGCCGACTGCGTGACCCGCCGCCCCGCCTGGCCGCGCGGCATGCTGATCGGCCTGGCCACCGCGGTCAAGCTCACCCCCGGCGTCTTCCTGATCTACCTGCTCATCACCGGCTTCGGCCCGGGAGCGCGGCCCGAACAGCGCCGGGCCTTCTTCATGGCGGTGTTCACCGCGGCGCTGCTCACCCTGCTGCCCTTCCTGGTCATCCCGGCCGACGCCGCCGACTTCTGGTTCCACGCGCTGCTCGACCCCGAACGGCTCGGCGCCAACGCGGCGACCACCAACCAGTCGGTGCGCGGCATGCTCATCCGGCTCTACCTGCCCGACGCGCTGACCAGCCTGCTCTGGCTGGCACTGGTCGCGGCGATCGCCTGGTACGGCTTCCGCCACGCACGCCGGGCGCTGCTCGACGGGCACGCGGTGACCGGGGTCGCACTGGCCGGCCTGATGGCCGTGCTGCTTTCGCCGGTGGCCTGGATCCACCACCTGGCCTGGGTGGTGGTGGTGCTCGGCGCGCTGGCCGGCGACGGGCGTGATCCGGTGCGGGTCCGGGTGGCCGCCGGGGTCTGGCTCTTCTACGTGGTGCCGGTCCCCTGGTGGGGGGTGTCGATCAAGGCGGCGGAGATACCGGTGATCAGCCCGGTGCTGGGAAAGATCGTCCAGAACGGGTTCGGCCTGGGCGCGCTGGTCCTGGTCTGGCTGCTCGCGTCATGGCTGCCGCGGCGCCGCGAGGCCTTCCGGAAATGCGGTTCCAAGCCTACTTTCGGATAGACGCCGGATACCCTGGTGTCATGCCGAAACTCGCCTACCTGGGACCGAAGGGCACTTTCACCGAGGAAGCCCTGCGGATTCTGGCACCCGAGGCCGAGCGTCTGCCGAGCGCGAGCATCAGCGCGGCGCTGGACGCGGCGCGGCGCGGCGAGGCCGACGGCGCCGTCGTCCCGCTGGAGAACTCGCTCGAAGGTGCCATCACCACGACCCTGGACGAGCTCGCCTGGGGCGAGCCGCTGTCGGTCACCGCGGAGCTGCTGCTCCCCGTGGAGTTCTCGCTCCTGGTGCGGCCGGGCACCCGCCTGGGCGACATCAAGCGGGTCTTCACCCACCCGGCCGCCATCACCCAGTGCCGCAACTTCACCGCCCGCGAGCTGCCCGACGCCGTGGTGGTCGCGGCCCCGTCGACCGCGGCGGCGGCCCAGGAGGTCGCCCTCCCCGGCTCGCCGTACGACGCGGCCATCGCCGCGCGCATCGCGGGGGACAACTACGGCCTGGTCGAGCTCGCCGCCAATGTCGGCGACCGCTCCGACACCGTGACACGGTTCATCCGCGTGTCCCGTCCCGGCCCGCTGCCCGAGCCCACCGGCTCCGACTGCACCTCCCTGGTCGCCTTCCTCGCCGACGACCACCCGGGCGCGCTGCTGGAGATGCTCACCGAGTTCGCCGTGCGCGGGGTCAACCTGACCCGCATCGAGTCGCGGCCCACCGGCGACGGCATCGGCCGCTACTTCTTCCACTTCGACCTGGAGGGGCACGTGGCCGACGCCAGGGTCGGCGAGGCGATCTCCGGACTCCACCGGATCTGCGCCGACGTGCGTTTCCTCGGCAGCTACCCCCGTGCCGACGGCACGTCGCCGCAGATCAAGCGCGGTACGGCCGACGGCGACTTCGCCGAGGCCGCCGGCTGGCTGGCCAGGATCCGCACCGGCCGGGTCTGATCTCGGGTGGTCTCCGGCCCGTTGGGGGCCGTGTCCGGCTGCCGGGAGTCCGCACGGCCGGGTCTGATCTCGGGTGGTCTCCGATCCGTCGGGGGCCGTGTCCGGGGGGCGGCGTCGGCCGGGCCTGATCCCGCGCGCGGCCGGCACGGATCCCCGCCGGTGCCGGCATCTTTCTCGCGGTTCGATCCCGGCTCCCACGGAGGTATTCGGACGGATGATCCGGCCAAGGCCTAATACGTGTGCGAGCCCAAGCTTCGCATCGGTAGCCTTGATCTGTGATTGACCTGCGTACCCTTCGTGAGGATCCCGACCGGCTACGGGCGTCGCAGCGTGCCCGCGGCGAGGACGACTCCGTCGTCGAAACGCTGCTCGACCTCGATGAGCGGCGGCGCGGTGCGCTGAGCCGCTTCGAGACGCTGCGAGCCGAGCAGAAGAGCATCGGCAAGTCGGTGTCCCGTGCCTCCGGGGAGGAGAAGACGGCCCTCCTCGACCGGGCCAAGGACCTCTCGGCGCAGGTCAAGTCAGCCGAGGCCGAGGCCGAGAAGCTGGCCAAGGAGCTCGACGACCTGCTCTACACGGTGCCCAACCTCGTGGAGGAGGGCGTGCCGGCGGGCGGCGAGGACGACTACGTGGTGCTGGAGGAGGTCGGCGAGAAGCGGTCCTTCGACTTCGAGCCCAAGGACCACCTGGAGCTCGGCGAGCTGCTCGGTGCGATCGACATGGAGCGCGGCGCGAAGGTCTCCGGCTCGCGGTTCTTCTTCCTCCGGGGTGTCGGCGCGCGACTCCAGCTCGGGCTGCTCAACATGGCCATGCAGCAGGCGATCGAGGCGGGCTTCGTCCCGATGATCCCGCCGGTGCTGGTCAAGCCGGAGACGATGCGGGGCACCGGTTTCCTCGGCGCCCACGCCAGCGAGGTCTACCACCTGCCCGAGGACGACCTCTTCCTGGTGGGCACCAGCGAGGCGCCCATGGCCGCCTACCACGCCGACGAGATCCTCGACGGCGGCTCGCTGCCGTACCGCTACGCCGGATGGTCGACGTGCTTCCGCCGCGAGGCCGGCTCGTACGGCAAGGACACCCGAGGCATCATCCGCGTCCACCAGTTCGACAAGATCGAGATGTTCTCCTACTGCCGTCCTGAGGACGCGCACGAGGAGCACCGGCGCCTGCTCGCCTGGGAGAAGGAGATGCTCGCCAAGATCGAGGTGCCCTACCGGGTCATCGACACCGCGGCGGGCGACCTCGGCGCGAGCGCGGCGCGGAAGTTCGACTGCGAGGCGTGGATCCCCACCCAGGGCCGCTACCGTGAGCTCACCTCGACCTCCAACTGCACCGACTTCCAGGCCCGCCGCCTCGGCGTCCGCTACCGCGACTCCGGGGGCAAGCCCCAGCAGGCGGCCACGCTGAACGGCACCCTGGCCACCACCCGCTGGATCGTCGCGATCCTGGAGAACCACCAGCAGGCCGACGGCTCCGTGGTGATCCCCAAGGCCCTGCGCCCCTACGTGGGCCTCGACGTCCTCGAACCGGTCAAGTAGCCGTCCGTAAGGAGGCCCCGCCGCACCTCCGGCGGGGCCTTCGGCATGCACGGAGGCCGTACTCACACAGGCCGTATTTACGAGGCCGTACTGGCGCAGGCCGTCACGCAGGCCGTACTCGCAAGGCCGTGTTCACGGAGGCCGTGAAGCCCTCCTCGCAGCGGAAGCGGTAGGGGGCGGTCACTCCGCGAGGTAGCGCTGGAGGGTGGGCCCAAGCCAGTCCACGATCTCCTGCCTGGACATGGCGACGACGGGCGGCAGGCGGAGCACGTAGCGGCACAGGGCCATGCCGAGGACCTGGGTGGCGACGAGTCCCGCGCGGGCGGGGGCCTGGGCGGGGTCGTCGCAGAGCCGGGCGGCCAGCGGGCCGAGCTGCCGGGCGAAGATGCCGCGTACGCGCTCGGCGACGGCCTCGTCGGTGACGCCGGTGCGCAGCAGGATCACCATGCCCTCGTCGTCTTCCCAGCGATCGAGGAAGTGGGCGATGAGCGCCGGACCGACGGTCTCGGGCGGGACCGCCGTCAGGTCGGGAAACCTCAGATCGATGTCGGCCGCGGCGGCGAACAACCCCTCCTTGTTGCCGAAGTAGCGCATGACCATGGCCGGGTCGATGCCCGCGTCCGAGGCGATGGCGCGGATGGTGGCCCGCTGGTACCCGTCGGCGGCGAAACGTTCACGTGCCGCGGCCAGGATCACGGCCTTGGTCTCCTCGGAAGATCTCCTCATGCCAACAACTGTAGGCCAACAACTGTTGACATTGCCAGCGCGGAGGCGCACAGTTATGCCAACAGTCGTTGACCAACAAGTGTTGACATCACCTCACGGAGGTCGAGATGCTCCCCGCCACCACGGACGTTCTCGTCATCGGCGCAGGCCCGACCGGGCTCACCGTCGCGCTCTCCCTCGCCGGTCAGGGATTCGACGTGACCGTCGCCGACAACCAGGCGGCCGGTGACAACACCTCGCGGGCCGCCGTGGTCCACGCCAGGACGCTCGAAGTCCTGGAGCCGCTCGGAGTCTCCGAACGGCTGGCCGGCCAGGGGATCCACGCCCCCCAGTTCACGATCAAGGACCGTGACCGGACCCTCGTTCCCGTCCGGTTCGACCGGCTGCCGACGCGCTACCCCTACACGCTGATGATCTCCCAGGCGGTGACGGAGCGGATCCTGCTGGAGCGCCTCGTCGAGCTGGGCGGCCGGGTCGCCAGGCCGTACACCCTGGAGAGCCTCACCCAGGACGGCGAGGGTGTGAGCGCGGTCTTCGCCGAGGGCGGCACGGTCAGGGCGAAATACCTGGTCGGTGCGGACGGCATGCACAGCACGGTCCGCGAGCAGGCGGCCATCGCCTTCACCGGGGGGCAGTACGCCGAGTCTTTCAGCCTGGCCGACGTGCGGCTCACCGGCGGCGTACCCGATGACGAGGTCATCCTCTTCTTCTCGCCCGCCGGGCTGGTCGTCGTCGCCCCGCTGCCCGACGGCACGCACCGGATCGTGGCCACCGTCGACGAGGCGCCGGCCGAGCCCGACGCGGCCTTCGTGCAGGCGCTGCTGGACGGCCGGGGGTCACAGAGGAACCGGGCCGTGGTGCGCGAAGTCGTCTGGGGATCGCGGTTCCGGGTCCACCATCGGGTGGCCGACGCCTACCGCGCCGGACGGGTGGTGCTGGCGGGCGACGCCGCGCACGTCCACAGCCCCGCAGGAGGCCAGGGAATGAACACCGGCATCCAGGACGCCACCGCCCTGGGCGAGGCTCTCCTGGCCGCTCTGAAGGGCGATCAAGCCGCTCTGGACGTCTACGCCACGACCCGTCGCCCGGTCGCCGAACGGGTCATCTCCCTCGCCGGTCGGCTCACCCGGCTGGCCACCGTGAACAGGCGCCTGCGCCCGATCAGGAACCTGGCCCTGCGGATCCTGGCGCGCAACCCCGGCTTCCGCGACGGCCTGGCCATGCGGCTCTCGGGTCTGGTCTACCGGTGAGCAGGGTCGCGGGCGGTCTGCGGATGACCGGGCCTGCCCGGGAAACGCAGAAGGCGGGGTCCGCGTCAAGCGGACCCCGCCTCCCTCGCTACCAGAGGTCTATGCGTCAGACGGCGCGGACCTGCGAGGCCTGCGGGCCCTTCTGGCCCTGCGTGATCTCGAACTCGACCCGCTGGCCGTCTTCGAGACTACGGTAGCCGTTGCCCTGGATTTCGGAGAAGTGCACGAACACATCCGGTGCACCGCCATCCGGTGCGATGAAGCCGAAGCCCTTTTCAGCGTTGAACCACTTGACGGTTCCCTGAGCCATTAAAGCTCTCCCTCAGGATTTGAAACTTTGGGATTCACACCTCGTGAACCCCATGTGTCGTACAGCAAGCCCCGGGGTGGTTCAGTCAAACTGGTTTTCACAACGGGATTCAGCTAATACAACGCCATCACATCTAACACTATCCGGCGGACTCGTGTTCCCGCCATGAGGAAGATTCCTCGGAGACGGATCCCACGGCTCGCTCTCCCCGGATCACGGTGCAGACTGGATCCTGTTATGGGAAGCCCCCGGCTCGTCGCCACCGACCTCGACGGCACCGCTCTGCGTTCGGACGGCACCGTCTCGCCCCGCACCGCGGCCGCTTTCGCCCTTGTGGAGAGCGCCGGGGCCATGCTGGTCTTCGTGACCGGCCGCCCACCCCGATGGATGCACCCGGTCGCGGCGGCGGTGCGCCATAGAGGGCTGGCCATATGCGCCAACGGTGCCCTTGTCTACGACCTGCACACCGAGCGGATCGTCAAATCACACCTCATTGCCCCAGAGGTGCTCGAAGAGGTTGTGACGCGTCTTCGGGAAAAGGTTCCCGAGCTGGCGTTCTCAGCCGAATACGAGGGTGGATTCGCTCACGAATCAGACTTTCGTCTCGGCCGTTGGGATGGTAAAGGAGGCGCCGGATCCCGAGTCGGGGAAGCTGCTCTCACCTCGCGGCCGTGTGCCAAGCTTCTGGCCCTTCATCCCCGAATGGACCCAGACATCCTCCAGGAGGAGGTCTGTGAGCTGGTCGGCGACCTCGTCACCCCCACTCACTCCAGCGGCCGCGCGCTGATCGAGATGAGCGCCCACGGCGTGACGAAGGCCTCCACGCTGGCCGTGCTCGCCGGAAAACAGGAGATCAAGGCCACTGAGGCGATCGCGTTCGGAGACATGCCCAACGATCTGCCGATGCTGCAGTGGGCGGGCACCTCCTATGCCGTCGCCAATGCCCACGCCACGGTGCTGGCCGCGGTCGACCATGTGACCGCGACCAACAACGACGACGGGGTTGCCAGAGTGCTTGAGGGCCTCTACAGGTAGGGGCCCGAGCTGCCCTGCTGGCCGTCCTGCGGGAGGGAGATGCCGCTGGGCAGTGCCTTCCGCATGTTCTCCAACTGGGCACGGGCCGCCATCTGCTGGGCGAAGAGGGTGGTCTGTATCCCGTGGAACAGGCCTTCGAGCCAGCCGACCAGCTGCGCGTGCGCGACCCGGAGCTCGGCGTCGCTCGGCGGGGTGCCGTTGTCGTTCTCGGTGAACGGAAGCGACAGGCGCTCCAGCTCTTCCACCAGCTCGGGCGCCAGACCGTCTTCGAGCTCCTTGATGGAGCTCTGGTGGATCTCCTTGAGCCGCTTGCGACTGGCCTCGTCCAGCGGGGCCGCGCGGACCTCTTCAAGGAGCTGGCGGATCATGCTGCCGATCCGCATCACCTTGGCGGGCTGCTCGACCAGCTCGGTGATCGACCGTCCCTCGCCGTCCTCCTCGGCCTGGACGCCCTGAGGGCCCATGACCACGATGTGCGGAGTGCTCTCCTCAGCGTTCATAGCCTTCAACTTACTAGCAGGATTTTCCCGATGTGGTCGCCAGACTCCATGATCTTGTGGGCCTCCGCGGCGTCGCTCAGCGGCACGCGGGCATGGATGACCGGACGGATCGCTCCCGCGTCGACAAGGGGCCAGACGTTGTCCACGACACCGCGTACGACGACCCCCTTCTCGTCGACCGAACGCCCACGTAGCGTGGTGCCGTGCACAGAGGCCCGTTTGGCGAGGAGAGCGCCCAGGTTCAGCTCCCCCTTGGCGCCGCCCTGGAGTCCGATCACGACCAGCCGCCCGCCGGTCTTGAGCGCCTTCACGTTCCCCTGGAGGTATTCGCCGCCGATGATGTCAAGGATCACATCGGCCCGGACCCGCTCCGCGAAGTCGTCCTCGTGGTAGTCGATCCCCTCGTCCGCGCCGAGTTCGAGGCAGCGGGCGATCTTCTCGGCCGATCCGGCGGTGACGACCACCCGGGAGCCGAAGGCCTTGGCCAGTTGTACGGCCAGCGTGCCGATCCCGCTGGCGCCGCCGTGGACGAGGAGCGTCTCACCCTTCCTCAGGCGCGCGACCATGAACACGTTGGACCAGACCGTGCAGGCCACCTCGGGGAGGGCCGCGGCATCGACCAGGCTCACGCCGTCGGGCACCCGCATGACCTGTTGCCAGGGCACCGCGACCTTCTCCGCGTAGCCGCCTCCGGCCAGCAGCGCGCACACCCGGTCGCCCGGTTTGAAATCCTCGACGTCCGAGCCGACCTCGGCGACCACGCCGGAGCACTCCAGCCCGGGGTACGGCGAGGCGCCCGGGGGCGGGTCGTACAACCCCTGTCTCTGCATCACATCGGCCCGGTTGACCGCCGAGGCGGCCACATCGATGAGAACATCACCCGGTCCGGGCAGAGGATCGGGGACCTCCCGCCAGGCCAGCACTCCGGGTCCACCAGGTTTGTCGATCACGATGGCGCGCATACGACCAAGCTATCCGGTGGGCTCAACTTGGTGGTTGCCCGCATTGACAAGAACACAGGGCGTTAACCTGCTATGTGTTTGCTGCCCTTTTATGTCCATCCCGAGGGGGAACACGGTGGCGAGACATGATCGTGAGGAATCTCTCGAGGAGCAGCTCGCCTGGCTCGACGCGATCAAGGAGCAAGAGGAGGTGCCTCCTGGTGCGGTGACGGACACCGCGATGGACGGTGCCGCCATTTCGCCATACCCGAAGGACCCGTGGGGTTCGGTACCGTCCGAACCCTCCGGGATCTCGTCGCCGCTGTTCCGCACGGCGGTCGACTCGGCCCACGATCCTGCGGGTGCATCGACGGTCGTGCCGGATGCCTCGGCCGAGGACGCCGACGCGGTCGACTGGCTGGAAGGGGCCGACACGGTGAGCGCCTTCACCCTTCCGGCTCTTCCGGTGCCCCCCGCCCAGGACGACGACGGTTTCCTGGCCCCGCTCAAGCCGCTGCCCCGCCAGGAGCATGGCGACACCGGTGGTCACCCCACGGGTGAGTTCCCCGAGCACGAGACCCGCGTCTCGCGTACGGAGTCCGAGCCGGAGCCGTCCCGCGGGCTGTTCGAGCAACCTCAGCGCACAGAGAAGACGGCCGAGTCCGCCGTCCCGGCTCTCGAACCCTTCAAGCCCTCGGCTCCGGAGGCCGGGAAACCCGCGTCCGGCGGCGCGGACTCCGACCACGACCAGTTCACGCTCACCGGTATCGGCGTCGACCGCTTCGCCTTCGACAACGCGGACTCCGACCGTGACCAGTCTGCGCTTCCGGGCACCGGCACTGACAGCGGCCGGTCCGCGCTCCCGGGCACCGACTCCGACCGTGACCGGTCCGCGCTCCCGGATACCGGCGCTGACAGTGGCCGGTCCGCGCTCCCGAGCACCGGCGCTGACCGTGACGGCTTCACCTCCGATGCCGCCGACCATGAGGACGACCGGTCCGGCTCCCATGACACCGGGCCGAAGCACGATCTTCCCGTTCTCAAGAACGCCGAGCCGTTCATCGTCAGCGAGTCGCTCCGGCCGGCTCCCGAGCTCCCCGAGCCCGCCAAGCCCGAGCTTTCCAAGCCCGAGCCCGCTGAGCCGTTCCGGGTCCCCGAGTCCTTCGGTGCCGAGCGCCCGGTCCCGGCAGAGCACGTCCCCGGCCCGTTCGGCGCGGACACCTCCGGTCCGTCGGCCTTCGCCCAGGACCGAGACCGAGACCGAGACCGAGACAAGCCGACGGCTCTGGAACGGGAGACGTCTCCCTTTTCGGAATGGGGCAAACCGTTCACCTCGGAGCGGGAGACGGCTTTCGAGTCCAGGGGGGACACCGCTTTCGCTCCCGGCCGGGACACCCCGTTCGGGGCCGACCGGGACAAGCCGTTCACCCCGGAGCGGAAGACGGCTTTCACCTCCGAGCAGGGCGGCCCCTTCACACCGGAACGGCACATAACCGAGGCCCCCGGCAGGTCGCGGGCTTTCGCCGCGGATCTGGACAGATCTCCCTCTGTCGGCGGGAACACCTCTTTCGAGTCGAGCCAGGAGGCGACTCCCGGCAGGGACACGGCTTTCTCGGCGGATCGGGACACGTCTCCGGCGCTCAGCCGCGACACGGCTTTCGCCGCCGAACAGGTCACGCCTTCCGCGTCCGGCAGAGAGACGGCCGAGCCGGTCCGTGAGCCGTACCAGGCACGCCGCCGTCAGTCGCCCTCGCCGCCCGCCTTCAGCGCCCCCGCCCGGCAACCGGTCCCGGGCGCACCCAGGCCGTCGGCTGACAGCCTGGATCCCGAATCGCTGCTCAGAGGACGCCGTAACGGGCCCTCCGGCGGCTGGCGCAAGCTGATCTACAAAGCGTCGGCAGGCCTGATCAAGCCCGGCGAGTCCCCTGAGGTCCGCCGCCGTCGCGAGCTGGTCGGCCGGGCGCGCACTCCCGTCGCCACGGGCCACCACCGGGTCGCCGTGCTCAGCCTGAAGGGTGGCGTCGGAAAGACCACCACAACGGTCGGCCTCGGCGCCACCCTCGCCCAGATCCGCGGTGACAGGGTCATCGCGGTCGACGCCAACCCCGACCGCGGCACCCTGTCGGACAAGCTCGAACTCGAAACCTCCGCGACCGTTCGCGACCTGCTCAACGAGCGTCAGCAGATCAAGCGCTACGTCGACATCCGGGCTTTCACCTCGCAGGCCCCGTCCCGGCTGGAGATCCTCGCCTCCGACCGTGATCCGTCGGTATCGGAGGCGTTCAGCGCGTCCGACTACCAGTCGGTGGCCCAGGTTCTGGAGAACTTCTACTCGATCTGCATCACCGACTGCGGCACCGGCCTGCTCCACTCGGCCATGTCGGGCGTCCTCGGGCTGGCCGACCAGCTCGTTCTGGTCAGCTCCCCGTCCGTGGACGGCGCCCGCGCCGCCTCGGCCACCCTGGACTGGCTGGAGGCCCACCACTACGAGGAACTGGTCCGCTCCGCCACGGTGGTGCTGTGCAGCGTCCGGCCCCGGTCGAAGTCCACTGTGGACCTCGACCGGCTGGAGGCCCATTTCGCGGCCCGCTGCCGTGCCGTGATCCGAGTCCCCTACGATCCTCACCTCGAAGAGGGCGCGGAGATCGACCTGGAAAGGCTGCAGCCCGGCACCCGAGAGTCCTACCTCCGGCTGGCGGCCTCGGTGGGTGACGGCTTCGCCGGCACGCAACTCTGAATCCGGTACGGCGGGCACCCGGCTCCGAGTCGTCGAGCGGAGTCGGGACACCCGCCGTATCCGGTGCGCACCTGGGACGCCGAGAGGCTAAGGTGCAATCTGACACGTTCTATGGAGCGTGTCGCCAGGAGAGCTCGCCTAGTGGACGATGGCGGCGGTCTTGAAAACCGCTAGGGGCTTTGCGGCTCCTCGTGGGTTCGAATCCCACGCTCTCCGCTCACCACCCGAAACGGCGTCTGACCAGGGGATTACCCCGGACCGGGCGCCGTTGGCCGTTTCCGGGATGCGCAGCCGTATGCCGTTCTGAGCGGCTCTGAGTCGGTGTTCGCGGGATATACGCGGGATGATGTTGGTCGCGTTTCCCCAGGTGGCTGCCCTCGATGTCCTGTTCAGCGAACGCTGCCGACTCCGGAATCAGTCTCACGTCTGGGCGCACCCTGCCAACCTGGCCATGGCCTTTACCTGCAAGCTGTGCAAAGCAGTGGAGTGGCGAACGGCGGGAGGAAGCCGGCCCACTTCGCAGGCTCCACTTGATGCATCGTGAGCCACATATACGATCATGGAATGGAGCCGGTCCTCTCGCCCTTACGGTGCCGTCGCGTTGCTGCCGTCCACCAGGGAACGGGTGAGAGCGAGCTGGCAGCGACGCCCATCCTGGACTGGAGGCATCCCCGGGTATTGAGGTTGGCGAGCGAAGCTCGACGTGAGAACACTGGGACGGGCCGGGGTCTTCTGGTCACAGCACACCGGCTTATCGCCGCACGGGTGCGTCCGGTGTATGCCATGAACGACACGCAGCCGGTCTCCAGGACGCTTCTCTTGGAGCGCGGATCATGCAGCCAGCGGCTGGCGGTTCTGGAAGCTGTGGGGCGGGCCGGTGGAATCGCCAGCCGGGTCAGAGGACTGCTGGTGGACGGGCGTTTCTGGCATCCGCGATTTCCCCGGTTGCGGGCATTGATCCCGCATCAGATAGTGCTCGCCTGGCCGGAGTTTCTGCTCGGCGACCAGTGGGTGACCGTCTCCGAGCTCTACGGTGATCTGAGTACGTTGCAGAAGGGAGGCGGGTTCACCAATACCGGTGGTGAGACGCTCTTCGACGCGGTGGCCCATACCGCCGTGGACTGGGACGGCGTGACCTGCTCATCTTGCGATCTGTCTGGCCACGTCCTGTCCGATCTGGGGTATTTCAGCTCCCGTGATGCCCTGTTTCGGACATATGGTCAGACGTTGTGCTTGCCGGTTCGTATCATCGCGGACCTCATCATGAGTCGCCGAGCGGCCTGAGCCCTGCCGGCACCGAACAGGGCCGCAGAAGGGACCCCAGTACTGCTGGGGTCCCTTCATGTCTCCGCTCACGCCGCCGATGCATCCTCGATCCGCCGGTTGGCGATCTCCGCGCCGCCGTCGATGCACTTGGTGTAGACCTTGAGCAACATGTCCACCCCGTGCCCCGCCACTCGGCCACGTCATCGGATCGGCGTCCATCACCGCGACCTGCCACACCAGCTCTCCGGTGTTCTTGTCCTTGGCGTAGACGGTGCGGCCCTTGGGCGAGGCGTCGAAGTCCTTGACCTGTTCGACCTCACCGATGATGAAGCAGCCGTGCGGGAAGACCTGGTGAAAGCTGATCGGAATGGGGCCTTTGATGGCCCTGATGCAACTCCTGTTGTCGACCCCCCTAGACAGGTGCGGCCGTTCCGCGAAGACAAGGTGTCTAGGGGGCTATGCAAGTAAGTTAAGCCGGAGTCGACGAACTGTCTAGGGGGGTCGACGAAATGCCTTAGAGGAATTTCCAGAGTGCCGCAGTGGCGTCGTCATGGACCTTGCCCCGAGGCCAGCGGGAGCCGTCTGGATCGCTGTATTCGGCCTCTCGGACACGACGGATCAGTTCATCGGGGCCGTCCTGGCCAAGAAGGTCGAGCAGCTGCCGCCAGGACGCCAGGGCGAAGCGGTCGACAAGGCGGGAAGCGCCATCACTCAACAACGCCGCCGCTCGCACCTGATCCACCGGGACGGTACCGGTGAGGGCCTGTTCTGCGGCGAGGGGATCAACGGAGGCCACCCAGAAACCGCCGTCCCGGTTGCGGTGATCGCGCAACGTCTCGACGTAGCCTCGAAACGCCTTGGCGTGCTCTGGGCTTCCGCCCGGCAGGCCATCCATCAACGCCCGGTATCGCGCCCCGATCCGGCTCACCCGATCATCACAGATCACCGTCGGCTCTGCCGTACCGGTGTCGAGGACAACGGCGGAGTCGGCCAGCACCAGCCATTCCAGGACGTCATCCGTACGGCGCAACATCGTGACCGTGGCCGAAGGGGATCCCGCATGCACCAGGTCACAGGTGAAGTCGTGCAACGAGGCGACGTTCTTGATCGACTCGGCCAGGATCTCGGTCAGGGTGCCGGCGCTTTGGGTGACCGCGGACAGCAAGGTTGAGCCGAGCGTGCGGGCGTACCAGGCGACGCCATGGGAGCAACCCGTCTTCAGTCCCGCCGGGGTCCCGGCGCCGTCCAGGAGTACCACCACGTCAGAAGCGGCCCCGATGAAGTCCTCATTGGGCCGATCGGGGCGGGCGGATTGGGTGGCGAGACTGAGCCGCACGTCAGTCGTCCTCATGTCGATAGAGAGGGCCAGCCAGTTGCGTACGGACCGGCTCCCCCGTGGCGGAGTCGTACTCAACGGAGACCACAGTGGAGAAACGCCTGTCACCCACCTGGCCCCAGATGGTGGCGATCTCGGAGGCGAGCAGGTCCACGACGCCGAGCGAGCCGTTGGGGTGAATGCCCGCGATGGCCAGGAACATGCCTTTACCGTCCGGCCGGGGAAGACGCCCGAGGTAGGCCGAGTCGGTCGGCTGCGGCGGGTCGACCTGACTGCCGGAGCGATAGGCGACGCCGGTCCGGGTGTCGCGCAGCAGCCAGCCCAGCTCGTCGCGCTCCCATCTGATCACGGGGTCGGTGTCGTACGCGGTGCGCATCGCCTCCGCCATCCGGGGACCGCAGATGACGAGCAGGCCGGGCCGGTTGAGATCGATCTGCCCGTCGACCGAGACGTTGTCGGAGGCCACGGTGAGCCCGAAGGAGCGCGCGAGGTCTTCCAGCCGCTTGCCCGAGCGCATGTCGTCTAGGGCGACCACGGGCCGGTTTCGCTCTGGGTCCAGGCGCAGTGGGGTCACCACGGTCACCGTGCCGACGCCGAGGAACGCCCCTTCCGGAGCCGGTCCGGTGTGCTTGATCTGGTGAATGCGTCCGCGCGATAGGCCGGCCTGCTCGGCGATCTGCGCATATGAGACGCCCTGGGCGTGCAACTCTTGGATGACGCGGCGTCGGAGGCGGGCCAGTTCGGTGACCTCCTGTTGCGCGATGCTCAGCCGTTCGGTTGCGGCCCGGATCAACAGATACGGGTCATCCATGGCGGCGATGCGCTCAAGGTCACTCGGTGGCACAGTGGGTCCCTTTCGGTGGTGCTCAGCCGAGTCTAGACCTCTAGACGAAATGTCGTCTATCCCCCTTGACAGTACGGCTTTAAGAGGTTCGCCGTTTTTCGGACTGGTTGCCCGGATCGCTGAGCGCCGCTTCGGTACCCCGCGGGTCACCGCACTCGCCCCGTCAGCAGCGCGACCCAAAGGTCGTGAGCTTCACTCGCACGGGTTCGGGGAGTCTCAGTGACCTCGGGATGAGCGCCTTGCACAGTGCGACGGAGGTAGGACTGACCACCCGCGGAACACAGTTCATAGACGACCGAACGGCAGTCGCAGGTCCAGGCGATCACTCGTCGCCGCCCGTCGTCTCGCGGGTTGATCCAGGTCAATGAGACGCGGCCTGCCTGCAACGGTCCCACGTGCGGGGCCAGGCACCTCTTCACCGCACAGCCGTCTTCTCAGGAGTCAGGTTCAGGGTGGCCCAGACGATGCGACCCTGATCGTCTCCGGTCACACCCCAGCTGGCCGCCAGAGCGGCGACGAGGGCCAGGCCGCGCCCCCCTTCCTCGTCCGTTTGAGGAGGGAGAGGTTGCGGTGTGCGCCGGCCGCCCTGGTCCAGGATGCCGAGCCAGATCCGGTCGTGGTCGGCTTGGACGGCAACGGTGAAGCAGCCGCCGAACCGACCGCTTGCGGAGTGACGGACGGCGTTGGTGGCCAGTTCGCTGACGATCAGTTCGGCGTCTTCGATCCCGGGCCAGGCGGCCAGAAGGGCAGTGACGAATCGTCGCGCTTCGGTGATCGCCACGGGGGAGCCGGGGAAGGTGCGGGACATGCGCCAGGGTGACATAGCGGACTCCGATGTCTAGGGGGCTATACATCCACGGCGCCAGCGTATGAGTGACACTAGAAGTATCTCAAGGTATTCGACGCATAAATGCGTCAGGCGCTAGAGGTGTGTTGCCAAGGTGCGATAGTCGACACCGATTCGCCCCAAAAGATCCCGCAACTCCTCGCCATAGACAGCAACCGCCGCGAACCCCTCAAAGGTCTCCCCGTGAACTGACAGCTCCCCAGGCTCCGTCAACGTCAGATCACCCGTCAGGCTCTCCACCACGCTCACCGCACCGTCATAGACGGTGAACCCATGCAGCGGGAAAGCCGGAGCCTGTACTGACCACGGCACCACCCCGAGAGTGACGTGAGGGAGTGTCGCCACCTGCGACAACCGATCGAGCTGAGCGAGCATCAACGCCGGCGACCCCGGCCACGTGCGCACAGCTCCCTCGGTCAGCACGAAGAAGAAGTCCCGGCCGGACTCGAACAGGACTGCTTGCCCCTCCACCCGAACCGCCGCAGCCTTGGCCGCATCCTCCTCATCCACCTCGCGACCGATCGCCAATGCCAGCCGGGCATACTCGGCCGTCTGCAACAGCGCCGGGACCATTGCCGAATGAAACACCACCACCCGACGCGCCGACCGCAGCCGGGTGACATTGGCCGCCTCTCGACCGGCAAGCCCGCCCTTGAGGCGAGACACCTCATCGCGCAGCCGCACAAGCAGAGCATCCAGTTCCCCGCGGCCCGCCTCATCCAGGCCCAATGCCTCAACGAGACGATCCACCGTCTCGGGAACCGGAAGGAGCCGCCCCGTCTCAATCCGAGAGATCGTCGGCTGAGCCACCCCAGCCCGCAACGCCAGATCCTTCCCCGTCAGCCCAGCGTCCTTACGCAGCCGACGCAGCAGCTCACCCAGCGCCCGCAGGCGATCCCGACGATCCTCCACACCCAGCGTTCTACCAGCCACCCGCACATCGAGCGCAGCCCATCACGGATCACTGCCGAATTGTTCTCATAGGTATCAAGGCGGCGGCGCGCCGCGCCGCCGTACTCGGCCCTCTGCCGCCCGCCGACCGGGCGTGCGGCGTGGGCGCCGGTCCCGGTCGGCGGCGCCCCGGGCCGTCCACCGACCCGCGCACCCGCCGCAACCGATGCCCTCGCCGACCACCGGCCCGCCGCCGCTACACGTCGTCAGCTTCTTCCGCCTCGCGCCGTCGAGCCGCTCGCTCCTCCGCCTCTCGCTTCTGCGCTGCTCTCTCCGCCGCCACACGCTCCCGCAGCTCCGCATCCGCCACATCTCGTGGACGCGGAATCTGACTTCTACGATCATGCTTGAGCGCCAGCCGTATCGCCACATAGATCACCAGGAACAGCACCGCTAGCGAGAACAACCACGAAAGCACTCCCCCCAGCCATACAAATAGATCTCTCAACTCGCCCACCCAGCCCTGTCCTCAACGTCTCGATCATGATTTCGATCAAGCTTGCCCGATCCATCCCCACACGGTCTATCGCCTCCGGCGGGGGCCTCTGGCTCCGGGATGATCGCCAGGATCAAAAGCCAGGTCCGTAAGTGGCTGAGGGCCAGCTCTTCCCGTCGGGGGAGGCGTGTGCGTCCGCACGGGGATCTTCAGGCCGTGCCCATTGCGTGCCCGTCAGGATGGTCACCAAGGGGGAATCACGGGGACTCGCGGGCAAGGGGAGATCGCCTCTGGCCTGGGACGCAGCAGGTCAGAGGGTCACGCGCCGCAATCTTCCAAACTGGTGATTCGCTACTGCAACCGAGGTTGCTCTCATGACCACCATGCATGTCGGCCGTGCCCATTTGCGGGAATGAACCCATGGCCTTCAAACGCAGCGAGTGGACTGGCATGCTGTAGGCATGATCGAGAAGCAGCCCGCAATCCCTCATCGGTACCAGAAAAAAGCCTCACGGTTCAGGACGTTCATCGTGTGCTCCGTCACCGCAGGCTTGGTACTCATCGGCGGCCTCTTCTTACTTAATTATGACGATTCTCAGCAGACAGACATGCCCACCGTACTCAACCAGATCCGTTCGGGCAATGTATCGACCGCCACGCTCATCAACGCCGAGCGGAGAATCGAGATCACCACGATGGACAAGAAGCACTTTCACTCTTATTGGAGCAAGGTCGGCGATCAAGGCTCAGAGCTTGCCGACGAGCTCAATAAGGCCATGCCTCCGGACGGTTACACAGTCGTGGTTCCCAAGCGCTGAGGGTGGTTCTCGCCGTGGAGTGCCGCCGGGTACCAGGGTTGCACTTCGGGTTGCAATACAGGGGCGTTCAGAGCCATTCAGGATGGACCGCGCACGTCCGCTGACCCGCATTGAACTGTCTGGAACAGCGCAAGGCCGATATTTTAATCCGTAAGCTTATGGGTGGATCAATATTCAGGTCTGCCTCGCAGGGCCTGAGGCTTGATCAACAGCGTGCGGGATATGCGCGGGATAGCTGCTACCGATCTGCGTACCAGATGGCTCGATGGCGCAGGTCACGGCTTATGAGCGGCTGTAAACGGGAGCCCCCTGTAAAACCGTCGGCTCCGCATTCTGAGCCTGGCAGCGGGGGTGTCAGGATCTACCACTCTCCGCTGAAGAAGACCTCCATCTGAAGATCGGGGTCTACGGCGTCAGGTGGGAGAGTGCTTGTACTCTTGGCGATGTCGTACATGAGCGTCATGGACCGGACGAAGTCGTGAACGCTGCGACGCAGAAGAAGGTCGCTGTCGTGCCAGACGAGCGCAACCTTGGGCTTGCCCTGCCTGGGCAGATCGCCAGCGCAATCGGTGAGGGCATCCCAATTGCAGCCGTAGTAATCGGGGAACTCCAGGACCTTGCCGATCTTCTCAAGAAGGTCTCGCTGGGAGTTGATCACATGACCGTCGAGTTCACCCACCACGAAGCCGGACCGAGTGAGGGCCGCGACCACTTCGGCCGCCGTTTCCTTCTGAATGAGGTAAGGCGGCAGGGGCAATCCGGGGATCAGCTTGTTAACGTCGACCCACTCGACACTCACCGGCGCACCTTCCACCAACGGCCCAACAGGGCTTTCCCGAACGGACAGATCTGCTGAGTGTCGCCCCTCAGCCCGGGACTGTCGATCTTATTTCCGGGAGCCATTTTGGGAGCCACCGAAGTGGACGATCACGGACTCGGCCGGACCGATTCTAACGGCCGGAGCCTCAGCAACCTGTATGGCGAACCGATCCGAACGCCCCTGGACATCGTTCGGAGACCTACGGATCAGAAGGCGAGGTTGCGCATTTTTGTCGGCTTCTCGCCGTACCCTGGCCGTCATGTCCCAGCCGTACATGGAACAGTCGGGCGATGGAGATTCGTTCTGGGTCACCACGCTGGGCGGGCCGCACATCGTTATTCCGGAGTCAGCCTGCCAGTACTGGAACGGCGTACCGAAGGATTACCCCAACGATGAGGGAGATTACGGCCGAGCCTGCGAAGTCGACGGCTACATCGGTTTGATCGACGTTGGACCGGAAAAGGCACTTGTGCTTGGCGACCATCCTGGCAACACCACGTTCCTGCCCGCGCACAACCTCTTTGTCCGCTGGATCGCTGCCGACTCTGCCGCGGATATCCTCCAGGCCGCTACCGATGTAGTCGGCTCCGCGCAGTGGGAGGAGGAACTGGTGTGGGACATCAGCCAGCCCGTGGTCCTTTTCGACTCCGTCCACGGGCATGACTACATCCGCAGCGAGGAGCATCTAAGGGTGGACCTTCCACCGGGGCGCTACACCGTCCGTGCTGCCTATGCTCAAACCGAGACCGTCTACATGGTGATCGTTCAGCTTGGCCAGCAGATCTGATCTTGCGGGATATGCGTGGGATGATCTTCAAGCCTCCATGCTGGAGCGCATGTTTCGCAGCAGCTCAGAGCCGTTGTCGACGCTGAAAACGTAGCCCTCTTGAAAACCGCTAGGGGCTTTGCGGCTCCTCGTGGGTTCGAATCCCACGCTCTCCGCTCACCACCCGAAACGGCGCTTGACCAGGGCTTATGGCCCGGTGGGGCGCCGTTGATCGTTTCCGGGATGTGCAGCCGTAGGCCACCGTGAGCAGCTCTCGGCCGGTGTTCGCGGGATATGCGCGGGATGGATCTTGAGGTGTTTCCCCAGGTCGCGCCCGCAAAAAAGAAGAGGCCCCGTGATGAGCGGGACCCCTTGAGCGTACCTATGATCATGCCGCGAGTGCGTTGTCTATCCGCTGGTTGGCGATCTCCGTGCCCCCGTCGATGCACTTGGCATAGACCCGGAGCAGCACGTCCACCCCGTGCCCTGCCTGCTCGGCCACGTCGGGAGCGGCAACACCCGTGTTGAGCCAGAGGGACACCGCCGCATGTCGCAGGTCGTACGGCCGGGCCGCCAGAGGTGAGACCTGCTGTTCGGGAGTCAGGGCGAAGGTCCGAGCCGCCTTCCACACCTCGCAGTAGGCCCCAATGGAGATCACGCCACCGCGAGAGCTACGGAACAGCCGGCCGTCCTCGTGGACGCCGAACTCTTGGATGTGCTCCCGGAGGATGGCCACCAGCTCAGGCGAGACCGGAACGGGACGGCCCTCGTCCCCGGCCCGGTGCTTCAGGCCCCGATCGTCGTGAGCCGCCCCACTGTCAGTCCACTTCTTGTTCGTCTGCGGCTTGGACCTGGTCAGGACGAGCAGTCCCCAACCGGTCGCCGGGAGGTGACAGTCCTGCTTGCGGAGCCCGAGCGCTTCAGCTGGACGGAGACCGGAGAAGTAGAGACGGGCGAAGAAACCCCGCAGGTGCCGACCACGGTCGAGGGGCGGCAGCGCTGAGCGCCGTCGCCCGGCCCTGCGCCTGCACCGCACGCCGGGCATGCGGCCTGGGGGCCGGTCCCGGCGTGCGGCAGGACTCCGGGCCGTCACCACACGCACCCCGCGCCGACCAGGCTCTACGCACCGGTACGGTACGCGCCGCCGCCTCGCTACGGTGCTTACCGGCCCTTCGGTCTTGGGGGGAGAACTCGCCTTCAAGACCGAAGAGCCCACGTACGGGTCCGTGGTGATGGACAAGCTGACAGCGCTGATGCCAGCGGACATGTCGGCTTCGGACACCTGCGAATCGACCGGCCGCTCGGCGATACGGCGGCCGATGTGATCGTGATCGCCCGCCGCCACAGCGCCGGTGAGGTCCGGACACGACTCGCCGCCAACGCCACATTCAATAGGAAGATCCCCGAAGCGCGCCAATTTGTGAGGACCGTGTGCGTTCGTCGCATCCGGCCAGTTCCCGCCCGGGCCAGGTCACCCGCAGGAGACCAGGCCCGGACCGATCCATGCGGGACCAGGGGCCTTGATCAGCCGCAGTGCTCAAGGGGCGAGGTGTAACCGATGGATCCGTAAACGCCGCCCCATTCGATGCACTTCCCCTTGGCGGAGAGCTTCACCGGGCCGGCGTAAGTCGAGTAGTAATCGGCGTCACCTAGGTAAGATCCTCCTTGCACGACAAGGTAGACCCCGACCCACTCGGTGTTGGGGCTGTCCTTCCAGGTGACCACGCAGTTGGTGGTGCCGTTGTACATCAGGTAGATGGTGGCTTTGCCCAGGTCGTGCTGGTCGATCACGTGGTAGGAGCCGCCGCCGCAGGCCGCGATCGGCGTCGATGCCGCCATCGCCGGGCTGCCGGCGGCGAGGGTTCCGGCGAGCGCGGCCACGGTGGCGACTGCGAGCGCGGCTCCCTGCTTGAATCTGCGCACAGAAAATCTCCTGAGGGGCGTCGTTCGGCGAGGCGCGATCATCTATAGCCGCGCACCCCGCCGGCCGGCAGACGTCGAGGTACGCGCACCCTGGTGGTGGCGCCCTGACGGAAGACGACCGGGCAGGCCGGACCTGTGGCAGAGGTCGTCAAGTCCCATGGTCCCGGCGGCTACATTTGATCACTTACATGCATGTTATACATTCGCGTTATGTATTCGTCAAGGTTAGGTAAAGTCTTGTTCTCATTGGCCGTCCTGTCTGGGTGAAATATCCGTTCGTGCAGGTGAGAACCGCTGGTCTCTGCTGCGTGATACCGAGGGGGCCGTTCTCCTGCGGACCCATCTCTCTGGTCATGCTCATGTCTCGCACGGCATCGATCATCAGGGGGTCCGGCTCTGGGGTGGTGATCGGGTCGGAGCGTCGGCCGTACCACCACAGCCCGCACGATCGCCACGTCATGGCCGGCCGCCGTACGGGGTCGAGGGCGATCGACGGTCAGGGACTTCGTTCCGCAGCCCCTGACCACCGGGTAGCGTGGCCGGCCACGGCTCACCCTGGCAGCAGGGTACGCACACCGGAGATTGCCGAAGACCGTAGCGAGAGAGCCAGATTCCAAGATCCGGACCATGCCCGGAGTGCTTCCCTTGGACTGGATCAAGACGGCATCCAAAGCGCCAGGTCAGAGCGCCGCGAAGGCCAATAAGCGCCATCCACTTTTAATCCGCAGGTTCTAAGCGGGATCGTGGCGTGTTCAGCCTCGCGGGATATGTGCGGGATGATGCAGGTCTTGTTCTCCCGGGTCGCCGTCGCTGTCAGGCGGTTTGGGACAGTGCCGTCGAAGCAGGGACCTGACGGAGCTTGCTGTTGGATCTGAGGCATGGAACAGCCGTGAAGCCTCGTTCAGGCGGGAAGGTCCTTGGCCAAGACGATGCTGTCGTAGTTGGTGACTCCCCACTTCCATGTCCCGATCGACGTGTAGCCGTGCCGGCCGTACCAGGCGATGAGATCGGTGGCCTGTGCGGAAGTATCGATCACTATCGATCGACGCGCCCAGGGCGGTGATGCGAGTTTCGGCCAAGGTCAGGAGGCGATGTCCCAAGCCGGTTCCCCGCCGGGCCGGATCCACCGCCAGCTGCCAGAACGATCCCGCATGGACCGGCGCCGGATATCCAGGCGGAGTGTCGTATGTCCCTGTCACCGTGACACTGCCAACGATCGTTCCCCGCTCCAGGGCAACCCAGCACTCTCCTTTGCCCAGGCGCCGCAGCGTGTCCTCAGGGGTCTGGTAGGAGGCGAAGAAGACGAGCCCGGCGGCTGCATGATCCGCATAAGCGCGGTGCAGAAGCACGGTCAGCTCTTCCACCGAGTCATCTTCGATGAAGCGTCGTATGACGACCGGTTCCGCGGAATCTGGCTGTCTCACGGTGTCCTTTCCCGAAGATCATTCCAGCGCGCCGGCTTGATTGTCCGGCACCCCGCCACCCCACATGGGCGGCATGGTGGCCGGGTGCAGCGCGATCACCTGGTACCGGAGCCGGGACCGACCGGCAGGTCAACGGCGAGCAGGTGCGGCAGACCAGACCCGGTTCGCCCCGGCCCTTCCCTCTGCGGGTCCGGCTTCAGCGTGCGCGATCTATCAGGTGACGTGAGACGGCGCGGTGAGTCTGGGATTGTGCCACCAGGATCAGCTTCGCTGGATGCCGACGAGCAGGATGTCCGCGAGTTTGTCGGCGTAGTCGTCAGGGTCGATGTGGGGGCCGTTGGTTCCGAGGTATCCGATCATCATGTCGATCGCGCCTTGATAGGTGATGGCCATCACGCGGGTGTCGAAGTCGCGCAGGGTTCCCTCGGCTTGGCCGCGTCGGAACAGCGATTCCTGTGCTTGGTAGGTCTCTTCGTAGGCGTCAGGCGTCAGGCGCGGTGTGCCATCGGGGTGACGCAGGTTGTGCGCGATGTGGTTGAGCGCGGTGAGTTCTCCCCGGTGGGTGACGGTCAAAGCCGCAGCTCGGCGTAGGGCCGCGCGAATGATGTCCGGGACGGGCTCGGTCAGGTCGAGCGAGTTCGCGATGCGGTCGCGGATGGTGGTCATCGTCGCTTTGGCAGTGGACTCCATCAGGTCGTCCTTGTCGGCGAAGTAGTGCCAGAGCAGGCCCTTGGAAACGCCGGCCCGCTCGGCGACGCGAGTCAACGACAGGCCGTCGTAACCGCAGTCGGCGAGTTCCTCCACGGCTGCGGTCATGATCTGTGCCCGGCGTTGATTCTCGTCGAGTCGACGCCGACGCGCACCCGACCCGGTGGTTTGTGAGGACGAAGTGGTCATGCCGTCACCGCGGATCGTTGGTCTGGTCATCGGCGACCGGCTGACGGTTCCGGCGAACCCGGATTGACAGGATCGCAAGGGTCAGCATCATCGCGGCGATGACGAGCATTTCGACGCGCATCCACGCAGGGAAGACGCCAGGCAGCGCGGCTTCGACGAGATTCACCACCAGCAGGACGCATCCGATGATGGTGAGTGCACGCAGGCCGGAGGGGCTCCCCTTGAGTGCGGCGCGCGTCCGCACGGGTAGCACGATCGCGAACACGGCGACGATCACGGCGTGACCCCATGCCTCTGAGGTCGCCAGATGTGGTGCTGTCGCCGCCAGGACGGCCAGGGCCACCAACGTGCCCAAGGCCACGACCACGTAGGCGGCTACCAGTCGCTTCACCCTTGCGAGCGGTACAGACGTGAGCGATGCCGACCCGAGCTCATCTCTTTCAATGCTATTGACCATGCGGTCAATACTATCCCAATTGACCGCATGGTCAATAGACGGGGGTGGGGGTGCCTGACCGGCGAGCTCGCCGGGGGAGCAGCGGTGCATCGGCGGTCGAGGTGTGGTTGTGCGGCACGAGCGGCCCCGGCTGCATCCGATAAGGCGGTTTCTGCTCATACCGATCGGCCTGTCCGCCGTGGGTGAGGAGTGTTTATTCTTGATCAGCAAGTTGCGCGATCCGGCGTCTGACTCTCGGCTCTGAACTCCGGGACCCGGCCCGTGACCGCGGCCGATCTCGCCGTGATGCTCCCACTCGCCCGAGGTCGCAGAGAACGGCGGTGCGGCCGGAAGGAGGAGCCGTTGAGTCTGATGACCTTCCACACCCACGATCTGCCGGCCCGGGACCGTTTCCCCTGCTGGTTCGAGATGGCCACGCAGGCACATGTGCGCGCCTGGGTCCGCAGTGAGCACGAGAACGACTTCGCGGCCACGATGCGCGTGCTGCAACTGGGTGAGGTCCAGGTGTCGCTGCTGTCCTACCCCTCGCTCCAGATGACCCGGACCCCCAGGTTGATCCGCGAGAACGATCCGGAGATGTATCTGCTCAACCTCAACCTGAACGGCTCGGCCGGACTCACCTACCGGGGTCGCTCCAACCATCTTCCGATCGGGGGAGTTCGCCTTCTACAGCACCTCCCACCCCAGCCAGGGGTGGCGATCGTCGCAGGAAGAGCCGGCGCGGTCGCTGGTCGTGCAGTTCCCGCGCGCACTGCCGGGCCTGGCCGCCGCCGACGTCGACCGGCTCGCCACGGTGCCGATCTGCACCCTGAGGGGCATCGGCGCGGTGCTGACCGCCCACCTGTCCCAGCTGGTGAAGGACACGGACGGCTACACCGACGCGGACGGGGCCGCCCTGGCCGGCGTCACCCTCGACCTGGTGGCGGCCACCCTCGCCCACCACCTGGGCGCGCTCGACGCGCTCACCCCCGAGACCCGCCTGCAGGTCCTGCTCCGGCGCATCGACCACTTCATCGAACGGCGGCTCGCGGACCCGGATCTGAGCCCGGAGGTCATCGCCGCAGCGCACCACATCAGCCTGCGCTACCTGCACCGGCTGTTCCAGGCGCGCGGCGGCCCCACCGTCGGGGCCCGCATCCGCCAAGCCCGGCTGGAACGCTGCCACCGCGATCTGACGGACCCACGGCTCGGCCGCCTACCTCTGCACATGATCGCCGCCCGCTGGGGATTCACCGACCGCACCCACTTCAGCCGCCTCTTCCGCGCCGCCTACGGCGTCTCGCCCGGTGACTACCGGAACACGCGGAACAGCAGCGGGTAGTGCGCTGATCTCCACAGGGGCGTGCGCCGACGATCACATCCCGCGCGAAACGGCGATCTAGCCTTGCTCTGCACCAAGAAAGCGACGCCTTGGTCGGACCTCGCCATCGACGTACGGAGTCTCGCATGCCCATCCGCCGAACTCGCCTCGCCCGCACGATCGCCCCGCTGGCCGCCGCACTGACCCTCGTCGGCGCGCTCGCCGCCCCCGCCTCAGCGTCCGCCAACCGCTCCGCTCTGACAGGGTTCATAATTGAAAGCGGCAACGGGTGCACGCAGGCGTCGTTCGATTACACCTATACCTATATCAACACCTTCAACGGCCGGAAGGCGTACAAGGTGTATCTGGACGGGCAGCTGACGGACTACGGCACCTGCCGCGACGACAACTACGGCGGCGTGCTCCAGTTCAAGGGGTACAAGTACTCCGGAAGTACATGGACCAACTACTCCGCAACCGACTTCGTGACCTATGCCGCCAACGTCTACACGGAAGCAATCACCACGGCCAAACTTCCCGCCGGCCTGTACTCCGACCTGCACTTCCGAGCCTGCAACAAGGGTCCGACAGGTTACGTGGGCACCTGCGGGGCCTGGACGGGCTCGTGACCCCCGGGTAGCCAGTACCGGGCGACCGGTTCCGGGCGGTGGAGGTCGCGGGGCGGCCATCCGACTGATCCGCGATCTGGTCCGCGGAGCCAGGGCGGCGGTGCACCGCGCCGCCGCCCTGCCTGCCGCCCTGCCTGCCGCCTTGCCGGCCGTTCTGCCGGCCGTCCGGGCGTGCGGCGCGGGCTCCGATTCCGAACGGCGGCGGAAATCGGGCCGCCCGCCGCACCGAACCACCCGCCGCGCGCAGTCCCCTCAGTCCCGCGCAGTCCCCTCGTCAACGAACGTCTCGTCGGGGTGCTGTCCCCGAGGCTCCCGCCTCGCCAGCGTGAAGTCGATCTCGAAGGAGCGGTTCCACGGAAACGCGACATCCCCGATGGTCCAGTCCGGGTCGAGCCCGCGCAAGATCGGCGCGAGCCGCCGGCCTGCCGCGGCGGCGTCCGGACCGGTGGCACGGACGATGGCCTGATAGCCGTAGTCCTCGGTGAGGCGGTGCAGGAGGAGGCGACGGGCGGCCGTCCGGTCGAGGGTGTTCTCCCTGCTGCCGATGACGGTCGCCACGGCGGCGGCCACCACCGAGCCGATCGTGTTGCCCGCGGTGTTCCAGCCGCCGTACGCCACCAGGCCGTCGACGAGGCCCTCCGCCTGCAGCGCCGTCACCAGTTCCGGGTCGCCGCCGTTGGCGTGACGGATGTCCGCCAGGGCGACCGGGGCGTCGGCCTCGCGGACGGCCCGGATCGTCGCGGCGACCGCCACGGCGTCCGGGACGGGCGGGGTGCCGAGCCAGTCGGTCCGGCGCGGGTCGGGGGTGTGGAGGACCAGGACGACGTCGGCGTTCTCACCGTTCTCGGCCACCCGGGCGCCCGCGGCGAGGATCTGGCGGCGGGCGCCTTCGGCGGCGGGCAGGTTCTCGTAGGGAGCGACCGCGTCCAACCCGGCCGGGTCGCCGCCGGCCACGCGGATTCGGATCGTCCGGCCGTGCTGTGCCGCCAGCGCGCGGGCGACCAGTACGGCGCCGACCTCGTCGGCGCCCGGGTACATCAGCAGCGTGCCCGCCGGATCGAGCGACCGCGCCCAGTGCCGCAGCCAGCTCTGCTCGACCGAGCCCGCCGAGTGGACGGCCGTGTCGTCGGCGGTGACGAGCAGCGGATCGACGGCACCCTCCGCGAGGAGCCTGAGCGCCTCCAGGTTGACGACGTGGTTGCGCAGGCGGCGCAGCTCGAAGTCGGACCTGATCTCGGCGGGGATCCGGCCGGTGTGCTCGTCGGCGGGAGGCTCGTCACCCGTCAGGTCGGCCAGGTGCAGACGATGGAGCAGCCCGCCGTACGCGTGCAGCTCACGGCCGAACCGCGGCCAGTACGAAGGCTCCTCGTCGCCGTGATAACTGTCACTGGCCCTGGTGACCAACGAGACCGCGGAGACGGGCAGGCCAGGACGGGCCTGCCGGAGCCTGCGCAGCACGTCGAGCCTTTCGAGGACCGTCAGCGTGTCGTCGGAGGTGGTCCTCGCGGGGATGAGGCCCCCGTACACCAGCATGTCCACCGACACCACAGCCGCGTCCATGCGCTGGTCCAGCAGCCACTGGCCGAGGAGCCCGACCTTGCCGGGAGTCCGCATGGACGGCAGCAGCCCGGTGTCGGGCAGGCTGACCCGCGCGCCGGCGATCGCTGCGACGTCGGCGGGCAGGCGGGTGTTGACCGGGCGTTCGTCGAGGGGCAGCAGAGCGATGTGCATGCGGTGGGACTTCCCTACTGAGGGTCGCGGTAGATGGTGAGCTGGTAGGAGTAGCGATCTCCCCGGTAGAGCGAGACGGCCCGCTCGATGGCGCGGCCGCGGGCATCGAAGCCGGTGCGCAGGACGAGGAACGCCGGGGAGAACGGCGGCGCGCCGAGGGTTCGCGCGTCGTCCGGGTCGAGCACGGTCACCTTGATCGTCTGCTCCGCCCGGTGCAGCGTGAGCCCGTACCGCTCCGAGAGCACCTCGTACAGCGAGCCGTGCAGCTCGGGCCCCAGATCGGCGGGCACGAGCCCGGCGGGCAGGTAGCTGTGTTCCAGGCACATGGGCTCGTCGTCGGCGGTGCGGATCCGGCGGATGTGCAGCACCTCCGCCGACGGGCTGATCTGCAAGGCGTAGCCGATGTCGGCACCCGCCGGGATCCGCTCGCAGCTGACGTCCAACGATCCGGGACGCCGGCCGCGTGAGCGCATGTCTTCGCTGAAGGAGGTCAGCTCGACGGACTTGCGGATGCGCGGCTCGCTCACGAACGTGCCCGAGCCCTGAACCCGGTAGACCCGCCCGTCCCGTTCCAGCTGGTCCAAGACGCGCCGCACGGTGAGTCGGCTCACGGAGAACTCCTCGGCCAGGCTGCGCTCGGTGGGCAGCTGCTCGTGCGGAGCCAGCTCGCCGATCACGAGATCCACCAGGTGCCGCCGGAGCCGCTCAGACCTGGCCGGGGGGCGTCCCATCTGCATGGCCCAGGAGTCTAGCCTAAATTGGTGTACTCCAATATCGTAACCATGGCGATAATTTTGTCCTAGATCAATCGGAGTAATCCCAGCACCATGCAAGGAGCGCGAGTGAAGATCGTCAAAATGGGCATGCCGTCAGTGCTCGTTGGTGCGCCGGCGGCCCGCTCCGGCCGGAAGGCGAGGCGGTCGAGAGGCTCATCGCCGTTTCCGGCGGAAAGATCTTGTGCTGCAGCGGCGAGCGGGGTGGCCGGCGCCCGGATCCCCGTGACCCGACGACCGGCCGCCGTGCCGCGATGACGCCGCTCGCACTGGCCGTCGACATCGGCGGCACCAAGATCGCTGTAGGGCTCGTGGCGGCGGACGGGACGCTGAAAGAGCGGACCAGGGCGGCCACGCCCGCCGGGTCGTCGATCCTCCAGACCGTTTTCGAGCTCGCCCGGCCGCTGGCCAAGCAGGCCGTGATCTGCGGGATCGGCACCGCCGGAACCGTCGACCCGCGGGGGCGCATCACCTCGGCGACCGATCTGCTCACCGACTGGGCCGGCACCGATGTCAAGGGCGCGGCGCAGCGCGCGCTCACGCTTCCGACGGTCGTGCTGAACGACTGCCATGCCGCCGGAGTGGCGGAGGCGCGGGTCGGATCGGCCCGCGACGCGCGCACGGCGCTGGTCGTCGCCGTCGGGACGGGCATCGGTGGGGCGGTGTGCGTAGCGGGCCGGGTGCGGACCGGACTCTCCGGGACGGCGGGGAGCATCGGCCATCTGCCTGCTCCGACCAGCGCGGGCGTGCCCTGCTCCTGTGGGGCGCTCGATCACATCGAGGCGCACGCGTCCGGCCCCGCGATCGAGCGCGCCTACCGGGAGGAGACCGGGCAGGCGCTGCCGCTGGCCGAGATCGGCCGGCTCGGCTCTCACGTGATCACCGACGCGGCCACGCTCCTGGGCCGCGTGCTCGCCGGCGCCGCCAACCTGGTCGACCCTGACGCGATCGTCATCGCGGGCGGCGTCTCCATGCTCGGCCAGGCGCTGTTCGGGCCCCTGGAAGCCGCCTACCGCGCCGATGCCCTGCCGGGCCCGTCCGCCGCGCAGCTCCTCCCGGCTCGTCTCGGAGACGACGCGGGACTGGTCGGAGCGGGCCTGGAAGCCCTGTCCCGCTTCGAGAACGGATCGTGATGGGGCGCCGACCGTCGTGTCATCGCGGTCGGCGCCCCTGACCTGAGGCGTTTCTCCGGATCTCCGGAACGAAGGCCCGTTGATCAGCCGGCTGTCAGCCGGACCACCCGCCCGTCGGCCACGGACCGCTGGGCAGCGGTGACGATCCGAAGGGTGCGCAGGCCGGTGGCGCCGTCCGGCTGCGGTGGCCTCCCGTCGCGGACGGCGCCGAGGAACCGGTCCAGCATGGCCCGGTCGAGGTCCTCACCGAGGGCCAGCCAGGAGGCGCCGTCGCGCACCGTCCCGGACACGTGGGCGCCGAACGGGTCGATCTCGACGACGCCCTCGGTACCCACCACCTGCAGGGTGAGTCCGCCCCAGTTGGGGGCGTTGTCGGGATGGCTCCACGAGCAGTCGATCGTCGCAACGGCGCCGGACTGGTACGTGATGGTGACGAGACCGCCGGTCTCCGCCCGGACCTGCGGCTTGTCGGCGTGCAGGATCTGGTTGGTGACGGCCCGCACCGCGACCGCCGGCTCGCCGAGCAACTCGTCGATCAGGTCGGCCACGTGCACGACGTGGTCGGCCAGCGCGCCGCCACCGGAGAGCGACGGATCGGTGAACCAAGCGCGCCCGCCGACGGGGATCTTCCCGTTGTTGGTGCCGGTGATGCCCAGGACGGTCCCGATGGCGCCCGAGTCGTACAGTGCCTTGAGCGACGCGAACTCCCGGCTGAACCGTACCGGGTAGGCGGTCATCAGGAAGACGTCCGCCGCCTCGCAGGCGGCGATCATCGCCTCCGCGTCGGCGACGCTGGTGGCGAGAGGCTTCTCGCAGAGCACATGCGCGCCCGCGGCCGCGGCGCTGATGACGAGGTCGCGATGCCGGGCGTTCTCGCTGCAGACGATGACGGCATCGGGCCCCCAGGCCAGCGCCTCGTCGTAGGTGTCGGCGTAGGCGACGCCGATCCGATCGGCGAACGCCCTGCCGCGCAGCTCCCCCGGTGGGGCGCCTGCGGCGTCCGGGTCCGCGGTCAGGAGTTCGACGCCCGGCCGCCCGGCCAGCAACCCCGCGTAACCCTCGGCGTGCACGTGCGCGAACGACAACAACGCGACCTTCAGCGGGCGGCCCTCTGCTGCGGCTGTCACGCGACACCACTCCCCACGCTCATGTCCGGTTCCAGGGCGCCGAGGAGGTCACGCAGGCGCGCGGCGGTGTCGATCGGGACCGCCTCCCCGCTGTCGAGCGATTCGAGGGCGGCCTCGGCGAGTTCGACGGCGACGACCCCGTCGGCGGCCGTCACCCGGGCCGCCGGCCCACCGGCGATCGCCTCGGCGAACTCACGGATCTCGGTCAGGTACGGGCTCTCCCCGGCGACCGGCGCGGGCCGCTCCTCCCCGCCCGCCGGAACCGGCCCGAGATCGAGGCGCACCCCCGGCGGGTCGGCCGAGTCGAAGTGCAGCACCCCACCGTCGCCCGCGACATGGAACGACGTCCGGAACGTGACGTGCGGCGGGCCCCAGAGTCCTCGTACGTGGCTGATCGCGCCACCCGCGTGCGTGAGCACGACGTGGGCGGTCTGCAGCGGTTGTCCGTCGCGGTCCGCGGTGTTCTGCGTCGCGTAGACCTCCACCACCTCACCGGCCACCCACCGCGCGATGTCCAGGTCGTGGATCATCTGGTCCATCACCAGCCCGCCCGACTGCCCGGTGTCGGCGAACCAGGGTGACCACCACGGGAACGCGCCGCCGCGGCTGAACCGCAGCACCGCCGGCCGCCCGATCGCCCCTGCCCTGACGGCGGCGTGCATGGCCGCGTACTCGGGGAAGTAGCGCACGACGTGGCCGGGGAAGAGGTGCCGACCGGAGGCCGAGGCCCGGCGCAGCAGGTCGGCCGCGTCGGAGGTCTTCCGGGCCAGCGGCTTCTCGCAGAACACGTGCGCGCCGGCGGCCAACGCCCGGCTCGCGATGTCGTGATGGGTGAGTGTGGGCGTCATGACGTCGACGACAGAGACCAGCCGCAGCAGTTCGTCGAGCGACGCGGCTTTCCGCGCGCCGTACGTCGCGGCGAGTTCGTCTGCGCCTTCCAAGCTGAAGACGTGCAGCTCGGCGCCGAGCGAACGCCAGGCGGGGGCATGGGCGTGCGCGATGCCCCCCGCCCCGACCAGTCCAACTTTCAGTGCGGGCATCAACTCTTCCTGCCTGTGCTCGAAGCGCGGTCAAGTGCGGGAGACACGGTGGCCGTCCTGGGCCGCCGTCGATCAGCGGGAGGGCCGGCATCCGCGCACGCCGACCGCCCCGGGGAAAGGGGGGAGTCACCTTGATGTGGAAGGTCCGGGTGACGCGTTAAGGGGGACTGCATGGGGCGGCTCCTGGGCTGCGTGACCGGTCGAGTGGGGCGCTCGCCCGACGCCGGATCATGACCGGTGTGAGCTCGGACCGGTCGCATCTCGCGTGGTTCCTGTCATACGCCTGGTGATGCGCTCGGGGTCGGTCACCGCGGAACCGACGACGACGGCATAGGCCCCCGCGGCGAAGGCGGCCTCGACCCCGCTCGGGTCCCAGATCCCGCCCTCGGTGATCACGGGGACGGACAGTTGTGCGGCGAGGACGGCGGTCATGCTGAGATCGGGCGGCGTCACGCTGCGCGTCTCCACGGTGTATCCGGCCAAGGTCGTCGCCACCATGTCGGGGGCTCCCTGCCCTGCGGCAACGGCCAGGCCCTGCTCGACGGTCGCGCAGTCGGCCACGACGGCGACACCTCTACGGTGGCAGGCCGCGACGATGTCGGCGAACGAGTCGGCCGGACGGCCCTGTGGTGCGGCGTCCGCAGCGACGATGTCGGCGCCCGCGTCGATCAGCGCGACCGCGTCCCCTACGCTCGGCGTGATGAACACCTCATGCCCCAGGTCCGGCCGCTTCGTGATGCCGATGATCGGCAATGTGGTCCGGCCGCGTAGCAGCTCCACAACCTCGGGGCCGGCGACGCGAAAGCCTCTTGCGCCCCCGAGTTCGGCCGCGATCGCGAGCCGGACGAGTGTGTCCGGATCGTCCAATGGCCCGCCTGGCCGGTGAGTTTGAGCCGAGACGACCACGCCCCCTTCCAGGCGAGCGACCGTAGAGGCTCGCGCCTCCTTACGGGACAGATCGGAACCAGCTCCATCCATTGACTGCACATAATTGGTATATACCATTTTTCACATCAATGCAACCAATTAATCCCCAGTCCATGGCCGGGGTCAGGCGTCGAGGGCACGTCTGAGGGAGCCTCCGCGGTGGCAGGCGCCCTGTCTCCCCGAACGTCCGGTCAGTCTCTCCTGACGGCGAACTGCAACGCGTACCGGTCGGCGCGATAGGTCGTGACGCAGTACTCGACCGCCTTGCCGCGCGTGTCATAGGAGACCCGCGTCGCGCGCAGGGCCGCCGAGAACGACGGCACGCCAAGGAGTTTCGCGTCGTCCGGCGCCAGTACCGTCGCCTCGACGCGCTGCTCCGCCCACGAGGGATACAGCCCGAACTCGCGGCCGACGAGCTCGTACAGTGAGCCCGTCAGATCCATGTCCTGCAGGCCCGGGACGCTCTCGGCGGGCAGCGCGCACGCCTCGAGGCACATGGGCTCGCCATCCGCCCGGCGCAGCCGGCGGAGCAGCAGGATCGGTTCGCCCGGGCTGAGCCGCAGGTTGCGCCCGGCCTCCTCGCCCGCCGGCGCGATGCCGACCTCGAGGACGACGGAACTGGGCTTGC
The DNA here is from genome assembly GCF_045209755.1 of Streptosporangium sp. NBC_01639. Lineage (NCBI taxonomy): Bacteria > Bacillati > Actinomycetota > Actinomycetes > Streptosporangiales > Streptosporangiaceae > Streptosporangium > Streptosporangium sp. NBC_01639. The sequence goes on along the minus strand of NZ_CP109272.1, from coordinate 4,455,124 downwards.
GCCCTCGGGCGCGGATGTCCTCGGAGAACGACGTCAACTTGAGCGACTTCGCGATCGCCGGCCCGACGCAGAAGGTGCCGCCGCCCTGCACCCGGTAGACGAGACCGTCGGATTCGAGCTCGTCGATCGCCCGCCGCAACGTGACCCGTGTGACCCCGAAGTCCTGCGCAAGGATGCGCTCCGGCGGCAGCATGTGACCAGCCGGCTGTCCTTCGACGTAGTCCGCCAGCAACGACTCCTTGATCTGCAGGTACTTCGGCAGCTTCGCCGTCACCGGGCCGGACGGGTTCGATGTCATGTCATGAGCATAAGAGGTATATACCGATCATCCAAAAAATCAAGCAGAGACCTGAACGACAGCCCGAAGCCAGACCGTCGTGTCCGGGGGGAGGAGGTTTCCGTCGGTCAACGGCCCGCTGGCCAACAGCGGCTCTCCCTCCGGCAACACGGTCGGCTCCGTGCCGAAATTCGTCATCGACACCCAGCCGTTCGGCCGCCGGAACGCGACGACGGTCGAGTCGGTCGTGAGCCACTCGAGCGTCCCCGTGGTCTGCAGCCTGCGGCGCAGGCTGAGCGCCCGGCGGTAGAAGTGCAGGGTCGAGTCCGGCGACTTCTCCTGCACATCGGCCGCGTACTCGGCGAACCAGGCCGGCTGCGGCAGGTGGGCGCCGTTCGGGCCGAACCCGAAGGAGGTCCCGTGTTCGCTCCAGGGGAGCGGCACCCGGCACCCGTCCCGGCCCATCTCGATGCCACCCTTGCGGAAGAAGACCACGTCCTGGCGGGCTTCGTCGGGGATCGTGGCCACCTCCGGCAGACCGAGTTCCTCCCCTTGGTACACATAGGTGCTGCCGGGCAGTGCCAGGGCCAGCAGGGTGACCGCCCGCGACCGCCGTGCTCCGAGGTCTCTGTCCTCGACCGGCTCCGTCCCGCGCGAGAGGAGCCAGTCGTTGCCGTCGCCTCCCCCGGCGAGCCCGTAACGGGTCGCGTGGCGGACCACGTCGTGATTGGAGAACACCCAGGTGGTCGAGCTTCCCGAGGGCTCCGCCAGCGCCAGGTTGTCGCTGACGATCGTACGGAACTGCTCGGGGTCCCAGTCTGCCCGCAGCAGGTCGAAGTTGAAGGCCTGCCCCAGGCCCGCGGCGTCCGCGTACCGGACTCGGCGCTCGGCGGGCACCCAGGCCTCGGCGACCGCCATGAGCGGAGGGTCGTACCGGTCGAACAGCGCCCGCCATTCGGCATAGATGTCATGGACGTCGTCACGGTCCCACAGCCAGTGATCGCCCACGGCGTACAACGTCTCGTCCCCCAGGTCCGCTTGGCTGGGCAACACCTCGGGGAGCCGCTTGGTCAGGGCGTTGGCCACGTCGACGCGGAAGCCGTCGACGCCGCGGTCGCCCCAGAACGCCAGCGTCCGCAGGAAGTCCGCGTGGACCTCGGGATTCGCCCAGTTCCAGTCGGGTTGCTCCTCGGCGAAAATGTGCAGGTACCACTGCCCGTCGGGCACGCGCGTCCAGGCCGGGCCGCCGAAGAGCGACTTCCAGTCGGACGGCGGAAGCTCACCGTTCTCCCCCAGGCCGTCCCGGAAGATGAACCGATCCCGCTCTGGCGACCCGGCCTTCGCGGCGAGAGCGGCCTGGAACCACTCGTGACGATCCGAGGAGTGGTTCGGGACGAGGTCGATGATGAGCCGGATGCCGCGCACGTGCAGCGCCTCGACCAGCACGTCGAACTGGTCGAGGGTGCCGATCCGGGGATCGACGTCCCGGTAGTCGTCGACGTCGTATCCGCCGTCGGCCAGTGCTGACGGGTAGAACGGGCTCATCCAGACGGCGTCGACACCGAGTTCGGCGAGATGGTCGACACGCGAGATGATCCCCGCGAGGTCGCCGATGCCGTCGCCGTTGCCGTCCGCGAAGCTGCGCGGATAGATCTGGTAGACCACGGCCTGCCGCCACCAGCCGGGGTCGCCTGCTCGGGCGGCGAGCACGTGCGCCGGTGCGCTCTTCACGTCGGTCACGGGATGATCCTTCTCTGTTGCGGGACTCATGGGACGGTCACACTCGGGCGAAGTGGACCAGGATGAGCCGTTCGGGAAAGAGCGCGGGCAGCTGAACACCGTGCTCCGCGAGGACCCGGCCGGGCAGCGTGATGCCGCCGGTCCACCACGGCGGGCAGGTGCCTGCGAGGAACCTGGAGACCTCCGCGGTGAGAGGCAGCGGGGTGACCTGGTAGTCCGCGTCCGGGGCGAGCCCCGGCACCCGGACCGGTCCGGGCCGGGTCTGCGCCGACGTGGCGACGGCCACGAAGGTGAAGAGCGCTTCGGCGGAGTCCGCGGCCACGACTCCATGCACCTGGAGCGCCGGGTCGGGGTGGTCGACGTGGATGACGCGTCCCGTGTGGAGCAGCTCCTGGTGCTGCTGGTAGAGCGCTGTCCACTCGGCCAGGGCCTGCCGGTCGGCCGGCGAAGCCGATCGCAGGTCCCACTCGATCCCGAAGCTGCCGAAGAGGGCCGTACCGGCGCGGAAGGCCAGGTCGTGTACGCGGGCGGTGGCGTGCGAGGCGGGGGAGCCGACGTGTGAGCCCATCATCTCCGGCGGCAGCAGCAGACCGGTCCAGCGCTCGATCTGCTGCCGCTCGAGGGCGTCGATGCAGTCGCTGGCCCAGATCCGCTCGGTCCGGTCGAGGATGCCGAGGTCGGCGCGGGCGCCCCCGGAGGAGCAGGACTCGATCTCCAGCCCCGGATGGCGGGACTTGAGGGTGTCGATCAGCCGGTACACCGCTCGGGTCTGCTCGTGCACGCCGGCCCGGCCGTGCGCGGCCCGCCCGGGTTCGACCAGGTCGCGGTTGTGGTCCCACTTGATGTAGGCGATGCCGTACTCGGTGATCAATGCGCTCATCCGCTCCAGGATGTACGCGAAGGCCCCGGGCTCGGCCAGGTCGAGAACCTGCTGATGGCGGCCCTCGGGCGGCAGCCGGTAGCCGGCCGAGAGGATCCACTCGGGGTGGGCGCGCGCCAGGTCGGAGTCGACGTTGATCATCTCGGGCTCGAACCAGAGGCCGAACTGCATCCCGGCCTCGCGAATGTGGTCGGCGAACCCGTGCAGCCCGCCCGGCCACACGCTCTCGTCGACGTACCAGTCACCCAGTCCGGCATGATCGTCGCGGCGGTGACGGAACCAGCCGTCGTCCAGCACGAACCGTTCGACGCCGATCTCGGCGGCCAGGTCGGCGAGCTCGGTGAGCACGTTGACGTCCTGGTCGAAGTAGACCGCTTCCCAGGTGTTGAGCACGACGGGCCGGCGTGCGCCCGGATGCTGCGGGCGGGCCCGGAGGTAGTCGTGAAAGCGCGCCGACAGGTCGTTCAGGCCACGGCCCCAGCTGCCGAAGACCCACGGCGAGGTGTACGACTCCCCCGGCGCGAGCGTGCCCTCGCCCGGGAGGAGCAGCTCACCGCCGCCGAGCAGGCCGACGCCATCGGGATTGCGCTCCGCGAGGGTCCGGTGATTGCCGCTCCAGGCGACGTGCAGTCCCCAGACCTCGCCGTGCTCGAAGGAGAAGGCCGGCGCGCCGGCGAGGAGCAGCAGCGTGGCGTCCCCTCCGGTGCGGCCGCGGCGGTTGTCGCGCTGGTGAGTGCCCTGGGTGAAGGCGTGCCGCTGAGGTGACCGCTCTCTCAGGTGCCGGCCGGAGAAGTCGAGGATCTCCTGCGCCCGCAGCGGCACGGGCAGCGTGAGCAGGAGACCGTCCAGGGTGTAGTCGAGCCCGGGATCGTCGTTGGAGAGCGTGGCGCGCAGCCGTACGAGGCCGGAGACCGCCATCTCGATCTCGAGCGATATCCCCAGTCGGCCGTGCTCGTCGGCCGCGCTGATCGTCAACCGGTGGGCGATCGGTCCTGAACCTTGCTCGCTTTCCACCCGCTCCGTCACGAACCGGGCGGAGAAGTCGCGTCCGGTACGGTGGCCGGACAGGCCCGGCGTTCCGAGCCAGCCGGCGCTCTGCTCGGGAACGATCGACAGCGGGACCACCTGGTCGACGGGGCCGAACCCCGTCGGCGGGATCGAGACGGCGCTCAGCGCGAGCAGGTCCGCTGCGTCGAGCGCCCCGAGGTCCGCGCCCCAATGCACCACTCTGGGCAGGCCGTTGCCCCGGGTGTCGACGACCAGCGACACGCCGCCGGCCCGCAGATGGACAAGCCCTTCGGCATCCATGAGATTCATCCCTTCAGCGCGGTCAGCGCATCTGCCGCTTGATCGCGTAGTCGATGATGGAGCGGCAGCGGCTGATCTGCTCGGTCAGCTGCTGCGCCACGGCGGACTTGATCCTGCCCTTTGCGGTGAGTTGCTCGATGCTGCCCGAGAGCGTGCTCAGCCGCTTGTCGGTGGACGTGAGCTCGGTGTCGGAAAGACGCTCCCGGTCGAGCGCACGCGCCAAAGCCTTGATCTCGGCGGCCAGCGATGTGGCGACGGAGGGCGCCATTCCGTTCCGCGGCAGGTAGCGCTTGCCGATCTCGTCGCGGCTCTCCTCCAGGAGCGCCCGCGCCGCGGCCACGGGACGCCGGCCCGGCGGGATGGCGGGTGTGCGCCACGGGCCGATCGACAGAGCCCGCACGTGCGCGGGGCCCGCCTGCCCGAAGGCGAAGATGATCGTTCCGGTGTCGATGTCCTTGGCCGCGGTGGACTGCCGGATCGTCGCGTGTCCGCCGGCGCGGTTGTACATCGACCCGATGCCGGTGTAGATGAGCTGCCCGCCGGTCATCTTCTCGCGGTGTTCGACGACCATCGCGCGCAGGGCTTCGAGATTCTCGGTGTACGCCTGGGCGATCACCACGTCGACGATCCCGGTCCACTGTCCGATCTTCCGCGCCTCGGTGCCGGCCTCGGGGGCCTCGGACACGACCACCGACGGGTCGTCCGCCTTGATCTTCCGGTAGATGTCCGTGACCATGCGCGTCTCCTCCTCCCCGACGAACGCCGTCCACTTCGCCCATTGGTCGGGGGTTCCGTCCGGGCTCAGGGTGAGCGGATCGACGCCTTCCCGGCCCTTGAACGCGGCGCGGGCGTCGTCGGAGAAGTTGAAGCTGTGCTGCCAGTCGCTCTCGTCCGGGTAGCGCATGTAGTCGAGGTCGATGCCGGCCAGGCGGTATTCCCGCACCATCTCCGCGCAGAGATCGAGGAAGTAGGTGTGGGCCACCGGATCGGTGACGTCCAGCCAGTAGAAGCCGTTCGGCGACGTCGTCGGCTTATCGTCCTCGACATGGTCACGGCCCACCGCGGCCCACTCCGGATGCCGGGTGAGGATGGGGCCCAGACCATCGCCGAGCTCGTTGCCGACCGCGAGCCCGTCGATCCACGCGTGCAACGCGATCTTCTGGCGGTCCGCCTCCCGCTTCCACACCTTCAACGGGTCGAACCCCGAGAACTCCGGGCGCTGAGCGGGAAGGTCGTGCGCCACGTTGACCTTGCTCGGGTAGAGCGTGTACCCGCCCCAGAGGGTCTCCAGGTACAGCTCGTTGACGCCGGTCTCCTTCATCTTCGCCAGCGTCGCCGCGATCTGCTCGGCGTTCTTCTCTACCGGCCGGTACCACACGCCGCGCGCGTCGGCCGGGCGGCTCGGCAGGGAGCGATAGTACGCTTCCCGGGCCGCGGAGATGGCCGCACCGCAGTAGAACAGGACTTTCTGGTCGTCCGTGCCCTTGGCGGCATCCGCCTTCGCGAGCCATCCGCGGGCTGTCGCCAGGCCCTGGAAGGCGGCGTCGAAGGGCGCGTTGACGAATGCGTCGTGCCGTTCCTGTATACCGGCGGCGAGTTCCTCGACCTCGTTCCGCGCGCTCACGATGTTGATGGTCACGTCCCGGTGAACGGAGACGGTCTTGCCGTCGACCTTCACCTGCGCGCCGACGAGCCCGTTCTGCTGGAGCCAGGTCGCCATGGTGCCGTGGCCGCTCAGGACGAGACCGTCGGCCGGGATTACCGTGTTCGCGCCGGCCAGGGCCGTGACGGCGCCGCCCTGGACGATCAGCTCGTAGCCCCACTGGTTCGTCCCCGTCGACTTGCCATAGGCCGGCGTATAGACGAGGAGCTGGTCCGCCCCGCGGAAGCCGGGGAACGTCGCGCCGTCAGGGTTGGACTCCGCCGTGGGATCCACCGCGGCCGCCGTCTGCGACGAGTCGACCGTGGTGGGCCGGAGGATCGTGACGGTGTCCCCGACGGCGAAGTGCTCGGTGAGGAACGCGACCGCGTCCTGCGCGCCTCCCGGCGCGGCGCTGAGCACCATGCCGTTCGCGGGGATGGCGGTGTTGCCGCTCTTCGACGGGTCGGTCAGGGCCGAGTTCGCGGCGGTCACACGGTACTGGTTGGGCTCCGTGGTCGCTTCGAGCGCGACCTCGGCACCCCACTGGTTCGTGAACGTGGTGAAGCCGTAATCAGGGGTGTACTGGACGAGCATGCCCTCCCATCTGGCTCCGTCCACCGCGTTGACGGGCCATCGGGTCCCGTCCGCGGCCATCACCGTGGTCTGATCCACGGTGACGGCCGACGGCTCGCCGGCACCCCGGCTCGACGCCGACGCCGCCTCGGCCCAGGTCAGTCCTGGCACGGCCAGTACGCCGGCCGTGCCGACGACGAGTCCACGTAACACGGCACGTCGATGAACACCCATGATGGCTCCCTGGGGGGATTCTGCCGATCGGTGAAAATCCGATCGGAACGGTTTCGCGGGATGAGTCATCCCTTGACGGCGCCGGCGTCGACGCCGCGGAAGAAGTACCGCTGAAGGAGGCCGAAGAAGACGGCCACCGGGACGAAAGCGATCATCGTTCCGGCTGCGATGACCCGCGGGTTGGCCGAGAACGCTCCGTGCAGATACTCCAGCCCGACGGTGAGCGTGAGCTTCTCCGGAGTGGTCAGCACGAGCAACGGCCAGAGGAAGTCGTCCCAGGCGGCGATGAACGCGAAGACCGAGACGACGGCGACCATTCCCTTCACATTGGGCAGCCCGATGCGCAGGAAGCGGTGCCAGGTGTTCGCGCCGTCGACGATCGCCGCTTCGTCGATCTCCTTCGGGATCGCGAGGAACGCGGTCCGCATGAGCAGGATGTTGAGCATGCCGATCGCCCCGGGCAGGGCGACACCGAGGAGCGTGTCGGTCAGGCCCATGGAGCGGATCGTCAGGTACTGCGCCACGAGTGTCGCCTCGGCCGGCATCAGCATGCTCGCGAGGATGGCGCCCAGGATCAGCTTGGCGCCGCGGAACCGCAGCCGGGAGAGCGCGTAACCGGCCATCGTGGTCCCCACGACGTTGCCCGTCACGGAGATCACGGCCACGACGAGGGAGTTCCACGCGAACCCCAGGATGGGGACCATCTCAGCGGCGGTCACGTAGTTGGCCAGCGTCGGGTCCTCGGGGAGGAGGGACGGCGTCTGCGTGTAGATGTCCTCACCCGCGCCCTTGAACGAGGTGGACAACTGCCAGACGAACGGCCCGACGGTGATGAGCAGCACGAGCACGAGCAGCAGGTAGCGCACGACCTTCTCGCGCGTGGACATGGAGGCGAACCCTCGGTACCCGCGCCGCGCCCTGGGCGCGGCTCCCGATCCGTGGTCCGGGCGCTGCGAGCGGACCTGCGCCGATGTCGATGTCACGGCTTCACCCTGTTGATACGTGCGAGAACGAGCAGCGGTCCCAGCGTGACGAAGAACAGCAGCAGCGACAGGGCCGAGGCGTAGCCGAGGTTGCCGCTGAAGCCCCGTGCGTACATCTGGATCAGCATGACGACCGAGGAGGAATCTCCACCGGCTCCGCCGGTGCCGTTCGTCAGGATGTACAGCTCGGAGAACACCCGCAGGGCGCCCACCGTGATGAGGACCGCGACGAGGAGCATCGTGTTGCGGACACCCGGCACCGTCACCGCCCAGAACCGGCGCCACGCTCCGGCGCCGTCGACCGCGGCCGCCTCGTGGAGTTCGGGGGGCACACTGCCGAGAGCCGACAGGTAGATGACCATGTAGTAGCCGAGGCCCTTCCAGATCGTCAAAGTGATCGCGCTGAAGATCACCAGCCATCGGTCGGTCAGGAACGGTATCGAGTCGCTGATGAACCCGAGGTTCTTCGCCATCGAGTTGATCGCTCCGCTGTCGTCCAGCAGCCAGGTCCAGATGAGACCCACGACGACGGCCGACGCGACGACCGGCGTGTAGAAGACCGTCCTGAAGAACGTGATGCCAGGCAGCTTCTTCTCCACGAGCAGCGCCAGGCCCAGCGGCAGCAGGAGCAGGACCGGCAGGCACACAGCCAGATAGACCACTGCGTTCAACAGCGCCGACGCGAGCTGGTCGTCGCCGAGCATCTGGCCGAAGTTCTCCAGGCCGGTGAACTCTCCGCCGGTCAGAAGCTTGGCGTCGGTGAAGGCGAGCACCAACCCGTTCAGCGCGGGCCACAGGTTGAACACGAGGAGGAACACAATCGCCGGCAGGCACAGCAGCCACGGGGTGAACCAGGCGTGGGTGCGGACCGGTACGGCATCCGGCCGGTCACCCGCAGGTGGCGGGTCGACCGAGGCCGGGCTGTGCGGCTTCGAGGACGGGTCCTGGCGAAGCGGTGTCTTGATCTTGGTCATCTGCGCTTTCCCGATCCGTGCACCGGGCCGGCTGGTGTCATCCGGCCCGGCACCGCCTTCGCCCTACTGCGCGAGCAGCTGGTTGCACTTGGCGACCGCGGAGTCGAGCGCCTCCTTGGAGGTGACCCCCCCGGTCATGGCCGCCGCGATCTGCTGGTTGACGAACGTCGACATCGCCCCGGTGAGCTGCACCGGCTCAGGCACCGTCGCCTGTGTCAGGGCCTTGAAGGCGATCACTCTGGCGTCACCCTCGGGAGTCCCGTCACCCTCGCCGAACGCGGCGTTCGCCTGCGACGCGGTGGTCGAGGGGAAGATGCCGGGGACCAGTTTCGCGAACGCCTCCTGGTTCGCCGCGTTGGTGAGGAACTGCGCCAGGGCCTTCGCGGTGGGAAGGTTCTTCGAGGACTTCGGGATCGACACGCCCTGTACGGAGAGCGGAGGCGTCCCGATGTAGGGCGAAGAGGTGATCTTCCCCTTGAGCGAGGGGTTGCTCTCCAGCACCGTGCCGATGAAGTTGCCGCCGGCGGTGGTCCACCCCACCGACCCCTTGGTGAACAACTGCGTGTTACCGAGGAAGTTGTCGGTGAGCACGTCCTTGGGCAGCAGCCCCTCCTTGTAGGCCTCGCGGTAGGTGTCGAGCAGCGCGACGGCCTCGTCCGAATTGAAGACGAACTCCGTCCCGGCCTCGTTGATGACGGGAATGCCGGCCGCGGTGAGGGTGCCCACGTACGGCTTGCTGCTCATCAGGAACGACTTGCCGTCGGACTTCTCCTTGAGCGTACGGGCCTGGGTGACCAGCTCTTCGAGGGTCGTGGGCGGGCGCTTGGCGTCGAGGCCGCCGGCGGCCATCACGCCGGTGTTCCAGTAGTTCAGTTCCGTGGTGAGGTACCACGGGTAACCGTAGGTGCCCTTCTGGCCGTTGAACTGGAAGGCGGCCAGCGAGCCCGGGACATACGTCGCCTTGAGCGAGTCATCGACCGAGTCGAGGTCGGCCAGGAGCCCCTCCTTCGCCAGCTGGTAGCTGAAGACGGGAGTGGTGTTGGTCACGTCCGGCAGCTCTCCCGCACTCGCCTGAGCGAGGAGCTTCTCTTCGTAACCGTCACCGGGCTGATCGAGCCAGGTGACGTCAGTCCCCGGGTACGTCTTCTCGAAGGCGGTGATGACGCCCTCGATGTAGTCGGAGAACTGGGACTTGAGGTTCCAGGTCTGCAGCGTCACCTTTCCGGTGACTTTGCCGCCGGCTTCCGGCTGACCGCCGTCGTCCGTTCCGGAGAGCCCGCAGGCGGACAACAGCACCGTACCCGCGAGGACGGCACCGGCTGCAATGGCCCCTCGTTTGATCATCTTTTTGCCTCCCGCGTTCGGCCATCGTCACCGCAGGCCCTGACTAAGTGGTATGGCTTGGGAAGCTAATAGGTATATACCATTTTGTCAAGACTGCTTCTCCTGACCCATCAGTCCCAATCTGACACATGCCGGGTGAGTCGCGCGCGGGGCATGGGCGTCACCGGCCCGGAAGCAGCCCGGTACGGCTCACCTGCCATTTCATGCCTTGGTAGGTCACGCGGGCAGGCTACCTGCCCGGCTGACCCGTCGGACGCACATCGCGATCTCGACGCTGGGATCGAGACGGCGAGTGGGGCGGCCGTTCACTCCGAGGGCTCACTGGTGTAGTCCTTTCCCGGCCATGGTGCGAGCGTGGGCGCGGGCCGCTGTGCCGCGGCGGTTTCGTCTCGCGGAACGCCGAAGCCCGACTCGATCCGGTCCGCGACCTGATCGGGTCGGCCGATTCACACGGGCCTGCCACCCACGCATGGATCGCCGAACCGATCGGGTCGGCCGATTCACACGGGCCTGCTACCCGCGCACAGATCGCCGACCTGATCGAGCGCACCCTTGGCGACGCACACGCCCTGGACGGAGGACACCCGCCGGCCACCCCGGCCGGTGGCGCACGCCCGCAGGGACTGGACGCCGAGACGAAAACCGCTGGACGGGTCAGAACAGCTCAGTGTCGGGGGATGCCCAGAGTGACAAGCAGGTCTTCGTGAAGTTGGAACCACACGGTGTGGTAAGCCTCGAGGTTGTCCGTCACGTAGTCCGACTCGCCGGACCTGACGCGCGTGAGCGCGTAGGCGAGCCGGGTCTGATACCGCTGGAACCGGAGCATCGCTGCGAACAGGTCTGCGCAGACGACGTCGGCACGTCGGTGGAAGTCGGTGAGCAGAGCCAGGACCCGGGAGTCGTAGGCAGGATCGGTGTGGTCATTCGGTAGCGCGACACCGTCGACGGATCGCATCTGCCACGCCGTGCAGAGATCGAGCAGCTCCGGATTGAGCACGAGAAAGTCGTCGTACGCCTCGGCCACTGCGGTTCGGGTGCCCGCTGTGTCCAGCTCGGCGGAGATCCGCTCGCTGTCCGCGGCGCGGCCGGCCTCGGTGAGACCCCACCCACCGAAGTCACCCGAAACATGGGTGACCAGGCCGGCCACCGCGAGATCGATCAGCTCGGATTCGACATCGGGCGCAGGCAGCCCCGTCGCTTCGGACACACGGGCGAGACCGGCGAATCCGATACAGCGAAGCGAGTGGAGCACCAACAAGTCAGCGCTGGTCGAATGGGGCAGGCTCGGCACGTCGATAGGCTACACCGATGGCCTGGATCCACCCGCTCTCGGCGGAGGCCGAGGAAACCGCGAGCGTCCTTGGCGGCAAGGGGTACGGCCTCGCCGTACTGCGACGGCTTGGCGTTCCGGTGCCCCCGGGGTTCGTCATCGGCACCGGGGCATGTCGCGCTTTTCTCCGTGACGGACGGCTCCCCGAGGGCCTCGATGCCGAGCTGGCGGCTGCCGTCTCCGATCTCGAAGCCGCCACCCGGCGGCGCCTCGGCGGGCCCGAGCGACCACTGGTGGTGTCGGTTCGCTCAGGCGGCAGCGTGTCGATGCCCGGCATGATGAACACCGTCCTCAACCTTGGCCTCACCGCTGAGACCACGGCGGGGCTGGCGGCTGAGACAGGTGATCCGCGGTTCGCGCTCGACTCGCGCCTGCGGTTCTTGACCAGCTTCGCCTCGGCGGTCTTCGGCTTCGAGCCGGAGAGCCTGGAAGCCATCGCGCGTGAGGTGGCCGAACACGGCGCCGGCAGCGAGGAGACACGCCTTGCCGATGCGATTCGCGGCATTGAGACCCTCATCCGCGAACGGGCCGGCGGGCCCGTCCCGGACGACGCGATGAGGCAGTTGGAGCCGGCCGTCAGGGCCGTGTTCTCGTCCTGGGACACGCCGCGCGCCAAGACTTACCGCGGACTGCACGACATCCCGCACGAACTCGGCACAGCCGTCATCGTGCAGGCCATGGTCTTCGGGAACCGCGACAACCACAGTGGCACCGGTGTCGCGTTCAGTCGCAATCCCAACACCGGTGAGCGCGTTCCGTTCGGTGAAGTCCTGTTCGGTCGCCAAGGCGAGGACGTCGTCTCCGGGAGGTCGACGACTCGGCCGCTGCCCGAACTGTCCGAACAAGAGCCGGCAGTGTGGGCCGGCCTGCTGGATGCCATGAACCGCATCGAGGAGCACTACCGCGACGCATGCCACGTGGAGTTCACCTTCGAGGCAGGTGCGCTGTGGATTCTGCAGGTGCGGCCCGGCGGCCTCGTCGGACGCGCTGCCGTCCGTGTCGCGGTCGACCTGGCCGATGAGGGCGTCATCAGCCGCCGCGAGGCACTGCTCCGGGTCTCGCCGCAGCATCTCCAACACGCTCGTACGCCCCGGATAGCGACAGCCGGCGCGGTCGACCTCCTCACCCGAGGGCTGGGTGCCTGTCCGGGTGTCGCGGTCGGCAGGGTGGCGACCACCGCCGACAGTGCGGCGCGGATGGCTGCCGACGGTCCGGTCATCCTGGTGCGTCCACACACCTCCCCGCTCGACATGCACGGCCTGGCCGCCGCCGTGGGAGTCGTCACCGCCCGGGGCGGGCCGACCAGCCACGCCGCCGTCGTCGCGCGAGCAATGGGCAAACCCGCCGTCGTGGGAGCCGCGGACCTCACGGTCGACATCGCCGCCGCCTGCGTGCGAGCCGGTGGACGCACCTTCCCGGAAGGCACACTCATCACCATCGACGGGACGGGTGGAGAGGTCTTCGTCGGCGGCCTCCGCATCGTTACCGCCGCGACCGACTCCCACCTGCGCCGCCTACTCGAATGGGCTGTTGAGGTCTCCGGCGGTGACTCGGGCCGCAACGAGGTGGAACGCCTCGTTGCGGCCCACGCGGTCCTTCGGAACACCTAGTGCTTCCGGTCCTCGACATCCGGCGCGGCACCTGCCCGGGCTGCGACGCAGGGCTCTGGTCAGGTCGAGAAGCGTCTGATCAGTGCCGCCAGTCGCCGATCGTGGTCCTCGGGCCGGAGCCGGCCGCTGCGCATGAGGGCGAGGAGCCCGTGCAGCCCGCTCCAGAAGGTTTCGACGAGTATCTCCAGGTTGTCGTCGGCGCCGGCGAACGGGCGGACGGTCTCGCGTAGCTCGGCGAAGGCCTCCTGCAGGGCGGGTGGTGCTTGGGGGGTGGCGAACGGCAGGTCGACGATGTGGGTGAACATCACGTCATACAGGGCGGGTCGTTGCTCGGCGAACGCCGCGTACGCCGCGCCGACGGCGGCGATGGCCTGCTGCGGGTCGTTCGCCGATGTGCGGACCGTGTGCAGTTCGGCGGCGAGTTCGGCGCAGCCTTCCACGGCGACCGCGGCCATGATGGCGTCTTTGCCTTTGAAGTGGCTGTAGAGGACGGGCTGGCTGTATTCGATCTCTTCGGCGAGTCGCCGGGTGGTCACCGCGTCCCAGCCTTCTGCTTCGGCCAGTTCCCGGGCGGTTGTGACGATCAGCCGCCCTCGCTCTGCTCGCTCGCGCTCTCGGCGCTCCTGGATCGACATGACCATGATTCTAGCATCGCTAGTCTTTCTGCTGGGGGTATGTTAGTTTTGCTCTCGAACCTAGCGCTGCTAACAAACGGAGACGACCATGCTCACCCCCATCGCCTATGGTCTGGCCATCGTGCTCAACCTCTTCATCGTCTTCATCGGCCTCCGCTTCCTCCTTGTGCCCCACCCCGCAGCCGCCGGCTATGGTGTCCCGGCCAAAAAAGATGGAGACGCCGCTTATCTGACCATCAAAGGCCTGCGCGACCTCACCTACGGCATCCTCGGCCTCGCCCTGCTCGCCTTCGCCGGCGCTCGCGCCGAAGCCTGGTTCATGCTGGTCGTCGCGCTCGTCCCCCTCGGCGACACCCTCATCGTGCTGCGCCACGGCGGCACCAGAGCGGTCGCCTTCGGCATCCACTTCGCCACCGCCGTGGTCGTCCTCGTCAACGCCGCCCTCCTCTTCGCCATCTGAAAGTCAGAGATGGCCTCCGCGTCGGACACCGACCCCAGCAGGACCGGGACCTGTCGGAAAGACGAGGAGATCCGAGGGAGTGGAAGGCCCCTGGAGGCCCTCCACGATCAAGCAGCCCCGTCCGGGTGCGAGGTCAGCCGGGAAGCTCGTGAAGTCCGGCCGGGACGGCGGACACGGGCGGGCCGGGGAACGGCCGGCTGGGCAGTTCCCGGCGCAGTACCGGTGCGATGTCGCTCTGGAACAGCTCCAGTGTGGTGAGGTAGTCCTTCCTGGACAGGACCTCGCCGTCCACGTGGATGTGCAGGAGTTCGTGGCCGAACTGCTCGTGGTACCGGTGCACCTTCTCGATGATCTGCTGTGGGCTGCCGATCAGTGCCGAACTGCGCTCGACGAAGTCCTCCAGGGTGTCGAAGGGCAGGCTCTGGCCGTGGCCGTACCGCTGGATGACGGCCATCCGGGCCTCGAAGACCGGGCGATATCTATCGATCGCCTCCTGTGAGGTGCGCGCCCCGAAGTAGCCCGCCGTACCGGCGCCGACCAGGGCGTCCTGCGGCTCGTGACCGTGGAACGCCCATCTCCGCCGGTAGTGACGGACCAGCGCGGCGTACTGCTCGATGGTGTTCGCACCGTTGGCCGAGAACAGCGGATCACCGTGTCGCGCGGCCAGTTCGACCGAGTCCTTGCTGGTCGCGCTGCCGTGCCAGACCCGGATGGGCTGTTGCAGTGGCCGCGGCAGCGCCTCCGCCTCATGGAGCGGGGGGCGGAAGCGGCCCTGCCAGGTGACCTGGTCCTGCTGCCACAGCAGTCGGAACAGCTCGTAGTTCTCCCGGTGCCGTTCCCACTGGTCCTCCGTCGTGACGTTGAACAGCCGTGCCTGCACCGCGCCGTTGCCCTTGCCGATGATCAGGTCGAGCCGGCCGCCGGAGAGGTGATCCAGGGTCGAGTAGTCCTCGAACGCGCGCACCGGATCATGCAGGCTCAGCACGGTCACCGCGGTGAACAGCCGGATCTTCGAGGTGTGTGCCGCGATGTGGCTCAGGATGATCGCCGGGGAGGATTCCTCGTACGGACGCTCGTGCCGCTCGCCGACACCGTAGGCGTCGAAGCCCAGCTGCTCGGCGAGTACGGCGTTCTCCACCAGCTCGCGCAACCGCTGGGTGGTCGGCTTGTGCCGGCCGGAGACATGCGGCAGGACGAGGAATTTCACCGCGATGCCCGGACCGTGCGCAACGCCGTACTCCACTTGACGACCTGGTCGAGCAGCGTGGTGAGGGTGCCCTCCTGGCGGGGGGTGGGGGCGAGCACGGAGTAGTCCACGAAATCGGTGAACAGGCTCAGTTCGACCTGCGTCCGGACGTCGGCGAGCTGCAGCTCACCGGCGACCTGGCGGAGCTGCTCGACCGCGCGCACCCCACCGGAACCCCCGTAGGAGACGAAGCCGACCGCCTTGTCGTTCCACTCGGCGTAGACGAAGTCCAGGGCGTTCTTGAGCGCGGCCGGAACGGCGTGGTTGTACTCGGGTGTCACGAGAACGTACCCGTCGAATTCGGCTACCTTCCGGGCCCACGTCCGGGTGTGCTGGTGCGCGTACTGGCCCGCCGACGGGGGGATCGCCTCGTCGAAGTGCGGCAGTCCGTAGTCGGCGATGTCGACCAGCTCGAAGTCCGCGTCACCGCGCTTCTGGGCGATTTCGTGGACCCAGTGGGCGACCGGTTCCGCGAGCCGGCCGGGACGCGTGCTGCCGATGACAATGCCGATCTTGAGCATGATGTCTGCTTTCCGTTCGAGTTGATGTATCAACTGGATCGTAGGCAGCGTGAGTTTATACGTCAACTGGCGCGTAGGATCGCGGTATGACCAGCACGGGTACCGCAGGGTGGCTTGACGATCGTGAGCAGCGTGTCTGGGAGGTCTTCTTCACGATGCAGGATCAGTTCTGGCGGCAGATGAGTCGGCAACTGCGCCAGGAGACGGGGCTTTCCGAGGTCGACTTCGTGGTCCTGACCGTGCTGATCGAGGCGCCGGAAGGGCGCCTGCGCGCCTTCGAGCTGAGCGCGGTCGCGCAGATGGAGAAGAGCCGGCTGCACCACCACCTCAACCGGATGGTCGAGCGCGGGCTGCTGACCCGGGAGACCTGTGCCGACGCACCCCGAGGGGCGATGTTCACGGTGGCGGAGGCCGGCCGTACCGCTTTCGCGGACGCCGCGCCCGTCCGGGCCGCGCACGTACGCCACTGGCTGATCGATCGGCTCAGCGGCGACCAGTTGGCTGCGCTTGAGGAGATCTCCGAGGTCGTGCTGGCGCACCTGCGGTCTGGTGAGCCGGCCCCGACCTGGGACGGCGACTGCTCATGACCGCTCAGGTCCCGGGAGGCGGGATCTGGTGATCGTACTCAACGGCTCGTACGGGCCGGGACATGGCCTGGGCTTGGGCCGGGGACAGGGCCGAGCGCCGGACGTCGGCTGAGCTCCGTACGGGGTCAGGGCCGGGGACAGGGCTGTTCGGGCGAGCGCCGGACGTCGGCTGAGCTCCGTACGGGTCAGGGGCCGTCCTCGCGATCGCCGGCCGGGGCGCTCAGTACGACGGTTCCGAGATCGACTGGGCGCGGAAGATCTCCGTCGCCTCGTCACCGCTCTCGTCGATCCCGGTCCTCTGCAGCACCAATGTCCGGCTGCCGATCTTCAGTGAGCGCCGGCCGTCGACCTCGGTGGACTCGAACACCGTCACCGTATGCCCGTGCATATCGCGCACCTGGTCATACTCCGGGCCGTCGGGAATGTCGAGCCTGATGCGTTTCGCCTGGTCTGCCATGTTCACATTGTGAACGGCTCAGCTCCGGCGGAGATGTCGAATACGCATATTGTCGATTACCGTTCCGTTATTACGGGTTCAGGAGAAATGATCGCTCAGGGCAATGGGTCGATCACGATGTGCTGGTCGTATTGGGAGATCTCGCCGCCGCGATCCGTCAGGATGGGCCATTTGGTGTTTCTGGCACACCAGACGACATGTCCTGCGGTGATGTCGCGTGACCCGTCGAGGATCTCCGCGATATCCCCCACCTTGCCGTGGGTGAAGTCGTCGATCGTCACACCGGGTGTCGTGACGAGCTCGAACAGCTCCACCTGGGTGGATATCGGAGATATGGACAGGACGGCTGCCAGGCAGGTCGCCGGGACGCATATTCCGCCGCCGCGATAGAGGCACATGGCGGCGATGCTCCGTGAGTATTCGGTTTTCGCCACCGCGATGTCGATCAGCGCGCTGACGTCGAGCACTCGGCCGGGAAGCATTGTCAGGACCTCCGGGTCCGGCGGGTGCCGATCTGGTCCCACTCCGCCTCGGACAGCGGGTCGACCCCGAGAGCGTCGGCTGCCACGTCGAGGTCGTCACGGTGCAGGTTCCATCGGTGTATCAACGTGATGACGTGCGGCTTGGTGCCGATCTCTCGCTGGACAGCGGCATGGATCACATCGGCGATCTTACTCCCCGTTGATCGTGCCTTGCGAGAAAGCGCCTCGAAGTCTGCTTTATCCAGCTCCACGGTTACCGAGATGTCGGAGGGCGGTGTGTTGTTCCCCTGCTTTTCTTCGCCGGGCCGGAGATGCGCGAGCCATAGGGGGACATCGGTCCTCTCTCGTATGGAGGCGTCTTGATCGGTCGATTTCGGTGCGTCCGAACGTGCGCCGTCTCGCCAGGCCGGCGGGGGATGGGCCATGTATCTGACAGTAGCTGCGAATTACGGCGCTGGCAGTACCCTTCCGTGACTTTGACGGTCAATCAGTATGTCGGCGGAGGATAACGAGAGATCCATGAGAATCGCCGAATGTATTTCACTTTCCGTGTCCAGGTCTTACGCCGGGTGAACGGATCATCCCGGTACCGTGGCGGGGGTTGACGGGGTGGATGTGGCGGCGGCGGAGCCGCAGGTCCCCGCGGCCTGTCGCTGCCGGGCCAACTGGTCGACACCCTTCTGGTATTCCTGCAGTTCCTCCTGCGGAGGCGAGTATCGCCAGGCGTCGCCCTGGAAAAGGAAGCCGAAGTCGGCCGTCTCGTTGAGCCGGACCGCCTGGACCTTCGCGGTGTCACCGCTGACCGTGACGGTGGTGATGGTGAACCGGACATCCGGCACCGGCTGGGGGCAGAGCTGGAACAGCCTGACGTACTCCTCCCGGGCCAGTGCCGCCTGTGCCTGCGTGCTCCACAGGTCCCAGAAGTCGCCGTAGGAGCCGCTGGAATAGGAGTCGAGTCCCAGTTGGGCGATCTGCCGGAGCGTGGTCTCGGAACGCTCGGTGCTCTGGGCCGCGGGCGGGCTCTCGGCCGTGACGACCGGGTTGAGCACCGCCGACACGGCGACCGCCGCTCCGATGAGCACTCCGACGATCATGACCACGATTACCGCCAGCCCCCGGCCCGTCTCGCCTCGCGGCGGTCGGCCGCGCTGTGGCGGATAGCCCACGTGAGGCCTCCAGGGGCTGACGGGAGCGGACAGAGGTGATGGTAACGCCCGTCGGTCGCGACTGGCCATGGTGATCGGCGTGGCCGAGCGGCTCGGGAGACGGCTCGTACCGGTGGCGTCCGTGCTGGTCGGTGTGGCCATCTCGACGAAAGGGGGTTTTAGGGAAATATGAGCTATTAGTCCGAATTCAGATCGCTTCAAATGGGGATTTACTTCTCATGCGTGAACATTTTAGTTTCTACCGGCATCGGTGGTTCAAAGTGTGGATCGCCATGGCGGCGCTGTCGGCCGCACTCATCGCAATGACCGAGGCCGTCGGCAACCGGGCGGTAATGCCTGCGGCCTTCTTCTACGGCGCGGCGGCCGGGCCGATCGGACTCCTGGTCGCCATCCACGACCGGACCGGGATCGGCGCCAGCGTCCCGGGCGTCACCCTGGTGGGGATGTTCCTGTTCGGCGGAGGCGTCGCCCTCCTGCTCGGCGGATACTTCGACGCGCTGTTCATCCCCGACAAGCACGGACCCTCGATCCTGCAGGTCGGGTGGATCGAGGAATCGGCAAAATTCCTCCCACTCCTCCTGCTCGCGCTGACCGGCCGCCACCTCACCAAGGCCGCCGGGGTGGCGCTGGGCCTGTCCTGCGCGACCGGATTCGCAATCATGGAATCGATGTCCTACGCCTGGAAGAACGTCGACCACGCCGGGGCCGTCAACGCGGGTGTGGTGCTGTTCATGCGAGGGCTCGCCACTCCGTTCAGCCATCTCGCCTGGACCGGCCTGATCTGCGCGGTCGCCTTCGGGACCTGGCAGGCCAGAGGGAGAATCGTGATCACCTTCTCGGTGGCCGGGGCCTTCGTGGCGGCGGCCGTACTGCACTCGCTCAACGACGGCCTGCTCACCCTCGACATCCCCGGTCCCGCCCGCCTGCTCTTCGTCGTCGTCGCAGCGGTGAGCTACTGGCTGTTCTACCGCGCCACCCGTGACCTGGTCCCCGGCACCGCCGACGGGCCAGGCGCCGTCCCCGGCCTGACCTCATGCCGGTCCGTCCCCTGACCCGGGTCGCCGTAGGGTCCGTTCTCCGTCTCCGTCTCCGCAGGCGGGACCATGACAGCCGTGGACGCCCACGATGAGGGGCTTCGCCGGGGACGCACCTCCGGAAGCCCCTCTCGTCCTCATCGGTCCAGGTGCCGCGCGGATCGGCCCGGAACGCGGGCACGGCGGTCCGTATCGCGGCAGATCTGTGCGATGTTCCACGTGGAACATTCCCCGGCTGCCCGTCATGGGAAGGCCCGCTCCCCGGACCGGGCGGAGGCGGACAGCAGCGGGCCCGAACCGGCGGGTCACAGTTGGGAGAGCAGCCACCTGGGGCCGGTGACCAGGGCCCCCAGAGCGGTGACCCGCTCACGCAGGCCCCGGTCGGCGGTGACGACCAGGACACGCTCCCAGGTCGGGACGGCCTGTACGGCTCGCACGATGGCGTCGTCGCCGCTTCCGGGAGCTGCGATCACGGAGGCGCCCGGCCGCGGTGAGACGGCCCGGGCGACGCCTTCGACGACCATGGTGAAGCGCGGGAACCACCGCTCCAGCGCCGGAAGGTCGCCGGGTACGGCGCGCAGACCGCCGACGGCGAGGGCACTCACCTCGGCGACCAGTTTGCCGGCGGCTCCGGCGCGGTCCCTCCACCACCCGTGCTCAGCGCGGGCGCCGACGATGTTGGCGACGTCAAGGACGACCGTCAGGGAGCCGAGGGCCCGGCTGATCACGGGCCAGGTCTCGGCGAAACCGGGATGGAGGTTCCGGGCCGCGAGCTGCTCGGGGGTCAGCCAGCGCAGGTCGACGCTCTCGCTGTTGGCCGGGGCCGCGTCCAGCAGGCGGTCGGCCTCGGCGATCACGGTTGTGAACGACCAGCCGCCGTGGTCGTCGACATAGATCCCCTGGACCCGGAGACCGTCACCGGTCAGCGCCGCCTCCTCCCAGGCCTCACGGAGCGCACCGGCGACGGCGTTCTCGTGGCTGTCGAGAGCGCCACCGGGCAGACCCCAGGTGCCGCCGTGATGGCTCCATGCGGCGCGTTCCTGCGTCAGGACGTGCGGTGTCCCGCTCGTGTCATGGTGGACGGCGAGCAGACCGGACGCACCGTACACCCCCCAGTGCCGATGCCCGCGATCGCAGTAGGCCCATCCGTCGCCGTCCATGGCAGTCACGGGTCAATGATGCACCTGCGGGCGTCGACCTCCGAGACCAGGCCGGTACGGACACGTGCGGCGGCGGTCTTCCGCACCGGTCGCTTCCGGTCTTCCGCGCCGATCTCCTGCGGTCTTCCAGGTCGGTTCCCGCGGTCCTTAGCGCCGGTCTCCTGCAGTCGTTCCCCGCACCGGTTCAGCGGAGCGGGGCAGGAGCGGCGCCCGCTCAGCCGCCGCCCTTGCTGAAGTGCTGGTAGTCCCTGGTGCCCGACCAGGAGCCGCCCCACTCCCAGCCGAGCCGCTCGAACGCCCTGACCACCCGGTCGCCGGGGTTGATCACACCGGGAGCGTCCACCGGGCGCCTGGCGAACTTGCGGGCGTTCTTGTGCGCCACCGAGCCGTCCGCGGACACATAGGGGTTCTCGCGGGGGTTGATGTCGACGGCTCTGCCGTACGCGTGCTGCGACCAGTTGCTCGAACCGGTCGCCGGGCGGCAGTTGAAGGCCGAGGTGTTGTTGGCCTCGATCGAGTCGAAGTCGTCGCCCTTGTAAACGTCGACGAGGTCCATCTTGTATATCGGCCACCGCCAGCCGTACAGGCGGCCGAAGACCGTGACGATGTCGTCGGCCGCGACCTTGTTCACCACCAGCTCGCCGGTGTGCGGTCGGTGGTCGAAGCCCCAGTAGGTCATCGTGATCAGCCGCAGATCACCGACGGGGACCGGGCAGCCGGGACGCCAGGAGTATCGGAGCCGGTCGCGCGCGACCTTGGTCACCTTGGCGGAGAACTTCGGCGGGCCGGTGGGAGCCGGGGTCGCCGTGGCCGGTCCGGCCGAGGGGGTGGGCGACGCCGGTGCCGCCGACGGTGTGGACGGGACCGGCGGGGTGGACCGCGTCGGCTGTGCGGGCTGCGAGGTGGCGGTGGCACCGCACGCGGCCACCACCAGACAGCCGGCTACCGCGACGGATGTCCGGATACGCGGCACCAACGGTGATCTGCTCACTGGTCGTCACCCCCATGACCGACAGAGGACAAGCCTCCATTGTATTTGACCGGCTACCTGAGGTGATAAGAGGCGGCGATGACGGACCCGCGGCGAACAGCAGGGCCGTTCCCGGCCCGAGGAGGGAGGGTCGTCCCCGTCGGCGGCCGGAGAGAGCGATGGGCCGCCCGGCGTCGGCGGCCGGAAAAGGAGGGCGGGCCGCCCGGTCGTGTCTCGTCGTCATCGCCGACCGTCCGATGGCCTGGCGGTCTCCGCCGAGCCGTTCTCATATGGCTTTTAAGCTGATTAAAACCGTATTGGTAAGCGCGCCGACATTCTTTAGCTGAGCTTTCTCCGAAAACTCTCGCCCGTGTGTTCGAAGTCGCGCTAAAGTCTCAGGCATCGGATCGAACACGGGTTCGTACGGTGTCTTAGCAGATGGGGGGCGGGCATGGCGATGCTTGCGACGCGGCCGACGGCTCACACCCCTGTCCCGCAGATTTCCGTGCGCCATCGCGCGACACGCCGTAGCGCTTTCTATGGAAATCTACCTCGGCCGCTATACCCCGTAATAAAGTCCGAGAGCGTGGACCCCGTGCGCAATCCTTACGCCCCCGGTGCGGGGCAGCGTCCTCCGGAGCTCGCCGGACGCGACCGCGAGCTGCAGCAGTTCGAAATCGTCCTGGAGCGGGTGGCGCGTGGCCGCCCGGAGCGCAGCATGGTCGTCACCGGTCTGCGCGGCGTCGGCAAGACCGTCCTTCTCAACACCTTCAAGTCGATGGCCATGCAACGGCTGTGGGGGACCGGGAAGATCGAGGCTCGGCCCGACCAGTCGATCAGGCGTCCGGTGGCGGCCGCCCTGCATCTGGCGATCCGCGAACTGGCCCCCCGGCACCGGGCGCCCGAACGGATCGAGGAGTTCCTCGGCGTGCTCAAGGCGTTCGCGATGCGCGACCCCGGCGCGGCCAAGGGCACCTCGCACTGGTCGCCCGGGATCGACGTGCCCGCCGCCCGGGGCCGCGCCGACTCCGGCGATCTGGAGATCGACCTCACCGAGCTGTTCGTCGACGCGGCAGGGGTGGCCACCGACCTCGGCGTCGGTGTCGCCCTTTTCATCGACGAGATGCAGGACGTGCAGACCCCTGACGTCTCCGCACTCTGCGCGGCCTGCCACGAGCTCTCGCAGACCGGTGGCCCGCTGATCGTGGTCGGCGCCGGCCTGCCGCACCTGCCCAGTGTCCTGTCGGCCAGCAAGAGCTATTCCGAGCGACTCTTCCGCTACGCCAGGATCGACAGGCTCGACCGTGAGGCGGCCGACCTGGCGCTCATCGCGCCGGCCGAGGGCGAGGGCGTGGAGTTCACCCAGGACGCCCTTGACGCGCTCTACGAGGCCGCCGACGGCTATCCCTACTTCGTCCAGGCCTATGGCAAGGTCGCCTGGGACCTCGCACTGCGCAGCCCGATCACCGTCGACGACATCAAGGTCTCCGCGCCGGAGGCCGAGGAAGAGCTCGCGGTCGGCTTCTTCGGCAGTCGTTACGAACGGGCCACCCCGGCCGAGCGCGACTACATGCACGCGATGGCCTCCATCGGAGATGAGCCCGTGGCCACCGCCGACGTGGCCATGGGCCTCGGCCGTAAGCCGTCCAGCCTGTCTCCGGCCCGCGACAGCCTCATCAAGAAGGGCTTGATCTACAGCGCCGAACGCGGGTTGATCGCGTTCACGGTGCCTCACTTCGGAAAGTTTCTGCGTTCTCAGCCAATCTGAACATACGTTCGATATAGTAAGGAAGTCTCCTAGACCTCTATATGGCTCTCTAGTGGGGAAGCTAGAGAGCCATATAGAGTTGAATTCGGCTGCCCTAAGAAAATCTACGGCTCTCTATCGGCTGGCCGATACGCCGATAGATTCCGGCAGAGATCCGATCTCGATCGGCCGTCCGTCGTAGCCGACCATTGCCACCCGCACCGCTGGATGCCGTCCACTCAGGTAGATCGCAAAGACCACATCCGCCGGATCGCCCGCGTGGCTGCGTCCCGGATAGACGAAGAATCGCCAGCAGAGCTCCCGCCAGCTGTCGACGGGCTCCGTGCTGGACAGCAGCCGCTCGTGTGACCGCCAGGCCGAGCTCGACCGCAGGCGGCTGAGCGCGGTCGCCGGATCCAGCGGCCGCTGTTCGCAAGGGGCGCGATGCCGGAGCCGAGCGGCGGCCTCCTCGATCTCCGGGGAGAGCGCGATGAGCACCAGCAGCGCTCCGGCCGCGGCCAGTGCCTGTGACCACGTGATGCCGGCCACTATCGACCAGCCGGGGACCGGCGGGGCCCAGACCGTCCCCAGAGCCATGGCGGTCAGCACCATGGTGCGGCCCAGCGAGCGCAGGCCCACCGGGATGGCGCTGACCTCGCCGAAGCAGCCGCAGCCCACATCTGGGCGGCGGCGGCGTAGCTCCCACAGGACATAGGTGGACACCGCGAAGAACGCGGCAGTGCCCCACCGGAAGAAGGGGTGACCGGTCGCCGTCAGGCCGACCAGCAAGGCCAGCTCCACGGCCGCGCAGCCGAGCATGGCGGGCACCTGCCAGCGGCCGGCCATCAGCACCGCCGGTCCCAGCCTGCTCAGCGCACCCGGTTCCGAGTCGTTCATGGCCGTCCGCACCTTGGCGAGTGCGCCTGCGATCAGCAGCGCGCCCAGCACGGGTATCTGTGCGGTGGCGATCATCGTCAACATCGCTGTCACCCCAATCCGACCCTGGCATTGAAACACCCTTTGGTCAGGTCTCCGCCGAGTTCCACGAAGGCGGTCGCCGACAGCTCCACGATCCGGCCCCGCGGGGAGGTGCCGCACTCCAGACACCGGTCGCAGAACCGGCCGGCCAGGCAGCCGCACGCCACGATCGGCAGGATCGAGGTACGGCCGGCGCACACGTTGCGCACATTGAGCATCGAGCCCAACGCGAGGTAGGGCAGGCCGGCGCAGGACACGCCGGCATCCTCGCAGTCGGTGTCGGAACGCTCCAACATGGGATACGCCGCCCCCAGCTCGTCGCAGTCCAGGGCGTCCGACCAGGTGGCCGTGCCCGAGATCCGCGACTGCACGCCGTTGTAGCCGGCGGGCGGTGCGGGAACCGCCGTCCATCGGTAGGGCGGTTGCGAGGTCGCCGGCAACCGGGCGTGAGCCGTACCGCCCTCGCGGATCCCGATGGCGTCGAACAGGTAGCCGGGCTCGAACTGCGGATGCCGTACCCGCAACCGTCCCGAGGCGCGGTAGGGGATGACGACCGTGCGCCGCCCCCGGTGCGGTCCGCAGTACAGCTCCACGAGCCAGTCCTTGGGGCCGGTGTCGACAGACTGGATCACTCCGGTGATCCGCGTGATATCCGCCCAGATCCGGTCCACCACCCGGCCGGACCGGAGCGCCTTGATGATCACATGGGCGCCTATGGGCAGGTCGGTGGGGGCGAGGGCCTCACCGCGCCAGGCCGTCGCCCACGGGGCGATGACAAGGCGTTCCTCCCGGCCTTCGTAGGTCTCCACAACGATCAGATGCGGGCTGACGTCCAGGATCTCGCCGGTGACGGCCTGGAGGAGCTCGCCGTCGTCGGCAGCCGCTCCCGGCTCGTCGAGGGCCCGGCCAAGCGCGGCCGCCGCCAGAACACGGCGGCGGTCAACGCTGTGGTGCGGCATGGTCACTCCCCATGGTTCGCCGAGGTTTCCCCGCTAGCGTCACACGCCCACAGAGACCTCGCTCTTCGCTTGCGCCAACAGATCAGGCAGGTGTCCGACCACGTATCAGAATTCCCATCCCCGGTACAACGCCTTGTCATCCGTTCGTGGCGAACCCGTGGCCCATACTTCTCGGGCCCGTGATCACAAAATCGGTCCTGTTTTTGCCATTAAGGGGATGAAATATAGGTTCTGGTTCAGCCGGATTAGGGGCTGCGGCTGCGATTCTGGCCACGAGACGCACCCTGACCACGGGTTGGTGATCGCGGTGACCGGCGGAACCCACGAGGAGTTCCGCGAGTACGTCGTTGCTCGCGGACCCGCCCTGCTGCGCGCCGCCCGCCGGCTCACCGGACATCCCAACGACGCCGAAGACCTGCTCCAGTCGGCGCTGGTCAAGACCTACCTCGCCTGGGACCGTATTCAGGATCGCGCGGCCCTGGACGCCTATGTGCGCCGGGCGATGGTCAACATCAACATCTCCTGGTGGCGCCGACGCAGGTTGGAGGAGTATCCCTCGGGCGAGATCCCCGAACAGGTCTCCGTCGACGGTCACGTCTACCTGCCCGAGCAGGTGGAGCAGGCCCTCAACCGGCTTCCCACCCGCATGCGGGCCGCCGTCATGCTGCGCTACTACGAGGACATGACCGAACCGGAGATCGCCAGGGCACTGGGAATCAGCGTCGGTACGGTGAAGAGCACCGTCTCGCGGGCCATGGCCAAGCTCCGCGGCGATCTCGCCGTCCCGGAGCAGCGGCGACTGGAGTCGAGGACCAGCGCCTGACCGGTGGCCGCCGGCGGAGCGTCAGTCGGACGGTGCGAGCTCGCCCTCCGCCGTGTCGCGTACCGCCCCCGCCGTGGCGCACGGCCGTACGGCGTCGCGGATGATTCTGAGCGTGTCCAGGAAGGTGCTGAGTTGCTCGGGAGTGAGCAGGCCGGTGAACCAGGTCTCGACGTCGGCCAGATGATCGGGGAGCACGGCACCGAGCCGATCGACGCCCGCGTCGGTGATGGCCGCGTAGGAGGCCCGGCGGTCGGTGGAACACGGCTGCCTCATGACGAGCCCATCGCGCTCCAGCCGGTCCACGACCCTGGTCACCCCGCTGGTGGACAGCCCGGTCTGCGCGGCCAGATCGCTCATGCGCAGGCTCTGGCCCGGCGAGCGCGCCAGCCGGATCAGGGCCTCGAAGTCGATGTCCGAGAGCCCCCCGGCGGAGAAGGACAGATGCGTCTTCGCCAGCAGGCCGGTGTAGGCCTCGGCAAGGAGGCCCATCGCGGTCAGCCGGGAGTCGTCAAAGGGGATCACGTTCACACTGTATCCGACGATAGTTGACGAGTGGAATATTCCTCGTGTAGAAATCTGTTGTCGCAAACATCCGCACAGCAAGTACGCCATCGGGAGTAGACATGACCACTCGAACCTGGGAAAACCTTCAGCTCCCCACCGCAGGCACGTTCGCCCTCGATGCCGCTCACACCCATATCGGCTTTGTCGTCAAGCACATGATGGTGAGCAAGGTTCGCGGAAACTTCACCGACTTCGCCGGGACCGTCACGGTCGCCGAGAACCCGCTGGACTCCTCCGCCCAGCTCTCGATCAAGACCGGGAGCATCACCACCGGCATCGCCGACCGTGACGGGCACCTGCGCGGCGACGACTTCCTCTCGGTGGAGAAGTTTCCCGAGATCACCTTCAACAGCACCCGCGTAGCCGGCCACTCCGGCGACGAGTTCACCCTCCTGGGCGACCTCACCATCCGTGACGTCACCAAGCAGGTCGAGCTCACCGTCGAGTACGGCGGCGCCGGCACCAACCCGTGGGGTCAGGCCGTCTGGGGTTTCTCCATCACGACCGAGATCGACCGTGAGGAGTTCGGACTGACCTGGAACCAGGCCCTGGAGACCGGCGGCGTCCTGGTCGGCAAGAAGATCAAGATCGAGATCGAGGGCGAGGCCAACCCCGCCTGATCTCCACGATCTGTCCGGACTCCTTCCTCGTAGTGATCGTGAGACGCTCGTGGCGATCGTGAGGCGGGGAGGGGGTCCTTGCACGTCTGCCAGGCGAGACATTCCATCTTGTACTGTGAGAATCCCCAGGTTCCACACCGCTTTCACCTGGGAAGTCATGATTCTGTCCACAGGGGTGGGCAAAGTTATCCACAGACAGTGGATAACTTCCCTGTTCCCGCTCTCGGTGACGTGGCCGCCAACCGCTTTGCTGCCATGGCGAATGGCCGGTACTCTGTGCTGAGCCAGAAGGCAACCAGGAGGCTTCGCCTAGTCCGGTCTATGGCGCCGCACTGCTAATGCGGTTTGGCAGCAATGCCATCGGGAGTTCAAATCTCCCAGCCTCCGCAGGTCAGAGGCCCTCTCCCAGATTCTGGGAGAGGGCCTTTTTGATCTTCAAGGGCGTCATAGTTGCAGTCCTAGTTGCAACGGCTCACGGTTTTCCCCAGAGCGCCGAGGCCAGCCGCTCCCCAGCGTCACGCATGAGGGGTGTGGAAACGTGCGTGTACCGCTCGGTCGTGGTCACCCTCGTGTGCCGGCTCTTTGGTTCGGCTTAGGTTGGGCTCACCCAGTGCGCCACGACTTGGGTACGTCCGTCGTCGTTGCTATACCGGTCTGCCCGACGCGGTACGCGGGGAGCGTCACGGCGTTCTCGGCGGCGCAGGTGTGCATGAAGGTCTTGGATGTTGACGGTATCGCTACTACGACCCGACCAGCGAAATCTTTGCCGATCGCTGATTCCGCAAACACCCGCTGATCAGCGGCGGAGCAGACCGCGCCTGCATACCGTGACCCAGTCACTGTAAGTGAACGACTGGAGCTGACGCGTATGAGAACACCCGTGACCAGCTTGACCCGTCCGGCCGCCGTGGCGGCCATGTCGCTGGCGCTTGCTGGAAGCATCGCCTCCCCAGCTGCCGCTGCGGTCCCTTTCGTCGGCCGGGACGTGCCGACCACCGTGACGATCGCACCCGGTGCCACCGGGGCTGTGCCGTGGACCTACCAGAACACCGGCGGCCCCGGCCTGCTGCCCCCCACCGGCATCCAGGTGGTGTTCACCGCGCCGGGCAACACCTCCTTCGCCCCGCAGTCCACCGTCCCCTCCGAGTACAGCGAGGACGGCACGAGCTGGCGGAACAACAACGTCGGCCTGCGTAACTGCGTCCTCGGCACAGGCAACACCACACTGACGTGTGAGGGCTACGGCATCAACGGGGGCCGCAGCAGCTGGGCGTCCAGCGCCTACTTCCGCTTCTCCCCGCAGATCACCGCGGCCGCCTCGGCCCCGGCAGGGACCACCCTCCCAGCCGGCAAAGGCACTTTCCGCTACACCACCCCTGACAACGGCACCGAGTACACCATCAGCGACGGCACCCTGAACGTCGCTACTTCCGCCGTG
This sequence comes from Streptosporangium sp. NBC_01639, assembly GCF_045209755.1. NCBI lineage: Bacteria > Bacillati > Actinomycetota > Actinomycetes > Streptosporangiales > Streptosporangiaceae > Streptosporangium > Streptosporangium sp. NBC_01639. Next base: position 4,426,382 of record NZ_CP109272.1, on the reverse strand, counting down.
CCCCGGAAGGGGATGTGTCTGGACTCCCCCGGCCGTGCCAACCTGAACAACATCCGGATCTGGCAATGCCTCGACCATGCCAACCAGAAGTTCGTCATTGACGGCGGCCTCATCAAGGTGGCCGACACCGTCGGCACCGCCCGCGAGATGTGCATCGACGCCGGCAACACCCGCAAAAACCTCGACAACGTCTACATCTGGCAGTGTCTGGCCAACCCGAATCAGATCTGGGTGGTCCGCGACGGATCCATCGTGATCAAGGACACCCTCGGCACCGCCAGCGAGATGTGCATCGACGTTGGCAACACCCGCAACAACAACGACAACGTCTTCCTCTGGCAGTGCGGTGCCACCAACACCAACCAGAAATTTGTCATCCAGCGCGGCCAGATCAAGGTCGAAGACACCCTCTAAAGCCGCCGACCGGAGCCGAGCGGTTCTCCGGCGAGGAGTGACGCGATCTGGACCAGCCTGCATGCGTCTGGGATCTTTCGTGCGGCATGATCCCGGTATGCGTGGCAAGGGTGGGCTGTTCCAGGCTGACCTCTCACGATCGCCTGATGACGGCTGATCTCCGAAGGTGGCCGAAGACGCTCGATGGGCCGGTACTTCGTTCCTCAGCACCGGCCCATCGAGCATCACAAGGTTGCAGTTCGGGTTGCAATACAGAGGGGTTCAGGGCCGTTCGATGCGGACCGCACACGCCCTCTGACGTGCATTGAACTATCCGGAACGAGCCGCGGCCGATCTTTTAATCCGCAGGTTGGGTGATCCGCCGAGTTCCAAGACACCGTCGCCGCGCCAGCGCCCTGACGCGTTGCCGTACGGCTCACCAAGCAGGTGCGGGGGCGGGCTTCCCGAACGGATCACCACGAGGAGTATGGACAGCTCACACGGGCGCCGGCAAGCCCATTTCCGGGAGCCAACGGGCCGCACGGCTCCGGACCGAGCTGGACTGCTCTGAACAGGCGACTCGGCCGCGACCTGCGCGGCGAACTGGTCCAAACGGTCCTGGACATCGTTTGGGGACCTCGTAAACAGAAGGTCCTGGCAGGGATGGCCTGATGAATAGGAGCCCGGATGGTTGCAACGCTCAGAGTTTTCTCCAGAGCGCCGAGGCCAGCCGTTCCCTGGCGTCGGCGCATAAGGGGTGTGTGCCACCGGCGATCATCGTTGACACCCGGGTCTCCGGCCACTGCAGAGATCAGCTATGTCGTATCCGAACCCCCGCTCGATCGTGAGGCCAGGCGACGCCTGGCAATCATCCGCCACGTCGAAGAGGTCTCCGGCAACGTCGCGCTGCCGTGCCGCTACTACGGGATCCACCGTCAGGGTCTTGTCGGTCGCGGACGCTACGGTCTGCCCCTGTGACGATCAGCGAATCCCCCCGCCGCCTTCTCTAACGTGACTCCAGCCAGGAAATGCCAATCATCTGATCGGCAGGAGCGCTTGCATGCTCTATGACTACTACCGGGCGGCGAACCGCGATGCCGCGACGAGCAGGCCAGAGCTCGGACGTGCCGTCGCCGAGCACCTGCCAGGCGAGCCGGTGTTCGACGCGGTGGACGCCAAAGGCATCGATCCTGGAGTCGGACTCGGGAAGCTCGTCGGCCTGATCAGAGGGGTGCCCTGGTCGGTGGATCTGACGCAGAGCGTGTCGGTCTACCCACCGCCTGAAGGCGCTCCCCAGAGCGAGGAGGAGTGGGAGTCGCTGCCTGAGGACTCGCCGTATCTGGAAGGTCCCGGCATCGAGGAGCTGCCGGCGGCCGTACGCGACACACTCGCCGATATAGATGACGCGCGGCTGCCCGAGATCGCCGGACGATGGGCGGAGATCGAGGAGTTCACGACCTACGGTTCCGTTGACAGCGAGTACCTGTTGACGGTCGCTGAGGAACTCGTAGGTCTTGCCCGTAGTGCGAAGGACAACGATCAGCTCCTCTACTGCTGGCTGTGACCGTGACCCGCGGAGATCAATCCATGCGTTGCGCTCCTGGTGTTCCGGGCCTGGAATCCATGCGTTGCGCTCCTGGTGTTCCGCGCCTGAAATCCGTTGCGAATATCGGACGGTTGTCGTCGATGAAGGCGACCCGCTGACTCATCACTGGCCGAGCTCGACCACCCGCGCAGCGGAGGTCGGCTGCGCGGGACGCGGGCCGCCCTTGGGCCAGCCCATGGAACCCGGCTTGCGGGCCTCCCGGCGGATCCGCTTCGACACTACGAACTTGCAGGTCACCTCCTTGATCGCCGCACCCATGCGGCCGCCGATGTAGACGTTCACCGCAGTGTCGTCCTTGCGGGCGAGCTGTCGGATGCCGGCCCGCCGGCCGAGGCTGACGCACACCCCGGTGAAGGCCAGGTCGATCACCGCTGGTTCGGTCCCCGCGATGTGGCTCAGCACGGTATTAGCGGCCTGCGCCCCGAGCGGCCCGGCGGCGTAGCCGCTCATCCGCAGCGGCCGGCCCGACGGGGCGGCGGCGTCGCCGGCCGCGACGATGCGGTCGTCGTCGACGCTGGTCAGCGTCTCGTCGGTGAGCAGCCGGCCGAGCGTGTCGGTGCGCAGCCCGCTCGCAGCCGCCAACTCCGGCACACCGAAACCGGCCGTCCAGATGGTCAGTGCGCTCGCATGCACCGCACCGTCGGTGAAGACGACCCTGTCCGGCCGGACCTCGGTCACCTCATTGGCCTCGATCACGGCGACACCGTGCCGGGTCAGCCACCTGGCGACGTATCGGCGACCCGGCGCGCTCAGCGAGGGCGCCAGGGTTCGGCCACACACCAGGGTGACGGTGTGTCCCTGTTCGGCCAGTTCAGCGGCCGTCTCGATGCCGGTCAACCCGCCGCCGACCACGGTGACCGGAGCATCGAGGGGCAACTCCTCCAGTCTGGCGCGCAGCCGCTGCGCGGACTCGAATTCGGCGATGTCGAACGCGAACTCGGCCGCGCCGGGCACCGATGACGGTATCGCCGCGGTGCTGCCGACCGCGTAGATGACGTAGTCGTAGTCCAGGGCGCGGCCCGACGCCAGCCGCACTGTGCGGGCGGCGGTGTCGATGCGCGTGGCGCTGTCGACGACCAGGTGGATGCCCTCGCCGAGTAGCGTGCCGTAGTCGATCGCGGCGTCGCCGGTACGGGCCACGAACTGGTGCAGCCGGATGCGTTCGACGAACTCCGGGCGGGGATTGACCAGAGTGATGTCGACGTCGGCGCGCATCCGCAGATGGTTGGCCGCGAGTGTTCCGGCGTAACCGCCGCCGATGACGACGACCTTGTGGGATGTGTGGTGTCCGGGCGTGGGCATGGTGAGGTTTCCCTTCTCGATCTCAGCGAGGATGTGAGGCTCTGCGACCTGGTGGAATCGGTCTTCCATCACGAAGTGGCCGGCCGCGGGGATGACCACGTGTTCCGACACGTGGCTCTCGACGGCGAGTCGCATACCGGCCGGGGTCGCTGAGCCTTCCTGCGTGCTGAATGTTTCTCACCGGTCCGACAACGCAACACCTCGGAATGTGAGGTGATTCGTGAGGCGATGCGCCAACCTCACAGTTCACTGCGCTGTCTTGTCGAACTGGAAGGAAGATGCGACCAAGGGGGCCGACGACATCATGACCATCCAGTCCGAGCCAGGAGGCGGCCGGCTCGATCCCGGTCTGGCCGCGATCATGGGCGAGCGGCGCCAGCTGATCAATCTCGCCTACCGGCTCCTCGGCTCCCTGGCCGACGCCGAAGATGTCGTCCAAGAGACCTACGCCCGCTGGTACGCCATGTCCCGGCAGCAGCAGGACGCCATCGAATCCCCCGGCGCCTGGTTGACCAAGGTCGCCAGCCGCATCTGCCTCAACGTGCTCTCCTCGGCACGGGCCCGGCGCGAGACCTATGTCGGCGAATGGATCCCCGAGCCGCTTCCCGAGCCTACGGAGTGGATCAGCGGGCGGTCGGACGGCGTCACCGTCGATCCGGCCGACCGGGTCACCCTCGACGAGTCGGTCAACATGGCCTTCCTCGTCGTGCTCGAATCGATGACCCCGGCCGAGCGCGTCGCGTTCATCCTGCACGACGTCTTCCGGTATTCCTTCACCGAAGTGGCCGAGATCGTCGGCCGTACCCCGGCGGCCTGCCGCCAGCTGGCCTCCTCGGCTCGCCGTCGCATCCGCGCCGCGCAGGCTCCCGCGACCCCGGCAGCCCGGCAGGCCCGGCTCATCCGGGATTTCAAGCAGGCCTGGGAAGCCAAGGACATCGACGCCCTCATCGGCCTCCTCGACCCCGACGCCACAGTGATCGCCGACAGCGGCGGCCTTGCCAGTGCCGTGCTCCACCCGATCGAAGGCGCCGAGCAGATCGCGCGCTCACTGGTCAATCTCACCGGCAGGCTGCGCGACCTGACGATCCTGGAGCGTACGGTCAACGGTCAGCCCGGCCTGATCGCTCAGCAGGACGGCGTCACCGTGACGGTGTACGCATTCGAGGTCGCGGGCGACCGGGTCAAGCACATCTGGGGAGTACGCAACCCCGGCAAGCTCCGGTCCTGGGCGGTAAGCCCGGAGCGTTGAAAGGGTTGCCGCTGCGGATGCGGTGGACCGGAGACTGGACGAAGGCATTGTGGAGTCGACCATGACCGACACACAGGTAGTGATCGCAGGCTCAACGAGCGCCCCAGACAGCGACATCGGAGACGCCCGGGATCTTCTCCATCGCTGCCCGGAAAGGGCACGATGTCAGCCTGCCGCTGGAGCATGTCCTTCCGCTCCATCACCCGGTCCTGCGGTTCTTGTTGAACTCCTCGACCAGCTTGAAGAACTGGGCTTCGGAGGTGGCGAACTTCGTGACGCCCTTCTCCGGATCGGTCGTCACGAAGTACAGCCAGGGCCCAGCGGCCGGCTTCAGGGCAGCCTCGATGGCGTCGGCGCCCGGGTTGCAGATGGGACCGGGCGGCAGGCCGAGGTGCGCATAGGTGTTGTATCGCGACCGGCTCCTGAGATCCTCGTTCGAGGCACTGACGTCGAACTTGTTCAGGCCGTACATGATCGTGCTGTCCAGTTGCAGCTTCATCTCGGGCGTGTGGTTCAGCCGGTTGTAGAGGACCCGAGCGACCTTGGGCATGTCGCGCCTGTCGGCCGACTCGGCCTGGACGATGCTGGCGATGGTCATGATCTCCAGTGGCGTACGACCGACACGCCGGGCACCGTCCACCAGGTTGCTGTCCTCGGCGGCGCGATTGAAGCGGGTCACCATCGCGGTGAGGAGTTCGTCGGGGCTCGACGTGGGCGAGACCTCATAGGTCGCGGGGAAGGCGAATCCTTCCAGCGCGCCCTTGGCGTAGGCCGGAAGGCCAAGCGCCCTGCCGTCCTTGGCGGCCCGCTTGAACTCCACCAGCGGTCTGCCGGTGGCGGTCGACAACTGCTTCAAGATCTGCGCGAGCCGCTGTCCTTCTTTCACGGTCAGGGTGACCCGCCCCTGCTTGGTCTCTGCAAGAGTCTCGCCGGAGCCCTGCGCGGTGAAGTCCTTGGGGACCACCGCCCGCGAGGACAGCCCCTGGACCACGAGCGTGGATCCGACCGCCATCACGGTTACGGCGGCCGCCGCCGCCAGGGTGAGGCTGCGCCGACGGGATCGGCCCCCATGAGCCTGAAAGAACCGGCCCGGTGGGGGTGGTCGCTCCTCACGGGCCATGTCGGAAAGGGTCTCGCGCAGCAGATCCTCGATGTTCATCCGAACTCCCTCACGGTGCTCAGTTCAGGTGCGGCCTTCTTCAGACGCTCCAACGACCGGTAAATCTGGCTCCGCACGGAGCCCACCCTGATACCGAGCAGCCGCGCGATCTCGGTCTCGGACAGGTCTTCGAAGTAGCGCAGCACGAGCATGGTCCGCTGCCGGGGCGTCAGCCGGGCAAGAGCCGCGCGCATCACCAGGCGAAGATCCACCATTTCGGCGTGCCCGTCGCCGATCTGGTCGGGCAGCCATCCGGTGGACACTTCCGCGGCGCGGGAACGGCGCCGCCACCAGCTCACCTGCTCGTGATACATGACACGGCGGACGTAACCCTCAATGGCCGCCGGGTCGCGCAGGCCGCGCCACTTCGCCGCTGTCTTCGCCAACGCCGACTGCATCAAGTCCTCAGCGGCGTGCCGGTCACCGGTCAGCAAGTACGCGGTACGGAACAGTGCCCCTGACCGATCGATGACGAACTCCCGGAAGTCCGCCTCAAATCCTGGATCCACCCGTCCTCCTCGCGATGTCACCAAGCAAGGACGCGGACAGGGCGTCGATCTATGCCGGCCTGGCCGAACTGATCTGCGTCAAGGGCTGCATGCCCTGGCCCGCATCATTGGACTTCCTTCATGGGTTGGAGACCCAGTGAAGATCATCGTCAACGATCGTGCCCTGAGCCGTGCGGTGAACTCGCCTACCTCTCCGCTCCTCTCCTTCCGCGCTACGGACCTGCTCGCCGGATGTCATGCACCCCTGCCGGTTATCAGCGAGAATTCGGGTCAAACGACGGAAGGTGCCGGATGGGCCGTCTGCGGGAAGCAGCTCAAGGATTCGCCCTCATGATGTTCTTAGTGTTGGTCGGGTTCGGCGTGGTCTTCGGGATGTCCGCGCTGTTCGATCTGCCGTGGCTGGTGGACGTGTTGGGCGGTCGCCTGCCACTGGCCATCGGCCTGCTCTTCGTGGTGGTCGTGCTGGGACTCGTGGCCTTCGTGGTGTCGTCGGTGCGGAAGATCGGAAAAAGGCAACGTCGGTCGGCTGAGTGACCGCCGCACAGGTGGGTGCCGCGGCAATCGAAGGCAGGCCGAAGACCTGGCACGGGGCGTCAACCGGACGGCATGTCCCGGCGGCGCAGGCCGTACAGGCCGAGGAGGATGAGCGCCGCCGTCAGCGCGGTCAGTACGGCGAGCGGCAGCACCGCCGGCTCCTCACCGGGAAGCTGCGGGATGTGGTTGAACACCGACAGGTCGAGCACCCACTGGCTCAGCCCGAGCTCTCCGCCGACCCAGCCGAGCAGCAGGCTCACCAGGAGGATGGCGAACGCGCCTGCCGCCAGGCGGGGCAGCAGCCCGAACAGTGCGAACGCGAGTCCGGCGAACAGCCACACCGCGGGTAGCTGGACGACCGCGGCGGCGAGGACGCGGGGCAGGTCGCGGCCGAGGTCGCCGGTGTTGAGCCCGTGTGCGAGCCCGGTGGCCGTCCCGAAGGCGGTCAGCCCGAGCGTCGGGCCGAGCAGGGCGAAGACGAGGTGGCTGCCCGCCCAGCGCAGCCGGTCGACCGGTGCGGCGAGCAGGGGTTCGGCGCGTCCACCGCTCTCCTCCGCCCTGAGGCGCAGCGCCGCCTGGATCGCGTACCCGGCGGCGATCACGGCGAACATGGTCATCATGCCCACCAGATACTGGTCGACGACCGTGCCGGGACCGCCCACCCGGGCGAGGACCTCACGGGCCGCGGGGGAGCTGTTGTTCATCAGTTCGCCGATGCTCTCGGCGATGCCGCCGAGTCCGAGACCGACCACGGCGAAGCCCGCGGTCCTGCTGATCAGCGATCCGCGATGCAGCCGCCATGCCAGGCCCAAGGGAGAGCGCAGGCCGGGCGGTGCGACGGCCGGGCCGACCCTGGCGGCGAACAGGCCGTTGCCGAGGTCCCGCCGGGCGGACAGCGCGACGGCCACCGCGGTGAGTGCGACGGTCGCGCAGACGGCGAGCGCGACGATCCACCAGTGCTCGCCCTCGAACGGCCGCAGCCGGTGCGCCCAGCCGATCGGCGACAGCCAGGAGAGCCAGCCCCACCTGCCGCCGGACAGCGCGCTGACGTCGCCGATGCCGCGCAGCAGGAAGGCGGTGCCGAGGACGACGACGGCGATGCCGCGGGCACTCCCCGCGCTGGAGCCGAGCTGGGCGGCCACCGCGCCGATCGCGGCGAAGACCCAGCCGGCGACGGCCAGTTCGAAGCCGTAGGCGAGCGAACCCGTCGCGGGCAGGCCCTGGCCGATCAGGACCAGCGCCGACAGCACGCCGAGGACGAGACAGGCCGTGCAGGTCATGACCAGGGCGGCGGCCAGGTCCGCATGACGGGACACCGCGGTCGAGCCGATCAGCTCACGGCGGCCCGCCTCCTCCTCCGTCCTGGTGTGCCTGATGACGGTGAGAAGGCTGATGAGAGCGACCATGACGGGGATGAACCCGGACCGCCAGCTGACGAGTTCGCCAAGGCTGGAGCCGTGCAGCGGGCCGTACGTCACGGTGAAGGCGGTGTTGTGGAGGCTCGTCTCCAGGTACTCCTGACGTGCCTGCGCGGTGGGATACCCACCGTTGAACGCGGCGACGAACGTCGGCGGGACCAGAGCGGGAAAGAGCACCCACAGCGGCAGCAGCCGGCGATCGCGTCGCAGCGCGAAGCGGACCAGCCGCCCGGTGCCGGTCGGTGCGTTCATCGGGTCGCCTCCGCGTGCCGTCCGGTGCCCGCGCCCGTCCTGTCGTAGTGCCGCAGGAACAGCTCCTCCAGGGTGGGCGGCCGGCTGACGAGACTGCGCACACCGATCGAGGAGAGCCTGCTCAGCACCGCGCCGAGCGCGGTGGAGTCGACGTCGAAGCGGACCCGGTCACCGTCCACGCGAACGTCGTGCACACCCGGCAGGTCCTCCAGCCCGTACGGCGGGCCGTCCAGCTCGGCCTGGACGCTGGTGCGGGTCAGGTGCCGCAGGTCGGAGAGCGTGCCGGTCTCGACCGCCCGGCCGTCGCGGATGATGGTGAGCCTGTCGCACAGCGCCTCGACCTCGGCGAGGATGTGGCTGGACAGCAGCACCGTCCGGTCGCCTCGCCGTACCTCCTCCCGGATGGTCTCGCGGAAGACCTCCTCCATCAGCGGGTCGAGGCCGGAGGTCGGTTCGTCGAGGATGAGCAGTTCCGCGTCGGAGGCGAGGGCGGCGACCAGGGCCACCTTCTGCCGGTTGCCCTTGGAGTAGGCGCGCCCCTTCTTGCGGGGGTCGAGGTCGAAGCGCTCCAGCAGGTCGGCGCGGCGGCGCCGGTCGAGCCCGCCGCGTAACCGGCCGAGCAGGTCGATCACCTCACCGCCCGACAGGTTCGGCCACAGCGTGACGTCGCCGGGCACGTAGGCCAGCCGGCGGTGCAGCGCGGTCGCGTCGGCCCACGGGTCGCCGCCGAGCAGGCGAACGACGCCCTCGTCGGCGCGCATCAGGCCCAGCAGGACGCGGATCGTGGTGCTCTTCCCCGCGCCGTTGGGCCCCAGGAAGCCGTGCACCTCTCCGGTGCGTACGGTGAGGTCGAGACCGTCCAGCGCCCTGGTGGCGCCGAACGTCTTGACCAATCCGGCCACCGAGATGGCGTCAGTCATGGTGCTGCTCCTTGCGTTGGCGGGACCGGGCTCCGCGGTCTGTCGGGGGCGGCTCGGGCTGGAGCCTGTTGAGAGCCGCTCTGGCCTCGGCGGCGTCCTCGACGCTGAGCATGGGATGTGAATAGACGTCGATGAGGGTCCTGGCGAGCAGCAGGTCTCCCTCGGGGGTGAACAGGTCGACGCCCAGGCCCCTGGACACGTGCTTGTGCAGCACCGCGATGGCCAGCGCCATCGCGGTGCCCACCGTCGCCCTGGCCTTCCGGTCGACGTCGGGGACGTCGGGACGCTTCTCGTCGGCTTCGGCGAGCCACTCCTCGCTGAGCTCGACCATCTGGTCGAAGACGGCCTCGGCCGATCCCTCCACCAGCGCGCGGGCCAGGTATCCCCGGTAGGGGCCCATCATGGCGTTGGCGGCGGCGACGGGGTTCGCCTGGTCGGGCACCTGACCCGACCGGACCTCGTCGTTGAGTTTGCGGATCATCTTGGCCAGGTGCGCGTCGCACGTCTCCCGCAGCCCCTGCTTGGAGCCGAAGTGGTGGCGCACCAACCCTGACGACACACCGGCGGTCTCGGCGATGCCCCTGATCGTGGCCCGCTCGAACCCCTGCTCGGCGAAGTGCAGCATCGCGGCGTCCCTGATGCGGGCGCGGGCGGTGAGGTCCTCGGGGTCGGGTCCGGTCGTGGTCACGCTCGTTTCCCCTTGCTTACGCATATAGCTGACTGCTTCTCAGTTCAAAATACTACACACTTGTGTAGTCGCCGTTCAATGCGGTGCCGTACCGGCTTTAACCCAGGGCGCGCGAACGGTGGCCTGGCCTTGCGGGGTGACCGTCGACGTCTTCCCCACGGAGGCGGTTGTGCTTCGCGCTTTATCGAAAGAGCCTTGTCAAAGTAGGATCGATCATTATGAGACAGGCGAGCGGTGACGCGTCCCTCCTGCGGAGGCTCAACTCCGCCGCGATCCTGCGCATCCTGCGCGGCCGCGAGGTCGCCACGCTGACCGAGCTGGCCTCCGCCGCCGGAGTCTCCAGACCCACAGCCGAGGGGGTCGTCGAGGATCTGCTGGCCGACGGCTGGGTCGAGGAGTACGCCGAGGACGAGCACGCCGACCGCCAGCGCGGCCGTCCCGCCCGGCGTTTCCGGTTCCGCGCCTCCTCCGCGCACGTGGCCGGCGTCTACATCGACAGCGCCAACCTCCAGGCCATGGCCTGCGACCTGGGCGGAGAGGTCAGGGCGGTGCGCAGGCAGCCGCTCCCCGCCGACACCCCCGCGCCCGAGAGGCTGGCCGCCATCGCCGAGCTGGTCCGGCTGGTCGCCGCCGACGCCGAGCTCACCGTCGCCGACCTGGCCGTCGTGGGTGTGGGCACGACCGGCGTGGTCGACGGCGAGGGCCGGGTCGTCAAGAGCATCATGCTGCCCGGCTGGACGGGACTGCACCTGCACGCCGAGCTGTCCGCACGCATCCCGGTCCCGGTGGTCGTCGAGAACGACATGCGCCTGGCGGTCATGGCCGAGCACTGGCGTGGGGCCGCCCGCGGCTGCGACGACGTGGTCTACCTGCTCACCGGCGACAGGATCGGCATGGGCCTGCTCATCGGCGGCCGGGCACACCGGGGTGCCCACGCCGCCGCGGGCGAGATCGGCTCCCAGCCCAACGACAACTGGTCGGCCTTCCGCTACGTGGCCGACTACGCGATGGCGGTGGAGCCCGGCGAGTTGCGCGGGAGCCGGCAGAGTGCGGAGTTCGCCATCTCCAGGGCGCGCGCGGGCGACGAGAAGGCCCGGCTGGCGGTCAGGAGGTTCGGGCGGGCCCTGGCGGCCGGCCTGATCACCGTGGTCAACCCGCTCGACCCGGAGATGGTGGTCGTCGGCGGCAGCCTCTCGGCGGCCGGTGACCTGCTCGTGGACCCGATCCAGGAACTAATGGACGAATACTGCCTGTACCCGCCGAAGGTCGTCGCATCGGGGCTCGGCGGCGAGTGCATCACCCTGGGCGCCGTACGGCTGGCGCTCGACCACGCCGAGCGGCTCCTGTTTACGATGCCGGATTGAGTATTAGGGGAACGTCCGGCCGTATTCCTGTCTGACCAGGTCAGAGCAGGCGTAAGCGCCGCCCGAGGGCGGTAACCCTTCGGTCACGGCCCGATCGCCGGACCGCATCGATTGTCCGTTTCTGTCGGATTTAATCTAGTTGCTTGGATAAATGGGCGCTAGCCTCCAGGCGAACGTGTTCCGACACGGAGAAGTACGGCGAGCTCAGCACCATGGCCTCCGACATGGTGGCCGACATCGTCACCGGCCGTAAGCCGCTCTCCGGTTGGCGGGACTTCACGGAGAAGTGGATGGACAAGGGCGGCGCCGCGATGAAGGCCGAGTACGAGGCCTCCATCGCCGGGGGCTGACGCCCGCCGCACCACCGAGAAAGGACAGAAGTGGAAGACCTGCGTATCGGCGTCATCGGCCTCGGCCTGCGGGCCAGCCTGGCGCTCTCGGCCCACCGGCCGGGCAAGGGTTCGGTGGTGGCCGCGCTGTGCGACTCCGACCCGGCGGTGCTCAAGCGCCAGTCCGAGCGGTTCGACGCCGAGATCCTGACCGAGGACCACCGCGAACTGCTCGACCGCGCCGACCTCGACGCGATCATCGTCATGACCCCCGACGACACCCACGAGCGCATCGCGATCGACTGTCTCCAGGCGGGCAAGGCCGTGTACCTGGAGAAGCCGCTGCACATCACCGTAGAGGGCTGCGACAACATCCTGCGCACCGCGAAGGAGACCGGGACCCGGCTCTACGTCGGGCACAACATGCGGCACATGGGCGTGGTCCGGACCATGCGCGACATCATCCGGAAGGGGGTCATCGGCGAGCCGAAGACCGTCTGGGCGCGCCACTTCGTGTCCTACGGCGGCGACTACTACTTCAAGGACTGGCACGCGGACCGCACCCGCACCACGGGCCTGCTGCTGCAGAAGGCCGCCCACGACCTCGACGTCATCCACTGGCTGGCGGGCGGCTACACCACGCGCGTCAACGCCCTCGGCGACCTGATGCTCTACGGCGACCTGCCGCGCCGCGAGCCCGGCACCCCGCGGCCGGAGAACTGGCTCAAGGAGTTCGAGTGGCCGCCCACCCAGCGCAGGAACCTGCACCACATCGTGGACGTCGAAGACGTCTCGGTGATGAACATGCGTCTGGACAACGGTGTCATCGCCGCCTACCAGCAGTGCCACTTCAGTCCCGACTACGTGCGCAACTACACCGTCATCGGGACCGAGGGGCGGCTGGAGAACTTCGGTGACGGCCCCGGTGACACGGTCAAGGTCTGGAACACCGGGCCGACCGGCTACCGCGGTGACTGCGACATCGCCTACAAGGTGCCCGCGGCGGCCGGCCCGCACGGCGGCGCCGACATCGGGATCATCGGGGAGTTCATCCGCTTCGTGCGCGAGGGCGGGGGCACCGACACCTCTCCGGTGGCGGCCCGGATGAGCGTCGCCGCCGGGTACATGGCGACGATGTCGCTGCGTGACGGCGGCATGCCGTACGACGTGCCACCGCTGGACCCCGAACTGGTCGCCTACTTCGACGGCGGCCAGTGATCCGTCGGCGCCTTCGTCACCCGGCCTCCCCGGCTTTCCCCGGCCGGGCCAGGCGGCGGGCCGCCGCCGGTGACCGATGGCCTGGGTCCGGTCAGCCGGTGGCCCGGGTCCGGTCAGCCGGTGGTCCTGGCGGCGAAGGACTCGATGACGGCGGCGACCTCGGCGGGTGCGGCCGCGTGCGCGCTGTGTCCCTGACCGTGCAGCACCACCCGCTCGGCGCGGGGCAGCACGCGTGCCAGCGCGTCGAGGCGTTCGCCCAGGTGGGCCGGGCTGCGGTCGCCGCCGAGCAGCAGCACCGGTGTCTCGACTCCGGCATAGGCGTCGAGCCGGACGCCGAGCCGGTCCAGCGCCTCGTTGTCGTCGATCTGGTGGGGGACGAGCGGGCGCAACCGCGGACTGAGGGCGGTGAACACGCCGGCCAGGAAGGCCATCCAGGCCGGGAGCCCTACGGTGTCCCGGATGAAGATCCGGAGCGCCCTGCCGGGACGTCCGGCCGCGATGGCCTGCCGGGCACGGACGTTGACCTCGCCGCCGGGACCGCCGAGCGGAGGGCCGATCACGACCGGTGGCTCGTACAGGACGGCACCGGTGAACATCCCGGGGGCGGCGAGCAGGGACTCCAGAGCGACCACCGCGCCGGAGGAGTGGCCGACGAGCAGGATCGGGGAACCGATCTCCCGGGCGGCGGCGACCACGTGCTCGACCTCCTGCGGGATCGTCGCGGGGCCGGGCAGGTCCTGCCGGTACTGCCGGCGGTGCAGGCGCACGACCCGGTGACGCGGCGTCAGCTGGGCCGCCACCTTGTCCCAGGATCGGCCGTCGTCCAGTCCGGGATGGAGGATCAGCAGGACCGGTCCCCGACCCTCGTCGGTGGCGCGGACCTCGGTGCCGTCGGGCGCCGTGGTGATGAGCATGTCGACCTCCTTAGCAATGCTAAGGGTAACTTAGCGCTGCTAAGGTGACAATGATGAACGACCGCGGACGGGCCAGGCTGACTCGGCAGACGATGACCGACGCCGCGCTGCGGCTGCTGGACGAGGTCGGTCTGGACGGACTGACGGTCCGCCGGCTCGCCGCCGAGCTCGGCGTCCAGTCACCGGCGCTGTACTGGCATATCCGCACCAAGCAGGACCTGCTGGACGGCATGGCTGACGCGATCGTGCAGGCCGCGGGGATGGGGCCGCCGAAGCCGGGTGAGCACTGGCAGGAGTGGCTGGCCCGGCGGGCCCGCGCCTACCGGGCCTCGCTGCTCGCCCATCGCGACGGTGCCCGCGTCGTGGCCGGCGCGACGGCGCTGAGCCCGGAGACGGTGCGGATGTTCGAGGCGGAGCTGGCCGCGATGACCGGCTGCGGGTTCACCCCTGTGCTCGCGGTACGCACGATCAGCACCCTCACCCACTACATCACCGGGTTCGTCCTGCAGGAACAGGCCGCCCGCCCCACCGGGCGGCCTGTCGAGGAACCGGCGCCGACACTGATGGCGGCCCTGCGCGCGGGCGGCAGTCCGCTCGGCGCGGATGCCTTCGAGCACGGCCTGCGCGCGATCATCAACGGTACGGCCGCCGCACTGGCCTGAAAGCGGGAAGCGCTCGTCCGTACCCTCGACGCCGGCGAGCTCTCCCGTGCCCTCGGCGCGGCGACCCGGGCACTCCTGCGGGAGCTGCGGGAGACCGATCCCGGGATCGTGGAAACCTTGGAGAAGCCGCTGCTCGACCTGGCGGCCGTCTCGTAGCGGTCCGCACGGGTCGAGCGGCGCTGTCCCCGAATGCCGCCCGCGGAGCCGGACGGCGGACCGCACCGTTCAGTGCGGGGACCCGGGACCGTGGGCCCTGCTCACCGGCCGACGTCCGTACCGTGCCGGACGAGGAGCAGGAGCCGCTCGGTCTGGTCGCTGTCCACGCCGGTCAGAGCGGTGCCGTTGGCCAGTGCGAGGAGGTCGGACGCGCTGACTTCGGCGCGGACGGCACCGGCCTGTTGCGCCCGGGCGAGCAGCGCGGACGCGGTCGAGTGCATCGCCTCGTGCCAGCGGCGGAACAGCGCCGAGCGCTGACCGTCGTGATCGTCGGCAAGCACCAGTGCCAGCTCCCGCTTGGTGGCGACGTGCGCGACGAACATCCGCAACCAGTCGAAGAGCGCGTCACCGGCCGGCACCCCCCCGAGCAGCCCCTCGCCCCGGGCACAGAGCTCCGTCACCTCGTCGGCGTAGACGGCGATGATCAGCTCACGGCGGGTCGGGAAGTGGCGGTACATGGTGGCGTTGCCGACCCCGGCCCGGCGGGCGACGTCGTCGAGGGGCGCGTCGACACCCTGCTCGTCGAAGATCTCCTTGGCGGCGGCCAGCAGCAGTTCGTAGTTGCGTTGCGCGTCCGCTCGACGGGGACGCCCTGACTGTGCGCGTGGTACGGGGTCGGCGCCGGAGGTTGTCATGGTGCTCCCTGTCAAACGGGGCTGTCCCCGTTCACATTATCGAAGCGTTCCCAGCCGGGAGGCCTCATGGGAACCGGTCGGCCCCTGGCGGCCGTGTCCGGCTCCGGCCGAAGCAGGCAGCCGGGGGCACCGGACACCCCGACCGGTCCCGGACCGGTTACGACTGCTGCGCCGCCAGCCGTAGGCCGAACCCGATCACGATCAGACCCGTGAGCCGGTCCAGGCCGCGCTTGACGGATGGTCTGCGCAGCCAGCCGCGCACCAATCCGGTGAATCCGATGAGCAGAGCACTCCACAACAGCCCCTCGCCGACGTGGACGCCCGCCAGCAGGACTCCCATCGCGGCATGCGGCACGTCATCCGGCATGAACTGGGGGAGCATCGCGACGTAGAAGACGCCCATCTTCGGGTTGAGCAGATTGGTCAGCAGGCCACGGCGGAACGCGGACCACCATCCCCCGCTCCCGGGTCGTTCGGGCGTCGCGACCTCGTCCGCGTCGCCTTTACGGCTGCGCTGGAGCATCTGGACGCCCATCCATACGAGGTAGGCCGCACCCGCCCAGCGCAGGATCTCGTAGGCGAGATGGGAGGCGGAAAGGACGGCGGAGAGGCCGGCGGCGGTCATGGCGCCCCAGAGCATGGTCCCGGCCTGGATGCCGAGCACCACGGCCCAGGCGGACCTTCTGCCGGCGAGCAGTGAGGTGCGCAGAACGAGAGCGGTGTCCAGTCCGGGCGTGAGCGTCAGCAGCCCCACGACGACAGCGAACGAGACGATCGAACTGTGAACGTCCACGAGTCGGCACGATATCCCAGCGCGGTGGCAAAGCACGCACCGGAGAACCTGAGGCCCACACCGACGTGATGACGTTCGGCGGCCCCTGTTTCGGCACGCGGACAGACCAAGGCGGTATGACCGGCGCCGCCGGGCTCAACAGATCTCCTTGAGCGTGGATATCCCCGCCTTCAGGTGGGTGAGGAAACACATCGCGGGTGAGAGTGGTCCGATGGCTCGCCTCCGACGCCATGGGACACCCGTGGCACCGCCTGCCGGGCCGGTGGGGCTCAGTTCGGCGGGGTCAGGTTGACGAAGGCCGTACAGTTTTCCGGCCATGCCGGGTTGCCGGGTGTTCCCGGGGTGGGCTGGACGGTGCATCTCGTGTAGGCGATCTCGCCCGCGCTCCGCACCGTGATGTGAACGTCGTTGCCCATGCTCGCCAGCGCCACGGCGGCCACCCCTCCGGGGTAGTTCGGCAGGGAGGAGAGGTCGGCCCAGCGGGGAGTCGTCCGCAGGTCCCGGACGAACGTCGCTCCGTCGTCCCTGACCGCTCCGATGAACGTGAGACTGCCCTGGAACGCCATGGCGATGCTCGCCCCCAGACCCTGCGGTCCCTGCACGCCCGGTATCCCCTGCTCGCCCGGTACGCCTTGGGGGCCCTGCGGTCCCTGTGCGCCGGAAAGTCCCTGTGCTCCGGGGGCTCCCGGGATTCCCTGGGGGCCGCGTGTGCATGTGGACCGCCGGGAGGAACCGTTCTTGCAGTCCTCTCGTCTGTCGGTCGCCGGTCGCCCGGAGGCGTCACCGGGATGGCGGCTCGGAGCATTCTTGTCATGGTGGGAGCTCACCTGCGCCCGGACGGCTCCTGGCTTGTCGGCCTTATCGGTAGCGGCACCGGCCGATGGCTGGACCATACCTGCCAGAAATGCGCCGATCACTGCTGTCGAGACGAGCCAGGCCGGGATCCGCCTGCCGTACTGCGGGCCTGGAGCCCCCAGGTTGCTGTTTGAGGTCATTTCATTCCATATCATCTGTCATTCCGGTGAAGCCGGGCCTGCGTATGCCGTCATGGGGGTGACAGCGGGAAAATACCCGATAGTCGGCATGGCAGCGCGTTTATTCGGTTAACGAATATTAAATAGGCGTCACCGGTGGAAAAATGCTCTCGTTCTTCGCTTTCGATAATAGGCCGCACTTTGTTAGATAATTTCTTAATTGGGGGAAATTAATCTGCGTCGAGGGTTCTTCGGGGATATCGGCGGATGAATGATCGTTGCTCCGTTCCTGGCCGGCATGCCTGCCGTGATCGCCCGGTGGCCGGGCCTCCTGACGGGCTGGGAGCCCCCGGCCTGTCACACGGAGACGCGGACGTGGCCGATGCCGGTACGGCTGCCGGAGGAGGAGCGGGACGGAGAGATGAGGGATGCAACAGTTCGGTGGGCTCCCGCGTCCCTGGATGTGTGGAGTTCACCGATTTCGTCGCCGCCCGGGGAAGCGCGCTCTACCGGTATGGCTACGTACTCACCGGTAACGCCGAGGACGCGGCCGACCTGACCCAGGAGGCGCTGATGCGCCTGGGAGACGCCTGGCCCAGGATCCGGAAGAGAGACGACCCGGAAGGCTACGTCCGTACGACCATGGCGCGCCTGCACATCAGCGTCTGGCGGCGACTGCGCAGAGAGCGACTGGTCGAAGCGGTTCCCGAGGCGACCTACACCGATGACCGTCTCGACGGTGACATCGGGCTCTGGAACGAACTCAAGGGCCTGCCGCCCAAACAGCGGGCCGTACTGGTCCTGCGGTACTACGAGGACCTCTCCGACCAGGAGATCGCCGAGCTTCTCGGCATCTCGCGCGGCACGGTACGCAGCCAGGCGGCGCGCGCACTGGACAAGCTCAGAATCCGGATGGCCGCTTTAGAGACGGGGCGAGTGGGATGAACGAGAACAGGGGTGAGGCGGAGCTGATCCGCGCGCTGCGCCGGGCGGCCGACACCGCGCCCGAGCCGGACGGGGACCTCCTCACGGCGATCGGGGGCCGGCGCAGGCGGCGGGTGCGCAGGCGGGCGCAGTCGGCGCTCGCGGTGGTCGGGGTGCTGGCAGTGATCGGCGGCGGTACGGCGGTGGCCAGGAGCTCCTTCTCCCACAGGGGCGGAGAGGGAGCCGCGCTCACGAAGGTGACGGCCACCCAGCCCGCAGCCGGTGAGAACCCGACGAAGGCGGAGAAGCAGAAGATCGACATCCGGCCCGCCGCGGAGGTCTGGCCGTCGGCCGTGTCCACGATCCCCGCCAAAGCCGCGGACGGCTGGAAATACCGTCCGATCGCCGGACTGAGCGCCACGGAGTTGCTGCTCTCGGCCGAGTCGTCGTTCGAGAAGGCGGGCCGGCTGGAGGCATACGACACCGTGACCGGCAAGAGCACCGTGCTCGCCGACATGCCCGCCCCGGAGGGCGTGAAGGGCTACTTCGCGCAGGACATCGAGGTGGGGGCCGAATCCATCGCGTGGTGGGGCGAGACTCCTAACGACTCCGACAAGTGGGCCGACTTCTGGGTCGTGCCCCGGGCCGGCGGTACGGCGAAGCAGGTCGGACAGGTCACCGGGGAGCTCGCGGACGTGGAGCGGATCGGCGTCACCGCCGACTCCGTCGTCTGGTCGGTGGGCGGCGGAGGGATCCACCGCATCCCGCTGAACGGCGGGACCCCCGAGCTGATCGAGGGAACGGACGGGCTCCACCTGCTGTCCTGGCCCTGGGCGGTAGACGTCGCCCAGGGAAGAGAAGGGGAGGACCTGGACAAGAACCAGACCAAACTGGTCAACCTTGCGACGAGGCACACGGTCGAGGTGAACGCGCCGGACGGAACACAGGGCCTGCGCTGTGGCCCGGCCTGGTGCCTCGGCGACGGAGTGGTGCAACGGGTGGACGGCTCGGAGCACAAGGCCACGCCCCCGGCGCTGTACACCGGGGGCATGGGCACCACTTCTCTCGCCGGCGGGTTCGGATTCTTCAGCGTGGTGGGCCGGGATGCGCGAGGCGAGGAGATCGAGGACGGCGACGCTCCCCTGGCGGCGGTGTACGACCCGGCCACCGGTACCACCGGTGGGGTCGGCAAGCGGGACCGGTCCGGCGGAGGGAGCATCGGAACCGGTGTCTCCTCCTCGCCCCCTTCGATCATCTACTGGGACGAGGACCAGCGGCAGGTGGAGGAGTGCAAGATGGTCGACGCCGCCTCCGTCCCCCGTGCACCGGGACAACCCACTCCCACCGGGAAGACCAAGGTGTGCACGACGACCCAGAAGGGTGGTGGCGAGAAGTTCAGGGTCGTGAACCTTCTCGCCATCCCCCCGGCGCAATAAAGTTCCAGCCATGAGGATCTTCAACAGTCTCACGGAACTGAAGGCCGCCGTCGGCGAGCATCTCGGCTACACGGAATGGCGGCAGATCACCCAGGAGCAGGTCGACCTGTTCGCGGACGCGACCGACGACCACCAGTGGATCCACGTGGACGTCGAGAAGGCCAAGGAGGGACCGTTCGGCGGGACCATCGCCCACGGCTACCTGAGCCTGTCGTTGCTGCCGGCGTTCATGGCGGAGCTGGTGCGGGTCGGCGGGCTGGCGATGGGCATCAACTACGGTCTCAACAAGGTCCGCTTCCCCGCGCCGGTCCCGGTGGGCGCGCGGATCCGGGCCGGGGCGGAGCTGGTCGACCTCAAGGGAACCCCCTCGGGTTACCTGTCGAACATGCGGCTGACCGTCGAGGTCGAAGGCGGGAAGAGGCCTGCCTGCATCGCGGAGACCCTCTCGCTCTACGTCCCCGCCGAGAGCCCCTGAGCGTCTGCCGGGTCCAGGGCGTCTGCTCCCGGGGTCCCCGATGAGGCTCATGGGCGTCTCCGCTGGGGTTTCATGCGGGACAGGGGTCCCAGGTGAGGCTCCTGGGCGTCTCTGCCGGGGTTTCATGCGGGACACAGGTGTCTGCTCCCGGCGACCGGTCCGAACCCCGGGTCCCTGACGGACGGCGTCCGGGCCCTATGCCCCGGACGGCCCCGGTGACAGTTCCTGAGCCAGGATCGCCGCTTGGACGCGGCTACGGAGACCCAGTTTGTTCAGCAACCGGCTGACGTGGGTCTTCGTGGTCGCCTCCGCCATGTCCAGCTCGACGGAGATCTCCGCGTTCGACAGGCCACGCCCGATGCACAGCAACACCTGGCGCTCGCGCGGGGTCAGCACGTCGATCGCCTGCGCTCTGCGCTCCGGGACCGCCGCCCCAAAGGCCGAGATCAGCCGCCGGGTGACCGACGGTGAAATGAGCCCGTCACCCCGGGAGATCACCCGCACCGCGTCCACCAGCGCGTCGGCGTCGGTGTTCTTGAGCAGGAAACCGGCGGCTCCCGCCCGTAGCGCGCCGAAGATGTACTCGTCGATGTCGAAGGTGGTCAGGATCAGTATGTCGGCGACCCCACTCAGCTCACGGGTCGCGGAGATCCCGTCCAGCTTCGGCATCCGGATGTCCATCAGCACCACGTCGGGCCGCAGGTCGAGGGCCAGGGCGACGGCCTGGGCTCCGTCCGCGGCCTGGCCGACGACCTCGATGTCCTCCTGGCCTTCGAGGATGAGGACGATCCCGGCGCGGACCGCCGCGTGATCGTCGGCGACCAGAACACGGATGGTCATCGCATCCCCCTGTACATGGAGACCTCCGGTCTCGACCCCGGAGAGGTCATGATGTCTTGCCGGTGGGCAGTTCGGCGTGGACCCGCCAGCCCTGGTCGTGCGGTCCGGCCTCGACGACGCCGCCGACCAGCGCCGCCCGTTCCCGCATGCCGATGATCCCGGCACCCGCTCCGGGAAGCCCCTGTCCGGCACCGTTCACCGGATTGTCCACGGTCAGCGTGACCAGGCCGGGACGGTAGCCGATCATCAGGTCGACGGCCTCGCCGCCGTGCTTGAGCGCGTTGGTCAGTGACTCCTGGACGATCCGGTACCCGGCGAGGTCCACCGCGGCGGGCAGCTCACGGGCGTCGCCGGTCACGCGCAGCCGGACCTCCAGCCCCGCCTCCCGCGCCCGGTCCGCCAGCTCCTCCACTTCGGCCACCCGCCGGCGGATGGCCTCGGCCTCCTCGCCGTCCTGCCGGAGCAGGCCGATCATGGAACGCATCTCGGACATGCCCTGGACGCTGTTCTCCCGGATGGACTCCAGCACGTTCTGTACGGTCTGCGCACTCAGATCCTTGCGGGACAGCACGGCCGTGGACTGGATGGCGATCGCACTGAAGTGATTGGCGATCATGTCGTGCAGTTCCCTGGCCATCCGGGTCCGTTCGGCCTGCACCGCCGCCACCCGGTCCAGCTCCGCCAGCCGCGCCACCTGCTCGGCCCGGGTCCGTTCGGACTCCGCCTGATCCTCCAACTGTCTTATGATCATGCCGGTGAAGACCGGGGTGACCCCGACCAGGGCCGTCTGGACCAGGAAGATCGCGGCGGCCCCCAGCTGCCTGAGCAGGATCCCGGCCACAACCCCTGTGACGACGGCGACGACCGAGGTGATGCCGAGCATCCACCTGCCCAGTGCGCGGGGACCGTACCTGACCGCGGCGTAGAGGTTGTCGGTGATGATCAGCACGGTGCCCAGTGACGGGCCCATGGCGAAGTCACCGAGAAACGCCACGACGCCGAGTCCGAGCGAGAGCAACGGCCTGCTCCGCCGTACCGCGACACCCGCGCACGAGATCGCCAGCGGTCCGACGAACAGCGGGGCGGGCGCCCAGCGCTGCTGGTAGGCGCCCGCGGCAAGCAGGACGAGGCCCCCGACGAAGCAGGCCACGGCCCACAGCGCGTCGTCTCGTCTCATGCCCTTCATCCCATCATCCCGAGAGGGGGTATCGATCCGGCTACCGGCGGGTCCGCAGTACACACAAGGATGTAGGCCGGTTCATCACCACCGCCGATGTGTCGCCGCCTCCTCCGGGTGATCCTGGAACCATGATTCTGGCGATTATCATCGGTTGCGAGGTCGGCTTCTGGGTGCTTCTCGGTCTGGGCCTCGCCGCACGCTACCTGTGGGGCATGCGGCGACTCAGCACGGTCCTGCTGATCTCGGTTCCGCTGCTCGATGTGATCCTGCTCATCGCCGCGGTCATCGACATGCGCGGCGGAGCGCAGGCGGCCTGGCACCACGGCCTGGCCGCCGCCTACATCGCCTATTCGGTCGTCTTCGGCCACCGCACCGTCAAATGGGCCGACGCCGCGTTCGCCCACCGCTTCGCCGGTGGCCCGCAACCCTGGAAGCCCCCGGCGGGCGGCATGGCCAGGGCCCGGTACGAATGGGGCATCTGGCTCCGGATCGTCCTCGCGTACGGCATCGCCTGTGCCCTGCTGTTCGGCCTGATCCGGCTCGTCGACGACCCCTCGCGTACGGCCGCCCTGACCGCCTTCATGGGCGGTCTGCTCAAGGTCCCGCTGATCGCCGTACTCTGGCCGGTGAGCTACACCCTGTTCCCGAAGAAGGCCGCCGTGTCGCCGGAGTGAGCGTGGGAGGTCTCCCGGGGCCCGGTGGGCAGGGATGCCTCGCCCGCCATGCCGGGGTAATCGACGTTCCGGGAGTCGGTTGGGGGAGATCCGTTAACTGGTTCGAGGCACGGCTTGAGACCCGCTATGATTACTTACGCAGCGAGCGGCCGTAGCTCAATGGATAGAGCATCTGACTACGGATCAGAAGGTTGGGGTTTCGAGTACCTCCGGCCGCACAGCAGCAAGAAGGCCCCTGAGTAGGGATTATCCGCTCAGGGGCCTTCTTCGTTATGGTGCTCAACCGGTCTCTTCGGTGTCGGTGGGAGCCAACCTGGGAGCCAAAGGTGTGAGTCTGCCCAGCAGGGCTCCCGAAATGGCCTCCGTCGCCGCGCGTTTGTCGCCCTCCATCAGATGCCCGTAGACATCCTTGGTGATCGCGATGCTCGCGTGCCCGAGGACGTCGGAGACGACGTGCAGCGGCGTGCCCTGGGCGAGCATCAGCGAGGCCCCGGAGTGCCGCAGTTCGTGCGGGTGCCAGTGACCGAGCCCGGCCTTCTGCGCCAGCTTCGAGAACAGGTGAGAGAAGGTGTCCGGGTCGGAGGGATTGCCGAAAGTCGTGGGGAAGATCAGCCCGTGCTCGGTCCACTGCCCGCCGGCCTGAAGACGCTCCTTGTTGTGGGCGCTCTTGTGCCGTTTCAGCGCGTCGACCAGTTCGGGAGTCAGGCAGAGGGTACGGCGTGACTTCCTGGTCTTGAGTTCGGCGATCACGAGCTTGGTCTTCCGTTCGGTGTCGGCATCGCGGTTCTTGATCCGCTTCACCGCGTGCGTCACGCGCAGGGTCCGGGTTTCCGGGTCGAAGCCGCTCCACATCAGCCCGAGTGCCTCACCGCGGCGGAGCCCGAAGACGAGCGATAGCAGGACGAGCACGCCCATCCGATGCTCTGCGACCGAGTCGAGGAGCTTGTGCGACTGGTCGACCGTGAGCGTCCGGCCCTCGTCGGTGTTGAGCCGGGGAGGCATGGACAATGCCGCGACGTTCCGCGCCACCAGGCCCTCACGTTCGGCCTGCCCCAGAGCCTTCCGGAGTACGGCCCGCATGATCCGGACGCTATTGGGCTTGTACTTCTCCCGCTTGGTCTGCCAGAGGGCATCGACGTGGGCGACGGTCAGCGCGGTGAGCTTGTGCCGCCCGAGTCCCGGCTTGAGGTGGAGCCGTACCGTGTCTTCGTAGTCGTCCAAGGTCGAGTCCGCGATGTGACCGGGAAGCGTGGACAGCCACCGGTCGAGGAACGCCCCAACGGTGATTTTGTCGTCGGGAACGGGAAGGCCCTTGGCGATGCCTTCTCGGATCTTCCGGATCTTCTCGACGACCTCGGGCCGGGTCTTGCCGGAGACCTTCTTGCGGATGCGCTTTCCGTTCGACCCGTATCCGATGGAGATGGCCCCGCGCCACCGGTCACCGTCCTTGTAGATCGAGTCCTCGTTGTGGCCACGCTTCTTCGTGCTCATGCTGCTTGCTCCTCTTCCAGGTGTGCGACGTACTCGGCGAGCGCGGTCGGGGGGATCCTGCGGAGGGTGCCGACACGGACCGAGCGGAGAGCGCCCGATCGCATCAGCGCGTAGACCGTGGTCCGGCCGACGCTGAGAAGCTCCGCCGCCTTCTCAGGCCGCAGAAGCAGGGGATCGAGGTCATCGGTCATGCCGCCTCCCTCATTGCCGAAAGATCTTGGGTGGGTTGCCCGGTCGCTTTGGCTTGCAGGGTGATGAGGGTTGCTCGCCAGCGTTGGCGTTCGGCGACCATCCGCAGCAGCCGCAGGGCAAGGGACGGGATGGTGTCGTCGCCGGCTGGGGCTGGTTTCCAGATGTAGCGGTGCGGGTCGGGGATCTCGTCGGCCAGGCCGAGGGCTTCCATGACCCAGGTGCGGCGGTCGCGCTTGTGCTCGGCCAGGGTCTTGTTCGACCACTTGCGCGAGACCAGGACGCGGCGTCCGGCGTAGCCGAGGTGTTCGGGCTTGTGCGCCTTGCCCCGGCATCGGCCCGGAGCCATGCCCGCCTTGGCTCCCTTGGGCTGCACCCCGTATCGGAGCCAGTTCGGGCAGGCCGGAGAGCAGGGTTCGTAGCGGAGTGCTTCGGTCATCCGGGCGGCATGCGCGCGCTGGGCGGGGTTGTCGGTGTCGAGGGTGTCGCCGAGGCTCTTGGTCAGGTACTTGGACAGGTAGCGGATGCATTGGTCAGCGTCGGGGGTTCCGGCGAGGATGCCCTGCACGTCGACTTGGGGGCCGAAGCGGAGCACGTGCAGGGGTTCGGCCTCGTCGTCGGCGTCGAGCCGGTCGAGCGCCTCTCGCCAGGTCGGCAGGAGTTCCCCGGTGGCTGGGTCGAGGTAGTCGCCGTCCTGACCGTCCGCGTGGGTCTGTCCGTCGGGGAGGTCGGTCCGCGGCGTCCATACCGGCAGGTGATCGCCGTCGAACTTGACCTCGTCGACGGCTGGCCACCACACCTGGTGGTACGTAGCCGCCGCGATGGCCTTGATCTCCGCGCGCGGCATGGTGCCCCGTACAGCCATGTGCAAGTGCGGGGCGAGCCGTTTTTGTGGTTCGACGGAGGAGAAGTACTGCACGTCGTAACCCGCGACCCGGCGCAGGTTCTGCACGAAGCGGTCGACCAGCTTGGAGAAGTGCAGGGCGTCGCGAGCCGCCCGCGGGTAGTCGTAGGTGTCCGGATCGACGGGCACCCCGTGACCCGCCCGGACACGACCGTAGGAAGGAAGCGTCAGGGTGACGAACAACGACGGCCGGTAAGCCTTGCCGTCGGAGCTGGTGAAGGTCCGGCCGAGGGTGGTGTTCTGCCGGGCCCGCTTGGGCAGATCAGGGGCGTCCTGGCGGCGCCGGGTGGAGCGGTTGCGCTTGCCGGTCGTACGGCCGAGCAGGTTGCCCCGCATCCCCGCGGCGTTGATCTCCTCATCCAGTCCGGTGAGTACCGCGTCGAGGTCGGTGGTGTCGTCGCCGGCCTGTTCGGCGGTATCGCGCTGGGCTTGCATGTCGGCGCGGAACTCCACCAGCCAGCGCTGTTCCTCGGTCGGCTCATCCGGGGTGATCGCCGGTTCGTCCTCCAGGTGCCAGCCTTCGCGGCATTGGGCCATCCGCAGGTAGCGGTTGCGCTTGGCGCACGGCGGACACTTGGCCTCCATCGTGGCCCCGCACGGCACGTTGACGTCCTCGGTGAGCCCGGTGTGGACATCCAGCCGTCGCAAGACGACCGGGCGGATGCACACCCCGTTGTGCTTGGCGATCTCCACCGCGACGTCCAGCGCTACCGGCATGGCCTGTCGTGCGGCCCGGGAGAGGCTGCGGTCGTTCGGGTCGGTCATGCGTCCTCCCATTCGTCGTCGGGATCGAGGTCGATGAAGGCGCCCTGTCCGCACTCGTGGCACTCGACCAGGCCGCGGATCAGGTCCAGCCAGAGCGTGTTGACCGCGCCGCAGGCCGCGCAGCGCAGCCCGTCGAGGATGTGCGCCAGCTCAGTCACGGCCGCTCCCCTCCACCTCGGTCAGGTCGGCCGCCAGCCGAAAGACGCTGCCGTAGGGGTCGGTGGTGACGCGGACGTTGAACAGTTCGAAGGCCAGCACGGGCTGAGAGCGGCGCGGCCCCAGCAGCGCGAGCACGGGCCGTTCGCACAGCCGGGTGATCTCCTCATCGGTGCCGTAGAAGCAGATCCTCATCGGGTCACCTCCACCGCGGGCAACGGAACCGTGTCCGGACCGGGAGTGAAGCCGGCGGCCATGGTGTGGATATCGGTGTCGGAGACGTAGGCGGCGCGGACCCGGATCGGATCGGGCGAAGACTCCAACCGCACGTAGGCGATGCCCGCGCCTTGGTCGGGGATCGGGGAGATGTGATCGGCCAGCGCGCCCCGGTCACGGGCGCCGTCGCCGAGGACCATGTCCACCTGTTCGGACTCATCGAGCCGGAGCGCGATCTTGTCGGGGAACAGGTTGCGGATGTTCAGCACGTCTTTCCGCGGATCCTGCAACGCCGCCATGACACCGACGCCGACCGCCCGCCCTTGGGTGGTGAGCGTGGCCAGGGCGGCGGAGATACGGAGTTTCAGGCCTTTGTCGGACTGGTAGGCGGTGAGGAACGCCACCTCGTCGACCATGACCAGGACGAACGGGTCATCGAGGGTGGGGGTGTGGTTGCGCTGGAGTCCGGCGAATCGGTCGGCCCGTTCCTGCATCACCGCGACCGCGGCTTCCAGCAGCTCGGCGCAGCCGGCCGGGCTTGCGGCGTAGCGGTCGCCGAACAGGTCTCGGCCGAAGGACAGTTCCATCCGTTTGGGATCCAGCGCCCAGATCTCAACGAGGCCCGCGCGGACGGCGGGCAGTAGGCCGCGGATGGTCGACCAGATGACCGACCCCTTGCCCGCCCCGGTGGCCCCGGCGACCAGGACGTGCGTGCCATGGACCTTCAGCCGCCACGGGGTGCCGTCCTCACAGGTGCCGATCTCCACCGGCCCCACCGACGCCGCATCAGGGATCGGTAAGGCAGGCAGAGGTGTGGCGAGGGGATCGTGGCGGGGGAAGACGAGCAGCAGCCGACCGGCACGAGCGACCGAGACCCGGCAGGAGCGCGCGCCGAACCCGTGCGCGAGGTGCTCGGTGCGGTCGGTCCAGTCTTTGACCGCTTGGCCGTGCAGCATCTTCACCGTGACCAGGTCGGCCCATGAGGTGCACCGGATGGAGACCAGGCGGGGTAAGTAGTCCCGGCCGCGTAGGTGCCGCCCGAGACCGGAAATGATCATTACTGGTTGCCAGTGCCGCCGGTACACCCACACCAGTCGCCAGAAGGCCAGCAGCCACCAGCCGATCCAGTGATTGAAGGAGGCCCGGCCGAGCAGCGCCCAACCGGTGAGGCCGAGCAGCGCCAGGGCGACGAGGCCGAGGCCGTACTGCCAGCCGTACAGCCAGGCCAGCACGCACGGGGCGGTGGCGACGGCCGAGGCGATCGGGTGGCGCCAGACCAGCCGCACCAGGCCGGCCAGCAGCCGCCAGACGAAGATGACAATGGTCACGAACGCCGGAGTACGGAGCACAGCCGGGCGGAACACGACGGCGGTATCCGGGGTGGTGGAGACGAGCTGTTGCGCCTCGTCGCCGGGCAGTTTCTTGAACATTAGACTGAAGCTCTCTTCCTTGATGTGGTGTCGGGGGAGAACCGAGGGGCCGCCGGAAGTTGCACCTTCCAGCGGCCCCGCTTACGTCTCAGGCCGGGATCTCATCCAGGCCCGGCAGGGTCGGACTGGCCGCCTGCTCGGCGTGCAGGCGTTCGCAGTCGGCCAGGTATCGTGCGGACGCGTTGAAGATCTCCCGAGCGAGGGACACGTCCTGCTCGGTCACCGGCCCGCCGCCGGTGGTCGAGACCGAGATCTGGGCCTCAGGGGTGGCCAGGTCCAAAAACGGCCGCTTGTCGCCGGTCACCGCGGCCAGCACGCCGATCTCCGGAGTACTGAAGGCGACATCGAGCCGGATGGACCCGTTGCGTAGTACGGCTGTGACGTAGGTGTAGGGCTTGGGGGTGCTCATGCCGCGACCTCCTTACCGGCCGCCGCAGCGGCGGTGTGCTTGGCCGAAGCGGGAACCGCACCAGCTCGGGGAGCGCGCATCGCCCGTGCCCGGATGGACCAGGCCAGCCGGCCGGTGTTCTGGCCGACGTAGGGGGTGACGGTCATGGCGTCGAACTCGACCGGGACGAACGGCAGGCCCGGCAGCGAGGCCGGGGGAACCGGTTGCACCGCGGACAGGATCTTGACCGCTACCGTTTTCTGTCCGGCCTTGACGGTCGGGTCGGCGTCCATGACCGCGACCTGCCACACCGGTTCGCCGGTGGTCTTGTCCTTGGCGTAGACGGTTCGCCCGCCGGTGGAGGCGGTGAAGTCCTTGACCTGCTCGACCTCGCCGACGATGTAGCAGCCGTGCGGGAAGACCTGGTCGAAGCTGATGGGGATGGGGCCTTGGATAGCCATGGCGCAACTTCTCCTCTTCTTGACTGATCAGCATGCTTGACTGACCAAGTTGCATCTCTATTAAGCACGAAGCCCGCTTGGTTAGTCAAGTGCACCAAGCGGGCTCGTGAGGAAAGTTGGATTACCGGATCGGGTAGGCGTCTTCCAGCTCGTGACGATCGCCGGGGAGAACGGTCTCCACCACGACCCACGGTTTGCCGGTCGCATCACAGGCGACGGCGTAGACGGTCAGCAGCGCGGCCGAACTCTTCACGTCCAGCAGCTTGCGCTCTTCTACCGTGGGGTTGCGTGCCGTGATGTGCTCGATGATGTGATCCAGGGAGACGCCGGCCGCGCTCTCCACATAGCGTCGGATTCCCTGCCGGAGATCGGCCTCCTCGGCCAGGGCCGTACCTTCACCGACCCCGGCCGGAACCCAGGTCGCGGAGATCTCGGTTGGCTCGCCGTCGCGTTCCACCAGGATCTTGCGCAGGATGACGGGGGACTTCGGTTCGATGCCGAGGTAGGCCGCGATGCGGTTGGGAGCCTCCACCGGTCCGGCCGTGAGCAACCTGCTCGCGGCTTGGGTCTCTGTCCGGTCGAGGAGATCGCGGCCCGTCCTGGCCTGTTGGTTCGTGGGCATCGCCGGGCGACCACGTACGAAACGGCCCTTGCCCTGTTGGGTGACGATCCAGCCTTGATCGCGAAGTACGCCGAGTGCCTTGACCACCGTGGGCCGTGCCATGCCGAACTCCGCCATGAGCGTGTGTTCGCTGGGCAGCAACGAGCCCGCAGCGTACTCGCCGGAATCGATGCGCCGTTCAAGCTCGGCGATCAACTGCGCGTACTTGGGAGGCGTGTACTCAAACGACATTAAAGCCTCACATTCAACATGCTTGCCTAGCCAAGCAGGCTATCAGCGCATGTTAAAGATGCGAAGGGCTTCGTCCGACAGGAAGTCATCACCCCGCGACGCGGCGGCATGGGCACGGGGGTGAACCATGCCGCCGCGCCCGCCTATCGGGCCTCGCCGGAGAGCAACGCCCTCCATACATCGTCGGCCTCACGGATCGACCAGCGATAGGTCTCATGGACTTGCGTGGCGTCTTTGTGCCGGAGCGTGCGACGGATGAATGCCTGCCCCCCGGCCTGGCACAACTCATACAGCGTGCTGCGGCAATCGCACGTCCAGGTGACCACCCGCAGGCGCATCACCCCCTTGTACGGCGCACGCCAGACCAGCCGCATGTGATCACGCAGCGGCATCGCCGCATGCGGGCTCAGGCACCCGCCTTCCCCGATCACTGCGGAGCCCCGGTGCTCGGCTCCGGACGGGGGTGTTTCTTCAGTAGTTCGGCGTAACGACCGGCCACGCGGCGAGCAGCCGTCACCGGGTCATCGGCAGGAGCGAAGGCATGCCATCCGGGACGACCACGCCACGGCCGCTGGCCCGAGCCCCAGCGGAAGACGAGGCCATCGGTCCAGACGACCAACTCATACCAGACCGACACCAGAGCGAGCCCGTATCCGTCATGAACGTCAGCGTCGATCTCAAGGGCGGCCAACTCATCTCGTAACCGCTGCGCCGCATCCACGGGTGCGATGATCTTGTCTCGGCCGGTGGCCGCAAACTGGTGCGTCTCCATCACGCCGCCACCTCGCCGAGGCCGGCGCAGTCGAAGCACTCGACCCGGACCGGCTTGACCACCTGGCCGTCGATGCGGCATTCAACGTCCGCGCGGCTCCTGCGGATCCAACGCCAGCCACTACCACGGCAGGCCTGGCACCCCTCATTCGTCGGTTCGCCCTCGGTAATCATGGGTCAAGGGTGATCACCTGGGATTACTCAACCCATCCCGAGCCGGAATCCTTGCGCCGAATAGTCGATATCCCTTGACGGGATACCCCTCAGCGACAAGCGTTGGATATCCGACAGTCGAGGCACCAAAGGGGTTACGTCATATGCCCGCAGAAGCGGCTGGACCAGTCGTTATCCTGCCGGAACTATGGCAACGCCCGGAAATGCTAGCGGCCCTCCAAAAACGCAATATCGGTCATGTCTTCCGGTTGATCCGCCAATACGCCGGGGTCAGTCAGACACGTATCGGCGTCGCGGTGAATCTCAGCCAGGGCAAAGTCAGCGAGATCATGAAAGGGACCGTCCAGGTCACCTCATTCGACGTGTTCGAGCGCGTCGCCGAAGGCCTACGCATGCCCGACTCCGCCCGCATGGCCTTGGGTCTTGCCCCTACCCGACCCACGTCGCCACGGCTGATCAGCGCCGTTCCCCATCCCGCCGCAGTCATCCCGTCGCGGGATGGAACGGCAACAAGTGCCCCGCCTAGCGTGGAGAACGTTGCTGCCGTTGGCCTACCTCAGATCGCCGACCCTTGGGACGTCGACGTTCTGACCCTGGCCTGGATCGTGGGAAGGCTGGACTCACACGTGGATCGCCGAACGATGCTCATCCTCGCCGCCGGAATGACCGCCGAAGCCGCGGCCACCATCGCCGACCCCTGGGAACGCCTCTCCCGCGCCCTGTCCGGGCCGCAGACACTCGACGAAGACACCATCGAACGCCTTGAAGCCCGCACCATCGGATTCCACCGCCTGGAATACGTCCTGCCCGCCCGAGCCATCTACCAAGGACTCACCACCCACATCAACGAACTGAGCAACCTGCTCCAGAGTGGCCCGCCCGATCGCTTCCGCCGCCGCCTGGCCGCCACCGCCGGCGAAGCCGCCACCCTCGCCTCCTGGATCGCCTGGGACCTCAAGCAGCCCGGCCAGTCCGCCTCATTCGAGCGCGTCTCCGCCCTGGCCGCCAAGGAGAGCGGGCACCCGATCATCCAGGCCTGCACTTACGCCTACAAGTCCTACGCCGTCGAAGGGCACGCCGCCTACGAGGCCGTACGGCAGGCACAGCAGTTCCTCCCCACCCAGGGAGACGACGCCACCCGGGCATGGCTACTCAGCCGAGAAGCCGAAGAGTTGGCCGCACTCGGCGACCGCCGCGCCATCGACCTGCTGCACCAGGCCGAAGAGGCCTACGGCCGAGCACGACCCCACCGCGAACGCGCCTGGACCCGCTTCCTCGACCCCGGCCGCATGGCCGCCTTCCAGCTATCCACCTACGTGCGACTCGGCGACGAACACCGGGTGATCGAAGCCGGCCAGGCCGCACTGTCGGCCATCTCCCAAGACGCCGACCACAAGAAAGTGGCCGTCATCTACGCCGACATCGCCCAAGCCCAGCTTCAGATAGGCGACGTTGCCGAAGGAACCGCCTACGCCCGCCGCGCCCTGGAATCCGCCCAGCGCAGCGAATCAACCTGGGGACTACAGCACCTCACCAAGGTGGAGAAGGCCCTCGCCACCCAGCCCGAGCAGGCAGCCAAGGAGCTCCTTGGCGACATCGCCTCTACTCGCCGGACCCTGGGATCGTCTCCCGCCTGATCCACTCCATGTAGTCAGCGGTGCCAGCTACCAAGGGCACCGCGACGATCTGCGGCACCTCATAGGAGTGCAGCCCCCGCACACACCGGGCGAGCTCCTCGAAGCGCACCGCGGTGGTCTTCATCAGCAACAACCACTCCTCAGAGCGCCGGATCTCACCCGCCCACCAGTAGGTGGACTCGATCGGGGAGACGATCTGACAGTCAGCGGTGAGTCGTTGCCCGACCACTGCCGAACAGATTCGATCCGCCTCCTCACGGCTGCTGGCAGTGACACGGACCTCGAAGCAATCCGAAGCATTTTGAAGCATGCCGATACATTGCCGAATTGTTCTCATAGGTATCAAGCGGCGGCGCGCCGCGCCGCCGTACCCGGCCCTCTGCCACACGCCGACCGGGCGTGCGGCGTGGGCGCCGGTCCCGGTCGGCGGCGACCCGGGCCGTCCACCGACCCGCGCACCGCCGTAACCGATGTTGCTCACCAATGTCAGCGGCACGCCGCCGTACTGCTTTCGTCCCTACGATCGCCCGAGCGTGGTTGGTCTCCGCCTGGGTTCGGGGCGATCGACGATCCAGGACTTCGTTCCTCAGTTCTGGATCACCGGGCAGCCCGAGCCAAGGCCAGATTCGTCCGCACAGTCGCAGTCAAGAGATGCTCAGTACTCAAGATCCGGACGCAGTCGATGAGGGTTTGCTCATACAGGCGGATGGCGCGGTCCAGGTCCCCGGCCGCTTCGTAAGCACCGGCGAGGTTGTTGCGGCTGGTTAGGGTGTTGGGGTGGTCTTCGCCCAGGATCCGGATGCGGTCGGCGAGGGTTTGCTCATACAGGCGGATAGCACGGTCCAGATTTCCCGCTGACTTGTAGGTATAGGCGAGGTTGTTGCGGCTGCCCAGGGTGCCGGGGTGGTCTTCGCCCAGGACCCGGATGCGGTCGGTGAGAGTCTGCTTGAACAGGCGGATGGCGCGGTCCAGGTCCCCAGCCGCTTCGTAGGCCTTGGCGAGGTTGTTGCGGCTGGTCAGGGTGTCGGGGTGGTCTTCGCCCAGGACCCGGATGCGGTCGGTGAGAGTCTGCTTGAACAGGCGGATGGCGCGGTCCAGGTCCCCAGCCGCTTCGTAAGCGCCGGCGAGGTTGTTGCGGCTGGTCAGGGTGTCGGGGTGGTCCTTGCCCAGGACCCGGATGCGGTCGGCGAGGGTTTGCTCGAACAATGGAATGGCACGAGCCAGGTCCCCAGCCGATTGGTAGGCACTGGCGAGGTTGTTGCGGCTGGTCAGGGTGTCGGGGTGGTCCTTGCCCAGGACCCGGATGCGGTCGGCGAGGGTTTGCTCGAACAATGGAATGGCACGAGCCAGGTCCCCAGCCGATTGGTAGGCACTGGCGAGGTTGTTGCGGCTGGTCAGGGTGCCGGGGTGGTCTTCGCCCAGGACCCGGACGCAGTCAGCGAGGGTTTGCTCATACAGGCGGATAGCACGGGCCAGGTCCCCGACCGCTTCGTAAGCGCCGGCGAGGTTGTTGCGGCTGCCCAAGGTGTCAGGGTGGTCCTTGCCCAGGACCCGGATGCGGTCAGCGAGGGTTTGCTCGAACAAGCGGATAGCACGGGCCAGGTCCCCAGCTGCTTCGTAAGCGCCGGCGAGGTAGTTGCGGCTGCCCAAGGTGCCGGGGTGGTCTTCGCCCAGGACCCGGATGCGGTCAGCGAGGGTTTGCTCGAACAATGGAATGGCACGAGCCAAATCCCCAGCCTCCTCCAGGTAGCGAGCTGCGAGGTTTTGCACGGTCAGAACGCGGGCCATGGTCGTTGGGGTGATAGTGGATTGTGGGCTGAGGGCGTACTGGTGCAGAGCGGCAGCTTGGTCGATGAAGGCATCCCGGTCCAGACGATCCCACATCACTCTTGCTATTGGCGGGCCACAGTCCTCGGCCCACTCGGCAGCAGTCAGCAGCACCTTGTCCAAGCGGTTCTTCTTGCGTGCACTGTCGCTGATCACTCGTTGGATGAAGCGGTGCATGCTCACCGTCGATCCATCCACGCTCACCACGATCAGCGACGCATCGGTCAAGATCCCAATCGCGGTATCTACTCGTGCGCTATCACCGGTGGTGATCTTTCCCAGCAGGCCTGGATGAGAGGCGGCCCGATGCAGCCACGAGCGCGGCACACCCGAAGGCGACAGCACGGCCAACAGGTCCAGCAGCCCTCGTTCTACCCGGACCTTGCTCCCCGAGCCGAGCTGAGCCAACGACAGCAGGACGGCTTGCGCGGCCCCGTGCGGGTAGCTCTCACCCGGAATCGGCTGCAACATCTGCTCCAGCGATACCGACCGCAGACGCTTGATGTAGGTGGCGTAATCCAGATGCTCACGGCGGATCACCCACGCCGCCTGAGCCAGCGCCAGCGGCAGCTGATCCACCTCCGCCGCTAGAGCCAGCGCACCGGCCTCATCGTCACGGCCGGATCGCTCCCGTAGGAACGCTACTGCTTCCGTCTGAGTGAACACCTCGACCGCAACCGCGACCCCGAGGTTTTCCACCTGCCGGTTGTTACTGGAGATCACCACCTGGACTGCGCCCAGCGCTGGCAACCACCGTCCCGCCAGGTCGGCATCGGTCAGGTTGTCCAACACCACCAGACAGCGGTCTTTGCGGCTACTTAGCCACTGCTTCAATCGGCGCGCCCCAGCAGCGGCGTCCTCTCCCTCAACACGGATCCCGACTTCCTCCGCCACAGCGTTCAAGCCGGCCAGGAACTGATCGTCGGTTTCAGCGTTTACCCAGGCCACCAGTGGCCAGCCCTCGTCGGCTCGTTTACGCGCATACGCTGCCGCGATCTGTGTTTTGCCCACACCCCGGGCGCCGGTCAACGCGCACACCACCGCCGCCCGGCCCGATCCGGCCGCTTCTTCCAAGGCGTCCATCAACCCCGGGCGAGGTTGAAACGCCACCGGCCGCCGCGGGATGTCCCCCACGATCATTGGTTCACTGCGACTGGCATTGGCCAGTTCCTTCAGCACCGGTGGGCCCGCGGCAGGAGCCAATGCCACTTCTACTCGTACCGGAACGGGTACGGGCTCAGCAGCAGGCACAGCAAGAGGCGCGGGTCCCGCCGACGCCTTTGAAGACAACCACGCGCCGGTGCACACACAGATCGCGCCTCCGGCGTACCAGAGCGCTTGAACCCACCCCGGGCCGTTGACCTGGTTGGTAGCAACCCCAGCACCGACCGTCACCAAGCCGCTCGCGGCCGTCAGCCACCAACGCTTGGCCCGATTCACTCCCATAAATCCAGCAAACCCTTTGCAGCCCCCTCCCCGGGCTAGGGAAGCACTACAGAGATCAAACCGGGATCAAACCACTTGACGTCAGGCCGTGCCACTCGCATGCCAGTACGGGCGGGTAACCAGAGGGACTCATGGGGGCTCACGAAGAGAGCCGAACCCGCTCTGACCTGGAACGCATCAGGCCAGCGGGTCGCATACCGAAGTCTTCCAAACTGGTCGTCACGAACAGCCTTGGCTGTTCTCTGTTCAGAGAAGGTTAGCTAGCCAATTCGACAGCGGCCGGCTCCCTTGCTGTTGAGCGAAATCTTCGCCCTCGATGTAAACGAGAAGCGGAGGGTCGTCACCTTCGTTGATCACGACGAACGCGAACATGTAGCCCTGTCATGTCGACACCACCAGGGCGTTAGGTGGCAGTTCGTACGAGGTGGGCATGTCGGCCACGATGGCTCTCGCTTTAGCGGAATTTTCGGGGATCTCGGACATGTAAGCGATGCCGCTTTGCTTATGAAAGATCGGGTTGCGTCCCGGGCCACGACCGTACTGCCGAAGCCAGTCCTCATAGACATAAGGCATATGGCTGAGGCCGTGATCCTGGAGGATGGCACTGATATCCGCGTCGGTGCATCCTTCCCAGGTCAGCATGCCCACGATGGTATGCAGAGAGCGCGACGGTATACCACGGGATATATGCGGGATGATCTTCTCTAGCAACGTTGGGACAAGGGTCGTATGACGAGGTCAGAGGCATAGCCCAGTGAAGAACTGCAGCTCACTGTAAAACCACTGGCAGTATGTATCGCCCTCAAGATCGTCTGATGGTGACTGGTCTTCCTATGTGGTCGGGGAATCGGCGAGCCGGTATTTCGTCCCGGAGTGTCGGCTCGCTGGTTATCTTGATGTGTCGGGCCTAAAAGCATTTTTCCTCCAGTCCAGCAGCTTGACTGATTCGCAGGATCCGGTTCCTTAGTCCTCATGAACGACACTGTGGTGCTCGTTGCCCTCACCGGCTTTGCCAGGAATGTTCTGAGGAGTCCGCCCGGCTGAATCCGAAGTACACCTTCGAGACCTTCGTCATCGGTTCCAGCAACCGGTTCGCGCACGCGGCCGCGGTCGCGGTGGCCGAGGCCCCCGCCAAGGCCTACAACCCGCTGTTCATCTACGGCGACTCCGGCCTGGGCAAGACCCACCTGCTGCACGCGATCGGCCACTACGCCCAAAGCCTCTACGACGGCGCGCGGGTGAGATACGTGAGCTCGGAGGAGTTCACCAACGACTTCATCAACTCCATCCGCGACCACAAGGCCGACAACTTCCGGGGCCGCTACCGGGCCGTGGACATCCTGCTCGTGGACGACATCCAGTTCCTGGAGGGCAAGGAGCAGACCCAGGAGGAGTTCTTCCACACCTTCAACACCCTGCACAACGCCAACAAGCAGATCGTCATCTCCAGCGACCGGGCCCCCAAGCAACTGGTCACCCTGGAGGACCGGCTCCGCAACCGGTTCGAGTGGGGTCTGATCACCGACGTCCAGCCGCCCGAGCTGGAGACCCGCATCGCGATCCTGCGCAAGAAGGCGATCCAGGAGGGCCTGGCCGCGCCGCCCGAGGTGCTCGAGTACATCGCCAGCCGGATCTCCACCAACATCCGCGAGCTGGAGGGGGCGCTGATCCGGGTCACCGCGTTCGCCAGCCTCAACCGGCAGTCGGTCGACCTGCAGCTCACCGAGGTCGTGCTGAAGGACCTGATCAGCGAGGACGCCGGGTCCGAGATAACGGTCGCCACGATCATGGCGTCCACCGCCGCCTACTTCGGCCTGTCGATCGACGACCTGTGCGGCGGCTCGCGATCGCGTGTCCTGGTGACCGCCCGGCAGATCGCCATGTATCTGTGCAGAGAGCTCACCGACATGTCGCTGCTGAAGATCGGTCAGCAGTTCGGCGGGCGCGACCACACCACCGTCATGCACGCCGACCGGAAGATCCGTTCCCTCATGGCCGAGCGTCGTTCGATCTACAACCAGGTCAACGAACTCACCACAAGGATCAAGCAGCAGTCGCGTAATGGGTGAGAATTTCTCTCTCATGATGCGCGGCTGTGGAAAACCTTGTGGATCAGGGGCAAGGCCATGGCCGGAGCAAGCCATCTGAGCGACCAACCGCCATCGTCCAAAGACTGGTCAGCCTAAGTTCCCTTCGAGACGTGGGGATAACTTTGGGGAGAAGTCGGGGACAACTTGGGGACACCTCGTGGATAACCTGGGGACGCCCTATGAAAAGAGTGTTCCCCAAGGACAAGACGACCTCTTACCCCGTGGAAAACCTGGGGAAACCTTGGGGATAACCGGTGGACAGACTGTCCATGATCTGGGGACGGCCTGTGGGTACATCGCTGTTTTCCCCAGCACCACGAGTTGTCCACATCGTTCACCCACAACCTCGGTGGATGAAAAAACCCTAGTTGACCTGCGAAAACAACGTCCTTCCACAGTTTCCACAGCCCCTAATACGATGACCCCTTGTATCTCTAACTAGAAAAACCAAGAGCCAAAGAAGGGGCTCCCGGGGAGCGCACGTGCGGGACAGTGAAGACCCGAACCCAAGGCACCGAGCGAAGAGCGCTCGACACACAGGAGGCAGATCCACGTGATGTTCCGGATCGAGCGAGACGTGCTCGCTGAGGCGGTCGCATGGACGGCACGCAGCCTTCCGGCACGTCCTTCCGTGCCGGTGCTGGCCGGCATGCGTCTCGAGGTCACCGAAAAGGGGCAGCTCAAGCTCTCCGGCTTCGACTACGAGGTCTCCGCCGAGGTGACCCTCGAACCGCAGAGCGGCGAGGCGGGCGTGGTGCTCGTCTCGGGAAGGCTGCTGGCCGAGATCACCCGGGCGCTCCCCGCACAGCCGGTGGACTTCGTCGTGGACGGCGCGAAGGCGGTCGTCACCTGTGGCAGCGCCCGGTTCACCCTGCTGACCATGCCTGTGGAGGACTACCCCTCCCTGCCGACGATGCCCCCGGCCGCCGGACGGGTGGGCAGCGACGTGTTCGCCTCGGCCGTCGGTCAGGTCGCCGTCGCCGCGGGCAAGGACGACACCCTGCCGATGCTGACCGGCGTGCGCATGGAGATCGAGGGCGACACGGTCACCCTCGCCGCCACCGACCGCTACCGCCTGGCCGTACGAGAGCTGAAGTGGCAGCCGGGCCAGCCCGACTTCTCGGCGATCGCCATGATTCCCGGCAGAACGCTCGCCGACGCCGCCAAGGCGCTGGGGAGCACCGGTGCCGAGGTCGAGGTCGCGATGAGCTCCGCCGGAGGCGCCGGCGAGGGCATGATCGGTTTCTCCAGCGCCGGACGGCGCACCACCACCCGGCTTCTCGACCCGGAGTTCCCCAAGTACCGGTCGCTGCTGCCGACCCAGTTCTCCGCCCGCGCGGACCTGTCCACAAGCACCTTCGTCGAGGCCGTCAAGCGCGTGGCGCTGGTCGCCGAGCGCAACACCCCCGTCCGGATGGCCTTCCGCGGCGGCGAGGTCGTGCTGGAGGCGGGCAGCGGCGACGAGGCCCAGGCGGTCGAGGTGCTGCCGGTGGACTTCGACGGCGACGACATCAACATCGCCTTCAACCACCAGTTCCTGCTGGAGAAGACTTAGGGCTTAACCCCCCCTACCCACGGAAGGAGCAACGTCCTCCAGGGTGGAGCAGCCGAAAGTGTCATGCTCACCACCCAGACTCTCTACCTGAGAACCGGCGAGGCCGTCGCCCTAAAGCGAACGACCCCCTGCGCCAACAGGGAGCCGCTCTCACGCCCGATCCACTCAGCTAGTACGAAGGGACGTCTCATCATGAGGTTATTCCAAGGATCCTCACGGAGTAACACCGAATCTGCCACCAAACCGCCCGGCCTTCCTCACCGCTGGGTAACCATCCTCGGGTTCTCCGGACTCGTTGGAGCTCTCGTTGGTGTGGTGGCCGGCTTCGCAGTGGGTGGCATCGCAGGTCTAGGCGCTGGTTTGACTACGGGCATCGGGATCGCTGTGCTCCTCGCGACCTGGCTCCAGAAGGCGATCGACTGACGTAAGGTTCTCCCGTCCTCCTCCCTAGACAAGAGCCCAGGCCAAGCACACTGAGTCAAGGGCGCCCATGGCGTCGCTTCGCGATCAGCTTCATTGACCCTTGACTCAGCAGTCTCATCTTGAGATCGGCAGCTCCGAGGAGGACGGGAAAGACCAGGGGATGGGGCAGTACTGCAACGAGTACTGCAACAGTCCCTCACAATGGCTCACGATCACACCCATCCAGCACCATTCGGGGGCAGGTCGGAAGCCCTTGACCGTGGCCGGAATGGTCCTGATAAGGAAGCGGTCTTGAAGGTCAGGCCGTTCCGGTTGCGTACCCGATGGGGCGGGCAATCGCGGGAGGTTGTAGTTGACTTGACTGAAGTGGCACGTGAATGGCCGCCGGCACGCACACAACGCTGAGGTCGGCGCTCGAGCAGCTCGCGGTCCCGGTTATGCGCCCTTCCATTAGGAGGTGCGATCGCTCTATTTGGCAATGAGATCAATCGTAGCGACGACGGCCGAGATCATGCCGCAGAAGGCAGCGGTGGTGGCCACCGACTTCTCTGGCGCAACCCATAGTCCTCGGTTGAGTTCACGCCACTTCGGCGGCACTACAGCGAACTTCAGCTTCTGCCACTTGTGCTGCTGATACGAGCACCCCATCAGGAGGCCGTGAGAGTTTTTCCGGCAGGGTTCTCTACCGCGTGTGAGGGCGCCGCACCACACCGGCACGCGAAAGAGAAAGAACACCGTGGTCAACCCGGATAGAGCAAGCAAGCCCGCAGGGCCGACTGATTGAGTCAGCCAACCTGTGATCACCACCACAAAGAGCAGGTAACCCCAGTACTTCCCGAGTGATCCCGATTTTCGTTTGGTCACGTCCGGACACTACTGAATGCATCAGAGCATGAACAGAGAGCAAGTATTCACCCCAAAGCTACGCGCATGTCACGTTGACGAGGCTCGCCTCCTAGGGGTAGGCGGCGCAATGCCGGAGGCCGTCCTCAATGAGGGTAACGCCGTGCCCATTGCGTGCCCGATGGGACGGGAAACGAGGGGGAACAGCGGGGAGTCATGAGGGACGCGATCAGGGCGCGGAGCTGCGTTTTCACAGGTCGAGCAAGATTGGCATGCGTCTTTGCGAGCAGGATGTCAGAAGATGTGTCGGTGACTGACCCGATGGATGACCCGGGATTCGAGATCGTTGAGCGCTACGTGATCGGCACACCAGGGTCGGAGGCCGACCGCTACCTCGATCTCCTCCACGGCAATTTTCTCAACCTGCCCGATTGGAAACGAGCTGAGTTCTTCCAGGCGCTGGTCCGCGATGCCCGGCAGGTCACTGACACTGAGCTTGAAATCATGCTCGCACCAGGAGAGTTCGCCGGCTGGCGGGAGCGGCTCACTGCCGCGTGGCTCATCGGGCTCGACCAGCGCACCCAGTTCCGGGGCGTCCTGGCCGACCTGCTCTTGGAGAGCGACCTCGTTTACGCCGGTCAGGGTTACAGCTTCGCTCTTACCCGGTTCGGGCAGCCCCGGGATGCCGACATTCTGACCGGATACCTGGAGCGGTACCTGCCGCAGCGTGATTGTCACTACGACCAGGATTGGGTTCTCGGCGGGCTGCTCCACCTCGATGAGGTGCTGGGTATGGACCGCGCCGGGAGGTTCCTCATCCCCGGAGGGCTCTGGAGTGGCTCCTCCATTTCCCGTGAGAACCCGCTTGACTGTCACCTTCGGATCGCCGAGCTCCTGCGTTTCGCCGACCGAGCGATGGAAGCCAGTGCTTGAGAGCGCTGGAACGGCGATCGCAGGGTTGAAGGCGGTCGCTCACGAGCTGTGGGATATGCGCGGGATGATCTTCTATGGTCAAGGGCGCATGAGGTACTTTCACCCAGGTGGGAGGGCATGTCGCCGCTGGGAATGTAGCCCTCTTGAAAACCGCTATGCCTCCGGCAGGGGCGCTCGACTCCGGGATGATCGTCAGTACGCGGCCACAGGGCCGTATTTGGCTGAGGTGGGCCTGATCATCCCGTCTGCCGCGACCCAGGCAAGCCCAGCAGGCCAACTCCTCCGGCTCAAGCCCGTCTGTGACTGTTGGCATCCCATGACCGAGGAACGGCGACCGGCGAACGGACACACGAAGACGGGCTTGCCCCTCCGTCGCCGGCCCGCTGCCGCTTCGCGGTGGGTCGAGGCAGACGGGATGATCAGACAGGCGGAGGCATGCGCGGCGCGCAGTTCGAACCCTGTGCGGGTTGCAGTTTGGGTTGCAGTTCACCGCCGTACCAGCTCGTTCCAGGAAGACCACCGAGGGGCATTGGTCCAGGTGGGACTGTCCTGAACGGTCACGCCCTGAGCTGCTAATGCGGATTGTGCCTACAGTTCGCCTATGTCTCTCTTCAGAAGCCTGGCCACCGCCAAGGCGGGCCATGTAACCGTCAGTAAGGTGTTCATGGCGTCGATCATTCTTGTCTCGGCGGTTGTTGGTGGCGTGGTGGCGAGCTTGCTGCCGCTGGGCAAAGTCCCGCTGATCCTCGCTGAGGGGCATGCTCAGCTCACCATTGACGGGTCGGGTTCGTTCCAGCCGGATGATGGAGTGTTGGCCTTACTTCCGGCTGACGTGTGGTGGACCGACAGCAGCGGTGGCGATCATGTCGGAGGTCGTCCCTCGTGTCTTTGGGACGATAAGGACAAGGGCAATGAGAACAAGTGGTCTCGGGTTGAGGCCGGTTATCGGTGGATGGAGATGCCGAGCGGTGGATCTTATCCCTTGGTCGCGTGGCTCAAGTGCCCGTAGCCTGCGGAATATACGCGGAATGATCTTAGTGGTCGGGGTCGTACAGCATGGCCACGCCGCAGGTTAGGAGTTACGAACAGGCGGGAACGGTCACGCACTGTAAACCGTCGGCACTCCGATTTTGGGAGCCAACTTGGGAGCCAACGGGCCGTATGACCCCGAACCGAGCTGGATTGATACGAACAGGCGGCCCGTCCGCGACCTGCGTGGCGAACTGGTCTGAACGCTCTCGGACGTTGTTTGGGGACCTACGGATCAGAAGGTTGGGGTTTCGAGTACCTCCGGCCGCACAGCAGGTCAAAGGCCCTCTGGGATCATCCCGGAGGGCCTTTTTCATGTCCGTACAGCAACGGGGTCTAACGGCCGCTACCGATCGAGTGCCCTGGGTCTGCTCCACATGAGAGGTATCCGCCGCAGAGGAGAGGGAGAGCGTGACCGGGATTCGCATCCTCACGTTCAAAGCCTGGCGAGAGAAGCGCTATGTCGGCCTGGCGGAGGTTCTTATCTCCCTCGGCCCCGTGCTCGAAGGCTATCGTTGGCAATTGATCATCGACTGGCTGGTCTCTCCACAGGCTGAAGCGATCACCGAGGCCACGGCGGACTCGCTGGTGACCACGGGTCGTCTCATCGAACTGTTCAGCGTGGAGTGCCAGCTCATCGATGGAGAGCTTGTCGGCCACGGCGACAGCCCGTCGGTGCCGGAGGTGAGGATCCGAGCGTTCGACAGCG
This sequence comes from Streptosporangium sp. NBC_01639, assembly GCF_045209755.1. Taxonomy (NCBI): domain Bacteria; kingdom Bacillati; phylum Actinomycetota; class Actinomycetes; order Streptosporangiales; family Streptosporangiaceae; genus Streptosporangium; species Streptosporangium sp. NBC_01639. Next base: position 4,383,428 of record NZ_CP109272.1, on the reverse strand, counting down.
GCCACTGGGATGTGCAGACAGACAGCTCTGAGCTGTTGGAGAAGATCGTCACGCTCTATCCCGACGCACAGGAGCTTCCCGAGTGGTGAATCCGCGAGACATGCTGCGGAAGGCCCTCCAGGAGTGGCGCATCCTGGAGGGCCTTCGTCGGTCGTTCCGTGTGGGTGATGCCGTCCAGCGGTCGCCTTCCTCGGTGTCGAGACTGGCGTTCAAGCGATCGAGCGCTTTGCGGGTCTCGGGTGACGGGATCTGCGTGTAGACATCCATGGTCATCGAGATCTGCGAATGGCGCATGATGCGCATGGCGACCCGGGGGTGAACGTCGAGCAATCTTGCTAACGCCAGTGCTAACAACAGGTCTGAACGAACCTGGACGACCGTGGACCGAGGGACTCCGTAGAGCCTGCCCAAGCAGGCCCGGAAAACGGCAGTGGACGGTCCTGAACGATCGTGTTCTAACTCGTAATGAAGAGGCCACAGGCCGAGCCTGAGATAAGAGGCATCCAGAAGCAGCAGTAACTACATCACACCTATCAGGTGGATATTTGTGGCCGTTAGGCTCTGGGTCATGAAGCGTTCGATCATCGCGATGTTGGCACTTGTCTGGATGGGCATCGTCATGATCGGTGCTGGTGTAGCCGCTCATGCCGGCCTGTTCCCTTACGGGTGCACCGCTGACGATGACCGGCTCGCCGCCTCTCTGAGCATTCTCAGCATCCTCGACGCCCATCCGGCAAACGCGACACCGCAGAAGGGGCGCAGTAGCTCCTGTGACAGCGATGATCGGATAACGTCCGTCGGACAGACGTATCGGCCCTCGGGGCCGCGAGCCGACGTGCTGTCCTTCTACCGAGATGTTGCGATCAAGGATGGGTGGGCGCCCCCTCTGGATGATGACGGTGAAGGGGTGAGTTGCTTCACCAAATCCGTCGGCGGGAGAGGGGTTGAACTCTCGGTGTGGTTTTTGGACGAACTGGGAGAGGAGTACGGCGATGACTACGACGTGGACGTGACCTCTTCCCTGGACGGGGGAGGCTGGTGTTGACGCTTGGATGCTCCTGGCGAGGTGTCTGCCCTTGCCTACGGATCAGAAGGTTGGGGTTTCGAGTACCTCCGGCCGCACAGCAGCAAGAAGGCCTCTGAGTAGGGATTATCCGCTCGGGGGCCTTCTTCTTTTCTTAGTCGTCCGGGGTTCTTGCTAACACCCTTGCTAACAGGGGCTCTCGGGTGGCTCCCACTACTGGCCGATGGCATTGGGAGGCCAACACCGACGCCGGGTTCTTTCATCTGCGCATCCACACCGACAGGCTCAGCGTGAACGCAGTCGCGGACGAGATCATGAACGCCTACGACCGGCTACGGACGGCCGAGTCTCCTCACGGGCAGGAGCGCCATCCGTGAGCCGTGCCGCAACCTCAGTCGGAATCAGATCGAGCTGCCACTAGGTTCCGCAGTTCCGGCACCGGGCACCATCCGGTAGAGGACGCTGATAAGACCGCTCGACACGGCTGTGCTCACACTCGGTGCCGCCTGGATAGCTGCGGCCACAGCGCTTCGCCGTGACATCGATGATCACGACAAGCGGCACTTCTCTGGAACTGGTCTGCCCGCTCATCGGGCTTGCCCTAGAAGGATCCGTAGCCACAACTGCTCGGTCTCGCGGGTCTGCAGCCAGGAACTTTCATGTACGGCGATGCCGTCGTGCCGGTAGGTCCGGCGGACGAATGCCAGGCCGCCGGCCATGCAGAACTCATAGGTGATGCGTCGGCACGGGCAGGTGTGCTCCCGGATCCGGTCGGCGCGCGGAGCCTGCGAGCGCCATGCCACGCGCTCATGCTGGCTTTGCAACGGAGCAACGTGGAGCGAATGGTAGGTCTCGGTCAGGTGGCCCAGATCGCTCATGGCCTCACCGCCGCGCGTCTTGTTCGCGGAGGAGCACGACGAAGGTGGGAAGGTCGTCGGCGCAGACGGTTTGCAGGAGACCTGCCTCGACTTGTGAGTTGGTGAGCATCTCGCCTCGTCGGGTGCCGTAGAAGACGCCGGCATCGCTGCGGAACACTGCCCAGGCCGGGAAGGTCGTACGGAGCGTGTCGAGGTCGCTGGTCACGGAGGTCATGGCATGACAGTAGGCCAACATGTCCTATCCTGTCTATACCATTCCTAGGAATTGTTGTTCTATGTTCGCAGGTAGGAGCATACCTAGAGTCGTCTTGTGATCGAATGGGACCCCAGGCTCTACAAGTGGGAGCAGATAGCGAACACCGTTGCCGAGCGCATCAAAGACGGCACCTACCCACCCCTGACGCTGATCTCCGAGGTGAAGCTCCAGGAGGAGTTCGACGTTGCCCGGATCACCGTCCGCAAGGCCATGGAAGCCCTACGAGGGCAGAAATTGATCACGACCAAGCCCGGCAAGGGATCGATTGTCACGCCTGCCGACGGTTCGTGACCGGATAGAACGCTAGCCTCGGCACGCTGAGTCGAGACGGCAAGCCGAAGGGCAGACCGAGCATCGGCATGCTCAGGGCGAACCCTCACCGGTGAACCGCCTGCGCCCGTTGTGTCGGTGGGCGCTGCGAGCATGACGGGATGATCGCGACCCCTGACGACTACTCCCGGTTCCCCTCCGAGCACCTCCCCGATCTGGGGGGCGCCTACTGCTTCACCTACGTCCGCGGCCGGACGCCTGAGGAACTGGTGACCCGGCTCGGCGTCCGGGTTGAAGACCGCTCTCACATGACGCTTGACGAGCTGACCCGGGATTCCTACTCCAGCGCTTACGAGCGGCGAGCCTTCGGTGCCGTCGCTGTCGGAGACTGGGTGCTCATGGTCGAGGCCAACGGCTCGCTCGGCGTCACCGACGAGATCATCACACCGCTGTCGGCGGGCACCCGCCTCGTCTCCCACTTCTACCTCGACATCAAGTGCATGGACTACTTCCACTGGCTCGAAGACGGAAAGACCCGATTCGAGTATCTGAACCAGGACGGCTACTCCCACTGGATCAAAAACGGAAAGATCCAGCTTGAGTTCCCGCACTATGAAGGCTACTCAGAGGAGATGCCGGACGAACTCGCAGAGACCATGAAGCGGATCGACTCCGTCTACCCACCACACACCTACCCCCACGAGGGGCCGGCGTTCCTCCTGGCCGAGCGCCTCACCGGGATCACGATGACGCCGCGGTTGCTGGAGGAGTCCACCTACCTGTGCGGAGCCGTTTCCGAACCGAGGTGAGCGGAACCCATCGGCAGCGACCCCGGCGAATCGGCCGCGGCCGGTGGATCACTCTGCTGAAAGTCCCTGCGGAGTCCACGAAGGCTCTCTACTTGCAGACCTGTCGTGCCAGGCCATCAGGACGAGAAAGCCTCAGCGGACGTGACGCCAGATCTCCGAGGGAACAGTGCCAACCGAGCCAAGATCATCATGAGTCATGGGCTGCGGATGAGAACTTTCTGTACGTCTTCTGAGGTTCCCCCCGTACTACAGCCACCGATGGTGTGGGATCACGAGGTTGCGTCTGAGGGCTTGTAGAGCTCCTCGAACGCGATTGGGCTGTTCATGTCGATGCTGGAATGACGCCTATACGGGTTATACCAGCACTCGATCCATTCAAACATCGCGCTGGCCAACTCGGCTCTTGTTGACCATTTGTTAACGTCGAGCAGTTCGAGCTGCATCGTTCCCCAGAACGATTCCATCATGGCATTGTCGTAGCAATCGCCGACGGTTCCCATCGAGCCGAGGAGTTCAGCATCACGGAGCCGTTTCCCGTACGAGAACGATGTGTACTGTGTTCCGTGGTCAGAATGCAGGATCGTCTTCCTGCTGGGCGGGTTACGGCGGGCGACGGCCATGACCATCGCGTCGACGACCAGAGCGCTGGTCTGGCGTATGTCGATAGAATGGCCGATGATGCGACGAGAATAGGCGTCCATGACAGCGGCGCAATACAGTTTCCCTTCGTCGGTGGGGTGCTCGGTGATGTCGCTGACCCACAGCCGGTCCGGCGCTTGCACCGTGAAGGCCCGGCGGACCAGATCCTCCTCGGTGGCGGCGTTGACGAGGTTGCGGCGGCCCTTGCGCCGGTAGATGCCCTGGATGCCGGCCTCACGCATGAGCCGTTCGACGCGCTTGCGGTTGACCTCCAGGTCCAGGCCGAGCGTCAGCTCCGCGTGGATCCGCGGCGAGCCGTAGCTGTAACGTGACGTCTCATGGATGTCACGGATCAGCTTCAGTAGTTCGGTGTTTCTTTGGTCGCGTGGTGACTGCGGCCGGCCAACCCAGTCTTTGTAGCCCGATCTGGAAATGTTCAACACCCGGCAGGCCACCGCGACAGGAAAGTCGTCATCGGCGAGTTCACGGACCAGCGCGTACCCTATTTTGGGAGCACGTTCTCCCGGGCGAAATACGCAGCCGCCCGCTTGAGGATCTCATTCTCCAGCTCAAGCTGCCGGGTTCGGCGCCGCAGATCGGAGAGCTCCTTCTTCTCCGCGCTGGTCAGCTGCGCACCGCCGTTGTCATCGGTGTCGGCCTGGCGCATCCAACTCCGCAGACAGGAATCGCTGATACCCAGGTTTTCAGCAAGGACAGAGACCGGTTTATCACCCTTACGGGCAAGTTCGACGGCACGCTGACGGAACTCGATCGGGTGAGGTGCAGGCACGAAGCACTTCCTTCCCAGCCGACACAGGGTCAACTCAGGTGAGGTGGCCGTGCTACGGGGGGAAGCTCATTCAAAGGCGATCCTCCTGCGGCGACCCGCCGCGCTGCGGGCGGTCGCTGGCCGCGCTGCGGCTCTTCGGCCGGTCGCGGCCAGCACCACCCACGCGCTTAAGATCACCAGACGGCAGACCACGAGAGACCAAGAAGCTTTTTGTCAGCGTCGTTGCGGTAGCGGCCGTGACGATCGCCCACTTCGGCGATGGCCGTAGCCGGTTGGGCGATCGGCTGCTGCGGCCTTCGTTCCTCAGGCCTTGCCACCGGGCAAGTGAGGGCGGCTGACGGCAATATCCGCCACAGCTGCACGTCAGGCAGCATCGATACTCTCTATCTCAGTTCCCGGTAGATGAGCAAGGGAGATTGTCGAACCTGAAAAGCACGAGGTCGGCAAGTCGATTCCGCCTGGATTACCTTCGCCGAGAGCGCGGATGCCCAGCGCAGATCATCGGTCGGCCATCGGGTTAGCGGCGATCCTTCGGGCGATCCAGGCCCGCAGCATCCCCGCTCAATGAATGTCCCCTTTTAATCCATTTATGATCTATGTTGTATTTTAGTGTGTATATAATCAAACCTGTGCTCGTTGTCAATAATTTTTCTTGTCCGTAAGAGGACAATTATTTCCTTACTTTATGGTCAACCTCCGCGTGTTTTGTGGCGTCTTTATCCGGCAAGAGCCGGGCGCGCAAGGGCAGGAATCAGACGTTGGCGACAAGTATTCAAGAAGTTCTTGAAGAGCTAAATATCTCCTCGACCAGCTGGTGGGACAAGGGGGATAAGTTCGAGCGATTGATCGCGGCCTACCTGCGTACGGACCCCTCGTGGTCCAGCCGGTTCGGTCAGGTCTGGCTCTGGAACGACTGGCCCGGACGGGCCGGAAAGCCCGACACGGGCATTGATCTCGTCGCCCAGGAGCGCGAGACGGGCGACCTGGCCGCCATACAGTGCAAATTTTACGACCCCAGCCATTCTCTCCAGAAAAGCGACATTGATTCGTTTTTCACCGCATCCGGCAAGAGTGGCTTCTCTTCACGCCTTATCGTGTCCACAACGGATAAATGGACCAAGCATGCGGAAGATGCCCTAAGAGGCCAACAAATCCCCGTAACACGCCTGCGGGTGCAGGATCTGGATGAGTCGAGCGTCGACTGGTCGCAGTTCAGCCTTGACGCCCCCGAGGTGATGAAGCGCAAGGACAAGAAAGACCTGCGCCTCCACCAAAAACTCGCGCTGACCATGGTGCGCGAAGGCTTCCTGTCTCACGCCAGGGGCAAGCTCATCATGGCGTGCGGCACGGGCAAGACACTGACCTCGCTCCGCATCGCCGAGGACCTTGTCCCAACGGGCGGCAGCGTTCTCGTGCTGGTCCCGTCCATCTCCCTGCTCTCCCAGACGCTGAAAGAGTGGACCGCAGAGGCCAAGGTGCCGTTGCGGCCGTTCGCCGTGTGCTCGGACACCAAGGTGGGCAATCGGAGCGATAACGAGGACATCTCCCCGTACGACCTCGTCTTCCCCGCCACGACCGACACCGCCAAGCTGTATACCCAGATCACCGGTGGAGGCCCGAAGGGGAAGATCACGGTCGTCTTCTCCACCTACCAATCGTTGCCGGTGGTCGCCGAGGCCCAGCGCAAGGGTCTTCCCGAGTTCGACCTGGTCATCTGCGACGAGGCCCACCGCACCACCGGTGTCACCCTGGCCGGCCAGAGCGAGTCGAACTTCGTCAAGGTCCACGACCAGCAATACGTGAAGGCCGCCAGGCGCCTGTATATGACCGCCACCCCGCGCCTGTACGACGACAGCAGCAAGTCCCAGGCCGAAGACGGCTCCGCGGTGCTCGCGTCCATGGACGACGAGGCCCTCTACGGGCCGGAGTTCCACCGCCTGGGCTTCGGCAAGGCGGTGGAACAGGGATTGCTCACCGACTACAAGGTCCTGATCCTCACGATCGACGAGGGCGTAGTCGCCAAGACCCTCCAGGAGGGCTTTTCCGGCGAAGGGTCCGAACTGGCCCTCGATGACGCGGCGAAAATTATCGGCTGCTGGAACGCGATGGCCAAACGCACCGGAACCTTCGCTGACGGTTCCGGATTTGCTGAGGGCGAGGAGCCGATGAAACGCGCGGTGGCCTTCGCCCGCTCCATCGCCGACTCCAAGCAGATCGCAGAGCGGTTCAACGACATCGTTGACGCCTACGACGGTGCGGACGATGACGTACTTCGCTGCGAGGTCGACCACGTCGACGGTACGTTCAACGCCCTGACACGCAACACGAAGCTGGACTGGCTGAAGCAAGACCCCGGCCCGGCCACGGCCCGGATCCTGTCCAACGTCCGGTGCCTGTCCGAAGGCGTCGACGTCCCGAACCTGGACGCCGTGCTCTTCCTGCACCCCCGCAACTCCGTGGTCGACGTCGTCCAGTCCGTCGGCCGGGTGATGCGTCTGACACCTGGCAAGAAGTACGGCTACATCATCCTGCCCGTCGCCATCCCCGCCGGGATGTCGCCGGAGAAGGCTCTGGTTGACAACAAGCGCTTCAAGACGGTCTGGGAGGTCCTCCAGGCCCTGCGCGCCCACGACGATCGCTTCAACGCGACCGTCAACCAGATCGACCTGAACAAGAACAAGCCCGATAACAAGATCGGCATTGGCCGTATCGGCCCTACCGACGAGTCGGTCGGGGGTGCGGACGGCTCCGGCACCGCCGAGAGCGACGAGGCCGCCAAGGACAAGGCAGCCCAGAGCGCTCAGCACATCCAGGACGCGCTGTTCTCCATCAGCGACTGGCGGGATGCTATCTACGCCCGCATCGTCAACAAGGTTGGCGAGCGCCACTACTGGGAGAAATGGGCCGAGGACATTGCCCAGATCGCCAACCGCCACGTCACCCGCATTAAGGCCGCTCTGGCGATCCCCGAGAAGAAGGCCGCCTTCGAGGAGTTCGTCGGCGAACTGCGCTCGAACATCAACCCCGGTGTCGGCGAGGCCGAGGCCATTGACATGCTCGCCCAGCACATCGTCACCAAGCCCGTCTTCGACGCCCTGTTCAAGAACTACGGCTTCGCCGAGCACAACCCCGTCTCCAAGGCCATGCAGCGGATGCTCGACATCCTCGACGACCAGGGCATGGACGCCGAGACCAAGTCCCTGGAGGGCTTCTATGCCTCGGTGAGAGTCCGCGCCGAGGGCATCGACAACGCCGAGGGCCGGCAGCGCGTCATCATCGAGCTGTACGACAAGTTCTTCAAGACCGCTCTGAAGAAGACCGTCAAGGCGCTCGGCATCGTCTACACTCCCGTCGAGGTCGTCGACTTCATCATCCACTCCACCGAGCAGGCCTTGGCCAAGCATTTCGGGCGCTCTTTGTCCGACGAAGGCGTTCGGATCATCGACCCCTTCGTCGGTACCGGCACCTTCCCGGTCCGCCTCCTTCAGTCCGGCCTGATCAGGCCCGAAGATCTGTTGCGCAAGTACGCGAGCGAGCTGCACGCCAACGAGATCGTGCTCCTCGCGTATTACATCGCCGCCATCAACATCGAGGCCGCCTTCCACGACCTCGTCGGTGGCGAGTACCGGCCCTTCGAGGGCATCGTCCTCACCGACACCTTCCAGCTCGCCGAGGGCGCCGCCACGTTCGATGGGATGGAGGTCCTGGAGGGCAATAGCGAGCGCGCGAAGAAGCAGAAGACACAGGACATCACGGTCGTCGTCGGCAATCCGCCGTACTCGGTGGGGCAGGATAGCCAGAACGACGACAACCAGAACCTCAAGTATGAAGAGCTGGACGAGCGCATCGCCAGCACATACGCCGCGCAGTCGACGGCAACGCTGAAGCGGAATTTGTACGACTCCTATGTTCGGGCCATTCGCTGGGCTTCCGACCGAATCAAGAACGAGGGAGTCGTCGCGTACGTTTCCAACGGCGGCTATATCGATGGCAACACTTTCAACGGGCTGCGCAAGTCCCTGGTCGACGAGTTTGACGCGATCTACTGCTACAACTTGCGGGGCAACCAACGCGCCGCTGGCGAGCAGTCCCGCAAGGAAGGCGGCAAGATCTTCGACTCAGGCAGCCGAAACACCGTCGCTATCCTGATCCTCGTCAAGGGCGGCAAAGGCTCCGATATGGGCGCGGGGTGCACGCTGTACTACCGGGATATCGGGAACTCCCTCAGCCGTGAAGACAAGCTCCGCATCGTCGGCTCGCAGCGCCTAGACACGGTGGACTGGCAGCAGATCAAGCCGAACACAGACGGGGACTGGATCAACCAGCGAGACGAGCGGTTCGCCACGTTTCAGGCGCTTGGAGAGAAAGACAAGGTTCGACGTATGGAGCCCATTTTTCGGCTTCACACGAACGGCGTCGTGACTGGACGAGATACTTGGTCGTACAATTTCTCCGAAGTGAAACTCAAGGAGAATATGAAGTCAATGATCGACTTCTACAACTCCCAGGTCCAAGGGTTTTCTGAATATTGCCAGGTAGAGAAGATTACCTCGCCCAAACCTTCCGATGTGAAGGGGTACATCGCTTTCGATCCGAAGAGGATCAGTTGGAATCGCGCTGACGAGGGAGCTATCGCGAGGGGGAAGCGTTACACATTCAACAATGAGCGAGTTGCTTCGGCTGCTTACCGGCCGTTCACTAGGCAGCACCTCTACATGGACCGTCAGGTCAATGCAACAGTGTCACAGGTGCCCCAGGTATTCCCCACGCCGGAGCACGAGAACTTCGGCTTCTACATTACCGGAACGGGCTCTGACGAACCGTTCTCCGTCCTGATGACTGACGCCATCCCTGACCTACATGCGGTCGGGACCATGAGCGTTGGCCCCCACTTCGCCCGCTACACCTACCGTGAGCTCGGTAAGGGCGACGACCTCTTCACCGCCTCCGAAGAAGAGGGCGGCTACGAGAAGGTCGACAACATCACAGATGCCGCCCTCGCCACCTATCGCAAGGTGTACGCCGACTCCGCGATCACCAAGAACGACATCTTCTACTACACGTACGGCCTGCTCCACTCTCCCGACTACCGCGCCCGCTTTGCCGCAGACCTCAAGAAGTCCCTTCCTCGAATCCCCAAGGTGAGCGACTTCCATGGCTATGCCGAGGCCGGCCAGAGGCTCGCCGACCTGCATATTCACTACGAGCAGGCCGAGCCGTACAAGGGCATCGTGGAGAAGGTCTCCGGTAACGCAACTGGCACCTCGCCCCGCGAGCTGTACTACGTGGCGAAGATGAAGATCCCCAGGGTGAAGGGGGAGTCGGACCGCTCGACCATCGTCTACAACAACCGGGTCACTCTCACCAACATCCCGGAAGAGGCATACCGCTACCAGCTTGGCGCCCGCTCCGCCGTCGAGTGGATCATTGACCGGTACCAGGTGAAAGTCGACAAGGACTCCTGCATCACCAACGACCCCAACGACTGGTCCGACGATCCGCGCTACATCATCGACCTCCTCAAGCGGATCGTGACGGTCAGCCTGGAGACGATGAAGATCGTGGATCAGCTCCCACCACTGGAAATCTTGGAGTAGCCGACCACCCTGGTTGTAGCAGCGGCGATTGCCCCCTGCATGTGCCCATTGAGCTTCTTAAATTAGCCCACTTAGGAGAAATGGTGACTAGTAGCTCTGAATCAAATCTCGACATTACGATCAATTCGACGATTTTAGGAGATGTCGAGGTATCAATCGAAGTCGACGGCCTCCCGTTGAAGTGGGATATACTCAGCGAAGTTTCTCGCCTATTCGAGGAAACCGAAGGCGTGCGCGAGACGCGGACCATCTACGATGCTGTAGAACTACCGCCTGACAGCACGGGTGCGGCACCAGAAGCTGTAGGAATCTGGGCGCTTCTAGGCGGTGGATGCGCATCCTTAGGAGTGGTCCTTAGATATCTAGTGCAGTACGCCAAGCTGAATCGACCGAATATCCACATCAAAGCCAAGATTAATGGCGAAGATGTAGAGATAGATATTGATCAAGTTCGGGCCATCGATGATGTCATTCGCCTTGTTGATGCACTTAAGACTGACGCCGCGGCCAATGTGGGTAAAACAAAACAAATTGAGGGTGGGTAAAGCCCGCCGCCGAGCAGGCGCGCACCCAGCGCGCGTGGGTGATCGAGGCGCTACAGAGCAAGTATCCAGCGGCGTGTGAGCACCTGGAGGCCGCCCGCGGTGAGCTGCTGGCCTTCGCGGACTTCCCGCGGGAGGTCTGGCGGCAGATCTGTCCGAACAATCCCCAAGAGCGGCTGAACAAGGAGATCCGCCACCGCACCGATGTGGCTGGAATCTTCCTCAATCGCACCTCAATCATCCATATTGTCGGTGCGGTTTTGGCCGAGCAGACCGACGAGTGGACCGAGACCTGCCGCTACATGGGTCTGGACGTGCTGGCTAAGACCCGGATGCGTGTTATCGCAGGAGACACACCGCGACAGAAACCAATTCCGCAGATGCTTACCGCTTAGCCTGCAGAAACAGGATCACGCGGAGATCAATTCATACACCACTCCGCTGGACGTGACCGGTACTCATGCTTGCTGCTCGGTCTCGACGACGAGTGTGTAATCAACGCCTATGTGGAAGTCGCCAGAGGATCCGCGAATGGTCAGTATGTGACGGCCGGGCTGCAGCGGCTGGAGCCGCGCCCAGATGCCGCAAGCGTAGGATGTGGCCGTTCCCTCCTCGCCTGTCAGAGGGTTGCCCGCCACGCCGGTCACAGCAACGTTGTCGTCTTCTATCTGTTCAGGCGTGACCAGCTTACCGTCGAGGGCGGCTCTGCCTTCCGCGATGGCCATGAACTCCTTGCACGACGCCTCGGAACCGACCTGATTCACCAGTGGGAAAACAATTGGTCGCCCCGCGGGAACCCTGCATGTCCGCTGCAAGCTATCGCCGAAGGTTCCGGCGAGGAACCATACATCCTCTGGCTGGTTCCGGTCGCAGAACTCCCCGGTCGTGTCCGTCACGGGGTTCGTGCTCTCGCCTTCCGAGGCCGCCCAGGTCCACCAGCGTCCCTGGATCGTCTCTGCCGACGAGGCGACCGGTTTCGGAGAGGTAATTCTGTCCGCACTGCTCTCTTGAGCTACCCCACAGCTGGCGAGGAGACCAACGGCCAGCAGAAGCGGTATAGCGGATTTAGGAGACATCCGGGAATCATAGACCCGAAGAGCATCTACCCTTCCGTACGGATCAGGTGGTCAGGTGTCGTATGAGCCGTCCCATGGTTCGTAGAAACCGATGGTGTCCGGGTAGAGCTCAGCGTGTTCGGTGCCTTCGAAGGTCTCGATGACGAGGCCGAACAGCACTCCGTCGACGACGTGCTGGAAGGGGCGGATGGCGATGTCGCCGAAATGGAGGCCGGGGAGGGTGTCGAGCCACTGCTTCCGTTGCTCTTGCGCCGCGTCGACGGCCGTTCGGTGATTGTCGTCGGTTCCGGTGCGCTCGATGCGGGAGTCGAGGTGGTGGCCGGCGGCGTCGAAGGTGTGCAGGACGGCGTACCAGCGCTTGTGCGCGGGCCAGTCGTCGGTGATCGTGTAACCCTTCGGGGAAGGCGGCGACGATGGAGCCGAGAAACTGGCCGCCCTCCCAGTGCCCGATGGTGCCGGTGCGGTAATCGGGCTCGTACTCAATGGGGATGATCTCGGGGACTGTCATGCGCGGGAGAGTAGCGATCGGGTACGACAATGCCTCTGCACTGTGCGTGATCTTGCTAACGGAAGTGCTAACACCGTTCCTGGACGCGAGTGGACACCCACAGAAGACGATCAAGCGTGAGGCGCTTCTGAGCAGGTCTTTCTGACGCCGGTAGACGCCCCTGGACGATTTCGAACTGGCTACGGATCAGAAGGTTGGGGTTTCGAGTACCTCCGGCCGCACAGCAGCAAGAAGGCCCCTGAACAGGCGTTACGCCGTCAGGGGCCTTCTTGGTTTCTTGATCGTTCGGGCCTCTTGCTGGCACCCTTGCTACCAGGGCGTCTCTCCTATTCACCGATGGCATCCACGAAGACATCAGCTGCAGAGGCTTCCGCCGCCGCCCAGATCACAGGGCGTAGACCCGCAGCGTGATGGACGGATCAGCATGGCCGAGCCGAACGGCGACGACGTGGACCGGGACGTCGGCCAGGAGCGCGGCTTCCTACTACCAGAACGGGAGGTTGGATCGGCGATCTTCCACGGCGTCGTAAACCATACGCAGCCATGGTTGACGAACCTCCGGAAGTCGTGCCAGCGCGTGGAGGAACATTTCCCGGTCGAGCCGGAACGGGCCGAACGGCAGCGGCGGTGGAGGGTCATCGCGATAGACGCCGTCGGGTAGCCCGCCCGACGCGGGGCGAAGCCGCCGATTGCGGCTGAAGGCCATATACATCCACACATCGGCAGCCAGTGGCACCGCTGCCTCCGTGCTGGACGACCATGTCTCCCCAGTCTGCGGGTGCCGCGGAACCAAAGCGATGTCCGTGACGGTGGCGGGCAGGCCCGGCCCGGCCCGGGCCAGGCTCTTCGTCGGCGGCTCGGTCGGGAGCAGGGCATCGAGCGCCGGACGGAACGCATCGGCGACAGGACCATTGGGAACCACGACCCGTGCACCGCCCGACGCGGCCAGCAGGTGTGCCAGCGCCACCGAGACCGCTGCCTCCCACACCGGGCTCCACGCCCCGATCGGATCAACCGGCGGTCTCTCCGGCTGCTCCCGCAGTTCCTCCCAGCTGAGCGCTCGGCGGGCGGGCGCATCGACGTCGAGGGGACGTACGGCGCGCGGGTCCAGCCACACCACCTGCCAGTACGAGCAGTCGTCGATGAGGGTGGCCACGGCATGCCCGCACTGCGCGCACGCCAGGTTGGGGCCGTTTCTGCTGTCCAGACCACAGCAGAGGCCGTCGCACCGCTCCGGAATCAGCACGGTCCCGCGGACGTCACCCAGCGCGACCGCGACCGCTCCCGGCGGCCCGTACGACAGGGCATAGGTCGGCGCGTACACACCGCGGGCTTCTGCCTCATCCGCGCCGATCTCCTCCCACCGCCGCCACGGCGGGCCGGAGGGTTCCGGGTTCACCGCGTAGGTCCCAGGCTCCATGAGCACGGGAAGTAGTGCGTGGCCGTACTTCTGATGGGCGTGAGCGGGGAGCGCGACCTGCGACACGGGTAAGGTCAGCGAGGCATCACAGCCCGCACACGTGAACACGATCATGAGCCCTCCCACGTCACGGTGCTTGGATCATCTTGGCTCAGAGCCAATCTTGAGAGAGTCGCTCGACGCCGATTCAGCGAAAGACCACGCCGCATCTCACGAGGGATGAGGAGTGCCGTACAGCAGCCGATACAGCAACACCGCCTTACAGGATTACCCTCCACCGACCCGCAACCACCATCTGAGCAGGGCGAGACGCCGTTGACGAGGCATTTGCCCTTGCCTACGGATCAGAAGATCGGGGTTTCGAGTACCTCCGGCCGCACAGATGCAGGAAGGCCCATGAGCAGGCATTACGCCGTCAGGGACCTACTTCGTTGTAGTGCTCAACCGGCCTCTTCGGTGTCTGTGGGAGCCGGCCTGGGAGCCAAAGGCACAGGTCCGCCCAGCAGAGTTCCGGAGATCGCCTCCGTCGCCGCACGCTTGTCGCCCTTCATCAGAAGTAATGATGACGTCGGGTATCGGAATCTTCTGGATGCCTCTGTTGATCAAAACTTGCGATCTTGCTCTGGGAGGTAGGGGCTGAAATGGTCGGCGACGATCCCCGCGATCGCGGCGGCATCGCGGGAACCGTCGACTTCGATCACATGGATGCCGAGCTGGTGGGCGGTGCGGATGGCGTCCTCCGCGACGAGGCGATCCCGGGTGAGGCGGTTGGCCTGTGCGCGGGCCGGATCGCTGACGCGGTGCCCGAGCGAGGCGGCGCGCGGTAGTTCTTGGAACTGGTGTCGGCGGAACTCTGGCGTGGGCACCATGACGACCATCCGGCGCGGTGAGTCGATGATGGGTGCGACGAGTTCGGGGCGGAGTCCCCAGCCTTCGGCGATGATCGGGTGACCTGAGACGAGCGCGCGCAGGTCGTCCAGGGCCCACTCGAACCGGTCCGGGAAACCGGCCAGGGTCGCGGTGGCCATCTCTTCCGGGGTGGTGTGGACCCACAGCTTGTCCGGGTCGGGCTCGGTGGCGGGCTCGCCGAGGTCGACGCGACGGGCGATCCGGCGATCGTTGTGACCGCGGGCGTCGTGGTAGTCGTAGTGGTAGACGGTGATGCGGTATTGGACGGCCAGGAGCCGGGCCACGGTCGACTTTCCGGCCCATTGGCCACCGCCGATCCACAATGCGCGGTGCAACGTACCGAAGGGATCCCAGACTTCGCTGTCCGCAAGGGGGTTATGGCTGGTCATCTGGCGTCCTCCCATGTTGAGGTGCGGCGGCTGATTTCGGCGGCGTAGTCGGCCCGGTCGCCTGCGGACAGATGTTGCCAGGCGACGTCGGTGTGGATACCCATGGTCCGGGCGAGGATCGCAGCGGGGATCTCGGTGGCGAGTTGGAAGAGCGCGGTGCTGCGAACCTGGTTGGCCGGATCCCGAGCGGGTTCAGTCGCTGCGTCAGCTGCGCGGTGCTGATCGGCTGTCCCGGCTGTCCGCCGGAGGGCTTCGAGCCCGGGATGGAACGAGTCGGATGGAGGGCCCAGCACCTCATTGAGGCGCTGGTTGATCAAGCACCGGACGCACTGGCCGGGGTGCGGGTAATCAGGGTCGCTGCAGGTGGGGCAGACGTGCCAGACCTTCGGGGCGGTCATGAGGCTGGCTGATCACCACTCGTCCCAGCCCGACCATGCGTACCAGGGCCCGGAGATCGGATCGAGCTGATCCATGTCGTCCTCGGGCATCTGGCCCGCCGGGCTCCACACGAAACCTGCCGATGTGCTTACCAGCCAGTCATCGATGCTGAATCGAGCACCGCCGCCAGGCGTCGCCTCTGACCAGCAGACCGGATAGAGACCCACCTGCCGGCATTCGTGCGAGGAGGTGCCACTTCGAGCCACGGCCTGGGCGTGGTCGGCCAGAGCGGCCTGCGACAACGCGAACCGTACCCGGAACGGGACGTCGGCGGTGATCGCCAAGAAGGTGCAGCCGACAATGATCCACGGCATCAACCAGCGGAGCAAGTGCGCGGACACCGCGTCGACGTCAGCTACAAGCGCTGCGATGCCCGTATGATCCCCAGTAGGCAGACCGAGCCGCCCACGAAGAACGCCCAGAGGAATAGTTCGACGTACAGGTACGGTGCGCTGGCCCACCACAGGCACACGAGCGCCGTGAGCGAGAACGCCGTGAGCAACGGCCATCCGGGCGGCTTGGTGATCACGGCGCTACCTTAACCACTCGCCGGGCAACACCAACAGCTGGCGTAAACGCAACGGGATCTGACGGCCGCTACCGATCGAGTGTCTTGGGGTTCACTCCGCATGAGAGGCATCCGCAGAGGAGAGTGAACCGTGTGACCGAGATCCGCATCCTCTCGTTCGCAGCTTGGCGAGGAGGTCACTATGTCGGCCTGGCGGAGGTCCTTGCTTCCCTTGGTGCCTTGATCGAGGGCTATCGCTGGCAATTGATCATCGACTGGCTTGTTTCTCCGGAGACCGGGGCGATCACCGAGGCCGCGGCGAACTCACTGGTGACCACGAATCATCTCATCGACCTGTTCAGCGGGGACTGTCAGCTCATCGATGGAGAGCTCATGGGCTACGCCGACAGTCAGCCGGTGCCGGAGGTGAGGATCCGAGCGTTCGACAGCGGCCACTGGGATGTGCGGACGGGCAACTCCGAGCTGTTGAAGAAGATCATCGTGCTCTATCCCGACGCGCATGAGCTTCCCGAGTGGTGAGTCCGCGAGACTCACCACGAAAGGCCTCTCAGGAGCATCCTGGAGGGCCTTCGTCGGTCGGTCCGCGTGGGCGATTGCGTCCAGCGGTCGCCGAATAGTTGTCACCCAGCCGTGTAAGCATCTCCTGCGTGGCGGCTTGGGCCAGCGTCATTCCCATCGAGCCCGAACGATCCCGTCCTCATCCGGCAGGACCGCGACGAGCGCTCCGAGCTGGTCGACCGCGTCGACTGGATACACCCCGCAGCGATCGGCCTTGCGGGCCGCATCCAACCAGGCCGACAGGTCATCGTCGTCCAGTAGGTAATCGTGGCGGAGCCGCCCCGTGTCCCTGTCCTCGATCAGGCACATCACGCCGACGACCGAGGAGTCCGCATCGAGCAGGAGCCGAGCCTGTTCTGCGATCTCGCCCATGCCACTGTCGCTCACCTCCAGGGGGGCGCCGATGAAGGCAGTGACCAGGGCGCGAGGTTTGAGCGCGGCGCGGACCCGGGCGA
Organism: Streptosporangium sp. NBC_01639; assembly: GCF_045209755.1. Taxonomy (NCBI): domain Bacteria; kingdom Bacillati; phylum Actinomycetota; class Actinomycetes; order Streptosporangiales; family Streptosporangiaceae; genus Streptosporangium; species Streptosporangium sp. NBC_01639. The sequence goes on along the minus strand of NZ_CP109272.1, from coordinate 4,366,341 downwards.
TTCCGGTTCCGAGGGTCACCAGGTGCCAGCGCCAGGTGTTGTAAGCCCACATCTCCAGCAGAGGTAGCTCCCCACCTGTCTGGGCCGCCAAGAGCTCCACCTCCGCCCAGAACCGCTCATCCGCCGACCGATACGGCGTCGGATCCTCCAGATCCAGGTCATAGGGAGAGATGAAGTCCTCCTCCACGAAGAGCCCCAGCCGATGCCCCTGGTCCACCGCCTGAGAGCAGGGTTGGTGACTGTTGACGTAGAGGTAGTAGTCCCAGCCGACCTCGGCGCTGAAACGGCCTTCCGCCTCCAGCCGGCACCACACACCGTCCTCGCGCAACATCGCCCGCACCAGCTCCAGCCCCGCCGCGAGCGATACCTGCCGACCGTCATAGAACTCCTCCGCCAACAGGCCGGAGGTCGCCGGACCGTAGCCCGGTAGCAGAGGCCCGGGGGCGAAGTCGCGACCGAACAGGGGAGTACGCACAGCCAACTCGGTGATCCCCGACTCCTGGGCGAACAGCTCCACCGCCTTCAGGTAAGCCGCCTCCACCTGCTCGTATCGCTCACGCGTGAGCACCTGGCCATCGAAGACCTGACCGATCTCACTGATGCAAGTCCAGTCGTCCCCGATGAAGGCCCCGCTCTCGTTTCTGAGCCGCGGATCGTACTTGGTCACTCTGAACCGGTAGTCGAGCATGCCCCATCGTCCTGGAAGGTGAGAATCTCGACAAGATCAACAAGAGTGGCCCTGTCAGGCATCAGCCGAAGCAGGACACCGGTCGAAGCTTCGCCGGATGAGACCCCCGATAGTGTTAAGGCGTCAAGCGGCGATGAGAACATCGGACGCGAAGGCGTGGTCGGCGGCCATATGAGTCCGAGCCGATGGTCATGCGGTTCCTGGCCGGCCGCCATCGGAAATCCTGGCAGATGGCCAAGGAAACCACTCGATCATGCCCATGCGCCGCAGTACGGTCTAACACTTGGACGGATTGAAGAGGGGAACCGCAATGAGCTCCGTCACCTACGTCGAACCTGCTGAATCCGAACCCGAGATCGCGCTGATCGGCGGTGACGTCACCGAGGGTGTCGTGCGCGTCGGCAACACAGTGCGGCGTCCGGTCGGCTTCAACGCTCCGCTCGTCCATGCCTTGCTCCGCCACCTGGAGGCGGTCGGATTCGCGGGTGCTCCGCGATTTCTCGGCATTGACGCGGCCGGACGTGAGGTGCTGACGTTCATCACCGGCGAGGTCGCCGGACGGCCGAGGCCTGCGTGGATTGCCGACGAGGCGCGGCTGGCCTCGGTCGGCCGCCTCGTCCGGGCCTACGACGACGCGGTCGCCGGTTTCGTCCTCCCCGCGGGTGTGCGGCCCGCCTCCGGACTCGTCGAGCAGCCAGACATGCCGCCCGCGCCACCCTATCCGGCCGAACTGGTCGGGCACATGGACTTCACACCCGACAACATCGTGTTCCAGGACGGCAAGGCCGCCGCGCTCATCGACTTCGACCTGGCCAAGCCGGCCTCCAGGGTCGATGAGGTGTACAACGCGATGCTTCACTGGGCCCCGCTGGGTGACCCCGTCGACGCCGCGCCGCTGCTGCAGGACGTCGACGTGCCGCGCCGCTGCCGGATCCTCGCCGACGCCTACGAGATGCCGGACACGGACCGTTCCCGGCTCGTCGAGGTGGCCGTCCTGCGGTCAAGGCGGGCATGGTTCTCGATGAAGCAGATCGCCGAGGAGCAGGGCGGCGGTTGGGCGCGGATGTGGCAGGAAGGCATCGGCGATCAGATCAAGCGGCGGGAGGCGTGGTTGGAGCGGAACGGGGCGGCGATCGAAACGGCGTTGACCGCCCCATAGGCTCCTTCGCGACGGGAGCAACGACGGTCTCACCGGCCTCGGACAGGCGGTTCCGAAACGCGGTGACGTCGATTTCACCCGAAGGGGCCTGCCCTGGAACCGGCCGGTCCTCATGGCCGAGCAGAAGCAGCCCTGGCCCGGGCCGGCGAATCGCGTCTGGCGTTGCAGAGCAGGGCATGAATGCCGAGGCCTCGCATCGCGCGGCGGCCACGGAAGGACGTAGCCGTTTCCTGCCGTTTCGCCTACGGTGCTGGCGTGCGAACTCGGGCACAGGAAATGGTACGGCCGTTGGCGGATGTCATCGCGGCGGTCGCCGTCGTCGGGATGTTCTGGGTATTGCCCACGGTTGGCGCCGCTTCGTGGCCGCGGATGGTGGCGGGATCGGTGCTGGCGGCAGTGACCGCCGGAGCGATGATCTTCCGGCGGCGGCTGCCGTTCGCAGCGACGATGACTGCCGGGGCCGCCACTTTCCTGGGCAGTGTCCTGGGGATCTGCCAGGATCCGATGCTGGCCGCGGCCTGGTGCCTGTATCCGCTCGCGATCGAGCGTGCGCGGCGTACCCGTCTCGTGGTCGCGGTGCTGACCGGCGTGTTCGCGGCTCTGGCGCTGGTTACCGGCGTACCGGAGGGGGATGTGCGCGGCCTTGGCGAGCTCAGGGATGACCGTCCTCACGGCGGTCCTCGTCGTGCTCCCGGACTACCTCTTCCAGCGCGCGGCCGCCGTCGCTGACGGCGATCCGGGCATCGGCGGTGCGAGCGCGGCTCCCTGCTTCAATCTGCGTACAGAAAATCTCCTGAGGGGTGTCGTTCGGCGGAGTGAGATCTTCCACGGCCGCGCAACCCGCCGGCTGGCAGACGTCGAGGTGGGCGCACCCTTCGGTGGTGCCCTGACAGAAGTCGACCGGGCGCCGACCGTCGTGGTGAGCCCGGCTCCGGGAGCTGAGGAGGCACCGAGGCCGTTGTCACCGGAAGCTCGAAGTAGGCGACCGAACGGCCCTTGCCGGGGCAGGTACGGCCTGAGATGCTGACGCGGTGGATCCTGTATCGCTGATCGTGGCAGCGCTGACGGCGGGCGCGGTAGCGGGCGCTCAAGGCACGATGACGAACGTGGTGACCGACGCGTACACAGGCCTGAAGGCGTTGGTGCTGCGTCGCTTCAACGGACAGGCGGCGGGTGAGACGGCCCTGGAGAGGCTCCAGGACAATCCGGAGGCCTGGCGTCCGGCGTTGACGGCGGAGCTGGAGCGCGTAGCGGCCGGTGGCGACGCCGACCTGGTGCAGGCGGCGCAGCGGCTGATGGAGATGCTGGATGCCGAAGGCACCGAGGCGGGCAAATACCAGGTAGACGCCCGAGGCGCCCAGGGTGTGCAGATCGGCGATCACGGCACCCAGCACAACGCCTTCAACGCCGCCCCGCCCTCCGCCTGATCCCGGTCGCCGGGCCATGCGCGTTCGAGGGGCCGTACGTGTCGCCGTCTCGCTGGCCGCCGCCGGGGGATGCGTCTGCGTGATCCTCCGTGTCACGGGTCTTCTCTCCGGTCGGCCGATCGGCGCGGCCGACAACACCGACGGGATCAGGCTTTACCGCGGTGCGGGGCTCATTCCCGACACGGCCGACCGGCGCTCGGACTGGAAGAACGGGGTCGTCGTCCATTTCACCCGCGGCGTGCCCAGTTTCGATCCCATTCCGTCGGCGGCACTGAAGATCCTCCGGGCCGCCGTGCGCGGCCACCCGGAACACTGGTCGCTGACCCGGCTCGGCGGGACCTACGCCCTGCTTACCGGCGCGGTGGCCGGGGCCGCCGCCTGGGCCCTGTCCGCTGACGGACCGGCCCGGCCCCTGGTCCTGCTCCCGATCCTGCTGCCCCTGGCCGACCGTGACTTCGCCCGGTTCTTCATCTCCACCTACTCCGAACCGGCCGGGCTGCTGGCCGTCGCCGCCCTGCTGTCCGGAACCGCGATCCTGGCCGCTAACCGGCCCGGTCAGCGCGTCGAGCGGGTGGTGGGGCTGGCTCTGACGGGCGGAGGCGGCCTGCTGGCCGCCACCACCAAGAACGCTTACGGGCCGCTGCTGCCGCTCGCCGCGGTGGTGTGCGCGGAAAGTGGACGGATCGCCGGTTACGCGGTCGCCTCGGCGATCCTGGGAGCCGCCGTCAGACCGGTCGTGACGGCGCAGCGCTGGCAGTCCCGGGCCTACCACGGGGTCAACACGCACAACCTGATATTCACGATGCTGCTCCCCGAACTGGGCCCTGGTGCGACCGTCGCCGTCGGTCTGCCGCCGGAAGCCGCCGCGTACTCCGGTCACGGCAGCTCCGACGCAGAGGGCGTTCCGCTGGACCCCGATGCCATCCCCGGCTGGCGGGCCGTCATCGGTGACGACCCCGGCGGCGCTCGTAACGCCGCCTACCGGTATCTCGCCCGGCATCCGGCGGCGCTGGCCCGCGCGGTCGGCGTCGCCATGCAGGCCACCCAGGGCCGGGGCATCGACTACCTGCGCGACGATCCGCTCCCCGCCGGTGCGGACATACCCAAGAAGGTCACCCCCACCGGGTCGATGGGCCACGATGGTGACGCTCTGCGTGCCTGGCTGGACGGCCTGCCTGCCCCGTGGCACCCGTCGCTGCTCGCCGCGTTGGGGATCGCCATCGGGTCGGCATCACTCGCGGGCCGGCCTCGGAGCGACCTCGTCCATGTGCTGATCCGCGTCGCCGGAGTCAGCGCGGCCGGCGCCGTGGGGGTCGCCGCGCTTGCCGTGGTCGGCGACGGCTACTACGAGATCGCCAAGCATGTCTGGCTGTCCGCCTACCTGCTCGACGTCACCGGTGCCGCGCTCCTCGGCGCTGCGGCGGCGGCCGTGGTCAGCGGGGCATGGTGAGTCCCGCTATCCGGGGGTCTGGACGCCATCCGGTTGCGGCATGCCGCAGCTGCCACGCCTCGGACCAGGCCCCGGTCACCTGGCGTACGGACGACCCCTCCTCCGCGTCCTCCCGTACCGTGATCTCCCCCCAAGGGACGAGACCGCAGAACCAGTTTCCGGCGGCGATGTCCGACGCACTGAACCGTACCGGCCCGGTCCGCGCACCGATGTAGGTTCCGAGGTGCAGATAGGTCAGGTCGAGCCAGCGGCCTGCCCCCAGCCAACTGCCGCTGCTCAGCATGCTCCGCACACCGAACCCCGGCGTGCCGTCGCGTTTGCGCACCGTGAACTCGTTCAGGTGGGGGCCGGTCCGTTCGATGTGCCGCGGCAGCGGCCGGTAGTCGTGGACGACGCCGTCGGGCACCAGTGTCCACTCCTCCTGCCGGTCACCGGTGACGACCAGCCGCCTCGGCACCTCGGGCGGAGACGACGGGACATCGAACCGCAGCCGCAGGAACGGTTCGTCCCGTTCGCTGTTGCCGGCGATGCCCGCCGCATGCGCGATCAGGGCGCGGGAGTCCAGGGTGCGGGAGTCCATGGCGCGGGGGTCGTCGTTGGACGCGGTGAGGAACGCCTCGCCGAAATGGCGGTAGGGGCCTGCCGGTTCGACTCCCTCCGCGTACCAGACGAAAGCGACGCCTTCCAGGTCGGGGCAGTGCACGAAGTTGGCGAACTTGACGCAGCGGACGCCCACGAAAGAGCCGTCGACAGCGGAGAAGGCTCGGTAGCAGCTCACATGCGGGCCGGAGTCGAACATGGCCTCTCCGTCAGGTCGTGGCGTCCCTGACGCCGTGCGGCAGATAGCGGAACAGGTAGACACCGGCCTCGCCCACCGTGCACAGGAGCGGCTGGTCGGGATGCCAGGCGAGGTGCAGCAGCGGGGTGACGACGCGCAGCCCGCACCAGGGTTTCTCGCTGCCCGGACGCCACAGCCTGAGCCGGCGCTCGCCGATGTCGGTGGTGACGAGGGTGCCGTCGGGCATGAAGACGCAGTCCGTGACCCCGCTGGTATGCCGTGCCAGGGTCTGGCGCAGCCGGCCGGAGGCGACGTCCCAGATCTTGCCGGTCCGGTCATGGCCGGCCGAGGCGAGGAGGGCGCCGTCGGGCGAGAAGGCGCAGCTGCTGACAAGGTTGGTGTGACCCCTGAGGACGGTTCGCGTCGTGCCGGTGCCGACCTCCCAGAGACGGATGGTGTGGTCGTGGGAGGCCGAGGCGAGGAGTGCGCCGTCGGGTGAGAAGACACAGGCAGAGACCGCCCCGGTATGGCCGGTGAGGGTTCGCAGCGGTTGTCCGGTGGCCGTGTCCCAGAGCCGAACCGTGTCGTCGTGGGAGGCCGAGGCGAGGACGGTGCCGTCGGGCGAGAAGGCGCAGTCGGCGACCGCTTCGGTGTGCCCGGTCAGGACGGTGCGGGCCGTGCCGGTGACGGTGTCCCAGAGGCGGATCGTGTGGTCGTGGCCGGCGGTGGCGAGGAGGGTGCCGTCCGGTGAGAACGCGCACCCGCTGACGGTGTCGGTATGGCCCTCGAACATCTGCCGCAGGTCACCGGTGAGAACGTCCCAGAGCCGTACGGTCCTGTCGTGCCCCGCGGTGGCGACGACCGTGCCGTCCGGTGCGAACGCGCTGGTGTACTGCCATCTCAGCGCATGCTTCGACTGCTGGGAGCCGGCCCCGGTCTGCCAGAACTGGAGCTTCCAGTCGTGGCTCGCGGTGGCGAGGAGGGTGCCGTCGGGTGAGAAGGCGCAGGAGGTGACCGATTCGGAGTGGCCGGTGAGGGTTTCTTGTTCTTGGCCGGTTGCGATGTCCCAGATGCGGGCGGTCAGGTCGTGGCCGGTGGTGGCCAGGAGGGTGCCGTCGGGTGAGAAGGCGCATGCCAGCACCGGGGCCGTGTGGCCGGTGAGGGTTGTGACGGTTCTGCCCGTCACCGTGTCCCACACGCGTGTCGTCCGGTCGTGGCTTGTGGTGGCGAGGAGGGTGCCGTCGGGTGAGAAGGCGCAGGAGGTGACCGATTCGGAGTGGCCGGTGAGGGTTTCTTGTTCTTGGCCGGTTGCGATGTCCCAGATGCGGGCGGTCAGGTCGTGGCCGGTGGTGGCCAGGAGGGTGCCGTCGGGTGAGAAGGCGCATGCCAGCACCGGGGCCGTGTGGCCGGTGAGGGTTGTGACGGTTCTGCCCGTCACCGTGTCCCACACGCGTGTCGTCCGGTCGTGGCTTGTGGTGGCGAGGAGGGTGCCGTCGGGTGAGAAGGCGCAGGAGGTGACCGATTCGGAGTGGCCGGTGAGGGTTTCTTGTTCTTGGCCGGTTGCGATGTCCCAGATGCGGGCGGTCAGGTCGTGGCCGGTGGTGGCCAGGAGGGTGCCGTCGGGTGAGAACGCGCACGCCGACACCGCACCCGTGTGGCCGGTCAGGATCTTGACGGTTCTGCCCGTCACCGTGTCCCACACGCGAGCCGTCCGGTCGTGGCTCGCGGTCGCGACGAGCGCGCCGTCCGGAGAGAACGCGCAGTGGCTCACCCCGTTCCGGTGACCGGTGAGGGTACGGAGGATCACCAGGCCCGGTTGGTCCGGCAGCGGCCAGGCAGGCACCAGTTGAGGAGAGGACAGCTGGTGGCGGTAGGCGTCCACCACGGGCTCCAGTGCCGGAACACCGCTGAGATAACAGTAGAGCGTGGCGTCCAGGGCCGTCGGCGGGTCGCCCGGCGTGAGCAGCTCGGCCATGGAGCCGAGCGCGCGCCGCAGGGACTGGGCGATACCGGTGGGCACCTCCACCAGATCCACCTCGACAGGCACCGATGACCCGAGGTTCGCGATCTTCGCCGCCACCCACCGGAGATCGCACACCAGGGCTTCGCGCTCCTCCTCTCGCCCGGAGCGCGCCAGATGGTGGGGCAGATGGTGCCAGAGGTACGGGGCGTCCGGAGGAAGCGCCCACCAGGGCGACGCGGATTCCGGCGTCGGCGGCAGCAACTCGGCGGCCGACCGGACCATCAACTCGTGCCGGAAGGCGAGCTCCTCGTCCGTCAGCCGGTGCCGGAGGTAGGAGCCCAGGATGTCGTGCAGCCGTACCGCGGGAGCGTCGTTCTCCCAGCCCGGCAGGACGAGTCGCAGCCGGACGAGCCGCGCGCGGAGCCTCTCGGCCTCGGACGCCATCAGGCCGCCGGTGGTATGCCACAGGCGGGACAGCAGTTCCGCCGGGATAGAGGTGTCCTCGGGAACGACCGCCAGGTCGAGGTAGCGGTCCTGTTCGTCTGGCGCGAGCAGGGCAAGGCTGGCATCCACTGTCGCCCTGACCGCGTGGCTCCGGCCGTCCTCGTCGCCCAGGTCCGTGTCGAACGCGGCAGGGCCGCCGGCCTCCAGCCGCCGCAGCACCCACTGCGCCGCCTGCCGTACGGTCGCCCCCGCGGCGAGCTGGTCGGTGAGCGCGGCGTTCACGAGGCTCAGCAGCAGTGGCCATCGGCCGGTAACGGCGACGAGCCGGGCGAGCAGGTCGCGGGGCACCTCGCCCACCCCGTCGGTCAGCGTGGTGATCGCCTGTTCGGTCGTCATCTCGTCCACGAGGACCGAAACCCCCCTCCGAGGTGCGACGCCCGCGTTGCGGGTGGTGATGAGGCGCCGGCAGGACCGGCCGCCGATCATGAACGGCGCGAGCTGCTCCGGCCGCCACACATCGTCGACCACGAGGAGGATCGGGCCGCGGGCGTCCAGGAGCTCGCCGAGCCGTCCGCCCGCCGCCTGGGGATCGGCGGTCTTGACGACGTCTCCCGACAGTATCTCGCATAACCCGCTGATCAACCCGGCCAGCCGCGCGCCGTGGCTGTGCTCGCCCACCGTGACCCAGAGCAGTCCCCCGGTGAAGCGCTCGGACACCCGGGGGTCCTGGCAGAGCAGCATGGCCAGCGTGGTCTTGCCGAACCCGCCCGCACCCTCGATCGCGGTGGTGAGCGTCGTCGGTCCCGCGTCGTCCCTGGTCACGCCGGCGAACAGGGCGGTGTAGAGATCCGGCCGGGCGATGACGGGACCGGTCGGCGCCGGCGACATCCACGGCCGGAGGATCTCCGGGCGCGGTGCGAAGACGTTGACCTGAACGCCGCCGTCGCCTATCTGCACGCCCTGCGCTTCACGCGCGTCAATGGAAGGAGGAACCGGCTCGCCAATGGCCATCGGCAACCTGATCATTCATCGGTACGGAGGACACGCCGGATGGCCACTGCTGGCCTTGGTACGTTTCATGCAGCGAAATTAAGCTTAGTGATCCTCATCGTTTCTGAGAAGTGCGGGCCGCTGATAATAGTGAATCAGCCGTGGCTTATGATCACGAGTTCCGGCGATCTCCGGGAGGTCATCCGAGTGATCTAGACGGGCGAAGCAGCGGAGTCGCCGATCACTGTTGATCGTGAAGGAAAATCGCGCCGTGAGCTGTTTTCGCTGAAACGAGCACAATTTCCGCTACCTGATCAGGTGGGCGAAATAAGGGTTTTATGGCACTATTGCATGCCGGATATGATTGGTTGTCATCCCGAAGTGGCGATCGGCTTTCCCGCTTGCGCGTGCTCATACCGCGACTTCCCTACCGGCCGCGGGGGTGTGTGCGGCCGGAGTGGATATCGGCGGGGTCTACGACGCGTCCTCCGGCCGCCGCCACAGCAGCGCGGCGGCGGCGCGTGCCGTCCGGTGGTAGGGCGGCAGCTCGTCACCGCTCCAGTACACCTCGACCTGTGGAGCGTTCTCCCCCATCTGGACCAGCTCGCGCTGGGCGTCCATGGCCAGGTCCCAGGCCGGGGTGCCCGGGTCCACCTCGGCGAGGTAGACCCGCCGCGCGTCCTGCGGCGGCTCTCCCGGTCCGAACCGCCAGGCCCGCCAGACCGCGACGACGCCGGCGTGCTCGGTCAGGGCGTCGACCACGAGGTCGTCCGTGAGGTCGGTCGGCCCGCCACGGGCATCCTCCGGATCCGGAGCGGCCGGGACGGGTGTCCCGGCGGACGCCGGAGCCTCCGGCAACGCCGGGACGAAGAGATGATCCGTCTCCGGGATGACCTCGGAGATCGGTATCCGCCGCACCGTGGCCGGCTCCTCCCCGGCTCCGAACTCCCCGAGCGTGGCACGCAGGATCTCGGCGTCGGCCGTCGTCAACGACACGCCGAGGCCGGCCGTCGCACCCGACAGCGTGTCCGGGAGGTAGGCCAGGTCGCCCTCGGCCAGCATGGACCGGGTGTGGGACACGAACTCGTCGGGGACACGGCCGCCCAGCCGGAACAGCAGCCGGTGCAGGCCCTCGAAGATCCGTCTGACCGCGTCGTCGGGCTCACGCGGCTCGGCGGCCAGGTCGCCGTCCATCACTCCTCCTCCATGATGAGGATGTCGTACCTGTCCGGAACCTTATCCAGCTCGCCCCGCCGGACCAGGTCCTCCGCGGTCCGGGCCAGTGAGTCGCGGATCTGCGCCTCCAGCTCCGGGTTGCGCACCTGCCGGCCGTGCGAATGGGGCGGCAGCAGGACCTCTCTGTCTTCGGGGTGGGTGGAGAAGATCGAGATGTCCCGCCCGTAGCCGCCGGCGAGCTGCCAGACGACCAGCACTCCGCGGTCTCCCACCAGGTTCTTCGAAACGTACTTCACGGCTACTTCCAGGCTCAGGCTCAGGCTCAGGAACTCGCGTGTCGTCCCGTGCGGGAACAGCCTCGACCCGTAGATGGGCGAGTGCACCGGGGTCAGCCAGTCTCCCCGGTAGGCGAGCACGGGCCGGTCGGGGGATCCGACGGGGGGAAGCTGCATCAGGGCGTCGTGCGCCATGTCGGCGTGCCAGCGCATCTCGGCGGCCAGGCGCGGCATCACGTCGCCGAGGCGTTCGCGGATCTCACGCCAGGCGGCCCGCTGCGCGCTGCGGGCCTCCCGGATCCGGTTCTCGGCCTGCCGCGCCTCCGCCCTGCGGCCCGCCGCCCGATGCTCCTCCCTTTCGTGTTTCGCCTGGTCCATCGCATGGGCGGCGTCGACCCATTTCCGGGCCGTCGGGTTCAGCGGTGACCGGGGGGTCAACGGGCCGTCGCCCTCGTGCAGCAACGGCCGCAGCAGGAACGAGAGCGCCCGCCCCTTGCCACCGTCTTCGGCGAGCTCTCCGAGATAACCGGCCAGCCGCCTCTCGACCTTCAGATCCATGACTTTCCGTACGGCCGCCTCGGACATGCCGCCGGTCCACAGCCGCGTCCGCGTCACGTTGTTGATCAGGTCGTGGCTGGGCCGGGTGTACACGGTCAGCGCCATCATGTGTCCCGGCGACAGCCGTTCTCCCATCGCCCGCACACTGGCCGGGTCCAGCGGGTCGGCGCCGTTGCGGCGCAGCCAGTCGGCGAGCGCCGGATCGGTGACGAGCCCGCTGCCGAACTGCTCTCCCAGTCGTCCGGCGATGTCCCGCACCACCGGGAACCGCGTCTCGGCGAACCCGTCGGGATCGGTGGCGTGGTGGAGGTATCCGGTCTCGTGCGGGAACAGTCCGCCGGGCAGGATCTCGGTGCGCAGCGTGTGCAGGTCCATGCCCGGCAGACCGCGGTACAGGTCCACGGCGCTGGCGCGGGCGGACGGCCAGGTCGCCAAGGGTTCGAGGTTGGCGAGCTGTGCGCCCCGCACGATCTCGAACAGCGAGTGGTCCCGGCTCGGCAGCATCCAGCCCAGCAACGCACCGAGGAAGCGCTCTCTTGCGATCCGGTCCATGCCGAGGAACTCGGCCGCCACCATCATCCGGGTGGCCGTCGCCGAGATACCGTCGACCACGGAGTGACCGGCGTCGGTGGTCAGCCTGGCCCATCGGCCGGAGGTGTTCTCGTGCAAGGTCCGGCCCTCTCGCCAGGGCAGCGGAGCGCCCGGGTGCAGGGGTCCGTCGGTGCCCGAGTCGGCGAACGCCCGCTCGAACCGGCCGAGAGGAGTGCCCTGGCCCTCGTAGTAGGCCGGAGTCGTGATGAGCCCGAGCCGCTGCTGCTCTTCGGGGCTGCGGAGCTTCCGATACGCCTGGCTCTGGATCACTTCGGCGAGGTCGCGCACGCCCCGCTCGGACAGCATGATGACGTTGCCGGTCTGCAGCGGGTCGCGGGCGAATCGCGCTGTGCCCATCAGCCATGTGTCGAGCTTTCCGAGGACCACCCGGTGGACGCTGCCGTCCAGTTGCCGCCGCGTGCGTTCCAGCAGGTCGAGGTCCATGCCGGCGGCCCGCGCCTTCTCCCAGTGGTCCAGGTCGAAAACGTCGAGAACGACCTTCGTCAGGGTCCGCGGATGGCCGTCGTTGAAGTAGGCGGCGTTGTAGAAGGCCGTCATGAGTTCCCGCAGGTTTCCGTGCGCGAGCAGCTTGTCGAGCGTGACGCGGGTGCCGACCTGTCCGGCGCTGAAGGGGGCGTCGTCGCGGAAGAACACCTCCTCGACCCGTCGTGCGAGGTGGGCGGGGCTCTCGTCCGGCGCCTGTGAGGTGAGCGCCGTGAGGGTGTCCCGCATCCTCCGCACCGCCGTGCGGGCCGCCTCCAGGGTCTGTGGATCGTTGAAGTAGTGGGCGCCCAGCCGCTGCTCGAACCGTTCGACGTCGGCCGCCCACCGGGGGTCGGTGAAGAATCCCTCGAAGGCGAACGGGACGCGGGCCAGGTTGTGCGAGGCGCCCGCCGGTGCGGGTCGGCTGCGCTCCGCTGCCCACGGCGCCGTCCCGGCGCTCTGCCCGGCGGGACCCGCCGCATGGCCGGGGGAGTCACCGCCCGGTATCGCGTGCGCCGGGACGGCGCCCAGGCCATCCGCAGCCGAATGGGCAGGCCGGTCCACTCCACCGCTCAAGAAAGTGTGACGTCCCGCTTCGGGAGAGGCGTCGCCGGGCGCGGTGCTCCGGGCAGGGCCGGACGCCGGGTCGGAAACGATCGCGTGGGGACCGGCAGCGGGTGGGGTCGCGTCCCCTGGACGGAGGTGCGGGGTGGTCAGGTGTGGAGTGGTCAGGTGCTGGCCGTCGGCGCCCAGACCGGCGGCGACCCCGCTCTTGAGGATCAGGTCCCAGTCCAACGGCTGACCGTCCAACTTCAGGCCGGCGGCGGTGGTCGCCGCCCCGGTGATGCCGTACTGCACCGCCCGCCCGGGCAGGGTGCTCATGAGATGGGCCAGCACCTTCTCCCCCAGCGCCGCCTCCGCCCGCAACACTCCCGCTCGCAGCGCCGGCGTGGCCAGCCGGCCGAGCAGGCCGCCGAGCAGGCCGGTCAGCAACCCGTTGATCGCGCCGTCGCGTACGGTGGTCGCCAGTTGGTCCCAGTCGATCCCGTCCCGCCGTCCCCCTGCCACCTGGGAGTACTGCACGCCGAGATCCAGCGCCGCACCGAAGGCGGCGAACACCGCGATCAGGATCGCGGTGTTCTTCGCGATCTGCAGCACCGTCATCCGGGTGACCTGCAGGACCGACCTGAGCAACCACGGCGCCTGCCAGATCACCACGGGCAATACCGTCAGCAGTAGCAGCACGATCAGAGTGATCATGCGTTCGGCGTACTGGATCGCCACGCCCACGCCGTTCAGCGCGATCGCCGTGTCGATCAGCTGCTTGACAAGGTCGGCCTGTCGGCCGCCCACCTTCTGCCGGACGTGCCGGACGAACGCCTCCTGGGCCGCGCCGTCCCACCGATCACCGATCAGCTCCGCCAGGACGGCATCCGCCGCCGGGGTGCCGGCCACCACCCGGTGCGCCGCGATCACGCACGCGTCGGCCATCTGGAAGCAGCCCTGTGCCTGTCCCTCCGGCCAGGCCGTCCCGGTCACCCAATCCACGTACGGTCGCAGCGGCTCCGGCACCACGCACCCGTCGAAACCCACCTGCGACCCCTGTCAGATCTTCGATGAAGACGGATCGTCCAGGTGGCCGTACCACTCTCGCGACCGGTAGTCGGTCGCGGACGTGCTCAGGCCCTCGCTCGTCCCGTCGAGTTCGGCGAGATACCCGTCGAAAGCGGTGAAGATCTTTTCCTCGATTCCGGGCAATTTCCTGGCCAGCTCCACTCCGTACACGTCGTGGCCCAGGGAGGCCCGATCCCGGTCGAAAGCCTGCCGAAGGTCCTCTCTGGCCTCCGCTGCATCGTCACGGTGACCCCTGACGACCGAGCTTTCGCGCCGCAGTGCCTCCCATGCGACGAAGTAACCATCCCGGTTCATGCCTGACCCGGTTGAGACAGGAGCGGCTTGAGAGCCGCCCTTTCGCCGAACAGCTCCTCGATCGGTACGTCGTCAGGGGTTGACAGGCCCGTCAGCTCCTTGTGGAACGGCTCACCCACGGTGATCCACCTCTCGTGTCGGCGCTGCGGTGAATGTAAGTTAGTGAGCTCGGGTGACATGTACGTGATCATCTGGCCACGTGCGATCGACGGCAGGGTGACTTGTAGATCATCTACTCGCGGGCCAAGCGGGCTCAGGACCGGCGCCGCCGGCCGACCGGCCGCTGTGCGTCCGCAAAACCGTCAACCTCTGGGGGCTGGAGCGGCCCGGAGGGCCTTCGTCGGTCGCTGCACAGCACTGCCGTCCGGCATCACGCCCTGCTGACCGGCCATTCCGTCGTCGACATCGGTTCCCGCTGTGACGGTCAGGTGTCGTCGACGCGGCTCCGGCCGGAATCACCCCACCGGTTTATTCGAGCACGATAAGTCCCATGGCCTCGGCCAGTGCTTTCAGAGGATGATCGACGGTAACGTACCCATTGATTACTCGATCCGCTGCACGGGACGACGCGACCTCGGTCATGTCTTCCGGTTTTCGCCGGCCATGCCAGAGAGGACAGGGGTAGCAAGGTGAAATGCGCCGACCGAAACCGCCGGGTTGTCATTGTTGGAGCGGGTCTGGGAGGCACCGCCACCGCCATTCGTCTTCTTCGTTTCGCCAGGGAGCCTTTGCAGGTCGTGTTACTCGAGCGGCGCCCGGAATATCGGGGTGCCGGAGTGGCGTATCACCGGGCGGGCAACCACTGGCACCACGTGTTCAACATCCAAGCGGGCCGCATGTCGGTGTTCCGGGAGGACGTCGACGACTTCGTTTCGTGGGCCAACCACGAAGCCGACCGAATCGACTGGCCTGCGGAGTGGCGGAGTTTCAAATTCACCGAGTCCGGGCCCGCTCCCCGCCGAATCTACCCCGACTATCTCGCCAGTCGCCTCGCCGAAGCCGCTCGCGAAGCGTCGGAGGGCGTGACCCTGGTCGAAGCCGACGGGGAGGTAGTCGATCTGGAAGTCCTCGGTGACCACGTTCACGTGGTCGTCGAAAATCTTTCCCCGTCGGCAGGTGGCGACGGCACCGACCGGACGGTCCTCGAAGCCGACCATGTCATTCTCGCGACCGGGCTCGAAACGAAGCGCCCGTTTTTTGCGGCCGGTGTGATGGACCACCCCTCGTTCGTACGGCACCCGTACTCGGAGACGGGGATCGAGCGATTTCTCGGCCTTCGGCAGGACGCCGTCGTGGCCGTCGTCGGTACGCTGCTCAGCGCGTACGACTCGGTGACGCTTCTGCTGCGCCGCGGCCACACGGGAAAGATCTACATGATCTCTCGCTCCGGCCTGACGCTCCGCACCTATCCCCCGGATCATCAGCACCGCGTCCTCACCCTGCCGCCGCCGCGACTCCACAATGACGTCTACGAAGGGCGGGAGGATCTCGTTCGACGGTTCAAGGACGAATGGGAGCGGGCCTGCGCCACCGTGGCCCGCGATCATCCCGAAGTGTCACCAGCCGTGATAACAGAACGAGTCGCCAAATCGTGGGAGCCCTATCTGCCGGAAATCCTGGAGCGCGTACCGTCTTCCGATCTCCGCGCGCTCCTCGACAGCTACGGAAGTCTGCTGGCCATCCTGCGAGTGGGCGCGGTGGCTTATACGACTGAGATGGTCGATGCCGCGATGGCCGACGGCAGGCAGGTCATCCTCACCGCCGGGAGAGTCGAGGAGATCCGTAGCACCGAGGCGGGCACGCTGGTCTTGTCCGTCGCGGGACAGGCTTCGACGCAGACCATCGAAGCCGATCTCGTGATCTCCAACTTCGGCCGGGAGTCCGACTACGAGCGGGTCGACTCACCACTCTGGGCGAACCTGCTGCGCAGAGAGATCGCCCTGCCGCATCGGCGCACCGGACGGGGAGTCGAGGTGGACGGCCGCGGCAACCTCGTCGGACCGACGGGCGACCCCACCGGCCCGATCTCCGTGATAGGCGGTCCGCGCGAGGGCGACGAGATCGTTCGATACGGGCGGGCGGGGGCGTTCGCGTTCAACCTCGCCGCGATCAAGAACCACTCGGTGGAGGTCGCGGCCACCGTGCTGCACCGGCTTGAGTCCTGTTACGACGAGCAGGCCGACGATGTCGCCGCGACGTTGGCCGGCACCCCGGACCGGGAGGCGAACGAAGCGGCCTTGCATGCGATCATGCTCGACGTGCGGCGCATGGCCGCTCGGCGGCGCGGCGACCGCCAAGCTCTGGCGACCCGCCTCGAAGAAAGCATTCAGGCGATTCAAAATATCACTGCTCGGAAAGGTGGAATTGCCGCGACGGATCGCACATTGCGGTTCGCCGTAAGCGCTGCCGCCACGGTGAAGCTGAAAGATCTTTCCGTGACGCCGCGAGATCTTCGTGCTCTTCTCGGACTTGCGGAACCGGTGGATCCGGGTAACTGAAGCGGAGGTGTTTCCGTCCGCGGAGTCGATGAACCAGGTGATATACGGATCTTCCGCGCGGTGGCTGTCATTTTTGCCGGCCTGCATTCCTTCGTGCCGCTTGAAGCGTATCTTGCGCGGTGTCGTCATCATGGTCATCGAAAAGCACCGGGATCCGCCGGAGTCGTGGAAGCCGCCAGTCCAGGCTAGCGCGATTCAACAGCCGTCAGACGCTTCTCGAATGCGCTCCTGACATCTCGATCTTTCATCTGTATTGGCCATGAATAAGACGCGTCCGATCAGCAGCCAAGAAGACGCGTGGTCGGCCGGACGACTGCGAAGCTCGTGTCATGACTCCACCGAATGCAGTGGATCGTGGGCAATGTCGAGGCACTGATGCCGCCGGTCGCTCAGACGATGTTCAGGGACGACTTTGCCCAGGCACCGTACTCCGCGCTGGAGCGGCGGGTGGAACGAACGGGTCGCCATGAAACCACCTGTGCTTTCGCCGTCCGTAATTCGACCGGGAACCAATGGAAGGTTGCCGTGAGTCCTCGCGAAATTCCAGGGATTCTGCTGGCCGGTTCGTCGTCGACGAGTGTGCGCGGTGCCTGCAATCACACCAGGAAACCCGTCGACGGTTCCGTCCTGGTCGTCGAGGCGCTCGGCCCGGACCTTTACGACGCCATCATCGCCTCTTCCGCCGTGATCTGTTCCCGTGGCGGTCGAACCGGTCACATGCAGTCCCTGTGCCGCACCCGAGGAATTCCGGTCCTGCGCGTTGCCCCGTCCGATCTCGCCGATCTCGCCGGGCTCGTCGGTCACGTCACGGTTCGGACCGATCGCCAGTCGGTCGTGCTCGGCGAAGCCGAATCCTCTGGGCATCCTCCGGAATCCTCGGTCGTCACCCCCGATGATCTCAGCTCGATCTGTGTGGTCATCGCCGGCGCGATGGATATCCAGTCGATGAACGCGCTCACTCCCCGTGTCGAGCAGGTGGACTGCTACTTCATCCGCGAGGAATTCGTCTGCCTCTCGGCGGGGTTGAGCCCACTCGACTCGCTCAGGGCAGGAGCCGACGAGGCCGAGCGCTACGGGATCGCCGTCGCGTCGGAGCTGTGCTCGCTCGTCAAAGAGCTGCTCCCCGGCCAGCGTCTTGTCATGAGACTGCTCGACCTCCGGTCGGACGATGCCGCTCAGATCACGACCGGGGTCGAGGTCGACCACGAACCCAATCCGGAGCTCGGTCTGCACGGTGCACGGGGGCTGCTGAAAGAGCGCCACTACCCGCAGGCGTTCCAGGCTCTCCGCACCCACGTACGGGAACAGCTGGGACCGGAGTCGGCGCGGGTGAGCTTCTCGGTGCCGTTCATCAACGACCAGGACGAGTTCCTGCAGTTGCGGCTGCACCTCGGCCTGCCCGAGGACATCCCCCTTTCGGTCTTTGTCGAGACTCCCGCCGCCGTTCATTCGGCGGCCGGATTCTGCGCCGCCGGAGCCAGCGAACTGTTCGTCGGGACCAAGGACCTGACCCAGTTCTATCTCGCCGCGGACCGGGGCAACCACCTGGTCGCCCCCTCCTACCAGACACGGCATCCGGCCGTCATGGCCGGCCTGCGCCAGGCGGTTGAATCAGGTGGCGGCACCGGCACCCCGGTTCACGTGTTCGCCCTGGGCGTCGACCTGGACTACTACGTGAAGCACCTCCCTACGGGCAGGTTCATGATGTGCACCGCCGAACTGCAACGACTCGCTCGTGAGGTGAGCTCGCGGTAGCGCCTCGTCGAGCGGGCCGAGCCGCGGACCGTGCCCGCAGGTGCCGCCGCCGGTGGCCAGGGAGCCCGAGCCGGGGTGATCGGCGGCCCGGAGCGTCGTCGCGGGGCCGCCGGAGCGTCAGCGCGTCTCCTCGAGCGAGGACACCCCCGTCTTCGGGCGGGGGAGGACGGGAATCCCCTTTCTCCGGGAAGGAGGGGACGTCACGAACGGAGACGCCCTCCGCTGCTCACGCCACCAGGTGCTGCTCGGCCAGCTCGGTCAGCCTCACGGTGTACAGACCACCACGCTCGGCCTTCACATCGGTCACCTTGAACTGCGTACCGGGGGCGAGGATGAACTCCTCCTCCCCGGTGAACGCGGAGAAACCGCGGATGCCCACGGCCCGCACGGGGAGCACCTCGAAGAGCGTCCGCTTGCCGCGGCCGCCGAGGAACGATTGGGCCACGCTGAGCTTCGACGTACACGAGGACACGCCCCACCACGTCACGGTCCGGCCGAGCGGGTACTGCGCGCGCAGGTCCAGCGACACCCCGCGCCACAGCGGCTCCTTGCGGGCCGGCAGGCGCGACACGGCCGAGAACAAGAGTCGAAGGTACGGAAGGTACGGAACGATCCGGGCGCGGTCCGGATTGCGGAGGGCCGCGTTGATCTGCCGGTAGAACGCCGACTCGCAGGTATAGAGGTAGAGGGCCGCGATCTCGTCGGCGGACAGACCGTCGGAGGCGTCGGCCGCCAGCTTCTCACCGAACCGGTACGACTGCTCCATGTGCAGGTCGAGATCCGACAGCAGCTTGGCCACCGGGGCGCCGGCCTCGCGGAAGTCCATCAGCGGGGTGTCGAACACGCCGGTGATCGCCGGGAGGTCCAGCCCTTCGTCCTTGACGCCGGCGAGCCGTTCAAGGTAGAGCTGATGCAGCTCCATCGTGGAGGCGATGAACGCCCCCATGCGGTCGGCCGTTTCCGCGTCCGCCCCGCCGGCCTGCGCCGCGAGCTTGTTCCACCC
This sequence comes from Streptosporangium sp. NBC_01639, assembly GCF_045209755.1. Lineage (NCBI taxonomy): Bacteria > Bacillati > Actinomycetota > Actinomycetes > Streptosporangiales > Streptosporangiaceae > Streptosporangium > Streptosporangium sp. NBC_01639. The sequence goes on along the minus strand of NZ_CP109272.1, from coordinate 4,347,174 downwards.
CTTGCTGGGCAGCCAGTCGATCTCGTCGGCCCCGAGCTCCTCGAGTGCCGTGTTCACGGCGGCGAAGTGGTTCCCGTCGCAGAAGATGTCGCCCTGGGCCGCGGGGTTGGGGTGGTCGATGTGCCGGACCTCCACCTCGGGATACTTCCGCTGGAGCCGGAGTACGACCTCTTTCAGGCTGCGGGCGTGCACCCCCCACCACGCGAACACCACGCCCCGGTCCTGCTCGTCGGCGTTCTGCTTGGCCTTCAGGATCTCCTCGACGAGCCTCTCGACGACCGGTCGCCAGAACGCGGTGTGCTGGTCGGTGGCCATCGCCTTGTCGCTGCTGGCGGTGAGTGCCGCGTTCAGCAGCAGCACACCCTGCGTGAGCATCGCCTGGAACCACTCCGGCGGCTGCACGGTGTCGTGCTTCTTCAGGAGCGCGCGGATGTCCGCGATCGGCGTCTTCTTGGGGATGCTGTGCTTCCACATCGCCGCCGCCTTGATGATGCAGCGGATGGTGATGACCTTGCCGAACTGGCTGTCCTTCCAGTCGTGGAAGGTGTTGTCGAACATGGCGATGCCGGTGGCGCTCTCCGCCCGCGGGTAAGGGTTCTGGCCGAAGACGACGACCTTCCACTTGTGCGGCGGGTGGGGCTTGAGCGCCTGGAAGGTCAGTTCCCGGACGGGTACGACCATCGGGCTGCGGCCCGGGCCGATGAACGCGGCCGCGGCCGGCTGCGCCTCGATGACCGGCTTCAGGAGCGGCAACCACGGCTCGCCGCCGCCCTTGAAGAGTTCGGTGAGGGCCAGCGGGTCGTTCGGGTCGGGCGGAGTGGGGGCGTTGACGTCGCTCATCGTGAGCTCCCGGATCGGCGAGCCGTACTCGGTGACGGCACGGGTGAGTGAAGTGGGGGGAATTGTGCCGTGGGAAGACCCCGAATGCGATCTCGGAGAACCGGGAAGCCCACCCGTTCCTCCATCGAAGATCTGGTTTGTCGGTGTGGCGCGATAGCTTCGTGGGCGTTGGAGAGACCCCTTCCCGCACCCGGAGTGAGCCATGACCGTCGAACATGTGAAGCCACCGCTCAAGGTGGTGCTGGTGGACATCAACGCGAAGGTGGTTCCGGCGTGGCGGGCGGCATTCGCCGACACCCCCGAGGTCGAGATCCACAAGGGATCGATCCTCACTCAGCACGTCGATGCCTGGGTCAGCCCGACCAACTCCCGCGGGCGGATGGACGGCGGGGTCGACGCGGCCATCAAGCGGCACCTCGGGGCGGGGATCCAGTTGCGCGTCCAGCGGGCGATCCGCGATCGGTTCGACGGGTCGCTGCCGGTGGGAAGTGCCGTGTGCGTACCGTCCGGGGCGACCAACCCGAGGTTCCTGATCTCGACGCCGACGATGGTGGAGTCGGTGCAGAACGTGAGTGAGACGCTGAACGTGGCTCTGGCGTGCGCCGCCGCGTTCCAGGCCATTCACATGCAGAACGAGAAGGAGCCGGGCAGCATCGAGTCGGTGGCGCTGGTCGGCATGGGTGTGGCGACGGGCAAGGTGCCGCCGCGGGTGTGCGCCAACCTGATGTGGACCGGCTACACCCTGTTCAACGACTACTGCTTCCGGGACTACGACGACCTGCGGAAGACGATCCGCGAGCAACTCGACGACATCGAGAGCCATCCCGAGGAGGAGCGGGTGCGGATCAAGCCGCCCGCGGACCGGTCCCGTGGCTGACGAGGCGTAGGGCGGCTGAAGGGCGGAGCCCGGAAACTCGACGCCGGCGGACCCGGACTGACCGGCTTGGCCGAACGCACCGGCGGCCGGACCGCCGCCGGAGCACCAGTGGACGGCCGCTTCGAGCTGGTCGTCGAGTTCATCACAGACGCCGCCGCCTGACCGATATATTGTACTTTCTGGATAAATGACGGGTATCGTCGCTAAATGCGGAGCCTGCCGAGGATGGACTCGCCGTACCCTCCGCCGCGACCCCCGGCCTCCGAGTACGGGTCACGGCGGATGCCGGCCCGTCCTTTCGGGCCGGTCCGCCCCTCCGCGCCTGTCCGCCCCTCCGCGTCGGCCCGTTCCTTCGCGCAGGGACGGCCGTGGGCACCGGTCCGGGCCGCCGGATGAGGGCCGTCGCGGGCGGCGGTGCCGAATTCCAGGCCAGGGTCGTGGTGGACGCCGGACGCCGGGTCCTCACCGGAGACGCCGCGTTCTTCACCCGCAACCGTCCACTGGTCGACCACGCCAGACGGGCCACGGCCGAAGGACCGGCCGTGCTGCGCTACTACTGGCGGTCGGCGGACGGGGTGCTGTTCCGGGTGACCGTCGAGACGTCGGACACCGAGCGCGGGCCGGTGTCCGGCCTGCACGCCGAGCGGAGCGAGCCGCCCTGGGGCCTGACGTCACGCGAGCACGAGGCGCTGACGTGCGTCGCCGTCGGCATGACCAACCCCGAGATCGCCGGCCACCTCGGCTGCGCCGCCCGTACCGTCGCCACGCACGTCGAGCACATCCTGGCCAAGCTGGGCGCGCCGTCCCGTGCGGCCGCGGCCGCGCTGGCCGTGGCCGAGGACGCGCTGCTGGCCCCCCTTCCCCGGTGGGCGGGGTCCGGGATCACCGCCGTCGCCCGGGTGACCCGCGACCAGGACGACGCCGCGGAGCCGGCACCACCCCCCACCACGGACCGATCCGGCCCGCCGTCCGGCACCGTCCGCCGGTCGCCGACGACGCGGTCCGCCGGGCGGCGCCCGATCCGGCTCGGCGCGATCTACCCGCTCGACGGCCCCCGCCGTTTCGACGCGCTGGCCATGCGCCGGGGCGCCGCGATAGCCGTGGACGAGCTCAACGCCCGAGGGGGCATCGGCGGACGGCGGCTCGACCATCTCGTCACCGAGGTCTCCGGTGACAGCGACGCCGACCTCCTGGCGGCCGTCGACCACCTCCGGGCACACAACGTCGACGCCATCACGCTCGGCAACGTCAGCCCCCGGCACCACCTCGGCGCGATCACCCTCGCGGCCGAATACCGGGCGCCGCTCATCCATTCCATGGTCTCCCCGGACATCACCGAACACGTGTATGACAATCCAGGCGTGCTGGGGCAGACGTTCCAGGTCTGCGCCACGGAGACGGCCTACCTCTCGGGTTTCGTCCGCACGCTGGACCTGCTCACCGGGTCGGGCCAGTGGAATCCACCCAACCGGCGACTGGTGGCGCTGGTGCGCGAAGGCGGCCACGACGCCGGGCACGGGGTCGTGCTCGACGAGCTGGCCGCCACCCACGGGTGGGACCTCGTGACGGTGCTGCCGATCCCGGACACCGGGGTCCCCTGGCCCGACGTCGTCGCGTCGGTCCAGAGGGACGACCCGGCGGCCGTCTTCGTGTGCACCTATGTGGAGGAGGAGCTCAGGCGGTTTCTCCAGGAGATGCGGAAGGCGCGGAGCCGGTCGCTCGTCCACACGGTGTGGACTCCGACGATCCCGCACTTCGAGGACCGGATGGGCGGGCTGGCCGAGGGGCTGCTGTGGTCCACGGTCATCGGCACGTACGGCGATCCGGTGAGCGCGCGGTTCATGCACCGCTACCGGCGCGCCTTCGGCGAGGAGCCGGGCAGCGGCAGCGCGGCGATCCACTACGACATGATCCACATGCTGGCCGGGGCATGGGCCGCCGTGGACCGGCCCTGGGACTTCGGCGCCGTCGTACGCTCCCTGCGTGAGACCGTGCACCGCGGCGCGGCCGGGCCGTACTACTTCGGTGGCCGGGGCCAGCGGGCACTGGCGTATCCCGACGACACCTGGGACGCCTCGCTCGCCCACGCGCACCTTGTCCATCAGGTGCAGGGGGGCCGGAGCCAGGTGATCGCCCCGGTGGAGATCGCCCAACGCCGCTTCCAGCCACCCGCGGTCGCGTCGGACGGCTGACCCTTTCGGCGGGCTCAGGCACCTTGTCGCCGTGGCGCCAGCCACGAGGGCGCGTCGGGCGAGCCGAGGCCCGCACCGCCGTCGGCGGCGAGCACATGGCCGGTGACCCACGCCGAGCTCCGGTGGCACAGCCACAGCAGGCTGGGCACGATGTCGCCGGGCGTGGCCACGCGACCCGCCGGACCGCCCGCCCGTACGGCGTCCACATACGCGCCGGGCACCGGGTTCAGCGACGAGCCCACGTCGACGAAGCCGGGCGCCACGGCGTTCACCCGCACCCCCATCGGGCCGAGCTCCAGGGCGAGCCCGCGCGTCACCGCCTCCAGCGCCGCCTTCGAGGCCGCGTACACGGTGGTGCCCGGCCGCGGACGCAGCGCGCCGCCCGTGCTGGTGAACACGACCGAGGCCGGGCACCCGTGCCGTACGCAGAGGCCGGCCAGCGTGGTGGCCGCCATCAGCGCCGAGCGGGTGTTGACGGCCATCACCGTGTCGAAAAGATCATCGGTGGTCTCCAGCGCGCGCCGGGCGGGGAACAGCCCCGCCACGTGCAGGAGCGCGTCCAGCGGGCCGTAGCGGCGCCAGGCCTCCTCGACGACCGCCTGCGCGGCGCCCGGTCCGGCGAGGTTGGCCACGAGGTGCGGCCGGTCACGGTGGTCCGCCACGACCGATGATCGCGGCGAGTCCACCGCGACCACCTCGGCATGCGCCCGGTCCAGCGCCGCGCACACCGCCGAGCCGATCCCCCCGCTCGCCCCCAGCACCAGTACCCGGGCCCCCTCGAAGGACAGCGGCTGCTCCTCCGGAGGCCCGCCGGGCGCCACCGTCATGCGGAGCCCCGCCGGAAGGCGCGTGCGGTGTCGAGACAGGTACGGAACGACACCGGCCGCTCGCGGCACGCGTCGAGCAGCCGTTCCAGCCCCATCATGCGATGGCCGCGGCCGATCACCTGCGGGTGGAAGGTCAGCACGCACACCCCGCCCGGCTCCTCGCGGATCATGTAGTCGACGTCGTCGAGGAAGTTGCGGAACACGCTGTCGGGGCTGCGCAGTCCGGGCATGATCGCGGTGTCGGTCCGCAGATACTCGAACTGCGGATAGTCGTCGAGCGACCAGGAGACCGGCAGCTCGACGAGCGAGGTGGGCTCACCGAACCGGTAGGGGCCGTCCGGGTCGGCGACGTCGCCGCGCCGGGCGTAATAAGGGGTGTAGTCGGTGCCCATGAGACTGGAGTCGTACTCGCATCCGAGTTCGAGCAGCACGTCGACGGTCGAGGGGGTGAAGTCCCAGCTCGGCGTGCGGTTGCCCACCGCCTCGTAACCGGTGACCCGGCGGATCGACTCGCGGGCCCGCTGCGCGGCGGCGAGCTCTCCGGCCCGGTCCAGCTTCGACACCGGTTCGTGGAGGTAGCCGTGCAGCGCGATCTCGTGACCCGCGTCGGCGATCATGGCGCACTGCCCGGGATAGGTGTCCACCGTGTGCCCGGGGATGAAGAACGTCGCGGTGATCTCGCGCTCGCGGAGCACCGCGAGAATACGGGGTATCGCGTGGGCGCCGAACTCGCCCCGCGAGATCGGCCCCGGCGAGGTCTGGCCCCGGGCCAGCCACAGTGAGATCGCGTCGAAGTCGAAGGTCAGGCAGATCGTCGACTCCCGCGTACCGGGTGTGTCAGGCATCTACGGCCTCCAGGGGAACGGGCTCGGGACCTGGTGCGACGTCCGAGCCGGGCGGGAAGTGGACGTCTGGTGAGGAGCTGTCCGCGAACACGTCGTCCAGGTTCCACCGGGCGTACGGCCGCGTGCACGGCGGCTCGGCCGCGATGTAGAGATCACGGGTGCCGAGGTCCATCACCACGGAGTAGACCGACGTCACCGCCTGCTCCGCGGGGATCCCGGGGTCGAGGTGGCGGCAGATGCCGTCGGGGAACGAGTAGTGGTCGCGCAGGGCGCCGACGATGTCGGCGAGGGTCAACGTCCTGGCCGCCGCCGCGTCTTCGAGCAGGTGGCGTGCCCGCGACGGGCGGAGCAGGGTCAGCGCCGAGGTGGCGGCCTTCCTGTCGACCAGGGGCAGCGGGCTGGCGAAGTGGTTGGAGTGGGTGATCAGGCCGTCCTCCGGGAGCAGGTGGCCGAACACCTCCGGCGCCACCTCAAGGTCGATCGCCTCGCCGCCGGCGTCCGCGATGAGCAGGTTCCCCGACGATATGCGCCGCACGTCCAGAACCTTGCGGTGGGCCTCACTCATCGTCCTGGACTGCAGAACCCCGCGGAGGAGGTAGTGGTACGGCACACCGACGCCGCCGGTGTCGCGGTCGGAGACCAGCAGGTTCGCGCACACCCCGAGCCCCGCGGAGTTGAGCCCGCTCTTCGCGAGCATCCCCGCCTCGGCCAGCGTGAGCACGGAGAAGCCCTCCGTGTCCCGGGTGGCCAGCAGGAACGTGACCGGTCCCTGCTCGGGGTGCCAGTCCCAGTTCTGGGCGAGCAGGGTGTGCCCGTCGCGCGTGTACTTCGGCAGGACGGCCACCGAGGTGCACCCCTCATCGCGGTAGCCCGTGCCGTACAGCATCTCGGTGCGCGCGTTGAGCGCCGTGACGTGCTCGATCGGCTGGCCCGCGCCTTCGGCGAGCCCTTCGAGCATCTCCGCGATCCGCGTGTCGTACTCCCTGGCCACCCCGAGGTACGTCGCGCCCCAGCGGAGCACGTCGGCGTCGGACAGGCCGGCTCCGTCGCGGAACCGGCGCAGGTAGGTCTGGATGCTCCGCTCGACCAGGTCGCCCGTACGGCGGCCGAGCTCGGCGCCCATCTCCCGGTACGTCCCCTCGACCGCTATCAGCGGGGGACCAGCCGGGTGAGCGGGCCGGTCGTGCTCGTTCATCGGTTGCCTTTCTTGGATCGGCGGCAGTCCCGTCCGACGGGTCCGGGTGCCGGACCGCGGGACTCAGTGCAGGACGCGGTGGGCGCTCTCCCTCATCCCCAGCACCACCGCGAGGGTGACCGCCGCCGAGACGATCGGCAGCAGCGCGGCGGACAACCCGGACCCGGTGAGCTCCACCACCCCGGTGGCGACGAACGGCGCCGTGCCGCCGAAGGCCATGACCGCGAAGTTGTAGCCGATGGACATGGTGGAGTAGCGCAGCTTCGTCGGGAACAGCTCGGAGATGGCGGCGGGGCCGGGGCCGGAGAACATCGCCAGGATGACGGCGATGATCAGCTGCCCGGCGTACACCCCCACGGTGTTCCCGCTGCCGAGCAGCGCCATGACGGGCCAGCTCAGCACCAGGAACCCGAGCGCGCTGCCCAGCAGCAGCGGTTTGCGCCCGATCCGGTCCGACAGCGCGCCGAACACGGCGATGAGGACGGTGAGCGTGATGAGGCCGACGATGTTGGACGTCCGCGCCACGTCGGCGTCCACCCCGGCCACGCCGGTGAGCCAGGTGGGCAGGTAGGTCAGGAAGAAGAAGTAGGCGACGGTCCACAGCATGGTGAAGCCGAAGCCGCGGGCGATGCTCGGGAACTGGGTGCGCAGACCCTCGCGCAACGGGCTCTTGGCGGTCGAGCCCTTCGCCTGCTCCTCGCTGAAGGCGGGCGTCTCGGCGAGGCCGAACCGGAGCCAGAGCGCGGCGATCGCGGTCAGCGCCGACAGCAGGAAGGGCAGCCGCCAGGCCCAGCCCGTCAGCTGCTCGTCGGTGAAGATCGAGGAGTTGAGTGCCACGACGCACGAGGCCAGGAGGAAGCCGCCGGCCGTCGACACCTGGTTGAAGCTGCCGAAGAAGCCACGCCGCCTCGCCGGGGCGTACTCCACCAGGAACGCCGCCGAGCCGGCCCACTCCCCGGCCACCGAGAAGCCCTGGACCATGCGCAGGACGACCAGCAGGATCGGTGCCGTGATCCCGATGCTCTCGTAGGTCGGCAGCACGCCGATGAGCGTCGTCGCCGCACCCATCATCAGCACGCTGACGACCAGGGTGATCCGGCGCCCGAACTTGTCACCGAAATGCCCGAACGTGATGGCACCGAGCGGGCGCATCAGGAAGCCCACCGCGAACACCGCGAAGGTGTAGAGGGTGCCGACGAGACTGCTCGACTCGGGGAAGAACAGCTTGCCCAGCGTCACCGCCGAATAGGCGTACACCAGGTTGTCGTAGTTCTCCATGATGTTGCCGAAGCTTCCGGCGACGACGACGCGCAGGGAGCCGGTCTGCGGGGCGGCGTCCCTCGTGCTTTCCGGCATCGGCGGCTTTTCCCGCTCTCGTCGGGCGGTTCCACTGGAAGTGAGGTTGTCGGTCATCGCGGCCTCCGCGTCAGGAGAAGGGGGGAAGTACGGGTCAGGTGGCGATGTATCCACCGTCCACGGGTAACAGGGCGCCGGTCACGAACGACGCTCTGGGCGAGGCCAGGTAGGTCACGGCGTCGGCCACCTCGGACGGGTCGCCCGGCCGCCCCATCGGCGCGCGCGTGACACGCGGCCGGATCTGCTCCTCGGAGAGGTCCTGCAGCAGCGGGGTGACGAACACTCCCGGAAGCACGCTGTTGACCCTGATGCCCCGTCCGGCGAGCTCCACCGCGGCGGACTTCGTCAGCATGTGCTGTCCGGCCTTGCTCACCTGGTAGGCCACCGACGACGGCGGCGACGGGTGCCCAGGAGGAGGGACATGGCCGTAGATGGACCCGATGTTGACGACGCTGGCGTGCGGACTGGCGGTGAGCTCGTCGATGAACGTCCGGATGCCGGTCCACGGAGCCCACAGGTTGGTCCGCAGCACCCGGTCCCACTCGTCGTCGGATGTCTCCAGCAGGTCCTTGCGCGCACTGACGCCGGCGTTGTTGACCAGGATGTCGAGCCGTCCGTGAGTCGCGCGGACGGTGCCGGCCAGCAACTCCCAGGAGGTCCGGTCGCACACGTCCAGCCGCTGGTAGGCGGGCGTGTCCGGGCCGTTCGTCCAGGGTTTGCCGGTACGGTCGCGCAGGTCGCCGTAGACGACGTGCGCGCCGGAGGCGTGCAGGCCGTCGACGATGGCGGCGCCCAGGCCGGTGGCCCCGCCGGTGACGACCGCGACCAGTCCGCTCAGCTCCATGGGCCCTTCCCTCCGCTCCCTCGCACGCTCGGCGGGTTCCGTGGAAACATCCTGTACGCGCTCTCACCTCCCGTCCTCCGTCAGATGACGGATGCGCGACCCCGGGCTCCGCCACCACGGCGCCGGCCGGCCGCCGGAGGCCTACGCGGATCTGCGTACGGCGATGCCGCAGGTGAGCGGATGTCCCGTCGCGGCCGCGCGGCCAGACTCGGCGCATGCTGACCGTGCTCATCCGTGCCTTCCGCGTGCCCGACCTCCGCAGGAAGATCCTCTTCACCCTGGCGATGGTCGTGCTGTTCCGGACCGGGCAGATCCTGCCCGCGCCCGGTGTGAACGTGGTCGCGGTGCGGGAGTGCCTGAGCGGGACCCGTGGCGGGCTCGTCGACATGCTGCAGCTGTTCAGCGGCGGGGCGATGCTGAAGTTGTCGGTGTTCGCCCTCGGGGTCATGCCGTACATCACCGCCGGCATCGTGATCCAGCTGCTCACCGTGATGGTCCCGCGCCTGGAGGCGCTCAGGAAGGAGGGGCAGCAGGGGCAGGCGAAGATCACGCAGTACACGAGATATCTGACGGTGGCACTGGCCGTGCTCAACGCCACCACGGTCGTGTCGTTGGCCCGCGCGGGCCGGATCTTCCCCTCCTGCAACCGGCAGGTGCTGCACGACCAGGACCCGATGACGGTCATGGTGATCGTGGCGACCATGGTGGCGGGGACCTGCGTGATCATGTGGCTGGGAGAGCTGATCACCGATCGGGGGATCGGGAACGGCATGTCCATCCTGATCTTCACGCAGGTGGTCGCCGTGTTCCCCTCCTACATGTCGAACATCTTCGTGCTCAGCCCGGTCGCGCTGGTGACGATGCTGGTCGCGGGGGTCTTCCTGGTTGCGGCGGTGGTGTTCATGGAGCAGGCGCAGCGGCGGATCCCGGTGCAGTACGCCAAGCGGATGGTCGGGCGCAGGATGTACGGCGGGACCTCGACCTACCTTCCGCTGAAGGTCAACCAGGCCGGGATCGTCCCCGTCATCTTCACCTCGTCCCTGCTCTTCCTCCCGCAGCTGGCGATGGGGCTGATGGGCGGCACAGGACCGGTCGCGGAGTGGATCTCGCGCTATCTCGTCTCGGGCGACCACCCGGTCTACGTGACGGCGTACCTCCTGCTGATCGTGGCCTTCACCTACTTCTACGTGTCGATCACCGTCAACCCGGCGGAGGTGGCCGACAACATGAAGCGGCTCGGCGGATTCGTGCCGGGCATCCGGCCGGGGCGGCCCACCGCGGAGTATCTGCGGCATGTGCTCTCGCGGCTGACCGCGCCGGGAGCGGCCTATCTCGGCACGCTGTCACTGATCCCGATCATCGCGTTCGTGATATTGCGTGACCCCGGGACCCAGCAGAACTTCCCGTTCGGCGGGACGACCGTCCTCATCATGGTCGGGGTGGGGCTGGACACGGTCAAGCAGATCGAGTCGCAGCTGGAGCAGCGCACCTACCAGGGCTTCCTCAAGGGACCGTCAGCCCGGACCTGACCGCGAAGACGACCAGTTGGGCCCGGTCGCGGGCGTGGAGCTTGACCATGGCGCGGCTGACATGGGTGCGGACGGTGTCGGGACTGATGACGAGTTCCGTGGCGATCTCGTCGTTCGACCGGCCGGTGGCGACCCAGGCGACCATCTCACGCTCTCTGGGGGTGAGCCGGTCGAGCCCCTCGACCGGGGCGGCGTCGTGGTGGCTGAACCGGCCGATGACCCTCCTGGTGACGGAGGGGGAGAGCAGCGCCTCACCCGAGGCGACGACCCTGATCGCGTGGGTGAGCTCCTCGGGAGCGCTGTCCTTCAGGACGAACCCGCTCGCTCCGGCCTGGAGGGCGGCGAAGACGTACTGGTCGAGCTCGAAGGTGGTGACGACGACCACCCGGATGGCGTTGAGCGCCGGGTCGGCGGCGATGGCCCGCAGCGTGTCGATGCCGTCCATGCCGGACATGCGGATGTCGAGCAGCAGGACATCGGGCCGGGTGTCACCCAGCAGCCGGAGGGCCGCGGCGCCGTCGGCGGCCTCACCCACGAACTCCAGGTCGGGCTCACGGTCGATGAGCGCCCTGAGCCCCATACGCACGACGGCCTGGTCATCGGCGAGCGCCACCCGGATCGAACCCGCCGGAGGGTTCACCCGGCACCTCCGATCATGGGACTTCCCCCGTCATACGGTCCCTGCGCCCGAGGTCTCTGCGCCCGAAGCCCCTGTGCCTGCGATCCCTGTGCTTGCGGTCCCTGCGCCCGCGGTCTCTGCGGGAAAGCGTGCCACGACGCGGAAACCGCCGCCCTCCCGGGGGCCCGTGCTGAACATGCCGCCGGCTTCCTTCACCCGGTTCCGCATCCCGGTCAGCCCCCGGCCCTCGGCCGTTCCTGAGGTGCCGTTCCCCCGGTCGGCGATCTCCAGCACGAACGCGCACGGATCACTGGCCAATCGGACCAGGGCCCTGGTCGGACCGGCGTGCCGCAGGACGTTGGTCAACGACTCGCGTACGACCCGGTAGACCGTGCCTTCGAGGTGCGCGGGGACATCCGGCCTGGCCGGTTCGACGTCGACGGGCAGCCCGGCCGCGCGCACCCCGTGGATCAGCGCGGGCAGGTCGTGGTCTGCGGCGGTGGGGTCGATGAGGTCGAGCGCGGAGCGGAGCTGGTTGAGCGCCTGCATGCTGGTCGAACGGATCGCCTCCAGTGACTCGCGGGCCTGGTCGGGGCGCTCGTCGAGCATGAGCAGGGCGACCCCGGCCTGCATGGCGATGGTGGCGAGGCCGTGTCCGGCCACGTCGTGCACCTCCCCGGCGATGCGGGCCCGCTCCGAGGCGATCAGCTCCCGCATGCTCAGGGCGGCCTGCGCCGTCCCGGTGACCGGGCCGGGGCGGGGCGGGACCACCGCGTCGGCCGCCGTCCGCAGGGGCTCCGCGAGCGTCGCCGTCCGCGTCGCCCCTGCCGTACGTGTCGCCCTCGCGGGCTCCGCGTCCGTCGCCGTATGCGGCGGCATCGACGTCGACGTCCGCGTCGCCGCCTTCACGAGCAGCGCCGGGTGGGCCGGGATCCGGGCCGCAGCGCCGGCGGCGTCCGTGGTCTGGCCGGTCGACGTGCCGATGCCGAGAGCCCGGCCCGCCGAGGTGCCCGTGCTCAGCGACTGGTCGGTCGTGCCGTGGGCCTGGGCGAGGCCACTGAACGGCCACGGGATGGCCAGCCAGCCCACCCACGCCAGCATGAGGATGACCGGCAGGTCACGCAGCCGTCCCAGACGGGACAGCGCCGCCGCGGCCGCCGCGAAGGAGACGCGCTGGCGGCCGTCCGGATGCGTGTGCTCGGTCACCATCCCCCATCAGAACAAGCTTGTATGACGCGATCCTAGCCAGTATCGGATGGTCCTGCCCGGGGCCGGTCCACGCGTTACCGGAGAACACCGTGGACACCATCGTGCTCGTCGGTACTTGGTCGGTTTCGGCTCACCGACCGGCCATTCGGCGGCGCGGTTGGCCCCGCGAGCGGGCCCGGGAGGTTCGCACCACAGCTCGCGGGGTGGGATGACGCGGCGAGTACGTCACGGGGGCGGACCGTACTCGTCACGCCGGTGCAGCGGCGCGAGCGCGGTGCTCCAGGCGAGCGGCTCGTCGACGAGCCTGTGCACCTCCTTGATGTGCAGCTCCTGCGGCTTGACCAGTGTCAATCCGCCTTGGAGGTGGGCTCACAGGTGAAGTTCCGTGCCTGGTCGGTGCTGCCGTGGCCGGTGTAGCGGGCCGCGAGTGGGTAGGCGCACACCGGTCGTGACAGGGTTGCCGCGCCGGTGACCGGGTCGGTCAGTGCGGCCGGGATGGACTGTGGCGCCTGTCCGTGCTCCACCCATGCCACCATCGCCGCCAGCGGGTCGGTGGGGGTCGAGCCGGCCGTCGGGCTTCAGCGCCCAGCCGCCGGTGTATCCGTCGGTCGATGGGACCCCGCAGTCGGTGGCCGCGGACGCGTATCCGCCTTTGAGGGTCTCCGCAAGGGAGGGGCTGACGTACCCCGGTGCTGGGGCATAGAAGATTCCGCAGGCGTAGCCACCTCCGCCGATGCCCTGGAAACGCCCGTTCCATTTCGCGGGCAGCCAGACGGTGATATGGATGGGGTTGTCCGCGGGGTCGGTCTGGGTCAAGGCCACAGCGCAGAAACCGGGTAGCCCGGTGATCGGGGTGGTCGCCCCGGGCGGGGTGTAACCGCCTGTGGTGTTGAGGATCGCGGAGTTCACCGTGACGTGGGACAGCCGCAATACGGACGTCAGGTAACCGGTGCTGCACCGGGCCATGGAAGAGCCGGGCGCGGCGGATCGCCGGGCGGCGTCGGCCGCGTCGGCGGTTGGCGTGGTTGCGGGCAGCACTGCCGCCAGCAGGGCAATGAATGCCAGGCGGTTAAGCCGGGCCACGAGGCGAGCTCGGCGGCGCAGGCCACCGATAGGACCGTTCATCGGCTACTTACCTTCATTGTGGTGACAGTGAAAAATCAGACACGGTCAACGTGAGCGAGCGTGTCGCGCTGATCGGCACGGCGCCGAATGTCAGGTGGCGAGCCCGGCGGTTCGCTGTACGGACGACTTCGCCATCTGTGCGGACGACTTCGGACATCGACAACGTGACGATCAGCGGCGACGCCGGCCGGAAATCAGCCGTGGCGCCCGCTACCAGGGCACGGGGCCGTCCTCGTTGAAGAACCCACCGGTCGGCCCGTCCGCACCGAGCGTGGCCAGGCGCACCAGGACCGCGGCGCCCTGCGCGACCGTAAGGTACCCACGGTGGTTGTTGATCTCCGTGTCGACGTAGCCGGGGTCGGCGGCGTTGATGAGGATGCCGTCCTTCCACAGCTCGTTGGCGTACTGCACGGTCAGTGCGTTCAGCGCGGTCTTGGAGGGCGTGTACGCGGCCGACGCAGGCAGCCCGGCCAGCGGCCCGTCCGGGATGCTGGCGATGGTCAGTGACCCGGCGGCGCTGCTGACGTTGACGACGCGCGGCGCCGGTGACCGCCGCAGCAGCGGGAGCATGGCGTTGGTCACCGTGATCACCCCGAAGACGTTGGTCTCGAACACCGCCCGGACCATGTCCAGCTCGACGGAGCTCGGGATTTGATCGTGGGCGTCTTCGGGTGCGACCTGTCCGGAGCCGGTGATGCCGGCGTTGTTGATCAGCACGTCAAGGTGGCCGTGGTGTTCCTCGATCCACTCCGCAGCCTCCTGCGCGGTGGCCGGGTCGGTGACGTCCAGGGTGACCGCGTGCGCGTCGCCGCCCGCCACGCGTACCGCCGCGGCGGCCTCCGCACCGCGTCGCAGGTCTCTGGCGCCGATCAGGACCGTCATGCCCAGCGCGGCGAGTTGCTCGGCGGTCGCGCGGCCGATGCCCTTGTTCGCCCCGGTGATCAGCGCCACCTGCTGGTGCGTCTCGTGCTCATTCATGGCCAAGCTCCTGTCAGAGAGGGACTGTCTCCCCTACGACGAGACAGCCCGGCGAAGATGTGAGAACCGCCGAGTGTGACCTGCGCCTCCCACGCCTGACGCTTGTGGCATGGCACCGAGCGGCAGCGGTGGCGGTTGCCTGATCAGCGGCCCGGTCTTGGGCCTGCGGGCGGCCGAGCACGTCTCGGGTTTTGCCCCAGACGGCGATCCCTCCTGACTTCTTGCCTCCGATCTCACAAACGGCTGGGCTGTCTCGTCTCAGGTGGCAGAGCCAGGCTCTGAGTAGCGGGAAGGTGATGGTCATGCGGGTGTTCGTGACAAACAGGGGACAGATCACCTGCTGGTCGCGGCCGAGGCGACCGGCCGGGGAGGTGGTGGCGGTGATGATGATGACCAAGGGGCGCGGTTTCTCGAACGTCAAGGCCAAGTGGGAGCTCGGCTGGGCCGTTCACCATCCGTCGTGGTGTCAGGGCGTTGAGGAAGGGTTGATGTGAGGCGGGTCAAGGAGTTCGAGGAGCTGCGGCCGCTGCTGTTCTCGATCGCCTACCGGATGCTGGGCAGTGTGAGCGAGGCCGAGGACGCGGTTCAGGAGACCTGGCTGCGCTATGAGGCCTCCCCGATCGAGCCCAGGTCGGCTAAGGCGTTCCTGTCGGCCGTGGTGAGCCGGATCGCGATCGATGTGCTGCGGTCGGCCCGCGTCCGCCGGGAGGAATACGTCGGGCCGTGGTTCCCCGAACCGCTGCTGACCGACCCCTACCAGGACCCGGAGCGTTCGGCGGAGCTGGCCGACTCGGTGTCGATGGCGGCCCTGCTCCTGCTGGAGCGGCTCAGCCCGCTCGAACGCGCGGTCTTCGTGCTGCGGGAGGTGTTCGGGTTCAGCTTCCGGGAGATCGCATCGGCGGTGGAAAGATCGGAGGCGGCGTGCCGCCAGCACGCGGTGCAGGCCCGCCGCCACATGGACGCGGGTCGGCCCCGATACGAGGCCGACCGCAAAGAGCGCGAGGAACTCGCCGGACGATTCTTCGACGCCTTCAAGGAAGGCGACATCGATGGGCTACGGGAGTTGCTGGCCGCCGACGTTCACATGATCGGTGATGGTGGCGGTAAGGCACCGCAAGTGGCCACCCAGATCATCGGCCTCGAGAGCGTGGCCGGGGTGCTCGCCGCACTCGTCCCGCCGTTCGTCCGGATCGGCGGTCTCATGGAGCCGCACGAGGTGAACGGCCAGCCGGGCGCGATCCTCCGCGACCGGGACGGCAGGGTCGTCAACACCTTGGCGCTCGACATCCTCGACGGGCAGATCCAGACGATCCGCACGGTGAGCAACCCTGACAAGCTCGGCCACCTAGGTCCGGTGGCCGACTCCTGGGCGATTCTCCGCGAGGCGACCGGGCCCGCGGGCCCCGGACTGACGGGGTCCTTGTCCTGAGCCTGATCCGCCAGGCCGCCACCCGGACGCCGTCAGGGGAGCGTGGGCCGCAGGTGCTGCCGCGCCCATACCTCCGGGGTCCTTACGGGCCGGTGCCCGGCAAGGATCCCGGAGGTGTGCTCACCTACCGCACCGCCGGGCGGGAGCGCCCCGGCGTCGCGGGCCGGGCCTCAGTCGTCCTTCTTGTCCTTCGCCTTCTTGCCGTCCGCGGTCACCGCGTACCATTCCCCGCCGAAAGCCTCGACATCGTTGCCCTTGACGTCGCCGGCATTCTCGTCCTTGACGTAGTAGTAGAGCGGGTGGCGGTTGTAGGTCACCTGTGACGTACCGTCCTCCCTCTTGGTCGTGCCGAGCAGATCCGCCTTGACGCCGTCGCCGGCCTCGGGCTCTCCATCGGTGATGTACGGCGGCCACGCCGCCGCGCAGTCGCCCGAACATGACGACGTGTCGTCCTTGTCCTTCTTGAAGAGGTAGAGCGTGCGGCCCTCCTCGCCTACCAGGACCTTTCCGATCTCCGTATCCCCCAGCTCGATCAGGGCCCCGCTCATCGGTCCTTCGGACATGTCGGGACTCGCGTACGGGCTGGGCGACGCGTTGACCTGGTCCGCGGCGATCGGCGCGGCCGCCTCCTTCTCACCGGCACCGCCGCATCCGGCCGCGAGCAGGCCGAGTGCGAGCACACCGGCGTGGAGCAACTTCCTCATCTCGCCCTCCAGGGGAGTGTCACCAACACTCCTGCCAAGGAGATAGGGGACCGCACGGATCCGCGCTCGCGACACGGACGCTTGGACAGGCCTTTGCCCGGCCCCGCCACCGCCGATCCGAAGCGGTGAAGGATTCCCCGCCACGCCCTCCGCCGACGGGACCGCGGCGCGGCGAGCGCCTCCGCCGACGGGACTACGGCGTGGCGAGCGCCTCCGTGGGGGAAAGGCGGGAGGCGCGGATCGCCGGATAGAGGCCGGCCAGGGCGCCGATGGCGAGGGTGGCGGTGACTCCGCCGAGCACCACCCAGATCGGGACGACGGCCGGCCAGCCCTTGTAGGCGGCGTAGCCGTAGGTGACCACGGCACCCAGCAGCGCACCGCCGGCCCCGCCGAGAGCGGAGAGGATGAGGGATTCGGCGAGGAACTGGGTGCGGATCTGACCCCGGGTCGCGCCCAGCGAGCGGCGCAGGCCGATCTCCGCCCGTCGCTCCAGCACCGAGATGACCATGGTGTTGGCCACTCCGACCCCGCCGACGAGCAGGGCCACCGCGCCCACGCCGAGCAGCAACCCGGTGAACGCCTCACCCGCGGCCTGTTTGGCGGCGAGCGCGTCCGAGGGGCGGGAGACCTCGACCTCGTTGGGCGCCTCCGGGTTGGCGGTGGCGCCGAGCACCGAGCGGGCCGACTCCACTTGGGACTCCTCGGAGCGGGTGTAGACGGTGGTCGGGTGCCCGTCGAACCCCAGCTCGGACTCGGCCACCGGCCAGCCGACCAGTGCCGCGGTGTCCAGCTCGGGGGCGAGCGGGGCCGGGGCGAGGATGCCGAGCACGGTGAACCAGTCGCCGCCGATCAGCACCTGCGTGTCGGGGCCGGCGCGGCCGATGCCCAGCCGTTTCGCGGCGGTCGCGCCGAGCACCGTCGCCGGGTAGGTGCCGGTGGCGGCGTTGAGCCAGGTGCCGCTGCGGACCCGGGCCCCGATGACGGAGTTCAGGTCGGCGCGGGCGGCGTAGGCCGCGATCCCCTTGGTCTCCGCCACGGGAATCTTGTCGGTGCGGTAGACCTTCGCACCGTCGACGAGGCCGATGGCCGACACCGACTCCACCGGTCCGATCCTGCCCACCATCGCCTCGGCCTCGGTGGGCAGCTGGGCCTGCTCGCCGGTCATGGTCGTCCCCGGCGAGACGGTGAGCACGTTGGTGCCCAGTGAGGCGATCGTGCGGTCGAGCTCGGCTCGGGAGGAGGAGGTGATACCGACGACGGCGACCATCGCGGCGATGCCGATGGCGATCCCCAGCGCGGAGAGGAAGGCCCGTGCGGGGCGGGTGCGCAGGCCCACCGCGCCGACCCTGACCACGTCGCGCGGCCACATCCGGGCGGGCTGCAGTACGTCGGCGGTCATCGGCTCACCCCCGGCACAGCTGCGGCGCCGTCGTGCCGCGCGGAGTCGGACACCATCCGGCCGTCACGCATCCGCACCTGGCGGGGCAGGGACGCGGCGATCTCCCGATCGTGCGTGATGATCACAACGGTGGTGCCGGCGGCGTGCAGCTCGCGCATGAGCTCCATCACCCCGGCTCCCGAGGCGGAGTCGAGGGCGCCGGTGGGCTCGTCGGCGAGCAGCAGCGGCGGGTCGCCGGCCACGGCTCGCGCGATGGCGACACGCTGGCGCTCGCCGCCGGACAGCTCGTGCGGCTCGTGGTCCATCCGGTGGCCCAGCCCGACCCGCTCCAGCGCCGCCGCCGCGCGGCGGCGCCGTTCGCCGTGCCGCAGCCCGGAGTACAGGAGCCCGTCGGCCACGTTGTCCAGCGCCGGCGTGCCCGCGGCGAGGTGGAACTGCTGGAAGACGAAGCCGATGCGGCTCGCCCGCAGCGCGGACAGCTTGGCGTCGGAGAGCCGGCCCACCTCGTGCCCGTCGATGCGCACCCTGCCGGAGGTGGGCCGGTCGAGGGTGCCGAGCACGTTGAGCATGGTCGACTTGCCGGAGCCGGACGCGCCCACGATGGCGACGAGCTCACCGCGGCCGATGTGCAGCGAGACGCCGGCGAGCGCGGTGACGCCGCCGGGGTAGACCTTCGTCACGTCGGTCAGGGAGATCATCCCGGCATCCCCACCGTCGTGCCCTCGGTGATCCCGTCCCCGGACACCTCAACCCGGCCGCCGGTGAAAAGGCCGGTCTTGACGGGAACGTACGACGAGGTGGAGCCCGTGACGACCTCCACGCCGAAGCCGCCCTCCTGTAGCGCCAGCAGCGCGGCGACCGGGACGGTGAGCACGTTCTCACGCGTGCCGGCGGTGAAGGAGACGTCCACCGAGGCCAGGGTGTAGGCACCGGCGGCCCGCTGCGCCTTCTTACCCGTGAGCTCGACCACCACCTCGACCTTGGTCTGCGGGTCGTCACCCTGGCCGCTACCCGGTTTGATCACTGTGGAGACCTCGTCGACGCGGCCGTTGATCGTCGTGTCGTCGGGGAGCGTGATGGCGACCTTGGCGCCCTTCTTGGCCAGCCGCTGGTCGGTGGTGTCGAGTTCCGTGGTGACGGCCCTGCTGGTGCCGGTGTACGAGAGCACCTTGCGGCCCGGCGAGGTCGGGTCGCCTTCCTCGGCCTGGAGGGTGTCCACGCGGAGGGCGCCGGAGGCGAAGACGACGCGTCCGAGCTCGACGACACCGGTCTCCTCCAGGCCCCGGTCCTCCTGCCACCGCATGACCGCTTCCGCCGTGTCGTAGGTGTAGTCGTCGTCCACCGTGAACCCGCCGTAGCCGAGGGCCTTCAGGTTCCGCTCCAACTGCTTGACGTCCGGACCCTCGATGCCCTGCTCCAGGGTGCGGTACGCGGGCATCGAGCCGTACATCAGCGTCACCGGCCGGTCGTCCACCTCGTACAGCGCCTTGCCCCGGGTGATCCGCCGGCCGGTGGCGGGCAGGCGGGTGATCGTGCCGGGCAGCCGCCCGGTCACCGTGGTGGCCGGGCCGTAACCGAGCTCCCCGTCGGCGCTCTGGGCTTCGGTGAGCGTCTGCCGGGTCACCTCGGCGGTCTTCGGCGGCAGTGTGCTCTCCGCCGTGCCGCTCGCCGGACTGCCGCCGCCGAAACCCAGCGACGCGGCGGCGGCCGCGCCGCCCGCGGCCACGACGACGAGCGCGGCGGCGATCCGCCCGCCACGGCGCTTCCGCCGGCGCGGGCGCGTCTCCTCGGCGGGTTCCCGGTCCGGCACGGCGGCTCCGTCCGTCACTGGTCCGCTCCGCCGCCCGGGCCGCCGGAGAAGATGCCCTGGCAGCTCTGCTGGGCCTTGGCGAAGTCCGGGTCCTCGCCCATCTTCCTGTCGATCCTGATCCCGCGCTGGCCCGGCTGGGGGTCGGGGAAGTCCTCCAGGCCGTTCTCGCGCATGCACGCGGCGAACTTACGGCCTCTCTCCTCGGCCTCGGGATCCGCCTGCTTGGAGCCGTTCTCCTGCGGGCTGTACTCCCGGCAGGCCTCCATGGCCTTCTCCGACTGCTCACCCTTCTTCAGGGTGAGCCGGATGCCCCCGCCCGGCTCGGGGTCCTCCATGTCGACGCCGTGCTCGCGCATGCACTGGGCGAACTTCACCCCCATCTCGTCCGGGCTCACGCTCTTGGCGGCGCCGGCCGCCCCGGTGGGCTTCTTGTCGCCACCCGCCGAGGCCACCGTGCTGCCACCGTCGTCCGCGCCGCATCCGGTCAGGGCCAAGGTCAGCGCCAGCGGCAGCGCCGCCAGGGTGCCGCGGGTCCACAGTCGCATTGTTCCGTCTCTTTCCGTCGTGGCCGGACCGCTTCCGGCCTGTCGGAAGGTGATGTAACGCGACGGTGTGTTTCCCCGCCGTTTCCATGGCCGCCGGTCGTCTCCACGGCCACCGAAAACGATCACTAACGGCGAGGAAACGCAGTGATCGGCGACCATTGCCGCAGGGACCGTCACGCGTCGGTGTGCGGAGCGGCCCCGGCCCAGGGAGAGGAAGACGACGGATGCGGGTACTGGTGGTGGAGGACGAGCCGTTGCTCGCCGACGCGATCGCGGAGTGGCTGCGCGACGAGACGCACGCGGTCGACGTCGCGTACGACGGCGCGGCGGCGCTGGAACGCGCGAGCGTCAACGACTACGACGTGGTCGTCCTGGATCGGGACCTGCCCGCCGTACCCGGCGACAAGGTCTGCCGCGAGCTGGTCGAGGCCGGCTCGGCGGCGCGGGTGCTGATGCTCACCGCCGCCGCCGAGGTCACCGACCGCGTGTCCGGCCTCTCGATCGGTGCCGACGACTACCTCACCAAACCCTTCGCCTTCCCCGAACTGGCCGCCCGCGTCCAGGCGCTCGGGCGCCGCTCCCGGCCGGCGGCGCCGCCGGTGCTGCGGCGCGCGGGCATCACCCTGGACCCGGCGCGCCGCGAGGTGTTCCGCGACAACCGCTACGTGCCGCTGTCGAAGAAGGAGTTCGCCGTCCTCGCCGAGCTGCTGCGGGCCGACGGGGCCGCGATCTCCGCCGAGCACCTGCTGGAGAAGGCGTGGGACGAGCACACCGACCCGTTCACCGGAGCCGTCCGGATCGCCGTTCTCAAGCTGCGCCGCAAGCTCGGCGAACCGCCGATCATCGAGACCGTCACCGGGGTGGGGTACCGGATCCCTTGACGTCGTCCCCGCTCCGAAGGGAGGGGGTTCCCACGCGTTTCCTCCCCCGCCCGAAGGCGGAGGTATCCACGTTCAAGGAGATTCGATGAACCCGCCGAGACTGCTGCCGCAGCGCATCACCCTTCGGGCCCGGCTGACCCTGCTCTACGGCGGCCTGTTCCTCGTCGCCGGGATGGTGCTGCTCGGCACCACGTATGCGCTGTTCAACCAGCAGCTCACGCGCTCCGCACCGAAGATCCTCACCCTGGAGAAGTCCGACCCGTCCGCCACCGCGGGCAGCGCGGCGCCGAGGCGGCAGATGCTGTTCCTGAGCAAGAACGGCGAATCGATCACCGGGGCCGATGCCGAGAACTGGATGAGGGAGCAGCAGACCACGCTGCATGACGCCGCGACCACCTCGCTGCTCACCCTGGGCGGGATCGCGCTGGTCGTCGTCGGCGGAGCCGCGGCCGGTTTCGGCTGGCTGGTCGCCGGCCGGGTGCTGGCCCCGCTGCACCGGGTCACCGACACCGCCCGGCGGATCGCCGCGGCCCCGGCGGCCGGCCGGGGACTGCACGAGCGCATCGCGCTGCGCGGCCCGGACGACGAGGTCAAGGATCTCGCCGACACCTTCGACGTCATGGTCGAGCGGCTCGACGGTTCCTTCGACGGGCAGCGCCGCTTCGTCGCCAACGCCTCGCACGAGCTGCGCACCCCGCTGACCCTGGGCCGCGCGCTGGTCGAGCTGGCCATGCACCGCAAGTCGGCCTCCGAGGACGTCAAGCAGCTCGGCGAGAGCCTGCTGGAGATCAACTTCCGGCACGAGCGGTTGATCACCGGGTTGCTGCTGCTGGCCGGCTCGGAGAACGAGATCACCGAGCGGCTCCCGGTCGACATGGCCGACGTGGTCGGCCATGTGGTCGCGCAGACCGCCCCGGAAGCCGAGCGGGCCGGTGTCGCCGTGCACGAGCGGGCGGCCGAGGCGCCCACCACCGGCGACGCTCTTCTGCTGGAGCGGCTGGTGCACAACCTGGTGGAGAACGGCATCCGGCACAACCTCGGCGAAGGCGGCCGGGTGTGCGTCACCAGCCGCACCCGGGAGGACGGCCGGGTCGAGGTGGAGGTGGGCAACACCGGACCGGTGGTGCCGCCGTACGAGATCCCGGCGCTTTTCGAGCCGTTCCGCCGGCTGGGCGCCGACCGTCTGGTCACCGCCAAGGGCGCCGGGCTCGGCCTGTCCATCGTGCGCTCCGTCGCCCAGGCCCACGGCGGCGAGGTCGCCGCCCGCCCACGCGAGGGCGGCGGCCTGACCGTGACCGTGATTCTGCCCGCCTGTCCCGTCCAGGTCGGGTGACCGTCTCCTTGCCTCCGTCCGTGCCGCGGCACCGACGGCCGTGGCGCGGAACCAGCGGAACCACCTGCGGGCGGCTCCTGGCCTCGCCGGGCTCGGTGAGGCATCGGTCACAGGCCCGGGAGAGGCGTTCTCTCCCGATCGCCGTGCCACCAGGCACTCCGGTGGTTCACGGCCGAGCCCGGATCAAGATCAGAAAAAAATGACGCACACCCACTGACAGGTTGCCTCGGGCAATTATATATATTTGCCCGAGGCAACCAGATTTAAGCGATCAGGTCATTGGGGGACGTCCACGAGAACTACCTGTCCGGCCGGACGACACGCACGCGGTGACCGGAGCGGTCAGACGAGACGTGCCGTTCACCGGTTCCGGGACGGATCTCATGCCCCCGGTGACACCCCAGAGGTGCGGCGAGGCACCTGTCGGCCGGTCGGCCGAGTCGCTGAAAGCCCATCGGCCGACGGCCGGTGGGCGGGTGACCGTCCGGCGGCTCGACGTGGCCCGGCCCCCCAGCCTCCACGTCCGGCGGGTACGGCCCGCACCCGACGGCGGGTGTGACGAGGAAGCCACTCACCTCGACCCGCCTGCCCGCAACGTTCCCTGACGACCGGTCCGACGAGGAGACCACCGGGCTCTCAGCCCTCCTCGCCGGGCTCCGCACGGGCTCCGACGCGCACTGTGCCCGCGTCGCTCGTCTCCCCCGCACGGTGCAGACAGTGAAAGGATCTCAATGACAACCGCAGTACCGGCCGAGGCGCGGGAAGCGGCACCCGATTCGGATGCTCCGATGACACATCGGCAGATCATGGAAGCGCTGTCGGGACTGCTGCTCGGCCTGTTCGTGTCGATCCTGTCGTCGACCGTCGTGTCGAACGCGCTGCCCACCATCGTCTCCGATCTGCACGCGGGCGAGACCACCTACACCTGGGTCATCACGGCGACCCTGCTCGCGCTCACGGTCTCCACTCCCATCTGGGGCAAACTCGCCGACCTGGTGAGCAAGAAGCTCCTGGTCCAGGCCGGTCTGGTCATCTACGTCGCCGGCTCGGCATTCGCCGGTCTCGCCCAGAACCCCGGGATGCTCATCGGAGCGCGGGTCGTCCAGGGCATCGGTGTCGGCGGTCTCAGCGCCCTGGTCCAGGTCGTCATGGCGGCGATGATCTCGCCGCGCGAGCGCGGCCGCTACTCCGGTTACATCGGCGCGGTCTTCGCCCTCGCCACCGTCACCGGCCCGCTGATCGGCGGTGTCATCGTGGACACCTCGTGGCTCGGCTGGCGGTGGTGCTTCTACGTCGGCGTACCCTTCGCCGTCATAGCGCTGATCGTCCTGCAGAAGACCCTCCACCTCCCCGTGTCCACCCGCAAGGCCAAGGTCGACTGGAGCGGGGCCGTACTGATCTCCGCCGCGGCCTCGCTGCTGCTGATCTGGATCTCCTTCGCCGGCGCCGACTACGACTGGCTGTCGTGGCAGACCGGTGCGATGGTCGGCGGCGCGGTCGTGCTGGCGCTGCTTTTCGTGCTCGTGGAGATGAAGGTGGCGGAGCCCCTCGTCCCGTTGCGGCTGTTCCGCAACAAGGCGATCACTCTGGCCGTGCTGGCCAGCCTGTTCGTCGGCGTCGGGATGTACGGCGTCACGACGTTCCTCAGCCAGTACTTCCAGCTGGCTCGCGGCGAGTCGCCCACGATGGCCGGGATCATGACCCTGCCCATGATCCTTGGACTGGCGCTGTCGTCGGCGGTCGTGGGGCAGCTCATCTCCCGCACCGGCCGCTGGAAGATCTTCCTGATCATCGGCGGCATCTCCCTCACCGCCGGATTCGCCCTCATGGGCATGCTGCGCGCCGACACCAACTACTGGCTCACCTCGATCTACATGTTCCTCACCGGCGTGGGCGTCGGCATGACCATGCAGAACCTCGTCCTGTCCGTGCAGAACCAGGTGCGGCCGCAGGAACTGGGCACCGCCAGCTCGGTGGTCACATTCTTCCGCACACTCGGCGGTACGGCCGGCGTCGCGGCACTCGGCGCGGTGCTGACCAACCGGGTCGCCCAGTACACCACGGACGGCCTGGCCGAGCTGGGGATCCAGAACACCGCCGACGACGGCACGATCCCGAAGCTCTCCGCGCTGCCCGCCCCGGTCCGCGCGGTCGTCCAGGCCGCGTTCGGCCACGGTGTCGGAGACGTGTTCCTGTACGGCGCACCCCTGGCGCTTCTCGCGCTGATCGTCATGCTCTTCATCAAGGAGGTCCCGCTGCGGTCCTCCAACAGCGAGCCGCTCCCGGCGGACAGCGACGCGCTTCCGGCCAGGGGCACGGCATCCGGCCGCCACGCCCACCGCGAGGCGCAGGAGCGGATGGCTGCGAGCACCGCCGATCAGCGCGGTTTCAGTGGCTCCGCCCCGGCCCGGGAACCGGCCCAGAGCACGGCGTACACGTCGGAGCTCCAGAGCAGCGGAATCCGTGGCCGCATCCGCAGTGGAGACGGAACTCCGGTGGGCCACGCCACCCTCACCCTGATCGACGTACGGGGACACCAGCTCGGCCGTGCGACCACCCAGCCCGACGGCACATACAACCTGTGGGCCCCCCGCAGCGGCACGTACGTCCTGATCGCCTCGGCCGGTGAGCACGATCCGCAGGTCGCGACCCTGGTCGTCGGCGACCATCCGCTGGAGTTCGACCTGGTGCTCGCGGGCTCCGGCAAGCTCACCGGCACCGTGCGCGACACGGAGGGCAAGCCGGTCGACCAGGCGATGGTCATCGTGACGGACGTGCGCGGAGAGGTGGTCACCACGGGTCTGACCGGCGAGGACGGCGTCTACGGCTTCAGCGGCGTCGTCGCGGGGACCTACACCATCGCGGTCAGCGCCGGCGCGTACCGTCCGGTGGCGGTGCCGGTCGAGGTCGGCACCGGCCAGACCACGCAGGACGTCGAACTGTCGGCCGGTGTCCGGGTCCGCGGCACGATCCGCGCCGGGAGCCGGGGCGACCTGCTCGCCGACGCCCGGGTCACGCTGCTCGACGGGGCGGGCAACGTCGTCGGCACGGCGACGACCGGCGAGGACGGGGAGTACGCCTTCGCCGACCTCACCGGCGGCCAGTACACCGTCATCGCCACCGGATACCCGCCGGTGGCGAGCTCTCTCACCCTGACCGGCCGGGGCGACGACGGGCACGACCTCTGGCTCGGCCACCCGGAGTGACATCGGTCGCCGGGCCGCGCCCACGAAGAGGGACCGGCCCGGCAGGGCTGGGAGCGGAGCCCGGCAGCGGCGGAGCCGGGGCCGGGGCCCGACAGGGCTGGGAACGGAGCCCGGCAGCGAGGCGCCCGGCACACCGGGCGCGGTCACCCCAGTAAGCGAGCGAAAGCAGGATCACCATGTACACCAGCCCTCAGGACTTCGAAAGCGCGCCTTCGGGGCGGCGCGGTCTGCATGCCCTGGTGCGGACGAAGGACGGCTGGGCGGTGCCGTACGCGATTGTCACCGTGACTGACATGTCCGGCAACCAGGTCGTGCGGACGGAGACGGACGCCGAAGGCGCGGTGCTGACCGAGCCGTTGGCGCCCGGCGTCTACACCGCCGTCGTCACCGCGGCCGGATACGCGCCCATCGCGTCGACGGCGATCGCGACCGCTTCCGGCGCCGCCGAGCTGGGCACACTCGTGCTCGCGCGGCAGGGCGGTGTGGAACTGCCGCCGCCCGGCCGGTGGGCCATCGACCCCGCGCATTCGAAGGTGTCCGCGACCGCGCAGCACCTCGGGCTGTCCAGCGTGCAGGGACGGTTCGCCGAGTTCTCCGGCCGGATCGAGGTCGGCGCGACCGCCGAGGCGTCCAGCGTCGCCGTCGAGATCGACGCGACGTCGATCGGCACGGGCAACGACACGCGTGACGACCATCTGCGTTCGGCGGACTTCCTCGATGTCGAGTCGTATCCGACGATCTCCTACTGGAGCACCGGGCTGTCCGCCGCCGGTCCGGACCGGTGGACGCTGCACGGGGTCCTGATGATGAGCGGGATCACGCGCCCGGTCGATCTCGACCTGACCTACCTCGGCACGAGCCCCGACCCGTGGGGTGGCCTGCGTGCCGCGTTCCACGCCGTCACCGAGTTGCGCCGCGAGGATTTCGCGATGAACTACAACCAGGTGGTGCAGGCGGGGATCTCGCTGATCGGGGCCACCCTGAAGGTCGAGCTGGACGTCCAGGCGGTCCAGGGGGAACTCGCGCCGTAGATCTGATCGTTCCACCGGATGAGGGATGACCGGCTCTGCGGAGATGGCGGATAATCATCACCACCCGAAGGGAGGAGGCACGATGACCGAGACACAGGCGGCGCCGGTTCCCATCGACGGGAACGGGGCCCACTGCGCGGTCGAGCACCAGCTCGGTGTCCTCCTCCGGCGTTCCCGTGCGCTGTCCGCGGAGCTGGGCCGCGTGGTGCACCCGGAGTTGGAGCCCGGCGCGTACGGGCTGCTGGTGCGCATCGGAGAGGTGGCTCCGGCGCGCTCCAGCGACCTGGCCACCTACTTCTGTGTCGGCAAGGCGACCATCAGCCGTCAGCTCAAGGTCCTGGAGGGGCTGGGGTTGATCGGGCGTGAGCCCGATCCGCTGGACGGCCGCGCCCACCTGCTGAATCTGACCGACGAGGGGCGGGTGAAGCTCGGCCGCGCGCGGACGGCCCGACAGGAGCGCTACCACGCGATGCTCGCCGCCTGGCCGGAAGAGGACGTGCGGTCGCTGGCCCAGATGCTGGCCCGTTTCAACGCCCTCACCGACACGCCTGGCGACACCTGACCCGGCCCGGCCCCGGCGGCGGCGAGCGTGCGGCATTCGGCCGCCGGGTTCCCGTGGGAGAGGCCGTCCCCGGCGGACACCCTGCCGAGTGCGCCAAAGATCAGTCCGCGACGAAGCGGGCCCTGCGCCCCTCGTGCTCGCGCTGCCGCCGGACGACGTAGGCACCCGGCGTGCAACCGGTGGCCCCGTGCTCGGGATGCAGCAGGTAGGCGACGGCCGAGGTCTCGAAGATGCCGATCGCCAGCCCGTCGGAGTCCGACACATCGGTCGTCCACCGGCAGGTGCCCGGGTCGGCGACGAGCGTGTGCGGATTGCCCCCGGCCGCGCCACGGAGCAGTTCGACCCCCTCGGGGGGCACATCCGTCCAACTGGCAGCGGTCCAGAACTGTACGGACGACGCGACGACGGAGCGCGGGATGACGATGAGGTCGCCCTGGGCTTGGAGCCCGTCGACGACCGGGATGCTCGCCGCCTGCTCGAGGTGGTCGAGCACGGTGAGCCCGGTCTGCTGGGAGAGTGATGCGAGAGTCACAGTCATGGAAGTCACCTCAGGTTCGGCGGACGAGAAGGGAGTACTGCTCGGCGGACAGCCCGTAGGTCCAGCCGGCGGCGGCGATCGGATCGTCGAAGAAGCCCGGCACGGTCAGCCCGTACCGGCGACGGCGCCCGTCGCGTTCCAGGGATCCGTTGACCGCGAGGAGCACCCTGGTCTCCTTCCGCATGTCGAACAGCCGCAGCTCCGAGCCGGGGTTGCCGGGGTCCGGCGCGGCGGCGACCAGCCGCAGCCCGGCCTGGCCGATGTAGGACGCCCAGCCGATGTGCTCGATCGCGCACCGCCTGACCTCGACGTTGCCCTCCGCTGCGATCCGCTGGACGCTCGGATCCGTGATCACCCAGGAGGGCACCTGCGTCCCATGCCAGGAGTACACGTCCCACCCGTCCGCGTAACGCACGGCGGGGCCGTCCGCACAGTGCAGCCGCACTTCGCCGTCGTCGCCCCACACCTCCGTGTGCACGGCGACGGGCCGCTCGGAGATGACGCACACGTCCTCGTGAGGCCACCACCAGCCGGATGACCGGGCCGCTGCCGCCCACAGGTCGAGCTGCCGGGTCTGCTCGGGAGTGAAGACCACGCCGGCCGCCCGGCGGAGGGCGTCGTAGTGGGCGATCCAGGAGACGCACTGCGTCCCGTACCAGCCGCTCCCCGGGTAGGACTGCGCGTCGTGTGCCGCCCGGACCGGAATGAGGAGCGAACCGTTGGTGGACCGGGAAAGCGAGCTGCGGACCTCCTGGCGGATCAGCCGGTCCATCGGCTGATGTACCCATCTGACCTGGGCGTCGAGTCCGCGGCACAGCTCCCTCATCAGGGCGGAGAACCGGGGTGGCAGCGGCCATTCCGACGTGTGGGCGGCGGCCTTCGAAGGCCGGGAACGCACACCCGGTGGGACGGTCGTCAGAGCCCCGACCGGTGACGGGACCCAGTGGAAACGTGGTGGAGCGAGCCCGATCCGGTGGTAGAGCTCGGAGATCGCGGCCTCCGCGGCCGGACGGTCGGCGGGCAGCGTCGACAACGCCCGGCCCAGCCATTCTTCGCGGATTTCAGCAGCTTCCCGCTGCACGAGAGCGCTCACCGGATGAGGGTGGCGTCGTCCTTTCCAAAGATCATGGCAGGAATGGTGACAGATCGACCCGGCGCATGTCCAGCGCGGACGCATGCCGCCCTCGATGCGCACGGAGCCGAAGGCCGCGAGACAAACGGGCTCCCGGTCCGTCCCGGGAACCGCGTACGGGGAGCCGCCGGCGTGAACGGGCGCTTCCGCATCGATGGGCCCGCAGACGAGAACGAGGCTTTTGCCACCATTGACGTCTACCTAACAAGTATGTATAACTTTCCTGCGAGTGATCAATTATGGCCGCCCGGAAATCGTGGAACTCGACGGGTCTCCGTCACGGGTCCGGCCTGCCCGGTCGTCTTCTGTCAGGGCGCCACCGCAAGGGTGCGCGCACCACGACGTCTGCCGACCGGCGGGTTGCGCGGCCGTAGATGATCGCGCTTCACCGAACGACCACTCCTCAGGAGATTTTCTGTGCGCAGATTGAAGCAGGGAGCCGCGCTCGCAGTCGCCACCGTGGCCGCGCTCGCCGGAACCCTCGCCACCGGCAGCCCGGCGATGGCGGCATCGACGCCGATCGGGGCCTGCGGCGGCGGCTCCTACCACGAGATCGACCGGCACGACCTGGGCAAGGCCACCGTCTACCTGCTGTACAACGGCACCACCAACTGCGTGGTCACCTGGAAGGACAGCCGCAACAGCACCTACGTCAACGCCGTGATGCGCGTCGAGGGGAGCACTACCTGGGGCCAGGACCCGGGTAACTTCTCGACTTACGCAGGCCCGGTGAAGATCTCCGCCAAGGGGAAGTGCATCCAGTGGGGCGGCGACTACGGCAGCGCGTATTACACCTCGCCCTTTGAGCACTGCGGCTGATCAAGGCCCCTGGTCCCGCGTGGATCCGTCGGCCGACACGCTCGATGCCGTCGGCCGACACGCTCGATGCCGTCGGCGGTGGGACCTCCTCCACCGCCGCTGACGCGTGAATGGCTGTCTCCGGCTTCCCCGATCCCGAAGCAGCTAGATCGGGCCCGGTTCGCGGGCTCGGACGCCTGCCTGGAAGCGGGACTCGGCGCCCAGCGCCGTCATCAGTTCCGCCACCCGGCGGTACGTGCGCACGGAGCCGAAGGCCGTGAGACAAACGGGTTCCCGGCCCGTCCCGGGAACCGCACGCAGGGAGTCGCCGGCCCTCCGCATCGACGGGTCCGCAGAGGAGAACGAGGCTTTTGCCGCTCTTGACTCCTACCTAACAAGTATGTATACCGTAGCTGCCACAGATCAATTATGGCTGCCCGGAAACCGTGGAACTTGATGGCCTCCGTCACGGGTCCGGCCTGCCCGATCGTCTTCTGTCGGGGCGCCACCGAAAGGGTGTGCGTATCTCGACGTCTGCAGCCCGGTGGGTTGCGTGGCCGTAGATGATCTCGGCTTCGCCGAACGACTACCCCTCAGGAGATTTTCTGTGCGCAGATTGAAGCAGGGAGCCGCGCTCGCGGTCGCCACCGTGGCCGCGCTCGCCGGGACCCTCGCCACCGGAAGCCCGGCGATGGCGGCATCGACGCCGATCGGGGCATGCGGCAGCTCCTACCACGTGATCGACCAGCACGACCTGGGCAAGGCCACCGTCTACCTGCTCTACAACGGCAGCACCAACTGCGTGGTCACCTGGAAGGACAGCCCCAACAGCACCTACGTCAACGCCGTGATCCGGGCCGGGGGGTGGGCCTGGGTCGCGGACCCGGGTAACTACTCGACTTACGCCGGCCCGGTAAAGCTCTCCGCCAAGGGGCAGTGCATCCAGTGGGGCGGCAACTACGGCAGCACGCAGTACACCTCGCCCTCTGAGCACTGCGGCTGATCAAGGCTCTTGGTCCTGCGTGGATCCGTCGGCCGACATGCTCGATGCCGTCGGCGGTGGCACCTCCTCCACCGCCGACGGACGCGTGAATGGCTGTCTCCGGGTTCCCCGATCCCGGAGCAGCTAGATCAGGCCCAGTTCGCGGGCTCGGACGCCTGCCTGGAAGCGGGACTCGGCGCCCAGCGCCGTCATCAGTTCCGCCACCCGGCGGCGGTAGGTGCGCACACCGAGGCCCAGCGTCCGCGCCGCGCTCTCGTCCTTACAGCCCGACGCCAGCAGCTCCATCACTTGGGGCGCGAGCGTGGTCAGGTCAGCGTGCTGCGCACGGTAAACCGCCAGTTCCGTCGCGGACCGCCACGCGGCGTCGAAGAGTGACTGGATGTTCTGCACCACCGCGGCCTCGGTCACCACACCGTAGCTGCGCCGGCCCTCGCTGAGGTCACCGGCGAGGATCGCGAAGCGGCGGTCGATGATGACCGTTTCATTGATGTCGTCCTGCGTGACGCGGACCTGGGCGCCGTGCGCGGCGGCCGTGTGCACGTGTTGCGCGGTCGGCGGGTGCAGCAGCATCCCCGACTGGTACAGCTTCCGCATCTTCGGCTCCGTCTCCTGGACGAGGCTGTCCGGCGCACGCCTGGTCGCCGCCCACGTGTTCAGGTCCCGCGCCGCGCACGTGATCTCACTGGCCGTCGCGAACAGGTGGGCCGTGCGCGCGAACAGCTCCTCCTCGCCGCGGACGGTGGTTACCACACTCATGCCTCCAGTGTCACCGAAGACAGCCCCAGCTGTCGAAGGCGGCAGGAAGTTGCCAATCCGAGCAGCGGAAACCCGGCGTGGACAGGCTGGAGCCATGACCACATCGATCGACGCCACGGCTGCGGGCACATGGCAGCTGGGCGACCGCACCGTCAACCGCATGGGCTTCGGCGCCATGCGTCTCGCACAGCGTTCCGACGGCACGCCCAGTGACCGCGAGACCGCCAAGAAAG
Organism: Streptosporangium sp. NBC_01639; assembly: GCF_045209755.1. NCBI lineage: Bacteria > Bacillati > Actinomycetota > Actinomycetes > Streptosporangiales > Streptosporangiaceae > Streptosporangium > Streptosporangium sp. NBC_01639. The sequence continues at coordinate 4,315,378 of NZ_CP109272.1, read as the reverse complement.
TCCTGCGCAGGGCCCTCGAACTGGGCGTCAACCACATTGACACAGCCGCGTTCTACTTCTCCGCGACCCGCGCCGCCAACGAGCTGATCAACAGCGCGCTCGCGCCCTACCCGGATGATTTGGTGATCACCACCAAGGTCGGCCCCGGTCGTGACCCGGCGGGCGATTTCCTGCATGTGAGTACCAAGAAGGCGCTTCGCGGCCAGGTCGAGGAGAACATCCGCCAGCTCGGGCTCGACCACCTCGACGTCGTCAACTTCCGTCTCGGGCAGAGTCTCGACCGCGGTGAGGGGTCGCTGGCCGAGGGATTCGGCGCGCTCGCCGAACTTCAGCAGGAAGGTCTCATTCGGCACCTCGGTATCTCCAACATCACCGCCGACCACCTGACTGAGGCACTCGACATCGCGCCGGTCGTGTGCGTCCAGAACCAGTACGGACTCTCTACGCGCCGCGAGGACGACGCGCTGGTCGAGCTCTGCGCCGAGCACGGCATCGCGTTCGTGCCGTTCTTCGCCATCGCCGGCGGCACCGAACAGGCCGCGGTCAGCGAGGTCGCGAAGGCGCACGGCGTCAGTGAAGCGCAGGTCAGGCTCGCGTGGACGCTCCACAAGGGACCGAACGTGCTCGCCATCCCCGGCACCGGCAACCCGGCGCACCTCGAGGAGAACATCGGGGCCGCCGGGTTGCGCCTGAGCGACGACGACCTGTCCCGCTTGAACACGATCGAGTGATCTGCGGAGGCTCCTGGTGAACATGGTCACGCGGACGGCAGGCCAAGCTCTGTCCATGCAGGTCAAGCCCATATCCGTGGTATTTTCCGCGATTACTGCGGGGCCTTCCGCCGGCCACGGGCTGCGGTGTTCCGACACTCCGTGTTCTTGGTCAGGGGTCCCATTCCCACCTGCGGAAAAGGCACGGTCACCAAGAAATAGCCTAATCGAATCCCGAAAGTTTTCGGTGGGTTTTTCCAGGTATTCAGACGTATAGAGTCTATGAAACATTCATTTTTTCGAAACATTACGGAAATCTATTGACACATTTCGTAGGCATTCACAGAATGAGTCCCGAGTAGAGCTCTCCAGATCTGCACCCGGGTGCCCAGCGGCAGACCGCCGGCTCAACGCGGCTCTGCGACCTAAGTACGGTGCCGCGGCGAACCGCGGCACCGTACGCACATCCCCCATTTCCGATCAATGTTCCACTGGAGGAACGGACATGATCGACAAAGCCGTCCCGCACGGCAGGTATCACATGGGCCGCTCGGGTGTTCGAAACGCGCTCGTTCTCGGCACCGTCGGTGTCCTCAGCGCAGCTCTTGCCGTGGCCCTGTCCGCCCCGGCCAGCGCAGCCAGCACACTCGGCGCGGCCGCCGCCGAGAAGGGTCGTTACTTCGGCGCCGCCGTCGCCGCCAACCACCTCGGCGAATCGTCGTACGCCACCGTGCTCGACCGTGAGTTCAACTCCGTCACCCCCGAGAACGAGATGAAGTGGGACACGGTCGAGTCCTCCCGCGGCTCGTTCAACTTCGGGCCCGCCGACCAGATCGTCAACCGCGCACAGAGCAAGGGCATGAAGGTCCGCGGCCACACCCTGGTGTGGCACTCGCAGCTGCCCGGCTGGGTCAGTGGCCTGTCCTCCGCGAGCGACGTGCGCACCGCGATGAACAACCACATCAACGGCGTGATGGCCCACTACAAGGGCAAGATCCACTCCTGGGACGTGGTGAACGAGGCGTACGAGGACGGCGGCAGCGGGGCCCGGCGCAACTCGGTCTTCCAGCAGCGCCTCGGCAACGGCTTCATCGAAGAGGCCTTCAGGACCGCCCGGGCCGCCGACCCCAACGCCAAGCTCTGCTACAACGACTACAACACCGACGACGCCAACGCCGCCAAGACCAGGGCCGTCTACAACATGGTCAGTGACTTCAAGGCCCGCGGCGTGCCGATCGACTGCGTCGGCTTCCAGTCCCACTTCAACAGCCAGTCCCCGGTCCCGGGCAACTACCAGCAGAATCTCGCGCAGTTCGCCGCCCTCGGCGTCGACGTGCAGATCACCGAGCTGGACATCGAAGGCTCCGGCACCGCCCAGGCCAACAGCTACCGGTCGGTCGTCAACGCCTGCCTGGCGGTGTCGCGCTGTACGGGCATCACGGTGTGGGGCATCCCCGACCACTACTCATGGCGCAGCAGCGGCACCCCGCTGCTCTTCGACAACAACTACAACAAGAAGCCGGCCTACGACGCGGTCCTCACCGCCCTCGGCGGCTCCGGCACCACCGTCCCCACTCCGACCCCCACCCCCACGTCTGGCGGCGGCGACTGCAGCGCCGGATACGTCGGCCTGACCTTCGACGACGGACCCAACCCCAGCACCACCAACACGCTGCTGAACACGTTGAAGGCGAACGGGGTGCGGGCCACGCTGTTCAATGTCGGTCAGAACGCCCAGAACAACGCATCGCTGGTCAGAGCCCAGCAGGACGCCGGGATGTGGATCGGCAACCACAGCTGGACCCACCCGCACCTGACCCAGCTGAGCAGCTCACAGATCCAGTCTGAACTCCAGCAGACCCAGCAGGCCATCCAGCAGATCACCGGAACCGCGCCGAAGCTGTTCCGGCCGCCGTACGGGGAGACCAACTCCACGCTCAAGTCGATCGAGCAGCAGCTCGGCCTCACCGAGATCATCTGGGACGTCGACTCGCAGGACTGGAACGGCGCGAGCACCGCCCAGATCGTGCAGGCCGCCGGCACCCTGCAGAACGGCCAGATCATCCTCATGCACGACAACTACGCGACGACGATCGCTGCGATTCCGCAGATCGTCGCGGGCCTGAAGAGCCGCAACCTGTGCGCCGGCATGATCTCGCCGTCGACCGGCAGGGCCGTCGCACCGACCGGCGGCACCGACCCCACGCCTTCGCCGACTCCCACGCCGACCCCGACCGGCGGTGGCGGCTGCACGGCCACCATCTCCCAGGGGCAGCAGTGGAGCGACCGGTTCAATCTGTCGGTCACGGTCTCGGGTACCAACTCGTGGATCGTCACGACGACCGTGCGCAGCCCACAGAAGATCATCGCTACCTGGAACGGCACCCCGAGCTGGGACGCAAGCGGCAACGTCATGACGATGAAGCCCAACGGCAACGGGAACACCTTCGGCTTCACGATCCAGCACGGCGGGAACTGGACCTGGCCGTCCGTCTCCTGCCGCGTGGGCTGACACCCGCGCCGAAGCCCTGAGTGACAACCGGCAAGAAGGCCGTGTGGTGGGGTGATCTCCCGATCGCCCCACCACACGGCGCTACGATCATCAGCCCAAGGAATGCCGGCACCGGCGCGTTCACCCGCCGAGTGCCGGGCCCAGCCCGTCGAAGACGTTTCCGGCCAGGGACGGCAGGCCGCACCGCCCGCCTGGCGGAATGAGGCGCCTGCCGGTACCTGCGGTTTTCCGCAGCCTCGAACCGGCCATGCACCTCATTCCGGACATAGGATGATCGCTCCTAGCCTCTGAGGCATGTCGGATTGGCTGATCGAACTGATGGAGACCCTCGGAGCGCCGGGCGAGCGGCGCAGGGGGCGGCATGCACTCCGTGGCTAAGGGACTGCACCTGCTGGGGGCGGTGATCCTCGGGACCGTCACCGCCCTGGTCGGTCTCGTCTTTCTCCTGCCGGTGCTGCCGTTCGCCCGCCGTGGCGCCGTGCGGGAGGCGGCGCGGCGGCTGGCCGTGCTCGAAGCCCGCCGCCTGCGGCTCGACCCCGTCGCCCTGGGCCTCGACGCGACCCGCTCCGACGGGCAAGAGGTGCGTTACCTGGCGGCCAGGCTGCCGGTGGGCATCCTCGGCGGCATGACGGTCGCCCTGCTCGTCTGCGGCCTCGGGGTGGCCGGAGTCCTGGGCTGGTCCTGGGGCAGGGGCCTGCCGGTCGACGGCATGCTGCCGACCGCGCCACTGCTGGCCTACGCCGCCCTGGCCGGGGTGGTTCTGCTGTTTTTGAACCTGTCGGGCCTGGTGGGCGCGCACGCACTGGAACGGCGGCTGGCGGTGCGGATGCTCGCCCCCGACCCCACCGAGGTGCTGCGCCGCCGCATCACGGAACTGGCGGAGAGCCGCGCGGGCGTGCTGGCGGCGGTCGACGCCGAGCGGCGCCGGATCGAGCGGGACCTGCACGACGGGCTGCAGCAGCGGCTGGTGGCACTGTCCATGCTGGTCGGACGGGCCCGCCGGGGACGGCCCGAACTGCTCGCACAGGTGCACGAGCAGGCGCAGCAGGCGCTGGTCGAGCTGCGCGAGGTGGCCTGGCGGGTCTATCCCTCGGGACTGGACTCACTCGGGCTCGCCGACGCGCTGGCCGGCGTGGCCGAGCGCGCCGGCATCCCGGTCAAGGTCGTGTGCGAGCTGTCCGCGCGCCCGCCGACGGCGGTGGAGACGGTCTCGTACTTCGTGGCCAGCGAGGCGGTGACCAACGCGGCCAAGCATGCCGGGGCCACCGCGGTCACCGTCGAGGTTCGCGAACGCGACACAATGGTCGTCGTGCGCGTACACGACGATGGAATCGGTGGGGCGAACGCGGCGGGCGGCGGCCTGTCCGGGCTGGCGCGGCGGGTGGCCGCGCTGGACGGCCGCTTCACCGTGACCAGCCCGGCCGGCGGGCCCACCACGATCACGGCAGAGCTGCCGTGCGGGTGATCCTTGCCGAGGACTCCACCCTGCTGCGTGAGGGCCTGGTGCGGCTGCTGAACGAGGAGGGCCACGAGGTCCTCGCCGCCGTCGGCGACGGCGAGGCGCTGGTCGAGGCGGTCGCGGCGCAGGAGCCCGACGCGGTGGTGGTGGACGTACGGATGCCGCCCACGCACAGCGACGAAGGACTACGCGCCGCCCTGGAGATCAGGCGGCGCTGGCCGGAGGTCAAGGTGCTGGTCCTGTCGCAGTACGTGGAGAAGAAGTACGCCACCGAGCTGATGAGCTCGAACGTGGAAGGCGTCGGTTATCTCCTCAAGGACCGGGTGGCGCAGGTCGGCGACTTCCTGGACGCGCTGGAGCGGGTCGGCGCCGGGGGCGCGGCCTTCGACCCGGAAGTGGTACGGCAGCTCCTGGCCCGCACCAGCCACGCCGACCCCCTGGCCCGGCTGACCGCCCGAGAGCGCGAGGTGCTGGAACTGATGGCCCAGGGCATGACCAACGCCTCGATCGCCCAGGCGCTGCACGTTTCACAGAGCGCAGTGGAAAAGCACGTCAACGCGCTGTTCGACAAGCTGTCGCTGTCCCACGCCACCGGCTACAGCCGCCGGATTCTGGCCGTCCTGCGCTACCTCGGCTCCTGAGCCGGAGTCGACGCTGTCGACCGCACCACCTGCCGGGCCGGCGGCGCAGGCCGTCGGCGGCCGGCCGGTCACACCCCGGCCAGCACCAGACTGAAGTCCCCGGTGGGGTCGGTGTAGTGGTGGAGCACCGTGAACCCGGCCGCGGTGAGCTCCCGCCGCAGCCCCTCGGGGCGGAACTTGGCGCTGATCTCGGTGCGCATCTCCTCCCCGTCGGCGAAGGAGACGGTCAGGCCGAGACCGTCGACCCGCACGTCCATGGCGCGGGTCGCGCGCAGCCGCATCTCGATCCAGTCGCTGCGCAGGTCGTAGATCGCGACGTGCTCGAAGGCGTCCGGCTCGAAGTCGGCGTCCAGCTCCCGGTTGACCACCCGCAGGACGTTCCGGTTGAAGGCGGCGGTCACCCCGGCCGCGTCGTCGTAGGCCGCGACCAGCCGCCCGGTGTCCTTGACCAGGTCGGCGCCGAGCAGGAAGGTGTCCCCGGGCCGCAGGGTGGCGCGCAGCTCCTTGAGGAACACCTCGCGTGCCGCCGGATCGAGGTTGCCGATCGTGCCGCCGAGAAAGGCCACCATCCGCCGCCCTCGACGGGGCAGCAGGGCCAGCTGGCGCTCGAAGTCGGCGCAGACCGCCCGCACGGTCAGGTCGGGATAGCGGACGGTGAGCCGCTGCGCGGCATCGCCCAGGGTGACCGCGTCGACGTCCACCGGCGTGTAGGTGCGCAGCGTCCCCGTGACGGAGAGCGCGTCCAGCAGCAGGACGGTCTTCTCGCTGGTCCCCGAGCCGAGCTCGACCAGGGTGTCCGCGCCGCTGCGCGCCGCGATGTCCACCGCCTCCCTGCGCAGGATGGCCAGCTCGCGACGGGTCGGATAGTACTCCGGCAGCCGGGTGATCTGGGAGAACAGCTCGCTGCCCGCCGCGTCGTAGAACCATTTGGGCGGCAGCCATTTGGGTGTCGACGCCAGCCCGGTGCGGACGTCGTGTTCGAGCGCCTGGCGCAGGTAGTCGTGATCGAGGTGGTTGACCAGGTGTACGGCTGACTGGCTGACGGACACGGGTCCTCCTGGGTCGATGGGTCACGGTCCCTCTCGCCTGCCGGCTCGCCGGCCCGTGACCGGGGTGCTGTGGTTACGGTGATCTCGTGCTGTCCGGTCACGGACCGGCCATTTGCGGCCCGCCGGTCTGTGCTCAAAGTCCTCCTCCCGCCGGTATCTCGCTCACAGCGGCTGGATGCGCACGCCGGCGGGTGAGGCGAGGACCAGGCTCCGCTCCGGTACGGCCTGCCAGCCGGACCGGTCGTCCAGCGGCTCGCTCGCCACGAGCACGCCGTCGTCGAGACGGAGGAAGAGCGTGTCGCCCCAGACGGTCGCCGCGATCGACGTGCCGTCGCAGGCGAGCAGGTTCAGGCGGGCCTCGGGATCCTTCGTCCCGGCATGGACGACGACCTCCGCCAGCGCGTCGCCGAGCGGGTGGCCCAGGCGCCGCCGTACGAACACCGCGGCGGCGAGCCAGGCCGAGTCGCAGGAGCTCTCCGCGTCGTCGGCGAGCTCCCGCACCGCCTCCCGCTCGACGCGGCCGTTGTGGCTGAGCAGCCACGGCCCGTCGGCGAAGGGCGCGGTCGCCGTCTCCTCGATCGGCATGCCGACGGTGGCCGACCGTACGGCGGCCAGCAGGCAGCCCGAGCGGGCGGCCCGGGCGAGACCGGGCAGGTTGGCGTCCGTCCAGATGGGGACCGCGCGCCGGTAGCGGACGGGTTCCGGGCCGGTGGCGTCGTTGTACCAGCCGATGCCGAAACCGTCGGCGTTGACCGTGCCGTAGCGCTGCAGCCGCGGGGCGTAGGACTGCCGGAGCAGGCCGTACCCGGGCTCGTGGATCAGTGAGGTGAGGCTGCGGGGCGGACCCAGCCAGGCCGCGTGACGGCACATCTACACCTCCTCCGGGGAGGCGGACCGGGCGCAGCGGAAACCGGAGAAGATCTGCCGCCGGATCGGATGGTCCCAGTTCCTGAACGTCGTGCGGACCGCGGCCGGGTCGGCCGCCCAGGACCCGCCGCGGAGCACCCGGTAGTCCTTGCCGAAGAAGACCTCGCTGTACTCGCGGTAGGGGAAGCTGCGGAAACCGGGGTAGGGCAGGAAGACCGAGTCGGTCCACTCCCACACGTCCCCGATCATCTGCTCGGCGCCGTAGGGGCTCGCCCCGGCGGGGAAGGCGCCGAGCGGAGCGGGCCGGGCCGCCCGGTGGCCGAGGTTCGCCCGGTCGGGCCGGGGAACGTCGTCACCCCACGGGTACGTCCGCGCCCGTCCGGCCGCCGCGTCCCAGCCGCAGGCCTTCTCCCACTCGGCCTCGGTGGGCAGCCGCCTGCCGGCCCAGCGGGCGTAGGCGTCGGCCTCGTACCAGCACACGTGCTGGACGGGCTCCTCCATGGGCACCGGCTCGGTCCGGCCGAAGCGGGTGCGCCACCAGGTGCCGCCCTCCCTGGTCCAGAACAGCGGGGCGGTGGCGTGGCTCTCCTGCCGCCACCGCCAGCCCTCCGGTGCCCACCAGTGCGGATCGTCGTAGCCGCCGTCCTCGATGAAGGCGGCATAGGCGCCGTTGCCGACCGGGAAGCGGTCGATCCAGTAGCCGGGCAGGTGGATCCGGTAGGCGGGGCGCTCGTTGTCGTAGGCCCACGGCTGGATGTCGGTGCCCATCAGGAAGGAGCCCGAGGGGACGAACACCTCCTCCTCGCCGGTGACCCTGCCGGGAGGCAGGACGCCGTCGCGGACCAGCCCGGGTTCCTTGGACAGTTGCAGGGTGGCGAGCATCGTCTCGTCGTGCTGGTGCTCGTGCTGGATCACCAGGCCGAAGACGAAGCCGTCCCGATGGAGCGGGTCGGGGCCGTGCAGGTCGATCGAGTCGAGGACGTCCAGCACCCGGCCGCGTACGCCCTCGATGTAGTGGCGCGCCTCGACCGGGCCCAGCATGGGCAGGCTCGGGCGGTTCGCGCGAGGGTGCTTGAACGCGTCGTACAGATCGTCGATCTCGGGCCGCAGCGGGGTGATCCCCCCGGCCTCCCGCAGCACCCACAGCTCCTCGTAGTTGCCCACGTGCGCCAGGTCCCACACCAGCGGGGACATCAGCGGCGAGTGCTGCCGCAGGAGCAGGTCGTCCTCGGTGTCGGTGTAGGCCAGTGACCGGTTCCGCACCGCGGTCAGCTCCGTGGCGATCCGTTCCTTGAAGTCGCTCATACCTGTCCTTCCTCGGTCAGCCAGGCCGGCAGACGCCGGGCCGGCCCTTTCACCAGTTCCAGCAGGTCCACGGCCGGCGGGCGGCCGGGGGTCACGTGACGGTCGGCGAACGCGGCCACCTCACGGGTCAGGGCCGCGGACACGCCCAGGCGGGGCATCGCCGCCAGGGCGGCCCGGAAGCAGGTCTCGGCCGCCCTCCGCAGCCCGGGGTCCGCCAGGCCGCGCCGCGCCGCCTGCGGCCACATCGCCGCGTACGGTTCGACCGCGTCCATCGCCGCGTCCGCCACGCGGTCGTCCGTCACGAGGGCGTGGGTCACCGCCACGCACACCGGCCAGTTCGCCGGGTGCTGGGCGTCGAGGTAGCGGATCTCCAGCCAGCCGCGAGGCCGCACCGGAGGGAAGATCGTCGTGGCGTGGTAGGCCAGATCCACCAGGGTCAGCGGGCGGGTGGGTGCGGTCAGCCAGTCACGGAAGGTCGAACCGTCGCGGATGACACGTAACCGCTCCCCCTCCTCGCGCACGAGCATCAGCCGGGCGTCGAGCAGGTAGGCGGCCCAGGCCGCGGCGGGGTCGGCGGACGCCGGAACGGGGGCCGTCCGGGTGCGGTCGAGGTTCTCCCACACCGCCTGGCGGCCCGACATCCACCCGCACGGCCGGCCCTCGCTGAGCGGTGAGTTGGCGAAGGCCGCCATCAGCACGGGTCCCAGCAGGTGCGCGCGCTCCCACCGCACCGCGGGCCGCTCTCCCAGATCCAGGTTGACCTGGATCGACGTCGTCGAGCACATCATCAGCGCCCCGTACGGCATGCCGAGGAACGCGGCCATCGCCTCGTAGCGGGGCAGGCGCAGCTGTCGTCGCGCCGGCCGTATCGGATCGAGGCCCACCCCGGCCAGCACCAGGCCCGCCTCCCGCAGGGCCGCGCGCGTGGCGTCGACGTCGGCGGTGAGGCCGGCGATCGCCTCCGGCAGCGGTCCGGCCGGGCCGGAGAGCTCAAGCTGGCCGCCCGGCTCGAAGGTCACCCGGCTCCCGCCGGGCAGCGGTGGCAGGGCGTCGGCGGTCCTGGCCACCGGTACCTGACGGCCGGGATCCTCGCGGTCGAAGACCAGGAACTCCAGCTCGACTCCCACCTGGTCCCCGGCGGGGCCGAGGAAGCAGCCTCGGGCGAAATCCTCCACGTCCGAGATATCCCGGACCAGAGTCTCCTCGGCGGCCAGATCGGTCATCACGCCCCCTTCGTCCGATGTGTACGGATCTATAGACCCGCGAGTCGCACGAGCGTTACAGGGGGCCGGGTGTAACGGATCGATCCGCAGCCGGAACTACGCCGTATGGAACACGGGTGGGGATGATGCGAGCCGGATCGCGATGGGGGCGGGCGACCGGCTGCCGGGAGGCTGCGGGGCTCGTCACGGACTACCTCGAAGGGGAACTGCCCGCCGGCCGGCGGCGATCCCTCGAAGGCCACCTGGCCTCATGCGCCGCGTGCGCCGTTCATCTGGAGCAGATCCGGGTGACGGTCCGGGTGCTCGGCTGCCTCGGGGCGGGAGTCGTCCCCGATCGGGTGCTCAGCAGGTTGTGCGGTGCCTTCCTCGGTTCAGGGACGCCTTCTTTCCCGGAAGGCGGACAGTAGCCGCTCGCGCGTTTCACCGGGCAGGCCTTCGGATTGCAGGTCGCCGAGGGTGACGAGGGTGGTGCGGAACTGGGCGAGGTAGCGTACGCAGCCCTCGCAGGCGCCGAGGTGCTCGGCGAACCGGTCGCGGGTGGGCCCGTCGAGCCCGTCCTCCAGGTAGGCGGTGACGAGCTCCACCGACTCGTCGCAGCTGAACCGCTTCACGACGCTGACCGCCTTACCGTCTAGATCCTGCACTGATTCCACTACGCCGACCGCCTCGCCGTCTCGAAGTACTCCTCCAGCCGCCCGCGCACCGACGCGCGGGCGCGGTGCAGCAGGACACGCTGGTTGGCCGCGGAGATCTCCAGGATCTCGCAGACCTCCTCGGATGTGCACCCCTCGACGTCGCGGAGGGTGATCACCGCTCGCTGCCTGGGGGGTAGCTCGGCCAGGGCCGCCGCGATCCGGCCGCGCACCTCCGCCGCGAGCACCTCGCCCTCCGGAGTCGGCCAGACGGCGGGGAGCTCCTTCCAGCATCCGGGAAGGGGGTCGCCCGCGCCCTGGAAGCGTGCACGGTCGACCGTCGGTCGCTCCTGCTCGAAGACGCTGCTCCACGGGACCGTGCGGTTCTCCCGCACGCCCCGTTTCTTGGCCGTGTTGACCAGGATCCGGTAGACCCAGGTCTTGACCGACGAGCGGCCCTCGAAGCCGTCGATTCCCCGGATCACCGCCAGCCAGGTGTCCTGGACGATCTCCTCCGCCGAGTCGCTGGTGGACACGTGCGACCGGGCCAGCCAGAGCATCCCCCGCGACCAGGTGTCCAGCAGGGCCGCGAACATCGTTTCGTCCCCGGCGCGCAGCGCCGCGACGACGACGTCGTCCGGGGGCAGTCCACCGCCCGGCAAGGGCTCCACGATCGTCTCCTCCTGGTCGGGCCTCTGGAACCTTCGGGGAAGCGCTTCCGGAGCGAGGCCAGTACGCAGAGGAGAAGATTCCCGCCCGGAACCGGACCGACACCTTCTCCCGCCCGGCGGGTGGAGCCGGGCTGTTCGCACCGGTGCCCCGGGAGACTCCGGCGTGATCCGGGGCACCCGCCACCCTTTTGTTTCCGTTGTGGAAAGTTGTGTGTTGACGAACTGGAAAGCGAGTGACAGACTTTCCTATATGGAAACACACGATGGATCCGGTGCTCCCACTCCCCGACCGACCCCCGAAGAGGCGAGCGCCGCGCTCCACGAAGTGGAGCAGGTCCGCTCCTCGCTCGACGCCGTCCCCATACCGGGGTGGTACATGCCCCTCCTGGCCCTCCTGGCCGGCGGGACCGCGCTGGCCCAGCTGCTGCCGACGGCCGTCACGGTCGTGGTGGTCCTGCTCATGGCGGTGGGGATCGGGCTGACGGTGCGACTGTACGTACAGAAGGTCGGGTTCCTCAGGCAGGCCAAGGGGCGTGAGGTGTGGCCCGCGGTGGTGCCTCTCGTGGTCATCTACCTTGCCGCCGCCGTGCTCGACCTGGCCTACGGCCAGGAGTGGGGGTGGATCGTGGCAGCCGTCCTGGGTGCGGGCACCATCCTCGGTATCGGCTACTACCACCAGCGACGTGTTCGGAGGCAGGCATGACGGTCGTGCGCGAGCCCGCGGACGGCTTCGACGCGACGATCCACGCACCGAACCGGCTGCGCGTCTGCGCCCTGCTGGACGCGGTGGCCGAGGTGGAGTTCAGTGCGGTCCAGGAACGGCTCGACGTCAGCGCCTCCGTGCTCAGCAAGCACGTGAGCGTGCTGATCGAGGCCGGCTACGTCAAGCAGCGCAAGGCCACCCGCGACACCCGGCAGCGCGTGTGGCTCCAGTTCACCCCCGCCGGTCGCGCCGCCTACCAGGCCCACGTCGCCGCCCTCCGAGCGATCGTCGGCAAATAACCCCATTGGGGTCATCTATGGGTTATAAAGAGGACGGCGGTGCGGGGAGTGCCCGGTCCCGCCCCGCCGGGCCTGCCCCGAGGGCCGCGGAGCGACCATCGAAGGGATCATGTGGTGAAGCGCGTGCTGCTGCTGGCGACCGGTGACACCATCGCCCACTCCCGCCGTCCCCCGCACGTCGCATCCGGGGCCGAACTGCTGGCGGCCCTACCGTCGGCCGCGCCGGCGGTCGAGGTGGTGGCCGAGGACGTGATGGCGGAGCCCAGTTGGGACACCTCACCCTCGACCATGCTGGGACTGGCCCGCCGCGCCCGTTCGGCCATCCTTGAGCGGGGGTTCGACGGTGTCGTGATCACCCATGGCGTCGACACCCTGGAGGACACCGCGTTCCTCACCGACCTGCTCGCGGGCCGCGCGGCGGAGCGCGGCGGGATCGTCCTGACCGGCGCCGTGCACCCGATGGACGACCCGTCGGCCGACGGCCCGCGCAATCTGACCGCGTCCCTGGCCGCCGCCGCCGATCCCGCACTGCGCGGCGCCGGCGCCGTCGTGTGCGTCGCCGACGGGCTGCACGCCGCCCGCTGGGCCACCCTGGCCGACGCCACGAGTGTGGCGGGCTTCTCCTCGGCGCCCCACCCGGTGCTGGGGCACGTGACTGACGGGAAGGTCGAGCTGCGGGCCGTACCGCCGCCCCGGCCACCGGTGACGGCGGGGGATCCGGAGACGGACGTGGCCCTGATCAAGACCTACCCGGGGATGGATCCCGTGCTGCTCACCGCGGTCGTGGACGCCGGCGCCCGGGGAGTCGTGCTGGAGGGCACCGGTACGGCCAACGTGCCGGTCGATCTCTTCACGACGATCGGCGAGCTGACGGAGTGGGGCATCCCGGTGGTCGTCGCCTCCCGGAGCCGCACGCGCGAGGTTCCGCTCGACGACCTGCCCCTCGGCTCGGGCCTGGCGGGGAAGATGGGGGCGATCGGAGCCCGCGGTCTCCCGCCCTCGAAGGCGCGCTGCGCGCTGATGGTCGCCCTCGGGACGGGCGGGGTGGCGGCCGTGCGCGACTGGTTCGCCAGGCTCTGACCGCGGGGCCGGGGCCGGTCGGTTCCTCGCCGCGAGACGGCGGGCCCCGGCGCTCGCAAGTTGACCATACTCCGTAGAACGAAGTATGGTCCTCGGCATGCCAAGAGGATCATCAGAAGTCAGCGAGCCGATGTACTTCGTCCTCGCCACGCTCCTGGACGGCCCGCTGCACGGCCATGCGATCATCAAGCGCGTCGCCGAGCTCTCGGGAGGACGCGTCAAGCCGTCCGTGGGCACCCTCTACGGCGTCCTGGATCGGCTGGCCGCCAACGCCGTGATCGTCGTGGACCGCGAGGAGACCGTGGACGGGCGCAGGCGGCGCTACTTCCGGATCACCGACTCGGGCAGCGCGCTGGTCCGGGCGGAGGCCGAGCGCATGCACGAGGCCGCCTCGGTGGTCAGGGGCCGCGCTCTGGGGGCGTTCTTCGCATGACAGCGCTTGAGCGGCGCTACCGCCGGCTGCTGCTGGCCTACCCCCGCGGTTACCGGTCCGCCTACGGCGACGAGCTCATCGGCCTCCTGCTCGACACCGCCGAGCCCGGCAGCTCGCTGCCGTCGCCCAAGGAGGCGGCCGGGCTGGTCGCCGGCGGCCTGCGTGCCCGCGTGACGCAGGCCACTCGGGGCCCCGCCTGGGTCGACGGGCTGCACCTGGGGACCACGGTGCTGACCGTCGCCAACCTGGCGGTGCTGGTGCCGTTCGCGCGGTCCCTGCCGCTGTGGGTGGCGCTGTCCGCGCTCGCGGTGCTCGCCGTGCTGCGCGGGTGGGTACGGCTGGCACTTCCGCTCGTGCTGCTCACCGGCCTCAAGGCGGGGGCCCTCGCCACGGCCGCGCTTCTGCTGGACCACACCCTCCTGCCGGTGCTGCCGGACTTCCTCGGCGCGCACGCCCTCTACTCCACCGGCGGGCTCTACAGCGCGGTCGCCGGCCATGTGCTCGCCTTCGCCGGGCTGCTGGCGCTGGCCGCGCGCCAGCGGCCGGTCCGCGCACGGTCATGGTGGTGGCTCGCGACGCTCCCCGCGATCGCCGCGGCCGACCCGGCCTGGCTGGGCCGTGCGGACGGAGCCTCCCCGCCGGGGACCAGGGTCGCGGCGGAGATCGTGCTACTCGGCCTGGCCGTCTGGGCCGGGCATCTGGCGCGGGACCCGCGCTGGGCGCTGGCCTCGGCGATATACCTGCTCGCGGTGTCGGTCGCGTTCGCCGAGAGCCTCCCCTACCTCTCCCGGCGGGACGTGGCCTACTGGGCCCTGCTGGCCTTCCTGACCCTCGCCACCGCGGTCGTGCCGTACGGCCGCCGCAGGCGCGCCCTGCACTGACCTTTCCCGCCCCCGGCGACGTCGATCCGCGGCGTACGCCCTCCTCGTCATGCCTTCCTCCTGGAGTGAGATCACATGTCCGTGAGATTCACCGTCACAGCCGTCCTCTCGCTGGCTGTACTGACCGGATGCGGTTCGCAACCCGCCGCCGGTCCCGTCCCCGGATCCACCGCCACCCCCGCCCAGAGTGCGGGGACGCAGGCCGATCGGCAGATCCAGCAGATCAAGGCGGACTGCATGAAGCAGAAGGGCTTCACCTACATCCCGTTCGTCCGACCCCCGCTGAAGGAGACCGAGACCCAGCGGAAGATGGAGGAAGGCGACCTCGATGCGATGAGGGAGTTCCGGGCGAAATACGGTTATCAGGTCTTCGCGGCCCACGTCTACCCCGATGACCTGGCGTCGGGCGCCTTTGTCGAGGAAGCGATCCCCGCCGATCCCAACGATCGCTATCGCGGATCTCTCAACGAGACGCAGTTCAACGCCTACAAGGAAGCGGACCAGGCCTGCTTCGGCAAGGCCGTCAAGGAGGTGCTGCACAAGACCTCGTCCGCGGAGATGAACTACCTGATGCAGCGCTTGGACATGATCAAGCGGCTCAAGGAGCGAGAACTCGACGGCGACCCCAAGATCGCCGAGCTGGCGGTGCCCTTCGGTGACTGCCTCAAGTCCAAGGGATACCCGGTGCCCTCACTCAAGCCGACCGCGATGGCGCGGCGCGGCATGGAGGCCTTCCGCGCGGAGGAGGCGAAGTTCGGTCCGGGTGAGAACGGCTCCATACCCGATCTCACCGCCGACCAGGCCCGGCCGTACCTCGCCAGGGAGATCAAGGACGCGCTCGACGACCTGGAGTGCGGCAAGGACTTCTACGCCGCCTACACGCCCAAGGAGCGGGAGATCAAGCTGCGGGTGACGCGTGAGTTCGGTGAGGTCAACGGCTGAGCGAACCCGGGTTCTTCAGGCGGCTACTTGAGCGGGTCGTGTCCCCAGTTCATCAGGGAGTGCCGCCACGGGGTGTCCTCGACGTCGCCCGACGGGCGCTGCGCGAGGTGGCGGTGGACGTAGCCGGTCACCTTCCGCATGTGGGCGTAGTCGTCGTCGGACAGGTCGCCGATGTGCTTCCTGAGCAGCTCGATGATCCGGCGGCCGGATGCGTGACCGGTCGACTCGCCGCCCCCGGCCTTGTCCCCGACGGCCTGGGATGCGGGCGTGCCCAGCCAGCTCTCCAGCTCTCCGGCTGTCATGTTGACCGCCTCGTCGAAGGCCGCCGAGATCTGCTTCCGGTCCTCGGCCATGTCAGCTCTTCCTCCGCAGCGCCGCGGGTTTGTGCACGGCGGTCTTGCCGCTCCCGTCGCTGCGGACGAGGTACTGGGGATCCTCAGGCGAGGCATCGACGATCCGGCCGGCCGCGTCGGTCCTCTCGATGAGCTTCTTCTCCACCTTTCCCGACACGGTGGACCCGTGACTGCTCCAGGTGACCTCGTCACCGACGGCCAACTCGTCCTTGCTCTGGTTTTTGGTCATACGATCCTTCTACCCCTTTCGCCGAATCGGACATCAGCGGCGATGTCTCCGTTTGATGCGCCGGAGGCCGAGCCGATCGCTGTCAGGGTCACCAGGGCGGCTTTTCCGGACCAACGCCATGGCCGAGATCCGCATGGCCGCCCCACGGGCGCTGTCACTGCTGCACAAGCAGCAGGTTCGTCTCGGTCGCCCTTCGCGGTTCGGCGGCGGCGACGGCTTCTCCAGTGGTGACGGCGCTTTCGGGAGTCATGTGCAGCCCTCCGCGAGGATCGGTCAGCCGAACCGCAGGACGAACCGCCCGCGAACGCCGCGCCGTTCGAGCGAGCGATGCGCGTCGGCGGCTCGGGAGGCCGGCAGTTCGCCGGCCACGCGGACGGTGAGCCGTCCTTCACCGGCGAGTTCGGCGAGCCGGTCGAGCTCGGCCGCGGCCTCGACGTAGTCGCGGACGAAGATCGGGGCGACGTGGACTCGGTCGGTCCCGTCGCCCTGGTAACCGCGGACGGTGACGACGGTGCCGCCGTCCTTGACGGCAGGGAGCACGGCGGCCTCCAGCACGGCGGCGTCGACGAGCCCGTCGACGCCGTCCGGGCGGTGGCGGCGGACCATTGCGGCGAAGTCGTCCCCCCGCGGCACGACCTCGTCGGCTCTGCACTCGCGGACGAAGGTCTCGTCCTGCCGGGCGGCGTCGGCGACGACGACCAGCCCGGCCTGCTTGGCGAGCTGGACGACGTACCCGCCGACGGTGCCGGCGGCGCCGGTGACGGCGACCGTCGCGCCGGCCGGGAGCGCCAGCGTGTCGAGTGCGAGCCGGGCGGTGAGCCCGTTCATCGGGAGGGTGGCGGCCTGAACGTCCGAGAGTCCGGCCGGGATCTTCGCGACCGAGCGTGCCGACATGACGAGGTCTGCCCGGTAGCCGCCGTGCGCACCTGAAGGCACCACGATGGCCATGACGGCGTCCCCGATCGCGAACGGGCGGTCGACGGCGGGACCGATCTCGGTGATCACGCCGGCGACCTCCATGCCCGGCACCCGCACCGCGTCCGCCTCATCCTGCCGCGGACGAGAACGGATCATCGCGTCGGTCGGGTTCACCGTGGCGCTGCTCACCTGGATCCTGACCTGACCGGGACCGATCGGTTCGGCCGCCAGGTCGAACTCGCCGAGAGCGTCCGGTCCACCTGGCCGCGTCACTCCGATTGCT
Organism: Streptosporangium sp. NBC_01639; assembly: GCF_045209755.1. NCBI lineage: Bacteria > Bacillati > Actinomycetota > Actinomycetes > Streptosporangiales > Streptosporangiaceae > Streptosporangium > Streptosporangium sp. NBC_01639. The sequence continues at coordinate 4,298,188 of NZ_CP109272.1, read as the reverse complement.
TGAACCATGGTCGTTCGTCCCTCCTTATTCGTCTTATTCGTTGCCGCCTGGTGGCGATGGGCAGGGCCAGCCGTGCCGCTGACGAGTCACGGCGTGTGCTCGGCCGGGTTCTGCTACGGCGATGTGGGGGCGTGAAGACCATCGAGCAGCAGGCTGCACACCTCGTCGAGTTCGGCGCCGATGCCGGGGTTCTGCCATTCGGCCGCGTGGGCGAGGTGGTTGAACTTGGCAGTGGCGTTGAAGACCACGCGGGCGGTGGCCTCCGCGTCGTCGGTGCGGAGGCTGCCGTCGGCGGCGCCGTCGGCGACGATGGCCGTCAGCTGGCCCAAGAGGTCGGCGACGTGGTCGGTGGCGACGCTGCTGTGCGCGGCCGCGAGGATTCCATAGGCGGCGAACAGCTCCGGGTCCTCGCGAATCTTGGCCTGCTTCCCGGCCAGGACGGCGTGCAGCCAGGTACGCAGTCGCTGCGCCGGCGGGACCGCGCTGTCGGCGGCGATGACGGAGAGGGCGTCGCGATTGCGGTCGAGCCAGCGCCGGGTCACGGCCTCGCGCAGCGCCTGCTTGGAAGGGAAGTGCTTGTAGACGGCGGCGTGGCTGACCCCGAGTGCCCGTGCGACGTCGACGACGGTTGCCTTGTCCGGTCCGTGGCGGCGCAGGATCTCCTCGGTGGCCGCCAGGATGACGTTCGCGTCCAGCGGGGTTCGGGCAGGCATCAGCGCCTGCCGCCCGTTCGCTCGCTGTCCAGGAGTGCGAGCAGGGCGGGGGCGTAGCGTTCCCCGGCGACCGCCCCTCGCGGAACGGCCTGCTCGATTGCGTCCAGGTCGTCCTCGGTCAACCGCAGGCCGGCGGCGTCCACCGCCTCGGCGATCCGGCGTGGTCGGCTGGCCCCGACCAGCGCGACGATGTCCCGGTGCACGCGACCCTGCGCGAGCACCCACGCGATCGCGAGCTGTGCGACCGTGGCGCCGCGGGAGGCGGCGATCTCCTGCAGCCGCTCGACCAACGCGAGGTTGGCCTCGATGTTGCCGGCGGCGAAGCGGGGCAGGTGACCGCGATGCCGTGCGTCGCCGGCCGATGGTCGCCACGTCCCGGTCAGCATTCCTTGGGCGAGCACCCCGTAGGCGGTGACGCCGATGCCCAGTTCGCGGCAGGTGGGCAGGATCTCGTCTTCGACGCCGCGGCTGAACAGTGAGTACTCGATCTGGACGTCGGTGATCGGGTGCACGGCGTGGGCGCGGCGGATCGTCTCGGCGCCGACCTCGGACAGCCCGATGCCGCGCACGTAGCCCTTCTGCACCATCTCGGCCACGGCGCCGACGGTCTCCTCGATCGCGACAGCGGGGTCCAGCCTGGCCGGGCGATAGATGTCCACGTAGTCGGTGCCCAGCCGCTGCAGCGAGTAGCCCAGGAAGTTCGGGATCGCGTCGGGTCGGCCGTTGATGCCGCGCACGCTGCCGTCCACGCCGAACAGCGCGCCGAACTTCACGCTCACCACGGCGCGGTCGCGGGCGGTGGGTCGCAGCGCCTGCCCGATGAGCGTCTCGTTGTGACCCATCCCGTAGTGGTCGGCGGTGTCGATGAACGTGATCCCGGCGTCGAGCGCGCTGCGAAGCGTCGCGATGCTCTGCTCGTCGGCGCTGCGTCCGTACGCGCCGGACATGCCTGCACAACCGAGCCCGACCGCCCCCACACCGACGTCGACGCCGAGTGTTCTCTGCTCCATACGAGAAACGCTAAGCGGGTTGGTAACAGATGTCAAAATTTGTAACTTGCTACCTTGGCCGTTACGGGTCCAAAGCGTGGCGGCCTCTTCGAGCAGCCGAACGAGATCAAACGTAGAGGTGTCATCGATCGGACTCTCCTGTTCGTGAGAACGGGGCAGGCAGGCGTGTTCGTGCTTGCAGGGAGTTCCGTAGGGACGACCGCAGGTGCCCAGGGAGACCTTGCGGAGCTTGAAATGCTGCTGGAAGTCTCGCCATTCCTGGTCGGTCGGCTCGTGATATTCCTCGATCGGGTGGTCCGCGCGTCGGCGGTCGAGGAAGGCCAGGAGGTACCTGCGGACGGAGTGTTGCTGCGTAGTCCGGTCAACGACTCGGTGACGGCCACCTCGGCGGCCGCCGGTCTCACGTCCGGATGGTGGATCATGATCGCTGTCGGGGTAGTGCGGTGGTGAATAGTTTGGTCTGGGATGAAATATCCAGCCCATAAAGTTCCGCGTATGGAGCAGACCAGCACAGCCGACACCCGGGTGGATCGCCGGGCACTCATCGCGGCGGGCGTCACCGTGGTGCTGTGGGCCTCGGCATTCGTCGCCATCCGCAGCGCCGCGCAGTATTTCTCCCCCGGCGCGCTGGCCCTGGGGCGGCTGCTGGCGGGCTCGGTGGTGCTCGGCGCCATCTGGCTGGTCCGGCGTGCGGGGCTGCCGCCGCGCGCCGCGTGGCCCGGCATCCTGGGCTCGGGAATCCTGTGGTTCGGCCTCTACATGGTCGTCCTGAACTGGGGCGAGCAGGAAGTGGACGCGGGAACGGCGGCGATGGTTGTCAACGTCGGTCCGATCCTGATCGCACTCCTCGGCGGCTGGCTGCTCAGGGAGGGGTTCCCGCCCCGGCTGATGTCAGGGATGGCGGTGTCGTTCGTCGGCGCCGTCGTGGTGGGGGTGTCGATGTCCGACGGCGGTCGCTCGTCGGTCCTCGGGGTCCTGCTGTGCCTGCTCGCGGCGGTGACGTACGCCGGAGGCGTGGTCTGCCAGAAGCCCGCGCTGCGGCACGCCTCGGCGCTGCAGGTCACCACCTTCGGCTGCCTGGTCGGTACGGTGGCCTGCCTGCCGTTCGCGGGCCGGCTGGTGTCGGAGGTCGCGGACGCCCCGCTGTCCGCGACGTTGAACGTCCTCTACCTGGGTGTCTTCCCGACCGCCCTGGCCTTCACCACCTGGGCCTACGCGCTCGCCCGCACCACCGCCGGCAAGATGGGCGCCACGACCTACGTCGTCCCGGCCCTGGTGGTCCTGATGGCCTGGGTGGTCCTCGACGAGATCCCCGGCTGGCTGACCCTCATCGGCGGCCTGCTCTGCCTCGCGGGGGTGGCCGTCTCCCGCGGTCGGCCCGCGAGGGCGTGAGCCCCGGAGGGAGCGGTCAGGCGGGTGTCGAGACGCCGAGGCCGCCGCGGGTCCGCGCGCCGTAGCGCTCCTTCTCCCGGGCGATGTCGAGGGGCTTGATGCCGCTGCGCCCGCTCAGCACCTCCTCGGTGAGCAGGTCGGCCGGGACCAGCCAGGACACCTCGAACTCCAGTCCGTCGGGGTCCTTGGCGTACAGGGCCTTGGTGGTGGAGTGGTCCGAGGCGCCGACCAGCGCGTCCAGCTCGCCGAGCTTGAGCGCGATCCGCTCCAGCTCCTCCAGGGTGTCCACCTCCCAGGCCAGGTGGTAGAGGCCGACGGTGGATCGTCCGGCGCCGGAGGGCCCGGCCTGGGCGCCCAGCTCGAACAGGCCGAGGTCGTGGTCGTTGGTGGAGCCGGAGGCCTGCAGGAACGCGGCGCCCCGCATCTCCATGACGATCCGGAAGCCGAGGGCCTCCTGGTAGAAGGCCACGCTGCGCTCGACGTCGCGCACGAACAGGACCGCGTGGTTGAGCCGTTGGACCGGCATGGTTCCTCCCGTAGAAACTTGAACTCTCAAGTAGATTACCGCCGAGTGCTTGAGAGTTCAAGTAAGCTGGGCTTGTGACGCGATGGCTGGACGATGACGAGCAGCGCACCTGGCGTGCGTTCCTGGCGGCCTCCCAGACCGTCCAGGAAGAGCTGGACCGGCAGTTGCAGCGGGACTCCGGCATGCCGCACGCCTACTACGCGGTCCTGGTGAAGCTGTCGGAGGCACCGGGCCGCACGCTGCGGATGAGCGAGCTCGCGTCGGAGGTCAACTCCTCGCAGAGCCGGCTCTCCCACGCGGTGGCCCGGTTGGAGGAGCGCGGCTGGGTGCGGCGCGAGCCGTGTGCGGCCGACCGGCGGGTGAGCTGGGCGGTCCTCACCGACGAGGGATTCACCGTGCTCGCCGCGGCGGCGCCCGGTCACGTCGAGGCGGTACGGCAGAGCCTCTTCGACCGGCTCACCCCCGAGCAGGTCACCCAGCTCGCCGCGATCTGCGACGCGGTGCTGAGGAAACCGGAGATCTGATCGGCCCTGGAGACCCGGTCATTCCGTGGGCCGGCGTGCCCGTCTTACTTCGCGGTCGATCGCCCAGACATCCGCTACCGGGCCCACGTGCCCGAGCTTGTCAGGGTTGATCACCGAGCGGATCGTCTGGATCTGCCCGTCGAGTACATCGAGCGCCAGGGTGTGGAGCACCCTGCCGTCCCGGTCACGGAAGATCGCCCCCGGCTGGCCGTTGATCTCGTGCGGCTCGAACGTCACGTCGACCCGGGCCAGCCGGGGGAAGACGGAGGCAAGCAGCCGGGCCACGTTCTCGGCGCCGATGACGGCCCTGGCCAGCTGCGGGGCCTTGCCGCCGCCGTCGCCGACCATCGACACGTCGGCGGCGAGCAGTTCCCGCAGGCCGGCGACGTCGCCTTCGCGGAGGGCGTCGAAGAACCGCGACGCCAGTTCCTCCCGCTCCTTGCGGACCGTCTCGAAGCGCGGCCGCCCGGCCTCCATATGCCGCCGCGCCCGCACCAGCAGCTGCCGGCACGCCGCCTCCGACCGCCCCACCGCCGCGGCGACCTCGTCGAACCCGAAGCCGAACACCTCCCGCAGCACGAACACCGCCCGCTCCAGCGGGCTGAGCCGCTCCAGCAGCAGCAGCGCCGCCATCGACACCGAGTCGGCCAGCTCCACCGATCGCGCCGGATCCTGATACGGATCGCTCAGCAGCGGCTCGGGAAACCACGGGCCCACGTACTCCTCCCGCCGCACCCGCGCGGAGCGCAGCACATCGATCGAGATCCGCGTCACCGCGGCCGACAGCAGAGCCTTGGTCGACGTGGGCCGGGTCGCCGAGCCGTCAAAGCGCAGCCATGTCTCCTGCACCGCGTCCTCGGCCTCACCCACACTGCCCAGAATCCGATAGGCGATCGAAAACAGCAGCGGCCGCAGCTCCTCGAACTCCTCGACCTTGCTCACGCGGAATCCCTCCCCTTGAAGCCTCCCACCCGGCCGTACTCACCGGCGCAGGCATCTCCTGATGGTCATCCGGACCATCGGCAGGCCGGAGCAACGCCCCGAGCCCGAGGGCCCCGGAGCCCGCAGCCGGACCCCGGGCCGGTCGCTGATGCCGTTCAGTGGAGCTGCCCGGGCTCGTAGTCGCCGGCCGGCTGCCGGGCGATGATGTTCAGCCGGTTCGCCGCGTTCATGAACGAGACCAGGAGCGCCAGAGCGGTGAGCTGCTCCTCGTCGTAGTGCTTGGCGGCGTACGCCCACACCTCGTCGCCGACCCCGTCGGCCGCATCCGCGACCCGGGTTCCCGCCTCCGCCAGCGCCAGCGCGGCCCGCTCGGCCTCGGTGAAGACGGTGGCCTCCCGCCACGCCACGATCAGGTTCAGCCGCACCGAGGTCTCGCCGGCAGCGGCGGCCTCTTTGGTGTGCATGTCGATGCAGGCGGCGCAGCCGTTGATCTGACTTACCCGAAGCGCCACCAGCTCCTGCGTGGCGGCCGGCAGCGGCGAGTCCCTGAGCGCCTTGCCCGCCGACATGAGGTGCTTGAGGGCCTTGCCGGCGGTCGGGTCGGCGAAGTAGTTCAGTCGCGCGTCCATGGTGTGCTCCTCTGCGGTCGTCGGTGGCTACACACCCTGAGACGAGATAGCCCGACCTCCTGTGACATGGACGAACGTGACCTGCGTCTCCCGGCCGGCCGGCCGGCGTCGGCGGTGAGCCGGTCGTGGAAGGCGACGACCGCGTCCTCGTCCTCATGCCACGGCGGGCCGGTGAACGCCTCGCGGTAGACGCTCACCAGTTCGGACCGCCGTACGAGCGTCTGCTCGCCGGTCAGTAGTTCGAGTCTCACACCGGCGCCTGGACCTTCCCGATGCCCAGCGTGCTGGTCATCGGGAGGACACCGGACTCGAAGGCGGCACCCAGCAACGGGAGGCTCAGCTGGGCCAGCCGTTCGGCGCGCTGGGTGCCCAGCGCCCGCCACGGACCGGCGGCGAGGTCGTCGGTCATCCGCTCCACCTGATCGCGCAGCCGTCGCCCCTGCTCGGTGGCCTGTCCGTCAGCGTCGACCAGCCCGCGGCCGGCCAGCCGGTCCTGCGCCGCCGCCCACTCCTGCTCACTCCAGCCGCGTCCGGCGAAGTTCGCCACCGGAGCCGCGCCGACCGCGGCGAAGGAGACCAGCGCCTCGCAGCCGTCGAGATCGGCGGCCATCAGCGCCGCCAGGTGGCCGTCGCCGCGATGCTCGCGCAGCACCGTGTAGGCCTGCCAGAGCACGAGATGCGCCTCGTCGGGCCAGGGCAGGTCGAGGTTGGCGGCGGCCAGCGGCCGGTGCGCCACACTCACGCTCTCCGCCGCCCACCTGGCCAGCTCCGCCGCCTCGGCGATGTCGGGACCGTCGAGCCGGTCGCCGAGCAGGGCGCGGTAGGTGGCGTCCACCGCCCGCAGCCGGGCGTCCAGGACCTTCTCGGGAGCGGCCGTCGCCCAGATCGCCGGAACGTGCTCGGCGACCGTGGCCGGGCTGAAGCTGTAGGCGGTGGCGGTGGCCAGCCGCGGACCGGCGGCCCCCAGCGGTGCCCAGCGCCAGGCGAAGTAGCTCGGCCACCGGGACTCGACGTCGTAACCGAGTCGCGCCGCCTCCTCGAACGCCTGAGACGAGAAGTACAGCATCGCGTGCACCGGTTCGATCTGGTGCCACATCCTGCGCGAGAGACTTGCGTGTTCCGACATGATTTCCTCACTGGCTAGATAGGCTATGCCAGTGACTTTAGATCCCTGGCGCATCACTGGTCAAACGCAAATAGATAGTTATGTCGAACGGCACGTGCAGCGCGCCGTACTTCTGGTGAACGAGTTGACCGTCGACCGGGCACACGGGCGGCAGGTCACGCCGCCGGCCACGGGACCGGACCGCTGGACGGCCATCCAGGAGGCGCTCGCCGCGGCCGGACTGCCACGGAGCGATTCGCTCTCGCCCGCCGACGCCGATCGGCTCGCGGTCGTCGCCGCCCGGCTGCGCCCCGCCTTCGGCACGGAGGCACGCACCGAGCCCGTGATCGAAGGTCTCAATCAGTTGCTGGTACGGCATGGGGCCGTCCCCAACCTGCACGGTCATCCGGACAGGTCCCCCGTGCTGGCCTTCCATCGCGCGGACGCGCGTCTGGTCGACGCCTGGACCGCCGACGCGGCCACCGCCCTGGCCATGGTCATCGGCGTCGGCCAGGGAGAAAGACTCCGGTCCTGCGAGGCCGCGAACTGCGAGCGGGCCTTTTTCGACACCACGCGCAACGCCTCCCGCAGGTTCTGCGGCCTGTCGTGCCAGAACCGCGCCAAGGCCAGCGCCTACCGGCTGCGCCGGGCGGCGAGGACGGACTGAGCGCCTACCGGCTGCGCTGAGGGGCGAGGACGGACTGAGCGCCTACCGGCTGCGCTGAGGAGCGAGGACGGACTGAGGGACGCCGACCAGATAAGGCGGCAAAGTTCCTGCCGGAGGGCCCCCGGTGATGCCGGCGAAATTTTCACCCGTGGGCTGCCGTAACCGCGCAGTGAGCCGGGGAGGGTCGGACCCGTCGGGTCGGTGGGACCGGTCGCGGTCAGCGCGGGGCGGTGGGCGTCCTGGCCGCGGCCAGGTGGGCGCCGGGGTCGGCGATGATCCGGTGGATGACCTGCCCGGCGGCGCCCAGGGTCGCGGCGTCGCCGCCGAGCCGGGAGACCGTGAGCTCGGGGACGGCATGGCGCATCGTGGCCAGCCGGGCGGTCATCGTGTCGTGAGCGGGGCCGTGGATCCACGGGAACAGCGGGGCGAAGATGCCGCCCAGCACGATCGTCCCGGGATCCATCAGGTGGACCGTGGAGGTGAGCGCCACGCCAAGTGCCCGCCCGGCACGCTCGCAGGCGCGCAGCGCGCCGGCTTCGCCCGCCCGGAGGCGTTCCACGAGTTCGGGGATGCCGCCTGCGACGCCGGCCGTCCCACCCGGTCCGGCCACTCCACCCGGTCCGGCCACTCCACCCGGTCCGGCCGTTCCTCCCGGCCCGAGCGCTCCCGCCGCGCCGGCCACCCCGCCCGGTCCGGCGGTCCCGGCTGCTCCGGCCTGCCCGCCCGGTCCGGGCGGCTCGCCGAGCCCTGCGGCCCGCAGGAGGGCCTCCTGGCCCGCGTACTGTTCCAGGCAGCCCCGTCCGCCGCAGCGGCAGGCGGGGCCGTCGGGGGAGACGACCACGTGGCCGAGCTCTCCGGCCAGGCCCCGGGCGCCGCGGAAAAGGGCACCGCCGACCACCAGGCCGGCGCCGATGCCGATCTCCCCGGACACGTGGAGGAAGTCGCCTGCCCCGGAGCCGAACCAGAGCTCGCCCAGCGCGGCCAGATTGGCCTCGTTCTCCACCTCCACGGGGAAGTCCAGCAGGTCGCTCACGCGGACGTCGTGCCAGCCGAGGTTCGGGGCCGAGTGCAGGAGCCCGCCGTCCACGGGGCCGGGGACGGCGAGGGCGGATCCGGCGATGGTGAGACCTTGGGAACGTGCTTCATCCACAGCTTTGTGGGCAAGTTTCTGCAGGTGGGAAAGGGTTTCCACAGGCGTGGCAGTGTGGTTGTCCACAGCCTGTGCACAGCGCAGCCGTACCGAGAGCGTGAGGTCCACGACGCACGCGGACAGGTAGTCGACGTTGATCTCCAGACCGAGGGCCGCGACCCGCTCTCCGCTGAGGTCGATCGCGGTGCCCGGACGCCCCCGCTCGCCGTCCCGCAACGCACCCGACTCGGTGACCATGCCCGCGTCGAGCAGGTCGCCGACCATCTTGGACACCGTGGTCTTGGTCAGTCCGGTGATCTCGGCCAGTGCCGCACGGGTGATCGGACCGCTCCGGCGGACCTCGCCGAGGACCACGCCGAGGTTGCGGGCGCGCATCGAGTCATGGCGTACGGCCTGTGTCATGGAACACCCCCTCTTGACGATCCCACCACCTCGTATCATATTAAGTCCATAAAGTGGATTAAATCGGAGGACCGCAGATGAGCGACTACACGCCCACGCCCCAGGACCGCTTCACCTTCGGGCTGTGGACCGTGGGCTGGCAGGCCCGTGACCAGTTCGGAGACGCGAGCCGCGCTCCGCTCGACCCGGTGGAGAGCGTCCACCGGCTCGCCGAGCTCGGCGCGTACGGGGTCACCTTCCACGACGACGACCTGCTGGCCGTCGAACCGGACCGGGACAGGGCCGTCGAGCGCTTCAAGAAGGCCCTGGCCGAGACGGGGATGAAGGTCCCGATGGCCACCACCAACCTCTTCACCCACCCGGTCTTCAAGGACGGCGGGTTCACCAGCAACGACCGCGAGGTCCGCCGCTACGCCCTGCGCAAGGTGATGCGCAACCTCGACCTGGCCGCCGAGCTCGGCGCGACCACCTACGTCTGCTGGGGCGGGCGGGAGGGCGCCGAGTCCGGCGCCGCCAAGGACATCAGAGCCGCGCTCAGCCGATACAAGGAGGGCATGGACCTGCTCACCTCCTACGTGATCGACAAGGGCTACGACATCAGGTTCGCCATCGAGCCCAAGCCGAACGAGCCGCGCGGCGACATCCTGCTCCCGACCGTCGGCCACGCGCTGGCGTTCATCAACGAGCTGGAGCACTCCGAGCTGGTCGGTCTCAACCCCGAGGTCGGCCACGAGGAGATGGCCGGGCTCAACTTCGCGCACGGCATCGCGCAGGCGCTCTGGCACGGCAAGCTGTTCCACATCGACCTCAACGGCCAGCACGGCACCCGGTACGACCAGGACCTGGTCTTCGGCCACGGCGACGTGAAGAACGCGTTCTTCCTGGTGGACCTGCTGGAGAACGGCGGCTACGACGGCCCCCGCCACTTCGACTACAAGCCGCTGCGCACCGAGGACGCCGAGGACGTCTGGGTCTCGGCCGCGGCCAACATGCGCACCTACCTGATCCTGAAGGAGAAGGTGAAGGCGTTCCGCGCCGACCCGGAGGTCGCCGAGGCGCTCGCCGCCAGCAGGGTCGCCGAGCTGTCGGAGCCCACGCTGGCCCCCGGCGAGACGCTGGAGGACCTGCACCGCGACGACTTCGACGTCGAGCGGGCCGCCGCGCGCGGCTTCCACTTCTCCCGGCTGAACCAGCTCGCCATGGAGCACCTCCTCGGGGTCCGCGGATGACTCTCGTGGCCGGGGTCGACTCGTCGACCCAGAGCTGCAAGGTGGTGATCAGGGACGCCGCGACCGGAGCCCTGGTGCGGCAGGGGCGCGCGGCCCATCCGGACGGGACCGAGGTCGACCCGGCCGCCTGGTGGTCGGCGCTCCAGGAGGCGATCGCGCAGGCGGGCGGGCTGGACGACGTCGCGGCGATGAGCGTCGGCGCCCAGCAGCACGGCATGGTCTGCCTGGACTCCTCCGGCGCCGTCGTGCGGGACGCGCTGCTGTGGAACGACACCCGCTCCGCCGGGGCGGCCCGGGACCTGGTGGCGGAGCTGGGCGGGCCGGCCGGGTGGGCCGAGGCGGTCGGCAGCGTGCCGGTCGCGTCGTTCACGGTGACCAAGCTGCGCTGGCTGGCCGAGCACGAGCCCGGCAACGCCCGCCGTACGGCCAGGGTGTGCCTGCCGCACGACTGGCTCACCTGGCGGCTGGGCGGGGAGTCGGTGACGGACCGGGGTGACGCGTCCGGGACCGGATACTGGTCGCCCGCGACCGGCTCCTACCGGACCGACCTCCTCAAGATGGCCTTCGGTTCCGTCCCCGAACTGCCGCGCGTACTGGGCCCCCGCGATCCGGCGGGCGAACTGCGCGTCCCCGGTTCCTCCCGGCCGGTACGGCTCGCCGCCGGGACCGGGGACAACATGGCCGCCGCTCTCGGGGTGGGCGCCCTGCCGGGCGACGTGGTCGTGTCGATCGGCACCTCGGGGACGGCGTTCGCGGTCGCCGAGGGTCCGAGCGCCGATCCCACCGGTGCCGTGGCCGGGTTCGCGGACGCCACCGGGCGGTTCCTGCCGCTGGTGTGCACGCTCAACGCGGCCCGGGTGCTCGACGCCGCCGCCCGGCTGCTCGGGGTCGACCTCGACCGGCTCGGGCAGCTCGCCCTGCAGGCCCCGGCCGGGGCGGACGGCCTCGTCTGCGTGCCGTACCTGGAGGGCGAGCGGACTCCGAACCTGCCGGCCGCCACCGGTTCGCTGCACGGGCTGACCCTGGGCACCTCGACCCCCGCCCACCTGGCCAGGGCCGCGGTGGAGGGCATGCTCTGCCACCTGGCGGACGCCCTCGACGCCCTCGGGCTGGACCCGGCCCGGGTGCTGCTCATCGGAGGCGGTGCCAGGTCGGAGGCCGTACGGCGGATCGCCCCGATGGTCTTCGGACGGCCGGTGGTCGTCCCCCGGCCCGGGGAGTACGTCGCGGACGGGGCGGCCAGGCAGGCCGCCTGGCTGCTCGACGGCGGCGACGAGCCGCCGGTCTGGGAGGCGGCCGGGGCGGAGCGCTTCGAGGCCGACGCCACACCTGCCGTGCGAGCCCGCTACGCCGAGGTCCGTGACGCCCAGTTCCACGACGGGCGCTGACGGCCCGCTCCGCCCGCCGTCGCCGGCCGTCTCAGCCGAGGTCCGTGACGCCCGGATCTCCGGCGGGCGCTGACGGCCGGCCCCCGCCCGGCCCGCTGTCGCCGGCGTCTCAGGGGTGGGTCAGGGTCGGATCAGGGGCGTCGCCGGATGTATGGACAGGGTCCGGTGGGACAGTCTTGGCCCATGCTCGCGTTGAAGAGGCTCTACCCGCTGGTCGCCTGCGCCGGGATCGTGATGGCCGCGGTGGCCACGGTCGTCGGCCAGCTCGACCCGGACCCCCACCTGGACCCGCTCAACCTGACGATCGGCGAGTACGCGGCGCTGGACCGGGGAGGGGCCGTCGAGCTCGCCATGGCGTCCCTGGGGGTGGGGTCCTTCGCCCTGGTCGCGGGCCTGCGGGCGGCCAGGGCGTCGGTCGGCGTGGCGGCGGAGCGGCTGATGCTGGCGTGGAGCACGGCGCTGGTCGTCATCGCGGTCATGCCGGCCACCGCTCCGATGTACGACTACGTGTCGGTCGCCGCTTTCGTCACCGTGTTCGTCTCCATGCCTGTGGCGGGCGCGCTGATGGTGACGCGGTTCCAGCAGGACGAGCGGTGGCGGGCGGTGGCCAGGCCGGTCGAGTGGCTGGCGCTGGCCGGCGGGTTCGGGCTGCTGGCGATCACCTACGTGGCGCTCCCCGGCGGCCAGGTGCTGATCGGCCTCGCCGAGCGGGTGCTGCTCGGCGCCGAGGTCGCCCTGGTCGGCGTGCTGGCCGTACGGCTGTCGCAGCTGACCTGGATGCGGGTCGTACGGCTGTCGCAGCCGGTCTGGACGCGGGCCACCGCTCGCGCCTCACGCGCCGCTTTGAGCGGACTTGTCTCAGGACATGACTATTTCATGACAGGTCACAAATAGGATACGAATCCCTCTACCAGTCAGTGCTATCCTCAGCGGCGATCTAGAGATCTCCGGAGGCCTCCGCCTCCGGCGCTCCAGGACCGGACCGTAGAGGTGACATGGCATCGAGCAAGTCCATCCGGTTCAAGATCTCGGTGCTGGTGGCCATCCCGCTCACCTCGCTGGTCGCCCTGTGGGGCTTCGCGGCGACCGTCACCGTCGGCGACTCGGTGAGTCTGCTCGAAGTCACCACGCTCTACGACTCCTTCGGCGCGCCCGGTGACACGCTGAACGGTGCGCTGCAGCGTGAGCACCTGCTGTCGGCCGAGTACATGGCGAGCCGATCGGACGCCAACCGCGCCACCCTCGCCGGGCAGCGCGTCGTCACCGACCAGGCCCGCGAACGCTTCCGGAAGGCGACCACCTCCGCGTCGGCCCAGTCGGCCATGAGCGCGGAGATGAGGGCCCGCTTCGACGAGTTGACGAGCCATGTGAACGCGCTCGACACGGTCCGGGCCAAGATCGACAGCGGCCGGATAGGGCCGATCGCCCTCGTCAACGACTTCTCCACGGTGCCCGACGCCCTGAACCGGCTCTTCACCGCCATGAGCCTCAGCAACGACCTGCCGCTCTACCGGCAGTCGCGCGGCCTGTCCGTGATCGTCTACGCCAAGGACTTCCTCGGTCGTGAGCGGGCGCTCGCCGCCGGGGTGCTGGCACGTGGCCGCCCGCTGGCGGGGAGCGAGCTGCGCCTGTTCACGCAGCTGTCCACCAAGCGGCTCTTCCTCATGGACCAGGCTCTTCCGGAGCTGGCACCGGAGCTGCGCCGGCCCTTCGACGAGCTGACCGACTCACAGCTGTACAGCAGGTTCACCGGCCTGGAGGAGCGCCTGCTGGCTGGGGCTCGCGTGTCGCCCACCGACTGGCGGGCCGCCAGCGACGCCCTGGAAGCCGCCTACCAGAGATCCGTGACGGCGGCCGGTGTCGCCCTCTACGACCGCGCGACGCCGGACGCCGTGGCGACCTTCGCCAAAGCGGGCATCGCCGGCGTGCTCGGACTCGTCGCGGTCATCGCGTCGCTGATGGTCTCCTACCGGGTGGGCAGGGGGCTCACCAGGGAGCTCGCCGGTCTGCGGGGGGCGGCCGCGGAGTTGGCGGAGGTACGGCTGCCGCAGGTCATGGAGAAGCTGCGCCGCGGCGAACGCGTGGACATGGCGGCCGAGGCCCCCTCGCTGAAACCGCTGGGCAGCACGGCGGAGGTCCACGACGTCGCCGCCGCCTTCGACAGCGTCCAGCATCGCGCCGTGAACGCGGCCGTGGAGCAGGCCAGACTGCGCGAGGGTGTCGCCCAGTCCTTCCGCAACCTCGCCCGGCGGAGTCAGTCCCTGCTGCAGCGCCAGCTCAAGCTGCTCGACGGAATGCAGAAGCAGGCCGAGGATCCCGACGCGCTGGAGAACCTGTTCCGGCTCGACCACCTCACCACCCGCATGCGCCGCCACGCCGAGGGCCTGGTGATCCTCTCCGGTGGCGCCGCGGGCCGCAAGTGGCGCTCCTCGGTCCTGATGGAGGACGTATTGCGCGGCGCCGCCGCCCAGGTCGAGGACTACGCCCGGGTGCGGATCTACCCGATGCCCGGCACCACCCTGGTCGGCAGTGCGGTGGCGGACATGATGCACCTGTTCGCCGAGATCATCGAGAACGCCACGGTCTTCTCACCGCCCGGGGGCGAGGTGTCGGTCCGGGGCGAGCTCGTGGGACGCGGCTTCACCATCGAGATCGAGGACAGGGGACTCGGACTGACCGCCGAGAAGCGTGCCGCGATCAACGAGCGCCTGGCCAGCCCGCCGGAGCTCGACCCGGCCGAGACCGACCGGCTCGGATTCGCGGTGGTCGGCCTGCTGGCCGCTCGGTACAAGATCGGCGTGACGCTGCGGACCTCGCCGTACGGCGGGACCGGCGTGGTCATCCTGCTGCCGGAGTCCCTGCTGGGCGACCCGGAACCGGTCGAGCCGGCGGAGCCGGCGCTGCGGGAGATCACCGGGGGCGCCGAGCCGGTGGAGCGCCTGCGGGCCGTCGCGCCCCGACCGCCCGCGGAGTCTCCGGCGCCGGCCCCCGCGGATCTGTGGAAGTCGCCGCGGCGTGTCAACGGCGGGTTGCCCCGCCGGGTGCGTCAGGCCGCCATCTCGCCGCGGTTGCGGCAGGATCCGTCTCCGGCCGCCGAGCTGGCGGCGCGGTCTCCTGAGGAGGCACGGGCGCTGCTGAGCTCGCTGCAGGCGGGATGGCGGCGCGGGAGGTCGGACGGGGAAGACGGCGGTGGGGAGCCGTGAGGCGGGGGTGGGAGCGCCACCGCCGGGCCCGATCGGCGGAACCGACGGAGACCACAACGATTGTGATCATCAGAGGGGAAGGGGTTTAACCACGTGCCGGGTGAGCTGTATTGGCTTCTGGATGACTTCGTCACGAGTGTGGCGGACGTCTCGCACGCGCTGATCCTGTCCAACGACGGGCTCATGGTGGCCTCGTCCCGAGAACTGAGCAAAGAGGACGCCGATCACCTGTCGGCGGTGGCCTCCGGTTTCCAGAGTCTTGCCAAGGGGACCAGCCTGCAGTTCGGCGGCGGAGCCGTACGGCAGACGATGGTGGAGATGGACTCGGCGTTCCTCTTCGTCACCTCGGCCGGCCAGGGGAGCTGCCTAACGGTGATGACCACGGGGGCCGCCGATGTGGGCCTGATCGCCTACGAGATGGCCCGTCTGGTCACCCGGGTCGGGCAGCACCTCGCCACCGTGCCCCGGGTGACCGGCCAATGAGCGATGAGATCGAGTGGATCGACGAGGAGGCGGGGCCGGTCGTCCGCCCCTACGCGGTGACCGGCGGGCGGACCAGCACATCCTCCGGCGCCTTCGACCTGCTGTCCATGGTGGTGGCGACGGGGTCGGCGGTCTTCGCGAACGCGCACCTGGGTTCGGAGCACCGGCGGCTGCTCGGCCTGAGCCGGCGGACCCGGCCGATCGTGGAGATCGCCTCGGACGCCGGACTGCCGATCGGCGTGATCAAGGTGCTGCTGGGGGATCTGCTGGACCAGGGCCTGATCCTGGTGCGCTCGCCGATCCCGGCCGCCACGGCTCCCCCGGAAGGACTCCTGCAGGAAGTGATCAGCGGTCTCCGGGCGCTGTGAGACCCGAGGCCGCGCCTGGCCGGCCGGTCCGCGGTGAAGACCGCGGACCGCCGGATCCGGTCAGCGCTGGCTCGCCGTCAGCACTTTGAGGGAGTGCTCCACGAGCGTCACCAGCACGACCTTGGCCGACGCGCGGCGCCGGACGTCGCACAGCAGTACGGGCACGTCCGGGTCCAGGTCGAGGGCCACCCGCACGTCCTCGCTCTCGTAGCGTTCGGCTCCGTCGAAGCAGTTGACCGCCACGATGAACGGCGTGCCACGCTGTTCGAAGTAGTCGATCGAGGGGAAACAGTCGGTCAGCCGCCGGGTGTCGGCCAGCACGACCGCGCCCAGCGCGCCGTAGGACAGTTCGTCCCACATGAACCAGAACCGCTCCTGCCCGGGGGTGCCGAACAGGTACACGACCAGGCCCTCCCGGATCGTGATGCGGCCGAAGTCCATGGCGACCGTGGTGGTGGTCTTGCCCTCCACGCCGTCGACGTCGTCGATGCCGATGCCGCGGTCGGAGAGCACCTCCTCGGTACGGAGCGGGCGGATCTCGCTGATCGCGCCGACGAGCGTGGTCTTGCCCACCCCGAAGCCGCCCGCGATGAGAATCTTGAGCGCGACGGGTTCGTCAGAGGGCCCGAAGTCCATTGATCACTTCCTTGAGAATGCGCTCGCTCGCCGAAGCGCGCCCGATCGAGATGAGCTGGTGGTCCTGCAGGTCACCGAGGAGAACGCGGACCACACCCAGTGGCAGGTCGAGGTCCGAGGCGATGTCGGCCACCGATGTCGCGGTGGTGACCAGGGAGAGGATGCGTTCCTGTTCCGGTCCGGGGACGAAGCCATGGGGCACGATGGCCCCGGTCGCGGTGACCATCGCGACCAGGTCCAGTTCGTCGCCGGATGAGCGGGTCCGCCCTCCGATGAGCGCATAAGGCCGGACGATCGGCCCGGCCTCCTCGTCCATCCACTGCATCATCCGGGTCCCGTGCCTTCGGCTGGGGAACCGAACGACCGGTGTCCTCTGTGCGCGCCCGCCTCGTTCACGAGAGCCCTTGGCGGGGAAGGGTGGAGATGTGCTGGCCAACCCGCTTGACCAGCATCGCCATCTCGTAGGCGATGTGGCCGACGTCGGCGTCGGAACTGCTCAGCACGGCCAGGCAGGTTCCCTGGCCGGCGGCCGTGACGAACAGGAAGGCCGACTCCATCTCCACGATCGTCTGGCGCACCTCACCGCCGCCGAAGTGCCGGCCGGCCCCGCGCGCCAGACTCTGGAATCCGGCCGCGACCGCCGACAGGTGTTCGGCGTCCTCCCGGCTGAGTCCCTTGGAGAAGCCGACGGCGAGCCCGTCGGTGGACAGGATCACCGCCTGGCGCACCGCGCCCACCCTGGTGGTCAGGTCGTCGAGGAGCCAGTTCAGCTCGCCGGTGTTAGTCGCTTTTCCGGTCATTAGTCCCCCTTATCGCCTGTCGTCTGGTGTGCGAAGTCATTTCCCTGTTCCTCGCGCCCACGCCGTCCCCCCGCCTGGAAGGCGGAGAAGAGAGCGCGGACCTCGTCCGGCGAACGCTCGGGGGGCTCCGGCGGCTGCTCCGGCTCGACAGGCGCCGGGGACTCTTGCCGTAGCTGTGGGGCCAGGTTCGCCTGCCGTACCCGGCGGGGCAGGTTCCCCGGTCCGGTGGTCTCGCGAACCGGCTCGCCGGCCGTCCTGAGAGCGGGCTCCCCGACCGGTGCGCGAGGCGGCTCGGGGGTCGGCGAGCCGATCGGCTCATGGGCCGGCCCGCGGCCGGGCCGGTGGGCGGCCTCGCGACCCGGCAGGTCGGTCACCACGGAGAGGGCCGGTGTGGAGGGGGCCGGCGCGGCGAGCGGCGGCGCGGAAGAACCCGCGGCTGAGGGGACCGTCCTCGTCCGGCGCGGCAGCCCCGACTCGGAGCGCGGCAGACCCGGCTCGGAGCGACCGGTGGTCAGGGCGGCGGGCGGCGCGGGCGTGAAGAACTCCGGCTGCCCCTCGGCGAGCCGCTCGGCGGTGATGGTGAGCGGCGAAGGAGTCTGGGCGAGCACCGTGCGGGGAATGAGCACGATGGCCGTGGTGCCGCCGAACGGTGAATCGCGCAGCAGGACCTGGATGCCGTGCCGGGCGGCGAGCTGGCCCACCACGAACAGGCCGAGCCGGTCGCTGTCGGCCAGATCGAACTCCGGCGGGTCGGCCAGCCGCTCGTTGATCGCCTCGTACTCCGTGGGGCTCAGGCCCAGGCCGCGGTCCTCCACCTCGACGGCGAATCCGTTGGACACCACGTCACCGCGGACGGTCACCATGGTCTGCGGCGGTGAGTAGAGCGTGGCGTTCTCGACGAGCTCGGCTATCAGGTGGGCGATGTCGGCGACCGCGGCCCCGTCGAGCGACGCGTCGGGCATCGGCGGCACGCTGACCCGTTTGTAGTCCTCGACCTCGGAGATCGCGGCTCTGACGACGTCGACCACGGCCACCGGCCTGCGCCAGGTCCGGCCGGGCGCGGAGCCGGACAGGATGATCAGGCTCTCCGCGTGCCGCCGCATGCGGGTGGTCAGATGGTCCAGGCGGAACAGGTCCTCAAGGCTGTCGGGGTCGCCTGCCCGGCGCTGCATGCTGTCCAGCAGGGTGAGCTGACGGTGGAGCAGGCCCTGATTGCGCCGGGCCAGGTTCACGAAGACCTGGCTGACGCCGCGGCGCAGGTTGGCCTGGCCGACGGCGGCCTCGACGGCGGTGTGCTGCACCGAGCCGAACGCGTGCGCCAGGTCGCGGACCTCGGCCGAGCCGTTCACCACGATCGGCGGGGCCTCGGCGTACACGTCGACCTCCTCGCCGCGCCGGAGCCGTTCCACGACGCGGGGGAGCCGCTCCTCCGCCAGATCCAGCGCCGCCGAGCGGAGCCCGGCCAGCTCGCCGACCAGACGGCGGCCGAAACGGACCGAGATGATGATCGACGTGATCACCGCGATCAGGCCGATGCCGCCGGCCACGACGATCCGCACCATGATGTCGGTGGCCACCGACTGGGACCGCTTGGCCAGCTCCTTGGAGGCGGAGAGGCCTATCTGGTCGAGCCAGGTCGCGACTCCGTCCGTGGTCGCCTTCCAGCCGCGCGCCTCGGGGGGAAGGGTCCCACCGGTGGCCCCTACGACGGCTTCCTCCAGTGCGACGAACTTCTCGAAGGCCGCGGAGTCGAAGGTGTCCCGGTACGGGCCGCCCAGCTCGGTGTCCAGGGCGGACAGGCCGCGCGCGTGCAGGAAACGCCGGGTGGAGACGTACCCGCCGAAGGCGCTCCGCTCCTCGGCGGACATCCGGTAGTCGATCAGCGCCCCGCTGATCAACGCGTTCTCCCTGGCGAGGATCTCGCGGGCGTTGCCCATCGACTGCATGGCCGCGGCCTGCTGGTAGATCGCCAGGTCGGGGACCGCGGCCATCTGGTCGTACAGCAGGAAGACCGAGTCCAGGATCCGGTTGTAGTTCGACAACACCACCAGCCGGGCGTCCTGGCCGCCGTCGATGCCGGCGCGGATGGCCGGCAGCCGGTCGAGCTGGTGAACCAGGGTGTCCAGCGCGGCGCTCAGCTCCGGGCTGTGGGCGTCGTCGGCGAGCGCGGCGTCGCGGAACTTCTCGACAGCCCGGTCGGTACGGCCGCGCTGCTGGCCGATCTCGCTGGTCAGGACCCGGGAGCTGATCGCGACCGAGGACTGCGTCCGCTCGGCCTGCAGTTCGAGCCCCAGCTGGGTGGAGGTGAGGCCGACGGACTGGTATCGGGAGTTCGCCTGGAACAGGTCCACCCCGTCGCCGACGGTCAGGTTGAGGACGAATCCCCAGAGCGCGCTGAGCGACAACAGGGGTAAGAGCAGCAGCAAGAAGATCTTTAACCGAATCGACCGGTTTCCAGAACCCATGCCCACTCGTCCCAACTTCTGAGCGTGTGGAGGCTTTCGTGACTTTGGGGTGAATATGCCTCCGGAAGATCGCACAGGAGACTAGCACCGATAAGGTCACTCCGCAGTGGAGGATCTGATGATTAGTGTGATTACTGGGGCTAGTGCCGGAATCGGCGCGGCCGCCGCGGTTGAGCTCGCCAGGCGCGGGCAGCAGGTCGTCCTGGTCGGCCGCGATCCCGCCAAGGTGGCCGGGGTGGCCGAACGGGTCAGGGCCGTCTCCGGAACGGCGCCGGAGACCCTCACCTGTGACTACACCTCGCTGGAAGACGTCCGCCGGCTCGGCGCGGAGCTGCTCGCCCGCTATCCGCGGATCGACGTGCTGATAAACAACGCGGGTGTGATGACCACCGAACGGACGCTCACCCGCGACGGCCACGAGACGATGATCCAGGTGAACCACCTCGCGCCGTTTCTGCTGACGAACCTGCTGCTGGACCGGGTGACCGGCCGGGTGATCACCACCTCGTCCCGGGCGGGCAAGACCGGGCAGGTGGATCCCTCCGACCTGAACAGGGAACGGCGGCGCTGGAGCGGCTGGATGCAGTACGGCGACACCAAGCAGGCGGGTGCGCTGTTCACGGTGGAGCTGGCCCGGCGGCTCGCCGGGACGGGAGTGAGCGCCACCTGCTTCCATCCGGGGGTGATCAAGACGGAGTTCGCCGCGAAGACGTTCCTGATGTGGATGGTGAAGAACATCCCCGGCATGGGCCAGACCGTCGAGCAGGGCGCGAGCACCATGGTCCATCTCGCCACCCACCCGGACGGCGCCGCCCACCCGGGCCGCTACTTCGCCAAGAGCGCCCCCCAGACCGTCCCCACGGGCATGAGCGATCCCGTCCTGGCCCGCACCCTCTGGGACGCCAGCGCCGCGGCCGTCGCCCTTCCCGCCAAGGCGTAGCGGGCGCCCGGCAGGACCACCACCCTGCCGGGCGTCACGGCGATGACCGCCCGCTCAGGCCCGCGGCTCCCGGCCGCCCGCCCAGGTCCGCGGCTTCCCGGCCGCCCGCTCGGGTTCGCGGCTCCCGGCCGCGCGCTCAGGCCCCGGCTCCCGGCCGCTCTCTCAGGCCTGCAGCTCCCCGACCGCGCGGTAGGCGGCGGTGATGGCGGCGTCGGCGTAGGCGGCCGGTACGGAGTCGGAGTTGGCGATCGCGATCCGGCCCGCCCGCCGGCGGGCCAGAGTCGCCGGGAGCGGACCCCCGGGGTAGAAGTCGAGATTCCACGGGGTGGCGTACTCGGGCGCGTAGCCGTGCCCCCACCGGTTGACCGTGATCGCCTGGATGTCGCGGCCCGGGTCGAAGCCGCCGGGACCGAGCAGCCGGGTGAGCTGGTCGCGGATGCTGTACTCCAGATAGTCGTAGGGCGTTTTGATCAACGCGTAGCGGCCGGCGACCGAGCCGGCGGCGGGTGACATGCCCGGCACGGCGGGAGCGGAGATCATGTGCACGTTGATCGGCTGGTCCGGCGTCATCGGGGGCCGGTAGTCCCCGATGCTCACCGGGTAGTCGAGTTCGGCCACGGACCAGTAGGCGCCGGTGAAACGGGTGCGGTTGACGCCCATCTTCTGCCAGGCGGTCCAGCCGCGGAGCTGGACGGTCGCGTACAGCATCGGCACCTTGACCGCCTTGCGCAGCGCCTCCTTCTGCTCGGCCGGAAGCTCGCCGACCAGATAGGGGATCACCATGTTCCAGCAGGCCATGATCACGTTGGTCGCGCCGACGGTCCTGACCACGTCCCCGTCGAAATATCCCACCGTGGCGCCGGTGGCCGTGGCGGGGTCGCCGTCGTTGGCGACCGAGACCACCGGGCTGGAAAGGCGGATGCTGACCTGGTTGCCCGGCAGGTCGAGCCGGCCGTAGTCGAACGTCGCGGTGCTGATGTCGTCCATGTCGGCGGCCGTGGTGAATCCCGGGATCATCCGTCCGATCATCATCCGGACGATGGCCTGGTTCCCCTCGGGAAAGTGGTAGATGTACGGATCGTCCGCACCCCATCCCTTGATCATGCTGGGCGAGTTGTACGGTGACGGCGCGGTGCGGTCGAGGCCCAGACCCTGGAACCCGGGGTAGCCGTACTCTCCGGCGCTGCCCCAGGCGTCGATGGCGCCGAAGGCGTCGGAGCCGTAACCCCACTCGTCGTTCGGCATGGTCTGGACGAACCGCAGCACGTCCGGGTGGACCTTGCAGACGTCCTTGAGGAAACCCGCGTAGGTCAGTCCGGCCAGGCGCTCCTTCTTCTGCCCGTCGGACAGCCCGGGGAACCAGTCCGGCGGGTCCCCGTAGAGCATCAGCAGGTCCTCCCTGGCCTGCTCGGCGACCGGCAGTTCGGCGATCCACCGGGAGGCCGCGCGGCCCGGCGCGAGGACGACCAGCTTCTCCGCGGTGAAGGTCTCCCGGTCGCAGTAGACGCTGTCGTACATCCCGAGGTCCGTGTAGAGCCTCTGGTCGAAGTACTTCTCGAACTTCTTGACCTTCACCCCGATCTTGCCGAGCAGGTCCTTGCCCTCGGGCGTCCACACCGAGGGGGCCTCGATCGACTGCGATCCGCCGTACCCGATCAGCAGCCCCCTGCGGTCCTTCGGGTGGAACTCGTTGCGCCGGGCGTGCCCGCCGACCTCGTCGTGGTTGTCCAGGACCAGGATCCGCGCGTCCGGCGCGCGCTCCAGCCACCGGTGGGCCGCGCAGACGCCGCTGATCCCCGCCCCGACCACGACCAGGTCGTAGTGCTCGCCGGTGGGCTCGGGAACGCCCGCGTAGTCCCAGAACCGGTCGTCCCGCAGGGCGTGGGGCACGCTGAGCGCCTGGGCGGTGTTGCCCCGCAGGCCGGTGAGGTCCGGTGGATAGCCGGCCTCCCGCGGAACCTTGAGCCTCTCCGTGCCGATGGCGTTGGGCAGCCCCGCGGCGCATCCCGTCAGGGAGCCCAGTGCCGCGACCCCCGCCACCGCGGCCACGCCGTCGAAGAAGTCCCGGCGGGTGATGAGCCGGTCCATGCCCAGCTCCCGGGCCTTGCCCGGAGTGACGTCCTGAGGATCGCTCATGGGGCCGATCCTCACGACGGGGATCGGCGGCCGGAGCCGCCACGCGGCGCTCCCGGCAAGTCTTTGCCCGCTTTAGTGGAACACCATCCGCGATGTCCACCGGACGCGCGTCAGGTGGTGCCGTCCGGAGGGGCTGGCCGGAAACGCCCTTTCCGCCGCCGGCCCCGAGATCCGCCGCCGGCCTGCGCGTACGGCTTCCCGGGCCGTCGCCCGGAATGCACGCGGGACGCCCGCCGCGATTAGGGTCGAACGGTGAATGAACCGATCATTGTGGTCCGCGACGTTGAGGTGATGCTCGGCGGGAACCCGGTGCTCCAAGGCGTCGGGCTGACGGCCACCGCGGGGGAGATCGTCGCCGTGGTCGGGCCGAACGGGGTGGGGAAGTCGACCCTGCTCCGCTGCGTCGCCGGCCTGCACCCACCCGACTCGGGAGAGGTCGACGTCTTCGGCGGGCAGCCCCGGGACGACTCCGCGTTCTGGCGTGACGTGGCGCTGGTGGGCGACGAGCCGGCCTGGTACCCGGGACTGACGGTCCGGGAGCACCTGGAGCTGATGCGCGCGGTTCACGCGTCGGCCCGCCTGGCGGTCGAGGATGCCCTGGAGGCATTCGACCTGCGAGAACGCGCCGACGCGGTGCCGCTGACCCTTTCCACCGGCCAGCGCCAGCGGCTCTCGCTGGCGTCCGGCCTGCTCCGGCCGAGTCGGCTGCTGCTGCTTGACGAGCCCGAGCGCGGGCTCGACTCGGACTTCCGGCGGCGTCTGGCGGCGATCCTGACGGATTACGCGGCCGGGGGCGGGACGGTGGTGATGGCCACCCACGACCTCCAACTCGCCGAAGCCACCCGGGCCCGTCATGTCGTGCTGGCCGCCGTGCGGGCGGGGAGCACCCGGTGAGCGGCCTCGCGGACCCGGTCCCGGCCGTGCGCGCTTTCCTCCGGTCACGCAAGGGCGGTCAGCCGAGCTGGCTGGACCGTTATACGGCCCTGTTCGGACTGGCGGTGGCCGCCGCGGTCTTGGCCCAGCCCGCGTCCTCGGCGTTCGCGGCCGTCACCCGGCAGAGCGATCCGGCACGGGCCGCGGCAGGGGCCGCGCTGATCATGTTGGCCTACGCCGGTCTTCTCGTCGTCACCCGTGCGGCCGGTCCGGTCGCCGTGCCGGCCGCCGACGCCGCGTGGCTGGTGCTGTCCCCGCTGGACCGGCGAGGCGTGCTGGGCCGGACCGCGGGCCTGCTCGCGGCGGTCTCCCTACCGGCCGGGATCGTGCTCGGCGTGGGCGTGCTCGCCGTGCTGGGATCGCCCGACGGATCGGTGGTGAGGCTGATCACGGCGGTGGTTCTCGGCCTGGCGGCGAGCGCCGGGGGCATGGCCGTGGCGGTGCTCGCCCAGGCGTCGCAGACCTGGAGCTCGTGGCTGCAGGCGACCGTCGTGGTGACGGTCCTGCTGGCCGCGGCCGTCGCGCTGCTCGGCTCCGGCGCGGGGCGCCGGCTGCTCGCCGCCGCGTCCGCGCCCGTGCCGTACGGCATGGCCCTGGCGGGAGCGTCCGCCATGGTGGCGGCCCTGCTCGTACGGCGGGCATGGGCGTCACTGGGCGATATCCCCGCACGGACCGTGCTGGCCGCCTCCAGCCGGGTGGGGCACGTGGCCACGGCGGCGGCCGGCATGGAACCCGGGGCCCTGACCTGGATCGCCGAGGACAACCACTGGCGCGGGCGCCTCCTGCGCTCGCGCCGGTGGCCGGCGCTGCCGGCGCCGTCGGCCCAGGCATGGCAGGACTGGCGCCGGCTCTCCCGGCGGCCCGGACGGTTGGCGGCGATGCTGGGCACCTCCCTGCTGCCGTTCCTGGTCGCGCGGGCCACCGGTGGCCTCGGCCCGCTGACGGCGGCAGTGGTGATCACCGGTGCGCTGGCCGTCGCGGCGGCGGGCACCTCGGGTGCACGGCGGGACGGCGACAACCCCGCTCTGGCCCGGCTGCTCGGTGTCGGTTTCCGCGAGGGCCTGGCCGCGAGAGCGGTGTTGCCGGTGCTGCTGAGCGCCGGTTGGCTGACCCTGGCCCTGGGCGGCCTGGCGCTGGAAGGCGCCCTCACCTCCGGCCCGTGGTGGCTGCTGGGGCCGGCGGCAGCCCCCGCCGTGGCCGCAGGAGCGCTGCGGACGGCGCGCCGGCGGCCCGTCGACCACTCGATGCCGGTGATCGACACACCGGGGGGCGCGATCCCCACCGGACCGCTCCTGTGGGCCGTGACCGGCGTCGACCTGGCCACCCTGGGATGCGTCCCCCTGCTCCTGGCGTTGACCGTTCAGCGGCCGGTTCCGGAGGCGTTCCCGGCCGGGCAGGTCCTGCTCGGCGCCGCCGTCCTCTCCGGCTACCTGTTCCGCGCGCGGCGGGACGTCCGGTGAACCCGGCCTCCGTGCACGGCCCCGTCCACCTGTTCCGCGCGGGACGTCCGGTGAACCCGGCAGCCCGTACCGGGTCCCGACTGCCCGCACGGAGCGGAGGTCAGCGCGACCCGTAGCGCTCCCGGCGGACCGTCGCCTTCCGCCCCTTGATGGTGGCTCCCCGGAGGGTGGCGATCACCTCGTCGGCCGCGGACTCCGGGACCTCCACGAGTGAGAAGCGGTCGGAGATCTCGATCGCCCCGACCTCGCGCCCGCTGAGCCGCGTCTCGCCCGCTATCGCGCCGACCAGGTCCTGCGGCCGGACCCCGGAACTGCGCCCGGCACCGATGAACAGGCGGGTCATCCCGCCCGCCGGGCCACGGCCGCGCCTCTCCTGAGGCCCGGTGTTCTCCCGGCGGCCGCGGCCCTCCCGCCCGGCCACCGGGGCGACGTCCGGGATCTCCTCCTCGTCGTCCGCGCCCCCGCCGGCCTCGTGCGCCAGCTTCACCGCCGCGAGCGCCACCTCCATGATGTCGAACTCGTCGGCGAGCGTCTCGACCACGACGCGGAAGCGCTCCAGGTCGTCCTCCAGGAGGCTCTCGTGCAGCGCGGCCCGGGTCAGCTCCAGCCGCCGGGCGTGCAGGTCGGCGATCGTCGGAACCTTCTCCACCGTGATCCGGCGCTTGGTCACCCGTTCGATGGTCTTGAGCATCCGGTGCTCCCGGGGCTCCGCCAGGGTGATGGCCACACCCTCGCGGCCGGCCCGGCCGACCCGGCCGATCCGGTGCACGTACGACTCCGGCGCCGAGGGGACGTCGTAGTTGACCACGTGGGTGAGCTGCTCGACGTCAAGCCCCCGCGCGGCCACGTCGGTCGCGACGAGCAGCTCCGCCGTCCCGCTCCGCAGCCGTCCCATCACGCGGTCACGCTGCTCCTGGCCCATTCCGCCGTGCAGTGCCTCGGCGCGGTAGCCGCGTCCGTTCAGCGTCTCGGTGAGCTGGTCGACCTCGTCGCGGGTGCGGCAGAAGACGATCGCGGCGGTGGGCGCCTCCACGTCCAGCACCCGCCCGAGCGCCGCGGGCTTGTGCGCGCGCGGGACGATGTAGGCGACCTGCCGTACCAGCGGGGCCTCGCCCGGGGCCGTCGTCTCGCGCCCCATCTCGATCCGGACCGGGTCGTTCAGGTGGCGGCGGGCTATCCCGTTGATGCGCGGCGGCATCGTCGCCGAGAAGAGCACCGTCTGCCGGTCCTCGGGGGTCTCCTGGAGGATCGCCTCGATCTCCTCGGCGAACCCCATGTCGAGCATCTCGTCGGCCTCGTCCAGCACGACCATCTTGAGATCGTCCAGCCGGAGCGTGCCGCGCCCGATGTGGTCGAGTGCGCGGCCTGGCGTCGCGACCACGACGTCGACCCCCTGCTGGAGCGCCCGCAGCTGGCGGCCGATCGGCTGCCCGCCGTAGATGGGCAGGATGCGCGCGCCCAGGTCGCGGCCGTAGTGGTGGAACGCCTCCGAGACCTGTACGGCCAGCTCGCGGGTGGGCACGAGCACCAGCGCCATCGGCTGCCCGCCCGCGCCGTCCGGGGCCATCCGCTGGAGCACCGGCAGCGCGAACGCCGCGGTCTTCCCCGTCCCCGTCGCCGCCTGCCCCAGCAGGTCGCGCCCCTCCATCAGCGGCGGGATCGCCTCGCGCTGGATCGGCGTGGGCTCCTCGTAGCCGAGGCGGGTGAGCGCGTGCAGCAGCTCGGGCCGCAGCGCCAGGTCGGCGAAGCTACTTGTTTCCTCTGGCGTGTTCAGGGTCATGTCGGGCTCCTCGTTCCGGGACGGACGCGCACGGGACCCAACTGGCTCCACGTTCCACCCCCGCGGCGTGTGTTCCATCCTTGGGGCGATCCCGCCCACCGGTTCCGCCGGCAGCGCGGCTGCCGTGGCGGTTGACCGGCCGCAAGTGCCGTCAGGTCGGCCGACCGACCCTACCGGTGCGGGACCGGACGCTGCGAACCAGGCAGCCGTCGGCAGGCCAAAGTACGTAATAAATGACATTCCCCGCCGCGGGCCGGACGAACAGTTCCAGCGGTGCCGCCCGCCCGCGGCATCCGGCCCACGCGGCGCGCGACCGGGTGGGGTCAGATCATCACGTGCGCCTCGGGGTGCCCCACGAAGGAGAACTGCGCCCCGCGGGTGAGCTTGTGGTCGTCGGGCTGCCAGGTGTGCATCGAGGGGTCACCGCTGCGCCAGTAGACGAAGTTGAACCGGTCGGCGGAGTAGATCTTTACCCGGTCCTCCTTCAGCCGCTTGACCAGCCGGGTGTCCTCGCCCCGGGTGATGTCCTCGAACCCGTAGTGGCGGAACATGTCGGCCTTGCCGAGGAAGGTGCCGCCCTGGACCAGCCAGCTGTAGCGGTGCTCCAGGCCGGGCATGCGCAGCATCGTGGTGTTGGTGCCCTCGAAGTAGGCGTAGTGCCCGCCCTTGCCGACGAGTTCGGCGTCGGAGTAGTCGAAGGCCCGTACCAGGTCGGACAGGTAGTGCTCGCCGTAGAGGTTGTCGTCGTCCATCTTGGCGATCAGCTCGCCCTCGGCGGCGGCGATGCCGAGGTTCATGCAGGCGCCCAGGGTCAGCGACGGGTCGGCGGGCAGCACCACGACGTCGGAGATCCCCGCCATCCGGGCCTTGTCGGCGACCACGACCGGGTCGATGTCCAGGCCGTGCAGGACCATCACGAGCTGGAGCGGCCGGTGGATCTGCTTGGCCACCGAGGCGATGGCGTGCTCGATCTGCGAGGCGCGGTTGGTGGGCAGCACCACCGAGATCGACCGGGCGTGCCGGGTGACGGGCCTGCCGAGGAACGACAGGATCTGGTCGACGCGGTGCGTGAACAGGTGCTTGTCGAAGACCTCGCGCATGGCCAGGTGGCCCTGGCGGGCGCGGAGCTCGGGGCTGTTGATCAGGTGCAGGACCTGGTTGTAGGACTCCAGCTCGTCGCGGGCGATCGGGATCAGCGAACCGAAGGTCTCCTGGACGGCCCGGGACCAGCCGGAGACGACCGAGGTGGAGCAGGCCGACAGCTCGAAGACCCGGCGCGCGCACATGGTCGGCGAGTCGAGCACCGAGTTCACGTTCAGGAAGACCTTGTACATCTTGTACGCGGCCAGCATCCGGTCGTAGGGGAGTTCGCCCACGATGTGCGGGACGTACTTCTCGGGCCAGGCGTACTTCTCGTCGACCGTCCCGTTGCGGGCGAAGATGTGCAGGCCCAGTTCGCGGATCGGGGCGAGGACGGTCTCCATCTGCTCGCGGCGCTCGGGGTGCTTGTCCCGGAAGTACATGCCCGCGAAGACGACGTCGTGCAGACGGCCGCGCCGCTCCTGGATCGGGTTGTGCACCCGGGGCTGGGCCGCGAACTGCAGGACGTCGACCCGGTCGTGCCCCAGCACCTCGCGGTACTTCGGAACCATGTCGCCGTCGCAGGTGAAGACGTGGTCGAACAGCTTGGCGGTGTCGATGAAGAAGTCGAAGTTCGGCGGGTCCTCCTTGTTCCAGAAGACCGTGGGGACGCCCTCTTCGCGGCACCAGTCGATCAGGGCGCGCAGCTCCGGCTTGGGGGCGTTGGACCCGGTCATCTGATAGCGCCAGCGGCCCTGGTTGCCGTGCCAGGCCGACTCCACGAACAACAGGTCGGGCCGGCGCTCGGCGAAGATCTCCGGCCAGTCGCGGAGGCCGAACTCGATCTGGTCCCACTCGTATTTGAACGCCATCCGGGAGAAGTCATCCAGGATGACCGCGACCTTCAGGTCCGGCCGGTTGATCGGCCCGGCGGGCCACTTCATCTGCGGCACGTCCACGACGGGCCCCTGGTGGTCCAGCTCCTCGATCACCGCGGCCACCGGCCGGGGTGCCACGGGCCCCTTGCGGGGTTGCAGCGCCATGCGCAGCTTGCCCGGCAGCCGCACGACCCCGGACCCCTTGGCGCCGGTGATGGCCTCGGCCACCCGGTAGGGCCGCTGGACCTTGGTGGACTCCAGCTTCCACTGGGCGTAGTCGGCGCGGGCCTCGGCGATGGCCAGCCGCCGCTCCAGGTCCCGGACCCGCTCCTCGAAGCGCTCGACGGCCTTACGCTCCTCGGGCAGCCAGTTGACCGGTCCCAGGCGCCGGTACGCGGGCTCTTCGGGGGTCTGCTCACTCATGGGGGATCGCCTTTATCCGGGGTCGTGCCAGCGTATGACGTACACCGCGCCGAAATTGCCGTTTTACAGGGATTTGGGCGGTACGGCCTGTGCCGCGGGGGAGAGGTTGCCGCCCTTGAGCCAGGAGTCGATCACCCGGGCGATCCGGGGGCCGGCCTTGCCGTCCCAGAGCGGCGGGAGCTCTCCTGCGGGGGTCGCCGCGCCGTCGGCCAGCGCCTTGTCGGCGGCGGCGGGCAGCAGCGCCGGGGTGACCAGGCGGTTCGTGCCGTGGGTGACGGTGATCGGCCGCTCGGTGTTGGGCCGGACGGTCAGGCAGGGGACGCCGAGCATCGTGGTCTCCTCCTGCACACCGCCGGAGTCGGTGACGACCAGGGACGCGCCCCGGACCAGGGAGAGGAAGTCCACGTAGCCCAGCGGATCGACGATGAGCAGGTTCCCGCCGGTCACCAGTCCCGCCGCCGCCAGGCGCTCGCGGCCACGCGGGTGGATCGGCACCACGACCGGAAGGCGCTCACCGACCTGGAGAACGGCGTCGACGAGCTCCTTCGCGGAGGCGGGGTCGTCCACGTTGGCGGGCCGGTGCAGGGTGGCCACGCCGTACCGCTCCGGCAGTCCGAGCCGGGCACGGACCGGGGCCGGGTCCAGGCGGTCGAGTGCCGAGAACAGGCTGTCGATCATCGGGTTGCCGACGAGGTGGACGCGCGCCGGGTCGACTCCCTCGCCGGCCAGGTGCGAGAGGGCGTCGGGCGAGGTGGCGAAGAGGATGTCGGACAGGGCGTCGGTGACGACCCGGTTGACCTCCTCGGGCATCCCCCGGTCGAAGGAGCGCAGGCCCGCCTCGACGTGCGCGGTGGGCACGTGGAGCTTGGCGCAGACGAGGATCGCGGCCAGCGTCGAGTTCACGTCGCCGTAGACCACGACCAGCGTGGGCCGGTGCGCCAGGACGACGTCCTCCAGGCCGGTCAGCAGCGCCGCCGTCTGGCGCGCGTGCGAGCCGGACCCGACACCCAGGTTGGCGATCGGCTCCGGGAGCCCGAGGTCGGCGAAGAACACGTCCGACATCAGCGCGTCATAGTGCTGGCCTGTGTGGACGATGCCCTGCCGCACCCCCAGTTCGGCGAGAGCGCGCACCACCGGAGCGGCCTTCACGAAGTTGGGCCGCGCGCCGAGCACGTGCAGGACGAGGGGATTTTCGGGCTCCGGGGTCGTCCCCACGGGGGCGTTGTCCCTCATTGACCTCGCCTTTCATACGGGAGTATGGCAAACGTTGCCTATGGTACGGTCACCGCGTGGTATCCGATGCCAGCAGGCCAGACTCCCCCAAGGTTTCCGCGAAGTCGGCCCGTGCCGGTCTGGGCGGGCTCATCCGCGGGTTCGTCAAGCACCCAGTGATCGTTTCCCGGGTCGTGGCGACCAAGGTCAAGTCCGATCCGGTCCGGGTCGCGCAGGCCGCCGCGGAGACACTCCCGCCGGGTCTGCGCCCCGTGGTGGGGCGGGTCGCCTGGCCCGTCGCCCGCCGCGCCAGGATCATGGTCCGCAAGTTCGGCATGCGCCTGGTCAAGGGACCGTGGAACGACGCCAAGGAGCACTTCGACTCCGGGCGGATGACCGAGGCCGTCGCGGTGCTCCAGCCGTACGTCAAATACCCGTTCATCAGCCGCCGGGCCACCTACTACGCCGGTGAGCTGGCCGCCATCCAGCCGAACCCCATCCCGCCCAAGTCCAAGGTGATCGTGGGCGAGCGGGTCGAAGGCCGGGTGCTGCACTGCGTCACCAACGCCCTGCCGTTCACGCAGGCCGGATACACCGTGCGCACGCACCGCATCGTCACCGCGCAGAAGGCGGCCGGACTGGACCCGCACGTCGTGACCAGCTGGGGCTGGCCGATGATGCAGGGCCACGTCGATGTCACGCCGTACGAGGAGATCGACGAGATCCCCTACCACCGGCTGATCCCGAGCGGAGACGTGCCGTTCGAGAGCCATGGCCGCATGATCCGGGGCGCCGGCGAGGTGACCGAGCTGGTCAGGACGCTCCGGCCGCAGGTGCTGCACGCCGCGACCGACCACCGCAACGGCTCGGTGGCGCTGGCGGTGCGGGAGCGGACCGGTACGCCGCTGGTCTACGAGGTCCGGGGTTTCCTGGAGGAGACCTGGGCGTCCCGCGACCCCAAGCGGGTCGGCAGCCAGCGGCACGTGCTCCAGCGCGACCGCGAGGCGTTCATCATGCGCTCCGCGGACGCCGTGGTCACCCTCGCGGAGACCATGGCTGTCGAGATCGTCGAGCGGGGCGTGCCCCGGGAGAAGATCTTCCTCGCGCCCAACGCGGTGGACGACTCGCTGCTGGCCGCCGACTACGACGGCGCCGCGTTCCGCTCCGCCTACGGCATCGAACCCGGTGAGATCGTCATGGGCTCGGTGTCGAGCATCGTGGCCTACGAGGGTTTCGCGACCATGATCAGCGCCGCGGCTCTGCTGCGGGACCAGGGCGCCCCGGTCAGGCTGCTCCTCGTCGGCGACGGCGCGGAGCGCCCGGCCCTGCTGGAACAGGTCGAGGAGTTGGGGCTCGGAGACCTCGCGATCCTGCCCGGCCGGGTCGGTCCGGACGAGGCGCTGCAGGCCCAGGCGGCCATCGACATCTTCGTCTGCCCCCGTGAGGACCTGCGGGTCTGCCGGTTGGTCACGCCGTTGAAACCCGTCGAGGCGATGGCTCTCGGCAAGCCGGTCGTGCTGAGTGACCTGCCTGCCCTGTCGGAGCTCGTGGGCTCCGATGGAGCCGGGCTCCTGGTCCCGGCCGGTGACCCCGAAGCGCTCGCCAAGGCGCTCGCCGGGCTGCGCGACGATCCGGATCGGCGAGCCGCGATGGGTGAGGCGGGCCGGGCCGAAGTGGCGGCGAAGCGCACATGGAGCCGCGTCGCGGAGACCTACCGTGACATTTACCGATCGCTTGCCGGTTGATGGTCTGATGTTGAAGGTGAGCTACCCAGCCGTTTGTGATGCGTTCAAACGC
Organism: Streptosporangium sp. NBC_01639; assembly: GCF_045209755.1. NCBI lineage: Bacteria > Bacillati > Actinomycetota > Actinomycetes > Streptosporangiales > Streptosporangiaceae > Streptosporangium > Streptosporangium sp. NBC_01639. Next base: position 4,265,917 of record NZ_CP109272.1, on the reverse strand, counting down.
ATTAGGCGTGGGTTGCGCGGACTTGAGATAGCCTTTGCCACCATGAAGTGTTGTTTCCGGCTTTCCAAGGTCATCCCGTGAGCGAGCGCAGCCAGCCGTCCAGCGGGCAGAGCGCCGTCGCGGACGTGGTTGAGGAAGGTGGCCGTGTGAGCACCTACGACCTGGCCGTGATCGGTCTCGGTTACGTCGGCATGCCCCTGGCCAAGGAGGCCGTGGCGGCAGGGCTCCGAGTCGTCGGTTTCGAGGTCGACCCCGGCAAGGTGGACGCCCTCAACTCGGGACGCTCCTACATCGACGACCTGACCGACGCCGACCTCGAACACATGCTGGCGGGCGGATTCAGCGCCACCCTGGACGAGTCCGTGCTGGCCGACAGCCGCACCGTCGTCATCTGCGTGCCGACCCCGCTGGACGAGGACCACCGCCCCGATCTGTCCGCGGTGGAGGGTGCCACCGGCACCGTCGCCCGGAACCTGTCGACGGGCACCCTCGTGGTCCTGGAGTCCACCACCTGGCCCGGCACCACCGACGAGGTCGCCCGCCCGATCCTGGAGGCGTCCGGCCTCGTCGCGGGCACCGACTTCCACCTCGCCTTCTCCCCCGAGCGCATCGACCCGGGAAACCCCAAGTACGGCCTGCGCAACACCCCCAAGGTCGTCGGCGGCTACACGGCCGCCTGCCGGGACCGCGCGGTCGGGTTCTACTCCCAGTTCGTCGAGCAGGTCGTGCCGGTCAGCGGCACCCGTGAGGCCGAGATGGCCAAGCTTCTGGAGAACACCTACCGGCACGTCAACATCGCCCTCGTCAACGAGATGGCGATCTTCTGCGACGAGCTCGGGGTCAACCTCTGGGAGTCCATCGAGGCCGCGGCCACCAAGCCGTTCGGCTTCCAGAAGTTCCTGCCGGGACCGGGCGTCGGTGGCCACTGCATCCCCGTCGACCCCTCCTACCTGTCCTACACGGTGCGCAAGCTGGGCTATCCGTTCCGCTTCGTGGAGCTGGCGCAGGAGATCAACGAGCGGATGCCGTCCTACGTGGTGGCTCGCGTCCAGCGGTTGCTCAACCGGCACAAGAAGGCCGTCAACGGCTCCAAGGTGCTCCTGCTCGGCGTCACCTACAAGCCCGACATCGCCGACGAGCGCGAGACGCCGGCCCTGCCGGTCGCGCGGGCGCTGCTGGAGCTCGGCGCGGAGCTGGTCTTCGCCGACCCGTACGTCAAGGAATGGCACGTGGACGGAGACCCGGTGCCGCGTGAGGAAGACCTCTCCAGGGCGGTCGCCGAAGCCGATGTGACGCTGCTGCTGCAGCAGCATGCCGCCTTCGACCTGTCGATCGTCGAGGACCACGGCAGGCTCGTGCTCGACACCCGAGGCGTCCTCGCCGAGGGTGAACGCGTCGAGCGGCTCTAGCGACGGAGGGCTGCGCTCAGTGCACGTGCTCGTCATGACGGTGGTGCATCACCCCGAGGACGCCCGGATCCTGCACCGGCAGATCCGCGCGCTCGTGGATGCCGGTCATGAGGTCACGTATGCCGCCCCCTACACGGCACGGGGCGTCATGGCCCGGTCCTGGGTGAACGGCGTCGACCTCCCCCGTGCGGCCGAACGCAAGCGGCTGTCGGCCGTGCGCGCCGCCCGCAAGGTGTTCAAGCGCATGCGTGACCAGGTCGATCTGGTGATCATCCACGACCCCGAACTGCTGCTCGCGGTCGTGGGTGTGCGCAAGCGGCCCCCGGTGGTCTGGGACGTGCACGAGGACACCCCGGCGACGCTGTCGCTGAAGCCGTGGCTGCCCGCGTTCCTCCGCCCGCCGGTCCGGTTCCTGGCCCGGATGCTCGAAGGCACGGCGGAGCGCCACCTGCACCTGCTCCTCGCCGAGACCGCCTACGCCGGCCGGTTCCACCAGGCCCACCTGGTCGTCCCGAACGAGACCTGGGTGCCCGACGACGCGTCCCCGCCGGGAGACGACCGGGTCGTCTACCTCGGCTGGCTGTCGGAGGCGCGCGGGGTGCGCGACGCCATCGAGGTCGCCCGGCTGCTCCAGCCGTACCGGGTGGCGGTCGAGCTGATCGGTTACGCCGACCCCCAGTCCCGTCCCGCGCTGAACGCTGCGGTGGCGGAGGGCGTCCTGGAGTGGCGTGACTTCATGCCGAACGACGAGGCGCTCAAGCGGCTCGACGGCGCGCTGGCCGGTCTCTCGCTCCTGCACGACGAGCCCAACTACCGGCACTCCATGCCTACGAAGATCGTGGAGTACATGGCCCACGGGATCCCGGTGATCACCACCCCGTCGCCGCGCGCGGTGGAGCTGGTCGAGCGCTACAACAGCGGCGTGGTCGTCCCCTGGGCCGACCCCAAGGCGGTGGCGCAGGCCGTGGTCTTCCTGAGGGACGACGTCCGCGAGCGGCATGCTCAGGGCGCCCGAGGGTATGCGGCGGCCCGTGCGAACCATCACTGGCCGAACTCGGCACGCCGTTTCGTATCTCAGCTTGAGGCCTGGGCAGGGGTCAAGAGCTGACTTCTTGTATGGCGATGCTGTTTATGTCCGCCTGATCACAAGAACGGTAGTGTCCTGATCGTGCGTTGGTTCACCGCTCTCCTCGGCGTGGCGATTCTCGCGGCGGTGGCGGCGATCGTGCTCGTTCTCCCCCTGGGCAGGGACGCTCCGGAGAGCGGCAGGCCACCGGTCGCGTCGTCGCCCTCCACCACCTCCTCCGCGGCGTTGACCCCGGAGGCGAGCGCCTTCACCGACCCGTGTGGAACGTTCGAGACCGAGACGCCCACGCCGTACGCGGTGACCGGCTACTGGCTCATCCCCACCGTCGACCACTGCACCTGGCGGCGGCAGCTCGCCGCCATCCACGAGGTGGGCGGCGACACCGTCATCCGGATCGGCTGGGGCATGCAGGCCCGCCGCGTCGACGACGAGGGCCGGGTGCTGGCCAACGAGGGCGACGAGGTGGACGCCCGCTACGAGCCGTGCGTCGAGGACGGGCTTCCCTGCGTGGCGGCGGCCGAGAAGGATCTCAAGGCGGCCAACCCGGGCAACCGGGTGAGCTGGACGTTCGTCTACCGGACCGACGAGGCCTTCGGCCCCGACCTGTTCCGCTGCCCCGAGTTCGAACGGAAGATCACGGTCGGCAAGACCGTCTTCTACCGGCTCATCACGACGGAGGACGGCACCGACGACGCGAGCTGCGCGAACATCACGGCCAAGGGCCGCGGCTACCATGTGATCCTGATCGCGGCCGCGGAGAAGGACAGCCTCGCCGAGCTGCTCGACCTCGGCGACCAGTTCGGGGTGCGGGTCTTCCCGGCGCTGCCGCTGGCCCCCCGTGACCCGGCGCAGAAGACCCGGGCCGCCAAGCAGGGGACCAGCACCCTCATCACCCTCACCCGGCGCATCCTGCAGGACTACGGTGCCCGGTTCCAGGGCCGGGACTCGCTCGGCGGCTTCTACCAGCCGTTCGAGCTGCAGATGCGGGAGATGCGGTACACGGGGTCGATCGACCCGGTGGAGGCGGAGAAGGACCATCCGACGCTGAAGGTCTACGCCGCGCAACACCAGATCGTCGAACAGGAGATGCCGGGCAAGCCCATCCTCGTCAGCCCCTATCTGGACGCGCGCAAGGATCGGCCGATCAGCGCCACGCCCAAGCAGGTGGCGGCGGGCTTCGAGGCACTGGCCAGGACCGGAGTCGGGATCATCGCTCCGCAGGACAGCCGGGGGACCGGCAAGGTCGGGCTGTTCTGGCCGGACCAGCGTGCGGACCCGGTGGACGAGAGGCTCGCTCCGGTGGTCGGGGAGACGGCGACCAACGGCGGCGCCTACCACGGCTCCACCCGCGATTACTATCGGGAGATGGCCGTGGCGCGGGAACGGATGGTCGAGCAGGGTTACAACGTGCAGCTCTGGGCCAACGTCGAGGCGTTCGAGCCGGCCAAGGGGGAGGCCTGCGAGGACAGGACGGGCGACCGGGGCCGCACCGACAAGAAGCGGCTCGACACGGCCGTGACCCAGGTCGGCCGCTACGTCTCCAAGGTCGTCTCCTACATGTGGAGCGACTTCTTCACCTGCGGCTCGCCCTCGCTGGCCGAGGAGATCGTCCGCGACTACAGCCGGCCGATCCCGGTCGACGCCGTCCGCAAGGAGCGCGACATCCAGGACGGCATGGAGGTCCGGGGATACAACATGCCCCTGGGCTCCAAGGTGACGATCACCTGGGACGGCCAGGACACCCCCAGGACCGTCGAGGTGGCCGGCGTGGACCTGACGGAGCCGCCGCCGGACCTGCCCGCCCGGATGGGGACGGCCTGGATCCCGTTCGACTGGACCCAGGTCCCCGACGACACCTGGGTCAGGGTCGAGGTCGCCTCGCCCGACGGGCACCAGGCCGCCGAGGCTCTACACGTCCGGGTGAGCGCCTAACCGGTGTAACGTGCCTGGCATGGTTCCGCGCATTCCCGTCAGCGTGGATCTGGTCGTCCTCACGGTGCGCTGCCAGGCGCTGAGCGCGCTCGTCTGGCGGCGTGACAAATCCCCCTACGAGGGACGCTGGGCCCTGTCAGGCGGCTTCATCCAGCTTGACGAGGACCTGCCCGCCGCCGCGGCCAGGGTCCTCGCCGAACGGGCGGGCCTGCCCGGCGCGCCGGTCCACCTGGAGCAGCTCCAGACCTACGGCTACCCCGACCGTGACCCGCGTCAGCGCGTGCTGAGCGTCGCCTACCTCGGTCTCGCCCCCGACCTGCCGGCCTCCACCGAGGCCCACATGAGCTGGGAGCCGGTCTCCGCCCTTCGGGACATGGCCTTCGACCACCGGCGCATCATGGTCGACGGGATCGAGCGGGCCCGCAGCAAGCTGGAGTACACCCCGCTGGGGGCGGCCTTCTGCCCGCCGGAGTTCACCGTCGCCGACCTGCGCCGGGTCTACGAGATCGTCTGGGGCCGCACGCTGGACCCCCGCAACTTCCACCGCAAGGTCACCAAGGCCGAGGGCTTCCTGATGCCCACCGGCCACACCACCACCCGCGACGGAGGCCGCCCCGCCAAGCTCTACCGCCGCGGTCCGGCCGTGCTGCTGCACCCCCCGATGCTCCGCTCCCTCAAGGAATGACCGGGATGGCGGTCAGAGGTCGTCGATCTCCGCCAGGTCGATGTCGACCTCGAAGGGGAGGCCGAGCTTCAGCCGGTCGTGGTGGATCCCGGTGAGCGCGTAGGACCCGGTCGCCGGGTCCAGTTCGTAGACATAGACCGTCGGGTGGCCCTCGGCGTTCTCGATCCGCCAGAAGTGGGGGATGCCCGCCGCCGCGTAGAGGGCGGGCTTGCGCTCCCGATCGCGGATCTCGGACTCGGTGGAGACCACCTCGACGGCCAGGACGACGTCCTCCGGCCGGTAGGTGGTCTGGCGAGGCCCCGTGACGGCTTCGACGTGGACCACCAGGATGTCCGGCTCGGGACGTTGCCGCTTTCCGAGGGTCACCGTCATCTCACGCCTGATCCGCAGATCGGCCGGGACCGCGCGCCGCAACTCGCTCTCCAGAAGGAAGAGCATCGACATGTGGAAATTGGTCTGGGGGCTCACGAAGACGAGAGTGCCATCGATCAGTTCGGTATGCGGGGGGATCCCCGGAAGCTGGTCGAGGTCTTCGGCGATGAATCCTTCTTTGGGGGGAATCGCCCATGCGGGCAGCGACTCCACCTCTGACAGCGGTGCGATGCTCATGTCGTCCTCCCGGTCGGGCACGCCTCTCACCTCCAGTCTTACAGGATGATGCCCCATCCGCCCGCTCCTCATAAAGTAAGACCATGCCTCGTTTCCGCGCGATCCTGGACACAATGCCCCCTTACAAGGCGGGCAAGGCCGTGGTGTCAGCCGACGGCCGGTCCTACAAGCTGTCTTCGAACGAATCCCCCTACGCGCCGCTGCCCTCGGTGGTCGAGGCGGTCGCGAAGGCCGCCGCCGAGATCCACCGCTATCCCGACCCCGCGTCGGCCGGGCTGACGGACGCCATCGCCGAGCGGTACGGCGTGCCGCCCGAGCACGTCGCGCTCGGCGCCGGTTCGGTGACGGTGGCCCAGCAGCTCTTCGAGACCGTGAGCGAGCCGGGCGCCGAGGTGATCTACGCCTGGCGGTCGTTCGAGGCGTACCCGCTCCTGGCCGACCTGGCCGGGACGACCTCGGTCCAGGTCCCGCTGCTGGGCGAGACCCACCATCTGGACGCCATGGCCGAGGCGATCACCCCGCAGACGCGCATGCTCTTCGTCTGCAACCCGAACAACCCGACCGGCACGGTCGTCCACGCGGCCGAGCTGGCGGCCTTCCTCGACCGGGTCCCCGAGAACGTGCTCGTCGTCCTCGACGAGGCCTACCACGAGTACGTCAGGGACGCCGACGTCACCGACGGGCTCACCGTCTACCGCGAGCGGCCCAACGTGGCCGTGCTGCGCACGTTCTCCAAGGCGTACGGCCTCGCCGGGCTCCGGGTGGGCTACCTGATCGCCGACGAGCCGGTGGCGGCCGCCGTACGGAAGACGACGGTGCCCTTCGCGGTCAACCACCTGGCCCAGGCTGCGGCCATCGCCTCCCTGGCGGCCGAGGACGAGCTGCTGGAGCGGGTGGACACGGTGGTCAAGGAGCGCACCCGGGTCCGTGAGGCCCTGATCGCCCAGGGCTGGACGGTGCCCGTCACCGAGGCCAACTTCGTCTGGCTCCGGCTGGGGGAGCGCACGGCGGAGTTCGCCGGGGCCTGCGCGGCCGAAGGCGTCGCGGTGCGTCCCTTCGCCGATGAGGGCGCCAGGATCTCCATCGGCTCTCCCGAGGCCAATGACACCTTCCTGGCCGCCGCCGCGGCGTTCCGGCGCGGCTGAGACGGGCCGCGTGGTCCGGGGCCGCCCCGGGTGGGGCGGCCCCGCGGACCACGGGAACCGTGCTCAGCGGTTGCCGAGCTTCTCCACGATCAGACGGTAGAGCTGACGGGGCCGGCCCGGCTGCGGGGTGCGGTTCGGCGGAAGCGGCCACGCGAGTCCCTCGTCGACCAACGTGCGCAGCAGCCGCCGTGCCGTGCGCGGGGTGACGCCGAGCATCTTGCCCGCGCCCTCCGCGTCCACCACCGTGTCTCCCCCTTCCAGCTTGGCCGCCAGGCGGGCCAGCACCTCCACGCCCTTCGGCTTCAGCGGCCCGCCGCCCTGCGGCGGCACCCTGGGCGCGGGGACCAGCGCCCTGCCCTCGCGGTCCACCGCGAAGCCCTGCGCCTGCTTGCCCGCCTGGGTGCGCGCCAGGGCCGCCCGTGCGTGGGACTCGGCGTCATGGGCCGTACGGCCCATGCCGACCCCCACCTCCACCGCGAGGCCGAGCTCGTCGCGCACGCGCGCCGCGAACGGCAGCACCCGGAAGCCCTCGGTGGCCGTCGCCACCGAGCCCCGGGTCGCGGTGACCATGTAGCTGTGATCGTCGATCGAGGTCACCGACGCGTTGATCCGGTTCGCCTCCTGCACCAGCAGCCGGTGCAGGGACAGCCGGAGCTCGTCGCGCCAGTAGCGCGGCGCGGCCCGGCGGACCGGTTCACGGAGTGTCGGCACCTCCACCAGGACGACCGTGAGCTGTGACTCCTCCAGCCGGTGGTGCGCGCCGAGCAGGGCCGCCGTGTGCAGCGCCGTACGGACCGCCGCGGAGGTCGGCCGGATCCTGACGACCGGGACTCCGGCCGCCTGCAGGCGCTCGGCCACGGCGGGCAGGCAGGTCAGCGCCCCACTGGTGGCGCCCTGGCGGGCCAGACGTTCGTGGAAGGCCGCGATCGTGCCGGTGGCCCCCGGCTCGTCGCGGCTGTGCACGTCCGTGGCCGGCAGGTTCAGATCGGTGTAGGCCTCCTCGACGTCGGCCCGGCTCAGCACATCGACACTGACCCTGCGCGGGTCGATCCGCTCGTCCAGTGCGGCCCTGGCCAGCGCGGCGATCAGGGCGGCGCCGCCGAGCTGGACATACGTCGCAGGCATCGTCAGCACCCCTGAGCGTCGCGCCAGGTCATAGGGGACCGGACTGGCGAAGAGGCAGGCGTCCACCCCTGCCCCCAGCCGGGTCACCTTGTCGGCGGCCTCCTGCTCGTCCCGGTAGGCAGCGGCCACCAGGCGGCAAGGCAGGGGAGCCGCCGCGTGTCCCATCAACATCACCCGCTCCACAAGGTCATGGGGGCCCACCACACCGATAGTGAGGTCCGGTGTCATGGCACCCGGGCGTGACACTCGTGGAGTTTCTTCGGCCCGCTCGACCAATGTTCGTCCCATCCTGCGTCCGTTTGTTTTCGGCTCTCTTTTGGAACGATCGCTTGTGGGGGCCGTAATGTCACGCCCGATTTGCCGCCAATTCCGGGGGGAACCCGACGGCTAAACCCCTAACAGTAAGTGTTTACACAGGTCAGGGCGCTTTTTGGGAGACTGAAACCCACTGATTATGAGGATGAAATCTCTCGTCGTACATCTGCGCCCAAGGCCTGCATGCGCTCGGCCAGATATGAGTGGCCGCGGTCGATGAGATAACCGGATTCGATGACGGTCTCCCCCTCGGCGGCGAGACCGGCAAGAACCAGGGCGATTCCGGAACGGAGATCGTGTGCGGTCACCTCGGTACCGGTCAGCGGAGTGGCGCCGCGGACGACGGCGCTGTTCTCCTTGACCTCGATGTCCGCGCCCATCTTGTTCAGTTCGGAGGCCAGGGCGAAACGGCCGTCGAAGATACGCTCGTGAATGTAGCTGGCACCTTCGGCGAGGCAGGCGACCGTCATGATCGGCGACTGCAGGTCGGTCGCGAACCCCGGGTAGGTGTCGGTGATGACGTTGATCGGGCGCAGCGGGCGATCCCGGCGCACATGGAGCACCGCACCGTGGTCGGAGAATTCGACCCCCATCTGCTCCAGTTTGTAACGGACCACGCCGAGGTGGTCCAGATCGGCGCCGACCAGGTTGACCTCGCCACCGGTGATCGCCGCGGCCATGGCGAACACGCCCGCGTCGAGACGGTCGGGCATCACGGTGTGCTCGACGGCCTGGAGCTCCTCCACGCCCTCCACGGTGATGAACCCGGTGCCCCCACCGCTGATCTTCGCGCCCATCCGGGTCAGCATCTCGATCACATCGAGGACCTCGGGCTCCAGTGCGGCGTTCTCGATCACGGTGGTGCCGCGGCCGATGGCGGCCGCCATGATCAGGTTCTCGGTGCCGGTGTGTGAGGGGGTGTCCAGATAGAGCGTGGCGCCGGTGAATCCGGCGGTCTTGACGTGGATGACGGCGTCGCCCTCGTCCACGATCGCGCCGAGGCGCTTGTAGCCCAGGTAGTGGAAATCCAGGTTGCGGCTGCCGAGGTTGCAGCCGCCCACACCCTCGATGATCGCCTCACCGAGGCGGTGCAGCAGCGCGGGCACGAAGAGCACGGAGCCACGGAAGCGACGGGCGATCTCGGCGGGCAGCACCGGGCTTTTCAACCGGGAGGCGTCGATCACCAGGGTGCGCTCGGCCTCATGAAGCTCGACTTTGGCGCCGATCGCCTCGGCCAGCTCGACTGCGCGGCGCACGTCCTCGATGATCGGAACATTGCGCAGGACCGTGCGGCCCTTGGCCGCCAGCAGCGCCGCACCGATCATGGGCAGCACGGCGTTTTTGGCACCCTGGATGAAGGCGGTTCCACGGAGGGGGTTGCCACCGCGCACGCGGTAACGGACCATGCGTCATGCTCCTTGGGGAAGGGGAATCGGAGATTGTCGTGACTCAAAAACGAGTGGCGGCAGCCAGAGGGGTTGTCGGCCAACAGTAGTCGCTGGACGTCCCTGAACCGGCCACTTCGGGTGGCAATTACCCCATAGGTCACTGATCACTCGGTTGCTCCTGCGCTCCAGGTAACGGTTGCACGACAACGGAAGTGCAGAGGCTGGCAGAGGTCGACCCGAGGCTGTCCGATCCGGCCATTTGGGGCACCGCACAGGTCACGGATCCCGACCGGGTGGCGCACACGCTTCACTGGCCTGAGTCTGCCAGCACGCTCACACTTCTTTGACGAGAGGAAGGCCACGCAGCCGTTCGTCGATGTGATCGACGACGAAACGCGGCACGGGGCAGCTCTTCCTGACGGCGGCCCATGAGTCGGCCATCGCGCTGACTGTCTGCCTGACGGTGCCCACCACCCCGTCCGGGTCGGTGCCGATCGTTTCGGCGAAGGTGCGAAAGTGGTCCAGGGTGATGTGCCGGGTGTCGGGCTGCTCTCCGAGCGGCAAAGTCAGGGTGTCTCTCCGGAAGCTCTCGTAGGACATGACCGAGACGAGGTCGTAGGCTGGCGAAAGCTGCCGCTGCCGCCCCCCGGGATACTGCAGTGGCCAGTTTTTCAGGTGCTCGTCGGTATTTCCCATCACTATGCAGGCAGTCAGCCGCCGTACGTACTCGTCGAGGTCATGAGGGCATTCACGACGGATGACCCGTCCCACATCCTCGGCCCGGCCGCGTTCCTTCTCATACGGCAGCAGGCCGAAGATCTGGGCGAAGTCCTCTTGGTGGATGCGCCGGCCGCCCACCCGGTCGAACCGTCGGATGGCGAACGCCATCTGCCCGGGGGTGACCAACTCGACCGGTACGTTATCCAGCTCCTCCATGGGGACCAGCAGGTGGTCTGGCACCTTGATGCCTGCGAGCGCCGACCAGGTCATCATGGCGTGTTCGTTCTCCGGGAGGAGAACGTGACTTCGGCTGGGAAACTTCACGATCCAGTCACCGCCGACTCCGATGTAACGGAAACCACCAGATGTGCGGATCATCGAGAGCTTCACCTGCATTCCCGCGAGGGAGAAGCTCATCTTCTGCGAGTCGGGGCGTGGCGCATCGTGATCGGCTGAGCCTTCCGGGACGGTGTCGTCACCGATGACACGCACGGCTCCAGGCAGGTCGTGCCCCAGGTGGGTCAGCAAGCCGAAGTCGCTGACCGACTTCAGCCCGAGCTGGGTAGTTACGAGTCGTCGTAACCCAGACTCCCGCTCTGGGAGGAGGTTGGCGAACCACGAGGGCAGTTGGCCACCTACCCTCTTTTCGACGATACGAGGGTTGTACTCGTATTGCAGACCCAGAACCCGTCGGTCCACCGTCCGATCCAGGTAGCGGAAGGAGATCCTTCCTGCTCGTTGCTCGAGGACGCCCACGGCCCGATCCTCCAACAGGACTCGAGCGGACGTCATCCGGCTCGTCATCAGATGCTCTCCGAGGAGATCAGATCGGTCAGGCCCGGCCCGTCGGGGAAACCGAACAGCGCGTTTTCCTGCACGTGGTCGGTGACGGCCGTCTGGATCAGCTTCGCGCGGTGCCCGATGAACTCGTGCATCAGGCCCTCTCGCCAGAGCTCCAATCCTCTTTCGTCGATGAGATGGCTCTCCAAGACCTCTGGATCGAAATCTCCACAGGACAGTGCCCGGCGGACGTCTGCGGCGGACACGTTCCGTGGGTGCAACAAGCAGTTGGCCACCGTTTCATATGGCCCATAGCGCGACTTACCGTCTGTGACAATGGGAAGCAGAGGGCCCCCGCGCTGTTCCATGAGCGCTCTCGGGTCCGCCACGGTGCCGGCCAGACCCTCATCTTGGGGATAGGTGAGAACTCGAGGGCGCCGGGACAGCATTCCGAGAAGATTGACCTTCGTGCGCACCTGACCGAGCCCGATGGCGCTGAGATCGGGCTCCCAGTCCTGGTACGGCGGAAGCAGGTCGAGCAGCCGGTCCGCACTGGCGACCGGGTCATCTGTGATGGCCCCGCCGTACCTCTTCGCTGTCGAAGCATGATTTCGCTGTGTCAGGTCGAGCACCGAGCCCCGCCAGACCCAACGGCGGAGGAGTTCTGCTGCCCGTCCTTCGGGAGGCCCGAACCGTGCCGCGAATCGCACCAGGATCGGCAGGAAAGACAGGTGCGGCAGCAGCTCCGCATGGGGAATGGCCGCTTCGTCCCGCAAAAAGTCGATGACAGCGCCGAGCGCCCGGAGGGCGGTCCGGAACGTCTCGCGCCGGTCATCATCGTCGAGCAAGCTGAGGGAGGGGACGTTGCCATGCCAGTTAACGGAGGTTTCACCGGCTCCGTCCTCCCGCGTGGCGAGAACCGACCGTATGAGAACGGGCTTGGGGATCGTGCCGAAGCCGGATCTCCGCACAGCTGAGCCCAGCGTGCCCAGGTCATCGGTGCCCGTTTGATCGGATCCCGCCCGGCGGGCGTTGTCGATCTCATCACGGCGCAGCGAGACACCGGAACTGTTGATCCTCTGGAAGATCTCGGAATACATCGCGTCGTTGCCTTCGATGACGTGCATGGCGATGGGATAGCCCCGCACCGCCGTCACCATGTCGTGACACCGTGCCAACTCAGCGGTGGTGAGCCAGGGGCGCTCCTGCTGCCATGCGAGCGTTTTCCCGACGTGCAACGCCGCAGGTAGGGGAAACCTGTGTTCCGGTATGTGCTGGTGCCGATCGGCAGAGACGAACGTGTTCTCCGCAGGGTCGAAGAAGACACGGAACCGCGGGTCGGTGGTCTCTGGCGGAGCGGCGAGGGCTCCCACCAGGCTGATGATGCGCTGCTGTCCGTCGATCACCCAGTAGGCGGACGGTTTCGCATCCGCCGTGATCGTCAAAGGGCCCATCCGGTAGGTGGACGCGTCGGCGGGGCGTTGCGAAACAACCAGGTTCCCGACGGGGTAACCCCGCAGAACGCTCTCGAAGAGCTTCACGACATGCTCGCGCCCCCAGACGTAGGGACGCTGGAAGGACGGGATACGGATATCTCCGGCCAGGGTCAGGGAGACGAGGTGGTCAAGAGTCGTCTGTTCCACCAGCGGCCGGGTGACCGGGGCCATGACACCTCCCATCTTTCCGATCAATGGTAAGCGGGAAACTTGACTCCTACCTGCTGTTATCTGCTATTCGAGCCGCCGGCGGCGGTCAGCGGCGAGGCGGCGGACAGGAGATTGGCGGCCCGCTGGTCGACGAAGCGGGTGACGACCTGCTGGCCGTACCCGAAGGCCATGGCCCAGACCAGGATGGCGGGCTGGGAGCCGAGCCCGGAGAAGCCGGGGACGGAGCCGGAGTTCAGAATCAGCAGGCCCAGTACGGAGGTGGCCACCCCCGCCGGGGCCTTGAGCAGGTTCTGGACCACCGCCAGCGAGTAACGGGTGGACAGGTCCGAGTGGGTGGAGAGCGTGGCCGCCGTGGCCAGTGCCGCGCCCAGCATCCCGATCAGGGCGACCAGCGGGACGTCGCCGTGGCCGGGCCGCAGACCGCCGGTCGGGCAGACCTGCGCGGGCAGCTGCCCCTGGACCTGGGCCACCGCCTGGTTGCCGCACATCGGGATGACGTCCGGCCAGATCGCGCCGACGGCCACCACTCCCAGCACGATCAGGCTCAGCATGACCACCCCGCCGAGCAGCAGGTTGCGGAAGCTGCGCACCCGGCCGGTCTCCATCGCCTGCGCGGTGTAGGCGGCCCGCAGCACCGACTGCATCAACGGCCGGTCGCCCTCCCCCAGGTCTCCGGCGGCGAGCCGGGCCTGCAGGTGCGCCAGCCGGGGGTCGTCACCGGGCAGGTACGCCCGGCCGATCGCCGCCACCTCGGGGGCCCGGCCGCACAGCTCGGCCGTCGGCAGCACGCCGTACATCATCACGGTCGCGCTGTTGACGTTGGACCAGGCACCCTCCACGGCGTGGCCGGTCAGCCAGCGCCGCAGGCCGTTCCTGCCCTGCGCGTAGGACTCCGCACGGGCCAGGTGCGTGCCGATGCCCTCGCCCACGGACACCAGCTGGCCCGCCCCGTCGCGGATGGTCAGGGCGCGTTCGGTCTCGGCGCGGATCTCCTCGCTGCGGGTGGACACGTAGACCCGCCAGGTGCCCGGCCAGCGCAGCACGCCGGTGTCGCCGATCCGTTCTGGGAATGCCGACTGGTCGAGCGCCATCGTTCCTCCGTGGGGGGCGGAGCGGCCGGGACGGGCAGAGACTGCCCCCGGCTTATCGCGGCATGCCGATCAGACGCTACCGGAATACGGGCCGGGGTTCCGGCCTCCGGACGGGGTGAAGGCCGGATGGGAAGACCTCCCGAGCCTTGACATCCACCCCGCCCTCCAGGAGGGCGGGGAACGTCAGGCGTCCCGTCCCGCCTCCGGTGCCTCAGGTGCCGCCGGGTGAGCGGCCCGGGCGTCCCCGGGAGCCGTCCCGGAGAGCACGTCGCCTCCCGCGATGTCCGTGCGGTGGTGCGAGCCGCGCAGCCGGACGCGGCCGACCGCCTCGTAGGCGGCCGCGCGTGCCGCGGCCACGTCGGGGCCGGTGCCGACCACGCTGAGCACCCGCCCGCCGGCGGAGACGATCCGGTCGCCGTCGGACGCGGTCCCCGAGTGCAGGACGTAGGCGTCGCCGCCGACGTCGGAGAGCCCTTCGACGACGTCGCCCCGGACGGGGTCGGCCGGGTAGTTCTCCGCCGCGACCACCACGGTCACCGCGGCGCCGTCCCGGTAGGACAGCGGCCCGAACCCGCCGAGTGTCCCGTCCGCGCAGGCCAGCAGCAGGCCGCCGAGCGGTGTCTCCAGCCGGTCCAGCACGACCTGGGTCTCCGGGTCGCCGAACCGCGCGTTGAACTCGATCACCTTCGGCCCCCGCGAGGTGAGAGCCAGCCCCACGAAGAGCACCCCGGTGTACGGCATGCCGCGCCTGGCCAGCTCGGTCACGGTCGGGATGACGGTCTCGGCCATCACCCGGCGGGTGAGGTCTTCGGGCGCCCACGGCAGCGGCGTGTAGGCGCCCATGCCACCGGTGTTGGGGCCCTTGTCGCCGTCGTAGGCCCGCTTGTGGTCCTGGGCGGGCTGGAGCGGCACGGCCGTGAACCCGTCGCAGAGCGCGAACAGCGACACCTCGGGACCGTCGAGGAACTCCTCGATGACGACCCGCTCGCACGACGCGGCGTGGCTGAGCGCCTCGTCCCGGTCCTCGGTGACCACCACGCCCTTGCCGGCCGCCAGGCCGTCGTCCTTGACCACGTACGGTGTGCCGAACTCCGCCAGCGCCGCGGCGGCCTCCTCGGGGGTGACACAGGTGCGCGACCGTGCGGTGGGCACGCCCGCCGCGACCATGACCTCCTTGGCGAACGCCTTGGAGCCCTCGATCAGGGCGGCGTCCCGGGAGGGCCCGAAGCACGGGATGCCCGCCTCCCTGACCGCGTCCGCCACCCCGGCGACCAGCGGCGCCTCGGGGCCGATCACGACCAGGCCGGCCTCCAGCTCCGCGGCCAGCCGGCTCACCGCCCCGGGGTCGGTCGGGGTCACCGGATGCAAGGTCGCGACCTGTGCGATGCCGGCGTTGCCGGGAGCACAGTGAACCTCGGTGACCTGGGGGTCTGCTGCCAGCGACCGGCACAGGGCGTGTTCACGCCCGCCGGATCCAATCACAAGAACGCGCACTCGCGAGAGCCTATCGGCCCCCGCCCGGCGCACTGTCCACAGGCTGTGGACAGAGGTTCCGCGCGTCGGCGCGACGGGCCGCGGCCGTAAAGGACGTGTGAATTCTGTCAGGTTCCGGCTGATCTCCCATGGGGCGCAGGGGTAGGCTGGGTGACATGCCAGATCTGTGCTAGGTTTGGTCGGCTATGCCTGTCTCTTGCTGATTGGAGGTGGTTGGGGATGTCCTCTGGCGATCCCAGCAGTACGTGCCGCGCACGCCTTCTGTGCGCACTCTCCCACCACTCCGGATCAGTGCCCGACCGGGCTCCGCGCGCATTCCCCTGTTGAACCGAGGTGACATCGCGTCGCGCGTGGACGCTGCCAGGCCGGGCGGGAAAGGCTCGCCATGCGCTCCTCGCTTCTTTTTCCCCGTATCAAGCACGTGCGGACCCTGCGCGCTCCGCACGCCCCCGCCGCCCCCTTCGGTGACCGGATGAACGGCGGCTGCGTCCCGCCGAGCGACTCGCTCGTCGAATACGCCGCCTACATCGACGGTAAGAAGATCGACGCCCTGGGCATCCCGGACGCCCTGGATCTCGTCCGCACCCACAACGCGGCCGAGGAGCAGGGCAACGCCTTCGTCTGGGTCGGCCTGCACGAGCCCGACGCCCCCGAGGTCGAGTGGTTGGCGGAGGTCTTCGCCCTGCACCCGCTCGCCGTCGAGGACGCCGTCAAGGCTCATCAGCGGCCCAAGGTCGAACGCTACGGCGACTCGCTGTTCATGGTCCTCAAGACCGTCGCCTACATCGACCACGACGTGCTGACCGCCACCAGCGAGATCATCGGCACCGGCGAGATCATGGTGTTCGTCGGACCCGACTTCGTAGTGACCGTACGGCACGGCGAGTACTGCCCGCTCTCGGAGGTGCGTGAGCGCCTGGAGGACAAGCCCGAGCTTCTCGGGCGGGGCCCGACCGGCGTGTTGCACGCGATCGCCGACCACGTCGTGGACCGCTACCTCGGCGTCGCCGACCTGATGCAGACCGAGCTGGAGGACGTCGAGGCCATGGTCTTCGCCGACGTCAGCGCCCGCGACATCAGCCGGATCTACAACCTCAAGCGCGAGATGATCGAGATGAAGCGGTCCGTCACCCCGCTCCAGTCGCCCATGTCGACGCTGGCCCAGCGCCGGATGATCCCCGCGGAGATGCGCGAATACTTCCGCGACGTCGTCGACCACCTGGCCCGGGTCTGCGAGCAGGTCGAGTCGTCCAATGAGCTCAGCAACTCCATCCTGCAGGCGGCGCTGGCCCGCTCCAACGCCCTCGCCAACGAGGACATGCGGAAGATCTCCTCATGGGTCGCCATCATGGCCGTGCCCACGATGATCGCCGGAATCTACGGGATGAACTTCGACCACATGCCCGAACTCGACTCCGTCTTCGGCTACCCCGTCGTGATCGGTGTGATGGTGATCGCCTGCTCGCTGCTCTACCGGGGGTTCCGCCGCAACGGCTGGATGTGACCGCCGGGCTCCGCGCGCGGCCGGACGCGGCGCACCGCGGCCGCCACGCCCCGCGCGCCGCCTGACCGCGACGCGACGGGAGGCTCCCCGGTCCTCGGGCCGGGGAGGAGGTCAAGCCACGCTACGGCGCGCGGAGGTGACGGGCACCGGCACGCGCATCCCCCGGTCGGCCCACAGGGCACGCATCCGGTCGGGGTAGTCGGTGACCACCCCGGCCACCCCGAGATCCAGCAGCTCGGCGGCCCGCTCGGGCTCGTTGACGGTCCAGACGGCCAGCGGCAGCTCGGCCTTCTCGGCCTGGCGGACGAGCTGCTCCTCCACCAGGACGTGCTCCGGGGACAGGGTGGTGCCGCCGGCCGCCACGGCTGCGGCCGGGATGTCGCCGTCGAAGTCCTCAAGCCGCATGCCGTTCAGCCACGCGCTATCCATGGTGGCGCGCTCGATCAGGGCGTAGCGCTGGGTCGCGGGGGCCAGGGATCGGGCGATGTCGAGGATCCGCCAGTCGAAGCTGAGGATCGCCGCCCTGCCGAGCCGGTGATGCCGGTCGAGCTCGGCGATCACCATCTCGGTGAACTCGCGGGGATCGGCGCTGAGGTCCGGCCTCGTCGGATCGGACTTGAGCTCCACATGCAGCCGCACGCCGTCGGCGCCGTAGGCGTCCACCAGCCCCAGCACCGCGCCGAGCGTCGGCATCCGGGTGCCGGGCACCGGCACCTGGGTCGGGGCGAAACGGTCCGCGGGGTTGCGCGGCAGCCGTACTCCGCACTCAAGGGTGCGCAGCTGCGCCAGGGTGAGTTCACCGACAGGTCTGCCCACGTAGGGGAAGAACGGGTCGCCATGGCGGACCGGCCGGGTGTCGGCGCTCGTCACCGCCGACACCGTGAGGTCGTGGGTGAGCACCAGCCGGCGGTCGGCCGTCAGCGCGACGTCCAGCTCCAGCGCGTCGACGCCCAGTTCGAGGGCGTGGGCGAAACCGGGCAGGGTGTTCTCCGGGCGAAGGCCGCGGGCTCCGCGGTGACCATGAATCTCGGCATGCACGGAAGGACCATACCGACCCGGCGTCCCGAACTCCCGGTACGGCTCGCGCCGGAGAGGCGCCGGGTGCAAGCCGTACCGGGTGAAATCAGATCATCGAGTGGATCTGGAGCGTCTCGGTACGGCCGGGGCCGACGCCGACGGCGGAGATCCGGGCGCCGCTCATCTGCTCCAGGGCCTTCACATAGGCCTGCGCGTTGGCGGGCAGATCCTCGAAGGACTTGGCGCCGGAGATGTCCTCCTGCCAGCCGGGGAACTCCTCGTACACCGGCTTGGCGTGGTGGAAGTCGGTCTGGGTCATCGGGATCTCGTCGTAGCGGACGCCGTCGACCTCGTAGGCGACGCAGACCGGGATCCTCTCCAGGCCGGACAGCACGTCGAGCTTGGTGAGGAAGAAGTCGGTGACGCCGTTGATCCGGGTGGCATAGCGGGCGATCACCGCGTCGAACCAGCCGCAGCGGCGGTTGCGGCCGGTGGTCACGCCGTACTCACCGCCGGTGGTGCGCAGCCAGTCGCCCATCTCGTCGGTGAGCTCGGTCGGGAACGGACCGGCGCCGACGCGGGTGGTGTACGCCTTGAGGATGCCGATCACGCGGGTCAGCCGGGTCGGCGGGATGCCCGAGCCGGAGCAGGCGCCGCCGCTCGTCGGAGAGGAGGAGGTGACGAACGGGTAGGTGCCGTGGTCGATGTCGAGCAGGTTGCCCTGGCCGCCCTCCAGCAGCACCACCTTGTCCTCGTCCAGAGCCTTGTTCAGGATCAGCGAGGTGTCGGCGATGTGCGGCGTGAGGCGCTCGGCGTAGCCGAGATACTCCTCCAGAACCTGCTCGGCATCGATCGCCCGGCGGTTGTAGATCTTGGTGAGGATCTGGTTCTTCTCGTTGAGGGCGACCTCGATCTTCTTGCGCAGGATGCCCGGGTCCAGCAGGTCCTGGACGCGCACACCCATCCGGTAGATCTTGTCGCCGTAGGCGGGACCGATGCCCCGGCCGGTGGTGCCGATCTTGGCCTTGCCGAGGTAGCGCTCGCTGACCTTGTCGATGGCCTTGTGGTGAGGCATGATCAGGTGCGCGTTCGCCGAGATCAACAGGCGCTCGGCGGAGACCCCGCGGGCCGCCAGGCCGTCGATCTCGCTCAGCAGCACACCCGGGTCGATGACGACACCGTTGCCGATCACCGGCACGACGTTCGGAGACAGCACGCCGGTCGGAAGCAGGTGCAGCGCATACTTCTGGTCGCCGATGACGACCGTGTGGCCCGCGTTGTTTCCGCCCTGGTATCTGACTACGTAGTCGACCTTGTCGCCAAGCAGGTCGGTCGCCTTACCCTTACCCTCATCGCCCCACTGGGCGCCCACGAGAACGACAGCCGGCATCGTTGATCTCCCACCACAAAAACGAAAACCCCTGACGCAATCGCGACAGGGGCTCTTGCGTGGAGAGAATACCCGACTGAGTGACATAAAGGGGATCCCCCACCCCCGGGGGGAGAGATCCCGGGGACTCAGCGGCCGATCAACTCCTCAGCGGCTGCGACGCTGGAGTCCTTCAGGAACTGGAAGCAGCGTTCGGCCTCGTCCTTCTCGCCGATGGCCTGGGCGGCGCGGGCCAGCGCGTGGAGACAGCGCAGGAAACCACGGTTGGGCTCGTGTTCCCAGGGGATCGGGCCGTGCCCCTTCCACCCCGCGCGGCGCAACTGGTCGAGACCGCGGTGATAGCCGGTGCGGGCGAACGCGTACGACGTCACGGCGTGTCCGTTCACGAAATACTCGTCCGCGAGCGCGGCCCAGGCGGCAGGGTAGCCGGGGAAGCGTGCGGCGACATCAGATGCCTGAGCGCCGGATTCCAGCGCCTCTCGGGCCTCGGGAAGGTCAGGCAGCCGGGTGGGCGGCGGGCCGGCGAGGAGGTTCTCGTGCGATTCCGTCATGGCTAGTGAGCGTACTTGCTGGGTTTACCCAGCAGGAGGGCCGCTTCCCTGTTATCTCCGGACTGTTTGGACGGTCAGGGTCCGACCGCCGCTCCTGCCGCCGGAGAGCGGCGCGGTGCCGCCGGTCGTCTCCGGGCCGCCGGTCTCCGGACGGTCGTCCGCGGACCGGCGGCCGGAGGGCCGATCAGGCGAGCCTGGTGCCGGCCGACTTCAGGTTCTGGCACGCCTCGACGATGCGGGCCGCCATCGAGGTCTCGGCGGCCTTGCCGTAGGAGCGGGGGTCGTAGGCCTTCTTGTTGCCGACGTCGCCGTCCACCTTGAGCACGCCGTCGTAGTTCTTGAACATGTGCTCGGCGATCGGGCGGGTGAAGGCGTACTGCGTGTCGGTGTCGATGTTCATCTTGACCACGCCGTAGGAGATGGCCTCGTGAATCTCCTCCAACCGTGAGCCGGAGCCGCCGTGGAAGACCAGGTCGAAGGGCTTCTCCCGGCCGTACTTCGCACCCACGGCCTCCTGGATCTCCTTCAGCACGCTCGGGCGGAGTTTGACGTGGCCCGGCTTGTAGACGCCGTGCACGTTGCCGAAGGTCGCCGCGAGCATGTAGACGCCCCGCTCCCCGAGGCCCAGGGCCTCGGCCGTCGCGAGGGCGTCGTCGGCGGTGGTGTAGAGCTTCTCGTTGATCTCGCCGACGACGCCGTCCTCCTCACCGCCGACCACGCCGATCTCCGCCTCCAGGATGATCTTGGCGCGGGCGCATTTCTCCAGGAGCTCCTGGGCGAGCTGGAGGTTCTCCTCCAGCGGCACGGCGGAACCGTCCCACATGTGCGACTGGAACAGCGGGTCCTGCCCGCGGGCCACCCGCTCAAGGGAGATGTCGATCAGTGGGCGGACGAAGCCGTCGAGCTTGTCCTTCGGGCAGTGGTCGGTGTGCAGCGCGATCGTCACGGGGTATTTGGCCGCGACCACGCGGGCGTACTCCGCGAGGGCCGCCGCGCCGGTCACCATGTCCTTGACGGCGGTGCCGGACAGGAACTCGGCCCCGCCGGTCGACACCTGGACGATGCCGTCGCTCTCAGCCTCGGCGAACCCTCTGAGCGCGGCGTTGAGAGTCTGGGACGAGGTCACGTTGATCGCCGGATAGGCGAATTCGTTGGCCTTGGCCCGGTCGAGCATCTCGGCGTAGACCTCTGGAGTCGCGATAGGCATCGTTGTCATCTCCCTAGAGACGGCTGTGAGCGGCTGGCGAGGGACTTCTGGCGACATGGCCCGTCGGCCAGTATTCCGGGTTCCTTCCCGGCCGGATAGCTCCTCACCACTTCTGCCTGTGCAATCTCTCGGCCCGGGGTCCTTATCACCGGTAAGCTTCACGCCGATGGACCTTCTGCACAACATCCTCGACCCCAAGTGGTGGCTCGGCCTGCTCGGCCCGTTCGCCACCGTGGGCGTCCTCGGGATCATCTTCGCCGAGACCGGGCTGCTGCTCGGCTTCTTCCTGCCGGGCGACTCGCTGCTCGTCGCGGCGGGTGTCTTCAGCACCGCCGAGGCGGCCGCGGCCATCCCCGGCCTCAGCCCGCTGTCATTCCCGCTGCTGCTGGTCCTGGCCCCGATCTGCGCCATCGCCGGCGCGCAGTTGGGTCACCACCTGGGCGCCACCTACGGCCGCAGGATGTTCGAACGGCCCGACTCCAAGATTTTCAAGCAGGAGTACGTCGACAAGGCGGAGTACTACTTCGGGAGGTTCGGCCCGTCCAAGGCCGTGGTGCTCGCCCGGTTCATCCCGATCGTCCGCACGTTCCTCAACCCGGTCGCGGGCATGCTCGGCATGGACCGCAAGCGGTTCTTCCTGTGGAACTGCGTCGGAGGCATCATCTGGACCGACGGGATGCTGCTCTTCGGCCGCCTGGTCGGTTCGGCGGTGCCCGACATCGACAAATACATCCTGCCGGGCGCCATTGTGATCATCCTGCTCTCGATCATCCCGATCATCAGGGAGTTCATGAAAGGCCGCAAGGGCGGCGCCGCCACCGCCCCGCTGCCCCAGGGAAAGCACCACCGCGGCACGCCCACCCGCCCGCCGGGCGGCGACGGCCGGTTGTGAATCGGCACCCGGACCGGTCGTAAGGCACTCCACCAGCGGCTAGCCTCCACTGTGTGGGACGCCACAGGTCCGACCCGATGGGTGTCGCCCGCCTCGTGCTCGCAGGCCTGGCGGTGCTCGCGTTCGCCGCCCTGCTCGTGGCGGGCGTCCTCTCGCTGGTCGGCGTGCTCAGCGCGGACCCGGAGCCCGGCGCGCCGCCCTCGTCGGCCGCCACCGCCCCCTTCGCCACCCCCGAGCAGGTCCCCACCGTCCGCGTCCAGTGCTTGCGGCAGCAGTGCCCCAGGGTCTTCCTCAAGGTCGCCGGGGGCGATGTGCTGCTCGACAGGGAGATGGCCGAAGGCGAGCAGGTCCAGTCCTTCGACGCCGGGATCGACGTGGTGCTGACCGACTCCGCGGCCGTCCGCGTCGAGGTGAACGGCGCCGTACGCCCCCCGGGCAAGGCCGGGGAGCGCCAGGAGTTCACCGCCACCCGCGGCTGACCGCCGCCGGGAGAGGACTCAGGCCAGGCCGAGGTCCTTGAGGTCGTAGGCGGCCCGGTACGGCAGGCCGGCCTCGGCGATCGCGGCGGCCGCCCCCCGGTCCACGATCACCGCCACCGCCACCACCTCGGCACCGGCCTCGCGCAGCGCCTCCACGGCGGTCAGCGGGGACCCGCCGGTCGTGGAGGTGTCCTCCACCGCCAGCACCCGCCGTCCCTTCACGTCCGGCCCCTCGATCCTGCGCTGCATCCCGTGAGCCTTCTGCGCCTTGCGGACCACGAACGCGTCGAGCTCCCGCCCCCGCGCCGCAGCCGCGTGCAGCATGGCGGTCGCCACCGGGTCGGCCCCCAGGGTGAGACCGCCGACCGCGTCGTAGTCCAGGTCCTCGGTGAGGTCCAGCATGACCCGGCCCACCAGAGGAGCCGCCCGTCCGTCCAGGGTCACCCGGCGCAGGTCCACGTAGAAGTCCGCCTCCATCCCGGAGGACAGCACGACCTTGCCGTGCACCACGCCCTTACCCTTGATCTCCGCCAGCAGGTTCTCACGATCGCTCATGGCAACAAGATTAGGGCGGACGCGACAGCGCCCCGGGCCCGGCCACCGCCTTCCGAGTGCTCGACCCCGGACGCCGAAAGGCCCGGGACGCTCTGATCCGCACCGTCTCGGCCTCCCTCCCACCCCGGCCCGCCGCACGCAAAGACGCGATCTCGGGTTAGTCATACCGCCGACTGTGGAATTATCCGGCTGGCAACTCTGGGTAATCATGGGGTAACAATGAGTACGAAAACATCTCAAGGCGATGCCGAGCTGCTGGCCGAGGCCCGGTACGGGAGCCTCGCGGCCTACGACCAGCTGTACGGACGGCACGCACCGGCGGCCCGGATCCTCGCCCGGTGCCTGCTGCGGAGCGCCGGCGAGGTCGAGGAGGTCGTGGCGGAGACGTTCAGCAGGGTCCTCGCCCTCGTCAGGCGGGGGGAGGGTCCCGAGGAGGCGTTCCGGCCCTACCTGCTCACCGCGCTGCGCCGTACGGTCCAGGACTGGTCATGGGGGGAGGGCGGGCAGGCGACCACCGGAGAGACGGGGGTGCCCTTCGTCGATCCCGCGCTCACCGGTCTGGAACGCTCACCGGTGGCCAGGGCCTTCCTGTCCCTGCCGGAGCGGTGGCAACTCGTCCTGTGGCACACGGGAGTCGAGGGGGCCCGGCCGGCCGAGGTCGCTCCGTTCCTGGGCCTGACGGCCAACGGGGTCGTCGCGCTGGCCTACATGGCCAGGGAGGGCTGGCGCCAGGCCTACCTGCGGGTGCATCTCGAAGGGCTCCCCCGGCGGGCGTGCCTCCCGGTGCTGGACAGGATGGGTGCCTACGCGCGAGGCGGCCTGGACCGGGAGGACGGCCGTGATCTGGACGAGCACATGGACGGCTGCGCCGACTGCCACAACGCCTTCCTGGAGATCGCCGACGCCAACCAGGAGCTACGCGTCATCGTCGGCCCTCTCATCGCCGGCCCCGCGTTCACCGGATACCTCGCGGGACTGGACAGGGCGGCCATCGCCGGCATGGGCGGGCCGCTCGGCTGGTGGCGACAGGCGTCCAAGCCCCGGCGGCGGGCCCTCGCGACCGGTGCGGCGGTCGGCACGGCCGTCCTGGCGGCGGCCCTGGTCCTGATCACGGCCCAGGAGCTGCCGAGCGCGCCGGCCGCACCGACCGCGCCGACCCTGCCGACCGAAACGACCGCACCGGTCGCACCGGCCGCACCGGTCGCACCGACCGCGTCGGCCGCGCCGAGGGCGCCGATCTCCGAACCGGTGCCGATCGCCGCCCTCGAACCGTCGTCACAGGGTCCGCTGTCCGCGCACCCGGAGCCGGGGTGGACGCACCGGCCCCAGGCCCTGGCCCCGCCGCCTGCCGCGAGGCCGCGCCCCGCGCCCGCGCCACGCCTGACCGCCAGGATCGACGCTCTCGGCGCGCTGGTCCGGTCCGAGGCGGGCATCGTGGCGGTACGGCTGCGCAACGCCGGAGACGGGGAGAGCGGGGAACTCGTCGCCGACGTCGGTCTGCCGGACGGGGTGACGGTGCCCGCGGTGGCGCGCCGGGGGTGGGCGGTCGCCGAGGTCAAGCCGGTCGGCACGGTCGACGGCTGGGCCTGCCGCGCCGGCGCCGGAGGCGCGCGGTGCTCCAGGAGGCCGCTGGCGGCCGGCCGGACCACGGCGATCTTCCTCCGCGTCCTCGTCTCCCCGACGGCGGCCGAGGGAGCGGCGCCGTCGGTCCGTGTCTCCGGTGCGGGGAGCGGGGTGACGGCCACGTCGCGGACCGGGGTCCGGGCGGTCGGCGCTCCCGCCCGGTTCGCCACCGACGGGCAGGTCATCACCGCTGCGATCGGCAACACCCTCCTGGACTGCGGGTCCACCGACCCCGCATGCCAGATCGCCCGTGCCCGCGCGGGCGACCGCCGCGACAACGACCTGTGGGAGATGACCGCCCTCGACCAGGACCGTGATCCGTCGACGGGGAGTTCGAGCGCGGCACGGCTGACCCTGCCGAGGACGGGCAAGGTGGTCTGGGCCGGGCTCTACTGGTCGGCCAGCGCGCCCGCCGGCGGGCTGATCAAATTCAAGGCGCCGGGGGACCGGGGATACCGGCAGGTGAAGGCCGAACGGGTGGTCGAGAAGGACCTGCCCACCGGCGTGGGATACCAGGCGTTCGCCGATGTGACGAGACTGATGAGCACGCTCCACGGGACCTACTGGGCGGCTGACGCCTCACTGGTGCCCGGTTTCGCCCGGCACGCCGGGTGGAGCCTGGTGGTCGTCGCGGCCGATCCCCGCCAGCCGTACAGCCATGCCGTCGTCGTCGACACCGTCACCGTGGTGGACCGCGCGCACGGGCCGGCGTGGATCCCCCTCGACGGACTGACGCCCACCGCCGCACCCGCGCGGATAAACCTGGTGACCTGGGAGGGCGACGCCGGTGTGCGAGGGGATCAGGTCACGCTCGGCGGACGCCCGCTCCGGCCGGCCGGCGGCGAACGGGACGCGGGCAACCCCTTCGACGGATCCGCCACGGGCGCCGAGGGCATGGGCATGACCTTCGGTACCGACGTGGACGACTTCCAGGCCGCCCTGGGTCGCCGTCCGGTGCTCAAGGTGAGCGGCGACCAGGACGGCCTGCTCTTCGGGGCGGCGGCGGTGCGGGTCGTGGCCCGTCCGTGAGCAGCGGGATGCTCGGTAAAGCTCCGGGGCCGGTACGGTCAATCGGTAGGGCTCAAGAACAGGACGAACTGGTACGGTCTGCGTTAACACTCCGGCGTATGGTCAGGCGCAGGTCGAATCGTCGGGATTCACCCTCGGACGATCAGTTGCTTGATTACCCTGAGGAAGGGCCGTCTGGCTGATCTCAGGGGTCTTTCAGGCTTGTCTGAGCCGAAAGGGCGGGCCACGTAGGAAGGGCGGTGTCGCGTGGATCGCTGCGCGCTGTTCGTGGACGCAGGCTACCTGCTGGCCGACGGCGCGATGGCCGTACATGGGACTCGCCATCGCGAGGCGGTTTCCTGGGACTATCCGGGACTGCTCAAACTGCTCAGCAGCCTGTCCAAGGATCGCACCGGGCTGCCGCTGCTGCGGTGCTACTGGTACGAGGCGAGCGTCGAAGGCCGCCGCACCGCCGAGCATGACGCGCTCGCCGACATCCCCGGACTCAAGCTCAGGCTGTCGCGCATCCGCCCGGGACGTCGCGAGGGGGTGGACGCCCAGGTCCACCGCGACCTCATGACGCTGGCGCGCAACAGCGCGGTCTGCGACGCGGTGGTGGTCAGCGGCGACGAGGATCTGGCGCAGGTCGTCTGTGACGCCCAGGACCTCGGCATCCGCGTCACCGTCGTGCACATCGCCACCGACGGCAACTGGGCGGTGTCCCGTTCGCTCCGCCAGGAATGCGACGACCTGATCGAGATCGGCGGCGGCCATCTGCGCCCGTATGTCAGCCTGACCGGCGGTGCCGTGGACCCGCCTCACCTGGCCAACGGCCATCAGCCGACCGGCAACGGCCATCAGCCGACCGGCAACGGGCAGGTCACGGCCGCTCCCACCGCCGGCAGCAACGGCGCCGCACACGCCCACTCCCCGGCCCCCCGCGTCAACCCCGCGCCCTCCCAGCCCTCCCAGCCCGCGCTGCCGTCCTATCCGAGCTACAACCACGAGCCTCCTCCGGCTCCGGCTCCGGCTCCGGCTCCGCAGCAGGCCCCGCCGCCCCCGGCTCCCAACGGCCCGACCGGTCCGATGCCGGCCGCCCCGCAGTACGCCTTGGGCAACACCGGAAACACGCCCAGCTACCAGCCCGGCCAACTCGGCGTCTACACCGGTCCTCAGGCGGCTCCCGTGCCGATCCAGAGCATGGCCAACAGCAGCACGACCACCCTCTCCGACGCCGTGAAGGCCGCCCACAAGGAAGGCTACGATTTCGGCGAGTCCGTCGCCAAGGACGCTCCCGCCCTGTGGCTGGAGGCCGTGCTCGCCCGTAAGCCCCGCATGCCTTCCGACCTGGAGGCCCGTCTTCTCCAGGGCTCCTCTCTACCGATCGACTTCCTCCTCCATGACGAGGTCCGTCACGCTCTCCGGCGGGGCTTCTGGGATGCCCTGGAGCGCGCTCGGCGCTAGGTTTCCGCGGTGGCCTGGCGCCTCTGGAGCCGGTTCGCCGTGGTGGGTCTTCCGGCTTGTCAGTGTTCGCGTCGTGGGGGTTTCGCTGTGCGCGCTGCCCTCAGGGCGTTCTCGTCTGTCGCTGCGATAGGTGTTCCGGTCTGTCGCTGTGTCCGTTGCGGTGGGCGGGGTGCTCTGGTTTGCGGCGGGTGGGTGCTTCGGGGTTCGCCGTTCGCGCTGCGGTGGGTGGGTGTTCCGGCCGGCCGTCGCAGTCACCGTCTCGTTTTTCAGGCCTCCGGCCTGACGGGCGCGCTGGTTACGGTTTTTTATAAGCCGGCCGGAACACCCACCCACCTCCGCGCCAGACGGCCCCGCCGTACGGCGTGCAGGCCGTAGCCGCTTGCTTTCGGGCCGCCCATGGATCTCGCTGATGCTGAAGCGATCCGTGCGGGGCCGTTCAGGGCCGGTCGCCGTAGCTGAAGCCTTGCTCTTCGACCAGTGCAGGGTTGGGCGCCGCAGCGGGATGGGCGGTTGCGTCCACGGAAGTGGTGTACGAGTTTTCGCTGGTGACAGGCGTGGCACGGAGGTGGCGTTCCGGCTCGTGAGGTGATCAGCGGGTGAGGAGCTCGCGGAGATGCTTGACGATCTCGGTGGGGGCTTCTTCGGCCATGAAGTGGCCTGCGGTGGTGGTGTGGTGGTGGAGGTCGTCGGTCCATGCCTGCCACCGGGCGGTGGCGTCGTAGCCGAGGGCCGCGCCCCAGTCCTGCTGGATGACGGTGACAGGCATGCGCAGGCGGCTGCCGTGGGCGCGGTCGGCGGCGTCGTGGGCGACGTCGATCCCCGCGGATGCACGGTAGTCGGCGACGATCGAGGGGATCGCCTCGCGGCAGGCGGTGAGATAGGCGGCGCGGGCCTCAGTGGGGATCGCGGCGGGGTTCTTGATCCACTGGTCGAGGAAGGCGCCGAAGAACGCGTCGGGGTCGGCGGCGATCATCTTCTCGGGGAGGCCGGGCGGCTGGGCCATGAGGTAGAGGTGCCATCCGACG
The DNA here is from genome assembly GCF_045209755.1 of Streptosporangium sp. NBC_01639. Taxonomy (NCBI): domain Bacteria; kingdom Bacillati; phylum Actinomycetota; class Actinomycetes; order Streptosporangiales; family Streptosporangiaceae; genus Streptosporangium; species Streptosporangium sp. NBC_01639. Next base: position 4,237,755 of record NZ_CP109272.1, on the reverse strand, counting down.
GTGGCCGAGACCCCGTGCAGGACGTCCCACATGTCGAGGGTGGGGAGCACGTCGAGACTGGCCAGGTGGGTGACGGACTCGGGGTGGTCGAGGCCGGCGCGGAAGGCGACGAGCGCGCCGCGGTCGTGGCCGGCCAGGGTGAACCGTTCGTGGCCGAGGGCGCGGGCGAGGGCGACGACGTCGGCGGCCATGGTGCGCTTGGAGTAGACGTCGGGGCCGGTCTCGGCGGGCTTGTCGCTGGCGCCGTAACCGCGCAGGTCCGGGCAGATGACGGTGTGGTCGGCGGCGAGGTCGGCGGCGACGTGCCGCCACATGAGGTGGGTCTGGGGGAAGCCGTGCAGCAGCACGATCGCCGGCCCGGATCCGCCGACGGCCGTGTTCAGCGCGACGCCGTCAGCGACGGGGACGCGGTGGTAGGTGAAGCCCGGAATGCCGTTCGACATGGGATTTCTCTCCTTCGCTGATCCGATGCCCCAGGCTGCCCGGCCCCGATGAGCGTCCGATCAGCGCTAACGTGGGGCCGAGGGGGGAACGGGGATGGGCGTGTTCATCGGGGTCCTCGGGCCGGTGGCGGCGTGGGACGCCGCCGGTTCGGTGATCTCGCTCAAGGGGCCGAGGCATCGGGAGGTCCTGGCGCGGCTCGTCGCGGCCAGGGGCCGGGTGGTGCCGGTCGATCTGCTGGCCGCCGATCTGTGGGAGGACCCTCCGCAGGGCGCGATCGGCTCGATCCGCACGTTCGTCGGGGCGCTGCGCCGTGCCCTGGAACCCGATCGGCCGCCCCGCACCCCGCCGCGCCTGATCGTCACCGTCGGGACCGGATATTCCCTGCGCACCGCCCCGGACGCCGTCGACGCCTGGCGGTTCGAACGGGCCGTCGAGGCCAAGGAACCGCCCGCCAGGCTCCTCTCCCTGCTGGACACGGCGCTGGCGCTCTGGCGCGGACCCGCCTATGCCGACTTCGCCGCCGCCCGGTGGGCGGAACCGGAACGGGCCCGGTCGGCGGAGCTGCGGGCGCGCGCGGTGGAACGGCGCGCCCAGGCGCTGCTGGACCTCGGCCGGGCCGCCGAGGCCGTGCCCGATCTCGACGCGCACGCCCACGCCCATCCCTGGCGGGAGGAGGGGTGGCGGCTGCTGGCCCTGGCGCTGTACCGGGCGGGGCGACAGGCTGACGCGCTCGCCGTCCTGCGCGGAGCCCGTTCCGCGCTCGCCGAGCAGCTGGGCCTGGACCCCGGGCCGGGACTGCGGGATCTGGAGGCCGACATCCTGCGGCAGGCCGACCGGCTGGACGCGCCCGCCGACCCGGCGGCCCGGGTCTGGGCGAGTGCGGTCGCCGCCCACGACCGGGCGGCTCCGGACGCGCGCCTGCGGCTGGAGGCCACGGTCGGGCTCATGCGGGGGCTCGCCGTCACCGGCGCGGACGGTCTCCTCGCGGGCCGGGAGCACCGCGCCGCCGCGGTGGAGGCCGCCGAGGAACTGGGCGACGCCGAGCTGACCGCCCGGGTGATCGGCGCCTACGACGTCCCGGCGAACTGGACCCGGTCCGACGATCCCGCGCAGACGGCCCGGATCGTCGCGGCGGCCGAACGCACCCTGGCCCGTCTCCCCGAGGACACCGCTCCCGGCGTGCGGGCGCGCCTGCTGGCGACCGTCGCACTGGAATCGCGCGGCACGGCGGCCCCGCGGGCACGGGCAGCGGCGCTGGAGGCCGAGCGCCTCGCCCGCGATCTGAACGATCCGGCGCTGCTGGCCTTCGCCCTCAACGGGGTGTACATGCAGACGTTCGAGACGACGGGCCTGTCCGGACGACGGGACACGATCGGAGCGGAGATCGCCGCGGTGTCCGTCCGGCACGGCCTACCGAGCTACGAGGTGCTGGGCCACCTGATCGGGCTGCAGTCCGCCGCGGCGGTCGCCGACTTCACCCGGGGAGACCGGCACGCCGTCCTCCTGGACGGCCTCGCCGAGCGCCATGGCCGGCCGCTGGTGTCGGTCTTCACCACCTGGTATCGCGTGCTCCGCCTCGCCGAAGACCCCGAGGTCCCCTTCGCCGCCAAGGAGGCCGCCTACCGGGCCGCGGCCGTCCCTGTGGACTCGGCCGGCATGCCGGGCCTGAGCGAGGGCCTCCCGCCCCTGGCGCTGCTGGCCTTGCGAGTGCGCCACGACCGGGCGCCCGAGCCGGAGGACCCGGACCGGTTCGGACCGTACCGCCCGTGGGCCCTCCCGGCGCTGCTGCTGGCGGCCGAACGGCGGGCCGAGGCGGCCGAGGCGTTGCGCGCCGCTCCCGATCCGCCCCACGATCTCCTCGCCGAGGCGCTGTGGGCCCTCCTCGCCCGAGCCGCGCTGTCGCTGGGCGATCTCCCGGCCCTTCGGCGGGCGCACGCCGCGCTGCTCCCGGCCGCGGGCGAACTGGCGGGGGCCGTAAGTGGCCTGATCAGCCTCGGCTCGGTCTCGGCGATCCTCGCCGAGATCACGGCGGTGCCGGATCTCTAACCCGCGCCGTACCTGGCCCGCATCATGAGGACGGCCTCGTCCACCATGTGGTCCGTGGACGCCCCGTCGGGCGCCCAGGGTCCCAACGTGGGCGCTCGCGCGGTCTCTGATCGTCCGCCTTCGTGACGTGAGCACCATGGTCACCAGCGGGAGCCCGCCACCCATGGCCCACGGGAGGCCATGGAGAGCTTGCGGGAACGCCACGCCCTACCCGCGATCATCAATACCGCTGATGCGCTGCCGGACCGGCTCATGGCGTAGGTCACGGCATCTGAGTTCAGCGGGGACGGCGGCACCGGATGGGGTCGGCCTGGATGAGGAGGGCGTGCCGGAAAGCAGCCGGGATCGCTCCGGCTACCGGCTGCGGCCATAACCCCAGGGGCGTTCGCCCTGCCCGGCTCGCGAGTACGGGTGGCTGTGAATCCGGGATCGAGATGGCGGTAGGGTCGCCGCCATGCAGATCATCAAGGGAGCAGGAGAGTGGGCGCGGCCGGCTGCCGAGGCTGCCAACGACTGGGTCGAGCACCTCAAGGTGCCGGACCTGTCCGTTGGGACGTACTGCATTTCGGCAGGCGGGGTCGACACCCAAAGCCCGCACACCGAAGACGAGATCTATGTGGTGACCGCGGGCCGGGCCAGGATCATGACACCGAGTGGGGAGGAGGAGGTCGGCCCCGGCGCGGTGATCTTCGTTCCGGCAGGTGAGGAACACCGCTTCGTGGATATCACGGAGGATCTGGCGCTGTTGGTCGTGTTCGGCCCGGCCTACGGCTCGCGCGGATGAACCGGAGAAGGCCATCACGTTCAACACCCTGGTCGCAATTCTCCTCAACCCGGTAGAGCGTCCTCGAACTGCGCCGGCTCCTCCGTACCCAGCGTGAGCTCCGCGGCCTTGGCCGAGTCGGTGATGGGGAGCGGGCGGCCGGCCGTCGGCGTGAGACCTGGCCAGTGTCGGCATCCGCGCGGCCCGGAGGTGAATCGGCAGGACACCGTTCTGGGCCGGGTCAGAGGATTTCGCGGAGGCGGGTGGCGAAGGCGCGGGGGTGAGTGGTGTTGCCGTTGTGGCAGCCAGGGAAGTAGGTGAGGTCGGTGCCGAGGAGGCCGGCGAGTGCTGCGGCGCATTGGTAGGGGAAGGCGGGGGTGAGGGAGGTGCGGCCGGCGGCGGGGACGATGCGGGCGGGGGTGTTCTTCAGGGCGGTTATGTCGGTGGCGCCCAGTGTGCTGCGCCTGAGTGCCGGCACGTCGTTGGTGAGCAGGAAGTGGATGTTGGCCGCCCGCTGTTCAGGGGCCTGCTGCTGGACGGTGAGGTCGGGCTCGGTTTCCAGGGTGGTCAGGTCGATGCCGACGAGCGCGCCCATTTCGGTCATGGCCGCGAGGGCGCCCTGCTGGTGGTAGGTCTCCGCCAGCTGGTCCAGGTTCTGCGCGAGGGGGGTGCGCTGGTCGTCGGACAGCAGGCCGATCGCGCCGGGTTCGTGGGCGACGAGGGCGGCCACCTGCTCGGGGTGGCGGGCGGTCAGGGTCAGCGCGACGAGGCCGCCGAAGCTGGAGCCGAACAGGTGCGCGGGCTCATCGGTGAGGGTGTTCAGAAGGTGGTGGACGTCGTCGGCGTGGGTGTCCATGGACACCGGCCGGGCGGGATCGGTGAGAAGGCTGCGTGAGAGGCCGCGGCGGTCGTAGGTGACCACGGTGTAATCGCCGATCAGCTGGTCGACCAGGTCGGTGGTGCGGTCTGCGTCGCCGTCGCCGCCCTGAAGAAGGAGCAGCAGCGGGCCGGTGCCGCGGACCTGGTAGTACAGGTCGGCGCCGGAGACGGGCAGCAGGTGGCTCTTCATTGCGGGGGTCTCCTTGCGGGGGTCAGACGGCGCTGAGGGCGTTGCGAAGGGCGGTGGCGTAGGCCTTCGGGTGGGTGGTGTTGCCGTTGTGGCCGCCTGGGAAGTGATGCAGGTCGGTGCCGAGCAGATCGGCCAGAGCGAAGGCGCATTTGTTGTCGAAGACGGTGCGTGGGGTGGTACGGCCGAGGGCCGGCACGATGCGGGTGGGAGTGGTGGTGAGTGCGGCGACGTCGAGGGTGTCGTCGATGACCGCGGTGAAGTCGTGCTGGAGGAAGTAGTCGAAGTTGCGTACCCGCTGGGGGGTCATCGGCTGGGGGGTGAGGCCGGGTTCGGCGTCGGGGTTGGCGGGGTCGATGCCGAGCACCTGGGCGACCATCTTGAGGGTCGCGGGCAGGCCGTCGCGGCGGTGGATCTGCTGGATGTGGGCGAGTTCCTGTTCGTGGTGGGCGCGCTGGTCGGCGGGCAGCAGCCGCGGGGTGACGGGTTCGTGGGCGATGAGGGTGCTGATCTGGCCGGGGTGGTCGACGGCCAGGTGGAATCCGATGGAGGCGCCGAGGCTGCAGCCGAGCATGAGGACCGGTTCGTCGGTGAGGGCGGCCAGGAGCCGGTGTACGTCGTCGGCGTGTTCGGCCATGGAGGCTCCGCGGGTGGGGTCGTCCAGGGTGCTGCGTGACAGGCCGCGGCGGTCGTAGGACAGCACGGTGTAGTCGCTCATGAGGTGGTCGGTCAGGTCGGTGCTGCGTCCGGCGTCGCCTTCGCCGCTCTGGGAGATGAGCAGCATCGGGCCGGTGCCGCGGAGTTCGTAGTAGAGCGTGGCGCCGGGAACGGGCAGCCGGCCCGTGGTGGTGTCTGTCGTGGTGGTGCGCATCGGTGGTGTCCTCTCAGTCGGCCGGTTTGGCCGGTCGGTCCGTCTGACACAACCATAAAGCATCAAAATAGATGCATCAAGACAGATGTATCTTTTTTTGATGCATGTTCCGGTGTGGCTGGAGTCGAGCTGCGCCGAACCCTGATGAAGATCGGGGAGGAGGCCCGGGGCCTGTCCGGCGGCTCAAGGCGTCGTACGCTCCAGAACATGCACAGCACCCTGACGGAGCACGCCCGGTGTCTCTACGGAGACGAGTACCGGCCTACGCCAGAGTGCGACCTCGACCATCAGGAGCGCTATTTCCTAGAAGAGCTGACCTTCGCTGACGCGGGTTCGATCCTGGCCATGCTGCGTGAGCTCTGCCCGCACGTGGTCGACGGCCGTCTGCCGGTCTGGGTTCGCAACCTGTCCTATCGGCTGGTCCTTCTGCAGCGACCGGACGAGCCGGCACTGATGCGAGAGGCCGCCGAGAACCTGTGGTTGCACGGACCGGACTGGGACGACATCGCAGCAGACCTGACGCGGCGGGCAGACGCTCTGGAAGCGGGTTGATCATGGCTTGAGCCGGAGGCGGGCCGGGGATGCCGCTGCGCGAAGTACTCGCGCTCGCTCGTCTCGGTCAGGCTCTTGGCCACCGGACCCTGTTCTCACCTGCACGCTTGCCAGACCGATTACTTCTCACACCGTTGCACGGCGGCTGGGGACATGTTCGGAAGGAGGCCCTTTCTGGTGAAGAAGGCCCTGGTCGTGTCCGCGCTGACGGCTGTGCTGCCGGTCGGCGCGATCGTGCTCGGGTCGGTGACCGAAGGTCAGTAGTCGAGGCTCGGGAACCAGTCGCCCCGGCCGTAAGGGGTGAGGTCGAGGAGGTGCCAGGCGGGGGCGAGGAGGTCGATGCCGCGCTGGTCGATGTCGTCGGCCATGCGAGGGTGGGTGGAGTAGAAATGGCGGACCCCGCCGTTGTCGTCGCGGGTGAAGACGGAGATGGTGGAGTCCTGTTCGCCGTTCTTGTCCTCGCTGCCAAGATCGTACTTGAAGGTGCTGTCGCCGCAGCTCAGCAGTCGCAGCCGGTGCCAGCCGCGGTTGCGGGCGTGCTGCCGCAGGGCGGGCGGGTCGGCGGCCGCGGCGATGGCGAAGTCGGCGTTCTGGGCGATGTGGTGGGCGATGCCGTTGAAGCCGTCGATCCACAGGGTGCACATGGGGCACGGGTCGGTCTGCAGCTTGCCGTACATCAAGTGGTAGACGATCAGCGGGCGGTCCGACGCGGTGAAGAGCCCGCTGAGGGAGACCTCGCGGATCGGTGCGTCGCCCGCGTCGAGGTCGGCGGGGCCCTCGATGAAGACGTAGTCGTCGACGGGCGGCCCCTGCGGGAGCGCCCGCCGCTGGGCCGCGACCTTCTCGCGGTGGCGCATGAGGTCGATCTCGGCCAAGCGCAGTTCCTCGCGGGCGGCGAGGTACTCCGCCGATTCGCCGGCCGGTTTTGTCTGCCGCATGGCGTCCTCCTGGGGTAGCGATTCCCCGGTCCCCGGTCCGATCCCCGGGTCCCCCAGCTCTCCAAGTCCATGGCGGTCCCAAGCCGACACCCGGAGAGGAGTCCAACAGCGCTGACATGCTCGGACATGGCTTAGCGCACGATCCGGTCTCGATGTTTCCCATACCCCGAAACCGGCCGGCACATCGGTCTCCAGGTCCTCCACCGTGGCCGGAGCACGCGCCACTCGCGGATCCCGCGCCACCGCCGATTCCGGCCTCCTCGCCTTCGCCATCAGAGCAAGCCGAACGACGAGGACGATAGACCTTAGAATCCCCGAAACCCCATCAAATCTCGACGAAGCCGGAGCGCCGGCCGACAAACCCAAGTTCTGGGGCTACGCAGGCCACAACGAGCTCAAATGAACTCAAGGATTATTTCTCACTCCCGGCTGCCTCCAACCTACTATTCAGGTAGAAATTAGGAAGAAAGGTGGGGGTATGAAATTCCTCGCAAGCACCCTGCTGTCGACCGACCCGGCGTTGTCGCTGCCAGGAGAGACCGAGCACGAAAGGCTCCGCGCTACCGTGGACCTCGCGGTGTGGGCCGAAGACCTCGGTTACGACGGTTTCGGCGTGGGGGAGCGACACAACCCTGGCTTCCTCTCCTCCTCGCCGGCGGTGCTGCTCTCGCACATCGCCGCGAAGACGTCGTCCATCCGGCTGTTCACGACGGTGACCGTGCTGTCTCTCAACGATCCTGTGCGGGTGGCCGAGGACTACGCGATGCTCGACCACCTCAGCCAGGGACGCCTGGAACTGGTCATCGGCAAGGGTAACGACGCGCCGTCCCTGAAGCTCTTCGGAGCGCGGCAGGAGGAGCAGTGGGATCGGCTGGCCGAAGGCTACGAGCTCCTGCGGCGGCTGTGGCGGGAGGAGGCGGTCACGTGGTCGGGACGGTTCCGGCCGGATCTGCATGAGGCAACGACTCGGCCGCGTCCCTTCCAGGCGCCCGCGCCTCGCGTGTGGCACGGCTCGGCGTCGAGCGAGCAATCCACCGAACTCGCCGCGTCCTGGGGCGATCCGCTGTACTCGGCGAACGGCTTCAAACCGGCCGAGCACTATCTGAGGCTCGTGCGGCACTATCGGGAGCGCCTGGCGTTCCACGGGCACGACCCGGTGGCGATCCCCCTCGCCGTCGGCGCCCATTCACCGGTGATCGCCACCCGGTCCCAGGACGCGTACGCGCTGGCCCGCCCGGCGTTCGAACGTTTTCGGCAGCAGCCCGTGGCGGCGAGCAACGGTTTCCCGTACGACAGTCTTGAGGACTTCGTCGAACGGGGCTCGGCGCTCATCGGCAGCCCGGCCCAGATCACCGACAAACTCCTGGCCCTGCACGAGGATTTCGGCAACGACCTGTTCGGCGTCGGCTTCGAAGGCTTCTTCTTCACCGACGCCGCGACGACCCGCGGGCACCTGGAGCGCTTCTTCGCCGACGTGGTTCCGGTCGTACGCGCCACACTGGCGTAACACCCCTGCCTCGGATCTCCTCATAGTGGGAACCCCGATGCCGGGAAAGCAACCGGTCGCCGAAGGCGGATCGGGAGCGGTAAGGGATGTCCAAGAGGCCGAGCGGGAGTGATCACAGCCCGGCCCTCGCCGGTCTGGAGTTTCGCCCTCTCCGCCTGACCCTGCACTGGCCGGAGAGGAACGCGTCAGCTACGGCGACCGGCCCTGAACGGATCGCTTCAGCCTCACAGGGCCCGCCGGCGGCCGGAAGTGAGCGGCCCGGTGCCCGGCCCTGCACTGGTCGGAGAGAAACGCGTCAGCTACGGCGACCGGCCCTGAACGGTCCCATAGAGCTTGCTTCAGCATCAGCGAGATCCATGGGCGGCCGGAAAGCAAGCAGCTACGGTCCGCACGCCGTACGGCGAGGCAGCCTGGCGCGGAGGTGGGTGGGTGTTCCGGCCGGCTTATAAAAAAGCGCGACCACTGCGCCCGTCAGGCCGGAGGCCTGAAAAACGAGACGGTGACTGCGACGGCCGGCCGGAACACCCACCCACCGCAGCGCGAACGGCGAACCCCCGAAACACCCGCACCACGCACAGCGAAACCCGGAACACCCGCACAGCGAAACCCGAAACACCCGCACCGCAAACGGCGAAACACCTTCCACACCGGGCCCAGGTCAGGTGAGCGCGTCGAGGCCCGCCCGGAGATGGCTGAGTCGGTGGGAGAGGTCGGACAGCGGACTGGAGAGGCTCGGGTCGTTGGACTTGCGAGCCAGCTCACTGACCCGGACGAGTTCGTCCTCGACCGCGCTGAGCCGCTTGGACAGCTCGGGGAGCACGGCCGCCTGGTCGGTCGCCTCGCCGGGGGGAAGCTCGGAGCCGAGGCGGTCGCGGAGCATGGACGCCTGCTCGGCCAGACGGCGGTTCATGTTGTAGAGCTCGACGAACACCGCGACCTTGGCCCGGAGCACCCAGGGGTCGAACGGCTTGGTGAGGTAGTCGACGGCCCCGGCGGCGTAGCTGCGAAAGGCGTAGTCGGGGGCGCTGTCGATGACGGTCAGGAAGATGATCGGGATGTTGCGCGTGCGCTCGCGGCGCTTGATGTGAGACGCGGTCTCGAAGCCGTCCATGCCGGGCATGCGCACATCCAGCAGGATCAGCGCGAACTCGGTGCTCAGCAGCGCTTTGAGCGCTTCCTCGCCCGATCTGGCCCGGACAGGGATCAGGTCGAGGGAGCTGAGAATGGCCTCGAGCGCGATCAGGTTCTCCTCCCGGTCGTCGACCAGGAGGATCTTGGCTCGATCCGGCATCATCACTCCCCTTCGTCGGAGTCGCTTGCCTTACCCCGGGTGAGCCAGCCGCGCAGGCGTTCCAGCAGGCGGTCGACGTCCACGGGCTTGGGCACATAGTCGGAGGCGCCGGACGCGATGCTCTTCTCCCGGTCGCCCTGCATGACCTTAGCGGTAAGCGCGATGATCGGCAGATCGGCGAACTGCGGCATCCGGCGGATCGCGGACGTGGTGGCCCAGCCGTCCATCTCGGGCATCATGATGTCCATCAGGACCAGGGCGACGTCCTCGTTGCGTTCGAGCTGTTCGATGCCCTCACGGCCGTTCTCCGCGTAGACCACGGTGGAGCCGTACCGTTCGAGCACGCTGGTCAGCGCGAACACGTTACGGATGTCGTCGTCCACGATCAGGATCTTGGCTCCGGCGAGCGGGTCGTCGCCGCCCTTCCAGGGCGGGCCCTCGTTCTGCGGGAAATCCGTTTCCGGCAGACTCTCCGGCAGCGCGAGCGACGGCAGGTTGTCGGGCTCCTCCAGCACTCCGACGAGCGTCTGGTTGCGGGGCGAGGAGTTCGGAGCGGCCGCTCCGCCGTCGCGGGAGGCCAGCGGCCCGCCGTAGGACGGCGGCAGGTAGAGGGTGAAGGTGCTTCCCTGGCCGACCTCGCTGAGCACATGGATCTCGCCGCCGAGCAGGCGGGCGATCTCGCGGCAGATGGACAGACCCAGGCCGGTCCCGCCGTACTTGCGGCTGGTGGTGCCGTCCGCCTGGCGGAACGCCTCGAAGATGACCTCCAGCTTGTCGGCGGCGATGCCGATGCCGGTGTCGACCACCTCGAAGGCCAGGATGTCGTCGGCGCCGCGCAGGGTGTCGTCCACGAAGGCCACCGCGCGCTGGGCGCGGATCACCCGCAGCCGCACCTCGCCCCTGGGGGTGAATTTGATCGCGTTGGAGAGCAGGTTGCGCAGCACCTGCTGGAGGCGCTGCTCGTCGGTACGGAGCTCCTGTGGAATCGACGGGTCCACCTCGACCGCGAACGACAGGCCCTTGTCTTGGGCCAGTGGCGCGAAGGTGGCCTCGAAGTAGTCGACGAGCTTGGGCAGCGAGATCTGCTGAGGATGGATGTCCATCCGACCGGCCTCGACCTTGGACAGGTCGAGGATGTCGTTGATCAACTGGAGCAGGGCGGAGCCGGCGCCGTGGATGGTCCTGGCGAACTCCACCTGCTGGAGGGTGAGGTTGCCCTCGGCGTTCTCGGTGAGCAGCTTGGCCAGCACCAGCAGGCTGTTCAGCGGAGTGCGCAGCTCGTGGGACATGTTGGCCAGGAACTCGGACTTGTAGCGCGAGGAGACCGCGAGCTGCTCGGCACGCTCCTCCAGCGTACGGCGGGCCTGCTCGATCTGGAAGTTCTGGATCTCGATGGCCCGGTTCTGCTTGGCCAGCAGTGCGGCCTTGTCCTCCAGTTCGGCGTTGGAGCGGCGGAGCTCCTCCTGCTGACGCTGAAGCTCGTCGGAGCGTTCCTGCAACTCGGTGGTGAGACGCTGCGACTCGGTCAGCAGGTCTTCGGTCCGGGAGTTGGCGATGATCGTGTTCATCGTGACGCCGATGGTCTCGACGAGCTGGGTCATGAAGTCGTGGTGGACCTCGCCGAACTGGCTGAACGAGGCCAGCTCCACCACGCCGAGGACCTGGGCCTCGAACAGGATGGGCACCACGACGATCTGGGCAGGGGTGGAGGAGCTGAGACCGCTGTCCACGGTGAGGTATTTCGCGGGAACGTTCTCCAGGATGATCCGCTTACCCTCGAAGGCGGCCTGCCCGACGATCCCCTCGCCGACCGCGAAACGCTGGCGGATCTTCGAACCGGGGCGGGCGCCGTATCCGGCGATCAGGTAGAGGTCGTGGTCACCGGTGGGTTCGGCCAGGTAGAAGGCGCCGTAGTGGGCGGAGACCAGGGGAGTCAGCTCGCCCATGATGAGCTTGGCGACCTCCATCAGGTCGCGGTGGCCCTGCATGAGCCGGGAGATCCGCGCCAGGTTGGACTTCAGCCAGTCCTGCTCCTGGTTGGCGGTGGTGGTGTCGCGGAGCACGGACACCATCGTGTTGATGTTGTCCTTGAGCTCGCCGATCTCACCCCCGGCGTCGACGGTGATCGAGCGGGTCAGGTCGCCGCGGGCGACGGCGGTGGTGACCTCGGCGATCGCCCGGACCTGGGTGGTGAGGCGGCCGGCCAGCTCGTTGACGTTCTCGGTGAGCCGCTTCCAGATGCCCTCGGCGCCCTCGACCCGGGCCTGGCCGCCCAGTTTGCCCTCGGAGCCGACCTCGCGGGCCACGCGGGTGACCTCGGAGGCGAAGGAGGACAGCTGGTCGACCATGGTGTTGATGGTGGTCTTCAGGGCGAGGATCTCGCCCTGCGCGTTCACGTCGATCTTGCGGGTCAGGTTGCCGTTGGCGACGGCGGTGGTGACCTCGGCGATGTTGCGGACCTGGTAGGTCAGGTTGTTGGCCATGGAGTTGACGTTGTCGGTGAGGTCTTTCCAGACGCCGGAGACGCCTCGGACGCGGGCCTGGCCGCCGAGCTGTCCTTCGGTGCCGACCTCGCGGGCGACCCGGGTGACCTCGTCGGCGAACATCGACAGCTGGTCGACCATGGTGTTGAGGGTGTCCTTGAGCTGGAGGATCTCCCCCTGCGCGTCTGCGGTGATCTTCTTGGACAGGTTGCCCTGGGCCACCGCGGTGGACACCGCCGCGATCTGGCGGACCTGGGTGGTCAGGTTGTTGGCCATGACGTTGACGTTGTCGGTCAGGTCCTTCCAGGTGCCCGACACCCCGCGCACCTGGGCCTGGCCGCCGAGCTGCCCTTCGGACCCGACCTCGCGGGCCACCCGGCTCACCTCGGAGGCGAAGGAGGACAGCTGGTCGACCATGGTGTTGATGGTGGTCTTCAGGGCGAGGATCTCGCCCTGCGCGTCCACGTCGATCTTGCGGGTCAGGTCGCCCGTGGCGACGGCGGTGGTGACCTCGGCGATGTTGCGGACCTGGTAGGTCAGGTTGTTGGCCATGGAGTTGACGTTGTCGGTGAGGTCCTTCCAGACGCCGGAGACGCCTCGGACGCGGGCCTGGCCGCCGAGCTGTCCTTCGGTGCCGACCTCGCGGGCGACCCGGGTGACCTCGTCGGCGAACATCGACAGCTGGTCGACCATGGTGTTGAGGGTGTCCTTGAGCTGGAGGATCTCCCCCTGCGCGTCCGCGGTGATCTTCTTGGACAGGTCGCCCTGCGCCACCGCCGTGGACACCGCCGCGATCGCCCGGACCTGGGTGGTCAGATTGCTCGCCATGACGTTGACATTGTCGGTCAAGTCCTTCCAGACGCCGGAGACGCCGCGCACCTGGGCCTGGCCGCCCAGCTCGCCCTCGGTGCCGACCTCGCGGGCGACCCGGGTGACCTCCTCGGCGAACGCCGACAGCTGGTCGACCATCGTGTTGACGGTGTTCTTCAGCTCGAACATCTCACCGACCGCGTCGACGGTGACCTTGCGGCTCAGGTCGCCCCGCGCGACGGCCGTGGTGACCAGCGCGATGTCGCGGACCTGTGCGGAGACACGGCTGGACATGGTGTTCACGGCCTCGGTGAGGTCGCGCCAGCTCCCCGACATGCCCCGTACGTTCGCCCGGCCGCCCAGGCGGCCCTCGGTGCCGACCTCGCGCGCCACGCGTGTCACCTCGGAGGTGAACAGCGAGAGCTGGTCGACCATGCCGTTGATCGCCTTGCCGAGGCGGCGCACCTCGCCCCGCGCGCTGCGATCGAGGTCTATCCGCCGGGAGAGGTCTCCCTTGGCCACCGCGTCGATCACGTCCGCCGCGCCGCTGACCGGCCCGACCAGGGCGTCGATCAGGGCGTTCACCGAGTCGACGCTCTCCGCCCAGGAACCCACGCCTGGACCCGCGGTGAGGCGCTCGCCGAAGCGGCCCTCCTTCACCACCTCGCGGCGGACCCGGTGGAGCTCGTTGGCGAGGTGCTCCCGACGGTCGGCGACCTCGTTGAGCAGCAGACGGATCTCACTCAGAATCCCGGGAGGGGCATGCGGCACCCGGCGACGGAAGTCACCGTCGCGCCAGGTGATGAGCGTCTGAAGAATCGGCTTCAGGTCCGATTCACTGTAACGTCGCTCCTCGACGTCAGGCACGGTGTTGGCCGTGGTCATGTGACCTCCTTGACTCCCGGGGGGGCGCAGCCGCGAGTCATCCCAGTCTGTCACGGTGCGCAACCCGTAGTCCCGCCTTCGATTTACCCCATGCCGACAAGAAGTGTGGTAGGCACGGAATGATGACCAATGCTCCCCGAGCCGTCCTGGCTGCGACGTTCGCCCCAGGAGACACGGCCGTCCCCGCCGTCAGACGGTTCACCAGAGAGGTGATGACCGCCTGGGCCGCCACGCCCCTGCTCGCCCAGGCCGAGCAGCTGGCGGAGGAGTTCGCCGCACAGGTGCCCGAGGCGCCATTCGAGGTCATCTGGAGCCACTTCGGGAACGGCGTCCGGCTTGAGGTCCGCCGGAAGGACGCTCCCGGGGCGACGCCCGACGCCCCCACCGTGCCGGTCGACGAGTGGGGTGTCACCTTCGCCGGTGAGCACCGCGTCCACTGGGCGCGACTGCACCTGTCCGGCTCCACCGAGCGGGTGGCGGCGGAGTGGTCCACCGACCAGCCCAGCCGGGGACCGGTCTGGCTGGGCTTCCTCGCCGATGCCAGCGACCTGCTGGCCGGCACCCTCGACCCGGACATGGTGCCCGCGATCATCTCGCAGATCGTCGTGCCCCGGCTGGCCACCTGGTGCGCCGTCTACACGTGGAGCGGCGACGGCGGCCCGCAGCGGCCGGCCTACCTGTGGCACACCGACGAGCGGCGCATCGACGGCCTGCGCGAGGAGCTTCTCACGGCCCAGATCCCGCAGGCCGGCGGTTCCATGCAGCTCGGCGACTCGCAGATGCTCGTCATACCGCTGCTCGCACGAGGGCGGGCGCTGGGGGCGATGTGCCTGGGCCGACCCGACCGGTTCGCCGAGGACGTCTTCCAGTACGCCGAGGACATCGGCCGCCGCGCGGCTCTCGCCATGGACAACGCCCGGCTCTACGCCACCCAGGCGGCCGCCAACCGGGCGCTGCAGCGCAGCCTGCTCCCTCCCAACGAGCCGGGCGAGATCCCCGGGCTCGACCCCGCCGTGGTCTACGAGCCCGCGGGGGAGACCAACGAGGTCGGGGGCGACTTCTACGACCTGTTCGCCGCCGGGGACGGCTCCTGGCGGTTCGCCGTCGGCGACGTCTGCGGCACGGGCCCCGAGGCGGCCGCGGTCACCGGCCTGGCCCGTCATACCCTGCGCCTGCTCGCCAGGGAGGGGTACGGCGTGGCGGCCGTCCTCGACCGTCTCAACCAGGCGATCCTGGAGGAGGGGGAGCGGGCGCGGTTCCTGACCCTGCTGCACGGTGAGATCAAGCCCGTGCCGACCGGGCTGGATGTGTGGATGGTCTCGGCCGGCCATCCCGAGGCGATCCGGCTGCGGCCCACCGGGGTCGTGGACACGGTGGTGACCTCCCAGTCGCTGCTGGGGGTCTTCCCCGAGGCGACCTTCAAGGCCGAGCTCGTCCACCTCGACCCCGGCGACGTGCTCCTCGCGGTGACCGACGGGGTGACCGAGCGGCGCCAGGACGGCCGGCTGCTCGACGACGACGGTGGGCTGGCCAAACTGCTGGCCGAGTGCGTGGGACTGTCGGCGAGGGCGGTCGCCGAGCGGATCCGCCGGGCCGTGCAGGACTTCGCCCCGGAGCCGAGCGCGGACGACCTGGCGATCGTGGTCCTGCGCGCCCGATAGGAGACGGCGGCCACGCACCCCGTTCCACGGTTCGCGGTGTGCCGCGAACCGCCGCGCGAGCTGCCTGGGAATCCCCGTCCTTCGGGGCGGGGAGCAGGTCAGCTCTCCGTTCTGACGTGCTTGCGGGCGAACTCGAGCTGGGCCGCCATCTGTGCGATGCGCTCGGAGACGACCAGCGAGCCGTGGCCCGCGTCGTAGCGGTGGACGGTGTGCTCGTGGCCGCGTTCGGCGAGCCGGGACACGTAGGCGTCGATCTGCCCGATCGGGGAGCGGGGGTCGTTCTCCCCGGCCAGGATCAGCAGCGGTGCCTGGACCTGGTCGACGTAGGTGATCGGCGAGCAGTGCGCGTACCGTTCCGGCTGCTCGGCGGGGGAGCCGCCGAGTAGCGCCCGGTGGTAGGCCCGTAGCGCCTCGGTCTCCGCCTCGTAGGCGGCCCGGTGGTCGGCGATGGGCGCCGTGGCGATGCCCGCCGCCCACACCTTGGGCTGGCTGCCCAGGCCGAGCAGGGTGAGGTAGCCGCCCCAGGAGGCTCCGGACAGGACGAGCCGGTCGGGGTCGGCGATGCCGCGCGCGACCACGACCTCTCTGACGGCGGCAACGTCGGACAGCTCGATGTGCCCGACCTCGCCGGTCAGCGCGTCCCGCCAGGCCGAGCCGTAGCCGGTCGAGCCCCGGTAGTTGACCCGGACGACCGCGAAGCCGAGGTCCACCCATGCGGCGACCTGCGGCACGAAGGAGTCGTTGTCCTGCGAACCCGGCCCGCCGTGCAGCAGGAAGACCGTCGGGAACGGTCCCGATCCGCGTTCGGGGCGGGACACCAGTGCGTGGATCCACCCGTCGGGGCCCTCCACGTCGACGTCCTCCACCGGAACGGACGGCGGGGAGGTGGGTCCGCCGTGGTTCAGCACCACATGGCCGCTGCTCGACCGGATCACCGGCGGGTGGGCGCCGCTGGACCAGGAGTACTCGACGGAGCCGTCGGGGCGGGGCACGGCGGCGTCGATCACACCGTGCTGGGTCTCGATCGGGAAGAGCCTGCCGCCGGGCAGGTCGTAGCGGTGCAGGTGGGTGCGGCCGCGGTTGCGCCGGACGACGAGCAGTGAGCGGCCGTCGTCGTACCAGTCCGCGGTGATCTCACCGGGGTCGCGTAGCCAGATCTCCCGCCGGTCGTCACTCTCCGGATCCCAGACCAGCGGTTCCGGGCGGTTCCTGCGCTCGTGCAGGGTCAGCAGCCGTCGGTCGCCCATGATGGGCGCGAAGTGCAGGCCGAGGACGCCCCTGCCGGGACCGTCGTGCAGGTCGCCGACGGTGTCGCCGTTCTGCCTGACCACTCTGAGCGAGGGGTGCCGGGAGTCGCCGTGCTCGCTGTGGCTGATCGCGATCAGGGAGCCGTCCAGGGACATGGCGGCCACCGAGGCGGCTTCGGCGTGCTCGTAGATCGTCTGGGCGGGCCTGCCGGGCCGTACGAGGTGGATCGTGAAACCCTCACCCGGCCGGGCGATGCCGATCGCGGCCTCGCCCGTCGCGGAGAGGGCGATCCCCGCCGGGTAGCCGGGTGCGAGCTCGACGGGCTCGTCGGGGCCGCCCATGAAGGGCTGGCGCATCCAGCGGCCCCACTCGTCGCCGTCGGTGTCGGAGAACCACCAGATCGACTGGCCACCGGGATCGATCGCGCCGTGCGCTGTGCCCATGGGCCGGGTGGTCGCCTGGCGGGCGGAGCCCGTCGCCCGGTCCCAGGCGTAGATCTCCCAGGCGCCGGAGGCGTTGCTGCGGTACATGGCGCGGGCGGGAGCCCGGCGCGCCCACACGGGCAGTGTCACGCGCGGCGCCTGGAACCTGGCCTGCCAGCGCTCCTCCGCCTTCATATGGCGTTCCCTCCGTCAAGGCGTTCGCTTCAGGCGTCCGGGCGCGGGCTCGCCGATTGCCGTCCAGTATGTCGGTTCCCTCACCCATTTGCCTGTGTAATGTGGCGGAATTTAGGACTAAATACCCCTTCAGTGACATGTGTTCTGAAGGAAACTGTCAAGCGCGCCACTTGATCAGAAGAGGTGCTTGAAGGTAGACATGCGAAAAGAAGCGGTCACATAACTTGTTTTCGGTAGTTCCATTATTTTTCTTCGCATGTCTTCCGGCGCGGTGTGCCAGGCGCTGGGGCCCATCCCCACGACCGCTTCGACCGCCTCGTGCCCCAGGGCCATCTCGAACTCGTGGACACTCTGCCCGGCTTCGACGAAGTGGCCGCCCAGGCTCTCCGCCACCCGCCGCTCCTTCGACTCGTCCACCGAGAGCAGCCCCAGCCGCTCCACCAGCGGTGCGAGGTGCCGTGCCGTGGGGGTGACCACCACCAGCGCACCGTCGTCCCGGAGCACCCGGGCGAACTCCGCCCCGTTGCGGGGCGCGAACACGTTGAGGACCACGTCCACCGTGCGGTCTCCGAGGGGCAGGGGCCTCCACACGTCGGCCACCACCGCCCCGAGCCGGGGATGCGCCCGCGCGGCCCGCCTGATGGCGTGCTTGGACACGTCCAGCGCGATTCCGACGGTTCCCGGGATCCGGTCGAGTGCCCGGGAGAGGTAGTGTCCGGTCCCCGCGCCCGCGTCCGCGATCACCTTCACGTCGGTACGGCAGGCGCCTGCGACCGCCTCCGCCAGGGGGTCGAAATGCCCCGCCCCCAGAAAGGCCTCCCTGGCCGCCACCATCGCCGTGCTGTCGGCCGTGCCGGGGGACTGGGAACCGGTCAGCAGGCTGACATATCCCTGTCTGGCGACGTCGAAGGCATGGCCTTGTGAGCAGCGGAGAACCCGGTCGCCCAGGCTCAACCCGTCGCCGCAGACCGGGCAGATGAGAAAGTCGACGACGTCGTCCAGCATTCCCCCATCATCCCGTCTTCCGGACGGGACCGGACGCCGCCCCGGTCCGCATCGCGGCCTGTCCGCGGGGTCAGGAGGTGGTCTGCTGGACCTGCCGGAGGAAGGCGTCGTTGGAGGGGGTCTCCCGGAGTCTGCCGGTGAGGAGCTCCAGTGCCTGCTGCTTCTCCAGTCCGCCCAGGGTGCGGCGGAGCCGCCAGGAGAGCTGGTGCTCACGCGGGTCGAGGAGGATCTCCTCGCGGCGGGTGCCGGAGGCGTCGAGGTCGACGGCCGGATAGAGGCGCTTGTCGGCGAGGGCGCGGCTGAGGCGCAGTTCCATGTTGCCGGTGCCCTTGAACTCCTCGAAGAGGGTGTCGTCCATCCGGGAGCCGGTCTCGACCAGGACGGTGGCGAGGATGGTCAGCGAGCCGCCGTCCCGCAGGTTGCGGGCGGCGCCGAAGAAGCGGCGCGGGGGCAGCAGGGCGGCGGCGTCCAGGCCGCCGGCGAGGGTGCGTCCGCCGCCGGGGGCGAGGTTGTTGTAGGCGCGGGCCAAGCGGGTCAGGGAGTCGAGCAGGACGACGACGTCGTGGCCGTTCTCGGCGAGGCGCCTGGCGCGTTCGACGGCGAGTTCGGCCAGCGCGGTGTGGTCGCGGTCGGGCCGGTCGAACGTGGACGCGGCCACCTCGCCGCGGATGGACTCGCGCATCTCGGTGACCTCCTCGGGACGCTCGCCGACGAGCACGACCATGAGGTGGCAGTCGGGATGGTTGCGGGTGATCGCGGCGGCCAGGTCCTGCAGGACCATGGTCTTGCCCGCCTTGGGCGGGGCGACGATCAGGCCGCGCTGGCCCTTGCCGATCGGCGCGAACAGGTCGACGACCCGGGTGGTCATCGACTCGGTCTCCAGGCGGAGCCGTTCGCGCGGGTGGACCGGCGTCATGTCGGCGAAGTCGGGTCGCTGCCGCCAGTCGGCGGAGCCGTTCACGCGCTGGACACCGTCCAGCCTGTCGTACGGCCTGCGGGCGGTGGCGACGACGTGGTCGCCGGGGCGCAGGCCGTACTGCCTGATCTGGGCGTGGGGGACGCGCACGTCGTCCGGGCCGGGCAGGTAACCGCGGGTGCGGATGTGGCCGGTCTTGTCGCGGACGTCGAGGAGGCCGGTCACGGTCTCGACGGGGGCGCCGTGCTCGCTCCCGGCAGGGGCGCCGCTCCCGTTCGCGGGGTAGGCGTCGCTTTCGCGTGGGCGCGGCGGACGCGGGGTGCGCGAACGCTTCCTGGAGGTGGTGGTTTCGATGGTCATGGGTGACCTTTCACGGGGGAAAGGCCATCGCGGGCCTTTCGCGGAGGGAAGCCGGCTGCCCGGGCAGGCACGGTGCGGCGGGGTGCCCGAATGGACACGATGTGGCCGCACGCCTGGAAGGACGCGGCAGAATGAAGCGGAAAGCGGGGCGGATCATCGCACGCGGCTCGGCCGGCGGTGCGTCACGCCCGCTGTCACAGTAGCACCGTCAATCCGTATCGAACAGGAGACCGGATGCCACACCAGTCTATAACAGTCGCGGGCGTCGAGGTGTTCCCGCTGTGTGACGCCGTGGGCCCGATGGGTGATTCGATCCGGCGTCCGATGCCGGAGATGTTCCCCGGCGGCTGTCACGGCGAGTCCGACGAGTGGGTCCTGCACTTCCACTGCTACCTGCTCCGTGACGCGGCGGGCAGGACCGTGCTGGTGGACACCGGGATCGGTACGGAGAGCTCGCCGGCGGCGAGCTGGGCGCCGGTCCCCGGGGTGCTCGGTGCCGAGCTCGCCCGGGTGGGGGTGGGCCCCGACGAGGTCGACGCGGTGGTCATCACGCACCTGCACAGCGACCACGCGGGCGGCGCGGTGATCGACGGCGTGCCCGTCTTCGCCAACGCCCGGCACGTCCTCCAGCGGGCCGAGATCGACACGGCGGCCGAGGGGATCCTCGACCACGTCGTCCGGCCACTGGGCGACCGGGTGCAGGTGGTGGACGGTCAGGCCGACGTGCTCCCCGGCGTCCGGGTGTTCCACACGCCGGGGCACACCCCGGGCCACCAGGTCGTCCAGGTGGGCGAGCTGGTGCTGACCGGCGACGTGGTGCTGCACCCGGTGCAGCTGGCCGACCCGAAGGTCCCCTATCTCTACGACACCGACCCCGAGCTCGCCGCGGCGACCCGTGTCGAGCTGCTGGAGCGGGTCAGGGCCGAGCGGGGGATGATCGCCACCGCCCATTTCGAGGAGCCTTTCACCAGGCTCCGCTGACCGTGATCTCCGCGGGGCCGTGAACCGGGTCGTCCGCCGGGACCGTTACGGCCCGCGGCTCCGCCGCGGCGGCCCGTACGGCGCGAGCGGTCTCGCGACCCCGTACGGCGTGAGCGGTCCCTCGCGACCCCGTACGCCGGCACCCGCACGGGGGACCTCTCCCGCGACGTGTCAGGCGCTCGTCTGGGCGGCCAGGAGCAGGCGCCGCGCCTTGCCCCGGTAGCGCAGGACCTGGACCGCGCCGAGCGCCCAGATGGGGTACTGCACGATGAAGGCCCAGCGGAACGCGTCCGGGCCGGTCTCCCCGACCAGTTCGAGGGTGACGCCGACCAGGGCGATCACCGACATGGACGCGACGAAGCCGCCGCCGTTCACGATGCCGGTGGCCGCGCCGATCCGGGCGGCCGGGTTGAAGGTCCTGGCGTAGTCGAAGCCGATCATCGACCCGGGGCCGTTGGCGGCGAGCACCGCCACGAGCAGGACGAGCAGCCAGAGCGGTGCCGGGCCGGGCCAGGCCAGTACGGCGGTCCACGCCGCGGCGGTGGTGCCGATCACGGTGAGGACCATCCGGGAGCGGTGGAACGGGAACCGCCCGGCGAGGTAGCCGAGCAGCGGCCCGCACACCATGCCGCACAGGGTCAGTGTGGACAGCAGCACACCCGCCGTGGAGGGGGACAGCCCCTGCCCCTGGACCAGGAACGGGTAGCCCCACAGCAGCTGGAACGCGGCGGCCGAGCACTGGGTGGCGGCGTGGGTCCACATGCCCAGCCGGGTGCCGGGCTCGGCCCAGGCGGCCCTTAGGCCGGGAGGGCCGTCCGCCCGCTCCGGGCGTGTGTCGCGCAACACCGTGACCAGGAGGAACGCCGACAGCACGCCCAGTCCGGCGGCGCCCAGGAAAGTGGGCGTCCAGCCGTAGGTGTGCAGGGACTGGATCAGGGGGACCGTCGAGGCGATCGCGCCCAGCTGCCCGATCAGCCCGGTGAGCTGGACCATCACCGGATTGCGGTGCGCGGGGAAGTGCAGGTTGACCAGCCGGATCACGCTGATGAACGTCATCGCGTCACCGCAGCCGATCAGCGCCCGGCCCGCGATCCCGGGCAGCAGCCCTTCGGCCAGGGCGAAGACGAGCTCGCCGCAGGCCATCACGGTGGCTCCGGCGACGAGCATGCGCTTGGACCCGAGCCGGTCGACGAACACTCCGACGGGCACCTGCATGGCCGCGTAGACCAGCAGTTGCAGCATGGCCAGGGTGGAGAGGCCGGCCGCGCCGACGTCGAGCCTGGCGGCGGCCTCGATGCTGGAGACGCCGAGGGACTGGCGGTGGAAGACCGCGATGATGTAGGCGAGTACACCGATGGCCCAGAAGGTCACCGCTCTGGACCGTGGCGTCATGAGTTAGATATTACTTTTAGGGTTTTTTACGGATATGAGGGGGTCTGGCCTCCGGTGGAACCCCGGGCGGTCAGGAGTCGGCCGGCCGATCGCCACCGGGCGGCGTCCGCGTTCCGCGGCCCGGCGCCGGACACGGGTCCCGATAGTCCTGAAGAAACTTTGGTCGGACATGCCCCCGGCCTGTGGTGATGCGGGGATCGAAGTGCAATGCGAAGGAGGTTGCGCGTTACACAGGCGCGTACACGGCATGTTTTACAGAGGCGACCTGCGAGAACAGCATGTTGATCTTTCTGTAGAACGAATGATCGTTTGCGCCGCTTAACGATCATATGTTGCGGCTTTCCGGCCTACCGGTACTGGACCCCAGGTGGGAAGCCCGCCTAGCGTGCGGGCCGTTCAGTCCTCGATGTAGTGCGGGAATGCGCGGTCGAGCGGCTGCCCGACCGTGAGGATTTCGCTGCCGCCGAGCGTCGGTGGACCGGAGCGGATGAGCGAGGACGCTACCGTTTGGCGCTGGTGGCACGATCGTTGGCGGCACCCCAGATTCCCGCCCGCGTGGCGTGCGGATTTTGCGACCTTGACCGGCGACGGCCGTATTAGGGTGGCGTTGCCCATATCACATGATCAACCAGTGATATGAGGCGCTCTCCCCCTCATGCTTTGAAAGCCGAGGTCGAGGAGAGGCCTATGTTCCGCAGGCATGCCGTTACCACGGGATATGTCCTAGCGATCACCGCGCTCGCCCTGGCTGCGGTCCCGGCCGGCGCTGAACGCCAGGCAGCGGGCCCCGCAGCCGCGGTGACCGCCTTGGTCGCGCTGAAACCGCCGCCGGGCATGCTGGAGGCGCTCCAGCGCGACCTGGGTCTCACCCCGGCCCAAGCCCAGACCCGCCTGCTGAATGAGGCCCGCCTGACACCGGTCGTGCCGCAACTTCAAAAAGCGCTCGGTGCCCGTTTCGGCGGCGCCTGGCTCAGGGGAACCACCGCGCAGACCCTGGTGGTGGCCACCACCAGGGCCGCCGACCTTCCCCAGATCCTCGCCGCGGGCGCTCAAGCCGAGATCGTCACCTGGCCGCTGACACACCTCACCGCGATCAAAAAGAAGCTCGACCGGGCTCTGCCCGTGCGGCCGGTGGTGGCCAGCGTGCGCTACGTCGACGTGAAGACCAACAAGGTCGTCGTCCTCGCCTCGAAACCCGAGGCGGCCAAGACCCTCATCGAGAGCGCGGGGGTGGATAAGTCCGCGGTGATCGTGCTGTCGTCCAACGAGCAACCCCGGCCCCTGTATGACCTGGTGGGTGGGCAGACCTATTACGTCGGCGGCACAACCCGCTGCTCGATCGGCTTTCCCGTGTTCAAAGGCACCCAGAACGGTTTCATCACCGCCGGCCACTGCGGCAAGCCGGGCCAGGCCACCACCGGCTTCAACCGGATCGCCCAAGGCGTCTTCCAGGAATCCTCCTTCCCGACCAACGACTACGCCTGGGTCGCCGTCAACGCCAACTGGATCTCGACGCCGACGGTGGACAACGGCAGCGGCGGCACCGTGCCCGTCGTCAGTGCCAAGGTGGCCGCCGAGGGCGCCTCGGTCTGCCGGTCCGGTTCCACCACCGACTGGCACTGCGGCATCATCCAGCAGCGCGACGCCAGCGTCACCTACCCCCAGGGCAACGTCTTCGGACTGACCCGCACCAACGTCTGCGCCGAACCCGGCGATTCGGGCGGCTCCTTCATCTCCGTCGACCAGGCCCAGGGAGTCGCCTCCGGCGGCTCGGGCGACTGCAGCTTGGGCGGCACCACCTACTTTCAGCCGATCAGCCCGATCCTCAACGCCTACGGCCTGTCCCTGCAGACCACCGCGGGCAATCCCCCGGCCCCGAGCACGGGCACCTGCACCGGCTACCCGAGGGCCGCCACCGGCACCCTGACCAGCGGTCAGACCGCCGACCAGACACCCCAGCTGGGCTATCAGTCGATCTCCCAAGGTACCCATTCCGGCTGCCTGGAGGCCAACGCGGGCGCCGACTTCGACCTGTATCTGCAAAAGCAGATCGGCTCGACCTGGAGCACCGTCGCCTCCTCTGAGGGCGCGACTCCCAACGAGCAGATCGCCTACACCGGTACGGCCGGCTTCTACCGCTACCAGGTGGTCTCCTCCAGCGGCTTCGGCCCCTACACCCTGGGATTCAACGCACCGTAACCCACCCCGGCCCTCCTCTGTCGCTACGGGGTACGGAGGTGGGCAAACAGCCTTCAGACGCTCGCCCGCCTCCGCGGATAAACCCCGATTCACCCGCCGGGGTGCGGCAGGTCCAGCGGGCGCGACAGGTGCGGCGTGTCTCGGGGTGGGGCCAATTCAGGCCGACATGACCACGATCGTTCGTGTCATTCAACGATCATGCGTTACGGCTTTCGGGCTACCACGAAACCCCGCATCATCACAGGCCAGGTGCGTATCCGACCAAAGTTTCTACAGGACTGCCGGGACCCCGACACGCAGGTCGCGAAGATCGAGGACTAGTCGGACGGCGGGGTCGCGCGGCGGCGCGGGTAGCGGATGAGCAGGCTGGCATGGACGTCCTGGTCGCCGATCGCGGAGTAGGTGTGCGGGACGTCCGAGTGCCAGGTGAGGTGCTCGCCCGGCCCGGCCCGGAGGGGCGCGTCGCGCGGGCCGGCGACCAGCGTCCCGGCGAAGACCGTGAGGTGCTCGGTGACGCCCTCGTAATGGGCGGGGGAGACCTGTGCGGACCCCGCGGGGATCACCAGCCGGTAGAGCTCGTAGGTGACGGCCTCGTCCTCGAAGACCTGGAGCAGCACGCCCTCGACGGCGGTGCCCAGGATGACGGGATCGGTGCCCAGGACCAGCGCCAGGGGCACGCCGAGCTGGGCGGTGACCGCCCAGAGCGTTTCCAGGGTGGGATTGCGGGTGCCGTTCTCCAGCCCGGAGAGCGTCGCCTTGCCGATGTTCGCGCGCCGCGCGAGTTCGGAGAGCGAGATGTTCCGCTCCTCTCTCAACCTGCGGATTCGCTGGCCTACCTCCGGTGTGCCGGTCTCCTGGGCGGGACGAGGGCTTTGTGCGCCGGGCTCCATGAAGCTATCGTGCAGCATGACGGTCGTTCCGTTTACGGAACGCATGCCGTACGGGCCCGGCGGTCAGGTGGGACGGCCTCCGGGCGGGTGAGCGGCGGGCCGGGTGAACCGGGACGGTCCGGAGCGGCCGCCGGGGTTCCGGAGCGTGGAGAGGACGACAGGATGACGCGACTGCTGCAGCCCATGCTGGCGGGGGTGGTGACCGCACTGGTCGGCTTCGCCAGTTCCTTCGCCGTCGTGCTGGCCGGGCTCCGGGCGGTGGGCGCCGACCAGCGGCAGGCGGCGTCCGGCCTGCTCGCGCTCTGCCTGGCCAACGGTGTGGTGGCGATCTGGCTGGGCCTGCGCCGGCGCATGCCGATCACCGTCGCCTGGTCGACGCCGGGGGCGGCGCTGCTGGTCGCGACCGGCGCCCTGGAGGGCGGGTTCCCCGTCGCGGTCGGCGCGTTCGCGGTCTCCGGCCTGCTCATCACCGCCGCGGGACTCTTCCCCCCGCTGGGGCGATGGATCACGGCCATCCCCACCCCGATCGCCGCCGCCATGCTCGCCGGGGTCCTGCTCAACCTGTGCGTCGCGCCGATCCGAGCCCTCGGCGAGGTGCCGCTGATGGCCGGGCCTGTCGTGCTCGTCTGGGCGCTGTTGAGTCGTTTTGCCAGCAAGTGGGCGATTCCGGGGGCGCTGCTGGTCGCCGTCGTGGCCATCGCGCTGACCGGGCCCAGCCTCGGGGCGGTGGACGTGCGCCCGGTGGCCGAGCTGACCGTCCCGGCCTGGAGCGCTACGGCCATGATCAGCATCGCGCTCCCGCTGTTCCTGGTCACCATGGCCTCGCAGAACGTGCCGGGCATGGCGGTCCTCGCCGGATACGGCTACCGCCCCCCGCTGCGCGGCATCCTCGTCGGCACCGGCCTGGCCAGCACCCTCGGTGCGCCGCTGGGCGGGCACGCGGTGAACCTGGCGGCCATCACCGCGGCGCTGGCCGCCGGTCCGGACGCCGACCCCGACCCGGGCCGCCGCTGGATCGCCTCGGTCACCGCCGGAGGTTCGATGATCATCATTGGGATCGGTTCCGGGCTGGCCACCGCGCTGGTCCTGCTCTCCCCACCGGTCCTGATCGAGGCCGTCGCGGGCCTCGCTCTGATCGGCGCGCTCACCTCGGCGATCAGCGCCGCGGTGGCCCGGCCGGAGGGCAGGGAGGCGGCGGTGGTCACATTCGTGGTCACCGTGTCGGGGCTGACCCTGCTCGGGGTGGGTGCGGCGTTCTGGGGACTGGTGGCGGGAGGGCTCATGCTGCTCCTGCAACGCGGAAGGGCTCCACGGGTCTCCCCCGAGCCGGAGCAGGACGGGGACCGGCCGTCGGCGGGAGTCTCCGGGGAGCTCAGCCGACCGTGATCCTCCAAGGGCCTGATCCGGTACGGCGGAGCACGGCGGCCGGCCGTTCGAGCGGAGCATGACCGACGCGTTCGCCTCCGCCGGTCCCAGCGGACGGTTTCCCCCGGAAAAGCCCCGGCCGGTACGGCATGGGTTGCCGTACCGGCCGGAAGCGGAGAGCCGGGGAGAAGGGGCTACCGGCCGTCTCCCGGGCGCCCGTGGCGACCGGCGACAAGCTGGTCGGCGCTGTGCTGGCGGGGGACGTCGACCCGGGGGTGGGGCGCCGTCGTCTCGTCACGGTCGTCCACCCCGTCGTGGTCCCGGTCGATCCGCGGGCGGGCCGCCGTCTGGGTGCGGTCGTCGATGCCGTCGTGGTCCCGGTCGACCACCGGAGCGGCGGCGGCCACGGGAGTCTCGGGAGTCTCCTCCAGCTTCCGCTCCAGCTCCCGCTTCTCCTCCTCCAGGCGGGCGACGCGGTCACGTGCCTCCACCCGGGAGGAACGGACCTTGCGCCGGTGCGTGGCGGAGCGGCGCATGCCGCTGAACATGACCGCCAGACCGAGCAGGAAAAGCGCCCCCGTGGCGGCACCGGCGAAGAAGAACTCCAGCTGGGAGAGCTGGATCGTCTGATCGAAGACGGTGAACGACGCGGGGGTGGTGGCGGTGGCGGCTTCGTCCCAGGAAACCGCGACCACGGCCGCGCCCGCGAGTATGATCAAGAGGAGTCCCAGCACTATCATGTGACCTCATCTCGGGCAGCGTCTGTTGTGGTATCGCTGCTGCCCTGTAGCGGCGGGATTATTCACCGGGCCGCACGGTTGCCGGAAAACATGGCGGAGACCGACGTCGCGGTCATCGGCGCGGGGCAGGCCGGACTGTCCGGCGCCTCCTTCCTGAGCAGGGCCGGGCTCGATCTCATGGTTCTCGACCGCTCTCCGCGCCGCTCGCGTCCGCCTGGTCGGTTACGGCCCCTCGGTCGGCACCATCGGGGCCGGCCATGCGGACCGTACCGCCGTCCGGCACATACGCCGGCTCGTCGGTGATCCTGTCGAGGGGGTCCCGGTAGCAAGCGCGGCGCCGTGCCAGAGGTTGCGTAAACGGTTACCGAAGGCGAAGATCACCGTGTTTGCGTCGTTGCCCTTGGAAGGAATACGGGTGCCCCAAACCCCCCACAGCGAATCGGGAACCCGAGGCCTGCTCCTGGCCCCGCTCGCCGCCCTGCTCACGTTCGTCATGTTCCTGGCGCTCACCCCGCCGGCGAGCGCCAACACCTTCGGGTGGTCGTACCTGCATCCGTCGGGATGCTGCATGCAGGCGGACAACAGGGACCACTACTACAACTACTCGTCACTGACCTCGTACATGAAGGTCGCCGGCAACTACGCCATGATCCACCTGGACTCCCAGACCGACATGGCCACGCACTACGACTCATCCTCCGACGTCCACACCGACGTGGAGATGTTCGACCAGTACTACGACGACTACTGGGGTCTGGACTGGAACGGGTCGAGCACCGGCAAGAACGTCCACGCCCACGCCAAGTGCGTGCGGGGCATCAGTCCGGGGCTCATCAACGGCTGGTGGAAGTGCGACCAGTATGAGATCCGCTTCGATCTGGCCGACATGAGCGGTTTCTCGGAGAACGAGCGCAAGCATACGGCCTGCCACGAGGTCGGGCACAGCGTCGGGCTCGGCCACTCCTCCGAAAGCGGCTCCTGCCTGAAGTCGGGCCGCGCCACCGTGCGCAGCTACAGCTCGCACGACGTCGCGCACATCAACGGCCGATTCTGAGGACGGGACACATGTCGAAGATGCTCCGATCCCGCACCGCGGGGGTGGGCCTCACCCTCGCCGTCGCCCTCGGCCTGGCGACCGCCGCCGGAGTGGCCGCAGCCCGGTCCGGTGAGCCCGCTCCCTCGTTCTGGTCCATGATGCGCTCCGGCGTGGGCGAGTCGACCGGCACGTACCTGTACGACTCGCTGGACGACCTGACGCCCGGCGCGCCTGCCTCCGGCGCCTTCACCCCCGCCGCGGCACTGCTGGAAGGCACCGTCGTCGGCATCGAGCCGGGGATCGCCTTCGGCTCTGACGACAGCGCGAGTGCCGCGCCCGTCGTCGGCTACGACACCCCCGACGCGGCGATCCGTTACGCCAGTCTCGTCGTCAAGGTGGACCGCGTCCTGTCCGGAAAGCTCGGCCTAGGCCAGCAGAACGGCCAGATCCGGCTGCAGATCGAGCAGCCGAAGCAGAGCACCTTGGCAGACCTGCGGGCCTCTGTCGGCAGCGCGGGGCATGGCCTGTTCTACGTGTACAACGCCCTGGAGCGGCACCAGGCCGAGGGGCGGGTGGTGCCCCAGGCGCTGGCCGGCTACCTGGCCTCGGTG
Source organism: Streptosporangium sp. NBC_01639 (assembly GCF_045209755.1). NCBI lineage: Bacteria > Bacillati > Actinomycetota > Actinomycetes > Streptosporangiales > Streptosporangiaceae > Streptosporangium > Streptosporangium sp. NBC_01639. The sequence goes on along the minus strand of NZ_CP109272.1, from coordinate 4,209,078 downwards.
CATCTGCCGATCGGCGAGGGCGTGTTCGTCGCGCAGGCACCGGGCCAGCCGGTCATCGCGCCGCTCATGGACAGCCCGGAACGGGTGGATCAGATACTCAACGGCGCCCCGGCACCCGTGGAGGAGCCGCCGGACCTGCCCTCCCCCCGGCCGCCCAAGCCGTCGGATTTCCCGCATGACGACAATCCGGACGGGACACCGACGGCCGCCCCTGTCCCGGACCCCACGGACGACCCCGACGCCTCGGCGGTGGACATCCCGGACCCGGTCACGACGGACGTCCCCGGCCCCGTGACAAGCGAGCCCACGGTCGGCACTCCCACCTTGGACCAGCTGAGGAGCCGCGCGGTGCGCGCGGCGTGTGCGGTCGGCACCAGCACCACGCCGACCACCTGCTGACCGGACTCCCCACGGAACACGATCCCGCCGGGGCCACGGTGGCAGCGGCGGGAGAAACACATCTTGACTACCCGGCGCCGGGTCTTAATGTGGACGGAATGGAACGCACTCGCCTGTATCGCAACGGAGTCATGGAGGCCGAGGGCTTTCCCATCGACGACGTCTCCGAATACGTCGGAGACCCGTCCGCCGTGGTCTGGTTCGATCTGTGCGCGCCCTCGCCGGCGGACCTGGCGAAGATCAGCGAGGAGCTCGGCCTGCACCCGCTGGCCGTCGAGGACGCGCTCCAGAGCCAGCAGCGTCCCAAGCTCGACACCTACGACAGCCACCTGTTCCTCAGCGTCTACGGCGCCAAGCTGGTGGACAGACGTCTGGAGCTCATCGAGATATCTGCTTTCGTCACCAAGAACGCCCTGGTCACCGTCAGAGAGAGCCCCCGGTTCGACATCGACGAGGTGCTCAGGCGCTGGGACGCGAACGCCGAGATGGCCAAGTACGGCGTGCCGTACCTGCTGCACGGTCTGCTCGACTACGTGGTGGACGGGCACTTCGAGGTGCTGCAGGCGATGGACGACCGGGTCGAGGCGCTGGAGGACGACCTCTTCGAGGAGAACACCGGCGACCGGGCCTACATCCAGCGCCAGACCTTTGAGATGCGCAAGAAGCTGGTGCGGTTCCGGCGGCTGGCGGTGCCGGTGCGCGAGGTCGTGGGCAGCCTGCTCCGCAGGAGCGTGGAGGTACTGGATCCGGCGCTGGACCCCTACTACCAGGACGTCTACGACCACACGCTGCGGGTCGCCGAATGGACCGACTCCCTGCGCGAGATGGTGGGCAACGTCCGCGAGGCCCACATCAACCAGCAGGGCTTCCGGCTCAACGACATCATGAAGAAGATCACGAGCTGGGCCGCCATCATCGCGGTGCCTACGATGATCACCGGGTTCTATGGGCAGAATGTGCCGTATCCCGGCTTCAGCCAGCCGATCGGCTTCTGGACCTCCACTCTCGTCATCCTCGTGGCCTCGTCCATCCTCTATCTGATCTTCAAGAGGAGGGGCTGGCTCTAGTAGGGCTTTGTTAGGTATCCCGGGTGCTGAATCAGAGATAATCTCGTGGTTTTCTTTCGGCTGTGACACCTGAGGAGATGGAAAAGGTCCGTCCGCTCGCCGGGGTGGCGCGGATGTACTGCGGCGCGCTGGGCAAACGCGGCAACTGTCAGATCTTCACGATAGAAGAGGAAGGCCAGTTTGAGACCTCCCTCCGCAGAGCGATTCTGAAAGGCCACAACCTTCATCTCCCGTGCAGCACCGCATCAAGAAGCTCTCCCTACATCAAGCCCCTCTCCACGTTCGTGACGCACCTACTCGTCTAGTACAGCGTGTACGCGGAGATGAGCGATATCGGCGCTTGCCTGGCACCAGGCTGGTCAGGTCAGACCCGCGTCATGGGCGAGGATCGCGATCTGGGTGCGGTTGTCCATGCCGAGCTTGGTGAGGATGCTGGAGACGTGCGCCTTCACGGTCGTGATGCCCATGGCCAGATCCGCGGCGATGTCGGCGTTCGTCTGGCCGCGCGCGATCGCCAGGGCCACCTCGTGCTCGCGAGGGGTGAGGGCGGCCAGCGCGGCACGGGCCCGCTCATAGGCGCCGACCTGCGCGACGGTGCGCTCCATCAACCGCCGGGTGATGCGCGGGGACAGGATCGGATCGCCCACGGCGACCCGGGTGACCGCCTCCACGATCCGCGGCGGCGGGGTGTCCTTCAGTAGGAACCCGGCAGCGCCCGCGCGGAGGGCGTGCAGGACGTTCTCGTCGGTGTCGAACGTGGTCAGCACGATCACCTCAGGCGGGCGGGCACGGGCGCGCAGCCGGCGGGTGGCGGTGATGCCGTCCACACGCGGCATCCGCAGATCCATCAGGACGACGTCGGGGGCGTGGGCGTCGGTGGCCGTGATGGCCTCCTGGCCGTCGGCCGCCTCGCCGACGACCGTGATGCCGGCGGCGCCGTCCAACATCATGGACAGCCCTGCGCGGACCAGGGCATCGTCGTCGACCAGTAACACGCGGATCACGCGGGCCATGTTAGCCGGGCCTGGAGCCGGAACTCTCCTTCAGCATTGTGGTGATCCAGTTGCCCGCCGGCCAGCCGTACCCGCTCGGTGAGCCCGACCAGGCCGAGGCCGCTGCCGGGCGCGAGTGGGGCGGTGCCCGCCGGGGCCAGCGGGTTGCGGATATCGATCAGTAGGGGGGTGCCGGGAGCGCCGCGCAGCAGCACGTCCACCGGCCGGCCGGGGGCGTGTTTGCGGGCGTTGGTGAGCCCTTCCTGGACGACGCGGTAGGCGGTCCGGGACGCGGCCTGCGGCAAAGCGCCGTCGTCGGTGACCTCCTCGCGGAGCCGCACCTCCTGGCCGGCCTCCCGTGCGTCGGCGATCAGGCCGGGTAAGTCGGCCAGCGCCGGCCGGGCTTCCAACTCGTCCAGTTGGTCGTCCTGCTCGCGCAGCAGGCTGATCACCTGGCGGAGCTCCTCCAGCGCCTGGTGGACTCCGGTGCGGATCACCCCGGCCGCCCGGGCGAGCTGCTCGGAGGAGGAGTCCGGGCGGTATTCCAGTGCCCCGGCGTGGGTGGCCACCAGGGACAGGCGGTGGGCCAGCACGTCGTGCATCTCCCGGGCGAGCCGGCGGCGTTCGGCCATGCGGGCCTCGGCGATCCGCCTGCCCTGCTCGGCCTCGGCGCGGTTGGCGCGCTCGTGCAGGGAGAAGAGCAGGGCGCGGCGTGAGCGGGCCAGCGCGCCCCAGCCGAGCAGCGCACCGTAGGAGGCGCAGATCAGCAGTAACCACCACTGCTGGGAGATGCCGGAGTTCGGCCGCCACAGCCCCTGGACCACGTGGGCCGCGACGCCCGCGGCCGCCACCGCCACCGCGACGGGGAAGCGCTTGCGCTGGGCCACCTGCAGCGCCCCCATCGTCGCCGCCGCAGTGGCCACGGGGGACAGAGTGGCCAGGAGCGTGGCGGCCAAGGCTCCCGAGGTCGGCCACCACAGCTGAACGAGCGCCGCGACCAGGCTCACCGCCGCGACGATGACGTCCAGCCCCCACGTGGGCTCGTCGGCCAGGCTCCACAGCGTTAGGGCGCTCAGGCCGCCCATCCCGAGGACCACGCTGGCCACCGCGATCGAGTACGAGGATCGGATCTTGCTCACCGGGTCAGGATAATCGCCGGTTCGTAGACGCCATCACCTACCAAAGGAGGACCCATACCCCACCGGAGGAGAACACAGAGCGACCGTGCGCCCGATGTGGCGGATCGGGCAACCGGGCGAAGCTGACCGGCATGAACACCTCAGCCAAGCGAATCCTCCTCACCGTCGTCGGTGCCCCTGCGGCCGCCCTGGCCGTCTGGGCCCTGGCCGTGCCGGTCGCCGGAACCACTCTGACCGTCCGCATGGGCGCCGGCACGCAACCTGTGGAACCGGGATCGGTCCTGGTGGTGAGCCTGCTGGTCGGGCTGACGGGCTGGGCGCTGCTGGCCGTCCTGGAGCGGTTCGCGTCCCGGCCCGGCCGGATCTGGACGATCGTCGCCCTGGCCGTACTCGTCCTGTCCCTGTTCGGGCCGCTCGGCAGCGCCGTCGGTATCGCCACGATGCTGGTGCTGGTCCTGATGCACCTGGTCGTTGGCACCGTGCTCGTCCTGGGGCTGGCACGGCGATGAACCCGCCCGGGCCCGTCACCCGCCAACCAGGCGCGGGCGGCCCGCCCACGACCATTCGCACCCCGCTGGACAACGCTGACCCGGCACAGGAGACATGACATGACCATCCTCGTCAGAGCGATCGAGGCCACCCGCCGCTACGGTGACGTGCTCGCGCTCGACCGCGTCTCGCTCGACATCAAGGCGGGCGAGCTGGTCGGGCTGCTCGGCCCGAACGGCGCCGGCAAGTCCACCCTCATCAACCTCTTCGTAGGACTGCGCCGGCCCACGTCGGGCACGGTGGAACTGTTCGGCGGCTCGCCGCTGGACCCCGCCCTGCGGCGCGGCATCGGCGTGACCCCCCAGGAGACCGGGCTGCCGGAGTCGCTGCGTCTCGGCGAGATCGTCGACTTCGTCTCCGCGCACTTCCCCGAGCGCTACGGTACGGCGGAGCTGCTGGCCAGGTTCGGCCTAGGCGACCTGGTCAGGCGGCAGGTCGGGGGACTGTCCGGCGGGCAGAAGCGCCGTCTGGCAGTGGCGCTGGCCTTCGCGGGCCGGCCGCGGCTGGTGTTCCTCGACGAGCCCACCACCGGGCTTGACGTGGAGGCCAGGCGAACCCTGTGGGAGGGGATCAGGAGCTTCCACGCCGACGGCGGCACCGTGGTGCTGACCAGCCACTACCTGGAGGAGATCGAGGCGCTGGCGCAGCGGGTGGTGGTGATCGGCCGGGGCCGGGTGCTGGCCGACGGCACCGTGCAGGCCGTGCGCGACGTGGTGGGCGTGCGCCGGGTCTCCTTCGCGGCGCCGGCCGTACCCGATCTGCCCGGGATCTTGCGGAGTTCGGTCGAGGACGGCCGGGTGCACCTGCTCACCACCGACTCCGATCTGCTGGTCGCCGAGCTGGTACGCGCCGGGACGGCCTTCGCCGACCTGCAGGTGCGGCCGACCTCGTTGGAAGAGGCCTTCATCACCATCACCGCCAAGGAGGAAGCACGTGTCTAACCTCATCCTCACCCACACCCGCTACCAGTTCCTGGAGCAGTTGCGCGTCCCGATCTCGCTGGTGGCCAGCGCGTTCTTCCCCGCGGCCGCGATGCTGGCGTTCGTGGTGCCCTTCACCGGAACCGACCCGGCGAGCGCCACGTCGGCGACGGCCGGGATGATGCTGTTCGGCGCCATGTCGGCGGCGCTGATCGGGCTGAGCGTCAGCGTGGCCCAGGACCGCGAGCGGCCCTGGGACCCCTACCTGCGCACGCTGCCCGCCGGCCCGCTGCCCCGCTTCGCCGGCCGCATCCTGACCACGATGGCCGGCACGCTGCTGTCGGTGGTACCGGTCCTGCTCATCTCGGCCTTCCTCACCGCCGCCGCCATCTCCCCGCTCCGCCTGGCGATGGGCATCGGCGCGCTGCTGGTGGGCTCCGTGCCGTTCATGCTGATGGGTTTGTTCATCGGGTACGCGGTGTCGTCCAAGGCGGCGATCGCGGTGTCGCAGGTGGCATACTTCCCGATCGCGGCGCTAGGCGGGCTGCTGATGCCGCTGGAGGTCATGCCGGGTTTCGTGCAGTCCCTGGCGCCGTTCGTGCCCAGCCGGGGCGCGATAGAACTCATGTGGGCCGCGGTGGCGGGCCGCACCCCCTCCCCCGTCTCCCTGGTCGCCTTCGCCGTCTGGATCATTCTCGCGGCGGTCGCCGCCACCTGGGCCTACCGCCGAGACGAGGGCCGCCGCTTCTCCTGATCCGTTTCTCGGCTCCTGACCGATTACCCGGGCCAGGTGGGCGATCGGCACATTCATCGCGGGATGGCGCCAGGAAGCAGTTCCTGGATGACGACCTGAGAGTGAACCAGTTCACTAGGGCCGCGTTCCCCGGCGCAGGCGGACGGGCTCACCGCGTTCCACCCGCGGTACGGCCGTGCTCCCCGCGGCCGCGCGGAGTCACGGACGTCGTGACCGGGTACGGTCCGGGAACCCGGAGGCTCCGGCGGTCAGGTGGGTAGCCGCCGGCCGGTGACGGCGGAGAAGAGCCGCTCCTTGCCCAGCATGATCCGCAGACGGACCTGGTCGCCCTTGGCCGGCGGCGCGTTGGGGTCGACCCGGGCGATGACGGTCTGTTCGAGGAGCTCCGGGTAGGTCGTGTCGGTGTAGCGGCCGTAGAGGAAGGCGTCCGAGCCGAGCTCCTCGACGACGGTGACGTTGACCGGGAAGGTCCTGAAACCACCGTCGTCCTCCCCCACCACGTTGAGAGCCTCGGGCCGGAAGCCGATGATGACGCGGTCGCCGCCCTCGCTCCGGAGCGCCTTGAGCGTCTCGCCGGTCAGCCGTATCCGCGTCCCGGCGAGGACCGCCTCCTCGCCTTCGACGCGGAACTCGGCCAGGTTCATCGCCGGGGAGCCGATGAAGCCGGCGACGAAGACGTTGGCCGGATGCTGGTAGAGGCGCAACGGCGTGTCGACCTGCTGGAGAAGCCCGTCCTTGAGGACGGCGACCCGGTCGCCCATCGTCATGGCCTCGATCTGGTCGTGGGTCACGTAGACCGTCGTCACCCCGAGCCGGTGCTGCAGTTCGGCGATCTGGGTGCGGGTCTGCACGCGCAGCTTGGCGTCCAGGTTGGACAGCGGCTCGTCCATGAGGAACACCTTCGGCTCGCGCACGATCGCCCGGCCCATGGCCACCCGCTGCCGCTGTCCGCCGGAGAGCTCCTTGGGCCTGCGGTCGAGGAACTCCTCCAGGTCCAGCAGACGGGCAGCCTCGCGGACCCGGCGGGCACGCTCGTCCTTGGAGACCTTCATCACCCGCAGGGCGAAGCCCATGTTGTCGGCCACCGACATGTGCGGATAGAGCGCGTAGTTCTGGAAGACCATCGCGATGTCCCGATCGCGCGGCGGCAGATGGGTGACGTCGCGCTCGCCGATGGCGATGCGCCCGCCGTCGACCCTTTCGAGCCCGGCGAGCATGCGCAGGGAGGTGGACTTCCCGCAGCCCGACGGGCCGACGAGCACCAGGAACTCGCCGTCGTTGATGTCGAGGTCGAGGCCGTCCACCGCGGGCCGTTCGGTTCCGGGGTAGACGCGGGTCGCCTCGTCGTAAAGGACTCTGGCCATCGATCTCTCCTTACGGGTCGCTGAGAAAGGCTGACTCGGGGGCCGTCACTCCTGTGGCCGGACGACCGCCTTGACCAACCCGGGGTCGCGGGTGCCGGCCGTGAGCGCCTGCTCGACCTCGGCCAGGCCGTAGTGGCCGGTGACCAGGGCGTCCAGCCGGACGCGGCCCGCCGCGGCCAGCGAGATGGCCGCCGGCCAGGTGTTGGCATAGCGGAACGTGCCCGTCACCTCGATCTCGCGTGTCTGCACGTGCGACAGCGGCAGCGGGACCTCGTCCCCGCCCATGCCGATGAGGACGACCCGGCCGGCCCGCCCCACCGCCCGGACGGCCTCCCCGATGGCGGCCGGATGACCCGAGCATTCGAGCAGCACGTCGGGGTCGAACCCGGCTTCGGCCAGGCGGTCCTCACGCACGTCGAGGGTCTCGCTCGCGCCGAGGTCGCGGGCCAGTCCGAGCCGGGTGGGGTTGATGTCAGTGATCATGACATCGGTGGCGCCGAAGGCCCGCGCGGCCTGCAGGCAGAGCAGTCCGACCGGGCCGGCGCCGGTGACGAGCACGCGGGCGCCCGGCCCGACCCGCGCCTTCCGGCAGGCCCACACACCCACCGACAGCGGCTCGATCAGGGCGGCGGCGTCATCGGACAGCGCGTCCGGGACGGGGTGGGCGAACTCCTCGTGCACGACGACGTACTCGCAGAAGGCACCGTCGATCGGCGGGGTGCCGAAGAACCGCATCCGCGGGCAGAGGTTGTACCGGCCGGCCCGGCAGAGCGGGCAGGTGAAGTCGGGCACCCCCGGCTCCAGGGAGACACGCTGCCCCGGGCGGTGCCGGTCGGCCCCGGGACCGGCGCCGGCCACGGTCCCGCACGGCTCGTGGCCGAGCACCAGCGGGGACCGCATCACGAAGTCGCCGATCCGCCCGTGTTCGTAGTAGTGCACGTCGGAACCGCAGGTCCCAACCGAGGCGACCCGTACGAGCACCTCCCGGGGGCCGGGCTCGGGCCGAGGCCGCTCCTCCGTCGTGATCTTGCCTATCTCGTGCAGTACGGCCGCGCGCATGGTGGGTTCGGTCATGGCCCTTCGCTCCTACTCCCCGGTGACGGCGCCGAGGGTGAGCCCGGTGACCAGCCAGCGGCGTACGGCGAGCCCGGCGAGCATCATCGGCACGACCACGATCGTGCCGATGGCGGTGAGCTGGCCCCAGTCGATGCCCGTCTGGGTGACCAGCTGGGAGGCGGCGATGGGCAGCGTCTGGGAGTTCGGTCCGGAGAAGACCACGGCGAACGCATAGTCGTTCCAGGCGAAGACCAGGCACAGCACGAAGGTGGTGACCAGCCCCGACTTGGTCAGCGGGAGGATGACCGTACGGAAGGCCTGCCAGCGGGTGCAGCCGGCGACGAGCGCGGACTCCTCCAGGGACGGCGGCACCTCGGCGAAGAACGCGCTCATCAGCCAGATGGCGAACGGCAGGTTGAAAGTCAGGTAGGCCAGCACCAGGCCGGGAATCGAGTCGATCAGGCCGAGCCCGCGGAAGATGAGGAACAGCGGGACCACGATCGCCGCGATGGGCGCCATACGGGTCGAGATGATCCAGAAGGCCAGGTGCTTCTTCCCGTGCATCCGGGTCCGCGCCAGGCCGTAGCCGGCGAGCGCGCCCAGGCAGACCGCGAGCACCGCGGAGATCCCGGCGGCGAGGACACTGTGCCAGATGTAAGGCCCGAGGTTGTTCGAGCCGGTGAACAGGTTGCGGTAGTTGTCCAGGGTCGGCGCGAACAGGACCTGCGGCGTGGCCGCGGTCACGTCCGTCCGGTTCTTGAACGACGACAGCAGCATCCAGAGAAGGGGGACCAGCGTCCAGAGCAGGGCTACGGTGAGCAGGATCGCCACCGTCCAGCGGGTGCGCCGGCTGCTGTCCTCAAGCGGGGACTGCGGCACCCCTGGCGGGGCCGCGACGATCACTCGCCCGTCTCTCCGCGCGGCCTGGCCGGCGGGCGAACGCGGCGTCATCGAGGCGCTCATCGGGTCAACCCCCTGGTGTCCAGCAGCCGGACGAAGGTGCGGGCGATGAAGATCGAGAAAGCCAGCATCGCCAGGCCGATGGCGGCGGCGTAACCGAAGTCGAAGAAACGGAACGCGGTCTCGTACAGCCGGATAGGGACGATCTTGGTCGCGTCCGCGGGCCCGCCGTTGGTGGTGACCCAGATGATGTCGAAGTAGCGGATGGCGTCCATCGAGCGGATGAGCAGCGCGACGAGCAGCACGTTGGAGATCGCCGGGAAGACGATGTACCGCAGCGTCATCCACCCCGGGGCGCCGTCGACGGCGGCGGCCTCCCGCACCGACTGGGGCACGCCGGACAGCCCGGCGAGGGTGATCAGGGCGATCAGCGGGGTCCACTCCCATACGTCCATCAGCACGACGGCGGCGAAGGCGCCGACCGGGCTGCCGAGGATGTCGCCGCTGAAGCCGAGGGAGCGCAGCATCCACGAGTAGAGGCCGAAGGTGGAGTCGGTGAGGTAGCGGCCCAGCAGACCGACGATCACGGGTGCGGCGAACATCGGCAGCAGCACCAGGCTGAGCAGGATGTTGCGGGCGCGCAGCACCCGGTACAGGCACAGCGCGATGCCGAGCCCCAGCACCATCTCCAACCCGACGGTGAGCACGAAGTAGATGAGCGTGCGGAGCCACGACATCCACATGTCGGGGTCGGTGAAGAAGCGCACCCAGTTGCCGAGGCCCACCGGTTCGAGCCGCACTCCGCCCAGCAGCCGGACACGGGAGAAGCTCATCGCGATCAGGGCGAGGAAGGGCACGATCGACAGTGCGGCCAGCAGGATGAGGCCGGGGATCATCATCTTGCCTTCGAAACCGATCCGCGGCTCCTTGGGAGCGGCGGCCTCGGGCCGGGTCGATCGGCGGAGCACCGGTGAGGAGTCCGCGGCCTGCGCCATCTAGGCCACCCACCCTCGTGCCACGATCCGGTCCACCCGCGACTTGATCGAACGCATCGCCTCCTCCGGTGACCCCGACCCGGTGAGCATCCGGGACAACTGCGTGAAGATCGCGGTGTTGCACTCGTTCCACATCGGGATCTTGGGTCGCAGGCCGATCCGGTCGGACTGCCAGGCCTGCCGTACCGCGGCGGCCGTGAGCATGTTGGGCATCGGTGAAGGCCGCTTCTCGGCCGCACGCACTTCTGGCAGCTCGTACACGGAGGTCCGGGTGGGGGTGCCCCCGCCGGCCTTGCTCCTGAGGTTGGCGAGCTGCGTCTGGGGCGAGGTGGCCCACACGAGGAACAGCCAGGCCGCACCGCGCTCGTGCGGCAGCGTGTTCGCGCTGATCGCCACGCCCGTGCCCCCGTACATGTTGGCCGTGCCGGCCGGGCCCTTGGGCAGCGGCGCGTAGTCGACCTTGCCGGGGAGCACCTCCTCGTTGCTGGCCGCGTACTCGTGCCAGTTCGGGCACATCGCCAGCTGGCCCGCCCGGAACGCGGCGCCCACGCCGTCCCAGTCCCACGTCCTCGATGCGGGGTCGGCGATGCCGAGCAGCCGGTTGTAGAACTCCGCACCCGCGATCGCGGCGGCGGAGTCGAGCCGGCACGGGCCGGGGTCCCGCGACCCCATGCGCCCCACTTCCTTGCCGTCGTCGAAGTAGTCCCCGCCGTAGGACCACAGCACGTTGCTGAAGTCGTTCATCAGGGAGTCGTGCTGGCGGGCCTGGTGCCCGGTGCCGTACTTGACGTCCGACGTCGCGTTCTTGTTGAACCACCGGGCGATCTCGAAGTACTCCTCCCAGGTCCGGTCGCCGCCCGGAGTGGGGTCGAAGCCGAGGTCGTTCGCCATGCGGCTGCGATATCTGTCGAACAGGTCGCGCCGGTACTGCCAGATCATCGTCGGCGCGTCGTACGGCAGGGCGTAGACCGCTCCGGGGTCGATGAACCGGCCGGCGGCGTCGAGCTGGGTGGGGATGAAGTCCGTCATGCCGCCGGGCAGGTCCGGCAGGGCCGGATCGGCCTGCAGCGAACGCAGGTCCACCAGCCCCCGCTGGTACGGCGCGAGCACCTGGTAGGGGTCGGCGTAGACCACCTGGTACTGGGCCCGGCCCGAGGCCAGATCCAGGGCGACCCGCTGGACCAGGGCGGTCAGCTCCAGCGTCACGATGTTGACGTTGATCCCCGTCAGGTCGACGAACGGGCGGATGTTCGCGGCGATGGCCGCCGTGGGGGCGGTGTTCTCCGAGATGAAGTTCAGGGTGGCGCCCTTGAACTGGCGCCACTGGTCGCCGCCGGCGGTTCGCACCACATCGCTGCGGGAGCCGCAGGCGCTCAGGCCCCCGGCCAGAGTCAGCGACGCCCCGGTGGCCAAGGCGCCCCGGAGGACGTCGCGTCTGCTCGGCTCGCGTGGATAGCGGTCCACTGCACCTCCTGACACTCAGGTGGAGGCATCAATGACAGTCCTATTACATAAAAAATGGCGAAGTAAACACATATGTGATATTTTTTCATAAATTATGTAATATCTTTGTTTTCGCTACTCGAAGAGCCGGGCAGGCGTGCCAGGCCGCACGGATGTCGGCCGCCGATCAACGCGTCCAGGTCGTATGTTCCGCCGTTGTCGCGCAATTCACCCGTTGTTCCGCCACCGGCGATACGGGTGGAAAAGCTCAGGCGCGTATCCCCGGTCCCGCGAGTTCTCGCACCGTCGCACGGGCGCCCGCCGAGTGCAGCGATTCGAGTGCGCGCAGATACGGTTCGACGAACCGCCGGTCGTCGGCGAGGTCACCGAAGAGGTCTCGATTCTCGATGAAGGCCGTCGGGTGCTCACGCTGCGTCCTCGCGGTGGCCGTCAACCGCTCCTTCAACCGGTCGACCAGTTCGATCGGTTCGCCGGATTCGTCGACGCCTTCCGCGTAGCGCGCCCAGCCGGCCACCACGGCGGCCGCGCGCGTGACCTCGCCGCCGCGGGCCAGCTGCTCGCGCACCACAGGAAGCAGCCATTTCGGGATCCGGTCCGACGCCTCGGCGCACAGTCGGGCGAGCGTGTCCCGCACCTCGGGGTTGGCGAACCGTTCGATGAGAGTCCGCTTGTAGTCGTCCAGGTCGATGCCCGGCACCGGCCGGAGCGTCGGCGTGGCCTCGATGTCCATGTAGCCGAGAAGGAACGCGGCGATCGCCGGGTCGGTGGCCGCCTCGTGGGCGTACCGGTACCCGCTGAGGTAACCGAAGTAGCAGAGCGCCTGGTGGCCGGCGTTCAGCAGGCGCAGCTTCATCAGCTCGTACGGCTCCACATCCGCGACGACCTGGACCCCGGCCTCCTCCCAGGGGGGACGCCCGGTGGGGAAACGCTCCTGGAGCACCCACTGGGTGAACGGTTCGCAGACGACCGGCCAGGCATCCTCGACGCCGGACCGCAGCGCCAGGGCCTCGCGGTCCTGGTCGGTGGTGACGGGGGTGATGCGATCGACCATCGAATCGGGGAACGCGACGGCGTCCTCGATCCAGGCGGCGAGGCCGGAGTCGACGAGCCGGGCGAACGCCGTGAAGGTGCGTCGCGCGACATCCCCGTTCCGCTGGATGTTGTCGCACGACATGAGGGTGAACGGGGCGACCCCCCGGGCGCGCCGGCGGCGCAGGGCTTCGACGACGAGCCCGAACACCGTGGCGGGGGCCGCGCCGGGCTTCAGGTCCGCGCGGATCGCGGGGTTCTCCGCGTCGAACTCCCCGGTGACGGGGTGGATGTTGTAGCCGCCTTCGGTGACCGTGAGCGACACGATCCGGACCGCCGGGTCGGCCATCCTCTCGACGACCGCCTCCGGATCGTCGGGGGCGAAGAGGTATTCGACGATCGATCCGATGACGCTGGCCTCACGTGCTCCATCGGGGTGTTTCAACACGAGCGTGTAGAGGCCGTCCTGCGCGGTCAGCGCGTCGCGCATCCGCGAATCGCCGGGAAGGATCCCGACGCCGCAGATCGCCCAGTCGTGTGCCCTGCCGTCGTTCATCAGCCGGTCGAGGTACATCGCCTGATGCGCGCGGTGGAATCCCCCCACCCCGAAATGGACGATGCCGACCGTGAGCTTCGACCGATCGTAGGAGGGAACCGCCACCTCGTCGGGGAGGTTCCCCACTGTCTCCTGCCTCAGCGCGGTCACTGCCGTCGATCTCCTCTTCAGTGACGTCTCTGTTCTGTCTTTACGCCTGGCACGGCCAACTCCAACAGCCTCGAATTTCAAATTCTCGGCATAACATTTCATTCTCATAGTCGGAAGTGCGATTGATGGAGAAATCGCCTGCGGGGCCGGGCGAGGAGAACAGGGGTGCCGTCGACGCCCCGGTCATCGGCGACCGGCCCATGACCGGCGGCTCCCGGCGATTCCCGTGTCAACCAAGAAGATTGCGGGAATCGGTCATATCTGAACCTGTAATCCTCTGTGGAGTCATGGGTGATTACACAGGGGTTTGTGATCGCCCTGCCGGGCGCCGCGGTGATGTCCTCGCGGGCGACCCAGGGCGACCCAGGGCGACCCAGGGCGACCCAGGGCGACACCGGGGCGAAGGGTGAGACCCGGGTGAGAGTCGCCCCGCTTGCCAGCCCGGACAAGGACATGATGGTGCGGCAGTGCGGTGCTTGAGCCTTCACCGGCACGCGGACCTGGCTCAGGTGGGGCCGGGAGTGCGAGACAGGGCGGTGCGCAGCGCGAAGGCGCCGAGCAGGCCGCCTGCCGTGAACCGCTGGACGGTCATGGCGCGGGGTCGGGCGGCCAGAAAACCCGACACGCGTGCTGCGCCCAGCATGATCAGAGCGTTCACGGAGATCCCCACGATGATCTGCACACCACCGAGCTGCAGCAGTTGTCCCCAGGCCGGACCTGCCTGCGGGTCCAGGAACTGGGGCAGCAGGGCGGCGTACATGAGAGCGATCTTGGGGTTGAGCAGGTTGGTCAGCAACCCCATCGAGAACAGGCGGGCGTCGGAGACCGGAGGCAGGTCCTGGGCCGGGGCGAAGGGCGAGCGGCCGCCGGGCTTGAGCATGCCCCAGGCGAGGTAGGCCAGGTAAACGGCCCCGGCGAGCTTGACCACCGTGAACGCCAACGGCACAGCGGCGAACAACGCGGACAGGCCCGCAGCCGCGGCCAGCAGGTAGCACACGAATCCCACGGCGGTCCCACCGAGGCTGACCAGGCCCGCCCTGCGGCCTTGGGTGATCGCGCGGGAGGCAAGGTGGATCATGTTCGGTCCCGGAGTCAGGGCCATGCCCAGTTCGAGCAGGGCCACCCCTCCGACTGCGGTCAGAGTGATCACCGGTCAACCTCCTGGTCGTTCGTCGGGCAGCCGATACGGAATGGGTCGCCCAGTCGCAACGGACGGCTACGACGCACCAGCGGCGCCTGTCTCGCTCCTGCAGAATAGGGCTACGCCGCTTGAGATCTGCACGCACCGCAGGTCCCAGACGTCCTCGGCCAGGAGCGGCCCACGGCTCGGCAGTCACCCGGGCCGACAAGGCCGCCATGCTCGCCCGGCGCCGGTAGGCCCCGTCGTCTCAGAAGCGCCGGAGCAGCGCCTGCTTGGCGACGGTGAACTCCTCCTCGGTGAGCACGCCGTCCCGGCGCAGCTCACCCAGCTCGCGCAGGCGGCGCAGGAGGGCGTCGTGGTCGTCGCCCTTTTCTCCGGAGGGCGGCGCGGTCGTCTCCGGCGCGTCGAGGGCGGGAGGCGGCGCCGAGGGATGCGGCAGCCGTGCGAGGAGGGCGGTGACGAACAGCGCCGCGGTCCGGGTCTCCTTGTCCATGCCCCACAGGAGCAGGCAGTGCGGGTCGTGTTTGGGAGCCAGCTTGTGCGCCGGACCCCTGACCTGGAAACGGAGGTGCCCGTTCTCCAGGCCGGCGGACGGGATCCACTCCACCCCGACCAGGTCCTTCAGCGGGAACCGCTGGGGACCGGCCGACTTCTTGCCTCCCTCGACCGCCCAGTTCCACTCGACACGGACCGACTCGCCGTCGAACGTCGCGGTGCCGTCACCCCCCGACACCGCCAGCGGCAGCCCGGGACCGGGCAGCAGGTAGCGGTCGCTGGGGCCGTCGGGCACCTGCTCGATCACCAGGGCGTTGCGCACCTCGTCGACGAAGTACTCGGCGACGCCCGTGCGGTCGGGGTCGACGGCCAGCTGGTAGGGGTCGGCCGCCTCGGAGATGCGCCCGCGCGCCGCCTGGGTGAACGGGTCGGCGCCCTCGCGGAGCCGGAGCCGGAGCCGCCCGCCCTTCTTGCCGGGTTCGTAGGCGATGCCCGCGACCGCCGTCAGCGGGATCGCCACCTCGCCGAGGAGCTGCCGCAGCTTGTTCACGCTCCGATCGTGGCCGGGCACGATCCGCAGGATCTCGCCGTCGAACGTCCATGTCCCGTCCCGAACCATGACCTCCGCCATACCTGGATCTTACGGCGGCCACCACCGGCCGGTCTCCGGGGAAACCGGGCCGGTTTCCGGTCACGGCTCGGGGCCTTCTATCCTCGAAGTCCACCCGTGATCGGCAGGCGAAGGAACCCCCGTGACCTTTTCGGCCCTGAACCTCGACGAGCTGACCGCGCAGCGCGACCGCGCTCTGCGTGACTACGACGCGCTCGTCCGGCGAGGCCTCTCCCTCGACCTCACCCGGGGCAAGCCCTCGGGCCGGCAGCTCGATCTGGCCTCCGCCCTGCTGACCCTTCCCAGCGGTCACACCGCCGCCGACGGCACCGACTGCCGCAACTACGGCGGGCTGCAGGGCCTCCCCGAGCTCCGGGAGATCTTCAGCGGCCTGCTGCAGGTCCCCGCCGGCCAGCTCGTCGCGGGCGGCAACTCCAGCCTCTCGCTGATGCACGACTCCATCGTGCACGCCATGCTCGGTACGGTGCCGGGCGCCGCCCGCCGCTGGGCGGACGAGCCGCGGATCGCGTTCCTGTGCCCCGTCCCCGGATACGACCGCCACTTCGCCCTGTGCGAGCGGTTCGGCATCGAGCTCATCCCCGTGCCGATGAACGCCGACGGTCCCGACATGGACGTCGTGGAGCGGCTCGTTGCCGAAGACGCCCAGATCAAGGGGATCTGGTGTGTGCCCAAGTACAGCAACCCCAGCGGCGTCTCCTACAGTGACGAGACGGTGCGCCGCCTGGCGGCCATGCCCGCCGCGGCACCGGATTTCCGGATCTTCTGGGACAACGCCTACGCCGTCCACCACCTCACGGACACGCCGGTGGAGATCGCCGACCTGCTGGCGCTGTGCGCCGGGAACGGCAACCCCGACCGCGCCTTCGTCTTCGCCTCCACCTCGAAGATCACTTTCAGTGGGAGCGGCGTCGGTTTCTTCGGCTCGTCCCCGGCCAACGTGGCGTGGCTGCTCGGGCACATGGCCAAGGGGACCATCGGCCCCGACAAGATCAACCAGCTCCGTCACGTGGAGTTCCTCCGTGACGAGGACGGCGTCCTCGCGCACATGCGCCGCCACCGCGAGCTGATCCGGCCGAAGTTCGACGTGGTCGACCTGATCCTCACCAAGGAGCTGGGCGGCACCGGCCTGGCGTCCTGGTCCGCCCCGGCCGGCGGTTACTTCATCGGCCTCGACGTGCTGGAGGGCTGCGCGCGCCAGGTGGTGAGCCGGGCGGCCGGCGCGGGCATCGCGCTGACCCCGGCGGGCGCCACCCACCCGTACGGTAACGACCCCCGGGACAGCACCATCCGCATCGCACCCACCTACCCGGAGTTGGACGAGGTCGAGCTGGCCATCGCGGGCCTGGCCGTCTGTGTGCGTCTGGTCGGGACTGAGAAGCTGCTGGAGCGGGTCGGCTGAGCGTTCTGGCCCAACCGATCCGACGGCTTTTGGACCTATGGAGACGGCGGCCCGCTCCCTACGGTGGTCATACCCACCCGGTGGGAGAGGGGGAGACCTGGCGATCGGCGTCCACATCACCCGGCTCATCGGTGATGACCAAGGAGCGCCATGTCCGGCAGGATCATTCCCCCCTCGGGGCCGCCGCGGGTCCTTGCCCTGGCCCAGCTGGCCAACGCGTTCGGTGACGGCGCGTACTACGTGTGCTCGGCGCTGTACTTCACCCGGGTCGTCGGGCTCTCTCCGACCCAGGTCGGCTTCGGACTGACCCTCGGCTGGGCCCTCGGCTCCGTGGCGGGGGTCCCGCTCGGGCACCTCGCCGACCGCCGGGGAGCCCGGGGTACCGCGGCGCTGCTGGCGGTGGCGACCGGCGCGGCGGTCGGCTCGTTCCTGTCCGTCCGGTCCTTCGCCGTGTTCGTCCTGGCCGCCTGCCTCTACACCTGCTGTCAGTGCGGTCTCGGGGCCGCCCGGCAGGCACTGCTCGCCGGGCTGGTGGACCGGACGGAGCGCACCAGGATCCGGGCCCACCTGCAGGCGACGGTGAACGCCGGACTGGCGGTCGGCGCGGCGCTCGGCGGCCTGGCACTGTATTTCGACACCCGGCAGGCGTATCTGGCGGTCCTCGCGATGGACGCGCTGAGCTTCCTGGCATCCGCCCTGGTGCTGCTCCGGCTCCCCGCCGTGCCGCCCTCGCCGCCGGCACCCGCCGGGCAGCCCGTGCTGGCGGTGCTCCGGGACAGGCCGTACGCGCTGGTCTCCCTCCTCAACATGATCATGCTGCTGTACATGCCCCTGCTCAGCCTCGCGATCCCCCTGTGGATCGTGGAGCGGACCCGGGCGCCGGGTTGGACGGTGTCGGCGCTGCTGGTGCTCAACACACTGAGCGTGGTGTTCTTCCAGGTGCGAGTGGCCCGGCGGGTGACCGATCTGGGCACCGCCTCCCGGTCCGTACGGCGGGCCGGCCTGGTGATGCTCGCCTCGTGCGCGGTGTTCGCGCTGTCGGCGGCCGGGTCCTCGCCATGGGCCGCCGCGGCCGTCCTGCTCGTGGCCGCCTGCCTGCAGGTGCTCGGCGAGATGATGCTCGCCTCCGGTGCCTGGGAGATCGGGTTCGACCTTGCCCCGCCGGACAGGCAGGGTCAGTACCAGGGGTTCTTCGGTGCGGGCACGGCGGTGGCGAGGATGCTCGGCCCGCTGCTGCTCACCACGTTGATCGTCACCTGGGGTCCGCCGGGCTGGTTCCTGCTGGGCGCCCTGTTCGTGCTCGCCGGGTCCGCGATGGGGCCCGCCGTACGCTGGGCGGAACGGAGCCGGGCGGCCTCCGCCGACGCTCTCCAGCCGGTGTCCTCCTCCTGATCCCTCAAGGGTGGAGCACGAGTTCCTTGAGCACCTTGCGACGGTGTCGCGCGGACTGTGCGCCGCGATGTCGACCGTCGTATCGACGGACGGCCCGTCGGTCCGGGCCGGTCGCCGAGGGCGTGGGCGGCGGTAGCGGAGTTGACCTCAAGTTAAGTTGAGGATTTAGGGTCATCCTGTGCCGTCGACCGGGAACGCCGGCGATGCCGTGGCCCCACCGAGGGAACAGCCAGGGCGGAGCCGAGCGTGATCCGTGCGACGGCTGCGATCGCCACGGCCGTGCGGCCGTTCCGTCGTTCCGCGGAGACGGCCCGTGGCGCCGGTCGGAGAATTTCTGTCGGTGCCCTGTGCGATCGTCGTAAACGGTTCCCCCCAGACTGCGGAGACAACGCGATGGACATGGAAGTGACCGCGTGGACATCGCTCTACCACGCGATGAACGCGCAGGACGATCGGCGGCCTTTCTCCATGGCCGCGCTCCGGCGCATCAGCGTCTTCGCGCGGCCCCACCGCCGACTGCTGACGTCCTACCTGCTGCTCAGCGTCGTGACGGCGGCGCTGGCGGTCGCGACCCCCGTGCTCGCGGGCCGGGTCGTCGACGCGATCGTCAACGGTGCCGCGGTGGACGTCGTCGTCGTGCTCGCGGCGCTCATCGCGGTCATCGCGCTGGCGGAGGCCGGGCTCGGGCTGATGACGCGGTGGCTGTCGGCGAGCATCGGCGAGGGCCTGATCCTCGACCTGCGCACCGCGGTCTTCGACCACGTGCAGCGCATGCCCATCGCCTTCTTCACCCGCACCCGCACCGGGGCGCTGGTCAGCAGGTTGAACAACGACGTCATCGGCGCGCAGCGGGCGTTCAGCGACACCCTCTCCGGTGTTGTGGGCAACCTCGTGACGCTCGTGCTCACCCTCGCCGTGATGATCGGGACATCCTGGCAGATCACCCTGCTCGCCCTGCTGCTGCTGCCGGTGTTCGTCCTGCCCGCCCGGCGGATGGGCACCCGGCTGGCGCGGCTCGAACGTGAGGCGGCCAACCACAACGCGGCCATGAGCACACAGATGACGGAGCGGTTCTCCGCACCCGGGGCGACGCTCGTGAAGCTCTTCGGCCGACCCGCCGACGAGTCGGCCGAGTTCGCGGCCAGAGTCCGGCGGGTGCGCGACATCGGGGTGCGCACCGCGATGGTGCAGTCGGTGTTCGTCACCGCGCTGATGCTGGTCTCGGCCCTCGCCCTGGCCCTCGTCTACGGCCTCGGCGGCTTCTACGCCCTGCGGGGGCAGTTGGAGCCGGGAGCCGTCGTCGCGATGGCGCTGCTGCTCACCCGCCTCTACGCCCCGCTGACCGCCCTGGCGAGCGCGCGGCTGGAGGTGATGAGCGCGCTGGTGAGCTTCGAGAGGGTCTTCGAGGTGCTGGACCTCAAGCCCCTGATCACCGAGCGGCCGGACGCCCGGCGGGTGCCCGACGGACCGGTGTCGGTGGAGTTCGACGGGGTGCGCTTCGGTTACCCGTCGGCGGACAAGGTGTCGCTGGCGTCGCTGGAGGAGGTGGCGACCCTCGACACGCGCGGCGGCGTCGAGGTCCTGCACGGGGTGTCGTTCCGCGCCGAGCCGGGGCAGATGGTGGCGCTGGTCGGGTCTTCGGGTGCCGGGAAGTCGACGATCGCCCAGCTGGTGCCGAGACTCTACGACGCGGAGGAGGGCA
This sequence comes from Streptosporangium sp. NBC_01639, assembly GCF_045209755.1. Taxonomy (NCBI): domain Bacteria; kingdom Bacillati; phylum Actinomycetota; class Actinomycetes; order Streptosporangiales; family Streptosporangiaceae; genus Streptosporangium; species Streptosporangium sp. NBC_01639. The sequence goes on along the minus strand of NZ_CP109272.1, from coordinate 4,188,984 downwards.
CGGTGCGCCTGTCCGGCGTGGACGTCCGGGACCTGTCGGCGGAGTCGATCCGCGAGACGCTCGGGATGGTGACGCAGGACGGACACCTTTTCCACGAGTCGATCCGGGCGAACCTGCTGCTGGCCCGGCCGGAGGCGGCGGAGGACGAGCTGTGGGAGGTGCTGCGCCGCGCCCGGCTCGCCGACCTCATCGAGGCGCTGCCCGACGGGCTGGACACCGTCGTCGGCGAGCGCGGATACCGGCTCTCCGGCGGTGAGCGCCAGCGGTTGACGATCGCGCGGCTGCTGCTGGCGCGCCCGCGGGTGGTGATCCTCGACGAGGCCACCGCGCACCTGGACTCCACCTCGGAGGCGGCGGTGCAGGAGGCGCTGGGCGAAGCGCTGGCCGGGCGGACCTCGGTGGTGATCGCACACCGGCTGTCCACCGTCCGGGCCGCCGACCTCATCCTGGTGGTCGAGGACGGGCAGGTCGTGGAGCGCGGCACGCACACCGATCTCCTCGCGGCGGGCGGCCGCTACGAGGAGCTGTATCGGACCCAGTTCGACCAGCCGTCCGTCCGCGAGCCGGTCCACTGACCGCATCGCCGCACCTGGTGCCCGCCGCACCGGCGAAACGCCCCGGTGGCAGGTCGGCTCACCGGACCGGCGAAACGTCCTGGTGGCAGGGCGGATCGCCGGACCGGTGAGGCGGTCGGAACGGCGACTCAGCGCCCGGTGAGCCGGTCTTCGGCGCGTGCCCACGCCGACTCTTCGCCGCGGGGACGGTAGGTGACGAGCTGCTCGCTCCGCCGGACGAGCGCCCGGATGTCGGAGACCACGCCCTGGGCACGTGCCTGGACCAGGGCGTTGCCGAGGGCGGCGGCCTCCACCGGGCCGGCGACGACCGGCAGGCCGGTGGCGTCGGCGGTCATCTGGCAGAGCAGCGTGTTGCGGGCACCGCCGCCGACCACGTGCACGACCTCCACGTCCTGGCCGCTGAGCCGTACGGCGTCGCGGATCGTCCTGCGGTAGGCGAGGGCCAAACTCTCCATCACGCACCGGACGACCTGCGCCCGGTCGGCCGGGGGCCGCTGGCCGGTGCGCTCGCAGAAGGCGGTGATCCGGGCGGGCATGTCGCCGGGCGGCAGGAAGGCCGGGTCGTCGGGGTCGATCACCGCCTGGAACGGCGGGGCCTGCGCGGCGGCGGCGAGCAGGTCGGTCAGCTCGATGTCACCCCAGGCGCGCACGCACTCCTGCAGAATCCACAGGCCCATCACGTTACGCAGGTAGCGGATGGTGCCGTCCAGGCCGCCCTCGTTGGTGAAGTTGGCCAGGCGGCTCTCCTCGGTCAGGACGGGCCGGGAGAGTTCGAGTCCGACGAGCGACCAGGTGCCGGAGGAGATGTAGGCGAACCGTTCGGTGGCGGCGGGCACCGCCACGACCGCCGAGGCCGTGTCGTGCGAGGCCACCGCGGTGACCGGGGTCGAGCCGGGCAGCCCGGTCTCGGCGGCGACCTCGGCGCGGAGCGTCCCGGCGGCCGAACCCGGCCGTCGCAGCTCCGGGAGGATTCCGGCCGGCAGGCCCAGCCGGTCGGCCAGTTCCCGGGCCCATCCCCCGGCCCGCACGTCGTACAGCCCGGTGGTGGAGGCGTTGGTGCTCTCCGCGCCGACGGAACCGGTCAGCCAGTGGGTCAGCAGGTCCGGGATCAGCAACAGCGTCCCGGCCCGGCCGAGATCGGGGTCGGCGAGCAGCTGGTAGACCGTGTTGAACGGCAGGAACTGCAGGCCGCCGATCTGGTAGAGCGCGTCGGCACCCACCTCGCCGGTCACCCGCTCCATGATCCCGGCGGTCCGCCCGTCGCGATAGTGCACCGGGTTGCCGATGAGCCGCCCGGCCCCGTCAAGCAGGCCGTAGTCGACCGCCCAGGAGTCGATGCCGATCGAGTCGACCGGACCGGCCTCGCGCAGCCCGTCCAATATCCCCCGGTACAGGGCGAGGATGTCCCAGTGCAGGGTCTCGCCGACCCGGACCGGACGGTTCGCGAACCGGTGCGCCTCGGTGAGGTGCACCTGCCCGTCGTCGATCCGCGCGGTCATCACCCGCCCACTGGAGGCTCCTAGGTCGACTGCCGCGTAAACGCTCATTCTCATTCCTCGTCCGTCGTCGGATGGCCGCCGTGCTGCCGCACCCGGCCGGTCGACTCGCGGACGACCAGCTCGGGCTGGAACACGATCTGCCGGTGGGCGTGCGTGCCGGGATCACCGCACTCCTCCAGCAGCAACTCGGTGGCGATCTGCCCGAGCTTGTAGGTGGGTTGCCGGACCGAGCTGAGCGACACCGCCGAGGCCGCCGCGAAGTCGATGTCGTCGTAGCCGATCAGGGCCACCTCACCGGGCACGTCCACCCCGGCCTGCAGCAGACCGCGGAGCATGCCGAGAGCGAGCAGGTCGTTGGCGCAGAAGATCGCCTCCGGTAGCCGGCCGGAGGCGATGAGCCTCGCGGCCGCCTCCTGCCCCGCCCGCGCGGTCATCGCCGGCGCCTCCACCGTCTCCAGGGCGGCTGAGGGGTCGAGACCCGCGGCGGCGAGGGCCTGCCCGGCGCCGTGCCCCCGCTCCACGCACTGCCGGATGGTCTGCGGGCCGGTGAGGTAACAGATTTTCCGGGCGCCGCGGTCGAGCAGGTGGGCGACGGCCATCCGGCCGCCGGCCACGTCGTCGACGGTCACCGAGCACTGGTCGGGCCGGTGGGCGGGGTGGTCGATGAGCACCACGCTGATACCGCGCTCGCGCAGCCGGTCGACCCGATGGGGGGCGCCGTCCGACGGGGTGATCAGCACGCCGCGTACCCGGTGTTCGGCGAAGACGGTCAGGTTGTGCTCCTCCTTGGACGGCGAGCCGGCCGAGTTGCCCAGGATCACCGCGTAACCGAGGTCGCTGGCGACGTCCTCGGCTCCGGCCGCCACATCGGTGAAGAACGGGTTGCCGATGTCCATGACCGACAGCCCGATGGTCCGGCTGTGTCCGGCGCGGAGCGTCGACGCCGAGCCGTGCCGGACGAAACCGAGCTCGCGGATCGCGTGTCTGACGCGCTCCCGGGTCGCGGGCGCCACCCGTTCCGGCCGGTTGAGCACGTTCGAGACCGTGCCGGGCGAGACCCGCGCGAGCTGGGCGACCTCCTTGATGCTGACATCGCCCAACAGTGCATCTCCTCGGTCCGGCACAGATTAAAACGTGTTAGTGATCGTAGGCAAGACCTTACCCAAGTCTCTCCCGGCTCCGCCGGTTTCCTGGACCGCGAGCCATGCCGAGGGCGGCGTAACGCGTTGGAAACGGCGTATTCATCCCCTATTGACAAGCTTCGATCTCGGGATTAGCGTCCCGGCAATCCCCTAAAACGTTTTTAATCAGGGAAGGGACGTGGCCGGTGAGCGAACCGGGCGAACGGGAGGCGTCGTCCTCCGAGCGGGTCCCTCCCGTCCTGGCGCTGGCCGGGGTGAGCAAGGCGTTCGGCGCCGTACAGGCACTGCGGGAGGTCTCCCTTGAGCTGTACGCCGGGGAGGCGCACGCCCTGGCCGGGGAGAACGGGGCCGGGAAGTCCACCCTGGTGAAGACCCTGGCCGGGGTGCACCGCCCGGACACCGGACAGGTCCTCCTCGACGGGGAGCGGGTGGAGTTCCACAATCCCGCGGACGCCCAGCAGGCCGGGGTGGCGGTGATCTACCAGGAGCCCACGATGTTCCCCGACCTGTCGGTCGCCGAGAACATCTTCATCGGCCGCCAGCCCCGGGCCTCGCTCGGCCGTATCGACCGCGGCGCGATGCGCGCCAGGGCCGCCGAGCTCTTCACCCGCCTCGGCGTCGCCCTCGATCCCGAGCAGCCGGCCCGCGGCCTGTCCATCGCCGACCAGCAGCTCGTCGAGATCGCCAAGGCGCTCTCGCGGGACGCCCGGGTGCTCGTCATGGACGAGCCCACCGCGGCGCTCTCCGGCAACGAGGTCACCCGGCTCTTCAATGTGGTGAAGGCGCTGCGCGAGCAGGGCTGCGCGGTGCTGTTCATCTCCCACCGGCTCGATGAGATCTTCGAGCTCTGCCAGCGGGTCACCACACTGCGCGACGGCACCTGGATCGCCAGCGAGCCGGTCGCCGGGCTGACCCATGACGGCCTGGTCCGCCGGATGGTCGGCCGCGACCTCGACACCCTCTATCCCAAGCAGGAGACCGAGCCCGGCGAGGTGGCGCTCAAGGTCGGCCGTCTCACCCGCGAGGGCGTGTTCACCGACGTCTCCTTCGAGGTCCGGCGGGGCGAGATCGTGGCGCTCGCCGGTCTGGTGGGGGCGGGGCGCAGCGAGGTCGCCCGGGCGATCTTCGGCGTGGACCGGTGGGACGCGGGGACCGTCGAGGTGAACGGCAGGCGGCTGCCGGCCGCCTCCCCGACCGCCGCGATGGCCGCCGGCCTGGCCCTGGTCCCGGAGGACCGGCGGCAGCAGGGCCTGGTGATGGACCAGTCGATCGAGCGCAACATCGGGCTCACCGGCCTGAAGGCGCTGCGCCGCGGGCCGGTCATCTCCCGGGCCGCCGAACGGGACCGTGCCCGTGACTGGGCGATCCGGCTCCAGCTCAAGTTCAACGGGCTGTCCGACGCGGTGAACGTGCTCTCCGGCGGCAACCAGCAGAAGGTCGTGCTGGGCAAGTGGCTGTCCACCCGGCCCGAGGTGCTCATCATCGACGAGCCCACCCGGGGCATCGACGTGGGCACCAAGGCCGAGGTCCACCGGCTGCTGTCCCAGCTCGCCGCCGACGGCCTCGCCGTACTGATGATCTCCTCTGACCTGCCCGAGGTGCTCGGCATGGCCGACCGGGTGCTGGTCATGCAGGAGGGGCGGCTGGTGGCCGAGATCCCGCGGGAGCGGGCGACCGAGGAGAGCGTGATGACCGCCGCCACCGGGAGGGTCTCGTGATCGGGTCGACGGAGAGAACCGGTGAGCGCGGAGCCCCCGTCGCGCGCCCGGCGGAGGGGGCCGTATGAGCGTCGTCACCGCCGGGCGGAGCACCCGGGGCGTGGTGGACCTGGTCTTCCGGGCCCGTGAGCTCAGCATCGTGGCCGCGCTGGCCGTGCTGGTCGCGGTGACCGCGAGCGTCAACGGCAACTTCCTGTCCGGCCAGGGCATGAAGGACATCTTCCTCAACGCCTCCATCCTGGTGCTGCTCGCCGTCGGCCAGTCCGTGGTGGTCATCACCCGCAACATCGACCTGTCCGTCGGCTCGGTGGTCGGCCTGGTGGCCTTCACCGTCGGTGACTTCCTCGCCGCCGACCACGGGCGGGGCATCGCCTTCGCGATCGTGCTGGGCGTGGCCATCGGCGCGCTCTGCGGCCTGGTCAACGGCCTCCTGGTCAGCTTCGGCCGGGTCCCGGCGCTGGTGGTGACCCTCGGCACGCTGTACGTGATCCAGGGGCTCGACCACTTCATCGCACACGGCCGGCAGATCAACGCGGTGGACCTGCCTCCCGCGCTGCTGTCCCTGGGCAACGGCACGGTGCTCGGCGTGCCGTACCTGCCGGTGATCGCCGTCGTGGCGATGCTGGCCGTCGGCTACTACCTGCGCTCCTACCCCTCGGGCCGGGACTTCTACGCGATCGGCTCCAGCCCGGAGGCCGCCGGTCTGGCGGGCATCCCGGTGCGCCGCCGGGTGATGGGGGCCTACCTGTTCAGCGGCGCCCTCGCGGGTCTGGCCGGGGTGCTCTGGCTGTCCCGGTTCGGCACGGTGGTGGCCGATGCCGCCAACGGCTGGGAGCTCCAGGTGGTCAGCGCCGTCGTGGTCGGCGGCGTGGCGATCACCGGCGGTGTCGGCACCGTGTACGGCGCGGCCCTCGGCGCGCTGCTGCTCACCACGATCACCAGCGCGCTGGTCGTGCTCAAGGTCAACCCGTTCTGGCAGCAGGCCATCACCGGCGCGCTGCTGCTCCTGGCGATCAGTGTGGACCGGCTGCTCGCGCTGCGGGTGGCCCGGATACTGCGGAGGAGGAACGCCCGCCATGGCTCCTGACGTGACGACCGCGGAGCCCGCGGACGGGGTGTGGGCCCCGGCGCCCGCCGGGCACGGCCGGCGCCCGTTCGGCCGGTTCCTCCGCTGGGACGTGCTGGTCGGCGTGCTGCTGGTGCTCGTCTTCCTCGGCGGCTCGGCCGGATCGCCCGGCTTCGCGAGCATCGACAACCTGTCCTTCGCCCTCGGCGACCTCGGGGAGATCGCCCTGATCGCGCTGGCGATGACCATGCTGGTGGTCGCCGCCGAGGTGGACCTGTCGGTGGCCTCGGTGCTCGGTCTGTCCAGCGCGCTGGTCGGCGCCCTCTGGGACGCGGGCTGGGCGATCGAGACGATCATCCCGCTGGTGATCGTGGTCGGTGCGGTGTGCGGCCTGGTCAACGGGCTGCTCGTGACCCGGCTGGGGCTGCCCTCGCTGGCGGTGACGATCGGCACGCTGGCGCTCTACCGGGGCCTCGCCTACGTCGTCCTGGGCGACCGGGCGATCGCCGAGTTCCCCCAGCAGTACGCCGACCTCGCCGTCGGCGACGTGCCGGGCACCCCGATCCCGTATCCGGTCATGCTCTTCGTCGTGCTGGCGGCGGTCACCGGGGTGGTGCTGCACGCCACCGGTTTCGGCCGGTCGCTGTTCGCGATCGGCGCGCAGCAGGAGGCCGCGCTGTTCGCCGGCATCCGGGTCAAGCGGATCAAGCTCATCCTGTTCGTGCTGTCGGGCACCGTCGCCGCCTTCGCCGGTGTCGTCTACACCCTGCGGTACGGCAGCGCCCGTGCCGACAACGGGGCCGGGCTGGAACTGGCCGTGATCGCGGCCGTCCTGCTCGGCGGCGTCGACTTCGACGGAGGCAAGGGCACCCTCGGCGGCGTCATCGCCGGTGTGCTGCTGATCGGGCTGCTCCGCAACCTGCTCATGCTCAACGACGTGTCGACCGAGATCCAGTCCATCGTCACCGGTCTGCTCCTGATCATCTCAGTGATCACTCCGCGTCTTGTCGCCGCGGTGGGGCAACGCCGGCGCAGTGCATCACCCACCTCATCGCCCGCACCCCCCGAATCCTGAGGAAAACGCCGATGCTCACTTTCCCACGGAGGTTCGCCTCGACGGCGGCTCTGCTCACCATGGTCTCGCTCGGTCTGACGGCCTGCGGCGGCACCACCAAGGACTCCGCCCCGCAGGGCGGCGGCACCGGGGCGTCGGCCGCCGCGCCGGCCTCGGCCGACCCGAGCGCCCCACTCAAGGAAGGCCTGAAGCTCGCCTTCCTGCCCAAGCAGATCAACAACCCGTACGAGACGATCGTCGACAAGGCGGGCATCGAGGCGGCCAAGGAGTACAAGGGCGAGGCCAAGGAGGTCGGCCCATCCGACGCCTCCGCCTCCTCGCAGGTCTCCTACGTCAACACGCTGATCCAGCAGCAGCAGGACGCCATCCTGATCGCGGCCAACGACGCCAACGCCGTCTGCGGCCCGCTCAAGCAGGCCATGGCCAAGGGCATCAAGGTCGTCTCCTACGACTCCGACGCCGCCAAGGACTGCCGGAACCTGTTCATCAACCAGGCCGATTCCGAGGACATCGGCCGCAGCCAGGTCAAGATGCTGGCGGACATGATCGGCAGCAAGGGCGAGATCGCGATCCTGTCGGCCACGGCCAACGCGACCAACCAGAACACCTGGATCGATTTCATGAAGGACGAGCTCACCAAGCCCGAGTACAAGGACATGAAGCTGGTCAAGGTCGCCTACGGCGACGACGACGACCAGAAGTCCTTCCAGGAGACCCAGGGCCTGCTCCAGGCCTACCCGGACCTCAAGGGCATCATCTCCCCGACCACGGTCGGCATCTCGGCCGCGGCCCGCTACATCTCCGGTTCCAAGTACAAGGGCAAGATCACCCTGACCGGTCTGGGCACCCCGAACCAGATGCGCGAGTTCGTCAAGGACGGCACCGTGCAGCAGTTCGCGCTCTGGAACCCCAAGGACCTGGGCTACCTGGCCAGCTTCGCCGCCGCTTCGCTCGCCTCGGGGCAGATCACCGGTGCCGAGGGCGAGAAGTTCACCGCGGGCAGGCTCGGTGAGTACACGGTCGGCAAGGACGGCGAGGTCATCCTCGGTGAGCCGTTCGTCTTCAAGGCCGACAACATCGACGAGTTCGACTTCTGACGGACGACGCAGTCGCGGCGTGCGTCCCATCCGCGCACGCCGTACCCCTATGAGGAGCCTGGACGTCCTCCCCGCCCTGAAGGCGGGGATGTCCAGGCTCAAGGAGATGTGATGAGTGACATCAAGGCCGCGCTGCGGGCGCAGGCCATCGAGACCCCGTCCTGGGCGTACGGCAACAGCGGCACCCGGTTCAAGGTGTTCGCCCAGCGGGGTGTGCCGAGGGATCCCTACGAGAAGCTGGCCGACGCGGCCCAGGTGCACGCCTTCACCGGGGCGGCACCGACGGTGGCGCTGCACATCCCGTGGGACAGGGTCGACGACTACGCCGACCTGGCCCGGCACGCCGCCGAGTTGGGCGTGCGGATCGGTGCGATCAACTCCAACGTCTTCCAGGACGACGACTACCGGCTCGGCAGCGTCACCAACCCCGATCCGGCGGTGCGGCGCAAGGCGCTGGACCACCTGCTGGCGTGCGTGGACGTGATGGACGCCACCGGGTCCGACACGCTGAAGCTGTGGTTCTCCGACGGCACCAACTACCCCGGCCAGGACGACATCCGCGCCCGGCAGGACCGATTGGCCGAGGCGCTGTCGGCCGTCTACGACCGGCTGGGTGCCGAACAGCGCTTCCTGCTGGAGTACAAGCTGTTCGAGCCCGCCTTCTACGTGACCGACGTGCCCGACTGGGGCACCGCCTACGCGCACTGCCTGCGGCTGGGCGAGCGGGCTCAGGTGGTGGTGGACACCGGCCACCACGCGCCGGGCACCAACATCGAGTTCATCGTGGCCTTCCTGCTCCGCGAGGGCAAGCTCGGCGGGTTCGACTTCAACTCCCGCTTCTACGCCGACGACGACCTGATGGTGGGGGCCGCCGACCCGTTCCAGCTCTTCCGGATCATGTACGAGGTGGTCCGCGGCGGTGCCCTCTCCGGCCGGTACGGCGGCGGCCCGGAGCAGGGGGTGGCGTTCATGCTCGACCAGTGCCACAACATCGAGCCGAAGATCCCCGGTCAGATCCGCTCGGTGATGAACATCCAGGAGGCCACGGCCAAGGCGCTCCTGGTCGACGCGGACGCGCTGGCGAAGGCGCAGGCTGAGGGCGATGTGCTGGGTGCCAACGCCGCGCTGATGGACGCCTACAACACCGACGTCCGGCCGCTCCTGGCCGAGCTGCGCCAGGAGACGGGCCTCGATCCCGACCCGATGGCCGCCTACGCCCGTTCCGGCCACTTCGAGAAGATCGCCGCCGAGCGCGTCGGCGGTACCCAGGCGGGCTGGGGCGCCTGATCCCCGCGCCCCGTCACGCCGGGTGTGTCCTGCGGCGGGGCGGGGACGGCACATCGTTAGAACACCGTTTATCCACTTGGGGGGATATTTCATGGCTTCATCGGTTGATGATCTGCTGCGGCGGTCGCGCGCGCTCGGCGCCGATCCGCGCAACACCAACTTCGCGGGCGGCAACACGTCGGCCAAAGGCGTGGCCGTCGACCCGGTGACCGGATCCGACGTCGAGCTGATGTGGGTGAAGGGCTCCGGCGGAGACCTCGGTACCCTGGCCGAGAGCGGCCTGGCCGTCCTGCGGCTCGACCGGTTGCGGGCGCTCACCGAGGTGTACCCGGGGGTGGAACGCGAGGACGAGATGGTCGCCGCGTTCGACTTCTGCGCCTTCGGCAAGGGCGGCGCGGCGCCGTCGATCGACACCGCCATGCACGGCCTGGTCGAGGCCGCACACGTGGACCACCTGCACCCGGACGCGGGCATCGCCATCGCCACCGCCGCCGACGGCCCGGAGCTGACGGCTCGGATCTTCGGTGACCGGGTGGTCTGGGTACCGTGGCGCCGCCCCGGATTCCAGCTCGGCCTGGACATCGCCGCGATCAAGGACGCCAACCCGCAGGCCGTCGGCTGCATCCTCGGCGGCCACGGCATCACCGCCTGGGGCGAGACCTCCGCCGAGTGCGAGGCCAACTCGCTGGACATCATCCGCACCGCCGAGGCGTACCTCGCCGAGCACGGCAGGCCCGAGCCGTTCGGCCCGGTGATCCACCAGCCGCTCGCGGAGGCCGTACGGCGGGAACGGGCCGCGGCGCTGTTCCCCCTCCTGCGGGGTCTGGCGAGCACCGACCTGCCGCAGGTCGGCCACTACACCGACACCCCCGAGGTCCTGGACTTCCTGTCCCGTGAGCGTCACCCCGGGCTGGCCGCGCTCGGCACCTCCTGCCCGGACCACTTCCTGCGCACCAAGGTCGCGCCGCTCGTGCTCGACCTGCCCGGCGACGCGCCCCTGGCGGACGTGGCCGTACGGCTCCGCGAGCTGCACGCCGCCTACCGGGAGGAGTACGCGGCCTACTACCACCGCCACGCCACGGTGGACTCGCCCCCGATGCGCGGCGCGGACCCCGCGATCGTGCTGGTCCCCGGGGTCGGCATGTTCTCCTTCGGCAAGGACAAGCAGACCGCCCGGGTCGCGGGCGAGTTCTACGTCAACGCGATCAACGTGATGCGCGGCGCCGAGGCGGTGTCGTCCTACGCCCCGATCGAGGAGGCGGAGAAGTTCCGCATCGAGTACTGGGAGCTGGAGGAGGCCAAGCTCCGCCGGATGCCCCCGGCCCGGCCGCTGGCCACCCGGGTCGCCCTGGTGACCGGCGGCGGCTCGGGCATCGGCGCCGCCACCGCACGGCGGCTCGCCGCCGAGGGCGCCTGCGTGGTCGTCGCCGACCGTGACCTCGCCGCCGCGGAGAAGGTCGCCGCCGAGCTCGGCGCCAAGGCCTACCGGCCCGAGGACGTCGCGACGGCCGTGGGAGTGGACGTCACCGACGAGGAGCAGGTGGTCGCCGCCGTACGGCAGGCGGTGCTGGCCTTCGGCGGAGTCGACCTGATCGTCAACAACGCCGGGCTGTCGCTGTCGCGGTCCCTGCTGGAGACCAGCGTCGCCGACTGGGACCTGCAGCACGACGTGATGGCCCGCGGCTCGTTCCTGGTCTCCAGGGAGAGCGCCCGCGTGATGATCGACCAGGGCATGGGCGGGGACATCGTCTACATCTCCTCCAAGAACGCGGTCTTCGCCGGGCCCAACAACGTCGCCTACGGCGCGGCGAAGGCCGACCAGGCGCACCAGGTCCGGCTGCTCGCCGCCGAACTGGGCGGGTACGGCATCCGGGTCAACGGCGTCAACCCCGACGGCGTGGTCCGCGGCTCCGGGATCTTCGCCTCCGGCTGGGGCGCCAACCGGGCGGCGGTCTACGGCGTGCCGGAGGACAAGCTCGGCGAGTTCTACGCCCAGCGGACCCTGCTCAAGCGCGAGGTGCTGCCCGAGCACATCGCCGCCGCGGTCTTCGCCCTCACCGGTGGGGAGCTGTCGCTCACCACCGGACTGCACATCCCCGTCGACGCCGGCGTCGCCGCGGCCTTCCTCCGGTGATTCCGGGATAGGTCCGCGAGATTCCCCGGTAATCCAGCGAGAGGAACATGTCATGAGCACCGAGCCGGCTCGGATCGCCGCCCCCCGCACCAGGGTGGGCCTCGTCGCCGGAGGCCTTGGCGCCTACTGGCCGCAGTTCCCCGATCTGCTGCCGCAGCTCCAGCGGTCGGCCGAGCGGGTCTCGGAGCGGATGCGCGAGCTCGGGTGCGACGTGGTGGACGTCGGCTTCGTCTCCGACGCGCAGGAAGGCGCCGCCGCGGCGGAGAAGCTGCGCGTCGCCGGCTGCGACATCATCGTGGGTTTCCTCACCACGTACATGACCGCCACCATGCTCCTCCCGGTCGCGCAGCGCAGCGGCGCACCGGTGCTGCTGATCAACCTGCAGCCGACCGAGTCGATGGACCACGCCGGCTTCGACACCGGTCAGTGGCTGGCCTACTGCGGCGCCTGCCCGCTGCCGGAGATGGCCAACACCTTCATCCGCTCCGGCATCCCGTTCCGCTCGGTCTCCGGCTATCTGGAGGACGAGCGGGCCTGGACGAAGATCGGGCGCTGGGTGAAGGCGGCCGGGGTGCGGGCCGCCCTCCGGCGCGGGCGGCACGGCCTGATGGGCCATCTCTACCCGGGCATGCTCGACGTGGCCACCGACCTCACCCTGGTCTCGGCGAACCTCGGCGGCCACGTCGAGGTGCTGGAGTTCGACGACCTGCGGGTACGGGTGGAGAAGGTGACCGACACCGAGGTCAAGGAGCGGATGGGCCTGGCCCGGGACGTCTTCGAACTGGCCGACACGGTCAACGACGACGACTTCTCCTGGGCGGCCCGGGTCTCGGTCGGTCTGGACCGGCTCGTCGACGACTTCGCCCTCGACAGCCTGGCCTACTACCACCGGGGGCTGGACGGCGAGATCCACGAGCGGCTCGGCGCCGGGATGATCCTCGGTGCCTCGCTGCTCACCGCCCGCGGCGTCCCGTCCGCCGGGGAGTACGAGCTGCGCACCTCACTGGCCATGTTGATCATGGACCGCCTCGGCGGGGGCGGCTCGTTCACCGAACTGCAGGCGCTCGACTTCACCCGGGGACACGTCGAGATGGGCCACGACGGGCCCGCCCACCTCGCCATCAGCTCGCGGCGGCCGCTCCTGCGCGGGCTGGGCGTCTACCACGGCAAGCGCGGCTGGGGCGTGTCCGTCGAGTTCGACGTCACGCACGGCCCCGTCACCGCGTTCGGGCTGCTGCACCGGCCGGACGGCCGGTTCGGCTTCGTCGCCTCCGAGGGCGAGGTCGTCGACGGACCGCTGCTGCGGATCGGCAACACCACCTCCCGGGTCGACTTCGGCTGCGACCCCGGCGAATGGACCGACGCCTGGAGCGCCACCGGGATCTCCCACCACTGGGCCCTCGGCACCGGCCACCGAATCGCCGAACTGCGCGCGGTGGCCGACCTCCTCGGCGTCGACCTGATCGAGGTGAAGCCGTAACCTCCAGGGCCCCAGGCCCGGAGCACCACTGCGGGCCGGCGATGTGATCCTGCTAATCGTGGCGAGAACTACGGAGGGCTGGACGACACGGTGACAGGTGATGTGGGTGGACCTGCCGAATCCGAGACGTTCGACGTCGGCCGTGCCGACGTCGGACGTCTCGGGCAACGCCCGAATACCCCGGCCCTCTGGAGAGGCTCAAACAATCGGCGGGCGGCCGGCGCGGGCCAGTCGCAGCACGGTGGTCCAGGACATCGGCCGGCGCTGTCCGTACCCGCCCTTGAGACCTTCCCGTAGACCGGCGAACCAGACGGCGAGGTTCGCGCGGGACCGGATCCGGACGAGGCTGAGCAGAGTCCAGGTCGCCAGGTAGATGGGGATCAGGGGGGCGGGTAGCCGGCGGTAGGCGAGCCAGACGCGGTTGCGGGCGACGAGGCGGTAGTAGGAGGCGTGCCGGGCGGGGTCGGTGGCGGGGTGGTGGATGACGATGTCGGGCGCGTACCAGCCGGTGCGCCCGAGATCCCACAACCGCCAGGCCAGATCAACGCCTTCATGGAAGAGGAAGAAGTGGCCGGGCCAGCCGCCGGCCTGCTGGTAATCGGTGCGGCGTACGAGGACCACCCCTTCGGCCATGACGGTGACGGTGCCGGGCCGGGTGACGTCGCCGGCGCGCAGGCGCGGGACCCAGCGGCGCAGGGTGACACCGGTGTCGGGGTCGGCGATGCGGGGTTGGATGTAGGCGGCTTCAGGGTGGCGGCGGGCTTCGGTGACGAGCCGGGCGAGGATGTCGGAGGCGGGGAGGACGGCGTCGTTGTCGAAGAAGAACACGAACTCGCCGCAGCCCGGCCCGGCCAGGGCGTCCGCGCCGACGTTGCGGCCCTGGGGAATGCCTTCGTTGACGGGCAGGGTCACGGTGCGCACGCCGGCGGGCACCTGGTCGGGCTCTACCCCGTTGCCCACGATGACCACCCGTAGGTCGACGTCCTGCTGGACGAGGAGGGAGGCCATCGCCTGCGGGAACGCGGTGGGCCGATCGTTCATGGTGAGAACCACCACGTCAATGGTGGTCGTCGGGCTGGTCATCACGTCTCCCGGACGGGGTGGAGCACTCGTCGCGCAGGAGCGGTGCCACCTGCTGTTTTCCTCGTTTTAACTGGCTCACCCTAGCGCCGCGTCGGCCGAACGTCCCGCGGGCCGTCACCGGCCCGCCGCGCCGTGGCTTTTCCTGGCTCTGTGTAGGGGCGGCGTCAAAGCTTGGCGTCCGGGCGTATGGAACCCGTCAAGAAGCGCATTGCGCCGCAAAATCCACGATTTGCTCTCTATATGCCGCCGGTCTGGCGACAGGAACATTTCCGGATTTTGAGGAGTGAGGATGGCCGACGTCATCTTCGTCGTCCTGACGATCGCGATTTTCGCGATCTTCGGGCTCGTCGTGAAGGCGGTGGAGCGCCTGTGAGCGCTGTCAACGCCACCGGTCTCGTAGTGGCCGTCGGCCTGGTGATCTTCATGATCGCCGCCCTGCTCTTCCCGGAGCGCTTCTGATGAGCCCTACCTTCGCCGGGATCCTGTTCGTCGGATCCCTCGTCGTCGCGCTGGCTCTGGTGCACCGGCCCCTCGGCGACTACATGTACCGCGTCTACACCGGCACCCGGCACAACCCCGTCGAACGGGTGATCTACCGCTTGCTCGGCGTCCAGCCCGGCGCCGAGCAGCGGTGGAGCGTCTACGCCCGCAGCGTGCTGGCGTTCTCGGTGCTCTCGCTCCTGTTCCTGTACGGCCTGCAGCGCCTGCAGGACAAGCTGTTCCTCTCGCTGGGGATGCCCCCGGTCACCGACCACGTCGCCTGGAACACCGCGGTCAGCTTCGTGGCCAACACCAACTGGCAGGCCTATTCGGGCGAGTCCACGATGGGCCACCTGGTGCAGATGGCCGGCCTGGCCGTGCAGAACTTCGTCTCGGCCGCGGTCGGCATGGCCGTGGCGATCGCGCTGGTGCGCGGCTTCGCCAGGAACCGGAGCGACGGCCTCGGCAACTTCTGGGTGGACCTGGTCCGCGGCACGATTCGCATCCTGCTGCCCATCGCGTTCGTCGGCGCGATCGTGCTGGTGGCCGGCGGCCTGATCGAGAACTTCGCCGCCCCGCACACCGTGACGACCCTGACCGGCGGCCAGCAGGCGATCACCGGCGGCCCGGTGGCCAGCCAGGAGGTCATCAAGCTGCTCGGCACCAACGGCGGCGGCTTCTACAACGCCAACTCCGCGCACCCGTTCGAGAACGCCCAGGCGTGGACGAACTGGTTTGAGATCTTCCTGATCCTGCTCATCCCGTTCGCGCTGCCGCGCACCTTCGGCAAGATGGTCGGCCAGGTCAAGCAGGGCTACGCGATCGTCGCCGTGATGGCCACCCTCGCCATCGCGAGTGTCGTGCTGACCAACGTCTTCGAGCTGACCGGCGACGCCACCGTCCCGCAGGCCGTCGGGGCGGCACTGGAGGGCAAGGAGATCAGGTTCGGCGTGTCGAACTCCGCCACCTTCGCCACCGCGACCACGCTCACGAGCACCGGCGCGGTGAACTCCTTCCATGACTCCTTCACCCCGCTCGGCGGCATGATGACGATGGTCAACATGATGCTGGGCGAGGTCGCGCCGGGCGGCGTGGGCTCAGGCCTGTACGGCCTCCTCGTGCTGGCGGTGATCACGGTCTTCGTGGCCGGGCTCATGGTCGGCCGTACGCCGGAATATCTCGGCAAGAAGATCGGCGCCCGCGAGATGAAGCTCGCGTCGATGTACTTCCTGGTCGTGCCGGTCGTGGTGCTGCTCGGCACGGGCCTCGCCATGGGCTCGCCGGAGCAGCGAGCGAGCATGCTCAACAGCGGGCCGCACGGCCTCTCGGAGGTGCTCTACGCCTTCACCAGCGGTGCGAACAACAACGGCTCCGCCTTCGGCGGCCTCACCGTCAACACCCCGTGGTACGACGTCGCGATCGGTCTGGCCATGCTGTTCGGCCGGTTCCTACCGATCATCTTCGTACTCGCCCTGGCGGGGTCACTGGCCAAACAGGCACCGGTCCCGGCCTCGGCCGGCACGTTGCCCACGCACCGGCCACTGTTCGTCGGCATGGTCGTCGGCGTAACGGTCGTCCTCGTCGCCCTGACCTTCCTCCCCGCCCTGGCGCTCGGACCGCTCGCAGAAGGAATCCACTGATGTCCACTCCCGTGATCGAAGCGCCGGGCCACACCCCGGCCCCGCAGAAGCGGGTCGGTGGCGGCCTGCTCGATCCCAAACAGCTCGTCACGTCGCTGCCCGCCGCCCTGGTCAAGCTCAACCCCGTGCACATGTGGCGCAACCCGGTCATGCTGATCGTCGAGATCGGCGCGGTGTTCTCCACGGTGCTCGCGGTCGTCGATCCGTCGTTCTTCGCCTGGGCGATCGTCGTGTGGCTCTGGCTCACGGTAATCTTCGCCAACCTCGCCGAGGCGGTGGCCGAGGGCCGGGGTAAGGCGCAGGCCGCCACTCTGCGCGCCGCCAAGCGTGACACCACCGCCCGCAGGCTCGCGAAGCG
Organism: Streptosporangium sp. NBC_01639; assembly: GCF_045209755.1. Classification (NCBI taxonomy): domain Bacteria; kingdom Bacillati; phylum Actinomycetota; class Actinomycetes; order Streptosporangiales; family Streptosporangiaceae; genus Streptosporangium; species Streptosporangium sp. NBC_01639. The sequence continues at coordinate 4,172,350 of NZ_CP109272.1, read as the reverse complement.
GGACGACCCGTCCCGCTGGGACAGCATCGGCGCGCCCGAGCTCAAGCAGGGCGACTTCGTGATCGTCGAGGCCGGGGAGATCATCCCCGGTGACGGCGACGTGGTCGAGGGCATCGCCAGCGTCGACGAGTCGGCCATCACCGGCGAGTCCGCGCCGGTGATCCGCGAGTCCGGCGGCGATCGTTCGGCGGTCACCGGCGGCACCAAGGTGCTCTCCGACCGGATCATCGTCCAGATCACCCAGAAGCCGGGCGAGAGCTTCATCGACCGGATGATCGCCCTGGTCGAGGGCGCCAACCGGCAGAAGACGCCCAACGAGATCGCCCTCAACATCCTGCTGGCCGCGCTGACGATCATCTTCCTGGTCGCCACCGTCACCATGCAGCCACTGGCCATCTACTCCAAGGCCGACAACCCCGGCATCCCCGACTCCCTCGCGCTGAACGGCAACGGCGTCACCGGCATCGTGCTGGTCTCGCTGCTGGTCTGCCTCATCCCGACCACGATCGGCGCGCTGCTGAGCGCGATCGGCATCGCGGGCATGGACCGCCTGGTCCAGCGCAACGTGCTGGCCATGAGCGGGCGCGCGGTCGAAGCCGCCGGTGACGTCAGCACGCTGCTGCTGGACAAGACCGGCACCATCACCCTGGGCAACCGGCAGGCCTCGGAGTTCGTCCCGGCGCCCGGTATCTCCACCGACGAGCTTGCCACGGCCGCCCAGCTGGCCAGCCTCGCCGACGAGACACCCGAGGGGCGCTCGATCGTGGTCTACGCCAAGCAGGCGTACGGCCTGCGCGAGCGGCAGCCGGGCGAGCTGGCCCACGCCGAGTGGGTCCAGTTCACCGCCCAGACCCGGATGTCGGGCGTCAACGTCGACGGCCGCCAGGTCCGCAAGGGCGCCGCCACCGCGGTCATGAAGTGGGTCCGCGACCACGGCGGGCACCCGACCGACGAGGTCGGCTCCATCGTGGACGCCATCTCCGGCTCCGGTGGCACCCCGCTGGTCGTGGGCGAGGCGGTCGACGGCAAGGCCCGCGTGCTGGGCGTCATCCATCTCAAGGACGTCGTCAAGCAGGGCATGCGCGAGCGGTTCGACGAGATGCGCCGGATGGGCATCCGCACCGTCATGATCACCGGTGACAACCCGCTGACCGCCAAGGCCATCGCCGACGAGGCCGGGGTCGACGACTTCCTCGCCGAGGCCACCCCCGAGGACAAGCTCGCCCTGATCAAGAGCGAGCAGCAGGGGGGCCGGCTGGTCGCCATGACCGGTGACGGCACCAACGACGCGCCCGCGCTCGCCCAGGCCGACGTCGGCGTGGCGATGAACACCGGCACGTCGGCGGCCAAGGAGGCCGGCAACATGATCGACCTCGACTCCAACCCCACCAAGCTCATCGAGATCGTCGAGATCGGCAAGCAGCTGCTCATCACGCGGGGGGCGCTGACGACCTTCTCGATCGCCAACGACATCGCCAAGTACTTCGCGATCATCCCCGCGATGTTCGCCGCGGTCTACCCGGGGCTGGACGCGCTGAACGTCATGCGCCTGGCCAGCCCGCAGTCGGCGATCCTGTCCGCGGTGATCTTCAACGCCCTGGTCATCGTGGCGCTGATTCCGCTGGCGCTGCGCGGTGTCCGCTACCGCCCCTCCAGCGCCTCGAAGCTGCTCAGCCGCAACCTCTATCTCTACGGTCTGGGCGGCGTCGTCGTCCCGTTCATCGGCATCAAGATCATCGATCTTCTCATCCAGTTCCTTCCGGGGATGGCATAAATGGAACGCCTGCCCAGCTGGGTCCGCCAGCATCTCGCGGCACTGCGCGCAGTGCTCGTCCTCACCGTGATCCTCGGCGGGATCTACCCGCTGGTGGTCACCGGGGTCGCCCAGGCCGTCTTCAACGGCAACGCCAACGGCTCGATCATCCAGAAGGACGGCAAGGACGTCGGCAGCGCCCTCGTCGGCCAGAACTTCACCGACGCCGACGGCAAGGCGATCGGCAAGTATTTCCAGAGCCGTCCGTCGGCGGCCGGCGACGGCTACGACATGCTCTCCACCTCTCCCAGCAACCTGGGCCCCGAGGACATCGAAGATGTCCTGGCCGTCCCGGGCGCCAAGGACGACGAGGGCAACCCCGACACCGGTAAGCAGAGCCTGCTCACCCAGGTCTGCGCCCGCAGCATGGCCGTCGGCGAGCGGGAGGGCGTCAGCGGGGCCCGGCCGTACTGCACCTCCGACGGCGTGGGCGCCGTGCTGAAGGTCTTCCCGGCCGTCGGCACCGTCACCCGCGCGGTCAGCGTCAACCAGGCCTGCCCCGCCGCGCCGTTCATCGCCGACTACCAGGGCGTGAAGGTGGAGTGCGGCAAGCCCGGGGAAGACTACGCGGCCGGCCGTACCGTGCCGGTCCGGGGCGCCCAGACGGCGGCGGTGCCCGCTGACGCGGTCACCGCCAGCGGCTCCGGCCTCGACCCGCACATCTCGCCCGCCTACGCCGAGTTGCAGGCACCCCGCGTGGCCAGGGAACGCGGCCTGCCCGTGGGGAAGGTCGAGCAATTCGTCAAGGAGAACACCACCGGCCGCTCCCTCGGTTTCATGGGCGAGCCGGGCGTGAACGTCCTGAAGCTCAACCTGGCACTCGACAGAGGATGACCGGCGTGCCACGCGGACGGCTACGGGTCTATCTGGGTGCGGCCCCCGGGGTAGGCAAGACCTTCGCGATGCTCGGTGAGGGGCGCCGGAGGCTGGAGCGTGGCAGGGACGTGGTCGTGGGTCTGGTCGAGACCCACGGCCGGCCCCGCACCGCCGAGCTGATCGAGGGCATGGAGGTCGTCCCCCGCCGGACCCTGGTCCACCGGGGGACGAGCTTCACCGAACTGGACGTGGACGCGGTCATCGCGCGGGCGCCCCGGATCGCGCTGATCGACGAGCTGGCGCACACCAACGTGCCCGGTTCGAAGAACGCCAAGCGCTGGCAGGACATCGAGGAGATCCTCGACGCCGGGATCCACGTCGTCTCCACGGTCAACGTCCAGCACCTGGAGTCGCTGAACGACGTGGTCGAGCAGATCACCGGGGTGGCGCAGCGCGAGACCGTGCCCGACGAGGTGGTACGGCGGGCCGATCAGGTCGAACTGGTCGACATGTCACCCGACGCGCTGCGCCGCAGGATGGCGCACGGCAACGTGTACGCGCCGGAGAAGGTCGACGCGGCGCTGTCGAACTACTTCCGGGTGGGCAACCTGACCGCGCTGCGGGAGCTGGCACTGCTCTGGGTCGCCGGAAAGGTCGACGACCAGCTCGATCGTTACCGCGCCGAGCACGGCATCGCGGGGACCTGGGAGGCGCGTGAGCGGGTGGTGGTCGCGCTGACCGGCGGCCCGGAGGGGGAGACGCTGGTCCGGCGGGCCGCCCGCATCGCGGACCGGTCCAAGGGCGCCGACCTGCTGGCCGTGCACGTCACCCGGGCCGACGGCCTGGCCGGGGCCGATCCGGCGGGACTGGCACGCCAGCGCGCCCTGGTGGAGGACGTGGGCGCCACTTACCACCAGGTCGTCGGCGACGACATCCCGCGGGCGCTGCTGGACTTCGCCCGGGGGGTCAATGCCACCCAGCTCGTGCTCGGCGCCTCCCGGCGCGGCCGGTTCGCCCAGCTCCTCTCGCGGGGGGTGGGGGTCACGGCCACCGCGCTGTCCGGCTCCATCGACGTCCACATGATCACTCACGCCCAGGCGCACAAGGGGCGTGGTCCCGCCCGGTCCGGGGCGGCACTCACCCGCACCCGCAGGCTGGCCGGCTGGGTCGGCGCCATCGCCGGGGTGCCGATCCTCACCGCCGTGCTGATCCCCTTCAGGGAAACGCTGACGCTGCCCAGCGAGATCCTGTTCTTCCTGCTCATGGTCGTCGGTGTCGCCCTCATCGGCGGCATGTGGCCGGCCGTCACCGCCGCGGTCGGCGGCTCCCTCCTGCTCAACTACTACTTCACGCCGCCCCTCGGGACCCTGACGATCCACAATCCGGAGAACCTCTTCGCACTGGTCGTCTTCGTCCTGGTGGCCGTCATGGTGAGCGCCATCGTGGACGTGGCGGCGCGCCGGACGAGGGAGGCGGCGCGGGCGGGCGCGGACGCCGAGGTGCTGTCCACGCTGGCCGGGCACGTGCTGCGCGGCGAGGCGGCGCTGCCGTCCCTGCTGGCCCGGCTGCGCGAGACCTTCGCGCTGACCTCGGTCACCCTGCTGGAGCGGACCGGTCCGCCGGGCCCGGACGACCAGTGCGACCCGGAGGTGTGGCGGATCGTCGCGACCGCCGGGGCCGTCCCGTGCACCTGCCCGGGGACGGCCGACACCGACGTGGTCATCGACGAGACCCTGGTGCTGGCCGTGCGGGGCAGGCTGCTGGAGGCCTCCGACCGCCGGGTGCTGGAGGCGTTCGCCGCCGAGGCGGCCGTGGCGCTGCGCCAGGGCCGGCTGGAGGAGGAGGCCGGGCGGGCCAGGCCGCTGGCCGAGGCCGACAAGATGCGGACGGCGCTGCTGGCCGCGGTCAGCCACGACCTGCGTACCCCGCTCGCCGCGGCCAAGGCGGCCGTCGACAGCCTGCGCGCCACCGACATCCGGTGGAGCGGCGAAGACCGCGAGGAGCTGCTCGCCACGGCCGACGAGTCCCTGGTCAAGCTGGACCGGCTGGTGGCCAACCTGCTGGACATGAGCCGCCTGCAGGCCGGGGTGCTCGGGCTCACCCTCCAGCCGCTCGCGCTGGAGGAGATCATCCCGCCCGCGATCGACGACCTCGGGCACCTGTCCGAAAGGATCGACGGCCACGTCTCGATCGACCTGCCCGACATCGTCGCCGATCCGGCGCTGCTGGAGCGGATCCTGGTCAACCTCATGTCCAACGCCGTGCGCTACAGCCCGGCCGACCGGAAGGTCATCATCACCGCGAGCCGGTACGGCGAGCACGTCGAGATCCGCGTCGCCGACCACGGTCCGGGCATCCCGCCCGAGGCCTACGACCGGGTGTTCATGCCGTTCCAGCGGCTCGGCGACCGTGACAACCACACCGGTGTCGGCCTCGGCCTCGCGCTCTCCCGGGGGCTCGCGGAGGCCATGGGCGGCACCCTGCTACCGGAAGAGACACCAGGGGGAGGTCTCACCATGATCCTGACACTGCCCGTATCTTCGGGTGCGCACGCCGTACCCGCCCCTGTGGAGAGCGCGTGACCCGCATCCTCGTCGTCGACGACGAGCCCCAGATCCTGCGGGCGCTGCGGATCAACCTCCTCGCCCGGCACTACGAGGTCGCGGTGGCCGAGGACGGCGCCGCCGCGCTGCGGAAGGCCGCGGACTGGCACCCCGACCTGGTCGTCCTCGACCTCGGCCTGCCCGACATCGACGGAATCGATGTCATTCACGGGTTGCGCGGCTGGACTTCGGTCCCCATCGTGGTGCTCTCCGGCCGGACCGGCGGCTCGGACAAGGTGGACGCGCTCGACGCGGGTGCCGACGACTACGTCACCAAGCCGTTCAACATCGACGAACTGCTCGCCCGGGTCCGCGCGGTGACGCGGCGGACCGCCCTGCACGACTCCGAGCTCGCCCAGATCCAGGTCGGCGACCATGTCGTCGACCTGGTCGGGAAGACCGTCTCCGGCGGCGTGCGTCTGACGCCCACCGAGTGGCATCTGCTGGAGATCCTGCTGCGCAACCCCGGCAAGCTGGTCAGCCAGCGGCAGCTGCTGACCGAGGTGTGGGGGGCGAAGTATCTCAAGGAGACCCATTACCTGCGGCAGTACATGACCCAGCTGCGCAAGAAGCTGGAGCCCGACCCCGCCCACCCGGTGCACCTGCTGACCGAGCCGGGCATGGGTTACCGCTTCACACCGTGAGGCCCTGACCTCACGTCCGTCCGGAACGCACCGGAGGCGCCGGAACGGCGGCGCCCGGGAGTCCATGCGAGCGCACCGGCGTCAAACGCCATCGGAAATGGGAACTGCCGTTAAAAACCTGCGTGTCATCATCTTTCGTCTGCTGTTACGGTAGTGCGCGATGTGCCGGGAAGTCTGGTCGGCAATGGTGTTCGACGCCGGCTCGGACGGAGGTACCGGTGGCGCGGCGACTGGTTGAGCACCCGGTGGGTGGCTCTCGTCGGCCACGGCTGCCAGGAAGCTGATGGGGACCTCGCCACGGGCGTCAACCGGCGTGTCGCCGTCGGTCCGCCGCACGATCCTGTCCACGGCGGCGCCGTTCCCGGTCACCGGATCCGTGCCGGGTGTGATGCCCCCGGTGTCCGATGACGAGATCATCGGGGCGATGGCCGAGCCGGCCCTGTTCACGGTGTCGTTCCTCGACGGCAGGCGGATCGGCTGGAAGGACCCGCACAGCGCGCGGTGGCTGCCGGCCCGGGCGCTCTGCCGGGGTCTGCCGGAGGAGAGGACCATCGTTGGCTGACCATGGGAACGACCCCGTGGTGGTGATCGGGCTCGGCCGCTTCGGTAGCTCTCTCGCCCTGGAACTCGCCCGCCGGGGCACCGAGGTGCTGGCCATCGACAGTCGGCCCAAGATCGTACAGAGCATGGCCGGCCGCCTCACCCACGTCGTCACCGCCGACTCCACCGACCTGGAGGCACTGCGCCAGCTCGGTGTGCCGGATTTCTACCGGGCGGTCGTGGCCATCGGCACCGACCTGGAGGCCAGCATCCTGACCACCTCCCTGCTGGTGGAACTGGAGGTCGACGACATCTGGGCCAAAGCCGTCAGCCGCGAGCACGGCCGCATCCTGCAGCGCGTCGGCGCCCACCATGTGATCCTGCCCGAGCACGACATGGGCGAGCGGGTGGCGCACCTGCTGAACGGGCGGATGTTCGACTACATGGAAGTGGACGAGAACTACGCACTGGTCAAGACGCGTCCACCGCGCGAATACATCGGAATCCCGCTGGGCGAGTCCAACCTGCGCCGTAAGTACGGCGTGACCGTGGTCTGTGTCAAGGGCCAGGACGAGGAGTTCACCTATGCCGGGGCGGAGACGGTCCTGGCCTACGGCGACGTCATCGTCATCGCGGGCAAGATCGACCAGGTGGAGCGGTTCGCCGAACTGCCCTGAGGCCCCCGTGCCCACGGGTCCCCCGGCGGCTTCCCCGGGTCATCGGGGCGGGTGAGTCGCGCCGGAAGGCCGCGTCCCCGCGGGCGATGCGGGGACGCGGCCTTCCGGGTCCGGTCACGCGGGGGTGGCGACCTCCTGCTTGCCGGCCGGCTCGGGCAGGTCGAGGCTGTCGCGCAGCTTGGCGGGCTTGAGGAAGGCCGCGGCGATGAGGCCGACGGCGGCGATGGCGGCCGAGATGAGGAAGATGTGGCCGGTGGCGTCGCCGTAGGCGGCCCTGACGATCACCTTGATCGGCTCCGGCAGGGCGGCGATGTTCAGGCTGGCGCCGGCCGCCGCCCCACCGCCGCTGGTGGGAATGCCGGCCTTGGTCAGGCCTTCGGTGATGTTGGCGGCGACCTGGTTGGCCAGAACGGCGCCGAGTACCGAGACGCCGACGGTGCCGCCGAGTGAGCGGAAGAAGGTGACCGCACCGCTGGCGGCGCCGATCTCGCGCAGCGGGACGGTGTTCTGGATCACCAGCACGAGGTTCTGCATGGACATGCCGACCCCGATGCCGACGGCGAGCATGAAGATCGAGACCAGCACCAGCGGGGTCTCGTGGTCGATGGTGGCCAGGCCGGCGAAGCCGGCCAGCAGGACGACGAGGCCGACGAGGATGTACGGCTTGGTCTGGCCGCTCTTGGAGACCATCCTGCCGCTGATGGTGGAGGAGAACAGCACGCCGACCATCATCGGGATGGTCAGCAGGCCGGCGGTGGTGGGGCCGTAGCCCCGGCCGATCTGGAAGTACTGGCCGAGGAAGACCGAGCCGCCGAACATGGCCATGCCGACCGCGAGGCTGGCCAGGATGGCCAGCGCGGGGGTGCGGCGCCGGATGACGTGCAGCGGCACGACCGGCTCCCTGACCTTGGACTCGACCAGGGTGGCCAGGGCGAGCAGCACCACGCCGCCGCCGGCCATGGCCGCGGTCTGCCAGGACAGCCAGTCGAAGCTGTTGCCGACGAAGGTGACCCAGATGAGCAGGATGCTGACGCCGGCGGCGATGAGGGTGGCGCCCCAGTAGTCGATGCTCACGTTCTCGCGGCGCACGGTCGAGATGCGCAGGGTCTTGGCCAGCAGCGCGAAGGCGGTGACGGTGAAGGGCACGGCGATGAAGAAGCACCAGCGCCAGCCGAGCCAGGAGGTGTCGGCGATGAGGCCGCCGAGCAGCGGGCCGCCGACGGTGGCCACGGCCATGACGGCGCCGAGGTAGCCGTTGTAGCGTCCGCGCTCCTTGGGCGTGATCATGGCGGCGATGATGACCTGCGCGAGGATCTGCAGCGCGCCCATGCCGAGGCCCTGCAGGGCGCGGAAGGCGATGAGCTGCCCGGTGTTCTGCGCGAACCCGCAGGCCAGCGAGCTGACCATGAAGATCACGATGGCGATCTGGAGCAGCAGCTTCTTGTTGAACAGGTCGGCGAGCTTGCCCCAGATGGGGGTCGAGGCGGTCGAGGCCAGCAGGGACGCGGTGACGACCCAGGTGTACTGCGACTGGGTGCCGTCGAGTGCGCCGATGATCTGCGGCAGTGCCACCGAGACGATGGTGCTGCTGATCATGGCGACGAACAGGACGAGCAACAGGCCGCTGAGGGCTTCGAGGACCTGACGGTGGGTCATCGGCTCCGCCGCGGGCGGCGCCGCTGGCTGTGCGCTCACGCGCAAACTCCGATCTAGCGAGAAAGGGATACAACCCGGACACTTTACATGCCCAATGGGCAACTTTGCGCACTGGGCATTTATTCCCATTGGGTAAGCTGTCTGTATCATGGACAGCACAGCAGGGTTGCGCGAGCGCAAGAAGACCGAGACCCGCCAGGCCGTGCACGAGGCCACGCTGCGGCTCACCGTCGAGCACGGCCTGGACCATGTCACCGTCGAAGCCATCGCCGACGCCGCCAATATCTCCCGCCGGACGTTCTCCAACTACTTCGACAGCAAAGAAGACGCCCTGCTGTACGGAGATGAGCAGCGCCTGCGCGGGCTGGTGCAGCGGGTGCGCGACCAGCCGGCGGACCGATCCGCCTGGCAGGCGCTGTGCGACGCGCTGGAGAGCCTCTATGAGGAGACCGGCGGCCCCGACCGGGAATGGCATCTGCGCGCCCGGCTGGCCATGCGCCATCCTTCTCTGCTGGCCAAGCAACTGGCCAGCAGGATCCGGCTGGAGAACGAGCTGAGCCAGGCGGTGGCCGAGCGGGAGCGGCAGGGCGACAACAGCCCGGAGATGCTCACCGCCGCGTTCTTGACCGCCCTACGCCTCGCCACCCAGTGGTGGTGCGCCGAGCACGAGACGCGAACACTGCGCGAGCTCACCCGCCAGGCACTCGATCAGATCGCCCAGCCGTTCGGCTGACGCCGCGGCCCGGCGGAAGGGCGGTAAAATGATCAAGGGCCTGGTTCTCGTTGGAGAACCAGGCCCTTGAACTCGGGAATCAACGTCGGGGTGACAGGATTTGAACCTGCGACCTCTTCGTCCCGAACGAAGCGCGCTACCAAGCTGCGCCACACCCCGGTGCACGTCGGTCTTGCTCGTGCTTCGGAAAGTCTAGCGGACTTCGCGGGTGCTTGCGTCGCTCCGGCGGCGAGGTACGAGCGTGAGGAGGCTCGCTTCGGGGAAGCAGGCGAACCGGACGGGGGCATAGGGGCTGGTGCCGAGTCCGGCGGAGACGTGGAGGTAGGCGGAGTGGTGGCGGCTCAGGCCCTTGACCCGGGGCCGGTCGATGCCGCAGTTGGTGACCAGGGCGCCGTAGAAGGGGACGCAGAGCTGGCCGCCGTGCGTGTGGCCGGCGAGCAGCAGCTGGTAGCCGTCGGCGGCGAAGCGGGTCATGTTGCGGGGCTCGGGCGAGTGCATGACGCCCAGCCGGAGATCGGCCTCCGCGGGCGCCGGACCGGCGATCAGGTCGTAGCGGTCCAGGTTGATGTGGGAGTCGTGGATGCCGCCCACGGCCACGTCGAGGTCGCCCACCTTGATGCGGGCGGTGGTGTTGTTCATGTCCAGCCAGCCCTCGAGGGCCATGCCCGCGCCCAGCTCGTCCCAGGGGAGCGAGGGGAGCTTCTGGCCGTGGTCTCCCTTGGAGGTGCGCCAGAGGTAGCGCACGGGGTTCTTCGGGCGCGGTGCGTACATGTCGTTGGAGCCGTAGACGAACAGGCCCGGACGGGTCAGCAGGGGTTCGAGGGCGTGCAGGAGCGGGCCGACGGCGTCGGGGTGGGCGATGGAGTCGCCGGTGTTGACCACCAAGTCGGGCTTGAGGTCGCCCAGCGAGCGGACCCAGTCGATGAGCATCCGTCTGCCTGGGGTGAGGTGCAGGTCGGACAGGTGCAGGATGCGCACCGGCCGCTGGCCGGGCTCCAGCACGGGCACGTCGAAACGCCGCAGGCGGAACGCGTTGCGCTCGACGACAGAGGCGTAGGCGAGGCCGGCCAGGCCGGCGCCGAACAGGGACAGGGGAACCGCAGCTGCTTTCCTCACCTTCTCATCATGCCCGACATCACGCTCCCTGAAGGAAACTTGGGGTACGGCGGAGCCGGTGAGGCGGCAAGATGGACCGCATGAGCGCATTGAAGGACAAGCTGAAGGCCGATCTCACGGCTTCGATGAAGAGCAGGGACGAGATCCGGACCCGTACGATCCGGATGGCCCTCGCGGCGGTGAACGTCGAGGAGGTCGCGGGCAAGTCGGCACGCGAGCTCTCCGACGACGAGATCCTCAAGGTGCTGGCCAAGGAGGCCAAGAAGCGCCGCGAGGCGGCCGAGGCGTTCAGCGGAGCCGGCCGGACGGAGCAGGCGCAGGCCGAGGTGGACGAGCAGGCCGTGCTGGAGGCGTATCTCCCGGCCCAGCTCTCCGATGAGGAGCTCGGCAGACTCGTGGACGAGGCCATCGCGGAGAGCGGTGCCGCCGGACCCCAGGCCATGGGGCAGGTCATGAAGGTCCTGACGCCCAAGGTCGCGGGCCGGGCCGAGGGCGGCCGGGTGGCTCAGGCCGTACGTGCCCGTCTGACGGCCTGAGAGGCCGCGCACCCGCCCGGGGCTGTCCCGAATGGCGGGATGGCCGGAGCCCTCCCTGAAGGCTTCAGGGAGGGCTCCAGCGGCTCTACCGGTTGACGGGAGCGGGGGTGGCCTCGTTCGGGAAGCCGCCGTCACCGTCGTTCGGGAAGCCGCCGTTGCCGCCGTCGCCGTCGTTCACGGTGGTGTCGTCGGTGGAGGGTGGGCCGTCCCCGCTGTCGCGCGGCTTCCTGGGGGGCGGGGGCGCGCAGCCTCCGGAGCAGCCGCCGAAGCGGTCCATGTTCACCGGGGTGAAGCGAGTCGGATCGACGTCCTTCAGGGCGCTGGACATGGAGTTCCGCCAGATCTGACCGGAGATCGTGGCGCCGTACACGTAGCCGTAGTATTGCCCGCCGATGGTCACGCCGACCAGATCGTGCTCGAAGGCGCCACGCGGGTCGCCGAGGCTGACCGCGGAGGCGAGGTCGGGGGTGAAACCGGCGAACCAGGCGGCGGTGTAGCCGTCGGTGGTGCCGGTCTTGCCCGCGGCCGGCCGGCCGATGCCGCCGTACTCGCTCATGGTGCCCCTGGTGAACACCCCGGACATGATGTGGGTCGCCGCGTCGGCGACCTCCTCGTCGAGGACCTGGCTGCACTTCGGCTTGTACGAGGTGGTCTTGCCGGTGCGGTCGCGGACCTCGGTGATGGCCATGGGCTTGCAGTAGGTGCCGCGGGCGGCGATCGTCGCGTAGGCGGCGGACACCGTCACCGGGTCCATCTCGTTGACGCCGAGGGTGAAGGTCTCGACCTCCTCCAGCTTGTCGCCGTCGGCCCGCTTGATGCCGAGCTTCTTGGCCATCTTGACCACGTTGCAGAGGCCGACCTGCTCCTCCAGCTTCACGAAGAAGGTGTTCACCGAGCCCAGGGTGCCGGTGGTCAGGGTCTTGAAGCCGCCGCCGCCCTCGCTGGAGTTGTGGACGTCGTGTTCGGGGGCGCCGACCCGGTTGCCCTCGCAGTCGCGGAACGAGCCGTAGCCCGGAGCCCGGTACGCCGCTCCGGTGCTGTTGCCATCGTTGATCTTCATGCCCCGGTCCAGGGCGGTGAGCAGGGTGAAGGCCTTGAACGTGGAGCCGGCCTGGAAGCCCCGGCCGCCGCCGTGCTGGACGTCGGCGGCGAGGTTGTAGCCCATCTCGTTCTTCTTCTTGTTCTGCCCGAACTTCCGGCTGGCGGCCATCGCCTTGATGGCACCGGTGCCGGGGACGACCATCGCCTGCGAGGCGACCGGCTTGTCGCTGGTCTTCACGAACTGCTTGATGGCCTTCTCCGAGGCCTTCTGCGCGGTCAGGTCGAGCGTCGTCTGGATCGTCAGGCCGCCCCGCTGGAGCTGCTTCTTGCGCTGCGTGGCCGTCTTGCCGAAATCCTCGTTGTTGAGCAGCTCGTACTGGGCGTAGAGGCAGAAGTAGGGGTAGTCGCTCTCGTCGCAGCCGCCGGGGACCGGGATGTCCTTGAACCCGAGTTTCTTGGCCTTGGCCTCGGTGGCCTCCGGCAACGTGATCTTCTTGAGCTCGTACATCCGGTCCAGGACCGTGTTGCGCCGGTCCAGTAGCCGCTGACGGCTCTCCTTGCCCGCGTTCGGGTCGGTCCTGCTGGGGTTCTGCACGGCCCCGGCCAGGGTGGCCGCCTGCCACAGGTTCAGTTTGGCGGCGGGCTTGCCGAAGAACCGCTTGGCCGCGGCCTGGATCCCGTGGGCGCCCGCGCCGAAATAGGCGATGTTGAGATAGCGCTCGAGGATCTCCGACTTGGTGTATTTCTCCTCGACGGCCATCGCGTACCGCAGTTCGTTGAGCTTGCGGGGGTAGGAGGTCTCGATGGCGGCGGCCTGCTCCTCCTTGGTCTCCGCGCTGTTGACCAGCACCTGCTTGACGTACTGCTGGGTGATGGAGGAGCCGCCCTGGATGTCGCCGCCACCGGAGAGGTTCTTCACCGCGGCGCGGAAGGTGCCTTCCAGGTCGATGGCCCCGTGCTGGTAGAACCGGTAGTCCTCGATGGAGACGATCGCGGTCTTCATGATGTCGGCGACCTGGTCGAGTTTTACCGATTCGCGGTTCTCGTAGAAGAACTGCGCGAACTGCTTGCCGTCCGCGTCGAGCAGTGTGGTCTTCTCCGCGAGGGGGGGCTCATTGAGCTCCTTGGGGAGCAGGTGCAGCTCCTCCGTGGCGGACTTCACGGTCATTCCCGCACCGCCCACCGCCGGAAGCGCGACGGCAGCGACCAATACGCCTGTGGCAGCGGCTGCGGCGATCAGCCGCAGAAGGTTCCCGACGGCTGATCCCTGATCTTTGCCTTGAGCTTGCACGAGTCAAGGGTACGTCGGACGGATGGCCCAAACGGTAACGGATGACTATTTCGCCGCGCGTCGAGCATCTAATCGATCAGGTGACTAGTCATTCCCGGCCAGATGGCCGCTGATGACCATGCGAGAAATTGGTCCCGCCGGGGTCTGTCGGCCCGAACGTCTGATTGCGTACGTTCTCTTTCTGCGGCAATTGAATACGGAGGCTCGACGCCCGCGCCCGTCGGCCCCAAGTCACGACTGACCACCTAAGGGGAGTGGGGTCGAATGTGGATCACGGATTGGACCTCCCGTGCGGCCTGTAAGGGTGCGGATCCTGACGCGTTGTTCGTTCAGGGTGCTGCCCAGAACCGAGCAAAGCTGATCTGCCGAGGATGCCCGGTCCGGACCGAGTGCCTCGCCGATGCGCTGGACAATCGCATCGAGTTCGGGGTGTGGGGCGGGATGACCGAGCGCGAACGCCGGGCGCTGCTGCGTCGGCGGCCGGATGTCGACTCCTGGCGTGACCTGCTGGAGTTGGCCAAAGAAGAGTACGAGCGAACGAACGAGCTGATAGCGGGCTGAGTTCGCGCCGATCCCGTACGGCTGGCGCCGGGCGCCAGCCGTACATTCGTGTGCCCGCCCTGCGGCAGGCGGTTCAGGCTCCCTGGGAGGCCAGGAGCCGTCCCACCTCGCGCAGTCCCTCCAGGTCGTGCACGTCCTCCGCCATGGCGGGGACCTGGGCCACCGGCACCGTGGGATGGGCGGAGGCGAAATGCTCCTGCTCGCGGTGCTCCCGGGCGGCCAGCTGCATCCGACCGGCGTGCAACCGCAGGACGGCGGCGGTCAGGTCGTGCTCGCCCCGCGACTCCAGGTCCTCGGCCGCCGCGGTGCTCCGTGCCGCCGACAGCCCGGCCGCCGGTGAGCGGTGCACCCTGTTGACCACGAGCCCGGCCAGAGGCATGCGCTCCTCGGCGAGCCGCTCCACGAAGTAGGAGGCCTCACGCATCGCGTCCCGTTCGGGTGCGGCGACGACGACGAACGCGGTCCCGGGGGCCTGCAGGAGCTTGTAGGTCTGCTCGGCGCGCGCCCTGAACCCGCCGAAGACGGCGTCCAACGCGGAGACGAACGTCTGCAGGTCCTTGAGCACCTGCGCGCCCAGCAGCTTGGTCATGGCTCCGGCGACGAAGCCGAACCCCACGTTGAGAAGCTTGAACGCACTGCGCCCACCGGCCTTCGCGGGGGCCATCAGCAGCCGGATCAGTCGTCCGTCCAGGAAACGGCCCAGCCGTTCCGGCGCGTCGAGGAAGTCCAGCGCGGAGCGGGAGGGCGGGGTGTCCACGATGATCAGATCCCAGTCGCCCGACCGGCGGAGCTGGCCGAGTTTCTCCATCGCCATGTATTCCTGCGTGCCGGCGAAGCTGGACGACAAAGTTTGATAAAAGGGATTTGTCAGAATCTGCCGGGCCCGCTCGGGGTCCGCGTGCGCTTCGATGATTTCGTCGAAGGTCCGCTTCATGTCGAGCATCATGGCGTGCAGGCGGCCCTCGCCCGCCACACCCGCGACGGGCCGCGGGGTGTTGTCGAGCTCGGTGAGTCCCATGGACTGCGCCAGCCGCCGGGCCGGATCCACGGTGAGCACCACGGCCGAACGGCCGCGCTCGGCCGCTCTCAGCCCCAGCGCGGCCGCGGTGGTGGTCTTGCCGACCCCGCCGGAGCCGCAGCAGACGATGATCCGGGTGCCCGGGTCGTCGATGATCGCGTCAAGGTCGAGAACCGGGACGTTCCGCTGCCTGCCGGACCGCTCGCTCATGCTGCTCCCTGGTTGCGGATCGATTCGGCCAGCTCGTACAGCCCGGCCAGGTCCACCCCGTCGGCCAGCAGCGGCAACTCGTAGCGTGGACGTCCGGCTCTGTCCAGCGACGCCCTCTCGCGGTGCTCCAGGCGCGTCCGGCGGGCGTGGTCGGCGATCTCCTCGCCGAGGGACTCGGCCACGGCGGTGGCGTCGGAGCTGCCGTCCGCGAGTCCGGACGCCTTGAGGCCGAGTGCCAGCTCGCTCAGGTCGAACCGGTTCTCGCCCGCCTCGTCCAGGACGGACGCCGGTATCAGCGACTCCCTGACCATGTTCGTGAAGATCCCGCCGGGCGGCAGCTCGGCCTCGCGGAGCTCGTCGAGTCCGTCCAGGGTCTCCTGGACCGGCATCTCCTCCAGGAGCGTGACGAAGTGCACCGCGGTCTCCGGGGAGGACACGACGCCGTTCACCAGATCGGCGTGGTTCTTGATGGGCCCCATCCTGGCCAGTCCCGCCACCTCGCTGGTGACGTTGAGGAAGCGGGCGATCCGGCCGGTCGGCGGCGCGTCGAGCACGACGGCGTCGTAGACCCGGCTGCCGTCCTTGGCCCTGCGGCGGACGGCCTCGGTGGTCTTGCCGGTGACCAGGACGTCACGGAAGCCGGGGGCGATGGTGGTGGCGAAGTCGACGACGCCCATCTTCGACAGGGCCTTGCCCGCCCGGCGCATGCCGTAGAACATCTCCAGGTAGTCGAGCATGGCCTCTTCGGCGTCGACGGCCAGTGCGTAGACGTCACCGCCGTCGGGCGCGACGGCGATCTTCCTCTCCTCGTACGGCAGCGGCGGCAGATCGAAGATCTGCGCTATTCCCTGCCGGCCCTCGACCTCCACCAGCAGGACCTTGCGGCCGTCCGCGGCGAGGGCCAGGGCGAGTGCGGCGGCGACCGTGGTCTTCCCGGTGCCGCCCTTGCCGGTGACGACGTGGAGGCGTACGCCGTCCCAATCGGTGTCGCTAGCTCTCACGCTCCGAAGGCTACCCAACGGTCACCCGACGATTCGCCGGAGCTGTCTACTGGTGGGACCGCAGGTGCGGATTGTCATAGTGATCCTCCCCACTCCGGCACGGTGCGGGAGGTTGACAGCCGCGCTCCGCCCGTCGGAACACCCATGGGAACCCCCGGACGGAGCCTCCTCGCTAATGTGTCCCACATGACGAAATGGGAATACTCGACGGTGCCTCTGCTGGTCCACGCGACCAAGCAGATTCTCGATAACTGGGGCCAGGACGGCTGGGAGCTCGTCCAGGTCGTGCCGGGGCCCAACCCCGAGCAGCTGGTCGCCTATCTGAAGCGGCCCAAGCAGTGACCCCCGAGGAGAGGCTGGCCGAGCTCGGCCTGACGCTGCCCGAGGTGGTGGCGCCGCTGGCGTCCTACGTTCCGGCGGTCCGGTCGGGTGATCACGTCTACACCTCGGGCCAGCTCCCGATGGTGGACGGCAAGCTCGTGGCGACCGGCAAGGTCGGGGCCGAGGTGAGCCCCGAGGAGGCCCGTGAGCTCGCCAGGACCTGCGCGCTCAACGCCCTCGCCGCCGCCGCCTCGGTGGCCGGGGGGCTGTCGAACATCGTCCGGATCGTCAAGGTCGTCGGCTTCGTGGCCAGCGACCCCGCCTTCAGCGGCCAGCCGCAGGTCGTCAACGGTGCCAGCGAGCTGTTCGCCGAGGTGCTGGGGGAGGCGGGCAAGCACGCCCGCAGCGCGGTCGGGGTGGCCGTCCTCCCGCTGGACGCGCCGGTCGAGGTCGAGCTGATCGTCGAGGTCCGCTGACCATTGTCCGGTACGGGAGCCGTGCCACATGATGGACCCGGAAACCGAGTGTTGCTCCGGTGGAGGGTCTGAATGGGTGGGATTCCGCTTTCCGGGGAGTTCGGTGAGCGTGCGCGCGACATCCTGGCCGGGCGGGTGAAGCCCGTCCCGGCCAGGGACGCCGCCACCGTGGTCCTCCTGCGCGAGGGGGTGGAGGTCTACCTGCTCCGGCGCAAGGCGAGCATGGCCTTCGCAGCGGGGGCCTACGTGTTCCCCGGCGGGTCGGTGGACCCCCGCGACGCCGACCACGCGATCGCCTGGGCGGGGCCCTCGCCCGCGGAGTGGGGAGCGGTCTTCCGCGCGGACGAGAGGATCGCGCGCGCTCTGGTCTGCGCCGCGGTGCGGGAGACCTTCGAGGAGTCCGGCGTGCTGCTCGCCGGGACATCCCCCGAGTCGGTGGTGGCCGACACCACCGGTGACGACTGGGAGGCCGACCGGCTCGCGCTGATCGACCGGAGTCTGTCGTTCGCCGACTTCCTGGACCGGCGCGGCCTGGTTCTCCGCGCCGATCTGCTGCGCCCCTGGGCCCACTGGATCACTCCCGAGATCGAGCACAGACGCTTCGACACCCGGTTCTTCGTCGCCGCCCTCCCGCCGGGCCAGCGCACCCGCGACGTCGGTGGCGAGGCCGACCAGGTCGTCTGGGTACGGCCCGCCGACGCGATCGACCAGTCCAAGAACGGCCAGATCTTCCTGATGCCCCCGACCTACCGCACGCTCGGCGAACTGTGCGACCACCAGACGGTGGCCGACGTGCTCGGCACCGAGCGGGAGATCGTCACCTTCATGCCCGAGATCGTCGAGATGGACGGAGAGATATACATCGTGCTCGACGACGACTACAGGTTCGGTTCCGCATGAGTGGGCGAGTCGGTCGATGCGGGGTGTTCGCGAATGCGGACTCCGAGCTGCCAGGCGAGGGGGTCGCATGAGTGAGCGCAGCGAGCGAATCAGGCAGCACAGGGTGTCCGCGGATGCGGACTCCGAGCCGCCAGGCGAGGGGGTCGCATGAGTGAGCGCAGCGAGCGAATCAGGCAGCACAGGGTGTCCGCGAATGCGGACTCCGAGCCGCCAGGCGAGGGGGTCGTATGAGTGAGCGCAGCGAGCGAATCAGGCAGCACAGGGTGTCCGCGAATGCGGACTCCGAGCCGCCAGGCGAGGGGGTCGTATGAGTGGGTTGCGGATCCCCCTTGACGGGCCCGACGGGTCCGGGACGGCTCACGCCCTCAGCGTTCTCGCGCCCAACCCGTCCCCGATGACCCTGGACGGCACCAACACGTGGGTGATCGGCCGGGGGGAGGAGGTGCTGGTCGTCGATCCGGGGCCGGACGACGGACCGCACCTGCGGCGGGTCGCCGATCTTCTCCGGGAACGGAGGGTGACGACGATCCTGCTCACCCATGGGCACCATGACCACAGCGGCGGCGCGAGGAGGTTCGCCGAACTGGTCCGCGCACCTGTCCGGGCCCTGGATCCGGAGCACCGACTCGGCGAGGAGGGCCTCGCCGACGGCGACGTGCTCACCGCCGGCGGGCTGGAGCTCCAGGTGGTCGGCACCCCCGGCCACTCGTTCGACTCGCTCTGTTTCTGGCTGCCCGAGGACCGGGCGATGCTGACCGGGGACACCGTGCTCGGCCGGGGCACCACCGTCATCGCCCCGGACGGCGATCTCGCCGACTACCTGCGCTCCCTGGACCTGCTGCGGGCGAGGGCCGAGCAGGTCGGCGCCGAGGCGCTGCTGCCGGGGCACGGCCCGGTGCTGCCCGATCCGATCGGCGCGCTGGACGGCTACATCGCGCACCGGAGACGGCGGCTGGACCAGATCCGGGAGGCACGCGAACAGGGTGCGCGGACTCCGGGAAAGCTCGTCGAGATCGTCTACGCCGATGTCGACAGGTCCCTCTGGCCGGCCGCCGAGATGTCGGTCCGCGCCCAGCTCTCCTATCTCGAAGGTCTCGAAGGTCTCGAAGGCAGTGCGGGCGGCGACCGCTAACGCGAGCGGTTGTGCAGGCGCTCCAGGTCCATGATGACCACGGCCTTGGCCTCGATGCGCAGCCAGCCGCGCTGGGCGAAGTCGGCCAGGGCCTTGTTCACGGTTTCACGCGACGCCCCGACGAGCTGGGCCAGCTCCTCCTGGGTGAGGTCGTGGTGGACCCGGACACCGTCGTCGATCCGCTGGCCGAAGCGGTCGGCCAGGTCGAGCAGGGCCTTGGCGACCCGGCCGGGGACGTCGGTGAAGACCAGGTCGGCCAGCACGTCGTTGGTACGGCGCAGCCGCTGGGCCAGGGCGCGCAGCAGGTGCAGGGCCACCTCGGGGCGGCCGGTCAGCCAGGGGCGGAGGTCGTCGTGGCCGAGCCCGGCCAGGCGGACATCGGTCAGCGCGGTGGCGGACGCCGTACGGGGGCGGGGGTCGAACAGCGACAGCTCACCGAACATCTCGCTCGGGCCGAGCACGCTGAGCAGGTTCTCCCGGCCGTCCGGTGCGGTCCTGGAAAGTTTGATCTTGCCCTCGAGCACCACGTACAGACGGTCCCCGGTCTCGTTCTCGCTGAACAGGGTCTGGCCCTTGGACAGCTCGACCTCGGAGATGCTGGTGCGCAGCGCGGCGGCGCTCTCACGGTCGAGCGCCGAGAACAGAGGGGCCTTGCCCAGCACGTCGTCGGTGTTCACAGTGCCTCCTGGTTCACGGCTCACGCAGTCATTGTGACCCATCCCACCAAGCAGCTCTCAGGGGGCCCATGCGCGTAGGCTTGCCGGGTGCCTCGCAACGTCGGTCGTGCCGGTGAATCCCCGCTCGCCCTGGTCCGCCGTGCTCGCCGGATAGACCGCATTTTGGCGGAAACCTATCCGGACGCGCACTGCGAACTCGACTTCCGCAACCCCCTGGAGCTGCTGGTCGCGACGATCTTATCTGCGCAGTGTACGGACAAAAGGGTCAACACCGTTACCCCTACGCTTTTTGCGAAATATCAGACAGCTGAGGATTACGCGGGCGCGGACCGGACCGAGCTGGAGGAGCTCATCCGTTCGACAGGCTTCTTCCGGGCCAAGACCACCAGCATCATCGGCATGGCACAGGCCGTGTGCGGCCGTTACGGCGGTGAGGTCCCGGGCAAGCTCAAGGACCTGGTCACGCTGCCCGGCGTCGGCCGTAAGACCGCCAACGTGGTGCTCGGCAACGCCTTCGGCGTCCCCGGCATCACCGTGGACACGCACTTCCAGCGGCTCGTCCAGCGGTTCGGCTGGACCGGGGAGACCGATCCGGTGAAGATCGAGCACGTCGTCGCGGGGCTCATTCCGAAACGCGACTGGACGATGATGTCCCACCGCCTGATCTGGCACGGCCGCCGGATGTGCCATGCCCGCAGACCCGCCTGCGGCGTGTGCCCGCTCGCCGCGCTCTGCCCCTCCTACGGCCTCGGTCCCACCGATCCCGTGCAGGCCGCCAAACTGGTGCGTCCCGGACCCTCCTCGTAACCGGCCGCCCGATCGGGAAGCGCGGAGCGGGATGCCGTGTTGCAGAGACCGGAGGTGGGCCCGTGGAGATCCCCGGATGGTTGGAGACGCTGGCCGAGCGAGTCGCGAAGGCACCGGTGCCCCTGGCTCTGCGTCCGCCGCCTTCGGGCGGCCGGCCGGCCGCCGTGCTCATGCTGTTCGGCGAGGGGCCGCTCGGTCCCGACGTGCTGCTGATCCAGCGCAGCTCGCGCGGGCGCCGGCACGCGGGGCAGCCCGCCTTCCCCGGCGGCGGGGTCGATCCCGAGGACGACGGCCCGATCGCCGCCGCGCTTCGGGAGGCCAAGGAGGAGACCGGTCTCGACCCGGCCGGTGTGCGGGTGGTCGGCACGATGCCCGAACTCTACGTCAGGCCCAGCGACAACCGGGTCACCCCGGTGCTGGGCTGGTGGCACACGCCCAGCGTGGTGCACGCGGCCTCGCCCGAGGAGGTCGAGTCGGTGGAGCGCGTCCCGATCTCCGAGCTCGTCGACCCGGCCAACCGGCTCGGCCTGCGCCATCCGAGCGGTCACTCGGGCCCGGCCTTCCGGGTGCGCGGACTGCTGGTGTGGGGCTTCACCGCGGGAGTGCTCGACGGGGTGCTCGCCGGCTCGGGCTTCGAGCTCCCCTGGGACCGGTCACGGATCGAGGACCTGCCTCCGGACGTCCTCAACCTCGCGTCCCGTTGACAGCGCCAGGCCGAGACAGGCCCAGTCGGCCACGTCGTCGTCGGGATCCCTGATCAGCCGCCGTAGCGCGGCCAGGCCCATCGGGTCGGGCGGGCTGCCCATGATGTTCGGCAGCGCGTAGGCCGCGCCGTACCGGACCCGGCGATCGGGGTGCTCGCCCAGGGCGATCACCGAGGGCAGCGCACGACGGTCCCTGAGGTGGCCGAAGGCGATCAGCACCGAGTAGAGGACCATGCAGTCGTCCTCGCTGGCCGCCAGGAAACGCAGCACCGGCAGGCTGCGTTCGACGAACCCGAGCCTGCCCAGGATGTCCACTCCCAGCATCCGCTCGGAGGCGGTCTCGCCCGCGCACAGCCTCCGAGCCGCCAGGAAGGTCTGCAGGTCACCTCGCGCGTGCAGCAGAGTGATCGCGTGCCAGCGGATCGTGCCGTCCTGGTCCTGGTCCCGCAGCGCGGTCTCGATGAGAGACTCCACGGCCGCCGACCCCCCGATCGTTGCCATATGACCACGATAACCGCGTGGACCTACCGGAAGGGGTGCACGCGCGGGCCGGACGCTGGATACCGTAAAGGGGTGAGCGGTGATCTCCTTGATCTTATCCTGATCGCCCTGATGGTGGCCTTCGCTGTGTCGGGATACCGCCAGGGGTTCATCATCGGTGCCCTGAGCTTTGTCGGATTCGTCGGCGGCGCCCTGCTGGGCCTGTTCATCGCCCCGCCGATCGCCGCCGCCGTGGTCGACGGTGACACCGAACGGGCCCTGCTCGCCGTCGTCATCGTCTTCCTCACAGCCACGATCGGGCAGTTCGCCTCCTCGACCATCGGCGCGGTGGTCCGCAGCCATGTCACCTGGGAGCCGGCGAAGGTGGTCGACGCGGTCGGCGGCACCTTCGCGAGCGCGCTCTCGGTGCTGATCATCGCCTGGCTGATCGGGTCGTTGATCTCGGTCTCGCAGTTCACCCTGCTCAGCGAGCAGGTCAGCAAGTCCCTGCTGATCAGCACCGTCGACCAGACGATGCCGAAGGCGGCCAAGGACCTGCAGAAGCCGTTCAAGGACCTCATCGACACCTCCGGCTTCCCCAGGGTGTTCGACGCCATCGGAGGCGGTCAGTTCGTCGAGGTCGAGCCACCCGACCGGAGTGTGCCGAAGGGCGCCCAGCTCACCCGGGCCCGCCGGGGCATCGTCAAGGTCGAGGGCGTCGCCTCGACCTGCCGCCGGCATATCGAGGGCACCGGATTCGTCTACTCACAGAACAAGATCATGACGAACGCCCATGTGGTCGCGGGAGTCGACCAGGACCTCCAGGTCACCGACTACCTGAACAACGCCCACCCGGCCAAGGTCGTGCTCTACAACCCGGACAGGGACATCGCGATCCTCCACGTCCCAGGTCTGAACATGCCGATCCTGCGCTTCGACGGCACCGCCGAGAAGGGCGACAACGCCATCGTCGCGGGCTTCCCGCACGGCGAGGGTTTCACCATGAAACCGGCCCGCATCCGGGTGCAGCAGAAGGCGAAGGGGCCCGACATCTACGAGCGCAAGACCGTCGTCCGCAGCGTCTACTCGGTCCGCGGCGAAGTCAGGCCGGGCAACTCCGGCGGGCCGCTGCTCACCACCGACGGCCGGGTCTACGGCGTCGTCTTCGCGGCGGCGACCGACCGGGCGGAGACCGGTTTCGTGCTGACCGCCGCCGAGGTGGCGCCGGACGCCGAAGACGGCTCCAAGCTGTTCAACCGGGTGGACACCCAGGACTGCGACCGCAACAACTAGTCAGAGCAGGTCCCTGATCACGGCGACGGCCGCGCCGGCGTCCATGTCGTCCTGATCACCCAGGCTCCGGGCGGTCCGGGCGATCTCCTCGTACGGCATGCCGTACGAGGAGATCCTGTCGGCTCCCCGGGTGAACAGTGCGGCCGCCCCCCGCCGGTTGCCCCGCTGGAGATGGGTGAGACCCACGCAGATCTGCGCCAGCCCCTGCCAGAGCTCCCGCTCCTCCTCGGGAGCGGTCTTCCACCGGCCTTCGAGCACCTCGTGGGCGTGGAACGGCTGGCCCTCTCCGAGCAGCCGGCGTGCCTCGGAGAGGGCCTCGCCCGCGCTGGGGGCGTAGTCGTCCGGGACGCGTTCCACGCCTTCCGCCCCGTGCGGCAGAGGCCGCCCGAAGGCGTCCCGGGGACGCTGGTTGCGGGGCCTTCCGTCAGGGTCGCGGTCACGTGCGGTCATCGGTCACCGAGCCTTCCGCCCGTACGGCGGTCGCGGACGTCCATCGGTCGTCGAGCTCTCCGCCCGGAGAATAGTCGCGGACGTTCATCGGTCGGGCTCCGGGTCGGCCAGCCAGCCGATGAGCTCGGCGTCGAACTCCTCCGGGCGCTCCTCATGCGGGAAGTGCCCCGCGTCCTCGATGAGCCGCCACCGGTAGGGGGCCGCCACGTAACGGCTGGAGCCCTGGGCGGTGCGGGGCAGGGCATGTCCGTCGAGCGCACCGTGTATCTGCAGGGTGGGCACGCCGGTCTCCTTCCGCATGGTCCTGGCATAACGCAGGCCGTCGGGGCGGAGCTGGGAACGGGCGAACCAGCGGTGATACTCCAGGGCGCAGTGTGACACGGTGGGGATGCGGAAGGCGTCGCGGTAGGTCCTCGACACCTCCTCCTCCGGCCAGTCCGGCCCGGACCACCGATCCAGCAGCCGCCCCACCAGTGCCCCCTCCTTGGTGGTCAGACGGCGCTCGGGCAGGAAGGGGAGCTGGAAGCCCAGCGCGTAGAGAGCGGCCCTGAGCTGGCCGGACCGAGCACCGAGCAGCGCGGAGCGGAGCCTGCGCGGATGGGGAGCGGAGACCGGGACCAGTCGCAGGACCGTCTTGGGGTCCAGCACCGACATGGTCCAGGCCACCAGCCCGCCCCAGTCGTGCCCGACGACGATCGCGCCGGTCTCGCCCAGAGCCCGGACCAGCCCGGCGGCGTCGCTGGCCAGGGTGGGCAGGTCGTAGCCGCGCGGTGGCTTGTCACTGGCCCCGTAGCCCCGCAGATCGACGGCGACCGCTCGGTAACCGGCCTCGGGCAGCGAGACGAGCTGGTTGCGCCAGCTCCACCAGAACTGCGGGAACCCGTGCAGGAGCAGCACCAGCGGGCCCTGACCCGCCTCCACGATGTGGAAGCGGGTGCCGCCGGCGTGCACGGAGCGGTGGGTCCACGGGCCCTCGATCCGGACCAGGGACTCGTCGGGACGGCTCACCGGTCCTGTCTCATCGGTTCGCGGTGGGTGCCGACCTGGCCCGCGGTGGGTGGGGCCGGCGCGGCGACGGACTCGCCCTCGCCGCTCTTGATGGTCTTCAGCGAGCGCAGGGTCCGTGGCATCCCGGGCAGACCCCGGAACTTCCTGATGCCGATGAAGGCCAGCAGCCCGGCCACGACCAGGTAGAAAACGGTGACGATCGCGAAGGCCAGCCACGTCCACACGTGCAGTGCGACCAGGGCGTAGGCGAGGGTGAACGACGCCAGGATCAGGACCAGGTGGGCCATGAACGCGGCGGCGCCGAGGAGACCCGCGGCCATGCCGACCCGTTTGGCGTTGAAGCTGAGCTCCGACTTGGCCAGCTCGATCTCGGCGCGCACCAGGGTGGAGATCTGGTCGCTGGCGGCGGCGACGAGCGCGCCCAGCGACTCCTCCTGTGGCTCCGCGGGTGGAATCTGTGTCATGAAGCTCTCCTATCAAGCACCGGTATCAGACATCATCCTGCGCGTTGCGGTGGTTGCGCACACGCACCCGGAGCAGGATCGCCGCGAGGACGGAGGCCGTGAGGCTCGCCACGAGAACCCCGGCGGTCACCGCGTTCGCCCGCTCCGGATCAGCGCCGTATGCCAGATTGCCGACGAGCAGGGACACGGTGAAGCCGATCCCCGCCAGTATCGAGACGGCGGCCATGTCCCGCCAGTGCAGTTCCTCCGACAGTCTCGCCAAGCCGAGCCGTACGGCCAGCCACGCCCCGCCGAAGACACCCAGGAACTTACCGGCCACCAGACCGGCGATCACGCCGAGCACCACCCGGTCGGTGACCATCGTGCCGAGGCTCTCCTTGTCGAGCACGACCCCCGCGGACATGAACGCGAACACGGGCACCACGAGGCCCGCCGAGACGGGGCGGATGTAGTGGTCGGCCAGTTCGGCGGGGGAGCCCTCCTCGCCTGGACCGCTGTGCACACGTGTCATCAGGCCCAGCGCTACCCCGGCGACGGTCGCGTGAACACCGCTGATCTCGACGAAATACCAGGCGAGGAGAGCGAGCGGCAGGTGGATCCACAGGCCGCGGACCCGCCTGGCCTGCAGCACGCCGTACAGGACGATGAGCGCCGCTCCGGTCAGCAGGGCCAGGAGGTTCAGGTGCCTGGTGAAGAAGACGGCGATGACGGTGATCGCGCCGAGATCGTCCACCACGGCGCTGGTCAGCAGGAACGCCCGCAGCGCGGCGGGCATCGCACTGGCCGTCACGGCCAGTACGGCGAGGGCGAAGGCGATGTCGGTGGCCATGGGGATGGCCCAGCCGCGGGACGCCCCCGGTGCGCCGGCGCTCACCGCGAGGTAGACGAGAGCGGGGACGATCATGCCGGCGATCGCGGCGACGATGGGCAGTGCGGCCTTGCGGAGGTTGGAGAGCTCCCCGTGCACGAACTCCTCCTTGACCTCGATCCCCGCGATGAAGAAGAAGACGGTGAGCAGGCCGTTCTGGACCCATCGGTAGAGCTCGAAGTCGAGGTGGAGGGATCCGGGACCGAACCTCACGGTGCGGAGCGCCTCGTAGGAGTCGGTCGAGACGTTGGCCCACACCAGGGCGGCGACCGTGGCCAGCAGCATGACGACGCCGCCGACGGTCTCGGCGCGGAGTGCCTCGGCGAGCTGGCGGGCGTATCGGACGGTCGGCCGGAAGGGCCAGATTTCGACGGTGCGGCGCATGGGACCTCCGGGAAACGCAGAGGGGGTCGGTCCCCCGCTGGCCGACCAGACTTCCCGGCACACCTGATCAGCAGCCTATCGAATCATCCTAAATAGGGCATCGGACGGCCCGGTGGGCGGGAGGCGCGGGTTCCTCGTTGTCAGGGCTCCGCGCCTTCCCGCCGGGGTGTTCAGTCGTCGCTCTTGGCGCTGGGCAGCTTCTCGGAGATGAGGTTCATCACCGTGCTGTCGGCCAGTGTGGTGACATCACCGACGCTGCGGTTCTCCGCCACGTCGCGCAGCAGGCGTCGCATGATCTTTCCTGAGCGGGTCTTGGGCAGCTCCGGGACCACGAGGATCTGGCGCGGCTTGGCGATCGGGCCCAGAGCCTTGGCCACGTGGGCGCGGAGCTCGGCGGCGATGTCGGCACCCTCCTCGGCGTTGCCGCGCAGGATCACGAAGGCCACGATGGCCTGGCCGGTCACCGGGTCGGTCGCGCCGACCACGGCCGCCTCGGCGACCTTCGGGTGGGAGACCAGGGCCGACTCCACCTCGGTGGTGGAGATGTTGTGGCCCGAGACGAGCATGACGTCGTCCACCCGCCCGAGCAGCCACAGGTCGCCGTCGCTGTCCTTCTTGGCACCGTCGCCGGCGAAGTACATGCCCTCGAAGCGGGACCAGTAGGTGTCGATGTAGCGCTGGTCGTCGCCCCAGATCGTGCGGAGCATGGCCGGCCACGGCTCGCTGAGCACCAGGAAGCCGCCGCCGCCGTTGCCGACGGGCTGGGCCTGGTCGTCGACCACCTCGGCGCTGATGCCGGGCAGCGGGCGCATGGCCGCACCGGGCTTGCCCGCGGTGACACCGGGCAGCGGGCTGATCATGATGCCGCCGGTCTCGGTCTGCCACCAGGTGTCCACGACCGGGCAGCGGTTGCCGCCGATGTGCTCGCGGTACCAGACGTAGGCCTCGGGGTTGATCGGCTCGCCGACGCTGCCCAGGATGCGCAAGGACGACAGGTCGTATTTGGCGGGGATGTCGTCGCCCCACTTCATGAAGGTCCGGATCGCCGTCGGGGCGGTGTAGAGGGTCGTGACCTTGTACTTCTGCACGATCTCCCAGAACCTGCCCCGGTGCGGGGTGTCCGGGGTGCCCTCATAGAGGACGCTGGTCGCGCCGTTGGCCAGCGGGCCGTACACGATGTAGGAGTGGCCGGTCACCCAGCCGATGTCGGCGGTGCACCAGTAGACGTCGGTGTCCGG
The DNA here is from genome assembly GCF_045209755.1 of Streptosporangium sp. NBC_01639. Lineage (NCBI taxonomy): Bacteria > Bacillati > Actinomycetota > Actinomycetes > Streptosporangiales > Streptosporangiaceae > Streptosporangium > Streptosporangium sp. NBC_01639. The sequence goes on along the minus strand of NZ_CP109272.1, from coordinate 4,144,892 downwards.
CTTGAGGTCGAACACCGCGTGGTGGGTGTAGGCGACCTGGGTCAGATAGCCGCCGGTGGTGTGCAGGATGCCCTTGGGCCTGCCGGTCGTTCCGCTGGTGTAGAGGATGAAGAGCGGGTCCTCGGCGTCGTGCGCCTGCGCCTCGTGCACCTCCGGCTGCCGGTCCACGATGTCGTGCCACCAGACGTCCTTGTCGGTCTGGGCCACGTCCTGGCCGGTCCTCCGTACGACGAGGACGTGCTCGATTCCGGGGCACTCCCTGACCGCCTCGTCCACGGTCGGCTTGAGCGCGCTGGGCGCGCCGCGGCGGTAGCCGCCGTCGGCGGTCACCACGACCTTGGCGTCGGCGTCCTGGATCCTGCCGCTGAGCGCGCTGGAGGAGAATCCGCCGAACACCACCGAGTGGACCGCGCCGATGCGCGCACAGGCGAGCATCGTGATCGGCAGCTCGGGGATCATGGGCATGTAGACGGCAACCCGGTCGCCCTTGCCGACGCCCAGCTCCTGCAGGGCGTTGCTGGCCTTGGCGACCTCGCGCTGCAGGTCCGCGTAGGTGAGGGTACGGCTGTCGCCCTCGGGCTCACCCTCCCAGTGATAGGCGACCTTGTCGCCGCGGCCGGCCTCGACGTGCCGGTCGACACAGTTGTAGGCGATGTTGAGCTCTCCGCCGACGAACCATTTGGCGAAGGGCGGGTTCCACTCAAGGGCGGTGTCCCAGCGCCTGGACCAGGCCAGCCGGTCGGCCTGCCTCTCCCAGAACGCCAGGCGGTCCTGCTCCGCCTCGGCGTAGGCGTCGGCGGTCACGTTCGCGGCCGCGGCCAGGTCGGCAGGAGGTGCGAACCGCCGCGTCTCGTTCAGCAGGTTCGACAAGGTCTCCTGGGTCTCACGCGACTCGGAACCAGGGGTCTCCGGGGCCACTGCGTACTCCTCACGTACTACTGGGCGACTGGTCGTGTCCCACTTCACCAGGCCAGAGGTGCCTCCCACAAGAGGTCTAGACAGGTCTGTACCAATCGGTGATCGGTGGTCATCGAGGTTCACAACGGTCTTAACACCCGGTAACAATCGCAGCTAAACCGTTGCTTTTTCGACACCGTAAGAATGTAGGAAACGTTATTCCTCGGGCTTTGGTCCGTTCCATAGGCTTTAGTAGGGCGGTGCGGCGAACGGCGCTATGTGTTCGCCGGACGGCCCGTAGTCCCTTTCCGCCGGCCGGGTCGGGGCCTTGTTGACCGGCGGGTAGGGTCGGGGACCGTGAGTGACCCATTGGCTGCCATCGCCGAACTACCCGGAGTGTCCGAGGCGGTCGCCGACGCGCGCAAGGCCGTGGACCGTCTCTACGGTCATCGCGTACTACGGCGCAAGAGCCCGGAGGTCTCGGCCAGGTCGGCCCTGCGCGGCGCCCGCGCGTCCGCCGCTCTGGAAGGCGTGGACGTCCCGCTTGAGGCCATCCCGGAGGCCACCGATCCCGTCGTCCAGGGCGCGTTGCGCGTCTCGGCCGAACTGGGACGGCTCGGCCCGACCTGGCGCTCGGCCCCGCGTCAGGTGCTGGCCAGGCTGCACACCCTCGCCGCCGCCGGTCTCACGGAGAATCCCGGCCGTCCCCGTGCAGGCGGCGAACCGCCCGACCTCCTCGACCTGGGCGCGGCTCCCGGGCCCGAGGAGAGCGTGGCCCGGGTGGGCGGACTGGTCGATCTGGTGACGGGGACCACCGCGGCACCCGCGCTGGTGCTCGCCGCCGTCGTGCACGCGGAGTTGACGGTGCTCCGGCCGTTCGGATCGGTGGACGGGGTGGTCGCACGGGCGGCGGAACGGCTGACGCTGGTGGAGTTCGGCCTGGATCCGAAGTCGCTGGCGGCCGTCGAACTGGGCCACCTCGAACTCGGGGCGGCCTACGGCGAGAGCCTGAGGGCCTATCTGACCGGGACCCCGGAGGGGGTGGCGACGTGGGTGCGGCACTGCGCCTCGGCGGTCACGCTCGGCGTTCGAGAGGCCACCGCGATCTGTGAGGCCATGCAGCGCGGCTGATCGGGACCGCCTCGGCACGGGAGACGGGGCCGTCCTCACCGTCCTGAGCCGCGCGGCACCGGCCTGCGCCGTGGCACGGAGGACTCCGGGCCGCAAAGCGAACGGCGCCCCTGGTGTGGGGCGCCGTCGCCAACATGTCCAGCCGGGTTACCAAGCGTGCACCAAATAATCCTCGGGTCGGGACAAGCCCGGCCCGACGGTGCCTCCCGCGGCTCGGCGGCACGTGGGTGCCCGGCGGCCATGCTCGGACAACTGGTCCGTGGAACCTTTCTATGCCGGATCCTGGCCGATGGGAACCCCTGAAACCAAGACCTTTACAGATCAGGGGACATTCATCGACGAACTGGTACATACATCGCATAAGGCACTTAGATGGTCATATGTATGTCCTGGCGCTCGATATGGTCACTCTCTGTGAGAGGCGTGGATCGGTTGGGGTGGTTTTCATCGAACGATGCGCCGCGACTCAATCGTTACTTTAAAAAAGTTAGCGGAAATCGGGGATTGCTCCTCGACGAAACTCAAGTCGATCGGGCAGCATGAGGTGGTATCTCCCTAACGGAGTTACTGTGCGGGGGTCGGCACCGCTATCTCGTGCCATGATCGGGTGAACCCCGGAAAGCTTTCTTCTGAAACGGGACCGGCTCTACCCCCCCCAGAGCCGGACCGGTTGGCGACCCCCGCTACCCCCCCAGCGGGGGTCGCCACTTTTCCGGACCGATCCGGCCATGCCCGCCACGCTCGTCATGGCGTGATCCGCCAAGGGGCGGCCGTCCCCAGGTGGTGGCGGACCTGCCCCGGTTCTCCACAGAACGTCGTTCGGTGACTTCGCCGAGGCGAGCCCTGCCGAAAAGTGGACCTCCCCACTTCAGGGAGGCACCCTTGAACCGCCCGTTGGTCATCACCGAGGACCACGACCTGCTGGACGACCTGCTCCGCGTAGCCGCCGCGGCCGGCGCCGAGCTTGACGTCGTGCATGCGCCCGCACATGCCCGGCCCTACTGGAACCGGGCACCGTTGGTCGTCGTCGGCAGCGACCTGGCCGACGCCCTGGCCGCCACCGGGCCCCCACCCAGACCCCGCGTCCTCCTGGTCACCCGCGTTCCCGAAGATCCGGACACCTGGCGAAAATGCGTCACCGTCGGTGCCCAGGCCGTGCTGGAACTGCCCTCGGCGGAGCGCCGGCTCGTCGACGAGTTCGCCGACGTCGTGGAGCCTGCGGCCAGAGCGGGGCAGGTGGTGTGCGTCGCCGGCGGACGTGGTGGAGCGGGCGCCAGCGTACTGGCCGCCTCGCTGGCGGTGAGCGCCTCCCGGCAGCGCCTCCACACCCTCCTCGTCGACGCCGACCCGCTCGGCGGCGGCCTGGATCTGCTGCTCGGGCAGGAGGAGGCCGACGGAGCCCGCTGGTCCGACCTGGTCGCCCGGGAGGGCAGGGTCAGCTTCACCGCGCTTCAGGCCGCGCTGCCCACCGTCGCCGGGCTGACCCTGCTCTCCTTCCACCGCGGAGAGGTGGAGCCCATCCCGGCCGAGGCGATGCGCTCGGTCCTTGAGGCCGGTCTGCGAGGTTTCGACCTGGTGGTCGTCGATCTGCCCCGCCACCCCGACAGCGCCACCGTGGAGGCACTGAGCAGGGCTTCCACCACCCTGCTGGTCGTCACCGCCGACGTCCGCGGAGTGCTCGCCGCAGCACAGGTGCTCGTCGGGCTGCGCAGGCACACCGGCGATGTGCGGGCCGTCGTGCGCAGCGGGGTTCTGGACGACGAGGTGGTCACGACCTCACTCAACGTGCCGTACGCGGGCAACCTCCCGGATCAACCCCGCCTCACCGCCGCCCTCAACCGGGGCGACGTCCCCCCGCTCGGCCGCCGGACCGCTCTCGGCCGGTTCTGCGCCTCCTTCCTGCACTCGATGCTCAGGACGGAACAGTGAAACAGCCCGGCATCGCGACCACGGTCTCGTCCGAACTGGTCGAAGCGGTCCGCGTACGGCTGGCCAGGGCCGGGGTCGAGCCCAGTGCCGCGCACGTCGCGGTCGCGCTCCGGGCGGAGCGGGCGGTGCTCGGCGACGCGGAGATCCTGGCGGTGGCCCGTGTCCTGTGCGCCGATCTGATCGGTGCGGGCCCGCTGGAGCCGCTGCTCGCCGAGCCCGAAGTCACCGACGTGCTGGTGAACGGTCCGCGCGAGGTATGGGTCGACGACGGTCATGGTCTGCGCCGGACCGCGGTCGTGTTCCCCGGCGAAGAGGCGGTGCGGCGGCTCGCCCAGCGCCTCGCCGCCGCGGCGGGCAGGCGTCTCGACGATGCCTCCCCCTACGTCGACGCACGTCTGGCCGGTGGCGTCCGGCTGCACGCCGTCCTGCCGCCGGTGGCGGCCGGTGGCACCTGCCTGTCCCTGCGACTCCCTCCTCGCCGCACCTTCACCCTCCCCGATCTGGTCGACGCCGGCACGATCAGGGCTGACGCCGTCCCCGTGCTCACCGCGTTCGTCGAGTCACGGCTCGCCTTCCTCGTCACCGGCGGCACCGGTACGGGGAAGACGACCCTGTTGTCGGCCTTGCTCTCCCTGGTCGATCCCGGAGAGCGGCTGCTGCTGGTCGAGGATTCGGCCGAGCTGAGACCGATTCACCCCCACGTCGTGCGCCTGGAGTCCCGCCCGGCCAACCTTGAGGGGGCAGGTGGCGTCGGCCTGCGTGACCTCGTCCGTCAGGCCCTGCGCATGCGCCCGGACCGCCTCGTGGTCGGAGAGGTCAGGGGAGCGGAGGTCGTCGATCTTCTCGCCGCTCTCAACACCGGGCACGAAGGGGGCTGCGGCACCCTCCACGCCAACACCGCGACCGACGTACCACCCCGGTTGGAGGCTCTGGCCTGTGCCGCCGGCCTCAGCCGGGAGGCGGTCCACAGCCAGATCGCCGCCGCCTTGGACGGTGTCATCCACCTCACTCGCGACCATGCCGACGGCCGACGCCGGGTGGCCGAGATCTGCATGATGAGCCGCCGCCCCTCAGGCCTGGTCGAGGCCGAACCCGCCCTCACCTTCTCTCCGGACGGCTGTGTGACCACCGGTCCGGGATTCGCCGCCCTTACGGCACGAGCCCCCGGCCTCTCTGCTCTCCCCGGTTCGCCACCCGGGCCGGGTGGGTCCGGTTGTCGTCATGAGCGCCCGGAAGGCCCCGCCGTGACACGCCGGCCATCGGACGGCTCCTCTCCGGGAGCCCGTGGAGCACTGCCATGACGGTGACGGCCGTCCTCCTCGCCGCCCTGGCCGCGTGGCTGTGGACCGGACCGGATCCGGGAACGGCCCGGCTGCGACGCCTGCGGCGCCGCCCCCGGAGCGGATCGCGCTCGCTGAGAGCGAGGGTCGCCGGCCGGTCGCGGCCTTCCCGGCGTACGGCTGCCTGGCGGGCCGCGTCGATCGAGTTGTGCCAGGGGCTCGCAGCCGAACTGAGCACAGGACAGACGGCGGGTGAGGCCCTGGCCCGAGCGGTGTCAGCCGCGGAATTTCCCGACCCGGTGGCATTACGGCCACTGATCGCCGCCGCGAGGGACGGCGGTGACGTTCCGGCCGCGCTCCTGGCGGTGGCACCGGAGCAGGGAGGTGAGGCTCTCCGGAGGCTTGCCGCCTGCTGGCAGGTGAGCGTGACCGTCGGGGCGGCTCTGTCCGTTCTCGTCGATCGCGTGGCCGGTTCCCTCAGAGAGGCCCAGGCCCACCGCCAGGATGTCGCGGCCCAACTCGCCGGACCCCGTGCCACCGCCCGACTGCTGGCCGGTCTGCCGGTGCTCGGCCTGCTGATGGCGGCGGGTCTGGGTATGCGCCCGCTGCACTTCCTGTTCGGCAGCCCGGCGGGCGCGGCCTGTCTGGCAGTCGGTCTCGCTCTCGACGGCTGCGGTCTGTGGTGGACCCGGCACCTGGTCATCCGTGCGCAGCAGGCCTGATCTCGCTGCCCGGCCGGTGGCCGGACGATCGGAGGACGGAATCAATGATCATTTTTCTTGCCGGCGTGCTCGCCGGACTCGCCGGGTGGCTGTGGGTCTCACCCGTTGATCCCGCTCAACGACTGCGACGGGTCTGGCTGCCGTTCCCTCCTGTCCCGCCTGTTCAGGTGAGACCGGGAGCACCAGAGCCCTCGTTCTTCTCTCATGCGGCCTTCTCTCATGCGGCGAAAACCTATGGTTCACCGGAGAAACGGTGGCCGAGCCGAGGAGAGGCGGCGCTCTCGGCCGCCATCGGACTGATGGCGTTTCTCGTCGTCGGCGGAGTGCCGGGAGTCTGCGTGGGGGTCGCCGGCTCCGTCGCCGCGCTGACGGTCGCCCGGCGGCGGGAGCCGCCACGGTCGCGCAGGGAGCGCGATCGGGTGGTGGCGGACCTGCCGTTGGCGGCCGACCTCATGGCCGCATGCATGCGCGCCGGTCAACCGGTCACGGGGGCCATCGATGTCACCGTTGAGGCGATCGGCGGACCGCTCGGTGATCGGCTGGCCTGGGTGAGCGGACAACTCAGACTGGGCGCCACGCCGGAGGACACCTGGCAGGCCCTTGCGGCCGATCGTGGACTGGCTCCGATGGCACGCGCCATGAGCCGGGCCGCACTCAGCGGTGCCCCAGTGGCCGATGCCCTGACCAGGTTGTCCGATGACTCCCGGCACGCGGCCCGTGCCTTGTCGTCGGCGGCCGCGCGGCGGGTCGGAGTTCAGGCGGTCGCGCCGCTGGGGCTCTGCTTCCTGCCGGCCTTCGTCTTTCTCGGCATTGTCCCCGTGGTGGCCGGACTCGCCGGTGAAGTGCTGCTCCCCTGAGTTGTCCACAGCGCCTCCCCGGCCATCCACAGGTTATCCACAGATTGTCCACAGGTAGGCGTGGAGCTTGTGGATAACCCGACGACCTGCCTTCGGCGGGTCCGGGCGAGGGGGCGTCGGCCTGGTGGCGGGCGCCGGGCAAATGGACATGCCTTGTAGGACGGAAATTTTCTGTCGGTATAGCTTGCCAAAATCTGTCGTGATGACAGTAGACATTCGTGGATCGAGGGACTAGCGTTTGGTTGACTCAAGTGAAGGCCAGCACGGCAGGGTCGACCTGTCGTGGAAGACGGTCGGCCTGCTCGGGCTTGCCGGAGCCGAAGCAACGGAAGGGTTCCGGCGGGGCGACAGGTGGCCGTCAGGCCGTGGCAAGAAGAACGTCGGCGTTCGCAATAGAGGAAGGAGAGGTTCAGCCGCCATCAAGATCACTCGCAGCGGATGCACTGTCATCGTGCGGGTGCCGTGGCTCCACGGAATGGAAGGTGATTCCCGGTTGCGCATATGCGATTCAGACGCACTGCCCAATACGAGGAGGCTTGTCCGAAGTCGAAAGGCCGACGTAACAGTCGGTAGATGGTGTTGAAACTCTCTGGGCCCCGGTGCTTACAGGCATCGGGGCCCTTGTCCGCGTTCTCGTTGTGTTCTCTCGTCGTAGTGTTCCTTCGGAAGGTGTGATGGGGCAGGTTTCTCCGGCTTCGGCCGACAAGTTTGATGACGATGACTATCCGGCCTACTCCATGGGCCGGGCCGCTGAGATCCTCGATGTCACTCCGGCGTTTCTCCGCAGCCTGGGCGCGGCGAAACTGATCGAGCCACAGCGGTCGAACGGCGGCCATCGCCGCTACTCCCGTTACCAGCTCCGGCTGGCCGCCCGCGCGCGCGAACTGGTCGATCGGGGCACCGCTCTGGAATCCGCCTGTCGCATCATCGTCCTGGAAGATCAGCTGGCGGAGGCATTGCAGCTCAATGCCGAGCTGACGGAGCGCGACAGCTGACCTTTTCCCGGTTTGAAAGGGTCGGATCACTCCGGGTTCGCCGCACTTGGATGACGGAATTCACACCTTCAAGAGTTCGGGTCAGCGTGACCGCAGGCGCAAAGATCTTCCCGGCGACCGTCGTCCCCGTTGTCCACAGGCAAGGGGCGGAATCCACAGAATGGCGTTCGCATCCACAGGGTCACGTGGTCTTAGGGAAATCTCATCCAGCAGATGCCGGGTGTCCGACCCGGTGGGATTTCCGGGAGGAAACGATGGCTCGATCGATCACCGGGGACATTCGACGTAGCCGGTTGCGGTGGTCCCGTGCCCGGTGGGTGCTTCTGACCGCCGGCGCAGGCCGTGATCGGGGCATGTCCACCGCTGAATACGCGGTCGGCACGATCGCCGCCTGTGCTTTCGCCGCGCTGCTCTTCAAGGTGGTGACGAGTTCCGAGGTCCAGCAGATGATCTCTAGCCTGATCAACCGAGCGCTGAACGTGGCCGGATGACCCTCGCGACGCCGGGTGCCTCCGCCCACCCGTCCAGAGGGTCGGTCACCGCCGAGACCGCCGTGGTCCTGCCCGCGCTTGTGGTGGTGCTGGCCGCCGCACTGTGGGCGGTGGCGGCGATCGGGGCGCAACTGGAATGTGTGGACGCGGCTCGGGCGGGGGCTCGGGCCGCGTCACGCGGTGAGTCGCTGGAGCAGGTGCGGGGCGGTGCTCGCTCCGCCGCCCCGGCGGGCGCGCACGTCGTGGTGTCCCGGGGCGCGGAGACGACCAGGGTGGAGGTGTCCGCGCGGGTCAGACCCCGTTGGGGAGTCTCGCTGCCAAGCGTCACTGTGCGGGCGGTCGCGGTCTCCGCCACCGAGCCGGGAGCTTACACACCGGGAGCCGATGCGGCGGGAGCCCACGCACCGGGAGCCGAACGGTGAAACGTGGTGCCTGCCGGGTCACAGAAGAAGGGGGAAGGGATCGGGGAGCGGCGACGGTCTGGGCGGTCGCACTCATCGCTTTGATCTTCGTGGTGGCCGGGGCGGTCGTGTCCGCCGGCGTGGCGAGGGTGGCCCGCCACCGGGCACAGAGCGCCGCCGACCTGAGCGCGCTCGCCGCCGCCCGGCTGGCTCTTGCCGCTCCGGAGCGCGGATGCGCGGTGGCGGCCTCACTGGCCGAGGGCAACGGAGCGCGGATCATCCGGTGCTCCGTCCACGGTGACGGCGTGGCCCAGGTCCAGGTGGCCGTATGGCTGTCGCTGCCTCTGGTGGGTGCGCGGAGGATCACCGCCGACGCGCGCGCCGGGCCCGTTCACGTCGCCGACACATAGACAGCGCCGGTGTGCACACTTGTGCGGGCCGAGGGCTCGTCCACCGTGCGGCGCGGAGCCGGGCGAAGTGCCTTGGACACGGCGATGCCGGGAGCGCGGTGCGCTCCCGGCATCGCCGTATCGTGTCTACCTCAGCGTGAACGCTCGGGCGGTGGTCTGCTCGACCTTGTTGCCGCCGTTGTCCCACGCCTCGGCCTTGAGGCTGACGGCGCCCTTGGTCTTGGCGAGCGCCGGGTAGGTGAGCGTGGTGGTGTACACGCCGCCCCGGCCCTTCTTGACCGACGCGTTCTTCCAGGTCTGGCCGTCATCGGTGCTGTAGGAGAGCTTCAGCCCGGCGATGGCCGGCAGCTTCTCGGTGGACGGCGCGTGGCTCACGTCGATGTCGAACGTGTGCCGGCGCCCGGCCTGGACGCTGTTGTCCAGCGCCTGGGTGTCCCCGAGGTCGTAGCCGACGAACACCAGCGGCTGCGGCCCGCACGGGCCGGTCAGCTGCGGCAGGAGCGCGCAGGTGTGGGTGTCGGCGACGGTGTCCTTGTCCCGGCCCTTGGACCGGAACGTCCACACGTTGGTGTTGCCGCGGGCAGTCTGTTCGAGCCGGTAGACGCCTTCCTCCTTGGGCAGGTTGTACATCGGGTAGATGCTGCCCTGGTAGCGCGGGAGCTCCTTGCCGTCCTTGGACAACTTCGCGAGAGCGCTGAAGTAGACGCCCTCTCGTCCCTGCTGTCCGTTGCCGTTCACGAGGCTGAAGTTGGCCAGGAAGATATCGCCGGCCCGGCACATCGGGCATTCCAGCCGGTAGCCGCTTCCGGGCAGCGAGGGCATGGTCAGGCTTCCGGGGGTGAACACGCCAGACCCCCAGTTCCGTGTCTCCTTGCCGGGCTTCTCGATCGTCGTGACGATCTTGAGGTCCTCGCCGCTGCCGGTGTTCACGATGCCCACCCGGAGCGTGTCCGCGGAGAGCCCGCTGAAGTACTCGGGCCGCTGGGCGGGTCCGGTGAAGCCGAAGGCCACCGAGAACGACGTCTTTTCCAGGGGCTTGAAGCTGTGCCAGGTCTCGGTCTGCAGGCCAGGACCGTCCGGGGTGTGGAAGTCGGTGTCCACGGTCCGCAGCCGGTTCTGGGAGTAGCGGTAGGTGAGGTCGCCGGGGATCTTGCCTTCCTCGTACTCCTGCAGCTGGTAGGTGTAGTCGATGTTGGGATTGCTGGTGATCTCAAGGGTGACGGGGCCGCGCGCCAGCTGGGTACGCAGCTTCTCCGCGGCCGTCCTGGTGATCTGCACCACCGGGAGCTCCGTCTTGCCGGAGCCATGATTCGACACGGGGATGCTGCAGGGGGTGACCGAGTCGTCGGCGAACAGCACGATGCCCACGGCGCCGGCGGCCTTCAGCTGCTGGACGCGGTCGATGTGGATCTGGCAGTACCCGGTCGTGCCGACGGCGAGCAGCGCGAGCTTCCCGCGAAGGTCGGTGGCGGCGATCTCCTCGGGACTGGCGGCGCCGACATAGGCCAGCTTGTTGCTGCGGGTCCCCGCCGGGAAGGGGGTGTCCTCCTGACCTATGGTCTGTCCCTTGTCGAAGTACTCGTTGGTCACGGATGCGATGGAGTACTTCTGCGGGGCCACGGCGCGCACGGCCACCTGCTCGTTGATCGCGGTGAGCCGGGTCGAGAACAGGAGCTCACCCTTGGTGACCTTCTTGGTGGGGGAGACGTACCGGTCTCCGATCCCGATGAGGCCCATCTCCCCCGAGGTCACCGGGCTGCCGTCCCATGCCGTGCGCACATACGTGATGGCGCCGACAGCGTGCCTGAGGTCGATCGGCTTCGGGGTCTCGTAGCGCAGGAGGACGGCCTCGCGGGCGTCCAGGGTGACCTCGAGCCCGCTCTCCGGGACGACGACCTCGGGATTCAGCAGCGTGGCGACCGGGCCGGTTCCGCCGTCGGGCGACTGGTGCACCACACCGGCCGAGACGGAGTAGGTGCCGGGCTCGACCAGGTACTGGTAGGCGCCGTCACCGATGTAGGAAGCCCCGCCAACGCCGTAGACGTCGGGGACGTCGACCGCGCTCGCCCCGGTGTAGAACTCGAAGGGCCCCGGGGCCTGACCGTTCCTGTTGATGACGTGGACGGTGAGCGGGACCCGCTTGGGCCCGCGCACCAGGCCGATCGGGGTGGTGACGCGCACACCTGCGGCGTCGGTGGCCACCAGGGCGCCGGTGTAGGTGCCTCTGGCGAGACCGTCCGGGTGCAGGGTGACGGTGACCTCGGCGGTCCTGCCCGCCGGGACGGTCACCGTCGGCGCGCTGGTCGTCAGCGTGTCCGTCGTGTCCTTCATGGTGGCGGCGAGCGTGAGAGTCACCTCGGCGTCGCCGTCGTTGGCGTAGGTGACGGTCTTGTCCACGGTGTCGTTGTGGTCGACCGGGATGTAACCGAAGTCGGCGTTGGGGGTGGTGGCGGTCACCTTCTGGGAGACCGCCCGGGCCACGTCGACCCGGCCGGCGCCCTGCTGGTAGACGGTGTGCCCGGCGTCCTTGGCGGTCGACATGAGCGCCGCCTTGAGCCGTTCGCCGCGCCAGTCGGGGTGCTCCTGGGCGAGGATGGCCGCGGCCCCGGCGACGTGCGGGGTGGCCATGGAGGTGCCGTTCAGGGAGGTGTAGAGGTCGTCGACGGGGGTGCCCAGGCCGGTGCCGGCCGCGCGGGCGGCGACGATGTCCACGCCCGGTGCGGCGATGTCCGGCTTGAGCGCGCCGTCGTTGACGCGCGGACCCCGGCTGGAGAAGTTCGCCAGTGCGTCGGACTTGTCGGTGGCGGCCACGGTCAGCGCCGAAGCCGCGGCGCCGGGCGCGCCGACGGTCTCCTTCTCAGGCCCTGCGTTGCCGGCGGCGATCACGAACAGCGCGCCGGTCGACTCGCTGAGCTCGTTGACGGCCTGCGAGAGCACGTCCGTGCCGTCGCTGGGGTCACCGCCGATGCTCATCGAGACGATCTTCGCCTTGGCTTCGCCGACGGCCCACTCCATGCCGGCGATGATGGCGGAGCTGTCACCGGATCCCTCGTTGTTGAGGACCTTGCCGATGGCGAGCTGGGCGCCGGGCGCGACGCCCTTCCGGGAGCCGTCAGAGCCGGCACCGGATCCGGCGACGGTGGCGGCGACATGGGTGCCGTGGCCGTGGCCGTCGGCCACTTCCTCGTCGGGGACGAAGCTGCGACTGGTGACGATCTTGCCGGCCAGGTCGGGGTGGCCGGCGTCGACGCCGGTGTCGAGGACGGCGACGGTGGTGCCGGAGCCGTCGAACCCGGCCTTCCACGCCTCCGGCGCGCCGATCAGCGGCACGCTCTCCGCGAGGTCGACCTTGACCTTGGCGTCCAGCCACACCTTCCCGATGCCGCCGGTCAGCGACTTGAGCTGCTTGTCCGGCGTCGCGGCGCTCTGACCGCGCAAGGTGGACCAGAAGTCCGGCGCGCTGTCCTTGTCCACCGCCACCGCGGCGCCATGGATGCTGGGCAGCGACCGCTCGGCGGTGCTCGCGGGCAGGGCCTGCGCGGTGGCCGCGATCGAGGCCTGCGGCGCGCTGCCCTGGTACTGCACGATCAGCGGCAGTTGCTTGTCCGCGTCGTCGGCGAAGCCGTTGGTCGCCAGGTACCGCACGTCGAACAGGCGGCGCTCCAGGACCCCCGCCGCGATGGCGGGCTGCGCGTCGTCCGGGATCACGAAGATCCCTTCCGGGCTCGCCTCGCTCCGGAAGTTCGGGGTGCTGCCGTCCGGGCGGCGGACGGCTTTGGGGGTCGCGGTGTAGCGGCCGCTGCGGTCCTGGGTGAGCCGGACGGTGTCTCCGGTGATCAGTGTGACGTTCCACTGATGGCCGCCGGAGCCGGCCAGTGTGGTGACGTCGCTGCCACCCTCGGGGGCGGCGTTCGCGGCCCCGGGAGCGAGCAGTCCGGCGACCAGCGCCGTGACGGCGGCCCCGACTAACACTCTGGGCATGATGTGTTCCTGACTTCTTGCGGAATGGGGGACGGGGCGGCGCTCCAGGCGCGTCTCATACGTCGACCCAACTGTCATCGAGTTCGGGCGCCGGTCCGCTGTCGGCATCCTGCTCGTGTTCGTCCCTGTCATCGGGGGCACGCTTGGGCATGCGACAAGAGTTAAGGATGTGGCCAGGAGTTATCTATGGGGTAAATGCCCCATTTTTGGCAGGTCTGCCAGGCGGTGCGCGATGCCGCATAGGGAGCGGGGAGCCGGACGTATGCGGCGGCGGCCGTGAACCGTTCGGCGTCGCCCGTCAGGAGGCCTCCGGCGTGATCGAGCACCGCCGACGCGACCGGGGCGTCCAGCGTGGCGAGCTCCCGATCGAGGCGCGTCACCACCGACGGCAGACGCCGTATCCTCCGATCACGTTTCGCGCGGATCGGCGGCGAGCAGTACGGCGAGGAGCCGGAGGGCACCCGCCTTGTCCAGCGGTTCGTTGCCGTTGCCGCACTTGGGCGACTGGATGCAGGAGGGGCAGCCGCGTTCGCACTCGCAGGAGGCGATGGCCTCACGGGTGGCCGTGAGCCAGTCCAGGGCGCGGGCATAACCACGCTCGGCGAAGCCCGCACCGCCCTCGTGGCCGTCGTAGACGAAGACGGTGAGCAGTCCGGTGTCGGGGTGCAGTTCGGTGGAGACGCCGCCGATGTCCCAGCGGTCGCAGGTCGCAAAAAGCGGCAGCAGGCCGATGGCGGCGTGCTCCGCCGCGTGCGCGGCCCCGCCCAGGTCCACGCCGTCCTCGGCCAGGGAGACGATCTCGGAGGTGGGCAGCGTCCACCACACCGCGCGGGTGCGCAGTGTGCGCGGCGGCAGGTCGAGAGGCTCGTCGCCGAGGAGTTCGCCGCTCTGCGCGCGGCGCTTGAGGTAGGACACGACCTGCCGGGTGACCTCTACCGAGCCGAAGTGGAGTTCTCCCGGGCCGAGTGGGTGAGAGCGGAGGGACTCAAGGACCGAGATGTCGGTGACATCTCTGGCGAAGGTCGTGTAGTCGGGGGTTCCGGCCTCGACGAGGGCGACCCCCGCCTCCAGATCGAGCTCGACGACCAGGTAGGTCTCTCCCTGATGGACGTAGACGGCGCCGGTGTGCACGCTTGTGTGGGCCGAGGGCTCGTCCACCGTGCCGAGCAGCCGGCCGGTGGACACCTCCACGACCTGGATCGGCGCGCCGCCCGACCCCCGGATGTCGGCGAGGTCGGTGGCTCGCTCCCGGCTGGTCCAGAACCAGCCGGTGGCACGCTCTCTGAGCAGGCCGTCTCCGACCAGGTCGGCGAGCACTTCCTTGGTGGTCGGGCCGAAGATGTCCAGCTCGTCCCGGGAGAGCGGGATCTCGGCGGCGGCGGCGCACAGATGCGGGCCCAGCACGTAGGGGTTGTCGGGGTCGAGCACGATCGTCTCGACGGGCCGTCCGAACAGCGCCTCGGGGTGGTGGACCAGATACGTGTCCAGCGGGTCGTCCCTGGCGACCAGCACCGCCAGGGCGTCCTGTCCCGCCCGGCCCGCCCGTCCGGCCTGCTGCCAGAGCGATGCCCGCGTCCCCGGCCAGCCCGCGATGAGCACCGCGTCCAGCCCGGACACGTCGACACCGAGTTCCAGCGCGTTCGTCGTCGCCAGTCCGAGCAGCTCGCCCGACCGGAACGCCTTCTCCAGTCCCCGGCGGTCCTCGGCCAGATACCCGGCCCGGTAGGCCGCCACCTTGTCCGGCAGATTTTTCGGTGCTCCCACGTCGACCACGAGATCCTGAAGTTTCGCCTTGGTGGTGAGGGCCACGGTCTCGGCGGCACGGCGGGAGCGGACGAAGGCCAGAGTACGGACGTCGGCGATCACCAGGTCCGCCAGGAGGTCGGCGCTCTCGGCTGCCGCGGGACGCCGGACGGGAGCACCGCCCTCGCCGCGCAGATCGGTCAGGGGAGGTTCCCACAGGGCGAAGGTGGTCGCGCCCCGGGGAGAGGCGTCCGTGGTCACCTCGGTCATCTGGAGACCCGTCAGGCGGGTCGCGAAGGTCCCGGGCTCGCTGGCCGTGGCGGAGGAGAGCAGGAAGGCCGGGCTGGAGCCGTGCCTCGCGCAGATCCGGCGCAGGCGGCGCAGGATCTGGGCCACGTGGGAGCCGAACACGCCCCGGTAGCCATGGCATTCGTCCACCACCACCATCCGCAACCGCCGCCAGAAGGGCGACCACTGAGGGTGACGGGGAAGGAGGGAGCGGTGGAGCATGTCCGGGTTGGTGAGGACGTAGTTGGCGTGCTTGCGGACCCAGGCCCGTTCCTCGAAAGAGGTGTCGCCGTCGAAGGTGGCCGCGCGGAGCTCGGGGACGTCCAGCTCGTTCAGGGCGCGGAGCTGGTCGGCGGCCAGCGCCTTGGTGGGCGTCAGGTAGAGGATCGTGTCCCCTTCGAGCACCGACGAGAGAGCCGGGACCAGGTAGGAGAGAGATTTACCCGAGGCGGTTCCTGTGGCAATGATCACGTTTTGACCACGATGGAGCAGTTCGGCCGCCTCGGCCTGATGCGGCCATAGGCCAGAAATCCCGTGGTTCGCCCAGCGCGTAACCAGGCTTTCGTGAACCCAGGGCGGCCAGCCGGCTTCACCCGCCTGACGTGCTGGAACGTGCTCCACATGGGTTACGCGTTCGCGACGTGCGGAAACACCGAGCAGGTAGCTGAGCGCGTCACCGGCTCGGATCGAGGAGGATGAGGGCGGAGTCACTGGTTTCCAGTCTGGCATCTGTGGGCAGAGTCGCCGGGAATCGTGATTTCGTATAGACACTGAGCGTACGCATGGTTGAATGCCGCGCGTCGGGGCTTGTCGTCTGGGGGCCACCCGGTCCCAGGAGTCACGCCTGAATAGGTACTTTCGCAGGCAAGGCGCTGGAGGATCTGTGGATCTGAAGTTGGACCACCATTCCGAGGACCGTCTCACCATCGTTGAGGTCGAGGGTGAGATCGATGTCTACACCGCGCCCAGATTGCGTGAGCTCCTGATCGATCTGGTCAACAAGGGGAACTTCCACCTCCTGGTCAACATGGAGAAGGTCGACTTCCTTGACTCAACGGGCCTTGGTGTCCTGGTCGGCGGGCTCAAGCGAGTTCGGGCGCACGACGGCTCACTGGAGCTGGTCTGCACCCAGGAGCGCATCCTGAAGATTTTCCGGATCACAGGACTTACCAAGGTCTTCGGGATCTACGCCTCAGTGGATGAGGCCAAGGAAGCCCACGGTCGAGACAAGTAGTCGTGGCTACCGTCGAGCTGACGTTCAGTGCTCTCCCCGCGCACGTGCGCACGGCACGTCTGGTCGCCACGGCGATCGCCAGGCGCACCGGTGTGGAGGAGTCGCTGCTGGACGAGGTGCGGCTCGCCGTCGGTGAGGCGTGCTCCCGGGCTGTCGAGGCACATCGCCTCCACTGTCCGGGAGAGCCGATCCGCATCGAGCTACGTGATGATCTGGGGCGGTTCGAGGTGACTGTCACCGACTCCGCCCCGAGTGATGAGCTGGAGCAGGAACGCGAGCTGTTACGGTTCGACGATCCACTCGGGCAGCTTCCCGACACGCTGATGACCGGATTCGGCATCGCGGTCATCGTGGGGCTGGCCGACGACGTCCAGGTCTACCCGAGCCAGAAGGGTATGCGTATCCGCATGAGCTGGCCCGCGGCGACCAACGGTCTGTATCCGGTCTGACAGCAGTGAACCCGGGCGGCCGGGCGTGTCCACTGGACGCGCCCGGCCGTCCGCATGTCGGATGCGTATTTTCGGCCAAACATAAATTTGATATCTGCTGGACGAAATCAAGGTGAAATGCGGGTTTGCTGACTGACATACCTGCTTGAACGGCCTTGTGGGCGGGCCGGTCGAGACCGATTACCGGGCGTGTCGTTAATTGGCCGCGTACAGAGGCTTCATATCCTCGTCGTGGCTGCGTAGACTCCCGGAACCGGCCAAGGTTTGTCCCTCGGAACGGCCCATGAACGGGCTCACCTCCGTGGGAAGTCTGCGGACGCAACCGGAAGCGGCACTGCCAATACCCGGAGTGCGCCGCTCTGTCAGCCGAGAACATCCAGCGTGCAGCGCACTCCGGGCAGGACGTGTTCCCGTCTTGCCGAGGAGAGTCGGATGTCTGTACTCCAGCTAGCCGTTGCCGAAGAGCCAGCGGTATCCCTGAGCGGTTCCCATTTCACCATCGTGATCGTTGTGGCCGTTGTGGCCCTGCTCGCACTCGCCGTCGCGGCCGTGCTCGTGCGAGAGGTGCTCGCCGCCGGCCAGGGCACCGAGCGTATGCAGAACATCGCGCGCGCCGTACAGGAAGGAGCTTCCGCGTATCTGACGCGGCAGTTCCGGACGCTTGCGGTGTTCGTCGTTCTGATTCCTTTCCTGCTTTATCTGCTCCCCGCCGAATCGACCGGTGTGGCCGTCGGCCGGTCGATATTCTTCGTGATCGGTGCGGTTTTCTCCGCGCTGACCGGGTTCATCGGCATGTGGCTGGCCGTCCGGGGAAACGTCCGTGTCGCCGCAGCCGCGCGTGAGTCGGGCGAGAAGATCGCGATGCGGATCGCCTTCCGCACCGGTGGCGTGGCCGGCATGATCACCGTCGGCCTCGGCCTGCTCGGCGCCGCCATCGTGGTGCTCGTCTACGGAGGCGACGCCCCCGCCGTTCTTGAGGGCTTCGGCTTCGGCGCGGCGCTGCTCGCCATGTTCATGCGGGTCGGCGGCGGCATCTTCACCAAAGCCGCCGACGTCGGCGCCGACCTGGTCGGCAAGGTCGAGCAGGGCATCCCCGAGGACGACCCGCGCAACGCCGCCACCATCGCCGACAACGTGGGCGACAACGTCGGCGACTGCGCGGGCATGGCCGCCGACCTGTTCGAGTCCTACGCGGTCATGCTGGTGGCCAGCCTGATCCTGGGCAGGGTGGCGTTCGGCACCGAAGGCCTGGTGTTCCCGCTGATCGTGCCGATGATCGGTGTGATCACCGCCATCATCGGGATCTTCGCCACCGCCCCGCGCAGCGGCGACCGCAACGGTATGGCCGCCATCAACCGCGGATTCTTCATCTCCGCGGTGATCTCGGCGGTCCTCGTCGCCGGGGCCGCCTTCCTCTACCTGCCGAGCAGCTTCGCGGGTCTGACCGGGGTGAGCCCGGAGATTGCCGCGATCACCTCCGATCCCCGCCTGATCGCCATCGGAGCGGTGCTCATCGGCCTGGTGCTGGCCAGTGCCATCCAGATCCTCACCGGCTACTTCACCGAGACGAACCGCCGTCCGGTGCGGGACATCGGGGAGAGTGCCCGCACCGGTCCCGCCACGGTCATCCTGTCCGGGATCAGCGTCGGCCTGGAGTCGGCGGTCTACTCGGCACTGATCATCGGCGCCGCCGTCTACGGGGCGTTCCTGCTCGGTTTCGGCAACGTCACCATCGCCCTGTTCGCGGTGGCCCTGGCGGGCACCGGCCTGCTGACCACGGTCGGTGTGATCGTTTCGATGGACACCTTCGGCCCGGTCTCCGACAACGCCCAGGGCATCGCCGAGATGTCCGGCGACGTCGACGGCGAGGGCGCCCGGGTGCTCACGTCACTGGACGCGGTGGGCAACACCACCAAGGCCATCACCAAGGGCATCGCGATCGCGACGGCCGTGCTCGCCGCCACGGCGCTGTTCGGGGCGTTCCGGACGGCGATCGAGACCCAGCTCGCCGCCGCGTCCCAGGGGGTCAAGGACGTGCTGGGCCCGTTCAGCACGTTCAACCTGAGCGTCGACTCCCCGAACGTGCTGGTCGGGCTGATCATCGGTGCGGCGGTGGTGTTCATGTTCTCCGGCCTGGC
Source organism: Streptosporangium sp. NBC_01639 (assembly GCF_045209755.1). Taxonomy (NCBI): domain Bacteria; kingdom Bacillati; phylum Actinomycetota; class Actinomycetes; order Streptosporangiales; family Streptosporangiaceae; genus Streptosporangium; species Streptosporangium sp. NBC_01639. Next base: position 4,125,946 of record NZ_CP109272.1, on the reverse strand, counting down.
CATCATGGCGGTCGGCCGGGCGGCCGGGCGGGTGGTCTTCGAGGTGCGCGAGCAGTTCCGCACCAAGCCGGGGATCATGGCCGGTACGGAGTTGCCCGACTACGGCAGGGTCGTCGACATCTGCACCCGCGACTCGCTGCGGGAGCTGGCCACGCCGGGCCTGCTCGCCGTGCTCACCCCGATCGCGGTCGGCTTCGCCCTCGGGTACGCGCCGCTCGGCGCGTTCCTCGCCGGTGCCATCGCCTGCGGAACGCTGATGGCGGTCTTCCTGGCCAACTCCGGCGGTGCCTGGGACAACGCCAAGAAGCTGGTGGAGGACGGCCACCATGGGGGCAAGGGTTCACCGGCCCACGAGGCCACCATCATCGGCGACACCGTCGGTGACCCGTTCAAGGACACCGCGGGCCCGGCGATCAACCCCCTGCTGAAGGTGATGAACCTGGTGGCGCTGCTGATCGCCCCGGCCGTGGTGACCTACGCCGACAACGTGGCGCTGCGGATCGGCATCACCGTGGTCGCGGCCGGCATCGTCGTCGCCGCGGTGGTCGTCTCCAAGCGTCGTTCGGCGAGCATCGCCCCGACCGAGGAGAACAACGCCGAGCGTGAGCGCGAGCCCGTCTCGAACTGAGTGAGGTCCGTTCCGAGCTGAACAGATCCGACCCGAACCGGGTGAGGTCTGACTCGAACTGAGTAGACCTGACCCGAACCGGGTGAGGTCCGAGGAAGGGGTGCACGGGGTCGTGCACCCCTTTCGCGTGTGCGAGGCCTCTCGGTGGGAAACTGGGCCGTATGGAACAGCAGCCCTCCGGAGGCAAGACGCTCATACTCATCCTGCTGGCGATGGTCGCGGTGTTCGCGGTGATCGTGGGGCTCGCCATGTGGGCGGCGCGGTGACGACCCGCACGCTGATCGTGCTGCGGCACGCCAAAGCGGCCCACGTGCCGGGTCTCGCCGATCGGGAACGCCCCCTCACCACGCGTGGCGAGCACGACGCCCGCAGGATCGGCGAGGTGCTCACCCACATGGATCTCCGGCCGGACCTGGTGCTCTGCTCGCCGGCGACGCGGACCAGGCAGACCGCGGACCTGGCCCTGCCCGATGCCGACATCGTGGTCGAGCCGGCCATCTACGAGGCTTATCCCGACGAGCTGCTGACGCTGATCCGGCAGAGCGCCCCGGAGGTCCGCACACTGGTCCTGGTCGGCCACAATCCCGGGGTCCACGAGCTGGTCATGGGCCTCACCACGAGGGATGGCGACTCCGGCTTCCCACCCGGCGCGTTCGCCGTGATCGAGACGGAGGACGAGTGGGGCGAGTTCGACATCGGGCGTGGCGTCTCCCGCTGGACCCCGAAAGATGACTGAGCGCTCGGGGGAGCACTAAGCATCACGAAGATGGGCAGAAAAGTGCCACCCCCGTCCTGACGACCTCGGAGGGTGGCATGCGGAAGATCGCCGAGGCGCTGCGGGGCGACTTCGTGATCTCCCACCGCCCGGCCTGGGGGTACGGCCTGCTGTGCGCGCTGGGCATCTGCCTTCCCCTGCTGCTCGGCGTCGTGCTCGGCCATGTTCCCCAGGGCGCGGCGATGGCGCTGGGGGGCTATCTCACGATCTTCGGGGACGCCCCCGGCCTGCCGTACGGCGAGCGTACCCGCAAGCTGCTCGTGGCCACGCTCATGGTCACACTGGGTACCGGCCTCGGTGCGCTGATCCAGCCCTATCCCTGGCCGGCCGTCGCCGTGGTGGGTCTGGCCGCCATGGCCGGCGCCTACTGGCCGATGATCAGCATTTCCTCGGTGCTCGCCGTGGTCCTGAGCTACTTCGCCCCGTCGAGTATGAGCGCGCCGGCTCACATGGGGGTCGCGGCGGCCGGCGGGCTGCTGATGACGCTGCTCCTTGTCGGGCTCTGGCCGGTGCGCCGTCTCCGGCCGCTCCGGGAGGCCTTCGAGGAGGCAGGTGAGGCGCTGGCCGACCTGTTGGAGGCCGTCGGCCAGGACCGGCTCTCCGACGAGGGCTGGGAGGAACTGCGCCGCCGGGCGGTTACCGCGCGGGACGGCGCGGCCAGGGCCTTCTCCCTCTACTGGGTCTCGGAGGAGGACAGCCGGGCACTGGACCGGCTGCTGGCCACGCTGACCCGCATCTTCCATGAGACCGTCGCCCTGCGGGTGCTGCGGGCGGCGGCCGTACAGACGGACATCCGCACGGAATGGACCGCGGAGCTCGACGAGGCGGTCCTTGCGCTGGCCCGCGCGCTGCGAGAGGCCATGACGGCTGGCGACTCGGCCGCGGTGCCCGAGGCGCTGGGCGCCATGGGACGGTTCGCCGAGCGGGTCGAGGAGATCCGGCTGTCGGCTCACGCGGGCGGCGCACCCCTGCCCGCGGCGGTGCTCCTCGGACAGATCCGCCGGTGCCTGGACCGGATCGGGACGGCGGTGCGGTCGGTGGCGCAGCGGGCGGTCGAAGGGGTCGAGGTCGGACCGCGCCTGCCCCGGTTCGGCCGGTTGCGCAAGCCGGTGTTCTCGTCCGGTCCTCATCCGCTGCGCCTGGGCCTCGCGGTGACGCTGGCCATGGCACTGATGTTGCTGGCTCACGAGCACTATGCGAAGTGGTTCGTGGTGACCGTGATCGTCGGCCTCCGGCCGGCCTATCGCGACACGGTGGAGCGGGTGGTGCTCCGCGCGACCGGCACGGCGGTGGGTGCGACGGGCGCGGCGGTGGTGCTGGCGGTCGCGCCGGGCCAGTCCTACCTGATCGTGTTCATCACGGTCTGCGCTGCGCTGGGGTTCGCGTTCCGGGGAGCCAGCTACGGCTATTGGATGGTCTTCGCCACGCCGCTGTCGCTGATGCTGTCGGACTTCTCCCTTCGGCTCGACTGGGCCGCGGCGGCCGTGCGGGTGGTCCTCACGATCGCGGGCGGGGCACTGGCGCTGGTCTTCGCCCGGCTGCTGTGGCCCAGGGGACAGCGCGCGGAGCTGACCGGCAGGGCCGTGGCCATGCTCGAAGAGCACGCGGCCCTGGTGCGGTCACTGATCGACCAGGATCCCGACGAGGTGCGTGCCCGGTCCTTCTCGGCGGGCGAGGCAGCCGGCAGGTTCTCCGACTCCCTGGACCGGCTGGACAAGGAGCCCGGAGGCAGTGCGCCCCGGCGGCTCAGGGACGCCGTGGCCGCCGCCCGGCGGCTGCGTGACAACGCCCTCGCCCTGTTCGCCCTGCCGCCTCCGGGCGAGGAGTCCGGGCCCGCGGCGACGGTTCTCGACATGGTCGCCGACCGGCTGGAGAACGTCGCCGAAGCGGTCGGTACGGATCGCCCGGAGGCGCCGGCCGACGATCTGGACGCCATCTTGGACGAGCTCGGCGCGCACGTGGACGTGCTCACCGAACGCCGCCTGGACGAGGTGGCCGAGGGGGCGGCCGACGAGATGACGGGGGTGCGCCGCGGGATCAGGCATGCGGCCGCCGCGCAACCCGCCCTGAGGGGGCTCAGCGCCGAGGCCCTCCGGCTGGCCTCGCTCATCGCTCCGCGACGGTGAGGCCGTTCTCGCTTACCGCTCCGCGACGGTGAGGCCGTTCTCGTTCATCGCTCCGCGACGGTGACGCCGTCCTCGGCATCGGCGGCCTCGACCTCGGCGCGCGGGATGCCGAGCAGGTAGAGGATCGAGTCGAGATAGGGCACGTTCACCGCGGTGTCCGCGGCCCGGCGGACCACCGGCTTGGCGTTGAACGCGATGCCCAGGCCGGCCGCGGCGATCATGTCCAGGTCGTTGGCGCCGTCGCCGATGGCGACGGTCTGGCTGATCGGGATGCCCGCCTGCAGGGCGAACCGCTCCAGCGCCCGTGCCTTTCCGGGGCGGTCGACGATCTCGCCGACGACCCGTCCGGTGAGCACGCCGTCCACGACCTCAAGGGTGTTGGCCGCGGAGTAGTCGATGCCGAGGTCGTCCACGAGGGCGTCGGTGAGCTGGGTGAACCCGCCGCTGACGATCGCGAAGCGGTAGTCGAGCCGCTTGAGCGTCCGCACCAGCGTGCGGGCGCCGGGGGTGAGCACCAGCTCCTTGCGGACCTTCTCGAAGATCTCTTCGGGCAGGCCCGCCAGCAGCGCGACCCTGCGGCGCAGCGATTCGGCGAAGTCGAGTTCGCCGCGCATCGCCTCCTCGGTGACCCGGGCCACCTCGTCCAGGCAGCCGGCGTGTGCCGCCAGCAGTTCGATCACCTCGGCCTGGATGAGCGTGGAGTCCACGTCCATCACGATCAGCCGTTTGGCCCTGCGGTGCAGGCCGGTCCGCTGCACGGCCACGTCCACCTGCTGCGCGTGCGCCTCGGCGGCCAGCTCGGTCCTGAGCGTGTCCGGGTCGGCGCCGGAGACGGCCAGCTCGATGCAGGTGACCGGATAGTTGGACAGCCGCTCGATCCGGTCGATGTTGGCACCGGCCGCCGCGATCCGGCCCGCGATGCCTGCCATCGCCGCAGGCTGCAGGGGCGCGCTGAGCACGGTGACGTGCAGCCGCCCACGCCGCCGCTTCTCCTGCGGGTCGGATCCGGTGGACAGCTCGACGTGCAGTCCCAGATCCTCGGCGGTCCGTTCGACGGTGGTCCACAGGGCGCCTATGGTGCTGCCCGTACCGGTCGGGGTGTCGCCCGCGTAGGCGACGAGGACGCCCAGGGTGAGCCGGCCGCGTATGACGACCTGCTCGACATCGGCGACCACGACCGGGAAGCCGGCCAGGACGGCGAAGAGCCTTGAGGTGACGCCCGGTCGGTCGGGGCCGGTCAACGTGATCAGAAGCGTGCGCTGGTTCATCGGTCTCTACGCTACTTGGCCCCGGAATACCTCATGAATGCGGTTCACCATTCGGACGCCTGAAGTTCACGGTTCTCTCCCGCCCGGTGCCATCCGCGCGGGGCGGTCTGTCACCGCGGACCGAGGTAGGCGATGACGGCGGCGACCCGGCGGTGGGTGTCGGGGCTGTTCTCCAGCGCCAGTTTCATGAAGATCGAGTTGACGTGTTTCTCGATCGCCGAGACCGACAGGTGCAGGGCGCGGGCGATTCCGCCGTTGGACAGGCCGTGAGCCATCTCCCGCAGCACGTCCAGCTCCCTGGGGGTCAGCTCGGCGGGTGGTGGATTTCCGCTCACCCCGCGCTTGGCCAGCAGGCCCTCCACCACCTTGGGGTCGATCACCGACCCGCCCGCGGCCACCGACCGGATCGCGCCGAGTAGTTCGTCGATGTCCCCGACCCGGTCCTTGAGCAGGTAGGCCCGCCCCTCGGTGCCGTCCCTGAACAGGTCCAGCGCGAACACGGCGTCGGAGAACTGGGAGAGCACCACGACACCGATGTCCGGCGAGGCGTCCCTGATCCGGTGCGCGGCGTCGATCCCCTCCATGCCCGCACGTACGATCGCGGCCGAGCCGGGCATCCGGATGTCGGTCACCACCACGTCGGGCCGGAGCCGCCGGGCGGCGTCGAGCAGCTCGTCGGCGGTGCCCACCGCCGCCACCACGTCGATCTCCCCCGTGGCCTCCAGGAGCCGGCGGGTGCCCTCGCGTACCAGGTAGTGGTCCTCGGCCAGGACGACCCTGAGCTCAGCCATGAGCCGCGCGGTGTGCGGAAACGGTCATGGGGGAGATCCTGCCCGCTCGACGCGCCCGGCGCATATGAGGCTGTCCGCACATCCATGGCGCACCCGGGACACGCCGTACGGCCCGGCCCGGGAAGTCGGGGAGCCCTGCCCTGGTAACCCAAGAGGACTGGCACCCGAGAGGCCTGGGACCCGGGAGGCCCGGGATCCAAGAAGACTGGTATCCGAGAGGCCCGGGACCCAGGAGGAGGGCGTCCGGGCCGGCGGTGTGGCGGCGTCACAACGATCTGAGTCCGCGCATGGCGACGTCGATGGCACGTCGCGCCGACTTCAGGTATTCCTCCTCCGAGTCGCCGAACATTTCACGGCTGGTGAGCTCGGCCGCCTGGACGGCGCCGAACAAGGAGCCGACCGCCGCAGCCGCGGTGATCGGGTCCAGTTTGTCCGGAAAGGCGGTCAGGAGCGCCTCGGCGATCCTGCGTTGCAGGTCGAACAGCACAAGCAGGGCCTTGGCCTGGAGGGCCGGCACGGTCAGGACCAGCCTGCCGTAGATCTCCATCAGCTCGGGGTCGCCGGATATCGGGCCCTCGGCGAATCGGGCGATGACCCGGTCGTAGGTCTTGAGCAACACGTCCGAGACGCCTTCGTCCAGTGTCCGCTCGGAGATCACCTCCACCGTCGCCTGGTAGTACTGCTCGACATCGGCGAACAGCACGTCGTCCTTGCTGCGGAAGTAGTTGAAGAACGTCTTCGTGGCCACGTCCGCTGCGGAGGTGATCTGCGCGAGGGTGGTCTGCTCGTAGCCCTGCTCGTCGAACAACCTGAACGCGGTGGTGACGAGTAACTCCCTGGTCTGGCGTTTCTTGCGCTCGCGTCGCGTCTCCTCCATGAAGAAAAGCTTACATCACAGCTATTCATACAACGATTGTATTTTTACACAAAGTGTTGTTGCATGGGTTGTAGACACGATCCTCGCGGAGGGCGTGGCCACCCGGCCCGTCCCGGCCATGCTCGACCGCCTCTGGAAGGAGCGAGATGTCCACTCCCTCAACCCCGGCACCGGCGCCGATCCCGACCGTGCGTCCCGCGGGCTGTCCCTTCGATCCGCCCGAGGAGTTCGCACGGCTGCGCACGGACCATCCCGTCAGCCCGCTGGCCTACCCCGACGGCCACGTCGGCTGGCTGGTGACCAGCCACGCCCTGGTCCGTGCGATCCTGGCCGATCCCCGCTTCAGCCACCGGTCCGAGCTCGCGCATAGCCCCTTCCCCGGAGCGGGCGTTTCCGAAAAGCCCCAACCGGCGCCGCCGGGGGCCTTCACCGCGATGGATCCGCCCGAGCACACCCACTACCGTCACCTGCTCACCGGCCAGTTCACCGTCCGCCGGATGCGGCAGCTCACCGCGCGAATCCAGGAGATCACCAGTGAGCACCTGGACGCGATGGAACGGCTCGGCCCGACGGTGGACCTGGTGGAGGCGTTCGCGCTGCCCATCCCGAGCCTGGTGATCTGCGAGCTGCTCGGGGTGCCGACCGAGGAGCGGGCCCGGTTCCAGCGGGACATGACCACGCTGCTGCGCCTGGACATCCCGCAGGAGAAGAAGATGGCCATCTTCGTCGCCCTGACGGAGTACATGCGCGAACTGGTGGTGGCCAAACGCGCCGAGCCCACCGACGACCTGCTCGGCGGCCTGGTCGCCGGTGGCCGGCTGACCGACGAGGAACTGGCCGTCATCGGCGGCATCCTGATGGGCGCCGGGTTCGAGACCACCGCGAACATGCTCGCCCTGGGCGCCTTCGCGCTGATGAGCCACCCCGACCAGCTCGCCGTCCTGCGCGCCGACCCGAGCGTCACCGACAAGGCCGTCGAGGAGCTGCTGCGCTACCTGAGCATCATCCCCGGCACGATCCGGACCGCGCTTGAGGACGTCGAGCTGGCCGGACAGCTGATCAAGGCCGGCCAGACGGTCACCGTCTCGATCCCGGCGGCCAACCGCGACCCGGAGCACTTTCCCGACCCCGACACGTTCGACCTGCGCAAGCCGACCGCCGGGCACGTGGCCTTCGGCCACGGCATCCACCAGTGCCTGGGCCAGCAGCTGGCACGCGTCGAAATGCAGGTCGGGATCCCCGCGCTGTTCGAGCGGTTCCCGACGTTGCGCCTGGCCGTACCGCCGGAGGAGGTGCCGCTCCGCACCGACATGCTGATCTACGGCGTGCACCGGCTCCCGGTCACCTGGGACGGGGCGTAACCGCTGCGACTCACCGCGGACCGGGAACGCCCGACCGGGCCAGGCCGTGTTTCACACGCTTCCAACCTTGATCGCCGGCTGCTGACGATCGGTGGGGTTCCCGCTGTTCACCTGGGCGATCAGGGGAGGATCAGATGGGTGTCGCCGAACTCGTGCCAGAGATAGCCCTCCCTGAGCGCCTCCGCGTAGGACGCGGAGAGCAGCTCGCCTCCGGCGATGGCGGACAGCATCAGCAGGTGGCTGGAGCGCGGCTCGTGCAGGCCGGTGACCATGCCGTGCACCGCCCGCACCCCGGTCGCGGGGGTCACCAGGTGGGAGGTCCAGCCCTGTGCCGCCCGGACACGGCCGTCGGGCAGGGCGGCCGTCTCCAGCGCCCGAACCACGGTCGTGCCCACCGCGATCACCCGGCCGCCGGACTCACGCGTGAACTCGACCTGCCGCGCGGTCGCCTCGGGCACCTCGAACCGCTCCGGGTAGGGCGGCTCGTCCTTCTCCGGGGAGGCCACCCCGGTGTGCAGGGTGATCGGCGCGATGCCGACTCCGTGCGAGACCAGCCGGGTCACCAGCCCGGTGGTGAACGGCCGCCCCGCGCTGGGCATCTCCGCGCTGCCGTACCGGATCCCGAACACGGTCTGGTAGTCGGCCGGCGGCCAGTCCCGCTTCACATAGGAGTAGCGGATCGGCATGCCGTACCGCCGTAGGTAGGAGGGGACCTCGCGGTCCAGCCGGGCACGCCACAGGCGCGGGGTCTCCCGTTCCAGCAGGTGCAGTGTGGCCCCGCCGGGTAACGGCAGCCATTCTCCGGGCACGCCCCCCGCGTAGGGCTCGCCGGCCGGGTCCGGGTCCGGGTCCGTTCCGGGCGCCTGCCGTTTCACGGTGCCGGCCGTGCTCGTCCCGGACTCCCGCGGGTTCCGCGCGTCCTGCGCGGCGTCCCCGCCTTCGGGTCCGGTTCGGCGTCCGGTCCGGTGGCGCAGTTCCACCAGCCAGGTTCCGTCCTCGCGCTCCGTGGAGAAGTGCACCGCCAGCCGGTCGAGCCGGACGGCGGCCGGAAGCGTGGCCGAGTTGTTGACCACCAGCAGGTCACCCGGCTGGAGCAGGCCGGGAAGATCGGCGAACGTGTGGTGGCCGATCCGCCCGGTGCCGTTGTACGAGACCAGGAGCCGCACCCCGTCGCGGGCCAGCCCCCGCGCCTCCGGCGGCTCGTGTGCCTCCAGGTCGTGCGGGAGGACGAACCCCGATGCCATCACGTCCGGTACGAGCGCGCTCACGGGTGGCTCACCCGGCCGCTCACCGGACGCTCCTCGATCAACCGCCGCAGGGTGGGCACGACCGTCTCCGCTCCCGGGGCGGAGGCCGCGTCCCCGGCGCCGATCGCGTCGGCCAGCATCGCCGTGTTCATCTCGCCCGGGTCGACCCACCAGACCGCGACCCCGGGCTCCTCGACGGCCAGCACGTTGGAGAGCTGGTCGAGGGCCGCCTTGGTCGCCCCGTACCCGCCCCACCCCTCGTAGGCCTGCGCGGCCGCGTCCGAGGAGATGTTGACGACTGCGCCCCGACGCTCCCTCAGCGTGGGCAGGAAGGCCTGGACCAGCGCCAGCGGGGCCAGCACGTTGACCCTGAACAGGTCCTCCAGCACGTCGAGCGGGTAGCCGGCCAGGGGTGGAAGCGGAACCGCGCCCAGCCCGGAGGCGTTGTTGACCAGCAGGTCCAGCCCCCCGTGGTCCCGTACGGCATGCGCCAGCCGGTCCCGGTGGGCCGGGTCCGCGACGTCTCCGGGGAGGGCGAGGGCGCCGAGTGCGTCGGCGACGGGTTCCAATGTGTCCGCGCCCCGCGCGGTGAGGAGCAGCCGCCAGCCGTCCGCGGCCAGGGAACGGGCCAGCGCCAGGCCGAGCCCTCGGGAGGCGCCGGTGATGAGTGCGGTTTTCGTCATACCCTCGACGGTAGGAACCAGCTGCCCCGCGCACATCGGTCGCAGGGCCCGGCCCCGGCTGGGCTGTTGGACCTAGGGCGCTGGACGGATCCGTCCGGTGCGCGCGGCGCCTAGGGTTTTTCATTGACGTCCTCCCTACGGCTGAAGCCCGGGGTCTCCCCGCTCAAGGAGATTCGATGAACGAAGACCGGGACGCCGTCCTGCAGGCCGTGAGCTCGGCCGTTCTCGCGGTGACCAGGCACCTGTCGGTCCGGGAGGTGCTCCAGGTCATCGTGCGGTCGGCGGGGCAGCTGCTGGACGCCCGCTACGCCGCACTCGGCGTGCCCGACGAGGAGGGGGCGTTCGCCGAGTTCGTCGCCGAGGGCATCTCGGCTGAGGAGTGGGAGGCGATCGGGCCGACGCCCCGCCAGCACGGCATGCTCGGCGCGATGCTGCGCGAGGGCGCGCCGGTCCGGCTGCCCGACATCCGCAGGGACGCGAGGTTCGAATACTGGCCGCGCGCCCATCCGGTGCTCAAGGACTTCCTCGGAGTCCCCGTCCTCGACGGTGACGAGGTGCTCGGCATCCTCTTCCTGTCCAACAAGCGGACCCCCGGCGGGTTCACCGAGGCCGACCAGCGGCTGCTCACCATGTTCGCCGCGCACGCCGCGATCGCGCTCACCAACGCCCGCCTCTACGAGCGCGGCCGGGAGCTGGCGTTGGTCGAGGAACGCACCCGCATGGCGCGGGAACTGCACGACGCGGTGACCCAGAAGCTGTTCTCGCTCCGGCTCACCGCGCAGGCCGCGGCCTCGCTGGTGCCCCGCGACCCCGCTCGGGCGCTGGCGGAGATCGAGCGGGTGGAACGGCTGGCGGGGGAGGCCCTGGCCGAGCTCCGCGCGGTGATCGTGGAGCTCCGCCCGGCCGAACTCGGCCGCCACGGACTGGCCGAGACGCTCCGCAAGCACGTGCGCCTGCTGGACCGGCTGCACCCGGCCTCGTTCACGTTCGACGAGTCCCCGGTGTGCGCGCTCGAACCGGCCACCGAGGTGGTCGTGCTGCGGGTGGCCCAGGAGGCGCTGCACAACGCCTCGCGGCACTCGGCGGCGCGGGCCGTCGGGGTGTGGCTGGGCTGCCGGGGAGACCGGGTGATCCTGGAGGTGCGCGATGACGGGGCCGGGTTCGACGTGACCGCGGCCACCGGGCGGGGACTGGGCATCCCGTCGATGCAGGACAGGGCGCAGGCCCTGGGCGGGAGCGTGTCGGTGACCTCGGAGCCGGGCCGTGGGACCCTGGTGCGGATGGAGGTGCCCACGTGATCCGCGTGCTGATCGCCGACGACCATCCGGTCGTCCGGCAGGGTCTGCGCACCTTCCTGAACCTGCAGGACGACGTCGACGTGGTCGGGGAGGCGGCCGACGGCGCCGAAGCGGTGGACCTCGTCGCGTCGCTCGCTCCCGACGTGCTGCTGCTCGACCTGAAGATGCCGGTCCTCGACGGCCTGGGCACGCTGGTCCGGCTGGGTGAGCGAGGCCTGCGCCCGCGCGTGCTGGTGCTGACCTCGGTCAGTGATCGGGAGGACGTCGCCCCGGCGATGCGGGCCGGCGCGTCCGGATTCCTCTACAAGGACATCGATCCGGCCGCACTCGTCCAGGCCGTCCGCGCGGTCCACAGCGGTCAGGTGCTGCTCGCCCCCGAGGCCGCCGAGGCGATGCTGTCCGGCCCCGTCCCCCCTCCCGCGGCGGCCGGGGCGGGCAGACATGTGGCACCGCTGACCGACCGGGAGCGCGAGGTGCTCACCCTGATCGCCTCGGGCCGGTCCAACCGCGAGATCGCCCGGGAGCTGGCGGTGGCGGAGAAGACCGTGAAGACCCATGTCTCCAATGTGCTGATGAAGCTGGGTGTGCAGGACAGGACCCAGGCGGCCCTCTACGCGGTACGGCACGGCCTGGCCTGAAGGGGACGCCATCGCGTAGCGGGTCGTCGCGCAGGTCCCGAGGTCACGGGCCTTCCTGGCCTGAGCGGGACGCCATCGCGTAGTGGGTCGTCGCGCGGCTCCCGATGTCACGGGACTTCCTCCTCCGGCGGTCGCCGGAGGGCCGGTCGCCGCGTCAGACGAGCTCGGTGATGGCGTGGTGGGCGGCTACCCGTGCCCGCCGTACCGCGCGGTCGAGATCGCGCAGGGCGTCACTCCGGGTGGTGATCTGGACCGAGGTGAGGCCCCGGTCGTCGGCGACCTGGAGCACCGCGGCGAGCCGGGCGGCGAGGGCGGCGACCCGGTGGGCGCGGGCCGGGTAGCCGGGGGCCAGGCCGTCGTCGACGGCTTGCACCCGCCGATGGCCCTGGGCCGGGCCCTCCACGGCGAGCAGGGCGTCGGTGGCGGCGCGCATCGTGAGCGTCAGGGTGTGCTCGGCCTCGGACAGGGAGGGGATGTCCGGAGCACTGAGGCCTGCCTCTGACACGCTCCAACGCACCCCGGCGTACGATGACCCGCGGCGGTCCCGCACGGGGACCAGGCCGAGGCACCTGCCCGGGAGCACGGCTATCGCCGCCTGTCCGGCCTCGATGGCCGCGGAGTTGAAGGAGGGCGGGCCGGTGAGTCCGAGCGGGTCGCCCGGGACGGGGAGGGCCAGGCGCAGGGATTTCATGCCCTCGACCCGCAGGTCGGCGAGGAAGGCACGGAGGGGCAGGTCGCCGGTCTCCCCGGCGACGAGTTGCGGGCCGGCCAGCCGCTCCACGCGGTCGCCGGCCTCGTCGAGGCCGGCCTGGCCGGTGAGCCAGGCGTTGCCCCAGCAGACCAGGGTGGCCGAGATCGGTGAATCAAGGTGCACCGATCCACGATATGCGCTTGTCCTGCAATAGGTTTTGTTCGAGCGATTAATGAGGAGGCGTAGGGGATGGGCGGTCAGGTGCTTCGGCTACAGGACGTCACCGTTCGCAGGGATGGGGCGGTCCTGCTGCGAGACATCGACTGGACCGTTCACGAGGACGAGCGGTGGGTCGTCATCGGCCCCAACGGTGCGGGAAAGACGACGCTGCTGCAGGTCGTCGGGGCGATGCTGTTCCCCTCCGAGGGCATCGTGGAGATCCTGGACGAGCGGCTCGGTCAGAGTGACGTGTTCGAGCTGCGATCCCGCGTCGGGCTCGCCAGCGCCGCGTTGGCCGAGAAGGTGCCGCCGGAGGAGAAGGTCATCGACCTGGTGCTCACCGCCTCCTACGCGATTCTGGGCCGTTGGACGGAGGAGTACGACTCGGACGACGTCACCCGCGCCGTCGAGTTGATCGACCAGTTCGGCGCCGCCCACCTGATCCGGCGCCGGTTCAACACGCTGTCGGAGGGCGAGCGCAAGCGGGTGCAGATCGCCCGGGCGCTCATGCCGGACCCCGAGCTGCTGCTGCTGGACGAGCCCGCCGCCGGGCTTGACCTGGGTGGCAGGGAGGATCTCGTCCGCCGCCTGTCGACGTTCGCGCACGATCCCAAGGCACCGACGATGGTGCTGGTCACCCACCATGTGGAGGAGGTGCCCAGCGGATTCACCCACGCGTTGCTGCTCCGGCACGGCTCGGTGGTCGCCCAGGGGGAGATCGACCAGGTGATGACCGCCGACAACCTGTCCCGGACCTTTGACATCCCCCTCAACCTGGAACGGGGACCCGACGGCCGCTGGTACGCACGGGCGAACCATCTCTGAGAGCCGAGGTCCGGCGGCCGTCCGGGCGGCGGCGGCCGGCCACGCCGTTCCGGTGGCCACCGTCGGCCTGGAATCGGCGCCGCGCGGCTGAGCCGCGGGTGCGGGGGTGTCGGGGACACCCCCGCCGCCGGTCGGGGTGCGCTCCTCTCCTAACATCCGGTGAGTGCCGTGCACCGTCGACGGGCGCGAGCCGGATGAACGAGAGGGGCGTCATGACGCCGTGGGAGATTATTGCGATCTTCGTGGCCGGAGTCGCGGCCGGGGGCATCAACGCGGTCGTCGGCTCGGGGTCGCTGATCACCTTCCCGACGATGGTGGCGCTGGGGATCCCGCCGATCGTCGCCAACGTCTCCAACAACATCGGGCTGGTGCCCGGGTCGCTGACCGGCGCGCTGGGTTACCGAGCCGAGCTCGGCGGTCAGCGTGACCGGCTGATCCGGCTGGGGGCCGCCTCGGTCGCGGGCTCCCTCATCGGCGGTGTGCTGCTGCTCTTCCTTCCCGGCGACACCTTCGACGTGGTGGTGCCGATCCTGATCGGTCTGGCCTGTGTGCTGGTGGTGATCCAGCCCCGGCTCAACAGGTGGCTGAGCGCCCGCAGAGAGGACCAGCACCCCCACGGCGGACCGTGGCTGTGGGTCGGGGTGTTCGCCGCCGGGATCTACGGGGGCTACTTCGGCGCGGCCCAAGGGGTGCTGCTCATCGGCCTGCTCGGCAGTTTCCTCGACGACGACCTGCAGCGGGTGAACGCCGCCAAGAACGTGCTCTCGCTGCTCGTCAACGGCACCGCCGCGATCCTGTTCATCGCGGTCGCGGAGGTGGACTGGCGGGCGGTGGCGATGGTGGCGCTGGGCGCCACGATCGGTGGTTTCCTCGGGGCGAAGGTCGGCCGGAAACTGCCCGCGCCCGTTCTTCGGGGCTTCATCGTATGTATCGGCATCCTGGCGATAGTCAAACTGGTGTACGGATGAAATCAGCCACTTATGGGCATAAAACAGTTATGAAGGGCGACAAGGTAGAGATCGTCATCGACGCGGGCGAAAGTTCGCGTACCTACGAAGTCGTCGCCACCAAGGCGGGCCGCCGGGTCGAAGTGGTCAACAGCCGGGGTGGCGTGGTCGAGGTGAGCGAGGTGACCCGCAGCGGTACGGCCGTACGCACCGCACGGTTCATGTCCAGCCGTATCCTCGCCCTGGTCGAGCACCCGGCCGACGGCAAGCCCGACTAGGTCGAGGGCCCCGCTGAGCGTCCGGACGCCGAGCCGCTGTGCTCACCTGCCGAGGCGTCCGGTCGCCCAGCCCGTTCAGCTCTGGGAGGGGCGGACCTGGAGCACGCCGTCACCGCGCACCCGGGTCTCGAAGGACGGCTGCGGAGCCGTGGCGGGGCCGTGCGCGACCGTTCCGTCCGACAGTCGGAACGTGCTCCCGTGCCAGGGGCACACCACGCAGGCGGAGCCGTTCTCGGAGACCAGGCGTCCTTGGTGCAGCGGTCCCGCCAGGTGGGAGCAGCCGTCGGCGAGCACGGTGACCTCATCGCCTCTGCGTAGTACGAAGAGGTCGATGTAGCCGAGCCGCCGGGTCACCGGGCGACCGTCCGGCAGGCCGCCGACCTCGCACAGGTTGTGCCAGCCCAGAGGGACCAGGTGGGTGACCGACTCGGCGTGGTTGGCCCCGGCCGCCTGCCGGTAGGCCAGATGTCCGCCGAGGTAGCCGCCCAGGCCCGCGGCGCTCAGCCCGGCGAACGACAGCAGTCTGCCGCGCCGCTCGTCTCCGGCGAGCCGGAAGGCCAGCGAGCCGGCGTAGAGCCCGAGGGCGGTCAGGTTGGTGATCGCGTGCACGAATCCGACCCGCTGCTGCTCCCTGTGGAGCACCGACCAGTCGGTGACGCCCGCCGCCGCCGCGGGGGCGGCGCTGGCGATCCCGCCGAAGAGCAGCGCGCGCGAGGCACGTGGATCCGCGCGGATCGTGTCGAGCACCGCCACCGCCGCCCAGAGGCCCAGGCTGATGTTGGCGATCGGTGGATGCATGGGTTTACCGAGGGGCACCCCGTGCAGCAGGTCGCGCAGCCGTCCCGGCCTCAGCCGCCGGCGCACGGCCCTGCTTATCACCTGGATCTGCCGGTCCATGCCGGTCGACCGCTCGATCCGGTCGGTGAGGTCTACCGGACCCATCAGGCGTCCGAAGGTCCGACGTCCTGTTTTCACTGTTTCCTTCACTCTCGCCCCCTTTTCGACCCATAGGGACTTACCCGGTAACGGGGTTATGCACGCGCCAAATGCCCCCGGCTGACGGAGAGTTCGATGATTTCGGTGGCGTAGGCGCCCAGTGTCGCCGACCCCTCCTCGATGATTTTCACCTTCTCCAGCACCTGTGGGGCCGTCACCTTGTAGAGCGACCAGGTGCCGCCCTCGTTGTGGTGGTTGGCCATGATCGGCGCGATCCTGTCCAGGGCCTTGGCGAACCTGGCCTCCGGAGTCTCACGCTCCTCGAACTCGTCCCACAGCGCGCGCAGCCGCGTCGCCTGGTCCGCCGGGAGCAGCCCGAAGATCCGGTCGGCGGCCTTGCGCTCGATCCCGAGCTGGGCCTCGACGGCGTGGGTGTCGTAGATGAAGGTGTCTCCGGCATCGATCTCGACGATGTCGTGGACGAGCAGCATCGCGACGACCTTGTCCAGGTCGGTGCCCGGCGGGGCGTGCTCGGCCAAGACCATCGCCAGCATGCCCACGTACCACGAATGCTCGGCGTCGTTCTCCCGCCGCGACCCGTCCATCAGGGTGTTGCGGCGGACGATGCGTCTGAGCTTGTCTATCTCCATGGCGAAGGCGAGCTGAGCGTGCAGACGGTCCTGTTCTGGAGGGGTGGTCACCTGCGCAAGCCTAATGCGCGTCGATCCCCATTTTCCGAACGATCATGTGATCATGCCGGACTGAGCGTGACCGGAACCCCGTTGAACACGGCGTTTCCGGAGGGGATATCGATCACGGTCTCGTCTGTCAGCGTGTTCGCGTTGACTCCGGCGTGTCCCGCCGCGACGCGTTGGACGGTCCCGGCGTGTCCCCACCCGTGGGGCAGGCTCACCACCCCCGGCATGATCGTTTCAGTGGGCTCCAGCGGGACGACGAGCTCCCCGCCGGCCGAGCGCACCAGCGCGCGCTCGCCGAGCCCGAGCCTGGCCACGTCGCCCGGGTTGATCTGCAGCGTGCACCGGTTGCTCCCGCCGACCAGCGGCTCCACGTTGTGCAGCCAGCTGTTGTTGGAGCGCAGGTGGCGCCGCCCGATCAGGACGAGCTCCGTGGGCCGTGCGGCCGGCCGCTCCCGCAGCCGTGCGAGGTCGGCGACCAGCGGGTGCGGAGCCAGCTCCACCCGTCCCGAGGCCGTGCACAGCACCTCTGCCAGCCGCGGCCGCAGCGCGCCCAGGTCGATCCCGTTCGGATGGGAGCGCAGCCCGGCCAGTGACAGATCGTAAGGACCGAGCTTGAGCATGGCGTCCAGCCGCCGCTCGGCCCCGGTGGCCCCGTCCAGCGAGGCGCGTAGCTCGGCCACATCCCGGCCCTCGACCGGCGAGCCGGGTGTCCCGACGGCCCTGCGGAGCATCCGGTCGATGATCAGTTCGTCGAGCGGGGCCGGGTCGGCGTCGGCTCCCTGCCCGGAGGCGATCATCGTCAGCCGCGCCAGGATCTCGGCCTCGGAGGGCCGCCCCGGCTCCAGCGGCAGGACCGGCGGGGAGAACCTCGCGTAGTTGCGCACCGCGAAGGAGAGCAGCGAGAAGTCGTAGTGCGGCGTCTGCAGCACGCGCGGCGGCGGCAGGATGACGTTCGCGTGCCTGGTCGTCTCGTTCAGGTACGGGTCCACGCAGACCATGAACGCAAGGTCGCGGAAGGCCCGGTCCAGGCGGGGACCGCCCGGCGCGGACAGCACCGGGTTGCCCGCCACCGTGACCAACGCCCTGACCTGCCCCGCGCCCGGGGTCTCGATCTCGTCGGCGAGAGTGGCCACCGGTAGCTCGCCGTTCGCCTCCGGCAGCGCGCGGACCCGGCTGTGCCAACGCCCCGCGGCGTACGGCTTGCGCCTGCGACCGGTCTCGACGGCGGGTTTGGCGAACATGACCCCGCCGGGCCGGTCGAGGTTGCCCGTCAGGACGTTGACCACGTCGACCAGCCACTGCGCGACGGTGCCGAACTCGGCGGTGCAGGTGCCGATGCGGGCGTAGACGGCGGCCGTGGGAGCCGCGGCCAGTTCGCGGGCCAGCCGTACGATCTCCTCGGCGGGCACACCGCACATCCGCGCCATGGCCTGCGGGGTGAACTCCTTGGCCAGCCGCCGGACCTCCTCCAGGCCGTCGACCTCGACGCCGACCGCGGTGAGGTCCTCCGCGAAGAGGGTGTGCACGACGCCGAGCAGCAGGTAGGCGTCGGTGCCGGGCCGTACGAACAGGTGCTCGTCGGCCAGGGCGGCGGTCCTGGTGCGGCGCGGGTCGACGACCACGAGCCTGCCGCCCCGCCTGCGCAGCGCCTTGAGGCGGCCGGCGAAGTCGGGGGCGGTGCAGAGCGAGCCGTTGGACTCCAGCGGGTTCGCACCGAGCATCAGCAGGTAGTCCGTGCGGTCCAGGTCGGGCACCGGGATGGCCATCGGATCGCCGAACATGAGACCGCAGGAGACGTGTTTCGGCATCTGGTCGGCGGTGCTGGCGGAGAACACGTTGCGGGTGCCGAGCGCCCTGATCAACGGCCCGCCGTACAGGGCTCCGGCCATGGAGTGGGCGTTCGGGTTGCCGAGGTAGACGGCCACGGACTGGCGGCCGTGGGTGTCGACGACGTCCCGGAGCCCCTGGTCGACCAGCCTGAACGCCTCATCCCAGGTGGCCTCGCGCCACTCGTCGCCGACGCGGACCATCGGGACGCGCAGCCGGTCGGGGTCCTCGTCGAGGCGGCCCAGACTCGCCCCCTTGGGACAGATGAACCCCTTGGAGAACGGGTCGTCCGGATCGCCCTTGACCGAGGTGACGTGCCCGTCACCGTCCAAGGTGAGCCGCAGGCCGCAGACGGCCTCGCAGAGGGGACAGGTCCGGTGCGCGGTCACCATCGGCACTCCCTGAGTTCGGTGGGTGAACTCATCATGGTCGTGGACCGGGGCGAAGGGAAGACCCGGCGCGGGAGACGGCCGAGACGCCGGCGTCACGGCCGGGCGGCGAGGCCCGTCCGGCGGGATGACGCGTCCTGCCCGCGCGGGACGGTCGGAGGCGGAGCTGATCACCCTGGAGGCCGACCTACGCGTCCCGCCCGCGCGCGAGGCGGTCGTCGCGGGGGTCACGCGGCGACGCCGCCGTCCACCTCCTCTTCGGGAACGGGTGCCAGGGCGAGTGCGGGAGCGGCGATCCGCTCGGCTCTGAGCAGGTCGAAACGGGGCTCGCGGTAGTGCCGGGCGCCGAACCCGGTCCTGGTCACGGTCCAGCCGAGCCGGTAGGCCCACTCGTCCTGATCCATGCAGAGTTCTCGGTCGGCGGTGTAGGTCAGATCGGCGACGAAGGCCCTGATTCCGTGGAGTGCGTAGGTACCGTGGAAGGACATAGGAGTCTCCTGTCGCGGCTCTGATGCGGAGTCCTTGGGCCGGCCGGGTCGCCTGCCGCCGACCCGCTCTCTCTGCGTCCGACCTCTCTGCGCCCGACCGGGCGCCCTTGGTCCGGGTGGCACCGAAGCGAGGTTTCGTGTCGCCGGCCGGTTCTCCGGCTCCCCCGTTCTGCTCCGGCGGGTGAAGACGGCGCCTTTGCCGATCGGATGCGCGCCCGTGCACCCCGCGCACGGTCCGTCGAGAATCCTCAGAACCACCCTCGGATGATCGCCGGTGGTCTCCCCGATCTTCCGGGAACCTTCCTGTTCCGATAGTCGCTCAGGAAAGATTTCCCTGCAAGGCTTGCCGTAAGGAAAACAGCAATAATCTTGCCCGGATGCACTGCAATGATCTGTGTAATTTGCACTACCATTTGTATGGGTTCCTGGTGGGGCCATACCGGCCCACCCGCCATGCTGTGCGGAGGTCGTGATGCCGGAACGTGGCAGTCCAGCGCTCCGTCGACGCCGACTGGGCATGGAACTGCGCCGGCTGCGTGAAGGCCTGGGCATGACGGGTGACGAGGTGTCCGACCGTCTCGGCTGGTCGACCGCCAAGATCAGCCGGATCGAGAACGCCAAGACGCTGGCCGGCCAGGTCGACGTCGAGGCGCTCGTCGAGCTTTACGGGGTCGACGGAGCCCTCCGGGGGGTCCTGGTCGCACTGCGGGACGACGCCGCCCAGAAGGGGTGGTGGGAGAAATATCGCAATTCCATTCCCGACGAATACATCACTCTCATCGGGATGGAGGCGGAAGCCACCGTGGTACGGAACTGGGAACCCCAGGTCGTGCCCGGCCTTCTGCAAACCGAGGAATATGTCCGATCGGTCGTTCAGGCGAACCAGCATGCCAGCCAGGTTCCGCCGAGCTGGCTTCAGAACCTGGTCAAGATCCGGATGACACGGCAGCGCACGCTGCTCCACGAATCCGACCCGCTGACCCACGTGAGCGTGTTCCACGAATCCGTGCTGAGGAACCAGTACGGCGATGCCCGCGTCATGCGGGATCAGCTCGGCTACCTGATCGAGGTCTCCGGGCTGCAGCACGTGGAGTTGAGAATCCTTCCCCAGGATGTTCCGCCTCCGGTGTCCACCGGGGCGTTCGTGCACCTGAAGTTTCCCGACTTCCCCGACGTGGTCTACACCGAGTCTCTCTTCGGCGGGCGATTCGTGGAGGACGCGGAAATGGTCTACGGGTATGAGCTGGCTTTCGGGCACCTGATGGAACGGGCTCTCGACGAAGTGGCGTCACAGGAACTGATCAGAGAGACGATCACATACTGGAACAAGTAGCGGCGGGCTGTCGCCCGTCGTTGTCACCGTCATTTTCGGAAAGAATGATGAACGCGAACAATCACAATGATGTGATGTGGAAGAAGAGCGCGCGAAGCGCCACCAACGGCAACTGCGTCGAGGTGGCGGCGCTGGACGGCGGGCAGGTAGGGGTCCGTGACAGCAAGCACCGCTCCGGTCCGGTCCTCGTCTTCACCCCCGACGAGTGGAACGCCTTCGTCGGGGGGGTGAAGGACGGGGAGTTCGACCTGTAGCAGAAGCGGCCCTGGCACTCAGGTAAGAGGACAAGAGCCGCCCCGCCGGGATTGCTGCGTTTTCATGCTCCTGCCCACCGGGTGGATTGACGGCCCACCGGTGGAACAGGGCAGAATCATTGCACGCCGGGGAGGCGCCCAGGCCACGGTGTCCTATCTCGCCATGTCCAATATCTTGCACGCTTTGCATCACCCCTTCATCCTTGAGGTGCCTTATGGTCCCCCGTGGGAGAAGAGGTGAGTTATGTCGGATATCGAGCTGTCCGGCGTGGTGTGGCGGAAGAGTCGGCGGAGTGCGGTCAACGGTAACTGCGTCGAGGTGGCCCGCCTGTCGGGGTGGGTGTTCGCGGTCAGGGACAGTAAGGACAGGACGGGACCGGTGTTGATCTTCGACGGTTCCGGGTGGGCCGCGTTCGTCGCCGGGGTGAAAGGGGGAGATTTCGATCTCTGAGTGGCTGTCCTTCGGGGCGGGGGCTTGCCCAATGGCGGGTCAGGCCCCTTTCGCGTCTCTGGAGACAGCCCTGCGGCCCGCACCTTCGGTGAGAAGACGTGGGCCGTACGGCGGATATGACTACTCGGCGGCGATGCCGAGTCCCTGGGCGACACCCTGGCCCAGGTCCTTGTGGATGTTGGTCCAGTACGCCACGACGCGCTTCTTCATCTCGGCCGTGACCTCCGGGGCGGAGGCGTGGCCGACGACGTTGCTCACCAGATGGGCGCGGTCGGTGTCGGACAGGACGTTCTCCCACAGGGCGCGGGGCTGGCCGTAGTCGTCGTCCTCGCGGTGCAGGGTGTAGGCGGAGCGGATGATCTCGCCGCTCACCTGGTAGTTCTCACCCTCGTACCGCGACCCGTCGGCAACGGGGCCACCTGCGGTGTTCGGCGCGTAGACCGGGTCGGCGGGGTTGTTGAAGGCCATCTGGCCGTCCTTGTTGTAGCTGTGGACGGGCGACAGCGGAGCGTTGATCGGCAGCTGCAGGTAGTTGGTGCCGATGCGGTAGCGGTGGGCGTCGGGGTAGGAGAACAGGCGGCCCTGGAGCATCTTGTCCGGGGACGGCCCGATGCCCGGCACCAGGTTGGCGGGTTCGAAGCTGGACTGCTCCACCTCGGCGAAGTAGTTGGCCGGGTTCCGGTTCAGGGTGAACCTGCCGATCGTGATCTCGGGGTAGTCGGAGTGCGGCCACACCTTGGTCAGGTCGAACGGGTTGAACCGGTAGCCGGCGGCGTCCTCGAACGGCATGACCTGCACGTTCACCGTCCAGGACGGGTGGTCGCCGGCCGCGATCGCGGTGTGCAGGTCACGGATGTGGTAGTCCGCGTCCTGCGCGATGACCGCACCGGCCTCGGCGTCGGTGAAGTTCTGGACGCCCTGATCGGTCTTGAAGTGGTATTTGACCCAGAACTTTTCGCCGGCCGCGTTGTACCAGAGGAAGGTGTGCGACCCGAAGCCGTGCATGTGGCGCCAGGACGCCGGGGTGCCGCGATCGGTCATCAGGAAGGTGACCTGGTGGGCGCTCTCCGGAGAGTTCGTCCAGAAGTCCCACTGCATGTTGTGGTCGCGCAGGTTGGTGTCCGCGCGGCGCTTCTGGCTGTGGATGAAGTCGGAGAACTTCTGCGGGTCGCGGATGAAGAAGATCGGCGTGTTGTTGCCGACGAGGTCGTAGTTGCCCTGCTCGGTGTAGAACTTGATCGCGAAGCCGCGCGGGTCGCGCTGGGTGTCCGGGCTGCCGAGCTCGCCGGCCACCGAGGAGAAGCGCAGGAAGAGCGGGGTCTCCTGGCCCTTCTGGAACAGTCCGGCCTTGGTGAACTGGCTGACGTCCTCGGTGATCTGGAGGATGCCGTGCGCGCCGCCGCCCTTGGCGTGGACCACCCGCTCGGGCACGCGCTCCCGGTTGAAGTGGGCCATCTTCTGGATCAGGTAATGGTCCTGCAGCAGCAGGGGCCCATTGGGGCCGACCGACTGCGAGTGCTCGTCGCTCGGAGCGGGGATGCCCGCGTCGGTCGTGGTGGTGGGCCTGGTGCTCATAGCTGGTCCTCCAAGGGTTCTCTTCGGAGAGCGTCTTCGGAACGGCAACCGGGACACGCGCCCCAGTAGATGACGTCGGCCTGGTCGACCAGGTATCCGGCGTCCGACACGGGGTCGAGACAGGGGGTGTGCCCGACGGCGCAGTCGACGTCCGTGACCTTCCCGCACCGCCGGCAGACGAGGTGGTGGTGGTTGTCACCGACCCGCGTCTCGTATCGGGCGGGACTGCCTGCGGGTTCGATCCGCCGGAGCAGTCCGCCGCGGTGCATGGCGTGCAGGGAGTCGTACACGGCCTGCAGGGAGACGTGACCGACCCGGTCCCGCACGCCGCGGTGCACGGCGTCCACATCCAGGTGGTCGCCCTCCCGCACGGTCTGCATGATCGCCAGGCGGGCCGCGGTCACTCGCAGGCCTGCTTCGCGGAGTCGGTCCTCGTCTTCCATGACCACACGCTATGTCCTAAACCAGAATGATTCAACTAAACAAGTCATCCAACTTTGGGGGAATTGGAGATTCAACGGCCAGGTTGTGCCACTTGCGGCGGTTCAGGTGTCATCCTCGGATACCGATGGACACGTATATCGCCCGCCGCCTCGGTGTGGCCGCCGCTACCGCCCTTTCCTTCCTGCTCCTGGCGGCCTGCGCGGCGGCCAAATCCTCCACCCCGGAGAAGACACCGGATGTCGCGGAGAAGCCCACCGCCACCGGTGACGCCGAACCCACCCCCGAGCGAAAGCCGTACACCTTCTCCTTCGGAGGTGACGTGCACTTCGAGGGGGTGCTCCGGACCCGGCTGGACGCCGACCCGCGGACCGCGCTCGGCCCGATCGCCAAGGTGCTCAGCCGTTCCGACCTCGCGATGGTCAACCTGGAGACCGCGATCACCACGGGCGGCTCCCGGGCCCCCGGCAAGCAGTACGCCTTCCGGGCCCCCGCCACCGCGCTGACCGCGCTCAAGGCGGCCGGGGTGGACGTCGCCTCGATGGCCAACAACCACGGCATGGACTACATGGAGAGCGGGCTGGCCGACTCGCTGGCCGCGATCAAGCGCGCGAGGTTCCCGGTCGTGGGCGTGGGCGGGAACGAGGCCCAGGCATACCGGCCGTGGCGGACGACGGTGAACGGCAACCGCGTCGCCGTCATCGGAGCGACCCAGGTGATGGACGCCGAGTTCATCCAGCCCTGGACGGCCTCCGGTGACAAGGGAGGGCTGGCCTCGGCCAAGAACGAGGCGCGGCTGATCCAGGAGGTGCGCAGGGCGCGGAAGAACTCCGACACGGTGATCGTCCACCTGCACTGGGGGACCGAGCTGCAGAAGTGCCCGAACGAGGCCCAGCGCGCCCTGGCGCCCAAGCTGATCGCGGCCGGAGCCGACGTCGTCGTGGGAGGCCACGCGCACATCCTGCTCGGCGGCGGCTACCTGAAGAACGGCTACGTCAACTACGGCATGGGCAACTTCGTCTTCTACAACTGGGGCCCGGAGACGGGCAGGACGGGCGTGCTCACCCTGACGATCAACGGTCGCAAGGTGCTCAAGCAGCAGTGGACCCCGGCCACCATCCAGGGCGGGGTGCCGATCCCGCTCACCGGGGCCAGCCGGCAGCAGGCCCTCGCCGGCTGGAAGGAACTGCGCGGCTGCACCGGACTGGCAGCCACGCCCGGCTAGGACGGTCGTGTCCGGCCAGCTAATGTTCAGCAAGTCCGTCCGGCAGGAGGCCGCCATGAGATGGGTCATATCCGGTGACGTACGGCTGGCATTGTCCGAGGAGGGTGACCCGGCCGCTCCCACGGTGCTGCTGGTGCACGGCTATCCCGACACGCACCGGGTCTGGGACGAGGTCGCCGGCCTGCTGGCGGACCGCTTCCACGTGGTCCGCTACGACGTCCGCGGCGCCGGGCGTTCCAGCGCTCCACGCGACGGGCGGGACTACACCTACGACCACCTGGCCGCCGACATGGCGGCCGTCCTCGACGCCGTGGGCAAGCCGCGCGCGCACCTGGTGGGGCACGACTGGGGCTCGGTCCAGGCATGGGAACTGCTCGGCAGGCCGGAGATCAGGGAGCGGATCGCCTCCTTCACCTCCTTCGGCGGCCCCGGGATGGATCAGGCCGCCCACTTCATGCGGGACGGCAGCCGGAGCGAGGTCGCCGGGCAGCTCCTGCGGTCCTGGTACATCGGGGCCTTCCAGCTCCCGGTGGTCCCCGAACTGGCCTGGCGCACCGTGATGCCGCGCGTCCTGGCGCGGACCATGCGGGTCTCCGGCGGGATCACCCCGCGTCCCGGACATCCCGCGGAGACCCTCGTCAAGGACGGGGTGAACGGTCTCGCCCTGTACCGGTCGAACATGCTCACCACCCGCCGCACGCCCCGGCCCGAGCCGATCGTCGAGACTCCGGTCCAGCTCATCGAGCCCACCCGGGACTCCTTCGTCTCCCCCGGGCTCCTGGCCTCCCTGCGCCGATGGGCGCCGGCGATGTGGCACCGGCGGATCCCCGCCGGGCACTGGGCGCAGCGCAGCCACCCCGGGACACTCGCCAGGATGATCACCGAGTTCGCCGAACACGTCGAGGGCGCGCCGCCGTCAAGGGAGCTGCGCCGCGCCCGGACGGGCGGGCACGGGCCGTACGCCGACCGGCTGGTGGTGGTCACGGGGGCGGGCAGCGGGATCGGGCGGGCCACCGCGCGGGCGTTCGCCGCGCACGGAGCCGAGGTGGTCTGTTCCGACATCGACCTCGCCGCCGCCCGGCGCACCGCCGACGGCATCTCCGGCACCTGGGGTACGGCGCACGCCTACCGGGTCGACGTCGCGGACGCCGCGGAGATGGAGCGTTTCGCCCGGACGGTCAGGGACGAGCACGGTGTGCCCGACATCGTGGTCAACAACGCGGGGATCGCGGTCGCCGGCCCGTTCCTGGACCACTCGGTCGAGGACTGGCGGCGGACCCTCGACGTGAATCTGTGGGGCGTCATTCACGGCTGCCGGCTGTTCGCCTCCCAGATGGCCGAGCGCGGCGAGGGCGGCCACATCGTGAACGTCGCCTCGCTCGCCGCGTTCGCCCCCAGCCGGTCGCTGCCCGCCTACTCGGTGTCGAAGGCCGCGGTGAAGATGCTCAGCGACTGCCTGCGGGCGGAACTGGCCGGGGACGGGATCGGCGTCACCGCGATCTGTCCCGGCTTCGTCTCCACGGCGATCGCGGGCAACGCGACCTACGTGGGCGGCGGCACGTCACCGGAGGCCCGGGCGGGTGCGGCCGCCGGCGCGCAGGCGGCGCTGACCAGGCGCGCGTACCCGCCGGAACGGGTGGCCGCGCACATTCTGCGGGCCGTCCACCGCAACCAGCCGGTCGTCGCCGTGAACGCCGAGGGAAAGATCGGTTACGCGCTCTCGCGGATCTCCCCGGCGGTCCTGCGGCGCCTGGCCAGGCTCTCCGGTGCGGGAGAAATCTCGCGATTGCTGAATAAGGACTGACCAGGAGGGGGTCATGCGGGCAAGATGAGAGGGTGCCCCCCCTGCCTGTCGAGGACCCCGACGAAGTCTTGCTGCGGCGTCAGCCCACCCAGCGGCGGAGCGCGCGGCGTGTCGAGAAGATGCTCGACGCGTGTGCCGACCTGTTGGACGAGGTCGGTTACGATGCGCTGTCCACCACCCGGATCGCCGAACGCGCCGGTGTCGCGATCGGTTCGGTCTACCAGTTCTTCCCTGACAAACGGGCCATCACCCAGGCGGTGACCCGGCGTCACGTGGAACGCTTCGTCTCCCGGATCGGGAGACGCTTCCTCTGGGAGGACTACGCCGGCTGGTGGGACGCGGTCGACGCGATCATCGACGAGTACGTGGAGATGCACAGGACCGTCCCCGGGTTCCGGTCCCTGCACTTCGGTGACGTGGTCGATCTCAACCTGCTCGATGGGATGTCCGACAACAACGCGGTGGTCGCGGGCCGGTTGCGCGGGCTCCTTCTCCAGGAGTACGGCCTGACCGACAGCGAGGAGCTCGACCTGGCCATCCTCGTGGCCGTCGAAGCCGGAGACGCGGTGCTCAAACTGGCCTTCCGGCGGGATCCCGGCGGTGCCCCGGAGATCGTGGCCGAGGCCAAACGACTGATCCGGGGCTATCTGAACCGTCAGTTCACCGGATCCTCCGCCTGACCGGGCTCCACGCGGTCCACCCCCCGATCGAGTCCGGGACCGCCGGTCTCCGGCTCCCCGTGGTCTACTCGCCGGTCGAGTCTGGGACCGCCGGTCTCCGACTCGGCGCCGGGACCGGTCTCCTGGCCGAAGGCCGGGTGATCCGCCTCCCGGTCGAGGCCGGGCCGGGCGAACCCCGAGGGAATCCGCCGGAGCGGGCCGATGGGGGGTGCCGCCTCCTGCTCGATCATGATCTTCCCAGGGCCGGTGTCCCGCTCCGGATGCGCCAGCCGGGCCCGCCCGCGTCCGGCCTCGGCCGGGGCGTAACGGCTCCCGATCCTCCGGCCCGGTCCGGCCGCCTCGGGGTCGGGTGGCAGGGGTTCGATCCGCAGCCCCTCGGTCGGCGGGGACGTGGCCGGGGGAGCCTCAGGTGGCAGTGGCTGGACCGGAACGGGGATGAGCGCGGCGGGTGTGCGCGCCTTCTTCCGCTTGGAATGGGAGCGCGAAGGGACCTGACAGGGCAACGCCGGTACGGCGATCGCCCGGATCTGCGGCTCCCTGGAGACCTGCGCGAGAAGCTGCTCATCGCGGAGCCGGCCCTCCAAGGAAACAAGATCGCGATAGGCCCGCTGGACGGCGTCCATCCTGGCGGACAGATATCCGGCCGACCCCGGAACGAGCACGGAGAGACCCACGAGGAACGTCAGTGTGAAGGCGGTCTGCTTGGACATGCCCATCGCAGCTCCTCCGAACAGTAGCGTCCCAATAGCAGGAGTCGCCTGTCATATGCCCGTTTTCCTGCAGAAACACGCGTAGCGTAGCCAATCGTTTACGTGCGGTTGCACAAGGAATACCTGCCGTTGTGCAGGCGGATTCGAGCGCCGCTCGGTACTCTCGCGATGTGGCGCATGTGACACATGAGCAAGTTGAGCGGTTGCTCGAGCAGACCCTTCTGGCTGACGATCATGAAGACCTCGCCCGGCGGCTGGAAGCGCTGGTAGAGGCATACGTGTCCGGTGATATCTCACGGGCGGCGATCCTCGTGCTCGCCGCGGAGGAGTGGCGGCAGTCCGGACAGCCCGGCCGCGCTCTTGACTGCTTCCAACGCGCGGTGGACGACGGCGGCGAGGTGAGCATCGACCCGCGGGCCGGCATCGCCGACACTCTCTTCGAGCTCGAACAGCCCGACGACGGGCGAGCGGTCATCGAGGCGATCCGGGCCGACGGCGGTGTCGCTCCCGCCACCGCACTCACGCTGGCCGAGACCCTGGTCGCCTACGGAGACCTGCGGGAGGCCCACTACTGGGCGACCGAGGGAGCTCAGGGGGCGGTGAAGGGCAGCGGGGAGCATACCGCGCTGCTCCGCACCCGCTACCGGATCCGGGTGGACCTGGGTCTCCCTGAAGACGAGCTCGACGCCCAACTCGACGCGTCCCACTGATCGCGACCTTCCGGAAGCCGGACCCGACGCCCGGTGGGACACGCTCACCGGCCCCGACGCCCGGTGAGCGTGTCCCACCGGTCCCGGGCTTCTGGAAGACGGGTCGCCGCCCGATCCGGCGTGACCCGGGCCGAAGGGCCGCGCTGATCACGAAGGGCCGCGCTGATCAGGGAGGCCCGCGCTGATCACGAAGAGTCGCGCCGATCACGAAGGGCCGCGCTGATGCGGTCAGAGTGCCCGTGGCGGCCGGAACGACCGGAGCGGTCGGGATGGACGGAACGGACGGGCGCCGTCGTGGGCGGGGTGGGCACCCCGGTGCCCGCTGCGACGCCTGTCGTGTCGGCGAAGCCGACCACCCCCGAAGCCTGAGCGAGTCCCGGCAGCCCGGCGATCCGTGCCAGCCGGTCCGCGGTGACCACAGCCGCACCGCCGGTCACCCCACCGGCCGAACGGCCGGCCGGGCCATGGGCCACCCGGCCGGAGCGGGTTCTGTCACAGACGGCCGTCGCGGACCCGGGCGCCCCCGCCGGGTCACGCACCTGGCAGGGCACGGTGGAGGCGGACGCCGAAGCGGTCACCACCCAACTCACGCCGGCGGTGAGCGCCGCCACCGCGAGAAGTCCCCGGATGTTCCGTGATGTGTTCGACATTCACGCCCCCCTGTTGTTTTCGGTAGCTTGTCGACTGCCGAACGTAACAGCGGGGGCTTGCCCGGGTAAGGGCTTGACCCAATGCCGGTCAAGCCCTTACCCGGGTGGGTCGGTCAGGCCTTCACCGGCCCGATCTCCAGGGTGTCGTTCGCCTTGTCGAGATCCACCAGGACCTCGTCGCCGTCCCGGACCTCGCCGGAGAGCACCTCCTTGGCCAGTTTGTCACCGATGGCCGACTGGACCAGTCGCCGGAGCGGCCGCGCGCCGTACATCGGGTCGTAGCCCGTCAGCGCCAGCCAGTCGCGTGCCGCCGGGGTCACGGTCAGGGTGAGCCGCCGGTCGGCCAGCCTCCTGGCCAGGTGCGTCACCTGCAGATCCACGATCCTGGACAGCTCCTCCACACCGAGCGCGTCGAACAGGATCACGTCGTCGAGCCGGTTGAGGAACTCCGGCTTGAAGGAGGCTCTGACCGCGTCCATCACGGCCTTCTGCTGAGCGTCCCGCTCCAGGTTCGGGTTCACCAGGAACTGCGAGCCGATGTTGGAGGTGAGGATCAGGATCACATTGCGGAAGTCGACGGTCCGGCCCTGCCCGTCGGTGAGCCGTCCGTCGTCCAGCACCTGGAGCAGGATGTCGAAGACCTCCGGATGGGCCTTCTCGACCTCGTCCAGCAGCACCACGGTGTACGGCCTGCGCCGCACGGCCTCGGTGAGCTGACCGCCCTCCTCGTAGCCGATATAGCCGGGAGGGGCCCCCACCAGACGCGCCACGCTGTGCTTCTCGCCGTACTCGCTCATGTCGATGCGGACCATCGCCCGCTCGTCGTCGAACAGGAAGTCGGCCAGCGACTTGGCCAGCTCGGTCTTGCCGACACCGGTGGGGCCGAGGAACAGGAAGCTGCCGGTCGGCCGGTCGGGGTCGGAGATGCCCGCCCGTGCTCGCCGTACGGCGTCGGAGACCGCCTGGACGGCCTGCCGCTGGCCGATCAGACGGGTGCCGAGCTCTTCCTCCATCCGCAGCAGCTTGGTGGTCTCGCCCTCAAGCAGACGCCCTGCGGGGATGCCGGTCCACGAGGAGATGACCTGGGCGATGTCATCCGGGCCGACCTCCTCCTTGACCATCGGGTCGTCGGGCTGGGCGGCGGTACTGGCCTCGGCGAGCTGGGCCTCCAGCTTGGGCACTTCGGCGTACATCAGCCGTGAGGCCGCCTCGAAGTCGCCGTCACGCTGAGCTCGTTCGGCGGCGCCACGCAGTTCGTCGAGCTTCTTCTTGAGGTCGCCGACCCGGTTGAGCCCCGCCTTCTCCCGCTCCCAGCGCCCGACCAGGCCGTTGAGGTCCTCTTGGCGGTCGGCGAGTTCCTTGCGGAGCCGCTCCAACCGCTGGAGGCTGCCCTGGTCGGTCTCCTTGGAGAGCGCCAGCTCCTCCATCTTCATCCGGTCCACGTTCCGCTGGAGCTGGTCGATCTCCACCGGGCGGGAGTCGATCTCCATGCGGAGCCGGGAGGCGGCCTCGTCGACAAGGTCGATCGCCTTGTCCGGCAGGAACCGGGAGGTGATGTAGCGGTCGGAGAGCGCGGCGGCGGCCACGAGCGCGCTGTCGGCGATCTGGACCTGGTGGTGCGCTTCGTAGCGGCCCTTGAGGCCCCGCAGGATCGCGATGGTGTCCTCGACCGTGGGCTCGCCCACGTAGACCTGCTGGAAGCGCCGCTCCAGCGCGGGGTCCTTCTCGATGCGCTCGCGGTATTCGTCCAGCGTGGTCGCGCCGATCATCCGCAGTTCGCCGCGGGCGAGCATGGGCTTGAGCATGTTGCCCGCGTCCATCGCGCCCTCGGCGGCTCCGGCGCCGACCATGGTGTGCAGCTCGTCGATGAAGGTGACGACCTGGCCGTCACTCTCCTTGATCTCGCCGAGTACGGCCTTGAGCCGCTCCTCGAACTCGCCCCGGTATTTCGCGCCGGCGACCATCGCGCTCAGGTCGAGTGCCACCAGGCGCTTGTCGCGCAGGCTGGAGGGCACGTCGCCGGCGACGATCCGCTGGGCCAGCCCCTCCACCACGGCGGTCTTGCCGACGCCGGGCTCGCCGATGAGCACCGGGTTGTTCTTGGTCCGGCGGCTGAGCACCTGGATGACCCTGCGGATCTCCGCGTCACGGCCGATCACCGGATCGAGTTTGCCCGCCCTGGCCCGCTCGGTCAGGTCGACGCCGTACTTCTCCAGCGCCTGGTAGGTGTCCTCGGGGGTCTCGCTGGTCACCCGGGCGTGCCCGCGCACCTTCTCGAAGGCGTCGAGCAGGGCGCTGGGGGTGGCTCCGCGTGACCTGAGCAGTTCGGCGACCGGGCCGCCGTCGGCGGCGAGGCCGACGAGCAGATGCTCGGTCGAGACGTATTCGTCCTCAAGCTGGCGGGCCCGCTGCGCCGCGGTGTTCAGCACGGTGAGCAACTGCCGGGAGCTCGACGGGGCGCCGACCGTCGCGCCCTGCGCCTTGGGCAGGGCCGCGAGTTGCTGCTCGGCCTCGGTGCGCACCTGCTTCCAGTCCGCGCCGACGGCCTCCAGAAGAGGTACGGCGGTGCCACCGCTCTGGCCGAGCAGCGAAGTGAACAGGTGCGCCGGTGCGACCTCGGGGTTGCCCTCGGCCGCGGCGCGCCTGATGGCGGAGGAGACCGCCTCCTGGCTCTTCTGGGTGAGCTTGTAGTCCATGCTTGTCTGCCCTCACTGCGTTCAGCGGCTGGGGCGCCGGTGACCGGTGCCCTCACTGGTCGCGGGTCGGCCCGGCTCTCGTGCCCCGCGAGTGAAGATCACTGGCGTGCCCCCGCGTATCGACTGCGACGTTCCGCGTCGCGGATCGCCCCCCGGCCTCCGTGAAGTCAGGCGGGTGGCAGTTGGTACTGGATCAGTGCACGAATCATGGTCATCTCCGAGCGCAGGCGGTGGTTCTCGTCGCGCAGCCGGAGAGCCTCGGTCTCCAGCACCAGGATGCGCTTGATGCCCGCGAGGTTGATGCCCTCCTCCTGGGAGAGCCGCTGAACCTCGCGGAGCATCACGATGTCGCGGGTGGAGTACAGCCGCCCGCGACCCGACGTGCGCCCCGGGCTGACCAGCCCGAGGCGGTCGTACTGCCGCAGGGTCTGCGGGTGCAGGCCCGACAGCTGGGCGGCTACCGAGATCACGTAGACGGGAGTGTCGTCCGACAGATCGAAGTAGTTGGCTTCCATGGCTACTCGCTTCTGGCCTGTTGGATGAGGTCGGCCCGCGGGTCACCGCCTGCCATGGCGTCGCGGAACTCCTCCAGCGCGTTTCTTGCCTTGTCCTCGAGCTGCTGGGGCACCAGGACCTCGACCGTGGCGAGCAGGTCGCCCTTGGTGCCGTCCTTGCGGGCCACGCCCCTGCCCCGCACCCGGAAGGTGCGGCCGTTCGGAGTGCCTTCGGGGATGCGCAGCGTGACCGGCAGCCCCTTGAGGATCGGCACCTTGATCTCGGCGCCGAGCGCGGCCTCGGTGAAGGTGACCGGCACGGTGATCGTCAGGTTCTCGCCGGTCCGGCCGAAGACCGGGTGCGGTTTCACGTGAATCTGGACGTACAGGTCACCGGCCGGGCCGCCGTTCTCACCGGGCGCCCCCTTGGCCTTGAGCTTGATGCGCTGGCCGTCACCGACCCCGGCCGGGATGCGCGCCTGGATCGTGCGGGTGCTCTTGCCCCGCCCGCTCCCCTCGCACACCGGGCACGGGTCGTCCACCAGCAGGCCGCGGCCCTTGCAGTCACGGCACGGTTCGGAGAAGGCGAAGTTGCCCAGGTTGCGGCTGGCCGCGCCGGTGCCCTCACAGGTCGGGCAGACCCGCGGGGTGGTCCCGGCCTTGGCGCCGGTGCCGCCGCACGCCGTACACGCCGACGAGCTGGTGAGGCGGAGTGAGACGGTGGCGCCGTCCACGGCCTCACCGAACGAGAGCGTGACCTCCGACTCGATGTCCTGGCCGCGCCGCGCCCTGGTGGTCGTCCCGCCGGCGCGGGGCGTGCCGGCGCCCCGGTTGAACAGGCCGCCGAAGATATCGCCGATGCGTTCCCCGGCGCCCCCCTGGTGCTGTTGCTGCTGGGTGCCGCCGAACAGGTCTCCCAGGTCGAAGGGGAACCCGCCCCCGCGGGGGGCGCCCCCGCCCCCCGCGTAACCGCCGAGCCCCGATCCGAACAGCGTCCGCGCCTCGTCGTACTCCTTGCGGCGCTTGGTGTCGGACAGGACGTCGTAGGCCTCGGAGACGTCCTTGAACTTGGCCGTGTTGGCCGAGGTCGCCGAGTCTCCGGGGTTGGCGTCCGGGTGGTACTGCCTGGCCAGTTTCCGGTATGCCTTCTTGATCTCTTCGGCGGTGGCGGTCTTGGGCACACCAAGGACGGCGTAGTAGTCCTTCTCCAGGTAGTCCTTGGTGCTCATCTGTCTTCCTTCTCAGATATGGGGGGTATCAGTTGTCGTCCGACGCGGGCTCTTCGGGCTCGGCGACCGCGACCCGCGCGGGACGGAGCACGCGCTCGCCGAGCCGGTAGCCGGACTGCAGGATCTCCACGCAGGT
Source organism: Streptosporangium sp. NBC_01639 (assembly GCF_045209755.1). Taxonomy (NCBI): domain Bacteria; kingdom Bacillati; phylum Actinomycetota; class Actinomycetes; order Streptosporangiales; family Streptosporangiaceae; genus Streptosporangium; species Streptosporangium sp. NBC_01639. Next base: position 4,092,568 of record NZ_CP109272.1, on the reverse strand, counting down.
CGGTTCGGTGACGTCGGGGGAGTAGCTGTGCAGGAGCGCCTCGTGCACGGTCGGGTCGAAAGGCTCGCCCTTGGTGCCGAAGGTGCTCAGTCCCAGCTTCCCGGTGGCCGCCTCCAGCGACTCGCTCACCTTGGCGAAGCCGCCGGTGAGCTCGCCGTGGTCGCGGGCCCGGCCGATGTCGTCGAGGACGGGCAGCAGCTCGGCCAGCACGCCGGCCACCGCCTGCTCCTTGACCGCGACCCGGTCCCGCTCGACCCGCTTGCGGTAGTTGGAGTATTCGGCCTGGAGACGCTGCAGGTCCGCGGTGCGCTCGGCGAGCTGGGTGGCCAGCTCGACCGAGGCGAGGTCGGCCGCCGGAGCAGGCTGTTCGGCCTGCTCCGGTGCCGGTTCACGCACCTCGCCCGTCTCCGGGTCGATTTTGCGGTTGTCGCGGATCACCGGCTCCTCCCCGGAACCGTTCTCGCGCGTGTTCACGCTCGCGCTCCCCTCGGCTTCGCGGTCGTCACTTCTTGCCGTCTTCGCGCTTCGGCTCGTCGTCCACGATCTCGGCGTCGACCACGTCCTCGTCGCTCTTCGCGCCCGAGGTGTCCTCGGCGCCGGGAGCGCCGGAGGCGTCGGCCGGGGCCTCGGAGGCCTGCGACTGGGCGTAGATCGCCGAACCCATCTTCTGGCTGACGGTGGCGAGCTTCTCGGCGCCGGTGCGGATCTCGGCCGAGTCGGTGCCTTCGAGCGCCTTCTTGAGCTCGGCCAGGGCCTCGTTGACCTCGGTCTTGATGTCGTCCGGGACCTTCTCGGCGTTCTCGCCGAGGAACTTCTCGGTCTGGTAGACGAGCGAGTCGGCGTTGTTGCGCGTCTCGGCGTCCTCGCGGCGCTGCTTGTCCTCTTCGGCGTAGGACTCGGCCTCGCGCATCATGCGCTCGATGTCGTCCTTCGGCAGCGCGGAGCCGCCGGTGATCGTCATCGTCTGCTCCTTGCCGGTGCCGAGGTCCTTGGCGGAGACGTTGACGATGCCGTTGGCGTCGATGTCGAAGGTGACCTCGATCTGCGGGATGCCGCGCGGCGCCGGGGCGATGCCGGTCAGCTCGAAGGTGGCCAGCTTCTTGTTGTAGGCCGCGATCTCGCGCTCGCCCTGGTAGACCTGGATCTGCACGGACGGCTGGTTGTCCTCGGCCGTGGTGAAGACCTCGGAGCGCTTGGTCGGGATCGTGGTGTTGCGATCAATGATCTTGGTGAAGATGCCGCCCTTGGTCTCGATGCCCAGCGACAGCGGGGTCACGTCGAGCAGCAGGACGTCCTTGACCTCGCCCTTGAGCACACCGGCCTGGAGGGCGGCGCCGATGGCGACGACCTCGTCCGGGTTGACGCCCTTGTTGGGCTCCTTGCCGCCGGTCAGCTCCTTGACGAGCTCGGCGACCGCGGGCATGCGGGTCGAGCCGCCGACGAGCACCACGTGGGCGATGTCGGAGACCTTGATGCCGGCGTCCTTGATGACCTGGTTGAACGGGCCCTTGGTCCGCTCCAGGAGGTCGGCGGTGATCCGCTGGAACTCGGAGCGGGTGAGCTTCTCCTCCAGGTGGAGGGGGCCCTCGGCCGAGGCGGTGATGTAGGGCAGGTTGATGGAGGTCTCCGACTGGCTGGAGAGCTCGATCTTGGCCTTCTCCGCGGCCTCACGCAGGCGCTGGAGGGCCATCTTGTCCTTGGTCAGGTCCACGCCGTGGGCGTTCTTGAACCGGGTGGCGAGCTCGTCGACGACGCGCTGGTCCCAGTCGTCACCACCGAGGTGGTTGTCACCGCTGGTGGCCTTGACCTCGACGAAGCCGTGGCCGTCCTCCTGGCCGACGTCGAGCAGGGACACGTCGAAGGTGCCGCCGCCGAGGTCGAAGACGAGGATGGTCTCGTCCTTCTCCTTGTCCAGGCCGTAGGCGAGCGCGGCCGCGGTGGGCTCGTTGATGATGCGCAGCACGTTGAGGCCGGCGATGGTGCCGGCTTCCTGGGTCGCCTGACGCTGGGCGTCGTTGAAGTAGGCCGGGACGGTGATCACCGCGTCGGTGATCTTCTCACCCAGGTAGGCCTCGGCGTCCTGCTTGAGCTTCTGCAGGACGAAGGCGCTGATCTGCTGCGGGGAGAACTTCTTGCCGTCGATCTCGACGGACCAGTTGGTGCCCATCTCGCGCTTGACCGAGCGGATCGTGCGGTCCACGTTGGTGACGGCCTGCCGCTTGGCGACCTCACCGACGAGAACCTCGCCGTTCTTCGCGAAGGCGACGACGGACGGCGTGGTCCGCGAGCCTTGGGCGTTGGCGATGACGGTGGGCTCACCGCCCTCGAGGATCGAGACGACGGAGTTGGTCGTCCCCAGGTCGATACCTACCGCACGTGCCATGAGTACGTCCTTGTAGTCAAAGTTGAGTCGGTCGGACTCATATTGGAACCTCGCCTGACGTTTGTCAAACGACTTGAGCCTATGTCGCTCAACCCTGGGGTGCGTGAAAGCATTCCCGCCCTTCGGGAAACAAGGGATGTTCCCTGTCCCCCATCGAAGGAGGACGAGAAGAGATACGAGCCCGGCTGGGCGGCCCGCACGCACGCGGTCACGTTCTGGGTCTTCCCGCCCGACGCGCCGATCCTGAAGGGACCCGAATCGCGCGACCGCCGGGCGAAGGTCTGCGACGGGCGATACGTGCTCGACAGCCCCGAGAACGCCGACCGGCTGGCCGCCATGCTGGGCAGCAGGCCGGGAGCCTGGTCCGTCGCCGTCTACGACGCCCCGGCCGGTTAGCGGGCGCCGTCGACGACCTTGCGGCCGCCGAGGGGGGCCTTGAGCTTGACGGTCGTCACCTTCTGGACGGCGATGGCGATGCAGATGGGATTCTTGACCTTGCTGCTCGTGCCCTCCCAGAGGGTGACGGTCACCTGCTTGGCGGTCTCGCGGACGGTGACCCGGTCGAGGACGTGGCAGGGCTCCACCCCCGACCACCAGGTGACCCGGAGGCTCCGGCCGTCCTTGGACGGCTTCGCCGAGAGCCACCGCACCTTGCGGGGCTTGTCGGTGTGGCCCTGGGGCCTGGTCGGCTTGGGGACGCCGCCCGTGGGCTCGGTCCGGGGCGCCACGGTGTGGCTCACCGGCTGGGAGGGGTTGCCGGCGGTCGCCGAGCCGGTGCCCGCCGGGCCGGCGGTCGTGGCGCCGGGTTCGGCGCCGCAGCCCAGCGCCAGCAGCAGGGTCCCGGTCAGCAGCGGAATCGCGATCATACGCATAATTCTGACAACGGATCGGGGTCCGGGCCGGTTCAATGCATCCGGACGTCGCGCTGCATGACCTCGGTCATGACCGCTGAAACCGTGGCGAAGTCATCGTCGACGTGGAGCACGGTGAGACCGTGGTGGACGGCGGTGGCACACAGCAGAAGGTCGATCGGACCCGCAGCGCGATGCTGACCTTTCAGCGTGAGTTTGTACTGCGCGTTCTCGACCCAGCGCCACGCGGTCTTCGGGACGGTGGCGTACTGGCAGAGGTCATTGAGCTCCGCCTCCAGTTCGTCACGGTGCGCGGGACCGGTCGCCGAGTAGAGGAACTCCGTTCGGGTGGGTTCGCAGATGTTCAGCGCTCTCGTGACGATCCGGTCGGCCCACGCCTCCTGTGTCTCCGGCGTGCGTATCAGGTGCCACAACGCGGAGGTGTCGATGAGGTAGCGGGTCAAGAGAAGGCTTCCTTCCGAGCTCGCTTGGCGCCTTCATGAGCTGCGATCGCCTCGTCGAACTCGCCTCGGGCCGCACGGGCGGAGAGCTTCTCGAGTGCCTCGATGCGCTTGACGCGCGCCACGTACTCCCGCAGGGCGGCGTTCACCGTGTCTTTCTTGGTGGTAGTGCCCAGCATCCGCATGGCTTCGGCGAGGGCCTCGTCGTCAAGGTCGATCTGAGTGACGCTCATGTCGTACCTCCAATGTTGATAACCCCTAGATGTAGCATACATCGCCACCATGGCGCGGTTCCGGTCCGATTCCTTGAACGACCTCCTCGGAAGAGGAGGCGGATAGGCTGCGGGAAGCTTCCACTGTCCTGACTCCGAGGTGCTCATATGATCGCGATTCTGGGAACCGGCAAGATGGGCGAGGCCCTGCTGTCGGGGCTGCTCCGGGCCGGGTTCAGGCCGAGCGACGTGCTGGTGACCGCCCGGCGGGCCGAGCGGGCCGAGGCCCTCAGGGAGCAGTACGGCGTGCGGGCGGTGTCCAACGCCGAGGCGGCCAAGAGCGCCGAGACGATCATCCTGGCGGTCAAGCCGCAGGACATGGGGTCCCTGCTGGGCGAGATCGCGGCGCATCTCCCGGCCGACCGCCTGGTGATCTCGGCGGCGGCGGGGATCACGACCTCCTTCGTGGAGTCGCGCCTCGGCGCGGACGTCCCGGTGGTCCGGGTCATGTCCAACACGCCGGTGCTGGTGGACGAGGCGATGAGCGTGATCTCGGCGGGCGCGCACGCCTCGGAGGAGCACCTCAAACGCGCCGAGGGCCTGCTCCGGCCGGTCGGCAAGGTGCTGCGCATCCCCGAGTCGCAGCAGGACGCCGCCACCGCCCTGTCCGGCAGCGGTCCCGCCTACTTCTTCTACCTGGTCGAGGCCATGGTCGACGCCGGCATCCTGCTGGGCATGCCCCGCGCCGCCGCCCTCGACATGGTCACCCAGTCGATCGTCGGCGCGGCCATCATGCTCCGGGACTCCGGAGAGCATCCGGTGATCCTGCGCGAGGCCGTCACCTCTCCGGGCGGCACCACCATCGCGGCCATCGCCGAGTTGGAGCGGCACAGCGTCCGCGCCGCCTTCCTGGCGGCGATCGAGGCCGCCAGAGACCGCAGCCGTCAGCTCGCCGGCGGCTGACCGCGTCCCCGCCGCCGCGGCCGCTTCGCTGATCAAGGATTGATGCGAAGAAATTCGGATATTTCGCTCAGATGAAAACTGCCTTCTCCTCTGTGACGACCGTGTAAACCCTCTTCCATATACGTGCGGTAACGTCGGCCGAGGTGGGGAGATCATCGGCGAGCGCGCCGCGCCGCGATCAGACAGGGAGGGCCTATGAGCCGGTCCGTGCGGGTCGTCTGGGACGACGCGCTCACCTCGTACGACTTCGGGCCCGGACATCCGCTCGCGCCCGTGCGGGTCGCGCTGACCATGGCGCTGGCACGGGAGCTCGGCGTGCTGGACGCGGTGGAGGTGGTCGGCTGCGCCCCCGCCTCCGACGACGAACTGGCGCTGGTCCACAACCGTGACTACATCGAGGCCGTCAAGCGGGTCTCCGCGAGCGGGCGGCCCGATCTGGCCCACGGACTCGGCACCGAGGACAATCCCGCCTTCGTCGGGGTGCACGAGGCGTCCGCCCTCATCACCGGAGCGAGCATCGCCGCAGCCCGCGCGGTCTGGACCGGCGAGGCGGAGCACGCGGTGAACGTCGCGGGGGGCCTGCACCATGCGATGGCCGCCGCGGCGAGCGGGTTCTGCGTCTACAACGACCCTGCGGCCGCGATCGGCTGGCTGCTGTCCCAGGGAGCCTCCAGAGTCGCCTACGTGGACGTGGACGTCCATCACGGCGACGGCGTGCAGGCGCTGTTCTACGACGACCCCAGGGTCCTCACCATCAGCCTGCACGAGAGCCCCCGCACCCTCTTCCCGGGCACGGGTTTCCCCGGGGAACTGGGAGCGGAGGGCACCGCGGTCAATGTGGCGCTGCCCGCCGGATGCGGCGACAGCGGCTGGCTGAGGGCCTTCCACGCGGTGGTGCCGCCGCTGCTGCGGGAGTTCGCCCCCGAGATCCTGGTCACCCAGCACGGCTGTGACAGTCACGCGCTCGACCCGCTGGCCCACCTGATGCTCAGCCTGGACGGCCAGCGCGCCGCCTACGCCGCGCTGCACGGGCTGGCCCATGAGACCGCGGGCGGCCGGTGGGTGGTCACCGGTGGTGGGGGATACGAGCTGGTGCAGGTGGTGCCCCGGGCGTGGACCCATCTGATCGCCGAGGTCTCCGGGCACCCGCTCGATCCGGCCACCGCCACCCCGCAGGAATGGCGACGGTTGGTCAGGGAGCGGACCGGGCAGACACCGCCGTTGACCTTGACCGATGGGAGAGATCCGGAATTTAGTGATTTCTCCGCCGGTTATGATCCAGCAGACCCGATCGACCGGGCCATCATGGCGACCCGGAAGGCCGCGTTCCCCCTTCACGGGCTGGACCCCCTCCCGTGACCCGAGAGACCGCGCCGACGAGCCGGACCGAGAGGCGGGGAACGGACGGACGAGTGACGAGGGAGATCACAGGGTGGAAGTGCCGGAGCCGCGACGCGCGGTGCCGCCGTTGACGCGGGACGACCTCCGTGAGCACCTGGTCCGCACCCGGATCGCCGGTGAGGTGGCGACCAGCCGGGAGAACAACCTGGACCACTACAGGTCGCTGGCCAACCGGGACCCGCACTACATGTTCGGGCTGGTCCCGCGGGGCCAGTGGTCCTATCACGACGTGCTGGAGCTGATGGCCAAGTCCGCCGGGGTCGTGGCCGATCCGGACCATCGTGAGGGCCAGGACACCATCGACCCGGACCGCACGATCGACGCCGTCGAGGCGATGGGTGACACCATCGCCGGCGTGCTCCGGTCCGGCGGCGCCCGGATCCTCTTCGCCACCGGACACCCCACCGGCCTGCTCACCGTCCACATGGCCCTGGCGCGGCTCGCCCGCGAGTGCGGCGCGACCCTGATGGCCCCCGCCGAGGGCTGGTCCTACTGGAGCGCCGGGTTCGGCCGTAAGCGTGAGATCCGCTACATGGACGACGTAGCCATGCTGGCCGACCGGGGCGCCTTCGTGCACACGCACGATCCGGCTCCGATGCGGGCCATGCTCGACGAACTCGGTGACGACCGGCCCGATCTGGTGATCGCCGACCACGGCTGGGCCGGTGCCGCGGGTGAGGCGGGCATTCTCACGGTCGGGTTCGCCGACAGCAACGATCCGGCGCTCTTCGTGGGAGAGGCGGAGGACAAGATCGCTGTGACCGTCCCGCTCGATGACAACGTGCTACCCAGATATTACGATCCGCTGACGGGTCATCTGGTCGAGAGGGTCGTACGGGCCCTCTGAGACGGGGGATGCACAAAATGGGTCATCCCTATACGGGCTTTTCGCGCCTGCATTCCGCGCTGCGCGCCGACCGTTTGCCAACTTTTTGATGCTTGTGGGCGACTCTAATAAGAGATGGTTGGTCCGTTCCAAGATCAAGATGAGGGGTGCGTTCCGGCTGCTGGCCAGCGAGTTTCTCCGTTTCGCTGACGTATAGCAACAGAGGCTGAGAAAATAGGGGGTTTGCGCACTCGGAGTCCCGACTTACGCTGACGGCAGTACACGTGCGTGAGCAATGGCACCAGTGGGGATAACCCGGAAACACGTGCGGAAGAGGCGTCCGATGGGTGCAGGCGAAAGACCTCTCAGTGAGGTGAAGTTCCTGACCGTGGCAGAAGTGGCCACAGTCATGAGGGTGTCCAAGATGACTGTCTACCGACTCGTGCATTCGGGCGAGCTGCCGGCCATCCGGGTCGGTCGATCCTTCCGAGTGCCGGAACAGGCGGTGCATGACTATCTCAGGGATGCCTACATCGAGGCGGGTTGAAGCGATCGAGCCCGGCGCGACCAGCGGACGGACCGGTGAGAAACGGGTCGGCCGCGGGATCGGCGCGGAGCGGTGAGTGACCGATCCGTCCGAGTTTCCCGGTCATACCGGCATGCGGCGAGCTCCTGCTTCACCGAGGTAGCGGCGTGGTCGTCACGCCGTGAGTTCCAGTACCCGGGATCCCCCCAGGGGGAGATCTACCGTGGATCGCCGGTAGTCTGTTGAGCCGGTGTGTTGTTCGCGCACCGGTTTGACAATCTCGGCTACCAGCTACCTGGGGGTCCCGTGGGCTCTGTGATCAAGAAGCGTCGTAAGCGCATGGCGAAGAAGAAGCACCGCAAGCTTCTGAAGAAGACCCGCATCCAGCGGCGTAACAAGAAGTAGTAACGCGGATCTGCGAGGCGCCGATGACCCACACCGTGCTTGTCACCGGGGTCTCGCGCCACATCGGCGCCCGAGTGGCGAGCGTTCTCGCGGCTGACCCGGACATCGACCGGGTCATCGGAGTAGACACGGTGCCGCCGCCCTCGCTCTCACGTGATGGCGGCGTCCCTCTCGGCCGGACGGAGTTCGTCCGCGTCGATCTGCGCAGCCCCGACATCGCCCAGGTGATCGCGGCCGCCGACATCGACACAGTGGTTCACATGAGCCTGGTGAGCGCTCCCCCGCGGGGTGGTGGCCGGACTCTCATGAAAGAGCACAACGTCATCGGCACCATGCAACTGCTCGGTGCCTGTCAGCGGTCCGCGACGGTCCGCCGTGTCGTGGTCCGCTCCACCACCGCGGTGTACGGCTCGTCTCCACGCGATCCTGCGGTCTTCGACGAGGACGCCGAGCCGGGCGAGCCGCCGGCCCGGGGATATGCCAAGGACGCCTCGGAGGTCGAGGGTTACGTCCGCGGTTTCGCCAGACGGCGCCGGGACGTGGTCGTGTCGACGCTCAGATTCGCCAATTTCATGGGGCCCGGTGTCGACTCACCGCTGACCCGTTACTTCACCCAGCCCGTCCTGCCGACCGTGTTCGGCTTCGATCCCCGGCTGCAGTTCGTCCATGAGGACGACGCGGTCGAGGTGCTCAGGCGGATGGCGATGGAGGATCACCCCGGCACGTTCAACGTGGCCGGAGACGGCGTGCTGCTGCTTTCACAGTGCGCCCGCAGAGCGGGCCTGCTCTCCCTGCCCGTGCCCTCGGCCGCGTTCCGTCTTCTCGGGGACCTCGCCCGGGGCGCCGGACTGGTCGACTTCTCTCCTGAGCAGCTCCGCCTGATGTGCCATGGCCGCGTTGTGGACACCACCCGGCTGACCGGCCGTCTCGGCTGGAAGCCCGCCTACTCGACCTCCGCTGCCTTCGAGGATTTCGTCCGCGCACGGGATCTGGCCGGTGGACTCCCGATCGCCATGATGGACCTGATGACCCGCGGAGCGGCGGGATGACGGATCAGGACGGTGAGCACGGCCTCGCCGAACTGCTCGCCTTCCTGCGCCGTCGCGTCACGGGGCGGTACGAGGTCGACGAGTTCGGCTTCGACCCCGAACTCACCGACAAGGTGCTGCTCGAACTGATCCGCCCGCTGTATCGGCACTGGTTCCGCGTGGAGACCGTCGGCATGCACAACGTGCCCGGTGACTCCGGCGCCCTCGTCGTGGCCAACCATTCGGGCACCCTTCCACTGGACGGGCTCATGCTTCAGGTGGCGCTGCACGACGATCATCCCGAGCACCGGGCGGTCCGCCTGCTGGGCGCCGATCTGGTCTACCGGCTTCCACTGCTCGGTCACCTGTCCCGTAAGACCGGTCACACGCTGGCCTGTCGGGACGACGCCGACCGCCTGCTCCGTGGGGGCGAGTTGGTCGGCGTCTTCCCCGAGGGTTTCAAGGGGGTCGGCAAGCCGTTCTCCGAACGCTACAAGCTGCAGCGGTTCGGACGCGGGGGCTTCGTCGCCTCCGCCATCCGCGCCGGAGTGCCGATCGTTCCCTGTGCCATCGTGGGCGCCGAGGAGATCTATCCCAAGATCGGCGATTTACGTCTCCTGGCAAGGGCACTCGGCCTGCCGTACCTGCCGGTCACCCCGCTGTTCCCCTGGCTCGGTCCTCTCGGCCTGGTGCCGCTGCCGTCGAAGTGGATGATCGGTTTCGGTGAGCCCATCCGCACCGACCAGTTCGATCCCGCGGAGGCGGACGATCCCATGCTGGTCTTCAACCTCACCGACCAGGTCCGCGAGGTCATCCAGCAGCAGCTGAACAGTCTCCGCCTCCGACGTGGCCACGCCTTCCCGCCGCTCTTCTGACCGCCGGCCCGCTGCCCCGGGCGGCTATCTGGAGCGGTAGAGGCGCCGGAGGGCGATGGCGGCCGCCACACCCCCGGCGACGGCACCGGCGCCCGCGGCGATGGGCAGGGCGATCATGGTGGCCTTACGGCCGGTGCGGAAATCCTTGACGTCCCACTTGCTCTCCCGGGCGTAGTCGCGTAACTCGGCGTCGGGATTGATGGCGACGGCGTGGCCGACCAGGGAGAGCAGCGGCAGGTCGTTGGCCGAGTCGCTGTAGGCGAAACAGCGGGAAAGGTCCAGCCCCTCCCTGCGGGCCAGGGCCCGGACCGCCTCCGCCTTGGCGGGGCCGTGAAGCAGGTCCCCGACCAGGCGTCCGGTGTAGACGCCGTCCACGGTCTCGGAGACGGTGCCGAGCGCGCCGGTCAGGCCGAGACGCTGGGCGATCACGCGGGCCAGCTCCACGGGGGTCGCGGTGACCAGCCAGACCCGCTGCCCCGCGTCCAGGTGGCCCTGGGCGAGGGCACGGGTACCCGGCCAGATCCGGTCCGCCATGGCCTCGTCGAAGATCTCCTCGCCGAGCCGGACGATGTCCTCCACCCTGCTGCCCGCCACGAACGCCAGCGCGGTCTCCCTGGCCTGGGCGATGTGCTCGGGGTTCTCGTCGCCGCGGACCCGGAACACCGCCTGGCCGAGCGCGAACTTGAGCAGGTCCTTGGTGGTGAACAGGCCGCGCGAGGCCAGGCCCCGGGCGAAGTGGTAGATCGAGGCCCCGCGCATCATGGTGTTGTCGACGTCGAAGAAGGCGGCCGCGGCCGGGTCGGGGTCGGCCATCGGCATCGCGACGGCCGCCGCGGCCGCCACGTCCCCGGCCATCTCCGCGTTCTCAGCTGTCTCCGCGTCGTCCCGCCTTCGTATCAGCCGCCTCATAGCACCTCAGCTTAACCGGCGCAGGCGGGTGAAATCGGGTTACATCGCGTGGGCAGGCGGCGGTGTCCCGCAAGTGACGGGTGACCCCTATCCGGGCGGGGCCAGGCCGTCGATGTAGTTGAGGTAGTCGTGGGCCCGGCGTTGCTCTTCCACGTCCATCTTGGGGAGCATCCCCTCGATCTGGTGGCGCTGCTTCTGGACGAAACGCTTGAGTTGGCCGGCGCTCTTCGCGTCGCTTTTCGCGTCGCGGCGTCTCACCCGGGTGAGAGAGGTGACCGCGGAGCGGGTGGTGTCCTCCATGGCCTGGAGGGTCTCCTTGATCAGGTAGTTCTCGCGCCGGGTGGAACCGAGGAGCTCCTCGACCTCGTGGGCGCGGGTCTCCGCGTAGTCGAAGGAGCGGCCCGCACGCTCGGCGTCGTCGGTGCTCAGGTGGAACAGCGTGCTCTCGGCGGCGCGCTTGAGCGGGTAGAGCGTGTCCCCGGGCGTCGACCGGTAGGTCGCCAGCCCCGCCATGACCGTCGTGGCCGCCAGGCTCAGGCTGAGGAGCTGCGGCAACAGGATCAGGCGGAACCTCGGGCGGGGCCTCGGCCGGGTCCGGGCCGCCTGCCCGATGGGAGGATCCTCCTGCTCGGACGCGTCCATGAGGCGTTCGCGGAGCTCGGAGCGGAACTCCGGACGGGGGTTGCCGCCCATCCGGATGCCGAGCATCGACACACGATTCTGGATGCGCGCCTGCGATCTCCGTGAGATTCCGGGCAGCCACTTACCCATGAACGCTCCCTGCCGCCCCCAGATCATGACCCATCGGTGTCATCTGCCTAACGATGGCTCGGCGCGCCGGGTTACGCGCCAGATCGTCATCGGCATACCGGTCGAGTTCAGCCGAGGTCCGCGGGGAGGGCTCGGGCGAGAGCCCGGATCGCCCGGAACTGCAGCGCTTTGATCGCTCCACTCTTCTTGCCCATGATGAGCGCGGTCTCCGCCAGCGACATGCCGTGCAGGAACCGGAGGACCACGCACTCCTGCTGCTCGGCGCCGAGGCTTCTGACGGCGCTGAGAATCCGGTCGTTGACCATCGCCGCGACGACGGCGTTCTCCGGGATGTTGGCACCGTCGAGCGGTGTGTCGATCACCTCGGCCGTCGAGACCTCAAGACGGTATCTGCCGGATTTGAAGTGATCGGTGATCAGATTCCTGGCGATGGTCACCAGCCAGGCTCCGAAATCGCGCCCCTGCCAGGTGAAGTCGGCGATTCGGCGGAGCGCGCGGAGGAAGGTCTCGCTGGTGAGGTCCTCGGCCAGCGGATGGGAACCGACCCGGAAGTAGACGTAGCGGTAGACGAGGTCGAGATAGCGGTCGTAGAGCGTGCCGAATGCGTCCGCGTCCCCGGTTTTGGCGCGTAGAACGAGCCTCCGGAGATCCTCCGAGGCGTCCTCGCGTGGGGCGAGCTCGTTTCTGCGGACAGGCTGGGCCACCCCCGAAGCGTTGGGGAGAGGCCCGGCGAACGGCCACGTGTCTGGCATCCGGTATCCCTGTGGGGGGAGGGGGTGCAGCGTGCTCGATCACTCTAGAAATGAACCTGAAATTCCACAATCTACTTCGTAATGTCGTGACTACCGGTAATCGGCCGATAGCGTAGGAGGCCGGTCGTTTCTACCGGGCTGAGAGGGCGCCTACCAGTCCGGCTACCGGTTAAGGGGCAATGTCCGGCAGCATTGGAGCCACCATGGAAGTCCTCGTCGCTGTCATCGCGTTTGCCGGAGCGTTGCTCGCAGCCATAGCCACAGTCGCCCTAGTCAGCCGGCTCCGCGATGAGCCCAAGGGGTGGCTGATCGCCTGGAGCATTACGACGGCGGCGCTGTGCCTGTCACTCGCAGTAGTCGCCACCGGCTATTTAATCGGTTTTGGGTCAGTAACATTCCGTGTTTATCAGGTGACCGGTTCGTTGCTGGCCCCTCTATGGCTGGCCGTCGGGATCGTCCAGCTCGTGGCGCGCAGGCCCGGTGCCAGGTTCGCCTCCTGGCTGCTGGGCATCGCCCTCACCATCGTCGCCATAGTGATCATGGTTGTCGACCCGCTCCAGGAAGCACCGTTCACCAAGGCCCTCCCGCTCGCCCGCGACCAATGGGGACTGGCGCCGTCCTACGTGCTCTGGGCCACCCACGCGACCGTCGCGCTCATCCTGCTGGGCGGTATCGCCTTCGCGGTCGTGCGCTGGCGCGATGGCGACGACTACGACGCCGACAACATGCACGCCCTTCTGGCGCTCGGTCCGACGGGCCTGGCCCTGGTCGGAGCCATGAGCTTCACGGTGCCGGGGATGTTCGCCGCGTTGCTCCTCTGCGTGACCGCCGCCGCGGTCTGGTACGTCGTGCTCCGCCCGCTCGCGCCCTACGAGGACGACGACGAGGAGGAGGACGAGAAGGACTGGGAGGAGGAGCGCGGGCCGGTGGGCCGCCGCGCGGTCTCCGAGCCGCCCCGGGACGTGCAGGTCGCAGGGCGGCGTGCCCTGCCCGAGGAGTCTCCGCGCCGTTCGGGCCTCGGTGATCTGGTGGCCGAGTACCGGGCGGGAGAGCGGGACGTCGACTACGCGGCGCGCATGCAGCAACAGCCCGCCCCCCCGGGCGACCCGTTCGGCGGCCCCGCCACCGGCACCTTCATGGCAGGCGAGTACGGCATGCCGTCCGCCGACCAGCCCGTCGGCGGTAGCGAATACACCCGGGTGCCTCCCGGCACCGGCCAGTTCGGCATGCCGCCCACCAACCAGCCGACCGGCGAGTACGACATTCCGGTCAACGAGTACGGCAGGCCCGCTTCCGGCACCGGCGAGTACGGCAGGCCCGCCGATCCCGCCGCTCCCGCCGGTCCCAGTACCGGCGAGTTCGCCCTGCCCGACGCGGCATACAGGGCGCAGGGCGGCGGCAGCCTCCAGCCCATGCCCGCCGACCAGGCGTTCGGCAGCTCGGCCGGATACGGCCAGGACTTCGAGCGGCGGCACGGAGCCCCGGCACACGGACGGCCCCCGGGTCCGGGGGCCGGTGGCGTCTCCGGTCACGGTCAGGCTCCCGACCTAGGGGCCGGCCCTCCCGTGACCGGTGCCCTGTATCCGGGCGCGGCCGAACAGGGTGGATCCTCCCGCCCGTCGCCGAGCATCTTCGGCCTACTGACGGTCTTCACCCTGATCGACGGCACCGGGGAGTTGTTCGACCGGCTGGCCGAGGAGACGGTCGAGGCCGTCCGGCGTGCCGAGCCCGACACGCTGGTCTACGTGTGTCACTCGGTGAAGTCCGCCCCGCTCCAGCGCATCATCTACGAGCTCTACCGTGACGAGGTCGCCTACACCGACCACCAGCGCCAGCCGCATGTGGAGCGTTTTGTCGGCGAACGGCAGACCATGGTGCTCGCCACCAACGTGATCGAGCTCAAGGTGAACGCCGCGAAGGTGGTGCCGCTCCCGATGACCTTCAGGATCTGAGCGCGGCGCGGAGACGGTTCTCGTCGACGCGCCAGAAGTCGTGCTGGACCCCGTCGACGAGGGTGACCGGGATCATCTCCCCATATGCGGCCTGGTCATCCTCCGAGAGAGTGATGTCGCGTTCGTCCCAGGGGACGCCCAGTTCCGTGGCGACCCGGTCGATCACCTTCCGCGCGTCGTCGCACAGGTGACAGCCGGGCTTTCCGAGCAATGTGATGTGGTGATCCTGCGGTGCCATGCCCGTCACGGTAGCCGAGTCGCGGGCATGCGCAGGTGGGCTCCCTCGCCACTGTCTTCCCCCTAATCGCACGAAATCGATTGAGATCCGAGCGATTTACGCTTCTCATGGCAGATAGGTGTCCCACCGCAGGCCCGGGAGGGATCGCCATCCCCTCGGCCCCCACTTTGTGCACCGGTTCACAAAGGGACTAACCTGAAAGACAGTGGCCTCACCTCGTCATCCGTCGCGTCCGGGCCGCGCCGGCCGCCTGTCCCCCTGGAGCTTCGGCACGTGATTCGCCGTCTGTCCCAAGCTCGTGAACGTGGCATCCCCGAGGCGACCGTCGCCCGGCTGCCGCTCTATCTGCGAGCGCTGAACGGCATGGCCGAACGGAGTCTGGCCACCGTGAGCTCGGAGGATCTGGCGGTCGCCGCCGGAGTCAACTCCGCCAAACTCCGTAAGGACCTGTCCCATCTGGGCTCCTACGGCACCCGCGGGGTCGGCTACGACGTCGAATACCTCATCTACCAGATCTCCCGCGAGCTGGGCCTGACCCAGGACTGGGCCGTCGCCATCGTGGGAGTGGGTAACCTCGGTCGTGCACTGGCCAACTACGGCGGCTTCGTCTCCCGCGGATTCCGGGTCGCCGCTCTTCTGGATGCCGACCCTGAAGTTGTGGGCGACCATATCGCGGGATTGAATGTGGAGCACATCGACGAGTTGGAAGCCGTGATAAGGCGGCGGGGAGTGTCGATCGTGGTGCTCGCGACACCGGCGGCGGCGGCCCAGCAGGTGGCCGACCGGGTCATCGCCGTAGGGGTCACCAGCATCCTGAACTTCGCCCCCGTCGTGCTCACCGTGCCAGAAGGCGTCGATATCCGTAAAGTCGACCTATCTATTGAATTGCAGATCCTTGCGTTCCATGAGCAGCGCAAAACGGATCGGATGACTGGGGGGCCCGCGATGGCCGAGGAGTGGCCCGAGGCGGTGGACCTGTGAGCGAGCACAAGCGAGCCCGGGGACGCCACGTTTTCCGCAAGGGCGCGGGAGATCGGGCCTTTTCACGTCAGTGGCGGACAGGGGAGGGCCGATGAGCGTTCTCGTTGTCGGCCTCAGCCACCGCACGGCCCCGGTGGCCCTGCTGGAGCGGGTCTCCGTCTCCGGTGACGCGCTGGTCAAGTTGCTCCACGACGTCCAGCAGGACGACTGCGTCGCCGAGGTGATGGCCGTCTCGACCTGCAACCGGGTCGAGGTCTACGCCGAGGTGGACCGTTTCCACGCGGCGGTGACCGCCGTCTCCGAGCGGCTCAGCGTCCACTCGGGCGTCCCTTTGGAGCAGTTGTCGAACCATCTCTACGTGCACTACGAGGACCGGGCCGTCGAGCACCTGTTCTCGGTCGGTTCGGGGCTCGACTCGATGGTGCTGGGCGAGGGGCAGATCCTCGGTCAGGTCCGCTCCGCGCTCAAGCTCGCCCAGGAGCAGGGCACTCTCGGCCCGATTCTCAACGAGCTGGTCCAGCAGGCGTTGCGGGTGGGCAAGCGCTCTCACAGCGAGACCGGCATCGACCGGGCCGGAGCATCCCTCGTGGGCGTGGGACTCACTCTCGCCGAGCGCGCCCTCGGCCCGATCCAGGGCAGGCGCGCCCTGGTGGTCGGCGCGGGCTCGATGAGCGCCCTGTCGGCCGCGACCCTGCAGCGCGCGGGTGTGACCGACATCGTGGTGGTCAACCGGACCCACGACCGTGCGGTACGGCTGGCCCAGACGGTGGGCGGCCGGGCCGCCGAGTTCGGCGACCTGGCCCGTGAGCTGGCCGAGGCCGACCTGGTCATCTCGTGCACCGGGGCCACCGATGTGGTCATCACCGCCGACATGGTGGTGGCCAGGGAGATGTTCCTGCTGGATCTCGCCCTGCCGCACGACGTGGACCCCGCCGTACGGCGGCTGCCCGGCGTCACCCTCGTCGACCTGGAGTCGATGCAGGACGGCGCGATCGACGTCGAGACCGACGACGGCGGGCGCGCCGAGGCGGTCACCGCCGTACGCGGGATCGTCGCCGACGAGGTGGCGGCCTACCTGTCGGCCGAACGGGCCGCGCGGGTGACGCCGACCGTGGTCGCACTGCGGAGCAAGGCGGCGGACGTGGTCGAGGCGGAGCTCGAACGGCTCGTCGCCCGGCTCCCGGAGCTCGAAGGCCGGGCCCGGAACGAGGTCACGCAGACAATCAGGCGTGTGGTCGACAAACTCCTCCATGAGCCCACCGTGCGTGTCAAACAGCTCGCTGAGTCTCCGGCAGGCGATCATTATGCAGAGGCGTTGCGCGAGCTGTTCAACCTGAACCCGAAGGTCCCCCGTGCGGTGAGAAGCATCGAGAAGGTCGACATGGACACGGGCAAGGAGGTGGGCAGGTGAGCAGCGTCTCCCCTCCGCTCAGGCTGGGCACCCGGCGGAGCCTCATGGCGACGACCCAGTCAGGGCTGGTCGCCACGAGGCTCACCGAGCTGACCGGCCGGGCTGTCGAGCTCGTCGGCGTCACCACCTTCGGCGACGTGACCAAGGCCAGCCTCACCCAGCTCGGTGGGACAGGCGTCTTCGTCAGCGCGCTGCGCGACAAGCTGATCGAGGGAGCGATCGACTTCGCCGTCCACTCGCTCAAGGACCTCCCCACCGTCCAGGATCCGCGTGTGGTCATCGCGGCGATCCCGCCGCGCGACGACCCCAGGGACGCACTGGTGAGTACGGCGAAGCTCATCGACCTGCCGGCCGGTGCCAAGGTCGGCACGGGGTCGCCCCGTCGGATCGCCCAGCTCAGAGTGCTCCGCCCCGACCTCGACTACGTCCCCATCCGCGGCAACGCCGACACCCGGATCGGCAAGGTCGCCTCCGGCGAACTGCAGGGCGTCGTCCTGGCCGCGGCCGGACTCGGACGGCTGGGCCGGGTGGCCGAGATCTCCCAGATCTTCGAAGTGGAGGAGATGCTTCCGGCTCCCGGTCAGGGCGCGCTGGCCGTGGAGTGCCGGGCCGACCGGGACGACCTCATCGCCTTCCTGAGCGTGCTCGACGACGCCCGGACACGCGCCGCGGTGACCGCCGAACGCGCGGTGCTCAACGCCCTGGAGGCGGGGTGCGCGGCTCCGGTTGGTGCATACTCGGCCGATGACGGGCAAAATCTTATTCTGACCGCCGCTGTCGTCGCCGTCGACGGCAGACGGGCGGTGCGCAAGTCCACCGCCGGGACCCTTTCGGCGCCCATGGATCTCGGACGCGACCTCGCGGCCGAGATGATCGCCGAAGGGGCAGGCACGTTGATAGGGGAGCAAGCACCTTGAGCTCCGGAAGTACCACCTTCGAGCACCCCGCCGGGTCCGTCGCCTTCGTGGGCGCGGGGCCCGGTGACGAGGGCCTGCTCACCCTCCGTGGCGCCGAACTGCTCTCAAAAGCCGATGTCGTCGTTCTCGACCAGGAGGCGTACGGCGCGCTGCTGCGCCACTGCCGGCAGGACGTCGAGATCGTCGAAGCGGCCGAGGAGGACACCGTCTCGCTGAGGGCCGTCACGGCGGCCAAGGGCGGGCGTGACGTCGTGCGGCTCTGTGCCGGCGATCCGATGTTCTTCTCCTCGATCACCGACGAGGTCGCGGCCTGTGCCAAGGCGGAGGTGGACTTCGAGATCGTGCCGGGTGTCCCCCCGGCGACCGCGGTGCTCACCTACGCGGGCATCCCCGCGGCGGTGGCCGTACCGGAGTTCCGGGTCGTGGACGCGACCCAGGTGGACGACTGGGCGACCCACGCGGCGAGCGCCGGCACTCTGGTGATCTACAACGGAGTCTCCTGCGCCGTGGCGATCGGCAAGGCGCTCATCGCCGCAGGCCGTCCTGACTCGACGCCGGTCGCGATCAGCAGCGCGGGAACCACGACCGAGCAGTACACCGTGGTGACCACGCTCGGCCGGATGGCGCCCGACCTCAAGCACGCCGGGCTGACCGAGCCCGCGCTGATCGTGGTCGGTGCCGCCGTCGGCATGCGTGACCGGCTGTCGTGGTTCGAGACCAAGCCGCTGTTCGGCTGGCGGGTGCTCGTGCCCAGGACCAAGGAGCAGTCGGCCAGCCTGGTCGAGCAGCTGCGTTCCTACGGCGCGGTGCCCGAAGAGGTCCCCACGATCTCCGTCGAGCCGCCGCGCACCCCGCAGCAGATGGACAGGGCGATCAAGGGCCTGGTCACCGGCCGTTACGAGTGGGTGGCGTTCACCAGCGCGAACGCGGTGAAGGCCGTGCGCGAGAAGTTCGAGGAGTACGGCCTGGACGCCCGCGCGTTCGCCGGGCTCAAGGTCGCCGCCGTGGGTGAGGCCACCGCACGGGCGCTGGTGCAGTTCGGGGTCAAACCCGACCTGATGCCCGCCGAGGAGCAGTCGTCGGAGGGGCTGCTGGCCGAGTGGCCACCGTACGACTCGATGCTCGACCCGATCAACCGGGTGCTGCTGCCCCGCGCCGACATCGCGACCGAGACGCTGGTCGCGGGGCTGACCGAGCTCGGCTGGGAGTGTGACGACGTGACGGCCTACCGGACGGTCCGTGCGGCGCCGCCGCCCGCGCCGATCCGGGAGGCCATCAAGGGCGGCGGGTTCGACGCGGTGCTGTTCACCTCGTCGAGCACCGTGCGCAACCTGGTGGGCATCGCGGGCAAGCCCCACAACGTCACGGTCATCGCCGTCATCGGCCCCCAGACCGCCAAGACGGCCGAGGAGTTCGGGCTCCGCGTCGACGTGATGGCCGACAAACCGTCGACTTCGGCTCTCGCGGCCGTGCTGGCCGAGTATGGTGCCAGACAGCGGCAGGCCGCGCTCGTGGCCGGAGACGTCCCTCGCAGGCCCTCCCAGACCCGTCGAGGCGCCCGGCGCCGCGCCAAGTAACCTGGAACTGTCGGGACCGTCCGGCGAACGAGGCGGCCGCGACGGTTCCCGCGAGCTCAGTGAGCACATCCGAACAGGTCCCCCGGTCTCCGATCCCCTGTGGCCGGGGAGAGGGAGAGAGCCCATGACCGCCCAGTTCCCCGTCGCCCGTCCGCGCAGGCTCCGCCGTACGGCGGCGATGCGCCGGATGGTCGCCGGCACCAGGTTGCATCCGGCGGAGCTGGTGCTGCCGATGTTCGTCAAGGAGGGCATCGGCGAACCGCATCCGATCGGCTCGATGCCCGGGGTGTTCCAGCACACCCGTGACTCGTTGCGCAAGGCGGCCCACGAGGCGGCCGAGGCCGGGGTCGGCGGGTTGATCCTGTTCGGCGTACCCGCGGTGAAGGACGCCCGCGGGTCGGGGGCCGACGCCCCGGACGGGATCGTCCAGCAGGCCGTGGCCGACCTGGTCTCCGATGTGGGAGACGCGATGGTCGTGATGACCGATACGTGCCTGGACGAGTTCACCGACCATGGGCACTGCGGCATCCTGACGCCCGGCGGCGAGGTCGACAACGACGCCACCCTGGAGCGTTACGCGGCCGCCGCGGTCGCCCAGGCCCGAGCCGGGTCGCAGGTCATCGCGCCCAGCGGCATGATGGACGGCCAGGTCGCCGCCATCCGTGCGGCACTGGACGGCGACGGCTTCGAGCAGATCCCGATCCTGGCCTACTCGGCGAAGTACGCCTCGGCCTTCTACGGGCCGTTCCGCGAGGCGGCCGAGTGCGCGCCGCAGTTCGGTGACCGCAACGCCTACCAGCAGGACGGGGCGGGGCCGGTCGGCGAGGCGCTGCGTGAGGTCCGGCTGGACCTCGACGAGGGTGCCGACGCCGTGATGGTCAAGCCCGCACTGGCCTACCTCGACATCCTGCGCCAGGTCCGCGACGCGGTGGATGTGCCGGTGGCCGCCTACCAGGTCAGCGGTGAGTACGCCATGGTCGAGGCCGCGGCGGCGAACGGCTGGGTCGACCGGGACCGAGTGATCATGGAGTCACTGATCGCGATCCGCCGCGCCGGAGCCGACATGATCCTCACCTACTGGGCGACGGAGGTGGCGAGGAAACTCCAGTGAGACCAGCGGCACATGCCGAGAACTGGGGGTTTGCCGCTTACTCCGGTGGCCGGTGCGTTAGAGTGCGAATACCGGTGCGGATGTGTCCCAGGTGACGTGAACCCTGGCTGTCTGACTTCTCTTGCTGACCAGAATGTGGATACGTCATCGCATCCGGGGGCACCCGGGATGGGCAGACGACGGAGGACACAATGGTGGGGGTACCGCTGACTCGTCGTGGCAGACGACGCACTCATCCGAAGCAGACGATCGGGTCCGTGCTGGAGTACGCCGCTCTGGGCTGGGCGAGCTGTCCGGGGGCGCGGCCGCTGCAGAGCGGTTCCCGCGCCTGTTCCTGTGACCGGGTGGGCTGTCCCGACCCGGGCGCGCATCCGCTCTCACGGGCCTGGCAGATGCAGGCCACCACCGACCCCGCCGTGCTCACCCGCTGGTGGCAGCACGAGCCCGAGGCGAATGTGATCCTCCCCACCGGCCGGGTCTTCGACGTCTTCGACGTACCGGCCGCCGCGGGGCTCACCGCCCTCGCGAGCATGGACGCCGCCGGAGCGGCAACGGGCCCGGTCGCCGCCAACGGCGACCGGGTCCTCTTCTATGTGGCCACCCGCAACGTCGCCGAGGACGAGGACGAATGGTGGTCCTGCCCCCTCGACGTCGGCCCCTCGGCCATCGACGAGATGCCCGGCCTGCGCTGGCACTGCCGTGACAGCTACGTCCTCGCCCCGCCTTCGGTCCTGCCGTCCGGCCGGGTCGGCTCATGGCTCCGCCCCCCGGACGGCCGTCCGCTGCCCGACCCGCTCCGGGTCCTCGACCGGCTCGCCGACCTCTGCGACTAGTCAGGAGCAGGCGGCCACGATGATCTTCGGCGTTCTCGGCCTCTCGCTCTCGGACGCGGCGTCCACCGAGTCGTAGGAGCGGACGAGCGTGCGGGGCGGCTCCGGAGGCCTGCGCGCCCGCAAGGGTCTCGGCCGGTAGGCCGCCGGCGACGGCGGGGCCTGTCGCTTCCGTGGCTACCCTGGAGGGCGTGAGCCGTACTGAGAATTCCGAGGACCTGTTCGCCCGTGCACGTGAGATCGTCCCGGGAGGCGTGAACTCCCCGGTCCGTGCCTTCGGCGCCGTCGGTGGCACCCCCCGTTTCATGGCGTCGGGCCAGGGGCCCTACATCACCGACGTGGACGGCAACCGCTATGTGGACCTGGTCTGCTCCTGGGGGCCGATGATCCTCGGCCACCGGCACCCGGCCGTCATCGAGGCGTTGCAGGAGGCCCTCGCGGCGGGCACCTCGTTCGGTACCGCGACGCCCGGCGAGGTCGAGCTCGCCGAGGAGATCGTCGCCCTGGTAGACCCGGTGGAGAAGGTCCGCCTGGTCAGCTCGGGCACCGAGGCCACCATGTCCGCCGTACGGCTGGCCCGTGGCTTCACCGGCCGGTCCAAGGTCGTCAAGTTCGCCGGCTGCTACCACGGCCACGTTGACGCCCTGCTCGCCTCGGCCGGATCCGGCCTGGTCACCTTCGGCCTGCCCGACACCCCCGGCGTGACCGGCGCGTCGGCGGCCGACACCGTGGTCCTTCCGTACAACTCGGTCGAGGCCGTGACCGAGGCGTTCCAGACCTTCGGCGCCGAGATCGCCTGTGTGATCACCGAGGCCTGCCCGGCCAACATGGGCGTCGTCCCGCCGCTGGACGGGTTCAACGCCACCCTGCGCGAGCTCTGCACCGCACACGGCGCCCTGCTCATCGTCGACGAGGTGCTCACCGGCTTCCGGGTCTCGGAGTCCGGATGGTACGGGCTCGACCCGGTGGACGCCGACCTGATGACCTTCGGCAAGGTCATGGGCGGCGGTCTGCCCGCCGCCGCGTTCGGCGGCCGCGCCGACGTGATGGCCCACCTCGCCCCCGAGGGCCCGGTCTACCAGGCCGGCACCCTGTCCGGAAATCCACTGGCCTGCGCCGCCGGTCTGGCCACCCTGCGTGCCTGCGACGACGACGTCTACGACCGGATCGACGCCGCGGCCCTGATCATCGGCCGTGCCGCCGCCGACGCCCTGGCCGCCGCCGGTGTGCCGCACCGTCTGCAGCGCGCGGGCAGCCTGTTCTCCGTCTTCTTCACCGAGGACCAGGTCACCGACTTCGCCGGTGCCCAGAAGCAGAACACCGCGGCCTACCGGGCGTTCTTCCACGCCATGCTCGACCAGGGCGTCTACCTGCCTCCGTCGGCCTACGAGGCCTGGTTCCTGTCGGCCGCCCACGACGACGAGGCGCTGTCCCGCATCGCCGAGGCTCTCCCGCTCGCCGCCAAGGCCGCGGCGCAGGCGTCCTCCTAGCGGGGCAGCCTGTCCAGGTCGACATCGATGGGGAAAGGGACCGGGACGGTCAACCGTCCGTGGTGGATGCCGGTGAGGCCGTAGGCGCCGGTGGCGGGATCGAGCTCGTAGACGTAGACGACGGGGCTGCCGTCGTTGTTCTCGACCCGCCAGAAGTGCACGATCCCGGCCTCGGCGTAGCGGAACGGCTTGGTCTTGCGGTCGCGGTCCTCCGACTCCGGCGAGACCACCTCGACGACCAGGTGGACCTCGGCGGGGGTGTAGAACGTCCGCTCGTCGTCATCGGCCGCCACCGTGTCGATGACGACGACGTCGGGGCAGGGGCGCATCCGGTGCCCGAGCTTGACGTCCATCTCCATCACGGCCGTGACATGTTCGGGGATCTGGGCGTTCAACGCAACCCGGAGGCCGAACAGTATGCGCTCATGGAAGCGCTTCTGGGGGGACATGAAGACGAGAGCTCCATCGATCAGTTCGACGTGCTTGAAGAAGTCGGGTTCGCCGTTCGGTCCCTCTGCCGGAAGGCGATCGAGGTCGTCGGCGGTCCATCCCCACGGGGGTGGAGACGGCCAGTAGTCGAGTGCGCTACTCACGTCGGTCACTTTAATGTCTTCTCCGTCACCCGATGTGTTCATTCGCATCATCTCCGTTGCCATCAACTCATTCTCTCTCGCTTCCCCCCTTGGCGGCAGGGGTAGCCCGGTCCTGTCGGAGTGGGCGACGAGTTCATGTGAACAGATTGTTTGCTTTAATCTGTTGACAACAATTCATTTAAGAAGGCATGCTGGTCGTATGAGTACCGAAGCCGACCAGCCGTCCGATCCCTTCACCCCTCCCGACCCGGGCAAGGCGCGGGCGCACCGGGTGTACGCGTCCCTCTTCCGGATCGCCGAAAGGCACGCGGCCACCGGGGAGCAGCGTGCCCGGCAGGTCCACCCGGACGTTCTCGGTCCGCACGAGGCCATCAGGCTCGTGTCGCTCCTCGCGGGGGGTGGCGCGCTCCTGGAGGACGGTGAACCGGAGGTGGACAACGCCGACATCACCGCGGCTCTGACTCTCATCCCGCTGGCCCGTGGAGAGATGGACCAGTTGGAGGCGAGTCTCCTGCTGATGGCGCGGGGGCGTGGGCTCACCTGGCAGGAGATCGCGTTCGGCCTGGGGCTGGGCACGTCCCAGGCCGCCCGGCAGCGCTACGAACGGCTGGCGGGTCGCGTGGGTGCGGAGTAGTCGTAGAGCATTGCTCCGGGGGATTTGCACTGCGGTGGGTGTTCCGGGAGGGTGTCCATGCGCGCTGCTGTGGGGTGTTCGGGGGCCTGTCGCCGTTCGCGCTGCGGTGGGTGGGTGTTCCGGCCGGCCGTCGCAGTCGCCGTCTCGTTTTTCAGGCCTCCGGCCTGGCGGGCGCGGTGGTTACGGTTTTTTATAAGCCGGCCGGAACACCCACCCACCTCCGCGCCAGACGACCCCGCCGTACGGCGTGCAGACCGCAGTTGCTCACTCTCCGACCGCCCATGGATCTCATTGACGCTGAAGCAATCCGCGCGGGACGGTTCATGGTTACCCGCCGTAGCTGACGCGTTCCTCTCCGACCAGTGCAGGGCTGAGCGCCGTGCCGATCTGGGAGACGAGCATCAGTTGCCCGCCTAGTGCGGGGACTCGACAGAACTTGGCGAACAGTTCGGGCCACCGCCCGTCTGATCACCGAGGACTGGGTGGTCACTACGCTCTGCATCGAACGCGGCGGTGCTGTTCTCTCGGGCTTGCACTGCCACGTCGTTCTCGTCGTTCTCGAAGTCCTCGTTCAGATACCAGGGAGCAAGTAACCCGCCGGTAGGTTTTGACGGTTCAGATTCGCCGTTTCCCGACGTCGGCGGACGGGAGGGCTTTGGCTGCCAGAGCGGTGAGCAGGAGCAGCACGGCTCTGATGGTGGTGAGGCCCGCTCAGGCAGACGGTGTGGCGGGCGGTGCGGGCCGGTCGGCCGATGCGCACGCCAGGCAACGTTCGCCTGGCCCGTCGCCAGACAAGCCCGCGGAGGTCGTTCAGGGCCTGCGGCCGCGGAAGGTGCGGCGCAGGTCGTTCACCCAGGCGTCGGGGTTCTCCCAGGGAATGAAGTGGCCACCGTGGTCGTGGGCATTGACGTTGACGTGGTTGAACCAGTCGGCCTGCGGGCCGGTCTTGAACGCCTGGACGCGCTCGGTGGCGGTATGGATGCCGGGCGGGTTCTCGTACGTGACGAAGGTGAGGCCGACCGGGGCCTGCACGACCGGGGTGCGGTCGTGGGCGGGAGCCCAGGGGTAGCGGTTGGCGTTGGCGTAGTAGCGCATCGACGTGGCGATGGAGTTGTTCACCCAGTAGATCGTGGCGTGGGTGATCAGGTCGTCCTTGGTGAAGACGGATTCGACGTCGCCGCCGTTGTCGCTCCAGGCGTTCCAGCGCTCCAGTAGCCAGGCGAGCAGTCCGGCGGGTGAGTCGCTCAGCCCGTGGGCCAGGGTGGCGCCGTCGAGCATGTGCACGGTGAGGTGGCATGCCGAGCGGTGGTCCAGCTCGATGATCCGGGCGCGGATATCGGCGGGCTGGTCGTCGGTGAGGGGCCGATTCCGGGCGAAGTCCCAGGCCCGGGGTCCGGTGAAGAAGTCGAGCGGCAGCCCGGAGCCGATGTGGATGCCGTACAGCTCGTCGGCGTACTTGTGGCCGAGCTGGCTGGAGATGATCCCGCCGATGTCGCAGCCCCCGGCGGCGTACTTCTCGTACCCCAGGGTCTCGGTCATCAGGGTGTGCCAGAGGTCGGAGACCTTCCAGAAGTTGACGTCCGGAAAGCCGGTGAGCGGGCCGGGGAAACCGAAGCCGGGCAGCGACGGCACGATGACGTCGAAGGCGTCGGCGGGGTCACCGCCGAACGCGGCCGGGTCGGCGAGTGGGTCGATCACCTTCGACCAGTGCCAGAACGTCCACGGCCAGCCGTGGGTGAGGATCAACGGGATCGGACGGGGACCACGGCCGGGCTTGCGCATGAAGTGCACTGGGACACCGGCGACGCTCACCTGGTAGTGCTCGTAGGCGTTGATGGCGGCCTCGGCCTTGCGCCAGTCGTAGCCGTCCCGCCAGTAGGTGACCAGCTCACGGAGATAGCTGTCCGGGACGCCGTAGGACCAGTCCCCATTCCCCTCGTCCAGTGGCGGACGGGTCGATGTGAGACGCACGCGCAGGTCATCGAGGACCTCGTCGGATACATGGATCGGGGTGGGTTCCAGGGGGAAGGCGTGCGGGGTGGCCATGGCGTGGTCCTTACTGGGCAGGGGGAAACGGTGTCGTCGGCCTGTTGGGCGCCTATCGGGCGGTTGGGCGGCGAGCTGGGCCAATCAAGGGGTGCGGGCGGCGACGCGGCGAGTGCCTGCCTATGGTGCGGGTCGAGCCGGCCAACCAGGGCGCCAGACGTCCGATGCGCTCCTTTCGCCGCGACCCGACCACAACACGGCATTCGCTGTCTACAACATCTGCTCGACATACCAGAATTGGGCAGAGCGAATCAGCGCCGGGCCCTGCCAGCCCCGGTAGACCGTGAAATTCTGGCAGAACCCGCCGCCATGCGCTGTCGCCGCCCATCGACCCAGCCAACCCTGCACTGGTCGGAGAGGAACGCGTCAGCTACGGCGACCGGCCTGAACGGCCCCGCGCAGGTTGCTTCAGCGTCAGCGAGATCCATGGGCGGTCGGAGAGTGAGCGGCTACGGTCCGCACGCCGTACGGCGGGGCCGTCTGGCGCGGAGGTGGGTGGGTGTTCCGGCCGGCTTATAAAAAAGCGTAACCAGCGCGCCCGTCAGGCCGGAGGCCTGAAAAACGAGACGGTGACTGCGACGGCCGGCCGGAACACCCACCCACCGCAGCGCGCACGGCCACTTACCTTTCCGGAACACCCGCCCACCGCAGCGCGAACAGCGGCAGGTCCCGAAACACCCACCGCAGCGCGAACGGCCATCCACCCCTCTGGGACACCCGGCAGCAACACGAACAAGCCAGGCAATGATAGTTCAGTAAAAACGAGACTTTCCTGCCTATCTCGTTTAGAATCGCTTACATGTTGGACCTCAACCGTCTCAAAGCCCTGCATGCCGTATCCGTTTACGGGTCGGTCGGCGCGGCTGCCGACGCTCTCATGGTGACCCCGTCCGCAGTCTCGCAACAGCTTGCCAAACTGGAGCGGGAGACCGGCGCGACGCTGCTGGAGCGTAACGGGCGCGGGGTGCGGCTGACCGACGCGGCCGGGTTGCTCGCCGACCACGCCGAGCGCATTCTCGCGCTGGTGGAGACCGCCGAAGCCGACTTCGAGGCGTTGCGCGGGGAGGTGGTGGGGCGGTTGAGCATCGCGGCCTTTCCCACGGCGGCCCGGGGGCTGCTGCCCGTGGCGCTGAGCCATATGCGCGAGCGCCATCCCGACCTCCGGCTTGAGTTGTTCGAGCGGGAGCCTGAGCGGCAGGTCCGCGAGGTGGCCAGGGGAGAGCTCGACCTCGCGGTGATCCAGGACTGGGTGAACCGGCCGATGGCCCTCCCCGAAGGGCTGTCGCGGGCGTTGCTCTTCGACGACATCGCGGATGTGATCTTGCTTGAGTCCCATCCGCTGGCGTCCCGGACGGAGATCGAGCTGTCCGAGCTGTCCGGGGAGCGGTGGATCAGCTCCTCGCCCGGCACGGTCTGCCACGACTGGTTGGTTTATACGCTGCGTTCGGCCGGGTTGGAGCCCGACATCACCTGCAGGGCGGACGAGTATCCGACCCAGCTCGCCCTCGTCGCGGCCGGACAGGGATGCGCCATCATCCCCCGTCTCGGCCGCGACTTCGTCCCCGCGGGAGTGCGGATCATCCCGATTCTGCCGCGCCCGATCCGCAAGATCTACGCGCTCTGGCGGAGTGACGCGGCCCGCCGTCCGGCGATCCGGGCCGCCGTCGACGCGCTCAAGGTGGCCTCGGCCGTCCACCGGCCGCTCTAGGAACGGTTCCGAGGGTCTTCTGACCGGTGCACAGACCAGCGGAAGCCGGCCGCGCCGGGCCGCCGACGACTCCACCGGCCGGGTGACCGCCCGGGAACCACTGCCCATCCCCTAAAGTCGGGCAAATGCCCCCGACCCCCTCCCGGCTGGCCTGGCTGGACGCCCTGCGAGGACCCGCCGCGCTGGCCGTCGCGCTGCACCACTCCGGTTGGACCTTCCTTCCGGGCGTCTGGGCCGAGGTGGACCGCAGGATCGACGTCGGCACCTGGGGCGTCTTCGTGTTCTTCCTGGTCAGCGGATACATCATCCCGGCATCCCTGGAGCGCCGCGGTGACCTGCGGGTCTTCTGGATCGGCCGGGCCTTCCGTCTCCTGCCCCTGCTGCTCACCGCACTCGTCCTGGCGCTTTTCCTCTCGTACGGCGGCGCGTTCGCCCTCCACCCTGGACTGGGCGTGCGCCCCCTCCCTCTCGTCGTCCTCGGGAACGTGACGATGGTGCAGGAACTGCTCGGTGTGCCCGCCGTCATCGACGTGATGTGGACGCTCTCCTACGAGATGGCGTTCTACCTGCTGGCGGTCGGGCTGTTCACCACACGGCAGGCGCACCGGTCGGCCACGACCGCGATCGTCCTGGCGCTGGCGGCCGTACCCCTCGGGCTGCTGATGCCGGGCGCGACCATCAAGGGCCGCGCCGACCTGGTCGCCGCGCTCCTCGGTGCCGCGGTCGTGGTGGTCATCGCCGTGTCGGCGGGGGCACGCGGCCGGGCGCGCACGGCCGCCGCGGTGACGGGCGGTCTTCTCAGCCTGGCGCTGGTGATCCTGGGCAGCCGGATCGGCGCGTGGCAGGGTCTGACCGTCCTGGCCATGATGTTCGCCGGTACGGCCGTGTACCGGGCCGAACAGGGGACGATCCGGTGGCGTACCGCCGTCGGCGCCGTGCTGACGGTCCTGGCCTGCGGGGTCTTCGCCAAGGACGATCCCGGCTGGGCGCCGGCGATCCTGCTGGCCGCCGGTGCCTTCGCGGCCGCGTTCATGCTGCGGCACAGGCCGTTCCCCCGGTGGCTCGCCCACCTCGGGGTGATCAGCTTCTCCCTCTATCTGCTCCACCCGCTCCTGCTGCGGGTGAGTCCGAACCTTCCGCTGTTCTTCCTCGTCCTGGTGCCGCTCTGCTACCTGACCCACCGCCTGATCGAGGCACCCGCCCAGCGCCTCGGCAGGCGGCTGACCGGGCCACCCCCACGCGCGAGGCCCGGTACCGATCGGTAGGCTTGCGGCACCATGGCTGAGACCACCGTCGTTCACCTCCTGCGTCACGGTGAGGTGCACAATCCCGCGAACGTCCTGTACGGCAGGCTGCCCGGCTACCACCTTTCGGAGACCGGCAGGCAGATGGCCGAGACGGTCGCCAAGTCGGTCGCGGGGCGCGACGTCGTCGCCCTTTTCTCCTCCCCGCTGGAGCGGGCGCAGGAGACCGCGGCCCCGCTCGCCGCGACCTTCGGCCTGGAGGTCACGCTCGAGGAGCGTCTCATCGAGGCGGAGAACATCTTCGAGGGCGTCTCGGTCGGCAACGGCGACGGGGTCTTCCGCAGCCCGCGCCGCTACCGCTACCTGTGGAACCCGATGCGTCCCTCCTGGGGCGAGCCCTACGTCGACGTGGTCCGGCGGATGAAAGGCGCGATCGACACCGCTCGTGAGACGGCACGCGGCCATGAGGCGATCATGGTCAGCCACCAGCTCCCGATCTGGATCATCCGGCTCGCCGCCGAGGGCAGACGGCTCCCGCACGATCCCCGCCGCAGGCAGTGCGGTCTCGCCAGTCTCACCAGCTTCTCCTTCGAGGGAAACCGGCTGACCAGCGTGGGATACAGCGAGCCGGCGGGCGCGCTCGCCAAGCGCCCCACTGTGCCGGGCGCGTGACTCCGCCGGTAGAGTGACTGCTCTACCGGTTGTAGTACAGGGAGACGCTGCCTCACATGCGCGCACAATCCTTCGCCGCTGCCGTGCTGCTCTTGACCGTGGCCGGATGCGCCGGCAACCAGGGGACGCAACCGCAGTCGGGGGACACCCGCTTCGTGGCCGGCGACGGCAGGATCACCCTGTTCGAGGCCGCCGACCGCAGGCCCGCCCCCTCCGTCGAGGGGGAGACCCTCGACGGAGGCGCGGCGACGCTCGCCGCGCACAAGGGCAAGGTCGTCGTGCTGAACTTCTGGGCCTCCTGGTGCGCGCCCTGCCGGGCCGAGGCCCCGGTGCTCAAGGACATCGCGGCCAAGACCAAGGCCGACGGCGTGGAGTTTCTCGGCATCGACTTCAAGGATCGCAAGGCCGACGCGCTCGCTTTCGAGCGCAGCCAGCAGTCCGGCTATCCCAGCATCTTCGACCAGCCGGGCAAGGTCGCGCTCTCCTTCCAGGGAACGGTCCCCCCGGCGGCCATCCCGTCGACGCTGATCATCGACCGCCAGGGCCGGATCGCCGCCCGGGCGCTCGGCGCGGTCAAGTACAACGACCTGCTCAGCACCATCACCAAGGTCGGCGATGAGCGCTGATCTGGTGAGTACGGTGGCGAGCGGGTCGCTCGTCCTCGCGCTGCCGATCGCGGTGGCGGCCGGTCTGGTCTCCTTCCTGTCGCCCTGCGTCCTGCCGCTGGTCCCCGGTTACCTGTCGTATGTGACCGGGATGAGCGCCGACCCCAGGCGCGGGCGCATGGTCGCGGGCATCGCGCTGTTCGTTCTCGGCTTCGCCGTGGTCTTCGTGGCCGGCGGAGCGATCTTCGGCGGGCTCGGCGCGGCGCTGCTCGGCAACGCCGAGATCATCACGCGGGTGCTGGGCGCGCTCACCGTCGTCCTCGGGCTGGCCTTCATCGGTGTCATCCCCGGCTTGCAACGCGACTTCCGCATCCATCGCGTCCCGGCGGCCGGTCTTGCCGGGGCGCCGCTGCTCGGCGTGGTGTTCGGCCTCGGCTGGACACCCTGTATCGGCCCGACCCTCGGGGTCGTGCTCACCCTCGGTCTCACCGAGGGCAGCGCCGGGCGTGGCGCGCTGCTGGCCTTCGCCTACGCGCTCGGTCTCGGCCTGCCGTTCCTGCTGGCCGGTCTGGCGTACCGCAAGGCCCTGCAGACCTTCAAGGCGGTCCGCCGCCATTCGCAGCTGATCACCCGGGTGGGCGGGGCCATGCTGGTCGCGGTCGGCCTGCTGCTCGTCACCGGGCTCTGGGGAGAGCTCATCGTGACCATGCAGGGGTGGATCGGCGGATTCGAGCCGGTGATCTGATGGAGAGTGCCGAGCAGACCGCGAAGGAGCGAGCGGTGAGCGGAACCAGTCCGGAGCCGGTGAGCGACCAGGCGGGCGTCGCCGTGGACCCGGCCCTGGCCGAGAAGTCCGCCCCACGACCCGCGAAGCTCGGGCCGGTGGGGTGGGCGCGCTGGTTCTGGCGCACGCTGACTTCGATGAAGACCGCGCTGATCCTGCTGTTCCTGTTCGCGCTGGGCTCGGTCCCGGGATCGATCTGGCCGCAGCGCGGCGTCTCCGACGGCAAGGTCGCACAGTATTTCAGCGACGACCCGCAGCTCGCCGAGTGGCTGGACCGGTTCTGGCTGTTCGACGTGTTCAGGGCGCCGTGGTTCGCCGCCATCTACCTGCTGCTGTTCGTCTCCCTTGTCGGCTGCGTGCTCCCGCGCACCGCCGCTCACCTGCGTGAGCTGCGCAGGAAGCCGCCCGCGCCGCCGCGCAACCTGGTCCGGCTGCCGCAGAACGCTTCGTTCGACGGCGATCTGACCGTCGAGGAGGCGGCGGCCCGGCTGCGCGCGAAGCGGTTCCGGGTGACCACGGGCCCGGACTGGGTCGCAGCCGAGAAGGGCTACCTGCGCGAGACCGGCAACCTGGTGTTCCACGTCGCGCTGCTCGGGCTGCTGGTCGCGGTCGGGATGGGCACGCTGTTCGGTTACCGCGGCAACGTGCTGGTCGTGGAGGGTGACGGATTCGCCAACACGGTCGCCGCCTATGACCGCTACATGCCCGGTCAGCAGGTGAGTGCCGAGTCGCTGGAGCCGTTCTCCTTCACCGTCGACGATTTCCAGGCCACCTACATCGCCAGGGGCGAGCGGCAGGGACAGCCCTTGGACTTCGGAGCGAAGCTCAAGGTCACCGACGCCCCCGGGGCGCGGGAGCGCGACTACGAGCTCAAGGTCAACGAGCCGCTGGACGTCAACGGCACGCTGACCTATCTGATCGACCACGGGTACGCGCCCACCTTCAAGATCACGGATGGCAAGGGGCAGGTCGCCTTCGACGGTCCGGTGCCGTGCCTGGTCGCCCAGCCGGCCACCTTCACCTCCGAATGCGTGATCAAGGTGCCGGACGCCCAGCCGCAGCAACTCGGTCTCCTCGTGGCCTTCCTGCCGACCACCGTGCCGATGAACGGCCAGTGGGTGTCGGTCTTCCCCGGCGCGGCCAACCCCACCGCCCAGGTGTACGGCGCGTTCGCCGGAGACCTGGGCCTGAAGAGCGGCCGGCCCCAGTCGGTCTACGAACTCGACCCGGCGAGCCTGAAGAAGATGAAGCCGCTGGTCATGAAGGCCGACCCGCTGGCGGTGGGCAAGAAGCTCGACCTGCCGAACGGCACGGGGTCGATCGAGTTCACCGGGGTCAAGGAGTGGATCGCCCTCCAGATCACCTACGATCCGGGCCGGGTGCCCGCGTTCGTGTCCGCCGCCCTGGCCGTCCTCGGCCTCGTGCTCTCCCTGACCGTTCGACGCCGCAGGGTATGGGTACGGCTGAAGCCCCGGGCGGGACAGGAGCCGGACGGCGCCACGCCGCAGACGGAAGAACGTGACGGGCACGACCGTCGGCACATCGAGGTGGGCGGTCTCACACGTACCGAAGGAAGCGATTTCAGCGAGGAGTTCGACGAGATCGTCTCCGCTTTGAACACAGGAGAGAAGGATGACCGCTGAGGTCAATGCCGGCCTCGCCACGCTGAGCGATCAGCTCACCCTGGCGACGGTGCTGCTCTATGTCTTCGCAATGATCGGTTACGCCCTCGACCTCGGCTTCGGCAGGTCGAAGGCCAAGGTCGGCGCGCAGGCCAGGCGCGCGCTGGTCACGGCCGGCGCTGGTACGGCCGCCGCCCCGCCCGCCCCGGCGGAGGGGGGCCCGAGCGCCGCGGAGAAGGTGCCTCCGGCCTGGACGAGATGGGCCGGACCGGTCGCGGTCGGTCTGACCTGGATCGGCTGGGCCGCGCACCTGTCGGCCATC
Source organism: Streptosporangium sp. NBC_01639 (assembly GCF_045209755.1). Classification (NCBI taxonomy): domain Bacteria; kingdom Bacillati; phylum Actinomycetota; class Actinomycetes; order Streptosporangiales; family Streptosporangiaceae; genus Streptosporangium; species Streptosporangium sp. NBC_01639. The sequence continues at coordinate 4,059,468 of NZ_CP109272.1, read as the reverse complement.
CTCACCCGGGGACTGGCCGTGGGCCGGTGGCCGTGGGGCAACATGTACGAGTTCGTGGTCGCGATGTGCTTCGCGGCGGTGAGCGCGTTCCTGTTCATGACCGTCCGTTACGGGACCCGTTTCCTCGGGGCGTTCGTCACGGTCGCGGCGGCTCTCGGGCTGGGCTTCGCCGTACGGTATCTGCACGTGCAGGCCGGTCCGGTGGTGCCCGCGCTCAACTCCTACTGGGTCGCGATCCACGTCACGGCGGCGATCATCGCCAGCGGCCTGTTCATCATGGCCGGTGTCTCCGGCATCCTCTACCTGGTCAGGAAGGACACCGCCGTCCGCCTGCCGTCGCGGGCGGATCTGGAGCGGGTGGCGCACCGGGCCATTGTGATCGGCTTCCCGATCTGGACCTTCGCCGTCATCGCGGGCGCGCTCTGGGCCGACAAGGCCTGGGGCCGTTACTGGGGCTGGGACCCCAAGGAGATCTGGGCCTTCATCACCTGGATCGCCTACGCCGCCTATCTGCACGCCCGGGCCACCGCGGGCTTCAAGGGCCGGGCCGCCATGATCGTGCAGCTCATCGCCTTCGGCTGCCTGATGTTCAACCTGGTCGGGGTGAACATCTTCCTCGGCGGCCTGCACTCCTACGCCGAGGTCCCCTGAGCACCGGGGACCTCCGTGAGGCGGGGGCCGCTTCCGCGTGCCCCCGCCTACTCCTCGTCGCGCAGCCGCCGGTCGAGGTCCTTGAGGAAGTCGGGGTCGTCGTCGGGGCCCTTGGGCGCCGGGGGGCGCGGGCGCGGCCGCCCTTCCCCGGGTGGGAACGTGCGGGCCTCGTAGGGGCCGGTGGGCCGGCCGAGCAGGAGCCAGAACAGGCCGCCGACGGGCGGCAGCAGCACAATGATGATCACCCACAGCAGTTTGGGCAGATTCCTCGCCTGCTCGTCCGGCGTGGTGATGACGTCGAACAAGCAGTAAAGCCAGAAGGCGAGCAGTGCCAGCGCGACAAGCAGGGGCATGCCCGAACTGTAAGCCATTCCAAGCGAGGGCGTGCCAAGGCACCCGTTCCGGGTGACGGGGGGAGGCCCACGTCGTACGGTGGGACCTGTTGCCACTTCCCCCGGGGGCGTGATGGCGAGTTCAGCGGACAAAGGCCGTCATCGACGGCGCTGGTGGCAGCGTGGTCCGGCCCAGCACACGGAGAGTGCCGTCAGAGATGCGCCGCGTGAGGTCCCGGCCGATCCCGAACGACGGTCCGGTGCCGTGACAGCCCCTGTGGTGGACCGCCCGCAGTACACCTGGCAGGACTTCGAGCTGGAGGACGAGCCTCTTCGGGCTCAGCCCAACGCCCCGGACCTCCCTGCGCTGGGCGACGGCCTGCGGCACTGCGGCAGCCTTGAGCGCATCCTGCACCGCCAGTGGGACTCCTGGCAGGGTCCGCCGTCTCCCGAGGTCGTACGGGCGGTGGAGAGCCTCGCCCGGCTGCCGGAGAGGCTGAAGGACAAGCTGGCCGAGGGCCTCGACGGCATCTACGTCGGCGCGGGCGGGGTGCCGGATTTGGACGACATGGGCTACCTGCGCGGGGTGCCGCTGCCGTCGGGCCGGGCCACCTGGGACATCTGCGCCGGGGCGTACGGCGACCGCAAGGTCGTGGTGGGAGACCGCCCCTCGCCCACCCCCGACGTGATGATGCACGAGATGGGGCACGCCCTGGACGACGTGGACGCGCCCCACGGCGACTGGGTCTCCGACTCCCCGGAGTTCGCCGCCCTCTACGACCAGTGCGTCCCCATCCTGGCCTCGTGCTTCCACCGGCAGCCGGGGGAGCTGGGGCGCAGGGAGTTCTTCGCCGACGCGTTCGCCGCCATCGCCTCCCGGCAGCGCCCCGCTCTGGTGGACATGCTCGGCGGCGACACGCGGATGGCGCTCAATGTCATGTTGTTCTTCAACCGGCGTTACGGAATCTAGGTGATCTGGGATGTACGTCATCCGGCTCGCTGACGGGACTCTGCGTGTGCCGCAGAGCCTGTCCAGCGATGACGGGCGTCTGATCGGCAACGCGTATGTGGAGCTCTCACCGGGGGATCCGGACTACGACCGCTGGTTGCCCGAGGCACTCACCGAGGAGGAGTCGGCGCGCCGTCGGCGGCGCTGGGTGGAGGAGAACGACGAGCTGGAGCGGGAGTTCCTGGCCTTCAAGGCCGAGCAGGACAGCTAGCGCGGCGACTCGGTCGCGGGGAGGCCACCGGCCGCGAAATCGGAGACGGTCGCTACGACTCCACGGTGACCCTGCGGCTTCCGGGTAAGGCGCGCAGGATCACCAGTGGTGTGACGTCATAAGTCGTCAAACGCGCGGGGACTCGCCTGCCGGCCGTTCGGCCGTCAAGACGTCCTCTCCACGCAGAAGGGCGTGCACTTCCGACTCGCGGAAACGCCGATGCCCTCCGGGGGTACGGATGCTGCTGATACGGCCTGCCGCGGCCCAGCGTGTAACCGTTTTTGGGTCGACCCGGAAGAGGGCGGCAACCTCTCCGGGCGTCAGCAGACGCTCGCTGCTACTCTCCACAATCTCTCCCCCTCGCATCCCGCTTCCTGCCAGCGGGCGGACAGGTAACCAGTGTGCCGAGCGAAGCCTGATTTATCCGTGCTTTTGAACAAAGATCACGGGTTGTTATCGACTGACTGCCCGATTGTTATATGATAGAGCCTCTTTGAGGCTCTCGTGGCTGTTTCTTTACGAAACTGATCTGTTGGGCACACTAGCATTACTCGCGCTTGGTGCGAAGAGCGTTGGCTCCGACTTCATGCCGCACTCATACGGGCAGAGTGACGTAACCTCGACGCTGTGCATCCCGTCTTCGTTTACACCGCGTCCCGGCTGGGCCTTCTGGCCGTGACCATCGGTGTCCTCTATCTTCTCGGCCTGCGTCAGCCGCTGATCCTGCTGGTCGCGGCATTCCTGATCAGCGGCGTGGCCAGTTACGTCCTGCTGTCCAAGCAGCGTGACGCGGTGAGCGCGCGGATCGCCAAGAAACGGGAGTGATCACGGCATCGGGAACATGCCGACTCGGGCATGGTACTCGCGGCCCAGCTGTGTTGTGTCACTACCAACGAGTAGCCCACCGGGATGGGCCAGGAATGCCTTGACGCCGATTCCGCGCTCCCTTGTCGGATTCCACTTCAGGGCCTTCCCGGTCTGCGGATGGATCGCCCCGATGCCGGGCCGTTCCACCGCGCCCGGTCCGGCCGAATCGTGCCCGAGGGGGTTGTCCAGCCAGCGCTGGTGGCCGCCCACGTAGACCGCCGCGCCGGTGACCGTCACCGAGTAGAGGGAGTCGCCGCCGGTGTGGTTCACCCATGTCGGCCGCACCTCTCCCCTGGTGCGGGTCTCGAAGCGTGCGGCGGTGTCGCACATCTTTCCGCTTCGCGCGCGACCGCCGGTCGTGACGACCGCGAAGTAGGACCCGTCGGGGGCGAAGTCCAGCCCCCGCACATAGCTGGGGAAGACGTCCATGCACTTGCCCGCGTAGGCGTCCGTCCGCCAGTCGGCGACCTTCGCCGGAAGGACGCCGACGTCGACCAGGCCGAGCTGGGGGCGCGACCGCCCGTCGAGGGTGGTGAAGTTGCCGTCGACCGCCAGCCGATCCCCGGCGAGGGCCATCGCCTGGATCCTGACCCGGTTCCCCCGGGGCGTGCCCGGTGTGATTGCGAAGCCCGGGTCGGCAACGCCGGTGGCGGCGTCCAGCCGGGCGAGGGCCGGGCGGGAGACGCGGCCCACCGCGGTGAAGTCGCCGCCCACATAGAGATGGGAGTCGCGCCGGACCAGGCTGGTGACCACCCCGCCGTGGACCTGGGCGTCGAAGCCGCGCACCTGGGCCCCGTCGGACAGCCGAAGCCGGGCCAGTCCACGGGTCCTCGCGTAGCCGATCGCCGCGAACTCGCCGCCGGCGTAGACGGTGCCGTCGGCTCCTGCGGCCAGAGCGTTGACCGGGCGGTCGAGGGACGGTTCGAAGCCGGGCACGATCCGCCCGGTGGCCAGGTCGTAGGCGAAGATGTTGTCGCGTTTCAGGGTGGTCGCGCTCCCGGCGTCGCGGACCTCGCCGAACGATCCGCCGACCACTACCGTGCCGCCCACCAGGGCGATGGCGTTGACGATCCCGTCGAGCACATGGGGGGTGGTGTTCACCGGGTCGGCCGAGACGATCTTGCCGTGCCCCGTGGTGCCGGCGGCTGCGACTCCGGCGGGGACCAGCATCAGGGCCGCGACCAGCGCGGAAGTAGGTCTGGCAAACATTCGGCAATTTTTAGCAGACTCTTGGTAATTGAGAGACTACTTTCCGTGGATTGTCCGAGCAGGCCTAGGCTTGTCCCCATGACGCGCGCTTCGCTGGACAAGCAACCGCATGAGGTCGCCGCGATGTTCGATCGCACGGCCCGGCGATATGACCTGGTCAATGACGTGATCTCGCTCGGGCAGGTCCGGCTGTGGCGCAAGGCGACCGCGGCGGCCGTCGACGCGGGGCCCGGTGAGCTGGTCCTGGACCTGGGAGCGGGGACCGGCACCTCCACCGATGCCTTCACCGCACTGGGTGCCCGTGCGATCGCCTCGGACTTCTCGCTCGGGATGCTGCGCACCGGCGTGCGCCGGCGAGGCGGCTCCGGCCTCTCCGGCGGCGGGGTGCGGGGCGTCAGTTTCATCGCCGGAGACGCGCTGAGGCTGCCCTTCGCCGACGGGGTCTTCGACGCGGTGACGATCTCGACCGCGCTGCGCAACGTCCAGGACACCGGCCAGGCCCTGCGCGAGATGTTCCGGGTCGCCAAGCCGGGGGCGCGCTTGGTGATCCTCGAGTTCTCCCATCCGACGGCCAGGTCCTTCGACCTCGTATACTCGCAGTACCTCATGAAGCTGATGCCGCAGGCCGCCAAGCTGGTCGGTTCCAACGACGACTCCTACGAGTACCTGGCGGAGTCGATCAGGGCGTGGCCGGACCAGGCCGCACTGGCGAAGATCATCCAGGGGGCGGGCTGGGAGCGGGTCGCCTGGCGCAACCTCGCCTTCGGCATCGTGGCGCTTCATCGTGCGTATAAGCCCGCATAGAAGATTCGTCGGCGATAGCCGTACCCGACTGACACTTCGCCTCGCAAAGGGGTTAGACTTCGGGCCGACAAGTTTGTGAAGACCTTCACAAAGGAACGAAGGGCCCCTCAACCCCGAGGCCGTCAAAGCTTGTAGGACAGGACAGGTCCCGTGACCGTGCCAGCCGCCATACAGCGGAATGTCGCTGAGGCTGACGCCGACGTCATCGTCGTCGGCGCCGGGCCCGCCGGTTCGACAACCGCTTTCCATCTCGCACAGGCCGGGCTCGACGTCCTGCTGCTCGAGAAGACCACGTTCCCCCGCGAGAAGGTGTGCGGCGACGGGCTGACGCCCCGAGCGGTCAAGCAGCTCATCGCCATGGGGATCGACATCGACGCTCCCGGCTGGGTCAGGAACAAGGGCCTGCGCGTGGTCGGCGGCGGAATGCGCTTCGAGCTCGACTGGCCCGAACTCTCCAACTATCCGGACTTCGGGCTGGTCCGCACCCGGCAGGACTTCGACGAGATCCTCGCCGACAACGCGGTGCGCGGCGGAGTCCGCCTGCTGCAGGGCGTCAACGTCACCGCCCCGATCCTCGACGACCGCAGCGGCCACATCGTGGGCGTGGTCGCGAAGAAGGACGGCGAGGAGGTCTCCTACCGGTCCCGTCTGGTGGTCGCCGCCGACGGCAACTCCACCCGGATCTCCCTGGCGATGGGGCTGCACAAGCGCGAGGACCGCCCGATGGGCGTCGCCGTCCGGACCTACTTCGAGAGTCCGCGGCACGACGACGACTACCTGGAGACCTGGCTGGAGTTGTGGGACGGCGACACCCTGCTGCCCGGCTACGGCTGGATCTTCGGGGTCGGCGACGGCACGTCCAACGTGGGCCTGGGCCTGCTGAACACCTCCGAGTCCTTCAAGGGCATGGACTACCGCGACCTGCTCAAGCGCTGGGTCAAGGGCATGCCCCCGGAGTGGGGCTACGTCGAGGAGAACATGACGGGCCCGATCAGGGGCGCGGCGCTGCCGATGGCCTTCAACCGCCAGCCGCACTACACGCGGGGCCTGGTGCTGGTCGGCGACGCGGGCGGCATGATCAACCCGTTCAACGGGGAGGGCATCGCCTACGCGATGGAGACCGGCCACATCGCGGCCGAGAGCATCGTCCAGGCGCTGGCCAGGACGACCCCCGCGCAGCGGGAGCGCGTGCTGCGCGCATATCCTCAGACGTTGAAGGACGCCTATGGTGGCTATTTCACCCTGGGCAGGGGCTTCGTGGAGCTCATCGGGCACCGCGGCGTGATGGACTTCTTCACCCGGCACGCACTGCCGCACCCCGGCCTGATGCGTTTCGCGCTCAAGCTTCTTGCTAACCTCACCGACCGGCGAGGCGACGCGTCAGACCGCATCATCAATGCTCTGTCGAAGGTCGCGCCACCGGCATGATCGCATCAGACGTCCTCGCACCTGGAACAGAGCGATGATCCCCCTGCATAAACTTGCACGACAAAACAACGTGATGAGCTACGCGCCGGCGCGCGTGGAGATGGGAGAGGAGGCGTAGCGATGGAGCTGTACGCACCCATCCTGGTGCTCGCCGTTCTCGCGGCGGGATTTGCGATCTTCTCAGTGACGATCGCGCCCTTCACCGGTCCCAGGCGCTGGAACCGCGCGAAACTCGACGCCTACGAATGCGGTATCGAGCCGACACCTCAACCTGTCGGCGGTGGTCGCTTCCCGCTGAAGTACATGATCACCGCGATGCTCTTCATCGTGTTCGACATCGAGATCATCTTCCTCTACCCGTGGGCGGTCTCGTTCGACCAGCTCGGCATGTTCGGGTTGGTCGAGATGGTGCTGTTCATCGTCACCGTGCTCGTGGCCTACGCGTACGTGTGGCGCCGCAAGGGTCTGGACTGGGACTAGATATGGGACTTGAAGAGAAACTTCCGAGCGGGTTCATGCTCAGCACGGTCGAGCAGGTCGCCGGTTGGGCGCGTAAGAACTCCGTGTGGCCGGCGACCTTCGGTCTCGCCTGCTGCGCCATCGAGCTCATGTCCACCGGCGGTCCCAAGCACGACCTGGCGCGCTTCGGCATGGAGCGCGCCTCGGCGTCTCCGCGCCAGGCCGATCTGATGATCGTGGCGGGCCGGCTGTCCCAGAAGATGGCCCCGGTGCTGCGCCAGATCTACGACCAGATGGCCGAGCCCAAGTGGGTCATCGCCATGGGCGTCTGCGCCTCCAGCGGCGGCATGTTCAACAACTACGCCATCGTGCAGGGCGTGGACCACGTCGTTCCCGTCGACATCTACCTCCCCGGCTGCCCGCCGCGGCCCGAGATGCTCATCGACGCGATCGTGAAGCTGCACGACAAGATCCAGAACACGAAGTTCGGCGCGCATCGTGCCAAGCAGATCGACGAGCTCGAACTGCAGGCGCTGCGGACACTGCCGCTGATCGACCAGGGAACCGCCAAATGAGAAGCGGTGAACGGCTGATGAGCCGGCGCGGACCCGACGCGGTGAGCGCAGCGGTCCGCGAGGTAAGAGTGGCCCGCGCAGCGGATGAGGAGCGGTGAGCGACTGATGACTGCGGACAATCTCCCCGAGGTTCCGGAGGAGCCGATCGCCCATCTGGGGATGTTCGGCGCCTCAGGATCCGGTGACACCTCCGGTTACGGAGGCCTGGTCGTACGGCGCAAGCCCCAGCTGTCCTCCGCCCGCCCCTACGGCGGTTACTTCGACGTCGTCGCCGACGAGCTGGAGCGGGCACTGGGCGGCGATCTCGGCGACGCGGTCGAGCGCGTGGTCGTGGACCGCGGCGAGCTGACCTTCCACGTCAAGCGCGAACGCCTGCTGGAGGTCGCCAGGATCCTGCGCGACGACCCGGCCCTGCGTTTCGAGCTCTCGCTCGGCGTCTCCGGCGTGCACTATCCCCACCTGGAGGGTGAGGAGCTGCGCGCGGTGATCCACCTGTGCTCGATCACGCACAACCGGCGCCTGCGCGTCGAGGTGTCCTGCCCCGACGCCGACCCGCACATTCCCTCCACCGTTCCGGTCTACCCGACCCACGACTGGCACGAGCGGGAAACCTGGGACTTCTTCGGGATCGTCTTCGACGGCCACCCGGCGCTGACCCGCATCATGATGCCCGACGACTGGGATGGTCACCCTCAGCGCAAGGACTACCCGCTGGGCGGCATCCCGGTCGAATACCGCGGCGCCCAGGTTCCCGCGCCGGACGAGAGGAGGTCGTACAAGTGACCGCTCCCCATGAGGAAGCAACCGAAGGCAAGGTCTACACCGTCTCCGGCAACGACTGGACGGAGCTGGTCGAGACCCTCTCCGGCCAGCAGGACGAGCAGCTCGTCATCAACATGGGCCCGCAGCACCCGTCCACGCACGGCGTGCTCCGCCTGATCCTGAACCTGGACGGCGAGACGGTCACCGAGGCCCGCACGGTCATCGGCTACCTGCACACCGGCATCGAGAAGAACATCGAGTTCCGGACGTGGACCCAGGGGACGACGTTCGTCACCCGGATGGACTACCTCGCGCCGATCTTCAACGAGACCGCCTACTGCATGGGCGTCGAGAAGCTGCTCGGCATCACCGACCGGGTCCCCGAGCGGGCCCAGGCCATCCGCGTGATGATGATGGAGCTCACCCGCATCTCCTCGCACATGGTGGCCATCGGCACCTTCGGCATGGAGCTGGGCGCGACCACGCCGTTCCTCTTCGGGTCCCGCGAGCGCGAGATGGTGCTCGACGTGATGGAGTACATCACCGGCCTGCGGATGAACATGGCCTACATCCGGCCCGGCGGCGTCTCGGTCGACCTCCCGGCCGGCGCCGTGGACAAGGTCGGCGAGCTGCTCAAGGTCATGCCGGGGCGTATCAAGGACATGCGCAAGATGCTCGACGCGAACCCGGTCTACCTGGCCCGCACCAAGGACGTCGCCTACCTCGACCTCACCGGCTGCATGGCGCTGGGGGTCACCGGCCCGATGCTGCGGGCCGCGGGCCTGCCCTGGGACCTGCGCAAGTCGCAGCCCTACTGCGGGTACGAGACCTACGACTTCGACGTCCCGACCGAGAAGACCGCCGACGTCTACGGCCGCTACCTCGTGCGCATGGCCGAGATGGAGGAGTCGCTCAAGATCATCGAGCAGGCTCTGGACCGTCTGTCCGGGCCGCTCAAGGGCGGCCGGGTGATGGTGGACGACAAGAAGATCGGCTGGCCCGCGCAGCTCGCGCTCGGCCCCGACGGTCTCGGTAACTCGCCCGACCACATCGCGCACATCATGAGCGGTTCGATGGAAGCGCTGATCCACCACTTCAAGCTGGTGACCGAGGGCTTCCGGGTGCCGGCCGGGCAGGCCTTCGCCTCGGTCGAGTCGCCCCGCGGCGAGCTCGGCGCCCACGTGGTCAGCGACGGCGGCACCCGGCCCTACCGGGTGCACTTCCGCGACCCGTCCTTCACGAACCTGCAGGCCATGCCCGCGACGTGCGAGGGCGGCATGGTCGCCGACGTCATCTCGGCAGTGGCTTCGATCGACCCTGTCATGGGAGGTGTGGACCGGTGAGCGGCGAGCCGACGAGTGAGCGCAGTGGCCGGCCGAGGAACGAGGCCGTCCGCGTAGCGAATGAGGAGGGGAGCGCGACCATGAGCACGGGCTATACACCGGAAGTCCGGGAGCGTCTGGAACGAGACGCCAAGGAGATCATCGGCCGCTATCCCAAGCCCCGGTCGGCGCTGCTGCCCCTGCTGCACCTGGTGCAGTCGGAGGACGGCTACGTCTCCGACGACGGCCAGGAGTTCTGCGCCGAGATGCTCGGCCTGAGCAAGGCCGAGGTCGTGGGCGTGTCGACCTTCTACACGATGTACAAGCGCAAGCCGATGGGCGACTACCACGTCGGCGTGTGCATCAACACGCTGTGCGCGGTCATGGGCGGCGACCAGATCTGGGACGAGCTGTCGGAGCACGTCGGCGTCGGCCACGACGAGGCGACCCCGGACGGGAAGGTCTCGCTGGAGCGGCTCGAGTGCAACGCCGCCTGCGACTTCGCCCCGGTGATGATGGTCAACTGGGAGTTCTTCGACAACCAGACCCCCGACTCGGCCAAGCAGCTCGTCGACGACCTGCGGGACGGCAAGGAGATCTCGCCGACCCGCGGGCCCAAGAGGCTCTGCACCTTCAAGGAGGCCTCGCGGGTGCTGTCCGGTCTGCCCGACGGTCTGGCCGGTGACGGCCCCTCGGCGAACGGTCCCTCCCTCGAAGGACTCAAGGTCGCTAAGGCCAACGGATGGAAGGCCCCAGAGGCACCATGACGACTCTCACTCCGGTCCTCACCGCGAACTGGGACCAGCCCAACTCCTTCACCCTGGAGGGCTACGGCGACTACGCGGCGGCCAGGAAGGCGCTGGGCATGGATCCCGACGCCGTCATCCAGGCCGTCAAGGACTCGGGCCTGCGCGGCCGTGGCGGCGCGGGCTTCCCCACCGGCATGAAGTGGGGCTTCATCCCCCAGGGCGACGGCAAGCCGCACTACCTGGTGGTCAACGCCGACGAGTCCGAGCCGGGCACCTGCAAGGACATCCCGCTCATGATGGCCAACCCGCACGCGCTGGTCGAGGGCATCATCATCACCTCGTACGCGATCCGTGCCAGCCACGCCTTCATCTACGTCCGCGGCGAGGTGCTGCACGTCATCCGCCGCCTGCAGGCGGCCGTGGCCGAGGCCTACGAGGCGGGCCTGCTCGGCAAGGACCTCTTCGGTTCCGGCTTCGACCTGGAGCTCGTGGTCCACAGCGGGGCGGGCGCCTACATCTGCGGCGAGGAGACGGCGCTGCTGGACTCGCTGGAGGGCTATCGCGGCCAACCTCGGCTCAAGCCTCCCTTCCCGGCCGTGGCGGGCCTCTACGCCTCGCCCACCGTCGTGAACAACGTCGAGTCCGTGGCCAGCGTTCCCTCGATCATCTCCAACGGGGCCGACTGGTTCGCGGGGATGGGCACCGAGAAGTCCAAGGGTTTCGGCATCTTCTCGCTGAGCGGCCACGTCACCCGTCCCGGCCAGTACGAGGCTCCGCTCGGCATCACACTGCGCGAGCTGCTCGACATGGCGGGCGGGATCCGCGAGGGGCACCGGATCAAGTTCTGGACCCCGGGCGGATCGAGCACCCCGATCTTCACCGACGAGCACCTGGACGTCCCGCTCGACTTCGAGTCGGTTGGCGCCAAGGGCTCCATGCTCGGCACCCGGGCGCTGCAGATCTTCGACGAGACCACCTGCGTGGTCCGCGCCGTACTGCGGTGGACCGAGTTCTACGCGCACGAGTCCTGCGGCAAGTGCACTCCCTGCCGGGAGGGCACCTACTGGCTCAAGCAGGTGCTCAAGCGGCTGGAGAAGGGTCAGGGCACCGAGGAGGACCTGACCACGATCACCGACATCGCCGACAACATCCTGGGCCGCTCCTTCTGCGCCCTGGGCGACGGTGCCACCAGCCCCATCCACTCCTCGGTGAAATACTTCCGCGACGAATACCTCAAGCACTTCGAGATCGGCGGCTGCCCGTTCGATCACGCTCCGTCCACGGTGTGGGGGGACAAGTGAGCGAGGCAACCAGCAAGCACAGCACCGTCTCGGTCCCGGGGCCGACGGAGGAGGCGCCATGACCGTCGAAGCGACGACACCGGCCCAGGTGCCGGTAGATCTGGTGACCGTCACGATCGACGGTTTCCAGGTGAGCGTCCCGAAGGGCACGTTGATCATCCGGGCCGCCGAGCTGCTCGGAATCCAGATCCCCCGGTTCTGCGACCACCCGCTGCTGGAGCCGGCCGCCAACTGCCGCCAGTGCCTGGTGGACATCACCGACGCGGGCAACGGCCGGGGCTTCCCGAAGCCGCAGCCCTCCTGCGCCATCGAGGTCGCTCCGGGCATGGTCATCCAGACCCAGCTCACCTCCCCGGTCGCGGAGAAGGCCCAGCGCGGGGTGATGGAGCTGCTGCTCCTGAACCACCCGCTGGACTGCCCGGTCTGCGACAAGGGCGGCGAGTGCCCGCTGCAGAACCAGGCCATGTCCAACGGCCAGGGCGAGAGCCGCTTCGAGGAGAAGAAGCGCACCTTCGAGAAGCCGGTCGCGCTCTCCACCGAGGTGCTGCTCGACCGCGAGCGCTGCGTCCAGTGCGCCCGCTGCATCCGCTTCTCCGATGAGATCGCCGGAGACCCGCTCATCGACTTCTTCGAGCGCGGGGCCAAGGAGCAGGTCGGCGCCGCCAACGGGCAGCCGTTCGAGTCCTACTTCTCCGGCAACACCATCCAGATCTGCCCGGTGGGCGCGCTGACCGGCGCCGCCTACCGGTTCCAGGCCCGTCCGTTCGACCTGGTCTCCACGCCCAGCGCGTGCGAGCACTGCGCCAGCGGCTGCTCGCTCCGCACCGACCACCGCCGCGGCAAGGTCACCCGGCGGCTGGCCGGGGACGACCCGGAGGTCAACGAGGAGTGGAACTGCGACAAGGGCCGCTGGGCCTTCAGCTACGCGACCCAGCCCGACCGGCTGAAGACCCCCCTCGTCCGTGACGAGGAGGGCCACCTGGTGCCGGCCTCCTGGCCCGAGGCGCTCGCCGCCGCGGCCAAGGGCCTGGCCGCCGCCCGCGGCAGCGCCGGTGTGCTCGTCGGCGGTCGGGTCACCGTCGAAGAGGCCTATGGCTACGCCAAGTTCGCCCGGATCGCGCTCGGCACCAACGACGTCGACTTCCGGTCCAGGCCGCACTCCGCGGAGGAGGCGCAGTTCCTGGCGCACGCCGTCGCGGGCAAGGGCATCGAGATCCGCTACCGCGACCTGGAGAAGGCTCCGGCCGTGCTCCTGGTGGGCTTCGAGCCCGAGGACGAGTCGCCGATCGTCTTCCTGCGCCTGCGCAAGGCGTGGCGGAAGAAGGGCCTGAAGGTCTTCTCGATCGCGCCGTTCGCCACCGAGTCGCTGGCCAAGATGGGCGGCACGCTGGTACGCACGCTGCCCGGCGCCGAGGCCGCGGCGGTCGAGGATCTGATCTCCGGCGTCTCGCCGCTCTCCGAGGCGGTCAGGCAGCCGGGCACGATCATCCTCGCCGGTGAGCGGCTCGCCACGGCTCCGGGCGCACTGTCCGCGCTGGTACGGCTGGCCGAGGCCGGCGGCGCCCGCCTGGCCTGGGTCCCGCGCCGGGCCGGTGAGCGCGGCGCGATCGAGGCCGGAGCGCTGCCGAACCTGCTGCCGATCGGCCGTCCGGCCGCCGACGAGACCGCCCGCGCCGAAGTGGCCAGGGCATGGAACGTCGCCTCGCTTCCCGATACACCGGGCCGCGACACCTCCGCCATCCTGGCGGCGGCGCTGAACGGGGAGCTCGACGCCCTCGTCGTCGCCGGTGTCGACCCCTACGACCTGGCCGACCCCGAGGCCGCCCTGGCGGCCCTGGAGAACACCCCGTTCATCGTGAGCCTGGAGCAGCGCGCCAGCGCGGTCACCGACCGCGCCGACGTGGTGCTGCCGGTCGCCACGGTGACCGAGAAGGCCGGAACGTTCGTCAACTGGGAGGGCCGCGGCCGTACGTTCGCGGAGGCGCTCCCGGTCCCCGGGATCATGAGCGACCTGCGGGCCGTCTCCGCCATCGCCGACCACATGGACGTGCACCTCGGTCTGCCGGACCCGGCCGCCGCCCGCCGCGAGCTCAGCTCGATCGGCGCGTGGCGCGGTTCCCGGGCCGCGGCCCCGACCGCGCGCGGCCGGGCGACCGCCGCCCCGAAGGCGGGCGAGGCGGTCCTGGCCACCTGGCACCTGCTGCTCGACGACGGTCGCCTGCAGGACGGCGAGCCGTACCTCGCGGGCACGTCCCGGACGTCCGAGGCCCTGATCTCGGCCGCCACCGCGGCCGAGTCCGGGGTCGTCGACGGCGACAAGGTCACCATCACCACGGGGCAGGGCTCGCTGAGCCTGCCGGTCCGGATCGCCGACCTGCCCGACAGGGTGGTCTGGCTGCCGGCGAACTCCGCGGGCCGCTCGGTGACCCGCGACCTGTGCGCCACGGCCGGGGACATCGTCAGGATCGGGAGTGTCCTCGCGAGCGGACCCGACGCAATGAGCGCAGTGGCCGGCGAGACGGCGTCTCCGGAGCGAGCCTCCGGCCCGGCGGCCGCCCACGACGCGAACGAGGAACGGTGAGCGACCAATGAATGCCCGGACTCTTCTAGCGGCGGCCGATCCGACCCTTGCCGACTTCGGCAAGGACCCCGTCTGGATCAGCATCATCAAGGCCGTCGTCATCTTCGCCGTCCTGATGCTGGGCGTGCTCTTCGGCGTGTGGTTCGAGCGCAAGCTCATCTCCCGCATGCAGAACCGCTACGGTCCCAACCGGGCCGGTAAGTTCGGCCTGCTCCAGTCGGTGGCCGACGGCCTGAAGATGGGGCTCAAGGAAGACCTGATGCCGCGGACCGTGGACAAGGTGATCTACTTCATCGCCCCGGTCGTCCTCGCGGTCCCCGCCTTCCTGGCCTTCTCCGTCATCCCGATGGGGCCGATCGTCTCGATGTTCGGCGTCAAGACGCCGCTGCAGCTCACCGACCTGCCGGTCGCCGTGCTGCTGGTGCTGGCGATGGCCTCGATCGGCGTGTACGGCATCGTGCTCGCGGGCTGGGGCTCGCGCTCTCCGTACACGATCCTGGGCGGCCTGCGGGCCAGTGCGCAGGTGGTCTCCTACGAGATCGCGATGGGCCTGTCGTTCGTGGGCGTGTTCCTGTACGCCGGGACGCTGTCCACCTCGGAGATCGTGGCCGCTCAGGCGAACGGCAGCACGCTCACGCTGGGCGGCCTCAGCATCCCGATGCCCTCGTGGTACATGATCCTGCTGATCCCGTCCTTCCTGATCTACATCGTCACGATGCTGGGCGAGACCAACCGGGTCCCCTTCGACCTGCCCGAGGGCGAGGGCGAGCTGGTCGGCGGCTTCCAGACCGAGTACTCCAACTCGCTGAAGTTCGCCGTCATCATGCTCGCCGAGTACGTCAACGTCTTCGTGGTGTCCGCCGTGTCGATCACCCTGTTCATGGGCGGCTGGCGGGCCCCGTGGCCGATCTCCATGTGGGACGGGGCGAACACCGGCTGGTGGCCGCTGCTGTGGTTCTTCCTGAAGATGGTGCTGGTCTTCTCCTTCTTCGTCTGGTGCCGCGCCTCGCTGCCGCGCGTCCGCTACGACCAGCTCATGGCCCTGGGATGGAAGGTCCTCATCCCGCTCAACCTGGGCTGGATCCTGCTGGTCGCCACCGTCAGGGCCATGCAGACGGACGGCGCCAACCGGTCGTTGGTGATGATCCTGGCCGCGCTCGTGCTCGTCGGCTGCATCGTCATCTGGTGGCGTTTCGACAGCGTGCTGCAGAAGCGCAAGGACGAAAAGGCCGCTCAGGTCCAAGCCGAGTTCGAGCGGCTCGACGCCGAGCCGGCCGCGGGTGGTTTCCCTGTGCCGCCGCTCGACCTGCCGCACTACCACGGGGTAGAGCGCAAGGAGGTTCCCAGTGGGACTAACTGATTGGCTGAACCCCGTCAAGGGGTTCGGCGTGACCTTCCACACCATGTTCAAGAAGGTCGAGACGGTCAACTACCCTGAGGAGAAGCGGCCCACGGCTCCGCGCTTCCACGGCCGGCACCAGCTCAACCGCTGGCCCGACGGCCTGGAGAAGTGCGTCGGCTGTGAGCTCTGCGCCTGGGCGTGTCCGGCCGACGCGATCTTCGTCGAAGGTGCGGACAACACCGACGAGGAGCGGTTCTCGCCGGGTGAGCGATACGGGCGCACGTACCAGATCAACTATCTGCGGTGCATCCTGTGCGGCCTCTGCATCGAGGCCTGCCCCACCCGCGCGCTGACCATGACCAACGA
The DNA here is from genome assembly GCF_045209755.1 of Streptosporangium sp. NBC_01639. Classification (NCBI taxonomy): domain Bacteria; kingdom Bacillati; phylum Actinomycetota; class Actinomycetes; order Streptosporangiales; family Streptosporangiaceae; genus Streptosporangium; species Streptosporangium sp. NBC_01639. The sequence goes on along the minus strand of NZ_CP109272.1, from coordinate 4,043,500 downwards.
GTACGAGCTCGCCGACTCAAGCCGCGAGAGCCTCATCTACACCAAGGAGATGCTCCTCGCGCCGCTCGGTCCCGGCATGGAGGTCCCTCCGCACGCGATGCGGCTGGGCGAGACCGAAGAGGACTACTACCGGCTGGGACGTAACAATGGGTGAGACCATCACGTTCTGGGTGCTGGCGGTCGTCTCGGTGGCGGCCGCCCTCGGGCTCGTCTTCAGCCGCAAGGCCGTCTATTCGGCCCTCATGCTGGGTGTCGTCATGCTGTCCCTCGCGGTGCTCTACGCCGTCCAGGACGCGCCCTTCCTCGCCGCGGTGCAGATCATCGTCTACACCGGCGCGGTCATGATGCTCTTCCTGTTCGTCCTGATGCTCGTCGGCGTGGACTCCGCCGACTCGCTGGTGGAGACGATCAAGGGGCAGCGCTTCTGGGCGGCCGTCGCGGGCCTGGGCTTCGCCGCCCTGCTGGCCCTGGGCGTCGGCAACACGGTGTTCACCCCGGCGGTGGGCATGGACGGCGCCGTGAAGGGGGCGGGCGGCAACGTTCCGGCTCTGGCGCAGCTCATCTTCACCAGGCACGTCTTCGCCTTCGAGGTCACCTCGGCGCTGCTGATCACCGCCGCGCTCGGTGCGATGGTCCTGGCCCACCGTGAGCGGACCCAGCCCAAGGCCACCCAGCGCGACCTGGCCCGCGCCCGGTTCACCGGTCCGCAGCCGTCGCCGCTGCCCGGCCCGGGCACCTACGCCCTGCACAACGCGATCGACATGCCGGCCCTGCTGCCCGACGGCTCGGTCTCGGTCAAGTCGATCAACCGGGTGCTCGCCCGGCACGAGATCGAGGACGGTTTCGCGCCCACCGACCCGGCGAAGGCGGCACTCATCAGGCAGGTCCTGGACAAGGACACCGCGCAGGATGAGGAGCCCGACCTGGCCGACAAGCCCGTCCAGGCCAAGGACGCGCTTCAGCAGGAGGACAGCAAGTGACCACTCACTACCTGGTGCTCTCCGCGCTGCTGTTCGCGATCGGCGCCGTCGGCGTGCTGGTGCGACGCAACGCGATCGTGGTGTTCATGTGCGTGGAGCTCATGCTCAACGCCTGCAACCTCGCGTTCGTCACCTTCGCCAGGCAGCACGGCAACCTGGACGGCCAGCTCATCGCGTTCTTCGTGATGGTGGTGGCCGCGGCGGAGGTCGTTATCGGCCTTGCCATCATCGTGATGATCTTCCGAACCCGCAGGTCCGCGTCGGTGGACGACGCCAACCTGCTGAAGTACTAAGAGGTGGCCGGTGCAATCTCCTGTTGAGATCGTCCCGCACTCCGGTGGAGTGATCGGGGTCTCCTGGCTGATGATCGCGCTGCCGCTGCTCGGTGCCGCGATCCTGTTGCTGTTCGGACGCCGTACCGACCGCTGGGGTCACTTCCTCGGTGTCGCCATGGTGGTGGCCTCCTTCGTGGTGGCCGTTCTCTCCTTCTTGGAGATGCTCGGCCTGCCCGAGGACCAACGTCGCCAGGCGGTCGATCTCTCCGAGCGTTTCATCTTCATCCCCGGCGTCGTCGACATGAACCTGCTGATCGACCCGCTGTCGATCAGCTTCGCGCTGCTGATCACCGGTGTGGGATCGCTGATCCACATCTACTCGATCGGCTACATGTCGCACGACCCCGACCGGCGCCGGTTCTTCGCCTACCTGAACCTGTTCGTCGCGGCGATGCTCCTGCTGGTGCTGTCCGACAACTACGTCGGCCTGTTCGTCGGCTGGGAGGGCGTGGGTCTCGCGTCCTACCTGCTGATCGGGTTCTGGCAGTTCAAGCCCACCGCGGCGGCGGCCGCCAAGAAGGCGTTCATCGTCAACCGGGTCGGCGACTTCGGCCTGCTGATCGCGATCTTCACGGTCTGGACGACGTTCGGCTCGGTCGCCTTCAAGGAGGTCTTCCCGCTCGCGGGCGAGGCCCCCAACGGCACGATGACCGCCATCGGCCTGCTGCTGCTCCTCGGTGCCTGCGGCAAGTCGGCCCAGCTCCCGCTGCAGTCGTGGCTGCTGGACGCGATGGAGGGCCCGACCCCGGTCTCGGCCCTCATCCACGCCGCGACCATGGTCACCGCCGGTGTCTACCTGGTCGTCCGCTCCGGCGCGTTCTTCGAGGTCGCCCCGACCGCGCAGCTCGTCGTGACGATCGTCGGCGTGGCCACGCTGCTCGCGGGTGCGATCATCGGTTGCGCCAAGGACGACATCAAGAAGGGCCTGGCCGGCTCGACGATGTCGCAGATCGGCTACATGATGCTCGCCGCGGGCATCGGCCCGGCGGGTTACGCCTTCGCCATCGCGCACCTGATCACGCACGGCTTCTTCAAGGCCAACATGTTCCTCGGTGCCGGCTCCGTCATGCACGCCATGAACGACGAGGTCGACATGCGCCGGTACGGCGGGCTGTTCCCGGTGATGAAGGTCACCGCGATCACCTTCATCGTCGGCTACCTGGCGATCATCGGCTTCCCGCTGCTGTCCGGTTACTTCACCAAGGACGGCATCATCGAGACGGCCATGGAGCACAACGAGATCCTGGGCTGGCTCGCGGTCGTGGGCGCCGGCATCACCGGCTTCTACATGTCGCGGATGATCTTCATGACCTTCTTCGGCAAGAAGCGCTGGGCCGACGACGCGCACCCGCACGAGTCGCCCTCGGTCATGACCGTGCCGCTGATCATCCTGTCCATCGGCTCGGTCTTCCTGGGCGCCTTCCTGATCCTGGGCAACCGGTTCATGAAGTTCCTCGCCCCGGCCGTCGGCCTGCCCGAGGAGCTGCCCGGCTTCCACGCCTTCAGCGTCCCCGGTCTGGCCACGCTCGCCCTGGTCGCGGTCGGCGTCGTCTTCGCCTGGTTCCGGTACGGCTCCGCCGAGGTGCCCCAGGTCGCCCCCCGCGGCTCGTTCCTCACCACGTTCGCCCGTCGTGACCTGTACGGCGACGCCCTGAACGAGACGCTGTTCATGCGCCCCGGCCAGTGGCTGGCCCGGATCGCGGTGTTCGTGGACAACCGCGGCATCGACGGCCTGGTCAACGGGCTGGCCGCGGGGATCGGCGGGACCTCCGGACGGCTGCGTCGCATCCAGACCGGCTACGTGCGGTCCTACGCGTTGTCCATCCTCTTCGGTGCCGCCGTGGTCGTTGGCGCGCTGCTCTACGTAGGGAACATGTGATGCCCTGGCTCTCGATCCTGATGGCCGTGCCCGTGCTGGGCGCGGTCGGGGTCTCCCTCACCAAGAGTGACAAGCTCGCCAAGCAGGCGGCCCTGGTGGTCTCGCTGGTCGTGCTGGTACTGACCGGTGTGGTGGCGGCCCAGTTCAACCCCACCTCGGCGACGCGCTTCCAGTTCGCCGAGGTCTACGACTGGATTCCCCGGTTCGGCGTGCACTACGGCGTCGGCGTGGACGGCATCGCCCTGGTGCTGATCGCGCTGTCGGTGGTGCTCGTGCCGATCGTGATCCTGGCCTCCTGGCACGACGCCGACGGCACCGGGGCCGCGGCCCCGCCCAAGCGGTCGGTGAAGACCTACTTCGCGCTGCTGCTGGTGCTGGAAGCGATGATGATCGGCGTCTTCGCGGCGACCGACGTCTTCCTCTTCTACGTCTTCTTCGAAGCCATGCTGATCCCGATGTACTTCATGATCGGATCGTACGGCGGCGCCCAGCGGTCCTACGCGGCTGTGAAGTTCCTGCTCTACTCGCTGTTCGGCGGGCTGCTCATGCTGGTCGCGGTGATCGCGCTCTACGTGATCGCCGAAAAGGGCACGTTCATGTTCCCCGAGCTGATCGGGGTCATCCAGGACCCGACCACGCAGAAGTGGCTGTTCCTCGGCTTCTTCGTCGCGTTCGCGGTCAAGGCGCCGCTCTGGCCGTTCCACACCTGGCTGCCCGACGCGGCCGCGCAGGCCCCGGCCGGCGCCGCGGTGCTGCTGGTCGGCGTGCTGGACAAGGTCGGAACCTACGGCATGCTCCGCTTCTGCCTGGAGCTGTTCCCGGACGCGGCGAAGTTCTTCACCCCGCTGGTGATCGTCCTGGCGGTCGTGGGCATCGTCTACGGCGCGATCGTGGCGATCGGCCAGACCGACATCAAGCGCCTGATCGCCTACACCTCCATCTCGCACTTCGGCTTCATCGCGCTGGGCGTCTTCGCGATGACCTCGCACGGAGGCGCGGGCGCCACGCTCTACATGGTCAACCACGGCTTCTCGACCGGTGCGCTGTTCCTGATCGCCGGATTCCTGATCTACCGCCGGGGTTCCAGCCAGATAGCCGACTACGGCGGCGTGCAGAAGGTCGCTCCGCTCCTCGCCGGCACCTTCCTGATCGCCGGACTGTCGGGCCTCTCCCTGCCGGGCCTGTCCTCGTTCGTCAGCGAGTTCATGGTCCTGATGGGCACCTACGAGCGCTACGCGGTCCCGGCGATCATCGCCACCAGCGGTGTGGTCCTGGCGGCCGTCTACATCCTGTGGATGTACCAGCGGACGATGAACGGCCCGACAGCCGAGTCGGTCAAGGGCTTCACCGACCTGAACGCGCGGGAGCGGTGGGTGGTGGCACCGCTGGTCGCGGTGATCATCGCCCTCGGCTTCTTCCCCGCGCCGGTGCTCAACGTGATCAACCCGGCGGTGGACCAGACTCTGTCCAACGTCCACGTGAGCCAGTTCACCCCAGCCGTCGCTGACAAGAAGGGGGCCGGGCAGTGAACGGCACCATCCAAGCTCCGACGATCGAATACGCGCTGCTCTCCCCGATGCTGGTGGTGTTCGGCGCGGCGATCATCGGTGTGCTGGTCGAGGCGTTCGCGCCCCGCTACCTGCGCAAGTCGATCCATGTGCCGCTCACGCTGCTGGCGTTGGTCGGCGCGTTCGTCACGACCATCCTGACGGCCGCGAACGGCCTGCCGGACAAGGCCGCCGCCATGGGCGCGGTCGCGGTCGACGGACCCTCCCTGTTCATCTGGGGCATCATCCTCATCCTGGCCTTCGTCAGTGTGCTGCTGGTCAACGACGACGAGCAGTTCGTCGCGCAGGCGGCGGCCGTACCGGGGAGCGCCGACGAGGAGGAGGCGGTCCGCAACGGGTACGTCCAGACCGAGGTCTACCCGCTGCTGCTCTTCGCGGTCGGCGGCATGCTGCTCTTCGCCGCGGCCAACGACCTGCTGGTCATGTTCGTCGCCCTTGAGGTCATGTCCCTGCCGCTGTACCTGCTCTGCGGCCTGGCCCGCCGTCGCCGCCTGCTCTCGCAGGAGGCCTCGGTCAAATACTTCCTGCTGGGCGCGTTCTCCTCGGCCTTCTTCCTGTACGGCATGGCCCTGGTGTACGGCTACGCCGGTTCGGTCGACCTGAAGGCCATCTCCGACGCGCTCAGCACGGTCACCGGCCAGGACACGCTGCTGTACATCGGCGTCGCGATGCTCGGTGTCGGCCTGCTGTTCAAGATCGGTGCCGCGCCGTTCCAGGCGTGGAAGCCCGACGTCTACCAGGGCGCGCCCACCGCCGTCACCGCCCTGATGGCCTCCACCGTGCTGGTGGCTGCCTTCGGCGCCGTGCTCCGGGTCTTCTGGGTCGCCCTGGGCGGCCTGGAGTGGAACTGGCAGCCGGTCATGTGGGGCGTCGCGATCCTGACCATGATCGTCGGTGCGATCCTGGCCATCACCCAGACCGACATCAAGCGCATGCTGGCCTACTCCTCGGTCGCGCACGCGGGCTTCCTGCTCACCGGCGTGATCGCGATCGGCACCTTCGCGCAGAACACCCAGTCGCTGTCGGCCATCCTGTTCTACCTGGCCGCGTACGGCTTCACCACGGTCGGCGCCTTCGCGATCGTCACGATGGTCCGCGACGCGGGTGGCGAGGCCGGGCATCTGTCCCGGTGGGCCGGGCTCGGCAAGCGGTCCCCGGTGCTGGCCGGCATCTTCGCCTTCTTCCTGCTGGCCTTCGCGGGTATCCCGCTGACCAGCGGCTTCTTCGGGAAGTACGCCGTGTTCGCCGCCGCGGTCTCCGGAGGGGCGCTGCCGCTGGTCATCGTGGGTGTGGTGAGCTCGGCGATCGCCGCGTTCTTCTACGTCCGCGTGATCGTGCTGATGTTCTTCAACGAGCCGGCCGCCGACGGTCCGACCATCGCCGCACCCACCGTGGGCACCTCAGCTGTGGTCGCCCTCGCGGCAGCGGCTACCGTAGTGCTGGGGGTTTTCCCGCAGCCGGTGCTCGATCTGGCGGACCAGGCTGCGTCCGCGCTGTTCATTCGTTAGAGGAGTAAGGCTTCATGGCTGCGCCACCGGTTGTTGACCTGCCGTTCGTCGACGAGCGGTTGGCGCAGGACGTCGCCAGTGGACTGGCCGAGGTGGAGAAGTTGCTCCGGACCTCGGTGGAGAGCGAGGACGCCTTCGTCACGGAGGCGTCCAAGCACCTCATCGATGCGGGCGGCAAGCGGTTCCGCGCCATGCTCGTGCTGCTCGCCGCCCAGTTCGGCTCGCCGGACGCCGCCGGAGTGGTTCCCGGGGCGGTGGTCATCGAACTGACCCACCTGGCGACGCTCTACCACGACGACGTCATGGACGAGGCCCCGGTGCGCCGGGGCTCCCCGTCGGCCAACGCCCGCTGGGGTAACACCGTGGCCATCCTGACCGGCGACTACCTGTTCGCCCAGGCCTCGGAGATCCTCGCCGAACTCGGCGCCGACATCATCCGGATCCAGGCCCAGACGTTCTCCCGCCTGGTCCGGGGGCAGATCCGCGAGACCATCGGGCCCCGCCCCGACGAGGACCTCGTGGCCCACTACATCGATGTCCTGGCCGACAAGACCGGCTCCCTGATCGCCACCTCCGGCCGGTTCGGTGCCCTGCTGAGCGGCGCCTCGCCCGAGGTCGTCAACCGGCTGACCCGCGCCTGCGAGGCCATCGGCGTCGGCTGGCAGCTCGGCGACGACCTGCTGGACGTCGCCTCCGACTCGGTTGAGTCCGGCAAGACGCCCGGCACCGATCTGCGTGAGGGCATCCGGACCCTGCCGGTGCTGTACGCCCTGTCATCCGACGCGCCGCAGGACGCCCGCCTGCGCGAGCTGCTGGCCGGACCGGTGGCCGAGGACGACATCGACGAGGCCCTCCGGCTGCTGCGCGCGAACCCGGCCATGGCACGCGCCCGCGCCGAGCTGGACGCCTGGATGGACCGCGCCCGTGCGGACCTGTCGGGCCTTCCCGACATTCCCGCCCGTGCCGCCTACCTCGCACTCTGCGACTACGTCGTCGAGCGCTCCGGCTGAGCTCGCCTCTGCACGTCACAAGCGTCGTGCGGCCCTTACAGCCCCGGAGAGAGCGACTGCCCGCCTCCCTGCCCGCGGAGGCGGCAGCCCGGCCCCGACCGGTCCGAACGGGTAAACCATAACAGGGCCGGGCCGCTCTCATCCGGTAAACGTGACAGTCCGTACGCCCAGTGTGACGGAGCCCTCCGTGCTAGACGGCCACGGTCTCCAGTGCCGTACGGCGGGCCCGGTGGGCGGCGCGGAGACTGTCCCAGGTGAAGACCGAAAGGGCCAGCCAGACGATGGCGAACCCGGTCCAGCGGCTGGACGGCATGTCCTCGTGGATGACGAACACGCCGACGAGGAACTGCAGCACGGGGGCGATGTACTGGAGCAGTCCGATCGTGGTGAGCGGCACCCGGAGCGCCGCGGAGGTGAAGCAGAGCAGCGGAATGGCCGTGATCACACCGCTGCCGGCCAGCAGGAGGGCGTGGCCCGCACTGATGCTCCCGAAGGTCCCGGTGCCCTGTCCTTGCAGGTAGAGCAGGTAGCCGAGGGCGGGCAGCAGCAGCACCAGCGTCTCGATGGTCATGCTCTCCGCAGCGCCGACCTGTGCGATCTTCTTGATCAACCCGTAGGTGCCGAAGGTGACCGCCAGGACCAGCGCGATCCACGGCGGCCGGCCGTAGTCGACGGTGAGGACGACCACGGCCAGGGCGCCCAGTCCGACCGCGCCCCACTGCCACGGGCGTAGGCGCTCCTTGAGGAGGAAGACGCCGAAGAGCACGCTGACCAGGGGGTTGATGAAGTAGCCGAGGGCGCTCTCGACCACATGCCCGCTGTTCACGGCGTAGATGTAGACGCCCCAGTTGACCGTGACGATCACTGCGGCCAGGGCGAGGAGGCCGAGCTTCTTCGGGGTGCGCAGCAGCTCACGGAACCAGGACCAGTGACGCCGTACCGCGAGAATGGCGACGACGGCGACCAGGGACCACGCGATGCGGTGGGCCAGGATCTCCCAGGCGGTCGAGGGCTTCAGGAGCGGCCAGTACAGCGGGAAGAGGCCCCACATGGTGTAGGCGGCGATGCCGTACAGGACTCCACGGCGCGATTCAGGCATGTAGCTTATTTTGACTGCTTACCTTATTTAATACAATTTAGCAGTTCTTTCGCAATTGTTAAGCATTGCTTACGGGAACATCGGGGCTCCTCCGATGGTTTCCACTGGCAGAAAGCTCGCAGAGGAGGTCCGCAATGGGCTGGCTGTTCGGCACGGACAAGACTTCCATGGTGTCTCCGGAGAACGCGCTTCCGGGCCGCTCCACCCGTATGGCGGTGCCCGCCCGTCATGCGGTGCTCGACGCCCCGCTGGCTCCGCCGTACCCCGAGGGGAGCGAGATCGCCGACTTCGGCCTCGGCTGCTTCTGGGGTGCCGAGCGCATTTTCTGGCAGACCCCCGGCGTGGTGTCCACCTCGGTCGGCTACGAGGGCGGTCACACCCGGAATCCGACCTACGAAGAGGTCTGCACCGGCCAGACCGGACACACCGAGGCCGTCCGGGTGGTCTTCGATCCGTCCAAGGTGTCCTACGAGGAGCTGCTCCGCGTCTTCTGGGAGGCTCACAACCCCACCCAGGGCATGCGTCAGGGCAACGACGTAGGCACCCAGTACCGCTCGGCGGTCTACTTCCACTCGCCGGAGCAGGAGAAGTCCGCCCTGGCCTCACGTGACACCTACCAGAAGGTGCTCAACGAGGCCGGCCACGGCCAGATCACCACCGAGATCGCCCCGGCCGGGGACTACTTCTTCGCGGAGGAGTATCACCAGCAGTACCTTTTCAAGAATCCCGGGGGCTACTGTGGGATCGGCGGGACCGGCGTCTCGTGCCCGGTTGGCCTGACCTCCGGCGACGCGTAGACCTGCGGGTTTAACTAGATCCTGGCCCTTGATCACCCGGAGCATCCGGTGTCGATCTTGGGCCAGAGCCGTTTTCGGCGACAAGTATCACTACAGGGTTAAAGCGGTCCGCCTACGGCGGCCCGCGTCGCGCGCCGGTCGGCCCGCCGGCCGGGCTGCGGCTCTTCGGCCGGTCCCGGCCGGCGCCGTCCGCGCCTCAGCGAAGACGGGCCGCCAGACGATCGATGACTACCACGATCCAAGGCAACGAGCAGGTGCGTTGACGACAACTGTGACGACAACGTCCACCACCACAGGCGGTCACCGACAGCCGTTCAGCACCCTCTGACCTCGCCTCGAAGGGGCCCAACAGGGTGATTGGTCCACCTGAAAATTTGTGCCGGGCCGTTGCTCAGCCGTGGGCGGGGCCGAGGTCGTGGATCGTCTGGGCGAGTGCTCGGATCAGGTCGGTTTCGGCCTCGGTCTGCCATATCAGGGCGTAGGTCAGGCGTGGCATGTCCGGCATGGGTAGCCACTGCAGGTGCGCCATCGCCCAATATCGGGTGACGTGGGCGGGGAAGTTGTGGACGATCTCGCCGGTGCTGACCAGGTTGATCAGCTCGTCGGGGTTGGCGATGGGTTCGATCCGTTCGATGGTCTGGCCACGCGGGGTGTGGAAGGGGAGGTAGCTGTTCTCCCAATAGTCCGGCATGTGGGGGGCGGTGGCGTGTCGGAAGCCGCCGAGCGCTTCCAGGGGTATGGAGGACCGGCCGGCCAATTCGTGCTCGGCGGAGACGGCGAGGACTCGTGGGTCGGTGAACAGGATCGGGCCCACGGTGAGATCGGGTTCTTCCACGGGTAGCCAGGCGATCAGTACGTCCATGTCGCCGTCGCGGAGCCCGGCGAACGGGTCGATGAAGGGGGTGCGGCGCAACTGCAGCTCCCATTGCGGGTGCCGGTCGCGGAATGCCCGCCAGTAGGGATGCAGGTCGGGGACGTTGAAGGGCAGCATGCCCACCCGCAGCCGTGCGTTGATACCGCGGGATGCCATCCGGGCGCGTTCGAGGCTTTCGCGTAGGCCCGCGTAAACCGGGAGCAGGTCGTCGCGCAACTGTCGGCCGACCGGGGTCAGGCGGACCTGGCGGCGGTTGGAGCGGTCGAACAACGGGGTCCCGATGCGGCGTTCCTGCTGGCTGATCGCCTGGCTGACCCGCGCCTGGGACACGTGGAGCCGGGCGGCCGTTCGGCCGAAGTGCAGCTCCTCGGCCAGGGTCAGAAAGATCTCGATGTCCCTAAGTTCCATGTTGTTCCTAGTTGCGTTATAAGCGCCAAGTTATCGGATCGCTCGGAATCTCACGTTGATGCTGGCACGCCGCCACTCCACAGTAGGAGACGTCCAAAACCGCACGTGGTGGCCCCGTCGAAGGAGTTGGCCGTGAGCGACACGCTCGACATGACGGCGATGTATGCGATGCATGACGCGCTGCGCCGGGAAGCCGAGCACCTGGCCAGAGTCACCACCCGGGTCGGCGCCGACCCGGGCGCCGTCCTGCGCACAGCCGCCGGCTGGGAGCTGTTCAAGACCTCCCTGCACATCCACCACACCGCTGAGGACGACGTGCTGTGGCCCATGCTGCGCCAGATCCTGGCCGACCGGCCAGCCGATCTGACGCTGCTGGAGGCGATGGAGGCGGAACACGCCGCCATCGACCAGGTCATCGAGGCGATCGATGAGGTACTGGCCGCGTCCGAGGACGGGTTGGACCGGCTCGGGGATCTCACCGATTCCCTGGTCACCGGCCTCACCGGACACCTCAGGCACGAGGAGGACCAGGCGCTTCCGCTGATTCAGGCGGCCGTCACCCAGGAGCAGTGGAATCGCTTCGGGTGGATCCACGCCCAGCGGATCGGTCCCGCCGTACCCAGAATCCTGCCGTGGCTCCTGGACGGCGCGAGCGACCAGACCGTCGCCGCAATGCTGGCGCGACTCACCGAACCGGCGCGCCAGGCCTACCAGCACCAGTGGCGACCCGCCTATGCGGCCCTCGACCGCTGGCATCAACGGAAGGAACGATCATCACCGGCGGCATCGGTCAGGTTTGAAGAAGCACCGGTCGGGCCGCCGCTTCTACCGTTAAGTGACACACGCGCCGGGGTGGCGTCCGGGCCCTGCCTGGATGCCCGGCCGGGCACATGACCACCCATGCACCACATAACCATATCTGTAAAGGAATAAGACATGAAGGCACACGTCAGCTCGATCCTTCTGGGCGTCCGGGACATGGATCGGGCCAAGCAGTTCTACACCGAGGGGCTCGGCTGGAAGATCCAGAGCGACTTCGGTATCTCGGTGTTCTTCGAATCGGACGGCGCCTCGCCCGTCGGCTTCTACAGCCGTGAAGGCCTGGCCGCTCAGGTGGGTACGGACCAGGAAGGCAGCGGCTTCAGCGGACTGGTCCTGACCTACGTCGTCCGCAGCGAGACGCGGGTCGACGAGGTCATGGCGGAGGCCGAGAAGGCCGGCGCCACGATCCTCAAGCCCGCCGGCGCTCTGCCGTGGGGCGGGTACGGCGGCACCTTCGCCGACCCGGACGGCTACATCTGGAGCCTCGGCTACAGCGCCGAGGGCACCGACCAGCCCTACGCGGAGTAGCCGCGAACTTTGTCACACAGCCGTCCGGGATGGTGGGGCGCGTTGTCGCTACCGTCCCGGATGGCTGTGACCCCGAGTGCCGGTGAACCGGCAGGACGAACAGGAGAAGATCATGAAATTTCGAGCCCACGTTGAGCCACCTGAGCCCATGCGGGGCTTAGAAGTTCCGTCCGAGGTGGTAGCAGCGCTCGGCGGGGGCCCGCGGCCGCACGCGACGATCACAGTCAACGGGCACTCCTGGAAGAGTCGGATCGCCCTCCTGCGTGGCCGCCACCTGCTCGGTCTCAGCAATGCCAACCGGCGGGCCGCAGGTGTTGCGATCGGCGACGAGGTCGAGGTCGAATTGGAGCTCGACACCGAGCCGCGCGTCGTCGTCGAGCCAGAGGACTTCGGACAGGCTCTGGACGCCGACCCCGTCACCCGCGCTGCGTACGACGCTCTCGCGTACAGCCACAAACGTGAGCATGTACGCGCCATCGAGGGCGCGAAGAAGCCCGAGACGCGCCGGCAGCGTATCGAGAAGGCTATCGCCACCCTGCGGGGCTGACCCCCGAAGTCAAGACTCCGGCGGCAATGCAATCACCGACATCCCCTGCATCGGCAAGCGATACCTGAAGGCAGCGCCGAACGAGGAGGTCACCGCCGACCAGGTGCGCGGTGTTCCGGAGCCGGTGGCGGAGATGGTGAGCGGTGCGGTCGGTGAGTATGAGGAGAAGACCAGCCTCGAAGCGGTCTGCGCCCGGGACGCCGACAAGCTCGAACGTTGCCACCGGTCGAAGTCCGGCATGGCTGCGCGCTGTACGGCGGCGAGCACGTCAGGGGAGAAGGAGGGGCCGTTGCTCATGCGGCATCCCTCCCGCCGTTCTCCGGGATGGCGTCGGAGTCTGCCACTGGTTCGCGATCGAATGCAGCGAGCACCCACTGACCAGATCCGTGATGGCCTGCCGTACGAGAGGCGCTTCCCGAGGATCGAGCCTGTGCCATGGGGACATCCACAGGAATTGTTGCCTGAGTGAGAGGCCTACCACCAGCAGTACCTTTTCAAGAACCCCGGGGGCTACTGCGGGATCGGGGGCACCAACGTCAAGCCGGGTGACCCGTCCGAGTGATCCTGTCCGACCGGGCCAACGACCGCAGGGGAGTAGGCTCAACATCAGGAAGAATTGCTACTTCGAGTAGTAAACTAGTCGTATGAGCACGCCTGAGCGGGACTTCGGGCCGGGGGACGGTCCGGCGGCCAAGGTGAGCGTCTCCCTGCGCTCGGGGAACATCCGGGCGGTCAGGGAACGTGTTGGAGCGCGCGGATTCTCCGCGTACGTGGATGCGGCGGTGGAACGTCAGATTGAGCGTGATCTGCTGGAGGAGGCACTGCAGGCGAACGAGGCAGCCTCAGGGCCGATCCCGCAGGCGTTTCGCGATGAGGCGGCTGAGCTGTTCCGCAGCGTGAAGTCCGCGCCCGAGTTTCTGGAGGAGGATGGGTGGCGCACGCACGAAGCAAGCTGAGTGCGGGCACCGTCGTCCTGGACTGCGAGGGGCTCGTCAAGTGGTGTGAGGCCAACCAGCGGGTGACCGCGATCGTACGGGAGGCGCAGGACAACGACTTCCGGGTCGTCGTCAGCGCGATGACGCAGATCGAGGCTCAAGATGTACGCGTGAAAAGTGATCGCCTCAGGTGGTATCTGTCGCGGCTGAGGATCGAACCGGTGACCGAGGAGATCTGTTCGCGTGCGATCGAGTTGCTGCGTGGCAGTCGGCTTCACGGCCATAAGTACGCCATCGACGCTGTCGTAGCCGCTACGGCGCTCCGTGCGGTGAAGCCGGTTCTCATCCTCACCTCCGACGAAGACGACATGAGCAAGCTCTGCGGGAAAACCGTCAAGATCGTCGGGCTTTGAGGGCCACCTGGCAGTGCACGATGGGCGGCACCGGCGTCTCATGTCCGATCGGCCTGACCTCCGGCGACGCGTAGACCTGCGGAGATGGTCGAATCCTGGTCCAGGACCGCCCGGCTCGCCCGGTGTCGGTCTTGGACCTGAGTCGTTTCCGGCGACAAGTTTCATCCCTGGGGCAAAGCGGCCCGCTGCTACGGAAGAGTCATATCGACGGCGTTGCGCGTCGCGAGCCGTACCCAGTCGGCGAATCGTGGGCCGTACTCGTTCATGGCCGGCCAGGTGATGTCGTCGGCGTGGTCAGGCGGGGCGAGCCCGAAGTTCTGGTTCAGCCATGCGAGATACTCCTGGCGCCCTGGGCGGCGGTCCTCCGGGTCCTCCGGCTCGCAGGCGAGCAACCGGAACAACTCTCGCAGGCCACGCGCGTCGACACGGAGGTCGCCCTCGTCGCCGAAGAAGATGACGGGCAGGGTGGCGAGGTCAGTGCGGTCGTCGCAGCGCCACAGCGCATAGTACGAACCGGAACTGGTGGCATAGGCGAAGTAAATCAGCCGGTCCAGGTACTCCGGATCCGCCATTCCGCAGAACCAGTCGAGGTCGTCGTCGTAGTCGAACAGCTCGAAGCCTGCAGCGAAGTACTGTCCCGCGAGCCGCTCCTGCAGTTCCTTGAGCAAGTTCAGCTCGGGGATGGGTGAGTACGCGTCGCTCATGGAGCCTCCACCGGAAAGGGTCAGGTCGGGTGAGGACCATAACCGCCGGCTGTGACATCCGTGCCTCGGCAGCGGATCGAGGAGTTTCGTGAGCGTGTCTCCGGTCTGGAGTCGCGGTTGAAGACCTGAGGTGAAGGCGAATGTGTCGTACCCCTGTGCTCTGATGATCCTCATGGGCTACCGGGAGAGCCTGGCGAGGGTCGAAGCGCAGTGTATCGAGCAGCTCGGCGAACACCTGAGCAGGCACCTCGCCGCCCTCGCACGACCGGGTTTCGGCCTGTACGACTCCGGACACGACGTCGACGCTCGGCGAGTCCTGTCCGCTGGATCCAGCGTGACGAGGGTGAGCCCGGTCTCGGCTGGACTCTCCCACGGTGGGAGGCCTCATGCTGCTTCCGGTGGCCGATCATGAAGGTGTCAGGGACGGGGACGGTGTGACCGTTCGCCGCGTCAACGTGAGGAGAGCCACGCATGACCATCGTGGAGGACGTCGAGGCCCGCGGCATGCAGCACTGCGAGACGACGGCACTGGGGGTGCTGTTGCGGCATGAGGGACTTGATCTGTCCGAGCCCATGCTGTTCGGGCTGGGCTCGGGCCTGTCCTTCATCTATTGGGACAGCAAGGCCATGGCGTTCCCCTTTCTCGGAGGCCGCGTCAAGCCTTTCGACCTCACCAGGAACCTGGCCGCCAGGCTGGGGCTGACGTTGACGGTCGAGGAGACCACCTCACCGCGCAAGGCGTGGGAGAACGTGGCCGCCCCCATCGACGCCGGTCGGCCGGTCGGCCTCCAGCTCGACTGCTACCACCTGGACTATTTCCGCTCCAAGGTGCACTTCGGCGGTCATGTCGTCGCCATGTACGGCTACGACGAGCACGACGTCCACCTTGTGGACACCGACCAGCAGGGAGGAGCGGTGCGCACCAGCCGGGCCGGCCTCGCCATGGCGCGGGCCGAACGCGGCCCGATGACCGCCAGGAACCGATCCTTCACCATCACCCTGCCGGCTCACCCGCTTTCCTGGCAGGACCAGATCATCCCCGCCATCAGAGACTGCGCCGACGCCTTCCTCGCCGCTCCCATCGCGAACCTGGGCCACCGCGGCATCGAGAAAGCCGGCAAACAGGTGCCCAACTGGCTGCTGCGCGCCGGCGATCCGCAGCAGGACCTGCCGCAGGCCGCCCTCCTCATGGAGAAGGGCGGCACCGGCGGTGCCTTGTTTCGCGCCCTCTATCGCGACTTCCTCGACGAGTGCACCCGGTTGGTCGACGACGGCAACCTCCGCGCCGGTCACCGGCTGTACGCCGATGCCGCCATCCTGTGGACGGACGTGTCCACCTTGATCGCGAAGGCTGGGGAGAGCGGCGACGCGGGGTACCTCGAACAGGCCGGCGTCATCCTCCACGATCTTTCGCGCATCGAGAAGGACGCCATGCAGGTGCTGCGTCAGTTGTAGCTCAAAGGGACAGCCGGCTGTACGGGTGTCGAGTTCCCGACGGCACCGAAGAGTTCTGCGGCCTTACGCTCTACACCGGCAGCGCTGAACCGCCGTCGGACCCACGGCCGGAGCCTGACAGGCATGCAACGGGCACGCGACGGGCGTTCAGTCGGCCTCGCGCATCGCCTTCGCGATCTCGTCGGGCGCAAGGCGGCGGGAACCGACGTAATAGAGTACGGATCCCGCCGGCAACCGGGTCTGCCAGCTGGGGTTGACCAGCAGCCTGTCACCGGCGCGCGCGGCGAGCATCGTGGCGCCGTACCGCCGGCCGAGTGAGGTCTGGCAGCGGTCGACCGACACCGGGCCCAGGGATTCCGGCAACCGCACCGAGAAGGTGTCGGCGCCCCCGTGGGTCATCAGTTGTGTGTAGATCTCGGTGATACCGGGATCCTTCAACTCCTCGGTGATCATGTGAGGATTGTGCCACTGGACACAGCGCGTGGCCTCGTTGACATAGCGCAGCTGCCGGGCCCTGCCGATGTCACGCAACGCGACGACGAGATGAGCGCCCTCGGCGACGTGGTCGGCGGTGACCGCGACCGCCAGGGCCTCGTTGTCGTCGCGAGCATCGACCAGCACGCTGTACGACCGCTGCACGCCGGCCCGGCGCAGCACGTCGTCGTCGGTCAGATCGCCGCGCACGAACGTGACGTCACGGTCGGGCATCGGATGTGTCAGCACGTCGTCCCAGGCACACAGCACGATGCGGCTTGAACCGTCGGCGGTCAGCTCGTCCACCATCTGCTCGGTCCGTCCCGGTGTGTAGCCGAGCAGCACGATGTGGTTCGAGGCCTGCACCGTGATGGCGCCCTGCATGCGTCGTCCCTTCGCTTGTTCCAGCGCCTTGGCCAGCCGGGCGAACACCGCCGTCAGCGTCGCGATGCCGCCGACGATGACGTACGCGCCGACGGCGTGGCCCGCGGCCGACTCCGGATACAGGTCGCCATATCCGACGGTCGCGGCGGTGACCACGAAATACCACCAGTAGTTGGCCGCCTCGACGATCGCGCTGTCCGCAGGCTCCGCGAGGATCATCAGGGGCCAGCTCGTGACGAATACCAGGCTGAAGACGAGAACCGGGGTCCACCACGTTCCCAGCGTCGCGATTCGGGTCAGTAAGCGAGCCAGTAGGATCAGCACGCTTCCTCCTGTTCGGCACGCTTCGGTGCGGCCACCCTAACCGGACAAACCAGCTAAAGCATCACGCATAGCACTATCCGGGTGAAGAAGGAATGCCTAGCTGCCTGGCGGTGCTCAGTCCGCAGGAAGCCGTCGGAGCTGGAGGCTCGCGGATCATCTGACGCCGACCGCGGGGCGGCACCAGCGTCAAGCCAGTGGCCCGTCACGCAACCTTGACGGGCTGGACTACGTCACCCCGGACGGCGAGCGCGAGGGCCGTGGACCGGCGATTTGCAAAGCCCGGCAAGCAGGTCTTGAAGAACCTCGGCGACGACGACTGGAATGGCACCGCGTGAACCAGGGCAGACCATCCACACGGGGAGCCGGCGACGCTGGCGGAAAGAATCGCGATCTTCATCAAGCCGAAAAACGCTTCATCGCATGCTTCTCCGACGGAGGCTGGATGCCTACCAACTGGTGGAAGCGAGGATTCTCGATGGCAAAGTTCATGGACGTCCACAGCGGCTTCGTCGGCGTCACCGAAGAACAGCTGCGAGAGGCGCACGAGCGTGATCTGGCGATCGAGGGGGGCGAGGACGTGCACTTCGAACGCGCATGGCTCGACCCGGAGTCGGGCAAGGTCTTCTGCCTGTCGTCCGGTCCGTCGAAGGAAGCGGTGCTGCGAGTGCACGACAAGGCCGGTCACCCCACGACGGAGATCTACGAGCTGCCGATCGAGGTCGAGTAGCCGCTGTGCCGCGGTGTCGTTGAGGCGGCACAGCATGGGCGGCGGCCTGGCGCGCGGCCGGCTGGACTCGAACGCACCGTTCCGACGCAGGTGTGCTGGTAGATCGGTGCTTTCCAGGTCGGCTGGCGTAGACTCCGGCTATGACCGCTGCTCCTGAAGAGTACGAGGACATGCATCGGCTGGTTGATCGGCTGACGCCGGACCAGCTTCATGAGGTGCGCGCGCACACCCTGCGTCTCGTCCACTCCAATGAGGGAGAGTCGGGCCAGGAGTGGCCGCCGGCCTGGTTCGGGTCGGTGACCACCGAGCAGGACGACATCGCGGAACGCGCTGAGGAGATCCTGCGCCAAGGGTATGGTCGCGAAGTGTGATCGTCGTTGACACCGGCCCCATTGTTGCCGCTGCCATCCGGAATGACCGTAAACACGATGTCTGCGTTGAGGTGTTCAACCAGCTCCGTAAAGAGCGACGTGAGCTGCTTGTTCCGGCCTTTGTGGCCGGCGAGGTCTCCTACATGCTCGGCAAGATCGGCGGAGCCAAGGTGGAGGCCGGCTTCCTGCGCTCGCTGACGTCTGGGGTCTTTCACCTGGTCGAACTCACAGATGATGATCTCGACCGCATCGCCGACCTGGTGGAGCGCTATTCAGATCTTCCGCTCGGATCGGCTGACGCCTCGGTGGTCGCCGTCGCCGAGCGTCTTCGAATCACCGAGGTGTTCACCCTGGACACCAGGGACTTTTCCGTGGTCCGGCCTGCGCACGTCGCCGCCTTTACGCTGGTACCCGGTTGACCTCCCTACGTCATCGGCCACATCACGTTGGTAGGCACCAACGTCAAGCTAGGTGACCCGTCCGAGTGGAGCGCCTGCCAGCCGGGCTTGGGGCCCACTGAGGGATAGTTCTTCGCGTGCCCCCATAGGCTGCGCCGATCTTTCGGACGTAGGTCGTTTCACTGCGTCGGCCTGGGCGCGGTTCGGCGATTGCTGTTCTGTATAGTTGCCTATATAGTTTTTGTATGACTGTTCTCCATGCTGTGACCGAGCTCACGGTCACTGAGGCCGCGCAGCGCGGGGTGGCTCGTCTGGTAGCCGACGCGGAGCAGGGGGCGGATCTGGTGGTGACCCGTCGGCATCAGCCGGTCGCGGCGGTCGTGAGCATGCGGCGTCTCAACGAGATGGAAGAGGCTGCAGCCGATCTGCGTGACCTGGCGCTGGTTCTCGTACGGGCGGCGACCGACAGCGGCCGGCGAACGCCGATCGACGATGTCCTTTCCGCTTTCGGGCATACCCGTGAGTCGCTAGCCGCGCTCCCGGATGACGACGAGTAACGGTGTCCGACGTCGTATTCACCGACCCGGCCATTGACGATCTCCGCAGGATCGGTCCGGACGCCGTACCCAAGGTCCTGAAAAAGATCCTTCTGCTGCTGGAGAACGCCGAGGCCGGTTACCCGCTCGGTGGGGAACTGACCGGATTCCGCAAACTTGTCGTCGGCCGGAACACCTGGCGAGTCGTCTACCGGATCACCGACGACAAAGCGGTCGAGATCTGCGAGATCTGGGCGGTCGGTGAGAGGGCCGACGCGGAGGTCTACGCCGAGGCCAAAGCGCGAGTCCAGGCGGCTGGCGGTTCGCGTCCCGATGTCGTTCGCCTCGGTGAGGTCATCGACCGTCTCGGAGCTCTGACCGATCACATCCACATCGGCGAGGTCCCCGCACGGGAGCCGGTTCCTGATTGGCTCGCCAGTCGGTTAATCTACACGGTCGGCATGGCCCGTGAGGATGTGGCGGCACTCGACTTGGAGGAAGCCGTCGATCTCTGGACGGAGTTTCGGGCGGGGTCGCGTTAGCCGTAGTCGCCGTTCACGGGCTGGAACCGCGCGTGGCGAGAATCGTTCGGGGTTGGGTTACTGCGGCCTCGGTGGCACCAACGTCAAGCCAGGTGACCCATCTCAGTGGGGCACCTGCCAGGCAGGTCTGGTCACGACCGAGGAGTAGCACCGAGCTTCGCTTGCATCTTTCGCGCCCGGCTTCTGGGCGCGAACCGTGTCCGTCCGCGCGACTTCGTCGTCGCCCTTCGGACGACCGGAATCGAACACTCCGTGGCAGGCGCCGGTCTCGACGCGGCTGACTTCCAGCCTGGTGTCCGACGAGGCTGAGGACCTCTTTCGGGGAGCGGTCGAGAGTGCTGGAGCCTCCGGGCGACGGTCGGCCTGCTCGGAGATCTCGTTCGCCCGTCGGGCATGGAGCCCATGCGGTCGGCAGGAGGCTCAGCGGCTTCGATGCTTTGTCCTCCTTGGCCGCGACATCGGATCACCGGGCAAGTTGTTCGGTTCGCTTTTTTTGTTTGAAGCGAACAAAGTAGATTGATTTTGTTCGGTACATTTATATCGACTCAGCCGAACAAAATCATGGGGGGGCCGGTGTCAGGACCGGGCAGGCCGTCCAGGGCGACTGTGTATCAGCGCCTCGACGAGGCCGTTCGAGAGCTTCGTGACCGCTTGGGCGGACTGCCTTCGCCCGCTGAGGCAGAGGACATCTGGTCTGACATCTGGCACCAGGAGGCGTACAACAGCACTGCGATCGAGGGCAACACGCTCGTGTTGCAAGAGGTGGAGAAGCTTCTTGAGGAGGGCAGGGCGGTAGGCGCGAAGCCTCTCAGGGACTACATGGAGGTGAGAGGGTACGGCGACGCTGCGAAGTGGGTGTATGGGCAGGCGCTGGAGCCGGGAGACTGGCAGAACGGAGATCTCACCACGCTCCAGGAAATTCGTCAGATACACCACACCGCTATGTCGCTCGTGTGGGCTGTGGATCCCCATCCACATGCCACCCCCGCCGAAGGCCCGGGGAACTTCCGGCAGCATGAGATCGCCAAATTCCCGGGAGGTATGAAGCCGCCGTCATGGCCGGAAGTCGACTCCCAGATGCGGGACTGGGTAAAGATCGTCGATGACCTTCGCAGCGAGTCCGAGGAGCCTCTCCCTGAACGCTTGGCCCACGTTCACAGCCGGTTCGAACAGATACACCCGTTCCTCGACGGCAACGGACGGACGGGCCGTTTGGTGCTCAACTTGGTACTTGGCAGGATTGGATATCCACCGGCGATCATCTACAAGCGCGACCGCGACAAGTACCTTCAGGCGATGCGCCGAGCCGACAATGACGAGTTCGGCCCGTTGGGTGAACTCATCGCACGCAGCGTGACGACGAATCTGTATCGCTTCGTCATGCCGGCGGTGGCCGGTCCGGTCAAGCTTGTCCCCCTGCCTGCTCTCGCGACACGCGACGTCACCGAAAACGCCCTCCGGGTGGCAGCCGCACGGGGGCGCCTTCGTGCGGTCAAGGGCGATGACGGCATGTGGCGCAGCAGCAAGAAGTGGGTAAACGACTACCTCAAGTCAAGGCACCGCAGGTCGTGATGCATCTGCCATGGATGAAAAGTAGTCTGAGTGGCAAGGCCGCACCAACAGCCTCTCTTCTACCTCAATGGTTACTGGGGCATTGGCGGCACCAGCGTCAAGCTAGGTGACCCATCAGAGTGGGCCGCCTGCCAGACGGGCTTGGTCTCCGGGGAGGAGTAATCCTCTAGGTCGCGCTTGTACGGCTCACACTTACGTTCCAGGTGTGAGCCGTCTTGCTGTTGGGCGTGGTCGAGCTGTTGATCTCCCGCGTCCCGGACGGAATCACCGCTTCATAGCGTTCCTGCACCCCCTTCATTACGAGTCGACGGTAGGAGCATGGTCGAGGGCTTGTGCGGCTGCTCGGGAGGGTGCCGGCGTACGAGGCGACCCGGTGCTGTGTGACGACGTTGCTGTACTTGTGCGCTGTACAGCAGAAAACAGCAACCGTCATGACCGGTGGCAACCCGACCCGGACCGCAGGGCCGCCAGGCCCGAGGACCGGAAGCGGGGCGGCAGAGGCTTTCGACACCCGCATTAGACAACGGCGCTCCTGTGGTCCGGCGTACTGGGTGACCTGCGGGGATGCTAAGCATCGATAGATGCCATACCTTGATCATCTCGCGTATGTCCCACACCTGGAGGTTATCGGGAGGGGCAGCCCTAGCTTTGTGCTGCACGTGCAGCAGCCACTCGAAACGGGAGATCTTCTTCACAATGAGTGCTCAGTACGCATGGTCTGAACGCTTCCCTGCACGGCATCCGGTGACCGAGGGTTCTGGTCACCCGGCGGTCAGTCCACTGGGCGATCTGTATCCTCCGGCTACCGAAGCAGAGGTCCGCCGACTTGAAGAGCGGCTGGGCGTGGAGCTGCCGCCGAGTTACCGGCAGTTTCTCCTGTTCGCCAACGGGTGGGGCA
This sequence comes from Streptosporangium sp. NBC_01639, assembly GCF_045209755.1. Taxonomy (NCBI): domain Bacteria; kingdom Bacillati; phylum Actinomycetota; class Actinomycetes; order Streptosporangiales; family Streptosporangiaceae; genus Streptosporangium; species Streptosporangium sp. NBC_01639. The sequence goes on along the minus strand of NZ_CP109272.1, from coordinate 4,021,412 downwards.
GCGACGATGACTGCCGCCTGCTGCGCATCGAGGAAGTCGGCTGGCTCCGTGATGTCGATCCCTCGATCGCCGAGAGCTGGTCAGAACCCAAGCCCGAGAACTCATGGAGCGTGCCCGACGAGCTCTACTTCGTCTACGGACACGAGCAAGTCTCCGGAAACATGAGAGGGGAGTATGTAGCTAACACCCTTCTGGCCGGGTATTGGGACGATGGAGTCGCTCTCCTCAACACCCACGTCAAAACTCCTGAAGGTGAGTGGGAAGCCTGGTATCTCGCGCCATGGCTGGCTGGCGCTAGGCGCTACAGGTCCTTCTGGGACCTCGCAATGGACGAGCTGAGAATGAGATACCCGAGTTGATGTCCCATTCGTCGTTGAGCTTCGCCGACTCGGGTCCTTCGTGGTGGTGGTCATGCGCGTGGGCGGCGCCGGCCGCGACCGGCCGAAGAGCCGCAGCGCGGCCAGCGACCGCCCCGACGCGCGGCGAGACGCCGCAGGCGGATCGCCTTTAAAGACGTAGAGAAAGTTCTCATTCAGTCGGGTGCTGACTGTGCTGAGCTGGCCTTATGTGGCGTTGTGGTTGAGGCCGGAGTATCGGTTGATGCTTGACACTTCAGGCCGTGCGCCTCGCCAGTGGTCCTCGGGGCTGCTGGGCTATTCGGCGGTGTCCTGGTCGCCGTCGGGTTGGCCGGCGAAACTGCCGAGTCCTCGGACGGTGTAGATGGAGCCCTCGGCGCGGAGCGCCTTCATCACCTTGTGGGCGGTCATGCGGGCGATGCCGAACTCCTGCATCAGGTCGTTCTCGCTGGGGACGCGTGAGCCGGGGCGGTAGGTGCCGGAGGCGATGCGCTCGCGGATGATGTCCGCCACCTGCTGCCACCTGGGCTGATCCTCGCGCCATTCGATCATGAGACCACTGTAGGAACCTCTGCTCGACCATCGGTCTCTGGATGGCTCTACAGTGCCCTATAGACATCCATGAACCGCCTTCTCTACGCTCGACCCATGACAACGACGGGATACGACCTCGATGCGCTCCGTGTGACGTTCCCCCGCTGGGCGATCTTCCGCAGCGACGCAGGAACGTTCTACGCCACCAGACGCGGAGTCGCGCTCAGCGCAGCAGAAATCAACGCCGGGATTCAGCAGACAGTCTGCGCCGATGACCTCGACGGCCTCGTCACCGCGCTCCAAGAGCAGGACGCCTGGCGGTGAGACCATGACCAACCGCTCTCCTGACATCGGGACGTATCACGGGGTCCATCCCGCCGCCCCGCAAGCAGACTACGAACGGCTCATGTGGCGCGACTGCGCGCCGCGCGCCGACCGAGTGCGGATTCGCGAACACACCTGTGAGTGCCGGACGGTCGTCTACGAACTCTGCCAAGCGGGCGGGCTGCTGTTCATCCGGCGCACGTATCGCTCCGATGCCGTGCTCGTACACGAGAGCGAGTGGTTGCGGACCGCCGAAGGAGAGCGGCTGTGGCTACGGGTCCTGCTCGGCCAGGCACGCTGACCAGTCCAAACGGCCATGACCTGGGTGGCCGAAGCGGCCGGACAGGCGTCGGGACGGGTCGGCGGTCGTCGGCTGACTCCGGCAACGCGTGTGTAAGCACTCGTGTAGATCACATCCAGCTGGCGGTGTAAAAGCCCGGCTAGATCAGCGTGATACCGAATCTCCCTTGCTCGCGGTGAACTTGCGGCATCCCGAAAAGCGATCCGACGCCTCGGGAGAGCAGGGGAGACCGCCGTGAACGTAGCCACCGGAGACACGCGGTGGCCTGCTGACGAGTATCTCCGGTCGTGGAGTCGTCGTCCCATCCGGCGGCCGTCATGAATGACGAGATGCGGGCGCGGGTCGCCGCCTCCCGCGCCGCACAAGGACTACCACCGATCGTGGAAGACCTGGCCGTGATCGAACGCGTCGCCGCCGTCTTCCGCCTCGTCGATGTCTCTGAGCCGCCTGCCGTGCCGGAGGCGGCGGCTTAGGCAATCCAGTCGAAACTGAACCGGTCGGGGTCCCAGCGCTTGCGCGGGTTGGCCGGTCCGACCGCGACCGTGCGAACGGCTGAGGCGATGATCGCCCGTTGCTGGGAGACGTTCATCGCCTCCCAGCGGCTCAGCATCTCCCCGGCCGTGCCGATAAAGCCCAGCAGCGGCGACGTGCGCGACATGCGGGCCAGTTGGGCGCGGGACCTCTCCAACCGCGCGTCGATCGGGGCGCGGGCGGCCATCCACTCCTTACGGCTGATCTCCCGTGCCGCCCACGCCTGGGCCAGCTCCTCCAACTGCTCCTCATCCGCTCGCACCTCCTCGGCCAGGCCGTCATCGTCTCCGGCCTGGTGCCGTACCCGCTTGGCCAACTCGGGAGAGTCCAGCGCGGTCAGCACCATGTCCCGCACATGCTCATCAGTGCGGACGGCGTTGGTGGCCACCCCACCGCAGGCCGCGGTGCCCGGCACGTTCGGGCATACGTAGCGCGGCACGCCGGAGCGCGGGCGGCCGTTCATCCGCCACCCGCATCGGCCGCACCGCAGGATCCCGGACAGCAGATAGGTCCGTCCGGTGGCGGCCTGGGCGCGGAAGTCACGGGCCGGATCGCTCAACAGGCTGCGCAGCCGATCCGAATCGGTGGCACTGATGATCGCGGGCCAGACGGCGTCGGCCACGATCTCACCCAGCAGCGGGCGCGTGGTCTTAGCAGCGCTACGGGGTGTGTGCTCGCGTCGTCCGCTGATCCGTGCTGAGGCCAGCAGCCGGCGCAACGTCGTCGGGACCCAGTGACCTCCGGCCGGAGTCGTGACCTCACGTGCGCGGAAGTCCCGGCACACGCTCGACAGCGACTCCCCGGCGAGCAAGCGCCGGGCGGCCTCCCGGATCACCTCGGCCTCCTCGCCGATGACCGTGATGCGGTCCTCGGCGTAGCCGTACGGGCGCATCCCACCGCCGGAGACCTTCCCCGCTTCGGCGCTCTGACGACGCTGACGCTTCTGCCGTTCGGCCTTGTGCTCGGCCTCATGCCGAGCGGCGGCCCCGAGCATCCGGGCGATCAGACGCCCGGTCGGGGTGGCGAGGTCGATCTCCCCGGTGACGGTGGCCAACTCGACGCCGCGCCGGTCGGCCAGATCGATCACGTCTTCCAGCTCGCGCGGGGAGCGGGTCAGCCGGTCGACATGCCAGCAGACGATGGCATCGATAGCTCCGCCTTCGATGTCGGCCAACAAGCGCTTCCACGCGGGACGCGGGGCTCCCGAGTAGGCGCTGACGTCGTTGTCGGGGTAGACGTCCACGACAGTCCACCCTTTGCGTTCGATCAGGGCTCGGCAGTCGGCCTCCTGGCGGGCGACGCCCAACCCTGCGCCCTCGCGGTCCTGGCTGATCCGGCAGTAAATCGCGGCTCGTCGCATGGGTCACATAGATACACGTTGGTAGGCACCGGGGTCTCGTGACCGGTCGGTCTGATCGCGGGCGAGGCGTAACGCCGCCGGAGACCATGGCGATGGAGCCGTCGACCCCTCTCCGATCTCCCATGAACCCCGCCGGCAGTCGACTCGAAGAAGTCCGCGAGCTTTCACCCGTCGAGGAAGTCCGCCTCCGGTCCGGGGAACACGCATTCCGGTGGATCTCAGAGCGTCCACATGACCGCGGTCTCATACGAGTAGGTGGTTCGTCCTGCGAAAATGGACCGTCATGAGGACGCTCTATCCACCGACTGAGCCGTACGACTCCGGTCTGCTCGATGTCGGCGACGGTAACCAGATCTATTGGGAAGTCTCCGGCAGCCCCGAGGGCAAGCCCGTGGTCATGGTGCACGGGGGGCCCGGTGGCGGCTGCACCCCCGGCCACCGCCGCCAGTTCGACCCGCAGGCGTACCGCATCGTGCTGTTCGACCAGCGCAACTGCGGGCGCAGCAGGCCACATGCCAGCGACCCGGCCGTGTCGCTGGAGCACAACACGACGTGGCATCTCGTCGCCGATATGGAGCGGCTGCGTGAGCACCTGGGCATCGACCGCTGGATGGTGTTCGGCGGGTCGTGGGGGAGCACGCTGTCGCTCGCGTACGCGCAGACCCACCCTGACAGGGTCACTGAACTCGTGCTGCGCGGCATCTTCATGCTGCGGCCCTTCGAGCTCCGGTGGTTCTACCAGGAAGGGGCGTCGCTGATCTTCCCTGATGTCTGGGAGAGCTATGTCGCACCGATTCCGGAGGAGGAGCGCAAAGATCTGATCGCCGCGTTCCACGCTCGGCTCAACGACCCGGATCCGGAGGTACGGCTGCCCGCGGCACGCGCATGGAGTGTCTGGGAGGGCTCGACCATCACCCTGCGGCCGGACCCCGAGATCGTTGCCACCCATTCCGACGATGACTACGCGGTCGCCTTCGCCAGGATCGAAAGCCACTACTTCCGCAACGGCGGGTTCTTCGAGGAGGAGCAGCTCATCCGGGACGTCGGCAAGGTCCGGCACATTCCCTGTGTCATCGTGCAGGGCCGGTACGACGTGTGTACTCCGGCCAGGACCGCCTGGGATCTTCATCGTGCCTGGCCGGAAGCCGAATTCCACATCGTCGACGACGCGGGGCACGCCTACTCGGAGCCCGGCATCCTTGATCGCCTCATCGAGACAACCGATCGCTTCGCCTTTCGCCGGAACTGACCCGGAACCGACCCGGAACCGATCGGCCTCGCCTTCTCGGTCCGATCGGACGGTACGCCTTCCCGGGACAGAGGAGGTCACTGCATCGAGGCGAGGAGTTTCTCCGTGATCTCGGCCAGGCGGCGGGCGTCGCCCGGGTCGAAGGTCTTCAACGTGAGAGGGACGGGTCTGCCACGGTCGATCGCCGTGAGCGGCTCGTGGGGAGGATGGTCGAGCAGCCGGCTCATCGGGGGAACGACCTGGTCGATCGAGCGGGCTGCGAGCTTGGCGAACAACGTGATGAAGCCCCTGAGCGGCTGGGGGAACTGGGAAAAATCCCCGTTGTCGGTGAAACCGGGGTGGTACATCACATATTTAATATTTCCGCCCGTCTTCTCGGTGAAGGCCACGCCCAGCAGATCGTTGGCCCGGCCGCCCTGGAGCTGGCCGCGCATCATGCTGTAACGGCGTTCCAGCTGCATGTCGTCCCACACGACCGCGCCTGCGGTGTTCCCCGCCCCTGCCACGTTGAGGATGACGGGGGCCGGGCTCGCCTCCAGCGCCTCTCGCAGGCCGTACCCGAGCAGGTAGCGGCTCAGGTAGTAGAGCGAGAAGGTGAACTCCAGCCCTTCGGCCGTCTCCTGCCGCTTGGGGCTCTGCCGGTTGGCGGTCAGAATCAGGGCGTCAACCACGGGATGCCCCGCTGTCACGTGCTCGATGACCCGCATATTCTCCGCGATCGAACTGAGGTCGGCTCGCAGGAAGTGAAGGCGGTCTCCCGCTCCCATCCGCTCGGCCTCCTCGCGTAGCCGGGCGCCTCTGGTCGCATTGCTGCCGATGGCCACCACCACGTCTCCCCGTCGCAGACGGTCCAGGGCCATCCCCTTCCCCATACCGTTGGTGGCGCCCGCGATGACGATGGTCTTGGACATGTGTCCCCCCGTGAGTGACTGTGTGACCTCATCATCGATAACCTTCGGGGAGCCGCGTAAGGAGGCACTTTGATGTCGGGTGCGCACACCGATGTGCCCAGCATGCTGGTGTACGATCTGCCGCTTCCGGTGACGGCGCAAGAGCATGGGGCATGTACGGTCACCGACGTGCTGCGCAGAGTGGGCGACAAATGGAGCGTGCTCATCGTGGTGCTGCTCGGCCGTGGCCCCCGCCGGTTCAACGAACTCCACCGGATGATCGAGGAGATCAGCCAGCGGATGCTCACCCGTACTCTGCGCGGTCTCGAACGCGACGGACTGGTCATGCGCACCGTTCACCCCACGGTTCCGCCGAGCGTCGAATACGCCCTCACCGACCTGGGGATGACGCTCCTGGGCCCGCTGTCGGCCGTCGCGGACTGGGCGGTCGACCACGGCGCCGACATCGCATCGGCCCGAGCCGGTTACGACACCGCGGAACAGCGGTAACCCACCGGCCGCGGTCCGGTCTTTCCGACGTGGACAGCTCAGGTTCCGGGAGCGGCTCCCAGGGTGCGGACGCAGCTGAGCGTCAGGACGTTCCGCCTCGCGTGTGGACTCAGCTGGGTGTCAGGACGTTCCGCCTCCTGGCGAAAGCACGCCCTGAGCGGGGGAACGGCCGAGCATGGCGAGGATCCGGTCGAAGCGGTCCGCGTCATCGGGGATGGTCAGCATCGGCTGGAACGCGGCCCCCGGCCTGCGGCGGCGCTCGTCATCCGGGATCGCCAGGGCGATAGGCCAGGCGGCCTCCACCAGTTCCGGCGCCGCGGTGAACCCGACGCCGAGCGACCGGGCGACGTCCCAGCCGTGCACCAGGTAGTCGATGAAGTGGAAGCCGATGGCCTGTGGCGCGGGGAAGGTCAGGCCCCTGCCGAACTCGGGCAGCGCGAACTCGCGATCCAGCACACCGTCTTCCGCGAACGCCGTCATCACGCGTTCGGCGGACCTGACATAGGCCGAGACGGCATCGCCGCCGAGCGGCGGAACCCGCCACGCCGCCAGGTCGGCCCCGTCTCCCCTGGCCGCGGCGGCGAAGCCGTGGTGCTGGGCGGTCATGTGGCCGAGCAGGTCGGCCAGTGTCCAGCCGGCACACGGCGTCGGCCGGCCGAGGTCCTCGGCCGTCGCCTTGGCGACCAGGTCCACACTCGTGCGCACCACACGCCTGTCCAGTTCCCGGATGTCCATGAACAACCTCTCAGATTGATAAGCTCACGCATATAGTCTACGACTGCATATCATCTGTCAATACGTATAGGGTGACGTCGTGACCGACCGTCCCGACCTGGCCGCGATGATCAGTCCGCTGAGCCGGGCGTTGATCGAGGCTGAGCTCCCCGTGCTGCGGGAGCACGGCCTGTCGATGTGGGCCTACTCGGTCCTGCTGGCGTTGGACGAACGGCCGCTGCGGACCCAGGCCGCACTCGCGGAGTCCATCGGCGCGGACAAGACCCGCATCATCGGGTTCCTCGACGATCTTCAGCAGAAAGGTCTCATCGAACGGGTCCCCGACCCCGCCGATCGACGTGCCCGGGTCCTGTCGCTGACCGCCGAGGGCCGCCGGGTACGCGACTCCGCGCAGGCGGGCATCCGGCGCAATGAGGAACGCCTGCTGGCGCGTCTTCCCGACGAGGACCGGCACGGTTTCCTGCGTGCCCTGCAGATGCTCGCCGCCCTGCCCCACGAAGAGATCGCGGGACCCCGGCAGGCGTGACGCCGTAGGAGGAGGGCGGCCACCATATGATCCGCTGAACGCGAGGCCCGTGATCGGGTGGGGCGGGTGAAACCCGGCGCGTCCGCCTTCCCAGGGCTATTCGCGGGCGCCGACGACGTCGGCGGGCCGGCCCCTGAGGGCGAAACGGGCGGGCACGATGGTCGCTGCGAGGGCGAGCGCGCCCGCTGCGGCGATCACCGCGAGGTAGGTGAGCGGCGGGATGTGCGGCTGGACGGAGCCTGTCATGCCGAGGCTGAACGCGGCCAGCGTCACCAGGGAGATCACCGTGCCGAGGCTTACCGCGATCAGCACGGCGGTCAGGGTCTCCAGCCACAGCATCCGCAGGATCTGACGCCGGGTGGTGCCGACAAGGCGGAGCAGGGCGAACTCACGGGAGCGGTCCGAGGTGGACATGGCCAGCGTGTTGACCACGGCGATCGCGGTGAAGGCGATGATCAGGCCCATCGCCACGTAGTTCACCTCGGCGTTGGGCGCGCTCACCTCGGCGGCCTGCGCTTGGTCGAGGATCGCGACGCCGGGGGCGGCGCGTTCGACGGCCCCGCGCGGCACGGAGGGGGCGGAGACCAGGAGGGTGCCGAGCGGGTTGTCCACGTGCCCGGCGACCAGGTCGTGGGGGAGGGTGAGCTCGCCGAACCCGAGGCCCCTGGAGTAGACCGCGGCCACCCTGACCGCGGCGGGAGTGCCGTCGCCGAGTGTGAGGTCGACCCGGCTGCCCACCGACACGTCCAGCCGGGCAGCCGCCGTGTCACTGACCGCGATCACCTCCCCGCCGAAGTCCCGGAACGAGCCCGAGGTGACTCCGAGATCGAGGGTGCGGTCGAGCCCCGCCGGGGTGACGGCCTGCGCGCCGTACTTCTCAAGCCCGATCCTGACGGAGGTGCGCAGTACCTCGGTCACCGCCACGACCCCGGGCACCTTCCGCACAACGGCGGCGGTGACACCGGAGACTCGCGGCCCGAGCACGTAGTCGGCCCTGCCGCCCTCGGCCGCCTGCTGCCCGGCGGCATACCCCATCGTGGTCTGTACGAACAGGATCGTGCAGGTCATCGCCAGCATCAAGCTGAGCGGGGTGATGACGGAGGCGAGCCGCCGAGACCCGGCACGCAGGTTCGCGGCGGCCAGGTGGCCGCCCACCCGCGAAACGCGCAGCGGCACGCTCAGCACCGCGATCGCCGCCTGTGCGAGGACCGGGCCGAGTAGAGCCACGGCGACCGTCCACACCAGTGCGGTCAGCATGGTGACCGGGCTGGACGCGGCCTCGGTAGACAGCGCCGACAGCACAAGGGTCAGTGCGACGCCGGCACCGGTGAAGACCAGTCCCGCGACCAACCGGCCCCACGGCAGGCGCGCGGCCGGCAGCGCCGCGTCGCCGAGCGCCTCCACCGGCCGGATGCGCGCCGTACGGCGGGCCGAGACGCGCGCCGCCGCCCATGCCGCCACCACGGTGGCCAGCAGGGCCGCGAAGATCGGGAACGGGCTGACGGCCAGCGTGAGGTTCTCCGGCATTGCGCCCAGGGCGACGAAGCGGGAACGCAGCCAGAAGCCCAGGCCGACGCCCACGGCGGAGCCGATGACGCCGGCCGCCAGGCTGACCATGAGAGCCTCGCCGCCGAGCAGCCCGCGGATCTGCCGGGGCGTCGCGGCGACGGCCCGCAGCAGGGCGAGTTCGCGCTGGCGCTGCTGGATGGAGAGCGCGAACGTCCCCACCACGACGAGGATGGCGACAAGCAGTGACGTGCCGCCCAGGGCGCCGCCGAGGCTGATCAACTTCACCCGCGACTTCTCCACGTCGAGGAACTCGATCGTGCCGCGCTCGTCGCCGCGGTAGGCGACCGTACCGTCGACGGAGATGTCCACCTGGGGGAAGACGCCGATGGCACTGACCATCCCGGGCCTGTCGGCCAGTCGCCGGGCTTCCTGTGTCGAGAAGAACAGGCTGCCCAGTGTCTTGTCGGTCACCCCGACCACCCGGTAGCGGCGCGGGGCGGCCGTGGACCGGACCGTGATGAGTGTTCCCGGTTTCAGCCCGCTGCTCGCCTCCGCCACGATCTCGTCGTCGGCCTGGGGCGCACGCCCCTCGACCAGCGTGTAGGGAGTGAGCGCGGCCGACTCCCAGCCGTGACCGGTGAGCTCGCCGTGCGCTGTGTAGGCGGGGAAGGTCACCTCGGTGACAACCTTCTCCACCCCGGGCGTCCGCCGGAGCCGCTCGGCGACGGACACACTGATCCAGGCGCGTTCCGACAGCGGTTTGGCCTTCGTCTTGATCTTCTCCGCCGACTTGCGGACGGTCTGGCGAACGGACTGGTCGGCCGCGACGACCACGGGGGTGCCCGCGTAGCGTTGGGGTGCCACCTTCCCGCGCAGCCCGGTCTCCAGCAGCATGCCGCAGGCGCACACCAGGGCGGCGGCGCAGAGCAGGGCGACGAACGCGCCCGCGAACCCGGCCTTACGGTGCCGCAACGTCTTCAGGGCAAGCCAGATCATCACACCCACGCTCCAAGCCGGGTCATCCGCTCGGCGACCTTCTCCGAGGTCGGTGTGGTCATCGAGTCCACGATCCGGCCGTCGGCCAGGTACAGGACGGTGTCGGCGTAGGAGGCGGCCACCGGGTCGTGCGTCACCATCACGACCGTCTGGCCCATCCCGTCCACCACCTCGCGCAGCAGGGTCAGCACGTCACGTGCGGTCATCGTGTCGAGCGCGCCGGTCGGTTCGTCACCGAACACCACCTCGGGCCTGGTCACCAGGGCCCTGGCGATCGCCACGCGCTGCTGCTGGCCGCCGGAGAGCTGAGCCGGGCGGTGCCCGGTGCGTCCTTCGAGACCGACCCTGGACACGATCTCCGCCAGCCACGTCCGGTCGATGTCGGCGGCCGCCAGCCGCAGCGGCAGCGTGATGTTCTCAAGGACCGTCAGCGACGAAACCAGGTTGAACGCCTGGAACACGAACCCGATCCGCTGCCTGCGCAGTTCGGTCAGCCGGGTCTCGTTCATGCCGTCCAGCGCGGTGCCACCAAGCTGGACGGAGCCCGACGAAGGCACGTCCAGCCCCGCCGCGCAGTGCAGGAACGTACTCTTTCCCGAGCCCGACGGGCCCATCACGGCGGTGAAGCTCCCCCGGGGTATGCCCACCGTGACCTCGCGCAGGGCCGCCACCGCTCCCTGGCCCTTCCCGTAGACCTTGCTCACCGCGTCCAATCGCACCACGTCTGTCATGTCTTCGAGTCTGCTGATCTGCTGTTTCGCCGACCAGAGACGTGATCATCGGTCGGGCATGACATCATCATGATTCGGACACTGGTAGACATGTCACCGTGATCCGTGTGCTTCTGGCTGAAGATCAGCACATCATCAGGGGTGCCCTCGTCGCACTGCTCGGACTCGAAGCGGACCTGGAAATCGTCGCCGCCGTGGAGTCCGGTGACGCCGTGGTGCCGGCCGCACTGGCCGAGCGTCCGGATGTGGCGGTGCTCGACATCGACATGCCCGGCACGCTCGACGGGCTCGCCGCCGCGGCCGAGCTCCGCGCCCGACTGCCCGTCTGCCGCACGCTCATGCTGACCGGGTACGGCAAACCGGGTCACCTACGTCGCGCGCTCACCGCCGGAGTGGACGGATTCCTACTGAAGACCGCGCCGCCCGACGACCTGATCGCGGCGATCCGCAAGGTGGCCAGGGGCGAGCGCGTGCTGGATCCGTCGCTGGCGGTCACCGCCTGGGACCTGGCGGACAATCCGCTGACGGCCCGTGAGGTCGAGGTGTTGCGCCTCGCGGGCGAGGGGGCGGACGCGGCCGAGATCGCGGGCACGCTGTTCGTGACGGCCGGTACGGCCCGCAACTACCTTACCGCCGTGGTCGCCAAGCTCAATGCCCGTAACCGGACGGACGCGGTGCGGATCGCCCGGGAAGCGGGCTGGATCTAGGAGCCGGTCACCGGGCGATCCCGGCGCCGGGCCGGCGGGCCGGTGGGCTCGGCTCGCCGAGGCTCCCAGCCGGGACGTGGGCGTCGAGCTCGAACCAGCCGTGCTTCGCTCCGGCGCTCATCAGGCCGCCGAGGGACGTCAGCCGCGTGGTGAGGTTTCCGATGCCGGACGAGCCCCGGCGCCCCTCCGGTGAACGCACGCCGTCGTTGCGTACGCGCAGCCGTACCCCGCCCGCCTCCGGCAGCGTCTCGATGACGCAGCGGCGGGCGGCGCTGTGCCGCAGGACGTTGGTCACCGCCTCCCTGAGCACGATGCTCAGCACGGTCTCGACCTCGGGGGGAAGCGCGTCGTGGGCCAGCCCCAGGGAGACCTCGATCCCCGCGGCGGTGAGCACCGAGTGGGCGGATTCGGCTTCGGCGGTGAGGGAGAGGTCGTGGTGCTCACCGGAGACGGCCCGTAGGTCGGCCTCGGCCTGGGCGGTCATGGCGAGGACGTCGAGGAGTTCGGCGCGGGCGCGCTCCGGGTCGAGACGGCGGGCCAGCTCGCATTTGAGCAGGATCGCGGCGAGGCTGTGGCCGAGCAGGTCGTGCAGATCCCGAGCGGCGCGCAGTCGCTCCTCCAGTACCGCCGAACGGGCCAGCTCCTCCCTGGCGTTCTGGAGCCCCTTGACGAGCTGGGCCAGGCGGACGAGGCCGTAGACGACCAGTCCGGTGACCAGCGTGCTCACCGTGAAGTTGACCGTGTCGGGAAGCGGCAGGCCGAGGGCGGAGCCGATCACGGCGATGCTCGCCATCACGCAGGCGACGAGCGGCCAGGCGATCGTCGCGGGGAAGGCGAGGAGGATCGGGCCCGCGAGAAAACCCGCGACTCCGAGCCACGCTCGGCCGAACGCGAGAATCGGCAGGTAGGCGAGGAGGGCCATCAGTGCCAGCGCCCACATGTGACGGCCGGTGACCAGTCGCAGTTGCATAACGACGATGACCGCGAGGCAGACGACCGCCGGCACCACGTTTCCCGGCACGTACAGGAGGGCCTTGACGCTGAATCCCATGACGACGGAGGTCAGCAGGGCGACGGAGACGGTGTAGGCGGCCTGGCCGCCGTGGCGGAACGCCTGCCATCCCCGCACGCCGGCTCGCCCGTCCGGCGGCGGGACGGGCGCGAGCCGTGCCTCCGGATGGACGGGAAGGGTGACGGTGACCGTGTGGTGTCCGCCGGGAGTGAGGCCGGTGGCGAGGACGCCACCGGCGTCGGCCACCTGGCGGGGGAGGTCGCCCAGGCCGTCGTCGGCGGCGGTACGCGCGCCGTCGTTCGTGACGCGCAGGCTCATCCGGCCGTCCGCCTCCTCCGTCTCGATCACGCAGGTCCCGGCCGTGCCTCGCCGCACGATCTCCGTCACCGACTCCCGCAGCACGGTGGCGAGCAGCGCGCCTGCGAGACCCAGCGGCTCGGTGTGGCCGACACGCACCTCCGCCACGACTCCCGCGCTCGACAGCATCGCGCGAGCGGTCGTGATCTCGGGGGCCAGTGACATCGCTCGGTATCCCGCCGAGGCGGTACGGGCGTCAGCCAGCGCGGCGCGGGCCGTGCTCACGACCTCGCCGATCACTTCGGCGGCACGCGGCGGCTCGGTGAGGGCGAGCTCCGTGCCACGGGCGATCACGGCCAGTCCACGGCCGAGACCGTCGTTCAGCTCGGCGGCGATCCGCAGTCGCTCCTCCGCGACGGCGGCCATCGCCAGCGCCAGCCGGGTGGCGTGCGCCTCGTCGACACGTTCGGTCAGGCGGGTCAGGCCGTAGATCACGAGTGAACCCAGGATCATGCTGATCGTGACGTCCACGGTGTCGAACGCGTCACCCGAGCGCACGAAATCGAGCACCGCCGCACTGACCGCTACCAACGGCGCCAGCGTCCATAGGCGCGTGAGCAGCAATGAGCCACCGAGGAAGCCGAGGATGCCGACGGAGGTGCCGTAACAGAGCACCGCCGCATAACCGGCACAGGCCTGTACGGCGAGCAGCGGCATCCCTCTGAACCGGCTCAGGGAGGGCATCACCCAGACGAGCTGCAGGCCGAGCACCAGCAGGCTCGTCATGAAGCTGGGCGGTATGGCCAGCAGATAGACGATCGTGAAAGCCGCAAGCACCACGACGACGATTCCCCGCGCGCGGCGAGGTATCGGAAAACGCGACAAATCAACCCCCTGGTCGAGATCAGGGGCAAGCCTAGGCGAGCCGCGCAGCGCGAGACTCCACCCCACCTGGTCATCGCCGCCGATGAGGCGGGCCTTCTGGACCAGGGCGGCCCGCAGCGCCCACATCCGCGCCGACCTGGGAGCGGAGCGCAGTGGACACGGCGGAACGGCGCGCCATGGGCTCCTGCCGGGGAGAAGACCGGGTTATTCGAGGCAGCGGCGGAGCAGTCGCAGTCCGTCCTCGATCCGCTCCGGGGGAATCGCCCCGTAGCCGAGGACCAGCCCGGCCCGGTCGGGCCGGCCCGCGTAGAAACGCGACAGCGGGTAGGCGGCGACGCCGGCCGCGCGGAGCCGCCGGACCAGCGTCGCCGTATCGAGGGGTTCCGCCTCCGGGAGAAGGGCGCTCAGGTGGATCCCCGCTGTGGAGGGGATCGGTCGCAGCCAGCCGTCCTGACGGGTGAGCAGGTCGGTGATGCGCCGGTGCCTGTCCTGATACTCGTTACGCATCCTGCGGATGTGCCTGACGAACAGGCCCTCGTCGACGAAGCGGGCGAGCGCGGCCTGTGCCGGGAGCGAGGCGTGCCAGTCGGAGAGATACTTCGCCGCCCGTAACGCCTGTCGCAACGGGGGCGGAGCCACCAGGAAGCCAAGCCGGAGCGTCGGCAGCATCGTCTTGGAGAACGTGCCGACATAGATGACGTGTCCACCCGCGTCGAGGCTTTTCAGGGTGTCGAGTGGGCGTCCGCCGAAGCGGAACTCGCTGTCGTAGTCGTCCTCGACCACTGCGGCGCCCCGCCGTTCCGCCCAGGAGAGCAGCGCGATCCTCCGCGACAGCGACATCGGCATCCCCAGGGGGAACTGGTGGGACGGGGAGACGTACACCATCCGGGCCTCGTCCGGGAGCGCCTCCACGACCAGGCCTTCGGCGTCCACGGGTACGGGGACCACGCGTGCGCCGAGGGACCGGAGCAGCTGCCGAGGGGGCGGGTAGCCCGGTTCCTCGACGGCCACGCAGTCGCCCGGCTCCAGCAGGACGCGTCCGATGAGGTCGATCGCCTGCTGCGCCCCGTTCGTGATGACGAGGTCGTCCGCGCCGGTCCGCACGGCCCGGGAGACCCCGATGTGGCGGGCGATCGCGGTACGCAGGCCCAGGTGGCCGGCGGGCTCGCCGTACATCGCGGTCCGTACGGCCGAAGGCCGCAGTTCCCGGGACATGAGGCGGCGCCAGCTCTCGAAGGGGAAGAGGCGGGCGTCCGGTATGCCGGCCCGGAAGTCGTATGCCGGTTCGGCCGTCGGCGCGGGCGGCCGGGGGACGTCGTCCCAGCCCGCGCGGGGGCGCAGGGCCTGCCCGGGGGAGGGCTCCTGCCGGCCGGACCCCTTCCCGGTGACTCCGCGCCCAGGGTGCCGGCTCCGGCCCGCGAGCGCATCCACATAGGTCCCCGCGCCGACCCTGCTCGCCAGGAAGCCTTCACCGGTCAGCCGGTCATAGGCGACGCCGACGGTGCTGCGGGAGACCTCAAGGCGCCGTGCCAGCTCACGGGTGGGCGGCAGCGGCTCTCCCGGCTGCAGCCGGCCGTCGAGGATCGCGGTCCTGATCTGCCGGTAGATCTGCCCGGAGAGATCATGGCGCCCGTCCAGGCTCACATGGAATTCCATCGCTCCGAACTTAGATTGGTCCGGTGCAAATCGTCAATTTTGGACCTTCCACTGGACCTCTGGGCTTTCTACGATCCGGAGGACCAACGATTCAAGGAGGAGTTTTGGACATCCGGGACCTCGACCGGCGGTCACTTCAGACCGCCGATACGGCCGTCGCCCAGGTTGGAACCGATCATCTCGGCCTTCCCACTCCAGGTGGGGACCGCTCGCCCCGCCGGTCGTCACCGTGCTGAGAACCGACTGGAGACCGGGGCCGGCCGCCGACGGACGGGGCCCGGTCCTGGTCAGCGTCACCGACTTCACCGCGAGCAGGCCGCTGGACATGCCGTGGATCTTCCGGGACGGTCTCCGGCTGCGCCGCGAATGGCCGGAGCTGGGAGGGGCGGTCGGCATGTGGTTGTGGGCCGAACCCCGGCAGCTGAGGTGCGGCTCGGTATCGGTCTGGGAGGGCGAGGAGGCTCTCCGCCGGTTCGTGGCCCTGCCTCTGCACGTGGGCATCATGCGCAGGTATCGGGGCCGGGGACGGATGGTGTCGTCCACCTGGGTGGCCGAGCGGTTCGACGCCGGGGAGGTCTGGAGACAGGCCCGCCACCTCCTCGCCCGGCACCGGGATCTCGACGCCTCCGGCCGGACCGGCGAGGACCGGCCGTCGTGATCTCCGCCGGCGGGTCTCGGGGCCGCCGTCGGTCTCCGGTCGATCCTGGCCGACGGGGAAGGCGAAGAGCCGGAGGTGCATGGCGCGCCCGCCGGGGCCTGTCCGTTGAAAGGCGGGACCGGCGGATGGAGGTCCCACCCGCCGGTGCCGCCTCCGGTCACCCGGCCGCCGCGGCTCCCTCGGCTGCGTCGGCGTCGAGCCAGATCGGGCGCCAGCCGTCCAGCTCGTGGAAGCGGCGCAGCTCGGCGATGCCGCTGAGCCAGCCCATCCACCCCGCGTAGGGCGGCCGCCCGGTGTCGAACCCGCTCTGCACGAAGGTGAGCCGGGTGCCGCCGCCGGACCCCTCCAGCTCCCAGGTGGTGACGCCGGAGTCGCCCCAGTCGACGGTCATCGCACGGCCGGGGTCCAGATCGATGATCTTCGCGGCGTGTCCCGCGTCGAAGCCGCCCAGGGCGTAGCGTCCGCCGACCTGCGGTTCGATCTCGATGGGGAAGTTGAACCACCGGCTGACCTTCTCCGAGTCGACGAGCGAGTCGAACACCGCCTCGGGTGAGGCGTCGATGGCGAACTCGCCCTTCAGCTCCGGTGAGGTGAAGTCGGGCCGGGGGGTGAGCTCGCGGCCCTCAAGGTGGTCGGCCAGGTTGGCGATCGCCAGCGACCAGTACGTCTCCAGCACGCCGCGGATGCTGCTGCCGGTGATCATCTCCTGGTAGTCGAAGTGGGACTGCGACAGTGTCAGGACGGTCGAGTCCGGGCTCTCCTCCGCAAGCCGGATCTCAACCGTGGTGTCCTCGCCGTCCAGCAGCCACGAGAAGCGCAGCGTCCGGTCGTCGGCGTGTAGCGGGCGCTGGTGGGGCGCGTCCCCTTCAGGGGTGTCGCGGCCCCAGAACGCGTAGCGGTGCGGCAGGTCGACCTCGGCGTGCTCGGCCAGCCAGATCCGCAGGGATCCGGCGTCGGTCAGGGCGTGGTGGACGTCTTTGATCGGTGCGGCCATGCGGGCGTGCAGCTTCAACGGTTCTCTCCCTTGGGGTAGCAGGCTACGGCGAGTTTGAAGGCGTCGCCCTCCGCGCCGCCGTAGCGGGTGAAAAGGTCCTGCAGGGTGGTCTGGAGTTCGGTGAGGAACTCCTGGCGGCGCTCCGGCGGCACGTGGATCTCGCCGGACACGCCCACCGAGGGCAGTTCGGGTGCGGTCCGGTCGAGCGCGGCGATGTCGGCCTGGACCTCCTCCATGAGGTCGAGCAGATAGCCGAGGCTCATCTCGTCCTGCGCCTTGCGCAGGCCGAGCCGGCCGACGAGGCGGGGTGACATCCAGTAGGCGCGGGCGCTCGCCTGGTAGACGCCCTCGTGGATGCCCCGCACCTTGCGTTCCGACACCTGGTCCACCAGGCCCGCGTCCACCAGGCGTTTCACGTGGTAGTAGACCCGCTGTGCGGTCTGGCCGAGCAGGCCCGCCACTTCGGTGCACGACCGGGGCTCGGCGAGTTGCCGCAGCACCTCGATGCGCTGCGGTTTGAGCAGGGCTTCCGCCTGCTCGATCTCTTCTAGGTACAGGACGTCTCTCATCGCAAAATCAATTTTTTACGTACAAGATAGTTTTGTCAATAGGGTGCGGGCCTTCCCCGGAGAAAGTCCGGCGGCGACCACCCCCGGTGCGGGCGCCGGGCCGTCGTTCAATATGGTCCGAACATGAGCACTCACTATGACGTCGTCGTCCTCGGCGCGGGTCCGGGCGGATACGTGGCCGCCATCCGAGCCGCACAGCTGGGACTCAGCACTGCGATCGTGGAGGAACGTTATTGGGGCGGCGTATGCCTCAACGTGGGATGTATCCCTTCAAAGGCGCTGCTGCGCAACGCTGAACTCGCCCACCTGTTCACCCACGAGGCCAAGACGTACGGCATCCGCGTCGACGGCCAGGTCACCTTCGACTACGGTGCGGCCTTCACACGCAGCCGCAAGGTCGCCGACGGGCGCGTCAAGGGCGTGCACTACCTGATGAAGAAGAATGGCATCACCGAGTACGACGGCCGGGGCACCTTCTCCGACGCCAACACGCTCCAGGTGGCCCGCCGGGACGGTGGCACGGAGACGGTGACGTTCGACCACTGCATCATCGCGGCGGGCGCGACCACGAAACTGCTGCCGGGGACGTCGCTGACCGAGCGGGTCGTGACGTACGAGGAGCAGATCATGAGCGAGAGGCTCCCCGGCAGCATCGTCATCGCGGGGGCGGGCGCGATCGGCGTCGAGTTCGCCTACGTGCTGCACAACTACGGCGTCAAGGTGACGATCGTGGAGTTCCTCGACCGCATCGTCCCCCTGGAGGACGAGGAGGTGTCGGTCGAGTTGGCGAAGCGCTACAAGCGGCTCGGCATCGAGGTGCTGACCTCCACCCGGGTGGAGGCCATCGACGACTCCGGCGACAAGGTGCGGGTGACGGTCTCAAGCGAGGGGCGGCAGCAGGTCCTCGAGGCTGACAAGGTGATGCAGGCGATCGGTTTCCAGCCCCGGGTCGAGGGCTACGGCCTGGAGCACACCGGGGTGGCCCTGACCGACCGCGGCGCCATCGACATCGACGGCCGGGGCCGGACGAGCGTGCCGCACATCTTCGCCATCGGCGACGTGACCGCCAAGCTGATGCTCGCGCACGCGGCCGAGTCGATGGGCGTCATCGCCGCGGAGACCATCGCGGGTGCGGAGACGATGGAACTCGACTACGTGATGATCCCGCGGGCGACGTACTGCCAGCCGCAGATCGCGAGCTTCGGCTTCACCGAGGCACAGGCCCGTGAGCTGGGCTACGACGTGCAGGTGGCCAAGTTCCCGTTCACCGCCAACGGCAAGGCCCATGGCCTGGGCGACGTCACGGGGTTCGTCAAGCTCCTCAGTGACGGCGAACACGGAGAGCTGATCGGCGCCCACCTGATCGGGCCCGAGGTGACCGAGTTGCTGCCCGAGCTGACGCTGGCCCAGCAGTGGGATCTGACGGTCCACGAGGTGGCACGTAACGTGCACGCCCACCCCACGCTGGGCGAGGCGGTCAAGGAGGCGGTCCACGGCCTGGCGGGCCACATGATCAACATGTGAGTCCGGCTCCGCCGGGTCTCCGGCGGGCGGTCGCGGGTCTGGTCTGCGTGTCGAAGGCCCGGAGCGGTCCCGGAGACGGCACCATCGCCTGGGCCGACCCGGCGACGCTCGACCTGACGGGATACCGCGGGCGGGGGAGGGTGGGCCGGGCCCGGAACCGCCCCGCCGGCGGGCACCGCTCAGGGATTCGTACTCCGCCTGGCCGGAGTCCGCTGGTCCGCCTCTTCGGCGAGCTGATTCTCCACGATCGCGCACCAGCGATGCCAGCGCGCCAGATCGAGGTGCTCGTCGACGTCGCCCACCCCCGCGTCGGCCATCCGCTCATGGTTGTCGGCCGCACCCTCGTGCGCGTTGACCAGCGCGTGGTGGCCGTGATTGGCGAGTGCCTCACTGACCGCCAGGTTCACCGCGATCTCGCCCATCGTCCGGGGCCTGCGCAGAGGTCCGTCTCCGAAGTCGGTCTCGTGGAAGTCGTGGCTTCGCGAATCGTCACTCATAGAGTGCTGAGTGCCCAGCTATCCATAGATCTATCTGGGACTTTCGATCGGATGAGGATGATTCTCCGGTGCGGAACCCGCCGGGGGTGACGGCTGCCCGGCGGCGCGGCCGTACGGTCCGTTCCCCATGCCCATAGTGGGAGCGCTCTCACAATTTCTGCGGTGGGGCGATGCCGCCTCCGGCGGGGGAGACGCCCTTCCCGCGTCCCGTACCGGCGCACTACCCTGCACGACATGATCGAGGTGGAACTCCGGGGCTGGCGGCCCGATGACGCGCCGGTCCTGCTCGACGCGTTCAGCTCCCCGGACATGGCACAGCAGGCGGCGCGGCGGATCGACACGCGGGAGGCGGCGCTGGAGTGGATGGGGGTGTGGGGGTTCCGGGAGGACGCCCAGGCCTTCGCCGTGGTGGTGGACGGCCGGGTGGTGGGGAACGTCGCGGTGAGCAACATCGACGCGCACGCCATCGGCTGGGTGTCCTACTGGACGTCACCGCACGCCAGAGGCCGCGGGGTGGCGGTGGCCGCGGTACGGCGGCTGGCCGGCTGGGCGTTCCGGGAGCGAGGGTTGTTCCGTCTCGAACTGGGACACCGACTGAACAATCCGGCCTCCTGCGCGGTGGCGACCAGAGCCGGGTTCCTGACCGAGGGGATCGAGCGGGCCAAGCTCAGCTACGACGGCGTGCGATACGACGTGGAACGGCACGCCCGACTGGCCACCGACTGACCTGCCGGGCGGATCGCGGAGGGCGGGTCAGAGCGCTCTGAGCCCCGCGAGCACGTCGCGGAGCACGCTCTCGCGGGGGAGGGCGACGGTGGTGGCGGGGATCCGCACGGTGATCATGCCGGACGCCCGCAGGTCGTCGAGGAGCACCCGGAGCACCCCGATCGGCATCCCGGTCTCCGACGCCAGTTCGGCGACCGAGACCGGCATGCGACAGGCGTTCATGATCAGTACGTGCTCGGGTGGCAGGTCATGGAGTGGGGCCCTGACCGCGCCCACGAGGGCGATCAGGTCGAACGGAGCCCCCGCGGTCCGGGTCCGGCCGCCGGTGAGCGTGTAGGGGCGGACGATGGGGCCGGCGTCCTGATCGAGCCAGCGTTCGGTCATCAGGTCCCGCCTTCCTGCTCCGCACGGCGCCATCCGTCGCGGAACGACGTCATCACGCTGCCCGGAACCGGCTGCGGCGCCTCCGACGGCACGACCCGCCGTTCGGGCACGGCCTGCCGTACCCGCTTGGGAAGCCCGCTGCCGGTGGCGATCCACTCGACCTCGGCCGAGTAGGTGACCTGCGGGTCCGGTGCCTCGACCACCAGCTCGCCCGGCAGGAGGACGATCGCCGTGGTGCCGCCGAAGGGGGACGGGCGCAGCGACACGCAGATGCCGTGCCGGGCGGCGAGCTGCGTCACGACGAACAGTCCGAGCCGGTCGCTGCCGGCCAGGTCGAACTCGGGAGGGCCGGCCAGCCGCTCGTTGAGCCGGGCCATCTCGGCCGTGGTGATGCCGAGCCCGCGGTCCTCGACCTCGATGGCGTAGCCCCTGGCCACCATCTCACCGCGGACGCTCACCGTCGTGTGCGGGGGCGAGAACATGGTGGCGTTCTCCACCAGCTCGGCCACGAGGTGGATGACGTCGGTCACGACCGTACCGGTCAGGCAGGGGCCCGGCGCCACGTGCACCGCCACGCGCCGGTAGTTCTCGATCTCCTCGACGGCGCCGCGGACCACGTCGTAGATCGTGACGGGTGTCCGCCAGCCCCGTCCGGGGACCGCTCCGGACAGGATGATCAGGCCCTCGGAGTGGCGGCGCATGCGGGTGGTCAGGTGGTCCAGGTCGAACAGGCCGTCGAGGGTCTCCGGGTCGCCGGCCCGCTGCTCCATCGCCTCCAGCATGGTGAGCTGCCGGTGCAGGAGCGACTGGCTGCGCCTGGCCAGGTTCACGAAGACCTTGTTGACGCTCCTGCGCATCTGGGCCTGCCCTGCGGCGGCCTCGACGGCGGTCCGCTGGACGGTGGTGAACGCCCTGCCGACGTTCACGATCTCGGTGGTGGTGCCGTAGTTCCGTTGCTCGACCTCGGTGCAGACGTCCTCGCCCCGGTGGAGCCGCTCGACGACGTCCGGCAGCCGGTCGTTCGCCAGGTGAAGGGCGACCTGCTCCAGGCCGACGAGTTCGGAGCTCATCCGGCGGCCGAAGCGTACCGAGATGAATATGGACGCCGCGACCGCGAGCAGACCGAGCCCGCCGGCGACGCCGATCCGGACCAGGATGCCGGTGGCGAGCGTCTCGGACCGTTCGGTGATGCCCTCGCTGACCTCTCCGCCGAGCTTGTCGAAGGTGTCGGAGAGCTTCGCCGCGACCGTCGCCCAGGAGGGATCCGGTCTGCCCGCGGTGGCGACGCCGTCCTCGATCCGCTCGAACGAGGCGTACGCGGCGGAGCCCCGCAGGTTCCGGTAGAGCCCCTGGAACTCCTCGTTGAACAGGTTGAACCCCATGGAGTACAGCAGCCTGCGGCCGGTGACGAGCTCGCCGAACCTGGTACGTTCCTCGATGCTCATGCTGCCTTCGGACACGGCGCCGGCGATCAGCGCGGCCTGCTGGCTGAGCATCTCCCTGCTCCGTCCCACCATGACGACGGCGCGGGTCTGGTCGTTCTGCTCGCCGTCCGAATACGTGGGAATCTTGTCGTAGACCCTGAAGGCCGACTCGATCATCGAGGCGTACTCGTCGAGGGTCCGTGTCTGGCCGGCGGTGCGGGCGTCCACCCCGTTCCGCACCTCGGTCAGCCGGTCCATGGCGTTCATCAGCTGGAGCAGGTTGTTCCACAAGGCCGGGGTCGTGTCGCCCTGGAACAGAGGAGCCGTCCGTTCCAGCTCCGCTCGCGCGGTGTTCGTCCGGATCCGCTGATCGGCGAGTTCGGCGCGCGAGGCTGCGGGATTACCCAGGACGGGCAGGGACAGCAGCCGCTCGTGCTGGAGCGCGGTGGTCAGCGCGCGGATGGGAACGATGCCGTGCTCGTAACCGTCACGGGCCCGGAGCAGGTCCCTGCCACTCTGAAAGGTAAGGGATGCCGCAAATGCCCAAATTGCCACAAGGGAGACAATAGGTACCAATAGGAGGGTGAATATTTTTACCCTGATCGCATGTCTGCGGCCGGCCATCGTACCTCGCACTACGGATATGTGCGCTAACAGTGGCGAAACCCTAGCAACCTAGGACATCCGCGACCAGAGATGCGAGCGATTCATATCAAGAAACGATTTATGGCCTTCAGGTAACTGCAGGCCGTCGTCTCTCCGGGCACGTCTTCCCTGCGGGGCAACCCACGCGGGAGGGAAGGGCGCCCATGGCGACGATCGCGGAACTGGTCGGCCCGGAGATGGACCGTGCGGCGCGGGCGACGGTGATCCGCGGCGACGAACTGGAACGGTCGGGTGCCGTGCAACTGGTCAGGTTCAGTCCGTCGTTGGTCATGGCGGAGGTGGACGACGGCGCCGCGCACGTGGAACTCCGCGCCGTCGACGGTGTCATGCACTGGCGTTGCACCTGCGCCCAGGGCCGGGAAGGAGCCTTCTGCGTGCACTGCGTGGCGACGGTCCGGTCACTCACGAGGAGGACGGGCGGGAGGTCATCGCAGCGGGAACCCGTATGAGCGTTTGACTATATTGTCTGGTTGTCAGACAATCGAACGGTGAAACTCGCCGTCGTCGCCGCCGCCGTGCTCTGGGGTACCGCCGGCACCGCCGGACTGCTCGTCGCCGGTGTCGATCCCGTCTCCCTGGCCGCCGCCCGCCTGGTGATCGGTGGCCTGGTGCTCGCGGTCGCCACCGGGCCGGCCATCAGGGCCCTGCCGCGCAAGGGTCTGCTCCTGCCGGCTGCGGTGGCCGTGGCCGCCTACCAGCTCTGCTTCTTCGCTTCGGTCGACCGGACCGGTGTGGCCATCGGCACCGTGGTCGCCATCGGCAGCGGTCCCGTCTTCACCGGCCTGCTGTCCTGGCTGTTCGACCGGGTGCCACCCACCCGGCGCTGGGCCGGGGCGACCGCGGTGGCGATCACGGGCTGCGCCGCGCTGATCGGCGGGGGAGGCGAGGCGCGGCTGGACGGGATCCTGCTCGCGCTGCTCGGCGGCCTGCTCTACGCGTTCTACGCGGTGACAGCGGCCCGGATGATCGGCGCGGGCGCCCCCTCCGACGCGGTGATGGGCGCGATGTTCGGCGGGGCCGGGATCGTCATGCTCCCCGTCCTGCTGTGGACGGGCACCGCCTGGCTCGCCGATCCGCGGGGTCTGCTCACCGCCCTCTACCTCGGCTGCGCCACCACCGCCCTGGCCTACATCCTGTACGGCAGGGGCCTGCGCACCACTCCCGTCGCGACCGCCGCCACCCTCGCTTTGGCCGAGCCGGCGGTGGCCGCCCTGCTCGGTGTCGTGGTGCTCGGCGAGCGGCTCACGCCCACCTCGGTCGCGGGACTGGTGCTGCTGGGCGCGAGCCTGGCCGTGGTGGCCCTCCCCGAACGCCGCCGGGGCCGCCGGTCCGGAGCTCCGGCAATAGAGTCGTCGGCGTGACCACTCCGCTCCGCACTCTCTCCGCCGTCAACGCCCTCGCCGACGCCCTGCGCCGCCGGGTGCTGTCCGGCGAGATGGCCCCGGGCACCCCGCTGCCGGAACAGGAGCTCTCCGCCCAGTACGGCGTGGCCCGGCCGACCGTGCGGGAGGCGCTGGCCGTCCTGGTGAACGAGGGCCTGCTCCGGCGGGAACGGCACCGCAGCGCCCAGGTGGCCGAGGTGACCCCGGCCGATCTGGACGATCTCATGTTCGTGCGGCGCCCGCTGGAGGACCTGATGGCCACCACCCTCGCCGGGCGGCGGATCGAGGAGGCCGACGGGGCGCTGGCACGGATGGCGGCGCTGTCCGCCGACGCCCCCTGGTCCGACGCGGTCGCCGAGCACATGGCACTGCACCAGGCGCTGATCGTCGCGGTCGGCAGCCCCCGTCTGGAGCGGCTCTACGCCACGCTGGCCGCCGAGACCCGCCTTGGTCTGGTGCGGCTGCGGACCGTCTACACCGACAGGGACCTGCTGGTCGCCGAGCACCGGGACCTGCTCGACGCGATCGGCCGGGGGCCGGTAGAGGCCGCGAGGCAGGCCGTCGCCACCCATCTGGACCACGGCTGGGGCGCGGACTGACGGTCCCTGCGGGCCGTACGGGCTCCGCCGGTCCCGGCCATCTCGGGCGCCGGACTTGCGCTCTTCTCTTGCACCCGAGGCCCTGGAGTGGTCACAATCGCGGCCATGCACGGCAATTCAGTGCCGGACTCCTACGTGTACGTCACCGAAGAGGGCGTGGCCCGCCACTACGCGGACGGCAGCGTTGACGCCCTCGCGTGGGAGGACGTCGTCGAGGTGCGCGTAGGGGGCGATCCGGACTCGGACATTTTGTACATACTTCTCGATCGTGAAGGTCAGGGGTGCGTGGTGCCTGAGTCGGCCACGGACACCGCCTTCCTCGCCCGCCTCCGTTACCTTCCGGATTTCGACGTCGACAGACTCGGTGAGGCTGTGGACGCCGCCCGCGACGATTACGTCGTCGTCTGGCGTAGCCCTGAGCCGCCCCCCATGCCGCCGGATTTTGAATACGACTAATCCCCCCATATCCGCCTAATGCGGGCGACCAAACCTACATGTTTGGATCGTTCCGTCAAGATGGTGCGTCTACCCCACTTAGGCCAGTAGTGGCCAGTAAGCCGCTATTCCCCTCCCCAATCTTGATCACTAGGATTTTCATGGGTATCCACGCTCCTGATGCATTAGCGAAAGCTGTCAACCATTGAAACGCGTTGAGCGTCCCATTACCTGTTAGCGCTGGGGCGTCTTGGGTGGGGTGGTATGAGGGTGGGGACAGAGGGGCCCGCTATCGCGCTCCTCAACAACGGTTCGGTACGCACCGCTCCGAGCATCTGGACACGTTCCTATGCACGGATCCTGCTGGCAGGAGACCTCGCGTGTGCGGTGATCGCCTGTGAGTCGGTCCTGGGAGTCCGGCTCTGGTTCGGTGCCTACATTCCGGGAACGGAGGCGTTGCTGGGGCTCGGTCTCGCCTTGGCGTGGCCGTTCTCGCTGGCGGTGGGGGGCGCTTATCGTAAACGCGCCCACGGAGAGGGGACGGAAGAGTTCCGGGCGGTTTTCGACGGAGGGGTCGGCCTGACGGCCGCCGTGGCGATCGGGGCTTATGCCACGCAGACCACTATTGCCCGCAGTTTTGTCATGGCGATGTTCCCATTGGCTCTCATGCTCACCGTCGTCTTCCGATACCGGATGCGCAAGCGGCTGCACCGGCGCCGGTCCTCCGGTGAGTACATGCGCCAGGTGGTCGCCGTCGGGCACCGGGAGTCGGTGCTGGACCTGGTGATGCAGCTCCGGCGGCAGCCGCACCACGGCATGACGGTGGTCGCCGCCTGCCTGCCGGCCGGACCGGAGATCCTCGACGTCGACGGAGTGCCGGTGCTCGGCGGCTTCGCCGACGTCGCCGACGTGGTGACCGAGGTCAACGCCGACACCGTCGCCATCCTGGCCTGCCCCGAGCTGGACGGCGCCGCGCTGCGCCGGATCGCCTGGGGACTGGAGGACGCCCGTACCGACCTGTTCGTCGCACCCGCGCTCATGGACGTGGCGGGTCCGCGCATCAGCATCCGGCCGGTGGCCGGAATGCCGCTGCTGCACGTCGAGCATCCCGAGTTCGACGGGGCCAAGCACCTCGCCAAGAGCCTGTTCGACAGGGTCGGCGCGGGGCTGGCCCTGCTGGCGCTGGCGGTGCCCATGCTGGTCATCACCGTGCTGATCCGCCTGACCAGTCCGGGACCGGCACTGTTCCGGCAGGTCAGAGTGGGCAAAGGCGGGCGGGAGTTCAAGGTCGTGAAGTTCCGCACCATGGTCGACGACGCGGAGCGGCTCAAGATCGACCTTCAGCGGCTCAACGAGTTCGACGGTGTCCTCTTCAAGATGAGGAACGATCCAAGGATCACCCGCGTGGGCGCCTTCCTGCGCCGTTACTCCCTCGACGAGCTGCCGCAGCTGCTCAACGTGTTTCACGGAGAGATGTCACTCGTCGGGCCGCGGCCACCGCTGCCCGAAGAGGTCAAGCAGTACGGCGAGGACGTGCGCCGCCGCCTGGTCGTCAGACCCGGCATGACCGGTCTCTGGCAGGTGAGCGGCCGCTCCGATCTGACCTGGGAGGAGTCGGTCCGCCTCGACCTGCGTTACGTCGAGAACTGGTCGCTCTTCCTGGACCTGCAGATCCTCTGGAAAACCTGGAGCGCCGTCACCGGCGGAGAAGGGGCTTACTGACCGTGAAAGCACTCGTGCTCGCGGGGGGATCGGGCACCCGGCTCCGGCCGATCACCCACACCTCCGCGAAGCAGCTCGTCCCGGTGGCCAACAAGCCCGTGCTCTTCTACGGGCTCGAGGCCATCGCGGCCGCCGGGATCCGGGAGATCGGGATCGTGGTGGGCGACACGCAGGCCGAGATCGAGGCCGCGGTCGGCGACGGTTCCTCGTTCGGCCTGCAGGTCACCTATCTCCGTCAGCACGCTCCGCTCGGGCTCGCCCACGCGGTACTGATCGCCCGCGACTACCTCGGCGACGACGACTTCGTCATGTACCTCGGTGACAATTTCATCGTCGGCGGCATCCGCGACATCGTCGACCGGTTCGTCCGGGAGCGGCCGTCCGCCCAGATCATGCTCACCCAGGTCGGCGATCCCCGGCAGTTCGGCGTCGCCGAGCTCGACGCCGCAGGACGCGTGGTCGGCCTGGAGGAGAAACCCGCCCGGCCCAAGAGCGATCTCGCGCTTGTCGGGGTCTACCTGTTCACCTCCGCCATCCACGAGGCGGTGGCCGAGCTCAAGCCGTCGTGGCGGGGCGAGCTGGAGATCACCGACGCGATCCAGTGGCTGATCCAGGAAGGGCACGGGGTCGAGTCCACCGTGGTATCCGGTTACTGGAAGGACACCGGGAACGTCACCGACATGCTCGAGGTCAACCGGCTGGTGCTGGAGTCCCTGGACGGCCGGGTCGGCGGCCGGGTGGACGGTGCCAGCGAGCTGATCGGCCGGGTGGTCGTCGAGCCGGGCGCGGTGGTCGAGCGCTCCCGCATCGTCGGCCCGGTGATCATCGGTGCCGGGGCCCGGGTCCTGGACAGCTACCTCGGCCCCTTCACCTCCATCGCGGCCGACTGCGTGATCAGCTCCAGCGAGATCGAATACTCGATCGTGCTGCCCCGGGCCTCGATCTCCGGGGTGTCCCGGATCGAGGCCTCGCTCATCGGCCACGACGTCGAGGTCACCCCCGCCCCCACCACCCCCCGAGCCCACCGCCTCGTGCTGGGCGATCACAGCAAGGTCCAGATAAGTTCATGAAGATCCTGGTCATCGGGGGGGCCGGATTCATCGGCTCCCACTACGTCCGCATGCTCGGCGCGGACGACGTCGCTGTGACCGTGCTCGACAGACTCACCTACGCCGGCAACCCGGCGAACCTGGAGGGCACCGCCCACGACTTCGTGCACGGCGACATATGCGACGCGGGGCTGCTGGCCGATCTGGTGCCGGGCCACGACCTCGTCGTCAACTTCGCGGCCGAGTCCCACGTGGATCGCTCCATCGACGGCGCCGGGGAGTTCGTCCGGACCAACGTGCTCGGCACGCAGACCCTGATGCAGGCGTGCCTCGACGCGGGGACCCCGAAGGTGGTGCAGGTGTCCACCGACGAGGTCTACGGGTCGATCGACGTCGGCTCCTGGAAGGAGGACGCGCCGGTACGGCCGCGCTCGCCGTACTCCGCGGCCAAGGCGGGCGGCGACATGATCGCCCTGGCCTACGCGGTCACCCACGGCCTGCCGGTCTCCATCACCCGCTGCGGCAACAACTACGGGCCCCGCCAGTATCCGGAGAAGGTGATCCCGTTCTTCGTCACCAATCTCCTCCAGGGACGCAGGGTCCCGCTCTACGGCGACGGCGGCAACATCCGGGACTGGATCCACGTCGACGACCACTGCGCCGGCATCCGGCTCGTCGCCGAGCGGGGTGAACCCGGGGAGATCTACCACATCGCCGGTACGGCGGAGCTGACCAACACCGAGCTCACCACCCGGCTGCTGGCGGCCTGCGGCGCCGGCTGGGACATGGTCGACCATGTCGAGGACCGCAAGGGGCACGACCGCCGCTACTCCCTGGACGACTCCCGGCTGCGGGCCCTCGGCTACCGGCCAGCCGTCCCGTTCGAGCAGGGCCTGGCGGACACGGTCCGCTGGTACGCCGACAACCCGGACTGGTGGAAGGCGGCCACGGATCGGCGAGGCGGGGAGATCGCATGAGCCGGTGGCTGGTCACCGGCGCCTCCGGCATGCTCGCGACCGAGCTGCTCGGCCGGCTGAGAGCGGCGGGTGAGCCCGTGCTCGCACTGAGCAGGGACGACCTCGACCTCCGTGACGGGCCCGCGGTCCGGCATCTGGTGTCGGCGTGCCGTCCGGACATCGTGGTCAACTGCGCGGCGTGGACGGGAGTGGACGACGCCGAGACCCGCGAGGCCGAGGCGCTCGCGGTCAACGGGCACGGGGTGCGGGCCCTGGCCGAGGCGTGCGAGCGCATCGGCGCGCGGATGATCCAGCCCTCCACGGACTACGTCTTCGACGGGACCGCGCTGAACCCCTATCCCGAGGACGCGCCGACCTGTCCGGCCAACGCCTACGGGCGTACCAAGCTCGCCGGCGAGCACGCCGTGCTGGAGGTGCTCCCCGATTCCGGCTACGTCGTGCGGACCGCGTGGCTGTACGGCGCGACCGGGAAGAACTTCGTCCGCACGATGGCCGCCATCGAGCGGAGCAGACCGGTCCTGGACGTCGTCGACGATCAGATCGGCCCTCCCACCTGGGCCGGCGACCTGGCCGACGGGATCGTCGAACTGGGGCGCACCGAGCCGCCGCCGGGGATCTACCACGCCACCAACTCCGGCCAGACGAGCTGGTACGGCTTCGCCCGGGAGATCTTCAAGCTGGTCGGCGCGGACCCCGGCAGGGTCACCCCCGTCTCCACCAAGGAGTTCGCGCGTCCCGCACCGCGGCCGGCCTACAGCGTGCTCGGACACGAGCGCTGGGGCCGGGCGGGGCTGCCGCCGATGCGGGACTGGCGAGAGGCGTTGCGGGCGTCCGATGTGCTCGTCAGTGGCTAGGCGCGGTGAAGCTCCGGCCGGTCGCGGTGAGGCCGTCGTAGTGGGCCGCGCACGTGCGGTGGTCGGGCAGCAGCCCCGCGTCCAACGCCTCCTTGAGGGTGGGGGCCGCGGCGTCCTTCTCCGACAGGAGCGGCTCCAGGCCGGCCGGCCAGTCGATCCCGACGGCCGGGTCGAGGGGGTGGATCCCGTGCTCGCGTCCGGGGGCGTAGGGCTGCGAGCACAGGTAGACGATCGTGGCCTGCTCACTGAGCGCCATGAACGCGTGGCCGAGCCCCTCGGCGATGTAGAGGCCGCGCCGGGACTCGTCGTCCAGGCGTACGGCGTCCCACCGGCCGAAGGTGGGCGAGCCGACGCGAATGTCCACGACGACGTCGAGGACGACGCCGGAGACGCAGGTGACGTACTTGGCCTGGCCGGGGGGCACGTCGGCGAAGTGGACGCCGCGCAGGACACCCCTGGCGGAGACCGAGCAGTTGACCTGGGCGAGATCCAGCCGGTGCCCGACGGCCTCCTCCAGATCGGCGGAGCGGTAGCTCTCCAAAAACGCGCCGCGGGAGTCGAGGTGGACGCGGGGAGTGTGGCACCAGGCTCCGCCGATGCTGAGAGGTTCCATGGGCCGAAGCATGCCACAGCGGCCACGTGTAACACGGCCGAAGGAACGCGCGAAATCCTAGGGTTCGCGCTCGGTGTAATGATCTTGAGAGAGACCGGTCGAGCCGCGTTCCGCGGCGAGGGAGCTTACTGATGACAACCTGCCGACTGTGCGGTTCGACGAGCCTTGCCAGTGTCGTCGACCTCGGAGCGACACCCCCCTGCGAGCGGTTCCTCACCGTCGGGCAGCTCGACGAGCCCGAGGTCACCTACCCGCTGCACCTGAGGGTGTGCACCGGCTGCTGGCTGGCGCAGATCCCGCCGCTGATCACGCCGGAGGACACCTTCACCGAGTACGCCTACTTCTCGTCGTACTCGACCTCGTGGGTGGAGCACGCGCGGGAGTTCGTGAAGGAGGCGGTCGACCGGCTGGCGCTGGACGACGGCTCGTTCGTGGTCGAGGTGGCCAGCAACGACGGATACCTGCTGCGGCACGTGGTCGATCGGGGGATTCGGTGCCTGGGCATCGAGCCGTCGAAGAACGTCGGCCAGGCGGCCAGGGACAGCGGTGTCCCGACGGTCACGGCGTTCCTCGGCCCCGAGGTCGGCACCACGGTGCGCGCGGAGCACGGGCCCGCCGACCTCGTGGTGGCCAACAACGTCTACGCCCACATCCCCGACGTGGTGGGGTTCACCAAGGGCCTGCGCGCGCTCGTGGCCGACGACGGCTGGGTCTCCATCGAGGTCCAGCACCTGCTGACCCTGATGGAGCACAACCAGTACGACACGATCTACCACGAGCACTTCCAGTACTACACGGTCGCCTCCGCGCAGCGCGCCCTGGCCGCCGGTGGGCTGTCCCTCGTGGACGTCGAGCTGCTGCCGACCCATGGGGGCTCGATCCGCCTGTGGGCGCGACCGCAGGAGGCGGCCGGCGAGCCGGGCGAGCGGGTGGGCCGGGTGCTCGCCGCGGAGGAGGCGGCGGGACTGCACGAGCTGTCCGGATACACCGAGTTCGCCGCCCGGGTGGCCCGGGTCCGGCGGGACCTGCTGGCGTTCCTCGTCGAGGCCGCCGAGCAGGGCAGGACGGTGGTTGGCTACGGCGCTCCCGGCAAGGGCAACACGCTGCTCAACCACTGCGGGATCCGCGCCGACCTGCTCCGGTACACGGTCGACCGCAACCCCTACAAGCACGGCAGGTTCACCCCGGGCACCCGGATCCCGATCCTGCCGCCGGAGCAGATCGCCGCGGACCGGCCCGACTACGTGCTGGTCCTGCCGTGGAACCTCCGCCGGGAGCTCACCGAACAGCTGTCCTTCGTGCACGCCTGGGGAGGCCGGCTGGTCTTCCCCATCCCCACCCTGGAGATCGTGGAGGTGAGTCGATGAAGGTCGTCCTCTTCTGCGGCGGGTACGGAACGCGGATGCGCACCGGCACCCCCGGCGACGCGCCCAAGCCCATGCAGCTCGTGGGCCCCCGGCCGCTCATCTGGCATGTGATGCGCTACTACGCGCACTTCGGGCACACGGAGTTCATCCTCTGCCTCGGTTATGGAGCGCACCACATCAAGGACTTCTTCCTGAACTACCAGGAGACCATCTCCAACGACTTCGTGCTGCGCGGCGGCCAGGTCGAGCTGCTGTCGACCGACATCTCCGAGTGGTCGATCTCCTTCGTGCAGACCGGTATCGAGTCGCCGATCGGCGAACGGCTGCGCCGGGTCCGCGACCACCTCGACGGCGAGGAGATGTTCCTGGCCAACTACGCCGACGTGCTCACCGACGCACCGCTGCCGGAGATCGTCGACCGGTTCGCCGCGTCCGGCGCGGGCGCCTCCATGATGGTCGTCCCGCCGTCGGACACCTTCCATTGCGTCGAGCTCGGCGAGGGCGGGATGGTCGGCGGGATCACGCCGGTCAGCCAGATGCCGCTCTGGGTCAACGGCGGCTACTTCGTGCTCCGCCAGGAGGTCTTCGACCACATCCCACCGGGTGGCGACCTCGTCGCGGACGGCTGCGCCGAGCTCGCCAAGCGCGGCCGGATGCTGGCCTACCCCCACCGCGGTTACTGGCGGCCGACCGACACGGTCAAGGAGCGGGTCGCCCTCGACGAGGCCTACTCGCGCGGCGACCGGCCGTGGGCCCTCTGGGAACGGGAACCGGCGGTGCGGACCGCATGATCGGATTCAGGGCACCGGCGGTCGGCCGGATCGCGCTGCTCGCCGCCCACTGCGACGACCTGGCGATCGGCGCGGGCGGCAGCCTGCTGACCGTCTGCTCCGCCCGCCCCGGCACACAGGTGGACGCGCTCGTGCTCTCCGGCGGCGGCACCGAGCGGGAGGACGAGGAGCACGCGGCGCTGGCCGCCTTCTGCCCCGGTGCCGACCTGCGGCTCACCGTTCTGAAGCTGCCCGACGGGCGGCTGCCGGCGCACTGGGACGAGGCGAAGGGCGCCGTGGAGGAGCTGCGCGCGCGGACCGACCCGGACCTGCTGTTCGCGCCGCACCCCGGGGACGCCCACCAGGACCACCGCGGGCTGGCGCGGCTGGTGCCCACGGCCTTCCGCGACCACCAGGTGCTCGGCTACGAGATCGTCAAGTGGGACGGCGACCTCGGGCGGCCGTCGGTCTACCAGCCGCTCACGCCCGAGGTGGCCGAGGCGAAGGCGGCCCTGCTCCAACGGCACTACCCCTCACAGCGGGCCCGCCCCTGGTACGACCGCGAGGCGTTCCTCGGGCTGGCCCGCATCCGCGGAATCGAGTGCCATGCGCGCTACGCGGAGGCGTTCCACGTCAACAAGTTGACTCTCGATCTGGCTGGAGGATGAACCGGATGCGCGTGCTGCTGACCGGGCACCAGGGCTACCTGGGAAGTGTGATGGCCCCGGCGCTCGCCGAGGCGGGCCACGAGGTGATCGGCCTGGACTCCGGGCTGTTCGCCGACTGCGTCCTGGGGCCCGTGCCCGACGATCCCCGCGGTCACGCGATCGACCTGCGGGACGTCACCGCCGGTGAGCTGGCGGGGGTGGACGCCGTGGTGCACCTCGCCGCGCTGTCCAACGATCCGCTCGGCTCGCTGACGCCCCAGCTCACCTACGACATCAACCACCACGCCTCGGTGCGGCTGGCCCGGCTGGCCCGCGAGGCGGGGGTGCGCCGGTTCCTGTACGCCTCCACCTGCTCGGTCTACGGCGCCTCCGGCGGTGGCGACCTGGTCGGCGAGGACGCGCCGCTGCGCCCGGTGACCCCCTACGCCGAGTCCAAGGTCCGGGTGGAGGACGATCTGGCCGAGCTGGCGGACGACGACTTCACTCCGGTGTTCCTGCGCAACGCCACCGCGTTCGGGTTCTCGCCGCGGCTGCGTGCGGACATCGTGCTGAACAACCTCGTCGGGCACGCGCTGCTCTCCGGTGAGGTGCGCGTGCTGTCCGACGGCACCCCGTGGCGGCCGCTGGTGCACGCCGAGGACATCGCGGACGCCTTCGTCCTGGCCCTGGCCGCTCCCCGGGACGCCGTGCACGCCAGGGCGTTCAACGTGGGCACCGAGCGGAACAACGTGACCGTGGCGGAGATCGCCGCCGAGGTGGTCGAGGCGGTTCCCGGGTCCACGCTGGTGGTCACCGGTGAGGCCGGCGCCGACCCGCGCTCCTACCGGGTGGACTTCTCCCGCATCCGTGCCGCGCTCCCCGGCTACGAGGCCCGCTGGACGGTCAAGGACGGCGCGGTCGAGCTGGTCGACGCGTACCGCCGGTTCGGCCTGACCGAGCGGGACTTCCAGCACCGCTTCACCCGTCTCGCCCGGCTGTCGGCCCGGCGCGCCGAGGGCACCGTCGACGACGCGCTGCGACCGCACGGAACGGTCGCCGGTGACTGAGCCGACGACGGCCGGACCGGCGGCGGCCGACGCGGTGGGGCGGGAGATGCACGCCCTGGTCGAGCGGCTCTACCCGCTCTGCCGGAGCATCACCGGCGACGGGGTGCGCCGCACGCTGGAGATCGTCGGAGAGTCCGTCCCGCTGCGGATCCGCGAGGTGCCGACGGGGACCGAGGTCCTCGACTGGACGGTGCCCAAGGAGTGGAACATCCGCGACGCCTACATCAAGGACCCCTCGGGTGCCCGGGTGGTCGACTTCGCCGAGTCCAACCTCCACGTGGTCGGCTACAGCGTCCCGGTGGCGGCCACCATGCCCCTCACGGAGCTCCGCCGCCACCTGCACACGCTGCCCGAGCAGCCCGATCTGATCCCGTACCGGACCAGCTACTACGCGGAGACCTGGGGTTTCTGCCTGCGGGAGAACACCCTGGCCGGTCTCCCGGACGGCGACTACGAGGTCCGGATCGACTCCACCCTGGCCGACGGGCACCTGACCTACGGCGAGCACGTGGTGCCGGGCCGGGTCACCGACGAGGTGCTCGTCTCCTGTCACGTCTGCCACCCCTCGCTGGCCAACGACAATCTGGCGGGCATCGCCGTGGCGACCCGGCTCGCTCAGCGGCTGGCCGGGGCCGACCCGTGGTACACCTACCGCTTCCTGTTCATGCCGGGCACCATCGGCGCGATCACCTGGCTGGCGGGTAACCGCGAACGTGCCGCCCGGGTCAGGCACGGGCTCGTGCTGGCCTGCGCGGGAGACAGCGGCGCGCTGACCTACAAGCGCAGCAGGCGCGGGGACGCGGAGATCGACCGGGCGGTACGGCACGTGCTGCGGACCTCGGGACGCGACCACGAGATCGTGGACTTCTCACCGTACGGCTACGACGAACGGCAGTTCTGCTCACCCGGGTTCGACCTGCCGGTCGGCTCCTTGACCCGCACGCCGTACGCCGGTTATCCGGAGTACCACACCTCGGCGGACAACCCGGACTTCGTCTCACCCGAGGCGATGGCGGACACCCTGGAGACCTGCTGGGAGATCACCCGGGTGCTGGAACGCGACCGTCGCTACCTCAACCTCAGCCCGTACGGCGAGCCGCAACTGGGCAGGCGGGGGCTGTACGGGTCACTGGGCGGTCGCAGCGACACCAAGCAGGCGCAGATGGCGATGTTGTGGGTGCTGAACCTCTCCGACGGGGAGAACAGCCTGCTCGACATCGCGGAACGGTCCGACCTGCCCTTCGCCGTCGTGGCGGATGCGGCACAAGCCCTGCGTGGTGCAGGACTGGTCAAGGAGCAGCAGAAAAGATGACACGGGTCCAGACCACGGGGAATCCGGGGGTGCTCAACCTCCGGGTCGGCGAGACGGTGGAGGTGCTCAGCGAGGCCGAGATCCTGGCCACTCTGGACGAGCGGGGCGAGCTGGAGGAACTGCCCTTCATGCCGGAGATGCTGGCCTACTGCGGGCAGCGGCTCACCGTGCACAAGGTGGCGCACAAACTCTGCGACACGATCAGCCGCACCGGCATGCGGCGGATGGAGCGCGCCGTACACCTGACCGGGGCGCGCTGTGACGGTCAAGCGCACGGCGGCTGCCAGACGGCCTGCCTGATGTATTGGAAAGAGGCGTGGCTCAAGCGGGTGGACCCCGGTGATCCGGCCCCCGCGGTGAACGGCGCGGCTCAGGGCCTCGGGGCGCCCGCCGGTCCGGGCGGGCCGGCGGCGGGCCGTCGCCTGCTGCCGATCGTCGAGGTCGCCGCCAGGAAGGACCCCGGGCCGGACGGCGAGGAGCGCTTCTCCTGCCAGGCCACCGAGCTGCTGCGGGCCGCGCCCACCTGCCTGCCGCTCAAGGACATGAGGCAGTACGTCATGGACGTGCGCACCGGCAACGCCGGCATGTTCTTCATGCTCCGCGCCTTCCTCGTCGGGCTCTTCAACCGCTTCCAGGACCGCAGCAGGCGCGTGCTGCCAAGCCGGCTGCGGATCAGGGGAGGCCTGCGATGGGGGTTCGTCAAGGGCCGGCTCGTCGGCGCGACGCCGAGCGCCACCCTGGACCTCCGGCCGGGGGAGCTCGTCCGGATCAAGTCCAAGGAGGAGATCGTCAAGACCCTCAACCAGGACCTGCTCAACCGCGGGATGGGGTTCGAGGAGGAGATGTCGCGTTACTGCGGGCAGACGGCACGGGTGCTCTCCCGGGTCGATCGGTGCATCGACGAGAAGACCGGCCGGATGCTCCAGATGAAGAGCTCGTGCATCGTCCTGGAAGGCGTCGTCTGCGCGGGCGCGTACACCGTCAGCTGCCCCCGGGAGTTCATCCCGTTCTGGCGGGAGATCTGGCTGGAACGGATCGAGGAGCCCGCCTGACCCGACCCCGGCGCTGAGACGGCGGTGGCGGTAGGGCGGGCGGGCTGTGAAAGGTACGAGATGGAAGACAGACAGGGCGAGGAACCGGTGGCGGCGGACGAGGAGCCCGGCCGGCCGGACACGGCCGCCTCCCAGGTCGGGGAGATCGGCCGGCAGGCCGGTCGCGGGCTGCGCTGGAGCGTGCTGGGCAACCTGGTCATGAGGGCCGGGTCGTTCGCCGTGAGCCTGGTCCTCGCCCGTCTGCTGGCGCCGGAGGACTTCGGCGTCTACGCCATCGCGATGGCCGCCAGCCAGTTCGTCATCCACATCAACGACGCCGGCATCATCGCGGCGACGGTGCAGTGGCGGGGCAGGCTGGAGGACATGGCGCCCACGGCGACGATCGTGGCCATCGCCTCCAGCACCGCCCTGTACGGGGTGTTCTGGGTCATCGCCCCTTACTTCGCGGACGCGTCCGGGAGCGAGGACGCCACCTGGGTGATCCGGGTGCTCAGCGCCACCAACCTCGTCTACGGTCTGACCGCGGTGCGCAGCGCGGCCCTGCTCCGCCGGTTCGAGCAGGACAAGCTCACCAAGGCCAACCTGGTGGGCTTCCTGGTGAACGCCCCGGTGTCCATCGTGCTCGCCGCCGGCGGCGCGGGAGCCTTCAGTTTCGCCTGGGGGCAGCTCTGCGGCGCCGCGGTCACCGGAGTGCTGGTGGTCGCCTACGCCAGGGTGCGCGTCAAGTTCGGGATGAACCGTGCGATCGCCAGGAAGCTGCTGGTGTTCGGGCTGCCGCTCTGTGTCAGCCTCGGTATCGAGGGATTGCTGCTGAACGCCGACTACGTGATCGTCGGCGACGCCCTCGGCCTCCATCTGCTCGGCTTCTACCTGCTGGCCTTCAACATCTCCAGCTGGGTGCCCGGTCTCATCGGCACCGCCGTCCGCTATGTGGCGCTGCCCAGCTTCTCCCGGCTCGCCGAGGAGGACGAGGAGTCGCTGTCCCTCGGGGTGCAGCGCGCGGTGCCGCTGCTGTTCTCCATCGTGGTGCCGGTCGCCGTCCTGATGGGGACGCTCGCCCCCGCCGTGGTGGTGTTCCTGTACGGCGCGCGCTGGGCGCCCGCCGCCGAGGTGCTGCGGTTCCTGGCGATCCTGATGGTGGTGCGGATGCTGACCGCCTTGGCGTTCGACATCCTGGCCGCGATGGGCGCCACCAGGGCCACCGTCTGGCTCAACCTGGGCTGGGCGGTGGCTCTGATCCCGGCCCTGATGGTCGGCGCGCGCGTCGACGGCATCCGCGGCGCGGCGATCGGGCACGCGGTCGTCGCCGTCCTGGTCGCGCTGCCGCTGGCCACCCTGGCCCTGCACCGGGCGGGAGTGGTGCTGGCCCCGGTCGCCGCCGCCCTGGTCCGCCCGCTGCTGGGCGGTGTGCTCGCGGCGGCCGTCATGACGGTGCTGGCCCGGACCGTCGGCGGGGTTCCGCTGATCCAGCTGTGCGTGGCGGGTGGCACGGGGCTGCTCGCCTACGTCCTCGTCGTCGTGCCGCAGGCCGTACTCAAGCAACTGGGCGGC
This sequence comes from Streptosporangium sp. NBC_01639, assembly GCF_045209755.1. Classification (NCBI taxonomy): domain Bacteria; kingdom Bacillati; phylum Actinomycetota; class Actinomycetes; order Streptosporangiales; family Streptosporangiaceae; genus Streptosporangium; species Streptosporangium sp. NBC_01639. The sequence continues at coordinate 3,983,464 of NZ_CP109272.1, read as the reverse complement.
CGGGTGACCGATCTGATCCCCGCGCGCTCCCGCTGACTCACCAAGGAGACCGGATGGCTGGAACCGACACGCTGGTGTCCGTCGGACTGCCGGTGCGCAACGGCGCCGACAGGTTGGAGGGCGTGGTCAGGTCGGTGCTGGCGCAGGACCACGCGGACATCGAGCTGGTGATCTGCGACAACGCCTCGACCGACGACACCGAGGAGTTCTGCCGGGAACTGGCGCGGTCCGACAGCCGGATCGTCTACCACCGGCAGCCGCGGAACGTGGGACTGCTCAACAACTTCATCCACGCGGGACGGATCGCCCGGGGGACGTTCTTCCGCTGGGTCGGTGACGACGACTGGCTGGCGCCCGAATGCGTCTCCCGGTCCCTGCGCGCCTTCGAGCAGGACGAACGGCTCATCCTGGTCACCACGCAGGTGGCCTACACCGATCCCGACGGCACCACCCGGACCGGCGTCTACGAGGGGACGGGACTGCGCTCCGACGATCCGGTCGAGCGGTTCGCCGAGATGCTGCGCATGCTCAACGAGAGTCACCTGCTGATCGACCCGTTGTACGGCCTGATGCGCAGGGACCGCGTCGTGGAGATCCCCCGGCGCAACATGCTGCGCGAGGACGAGGTGTTCGCCGCCAAGCTCGCGCTGGCCGGGCCGTGGGGCCACGTGCCGGAGGTGCTCGCCCACCGCAACTGGAAGCACGAGCGTATCGGGGTGGTCGGGCGCCGGCTCGGGGTGCCCGCCTGGCAGGCGCACTTCTCCTCCACCCTGGAATACCTCGAACTCCTGAACTGGGTGCGCGGGTCCGGCCTCACCGGCGAGCAGAGCCGCCGCGCGCGCGCCGCCGCGCACCGGATGTACGCCCGCCGCCAGCGGCGTACGGCCTCCCACCGCGGCCGCAAGCTGATGCGGCTGGCCGGTGAGCTGGTCCGCGGCGGCCGGTTCGCCGAACGCTCCGCGACCGGCCGCTGAACGGCGGCCGTTCCCGCCGGGGACGGCCGCCCGCCCGTGCACGACGGACCGCGGGCACGGAACGACAGACCAACAGGAGAGGAGTCAGGATGACCACCGTCTTTTCCAACAGCGTGGTGGACGACGACACCCGGCGCGGCCTGATCTATGAGGGGAAGGTGTTCACCTACTCCGCGACACCGGCCTCCAAGGAGCTCGTCGGCCTCGCCCACCAGCTGATCGCCGAGGCGTTCGGCGGCCTTGACCCGGAGACCGCCCAGTTCGTGATGCCGGTCGAGGAGTTCGCGACCCTGCTCGCCGAGCTGAAGCCGAGGTTCATCCACCATCCCCGGTGCAAGGAACTGCTGCCGGCCGTCCTCGCCGGCCTCGGCTGCGATCTCGACCGGACCTACTTCGACGTCCCCCGGCTGCGCACCTCCACTTCCAACGACTACCTCACCTCGGGCATCTCCTACGCCTTCCACCCGCACCGTGACTGCTGGTATTCCGCGCCGTTCAACCAGCTCAACTGGTGGATGCCCATCTACCCGGTGGTGCCGGAGAACGTGATGGCCTTCCATCCGCAGTATTTCGACCGCCCGGTGCGCAACGGCAGCGCCCGCTACGACTACGCCGAGTGGAACCAGACCAGCCGGCTCAGTGCGGCCCAGCATGTGCGCAGCGACACCAGGGAGCAGCCGAGGCCCGAGGAGCCGGTCGAGCTCGACCCACAGGTCCGGGTGGTGCCCGAGCCGGGCGGGGTGATGCTGTTCTCCGGGGCGCAACTGCACTCGACGGTCCCCAACACCTCGGGCCGGACCCGGTTCAGCATCGACTTCCGGACCGTGAACATCGACGACGTGCGCGCCCGCCGGGGTGCGGCGAACGTGGACGCGGCCTGCACGGGCACCACGCTGCGCGACTTCGTGCGCTGCACGGACCTGGACCCGATGCCGGAGGAGCTGGCGCTGGCGTACGAGGCCGAAGCCCTGGCCCGGCTGGGCTGACCGGCCCGGCCACCCGTTACGGCGCGGGGCGCAGGGCCGCGCGCATCCGCGCCGCCCTGGCCCGGGCCGCCGTACGCAGCGCGGGCCAGCTGCGGTGACGCTGGAAGGGAAGCTCGAAGACCGCGGCGAACGACCAGGCCGTCAGCAGGCTCACCGGTACGGCCAGCACGAGGACGGTCAGGAACGACGGAAGCCCGGCCGGCAGGTGCGGAGCGACGACCAGCTGGAACAGCACCACGACGATCGGGGCGTGGACCAGGTAGAGCGTGTAGGAGAAGGAACCCAGGCTCCTGACCGGTCGCAGGTCCAGCAGCCGTACCAGCGCCGCCGGCCGGCCCGTCGCCACCGCCCCCAGCAGCAGGCCGACGGCGGGGCCGAGCGCCATGTCGATCCAGAAGTAGTTTCCCACCGTCCACACGGAGCCCTGCGCCACGACCACGGCGAACACCGGGACCGCGGCGAGCAGCGCCATCCAGTGCCACGGCAGCCGCCGTACGTGATCTTCGGCGCCGATGACGCCCGCGGCGACCACCCCCATCGCGAACAGCACGGCGAACTGGGGGGTCAGCCGCATCAGCATGCCCACCAGGGGCACGCCGGGTGCCAGCAGCCCGATGGCCGTCACGATCACGATGACGACCGCCAGCATCACGGCCGCGCCCGCCCGGCGGAGGATCAGCAGCAGGAGCGGGAAGACCAGGTAGAGCTGGGCCTCGACGGCGATGGACCAGAAGGCCCCGTTGGGACTCGGCGCACCGAACAGGTCCTGGAGCAGCAGGCCGTAGACGGCCACGGATTTCGCGGTGGGCGCCCCCTCCCCCGGCTGGGGGACCAGTGTCCAGGCGATCACCAGGCTGAAGACCAGGGCGGCCCAGTACGGCGGGAGGATGCGCCAGGCGCGGCGCCGGGCGAACCGGCGCACGCCCCCGAGCTGCCATGCCGTCCGGGCGGGGGAGGCGGCCAGCGAGAAGCCGGACAGGACGATGAACACGACCACCGCGAAGTGCCCGTACACCAGCCAGCCGAGCCATCCCGGACCGGTGGTGGCCGGATACCCGGGAAAGGACAGCAGCCAGCAGTGGTGCACCATGACGAAAAGGGCCGCTACACCGCGGATCCCGTCGAGCCCCGCGATCCTGCTGCGTTTCGCGGAACCGGGGGTGATGGCGGGCAAGCCGTCCCGGATGTCCTCTTCGGAGGACGTCATCCGATCAACCCCCGTCTCGGGCCGGTGCGGGCCCTGGTATCCGCCCTTTTTTGGGCTGTCCACGGGTCTATCGTTGTATGGTCGCCAGACGTAACATCCCATGTGGGGATGAGACCGGTCTGGAGCCTTGTCCGTCCGATGTAACGAGAAGCACATACTTCTCGATTGGTAACTGTATTGCCTTGGGGGTTGGCGGTGCCCCGGCATAAATAGGGGGCGGAGACATATGGACTTCTGGAAAGCCATTTTCGGCCTCATCAAACGAAAACTCGTCGGCCTCCCGCTGCTGGGGCTCTCGCTCGCCACCGCCCTCCTGGCCTTCTTCCTGGTGCCGACGTATTACGTGTCGACCGCGTCCATGGTGCTGACCACCCCGGCCACCGGTGGAACGCTCTCATCCGACCCCACCCGGCCGATCGGGCTGACCAACCCGCTGCTCCAGTTCAGCGACGGCCTCCGCGTCACCGCCGGCATCCTCATCCTGTCCATGAACACTCCGGAGGTCGCCGCCGACCTCGGCGTGGTGAAGGACGGTCCCACCGAGGTCACCATCAACGACGGCCGTACCAACCCGGATCTGCTGGGCATCAGCACCAACGGTCCCTTCGTCTACGTCGAGGTCCAGAGCAGATCCGCCGCCGCGGCCCAGGACGTGGTACTCAAGGCGAAGCAGCGCATCCGCAAGGAGCTGACGGAGCGCCAGCAGGCGCTCAGGGCCCCGCGCTCCACCTTCATATCGGTCGTCGACGTGGTGCCCTCGTCCACTCCCGAGGCCAAGATGTCCGGCAAGCTGACGGCGGCCGGCGGGGCGCTGTTCGCCGTGCTCTTCGTCGGTCTGGGGGCGGCGTACGGCGTGACACAGGTCCGGGCGAGCCGGCGGCGGGTCGTCACCGACGTTCCTCCGCCCGCCCCGCGCGCCGCGGACGGATTCCCCCACGACGACCATTGGGCCGAGCCGATGCCCGTGCCGCCTCCGCAAGACGTCCGCCCGGCGCCGGAGACGGACGAGTCCGGGGAAGGACCGTTCCACGACGACTCCATGCAGCTCGTCGTCGTGGTGGACGACGACGAGGAGGAGGAGGAGCCGTTCGGGCACCGCGAGGAGCAGAGCAGGGACACCATCGTGTTCATGCGCGCCGGCGGCCGGGACGAGCACGACAAGTAAGAGCATCGGCCACCACCATTGGCAGGCTTCGGTCCGGTTGACCGCTGTCCGGTTCGGGGAGGAAGCGCATGGACTTCTGGGGGACGGTTCTCGTCCTGTTGCGGCGTTGGTACATCGTCATGCCGACGTTCGCGCTGTCCCTCGCCGTCGCCGCGGGCATCTACTCGACGATCCCCACCACCTACATCTCCAGCGCGGTGCTCATCCTGACCACGCCGACCACCGGTGGCAGTCTGCCGAGCAATCCGGACGTTCCGAACGGCCTGACCAACCCCATGCTCAACTTCGACAACGGGCTCAACGTCTCCGCCTCGATCCTCATCGCGGTGATGGGGACGCCGGACATGGCGGTCGAGCTCGGTGCGGTGGAGGGCGGGGACACCTCCTACAAGGTGACCAACGGTGGCAACAACCTGGAGTCGCTGGCCACCGGGCCTTTCCTGTTCATCGAGGGAGAGAGCGCGTCGGCACAGGGGGCGCTGGACATCGTGACCCAGGTCATCGCCCGGGCGAGGCGCGAGCTGTTCGAGCGTCAGGAGGCGGTGAAGGCGCCTCGGGCCACCTACATCACCACCTACGAGGCGGTGCCGCCGACCAACCCGGCGGCCCAGCGCGGCCGGAAGCTGCGCGCCGTCGCCGCGGCGGTGGGTGTCGGCGCCGTGGCGAGCCTGTGCGCCGCGTTCGCGGCCGAGAGCTTCGCCCGGACGCGCCGGACCCGGCGCCGCGACGACGAGCGGGACGGTGCCGCAGCCGTCCCTGACCACGTCGACGCGGCGGAGTCGGGCCGGCCCTCGGCTGAGGCGTCCGCGCTCAACGGCAGCATGCCGGCCCCGGGCCCGGCGGTGCGGCGCTGATGACGACCGTGCCTGCCGACCTCGTCCTCCCGGTCCGTCAGCGTGCCGACGGGGCGACCCTGGTCTGCTTCTTCGTCGCGGCCTTGATGATCATCCCTGCCCGCCTGGTGTTCCGGGTGCTGCCACTGTCGATCACCCCGGCCAACCTCGTCGCCCTCGTCGCCACCCTCTGCTGGCTGTGCGCGCACTTCACGCTCACCCTGGGGATGGCGAAAGGGCGCACCCCGGTGCGCACCGCGCTGTTCGTCTTCGTGACCGCGATGGTGGCGACCTTCGGGTACGCCACCTACGGTTACCTCCCCGCCGACGAGCTCAAACTCGCCGATCACGCCCTGATCCTGCTGGTGGCCGGTGCCGGCCTCGCGCTCATGGTCTGCGACGGGGTCCGCGGCCCCGAGCGCCTGGACCTCGTGCTCAAGGCCGTCGTGGTGGCGGGCGCGGTCATCGCGGTGATCGGGGCCTGCCAGTTCCTGTTCGACCTCGATCTCACCCGCTATCTGGAGCTTCCCGGTCTCCGTTACACCTCCGAGGACGGATTCGTCAGCGAGAGATCCGACTTCCGCCGGGTCGCCGCGACGACCGGCCATCCCATCGAGTTCGGTGTCGTGTGCGCGATGCTCCTCCCGATCGCCGCGCACTACGGGTTCCAGGCCCGCGAGCGCGGTGCGCCGGCCCTGCGGTGGTGGCTGTGCTCGGCTCTGATCGGGATGGGCCTGATGTTCTCGGTCTCCCGGTCGGCGGTGCTGAGCCTGATGGGCGTCGCCTTCGTGATGTTCCTCGGCTGGCCCGGCCGGCGACGGATCCAGGCGCTGCTCGTCGCGCTCGGATTCCTGGCCGTGATGAGGTTCGTGGCTCCCGGGCTCATCAACACCTTCTACAACCTGTTCGCCAACGCCGGCACCGACGACAGCGTCCGCTACCGCACGCACGACTACGCCGTCGCCAGCTACGAGGTCGCCAAGCATCTGTGGCTGGGGCGCGGGGCCGGCACCTGGTACGCGCCCAAGCACCAGGTCTTCGACAACCAGTACCTTCTCTCCGCGGTGGAGACCGGGCTGATCGGCATCGCGACGGTCGTCGCGCTGTTCGTGTGCGGGATCTACTCGGCCCTGCGGGCCCGCCACCTGAGCACCGACCCCGGCGCCCGTGATCTCGGTCTCACCCTCGCCGCCTGCCTGGTCGTCCCGCTGATCGGGGCGGCGACCTTCGACCTGCTGTCCTTCGCCACTGTCACCGGCCTGTCGTTCCTGCTGGTCGGCGCCGCCGGGTCGCTGCTGCGCGACGCGGTCGAGACGGCCCGGCGGAACCGCGAGTCCGGCACCCCCTGGCGGGCCCGTGTCGGCGAGGCCGCCAGGGACCTGATCCGCCGACCGGGCAGGGCGGGCGGTTAGCCGCCCTACCCGGTCCGCCGACCGGGCAGGCCGGCTCCGTCAGTAGTTCATGCAGGGCAGCGGGCCGACGGTCGAGGTGATGCGGTAGTTCGCGTCGATCGTCACCAGCGAGTTGTCCGCCCAGTCGATCTTGGCGCAGTCGGCCTCCACCGGACCGTAGACCCAGGATTTGTCGACCAGTTTGTTGCCGCGCATGATCAGGTTTCCGCGTCCGTTTCTCAGTTGGATGCTGTAGGTGCCGCCCATGATGAGGTTGTCGGTGATGACGGCGTCGACGATCTGTTTGTCGACGAGGAAGATCGGTGCGGTGATGTCCTTGGCGTGGCGCTGGTCGACGGTGTTGTGGTCGAAGATCAGGCCTTTTCCGGTGTTGTAGGTCTGGATGCCGTCGGAGTGGTCGCCCGGGTTGGAGCACAGGTCGACGTAGGAGTCCCGGATGACGATGTCGTCGCCGGCGGCCCGGAAGCCGTCGCCGTGCCCGCGGATGAGCACCCGGGTGGCGGTGTACTTGTCCTGTCCGATGCCGGGCAGGGTCTGGCAGCCCTTGGCGGTTCCGATGGTGGAGTCGGTGATGGTGAACGAGAAGGTGTCGTCGCCGTCGGCGTTGATGACACGCCCGTCGATCTGGCTGTTCCTGACCTTGACGCCGTTGGCGTTGATCAACAGGTCGCCGGGGATGTGCACGCCGTTCAGCTCCGCGCCGGGAGCGGTCACCCGGTAGGCGGCGCCGTCCTCGTTGAGGGCGCTCATGGCCAGTTTGGTGCCGGGCGGCACGCCGGTGCAGGCCGGGGTCGGGTAGGCGGGGCAGCCCTTGCCGTCCGGTTCGGGAGTCGGCGTCGGTCCCGCGGTCAGCGTCGGCTTCGGCGTGGGCTTCGGCGTGGGGAGCTTGGTCGGAGCGGGGCCGGGATCATCGGTCCCGGTGGCGCTGGGCCTGGGTGTCCCGGTCGGCTTGGGACCGGAAGTGCCGGTGGGGGTGGGTGTCCCGGTCGGCTTGGGATCGGGGGTTCCGGTGCCGGTGGGGCCGGGGGGCCCGGTCGGATCGGGCGTGGCGCTCGGCTCCGGTGTACGGCTCGGGCCGGGGGTGGCGCTGGGGCCCGGACCATCGGTCTGGCCCGGAGTGGCCTCAGGATCCGCGGTCCGGGTCGGGCCGGGACTGGCATCCGGCTCCGCCGTCCGGTCCGGGCCGGTGGTGCCGGTGCTCGGCGTCCCGTCCGGGCTCTCGGTGGGCGGCGCCGACGTGGGGGGCGCCGATGCGGGGGGCGCCGATGCGGGGGGCGCCGATGCGGGGGGCCCGGTGGGGACCGGTGACGGAGGCCGGTGGTGCCAGCGGAAGATCACGTCCACCCAGTAGTTGTAGCCCCTGGGATGCGACCGGCGAGGGAAGGAGCTCTGGCCGTACCCGAACACTCCCGCACCGCGGGAGGTCGTGGCCAGCGGACCCGAGCGGGTGGCGTCGAAGCCCTTGGTGCCCACGTAGTTGCCGTCTTCGCTGTGGTAGGAGACCGTGTAGGGCTCCTCGGCCGTCAGCCGCACCGGCGAGGCGAAGCGGGCCTCCTGCCAGCCCGACGCGCTCTCTCCGGCGAACGTGACACCGGCCAGCCGCTTGCCGTCCGCGTTCCACAGGCTCCCCGTGTGCCTGCCCTTGTCGTCACGGGCCTTGTAGAAGCGGACGCCTGTCACCACGCCGCTCTGGGCGGCGGTGAATCGCATCCCCAGTTCGACGGGGGCGTGGTCGGCCCGTGGTGAGGCTTTCACCTCGGCGTCCGGCGACCAGAAGCTCGTCTCCTCGGGCTCCTGCGGTTCGGCGGCGGGCGCGGGCCGGGCTGCGGCCGCCTGTTCGACGGTGACGTCGCTACGGGTGATGAACCAGACAGTGGGCACGGTAACCGCCACAAGGGCCGCTATCAGGGCTGTCGCCGGCCCTGAGCGCGACCTCCGGCGGCGGGGTAACCCGCCTTCGCTGTTTCCACCACGGCGTGGGGAGCGTGCACTGGCCATTTCTCTGACCTCCGCGCCGATTTGTGATCGGCTTGACAATGTGTCCGTTTGGTCCTCGCGCAGAGGCCATTGTTGCGGTTGAGGTCATAGCGACGCATCAGTTTCGCGAGTATTGCCCAGAAGCGTTATCAACTAACGATTGTCTGGTATGTCGTTACTCGACCTTTCGAGCAGGTGAGGGTGTGCGGGCCGATGGCCCAACAATGGGGAAATTCGGCCGTGAGGTCATCCTGTGCAGGTCAGCGGGCCGACGGTCGAGGTGATGCGGTAGTTCGCGTCGATCGTCACCAGCCAGTTGTCCGCCCAGTCGATCATTTTGCACTCGGAATCGACCGGACCGTAAACCCAGGATTTGTCGACCAGTTTGTTGCCGCGCATGATCAGCTTTCCGCGTCCGTTTCTCAGTTGGATGCTGTAGGTGCCGCCCATGACGAGGTTGTCGGTGATGACGGCGTCGACGATCTGTTTGTCGACGAGGAAGATCGGTGCGGTGATGTCCTTGGCGTGGCGCTGGTCGACGGTGTTGTGGTCGAAGATCAGGCCTTTTCCGGTGTTGTAGGTCTGGATGCCGTCGGAGTGGTCGCCCGGGTTGGAGCAAAGGTCGACGTAGGAGTCCCGGATGACGATGTCGTCCCCGGAGGCCCGGAAGCCGTCGCCGTGCCCGCGGATGAGCACCCGGGTGGCGGTGTACTTGTCCTGTCCGATGCCGGGCAGGGTCTGGCAGCCCTTGGCGGGCCCGATGGTGGAGTCGGTGATGGTGAACCGGAACGATCTGGGCCCGTCGGCGTTGATCACGAGCCCGTCGATCCGGCTGTTCCTGATCGTGACGTCGTCGGCGTGGACGAGCAGGTCCCCGGGGATGTGCACGCCGTCCAGCACGGTGCCGGGGGTCCTCACCCGGTAGGCGGCGCCGTCCTCGTTGAGGGCCCGCACGGTCAGCTTGGTGCCGGGCGGCACGCCGGTGCAGGCCGGGGTCGGATGCTCGGGGCACGTGCCGGCGCCGGTGGTGGGCCTACCGGGGGTGCCGGTGGGTGTGCTCGTCGGACCCTCGGGCGGAGAGGTGGTGCATCCTGCCAGGAACGTCAGGGTGACCGCCGAGACGGCGGCGAACAGACTGACCCATCGCATCGTCGTTCACTCCATCGCGCCGGGACGGCATAGCCGGTCCCGCAGTTGTGCCCATGATCCGGCGGAAAGATCCCGCTCGCTGATCGCCGACACGGGAAGCGGCCAGTGGATCTCCAGGCCGGGGGCGTCGTAGCGTACGGAGAGGTCCTCGGTGGGGTCGTGCTCCCGGTCGATGCGGTAGCAGACGTCGGTCTGCTCGGTCAGCGCCTGGAAGCCGTGCAGCATCCCCGGCGGAACGTAGAGGGTCACGAATGTCTCGTCGTCGAGCAGCACGGAGGTCTGCTCACCGAAGGTGGGCGAATGGGGGCGGGCGTCGACCAGCACGTCGTGCACCGCTCCACGCGCGCAGCGCACCAGCTTGGCCTCACCCCGGCCGGAGCGGCCGTGCATCCCGCGGATCGTCCCCCGCCGCGAGCGGGACTGGCTGTCCTGCACGAAGCGTGCGGGGTCCAGCCCGGACTCCTCGGCGGCGGCCGTGTCGAAGGTCCTGGTGAACAGCCCACGGTCGTCACGGTGCGGCGTCGGTATGAACAACAGCACACCGTCGATTTTGCTTCGTTCTACTCTCAACTCGTCAGCCCTTTCTCAAGGTGGTCGGGAGGCGTTCGGCGTGAACGACGCTGCGGATGAGGACGTTCCGCCGGAGTCCGGGCGGCCTGGCAGGCGGCAGCCGATCGCCTGCGTCGTCGTGCCCGCGCACAATGAGGAGGCCGTCATCGCGAGCGGTCTGCGACGGCTGCTCGCGGGAACGGCCCCGGGCGAGTTCGACGTGGTGGTGGTGGCGAACGCCTGCGCCGACCGCACGGCGGAGGCCGCCAGACAGGCCGGTGTCCGCGTCGTGGAGACGCCGGTGCCGGGTAAGGCCAACGCGCTGCGACTCGGCGACGGGACCTGCCGGACCTTCCCCCGCGTGTATCTGGACGCCGACGTCGGGCTGAGCGCCGACTCGGTACGCGCGCTCGTCGCCGCCGCGGACCGGCCCGGCGTGCTGGCCTGCGCCCCCGTCCCGGTCTGGGATCTGGACGGGGTCGGCTGGGTGGCCCGGCGCCTGCACAAGGTGCACGACCAGCTGATCGCACCGTTCCGGGCGCTGGCGGGGGTGGGGGTCTACGTGCTCACCGAGCAGGGGCACGCCAGGGTCTTCCCGCTGCCGGATGTGATCTCCGACGACGGCTGGGCGCACGGCGGCTTCGCGCCGCACGAGCGGGTGGTGGTGACCGAGGCGCAGTCGCTGGTGCGCCCGGCCCGGACCGTCTCGGCCCATCTGAGCCGCCGGGTGCGGGTGCGCCTGGGCAACCGGCAGCTCGCCGAGCTGGGCCGGTCCGCCGCAGAGGGGCGGCTGCGGCTGAGCTCCCTGGTCTCCCTGGTGGCGAGGCGGAAGGTGAGCCCGCTCGACGCGGGCTGCTACCTCACCGTCCTGCTCATGGACCGGACGTTGACCCGGGTGCGCGCCTCGCGGGGCGGACCGGTGGCCTGGGGCGGTGACACGGGCAGCCGGTCCCAGCCGGGCGGTTAGTCCGTGCGGGCCCGCCGAAGGGCCGGCCCGGGCCACGACGGCCGCCCGGCCGGTACGGCGAGGCGGCCCGCCGCTCCTGCGGCCGGTGGGATCAGGCACCGGCCCGCTCGGTGATCGCATACACCCGGACCGAGCCGAACGGGCCCTCCTGCGCCGCCCTGCGGCCCAGCGTCACCGTGCGCAGGTGCCGGAACCGGCCGGTGCGGAGCAGGAACTCCTCTTCGACCGGGTTGAAGTAGATCACCGTGACCGCGCGCGGGTTCCGGTCCACGGTCGCGATCAGCTTCCCGATCGCGGCGGCGAAGGTGTCGCCCCGGAAGGGGTTGTTGAGGAACACCACGCTGACGTCGTCGGGGATCTCGTAGTCGAGCACGTCCGACCGGACGAGCCGGACGTCCTCGCAGCGCAGCCGGAGGCGGGTGCCCGCGATGTTCTTCCGTGCGATGTCGTTGAGCTCTTCGGACAGCTCGACACCGATCACCTTCCGGAACGGGTAGCGGGCCGCCGCCTCCAGCACCATGCGCCCCATGCCGGAGCCGAGGTCGATGAACACGTCGTGCTCGCCGACGTCACCCCGGGGCAGCACGCGTCGCAGGGTCTGCCAGTTCGCCGCCGAGTAGTAGACCCTGTCCTGCCGCGCGAGCCCGAACTCCTCAAGGCTCACGACCTCCGAGGTCCGTACTCCGTACCGGCGCTCGAACAGCAACTGGCCGGTGGTACGGCGCAGCCATCGGTAGGAGCGCCGCAGCCCCTCGGTCAGTCCGGCCGCGGCGGCCGCACCCGTGGCGGCGCAGCTCTCCAGCAGGGAGGTGAGCTCCGTGGTGACGGCGGTCTCGATGAAGACGCTCACGGCATTCGTTCCTTTCGCTCGGTTGTCAGGAACAGGCGGCCTCGTAGGCGGCCAGCAGCGCGGCCCTGGAGCGTTCCCAGGACAGCGGGCCGGTGACGCGGGCCTTGCCGGCCTCGCCCATCCTGCGGCGCTCCTGTGGATCGTCGAGCAGCCGGGCGATCAGCTTGGCGAACTCCGGCTCGTCGTTGGCCGGTGCGTACACCGCGGCGTCTCCGGCCGACACCCGCGCCTCCCGGAGGTCGAAGGAGACGATCGGGCGGGCCATCGCCATGTACTCCATGATCTTGTTCATGGTGGACACGTCGTTGAGCGGGTTGAGCGGGTCCGGTGCCAGGCAGACGTCCGCCGCGGACAGGTAGCGCAGCAGATCCTCGTCCGGGATCCGGCCGGTGAACTCGACCGAGTCCGACAGGCCGAGCTCGCGGGAGAAGGCGACCATGTCCTCGAAGGTGTCGCCGCCGCCGACGAACACCGCGTGCCAGTCCGTGCGGCCCAGGTCGTCGCGGAGGCTGGCCAGCGACCGTAGCGCGTAGTCCACGCCGTCCTGCGGACCCATCACCCCGAGGTAGCAGAGCAGATGCGGCTTCCCCCGTTTGATCGACTCCTCGACGGGGACCCGGTGGAACCGTTCGACCGCCGGTGCGCTGCGCACCACGAACACCTCTCCGGGCTGCTTGCCGCCCCTGGTGATCGCGACCTCGCGGTAGCTCTCATTGGTCGCGATGACCACGTCGGCCGCCCGGTAGGTGAGCCGTTCCAACCGGCACACGGCGCGGTAGAGGAAGTCCTCGCCACGGTCGAACCGGGACAGGTAGAGCTCGGGCACCAGGTCGTGCTGGTCGAACACGAACCGCGCCCCCCGCCGCTTGAGCATCCTCGCCACCAGGAACAGGAGGTCCGGCGGATTGCACGCGTGCACGACGTCCACCGGCCCGATCCGCCGGGCGAGCCGGAAGGTGTGCCAGAGCGCGGAGCCGTACTCCTGCAGATAGCCGAGCGGGCCGCCGGTCGCCGCCCGCAGCGGGTAGCGGTGGATCTTCACCCCGTCCGTCTCGACGTACGGCTCGGTGTCCCGCTTGGTGCCCCGGGGGCAGATGACGTGCACGTCCCAGCCGGCGTCACGCAGCGTGGTGCTCTCCTGCCACACCCGTCGGTCGAACGGTACGGAGAGGTTCTCGACGAGAATGAGTGCTTTACCAGCCAAGGCCCACGTATCCAGGATGTGCCCGGCGCGTGTCGGCGTCGGGAAGGCGGACGAGATCGATGATCGTACGGTCGCCCGCGCCGTCGAGCGCGCTCAGCACGGCCGGGTCCTTGCAACCGACGACGCACACGTCGGCGTGCGAGAGCACGTCGTCGGCGGAGTTGCTCAGCAGGTCGCCCAGGTGCGGCAGCCTGCTCTCGATGTAGTCGCGGTTCGCCCCCATCAGCCGGGACAGGGAGACGTTGGCGTCGTAGATGCGCAGGTCGTACCCCTTGCCGAGGAGCCGTTCCGCCAGCTCCACCAGCGGGCTCTCCCGCAGGTCGTCGGTACCCGGCTTGAACGACAGCCCGAACAGCCCGATCCGGCGGCTGCCGGCCGCCGCCACCAGTTCGAAGGCGCGCCGCAGGTGGTCCTCGTTGGACGGCAGGACGTGGGAGAGCAGCGGCACCGAGACATCGGCCCGCCGGGCCGCGTAGACCAGCCCCCGGAGGTCCTTGGGCAGGCACGAGCCGCCGAAGGCGAAGCCCGGCCGCAGGTAGGCCGGGCTGATGTTGAGCTTGCGGTCGGCGAGGAAGACGTCCATGACCCGGTGCGAGTCCAGCCCGATCGCCTGGCAGATCGCCCCGATCTCGTTGGCGAAGCTGATCTTCAGGCCGTGGAAGGCGTTGTCGGCGTACTTGGTCATCTCGGCGACCGCCATGGGGACCCGGAAGACCTCGCCCGGAATGCCGGAGTACAGTGCGGCGACCGCGTCGCCGCTCGCGGTGTCGAACTCGCCGATGACGGTCTTGGGCGGCTCGAAGAAGTCGCGCACACTCGTGCCCTCGCGCAGGAACTCCGGGTTGACCGCCACGCCGAAGTCCGTCCCGGCCCGCAGCCCCGATGCCCGTTCGAGGATCGGGATGAGCAGGTCGGCGCAGGTGCCGGGGAGCATGGTGCTGCGGAAGACGATCGTGTGCCGGTCACTCTTGCCGACCAGCACGTGGCCGATCTGCTCGGCCACCCGCTCCAGGTAGGTGGTGGAGAGGCTGCCGTTCGGCGCGGACGGCGTGCCCACACAGATCAGCGAGATCTCGGTCGCGTCGACCGCCTCGGCGACGTCGGTGGTGGCCCGCAGGGCTCCGCTCCGCACGACCTCGGCGGTCAGCTCGCCGATCCGCTCCTCGACGACCGGAGCCTGGCCCCGCGAGATGAGATCGATCTTCGTGGGGTTGACGTCGACCCCGATCACCTCGTGGCCGCTGGCCGCGAGACAGGCCGCGGAGACGCAGCCGACATAGCCGAGCCCGAACACGCTGATTCTCATCGACTGCCTCCATCGCATCACTTTCCGGCTGATTACGGAGCAGGAGGCGTTTTGCTAAGCCTCGCCTGGCTCACCCGTTAGTCGGGTGATTTCTTGCGATCGTTACGATTTCGAGAAGTGCTCACCCGATGGGCCGAGCGTGATTATTGATTGAAGGTGCGGATTTTTCGCGCTATATGTCGCAAACTAGGGCCGAGTACGGAGGATTTCGCCGTGGTGACCACGGAGTCCCGTGCCCGCCGCAGCGCCTGCCGCGCCGAACTCCGGGTCACGATCCCCTGGCACACCTGGGTCTCACCGGTCTTGGCGCGCCGTTTGTACTCGTCGTCGCCCCGCCCGAGGTCGATACGGGTGATGCCCAGGGCCGGAGCCGCCGCGGCGAGCTCGCGCAGCAACATCCATCCGGGGGCGAGTCCCGCGAAAGCCGGATCGTAGACCGGAAACCACCAGTGCAGGACATTCTCCGACCGAATCCCGAAATGCGCCGCGACCAGGTGGGGACCGGCATGCAGTGTGGACAGAATTCCTCCGAACGAGGAATCACGGGTGTGCAGCAGCCGGGTCAACAGATCATGGCGGTCCGGTTCGGCGAAATAGTCTCTGGCCCCCGTGGCGGCGTACTGCGCTCGTTTGAGCTCGACCACCCGGTCCAGAATCTCCGTGTCGACCACGTCGGCGACGAACCGGACCGTGCCGTGGGTCCGCTCGGCCTTGGCGGCGCGGCGGCGGGCCTGGCCCATGTTGTCCTTACCGCTCCGCGACGCCCGGCCCAGGTATCCCGCCAAGCCTCCGGAGACGTCCAGGAACGGTGACGGGCGCCGGGACTCCACCCAGGGCCCGAAGTCCGCGCAGCTCTCCACCAGATGGTCGAACGCGAAGCCGCGCACCCCGCCGGTGAGCAGCGTCAACGGGGAGAAGGAGGAACCGGGGGCGAGCACGGGCCCCTGGAAGTCCGCGGCCGGCCAGCCCGCGGGCCTGATCAGTGAGCGCTCGCGGTGGTGGGGCAGCAGGGCGCAGACGTCACCCGCCCGGTCCCTGCCCACGGCGACCCGCACCTCGCGGCCACTGCCGTGCACGGCCGCGGCGAAGCCGGGGTGGAAGTACGGGCTGTCGAGCAGGGGGTTGGCCGCGCGGAGCCGGTGCCAGGCGTCCAGTTCCTCCGCGGTGAGCGCGCCGAACCCCACGGTCCGCACCGTCTCCACGGCCCGTACCACCGGTACCGGCTGGGCGCTCCGGGCCGGCACGGGCCGGGGATCGGTGGAGGCGTCCGGCTCCCCGGACTCCTCGCTGGCGGGCATGCTCATCGTCGTTCCCCTCGTCGGCGGCCGGGTCAGTCCGCGAGTTTCTGGAGCCGGCGCGACGGCCGCAGCAGTGCCACGACCGACGCCCTTGACGTACGGCGCCCCGCCAGCGCCCGTACTCCCTCGCCGAGGACGACCGCGAGATAGTAGACGAACGCCGCCGATGTGCTCCGGCGGCGGCGGAACAACTTCACCTTGTTGACGATGAGCAGGGCGGCGAGAGTCGGGTTGACCCCCGAGTCGCCGCCGATGTGCTCGACCACCGACGCCGGCTCGTACCAGAGCGCCCAGCCGCGGTCGGCGGCCCGGAGCGCGAACTCGGTCTCCTCGCTGTAGAGCAGGAAGGACTCGTCCCACGGGCCGATCTCCCTGATGACGTCGGTGGAGACGAGCATGGCCGCGCCGGTCGCCCAGGCCGCGGCGCCGGGCCGTTCGTACTCCCGGGGGTCGGTGACCAACTCGCCCAGAGTGCCGATCCGGCCGGCGAGGCCTCCGCCGATCACCGCCTCCACCAGTGCCCTGCGCACGGTGGGAGTCCGGCGCAGGGAAGGCTGCAGGCTGCCGTCCGGGTTGGTCAGGCGTGGTACGGCGATGCCGCGCCCCGGCTGCCGCAGGGCGTCGGCGAGCGGGGCGAGCGCGCCCGGCCGCAACCTGCAGTCGGGATTGATCACGAACACCGCGTCGAGCTCCTGGATGTCCAGTGCCTCGACTCCGGCGTTGACCGCCGCCGCGTAACCGGCGTTCCGGCCGAGCTGGACGATCCGGAGCGGCAGGCCGGTCGCCTTCCCGGCGATCCCGAGGGAGTCGTCCTTCGAGGCGTTGTCGGCCACGACGACGTCTGCCAGGCGCACGCCCCGCGAGCCGTCGAGGAGGGAACGCAGACAGCCTTCGAGTACCTCCGCGCTGTTGTACGTGACGATCACTACGGCGATCCGAGGGGTACCAGGCGTCATATATTCGACATCGTCGGGTGCCGGGGCGCCGTTACCACGTTCCAAGTCCCGCACTCAGCCGCGGGCGCGTTTGAACGCCCGCGCGGCGATCCGGCGGACGCGGAGCGGCAGCGGCGGGGTCCCGTCCATGACCTGGGAAGCCCAGGTGGCGTCGATGTCATGGCGCAGGCTGTTGCGCGGCTGCAGCCAGGAGCCCGGCCGAGCCCGGCCGCCGTCGCTGGTGTACGCGCGCGTCACCTCCGCCCGCCGCAGCCTGCCGAGCACGTGCCGGTCATAGGAGCCGAAGGGGATGGCCACCCTCGACACCCGCCGGCCGGTCAGGTCACTGAGGAGCCGGTGGGCGTCGGAGATCTCCTCGTCCGCCTGCTCTCCGTCCAGCCGCCGCCAGTCGCGGTGCGCCCAGCCGTGCGAACCGACCAGCATGCCCGCCGCGACCAGTTCCCGTACGCCGTCCGCGTCCAGCCTGCCCGGCTCGCCGAGAAGTCCGGCCAGCACGAAGAACTCCGCGGTGAGGCCGCGTTCGAGCAGCCGGGGGAGGGCGATCTCCACATCCGAGGCGTTGCCGTCGTCGAAGGTGATGCGGACGTCCTGGCGGCCCACCGCCGCGTCGAGGACCTGCTCGAACTGCTCGACGCCGACCCAGGTCGCGTCTTCACCCGGGTCGAGCTCACGTTCGGTCGGACCGATCCCGTGCACCGTGAGGTTGACGACCGAATCCACCAGCGTCCTCGTTTCCGGCCCGGCGCCCGGTTACCCGAGGGCGCCGCGCGATGTCCGGCTCTCGGTGGTTATCGGTTCCCGCCGCGTCCCGTTACAGCAACGCGTCGCGCCGCAGGCGGTCGGCGTACCAGGCCGCGGTCAGCTTGAGGCCCTCCTCCAGCCCGGTGGCGGGACGCCAGCCGAGCACCTCGGCGGCGGGAGCGATGTCGGCGATCCGGGCGCTGTCCAGCGGGCGGTCGTCGAGCGCGCCGTACCGGGGGCGCAAGGAGCTGCCGATGACCTGGCCCAGCAGTTCCACGGTGTCCCGGATGGACGTCCGGGTGCCCGTGCCGATGTCGAGACTCAGACCGGCCGCCCCGGCGGACCCGCCGGCGGCGAGGAAGGCCTCGACCACGTCGTCGACGTACACCCAGTCGAGTTGCCGCGTTCCACTGCTGAGACCGGGCGCCTCGCCCCGGAGCAGCGAGAGCGTCACGTAGGGCACCAGCTTCCTGGTGTCGCGCTGGCCCGGCCCGTAGACCATGCCGATGCGCAGGGTCGTCACGGGGACGTCCCAGAGGTGATGGAACATCCGGGCGTAACCGTTGGCGGCCCACTTGGCGACCGCGTAGGGCGAGGAAGGCGCCGCCTCGCCCTCACCCGGACGGGGTTCCTCAAGTGATCCGGCGAGCACCACCCGGGTGCCCGGGGTGTCGGCGACCGCGGTGAGCAGGTTGACCACGCTCGCGAGGTTGCTCTGCAGCATCGGCCGGACGAGCCGCGGGTCCCTGGCACCGGCGACCTCGCTGGCGAGATGGAACACGACGGCGGGACGGGTGGAACGGACGAGGTCCTCGATCACGTCCGCGTCGCCGACGTCGGCGACGTGCCAGTTCTCGCCCTGACCGGCCCGCGCCCGGGGGTTCCTGCTGACGGCGTGCACCTCGGCGCCGAGCGAGCCCAGGCGGCGCACCAGATGGGCTCCGATGAACCCGGTGGCGCCCGTCACCAGCACGCGGGAGCCGTACCAACCGGGATCTTCCCGTCGCGGGGCAGGCGGGTCCTGGGGCGCAGGGACGGTGAGCATGGGCGTTCTCCTCGTGTGTCTACGAGTTGTTTCGGACGCTCTCGCTGGCATACCTGGCAGATAGGCCCATGCATTTCATACCTTGTCACGCGCTGCGCGGCAGCCGATATCCGGCTCCTCACCGGAAAAAGCGATGGGACCGCTCGGTTGAGCGGTCCCATCGTCGTCGTCTCGGCCGGTCAGCCGATGCGCCAGGTGTCCCCGGCGAGCAGCAGGTCGTCCAGGTCGCCCCGGCCCCGCTCGCCGGCGGCCTCCTCCAGCTGCGCGGCCATCAGCTCGTCGTAGGACGGGCGCTGCACGCTCCGGAAGACGCCGATCGGGACGTGCTCGAAGGCGGGCTCGTCGAGCCGGGACAGCGCGAACGCCAGGGACGGGTCGGCGCGGTGGGCGTCGTGGACGAGGATCTCGTCCTCGCGCACCGCTGATCTCGCGACGACCTCGATGCCGCCGTCGGCCGCGCGCCGTACCGCCTTGGAGGCCGAGACGATCGGCTGGCCGTGCTCCAGGCGCAGCGTGATGTCGTCACGCTGCTCGGGGTCCTTCAGCTGCTCGAAGGCGTTGTCGTTGAAGATGTTGCAGTTCTGGTAGATCTCGACCAGCGAGGTGCCCCGGTGCTCGGCGGCCTCGCGCAGCACCGACTGCAGGTGCTTGCGGTCGGAGTCGATGGTCCGGGCCACGAAGGAGGCCTCGGCGCCGATCGCCAGCGAGACCGGGTTGAACGGCTTGTCCAGTGAGCCCATCGGGGTGGACTTGGTGATCTTGCCGACCTCGGAGGTGGGGGAGTACTGGCCCTTGGTCAGACCGTAGATCCTGTTGTTGAAGAGCAGGATGTTCAGGTTGACGTTGCGGCGCAGCGCGTGGATCAGGTGGTTGCCGCCGATGGACAGCGCGTCGCCGTCACCGGTGATCACCCAGACCGACAGGTCGGGACGCGAGGCGGCCAGGCCCGTCGCGATCGCCGGCGCGCGGC
The DNA here is from genome assembly GCF_045209755.1 of Streptosporangium sp. NBC_01639. NCBI lineage: Bacteria > Bacillati > Actinomycetota > Actinomycetes > Streptosporangiales > Streptosporangiaceae > Streptosporangium > Streptosporangium sp. NBC_01639. Next base: position 3,963,875 of record NZ_CP109272.1, on the reverse strand, counting down.
CGTGGATCGAGTGGAACCCGTAGGTGTCCATGTAGTACGGGAACCGGGAGGAGCAGCCGATGCCCGAGACGAACACCATGTTCTCGCGCTTGAGGCCGAGTTCGGGAACGAAGGACTGGACCGCGGCCAGGATCGCGTAGTCGCCGCAGCCCGGGCACCAGCGGACCTCCTGGTCGGACTTGAAGTCCTTCATGCCCAGCTTGACGTCGGACTTGGGGACCAGGGACAGGCCCCTGCCGTTCTGGATCTCACTCACTGTCGATCACGTCCTGGATCACGCCGGCCAGCTCCTCGGCCTTGAACGGAAGTCCGCGCACGCGGTTGTAGCTGATGATGTCGACCAGGAAACGGGCGCGGAGCAGAAGCGCGAGCTGGCCGAGGTTGATCTCGGGGAGCAACACCTTGTCGTAGGCCCGCAGCACCTCGCCGGTGTTGGCCGGGAGCGGGTTGAGGTGTCGCAGGTGGGCCTGGGCGACCTTGCCGCCGGACTTCCTGATCCGCCGTACGGCCGCCGCGATCGGGCCGTAGGTCGAGCCCCAGCCGAGGACCAGCACCCGGGCGTCGCCGTCGGGGTCGTCGACCTCCAGCGGCGGGATGTCCTGGGCGATCCCGTCGATCTTCGCCTGGCGGAGCCGGACCATCCGGTCGTGGTTGTTGGGGTCGTAGGAGATGTTGCCGGTGTTTTCGGCCTTCTCGATGCCGCCGATCCGGTGCTCCAGCCCTGCGGTGCCCGGAATCGCCCAGGGGCGGGCCAGGGTCTCGGCATCGCGCTTGAAAGGCAGGAAGGTCACCCCGTCCTCGTCGTTGGGGCTGGTGGCGAACGCGACGGAGATGTCCGGCAGCTCGGCCGCGCTGGGCACCTTCCACGGCTCGGAGCCGTTGGCGAGGTAGCCGTCGGACAGCAGCATGACCGGGGTGCGGTACTTCACCGCGAGGCGGGCCGCCTCGATGGCCGCGTCGAAGCAGTCGGACGGGGTGGAGGGCGCCACGATCGGCAGCGGCGACTCGCCGTTGCGGCCGAACATGGCCATCAGGAGGTCGGTCTGCTCGGTCTTGGTGGGCATGCCGGTGCTCGGCCCCGCGCGCTGCACGTCGACTATGAGCAGCGGAAGCTCGGTGGTCACCGCCAGGCCGACGGTCTCGGCCTTCAGCGCCACTCCGGGCCCGGAGGTCGTGGTGACGCCGAGCGCCCCGCCGAAGGCGGCACCGAGCGCCGCGCCGACGCCGGCGATCTCGTCCTCGGCCTGGAAGGTGCGGATGCCGAACCGCTTGTGCTTGGACAGCTCGTGCAGGATGTCGCTGGCCGGGGTGATCGGGTAGGAGCCGAGGAACAGCGGCAGCCTCGACTGCACGGAGGCGGCGATCAGGCCGTAGGCGAGCGCCTGGTTACCGGAGATGTTGCGGTAGACGCCCGGGGGCAGCTTGGCCGGCTTGACCTCATAGGAGACCGAGAAGGACTCGGTGGTCTCCCCGTAGTTCCAGCCTGCCTGGAAGGCCGCGATGTTCGCCTTGGCGATGTCGGGCTTCTTGGCGAACTTGTTCTCCAGGAACTGGATCGTCGCCTCGGTCGGCCGGTGGTAGAGCCAGCTCAGCAGCCCGAGGGCGAACATGTTCTTGGACCGCTCGGCGTCCTTCTTCGACAGCGCGAAGCCTTCGAGCGCCTTGACCGTCAGCGAGGTCAGCGGCACCGGGTGGAGGCGCCACTCGGCGAGAGAGTCGTCCTCCAGGGGGTTGCCGTCGTAGCCCACCTTCTGCAGGTTCCGCTTGGTGAACTCGTCGGTGTTGGCGATGATGTCGGCCCCGCGCGGCAGGTCGCCGAGGTTGGCCTTCAGCGCGGCCGGGTTCATCGCGACCAGCACGTTCGGGGCGTCGCCCGGCGTGAGGATGTCGTGGTCGGCGAAGTGGAGCTGGAAGCTCGACACACCCGGCAGGGTCCCTGCGGGGGCCCGGATCTCGGCGGGGAAGTTGGGCAGGGTCGACAGGTCGTTGCCGAACTCGGCGGTGCCGGCGGTGAAGCGGTCGCCGGTGAGCTGCATGCCGTCGCCGGAGTCTCCGGCGAACCGGATGATCACGCGATCGAGTTGCTGAACCTGCTTGGTCACAGCTCGGTCCTCCTCGACGCGATAGGGCGCCGTTGCTGGTTGCGCGTTGTTGGTTCCATGCTAGATCCCTTGGAGTGACGCGTAATCTCTCGCGTGGCCGAATCCTCCGGGGTGACGTAGGACTTCCGCGTTTCACGTGGCGTCTTGCGCGTTGCGCCCCATGGAGGAATGTGACGTATGTCGCACATTGTCGCTCGGTAGCCGCAGAACCGGGGTACGGGCACGGGTGTCGCGGGTGCTACACAGGGGTCACGGTTGTGAACGGCCGATCCGACACAGCCCGGCAGCGAGCCGGCACAGGTCAACGTGCAGGCGGCCGAAGAGGACAGTTGGCATCACGATGCTCCACTATATGTCTCACCTGGGCTCCGGGCTCATCGCCTGCGGCTATGGGCTCATAGCCGCAGGTTATGACATCGCCTGCTTCTCCAGTGCGCGCTGGATGCTGCCGGTCGCGCCGGGGCTGTCAGCGGATGCGGCGGAATCATAGGTCTTGCCGGGATCCATGCCGCGCGAGCCGTACAGTTCGGGGACGGTGACGAGGGTGTATCCCTTCGCCTGCAGGCGCCGCAGGATCTCGGGAGTCGCGTCGACGGTCGAGCCGTGGACGTCGTGCATGAGGATGATCGCCCCCGGTCTGGCCCCGGAGACGGCCCGATCGGCGATCACCTTGGGGTCGGTGGGGCGTAGATCGTCGGCGTCCACGTTCCAGCGGACCACCGACAGGCCCAGCCCGCGCGCCACCGAGGCGACCTGGGGGTCGCTCGCGCCGTACGGCGGGCGCACCAGCGTCGGCACCTGCCAGATCGCCTGGGTGATGGCGTACTGCCCGCGGTTGAGCTGGTCGGCGATCTTGCTGATGGGCATGGCGGTCAGGTCGCGATGGGACCAGGTGTGGTTGGCGACCAGATGGCCTTCCTGACGCATCCGCCGGAGCAGCTCGGGATGGGCCGTGGCGTTGGAGCCGACCACGAAGAAGGTCGCCCTGGCGCCCTTGTGGGCGAGGATGTCCAGCAGCCGTCCGGTCTCCGGTCCGGGTCCGTCGTCGTAGGTCAGCGCGACGCACTTCGCCTTCGCACAGTCCACGCTGCCGGCCTTGGAGCTCTGCGCCGGGAGCTTGGTCGTGTCCGCCGCCTTGATGGCCTCCGTGGACCCCATCGCCGGCGGTGTCTCCGGCGTCTCCGTGGCCGCCTGCTGCGCCCGCAGCCCCGTCGCCGACAGCAGCGGCCTCGCCTCGGAGGCGGGTACGGCGACCGCCACCCGGCCGAGGGGGGCCGCTGTCAGCTGTGCGTCGTCGAACTCCACGACGAGCTCGCCGTGGGGGTTGAAGCTGAGCGAGTCGAACGTCTTCGGATCCGTGCCGACCGCATGCGGGTTCACCCGCGACCCCTGGTCGCTCAACCCCGCCCTGACGAGCCGGGACAGCTCGGCGAGCGCGGAGCCGTCCTTGAGGAGGGCTCCGGAGTCCAGGGCACGTCTGTTCACCCGGTCGTACCAGACGGTGGTGCGCTCCTCGGACCAGCCGGTCGCGAGGGACTCGCCGATGCGGAGCCGGACGCCGATCACCTGGTTGGACGCGGCGGCGAGCTGCCAGTCCACGTTGAACTCGGGATGGGAGCGGGTGGGGTCGGCGGTGGCGTGCTTGTCGAACCGGCCGAGGTGTTCGGCGACCGTCCGGCGGAGCTTCTCCGTGAGACGGGGGGCGTCGTCGATCGAGGGGTAGGTGATGTGTACACGGCGGGCATCATGCTCGTTCTTGCCCAGTTCCTGGATGTTCAGCCCGTGAACCCGAGACGGGTCCACATAGTTGATCATCGTGGGATCGGAGGGCAGGGGGTGCTCCGCCAAGGGGGAAGGGGCGGTCATGCCGCAGCCTGTTGCGATGGCGGCAATCAGCGCGATTCCTCCGGTGAATCGCAATTTAGGCATAAATGACACATTAAACGTTGATTGTCAGTATTTGCCCAGCTTTGGGGGTAATCGGGCAGAGGTTTTGGCTGCGACGGTGCAACCGCTTCACCCGGCGCTGCGAATGCCGGATACTGCTGGAGACGGGGAGAGGTGCGTCCGACGGGGCTCTCAGGGAGGATCCATCCATGGGCGGATATTTCGGCTCCTACGGCCTGGTTCTCGCCCTGCTCGCGATCGGGGTCCTGATCGTCGCGGGGGCGCTGTCGGTCAGCCGGCTGCTCCGCCCCCATCGCCCGACCCCCGAGAAGCTGATGACCTACGAGTGCGGTGTCGACCCGGTCGGCGGCGACTGGGCCCAGTCCCAGATCCGCTACTACGTCTTCACCTATCTCTACGTGGTGTTCGCGGTGGACGCGGTCTTCCTCTTCCCGTGGGCGACGATCTTCGCCGCCCCGGGCTTCGGGATGACCACCCTGGTGGAGATGCTCGTCTTCCTGGGCTTCATCGCGCTCGGGATCCTCTACGCCTGGCGCAAACGCGTGCTGGCCTGGACCTGAGAACCGGGATCGCTGACCCAGGAGGAGAATGGAGCCATGGCGGACCTTCCGATGCCCACGGTGGGGCCGGTCTCCCGGCTGGCTCCCAAACCCATGCGCTTCATCCTCAACTGGGGGCGCCGCTACTCGTTGTGGGCGTTCAACTTCGGCCTGGCCTGCTGCGCCATCGAGTTCATCGCGACCTCGATGAGCCGGCACGACTTCATCAGGTTCGGGGTCATCCCGTTCGCCAACGGCCCCCGGCAGGCCGATCTGATGATCGTCTCGGGCACGGTGACCGACAAGATGGCCCCCGCCGTCAAGCGGCTGTACGAGCAGATGCCCGATCCCAAATATGTGATCTCCTTCGGTGCCTGCTCCAACTCCGGAGGCCCGTACTGGGACTCCTACTGCGTCACCAAGGGCGTCGACCAGATCATCCCGGTGGACGTCTACGTCCCGGGCTGCCCGCCCCGGCCGGAGGCGCTGCTCCACGGCATCATGATGCTCCAGGAGAAGATCGCCGCCGAGAACCTGAGCGACCGATATGTCTGATCCCGTGAGGAGCCGAGCACATGGACGGCGGTGAGGGGCGCGTGGACGGCGGTGAGGGGCGCGGCCATGCCGCCGCCATCCGGCAGCGGTACGGCTCGCGCGCCCAGGTGTCGGAGTCGTTCGGCGAGGTCACGGTCGACGTCCAGCCCGCCGACTGGATCGACCTGCTGGAGTTCGCCCGCTCCGGGGGATACGCGTTCTTCGACTGGCTGACCGCGGTGGACGACCCGCCCGACGGGTTCTCGGTGGTCGCCCACGTGTTCGACCCCGGCGCGCACAGGCACCTGCTGCTGCGCACCCGCGTCCCGCGCGCCGACCCCCGACTGCCCAGCGCGGTCGGCGTCTTCCGGGGCGCCGACTGGCACGAGCGCGAGACCTTCGAGATGTTCGGGGTGGTCTTCGAGGGCCACCCCAACCTGGTCCCGCTGCTGCTGCCCGACGGTTTCGAGGGCTTCCCGCTCCGCAAGGACTTCGTGCTGGCCGCCCGGGTCGCGAAGGCCTGGCCGGGGGCCAAGGAGCCCGGTGAGTCCGACCACGGCTCGCCGAGCCGCCGCAAAACCCTCCCGCCCGGCGTGCCCGCCGACTGGGGGCGTGATGGCTGAGCCGCTCGACGGTTGGAGGGCGTGATGGCCGGAGTGCTCGACGTCGTGGTCCGCCTCGTCGCGATCGTCGTGGTCTTCCTCGTGCTGCCGCTGGTGGCAGGGCAGGCCGAGCACAAGATCATGGCGCACATGCAGGCGCGACTGGGCCCGATGTACGCCGGAGGCTTCCACGGCTGGGCCCAGCTGATCGCGGACGGGGTCAAGTTCGTCCAGAAGGAGGACGTGATCCCGGCCGCCGCCGACCGCCGGGTCTTCGCCCTGGCACCCGGGGTGGCACTGATCCCCTATCTCGTGGTGATGGCCGTCATCCCGGTCGGCCCCGGCCTCGTCGGGGCCGACCTGGACGCCGGGCTGTTCTTCGTCCTGGCCGTGCTGGGGGTCGGCGTGCTCGGCTCGATCATGGCCGGATGGTCCTCGGGGAACAAATACTCCGTCCTGGGCGGGATACGCTCGGCGGCCCAGCTCATGTCCTATGAGCTGCCGCTGGTGCTGGCGGCCTCCAGCGTCGCGATGGCCGCGGGCACCCTCTCCCTGCCGGGTATCGTGGCGGCCTGGCAGTGGTGGTGGCTGCCCTGGCAGGCGATCGGCGGCGTGATCTTCTTCGTGGCCGGGCTCGCCGAGCTGCGCCGCCCGCCGTTCGACATGCCGATCGCGGAATCCGAGATCATCATGGGCCCGCTGACCGAATACACCGGGATCAGGTTCGCCCTGTTCATGCTGGCCGAGTACGCCGGGATCATCGTGATATCCGCGCTCACCAGCGTGCTGTTCCTGGGCGGATGGCACGGCCCCTTCCTGCCGGGGCCCCTGTGGATGCTTGTCAAGGTGGCCGCCCTGGTGTTCGTGGTGATCTGGGTCCGGGTGAGCTTCCCCCGGCTCCGCGAGGACCAGCTCCAGCGGCTCGCCTGGGTGGGCCTGGTGCCGCTGGCCCTGGCCCAGCTCGCGCTGACGGGGGTCGTCAGGGTCCTCGCGGGCTGACTCCGGTGCCCCTCCGGACGGGTGCGGGCGCCGCACCGCCGTACGGGACAGGGCCGAAGCATCCGCGCCGGGTACGTTCGAAGCGTGCGCGCCGGGCAAGAAGGAAGACCGGTACGTGACATCACAGGCCAAGGACGGAACCGCATGACCCTCGCGCTCGCCGTGGAGAACGACGACCTGGTCGTCGAGGTACCGGAGCACCCGCCGGTACGGCTGCCGCTCACCGGCCGGGACCGGGTGGGCACCCTGCTCGTCTTCGGCTACCCGGGCAGGAAAAGGACGAGGTACGGCCTGGCGGTGCTGGACGAGTCCGGCCTGGTGATGATGGAGGCGCCCGGTTCCCGCTCGCGCCGCGAGGTGGAGGCGTTCGCGCGGGAGCACGGCCTGGGGTTCGAGCTACGGCGGTTCGAAACGGGGGAGGAGGCCCGGATCGCACTCGCCCGCAGGTCGCCGGGGTGGCACGTGGTGACCTGGGGCCGGCCGCCCTCACCGCTGCCCCGGCTCCGCGTGCCGGGCGTGCGGAGCCTGTGGCCGCCCGTGGGCTCGCCGAAGATCTGGTGGCGCGAACAGCTGCTCTACGTGCTCATGTGGCTGGTGCTCGCCTACGGCGTCACCTTCGCGGTCCTGGTGGTCCTCACCATGACGGATCCCGGCCGTGGCGTCACCCGAGGTCTTGAGCTGCTCGGGATCGCGGCCCTGGCCCTGGCCGCGGTGACCGTCGCCGGTGCCGCCGTCGTCGTCGGGACGGACCGGCGCCGGACCCGCAGGCAGATCGCCGACACCCGCGTGCTGCGGCGGCGGGGGGCGCCGCGCTGCCGGCTGGTGGTCGTCCACGACCGGCTGCTGCTGGAGACCGAGCGCCGGACCCGCGAGATCGACGCGTCCCGGCTGACGCTCTACTCGGTCGAGTCGGGGGTGGGCGGGCTGATCGCCGGAGAGGAGCTCCTTCACCTGCCCGGGCACTGGGATCCCGAGGAGGTGGAGCGCTTCGCCGTACGGAACGGGCTGGATCTCCGGATCCGGACGCTGAGCCGCGAGGAGTACCTCGACCTGACGGAGCAGGTCCGCGACGCGGTGCCCTAGTTGACGATCCGCAACATGACGTCGGCGGCGGTGGGCCGGTTGCCGGGCTGCTTCTCCAGGCAGGCGGCCGCCAGCGGGCGCAGTGACCGGGGCAGGGCCGTCAGGTCGGGATGGTGGTTGATCACCCTGTTGAGGATGGCGGGGATGGTGTCCTCGCCGAAGGCCACCCGGCCGGAAGCGGCGAAGATCATGGTGGCCGCCCAGCTGAACACGTCGGACTCCGGACCGACGGAGCCGCCGGCCAGTTGCTCGGGAGACATGTAGGCAGGAGTGCCCATGATGGCGCTCGATGTCGCGGTGGCCTGGTCGAGGGCACGGGCGATGCCGAAATCGATCACACGCGGTCCGTCGGCGCCGATGAGCACGTTGGCCGGTTTGAAATCGCGGTGCACCACACCTGCCCGGTGGATCGCGGCCAGCGCGCCCGCGGTGGCCAGGGCCAGCCGGGTCAGCCCGTCCTCGTTGTGCGGTCCCTGGTCGCGGATCAGCTGCTCAAGGGAGGCGCCGTCCACGTACTCGCTGACGACGTAGGCCTGGTCGTCGTTGATGCTGACATCCAGCACCCGGGCGGTGGAGAACGTCGCGACCCTGCGCGTCGCCTCCACCTCCCGCAGGAACCGGTCACGGACCGTCGGATCGCCGTTGAAATGCTCGTGCAGAACCTTGATCGCGACCTTCTGCCCCTGCGGGGTGAGAGCGAGGTGGACCGTCCCCTGGCCGCCCCGGCCCAGGGTGCCGAGGAGCCGGTACGGCCCCAGCCACCCCTGGGACGTCCGTTCGGCCTGGTCGCGATGGGCCCGGGGGCGGTATGCCGAAGCGCCGGGACCGGGCGGGTACGGCGTGTGGGTGCCGGGGCCGGGCGGGTACGGCGTGTGGGAGGCAGGGGGGCCGGACGGGTGTGCTAGGTGGGTGGCGCCGAGCGGGTACGGCGTGTGGGTGGGGGCGCCGGGGCCGGGCGGGTACGGCGTGTGGGGTGTCGCGGGCGCTCGGAACGGAGCCGGAGCCGGACCCGGTGCGTGGTGTGGATACCGGCCCGGGACCGGAGTCGCGGCGGGGGTCGCGGCCGGGTACGGACCCGGCTGCGGATGCGGCCGGAACACCGTCCCCCTGATGATCAGCGCGTGGCCGAGGCCACCGAGCCAGTTGCCGAACAGCCCGATCATCATCGTGGCGTCCAGCCAGACCGGGATCAGCTCGGAGTCCCCGTAGGTCCCGGCGCCGACGACGAACACCCCGATGCCGAACCCGTAGAGCACGGTGACGAGGGCCAGCGCGGTGCTCCGCAGCCGGTACGCGGCGTGACCCATGATGAACGGCGTGCCGATACCGCAGGTGAACAGGGGCACCAGTGCCCACACCACGCTCAACCCCGTAGTGGAACGCAGGGGTGGCTGGGGGTGCCAGGCAGGGCCGTACTGGTGGGACATGTCGCGAAACAATACGTATTTATCAACCTGGGCGCAGGTCTCTTCCACATCGGTTCCACAGCCGACCCGTTAATCGAACACACAGTCTGTGGATAACTGCTGTGGATAACTTAGGGCGCCCGATTCCACCTCCGCCGGACCACCGCATTCCCGAGCGCGGTCCCATGCGTCATGATGTTGAGTTGTGGCACGGATACCAGGAGTGGGACTGGCGAGGGGACTCTCCGTCACCCTTCGCCACATGCTGAGCAGGTCGGTGACCCAGCAGTACCCCGAGGTCAGGCCGGACCTTCCGCCCCGGAGCCGGGGGGTGATCGCCCTGGTCGAGGAGAACTGCACGGTGTGCATGCTCTGCGCCCGCGAGTGTCCTGACTGGTGCATCTACATCGACTCCCACAAGGAGACCCTCCCCGCTCCCGAGGGGGGCCGTCCTCGTGCCCGCAACATGCTCGACCGCTTCGCGATCGACTTCTCCCTGTGCATGTACTGCGGGATCTGCATCGAGGTCTGCCCGTTCGACGCCCTGTTCTGGTCTCCGGAGTTCGAGTACGCCGAAGGGGACATCCGCAACCTCGTCCATGAGAAGGACAAGCTGGCCGCCTGGGCCCAGACCGTCCCCCCGCCGCCGGCTCACGAGCCCAACGCCGACCCCCCGAAGGAACTGGCCGCGGCCTCCCGGCCCCCCCGCCCCCGCCCCGGCGGTCCCGGCGGCGGTTCGGGCCCCGCCTCTGGCGCGGCCCGGGCCGCGCCCGGTGCCGGACACGCCGGCGTCCGGGCCATCCGGCCGCCGGGTGCCCTTCCCAAGAAGGGCGACGACCCGTCCACAGGTAGGCCGCCGACCGGAAAGTTGTCCACAGGGGAAAGCGACACGCCCCCGGCGGGTGGCGAACAGGAGCAGACTTCCGCCACGGATCCGAGTGGGGAGCCCGAGAAGGGGGTCTCCACGGATCCGGGCGGAGAGCCGGAGGAGGGGAAGTGACCGAGGTGCCGTCCTATCTGTCGCCGACCGGGCAGGAGATCGTCTTCCTGCTGCTGGGCGCGGTGGCCGTCGGGTCGGCGCTGCTGGTGGTGACCACCAAACAGCTCGTCCACGCAGCCTTGTGGCTGGTCGTCTGCTTCGGCGCGCTCGCCGGGGGCTACCTGGTCCTGACGGCTGAGTTCGTCGCCTGGGTCCAGGTCCTGATCTATGTCGGCGCGATCGTGGTCCTGCTCCTGTTCGGCATCATGCTCACCCGCGCCCCGATCGGCGCGACCGCCGACCTCGACAGCCGCAACCGGCCGGCCGCCACGCTTGTGGCGATCGCCACCGCCGTCGTGCTGGTCACCGTGGTCGTCGACGGCTTCCGCACGGCCTATACCCCGCTGGAGCCCGGCAGCGGCTCGGCGAAGGAGCTCGGCTCCAGCATCTTCCGCAACTGGGTGCTCCCGTTCGAGGCGCTGTCCGTCCTCCTGCTCGCCGCCCTGATCGGCGCCATCGTCCTGTCCCGCACCGACATCCGTGGGAGGGACTGACGTTGCACGTCGTCTATCCGGCCGTCGTCTCTGCGCTGCTGTTCTCCATCGGGGTGTACGGCGTGCTCGCCCGCCGGAACACGATCCTCATCCTGATGTCCGTCGAGCTCATGCTCAACGCGGTCAACCTCAACCTGGTCGCGTTCGACGTATGGCTCCGTGACCGGTTGCACAGCGGCCAGGTCCTCACCCTGTTCGTCATCGTGATCGCCGCCGCCGAGGTCGGCCTCGGCCTCGCGATCATCCTCGCGCTCTACCGCAACCGCCAGACCGTGGACCTCGACCGGCTCCGCAGCCTGGCCGAGCCCTCCGGCTCCGGCGACGGGCCGACCCCGTCCAGGGACTCCTCGCTCAGCGAGCCCTCCGGAGTCGCCACCGGTCCGGCCCGATCCGCCTCCGAGGCGGCCGTCGGGCCGGGTGACGCGCCATGATCACTCTTGCCGCGCTCGCCATCCTGCTGCCGTTCCTCGCGGCGGCCTGCGGGCTGCTGGGATCCCGGCTCCCCCGGGGACTGCGGGGCGGCGCCGCCGACGTGGCCGCGGGCCGCCGGGCCGCCTGGATCGCGGTCGTGCCCACCGCGATCTCCACAGCACTCGCGATCTGGCTCGCCTACACCGGCTGGACCGGCACGGGCGCGACGCCCGGCGGGCCGTTCACCCTCCCCGACAGCGCCGCGGGCCGGTCAGGGGGCGCCACCGTCACCGGGACACTCGACGTCATCGACACGGGCTCGGTGCCGATCTCGGTCGGCCTGCTCGTCGACGGCCTCTCCGCCTCGATCGCGGTGCTGGTCACCGTGGTCGCCCTGGCCGTGCAGATCTACTCGATCGGCTACCTGGGCGGCGACCGGCGCTATCCGTCCTACAGCGCGTTCATCAGCCTGTTCACCAGCGCCATGCTCCTGGTCGTCTACGCGGCCGACCTCCTCATGCTCTATGTCGGCTGGGAGATCATGGGGCTCTGCTCCTACCTGCTGATCGGGCACTGGTGGGAGGACCGGGCCAACTCGCGGGCGGCGGTCAAGGCGTTCCTGGTCACCCGGCTCGGCGACGTGGGGTTCCTGTTCGGCGTCTTCGTCCTCGGCACGGCGGCCGGCAGCTTCAAAATCGCCGACGTCATCGCCGCAGTGCCCCAGATGTCCTCCGGCACGGTCACCGCCGCCGGCCTGCTGCTGCTCGCCGGGGTCGCCGGAAAGAGCGCCCAGGTGCCGCTGCACGTCTGGCTCCCCGACGCGATGGCCGGCCCGACGCCGATCAGTGCCCTCATCCACGCGGCGACCATGGTCGCGGCCGGGATCTTCGTCGTCGCCCGCCTCTATCCCGTCTTCCTCGGCTCCGGTCCCACCCTGGACGTGCTCGCGGTCCTCGCCGCACTCGGCATGCTGGGCGCCGCCCTGGCCGCTCTGGCACAGGACGACCTGAAACGTGTCCTCGCCTACTCCACGATCAGCCAGCTCGCCTACATGGCCGGTGCCCTGGCCGCCGGATCCGAGAGCGCGGCGATCTTCCATCTGGTCACCCACGGCGCCTTCAAGGCCCTGCTCTTCCTCTGCGCCGGAGCGGTGATCCACGCCGTCGGCTCCAACCTGATGAGCGCGATGGGAGGGCTCCGCAAGGGGCTCCCCGTCGTATTCGTCACGATGACGATCGGGTTCGCGGCCCTGATGGGCCTGCCGCCGGCGAGTGGCTTCTTCAGCAAGGACGAGGTGCTGGTGGCCATCGAGCGGGCCCTGTCCGCCGGACCGCTCACTGACGCGGCGGCCCTGCTGCTGTACGGCTGCGCGCTGGCCACGGTAGCGGTGACCGGCGCCTACGCCACCCGCGCGTGGCTGCGGACCTTCTTCGGGGAACGTCCGGTCAGCGCTCTTCCCTCCGGGCCGGCCACCGCCCGCACGGCCACTGCTCACGTGGGCACCGTCCATGCGGCCGCCGCCCACACGGGCACCGTCCACGCGGGTGACGTTCACGCGGTGCCGGCCGTCATGCGCTGGCCGATCCTCTTGCTCGCCGTTCCCGCCCTGCTCCTGGGCTTCGTGGGCGCCGCCGACGTCCACTGGGCCACGGCCGCCCTCAGCGTCGTGGTGGCGCTGCTGGGCGCCGGCGTGGTCTACGCGATGTGGCGCAGCGATCCATCGGCTGATCCGGCCCGTGTGCTCGGCCCCCTCCGGATCCCCTGTGAGCGGGCCTTCTACGCCGACTCTCTTTACGCCGCACTGTTCGTCCGGCCCGTGCTCCTCTTCGCCCGGGCGGTCGCCCGTACCGACGACCGCGTGGTCGACGGCGCGGTGCGCGGCTCGGGGCGGGCGACCGTGGGACTGGCGGGCATGGTCCGCCTGGCACAGAACGGCAACGCCCAGCTCTACATCACCGGACTGCTCGCCGGGGTCCTCCTCCTCGCGGTCGGGGTGGTGGTCTTCGGATGATTTCCCGGTCGCCGCTCCCGGTCGTCCTCGTGGTGCCGCTGGTGATCCGCCTGGCGGTGGTGCGACGTTGACTTCCTTCCCACGGCTGAAGCCCGAGGTCTCCACGCTCAAGGAGATTCGATGAGCGCGGTCCCGACCATGCCGTCCGGGTGCGGCGGACGGCTCACGACTCTGACCCCGGGCGAGGTGGCCGGACCATGAACTGGGTGTTGATCGCACTTCTCGGGGTGCCGTTGGCAGGTGCGGCCACGCTGCTCGCACCGTTCTGGCAGGATGCCGCGTCCAGAGGACGTCGGCTCCGGGTGCACGCCCTGGCCGTGTCCGGGGTCACGTTCGCCCTGGCGGTGGTGCTGGCCGCCGGGTTCGACTACGGCGACGCTGCCCGGGTGCAGTTCTCGACCGACCTGGCCTGGGTCCCGGGGCTGGACCTCAGACTCCACCTCGGGATGGACGGGATCTCGCTGCCGCTGGTCGTGCTGACCGCGCTGCTGACCTTCCTGTGCGCGGTCTATCTCTGCTGGGGCCGCGCCGACGGTCCCGGACAGCTGCTGCGGCCCAAGCCGGGCGGCAACCGGCCCCGTGCCCTGGTGTTCACGCTGCTCGTCCTCGAAGTAGGCATGATCGGCACGTTCCTCGCGCTCGATCTGCTGCTGTTCTTCGTGTTCTTCGAGATCGTCCTCATCCCGATGTACTTCGTGATCGCCGTCTGGGGCGGGAGAGGCCGGCGGGCGGCGGCGGCCAAGTTCATCCTCTACACGCTGCTCGGCTCCGTCGTGCTCCTGCTCGGCCTCCTGCTCATCTGGGCGCAGACCGGGACCTTGGACATGACCGACCTCGCCCGTGCCCGGGGATCGGGGATGTCCCCCTCGGTGCAGATCCTCGCCTTTGTCGCGGTGGGCATCGGCCTGGCGGTCAAGACCCCCATGTGGCCGCTGCACACCTGGCTGCCCGCCGCCCACACCGAGGCGCCCACCGTCGGCTCGGTGCTCCTCGCGGGCGTTCTGCTCAAGATGGGCACCTACGGCTTCGCCCGTATCGCCATCCCGATCCTGCCCGGCGGCGCCTCGGCGGTGGCCCCGTGGCTCGGCGCCTTCGCGGTGATCGGCATCGTCTACGGCTCTCTCGCCTGCCTGGCCCAGCGCGATCTCAAACGCATGATCGCCTATTCCTCGATCGGCCACATGGGCTTCGTCCTGCTGGGCTTCGCCACGCTCACCCCGGTCGGCGTCAACGGCGCCCTCTTCGGCAACGTCGCTCACGGCCTGATCACCGCCCTGCTGTTCTTCGTCGCCGGGGCGATCAAGGATCGTTACGGCACCACCGACATGCCCTCCCTCGGTGGCGGCATGCTGTCGCGTCTGCCCCACCTCGGCTCCGTGCTCACCTTCGCCTGCGTCGCCTCCCTCGGGCTGCCCGGCCTGGCGGGGTTCTGGGGAGAGATGCTGGCCCTCCTCGGCGCTTTCGATCCTGCCGCGGGACTGTCCCGCCCGCTCTACCTGCTCTTCATGGCCGCAGGGGGTCTCGGCACCGTGCTGACCGCCGCCTACTTCCTGCTCATGCTCTCCCGCGTCACCCATGGCCGGCCCACCGACACCGTCCACGCCCCGGTGCTCGCCGCGGTGGGTGGTGGCGGCGGCCGCCGGCCGGGGATCGCGGTGAGCACCGGAACCGCGGGCATGCGGGACGCCACCCGCTACGAGCTGGCCACCTGGGCGCCGCTGATCGTGTTGATCCTGCTCTTCGGCCTCTGGCCGAAGACGCTTCTCCTCGTCACCGAGCCGGTGGTCCAGAGCCTCCTGGGGGCGCCGTGATCCAGTCGATCGACTACTACGCGGTCGCGCCGCTGCTGGTTCTCGCGCTCACCGCCGGCCTCGTGCTGCTTCTCGACGCCTTCCTGCCCCGCGCACCGTACACACGGCCGCTGCTCGGCGCGGTCACTCTGGCCGGGGTGCTGGGAGCCCTGGGCGTGGTCATCGCACAGGCCGTTCGGGGCGGCGATCCGCTGCGGACCTTCTGTGTGCCCGCCGGGCTGCCCGGCCCCGCCAGGGCCGGCATCGGCCCGCTGAACCTCGGAACCCTCGCATCAGGGCCGGGCGGGCCGGCCGGGGACTCCTCGACGCTGTGCTCGTTCGTGGTCGACGACTTCACCTTGGTCTTCGCGGGTCTCGCGCTGGCCGCCGGAGTCGTCGTGGTGCTGCTGTCGATGGCGGAGCTCTCCTTCGGAGACATCCCCGTCGGCGAGTGGTACTTCCTGCTGCTCTGCACGCTGATCGGTGCGGTCGCCCTGCCCGCCTCCCGTGATCTGATCATGCTCGTGGTCGCGCTGGAGCTGGTCTCTCTGCCGGTCTTCGCGCTCACGGCGCTGCGGCGCTACGACGGCCGGAGTTCGGAGGCGGCGGTCAAGCTCTTCCTGGTCTCCGTGGTCTCCACCGCGGTGATGCTCTTCGGGGTCTCCCTGCTGTACGGCATGACCGGGACCGTCTACCTCGACCGGCTGGCCCAGGTGCTGCGGGAGCCCATCACGGCTCTTCCCGCCGGTTCCGGTCCGGAACCGGCGGGAGCCACCGGCGCCTACGCCTCCACGCTCCAAATCGCCTACGACCTGCCGCCGGTGCTCACCGTCGCCATGGTCCTGGTGCTCGCCGGATTCGCCTTCAAGGTCGCGGCGGTCCCCTTCCACGCGTGGGCGGGCGACGTCTACCAGGGGGCTCCGGTCCCGGTCGCCGCCCTGCTCTCGGTGATCTCCAAGGCCGCCGGGTTCGCCGGACTGATCCTCATCCTGATCGCCGCCCTCGGCGGTCAGGTCGCCGTCTGGGCCCCACTGGTCGCGATCATCGCCGCGCTGACCATGACCGTCGGCAACCTGCTGGCTCTGCGCCAGCATCATGCCGTGCGCCTGCTCGCCTGGTCCTCGGTCGCCCAGTCGGGCTACATCCTGGCGCCACTCGGGGTCCGCGACGCCGAGGCGATGAGCGCCTCCATCGCCTACCTGGTGTTCTACGCGGCGATGAACCTCGGGGCGTTCGCGGTGGTCATGCTGGTGTCGCGGCGCGGTGTCCGCGGCGAGCTGGACGACTACCGGGGGCTGGCGTTCCGCAATCCGGCGGCGGGACTGGCGCTGGCCTTCTTTCTGATCTGCCTGGCAGGCCTGCCACCCGGACTGGCCGGGCTGTTCGCCAAGATCGTGGTGTTCCGTGAGATCGTCGGCGGCGGCGGCGCATGGCTGGCCGTGGTGATGGCCGTCAACACGGTCGTCGGCCTCTACTACTACCTCGCCTGGGCCGTACGGATCTTCACCCCGGTTCCGGCGGCCGAGGGCGCCGGCATCCCTCCTGCCGAGGACGGCGGCGGCCGTAGCGGATGGGTGCCGGTAGGTGTGGCGATCACGTTAGCTGCGGTCGTCGCGGTGATCTTCTCAGTCGCCCCCCAGACGGTGCTCGGCCTCCTGCCGGAAGCATTCGTCGCTTCCGGCTGACCGCCACGGGAACGTTCAGCCTGGCCGGAGACGTTGTCACTGGTGAATCGGCATCAACCGAAAGGGGGGTGCAGTGCACCACAACGGTCTGCGTACCGCGGTCCTTCTCGGCGCACTGTCCGCGGTGATCATCGCGGTAGGGGCATGGCTGGGTGGCGGGGCCGGCGTGCAGATCGCGGTTCTGATCGCGCTGGTGACCAATGGTGTCGCCTACTTCTTCTCCGACCGGATCGCGCTGTCCGCGATGCGGGCCCGGCCGGTGGGCGAGGTCGAGCAGCCCGTCCTCTACCGGATCGTGCGTGAGCTCTCCACGGAGGCACGCCAGCCCATGCCCCGGCTCTACGTCTCGCCGACCATGCAGCCCAACGCCTTCGCGACCGGCCGCAACCCCCGCAACGCCGCGGTCTGCGTGACCTACGGCATCACCCAGCTCCTCGACGAACGCGAGCTGCGCGGGGTCATCGGACACGAGCTGTCCCATGTCTACAACCGTGACATCCTGGTCTCCTCGGTGGCGGGTGCGCTTGCCACGATGATCACTTATCTCGGTTACGTCGGCTTGTTCTTCGGCGGTGGGGACGACGACGAGGGCCCCGGGTTCATCGGTGTCCTGCTCATGATGGTGCTCGGCCCGGTCGCCGCCGGGATGATCCAGATGGCCATCTCCCGGTCCCGCGAATATCAGGCGGACGAGTCCGGGGCACGGTTGACCGGTGACCCGCTGGCACTCGCCTCCGCACTGAGAAAGATCGAGATGGGCACCCGGCAGTTGCCGCTGCCGGAGAACGGCCGTATCGCCTCCGCCTCCCATCTCATGATCGCAAATCCCTTCCGCGGCGCTGGAATCGGCCGGATCTTCTCCACCCACCCGCCCACTTCTGAACGTGTCGCCCGGCTGGAGCGGATGGCCGGCTATCGCCGCTGAGCTCGGCTCTGAGGCTGGGCCCGATTCAGGCTCTGAGGCCGGGCCTGACTCAAGGGCTGAGCCCGGCGACGATCGGGTTGTGCACGGTGCCGGGCACGGTGAAGGTGTCCACCGGTTGGGCGGTGCCCGATCCCAGGTCCAGCCGGTACCAGCTGTAGACGGCGTCGGCCCCGTTGCCGGCCTTGCCGGGGAGGACCATCTGCAGGTCGAGGTGGCCGGCACCGTCCCAGCGAAGCCGGACGGGGATCTTCGCGGCGGGAAGGGGGATCGGCTGCCGACCGCCCGACCTTCCCGCCGCCACGTCCCACAGGCTGATGGCCGAGTCATCGGAGGTGAAATGGGCGACGGTCGTGCCGTCCGGGCTGAGAGCGCCCCCTATGGGGGCGCGGCCTTTCTCGGCCAGGGTGACCGTGGAGTAGATCCCCGCCCCGAACTCGCCGTCGACCGCGAGCATCAGCTTGGCGCCTGGGCTGAAGCTCCATGGTTGCAACCCTGGTGGCACCACCGTGCTCTTCCCGCTTCGCGCATCGAGAACCTGCTCATCCTGCTCGCTGCCCAGAACCAGGTAGCGCCCGGTCGGGGCGAGATCGATCCGCGTGGAGCGCAGTCGGCGCGACCACCGCACCCCGGGGACCTCACGCACCCTTCCGGTGGACATGTTCCGGATGGCGAGCGCCCCGTCCCCACGACGGAAGTAGGCGACATGCCTCCCGTCGGGAGACAGCGCGAGCGGCGCCCGCTGCTTCCCCGTCTTGTCGGTGAACACCCGGGCGTCGGTGAGCTTGATCACCTGGCCGTCCCAGGTCCAGAGCGTCCAGGGAGCACAGAAGCAGCCGTCCAGCCCCGCATAGCGGACCAGAGGCCCGGTGGTCTCCGTCGCCGTACCCGCCTCTACCGGAGCCCCCGCTCCCATGAGCACGGCGAGCACGCCGGTGAGAAGGGCAGGCCGACGTAACACCTTCACCGTGGGACCCCCTGAACTCGTCGGCAGGGGGATGATCGGCGCGTACGGGCCACTGTACGTGCCGTATAAGGCTTTCCACCGGTATGACCGTCCGTGTCACCAGGAAGTAGTCCAGGAGGTACTTCCGGGACCTTGCCTCGCGTGACACCCGTCGACGGTGTCAAGAACAGTGAGCGTGCACGGACTCACCAGAGCCGTCATGGCGCTCCGATCCGGCCTCCTCTCGCCCGTCGGTAACGTGTGGGCCCAGTGGAGTCAGGGACCTCAAGAATGCAGGGTGACCGGGGCGGTCTCCTCCGGAGAGAGGCCGGGGATGCCGTCGATGCTCTGGCGGTTGTTCTTGGCGCGGTAGGCGCGCTTCTGCTGGACGTCCTTACGGTCCGTCCATTCGTCCAGCAGGGTCCGGTCCTCATCGAAGGACATGAACGGAACCGAGTATCCGCAGGAGTCGGAGATGCGGTCGCAGTCGACGACGATGATCGACCGAGTGCCCGGATGCGGACCGAACTTTTTGATCATCTCGGGGAAGTCGGGGCTCTCCGGGACGACGACCCGGCCCGTGCCGTACAGCCGGACAATGTTGGGAGGCCCGGAGAAAGCGCAGAACATGATGGTGATGCGGCCGTTCTGACGAAGATGGGAGATCGTCTCCACGCCGCTGCCGTCCAGGTCGAGATAGGCCACCGTGGTGTCCCCGAGAACGGCGAAGGTGTCGGCATATCCCTTGGGGGAGACGTTGACATGACCGCCCCGCTCAGGAGCCGTCGCGACGAAGTAAACCGGCTGCGCTTCGATGAACGCCCGTAACCGGTCGTCGATCTTGTCATGAATTTTCCCCATAAAAGGAAGATAGACGGTCAATGTTGACCGGTCAGCTACCAGACTCAGGGTCGTTTCTGATCTTGAAGGAGTCCGGTCTGCGGATGGTCCCGGCGCCGGAGTCCACCGTTCCGGCCACGTCGCGGACGAGGAGCTCGGCACCTCTGATGCGATTCGCGGAACGGCCGCCGCTACGGACAGGAGGGCGAATTCCTCGTCCACTCCGCCCTCGGATTCCTTCGGAAGGACTCGCGGACAACCGCCGTGGCGGCAAGTACGACACGTATCCGTAAAGACTTCACCAGTGTTCCGCTCATCTTTCGGACGGATGTGGTTCGAATGATGAGAGGCCCCATGCGGACCGGCGGTGTCGCCGGGGAGATCCAGCCTGGACAAGGCTTGGGCTTTCGCGGGAGAGCCCTGGAGCCACCTTCGCCTACCGTGGGATTCAGGTCCCGCGCCGTGCCGGTGTCGTTTCTGACGGCAATCCAGCGTCCGGTCAGTCCAGGCATCGTCCAGGGCGCACCGATCCGACATGGAGTGATGTGTGATGATCAAGCTCAGGAACGCCCTGGTGGCCGGAACGATGCTGGCCTCCGCTCTTGTCGCACCCATGGCGATGCAGATCCAGTCTGCAGGTGCCGCCACCGCGACCGAGACCGTCTCTGTCACGTCCGCCCAGAAGCCCTGCTGGAAGCACCGGAATCCCGAAGAGTGCTATGCCCGTAACCACGGTGGCGGTGGCGGGGGCGGGGGCGGGCATCACGGCGGCGGCGGCGACAGCAGCGACTTCGACGACGACTTCAGCCCCGGCGGTGGCGGCTCCGGCATCAACAACTGATATGCCGGGGAGCGGTCCGGGAAACCCCCGCTTACCTTCCACGTCCGTGTACGCCTGAACCAACCGGGCGGGCCTGTACGGCCCATGAGCCCGGGGCGGCCGGGGCACAGGTGAGGGCGAATGCCTTCAGCCATGTGCCCCGCGTGCGCCTCTGTAGCCGACAAGGCCCTGATCCGCAGGTCGGGGCCCTGATCGTCCGTCTGCTAGCGGTAGTTCGTGAACTGAAGAGCGATCTCCAGCTCCTTGCCCTTGAGCAGGGCGATGACCTCTTGTAGTTCGTCTCTCTTCTTGGAACTCACCCGCAGTTCCTCACCCTGGATCTGGGCCTTGATCCCCTTGGGGCCCTCATCCCGGATGATCTTCGAGATTTTCTTGGCGTGCTCCTGGTCGATACCCTCCTTGAGGGTGACCACCAGGCGGTATTCCTTGCCGGACAACTTGGGCTCATCTGCGTCCAGGACCTTGAGCGAGAGCCCTCGCTTGACCAGCTTGTCCTTGAACACGTCAAGGACGGCATTGGCCCGCTCCTCGCTGTTGGCCTTGATCTCGACAGCCTTCTGGCCGCCCGACCAGGCGATGCTCGCGCCGGTGCCCTTGAAGTCGAATCGGTGCCCGACCTCCTTGACCGTCTGGTTCAGCGCGTTGTCGGCCTCCTGATGGTCGATCTTGCTGACGATGTCAAAACTGCTGTCGGCCATGCGTCGACTATCCTTTCTAGCTCTCATGCCGACCCTAGCGCTTCGCCTATCGGCTCACGATGAGCGTGACCGTCAACGCTGACGCGACGGTGTTCAAACAAGCGGGAAACGCCGCTGGACCGGCGCCCGGCCGCACACCCGCTACGGCGCGGGATCTTCAACGTCCTGTCGGACTCCCTACGCGAGATGCGGTCATAAGACACGAACGTCCTGGTCCGACTGGCTGCCGACGAGGGCGCCTCGCCGATGTCACGTCACGTGCCGAAGTCCGCTATTCTTCTTCATGTCACCGCCTCGCGCGGATGGCGCGGCAGGTTGCCCGAGTGGTCAAAGGGAGCGGTCTGTAAAACCGTCGGCTCAGCCTACGCAGGTTCAAGTCCTGCACCTGCCACACCAGCAGAAACAGCCCTCTCACCAGCGGAAACGCGGCGAGGGGGCTGTTCTCGTATGTCCGGCTGTCTACGGCGATCACCGGGCATCTGCGGGGAGCTGTGCCAAATACGTGCCCATGATCGTTGGCGGTCCAGCAGGGTTGCCGGCCGAGGCGATCGGTTCCGATGGGGGAGCGAGTTGAGGATTCGGATGGCTAGTCTCTCGCTGGTTCGGTAGATCAACTCTTCTGGCTTCTCAGCCATATGCGCATGGCAACGAGCTATGCGAGTTGTCGTCAAGGCACATGCGGAGCTGAGCTGCGCTGCTCTCCCCATCCCGCTGCTCCTCCATGGACGGATGCGAGGCACGCTAGGAGACCGCAGGTGGGAGCGTAGATCGCCCCGTGGGGAAGCGTCGGTATGTGAGGTCAACAGCGGACCGCAAGCCGCTAAAACGACCGAACTCGTCCAGTCCGGGAGTCCGGTTCCGCGAGGAAGCATCTGGTGTTTCCTCTCCGGGGGGTACGAGGTTTCCGTGCCTATCGCCACGTTTGATGTTCCTTGCGACGATCACTTTCTCCTTGTGGCTGTAAGCCTTTCGAACCCCTGAGATCGACATCTGGGTGGCGCTTGCAAGAGTTGCCAGCTTGTAGGGCTCTGGCCTTACGAACTCTCGGGCGTACGCGAGGAGGAGCCGAATCTGCTCCTCGATCTGCTTCTTAAGGTCCGATAGTTCGCGTAGTTCGTGAAGAAGTGGGTCGAAATTTCCTTTAACACTATTTTGCTCATCCATGAGATATTTCAGCCTGATCTCGCGATCCTCCTGGACCAGGAAGACCTGCTGGTGATATCGCACCAAATCCTCTACCTCCTCCTGGATGGGAAGAGGGTGGAGTACGCGGACTACGTCATTGGTGATCTCTATCATTTTTTGTGCCTCGTCGCTCTCGATTGCACTCGGCGCAACAGCTAAGCGCATTGCGTCGCGTAGGGAAGAAAATGTGAAATAGCAGAGTGGGATATTTACTCCTGAGGGGGTGATCACGCCTACTCAAGACGGATGACAGAAATGCGATCATGTGGAAGCGTACGATCACGTGAGATCGGCAATTCGGGTCGTTCGGTAAAAACGAACGGCCTCCCGAGGCAACGGGAGGCCGTTCTCGCGGTTCCGACGTCGGCTTAAGAGGAAGGAGACCGCTGTCGTGAGACTACCTGCACAGCGTCCGAAGAAGGAAGGTCGCAGCACGTCAAAGGAGCCAGAGCGACTCTCTCAGCGATGGGCGATCATTCTTACGTCTGCCACGACAGTTGGCGTGGCACTCGGGATTACCGTTGAAGCCCCTGCAGGTTTTGCCTGTGCAGTGGCTGTCGCTGGCCTGCTCCATAAGATCATGAAGTAGGTCATAACCGTTGATGGTTGGGGCTGGGAGGGCGTGTGCACCGATTGCTCTCCCAGCTCCTTAGCCTCACCTCAGGCTGGCGTCAGGATGGTGCGGCGACTCTGCGAAGAGGTCAGGGTTCGCTACATCGATGAGCGAGTAGCTTCCCATATTCGGCTCATAGCCTCGCTTTGTTGGCCATAGATGCACTTTGCGTAAACGCGAAGCAAAACATCTACACTGTGTCCCGCCCACTCGGCGACCTGAGGGGCAGGAACTCCGGCGTTGAGCCAGGTAGAGACGGCAGCGTGCCGAAGTGTGTACGGCACATCCATCAACGGTGAGGATGCCTCTTCCGAGGTGAACGCCTTTTTCCTGGCCTCATGGAAGACCTTGAGATAAGCCCGATCGGTCATCAGCCCGCCGCGGGGACCGATGAAGACACGCCCCTCGGGGCCGGTGCCAAAGCGGCCCAGATGTGCCCGCAGCAGTGAGACAAGCTCGGGATGAATGGGGATCGGGCGCGTGTCCCCCTCCGCGCGGTGCTTGAGCCCGCGGCGCTCTCGCGGCTTCCCGCTGTTCGTCCATCGGCTCCCGGCACGCGGTTCGGCATTGGTGAGCCGCATCTCTCCCCACCCCTCTTCGGGCAGGCTATGAAGGTGCACCCGACGCAGGTCCACCACCTCCTCGGGACGTAAGGCGGCGTAATACATGCAGCCGAAGAACGCTTCCATTCGCTCACCGCGCTTGCTGTCCAGCCGAACGGCGGTAAGGAATCGTCGGGCCTGCTCGGAGTTGATGACGGCGCGGGGGTCCACCGTGCTCAGCGTCCGCGGCCTGGTCCACTTCACGGTCTTGAACGGGTTGGCCTTCAAGAGCCCGATCTCCTGGCCGTACTCCATCGCGCTGTTGAGGACCATGCGCTTGCGATTGGCAGTGTTCGCGGCGGCAGGCTTCCCATCCATGGTCTGGCTGATCCTGGTCAGGATGGCACGAGCTAGAACCGCGCCCCTGCCTTGCTCGTCGAAGTCCGCGAGGGCGACGGTGTTGTCTTCGAGCCAGCGAAGCACTTTCTCCAGATCGGCCGGCGCTTTCTCGCCATCGCGAATTCGAGTGCTGTAGGCCCATCGCAGTGCGGTACGCCGGACATCACGCGAGGGAACTCCGCTCTCCGTACTCAGCAAAGCCTCGGTTGCATCCACCAGTGCTTCGGCGATCCCGCGCCGGTGGTTCGGCGACGCGTGCGGCCATTTCGCCTCCACGAACGCCAGTGTGAAGCCGTACCAGCTCAGCGCGGTTTCCTCACGCTTCCACGAGACGGGACGGCCCGTAGCCATGCTGAATGCTTCACCTCGGCGAGCCGCGGTCATCAACTCGGAGCGGAAGACGTCGGCCTGAGCAGCGTTGCGGTACGGCTCTTTCCAGGGCTTTCCGCCGGTGCTCCATCGCACGTAGTACGTGGTGACCTTCTTACCCTTGTAGACCTCGGTCTTGTAAATTCGCGCGTCGTAGGTGATGTCCTTCATCAGGATGCGTCCTCCAGGCTGGCCAGCCAGCGGTCATAGTCGGCGCGGCGGACACGAAGGTCTCCGTTGGGCAGCCTCATGCACTTGGGGGCGCGGCCCTTCTGGCGCCAGTCGTAGAAGGTGGATCGGCTGATGTCGAGGTCTTCGCAGATGTCGGCGATGGTGAGCTTCTCGCCCTTGGGCATGGATGTCTCCTGGCGGGTCTGCGGTAGGTCGGAGCAGTTTGGCGAGGGGTAGCCGTCCCAGCCGTCCCAGCCTCATTTGTGCTGGTCAGGCTGGGACGGCTTGCTTGACTGGGACGGCTAAGCCGTCCCACGGATGGAAGGCGTCCCGCGCTGACCTGCGATAACAAGGCTGGGACGGCTGGGACGGCTACCCCCCTCAAACAGGGGAAGTTCGGTGTTCTGCGGGGAGTCGGGAAGAGCCGGCGCAGGGCAGTAGCGCGCCCAGGCGTCGAGGAAGTCGGCACGCTGGTAGCCCTTGGCCTGGGTGCCGTCCAGGAAGCGGATGTTGGCCGAACGAATGTCGTACTCGCGCAAGATCACGCCAAGCTTCATCGCAGTCAGACCGGTCGGCCCGTAGTCGGCCCAAGGCGCTTCGGTGTCGCTCTTGAGCCGTTCCAGCAGGGTCGCAGTGGGCAAAGCCGGCTCGGTGCCGAACACGGTGCGGCAGTCAGCCAGGAGCCGGACCCGAGTTGAGGTCTCGCCGTTGTCGTCGGCCTCAGCGGTGAGCGCGAGCACCGCGGCGCGGGCGCGCTTGGGCCAATGGCTTCCGGCGTAGTCGGCCACCGCCACAAGCGGTTCCCAGGTGTCGGCGGCGCGGTCTTCCACCGGCATGGACGGTTCGGCCTGCTCCAGAGTGGCCAAGTCGGCGCGCAACCAGGCCGCGAGGTCCTCGGCGAGCTGGCGCAGCAGGGGTCGGTCACGGCGGTGCCGGTAAGGAGCGACGATTTCGCCAGGGCCACGCCGGCGCATCCGCACCACCACGGCGCGGTCCTCGATCGTGTCGGGCATCGCGCCGATACCGGCGAGCGCAGCCATGGCGAAGGTCGGGATGGATTCCACCCGGCCGGTGTTGGCGTCGTAGCGCTTTGCGGGGCGGTTGCGCTGATGTCCGGCGTTCAGCAACCCGCGCAGGTCCTCGTTCCCGTCCGCCTTCGGGCCGAAGATCGTGTCGGCCTCGTCCACGAGCATGGTGGGCGGGTCCTCGCTGATGGACCGGTAGACCGCGGCGCTGCTGGAGTTGACGGTGATGAATGGCTCGTGACAGGTGGCCTCCACCACATCGAGAAGCCGGGACTTGCCGCACCGCTTCTCCGGGGCGCGGATGACCAGGCGTGGGGCGTGTGCCCACGCGGGTTGGGCGTGGCTGGCGGCGATCCACAACACCACCGCATCGGCGGCCTGTGGGGTCGGCAGGATGACGTAGCGGGTGAGTGCGGCCAGCAGCGCGTCAAGCAGCAGCGCGCCGTGGCCGGCGGGTTCGGTCTGGGACATGGGTTCGGCTCTCCTGTGAGTGGGTTGGGTGGTCATGCGGCGACCGTTCGGGGTCGCTTGGCACCGGCTTTGAGGCCGGAGGCGACGGTGTGGAGGGTCTCGGTGCGGCTCAGCCCGGCATCGACCCCCTGTTGTTCCAGCAGGATTGACACCTCGGTCTCGGCGAGCGCGCCCCCGGCGACGAGTTGGCCCAGGGCGATCGCGGCGAGGTAGAGGGTGCCGTTGCGCTGGCCGGTCGGGGCGGTGGCCACGCGCTCCAACTCGCGGGTGATCGCCGCGTGCAGGTAGGCGCCTCGTCGGGTGTCGGGCAGCGCCAGGTGCACGGGTGTGGGCGCCGGACGGGGCGGGGGCAAGAGCTGCTGGAACAGGGAGGGGGGCAGCGGGGCCGGGGTCGTGTTGTGCAGCACCTCGTAGGCGCCGGTGCCGTCCGGCCGGTCCACGTAGCTGCCGGGACCAAGCACGTAGCCACCGTTCGCTCGGGTGTCGATCAGCCAGCCCAGCCCGTTGCCCTTGTCACCTTCGGTGTTGCCGAGCTGGGGACCGTCCGGCGCGGCGAAGTACAGGTGCGTGCCACCGCGGCGGGTGCGGACGGTGAAGGTCTCGAACGGCAGGGGCTCTCCGGCGCGCTCGCATAGGACGGCCAGCACGTCGGCGCCCTCGGTGACCCCCGGCAGGTCCCAAGGGGGCGGGGGGCGAAGCCCCTCCTTCCCGGGTTTGGGGGTATCAAGGTCGATCACGACCAGACCGGAGGGGCCGCAGGCGATGCCGATGTTGTACGGCGCCCGTGCCCACCACCGTCGGATCAGGTCGGGGTCGGTGGTGGCGTTGCTCTCCCAGTCGGCAAAGCCCTTGACGGGGGGCTTGTCAGCGATGGCGACGGGGAAGACGTGCCAGCCGCGGGCGGCGGCGGCCAGCGCGTAGCGCAGCGGGTGGTGTGTGGGCATGGCGAACTCGCTTTCGCGGTGCGAAGGACAGGAAGCGGGGGCATGCGCGAGGGGTGTCAGCGCGGGTGTCAGGCGGAGCGTCAGACACCGTCTGACACCCCTCGCGGGCGCGCGTTACCTGGGGAAATAGGGGGTTGCCGTCAGACGGTGTCTGACGTCAGACACCGGCCAGAACCCGCTGATCCTGCGGGATGATCCGGTAACGGCCGGGTCGATCGGTCTCCTGTAGGCGGCCACTGAGGACCATCGCGGCGACCTGTCCGGAGACCCATCCGCGGGTGCGGCCGTGCCGGTCGCAGTGGTCCATGAACTCCTTCGGCCCGACCTCGGCCATCCCGGCGGCCTCGAACTCCTCCAGCAGATCGGTCATGGCCTGGCGGGCCTCGTCGGTGCTGACCGTGCGGCGCGTACGCCCGTCGGGGGTGCCGAAGCGGATCACGGACTTGACCGGCGCCAAGGGCTGTTCGGGGTCGATGCCGTCGAGCCCTTCGGCCTCGTCTGTCTCGTCGTCGGCGTCGTCGAGGCCGTCAGGGTCGGGGGCGGTGGTGAGGCGGCTGTTTCCGGCGGGCCGGGCCGCGGCGGGCGTGCTGGGGGTGAGGGGGTGGCGGGTGCGGTCGGTGAAGACGCTTCCGGCTACCTGCCGGGCAGCGGCGGCGGTGGTCGCGTCCACCTCGGCGCGCACGCCAGCGAAGGTGGCCACGACCCAGTCAAGTGCCTCGCGGCTGGTCAGGTAGGAGCGGGCCGGGGTTGCCCACAGGTCTTCGGGGACGCCGTTGGCGGCCAGGTAGTTGTAGCCGGGCCGCTTGTCGCGCCAGGCATGCGGACTCGCTCCTGCGTCCAAGGCTTCGTCGGGCAGGGCGAATCCGGCGTCGCGGTCGTCGCGTACCCCGAAGCACCAGGAGGAGCCCAGCGAGGCGCGGGTGTCGGTGCTGATCTGGGTGCCTGAGGCGCGCTGCAGGGACACCACCAGGGAGACGCCCGCGGAGCGGGCTTCTTGGCCGATGCCGGTGAACACGTCGTCGTCGGTCTCGCGGATGGTCTTGGCCGCTTCTTCGAACCAGCACACCAGGTATGGCATGCCGGGCGAGCCGTCAGCCTGAACTTCGGCGCAGGCCGGTTCCCACTGCTTGTAGCCGTACTTGGCCAGCCACTTGGTGCGGGCCGGGATGGCCGCGGTGATCGCCTCGATCATCGCGACCGTGGACGGCATGTCGAGCGCGGCCCAGTCCAGCGCGGGTAGCAGCGGCCCCAAGGTCTGGTCAGCCTTGGCCGGGTCGGATGCCCAGACCACCACATCCTTGCGGCTGACGAGTTCGGCCAGGGCGACCAACGCGGCCTCGGACTTGCCGGAGCCGGTCATGCCCATGACGAGCAGGTGCATGGCGTTGCGCGCCTGCTCGGTGTCGCCGGGGAAGTACAGCACGGCCGGAGTGCCGTCCTCATATACGCCGACCACGACCGGGCCGGCGACGGAGCCGCCGGGCGCGGACGGGCCGGGCCACGGCGTGGTGGTCTTGAGCAGATCCCGCGGAACGATGGTGACTTGGGCGCGGGCGTGGGAATCGGGGTCGGGGTGCACCCGCACCGCGGTGGGTGAGACGTCCAAGGCGGAGGCCAGGCGCGGCGCGGCTTTGGCCACGTCATCGGCGGTGAGCTCGCCGGGCGGTAACTGCAGTTGGAAGGTGGCTTTGTTCGGCGCCACGGTCGAGCCGGTGACCATGGTCTTGGCCAGGCCGACCTTTTCCAGCAGCCCGCCGGCCCCTTCGCCCTCGCCGTCGGCGTGGTCGTTGCGGTTGGTGCGCAGCAGGTGGCGGATGTTCCAGGAGGCGGCCAGCGCGGGACCGCCGATCAGATACAGGCTCTGCAGCGGGCCGGTAGTGGGTCCGGCCAGCGCGGCGGCGGTCAGCCAGGAGGTGGCCGCGGCGACCGTGGCGGCCGAGTGCATGCGCCGTTGCGGGGTGGTGGACTTGCCCGCCCACCAGGTGCTTGCGGTCAGCGCGGCCGACGCCAGGGTGAGACCGGCTGAGGCGGCGGCCGAGTCAGCCCACAGGCTGTGGGCGGGCAGCGAGGCCAGGCCGGTTCCGGCGGTCAGCAGCCAGGGTGGCAGGTACGGGGCGGCGCGCTGCAGCAGGTAGCCACCGACCCCGCCCCCGCGGGAGTGGTAGACCATGGGCAGTTGCGGCAGGTCACGTTGTGCGGACATCGCTTTTCTCCTTTCCACGGGTTAGGCGCCGAAGTCGAAGCGGCGCCGTGCCCGGCGGGGACGGGTGCGGGAAGTGGCCGACAGTTCGGGGTCGAACTCGCGTTGGAACGCGGCGTAGGTGCGGGCGGCGTTCTTGGCCGCGTCTCGGGCTTCGGTGGCGGTGCGCTTGAGGTGGCGGGCCACCCGGCGGGCGCGTGCCCCCGCGCCGAAGGGGCGCCCGGTGGGGTCGGGTACCTCCTTGAGCACGGCTTGGAGTACCTCGGCGGCCATGGACAGCTCGAACGACAGTTTCAGGAATTCGGTGCGGGCCTTTTCGCAGTAGTTGCGGATGTCGGCGTTGGTGAAGAACTCCGGGTCGGCCAGCGGCGAGTAGCCGATCTGGGCGGCATATGGGTGTCCGCCGGCCTTGTGGCCACCGCGATGCTGGCCGGTGAAGGGGTCTCCGTGGCGCTCAGCCATGAATGTCTCCTGAGTCGGTGAGAGCGGTCGTGCGGACGGCAAGGTCGGTGATGGCGGGGGCGGTCGGACCGCCTGTCTCGTCCGCCGGGTCGGCGGGGGGTGCGGTCGAGGTGGTCGGGGCGGGGTCGGCCGGGGGGTCGGTCCGCAGTCGGGCCAGCAGTCGCCCGGCGCGGTCGGTTGAAATCGACTGACCGGTTTGGCGGACGGCGTCCTTGAGCCGGTCGCGGGTCAGCGGGATGCCGCGTGTCTCGTGGTCGGCGGCGATGCGCCATCCCAGCGGCATCAATCCGTCCACGTCCGCCGGATCAGCCGCCCGGCGGGTCCGCGCGGTCGGAGCGGTCTTGTTCGGGCGGGGCTTGGTCGGACCGATCGCCGTGGGCGCGGGGTCGGGAGCCGGGATCGGTCCGACAGCGGTCGGGGTCGGCAGGGGCGCGGCCGGGGCGGTCGGACCGGCTTCGTCCATCTGCCGGTGCAGCCGGACCGTGGTAGCGGCGATGCCGCGTTGCACGGACGCGGACGCCTCAGCGACGACCAGCAGCAGCACCGGGCCGCAGGAGTGAATCAGCACCCCGACCGCGTCCACCCCGCCGGGCGCCAGGGCCGGACCGGCGACGTTCAGCGACCACGTCATCAGTCCGGCGGTCCAGCGCAGCATGGTCAGCCACCCGGCGCGCACCCCGTAGCGGTCCAGCGCCCGACCGCCGACCAACGCGACGATCAGGCCCAAGTCGACCATCGGCGACAGCATCCACGCGATCGCCGCGTGCACGCCGTGGGCGACCAGCAGGCCGGTCACGTTGCCGGCGCCGTAGACCATCACCCCGACCGCAACCCCCCACACCGCGCGGTTGACGTTGCGGCTGGTGCGCCGCAACCCCTCCAACTCGGCGAGGAGGTCGGCACGGGTCATCGGAGCGGCACTCATGCGGGCACCTCCGCTCTTAGGGTGATCTCGCAGCGGATGACCTCGAACTTCCGGCCATTGCACCCGCGGGCGATCTCGTTGAGCAGGTAGGCGCGCACGACCTCCACCGAAACGGGAACCATCACCTGGATGTGACCGGACCCTTCCCAGTACGCGACGCCGTCGACGGGATCGCGATCCTCGGGAAACTCGATCTCGATGTCGTAGTCGTAGAAGTCGCTCACGAGGGCTGAACCTCCAGGTAGAGGCGGACGTGGGCGGAGGTGTGGCGACTGGGGTAGGGACCGCGGAAGCCGGTGACGATGAATGCCTCCCGGACGATCAGGGCGGCCTCGGCGACCTCAGCGGGCGTGCCGATCAGGCGGATACCGATCACGCGGCGACCCCCGCCGTCTCCGCGCAGTCCAGGCAGGTGCCCAGGTGGCGCGGCAGCACGTACCCGGCATCCCGGCAGCACTCGGGGCAGATGCGGCGGGCAGCGTTGGCCTTAGCCAGCGCCTCCAACTGCGCCGGGGTCGCGGTGCGCTTCGGCAGCGCGAAGCGGGTGTCGTAGAGGTAGGCGGCGCGCACGCCGGGAGCGCCGTACCGGCGCGAGGCCCACAGGATTTGGGCCTGCACGCCCTGTCCGCCGGGCCGCAGCCCTTCAGCGATGAGCTGGCGGCGGGTGAGCAGGTGCGGCGGGGCCATCCGCCACGGGTAGGTGGGGATGCCGTACCGGGTGCCGGTGGGGTCCCAGAAGCGGGCGCGGATGCGGCTCACTGCCGGCACCCCCTACGGCAGGCGGGGCAGGAGGGCCGGGCGCACCGGTTACCGGGGAAGCCTGCCCAGATCTGGGCGGCGGTGTCCGGGGTCCAGCCCGACAGCGACGCGACGGCCAGCAGCAGCCGGGCGTGCAACGACGCGGTCAGGTCGGCCAGGGCAACGCGAAGGGTGATCAGGTGAGAAGTCATGCCCGCACCCCCGGCTTGCCCGCGGTCGTCGCGGTGGCGGTGGCGGTGGCGGGGATGTGCTGCCAGATCAGTGC
This sequence comes from Streptosporangium sp. NBC_01639, assembly GCF_045209755.1. Classification (NCBI taxonomy): domain Bacteria; kingdom Bacillati; phylum Actinomycetota; class Actinomycetes; order Streptosporangiales; family Streptosporangiaceae; genus Streptosporangium; species Streptosporangium sp. NBC_01639. The sequence continues at coordinate 3,932,695 of NZ_CP109272.1, read as the reverse complement.
CCAGCGCAGCCGACGAGCCGGGCGCCCGGCGGCCAGGGTACGGCGACGGGCACGGGAGGTGGGATGACTACTGAAGACCCACCCGGCCAGACGGTAGGCGGGGGGCTCGTCGGGCAGGTCGGCCAGGGCGGCGGCGACGATCCGCCGGCCGGGCAGACCGGCGGCGTCCAGCAGCCGCACCGCGTGGGCGTCGGCGTCGTACTCCTGCAGCCGCTCCCGCCGGGCGCCCATCGCGGCGGTGATGAACACCGCCACCGCGAGGACGCCCAGGACGGGCAGCGGCAGATGCGCGATCAGACCGGCCAGGAAACAGGCTTTGGCCAGCCATGCCGGGTTGCGCCAGCAGACGGGGCGATAGCCGTGCTTGAGCGTGTGGTGGGCGATCTCGTGAGCCATGGCCCCCTGCAGGACGGTCGAGCGGTGATCAGCCAGCAGGTCGGTGCCGATCTCCACGAGCGGCGCGGGGTCGCACTTGCGGGTGACGGCGCAGGCGTTGTCGCCCAGATCGGGGGTGATGTGCACCAGCAGGCCGGGCAGGCGGGCGGCGCGGCGCAGCGCTCCGGCCAGATCGGCCAGGTCGGCCACATCCGCGGGGGTCGTAGGAGCGGGGGCGGGGATGGTCATGGTCGGCCTCTCAGATTCCGGAGTAGGAGCGGGCCAGGGAGCGGCAGGCGCGGCAGCCGGACAAGGGCCGGGTGCCGTGGGAGTGGCAGCGCTGGATCTGCGGGCCGGTGCTGCCGCAGCGCGGGCAGCCGGTCGCGGTGCTGTGACGGCGGTTGCAGCCGGCGCACTGAAAGCGGGCCATCAGCGGCCACCCTCGCACGGGGTCTGGTTGACTACGGCGCGGCAACCGCCACACGCGGAGTCGTAGCCGAAAGTGTGGGCGGAGCAGCGCGGCAGGTCCTCGCTGCGGTGGATGCCCTGGCACAGCGGGCACTGGTAACGGCCCATGAGTTAGGCCACCTGCCGTTCGATGCCGGTCGCCAGCAGATCGGCCAGCACGAGCGCGTGAACCTCGGCGGTGGTCAGTCCAGCCCAGACGCCTTCGGTGGGGCAGGTGGCCAGCGCGTAGGCCAGGCACTCGGGACGGGCCGGACAGGCAGTGCAAACCTGCTTGGCGGCGCTCTCGCGTTCCTGGCGGGTCGTGGGGTGCTCGGTGGCGAAGGCGTCCGGGCCGGTGAACAGTTCCGGGTCGAGATCGGCGCACGCGGGGCCGGCCTTCAGCATCGCCGTGTGCAGCTCAGCCGCTTCGACGGAGAGGGCCGCGTCGGTGAACAGGTCGCTGAGGTCCATCATGCGGCCTTCCTGGCGTGGCAGATGGGGCAGGGGTAGGGGCCGGAGCCGGGGTTCCAGATCTGGCCGTTGCGGCAGTCCGACGTACACACGTCGGACTTGGCCGGGATGGACGGGCGGGTCATGATGAGGTGTCTCCTTCTGCGAGGGAGTCGAGGGGCGGCCCGTGTCTTGGCGGATGGGGGTCGCCCCGTTTGCGTTGATAAGAGTCAGCCGAGGTTCCCGACGAAGGTCATCAGCGAGTCAGCCGCAGCCATCAAGCCGTTGATGGCATGGGTGGTGAAGACCGCAGCCTTGGCCGGCTCCCGGATGACAAAGAACAAGGCGAGGACCGCCAAGAGGATCAGCAGGAAGCGGAGGGGTTTGCGGTCGGAGTACATCGGGCGTTCCCTTCGGGTCGGTTCCGTGTAGGGGGTGCTACACGAATGACCGTACAGAGGCCCCTGTACGAACGTCAAGGGGGTACTACACGAAAGATGTATAGGGGGTCCTTGACGAATCCGCGTACGCTGGATCTCATGACGGAGGAGGATGTGACCGAGGTCGTCGCTGCTGCCCTGACGGCTCTGGATCGCGACTTCGAAGCGGCTGTGGGCATCGTTCGGAAGATCGGTGACCCTAACCAGGCGTTCCAACAGGCGACCGAACTGGGAGAGATCCTGCGGAAGCTCTATGAAGCCTCGGCAGACCTGCGAGCAGAGCAGGCGGCCCGGATCTTCGAGACGGAGCGGATGTCGTTGGCTGGCCTGGCGGACCGCATCGGGGTGTCAAAGGCGAGGGCGGCTCAGTTGGTCAAGACGGCTAAGAGCGCAAACAGGCCGAAGCACACATCGGAGGATGAGCATGTCTGACCGCGCAGGGGTCCGCGTAGAAGTCTGGCCGGTGACGGCGGACTCCATCGGGCTCTGGCTGATCAGCGGGGCCGACGCATGGCGCTCGGACCCCATCTCCCAGGACAGCGATCCCCACACCACCGTCGAGATGCTCTTAGCGGATCACTCGGCGTCGGCCGGAGTGACCCTTCTGCACTCCACCTCGTGGCGCGCGGAGGACGGCGACGTGATCGTTACGTATGTGGCGGTCATCGGCTGTTCGGACCTGGCTCGTGAGCAGTGGCCAGATGCCGCGCCGATCAATCCCGCACTGCCCGAGGCGGTCGGTAAACCCATCCCCGTGGAGGCGACCGAGGCGCCGATTCCCCGCTACATCGACGTACTGATGCACGGTCTGAGGCACCTTCGGTTCCTGCTCTACACCGACTCTGCCGCGCGGTCCGCTCTCTGCGACAGGTGGAAGACGCACCTTCAGGCGTTCGTACCGGCTCTCGCCGGCATGTACGACCACGAGCGCGAAGAGGCGCCGATCACGCTCCCTGATACGAGCGTGCTGTCATGAGCAGGACGAGCATAGACACGGAGGTAGGCATGAACGGCGTTCTTGGTGAGCGGCGCGGTTCTCAGCAGCGGGCATACGCAACTCTGGGCGCGCTTCTGGACCGTGCGGGTGCGGAACAGCTTCCGGTCATCTCGTGGACGATCACGGATGGCGGCTCCGGTCCCACGCTGGTAGGGGAGTGCAACGCGACTGATCCCATCCAGCGGCAAGACGACTTCGAGGTATGGCGGCATGCTCTCGGCGCGGAAGCGTGGCCAAATGGCCTTCGCCGAGAAGGGCGCGTGCATCTCCATGCCGCAACTACCAACGAAGAAGGAGTCGTCATTAACATCGCGGCCGACGTCTTCGATGAAGAGACGTAGTCCACTGGACGCGAGGCTTACCCACAGGGTGCCCAGGCAGGCCAGGCAGTGCTACTCCTGTGCCTGCAGGTCCTAAATATCGCCTCGGTGCTCCCACCGAAATTGATCGTCCCCTTTTATCTCTAGGGCATCGTGATAAGCGGGATGGATATAAAATACTTCAACTTCGCTAAGGTTTCTGTGGCTATCAGCAAATCCTGGGCGATCATAAGAGTAGATAATATTATTTACCCCTTTTCGCGCCATGCCAATAAAGCCTATATCATAGAGAAGGGATGCTAGGGGCTGGTACAAATCAGTCCATTCAGAATTACTATTGGCGCTCCACATGGCTTCTGATAGTTTTGACACCCATTCGCCCCCCCGAAAATCCCTTTCAGCCACTAGAAGCATTATCTCGTCTAGATGCTGCGTGAAGGCTTCTTTTTGTAGCGGAAGTGTGATTCTCCTAAATACATTAAGTGCTTTTTGAATATCCGGATAAGTGGGCTTCCATTCATCTCGCAGTGCTAGTAGGCGCTTCTCCGAATATTCGCGCTCTGCCGACTGGATATCGGCCCAAGATATGCGGTCCTTGCCCGATGACAACGCGAAGCACTCATTAAGAAATGAGATGATATCGCGAGGGCGCATCAAAGTTTTACTTAGCATGTACTGAAGTGCATCACCTCGGGATTTATTAGAAGCGGGTAGAAGTTCGCGAATCGATTGAACTTGCATTCCAAACTGATCGCCCGCAATGCGGGCCCTTTCATTCAGCATATTTTCGAGATCATTTGCGCTCCAGCGAATCGTGAGCGCCATAGATCGAAATTTCTCCTCCTGGCCTCCTGTGCGTGTTCCAAAGTCTAGCTCTCGAAATATATTTGTTCTAAGCGCAACAAGGACTTTTAGATGTTGTACTTTTTTCAGATCAAGGACCGTTCTAAATAGACATCTTATTAGGTCGTTCGATAGCCTCTCGTCGACCCAGTCTCGGTCTAAGTCGTCGATCACAACGTAGGTTTGATGCTGGGATGAATTTAGGATGTCATCGTCCAGGACATCTATCATCTTGTTGAGACGAGCAAGCTGTGTCTGGTTAACTATTCTTTGATAACGATCTGTCATTTCGGCTTTTGATTCGTTGCCGAAGGTCGTGTCAGCACCAGCACTAGCATCGATCGATGACTTTGAGAGACCCAGGTGTGCCTTTTGCTCAGCCTTTATTTTCTGTTCGAATCGCTCAGTTATTTCCTTAACTCTTTCGTCGGCTTCGCACCAGAATTTTTCGCCGAACTCGTCCAAATACTCCAAAGCTGCTGCTTTACCTGAATCGCGCTTGATTTTTTCTCTTAGTGTAGAGAGAAAATTCTGCTTCGCCGCTGGTGAGTCGACTTTATATCTATGTCGAATAAGCTCAACCAAGAGCACATGCTTCCACAGCGCGATAAATAGAAGATCGAGATTTACATCAAGAGAACCTAGATATTTTATTACCTGAAGGTCAACGATATATGGTAGTGAAAGGTCTTCGGGGTCTATACGAACAACTTTACCGGGGTGACTTTCATCAAGATGCTTTAGGGCTGCTGATTTTCCGCTGCCGGTTCGACCTATTAAGAAGCAGCGCGTATCGAATTTTGAGGCTATTGTAGAGTAATCGCTAGACTCGTAAAATGCGTGCTCCAATAGCGGATCTGCCTCTGCCTGTTCGCCCCCCAGATTGAAATTGCTTCTGAGGCGTCCTTGCTTATCGGCCATTGGCAACTCTTCCCGCTTGATCAAATTCGAATTTTGGGTGCGCCGAAACTGATGCTTCATCCTCATGATGTGTGCAAGAGACTGTATGCCCGGAGCGTAGGGCGCGCCAAGGGGTCTTCACATTTGGTTCACATCGGAAGTTTTGATTGAAGCTTAATCGACACAAGCCCGACATACTTCACAAAAGATACTTTTAGGTTCGGCGATGGGAGTGACGCGACCGAGGGGCGTGGTGAGGGTGGTGGCCGGGATTTGGGATCGGTCAGGTCGCGCGCCTCTGAAGGTTCCTAGGCTTGACGATGCCGAATGCGTGCCGAAATCGCTCCTCAGGAATGCATCCCTGCTGGTCAAAGCGGTTTCGTGGCAGGTCTGTAAAACCGTCGGCTCAGCCTACGCAGGTTCAAGTCCTGCACCTGCCACCAGAGATTTTCCTAGCTCAGAGCCCCGCAAGGGGCTCTTTTGCTTTTCCGGGACATGCAGCCGAATGCCGCTCTGAGCGGCCCCATGTCGGTGGTCGCGCAATATACGTGTAATGATCTTGAGAGTGTTTTCCCAGGTCGCCTCAGGCTTTCCGGGCGACTCCCGAGCGAGAACCGGTCATGGAATGCCGAAGGGTCCCGGGGGTGTCCGGGACCCTGGTCGTACGGCGTGCGTCTCATGCGGTCAGCGTGTCACTGATCCGCTTGCTGGCGATCTCTTTCTGCCCGTCGAGGCACTTGGCGTAGACCCTCAGCAGGACGTCCACACCATGGCCCGCCCTCAGCCACATCGGGAGCGGAGACACCCGCGTTGAGCCACAGCGAGACCGCCGCGTGCCGCAGGTCGTACGGCCGCCGGGCGAGGGGAGAGGCCACCTGAGCCGGAGTGAGGGGGAGTGCCCGCGCGTCCTGCCAGACCTCGGTGTAGGCCGTCGAGCCGATCACGCCACCGCGCTCGCTACGGAAGACGCGGCCGTCCTCACCGGTCCCGTGCTCGTCGATGTGCTGCCGGAGGATCTTCACGAGTTCGGGAGGAATCGGCACCGGACGCACGTCGGCACGGCCCCGATGCTTGAGGCCCCGTTCCTCGTGGGCGTTCCCGCTGTCAGTCCACTTCGTGTTGACCTCCGACCGGGAAACATCGACCGTCAGCCGTCCCCAGCTCTTGAGCGGCAGATGGCAGTCCTGGAGCCGTAGGCCGACTTCTTCCGCCGGGCGCAGCGCCGCGTAGTACATGCAGGCGAACAGAGCCATGAGCCGCTGGCCCCGTCCGCACCCACCCACGTAGGTGACCATGGTCAGGAGTTCTTGAGCCTGCTGCGGATTGACCGCCACAGGAGGGTCCACGGTCTCGGTGACCTTGGGCGGCTTCCACTTGACCTTGTGCAGCGGGTTGGAGTTCCTCCAGTTCCACCGCGTACTCAAGCACGGCATGGAAGACGGCTCGCTTGCGAGCGATCGTGTTAGGAGCAGCCGCCTTGCCGTCAAGCGGCGGCGCGCCGCGCCGCCGTACCCGGCCCTCTGCCGCACGCCGACCGGGCGTGCGGCGTGGGCGCCGGTCCCGGCCGGCGGCGATCCGGGCCGTCCACCGACCCGCGCACCGCCGTACCCAATCAACGCACCGACCACCGGCACGCCGCCGTATAAGTTCTAGGCTCGCGAGTCGACAGCACCGCCCAGCAGCGGGCCGTTCAAGACCTCCTGAGTTAACACAACACCAGTCAACCGGGCCGCGAGTAGCAGAGCCCCATCGGTCGCCGGGTGATAGACGTTCTCGTCTTCGTCTTCGTCCTCGTCTCCCGGTGTATGTCCGGGATCGAAGCCTGCCTCCCTCATCACGTCCACCAAACGATCCGGATCGCTCCCATACCGCCATGCGGGGATGTTGGGGTTGAAGGAAGTCATCGTCTCTCCGTCACGGGCATACACGAAGTAGTTGGACGCGTGGTCGTGCCGCAAGACCGATACGACCTCTGTTCCGGCAGACAGTGCTCGCAAGGCATCGAGTTCTGTCGCCTGCCAGCCGTACACCTCGATAAGCACAGTCCAACCGCCCAGACGTCCAGCCAGAACCGTGTCAGGGAAAAGTCCTTCGTCCATTAGCTCGCTGTGAGCTTCCCCCCGTAGCACGGCCACCTCACCTGAGTTGACCCTGTGTCGGCTGGGAAGGAAGTGCTTCGTGCCTGCACCTCACCCGATCGAGTTCCGTCAGCGTGCCGTCGAACTTGCCCGTAAGGGTGATAAACCGGTCTCTGTCCTTGCTGAAAACCTGGGTATCAGCGATTCCTGTCTGCGGAGTTGGATGCGCCAGGCCGACACCGATGACAACGGCGGTGCGCAGCTGACCAGCGCGGAGAAGAAGGAGCTCTCCGATCTGCGGCGCCGAACCCGGCAGCTTGAGCTGGAGAATGAGATCCTCAAGCGGGCGGCTGCGTATTTCGCCCGGGAGAACGTGCTCCCAAAATAGGGTACGCGCTGGTCCGTGAACTCGCCGATGACGACTTTCCTGTCGCGGTGGCCTGCCGGGTGTTGAACATTTCCAGATCGGGCTACAAAGACTGGGTTGGCCGGCCGCAGTCACCACGCGACCAAAGAAACACCGAACTACTGAAGCTGATCCGTGACATCCATGAGACGTCACGTTACAGCTACGGCTCGCCGCGGATCCACGCGGAGCTGACGCTCGGCCTGGACCTGGAGGTCAACCGCAAGCGCGTCGAACGGCTCATGCGTGAGGCCGGCATCCAGGGCATCTACCGGCGCAAGGGCCGCCGCAACCTCGTCAACGCCGCCACCGAGGAGGATCTGGTCCGCCGGGCCTTCACGGTGCAAGCGCCGGACCGGCTGTGGGTCAGCGACATCACCGAGCACCCCACCGACGAAGGGAAACTGTATTGCGCCGCTGTCATGGACGCCTATTCTCGTCGCATCATCGGCCATTCTATCGACATACGCCAGACCAGCGCTCTGGTCGTCGACGCGATGGTCATGGCCGTCGCCCGCCGTAACCCGCCCAGCAGGAAGACGATCCTGCATTCTGACCACGGAACACAGTACACATCGTTCTCGTACGGGAAACGGCTCCGTGATGCTGAACTCCTCGGCTCGATGGGAACCGTCGGCGATTGCTACGACAATGCCATGATGGAATCGTTCTGGGGAACGATGCAGCTCGAACTGCTCGACGTTGACAAATAGTCAACAAGAGCCGAGTTGGCCAGCGCGATGTTTGAATGGATCGAGTGCTGGTATAACCCGTATAGGCGTCATTCCAGCATCGGCATGAACAGCCCAATCGCGTTCGAGGAGCTCTACAAGCCCTCAGACGCAACCTCGTGATCCCACACCATCGGTGGCTGTAGTACGGGGGGAACCTCACTGTAGGTAAGCGGCCGAATGCTCTCCTCGCTGGCACCCAAGCGTCGAAGCACCTCGGCCTCGTCGAGCCCCCATACGAAGGTCAGACACCACAGGTCACCTAATTCATGGTCGTCGGCCAGCCAGGCGACATCGGCGTAAGTGATCTCCACTCGCAGCACTCCCCTTCTGTCGTCCCCTCAGGTATGCCGCCAAGGTAGCGATCAGTCCTGACATTCGTGATCCCCTACGGGTTCTACGGTTCTTGAACACCATTTGCCTCCGGCGGGGGCACTCCAGTTCCGGGATGATCGTCAGGAGCAAGAGACCGGTTGGTAGGTGGCTGGGGGCTGGCTCTTCCCGTCGCCATCGCCCCAGGACAAGCCGAGCAGACCAGGGCCAGTTCCCCGGAGGGTGGGACGACAGCGACGGGAAGATCCAGCGGAGGTGCGTGCGTCCGCACGAGGTGCTCAGGCCGTGCCATTCGCGTGCCAGTAGGGCCGGAAACAAGGGGGAATCACAGGGCCTCACGGACAGGGTGAGACCGCCTCTGACCAGCTCCGCAACAGCTCACAGGATCGTGTACCGAGATCTTCCAAACTGGCGGTCATGCATGGAGCGGGATGTGCTGATCAAGTGCGTCACAGCAGACGTCGAAGCCACTGTGACGGGGGCATTCGACCTCTCTGGATTGCGGACAGTAGTAGACATCCGAGCAGCCGCAGTCAAAGAACTCGGGCAGAGGATCGGGAAGGCTGTTCATGATCGTGGACATGTGAGTCCCGGCGCCGTCGTTCAAGGCCCCGTGCAGTCCAGGGCCAGTAAGGCTCGCGTAAGTGCACCTACGGGGCTAATCTCCCGGCTATGAAGCGATCTCCACTGATCACTCACATCTCTTGGGGCCGCATAGTCGTCAAGGGGGTGGGTGAAGGAAAGGACTTCAAGCTGTACCCGGGCGGCGGTCGAGCCTGGGACTGGAACGAGACGGGTACGCGTCACACTCCAGGCATCCAGCCCACCGACGTTACCGAGCTACTCGACCACGGCAGCGAGGTGGTTGTCCTCTCCCGAGGGATGGACTTGGTCCTTCAGACGTGCCCGGAGACCCTGGACCTGCTGAAGCAGAAGGGCATCGAGGTCTTCGTAGAAGAGACGAGGGTCGCGGTTCAGCGCTACAACGCATTGGCTGAGACAACCGCAGTGGGGGGCCTGTTCCATTCGACATGTTGACCCGCGCAAGCTACAGGCAATGATCAGCGCAGCACGAGTCGTGTGGATGCGCCCGTTCCGTACCCGTCAGCACTGACAGGGCTTGAGATGTTCGTCGAGCACCACGTCTACCGGACCGACGAAGGACGCCTATCCGCAGTGTGCGGCCGGCCGAAGGCGAGCACCGGATGGTCATCCCCGGGGAAGGCTACGACGGCGTAGCAGGAGTCCGGTGGCGGCGGCGAAGGTCAGCAGGAAGCCGGTCGATATGAGCATTCGTCCGTCGGGGCCGGACTCGCCGCCGCCTCCGGTCGCGGCTCCCCCTGATGGGGTCTTGAGCACCTTGCTGTTCCCGTCCGTTGAGGCCTTGGTCACGGTTGCCGTGATGGTATGGGTCGGCTGCGGGTCCGAAGTCACCGGTACGGAGCCGGTTGACTGATCGTCCGTGGTCGCCGTGACGGTAGGGGTCGGCTGCGGACTCGGCATTACCGGGGCAGGATCGGTTGGCCGGCCGTCTGCGGAGGAGACGGTGAGGGGGTAGGTCGTCAGGGCGTCGGCGTTCTGCACCTCGCACTCGATCGACTTTTCATCGGTTCTGGTCCCGAAGTTGATGGCGGCCGGCTTCACCGTCGCGGTGCCCGCGTTGGAAGGTGTGGTCTTCAGGGGGACCGTGTCCCTTGGCAGGGGAATGGTCTGACCCGCGCTGAAGGGAGCGGGCTCGCCCACTCCGTTGGCGGAGGTCAGCCCGGGGAGCCTGCTGATGGACGCGTAGGCGTACAGCTTGATGCCACTGGCCAGTCCCGTGGCAGGCGCCCGCAGCGCGGTGCCGTCGACGTAGGTTCCGTGCCAGCCGATGGTCATCTGCTGGCCCGTCACGGCGCTGTCCGGCATCGTCAGCTCGACCTTGACCTTGATGTCTTGTTTCTCGGCCATACCGGTCACGGTGCACTGGTACTCGACGATGTCGGTGACGGCGACCGCGTCCTGTCGCAGCTCGGAGACGGCGGCATGGGCTGGTTGACAGAGCAGTGCCAAGCTGCCGGCCAGGGCGGCGACCGAGAGAATCGAGCGGATGCGCAAGGGGACTCCTGTTGCGACAGATGGGGCACAGGAGAGACGGACTATGAGGGCATCCGGTTGACACCACTGCGCCCTTTTCGTCCCGCTGACGTCAACTGAAGCTCTCGGAATTCATGGAGGCCCGGGACGCACCACTCCAATGTGGGGTGGAGCCCAGGAGTTCGAACTCCTGACATCCTGCTTGAAAAGCCGCATGCCGATCTTGCTAAACCTGCGAAGACACAGCTCACGGCACTGATCGCGTGGTGAGCGCGTCTCCGCCGTGTTCGCCGACGAGTACGATCAGCGGCAGTAGGAATGCTCCACCCAGCAGGTTGAGGATCATCACCGCCGCGATGACCTCCTGCAGCCCTCGTCGGCACCACAGCCAGGCGGCGGCCTCACCAGCTTTCCGGCGCAGGCTGCGCCTAGTCGGCCGCTGCTCCTCGCCATCCGCGTGAGTGGAGGCGGCGGTCGGCCCTCTGAGCGGTGCGGCACCTTCTTCAGGACGTAGAAGATTGCGGCGGCTAGGAAGGTGACGGCGTCGACGACGAAGGGCGCCGCCCGTCCCAGGCCGTACAGCAGGCCGCCGAGCGGAGGGCCGATCAGCCCGGCGGCGTGAGTGCGGGCCTTCTCCTGCGCGTAGGTGGTGTGCAGCTGGCCGAAGGGGACGATCCCGCAGATCGCTCTGATTTCAAAGGCCAAGTAAGGCCCACTCAGCGACACATCGCTTCGATGAGATCCGAAAAATGCGGGAACTCCGCTCGTGCGGCAGCCACGATCTGGGTGGGGGAACGGCGGCCGCCGGGTGCATGTCGCTCGGCGATGGTACGGAAGGCCTCGTTCGGCTGTGCCGTGGAGTCGGGGTCCGTGAAAGCCTCGGCGGGCCCCAGGCCGGCGGCGAACAGCCAGAGGAGGTCGCCGAGATTGCGGGCGATCACACCGCGCTCGCCCTCGGAACCGATGTAGACGACGGGCTGGTCAGTGATCGCCGCATCGGGCCGTACCAGCCAGAAGCCGGTGTAGTCACCCGCCCCGGTCGTACCGAAGAAGCGGAACTCGCTGCCGTCGACCTCTTGGTTGCCAGTCCACAGGCGAAACCACCGCGCCGTCCGGTCGGGCTCCTCGAACTGGTTGTATGGCTCGAAGTCACAGCCGCGGGCCTCGTCGGTCTCCTCGTCCCACTCCCACTCGAAGCCGACTTCGGCCACCTCTGCCAGGGCAGGGGGCAATGCGAGATCTTCAGACATGTTCGCCACCCCGAAAGATTAGATGGTCACCGGAAGCTGCTGGAAACGTGGTGATGCATGCAAGCTCGGACGCGTTTACCCGCAAGTAGCGGGAGACGCCAGAAGGGGCCCGCCGGTCGTCTGACCGGCAGGCCCCTTCTTTTTCACCTTGTTCGGCGCCGAGCCGTCCGCCACCGCTTCCCGGTCCGGTAGTTGATCCCGACGATCCGGCACGTTTCCGTACTACTGAAGCCTTGATCCATAAGCTGGAAGTATTCCTCCCGCTCACGGGTCAGCTTCCGTCGCCCCTGAGAGGAACGGATCTCGCGGATCTCGAACTCCATCGCACTCCCTGAGCCGGGGTGTTGCGATGACCGCTGGAAGGGAGGGCGGAACACGGTGAGGGGGCTCTTCTCGTATGTCCGGCTGTTCATGGTCGTCAACGGCGATCTACGGGTGGCTGTGCCGAATACGTGCCCAGGTTTAGCGGCTGTTTCCGCAAGTAGGGCTTATCAAAGGGACGCTGGTCCCCACGGACGTGACCGCAAACGGCAGGTCTGATCAGTGTTCGCCGGTGGTTCGACTGCGTCGTGATGATGAGCTGCGGTTGCTCGCGGTTTCCGGCGGGCAGGGATCGTTGGGAACGAAGGCCCGGGTCGTTGATCGCCCCCGACCACCCGCAAAGCTCAGCCGTCATCAGGCGATCGTGAGAAACCGGCCTGGAAGCTCGTACAACCCCCTGACCGGCCCCTGAACGGTGTGCTCGTGCAGATGCAACCGGCTGATGCGTAGACCTCGCCAGAGCCGGTACCGTCACCGGTATGGGGCTGCTGTTGGTATTGCGTCCTCCGCAGCCTGGTCCGAAGAGCTTGCGTCGGGCTACTCGGGCGCAGCGGCGTGAGCGTCACCGTGCCGACGCCGAGGAGTGGCGGACGGCGCAGCAGCGGGGCTGGCTGCTGGACGTGGCGGTGGAGGAGCTGTTGCCGCTGGTGAACAGCGCCGGGGGCGGCAGGCTACCGATTCTCGGGCAACTCAACCCGTGGTCGGACACGGTTCTCGATCACCGCGACCTACCCCGGCTTGAGGCTGATGTCGATCGTTTGGAGGCGGTTGCCGGCGATGATGTACAGCGCGAGTTGGTGGCGGCCCTTCGGAGGCTGTTGATGAGCTGGCGTGCAGAGCCCGATCTGCTGTTGCACTGCTACGGGGATTGACCACGTGTCGGCACGCCCCGTCGTCGCCACGGCCGGTCATTGCGTGTACGACCCCCGGCGCGATGGCGCCCTACCACCGTGCACCGTCGCACCCGCCCACCCGGGCGGGTGCGACAGGGGCCTCATTCGCCGAAGCGGGCCAGATGGCCCCGCGCCCTGGGCCTGGTGCCGAATACGTGCCGAAACTCCTACCGGGAAACACGTTGCTGCCGGGCCGGTGATCGGAGGCCTCAAGGCGGAGGTGGGCACCGAGTGCCAGGAGTCGGTCTAGGCCGCAGAGCGGTCCGCGAGCGGGCGGCGGCGTCGGGCGGCGTCGGTCAGCACCGGCGGGCGCCAGGCGCCGTCCGGGTGATAGGCGTTGGTCCCGGGCGGCACGATTTCGTCGATCCGGTCCAGGGTCGCGTCATCGAGGGTGAGTGAGGCGCCCTTCAGCAGCGCCTCCAGCTGGTTCATCGTCCGCGGCCCTACGATCACCGAGGTGACGCCGGGATGCGCCACGGTGAAGGCCACGGCCAGCTCGGGCAGCGAGCAGCCGATCCCGTCCGCGACCTCGACAAGCTGTTCGACGATGTCCAGCTTGGCGGCGTTCACCGGGAGCGAGGGATCGAAGCGCGCCGGCGTCAGTGCCGCGCGGCCGGTGGTGAGATCGATGGGCTGCCCCTTGCGGTACCTGCCGGTCAGAAAGCCCGAGGCCAGTGGGCTCCAGGTCAGCACACCCATGCCCAACCGCTGGCAGACCGGCAGCACGGAGGTCTCGATGCCCCGGGCCAGCAGCGAATACGGCGGCTGCTCGGTCCTGAAGCGCAGCAGGCCGCGGCGCTCGGCGACGTGATTCGCCTCGACGATCTCCTCGGCTGGGAATGTGGAGCAGCCGAAGGCGCGGATCTTCCCCTGGTGCACGAGGTCGCTCAGCGTGGAGAGCGTCTCCTCGATGTCGGTTGTGTGGTCGGGGCGATGAATCTGGTAGAGGTCGATCCAGTCGGTCTGCAGGCGCTTGAGGCTCTCCTCGACCTCCTTGATGATCCAGCGTCGGGAGTTGCCACTGCGGTTCGGGCCCTCGCCCATCCGGAAGTGCACCTTGGTGGCGAGCACGATGTCGTCACGGCGACCGCGCAGCGCCTTTCCCACGATCTCCTCCGACTCGCCCGCCGAGTACATGTCCGCGGTGTCGACGAAGTTGATCCCCTGATCGAAGGCAGTGTGGATGATGCGGACACACTCGTCATGGTCGGGGTTGCCTGCGGCGCCGAACATCATGGCTCCGAGGCAGTGGGCGCTTACTTCGATGCCGGTACCGCCGAGGATGCGGTAGTGCATGGTCGTGCTCCCTTAGCGGTCGTGGATAGGGGTGATCATGCGGCGTACTCTAGGTTCTAGAGTCGGCTCTAGGGCAACCCCCTAATCTGGAGGGCATGCCTGAAGTCGAACAGGATCTGAGCATCGGACAGGTCGCCGAACGCACCGGTTTGAGCGTGCACACGCTGCGCTTCTATGAGCGTGAAGGCATCCTGGCCAATCCCGTAAGCCGTGGACCCGGCGGACGTCGCTGCTACAGCGAGGACGACGTGGAGTGGCTGCGGCTCTGCATCCTCCTCCGCGCCTCCGGGATGCCTCTCCCCGCGATCCGCCAGTACACCGACCTCGTCAGGCGGGGTTCCGGCACCGAGGAAGAGCGGCTGGCGCTGCTGCGCCGGCACCAGGAGCACGTGAACGCCCAGATCGACCGGCTGACCCAATGCCTGGACCTGATCGCCTTCAAGGTCAGGGTGTACGAAGACCACCTCGAACACGGTCCCGTCGAGCACATGTGCAGCGTGTCGTCATTGCCGGAGCACGCGAAACGGGCTTAGCGCGATGCGGCGAGTGCACGGCAGGCGTCCCGTGTGCGGGTCCGGTCTGGAGGACGGCGCAGGTCTTGCGGGCGGCCAGACCGGTATTTCCGACCTGGAACGCTTTCAACGCTGCGGGGAAGTAGGGGAAGTAAGCGCCGCGGGGAAGCACTCGCTCAGTAGAGAGCGCAGCCGGTTGGCCGGCTGCCGGCGGCTCCAGGTCACGTCATGCCGGGTGCGGGCCGGCATGGTGATCGCCCGGACCGGCTCGGAGCCGGTCGCCGATGTCCTGCTCAGTCCGCTTCGGCGGGTCGCCCCCGGCGCCGGCGCGTTCTGGGAGAGCTCCGACCAGAAGCCGACGTGCGTACGGCCTCTGGTCGGATACCTCGAATCGGTGTCAGCGCTACCGAACGCAGCCGGCGAGCTCGGGCTGCGACGGCGGGGTGTTCTGGGTGCCGAAGAAGAGGTTTGCGCAAGCGCTCAGGAAGGTCGGGTTCTCCTCGGGGACGTAGTGACCGGAGTCGGGCACGACGGCCGCGCGGACGTCGTCGGCGACCTGGTGGAACGAGTCGGCGACGCCGGTTCCGAACGAGTACTGCCCGCCTATCGCCAGCACCGGCATGGCCAGCCGCCTCGCCGCGTTGGCCTTGTTGTTCTCCGCGTCCCCGGCGAACGCCCGGTAGTACCCGTAGCCCGCGGTGCGCCTGGCCGGATCCGAATAGGCCCTGAAATAGGGCTCGCGCTCTATCGCGTCCGGACGATGGGCGAGGTCGTACATCATGCCGAGGTAGGTGCTGACGTCGTCGTTGTCCATGATCCGCTCGGGGATCGGCGCCGGGGACATGTTGAACCGGAAGTGCCAGCTCAATCCGTAGAGCTCCTCAAGGCCGAAGCCGGACAGCGGCGCCTCGATCACGGCGAGGCGGGTCACCTCGTTGGGGAAGTCGCGTGCGTAGGGGTAGGCGATCAGGGTGCCGAGGTCATGGCCGATGAGCTGCACCTGGCGGAAGCCCAGCTGGTTCACGGCCTGGCGGATCCGCCGTGCGGTGGTGACCTTGTCGAAGCCGCCGGTCGGTACGGTGGAGTCTCCCAGCCCCGGCAGGTCGAACGCGATCACGGTGTGGTTGCGGGCGAGCGCAGGCATGACGTCACGCCACATCAACCACGTCTCCGGCCAGCCGTGCAGGAGCACGATGGCTGGGCCCGATCCGCCGATGACGTAGTGGAGATTGCTGCCTTCGACAGCGGTCTTCCCATGCCTGAACCCAGGGGCGAAGAGTGCCTTGCCCTCGGAGGGCTCCTTAGGCGTCACACCCGCGCCGGCGCCGGCAGTCATGGTGAACAGGGCCACCAGGGCGACAGCCACGCTGATGGCGGCTCGCCCCAGTCTCCTGACGTGCGGCGTTGTTCTCGGTGCTGGTACGGCGACGCGCGCGGTTGTTTCCTCTAGCGGCATACCCAGTTCCCTTCCTGGAGCAGAGAGCCACAGGACGATCCAGCTTTTGGCGGTATGGGCCCATTCTAGAAATGCACCAATTGCCGATCGGCGTACGCGGCCAGTACCAAAGCTGTTGGCGGCGGTAGCAGAGGCGGCCGATGGCTGGGACGTCAGGTGGTCGAGTGCATCCTGCACGACCGGAGATCTGGCCGTCTTCTTCGATCGTGCTCTTTTCCCAGCGTGCGAACTCGCTACAGCGTCTCACCAGTGAGACGGGGCACTCGTCGGAGCCTGACAGTACCGGGGGCGTCGATGCTGTTTTAGTCCTCTTCGTTCGCTCCGAATTTGCAAATCATTGCTTTCTCCGCCTCGACCCCCTTCTCATTCTCCTCGGGCTGATATTTGATTTCCCGATCGATTTCCCTCCGAATGGCGTCCGAAGATTTCGGGGCCTTTTGAAAGGCTGCACCAGCCTGCCGATTCGACGAACGCCGAGAAGCGCCGTACGTGGAGCCCGTTGTTCTCGTCCCTCTTTGGCCGCCCGTCTCGCTGCTCCAGCGTCCCGGACGAGTCCGCCAGGCCGAGAGCGCCCGCGGTGGCGCTTCGCGATCGGCTTCGTCGGCCCTTGACGCGGCGGCCCGGTCCGGGGGATCGGCGGCTACGAGGAGGGCGGGGATGGAACCAGGGGACGGATGTGTGCCACGCCCGTGGCGCCGAGCTGGACTGATTCGGATAAGCCGAATTAAATCGCTATTAATGCCGAAATGCCGTATCGATCTTGCGTGTAGCGGGAAAGATGCTTAAAGATGAGCGACTATGTGCCGTTTGTCGATGTCGATGTCGATGTCGATGTCGATGTCCTGGCCGTGGGAGTCGTCACCGGATGGCGAAAGGTTCGAGAACGGTGCCGGGCAGGGCCTGCACCGTACCTCCTCAAGGAGGCTCAAGGACGCTCCCGGCGGTGACCTCATTCACCGTCTCACCCCCGATCGACCGCCCTGCCGACCGAGCCGACAGCGGAGCCTGACACACCACCGTGCGCCAGTGACCGAGCCGACAGCGGGCCCTGACACACCATCGTGCGCCAGGACCCGCTACCTTCTGCTCGGTCACTCACCGATCTTCGGATCAGGTCAGAACAGTCCGCCGAGACCGCCGAAGAAGTCGTCCAGCCCGCTCTGGTCGAAGAAACGGACCGCCCGGGTCGCGGTCTCGGCGATGGCGCCCGGCCTCGTCAGCTCCGCCTCCTGCTCCATCGGCTTGTAGTCCTGTCTGATGCCCCGCCCCGAACCCGAGGGTCGCAACATGTTCGGTGGCGGCGCTCCGTCCGGGTACATCTTCCCGTTGCGGAACACCGAGACGGACTGGGTCGGTTGCGACACACCGTTGTTGCCGTACACCTGCCCGTCCCTCACGGCGGGCGAGCGGGTCACCTTGGGTGGCGACTGCCGTTGGGTCGCTCTGTGACTGGTCGGCCGGCTGGCGGGACGTGGGCGGGAGGCCCTGGTCGGGAGCTTGGTCACGCGCCCGCCGGTCACCTTCTTCACGTGCGCCCTGGTCCGCCTGGCGGCCTTCCTGGCCTCGCGCGCGGCCTTCGCGGCCCTGCGCTTGCGCGCCGCCTCGGCGGCCTTCTTGCGCATCTCCTCCGCCTTCTTCTTGGCCTCCTCCGCCTTCTTCCTCTTGGCGAGCTCCTTCGCCTTCCTCTTGGCCGCATCCGCGGCCTTCTTCCTGGCGGCCGCGAGGGCCCTTCTCTTGGCCGCCTCCGCGGCTTTCTTCTTGGCCAGGGCGATGGCCCGCTGCCTGGCCAGGCGGATCGCGGCTCGCCTGGCTGCCTGCTGGGCGAGCTTCTTGGCCAGTTGCCGCGCCGCGATCCGGGCCGCGATCCCGATGACGATCCAGAAGAGCTGCCCGTCGGGGTCGCTCATGGTGACGGGGCTGTTGTTGGCGTAGGCGTAGGCGTTGAGCTGCTGCGGATCGTCCTCGTCGATGACGGGGTCGACGGACAGGAACCGCCCGTTCCTGGGGTCGTACTCGCGGGCCCCGAGCTGGACGAGCCCGATCGTCTGATCCTTGACGCCTCCGACGAATCCGCGCTGGCCCGGCCACCACGGCGGTGGGGAGCCGCGATCCTCGCCGAACGGTGTCGTCCTCCGTACGGCCAGCTCTCCCGTACCGGCGTTGACGGCGGCCTGAGCCGTGCCCTGGTGGTCGGAGGCCAGGAAGTAGACCTTGTTGTCGGGCGTGCGCACCGCCACCGGCTCGCCGTTGACGGTGTAGTAGCGGGTGCACTCGACGACGTCCTTGGCGGTGTCGAGCCGCAGCTCCATGTCGTCGATGTAGAGGGTCGAGTCCGTCGGCGTCTTGCGGAGCAGCCGGCCGCCGTCGGCGTCGTACACGAACGAGGTGGTCTTGCCCGCCTCGGTCACCGACTCGAGGTTGCCCTCGATGTCCCAGACCAGGGTCTGGTCGGCGGTTCCGACCTTGCGACTGGTGGTGTTCCCCGCTTCGTCATAGGTGAACGTGTCCGTCCCCACCGACTGGAGGGCGTGCGGCCGCTTCTCGCCGGGCTTGGGGTAGATGGAGGTGCGGACGGACTCCGGGCGCCCGCTGAACGCGTGCTGGGTCTCCTTGATCCGGTTTCCGGTGACGTCGTAGGTGTAGCTGGTCGCGTACGGCGCCACACCGCCGATCTTGTCCGACTGCGGGGAACCGCTCGCGCAGTCGTCGGTGGCCGTCCACGCCGAGGTCAGGCGGCGCAGATTGTCGTAGGCGAAGCACTGGGTGTCCCTCGACTGGCCGCCCGCCATATCGGTGATCTTGGTGATGTTGCCGATGGCGTCGTAGGTGTAGTTGAGATCCAGGTCGGTCGCCGGGGCGGTCTCACGGTCCAGCCGCGTCCGGGTCAGCCGCTGGGAGCTCTCGTCGTGGGTGTAGGTGAGCCAGCTCTTCTTGCCGCCCGTGCTCAGCTCGTACTGCAGGGTCTCACCGAGCTTGGAGTAGCGGGCGGCCGTGACGTACGACGACAGGCCGGTGACCTTGGTCGGCTGGCTCAGTTCGTCGTAGGAGTAGACGACCGACTCCTCGGCCAGCCCTCCCACGGCCGGGAAGCTGACGGACTGGACCTGGTCGTCGAGGGTGTAGCGGGAGTTGAGCACATACGATCCGGCCAGCTTGCCTTCCCGCGCCGGGACGGTGACGGTCTGCCGCAGGGCGCGGTAGTCGGCGTCGATCGCGTTGATCTCAGCCTTGTACGCCTGGCCGCCGAGGTAGCGGATGCTGGCGTTCAGGTGCCCCCTGGCCAGCGCGTCGTACTTCCACTCCGCGAGCAGCGGGCCGTCCTTGGAGCCCTCGCGGGTCTCCAGCTTGCGGCCCAGTGCGTCGTAGACGTACGCGAGGGTCTTGCCGCGGGCGTCGGTGGAGGTGAGCACCTCGTCGGCGTCGTTGTAGGTGAACGTGGTGACGCCCTTGTCGGGGTCCTCGGTCTTGATCTCCCGGCCGCGCAGGTCGTAGGTGTGCCGCCACACGTTGCCGGCGGGGTCGGTCACGCTGGCCAGCCGGCCCGCGTGGTCGTAGGTGTACTTGGTCGAGTCGTACTCGCCGGTCGGCGTGGCGCCCTTGTACTGCCGCAGCTCGATGAGCCGGTCCTCGGCGTCGCCGATGCGGGTGGTGGCGGTGCCACCGGGGGGAGGCGTGATGTGCATCCGCTCGCCCTGCTGCGTGGCCGTGGCCCGCCACTTCTCCACGCCCTTGACCCGGAAGGTCTGGGCGTTCACCTCACCGACCCCGTCGTAGACGTAGCCGATCTGGCTGGGTACGTCCGTGTCCGCCACGCCGAGCAGGGTGGTGGACGGCTCGCCGGGGCTGAAGTAGCCGCTGTTGCTCTTGGCCGTCTCGCCGAGCGAGTTGTAGAAGGTGTCGGTGATCGTGCGCCCGTCGCGCAGCGCGGGGTCCTGCGTCTGGTCGTCGCGCGGCGCGGGCTCCTGGGTCTGCCGGCTGCGCAGCAGGCCGTCGTAGAGCTCGTAGCTGGTGGTGTAGCCGCCGTCGGCCCGCAGGGTCTTGGTGGTGACGACGTTGGGGCCGTCGGTCCGCGTCAGGTAGGAGTATTCGGTGTTGGGCGGCTGGCCTGCCGCCTTGCTCCGGTCGTTCTGCCAGACCTTGACGAGGCGGCCCAGCGCGTCGTGCTCCATGTCGGTGCGCCGGTTGTTGGCGTCGATCTCGGCCACCGGCTCACCCCAGGCCGGTTCGAGGAAGGTGCGTTCCTCGTGCCCGAGAGGGTTGGTCTCCTTGATCTCGGTCGCCGGGGCACCGGAGGCCGGCGCGTAGGTGGTGGTGACCGTGGTGCCGACCGCGTCGGTCTCGCTGGTCGTGCGCCCGTAGACGTCGTAGGTCAGGATGGAGTTGGTGACGGTCGAGCCGTCTCCGGACGCGACCTCCTGGATCGTGGTGACGTCGCCCTTGACCGGCCCCTGGCCGTACGGCTTGCTGTCGTACTGCACCCGCTCGTCGGAGATCACGTCGTCGGCGGCCAGCTTGGCCACCGCGGTGCCGCACCCGGCGGCGACCTTCTGGATCCTGCTGGTGTAGTCCAGCATCCAGGCCGTGCTGTTGCGGGCGTAGGTGTAGCGCGTGCACTGGTCGTCGTCGGCGGTCGCCAGGTCGTTCTGCTCGTTCACCTGGGTGAGCAGGCCGTGCTCGTCGTAGTCGCGGGTCTCTCCGGTCCGCCGCCACTTGCCGCCCTCCAGGGCCGTGCGGGTGACCATCGACTTGTCCTCGACGATGTACGCGGCCTTGGTGACGCCGCCCTGCGTCGACTCGGCGGTCTTCAGCGACCACGGTTCCTCTGCCGACGCGGTCAGGATCGCTCCGCCGTCGCCGTCGTAGAGGATCTCCTCCCGCTGGAAACCGGCCAGCTGGTCGAGGTCGTCCAGCTTGCCGCCTTCGGAGTCCACGACCTGCGCGCTGCGCTTGGAGCCGTCGGCCAGGCGGTCGCCGTTCATGCCGCGGAAGTATCTGAACTCGGTGAGTGTGCGCTTGCTGTCCTGCCCGTCGCCCTGGCGGATGCGCACCCTGCCGAACCCGCGCCAGTCGGCCCAGGTGCGATGCTCGGGCTTCACCAGGATGTTGTCGGCGTAATGCCAGGCGGCGCCGTCGAGGTACTCGTAGTCGGTGACCACCCACGGCGACCCGGCGACCCGGTCCACCTCGACGGTCTGCTTCACGACGTACTTGTGGAACCAGTCGGTGACCTCGCTCTCGTTCTCCGGCGCCCACCGCTGCGGGAAGCAGAGCCGGGCGTTGCGGTCGGCGGCCGGCACGTCTCCCGGCTTGCAGTCGGCGGGGGCGTAGTTGACCCGGAGCTCCCCGCCGGTCTCGTTGTTCACCGTCTGGACCCGCCACTTGACGAGCGGTGCGCGGCCCTCGTCCGTGTCCACCCGGTTGGGCAGCTGGACGCCGGTGAACGTGATCTTCGGCAGCGTGATCGTGCCGCCCACGAGCCCGCTCTGCTGGAGGGACGCCAGCCAGAGCGAGGGGCTGAGCCCGTCACCCGGCGCCGGGAACGACTGCGTCAGCGTCCAGGAGTCGACGGCGCAGTACGGCTTGGCCGAGCACTTGGCCGTGTCGGTGTTCACCACCTGGGTGGTGACCTTCGCCAGGCGCTTGCGGGTGAAGAACGTCGGCGCCAGCCGGTTGGTGCACTTCTCTCCCGACCCGCAGAGCTGGTCGAAGGGGACGTCGGGCCAGTAACTCGCCGTCTCCTTCTTGAGCTGGTCGGTGGCGCAGGTGACCGTCCCGCCGGGGATGCACCGTTCGGCGACGTCGAAGACGACCTGGGCCGCGGGCGACCTGGTGAACAG
Organism: Streptosporangium sp. NBC_01639; assembly: GCF_045209755.1. Classification (NCBI taxonomy): domain Bacteria; kingdom Bacillati; phylum Actinomycetota; class Actinomycetes; order Streptosporangiales; family Streptosporangiaceae; genus Streptosporangium; species Streptosporangium sp. NBC_01639. The sequence continues at coordinate 3,910,734 of NZ_CP109272.1, read as the reverse complement.
CTCATTCTGCAGGTAGCCGTAGTCGATCCGCTTGAGGTATCCGCCGCGCACGTACTCCGTGCCCAGCTCGGGCTTCATGTTCCGGCCGTAGAAGTTCTTCTCGACCTCGTACCAGTAGGTGGTGGCGTTGCCGTGCGTGTCGACGGCGAGGTCGAGGTTCCACCGGTACGCCTGCTGGCACCAGGCGTTGGCCGGGGTGCTGGAGTAGCAGGGCTCGCCGCTGTTGTTGCCGAACACCGGCGTCGTCCAGGTGGACTTCGTCTCCGGCTTGCCCGACACCCATCCGGGCAGGCGGTTGAGCCCGAAGGTGTACTGGGTGCCGTCGGCGGTGGTGACGCGCCAGTACTCGCCGTCGTTGTCGCCGTTGACGGCCCCCTTCAGGTATTCGACGCGGGTCCCGTCATCGTGCTTGGGCAGCCACTGCTTGGTCGTGGCGTCCTTGATCAGTTCGACGGACGACTCGCCGAGGGCCAGTGTCGCGTTCTCCTGGTCCCAGCACAGGTCGCCGGTCTTCTTGCCGTCGAGCATGCACGACTTGTAGCGGCGCTCGATGTAGCCGCCCGGGTTCAGCTCGAAACCCTCACCCACCCAGGACGACTGGTTGTTGGTGGAGGCGGTGCGGCCGTCCACGCTCTGCGAGGAGTAGGAGATCGACATGTCCGGCTCGTCGCCGCCCAGCGCCGGTGGCGCCCGCAGTTCGTAGCCCCAGCTGAAGTCGCCCGACTGGGCGCCGACGCTCCAGTCGGCCGATGGGGAGAGCGAGGTGGCCCCGTGATCGCCCGACGGACCCGAGGCCGCGGCCGTCACCGCGTACAGCGCGGGCATGTCGACGTCGGCGGTCAGGGTGCCCGCCTTCGTGTCGTTGTCGCCGGGCACCGGCACTGGCTGCGGACAGCCGGTCCCGGCCGCGGCGGCGGTCAGGGCGCACTCCGCCAACCGCACCATCCGCAGCCTGGCCCCGTAGTCGCCGCCGAAGGCGTAGCGGAATCCGGAGTAGTCGATCTCCAGGCGGGATTTCCCCTCCGCGGCCGTCAGCCCCTGCCCCGGCGTCACCCGCATCGCGAGACCGAGCAGACCCGTCTGCGCGGTGTCGAGCAGTTCGACGCGGACCCGCTCGGGAGCGGACGCCTTGGCCGCCGCCTTCGGGGCGGCGAGCCGTACGGGGAAGTCGGTCGTCAGGGACCGCGCCTGCGTGTCACCGGTCGCGTCCAGCTCGACCGCCTGCGGTTTCGGCCAGACGGTGCCCGGCGGTGCCTTCCACGCCTGTTTCTCCGCCGGATCGGCCAGCTTGGGTAGCACGGGGACCGGCTTCCCGAGGACCGGGGTCGCCTTCTGGACGGCCGGGGCGGCACGCGGCGCGGCACTCGCGGGCGTCGCGTGCACCAACGGCATCACCACGACGACGGCCAGCGTGGCCGCCAGCCGCCGGGGCCACGGCGATTTCCGTACGGGTTTCAGTAAACGATTCCAGTGGGAATCCGGGGGGGTTGACTCGGGCGGCAGATCCATTGACTTCACCCAATCTGTGGACAGGTCGAACGGGGGGTGACGGGTTGGACGAGTCGAACGGGGGTGACGGGTCGGACAGGTCGGACCGCGGGGTGATCGGTCGGACGAGCCGTACGGGGGTGATCGATCGGACACGTCGAATCGGGGGTGACTGGTCGGACGGGCCGTATGGGGGTGACGGGTCGGACAGGTCGGACCGCGGGGTGATCGGTCGGGCGAGCCGTACGGGGGGCGATGGGTTGGACGAGTCGAGCGGGGGGGGGGGGTGATCGGTCGGACGAGCTCTACTGGGCGGCTAGTTGGGAGATCTGCTCGGCGCTCAGCACACCGTCATAGGTGCGGACGTCGTCCACGGTCCCCGGCCAGTAGCCGGTGAAGACGCCTGCGGACTTGGTGCGGCCCAGCTGCAGCGGGCCGGTGGCGTTCCACGCGCTCACGTGGTCGGTGATGGTGCTGTCCGACAGCTGGCCGTTGACATAGACGCGCAGTTCGCCTTGGAGGGGGTCGTAGACCCCGGCGACATGGGTCCACTCCAACGGCGCGGGGACGGCGTCGGAGCGTGTCCGTACCAGCGCGGCGGTGTCGGTGTCGGCGGCGGCCATGCCGAGGACCCACCGCCCCTGTTCCTTGTCGTAGCCGAGCTGGAATCCGCTGGCCCTGCTCCCGGACTGGGAGACGGCGGACGCGTCGCGGGTGGGCAGGTAGTCGAGCTGGGTCCAGGCGGCGACGGTGAATCCCGCCCTGGTGTTGACGGCCGGGACGGGGACCTGCGCGTGACCGCCTGCGCCGTCGAGGGCGAGCGCCTCGTCCAGCCAGCCCTCGGTCCAGAACGCGTTGCCGCCCAGCGCCGCCGCCGATGCCCGTCCGGAGGAGTCGGCGGCGACGGCACCGGTCCCCTCGTCCAGCTTCCAGTGCCCGACCAGCGTCGCGGCGCTGTTCACCAGGTCGGCGACCTCGTCACCGAACATCGCCCGGCCGTGGACGCGGACGTCGTCGATGTCGCCCGGCCAGAACTCCGCCGCCACTCCGTTCACCTTCGCCCGGCCGATCGCCAGGGGTCCGGTCGCGTCCCACGGCTGGGTGAACGGGACCGTCGACTCCAGGCGCCCGTTGACGTACAGGGCCAACGTCCCCGCGGCCGCGTCGTGGACGCCGGTGAGGTGGGTCCACTCGCCGAGCCGCGGCGCGGCCTCCGACAGCGCGCGGACAGCCGACGCCCCGTCGGCGTCCGTATTGGTACGGCTCAGCGCCCAGCGGTTGTCGGTCTTGGAGTACTGCAGGGAGAAGCCGCCGGCCCGCCCGCCATCCTGGCTGACCGCGGTCGCTGCGGCATTGACGCCGGTCAACCGCACCCAGGCGGCGACCGTGAAGTTGCGCAGGGTGGACACGACAGGCCCGGTGGTCTGCGCGTGGCCGGCGGTGCCGTCGAGCCGCAGGCCCAGGCCGGTCCTGCCGGTGGTCCAGGCGGCCGGGCCGGACAGGGTGGCCTGGTGGGCGCCCGTGCGGTCGGCGGCCACGGTGCCCTGCCCCTCGTCCAGGGTCCAGTGCCCGTCCGGGCCGGTGCCCGCGTTGACGTTGAACACGTAGGTGCGGATCGGGCCCTGGTGCCCCGCGCGGTCCTTGCTGCGCACCGAGAGCACGTTGGGGCCGTCGTGGCGAGGGGTGATCCGGATCGTCGCCGACCCGTCCTGCTGACCGGCGGCGACCTCCGTCTTGGGCGTGGTGTCCAGCCCGTAGACGTAGCCGGCGATGTCGGCGACGCCGTTGGCGGTGAAGGTGAAAGCGCCGGCCCGGCCGACGCCGTCGTTCCAGCTGTTCTCGGTGTACTCCGGCGAGGTCACCCCCGGTTCCCTGCCGGGGGCGGTGGCGTCGACGGTCGCCTCACACCAGGGGCTCCACGCGCTGCTGGCCCTGCCGTCCTCGCCGCGGACCCGCCAGCGGATCACGGAGCCGTCGCCGAAGGCGCCCTGCGGGATGACCGCGTAGAAGGCACTGCCCGTTCCCTGCAGTTCGGTGAGACGCTCGCCCACCTTCGTGCCGGCGGCGTTCCACCACTCGAACCGGCCCTTGACCGAGTTGTCCGCGTCACGCAGCTTGGCCCACAGCTTCGGCGTGGTGCTGCCGATGATCGGCCGCCCCTCACCGGTGACGCAGCCGCCTCCGGGGTCCGCCCAGGCGTCGGCGGCGACGGGCGCGGCAGGCAGCGAGTTGTACTCGATCACCAGGCTGGGGTTGTTCTTGAACTTCTTCCAGCCGTAGTTGTCCGTCTCGCTCGTGGCTCTGATTCCGATGGTTATGTTGGGCCAGCTCTTCGCCGCGGCGTCCACGACCTGGCTGGTGACGTCGAACTCGACACCGCCGGGCAGGCAGGCCGATCCCCAGCCCTTCGCGACGTTCACGGTGTCGAGGAGCTTGACCCACGTGGGCTGCTTGTTCCAGGTGGTGCTCTTGCTGATCGTATTGGTCGACCAGGCTTCGACCTTCCGCGCGCTGCACGAGTAGGACCATGTCTCGTACGTCCGCAGCGTCGCCTTGATGATCTGCTTTCCGTGGATGGTCGAGCCGGTGTTCATCTGGAAGAACGACCTGTTGGTCTGCCCGGGGACGTGTCCCGCCCTGGCGACGTCGTTGGCGTTCAGGAAGTTGGAGCTGGGATTGTTGCTCCAGACGGACGTCCACGCGCCGCGAGCCGCCGAGAAGAAGGGGTCGAGGTAGACGGGGAACGTGGTCTTCGGATCCTCGATCATGCCCCGGTCCGGCCTGAGCACCATTTTCCGGCCGGTGAGTTCGAGGCCCATCACCTCGTGGCGGGCCTCCGCGGGCGAGCCTTCCCCCGCGGCCAGCGTGCGCGCGGTCGAGGCCCCCGAGGAGTCCCACATCATCGGCGGCGAGGCCGTGAAGATCGTTCCCCCGCTCCCGTCGACCGCTTCGAGGTTGCCGCCCTTGGTGGATTTCATCGACAGCCCGCTGGTCGAGAGCGGGAAGGTCAGCTCGGCCAGTGCCTTGTTCTCGGCCGCCGCCCGCGTCTTGACCACGAGGAGGTGGGAGAAACCGTCGACGTCCGCCTTCACCTGGAGGTCCACTCCGGGCAGCACCTCAGGGTAGGTCGCGGTGTCACCGTTCAGCGCGGGCTTCGGCAACGCGCCCGACCACCCCAGCTCCAGTGTCTTGCCGCCGCGTGCCATCCGGGCGAGCGGCGCGTTCCCACCGCCCGAGAAGGTCAGGCCGACCGCTGTCGCAACCGGGGCGATCGCGCCGTCGGGCCGGAGCCGGAGCGTCGGGTCCACGGACACCCATCGGCCGGCCTGACGTACGCGTACCGGGCGGGCGTTCTGCTCCAGCACGAAGGTGCCGTCCGGCTGGGCGAAGACCTGGCGCGTCTCCGTGCGCATCGCGTCCACTTCGACCGGCTGCCTCGTCCGGCGGGCGAGAGCGAGAGCGGACTCCTCCGCGGGTTCCGCGCTCCGTTGCCGCGTGACGGTGTCCGTGCTCTGCTGCCGGGCTCCGGCAACGGCTTCCGAATGATCAAGGGGCGCTGTCGCGATCGCGCCTGTCAACATCACCGCGACCAACCCACGAGCTACGCGCATCGGCCCTCGCCATTGTCGAGCTGGGACACCGCGCGGACCAGCGCCCGACCGACATCTCCATGATCTTCGTTTGACGAATCGGATTGTCACCCGGGTAAAGCTGTCCGTCCAGATTGTGTGGCAATTTCCTTCAGAATTTCCTTCTGTCTGGAGAAAACTGTCAACGGCGGGCCGGGCGGCTTCCCGTCGCGGGCACGGGCACCGGTCGCACCCGCCCACGCGACATCGACCCGACGGCGCCCACGGGGCACCGTTCCTGAAGCCCTCACCCCCAGTCAAGGCAGGTGGAAAGGGTGGCATTCATCATGAAGTGTCGCGATCATGGGAGTGTTGGCCTTGGGAACGGTACAGACGGCGAGGACGCTGATGGCGATGGAGCAGGCACCCCCGGGAGTGGACCCGCATATTCCGAACGCGGCGCGGATGTACGACTACTTCCTTGACGGTAAGGACAACTTCCGGGCCGACCGGGAGCTCGCCGAGCTGGTGCTGAGCGTCCTGCCCGAGACACGGGACGGCGCCAGGGAGAACCGCAAGCTGATCGGCCGGGTGGTGGAGTATCTCATCGGCCAGGGCATCAGGCAGTTCGTCGATCTCGGCTCGGGGCTGCCCGCGCAGCAGAACGTCCACGAGGTCGCCTTCCGGCTGGCGCCGGACGCCCGCGTGGTCTATGTGGACAACGACGCGGTGGTCTGTACCCACGGCCGCGCCCTGCTGGCCGGGGGCGACAACGTGGCCATGGTGCAGGGGGACGTGAGAAAGCCCGGGAGCATCCTCGACAACCCGGAGGTCCGGGGGCTCATCGACTTCGAGCAGCCCGTCGCGGTCCTCATGATGTTCCTGCTGCATCTCATCTCCGACGAGGACGACCCCCAGGGATTCGTCACCGCCTACCGCGACGCGATGGCCCCCGGAAGCCACCTGGTCATCTCCCATGTCGGCAGCGACGCCGCACCCGAGCGCACAGCCCGGATCAGCGAGTTCTACCAGCAGGCCAACGCGCCGTTCTGCCCCCGCACAGGTGAGGAGATCGCCCGCTTCTTCGGCGACTTCGAGCTCATCCCCCCGGGCCTCGCCAACGGGCGGAAGGAGGAGAACGTGTGGCCGTTCACCGATCCCGCGTCGGAGATGTTCGTCGACGAGGAGATGGCCCGCATGGGGTACGTGGGGGTCGCGCGCAAGCCCTGACGGTTCCGTCGCGCACCGGTCGCGTCTTCCCGGCGGCCGCACTCCCGTAGTGACCAAAACGAAGGGCGGCCGCGGGGCTTCGGCGGGAGCGGCCGACCGCGGAGCCGTCGGCCGCCTTCAGCCCCGGACGCGTCCACGATCGGATGCCGGTGGCGGCAAGGGCGGCCTCATCGGCTGATCGCCGCCCACAGGGTGGCGAACTCCTCCTCGGTCAGGGAGTTCAGGCCGAAGTCGTCCGGATAGATCGGGCCCTCGGCCAGGAAGCCGTGCTCGTCCTGGAGGTGCCGCCACGAATACCGGCGGGCGAGGCCGTCCGATCCCAGCTCGGCGTGCCGGACGGGCCAGTATTCCCCGCCGTCGTCGATGACGGTCTCGAACAGCCAGATGCGGCCGTCGTCGTCCAGTCCGTGCCAGTAGAGATGTGGCCGGTCGCTCTCGTCGAGCGCCTGGATCGCGGCCCTGAGCCGGTCCTGCAGCATTGTGCCCCTTGATGCCGGTCGATCGGTACGGCGTGCCGCCCGACACGATACGGCGGTTCGGGCACGGCCTGCGTGGTGGTTCCTCCTATGAGCGTGCCGGGTGTGTCACCGGTGAACCCGGGCGGGCCCGGCGAGGACCCGCCGTACAGGACGCCCGGCACGCCGTAGGGGACGCCCGGCACGCCGTACGGGATGCCCGGCACGCCCGTACATGACGCCTGCCGCGGGGCGGGCCCGGACCGTCGGTATGGGCCGGTTTTCCGGGGCGTCAGCGGCGGAGGTGTGGTGATCCGGGTGGTCCTCGTTTGATTTCGCATCGCGCCGCTGAGGCGTGTATGGTTACACCTGTCCGCAGCACGAAAGCGCAGAGCGGGCAGGCCCCTTTAGCTCAGTCGGCAGAGCGTCTCCATGGTAAGGAGAAGGTCTACGGTTCGATTCCGTAAAGGGGCTCTACAGCCTAAAGGCCCTGACCATTCGGTTGGGGCTTTCGGCTTGGGTAGGCCCTGACGGCCGCCCAGAAATGCTCAAGGTTCCCGCCGAGCGAATGGGCATACTGGGGAAACTCAGAAGCGACAGCCCTGACCTGCACAAGTACGTAGGCACTCAGCGCGTCGGGTATCCTTGCGGGGGTCGGTCTGTTCAGTCGGCCCAAGGCGGAGTAGCTCAGTCAGGCAGAGCAAACGGCTCATAATCGTTGTGTCGCCGGTTCAAGTCCGGCCTCCGCTACTACCCTCCCGGGTTCCTCGTCATAGGGGGAGCCGGCGTGGGTTGTCCCAGTCCCGAACGTAGAAAGGCACTCCCAAGTGGCTGCCACCGACGTTAGGCCGAAGATCACGCTGGCCTGCCAGGAGTGCAAGCACCGCAACTACATCACGCGGAAGAACCGGCGCAACGACCCGGATCGGCTTGAGCTGAAGAAGTACTGCCCCAACTGCAAGACGCACCAGGCGCACCGCGAGACCCGCTAAGTCTCTGCGAAGCCTTCCGGTTCTCTCCGGAAGATGGGTACTTCAGCAGCACTCACATACTCAACGCAGACCGGCGTCCCCGTTCGGGGCGCCGGTCTGTCGTATCTGTACAGCTTTCGCGCCCAGGTGTTGACCATGCCCGACAGTCGCCGCCGGGCGCGGGCGGGCTACGGTTTCCTGGTGGCCGATCCCGGGGACGTACGCCCCGGAATCTTGTTCTGCCCAGGTCGGCCGCACCAGCTCGATATCCGTAAGGGAGCACGATGGCTCTGAACCGCGATTTCGTCGGGCGGGCGTCCGCGCCTTCCGCGCCCTACGAGGTCAGCCGCGTGAAGATCACAGAATTCGCGACGGCGATCGGCGACGACAACCCGATCTACCGGGACCGGGAGGCCGCCCAGGCCGCCGGTCATCCGGATGTGATCGCACCGCCGACCTTCCCCATCGTGTTCAGCCTGGCCGGCGGGTCGATCCTGGCCGACCCCGAACTCGGCCTGAACTACGCCATGGTGGTCCACGGTGAGCAGCGCTTCGAATACCACCGGCCCGTCCACGCCGGTGACGAGCTGGTCAGCGTCTCCACGGTGACCGACATCCGCAGTGTCGGCCGCAACGAGCTCATCACCGTCAAGAGCGACGTCACCACCGTCGACGGCGAGCCCGTCTGCACGACCTACAACACCATCGTCGAGCGTGGAGGGGCGGCCTGAGATGGCAGCGACTGTGAAATACGACGAGGTCGAGGTCGGCCAGCAGCTCCCGTCCGCCGACTACCAGGTCCGCCGCGCCAACCTGGTGATGTACGCCGGCGCCTCCGGAGACTTCAACCCCATCCACTGGAACGAGCGATTCGCCAAGTCCGTCGGCCTTCCCGACGTCATCGCGCACGGCATGTTCACCATGGCCCAGGGCGGCCGGTACGTCACCGACTGGGCGGGCGACCCGGGCGCGGTCGTCGACTACGGCGTGCGGTTCTCCTCCATGGTGGTCGTCCCCGACGACGAGCAGGGCGCCGTCATCACGGTGAGCGGCGTCATCGAGGAGAAGCTGGAGGACAAGCGGGTGGTGGTCGCGCTGAACGCCAGGTCCGACGACTCCCGGGTCCTGTCCAGGGCCCGTGCGACGGTCCAGCTCTCCTAGGACCCGTTCGCGGATCCGCACCGTCGTGAGGATCCGCAGGCCGGCGGTGAGTCCGCAGCTCATGGGCCGGGTGCTGATTCTTCCCCCGGTCCGTGGGTAGCGTCCGAAGATGAACGAAGTACCACCTCACGTGACCGGGCTCGCCGAGCGGCGGGCCGAGGCACGCAGCAACCGTGACTACGCCGGGGCCGACGCGCTCCGTGGCGAGATCGAGGCCGAGGGCTGGGTCGTCCGCGACACCGGGGACGGTTTCGAGCTCACCCCGAGGCCGTCTTTCGACGTGTGGCCCACGGTGGGCTCCGTTCCCGTGCCGGGGGAGCGTGACCGGCCGGGTGGCCGGGCCGGTTCCGCGGGCACCGAGTCCGCCGGCCGTGACACCGCCGCCATGGACGCCGGACGGGTCGCCGAGGCGGCCGACCCCGCCGCCCGGCCCGAGCGGCTCGGCGACCTGGACGCCGGGCGGGTCGCCGAGGCCGAGGCGGCGCCCAAGCAGAAGCCCGAGGGCGCGGAGCTCGTGGGCCGTTCGGACGAGAACGAGGGCGATCCCGCACGGATGGTCTTCTCCCAGCTGCTCTGGGACGCGAGCCTGTCCGTTTCGCGGCTCGACGAGACGATCACTCCAGCCGAGCACAAGGACTCGCCGGCGCCGCCGACCGTGACGGTCGGGCTCGTGGTCGACGGCTGGCCCGACGACCTGCGCGACTGCGTCCGCGCCCTGGTGGCCCGGACCGAGGCCACGATCATCTGCCTGGATCTGGGGGACGTCGACGGCGCCGGCGCCGTCCTGGAGCAGTTGGTCGAGGAGTTCCCCCACCGGGTGAAGGCCTGGCACGTGGCCGAGACCCCGCACTGGCGGGGAGGCTCGGCGGGGTGGGGCGAGAGCCGTACGAAACTGCTGGAGCTCGACACCTCCGACGTGCACGTCGTGATGGAGACCTCCACGATCCTGGACGGCGACGCGATCACCCCGCTGGTCAGGGAGCTGGCCGACGACGACGTGGCCGCGGCGGGCTGGCAGGGGGTGAACCCCGGGGCGGACGGCCGCGACTGGCATGACGCGGAGCCCGGCGAGGTCCGCGGGCTGCTCGGCCACCTGTTCGCGGTCAGGCGAGACGCCGCGCTCGCGGCGGGCGCGTTTCCCGAGGAGGCCCGTTACTACCGCAACGCCGATCTGGAGTTCTCTCTCCGGCTCCCCGGAACCCTCGTCGCCCTGGGCAAGGACCTGCCGGTCCACCAGGAACGGCACCGCGGCTATCACGACGTCGATCCCGGTTACCGCGACAAGGAGTCCCGCAGGACCTATGACCGGGTGCTGAAGCTGCTCCGCGACACGTAGTCTGGTTCGGGATTTCGGCCAGGTGGTGGGGAAGCGCATGACTGAGCGGGTTGCAGGGGTACGGCTGGCGCCGTACACGACGTTGGGGCTGGGCGGGCCGGCCAGGGCGTTCGTCACGGCGACGTCGGCGGAGGAGATCGTCGAGTTGGTGGGCGCGGCGGACCGGGCCGGCGAGCCGGTGCTCGTGCTCGGCGGAGGCAGCAACCTGGTGGTGGCGGACGAGGGCTTCGACGGGCTGGTCGTGCGCGTCGCCTCGCGGGGGATCGAGTTCGCCGGGGACCGGGTCACCGTGCAGGCGGGGGAGGACTGGGACGGCCTGGTCGCCCGCATGGTCGCGGAGGGGCGCTCGGGGATCGAGTGCCTGTCCGGGATCCCGGGCCTGGTCGGGTCCACGCCGATCCAGAATGTCGGCGCCTACGGGCAGGAAGTCTCACAGACGATCACCGGGGTGCGGGTCTACGACCGCAAGACCGGCGCGGTGAGCGACCTGCCGACGCGGGAGTGCGGGTTCGCCTACCGGCACAGCGCGTTCAAGGAGGAGGCCGGGCGGCACGTCGTCCTGGCGGTCACCTATGGGCTGGCCAAGGACGGGATGTCCGGTCCGGTCGCCTACCAGGAACTGGCCGCCAGGCTGGGCGTCGCGCTCGGTGAGCGGGTGCCGCCGGCAGAAGCCCGCGCGGCGGTGCTGGAGCTGCGCCGCGGCAAGGGGATGGTGCTCGATCCCGACGACCCCGACTCCAGGAGCGCGGGCTCCTTCTTCACCAACCCGCTCCTCACCGCCGGCGAGGCGGCCGAGTTGGAGCTGCGCACCCCTGGTTTCCCCCGCTGGGACATGCCGGACGGCTCCGTCAAGGTTCCGGCGGCCTGGCTGATCGAGAACGCCGGGTTCCCCAAGGGCTACCGGCGTGGTCCGGCCCGCATCTCCACCAAACACACCCTTGCGATGACAAATCCCGAAATGTCGGCGACAACCGCCGATCTTCTGGACCTGGCCCGTGAGGTCCGCGACGGCGTGCGGGAGAAGTTCGGTGTCACCCTCGTCAACGAGCCCGTGATGGTCGGCACCCACCTCTGAACCGGGAATCCCCCAAAGACATCGGGGGGCCGGCGTCACCAGGCCCGCGGCGCGCTGCCGAGCCGCTGTGCGGGTCTGGCGCGGGAGACGGGGAAGCGCCCGAGGTGAGGGGCGCCGGCCGGGATCGCCCTTCACACCGGGAGCACCCGGACTCAGATCTCCTTGAGGAACCCGGCGTCGACCGCGAAGTCCGCGCCGGTCGTACTCGCCGAGCGCGGCGAGGCGAGCAGGGCGATCACGTCGGCGACCTCCTGCGGCTCGACGAGGCGCCCGGTCGACAGCTTCATCATCTCCGGTGCGACGTTGTTTATCACGCTGTCGCGGTCGGTGCCCGCCTGGGCGGCGATGATGTCGGCCGCGCCGCCCTCCTCGGTCCACCACGCCGTCCGCACGGGCCCGAGGGAGAGGGTGTTCACCCTGATGCCCTGCGGCGCGAACTCCTCCGACAGCGCCTTGGTCAGGTTGTTCAGGCCCGCCTTGGCGGCGTTGTAGTCGACGTTCATCGGGGCGGGCAGCTTGGCGCCACCCGAGGAGACGTTGACGATCGAACCGCCGCCCCGCGTCAGCATCGCCGGGATGGCGGCCCGGACGGCCCGCACCACCGAGAACAGGTTGAACTCGAACATCATCCGCCAGTCCGCGTCGTCCGGGGTAAGGAACCCGAACCTGGGCAGCGACACGCCGGGCGGCGGGCCGCCGGCGTTGTTGACCAGGATGTCGAGCCCGCCGAACTCCTCCACGGCCCGCGCCACGACCTGGCCGGGTGCTTCGGGGTCCATCAGGTCGACCGGTACGTGGAGCAGGTTGTCGCCGCCGAGCGCCTCCAGCGCCGGAGTGCTCTTACGCGAGGCGGCCACGACGCGGACTCCCTCGTCGAGCAGGGTGCGGGTGACGGCCAGGCCGATGCCCTTGGAGGCGCCGGTGACGACCGCGACACGACCGGAAAGCTGCAGATCCATGAATGTCCTTCAGGTGGTTGTCTCGACCCCGCCCGATCGGCGGGAGTTCTTGATGGGAACAAACGTATGACCAGCGTGCGGCCCGGACCCGGCGGAATTCGGACTGACAGTTCCAGCTGAATTCGGACCTGCAATCCGGCATGACCGCTTCGGTACATCGGCGGCCGAAATGCGCCAGCGTCGTGAGTTGCCGATGGCCAGGGTGGGGCGTCGCCGGTACGGGCCGGCGATCACACGCTGGAGATCCTCACATGTCGACCACCACGCCGTATGCCTCCCCGCCGTGCCCTCCCGGCTCGCGCGGGACACCGGACAGGGACAAGGGCCACCGGTGGGCTCTGCCGGTGGTCCTGGTCGCGGTCTTCATGACCACACTCGATTTCTTCATCGTCACCGTGGCGATCCCCTCCATCCGGGGGGACCTGCGGGCCGGTACGGCCGCGATGCAGTTCGTGATCGCCGGATACGGTCTGGCCTACGCGGCCGGGCTGATCCTGGCCGGACGACTGGGCGACCGGGAAGGACCCCGGCGCGTCTTCAGCGCCGGTCTGGCGCTGTTCACCCTGGCCTCGGCGGTCTGCGGAACGGCGCCCACCACGGGTGTGCTGGTGACCGCCCGGATCGGCCAGGGCCTGGCCGCGGCGCTGCTGGCGCCGCAGGTGCTGGCGTTGGTGGCGGCGCTCTATCCTGGTGCCGGCCGGGCCCGCGCGTTCGGCTGGTACGGCACCACGGTCGGCCTGGCCGGGGTGAGCGGCCAGTTGATCGGCGGTCTGCTGGTCGCCGCCGACCCGGCTGGGCTGGGCTGGCGCACCTGTTTCCTGGTCAACCTGCCGCTCGGGCTGGCCGCGCTGGCGCTGGTCCCCCGCCTGCTGCCCGAGGTGAGCGGCTCCGGCCCCGACGGGAAGCACCCGGGTCGGCCGGGGCTGGACGGGGCCGGGGCGCTGCTGCTGGCCGCTGGGCTGCTCGCGCTGGCCGGACCGCTGAGCGTGGGGCGTGAGCAGGGCTGGCCGGCCTGGACGTGGCCCGCTCTGGCGGCCGCCGTACCGTTGCTGGCCGGGTTCGTCCGGCGGCAGCGCCGGCGGACCGCGGCGGGCCGGACCCCCTTGCTGGACCTGAAGATCTTCCGGGAGCCGGGATTCGCACTGGGGCTGGCCGCGGTGCTGGCGCTGTTCGCCGGCTCGGCCGGGCTGTCGTTCGTGCTGACGCTCTACCTGCAGGACGGCCGGGGGCTGGCGCCGGCCGCCGCCGGCGGGCTGGTCACCGCGCTCAACGCCGGATTCCTGGTGGGCTCGGCGGTCATCGGGCGGCTGACCGGCCGGTTGGGTCGGCGGCTGCCGATCGTCGGCGGCCTGGTACTGACCGCTGGACTGGCCCTGCTGCACTACGCCGCCGCCGGTCCGGTCGAGTGGCTGGCAGCCGGCCTGGCGGTGGCCGGGACGGGTATGGGGTGGGTGATGTCGCCGCTGATCGCGTCGGTACTGGCCGAGGTCCGTGGCCGCCACGCCGGCCTGGCGGCCGGGGTGCTCGGCACCGTCCAGGAGATGGCGGGCGTGCTCGGCGTCACGGCCGTCGGCACGGTCTTCTTCACAACCCTCGACGGCGGGGGCGCCGCGACCAGAGGGGTCCAGCCGGGCCTGATGGACTGGACAGACGCTCTGCGGAGCAGCCTCGCCCTGCTGATCGTCTTCGCCCTCGCCATCCCGGTCCTGGTCAGATCGCACTCCCGGGCGCACGCCAGGCGTCACAGCCGGGGTTGAAGCGCCGAGGAGTCGAGAAAGGTCCCGTTCCGGGGAATCAGCGGGCGCCTGTGGCTGTTAAGGTCAGGTGGAAACACCCGAAGGGGAGTAGTCCCAATCGCGTGATCGACATACTGGCGCTCTCTGGGCGCCCGGTTACGCGGGCCTGGTATCCAGGCGGACGAGACCTTCGGTTCGGCAGTCGTACATCGATGCTGCCGGACCGAAGCCGTGCCCGACTCCCCGGGTGCTCCCCTTCCGGTCCGGCCGCGCGCGGAAGGACCCCCCGTTGGAAGCATTCTGGATCAGTCTCGCCGTCATCTTCGTCGCCGAGCTCGGTGACAAGAGCCAGCTCATGGCGATGACCTTCGCCACCCGATTCAAACCGTGGCCGGTCCTGGCCGGAATCACCCTGGCCACCGCCGTCGTCCACCTGGTCAGCGTCGGCCTGGGCAACCTCGTCGGTGACCTGATCCCCACCACGGCCATCACCATCATCGCGGGCATCGCGTTCCTCGGCTTCGCCCTGTGGACGCTGCGCGGTGACGAACTGACCGACGAGGAGTCGCAGAAGGCCCAGCGCACCACCCGGTCGGCCATCATCGCCGTGACCGTCGCCTTCTTCCTCGCCGAACTCGGCGACAAGACCATGCTCGCCACCATCACCCTCGCCACCCAGCACGGCTGGTTCGGCACCTGGCTCGGCTCGACCGTCGGCATGGTCGCCGCCGACGCGCTGGCCATCATGGTCGGCCGGATGCTCGGCAAGCACCTCCCCGAGAAGGTCATCCGGTACGGCGCCGCCGCCGCGTTCGCCGTCTTCGGCGTCATCCTGCTGCTCGAACCGCTGCTGGCCTGACCGGGCACGGCGATCCGCCCCGGAACCGGCCTGTAAACCGTCCGGCCTGGCCGTCCCACCGGGCCGCCGTTCGGCCTGGCCGTACCGCTGGCCCGGCTGCTCAGGCCAGGCGGGCTTCGATCTCCTGGACGCTGGGGTTGACCAGGGCCGATCCGTCGGGCAGGACCACGGTCGGGATCAGCCAGGAGCCGTTGTTGAGTTCGGTGATGAGCTCGATCGCGCCCGGCGTCCGGTCGACGTCCACCTCGGTGAAAGGGATGTCCGCGCGGGTGAGCCCCTCCTTCAGCCGGTGGCAGTGGCCGCACCAGGGGGCGCTGTAGACGGTGAGGGAGGCCATGAATTCCCCATTCAACAGGTGGGTTTGACCGGGATGCTACCTAGCGAATACTCTCATGTGCCAAGTGGATAGTAATGGTAGACGCAGCAGCTAGGTGAGCTGGCTGTCGCATGAAAGTGGGTCCCCCGTGGCCGATCTCCCCGATGCCGCCCTCACCCGACGCTCTCTTCTGAGATCCATCGCCATCGTGGGAGGCCTGGCCGTGGTCCCGGCCTTCGTCACGGCCTGCGGCTCGGACGGCCCGGCAGCCACGTCCGGGGACGCCGGCGGAGCGGCGAAGTCCCTCGACGTCCTGAAGGTCGCGCTGCCCGCCTCCATCAGCTCGCTGGACGCGAGCAAGGAGGCGGGCATCATGAACTACGTCGTCGCCCTCCTCTGCCAGGAGGCGCTCGTCGGAGTCGGCCAGGACGGCAGCCTCCAGCCGGCCCTGGCCGAGTCGTGGAGCCGTAAGGACCCGAAGACCTACGTCTACAAGATCCGCAGTGGCGTGACCTTCGCCGACGGGACGCCGCTGACCGCCGACGACATCGTGGCCAGCCTCGACCTGCACGCCAAGAAGGGCTCCACCTCGGCCTTCGCCTACGCCTACGCCAACGTCGACAAGATCGAGGCCGGCGGTCCCGCCGAGGTGACCATCACGCTGAAGCAGCCCGACGCGTCCTTCGCCTGGACCCCGTCACCGGGGACCCTTCTCGTGACGAGCCGCAAGTTCATCGAGGCCACCGGCCAGGACATCGGCACCCCCACCGGGAAGATCCTCGGGACCGGGCCGTACCGGGTGACCGAGTTCGCGCCCGACTCGCACGTGACGCTGGAGCGCAACGACGCCTGGTGGGGCGGCAAGGCGCCGTACCGCCAGATCAGGCTCGACTTCATCCCCGAGGAGTCCACCCGGCTGCTCGCCATGCGGGGCGGCTCGGTCGACGTCGCGCTGAACGTGCCCGCCGAGCAGATCGACCAGTGGAAGGCGATCTCCGGCGTCGAGCTGAAGACGGCCAGTGACCGTTCCCTGGTCACACTCGCCTTCAACACCGCCAAGAAGCCGTGGGACGACATCCACGTCCGCAAGGCGGTCGCCCACGCGGTCGACCGGGACGGCATCGTGCGCAGCGTCCTGCGCGGCCACGGCCAGGTCGCCACCACCGTCACCGACCCCGCCCAGTGGGGCGGCGTGCTCGGCGAAGCCGAGGTCAAGAGCCTGTACGAGAGCATCCCGCAGTACGGCTTCGACCTCGCCGAGGCCCGGGCCGAGTTGGCCCAGTCGTCGGTTCCCGGCGGCTTCAGCGACGTGCTGACCTACCCCGGCAGCGGACCGCAGCTCGGCAGGGCCGCGCTCACCCTCGCGCAGAACCTCAAGACCATCGGGATCACCCTGGAGGTCAAGGAGGTCCCGCTGGAGCAGTGGATCGCCGAGCTCGGCAAGCACGCCTCCGGCGTCTACCTCGGCTGGTACTTCGCGACGACGGGCGATCCGTCGGAGTACATCCAGCAGCTTCTCAACGGCGCCTTCGTCGGCGAGAACGGTTCCAACATCGCCGAGTACGCCGACGAGGAGGTGACCGGGCTGCTCGACCAGGCCAAGAAGGGCACCGATGAGGCGGCCCGGGGCAAGCTCCTCGGGGAGGCACTGGTCAAGGCCGCCGCCGACGTCCCCTACCAGCCGCTGTGGTGGGGAGAGGCGGCGACCGCGTTCGGTCCCGGCGTCGGCGCCGCGGACTTCGGGCCCTACTTCTTCGTCGGCCCCTGGGCCGCCGAGCTCTCCACCCGCTCGTGACCGGTCCGGAGGCGCCGGAAGGTCCGGCGGCACCGGAGACGCCCATGACGCAGCCGGACGTGCGCCGGACGTCGTCGGAGGCGCCGCCGGGAGCGCCGCCGGACGCGCGTCGGCCGTCCCCGGGAGCGCCGCAGGCGTCGCCGGAGGCGCGGACCGCGCTGCTGGAGGCGCACGACGCGCTGACCGGGCTGCGGGTGCCCGAGAGCGTGGCGCTGGACCCGGCAGGCGGTCGCGTCGCCTGCGTCCTGCCGCTCGCGGGCGCGGGACCGGTCGCGCACGTGCTCGACCTCGCGCGGGCGGGCGCGCCCGTCCCGGTGCCCGAGGCGCCGGAGCGGTGGCACGCGCTGACACGCTGGCTGCCGGACGGGCGGTTGCTGCTCGCCTCCGGTGAGGGGCCCGATCTCGGCCACGTCGAGGTCCGCGCCGGCGACGATCTCACCCCCGTCTGGCGGGTCCGGGCGGACGGCGAGATCGAGGACCTGGTCGCGGGCGACGACGGGACCGTGCTCGTACGGACCGCCGACCCCGGTAGCGAGCGCGACGGCAGCCATCTCGGACTCCGGGTCCACGACGGGTCCGACCCCTTGGTCCGCACCCCGGGCGGGCGGTTGCGGCGGCTGGCCTGGGCCGAGGTCGGCGACGCCCGCCTGCGGCCGATCCCGGTCGAAGGGCTGACCGTCTGGGACGCCGACTGGCGGGACGGAGTCGCGCTCGCCGTGACCTCGGCCGACGAGACACCGGCGGGGTACTACCGGCCCAGGCTCGACCTGATCGACCGCGAGACCGGCGCCACCCGGACCCTCCTGAGCACCACCTGGCAGCTCAGCCGCCCCCGGCTGGCCCCCGGCGGGCGCGCCGCCGTGGTGGTCGAGGGGCTGTCCATCGTGTCCGGGCGGATCATCCACGTCGACCTGGCCACCGGCGAGGCGACGGCGCTGGCCGCCGTCGACGACGTCACCGACCTCGGCTGGCTGGACGCGGACACCCTGTGGTTCACCGGCTGGTCGGGCACCGGGACGCACGGCGGCACGCTGACCGCCGACGGCCGTACGCTGACCCGCTGGACGGCCTGGGGCACCCTGGGCGGGCGGGACGGGCAGCCGTCGCTCTCGGTGGACCGCACCGGCACGCTCGCCGCCGCAGTCTGGGAGACGGCCGGACGGCCCCCGGAGATCGCGGTCGCGGACGTCGCCGGGGGCGAGTGGCGTCAGATCACCGGTCTCAACGACGACCTGGTGTGGCTCGCCGTACACCAGGAGGAGGTGACCTGGACCGGCCCCGGCGGGCTCGCCGTCCACGGGCTCCTGCTGACCCGGCGCGAGCCCGCACCGCCGTCGCCGGCGGGCCCGTACGGCCCGGAGGCGCGGCAGGGGCCGTCGCCGCTCGTCGTCATCGCGCACGGCGGGCCGACCTGGCTGTGGTCCAGCGCCTTCGCCCCGGCCGAGTCCGGGCAGCTCGCGCTGCCGCTCGTGCACGCGGGCGCCGCCGTGCTGCTGCCCAATCCCCGGGGCAGCAGCGGGCGCGGCCAGGACTACGCACGCCGCGTCATCGGGCACGTCGGCGAGGAGGACCTGGACGACGTCCTGGCGGGTGCGGACCACCTCGTCGCGGCCGGCGTGGCCGATCCCGGCCGCATGGCCGTTCTGGGGCTGAGCTACGGCGGCTATCTCAGCGCGTGGGCGGTGACCCGCACCGGCCGGTTCCGGGCGGCGGTGGTGATGTCCGGGGTCGCCAACTGGCTCAGCTTCGCCAACGCCAGCAACCTCGCCCACGGCTACGACCCGCTCTACCACGGCGGTGCCGGCATCACCACGTCCGAGGGCAGGGACTTCCTGGCGGCCCGCTCGCCGGTCTGCCACGCCGCGAAGGTCACCACCCCGACGCTGATCCTGCACGGCGCCGAGGACCGCACGACCCCGGCCGGCCAGGCCGAGGAGCTCTATCGTGCCTGGTCAGCGGCTGGAGTCCGGACCCAGCTGGTCGTCTACCCTCGGGAGGGCCACGAGCTGACCGAGCCGGAGCACCGCCGGGACGCGGCGGAGCGCGTGCTCGGCTGGCTGGCGGGGAACGGGGTGCTGTGATGACGGGGCGGAGCTGGGGCGTGTTCCTGCTGCGCAGGCTCGCGGGCACCGCCGTGGTCGTCGCGCTGCTGTCGATCGGCGTGTTCGGCCTGCTCTACCTCGCCCCGGGGTCGGTCCAGCAGACCCTCCTGGGCACCCGTCCCGCCACCCCGGAGACCATCGCCGCCATCCAGGCCCGCTACCACCTGAACGACCCGCTGCCCGTGCAGTACCTGAGCTGGCTCGGCGGCGTCCTGCGGGGCGACCTCGGCACCTCCATCAGGACCGGGATGCCGGTCGCCGACATGCTCGGGCAGCGGCTCCCGCTCACCCTGGCGCTCACCGGGTACGGCACGCTGCTGGCCGTGCTCGCGGGCATCCCGCTGGGCGTGGCCGGGGCCCTGCGACGGGGCCGGGCCGCCGACCGGCTCGTCGTCACCGCCGGGGTGGTGGGGCTGAGCGCCCCGCCGTTCGCCGTCGGGCTGCTGCTGCTGGTGGTGTTCGCCGCCGGGCTGGGCTGGTTCCCCGTCTACGGCGTCGGCGAGGGCTTCGCCGATCAGGTCCTGCACCTCACGCTGCCCGCCGGCGCGCTGGCCGTCGGCGCGGTGGGCATGCTCGTCCGGTTCAGCCGGGCCGCGCTCATCCGCGAGCTGGACCAGGACTACGTGGTCTTCGCGCGGGCGCGCGGCCTCGACGCCCCCGCCGTCCTCGGCTACGCGCTGCGCAACTCGCTGGTGCCGATCCTCACCGCCGCCGGGCTCATCGTGACCGGCATGCTGGCCGGGACCGTGCTGGTCGAGGTGACCTTCGCGCTGCCGGGCCTCGGCTCCCTGCTCGTCGACTCGGTCACCTTCAAGGACGTGCCGGTCGTCCAGGCGCTGGCACTGCTGCTCACCCTGCTCATCGCCGCCGTCAACCTCCTGGTCGACGTCGGCTACTCGGCCGCGGACCCGCGTGTCCGGATCGGTGGGAGGCCGTCGTGACGCGTCCATCGAGAGTCGTGACGCGTCCGCCGGTGAGCGTGGTCACCGCGCTCGCCATCCTCCTGGCGGTCGCGGTCGCCGCCGCGTTCGCCCCCTGGCTGGTGCCGGACGCGACCGGCCAGGATCTGATGCTGGGCATCTCCGGCCCGGGACCCGGCCACCCGCTGGGCACCGACGACCTCGGCCGCGACGTGCTGGAACTGCTGGTCGCCGGAGCCCGTACGGCCGTGCCGGGGGCGTTGTGCGTCGCCGCCGGGTCGATGCTCATCGGCAACCTCGTGGGCCTGCCCGCCGGCTACCTCGGCGGCTGGGTGGACGCGCTGGCCATGCGCTGGGCGGACCTGATGTTCTCCCTGCCCGCCCTCCTCGTGGCGATCGTCGTCGCCGGGGTCCTGGGCGGCGGGTACGGCCTGGCGATCGCCGTGCTGGTGGTGCTGTTCGCGCCCACCGACACGCGGGTGGTGCGCGGGGCCGTGCTGGAGCAGCGGCACCGGCCCTACGTGGAGGCGGCGCAGCTGAAGAACCTCTCCGCCTGGCGGATCATGACGAGGCACGTGTGGCCGAACATCGCCCCCGTGGCGCTGGCCAACGCGTTCCTCAACTTCGCCTACGCGCTGGTGTCGCTGGCCTCACTGTCCTTCCTCGGCCTCGGCGTCCCCGCCGGCTCGCCCGACTGGGGACGCACCCTGTCGGACAACCGCACCCAGCTCCTCGCCAACCCCTGGGCCGTGATCGCTCCCGGCCTCGCCGTCATCGCCACCGCCGCCGCGCTCAACATCGTGGGCGACTGGCTGTATGAACGCGTCGACCGGCGCGGAAGGACACGCTGACATGGGAGAGCGCGAGGCCCGCTCCAGCGGGCGAGCCGGGGCGGATGCGTCCGGGGCTCAGGGCATCGGATCGACCGGGGCGGGCGTGCCCGAGGCGGGCAGCGGGCGGGCCGGGGCGGGGATCGCCGTCGAGGGGCTGACCGTGCGCCAGCCCGCGACCGGGCGGACCCTGCTGTCGGGGGTGGGCTTCGAGGTCGCGCCGGGGGAGTCCGTCGCGATCGTGGGGGAGTCCGGTTCGGGCAAGTCGCTCACGGTCCGGGCCGTGCTGGGCCTGCTGCCGCGAGGGCTGGAGGCCACCGGAACGGTCCGTATCGCGGGTGAGCGGGTGGACGACGACCCCCGCGCCCGGGCGCGGCAGCGCGGCGGCGTGGTCTCCTTCCTCATGCAGGACCCGTTCACCCTGCTCAACCCGTTGCGCAAGGTCGGGCGGCAGATCGCCGACGGGCTGCCCCGGGGGGCCGACGCCAAGGCCGAGGTGCCCCGGCTGCTGGCGGAGGTCGGGCTGCCCGCCGATGTGGCCGGGCGCTACCCCTTCCAGCTCTCCGGCGGCATGCGGCAGCGCGTCGGGCTGGCCGCCGCGCTGGCCGGCGGGCCGAGCGTGCTGGTGGCGGACGAGCCGACGACCGCGCTCGACGCCACCACCCAGCGCGAGGTGCTCGCCCTCGTCCGGCGTGTCCAGCGCGAGCGGCACATGGCGTTCGTGCTCATCACCCACGACCTGCGCCTGGCGTTCTCCACCTGCGACCGGGTCATGGTGATGTACGCGGGACGGCTCATGGAGGCGGGCGGGGCGGCGGCCGTACGGCGGGAGCAGCTTCACCCCTACACCCGGGCCCTGCTGGCCGCCGAGCCGCCCGCGGACCGGCGGCTCGCCGTCATCCCCGCCGTCGCCGGTTCCGTGCCCGCCCACGACGCGGTGGCCGACCGGTGCGCCTTCGCCGACCGGTGCGCCCTCGCCGTGGCCGAGTGTCGCGACGGCGTCCCGGAGCTGCGCGCCGTACGGCACGAGCCCGGCGCGCCCGCTGATGTGTCCGCCGTGCGGGGTGAGTCCGGCCCGTCCGCCGGTGTGCCTGCCGTACGGCATGAGCCCGGCGCGCTCGCCGTGCGGGACGTGCGGCTGTCGGCGTGCCTGCGGGCCATGGAGCTTCCCGCGCCTCCCGCGCCCGAACCGGGTGTCGCGCCCGCGCTCCCCGTCACCGCCGACCCGGTGCTGCGGGTGCGGGACCTGCGCAGGACGTTCGCCGGGGCGCGGCGACCGGCGCTGGCCGGGGTGAGCCTGACCGTCGCCCCGGGCGAGGTCGTCGGCGTGGTCGGCGAGTCGGGCTCGGGCAAGACCACGCTGGCCCGGTGCGTCGCCGGGCTGGAGCGGCCGGACGCGGGCACGATCCTGCTCGGCGGCGCCGACTGCTCCGACTACGGCCGGATGAGTCATGGCGCCGTACGCCAGGCCCGCCGCACGGCGCAAATGATCTTCCAGGACCCCTATTCGACGCTCAACCCCGCCCGGACCGTCGGCGCGGCCCTGGGCGAGGCGCTGTGGGCCGACGGCCGTCCCGCCGCACCGGACGACGTCGCCCGGCTGCTGGAGTCGGTCGGCCTGGGCCGGGACATGGCCGGGATGCGCCCGGCCGGCCTGTCCGGGGGCGAGCGGCAGCGGGTGGCGATAGCCCGCGCGGTGGCGGGCGAGCCCCGCCTGCTGATCTGCGACGAGCCGGTGTCGGCGCTCGACGTCTCGGTGCAGGCGCAGATCCTCGGCCTCCTGGCCGAGCTGCGGGAACGGCTGTCCATGGCGATGCTGTTCATCACCCACGATCTGGCCGTGGTGCGGCAGATCGCCGACCGGATCTACGTGCTGGAGGCCGGTGAGTGCGTGGAGACCGGCCCGGCGGAGCAGGTCCTCGACGCGCCCACCCACCCCTACACCCGGGCACTGCTGGCGAGCGTCCCCGACGGCTCCAGCGGCTGGCTGGCCTGACCGGCAGGGCCCTTTTCTTTCTCCCGGCCGGACGCCGGATGGCCGCTTTGGCGATCAGGTGGAGAAAACGGCCCGACTGTGGAAGCGGCCGGCTCGGCTGGCCGAATCCCCGTCACCCCAGGTCGTCGAACTCCCCGCGCTTGACTGCGCCGGTGAAGGCGCGCCAGCCGTCAGGAGTGAAGACCAGCGCCGGGCCGTGCGGGTCCTTGCTGTCGCGGACGGCCACGACGCCGGACAGATTGTCGGCCACCTCGACGCAGTTGTTGCCGCTGCCACTCAAGCTGCTCTTGCGCCAGTTGGCTTTTGAGAGATCAGTCATGGGTGAGCCGTTCTTTGATGTCGGCGATCAGCTTCATGGAGTCCTCCGGGGACAGAGCTGCATCACAGATGCTCGTAAATGCCATTTTATAGCGATCTACGTGATCTGAACTCTCGACATATACATCACCGGCGGTACCTTCCACGTAGGCGATGTCGGGATCGACCTCTTCCGAGAAAGACAGGACGGTAAACGCTCCCTCCAGCCCCGCGTGCTCTCCAGCGCTGTAAGGAAGCACGCGGATCGTCACGTTGGGGCGCCGGGCTGCAACCAGCAGAGCTTCCAGCTGGTCGCGCATCAGCTGGTGGCCGCCGATCGGGCGCCGAACGACACCTTCGTCCATCACGGCGCAGAGCTGCGGCGCGTCAGGGCGGCTGAGTAACGTGCGTCGGGCCATACGGGCCATGACCCGCCGCTGAATATCATCGGCGTCGTACGGTTCCGGCCTTCCGGCGCTGATCACCGTGCGGGCGTAGTCCTCGGTCTGCAGCAAGCCGGGAACGAGTTGCACCTCCCATTGGTGGATCAGGGCCGCTTCATCTTCCAGGCCGATGTAGGAGCCGGTGAACACGTCGGCGTAGGCGGTCCACCATCCCCGCTGACGTACTTCTTTAGCCAGTTGGATCAGTCCGGCGCGAACCGATGAGTCGGCGCCGTACAGGTCGCAGGCATTGGCGATGTCGGTGGCACTGGCACGGGTGCGACCCGTTTCGATCCGGCTCACCTTGCTGCGACTCCATCCGAGTCGAGCGGCCGCGTCCTCGGGGTTCAGCCCGCTTGCCTCCCGCATCCTGCGTAGCTCCCGAGCGAGACGCCGGAGCCGAACGGTAGGGCTGTAGGTCGGTGTCATGCACCCAGTGTGATGTGACGATCAACAGAGTGCTACGGGTAAGCAGATTAGCCTGAATCTGCACAGTGCATTGACAGGTCGCATCATGCGGACTCACTATGACGAGGCACTTACTTTCTGTTGCCATTGGTCACTCTCGGTGGGCAACCTCTGAGGTTGGCAAGGCTGACGCTCTTTCCCACATACACGTATGAGTGCACCTACCAAGCACGTCGCGAAACGACTCCACAGCAGGAGGCCAGTGTCATGAGCACAAGCGATCCGGAAGAGCGGTTCACCCGTCTGGTGCGGCTGGGGCGGGACTTGCGCCGGCTGGGAGTGGGCACCTCCCTGGTGCTGCCCCCGACCGGTCACCCGGTCCTGGAAATCAGGTTGGCGGGCGAGACCCGTGCCCGCATCACCGCCGTCCACCGCTCCCGCGGATGGGTCTTCACCGGCCGGTCAGGGCGGGCACGGCCTTGGCGATCCGGCGCGTGGGTGTGGGCCGAGGCCGACAACGTCGCCGACGTCATCGCCTCGGCGGTGACTCCATGATCGCGTCCTCGCAGACCGCCTGCCGCTACGAACGGCACCAGGCAGCCTTCCCCCGTTGGAGCGCGCTGCGTCTGCTGGCCCACGCCGAGTTCTCCGCCACCCCCGGCTCGGTGGCCACCGTTCGCCAGTGGGCCCGAGAGCTGCTCACCGGCACGGCTTCCGACACCACCGTCGACGACCTGGTGCTGCTGCTCAGCGAAGTGGTGACCAACGCGGTCGTCCACTCCGACTCCGGACGCGCCCCCGGCGGATCGGTGATGGTGTGCCTGGGGTTCGGCGGCGGTTTCGTCCACGTCGAGGTCATCGACGACGGTTCGGCGACCAGCGTGCCCTTCGTCCGTGCCGCCGATGCCGACAGCGACGGCGGACGCGGCCTGCTCCTGGTCGACCTCATCGCCACGGGCTGGGGAGCCTGCCGCGACACGACGGGCAACATCGTCTGGTTCCGCCTGCCCGTCACCGCTCCCGGGCCCTGCCTGCCTCGGTGACCGTCCGCCGGGAAGCACATCCTCATCGGGGATGTGGCCGCGCCCCGGCGTACGGCGCGTCGCGCTGCGCGGAGCCGTACGGAGGTGTCAGTCCTCGGAGAAGGAGATCAGCGTCAGGACCCGGCAGGGAGCGGTGCCGGTGGTGTAGACGTGGTCGGACTCCGAGGCGAACCGCAGGGCGTCGCCCGTGGTGAGGGTCACCGACCACTCGTCGGTCTCGACGGTCACCTCGCCCTCGACGACGTAGGCGTGCTCCACCGAGCCCCGTCCGTGCGAGCTCTTGGCGCTGCGGGTGCCCGCCGGGATGTCGCCCTCGGCCAGCTCGAAGCGGCGCCGGTCCGGAGCGGCGAACAGGGTCCGGATCGCGGTGTCGCCGACCGCCAGGGGGACGCTCTCGCTCCTGCGGATCACCTCGGGCCCCACCAGGTGGATCCGGGTCAGCTCGCCGAAGGTCAGCTCCAGCGAGGCCGCCAGCCGCGACAGCACCTCCACCGTCGGGTTGGCCACGCCCCGCTCGACCTGGGAGATCAGCGCCTTGCTCACCCCGGTCAGCTCGGCCAGCTCGCGGACGCTGAGACCGCGGGCCAGGCGGGCGCGGCGCAGGTTGGCGGCGATCGCGCCGCGCACTCCCACCGCCTCGGAGGGGGACGGGACCATGCCGACGGCGATGCCGTTTTCGCCCTGCACGCGCTTCCCCTCTCGCCGGTTCCGACCGGTCCAATGATGCAGCACGTCAACCGATCAGGGCCAGCCGGTGGGCGGCCGCGGCGGCCTCGCCCCGGGTGGAGACTCCGAGTTTGCCCAGGATGGAACACCGGCTCCGCGGCGCGGCCGACCGGCAGCCGGGCCTTAACCGGGCAGGTCGGCGATGCGGTAGCCCACGCCGGGTGTGGTGGTGATGATCGAGGGGGCGCCGAGTTTGCGGCGTAGCCGGCCGACGGTGACGGTGACGGTGTTGGTGAACGGGTCGGCGTGTTCGTCCCAGACCTGTTCGAGCAGGTCCTCGGTGCTGAGAAAGGCCGGGGTGGCGCGTAGCAGGGCTTCGAGGAGGGCGAATTCCTTGACCGACAGGTCGAGCTTACGGCCGTCGCGGGTGGCGGTGCGGTGCGTGGGGTCGAGCTCGATGCCCGCCGCGCGCAGGGTGCGGGCACGGGCGAAGGGCCGTCGACGGGCCAGGGAGCGGATGCGCACGACCAGTTCGGGGAAGTGGAAGGGCTTGGCGAGATAGTCGTCGGCCCCCAGAGTCAGGCCGCTGACCCGGTCGCCGGGCGAGCCGGACGCGGTCAGCATCAGGACCATGACGTGGTCGTCGCGTTCAGTGATCATCTGGCAGAGGGTGTCACCGTGGATCCCCGGCAGGTCGCGGTCGAGGACGACCACGTCGTAGGCGTTGAGGTCGAGTTTGGCCGCGGCCTCCAGGCCGTCGTGCGCCACGTCCACGGCCATGCCCTGATCGCGTAGACCCTCGACCAGGACGGCGGCGAGGGAGCGCGCGTCCTCGACCACCAGCACCCTCACGCCGGGCCACCTGCCAGCGGCAGGGACACGGCGACCCGGAGACCGCCTTCGGGCCGGGCATGCAGGTCCAGGTTGCCGCCGTGCGCCGTGGCGACGGCCGAGACGATCGACAGTCCGAGCCCGGAGCCGTGGTCGGAGCCGGTCCGGTCCGCGCCGAGCCGCTGGAACGGCTGGGCCAGCCTCGCGAGCTGCTCCTGGTCGAGAACCTGCCCGCCGGTCTCCACGATGACTCGCGCCGTCGTGCCGTCGGCCGTGGTGGCGACCCGGATCCAGCCGCCGTCGTGGTTGTGGGTGACCGCGTTGTCGATCACGTTGTCGACCATACGGGACAGGAGCGTGCGACTGCCCTGCGTCCAGGCACTATCCTGGACGTCGCCGTCGTGGACAGTCAGGCCCTTGTCCGTGATGTCGGCGGCTCGGGCCTCCAAGGCCGCGGACACCACGCGGCCGAGCGAGATCGTCGCACGGTCGGACAGGGCGCCGTGCTGGGTGCGGGCGAGCATGAGGAAGCCGTCCAGAAGCCGGTCCACCCGGTCGAGTTCGGTGCGGAGCCGGTCGGCGAGCGCGATCGTCTGCGCCGGTACGGGCTCCGGCTTGGCGACGGCCACGTCCAGCGACGCCCGCATGGTCGCCAGCGGGGTGCGCAGTTCGTGGGAGGCGTCGGCGACGAATCTGCGCTGCGCGGCGAAGGAGCCCTCCAGGCGTTCCAGCAGCCCGTCGACGGTGTCGGCGAGGTCCTTCACCTCGTCGGCGGGGCCCGGTACGGCGAGCCGCTCGTGCAGGTTGTCGGCGGAGATCCGCCGGGTGGCCGCGGTGATCGTCCGCAACGGGCGCAGCACCCGGCCTGCGACGATCCGGCCCAGTACGACCGACACCACCGCCATGACGGCAAGCGCGACCACCGAGCTGATCAGGAGTTGGCGCGACTGGAGCGTCTGCATCTCCGAGAGCCGAACCTGGAGCAGGCCGATGAGCTCCTGGGCGGCCGCGAGCGTGGGCCGCTGGAGTGAAGGGTTCCCGGCAGGCACTGAGACCGTCGACGACCCGAGGGTCACCAGGTTGGCGACGGTCAGCAGTCCGACGCCGGACAGCAGGAACAGGGCACCGTACAGGGCGGTGAAGCGCAGCCGTACGGTGCGGCCCGGCAGCGCCAGACGCCGCAGATTCTTCATCGGTCTTCTCCCGTTCCGTGTCGCCCTCCAGGATGCCGTCCCGGACCTAACAACGGCATGACGGCCTCCGTTCGGCCCACGTTATGGCCGTGTCCGTACAACCGAACCCATGCAAGCAACCATCGAAGTCAACGGCCTGCGCAAACGCTTCGGGCCGACCCTGGCATTGGACGGGATGTCCTTCACCGTCAGACCGGGGCAGGTCACCGGCTTCGTCGGGCCCAACGGCGCGGGCAAATCCACCACGATGCGGGTGATCCTCGGCCTGGACGCGGCCGACGAGGGCAGCGCGCTGGTCGGCGGGCGGCCGTACAAGAGCCTGCGCGACCCGATGCGTCACATCGGGGCGCTGCTGGACGCCGCCGCGCTGCAGCCGAGCCGCAGCGCCCGCAACCACCTGCTGTGGCTCGCGCACTCCCAGGGGCTGACCACGAGGCGGGTCGACGAGGTGATCGAGCAGGTCGGGCTGACCTCGGTGGCCCGGCGCAGGGCGGGTGGCTTCTCACTGGGCATGCGCCAGCGGCTGGGGATCGCCTCCGCGCTGCTCGGCGACCCACCGGTGCTCATGCTGGACGAGCCGGTCAACGGCCTCGACCCCGAGGGCATCGTGTGGATCCGCGGCTTCCTGCGCTCGCTGGCCGCCGAAGGACGTGCCGTGCTGATCTCCAGCCACCTGATGAGCGAACTGCAGGATGCCGCCGACCATCTCGTGGTGGTCGGCCGCGGTCGGGTCATCACCGACACCGGCGTGGCCGACCTGATCGCCGCCACCTCCGACGGCCGGGTCACGCTGCGCACGACGGCCCGAGAGCCCGCGATGTCGGCGCTGACCCGCGCCGGTGCCACCGTGGCCGTCACCGGACGCGACACGCTCACCGTCTCGGGGCTGCCGGCCGAGCACGTCGTGGCGCTGCTCAACGCCGCCGCGGTGCCGTTCTCCGAGGTGTCCGCGCACCGCGCGACGCTGGAGGAGGCGTACCTGGAGCTCACCAAGGACGCGGTCGAATTCCGGGGGGCGCGATGACCGCCACCGTGAACCGTGCTGGACCTGGCGGTCCGGTCCGGCTGCTGCGTGCCGAGTGGACCAAGTTCAGGACGGTCCGCGGCTGGGTGATCGCCATGACGGCGGGAGCGCTGGTCATCGTGCTGCTCGGCCTGTCGTCCGCCTCAGGCAGCCATGCCTCGTGCGCCGGCGGGCCGACCGAGGTCGCCTGTCCCGCGGTTCCTGTGGGGCCGGGTGGCGAAGCCGTGGAAGACAAGTTCTTCTTCGTGCATCGGACGCTGGCCGGTGACGGCGGCATCACCGCCCGGGTGACCTCCATGACCGGCCAGATCCGCAAGCCCGACGTCACCCCCGGCGTCCGGAACGTCGTTTCCGGGCTCGTGCCGTGGGCGAAGGCCGGGGTCATGGTCAAGCAGAGCACGGAGCAGGGTTCGGCCTACGCGGCGGTGATGGTCACCGGTGCGCACGGGGTGCGGATGCAGCACAACTTCACCCACGATGTGGCCGGCCGTCCGGGAGGGGTGTCGAAGAACTCCCCGCGCTGGCTGCGACTGACCCGCTCCGGTGACACCCTCACCGGGTACGAGTCCACCGACGGCACCGACTGGGCCGAGGTCGGCACCGCCCGCCTGTCCGGGCTGCCGGCCACGGTCGAGATCGGGCTCTTCGCCACCTCGCCCGGCGATCTGACGGTGACGCAGGGAGATCTCGGCGGGTCCGTCTCGGCAGCGCGCTTCACCGAGGCCACGGCCGTCGTGGACCGGGTCGACCTGGCGGGCGAGACAGCCGGCGGCGCCTGGCGCAACGACGACATAGGCGTCACGAAAGAGCCCGACGGGTCGTCCCACCACCCAGGCCGCGCCGGCGAATCCGGTGGCATGTTCAGCGTCACCGGAGTCGGCGACATCGCCCCGTCCACCGAAGGCCAGACCGTCGAGCGCACCCTCACCGGCCTGCTGGCCGGGCTGATCGTGGTGATCGTGGTGGCGGTGATGTTCGTCACTGCCGAATACCGGAGCGGGCTCATCCGCACCACCCTGATCGCTGTCCCGCACCGCGGCCGGATGCTGGCGGCCAAAGCCCTCACGATCGCCGCGGTCACCTTCGTCGCCGGACTCGCCGCCACCGCGAGCACGCTCACGTTCGGTGCTCGGATTCTGCGCGCCAACGGCAACCACATCCTTCCGGTGTCCTGGCTCACCGAGGTGCGCATCGTCGTCGGCACGGCGGCGCTGCTCGCCGTCGCCGCCGTGCTCGCCCTCGCCCTCGGTGCCCTGTTCCGGCGCGGCGTCGGGGCGGTCATCGCCGCCATCGTGATGATCGTGGTCCCGCATGTCCTCGCGACCACCTCCGCCCTGCCCGACACCGCGGCGCAGTGGCTACTGCGCGTCACTCCGGCCGCCGGTTTCGCGATCCAGCAGAGCATCCCGGAGTACGCCCACGTGCTCGGTCACTACGCGCCGATCGCCGGTTTCTACCCGCTGGCGCCGTGGGCCGGCTTCGCCGTGCCGGCCGGCTACGCCGCGCTCGCCCTCGGCCTGGCCGTCTTCCGGCTACGCCGGAGGGACGCATGAGACAGCACCTGCATGCGGAATGGACGAAACTACGCACACTGCCAGGAACCGGCTGGCTCCTGCTCGCTCTTGTCGCACTGACCGTCGCCGTGAGCGTCGCGGCGGCCGCCGTCGTGTCCTGCACCCCGGCCGACTGCGGCCACGACCCCGCCAAGATCAGCCTCTTCGGGATCCAGGCGGGCCAGGCGGTCGTCGCCATCCTGGCCGTACCGGCGATCAGCGGAGAGTTCGGCACCGGCATGATCCGCACCACCCTGGCGGCGCTGCCGGGACGGATCACCGTCCTGTCCGCCAAGGCCGTCATCCTCACCGGGCTGACGCTGACCGCGGGAAGCGTCGCGGTGCTCGCGTCCGCGCTGGCCGGGCGGGTCATCCTGCTCGACAACGGCTTCGCCCCTGAGCTGCCGGCCCTCACCGACGGGCCGATGCTGCGCGCCGCCGTCGGCTCGGTGCTCTACCTCGCGCTGATCGCCCTGTTCAGCCTGGGCATCGCCACCGCCGTACGGGACTCCGCGACCGCGATCGGCGTCGTCCTCGGTCTGCTCTACCTCTTCCCGGCCATCATTCTCATGATCCCCGACGAGGACGCCGCCAAGCTCCTGTGGCAGATCTCGCCGATGAACGCGGGGCTCGCCATCCAGGCGACCACCCACCTCTCCAGCCTGCCCCTCAGCCCGTGGGCGGGCCTCGGCGTGCTCGCAGCCTGGGCCGCCGCGGCGCTCCTGGGCGGTGGCCTGCTGTTACGGCTACGCGATGCGTGAGCGACACCTCCTCGGAGTGGCGACCTCACCCCGTTTGAAGATCGTTCGTTGGGAAGTGCACGCCTCTCAAGCGAATCAGCCGTGCGCTTCCCAACAAACGATCACTCGCCAGGGAGCACCACCATGAGAAAACGCACTCGGCCCTCCATCCCCAGGGCGCTCGGCCCTGCACTGGTCGGAGAGGAACGCGTCAGCTACGGCGACCGGCCCTGAACGGCCCCGCACGGATCGCTTCAGCGTCAAAGAGCCCGATGGGCGGTCCGGAAGCAAGCAACTGCGGTCCGCACGCCGTACGGCGCGGCAGCCTGGCGCGGAGGTG
This sequence comes from Streptosporangium sp. NBC_01639, assembly GCF_045209755.1. NCBI lineage: Bacteria > Bacillati > Actinomycetota > Actinomycetes > Streptosporangiales > Streptosporangiaceae > Streptosporangium > Streptosporangium sp. NBC_01639. The sequence goes on along the minus strand of NZ_CP109272.1, from coordinate 3,879,398 downwards.
GGTGGGTGTTCCGGCCGGCTTATAAAAAACCGCAACCGTCGCGCCCGTCAGGCCGGAGGCCTGAAAAACGAGACGGCGACTGCGACGGCCGGCCGGAACACCCACCCACCGCAGCGCGCACCGCGAAACCCCCACCCAGACCGCCGCCCCACCGTACGCGGACCAGCCGGCCCGTGGACCAGCCGACCCGCCGTACGTGAATCAGCCGATCAGGGCCAGCCGATGCGCCGCCGCCGCGGCCTCGCCCCGGGTGGAGACCCCGAGCTTGCCCAGGATGTTCGAGACGTGCACGCTCACCGTCTTGGCGGAGATGAACAGCTCGGTGGCGATGTCGCGGTTCGACCGTCCCTGGGCGACCAGTCGGAGCACCTCCTGCTCGCGCGGAGTCAGCATCGGGACGAGCGCGGGGGAGCTCTCCGGAGACGGCTCCTGCTCCAGCGGGGCCCCGACCCGGCGGGCCAGGGACTCGATCTCCGTGATCAACGGCTGCGCCGACAGCGCGACCGCGAGGGGATGGGCCGTGCGCAGCCGTACGGCGGCGCCATCGCGGTCACCGGCGCCGGCCGCGGCCCGCCCCGCGTGGAGCAGCGACTTGACGCGCATGAAGGGCCGGTCCAGCCGTTCCCAGGCGGTGGCCGCGGCGTCGTGGTCGCGGTTGAAGCAGAGGCGGTAGGCCTCGGCCACCGGGCTGTCCGCCGTCATCGTGGCCCCGGCGTCTTCGATCTGGCCGCGCAGTGCCGCCGCCCGCTCGGGCGCGAGTGTCTCGGTGGCCTCGCAGATTCCGGACAGCAGGGCGAGTATCCGCCAGCCCAGCATGGGCTTGCTGAGGATCTGCGCCATGTGGACGGCCTCCTCGGCCACTCCCAGGGCGGCGAGCGGCTCGCCGCTCAGCAGGTGCAGGCCTATCCTGAGCCGGGCGTTGGCGGACAGCTCCTGGGTGAACTCCTCCTGGACAGAGAAGGCGTCCACCTCGTTCAGCACGGATCTGACCACGTCGATCTCGCCTCGCGCGATCGCCACGTCGGCGCGGATGCGACGCAGGTGGTGGCGGGTGCGCAGGGTGGGATCCATCATCAGCGCCCGGTCGGCCAGTTCGGCCGCCTCGTCGAACCGGCCCAGCGCCTCCAGGGCCTCCGCCCTGTTGTTGGCCAGGAACGTGCCCTGGACGCGGTAGCGGCCGTAGTCCCGGGCGAGCCGCTCGCCTTCGAGCGCCAGCTCGATCGCCTCGGCCGAGCGGCCCATGTTGTTCAGCGTGTCCACGGTGTTGGCGAGGGCGCGGAGGATGATCCGGCCGGAGCCGACGCGCTCGCCGATCGCCTGGGCGGTCGAGTTGACGGCGATCGTGGTGTCGAGGCGTCCGGCGATCGAGTGGCCCAGGGCGAGGTTGAGCAGCAGGTCGGCCTCCAGGCACTCGTCGCCGTGCTCGCGGGCGATCCGCAGCGCCTCCTCGGTGAGCGTCGTCCCCTCGGTCACCTCGCCGCTGAACATCAGGTAGGAGCCGAGCCTGGACAGCACGTTGGCGCGGTCCAGCCCCGGTTCGGGGACGAGCCGCTCGGCGTAGCGGAGGTCGTCCAGCGCGCCCGGCTTCCGCTTGGACATCTTGAACTGCGACCGCCGTACGACCAGCTCGGCCACCCGTGCGGGCGAGGTCCGCTCGTCGAGCTCCTCCAGCGCGGCCTTGACGAACCGGCCGCCCCGCTCGACCTCGCCGCAGGCGTGGGCCGCCTCCGACGCCTGTTCCAGAACCGTGGTGTGGTCCACGCCGATCCGCTCCGCGGCGTCGGGGACCTTGCTCCACAGGGTGAGCACCCGCTCCAGGAGCTGGAGCTTCTCGTTGTAGGCGAAGGTCTTCGCGGCCTTGCCCGCCGCCTCCCAGGCGGAGATGAGGGCCCAGAGGTCGTCGCGGGCGGAGTACCAGTGGTGGGCGATCTCGACGGCGGCCCGGCCTCGCGGCACCAGCCCGCGGTCCCTGCCGATCTCCTCGGCGAAGCGGGCGTGCATCCGTACGTGCTCGCCGGGCAGCAGCTCGTCGTGTACGGCCTCGCGGATCAGCGAGTGGCGGAAGGCGTAGGCGCGGCCGTCGGCGATCTGCAGCACGTTGGCGGAGATGGCGGGACGCAGCGCGTCCTCCAGGTCGACGTCGGACAGCCCGCTGACCGCGGCGAGCAGTTCGTGACCCACCCGGATCCCGCCGGCCGCGGCGATGCGCAGCACCCGCTGGGTCTCGTCGGGGAGCTGCTCGACGGAACCGATGATCAGGTCGTGCAGGGATTCGGGGAAGGAGCACTCGCCCCCGCAGTCGACCAGCGCCTCGACGAACAGCGGGATGCCCTCGCTGCGCTGGAAAACCTTGTCGACCTGGGAGAATTCGGGGTTGATGCCGAGGATGCCGGCCATCTGGGCGGCCACCTCGTCCTGGGTGAGCCGGGGCAGGTCCAGCCTGAGGACCCCGTCGACCCGGTTGAGCTCGGCGAGCACCGGCCGGAGCGGATGCTGGCGGTGCAGGTCGTCGGAGCGGTAGGTGAGGACCATCAGGACCGGTGTGGTGCGCAGGTTCCGGCTGAGGAAGGCGATCAGGTCGCGGCTGGAACGGTCGGCCCAGTGGATGTCCTCGATGACGAGGATCACCGGGCGGCGTTCGGCCAGCCGCTCCAGGAGCGTGAGGATCTGTTCGAAGAGCCGGGCGCGTGCGGTGTCGCTCTCGACGTCGCCGCTGGGCTCGCCGAACTCGGGCAGCAGCCGGGCCAGGTCGCGTGCGCCGCCGTCCGGCAGCATCGCCGCGACCTTCTCGGCGCCGCACTCGCGGACGAGCTGACGGATGGCCGCGGTGAACGGGGCGTAGGCGAGGCCTTCCGTGGACAGTTCCACGCAGCCGCCGATGAGCACATGAGCCCCGTCGGCCGCGGCCCGCTCGGCGAAGGACCCGATCAGCCGGGTCTTGCCGACCCCCGCCTCGCCGCCGAGCAGGACGGCCGCGGCCGCGTTGTCACGTGCCTGCTCGAAGGCCTCGGCCAGGCCCGCGAGCTCCGTCTCCCGCCCCACGAAGACGGGGCTTACCGCCCGACCCATCATGTCGTCCAGCATGCCATGCCCTTTGGGGGTTATTGCCCTATTTATCGTTCGGCGAAAAGGCTTACGGGGGCTGAGAGGCCCGGCCGGGCGAGCGGAGGCGGCCGGGCTCTCGTGACAGGGTCATGCCGGGATGATTTTGCCGAAGAGGCTCCGGCGGAGACCTCCCGCAGAGCGGCGCTTCTTGGCGGCCTCGGCCTGGCGGGCGAGGCGGTAGTCGGCCGCCGCCCTGCGGAGCTCGGTGGTGCGGCTGTCGATCATCTGGAGGTGCAGTTCGGGACTCATGTCGAGTTCTCCTTGAGTGGTGCGGTTCCTTACACACTCAAGATTCGTCCTAAGACCCCCACCCTCACATCGGGCGGATGCCTTATCTACCGGACGAGCCCCGCCGTAGGACTACCTAGGTCCCACCGGCCACCGTCCTAGGCATGCCGGAACACGCCCTCCCGGCCTGCTCCCCGGGCCCGCGGACGATCCGCCGGACGACACATCGGCGCTCGGCAGGAGGAGGTCGCGGGGCCGTGGGTACGGCACCCCGCCATGACCGCCGCTCACGTCGGCGAATGTTGACGAAAAGGAGTGGTGGGGCTGGGCAGTGTCCAGTTTGGAACTAATCACACCAGTCGGCATGCTGGAGAGGTGTCAACTATGACTACTCCGCTCGCCGACGTGGCCGCGTCCAACGTCACGCTGCGAGCTTTCCTGCACGGCCTGCCCGGTGTCGACCGTGTGGGCGCCGACCAGCGGGCTGCGATGCTCGGCACCCGATCGATCAAGACGACGGCCAAGGCGGAGGCCATCGACCTGGCCATCCGCATGGTGGACCTGACAACCCTCGAAGGCGCCGACACGCCGGGCAAGGTCAGGGCGATGTGCGCCAAGGCGGTCCGTCCCGACCCGAGTGACCCGACCGTGCCCTCGGTGGCCGCGGTCTGCGTCTACCCCGACCTGGTGGCCCAGGCGGTCGCCGCACTCGGCGGCTCCGGCGTGAAGGTGGCCAGCGTGGCCACCGCGTTCCCCAGCGGGCGCTCGTCCCTGGAGGTCAAGGTCGCCGACACCGCCTTCGCGGTGGCGGCCGGGGCCGACGAGATCGACATGGTGATCGACCGGGGCGCGTTCCTCGCGGGCGACTACCTGAAGGTCTTCGAGGAGATCGCCGCGATCAAGGCCGCCTGCGGTCGTTCCGGAGACAAGCAAGGTGCGCACCTGAAGGTGATCCTGGAGACCGGCGAGCTCGCGACCTACGACAACGTACGGCGTGCGTCCTGGCTGGCCATGCTGGCCGGGGGCGACTTCATCAAGACCTCCACCGGCAAGGTGCAGCCCGCCGCGACCCTCCCGGTGACGCTGGTCATGCTGGAGGCGGTGCGTGACTTCCTCGCCGCGACCGGCCGCAAGGTCGGCGTGAAGCCGGCGGGTGGCATCCGGACCACCAAGGACGCCGTCAAGATGCTCGTCCTGGTCAACGAGACCGTCGGCGAGGGCTGGCTGGACCCCGACTGGTTCCGTCTCGGCGCGTCCAGTGTGCTCAACGACCTGCTCATGCAGCGGCAGAAGATGGCAACCGGCCGGTACGCGGGCCCCGACTACTTCACCCTGGACTGATCGATGTTCGAATACGCACCGGCTCCCGAATCCCGCGACGTCGTCGACATCAAGTCGTCCTACGGCCTCTTCATCGGCGGTGAGTTCACCGACGGGTCGGGCACGTCCCTCAAGACGATCAACCCCGCTTCCGAGGAGGTCCTGGCCGAGGTGGCCGTCGCCTCCGCCGACGACGTCGACCGGGCCGTCCGGGCCGCCCGCGAGGCGTTCACCACCTGGTCGGCGATGCCCGGCTCCGAACGGGCGAAATACCTTTTCCGGATCGCCCGCATCATCCAGGAGCGTGCGCGCGAACTCGCCGTGCTGGAGACCCTGGACAACGGAAAGCCGATCCGCGAGTCCCGCGACGTCGACCTGCCGCTGGTCGCGGCGCACTTCTTCTACTACGCGGGCTGGGCCGACAAGCTCGGCTACGCCGGGTACGGTCCGGATCCGCGGCCGCTCGGCGTCGCCGGCCAGGTCATCCCGTGGAACTTCCCGCTGCTCATGCTCGCGTGGAAGATCGCGCCCGCGCTGGCCGCCGGCAACACGGTCGTCCTCAAGCCGGCCGAGACCACCCCGCTGAGCGCGCTGCTGTTCGCGGAGATCTGCCGGCAGGCCGACCTCCCGCCGGGCGTGGTCAACATCGTGACCGGCGCGGGCGAGACCGGCGCGGCCCTGGTGAACCACCCGGACGTGAACAAGGTCGCCTTCACCGGTTCCACCGAGGTCGGCCGTCTGATCGCCCGCTCCGTCGCCGGGTCGGGCAAGAAGGTCACCCTGGAGCTCGGCGGCAAGGCCGCCAACATCGTGTTCGACGACGCCGCGCTCGACCAGGCCGTCGAGGGCATCGTCAACGGGATCTTCTTCAACCAGGGGCACGTCTGCTGTGCGGGCTCCCGCCTGCTGGTCCAGGAGTCGATCGCCACGGAGCTGCTCGACGCGCTGAAGCGGCGGCTGGGCACACTGCGCCTGGGCGACCCGCTGGACAAGAACACCGACATCGGGGCGATCAACTCCGCCGCCCAGCTTGCCAGGATCCGCGAGCTGTCGGACCTCGGAGAGGCGGAGGGCGCCGAGCGCTGGTCCCCGGTGTGCCCGCTGCCCGACAAGGGCTTCTGGTTCCCGCCGACGATCTTCACCGGCGTCGCCCAGTCGCACCGGATCGCCCGCGAGGAGGTCTTCGGCCCGGTCCTGTCCGTGCTGACCTTCCGTACCCCCGCCGAGGCCGTCGAGAAGGCCAACAACACCCCCTTCGGCCTGTCCGCCGGTGTGTGGACGGAGAAGGGCTCGCGCATCCTGTGGATGGCGGACCGGCTCCGCGCGGGGGTCGTCTGGGCCAACACCTTCAACAAGTTCGACCCCACTTCCCCGTTCGGAGGTTACAAGGAGTCCGGATACGGCAGGGAAGGCGGACGCCATGGGTTGGAGGCGTATCTCGATGTGTGAGCAGCACGCGGCCAGGCGCCGCGACCGCCGGGCCCAGAGCACCCGGGACCATGACTACGCCCGTGCCGGCCGTCCCGCGCCGAGGGGCTGGTTCGCCCACCGGTGCGGGGTGAGCCGCTGCGGTCAGATCTTCGTGCCGGCCCGGCTGGCGCAGCAGGAGAGCATGTGGAGAGGGCAGGGAGATGAGTAAGGCCGAGCGGCCGAGTGGCCGCGAGCCCGTACGGCTGGCCGTACGCAAGACCTACAAGCTGTACATCGGCGGGGCGTTCCCGCGGTCGGAGAGCGGAAGGTCCTACGTCGTGACCTCCTCCAAGGGTGACTTCCTGGCCAACGCGTCGAAGGCCTCCCGCAAGGACGCCCGCGACGCCGTCTCCGCCGCGCGCAAGGCCTTCGGCGGCTGGTCGGGCGCGACCCCGTACAACCGGGGGCAGATCCTCTACCGCGTCGCCGAGATGCTGGAGAGCCGCCGGGCGCAGTTCGTCGCCGAGCTGGCCGAGACGGGCACGAAGAAGGCCGGGGACGTCGTGGACGCGGCCGTCGACCGGCTGGTCTGGTACGCCGGCTGGACCGACAAGATCGCCTCGGTGGCCGGGGCGACCAACCCGGTCGCCGGTCCCTACTTCAACGTCTCCTCGCCGGAGCCGACCGGCGTGGTCGCGGTGGTCGCCCCGGACGAGCCCCTGCTCGGGCTCGTCTCGGTGATCGCCCCGGTGATCGCCACGGGCAACACCTGCGTCGTGATCGCCAGCGAGCGGGCCCCGCTGCCCTCCATCACCCTGGCCGAGGTGCTCGCCACCTCCGACCTGCCCGGTGGCGTGGTCAACATCCTCACCGGCTCGGTCAAGGAGATCGCGCCCTGGCTGGCCGCGCACATGGACGTCAACGCCATCGACCTGACCGGGGTCGCCGACCCGGAGCTGGCGGTCAGGTGCGAGCAGGAGGCGGCGGAGAACCTCAAGCGCGTCCTGCGCCCCGCCGTGACCGACTGGTCGGCTGATCCCGGTACCAAGCGCCTGACGGCCTTCCTGGAGACCAAGACCGTCTGGCACCCCACCGGCGTCTGACCGGCCCGCCGGTCCTGGGACAGGGGCCAGGAAGACCCGGTACTGGGACGAGGGCAGGAAGCCCCGGTACCGGGACGAGGGCAGGAAGGCCTGGTCCCGGGACGAGGGCCGGGGTCTGGTCGCGCTGCGGTGGGCGGGTGTTCCGGCCGGCGTGGTGGTTGCCGCCTGGTGATCCCGGCCTCCGGCCTGGGCGCGGGCGCGACGGTTCCTGGCTTTTTTCCAAGCCGGCCGGAACACCCGCCCACCTCCGCGCCAGGCTGTCCGGCCGTACGGCGTGCCCGTCGTAGCCGCTCGCTTACGGGCCGCCCAGCGGTCCCGCCGACGCTGAAGCCATCTTTTGGGTGCTGCTCAGGGTGGGCCGCCGTCGCCTGCGGCCACCCTCTCCCACCACTTCAGGGCCGCTCGCCGTGGAACCTCTTCGGGGTTCGGTACGCGCGCTCAGTCGGACTCGCCGTTCCTGATGCCGCCGAGGAACGCACGCCACGCACTCGGGGTGAAGAGCGGTGCCGGCTCTCGTCCTTGCTGTCGCGGACGGCCACGATGCGATGCGACCGAAGGCGAACCGGCGACAACCGAGCCTGGAAGACCAGGTCAACCGCCCTGCATCAGTTCTGGCACCGGACGCGCTGGTATAGGCCGGCAACACATTCGCCCTCCGGTGAACATTCCACGTTCACGATCTATTTAACATCCTACGTTGGACGTAGGATGTCTCCTCGTAACTTCTCCCGTCAGGAAGGGCGAGGACATGCACGATGCTTATCCCCCGGAGGGCGGCCGTACCGGGCGCTTCCGTCGCCGCCGGGCGGGCGCCGTAATGGTGCTCGCCGGCTTACTCGTCAGTGCGTTCGGCGCGCCGGCGACCGCGGCGCCGACGGAGACCTTCGAGGCTCGCGCGACCGGCGGCACCGCACCGTTCGTGGACGAGCAGGTGCTCTACAAGCAGGGCGACTTCGGATACGGCTGCTTCCGGATCCCCGCCGTGGTGCGGGCCACGAACGGCATGGTCCTGGCGTTCGCCGAGGGGCGGGTGAAGGACTGCGGCGACGACGAGGACATCGACCTCGTGCTGCGCCGTTCCGCCGACGGCGGGCGGACCTGGGGGCCACTGCAGGTGATCTCGGAGGGCAACGGCACGACCCACGGCAACCCGGTGCCGATCGTCGACGAGCGCACCGGGCGGGTCGTGCTGGTGAGCACCCACAACGGTGCGGAGCCGTGCCCGAACGGCTGTGACCGTGACCCCTGGGTGCAGTTCAGCGACGACCACGGGACGACCTGGTCGGCCGCCAGGGAGATGACCGAGGGCAAGCGTCCGGAGTGGAACTTCTGGTACGCCACCGGCCCGATGCACGGCATCCAGCTCAAGCTCGGCCCGCACGCCGGCCGGCTGGTCGTCGGGGCGGGTTTCGAGAGCCTGGACCAGGCCGGCAAGCACGTCTACGGCACGCACCTGCTCTACAGCGACGACAGCGGGACGACCTGGAACATCGGCGCCGAGACGTCCCGCGACGACGGCACGGTCATCGCCCAGGAGGTCACCGTCGTCGAGCTCACCGACGGGCGGATCTACGCCTCGGCCCGCGAGCGCGGCACCGACGAGGGCAGCCGGGGGTACGCGACCAGCGGTGACGGCGGCGAGACGTGGGACGCGCCGTTCCGCACCATGCCGGCGCCGGCGACGACCGACGTCCAGGCGTCGCTGCTGCGGTTCGGCGACGAGCGACTCCTCTTCTCCTCGCCGATGCACCCGGGCGCCCGGGAGGCGATGGGGATCCGGTCGTCCTACGACGAGGGGCGCCGCTTCGAGACCTGGGACGAGGGCAAGGTCTTCTACTGGGGGCCGTCGGCGTACTCGGACATGGTGCGTCTGGACGGCGACGAGGCGGCCCTGATGTACGAGGCCGGCACCGTCACGCCGTACGAGCAGATCCGGTTCGCGCGGTTCAACGAGGCGTACCTGGAGACGCCGAACGGCACCCCGCCCGGCATCCCCGGACCTCCGGCGCCGGGCCCGACGACGCCGGACACGTCGCCGTACCGCAACGAGGCGTATGTCCGCGGTGGGGCGCAGACCACCGACGGGCGGTTCGGCGACGGGCTGGCCCTGGACCGGGTGGACGACCGGGTGGAGGTGCCGTTCGACGACTCCGTCGACCTCGGCGCGAAGGACTTCACGCTGACCTCCTGGATCCGGTACTCGGACCGGGTCGGCGCGCACTCGATCCTCTGGTTCCACCGGGTGGACCGGGGCACCAACCCGCCGGCACTGTGGCTGCGGGCCGAACCGGCCGGCAACCGCATCCGGGCGGTCCTCTCCGTCGACCGGTTCGACGTGACCGTACAGTCGCCGAGCGCGTACAACGACGGGCAGTGGCACTTCGTGGCGCTCCAGCGGGTACGCGGCGAGCTCCGACTCCTGGTGGACGGCGTGCAGGTCTCGGCGGCGGCGGCGCCGGCCGGTTCGCTGACCCTCGGCAAGGAGTTCGGGCTTGAGGGCATCCACATCGGACAGCGGCTGGACGGGGTGGACCGCTTCCGCGGGACGCTGGATGAGGTACGCGTCTACCGGCGCGCTCTCACCGGCACCGAGCTGGACCTGATCCGGCAGCGGAACCTTCCGATCGGCGGTCAGCTCGGGCTGCGGCTGCCGTTCGACGACGTCGGCTGAAGGGACACGAACCGCTTGGCGATGGTGCTCACGGGCCCCCGGTGGGCGCCATCGCCGCGCCTTGACGGCATCCGGATGCCGGTCGTGGATCATCCGGCAGTGGAGGACATCCTACGTCTTGACCGGGTGGGAACAAATCACGTCCGTCCGGTGGCCCATCCATGTCGTCGGCGTAAAATTTCCTGCCCCGCCTGGCCTTCCAGGACCGAGAGGTGGGATGTTTGGACGCAAAGTCTTCGACGAGCCGGGAGGCAGCATGCGTATGCGTGACGGCGTGTCGCTTCAAGAGCGCATCGTCGCCCTGATCCACGAGCGCGGACTGGCCCCCGGGTCACCGATGCCGACCGAAGTGCAGTTGATGGATCTGCTCGGGGCGAGCCGCAACAGCGTCCGCGAGGCCGTGCGGGCCCTGCGGGCGTTGGGCATCGTCGAGATCCGGCACGGTCATGGGACGTTCGTCGGGCACGCCTCGCTCGACGTGCTGACCCCGTCGCTCGCCTTCCAGGTGCGTTCGGGGCCGGGCGGCGGGATCCGCGCGCTGCACGAGCTGGTCGAGGTCCGCGAGTTGCTCGAGACCGGGCTGATCGGCCAGGTGGCCCAGAGCACCAGCGCTCCCCGGCTCGCCGCGTTGGACGCCCTGGTCAACGCCATGGATCGGGACCGGGAGGCCGACCGGGCGTTCCACGCGCTGCTATACGAGTCGTGCGGCAACGAGCTGGTGCTGCAGCTGATCGGCCTGTTCTGGGACGTCTACCACGAGGTCGAGCCGACGCTCGGCCCGCCGGAGGAGCGGACCGCGGAGATCCTCGTCAACCACCACCGGATCGTGGCGGCGCTTCGCGCTCGGGACGCCGAGGCCGCCCGGGAGGCGATGCGGCTGCACTTCCGCGACGTCAAGGCGCGCATCGCGCGGGCGGAGGCCCGGCCGGTGCCCGCGCCGACCTGACCCGGCCGCCCCCCGTACCCGGCCACCCGGCCCCTTACTTGGTCACCTCAGGTCGACGGCGGCGAGGTACCCCCTCCGGGGCGATGACCGGCTACTCCACGAGGCGCATGCCGTACGGCGCGCGGCGCGGCGGCGCCGGGCGCCGGGGGACCGTCAGTCGAGTGGGGCATGGCGGAGCCAGGGGTGGGCGCTCTCCAGCTGGGCGGCCAGGGCCAGGAGCTGGGACTCGCCACCCGGAGCGGCGACGAGCTGGACGCCGATGGGCATGCCGGTGGAGTGCCAGCCGTACGGGACCGTCATCGCGGGCCAGCCGGCCATGTTCCAGGCCGCGGTGGCGGGGGCGTACGTCACGTTGGTGCGCACGTTGGGCAGCAGCCCGCGCCGGCCCCAGCGCCCGACGGGCGGGGGGACGGCGGCGAGTGTCGGGGTGATGAGCACGTCGGCGTTGCCGAACCACTGGTCGGCACCGTAGGCGCGCCAGCGGTCGCGGCCCGCCGAGCCGTCCATCCCGATCCGGGCGAGCAGCCGGCCCATCTTCGCCAGGGATCTGGTGCGCTGCTCCAGCCTGCGCGGGTCGAGCCCCTCGGTCTCCTGCCGGGCGCAGGCCAGCCAGGCGGCGATCGCCGCGGAGCCGAGCCAGCCGGGCATCCGGGCGTCGTGCTCCACCACGGTGTGGCCGGCGGCGCCGAGCGTGTCCGCGGCCTCGACCACCGCCCTCTGGAATTCGGCGTCCACCGCGAACCCCGGGGGCAGCGGCGCGGGAGCCATCGCGATCCGCAGCTTCACCGGCTCCGCCGGGGTGAGCCCGCCCGGATAGTCGTCGATGGCGCTGCCGAATTCGAGGGACTCGCTCTCGCCGGGGGTCGCCAGGGACATGTCACCGGCCATCACCGCCAGCGCCAGGGCGAGGTCGGTCACGGTGGTGGCCAGCGGGCCGTTCTCCGACATCCCGTGCCAGTCGCGCTCGGGCGCGGGGACCACCTCCTGCCCCGGCTTGATCGAGACGAGCCCGCAGCAGGCGGCCGGGATGCGCAGTGAGCCGAGCCCGTCGCTGCCGTGGGCCAGCGGGACCATCCCCGCCGCGACGGCCGCCGCGCTTCCGCTCGACGACCCGCCGGGTGTGCGTTTCAGGTCCCAGGGATTGCGCGTCACGCCGTACACGCTGTCGGAGAACCCCACCAGGCACAGCTCCGGCACGTTGGTGATCCCCACGATCACCGCGCCCGCCGCTCTGAGCCTGCTCACCACCGGATGGTCCTCGGTGGCGGCGGAGTTGGACGTCGCCGCGGATCCGTTGCGCATCGCCTCGCCCCGGATCGCGACGTTGTCCTTGATCGCGACGGGCACTCCGGCGAGTGGCAGCGCCTCCAGGTCGGCCCGCCCCTGTACGGCCCGCGCCTCGGCGAGTGCCCGCTCGGTGCGGACCTTGCGGAACGCCCCGATGCGCTCGTCGTACTTGGCGATCGTCTGGAGGTGCGCCTCGACGACCGCCGGCGCGGTGACCCTTCCCCGTCGTACGGCCTCCGCGATCTCCGCTGCGGACTTTCCCACCCACGACATGCACTGAGTGTCGTCCGGCGAATGCGTTAACGGAAGCTTCTCACGTCTCAATCAGATGACTTGTCCGGCTCGTCGGCGTTATCCCGCTCTGTTGCGTCGTCTCGCCCGGCCGATTCCGGCTCGGTCCGTTTGACGTCGCGGCCCGTTCCCCGCAGGGCCAGGCGCAGCGCGTACTCGAGTTGGGCGTTGACGCTCCGCAGGTCGTCGGCCGCCCACCTGGCGATCGCCTCGTAGACGGCCGGATCAAGCCTGAGCAGGACCTTTTTGCGCTCAGGCATACAGACTGCCGGCGTTGACCACCGGCTGGGTCGCCCGGTCACCGCATAGGACGACCAGCAGGTTGGACACCATCTGTGCCTTGCGCTCCTCGTCGAGCTCCACGACGCCCTCCTCGGCCAGCCTGTTCAATGCGAGCTGCACCATTCCTACCGCGCCCGCGACGATCTGCGTGCGCGCCGCGACGACCTGGGTGGCCTGCTGGCGGACCAGCATCGCCTGGGCGATCTCCGGCGCGTAGGCGAGGTGGGTGATCCGGGCCTCCAGCACCTGCACCCCGGCCAGTTGGGTGCGCTCGCTCAGTTCGGTGGTGAGCTCGGCGGCCACCTCGGCGCCGTCACGCAGGCTGGTGCCGTCCTCCTCGTGGTTGTCGTAGGGGTGGGTGGTGGCCAGGTGCCGGACGGCCGCCTCAGACTGGATCGCCACGTAGTTCTCGTAGTCGTCGACGGAGAACGCGGCCGTGGCGGTGTCGATCACCTTGTAGACGACGACGGCCGCGATCTCCACGGGGTTGCCGTTGGCGTCGTTCACCTTGAGCTTGGCCGTCTCGAAGTTGCGCACCCGCAGGGTGATCCGCCGCCTGCTGGTGAGCGGCGGCACCCACTGGAAGCCCGCGTCGTTCACCGACCCGATGTAGCGGCCCAGGAACTGCACCACCTTCGCCTCGTTCGGGTTGATCACCACGAAGCCGGTGGCCACGATCATCGCGATGATCCCCCACAGGATCGCGGCGTAGGGCAGCAGTGCCGGGTCGGCCGCCTGCGCGGCCAGGGCCAGGGCGATCCCGAGGACCACCAGCCCGGCCAGCACGGCGAATCCGTTGACTCGGAGAGCGCGTCGTTCCATGAGCTCCGCCTTTGCTATCGAAGTGATATCACTAAGATATCCCACGGGAGGCGGGCGTGCGCAAGCGAAAAGGCCCGCGGACGGGGGGTTCACCGGGTGGCGCGTCTGTCTCTCGACGGGCCTGTCGACGCCGGGGCCGGCTGCTGAGGTTCAGCGGTGCGGGCGGTTGGTCCGGCGGGTGGCGACGGCGGACAGGGGGTCCTCGGGCCAGGGATGCTTGGGATAGCGGCCCCGCAGCTCGGCGCGGACCGAGCGGTAGCCGTCGCCCCGCCAGAAGGAGGCCAGGTCGGCGGTCACCGCCGCCGGGCGGCCCGCCGGGGAGAGCAGGTGGACGACCAGCGGGACCCCGGCCACGCGTGGCGCCTCGTCCCAGCCGAACAGCTCCTGCAGCTTGACGGCGAGGACCGGCTGGTCACCGGAGTAGTCGACCCTGATCCGCGAGCCGCTCGGGACCTCGATCCGCTCGGGGGCCGTCTCCGCAAGACGCGCGCTCCACGGGACCAGGCGGTGCAGCGCCGAGGCCACGTCGATCCGTTCCAGGTCGGAGCGGCGGCGGGCATGGGACAGCTCGGGCTCCAGCCACCGGTCGGCCGCCTCGGTCAGGGCCTCGTCGTCCATCGCCTGCCACGGATCGCCGAGCGTCCGGTGGCAGAAGGCCAGGCGCTCGCGCAGCGCGACGGCCTCGGGCGTCCAGCGCAGGATCGCCAGGCCCTCGACACGCAGCCCGTCCAGTACGGCGGGCCTGACGTCGGCGTCGCGGAGCCGGGCCGAGGACAGCTCGATGGCGCCGAGGCGCTCCACTCGGCGTGCCGAGACGTCGCCCCGCCGCTCACCGGGCGGGACGTGCCACACCACCTCCTCGCCGGAACGGTGCAGGGGGGCGGCGGCGAGCCGGGCCGTCTCCTCGTCGATCACGACGGCCTGCCTGATCCGGGCCGAGGCGGCTCCGGCGGGCCGGTCCGCCACTGCGACGGCCAGCCACTCCGCGCTTCCCAGCCGCGATCCCTGCGGGAGCTCCGCGGCCGTCCCCGACGCCATGAGGTAGGAGCCGCCCCGCCGTCTGGCCACCCGCTCCGGGTATGCCAGCGCCACCACCAGCCCGGCCAGCGCGTCGTCGCCCTGCTTCTGTTCCTGGCCGCGCGGGGTCCGGGCGCCGTTCTCCCCGGGGACGGTCCGGGACAGCCGCCTCGCCTCCTGACGCCAGCGCGCGGAGAAACCGTCCCCACCCCGCCGGGCGGCACGCCAGGCCTCGACCAGGTCGTCGCCCGCGTCCCGGGGGAGCTGCTCGGACAGCAGCGCCACCACCTCCGCCGCACGGGGGCCGACGTCGATCAGAGCCCGGGCCAGCCGGGGATGGACCCCGGCGGCGGCCATCCGCCGACCCCGGGCGGTGACCCGGCCGTCGAGGGCGCCCAGCGCTTGCAGGGTCCGCCGCGCGGCCTCCATCGCCGCGGGCGGCGGCGGGTCGAGCAGGGCCAGGCCGGCCGCGGAGGGGTCGCCCCAGCAGGCTGCCTGGAGGGCGAAGCCGGTCAGGTCGGCGAGGGCGATCTCGGGCTGGGCGTGCTCGGGGAGCCGATCGTGCTCGGCCTGCGACCAGCATCGGTACACCACTCCCGGCGCCTCGCGCCCCGCCCGGCCGGCGCGCTGGACGGCGGAGGCCCTGGACGCGCGGACGGTGGTGAGCGAACCGAGGCCGCGGGCGTGGTCGGTGCGAGGCTCGCGGGCGAGACCGGAGTCGACCACGATCCGGACACCCGGGACGGTCAGGCTCGACTCGGCGACCGAGGTGGCGAGCACCACCCGCCGACCCGCACCGGGCGAGAGCACCGCGTCCTGCACGCGGGCCGGGGCCTGGCCGTGGACCTGCAGGATCTCGACGCCGTCGACGCCGCCGAGCATCCCGGCGACCCTGCCGATCTCGCCGACCCCCGGCAGGAAGCACAGTACGTCCCCCTCGTGCTCGTCCAGCGCACGCCGTACGACGTCGGCGACGTGGGACAGGAACGCGGGGTCCACCCGCAGGCCGCGCGGGGGCGTCACCGCCCGGGGCGGCGGGGCCCAGAGCGGCGTGACCGGGTGCATGGTGCCGGAGGCGTGCACGGTCGGCGCCGCCTCCGGAGCGTCCGGCCCGGCTACGGCGCTCGCCGGGGACCCGCCGGGCACGCCGGACCGGAGTGCGGTGCTCGCGGGGAGGCCGGCCGTGCCGGAGCCGAGCAGCCCGGCCCAGGACGCGGCGTCGGCGGTGGCGGAGGTGGCGATGATCCGCAGGTCGGGGCGGAGGGTGGCGCGGACGTCGAGGAGGAAGGCCAGGGCGGTGTCGGCGTCCAGGTGGCGTTCGTGGCACTCGTCCATCAACACCGCGTCCACGCCACCGAGTTCGGCGTCGCGCTGGAGCCGCTGGAGCAGGACCCCGGTGGTGACGACCTCGACGAGGGTGTCCGGGCCCACTCTGCGCTCGCCGCGGACGGAGAACCCGACCTCCGCGCCCACTTCCGACTCCAGCAGCCACGCCATCCGCCGGGCCGCCGCCCGCACCGCCATCCGGCGGGGCTCGGCTACGATCACCCGCTTCGGGGCGGAGCCGCCGAGCAGCCCGGCCAGCGCCAGCGGGACGAGCGTGGTCTTGCCCGTGCCGGGCGGCGCGGTGAGCACGGCGACGCCGTGCTCCTCCAGGGCGGTGAGCAGCTCGGGCAGAACATGGCGGACGGGAAGGCCTGACCAGTCGGAACGCACCTCGCCAGTCTCCCCGAGATCGGAGACGACGGGTAACGGGGCCGGTCCTCCGTTCTCGATGTGCCCGCCGTTCTCGATGCGTCGGGCCCCCCGTATCGTGGGCGCACGACGACCTCGTGATCACCCCGGACCGAAAGGCACGCCCTGTGCGCCCACCGACCGACGACCCGGCGGCCCCCTCGATGGTCCATGTCCCCGGCGGCGAGGTGGAGCTTCGCGACGACCGGCGCGGCACCCGCTGGCGGGTCGAGATCGCTCCCTTCCTGTTCGGCCGATATCCCGTCACGGCGGACCTCCACCGTGCCGTCACGGGGGCGGCTCCCCATCCCTCCGCGAGCGGCGCCTCGCCGGCGACGAACGTCAGCTGGCTCGACGCGATCGACGTGTGCAACCGGCTCTCGGCCCGGTCCGGACTGAACCAGGCCTACTCCCGCGACGCGCAGAGCGGGGCGGTGGTCTGCGACTGGGCGTCCGACGGCTACCGCCTGCCGACCGAGGCGGAGTGGCAGTACGCCTGCAAGGCGGGTACCGGCGGGTACCGGTACGGGGAGATCGACGACATCGCCTGGTACGCGGACAACTCCGGGGACCGGGTCCACGACGTGGGCGGCAAGGCCGCCAACCCGTGGGGGCTGCACGACATGCTGGGCAACGTCTGGGAGTGGTGCTGGGACCTCTACGACGAGGAGGTCTACGGCTCCTATCGCATCTTCCGCGGTGGGAGCTGGGCCGAGTCGGCGCGGGGCTGCGGGGCCTCGGTGCGTCGCCGCAGCCATCCCACGTTCGCGATCGACGACCTCGGCTTCCGGCTCGCTCGAACCGTGTCCTGAGGTCCGGTGACCTCGCCCCGGCCGGCCGCCGGAGGTGACCGGCCCCCTTCGGGGCCGGGAGCTCGGTCAGGCCATCGGGTCGAGGACGCCGAAGCTCACCAGGGCGATGATGGCGATGCCGAGGAGGACCCGGTAGATCACGAACCCGGTGAAGCGGTGGGTGCTGATGTACTTCAGGAACCACGCCACCGCGGCATAGCCGACGACGAACGAGATCACGGTGGCCAGGATCGTCGGGCCCCAGGCGGGGGAGTCGGCTTCACCGATCTTGACCAGCTCCAGGAAGCCCGCGCCCAGCACGGCCGGAATGGCCAGCAGGAAGGAGTACTTCGCGGCCTCCTCACGGCGGTAGTCGAGCAGCAGACCGGCGCTGACCGTGCCGCCGGAGCGGGAGACGCCTGGGATCAGGGCCAGCGACTGGGCGAAGCCGTACACCAGGGCGTGCGCGAAGCTGAGGTTCTTCTGCAGCGTGAGCTTGGTGCGCGCGGTGCGGTCGGCCAGCCAGAGGATCAGACCGAAGACGATCAGCGTGGTGCCGATCAGGCGCAGGTCGCGGAAGACGGTCTCGATGCTGTCCTTGAACAGCAGGCCGAGCACGACGATCGGCAGGGTGCCGACGATGATGTACCAGCCCATCCGCGCGGCGTGGTGCGAACGCAGCTCGCGGTTCCACAGCGACCGGACCCAGGTGGAGATGATCTCCCAGATCTCCCTGCGGAAGTAGATGACCACCGCCGCCTCGGTGCCGATCTGGATCACCGCGGTGAACGCGGCACCGGGATCCTGCCAGCCGAAGAACGCCGAGACGACCCTGATGTGGGCACTGGAGGAGATCGGCAGGAACTCCGTCAACCCCTGAACGAGCCCGAGGACCACCGCTTCGAACCAGCCGATCAACTTGGGCACCTTCCGTCCCAGCGCGTGCGTGACGTACGCGAGGCTAGCGGAGCCCGGGGGTTCCCGTGACCCGGCCGCCCGGCTGAGATCGGTGTCAACCGTCCGGCGGGCCCCGGCGGTAGTCATCCGCGAAGCTTCACGTTGGAGGCAAAAGGGATGACTGACTTCGCGGAATACGTCGCGCAGCGGCACGAACGGCTGCGAAGAACGGCGTATCTCCTCACCAGGGACTGGGCGACCGCCGAGGACCTGGTCCAGACGGCGCTGGCCAGGGCCTGGCTCGCCTGGCGGCGGATCGACGGCAACCCCGATCCGTACGTCTACCGGATCATCGCCAACACGCATGCCTCCTGGTGGCGGCGGCGCTGGCGGGGGGAGATCCCCACCGAGGTCCTGCCGGACCGGGCGGTCGCGGGGGACTTCACCGACGGCGTCGGTGACCGGGACGTGCTGTGGACGGCGATCGGCGCGCTGTCGGGCCGCCAGCGGGCGGTGGTCGTCCTGCACTACTTCGAGGGGATGACCCTGGCCCAGGTGGCCGAGGTGCTGAGGTGCTCGGTCGGGGCGGTGAAGAGCCAGCTCGGCAGGGCGCTGGCCCGGCTACGGGTCGACCAGGGGGTTCGGACGATGACGGAGGCGAAGCGATGACCCACACCGAGCACGATCTGCGGGAGCTGCTCACGGAGCGCAGCGGGGGCGGCAGCGGGGGCGCCGCCCGGCTGGAGGAGATCCTCCGCAGGGGCAGGGCGGTCCGGCGGAGGCGCAGGGCGGTGCGCGCGGTCCTCGCCGTGGGAGCGGTGGCGGTCGCGGTGACGGTGCCGTCGTCGCTTCTCAGGGGCGGAGATGGGCAGCTCACCACGGCCGTCGCCGCCGAGCCCACCGCACCCGCCGTGTCCCGAGCGCCCGACCTCCCCCGGCCGGGCAAGGACCTGCCCGCCTCTGTGAACGATGCGTTGAGAGAGAAAATGTCCTTGATCGAGGCGTACCGGTCGGAGACGACAGGGGCACCGTACAGACTGACGTTCCAGCCGACCAGCCGCTTCACCGGGATCCGGGTCGCCTGCGCCGACCCCAGGTCGTGGGTGGTCTTCATCAGGGGGGAGGGGGCCGGACGTTCGTCCTCGGTCACCGACTCCTGCCCGTCCGACGTACGGCCCTCGCGGCGCGACGACTCCGACCGGCTGTCCGCCAAGTATGACGAGAGCTCGACCCCCGCCGACTGGACCCAGAAGGAGCAGACCATCACCGTCTGGGTGCTCCCCTCCGACGCTCCCGTCATCAGCATGTCTGATATGTCACGTAAGGGATGCGAGGTGCCGGGCAGTAAGAGCGGTAAGTGTGACGGGAAGTACTCCATGAGAGCCCTCGTGGATCCGAAGGTCGTCGACCGGCTGACCGCCGAGCTGGGGACCCGGCCGGGGCGCTGGGCGGTGGGGGTCTACGACCGGGCCGCTTCCTGACCTCCGTGACGGGTACGGCTCCCGCCTCGCGGGCGGGAGCCGTACGTGCGTCTACCGGGTGATCTTGACGTCGTCGACGCCGGCCTCGACGAGCGAGGCGCCGGAGGCGTCGGCGGCCTCGATCAGGACGCGGACGGTCTGCCCGGCGTAGGAGGAGATGTCCACGCTGGCGGCGGCCCAGGCGCCGTTGCGGTTGGCGGCCGCGCCGAGCTGCTGGAACACCTGGGTCGTGGTGGAGCCGACGACCTTGACGCGCAGGTAGTCGGCACTGGAGGCGTTGGAGCCGTGCGCCAGATACCAGGAGAAGCCCAGCTTGAGCGTCCCGCCCGACGGCAGGGTGACGGCCGGCGACTGGATGGTCGTGGTGCCGCCGTCGACGTCGTGATCGCCGGCGGCGGCGCCCGCCAGCGGACCGGTGACCAGGTCGTTGACGCCGCTGACGGTGGTGCCGAGCTGCTTGGCGCCGCTGGAGGTGGTGGCCGCGGGGTCACCGCGCTCCCACCGGCCGAGAGTGGCGGTGTCGGTGCCGCCGGGGTTGGCGGTCCAGCCGGTCGCCGTCTCGAAGGTGTCCTGCCAGACGGTCACCGGCGGGGTGGCCGTGGCGGTCGTCCACACCGCGTAGGCGATCGCGTCGGCGTTGCGGTTCAGCGCGGTGTCGTCGATGTTCGCCGTGGTGTCGCACACGCGGTGGTAGCAGGGGTCGAACGCCTGCCCCGCCGTACCGCCCCAGAGGGTGGCCTGGGCGCTGGACTTGATGCCCTCGGCCCCGGTGAACGTGCCGCCGGCCGGGATGCCGACGCTGATGAACGGCCCGTAGTCGGAGCGGCCGTCGAAGTCGGTGCCCCGGGTGGGCACGCCGATCGAGGAGAAGTAGGCCGCGAGCGTCGCCTCCAGCTGGGCGGAGCCCGCCGGGCCGGGGCCCGAGCCGACGCCGTCGGAGTTGTCGCCGTCGTAGAGGAAGTAGCCGGCGTTGGGCGAACCGACCATGTCGAAGTTCAGGTAGCCCTTGATCTTGGACCGTTCGGCGGCCGGGAGGTTGTTGACGTAGTACTGCGAGCCGCGCAGACCCAGCTCCTCGGCGCCCCACCAGGCGAAGCGCAGGTGCTTGGTGGGCGCCAGGGACTGGCGGGAGACCTCCAGGGCGGTCTCCAGGATGGCGGCGCTGCCGGAGCCGTTGTCGTTGATGCCCGGCCCCGCGGTCACGCTGTCGAGGTGTCCGCCGACCATGAGGATGTCGTCGGGGTCGCCCCCCGGCCAGTCGGCGATGACGTTGTAACCGGTCGCGCCGTTGTAGGAGAACGACTGCAGGGTGGTGGTGAACCCGGCGCCGTCGAGGAGGCCCTTGACGTAGTTCGCCGAGGCCAGGTAGCCGGGCCGGCCGTGGGCGCGGTTGCCGCTGTTGGCGGTAGCGATGGACTGGAGCTGGGCGAGGTGCGCCTTCACGTTGGTCAGCGAGATGTCCGGTGGGACGGCCGCCGACGCGGCCGGTGCGGTGAGCGCCAGGGGGATGGCCAGGATCGCCGTCATCCCGATGGTCCACAGGTTGCGCATCATGCTCCTCGGGTCGGAGGGTGTGGGGGGTCCCCGAGCGGCGCGCACCCCGGCCGGGATGCGCGCCGTACAGCGTGGTGGTGCGCAGGGCGATGTCCCGCGGATCCGCCGCCTGCCGCGGTCGGCGGGGCGGGATCCGCGGGACGGGCCTAACGGGCCGAGCCCTCGGGCGCGGGAGCGACGGTGGCGGACTTCATGAGGGTCGTCGCGTCACGGTCGGGAATGCCGGAGAGGTCGTAGGCGTAGCGCGCGGTGGCGTAACCGATCGCCCGGGAGTTGCGGTCGAGCGCGGCGGCGTTGATGTTGGTGATGGTGTCGCAGGCGGAGTGGTAGCAGACGTCGTAGGGAACGTCCGCGGTGCCGCCGAACCTGGCGGCCTCCTCGGCGGTCTTGATGCCCTCGGCGCCGGTGAAGATGCCGCCGGCCGGGATGCCGTTGGCGATGAACGCGCCGTAGTCGGAGCGGCCGTCGAAGTCGGTGCCCTTGAAGCCCAGGCCCCGCCTGCCGTAGAACTTCTCCAACAGCTTCTCGATCGCGGCCGAGCCCGCCGGGCCCGCTCCGGCGCCCTCGGCGTCGGAGTCGTCGCCGTCGTAGAGGAAGGTGACGTCGTTCGGCGAGGCGACCATGTCGAAGTTCAGGTAGAGCCGGATCTTGTCCCGTTCCGCCTGGGACAGGCCCGCGACATACTGGTCGGAGCCGAGCAGACCGAGCTCCTCGGCGCTCCAGAAGGCGAACCGCACCTTGTTCTGCGTGGGCAGGTGGGCCAGCTTCAGCGCGGTCTCCAGGATGGCGGCGCTGCCGGAGCCGTTGTCGTTGATGCCGGGGCCCTCGGGGACGCTGTCCAGGTGGGCGCCCACCATCACGACCTCGTCCCGATCACCCCAACGGGAGTCGGCGATGAGGTTCCTGCTCCGGCCGACCGTGGTCTTGGCGTCGACCTTCAGGTGGACGGTCGTGCCGGGGGTGTCGGCCAGGTCGAGGCCGACGGCGGCGCTGGTGATCACGATGGGGAAGCCGAAGCGCCACTCGCGGATGTCGAACACGAGCGGGTCGGTACGGCCCGGCTGGCCCTCGTTGAAGAAGATCACGCCGGCCGCGCCCGCCGCCTTGGCGTTCGTGGCCTTGTCGACGAACGGGCAGGTGCCGCGCTGGATGAGGGCGATCCGGCCGGGCACGAACCCGGCGAAGTCGGCGGCCTCGCACCCCGCGGTGGAGGTGTTGGGAGTCGGGGGCACCGGGATCACCGCGTCGACCACCTGGACCTGCGCGGTGACGTCCCCGCCGCTGGAGGAGACGACGGTGACGAAGTCGGCGGGGTTGGCATAAGTCCTGGCCTCCGGCGTGACCTGCTGCAGGACCGAGGGAGAGGACTCCTCCCAGCTCACCGGGAACTCCACGTCGGTGGTGGAGACCTTGTATCCGGCCCTGCTCAGCTTGTCCTTGACGTAGGCGAGGGACGCGTCGTATCCGGGCGTGCCCACGGCGCGCGTGCCGCCGTTGGCATCGGCGATCTGCTGGAACTTCTCCAGGTGCTTCTGGACGTTCTTGCCCTTGACCTGGGTGGACAGGGCGGTGGCCAGGACGTCGGAGAGGCCGGGCGTGGCCGCGCTCGCAGGCGGGGTGAAGACGAGCGGAAGGGCGATGGCCGTGACCAGGGTGGTGGTCCGGACAAGGCTGCGTCGTAGGTGCAGGCGCATAACGCTCCTTGGGAGGGGAACTCGGGGGGATCCCGTGCCGGTGAGGGCTTCCGTGCTAAGGCGGAACGTACCGTGACCGATCGACTTCGCCTAGACCCACTGACCCGGGGTCACACGGGTGGTTACCCGGCGTGTCGGGCCGGAGGCGGCGACCCTGTCAGGGTTTTCTCAGGGGTGTCCCGGGAACGTGGGTGTCTTCGCCCTTCGTTCATACAGGTGAGAAACCACGATCCGGGGAGAAGAAAATGCGTCGTTCGAGAAACCACAAGATAATCGCCGGCGTCTGCGGCGGGATCGCCGACAGCCTCGGCTGGTCGCCCACGGTCGTCCGGGTGCTGTGGCTGCTGCTCTCCCTCATCCCGGGGCCGCTCTGGGTCGCCTACGTGCTGATGTGGATCTTCATCCCCAAGGCTCCGGCAGTCCGGTATTGAAAATATGCTGGGGGATATGAGGCGACGTCCCCTGTCACTGGTCCAGGACGACCTGGTCGACTACGAGAAGGCCATGGAGCGGATGACCGACCTGGTCGGTCGGCGGCAACGGGACGAGTGTCCCGACACGCTCTGGCTGCTCAGCCATCCCCAGGTCTACACCGTCGGCAGGCGGACGCTTGAGCAGCACCTGCCCGACCCGTCCCACGGCATCCCGGTCGTGAGCACGGGTCGCGGCGGGCAGCTCACCTACCACGGCCCCGGCCAGCTGGTCGGTTATCTGATCGTCAAGCTCGGCGAGGACGAGGGGATCGTCGACTACGTCCGCGAGGTCGAGCTCCGGCTGGTCCGCGCGCTCGGCGCGTTGGGCGTCCCGGCCGAGCGCAGGGACACCCCGCCCGGTTCCGAGCTGCTCACGGGGGTGTGGACGGCGGAGACCGGCCGGAAGATCGTATCGATCGGCATGCGGCAGAGCCGGAGCGTGACCAGCCACGGGTTCGCCCTCAACGTCGAGGGCGACCTGACCCCGTGGGACTGGGCGGTGCCCTGCGGCATGCCCGAGGTCGACATGACCTCACTGAGCCGGGAGGCTCCCGCCGCCGCGGGCATGGAACGGGTCCGGGCCGCGGTGGCGGAGGCCTTCGAGGCGAGCTGACCCGTGGGACCGCCTCCGGGGTGAGCCGGTGGCGGTTCCTACGGCGTGCCCGCGGCCGTACGGCCCCGCGATCCGCTCCTGGCGGGGAACGGTCAGCCGATCGGTTCTCCACCCAGTTGTACGGTCCTGTGATCCGCTCCCTGGCGGGGAACGGTCAGCCGATCGGTTCTCCGCCCGCCCGTACGGCTCTGCGATCCGCTCCCCGCCGGAGGGCGGTCAGCCGATCGGCTCGTCCGCGTCGACCGTACGGCGTGGCCCGGTGAACCAGTGCCGGGCCGACAGCGCCCACCACAGGCCCACGCCGAGGACCATCAGTCCGACCACGATCGGCGCGTAGTTGACCGCCGTCCAGGTGAACGTCTCGTCCCCCGGGGTGGCGGGGTCGTCCTTGTTGAACGGCACTCCCGCCGGGGCCAGCGGCATGATGAAGTAGACCGAGACCACCGCGATCTCGATGACCGCGATCCAGCACATGACCTTGTACTTCGCGCCCAGCGTCCACGGGCCCGGTTCGAAGCGGTCTCCCATCCTCAGCCGCAGCCAGATCGGGATGGCGAAGGCGATGTAGAGGCCGATGACCGCGACCGACACCACCGCGTAGAAGGCCAGCGGAGTCCCGGTCGGGGCCTTGTAGAGGGCGGGAAGGGTCAGCAGGAGCGCCGCGCCGCAGCCGAACATGATCGCGTTGACCGGGGTCCGGTTCCTGTCCACCTTCGACCAGAGCCGCCAGCCGGGGATGCCGCCGTCCCGCGAGAACGCGTAGGTCATCCGCGACATCGAGGTCACGCAGCTCATCCCGCAGAAGAACTGCCCGATCGTGGAGATGCCGAAGATCACCGTGGCCAGGACCGGGGTGAGCGACGAGGTGAAGACGGCCCCGACGAAGCCGAACTCCTTGTTGACCGCGTCCACGTCATTGGCCGCGAACAGGAACGCCAGCAGGAGGACCCAGCCGCCGATCGCGGAGTAGAAGATCGACTGCCAGAGCCCCCGGGCCGCGGCCGTCGAGGCCCCCTGGGTCTCCTCCGAGACGTGCGCGCAGGCGTCGAACCCGGTGATCGTGTACTGGGTCAGCAGGAAGCCGAGCGGCAGCACGTAGAACCAGAACGACGTGTCGGAGAAGCCGGAGTTGTTGAAGTGCTCGGTGAACACGAACGACAGCGACTGGTGCCGTTCGGGGCCGAAGATCAGGATCGCCACCACCACGGCCGCGCCGAACACGTGCCACCACACCGAGACGTTCTGCAGCACCGAGATCAGCCGGTGGCTGAAGATGTTGATCAAGGCGTGCAGCACCAGGATGATCACGAAGAGGACGAAGGTGTTGCCGAGGGAGACCTCGAAGCCCTCGGCGAACCGGTTGACGGTGATGTTCATGAACGTCGCGCAGCCGTAGTCCACCGAGGCGGTCACCGCGATCAGCCCGATGAGGTTGAACCAGCCGGTGAACCAGCCGTGGACCGGTCTGCCCAGCTTGGCCGCCCACCAGTAGATGCCGCCGGCGGTCGGGTAGGCCGACACCAGCTCTGACATGCACAGGCCAATGATCAGGATGAAGACCGAGATCAGCGGCCAGCCCAGCGAGATCGCGATCGGCCCGCCGTTGTTCCACGCCTGGCCGAAGGTGGTGAAGCAGCCGGCCAGGATGGAGATGATCGAGAAGGAGATGGCGAAGTTGGAGAAGCCGCTCCACGATCGGGAGAGCTCCTGTCGGTAGCCGAGTTCGGCGAGTCTTCTAGTGTCGTCGTCCACGGGTGGCACTGGCTTGGGCATGCAAGCCTCCTCGCGTCTTACCTGGGGGGTTTCGTCCCGGGAGCCGGGGGTGGGGAACCCGGGGTGACCGGCGTGCGCCCACCCCGGACGTCGTCGACGAGCCGCCCGAACCCCGGGTCGTCCAGGTCCCGTACGGCCCGCTCGAACTTGCCGGCGGCCTCCGCGTCGTAGTCGAAGTCGGCCGCCGCCGCCTGCTCGCCCAGCAGCCCGTGGTGCACGGCGAACCAGAGGGACCAGGCGAGGTTGGAAACGATCAGGTTGATCCGGACCCTGGCGATCAGCCGCCGGTCGTCCCGGCCGAAGTAGGCGCGGGTGAGCCGGGCGGTCAGATCCGGGTCGTAGTCCGCCTCGGCGGCGATGTCGCCCAGCTCGAAGGCCGGGTCGTTGTTCCCGGAGAGCTGGTAGTCCACGATCCTGATCTCCGGGCCGCAGCGGATGAGGTTGCCCGGCAGCAGGTCGTTGTGGCAGGGCACGGCCGGCAGCGGGTCGGCGGCCAGTGCCTGCTCGATCTCCGCCACCACCGGCACCCTGTCCTGGTAGCCGTCGGGTATCGGCAGCGCGTGGGTATGGCAGAGGGTGAGGAACTCGCCGAGCTTGCGGAAGATGGAGAAGTCGTTGACGAACCGGGGCCCGGCGTGCAGCCGGCGGCAGGCGGCCGCGATCGGCCCGGGAAGTGTCCGCACGCCGTGCGCGTCCAGGGTGGTGCCGTCGAGATACTCCAGGAGCAGGGCGTCGGGCATCCGGCGCAGGACCCGGGGACCGACCCCGGTCTCGGCCGCGCGGAGCGTGTTGGCGATCTCCTGGTCGAGCGGGATGCCGAGCCCGGCGTCCGCGACCCTCGGGTCGAGCACCCGGAGCAGCCACCGCTGCCCGTCGGCCGTGTCCAGCCGGGCGATCCGGTGGCTGAGCCCGCCCTTGATCGGCGTCGCGGCGACGGGCTGCCCGGCCCATTCACGGACGTCTGCGAGAGCATCTGGCATGCCACACTCCTTTGGCCTACCTTCAGACCATTGATCCGATTTTGCGGGCGAGTTGTTACAGAGGGGTTGCCGACCTTGAAACTTCCCAACTCCGCGCGGGCCGTCGTGATCGGCGGTGGGGTGGCCGGCTGCAGCGTGGCCTACCATCTGGCCCGGCTCGGCTGGAGCGAGGTGATCCTGGTGGAGCGGCACGAGCTGACCGAGGGCACCACCTGGCATTCGGCCGGATTCGTGGGGCAGCTCCGCTCGACCGTCACCCAGACAAAAATGATCATGTATTCGGCCGGTCTCTATCCCGAACTGGCCGAGCTGACCGGCATGGACCCCGGCTGGCGCGGGGTGGGCGGCCTCCGCCTGGCGACCACACCCGATCGGGTGGAGGAGTCGCTGCGGCTGGCGGGGGCGGGGGAGACCTACGGCCTGGACCTCTCGGTGATCTCCGGCGCCGAGGCGAAGGAGATGCTGCCGCTGCTGGACGTGCGCGACGTGCGGGCCGCGCTCTGGCTGCCCGGCGACGGCTGGCTCGATCCGGCGCTGCTGGCCGGGGCGCTGGCCGCCGGAGCAGAGAAGTCGGGCGTGCAGATCTTCACCGGGACCCGGGTGACAGGCCTCGACGTGGTGGGCGGTGAGGTCTCCGGGGTCCGCCTCGCGTCGGGTGCCGAGGAGTGGTCGGTGCAGGCCGACACCGTGGTCATCGCGGCGGGCGCGGCCAGCGGACAGGTCGGGCGGCTGGCCGGAGTGGACATTCCGGTTGTGCCGATCAAGCACCAGTATGTCGTCACCGAACCTTTCGAGGTTCCCTCTTCTATGCCCACGGTCCGGGACCCGGACAACATCGTCTACTTCCGCCAGGAGGATGGCGGCATCCTGGTCGGGGGGTACATCCGGACTCCGGAGACGTGGGACACGGACCGTCCGCTGGCGGAGCCCCGGACGTTGTTCGACCCCGATATGCCGAAATTTCAGGAATCGTGGGAGTCGGCGGTGCGGCGCGTCCCCGCGCTGGGCCGTACCGGGATCGTGAAGGTCGTCCACGGCCCGGAGGCGTTCACCCCGGATGGCGAGTTCCTGCTCGGTGAGACCGCGGTCCGCGGCCTGTGGGCGGCGGCCGGGTTCTGCGTCCACGGCCTGGCCGCCGCGGGCGGCGTGGGCAAGGTCATGGCCGAGTGGATCGTGGACGGCTCGCCCGAGTACGACGTGTTCGGCATGGACCTGCGCCGGTTCGGGGCCCATGCCCGGTCCGCGTCATGGGCCCGAGCCAGGGCGCTCGACTCCTATTCGACGTACTACGACATCGTCTACCCCGGCGAGGAGCGCACCGCCGCCCGGCCGCTGCGCCGCTCCCCGGCGTGGGTACGGCATGCGGAACTGGGGGCGGTGTTCGGCGAGAAGGCGGGCTGGGAGCGGGTCAACTGGTTCGAGTCCGACGCGGACCCGTCGCCCGGGGCGGAGGGGCGGCCGGACGGGTGGGCCGGGCGGATCTGGTCTCCGGCCATCCGGCGGGAGTGCCTGGCCACCCGGGACGCGGCGGGGCTCTTCGACCAGACCTCGTTCTCAAAGCTCGAAATATCAGGACATCAGGCCCTGGTGCGGCTGCAGCGTGTCTGCGCAGGGCAGCTCGACCGGCCTCCCGGCTCGATCGTCTACACCCAGCTCCTGAACGACCGCGGCGGCATCGAGGCCGACCTGACCGTCACCCGGCTGGCCGAGGACCGCTTCCGCCTGGTCACCGGCACCGCCTTCGGCGTCCACGACGCGGCCTGGCTCCGTGGCCACGGCCTCGACGTCCGGGATGTCACCTCCGCGCACGCCTGCTACTGCCTGTGGGGCCCGCGCGCCCTGGACATCCTCGGCACCCTGTCGGACGACGATCTGACCTTCGGATACATGCAGGCCAGGGAGATCAGCGTGGGGAACGTCCCGGTGCTGGCCCAGCGGGTGACCTTCGTGGGCGAGTTCGGCTGGGAGCTGTACTGCCCGTCGGAGTACGGGCTCACGCTCTGGGACACGCTCATGGCGGTGGGCACGCCGTACGGCATGCGCCCGGCCGGCTACCGGGCGATCGACTCGATGCGGCTGGAGAAGGGCTACCGCGTCTGGGGCATGGACATCACCCCGGAGACCACCCCGATCGAGGCGGGTCTCGGTTTCGCGGTGGCCCGTGACAAGGACTTCCTGGGCCGGTCCGCGCTGGCGGCCGCCACCCGGCCCTCCCGTCCGGACGGTCCCGACGGTGCTCCGCACGGTGGCGCACCCACCCGCCGCCTGGTCTGCCTCGTCCTGGACGACCCCCGCCAGGTGTGCCTGGGCGGGGAACCGGTCCGTGCCGGTGGCGAGCCGGCCTCCCGGGTGACCAGCGGCGGATACGGCCATCGGGTGGAGCGCTCGATCGCCTACGCCTACCTGCCCGCCGACACCACTCCCGGTGACCGGGTCGAGGTGGGCGTCACCGGCGCCTGGATCGGCGCCACCGTCACCGCCGAGCCCCTCTACGACCCGGCCGCGGACCGCGTCAGGCGCCTCCCGGCCTGATGCGCCCGATGGGATGCGACTCCCACCGGACGGCCCTCCGCAGGCGATCACACGTGCCGCCGGCAGCCGGGCCGCGGCCTTCCTGCCAGCGGGCTGATTGTTGCGGGCCAGGACGTTGACGATGTGCTCGAATGGCTCGTCGCCGGGAGGAGGACCGATGTGCGCAGCGTGGTTCGACTGAGTATTGTGCTTGCCATGTCGAGCCCAGAGGCATCCAAGGTGGGGGCTTTCGGTCACCCGTCAGCCCCCTGAACCACTGAACGGTCCTGTGCCGCTGCATGATGGCGGCGAATGACAGGAGTAGTCGGGCCGCTGACCGCGGTGACGAGACGTCTCAGCTGATCTCTCATCGCCTCGGAGTTCCTCGATGCCTCTACCTCTCTATCTGCTTGCCGTGGCGCTCTTCGCCATGGGCACGTCAGAATTCATGCTCGCCGGCCTGCTGCCGGACATCGCCGCAGACTTCGGCGTTCCGGTTGCGACGGCAGGACTGCTCACCTCGGCTTTCGCCATCGGAATGGTGGTGGGCGCCCCGCTCATGGCGGGGCTTGCGCGCCGGTGGCCACGGCGATCCAGCCTGCTGGGCTTTCTCGGCCTGTTCCTGGCCGCACACGTCCTCGGTGCCTGCACCGGCAGCTTCACCGTTCTGCTCGCCACCCGGATCATCGCGGCGCTCGCCAACGCCGGCTTTCTGGCGGTCGCCCTCACCGCCGCCGCCGACCTGGTCCCTGCCGACCGGAAGGGCCGGGCCCTGGCCGTCCTGCTGGCGGGCACCACGGTCGCCACCATCGCAGGGGTCCCCGGTGGCGCCTTGCTGGGGACCCTGCTCGACTGGCGCGCCGCCTTCTGGGGAATGGTGATGTTGTGCCTACCCTCGGCGCTCGGCGTAGTGCGTGGCGTTCCCGCCGCGACAGGACGGCCGGACGAGCCGGCAGGCCCGGAGCTACGTCGGGAGCTCACCGAACTACGGCGTCCGCGACTGGTCCTGGTCCTGCTGCTGGGCGCGCTGGTGAATGCCGCAACTTTCGGCACTTTCACCTTCCTCGCTCCGATCGTCACCGATGTCGCCGAGCTGGATCCGCTGTGGGTCTCTGTGGTGCTGGTGCTGTTCGGCCTGGGGTCCTTCGTCGGCGTCACCGTCGCCGGGCGGTTGTCCGACCAGCGGCCCGGTGTCGTCGTCGCAGTCGGTGGGCCGCTGCTGCTCGGCGGCTGGGTCGCCCTCGGCCTCACCGCGGTCAACCCGATCGCGCTGCTGCTCCTTGCGTTCACCCAGGGTGCGCTCTCCTTCGGCCTCGGAAGCACGCTGATCGCCCGCGTGCTGTATGAGGCTGCGGGAGCGCCGACCATGGCGGGCTCCTACGCCACCGCTGCTCTCAACATCGGTGCTACCGCCGGTCCTGTCATCGCCGCCGCCACGTTGAACACCTGGTTGGCCGAACGGGGACCCGTCTGGGCCAGTGGTGCCCTGGTCGCCGTCGCACTCCTCCTCGCGCTGCCCTTCCGTCGGGCCCTCGAACACCGCAAGCACGAGGGGAGGATGCGATGACGCACCGCACCGCGCCATTGAACATCGAGGATTAACGGATCTTCGATTGCTCGCCGCGGCGGGGCTGCACGGTCACGAACATGCGCTCGACGCCATGGTGTGCGCCACCGCGTTGTGCCTTCCCGGGCCGGTGACCGTGCTGACCTCCGACGTCGGAGACATCACGACGATCAGCCAGAACCGCCTGCGCATCGTGAAGGTCTGACTTCGGCCGTTTCTCCCGGCGAAATCGCTAGACGGTCTCCAGGCAGGTGGCGGTCCGGTGGACGGGGATGCCGGGAGCGGACGGCGCCCGCGTACGGTTCACCCAGCAGAAATCCACCCCGGCGGCCTGCGCGCAGCCGCCGTCGCTCGCCGGGGAGTCGCCGACCATGAGCGCGTCACCGGTCTTGGCCTCCAGCAGGCTCAGGGTGTGGTGGAGCAGCTCTCCGTCGGGTTTGCGCAGGCCCACCTCGGGCGCGATCACCACGTGTTCGAAGAATCCGCCGATCCGGGTACGGCGGAGCTTGGCCCGCTGGACGTGGGCGATGCCGTCGGTCACCAGGGCCAGCCGGAAGCGCCGGGAGAGCCGCCGCAGGGCGGCCCTGGCCTCGGGGAACAGGGACACGTTCCGGCCGAGTGCCTCCTCGAAGGCGACCGCGACCGACGGGAGGGCGCCCAGCTGGGCCCAGCGTTCCAGCCGCAGCTCGGCGAGGGTGATCCGGTGTTCGCGGTAGGCCGCCCAGAGCGGCTCGTTGGCGGAGTGGAACCGCGCCAGGAACTCGGCGCGGCCCATCCGGAAGAAGCGATGGTGGATCTCATGAAGCGCGCCGCGCTCCGTCCGGGCGTAGTCGACCACGGTCCCGTCCAGATCGACCAGCAGGACCTGGTAACGCTGCTCCCTCGCCGGGCCCATCGCGCTCCGACAGCCGGAGGATCTCCTCGACCGTCGCCGCGTCCACGGCATAGATGTGAGGAACGTCGACGAAGACCCTCATTGGTCCACAACCCACTCCGAGGTCGTCGGCGACCTCGCTCTGGATACTACGCAGCGGCACGTAGTTCAGATAGGAGGTGAACACGTTCTGCGACCGGAAGGCCGCGGTCATCACCAGCCGCCCGTCGCGGAGCCGGAAGGCCAGACTGGTCAGGCAGGGCACCGCGTCGGGGGGCTCGCCCGGGACGGTGAGGGAGATCCAGCCGCTCTTGCTGTACGGCTTGGCGCGCAACACCTCGGCCACCCAGTGGAGCTGGTCGACATCGAGGAGCCGGCGGAGCCGGCCGCCGTAGCTGTATTTGAAAGGAGGGACGATCGCGCACTCGCTGAACTTGCTGGCGTAGAGCGGGATCTTCCCCGGGTCGCCGTAGGTCTCCAGGATCGGATCGTCCCAGCCGAGCTCGGCGATTTCGAACAGCACCGCCTGGGTTTCGACGATCGGGCCCCGGTCGTCCTCGGCGGGCCTGCCGTTGGTCCTTACGTGTCGCATCAGCCAGATCCACGTCTCCCCACAAGACGTGAATCTGAGGAGGTCGGGCATTCAGGTCTCCACGTTGGGGAAATGGAATGGGTTGTGTGGGAGCCGGCGCTGCCGGGAGACGTTGGCGCGGACGTAGTAGACGAAGTAGTGCACCAGCGCGAGCAGTCCGATGATCACCAGGAGCAGGGCGGTGTTGGGGGTGGAGCCGACCATGCCGAGCACGCCGACCGCGAGGTAGGCGCTGTTGACCAGGGCCAGCATCATCACGTTGGTCCCCGGCCAGGCGAGCGGCGCGTAGGTCTCCGGGTAGCGGGGGTCCACCGGCAGGTTGGGGGTCCAGCCGAGGGCCGAGAAATGGTCCTTGAGCTGGACCACGTAGAGCAGGCGGAAGTTGTTGAGGGCGCGCGCCGTCCGCATGTGCGCGTTGACCGCCTCGATCAGCCGCAGGAACGGCAGGATGTTCAGTAGTCCGAACGCGGCGACCATCGCGAACAGATACCACGGCACCCCGCCCCAGGAGGTCAGTGCCGCCGGGTTGATCACTTTTGCGCTCGCCAGCGCTATGGCGGCGGCGAACGGGGCGGCGAGCAGGCTCATGGATAGCCTGGTCATTTTGAGCCGTTCGTCCTTGGCGGCGAGGTAGACATGGTAGGTCCCGCTGAAATCCACGGCTACGAGCTGGAGGAAGTCCTTCGGCTCCACGGGCAGGTTGTCGAGCCTCTCGGGCAGCGACTCCGCGGTCATACGCGGCAACATCTTCCGCATCGGAACCCACTCTCGGGGCTGGCGGACGTGCGCAGTAAGCCAATTTTGACGCACTTGTTGGCTTTTTGGGCGTTATTCGGCAGATCTCCGGCAACTTCGCGGAATCCACTCCCGATCGAACCGGTGACGTCGAGAGGCCCTGCTCTCCAGGGAGCCGTCCGTCATCCGGTCCGCTCCGGAGACCGGAACGACCATCCGCCTGCACGTCGTCATCCCGCCTGCCGAATCCCGGGCCCTGCGTCACCCGTCCCGCAGTGCCTCCTCCACGGAGGCGGACACCGTGAAGCGGGACAGGAGCCCGGTCATGGCCAGCATGTGGCGCAGCGTGCGGCTCACCCCGGTCAGCACCAGGCGGGTGCTGCCCTCCTGGCTCCGCCGCAGGATCCACAGCAGTTCGGCGAGCCCGGTGGAGTCGCAGAAGGTGAGTCCGGCGAGATCGAGGATGAGCGGCGGCATGGGATCGGTGCCGCTCCACACCTGCGTGAGCTCCCGCCGCAGCATGGGCGCGTAGCCGTAGTCGAGATCTCCGGCCGCGTGGATGACCATGGCGGTGCCATGCGAGCCGGACGAGATGGAAAGCGCACCCGCGCCTTCGGTTGACATCGGGAACTCCTTAGACCCGCAGTTCACAGGGCGGGCGTTCCCTCCGTCCTATCAGGTATACGAGCTCGTCGGGTCCCGATGGCCGGAGAACCATGAGAACCGACATGTTTTCGATGCACGGAAAGCGTTTCAGCGGTACTCGCGGTGGGGGAGACGGCAGATGCCGCCGGGAGGTCGAACCTCCCGGCGGCACCTGTTTCCCGCCGATCCGGACTTCCTAGGGGTTGGTGGTGATGGTGAAGGTCGACGTGGTGTTCTTCACGTTCGTCGCGTTGTTGCTCAGCTTCAGGTTGTTGAAGGTCACCGAACCGACCGCCGGCCCCTGGCCGGGCTCCGGCAGCTCGTTGGCCCAGATGCCGAACCCGGACTTGGCGTCGTAGGCGTCACCGCTCTTCTGAGCACCCGAGATCGAGATGTTCGTGAAGACCGTGTCCTTGACCGGGAACTGCGGCTGGCCTCCCACGTAGTTCGTCTGGAACATGATGCCGCTGTAGGTCGGGTCCACGATGTCCACGTCGCTGACGCGGATGCCCTGGAAGACCTTCGAGGCGGAGAAGACCCAGATCGCCGGGAAGGTCTGCGCGCCCCAGAAGTGGCCGCCGGCCCGGACGATGGAGATGTTCTCGAACTTCGTCGGCGGGTCGGCGCCGAAGCCGTTCATCGGGTAGCCGAAGTCGAGCGAGCTGATCGTGATGCCGGAGTAGACCAGCGTGTCGGCGATGTAGATGTTCCGGAAGACGTTGTCGTATCCGCCGTAGACCGCGACACCAGCGGCGCGCCAGGTCAGGATGGACGTCAGGTTCTCGTAGACGTTGCCCTTCATGTCGGCTCCGCCGGCGTCGATGGCCGAGAACAGCGCGAAGCTGTCGTCGCCCGTCGCGCGGGCCTCGTTGTTGACGACGTGGTTGTCCGTGCTGCCGTTCGTCATGTTGATGCCGTCGGCGAACATGTTGCGGATGCGGGAGTTCTTGATCGTCACACGGTCGGTGTTCGCCCCCCAGTAGAGGCAGACCATGTGCTCGTTCCAGATGTTGTCGATCACCACGTCGGCGACGTTGGCGAAGTCGAACACCTTGCCCGGGCCGTCGATGCGCGAGGTGTAGTTACCGAAGTAGGCGAAGTTCGCGAACGAGGAGCCGTTCGCCGTTCCCTCGGCACGGAATCCGATGTCGGTGTTGTCCTGGGTCGTCGGAGCGCGGAACTGGGTGTACCACGGACCGGCGCCGACCACCTTGACCGCCTTGCCGTACACCTGGAACTTGCTCGCCGTCTGGTAGGTGCCCGGCGGCAGGTAGACGCCGACCAGGGCGCCCGTGGTGTCCATCCGCACCTTGTCGAGCGCGTTCTGCACGTCCTGGTGGGTGAAGCCCGCGGGGACCGTGTACTTGGCGGGATCGGGGTTGGCGATGGGCGCGACCTGTTCGAGGTTGATGAAGTCGATCGCGTACGTCGTCGTGTTGGCGGGGTCCTTCTGCAGCCTGATCTTGCTGCCGGCCGGGACGGTCGTCCCGAGCATGACGTTGGCCTCGTCGTAGATGTGGCGCGGTCCGCCCGCCCCCGGCGAGTTGCCCGGGCCCGCCTCGTTCCCGTACAGCCAGGCGTACTTGGAGGTCAGGTTCACGGGCTTGAGGAAGGTGCCGTTGACGTAGATGTTGAGCGTCGAGTCGATCCCGCCGCCGCCCGCCGAGTCGGGGATGGAGAAGCGGGTGACGAGGGTGTTCGTGCTGGCCCTGGTCGTGAACTCGACGTAGCTGCCGTTGGAGTTCAGCGTCACCGCCCTGCGGCCGGAGGCCTCGCCCGCCGGGCTGCCGATGTCCCTGTTCGGGCCGACGACGGCCGCGCCGCCGCCGACGACGGCGTCCTCGGCCTCGTACATGTCGTAGGGCATGTTGGCGCCGCGCCCGACGAAGAACGACTGGGTGCCGGTGTTGTTCTGCCGTTTCACCGGCAGTTCGTTGGCGTCGTCGGCCAGCACCGTCTTGACGGTGTACTTGCCGTTGGCGGCCGTCCAGGTGCCCAGGGTGACGGGGCCGGCGGTGGCGCCGGCCGCGATGACGCCGCTGGAGGAGCCGGTCAGAGTGCGGACGACGGTGCCCGCGTCGTTGACGACCGTCAGCGTGATGCCGTGGGCGCCGCTCGCGGACGCCACGGTGCCCTGGTTCTTGATCACCGTGGAGAAGGTGACGACGTTGCCGCTCGCCGGGGTACCCGGCGTCCAGCTGGTCGTCGCGACGAGGTCCGAGCTGGCGACGGGCCTGACGACGAGCGAGGACGGGTTCGTGTAGCCGTTGTTCGTCTCGTTCTGCTCGATGACGCTGCCGGCCTCGTCGACCTTGGCGCTCAGCGGGTAGGTGCCGGCGTCACGGGGGCCGATATCGGCGGTGACGGTGGCGGACGCTCCGGCCGCCAGCGCGCCGACGGAGGCGGTGCCGGCCTTGGTGGTGCCCAGGTAGAAGTTGACGCTCGTCGCACCGGAGGCCGCCGTCCCGGCGTTCTTGACCGTGGCCGAAAGGGTGACGGAGTCGGTCTCGACCGGAGCCGTGGGAGACGACGACATGCCGGTGATCGTCAGGTCCGGGTTCGGCGCCGCCGTACCGATGACCTGGAACTCGGCGACCTGGCCTGCGGGCGCACCGGAGTTCGTGGTGATCTTGAGTTGGACGTCGGCGGCCGTGCCGGCGACCGGGATCGTCACGGTGTTACCGGAGGCGGGATTGAAGGTGTAGACCGCCGCCGACGACAGGTTGGTGAAGGAGGACGAGCTCTGCTCGCGCCCGAGCACCTGGATGGTCTGCGTGCGGGTCGCCCAGGCGCTGTCGGGGTTCAGCTTCAGCACCACCGAGCTGACGGAGGCGTTCGCTCCGAGCTGCACGGTCAGCGTGTTGGGGTAGCCGCCGCCGTTGCCCTCCCAGTAGGTCGTCACGTTGTTGTCGTTGGCGTTCGCGGCCACGAAGGTGTGGACCGTGCCCGACGCGGTGATCGGCTTGCCGACGGCCAGGTTGGAGCCGCCTCCGCCGCTGCCGGTACGGGTGACGGTGTTGCTGTTGGACGACTGCTTGCCCGAGGCGTCCTTGGCCCTGACGTAGTAGGACACCGTCGCGGTGGCCGGCTGGGTGTCCGTGTAGGTCAGGACGTTGCCCGCCACGCTCGCGCGCAGGGCGTTGTTGGCGTAGACGTCGTAGCCGGTCACGCCCACGTCATCGGTGGAGGCGTTCCAGGTCAGCCTGATCTGGCCCGAGGCGGGCTCGGTGTAGGCCAGGTTCGACGGCGCGGTCGGCGCCTGCGTGTCGCCGCCGGTGGGGC
Source organism: Streptosporangium sp. NBC_01639 (assembly GCF_045209755.1). Lineage (NCBI taxonomy): Bacteria > Bacillati > Actinomycetota > Actinomycetes > Streptosporangiales > Streptosporangiaceae > Streptosporangium > Streptosporangium sp. NBC_01639. The sequence goes on along the minus strand of NZ_CP109272.1, from coordinate 3,842,720 downwards.
CGTACACCTCGAACTCGGACAGCTGGCCGGCCGGCCAGCCCGTGTTGGCGGTGATGTTCAGCCGTATGTACCGGAGGGCGGTCGCGGTGAAGTTGATCGTCACCGTGTTGCCGGTCGCCGGGTTGAAGCTGTAGCCCGCGGACGCCACGACGACGGAGGTGGGCGAGGAGTCGTTCGTGCTTCCCAGCACCATGAGGGTCTGCGTCCTGGTGGCCCAGTCCGTCGCCGGCGGCAGCTTCAGGACGATCCTGTTGACGTTGGCCGCGGCCCCGAGGTCCACCTGGGTCCACTGCGGGAAGGCGTTGTTGGCGCTCTCCCAGTAGGTGGACGCGTTTCCGTCGTTGAGGTTGCCGGCCGTGTAGGGGGCGTTGACGCTGGCCGCCGAGGCCGGCTTGCCCACTGCCAGGTTGGTGTCGGCCGAGGCCGGGGAGGCCGCCCCGAACAGGGCGAGCAGGCTGGCCGCGAGCACTGCCGCCGTCAGCCGTAACAACGTTGCGTGCCTACTTCTCATCGCTTTCAACTGCCTCTTGTCTGGAAGGACAGGTGCGGTGCGGAGGCCACGACCTCCGGGGGCCGCCTTCGGCGGCGGCGTCAGCTGTTTCCGACCGGGCCGCGGAGGCCGTGCCGGGGTCGTTGCGAAGGTCCTAGTAGGGGGCGCCTACGCCGTCGGCGTCTGCTGCTCGCAGTCGTCGCGGCGGCGACCGCATGCTCAATGCCGTAGCCGACATCGCCTGAGGCCTCTCCGTGGGGGGCGGAGTGGTGCGTGGACACGGCGCGTCCCTGCGCCAAATTGCAAGGAGCGGCGAGAAAGTAACTATGTTCTGCAAAAATCTTGCAGCGCGATGGCCAAATGTTAACTACGTGCTACAGCCGCGTCAACGGCTGGAAAAGATTGTTTGTTATGGATATCGCCCCGATGGCGACCCTGGTCGGCGAAGGGCCGGTCGAGGGCCCGGCGGGGACCGGGCGGGGATCGGTCGAGGGCCGGGCAGGGACCCGGTGGGGCCGCCGACGATCACGGGCGGGCGGCCGCCGGAAGCTCCACGTCCTCGGTGAGGATGCCTCCGGCTTCACAGTGAGGGCCGATCACGGTCGGCTGCGACTCCAGATCTTGCTCAAGGACGCACATCACGCGGCCTGAGAGGAGGTCCGGGGCATCGTCCCGGCGGGGTCGATCACGATGCCGGTGACGTCCAGATCGTTGATCATGCGTCGGAGCGCGGGCTCACTGAGGCGGATCCAGTGCTGGTCGGCGCCGAGCACCTTGGTCAGGCGCATCGGGGAAGAGAACGCCGCCGCCGTCCTTGCGCCAGAGGGGCTCCGGAACAGGCGCAGCGACAGGGCGAAAGCGCCTTCGCGGACCGGGACGTACAACGGGGTTTCCGACATGACTTCCTCCTGCTGACAACTCATGCAACAGGAACGTTAGGCCCGGCCGGAAGTCGATGACGTGATCACTACGCGATCCATATGGGAAGGGCGGAAGAGCTGACGCTGTTCTGACGTGAACTGCGCTGACCTGCGAACACATGGTCCCGGCCCGCGCCCGGTCCTGGTCGGCGCGCCGTACCGGACGGGCTGCCCGCCCATGGCCGGCGGCCTGCCGGGAGGATCGCGGGCAGAGCACGAGAGAACCGGCTCCGGACTTTCGTCGCGATCGTTCGATGACCGGAACGGGGCGGGCGGCGGCTTTCCTCGATCGACCCCACCGGCTGCCACCTCCGCGAACCGGACATCGGGCTCGTCAACGCCGCTGTGCCGAGGTCCTGCCTAGATCCCGAGGACTGTGCGGATGACGTCGCGATCTTTCTCCTTCTCCGCATGAGAAAGCAGTTCGTAGGGGAGGCGCTGTTCCTTGCTGGCCCAGGAACCGTTGCGGTCGAACCACCTGTCGTGCACTACCGAACTCGCCTCCTCCATGAACTCCTCGCTCCGGATGTTCCTGCCGCTCGCACGTGCCTCGTCGACGAGCTGGACACCGATGCGCGCGGACTCCCGGTTCTCGTGCTTCCAGTCGGCGGGCAGAGAACGGTAGCGGGTGTTGGCGATGTCGACCTGATCGGTGCCGTGCTTCTTGATCCAGGCTGCGTCCGTGGTGGTCTTCACCCTGGGATCGTAGGTGTTGTCGGAAAGCTTGCGTGGCGCACGCCATTTGTCGTGGAAGCGGCTGGCGATCTTTTCGACCCTGCGGTTGGTCAAGGTCGTGGACATGCCTCGCATCAGTGCGCCGATGCGGGCGATGATCTCACGCAACCTGAACGAGAATTTGGCGGCCAGCGCTCTCAGCCTGGGCAGGAGCTGAGGCGCGTATACGAGGGCTGCGATGGCAAGCAGTGCCAACCCGGCCAGCGATCCGCCGACCCAGACCAGTACGCCTCGGGTGAACCGCAGGGTGTCGGCGGTGGCCGACAGGCGGTGGGCGAGGTCTTCAGCGGTGCTGGCGGTTCCATCGCGGCCGGTCACGTGGGCGTTCGCCGCGTCGGCGGCCGGACCGCTGTTCGCCGAGGCGAGCCGGAGGGCTTGCCTGCTCTCGGTGGCAAGGGCCTGGTGACGTGCGGCGGCCTCGTCCAGTTCGGTGATGTGCCGATCGATGGCATCCAGGTCAGGCAGGGGCGGGACACCCAGCAACGCCAGCCCGCCTGCTACGGCCTGCTCAGTCACGCGTGCCCGCCGTCGCGCGTGAGCTGTCGGTGAGCTCGCCGTTGGCGAGTTCGGTTTCCATGTTGACCACCGCCATGGCGATCTGTCCGGCTCCGGCGTGATCGAGCGAGTCGGCGAGCTGTTCGCACGAGGCGTGGAGACTTGCCCTGAGCTCGCGGTAGCCGGCGGCGAATTCTTCGTACGGCAGTGGCGCCTCGTCGGCGAAGCTCAGCCCATTGACATACGCCGTATGCTCGCCGGCCAATCTGCTCATCGCCCTGCCGGAGGAGTCACGCCCGTCCGCGTCGATCGTGATTCCGGTTGTGCGCCCGGTCATCCCGAGATCCTCTTGAGAACGTCCCAGTTCGTTCAAGGGGCACCTCCTTTTAGCATGATCGCAGCGAGTGTAGACGAGCGAAGAGTCACAGTCGATGGCGAGTGGTGGCGGAGGTGCAGGGTCGCGGATGCATGACCTCTCTGGCTGGGCTGCCGGCCTCGCCGCCCTGGACACTTGGATCCGCGGCCACTGGGCGATCGAAAACCGGCTCCACTACGTCCGCGACGTCACCCGCAGCCTGACCTCCTCGGCCTCACGTGATCAGAGAACCGGACGAACCTCCACCACGCCGGGGCCCTGGGAGCTGCCGATCAATAACTCCTCGATCTTGGTGAGGATTACGGGAGCGTGAGGTCGTGTCCGGCGATCGCGGCGAGTTGTTGTGCCGTGGTCACGGTGAGGGCGCCGGCCGGGACCGTGTGCCCGAGCGCGGTGAGCACGGGGGTGACTTCCTGGAGGGTCGCGCCGATTCTGCTCTTGGCCAGGTCGGTCGCTTTGGCGAGAGCGGTATTCGTCATGGACCAGCGCTTCTTGAGGAGAAAGACGACGAACTGGTCGGCGACGGAGAGTCGTCTGCTGCCAGCGCCGGGGCCTCCGTCGGGACGTTTCCCGGGCAGGAAGATCGGTGGGTGCTCGGTGCACCAGGCTTGGTAACGGGCGGCGAGATCGTCGAAGGCGGCGGGCTCGAGTCCGGTGAGGTCGGGAATGGTGGTGCGGACGCGTCGGCGCAGGCGGATACCCATGATGGAGAACTTGCGCATCACGCGGGCCACCCGCTTTTCGTTGATCTTTCGGCCGTCGGCACGCAGCTCGGCGGTCACCCGAGGTGAGCCGTAGGCGCCGTCGGAGTCGGCGTGGACGGTACGGATCTCGCCGGCCAGCGTCTGATCGGCTGCCTCACGCGCGGCACGGGCCTCGGCGCTGTCTCGCCACTTGTAGTAGCTGGAACGGTTCAGGCCTAGGACCCGGCACAGCCGCTTCACGCCGAAGGCGAGATGGTGGTCGTCAACGAACTGGAAGCGGTTCACCAGTTTGTCTTCCCGGCGAAATACTTGGCCGCCTTGCGCAGGATGTCCCGTTCGGCGGCCAGCTTCCGCTCGCTGGCCTCCAGTTGACGGACCGCTCTTCTAGTTCCCGGATCCGCTTGGCAGCCGCGTCGCCGCCGCCGACCGGCAACGGGTCCCGTGCAGCGGCCCGGGCTGGCGCCGGTGGGACGCCGCTCCTCTCACGCGCCCGCAGCACCCACGCGCGCAGGCTGCCCCGGCTCACGCCCAGGTCGGCGGCGATGCCCTTGTAGGTTGCCCCCTCAGTGGACTCGTACAAGGCCACGGCATCGGCCCTGAACTCGTCCGAGTAGTCCTTTAACGCCATCGGCGGTGTCTCGCTTCCTCTGGATCAAGCAAGATCCAGTATCAGCGTGTCCACCAAGCGGGGGGAGGTCCCGTGCAGGGCTGTGAGCTGCCTGTTCCTGCTCAGGCTGGAACAGCGGGACAGGCGGAGGCCCCGCGTTGTGTACTGAATCCGTGCCTACCTCAGGTACGGGCGGAGATCACACCGCAAGAGTGACGAGAGGTGACGACATGACCAAGACGACGCTCAAACTCGCCGCGATCGGGTTGCTGATCGCAGCCGGAGTCGCCCTGACCGCTGGCCCGGCAGCCGCCAAGGACGACTACTACCCCAGCACGGGCGGGATCGCCCCCATGGGCGACGACTACTGGCCCCATACCGGCGGAATCGCCCCGAAAGACGACTACTACCCCAGCCACGGCGGGTGAGCGCCGGGCTGCATTCGCGGCCTGGGGCTTGAGCAAGGCCAGGCTCGCGCCCTGTCAAAAGGAGTGCGAGCCTGGCGCGCAAGGCATGAGCGGCCCTTGACACCCCTACCGGTACGCGAAATATGCGTGCTCAAACACGTTCATTGACCGTCCTTCAATTACGGAGGTTCGATGCTCTACATCGCAGGCGATCGGCTCGAAATCGTCGGGAGGATCGGGGCATTAGCATGCTGAACTCTGGGGTGGGAGGACAGGTGGAGTTCCGGCTATTGGGTGCCATGGAAGTGCTCAAGGACGGTACTCGCGTCAACCTCGGTGGGGCACGAGAGCAAACCCTGCTTGGTGTGCTGCTATTACATGCGAACGAGCCCGTGAGCGTCGGGTATCTCGTCGAATCTGTGTGGGATCGCCCGCTGGCATCTCCGGAAACGAACCTGCGGAGCTATGTGTCCAGGCTGCGCCGCCGCCTGCATGCGGTCCTGGATGGCGGAGACCGGCTGCTCACCCGCAGTGGTGGCTACCTGTTCGTGGTTCAGTCCGGTGAACTGGACGCCGAAGTCTTCGAGAGGTTGCTGGACGATGCCGAGCGCGAGCTCGCTGCCGATGACTTGCCTCGGGCGGTGACGGCACTGCGGCAGGCGGTAGGACTGTGGCAGGGCGCACCCATGCAAGGCGGCCGAGCGGGGCCTGCGCTGCGTTCGGAGCTCACCCGGCTGAGCGAGCGGAGGTTGTGGGCGTTAGAGCAGTACCACCATACGAGAATCCGGCTCGGCGAGCACGCGGCGGCCTCCGACGACCTGCACTGGCTCGTCACGCATCACCCCCTGCGCGAGGAACTCTGGGCCCTGCTCATGGTCGCGCTCTACCGGTCCGGTCGCCGCGCCGAGGCACTGGATGCTTACACGCGCGTTCGAAGGCGGCTGGCCGACGAGCTTGGCATCGCTCCAGGGCCCCGGCTTCGGCAACTCCACGCCGCGGTCCTGCACGACGATCCCGTGCTCGCGCTTCGTCGGCCGATCGGTGACCTGGCGGAGCCCGAACCACAGCCGACATACCTCTCCAGACAATCACAGCCGACGTAGCTCCCCAGACCTGCCTCAGTCCAGCTCATAGTCGATCTCTAGGATTGATCGCCGTCCTCGGTGACGCTGCTGTTCATCGATTCTGCGCCAACCGCTTAGGGCGTCGATCCGATGCCGATCATTGGGGCGGTGCCGCTCGTTCCCGTCCCGGCTATCGGTGTGAGCACCGTGGTCGCGATCCGGCTGTCCCGGCCCGTGCGGACGCTCACCTACGCGACCCGGCCCATCCACGAAGGCGATGGCTCGGCCTACAGAGCCACAGCGAGATCGGCCGGTTGGCCTCCGCGTTCAACGAGATGGCCGACCAGCTGGAGCGGATGGGGCAGCACGCAAGGACATGGTGAGCAACATCTCACACGAGTTGCGCACGCCACGCAGCAACCTTTTGTCGGCAGGCTCGAGGCCGTACAGGGCGGCCTGGCCCGATCCGCCTGCATCTCGGAACGACTGGCCGTCGGGACCTCATCGGCCAGGTGGTGCGGATCTACGGCGGCCGGGCCGAGGCGGCCGGGATCGGGGGTTCCACCAAGGCCGGATAGTCAAGGTCTTTGAGGTGCTTCAACGTCGTCGGCGGGTCGTTGTTGGCGGTGTAGCGGGCGGGGCCGGTTTTGCGGATGAGTCCGGTGGCGGCCCAGCGGAAGAGTTGCCGGTACATGGTGTGCAAGGTGATGTCGCCGAGGTGACGGGCCAGGTCGCGGGCACGCCAGGTGCGGCCGGGGCGTTGCTGAAGCAGGCCAGGGCTGTGACGCTGCGGCGGTCGGCTGGTGAGCTGTAGCGGTCATCGCGGGAGGTTGTGGGCAGCGGGGGCTGGTCGGGTGGGGGTTCGATCACGGTGATGGCCAGATGGGTGACGGTGTGGCTGGTGTTGGATCCCCCGTCGGGGAATCGCTCGTTGTAGCGGGAGATCGGCGATTTGACCTTGCGGATGCTGACACGCGGGCGGCGGGGTGGGAGCAGATCGACCAGGGTCTGCGCTCCGATCACTCCGATGGTGGTGGTGTGGCTGATGATGCCGCTGGCGTGGATCACGTGGTCGCGGGCGGTTCGGAAGGCGATGGTGAAGGAGCAACGGTCGGGGTCGGTGCCTGGGCGTGATTCGGCGGCCTCGACCATGACGGTGCGCAGCAGTTCGTAGAGCGCCAGCAGCGCCCACATCTCCCGGTGGATGCCGGCTGGGTCACCTGAGCGCAGTACCCGCCCGCCGAGGATGGTTGGTGCGGCGCAGCGCGTGATAGGCCGACTTGTGCTCCCATCGCTGGTGACACTGGCCGACCAGGGCTGTGGCCGGGAACCGGCGGGCGTTGGTCAAGGTGGTGGCCAGCCGGTAGGCGCTGGTGAAGGTGGTGCCGTCGGCGTAGGTCACGCTGATCTGCGCGTCGATGACGCGCACGGCGACGGTTCCGATCATCGACAGGTAGGAGCCGTCGGCCAGGCGACATGAGATCAGGGTGCGTCGGTTGCTGCGTAGTCGGCCCAACACCTGGGCGCCGGTGCCGGTCACCGCGGCGAGGAAGTCGTTGCCGTTGAAGCCCTTGTCCCACAGCACCAGCGTGTCGCTGGTCAGTAGGTGCAGCAGGCGGTGGGCCTAGCTGGCCTCGCCTCGGCCGTGGGGCCGAACACCGCGCCGATCACCGCCCGTGTCCCGATCTCCATCAGCGTCATCAGCTCCAGCAGCGGATATCCGCCGTGGCCGACCGAAGCCAGCCACGCCCGGTTACGGTCGGTGTCTGGGACCTTGGTTGAACTGCAGCCGTCGAAGGAGACCGTCCGGTATCTGCCGAAACGAGCACCTGGCGTCCTGGGCTGCGCGAGCGGACCGGCCAGCACCCCGAACATGGTCTTCATCGGCCCAACGCCCACCCGTCGGCGCAAGTCACGCAAGGCGTTGCCGGTCGGGCACGCCACCGGGAGCTCCGGTAATCCCGTCAATGCTGTAGTACTAGGAGGGCGAGGCGGATTGTCCGATTTCACGCCCCGGCCAGGGCCTCGTCCGGCCCAGGAGCAGCGGTACGGTCCTTCCTCCGAAGCCGCCGCGGCTTCTGCTGTACTCCGCTGTGTCGTTCATCCGGGGGAACGGCTCAGCCGGCACCGGTACATCGAGAAATTCGCAGAGGGGCTCCCAGCCCGCGCGGACGTCGAGAACCAGTAACCGGCTGGGGGGTACGGTCTCCTGAATCTGAGCTGTGTGCTCCTGGAACAGCTCGATAGCGCGTTGCGGCTTCTGCTCGGCCACCAGTCGCTGGGCCTGCGCTTCGAGCGTCATCTGAAAGAGCCTGACCAATGGAGCGAGATCCGTACCGAACATCGACGACAGGAGGACGGCGGCCCTACCTGGTAGCGAATTGACGCGCCTGCGCCGTTTGAAGAGCGTCTTCTGCATGCTGTCCAGCCAGCGCTCGGGGTCGCGCACCGTGTGGACTACCTTTGCCTCCGGATAATTGTGGAAAATCTTCTGCCAGCAGACGGAGGCCGGTTCGCCGAGAAGTGATTCATAGCCGGTGAGGATGTCCCCCCAATGCGCCGAGTCATTTTTCATGATCCCAAGAAGCGGCCGGATCAACTCAGTTCTGCTAAATATCTCCCCCGCGCTGAAGCATGGTCCGAACCCAAGCCGTACCAGCGCAACCTCAAGGGAGGTTGTTCCCGTACGGCCGAGCCCGGTAGCTATGACTTGCATCGTGCCTGCTCCTTTCTCGTCGTGCGAGCGTCGATATCTCGTCGGCCGCTCTGGCCTTGGTCACGAGGGATGGGGAACGCTTATGCTGAACTGCTGGGCCAGATGGTCTGAGAAAGCCCCTCCGCCGGCGAGCTGATAGTTCGAGACGGCCACGTCGCCCTTGGTGTACAGCCAATCGAGGCGCCACAGCGGGGGCAACGAGTAGTCGCGGATAGGCCACGTGTGAGGTGGTGCCAGGGAACTCCCGGGCCAATGCGCCTCCGTACCGACTCCGAGGGGGTACAGCTCCATCCAGGGCGTGTTGAAATCACCTGCCAGCACCGCCGGGTTGGGATTGTCGGCAACGTCCGTCCGCAACCTGTGCAACTCCTTGAGCCGCCATTTCGCCTGTTCCTCGAGGAGCGGGAGGGTCTGCTTCGTGAAGACGCCGGAGAGATTTCCGCGAAAGGGGTTATCCCCCAGCCGGAAGGGCGTCGGCAGATGGACGTTGTAGAAGGAGACGATGCGCCCGTCAACCCGGATGTCGGTGCGCTGCGCCTTTGCTGCCTTCCAGAACCAATCCGAACCAGTATTGGGAAGTTGCTGATGGTGCGTTGCAACGATGGGCAGCCGAGAAATTGTGACAAATGTACTGTCAACGGACAGTTGGTAGCCCGGGAACTCTGCGCGCAGCCGAGCCGATTCGTCGATGCGAAATACGTGATTGTACGGCGCAGCCTCTTTCGCATAGAGGTATTCCTGCAAGAGATAAACATCGGCATTCTGTCGGCGCAGGAAGGCGTAGAAGGCGTCCTTGTCATCCCACATCTGCCAATATCCGGTGTTCCAAGAGAACACCTTGATCCCCCCGGGGACGCTTGTGGTGGTACCCGACCATCCGCGGCCATAGCCAGCCAGGTATCCCCCGATCGCCAGCAGGCAAACCAGGACAACCGAGAGCCAGCGGCGAACCGGGCGCGCGAACCACACGAATACGAGGAGCAGCAGCGGCACCACCACCGCCGCCATCGGCGGGGTGGCCTCAAAAATGGACCACACCCACCAGCGCCCGGCGAACAGGATGAGCAAGACGAGGTAAGTGATCCACGCTGCCGTGGCGGCTACGAGGAGTCGTGTTCCCTTACACCAGCGGCCGGCGGTCGGGATTTCTTGCGGATCCCCGGTGGTGTCTCCTTCGGTCGAGGACAAGGACGAATCACCTTCTTGCGCCTGCGCGTTTTCCATCGGAACGTGCGTCCTAACTAACCTGTCGATAGCGTGTCTGACGGTTTCTCGCTGTTCTGCCGCCCTTCACATAGCGAATTCCGGCCAGCAACCCCAAAACGCCCAGGGTCGCGGCCACGTGACCCAAGGTTGTGATGGCTCGACTCAACAACAACAGAGTGACCAGATCCGGACCACCGAGCAGAACGCCGAAGGTGAGGCTGAGCACGGCCTCACGTACCCCCAAGCCGGCAGGCGCGAACGACAACCCTCCGGCAACGGCGCTCAGCGCGAAGCCCCCAATGCCAAGCGTCATGGCAGACATCGCGGGCGCACCAAGGGCGATCCCGATGATCGCCGCATGCAGGCCTGTGCACCACCATCCAAGGACACTCAGGGCGATCACCGCCATTGACACCTTGCCGGTGGGAAGCGTGATTTCACGCTCGCCACGTCGTAATATCCGCTGGCCGAGGCCGATCAGTCGCCTTAGCAGCGGCGGCGCCAGCATGACCACACAGGCGCAGAGCAAAAGTGGCAATATCAGCCACCATTGAGGACTGTTCGACACCAGCTGCGGGAGGGCGAGCACCCCGACCGCGGTGCCGCCGATCGCTGTCATGATCATCATCACCAGGCCCGCACCGAGAAGCCTGGTTGCCGACACCCCAACCCGCCGTGCTAGCGCGGCTTGGGTAACAGTGGGCCACATCGCTCCGGGAAGATAGATCGTCGCTCCGGAGACGAAAAATAGCCATGCCGCATCGGAAATAGTAAGGCGACCACAGGTACGCGTTACCAGTAACCGCCATCCGAAGAATCCGGGAAAATTTCCTATTACGGTGAGCCCTCCCGCGAGAACCACGGCGCTCAAGCCCACGGAACTCAGACTGTCTTCAAGTTCATGTCGTACACGCCATACTTGCGAGCACAAAAAAATGGCGACGGCCAAATAGATGACCATCCTGAGAAGCTTGAGTGCACTCTTCGATGAACGCACCACTAGCGCACCATCGTAGTTTGACGACGCGAACCAATCAAGGAGGGACGATCCTGGAGGGGAATAAGCTGATTGAACAGCTCTTCGTAAGCCTTGAAGCAGTTTTCTTTGTCGTAGAGTTCCCGAGCCCTACGCCCTCCCTCTGCGCGCTCTTCAGGAGTCAGCGCTGCAAGTTCGGTGATCGCGCGGGCCAGCGCGTCCGGATCATGCATAGGAACCCGGCGGCCGAACCCCGTTTCCATAACGGGCGAACGCCCTCCAGGAAGGTCCGTGGTGACCGACGGGACGCCAACCATCATCGCTTCTGCCTGGACGATACCGAAGGACTCCCAAATAGACGGCAGAGCGAAGACGTCGATGGACGCATAGAAGTCGTCGATCTGGGCTCCTCTCAGCATGCCGAGCATCCGCACCCGATTGTCGTCGCCGATGCGTGGGCGAAGCCGATCTTCAATTCCGCCGCCAGCCACCTCGACCCAATCGCCACCGATCAGCAATCGAGCATTTGGATCACCAAGCAGCTGAAAAGCACGGATCAAATATTCGATCCCCTTTTCTTCTACAATGCGGCCAAGGAATCCGACATGTAGCCCAGGTCCATCACGGTAACTCGGCTCAGCACCCCGCCGATCAAGGCACGGTGGAGCGATCCCGCGCCAGTGTCTCCGCCTGATCATGGACCACAGTTTGGAGCCATGTGCCTGATCGGCGCTGTTCAGTACGATGGCGTCGGCAAGCCGCATGGCTAACCACGTGGAACGATCAACTGCGGACGTCGCAACCGAATTTACCATTCCTGATGGCAGCCATAGGTCGGTGTGGTGCGTTATCACCAACGGCCGATCTCGCACGCTCAGCGTGATCGGTGCCACTTCAAGCATCGGTACATGCAGGTTGACGATGGCTGACCGGCGAGCGACACGTCGAGCAAGTGGCACGAACTGTGGACTCACTGGCCCTCTTCCGATTCTGCAGCGGACGGGGCTGCGAAAGATCGAGACACCGGCTCGGAGCTCTCGAAGGGGCAGCGACTCGTCGTGCTGGACGGCCACCACCGCCACTCGACTCCCTCGCTTGGCCAATCCCTCAGCCAGCGTCTGGGCATATATCGTCAGTCCGCTGACGTATGGCGCGTAATAGTTGATGATTATCGCTATGTCGAACTCATTGACACTCATAACAGTCATCGGTTCCTAATTCAGGACGCGACGAAGGCGTGGGATTTACAGCAAGGTAGGATTGTGACGAAGCATGAATGGGATGCTGAGCGTAATCGCCCACAGCACACAGGCGCACAGCAGGGCGCGGTCACGAAGCAGGTTCCGTACCGGATCGCTGTTGTTTCGGTCCATAAGCTGGATCTGCAGGTACCGGAAGACGATGAAGAGCGCGAACGGGGCGGATAGCACCATCGCCGTCTGGCCGTAGTCGCGGCTCAACGGAGCGCCGGTCCCCAGATACATGAGACCGGAGATGAGGGCGAACACCGCTGTGACCTGCATCAGCCAGCTGGTCAGCTCCACCGTATAACCGTGCAGAGCCGGCCGGTGCGTGGCTCCTGCACCCAATAATTCCTGGCGTCGCTTGCCGATGAGAAACAGTACGGATATGGCGAACACCGTGACCAGTAGCCAGCCGGCGATAGGTCCGCCTATCGCCAGGTAGCCCTGGACGACCCGGAGTACGAAGCCCAGCCCCACCGTGCCCAGGTCCACGAGCGGAACGTGCTTGAGAACCAGGCTGTAGGCCATGTTGAGCCCCAGGTACACCAACACCGGCCAGCTCGGAAAGGGTGTGAAGGCCAACACTACGCCAAGCGAGGCGAGCAATCCGACGCAGTAGAGGTACCCCACCGATACCCGAACCCGGCCGGAGGCGATGGGGCGATGGCGCTTAACCTCATGGCGGCCGTCACGGTGCCGGTCGATGATGTCGTTGCCGACGTACACCGCGGCGGAGGCCAGCATGAACGCGGTCACAGCCCACACGATCCTGCCGACCGCTGTTACATTCCAGGGCGAAGCATCGATAAGCGCGAGCGGCACGAAGATCAGCGCCTTGACAGAGTGCAGCGGCCGCGCCAAGCGGACAAGATCCACGACCCCCTGCAGCCGACCGCCCGCGGCTTGTTCCGGCGGTGAGTCCGGGTGCTCCGAGTTTCTTGGCACACCGGTAGATCCCATGACATGCATGTCGCAACCTCCGGCTTGGCTCAGAAGAAGATCTTCGCGAGTGACAATGCTCCCTGCCCCCAGGCATCGCGGCTGGTCCGGCCTGCGCGCCCAGACGCCCCTTCCCTGCGCTGCTCTTGCCACCATTCGTAAGTGCGGAGGATCGCTTCTCGGTTGGACAGCCGGGGCCGGAAGCCGAGCCGGTCACGGGCCTTGTCGATGCTGACGTAGGAGTCGTCGAGCAATTTGTGGGCCAGGCGCCCGTACACAGGAGAGAGCCGCATCCGCTCCAGAATGCGGAGCGCACCCAGCGCCGGCCGAGCCGGGAGCGAGACCACCCGCTTGCCATGGCCGGCGGCGTCGAGCACCGCCTGGAAATTCTCCCGCACCGTGTCGAACTCCGCAGCGGCGATGTTGTACGTGTCATCCGCTACGTCAGCCGGAGCAGACAGGACGCCGACGACAGCGTCCACCAGATCCTCGATGGCCAGCATCTGGTTGCGTGTATTGCCATCGCCCAGAACAGGAAAGTTGCGTCCCTCGTCGGCCCACTCGAAGAGCATCGCAAACAGGCCCATCCGGCCGGGGCCGACGAAGGTCTTGGGACGCAGGATCGGAATGCACATTCCGTCCGCCCGGTATTTTTCTGCCGCCTCCTCCGCCGCGCTCTTGGCCCGGGTGTACGGATCAACCGGCTCGCGTGGATGATCCTCCGGGGTGGGCACCAGCTTGGGCAGCCCGTAGACGGCGGTCGACGATATGTGAACGACTCGCTCTACGCCAGCGCGGCGACCGGCCTCAAGCACACTGCGGGTGCCCTGGACGATCAAGTCATGGATCTGGGCAGCCGGGTAGGTCGGCAGTGCACCGGCGCAGTGTACGACGGCATCAGCCCCCGCCGTCGCCTTGGTCAACATCGCGGTGTCGCGGATGTCGCCGATCCGCTGTTGCCAGCCCTCCTCAGAGCCGGACGATGGACGCAGGTCCACGCCGAGAACGTCACGGCCCTCCCCGACGAAATGCCGGACCAATTCGCCGCCGAGCATTCCGGCGCTTCCTGTCACTACGATCCGCTCGGCCATCGTGGCGACACCTTCTCCCGTACGAACCGGGCGAGGAGCCGCGACAGGCCCTTGGCCAAGGTCTGGTCCAGTGCGTCCAGGACGTACTCGACATCCGCGGGCTCTGCCACCAAGGGGGGTGCCACGACGAGCGGGTTACGGCCGTTCAGGGTGTAATAGGCGTAGACGTCGTGATCATGATATAAGGCGTCGATGACCGCGCAGGTGATCAGCTTGACGCGGAAGTTCGGGTCGCGAGCCAGGCCGCTGGGGGCCAACTTGGCCACGAGATCGAGGATCTTCGGCCCACCGTCCAAGAAGACACCGTATAGCGCACCGGCGCCACGCACGTCGGCCACCGAATTGCTATGCTCTTTGCGGATCCGATCCAGACCTGGCGCAAGTATTTGCTCGATGGCTCTCGCCCGTTTCGGATAGTCGTCCTCTACAGCGATATTAATGGCCTCTATGGCGGTGACATTCTCCTCTCCGAACCCATAATAAGTCGTGCTCGTACTGAGCAGGAGGGAGTCGGTGAGATTGTCGTACGCCTTGCGAAATATCGACTCTCTTGCAATATATGCCGAGATCGAGGATTTACCACCGCCAAAAGATTTCGACGTCGTAAGAACGTCTGGGACGAGATCGGGATAACGCATGAAGTAGAACAGGCTCCCGGCCTTGCCCCATCCAGTGTAAATCTCGTCGAAAATCAGAATAATTTCTTCTTTGGTGCAGAGCTCTCGCAGCCCACGAAGGAACTCTTCTGAGCACAGCTGCATGGTTGACGCGCTGAACGGCTCGACAAGAATGGCATATACATCGCAGGCGCCGTCCTGGCGGCGGGCCCGAGCAACCGCATCCCTTACCGAGTCGAGGTCGTTGTATCGAAAACTTCCGATGCCGGGGATCGTGGGAAAGGCGAAATGCTTCTGTGCCCCGCCTGTGAGGCCGGAGGATCCGAGCAGCTTGCCATGAAAGCTGATGTCGGCGTGGAGGATTTGACCTCTTCTGCCCTCATGGTATTTATACGCCAACTTGACCGCGCCCTCGACGGCCTCGGCACCGGAGTTCGGGAAGAACGACATATTCAGATCGCCGGGCAGCAACTGGGCGAGGTTGTGGCTGAGCGCGGCGACGTAGGGAGAAAAATAGGTCTTGTGCACCTCCATGCGCTGTCGGTCGGCGAAGCGACGCCGAGCGGCCAGAATGCGTGGATGGTTGTGCCCGTGGTTGAGGACTCCGACCCCTCCCGTGACATCAAGAATACGGCGGCCGTCACGCGTCCAGATCCACGCGCCCTCGGCCCGTTCGACCAGTTCGCGACCGAAACCGAACGAGGTCATGAGGGATACCTGACTGCGGCTGACGTATCTCCGGTACAGGTCATGAACTTGGCTTGCAGTAAGGCGCTCACATTCGTCGATAGTGATCAGCTCAGACACGTGGATGTTTCCTTTCCCAGGCGCGAAGACCGCATTCTTGTCGGTAATCACTCACGGATGCGCGCCATTGATGGCGCGTCATGTCTGCTCCCTGACTGGTGTTGGTCTCCTCCCGTGCGTGGCGTTTCTAGGCTGACAGATGCGCCGTCCAATTCCCGCCCATTTTCCGCCCAAGGCGCAGGGCCCCGGCGTTGATTCGCTTTGTCGGTCTCTGCCCTGTTGATCAGATGCCGTAGACGGCGAAGGCGGCATCATGGTCGAGGAGATCGCGGCGGGCGTGGGCGATGTTGGCCCGACCGGCCAGCCGGATGGTGCTGATCGCCAGGTTCCGGAAGGCGGCCAGCGCTCTGGGCGCGGTGCCTGTCCTGAGCTGGGAGTTGTCTTCCCGGAAGGTGACGTCTCTGACCCAGTGGAGCCGGTTTTCCACTGTCCAGTGCGCTCTTTCGTACTGAGCGTGAAAGCTGGGGGTTATGCCGGTTCAGGGATCACTATCAGTCCGGTCTCGGAGATGAAGCCGTTCAGCAGGTCGGGCTGGTACTGCAGGGATTTGAGCCGGCTCTTGATCAGACCGGCGAGTTCGTCGATGCCGTGAACGGTGAAGTTGAACAGCTTGGTGCGTAGGTTGGACCACACGCCCTCGGCCGGGTTCAGTTCCGGGGCATACGCCGGGAATCGGTAGACCAGCAACCAGTCCTGGCGGGCGGCGATCCACGCGCGCATCTGGGCGCTGACGTGCTCGGGCAGGCTGTCCCATACCAGCGAGATCGGACCGCCCAGCTGAGTGTGTGCGGCCTGGAGCAGCGCTTGGAAGTCGGCCACCGTGAAGCCCTTCGGCTCGTGCCTGCGGTGGTGGTAGGTGCGGGTGCGGTAGATCAGCCGCGTCCGCATCCCCGGTTTAGCGCAGATCAGCGCGGCGATCGAGACCCGCCCATGGCCGCGGCAGGACACCTGCAACACCGGGGTGCGCCCCTTGGGAGCCCAGGTCCTGCCCTTGGGCGGTCTCAGGTTCTGGCCGGACTCGTCGGCGAAGACGAGCCAGGAGCCCCAGGCCGCCCGGGTGCTTTTAAAGCGGGCAGCACCCGTCGCCTCCAGCCGGCGAGTTCCTCCTCATCACGCCGGGCCGCCCGGTGCGCCGGCACTTGAAACGACCACCCCAGCCGCTCCATCAGGTAGGCCGCCCCGCGCGGGGTATAGCGGACGTGGAACCTCTCGGCGATCAGAGCGGCGATACGCGCGCTCGTCCAGCGCTGATCGTCCCACCCGTGCGCGATCGCGCCCTGGTCCAAGAGCGCCTCCAGCCGTGCCAGCTGCGCCTCGGTGAGTTTGCAGCCGGTCCCGGCCGCACCTTTGGAGGCCAGCGCGGCCTTGTCGCCCTTCAGCCAGGCCCGGTGCCACTCGCAGGCGGACTTGCGTGTCACGCCCAGCAGGTGGGCCACCCGCGGTGGTTTGATTCCTCCGCAGAACATGTCCGCCGCTCGAAGCCGCAGCGCTTCACGCCGCTCCCGCTCCGTGCCAGACAGTCCTCCGCTTCTGTCTGAGTACCTCATACCTCCAGGCTGTCACCTGGGCAAACAGTGCAGACAAGCACCCCGGACAGCCCGTGACGCCCAACTTTCTTCGTCAGTAGTGGTTGAGGTGGACCGGGCCGGCTGTTTCGGCGGGCAGGCTGGTAATACCGAACACGATCTCCTTGCTGGTCCATGCGCCGTCCAGATCGCCGACGTCGCGGCGGAGCCGGAAGACTTGCCGGGCGCCGGGGAAGAGACCGTCGTCGGTGGGGGCGGTGCGGATGGTCCGCCGTTCGATGCGGCCGTGCCCGTGATCGTCATCGATGGCGGTGGTTTTTCGTCCAGTCGGCGTCCGGGCCGGTCAGCAGGGCATGCGCGGCGGCGTGGGCCAGCGATTGGTTGCCTTTGAGGATGAGCACGTAGTGGCTGCCCAGGTGCTGGGTGATCAGGCGGGCGGTGGCCTTGGTGGTGTGCAGCGCATCCAAGGTCAAGACCATTGCGGCGACCTGTAGGTGGGGCAGTAGTGCGCGGGCCGCGGGCCCCTCGCCTTTCTTGCCGGCGACCTGGCACTGGTCCAGGATCACTCCGTGCTCGTGGCTGATCGCCGCGACCAGGAACACCCGCCCGCCGTCGCCGTTCGGGCGCCTCAGCAGGCTTTGCCGTCCAGCGCCGCGCCGGGCAGCAGCCCGTCCGGAGCCGGGTGGGTGAGCTGTCGCGAGGCTGCGCGGCGCTGTTCGCGTTCGGCAGGACCGGGGGTGTCGGGGATCTGCGGGACGGGGGCATCGTGGCGCAGGACGTCGGCCACGTAGCCGCTGATCGCGGTGTCCAGGGCGTCGGCGTCCAGGTCCGCCAGGACCCGGCGGAAGGTCCGTTCGCTGGGGGCGAGGTAGCGCCCGGTGAGGGGATCGCGATAGGCGCCCAGGTGTTGCAGGACGTCTTGGGAGGTCCGGGTGGCCCACTGCCAGATCGCGGCCACGCTGTCGCCGCCGATCACCAGGGTCGCACACGCCGTCAGCGTCAAGATGACCGCCAGCCGGTGGCGCCGCCCGCAGGTCGAGCGCCGGTCCGGTACCGCTGCCAGCCGACCCATCAGCGTCGATTCCACAGCGATCGGGTCGGCCGTCAGTTCCGCTTCCCACAATGCCAGGTCGGCGAGCTGGTCAAGAGGCGAGCGAAGATGGGGGCTGGTGGGGGAGGATGTGGGCACGAGCGCGACTCCTGTGACGATCTTTGGATTTCAACACCCGAAAGATCACCACGAGTCGCGCTCTTTCACGTTCTACCTGGCCAAACACTCATCGCCGCCATACCGCATCAGAACCCAGGAACGCCGGGGCCCTGGGAGCTGCCGATCAATAACTCCTCGATCTTGGTGAGGATTACGGGAGCGTGAGGTCGTGTCCGGCGATCGCGGCGAGTTGTTGTGCCGTGGTCACGGTGAGGGCGCCGGCCGGGACCGTGTGCCCGAGCGCGGTGAGCACGGGGGTGACTTCCTGGAGGGTCGCGCCGATTCTGCTCTTGGCCAGGTCGGTCGCTTTGGCGAGAGCGGTATTCGTCATGGACCAGCGCTTCTTGAGGAGAAAGACGACGAACTGGTCGGCGACGGGGAAGCGCCCGAACTCACTGCTGGGCGGGGGTGGTTCAGGAGCGAGGGGTTCGGGACGCAGGGTGTAGTTCTACGTGCCGTGCCACTCGTGCAGCGTGAGGGGCAGGCGGTCCATGACGGCGTCGGGGACGGTGACACCGGTGGGGTAAGCGCCGGGGTCGAGCTCGGCATGGATGGACAGCCCGCTGCGTGTCGTGGTCGCTCCGATGGTACTGACGACGACTCCGACGTTAGGGATCGTCCGGACCGAGCTGGAAGTACGCACTAAAAAGTGCCCTAGGCACGCGAAGGGATGCTGTGACCACCCAGACGAGCGCTCAGCGTCGTGAACGAGTCCGAACCCTCCACCAAGCCGCGGTGGCCCGCTGCCCGACCCATCGGGTTCTGGACCGTCTGGGCGACAAGTGGGTGAGCCTTCTCCTCAAAGAGCTGGGGGAGGGGCCGAAACGACACAGTGACCTGGCGCACGCCCTCGCCGGGGCGAGCCAGAAGATGCTCACCCAGACGCTGCGGGGTCTGGAGAGGGACGGTTTCGTCTCACGATTTGTCACACCGTCCGTCCCGGTCCGGGTCGACTACGCCCTCACCCCGCTCGGAGAGCGCCTGCTGCCCGTCATACACGCGATGACGTTGTGGGCGGAGCGGCACATCGAGGAGATCGACGCCGCGCAGCAGGCCTACGACCTGCTGGAGAACAGCGCTCCTTGAGATGGCGGCAGCATGCCCCGTGCCGGGTGAAAGGGTTCGCCGTGCGTCACCGCGCACCGCACCGCACCGCGCCGACCGTCGGCGGATCGTGGCCGGCCGCAGGCCGTCAGCCGCCGCCGGCCGCCCGGCCGAGGAAGAGGGCCCGTTCGCGCTCGTTGCGGGTAAGTTCGGCCGCCCGGCCGAACTCCTCGCGCGCCTCACCGTGGCGGCCCAGCTTCGCGAGCAGATCGCCCCGTACGGCGGGCAGTTGCGGATAGCCACCGAGCGCCCGCTCCGTCACCAGCCGGTCCACGATCTCCAGGCCCCGCGCCGGGCCGTACGCCATGCCCACCGCGACGGCGCGGTTCAACTCCACGACGGGGGAGGGGGCGACGTGGGCGAGCACCCGGTAGAGGGCGGCCATCCGTTCCCAGTCGGTGTCCCCGGCGGACGGCGCGCGGACGTGGCAGGCGGCGATCGCGGCCTGCAGGCCGTACGGGCCCAGTGTGCCGAGCGCCTCGGCCCGCCCGAGCGCGTCCAGCCCACGGCGGATGAGCAGCCGGTCCCACAGGCCGCGGTCCTGGTCGAGGAGCAGGACGGCCTTGCCGTCCGGGCCCGTCCTCGCACGGGTACGGGACGCCTGGATCTCCATCAGGGCGACGAGGCCGTGCACCTCGGCCTCCCCCGGCATGAGGGCCGCCAGGATCCGGCCCAGGCGCAGCGCCTCCTCGCAGAGGGACGGGCGCATCCAGTCGTCGCCGGCGGTCGCCGAGTAGCCCTCGTTGAAGATGAGGTAGACGACCTCCAGGACCGATGAGAGCCGGTCGCCCAGCTCGGCCGGCGCGGGCATCTCGATCCGCACCCGCTTCTCGGCGAGGGTGCGCTTGGCCCGGAAGATCCGCTGCCCGACGGTCGGTTCGGGCACCAGGAAGGCGCGCGCGATCTCCTCCGTCGTCAGGCCGCCGAGCAGGCGGAGGGTGAGCGCCAGGCGCCCCTCGGTGGACAGCACAGGGTGGCAGGCGGTGAAGAGAAGGCGCAGCAGGTCGTCACCGATGTGGTCGTCGAGGGCGTCGTCCAGCTCGGCCTCGGCCGACTCCTGGCGGATCTCCATGTCCCGGCCGACCTCTTCGAGCTTCTGCTCGTAGCGGCTCCTGCGGCGCAGCAGGTCGATCGCCCGGTGCTTGGCGGTGAGCATGAGCCAGCCGCCTGGATTGTCCGGCACGCCCGACGTCGGCCACTGCTCCAGTGCGATGACCAGGGCATCCTGCGCCAGCTCCTCGGCCAGCCCGACATCATGCACCATCCGGGCAAGTCCCGCGATCACCCGGGCGGACTCGATCCGCCAGACCGCCTCGACCACCCGATGAGGATCACCAACCGTCATGACCACCGATCCAAGCACTCCGTCCCCGTCCGCGACACCCCGGTCCGTCCCCGGGAGGCCGGAGCAGGACGCGCGTGCGTCTCGGGAGGGCCGGAGCAGGACGCGCGTGCGCCCCGGGGAGGCCGGAGCAGGACGCGCGGATGCCCCGGCCGGGAGTCTCCTGTCGGAGTCCCGGCCGGGGCGCTGCCGTAGGTCACGGCCGGTGGCGGGTCACGCGGGAGCGGCGAAGTCCTCGGGGCCGAAGACACGGAGGATGTCGGCCTCGCCCTCCCAGCCCTCCCAGTGATCGCGGTGGACCTTCAGGAAACGGGAGGTCCACTCGGTGGCCTCCTCCTTCGACCGGACCTGGAAGAGGGAGTAGCTGACCAGCTCCTTCGCCTCGGCGAACGGGCCGTCGGTGACGCTCAGCTTCCCGCCGACGAGCTCGACCCGTGCGCCCTGGGCACTCGGAGCCAGCCCGGCGGTGTCGAGCAGGGCACCGGCTCCGGTGGCCTCCTCCCCGAGCTTGGCGATGGCCTGCATCAGCTCGGCGGGCGGCGGGGTGGCGGGCTGGCTGGTGACCTTGAGGATGATCATGTATCGCATCGCTGTCTCCTTGGTTTCTTTTCCTGGACGACGGTGTGGCCGGGTAGGTCTACGCGTGCCGGGGCGCGGGGCGCCGGCAGGGGTGGAGCGGGTCGGGGGCCGGCTCTCGGGTTCCTCCCGGCCCTTCACCTACGCATCGAACGGGACCGCCCCGATTCGACAGTCCGGCGGAATCTTTTTCAAGATTCTTTTGGTGGTGCGTTCTCACAGGTCAACGCCGGTTGGAGTGCTCGCCCACGGTACGGGTGTTCCGCTCACGGGTCGCGTCGGGGCGAGCGGGCTTCGCGCCCAAGGGTTGCCGCGCGAGCGCCGGCTCACCGGTCGCACCCATGCGCCGCGCGGCGGGACCGGAGAGGTGCCGGCGGCGGACGAGCACGTGTTCCCCACCGACTCCCATTCGGCGCGGGATCCGGCTCCGATGTTCTTCGGACCTCCGACCGGAGCCGGCCGGTGGGGCTTGACGTATTCCCATATAGGAATACGATTGACCCATGGCAAGAGCGGCTACCACAACGGACGCGTTCAACGCGGTGGCCGAGCCCCGGCGGCGGCAGATCCTGGACGTCCTCGCCGACGGGGAACGGTCCGTGAACGACCTCGTCATGCTGCTCGGCCTGGCGCAGCCACTGGTGTCCAAACACCTGCGGGTGCTGAGGGAGGTGGGGCTGGTGGAGGTGCGAGACGAAGGGCGGCAGCGCATGTACCGGCTCAACGGTCACTCCCTCAAGCCCATCTACGACTGGGTGAAGAACTACGAGCAGTCGTGGTCGCAGCGCTTCGAACGGCTGGATGTCGTGCTGGAGGAACTCAAGGAAAGGGAGGATGGAGATGACGGCGGTAACGAGTAGCGGTACGGCTGTGGTGACGCTCCCGACGGACACACAGATCCTGATCACGCGGGAGTTCGCCGCGCCCAGGCACCTGGTCTACCGGGCGTGGACCACGCCCGAGCTCATCAAGCGCTGGTGGAGCGGCGGCAAGGGCGAGGTCGTCAGCGCCGAAGTCGATCTGCGGGTCGGTGGCACCTGGCGCTACGTGATGGCGGCGGACGGCGGATTCGAGGTCGGCTTCCACGGTGAATACCAGGAGATCGTCCCGAACGAGCTCATCGTCTGCACCGAGGTCTACGAGGGCGTTCCGGAAGGGGAAGGTGAAGCGGCGGTGTGCACGCACACGTTCACCGAGAAAGACGGGCGCACCACCCTCACCCTGCTCACCCAACTCTCGAGCAGGGAGGACCGTGACGCGATCATCAGCTCCGGCATGGAGACCGGCATGCAGGAAGGGTGGGACCTCCTCGAGCGGATCGCGGTCTCGCTCCGCTGAGCGCGCTCGTGCCTGACCACCCGTCAGGGCACGCCGACGGCCCCGGGGCGGATGACGCCCCGGGGCCGTACGGGCCGTGGGTCAGGGCAGCAGGAATGCCCCGTTCACACGGCGGGGGAGCCGCCACGGGTTGTCGTCCCGCAGCGCCTCGGGCAACAGGTGCGCCGGGCAGTTCTGGTAGACGACCGGCCGCAGGAACCGGAAGATCGCCGCGGCGCCGACTGAGGTGGTCGACGGTTCGGTGGTCGCCGGGTATGGCCCACCGTGCTGCTGCGCCCACCCGACCGCGACGCCGGTCGGGTAGGCGTCGAAGACCAGCCGTCCCGCCCTGTCCCGCATCACCGTCACCAGCCGGGCGGCCAGCTTCTCCTCCTCGGGCTCGCTGTGCAGGGTCGCGGTCAGGTTGCCGGGGGTGGCGGCCAGCGCCTGGACCAGCTCGTCCTCGGTGTCGTAGGTGAGCACGACGGTCATCGGACCGAAGCACTCCTCCAGCAGCAGCTCGGAGGCGTCCAGCGCGGAGATGGGCCCGGTCAGCAGCCGCGCCGTCACCTGCCGCTCACCCCCCGCCTGCCCGGTGGCCACCACCCGCACGCCCGGGATGGCCTCCCGCTCGTCCGCGCCCGTCTCGAAACTCTCCCTGATGCCGTCGCCGAGCAGCACCTGCGGGCCGAGCTCGGCGAAGTGCCGTGCCGCCGCCTCGACCAGCGTGCCGCCCGCCGGGGCCAGGACCAGCCCCGGCTTGACGCAGAACTGCCCCGCGCCCAGCGCCGCCGACGCCACCAGCCCTGCCGCGATCTCCTCGGTGCGGCGGGCCGCCGCGCCGGGGGTGATGACGAGCGGGTTGAGGCTGCCCAGCTCGCCGTAGAACGGGATCGGCTCGGGCCGGGCCTTGGCCACATCGTGCAGGAAGCGCCCGCCGGGGATCGATCCGGTGAACCCGACCGCCTTGACCAGAGGGTGCCCGACCAGCGCGGTCCCCGCCTCGCGGCCGTGGACGAGCTGGACGACCTCGGCGGGGAAGCCCGCGGTGCGGGCTCCCTCCTGGAGGGCGGCCAGGGTCAGCTCGGAGGTCTCCGGGTGCAGGGAGTGAGCCTTGACGATGACCGGGCAGCCCGCGGCCAGGGCGCTGGCGGTGTCACCGCCGCCGACGCTGAAGGCGAAGGGGAAGTTGCTGGCGGAGAAGACGCCGACCACACCGGTCGCGATGTTCATCCGCCGCAGGTCCGGCTTGACCTCATCGGCGCTGTCGAGCCGTACGTCGAGGAAGGAGCCTTCGGCCAGCACCTCGGCGAACAGCCGCAGCTGGCCGCTGGTCCTGGCGACCTCCCCGGTCAGGCGGGGAAGGCCGAGTGCGGTTTCGGCGTCGGCGACGGCGGCCAGGGTGTCCGTCCGCGCGTCCAGCGCGTCGGCCATGGCCTTCAGCAGAGCGGCCCGCCCCAGTGGCCCGGCCCCTTCCAGGAGGGGGAGCAGCGCGTGGGCGCGGCGGCAGGCGAGGTCGACCTCCTCCGCGCCGTCGGCGGTGAACTCGCGGCGGTGTTCGCCCGAGCGGGCGTCAATGCTCCAGACGGGCATGGCGTCTCTCCAATCCATGAGGTCGGTGGCGGGTGGTCGCGGTCGGGTCTCCCGCGCTGAGGGCGCTCACGGCGCCGCGCCCGCCAGCTTCGCGGCGGCGGCCCTGTCGAGCCGCCCGTCCGCCACGACCGTGACCACCCGCCTGGTCAGCGTGTCGGCGACGGCCAGCGGCCGGTCCCAGGCCAGCGCGGGACCGACGCCGGGATATTCGGACACCCGCACGAACCACGGGTCCACGGGTCCGGCCTGGACGAAGACCAGGCTCCACGCGTCGGACACCAGCGCCAGCCAGGGGCTGCGGCTGCCGTGCACGTCCTGCTCACCCTCGGCCTCGCCGGTGAACACGGCCAGGTTCGCCGAGTCCCGGGGAGCGCGCCAGAAGAACCCGCCGTAGCCCGCACCCGGTCGTCCCTTGCACGCCGAGCTCCTGATCTCCAGCGGTTCGCGCACGACGAGCGTGAAGGCGAAGTCCAGTGCCCACGCCTCACCCGCCGGTCTGGCCAGCACGGTCCGCTCCTCGCGGGCAACGGCCGTGCCGTCCGGGCCGAGCCAGGTCAGCGCCTCCCTGAACCCGTCTTCGAGCTCGGTGAAGACGTCATGCCGCTGCCGGCCGTGGTCGCCCAGCCAGGTCGGGCCCTGGTCGCGGACGAAGGTCCGGCCGCCCCAGAAGTTCACCGCGCCGACGTCCGCGACGGCCAGGCTGACGCCCAGATGGTGGACGTGGTCGGCGGGCCGGAACTCGGTCACCTCCGTGCCGGTGAGCGTCCGCACCGGGTGCAGGTACGGCCGCGGCGCATCGGTCACCGGCAAGTCGGGCCGCCACACGTAGGAGGCCACCGGCGTCCCCGCCACCCGCAGCTCCCGGGTGGCCGCCCAGGCCACGTCCAGCTCCGAGAACAGCGCCAGCCGCTCAGCGCTCAGGTCCGTCAGCTCCTTGATACCGGGCAGTTCGCGCCGGTCGGCGTGGACCCGCTGGTGCTCCTCCGCGATCGGCAGCGGGTCGGGCGCCAGCCGTACCGCTTCGAGGAACTCCATGAAGGCGCGGGTGCGGGCCGGCGGCACCAGCAGCTCCTCGCCGGTCCTGATGTGCGCGACCAGGTTCTCCAGCAGGTTCGCCCTGGGGTGGACGGTGCCGTCGAGGTCGTCGGTGGTGTAGGTCAGCCGGGCGGTGCCCGCCGAGCCGTGCACGATCAGGTATGGCTCGGTCCGCCCGGTCGAGCACAGCGTCACCGCCACCGTGATCACCTGGCCGTTCACGAGACGGATCCTGGCCGCGGAGGTGTCGTCCGACTCGATCGGGTTGGCGTGGAACAGCTCCAGCTCGACCGAGTCGATCGCGCCGTGCTCCTCGGCTCCGGCGACCGCCAGCGCGGTGGCGATCGCGTGCGCGAACGGGTTGGTGAGCGCGCCGTCCGCCATGTCCTGGCCGTCCAGCCGCCGGCGGCCCGACCAGGTCGACCGGGTGAAGTACTCGGCGGGCCGCTCCCACGCGCCCGCCACCCCGATGCCGCGGATCTCGCCGAGCTCGCCGGAGGCGATCCGCTTGCGCAGCGCGGGGATCGCGGCGGAGCCGAGGCTCTGGAAGCCGACCTGACAGGCCAGCCCGCTCTCCCCGACCGCCGCGGCGATCCGTTCGAAATCGGCCAGCGACGCCGCGGGCGGCTTCTCCAGCAGCAGGTGAGAGCCTGCGCGCAGCGCGGTCACCGCGAGGTCGGCGTGGGTGTTGATGGGCGTGCACAGGATCGTGATCTCCGCGCCCGTGCGTTCGATCAGCTCAGCGAGGCCGTCGGGGCGTGCCTGCTCGGGAGTGCCCAGGCCGTGCAGCCGGTCCGCCTCCACCGGCCGTACGTCGCAGACCCCCGCCAGCTCGACCAGCCCCCGCGCGGCCAGCCCGCGCAGGTTCTCCAGGTGCGAGCGGCCATGGCCGTACGCGCCGGCGAGCACGATCTTGGTCACTCCGCCCATGTCAGCCCCAGTCCCGGATTGCCCGCCGAGCGCAGCTCCGCGCCGTTGATCTCCACCGGATACGGCTCGGCCAGCAGCCCGAGGTCGGCGAAGGAGGCGTCCTCGACCGCCTCCACCATGACCGGGTGGTGCAGGGTGAGAGCCAGTTGCCCCGACAGCTCGATCAGCAGGTGCGGGTAGACCGGGACGTCGAAGGCGCGGGCCAGTTCGGCGATGCGCAGGAACGGGGTGATCCCGCCGACCCGGACCACGTTGGGCTGGATCACGTCGCACGCGCCCGCGGTCAGCAGGTCGCGGAAGCCGTGGGTGGTGTAGACGTTCTCCCCCACCGCCACCGGCACGTCGATGCTGCGCCGCAGCTCCACGTGGGCGGCGACGTCGTCGGCGGGCAGCGGCTCCTCGATCCAGTGCAGGCCGTACGGCTCCAGCGCGGCGATCGCGCGGCGGGCCCGGTGCAGGTCCCAGCGCTGGTTGGCGTCGATCATCAGGATCGTGCCGGGGCCGACGGCCTCCCGGACCGCCGCCACCCGCTCGACGTCCTCGGCCAGGTCGGGCCTGCCCACCTTGATCTTGACGGCCGGGTGGCCCGCGGCTCTCCAGCGTCCGGCCTGCTCGACCAACTCCTGCAGGGAGTAGTGCAGGTTGACGCCGCTGCCGTACACCGGGACGCTGGCACGGCGCGGCCCGAGCACCTCCACCAGGGAGGACTCCCCGCAGCGCAGGTCCCACAGCGCCAGGTCGACCCCGGCCATCGCGACCGTGGTCAGCCCGCCGCGCCCGGCTTCGCTCAGGTGCTTCGAGAGCCGGTCCCACACCGGCTCCGGATGGGCGGGCAGGCCGATCAGCACCTCGCGGATATCGTGGTCCAGCAGGGCCTGTACAGCTTTCGCCCCGATCTGAGGGGTCCAGCAGAAGCCGGTGCCGGCCCGTCCGTCCTCCAGCGTGACCTCGCACACGATCACATGGTTGTACGGCACGTCGGCACCCCACGGGCGGCGCAGCGGCACCGACCGCAGCGTGGTCCGCAGATCCTTGATCATGCGGCCACCAGGGCGAGGCCGCTCCTGATGAGCTCGTCGAGCTCGGCCAGGTGCTCGGGGGTGAGGTCGGTCAGCGGAGCCCTGACCGGTCCGACCTCCAGGCCGCGCAGCCGCAGCCCTGCCTTGACCAGCGAGACCGCGTACCCCGGTGCCTTGCTGCGCAACTCGACCAGCGGTGCGTAGAACTCCGCCAGCAGCCGGTCGTGGCCGTTGAAGTACGCGGTGGCGATCTCGGGGGCGAAGGCGAACACGGCCGAGGAGTACAGCTCCACGCCGAGGCCGCGGTAGGCGGGCATGGTGAGCTCGGCGGTCGGCAGGCCGTTGAAGAAGGTGAAGTCCGGACCGATCTCCCGCCGGACCGCCAGGATGATGCGCTGCATCCGGTCCACATCGCCCAGACCGTCCTTCAGCCCGATCACGCCGGGGATGCGGGCCAGCTCCACCACCGCGGCGGGGTCGAGCACCACCGAGCCGCGCTGATAGATGATCACGGGCAGCTCGGCGGCGATCCTGCGCACGTACTCGGCGAACCCGGCCCTGGTGCCCTGCGTCAGGTAGGGCGGCATGAGCAGCAGGCCGTCCGCGCCCGCGGCACGGGCCGCGCGGGCCTGGTCCAGGGCGGCACCGAGCGGGCCGCCCGCTCCCGCCAGCACCGGCACTCCGCCCTGGGCCACCTTGACCGCCACCTGTACGGCACGGGCGTGCTCGGTCTGCGACAACGCGGAGAACTCACCCGTGCCACAGGCCACGAAGACGGCACCGGGGTTGTGCGCGAGGCCCCGCTGGATGTGCTCGGCCAGCACGTCCTCGGCGAGCTCGCCCTCCCCGTCGAAAGGGGTCACGGGGAAGAACAGGACTCCGCTGAGATTCATGGTCAACGCTCCTTAGGAAAGTTCGGTGCGCCAGCTGCGCTTGGCCTGCCAGCCGAGGAGCCGCTCGGCCTTGGCGGAGGAGAAGGCGGGGGCGGTGCCCGTGAGGGTGGCCGCGAAGTCCGCGGTGGAGGGGATGATCCGCGGCAGCAGTTCCGACAGCGGCTCGCGGGCCAATGCGTCGGCGGCCCCGGCGAAGAAGACCTCGCCGTTGGGCAGGGCGGGCAGCTGGTCGAGCAGGGTGAGCAGCAGGTCGGCCGCGTCGCGGGCGTCGATGTAGTTGAACAGCGAGACTCCGGCGATGTCGGGCCGGTCCAGCCGCTCGGAGACCGTGTGTCCCGACTGGGTCGGCGCCCCCTGCCACTCCTCCGGCGCGATCACGAAGCAGGGGCGCACCGCCGCCAGCTTCGTCTCGGCGGTGCGGGCGAAGGACCGCATCGTCTCCTCGGCGACCAGCTTGGACAGGCTGTAGGCGTTCCACGGCTGGGCCGGGTGGTCCTCGTCGATGGGCAGGTAGGCAGGGGTCCAGCCGTTCGGCGAGCCGTACCCGATCACGGTCGGGCTGCTGGCCACGATCACTTTGGCCACGCCCAGCGCCACCGCCGCGTCGCACATGTTGAAGGCCAGTTGCGTGTTGGTGCGGAAGGTCACCAGGTCGCTGTGGCTGAACGGGGTGGCGATGGCGGCCAGGTGCACGACGGCGTCCGGCCGGAACCGCGCGATCACCTCGTACGCCTCGCCGAGGTCGGTCAGGTCGGCGGGGAGGCTGGCGGCGGCGTCGGAGGGGGTGCCTGGCGCCCGGTCCACGCCGATGACCTCGTGCCCCGCTGCGGCGAGCGCGGACACGACGCTGCGCCCGAGGCGCCCGGCGCTCCCGGTGACAAGAGTTCTGCTCACGGGTGTCTTTCCCTTCTGGCAGTCATGAGCGAACTCAATGACTGCAACCAGTTGCATAAACAGTGTCGGCATCCGATCGAAACGTCAAGAGATCATTTCTGAATATGTCTATGAGCTGTGACTTTGCTCCATCGACCGCCTGATGGCACTCGCAACCGGTCGCAGAATTTCGGGAGTTACCCCTGGTAAAGGCGCAACCGGTTGCGTTAGGGTGCAGCCGGAGCACGGGAGGCGAGCCGTGACGGTGACGATCAGGGACGTGGCGCGGGCGCCGGGGACGCATGTCTCGGCGGTTCCGCGGACGTTTTCGGCGCCGTCCGGTGACCGCCGAGCCGGGTGACCGGGTGCCGGCGGTGGCCGGCTCGGGCGGCGCGGGCGTCGACGACGGGGCGGACGCCCGACCCGGGGTCGACGGTGGCGGATATCGCTGATCCGTTTCTTCCTCCATCGGTCAGGGCGGCTCAGGCGCAGGCGCCGTCCGTGGTGGTCGATCGGCGGATGAAGGGGTCGACCACGGCGCTGACGGAGGTGGGACAGGCGGCGGCCTGCCGGCGGCCGTCGCCGCGGGCGAGGGGCCCCACGCGTCACCACCGGGCTGGAGACCAGCCTGGTGATCAGGAATCGACTCAGAGAGTGAGGCCACCGTGAGATTTGGGTCCGCACCCACCGGAGAAGCCGTGGACCGGCACGTCCTGTCGAACGGCCGGATACGCATAGGGATCCTGACCCTCGGTGCGATCATCCAGTCGGTCGAGCTGGCCGACGGGACCGACGTCGTCCTCGGCCTGCCCACCGTGGCCGACTACTTCCGGCGCAGCCGCTACTTCGGCGCGCTGGTCGGCCGGTACGGCAACCGCATCGCGGGCGGCCGCTTCACCCTTGACGGCAGCACCTACCAGCTGCCCCGCAACAACAACAGGCACAGCCTGCACGGCGGGGAGATCGGATTCGACAGACGGATCTGGCAGGCCGAAGGGGGCGACGAGCGGGCCGTCCGGCTGACCTATGTCAGCAAGGACGGAGAGGAGGGCTATCCGGGCACGCTCACCACGTCGGTCACCTACACCCTCACCGAGCACGACGAACTGCGGATCGGCTACCACGCCGTCACCGACGCGCCCACCGTGCTCAACCTGACCAACCACTCCTACTTCAACCTCGCGGGCTCGGGCGACGTGCGCGGACACGTCGTCACCATCGAGGCCGACCACTACCTGCCGGTCGACGAGGGCAAGATCCCCCTGCCCGGGGCACCCACGCCGGTGGCGGGCACGCCGTACGACTTCACCCGGCCCGCGGCGGTGGGCGCGCGGCTGGAGGGCCGCTACGACCACTGCTACGTGCTGCGCCCCGGCGGCGCGATGCGGGTGGAGGAGCCGGTGAGCGGCCGGGTGATGGAGGTGACGACCACCGAGCCGGGGGTCCAGTTCTACACCGGGCACATGCTGGACGGCGTCGCCACGCCGTACGGCTCGCACGCCGGGCTCTGCCTGGAGACGCAGCACTTCCCCGACTCGCCGAACCGCCCCGACTTCCCCTCCACCGTGCTCAGGCCGGGGGAGGAGCACATCTCGACCACGACCTACCGATTCACGGCCTGATTCAGGTCCGGCTTTCCTCGGGAATCGTGTCGTGATTGATATTCCGGGCGAAGCGGTCCTTGAATCTCACCCGGATATTCAAATCATCCTATGACTGGTTGTATCGCTCTCTGGCTCTGCAACCGTTTGTAGCAACTCGGCCATCTTTGCAAGATTATTTACCTGGCGAAATCTGTTGTTAACGCGCCTACCTGCGAAAACGCTGATGGCGATATATCGGTAACGGCGAGGTAACACCTGCAAAGGGTTGACGTAACTTCCTCTGGCGCTATAGGAAAGCGCCATCCAATCACGTCGCATCGGGAGGTCCCGTGATGACGGCTCAATCAAGAAATGTCCGGACCCGATCGATGCAGGGGGTTCCGCCGTGGTTGATTCGCTGGCGTTGAAATCCACAGTCGCCGCCGAACTCCCGGCTCCCGGAAGAGGGCCTCGGGCCGCCAACCGGTCCCGCCGTGAGGCACGGACGGCGTATGTCTTCCTCGCGCCATGGTTCGTGGGCATGTTCCTGGTCACGATCGGTCCGATCGCCGCCTCGCTCTACCTGTCCTTCACCGACTACAGCCTCCTGGACACGGCCAAGTGGGTCGGGCTGGACAACTACACCAGGATATTCAGCGAGGACCCCCGGTTCTGGACCTCGCTGAAGGTCACCACGATCTACGTGGTGGTCTCGGTGCCGCTGCAGCTCGGGTTCGCTCTCGGCCTGGCGCTGCTGCTGGACCGCGGACTGCGGGGCATGTCCTTCTACCGGTCGATCTACTACCTGCCCTCGCTGCTGGGCGGCAGCGTCGCGATCGCCATCCTGTGGCGGAAGATCTTCGGCGCCGACGGCCTGGTCAACGGGATACTCGGCGTGTTCGGCATCCAGGGCACCAGCTACGTCAACAACCCCGACACCGCGCTGGGCACCCTGATCCTGCTGCACGTCTGGACGTTCGGCGCCCCGATGGTCATCTTCCTCGCCGGCCTGCGGCAGATCCCGCGCAGCTACTACGAGGCCGCCTCGGTGGACGGCGCGACCACCCTGCGGCGGTTCAGGTCGATCACGCTGCCGCTGCTCACGCCGATCATCTTCTTCAATCTCGTACTTGAAGTGATCAAGTCCTTCCAGTCGTTCACGCAGTCGTTCATCGTGAGCAACGGCTCGGGCGGCCCCAACGACTCCACCCTCTTCTACACGCTCTACCTCTACGTCAACGGGTTCAAGGAGTACGAGATGGGCTACGCCACGGCGCTGGCCTGGGTCCTCGTCCTCATCATCGCCGGTCTGACCGGGGTCAACTTCCTCGCGTCCAAGTATTGGGTCTTCTATGGCGACGACAGCAAGTAAGCGGCTGCCGGTCCTGTACCGGCGCCGCGTCACCAGGGGTGCCAAGCACCTGATGCTGATCGGCTTCGGCCTGATCATGCTCTACCCGCTGCTGTGGATGATCTCCAGCGCGCTCAAACCCGAAGAGCTGATCTTCCGCGAGCCCGGTCTGATCCCCAGCGAGATCACCCTGGAGAACTTCACCGAGGGCTGGAACGCGCTCGCCCACCCGTTCGGCTACTACCTGTGGAACTCCGCGGTCGTGACGGCACTGTCGATCGTCGGCAACCTGACCGCGTGTTCGATGGCCGCCTACGCCTTCGCCCGGCTGAACTTCCCGATGAAGAAGTTCTGGTTCTCGATCATGCTCGGCTCGATCATGCTGCCCCTGCACGTGGTGATCGTCCCGCAGTACATCATGTTCTCCAAGCTCGACATGATCAACACGATCTGGCCGCTGGTCCTGCCGAAGTTCCTGGCCCACGACTCGTTCTTCATCTTCCTGATGGTCCAGTTCATCAGGACGCTGCCGCGCGAGCTGGACGAGGCCGCCTCGATCGACGGGGCCGGGCACTGGCGCACGTTCCTGCGCGTCATCCTCCCGCTCTGCACGCCCGCACTGGCCACTACGGCGATCTTCACGTTCATCTGGACGTGGAACGACTTCCTCAGCCAGCTGCTCTACCTGAACAACCCGGACAACTTCACCGTCCCGGTCGCGTTGCGCACGTTCCTGGACTCCAGCGGTGAGTCGTCCTGGGGGCCGATGTTCGCCATGTCGATCATCGCACTTGGGCCGATCTTCGGTTTCTTCCTGGCCGGCCAGAAATACCTGATCCAAGGTGTCGCCACCACGGGTCTCAAGTAGTCCTCTTCAACCCCCCCTGCGAAAGATCAAGAGGAAGGACCGAGAGATGCGATCTCTCAAGACTGCGGCACTGCTCGCGGCGGCTGCCCTGGCCCTGACGGCCTGTGGCGGCGGCGGTGGTGGCGAAGCCGGAGACGACAAGGTCAAGCTGCGCTTCTCCTACTGGGGCAGCGACTCCCGGCAGAAACTCACCGAACAGGTCATCGCCGCGTTCGAGAAGAAGAACCCGACCATCGACGTGGTCGGCGAGTTCTCCGACTGGCCCAGCTACTACGAGTCGCTGGCCACCAAGGTCGCCGCCAGCGACGCGCCGGACGTGATGACCCTGGAGATCCGCGGCCTGGCCGAGTACGCGGGCAGAGGGGCCCTCGCCGACCTCACCGGCAAGGTCAACGTCGCCGACCTCGACCCGCAGGTGCTGCCCTCCGGCACCGTCGACGGCAAGCAGTACGCCATCCCCACCGGTGTCAACACCTTCGCGGTCGTCGCCAACAAGTCCGTCCTGGACAAGGCCGGCGAGAAGCTCCCCGACGACAAGACCTGGACCTGGGACGACTACGTCGCGCTGGCCGGAAAGATCACCAAGGCGGGGGGCGACTCGGTCCACGGCGCCGAGTTCAACTTCAACCCGGCATACCTGACCAGCTTCGCCGCGCAGCGCGGCGAGAAGTTCTACGAGGGCAACAAGATCGGGATCAGCCCCGACACGCTCAAGGCCTGGTGGGCGACCATCAACAAGCTGATCGAGACCAAGGGCTCGCCCGACGCCGCCAAGAGCGGTGAGATCGCCGCCGCCGGCCCGGAGCAGTCGCTGATCGCCACCAACGCCGGCGGGTTCGCCATGTGGTGGAGCAACCAGCTCGGTGCCCTGTCCAAGGCGTCGGGGCAGGAGCTGGCCCTGCTCCGCCTGCCGAAGCTGCCCGACGCCGCCAACGCGGGCATGTTCCTCCAGCCCGCCATGCACTGGAGCATCTCCAGCAAGAGCGAGCACCCGGCCGAGGCGCAGAAGTTCGTCGAATTCCTGCTCAACGACCCCGAGGCCGGCGGCATCCTGCTCAGCGACCGGGGCCTGCCGATCAACTCCAAGGTCCTGGAGGCGATCAAGGGCAAGCTTCCCCCGGCCGACCAGCAGAGCCTGGCCTTCATCGACTCGATCAAGAGTGAGCTGGCGCCGGTGATCGTGCCCCCGAAGGGCGGTACGAAGATGGAGGACATCTTCAAGCGCTACTCCGAGGCGGTGACCTCCGGACAGCAGAGCCCTGACGAGGCGGCCACCAAGCTCCTCGAAGAGGCCAACGCCGCCATCGCCGGCTGAGAGACGCCTTCGCTGCCGTACGGCTCGCATGAGCCGTACGGCATACCATCGGGGAGATGAGATGAGATACGCCTTTGTCGGACTCGGCCACCGCGCGTCGATGTATGTCGACGCGCTGCTCGGCGACTGGCGGGACACCGGCACCATCGTCGCCTTCTGCGACACCAACCAGACCCGGATGGACTACTACAACGAGCTCGTCGGGGAACGGGTGCCCTGCTTCGCGCCGGACGACTTCGCCGCGATGCTGGAGCTGTGCGACGCGGTGATCGTCACCACGATGGACAGCACGCACGCCCACTACATCGTCGCGGCGCTGGACGCGGGCAAGCGTGTGATCGTGGAGAAGCCGCTGACCATCGACGCCGAGGGCTGCGCCGCGATCGCCGCCGCGGCCGAGCGGAGCACCGGCTCGCTGGTCGTCACCTTCAACTACCGCTACTCGCCTCGCAACTCCGCGGTCCGCCGCCTCATCGTGGAAGGCGCGATCGGCGAGATCACCTCCGTCCACTTCGAGTGGGCGCTGGACACCATCCACGGCGCCGACTACTTCCGCCGCTGGCACCGCCGCAAGGCCGACTCCGGCGGTCTGCTGGTGCACAAGTCCAGCCACCACTTCGACCTGGTCAACTGGTGGCTGGGCGCCGCGGCGCGGAGCGTCTACGCCCACGGGGAGCTGCGTTTCTACGGCGCGGAGAACGCCAAGGCCCGCGGCCTGGCCCCGCGGTCCGAACGCGGCCAGGGCGCGCCCGGCCTCGGTACCGATCCGTTCATCCTGGACATCTCCATCGACCCGCGGCTCAAGCGCCTCTACCTGGAAGCCGAGCACGAGGACGGGTACATTCGCGACCAGGACGTCTTCACCGAGGGCATCACCATCGAGGACAACATGGCGGTCCTGGTCCGCTACGACAACCAGGCCATGCTCACCTACTCGCTCAACGCGCACGCGCCCGCCGAGGGCTACCGGGTCGTGTTCAACGGCCTCGGCGGGCGGATCGAGCTGGAGGTGTGCGAGCGGTCCTGGACGCCGCCGCACGCCGCGATCGATCCGAGCGCCGCCTCCAAGGAGCACGCGGCCGGCTCCTGGGAGCGGCTCACCCTGCACCGGCACTGGCAGGAGGCACGGGAGGTCCCGATCGAACAGGGTGACGGCGCCCACGGCGGCGGCGACAGGTTGCTGCTGAACGACGTGTTCCGCGGGCCTGACGGCGACCCGCTGGCCAGGCAGGCCGGCTACCTCGACGGGATCCGCAGCGTGCTGGTGGGCGCCTCGGCCAACGAGTCGATGCGCACCGGCCGGCCGGTCCACCTGGTCGACGGCGGCACCCGCATAGCGGACAGCTGAGTCGTGCCGCCCGACCCCGCTGACGCCCCGCGCCGCCTGCGGCACCTCGGTGAGTTCTCCGCCCTGGCCGAGATCGCCGCCGCGCAGCGCGGGCTGTTCCCCCCGTCCGGTCCGGAGCTGCGCGAACAGGCGCGCGGGCTCCTGGGCGTCCTCGACCTCACCGCCGCGAGCGTCCGCACCGAGCGGACCTGGACGGCGGGCGACCTCTCCGGCGAGGAGGTCTCCTGGGACGTCGGGTTCGGTCCCAGGACCCGCGCCTATGTGCTGCGCCCCCGCGAGGCGGGCGACGCGGTGCTGCCGGGCGTCCTCGCGCTGCACTGCCACGCCGGGATGAAGTGGGCGGGCAAGGAGAAGATCGCCGACGGTCCGGAAGATCCCTCGCCCGAAGTCGCCAAGTTGCGGGCCGTACTCTACGGCGGCCGGGCCTGGGCGGGGGAGCTGGCCAGGCGCGGGTTCACCGTACTGGTGCCCGACGTGCTGGGCTGGGGCAGCCGCAGGGTCCCGCTCGCCGACATGCCCGAGAGCGTCCGCGGGGACCCCGACCCGGAGCTCAGCGAGGCCGACCGCTACGACGCCGCGGCCGCCCGGTACGAGCAGGTGCTGGCCAAGTACTGCACCGTGCTCGGCACCTCCTACGCGGGCGTCGTGGTGGCAGAGGATCTGGCCGCGGCCGCCTACCTGCGCTCGCGTCCCGACGTCGGGCCCGTCGGCTGCGCCGGACTGTCGGGCGGCGGCCTGCGCGCGGCCCTGCTCGGCGCCTTCGACCCCGGGCAGGCGGCGGTCGCCGTGGTCGCGATGATCTCCTCCTACCGGGACCTGCTGGATGGGTATGTCGCGAGCCACACATGGATGCTGTACCCTCCGGGCCTGTCCAGGCTGTGCGACCTGCCCGACCTGGTGGCCTGCGCCGCCCCCCGGCCGCTGCTGGTCTGGTACGGCGAGCACGACGAGATCCTTCCGCTGAGCGGGATGCGCCGTGCCCATGCGATGATCGCGGCACACTATCGGCAGGCTCCGGCGGGCTATACGGGCGTGTTCGCTGACGCGGGGCACAGCTTCGGCCGCTCCGCGCAGGAGCGGGTCTTCGGCTGGCTCGCCCGCCACTTGAGAGCAGATGGAGGTGAGCCGTGGCGGTGACGATCAGGGATGTGGCGCGGGCGTCGGGGGTGCATGTCTCGACGGTTTCGCGGACGTTTTCGGCGCCGCATCTGGTGAACGCCGAGACGCGTAACCGGGTGCTGGCGGTGGCTGAGGGGTTGGGCTACCGGCCGAATCGGGCGGCGCGGGCGTTGACGACGGGGCGGACGCACAATCTGGGGTTGATTGTGGCGGATATCGCCAATCCGTTTTTTCCTCCGTTGATCAAGGCGGCTCAGGCGCAGGCGCGGGCGCGGGACTATCACGTGTTCGTGGCGGACACCGACGAGGATCCGTTGCTGGAGCAGGAGCTGATCGAGACGTTGTGCAAGCAGGTGGACGGGGTGTTGTTGTGCAGCCCGCGGTTGTCGAACCGGGTGATCGAGCGGTTGCGGACGCAGGTGCCGTTCGTGGTGGTCAACCGGCGGGTGAAGGGGTTGACCACGGTGCTGATGGACGTGGGGCAGGGGGCGCGGGTGGCGGTGGGGCATCTGGCGGGTCTGGGCCATCGCCGGGTGGCGCTGCTGTCGGGGCCGCCGGGGTCGTGGACCAGTGAGGAGATGCATGCCGCCGTCACCGCCGCGGTGGTCGAGTTCGGTGTGGAGCTGACCGTGCTGGGTCCGAACGGGCCGACCGAGCAGGGTGGGCTGGCCGCCGCGGAGGCGGTGGTGGCGGCGGGGGTGACGGGGGTGCTCTGCTACAACGACCTGGTCGCGCTGGGGCTGATCGAGGGATTGCGTGAACGGGGCGTGGGGGTGCCGGATGATGTGAGTGTCATCGGGGTGGACGACAGCCTGCCCGGCCGGTTGAACAGGCCGAAGCTGACCACGATCACGATGCCGACCGCGGACGCCGGGCGGATGGCGGTCGACCTGCTGCTGGCGGCCGTCAGCGCCGGGGACTCGGGAACGCCCACGCTGGCTCGGCTGGAGACCAACCTCCTCGTGCGCGAGTCGACCGGGGCCGCCAACCGGGCCACCGGCGCGGTCCAGCCGAGCCTGCGCGGGTAAGCGGGCAAGCGGTAAGCGGGCAAGCGGCGGGCGGGCGAGCGGTGGGCGTGCGAGCGGTGAGCAGGCGAGCGGTGGGCAGGCGAGCGGTGGGCACCTGACCAGCGGATCGAGACCAGCAGTAGATCTCTTGCGCGATACCGGTGTTCAGCCGTTGTCGCGATCGTAAAGGGCCTGGGCGGTGGAGATCGTGTCCCGGTACCGCTCCGTCCACGCTGTCAGCGCCAACAAGGCGTCGTGAAGCGCTCTCCCCGCTTCCGTGACGGTGTACTCGACCTTCGGCGGCACGCTCGGGTGCACGGTGCGGACAAGGAGCCCGTCGCGCTCCAGCTTGCGGAGGTTCAGGGTGAGCATGCGGCGACTGACGCCGGTGAGGGAGCGCTCCAGCTCGCTGAAACGGACCGGCCCATGCGCCGCGGCCATCAGGATCCCGATGCTCCACTTGCCCGCGACCCGATCGAGCACTTCGGAGACCGGGCACGCCGTGCTGACCAGGGACGGTACATCGCTGTTTCTATGGGACAAAATACTGCCTTCTTCCATTGGCATCCATGGTCACCGACCATGTCCTCCGTGACAACTCAGCATCAAGCCGCAACGGAGGTTGACCCTATGACGAACGTCGACGGTGCCCTGGTGGACAGGATTCACCGCCTGGAGATCCGAACCGAACTCTCCGACCTGGTCGCCCGCTACGGGCACCTCCTTGACGCCAGGGACTGGGACGGGATCACCACGTGCTTCACGAGGGAGGGGATCCTGAGCTTCCACGGAGGCTCCGTGACCGGCCATGCGGCGCTGAGAGACTTCTACGCCGAAAAGGTGGGCGCGTACGAGTTCACGTTCCACTACCCCCACTCGCAGGTCGTCGAGATCACCGGTGACCTCACCGCCACCGGAGTCGTGAGCGCCCATGCCGAACACGGCGTGGACGGGACCTGCCTGCTCGCCGCCGTGCACTATCACGACGACTACCTCCATGAGGACGGGCGCTGGCGCATCTCCCGCCGGGAGATCAGGTCCCGTTACTTCCTCCCATGGCCCGGCCTCGGGACGGACTTCCACCCGTCGTAGAACTCCGACTGGCGGACGTCCCCCCGAAAGGTCGCCTCTCCTCAAAGGTGGCACAGGTCACTACGCTGTCCAGAAGTTTCGTCTGCTGCAGCCGTTGGAGAAGCTCATGTCTTTCACCGGGTTTTCGGCAACCTCCGAACCGGCGCGGGTGGATGTCGCACTCGCCCGTAGCCAGTCTCTCGCCGACCTGCTGCGGCGGTCCGCCAGACGTCATCCCGGCCGGCTCGCCGTGGCGGACGGGAGGAACACCCGTACCTTCGCCCAGCTTGACGAGGACGCCTCCCGGGTCGCCGGCGCGCTCGCCGTGAGAGGGGTGCGTCCGGGCGAGCGGGTGGCGGTGCTCTCGCGGAACAGCGTGGACTACGTCCAGACCATCTTCGGTGTCGCCCGCGCGGGCGCCGTCCTCGTCCCGATCAACTTCATGCTCGGGGCCGACGAGATCGGCTACGTGCTCGCCCACTCCTCGGTGGTCGCCCTGCTCGCGCAGGACGCCCTCCTTCCGGTGGCGCAGGACGCGGTCAAGGCGGCCGGGCACATCCGGACCCGGGTGGTGTACGGCGAGGCGGCCGGGGACGTCGCGGGGACCGAGGGCTGGGAACCGTTCGCGTCGCTGCTCGGCCACGAGGGCGCGGGCGACCCGGCTCCGCTCATCGCCGCGGACGATCCGGCGCAGATCCTCTACACCTCCGGCACCGAATCGCGCCCCAAGGGCGCCGTGCTGTCCCACGCAGCGCTGATCGCCCAGTACGGCAGCTGCATCATCGACGGCGGCATGGACCGGCACGACATCGAACTGCACGCCCTGCCGCTGTTCCACTGCGCCCAGCAACACTGCTTCCTGGTGCCCGACATCCAGCTCGGCGCCTCCAGCCACATCCTGTCCGGCCCCGACCCCGCCGCGGTGCTGGAGGCGATCGAGCGTCACCGGGTGACGAAGTTCTTCGCCCCACCCACGGTGTGGATCTCCCTCCTGCGCCATCCGGACTTCGACCGGCGGGACCTCTCCTCGCTCCGGAAGGGCTACTACGGGGCGGCGATCATGCCGGTCGAGGTGCTCCGCGAGATCGGCGAGCGACTGCCGGGCGTGCGGCTGTGGAACTTCTACGGACAGACGGAGATGGCGCCGGTCGCCGTCATGCTCCAGCCGGAGGACCAGATCCGAAAGGCGGGCTCGGCCGGGCAGGCCGCCCTGAACGTCGAGACCCGGGTGGTGGACTCCCAGGGTGACGACGTTGCTCCGGGCGAGATCGGCGAGATCGTCCACCGTAGCCCGCATGCCATCCTCGGCTACCTGGACGATCCCGAGAAGACGGCCGAAGCCTTCCGCGGCGGCTGGTTCCACTCGGGCGACCTGGGGGTGATGGACGAGGAGGGTTACCTCACGGTCGTCGACCGGATCAAGGACATGATCAAGACCGGTGGCGAGAACGTCGCCAGCCGGGAGGTCGAGGAGACCATCTACGAGCACCCCGCCGTCGCGGAGGTGGCAGTCGTCGGGATCCGGCATCCGAGCTGGATCGAGGCGGTCGTCGCGATCGTGGCGACCAAGCCCGGCGCGTCCGTGACCGAGGAGGAACTACGCGCGCACACCCGTGCGCGCCTGGCCCCCTTCAAGGTGCCCAAGGCGATCGCCTTCGTCGACGGGCTCCCGAAGAACCCGAGCGGCAAGATCCTCAAGCGGGAGCTGCGGGAACTGCATGCCGGTCTCGCCGAGCGGATCCCGGGCGTGAGCCCCGGCCGCTGACGGTCCCGAGGCGTCCCCGCCGGAGACGTGCCCCGGGGGGTGGTCGAGGCCGGACGGGTGGCGTGCTAGCGTCGCGGCTCGTGCTGGAGAACGTATACGTGGGCAGTGCGGACGTGGACGCGGCCGGTGACCGTGGTTGGCTACTCGGGCACTTCAAGCCGGTCGACGACGTCCGGCACAGCGACGACGTCGAGATCAAGTGGGGTGTGCACCCGCGTGGCGACGAGCGTGCGCAATGGGTCACCGAGGAGAAGCGCACGGCGCTGCTCATACTGATCAGCGGCCGTTTCCGGGTGGAGCTGCCGGGCCGTAGCGTGCTGCTGGCCAAGCAAGGTGACTACGTCGTGTGGGGCCACGGCGTCGATCACTCCTGGTACGCCGAGGAGGAGTCGGTGGTGCTCACCGTCCGCTGGCCGTCGGTCCCGGGTTACGCGGTCCCCGGCCCGGGGCTCACAGCCGCTGCCGAGTCGCCGGTGAGCGACTGACGCAGAGCCGCCGAAAGCCCCGGCCGGCCCGGTCCGCCTGTTGACGGGCGGTACGGCATTTCGTATGTTCCGCGTAGGCCGTCTTCTGGGCGCCCCCGGACCCGAAGGGGTTGCGATGACCACCGAACCGGATCCGGACGGGGCGTGGCCGGACATCGTGCCGGGGCCACTTGCCACGCCGCCACCGGAGTTCGCCCACCGGCGCGAGTCAGGGCCGCTGAAGCCGGCGACCATGCCCAGCGGCGACCGCGTCCCGGTGGCCGTCAGGTACGAGGACGTCCGCGCGCTGCTGGCCTCGCCGACCTCCAGCCGCAACCTGCGCCTGCCGGGGCTGCCGCGGTTGGTGAGCGGCATCGGCATCGACGACGACCCGGACGCGCTGATCAATCAGGATCCGCCGGAGCACACCCGCTACCGCCGGATCATGCACGGCACCTTCACCCCGCGCCAGATCGAACCGTGGCGCCCCCGCATCGCGAAGATCGCCCAAGAACTCCTCGACGGCCTGGGTGACGACTTCGACCTGGTCCAGGGATACGCGCTGCAGTTACCCGGCCAGGTCATCTGCGAGATGCTCGGCGTGCCGATGGACCACTACGAACGGTTCGTCCGGTGGACGGACATGTTCCTGACCACCTCCACGGCCACCGAGCAGGCGCGTTACGAGGGCTACACCGACTTCATGGCCTATGCCGCGGAACTGGTCGCCCAGCATCGCGCCGCGCCCGGCGAGGACCTTGTCGACCTGCTCGTCCAGGCCAGGGACGAGGATGACCGGCTGTCGGAGGGCGAGCTGGTCAACACCGTGTTCTCGCTCATCACGGCCGGCCACGAGACGACGGCCTCGATGATCGCCCGCGGTGTCTTCCGGCTGCTTCTGTACCCCGGCCAATGGGCCGAGCTGGTCGCGGACCCGACTCTGACGGCCACCGCCGTCGAGGAGATCCTGCGCTTCGACGGGCCGCCCGCCAGCGCCTTCATGCGCCGGATCACCGAGGACACCGACCTGCCCAGCGGCCCGCTGAGCGCGGGGACGGTCGTCATGCCGAACCTGAACGCGGCCAACCACGATCCGCAGGCGTTTCCCGAGCCCGGCCGATTCGACATTCACCGTTTCACCGACCACCCGCCCCACCCGCATGTGGCATTCGGTTACGGCCCGCACCGCTGCCTGGCCGCCAGCCTCGCCAGGGTCGAGCTCACCGAGGCGATCAGAGCCCTGGTCGCTCAGCGACCCGCTCTCCGGCTGACCGCCTCGCCCGAGTCGGTGGCCTGGACCGACGGCCTGGTCTTCCGGCCGGTCGCCATGCACGTCACCGCAGCTGGAAGACGTGCATGACGAAGACCGCGGGTCCACCTGGTCCGTCGGTGCCGCGGCCGATCGCGGAACCCCACGAGTGATGCGGTCGCCCATCCGGCCAGTCCGCTGAGTGCCGCGTGGCACGCCGGAGATTCCCCGTCACCGTGCACCTTGTAGGTTCGAGAGATGAGCACTGACGACCGACGGCCTCCGCTTTTCGAGGTCATCCCGGA
Source organism: Streptosporangium sp. NBC_01639 (assembly GCF_045209755.1). NCBI lineage: Bacteria > Bacillati > Actinomycetota > Actinomycetes > Streptosporangiales > Streptosporangiaceae > Streptosporangium > Streptosporangium sp. NBC_01639. The sequence continues at coordinate 3,800,463 of NZ_CP109272.1, read as the reverse complement.
CCAGGACGAGCGGCCTGAGCCGCTCATCGTGCACACCTCCGAGGGCACCCTGAGCGTGGCGGCCGACCTGACGGCCGAGGAGTTCGAGATCCTCGACGAGCTCAGACGAGTGGCCGCCAAAAAGCGGGGCTGATGTTTTGGGCGAGTTGTAAGATTAAATTGTGACAAATGATGACAAAGATGTGTGATGGACCACGGCTATAGCGCGCAGCCCCGGAAGATCCAGCAGCACGGGCGTGCTGCAGCCGAAGAGGTCGAGCGCATCCACGGCGTGCTGCGCGATGTGAGAGAGGCCTTCGTGGCGGCCGGGCGGCCGATGGGCGACGACCAGTACGGCGCCGAGATGGAGAAGAGCTACCCGGTCATGCGCGACGACATCTTCAACGCCTTCAACGCCTACCTCGACGAGCTCGATGGCGTCGGCGAGGGGCTGCACGTCACCGGGGCGACCTACCGGGCTGCAGAGCACCCGGAGACCTGACGAGCGGTGTGGCTCGACGGGGAGATACCCGGCTGGATACGGCCGTGGATCGGCTGGGTGGTCGGCATGGACTGGCCCCTGGCCGAAGAGTCCAAGCTGTTCGCCCTGGCCGACGCGCTGGCGGACGCGGCCTACCGGGTCGCGGACGGCACCGGCGTCTCCGTCCCTGACCGGGAGGCATGGGACGGCGCGGCGCTCGAAGCCTTCGTCGAACACACCTCACGCAAAGTCGGCAGTCGCCAGGCGGAGGTGCTGGCCCGTCTGGTGACGATGGCGATGGCGCTGAACGACCTCGGTGTGCAGGTCCAGTACACCAAGCGGATGATCAAGCTGTCGATCGTGTTTCTGACCTCCCAGCTGATCACGCTGCTGCCGGTCATCATGAACCCGGCCACGAGCGGCCCGGGGCTGGCGGCGGCGGGGTTGCGAGCCCGCTTCACCAAGGCGATCGTCACGGAGCTGGCCAAACGGTTGCTGTTCAACATCGCCCTTTTCGGCGGCTTGATGGGTGGGATGGATCTGTATGTGCAGGCCACCCAGACCCGGCGTGACCGGATCGACTGGAACCAGGTGCTGGCCTCGATAGGCTCCGGTGCGCTCAACGGGGTGTTCCTGACGGGTGCGATCTGGCTGAGGCCGCCGCGGACGCTGCTGGACTTCATGATCACCTCTGGTGTGGCAGGTGGCCTGACCGACGCGACCATGCAGGCCTTCGACGACCAGCCGTTCGATCTGGAGCGGTTGCTGAAGGGCCTCTTCGGGGGGGGGGGGGGGGGGGCCGTCAGCGCCGCGGACGCGCGCTGGGCCGGCGGGAACCCTCACTTCGGCCGGTCGGACGGCGACGGAGCGGCTCCACCCGGAGTACGCGAGGGCGACGGTCCGCCGCCGTCTGATCCGTTCGGCGGTCCACGGCGCGACGGTCCGCCGCCGTCCGATCCGTTCGGCGGTCCACGGCGCGACGACTCCACGACGCTCGCCGGGTATGTGCCGGAGAGCCACGGAGCGCGGCCGCACCCGGAGAACCAGACCATGCCCACAGGCCAGGACGGCATGCGAACAGGGGAAGAGGGTACGCGGCTCGCGCAGGGAACCGAGGCCGACGGCCGCATCCCCCCGCGGCTGCCCGACGCCGACCTCGTCGGCACCCGCTCGCGGCATGGGGGCCCCGGGATCGTCCCGGACACTCCCGGGACAGGCCATGTCGGAAACAGGGGCAGAGACCTCATAGCCGGACCGGCTCGTGACCCGCGGCCGGAACCGCTCGCCGTACGCGGATCCGAGCCCAGCCTGATCGAGAGCAAGCTCAACTGGGGCCAGGAGCGGCCCGCAGCCGGCCCGCCGCGACCGCCGCACGCATTCGGCCGGGTGGCCGCCGAAGGGACGGTCGGTGCCTGGGAGCCCGCCGGCCTCGACAGCGCCAGAGTCACCCTCACCGACGGCTCGCACGCCATGCTCACCGACCTGCCCACCTCGCAGGCCAGAGATGCCAAGGTGCTGGTCGCCCAGCTCGGCCAGGAGCTCGGGCTGAAGATGCCCTCGATCCACCCGGTCGGTGACGCCCGGCTGCTGGTCGACTGGGTGTACGGCGATCCCGGCCGGATGAGCTGGAGCGGCGAGGCCTGGAACCTGCCCGGAACCATGGCCACCCGCGACGGTGTTCTCGCCGGCTTGCTCGGCGCCCTGCTCAGAGATGAGCCCGTCCTGCTGGACGCCCTCTCCGGTGAGGCGGCCCTCATGCCCGAGCCCGCCACGGCGAAGCTGATGAGCAGGTTGTTCATCCGCGACCTGGGTGCCGGCCAGGAGGTGTGGGCGCCCAACCCGCTCTCGCCGGTGGACGCCGTCAGAATCCAGCACTTCCTGAAGGCCATGCGGCTCGACTTCGCCGACGCCGGCCTGGCGGACGCGCACCGGCGGATGACCGCCGCCCTGCAGAAGATCACGGATAACGCGGTCAGCACCGACTCCATCCTGAAAGCCGACCCCGCCGAGACCGTGCCCGATATCACCGTCCAGCGGCTCAACAGCCGGGGGGAGCAGATCGCCGACGTGGCCGCCGACCTCATGGACTCCACCCCGCCCGGCGTCGGCCGTCCCCTCATGGACCCGGCTCGGCGGCTGGCGGACAACCTCGACGACATCGTGGCCTCACGCAAGTCCGACCTCGGCAGTGTCGTCACCTTCGGTGATGAGTCGCAGGCGCTGGCGTTGACCGGCAGGGCCGCCGCCGAGGCGCTGGAGGCCGCGCTGACCCGACAGGTTCTCGGCCTGGACGGCCCCGCGGTCCACCAGGCGGCCGACGGCACCGTCTACCAGACGTACGGCAGCGAGCACCTTCGCGCCGCCCTGGCCACCGGCATCCGCGACAGCGATCTGATGCCGCTGGCCGGGGACAGGTCGGAGGTGGTGACGTTCAACGACGGCACCAGGGCATTCCGCCACGAGTTCGACAGCATCGGCAAGGCCGACGAGTTCGAGGCGCAGGCCCACGCGGCGCATGGCATCAGGGACGGCGTCCAGGGCACCTATCGGGCTGCGCCCACCGTCGTCTACGAGCACCGCATCGGTCCGTGGCACTGGACCGATGAGGAGCGCGCCGTGCCCGCCACGCTGCGACCGGAGCTGGACAGGCGCGCGCTGCACGCCTGGCTCACCCACGCCGACCTGTCCACAGCGCCGGCCAGGGAGAACCCACGCCTGGAGCACCTCGTGCCGGGCAAGGGACTGCTCACCGAGGCCGACAGCGCCGTGCTGCGCTCCAGATACGAGGGGCTGCGGCCGGAGTTCGAGAGGTACGGCCTGGCCACCCGCTACCAGGAGCATCTGAAGCTGATCAGCCACGTCGATCCGCATGCCGCACTCGACCTGGGCCCGCTGCACGACCGCTCCCCGTTGGTCCCCGATTTCCGCGAGACGTCGTGGCGGCCGCCGGGCAACCAGGTGCCCGCGCTGCCGCACCTCCTGGAGGGAAGCAACCTGCGCCAAGTGAACGAGTTGGCCGTCGGGCGCGCCGCCGACCCCGCGCTCATCCCGATGGCTGAGACACAGCTCGACAGGGCGGACGCCGAGCTCGCCGGCCGGCTCACCGCGGCGGGCCACGTCTCCGTGCGGGTGCCCATCAACTGGCTGCCGGGCGACGTCCGGCCCCGCAGCGAGATCGTCTTCCGCGGGATGCTGGAAGGCGTCGAGAACCCCGCCCACCTGGGTGACCTACCCGACAGCGTGCGGCTGACCATCAGGGCGAGCCGGTATGCCAACGTCGAAGACCTGTCGGGCAAGCCCGCCCACGCGCTGTTCGGAGCCGGAGCCCGGCTGAAGGTGCTGGCCGTCCAGGAGTCCTTCGGTGAACGGCACCTGCTGGCCGTACAGGTGCCTGACGGGCGTAAGGCCGACTCGATCGCGCTCCGGGTGCCGCGGATGAAGCCTCCGCTCACTTCCGAACTGCGTCACCACCTCAAGGAGCACGTTGAGAAGACGCCCGCCGGTGTATGGCTGCGCGATCTCGACAACGAGCACGACCGCGTCCTGACCACCTCCGCCCGCAAGGCGCAGCCCATCGACGGCGCCTTCTACGTGGACGGGCACGGCTCGGAACGCGGCAACGCGATCGGCGACCAGACCCTGGACGCCAGGCTGACGGCGGCCCTGCTGCTGCACAGCCCAGGGCTGTCGCCGCATGACGTCATCCTGCTGGCCAACTGCCGCATCGGAGCCGGCCGGCACCCGGCGGCCGTCGCCAGGCTCACCGGACACGTCGTCATCGCCGCCGACTCCGCGATCGAGGTGACGGAGGGCGGCCACATGCGCGCGGTCTCCAGTGAGCTCGGCCATCTGGGCGGCCGTGGCCGGCTGCGCATCTACTTTCCGGACGACCCGGTCTCCGGTCAGGTGGTCAAAACAGTCGCGGCCTGGTTCCAAGCGCCGTGAGCACCAGACGGAAAGGTGCCAAATTCCGCGGCATTTCAGTTGACCGATTGGGTGGGTTTTGTGCACGTTCTGTTTATTGAGAGGGGTGACAACCCGCTGCCGTGGTGTTTACGTTTACTCAGTTCAACGTAGGGCGGGTGACCGCCTGGTCGGCTCGCCGGTAGGGGCCGATGCCGGCGGTCACGGGTTCCTGTCGTTTGTTCCCAACGTGTCCTTGCGCGGTAAGGAGAACATCATGACTGTTCCGCAAGTGGTGTCCCGTGACGAGTGGCTGGCGGCCCGGCTGGATTTGCTCGCACAGGAGAAGGAAGCCACGCGAATGCAGGACGCGGTCGCCGCCCGCCGCCGCGAACTGCCGATGGTCCGGATCGATAAGGAATACACGTTCGAAGGCCCGGCGGGCCGGGTGCGTCTGGTCGATCTGTTCGAAGGCCGTCGCCAGCTCATCGTCTACCACTTCATGTTCGACCCGAGCTGGGAGGACGGCTGCACGAGCTGCTCGTTCGCGGTCGACAACGTGGGTCGTCTGGGTCACCTGCACGCCAGCGACACCGCGTTCGTGCTCGTCTCCCGCGCGCCGTTGACGAAACTCGAGAAGTTCCAGGCGCGGCTGGGGTGGACGATCCCGTGGTACTCCTCGGCCGGGACCGACTTCAACTACGACTTCCACGTCACCAATGACGAATCCGTCGCACCCGTCGAGTACAACTACAAGGACAAGGCGACACTGGAACGCGAGGGCATCGCATTCCTGGGGGAAGGCGACGCGCACGGCCTGAGCGTCTTCTTTCGGGAGGATGACGCCGTCTTTCACACCTATTCGACGTACGGGCGCGGCCCCGAGGCCTTGTTGAGCACATACCACTACCTGGACCTGACACCGCTTGGCCGGCAGCGCTATGTCAACGAGTTCCCCCACTACGACGGGTACGGCGAGGAAGCGGGCCATTCGCACCACGACCCCGAGTGCCACTGAGTGATCGAGTCGATCCCGCCACGGCGCACCGACCCGGACCGCTGACCGGATCCCATCGATCAGCCGCTGGCCGCCCCGACGTCACCGCACCCGAGGACCGAAGTTGCCAAGCCGGTGACCGGCGGCTTCGATGAACCCCGTGTCCCGTCCATCCTCCCTGACCGTACGCCGACGCCGGTCGGCCATCCGTACGATCATGATCGCCTGGATGATCGTGATCCTCGGCCCGTTCGCGCTGACCGGCTGCACCCGATCGGCCGAGCCGCCGTCGCTGCCGCCAGGCGGTGTGTACGACCACGACGCGGTGGGTGAGAACTCACGGGCCGAACCCGTCCCGACCGACGGCACGGCCGCCTCCGTCACCCGGCCGTTGACGGCGGCCGGCTGGTTCTGTGCGCAGGTCCGCGCCAATGCGGACGGCCGTGCCCTGTGGTGCCGGATCGGTCACCGCGACCAGGCGGACACGGTCCATCCGCAGGTCGCGCAGTTCCTGCTCGACCACGACGACCGGCTTGCCTGGGCGTGGTTCCCGTCCACCGAGCAGCCGGCGGACCAGAGGAGAGGCGATCATGTGGCCGATGCCGCAGCGTCGGCGCTCGCCGCGATCTGGTCGGATGCCGGTGGCCGCGTACGGCAGGAGATCGACGATTTCGATCGTGTCCTCCGGAACCGGCTGGTGGGGCGGCGCGACGAGATCCCCCGGACCGGGTGGCGGGACGAGCATGCGGACTACAGCTATTCCGCGATCGACGGACTGGTCGTCACCGCACAGGACGACTCCGTGCGGCGCTGGCCGTTCGGCGCCGAGCACTATGCGACCACGATGAGCTCCGCCGTGGATGATCTCCGGGCCGGCGGCTACGACTGCGCCTACCCGCCCCAGGAGAACTGCAACCGCCCCCGGTCGAACGGCTACTTCCGTGTCACGCTCCGCGATGATCAGATCGTCTCGGCCCGGTTCGGCATCGGCAGCCGGATCGAGTCGGGGCGGCAACGGCATCTGCTCAGCGAGGAGTTTCCGCACGGACTCACCTTTCTGACCGAGGCGGTGCGCGGCCCGGTCACCGAGCGCATCGAACAAGCTCGGCGGTCCGGCACCGGCTTCGCCGGCATCGTGGCCGGGACGGTGGTAATCATCGACGCGCGTCGGGGCGCCGCCGGCGGAGACGATTTTGCGGCCTATTTCGACATCCAGATCGGCGCGCCGCTGGCTGCGACCCTGCCCGTGTAGACCAGGTGCTCGGCGGAAGAAGGCCTGATGTGCGATGGATGGCCGGACTCGTTCGGCTCTGCGGGGATGCTCGTCCAGGCCTCCGGTGAGCGCCGATCCGGCTCGGCAACGCAGGCCGGGCGACAACTCAGGTGATCTCCTGAGGTTCGGGTTCGGCGGCGGGCGTGGTGGTGAAGCTGGCCAGCAGGTGTAGGGAGGCGGCGGCTTCGGAGCCCGATGGGGCGCTGTAGATCATCATCGTCATGTCGGGGTCATCGGGCGCGCGCATGGCCACGTAGTCAAGGGCGAGCTCGCCGAGCAGGGGGTGGGCGAAGCGTTTGCGGCCGCGGGTCTTGCCGTGCACGGCATGGTCGGCCCACAACCGGCGGAAGTCGGCGCTGCGCAGCGACAGATCGCCGACCAGGGCGGCCAGTTCGGGGTCGTCAGGGTGGCGGCCGGCGTCGAAACGGAGGTTGGAGACCGTGTCGCGGGCCTTGGTCTGCCAGTCGGGGTAGAGGTCCTTGGCCGTCTCGTCGAGGAAGACCAGGCGGGCCATGTTCCGCTCGGCCGTCGGCAGGGCGGGGAAGTCGGCGACCAGCAGCCGGGCGAGCTCGTTCCAGGCCAGGACGTCCAACCGGCGGCCGATGATGTAGGCGGGCACGGTGACCAGCGCCTCCAGCGCCTGCCGCAGCTCCAGGCCCACCTTCTGGGGCCGGGCCGGACGCCTGCGGGCCGCGGCGGGTTTGGCGAGATTGTTCAGGTAGGCGCGTTCGTCGGCGTCCAAACCGAGCGCGTCGGCGACGGCGGACAGCACCTCGGAGGAGACGTTGCGAGCCCGGCCCTGTTCCAGCCGGGTGTAGTAATCGACGCTCACGCCCGCCAGCAGGGCCAACTCCTCCCGGCGCAGGCCGGGCACCCGCCGTTGCCCGCCGAAACCGTTCGCCCCCACCGCGTCGGGACTGAGCCGGGCGCGCCGGGTCTTGAGAAACTCGCTGAGCTGCCGTGCACGATCCATGCCATCCAGTATTGCGATGTTTGTGGGCTTTTACCTGGTTCTGTCAGACCCAGGCAGGAGCGACCCCGGTTGAACGGAGCTCTGGGCGGCTTTCGGCCCGGCCCGCATGATGGACATCGTTCGCTCCGGCGAACACCACAACGATCACTGTCTGAGCAGGAGTCACACCATGTCGAACACGCTCACCATCGTCGCCGGATTCCGCGCCAAGCCGGGCCAGGAGGAGCGGCTGCGCCAGGAGTTGAACGCGATGATCGAGCCCTCCCTGGCGGAGGAGGGCTGCCGGGGCTACCAGCCGTACTCCGACCCCGAGCGGCCCGACCGTATGATCATCGTGGAGGAGTGGGCCGACAGCGCCGCGTTGGAGTACCACTTCTCGCTGCCGCACTTCAAGCGCGTGGCCCAGGCGCTGGACGAGATCCTGGCAGAGCCGTTCACGCTGCGCCGTCTGACCGACATACCCGCCTGAGCCGGAGGCGTCATACCCGCCTGAGCCGACGGCGTTCCCAGTCGGCTCTCAGTAGCTCGTATCCCACCGCCCCCTGTTTGGATCCTGGGATCTCCGGCCTGTCGACGTGAAACGAGCGCACGTACTGCAGGCCGGCCTTCTCCATCACCCGCCGGGACCCGAGGTTGACCGCCAAAGTCTCCGCGTAGACGCGGCGGACTCCCAGCTCGCTGAAGGCTTTCCGGATCAGCGCCACCGACCCCTCGGTGGCGTAACCCTTCCCCCAAGCGATCTTGCGCAACCGGTAGCCCAGCTCAGGCTCGTCCTCGGGCTCACCGTGCTTGGCCCGCAGGAGAAACCATCCGAGGAACTCCCCGGTCGACCTCTCGATCGCGGCGAAGAAACCCTGGTTGCCGGTGTAGCTCAAGATGCGGGGGAGGATCTCGCCGATGATCTTCTCTCGCGACGTCGGCTCACCACCACTCAGATAGCGCATGACCTCGGGATCGCTGTCAAGCTCCACCAGGTTGTCGGCGTCGTCTTCGGTGATGCGGCGCAGTACCAGCCGCTCGGTTTCCACACAAATCTGCACCGCGTCACCTTAGCCGCGTACCGGGGACCTGATGCGGCGGCACCGCTCGCCGCGAGCGTCTCGGGGCTCGTGGGACCTTTGGCCTTCGTGACCTGCGCGGGCCGAGCGGCGGGCGGGCGCGAGAACGGTCCCCAGACCGCACGAGCAGCGTGTGGCCAAGGCGTACCGGCTGCTCAAAGCGATCATGAACACGGCGGTGGAGGACAGGCCGAGAACCGCCGCAGTCCACCCCGATCAGACGTGATCCTTCGATGAACCGGTCGTCCTGCTCCTGCCCGAGATGCCGGCGGTGGCCGCGCTGACCACGGCGAGCGCCGTGCCCACCCACATCACCGCGGAGATCGACACGCTGTCCACGACCCGGCCGCCGGCGAACGAGCCGAGCGCGATGGAGACGTTGAAGGCACCGACGAAGAGCGCCGTACCCATTTCGCCGCCGCCCGACCGCATGATCCAGAGCTGCAGGGTCACCCCCACGCCGCCGTAGCCCAGGCCCCACACCATGAGCACGATCAGGGGCAGGCCGATCAGGGGCAGCGCCGCCATGGAGAGTGCCATCAGCACGGCCAGCGTGACCAGGACCGGCTTGGGGTTCCTGGCCGCCCATGCGCCTGCCGCGAAGTTGCCGGCCACACCCGCGGCGCCGTACAGCAGGAGGGCGGTGCTGACGAGGGCGGGACCGGCGTGCGAGACCTGCTCCAGGAACGGCCGGACGTAGGTGTAGGCCGCGAACTGGCCGGACACGATCAAGACGGTCAGGACGAGGACGATCTTGAGCGGGCCGGAGAGCCACGCGAGTCGCCCCTCCGACACGTGGGCCGGGGCCTCACGGGGCAACGGCTCGGACGCGTGGGCTCGGGGTTCACCGGGTAGGGACGGCAGGGTTGCGGCCAGCAGCGCGAGTAGGGCCAGGGCCAGCACTCCCATGGCGACGAACGCGGTCCGCCACCCCGCGAACGACGAGATGAACGTCGCCGCGGGCACCCCCAGTACCGACGCCACCGACACCCCGGCCAAGATGATCGACGTGGCCCGCCCGACGGACCTTTCGGGCACCAGCCGCGGGCCGAGTCCGGCCGCGAAGGCCCAGAACCCGCCGATGCTCACCCCGGTCAGCACCCGGGCGGCCAGCATGACGGGGTAGTTCGGCGCGAACGCGCCCGCCAGGTTGGCCACCGCCAGCAGCGCCATCAGCCCCAGCAGCGTGATGCGCCGGTCAAGCCGCCGGGTGGTGATCGCCAGCACGGGTGCGGAGACGGCGGCGACCAGTCCGGGCGCCGACATCATCAGCCCGGCCGTCCCGTCGGAGACGCCGAGGGTGGCGGCGATCGAGGTCAGCAGGCCGACGGGCAGCATCTCGCTGGTCACGATGGTGAAGGTGCCCACCGCGACCGAGGACACGGCGAGCCAGCGCGCCCGGGTGGCGGCGGAAGCATCAGTCATGGTCATACCAGCCAGCTTTCTGCCGGCCAGCAGCGGGAACAATGGCGAAGATCGAAGGCTTGGTTTAGGTGGACTAAGCGATCGGACGGAGATGGGGATGGAGTTCAGGGAACTGGAGTGCTTCATCGTGCTCAGCGAGGAGCTGCACTTCGCACGTACGGCCGAGCGCCTCTACCTGTCACCCGGCAGGGTGAGTCAGCTCATGCGCTCGCTGGAGACCAGGGTCGGTGGCCGGCTCTTCCACCGGACCAGCAGGCGCGTGCGCCTCACGCCCCTGGGCGAACGTTTCCTGGCCGACCTGCGCCCCTCCTACGACGGCCTCGCGAACGCGGTCGGCCGGGCCAAGGCGGCCGCCCGCGAGGTGACAGGCGTGATCAGGCTCGGCTTCCTGGCCACACCCACGGATGTCGTCACCGGCAGTGTGCGTGCCTTCGAGCGCCGGTACCCGGGGTGCAAGACGGAGTTGGTGGAGATTCCGCTCTCCGACCCCTTCGGCAAGTTGCGGGCCGAGCAGGTGGACATCGCGTTCACGCTGCTCCCGGTGGACGAGCCCGATCTGGCGACGGGTGAAGGGCTGAACCAGGTCTCGTACCAGCTCGGTGTCTCCTCACGACACCCGTGGGCCGCCCGTACGAGCATCGGCGTGGAGGAGCTGGCCGGCATATCCCTGATCGGCCTGGACGGCCCGGCTCCGCGCACGTGGCGCGAGCGGGTGGCACCGTCCGCAACCCCTTCCGGCCGTCCCATTCCCCTGGCCGGTACGGTGGCCACCAGCCAGGAGGGACTGACCCAGGTGGCGCTCAACCGGGGCGGCATGTTGTTCTGCACCCCCACGGCGGCTCAGCACAGGCGGCCGGATGTCAGCTTCGTCCCCGTCATGGGGTTGCCTCCCTCGATCCTCGGTCTGGCTTGGGTGAAGGCGGCGGAGACGGCGGCCATCCGGGCGTTCAACGAGGCGGCTGTCGGGCACGCGCTCGGGGCGGCGGTCCTGGTGGCGTAAGACATGACAGCAGACAAAATCCCCAGAAAACGCCGGGGGAAGTCATCGCCGAGAGCGTTGACCTGTGCGACTACGGCTTGGCTTGCTGGGAAGTCTCCAGCGCACCTGGTCCGCTGACCTGGGGAAGGGCCGGCCTGCGAGGGAAGGCTCCGATCACCCGTGAGTCCCCCTGATCACCCTCCTGACGGGCACGCGACGGGCACGCCGAGCACCGAGCGTCGAAATGATGGAGCGGTTTGTAGGCGGCGCCTGGCAAGGTTTGCGTGTGGACGCACCGACAGGGCCGGCCGAGTTGGAGGATCGCTGGCTTCTGCCCTACCGGGAGATGCAGGTGATTCACGTCCGAGTGAGTTATCAACTGACGCTGCTTCTGGACAGCGGCGCTCACGTGGACATAGGGGCGGAGGCGATGCTCAGCCGCGGTCCACTGAGCGCTCCAGGCGCGCCGATGGACCGACTCGTCCCCGCGCGTCAGGAAGTAGCACCGGCTCTGGCTCTCTTCGGTGCAACGGTTCTCTCATCGGTCGCCTTCAAGTCTGGCGCGCTGCGGTTGGTCTTCGACACCGGCGCACATCTGAACGTGAAACCTGACCATCGGTACGAGGCGTGGAGCGCACATGGTCCGGGTGCCCTGCTCCTCGTTTGCCGACCGGGCGGTGATCTCGCGGTTCGGCGATGACCAGAGACGCCGGTTCGGAAGACTTCGGCTCTCCCGCTCTGTGATCAGGCGATCTCGCCGGCAGCGACCTACCCGATTCGGCCCCGGTGAACTGTCGGCCTTAGTAGTGCGGTTGTCGCGGTGACTGCAAGAGGCGACAGAAGCGGTAGGCCTTCGACTGGATCGGCGAACTCGCCGCGATCGTGAACGAGCTTGTCGGTGGCGATCTTTATGCTTTCCGCTCGTGAACAACGATGAACCTTGCACCGTACGCCTGACAATCGAAGTGGAGGACTGCGGTATCGCCTATCTGGCGGACAAGGAACCCAACGGATATGCCGAACAACCGGCCCAGTCCATTGGGATCATCGAGGTCGAGGGGGGCTACGCCACCCTCCATATCGCCCACCAGTGGGGACCGGCCAACTTCACCGTGACGGTCGCCGACCGAGATCCAGGGGCAGATCTCGCCGGTTATGAGGACATCGTGGAAATCAGCTTCGGATGCATGTCGGGCCGAATGGAGATGACAGGGTTCAGCTTCGACGAGCACGTGATGCATCCCCTTCCCCCTCTCCCTGCCGGGCCTGGGACCTACCGCATCCGGTATCACGTCAAGGGTATGGACACGGAGGGCACAGATGACGCCGTCGATGACCATTGCCTTCAGATCTGGCCTGCGCCCCTTGAGGACCCCGTGGTCGTCAAGGCGACGCCTGAAGCCGTTCAGCACCATCTCGACCCAGAGAAGCACGAGCGGAGCGGCAAAGAAGAGGAACCGCTGGCGGGTCCGCCGGGTCAGGCCCCTTGACCAACCGCCCCCGACCGCATCGCCTCCCTGCTCGGCCTCACCCCGAAAGCAAGGCGTTCCTGCGCCGACGGCTGGTCAGCCGGGACGGTGAATCGACGACGCCGTCACCGGGAGCTTCTTCGCCTTGCCGGAATGCGAACTGATCGATTGGCGCACCTTCCGCACCAGGTCTGAGGCCGAGCGCGCGGTCTTCGCCTACATCGAGGAGTCCTACAACCCACGCCGCCGCCATTCTGTCCAACGGACAACTCAGCCCTGCCGAATACGAGCGACACCAAGCTCTCAAACCCATTCACGAAGATGGTTATGCTGCCGCGTAGCCGAAAGCCCTGATGTGTCTACCAAACCGGGATAACTCCACCTTCACCTGCTCCTGAACACGCTTCCTTGAGTCCTTTCGCGGCGACCGGTGCATCACGCGGCCCGAAGACCGGCAGCCGCGTCAGGCCTCGGGGGCCGCCGCGGCCAGGAGCCGGGCGAGCTCGGCCGGCTCGGTGATCATGGGCCAGTGGCCCGAGTCGATGTCCACAAGATCAAGGTGCTTGGCCCTGGCCAGCTCTGGCACATCACCGGCGGCTATCCACTCCTGAGCCTGGGCAGGGGTGAACTCGGGGCACACGACCAGGACGGGGACGTCGAACCGCCGCTCGTCGGTCAGGCGCACCACGCCCTTCGTCACCCCCGCGGGGACGGGGATCGCCGCGGACGCGAAGTCCCGTCTGGCCTCCGCGCCGAGGTCGGCGGAGTCCGGCCCTTCGAACGGACCCCAGCCGGGGAAGGGCATGACACCGTCCTTCAGCTCGAAGAAGTCGGCGTAGGGCTGCCCGTCGGCGGCCGGGAAGCCGCCGATGAACGCGACCTTGGCGACCCGCTCCGGGCACGCGTCGGCGGCCAGCCAGGCCAGGGTGCACGCGGCGGAATGCCCCACCAGCATGGGCTTTCCTGACGCTGAGTCCACGGCGGCGAGCACCGCTGCCGCCTGGTCGTCGAGAGTGGCCGAGGCGGATCCGTCGCCCTGCCCGGGCAGGGCGATCGGTACGGGGCGGTGGCCGAGCGCCTCAAGGGCGGGCACGACGTCGTCCCACGCGGATCCGTCGAGCCACAGGCCGGCGATGAGCAGGATATCCATGATCGGTTCTCTTTCTTCAGCGCGCTCCGGCGAGGTCCTGCCCGCGGAACCTGGTCAGGACGTCAGGCTAGGACCGATTCCGGACGTTCTACTTCCTGTTCATCCCGTGACCTCCTAATGTGCTTCGTGTGCCGACCGATCTCAGTCCCACCGCACGAGCTCTGCGCGCCATGGAGATCCTCCAGACCCGCCCTGGCGTGACGGCCGGCGAGCTCGCCGCCTGTCTGGGCGTCACGGAGCGAGCCGCGCGCCGCTACGTCGGGATCCTCCGTGAGGCGGGCATCCCCGTCGAGTCGGCCCGCGGCCCCTATGGGGGGTACCGGCTCGGGCGCGGGACGCGACTGCCGCCGGTCGCCTTCACCGAGCCCGAGGCGCTTGGCCTGGTCATGGCGGTGCTCGACGGCCGGCCGGCGGCCACCGACGTCGGCGACCTCGTCGGCGCCGCCCTGGGCAAGGTCATCCGGGCTCTGCCCGAGAGCGTCGGACGGCAAGCGGCGACGCTGCGCGAGCATGCGTCGGCGGCGCCCGACCGGTTCTCAGCCCGTCCGGATCCCGCCACCACCAGCGCGCTCGTGGCCGCCATCGCGGACCGGCGGTGCGTGATGGTCGCCTACCGGAGCGAGTCCGGCAACGAGTGGGAGGCCGAGGTGGACCCCTGGGCGGTCGTCGTCCGCCACGGGCGCTGGTACCTGCTGTGCTACTCCCACCGCGCGGATGCCATCCGCACCTACCGGGTCGACCGCATCCGCCAGGTCCAGCGGAGCACGCACGCGTTCGAGCCGCCCGACGGCCTCGACCCGGTGGCGGCGTTGGAGGAGAACCTGGGCACCGGGTGGGAGTTCGCCACGCGCGTCGTGTTCGACGCTCCCCTCGCCGAGGTGGCGCCCTGGATCCGGCCGCCCATGGGGCGGCTCGAACCGTCGGGGGACGGGTGTGTGCTCGTCGGCAGCACGAGCAATCCGACGATGTACGCGCAGGAGTGGCTGCCGAATGTGCCGTTCCCCTTCCGCGTCGAGGGTGGGCCGGAACTGCGCGCCGCGGTCACGATGCTCGCTTCGCGTCTCGCCGCCGCTCTGGCGGGCCCGCCCATGGACGACGCCACACCGGATCCGGGTCGAAAATCTATCCCTGACCTGGTCCTTCACTCTTGGAGCGGGTGACGGGGATCGAACCCACGCTGTCAGCTTGGGAATCATCTACTGATCTTGGCGCTCTGAACTGGGAAAAACGGAGGGCAGGTCAGGATGGATCGAGTGGCCGTGAGTCACGGTAGTTCCCCGCCTGTTCTGGCACGAAGTCTCGATGTCGAGAGATCCCTGCCAACGTGAGCTCCTGGGACATGCTCAACCGGTTGTTCGCAGGACATGCTTTACGGCTGCTCGGCTTGTCCTGGGCGATGGCGACGTAATGATCAAGCACCCTCTGAGCTTCCCCCCGTAGCACGGCCACCTATGGTCCCGACGTTGGAACCGCGGTCATCCTGGAGTCGGAGCCCCCGCCGGAGGCCACGGGTGGCCGATGTGACAATGGGACCGACTATTTCCACAGGTAGTCATAGCGCGGTGGGGCTGGGCTGATGAAGACTTCGCCGTCGCGGATCTGCCATTCGGCTTGGCCGTCTACCTCATGGAAGGCGAAGAAGAGTCCACAGACGCGGTCGTTGTCTTCATCAGCGGCAGGGAGGGCGGCGATCTGACGGACCTGGTCGAGCACGTCAGTGACATATTTTTCACGTACGGCTCGGGCATAACCGGCCGCATCGAGCCATCCCCCATCGGGGAAGGTCCAGCCTTCGGTTTCTCCTGCGCGGATGATGCGTTCTGCCGCTGCTCGCTGTCCGTAGAACTCCAGCCAGCCGCGTATGTAGACCCACGTGCCCATGACGCCATCATGACGGCCGCCCCGGCAGTGAGGTGATGGAGATGTGCTTGGACGTTGATGCAGTGATGCGACTGCCATGCACCGTGGGACGACCAAGGTATCGAGAGTCGACCGCTCCTGCGGCCAGGTCATGAGCGCAGCAACGCCCATCTTTGTACTCGGTGGGAATCTCCGCTCCATGGGTCGATCCCACGTTGCTCCAGCTCCCCGAACCAGCCGCCATAGGGGGTCAGGATTCAGACATCGGTGGCTGTAGTACGGGGGGAACCTCACCCGCACCGTCATTGGGAACGAAGTCCCAGAGCTTCGATCGTCCCGACTCTGAACGGAGATCAGGGACTGTACGGTTTACTGGACAGACCCGCCTAGCACGTAGTCGACACCATGCGCTTCACCGTGATCGCCTGCCCATACCCCCTGCCTCCGATAGCTGCGAGAGCGTGCGACTGTCAGCCGGACCGGGGCAACCGCGGTTTCGCGTGTTCCAAGGTCCCGGTGACCTTCCGCGCTCGCTGGTTGTCCTGCGGTCACAGCCATGATTGATGCGGGCCGACCGTCGCGCATGATCGCCGGTTCGGGGCAGGAGAGCAGGGATCATCCACTGGCCTTGCCACCATGAACTGGGAAAATAGGGGCGCAGGTCAGGGCGGGTCGAGTGACCATGAGTCCCCGTGAGCGATCGTGGTTCCCCGCCCGTTCTGGCACGAATCTGGCACGTGACCAAGGCTCCGCGTGTGAAAACGCTGGATTTTCCAGCGGCGCTTGATGGCCTGCTCCTTGCGCTCGGCGCAGCGCTGCCCATCGCTCGCTGAAGGAGAATGAACAAGATCGAACCATGGCAGGAGGACGAATGGCTACCCGCTATCTATACCTCGCTCGCCACGGCGAGGCTTCGCCGGACGAGAGCGGCCTGACGGAGAACGGCCGCCGTCAGGCCGTCCTACTCGGAAAGAGGTTGCAAGGCATCCCCATCTCAGCCATCCACCATGGCCCGCTGCCTCGGGCAACGCAAACTGCACATTTGATCGGTGAGTATCTGGACGGCGTTCCCTTGCACGTTTCGGAAGTCGCCGGCGACTACATCCCGTACTTTCCCGGCAAAGAAGAGTTGTCGCCGGATTTTGCCGACTTCCTGCTTCGATTTCTCGACCAATGCACGCCGGAGGAACGTCGAAAAGGTCCCGTGCTCGCTCGGGAAGCTTTAGAGCGGTTCTCCGGCCCGGTAGACGGTGACGAGACTCGCCATGAGCTGGTCGTCACGCACAATTTCCTGATCGGATGGCTTGTCCGGGCGGCGCAGGACGCCCCGGAATGGCGCTGGCTTGGCCTCAATCAATGCAACGCGGCTTTGACCGCTATCCGATACACGCCTGGTCGCCCGGCGTCCGTGCTCTTCTACAACGACATGGGGCACTTGCCCCTCGAGCTGCGATGGACGGGCTTCCCGCCTGAACTGCGCATGTGAGGACCATGCGTGAGGTCGGCGCATCGACGCTATGGAGGCAAGCGGGAAAGATCAAGGCCCGGGTCCGGAAACCATCCGTGGCCTGGGCCTTCAAGCGTGGAGCGGGTGACGGGAGTCGAACCCGCGCGGTCAGCTTGGGGATCGTCTACTGGCCTTGATGGGCTGAGCTGGGAAAACAGGGGTGCAGGCCAAGGCGGGTCGAGTGACCGCGAGTCCCCGTGGATGACCGGGGTTCCCCGCCTGTTCTGGCACGGATCCGGCACGTGATCAAGATCAGATTACATGGAGCGGACAAGCTGGGAACCGTTGCAGTCCACCCCGATCAAGGTCCTGGCCTACGACCGGCGCATCCCGTGAGTGGCCCCTATCGGCCCTTGTTCACCTCGGCCCTTGTTCACCCTGGTCAATGACGCGGTCGCCCCGCTTGCCTCAGTCGGCTAACCGGCCAGGAGATCGATCTGTTCAGCTTGGTCGTCTCCCACGGAGATGGTGAATCGAACCCCCATCGCTCTGCCCATCCGGTCAAGCATCTCCAGCGTCGGCACTCCACCGCCCAGCTCGATACGCGACAGAGCCGGTTGGGAGATCCCGGCTCGCCTGGCGACCTCAGCCTGAGTCAGGTTCCTCGCCACACGAACCTCGCGAAGCCTGTCTCCCAGATCCATGTCCCGGACGGCTCGCGTGTACTCGGGGTGCTCTTCGGCCGCGGCTTCCAGAAGCCGCTTGGCCTTCAAGGTCTTCCACGTACTGTGTCCAGCCATCACGACCTCCTGTCGAACACGTGGGTGACGGTCATGTCATGTTCGAGTTGGCAAGTCTTCTTCGCCTTGACCGCACGCTCCACGTCATCATGCTGTGGCCCGTTGCGGGACTTGGCAAACACCGTGAGTAGAACGATCGCCCTTCCCCCAGGCCTCCAGAACGTGATTCGCCAGGACGTTCTCCCAGGGGCAACCTCAGCTCGCTAACGCCATCACGCAGACTCTTGATGTGATCACCGTCTGGCAGACCGCCTCTCTCCATGAGATACCGGTCCACCTTCGCCATCACACGCTGGAACTGCCCGAACGGCAACTCCGTCAACCATGCCTCCACCTCGGGCTCCCACGCGATCTCGAACATACCCTTGATGGTATATACCTTCGATGGTAAGTCAGCGGAACGAGAAAACCAGCCCTCAGGCCTCGAAAACGATCAAGGCCCGGCTCGGGATCATGATCCTGAGCCGGGCCTTCGTACTTGGAGCGGGTGACGGGGATCGAACCCGCGCTGTCAGCTTGGGAAGTGCATGGATCACGCCTCGTAGGGGCGCTGAGCTGGGCTTCGGGGCGGTCGTGAGTGACCGTGATTGACTCCTCGTCACCCTGGTTAATGGCCCGCTAACGGCCCGACGATCAGCCCGTGGTCTCCTTTGCGGGGCGCGGGCCTCACCAGCCTGATGATCACTGTCTGCCGTCCAGTTGGGAAACGCCTACTCGCTCTGAGTGGGTTCCTGCACTGCGTCGGGACTCACGTAGTAGTGCACCAGGGCGCGTTTACCCGCTGTGTTCAGCCAGTCGGCGTGGGCGCTTGCCACACGTCTCCATCCGACACGCTCATACAGGGCGATGGCCGCGTGGCCTTCGTCGGACACGTCGAGCATGAGAGTTACCCCCAGGTTGGCCGCCTCCTTGCGGACCACGTCAAGTAGATGAGTGGCGTGTCCGTGGCCTCGCCCCTGAGGGGTGACGAAGAGCCGTGTGATCGATCCGACGCGACCGACCGGCGTGCCGATGGCCGTGGCCAGGGACGGTTCAAGGGTTGCCGCGTCAAGCTGTGAGAGCCCCACGTGTCCGACGACGTCGGAACCCTCAACGGCCACCCATGCCTGAAGAAGGTCAGACGGTGTCAGCCATCGTCCGGGATCGGCGGGCCAGTCCACTGGGTAGCGGTCGGACCTATGCACGGAGGCGAGAGCATCGATACAGGCGCGCAGATCCTCGGTGGATCTCGGACGGATGAAGGGGGTCTTCACCCGATGATTTTCTCATAGGCAGCTAAAAAAAGATCGAGGACCGAGTCCGGAAGCCATCCGCCGGCCTTCGTGTGTGGAGCGGGTGACGGGAATCGAACCCGCGCTGTCAGCTTGGGAATCATCTACTGACCTTGGTGCTCTGAGCTGGGGAAACGGGGGTGCAGGCCAAGGCGGGTCGGTTGACCGTGAGTCCCCGTGAGTGACCGTGGTTCCCCGCCTGTTCTGGCACGCATCTGGCACGAAGTCTCGACGTCGAGAGATCTCCTGGCGATTCGGAGGACAGCGGGTCGGCCCGTACCAGGCCGTTGGGTGTAGCGGTGTCGCTGTCGCAAGTGGAACCGCTTGCGTAGACTCGTGGTCATGAGCGCCGGACATGCGCATGAGGAGCTTCATCACCTGGTGGACCGGCTTTCGCCGGACCAGGCGCGTCGTCTCCTGCGCTTGGTGAAGACAGATCCAGAACTGGCTGAGACGACTGACGAAGAACTGTCTGAGCCGGTTCGACGTCGTCGTCTGTCGATCGCTGGAATTGGCGCATCCGGCGAAGGCGATCTGTCGGAACGGGTCGAAGATCTGCTGGCGGAGCGGTTCAATCGGTCAGTATGACCGCCACGCTCCTGGACACCGGCCCTCTGATAGCTGTCGTCGATCGAGATGACAAGCACCATGCCTCATGTGTGCGGCTCCTGGAGGAGCTGGAGGGACCACTCCTCCTGCCCTCGACGGTCTTGATTGAAGCTGGTTGGACGATCAACAGGCACATGGGGCCTGCCGTACATGCACAGTTTCTTGATCTCGTGACCGAAGAGTTCGAGTTGGTCGATCTGCTTGCTGCCGATGTACGGCGCATGGCTGAACTCGTCCGGCTTTACAAGGACGCTCGTCTCGACCCGGCTGATGTGTCCGTGGTTGCCATCGCGGAGCGTCTAGGCGTCACGCAGGTTGCCACGATCGACCGCCGTGACTTCACGCTGATCCGGCCTCGGCATGTGTCGGCGTTCAGACTGTTGCCAGATGTGCTTGTCTGAGAAATCGTGGAGCGGGTGACGGGAATCGAACCCGCGCTGTCAGCTTGGGAAGTCTCTAACGCACCTGGCCGCTGAGCTGGGGAGACGCTGACCTGCGGGGGAGTGCTTCGGTTACCCGTGATTCCCCGTGAGTCCCCCTTGCTCCCTCTGCTGACGGGCACGCAACGGGCACGGCCTGAGAACCCCGTGCGGACGCACCCACCCCGCCGGATCTTCCCGTCTGCCTCGTCCCACCCCGGAGGGGCAACAGCTCGGGGACGGAGGATCAAGGCCGTCTTCGCGTGTACGCCGGCCGGTAGACGTTCCTCGGCCATGGGATGCCAACGGTCACAGACGGCCTTGATCCGGAGGAGTCGAGATGTTGGGCTTGCCTGGGACGTGGCAGGCGGGAAGATCCGGCTTCCACCTCAACCATCTACGGCCTTCATGGTGCGACGTCGATCATCCCGGAGCCGAAGTGCCCCCGCCGGAGGCTTAGCGGTTTTCAAGACCGCTAGGAGCTATCAGAACAGCAGCCCATGACCTGGACTTATTGCCCTGCGATCAGCCTCGAAGCGGAGATCATCGCGTAGATATCGCGCAACCCGCGCATGACCCCTCGACTGCCGCGCCTTCCCACATCGATGCGCGCGCAAAGACACCGGGTTTAGGAAGCGCACCCTCACACGTCCGGAGAAAAGTCTCTGACCAGCGGATACGTCATTCGTAATCGGCCCTGGGCTGTCGGTTGGGCGAGCATTGGGCAGAGACACACTTGGGGCGAGATCTTCCTCCAAGGTGACAAGCCTGTGACCTGTCGGCTGTGATGGTTACAGGCGCCTTCTGATGGCTGCAGTCGGCCCCGTGCGCTCCTACTGTCGGTGCCTCGATGAGCAGGTCACGGGGGCGGAAATGCGAGCGTGTGCAGCACAGGTCGCTATGGATAAGTTGATCGCGCTCCCGGAGCGGCACGTTTCTGTCGGCGGCGACTGCCACCATGACGACATGATCATGCAGCCCATCGATGTCTCCTGGCTCTGCGGCGAATACGGCGAGGAGTGCTACGGCTTCATCTACCTCCGCACCACACCCGAACAGGCCATTGCCCGCCTCGGCGGCCACTACGCAGACTTCGAACCCGCCCGCCTGCCCGACGAACCCGACGACTGGCCACGCCCGGGGGAACCCCTCGGAGTCGCCTCCGTAGGTGACTGGAGCATCATCTTCTACCCCGATTGGATCAGCATCGAGGAAAAACTGATCACCCGGCTCTCCGAAGGCACCCGCCTCGTCTTCCACACCGCCCTCGGCGTCGAGGACACAGACGACTTCTACTGGTGCGAAGACGGCGAGATCAAATACCTCTACGGAGGCGACGACGCCTTCGTCATGGATCCCCCGGACGAACTCGCCGACGCCATGGAGGAGATCGACAAGCTCTATCCGTCGATTCCCCGTCTCTACAGAGGGCCGGCATTCCTCCTCATCGAATACCTGACCGGAATCAGGCCGACCGAGGAACTCCTGAAAAGCCTCACCTTCAGGTGGGCACCGTGAAGCGGTCCGGGTCTGATGGAGGCTTGATCCCCTGAGAGGATCGAGTCATACGAAAATCAGCTCATGATCGACCTCCTACAATTTCTCCACGCCCGTAACCAGGCGGACAACCACGCCTATGCCGAGGTGGCCTACCGCTTCGGCGGTGACGCTCTCCTCGACAGCCACCTGCCGATGCTCGACCTGATCGACATGCTGGCACGGGAGTACGCGGCAATGGATCCCGCAGACGCGCGCTTCGCCGGTCTCACATACACCCTTCGAGTGCTCGCCCAGTCGTACTTTGAGCACCCTGAATACCGTGAGGAGTGGCGACCCTAGAACCTGTTCATTGCCACGGCTGTCTTGGTGATGCGATCCCTGTGCCGATAGGTAAGCCGTGCTTATCGGTGAGCCGGGGTGAGGAACGAATCCCGGATCTTCGATCGCCCCCGACCACGGCAGACTCGGCCACCCCGTGGCGATCGTCGTGCTGCATGAGGGCGGCGGCGCGACCAGTGGCCGGCGGATGACGTGGGTGCGGCGCAGCGGGCGTGCGGCGACGGCCCGGAGTCCTGCGCGCGTGCCGGGACCGGCCCCCAGGCCGCATGCCCGGCATGCGCTGGTAGGCGCAGGGCCGGGCGACGGCGCGCAGCGCCGCCGCCTCTTGATATCCATAAGAACAATTCGGCAACTGTCTAGGAGCGCAACAGGCCGATCGTCCGCTTTCCAGGCGGACCAATCACCCTGCTGAGCTAACGGAGACCGTGCTGAGACGCGTGTGGGCGGTAGCGCGGATGCGTCGGTATGTGGGGAGGTTGCTGTCAGGGTCGCTGTCACCTCAGCCATGGTCACCCGGTGCTGGGGCCCGACGAAGGAGGACCTCGGCGTCAATCGCCCCAGTCATGGTCGGCGAGTGGCGAACTGAGCGATCGTCACGGCCCTGACCATTCAATGTGAACAAGGGCCCGGGCAGCCTTCAAGGCCGTCGCTCATCAACCTCACAGGAATCTGCATCTAGATTTACGGCAGAGACCCTCGGTAATCTGGCATGCCTCATGACCACAAAATGGGCATTCGGGCGACGGAGGACCTGTGAGAGATTTTGACTATAAGCGCTCGGCTGCAATAACTAGATCCGCGCTCGCCGCCCTGTTCGCATTAATCATGCTCTCCGGCTGTGGCAACCTATGGTTCCATGAGACGTTCAAGGTTGACGGGGCCGCTGTCAAAGAAGTTCGCAGTTTGGGCAGAGTGATATTACAGGTCCAGTCAGATTGGACTTGGAAGAGCACTACGCAAATTGATGAAATCCTACTGATGGACGTCGGAGCTTCGACTTTTGAAGCATCTCAGGATATAGCATACAAGCGGTTGCGTCAGCTCGGATGGTCTAAACATGGAAATCACAGCTTAGAATCGTGCAAATGGGGCCACGTAGTTGTTTCGTTTGATTCACTAGACAACCTAGAAGCATATGGCTCCCTGGAGCAGCCCATATGGAGCGCGGTTCGGGCGGGCCCGGCAAAACCTACTGCGCTTATGCTTATTGTTCTCGCCCCCTTGGGCTAAAACCTCCGCTCATCGCAACATTTAGTCGAAGAGAAAAATCGATGGGCTCTCACGAACAACACCCGCCATATGATTACCTCGTATCTGTCGACTCTCGGCATGGCGTAGTGGGACAGTAGTGTTGATCCGGCCAATTGCTAGTCCGACCGCCCGACGCGCGCAGGCCGCCGCAGGCGGGCTGCCTCGACGACGTGGAGAAGGTTCTCATCCGGTGGGATGCGGCGTTATATATCCTGCTCCGGGACATGTTTGACGCATCGGTCCTGGGACATGTTTGACAGGTGCCGCTGGTGGTCGCTTTAAAGCAGTCAATCAAGGAGTTCGGGGCGGCGAGTGGTTAGGGCGCGGCGGGCGGTCACATAGCGTTCGTGGAACTCCTCGGCGAGAGCTTCGCGACGGTAGCGCTGTCGGATGACACGGTCCAGATCTGCGGCGCGGTTGACGAGGTCGGTGAGAGATTTGCGGTCGATGTCGAACGCTGTCATCCCCTGCTCTACGGCGGCGTCAAGATCGCCGCGTCGGGCATGAATGATGCCAAGGTCGATGTGAGCGTCGGCGACGCGCATAGGGGCGTTGGACGTGCCGTCCGGGCGGGTGTGCATCTGGATCGTCTCGCGGGCGTGTTCTTCTGCCCGGTCGTTGTCCTCAAGCCAGGTGTAGGCGGTGGCGGCGTAGAAGACCCACTTGGCGTGGTCGAACACGAAGTGGTGGTCAGGGTTGCCGGGGAGTGGGAGTTTGGCGAGTGCGTCGGCTCCGCGAGTGAGAGCCTTGTCGGCTTCGCGGCGGTCGCCGATGCGGGCCAGTCCGCGGGCTTCTTGGAGGGTGAGTTGGACCATGGCGCTGGAGTGGCCGGCGACGGCCTGGCCCATGCGGGCGGCGGTGACCACGTCTTCGTAACGGCCTTCGACCAGGGCGAACCAGGCGGACATCTCGTGTGCCCAGCCCATGAGCTCGCCATGACCGACCTGGCGGCCCATCTCGTAGGCGGCGCGGCGGGCGGTCTCGGCCTCCTCGCGCTCTCCCAGGTCGTAGTGAACGCATCCAAGCAATGCGGTCAGCCATCCGGTGATGACCAACAGTTCTCGATGTTGATCGAGAGTGATCCGCCCGCCGAGTAGGCCGTTGACCTGGGCGAGGCGTTTCTGCGTCCGGTCGCGCAACGTGGCGGCCGAAACAACCGGGTAGGCGCGGCAGAGCAGATCGACGGCCTCGGCGAGAGCTTCGAGCGTTCCGGTCCCGACGTCGGATGCCTGGAGTTGCTGGGCGAGTTCCATGGTGCCGTACAGGTCGGCTTCGGCCCGGAGCGCATCTACGGGCATCACGGTGGCCTCAATCAGGCGGCTCTGACCACGCCGATTCTGGCGGAACCCCAGCGCTTCGGGCTGCAAGCCGGTCAACTGCGTCAGGGCGAGCCGGTAGGAGGTATGCGGCCAGGAGACCTCGCCCGCTTCCCAACGCCTGATGCGTTCCTCATCGCACGTCAGACGTCCGGTGATACCGCTCGGGGTGGCGTTGATCCGGTCGGCCATCTCGGCACGCGTCAGACGGTGCTCGTTACGCCACGCCCTGAGTTGGACGTTGGGGATGTTGTCGGGCATCTGGGGGCCTTCCTCCCGGCTGGGGGCTCAAGAGGGGGGAATGAGGGGGGCCTTTCGGGGGTCCTGTCGCTCTCGGTTTGCCGGTGGACTTGCCATCAAGCAACCACGGTACGTCAGCCCGCCTTCCGCCGCAGGGAGCGCGGATCAAAACGAGGAGATGGCGACGGTGACCCGGCCAGACGAGAACAGCGAGACACGCCCTTGCCCTGCGTGCCGGGGTCGTGGAACCAAGCTGCGCAGCTCGCGCCGTGCCCTTCTCCTTGGCGAGAGCAGCGATGACCACGAGACAAACGGAGAACAGGAATGTCTCGACTGCCTCGCAAGCGGCCGGGCCGAAAGGAACGCGAGATGAATCCGATCATGCAGGTCGCTGCGGCCCGTCTGTACGAACAGCAGCGACAGAACGAGGTCCTCGCCCTGACCACCCTGAGGGATGAGCTTCTGCGGCTCGGGGTCCGGGCTGAGTTACGCGACAACGACAGCGCGCTGATGATCCACCGTCCGCAGGTGGGGCTTCCGGTGTGGGTGTTCGTCGGCTACGGCGGCTCCTACTACTCCTGGCAGTCCGCCGAGAAGCGCCACCCGGTCAACGACCTGGAAGGCGCGGCCCACGTCCTGGCCGACTACGTCGGTCGCTGAGACGGGCGCGGCGAGGCAGGGTCCTCTGGCGTGGAGGGGACCGGAGAGCGTCGCCCCTGCCTCGTCGCGCTCCTCGTCTCCCGGCAGGTAGCCAGACCGGTACGTGCAGTCCGCCCCCGCATCGCACGTCTTTCCCCCGGTTCTCTGCCTGCCGGGCTCTGCTTGCCGGCCTCCCTGTCCGCCCGTCGCGTGACAGGTGAGGAAAGCCAAGTTACGCTCTAACTTGGTAAAACAACCTGTCGGGTGATGGACGGTCGTAATGTCGCTAGAGTCCGTGCCGCCGAAGTATGCACAACTGGTGCAGGCGCTTCAACGGCGCATCGAGTCGGGGGACTACCCTCCGGGCTCGCTGCTGCCCAGTGAGAACCAGCTCATCAACGAGTTCGGCGTCTCCCGGCCCACCGTCGTCGCCGCCCTCCGTGTGCTGCGCGAACAGGGCTGGATCGACTCCCAGCAGGGCAAGGGCCGGTTCGTGCGCGGCCGCCCGGCGATGGCCTCGGCGGAACAGCCCCGCCCCGGACAGGCCTACCTGACCGCCCCCGAGACCGCCTCGGCCGGCGAGGTGATCGAAGCGGCGGCGCTGGCCGCACCCAACCGGATCGCCGCCCTGCTCGGACTCGCTCCGAAGACCAAGGCGTTCCTGCGCCGGCGACTGGTCAGCCGAGACGGCGAACCCACCGAGGTCGTCTCGGTGTGGGTGCCGCTGGAACTGTCCGAGGGCACCGACCTGACCAGCGCCGAACCGCTCCCACAAGGCCTTCGCGAGCACCTCCAGGCCCGTAAGGGCGTGCGCTTCGACCACATCGTGGAACAGATCACCGCCCGCATGCCCGCCACCGACGAGGCCAAGCGGCTCGGCATGCCGAAGAACACGCCGCTGCTGGCTGTCTACGGCGCGGTCCGGGACGCCTCCGGTCAGGCACTGGCCGTCGTAGAGGTTCTGTTCCCCGCCGACCGCCACGAGTTGGAAGACGCCTACCCGATCACGTAGGAAGCCATCAACCTCTGTACACGGGTCAGCGATTTGTTGCGCGTTAGTAGCAGCGCCAATCCCCGTCCCAGTCATGGGAGTCGTACGCCTCGACGATGACTCGGCGGCCGCCAGCGGGCCCCTCATCTTCGAAGTACAGGGAGATCATCGCTTTTGACTCGGCTCCCGCGATCGATGCGCTGCCGTAGTGGCGGTGGATCTCCTGGGGCGTCAGCGCTGTTTGGAGCGTGATCCTGACGCGATAGTCGCAGTAGCGTCCGCTGCCCATGGCCAGATTCTTCCCGAAGATCACATCGCGATCCATCGGGAAGACGTCTCGGGTCCGTGGCGGAAGAGGGAAGTCGAGGACACGCCCGTAGAAGGCTTCGAGACGGGCGTTGTCCCGCCAGACGGGCATCATCACCAAGCCGAACGCTAGGGCGATCGGCGCAAACACAGCCGCCAGAGGGATCCACACGCTTCGGCTCACGAGGTCGAACCATAAGGGCAGCGGCAGTTAGATCTAGGCCAAATCGGTATCTTCCGCGCTGGCCGCCCTGTTCCTCGCTCCAGCGTTCACTTCACCGATGGCCCCAACTCTTAGGCACTTGACCTACCAAGCTAAGGCGTCGTACTCTCAAAGCACTTGATAGGTTAAGTGCCTATCGCTCGATAAGAGGAGTGCCATCATGGCTCTGCAAGGTCCCATCCCCGTCGGCTTCGACCAGGTCTTCCCGCACGGCTGCTACGTCGTCGGAGAGGTCGAGGCGGTCAAGGACTTTGACGCCTCCACCAACGGCCGCTTCGTCCAGTCCCGCGACAAGTCCACTGGGGAACTGGTGTGGCAAGTCGCGGTCATGGACGCCGACCCCACCGTCAAGCCCGGACAGAAGACCGTAGCCGTCAAGATCCTCGCCCCGGTCCAGCCCGTGCCCCCGGCCCCCATGCCGGGCCTGCCCTTTACCCCGGTCGAGTTCGACCACCTCACCGTCACCCCCTACGTCAACGGCACCGGACGCCTCGCTTACTCGATCAAGGTCCGCGCGATGCGTGCTCCCCGCATCGGTGCCGCTCCCGCCAAGAACACCGCCACCCCCGCAAAGGACGTCGCCTGATGACACGCCGTAGGAACCACCGAGTCAGCATCATCAACCTCAACACCGGTCGCGGTGCCCGCGCGACCAGCTATCCCTACCCGACCCGCACGCCGGTCCTGGCACTCGACTTCGGGGCCGTCTCAGTCTTGGTCACCACCTCGGCCGGCGACCTGGTGACCGGCGCCGACGTCGAGTTCGCCCGCCAGCTCGCCCATGAGGCCCATGCCTTCGCGCGGTTGGTTGAACGCTCCTTCCACGGTCTGGCCAACGGCAAGGGCATCGCGGCCTGACGCATGCAGCGGGGCCGCTGGAACTGGTACTTCCGGCGGCCCCTCATCTCCCCGGATGTGAATCAAGAGAGGGCTCAAGCCTAATGTTCAAAAAACTGCCCGGTGACGAGGCACAGCACCTCGTCTCCACCACCCCCGACACGGCTGTGGTGTTCCGCCCGGCCGTCGTCCAGACCCCGGCCATCATCACCATCGTCATCTTCGCCTGGCGGCTGCTGGCCGGTCTCGTCCGGCTGACCTGGCGGCACCCCGTAGCCCTGACCGTCGCTCTCGCGCCTGGTGCGCTCTGCTGGCTGTACGGCTGGCGCGTCGCCCTGGTCACGGTCACCATTCCGGTCTCGGTCCTCATTCCGTGGGCGTTCTTCGACCGGGCCTCGTTCAATCGCTGGATGGGCTGGCGACTGTTGGCCTGGTGGCGGCTGATCTGGGTCTACCGGCGGCACTGGCAACCGGTGATGATCGTCTCCGGGCTCGGCCGTCACCTCCGAGGCCGGGACTACCTACCCCGCATCGTCCGTATCTGCTGCACCTCGTGGGCCGACGTGCTCACGGTGAAGATGATCAGCGGACAGTCGGTTAAGGACTGGTCCGACCGGATCGAGAACCTCGCTCACGGCTTCGGGGCGATCTCCTGCCGGGTCACTGTGGAGCGGTCGGGCCTTCTACGGCTGACCTTTCCCCGGTGTGATCCGCTGGCCGTCCCGCTGCCGGCTGTTGCCATCCCCGCGGAACCTTCGGTCGGGCCGGTCGAGATCGGCAAACGAGAGGACGGCTCCCCGTACCGGCTCAAGGTCCACGGGACGCATGTCCTCATCGCCGGGGCGACAGGGGCCGGCAAGGGATCGTTCCTGTGGTCGGCCGTCCGTGGCCTCCTCCCGGCGATGCGGGCGGGCCTGGTCCAGGTGTGGGCGCTGGATCCCAAGCTCATGGAACTGTCCTTCGGCCGGGCGATCTTCGGCGACCGATATGCCGCTGACCCGGCCGCGTGTGCCGACCTCCTGGAAGCAGCGGTCAGGGTCATGCAGGAGAGGGCGGACCGGTTCGCCGGAGTCCAGCGCAACCACGTTCCGACCGTGGCTGACCCGTTCGTCCTGGTGCTCGTCGACGAGGTCGCGTTCCTGACCGCCTACCAGTCAGACAAGGGCCTCAAGGTCCGCATCTCCGCCGCGCTGGCGACCCTGACCACGCAGGGCCGTGCGGTCGGTGTCGGCGTCATGGCGGCGTTGCAGGACCCGCGCAAGGAGGTCATGAACATCCGCAACCTGTTCCCCGACAAGATCGCGCTCCGCCTCGATGAGTCCGAACAGGTGGACATGGTCCTCGGCGACGGCGCTCGGGATCGGGGCGCCCTGGCCGACCTGATCTCCCCACGCCCGGAGCAGGGCGCGGGCGTCGCCTACGTCCGACTCGAATCCTCACCCGACCCGATCCGGGTCCGCGCGGCCTACGTCTCCGACACCGACATCCGCGACATGGCGGCCTTGTTCACCGGCGACACCATGCCGATCGAGATGGAAGGCGCAGCCTGATGAAGATCACCATTCACGGCACCCCGGACGAGATCGACGGCCTGCCGTTCCGGCGCCTGCGGACGCTCGACGGCTCCGACCTCGCAGAGCTGGTGCTGATCGTTGACCTCGACACCGCAGGGCTTCGTAAGGACCCCTACGGCGACGCCTACCGGCTCTGCGCTGATCTGGTCAGCCGAGAGGAGGCCATGTGACCGACACCCTCACAGACTCCTTCGCCGCTTCGGCCGATGCCCCCGCCGACGCCTCCGATCGCACGCTTCCCCGACTCATCCGTCAGACCCTCCCTCTGGCGCTGGACGTCGCCGTGGAGGTCGCCAAGAACAACGGCGTCTGCATCCGGCCCATCGAACTGCGACGGCTCGACATCCACACCGGCAAGACCGAAGCGTTCGACCTCCCCTGTGGTGCCACCCAAGAGGCGAAGTGCCCGCCGTGTGCCAAGCGCAACAGACAGCTCCGGATGGCCCAGTGTCGCGAGGGCTGGCACCTGGATCACGAACCGATCGCCGAACCCAACCCCTCCACCGAAGAACAGCGGTGGCTGATCGAATTCCGGGCCGATGTGCAGGCCAAGCGCGACCAGGCCGAACGCGATGGCGAGGACGTCGCCGACTGGGACGAGGCGATAGCCGGGATCGACACGGAGATCAACGCTGCTGGGATGCGTGGCAACGTCCTGGGCGGCCGGTCGGCTCCCAAGCGCTCGCGCTCGACCAGGCGACGCCAGGATGCCCCGGACCTGCCCAAGCGGGCCAGGACAGACACCACGCTCGGCCGGACCTTCACCGGCTCTGATGGCAAGATCTACCGGCCATCGTTGTTCGTCACCCTGACCCTGCCGTCCTACGGCCGCATCCGGGCCGGGCAGGGTGTGCCGGTCGATCCGAGCACGTACGACTACGCGCGGGCGGCTCGTGATGCGCTGCACTTCTCCAAGCTTGTCGACCGCTTTGTGCAGAACCTGCGCCGGGTGGCCGGCTACGACGTCCAGTACTTCGCCACCGTCGAACCGCAGAAGCGGCTCGCTCCACATCTGCATATGGCGATCCGCGGGACGCTGCCCCGCGCGGAGATCAAGGCCATCGCCGCCGCGACCTACCACCAGGTGTGGTGGCCTCAGGTGGATGAGGTCCGCTTCGACGGTGACCACCTGCCGGTATGGACTGCGCGAGATGAACTCGCTGAGCCGTACCCGGACGGGCAGGCAGGCGACTACCTTGATCCTGCCACGGGGGAGCTGCTGCCCACCTGGGATGAGGCGCTCGACGAGCTTGACCAGGACGGCGAGGCGGAACCGCTGCACGTGCTCCGCTTCGGCGATCAGGTCGATGTTCAGGGCATCGTCGCCGGGTCGCCGGACGCTCACAAGCGCATCGGCTACCTGACGAAGTACCTGACCAAGAGTCTGGGGGAGACTCTCGATCCCGACGACATCGGCTACCACGCGCGGCGTGATCACGCTGCTCGGATGGTTGAGGCGCTGCGCTACGAGCCGTGCTCGCCGACGTGTCCGAACTGGCTGCGCTACGGCGTGCAGCCCAAGGGCGCCAAGGCGGGCATGCTCCCGGGCCGGTGTCGCAGCAAGGCGCACAAGCCCGAACACCTCGGCTACGCCGGTCGTCGGGTCCTGGTCTCCCGCAAGTGGTCGAACAAGACTCTGCGCGAACACAAGCAAGATCGCCGGGCCTGGGTGCTCGATGCGCTCGGCCTGCCCGACGAGACCGTCACCGACCCGCACCGCTACGTCTGGCGGCCGGTCTCCACCAAGGACCCGACCCGTACTCCGCTGGCCAAGCGCCTCCTCCGGGGCGTCGCCAACCGGCACCGCACCCGAAAACGCCTCCTCGAACTCCAAGCGAGAGCGGACGGGCGATCCATCGAAGACCTTTCGGCAACTTCACCGCCGGGGGTGGCCGCATGACCAGGAAGATCAATCAAGAGCCCGTCTCGCTCCTTCCCGAACTGGCGCAGGGCCGGTTACTCACCGTCGAAGAGGCCGCCGAACGGTTGAACACCTCGGTCCGCTTCCCTCGTCGCCTGATCGAGGAACGCCGGATCACTTTCATTCATGTTGGGCGCAACGTCCGTATCCCCGAAGCGGCGCTTGAGGCGTTCATCGCGGCGGGACTGGTCGAACCGATCACCACCACACGACGCAGGAGGGCCGCGTGATGGCCAAGACCGCTGTTTCCACCCCTGGAGAAGAGTCCCGGCGTTCGGCTGGAAGGAAGACGGCCAAGAGGCGTTTCGGACGCGTTCGGCAACTCCCGTCCGGCCGGTTTCAGGCTCGTTACAGGGGACCGGATGACATCGACCGGGCGGCCCCCGAGACCTTCGCGACCAAGCGCGATGCCGAGGTCTGGCTGACCAAGAAGGAGGCCGAGATCCTCGCCGAGGACTGGAGCAATCCGGACCTCGGGAAGGTGTCCTTCAAGGAGTACGGTTCCGACTGGGTGGACGAGCGCCCCGGCCTGCGGCCCAAGACGGTCCAGCTCTATGAGGGCCTTCTCCGCCTGCACCTGGTCCCGACTTTCGGCAGTCTGGCCGTGAGCGAGATCAAGGCGGCTCACGTGCGCAAGTGGCGCAAGACCATCCTGGACGGGGGAGTCGGACCGGTCACCGTCGCCAAGGCGTATCGGCTGCTCAAGGCGATCATGAACACGGCGGTGGAGGACAAGATGATCAAGTCCAACCCGTGCCAGATCAAGAGCGGCGGCAAGGAGGAGTCCCCTGAGCGGCCGACGCTGACCATGGAACAGCTCTTCGCCTTGGCCGGCGCGATCGAACCACGATTCCGGGCGCTGGTGCTCCTGGCCACATTCGGCAGTCTGCGCTGGGGCGAGCTGGCGGCACTCCAGCGCAAGAACCTCGACCTGGACGCCCGGACGGTCCGGGTCGTGGCCTCCACCACCGAGCTCAAGGACGGATCGGTGACCGTCGGCCCACCCAAGTCCGCGGCGGGCAGGCGCACCGTGGCCCTGCCCGAAGTCGTGATCTCCGAGCTCCGCGTGCACCTGGACAGGTACACCGATGATCACGAAGAGGCGTATGTCTTCCTAGGTGCGAAGGGGGCCATGCTGCGGCGGTCGGCCTTCACCCGCATCTGGACCAAGGCGCTCAAGGAGGCGAAGATCTCGGGCGTTCACTTCCACGATCTCCGCCACACGGGCAACATGTTCGCCTCCCGGTCGGGCGCGACGCTCCGGGAGCTGATGAACCGGATGGGGCACTCGACCACGCGGGCGGCGCTGATCTATCTGCACACCGAGGAGGAGCGAGACAAGATGATCGCCGACAGCATGGGCAGGCTCGCCGAGGAGGTCCTGTGGAAGAACGAAGATCGAGAGGGATCGGGCACGTAACGGGCACGGAAGATCGAAATGAGCCCCGGAGAGAACGGAAGCCAGGTCGGAAAACCATTCCTGACCTGGCTTTTCTTGTATGGAGCGGGTGACGGGAATCGAACCCGCGCTGTCAGCTTGGGAAGCTGATGTTCTGCCATTGAACTACACCCGCAGCGGTCTGCCGCGCCCACTACTGTAGCGGAACTTCGCGCAACTCTTGCAGTCCACCGGCCATGGTTTCCTGGTCGGCCCGCGACGTGGCGTTGGTAGGTTGCCTCACGTGCTGCTTTCCGATCGTGACATCGTCGCCGAGATCGAGTCCGGCAGGGTCAGACTCGACCCCTTCCAGCCGGAGATGATCCAGCCGTCCAGCGTCGACGTACGTCTGGACCGTTACTTCAGGGTCTTCGAGAACCACCGCTATCCGCACATCGATCCGGCGGTCGAGCAGCCCGATCTCACGCGGATGGTCGAACCCGACGGGGACGAGCCGTTCATCCTGCATCCCGGTGAGTTCGTGCTGGCCAGCACCTACGAGATCATCAGCCTTCCGGACGACATCGCCTCGCGGCTGGAGGGAAAGAGCTCGCTGGGGAGGCTCGGGCTGCTCACCCACTCCACCGCGGGGTTCATCGACCCCGGCTTCAGCGGGCACGTCACCCTTGAGCTCTCCAATGTCGCGACGCTGCCCATCAAGCTCTGGCCCGGGATGAAGATCGGCCAGCTGTGCATGTTCCGGCTCAGCTCGCCCTCCGAGTACCCCTACGGTTCGCAGAAGTACGGCTCGCGGTACCAGGGGCAGCGGGGGCCGACGCCGAGCCGTTCCTATCTGAACTTTCACCGGACCCGGATCTGAGAGGTCCGCAGAGGCCCGTCTGCCGAGATGGGCTCACCGGACCGCCGTGATGGAAATCACTGCGTCTACGGCGTTTCTGGGCGCTGTGGGATTTACCGGGGCTCCGAATCCCGGCGGGACCGGCCTCCGCGGGTAACGGCGAACCGGTCATCCCTCCCAGGAGGAACCACATCTATGCTCAGTTTCCGCATAGCATGTGCCAAAACCAGCAAAACGGTCATCGGAAAGATGCCGCCAACGCTGCCTCAAGCCGGGTGTCGCCAGGTATACGTCGGGTAGCGACACCTGGAAGAGTAGGCGTCTAGCGGGCGAAGTTCGTATTTCCGCTGGTAACCCGTACCCTTCTCTGCGGACCATCCCCGCACATCTGGAGAACGACGTGCGCCTGCGTCTCACGCCTAGTGAGGACAGCTACTACGACTTGTTCGCCGACTCGGCGAACAACCTCGTCACAGCGTCCCGTCTGTTGGTAGAGATCATCAGCGACGGATCGGACAGGGAAGCCCTGGCCGAGAAGATGCGCGCCTGCGAGCACGCCGGTGACGAACGCACCCACGCGATCATGAACCGGCTGAACGAGAGCTTCATCACGCCCTTCGACCG
Organism: Streptosporangium sp. NBC_01639; assembly: GCF_045209755.1. NCBI lineage: Bacteria > Bacillati > Actinomycetota > Actinomycetes > Streptosporangiales > Streptosporangiaceae > Streptosporangium > Streptosporangium sp. NBC_01639. The sequence continues at coordinate 3,766,372 of NZ_CP109272.1, read as the reverse complement.
GGAGGACATCTACCGCCTCGCGTCGAATCTCGACGACGTGATGGACTACATGGAGGCCGCTGCCGACCTCATCGTCCTGTACCAGATCGACCACCTTCCCAAGGAGGTCGTCCGTCAGGTCGAGGTCCTGGAGCGCGCCGCCGAGCTGACCGCCGAGGCCATGCCCCGGCTGCGCTCGATGCGGAACCTGAACGAGTACTGGATCGAGATCAACCGGCTGGAGAACCAGGCCGATCAGGTCTACCGCCGCCTTCTCGCCAAGCTCTTCGGCGGGGAGTACGACGCGTTGACCGTCCTCAAGATGAAGGAGGTCATCGATCAGCTCGAGATGGCCGCCGACGCCTTCGAGCACGTGGCCAACACGATCGAGTCGATCGCGGTCAAGGAAAGCTAAGTGGACCTCACGCTCGCACTCGTCATCGGCGTGGTGGTCGTGGCGTTGGCGTTCGACTACACCAACGGCTTCCACGACGCCGCCAACGCGATCGCCACCTCGGTCTCGACGCGTGCGCTGACCCCCCGGGCCGCTCTGTTCATGGCCGCGGCCATGAACTTCCTGGGTGCCCACCTCGGCACACAGGTGGCGGCGACCGTCGGCAAGGGCATCATCGACGCTCCACAGGGCAGCCACGGACTGGTGATCGTGGGGGCCGCCCTGGTCGGCGCGATCACCTGGAACCTCATCACCTGGTACTTCGGCCTGCCCTCCTCCAGCAGCCACGCGCTGATCGGCGGTCTGGTCGGTTCGGCGATCGCCTCGTCCAGCAACGTCCACTGGGACGGGGTGGTGGACAAGGTCGTCATTCCGATGGTCCTGTCCCCGGTGCTCGGTTTCTTCCTGGCCGCGATCATCATGATCGCCATCCTGTGGGGTTTCCGGCACTCCCAGCCGGCGAAGACCAACCGGGGTTTCCGCCACGCGCAGACCATCTCGGCCGCCGCCATGGCGCTGGGCCACGGCCTGCAGGACGCGCAGAAGACCATGGGTGTGATCTTCCTGGCACTCGTGGTCGGGGGATACCAGAACGACGGCGACCCGATCCCCCAGTGGGTCATCCTGTCCGCCGCGACGGCCATCTCCCTGGGCACCTACGCGGGTGGCTGGCGGATCATGCGGACACTCGGCCGCCGGATCATCGCGCTCACCCCTCCGCAGGGATTCGCCGCCGAGGCGGCCGCGGCCACCGTTCTCTACACCGCGGCCATCGGGTTCGGCGCTCCCATCTCCACCACGCACACGATCACCAGCGCGATCATGGGTGTGGGCGCGACCAAGCGCCTGTCCGCCGTGCGATGGGGCGTCGCGGGGAACATCGTGACCGGCTGGATCCTGACGATCCCGGCCGCCGCGCTGGTCGCCGCGCTGACCTACTACGCGCTCCACTGGATGGTCGAGTAACCACCGCGGGACACCGGCCGGGGACTCCCGGCCGGCGTCCCGCCCATCGCATCTCCTTGATCGTGGAGGCTCCGGCCTTCAGGCGCGGGACGGAAGCCGACTCAGCGCGCGACCGCCCCGTCGCGCGAGGTCACCGGCGACAGCGGTCACCGGCGGTACATGACGTCGACGTCCCACCGGGTGAATCCCAGCTTCTCGTAGAGATGGATCGCGGCGGGGTTGCTCTCGTCCACATACAACATGACCTGGGCCAGGCCCCGTGCCCTGAGGTGGGACAGGCCCGCCAGGGTGAGCGACCTGCCCAGCCCGCCACCCTGCTCGGCGGGATCCACACCGACCACGTAGACCTCGCCGATCGGCTCGTGACCGTGGCCGTCGTCGCCGTGCACCTTGGTCCAGTGGAAGCCGACCAGCCGCCCGCCGCCGGCCGTACCGCTCTCGCCGGCCGCATCGCTCTCGCCTGCCGTGCCGCCACCGGCCGTACCGCCGTCGCCGCCGGACCTCGGGTCGCCGCCGGACCTCGGGTCGCCACCGTCGCTCCCGGCCGGCCGTTCCGCGAGGAAGAAACCCGCCGGATCGAACCACGGCTCCCGTTCGCGCCGTTTCAGGTCGTCCACGGTCCACCCGCCCTGTTCGGGGTGGTGGGCGAAGGCCTTGGCGTTGAGCGCCACCCAGGCCTCCTCGTCGGAGGACCCGGGCACGAAACTGCGCAGCCGTACGCCTTCGGGTAGTTGGAAGGCGGGGATCGCCGCGAACAGCGAGCGGCGCATCTGCCAGAGTGACCTGATCTTGGTGAACCCCGCGGACCGGGCGAGGGCTTCGGCCCCCGGGTGCCCGCCGTGTGCCCACAGGCGCAGCCGGCCCTCCGTCCGGTCCAGTACGGCCCGCAACAGGTGTCGTCCGTGGCCCTGACCGCGGAACGCGGGGTGGACCACCAGTTCCCCGCTGGGCCCCTCGACCGGATCGGTCGGGTCCACGTGTGCGTAGCCGGCCAGGTCGTCTCCGACGTACAGGAGCACGGCTCCCGCCCGGTCGTCGCCGCCGTAGCGCAGGTGCAGCATCACGTGTTCGTTGAGCGGTCTGACGCCGTCGGTCTCCGTGGCGGCCTCGACCACCGCGAGAACGGCGGCCACTTCCCGCTCGTCAAGTCGTCCCCGGTGTTCCACACGAACGTTCATGTTCTGGACTCTAGGCGGGCCGGTGCGTCAGCAGACCTCCGGGTACTGGCAAAAAGCGCCAGCCTCTCGTCAGGTGAATCGTTACCTCTCAGACATTCTCTGCATAGATTGCCGCCCTAATGTCGTGATCCATGATGTCTCGTTCCCTCCAGCGGCTGGCTCTCGCCGGTGCTCTCGCCAGTGTCGGTCTCGCGCTCGCGACGACCCCGGCCGAGGCCGGCCGCAAGCCTGCCAAACCTGTCGCCAAGACCGTTCCGGTCCGTCTGCTCTCCCTGAACGACTTCCACGGCAACCTGGAGCCGCCGACCGGCTCGTCCGGCCGCATGGTCGACGAGAACGGTGCCACGGTGGACGCCGGCGGGGCCGCCTACATCGCCACGCACCTCAAGCAGCTCTCGGACGGGAACACGCTCAAGGTCGCCCAGGGCGACCTCATCGGTGCCAGCCCCCTGCTCTCCGCGGCTTACCACGACGAGCCGTCCGTCGAGTTCCTCGGCAAGATCGGCGTCACCGCCTCCGCTGTGGGCAACCACGAGTTCGACGAGGGCTACTCCGAGCTCAGCCGCATCATGCACGGCGGCTGCCACCCGGTGGACGGCTGCTCGCCCGCGGGTAAGTGGAAGGGCGCGGACTACAGCTACCTCGGCGCCAACGTGATCTTCAAGCGGCCGACCGCGGCCTCCGGGAAGGCGGAGAAGGAGGCGCTCGCCGCGCTCGGCGGCCAGAACACGGCTTCGCTGCGCGGCCTGCTGAAGGAGTACGGCATCCCCGCGCTGCCCCCGGTCACCGTCCGCTGGATGAACGGTGTGCCGATCGGCTTCATCGGCCTGGTCACCCAGACCACCCCCGGCATCGTCACCTCCGAGGGCATCAAGGACCTGGAGTTCATCGACGAGGTCAAGGCCGCGAACGTCGCCTCCAAGCTGCTGAAGCTGGTCGGCGTCAAGGCCCAGGTCGTGCTGGTGCACGAGGGCGACCAGGTCACCCCCAACCAGTCGCCCGACGCCTGCAGCACCCAGCCGGGCGCGGGCAACCGGATCGCCACCCAGGTGGATGCCGAGATCGACATGATCCTCAGCGGTCACTCCCACCAGGCCTACCTGTGCAAGGTGTCCGACCCCAAGGGCGGCACGCGCCTGTACAGCCAGGGCGGCTCGTTCGGCCGGGTGATCACCAAGGTCGACTTCCAGGTGGACGTCAAGACCCGTGACGTGGTGCGCTCCTCGGTCGTGGCCGACAACCAGGTGGTGACCAGGACCGTCACCCCGGACCCGGAGATCTCCGCCTTCGTCCAGACGTGGAAGGACCGCGTCGCGCCGGTGGCCAACAAGCCGATCGGCAAGATCACCGCCGACCTCACCAACACCGCGGCCGCCTCCGGTGAGTCCCCGCTGGGCAACCTCATCGCCGACGGCCAGCTCGCCGCCACCAAGACCGGCGGAAACGCCCAGATCGCCCTGATGAACCCGGGCGGCGTGCGCGCCACCCTCACCTACGCGGGTTCGCCCGCCGGAGAGGGCGACGGCGTGGTGACCTACGGCGAGGCCTTCACGGTGCAGCCGTTCAACAACCTCGTGCAGGTCGTCACGCTCACCGGCGCGCAGCTCAAGACCGTCCTGGAGCAGCAGTTCACCGGCGGGCCCAACAACCAGGCCTTCACCAAGATCCTGCAGCCGTCGTCGAACTTCACTTACACCTACAGCACAGGTGCGGCGTGGGGTTCGAAGGTCTCCAACCTGAAGATCGACGGTACCGACGTCACGGACACCCAGACGATCCGGGTCGCCGCCAACAACTTCCTCGTCGGCGGCGGTGACGCCTTCCTGGCCTTCACGGAGGGCACGGACGTGTGGAGCGGCCCGCTCGACATCGACGCCTTCGCCGCCTACTTCGCCGCGAACCCGTCGATCACGCCTCCGGCTCCCACCCACATCACCGTCACCCCGTAGCCCGGCTCCACCCCGTTCATACGGAAGGCCCACCAGAGATCTCTGGTGGGCCTTCCGCTGTGACGGGGTGCGCCGGCGGCGGGCGGCCTCGTGCCCGTACACGGGCACGTTTCCGCGCCGTTACGGGCCGACTGCCGTGCAGCCGGCGCCAGGAGCGATCGCCGCCTAACTCCGGGCGGGCTCGCGCTCCTCGGCGGGCTCGTTGCCGCGCTCGGGGACGAACCGGTAGCCGACGTTGCGCACGGTGCCGATCAGCGACTCGTACTCGGCGCCGAGCTTGGCGCGCAGCCGCCGGACGTGGACGTCCACGGTCCGGGTGCCGCCGAAGTAGTCGTAGCCCCAGACCTCCTGAAGGAGCTGGGCGCGGGTGAAGACCCTGCCGGGATGCTGCGCCAGATACTTCAGGAGCTCGAACTCCTTGAAGGTCAGGTCCAGCGCGCGGCCACGCAGCCGGGCGGTGTAGGTGGCCTCGTCGATCGACAGGTCGCCGCTGCGGATCTCGTCGGGGACGTCCTCGGTGACCGAGAGGTTCAGCCGGCCCACGGCCAGCCTGAGCCGCGCCTCGACCTCGGCGGGACCGGAGCTGTCGAGGATCACGTCGTCGGCACCCCACTCGGCGGTCATCGCCGCCAGGCCGCCCTCGGTGACGATCACGAGGAGGGGACAGGAGACGCCCGTGGTCCGCAGCAGCCTGCACAGGCTCTTGGCGTGGACGAGCTCCCGGCGCGCGTCCACCAGGATGGCGTCGGCCGGTGGGGCGTCGATCAGTGCGGACGCCTCAGCGGGAGCGACCCGGACCGAGTGCAGCAGCAGCCCCAACGCCGGAAGCACCTCGGTTGAGGGCTCAAGGGCGTTGGTGAGCAGCAGGAGATTGCTCACTATGCTCCTTCCCGCGTCATGTCGGCGATAGCCGTACAAACACGTAAGGACCCGGGGGCTACGTCGCCCAGGTCCCGTAGTAGGTGAGGATAGCCCACAAGGCTGAAGCGTCCACTGAGCGTCCACCTAGTGAACAACCGTTTTCCCGGTGAATTCATAGTAATGGTGCGGTAACCGTAAGTGTGTCGGAGGGGTTGGTCCACAGATGGCAAGGGGAATGATCCGCTACTGGGCGGCCGCCAAAGACGCGGCGGGAGTCGCCGAGGAGCCGTTCGAGGCGGCGACGCTGGCCGAGTTGATGACGAAGGTCACAGTGGGCCGCGAGCGGCTGGCCCGCGTCGTTCTGCGGTCATCCTTCCTGGTGGACGGGGATCCGGTGGGCAGGCGGGCCCATGACACCGTCGTGCTCGCCGACGGGGCGACGGTCGAGGTCCTTCCCCCCTTCGCGGGAGGTTGATCATCGCGGCGGGCGGAGCCGGTGCGGGCCGTGGGGGGGCGGTGGCCGGCTCGCCGGGTGGATGATCCTTGGCACCGCGTTTTGAAAAAAATTACCGGGGAATGTGCTCGGATGGCACGCTGGCCCAGACCAGGGAACGAACAGGGGGCCGGATGCGCAAGCTGGTCGCTTTTCTGATTCTGCTGCTCGTTCTTCTCGCGATCCTGGACAGGGTCGCGGTCGCCGGGGTGCAGCGGGAGATCGCCACGCGGGTGACCGCCAGATACGACCTCGCGGCCCCACCCGAGGTGACGATCGACGGCATCCCGTTCCTGACCCAGGCGGTCGCCGGGCGGTACGACGAGGTCGAGGTCGCCGCCGGCGCCATGACCGTCGCCGGGCTCCGGCTGTCCAGCGTGGACTTCGTCCTCCGCGGCGTCACCGCCCCGCTGGAGGATCTGGTGCTCCACGCCGACCAGGTGGACGTACGCGCCGAGCGGGTGACGGGTACCGTGGTGGTGCCCGTGGAGACGCTGAACCAGAAGGCTCCGGACGGGATCAAGGTCCAGGTCGACGGTGACGCCTTCAACGTCAGCGGGGAGATCACCGTGCTCGGTCGGAAGGTGCCGGTGAAGGCCAAGATGAAGATCGAATTGATCAAGGACGGCGTCCGGTTCGTCCCTGAGCAGGTCACTTTGGGGGGCGGCATCACGGTGCCCCGGCCGGAGAGGTTCATCTCCTACCAGATTCCGATCAAGAATCTGCCGTTCGATCTCAAGCTGACCGAGGTGAAGACCTCTCCGGGAGGACTCCAGATCTCCGGCGAGGCGTCCAACGTCCCCCTGCAGGGCTGAGGGGGCCGCGCTCCCATGCCCGGACCCCTGGACCGCCCCCGTGCCCGGAGCGTCCTCATGGCCGGGCCGGTCTCAGGGCCGAGGCGGTCCGGTGACCTGGCCGCCCTCGTCGCCGGGCCGATCCCGTGACTGAACCGATCCGCCGCGCCGTACGTCGTGAGGAAGTGAGTCAAGCCGGAACCGCCGACGAGCAACTCGTCAGGGCGCTCTTCGACGAACACGGCGGGCCACTCTACGGCTACGTGCTGCGGCTGACGGGCGACTCGGGGAGAGCGGAGGACATCGTGCAGGAGACGCTACTGCGGGCCTGGCGCCATCCTGACGCTCTCAGCGGGCGGCCGATCCGCGCCTGGCTGTTCAGGGTGGCCCGCAACCTGGTCGTCGACCAGCATCGGGCCCGCAAGTCGCGTCCTCCGGAGACGGGCGCGGAGGCACTCGCCGTACTGCCCGCCGACGACGAGCTTGAGCGGGCGGTGGACTCCTGGGCGGTCGCCGAGGCACTGGCCACGCTACGGCCCGAGCACCGCGAGGTGCTCGCCGAGGTCTACTACCAGGGAAAGTCGGTCAAAGAGGCATCCGCGGCGCTCGGCATCCCGGCGGGGACGGTGAAGTCGCGCACGTATTACGCGCTTCGGGCGCTCAAGCTGGCGCTGGAAGAGCGGGGGCTCGCGCCATGACGACATGCGATGAAGTACGGATCTCGCTGGGGGCGTACGTTCTCGGCGCGCTGGAGTCCGAGGAGTGCGTGCTCGTCGAGGCCCATCTCGCCGAGTGCGCCGGCTGCCAGGCGGAGTTCGACGAGCTGACCGGGGTGGCCGCGTTCCTCGGACGGGTGTCCGAGGCGGACGTGGCGCAGGTGGCCAGCCCGCCTCAGGCGGTGCTCGACCGGCTGCTCAACGCCAAGGTCAAGCGGCGCCGGGTGGCCAGGGCGCTGCTCTCCCTGGCGGCCTCGGTCCTGCTGGTCGGGCTCGGCGGCACGCTGTGGGTCACCCAGTCCACGCCGCCCGAGCAGGGCGCCTCAGTGGCGTCCGCGCCCCGGTCGTCCGCCGCCGACGGCGGGAGTCCCTCCCTGGCGGAGAGGAGGGCCGCCCCCACGCCGGCCCGTTCACCGGCGCAGGACGACGACCCGCAGCTCATGCTGAAGGAGGACACCGGTGAGCGGACGGCCCGGGGTGACCGTGGCAGCGTCCACGCCACGGTGACCGCGGTGCCGGGTGCGGAGGCGACCAAGATCAAGGTCATGCTCACCGGGGTCGCCCAGGGCACCCGCTGCCGGGTGGACGTGGTCGCCGTCGGCGGAGGCCGGGAGACGGCCGGGAACTGGATCGTCGACAAGGCCGCCTACGACAGGGCGGGCGCCTTCAACGGCACCACCACGATCTCTCCCGCGAGCATCTCCAGGTTCGAGATCGTCACCTCCCAGGGCCGGATGCTGGTCAGCGTCCCCTTCCCCTGAGCGGGGACGCCCGGGGAATGGCGCGGTGCGGCCGGGCGTTGTCGTGCTCTGTGACCGGATTGGCAGTGGTGCTCGTCACGCTGGGCGCGGCCACGCTGGTGGGCGTGATGATGCGCCGGCGCAGCGGTGTGCCGCGTGAGGTTGGGGGAGACGTGGAGCGGCTGACCTCTGGTGACCTGGAGGCCGAGCTGGGACGGCGGGCCACGCTCGTCCAGTTCTCCAGCGCCTTCTGCCAGCCGTGCCGGGCGACCCGCCGGGTCCTCGCCGAGGTGACGGAGATGGTGCCGGGGGTGGCGCACGTGGAGATCGACGCGGAGTCCCGTCTCGATCTGGTCCGCTCACTGAACATCCTGCGCACCCCGACCGTGCTGATCCTCGACGCGTCGGGGCAGGTGGTGAAACGCGCCTCCGGCCAGCCGCGGAAGGCCGACGTGATCGGGGCGCTGGGTCTCGCGGTGGGTGAGTGAGCCGCGAACCCTACCGCCCGTAAAACAACCTTGTCTCAGGAACTGGACGAGGATGTGACAGATCCCGGAACGTCGGGGTAGTGTCATCGGCATGATGCCTACGACAGAGCTGCTGACGAAGCGGCGCGCGGTGGATTTCTGCCGTGTGACCACCGCGCTCTGTCGCGTTTCCTAAAGGGCGATCTCAAGCGGCCCTGAGCCGCACCGATCTGCACAACCCTTCAGGAGCATCGAGTGATGCAGGCTGATCCCAGGGCTCTCCGCTTCGCGGCAACGGTGACGACCGTCGTCCTCGCGCTCGTTCTGATCACGGACAGCGCGTGGCTGCTGGCCGCACAGGCGGTGGTGTTCGCACTGAGTGTCTTCGGCGCCTCGCCGTACGGGATGATTTTCAAAGGGATAGTGAAGAGCCCTCCCAGGGAGTTGGAGGACGCCGCCCCGCCGCGCTTCGCGCAGGGGGTCGGTCTGGTCTTCGCCCTGGTGGGCCTGGTCGGATACGTCACGCAGATCACGCCGCTGGCCCTCGGCGCCACCGCCGCGGCTCTCTTCGCCGCCTTCCTCAACGCAGCTTTCGGCTTCTGTCTGGGCTGCGAGATGTTCCTTGTCATTCGCCGTTTACTGCCCGCCGCAAGATAATCCCGGAGGATCCCATGAGCCGCTCCGCCGTCCTGGTGGACGCTGACTGGGTCGAGGCCAACCTCGACACCGATGGCATCGTCCTCGTCGAAGTCGACGAAGACGCCAGTGCATATGACAAGGGCCACATCCGTGGCGCCGTGAAGATCGACTGGAGGCAGGACCTCCAGGACCCGGTCCGCCGTGACTTCGTGGACCGCGAGGGCTTCCAGGCGCTGCTGTCCTCCCGGGGCATCGGCAACGACGACACCGTGATCCTCTACGGCGGCAACAACAACTGGTTCGCCTCCTACGCCTACTGGTACTTCAAGCTCTACGGCCACGAGAACGTCAAGCTTCTCGACGGCGGCCGCAAGAAGTGGGAGCTCGAGTCCCGCGAGCTGGTCAAGGACGTCCCCAGCCGCCCCACCACCGCCTACCAGGCCAAGGACCAGGACCTGTCCATCCGGGCCTTCCGTGACGACGTCGTCGCCGCGATCGGCAAGCTCAACCTGGTCGACGTGCGTTCGCCCGACGAGTTCACCGGCAAGCTGCTCGCCCCCGCGCACCTCCCGCAGGAGCAGGCCCAGCGCGCCGGTCACGTGCCGACCGCCCGCAACATCCCGTGGTCCAAGGCGGCCAACGACGACGGCACCTTCAAGTCCGACGAGGACCTGAAGTCCCTCTACGAGGGCGAGGGCGTCGACTTCGGCAAGGACACCATCGCCTACTGCCGCATCGGCGAGCGCTCGGCCCACTCCTGGTTCGTGCTGCACGAGCTGCTGGGCCAGGCCAGCGTCAAGAACTACGACGGTTCATGGACAGAGTACGGCTCGCTCGTGGGCGTGCCGATCGAACTGGGAGAGGCACGATAATGACCGACGGTTGCGCTGCTCCGGAACAGACGATCGCCTTCCCGGCCGGGATCGACCTTTCGACCCAGGCCGTCATCCAGGGAGTGGTGTCCGGCGCGGGTACGGCATACGCCCGCCTGCTGGACCACTCCGGCGAGTTCACCGGCGAGGTCGTGGTGTCCGACGAGGGCATCTTCCGCTTCTTCGCCGCTCCCGGTGACTGGACCGTCCGCATCATCGCGGGCGGCGGCGTCACCAAGGACATCAAGGCCCAGGCCCGTCTGGGCGAGGTCACCCAGCTCGCCGTGGCTGTCTGACCCGAGAATCACGGCTGAGGGCCGGCACCCCGTCACGGGGTGTCGGCCCTCATCGTTTCACCGGATCCGGCCGTCACCGGACCCGGCTCTCGACGCGGTGGAGCGCGTCGGTGTAGCCGGGGTCGGCGGACATGGCCGCCGCCAGCCGGAGATGCGGCAGAGCCTCGGCCGGGCGGTTGGCCCGCTCCAGGGTCCTGCCGAGCAGGAACCTGGCGTAGTGGTCGCCGGGCGACCGGTCGAGCAGCGACTCCAGGGTCTCCCGCGCCCGGCCGAGCTGAGCCGAGCCGAAGTAGGCGCGGGCGGCCAGCAGGCGGACGGCGGGGTCGTCGCCGTGGTCGGCCAGCAGCGGCTCCAGGGTCCGCAGGGCGCCGAGGGAGTCCCGGCCGTCCAGCAGGGACTCGGCCTGGCGCAGCAGCCTGACCTCGTCGGGGAGCTCGCGCTCGGGCTCGGCCTGCCGTACCAGCTCCGCCAGGGTCTCCGGCGGCTGCGCACCGGCGACCGCCGTACGGCCCACGACGTAGGTCGGCGAGGTGGCCACACCGATGGCCTTGCCGCGCAGGAGCTGGGAGCGGACCTCGCCCGCTCCCTCTCCGGCGTCGAGCGCCTCGGCCATGCCGTCCAGGCCCGCCTCGGCGGCGAGCGCCGTCAGGGTGGCCCGGTCGCCGATGTCGGAGGCCTCGACGAAGTGGGCGCGCAGGATCCGCTCCACGACGGCGTCCTGCAGGGCCGGGCCGCCCCGCTGGTAGGCGAGGGCGATCACCCGGTGGGCGTCGAACGTGTTCGGGCGCCAGACGGCGCCCCAGGGCGGGCCGAGTCCCTCCTCGGCCGCGATGAGCGAGACGCGGACCCGGTTCTCCGCGGGGGTCAGGCCGGGGTGGCAGGCCTGCAGGGCGCCGTCGGCGATCGGGTCGCGCAGCGCCTCGTACAGCGGTTCGGTCGTGGCCGGGGCCATCGGGTCGATCTGGAAGGGGCACCAGACGATCTCCACGTCCTCGCCGAACCCGGCCTTCTCCAGGCGTCGCTTGCCGATGTAGGCCCAGGCGCAGACCATGTCGGCCCAGACTTCGATGCGCTTCATGTCCGATGCAACAAACGACACCCGTCGTTTATTCGACGGATGTCGTCTATCTTTGGATTCATGACCGAAGACGAGGTCTCATGACCGAAGACGATCCGAGGGTCCGCCGGACCCGTGCCCGCCTGCGTGCCGCGGTCCTGGAGCTCGCCGCCGGCCGCGACCCCGATTCGATCACGGTCGCCGAGATCGCCCAGCGGGCCGAGGTCAACCGGGCCACGGTCTACGTCCACTACCGCGACCGCGACGACCTGGTGCTGGACGCGATGGAGGCCGCCGTCGGCGAGCTGGCCGCGGAGGCCGCGCGCTGCCCCTACCGGGAGGATGGCCCGGTCCCGGCGTCGCTGGTCGCCCTGTTCGAGCACGTCGGCGCGCGGGCCCCGCTGTACCGGCGGATGCTCGGGCCGTACGGCAGCGCCCGCTTCTGCGCCCGCCTGCGCGAGGCGCTGGTCGCGGAGCTGCGCGGCCCGTTCGCGACGGGCTCCCGGCCCCCCGGCCACGACGACGTGCCCCCGGAGGTCCACGCCCACTACCTGGCGGGCGCGCTCATCGGGGTGGTCACCTACTGGCTGGAGGAGCACCCTCCCCGCCCGGCCGAGGAGATCGCGGCGTTCACCTGGAGCCTGGTCCGCTGAACGGGGCCGGGCGGGCGCACCCGGCGGACGAGCTGCCCCGGACGTTTCACTGTGGCCGGTGACAGCGGGTCGCTACGATTCATCGAGTGTCCGGAACGTCTGCTATGCCCCTGCCCCCGCCCCCTGCCCCGCCGTCGCTCCCGCCCGCATCCTCGCCGCAGGCCGCGCTCAGCGCGTACGCACTGCCCGTGCACGCGCTCAGGATCTTCGGCGCCTGTGCGATCTCGCTGGTGCTCTGGTTCTCCGCGGGCAAAGCGGTCCGTGCCGCGCTGATGTGGGCGGGCTCGGAGGTCTCGCACGGCGACTACCGGCAGGCACGGCTCGCCGTCACGATGCTGATCTTCACATTGATCGTGCTGAACGAGCTCGTGGTCATGGTCGGCATGCTGCACTCCGTGCGCGGCGCGCTCCGGGAGATCCAGGCGCGGAGAGAGGGGGGCGAGGCCGACGAGGGCATGTTCGGTGCGCTCAACCGGGCCACGCTGGTGTTCGCCACGATCTATCTGGCCTGGAGCTTCCATGCGGAGGACGCCCGCGAGTTCGCCTCGCTCGACCTGATGAAGCGCGCCGACCAGGACCTCATGGGATCCCTGGCCGGTATCCAGGGGGAGGGGGCCACCGGCCTCATCGCGCTGGACGTGCGGCTGTCCCTCGCGATCGCGGTGGTGGCCTACCTGCTCAGGACGCTGTTCGGCTGGTGGCACGCCAACGGCAAGGTCAGGGGCAGCGGTGTCCTCACCACCTTCTTCGAGCTGGCCTTCGCCTTCTACGGCCTCAACGCGATGTTCACCTTCACCTCCGCGCGATCCGAATGGCTGTCGCACCGGACCGCCATGACCACGATCGGCGACTGGATCGAGGCGGCCGAGAAGGCCGTGCCGGGCTGGCGGGCGTTCTGGACATGGGTCGGAGACGCCTGGCCGTACGTGGTGGACGGGCTGATCGTCCCGCTCACCTGGCTGACGATCGCCGCGCTGGTCTACGGGGCGTTCGCCGAGGACACCCGGGCGATCGTGCGCGGGACCCGGCTGGACGCGGTGGCCGACCGGATGGAGCGGACCCACTCGCTCACCCGCTCCACCATGACCCGGGCCACCGGAGGGTTCCAGGAACGCTGGGTCCCGCCCGCGAACGCCTTCCGGCTCGCCGTCCGCGGCGGCGCGGCCCTGTTCGGCATGTTCTGCCTCTGCTATGTCGCGCTCCGGGTGGGCACCGACTACGGGGAGCGGGGTGTGCGGACGCTGATCGGCAGCGAGGAGCCCTACCTCTGGCTGGTCATCGGCCCGCCGCTGACGTTCGTCAGGGATCTGATCGTGACGGTGCTGACCACCTGCCTGCTGGCGGCCACGTTCGACATCGCGGCCACCCGCAGCCGTACGGCGGGCCAGACGCTCACCGTCTGAACAGCAGCACCTGGTCCTGCGGTTCGGTCTTCTCGGTGCCCGCCCGCTTGAACAGCTCCTCCACGGTCTCCTCCACCAGCGGCACCCGGATCGTGCTCGGTATGACGTTGACCTGGACCTGGCCGGCGACGGCTCGGGGCACCAGGCTGATCAGGTCGTAGTCGTAACCGACACCGATCTTGTGGTCCTCGACCTCCAGGGGCATGGTCTTCTCGACGACCTCGGCCTGCCACGTGCGGCCGTCGGGGTGCTTGACCTTGATCTCGGGGTCGCCGCGCCGGATCACCCCCTCGGTGTTCAGGGACGTCCTGGTCACTTTGATCTTCAGCCACTGCTGGTCGGGCTTGATGGGGCGGCTGCCCGGGAGCGTGTCCACCTGCTCGACCTGGACCTTCCAGGACACGTTCATGAGCGTCCCGGTTCCTCCGGCGGCCACGGTGTGGATCCGGTAGTCGAGTCTGCCGGTCCGGTAGAACAGGTAACCGTCCACGGTGGGGATCCCCATGCCCAGCGCCACGGCGAGGACCAGGGCGCCGACCCGCAGCGCCGTACGGCGTCGCGGTGCCGGGGCGGCCCCGGCGGGTTCCTGCCCGGACCTGACCGGTCCCGTCCCGGCGGGGAGCACGGCTCCGGCTCCGAAGGCGCCGGGGTGCGGGGATCTGGGCAGCGGGGGTGTCGGGAAGGCGGGGAACGGCTGGGTCGAGGCTCCCGGCGGCTCGCTCACCGGCCTCGGCGCGGGCGGCCAGACCTGCTCGTCCGGGAAGGACTGCCGGGGACCGGGTGCCCAGCCGGCGACGGGTGGCGTAGGCCGGGGGGTGAAAGCGGGACGCCCGGCACGGGGCCTCGGGCGCCGTCCGGGGGCGTCAGGAGGGCCGCCCGGGGCGGAAGGCCGTGCGGGGGCGTCGGGAGGACTTCCTGCGGTGGGAGGCCGACCGTCGGATGCGGCGGGGACGCCACCCGGGGCGACGGGTCGCGGGCCGGGGGCGGGTGGCGCCGGATGCGGGGGAGCCGGCCAGGTGCCGGTGGCGGGCCACTGCGCGTCCTGACGAGGCTGCTCCTCGGTGGGCCGGCCGTCCCCGGGAGTTCGCGCTCCCTCAGGGGCCTCCGAGGGGGTGAACCAGCCGCGCCGATCCTCGCCGGGCGGACGCGGCGTGCCCGTCACTTCTTGCTCGCCAACTGGTAGACATCCTTCGCGTTCGAGATCAGGCGCTGTGCGGCGGCGTCGTCGAGCCCGAGGTCGATCTCCACCTCGGGCAGCAGCGCCTCTCCCATGAATCCGTTCTTCGGGGCGAGCACGATCCGGGAGCCCGCCAGGGCGGCGGCCGGGATCTCGAACACCGCCGTCCGCTCGGCCCACCAGCCCACCTGGATGAAGGGCTCGGTGATGCCCAGCGAGGAGGGGACCTTGTCGGTGGCCGTGTAGCGCTTGCCGTCCTCGGTGAGCAGCACCGGCGGGGCGAGCTTCTGCGGCTCCCGGCGGGCCGTCGCCCCCACATCGGCGATCAGGAAGATCCCGGAGGCGGTGGCCCGCCGAACCTTGTCGCTCGGATCGGTGCTCTCGACGACCCTGGCGGCCTGCACGGCCTTCACCCGCGCGGAGAACCGGGAGGCGGCGACCTCCTCCCCGACGCCGCCGGTCCAGGTCAGATGGGCCATGCGCGCCTGCTGATCCAGGCCGAGCGTCTGCAGGCCCACCGCCGCGACGGCCAGGGCCGCGCCGGCGACCAGGACGCCCGCCCGGCGCAGCCGGCCCGGCGGCCGGGGAGCGCGGCGGCGGACGGCCGTCCCGGTCCTGACCGGAGTCGCGCTGCTCATCACACGGTCCCCCCCTGCCGCACGGGGAGGGTGACCTGTGCGGCGACCTCGGGCGGAGCGTCGGCCGCGTCGCCGTCGGCCACCAGGGTCCAGGCCGGGTCGAGGTTGAACCCCTCGGAGAGCTCGAAGGCGCCGACGTCGAACTGGACCTTCTTCGGCGGGCGCGAGCCCCGGGGCAGCTCGTACCTGATCACGACGGTGGACGTCGTTCCCGGATGGAGTTGCGTGCTGGACACGTCCCCGTCGGGGATCGAGAGCACCGCACCGAGGTCGCTCTTGATCTCCGGGGTCATCTTCAGCAGGGAGGCCGCGAAGAAGAAGCCGGGTGTCTTCCCCTGGGGAGGGCTCCCCAGCTCGGTGGTCTCCTCCCCCTTGTTCGTCACCTTCAGCACGACCTCAAGGAAACGCTTGCCGGGGATGCCGAACCGGCCCGGCTCGGCGGCCGTGCGGGACTCCACGAAGGTGGTCGTGAACTCGCCCTGGTCCAGGCTCGAACCCGGGCCGAGTTGTTTGGGAGGCTTTTCGGGGGTTTCGCCGAGGCCCCCGAGGGCGGCGGTGACTCCCAGGCCGGTGGCGGCGAGCAGGGCGGCGATCGGCACCGCGACCGGGCGCCGGGGCCGGGTTTCGCCACCGGGGGGAGACGTCATGACAAAGGATGGTAATAGCTAGCCTCCAGCCAACCCGACTCGTCCATCCCATAAGTGGCATTGAAACTGGGGAAAATACAGCAGATTGACGGGAACGGCGCCCGAATGGGAGATCTAACTCTTACGCTGTCACCGAGGCGGCGAGAGCCCTATGGCGGAGGTTCCGTGGCGGACGTGCATCCCGAGCATGCGCAGCTCCAGGCGGACCGGATCTACCTGGGCTGGCAGTATGCCCTGCTGCAACCTGATCCGGGTCCGGCTCCCCGACGGCCCTCCCCGGCTGAGGAGGCCGCCGAGCAGGCCGATGTCGATCCCGAGTGGGTGCGCAGGGAACGGCTCAACGAAGCCATGCTGAACCGGCCGGTGAAGATCTTCAGGGTGTTCATGACCGGTCTCGCCGGGCTGATCCTCCTGCTCGGCCTCACCGAGATGTTGAGCTGGTCGTTCGCCGCCCTGGGGCTGATCGCCACCGGCGGGGTGGCCGGCTACTGCACGTACGCGGTCCACCAGGGCAACCGGACGGTCCGGCACCGGATCCGGGAGCGTCAGGCGGTCGGCGACCGGCAGCGGCAGCAGCGGGACAGGGACCTCTTCCTGGCCCAGGAGGAGCACGCCGTCCGCTACCGGGAGTGGGCCGGGAAGAAGGAGCTCTACGACCGCCAGCTCACCTGGTACGCGGTCACCGTGCCGGACGAGATCGACCGGATCGACGTCGCCGGAGGCACGCTGCCGGGCTGGTCGGCGCTGATCACCCTGCTCGGCGCGACCCGCCTCTACAGCGGAGGTCATCTGACCGTCCTGGACCTGTCCGAGGGGGCGATCGCCAAGGACCTGATCGAGCTGGCGCGCAGGGGCGGCGACGAACCGCTGGTCTGGGTGCTGCCGGTGGACCTCCCCAAGCTCGATCTGGGCGCCACCCTGCCCCCCGAGGCCTTCGCCGACGTGCTCGCCCACGTGGTGAGCGTCAGCGAGGAGCACCGCACGACCAGGGATCTATCGTTCGACAACGCGATCCTGGAACGGGTCCTGGAGGTCCTCGGCGAGAACGCCACGATCAACCAGGTCACCGCGGCCCTGCGGGCACTGGCCCAGGTCGGCGACCCGCGCGACGATCTCAGGTTCGGCCTGCTCAGCGCGGCTCAGCTGGAGCGGATCGGCACGCTGTTCGGCCGGGGCGTCAGTGACCGGGTGGTGATCGAGCGTGCCTGGGCACTGGAGTCGCAGTTGCGCAAGCTGGAGACCCTCGGCTCGGAGGCCGTACGGCTGCCGCCCGCGCGCCTGCGGGTCGTGTCCATGGACCGTCAGGCGGGTGTGTTCGGCAACCGGGTCCTCGGCACCTATGTGGCCACCGCGCTCACCCACATCCTGCGGCAGTCTCCTTCGTCCGAGCGGCCCTGGTACCACACGATCATCGTCGCGGGCGCGGACAAGCTCCGCGGCGACGTGCTCGACCGGCTGATGGACGCCTGCGAGACCTCCCGGACGGGGCTGGTGCTCACCTACCGGTCGCTCACCCCCACCGTGCGGGAACGGCTCGGCCGGGGGCACGCGGCGGTGACGTTCATGCGGCTGGGCAACGCCGAGGACGCCCGGATCGCCAGCGAGCACGTCGGCACCGAGCACCGCCTGGAGCTCGCCCAGCTCACCGAGACCGTCAGCGCGGCCGGGACCGGGGCCGGGCTGGACGGCGGCTACGTCTCCACCGTCGGCCTGGCGGAGGAGGGCGAGGACGAGCGGGACGTCAGCCGCGCCGACCTCAGGGAGGACATCACCTCCTCCACCGAGTGGGGCCGCCGCGCGACCAAGGCGATGGGGGAGACCGAACGGGTGCTGCACCGGTCCCGGGAGTTCCTCGTCGAACCGCACCAGCTCCAGCAGCTCCCCACCACCTCGGTGATCGTCACCGACGCCACCGCCCAGGGGCGCAGGGTCCGCCTCGCCGACGCCAACCCGGCGATCCTGACCTTCCCGAAGACGACGCTGGGGGAGTTCGACGAGATCAAGGAGGCCGCGCTGGAGCGCGTCGAGGAGGAAGAGGAAGAGGAGCCCCGGACACCCGGGATCTTCGAGGACGCGCCGCCGAACCTCGGCCCGCCGCCACCCCGGCTGGACTGGCGCAGACGCCAATGAACCGTCCGTTTGTGGCAATGACCTGGTCAATGGGGATGTGCGTCCCACTCGGAAGGTTCGATCTTGGTTGCTGGGGTGACCCGACTCCGGGCCCCCGCCGGCCTGTACGGCGGAGCGATCCGTGAAGCGTCAACCCCCCGGCCTTGAGCCGGGACCCCTGGGTGGAGACCAAATGCAGCCAAGCGTTTCCCGTCCGCAGGCCACCTTGACCGGCCCCTGGTATCGGATCCAGGCGATCACCGCGCCCTCACGCAGCTCCTCGGCGGAATGGGATTTCGTCACCGTCCTGCCGGCCGTACTCTCCGCGGCCCAGCGCAACCGGCCCTTCGTCACCGGCTGGCTCTCCCGGGGTTCGGGGGCCCCGCTGGAGCTGATCACCAATGCCGGCCCGCTGACCCCGCCCCGACCGCCCCGCCGGGCCGCCGCCGAGAGCGGCCCGATCCCGACCGGTCCCGAGCCGCTGCTGTTCCCCGGCGGCGCCCGGGGCGTCCGGATCGGCGACGAGTGGCTCCGCGACCTGTCCGACCTGGCCTGGACGACCTGTCCGGGACGGCAGGCCCCACCCCTCGGTGGCCGCCGCGAGCCGGACGCCGACGAGGTCAAGCGGCCCACGCTCTTCGAGTCCACCCTGGTCACGCTCATGTCCCGGCCGTTCGCCTGGCTGGTCGTCGCCGAGCGGACCGACCTGCTGGACGCCGAGGTGGCGCACCTGCGGACCCAGCTCAACGTGCTGAGGCAGTACGGCGACGCCTCCGAACGCTCCCGTTACGACGCCGAGCGGGCCGAACGCCGCATGCAGGAGCTGGACGCCTTCCGTGAGGCCGGGCTCTGGAGCGTGCGGGTGCTGGCCGGTGCCGCCGGTCCCGAGGAGCTACGCCAGATCGCCCCCGTGCTGGTCGGCTCGGCCGAGATGAGCCACCACCCCTACCGCCTGCGCAGCGCGCTGTCCGGCCCGGTGTACGACTTCGCCGACGCGCTCTCGGTGACCCTGCAGGATCCCGCCGACGGTGCCGCCGCTCCGTTCGCCGCCACCGCGGGGGCGCTCGCCGCGCTCGCCGGGCTGCCCCGCCGGGAGGTGCCCGGAGTCCGGGTGCTGGACGCCGGTTTCTTCGACGTGACCAGCGAGGCGGACGTCACCCCGGGCGCGCTGACCGTCGACCTCGGGTCGATCCTGGACGGGCAGGACAGGGCGGTCGGCTCCTTCAAAATCCCCCTCGCCACCCTGAACCGGCACGCCTTCGTCACCGGCGCCACCGGCTCGGGCAAGTCCCAGACCGTCAGGCACCTGCTGGAGCAGCTCACCGGGGCCGGCATCCCCTGGCTGGCGATCGAGCCGGCCAAGTCCGAGTACGCCGCGATGGGCGGCCGGATCGAGCACCTCGCCCCGGTGACCGTGATCAACCCGTCGGCGCCGGACAGCGTGCCGTTCAGCGTCAACCCGCTCGCTCCGGAGCCCGGTTACCCGGTCCAGGCCCACATCGACATGGTGCGGGCGCTGTTCATGGCGGCCTTCGACGCCGAGGAGCCGTTCCCGCAGATCATGTCGCTGGCCCTGCAGCGGGTCTACGAGGCCAACGGCTGGGACGTGGTGACCGGCTGGGCCGCTCCCGGGGCCGCCGTGCGGCCCGCCGTACCGACCCTTGAGCAGTTGCAGCGGCACGCGATGGACGTGATCAAGGAGATCGGCTACGGCAGGGAGGTCCAGGCCGACGTCGAGGGCTTCATCTCGCTGCGGCTGCGTTCGCTCCGGGTCGGCTCGGCCGGCCGGTTCTTCGAGGGCGGGCACCCCGCCGACATCGGCGACCTGCTCCAGCGCAACGTGGTGTTCGCCATCGAGGACGTGGCCAACGACGAGGACAAGGCGTTCCTGATGGGCACGCTGATCATCCGGATCGTGGAGCACCTGCGGATGCGGGCCAGGAAGGAGCGGACCAACGGGCTCCGGCACGTCATCGTGATCGAGGAGGCGCACCGGCTGCTCCGCGACCGCGGCGCCGGGCGGGCCAGCACGCACGCGGTGGAGCTCCTCGCGGGCATGCTCGCGGAGATCAGGGCGTACGGCGAGGGCATCGTGGTGGCCGAGCAGATCCCCACCAAACTGGTCTCCGACGTCGTGAAGAACACCGCGCTGAAGGTCGTGCACCGGCTCCCCGCCGAGGACGACCGGCAGCTCGTGGGCGCCGCGATGAACCTGAGCGAGGAGCAGTCCCGGCAGGTCGTCTCGTTGCAGCCGGGCGTCGCGGCCGTCTTCGCGGACGGGATGGACCGGCCGCTCCGCATCCAGGTGCCGCTGGGCGAGGACCGCGAGCACCCGATCCCCGGCCACATGCCACCGATCTGCGGCCGTCGTTCCGCGGCGTGCGGACAGGAGTGCAGGACCGGCCGGGCGTGCACGCTCGTCGAGCTCCGCGAGGCCGACCTGCTCGCCGACGCGCCCGAGTGGGCCTGGCTGCGCATCTGGGCCGACACCCTGGTGCTGGCGTTCTGCACCAACCGGCCCGTCCCCGGAGCCCCCCGGGTGCTGGCCGACCTGTGGGCCGAGCTGCCGATACGGCGGCGCGAGTGCCTGCTGGCCACCACGGTGGAACGCGGTGTGGAACGCCGGGCGTGGTCGCTGCGGACCGTCAGCGACCCGGCGAAGCTGACCGAGCAGGTCGCCGGGACCGCGACCCGGCTGCTGGGGCCCGACCGCGAGGTCATCGAGCGGCCCGGCACCGCCTGGGTCATCCCGCAGGTCCGCTGGCTGCACGAAGTGGACAGGCTGTTCCCGCACGGCCAGCCCGCGCCCAATCCGCGCGGCCCCGCGCCGGCCATGGACTACGCGCTGTTCAACCGTCCGTCCGGCACCAACGAGCTGCTCGGGCACCGTGCCAGGGCGCTGCGTCACCATCCCCTCTCCATGGAGGTGGACCGCAACCGGGCGCTGGCCTGGCGGGTGATCCTCGGCGACGACGAGCACGAGGGCGTGGCACAGGACATCCTCACGGTGACGATCGGCGTCGACCCGGCCGAGCGGCTCCGGCACGTGGCCCAGACGATGGGGGCGAACTGGCTGGAGAGCGTGCTGTCCTGGCCGCACCGGTTCGTGCTGCCGTTCGACGCCACGTCGTCGGAGCCCGCGGAGCTCGCCTTCAGCGAGTAGGGACCGCCGCACCGGGGAGCGGACCATGCCGGCCGCCTCCGCCGCACCGGCGACGCACCGCACCCTGCCGCGCCGGCGACGTAACCGCGGCGACGACGTACCGCGCCCGCCGCACCGGCGACGCACCGCACCGGCGACGCACCGCACCGGCGACGCACCGCGCCCGCCGGGCCGTCGCCGGACGGGGACAGGACCCGGTGACGGCTAGGATCTGCGGCATGAACGATTCGGCGAACCAGGCCCGGCTGCGACTCGGCGAACCAGGTCCGGCCGCTGACCCGTCCCGCGACAGGCTGCCAGGCGAGGAGACGGCATGACTCAGCTTCCGCTGCGGGCGCAGCTCGCGAGCGCCCTCGGCCGTACGGCCGCGACCCTCTCCAGGGCGACCGGCCGCGGCGACGGCTCGGTGATCGGCGGCCGGATCGGCCTGGCACTGGAGCCCGACCTGCTGCGCAAGCTCGCCCTGGACCGCAAACTGGCGCTGGTGAGCGCGACCAACGGCAAGACCACCACGACCCGGCTGATCACCTCCGCGCTGCAGGAGCTCGGCGACGTCGCCACCAACGCCTTCGGCGCCAACATGCCCGCCGGGCACGTCTCGGCGCTGTCGTCGGCCAAGCACGCCCCGTACGGCGTGCTGGAGGTCGACGAGAAATACCTGCCCGAGGTGATCAACACCACCGGCGCGGGCGTGATCGTCCTGATGAACCTCAGCCGCGACCAGATGGACCGGGCCGGGGAGATCTGGCTGCTGGCCCAGAAGTGGCGCCGGGCGCTCGCCGGGAAGAACACCCACGTGATCGCCAACGCCGACGACCCGCTGGTGACCTGGGGCGCCTCCACGGCCACCAGGGTCACCTGGGTGTCGGCCGGGCAGCCGTGGAAGGAGGACTCCTGGTGCTGCCCTGAGTGCGGCGGCCCGCTGGACCGCAAGGGGATGGACTACACCCCGCCCGGCGGCCACGTCTCAGGGATGGTCCCCCCTCGCACGGCTGACAACGACTGGGCCTGCCGCGAGTGCACCTTCCGGCGGCCCGAGCCGTCCTGGGCCCTCGACGACGACGCGGCGATCGACCCGCGCAGGCAGCGCTGGGTGCTGGACATCCAGCTCCCCGGCCGGGCCAACCGGGCCAACGCCGTGATGGCGCTGGCCACCGCCGAGACGTTCGGCCTGCCGGTCCAGCGGGCCCTGCCCCGGCTGCGTGAGGTCAGATCCGTCGCCGGCCGCTACACCACCGTGGAGCGCGACGGGCGGCATGCCCGGCTGCTGCTCGCCAAGAACCCGGCGGGCTGGCTGGAGGCGTTCGACGTGCTCGACCGCTCGCTGCCGGTGATCCTGTCGGTGAACGCCCAGGGCCCCGACGGCCGCGACACCTCCTGGCTGTGGGACGTCGACTACCGCGTCCTGCGCGGCAGACCGGTCTACGTGGCCGGGGAGCGGCGGCTCGACCTCGCCCTCCGGCTCGACGTGGCGGGCGTGCCGTTCCAGCTCGCAGACTCCTTCGGGCAGGCACTCGCCGCCCAACCGCCCGGCAAGGTCGACGTGATCGCCAACTACACCGCCTTCCAGCAGATTCGATCGGAGTTCGGTCGTGCAGTCTGACAGCGCCCTGCGACTCGTCTGGATCTACCCGGACCTGTTGAGCACCTACGGGGACCAGGGCAACGTCCTGGTCCTGGAGCAGCGCGCCCAGCGCCGCGGCATCCCGGTCGAGACCGTGCACGTGCGCTCGGCCGACCCGGTGCCGGAGGGCGGCGACATCTACCTGATCGGCGGCGGCGAGGACCGGCCGCAGATCCTGGCCGCCGAACGGCTGCGCCGCGACGGCGGCCTGCACCGGGCCATGGCACGCGGCGCCTCCCTGCTGGCCGTCTGCGCGGGCTACCAGATCATGGGCACCACGTTCGGCGGCGAGGAGGGACAGCCGGTCGACGGCATCGGCCTGGTCGACATCTCCAGCGGCCGGGGCACGGGCCGCGCGGTCGGCGAACTGGCCGGCGAGGCCGACCCGGCGCTCGGCATCCCGACGCTGACCGGCTTCGAGAACCACATGGGCGTCACCCGGCTGGGCCCCGGCGTCCGGCCGCTGGCCCGTACGGCGGTCGGCACCGGCAACGGCGACGGCACCGAGGGCTGCCACATCGGCAAGATGGTCGGAACCTACCTGCACGGTCCTGCGCTCGCCCGCAACCCCGGGCTCGCCGACCTCCTGCTGACCTGGGCGGTCGGTGCCCAGCTCCCGCCGATCGACGACTCCTGGTTCGAGCGGCTCCGCCGGGAGCGGCTGGCCGCCGTGCTGCCCGGCTGAGGAGCGGGCCTTCCCGCCGTGGGCACTCGTCTACGTCGACACTGTCAGTAGACGAGTGCCTGGACGCCCTCGCCGAGGACCTCCTCGACGAAGGTGGAGGCGCCCGCGATGCGCACCCCTTCGATCACGTCGTCCACCGTGATGTCGCGCCGGGCCGCGCACTGCGTGCACAGTGTCACCCGGCCCGCGGCCAGCACCGCGTCGAGCAGGTCGCCGAGCTGGGCGGCGTGCTGCAGCGTGAACTCCTTCGCCCGGCCGGGAAGGGCGAACCACGCCGACTCGCCGGTCAGCCAGAGAGAGACGGGAACCCCGCTTGCCAACGCCGCCGCGGCCACCGTGAACGCCTGGTTGCAGCGCTCGGGTGCGTCCTCGCCGGCGGTCACCTTGATCACCAGTGATCGTGCCATGCCTGCAGCCTATGCGGCTCCGCACCACGGGCGCGAGCCGTATCGGGGCGGCTCTAGGCTCGGATTCATGGACGTTCCCGAACTGCATCCCGACCTTGAGCCGATCGCCTTCCTCGTGGGCCGGTGGGAAGGTGCCGGAGTGGGCGGATACCCGACGATCGAGAGCTTCAACTTCGGTCAGGAGATCGTCTTCGGCCACAACGGCAAGCCCTTCCTGACCTACACCAGCCGCACCTGGCTGCTCGACGAGGCGGGCGACAGGGTCCGCCCGCTGGCCGTCGAGACCGGATTCTGGCGCCAGCTGCCCGACCGCCGGCTGGAGGTGTGCCTGTCGCATCCGACCGGCATCGTGGAGATCTACTACGGCGAGGTCGTCTTCAAGAAGATCGAGCTCCACACCGACGTGGTCGCCCGCACCGCCACCGCCAAGGAGTACACCGGCGGCCACCGTCTCTACGGCCTGGTCAACGGCAACCTGATGTGGGCCTATGACATGGCGGCGGTGGAGCAGCCGCTCCAGTCGCACATCTCCGCCGAGCTCAAGCGGGTGGGGGACTTCGTGCCCGGAGTGGACTGACCAGGCTCCAGGGATCGCACTCCCCTTCCATCCCGATGCCGTCGCGGCCCTCGGCGTACCCGCCGGGGGGCTGTCGGCGGTGCGCGGGAGAAGGGGTGGAAAGGGAAGAACCCCGGGCCTGTTCCTCCTGCCGTGCGGGAGGGCCAGATGGACCAAAGGCGGGATGACCCGCCCTCTGGCAGCCCGGGGTTCCGGTGAGTGTATGGATTCGCCGAACGTCGCCAGACGCCCGGACAGAGTCCGGAGTCGCGGCGTCCTAGCGGACAGCCACCTCGCTAGTCCACTTATGATCAACCATTGTTCGGACCACCTCCTTTCGGCGTGCCCCGAGACTACAAACCCGGCTCGGCGCGAGGCAAATGTTTTTTCGCCCCGCCCGCCCAGGGCTGCTCCGACCTGCCGGCACCCTGCTCAGCGGGCTGATGGGAGCAGCATGGGGACACGGCGTGGGCGATCAAGCTTCCTTCGTCTCCGGCGCCAGGATCGGCACCGCTCTGCTGCGTCATCGGTAACCGCCGGACGCACGCCGGAACGGCGGCTGTCCACGTTGCATGTGTCCATCGCAACGGCGGACCGCCGGTCGTGACGGGGCTGGGTGACGGCCTGCCGACCGTATTCCGTTGAAGGGTGCCGCTGGTTTGACCTTGACGCTGCGTCAACTTCTAGCATCGGGGCCATGACGATCACCGTTCTCGACACCTGCTCCGCCATGAGGGAAATCCTGCGGGCGCCGGTCGCGGACCGCGTCGACCTGCTGCGTTCGATGCTGGAGCCCATCAAGGGCATGTACCGCTACCACCCCGGCGAGATCGACCTGGCGGCCGTGCACTTCCAAACGTCCGGGTTCCCCATCGACCGCGACGAGCAGCGCTGCCTCGACGCGCTCGAAACCCTGGCGGCGGCCGGGGCCTGGGAGCGGATGCAACGCGCGCTCGACGACGCTCTCGCCGTACTGCTGGAGGCGACGCCGGGCCTGGCGGCCCCGGACATCACCGTGCTGTTCGTGCTCGGCGATCCGGGTGACGAGCACTTCATGGGCCCCTGCAAAGGATTGACCGGGTTCGGCGGCATCTCGGGCCAGATCGCCATCACGCTCTGGCCCTTCCCCGAGAACGTGGCGCGGCTGGAGGCCACCGCCGTGCACGAACTGCACCACAACCTGCGGTGGAGCCCGGGCGGGGTCGTGTGGGACCCGATGACCGTCACGGTCGGCGAGCACATCGTCGGCGAGGGCCTGGCCGACGCCTTCGCCCGCCAACTCTACGGCGACGAGCTCGGCCCCGCCCGCATCGGTGTGCCGCACCTGCACGACGACGAGGTCTTCGCCAAGGTGCTCACCGGGCTCGACGTGACAGGCATGCAGAACTTCACCGCCTGGGTGCACGGCGACCCCGGCGCCGAGCACCTCGGCGTCACCCCGGTGGGACTGCCGATGGGCGCCGGGTACGCCGCAGGCAACCGGCTGGTCGACACCTACCTGGCGGCGACCGGGCAGACGGCGGCGCAGGCCCTGCACGCCGACAGCTCGGAGATCATCGCGACCACGCTCCGCCGCGGCTAACATCTGGAACGATGGAGTGGACGATCCAGGAACTCGCGGCGAGGGCCGGCATCACCAGCCGCACCCTGCGGCACTACGACCGAGTCGGGCTCTTGGCCCCGTCCCGGGTCGGCGCGAACGGGTACCGCTACTACGACCCCATCGCGGTCGCCCGGCTGCAGCGGATCCTGCTCATGCGCCGGTTCGGGATGGGCTTGCCGGCCATCGCCCAGGTCCTGGCCGACGAGGTGGACACGGGCGACGGGCTCCGCGCCCACATCGCCGCCCTGGAAGAGGAACGGGACCGCATCGAACGGCAGATCCGGTCTGTGCGTCACACGCTCGAGGCCCTGCAGGCGGGGGCGGAACCGCAGATGGACGTCATGTTGGCGGGGTTCAACGACCACTACAAGGATGAGGTGATCTCACGCTGGGGCGAGCGCGCGTTCCAGGTGAGCAACGACTGGTGGCACGGCAAGACCCTTGACCAGCAGCGGGCCTGGAAGCAGGACAGCGAGGACCTCGTCGCCGCCTGGGTCGCCGCGGCGAAGGCCGGGATCTCTCCGACTTCGGTGCGTGCCCAGACGCTGGCCGCCCGGCACGTCCGGTGGCTGAGCCGGATCCCGGGTACCCCCACGGCCGAGGGCGACCGGGAACGCTCGATCGCGATGGTGAAGGGCGTGGGGGACATGTTCGTCGACGACCCCCGCTTCGCCGGCATGTACGACGACGCCGCGGGGGCGGCGTTCGTCCGCGACGCACTGCACGCGTACGCGCGGACCCGGATGTAACTCGTGCCGCAAGAGCTCTTGTCCTCCCCGGAGGTGGGCGAGAGCTCACGACCGCTCGGCTACTTCGGGTACTTGCAGACGGTGTCGCCGCGGTGGCTGTCGGATCGGCCCGACCGGACGCTGTCGACGATGACGGCGGACACCCCATCAGTTCGCCGTCACCTGATCCGGCTCGCCGAACCAGCGATACAGCGCGGTCCTGAGTGTGGACGCGTCGCCCGGGGCGCTCCAGGCCGCGTAGCCGTCGGGGCGGACCAGGATCGGCTCGCATGAGACTTCCACGGTGTCCACCCGATGGGCCCATCGCGCCACGACGTCCAGGAGATCGTCGCGGTCACCGAGGAAGAGCGGCCTGCCGGCGCGGAGCAGCTCCACCAGGGTGACGACGCCGCCCGCGGTCGTGAGCTCCAGGTCCGGGACAAGCCGTCCGGCCCCGGGATGGCCGACGTCGTAGGCCGTGCCGGTGCCGCTGATCATGCTGCCGAGGTAGTCGTTGACCTGATCGAGTCCCATGAGGTCGGCGAACAGTTCCCGCAGGGGGTCGATCCGGGGATCGGGATCGGCCAGGGCGGTCTGCGCGCGGACGTTCCACAGGACCCGCGCCGCCACCGGATACCGCTCGTCGTGGTAGCTGTCGAGCAACCCGTCCGGAGCCCATCCGCGCACGTGGGCGGCGAGCTTCCAGCCCAGGTTCGCCGCGTCCTCCAGACCGGTGTTGAGGCCCTGCCCTCCCCAGGGGAAATGCACGTGGGCGGCGTCCCCGGCGACGAGCACGCGCCCCAGGCGATACGTCTCGGCCTGGAGTGCCGCGTCACCGTATCGGGTCAGCGTGCGGGGTTCGGCCATCCGGATCGGGCGCCCGGCGATGTGCTCGGCCGTCGAGCGCAGCTCCTCCATGGTCACCGGCGCCTCCCTGTCGGGGTGCGGGCCGCGGAAGTCGTAGGTGCCGATCCTGCTGTGGCCGTACCCTCCCCAGATCATGAGCCAGCCGCGCGAAGTTCGGTGCCACCCTCCCGGCAAGGGGTCGAGCAGCCGGACCTCGCCCATCAGCGCCGCGACGCCGGCCTTCGTGCCGGTGAACGGGATGCCGGCCAGCCTGCGGACCGCGCTGCGGGCTCCGTCCGTGCCGACCACGTAACGGGCGGTCAGCTCGTACGGCCCCGCCGGGCCGTGCACGGTCAGTGTGACGCGATCGGCGTCCTGGGCGAGGCCCGCGACCTCGTGCCCGCGCCGGATCTCCGCACCCAGTTCCGTGGCGCGGTCGGCGAAAATCTGCTCCGCCCGGGCCTGCGGGCTGCCGACGAGGGTGGGACCCTCCCCGGCCACCGTACCGAGGTCCAGCTCGAACATGCCGGAGAAGTGGAACCGTACGCTCCCGTATGAGGATCTTCCCACCGCGTCGAGCAGACCGCGGCGGTTCAGGGTCTGGGCGGTCCTGGCGTGCAAGGTTCCGGCCTTGGACTCTCCGGATGGTGTGGGGAGCCGTTCGAGAACCACGGGAGGGGTGCCTTGAAGGGCGAGTTCGGCGGCGAGCAGCATGCCCACCGGGCCACCGCCGACCACGACGACGTCGACCATGGCGGCGCCGGCCACGGAGGTGTCGACCTCCGCGACACGAAAGGTCTCATCAGGCATCGGCGTGGACTTTCTCGGTCTCGGTCTCGGTCTCGGTCTCGGTCTCGGTCTGGCGTCGCTTGAAGGTCAGGGCGATGAGGGCGCTCAGCAGGATGCCCGCGGCGGCGGCGAAGACCGCGATCCGAAGGCCGTCCGCGACCTCGCCGTGCAGGGCTTCGCCGGTCAGCCAGCCCAGGCCCTCACCGATCCGGGGAAGGGCGACGAAGACGATGTTGAAGTCGAGCGAGGTGATCAGCTGGGCGAAGGCCAGCAGGGCCAGGGTCCAGCCGAGGTGCCGGCTCCGTGACGGGGAGAGGGACGACATGACTTCCTTCGGATTGTTCGGTAAACGCGAACAGTTTGACTGTTCGGGATCCTCGTACAGTTACGGTCGCGGCGTCAAGTTCGCTTTTTCCGTACAATCGCCCTATGGCTGTGCTTCACCCGTCGCCCGAGCAGTTCCGGCTGGAAGAGGTTCTCGCCGCGCTCGGTCACCCGGTCCGGGCTGCGATCGTCCGGACGCTCGCCCATGGTGAGGAGATGTTCTGCGGTGTGATCGTGCCCGGCGTCCCGAAGTCGACCCTCACCCACCACTGGCGGGTGCTGCGCGAGAGCGGCGTCATCTGGCAGCGTCCGTCCGGACGCAAGCTCTACATCACCCTCCGGCGGGACGACCTCGATACCCGCTTCCCCGGCTTCCTCGACCTCGTCCTGTCCGAAGAATCCTTCGGGAGGGTCTCCGTCTGACCGTAGGGTCGGAAGCCGGCTCCGACGCCCTCATCCGGCGGACCGGGGTTTCGCGCGCGTGAGCCCCGTCACGCCGCAATGCTCCTAGACTCTGGGCATGACCGAGACGTCGTGGCATGAGCAACTGCGGGCGCGCGGTTACCGGGTCACCCCGCAACGCCAGCTGGTGCTTGAGGCGGTCAAGGCCGCGGAGCATGCCACTCCCGAGGAGATCTGCGCCCGGGTGCGGGAGACCGCCCGCGGGGTGAACATCTCGACCGTCTACCGGACCCTCGAACTGCTCGAAGAGCTCGGCATGGTCACCCACACCCACCTCGGGCACGGCGCCCCCACCTATCACCTGGCGGCCGACGCGGACCACGTGCACGTGGTCTGCCACCAGTGCGGAGAGATCGCCGAGGTCCGCCCGGAGCTGGTGGGCGACTTCGCGGCCAAGCTCGACCAGGAGCTCGGATTCGCCGTCGACGTGCACCATCTGACGGTCTTCGGGCGGTGCCGTAACTGCCGCTGAGGCCTCGTAGGCTGGGGTACATGCGAAGCCCTCTGCTGGACACTCCCGGCGCGGTCGCGGCCGGGACCCCTGACGCCGACGTCGCCGGACACTACGGTGACCCGTTCGCCGAGCAGCGTGCGTTCCTCGCCGGTGAGGCGATGGTCGACCGGAGCAACCGCGGAGTCGTCCGGATCTCCGGACCCGACCGGCTGAGCTGGCTCAACAGCCTGAGCTCACAGAAGCTCGACGACCTGAAACCCGGCCAGGCCACCCAGACGCTGTTCCTGGACGCCCAGGGCAGGGTCGAGCACCACCTCGCGCTCGTCGACGACGGCGAGGCCGTCTGGGCGCACGTGGAGCCGGGCACGTCGCCCGAACTGGTCGTGTTCCTGGACAAGATGCGGTTCATGCTCCGGGTGGAGGTCACCGACCTGACGGACGGCTACGCGGTGGTCTCCGTGGCCGACGCCGCACGGCTCACCCCGGTCCCGGGAGCGGTCCTCGTCGGAGACGACGTGCTGCTCCCGCGCGAGCTGCTGGCCGACCGGCTCGGCGGACTGCGGCTCGCCGGGCTCTGGGCCTACGAGGCGCTGCGGATCGAGGGCCACCGCCCCCGGCTGGGCTTCGAGACCGATCACAAGACGATCCCGCACGAGGTGGGCTGGATCGGCCCGGCCCTCCACCTGAGCAAGGGCTGCTACAAGGGCCAGGAGACCGTGGCGCGGGTGCACAACCTCGGCCACCCCCCGCGCCGCCTGGTCTTCCTGCACCTGGACGGCAGCGTCGACACGCTGCCCGGACACGGTGCCCCGGTGATCCTCGACGACGTGGAGGTCGGCTCCGTCGGCAGCTCCGCCCGGCACCACGAGCTCGGCCCGGTCGCGTTGGCCGTGGTCAAACGGACCGTGCCGGTGGACGCCACGCTGCAGGCCGGCGGGGTGGCGGCGACCCAGGAGGTCATCGTGCCGCCGGACGCCGGGCGCAACGTCGCCATCGACCCGGCCCTGCGCCGCCGCATCCGCTGAGATCGCACCGCCCGTGTCTCCCACCCGGTGGGAGGCACGGGTCGGATCAACCTCCGGTGAAGATCAGCGCTTCGTCCGGACGGCCACGTAGGTGCCCTCCACATCGAGCTTCGAGGGCAGGAAGCCCTTGGCCTTCAGCTCGTCGAATCGCTTCTGGTAACCGCTCCCGCTCATGCCGGTGTACTCGTACCAGGCGGAGCCGCCGTCCTTGACCCGGGCGGCCGGGTAGATGCCGTCGGGGCCGGCACACCGAGCCCGCATAGCAGTGGGTCCGGCACGCCGACGCTCCGGCGGGGAGGAATTCCGAGCGTATGCTCGGCCGCATGAGAGAACACACCACTCAAAACATGACAAAGGGGGTCACTCTTCGTCAGCTCCTCGCTTTCGACGAGGGCGGCATTCTGCAGCTGTTACTGGCGCCCGCGGGCCGGGACGTCAACGTCGAGGGAATGATCATCGGTGATGAGGGGCCTGCTCATCCCCACGAAGGCCGGATCGTTCTGGCGGCAGGACCGTTCCACTCCGGCGGGGCCGCCACGGCC
This sequence comes from Streptosporangium sp. NBC_01639, assembly GCF_045209755.1. Classification (NCBI taxonomy): domain Bacteria; kingdom Bacillati; phylum Actinomycetota; class Actinomycetes; order Streptosporangiales; family Streptosporangiaceae; genus Streptosporangium; species Streptosporangium sp. NBC_01639. The sequence continues at coordinate 3,735,076 of NZ_CP109272.1, read as the reverse complement.
TCGATCCGCGAAGCGGCCCGGCGGGGTGCCACCGCGGTGATCGTGCGGGTTGACGACGCGTTTCCGGCCGACGCGATCGCCGCCGCCAGAGAGGCCGGCATCGCGCTGCTTGCCCGCGCCGACTGGACCGACTGGGACGATGTCGCGACTCTGCTGCGGTCGGCGGCGGCCTACACCGAAGCCGGCCGCGGCGATCGCATGGCCGACGCCACGGCGGGTGGCGGCCTTGCCGCCCTGGCCTCGGTCGTCGCCGAATTCACCGGCGGCTCGATCACCATCGAGGACACCCAGTTCCGGGTGCTCGCGCATTCCGCCACCGGCCCCGAGGCGGACGAGCTGCGCCGATCCACCATCCTCGGTGGCCGGGTTCCCGACTGGCGCGTCGAGGAACTGCGACGTAGCGGCCTGCTCCGTGCCCTGTGGACCTCTGACGATGTCATTCACCGTCCCGCGGACGGCGGCATTCCGGAACGGCTGATCGTCGCCATCAGGAGCGGTCGTGAGATGCTCGGGTCCATCTGGGTCGCGGCGGACGGCCGCAGCCTGACCGCGAACGCGGCGAAAGCCCTGAGCCGCGCCGCCGAGGTCGCCGTGCCGTACCTGGTCCAGCACCGGCTGCGCGAGAGCTGCGCCGTACGCCGTGAGGAGCACGCGCTGCGCGGTCTGCTGGGCGGGCATGGCGACCGGAGCGTGCACGCGTGGTCTCTCGGACTCTCATCGGAGGCGTCGTGCGCCGTGGTGGTCGCCGAGCACGACGGCCCGTACGACGCGCTCGCCGATCGCACCCTGGACGTGCTCGCCATGCAGGCCGCCTCCTACCGCCGCACGGTCCGCGTGCTGCGGGAGAGCGACCGGGTGCTGGCGCTGCTGCCCGTGGACGGCGGCAACGACCGCGAGGCGCTCGGCCTGGCTCGTGAGCTGGACGTCCTGGCCGCGTCGATGCCGGGGGGCGGCACGGTCTGGGCCGGTGCGGGGTCCGTTGTCCCCTCCCCGCTGCTGGCGGCCGTTTCGCGGGAGGAGGCCACGCTGGTCGTACGCGTCCTGCGCGACCGTGAGGCGGCCGGCCGGAACCCGCAGCGGGTACGGCACGGCGGGGTCGCCGAGGCCGGGCTGACGCTGGACGTCCTGCGGGTCCTGGACGTGGTGCGCCCGGTGTGGGAGAAGGGCTGTGGACCGGTGCACGAGCTCATCCACACCGATCTCGCAGCGGGCGGCGACCTGGTCCGCTCGATCTCCGCCTACCTCGACGCCTCGGGGGACATCGGCCGGGCGGCCCGGCGGCTCGTACTGCATCCGAACACCCTGCGGTACCGGCTGCGCCGTGCCCGGGAACGGTTCGGCGTCGATCTCGACGACCCCGACACGCGGTTGATCATCACCTTGGCCGTGCGCCTCGTCGGGCGGTTCTGACCACGCGACCTTGAATGCGCGGACAAAGGTCACCGCCCGCTTTGGAGCCTGGGACAAAGACGCAGAGGGGTGCTGTGGCTGAATCTCGTCCTAGTCGGTTCCGAAATTGCTTCTGTCCATCTTTATATGGATACGTGGCGTGATGATGTCAGGAGACTCGGACGTGATCCCCAGCAGTGCCACGGTTCCCCCCGACCAGGCCCGGCCGCCCGCCGACCGGGTCGCCGACGTGGTCCGCCACGCCGTTCACGCCGGGCTCCTGGGGGAGTCCCAGCCCGTCGCCGGTTTCGTCGACGCCGACGGCGTACGCGAGTCGGTCGCGGCCCTGCAGGGCGCCTTCGCCGGAACGCCGCAGGTGCTCCACACCTTCGCCGCCAAGGCCGCCTCCCTGATACCCGTTCTGCGGCTGCTCGCCGACTGCGGCATGGGATGCGAGGTGGCGAGTCCCGGCGAGCTCCGGATCGCCCTTGACGCCGGATTCGCGCCCTCGCAGATCGTCTTCGACTCCCCCGCCAAGACGCGTGAGGAGATCCGGCAGGCCCTCGTCCTCGGTGTGGCGCTCAACGCCGACAGCTTCGCCGAGTTGCGCCGGATCGACGAGCTGCGGCCGGAGGACTCGGCCTCCGTCATCGGGCTCCGCGTCAACCCGCAGGTCGGCACCGGCTCCATCGGCGCGATGAGCACCGCCACCGCCACCTCCAAGTTCGGTGTGGCGCTACGCGACCCCGGGGTGCGCGAGGACATCGTGCGAGCCTTCGCCGAGCGCCCCTGGCTGACCCGACTGCACGCTCATGTCGGCTCCCAGGGCTGCCCGCTGGAGCTCATCGCGGCGGGCATCGCGGAGACGTACCGGCTCGCCGAGGACGTCAACAGCGCACTGGGGACCCGGCGGATCACGAGCCTCGACATCGGAGGCGGGCTTCCCGTCAACTTCGCCGACGACGGCGTCCGGCCGACCTTCGCCGCGTATGTGACGGCATTGCGAGCCGCCGTCCCCGGCCTCTTCGACGGCCGATACGCGCTGGTCACGGAGTTCGGGCGGTCCCTGCTGGCCAAGAACGGCTTCATCGGCGCGCTGGTGGAGTACACCAAGGACGCGGGCAGCCGCCGCATCGCCATCACTCACGCGGGTGCGCAGGTCGCCACCCGGACCGTCCTCATGCCGGACTCCTGGCCGCTGCGGGTCGGAACGTTCGACGCCGGCGGCAGGCCCAAGGACGGTCCCCGGCTGGCACAGGACATCGCGGGACCGTGCTGTTTCGCCGGCGACGTGGTGGCGCACGCCCGGGAGCTTCCGGAACTGCGGGAGGGCGACATCGTCGTGCTGTACGACACCGGGGCGTACTACTTCTCCACGCCCTGGTCCTACAACAGCCTGCCGCGACCGGCCGTCCACGGCTTCACGATCTCGCAGGGCGGCGCCGTACGGCTGGCGCCGGTACGGCAGGCCGAGTCGCTCGACGACATCGCGGCGGCGAGCGGGCTGGCGTACGCCGACTCGCTGCGCGAACTCCACGACGACCGGAGCCCGCGTGACGAATCCCCGATCCTCCTGAAGGATCTGCGATGAGGCCGGCCGACACCGGGCCGGCCCCGGTGAAGGCTCCGGAGAAGGGGCCTGCCACGATCGCCCGGCGAGTCGTCCCCGCGGCGGTCGCCCTCGTCCTCAGCCTCGTCGTGGGCATCGTCACGGACGGCCCCACCGTGTGGGGCCTCCTGCCGGTCGCCCTGTACGCCGTGCTCTCACTGACCGGCACGGACCTGGTGGCGGTCACCGCGGTCTCGCTCGTCAGCGCCGTGCTCGTGGCCCTTCCCCCGGTGGCGGACGCCGCCGGTGTCCTCGGCGCGTCCGTCAGCGACCCTGTCACGATCATCGGCCTGATCATCGTGCTCGGTTCGGCGGTCGGCGAGATCCTGCGCGTCACCGGGGTGGCCGACGCCATGGTGCGCGGGATTCTGCGGGTCGCCGGAGGCCGCGGCCACACGGCGCTCATGTACGCCATGATGATCGCCTGCCTGGTCCTGGTCACCAGCCTCGGCACCCTCGCCGGAGCCCTGGCGATCGCTGCACCGCTGCTCATCCCGGTGGCCGCCCGCGCGGGCTTCACCCGGTCGGCCACCGCGGTGACCATGTTCCTGGGCGGCTGCGCGGGGCTGGCACTGGCGCCCTTCGCGGGCTCCAACGTCGCCATCATGAAGGTTGCCGACACCGACTACCTCACCTACCTCATGGTCGGCGCCGGCCCGCTGGCCCTGCTGTCTCTGCTGCTCGCCGCCGTGGTCGTGCCGCGGGTGCAGCGCCTCAGCGCCGCCCGGGACGACTTCTACGGTCCCGACGAGGCCGCCGAACAGGAGCCGAACGGGCGGACGGCGGCCGGAACCCGCCGGGCCACCTACGCCTTCCTGATCACCCTCATCGGAACCGTCGTCTACGCTACCTGGACCAAGGCGGGTACGACCTTCCCGCTCATCGCCCTGCCCCTGATGGCGGTCGTCACCGCGGTGGCCGCCCGCCTCTCGCTCCGACACGCCCTGCGGGCCGTCGTCACCGGTGGCCGTCGCATGCTGCCCACGCTGCTGCTGTTCTGGATGCTCGCCGCCCTCTTCGGGTTCATCGAGCTTCTCCATCCGTACGACGTGGTTCTGGACACCTTCGGTCCGGGCCTGCGCGAGATGTCACCGCTGCCCTTCGCACTCGCGATCGCCGCGCTCGGCTGGGTCGGCGTGCCCGGTGCGACCGCGGCCCAGGTGGTCCTGATCGGCGAGGTGTTCGGCCCGCTGGGCACCGGCCTCGGCATCGGCCCGGCGGCATGGGTGATCATCCTGCTCTGGGCCTCCAAGGCGGACACATACGGTCCGCTCCCCAACGCGAACATGGTCGGCGCCATGGGGGTGGCCCGGGCCACCCGCCTGCCGTACCTGCTGGGAGCGGGATGGGCGCTCCTGGTGCCGGCATGCGCCCTTTACACGGTGCTGCTCGCGCTGCTGCTGTGACACCGGGCGCCCGCCGGAACCCGACACTTCAAAGGAGAGAGCAATGCCGAACCCGAACGCCCCCTACGACGTCCTGATCACAGGTGGGTCGCTGATCGACGGCACCGGCGCAGCGCCCCGCCGAGCAGACGTCGGCGTGCGTTCGGGCCGCATCGTCCGTGTCGGCGACCACGTGCCGGGGGCCGCCGCCCGCCACGTCATCGACGCCTCCGGGCTGACCGTCGCCCCCGGCTTCGTCGACCTGCACTCGCACGCGGATTTCAGCGTGCTGGACGCGCCGGACGCCGAGGCGTGCCTGCGTCAGGGCGTCACCACCGTGGTCACCGGAAACTGCGGGATGTCACCTTTCCCCGACGCCGGAGAGAACGCCAGTCCGCTGTACGCCGGCCGGGAGACGCAGTGGGATGATCTCGACGGCTTCGCCGCCGCCGTGGACGCCGCGCGCCCCGCTCTCAACGTCGCGCCGCTGATCGGTCACGGCGCACTGCGCGCCGCGGTACTGGGCCAGGACCGCCGGGCGGCGGACCCCGGCGAACTGGCGCTGATGTGCGGGCTCCTGGCCTCGGCCGCCGCACAGGGTGTGTTCGGCATGTCCACCGGCCTGATCTACGCGCCCGGATCGTTCGCCGACACGGCCGAGGTCACCGCCCTGGCCACCGAGGCCGCCCGGCACGGTCTGCTGTACACGACCCACATGCGCGACGAGGGCGACCGCGTCATCGAGGCCGTCGAGGAAGCCCTGACCGTCGCGCGCGCCGCCGGGGTACGGCTGCAGATCTCCCACCTGAAGGCCATGGGGCCGGCCAACCACGGCAAGGTCGCCGACGCGCTCGACCTGATCGACGCCGCGGTGGCCGAGGGGCTCGACGTGGCCTGCGACGTCTATCCCTACACCGCGTCGTCGACCAGGCTGACCTCGCGGCTGCCCGACTGGGCGATGGACGGAGGACCCGCCGCCCTGCTCGACCGGCTCGCGGACCCGGACAGCCGGGAACGCATCCTGGCGGAGGTGCGGTCGGCGGTCGGGCGCACGTTCCTTCCCGAGGGGGTCGTCATCGCGATGCTCTCGCCCGGCCCGTACGCCGACCGCATCGGCGACAGCGTCGCGGACATCGCCCGGGACCGGGGGGTGGAGCCGGCGGCCGCCGTACTCGACGTCCTGGCGGCGCACAACGGCGAAGTGATGATCGTCAACCACGCGATGGCGGAGGCGGATGTGGACACCGTGCTGCGTCACCGCATCAGCGCCGTGGCCAGCGACGGCTGGGTGCTGCACGCCCCCGGGGAGGGCCATCCGCATCCCCGGAGCTTCGGCACGTTCGCCCGCGTGCTGGGCCGCTACGTGCGCGAACGCAACGTCATCCAGCTCGTCGACGCCGTGCGGAAGATGACGTCCCTGCCCGCCTCCCGCCTGGCGCTGCCGGATCGCGGCACCGTGGCCGCCGGGCGGATCGCGGATCTGGCGATCTTCGATCCGGAGGCGGTCACCGACCTGGCGACCTTCGCCGAGCCATGGCAGTACGCGACGGGAGTACGGCACGTGCTCGTGGCCGGCGAACTCGTGCTCCAGGACGGTGAGACCACCGGACGCCGGCCCGGCCGGACGCTGCGCCGTACCGCGGCGTCCTGACCTCCGCCCGCCCAGACGGCTTGAGGGCCGCGCTCATCCCGTCCTGGGGACGCGGACCTGCCCTGTCCGGGTCAGACTTCCACGATCAGGGTGATCGGGCCGTCGTTGGTCAGCCCGACCTTCATGTCGGCGCCGAACACCCCGGTCTCCACGTGCGCGCCCAGCGCGCGCAGCTCGGCGCACACGGCCTCCACCAGCGGTTCGGCCACCGGTCCGGGCGCCGCCGCCTGCCAGGTGGGGCGGCGGCCCTTACGGGCGTCGCCGTACAGGGTGAACTGGCTGACCACGAGCAGGGGTGCGCCGACGTCCGAGCAGGACTTCTCGCCGGACAGGATCCGCAGGCCCCAGAGTTTGGCGGCGAGCCTGCCCGCCTCCGCCGGGGTGTCGGTGTGGGTCACCCCGACCAGCACCAGAAGTCCGGGCTCGTCGATCGCCCCGACCGTTGCACCGTCCACCGTCACCGAAGCGGAACTCACCCGCTGAACAACCGCACGCATGCCCCCCATCATCTCGCGATCCCCGGCCTCCCTAGAATCCTGGCGAAAGGAGACAAAGGTGTCTGCTGAGTCATTGGTTGTTGAGGTCGTCCGTTCGGGGTTCGTGGAATCCACCCATCGGGCGCGGATGCTGGCCGTCGGTGCCGACGGCTCCCCGGTGCGGGTGCACGGCGCCGTGGACGCCCTGGTCTCGCCCCGCTCGTCGATGAAGCCGCTGCAGGCGCTCGGCATGGTGCGCTCCGGGCTCGCCCTGGAAGGGGAGCTCCTCGCGCTGTCGGGTGCCAGCCACGCGGGGGAGCCGTTCCATGTCGAGGGGGCCCGGCGGATCCTTTCCGGCGCGGGGCTGGACGAGGGCGCCCTGCGCTGTCCCGAGGACCTGCCCGAGCATGTCGCCTCCCGTGAGGAGGTGCTGCGCTCGGGCGGCGGCCGGGCCAGGATCTACATGAACTGCTCGGGGAAGCACGCGGCGATGCTCGCCACCTGCGCGGCCAACGACTGGCCGCTGGAGACCTACCTCGACCCGGCGCACCCGCTGCAGCGGACCATCCGCCACACGGTCGAGGAGCTGACCGGTGAGCGCGTCGCCGCCACGGGGGTGGACGGCTGCGGCGCCCCGCTGTTCTTCGTGTCGATGGTGGGCGTCACCCGGGCGTTCCGCTCACTGGTCCTGGCCGAACCCGGTACTCCGGAGCGCCGCATCGCCGACGCCTTCCGCGCCCACCCGGAGTGGACGTCCGGCACGACCCGTCCTGAGGCGCGGTTGATGCGCGCGGTCCCCGGTCTGATGGTCAAGGCGGGTGCCGAGGCGTTCGACGCCTTCGCCTTCGCCGACGGCCGCGCCGGCACCGTCAAGATCGAGGACGGCGGCCAGCGGGCCCGGGTCCCGGTCACCGTCGCGGCCCTGCGCGCCCTCGGCCTGGCGGCCGCGGAGCCTGCGGAGGCCGCGGAGCTCGACGAGCTGGCGACCGGTGTGCTGCTCGGCGGCGGCCGGCCCGTCGGCGAGGTCCGCCTGCGCGAGGACGAGGCCGCCTGAGGCGGTCCGGACGGGGATCGGAGCCACCCGGCGGACGGGATGTCCAGGGCCGTCCAGCCGGGTCACCCTGCGGCGGATCACCATCCGCCGGTCCGCCATCGTCTGTCCGAAGGAGGGTCAGGCGACCGAGACTGCGGCTGCCTCGGCGGGCGGTGCCGTCGTCTCCGCGGCCCCGGTCTCGGCCGTGGGCTTCCTGAGCACCACTACGGTGAGGACGATCGCGGCGGTCAGCAGCACGGCGCCGACGCTGAACGCCAGCTGGAAGCCGTCGGTCAGCGCGGACGCCATGCGCTGCCCCTCAGCCGCCAGGTGCTCCGTGCGGGAGGCCGCCAGGGTGGACAGGGCCGCCACCCCGAGGGCCGCGCCGATCTGCTGGGTGGTGTTGAACAGGCCGGAGGCGGCCCCGGCGTCCGCCGGCCGGGCACCCGACATGCCCAGCGCGGTGAGCGCGGGCATCGCCAGGCCGAACCCGCCGGACAGCAGCATCACCGGCAACAGGTCCACGGCGTACGCGCCGTCCACCGGCACGCGGATCAGCAGCAGGCGTGCCGCCAGCAGCAGCACCAGGCCGGTCAGCAGGATCGTCCGCTCGCCGAAGCGGGAGATGAGGCGCGCCGAGAACCCGAGTGAGAGCGCGCCGATGGCAAGGGCGGCGGGGAGCATCGCCAGACCGGTCGCGGACGCCCCGTACGCGAGCACGTTCTGCATGTAGAGGGCGATGAGGATCTGGAAGCTGAACATGGCGGCCAGCATCAGCATCTGGATCAGGTTGGCTCCCCAGACGTTGCGGGAGCGGAACACGCGCAGCGGCAGCAGCGGGCGCGCCGCGGTGGCCTGGCGGACGACGAACCCGACGATCAGGGCGAGGGCGAGGGCGGCGAGGCCGAGGGTGCGTCCCGAGGTCCAGCCGTACTGCTCGGTCTGGACGATGGCGTAGACACCGAGCATCACCCCGCCGGTGACCAGGACGGCACCGAGGGCGTCGGCGCCCTTGCCGAGCCCGAGTCCGCGGTCGCCCTTCAGGACGGGTACGGCCAGCAGTACCGCGGCCACGCCGATCGGCAGGTTGATGAGGAACACCCAGTGCCAGCTGAGCGCGTCGGTGAGCGCGCCGCCGAGGACCTGGCCGATCGAGGCACCGGCGGAACCGGTGAAGGCGAACACTCCGATCGCCTTGGCGCGCTCACGCGGCTCGGTGAACAGCGTGACGATCATGCCGAGGCTGACCGCCGAGGTCATCGCTCCTCCGACGCCTTGCAGGAATCGGGCCGCGATCAGCATCTCGGGGCTGCCCGCCATCCCGCAGAGCAGCGAGGCGACGGTGAAGACGACGAGACCGGCGATGAACAGGCGCTTACGTCCGACCAGGTCGCCGAGCCGCCCGGCCAGCAGCAGCAGGCCGCCCAACGTGATCATGTAGGCGTTGACGATCCAGGTCAGGCCGGAGGGGGAGAAGTGCAGATCCTGCTGGATGGCCGGCAGCGCCACGGTGACGATGCTGCCGTCCAGGATGATCATCAGCATTCCGGCGCAGAGCACGGTGAGGGCGAGCCAGGGCGATCGGGGTGCGGAGGTGGAGGACATGTGGGTTACTCCTGTCGAAGGACAACAGGAGAAACCATAGCAGATAGTTTTTTAGTAGACGATCCCTTGCGGACCTAACTTGCCCGCTGGCGCGCCCGCCGGATCGGCTGCGGGTTCTCGGCGGGGGTGGCCAGATAGCCGGTGACCAGGCGGTTCATCGCCCGGAGGAGAGTTTCGCGCTCATCGTCGGGGAGCGCTGCCAGCGCCTCCCGGTGTACGCGGTCCACGATCTCCTGGCTCTGCCTGGCGACCCGGGCACCCTCCTCGGTGACCGAGATGATCCGGGCCCGCCGGTCGGTGCTGGAGGGGCGGCGCTCGGCGAGTCCGGCCTTCTCCAGGGCGTCGACCGTCACCACCATCGTGGTCTTGTCCATGTCGCCGATCTCGGCGAGCTGGATCTGGGTGCGTTCCTCCTCCAGGGCGTGGACCAGCACGCAGTGCATGCGTGCCGTGAGCCCGATCTCGGCGAGTGCCGCCGACATCCTGGATCTCAGGACATGGCTGGTGTGGTCCAGCAGGAACGACAGGTCCGGTTGGGTGCGCGAGGATGCCATGGCAGTCATATCACCCAGGGTAGCAATTAGATCCGTGGCGGATTATCCAGCAGAGGTCTAATGCGGAGCCGCCGGATGCCGGATGCGAGCACGGCTGGCGATCGAAGGTGGTGCCGGCTTCCTCTTCCCGGCCCTGTCCGGAGCGCGCCGAGGCCTTCCGGGCGCGCTCCAGCGCTCTTCAGAACTCTCAGAGAGAGCGGAACTGGCGGGTGGAGGAGATGGCGCCCGAGGTCGTCATGGTGAAGGTTCGCATCGAGTCGGCGAACTTGGACAGGTCCCATTCGGCCGGACCGTGGTACCAGTACAGGTTGTCGGCCTGCTGGCCGTTGCCGTTGACCGAGGAGACCACGCGGGCCCAGCGCTCGACGCTGTCGAAGATCACGGCGTAGGGCAGGTAGCGGGAGAAGAGTTCCACCCGCTGGGCCGGGGGGATGTTCCCGCCGACGTCACCGGAGGCCAGATACTCCCGGAAGCCGAGGGTGTGGGCGAGGGCTCCCGCGCCCTTGGCGGTCTTGGCCGGCATGTACTGACCGCCGACGGCCATGGCGGCGCCCGCGATGATCAGGGCCAGGCCGAGCAGGCCGTACGTGGTGAACCAGGCCAGCGCGACGGTGCCGAGGACCCCGGCCACGGTGAGCACGACGCCGACGGTCGTCCAGCGGGTGCGCACGGTGTCGGGGCGGCGGGCGAACCAGCCCTGGGTGACCACGTCACGGTAGAGCGCGTCGCGGACCTTGCCGAGGTTGGCCGCGAACGAACCCTGGAGGTGGGAGAGCAGGACCGCGTCGCGGCCGTCGAAGATGGCGTCGTAGAGGGCGCGCTCGTAGGTCAGCAGCGAGCCGACCGGGGCGTCGGCCAGCCGGACCAGGGTCCAGTCGGGTGAGTCGTAGGCCTGCCGGGGCTGCTCGTCGATCCGGATGAAGCCCCGGACGGCCAGGTCCACGATCGTGGCGGTCACGTCGACCACGTCGGCCTGCTCGTCCATGAGCGTGCCGATCTGACCGGGACGCACCCCGTCCGGTGGGGCGAAGTGGCCGTTCTCGACCGCGCTGAGCGAACCGGACTCGTGGCCGACCACCCGGGCGTCGCGGCCGCGCGTCCAGTAGACCAGGCCGAGGCCGCCGAGCATCAGGACCAGCAGACCGGCCAGCGCGCCGCCGGTGACGGCGTTCAGGGCGAAGGCGTTGGACAGCTCGAAACGGCGCTCCAGGATCGGGCCGCCCTTGGTGGCGCCCGGCGGGTAGCCGATGACCACCGTGAGCACCTCGCCCGGGCCCAGTTCCTGCTGCTCGAACTCCGCGGTGGTCCCGGTGTGGTCCGGTGACGCGGTGGTGCAGCCGATCGCGGAGGTCAGCACACCCGCGAAGCAGGACAGGTTCTGCAGCTGACCCGGACCGGCCACCGTGACCTTGGCCTGGGTGACCGGGACGGACCAGGCCCCCACGGCGTACCAGCGCAGCTCCTGGGCGTCGGCCAGCGGGGTCACCGCGCCCTTGACGTCATACTCCAGCTTGGCGGCGCCCGAGCCCTTCAGCGTGATTGAGTCACCCTGCAGCGTCGCGTCCCCCTTGAGGTTGACGACCTGGTAGAGACGGTCGCTGCCGTCGTCGTAGCGGGTGCGGTCGACCAGTTTCCGGGTCGGCGCGCTGCCTTCGAAGGTCACGCTCTCGGTGACGTGCAGTACGCCGTCCTGCCGTAGTTCGAGAGTGACCGTGTCGTCGGTCACCCTGCCCGCCTGGGTGGCCGACATGGCCGCCGTACCGGCTGCGAGGGCCGGAGAGGCGCTCAGGGCCAGTGTGAGTGCGGCAACCGCGGCAACGCTCCCGGCCGCTCGGTGTAAAACAGATCCCGCCATGGCTCGGGAGCCTATCGAGAACCACCCGCCGCTGACTGCCACCCTTCGTCCCTATTTTTCGGTCAGTAAACCTAATTAGGTCAATATCCGCTAGATTGCCGCCCGGAGATCTTCACTCTGAAGAAGGCGGAAACATGCGCCCACGCGGATCGAGCCCTCTGGCCTTCGGGGTCTTCGGTGTCCTGGCCATGACCTTCGCCGCGGTCGTGGTGATCGCCGGTCTGGCGGGGGACGACGGGGTGGAGGTTCCGGCCACCCCGGGCGCCGGGCCCGTAGCGACCAGAAATACCGAACTCCCACCGGCCGAGGACGCGGAGGTCACTCCGCCGAGATTCGGGCCGCCGCCCACCCTGAAGCTCGACTCGATGGGCGAGACCGAGATCACGCCGGCCGCCCGGCAGAAGATGCTCGTCGACCTCCGGGCCATGCGACGCTCCGACACCGCAGCCAGACTGAAGCGCAACCCGCTGTACGGCACCGGCACCATGCGCCCCACCGCCTGCCGCGCCCCCCGGCCCTCGACCAGGCCCGCCGCCATGCTGGCCTATCTCACCGCCGTCACCGACTGCCTGGACCGGGCCTGGTCGGGGAAGTTCTCCCAGGCCGGAGCGGTCTTCCTGCAGCCGCGCCGGGTCTACTGGTCCCGTCCGGGCCGGGGGCCCTGCGGCACCTACCCCAACCCCCGGTTCGCCGCCTACTACTGCCCGTCCAACCGGGGCATGTACATCGGCCTGACCCATCTCGTCGAGCAGACCGGCCGGACCGACCCGGCCGCCAACCACGTTCCGTACCTGACCGTGCTCGCCCATGAGTACGGCCATCACGTGCAGACGATGGCGGGGATCGGCGGAGCCTGGTGGTGGGAGGTCGCAGACCGGTCCAAGATCGCTCAGAACGCGTACTCCCGCCGCAACGAACTCCAGGCTCAGTGCATGGCGGGAGTCTTCGCCCGCACCGTCCAGACCTCGCTCGGCGTCACCGGCGCCCGCTGGAACCAGGCGCTGCAGATGGAGTACAGCCGCGGCGACGACCAGGGCGGCGGGGGCGCCCGTGACCACGGCACCGGCGACCACTACGCCGGATGGCTCCAGCAGGGCTGGAAGTACGCCAAGGTCGGCTACTGCAACACCTGGGCCGTCTCCGCCTCGCAGGTCAGCTGAGGCCGGTCCCGGGCACCGGCGCGGGCTGGGAACCGGGCCCGCCACCGGCGGCCGGGGGCCTCGCCCTCTCCGGTGCGGATCACGAGGAGAGCGACCCGGTTCGGGTATGTAAGTGCCGACTCCGGCGCTCCCGGCTGGGTAGAATGCCCACCTGTTCACGATGATCCCGCCGGGCACCGCGTCCGACGGGATCGGTACCCATGTCGGCAGCCGAGAGCCTCCCGAGGTGGCATGCGCGGGCCTGTGCCTGGACGACCCCGAGCAGGTATGGCCGCCGCTGTTATGGCGATTTGTTGCCTTATATCAGGATGTAGCGCGCAGGGCGGTGGGCCCGCGCCGACCAGTGACCCCATGACGGTCCGCCGGAGTCCGGCTCCGCTGGTCATGATCATCGGAGACAGTTTCACCGTGGGGTCGGGCCCGGTCGAGCGGTGGGACACCTACGCCTCGAAGGCCGCCCGCGAGCTGGGCTGGCAGCTCGTCACCGCGGGGGCGGCGGGGACGGGTTTCGTCAACCCCGGTCCGGCGAAGCGGACCTTTCAGGAGTCCTTCACCGAGGAGCTCTCCTGGCGGCCCGCCCCCGACCTGCTGATCGTCTCCGGCGGGCACAACGACCGCCGTACCGGCTTCGGCAAGGTGAACAAGGCCGCCCGGCGGCTGCTCGAACTCGCCCGCACCACCTGGCCGCACACCAGGATCATCGTGATCGGCCCCCTCTGGATGGCCAAGCCTCCCCGGTGGGCCTACGGCGTCAGGGACGCCGTGGCGGTCGCCGCCGACACCGAGGGGGCGACCTTCCTGGACCCGCTCGGTGAGCACTGGCGCCGGGAGACGATCCTGCCCGACGGCGTCCATCCCACGCTCGCCGGGCACGGGCAGGTCGCGCGATGGCTGGTCACGGCACTCCGCGAGCACGGGATCGGACCGGCGCCGGGCAGACCGGGACCGGACCGCCGCAGCGGCTGAGGCGAAGCGGCCGCCGGCGCGGTGCGCACGCCGGCGGCCTCCGCCGCGATGCGGCCGGGTGTGTTCGACGGGTCCCCCGGCGCGGAGAGGACCTGTCGAACAGGCCTCAGGAGAGGGTGGGGGTGGGTGGGGTGCCGGTGCCGTTCCATGAGCCGATGAAGCCGTAGGTGGCGGTGCCGCCTGCGGGGATGGTGCCGTTCCAGGCGGCGTTGGTGAAGGTGAAGACGGTGCCGGTGGCGGTGTGGGTGGCGTTCCAGGCTTGGGTGATGTTCACGCCGGCGGGGTAGGTCAGCACGCTCTTCCAGGTGGTGACGGCGGTGGTGCATTTGACGGTGACTTCGCCTTGGAAGCCGCCTTGCCAGGAGTTGGTGGTTTTGTAGGTGGAGGTGCAGCCGTTGGGTGGGGCGGTGGTGGTGGTGAAGGTGGTGGTGGCGGAGGCGGGGGAGGTGTTTGCGGCGGCGTCCCTGGCCACCACGTGGACGGTGTAGGCGGTCGCGGGGTTCAGGCCGGTGAGGGTGAGGGTGTTGGTGGTGGCGGAGCCGAGTTTGGTGGTGCCGGCGTAGACGTCGTAGCCGGTGACGGCCCGGTTGTCGGTGGCGGCGGTCCAGGTGAGTTTGGCGCCGCTGCCGGTGATGTCGGAGACGGTGGGTTTGCCCGGAGCCGTCGGAGCCTCGGTGTCAGGAGTGGTGCTGCCGCCGGCCAGCGCGTCGTGGATCGCGGTGTAGGCGGGCTTCCGGCCGTAGTTCTCGTCGTACGGCAGAGCCGCACCCTGACCTGAGAAGGTGTCCGGGACCCAGGAGTACTTGTCGGTGAAGCCCCAGATCGTGATGCCGGCGCACTGGCTCACCGCGAGACAGGCGTTGACGACGTTGGTGTAGTAGCCGGCCTGCTGGGCGTCCTTGGTCGCGTCGCGGGGCATGGTCATCCGGATGTCGATCTCGGTGAACCTGACCTGGACGCCGAGGTCGGCGAAGCGCTGCAGGTTCTGCTGGACCTGGCCCGGGAAGCCGTACTGGATGGCCAGGTGGCCCTGGAAGCCGACGCAGTCGACCGGCACGCCCTGCGAGCGCAGCGTCTTCACCAGGTTGTACATCGCGGTGCTCTTGGCGTTGACGCCCTCGACGTTGTAGTCGTTGATGCAGAGCCTGGCGTCGGGGTCGGCCGTCCGCGCGGCCCGGAAGGCGTCGGCGATGTAGTCGTCCCCCAGCTTCTGGCGCCAGAACGAGTCACGCATGTTGCCGTTGTCGTCGAAGACCTCGTTCACGACGTCCCAGGACACGACGGTCGGGTTGGCGGCGTAGCGGCCGACGACCTGCGCGATGTGGTTGCGCATCGCCGAGCGCATGGCGTCGGCCCCGAGGTTCTGCACCCAGCTCGGCGTCTGGCTGTGCCACACCAGCGTGTGTCCGTGGACCTGCTGGTTGTTCTGCGTGGCGAAGTTGACGATCGCATCCGCTCCGGACCAGTTGAACTGGTTCTGGCTCGGTTCGGTGGCATCCCATTTCAGCGCGTTCTCCGGGGTTACCTGGCTGAATTCGGTGCCCGCGATGGTGCGGTAGGACGCCTCGCCTGCCAGCGGAGAGGTGGCGAGCGCGGTGCCGATGAACTTGCCGTGCGCCGCAGCGTGGGCGCGCAAAGGCTCCGAGGCGTGGGCCGGGGTGACCGGAAGAACGGTCGCGATGATCGGGAGGACGGCGAGCGCCCCGATCGAGATCGCGCTGCGGAGTCTGGACATGGGAGTCCTCTCTACGAGGTCATGGAAACTTGTTGCTGTTAGCCGAAACTTTCAAAGACCGACCGGGCTAAGGGGTACGGCCGCGGGCCGTACCCCTTGGCTACCGGGTCAGGAGAGGGTGGGGGTGGGTGGGGTGCCGGTGCCGTTCCAGGAGCCGATGAAGCCGTAGGTGGCGGTGCCGCCTGCGGGGATGGTGCCGTTCCAGGCGGCGTTGGTGAAGGTGAAGACGGTGCCGGTGGCGGTGTGGGTGGCGTTCCAGGCTTGGGTGATGTTCACGCCGGCGGGGTAGGTCAGCACGCTCTTCCAGGTGGTGACGGCGGTGGTGCATTTGACGGTGACTTCGCCTTGGAAGCCGCCTTGCCAGGAGTTGGTGGTTTTGTAGGTGGAGGTGCAGCCGTTGGGTGGGGCGGTGGTGGTGGTGAAGGTGGTGGTGGCGGAGGCGGGGGAGGTGTTTGCGGCGGCGTCCCTGGCCACCACGTGGACGGTGTAGGCGGTCGCGGGGTTCAGGCCGGTCAGGGTGACGGAGTTGGTGGTGGCGGAGGCCAGCTTGCTCGTGCCGGCGTAGACGTCGTAGCCGGTGACGGCCCGGTTGTCGGTGGCGGCGGTCCAGGTGAGTTTGGCGCCGCCGCCGGTGATGTCGGAGACGGTGGGCTTGCCCGGAGCCGTCGGAGCCTCGGTGTCAGGAGTGCCGCCCCCGCCGTAGATCGTGGCCTGCACGGAGGTCTGGGCGATGCCGTTCGCACCGTTGAAGAGCCGCTGGCCCCAGCTGGTCAGGCTGGAGACGTCGAAATTGGTCACCTGGTCGAGGTATTCGACGCCGCCGCCGTTGCCGCTCCAGGACCAGCCGAGGTAGCCGAGGCCCCGGGCCTGCGCCTGGGCCATGATCGTGTCCTCGTCCGGGTTGCCGTCGGAGTGGTTGAAGCCGAACTCGCCGACCACCAGGGGCAGCCCGGCGCTCTGGAAGCTCTGCATGTAGCCGGTGACCTCGGCGGCCGTGTCGAACACCCCGTACATGTGGACGGAGAAGACGGTGTTGCGCTGCGGGTCGGCGGCGAAGACTGTCGCCGCGTTGTCGCGCATGGTGAAGCCCCAGTCCTGGCCCCAGTTGGGCGCGTCCACCATGATCAGGTGCTGGAAGCCGTTGCTGCGCAGCCGGGAGATCGCCGACGAGGTGGCCTGGGTCCAGCCGGGGGTGGTCGCGTTGTTGCCGAAGGGCTCGTTGCCGATGTTGAGGACGACGTAGTCCTCCTGGCCGACGATCGCGCTCTTCACACTGATCCAGTAGTCGACGGCCTGGTCGAGGGTGTAGGCGCCGCTCTGCTCGCCGTACCCGGTGGTGTCGTGGTTCTCCAGCACGCAGATGAGCTTGTTCTGCTTGCACAGCGAGACGACGTTCGCCACGTCGGCGGCGCCGTTGGCGGTCCACCGGCCGCCGCTCAGCACCACCCGCACCGTGTTCGCGCCGAGGGACTTGATGCCGGCGAAGGAGGCGGTCTGGGACGCGTACCAGGTGTGTGCGTGGCTGGTGCCGCGCATGACGAACGGCGTGCCGTTCGCTTCAACGATCTTCGTGCCGCTCACGTGCAGGCCGGTGGCGGCGTGGGCGGCGGGCATCGAGATGAAGAACGACAGGAAGAGCGCGACGAGCATCGCGAATCGTGTTCTCATGAGCTACCTCGGTTGGGGGGGAGGGGCCGGCCGGGTGGAGGGGTCGTCGCACCCGGCCGGGGTTCTGGGGGAAGATCACTGGCGGGTCAGCTCGCGGTGCAGGTCACCGGGGTGGGGACGCCGTTGGTGCCGTTCTGGCTCGCGCTGAACCCGAAGGCCGCCGAGGCGCCGGGGGCGAGGTTGCCGTTCCACCCGACGTTCCTGACCGACACGTCCGCTCCCGTCTGGGTGTGCGTGCCGTTCCAGAGCTGGGTGACGGTCTGGCCGTTCGGGAACTTCCAGGTCACCGTCCAGCCGTTGACGGCCGAGCCGCCCTCGTTCTTGACGGTCACATCCCCCTGGAAGGCGCCCTGCCAGGAATTGGTGATCTTGTAGGTGGCGGTGCAGCCGCCGGCCGGGGGCGTCGTGGTGGTGAAGGGGGTGCTCTCGGAGTCCGCCGAGGAGTTGCCGGCGGCGTCCCTGGCCACCACGTGGACGGTGTAGGCGGTGGTGGGGGTGAGGCCGGTGAGGTCGTAGCTCGTCGTGGTGGCGGTCCCGGCCTTCGTGCTGCCCCGGTAGACGTCGTAGCCGGTGACGCCGACGTTGTCGGTGGCGGCGGTCCAGGTCAGCCTGGCGGTGGTCCCGGTGATCGCGGAGACGGCGGGCTTGCCGGGCCGGCTCGGCGCGACCTCGTCCTCCACCGGCGGCGGCTCGTCACCCGGGGGGTTGCCCCAGATCTTCGCGGTGCCCGCGTAGAGGGTCATGTTCGAGACGCGGACCGGAGTCGCGCCGGGGGTGGTGGCGACGCCGTCGTACGACCAGTCGTTGGACGGGTCCCAGGTGCCCGAGCTGGCGATCCGGAACTGGACCTCGCGCCGGTGCTGTGACTGGCCCGCGGGGGCGATGGACGTACCCGAGCAGTCGACGGTGACGTAGTAGGTCTTTCCGGACAGCAGGGTCGGTCCGGTGGGGGGCTTGCACTGGTTGTAGGCGGACGAGACCGTGATCTGGCTCGCGGTGGTGGCGCCGTCAAGGGTGAAGTAGTAGCGGAACGAGCCGTTGGTCAGGGTGCGCGCGGGCCAGCCGGACTGGTTCCGGACGATCGCCTTGATCTCGGTGAACGTCGAGCCCGAGGCGTTCACCCCGGCCTCCACGAAGATCTCCGGGCCGTCGGGGGTCTCCGGAGCGGGGAAGTTCGCCGCCGGGGCTCCGCCGTACTCCTTGTAGAGGCGGGCGAGCGCGCCGGTGAAGCCCGCGTTGTAGTCGGTGGCGACCTCGTTCATCACGTAGTCGTCACGCTTGTCGGTGTAGGCGTCGTCGGGGTCGGGCGGACCGCCGACGAGCGCGCCGTACAGGGTGTGGCGGGTCTCGACCGGATTGGTCATCTGGTCGGTCCAGGAACCGTGCGCGGTGCGGTGGTGCGGGTTCTTGGGTGGGTTGGCGCCGAAACCGATCATGTAGGAGGACTTGCGGGGGTTGTCACCGAGCGCGTAGTTGATCTGCCTGACCGCGAAGTCGTGATATCGCGTCTTGCGCGTCGCATCGGTGATCGAGTCGGCGTGGACCAGCGCCGCGAACGAGGTGTTGGCGGCGTAGCGCAGCGACCCCCATCGGTCCAGTACGGCCTGGCCGCCCGGTGAGTACTTCACCCGCTGTCCGTCGACCCCGACCGACCAGTAGTCGAGCCAGCGGTTGGCGTCGTCGAGGTAGCGCTGCTTGCCGGTCAACTTGTGCAGCAGCACGTAGGCGCCGTAGGACTTGTCGTCCCAGGCGATCGTCCACTTGTAGGACTTGGTCGACGACTGCGGCTCGGTGCCGAGGTTGTCGTAGCCGGCCTCGGCCTTGGCCAGGTAGGAGGCGTCCTGGGTGGCGCGGTTCAGCCAGATCGCGCCCCAGACCAGCTCGTCGTTGTAGCCGCTCCAGGAGTTGTAGTAGCCCTGGGCGTCGGAGATGCAGTCGCTGTACTTCTTCCGCACCGTGTCGGCGAAGGCGTAGAGCTGCTTCGCGTGCGTCACCAGGGTGTCGGCGTAGGACGGATCCGTCGGGCGGAAGACGATCGACGAGGCGGCCATCGCCGCCGCGGTCTCTCCGGCCAGGTCCGACCCGCCGCAGGAGGCGTCGATCTTGTAGGCGGGCCGCTCCATCTGCATCGCCTCGGCCGGACCCCACCAGGCGTGGTCCTTGCCGCCGTTGCCGACCTGCCCGTAGAGCACGTTCGGCGACGGGTGGGCCCTGATGAAGTAGTCGTTGACGAACTTGAGGTTGTTCAGCAGATGGGGGAGCTGCCCCGACGAGGTGTAGGCGTCGCGGTACTCCACCGCACCCCAGGCCAGCATCGTCGCGCTGGCCGCCATCGGCAGGCCGAACTTGACGTGGTCACCCGCGTCGTACCAGCCGCCGGTCAGGTCGAGCCCGACGTCCTTGCCGTCGTCGAGGCCGGAGTCGCCGCGCCAGCCGACGCGGTTCCAGCTCGGCAGCTTCCCCGACTGCTGGGCCTCGTAGAACCACAGGGACTTCTGCAGCGCCTCGCCGTAGCTGAACTGCGGCGCCGCGGCGGCCTGAGCGACCGGTACCGGCACGGCCACCAGGGCCAGCAGGGCCAGTGCCGCCAGGGATTTCTTCATGGGGGGTGCCTCTCGGAGGTGGTGCTCGGGGCGTGACGGCAGGTCAGGGGTGCCGTCACGCCCCGAGGTCTCAGGGGAGGGGTGAGCTGGTCGGCGCCCGGTCGGACGGGGCGGACCGGATGGGCTGTCCGCCCGGTCCGACCGGCCAAGGCCGGTCGGATCGGGCGGATGGGCCGGTCAGGGGAAGAGCCGGCCGTACTCGGCGAGGGCGACGGCCACGTCGACCTGCGCCCAGAACCGGTGGTAGTTGAAGGTCGGCGCGGGGCCGGTGCCCTTCAGGAACGAGTCGACCTTCGGCCAGTCCGGGTCGTTCTTGTAGAAGGACCGGATCGACATGAAGGTGGAGTTGGAGTCGATCACGTCGCCGTTGGGCATCTTGCCCGTCCAGCCCGCGGGGACGTAGACCGGGTCGTTGAGCCGGCTGTAGTCGGCCTTGGTCTCCGGCACCGAGACGCCCTTGGCGTCCTGGTTGTTCTTCCAGATGCCGTCCAGCAGGCCCTTGGCGATGGTCTTGGCCGTGGCGTTACCGGACTTGGCGGCGTAGTAGGTGAGCACCTTGGCGTAGGAGCCCGCGACACCGATGTCGCTGGTGTAGTCCCGGATGCTGACGTGCAGCCCGGCGTTGCTGCCCGGGGAGCTCGCGTTCCAGGTGTCCGGCTGGCCGGTCCACACCAGGGTCGAGGGGATCTGGAAGGTGCCGTCGGCGTTGACCGTGGTGTTGTCGGTCGCCCACTTGACCCACTTGTCCAGCACCAGCTTGGCGTCGGCGTTGCCGGTCGCGTAGTAGAGCTCCGCGACCCGCTCCATCGACCAGGCCTGGAAGCCGAACCACTGGTTCGACGGCGGGTCGTGGTAGACCGGCTGCCAGTCGTAGGCCATGCCGTAGAAGGTGGGCAGCGTGGACGGCGGGGCCGCGTAGTGGCCCTGCCAGCTGTTGGTGGCGCCACCGGCGATCGCGCCCTCGGTCGACTGCAGCCAGCGGTAGAACTCCAGCTGCCGCTTGGTGCTGGTGGTCCAGTCCTGTACGGCGGTCGCCCCCTTGGGCTTGAGCGCGTCCACGCTGGACAGCGCCCAGGCGGCCATCGGGTTCTGGTAGCCGGAGTGGTTGTGGCTGGAGCCGATCCGCCAGGCCCAGCCGGCGGAGGTGTCGTTGGCGCCGCCCCAGGCGTAGTACCAGCTCAGCAGGTAGGCCGAGCTGTCCTTGCCGGTGCCGGCCGCGCACGAGGTGCTGGTGCAGCCCTGCTTCTTGAAGTACTTGTCGTACATCGCGTAGCGCAGGTAGTCACCCATCTTCGCGGCCTTGGAGACCGAGGTGGCGACCTGCGACTCCTTGCCCTGCTCCTTGGCCCAGGTGTGCGCCCAGTAGGCGGCCTGGACGGCGCGGGCGTCCGCGTCGGGGGCGTTGGTGTACTTCCACTGCTTGGCGTAGGCGCTGTCCCCGGTGAACAGGTCCAGGTAGCCGTTCTTGCCGCCGTGCTTGAAGGTGTCGCAGGACGGCTGGGGGATGGTCTCGAAGACCGACTCCTCCGGGCCGCGCTGGTAGGTGTTGATGTAGGCGGGCTTGGTGGTGCCGTCGCCGCAGCGGCCGAAGCCGTAGGTGTTGTCCACGTCGAGCAGCCAGTGCATGCCGTACACGTCGCTGGTGCCGTAGGCGCTCTTCAGCTCGCCCGCGATCGGGTCGGTGCCGACGCTGACACCGCTGTCCAGCTTGGACGGGTACTGCTTGATGTCGTCCCACTCACCGGCGTAGGTGGCGGGCTTGGACGCGTTGTAGAAGGAGTTGGTCGGCTGGTCGGCGGTGGAGGGGATGATGTACTTCTCCATCGAGGCCCAGGCGGCGTTGAACTTGCTCCAGTCGCCGGTCACCTTGCCATAGGCCGCCTCCAGCCACAGGTAGTAGCTGTACGCCTCGGAGGTGGTCTCGTGCCCGTGGTCCGGGGCCTCGACCATGAAGGTCTCCACCGAGTGGTACGGCACGCCCTCCGGTGAGAAGTAGCCGTTCGCCGGGTCCTTGAGCTTGTTGTACATCGTGGTGAAGCGCTTGATGTACTCGTTGTCGCCACCCGCGCTGTCGTTGTCCACCTCGGTGGCGGTCGCCTTGGCCGAGGTGTGGCCGGTGGCGGTCGAGGTGAACTCCGCGCTGCCCGAGGTCTGGTCGGCGTCCTCGGCGGCGGCGATCTTCACGGTCTGGGCGGTGTTCCAGTTGGCCGTGGTGAAGGTCAGCGAGCCGCCCGAGGAGACGGTCAGGTCGGCGTCGCCACTGGTCCTGGCGGTCGTCACGGTGACGTTCGCGGACGGGGCCTTGGAGAGTTTGACCGAGAGGTCCGCGCTGCCGCCCTCGGGGACGGCGACCGTGGCCGGGGTGAGGAGTACCGCGGGGGCGGCGTTGGCCTGAACGCTGATCCCGATCGGGGAGGAGGTCGTACTCGCGCCCTTGTCGTCGGTCGCCTTCGCGGTGAGCGAGTAGTCGCCGGCCGCCACGTTCGCCCAGCTGTAGGCGTACGGCGCGGTGGTGTCGGTGCCCAGCAGGGTCGTGCCGTTGAAGAACTCGACCTTGGCGACCGTGCCGTCGCTGTCGGCGGCGTTGGCGGTGATGTCCACCGTGGCGGGCGCGGTGAAGGTGGCCCCCGCGAGCGGCTTGGTGATGCCCACGGTCGGGGCCTGGTTGACGGGGCCGGTCCCACCGCAGGTGACGCCGTTGATCGTGAAGCTGGTCGGCTTGGGGTTGGACCCGGACCAGTTTCCGTTGAAGCCGATGCTGGTCGAGGCCCCGGTGGCCAGGTTGCCGTTCCAGTCCAGGTTCTTGGCGGTGACGTTCTGGCCGCTCTGCGCCCAGGTGGCACTCCAGCCCTGGGTGAGCTTCTGCGACGCGTTGGGGAAGGCGAACCCGAGGGTCCAGCCGTTCAGCGGGTCACCCAGGTTCTTGATCGACACGTTGGCGGTGAAGCCGCCCTGCCAGTCGTTGGTCGCGTAGGTGACATCACAGGAGACCGCGGCGAATGCGGGCGAGGCTGCCAGCGCGGTGGTCGTTCCGGCCGCCAGGCTGAGCAGCGCCAGCGCGGTGACCCGTCTCCGGAAGCGTGGGAGCGCTCCCGTTTTGGCAGGAATCTGAGGCATCGAAAGGGTCCTCCAGGGATGATTCCGAGGTAAATCCCCTGGTAGGGGGCTCACGTCGGACGGAGCGGGGAAGAAGGGGGGTGGGAGCGCTCCCAAACAAGATTCTGGAGACAGTCCTCAGGATGTCAATGGCATGTGTTCCGCGTTACGTCCAGGTTTCGCTGGACATGGCGTCAGGCTGCTGCGATCCGCCCGGATGAATTCTCCGATTGTGAAAGTTTCAGATTTCCGGTGTCCACGGGGCCGGTTGTTCGCGCCGTACGCGCCTCTTCGGGGTGTGGTGCGCCCGGCCGCCGGGTGGCCGCCCATCGGAGCCGGGGCGGAGAAAGATCAAGGTGTTTCCGGCGACGCCGCTGCCGCAGGGCCTCGTTGGCAGTGTGATATATCCCGCTACGAATAGGGGTGACTGGTTTGCTGGGTGGGTAGAGGCTGGAGCCATGAACAGAGCCGACCCGAGAAACCTGAGCGTGCGAGATCTGCGCGATGAGCTGAACCAGCTCGAGGAGACCTGGTTGGAGACCATCCTGAGCGGTTCGGAGGATGCCCTCGACAACCACGCGTCGCGGACACATGAGCTGGAGGAAGAGGTTGACCGCCGTCAGCGGGGCGACGACGGCCCCCCGCCGGCCCCGGAGGAGACGGACCGCCCCTGAAGGCGCAGGATCGCCTGCCCATCCGAAGAGCCGGGGAAGCCGATGTCCCGTCGGAGCGGGGCCCGTCTGAACGGACAGACGGGCCCCGCGAGCCGTCAGGCGGCCGGCGCCGATGTCGTGGGCGGGTGATCCGGTGTGGTGCCCTCCAGGGTCACCTGTCTGCGTTCACCGTCCCCGTCCGCGGGTCACAGCCATTGGTACGAGTGATTCTTCGCGTGCTCCGAGCGCTGCCTGTCCGTGCGTTCCGTGGTGGGCCTGCTCTCGCGCTCCGCGTCGTGCCTGGCGACGCCGCGCGGAGCACGACGGATGGTCTCCACGGCGCCGCCCGTCTCCGCCTGCTCCGGCCTGGACCTGGTGATCCTGACCGGCCGCGAACCGTCGTGCTTCCTCGAGAGCCTGTTCTGGCCTTCCTCCTGGCGCTCCCGGCCTCTGCTGTTCGACTCTTGGCGCTCCCGGCCCCTGCTGTCCGACTCCTGGTGCTCCCTGCCCCTGTTGTTCCCGGTCCTCGCGGGGCAGAGACCGCCGGCGCCGATCCGCTGGGTCAACAGCGCCGAGACGCTGGGCCTCAGCCGGTTGGTGCCCGGATATCTGGCGACGATCTGGTGCACACCCTTGGAGAGGGTGGGGGCGGCCAGCGCCGCGTGGCCGGCGGCGTCGAGTCGGTCCCTGCCCAGCCTCCCCTGGTCGGTGGCGAATCCGACCGTGCCGGTGGGAGTGGTCCGTCCTGAGGAGGTGACCGCCGCGAAGAAGATGACCGGACCCACCTGCCCCATGTCGCACGACGAGGTCAGCGTCGTTGTGGTCGTCTCATGTGGGATCCCGCGATCGGACCGGGGGACGGTGCCCGCGACCAGAGTCCCGCCCGGGGCCGTGGAGTGCGCCGCCGTGCCGAGCGCCGCCGGCGTCGATGCCGCTGCGCTCGCGATCTGTGGTGCCGTGACGATGCCCCCCGTCGCGACCGTGGCGATGAGTCCTCCCACCAGCCAGGAACGGGCGATGTTTCGCGACACGATATGAGAATGACTGGCTTTTATCATCAAGCTGTCCCTCTTCTTCTGGTGCTACTCCGTTCTGGCGCATTGCCGATGATGCGCCATTATCGCTGAGTCTACTGATCGGCGGAGGCGCCATTGCCGTACGACATGCGGGGCATTTAATTTGGCCGTCCATGTCAAGAAATAAAGGTAATACGGCTCTGCTGTCGAATAAGTGTGGTCGTTTTCTGAACGCCTCCGGGCCGGGGACGCGCCATGCCACGGAGGTCCGGGACCACCTCGCACGGCGCCGCACTTCCGTCCCCGCCCCCGCCTCGCCCCCGTCGACGCGGCGAGGGCGCGCCGCATGCGGCACGCCCTCGGTAGGAGTCGGCGGACGGACTGGCCCGCCGTGGGACCCGGCTCGGAATCAGGTCCGGGGATTCGGCTCGGGACCTAGTCCGGGGACCCGGCTCAGGACCGGGTCCGGGAAGCGGGGTCAGGAGCAGGTGACGGCCTCCGGGCCCGGAGTGGAGGGGCCGTTGGCGGTGAAGCCGATGGTGACCGACTGCCCGGCGGGAAGGTTCCTGGCCCAGTCGGGCCCCTTCGCCGTCCAGGTGGTGCCGCTGGTCGTGACGACGGCGTTCCAGGCGCTGGCGAGCGTCACACCCGACGGCATCGACCAGGTGGCCGTCCAGTTGCCGAGTGCCGAGCCGCCGGTGTTCTTGACCGTCAGCTCACCCTGGAAGCCGCCCTGCCAGGAGTTCACGAGCTTGTAGGACGAGGTGCACGAGGCCGGCCCCGCCGTCGGGGTGGGGGTCGGAGTGGGCGTCGGATTGCCGCCCCCGCCCCCGCCGACCGGCGGGATCAGGTAGGGCTGCAGGATGTCCTGCTTGTCCTGGTTGATCGAGGTCCAGTCGTCCTTGGCGATGCCGCCGGTGTCTCCGGAGTTGGGGTTCCACGACCAATAGGTGAACGACATGCCGTTCACTCCGGTGCCCGTGTACTTCATCAGCTCCTGGAGCCAGATTTTGTCCACGGACGCCTGAAGTGTGGTTCCGAACTCGCCCATCATGATCGGGGCAATGTTCTGCTTGTACAGATAGCCCCAATATTTGTCCCATATCGCGGGCATGTTCGCCGGGTAATTCGGCGCGTCGAACCACGTCTGGTGATAAACCGAGGTGGCGTATTCGTGGGGAGAATAGACCAGCCGGTCCGGCACGCTGAGTCGTACCGGGAACTGGCCGGCTTTGGACAGGTTGCCGCCCCACCAGCCGCAGTCCTCGTCGTTGCTGGGGTCGTTGTCCCAGACGTTGGACAGGCCGCCGCTCGGGCAGCTCACACCCTCGACGAAGATCAGCCAGTTGGGGTTGACCGACAGCACCGCGTTGCCTGCCCGCTCGGCGGCCAGCCGCCAGTCGCGGGTGGTGTCGCCGCAGCCCCAGCAGGCGCCGGTGGCGGCCGGGTTGGTGCCCTCGGCGTGCGGCTCGTTGTGCAGGTCGGCGCCGATGACGGTGGTGTTGCCGGCGTAGCGCTGGGCGAGCATCTTCCAGTCGTCGATCCACTTGCTCTCCGGCGTCGCGGCGACGTACCAGAGGGCGGACTGCCCGGCGGCGGTCGGGCGGTGGCGGTCCAGGATGATCCGCATGCCCTTGCTGCCGGCGTAGTCGATGACCTTGTCGAGGATCTGCAGCGGGGTGTTGCCCACCAGGTCGGGGTTGACGTAGTCGTTCACACCGGTGGCGACCGCACCCGGCTTGAGCGCGTCGTTGGAGAACGGCACCCGCAGCGTGTTGTAGCCGAGTGAGGCCATCTTGTCGATCTGGCCCTTCCACGGATTGCTCGACCACAGCCCGTGGAACGTCTTGTTGTCGGTCTCCATGCCGAACCAGTTGATGCCGGTCAGCCGGACGGTCGCCCCCGTGCTGTCGACGATCTTGTTGCCGGAGGTGTGCAGGTAGCCGGTGCCGGTTCCGCCCGCCGCAGCCGCGGGGGAGGAGCCGAGCGCGACCGCCAGCGCCGAGGTGGTCACGAGCGCCGCAAACGCCGCCGACCACCTGCGAAAACGCAGGACTTTCATCAAAGGGTGCCCTTCGAGGACGGGATCTGTTCGCGGGGTGGGCCCCCGCGATCGAAAGTTGCGGCCGGTCGCGTCCGTCATGTTTCGGCGCCGGTGGGGCGCACGTCAACCACGCGCCGAGGCGTTTCCCGCCTCCGGGGGAGGAGAGACGCCCGCTAGCTCGGTCTTGTACGGTTTGCGCACTTCTCGTTTCGTGAAAGTTTCACGGCTCTCACAGCCGTCCGGCGGCCCGGGAAAGGGAGATTTCCCACGTCGCGCTCCCGTGCTCCGGTCGGGCGGAGAGCGGAACCCGGGGACCGTCCTTGCGCATTCCCTCGCGGTCACGAATATGGGAGCGCTCCCACATTCCCCCGGAAGGACCAGCATGAGACTCAACCGGCGTGATCACCGCCGCTGGCGAAAAGTCGCGGCGGCCACGGCGACCGCGTTGCTCGGCGCGGGTCTGGCCGTCTCTCCCGGCCTGACCGGCACGGCCGCCGCGGCGGGCTCGACCGTCAAGGTCAACCAGGTCGCCTACGTCCCCGGCGTGCCCAAGCAGGCGACCGTGGTCACCTCGGCGGGCACCCAGCAGACCTGGACGTTGAAGAACTCCGCGGGCGCCGCGGTCGCCACCGGCCAGACCACGGTCAAGGGCGCCGACGCGCTGTCCGGCGACACCGTCCACACCGTCGACTTCTCCTCCTACGACACCGCCGGGACCGGCTACACGCTGTCGGTAGGCGGCGAGACCAGCTATCCCTTCGACATCTCCGCCGACCCGCTCAAGAAGCTCCGCTACGACGCGCTGGCCTTCTACTACCATCAGCGCAGCGGTATCCCGATCGAGGCCCAGCACGTCGGCTCGGCCTACGCCCGCCCCGCCGGTCACCTCAACGTCTCGCCCAACCAGGGCGACAACAACGTGCCGTGCCGTACGAGCTGCGGCTACACCCTCGACGTGCGCGGCGGCTGGTACGACGCGGGCGACCACGGCAAGTACGTGGTCAACGGGGGCATCTCCGCCTGGCAGCTGCTCGACGAGTACGAGCGGGCGGTCTCCTTCGGCGACAAGGCGGCCCTGGGCGACGGCAGACTGAACATCCCGGAGAAGTCCAACGGCGTGCCCGACATCCTGGACGAGGCCCGCTGGGAGGTCGACTTCCTGCTCAAGATGCAGGCGCCCGGCGGCCTGGTCCACCACAAGGTGGCCGACGCCGCCTGGACCGGTCTGCCGACCATCCCGCACCAGGACTCCCAGCCCCGCCAGCTGGCCCCGGTCAGCACCGCGGCCACGCTCAACACCGCCGCGGTGGCCGCCCAGTGCGCCCGGCTGTGGAAGACGATCGACGCGGCCTTCGCCGACCGCTGCCTCACCGCCGCGGAGAAGGCCTACACCGCGGCCAAGGCCAACCCGGCCCTCTACGCCCCCGCCTCCGACGGCACCGGCTCCGGCCCCTACAACGACAACAAGGTCACCGACGAGTTCTACTGGGCCGCGGCCGAGCTCTACCTCACCACCGGAAAGTCCGCCTACCGCTCCGACCTGACCGGCTCGCCCCTGTACCGGGGAGCCGGCCTCAGCACACGCGGCTTCGACTGGGCCGAGGTCGGCGCGCTCGGCGACATCAGCCTCACCGTGGTCCCCAGCGACCTGCCGGCCGCCGACATCGCGGCCACCCGCTCGAAGATCGCGAGTACGGCCGACGGTCTCCTCACCCAGATGGCCGGGCAGGGCTACCCGGCGCCCTTCGTGTCCACCGACGGCTCCTACTACTGGGGCTCCAACGGGATCATCGGCAACAACGGCGTCCTGCTCGCCCTGGCCCACGACTTCACCGGCCAGGCGAAGTACCGCAACGGCGTCTACGCCGTGATGGACTACTTCCTGGGCCGCAACCCGCTCAACCAGTCCTACGTCTCCGGGTACGGCGAGCAGGCCATGCGCAACGCCCACCACCGCTTCTGGGCCAACCAGCTCGACGGCTCACTGCCGATCACACCGCCCGGCGTGCTCTCCGGCGGGCCGAACAGCCACCTGGACGATCCGACCGCGGCCGCTCGGCTCAGCGGGTGCAAGCCCCAGAAGTGCTACCTCGACGACATCAACGCCTACTCGGTGAACGAGGTCACGGTCAACTGGAACGCCCCGCTGGCCTGGCTGGCCAACTGGGCGGCCGAGAAGTCCGGGAGCACCCCGCCCGCCGACACCACCCCGCCGACCGTGCCCGGCAAGCCGGCGGCCTCGGCGGTCACCTCGACCGGCGTCACCCTCACCTGGACGGCCTCGGCGGACCCGGAGAGCGGCGTGGCCGGCTACGACGTCTACCGAGGCAGTACGAAGATCGCCTCGACGACGGCCGGGACCTACCAGGTGACCGGTCTGATCCCCGACACCTCCTACACCTTCTCGGTGGTGGCCAGGAACGGCGCCGGGCTGGCCTCGGAGCGCTCACCCGGTACCGAGGTGACCACCTCCGGGACTCCGGCGGACACCCCGCCCACCGCTCCCGGCACCCCGCAGGCGAGCGGGGTGACCACCACCGGTCTGAAGCTGACCTGGGCCGCCGCCACCGATGACCAGGGGGTGGCCGGCTACGACGTCTACCAGGGCAGCACGAAGATCGCCTCGACGACGGCCGCGACCTACCAGGTGACCGGCCTGACCCCCGACACCTCCTACACCTTCTCGGTCGAGGCCCGGGACACCGCGGGGCAGACCTCGCCGCGGTCGGGGAGCGTCACGGTCCGGACGGAGGCCGGGAGCCAGACCGGGACCTGCAAGGTCACCTACGCGGCCAACTCCTGGGGCAACGGGATGTCGGTCAACGTCTCGCTGACCAACACCGGCACCTCGGCCGTCTCCGGCTGGACGCTGAAGTGGGCCTTCGGCGACCCCGGTCAGAAGATCACCCAGTTCTGGTCGGCCGAGGTGGTCCAGAGCGGAACCGACGTGACCGCCAGGAACCTCGCCTGGAACGGGAACCTGGCCCCGGGCCAGTCGACGAACTTCGGCTTCAACGGCACCCACAACGGGGCCAACCCGTCGCCGGCGGCCTTCACCGTCAACGGCTCGGCCTGCGTCCCGGGCTGATCCACTCAAGAGGCTCGGCCCGTACTCCGGGCTGACCAAGAGGCTCGGCCCGCACCCCGGGCTGACCCACGGGAGGCGGCGGTCGCCGGAACCCCGGCGACCGCCGCCTCCGCGCTGTCCGGCGTCCAACCGGGCCGTTCAACCGGCGAGCGCGACCGCCACGAGCCTGAGCTGCGACTCCAGCACCTGGCGGAAGTCGTCGGACAGCGTGCCCTCCCGGTGCCGATCGGCGATCTTCCCCCGGATCGGGGTGAGGTCGCGGGAGCAGCAGACGCTGCCGGCCAGCACCTGCCGCAGGTCCAGTGCCACGTCGGGACGGATCCAGCCCGCGCTCGCCCCCTCGGCCAGCAGCGCGTTGAAGCGCCGCACGCTCTGGCCGAGGCTCGGCACCGACGACCGGACCGTCTTCGCCCGGGGAGGGGCGGTCGGGGCGTTCTCCGTCCGGACGGTCCGTGGCTCGGGCAGCTCGTGCCCGCCTCCGGTGGACGTACGCGATGGAGGACTCCCGGTGGGGCCGGGAGCCGTGCTTGACACGGTCGCCGGGGCGCTGTGCAGGGGGACGGCGGGTACGGTCGCCCGCACCGTACCGGATGCGCCGGGCAGGGACGTGCCGACGACGGCCGAAGGGGTGGCGGGCCCGGCCCGCCGCCCCTGGGCGGTGCCGGAACCCGGCCGCGGGTCCGCGCCGACGGCGAGCTGGTTCCAGGTGAGAGCCCCCAGGACCAGCACCGCGACCGCGGTCACCGTCCAGCGCAGAAGGAGGGTTCCTCCGGTTCCGGAGGCTCCGGTCAGTGCCGCGGTGAGGCCGTCCGCCACGTCCTGCGCCTTCGGCCGCGCTCCCGGTTCCTGCGACAGGCAGCTCCGGCAGAGCGCGGCCACCGCGGGGGGCAGCCCCGGGGCGCAGACAGTGGGTGGAGGCCCCAGCCGCCGGACGTTCTCGATCTCCTCCCAGGTCCGTTCCGGGTACGGCGTGCCACCGGTGAGCATCTCGAAGAGCAGCACCCCGAGTGCGTAGACGTCGCTCGCCGGGTCGGCGGTCACGCCGGTGAGCCGCTCGGGCGCGAGGTAGGGGGGCGTGCCGTAGTCGGAGACGTGGTCCTCGCCGTCCTCCCCGATGAACGCCGCGATGCCGAAGTCGAGCAGCTTGGCGCCGGTCGCGGTCAGCAGCACGTTCTCGGCGGTGACGTCCCGGTGGACGATGCCCCGCTCGTGGGCGGCGGCCAGCACGTTGGCCAGCCGGGCGGCGATCAGTGCCGCGTCCGCCCAGGGCAGCGGCCCCTCGGAGATCCGGTCGGACAGCGGGCGCCCCTCCAGCAGGCGCATGACCACATAGGCGGCGAGGCGGCCGTAGGAGGTGACGGCCTCCCCGTAGTCGTACACCTCGATCGCGTCGGGATGGATGAGCCGTGCGGTGGCGCGGGCCTCACGGCGGATGAGTTCGCGGCCTCCCCGGTCGGCGCCGATCTCGCCGTCCAGCAGCTTGACCGCGACCATCCGCTGCAGCGACTGGTCGAAGGCCCGCCAGATGACGCTCATGCCTCCCCACGCGATCGGTTCCAGCAACAGGTATCGGCGGGTGAGCACGTCACCCGCGCGGAGTCCGCCGTGCTCAGGCGGACTCACGGACCACCAGCTCAGTGGGGAGCATCGGATTGTTCCTCGGCAGGTCGGAAGAGGTCATCGAGAGCAGGAGCAACCGGGTGGCCAGTGCGGCGAACTCCTCCACGGGCTGGCGGACGGTGGTGAG
Organism: Streptosporangium sp. NBC_01639; assembly: GCF_045209755.1. NCBI lineage: Bacteria > Bacillati > Actinomycetota > Actinomycetes > Streptosporangiales > Streptosporangiaceae > Streptosporangium > Streptosporangium sp. NBC_01639. Next base: position 3,703,743 of record NZ_CP109272.1, on the reverse strand, counting down.
CGTGGGAGAGGTCCGCCGGGCGACGGGTGCGTCGTCGAAGCCGATCACGGCCACGTCGTCCGGTACCCGGCGGCCGGTGCGGCGCAGGGTCTGCACGGCCGCCGCGGCCATCACGTCGGAGGCGGCGAACACGGCGTCCACATGCGGCATACGGCGCAGCAGCCACTGCATGCCGTGCACCCCCGAGGAGTGGGTGAAGTCGCCGTAGGCCACCGGCACGCCGGTCATCCCGGCCAGGTTGAGCGTCTGGACGAAGCCGTCGAGCCGGTCCCGCGCCGCGGGCAGCCCGGGTGGTCCCGCGATGACACCGATGGCCCGTCGGCCGCCGAGGAGGAAGTGCTCGGCGGCCTGCCTGCCGCCGTCGCGGTTGTCCATGTCGATGTGCGGGAGGTCGATGCCGTCCGGCGGTCGGCCCGCGCACCGTACGGGAATGCCGGACGCGGCCAGGGTCACCGCGAGCGGATGCCGGTCCCGCGCGCTGATCAGCAGGACGCCGTCGACTCCTCCGGCGACGAGCGGTGGTGTGGCGATGGTGGACGTGGCGGCGGTGGCCGTCATCACGGCGAGTGGCACGCCGTGACCGGTGAGCACCTCCTCCGCCGCAGTGATCATCCTTGCGTAGAAGGGTTCGGTGAACAGCCGGTGCGCGGGCTCGCAGACCACGATGGCCACGACTTGATCGGATCGGCGTCCGGTTCCGCCACGGGGCGCGCGATGCCGTACATAACCGAGACGCGAGATCGCGTCATGCACCTGTCTGCGGGTCGAGGTACTGACCCTGACTGAACCGGTGATTACCCGGGATGCGGTGGCAGGAGAAACTCCTGCCTCTGCCGCGACCTGGGCAAGTGTGGGTAGATCAGACATAACTTCCTCCACACCAAGATTCCGCACAGGTGGGAGCGCTCCCAGTGAACGTAGCATTGTTTCGAAAGTGTCAAAAGATGTTTCCGGAAAATCACTACACGTATGTCAAATTCACCTGACATTTCAGTCAGGGATGACGACGGACATGGTGTCCGAATCGGACTAATGGCTATCTCAGTAGGGGAGTTCCGGTCGTCCGGGACCGGGGAGAGATCAAGAGCGCTCAGCGGCCCTTGACATGCCCGGGTCCGAGGAGGCGGAGTGTCACGCACTCCCCGGACGGGGCGGGCCTGTCCGGGCGCACCGCCGGGAGCGTCGGGCGCGGGGACAGGATCATCGGCTCACCAGGGGCCGTAGGGGCCCTGGTTCCCGCCCTTGCCGACCTCGCTGACGGCCGGCTTCACGTCCGCCAGGTAGATGCCGGCGGCGATGACGGAGGCGATGGCGAAGAGGTTGAGCTGGCCCATCCCGATCCCGAAGTAGCCCACCGCCGTGGTGAAGGAGAACAGCGCGGCCAGCCCCAGGATGATCAGCCAGAGCTTCTTGCTCTGCTTGCCGGTGATCGCGAACGCGCGCGCCGGAGTCCGTACGGCGTGGAAGAGGGCCCACGCCGACATGATGAACGCGGCGATCGACAGGATCCAGAAGATCAGATCCAGGACACCGTGGATCTCAAGCATCGTCTCTCCAAAACGCTCGCCTCGCTGGTGTATCTGTCAGCCTAATGCCGAAAGCCGCCCCCGCGTCGTCCCCGGACGCGTGCGCGTCCGTCAGACGGACGGCATCCGGCGCTCCGGCTCCGCCGCGGGCGCGAGGACGGCCGCCCGGAACGAAGGCCCGCGTGTCATGGCACCAGGGGCGGACGGGACCGGTGCCCTCATTCCAGAAATCCGATCATGGAATTCTGCGACCATGCCGATATGACACAGAATGCTCAAGGCACGGGTGAAAGACTGAGCCGCCTGGAGATCTCCGACGCGGTCGGCGATCTGGGGTGGCGCTACATCCTGGGGGTCGTGCGCGCGTCGGTGCCCGTGGCGTCGCTGACGCAGGGGTGCGAGGTCGCCGCGCGGGTGGCGGTCGTGGCCGGCGACGACGCCGACGGCAGTCTGTGGATGGACGTCCGCCGGGATCAGGTGATCATCACGCTGCAGTCCCTCGCCGCCGCCCGGGTGACCCCGCTGGAGATCGAGCTCGCCCACCGGATCTCCTCGACCGTGGACGGGCTCGGACTACGCCTCGACGCCGGAGCCGGTGAGCGGGGAGCACGGTCCGCCCAGCTCATCGAGATCGCCGTCGACGCGCTCGACATCGCCGCCGTCCGCCCGTTCTGGAAGGCCGTGCTGGGCTACGGCGACGAGGCCGGTGCGTCGGGGCCCGAGGACCCGCTTATCGACCCCGCCGGTCAGGGGCCGGCGATCTGGTTCCAGCAGATGGACGCGCCGCGGCCGCAGCGCAACCGGATCCACTTCGACGTCTCGGTCCCGCACGACGAGGCACCCCATCGCATCAAAGCCGCGCTGGCCGCGGGCGGAGTGCTGCTGTCCGACGCCGCGGCCCCCGCCTTCTGGGTGCTGGCGGACGCGGAGGGCAACGAGGTCTGCGTGACGACCTGGCAGGGCAGGGACTGACCCCGGCGAGTCGTCCTCGGCCGGCTTATCGGCGGCCGGCGCGGACGGTGACGCCGACGTCGACATCGACATCGACATCGACGCCGCGGTGCGGAGTGCGGAGGATCATGGGGGGGGGTCCCTTCTGTCGGGGGGTGATGCGGAGCCGCGGCAGATGCCTGGCCACTCCCCATTGGGTACCCGGACGGCCGTATCCGCAAGAGGGCACGGGCCGCGTCGGTTTCCCGCCGGGACACCGCGATCGTCCGCCCGGGCCTCCTCCTGACAGCGTTCTTGCCGGCACGATCGAGCGCGATCACGGTGATCACAGCCTTGTCCATGATCACCGTTGTGGCGCTGATCTGACGGTTTTTCGCCTGCCGTCCCGCCGGCTGACGAAAACATCGTCATCTTCTCGGTGCGGACGGTGAGTTGCCGGGCCGGGAACGCGCTGCGCCTCTCTATATTCTCCGGAGAGTGGGCGTGCGTCGTGCCCGAAAGCGTGAGTCCAGCGACTCGCCCCGATGGCTGGTGCCGAGCGGTTGGAGTGGACATGGTCGGTGGGGCCTCGCGCGAGCCCAGCCCGAAAGGGAAGCAGGCTTTCCCCGAGGTCGACCCCACGCTCCGGGCCACCGCGGCAGCGACGGCGGGTGGCACGCTCGTCATCTTGTGGCCCGCGTTCACACTGGGCGCGTACGGCGCCATCTTCTTCGACGCCGTGCTGGGAATCTGGGCCGTGGCCACGGCGGTGCTGCTCTCGGGCCTGATGCTGCACACCAGAGGCGCGCTGCCCTGGGGAGGCTGGGTCGCGCTGGCACTGCCCTCGGTCTGGATCGTGCTGGCCGTCATGGCACGGAGAACCCATGGGGCTCACTACCTGCACTACTTCGAGGTGGTGCTCACCCTGGTCGGCGCGCCGACCCTGACGTGGCTGCTGTCGAGGATCCTGCTGCCCGACTACGCCGAGCTCCCCGAACTGCACCGGCTGCGGGCAGTCCTCGTCACGGTCGCCGTCGGAATCCTGGCCTTCCTGCTCGGCAAATTCAACTACCTGTTCCTCACCTGCGCTGATTTCGACATCAGCGGCAACAACACTCCTCCCGGCTGCGCACCCGGCCCGCCTTTCCACCTCCTTTGAGAAGCTCTTACCCGGACGACTCCGCTGTCCGCCCATCCCTTCCCGCCGATAAGATGATCATGGATGCTTTTCCCTGCATCCCGGCTGAAGCCGAGCCGGGTGGCGCCGGTCTTGTCGGCCACCAAGCTCCCGGGCATCGTCCAGCAGCGTCCACGCCGCGATCAGCTCTTCCGGTTCCCACTCCCGCCGTACCGGCGCGCTCTCTCGTCCGACCGGCCCCGAGGCCGGGAACACCGTCGAACCTCGAAACACCGCTACCGGCTGGTATGGCCGACTCCTGACGATCGCGAACCGCGACCGTGATCTATCGCAGAGCTGTTCAGCGGCTGGGACCGTTCCATGACCTTGCTGTGTGGCCATGAGCCGGCTGGGGGTGCCGCGGTTGCTGCGCTGTCGGTGGCCGGATGAGGCCATTCGACAGCACTGTTTGCGACGGTCTTCTTCCGAGCCCGGCAGGGCGGGAGCACCGGGGCTGGTGTGATGCGCCTCTTGGCGGACGGGTCGGGGCTCGTAGGCACGGGCGCTTTCGAGCCGGACCTGCGGATTCGCGCCGGACGGGAAAGGCGGTGCGGGCCATGCCCGGTTCGGGCCGAGTGAATAACCGAGGAATAACGAGCGGTCCCCAATTAAATGGGGTATTCGCCCTCTTTGTTTTGGCCTGACCGGACATGTTGGGCTTCTTGTAAGTATTGGCGCGGACGCTTAACGTCATCGGCGCGGGCCCTCAAGGCCCAGCGCTGGAAGCGCAACCCCACCTGGGCATCCTGGTCCCGTATCTGACCTACACCCTGATCGCCCACAACACCGGCCCGGATCCGGTCACCTCCGCCATCTTGCCGGCGGGTAGGACCGCCACCAACCCGGCGAGCGGATGCACCGGCGTCGCGGGCTCGGTCACCTGCCCTGAGCGCCGAAAGGCCCGGCGGGTCGCAGCACGCCGACCCGCCGGGCACCGCGGTCATGACCGCCCTCACGCTCGAAGCGCGCACCGCCGGCACACGGGACGAGCTCACCCGGTCGTGGCGAGTCTCAGGCCTTGCGGGTGGAGGTGTTCTTCGGGGTGCGGTTGTTCTTCCTGGTGGCCTGGGTGGCGATGGCGGGCTCGGCCTTCTCGGAGATCTCCTCCAGCTCCAGGGCCGCTTCGCCGCTGCTCTTGGAGACGACCTTGCGGCCGCGGCTGGCGAACTCCTCGTAGAGCTCGACGGCCCTGCCGGTGAAGTGGTCGGCGTAGCCGCGAGCCTTGTCGGGGAAGTCCTTGGCGTAGCCCTCGGCCTTGCCGCTGAAGTCCTTGGCATAGACCTCGGCCTTGCCGGCGAACTCCCTGGCCTTCTCCGGCAGGTCCTTGGCGGCCTCGCGGATCTCCTCGCGGCGGCCCTGCAGCCTCTGGAGCTGCTCCGGAAGCTCACGGAGCTTCTCGGCGGCGAAGTCGCCGACGCCGGCCACGGCGTAGAACGGCTTGGACTCGGCGAGCTTCTTGACTTCGGTGGCGAGAGTCATTGGATCAACCTTCCTTGGTTTCCGATGTGGCGTCGCCGTTGGCCGAAGGTGCCCCGTAGGGCTTCAGCGCGGCGAGATATCCCTCGGGCAGCGGTGCGTCGTCGTTCGGCGAGGAGCCGGCGTCGCCTCCCTGCGGCTCCGGTGCGGGACGTGCCTCCTGGAAGGTGTCCCCGTCCCCGTCCGCCTCCGCGGCCCGGTTCTCCTTGCGGAACGACTCGTAGATGTCGATCAGCACCTGGCGCTGGCGCTCCGTGATGAGGCGGTCGGTCCTGATCGCGCTCAGCACGTCGTTGTCCGGCTCGCGCTCCTCGATGAGACCGGCCTGGACGTACAGCGCCTGCGACGAGATGTGCAGCCCCTTGGCGATCTGGTTCAGGATCTCCGCACTGGGCTTGCGCAGTCCCCGCTCGATCTGGCTGAGGTAGGGGTTGGAGACCCCCGCCGCGCTGGCGAGCTGGCGCAGGGAGATCTTCGCCTGCGTGCGCTGCTCGCGGATGTACTCGCCGATCGAGCCGACCTTGGGTAATGCCATGGCTTCAGTCTGCCCGATAGTGCTTGCAATTGCAAACGCTTCGGTTAACAGTTGCAAGCAAAGAAAGGGTCAGTGCGGAATCAACCAGAGCAAAGGCGCGGAAGCGGTCAGGGTGACGGAGAAGGCGACGATGCTGTAGCGGACCCCGAGGGGCAGGTACGGGCCGGGGGTGATGAGGCGCTCGACCCGGGCCATCACCGCCGAGGAGGAGCCGGCCGCGCCGAGCGCTCCGTTCGGGGTCGGCACCGCGCCCGCCGTACCGAAGCGGAGCAGGGCGGTGGCCAGCCGGCGCGGGGAGCAGTAGCGGCGGGCCACGTCGTCGGCGGCCATCTCCACCAGCAGGCTGACCTCGTTCTGCACGGTCGCGATGAATCGCGACCAGGGCAGCGCCCGGCGCAGCGCGGCGAAGGGGAGCAGCACCAGGTCGTGGCGCTCGCGGACGTGCGCGGTCTCGTGGGCGAGCACCGCGGTCAGCTCGTCGGCGGACAGCAGCTTCAGGGTGCCCGCGCTGACGACGACCTGGGAGCGGAGGCCGGGTACGCAGTAGGCGGTGGCCCCCGGGTGGTCGACCACCCGCACGCCGGGGACCCCGGGATCCTCGCGGGCGATGAGGGTGAGCAGGACGCGGTGGCGGTGCCGGGCGCGGAGCGTCTGCACGCCCGCGCTCAGCAGCACCATGACGAGCACGGTGAGCGCGGTCAGCCCGGCGACGAGGGCCAGGATGCGCGGCAGGTCGTAGGGTTCGAGCGGGCCGTCCCCGGCGCCGAGCGCGGAGGAGGCGAAGGCGGCGAGACCGTGCAGCACGCCCTGGCCGTAGGGCTCCAGGGCGTAGGCGAGCAGCGCGCCGGTCCCGGCCAGGCCCCAGGTGACGCCGAGCGCCTGCCACAGGACGATGGCGACATGCGGGGCCCGGTAGGTCCACCGCGCCCGGGTGAACCGCCAGGCTCCAACCGCGCAGACCAAGGCGAGTGTCGCCAGGGCTGCCGCGGTTATCACTCGTCCTCCAGCTCCGTCAGGGCTCTGCGCAGGATCTCCGCCTCGTTGCCGGAGACGGTCTGTGCGAATCGGGTAAGTGCGGCCGACCGGTCTCCGGTCAGGTCGAGTGCTTCAAGCATAAGCTCCGCGATGTATGCGTCGCGGCTCTCCGCTGGTTCGTACCGCCACGCGCGCCCGTCACGGGTGCGGTGCAGGAACCCCTTGCGGGTGAGCCGGTCGAGCACGGTCATCACGGTCGTGGGCGCGAGATCCCGGTCGGCGATGAGACGCCCGACCTCGCGCGCGGTGACCGCGGATGGCTGTGCCCAGATGATGTCCATGATGCTGCGTTCCAGCTCGCCGAGACCCTTCACAGGGACAAGCCTAACTCCCGCACCACGAGGGGTAGTACTACGGGCTGTCGAGTTTCCCGGATCGCCGGGAATCCCGGGGCGGACGGCATCCCGGAGCGGCGGGGGGCAGACTCGGTGGAGAAGCCGTCAGCCGTGAAAGGGCGCATCGCCATGGAGATCAGACTGATCCAGGGGGACATCACCGGACAGGAGGTCGACGCGGTGGTCAACGCGGCGAACTCCTCGCTGTTGGGTGGCGGGGGCGTCGACGGGGCCATCCACCGCCGGGGCGGCCCGGAGATCCTGCAGGAGTGCCGGGCCCTGCGGGCGTCGCGCTACGGCCGGGGCCTGCCCACCGGGAAGGCGGTCGCCACCACCGCCGGCCACCTCCCCGCCCGCTGGGTGATCCACACCGTCGGCCCGGTCCACTCGGCGGCGGAGGACCGCTCGGCGCTGCTCGCCTCGTGCTATCGCGAGTCGTTGCGGGTCGCCGACGAGCTGGGGGCCGCCACCGTGGCCTTCCCCGCGATCTCGACCGGGATCTACGGCTGGCCGATGGACGACGGCGCCCGCATCGCGCTGTCGACCGTACGGCGGACGCCCACGAGCGTCACCGAGGTCAGGTTCGTGCTGTTCGACGCGGTGGCCTACGCCACCTTCGAGAGCGCGCTCGTTTAGCGGGTTCTCGTCGGGGAGATCTCGTCGCGGTCGTCGTCCCGGTCGGTCGCCACCTTCGAGAGCGTGCTCGCCTGGCAGGATCCCGTCTCGGTCGGTCGGGCCCGCGATGAACTCGGGCCCGCGATGAAGTCGGGCCCGCGATGAGCGGGAGGCCGGGCGGGTAAAGCCGATGTCCCGCGGTCAGCCCGTCCTCGGGTGCGATTCCGGGAGCAGGGGGGCGACGGCCGACCAGGGGAGGGTGAGCTCGCCGAGCCTCCAGCGGGCGGGGCCGCCCAGCGAGGGGCGTTCCGCCACGGGCCAGGCCCCGGCGAGCGTCCGCACGGCGGCGATCCACCGCTGGCGGGAGCCGTACGGGCTCAGGGGGGCGTTGACCGCCCACGCGTGGTCGAAGTCGCGGAGGAAGGCGTGGATGGGCTCGCCGGGGACATTGCGGTGGATCAGCGTCTTGGGCAGGCGTTCGGCCAGGTCGGAGGGGCGTTCGAAGGCGTCGAACCGGGCGGAGAAGGTCAGCGTCCGGGGGCCGGAGCCGTCCAGCCCGGCCCAGACCGCGCGGTGGCCCACCTCCGAGCAGGTGCCCTCGACGATCACCCCGCCCGAGGCGATCCGCCCGCGGAGCATCGTCCAGTAGTCCCACGCCTCGGCCTCGCCGTACTGCCGCAGCACGTTGAACGCCCGGACCAGCAGGGGCGGCCGGCTCACCGGCAGTTCGAAGCCGCCCAGCGCGAAGGACAGCCCCGGACGTTCGTACGGCTTCGCCGCCGCCACCCTGGCCGGGTCGATCTCGATGCCGACGACCTCGACCGACGGGCAGATCCTCTGCAGCCGCAGGAACAGCTCCAGGGTCGTGGTGTGCGAGGCCCCGTAGCCGAGGTCGACCACCAGCGGGCGGTCCGCGATGCGCAGGAGACGGCCGTGGACGGCGGCGATCCACCGGTCGGCCCGCCGCAGCCGGTTGTGTCCCGTCGTCCCCCTGGTGATCGCCCCGATCGGTCTCCCCATGTCAGACGCGGTGGATCTTGTACTGGGCGGCCTGGGCGCGGGGACGGATGACCAGGCGGTCGATGTTCACGTGGGCGGGACGGGTGACGCACCACGCCACGGCGTCGGCCACGTCGTCGGCCGACAGCGGATCGGGGACGCCCTGGTAGACGCGGTCGGCGGCGGCGGAGTCACCGCGGAAGCGGTTGAGGGCGAACTCCTCGGTGTGGACCATGCCGGGGGCGATCTCGACGATCCGGACCGGCTCGCCGCACAGCTCCAGCCGGAGCACCTCGGTCATGGAGCTCTGGGCGTGCTTGGCCGCGTTGTAACCGCCGCCGCCCTCATAGGAGACCAGCCCGGCGACCGAGGTCAGCATCACCAGCACCCCGTCGCCCGACTCGACGAGCCGGGGCAGCAGCGCCTGGGTGACACGGAGCGAGCCCAGCACGTTGATGTCGTACATCTTCTGCCAGTCGGCCGCGTCCCCGCTCGCCACCGGCTCCAGGCCGATCGCGCCGCCCGCGTTGTTGACCAGCACGTCGCAACGGTCCAGAGAGGCGGCGAGCTCGTCGACCGACTCCTGGGAGGTCACGTCCAGGGTCACCGCGCGGATCCCGGGAACCTCGGCGGCCAGCCCGTCCAGCCGGTCCCGGCGCCGCGCGGCGGCCACCACGTCGAAACCCTCAGCCGCCAGCCGGCGCGCCGTCGCCTCGCCGATCCCGCTGCTGGCACCTGTCACCACTGCTGTCCTGTTCATGGCCCTCAATCCTGCCAGGGCGGTGCTCGGCCCGGCCTGGTGCATCCATATGACGGGAATATTACGAAGTGGTGGAGGGTTGCATCCCCCTCGGAGGTGATGTCGGTGAGGCGACGACGGGTCAACCGAGTCGCGACGATCAGCATGCACACGTCTCCCCTCGACCAGCCGGGGACCGGAGACGCGGGCGGCATGAACGTCTACATCGTCGAGGTGGCCAAACGCCTCGCCACGCTGGGTGTGGAGGTCGAGATCTTCACCCGGCAGACCTCCCGCGAGCTGCCACCGGTCGCCGAACTCGCCCCGGGCGTCTCGGTCCGCCACGTCACCGCCGGGCCGTACGAGGAGCTCGACAAGGGCGACCTGCCCGGCCAGCTCTGCGGTTTCCTGTCGGGTGTGCTGCGCACCGAGGCCATGTACGACCCGGGCCGCTACGACGTGATCCACTCCCACTACTGGCTCTCCGGCCAGGTGGGCTGGCTGGCCAAGGAGCGCTGGGGCGTGCCGCTGGTGCACACCATGCACACCATGGCCAAGGTCAAGAACCTCCTGCTCGCCAAGGGCGACAGACCCGAGCCGACCGCCCGCGTGCTGGGCGAGGAGCAGGTTGTCCAGGTGGCAGACCGACTGGTGGCCAACACCCCGACCGAGGCCCGGGAGCTCATCGAGCTGTACGGCGCCGCCCCCGGCCGCGTCGAGGTCGTCAACCCCGGCGTGAACCTCACGGTCTTCCAGCCCGCGTCCAAGGGCGCGGCCCGCCACCGGCTCGCGCTGCCGCAGGACGCCCACGTGCTGCTGTTCGTGGGCCGCGTACAGCCGCTCAAGGGCCCCGACGTACTGCTGCGCGCCGCGGCCCGGATGCTCGTCGACGATCCCTCGCTCCGTTCCAGGCTCGTCGTCGCCTGCGTCGGAGGCCTCAGCGGCAACGGACGGGCCCAGCCCTCCTACCTCACCGACCTCGCCGCCTCCCTGGGCATCTCCGACGTGGTCAGGATCGTCCCACCGGCGCCCCAGTACGGCCTGGCCGACTGGTACCGCGCGGCAGACGTGACGGTGGTCCCCTCGCACAACGAGTCGTTCGGCCTGGTCGCCCTGGAGTCCCAGGCCTGCGGCACGCCGGTCGCCGCGGCATCCGTGGGCGGCCTGCGCACCGCCGTACGCGACGGGGTCTCCGGCGTGCTCGTCGACGGTCACGACCCGCATGACTGGGCGCAGGTGCTCAGCCGGTTCGTGCGCCGCCCGGCCTGGCGCGACACGCTCTCGACGGGGGCGGTGACCCATGCCGCGGCCTTCGGCTGGTCGGCCACCGCGGCCCGGCTCGCGGACGTCTACGTGGGGGCGATGGCGAATCTTCACCACACCCCGATCGCGGTCGGCTCGTAGGCTGGGCGCATGCGTGAAACGATCGAGGCGGCGCTGAAAGGCGCGGAGGTCTCCTACGAGGAGCCCCGGCCGGGGGCCTTCCTGGCGAAGCTCCCCGGCCAGCACAAGCTCGCGACCATGACGTGGCTGATCCTGGGGGACCAGGCCCTGCACGTGGAGGCGTTCTTCTGCCGCCAGCCCGACGAGAACCACGCCGACTTCTACCGCTGGCTGCTGACCAAGAACGGCTCCACGTACGGCGTGCACTTCGCCCTCGACCCGATCGGCGACGTCTACCTCGTCGGCCGGATCCCGCTGGCGGCGATCTCCGAAGGTGAGATCGACCGGCTGCTCGGCTGCGTGCTCACCTACTCCGACGAGGGCTTCGACCGGGCGCTGGAGCTGGGTTTCGCCTCCTCGATCCGGCGTGAGTGGGAGTGGCGCGCCAAGCGCGGCGAGTCGCTCGCCAACCTGCAGGCGTTCGCCCGGTTCGCCGACCCCGACCGCTGAGGCCCCCACCTCTCCGTCCGGGGCGCTGAAGACCCTGGTTCTCCGGTCCGGGGTGCCGAGGACCTCTTCGCTTCTCCGGTCCGGGGTGTTGAAGACCCCGCTTCTCCGGTTCTGGGCGCCCAGGTCCGCCCGCCGGTCCACGGCGCCGAGGCCTCTCCGGCCTCGGGATGCTGCGCGGGCCGCCCACTAAGCTTGTCCGTATGGCGACTTTGGTGCTGCTGCGGCACGGTGAGAGCGAGTGGAACGCTAAGGGTCTGTTCACCGGATGGGTGGACGCGGGGCTCTCGGCCACGGGCGAGGAGGAGGCGCGGCGCGGCGGCCGGCTGCTGCTGGAGGCCGGAGTGCGGCCCGACGTGGTCCACACCTCGGTGCTGACCCGGGCGATCCAGACGGCCAACCTCGCACTGGGCGCCGCCGACCTGCTCTGGCTGCCCGTCACCCGCTCCTGGCGGCTCAACGAGCGCCACTACGGCGCGCTGCAGGGCAAGGACAAGGCGCAGACGCGCGCCGAGTTCGGCGACGAGCAGTTCATGCTCTGGCGCCGTTCCTACGACACCCCGCCGCCCCCGATCGCCGACGATGACGAGTTCTCGCAGATCGGCGACCCGCGCTACGCGGCGCTGCCGGACGAGCTGCTGCCGAGGACCGAGTGCCTCAAGGACGTCGTCGACCGTATGCTCCCCTACTGGTACGACCAGATCGTGCCGGACCTGTCGGCGGGCAGGACCGTCCTGGTCGTCGCGCACGGCAACTCGCTGCGCGCGCTGGTCAAGCATCTCGACGGGATCGGCGACGACGAGATCGCCGGGCTCAACATCCCCACCGGCATCCCGCTCCGCTACGAGCTGGACGACGACTTCCGCCCGGTCACCAAGGGCGGCCTGTATCTCGACCCCGAGGCCGCCGAGGCCGCCATCAAGGCCGTGGCCAACCAGGGCAAGTAGGCACCGGCCAGGCCGGCCCCTGTGACAGAACCGGCCCTGGTGACAGAACCGGCCCTGGTGGCAGCGGAGTCGCCGGGGCCGGCTCGCGTTCCCGGGTCTCCCCGTACGGTCTCCGGGAGACCGTACGGGGAGGGGCCCCGCCCGAGCCGGCGGGTCCCTCGACCGTCCTCGCCCGTTCCCGGGGCACGCTCCGGCGGGTCCCTCGACCGTCCTCGCACGCTCCGGCGGTCTCCGGCCGTTCCGCGGGCCTCACAGCAGGTCGGGATCCTTCGTCCGGGAACCGGTCACCAGATAGACCACGTCCTGGGCGACGCGGACCGCGTGGTCGGCGTAGCGCTCGTAGTAGCGGCCGATCAGCGTCACGTCGATGGCCGGCTCGACCCCGTACTTCCAGTCGTCGGCCATCAGCACCTTGAACAGCCTGCGGTGCAGCTTATCCATCGCGTCGTCGTCGGCCTCCAGCTCCAGGGCGGACTCCACGTCGCGCGAGGCGATGCAGCTGCCCGTCTTGGTGATCAGACGCTCGGCGATCTGCCCCATCTCCAGGATGGTGGCGCGGATCTCCGGCGGGATCGCCGACTCCGGGTGGCGCAGCCGGGCGACCTTGGCCACGTGCTCGGCCAGGTCTCCCATCCGTTCCAGGTCGGTGCCCATCCGCAGGGCCACGACGATCGTCCGGAGGTCCACGGCCACCGGCTGCTGCCTGGCCATCAGGTCGAAGATCGACGCCTCGATCTCCGCGAAGATCCGGTCGACCTCCTCGTCCTGGGAGATGACGGTCTCCGCGAGCTGGAGGTCGGAGTCGAGCAGGGCCGTGGTGGCCCTGGAGATCGCCGACCTCACCAGGCGGGTCATCTCGACCAGCCGGTCGGTGAGGGAATCGAGTTCTTCGTGGTAGGCGTCGCGCATGGCACTCAACGTACGCGCGCGACGGTGAACGAACCTCGACCGTAAAGTGAACTTTGTGGGAAAGGCAATGGTCGTACCCTGATGAGCAGCCTGAACGGCAAAACCCCCGCCTACCATCAAGGGCGTGAAGCCGACAGGAGGATCACGTGAGTGAGCTGATGGCGAGCCTGGCCGCGCTGGCCGGTTTCGTCGTGGGGGCGCTGGCCGTGATGGTCGTCCGCCATAACATGGGCCAGCAGAGAACGATGACGCCGGTGGACGACGTCGAGCCCGGTGCGCTGCCCCAAGGGGTCGCCTCGGTGCTGGCCGTACTGCCGTCCTCGGCGGTCGTGCTCGACAAGGAGGACCGGGTGCTGCGGGCCAGTTCGGCCGCGCGGGCGTTCGGCCTGGTCAAGGGGGATCACCTGATGGCGGCCGAGCTGCTCGCGCTGGCCAGGCAGGTGCGCAGGGACGGCGAGATCCGCGAGAGCGAGATCGAGGTGGCCGGATTCAAGTTCGGCCAGGACTCGACCAACTTCGCGGTCAGGGTCGCCCCGCTGGGCTCCTACGGCCAGGTGCTCGTGCTCGCCGAGGACCAGACCGAGCACCGGCGCGTCGAGGCGGTCCGCCGTGACTTCGTCGCCAACGTGAGCCATGAACTCAAGACACCGGTGGGGGCACTGTCACTGCTGGCGGAGACCATCCAGGACGCCGCCGACGACCCCGAGGCGGTCACCCGCTTCGCTGGGCGCATGCAGCACGAGGCCGCCCGCCTCACCTACCTGGTCCAGGACCTCATCACGCTCTCCCGGATCCAGGGAGCCGAGCCCATCCCCACTCCCGGCCCGGTCCCGATCGACGAGGCCGTGCACGAGGCCATCGACCGCTGCAACACCACGGCGGCGGCCAAGGACATCACGCTCGTGGCCGGCGGCGCCGAGGGCCTGCAGATCTGGGGCGACGACGAGCTCCTCGTCACCGCGCTGCGCAACCTCATCGACAACGCGGTGGCCTACAGCCCCGAGCACACCCGGGTCGTGGTCAGCGCGCGCCCGGCGGGCCCGCACACCGAGTCCGTCGAGATCAGCGTGAGCGACCAGGGCATCGGCATCCCCGAGAACGCCCAGGAACGGATCTTCGAGCGGTTCTTCCGCGTCGACGCCGCCCGCTCACGCGCCACCGGTGGCACCGGCCTCGGTCTGGCCATCGTCAAGCACGTCGCCGCCGCCCACAACGGCGCGGTCACCGTGTGGAGCAAGGAGGGCTCCGGCTCCACCTTCACCCTCCGCCTGCCCGCCTTCGGCGGCATGGCGGTAGCCGTACCCGCTACCACCACCATCTCCCTGGAGGCCGCGCAGTGACTCGCGTGCTTGTTGTCGAGGACGAGGAGTCGTTCTCCGACGCCCTGTCCTACATGCTGCGCAAGGAGGGCTTCGAGGTCGCGGTCGCGGCCACCGGCCCCGAGGCGCTGGAGACGTTCGACCGCAACGGGGCCGACCTGGTGCTGCTCGACCTGATGCTGCCGGGCCTGCCCGGCACCGAGGTCTGCCGCTCCCTCCGCCAGCGTTCCAGCGTTCCCGTGATCATGCTCACCGCCAAGGACAGCGAGATCGACAAGGTCGTCGGGCTCGAACTCGGCGCGGACGACTACGTGACCAAGCCGTTCTCGTCGCGTGAGCTGGTGGCCCGGATCCGCGCGGTGCTGCGCCGCCAGGGCGACGTGGAGGAGCCGGAGACGGCCGTGCTGAGCGCGGGACCGGTCCGGATGGACGTGGACAGGCACATCGTCGCGGTCCGCGGCGCGCAGGTGCAGCTTCCGTTGAAGGAGTTCGAGCTCCTGGAGGTGCTGCTGCGCAACGCCGGCCGGGTGCTCACCCGCGGCCAGCTCATCGACCGCGTCTGGGGCGCCGACTACGTGGGCGACACCAAGACCCTGGACGTGCACGTCAAGCGGCTGCGCGCCAAGGTCGAGTCCGACCCCTCCAACCCGCGCTGCATCCTCACCGTCCGGGGGTTGGGGTACAAGTTCGACCCCGCCGAGGGCTGAGGGATCTGGGCGGCTGGGGGATCCCGGGAGACTCCGGGGACGTCGTAGCGTGCGGGCTACTTGAGCCAGTCCGCGTAGCGGGTGGGGGCGATGCGGGCGCCGTCCCCGGCGGTGAGGACGTCGCCGTGGGCGGCGGCGAACATGCCGGCGGTGTCGTCGGTGGTCACCGAGCGCCTGTCACCCTTGGCGGCGAGGGTGATCCGGCCGAGTTCGTCCAGCGGGTAGACCTCGGGCCCGGCCACGTCGAGGGTGCCGCTCAGGGGTGATCCGGCCGCGACGTCGGCGACAGCGGCGGCGACGTCCGCCGCGGCGATCGGCTGGATGGGGGTGCGGGGCAGGCGGACGGTGTCGCCGTCGGCGGTCCAGGACAGGACGGCGTCGATGAACTCCATGAACTGGGTGGCGCGGACGATGGAGTAGGGGATGGGGCCGGCCTTGAGCAGGTCTTCCTGGAGGGTCTTGGCACGGTAGTAGTCGAGCTCGGGCACCTGGTCGACGCCGACGATGGACAGGATGACGAAGTGCCCGGCGCCTGCCCGCCGGGCCGCAGCCAGAAGGTTGTCCATCGAGGTCTGGAAGAACGCGGGGGAGTCGGCGTCGAAGGTCGGGGAGTTGGTCAGGTTGACGACCACGTCCGCGTCGGCCAGCGCCGCGTCCACGCCCTGACCGGTGAGGACGTCGACCCCGGTGGACAGCGAGTGCGGCACCGCCTCGTGCCCGGCGGCGTTCAGGTTCTGTACGACCTGTGACCCGATCAGCCCGGTCCCGCCGATGACTGCGAACTTCATGGCATGCCTGCCTTTCCTCGATGAGCTGTGTCCGTTGCCGAGCTTGTGCGGTCTTCGCACACTTCGCCCATCGCCCCGGCCTCCCGCCGGGATACATACCCTTCGTTGTCGGGGAGCGGCACCGAGGCACCCGCCGCGAGGGCGGTCCGTGTCGTTGAGTCCGTCGAGCGAATCGAACCGGGTGCCTTCGGAGGGGTCGTTCTCGCTGTCGGCGCAGTGGGGCGACTGCGCCCTCCACCGGCAGCCGGTGACGGCGCTGCGGCCAGGGGCCCGTGGTCAGGACGGCCGAGGGGCACGGCGGTCCTTGCGCCGGGCGAGCTCCTCGTCGTCCACCAGGGTGAGCATCGGCTTGCCGGGTTCGCACAGCATCGTGACGGTGAAACGGAGCGGGACGTCGTCGCGGTTGTTGCCGTCCTGGTAGTGAATGACGTCGCCACCCGGCTCCCAGAACGTCTCTCCGGCGCGCACGACCCGCTCCGGCTCGCCTTCCAGCTCCAGCACCATCTCGCCTTCCAGCACGTAGCCGAACGCCGGGCCGGAGTGCCGGTGCGGCGGCGTACCGGGATCACCGGGGGGATAGGAGATGACCACGGTCATCGCGTGCGCCCCCGCCGGGATGAAGGGCGGTTCCGCCTCCTGCAAGACGGTGAGCGCCGTCTGCCACGCGGTCGATCTCGGCTGCTGTTCGTCGGTGGTCCGATCGGTGTCCGGCATGGGAAACACCCTTCCTGTCTCCCGGCATCCGTTGCCATCCGGTCACCGGCTGAAACAGGGCCGCCCGCCGGCCTGTGACAAATTTGCCGAAATTCTTTCTGGCTGCTGATCGGCCGGGCCGAAGCGGTACCGACCGGTGCATGAGCTCATCGCCTGCGGTCGGCCTCGACCTCCGTACCCTGATCAGTCTCGGACCGACCCGCGCGAACGACACCTGGGCACAGCGAAGAGGGGCGTCCCGGCCGCGAGACACCCCTCCACCAGCAAGTTGTTCAGCGGCCTTTCAGTGGTCGCCCTCCGCGTGCTCCGTGGTGGCGGACGGCGTCGGTGTCGGCGTCGGGGCCGCGGTGGCGCCCGGAGCCTGCGGCAACTGGGTGAACTCACGGCTGCGGGTGATGACCGGGACCGTGATCGGGATGACGCCCGCGTTCGCGAACTGCAGCTGCACCGGGATGCTCTCACCGCCGGTGAGAGCCTTCTTGAGCCCTTCGATCACGATCGTGGGGGTGGGCTTGCCGACGTTCACCCGCTGCCTGACGGGGAGGTCGACCGGTGCGGTGACCTTGGCGGTGCCGACGGCCGGGTCGACGCCGACTCCGAGGAGCCGGTCGGCTGCCTGGTTGTTGTTCACCATCGACAGGTAGAGCGGGGTCGATCCGCCCACGGGCAGGGTCGCGCCGGAGTCCGGGCCCAGGAAGAACCCCTGGGAGATGTCGATCCCCTTGACGTTGGCGACGAGCGCCTCGGTGGGCGCGTAGGGCTTGTTGGTGTTCGCGTCGGATCCGGCACCACAGCCGGCCAGGACCGGAGCGGCTGCGAGGAACGCGGCGGCGGCGATCGCCCAGTGACGGCGGTTGCGGGTCACGGCGTGCATTCTCCTTGTCACACAAGAGGTGGGGCAGAGCCAACCCTATCCGTGAGCTTTGCCGGGTTTTCCGGCGGCCCGCCTGATCATCGGGAGGCGGGTAACGCAGGTCATGAACCCTTTTATCCCCCTTGATTCATAGAGTCCAGCTCTTGTCAAGCCCTTAAATGCCGCTTTGACCTGCAGTTATGGTGATTTCACTGTTCCGGGAGGCTGTGGATACGTGGTACTCTTGAGTACAGCGGAAGGGGTACTTGTCACATGACTTTCCAGGTCGGCGACACTGTCGTCTACCCCCACCACGGGGCTGCTCGGATCGAGGCAATCACGACCCGAACCATCAAAGGTGAGGAAAGGACCTACCTGGTTCTCAAGGTCGACAAGGGCGACCTTACCGTCCAGGTGCCGGCTGACAACGCAGAACTCGTAGGTGTTCGCGATGTCGTCGGTCAAGAGGGCCTTGAGCGCGTTTTCGACGTGCTTCGCATGCCTCACACCGAAGAGCCCACGAACTGGTCCCGCCGCTACAAGGCCAACCTGGAGAAGCTGGCGTCCGGTGACGTCAACAAGGTGGCCGAGGTCGTTCGCGACCTGTGGCGACGAGACAAGGAGCGCGGACTCTCCGCAGGAGAGAAGCGAATGCTGGCGAAAGCCCGGCAGATCCTGGTCAGTGAGCTCGCGCTCGCCGAGAAGACCAACGAGGACAAGGCCGAGGCCCTGCTCGATGAGGTTCTCAACTCCTGAATACGACATTTCCACGGGTGGGCGTCGGAGTCGACGTCCACCCGTTCGCATCCGGGCGCGAGCTGCACCTCGCGGGCCTGTACTGGCCGGGCGAGACCGGCCTTGCCGGGCACTCCGACGGCGACGCCGCCGCCCACGCCGCCTGTGACGCGCTGCTGTCCGCAGCGGGTCTCGGCGACCTCGGTGCCCTGTTCGGCACCTCCGATCCCCGCTGGGCAGGGGCCTCCGGCGCCACCCTCCTGGCGGAGGCCGCCCGCAAGGTGCGCGCCGCCGGTTTCGAGATCGGCAACGTGGCCGTCCAGGTCATCGGGAACCGGCCGAAGCTGGCGCCCCGCCGCGCAGAGGCCGAGAAGGCCCTCAGCGCGGCCGTAGGGGCTCCTGTGAGCATCAGCGCCACCACGACCGACGGCCTGGGGCTCACCGGGCGTGGCGAGGGCGTGGCGGCCATGGCGACCGCGATCGTGGTGAACCGGATCCCGGGTTCAGACGTCTCCTGATACGGAACGCGTAAGCGCTCCGGCAGGCGGAGTGAACCGGCTGTCGACACATTCGAGGCGGTGGCCCGTCACTGGCGCGGTACGGGCCACCTCCTTTTTTGGATGATCTGTGAATGTCTGGGTAACTCCCTGGAGACCATGTCTCGTCACCGGGGGGAGCAGGGCATGATCGGTTCGATTGTTTCCGCGATTGTCATCGGGGCCATCGTCGGAGCACTGGCACGCCTTCTCATTCCTGGCCGGCAGAAGCTCTCGATAGGGCTGACGCTCATCGTCGGCATCGTCGCCGCACTCGTCGGCACACTCATCGCCGGTCTCCTCGGCTTCGCCGACACCCGGGGAATCGACTGGTGGGAGCACGTCCTGCAACTGGTGCTGGCAGTGGCCGCGGTGCTGGTCGTGGTCCAGATGCGCGCGAACAAGGCGCGCTGACGAGAAAATTTTCCGTTCCCAGGAATATCCTTTACCTGAAGGGTATCCATCTCCTCGTGAGAGTGAAGGTCACCTCACTGGGAGGTTGATGATATGACCATCGCATCCATTCTGGGGGCTATCGTCATCGGCGCCGTAGTCGGCGTTCTCGGCCGTCTCCTGCTTCCCGGCAAGCAGCCGATCGGGTTGATCCTGACCATCGTCGTCGGCATCGTCGCCGCCCTTATCGGTACCGCGATCGCCCAGGTTCTCGGCGTCGCCACCACGAACGGCATCGACTGGATCGAGCTTGTCATGCAGCTCGTCCTGGCCATGGTCGGTGTCGGCCTCGTCGCCGGTCTCAAGCGGTCCAGGGTCTAGACAGCGGGGTTGTGAACCACCCCGGCGACTTCACCGAGGCTCAGGAGACCACCTCAACGCGGAGACATGAGCGTTGACGAGGCCACGGTCTGTGACGGAAGGCCCGCTCGGTCGTCATGCACGCCGGGCGGGCCCGGCCGTATCCGGACACGTCCTGCGCCGGCACGGGGCCTGCCCTGATCGGCCCCGAGGTGAGCAGATCGCCGGCCCGCAGCGGGGCGCCGCTCACCGAGATGTGAGCGAATAGCTGCGGGCCGGTCCACCGCCGGACGGAGATTGCGGGACGGAGATTGCGGGACGGAGACCGCCGGATGGAGAGCGCCGGACAGAAAACGCGGGACGGAGACCGCCGGCCGTGATGTGCCCGGCCACTCCGGTTTCCTCTCCGGCCTGACGCCGAGATCCCACCCCTCGGCCTCTGCGGAGAGAGACGCGACGCCAAGGTCCCACTGTCTCGGGACAGGGGCGCGGACGGGCGGTCGGTCAGAGGTCGAACGGCGGCGCCTGCGAATGCCGCTCGGCGGCTCACTCCTCCGGTGGGGTGGGTGTACTGCGCACACGCATCGAGGGCGGGGGCGTCGTGTCCTTGTCCTCGCCGATCGGGTCGGATCCACCGTCGGTCTGCCTGGTCTGCCTGGTCTGCCTGGTCTGCCCGGTCTGCCCGGTCTGTTCGGTCCGCCCGGCCTGCTTGGTCCGCCCGGCCTGCTCGGTCTGTGGCTCCGGCCGGGCCGCCGTCCGCGGGAGGCTCTCCTCGCGATCGGCGAGCTCGACCCCGTGCGCCGGGTCCGGCGACGACTCGTCCGGTGCCTCCTTCAGGGTCTCCCCTGTCATCGCCGGAATCGGCTGGGTGTCGACGTCGCGGTCGCCGACCTCGCCCCTCCGCTTCCGCTCCTTCTTCTGGATGGGCCCGGCCTTCTGGATGGGCCCGGCGCTCCTCTGCGGGGGCTCCGCGCTCTCCTGTGAGGGTTCCGTGCCCGCGCCCCAGGTCTCCACCCGCTCGCTGACCCGGCCTTCGGGCGCGGGCTGTTCCTCCTGCGCCGCTTCGTCCTGTACGGCGGCGCGGGGGGGATGGACCAGCAGGTCCCCCTGACGGGGCCGGACCAGGTCGCCCCAGCGAACGGGCTTGGCCGGCAGCGGAGCGGGTTCGGGGACAGCAGCCGGTTCAGGCGTGGCGGGGCGCTCGGAGGACGCGGAGGCGGGGTGCTTGGCGGCCACGGGGCGTTCAGACGACGCGGAGGCAGGGCGCTCTGCGGCCGCGGGTTGTTCAGAGGACTCGGGGGCAGGGCGTTCGGCGGCCACGGGGCGCCCAGAGGACGCGGAGGCGGGACGTTCGGGGGCCACAGGACGTTCGGGAAGTTCCTCGACCTCCGGTGTCTCCGGAGCGGCTGTGGGACCGACCACCGGTACGCCTGACGGGAGGTCGTGATGCGGCGCCGACTCCAGCGGCGGAGCGGCCTGCGGGTCGAGCACGACCTCGGCGTGGGAGAGCAGGACGGGCTGGGCGGGATCCGCCGCCGGGGGCACCGGCCGGACGGGCTGCACGGGGCGCACTGCCGGGGACGTGGGCCGGGCGGGATCCGCCGCCGGCCGCGCGGGCAGGCCGCGATGGGCCGGATACTCCGCAGTCGGCACCTCGGCCTCCGAGAACGGCACGATGTCGCGGACGCGGTCCGCCGCCACCGCGTCGGCGGCGGCTCGCCGGGCGGCGGCATGCTTGATCAGCAGAAGCCAGAGCCACAGGGCCATGGCCAGCATCACCCACGGGACCACGGCCACCACGACGGCCGCCTGCCGTACGTCCACGGTGGTCCGGGTGGCGGTGGCCACCTCGGCGGTGGCGGCGGTGAGGAACAGCAGGGTCAGGACCACTCCCGCCTGCAGGCGGGCCGGCCACCGTCCGCCCCGCAGCAGCAGGACCCCGATCATCGCGATGACGAGCAGTGCGTCGAAGGCCGCCGGGTAGAGGTACGCGAGTCTCCGGTCGGCCTCGCCGGTGATGGCGAAAGCGCGCAGGTCCTCGAAGGACAGCACGCACGCGGCGGCGGTGAGCGCGGCCACGCCGACTCCGGCGACAACGATCCCGGCACCGCGCAGGGTGCGGGCGAGCCGGTCCGGCCTGGCGGACGGGGGCAGGGGTGCGGACGGGCGGGAGACCGGGTCTACCGCCGCGGGGGATTTGGCGTCCATGGCCCCTTGAGCCTACAGAATCGGCAGCTGGCATGATCGACGGAGCCGCACCGGATCCTGCGCGTCATCCCGGGCGGGTCTACCTGCCCTGTTGATCCTTCGAGGGCCGCCGTGGCACGCGCCGCCCAAGGATGATCACTAGCGGCATTCGCCGTTAATGACTACAAAAGACACCCCTGGGCAACTTCAACGTCTGGCAACCCGGCTTGTGAGGTGGGGTGAGGCGTTAGCCTTTCTTTCGTGAGCCTGCACCTATACGACACCAGCGTACGTACGGTCCGTGAATTCGTTCCGGTCGAATCCGGCCGGGCGTCGATCTACCTGTGTGGTGCCACCGTGCAGGCTCCCCCGCATATCGGACATATCCGCTCTGGCGTCAACTTCGACGTGCTACGCCGCTGGATGGTCCGTTCGGGTTACCAGGTGACCTTCTGCCGGAACGTCACCGACATCGACGACAAGATCATCCGGGTTGCGGCAGCCGAGGGTGTGCCGTGGTTCGTCGTCGCAGAGCGCAACCAGCGCGCCTTCACCTGGGCCTACGAGGTGCTCGGCTGCCTTCCGCCGACCGTGGAGCCGAGGGCCACCGGCCACGTGCCCGAGATGATCGAGTTGATGGAGCGGCTGATCGAGGTCGGCCACGCCTACGCCGCGGACGGCGACGTCTACTTCGACGTCATGTCCTACGCCGACCGGTACGGCTCGCTGTCCAACCAGAGGCTCGAGAACATGCGAGCCGCCGGAGACACCGACACCGACTCCTGCAAGCGGGACCCGCGCGACTTCGCCCTGTGGAAGGGCGAGAAGCCCGGTGAGCCCACCTGGCCCACCCCCTGGGGGCGCGGCCGTCCCGGCTGGCACCTGGAGTGCTCGGCCATGGCGACCAAATATCTCGGGTCGACCTTCGACATCCACGGCGGCGGCGTCGACCTGATCTTCCCGCACCACGAGAACGAGCTGACCCAGTCGCAGGCGGCCGGCGACGGCTTCGCCCGCTACTGGATGCACAACGGCATGCTCAAGATCGGCGCGGAGAAGATGAGCAAGTCGCTCGGCAACTCCCTGCTCATCCCCGAGGTGACCAAGAAGGTCCGCCCGGTCGAGCTCCGCTACTACCTCGCGGCCCCGCACTACCGTTCGGCGATCGAATACTCCGAGGAGGCGCTGCTCGAGGCCGCCTCGGCCTACCAGCGGATCGAGGGCTTCGTCACCAGGGCGGCCGAGGTCATCCACGACGTGGACGCGCACGCGCCGCTGCCCCAGGCGTTCGTGGACGCGCTCGACGACGACCTGGGCACTCCGCAGGCGCTCGCCGTGGTGCACGAGGTGGTCCGCGAGGGCAATGTCGCCCTCGCCGACGGCAACAAGGAGCAGGTCGCCAGATTGCTGGCCGAGACGCAGAACATGCTCGACGTGCTCGGACTGGACCCGCGCTCGGAGCAGTGGCGCTCGTCGGGCGGCGACGCCGGAGGGCTGCGCTCGACCATCGACGCGCTGGTCAGCGTGGCCCTGGAGCAGCGTCAGGCGGCCCGTGCCCGTAAGGACTTCGCGGCGGCCGACGGCATCCGCGACCAGCTCACCGGAGCCGGGATCCTTGTGGAGGACACCCCCCAAGGTCCTCGTTGGGAACTGTCGCGCTGAAAGCAGGCCGTACCCTAGACAGCATGGCTGGTGGGGGTAAAGGGTCCGGGCGACCCGCGAAGAAGAAGAGTCCGACCAAGGGCACCGGCGGCAACGTCCGCCGTGGTCTGGAGGGCAAGGGGGCGACCCCGCCGGCGCACATGCGGCACTGGCACAAAGACAAGGCACGCACGGAGCGGATCGAGCGCGAGGACAGGACCGGCGGCCGGTCCGCCTCGCCGCGCACCCCGGTCCGCGCCAGACGCGGCGAGGACGCCCCCGAATACATCGGCGGCCGCAACCCCGTCCTGGAGGCGCTGCGGGCCGGTGTGCCCGCCAGCACCCTCTACGTCGCCATGCGCATCGACAACGACGACCGGGTCAAGGAGTCCGTCCGGATCGCCGCCGACCGTGGCATCGCGATGTTGGAGGTCGGCAGGGAGAAGCTCGACCGGCTCACCGAAGGGGCGATCCACCAGGGCATGGCCCTGCAGATCCCGGCGTACGAATACGCCCACCCCGAGGACCTGGTCACCATCGCCCAGGACGCCGCCGAAGTGCCGCTGATCGTGGCCCTCGACAGCGTCACCGACCCGCGCAACCTCGGCGCCATCGCCCGTTCCGCCACCGCCTTCGGCGCGCACGGGCTGCTCATCCCCTCCCGCCGTTCGGCCGGGGTGACGGGCGGCGCCTGGAAGACCTCCGCGGGCACGCTGGCCAATCTGACGGTCGCCCGTGCGGCCAACCTGACCGCGGCCCTGCGCGACTACCGTGAGGCCGGCCTGTTCGTGATCGGCCTGGACGGCGAGGGCACGGTCGAGCTCGGCGACGCCAACCTCCTCGACGGCCCACTGGTCGTCGTCGTGGGTTCCGAGGGGAAGGGTCTGTCTCGCCTGGTCCGCGAATCCTGCGACCTGGTCGTCCGCATCCCCATGAACGCCGCGGCCGAGTCCCTCAACGCGGGCGTCGCCGCGGGCATCGCCCTCTACGAGGTCTCCCGCCACCGCAAGCGCTGAGGCGCGTCACCTGGATCCTCGCCTGCCGACCATGGCGGGGGTCCGGTGGGATGTCAGCTGCCGGGGCGTTTCAACGTGGACACGCCCCACAGTTCGGCGATGCGTCCGTCCCGCACCCGGAAGATCTCCATCATCGTGGGTGGACGCTCTTCCCCGGCGGTTGCCGGGATCCCGTGCAGGGCCGTACGGACGGCGGCCCTGTCCCCGTCGACGAGCATGTCCTCGACGACCACCCGGACGTCGGGGAACATCGTGTGGAGACCCGTCCAGGCCTTCCTGACGCTCTCGGCGCCGGTGGTTCCCATCGCGTGACTGACGAAATCCACGGAGAAGATCGTCTCGGTTGCGGCGATGTCGCGGGCGTTGAACGCCTCGTACATGCGCCGCCCGATGGCCCTCACGTCGTCTGTCATCTGATCGCCTCGCTCTTTCTCGGATTTTCTGCGGGTTCCGCCGGGCTATCGGTCTTGCGGATCGTGTTCGATGCGGTTCACGTTGGCGCACACGCGAGCCAGGGCGCGCAGGACGATTTCCTGCTCTTCCGCGGTGACACCGTCGAGCAGTCGCACCTGGTACGTCTGGTGGGACCGGGTGAGCTCGGCGGCGGCCCGTGCGCCGGCAGGAGTCAGGCGAGCCAGCGTGTAGCGGTTGTCCTCCGGGTCGATGCGGCGGCTGATCAGCCCCTCGGTCTCGAACTCCTTGATCAGGCGCGTGATGCTCGCCCCGTCAAGGGACAGTGCCCGGCGCAGGTCGCTGTGGCTGGTCTCTCCGTCCCTCCACAACCACATCAACACCCGGAGCCGGGGCGCGCTCATCCCCACGTGCCGCGCGAACGCCTGCCGTATCTCGGCGTAGGCGCCACCCAGTTCGCCGAAGAACCTGTCCTCGGGAGTCTCCATGGCCGATCTCCCCACCGTCGATGCCCCATCCCGTCAGCGAGATGCCTCTTGATTGAGTCAACTGTTGACATTATCAAGAGTATCTCACGTCAAGAATCTGGCGAACGGAGGGGAGGTGCCCCAGGGCCATCGCGGAGGGAAGAGCAGAACGAACCTTTTCCGATGCGGCACCGGGCCGGTGACGTCCGGGGCGTAAGCCGACTACACTCATCAGACGACCACGCCGACGTAGCTCAATCGGCAGAGCATCTGTCTTGTAAACAGAAGGTCAGGGGTTCGATTCCCCTCGTCGGCTCGCAGCTCAAAGGCCACTTCCAAGCATCGGGAGTGGCCTTTTGATCTCCGTACAGCAGCTTCGTACAGCAACGGCTTCCGATGCTCTCTGCTGTGCCATGTTCTGTCGCACTCGTCTGAAAAGATCTCGACCTCACACCCGGTGGCGATGGAGCTTCAAGACGTGAATGATGGACGGCCCGCGGCCTCTGACGTGTACCACCACTACCAGCGTCTCCTAGAGGGGAACTGGATGGAGGGGGCGCTCTGTTGGAGCGTCGTCGTTCCTCACGACGGGAAACCGCTGACACTCACCGAGATCGGAGACCGGGTGAGCGGCGGCGCCGGCTACGAGGCTTACGAGACAGCACCCTTTGAAGACGGGGAGGACTATCTTGTTTCCTCCGGGGATTCCGATTGGGCGATGCTGGTGGATCGCACGAGTCCTGTGGTCATGCTGCTCGAATACAACGGGTTCCAGGGAGTTCATGATCCGGTGCTTCCGCGGCTGAGCGTCGGGGCGCGAGCGTACAGCGCCTTCTGGAACGTCAATACCAACAACCGGATCAGCTTCGCCGCCGACGAAGAGATGGTTCTGTCGTTCGACACCACGTTCGTCGAAGACTGGATAGACCACCCGGGCCTGGTGCGATGGCCCGAACTGCGGACCATGGTGCCCTACTTCGATTGGCAGCACGGAAAGAGCTGGCGGGCGGCGATGCTGGCGGCGATTGAGCTGGCCACCGGGGCACGGTTGACGGAGGAGTGGATCGAGGAAGAGCGGTCGTATCTGACCTCGCAGGAACCTACGGCGGACTGATCGCAGGGCTGACACTTGCCAGTCGTGGCAAAGGCCCTCAAGAAGAACCTGAGGGTGTCAGGACTCAGGACCTGTGCGACAGATCCGACCCGGGAGGTGAGTGACACTCCGGCTAGATGATCTGTTGTTCTCCTGATGCTTATTGAATCGGAAACTTGTAGTCCGGTCCCTGCCAGTCGGACGGGAGCTCTTCGATCTGCAGGTCCGAAAAGATCAGGGTCAGGTCGTGAGCGTTGGTTTGGATCCGGACCTCGTGGAAGTCGATGCCGATGGCTGCAGCCCAGTCCCGGGCGGTCGGCGAGTCAGCGACGAGTGTGGCCCCGGGATAAAGCAGCTGCCAGTTGACGCCCCAGACGTATCCGTCGAGATCGACGCCGGTTTCATAAGTGATCAGCCGGTCGTCAAGGGAATCGCGCCAGGTGTCGGCTCGCACGGTTGTGGTGCAGTCGGCCTGCACACAGTAGCGGAACAGGTAGCGCAGCGTCGCCGGCGCGATCCCGGTTCGAGGGTCGGCGGTCGCGTGGATCACGAGCTGGTAGTCGCGCATGTACTCCGTGAAGCCATGGCGGAGCAGGGCCTGGTCGCAGACGTCGTCCAGGGCTTGTTGCAGCTTCACCGGGTCCATGCACGCAGTTCTACCCGACCGGTGTGATCTTCTGTTGGCGCTGGGGCTTGCGGACTTTGAACCGGCTCCCGCTGTGGCGCCCTCAGCGTGAATCCGAGTCCATGTGCGGCTGGCCGGCAGCCGGCACGATGAGCGGAATGGTGACCTTACCCTGGGCGAGGTCGGTCTCCGCGCGTATCGTGATCTTATGGCACTGATCATGACATGTCATTTGATCAACGGGTCTAGGGTTGTTCGGGCGGCGATCACCGGGCTGGCCGCGACGGTGGGAGTCTTCGCCCTCCTCATGCTGTCCACCACCATCCCCACCCTGAACTGGCTCGCGCTCCCCTTGATGCCGGCCTACCTCCTGCTGGCGTTGCCGCTCGGCGCGCTCGCCGGTCGCCTCGCGGGGCTGTCCCGTCCCTGTCTGACGGTGGCCAACGGCTGGCTTCTCGCCCTGGTCGCCGGGGAGGCACTCGCCTGGCTGCCCTCCGGCTACGACGTCGGCGCCAGGGCCTTCGTCATAGGCCCCTACCTGGCGCTGTTCGCTCTGCCGGTCGGGCTCGCCGTCGTGGCCGGGCTCACGTCCGGGTCCGAGTGATCGGCGTACGGCATGGGCGCCGGTCCCGGACGGCGGTACTGCGGGCCGTAGCCGTACCGCAGGCCCGCCGTATCTAACGTGCGCACCACACCCAGCGCCGCGCCTCCGCCCGGTCGACCCTCAGTCGGCACTCAGCGTTCCCTGATGGAAGTACAGTCGCCATCCCTGCGCCGAACGCCGCCATATGGAGCTCCGGCGCGCCCGGCGGCCATTGTTGTCAGAGACATAGGTCAGATGAACGATCCCAGGAGCAAGAAGCCTGCCCTCCATGTCGCTCACCGCGATCGGAACCACCGATGGATCCGGATCTTGAGAGAGCGCGGTGATGAGGGAGAGACGATCCCAGCGACGCCCAGAGGCCCCGATCTCGGTGAATTCAGGGTCCATAAGCTCACCCATGAGCACCGCCGAGGAGCGAACCTCCGGATCAAGGAGGCGGATCTCTCCGGCGATCGCAGCCTGGATCGGATCATCTTGTTCGCCGGCCATGCTGATCAACCTATAAGGCGATGCCTCCGGCGAGGAGCTCCGGCTCCGGGATGAGCAGGCGGGCGCAGCATGCGCTTGGAGCGCACCCCTGATCGGACGTAGCCGGTCAGGAAAGACGCCCGATAAGCTCCTGTTCTCGTTCGCTCGACAAAAAGGCACGTGAGCATGTCGTCCGACCGCACGCATGAACTCTGCATCGAGATCGGACGGGCCGTGAAGGCTGACGCCCCGGACGGCTGGCAGGAGGTCGATGTCCGTCGCTGCCAGCTCGGCACCTTCAGCACAACCGTGATCACCTATCAGATGGCAGATGGATCGCGGCAGATTCGACCTGTCGAGGGCCTTGACGGCCTTTTCCACCAGTTGAAGATGGCCGAGTACAAGCCGGACGAGGGGACATGGTTCGTCTGTCGACTCGATTACAGCCCGCGCGGTAAGTCGTATAACTCCATGATGCACACCTTCGTTGCGGAGTCGCCCTTCGCCCAGGACATCGAGGTGCCCGCTTCGGCCTACATGGAGGAACTGACCATGTTCCCGCGCAAGCCATCCCTCACACCGCCATGGATGCGCGCCGCTTGGCCCGAAGACGTGCCCCTGCCAGAAGTCAGCTCCGCCCCCGCCCCACCGGTGGACAGGGCACCCGGCCCTGTCTGGCCTCCTCTGGGAACTATGGTCGTGCGAACCGTCGGTCGAGACGACGACTCGGAGACGATCGTTTTCGGAATGGCCGAACACGAGGACGGCACCGGGAACGCCTTGATCTTCATGATGTCCACCGAGACGCCGGACGAGCAGGAGACCGGGCCGGACCTGGACACGTACTGCGTCCTCCGGGAAGACCAGGCAGGTACCACCTATGGCGGCGTTACGCACGGCGAGATCGCCGCCGGCCGTTTGATGCTCCACTTCACCGAGGAGGCCGCGAAGGAACTGAACGTGGAACCGATCGTCCGGGTCGATCTCCAGATCGATGACAAGGACGTCGATCTCCTCCGGAGCAGCCTGCGAGAGATCTTGCTGTCTGGCCGTCACAACCAGCATCCCCACCGCATGCGCCTCTGACCGTCACGCCATCAGCGTGCCGTCAGCCGGCAAGGCTTCCGCCAATGGGTGTGGGCCGAACAGAGCCTTTGCCACATCTCGTGGCCGGGTGGTGACCGGCTCAGGATGCTCTTCCGCTTCGCGAGTTCGACGATGAATCGGTGCGGCACGTCGACATCACCCGGACCCGGCGGGCGGAAAAAGTCGCTGACGGCTGCGCGGTCGTACAACAGTGGATCGTCTAGGTCGTGGAACTCTAGGATGCCGTTTCATGCCCTCCGTGATCTTAGGCGGCCTCGCTGCCGCCCTTTTGCTGGTCTCCACCACTCCCGCCGGGGCCGCCGCCCCGGCCAAGCCGCTGAGTCCAGCCCAGTTGCGCGCTGCCCTCATCACACCTGAGGATCTGGGCGATGGTTTCACCCCCAACATGAAGCGCTACCGCGAGGCGCTGGACTCTAGAGCGGCACGTACAAAGAAGTGCGTGAAAGCCATCAAAGCGCTGAAACCCCTCCTCGCAAGTAAGGCGGCGGTCTTCATCGACAAGGAGGGAAAGCCGTCAGGCGTCCAGCAGTTCGCCATAAGCGGCGCCCCCACCAAGATGGCCCCCTGGCAGACGGTGGGCAAAGTCATGGTTCGTGACTGTGCAAGGGGCAGTGCGAGTGCCGATGACGGCAAGGAGACCATCACCAAGCTCTCCATCGGCAAGCTCGGGGACTGGGCGTACGGGATCAGGTACAGCAAGACGGTTCCCGAGGCGAACCTCAGTCCGGTCCACGCGGCGGATGTTGTGCTCGTCAGAGTCAAGAACACCGTCATGCTGCTGGTGAGCGACGGTTTCTTCGCAACATTCGATCCCGGCCTGAGCAAGCGGGCCGCGAGGGTGGCAGTGCCAAAGCTGCGGGACGCCCAGTAAACGGTCTCGGAGTAAGGGCGGCCGTTTCGTAGCAGATTCGCCGTGCTCGGGGTTGGAGCCCTCTGTGTCAAGCTCAAGTGGGACACGTGCCAGACCATGTCGTCACGGAGGTGCTTCAGCCAATGGAGATCGTGCACGCGAAACGGTGACCGGGCCAGTCGGCCGGGCGGCGCAAGAAATGACCTGGCCAACTCGGATGCCGACAACAGCCCCGGACGGATCCGGACGACCATGCACCGAAAGACCCCGCAGAGTCCGCCCGACCAGGCACGCAAGGCAGCCATGGACGGTCCTGGACGATCATCCCTTAACTCGTAATGAAGGGGTCTGGGGTTCGATTCCCCAAGGCGGCTCCAGCTCGGAGGCCCTCGCCGGATATCCGTGAGGGCTTTTGCCGGCAGCGCCGTGGGAGCCGATGGCTCCGGCATATGTGGATGATCCGACCCTCCTGCCATGAGCGACGCTCGCTCGCCGATACCGCGGGCCTTTCAGAGCCCGAGTTCGTCCAGTTCCTTGAGCAGTGCGGCTTTGGAGTCCTGCTGCGGGGAGGTCGGGGTCGGCCGAGGGCGATTGCGGTCGCGGAACAGCCAGCCGCCCAGTAGGCCGGCGAGGAAGCCGAAGAGGTGAGCCTGCCAGCCGATGCCCTGCTGGGGCAGCAGCCCGGTGAATTGATAGGCGAAGGACAGGGCCATGATCACGCCTACGACGATGTCGATCAGATGCCGGTCGAATGCGCCGCGCACCAGTATGTAGCCGAAGTAGCCGAAGACGATGCCGCTCGCGCCGGCGCCTGTGCTCTGCGGGTCAGAGGTGAACCAGGCGCCGAGGCCACTGACCAGGATGATGAGTCCCGTCACACCGAAGAACTTGGCGACGCCCCGATAAGCGGACAGGAAGCCGAAGATGAACAGGGGGCCCGAGTTGGCCTCGATGTGTTCCCAGCTCCAGTGGAGGAATGGCGCCGATACGATGTCGGGCAGGCTTGCGGGGTTCCACGCCTGCACGCCGTGCTGATAGCTCAGTGCGTAGCCCGATGCCCAGTTGGCGATCTGCATCATCCAGATGACGGCCAGGAACCCGGCCATTGTCCAGAACGCCTTGCGGGCCTCAGCGATCATAATTTCGGCCGCACGCCCTTTGTCCTCCATCTGCTTCCTCCATGTCTCTCCGCGTCTATGCGCGGGATCAGTATCGGAGTGAAAGATCACAAATGTAGTAGCAGGGCGCGGCCACCCTCGATTCGAACGCTCTGTTCCGCCTGCCAATCGAAGTCCGCGGCCACCTGCCTGATCGACCGGTCACCCCGCTGGCACAACTCGACGATCTCGGCCTTGAACTCCGGCGTGAACGAACGGCGAGGCCGAGGCTTCTTCTTCCCCATGCTCATCCATGACGGACATCCTTCCGGGGACGAACCCCTGATCTCAGATGTCCGTCAAACCGGGTGAACCGCTCCGGTTTCGATGGAGACCTTGATGTACCCCGAGTTCAGTGGAGTCAGCCGAACGGGGCATCGCTCAAATCTTGATGACGGTGACGCGTGCACCGCACAGTGCGGCGAGGTCGTCGGGGTCAGAGGTGAGGACCGTGACGGGGCCTGGGGCAGCAAGGGCGGTGGCGCTGAGCATGGCATCGATGGCGTACTTGTGCCCGTGCAGGCCGGCGTTGGACAAGAGTGTGGCGGCGTGGCGGGCGATTGGTTCGGTGACCGGCTCGATGACAAGGCGGGACAGGGTCCACTCCAGAGCCGGCCGGTTGACACGAGGGTGGACCACCTCGACGAGGATGGCGGCAGAGGTGATGACGCGGAGGTCGTCGGCACGGGCGAGAGCAAGCCATGCGGTGACCGTACGGTCGCGTAGGACGGCCATGGCCAGTCCTTCGCTGTCGAGCACAAGAGTGCCGCCGGGAGCAGCGGGAAAACGGGTCACGCGGCCGCCCCGCCACTGGCCTGTCCTCGCCGGGCCTGGTGGAGTTGGTCGCGCAGCGCCTGGACCTCGTCGTCGGTGATGGGGCCGTGCTCGGCCTCGGCGACTTGGATGAGTTCGCTGAGGTTGTCGCGCTCGATCTGACGGGCGACGGCAGCGGCGACATAGGCGGACAGGCCGGAAGGGCCGCTCCGGGATCGGGCTGCCTCAGCGATGTCGCGCGGCATGGTGATCGAATACTTACCGGTAGGCTCGCTCATGCTCTCTATCCTACCTCTCATCCTCCTGCGGTCGCCGGCGGTAGATGATGCATTGGTAAGAGCTGATCGATCTCCTGTGTTCCCTCGCAGCGTCCCGCCAGATGTGCCCGCTGCATGCCCGTGCCGGGTAAGAACTCCTGGCAGTTGGCCGATCATCTCGGGCATCCGACTGCTAACCCGATCGAGTGGCTGTTGTCGCGGGCTGCGTGGGACGCCGGAGTGTTGCGTGATGAGGTGTGCGCGTATGTGGTGGAGCATCTGGGGATCCTGGAGGGGTGCTGATCGCTGATGACACGCAAGCGATCAAAAAGGGTGACAGGTCGGTCGGGGTGGCCCGCCAGTACTGCGGGCTGACCGGCCAGGGCGAGAACTGCCAGGTGATGCCGATGCTCACCTACGCTTCCGAGGCGGGGCACGCCTTCATCAACCGGCGGCTGTATATGCCCGAAGGCTGGCTGGTGATGGGCGACGGCGCAGGGCGGCGGGAGTGCGGAGCAGGTGGCTTTCGCGACCAAGCCTCAGCAGGTGGTCGACATGCTCACCGAGGAGCGGCAGGCGGGCATGTCGTTTCGCTACCTGGCTGCAAACTCCGGCTATGGCCGGGATCCGGGCCTGCGTGCCTTCTGCCACACCAACAAGATCGCCTATGTGATGGCCGTCCCGGTTGATCTGCCGTGCCGGCTGTCCGGGGCGGCGGTGAGCCGGTCGGACATGTGCTGGATCGCTTGCCGGCCCAGGGCAGCCCGGGCCTGTGGGAGCGCCGCTCGTGCGGTGAGGGGACGAAGGGCGCACGCGCCTACGACGGGCGGCGGTCGCGGTGATGCTGGTCGGACAGCTGCCCGCTGACGGTCACACCCTGCTGATTCGCCGGAGCGTCAGCGACCCTGCCGAGGTCGAGTTCTTCTTGGCCCACGCCCTGGCCGGTACGCCCGTCACCGAGCTCATCGGTGTCGCCGGGCTGTGCTGGAAGATCGAGGAGAACAATGAGACCGGCAAGGATCTGCTCGGCCTGACCGAGTACCGGGTCCGCAAGCGGGATGGCTGGCACCGTCATGTCACTACGGCCATGCTCGCGCTGGCCTTCTCGCTGTCAGCCGCGCACAGCCGGCTGATCAGATCACCCCTGAGCCGGTCCTGCTCGCCGTCGACCAGGGAAAAGGCCCTCGCCGCCTGGCCGGGGGAGCAGAGCCCCGAACACCAAGAAGGACTCTCCGACGAGGGAGAGTTTTGGGGGAGAACGGGGTCTCAGGCTGAGCTCTTGACGGCCTGGGCGAAGACGTCCGCGGCGGTGGCGGCCTGCTCGCGGATGACGTGAGCATAGACGCGGAGGGTGATCGCCGGATCGGCGTGCCCGAGCCGGGCCGCCACGACGTGAACGGGGACGCCGGCCAGGAGGACTAAAGAGATCCTTGGTCTCGTCGGCATCGAACCCACGGTGTGAGCAGTCACCGACCTCGAAAAGGTCGAGATCGGACGACATGCCCTTCGAACTCGCCTGCACCCTTCCGGTTTGAGTCCGCCACACCCCGGCGGCCCGCCGCGTCCGTCCATCCATCCATCCGGCGGTTTCATGGAGCGCGGCGATTGCTTCACCTTCCATATCGAGTTATTGTTTTTCGATAATATCGAATATCGATAAGGGGACTGAGATGGGACAGTCGACATCCGGGTCCGACTCGGCGCGGGCGCGGCACGGTTCCTGGCTGAAATGGCTGTACGCGGCGCTTCTGGCGGCGCTTCTCGCCGCCACCCTTCTTTCGATGCGGCAACTCGTCGAGAGCGTCACCCTGGCGTTCGGCCAGGGGGCCACGGTCTCGGTGGCGATCCCGGTCGACAGGATCCGCATCGACCCTCCGTTGCCGCCGAACGTGGAACTCGCCGGCGACCACCTCCAGGCCGTGGTCCGCTCGGCGAACGGGAGTCTCGCCACCGGGGTCTACCACCTCTTCACCTGGCTTCCCCCGGTCGCGGTCAACATCCTGTCCTGCTGGTGGATGGTGCGGCTTCTCGCTGCCGGACGCGGGAGCGACCGATCCCTGTTCTCTGCGAGGACGACCCGCAACCTCCGTCTGGTCGGTGTGCTTCAACTCGCCGGCGCGTTGGTGATCCCGCTCGCCGAGAACATGATTCAGGGCACCCTCTCCATCCACGTGATCAGCGCGGGCGCCTACTACGATGACCTGTCTCCATACGGTTTCAGTGGCGGCGCTCTCATCGGTCTCTCCGCGCTGGCCGTGTCCGAGATCATTCGGAAAGGACGGCACATGCTTGAGGACCTCGAAGGAACCATCTGATGAAGGATGAGGGCCGAGCCCACGGCATCGAGCTCACACTCGACGAAGTACTCGCTGAGCGTGACATCACCCTTACGGAGCTGTCCCTTCGAGTGGGGATAACGTTGGCGAACCTGTCGATCCTCAAGAACGGCCACGCGAAGGCGATTCGCTTCAGCACCCTTTCCCGAATATGTCGAGAACTCGACTGCCAGCCTGGCGATCTGTTGCGGTACAGCGAACCCTTCTCATCCTGAGGCCGATGAGCGCGCCTGGGCATACCGAAACTTATGATCGGCTCAGTACCGGCAATGACAACGGGAGCTGGGGAGCCCTCCTCGGCTCGGTGACCTGCGGAAGATCGTGTTGCCGGCGCGTGGCGTCCTGTGACCGACAACCTCGGGAAGTGGCCGGCCGACCGAGTGGGCGTCGGAGGTGGCCGTAGTACCGCCGATCGCGCGGCGAGGAGATGCACGGTCATCCTGATCGCTCACCGCCTGTCGACGGTTACCGATGCCGATCAGATCGTCGTGCTGGAGCACGGCCAGGCGCGCGCTGCCGGCACGCATGCCGGCCTCATCAGCGGGGATCAGCCCTACCGCGAACTGGCGGAGACCCAGTTCCTGGCGGTCTGATGAGGTGATCTCAGCGGCTTTCACGTCAGGCAGCCGCGTTCGCTCAAGTGGCGCGAGGCGCGCGAGAGGGCGTTGCGGGTGTAGGTGTCGAGAGGCCAGCCGTCGGCCGGGTTCTCGCCGGGGGCGCGGACGCCTCGGTTAAACCCGGGTGACATTTCGCATCATTGCCAGAACGCTGGACGCGGGCGATGAGTTTTGTCGGTGGTGTAGGTCAGTCTGTATATGACCGCAACGTCTTGTGAGACCCAAGGCTGGGACGCCAGCCATGAACACGCCATGTCCGATAGCCCGATCGAGGTATCGTGTCCGTCCCCCAGCTTGACTCACTCGCCAAATCTGCGGCCGCCGTCCCGGGTCGTACCCCGGCCGTGATCCGGCTGCTGGTGCTCGCCACATTCGTGGTCATCCTCAATGAGACGATCATGATCAATGCGATCCCGCAGCTGATGAGCGCGCTGCACATCACCGAGCAGACCGCGCAGTGGCTCTCGACCGCCTTCATGCTGACCATGGCCGTCGTCATTCCGATCACCGGGTGGTTCCTGCAGCGGGTGTCCACCCGCCACGCGTACACCACCGCGATGGGTTTGTTCCTGCTCGGCACGGCGTTGGCCATCGTCGCGCCGTCGTTCGAGGTGCTGTTGGGCGCCCGCATCATCCAGGCGTCCGGGACGGCGGTGATGATGCCGCTGCTGATGACCACGCTGATGCAGGTGGTGCCCGAGGGGGACCGAGGCCGGGTGATGGGCAACGTCTCCCTGGCCATCTCGGTCGCGCCTGCGATGGGCCCGACGGTCTCGGGAGTGATCCTCCAGTTCGGACGCTGGCAACTGCTGTTCGCCGTGGTGCTCCCCA
The DNA here is from genome assembly GCF_045209755.1 of Streptosporangium sp. NBC_01639. Taxonomy (NCBI): domain Bacteria; kingdom Bacillati; phylum Actinomycetota; class Actinomycetes; order Streptosporangiales; family Streptosporangiaceae; genus Streptosporangium; species Streptosporangium sp. NBC_01639. The sequence continues at coordinate 3,667,784 of NZ_CP109272.1, read as the reverse complement.
TCGCCGCCGTGATCGCGTGGCGCGGCCTCGCGCAGCTCAAGAACGTCGGAGAGCCACAGTTCAGCACCATCGACTGGTTGAGCATGGTGACCGCCGCCGCCGGCTTCGGCGGCCTGGTCTACGGGCTCAGCCGGTTCGAGGGCGGCGACGCTCGTGTCGCCGCCGCTATCGTCGCGGCCGGCCTGGCCACCATCGCCTTCTTCGTCGTCCGCCAGGTGGTGTTGCAGAAGCGCGGAGCGCCGCTGATGGACCTTCGCATCCTGCGCCACCGCACCTACACGGTCGCGTTGATCCTGATGTCGGTGGCCTTCATGGCGATGCTCGGCTCGATGATCCTGCTACCGCTGTACCTGCAGAACGTCCGCGAGCTCAGTCCTCTGCAGACCGGACTCCTCGTGATGCCGGGCGGCCTCGCGATGGGGCTGCTCGGTCCGATCGTCGGCCGCCTGTTCGACCGGTTCGGCGGCCGGGTTCTGGTCATCCCCGGCGCGATCGGGATCACGCTCGCGCTCATCGGTTTCACCCAGGCCACGATGACCATGCCGTTCTGGCAGCTCCTCGGTCTGCACGCGCTGCTGATGGTGAGTCTGGCCGCGACCTTCACTCCGGTGTTCACCCTCGGGCTCGGAGCGGTTCCCCCGCATCTCTACTCCCACGCCAGCTCGCTCCTGAGCACATTGCAGCAGGTCTCCGGGGCCATCGGCACCGCGCTCGTGGTCACCGTGATGAGCGCGCGAACCGATGCCCTGAGATCCGCGGGGGTCACGGAGGCGCTCGCCACCCTCGGCGGCATGCGGCTGGCCTTCGTCATCGGCGCGGTGCTGTCCGTGGTCGTTGTCGTCACCGCTCTACTCCTGCCGGCCCGAGCGGACAACGTCGGCGAGGTCGAGGGATCCGGCCGATAGGAACGGCCACGATCGTTGGCGGTCCTCTTCTCACCCTCCAAGTAATGAGGCTCGACCGGGTGACCGATGAGGCTGATATTCCAGCCGGAGGTCACTCGTCGCCCAGCGACAGTTCGTCCAGCGGCAGGGACCGCAGGACGTCCTCGGCATCGAGGATCTTCCCGGCGGTGACGACACCGGTAACCCGGCCGCCGCCGGACGGGATCCGCCCGGCGCCTCCACCACGATCGGCGCGGTGACGGCGCAGATGTCGCGGCCATCGGGCCTACGCTCGACGAGCGTCTGTCTGGGGTCACGTACTCAGCTGGGCCGGGTACGAATACTCAGGCGCCCGGTCGGCCGGTGCCGGACCCTTGACGGTATGGACAAACCACTCCAGCCCGCCATGACCGCCGCCTACTACGCGCAGTCCGTCATCTCCTTTGTTGTGGCGCTCGGCAGCGTGGCGCTCGGAATCGTCTTCCTGCCGATCGATCCCTGGGTTCGCGCGTTTCTCGCGATCTCCGTGCTGTACACCGTGACGTCCGCCTTCGGTCTGGCCAAGTGCGTGCGCGACCGGCAGGAACTCGTCAGCGTGTCAAGCCGCGTCGACCAGGCACGCCTCGACAAACTGCTCTCCGAGCACGATCCCTACAAGGTCGACGGTCTATGAGCCGTCTCTCCGACCGCATGTGTCGGTGTCTCGTCGCCTATGCCTCGTCGAGTCCCCGCTCGATCGCATAACGGACGAGCTCGGCCCGGTTGTGGAGCTGGAGCTTGTTCAAGGTGTTCTGCACGTGGTTCTGCACGGTCCGGTGGCTGAGCACCAGGCGTTCGGCGACCTGCTTGTACGACAGGCCCTTGGCGACGAGGCGAAGCACCTCGGTCTCCCGGTCGGTGAGGCGTGGCCCGTCGTCGAAGGGCCGCTGCGTGGCAAGGCGGCGATACTCGCCGAGCACCAGCCCGGCCAGACCGGGGGTGAACACCGGTTCCCCTTCGGCTGTGCGCCGGACGGCGTCGAGGAACTCCTCCCGGCTCGCCGACTTGACGAGGTAGCCGGAGGCCCCGGCCTTGACCGCCTCAAGCACGTCCTCGTGCTCGCCGCTCGCCGACAGCACCAGCACGCGGGGCGGATGGTCGGAGGCGGCCAGCCCTCTGGCCACCTCCACTCCGGGCAGGTCGGGAAGCCGCAGGTCGAGGACGACCACATCGGGGCGGATGGCGGCGGCGACGCGGAGCGCCTGGCGGCCCTCACCCACGGTCGCCACCACCTCGTACGTGGCGTTCTCCAGGTCGCGGGCGACCGCGTCCCGCCACATCGGGTGGTCGTCCACCACCATCACCCGCAGAGCGCTGGTCATGCCGTAACTGTAAACCGGCCCATGTTCCCGTCCAGAGCGGGTGGGCCTACCCGTGGCCGGGAGGCCGTGCGCGGACGGGGATGATCAGCTCGACCTCGGTGCCCTGACCGGGCACGGACGTGAAAGCGACGGTGCCGCCGAGCCCGGCGATCCGGCCTCGGATGGACTGCGCGATGCCGAGCCTGCCCTCCGCCTCCGCGTCCGAAAGGCGTCCCTCGGGGATGCCGGGACCCTCGTCGCGCACCGTGATGGTCATCGAGACGCCGTCGTCCTCGGCGAGGATCCAGGCCCTCGCGTCTTCGCCGCAGTGCCACCGGACATTGTCGAGCGCCGCGCCCACGGCCGCGACGACCTCGCGAGCCTGACCGGCGGGGAGCGGCAGAGGGGTCGCGGGTGTCGACACGGTGACCGTCGCCGTGGTGTACCGGCGTAACCGGGCTCCCACGTCGACGAGGCCCGCGCCGTCCTGCTCCGCCGAGTCCGGCCCGCTACGGATCATCTCGCGCACCGCCGCTTCCTGCTCTCCGGCGAGCCGTCCCAGTTCGGCGGCTTCCCCGCCGATCTCCAGCCCGCGGCGTTGCACCAGTGTCAGTACCTGGAGAACAGAGTCATGGATGCCACGAGCGAGCCGCTCGCGTTCTCGGCCGGCCGCCTCTATCTCGACGGCCCGTTGCAGTTGTTCTTCCGCCTGTTTGGTGAGCCGGGCCACATGGCCGACCACGGTTCCGGCGAGGATCAGCAGCACGGCTCCGTTGACGGGGACGGAGAGGTCGAATCCACGCAGGCCGCGCAGCCACAGGTCGCCGAGCGCCAGCACGACCGCTACGACGGCGCCCGCCCGCCGCCCGCCGTACACGGCCCAAGCGAGAACAGGCCCGCCGATCCAGGTCGCCGTGACCGGCATCACACCGGCCGGTCCGGCATCAGGTCCCTGGACGTACGGCGAAGCCAGCATGCAGCCGAGAGTGACGAGAACGTCCATCACCAGTAGCGGACGGCTTCTTGCGGTCGAGTACGCGATGGTGGTGGTCGCGGTCCAGACCGTCATCACGCCGAGGACGAGCCAGCCCGCGACGGGACGCTGGTAGCCGCCGGCACCCGCCAGCAGCAGTGCGGCGTATCCCAGGGAGGCGATGCGGTACACCGCGATAGCACGCCAGAACGACCCCTCGATCCCCATGCGGCCCCATCACGCTCGATTGGCGCTGTTGCTGGTGGCCCGACTATATGGTGGCTCGCGCCGGATGGGCGTTCCACCGAGCGGGCCTGCCCGCGCAGGAGGGCGAGGTTGCGTCCATGGATGTGGTGCACAGCAATCCGGTACGGCAACGCCGCCTTAGACGATCACACGCCACCGGCCCACAGCTACCGCCTGAGCAGGCCGAGACGCTGCTGACAAGGCGTCTGCCCTTGCCTTGGAAACAGAAGGTCAGGGGTTCGATTCCCCTCGTCGGCTCTGCATATGAAGCCCTTGAACAGGGACCTTGTCCAGGGTCTTCTCGTTTGTCAGGACATAGCCGACCGCAAGGACGGGTCCTCCCTGAAGAGGGGAGCCGACCGGTGGTGAACTCAAACGCCTCTGAACCAGCCGGTACCGCGCGGTACCGGCGTCGCGAGCGCCTCTCAATACAACTTGTCGATGACTGTCCCGAGGAAGCGTTTGTCCCACGCGTCGCCGAACTGCTGCGGGAAGTAGGAATTGCGCATCTGCTTGGCTATCTCCGCCTGCCCGCTCTGTTCCCCGATCCGCTGCCTCTCGCTCGTGGTCAGTGGCGCCTCTCCGGCGTTCCGGCGGTCGGTTTCGGCCTGCTCGACCGCGTTCTCGTAGCTGGCGTGGTAGTCGTACCCGTAGTTGGTCCACGACCCATCATGGTTACCATGAGCCTTGTCGTACTGGCCGCCGAATTTGATCGCGAGCACCTCGCCCGCCGCCTCCTCGTCGATCGCGGCGGCGATGTACTCTTCGCGGCTCATCAGGAGAGGATCCGGTGTCCCGTCCCGGCGCGCGTGATTGACCTCGTGCACCACGGCGCCGGCCATGTCTTCGGGTGTGGTGGTGGACCCGGAGGTGTCCACCTGGATTATGTTGAACTCGTCGCTGTACAGTCCGGCCACCAAGGGGTCTCCGAGGTCCTGGTACAGGATGGTCACGCCGTGCTCCCGTGCCCATGCGAGTGCCTCCCGCCCCATGGGCGTGGCGTTGAGTATCTGCTCCGTCTCGCGCCGGGCCTGTTCGTCGGACTTGAACAGGCCGACGTTTTTGATCATGATGGGGAGTGGTACGAGGGAGTAGGCGACGCTGACTACGGCGGCTATGGGCAGCAGGTTCCTTGCCTGCCGTACGGTGTTGGTCGTGATCTGCCCGATGTTGAGCTTCAGCCGCTCCAGCAGATAGCGGAGCGAGCGGCGGGAGGCGGCCACCCGTAACGCGGCCCAGATCCCTCCGGAGGGGCCGCTCAGCGCCGCACGCATCAGCGCGAGCAGCAGCATGGCCAGGAAGTAGATGACGAGACCCTTCCAGACGACCCGGAAGAGCACCACGGCCAGCGTTCCCAGCCCGGTCAGGTTGGCGGCGGCTCCGCTCTTGGCCAGTGTCTGCCGCAGCCCCTCCTCATCGTTGTACTCGCGGTCGAAGGCGTCGACGTCGTCTCCGCTGTTGCGCGCCGACACCAGCTCCGCCACCTGGTCCAGCTGGGTGGAGGCCGCTTTCACCTCATCCCCCAGGTCGAACCAGGCACGGGCTGACCGCAGGCGGTCGTCCTCGTCGGGGTCCGGCCACGGCGCGTCATCTCCCAGCAAGCCGTGCAGCGACGCCAGCCCAGCGGGTAGTTCCAGGCCCATGGGCCCTCACCCGGCCAGTTCAGCGGGTAGTTCCAAGCTCATGGTCACCACTCACCTGTCCGTGACGCGCTGGACGGTGTCGCCCGCGCCCTGTTCGGCCGCGGCATGCGTGGCGGCCGCCTTGAAGAGGCGGGCCGCTTGATCGGCCGCCCGGTCGGTCAGCGAGCTCAACGCCTGGGGCGCTTGCTCCATGAGCCGGGCGTACTCCTCGTCGAATTCCGCTCCCGGGTGCCGTGGATCCCCCGACGCCCGCCCACCGGTCCCGGTCAGCGCTCGGCGCAGTGCCGACGCGAGTCGGCGGGCCGCATCCTCCGTCTGACCCCGGGCGTCGGCCAGCGACGTATGGTCAACTCGCATCGCCTGTCGCTCCTTTTCCGGCATGTCCGCCGATGACCTACCGGGCAGAGTAGCAACCTAGATCACCAAAGGGAGGGCTCCCGGTCCGGCGGCTTTTACGGGCTCGCGACCGGGCACGTGCGGACGCCCTCCCGGACACCTGGCGAAGGTCGGCGCCCGCTTCTGCACGCCGAGGACGAAGCGGCTGCCCTTGCCTTGGAAACAGCGGGTCAGGGGTTCGATTCCCGCGTTGGCTCTGCCACGCAGAAGACCCCTGAACAGGTATTATGCCCTCAGGGGCCTCGTCGCTTCTGAGGTTCAGCCTGTCTTCCCGATACGACACCTTCTCCGCGGCTATCCTCACGGTATGAGTGCTCAGCCTGTCCACCCACACGTTCCTGGTGAGCCTCGGGTGCCGCGTACCGTCGAGGGGATCGCCACCGCCCTTCAAGGCGGTCGACGGATGGAGTTCTACCGCGAGCTTGGTCAGGCACCCTTGGACCAGGCCGAGGCGATCCTGCGCCGTTGGTGGTGTGAGGCGATGCTCGACACTGATCCCGAGGCAGATCAGATTCGCGAGGCCGCGCTGGAGGGCACCCTGCCTGTCACCACTCTCGCAGATGTCCTTGCTAGCCGAGAGTGAGCTTCCCCCCGTAGCACGGCCACCTCACCTGAGTTGACCCTGTGTCGGCTGGGAAGGAAGTGCTTCGTGCCCGCACCTCAATCGAGTTCCGTCAGCGTGCCGTCGAGCTTACCCGTAAGGGCGATAAACCGGTCTCTGTCCTTGCTGAAGACCTGGGTATCAGCGATTCCTGTCTGCGGAGTCGGATGCGCCAGGCCGACACCGATGACAACAGCGGTGCGAAGCTGACCAGGGCGGTTCGATTCCCGTCACCCGCTCCACTCTGCCTGGTTGTGCCGGCTCAGGTGTCCGACCAGGAGGCGTAGCAGAGCTTCCGGGTCTTCGAGGTGCGGGTCATGCCCGGTGGACAGGGATGCTTCTCGCACCGACGGCGACTCCCGCACGGCTGCCTTCAGCGCGTGGTGCAACCAGGCGCAATACGCCTCCCAGGCGGAGGCGAGATGTTCGGGGAACATGCCGGCGAAGGCCGTTCCATCACCGCTGACCACAAGAAGCGGACAGCGCGCGGCGCGATAGGCGGAGAAGAGGTCGAGAGCATCGATCTCTCGCATGACCTGGAGGAATGACTCGGAGAGCCCCTGCCCCATCTCGCCCAGAAACGAGGTCATCTCCTGGCAGGCACGTGCCGCTGCCGCCTCGTCCAGGCCGAAGAACTGGCCAGGACGCGTCGGGTTGCCGTGGCCATCGAGGTTGACCGCGAGCGGACACTCCGGATGCTCGCCGGCCCACAGCGCGGCGACCATGCCTCCCAGGGAGTGCCCGACGATCACAGGCCGGCGAAGTCCGACCTCGTCGACGACGGCGGCGACGTCCGCCAGCGCTTCCTTCCACGACCACGGTGCCTCACCGGACTCACCATGGCCGCGCAGGTCCATGGTGACCGGCCGGAAGCCGCTCTCCGAGAGAAGCCCCGCGAAGACATCCCAGTCCCCGCGTGTCCGCCCACCGCCATGCAGGAGAAGCACGTCATCACCGTGCCCCCCATGGTCTTCCGCCACGATCGGCACGTCACCGACCGCAAGCTTCCTGACCGTCCTCATACAGGTCACCGCCTTCGTCGCGGCCCTTCCTAGCACCCGGGCGCAGCAGCCGCCACAGCTTTTCCCGCCGGACAGGACGGTCTCGAACGGAGCGAAGCGCAGGGTCGTCCCGTCGGCTTGCCGCACCCTTCGTGCTTTGCGTATCGCCGCCGCCGACGGGGAATGACTGGTATGGGTAGAAGCATGATCTTATTGAGGCGGACGCTCCGAGTCGCGGTACTCACTTTTCTGATCATCCCGTTCACCGCAACCCCGCAGGCGGCAGCCGACTCGCGCAAGCGGTTACCGGCCGATGCCGGAGCGTCGGCCCGCCGTGTGCTGGCCCAGCTGAAAGTCGCCAGGCCATTGTCGATCCGTGGTTACAGTCACCGGCGGTTCCAGCCCCGATGGGCGCACCACAAGGGCAGGTGCGACGCACGAGAGGTGGTCCTGGCCCGCGACGGGCGACGCGTGCGCAGAAACGCGGCCTGCCACCCGGTCAAGGGCCTCTGGTACAGCCCGTACGACGGCAAGTGGCTGAAAAGCGAGAAGCAGGTAGACATCGACCACGTGGTGCCGTTGGCACACGCCTGGCGCTCTGGCGCCGGCAAATGGAGCCAGGCGAAGAGGCGCGCCTTCGCCAACGACCTCACCCGCCCCGAGCTGGTGGCGGTCAGCCACTCCGTCAACATCGCCAAGGGTGCCCAAGGGCCGCAGAGCTGGCGTCCGCCGCGTCGCAGCCACTGGTGCCGCTACGCAACCTCATGGATCACCGTGAAGCGTCACTACCGGCTCTCCGTGACCAAGGACGAGAAGGTGGCCCTGCTCAACATGCTCCGCACCTGCCGAGGGTGACCTGCCGGTCCGCGATCCACCCGCGCCCCTCGTAAGATCTTCCGGTACCCAGGGACTGGAGCGAGCATGGCCGACTACGACTTTCCACCCTCGCTGCTGGAGGCCCAGCGCGCCTATGACGCCGCGGACTCCCGCGTGCAGGAGGTGACGGACGCACTGCCGTCATCGATGGCGGTTCTGTCCGGTGAGGCGGAGATCAGCATGGAGCAGAGGCAGGCCCTGGCTGACGCCCGCGCCGAGCGGCTCCACCGGTTGGCCGTGCTGTACCACGACGCCTGGTGGGACGCCGTGGAGGATCAGCGCGCCGCCAGACTGCAACTGCAGGAGGCGGCCAAGGCCAGGGGAGCCCACTGACCGTCATCTGCCGTGGCCGCGCGACCGGCCGGATGAGATTGTCCCGGTCTTCAACGGCCGGTTCCCCGGTATTGGCCGGCAGGTCAGCCTCGATCGTTAGACCTTGCAGCTGATCGGTTTTGTTCGCGGGCGTGTCCCCTGGCTCTTTCGGCCTCGCGCACCCGCCCGCGGCACCGTCTCTGCAATGGAGGAACCTGATGCGCGTTGTCCGACTGTTAACCGTTCCGGTGGCCGTCGCCTTGGCTGTGGCGGGCTTGGCAGCCCCGGTTCTGGCACACGGGAAGCCGAGCGATACCGCCCATACGAAGCATTTTTCGGTCCGCCGCGACCACCCGGACGTGCGGGTGCCGGTCGTCGTGCGGAAGTCCGGCGAGGCGGTCGTCGACCTGAACGCGGTCGCACCGGGTACGGACTGGGCGGTGGCGGGTGCCGAGTCGGCGGTCGTCTCCATCTCGGTCGACAACCGGTACGCCACCGATCTTGTCGTCTCCGGTAAGCAGTCCCTGCACCGGCAGCTCGCGCTGGGGCGGCTCACCGCCGGGGTGCATCAGCTGCGACTGCGTTTCGCGGGCGAACGCTCCGCGGCGGTGAGCACGTCGGTCGTGGTGGACACGCTGAAGGTCTCGACGTACGCGCCGGGAAGTTCCGAGCACCAGGTGCTGCGGTACGCGCCGGTCGTCTACGGGCGCAACATCGCAGCCCTCGGGAACCCGTACCAGAACGCGACCACCGACACCCCGCTCATCGCCTGGCACGATGCGGTGCCGGCCGCCACTCCCGGCCACACGAAGCTCACCTACTCGGTGGTGTGGAGCAATGAGGACGGCGGGACGAACACGCCGGCGCTGATGGCCCGTTGGGGGCGGACGACCGACATCGAGTGGATCTACGCCGTCGAAGTCGACGAGCACGGCAACCGGGTCGCGGGCAGCGACACCTACCAGGCCGCCAACCACGAGACACTGCACTTCTCCGGCCGGTACGAGGGCGACCACGCCCTGCTGGAGACGTGCACGTCGAACAACAACATGTGCGACGTCGTGGACGACCCCATGCGGTTCTTCCTGTCGGCCCTGCCGACCCTGCCGGCCGGTCAAGCCCGCGAGCACCTCCTGGACACCAACCCCTGGATCTACGAGATCATGGCGAAGGAGATGCTCCGCGAGGGCAAGATCGAGGCGGCATCGGCGGCGACGCCGGCCACCGCGGAGGTGAGCGACCAGCGCAACTATCTGTACGCGGTGGTCAAGAAGACCACGCAGTCGGCCAACACGGGGACGTCCTGGGTCGGTGTCTCGCTCGGCGTACGCCTCGTCAACGGCGACACCGTCTATCTGTCGCACCACGGTGATCCGACCTGGTCCCTCCAGCGTGACGACGCGGCGGCCACCACCGTCGAACTGCCCGCCGGTACGACGGCCGACGACATCGCCGAGGTGACCGCCCACCGCGTCGTGGTCGGCACCGACACCGGCGCGGCCGTACACGTCACCGCGATCAATCGCGGCTTCCTCCTCGGCCAGGACTACCTCCCCCAGCAGTCGTTCCTGACCTGGAACGGTGATGTCCTCCTCGACGGCACCACCACCTCGGCCGTGCTCTGGCGGCGCTGAGGCCACCGCCTGGCGGGCGCCGGTCGGCATCCGGCGCCCGCTCACCTCATCGGACCCGAATAAGACGTTTCCATCGATCGATCGACTGGCTATGAATTCCACGAGCAAGGCGAGACGGATGGATTTCGGAGCCTCTGCCGCAGGAATACACAGATATGAGGGCTTATAACGGAGAAGTGCCCTATGCGTGGTTGACGCGATCTCGCCGGGCTGGTTACCGTTATCCCAATCGATCGATTGGGAGTCGCTCGTGAAGCTTGCGGAGATCCAGCAGGCGGCGGTCTGGCTGTTCGCCCAGAAGGGGTACGCCGCGACCGGCATCCGCGAGCTCGGACGTACCGCGGGCATCAACTCCGCGACCTTGTACCACTACGCCGGAGGCAAGGAGGAGATCCTCTCCGGCATCATGCGCTCGTGCCTTGACGAGCTGCTGCGCTCCGCGATCGATGCGGTCGGCGCGTCGGCCGACCCCGGCATTCAGCTGGCACGCCTGGTGCGGGCGCACGTGGGACTGTCCGCGCTCAATCCGCTGACGGCCAAGGTGACCGACCAGGAGATGCGCGCCCTGACGTCGGAGGATCGCGAAGCACTCATCGGTATGCGCGACGACTATGAGTCGATCTTCGCCAAGGTCATCGAACGCGGCGCGCGCACGGGCGTCTTCCAGCTCACCGATCTCCGCCTCGCCCGGCTGGCACTTCTGGAGATGTGCAACGGAGTCGCCAACTGGTACCGCCCGGACGGGCGGCTGGCCGTCACCGACGTTCAGGACCGGTTCGCCGAGTTCGCCTGCCGGCTTGTCGGAGTCCCGCCAGTGAGCCGCGAGGAGTCCGGGGATCTGCCGGTCCCCATCCGGCTGGCCAGCGAGCCCGCCACCGATCACACGTTCACAGCGAGCACGGAGGCTGCCGGATGAACATCATCGACGCCCGGGTGCGGCTCCCCCAGGAGCTCCGTCCCAGCCCCACCTATGCCGCGCCCAGGCGGCAGACCGAGCAGTACGACAGAGTCCTGCAGCTGACCGACAAGATGAACACCGGCGGTCTGGCCGACCTGCTCCAGGTCATGGACGTCGAAGGCGTCGGCCGGGCGGTCATGCACGCCGAGTCAGAGGGAGGCGAGTCGGCCGACGCGCTCAATGAGGCGCTGTGCCAGGTCCTGGCCAAACATCCCGACCGCTTCGCGGGTATCGGCTGCGTCGACGTCGCGGGTGTCCGGCCGACCCGGATCGCCCGGCAGGCGGCCTCGATCGCCGACCTCGGCCTGCTCGGGATCACACTCCAGCCGGCGTTCTTCGGACTCGACATCGACGACCGCAGCCTCTACCCGATGTACTCCCGCGCCGAAGAGCTCGGCCTGATCGTCGCCGTGCACACGGGCATCACCTACAGCCGCATGCACCCGCTGCGCCACGAACGGCCGGAGCTGCTGGACCAGGTGGCCTGCGACTTCCCCGACCTGACGCTGATCGCCAGCCACGCCGGCTGGCCCTGGGTGACCGAGTACTGCGCGGTGGCTCGCCGCCATCCGACGGTCTACCTGGAGTTCGGCGCCCTGGCACCGAAGTACGTCGCCAGGGCCGGGACCGGGTGGGACCCGCTGTTCGGCATGATGCCCAACGTCCTACGTGATCAGGTGCTCTACGGCACCGACTGGCCCATGATCTCCCCCACCCGCGCCATCGCGGAATGGCGCGCCTCGGGGCTGCCGGACGCGGCGCTCCAGGCCCTCATGCATGACAACGCCGCCCGCCTCTTCGGCCTCGGGAGTCCATCTCAGTGACACGGCAGCCGGCAGGGAACAGTGACAGTGACGGAGCCACCATCACCGCCATGCTCACCCGGGCGGCAGCCGTCATCCCCGATGCGGTCTTCCTGCGCACAAGCGAGGGAGACCTGACCTACCGGCAGGCCGAGCAGCAGTCGGCCGGGCTCGCGACGGCCTTCGCCCAGGCTGGAATGGGGGCGGGCAGTTGTGTCGCCCTGCTGATGCACAACAGCCTCGACCAGGTTCTCGTCTGGTTCGCCCTGGCCCGGCTGGGTGCCGTCCACGCTCCCCTCAACACCGCCCTGCTCGGGGACCGTCTCATCCACGCCCTGCGGGTGGCGGAGGCCTCGGTGCTGATCGCCGATGCCGAGCTGCTACCGGTCCTCACGCCCGTGCTCGATCGGCTTCCCGAGCTGAAGCGGGTCATCGTGAACGGCGTCACGAGCGACGACCGGTTCGAGGACCTGGCCGGCTATCGGCGCTGCACGGACCCGGCCTCCGTCACCGAGGTCGACGAGCTGGCCGCGGCGACCATGCTGTTCACCTCCGGCACGACCGGTGCGTCCAAGGCGTGCGTCCTGTCACACCGATACCTGGCCCGGCAGGGACAGCTGCACGCCGAGCATCTGGGGCTGCGGGCGGGCGACGTCCTGTACTGCCCTTTCCCGCTGTTCCACATCGACGCGGCCACGCTGACCGTCGTGGCGGCTCTGGCGTGCCGGGGCACCGCCGCGCTGAGCCGCCGCTTCAGCGCCTCACGGTTCTGGGCGGAGGTCCGCGCCTTCGACGCGTCCGTTTTCAACTTCATGGGCGCGACGCTGACGATCCTGTGGAAACAGCCGCCCGGTGCCGGAGACCGCGACCACCGGGTACGGCTGGCGTGGGGAGTGCCGATGCCCGAGTGGCGACGCGGCTGGGAGGAGCGGTTCGGCATCCCGCTCAGAGGGATCTACGGCCTGACCGACGGTGGGATCCCCGTCTATGACACCGTCGACGGTCCGCAGAGACCGGGGACCTGCGGCCTGGTGATCCCGGAGTTCGACGTCCGGATCGTGGACGACAGCGGACAGCCGTTGCCCAGCGGACATGTCGGCGAGATCGTCGTGCGCGGCCGCGAGCCGGGGCTGACGATGAACGGCTACCACGCGATGCCCGAGGCCACGGCGCAGGTCTTCAGGCACGGCTGGTTGCACACCGGTGATCTCGGCACGTTGGACGACGACGGATACCTGACCTTCGAGGGCCGGCTCAGCGACTCCATCCGCCGGAGGGGCGAGAACATCTCCGCCTACGAGGTGGAACAACTGCTGATCAGGCATCCGGCGGTGCTGGAGGCAGCCGCCATCGGTGTGCCCAGCGAGCTCACCGAGGAGGACCTCAAGGCCGTCGTCGTGCTCAGACCCGGGGCGGGGCTGACCCCCGAAGAGCTGCACGCGTTCTGCCGGGAGACGGCGCCGCGCTTCATGGTGCCCCGCTACATCGAGTTGGTGCCGGCCCTTCCGAAGACACCGACGCAGAAGATCGAGAAATTCCGCCTGCGGCAGGACGGGATCACGCCGGCCACCTGGGACAGCGGAACATGACAGCGCCGATGCGCTGATCGGACTCCTCCACTCCACCGGGATCGAAACGGATCAGGTCACGACCGCCCGGCCGACGCAGTGCCCCGGCCCGCCCCGCTCCGGCCCGGCGAGCGTTCCGGGCCGGACCGACTGAGCCGCCTCGTCGGCCGGCGACGTCCGAGAAGCCGGCACTGGCCGACGCCCCCCTGGAAGGCACGTGCGAGGGCCTCGGCGCTGCCCGACCGGTCGTGCTTCTCGCCGGATGGCGGCTTCAAGATTTTGATCAACCATTGGCATGATCACGAGGAGTCTGTACTGTCGGCTGCGACAGGTGTCCGCGATCTTGGAGAGGCCATGAGAAGCCGAGCAAGCATTCGGGTAGCCATACTTGGAACAGCCCTGGCCATGACGGCAGGTGTGGGCGTAGTCGGGACCACCACGGCTTCGGCCGCGTCGTCGACTGCTACCTCCACGCAGTCCGTCCTGGCCACGTGGCGGTACTACGACACGTTCTCGTCCTACCTGCGGTGCCTGGACAAGGGGGCCGCACTGGAGCGCAGCGGCTACGCAAGCGACTCCCGGTGCGATTCGGACCATCCCTTCTGGCAGTTGTGGGTCCTGCGCTGACACGCTGACAGTTCAACCGGAACCTGTCCGTCGATCACGGTGGCGGACGTCATGGGTCCTCCTCGGCGGCCTCCCGCCGGGCGTCGTCGATCGTTCGGTATGAGGTTTACGGCACTGCCGGAGTCCTGCTGAGGGTATGCCTCAGCCGTGTGGCGACGGCCACGGCGGGCCACAGGTGGGTGGCCAGGTTCCGCGCCAGGATGCCGAGTCGTGTCGCGGGGACGAGGAGCGCCGCCGCCTGTCCGACGTTTCGCTGTTTGGGTTCCACCAGGCGTCGGTGCGTGGTCTCATATCGGCGGAAGGCCGCCTGGGGATCGTCCGGGCTGGAGGCCAGTTCTTCAGCGAGGGTGAAGGCTCCCGTCATGGCGAGGGTGGAGCCGTCTCCGAACAGCGACACGCAGGACGCGGCGTCGCCGAGGAGCGCGACCCGGCCGTTCCACCAGCGGGGCAGGCGTACCTGGCTGACCGAGTCGAAGTAGAGGTCCTCGGCGGTGCGCACGTGCTCCAGCAGGTCGGGCACCCGCCAGGACACGTCTGCGAACGCGCTGGTCAGCAGCCGCTTGTGCTGCTCGGTGTCGCGGTAGTCGAAGCCGGGCTCCGCCGGGCTGCGGTAGAGGAAGAACGCCAGGTCGCCGCTGGGGGTGGGGCTGACGGCGACCGCCTTGCCGGGCGTGTTGTGCATGAGGATGTCTCGGCCGGGTCCGGTCCGGCCGCCGAGCGGTGTCGTCGCCACGTAGAGGCCCATGTGGCGCGCGAGTCCGCTCTCCGCCCCGAACGCCAGCCGGCGCGTCGTCGAATGCAGGCCGTCGGCCCCGATCACCAGGTCGAAGCGGCGGGGATCGGCGCGGTCGAAGGTGACCTCGACCCCGTGCTCGTCCTGGTCGAGGGAGGCGATGGAGTCGTCGAAGAGGAACTCGGCATGGTCGCGGCTCGCCTCGTACAGGATCGACGCGAGGTCGCCGCGTGGCAACTCGACCTCGTCCGCCTGCTGCACGGCGCGCATGTCCATCCGGCCGATCCGCCTGCCCGAGGCGTTGACGAAGCTGAGCCCCGTCGTGCCGGTGGCGGCCTCGCGCAGCCGGGACAGCAGCCCCATCCGTTCGGCGACGTCCACGGCGCTCCCTCTGACGTCCACCGGGTTCCCGCTGGAACGTAATCCCTGGGCGCGTTCGACGACGGTGACGCGGAAGCCGTGCCGGGCCAGCCAGTAGGCCGCTGTCGGGCCGCCGACGCCGGCCCCGGAGATCAGTACTGTGCGCTCGCTCATGACGCCTCACTAACTGGATGAATTTCCTCCACTTTCTCGATGGTACTCTAAGCGGAGGAAAAACATCCAATTCTCGGTTGAGGTGGCAGTGGAGACGGAGAACCCTCAGGGGACGACGGGGCTGCGCGCCGACGCGCGCCGCAACCGGGACCGGATCATCGCGGCCGCCCAGAAGCTGTTCCTGGAGCAGGACATCGATGTGCCGCTGGAGGAGGTGGCGCGCCGGGCGGGCGTCGGCATCGGCACGCTGTACCGCCGTTTCTCCGACCGGGACGCGCTGCTCCGCGTGGTCTGCGAAGAGAGCCTTCGCCGCCTGGCGGACCTGGCGGAGACCGCCTGGCGGGAAGAGCCCGACGCCTGGCACGCGCTGTGCCGCTTTCTGCGCGCCTCCACCGAACTGCGGCTGGGCACACTGTCGGCAAAGCTCGATCCGCACCTGCACCAGCAACTCCGAGCCGGGCGCGACCTGCACGAGATACGGCAGCGGGTGATCGCCGTCGTCCTGCAGATGACCGAGCAGGCGCAGGCGGACGGAATCCTGCGCGGCGACATCGGCCCCGGCGACATCGCCCTGCTGATGACCGTGCACGTCTACACGCCACTGGACACGCCCGACGAGCAGGCCGTCTCCCGCGTGGTGGAGATCATGCTGAGCGGCCTGCGCGCCGGATCGGAATTCACCCTTCCCGGAGCTCCGCTCACCGGCGACGACCTGCGCCGCTACACGGCCGTGGAGGGATCTCCCGCCACCCGGGTGCAGCTGACCGAGTAGTTCCGAAAAACAGGCGTCCAGATCATACGAACAACGACATGACCGGACGCTTTCGCTATGAACCAGGACCAGCCCACGAAACGGGACGAGAACCGTCTCACCTCTGCGATATGTCGATGTCCCCCGTGGCGCTGGTGACCCGGACCGAGCGCGGCGAGGCGGGGTCGTCCACGACGCCGATCCGCTCCCTCCCCGTGACCGTGCCGGTCACGACGTGGTACGAGCCCTGTGGCAGGCGCACCACGCCGTCACCGGTGGCGGTCCGCACCTCGACCGACTCGGGCGGGCCGCTGAAGGTCAGTCGCACCCCGCCGGTGCCGGACGAGGCGGTGATCCGTTCGGCCGACAGGTTGTCGGCCTCGACGTCGCCGGCTCCCGACCGCGCCTCCACCGTGCCCGACAGCGCGTGCAACGTGACCGTTCCCGCTCCGGCGTCGGCCTTGACCTCCAGGCCGTGCGGGATCTCCACCCGGTAGTCCACCACGCACATCCGGTTGTGCCACACCTTGTCGTCGGACGGGCACGTGTGGTCCAGGGTCAGCGTTCCGCCGTCCACTGCGTGCCGGGTGACGGGCTTGGGGCCTTTCCACCGGAGGGTTTCGGTGACCCGGGCGCCCGACCTGGCGGACTCCGTCACATCGATGGTTCCGGCTCCGGTCGCCACCCGCAGCGCGGTCAGTTCGCCGGACACGTCGTAGGAGACGGTTTCATGCTGTTCCGGGGCGTCGGCACCTCCCACCTCCACCGGGCCGCTGACGCCACCCACCTCCACCGCGTTGCAGCCCGTGAGCACCAGACCGAATGCGAGCAGCACCGCTGCGATGACCGTCATCTTCCCCGCTCCCATGATGTCGACGCGCCTGCCGGCCGTACGGCCGCCGCCCCGGTGGCCCCGAGGCAACCGAAGGTACTCCGGACCGACCGTCCGGGAACGGGCTTCCCGGACGTGGCGCAGAACCTTTTACCTGCTGGGCGGCCACCCGCACGGTCATGGAGGCGCACCGCGTCACGGGGCTCGCCGGGCCGCCCGACTGGGAGCATGGGGGACAATCGGCATCATGCGGTTCGGCATCCTCGGCCCCCTGGACGTACGGTCACCCACCGGCGAGGCGATCTCCGTGGGCGGGCCGCGGCCGCGTGCCCTGCTGGTGATGCTGCTGCTGAACGCGGACCGGGTGGTCGGTGTGGAGCAGCTGATCGACGGCCAGTACGGCGACGACCCCCCGCCCGGCGCCGCCAACGCGCTGCAGGCTCAGGTGTCCCGGCTCCGCCGCAGCCTGCCCGCCGAACTGGTCGAGTTCCACGGATCCGGATACCGGCTCGCGATTGATCCCGACGACGTCGACGCACACCGGTTCGAGCGGCTCGCCCGCGAGGGAAGGCGGCAGCTCGCCGCGGGCCTTCATCCGGCCGCCGCCGACCTGCTGCGGGAGGCGCTCGGCCTGTGGCGGGGAGCGGCCCTGGCCGACCTGCCGTTCGGGCAGGCGCAGGCGGCGCGGCTGGAGGAGCTCCGGCTGGCGGCGGCGGAGGATCTCGCCGAGGCGGAGCTCGCCCTTCCCGAGGGTGCCTCCGTCGCCGACCTGCGGCGACTGGCAGCCGCGCATCCCCTGCGGGAACGGCTCACTGGGCAGCTGATGCGCGCCCTGTACGCGGCGGGACGGCAGGCCGAGGCGCTGGCGGTGTTCGAGGAGACCCGGCGCCTGCTCGCCGAGGAACTCGGCGCCGACCCTTCGCCCGAGCTCGCCGAGGTCCACCTGGCCGTCCTGCGCGCCGAGCGGTCCGCGACGGCACCGCGACGGCTCGCGGCCCAGCTCAGCAGCTTCGTGGGGCGTGAACAGGAGCTCGCCAGGATCGACGGACTGCGCGACTCCCGGCTGATCACGATCATCGGGCCGGGCGGCACCGGCAAGACCCGGCTGGCGATCGAGGCGGCCGGGCGCGGGCGGCACGAGGTGTGCTTCGCCGATCTCTCCCCACTCCGTAGCGGCACCTCCCCGCTCGACAGCGCCTCCTCACCCGGAAGCGCCTCCTCGACCGGCGGTGCCTCCCCGTTCGACGGCGCTTCCTCACCCGGTGGCGCCTCTTCGACCGGCGGTGCCTTCCCGTCCGGCGGCGACCAGGTGCCGCAGGCGATACTCGACGCCCTCGGGTTGCGTGAGACCGGGTTCCAGCCACTGCGCGTGCCGGATCCCACGGAGCGTCTGGTGTCGGCGCTCGCCGGCCGGGAACTGCTGCTCATCCTCGACAACTGCGAGCACGTCGTCACCGCCGCCGCCACGCTGGCCCGCAGGCTGCTGGGCGAGTGCCCAGGGCTGAGCGTCCTGGCCACCAGCCGGGAGCCTCTGGGCATCACCGGTGAGACGCTGGTGCCGCTGGCGCCGCTGGACACCCCGCCACCGGACTCCCCGCCGTCCGCCGCGCTGTCCTACCCGGCCGTGCGGCTGTTCGCCGATCGGGCGGCCGCCGTACAGCAGGGGTTCGAGGTACGGCGGGACAATGTGGAGACGGTCACCCGGATCTGCGCGACGCTGGACGGGCTGCCCCTGGCCATCGAGCTGGCGGCGGCGCGGTTGCGGACGTTCACCGTCGAGGAGATCGCCGCACGCCTGGCCGAGCACGGCCGGTTCCGGCTGCTGTCGCGCGGCGACCGTACGGCGGCGGCCCGGCACCGGACCTTGCGCGCGGTGGTGGAATGGAGCTGGGATCTTCTCACCCCGGCCGAGCAGGCGCTGGCCAGGCGGTTCACCGTGTTCGCGGGGAGCGCCTCCCTGGAGGCGGTCGAGGAGGTCTGCGGCATGGATGACGCCGCCGAGCTGCTGGCCGACCTGGTGGACAAGTCGCTGGTCGAGACGGACGGCGACCGATACCGGATGCTCGACACGATCGGGCTGTTCTGCGCGGAGAAGCTGGACGAGGCAGGGGAGCGCGAGCGTCTGCACGGTGCCCACGCCCGTTACTTCCTGGACCTCGCGCAGCGCGCGGACCCCCACCTGCGCCGGGCCGAGCAGCTCCGGTGGCTGGAGCGGCTCTCCGCCGAGCACGGCAACCTGATGGCCGCGCTGCGCCGGGCCGTACGCGAGGACAGGGAGACGGCGCTGCGACTGATCGCCGCGCTGGCGGCGTACTGGTGGCTGAGCGGACGGCGCAGCCACGCCGGTGAGGCGGCCGCCGAGCTTCTCGACGCGATCGGCCTGCCTCCCGCGGGGCTGGCGGAGGAGTACGTCATGTGCGTGACGCATGCCGTACCCCGAGCGGGGCCCGAGCACTGGGAACGGGCCGGAGCGATCATGGGGTCGCTGGACCGGCCGGCGCGGCACCCCTTCACCGTCGCCCTGTGGGGCATGGTCGCGGGTCCGTCGGGAGCCGTCGAACCCGGAAGCGACCGGCTGTTCGGTTCCGACCCGTGGAATCTGGCCCTGGGGCGGTTGAGCATGGCCCTGCTGGCGGTGCTCGACGGTGACCCGGCCGGGGCCGAGAAGGAGCTTCGGGAGTCGCTGGCCCGCTTCCGTTCTCTGGGGGAACGCTGGGGAACGGCCCAGGGGCTCGACTGGCTGGCCCTCATCGCGAGCCGGCGCGGAGAGTGGGCGCGTGCCCGTGAGCTGTGGGGGGAGGCGGTGGCGCTGCTTGAGGAGCTCGGCGCCCTGGAGGAGACCGCGGACGTGCTGGAGCGCCGGGCCGAGGGGCTGGTGCGTGAGGGGGATCTCGCCGCCGCCGCCATCGACTACCGGCGTGCCGAGGAGCTCACCCGCAAGGCGGGACGGCCGGACGTGTCCGCCGGGGTCCACCTGGGCCTGGGCGGGATCGCGCGGCTCGAAGGCGATCTCGCCGGGGCCCGGCTCCGGCTCGACGCGGCGCTGAAAGCCTCGGAGACCGGGACCTTCGGTGCCGACGGAGCGCGGGCGCGCGTGCTCACCGCCCTGGGGCGGCTGGCCGGAGCCGAGGACGATCCCGCCGAGACCCGCCGCCGCCACCGCCAGGCGCTGGCCTCGGCGCGGAGGTCCCCCCTGACGACGGACATCGCCGACGCCGTCGAGGGGCAGGCGGAAGCCGTCCTGTCGGAGGGTGCGGGGGAACGGGCGGCACTGCTGCTCGGTGTGGCGGTGGCGCTGCGCGGGATGTCCGTGGCCGGTGACCGCGACGTCGCCCGGGTCGCCGCGGGCGCCCGTGACCTCGCCGGTGCGGAGGCGTTCGCGTCGGCGTTCGCTCGCGGGGCCGCGATGCGCCGCGACGAGGCGCTGAAGGTGCTCGACGGCGAGAGCGGCGAGAGCGGCGGGCCGGGGGAGGACGCCGAATGGGGCGGGCACCCGGCCGGAGGGCCCCGCTGAGGATCGCCGGCGTCGGCCGCTTCCCTTCGGCGTTTCTCAGGTACGCACGGGGCCGGATGCCGCGCGCGGAGAGCTCGGATGTGGCCGGCGGCCCGACGCCTGTGATCGATTCGGCGGCCCTCGGCTGGACGGATGGCCTCCGTTACGGGGCGGGATCAGGGCTCCAGGCAGGGGAGGTCGAGGTGGGCCAGCCGGTCGGGGTCGGACAGGATGTCGATCGCGGTGATCTTGCCGTCGGCGACGATGAAGCTTATGACGGAGATCGGCTGACCGTCGACGGTGTTGACCAGGCCGGCGAGTCCATTGATCAGCACAGGGTGGGTGACGGCGGCGGTGGCCATGCGCTGGAAGGTGGGAGCCTGCCCGGCCACGGCCGCGACACCACTGATGATCTTCAGGCCACCGGTGAGAACACCGCCGTCGGCGCGCAGCACCACATCGGGATCGAGGATGGCGAGCAGCGCGTCGAACTCGCCGCCGCGGGCGGCGGCGAGGAACGCATCCACTACCCGGCGCTGATCGGCCAGATCGGGGTCAGGACTCGGGGCCGAGCCGCGAACCCGCTGGCGCGCCCGGCTGGCGAGCTTCTTGGTCGCCACGGGTGTGCGGTCCACGATGGGCGCGATCTGTGCGAACGGCAGACCGAACATGTCGTGCAGCACGAACGCCAACCGTTCCGCCGGAGTCAGCGATTCCAGCACCACCACCAGCAGCGCCAGCCCCACCGAGTCGGCCAGCAGCGCCTGCTGCTCCGGGTCGGCGGCATCTTCACGGCTGACCACCGGATCCGGCAGACGGGTTTCCAGCGGCTCTTCACGCCGCCCTTTCCGGGTGCGGAGCATGTCCAGACACACCCGGCCGACCACGGTGGTCAGCCAGCCGCCGAGGTTGTCGATGTCGCCGGCGTCCGAGCGGGCCAGCCGCAGCCACGCCTCCTGAACCGCGTCTTCGGCCTCTGTCAGCGAGCCGAGCATGCGGTAGGCGACCCCCTTCAGATGGGGGCGATGGTCCTCGAACCGGACGGCCAGAAAGTCAGTGGGCTTCACGGTCGCATTCCCTTTCCTCAACTGTGCCGTACCGCTGACGGATCGAACCCGAAAAGGTGACACGAAGCGCGGAGACGAATTCTTTCTCGCACCGGTCACCTCCACTCCTTGCGAGCCGTCAGAGCGGTGACACACCAATGAGATCCGAAAAGGAAGACCCCGCTATGACCACGACCACTCAGGACGCCCTCCAGTCGCGTCTGCCCAACCCCGCCCGGCTCGTCCCCGAGCTGAAGGAAATCGGCGGAGCCCTGTTCAAGGCCACCGGGAACGGTTCGATTCCGCAGGCGGTCATCAGTCTGGTGCAGTTGCGCGCCGGACAGATCGTCGGCAACACGTACCTGACCGTTCTGCACACCGGCAACCTCCGCAAGGCCGGGGAAACAGAGGAGCGCATCACCGCCGTGGCGTCCTGGCAGGACGCGCCCTACTTCACTGATGCCGAACGGGCCGCGCTGGCGCTGGTGGAGGCCGTCCTCACGCCGAACCCGGCCGGTGAGCGCGTCTCCGACGAGCTGTACGCCCAAGCGTCCGAGCACTACGACGACAGGGCGCTCGCCACGCTCACCATGGCGATCGGCCAGGTCTGCTTCTTCATCTCCCTGGCCCTCATCGGCAGGCCGCTTTCCGGTGTGTCACCGGCGGAGCAGTGGAGGGAGTAACGCTCAGCAGGCTCAGGGTGAGGACACGGCGACCGTGCCTCACCCTGAGCACCGCCACCTCAAAGGCCGATCCCTGCCGGTCTCACCGGGCATCCGGTGACAACGTTCGCCGGCGACCGGCCGACTCGCACGGACGGCACTGACAGCGGCCGACGGCGGAGCCGGGTGGGTGTCAGCCGATGTGCGGTGAGCTGTCAGCGCCTCCCGCGAAGCTTCCGGACATGAAGAACACCACGGTCCTCATCTCCGGCGCGAGCATCGGCGGCCCCGCCCTCGCCTACTGGCTGAACCGCTACGGCTTCACCGTCACCGTCGTCGAGCGGGCACCCGCGCTCCGGCTCGGCGGCCAGGCCGTCGACTTCAAGGGCACGACCCACCACACCGTGCTGGAGCGCATGGGAATCCTCGAGGAGGTACGGCGGCGCCAGACCGGCGGGGCCGACCAGGTCATCGTCGACGCGAACGGCAGACGGCTGACGGTCATGCCGGGCGAGTTCAGCGGCGGCGACGTCGAGATCCTCCGCGGTGACCTCGCCGCCCTGCTGTACGAGAGGACCGCGGGAAACTGCGAGTACGTCTTCGGCGACTCCATCACCTCGCTGACCGAGACGGAGACCGGTGTGCACGTCACATTCGAGCGCGGCGCGCCGCGCACCTTCGACCTCGTGGTGGGCGCGGACGGCATCCACTCCAACGTCCGGCGGCTGGCCTTCGGCCCCGAGTCGGAGTATGTGAAATTCCTCGGTTACTACTACGCGCTGGCCGACATCGACACCGGTTTCAGCGGCGCGATGTACAACGAGCCGGGCAGGATGGTGTCGGTCGGCGGCCCCAAGGCGCCCGCGTTCTTCGTCTTCGCCTCCGAGCAGCTCGACTACGACCGCTACGACACCGGTCAGCAGAAGCGGATCCTCCTCGACGCCTACCGGGGCGGGGGCTGGAAGATCCCCGAGCTCATGGCCAAGGTGCCGGACGCGCGCGACCTCTACCTCGACTCGATCAGCCGGGTCCACATCGACCGGTACGCCAAGGGCCGGGTGGTGCTGCTCGGCGACGCCGCCTACGGCAACACCCTGGGCGGCTTCGGCACCGGACTGGCCCTGGTGGGTGCGTACGTGTTGGCCGGAGAGCTGGCGGCGGCCGGAGGGGAGCACCGGACGGCGTTCCAGAACTACAACGACGTGTTCCGCGGCTACGCCAAGGTGGCCAGGCAGGGCACCGCCGGGCCCTTCCTCGCCCCGGCCACTCCGGCGAAGATCAGGATGCGGAACTGGATGTTCAAGCGCAGGTTCCTGATGAAGGCGATGCTGAAGATGACGGACTGGTTCGCCACGGACATCGAGCTCAAGGACTACCCGAAGCTCGTCCGCACCGCCGCCCCGAGGTGACTTCCGAGAGGGACACGGCCGGGAGCCGCACCCCTCATGGACAGTTATGCCCCGCGGGCCCCTGTTTCCGCAGGGCACAACTGTGCTTGACGCACTCACATCACGTTTTGACCCGCCGGAGACGGCCCGCCGCGGTGGTGGTCAGTTCCTGGGAGTGGGCCGGGACGCGGGACCCCGCCAGGCGTAGGTGACGTCCTTCTCCTGCCCGACGACCTGGTCCGTCTCGTCGTAGGCGGTCACGGTGACCGAGGGGGTGTCGAGGATTGTCATGGGTTCGCCCGATGCGTCTACGCCGCCTTCAGGATCCGAGACCGATTTCCCGAGCACCCGCCCGACGAAGAAGCCGTTGGCCACCTGCGCATCGGTGCGCCGTCCGTCCGCCCAGTCGATCTCCACTCGCCGCACGCCGGGTGCGACGCGCCCGGCCACGACCCGGTAGGAGCCGCCGCTCTGGTCGTCGTCCCGCATGCCGTGTGAGTCCGTCTGCACCTCGTAGGCATCCACGGTGAGGCTTCCGGACAGAGCGGCCGCCAGATCACCGGGGGGCTGGTAGCCCCAGTAGGTGAACACCGCGCGCTCGGCGAACGCCTCGTACTTCTGCGGTGTGCAGAACACGAACCCGGCGGTGCTGCCGACGAGTGCCGTCGACCCCACCGCGTCCCGGTACTCCACCAGCACGCGGAAGTCCTCCGTCTTGCCGTGTTCGGGAATCCGCTGCTTGCCGTCCATGCTGTGCACCGGGCCTCCCATGGGCATGCATTCACGTACCGCCCGCAGTTGCTCGGGGGTGTTCTGCGGCAGTCCGGCGACCTGCGCGGCGATGTTCTGGCCTCCGGCGGAGGGGATCACGACGAGTACGCCGACCACGGAGGCCGCGGCGACCGCGAGTCCGGCGAGCGACCACGACAGCCGGCGGCGCCGCGATGCTCCGGTGGCCGCCCGGGAGGCGTAGGCGAGCGCGTTGACCGGCTGGGCCTCGCCCGCGATCAGCCGCAGCTCGTCGGCGATCTTCTGCTCGTTGACGGTCATGTCAGGCCTCCAGGGTGATGGGTTCGCCGACCAGTTCGCGGAGCCGGACGATCGCCTGATGGGTCTGGCTGCGGACGGTCCCCACCGAGCAGCCCATGATCTTCGCGACCTCCGATTCGGAGAGGTCTTCGTAGTAGCGCAGCACCAGCACCGCGCGTTTGCGCACCGGCAGGGCACGCAGCGCCTGTCGCAGGGTGAGCCGGTTCTCGACTTCGCCGGTGCGGTCGAGAACCGGCTGCTCGGGAAGTGCCTGGACCACTCGTTCGCGGCCCCAGCGGGGACTTCGCCAGCGGCCGACCTGCTCGTGGTACATCACCCGCCGCACGTAGGCCTCGGGATTGCCGCGGATTTTCCGCCAGTGGCCGGCGGTCTTCATCAGCGCTGTCTGCAGCAGGTCCTCGGCGGCGTGCTGGTCGTTGGTCAGGACGTAGGCGAGCCTGATCAGGCTGTCCGATCGGCTGGCCACGAATTCGGTGAAGTCGCGTTGTTGGTCGGGATGCAAGGCTCTCCTCGGGTCTCATCCGCTTAGATGCGACCGAGGCCGTCCATCTATGGTGCCCGGCAAGCGATTCAGTCTCCGGACTCTCCGGAAGCCGGCGTCGGTCTGAGATCGCTGCGCACCGCTTGGCGGACTACTCCGACACCTCTGATCGGTCTCTGCGGACCGGCCGGCTTGGGACCGCCGCCGGAGGGCAGGTGGTCGACCTGGGAGCGGATCACCGCCCCTTCGACGATGGGTAGCTCGGTGGGGAAGCTTTCCCAGGCGGCTCGGCAGGTCAGCAGGGGGCGGAGCCGGTCCCGGGCCTGGGTGTGCGCGATGCCGTACCGGATGGTGTCGGTGAGGGTCTGCGCCTGCGGGGTCACAGGTGGCCGGGTTGAACGACGAGATCATGTCTTCTACGGCAGACGCGAGGACTGGAGGTCAATCGGCCAGGTGAGGGGCGAGCCCCTCGATGAGGGTGCGGGCGAAGCCTGCCGCCGCCTCACGGGTGTCGCGGTGGTCGGGTGCGGCCATGTGGCCGAGGAAGGCGTGTTGGAAGCAGGCGCCGAGCAGCAGTCCTGCGGCGGCTTGGACGTCGGCCTCCGGTCGCAGCCGACCCTGTTGCTGTTCGGCGCGCAGGTATGCGGCGACCGCATCGTTGACCTTGTGCGGTCCGGCGGCAACGCGTACCAACTCCGCCTTGTGAGCCGCCAGCGTCTCCGGGTCGGCGAACATGGAGGCGAACATCGGGAAGCCACTGCGATAGAAGGTGATGGCCGCTTCGGCGATGGCGGTGAGGTTGATCACAACGTCTCCGGTTTCGACTCTGCCGCGGAGTACCTCCTCGAGCCAGCCGAAGCCGGGTGACCGTTCACGCATCACCGCGACGAGCAGGTCTGCCTTGTTGGCGAAATGTTTGTAGAGGGCCGCCTCGGTGAACCCGGCGGCCCGCGCGATCTGGCGCGTGGTCACGTTGGCCAATCCCTGCTTGGCCATGACCTCGGCTGCCGCGTCGAGGATCACATCCCTGGTGCCCATTGCTGCTCCTCTGTCGCTTGACGAAGTTAGTAAACGCTCGCTAACTTCATTTTAGCAGTTAGCGAGCGTTTACTAACCGGGAGTTAAGATGAACCTGGCCATCTTCGGGGCCACCGGTGGCACCGGGCAGCACCTCCTCGACCAGGCGCTCACCGCCGGTCATCACGTCACCGCGATCGTCCGCGATCCGGCTCGCCTGCGCCGGGCGGATCATCCCCGGATCGACGTGGTGATCGCCGATGCGATGGACGCCGATGCGATCGGCGCGAGCCTGACCGGACAAGACGCCGTCGTGTCCGCCCTGGGGCCCCGGCCCGGAGGAAGCGGGTCGGTGTGCGCCGACGGCGCCCGAGCGATCATCACCGCGATGCGCACCACCGGAATCCGCCGTCTGCTCGTCGTCACCGCCGGCGGGCACATCGTCGACGAGGGCGACGATCTGCTCAACCGTGTCCTGGTCAAGCCGGTGCTGCGGCGCTTGCTCCGAAACACCTTCGCCGACTTCGCCCGCACCGATGAGGCTGTGCGCGCCAGCGGACTCGACTGGACGATCATGCGGCCACCGCGGCTCACCAACGGCACACGCCGCCCCTACCGCACCGCCATCGACCGCAATGTGCGCCGCGGCATCACCATCGCCCGCGCCGACCTCGCCCACGCCACCCTGGCCGCGCTGGCCGACCCGGCCGCCATCGGCCACAGCATCGCACTGGGGTACTGACCATGAAGAAACGCATCGTCATCACCCTGTGCCTGCTGTTGGCCGCCGTGCTCACGGGCACCGGAGCCGTCGGCTATCTCACCTTTCTCCGCCCGGCCGACAACCCGCCCGCCGACGCCTGCGCGCCGGGAAGCACACCAGGCACGCGCCCCATCGTGGTCGCGGCCGGTGCCAGCATGACCCAGGGCAGGCTCGGCGCCGACTGGGTGAGCGCGCTACGCGCCGATCCCCGGCACCGGGGATACCAGTTCGTCAACGCGGGCATCAACGGCAACACCACGGCCGACCTACGTCAGCGGGTCGATGCCGACGTCATAGCCTGTCACCCCGCCGCAGTCACGCTCCTGATCGGCACCAACGACGTCCGCAACGGCGTCCCGCTGGAGCAGTACCGAGACAATCTCCGAGCGATCGTCGACCACGTCAAGACCCGCACCACCGCCAAGATCGCGCTGATGTCCCTGCCGCCACTCGGCGAAGACCTGGATGCGACGATCAATCGCACCCTCAGCGGCTACAACGCCGCCATCAAACAGATCGCGGCCGGCGCGGGTGTGGCCTATCTCCCCGCGCACGAGCGAATGGTCGACGCACTCCGGCAGGGCCACGGCGCCGGACCGAAGTACGCCTTCAGCTTCGGTCGCGCCCTCGCTGCGGCGGCCCAGCACCACCTGCTCGGACGCAGTTGGGATCAGGTCGCTCGCTACGGCGGCAGGCAACTCCTCATCGACGACGTTCATTTGAACGAGCGAGCCGGCGCCATCGTGGCCGACCTCGTCGCGCACTGGTTGTCTCGCACTCCCGTTCCCACGCGCTGACCGGAATGGCACTTCGGTAACAGACTCCGGCTTTGTGGACAAAGTTCCATCGAGCGCTGCCACGCCGGCGAGGAGCCGGTGACATGGGGCGGCCCCGGCCTCCGGGGGACGGAGGCCGGGGCCCGGGAGTCCGGCGGGAGGCACGGGGGCGACCTCTCCGCCGGACCGGTCAGGGGATCCGGCCCGTACGCGGGGCGTCGGGATCGGCGGTCACGGGGTCACCTTCCGGGCCCGTTCCGCCTGGTCCTTCAGGCAGGCGGCCAGGTCTTCCGGCGCGTCGGCGTACACCGTGCGGGCGGATCCGGCATCCTCCTCGGCCCGGCTGAGCGGCGGGCGGGTGGCGAACCACCGGCCGTGGTCGCTGCGCCAGACCACCCAACCGGGGTACCGGGTGGCGAGCATGCCCCGCACGCTGATTTCCCAGTCCCTGCGGGCTTTCACATCATCGGTGTACGTACGTGCGGCCGCATCCTGTGGAGTCCGGTAGGCGAGATGAAGCAGTCCCGTGCTGCGGTCGATCAGAAGGGCCACCTCACTGCCGTCCCAGGCGGCCGTAAGGATCCGATCGCCATGGGTGAAAATGCTGTCGGTCACTGCTCGCCAGAATGCCGAATCGGCCTGCTTGAGGGTGACGTACGGTGCGCCTCTGGACACAGAGTCGCTGACGAGCACGACGGTGGGTTCGGGGTCTTCAAGGAGATGCCAGTGCTCGTTCTGCCACACGTAGGAGAGCCGTGCACGATGGGCCGGATCGTGGGGGACGGGCATGAGCACTCCACGTAGATGTCGTATACACGGAAAGTGATTTCGTATACGAAATTGCCTGATCGTGTACGCTCCTGTCAAGTTGAATCCGAGATTGAGGGGGCGGAGCGTGACCGAGAGGCCTCACGCCTACCTCCGTGTCGCCGATCACCTGCGTGAACAGATCGCATCGGGCGATCTCGCTCCGGGTGTCAAGCTCCCGCCGCAGCGAGTGCTCGCGGAGCAGCACGGGGTCTCCGACATCCTGATCAGGCGGGCGCTCGACATCCTGCGCAATGAGGGCCTTGTCGAATCCCGGCAGGGATCGGGCACGTTCGTCCGCGAGCGTCCGCCCGCACGGCGCATCTCGATGGACCGCTACCGTGTCGACGCCGGTCCTCAGGACACTCCGCGGACCTCGTTCACCCATGACGCCGACATCACCTGGTTGCAGTATCGGTTGGACAAGGCCTATCGATGGGTTGAGGCCGATACGCGCCTGGCCGACCTCTTCGGAGTCAAGGCCGGCGCCCGAGTGCTGGAGCGCCGTTTCGTTTTCTACGCCGCCGGTGAGCCCTCCCAGATGTCCCGCTCATGCCTGCTCGCCGCCGACGTCGAAGGTACGGCGGTCGCCGACCCGCACAACGAACCCTGGCCAGGCGGGAACACCGGCCAGTTGAGGACACTGGGCATCGAGGTGGACGGCATCACCGAGGAGACCGCGGTGCGCATGCCTACCCCGGACGAAGCCGGAATGCTCCGGATCGGCGCGGGCGTGCCGGTGTTCTCCGTCACCCGGCAGACGCATTCACGAGGCCGTGTGGTCGAGGTGGCGGACCCGATCGTCATCCCGGGTGATCGCGCGGTCCGGGTGGACCGCATCACGCTGTGAACACGTCCCGGTCAGGTGCCTGCCGGGTCCATCCGGCGGACGGACTCTCTGCGGTGTCCGCACGGCGGCGGCACGTGCAGAGCGACCTCGTCGCTGACGGCAGGGTGCGGGGCCGTCGGGCTCCGGCCGACGGGGGTCAGTGCTGGGCGCCCCAGTCCCAGAGCGACTGGAGGACGGGGCCGAGGCGCTGCCCGTGTGAGGTGAGCGTGTAGTGCACCCGGGGCGGCCAGCCAGGTTGGCGGCGGCGGTCGAGCACGCCGGCCTGGGTGAGGTGCGCCAGCCGGTCGGACAGGACCTTGTCCGACAGCGCGGGCAGGGCCTGGCGGAGCTCGGTGAAGGTGCGGTCACCCTGCAGGAGCTCACGGATCACCAGGGTCGTCCAGCGGCCGCGCAGGACCGCGAGGGTGATCTCCACCGGACAGGACGGGGTGGGTTCGGTGACGTTGGCGTGAGGGTGGTCGGGCAGGCCCGGCCGGGCCGGGTGACCAACCGTTTGGTGAGTCACGAGGGCGCCTCCTA
Organism: Streptosporangium sp. NBC_01639; assembly: GCF_045209755.1. Taxonomy (NCBI): domain Bacteria; kingdom Bacillati; phylum Actinomycetota; class Actinomycetes; order Streptosporangiales; family Streptosporangiaceae; genus Streptosporangium; species Streptosporangium sp. NBC_01639. The sequence goes on along the minus strand of NZ_CP109272.1, from coordinate 3,638,220 downwards.
GCGTTGCCGCGTCTGACTGATCTCTGCTCGTTGGAAGGATATGCACCCATGACGAGGCAACTTGCCGAACGTCCCGAGGACGTGCCCGCGACATTCGCCGAACGGTTCAACAGCGGTGACACGGAGGCGGTGGCGGAGATGTACGAAAGCGGGGCGGTGTTCGTCCCCGAGCCGGGCACGGCGCTGACCGGGCAGGACCTGCACGCCGCCAACGGCCGGTTCATGGGTCTCGGGCTGCCGATCACCGTCCGGCCCCGGCACGTCTACACCACGGGCGACGTCGCCCTGCTGATCGTCGACTGGGTCATCGACGGCACGGACCGCGACGGCGGGCCTGTGCACATCGAGGGCACCGCCACCGACGTCGCCCGGCGCGGGCAGGACGGACGCTGGCGGTATGTCATCGACAGTCCCTTCGGCGTACGTCCGGATACGCCGGCCGCATAGGACGACAGGTCGGGTGGCCCCGTAGCGTGGGGGCGTTCACCAGGATCGCCGTACGGCGTCGCGGATCCACCGGCGTGACGGCGGCGCTCCCCGAAACGTCTGGAGTCGTCGCGTGAGCCGTACCGGCAAGGTCCTCTACGTGATCGTGTGCGCGGCCGGGGCCGCCGCCGGGGTCGGCCGTCTCGTCGCGATGGCCCAGGACGGAGGCTGGACCGTCCAGGTCGTCGCCACTCCGTCCGCGCTGGGTTTCGTCGACCTCGACGAACTGGAGAAGCAGACCGGCCGCCCCGTCCGCAGCCGGTACCGCCGGCCGGACGAGCCGAAACCGCCCCGGGCCGACGCGATCATCGTGGCCCCCGCGACCTACAACACGGTCAACAAGTTCGCGCTGGGCATCGCCGACACCTATGCCCTGGGCCTGCTGGCCGAGGCCCCCGGCCTGGGGATCCCCGTGGTGATGCTGCCGTTCGTGAACAGCGCCCTCGCCGCCCGGATCCCGTTCCGCCGCAGCGTCGAACAGCTACGTGCCGAAGGCGTGTGTGTGCTTCCCTGCCCCCCGGAGTTCGAGCCTGGCCCCGTCGGCCCCGCGGGCGGCGCCGCCGACGACCGTCCCTGGGAGCTCGCGATCATCGAGATGGACCGGCTCGTTGACTCCTCCGGACCGGAGGGCGCGCGGCCGTCCTGACCCCGGCGAGTCCGGTCGGCGCCCGATCCCGCAGGGCGAGGAGTCGCGGCTCCCCGTCGACGAACGGCGTCCCGGCCAGCACCGCGCCCACAGGTCGCTGTCGTCCGAGGTGGCGGCGGCGATCGACCAGCACACCGTCATCGTGAGCGTGACGGCGGCGGCGCCGATCATGTGCCACGGTACGGCGTGCGGTGCCGCCTCGTGATGTCACCCGGACACACGGCGGGTGTACGGCCTCGCCGCCCACCCGCACATCTCGCCCTTTGACTGGAGCAATGACGGCTGCAACCACCCGGTGCCCCCGCCGGCGGACAGGGCTTTTCACGTCGCCTGCGCTCAGCATGACTTCGGATACCGGAACTACGGTTGGCAGGTCTACTTCTGCGCCTCGGCGTACTCCCGCTGCACCTTCTCAAGCTGCTCTTTCAGCCCTTGGAGGTACGCCTCATTTTTGGATATGGTTCCGCTCTCTTCCCACATCTGGGCGTTTCTCGCCTCGCTCGCCTCCGGCGAGGTGGCGGCGGCGATCTTGTCCCGCAAATCCTCGATCGTCTCCTTGGCAATCTTCAGGGATACCGGTGACGGGTGGAACGTCGGCCGCCGCGCCGCCTCCTGGATCAGCCCGGGAAGGTCTTCGCGGACTGACCGCGGTAGCATGCGGGCGATCTTGTCGAGTTCCTCCTCCGCGTCGCGGAGGTGGTTGCGGGCGCGGCTGGTAGGGGTGCCCCCGAGGTCGAAGGTCTCATGCCACCAGCCTCGGCCCTCGTCGGCCGCACTCGCGAGGCTGTTCTTCCGATTGGTCACTATGCTGTGGAAATGCCCGGCGGACTGACCCACCAGGCCCGAAAGACTGGCGAGCGCGGTCAGGTTTACGGTGATCTGGGCGAGTTTCTGCTGAGCCACGCTCGCCGCCGATCCCCGCCAAGGCGCGGCGTAGAGCTCCGTTGCCTGTGTGAACAGCCCGTCGACCGCCCCTGCGAACTCGTCGGCCGCTCTTATGAGCGGCGCGCCGAGGTCTCCGACACCGGAGTTCGAGAGCGCGGATAGCTCTGTTTCGATGTCCTGAACGGACATCTCGTTGATGGGGTCGTACTCGAGAAACACCGACGGTATTTCTTCGCTCTTCGGAGCGTCCCAGCTGTCTTCGCTCTCCGGATAGCCCCAGCTGATGCTCGTGGGCTCCCAGTAGGCGTTCGCCGGGTCTCTGATCTCCCTGGGTGCCTTCAGGAGGGTGGGGTCCTCGGCCAGGTCGTAGTTCTCACCCACTCTGTACACAAGCAGGGCCGCCGCGATGAGCTCGTGGGCGATGTCTCCACGCAGCCGGCGGATGCTGTTGTGGAAGAACCTGATGATGTAGTAGACCTGCCGCCCCTTCTGCCAGGTGGGCCCTACCACGTCCCCATCAGGCAAGGGGTCCTGGATGCCGACCTCGGCGATGTGGGTGGCCACGCGGGCGACAAGCCCGGCCACGGATTTCAACTTGGCGCGGTCCGCGTCAATGTCGTCCTTGCTTCGGTCGTCAAGGCCGGGCCAACCGCTGGGCGGGATGGGGTAGGGAGGCCAGGAACTCCAGTCGTGCTGGGTCACTCGAAATCCGATCACTGTGGGGCGGCGACCGTGGCGATCTTACTGAGAAGCCGATTGCTGTAGTGCTGCGAGGGCGGTCGCATTTGATGGTTTTGCCGATGTCGTATCCGTCACCCCTACCGATCAGGACACGCTCACCCCGCGGACCGCCGCGGACAGGGGGAGGCGTTCCAGAAGACGACGCAGCGGCTCGTCCAGGCAGCGGCTCGTCCAGGAGGTGTTCGGCGAAGGGGCGGACGAGCCGTCTCTTCTCTTCAGCCGCGTGGCTGCTCCATCTCATCGCCGTCGACTCGGGTTCGTGACCAGTGCTGGCGCGGGGCGAAGCCGTCCCGGCGAAGCCAGTGCTCGGTATAGACGACACGGTCGGCGACCACCCGCACCAGGGGGTTGCGCGGCACCTCCAGCACCGACCGTCCTCGCTCAGCCGCATCCGACTGCCAGCGGTAGGCGGCCATTCCCTCATCGAAGTCCGTGGAACCGGGGAGCAGCACCTCGGCCATCCCGAACAGTTGGGCGCCCCGCGAGCTGGCCTGACCGACCAGCGGCGCGAACACGCCGATCGAGACACGCGGCTCCTGCTGGATGTTGCGCAGCTTCGGCGTCCCGGCCTGGGAGGTGAAGAACAACGTCAAGTCACGGTGGTAGTAGCGGACCGGCGTGGCCAGCGGGCCATCCGGGCCGGCCGTCGCCAGCACACACATGTTCTGTGATGACAAGAGATTGAGAATCCGCTCTTCAAGTCGCGCTCGTGTCAACAGTGCCGTCGGGGCCGGGCCCACCAGCCACGGAGATGTCACGGAAACCGAAAATTGATCATCAACCATGCGGCACCTTATCGCCGCCACCGCCACCGCCACCGCCACCGCCACCGCCACCGCCACCGGTAACCGCCACCGCCGACTCGGTGAACCTATCCGGTCACAGCGCTAATGGCCGCCTCTGCGGAACCTCGCCGTGAGGGCGGCGACCGCTCCGGTGCCCAGAGACGTCCCGGCCAGCACCAGCAGCGCGCCCACCGCCCACAGGCCGCTGTCGTCCGAGGTGGCGGCGGCGACCGACCAGCACACCGTCATCGTGAGCGAGACGGCGGCGGCGCCGATCACCGGATGCCTCCGCCACCCCGCGACGGCGGCCAGGACTCCCAAGCCCAGTGCCACGCCGGCCACCTGCCAGGGCTGGTAGGGGCCGGTGGTGCTGCCGTCGGGGAGCACGTCCTTCTGCCGGTCCCAGCCCAGCCAGGCCAGGTAGTTGGCGAGGGTCGCCACCGCCAGCAGCCCGGCCGTTCCGGCCGCGGACGCGAGGCCCGTGCGCCGGGCGGGAACAGTCTCCCTGTCCTCGGGCATCGCAACCTCCCCTGCTCGTGATCACGACGAGTCCACTGTAGCCGTGGTCGAGACGCATTGCCTGTGCGGCTTTCGCACCGGCGAGGCTGGCTCCGACGATGACGATGACGATGACGATGACGATGACGATGACGATGACGATGACGATGCCGATGCCGGAACGGGCGGGCAGAGCGGACGCTCCTAGATGATCTCTAGATTGGCCATCATGCCCATGTCCTCGTGTTCGGCATTGTGGCAGTGGAAGAGGTAGCGGCCGCGGTAGCCGTCGAACCGGGTGATGATCTCCACCGATTCGCCCGGCCGCAGGGAGATGGTGTCCTTGAGACCGGCGTCGTGGGGCAGCGGCGGGCGGCCGCTGCGCGAGAGCACCCGGAAGCCGACCAGGTGCAGGTGAATGGGATGGTGGACGTCGGCGACCATCCGCCACACCTCGACATCGCCGAGCCGGGCGGTGACGTCGGTGCGGGCGGGGTCGAACGGCAGCCCGCCGATCAGCCATCCGTGACCGCCGTGCATGCGCCCGGCGCGGAAGGAGAAGTCGCGCACCCTGACGGCGTCCGACCGGCGCCAGGCAGGCAGATCGGCCGACAGGACACGCGGGATGCGGCTGTCGTCGGTGACCTTGCGCGCGACACGGAAGGCCATCACGTCACGAGTACGGCCGGAGCCGAGCCGGTTGAGAAGTCTGACGCGGCTGCCGACGGGGACGCCGGAGAAGTCGACGATCACGTCGTAGCGTTCGGCGGGCGCGATCGGCAGGACCCGGTGGGTGACCGGCGCGGCGAGCAGTCCCTGGTCGGCGCCGATCTGGACGAGGTCGAGCCGGCGTCCGTCGTCGGTGACCGCTTCGAGCTCGTAGTGCCGGGCGTTGGAGGCGTTCAGGACGCGCAGCCGGTAGCGGGCCCCGTCGACCTCGTGCACGGGCCAGGGAGCGCCGTTGACCAGGATCACATCACCGAGAACGCCGGCGAGGTACGGCAAGGTCACGCCCGGCCGCCGGCGCAGGGTGGGGTCGAGGGAGGGGTAGGCGAGGCTGCCGTCCGCGGCGAACGCACGGTCGGCGATCATAAGCGGGAGTTCCCGCTGCCCTGAGGGCAGGCCGAGGGCTTCCTCGGCGTCGTCGCGGATGAGGTGCAGTCCGGCCAGGCCGCGCCAGATCGCGGGCGCGGTGTAGTCCATCCGGTGGTCGTGGTACCACAGCAGCGTCGGCCGCTGGTCCAGCGGGAAGGTGTAGTCGCGCGTCAGCGTGGTCACCACCGCCTGCGGATCGCGCATGCCTTCCATATCGTGCATGTCGTGGCCCATGGGCAGGGAGGCCTCCTGCCAGCCCTGCGGCAGGACGAGATCGGTGGGATAGCCGTCCGACTTCGCGGGGGTCCGCCCGCCGTGCAGGTGCACGACGGTCGGCACGGGCAGCTCGTTGCGGTGCGTCACGGTGACCGGCCGGCCGCGGCGCGACTCGATCGTCGGCCCGGGGAAGGTGCCCGCGTAGGTCCACAGCGGCGTCCTGACCCCGGGCAGGATCTCCGCGGTCACCTCGCGCTGGGTGATCGCGTAACGGTCGACCCCGCCCGCGGTGCTGACCGGCGCCAGCACCGACGGGATCGGCAGCGGCACCTGGAAGGGCGGTGGCAACGGTACGGCACTGCGCAACTCGGCACCGGTGATCGACGGCCTGCGGGCAAGCGCGGCCGAAGCCGTCAGCGCAGTGGCCGCCATCGCCCCGAGTGCCCCGCCGATGCCCAGCAGTCGCCGCCTGGTCATGCCTCGCGCATCACGCTCACGCATCGCGGCCCTCCCGCCTCGGAAGGGGTCGGCGCCAGACGGCGATGAACAGCACGACCAGCGCGGCGATCGTCAGCACTCCCAACGGGATGTGCAGCCACAGCGCGCCGTCCAACCCGGCGAAGTACTGGACCGTCTCGGCCGCCGTCACGGCCGCTGTGGCCAGGAACGGCCACACCTGGCGCAGCCGGACCCACACGACGATCGCCACGATCAGCTGCAGGTAGCCGATGGACGTGACGACGTCGGCGCCGACCGCGTGCCAGCGCAGGCCGTCGAAGTCACCGGTCAGGTAGACCCCGGCGAAAACCGGCTGGCCGGCGATCGCCACCGCATGCGCGCTGACAACCCCTCGCAGCGTCCACTCCGTGGGTGTCGTCCGATGCGCGATGCGCATGTCGGCGCCTCCTCCATCTGTCCTCACTGCGAACGACGTCGACATTATGGCTTGTGCGTTATCTTAGCTAAGATCAATATTGCTATGATGTTATGTATGGGGAGGCATGTTGGAGCTGAACACGCTCAGGCAGTTCCTGGTGGTGGCCAGGCTGGAGCACCTGAGCCGGGCGGCCGAGGAGCTTCGCGTCGCCCAGCCGTCGCTGAGCCGTACCATCGCCCGGCTGGAGAGTGAGCTGGGCACGCCACTCTTCGATCGCAGCGGCCGGCTCCGGCTGAACGAGACGGGCAGGCTCTTCCGCGGTTACGTCGAGCGCTCCCTCGGCGAGCTCGACGCAGGACAGCGGGCCGTCGCCGAGGCCACCAGCGCGGGTGCGGGCACCGTGCGGCTGGCGTCGGAGACGTTCCTCACTCTCACCGGGCCGCTGGCGGCCTACAAGCGAGCCCATCCCTCCATCGAGGTCGAACTGGTGTGGATGCCGGCCGAGGACATGGGCCGCGGCCTGCGAGCCCAGGACGTGGACCTGTGTGTCGCCTCACAGCCGATCCGCGCCGAGGGGCTGGAGTCGGTTCAGCTGCTCGATGAGGCGGTGGGGCTGGCTGTGCCTCTCGATCATCCGCTGGCGGGCCGTACCTCCGTGAGCGTCGGCGAGCTCGCCGACCAGCCCTTCGTCTCCGCCCGCAAGGGCCACTGGCAGCGCCGGGTCCTGGAGCGGCTCTTCACCGCCAACGACCTCACCCCGAAGATCGTCTGCGAGGTCGACGAACTCGGCGCCATCGCCGAGCTGATCAGCGCGGGGCTCGGCGTCGGTCTCGTCCCCGGCATCGCCCGGCGCGGCGCCACGCAGGCCCCCCTCACCTGGGTCACCGTCGACCACCCCGAATGCCGCCGTACGGTCACCCTGTTCTGGAGCGCCGACAGCCACCTGTCGACCGCGGCCCGCCTGATGCGCACCACGATCGACAGCTGGAACTGGATCACCGGCGAGCCGCAGGAGAGACGCGGCTGATCGACGGCGCCACCGTGTGGCGCATCCTGGTCGCACACCCGCGCTACGACCCGCCCCCGCTGCGCCGCCGCCGGCGGCCCCGCCGTACCGACCCCCGGCCGCGCCACTGAACGACATCCGCCTCAGCCCCGAGCTTCGGGAGCACGGGTCTTATCCGGGTAAACCAGCCAGATCGCATCCCGGATTTTGAAACAGACCCCAGACCAAGGTCATCTAGGTCGTGGTCGCGAACGCATCGACGCCGGTGAGGTCGGCCGACAGCGCCCACAGGCGCGTGGCCTGGTCGGGGTCGGTCGCATGGCCGCGCACCCCACCGCCCGAGTCGTCGGCCGGCTCCGCGATGTCGCAGTCCTCGCAGTACACGCCGCCCATATCCGTCAACCGCGGGGAAGTCGCTGCCCATACCTGCGTCGCCGCACCCTGCTCGGGCGTCTTGAAGGTGGGATCGGTCAGGTTGTCGTACTCGTCGATCCACCCCGCGGCGACCATCTCCGCCTTCGGGAGGTGGCGCTGCAGCGGGGTGAGGATGCTGCCGGGATGCACCGAGAACGCCCGCACCCCGACGTCGCGGCCGAGCGCGTCGAGCCGCGCGGCGAACAACACGTTCGCCGTCTTCGCCTGCCCGTAGGCCTGCCACCTGTCGTATCCATGCTCGAACTGCACGTCGTCCCAGCGGATACCCGTGATCGCGTGGGCGCCGGAGGACACGGCGACCACCCGTGCCCCGCCGCGTGCGATCGCCGGCCAGAGCTGGTTGATCAGCGCGTAGTGGCCAAGGTGGTTGATGGCGAACTGCGCCTCCCATCCCGGGCCCACCCGCGTCTCGGGGCAGGCCATGATGCCGGCGCTGTTGATCACGATGTCGATGTCCCGGCCCGATGCCAGGAAGCGCTCGGCGAATCCGCGGACACTGTCGAGGTCGGCCAGATCAAGGTCGTCGATCTCTACACCCTCGATCCCCTTGACCGCCTCCTGAGCGGCCGCCCGTCGCCGGGCGGGGACGATGACGCGCGCCCCGGCACGGGCCAGCGCGCGGGTCGTCTCCAGACCGAGTCCCGAGTAACCGCCGGTGACGACAGCGATGCTTCCGGATAGGTCGATCCCGTGCAGTACGTCGTCCGTGGTGCTCCGGGCGCCGAGGCCGGAGCCGATTCTGCGTTGAGGTGTCGTCATGGACGGAAAGCTAGATCCTCGACTGCGGTCTAGGTCAACGGCGTACGCCCGGCGCCATGACCGCCACCACGTGATGAGGGCGCGGGCGGCGCGGCCAGCCGTCTCTCACCTGGGAAAAACTCAGTCCAGGCTCAGCTCATGGCAGGTTTGCGGCGTACCTTGGCCGGACCCCTCAACGCCGCGGATGTCGCCTTTCTCATGTGCCGGCCGCAGACCGGGACGAACGGCGGTAGGAGGAGGCACCACCCACGCGGCACCGCCGCCTACCAGGAGGCCGTCGACGAACTCCGCGCCGACGCCTGGACCTGCGTCTTCGATCGCGCGCCGGAATCCCGCTCCGCCACGGGAAAGCGGCCCGTCGGGAGTCACCGGTGAGGGAAAGGCTCAGCGCAGCACGACGCATCCGCGCAGGCTCAGCGCAGCACGACGCACCCGCGCAGGCTCAGCCGGTGCAGGACCTCCGGATCGCCGTCGAGCTTGTTCCAGCGGAGGTCGAGCTTCTCCAGAGTGGGCAGGTCGCCCAGGATGTCGGGCACCTCCCGGAGACGGTTGTTGCGCAGGTCAAGATGGGTGAGGCTGCTCAGCCCGGCGATGGAGCCGGGCAGGGAGACGATCGCGTTGTTCCTGAGGTCGAGCTGCCGCAGCCGTGACAGCCCGCCGATCGAGGCGGGCAGGCCGATGAGGGCGTTGTTCATCAGGTGGAGCTCGCGCAGCTCGCCGAGCCGGCCGATGGTCTCGGGGATCTCGCGGAGCCGGTTGCCGTAGAGCCGGAGCTCGCGCAGGGCGACGAGGCCGCCGAGCGCGTCGGGGAGTTCGGTGAGGCGGTTGTCGGTCAGGTTCAGGTAGGTCAGCCGGGTGAGCCTGCCCAGGGAGGCGGGGACCGAGGTGAAGAGGTTGTCGCTCAGGTAGAGGTAGTCGGTGAGGCCGTGCAGGTCGCCGATCGCCTCGGGCACGCTGGTCAGCCTGTTGTGCCCGAGGTCCAGCATGCGCAGCCCGGTCAGCTCGCCCATGGCCGCCGGCACTTCGGTGATCTCGTTCTCCGCGAGGTTGAGGGAGACGAGCCCGGTCAGCCGCCACAGGGAGTCGGGCACGGTGGTCAGGGCGTTGCCGCCGACGGCCAGCTCCCGCAGCCCCCGCAGCCGCCCGATGTCCTCGGGCAGCTCGCCGATCGCGTTGCCGTACAGGAAGAGCGTCCGCAGCTCGGGCAGGTCCAGGACGCTTCGCGGGAAGCGGGTCAGCGCGTTGCCGTCGAGGTGCAGGGCGCGCAGCGCGGTGAGGCCGCTCAGGTCGGGGAGGTCGCGGAGCCGGTTGCCGTCCAGTCGGAGGTCCTCCAGCCGGGGCAGCCGCCCGACCCACGGCGGCAGTTCGGTCAGCTCGTTCCAGGCCAGGTCGACACGGCGTAGCCGGGCAGGGTCGCCGGTGGGGAGCGGGAGTTCGGTGAGCCCGGCACCGGGGGCGTTCAGCTCGTACGGCATGGCTCTCATTTTCCCGGTGGCCGCGGCGGTGTGCTCCCGCATCCTGGGCAGGCCGATGCGGCAAAACGTACGTACCGGTTGCTTTTCCCCAAGCGCGGCAAGCTCGGTGCCGAGGTGGGGCAACCAAGACTCCGGATCCGCCGCGCACAGGCGGTTCTCCGTCACATACTGGAACGCCAGGTAAACCAACGGTGACCGACGAGGGGCACGGCGGTGACGGGGACGATCCTTCCGCGAGTTCGCACGGGGCACGGCGGCGATGCCGTGGGGGAGGGCGCGGACCGTCACGTGACGTCCGGGTCATCCGAGATAGACGTCAGCGTGATCGTGGCCGTCCACAACTGCCGCCCCTATCTCGACAGGTGTCTCACCTCCCTGCTGATCCAGCGGGTCAGCAGGGAGATCGTCGTGGTGGACGACGGGTCCACCGACGGCAGCACCGAGCTCCTCGACCTCTACGCCGCCCACCACCGCGGTGTCATCCGGGTCATCCGGCAGGAGCACTCCGGCGGCGCGGGCCGTCCCCGCAACGTCGGGATCTCTTATGCACGCGGCAGATACGTCTTCTTCTGCGACGCGGACGACTACCTCGGTCCCGAGGCGCTGGAGCGGATGCTCGCGATGGCCGACCGCAACGACTCCGACATCGTCCTCGGGAAGATCGTCGGGCATGACCGCAGGGCGCCGGTCTCGATGTTCCGGCAGAGCGCCGAGCGGGCGTCCCTCGGGGCGAGCGCGGTCTACAACAGTCTGAGCTGCTTCAAGCTGTTCCGCCGGGAGATGCTGGAGCTCCACACCATCCGCTTCGACGAGACGCTGCTGGTGGGCGAGGACGTGGTCTTCACCGCCCACGCCTACTGCCACGCCGGCGTGATCTCGGTGGTCGCCGACTACGACTGCTACCACCTGGTCTCCCGGCCTGACGGCAGCAGCATCATGCAGCGGGAGGGGAGCCGCGACCCGGTCTCCTGGCTGCGGATGATCAGGCGGCCGATCGAGCTGGTCGTCGCCCACGTGCGGCCCGGCGCCCTCCGCGACCACCTCCTCCGGCGGCACTTCCGGCTGGACGCCTTCGGCGCCCTCGGCGGTCCCTTCCTCGCGGCGGGGGAGCTCCAGCGCAAGGAGATCGTCGCCGAGGTGGCCGACATGTGCGACCGCTGGCTCACCGACGGCGTCCGCGCCCGGCTCACCGTCATCGACCGGAACCGGATCGCCGCGCTCCAGGACATCGACCGCCTGGTACGGCTGGCGCACATCGAGTCGGCCGTGGTGCGCCGGGAGCTCACCGAGCTCCGCTGGGACGGGGAGAACCGGCTGGTCGTCTCCGGCCGGGTCGAGCTGAGCGCGCTGGAGCAGGAGGGCCGCCCGAAGCTCGTAGGCGGGGCCCTGGCCCTGGTGCTGAGGCCCCGGCACGGCGGCAGCGCGCCGCCCCCCGACGTCGTGGTCCCGGTGAGCGGCGACTGTGACGGTTTCACCGGCCGCATCGACGTCGCGGGGCTGCCCTCGGGCGTCTGGGACGTCCAGGTGACCGTCGAGTGCGAGGGGATCACCCGGCTCGCGCGGTTCGGCGCCGACCGGGACGGCCGGATCGCCCAGCCGGTGCCCCGCATGGTCGGCGGTGCCGTCGCCCTTCCCTACTTCACCCGGCCGCACGGCAACCTCAGTCTCGACGTCGGGGGACACGTGGTGAACGTGCCCGCCAGCGTGCGGCTGACCCGGACGCGCTGGGCGGCCGGCAACCGGCTGATGATCGACGGGGAGGTCGTGGTGGGCACCGGCACGCCGGGGGCGCACGCCGTACGCCATCTGGTCTGGCGGGAACGCTGGTCGGGGCTGGAGCGGCACGAGCCGGTCGCGGTCGGGGCGGGAGGCGCGTTCGCGGTCCAGCAGATGGTGGGCCGGCTGGGACCGGGCACCTGGGACGCCTATCTGGAGCTGGATCTCGGAGGCCCGCCCGCACGGTTCCGGATCGAGGCGGAGGCGGTGACGATCGTGCCGCAGCGCACGTGGTGGCGGGGCCTGGTCAGGCGGAGTGTGCGGCCGTACGCCACGGCCGGGAAGGGGAGGCTCAGCACGGTGGTCCGCACCGCCACGCCCAGGACGTTCGTCAGGCGCATCCTCCGTTAATGCCACCTTATTGCAAGTACAAGCCTATGGCCTAAAGTAGGGGGCGATTCCGCACTTCGGAGGCTTGTCGTGCACGTACCCGATGGTTTTTTCAACGCCGCAGTCTCGGTCTCAGCCGGGGCCGTCGCGGCGGCCGGCGTCGCGGTCTGCCTGCGTGGCGCCCGCCGTGAGCTCGACGACCGGACCGCCCCGATGGCCGGTCTGGTCGCGGCGTTCATCTTCGCCGTCCAGATGCTCAACTTCCCGGTCGCCGCGGGCACTAGCGGGCACCTCCTCGGCGGCACGCTCGCCGCGATACTCGTCGGTCCGTACACGGCCGTGTTGTGCGTGGCCGTGGTCCTGCTCGTGCAGGGTTTCTTCTTCGCCGACGGCGGCCTGACCGCCCTGGGCGTCAACATCACGCTCATGGGCATCGTCGCCATCGTGGTCGGCTGGACCGTCTTCCGCCTGATCACCCGGGTCGCGAGGAGCAGGGGCGCCGTCGTCGCGGCCTCGTTCGCCGCGGCTCTGGTCTCGGTGCCCGCCGCGGCGCTGGCCTTCACCCTGCTGTTCTGGATCGGCGGCACCGCACCCATCGACGTCGGTACGGTCGCCGCCGCGATGGGCGGCGTGCACGTGCTCATCGGCATCGGCGAGGGCCTGATCACCGCGGTCACCGTCAGCACCGTGCTCGCGATCCGCCCCGACCTGGTGTACGGCGCGCGGGGGCTGGCCGCCCCGCTGGTCCTGCGCGGCGCCGAGGGCGACACCGTGGTGACCCAGCAGGCCCCCGGCCGGCCCGCCCCGCGGCGCCTCGGCTGGTTCCTGCCGGCCGGCATCGTGGTGGCGGCCCTGCTGGCGGGGATCGTGAGCTTCTACGCCTCCTCCTCGCCCGACGGACTGGAGCGGGTCGCCGAGGACAAGGGCTTCAGCAGCCAGGCCACCGACCACTCGCTGGGCGGGCAGCCGCTCGCCGACTACGGTGACGCGGGCGGCATCCCGGTCGGCGTGGCCGGCCTCATCGGGGTCGGGGTCACCCTCGGGGTCGGCGGCGGGCTGTTCCTCGGGGTGCGCCGCCGTACCAGGAGCGGGGAAGAGGTCACGGTCTAGTGGGTGCGGGTCACCACCACCAGCTCTACCGGCCGGGCGACACGCCCGTCCACCGGCTGCCGCCCCAGTGCAAGCTGGTGGCGGTGGCCTGCTTCGCCCTGGTGGTCGTGACCACCCCCCGGGAGTGGTTCTGGGCGTTCGGGCTCTACGCCCTGCTGCTGGCGGCCGTGGCGTTCTCCGCGCGCGTCCCGCCGCCCTTCCTGCTGCGCCGGATGGCCGTCGAGATCCCGTTCGTGATCTTCGCCGTGGCGCTGCCGTTCATCGGGTCCGGTGCGCGCGTGCCGTTCCTGGGAGTGTCGTTCAGCGTCGCGGGCCTGTGGGCCGCCTGGAACATCCTGGCCAAGGCCACCCTGGGGGTGCTCGCGAGCGTCCTGCTGGCGGCGACCACCGAGCCCCGCCTGATGCTGCTGGGCGCGCAGCGGCTCCGGCTGCCGCCGATGCTGGTGCAGATCGCGATGTTCATGCTCCGCTACATGGACGTGATCATGGATGAGATGCGCCGGATGAAGGTGGCCAGGGAGTCACGGGGGTTCACGGCCAGGGACGTCCGGCACATCCCGGTGATCGCCAAATCCGCGGGCGCGCTGTTCATCCGCTCCTATGAGCGGGGCGAACGGGTGCACCTGGCGATGCTCAGCCGCGGCTACACCGGCTCGATGCCGGTCATCCAGGACCTGTCCGCCTCGTCGCGGCAGTGGCTCACCGCCGGTATGTTGCCGGGCGTGGCGCTCGTGGTGCTGCTCGGAACCTGGGGGTTGGCATGACGACACCGTCTCTGGAGGTGCGCCGCCTGGCGTACGCCTATCCGGACGGCACGCAGGCGCTGTTCGGCGTGGACTTCGCGATCGGGCGCGGGGAACGGGTGGCGCTGCTCGGGCCGAACGGCGCGGGCAAGACGACGCTGGTGATGCACCTCAACGGCATCCTGACCGCCGGGCACGGCACAGTGGCGGTGGCCGGGCTGCCGGTGACGAAAGTCTCACTCCGGGAGATCCGCCGGCGGGTCGGGCTCGTCTTCCAGGACCCCGACGACCAGCTTTTCATGCCGACCGTCCGCGAGGACGTGGCCTTCGGCCCGGCCAACCTCGGGATCGGGGGCGAGGAGCTGCAGCGCCGGGTCAAGGACGCGCTGGACCGGGTGGGCATGCTGGAGGCGATCGACCGGCCCCCGCACCACCTGTCCTTCGGCCAGCGCCGCCGGGTCGCGGTGGCGACCGTGCTCGCCATGGAGCCGGAGATCCTGGTGCTGGACGAGCCCTCGTCGAACCTGGACCCCGCCTCCCGCCGCGAGCTCGCCGAGATCCTGCGGAGTCTCGACGTGACCGTGCTGATGGTCACCCACGACCTGCCCTACGCCCTGGAGCTGTGCGACCGCGCGCTCGTTCTGTCCGGAGGCGTGATCGCCGCCGACGGGCCGACCCGGGACATCCTCGCCGACGCCGACCTGCTCGCCGCCCACCGGCTCGAACTTCCGTACGGCTTCGCCCTGCCGTGACCGGCTGCCCGGCCCGGTGCGCCCGGCCCGGTGCGCCCGGCCCGGCGCGGCAGGCACGGCGGCCCCGGGCGATCCAGGCGGCGATATGCGGCAATCCTGCCAGCGTCTCGTGATCCTGATGAATGATCGTAGGTCGCATGACCTCACATCGGGTGATGGAGAAGTAAAGTGGGTCTGCCTCATAGGCGCGAGGAGGATGCATGAAGCTACGGCTGGCTCGCCGCGCCGTTGGTGACGCCGTGGTGGTCGCCGTCGAAGGTGAACTCGATCTGTTCACCGCCCCGTTCCTCCGGGATGAGGTCCGCGACGCGATCAAGCTCGACGGTGCCAAGCTGGTCCTCGACCTGACCGCCCTGTCGTTCATGGACTCCAGCGGCCTGTCCGTGCTGATCGAGGCGTGGCGGCTGGCGACGGCGGAGGGCGGCGGGGTCTGCCTGGCCGCGCCCCAGGGGCCGGTGGCCCGGATCCTGCGCACGACCGGGCTGGACCGGCGGATAAAGGTCTACCCCGACGTCGGCAGCGCGGTGGGGGAGATCTGACGCCCCAGTCGTGGGTCAGATTTGGCCCCCCTGAGTAGAACTTCATTCGGTATTCGCGTTAAAGTCCGCTCATGGACCTGAACGGAGCAGCAGCAATCATCTCGGGCGGTGCCAGCGGTCTCGGCGAGGCCACGGCCCGCGACCTCGCCGCACACGGCGTCACCGTGGTCATCGCCGACCTCAACGAGGAGCGCGGCAAGTCCCTCGCCGACGAGCTCGGCGGCGTCTTCGTCAAGACCGACGTCTCCGACGAGGAGCAGGTGCAGGCGGCCGTGGACGCGGCCGTGGCGACCGGCAAGCCGTTGCGTGTCGTGGTCAACAGCGCGGGCATCGGCTGGGCCACCCGTACGGTGAACCGCGACGGCTCGCCGCACGACCTGGCGTCCTACCGCAAGGTCATCGAGGTCAACCTGATCGGCACCTTCAACCTCATGCGCATCGGCGCCGCGGCGGTCGCCAAGACCGAACCGGTCGACGCGGACGGCCAGCGCGGCGTGGTCATCAACACCGCCTCCGTGGCGGCGCTGGAGGGCCAGATCGGCCAGGTCGCGTACTCGGCGTCCAAGGGCGGCATCGTCGGCATGACCGTCCCGGCCGCCCGCGACCTGGCGGCCGTCGGCATCCGCGTCAACACCGTCTGCCCGGGCATCATCGACACGCCCATCTACGGCTTCTCGCCCAACGCCGAGGAGTTCAAGGCCAAGCTGGTGGCGCCGGTGGTCTTCCCCAAGCGCATGGGACAGGCCGCGGAGTTCGCCCACCTGGTGCGCTCGCTGATCGAGAACGACTACATGAACGCCGAGACCGTCCGTTTCGACGGCGGCATCCGCTTCCAGCCCAAGTAGGAGTCATCGGTGTCTGACACGTCTGGCGATCACCTGCCGACTTCCGAGACCGCCGAGGTCCTGGTCGAGGTCGACGACGGTGTCGCCGTCATCACCATCAACCGCCCCCGGGCGAAGAACGCCGTCAACGGCGCGGTCGCCCGGGGCATCGCCGCCGCGCTGGACGAGTTGGAGGAGCGCAAGGACGTCTCCGCCTACGTCCTCACCGGAGCCGGCGGCACCTTCTGCGCCGGCATGGACCTGAAGGGCTTCCTGACCGGCGACATGCCCGTCGTCAAGGGAAGAGGGTTCGGCGGCGTCGTCGAGGCGCCGCCGAAGAAGCCGATCATCGCCGCGGTCGAGGGCTACGCCCTGGCCGGCGGCTGCGAGCTGGCGCTGGCCTGCGACATCGTCATCGCCGCCGAGTCGGCCACGTTCGGGCTGCCCGAGCCCAAGCGGGGCCTGGTCGCGGGGGCGGGCGGCATCATGCGGCTGCCGCGGCGCATCCCGTACCACATCGCGATGGAGATCGCCCTGACCGGCGACCACTTCCCGGCCTCCCGGTTGCACGAGGTGGGTCTGGTCAACCACGTCACGCCCACCGGCGAGGCACTGGCCAAGGCGCTCGAACTCGCGAAGCGGATCGCGGCGAACGCCCCGCTGGCGCTCGCCGCGACCAAGCGCGTGATCGTCGAGTCCGCCGACTGGGACAGGGACGAGATGTTCGCCAGACAGGGCGAGATCATCAACCCGGTGTTCGGCTCCAAGGACGCCATGGAGGGGGCGGCGGCCTTCGCCGAGAAGCGCGCCCCGCAGTGGAGAGGCGAGTAGCCGTTCCCTGGCCGGGATCGCCTCGGTGGTCCCGGTGGTGACAGGTTGGGTGCCGGACGTGATTCCGTACGGACATGTCCGGCATTCATGGCCAAGAGTGCGTACGGTAAAGGTGTGGACGAGTGCGGCGGGGGCACTTGCCGTCCACGCGACCGCTCCGATGGCCAGGAGAGTGCATGAACGACTACGCGACCCGGACCACTCCGACGAAGCGGTCCGCCGGCGCGCTTTTCAAACGCAGGGCCGGCAACCTGGTGGCCGGTGCCGCGGGGGCCGCGATGCTCATCATCGTCCTGGTCGCCGGTATGTGGGTCATCGAGGTCGCCGACTACGTGATGCCCGCCGACTTCGACTCCTACGGCATCCGGTCGTGGAACCCCGAAGGCCTGACCGGCATCTTCCTCGCCCCGTTCCTGCACGCGGGCTTCGGCCACCTGATGGCCAACTCGCTGCCGCTGCTGATCCTCGGCTTCCTCGCCGCGCTGCGCGGGATCGGCCGCTTCCTGGCCGCCAGCCTGATCATCATCGTGGTCAGCGGTCTGGGGGTCTGGTTCACCAGCTCACCGACCACCGTCACGGTCGGCGCGAGCGGGCTGGTGTTCGGCTACTTCGGCTTCGTCGTCGCCCGCGGCCTGTTCGACCACCGGGCCCTGGACATCGTGATCGGCATCGGTGTCGCGGTGGCGTACTACTCGATCATCTGGGGTGTGCTGCCGGGTGAGGCCGGCATCTCCTGGCAGGGGCACCTGTTCGGGCTGATCGGCGGGATCGTGGCGGCCTGGGTGCTGCGCCGCAGGCGTCAGGCCGCCGTCTCCGCCCCCTGAGCCGCCGGACGCTGACCGTCTCAGGGTGAACACGCGGACGGCCCTGGAGGCACTCTCCCTGCGCCCCTCGGCCTTCCTGCGCTCCTCGTGGCCATGGAGGTCGCTGGCGTATCTGGCGGGGAGCGCCCTGCCCGGCGCCTTCCTCGGACTGGTCGCGATGGCCGTCTCCCTCCTGGAACCGGTGCCGGCCCGGGTGATCGCCGGGCTGGCCGCCCTCATCGCGGTGCTCTCGCCGGTGGCCGGGTTCGAGCGGTGGCGGTTACGGCTGGTGGACGCCGTCCCGGTCTCCGAGACGCCTGACGGGCGGTGGCGGGGGATCGGCCTGGCCGTCACGTCGCTCCTGGCGCTGTGGTGGATCGACCTGATGATGGTCGGCCTCACCGTCGGCGGTCCCGTCCTGCTGATCCTGTCGCCCGTCGTGCAGCCGATGGCGGTGGAGGCGCCGTTCCAGACGCTGGCCGTCTCCGTCGGGGGTGTGCTCCTGCTCCCGGTGGCCGTCTACACCTTCACCGCCTGGGCGGGTGCGCGCGGGGTGATGGTCAGGAGCCTGCTCGCCTCCCGCAACACGGAGTTGGACGAGGTGGTGCGGTCGCGGGCCAGGCTCGTGGACGCATTCGAGATGGAACGGCGCAGGATCGAGCGGGATCTGCACGACGGTGCCCAGCAGCGGCTCGTCGCGCTCTCCATGAAGCTGGGGCTGGTCAGGCTCGACCTGCCGCCCGATTCACCTGCCGGAGAGCGGCTGGCGCAGGCTCACGAAGAGGCCATGCGGGCGCTGACCGAGCTGCGGGAGCTGGTCCGCGGCGTGCACGCGCAGGTGCTCACCGACCGCGGCCTCGCCGCCGCCGTCCGTGACGTGGCGGGGCGGTCTCCGGTCGCCGTGGAGGTGGACGTCTCCCTGGACGACCGGTTGCCCACGGCCGTGGAGGTGGCCGCCTTCTACGTCGTCTCCGAGGCGTTGGCGAACGTCGCCAAGCACAGCCGGGCGAGCCGGGCTGTTGTGCGTGGCCGGCTCACCGGCCGGACACTGCTCCTGGAGATCCGTGACGACGGTGAAGGCGGCGCGGATCCGTCGAAGGGCACGGGACTGACCGGGCTGGCCGACCGGCTCGCGGTGGTGGACGGCAGAATGTCGCTGTCCAGTCCGGCAGGCGGGCCGACGTCGATGCGAGTGGAGATCCCGTGCGCGTAGTGATCGCCGAGGACGCCGTGCTCCTGCGGGAGGGGCTCGTCGGCCTGGTCGAACGGTTCGGGCACACGGTCGCGGCCTCGGTGGGCGACGCCGCCGCCCTCGTCGCCGCGGTGGAGGAGCACGCGCCCGACATCGTGGTGACCGACGTGCGGATGCCGCCCGGCTTCAGCGACGAGGGGCTGCGTGCCGCGCTCGCGCTGCGCCGGGCACATCCCGGCCTCGCCGTGCTGGTGCTGAGCCAGTATGTCGAGCAGACCTACGCCACCGAACTGCTGGACTCCGGACGCGGCGCGGGCATCGGCTATCTGCTGAAGGACCGGGTCGGGGCCGTGACCGAGTTCGCCGACGCGTTGACGCGGGTCGCCGGGGGCGACATGGTCATCGACCCCGAGGTGGTGCGCCAGCTGCTGAGCCGGCGCCGTGACCCGCTGGAGCGGCTCACGCCCAGGGAGCGTGAGGTGCTGGCACTCATCGCGGAGGGCCGGTCCAACGCCTCGATCGCCCGTGAGATCGTCGTCACCGACGCGGCGGTCGCCAAGCACATCGCGAACATCTTCGCCAAACTCGACCTGCCGCCCGCCGCCGACGGGCACCGCCGGGTCCTCGCCGTCCTCGCCTACCTGCGCGGCTGAGGTCCGGGCCGCCGGCCTCCCGGCGCGGCATTAGTGCCAGGTCTACCTCGCATTCTCGCTCCAGCGCCCCTGTGCCGGCTGTGTCGCGCCGGTTGGATCGAAGGCATGACGACGACTGAGCGCACATCGCCCGCCTTCCGTTTTCCCGGTCGCCTGGCGGAGGGGGCCGGACTGGTTCTGGGCCCGGTACTGATCCTCGCGGGGGTGCTGCTGCGGGTGGAGTTCGGGGATTTCTTCCCCGAACAGCTCGCGGCCTTCGCCGGGAGCCCCGTCCTGATGACCGTCTCCTACAGCGCCTTCGTCGCCGGAGTCGTCCTGCTCTGGCCCGCGGTCGCGGCCGTGACCAGGCGGATCGGGGCGTTGCACTCCGGCTGGGCCATGTGGGGCGGGGGACTGGTCACGGCGGGGCTGTTCGCCCGTGTCTTCCACGCGGGTGTGAACCACCTGGCCTTCCAGCTTGTGGACGTGCAGGGGCTGGAGGTCGCACAGCGAGCGGTGAGTGACCAGTACGGTGCCTTTCACGTCTTCCAGCCGCTCGACATCGCCGTCTTCTCCGGCTGGATCGTGCTGGCCCTCGGCGCTTGGCGAGCCGACGTATTCGGCGCCGGTGTGACAGGCACGGCGCGGTGCGTCGCGCTCGGGCTCATGTCGGCCATGCCGCTCGGCGTCCTCAAGGGCACGGGCCCGATGTCGGTCCTCGCCGCGGCCGGCCTGTGCGTCGCACTGGTGCCGCTCGGCGTCAGGGTGCTGAGGGACGGGTCCGCGCCCAGGTGGTGGGCCTACCCGCTGGCCGTGGTCGTGGGGGCGGGAGCCGTACTCCTCGGCACTCTGGGCTAGGTGTGATGACCGCAGAGGTCGCGTGCGCGGGCGACACGAGCTCGATGATGTTGAAACAGGGAAGGGCCTACGGGTTCGGTGTGGATCGCGACGCCTGCACCGGGCTCCCGGAGGCATCCGTGTCCCACCGCAACGCGCCGACCGGGACGTCAGCCGGACCGCGGGCCGTCACAGGCCCGGGAAGACCCGGCGCAGGTCGTCCAGGGTGACGCCGGTGACGGTCACCGAGCCGGGGGTGTACCGGGGGTCCAGTCTGCCGGTGAGCAGGCGCAGCCACGCCTCGGCCGGGGCGGACAGGACGATGTCGGCCGGCTCGGTCACCCGGCTGAAGCCGACGGTCTCCCCGAGAGTGAGACCGAGGGTCCGCTCGGGCTCTCTCGTCTCGACGCGGAGCGTGGTCTGCCGGGGGTCGAGGGCATCGGGCTGGCCGATGAAGCCGACGAGGAAGTCGAGCGGCCCGGGGTAGAGGTCGGTCAGCGCCTCGACCGCGTCGGAGGCGACGGTGGCCCGGGGGTCGAAGGCGATCCGCACGTCCCAGGCGTGCAGGGCGGCCTCGTTCAGGCGCATCCCGGCGACCAGTGCGACGTCGGCGGGGTTCGGCAGGAAGCCCAGTCTGATCTCCAGGCGCTCGCGGGTGCCGGCGTCCAGGCTCTCGTAGGCGGCGACCAGCTCGGCGTCGGCCCCGGCGAAATCCGCGGCCTGCTCGGCGGGGCTCTTGGCGTTCCAGCGGTTCCACACCGCCTCGTTGAACTCCTGGCCGGGCGCGTCGTCCCCGGCCAGCGCGGACCGCAGCGCCGCCAGGCCGATCTCGGCGCCGCTGCCGAGGTGGCTGAGCACCTGGGCGACGGTCCACTCCGACGACCCCGAGGGCCGGGCGAGGCCGTCGCCGTCCAGGCCGCTCACGAAGGCGGTCAGGTCGTCGTGGCCGGTACGCAGGGCCGCGATGGTCCGATCGGTGAGCGTGGTCATGGAAGTACCTCCAGCGCGAAGGTTTCTCGGGGCCTTACGGCAGGGCGGAACCGCCTGCCCGGCATCCTCTCCCAGAACTACCCGCCGCCACTCCGTTATCACGATTGTCGACTACTCACCGTCATCTTCCCCGGTGTGAGCAGGGCAGGTCCCCGGCCGCCCGCCGTACCGCCCACGTCCGGCCGCCCGGGGCCGCGGGGCCGGGTACGGGCCGTTAAAGTCGGCCGGGAGGACCGTTTGACAGGGGGGCAGGGACCGGTGGACGAGAAGGCCCTGAAGGACATCGCCGCGATCGCGGACCCGGTCGAGCGCGCCGGGGCCGTCGACCGCGCGCTGGCCGAACAGCGGGAGCTGGCCGGCGAACTCGCCCGCCTGCACCGTGAGGCCGTCGCCGAGGCACGGGCCGCAGGGGGGCGTCAGGACGTGATCGGGCCGTGGCCGGGAGCCGACCCGGGGAGCGGGGCTCAGGAGGAGGCAGCGGGCAGCACAGGCGCCGCGGGCGGCCTCGTGGAGCCGCTCCGGAGACCGCCCAGGGTGCTGGTCCGGCGGGCGCTGCCCACCGAGCCCGCTGTACGCGCGTCGGCGTCGCTGTTCATGACCGAGGCGGAGCGGCAGGGCATCCGTCCGGGCCGCCGCATGCTTTACGTCGGTCCCGAGCCGGCCTCCGGCCATGTCGCCGCCGCGCTGCGCGTCGAGCCCGGCACCGAGGTGCTGGCCCGCCGCAAGCTGCTGCTCGCCGACGACGTGCCGGTGCGGATCGCCACCAGCTACTTCCGGCTGGACGTCTTCGGTGACACGCCGCTCGCCGCCCCCGACTTCGTACGGCCCAGCCTGCAGGCCGGGATCGAGGCGCTCGGCCACCGCTTCGGCCATGCGGAGGAGCATCTCGTGGCCCGTCCGCCCACCGGCTTCGAGGCGGTGACGCTGGAGCTCGACCCCGGGGAGTGGGTGGTGCAGATCCTGCGGGCCGGCTACGGCGACGACGGCACCCCGGTCCACACGCTGGAGACCGTCTGCGCGGCCTCCCGTCATGTCTTCCCCGTCGCCCAGGTCACCGGGGCCGACGAGTTCTGACCATGCCCCCCGGGGACGGCTCTCCGGGGGCACGGCGACGGGCTAGAGCCGCTCGACCACGTGGTCGATGCAGTGCGTCAGGGCCTCGACGTCGTCCGGGTCGATGGCCGGGAACATCGCGACGCGCAGCTGGTTGCGGCCGAGCTTGCGGTAGGGCTCGGTGTCCACGATGCCGTTGGCGCGCAGGACCTTGGCGATCGCCGCGGCGTCGACGCCGTCGGCGAAGTCGATGGTGCCGACCACGTTGGAGCGGAACTCCGGACCGGCGAACGGCGTGGTGTAGGAGGTCTTGTCCGCCCAGGTGTAGAGGCGCCGCGCGGACTCGGCGGTCCGGGCGGTGGTCCAGGCCAGGCCGCCGTTGCCGTTCATCCACTCGATCTGGTCGGCGAGCAGGAACAGCGTGGAGACCGACGGGGTGTTGTAGGTCTGGTCCTTGCTGGAGTTGTCGATGGCCACCGGCAGGCTGAAGAACTCGGGGACGTAGCGGCCGCTGCCGGCGATCTCCTCGACCCGGGCGAGCGCGGCCGGGGACATCAGGGCGATCCACAGGCCGCCGTCGGAGGCGAAGCTCTTCTGCGGGGCGAAGTAGTAGACGTCGGTCTCGCTGATGTCGACGGGCAGGCCGCCGGCCCCGGAGGTGGCGTCGACCAGGACGAGCGAGCCCTCCTCGCCCACGCGCCTGATCGGCATCGCGACACCGGTCGAGGTCTCGTTGTGGGTGAGGGCGTAGACGTCCACGCCCTCCTCCAGCCGGGCCTCGGGGTGGCTGCCGACCTCGGACTTGATCACGGTCGGGTCGCCCAGCCACGGGGCCTTCGCCACGACGGAGGCGAACTTGGAGGAGAACTCGCCGAAGTGCAGGTGCTGCGACTTCTCCCGGACCAGCCCGAAGGCGGCGATGTCCCAGAACGCGGTGGTGCCGCCGTTGCCGAGGACGACCTCGTACCCCTCGGGAAGGGAGAACAGCTCCGACAGTCCCGCGCGGACGCGTCCGACGAGCGACTTGACCGGCTTCTGGCGGTGCGAGGTGCCGAGCACGCTGGAGCCCGAGGCCGCGAGAGCCGCGAGCTGCTCGGGGCGCACCTTCGAAGGCCCGCAGCCGAAACGGCCGTCGGCGGGCTTGATGTCTGAGGGAATCACGATGTCAGCCACCCGAACAGCCTACTGAGCCTTCCGGCTGGTCCATCCCCAAGTCCGGATTGTGAGATGGGCGAGTCTGGAATGCGAAACGGCTGTCGCGCGAGACATTCGCGCGACAGCCGTACAGGACACCGGTCAGACGGCGCCGAGAACCTCGGCGGCGCCGGGGACGTCGTTGACCGAACGCTGTGCCGGACCCACGTAGTCGGCGCTGGGGCGGACGAGCCTGCCCGTGCGCTTCTGCTCCAGAATGTGGGCGGCCCAGCCCGCGGTGCGGGCGCAGGTGAACATGGAGGTGAACATGGAGGAGGGAACCTGGGCGAAGTCCAGGATGACAGCCGCCCAGTACTCGACGTTGGTGGCGAGCACCCGGTCGGGCTTGCGGGCGTGCAACTCTTCCAGGGCGGCCGTCTCCAGGGCTGCGGCGACCTCGTAACGCGGTGCGTCGAGCTCCTTGGCCGTGCGCCGGAGCACCCGGGCACGGGGGTCCTCGGCCCGGTAGACGCGGTGGCCGAAGCCCATGAGGCGCTGGCCCTTGTCCAGCTCGCTCTGGACGTACTTCTTGGCGTCGCCGACCTGCTCGAC
This sequence comes from Streptosporangium sp. NBC_01639, assembly GCF_045209755.1. Lineage (NCBI taxonomy): Bacteria > Bacillati > Actinomycetota > Actinomycetes > Streptosporangiales > Streptosporangiaceae > Streptosporangium > Streptosporangium sp. NBC_01639. The sequence continues at coordinate 3,614,158 of NZ_CP109272.1, read as the reverse complement.
GCCTTCGATCATGTGCAGCACGCGGGCGGGGGCGCCACCGTGCAGCGGACCGGACATGGCGCCGACCGCGCCGCTCAGCGCCGCGGCCACGTCGGCGCCGGTGGAGGCGATGACGCGGGCGGTGAAGGTGGAGGCGTTCATGCCGTGCTCGGCCGCGGACGTCCAGTAGGCGTCAATGGCCTTCACGTGCTTGGGGTCGGGGTCGCCCTGCCAGCGGATCATGAACCGCTCGACGATGCCGTCGCCCTTGTCGACCTCGCTCTGGGGGACCATCGGCTTGCCGAGGCCGCGAGAGGACTGGGCGACGAAGCTGAGCGCGGTCACACTGGCGCGGGCCAGGTCGTTGCGGGCCTGCTCCTCGTCGATGTCGAGCAGCGGCTTGAAGCCGTACACGGGGGCCAGCATGGCCAGCGCGCTCTGCACGTCGACGCGGATGTCACCGGAATGGACAGGAACGGGGTACGGCTCTGCCGGGGGGAGACCCGGCTGGAACGTGTTGTCGACCAGCAGGCCCCACACGTTCCCGAAGGGAACGCGTCCGACCAGCTCTTCGATGTCGACGCCCCGATACCGAAGGGCGCCCCCTTCTTTGTCCGGTTCCGCGATCTCCGTCTCGAAAGCTACAACGCCTTCGAGCCCGGGTTTGAAGTCGGACATTCTCGGCCGCCTCCCTTTCTTGAAGTCAAAGCCTTGATGTCGAGATACCGGCGGGTCATATTCAACCCCCTGGGGTTCAGTGGTGTGCCGCCGGACCCGCCGGAACGCGATCGTCCCAGGTGGGGGCGGTGCGCATCTTTTCCGTCAAGCACGGGAGAATACCTTCCCGTGGACGACACATCGCGCCCGCCATCCCTGGCGGGGCTTCGCCGGACCTATCAGGGCCTGCCGTTGCTGGAGGCCGAAGTCGCACCCGATCCCGTGTCGCAGTTCGCCGCCTGGTTCGGCGAGGCCGTGGACGCCGGGCTTCCCGAACCGAACGCGATGGTGGTCGCGACCTCCTCCGCGGGAGGCCGGCCGACGGCCAGAACCGTGCTGCTCAAGGGCTACGACGAGAACGGATTCGTGTTCTACACCAACTACGAGTCGCGCAAGGGCCGGGACCTCACCGAGAACCCCCGGGCCGGCCTGCTGTTCCCCTGGCACGCCATCCGCCGCCAGGTGCGGGTGGAGGGGCCGGTGGTACGGCTGTCGCGTGAGGAGTCGGCCGCCTACTTCAGATCCCGCCCGTACGGCTCGCGCATCGGGGCCTGGGCGTCCCGGCAGTCGGCCGTCGTGCACACCAGGGAGGAGCTGGACGCCCGCTACGAGGAGCTGGCGGAGCGGTGGCCGGAGGATCCGCCCGTGCCGGACTTCTGGGGCGGCTTCCGGGTCGTGCCCGCGGAGGTGGAGTTCTGGCAGGGCCGGACCGACCGCATGCACGACCGCCTCCGGTACCGCCGGGTGGAGGACTCCTGGATCGTCGAACGCCTGGCTCCCTGACGCGCTTGCCCACCTTTTACTGATATATCCGCATATGTCTGGCGGATATTGGGGGCAATGTGGGGTTCGGAGATTTCGTCCAACGGCTTGCGGTGGACACTCGTCCGCTGAGTGTCCCCGCATACCGGCGGCTCTGGGCCGGCCAGGGCGTGTCGTTCATCGGCTTCCAGCTCACCTCGGTGGCGGTCAGCGCCCAGATCTTCGCCATCACCGACTCGTCCTTCTGGGTCGGCATGCTCGGCCCGGCCAACCTGGTCCCCCTGGTGGTCTTCGGCCTCTGGGGCGGGGCCGTCGCCGACGCGGTCGACCGGCGCAGGCTGCTCCTGGTCGGCGCGCTGATCGCCTGGACCGCCACGCTCGCGCTGCTCGTCCAGGCGGCCCTGGGGATGACCAACGTCGGTCTGCTGCTGGCCACCGTGGCCGTGCACGCCACCGGGTTCGCCATCACCGGGCCGACCCGGGGGGCGATCATCCCCAGGCTGGTGCCCGCCGAGCTGGTCCCGGCGGCCAACACGCTCAACTACCTCGCGGGCGGGTCCGGCAGCGTCATCGGCCCGCTGGTCGGCGGGCTCGTGCTCGCCCGGGGCGGGTTCGCCACCGCCTACCTGATCGACGCGCTGCTGTTCGGCGCCGGCTTCTACGCCGCCCTGCGGCTGCCGCAACTCAAGCCGGTCGGCGAGGTCACCCGCCCCGGCCTGCGGTCGGTCGTGGACGGCCTGCGCTACGTGTCGGGACACCCGATCGTGATGATGTCGTTCGTCGTGGACATCATCGCCATGGCGTTCGCGCTGCCCAGGGCGCTGTTCCCGGAGGTCGTGGCCGAGCGGTTCGGCGGTTCGGCGACCGCGTTCGGCTGGCTGTCGGCGAGCATGGCCATCGGCTCGGTGGTCGGCGGCCTAATGTCGGGCTGGGTGGGCCGGGTCCGGCGCCAGGGCCTGGCGCTCACGTTCGTGATCGCGGCCTGGGGGCTCAGCGTCGCCGCCGCCGGGCTCGTGGGACAGCTCTGGCTGATGGTCGCGCTGCTCGCCTTCGGCGGAGCCGCCGACCTGGTCTCCTCGGTGTGGCGGCAGACGATCCTGCAGACCCACGCGCCCGACGACATGCGCGGGCGGATGCAGGGCGTGTTCATGGTGGTGGTCGCCGGCGGCCCCCGGCTGGGGGACCTGCGCGCCGGGGCCACGGCGAGCTGGTTCGGCGCCACCGGGGCGTGGATCGGCGGCGGGATCGCCTGCGCGGTCGCGGTGCTCGTGGTGGGGCTGGCCGTACCGGCGTTCCGGGACTACCGGCCCGCCGTACGAGGTCAGTGAACGGCTTGGGAAGGATTCGGCAACCGCCGGTGTTTCCGCCCTTGCCACCGGGGACGGATCTCACAATAGGGTCGGGGTCTGAGACTTCACGCTCCCGCGCGGCTTCACGGCACCAGCGCGCGATGGACGGGGCATCGAGATAGGACGGGAGGAGCCTTGACCGCACACGGCCTGATCGATACCACGGAGATGTATCTCCGCACGATCTTCGAGTTGGAGGAGGAGGGAATCGTCCCTCTGCGGGCGCGCATCGCCGAACGGCTGCAGCAGAGTGGTCCCACCGTCAGCCAGACGGTCGCCCGGATGGAACGCGACGGCCTGGTCAGGGTCGAGGGCGACCGGCACCTGACCATGACCGACCTGGGCCGCACGCTCGCGACCCGGGTCATGCGCAAGCACCGCCTCGCCGAATGCCTGCTCACCCAGGTGATCGGTCTCCCCTGGGAGGAGGTGCACATCGAGGCGTGCCGCTGGGAGCACGTCATGTCCGAATCCGTGGAGGCCCGGCTGGTCAGCCTGCTGAACAACCCGACCGAGGACCCGCACGGCAACCCCATCCCGGGCCTGGACGAGCTCGGCGTCGAGGGCGCTCTGGGCGGCGGCTGGGAGTCCCTGCCGTCGATGGCCGCCCTGGCCGGGCCCAGAGATATACCCGTTGTGGTGCGGCGAATTAGCGAACAAGTGCAAAGCGATCCGGCTGTGATGCTTAAACTCAAGCAAGTTGGGATACAACCCGGACGCGAGGTGACGCTCGCGGCGAGCGACGACGGTGTGCGGGTGACAGGTGACGACGGAGCGGAGAACAGACTTGCGGACCTTCCGCGAGACGTTGCCGCGCATGTTTTCGTCTCCACGCGCTGACCAAGGCCCCTCTGCTTGGTTGGATTCCCCTCGGGAGACCCTTCACTCCCCGGCCGAGACTGCAGCAGGAGCAACCGTGGTTCGCTTTGCGCACACCCGTCCCCGAGGGGTGGTCACCGGATGAAGCGGTGGGGGGATGTCACTCAGGACACCGCCGACCACCTTTCGGCCGGTTCCGTCCTTGATCATGCTGAGATGGCGGTGGTCGTCACCGACAGGTTCAGCAACCTTCTCTACTGGAATCCCTTCGCGGAGAAGCTGTTCGGCCGCCCCGGAGTGTCGGGCACCCGAGACCAGTCGCTCTCCCTGGGGATCATGGAGAAGGACCACCCGCTCGCCGTCGAGCTCGCCAAGCACGTGCTCAAGGGCGGGGTGTGGGAGGGCACCTTCGACGTCAGGCGCGGAGACGGGACGATCGTCTACGTCCGCGCCCAGGCCGTGCCGCTGCGGCACGTCTCGGGCTCGGTGACGGGCATCGTCATCACCGCCCGCGAGGCGATGCGCAGCAACGAGCGGGAGAAGGACCGCTTCGGCCTGCTGGAGCGGATCGGCGAGCGGCTCGCCGGCTCCCTCTACGTGGAGGAGACGCTCAAGCGCGTCGCCGAGATGCTCGTCCCGCAGTTCGCCGACCACTGCTTCATCGAGCTGATGGAGGGGGAGCGGCTCACCCGCAGGGTCTCCACCCACGTTTCCGGCTGGAGCCCGCCGCCCGGCACCTGGGCGCCGCTCGGAGCCGAGATCCGTTATCCGAAGGGCCACTACGCCGACATCGCGCTGCGCCGCCAGGAGACGATCCTGGTGGAGGACTTCTCCCAGACGAACTACCCCAGCCCGGGTGAGGGCAGCACCCGCCTGGCGGCCGAGATCGGGATGACCTCGGCCATCGTGGCGCCGCTGTGCGTCCGCGGTGAGACCCTCGGGCTGATGTACCTGGGCCTGTCGAACCTGACCGACCGGCGCAGCCCGCACTACGACGCCTTCGACCGCGACTTCGTGGGGGCCATCGCCACCCGGGTCGCCCTGGCCGTGGACAACGCCCTGCTGTTCGAGGAGGAGCGGCACACCGCCGAGTCCTTCCAGAAATACCTGCTCCCCCGTGAGCTGCCCCAGCTCGACGGGCTGGAGATAGCGGTCCGCTACTACCCGGCGGCGCCGCTCGCCTCGCACGGGCAGGGCATCCAGACACAGGTCGGCGGCGACTGGTACGACGTCATCCCGCTGTCGGCGGGCCGGGTCGGCATCGTCATCGGCGACGTCGAGGGCCGGGGGGCCAAGGCCGCCGCCGTCATGGGCCAGCTCCGGGCCGCGCTGCGGGCCTTCGCCCAGGACGACAAGCCACCCGCGGAGATCCTCGCCCGGCTCGACGAGTGGACGCGGATCATCGCCACCCCCGAGCAGGACGACAGCGGCGAGGACATCAGCATCCCGCCCATCGTCACGTGCCAGTACCTCGTCTACGACGCCTGGTCGCGACAGCTGTCGTTCGCCAACGCCGGCCATGCCCCGCCGCTGCTGCTCAAGGACGGAAGCTGCGCCGAGCTCGACATCAAGGAGGTCGGCCAGCCCCTCGGGGTCCGGGCCAAGGGCGTCCACGCCGACCTGGTCTACAAGGAGGAGACGCGGACGCTGCCCCCCGGGGCCTCGCTGCTGCTCTACACCGACGGCCTCGTCGACCGCCGCCCGCTGCGCGACGCCGACGGCAGGCCGCCCAACGACGAGGAGAACTTCGCGCTGCTCTGCGCCAAGCTCGTGGAGCTCTCCGGCGCCTCGGTGGAGGCCATCGCGCACGCCGCGACGACCGCCGTGCCGGGGGAGATCGACGACGACATGGCGATCCTGGTGGTCCGGTCCGCTCCCGACGACCTCGAGGTCGAGGAGCGCACCTTCCCGGCTCAGCCGATCATGGTCGGTGAGGCCCGCCGGATGGCGGCGGAGGCGTTCACCGGCTGGCAGGTGCCCGAGGAGCGCGCCGAGCTCGCCTGCCTGCTGGTCTCCGAGGTGGTGACGAACGTCGTGCTGCACGCCGCGACCACCAGTGTCCCGCGCCGCGAGCTGATGATGGACGCCCCGATCTCCTTCGACGAGACCTGGGACGATCTGCCGGACTTCGACGACGAGATCGTCAACGAGAAGGAGTTCACGCTCCGGCTCCGCAGGGGCCGGGAGTCGGTCTGGGTCGAGGTCTTCGACCAGGACCTGCGGCTTCCCCGCATCCGCAGCGCCGGGGAGAACGACGAGGGCGGCCGGGGTCTCTACCTCGTCGACCAGCTCGCCAAGCGCTGGGGTTCGCGCCCCACAAAGGAGGGCAAGGCCGTCTGGTTCGAGATCCCCACCAAGTCCCGCTGAGCGGGGGACCGGGCCGGGCGGGCCGGGCCGGTGGGCGGGGCGGCACTCAGTAGTCCTTGAGGGTGATGGCGCGGGCCGCCTTCTGGAGCGGCTCCATGACCTTGGCCATCATGCGGTCCTTGCCCGGCAGGTATTTCATCAGCGAGAGCATCCTCATCTGGAACCAGACCTGGGCCTTGCTCCGCAGCACCATGTGTTTGATGTTGCCGGGCCCGAGGTTCTGGTTCTGCTCGGCGAAGTGCCGCGTCGCCTGCTCGTAGCCGTCGAAGCCGGCTTTGTGGTCGCCGTCGGCGGCCGCCAGCTCGCCGGCCAGGACGTAGGCGCCGACCAGGGCGAGGCTCGTGCCCTGCCCGGAGGCGGGGGAGGCGCAGTAGGCGGCGTCCCCGATCAGCGCCACCCGCCCCTTCGACCAGCGGTCCATGTGGACCTGGCTGAGCGAGTCGAAGTAGAAGTCGGGCGCGTCGGCCATGCCGTCGAGCAGGCGGGGGATCTCCCACCCCTCCCCGGCGTAGGCGTCGGCCAGGAGTTTCTGCTGCTGGTCGCGGTCGCGGTGGTCGTAGTCCAGCGACTCGGTGGCGAACAGGAACATCGCCTTGGCCCCGGTGTCCTTGGCCGTGCTGTACGTCAGGGCCGTCCTGCCGGGGGAGACGTAGGTGAGCTCCCACCGGTCGAGCTCCAGGTGGTTGGGAACGCTGAAGATCGAGATGTGGTATCCGAGGTCGCGGACATACCGGGATTCGGGGCCGAAGGCCAGCGCGCGGGTGGCCGAGTGCAGCCCGTCGGCGCCCACCACGAGGTCGAAGGTGCGTGTCCCGCCGCTCTCGAAGGTGACCCGCACCCCGTCGCCGTCGTCGGTGAGGGAGACGATGGAGTCGTCGAAGAGGTATTCGACCTCGTTCTCCGTCAGGTCGTAGAGGATGCGGTTCAGGTCGCCGCGCAGGATCTCGGCGTCCTCGCCCTCGCGCCCGCCGAACGTGTCGCCGCCCATGCTGGCCAGCCGTTCGCCGGCCGCGTTGACGATCGACGCGCCCCGCACGTCGGTGCGCTCCCGCCGGATCTCGTCCATGACACCCATGCGGGTGACCACGTCGAGGGCCGCGCCACGAATGTCGATCTTGTAGCCGCCCTGCCGGATCGCGGGCGCCCGCTCCACCACCGTGGGCGTGAAGCCGTGGCGGCGTAGCCAGTAGGCCAGCGCGGTGCCCGCGATGCCGGCGCCGGAGATCAGGACACTCGTGTTCCTCATGGGGGACTGCTCCTTGGTCGGTTCCTCGTCTGCCGCTGACAGTACACCCGTGTGACACATTTGTTCAAGACGATAGTTCAAGACGTTTGTTCGAGGGCTGTGTACACTGCCGGGCATGGGAAATCGCGAAGATCTTCTGGCCGGGGCCAAGCGCTGCCTCTACGAAAAGGGATACGCCCGCACCACGGCCCGCGACATCGCGGCGGCCTCGGGCGTCAGCCTCTCCGCCATCGGTTACCACTACGGGACCAAGGAGGCGCTGCTGAACGCGGCTCTCTACCAGGCCATGGAGGAGTGGGGCGACGATCTGTCGAGCATCCTGAGCGCCGAAGCCGGTCCCGACGCCACGCCCGCGGACCGATTCGAGGCGGCGTGGGAGGGAGTGATCGCGTCGTTCGCCGCGAACCGGCCGCTCTGGGCCATCCAGTTCGAGATCGTCGCGCACATCGAACAGCTGCCGGAGCTGCGCCGGACCCTCTCCGAGGCCAGTCGGCAGGCGCGTCTGGGACTCGCCGAGCTGTTCGGGAGTCTGGGCCTGGCCGGGGACGGACAGCGGGACATGCTGCTCGGCTCGTTCTACCAGGTCCTGCTCAGCGGGGTGGCGGCCCAGTGGCTGCTGGACCCGGAGGGCGCGCCGTCAGGGCATGACCTGCTCGACGCGGTGCGGACCGTCGCGGAGGTCGTCGGCCCGGGAGGCGTCGCCCGATCCTGAAATGTCACGGGCGGAAGGGTTAGGAGATGCCCCCGATCGGTGCTTGACTGCGGTCATGGAACTGGCCTTCGAACGGCGCGGGGCCGGACCGCCCCTGGTCCTGCTGCACGGAATCGGACACCACTGGCAGGCATGGCTGCCGGTGCTCGACCGGCTCGCCGCCGAGCGCGACGTGATCGCCGTGGACTTCCCCGGCTTCGGCGTCTCCCCGCCGCTGCCGTCCGGCTCGCCGTACACGGCGGAGAGCCTGGCCGACGCGATCGAGTCGTTCTGCGGGATGCTCGGCCTGCGCGAACCCCACGTGGCGGGCAACTCCCTGGGCGGATACGTCGCTCTTGAGCTGGCCTCGCGGGGTGTGGTCCGTACGGCCACCGCGCTCTCCCCGGCCGGGTTCTGGAGTCGCGGGGAGTTCCTCTACGCGCGGACCGTACTGCGGGCGGTCAGGGCCTCGGCCCGCGCGACCCCGCCGGAACGGGCGCCGGCCGTCGCGGAGAACCCACTGGGCCGGATGGCGATGGCGGGCCTGATGGTGGCCCACCCGTCCAGGCTCTCCACCGAGGCGCTGCTGGCGGCCGGCCAGGCACTCGGCACCTCCCCGGGATTCGACGACACCCTGGACTCGTTCGCCTGGATGATGCCCCCGGCCCCGCCCAAGGCGCCGATCACGATCGCCTGGGGCGAGCACGACCGGCTGCTGCTCCGGCGGCAGGCCGTACGGGCCGCCCGGTGGTCGGGCCAGCGGGTGAAGCTGCTGCGGGACTGCGGGCACCTGCCGATGAGCGACGACCCCGGACTGGTCGCCGGAGTGCTGCTGGAGGGGTCGGGGTGACCGGTCCGGGGGTCAGCGGAACGTCTGTCCCCACAGCGCGAGCATGACCAGGACGAACACCACCACGACGCCCGCGTAGGCGACCGGGCCGAGCCGCAGTGCGCGCCGTACCCGGTTGAGACCCCAGGCGAACAGCAACGCCAGGAAGATCAGCAGGATCAGTCCGCTGTCCATCAACACCGCCTCTGGGGAGCCTTCGCTGACCAGTATGCGTCCCCCGCGCCGATCTTGCGGCGATTGAGCGCGGCGCCGTGTTCCGTGGCATCGTTGCGCACCGTGAACAGATCCGTGAAGCCCCTGAAGTCCCCGAAATCCCCGAAGGCGACGCGCATCCTGCTGCTGGCCGTCCTCGCCGCCGGCCTCTCCGCCTGCTCGGGTGGGAGCGACCCGTCGGCCGCCCCGGTGACGCCCGCCCCTTCCGCGACCGCCCCCTCCGAGCAGCCCTCCCTCCTCCCCTCCGATCTCCCTTCCGTACTCCCCTCCGCCTCGGCCTCCACGGCGCCTGAGGCGTCCGTGTCGGCGTCGGCATCGGCGAGCTCGACGCCGGTGGCTCAGGCGGCCGACGGTGTGCTGCTGGGAGACGTCCAGCCGCTGGGAACGGGCTGGATCACGGTGGCGCCCGAGGGTGAGGCGGCCCAGAAAACCGAGCTCACGCCGTTCACCGTGGTGCTCGACGTGCAGGGGTCGATCTGCAAGCAGGGCGCGCTCCCGCACAAGTGCACGGTGGAGCAGCTGAAGAAGGCGCTCAAATCAGGCGTGTCCCTCTACGCCAAGGTGACGATCAAGGGCGGGACGGCCGAGGAGATCGCAGAGATCGTCCCGGAATGACGGGTCCGGCGGCCGGCCGCCTCGGCCGCTGTGCCGTCATGTCCGCGGTGTCCGCCGGATCGGCCGTATCCGCCGCGTCCGGCGGCGGACGCGTGACCGGGACATCCGGCGGCGGGCTCAGAAGCCGAAGGAGCGGCCGATGATCTCCTTCATGATCTCCGTGGTGCCGCCGTAGATGGTCTGGACACGGCTGTCCACCCAGGCCTTGGCGACGGGATACTCCATCATGTAGCCGTAGCCGCCGTGCAGCTGGAGGCAGCGGTCGATCAGCTTGGTCTGCAGCTCGGTGGTCCACCACTTGGCCTTGGCGGCGTCCACCGCGCTGAGCTCCCCGGCGTTCAGGGCCAGGATGCACTTGTCCACGTAGTGCCGGGCGATCTCCACCTCGGTGTCCAGCTCCGCCAGGACGAACCGGGTGTTCTGGAAGCTGCCGATGGTGCGGCCGAAGGCCGTGCGGTTCTTGCAGTACTCGATGGTCGCCTGCAGGACGGTCTCGGCCGCCGCCACGGCCATCACCGCGATCGACAGCCGCTCCTGCGGGAGATTGCCCATGAGCTGGAAGAAGCCCTGGCCCTCCTCCTCGCCCAGCAGGTTGGCCGCGGGGACCCGGACGTTCTCGAAGAACAGCTCCGCGGTGTCCTGGGCGTGCATCCCGATCTTCTCCAGGTTGCGGCCCCGGCTGAAGCCCTCCATGCCTCGCTCGACGACGAGCAGGGAGGTCCCGCGGGCGCCCGCGGCCGGGTCGGTCTTGGCGACCACGACGATCAGGTCGGAGTTGATGCCGTTGGTGATGAAGGTCTTCTGGCCGTTGACGACGTAGTGGTCGCCCTCGCGCACCGCCGTCGTCCTGATGCCCTGCAGGTCGCTGCCCGCACCCGGTTCGGTCATCGCGATGGCCGTGATCAGCTCGCCGCTGACGAACCCGGGCAGCCAGCGGGCCTTCTGCTCGTCGTTGGTGAGCTTCACGAAGTACGGTGCCATCACGTCGTTGTGCAGCGAGTAGCCCAAGCCGCTCGCGCCGATCCTGATGACCTCCTCGACGATCACGGTGTTGTAGCGGAAGTCCGTGATCCCGGCCCCGCCGAACTCCTCCGGCACCCCGAAGCCGAACATCCCGAGCTCGCCGGCCTTCTTCCACACCTCACGGGGGACGATGCCGTCCTTCTCCCACTGGCCGTGATGGGGCGCGACCTCACGGGCCAGGAACTCGCGCACGGTCTCACGGAAGAGCTGGTGCTCCTCCTCGAAGAGGTCTCGCTGCATTGACTGCCTCCTAGGGTCCCGTGGGCCAGAATACGATTCTGTTACTTCCAGGTACACCCGTCCCGTGCTGCCACTGTCGCCCGCTCCTTTCCAGGAGACCAGATCACAAGTCCGCCACAGTCCCCTGGGGGTCTTGTCATCTCACTGCGCCCAAGAGGGTGAAAACCGTACGATCTACCCTTGGCTTGCTATGGGTAGAACCGGAAATGGCAGCCCTGGTGATCGGAGTATGCGGTGGTTCGGTGGCGATCTGGGCTGGTCAAGCCTGTCGCGGTCTCAATGCTCGGCCTGCTGGGCTGGGCTCTGATCGTCCTCCCGTCCGGACCGGCCGGCGCCAGTTCCGCCGAGCTTGAGGTCGACTACAGATGCACCGGGGAGGTCGGAGGGATCGCACGGAACGGCCCAGTGGATCTTCGGACCAAGGTGACCATCCCCACCACGCTCACGGTCGGTGAGCCGCTGAACATCGGCTGGAAGCTCGGTTACCAGCAGGGCGCGTCCAGGTTCGGCTCACCGGACTACTTCGCTCCCGGGGGCAAGGTCAAAGTCACCGGAAACGTGCAGCTCTCCGGTGGCTGGGTCGGCACCCTCAAGCCGATAGGGGCCGTGGATCAGCCCGGCCAGCTCCAGCCCGGCACCCCTCTGAAGCTTCCCGAAGGCATCTCCGACTTCGCCCATACCGATCAGGCGGGAACGGTCAAGGTCACTCCCCAGAAGTTGTTCGTCGACTTCACGCCGCCGGCCGGCGAGGTCATGGTCAACGATGACGACCCGCGGGTGAGTTATCACGCGGCGGCTGACTGGGAGGACCTGAACGACCAGCCGCAGAACAACAACGACCACCACTATGACATCCACCGCACGGACAAAGTGAACTCTTGGGCTTCCTTCACGTTCACCGGAACCGGGATCGAGTACATCGCCCAGCGCGACCAGGGTTCGGGGAAGGTCGGATTCAAGATCGACGGCCAGGTAGCCACGCCGGCTTACATCGACGCCTCGAAGAACTCCAATGGCACGCCGACGAACGACGCCCACAAGGGCGGGTTGACGCTGTGGAAATTTCACGGCCTCAACTACGGCAGTCACACCATCGAGGTCATGAATCTGGAAGACGCCAAGTGGGCGCAGCTTGACGCCTTCCGGGTGGTCACCAGGGAGTTGGCGAACCCGCCGAAGGACTACCGGGCCACCTGCACACTCGTCAGCGCGCCGGTATCGGTGAACGTCGTCATCTCGGACGGCTCGAACGGAACTCACCCGCCTGCCTCGACGTGCACGCCGACCCCGAGTTCTACCCCTTCTCCCTCTCCGACGTGTGTTCAGCCGACGGATCCGAGTCCGACGCCGACGTGTACTCCGACGCCTGCGCCGACTCCCTCTCCCTCGCCGACGTGTGTTCAGCCGACGAATCCGAGTCCGACGCCGACGTGTACTCCGACGCCTGCGCCGACTCCCTCTCCCTCGCCGACGTGTGTTCAGCCGACGAATCCGAGTCCGACGCCGACATGCACCTCGACGCTGACTCCGACCCCCATGCCGACTCCGACCCCGACTCCCACGCCGACGTGCAAAACCCCGGTCCCCCCGAGCCAGACGCCGTCTCCCACTCCCACCGTCACCGTCACCCGGAGCGGCCAGGGGTCCACGTCCACGCCGAAGCCGACCCTGACCGTGACGGCGACCGTGACCCCGACCAGAGCGACGCCCACCACCCCCCAGGTGGTCGTGACCCCCTCGGGCGGTGCCCAGACGGGCGAGGCTCCCGATGAGAGCGGGCCCTCGGGGATGACACTGATCGGAGCCGGAAGCGCCATGGTGCTCGGCAGCGGATTCGGCGGGGTGGCACTGCTGCGACGGCGTGCGGCGCATGCCCGTCGAGGATAGGTAGGAGGCATCTGATGTATCCAGGGCCTTCGCACGGCGGCCCCGATCCCTACGGTCATGATCCACGCGGTGCCGGCCGTACCCCCAGGAGCGGGAGAAGCCTGCTGCTCTCCGTGCTGCTCGTGGCCGGGTCGCTCGGCGGTATCGGTGCGATCATGGCGGGGATGCTCACCTATCTGACTCCAGCAGCCGAGGACGAGTACTACGGGCCTCCGATGCCGGTGGCGGCGAACGCCATGGAGCTGCAGAACCCTCCGGTTCCCGGCGAGCAGAACCCGGTGTCGGCGCTCTCCTCCGGCGTGGGTCCGGGTGGGCTCGATGCGCCGTTGACGGCTGCCGCGCCCACGGCGGCGCCGCCGCTGCCCGTCGTCCAGCCGCCGGAGCCGCTCAAGAGCAACGGCGTGAAGCCGTACCGGATCGCCATTTCCAAGATCGGTCTGCTGGCTCCGCTGATGGCGCTGGGGGTGGATGCGAAGAAGACGATCCAGACTCCTCCGTTGAGCAAGCCGAACCAGGCCGGTTGGTACAAGTACGGGCCGATCCCCGGGCAGCAGGGGCCCTCGGTGGTGCTCGGGCACGTGAACACCAAGAGCGGGGCCGCCGTCTTCAGCCGCCTGAAGGAGATCAAGCGCGGAGACACGATCAAGGTGTCCCGGTCGGACAAGTACGTCGTGGAGTTCACGGTCGACGGGGTGGAGCAGGTCAGTAAGACCGCGTTCCCGTCGAAGCGGGTCTACGGCAACACCGGCGAGGCCACCCTGCGGCTGATCACCTGTGGCGGCGTCTACAACCGCAAGACCGGCCACTACACCGACAACATCATCGTCTACGCGACCCTGTCGAAGACCCGCCGCGCCTGATCGCGGTCCGCGGCCCGGCGGCGTGAAGTCGAAGGCCGCCCTGTCCGCCGACTCTCTGCGGGCTGCCTGACGGCGCCGGTGCCATGGACATGTCCGCCGCGAGTGCCGTTCCGGGCGTATCCGTGACACCCTGTGAAAGAACCTGGCCGAAACGGGGTATAGAGCCTTCGCCGGGTGTGGTCGCGCAGGATGCGTCCACCGCAACCGGCGCGACGTGGCCGACCATGGACCGAACTTCCCGGTCCGCGACGGTCTGACGCATCCGTGAAACGCCCGCGAGCACGCCCGCCGGGCGAGATGCCCGACCGTGGCTCAGCGCCGTGTCCTGAATGGTTACGCGGGAGCAGACCTCATCATGTGCGGCCTTGAGCACGAAGCTCAGCACCGCCGTGCGAAAGGAACAACCATGGGCACCATCACGACCAGGGACGGCATCGAGATCTTCTACAAGGACTGGGGCAGCGGACAGCCGGTCGTGTTCAGCCATGGCTGGCCGCTCAACGCCGACGCCTGGGACGATCAGCTCCTCCTGGTGGCGGACAACGGGTTCCGTGGGATCGCCCATGACCGCCGCGGGCACGGCCGATCCACCCAGGCGTGGAACGGCAACGACATGGACACCTACGCCGACGATCTCGCCGAGCTGATCGAGAAGCTGGACCTCCACGATGTCATCCTCGTCGGCCACTCCACCGGCGGCGGTGAGGTGACCCGTTACATCGGCCGCCACGGCACCGGTCGCGTCGCCAAGGCGCTCCTGCTGGGCGCGGTCCCGCCGCTGATGCTCAAGACCGAGAGCAACCCGGAAGGGCTGCCGATCGAGGTGTTCGACGACATCCGCAAGGGCGTCAAGGCCGACCGCTCCCAGTTCTACAAGGACCTCAGCACCCCCTTCTACGGTGCCAACCGGCCCGGATCGACGGTGTCGCAGGGCCTGCGCGACGCGTTCTGGCTCATGAGCATGCAGGTGGGTCTGAAGGGGGCGTTTGACTGCGTCAAAGCGTTCTCCGAGACCGACATGACCGAGGATCTCAAGCGCTTTGACGTTCCGACGCTCATCGTGCACGGTGACGACGACCAGATCGTGCCCATCGTCGCCGCAGGGCTGAAGTCCGCGAAGCTGGTCAAGGACGCGACCCTGAAGGTCTACCCCGGCGCCCCGCACGGCCTGTTCGCCACCCACCAGGACGAGTTCAACCGGGACCTGCTGGCCTTCGTCAAAGATTGAACCCCCTTGGGGCGCCGCGCCGGGGTTCTCGGGCGCGGGGGGACACCGGAGCTGACAGCGGGCCGGTTCAGGGCGCCGGATGATCCAAGGTGACACCGGGCGGCAGCACGACGGTCTCCAACGGCTATCTGCCGGCTCAGCCGCCCGGCCGGCCGCTCAGCAGGTCACGCCGAGAACTCGAACCGGGGCGAGAGCCGGCTCAGCGTCATGGTTTCCGGCGTGACCGCCCAGGCGCTCCTCAGTCCGTCCGCGACCGCGGTCACGAGTTCCGGGATGTCCACGGAGGCCGAACCGTGCATCGCCTCCGCGACGATCAGAACCGCGGCCGTCGTGTCCCCGACGGCCGAATGGCCGCTCTGCCGATTCGTCCACCGTCGGGCATGCGCTCGCCCGAGGGCATCGGCGAAGATCACTTCGTATGCGCCGGGGTTCTCCGTCTGGCCGGAAAAGGTCAGATAGCGCTCGTCGCCGTTCGCAGGCCGTACTTCAAGGCCCTCGGAGATCTGGGCGACATCGAATACGGCCACCGGGGTCGCGAATGCAAGCGAGATCGCGTTGCAGAGATCGACCAGGGGATGGATCCGTGGGAGGGCCCGCTCTTTCCTGAAGCGCCGCAACAGTGACTCAGAGGCGCATCGATACTGGGTGGGTTTGAGTCCCATCCTGGAGAAGGTCCGTCGCCATGCCTGTATCTCGGGGAATTCCGCCTCCGGGCCTGCCGCGAGCCGGGCTTCGGCGATGGCGTTGAACTTCGCCACCTGAGTGCCGACGGAGGCGTTCCCGGTGATCCCGGTGGCCAGGACCACGCCGGCGACAAGATCGGGATGCGCCGACCAGATCTCACTTGAGTGCTGGAAATACATGAGGGAGGTTCCTGTCTCGGATCGGATCTGTCGATCAGGCGAAGGTGAGTCCGGCGCCGAGCACGACGAAGGAGCCAGCGAAGATCCGGCGGAGCCAGGTCATCACCTGGGGCCGGGAGATCACGTGGTCCCGCACTGAGGCGGCGAAGACGCCGTAGGCGGTGAAGACGACGAAGGTGATCATCATGAAGAAGGCGCTCAGCTCCACCATCCGCAGGATGGATCCCGGCTCGCCGGCGTTCACGAACTGGGGCAGGAACGCGAAAAAGAAGATGGTCAGTTTCGGGTTGAGGATGTTGATCAGGACGCCGGAGACGATCACCTTGGCCGCCGGAAGGGAGGCGGCCTCCTCCACCACGGCGATCACTTCCTTGTCCCTGAGCGTGGCCCACGCCATGTAGAGGAGATAGGCGACACCCAGATATTTCAGAGCCTGGAACGCCAGAGTGCTCGTGTGCAGTAGGGCCGCGAGGCCGGTGACCGTCGCCACCATGTGCGGAACGATGCCGAGCGTGCATCCGACTGCGGCGATCACGCTTGCACGGCGGCCACGGGAGAGGCCGGCCGACAGCGTGTAGACGACGCCGGTGCCGGGTGTGGCGACCGCGATGAGTGTGGTCACCAAGAACGCGATGCTCACGGTGGGCCTCCTGGTAGGGGTGAATCGCTGTGGCCACGCTCACCCTGCCGTCATAATGGTCTGGTGAACAGGGCCAAAGTAAGCCCAGATGACAGGTCCATAACCTCGGGATCCGACTTCCTGCAACTGAACATCGACGACGCTCCGTCCGGAGGCCGCTCCGACTGGCTGGCCGCGCGGCTCCGGCTCGCGATTTCGGACGGCCGCCTGCCGATCGGGGGCAGGCTGCCCGCTACGCGGGTTCTGGCCGGCGAGCTGCGCGTGTCCCGCGGCGTCGTCACCGAGGCATACCAGCGCCTGATCGAAGACGGGCACGTCGTCGGGCGTGGCCGGGCCGGAACGGTCGTCGTCGCCGCCCCGGAGACGGTCCCGATGGTGGCGCCACCCGTACCCACCGGCTCGCCATCTGGGCCCACCGGTCCGTCGTTGCCCGGGACCGCCGGTCCGCCGTCAGCCCGCGCGTTGTTCGGTGCCGCGCCCGGTGCGGACGTCTTCGACGCGTTGCGGGCGATTCCGGCCCGGATCGACCTGTCGCCCGGCGTACCCGATCTGACCGCGTTCCCCCGGACGGCGTGGCTGCGCGCCGAACGCGCGGTGCTCAGTGACCTTGCGGCTTCCGCGCTCGGGTACGGAGATCCCCGGGGGACCCCGGAGCTGCGTCTTGCCGTGGCGAACTGGCTGGCCCGTAACCGCGGGATCCGGGCGGATCCGGGCGAGGTGCTCATCGTCTCCGGCACCGCTCAGGCGCTCGGGCTGCTCACTCAGGTGCTCCGTCACGATGGGATCGGCGAGGTGGCGGTGGAGGACCCCGGATCGCTCGGGACCCGTCAGCACCTGCATAACTGGCAGGTGGACACCCCGCCGATCCCGGTCGATTCCGAAGGGATCCGGGTCGACGAGCTGCGTGCCCAAGGTGCTCCGGCCGTACTGCTGACCCCGGCGCACCAGTTTCCGACCGGGGTGGTGCTCGGCGGCGAGAGACGTCGCGAGCTGGCACGGTGGGCCGGCGCGGGCGGGCTGATCATCGAGGACGACTACGACGCCGAGCACCGTTACGACCGGCCTCCGGTCCCCGCCCTGCGGTCGATGCTCGCCGAGCACGTCTGCTATGCCGGAAGCGTGTCCAAGCTCCTCGCCCCTGCGCTGAGAGTGGGATGGGTCCTCGCACCGTCGAAGTACCGGGACGCCCTCGTGGATGCCAAGCGGTTCGCCGACCTCGGCAACGCCGTGCTGCCGCAACTGGTGCTGGCCCGGTTGATGGAGTCGGGCGAGCTGGAACGCCGGCTGCGCCTTCTCCGCAGACGCCACCGTCTCCGCCGGGATGCGATGATCGATGCGATCAGAACTCATCTCCCGGGCGCGGTCGTGCACGGCGCCGCGGCGGGCCTGCACTTGATGATCACCCTCGGGGCCGGTTTCGCCGACGTCGACCTCGCCGCCGCGTCGCTCGCGCGCGGCGTGAAGGTGCAGCCGTTGTCGTGGCACAGCCAGCGCCCGAGTCGGCCGGGGCTCGTCCTGGGTTACGCCGCGAGCACGCCGTCCGACATCGCCGAAGGAGTGGCGATCATCGGCACGCTCCTGCGAGGACCGTGCCGACGGCGCACCCCGGCCGAGAACCGCCGAGAGACGGGGCCGGCAGGCGACCGGTCGTACGGGGCCGGTCGGCGGGCTGCCCCCGGTGCCTTTGATCATTTTTAGGATACTCTGACGCAACTTTTGAAATGATCAAAGAAAGGTGACCCTCTGATGCACAAGCTCAAGCGGAGCACAGTGGTCACACTCGGCATGGCGGCCGCACTCGCCGCGTCGGTGGTCACGAGCAGCCCGGCCATGGCGGCGTCCTCTCCGATCACGATTTGCGGCGGTGGCAGCTACCACGTCATCGACAGCCACGCCCTGGGCAGCTACGCCACCATTTACCTGCTCTACAACGGCTCCACCAATTGCGTGGTCACCGTGAAAAAGGGCGCGTATGCGGGCAATACCAAGTACGTTGACGCCTACTTGACCCGCAGCGACTTGAACTACACGAAAATCGACCACGGTTACTTCAAGTACTACGCCGGTCCTGTGAAGATCAGTGCCGCCGGGAAATGCGTCAAGTGGGGTGGCGTCTACGATGCGCAGGGTTGGACCAGCGGCTGGGGGCACTGCAACTGACCGGTCCGGTTTGGTCTGCACCCCTCGGCAGCCCGGCGCTCCCATGATCCATGGGTCGGCGCCGGGCCGCTGGGTTCACGGACCCTTGTACGGCCTGACCGAGGTGGGCCAGGGGGCGACGAGGAGCCGTACCGTGTTCCGGTCGTGGCCACCGAATGCCTCGTGCACGTACCAGGTGCCGGGGATGCTCTCCGGCTGAAGGACGTGTTCGCTGGGCTGCCAACCACGCCCGGCGCCGGGAGGGCTCTCGGGGGCGTCGTGGTAGTACTCCTGGACCGTGGTGTGCCGCTGCCGCAGCAGGAGGCCGACCTCGGCGACCGTCCGGTTCCGTAGAGTCAGTCCCTCCAGAACCTCGCCGGGAGCAGTCGGGTCGCCCGCGAGCTCGTACCGTTCACCGGGCCGGGCGGCTCGGCCGAAGATGATCTCGATGGGACTGCGCAGGTCGGCGGGGATGCGCACCCCGGCTTTGCAGAACATGTTTCCGCAGTCGGGTCCGCCGTCGATCCCTTCGACCATGGTGCTTCCGTTCTCATCTTTGATCTCGAAGCTTCTGCCCGCGTGGTGGATCGTCATCCCCTTAAGGGAGGAGATCGAGATCATCTTGCCGACGAGGCTCGGTGACGCGGGCTCCATCTTCAGGTCGACGTCCATGCCGTATGCGGCGAAATCCGTGCGATAGCGCGTTGGGTCGGCGTCCGGGTCCAGGATCCGGACGTCGAAATGGTCGCCGTTCTCGGCGAACGCCAGCGCCTTAGCCGGTCCCACCTGGAGGGGGCCGACCTCGCCGGGCTGTACGACGACGTTCAGGGCGAGCGCCGCGCCCGTCAGAGCGGCGGCGATGGGAACGGCGATGAGCCACCGCCGGGACCGTCGCCGTATGGTCGCTTGAGGCGTCCGGCCGGTGTCATCGATGATCTTCTTCAAGGCCGTGGACATCACCAGTGGATCCGCACGTACCTGCCTGGCCGGGTCGTGCGCTCCGACCATGTTCCTGAGCTGTTTGAGGTCGTTGTTCATCGGGCGCTCCTCCCATAGGACGGCCTGCGGTCGGTGGGCTGGGGCTGGTCCGCGAGCAGGTGCCGCAGCCGTTTGCGTACGCGGTGCAGCCGCATTGCCGCCGTCGGTCTGGAACAGCCGACGACTGCTGCCGCCTGGCGGAGGTCGAGTCCCTCCCAGCACACCAGGAGGACCAACTCCCGGTCCTCGTCGCTCAGGCCGTTCAGCGCCGCCAGGGCCGTCTGACGGGCGGCGACGGTGGCGGCGTGATCGCCTTCGGGACCGTGGCGCGTCACGTCCTCGCTCAGCGAACCGGCGAGTCCGTCTCGGCGCTGCTCTCTTCTGAGCAGGTTCGACGTGAGATTCCGGGCGGTGACGTACAGCCAGGGCAACGGCTGGTCGCGGGGGAGGCTGTCGTACTTCTCCCAGGCGATCTTGAATGTCTCGGCGGCTATGTCCGGGGCGTCCGCGGGGCCGACCCGCCGCCACGCGTACCGCAGGATCGCCTCATAATGTTCTTGGAACATATGGGTGAAACCGGCCTCATCGTTCAAACTCCCTCTCCTGTCCAGCAGTCTGGCGCTCCTCGCACCGTCTACTGGACAGATGTCGCGAGTCCTCCGGATATCACTGCATCAACGAAATTTCGTACGGTAACCGATCGATCGGACGGGTGCGGGGCGAGGTCCCGCCCCATGCGTTTCTCAGGCCGCGGGTTGCCGGCCACCTCGCTGGATGGGCGGGTACGGGTGCCCGGCCGGCGGTTGGTGGCGGAGTTCGACCTCCTCCATCAGGGTCAGCAGGTCGTGGGGCCGGGCGGCTTCGACGGGCTCGGGATCGGTGGCGACCCAGCAGGGGAAGGCCCAGAAGCGGCGGGCCCAGCAGCGCCAGAGGACGACCCATCCGGGGTGGTCGGCCTCCAGGCCGGAGGCCGTCTCGGCGGGATCGGGGAGAGCCGTCACCGGCTCCGGACCGCCGGGGTCAGGACGTGGCGGATCCGTCTGGCGGCGTCGTCCGCTTCGGCGACGGGTGCGATCTTCTCGTTCCAGGACCACCAGAACCACCAGGTTCCTTCCTCGGGTGCCGCGTGGACGTTCTCGGACAGGGCGGGGGCGTCGGGGTTGTCGACGGCCAGCTTTGGAGGGCGCCGGGAGGCCACCCGGACCCGCAGGCCGTGTTCCCTGAGGCGTTCGGTCAGGTGAGTCAGGTGGATGATCGCGATCTGCGCTGTGCCGGTGTCGTCGGTGTTGTCGGTGACGGCCATGGGCGGCCTCCAGTGCTGGCTGTGGGTGGGCTTGCCGTACTCCACCTGTCGTGATGCGGGTGTGAAGCGTCCGCGCGGCGGATCGACGCAGGTGGGGAGGGCTCCCGGTAGATGTGGGGAAGCATGCCGGGAGCCCGGTTCCGGCCGGGGCACGGGGGCGGTCCCCGGCCGGATGTCTGCGGGGTGGCTCCACCGTCACCCCTCCAAGAAACGGTGGAGCCACCTGCCCTCGGCATCACTGGCGCCTGTGCGTTGCCGAGGAGTCGGTGTCACTGGTTGTCAGCCGTGCCTCGGAGCCGTATCGGATGGAGGGAATCCCTCGATCACGCTCCGTAGAACGGTTACGATCCGATCGTGACGCTCGAACGAGTCGCTGTAAAGAAGTTCCGCTGGAACAGTTCCGGAAATTCTTGCTCCGACGCTGCGCAAATCAACACGCAAGGGGTGGAATATGGCGAACAGGATCAGCCCCACGGTGCGTCGTCGGCGACTGGCGGCAGAGCTGCGGCGACTTCGGCAAGAGTCCGGAAAGAACCGCGATGAAGTGGCGGTATTCGTGGGTTGTGCGCCTGCCACCATCACCAAAATCGAGAACGCCTCCTCAACGGCCCGTCCTGCCGATGTCGCCCTGTTACTGGAGTTGTACGGAGTCACCGGGCGGCAACGTGAGGTTCTGATGGCGCTCGCCCGCGAGGCTCGTCAGCGTGGTTGGTGGCATCAGTACAGCGGAGCGATTCCGCAGTGGTTCGAGGTATACGTGGGGCTGGAGGAGGAGGCCTCGGAGATCAGGTCCTTCCAACCTGAGGTGATCGATGGACGCCTTCAGACAGAGGGATACATCAGGGCCCTCATCCATGGCGAGGTGAGCGTCCCTCCGGCGGAGGAGATCGACCGTCGTGTTGCCATCCGCCTCAAACGGCAGGAAAGGCTGATCTTCCCCGACTCTCCCGAACTATGGGTCGTTGTGGGCGAAGCAGCATTACGCCGGGCGGTCGGTGGGGTCGAGACCATGCGTGAGCAACTGCAGAGGCTCAATGAGGTCTCCCGCCTGAACAACATCACGTTGCAAGTGCTCCCGTTTCAGGCAGGGGCTCATCCGGGCATGCAGGGCGGTTTCCATCTGCTCGGATTCCCAGGGGAGACTGATCAAGATGTCGTGTACGTTGAATATCGGCAGGGTGCCCTGTATCTGGAACGACAACCGGATGTGGATGCCTATGCCAAGCTCTTTGATCATCTGCGTGCGAGGGCGCTGGGTCCCGACGAGTCACGTGCTCTGATCACGCGTATGGCCGAGGAGGCCCTCTAGGCGATCACGAGTAGGAAGGTGCGGGTGTCCATGATGGACTCTTCCCGCGTCATCTGGCGCAAGAGCAGCTTCAGCGGTAACGGTGGGGCTGACTGCGTCGAAGTCGCGGTCGTTCCCGGCGACCCGATCTTGGCGGGGCACAAGCCCGACGCCGACGAGCTTTACCTCGTCCGTGACTCCAAAGATCCCGGTGGCCCGACACTCGCCTTCACCCGCTCCGAGTGGGACGCGTTCGTCAAGGGTGTGAAGGCCGACGAGTTCGACGGCTGACGAGCTGCGGACAGGATCCGTGCGACAGCGACGAGGCTTCCACCACCGTTTCGGCTTCTGCACGGACGTCCCCAGAAGGAGGCGGGACGGTGAGAGCCCCGCCGGGAGAGTGGTGGTCCAGGAGCCGTCGCAACACGGAATGTGTTGCGACGGTCTTGGGGCTCGCTGGTGGAGGTTCTGGTAGGAGCACGCCGAGAACATGACGCCTCCTGCAGGTGGATCTTCGGCGACTACTACCGGAACCTCTGCTACTCAACCCTGGTTTCGCTGCCTTCCCGTCGGCGCGGTGAGCGTCAGCCTCGCTGGCCGGGACGGTCGACGATCACTGATGACAGCAGGGCTGTGCTCCACACCGCGCCCTTGCGGATACCGTGCTCGCTGTCCTTGAACGGGAACTCGTCGCGCAGCCAGACTCCCCGCGCTCCCAGATAGCGGTAGGTATCCCGGTCGAGGATGTAATAGATGCGAGGCCCGCCGCCGGCTGGCTCCCGCCAGATGCCTAGGCCGCTGCGGCCTGCGGCGTCGCTCACGCCCTGCTCGACGTGGACGCCGGGAATGAGCGCCAGCGCGCGGAACAGGGTCGCCTCCAGCCGCGGTGGCATCGAGCCGTATCTGCTGAGGTAGAGCATGATCACCCTATAAGCGCGGTCGGCGTCGGGGGCGGCGCTCTTGGGGACGCCCTCCTCCTTGGGGTAGTCGATCCAGTGACGATCGGCTGTGACCTTGGCCAGCAGCTTCCTGGGATTGGTCGGCAGCTCGCGAAGCTTGGCGTCGTACTGCTGCGGCGACAGGTCGTCGTCACCCGGATCCGGGGGAACGTCTCTGATGATCAGCTCGCCCTCCTCCTGACCGAGGCGGGCACGACCCAAGGAGGCGCTCTGTTTGCCGTCGTAGCGCATCCATCCCTCACCGGCCCTGACCGTGTCCGAGTTCGGCTGCTTCTCCAGGGTCTTGGTGTAGTGCCACTGCGTTGGCAGGGGCACTTGGGTGCTTTTGCGCCTGCCCACCACTTCGGCGGCATGGGCGAGCACCACATTGGAGTCGAGCTGGACGACCGGCGGCGTGTTCGCCGGGTTCGGGCCAAGCGGTTCGGGCCGCAGGGTGGCCACGGCGAGTGCGGCGGCGGCTCCCAGCGCTCCGACCAGGAGCAGGCGGCGCCCCAGTGTCCGCCCGCGCCCCCGGATCCGCGTCAGCAGCCGCCGACGCTGCGGGATGATCCATTCCTGACCCGGCTCGGGGATCTCGGCGCGCCACTCGCGCAGCGATCGCAGGTCATCATCCATTGAAGGACTCCCCTCGGGTAGTCACAGGGTGGGATCCCCCGAGCGCTTGGCGCGTCTTGGCTCTGGCCCGGTGCAGGCGGGATGCGACGGTTCCGACCGGGATGCCCAGCGCGCGGGCCACATCCTCATACGACATCTCAGCCCAGGCCACGAGTAACAGCACCTCCCGGTCGCCGGGTGACAGCTTCGCCAGCGCCGCTGCCAGCCCGGCCTGCTGGGCGGCGACCCGGTCGTCGACGCGTTCGGTGTACGGCTCGGTGATCTCATCGACGCCGCTGCGGACCAGCGCCCGGTAGAGGCGGATCTCCGTCCGCCGATGCCGGCTGATGAGCCGGGCGGCGATGCCATACAGCCAAGGTCGCGCGTCGGGGTGGCTCACGTCATAGCGGTGGCGGCGGCGGAAGGCGGCCAGGAAGGCGTCGGAGACGATGTCGTCGGCCAGCGAAGGCCCTAGCCGCCGGGCGACATAGCGCCGCAATGCGGGCGCGTGCCGGTCGAAGAGGTCGGCGAAGACCTCCGGGGCGCGTTCCGAGCGCCGGATCAACTCGGCGTCATCGGCCCTGCCGAATTCTTCGGCGATCACATGGCGCTCCCGTTCTTGCGTAATGGTTCGTCGGCTTTCGCCCGTACAACCACCGCGAATTCACGTTATGAGATGTGATCTGTGCCACATGGCGTCACCCCGTCGAGTCGGGCAGGGAATGGCAGGTGCGGCAGAGTGCATCGGCGAGCGCGCCAACGCCCTGTGCACCGTCACCTGCAAAGCTCTGCGCCGGGCCAGTTTGGCCCCTTGACGCATCGGAAAGATCGCTCAGGCAGCATTCGTCCTACTCGGCCGCCCTAGATTCAAAAGGTGAAGCCCAGCGCCTGGGTCAGCCGCTGGGCTGGGTGCCACAGTTGAGTGTCTTTCGTGGTCTGGCGTTGAGTTCGGCGGCGACGGCGCCGAACTGGTCGCGGGTGCGGGCGGCTCCGGGCTACTTGATCGTGGCCAGGTTCAGGACGTACATCCTGTCTCCGATCTTGTAGGTCATCAGTCCATCGAGGCGGTTGAGGGGAGTGTTGAAGGGAATGCTGGAACGCCCCTTCGCATCCGGCCGTATGCCGAGATCGGCCATCTTGCCGGTGTCCACGTCATAGAGGGCTACAGCGGTCTTTCTGTTCGGGGCGAAAATATGCTTCATGAAGAACCGCTCAAGGTTGACGCCCGGCACCACCACGTTGTCCGGCAGCGGCTTCTCCCCGGAGCCGTCGCGGTCGCGGATGAAGCTGCCCACGGGGACCAGCCTCCGCACCGTCTTGCCGGGGCACGGCCCGGTGGCGCACTTGACATTCTTGTAGCGCATCTTCGTGCCCGTGCACCGGTTGACGCCGCAACTGACCTCCTCGTCGGCCTTGACCACGGCGTCGCGCCGTTCACCGGTTTCGGCGTTGAACAGCTTGGCGAAGACGTTCTTCCCCTGATGGGTGCCCACCCACGGCCACTGCAGGATGTGCTGCCGCTCGGCGCCCTTCACCGGTTGCGGCTGGCCCCCGCTCAGCGGTACCCGGTAGACCCCTCCCTTCGCATAGGAGAAGACCACGTCCTGGCCTACGACGGTCAGCCCCTGGAGGGGACCGCGCTTCGCATCCTCCTCATGGCGGAGATCGGTAACCAGCCGCGGCGTGCCACCGCGGACCGGCACCGTCCAGATCCGGGCGACCAGGTCCTTGCCTTTCTCCTTGGACAACGTCCACCAGACGATGTTCCCGCCACCCGCTGCGACGCCGTCGGCGCCGATCTTCAGGCCACCCGGCGGGGGGATCTCGGTGATCCTGGTGGGTTGGCCACTCTCCAGGTCGTAGCGCCACAGGAACTGGCGGCTCCCGTCCATGACCACCGTCATGACCAGCAGCGTGTGATCGTCCAGGAGCAGTTGCGGGTAGTAGTCGCGGCCGTCGGGCAGTTTGGCCGGGATCTTGTGTACGGCCTGCGGCCACACTTTCTCGATGGGCGGCGGGATGACGTCCACCGGCGGCGTGGCCCTGCCTGTCGCCTTGTCCGTCGCGCCGACGGCGGGCTGCGGTGCGGCCGACGTGCGTACGGCGTTCACCGCGACGCCCGCCCCGCCGATCACCACGACCACGGCCGCGGCCGCGAGGAGGGCGGTCGTCCGCGCCCGCCGTCGGCGGTGGCGGGTCTCGACCGTCGCGGCCAGCCCGGCCGACGCCCGCGGTGCCCGGTCCGCCGCGTCGGCCAGGACGCTGCTCAACCTGTCTTCCAGTTCGCTCATCGCGTGCTCCCGTGGGTCGCCGGTGAGGGGGAGAGGGAGGAGCGCAGCTTGTCCAGGCCCCGCGAGGCCTGGCTGCGCACGGTTCCCGAGGAGATGCCGAGCACCTTGGCGATCTCGGCGTCGGTGAGCTGCTCGTAGTAGCGCGGCACCAGTACGGCCCGCTGCCTGCGGGGCAGCGCGGAAAGCTCCTCCCAGAGCCCCTGCTCCCCGTCGGAGGGGAAGACCTCGTGACCGGCCTGATCGGGCGGCTCTCCGGTGAGGTGTTCACGCCTGCGCCGCCGCCAGACGCTGATGTGCAGCCGCGCCATCGTGGTCCGCGCGTAGCTCTGCGGGCTGTCCTTGCGCCGTACTCTCGGCCAGGCGCCGCGTAGCCGTAGGAGAGCCTCCTGGACGAGGTCGGCGGCGTCGTGGGGGTTTCCGGTCAGCACGTACCCGTAGCGGAGCAGCGCGTCCGCGTGCTCGGCCACGAAGCTGTCGAAGCCGGGTTCGTCGTCCAACTGTCGTCCCTTCTCGGTCGTCATGACCCAGACGACGTGAGGGGCGAAAGTGTTGCATCACGCGGCGGAATGTTTCCCGGCTCTTCCGGTCTCCGTTTCCGCCGGAACGGTGGTGCGGACCGGCCCGCCGCCGTAACCGTATTTTTCCCTCTTTATCGGTCCGTACCTCTCAAGAGTGATCAACCTCGGATGCGCCCCGAACCCTCGTGAACCGCTTGCACACAGGCGGTCGTGCCCGTTTCTGATCGTTAGCGGCCTGCTGAATCCGGGTAGGGAACCGCCTGTACAGGTGAGCCCCCCGAAAGATTCAGACAACGGGGGTGTGCTCAGATGGGTGTTGTACGGGCGGGCGTGATGGCCCTACTCATAGGGATCGCGGCAGTCGGCGCGACCCAGCACGCGAAACCGGGATCCGACCGCTCCAAGAGCTGGGTGGTCAAGCGACACAAAGACTCGGTTCACCAGCACCCCAGGAGCTGGTCGCGATCGTCCAACGTGACCACCGGCCGGCCTGCGGCGTGGTTCGCCAAATGGCGTAAGGGGTGGGGGGCCGAGGGATCCGGGAACCCTGGGCCGGGGAGACACCGGAACCGGTCGTACGACGGTGACGGAGGTGTCGGCGCGGGGCGGCACAGAGGTTGGCTGTCCGACGGCCGCGGGGGAGCGAAGGGCAGGCGGTACCGAAGCCGGCCGTACGACGCCGAAGAGCCAGGGGCCAAGTGGCGTAAAAAGTGGGGGTTCGAGCGGCCCGGGGACTTTGGACCGGGGAGACACCGGAACCGTTCGTATGACGGTGATGAGGGGTTCGGTGCGGGACGGCACAGGGGTTGGCTGTCCGACGGGCCCGGGGGTCCGAACGGCAGGCGGTACCAGAACCGGCCGTACGACGATGACGAGGGGTTCGGTGCCGGACGGCACAAGGGGTGGACGTCCGAGCGGCCTGAGAGGTGGCGCAGGAACCGGACGTTCAAGCGGCCTGACAGCCGGGACTCCGGCCGGAAGAGGCCCTCATGGGCGGAGAGCGGCATGCGTCCCCTCCGGATCGGTACGGAGACGGAGCAGCCGGACCGGTCGTATGGAGAGCCGGACCTCTGATCGGGAGAGATGGAGAGCCGGACCTCTGATCGGGAGAGATGGAGAGCGGGACCTCTGATCGAGCGGGATGACGTCGACCCGCGTTCACCTGCGGTGTGGGCCCCCGGCGGCCATCTTGGGTGCAAGGGATCGCCGGGGGCCCCGGAGTGAACTGAGGCTCACCATCCGCCAGGCGCCTGCCCGGCCAGCTGGGCGACGTCCTCGGCGCCCTCCCTCATCAGCTTTCCGGCCAGGTCGGCCAGGGCGCGGCCTGCCGCGAGCTCGTCACCGATCGACGGAACAGGCTGGTCGATGGGGTTGCGCCGGGCATATCCGACACTCTCCCGTCTTCTCCCGTCAGGCGTCGTCAGTACGGCCTTGGCCGTGGTGACGTCGTCCTCGTCGTCTTCGCTGATGTGTATCTGCACATCCCACTGCTTCGATTCCATAACCAACACCTCCTCGTCCAAGCCTGCTCCTCCGTCGGCGCCGCCGGAAGAGCCACCGGACCGGCATGAACAGGGCTTTGCCCTCCATGGCTTCGGAGACCGGCCGAATCCGGCCATGGCGGAACGCGGCAGGAGGGGCAGACTCCCCGCACAGCCGGAGGGGACCGCCGGGCTATGCCGTCCAGGTCGTCTTCGGGACCGAGACCGTCGGCCGCCCCTTGAGCCCGGCCTCCTTGTCCGGCCTGCCGGTGTCCGGCTGCTCCCGGGGGGCGGGGACGTAACCGGAGCCGAGCGCGTCGCGCAGTGTGGGACGGATCGTGAGGCAGCGCTCCAGACCCGTGACGTGCAGCAGCTCGGTCGTCTGAGGCCGGGGCGAGGTGAGAACGACCGTGATGCCGAGCGGCCGGGCGCGGCGCTGGACGCCGATCAGTACGGCCGGCCCGGAGGGGTCGTGGAAGGACGCCTCCGACAGGTCGAGGACGAGCAGGTCCGTGCTGCTCCGGAGGCTGACGAGCAGGCGTTCGCGCAGTGCCGGGCTGCTGGTGATGTCGATGTCCCCGCACAGTCTGACGACGGTGTGAGCGGACCGGGGGAGGGCCGGGGAGTTCGAGTCGGTGGGCGTTTTAGCCGGGACGGAGAGCATGGAGCCTCGTTTCAGGAAGAGAGAACGCCATGCGGGGGTGTCGGCGGAGACGGCTGTTGTCACCGGAGTGATCCGGGAAAGAAATTTTGGCGTCATGATCGACCGGCCTGCCTCGGTCCGCGGAGGACCGGATGGCGAATCGCCTAGGGCGACGCTGACCTGGCTGCCAACGCACGGGATGTCCTGGGTAGAACTTCCATTCTACCTCCTGGCGCCCTTATCGGTTGATCAGATGGGAAGCCCCGTCACCCGCGTGTGATGCGCGCGGTCTCCGACTCCGCCTTGGCGGGGATGGTGACGGGGCTCTCCGCTCTCCGTTCTCCAGGTCTCCGGGTCTCAGGGTGAGGCGGCCACGCCCCCCGTTGTCATGCGGCCGTACCGGTCAGGGCTTGTCGATCTGGGCGGGTGGGGTGCCTTCGGGCTTGGGAACGCGGATGCTCTGGGAAGGCCGGTCACCCTTGGCGCGCGCGTATGCGGTGGGGTAGCAGTCGTAGTAGCAGTAGTAGGCGTCGCAGTAGCGCAGGTAGCAGATCCAGCCCGCGGCCGTCTGCGTGCAGCCGGCCACGGGTGCGGCCTTGACCGTCGCGGCGTGGGCGCTGGTCGCGGGAAGGGTGACGAGCAGGCCGGCGCCGGCCAGGACGGCGCCCGCGATGATGGTGCCGGCGTTGCGGATGAAGGTATGCATGATCCTCCTCGTTCGCGTACGGAACACAACGAGGCCAAATGTAATCGATCAACTACGCATAGTCATCGACCTGGCGTCGGCGCGCGTGGTGGCACTCGCCACGCCGTTCTCGAAGGTGCGGGTCACGGCCGGGTGATGTCCACGCGGTCAGCGGCCCTCTGTTGTGGCCACTGTGACCACGCCGTTCTCGAAGGTGCGGGTCACGGCCGGGGTGACCCCGTGGCGGGACAGCAGCCCCTTCTCAGCCGCCTCCCACCCGGTGTAGGTGAGCGCCCACAGCACCTGCTGGATCCATTCCGCGCTGAGCTGCGGGTCGAACACTCCGTCGGCCTGGCCGCGCTCGATGAGGCCGACCGTGGTCGGCACCGACATGTCCGGCTCGAAGCAGCCCGAGAACTCCTCCAGCACACCCGGGTCGCCGAACAGGAACGCCAGCCGGTCGCCGACGTCCACCATGGCCGCGATCAGTCTGCGCATGGCCGCGAGCGGTGGCCCCTGGTCGATCGCCGCATCCCGCGTCGCGTTCTCGACCACCTTGAACGAGTCGATGATGGTCGCGTTGACGAGCTCATGGCGGTCGGGGAAGTAGCGGTGCAGTGTGCTGCGGCCGACCTCGGAGGCTTCGGCGATGTCCGCCAGGGTGGCGGTGCGGTCGCGGGCGAGGACAGAGGCCGCCGCACTGAGGATGGCGCGGCGTGTGCGGCTGCGGGTTCCGGACTCCGGGCTGTCACTCACTCTCCAAATGGTAGGGGCAGCCACTCATAAGGAGATTCGCGAGTTTGATTTTGGGACAATGATGTCCCAAAATAAGAACATGACATCCTTTGCAGTTGTCGCCGAAGGGCTGCGCAAGCGGTACGGCGACACCAACGCTCTCGACGGGTTCGACCTGGCCGTGCCGGAGGGGGCGGTCTGCGGTCTGCTCGGGCCGAACGGCGCGGGTAAGACGACCGCCATCCGCGTCCTGGCCACGCTGCTCCGGGCCGACGCGGGCCGCGCCGTCGTCGCCGGGTTGGACGTGGCCGCGGAGCCGGCGCAGGTGCGCTACCGCATCGGCCTGGCCGGCCAGCAGTCGGCGGTGGACGAGATCCTCACCGGCAGGGAGAACCTGGAGATGTGGGGGCGGCTCTACCACCTCGACGCCGCCACCGCCCGCCGCCGGGCCGAGGAACTGCTGGAGCAGTTCGGGCTGACCGAGGCGTCCGGCAAGCGGGTCAAGCACTATTCCGGCGGCATGCGCCGCCGCCTGGACCTGGCCGCCTCCTTCATCCTGGCTCCGCGCGTGCTGTTCCTCGACGAACCCACCACCGGCCTGGATCCGCGCAACCGCAACGAGGTGTGGCGGGCCGTCCGGGCCCTGGCCGAGTTCGGCAGCACGGTGCTGATGACCACGCAGTACCTGTTCGAGGCCGACCAGCTCGCCGACCGGATCGCGGTGCTCGACGCGGGCCGGGTGATCGCCGAAGGCACCCCCGAGCGGCTCAAGTCGATGATCGGTGGCGACCAGCTCGACCTGGTCCTCCGCGAGGCCGCGGATCTGGACGCGGCCGCTCGCGTCATGGCCGGAGTCGCCGGAGCCGAGCCGGCCGCCGACGCCGACACCCGGCGCCTGACCGCTCCCGTGCGCGACCGGATCGGTGCGCTGACCGAGATCATGCACGAGCTGCAGCGGCGTGGCATCGCGGTGGAGGACGTCGCCCTGCGCCGTCCGACGCTGGACGAGGTGTTCCTGAGCCTGACCGCAGAGAAGGTGACCCCATGACCATGCTCGTCGCTCCCGCCGTCCCCCGCACCTGGGGCGAGCGCCTGCGCTGGACGCTGACGGACGGATGGATCATCGCCCGCAGCAACCTCGTCCACTGGGTGCGCAACCCCGCCGCGATCCTCAACCTGCTGCTCTACCCGGTCGTGATGGTGCTGCTGTTCGGCTATGTGTTCGGTAGCGCGATGAACGTCGCCGGAGGCGGTGACTACCGCGAGTTCCTGATGCCCGGCATGTTCGCCCAGACGATGACGCTCGGCGTGATGAGCACCATGATCGTCGTCACCACCGGCGCCGCTCGCGGCATCACCGACCGGTTCCGCTCGATGCCGATCTCGCAGTCCGGGGTGGTGCTCGGCCGTGCGATCGCCGACATGGTCAACTCCGTCCTCGAACTGGCCATCCTGCTCGGCTGCGGCCTGGCGGTCGGTTGGAGCTGGCATCGGGGGATCGGCAACGCCCTGGCCGCCGCGGGCCTGCTCCTGCTCCTGCGCTTCGCGTTGATCTGGGTCGGCATCTACCTTGGGCTGATCCTCACCCCCGAGTCGGCGAGTGCGGCGTGGATGCCGCTGCTGCCGCTCACCATGCTCGCCAACACCTTCGTCTCCCCGGCCCAGATGCCCGGCTGGATGGGGGTGATCGCCGAGTGGAATCCGCTGTCGGCGACGGTGGCCGCCTGCCGGGAGCTGTTCGGAAACCCCGGCTGGGGCGGCGACTCCTGGGCCGCCGAGCACGCGCTGCCGCTGGCGATCGGCTGGCCGGTGCTGTTCACACTGATCTTCCTGCCGCTGTCCGCCCGCCGTTACCGCCGGCTGGGCCGCTGACCGCGGCCCCTGCGGATGTGCCCGGGTTAGCCGGTGGGCCGCCCCGGGTAGGGGTGTTTGTACAGGTGTGCCCCCCATGGGTGGGAAAGTGGGGGTGTGCCCGGGTGATCGGGAAAGTGTCGTTCGTCGTTCTCGTCGTGCTCGCGGGAGGGGCGACGATCATCACCTTCGACCCGCCGAGTTCGGCCCGTTCCACGAGCTCGATCCAGCACGCGCATCCGATCCGGCCGGTGAGCCCGGCTCGGCCGGTGAGGCCGCCGCAACCGGCGGGCATCGCCCGTCCTCCGACTCCGGCCCGTCCTCCGACTGCGGGCCGGCTTCCAACTGCGGCTCAGCTTCCGACCGGCCCCCGGTCCCCGTCTCCGGACCGGCCCCCGACGGGGGGCGCCGGTCCGACGAGTGCCGGGACCGAGCACGGCGCACACGCGCCGATCGTCATCGCCCACCGTGGAGCCAGCGCCTTCCGGCCCGAGCACACCCTGCTCGCCTACGAGGTCGCCATCCAGAAGGGCACCGACTACATCGAGCCGGATCTGGTCTCCACCAAGGACCACGTGCTGGTCGTCCGGCATGAGAACGAACTCTCGGCGACCACGGACGTCGGCGCCCATCCCGAATTCGCCGACCGTGGGACGACAAAGATCATAAACGGCACCCGGGTGACCGGCTGGTTCACCGAAGACTTCACGTTTGAGGAACTGCGCACCCTCCGCGCCCGCGAACGCTTCCCCCGGCGGCGGCCGGGCAGCAGCGCATACGACGGCCAGGCGCGGATCCCGACCCTGGAGGAGGTCGTCCAGCTCGCGCAGAAGCACGGCGTGGGCGTCTATCCCGAGATCAAGTATTCGAGCTACTTCGCCTCGATCGGGCTGCCGATCGAGGAGCCCCTGCTGGAGATCCTGCGGCGCCACGGCTGGGACGACGCGTGCGATCCGGTGCTCATCCAGTCCTTCGAGACCGGCAATCTCAAACGGCTGAACTCCCTCACCCGGCTCCGGCTCATCCAGCTCATCGGATCGGGGAACGGCCTGCCGTACGACCTGACGAAGAGCGGTGACCCGCGTACCTGCGGCGACCTCCTCGCCCCGGACGGCCTGCGGCAGATCGCCGGCTACGCCGACGGCATCGGGGTGACCAGCGCACGGGTCGTGCCGATCGGACCCGACGGGAGATCGCAACCCGCCACCTCGCTCATCGAGGACGCCCATCGGCAGGGCCTGCTGGTGCACGTCTCCACCATCCGTGAGGAGAACGGAAAGCTTCCCGCGGACTACCGGCTGGGCAATCCCGCCGCCCGGTCCTACTCGCGCGCCGCCGGGAACGTGAAGGGCTGGCTCGAACGGCTGTTCCGGCTCCACGTGGACGGAGTGCTCGCCGACAACCCCGGGAGCGCGCGCGCCATCCGGGACCGGCTCTACCCCGGTCGCTGACAGGAGCGGATCCGTCGGCCGCCGAGCCCGCTGGCCCACCCTCCAGGCGGTGCGCACAGGCCCGTCCGGCCTCCTCCGGGCGGTGCGCACGGGCCCGCCCGGCTCCCCTCCCGCCGGGCGAAACCGGCTGGCACGGCCGGCGCGGCCGGAGGTAGGGTCGGTGTCATGACCTGGCGACATTGATCCATCACCAGAGGTCGACGCGGAAGACGCTGTCGCGGACCGCCGGAGATGCCCAGCATCCCGAGCCCGCACGGTTCTCCCCCGCGACAAGGACCTCATGATGATGCCTTTTCTGCGTGTGCCCCAGGCAGGTGCCAAGCGTCTGGCCGCGACGCTCTACGCCTACATGTTCCTGGATGACTTCATCCTGCTCTACCCGGTCTACGCGCTGCTGTTCGCCGAGACCGGACTGTCGACCGCCGAGATCTCCTCGCTGTTCGTGATCTGGTCGCTCACCTCCCTGCTCCTGGAGATCCCCTCCGGAGTGTGGGCCGACGTCTTCTCCAGGCGGCTGCTCCTCGTCCTGGCGCCGCTGCTGAGCGCCGCGGGTTACGCCCTGTGGATCGCCGCCCCTTCCTACGGGGCGTTCGCGGTCGGTTTCGTGCTCTGGGGTACGGCGGGGGCGCTGCAGTCGGGTGCCATGGAGGCCCTGGTCTACACCGAGCTCGAACGGCTGGACGCCGCGGGCCGGTACGCCGCGGTCATGGGGCGTGCGCGTGCGCTCAGCACCGTCGCCGTCATGGTGGCCACGGCCGTGGCCGCTCCCGTGCTCGCCTGGGGCGGCTACCCGGCGCTCGCCGTGGCGAGCGTCCTGGCCTGCGTGCTCTGCGCGGCCGTCGCGACGACCTTCCCCGAACACCGCGTGAAAGCTCAGGGGGAGGAGGGACCGGGCGAGAGCCCGCTGCGCGCCTATACCGCCGTCCTGCGGGACGGCGTGCGGGAGGCGCGTGCCAGCCGGCCGATACGGCGGGCGCTGCTTCTGGTGGCCGGGGTGACGGCGGTCTGGGGCGCGCTGGAGGAGTACGTCTCCCTGCTCGCGGCCGGCTCCGGGGTCGCCGCGTACGCCGTGCCGCTCCTGGTGCTCCTCGTCTCCGCCGGGGTCGCCCTCGGCGGTCTGCTCGCGGCGGCCGGGCGCGGCCTCACTGACCGGGGGCTCGCCGGAGTCCTGGGCATCGGGGCGACGGCGCTCGCCGCCGGAGCGGTCAGCGGCGTCGCGGCGGGCTTCTTCGCGATCGCGGGGGCCTTCTGCCTCTTCCAACTGGCCACCGTGCTGGCCGACACGCGGCTCCAGGAGCGCATCACGGGTCCGGCCCGGGCCACGGTGACCTCGCTGGCCGGGCTGGGTACGGAGGTGGCGGGCCTCGGTGTCTACGGTGTCTACGCCGCAGCCTCGACGGTGGCCGGACACGGCGTGATCTTCGCTGCCTTCGCCGTGCCGTACGTCGTCATCGCCGGTGCCCTGATCATGGGCAGTCGTTCACGGCCCGGTGCCGGGCGGCGGCCGCCCGGCGGAGAGCTCACCTCAGCGGATCCCGCGTCTCCCCCGGGGCGGTCCTCATGAGATGACGGTCTGAGCTGCGGCGGGGTTATCGTGGGCGCGTGAGCAGATCATCCGCCTTTGACGGTGCCGACCCCGAGAACCTCGCGAGGAGGGCGTCATCGTTCGGCGGCCAGGCGGCCGTGTACGCGCGGGAGCGGCCCGACTATCCCGACGCCGCCGTGTCGTGGGCACTCGGACCCGTCTCCGGGCGCGTGCCGCCGCGTGTCCTGGATCTGGGGGCGGGGACCGGGAAGCTGACGGAGGTGCTGCTCCGCCGCGTCGCAATCGCCGACGCCGACGCCGCCGCCGCTGACGCCGCCGACGTCGTCGCGGTGGAGCCCGACGCGGCCATGCTCGCCCAGCTCCGTGACCGGCTGCCCGGGGTCCGGGCGCTGCCCGGCTCGGCGGAGGAGATCCCGCTGGCGGACGGCTCGGTCGACGCGATCGTGGTCGGGCAGGCCATGCACTGGTTCGACCTCGACCGGGCACTTCCCGAGATGGCCAGGGTCCTGGTGCCGGGCGGAGTGCTGGCGGGACTGTGGAATCTCGACGACGACAGGGTCTCCTGGGTGGACGGCCTGAAGCGGGTGGCGGCCAGCACGGTGTCGTTCACGGGCTGGCGGCCGCCCGAGATCCCGCTGCAGGGGACGGAGTTCCATACGATCGAGCATGCCGAGTTCGCCCACGGCCAGCGTCGGACCGCGGAGTCGATGATGGCGACCATCGCCACCCACTCCCATGTGCTGACCCTCGGCGAGCCCGAGCGCACCGAGCTGACGGCGCGGGTCCTCGATTACCTGCGGTCCACTCCCGAGACCGCACACGGCGAGTTCGAACTTCCGATCACCACCGTGGTGGTCCGTATGCAGCGCCGCTGACGCCTGGCCACCGGGGACCGTCGCCGGTGGGCGAGGCCGGGAGGGGTGGGGCGAAAAGGAATTTATGCCCGTTTTGCCGAGTTGCGAGCTTTTTGCGGCTGCTGTTCATAGGATCTATGCCTGACCGTGACCATCGGCTGGAATCGTAGAGAGCCGCTCGAAGCGCTCAACCGCTCGAAAAGGGAGAGACACCGTGCTGAAGTCCAAGACGCGTCGTCGCGTCGCGGTCAAGACAGCCGCCATCGCAGCAGCATGTGGGGGCATCTTCTTCGGCGCTGTCCCGGCGATCGCCTCCATGGTGGCGACCCCGAAAACGGTCACCTACACCTGCACCGCCTCGGGGACGACCGCCACCTACAAGGTGCAGGTGGACATCACGGGCCCCCAGGCGCCGGCGCCGAGCTCGACCGTCGTGGCGACCTGGGCGGTCCAGCAGCCCGCCGCCTCGCCGTTCTTCACTGCGGCCTCGGCCATTCCCGCCACCGAGCGCCTCGTGCTCGACGGGGACGCGCTCGTCACCAGCAGCCCGTCGATCGTCCCCTCCGAGCTCCGGACGGTCGCGGCCACCGGCGCCGCCGCCTCCGTAGCGGCCGGTGCCTCGTTGCAGCCGCTTCCCATGCTGATCACGATGACTCCCACCGCGACCGGTGTCATCGCGGTCCAGCCGGGCTCGTTCAGCCTCTATCTGGAGCCGGGCGCCGGGAACGGTGGCGACCTGTACGTGTGCGACGTCGCGAACACGGCCTCGGCGGAGGCGAGCGCCGCGGCGCTGCTGATCACGGTCAAGCCGTCGGGCACCACCACCGGGACGGGCACGCCGACGCCCACGCCGTCGAACACCACTCCGACCCCCACCCCGACGGCCACGCCCACCACCGCGGCCCCCGTGGTCACCGTCACCCGGACCAGAACGGCCAAGCCCGCCGAGGACAGCCAGATCGACGAGACCCCCGGCGGCGGCGCCTCCACGGGCGGTGGCGGGGACGCCGGTCCGGACGCCCGAGTGATCATGTTCAGCGGTGCGCTGATGGTGGCCGGTGCGGCGATCGGCGGGCTGGTGCTGCGGCGCCGTACCGCGACCAGAGGCTGACCGGACGGCCGGATGACCACCCCGACGCCTGAGAACCGGCCACGGCCTCCCGCGCAGTACGGGGGGCCGTCCGGGCATCCCCGCGGACCCGTGCCGCCGTACGGGCCCGTGCCGGTCCATCCGGCCTACCAGCAGCCGGGATACCAGCAGTACGGCCGGCCGTACGAGGAGTGGCCCGAGGAGCAGAGCGACGGCAGCCGGGTGATGCGGTCGGTGCTGATCCTGGCCGGGGTCGCCGGGGTGATCACCGTGCTGGTGGGCCTGATCCTCGTGGTGGCGTCACCCGAGCAGTACGGCCTGGCCGACGAACGCACCACGCTGCCGCCCCGCAGCCAGGTGAACGCCACCGCGCCGGCGGACCCCTACTTCCAGGCGTCTCCCACGGACCCGCCGCCCCTGCCGGCCCTCCCGCCCGCTCCGGCCATGCAGCC
Source organism: Streptosporangium sp. NBC_01639 (assembly GCF_045209755.1). Lineage (NCBI taxonomy): Bacteria > Bacillati > Actinomycetota > Actinomycetes > Streptosporangiales > Streptosporangiaceae > Streptosporangium > Streptosporangium sp. NBC_01639. The sequence goes on along the minus strand of NZ_CP109272.1, from coordinate 3,576,951 downwards.
CTCGACCCCGGTGCGACTGGTCATCCCGAGGCTCGGTGTCAACGCGCCGATCAGGTCGGTCGGGCTCGACCGGCAGGGTGCGATCGAGGTGCCGCCGGTCGGCAACCCCAACCTGGTCGGCTGGTACCGCTCGGGCCCGACCGCCGGAGAGGCCGGGCCGGCGATCATGTTGGGGCACAAGGACACGAAGTCGGGGAGCGCGGTCTTCAGCCGCCTCGATGAGGTCCGCAACGGTGACGTCATCGAGGTGCACCGCAAGGACGGCATCATCGCGGTGTTCACCGTGGGCGGGCTCGAACAGGCGGACAAGACGGTCTTCCCGACGCAGCGGGTGTACGGCGAGTCACCCAACCCCCAGCTCCACCTGATCACCTGCGGCGGCACCTACAACCATGTGACCGGGCACTACACCGACAACGTCATCGCCTATGCGACCATGACCAGCACGCGGAAATCATGACGACGGCCGCCTCCCCCGGAACCTCGCGCCTGAAGGCCCTCGACGTTCCGGGACTCCTGCGGAGCCGGCGGCACGGGCTGGTGCTGGGCGGGGCCGTGGTGCTGGCCTCGGCGGTCTACTCACTGCTCGGGCTGGTCAAGTTCGCGACCTTCCGCACCAGCGTCTTCGACCTGGTCATCTTCGACCAGGCGGTGCGCGGCTACGCGGATTTCGGGCCGCCCGCCGTACCGGCGGTCGGCATGCAGTACGGCCTGGGGATGGGGTTCCTCCAGCTCGCCGACCACTTCTCGCCGATCCTGGCCCTGCTGGCCCCGCTCTACTGGCTGCACGACGGCCCGCAGACGCTGATCGTCGCCCAGGCGGTGCTGTTCGCGCTGGCCGCGGTCCCGATCTGGCACTACGCCGAGCGCCGGGTCGGCACGATCCCGGCCCACCTGGTCGCCGTGGCCTACCTGGTGTCGTGGCCGATCGCGCAGGCAGCGGGGTTCGACTTCCACGAGGTGGCGTTCGTCCCGCTGCTGAGCGCGATCATGATCGAGCGGTTCGACGCCGGCCGGCCGGCCGTCGGCATGCTCGCCGCCGCCGGCCTGCTGCTGGTCAAGGAGGACATGGGCCTGCTGCTCGCCGGATTCGGGGTGTATCTGCTCCTCACCCGGCGACGGCTGGAGGGGGCCGCGCTCATCCTCTTCGCGCTGGGCGCGCTGGTGATGATCCGCAGTGTGCTGATGCCGATGGCGGGGGCGGGTCCCACGGGATTCCACTGGGCCTACGGCAACTGGGGCGCGGATCTGGGTGAGGTGGCACTGGCCGTCCTGCGGAATCCGCCGGCGGCACTGGCGCAGTTCGTCAGCCCGATGGTCAAGGTGAACACGCTGGCCTTCCTGCTGTGGCCGATGGCGCTGACCGCGCTGTTCTCGCCGCTGGCCCTCGTGGCGGTCCCGCTGGTCGCGGAGCGGTTTCTGGCGGACCGGTCGCAGTGGTGGGGGCCGGAGTTCCAGTACAACGCCTTCGCCGTCGCCATCCTCGTCTGCGCCGGGGTGGACGGGGCCGCCCGGCTCGCGGAGCGGCTCCGAGAACGGTTCGGGGCACGGTTCGAGGGGCGGCGCGTGATCACCCACTGGGCGGTCGCGATCTGCGTGATCGGCCTCACCCTCGTCCCGCGCTTCGAGCTCGGCAAGCTCCTGGACCCGGCCTTCTACCAGGGCGAGCCGCACGTCGCGGCGGCGCGTGAGGCCGTGGCCAGAGTGCCGGACGGAGTGGTCGTCGAGGCCGCCAACGGCGTCGGTTCCGCGCTCACCGCGCGGACGACGGTGCTGCTCTGGGGCCCGCAGTCGTACGGCGCGCCCTGGGTGGTCGCCGACGTGGCGCGGTGGAGTTACCCGTTCGGCGAGTTCGACGCGCAGCGGCGCCGGGTCGACGAGGCCCTGGCGAACGGCTACCGCAAGGTGTTCGAGCAGGACGGCTACGTGGTGCTCAACCGGCCCTGACCGGGGGACCGTAGCCTGCGGGGCCGTATCCGTCGAGCATGACGATGTAGTGAATCTTAACAATACCCTCAATATTTTTTCGCTTGTGCTGTTTGGTCGCCTAAGGCATCGTCAACGTCGGACGACCGGACAAGGGGTGGGAAAGTGTTCAGCGGTGGAAGTGGAACGTTGGTACGCATGGGCGTGCTCGCCCTCCTGTGGGGATCGACCTTTCTGTGGATCAAGTTGGCCCTGGGTGGTCTGTCCCCGGTCCAGGTCACCTTCACCCGCTGCGCGCTGGGGGCGCTCGTCCTGATCGCCCTGTGCTACTCCACGGGTAAACGCCTGCCGCGTGACCGCGCGACCTGGGGGCACATCATCGTGGCCGCCTTCTTCTGCAACGCGCTGCCGTTCGCCCTGTTCAGCATCGGCGAGCAGACCGTCGACTCCGGGGTGGCCGGTGTCCTGAACGCGACGACTCCGCTGTGGTCCCTGCTGATCGGCATCGCCATCGGCACGGAACGCGGGCTCGACCCGATCCGCCTGGGCGGGCTCCTCCTCGGGTTCGCCGGCACGTTGGTGATCTTCGCTCCGTGGCACCAGGCCGGCCTCGCGAGCTGGGGCTCCGTCGCCATTCTCGGGGCGGCGGCGAGCTATGCCGTCGCCTTCGCGTACATGGGCCGCAAGCTCGTCGGGAAGGGCAACGCCACCATCACCCTCTCCGCCGGGCAGCTCATCGCCGCCACGGGATGGAGCGCGCTGACCCTGCCCGCCGGCGGTCTGGAGCCGGTGCACGCCAACCCGGCGGCCTTGATCGCTGTCGTCGTCCTGGGGACGTTGGCCACCGGGATCACTTTCCACCTCACCTACCGGATCATCGCCGACGAAGGCGCGACCAACGCCGCCGTCGTCGGATACCTGTTGCCGGTGGTCTCGGTGACGCTGGGGGCGATCGTCCTCGGTGAGGAGCTCAGCCTCCGGGTCGTCGCGGGCATGGCCGTCGTGCTCGTCGGCGTCGGGATGACGCGGCGGCGGAAGCCGGCGCCGGCGGCCGCTGAGGAACGGACGGTGGCGGCCGCACCGGAGCGCTGACGGCGCGACCGCGAGCGCCGGGTGCTCTGCCCGCACTCCTCGCACGCACCGTCCGCCGGGTGGTCGAACGCCGGTTCCGGGCCGCCCGGGTCGGGCCGGGAGCCGGAATCGGGTAGGACACGGACAAAGGTTCTGTTGTAATCTGCCAACAACCGAACAATGCTCGGTTTCATCAGCAGGAGGCACTGTGGCAGAGGCGTACATCGTCGGGGCGGTCCGCACCCCGGTCGGTAAGAAGAAGGGCGGCCTGTCCACCGTCCACCCCACCGATCTGGCCGCGCACACCCTCAAGGCGCTCATCGACCGCACGGGTGTCGACCCGGCCGCGGTGGAAGATGTGATCATGGGCTGCGTCATGCAGTTCGGCCCGCAGAGCATGGACATCGCGCGCAACGCGTGGCTCTCGGCCGGCCTGCCGGAGAATGTCGCCGGCGTGACCATCGACCGCCAGTGCGGCTCCTCCCAGCAGTCGATCCACTTCGCGGCCCAGGGCGTGCTGTCCGGCACCCAGGATCTCGTGGTGGCCGCCGGGGTGGAGTCCATGAGCATCGTGCCGATGGGCTCCTCCATCACCGCGGCCCTGGAGAAGGGCATGCCCTTCCCGTTCGGCACGGGATGGGTCGAGCGGTACGGCAAGCAGGAGATCTCCCAGTTCCGCGGCGCCGAGCTCATGTGCGAGAAATGGGAGCTCTCGCGCGACGAGCTGGAGCGGTTCGCCTACGAGAGCCACCAGCGGGCGGCCAAGGCCGTCGCGAACGGTTACTTCAAGGACCAGATCGCCCCGATCAACGGTGTCGAGGACGACGAGGGCCCGCGCCCGGACAGCACACTGGAGAAGATGGCGTCGCTGAAGACCCTCAAGGAGGGTGGCCGGATCACGGCGGCGACCTCCTCGCAGATCTCCGACGGCTCCGGGGCGCTGCTGATCGCCTCCGAACAGGCGGTCCGCGACCACGGCCTGACGCCCCGGGCACGCATCGTCACCCTGGCGCTCACCGGAGACGACCCGGTCTACATGCTGACCGCGCCGATCCCGGCGACCCAGAAGGCGCTGAAGAGGTCCGGTCTGTCCATCGACGACATCGACGTCACCGAGATCAACGAGGCGTTCGCCCCGGTGCCGCTGGCGTGGATCAAGGACATCGGCGCCGACCCGGCCAAGGTCAACCCGAACGGCGGCGCGATCGCCCTGGGCCACCCGCTGGGCGGGACCGGCGCGATCCTGATGACCAAGCTCCTCCACGAGTTGGAGCGCACCGGCGGCAGGTACGGCCTGCAGACGATGTGCGAGGGCGGCGGCCAGGCCAACGTCACGATCATCGAGCGGCTCTAGGGCGGCTCCAGGGCGGCGCGACCGCCGGGCGGTCCGAGTGGGGCGGCGAGACCGCCGCGATCGCCGGGCGGTCCACTCGGCTCCGCCGCGATCGCCGGGCGGATCCGAGTGGACCGCCCGGCGAGACGGTCATCCCGCCGGGCGGCCGGCCGGCCCCGGCTCGGCGGAGAACACGAGGCCGTGCCCGCCGAGCGTCACCGGCGGATGCGCGGCCGGCACGAAGACCGACTCGCCGGCCCGCAGGTCGAGGGTGTCCGCCCGCACCGCGCCCTCGACGCAGAGCAGGATGCGGGGCAGCCCGCCGTCCAGCCGTACGTCGCCGTCCACGGCCACCCGGCGGAGCCGGAACTCCGGCGACGGTGTGGCGTACACGCCGTCGCACGCCTCGACCGGCAGCGGCTCCGCGGCCGGGTCGGTGACGCGCAGGAGCTCCGCCACGTCGACCGGTTTCGGGGTGAGACCGGCCCGCACGACGTTGTCGGAGCTGCCCATGATCTCCACGCCGAACCCCTGGAGGTAGCAGTGGAGCACCCCCGCGCCCAGGAAGAGCGCCTGCCCCGGAGCCAGCTCGTGCCGCTGCAACAGGAGCGGGGCCAGGCAGGCGGGATCGCCGGGATAACGCCGCGCCAGCCGTACGACCAGGTCGTAGTCGGGGTGGTGCACGGCTGAGGCGGCCCAGACGGCCTGTTCGAGCGCCTCGCCGCGGTCGAGGAGCGCGTGCAGAGCGTCCAGGAGGGCGCCGGCCTCCAGCAGCGACACGACGTCCTTCAACGCCGGCACCCCCAACCGGCCGAGGAGCATCGTGGCCTGCCCGGCGGAGCGGAAACCGGCCAGCGCGCTGAACGGGGTGAGCGCGCACACCAGCTCGGGCTTGGGCCAGGGGTCGCCGTAGACGCCCCTGGCGTGACCGTCGGCGGCCTGCTCGGCCGACGGGTGCACCTGGAGGGAGAGCGGCTGGGCGACGGCGATGAGCTTCATCAAGTACGGCAGCCGCTCGCCGTGCCGGGCGACGGTCTCCGGGCCGAGCTGCCCGAGCGGATCCGCGCCGACGACGTCGGCCAGCGAGCGGCCGTCCCCGGCGAGCAGCGAAGGCCCGGCGGGATGGGTGCCGAACCACATCTCGGCCTCGGGGCCCGGTGAGGGGATGGGCCGGCCGATGAGGGCGGCGATGTCGGTACGGGATCCCCAGGCGTAGTCCTTGACGGGATTGGTCAGAGGCTGCACGCGAGTTCCTTGTCCGGATGCCGCCGCTGACGGTGCGGCGCCCACATCCTTGGTCATTGGAATCATTCCGGCGCGGAGGTCCCGGGACTCAGCCCGGGGAAGGGACGCGGCCCGGCGCCCCTCGCTCCGGTACCAGTGTTTCAGTCGGCCCGGTGTCTCGGTGCAGGACCAGGGCCGCGGCGCCGAGTAGGCCGGCGTCGCGCCCGAGGGAGGTGGGGGTGACGCGCAGCCGCCGCAGGAAACCGAGTCCGGCGTTCGCCTCGACGGCCTCCCTGAGCGGGTCGAACAGGACCGCCCCCGCGGCGGCCACGCCCCCGCCGATGACGACGTGGTCGAGATCGAACAGGGCGGACGTGGTGAGGACGGCGGCGGCCAGCGTGCCGGCGGCGCGCCGGAAGGCCTGGCGGGCGACGGCGTCACCGGAGTCGGCGTCCCCGGCCAGCGCCTTGGCGTCGTCGCCGGTCCAGCCGTTCGCCCGGGCCCAGCGGACCATGCTCGGGCCGCTGGCCACGGTCTCGACGCATCCGACGGCGCCGCAGGGGCATCGGTCACCGTTCGCGTCGGCGACGATGTGACCGATGTGCCCGGCGTTGCCGGTCGGGCCGAGGTACGGCATGCCGTCGAGGACGAGGCCGCCGCCCACGCCGGTGGAGACGACCACGCCCAGCACCGCCCCGGACGGCCGCCCCTCCGGCAGCCCGAGCCACCACTCGCCCAGCGCCATGCACTGGGCATCGCCCGCGAGCCGGACGGGCCGTCCGGGCAGCATCCGCTCAACCGCCCCGACCAGCGGGAAGTCCCGCCAGCTCGGGATGTTGACCGGGCTGACCGTCCCCGTGCGCGGGTCCAGCGGGCCCGCCGACCCTATCCCGACGCCGGTCAGCCGGTCGGCGCCCACCTCGCCGGTGATCCGGCCGACCACCTCCAGCAGCACCTCCTCCGCACCGTCGCGCCCGCGCAGCGGCACCTCGGCGCGGGCCCGTATCGCCCCGTCGGCCTCGACGGCCGCTGCCGCGAACTTGGTGCCGCCGATGTCCACGGCCAGCACGGTCACTAGGGCACCATCCTTTCGGTGAGTGTCGATACGGTGCTTGCCGTCATGGCCGGACCTCGTTCACGCACCGCAGCACCGGGGCGCTGACCAGGGCGGCCGGGTCGAGCTCCCGGTCCGTGGCGACGTGGAAGGCGGCACTCTGCCCGGGGAGCAGGGTGCGGAGCATGTCGTCGACCGAGGCGGCCGGGTCGAGCCGGTCGGGGAAGAGAGCGAGTTCGCGTACGACGGTTGCAGCGGTCACGGTGACAAGGTAGCCGCCCGGTACGGCCTCGGCGCGGGCGGTGTAGCGGGCGGCCGGGAAGGCGACCCGGGTGTCCTCATCGAAGAAGGAGACGACCTGCTGCTCGCCCAGCCGCACGGCCAGCAGTTCGGCCGCCGGGTCGGCCGGGGTCCGCACCCCGGGGGGAAGGGCGATCCGCGTCACCGTACGGGCCGCCGCCTCGACCACGACGATCTCCTTGGCCAGCGGCTCACCGCCCAGGCTCTGCCGTACCAGGGACAGCTCGCCCCGCCACGGTTCGGCGCTGTCGTTGACCACCGCGACCGCGCCGTCCTGGACGGTGAGCAACCGGTCGGCGTAGACGCGGCGCAGGGCGTACCACAGGGGTTTGCGCCGGGCGTCGCCGTCGACCGCCGCCCAGGAGGTGACCGGCCAGCAGTCGTTGAGCTGCCAGACGATCGTGCCCATGCATTGCGGTGCCAGCGACCGGAACCGTTCGATGCCGTAGGCGACCGCCCGTGCCTGGTTGAGCTGGGTCAGGTAGTGCCAGTCGTCGAAGGTCCGAGGCCGGGGCAGATGGTCGCCGAGGCCGCGCAGCAGCTTGAGGTTGCCGTCGGCGGCCTTCTGGTGGTGGAGCACGAGCGGGGAGTCGGGCGCGAGGTCGCCGCTGACGGCCCGGCGCAGGGTGGCGTGCGCGGGCGGACCCTGGAAACCGAACTCGGCGACGAACCGGGGCGTGTAGGCCGCGTAGCGGCGGTAGTCCTCGCGGTTCCAGACGTCCCAGATGTGGACGGTGCCGGCGGCCGGGTCGTTGGGCGGCAGGTCCGGGGCGCCGGAGTAGGGGCTGCCCGGCACGTAGGGGCGGGTGGGGTCGAGCTCGGCGACGATCGAGGGCAGCAGGTCGTAGTAGAAGCCGGAACCCCAGCTCCGTCCCGCCAGTTCCTCCCGCCAGCCCCAGTCGGCGTGGCCCTCGATGTTCTCGTTGTTGCCGCACCAGAGCACCAGGCTGGGGTGGACGGCCAGCCGGGTCACGTTCTCGCGGGCCTCGGCCGTGACCTCCGAGCGGAACGGCTCCTCCTCCGGGTAGGCGGCGCAGGCGAAGGGGAAGTCCTGCCAGACCAGCAGACCGAGCTCGTCGGCCAGGTCGTAGAAGTCGTCGCTCTCGTACAGGCCGCCGCCCCAGACCCGGAGCAGGTTGACGTTCGCCCCCGTCGCCTGGGCGAACCGCTCGCCCAGGCGGTCACGGGTGATCCGGGCGGGGAAGCAGTCGTCGGGGATCCAGTTGACCCCGCGGACGAACACCGGCACGCCGTTGACGGCGAGGGTGAACGCCTCGCGGTCCAGGTCGACCGTGCGGAAGCCGATCCGCCCGTGCCACTCCTCCTCGCCCAGGCGCACGGTGAGGTCGTAACGGGTCTGCCCACCGTAGCCCCGGGGCCACCACAGCTCCGGCTCCGGCACGGCGAGGGTCAGCACGGCCTCCCGCTGCCCGGCGGCGAGCCGTACCTCCGTGCGGGCACCCGCCGCCTCGGCGGTCAGCGTGAGGGGCGCCTCGGTGGTGCGCTCGACCCTGACATGCGCCTCCACCCGGCCGTCCGGCCCGTCCACGGTCACCACGGGGCGCACCTCCGCCAGCCGCGCGCCGCTCCAGCTCTCCAGCCCGATCGGCCGCCAGATACCCGAGGTGACCAGGGTCGGCCCCCAGTCCCAGCCGAAGTTGCAGGCCATCTTCCGGATGAACTGGTACGGCTCGTCGTAGGCCCCCGGGCGGTCCCCCAGGGCGGCCCGCCGCGCCTCGGCGTAGGCGTAGGGGGAGTCGAAGAGCACGGTGAGGGTGTTGTCGCCCTCGCGCAGCAGATGCCGGACCGGGAAGCGGTATCGGCGGTGCTGGTTGGCCGTGACCGCGACCTGCACGCCGTTGAGGACGACCGTGGCGGCGGTGTCGAGACCCTGGCAGACCAGGTCGGTACGGTCGTGCCCGTCCGCGGTCCAGCCGAAGGTGGTCTCGTAGGCCCACCGGGTGTGGCCGATCCAGCCGAGCCGGGTCTCGTTGTCCTCAAGATAGGGATCGTCGATGAGCCCGGCGGCCATCAGGTCGGTGTGCACGCAGCCGGGGACGGTGGCGGCGACGCCGGCGATCCGGACGTCCTCCGAGACGGCGGCCACGGTCCAGCCGTCGTGCAGCGGACGGTAGGTGCTCAAATGGTTCTCCTTGGTGAGGCCGGCCGGCCGCGTGCCGTCCGCGGATGGGCGGATTTGCTTAACCGAGTAAGTGAGCAGACCGTACGGCGCGCTGACATCGATGTCAACGACCTGCTCCGCCGCCCCGGCCGGGTCCTCGTCGCGGTCCTCGCGAAAGGGGTGGAGAACTGCGACGACGCGCCTCCGTGCGGGCGCGTAGTAAAGTACGCGGCGAGGCAGGAAAATAACCGGTTCAGCAAGGGGGGTCCGTGAAGCGGCCGACGATTGCGGACATCGCCCGGCGGGCGGGCGTCTCGAAGGTGGCGGTCTCCTACGCGCTGAACGACCGTCCCGGAGTGTCGGAGACGACGCGCGCCGCCATCAAGGTCATCGCGGCGGAGATCGGCTGGCGTCCCAACAGCGCGGCGCGGGCGCTCAACGGGGCGCAGGCGCACACCGTCGGCCTGGCCCTGTGCCGCCCGGCGCGGATCCTCGGCATGGAGCCGTTCTTCATGGAGCTGATCAGCGGCATGGAGAGCGAGCTGTCGGCCCGGTCCTACGCGCTGATGCTGCAGGTGGTCGCCGACCAGGAGCAGGAGGTGGAGGTCTACCGGCGCTGGTGGGGCGAGGGCCGGGTGGATGGCGCGATCCTCGTCGACCTGCACTTCGCCGACCCCAGGGTGGCCGCGATGGAGGAGCTGGGCATGCCGGCGGTCGTCATCGGGCACCCGTCGGAGTCGGGCTCGCTGACCCCCGTCTGGTCCGACGACGCCGCCGCCGTGCGTGAGACCGTCGAATACCTCGCGGCGCTCGGTCACCGGAGCATCGCCAGAGTCGCCGGGCTGCCCAGGCTCGTCCACACCGTGCTGCGGGACCGGGCCTTCACCGCCGTGTGCGAGGATCTCCGGCTGCCCGGCCACACCATCGTGCACACCGACTACACCGGCGAGGAGGGCGCCCGCGCCACCCGGCGCCTGCTCAGCTCCCCCGGCAGGCCGACCGCGATCGTCTACGACAACGACATCATGGCGGTGGCGGGGCTGTCGGTCGCCCAGGAGATGCGGTTCGAGGTGCCCGCCGACCTGTCCATCGTGGCCTGGGACGACTCACCGCTCTCCCAGGTCGTGCGACCCTCCCTGACCGCGCTCAGCCGTGACATCCCCGCCTACGGCGCCCACGCCGCCCGCAGCCTGCTCTCCCTGATCGCCGGTGAACACGTCCCCGGCGTCGAGGACGAAGCGGCCAGGCTCACGCCGCGCGGCAGCACGGGCGCCCCGGCGCGGTCCCGGACGTAGGCCCGTGTCCGGGTGGTGACGGACACGGGCCGCACGTCCGGGCGTCCGCTCGTTCAGCGGCCGCCCTTGCCGGGGATCCGGCGCGGCTGCTGGGTGGGCCGCACCGGCATGTGCGGCATCGGCACGTGACGGGGCCCGGCCGGGGGAAGGTTCCGCTCGGGCAGCGGAGTACGGGGTGCGGTGGTCTTACCGTTTCGCTTCTTACCAGCGTGAATTCGCATATGGGCTCCTTGGGAATGATGACGACGCGGTCGAATGCCGTGCCGGAGACTCAGCTGCCGCGTCAGACGGACAGGGCCAGAGGGCTGAGTGTGCGGGCGGATCAGTCAGGACTGATCGACGCCGGCTCCTAGGAGTTGATCCACATGCGATGACCGTACGGCGGCCGGATCGGAGGCCGCAACCCATTTATCACCACGCGCCGCGCCGGGACCGTCGGAAGCCGGGACCCTCGGAAGAGGGGCCCGGGAGTTCAGAAGAGCCGCCGGTCAGGGCGGGCCGTACGCCGCTACCGCGGGACGCGGGCCACGCAGAAGACGGTCTGGCCGAAGGGCGGGCGGATGAAGCGCTCGATGAAACGGGTGGTGGGGACCACCGTACGGTCGTAGATCTTGACCAGGCGGGGGTCGGGGTAGCCGACGCCACCGCGGCGGACGGCGGCCCACCACGCGATCCCGCCGAGGAAGTTGATCGGCTTGAGCACGTCGATGTCCAGGCCCGCCTTGGAGACCGTGCCGCGCAGGGTGGCGGGGGTGTAACGGGTGACGTGGCCGACCTTGCGGTCGAAGTCTCCGTAGAGCTGCATGTAGCCGGGGACCCAGATGATGATCCGCCCGCCCGGGGCGGTGACCTTGGCGAGGGAGCGCAGGGCCTCGACGTCCTCCTCGATGTGCTCCAGAACGTTCATCATCACGACCGTGTCGACCTTCTCGCCGATCGGGATGTCGGTCGGCAGACCGAACTGCAGCACGTCGATGTCGTCGCGGCCGGTGAAGCGCTTCTTGAGCTGGTCCACGCAGTAGGGGTCGAAGTCGCTGACCACCAGCCGGTCCAGGCGAGGCAGGAACGCCTCGGCGAAGTGGCCCAGGCCGGAGCCGATCTCCAGCATGGAGCGGCCCACGTGCGGGGCGACCATGTCGAGCTCGTACTGCCGGTAGTTCTTGGCCTCGTCCCCACCCAGGTGGTTCTCCAGGGCCTCGTCGCCGGCCGCGGGTTGCACTACGCGGTCATACCCAGACATGCGGTTCCGTCCAGATCGATAACAGAAAGCCGTGGCGCGGGGCCACGGCTGCGGACAGGCAGAGTCTAGTCGCCGTTCCCCGGGAGCGACCCCGGAACGGGGCTTGGCGGCCTACCATGGGCACCCCCATGGAAACTACCTTCGTCGGCCGGCACGTGGAGATCGCACAGGTGGCCCGCCTGATGCGGGAGTCTCGCCTGGTCACGCTCACCGGGCTGGGCGGCGTCGGAAAGTCCCGGCTGGCCCACCGGGTGGTCGAGGAGAGCGTGGCGGAGTTTCCCGACGGTCTCTGGCTGGTCGAGCTCGCCTGCCTGACCGACCCGCACCTCCTCCCGGAGACCGTGGCCGACGTCATGGGCCTGGCCGACCAGCCCGCCCGCCGGCGGGCGGAGGTGCTGGCGGAGTGGCTGGGCCCGCGCCGGTCGCTGCTCGTGCTCGACACCTGCGAGCACCTGGTGGAAGCGGTCGCCTCGCTGGTGGACACCCTGTTGCGCGCCGCGCCCCGCCTCCGGGTGCTGGTCACCGGCCGTCAGCCGCTCGGCGCGCCGGGGGAGCACGTCTACTCCGTGCCGCCGCTCCCGGTCGAGGACGCGGTGGTCCTGCTGCGTGAACGCGCGGGCCTGGCGGCCCCGCCGGACGGTTCCGGCGAGGAGGGCGGCGCGGCGGAGCTGGCGGAGCTCTGCCAGGGGCTCGACCGCATCCCGCTGGCGATCGAGCTGGCGGCCGTCCAACTGCGTACCCTGCCGCCCACGGTGCTGCTCCGGCGCCTGAACGACCGCTACCACCTGCTGACCGGAGACGGTGGGCCGGTCAGGCACGGGTCGCTGCGCGCGGCGATGGGCTGGAGCCACGAGTTGTGCACCCCGGCCGAGCGCCTGCTGTGGGCGCGGCTCTCGGTGTTCGCCTCGGGATTCGACCTGGAGGCGGCCGAGTACGTCTGCGCGGGCGGGCCGCTCCCCGCCGGGCAGGTGCTCGAAGCGCTGACCGGGCTGGCCGACAAGTCCCTCCTCCAGCGGGAGGAGCACCCCACCGGTGTACGGCTGCGCATGCTGGACACCGTCCGGGAGTTCGGCGCCGAGTGGCTGTCCCGGCTGGGCGAGGACAGCGCGGTCCGGGGGCGCCACCGTGACCACTATCTCCGGCTGGCCAGGCGGTGCGCCACCGAGTGGCCCGGCAGGCAGGTGGAGTGGTACGGGCGGATCCGTGCCGAGCGGCGCAACCTCCGCAAGGTGTTCGAGCTGTGCCTGGCCGATCCCCAGTGGTCCAGGGCGGGTCTGGACCTCGCGGGGACACTGTGGTTCCTCTGGGTCTGCTGCGGCATGTCGCGTGAGGGCCGCCACCACCTGGAGACGGCGCTGCGGGCGGACCCCGGCCCCGGCCCGGAGCGGCTGCGGGCCCTGTGGGTCTGCGCATGGGTGGCCGCGCTCCAGGGTGACCTCGCCGCCGCGCGCGAACGTCTCGACCAGTGCCGCGCCGAGGATCCCGAAGGGAGCGTCACCGGTCACGTCCTCCAGGTGGAGGGCATGCTCTCCCTCCTGCGGCGGGACCACGCCCGTGCCGTCGAACTGCTGGAGGAGGCCATGGCCTGGCACATGGCCAAGGGCGGTGTGCTGTCCGGGCTGCTGCCCTGCCACGCGCTGGCCGCGCTCGGCCTGCTGGCGGCGGGCCGGCCTGCGGAGGCCGTGGAGACGCTCTCGGAGGGACAGGCGCTCTGCGAGGTCCATGGAGAGGAGTGGAGCCGTGCCCAGATGGAGTACGTCTTCGCCTGGGCCGGGCACGTCGAGGGGGAGGCCTCCGGGGCGCTGCGCCACGCCAGGTCGGCCCTCGCCTCGGCGCTCGGATTCGAGGACCTTTCGCTGAGCGCCGCCTGCGTCGAGATGATCGCCTGGGCGGTGACGGAGGAGGGAGACGCGGGCGGCGGGGCATGGCTGCTGGGTGTGGCCCAGGCCGTCAGGGACTCCCTCGGACTGCCGCGCTCCGGCTCGGGAATCTTCGCCCCGGTCCGGGAGCAGACCCTGACCCAGGCCGTGAAGGTGCTCGGCGGTGCAGGATTCGACACCCTCTTCGCTGAGGGGCAGGGCTCTGACCTGGGCATCGCTGTGAAATATGCGCTGGGGGAGAAAATATCGTAACCGAGGGTGCCGGTACTCATCCGTTCCGTTACTGATTCCGTGATTGGCTTGCCATCCGACGCGGAGAGGCTGGAACGGTGGCGGAGACGCGGACGCACCGGGGGAATGTCCCGGCGGAGACGAGCAGTCTCGTCGGACGACGGGCGGAGCTCGGCAGGATCGCGATGCTGGTCGGCCGGTCACCGCTGGTGACGCTCACGGGAGTGGCCGGCGTGGGCAAGACGCGGCTGGCGGTCAGGACGGCCGAACGGCACCGTGACCCGTCCGCCGGCTTCACGGACGGGGTGTGGGTCGTCGAGCTCTCCGCCCAGCAGAACGGCGACCTGCTCGGTCATGAGATCGCCGCCGTGCTCGGCCTGCGTGAGCAGGCGGCGCGTCCCCAGTCCGAGGTGCTGGCCGACCACCTCGCGGACAAGCGGCTGCTGCTGGTCCTGGACACCTGCGACCACCTGGTCGACGCCGCCGCGGCGCTGCTGGGCCGGGTGCTGCCGGAGGCCCCGCACGTGCGGGTGCTCGCCACCAGCCGCCGTCCCCTCAATCTGCCCGGGGAACAGGTCCTGCCGATCGAGCCGCTGGCGGCACCCGGTCCCGGCGCCACCGGGGCGGCGGTCCGGCTGTTCACCCAGCGGGCCCACGCGCTGGTGCCCGGGGTCACCCTCGACCCGGTGGCGGTCGCCCGGGTCTGCCGGCTGCTGGACGGCATTCCGCTGGCCATCGAGCTCGCCGTCCGGCGGCTGCGGGCGCTGTCGGTGCAGCAGATCGCCGAACGGCTGGACGACCGCTTCGCGCTCCTCGTCGGCGGGAGCCGTACCCCGCTGGGACGCCACCAGACCCTGCGCACCGCGGTCGGCTGGAGCCATGAGCTCTGCACCGCGCAGGAGCGCCTGCTCTGGGCGCGCCTGTCGGTCTTCGCCGGGAGGTTCGACGCCGACGACGTGAGGGCGGTCTGCGCCGACGGGTGGCTGACCGGTCTTCCACTGGCCGATCTGGTGGACAGGTCCATCCTGATCGCCGAGGGATCGCATTACCGGATGCTCGACACGATCCGCGACTACGGCAGGGAGTGGCTGCGCCGACTGGGCGAGGAGGACGTCCTGATCCGCCGCCACCGTGACCACCGTGACCACGGCCGTGCTCCGTGACGGACGGCCGAGGCGCACGGGACCGCGCGACGGTCTCGGCGCCCCGCCGTACCGTTCAACGCCTCAAAACGCATCGATTCGGAAATTTCTCCGTGTGCGGGAGAAAGTTCGGCCTCGAAATAGTGGCGAACTTTGCACCCTGAGAGAAGGAAACCCCCCGGAAAAAGGGGGCCTGGTCGGTCCGTGACCCTGATGAGGTGCTATTTCCGCAGAGTGGAAGGAGCGCGAACCGATGGAACAGATCCGATGGTGGCGCGGGAACCTCACCGCGGAGAAGAACGGCTGCGCCAGCCGTAAGAGCGAGGTCCGGGAGCTGTTGAAGCTCCTGGATGAGACGCAGCCGGTCACACTCGCCGGCCCCTTCGACGGGACGGAGTCTGACATCAAGCCCATATGTGGCCATTTCGGCGAAGCGGGCATCGCGCCCGCCGGTGAGCCGCTCGCCCTGGTGGCCGTGGCGATGGCGGCCACCTGGCGTGGCGAGTTCATCCGGGCCGTCTCCCTGATCGAGGAGATGCGGCGGCTCTGCGACGACCGGAACGAGCACCCGGTCCCCGCCTGCGGAGACTACGTGCTCTCCATCGCCCAACTCGGCCTCGGCCGGATGGCCGAGGCGGCGGCGGCGGCCCGGCGGTCGCTCGACGTCGCGTGGCGGCTCCGCGACGCCATCGGTGTCGCGCTCGCCGTGGACCAGCTCGCGGTGATCGCCGCAGCCGAGGGGGACGGCTACCGCACCGCCCACCTCCAGGGCGCGGGGGCACGGCTGCGGGCCGTGTTCGGGCTGCGGGAGTTCGGTTCAGAGAGCATGTCGGGGCCGAGAGCGGTCGCCGAGCGCACGGCACGGCAACTGCTCGGCGACGACACCTACGAGTCGGCCTTCGCCGAGGGGCACCACGACGATCCCGACACGGCGGTGGCCTACGCCCTCGGTTGAGCGCTCGCGCGAAGACTTCCCCGTGTAGATCTCTATACAATGCGGACCTTCACGGCGTACGCGAAGGAGCCCCCGACGGACGACGACGAGGCGATCGCCCGTTCCCTGGCGGGCGACCTGGCCGCCTACGAGGTGCTGATCACGCGCTACAGCGCACTCGCGCACCGCACCGCCGCGATGCTCGGCGCCGCCGACGAGGCCGAGGACGTCGTCCAGGAGGCCTTCGTCAAGGCGTACCGCCACCTGGCCACCTTCCGCCGCGACGCGCCGTTCCGCCCCTGGCTGCTGCGGATCGTGGCCAACGAGACCCACGACCTGACCCGTTCCCGGGGCCGCCGGGCCGAACTGGTCGTCAAGCTGGCCGAGCCTTCTACCGCCGAGACGGAGGACCCACAGGACGTGGCCGTCGCCGTCGACCGTCGCGCCCGGCTCCTCGACGTGGTGCGTACGCTTCCCGAGCGGGAACGCGAGGTCGTCGTCTGCCGATACCTCCTCCAACTGTCGGAGGCCGAGACCGCCCAGGTGCTCGACCTCCCGGTCGGCACCGTCAAGTCGCGGACCTTCCGCGGCCTGAAGCGCCTGCGTGAGGAGGTGAGCCGTGACCTCGCCTGACGACCTCGAAGCCGAACTCCTCGCGCTCGGGGAATCCCTCGACGTCCCGGCCCCCCTCCCCGCCGAGGTGGCGCACGCCGTAAGGGCACGCCTGGAATCCCTCCCCGCCGCGGACCGGCACCCCACGCACCGCCCGGGCGGCCCCTCCCGCACGCCGGTCCGGCGAATGCCGCGAGGGCCCGGGTGGCTGCGGCCCGTCACCCGGCGGCGGGGGGTGGTCTCCGCCGCCGCGATCCTCGTCGCCCTCGTCCTCGGCGGCACCCCGGTGGGCCGGGCCGCGGTGGTGGAGGTCCTGCGGTTCGCGGGGGTCGAGCTGGAGATCGGCGGTTCCGGGCCGCTGCCGTCAGGGGTGCCCGAGCCGCTGCCGGGAGAACGCCGGGTCACCCTGGAGCGGGCCAGGGCACAGGTGGCGTTTCCCGTCTCGGTCCCCACCGCGCTCGGCGATCCGCGGGACGTCAGGGTGAGCGACGGCGGCCGGGTGGTGTCGCTGTTCTGGCCGGGCCTCAGGCTGGACGAGTACGACGGCACGCTCCAGGTCGTCTTCCGCAAGGAACTGGGTGCGCCCTGGCCGGAGGACGTCCGGCTGGGCACCTCGCAGGGGTGGTGGATCCCGGCCCCCCACGGACTGGGCTACCTGCCCCGAGGCGGCGGCGAGGCTCCGGTCCGCCCCCGGCTGGCAGCCCCCACCCTCATCTGGCAGCGGGGGCAGGTCGGCCTGCGCCTGGAGGGCGCGGACGACCTCCGGCGAGCGCTGGAGGTCGCCCGCTCAGTCCGCTGACGCCAGCCAGTCGTCGATCTCCTTGAGCAGGCCCTCGCGCACCTGCTCCGGGGCCGCCGACACCCGGATCGACTGCCGGGCCAGCTCGGCCAGCTCCGCGTCGCGGAAGCCGTACACCTGCCTGGCCAGCTCGTACTGCGGCAGCAACCGCGCCCCGAACAGCAACGGGTCGTCGGCGCCCAGCGCGATCGGCACCCCGGCGTCGAACAGCCGTCGCAGCGGCACGTCCTCGGCCCGCTCGGCCACGCCGAGACCGATGTTGGAGGTGGGGCAGACCTCGCACGCGATCTGCCGGTCAGCCAGGCGCTCCATCAGCCGCGGCGACTCGGCCGCCCGCACACCGTGCCCCAGCCGGTCGGCACCCAGCACGTCCACGCACTCGGCCACGCTGTCGGCGCCCAGCAACTCCCCGCCATGCGGTACGGCCAGCAGCCCGGCCCGCTTGGCGAGCCGGAACGCCCCGTCGAAGTCCCGGGCCCGGCCACGGCGCTCGTCGTTGGAGAGCCCGAACCCGACCACGCCCTGGTCCATGTACTGAGCGGCGAGGCGGGCCAGCGTCTTGGCGTCCATCGGATGCCGGGTCCGGTTGGCGGCCACCACGACCGCGATCCCTATCCCCGCGTGGCCGGCGGCCCGGTGCACGGCGTCGAGCATCAGCTCCAGGGTGGGGGTGAGGCCGCCGAACCGGTGGGCGAAACCGGACGGGTCCACCTGGATCTCCAGCCAGCGCGACCCCTCCGCCGCCTCGTCCTCGGCAGCCTCGCGCACCAGCCGGTAGACGTCGTCCTCCCGGCGCAGGACCGTCCGGGCGATGTCGTACAGCCGCTGGAACCGGAACCAGCCCCGCTCGTCGGTCGCCCGCAGCCTGGGCGGCCAGTCCTCCTTCAGCGCGTCCGGCAAGTGCAGGCCCTGCTCCTGGGCGAGCTCGATCAGGGTGGAATGCCGCATCGAGCCGGTGAAGTGCAGATGCAGATGAGCCTTGGGCAGTTCGCTGAGGGGACGGGGCATTTCCATATGGTGCCGTACGGCCGGCACTCCCCGGTCACGGTTGGCCCAACCGGCGCCCCCGGCGGGCTCGTTCCATCCGCCGGGGCCGACTTCCGTGCGCCGCCCGGCCCGTCTTCCGTGCGCCGCCCGGCCCGACTTCCGTGCGCCGCCGGGGCCGTCTTCCGTGCGCCGCCGCCTCTCGGACCGCCTTTCCGGGCTCGCCGCCACCTGGAGCCCCGGATTCAGTTGAAAAATATTTGTGACCACTACCAAGGCATATGCCGTTGACTCGGGCCGTGACTCAGGAAAAAGACCGAACGGGGTTTCAGTTGACAGCTCCGCCGTGCGACCGTAGGGACACATGTAGTCAGTACGAGGCTGGGGCTGCAATGAGAGCGGATGTCTTCGTCGGCAGAGAAAAGGAGCTGACCGAGGTCTCCGCCCTGCTTGGAAAGACCCGTCACGTCACGCTGACCGGCACCGCCGGGGTCGGCAAGTCCCGCCTGGCGCTGCACCTGGTCCGGACCCTCGAAAACGAGTCTTCCGCGGACGTCCACGTCGTCGACCTGGCCGACGCCCCCGGAGATCTCGTCTCCCTCGCCGAGACGGTCGCCGGCGCGATCGGCGTGCGCGGGCGTCCCGGCGTGCCCGCGCCGCGGAGCCTGGTCGAGGCGCTGGCCCCACGCCGGACCCTGATCGTCCTGGACACCTGCGACCGTGTCATCGGCGCGGTGGCCGCCCTGGTCGAGGAGCTGCGGGCCGTCGCCGACCTGCGGATCCTGGCCACCAGCAGGCAGCGACTGGGCCTTTCCGACGAGCACCTCTACCCGGTCGGAGCCCTCCCGCCCGCCGACGCCGTCTATCTGCTCACCGCCCTCGCCGACAGAAGACTCGACGACATGGACCCGGCGGAACTGTGCGATCGGCTCGGCAACCTGCCCCTGGCGATCGAACTCGCCGCCGCCAGCCCCGATCCGGGCACCGCCGACGTGTTCACGGCCACCTCCGGCACCTGGCGGCACAGCTCCATGCGGGCAGCCCATGGCTGGAGCCACGAGCTGTGCGACCCGAAGGAGCGTCTCCTGTGGGCCAGGGCGTCGGTCTTCTCCGGCACGTTCGACATGGAAGCCGTCAAGGAGGTCTGCGTCGCGGAGGGACTCACCGCCGACGAGGTCTCCGACACCATGATCGGCCTGCTCGACAAGTCCGTCATCGCCGGTGAGGACGGGCAGTGCGGCCGCCGCTACCGCCTGCCGGCCACCGCACGCGAGTTCGGCGCGGTCTGGCTGGACCTCCTCGGCGAGACCGGCGAGATGCGGCGGCGCCATCGCGACCACTTCCTCAACCTGTCCGGCCGCGCCGAGATCGGCTGGCAGTGTGAGCAGCTCGACTGGTACCGCAGGCTGGTGCTCGAATGCGCCAACGTCCGCCAGGCCATCGACTACTGCTACGCCAGACCCGACGAGCGCCGCAAGGGCCTCGAACTGGTCGGCAACCTGTGGTTCCTGTGGGCCTGCTGCGGCATGCACGTCCCCGGCGACAACCTGCTCCAGCGCGGCCTGGACCTGGAACGCACCCCCGGCCCCGAGCGGACCAAGGCCCTCTGGGTGCACGCCTGGGTGTCCATCCAGCGCGGTGACCTCGAACGCGCGGAGCGCACCCTCGCCGAGTGCGTCGCCGAAGACCCCGAGGAACACGCGACCGCCTACGTCAGCCAGTTCCAGGCCCACCTGGCGGTCCTGAGGGGAGATGTGGGCGCGGCGCTGCACCTCATCAAACAGGCCAGGGAACGGCACCGCTCGGCCGGCAACGTCTTCCCCGGCTTCCTGCCCACCTACACGGTCGTGGCCACCGCCATGATGCTCTCGGGCAGCCTCCAGCAGGCCGTGTCGGTCCTGCGCGAGGGCCGCGAACTCTGCGCCTCCTGCGGCGACCGGTGGACCCTCATCCGGCTGGACCTCCTCCTGGCCCAGGCCGAGCACCTGCTCGGCGGCACCGACGTGGCCACGGCGTCCGTCCGCGACTCCCTCCGCGGCGCCCGGCTGTTCGGCGACACCTTCTCCCTGCTGGAGGGCCTGGAGGTGGCCGCCGTCGCCGCCGAGGCCACCGAGGACGACGCGCTCGCCGCCCTGCTGCTCGGCGCGGCCGACGCCGCCCGGACCGGCACCGGGGTGCCGCCCACCCGCTCGCCCATCCTCACAAGCCTGCTGCGCATGGCCGAGCTGAGACTGCGGGGCCGCCTGGGCCGGGCGAGATTCGACGGGCTGACCGAACGGGGGTCCGCCACCGACCTGCGATCGGCCGTGGAACACGCGCTCCAGGGCACCATCCTCTGATCCGCGCGCCGTGCCGTACACGGAAGAAGACCCGTGGCACGGGGGCGGTTTCAAGGGGTCTTCTTCCGTTCACAGCCGCGGGTGTCCGCGTACGTCTTAGCGGGCGTCGCCCAGGAGCTTGGCCACCCGGCCGACACCCTCGACGAGGTCCGAGTCGCCCAGGGCGTAAGAGAGGCGGAAGTAGCCCGGGGTGCCGAAGGCCTCGCCGGGGACGAGGGCGACCTCGGCCTCCTCCAGGATGAGCTCGGCCAGCTCGGCGGAGGTCTGCGGGCGGCGTCCGCCGAAGTCCTTGCCCAGCAGCTCCTTGACCGAGGGGTAGGCGTAGAACGCGCCCTTGGGCTCGGGGCACAACACGCCCGGGATCTCGTTCAGCATGCGCACCATGGTCTGGCGGCGGCGGTCGAAGGCCTCACGCATCTCCGCCACGGCCGACAGGTCGCCGCTGACGGCGGCCAGGGCCGCCGCCTGGGCGACGTTGGAGACGTTGGAGGTGGCGTGCGACTGCAGGTTGGTCGCGGCCTTGACCACGTCCTTCGGGCCGATCAGCCAGCCCACCCGCCAGCCGGTCATGGCGTAGGTCTTGGCGACGCCGTTGAGGACCACGACCCTGTCGCCCAGCTCGGGGACGACGGTGGCGATGCTTGCGAAGGTCGCGTCGCCGTACGTGAGGTGCTCGTAGATCTCGTCCGTGACGACCCACAGGTCGTGCTCGGCGGCCCAGCGGCCGATCTCCACGACCTGCTCGGGGGTGTAGACCGCGCCGGTCGGGTTGGACGGCGAGACGAACAGCAGGACCTTGGTGCGGTCGGTGCGGGCCGCCTCGAGCTGCTCGACGCCGACGAGGTAGCCGGTGGTCTCGTCGGTCACGACGTCGACCTGGACGCCGCCGGCCAGCTTGATCGCCTCGGGATAGGTCGTCCAGTAGGGGGCGACGACCAGGACCTCGTCGCCCGGGTCGAGCAGCGTGGCGAACGCCTCGTAGACGGCCTGCTTGCCACCGTTGGTGACCAGCACCTGGGCGGCGTCGACCTGGTAGCCGGAGTCGCGGAGCGTCTTGTCGGCGATGGCCTGCTTCAGCTCCGGGAGGCCGCCGGCCGGGGTGTACTTGTGGAACCTGGGGTTGCGGCACGCCTCGACCGCCGCCTCGACGATGTAGCCGGGAGTCGGGAAGTCCGGCTCGCCGGCGCCGAAGCCGATGACCGGGCGGCCCGCCGCCTTCATCGCCTTGGCCTTGGCGTCCACGGCGAGCGTGGCGGACTCGGAGATCGCGGAGATACGCGCGGAGATACGAGGACGGGTCATGCCTCCATGGTTACAGACCGGTGGTGTTGCTTCCGCCGCTCATCCAGCATGTGGACGAGTGGTGAACAGGCCGTAGAGGCCGGTTTCACCAGGGCGTGAGCCGGGGAGACCCTCCGCCGGTTCGACGTGGAGGTCATTCACCCGTAGACTCCGGCATGGTCTTATCGCCGTATGCGTGAACCGGCGGTCAAGACTGTGAGCCACGGACAAACTTCGGCCCAACCGATGTATGGTGGTTCATGTCTTAGGGCACTAGCGCAATTGGTAGCGCACCGGTCTCCAAAACCGGCGGTTGGGGGTTCGAGTCCCTCGTGCCCTGCGAGGAGCGGTCCGCGCATCAGGGCGTCTAGCGCGCCGCAGATATGCGTTGGATACGACGGATCAGGTGAGGACTGTGGCGATCGACACGCGCGGCGAAACCGCAGACAAGCCGAGCGGTGAGAAGAAGGCCAAGCGCACTTCTCCCGCCCTCTTCTATCGACAGGTTGTCGCTGAGCTGCGCAAGGTCATCTGGCCTACGCGCAAGGATCTTATCTCCTACACCACCATCGTCTTGATCTTCGTTCTGATCATGGTCGGGATCGTGGCCGGGCTCGACGCGGTGCTCACCGAGGGCGTGCTGCGGATCTTCGGCGGAGCCTGAGCCGACATCCGGCGTATCGTTCCGCGGTAAGTCCATCAGCCCATCGACGGAAAGAGAATGAGTCACCGTGTCCGAGTCTTCAGAGCCGGTCGGCGAGTCCCGCGAAGAGCGGGCGGGCGAGCCGGAAGAGGCCGTCGACTTTGCGGCGGGCTCGGCTGACGAGTCCGCCGAGGCCGACGACGTCGATGCCGGAACCGAGGTCGACGAGGCCCCGGCAGACGTCGACGACGAAGCCGACGAAGCCGACGAGGCCGACGAGATCGCGGCGGACGCCGCCGACGAGGCCGACGAGGCCCCTGCCGGTGAGGTGGACGAGGACGGTGACGTCCTTCCCGACGTCGACCCGGTCGAGGAGTTCAAGCGTCTTCTGCGCAGCCAGTTCGGTGAGTGGTACGTCATCCACTCCTACGCCGGCTACGAGAACCGCGTGAAATCGAACATCGAGACCCGTACGCAGTCCCTCAACATGGAGGACTACATCTTCCAGGTCGAGGTGCCCACTCACCACGTGACCGAGGTGAAGAGCGGCAAGCGCCAACTCGTCAAGGAGCGGGTGCTGCCCGGCTACGTGCTGGTCCGTATGGAGCTCACCGACGAGTCCTGGTCCGCGGTGCGCAACACGCCCGGTGTGACCGGCTTCGTCGGCCTGTCGAACAAGCCGAGCCCGCTGAGCCTCGAAGAGGTCGCCAAGCTGCTCGCGCCGGAGCCGTCCGAGGAAGTGAAGAAGTCCACGGCCAAGGCCAGCGCCGCGACCGTCGACTTCGAGGTGGGCGAGTCCGTCACGGTCATGGACGGCCCGTTCGCCACGCTGCCCGCCACGGTGAGCGAGATCAGCGCCGAGTCGCAGAAGCTCAAGGTGCTGGTGTCGATCTTCGGTCGGGAGACCCCGGTTGAGCTCTCGTTCAACCAGGTCTCGAAGATCTGAGCCGGTCGCATACACTCGTAGACTGCCCCGCTCTCGCGGGGATGGCCCCAACAATGCCGCATTCGTGAATGCGCACTGTCCGGCCCCGCATGCGCGGGGATCGGGGCTCCCACAGGAAACAGCAAGGACCCGGAGAGAGTCATGCCTCCCAAGAAGAAGCTAGCCGCCCTGGTCAAGGTTCAGCTCCCCGCTGGCCAGGCCACGCCCGCTCCGCCGGTCGGTACCGCCCTCGGTCCGCACGGTGTCAACATCATGGACTTCGTGAAGCAGTACAACGCTGCCACCGAGGCCCAGCGCGGCAACATCATCCCCGTTGAGATCACCATCTACGAGGACCGCACCTTCACCTTCATCACGAAGACGCCCCCGGCGCCTGAGCTGATCAAGAAGGCCGCCGGTGTGGCGAAGGGCTCGGCCGTCCCGCAGAAGGACAAGGTCGGCAAGCTCACCAAGGAGCAGCTGCGCCAGATCGCCGAGACCAAGATGCAGGACCTCAACGCCAACGACATCGCGGCGGCCGAGAAGATCATCGCTGGCACCGCCCGGTCGATGGGCATCACGATCGCCGACTAGCCATGGACGGCGAGCCGGGCAGACGGCGGCAGCGTGGATGCAGGACACGATCCGCGTGACCGCGCAGCGGCCCGGCGATGGACGCGGGCAGTGAACGCGTCCGTCACCACACCTTCGTAGTAAGTGGAGGGGCCAGGCGCTGGCCCGTACCACGGACACTCGGATCCACAGGAGTGATCAAGTGAAGCGCAGCAAGGCTTTCCGCACCGCAGCGGAGAAGATCGACAGCGAGAGCCTCTACAGCCCGGCCGACGCGGCCAAGCTGGCCAAGGACACCTCGGTCGCCAAGTTCGACGCCACCGTCGAGGTCGCTCTGCGGCTCGGTGTCGACCCCCGCAAGGCGGACCAGATGGTGCGTGGCACCGTCAACCTCCCGCACGGCACCGGTAAGACCGCCCGGGTCCTGGTCTTCGCGACCGGCGACCGTGCCGAGGAGGCCCGCGCAGCGGGTGCCGACATCGTCGGTGCCGACGAGCTCATCGACGAGGTCGCCAAGGGCCGCCTCGACTTCGACGCCGTCGTCGCCACCCCGGACCTCATGGGCAAGGTCGGCCGTCTGGGCCGCGTCCTCGGCCCGCGCGGTCTGATGCCGAACCCCAAGACCGGCACCGTGACCCCGGCCGTCGGCAAGGCCGTCACCGACATCAAGGGCGGCAAGATCGAGTTCCGTGTCGACCGGCACGCGAACCTGCACTTCATCATCGGCAAGGTGTCGTTCGGTGAGCGTCAGCTCATCGAGAACTACGCCGCCGCCCTCGAAGAGGTGCTGCGTCTCAAGCCGTCCGCGGCCAAGGGCCGTTACGTCAAGAAGGTCGTCTTCTCCACGTCCATGGGCCCCGGCATCCCGGTCGACCCGAACGTGACGCGGGCGATGACCGCCGAGCTCGACGCCTGATACCAGACGTCCTCGAAAGAGGGCCTCCACCGAATGGCCATTCGGTGGAGGCCCTCTTTCGTTCTCCCGTAGGACGCGCGGCGGTGCCCCGCCACGTAGGGTCGAAGGCAGATCCGACGGGGAATGTGAAGATCCATCGGGGGACAAGGTTCATCGGGGGACAAGGAAGGGGTGAGACGGATGCGCCGATTGGCTCCTGCGCTGGCACTGGGAGCGGCCGCGCTGGTCGCGGTCACGGGATGCGGTGCGCAGGGCACCAGTTCCCTCGGAAACATCAAGCTCGCCGCCGACGAGGCGGTGCAGCAGAGCGCGCAGCGCGCTGGAGAGGTCACCTCCTACTCGGCGGACCTGGTGCTCGACGCCACCGGCGGGAACAAGGGGGCGAGCAAGGTTCAGGGCAGGCTGCTCTACCAGAGCAAGCCTCAGCTGGCGACCGACATCACGCTGGACACGATCACCTTCGACGGGCAGAACGTGCCCGGAGGGGCGCGGGCCGTCCTGGTCGGAGACACGGTCTACGTGAAGTCCGAGCTGCTCAACAGGTTCGGCGGCGGGACCAAGCCCTGGGCCAAGGTCTCACTCGGCGAGCTGGCCGCCGGGGACCAGGCCAAGATCAAGGAATTCACCGCTCAGGTCCAGCAGTTCGACCTGGCGGGGACCGTCAAGATGCTGACCGCGTCGAAGGACGTCAAGGCGGTCGGCACCGAGACGGTCGACGGAGTGGAGACGACCCACTACAGCGGCACCTTCCCGGTGGCCGAGGCCGCACAGGCGGTGGACCCGGCCAAGCGGGAGCAGCTCCAGAATCAGCTCTCGCGGGTCAAGGACGTGAAGTTCGACCTGTGGTCCGACGCGGGGAGTCTGCCTCGCAAGGTGACGCTGAGCGGCTCCGAGCAGGGTGCCACGTTCAACCTGGCGGCGTTCTTCAAGGGCTTCAACGAGCCCGTGCAGATCGCGGCCCCGCCCGCCGACCAGGTGGGCGAGCTGTCGAAGAGCCCCGGCGGAAACTGACATCCGCCACGGCCCGCGTCTCCGGTCGGCCGACCGGGGACGCGGGCCGTTCTGCTCGATTTGGCATGCGGCCTGACAGGACGTAAGCTGTCAACGCCGAAGACCGCCGGTCGTCGTCAGGCCTCATGGCCTGGTGACCCAAGGATCCACATGAGTGGACGGCCTGCGTAGGTGTGATGTGAGTTTTCATGAAGGACCACCTCCTCATGTGAGCCCCGTGCGCCTGCGCCGGGGCTTGTTCTCATTTATGAGCCTTTGCCGGCGGCACATCTGGAAGGAGGCCCATGGCGAAGGCGGAAAAGGCAACGGCTGTAGCCGAGCTCAAGAGCAGCTTCGAAGGCTCTAGCGCTGCCGTTCTGACCGAGTACCGCGGTCTCACCGTCGCCCAGCTCAAGCAGCTGCGCGTTTCTCTCGGTGAGAATGCGAAGTTCGCCGTGGTGAAGAACACGCTGACCAAGATCGCGGCCAATGAGGCCGGGATCAACCAGCTCGACGACCTGCTCGCGGGTCCGTCGGCGATCGCGTTCGTCAACGGCGACGTGGTCGAGGCTGCCAAGAGTCTGCGTGACTTCGCCAAGGCCAATCCCCTCCTGGTCATCAAGGGTGGTGTCGTCGACGGCAAGTCGATGTCCCCGGCCGAGATCAGCAAGCTTGCCGACCTTGAGTCGCGTGAGGTTCTCCTCGCGAAGCTGGCCGGTGCTCTGAAGGCGAAGCAGGGCCACGCGGCCGCCGTCTTCAACGCGCTGCCCACCAACATGGCTCAGCTGGCCGAGGCTCTGCGCGCCAAGCGCGAAGAGGCCGGCGAGTAGGTCCGCGCAAGCGGTCGCAGGGGATTAGCGCATACATACCGCGGTCCCAATTCTTAGTTTTTCAGATTCATACGGAGGAACCATCATGGCGAAGCTCAGCACCGACGAGCTGCTCGACACCTTCAAGGAGATGACCCTCCTTGAGCTGTCCGACTTCGTGAAGCTCTTCGAGGAGACCTTCGACGTCAAGGCCGCCGCTCCGGTCGCCGTCGCCGCCGCCCCGGCTGCCGGTGGCGCCGCTGCCGAAGAGGCCGAGGAGCAGGACGAGTTCGACGTCGTCCTCGAGGCCGCCGGCGACAAGAAGATCCAGGTCATCAAGGAGATCCGGGCCCTGACGAGCCTGGGCCTCAAGGAGGCCAAGGACCTCGTGGACGGCGCTCCCAAGGCTGTCTTCGACGGCAAGGTCAACAAGGAGCAGGCGGAGAAGGCCAAGGCCGCCCTCGAGGCCGCCGGCGCGACTGTCACCGTCAAGTAAGACGTTTCATCAGAAAGAGCGGGTCCACCAGGTGCCGGTGGCCCGCTCTTTCTGCATGTCCGCGGTCTTTCGTCCTGGGAACCCCTGAACGGCTCCGTGCCGGTGCCAAACTCGCCGTGGGGCTCCCCTGGACGGCTCTGCGCCGGTGCCGGGCTCTCCGCGTGATCTCTAGGACGGGCTCCGTGCCGCCGCCGGGCTCTCCGCGGGTGATTCCCCTGAACGGCTCTGTGCCGCTGCCGGGTCTTTCCTGTGCGGCCCGGGGTTTCTGTGCGGGGAGCCGGGCTGTGAGCGGTTCCGGAAAGCCTCCTGTGGCGGGCCGCGAGGCGGGTTATGATCCGGCAACCAGGGGCATATGGGCCCCGACGGCCGACGGCACGCGGTCACCGGTCGATGCACCGGGAGACCGCGCGACGGGAGACAACGCATGGCGGTCAACGCTGCTCGGCCCTCTCGCCCGCTGAGGATCGCCGGACCGGCGCTGGGCGTGTTGATCGCGGCGCTGCTGGCCGCCGCCGTCTGGATCGGCGGGGACCTGCGTGACGCCCAGGCCGCGGCCGACGACCGCAGAGCGGCCGTTCAGGCGGCGGGGGTGCACGCGGTGGCACTGCTCTCGGTCAACCACCACAGCGCTGACGCGGATCTCAAACGAGTCCTGGACACCTCGACAGGGGCGGCCAGGGTGGCGTACGCCAGGAGCCTCGGTACGCTCAAAGCGGACGCGATCAAGAACAAGGCCCTCAGGACGGGCGCACTGCGTGCCTCCGGGATCGTCTCGCTGACCGGGAACACCGCCCGGGTGATGGTGGTGGGCGACATGGTGACACGGCAGGACGGGAGCAAGAAGGCTCCACACGAACAGTTCTCCCGATGGAACATGGAAGTGACCAGGGTCGGCGGGATCTGGCTCGTGTCGAAGGCGGAGCTGGTCTGATGACACGCGCCTCCCTGCTGGTGACCGGGGTGCTCACCGCGGTGGCGTTTGCGCTCGCGGCCGCCGTCTGGGTCATGTACGCCGACCTGAGCCGGCTGCGCGGGGACGAGCGTGCCGGGCAGGAGGCGCTGACGGCGGCGCGCCTGGTCGCCCCCGACATGCTGTCATACGACTATCGCACGATCGAACAAGATTTCGCACGCGCCGCGGGATACACCACCGGCTCCCTGACGGAACACTACAGGCGGCTCGCCGCGGACTGGGCGCCGTCGGCCAAGGAGCAGCGCACCGTGCGGCAGGTGACGGTCACCGGGGCCGCCGTGGAGTCGGCGGAGCCCGGCCGGGTCGAGGTGCTGCTGTTCACGGACACGAACACGGTGAAGTCTCCCGAGGGGGAGGAACCGCAGCACCAGATCAGCCAGAACCGGGCCCGGCTGCTCATGGTCAAGAAGGACGCGCGCTGGCTGGTGGCGGAACTCTCCACGCTGCTCGGAGACCCTCCGCCGGCTTAGTCGGCGTGGCGGTTCCCCCAATTGTTGGCAAAGAGAGCGTTTGGGGTTGGCATGCCCATGGGTATATCAGCCACGGCAACGTCGATCGTCGGCCGGACCTCGGCTAGCGTTCGATCTGCCATGTGACTGAGCGTTAGCCACACCAGGTCGCGGGTATCGTCTTGGAGCCGGTGGTGTGCGCGGGTCATCCGGTGGGAAAACTCCCAGCGTCACGGCTGTTTCTCGGCCGAAATGTCGGGTCACGGGCTTGACGTTTCGGCGCTGACGGGCGATGCTGCGACCAACGTGGAGCATGCAGCGAGACTGAGGTGGACAGGCGTGTGCCGTTCGGCTACACTGCCCCTTTGCGCTGCCCTTTGACGACCCGCTTCTTTTGGTGCTCTGATGCATGGTCGTCTGGCGTGCGTGTAGTCAGTCCGCCGCGAGCCCTCGGAAGGACATCTGTTGGCAGCCTCGCGCAACGCCTCCGCCGTACCCGCTGGTCCCCGTCGTGTGTCTTTCGCACGAATTCAGGAGCCGCTCGAAGTTCCTGATCTTCTCGCTCTCCAGACCGAGTCCTTCGACTGGTTGCTCGGCAACGAGAAGTGGAAGGGGCGGGTCGAGGCGGCTCGCCAGGCCGGGCGCAAGGACGTTCCGGCCCAGTCGGGTCTCGAAGAGATCTTCGAAGAGATCAGTCCCATTGAGGACTTCTCCGGGACTATGTCCCTGTCGTTCCGCGATCACCGGTTCGAGCCGCCCAAGTACTCAGTAGATGAGTGCAAAGACAAGGACATGACCTACTCCGCCCCGATGTTCGTCACGGCGGAGTTCATCAATAACACCACTGGTGAGATCAAGAGCCAGACCGTCTTCATGGGTGATTTCCCGCTCATGACCGGCAAGGGCACTTTCATCATCAACGGCACAGAGCGTGTCGTGGTCTCCCAGCTGGTCCGGTCTCCGGGCGTCTACTTCGACCGCAGTGTCGACAAGACCTCCGACAAGGACCTCTACGGCTGCAAGGTGATCCCCTCCAGGGGCGCCTGGCTCGAGTTCGAGATCGACAAGCGTGACAGCGTCGGTGTCCGTATCGACCGTAAGCGCAAGCAGGCCGTCACGGTCCTGCTGAAGGCGCTCGGCTGGACCACCGACCAGATCCTTGAGCGTTTCGGGCAGTACGAGTCCATGCGCGCCACCCTGGAGAAGGACCACACGGCCGGCCAGGACGACGCTCTGCTGGACATCTACCGCAAGCTGCGCCCCGGCGAGCCGCCGACCAAGGAGTCGGCGCAGACGCTTCTGGAGAACCTGTACTTCAACCACAAGCGTTACGACCTCGCCAAGGTCGGCCGCTACAAGATCAATAAAAAGCTCGGTGTCGACAGCGAGATCACGCAGGGGACGCTGACCGAAGAGGACATCGTCGCCACGATCGAGTACATCGTCAAGCTGCACGCCGGCGAGATCGCGATGCCGGGCACGAACGGTGAGATCGTCGTCGAGACCGACGACATCGACCACTTCGGCAACCGCCGCCTGCGCAGCGTCGGCGAGCTCATCCAGAACCAGGTCCGCCTGGGCCTGGCCCGTATGGAGCGCGTCGTGCGTGAGCGGATGACCACTCAGGACGTCGAGGCCATCACGCCGCAGACCCTGATCAACATCCGCCCGGTCGTGGCGTCGATCAAGGAGTTCTTCGGCACCTCCCAGCTGTCGCAGTTCATGGACCAGACCAACCCGCTGGCCGGCCTGACGCACAAGCGGCGTCTGAACTCGCTGGGTCCCGGTGGTCTGTCCCGTGAGCGGGCGGGCTTCGAGGTCCGCGACGTGCACCCGTCCCACTACGGCCGGATGTGCCCGATCGAGACCCCGGAAGGGCCGAACATCGGCCTGATCGGCTCGCTGGCCTCCTACGGTCGGCTCAACGCCTTCGGCTTCGTGGAGACGCCGTACCGCAAGGTCGTCGAGGGCCGGGTCACCGACCAGATCGACTACCTCACCGCCGACGTGGAGGACCGTCACGTCATCGCCCAGGCGAACACGCCGATCGGGCCCGATGGCACGTTCCTCGAGGACCGCGTGCTCGTCCGCCGTAAGGGCGGCGAGTTCGAGTCCCTGCGGGCCAACGAGGTCAACTACATGGACGTGTCGGCACGCCAGATGGTGTCGGTCGCCACCGCGATGATCCCGTTCCTCGAGCACGACGACGCCAACCGCGCGCTCATGGGTTCCAACATGCAGCGCCAGTCGGTGCCGCTGCTCAAGAGCGAGGCGCCGCTGGTCGGCACCGGCATGGAATACCGTGCCGCGACCGACGCCGGCGACGTCATCAGCGCCGAGAAGGCCGGTGTGGTCGAGGAGGTCTCCGCCGACTACGTCACCGTGATGAACGACGACGGCACCCGCACCACCTACCGGATCGCCAAGTTCAAGCGCTCCAACCAGGGGACCTGCTTCAACCAGAAGCCGATTGTCGCCGAAGGCGACCGGATCGAGGTGAACCAGGTCGTCGCCGACGGTCCCTGCACCGACACCGGCGAGATGGCGCTCGGCAAGAACCTGCTCGTGGCGTTCATGCCGTGGGAGGGCCACAACTACGAAGACGCGATCATCCTCTCCCAGCGTCTGGTCCAGGACGACGTCCTCTCCTCGATCCACATCGAGGAGCACGAGGTCGACGCCCGGGACACCAAGCTGGGTCCCGAGGAGATCACCCGGGACATCCCGAACGTCTCCGAGGAGGTCCTGGCCGACCTCGACGAGCGCGGCATCATCCGCATCGGCGCAGAGGTCGTCCCCGGTGACATCCTCGTCGGCAAGGTCACGCCCAAGGGCGAGACCGAGCTGACCCCCGAGGAGCGCCTGCTCCGCGCGATCTTCGGTGAGAAGGCCCGCGAGGTCCGTGACACCTCCCTGAAGGTGCCGCACGGCGAGCAGGGCAAGGTCATCGGAGTCCGCGTGTTCAGCCGGGAGGAGGGCGACGAGCTTCCTCCGGGTGTCAACGAGCTGGTCCGCGTCTACGTGGCCCAGAAGCGCAAGATCACCGACGGTGACAAGCTGGCCGGCCGCCATGGCAACAAGGGCGTCATCTCCAAGATCCTTCCGGTCGAGGACATGCCGTTCCTCGAGGACGGCACGCCGGTCGACATCATCCTCAACCCCCTGGGCGTGCCCGGCCGTATGAACGTCGGCCAGGTCCTGGAGACCCACCTCGGGTGGATCGCCGCCAGAGGGTGGGACATCTCGGGTGTCCAGGAGGCGTGGGCCGAGCGGCTCCGCGACAAGGGCTTCGAGCAGGTCGACCCGCGCACCAACATGGCCACCCCGGTGTTCGACGGTGCCAACGAAGAAGAGATCGTCGGTCTGCTCGACAACACCCTGCTCAACAGGGACGGCGGGCGCATGGTCGGCGCGAACGGAAAGGCCCAGCTCTTCGACGGCCGTTCCGGCGAGCCGTTCCCGCACCCGATCTCGGTCGGCTACATCTACATCCTGAAGCTGCTCCACCTGGTCGACGACAAGATCCACGCACGTTCGACCGGCCCGTACTCCATGATCACCCAGCAGCCGCTCGGTGGTAAGGCCCAGTTCGGTGGACAGCGCTTCGGTGAGATGGAGGTGTGGGCGCTGGAGGCGTACGGCGCCGCCTACGCCCTGCAGGAGCTGCTGACCATCAAGTCCGACGACGTCCTCGGCCGGGTGAAGGTCTACGAGGCCATCGTCAAGGGCGAGAACATTCCCGAGCCGGGTATTCCGGAGTCGTTCAAGGTCCTCATCAAGGAAATGCAGTCGCTGTGCCTGAACGTCGAGGTGCTCTCCAGCGACGGCATGTCCATCGAGATGCGGGACACCGACGAGGATGTCTTCCGCGCCGCGGAAGAGCTCGGCATCGACCTGTCTCGGCGTGAGCCGAGCAGTGTCGAAGAGGTCTGATCGAGAAGCTGAGGAGGGGAATACAAGTGCTGGACGTCAACTTCTTCGACGAGCTTCGGATCGGCCTCGCGACGGCTGACGATATTCGCCAGTGGTCGCACGGCGAGGTCAAGAAGCCCGAGACCATCAACTACCGGACCCTCAAGCCCGAGAAGGACGGACTCTTCTGCGAGAAGATCTTCGGTCCGACCCGGGACTGGGAGTGCTACTGCGGTAAGTACAAGCGCGTCCGCTTCAAGGGCATCATCTGTGAGCGCTGTGGCGTCGAGGTGACCCGCGCCAAGGTGCGTCGTGAGCGGATGGGCCACATCGAGCTGGCCGCACCCGTCACGCACATCTGGTACTTCAAGGGTGTTCCGTCCCGTCTGGGATACCTGCTCGACCTGGCTCCGAAGGACCTTGAGAAGGTCATCTACTTCGCGGCCTACATGATCACGCATGTCGACAAGGAGATGCGTGAGCGTGACCTGCCCTCGCTCGAGGCGAAGATCTCGGTCGAGCGGCAGCACGTCGAGCAGCGCCGCGACGCCGACATCGAGGCCCGGCAGAAGAAGCTCGAGAACGACCTGACCGAGCTGGAGGCCGCCGGGGCCAAGGGCGACCAGCGCCGCAAGGTCCGCGAAGGGGCCGAGCGCGAGATGCGCCAGCTCCGTGACCGGGCCCAGCGTGAGCTGGACCGTCTGGACGAGGTCTGGAGCCGCTTCAAGAACCTCAAGGTCCAAGACCTTGAGGGCGACGAGCTGCTCTACCGCGAGATGCGCGACCGCTTCGGCCGCTACTTCCGCGGTGGCATGGGCGCCCAGGCCATTCAGGAGCGTCTGACCAACTTCGACCTCGACCTCGAGGCCGAGAACCTGCGCGAGACGATCCGCAGCGGCAAGGGCCAGAAGAAGGCCCGCGCGCTCAAGCGTCTCAAGGTCGTGTCGGCGTTCCTGAACACGCGCAACTCGCCCAACGGCATGGTCCTGGACTGCATCCCGGTCATCCCGCCGGACCTGCGCCCGATGGTGCAGCTCGACGGTGGCCGGTTCGCGACCTCGGACCTGAACGACCTGTACCGCCGGGTGATCAACCGGAACAACCGTCTCAAGCGTCTCCTTGACCTCGGCGCGCCCGAGATCATCGTGAACAACGAGAAGCGGATGCTCCAGGAGGCCGTCGACGCGCTGTTCGACAACGGCCGCCGCGGCCGTCCGGTCACCGGTCCTGGCAACCGTCCCCTGAAGTCCCTCAGCGACATGCTGAAGGGCAAGCAGGGCCGGTTCCGCCAGAACCTGCTGGGCAAGCGAGTCGACTACTCCGGCCGTTCGGTCATCGTCGTCGGCCCGCAGCTGAAGCTGCACCAGTGCGGCCTGCCCAAGCAGATGGCGCTGGAGCTGTTCAAGCCGTTCGTGATGAAGCGCCTGGTCGACCTGAACCACGCGCAGAACATCAAGTCGGCCAAGCGGATGGTCGAGCGTGCCCGTCCGGTCGTGTGGGACGTCCTCGAAGAGGTCATCACCGAGCACCCGGTGCTGCTCAACCGCGCGCCGACCCTGCACCGCCTGGGCATCCAGGCCTTCGAGCCGCAGCTGGTCGAGGGCAAGGCCATCCAGATCCACCCGCTCGTCTGCACCGCGTTCAACGCGGACTTCGACGGTGACCAGATGGCCGTGCACCTGCCGCTGTCGGCCGAGGCGCAGGCCGAGGCCCGCATCCTGATGCTGTCCACCAACAACATCCTGAAGCCGGCCGACGGCAAGCCGGTGACCATGCCCACCCAGGACATGATCATCGGTCTCTACTCGCTGACCACGCTGAAGGACGACGAGCAGGACGCGGTCGGCCAGGGCAGGGTCTTCGGCTCGGTGCCCGAGGCGCTCATGGCCTACGACCGGCACGAGCTGGACATCCAGGCCAAGATCCAGATCCGGTTGAAGGGCGACGTCCCGCCGCCCCGCGGCTGGACGGCTCCCGAGGGCTGGGAGACGGGCGACAGCTACCGGCTGGAGACCACGCTCGGCCGCTGCCTGTTCAACCAGACGCTGCCGGCGAACTACCCGTACGTGAACTCCCAGGTCGGCAAGAAGCAGCTCTCGGCCATCGTCAACGAGCTGGCCGAGAAGTACCCCAAGGTCGAGGTCGCGACCGCGCTCGACGCGCTCAAGGACGCCGGTTTCTACTGGGCGACCCGCGCCGGTGTGACGATCTCGATCGAGGACGTCATCTCGCCGCCGAACAAGGCCGCGATCATGGAGACGTACGAGCGCAGGGCCGACAAGGTGCAGCGCGAGTACGAGCGTGGTCTCATCACGGACGAGGAGCGCCGTCAGGAGCTCATCGAGATCTGGACGCACGCGACCAGTGACGTGACCGACGACATGCAGAAGGCGTTCCCGAAGACCAACCCGGTCTGGATGATGGTCCAGTCGGGCGCCCGAGGAAACCTGATGCAGGTCCGGCAGATCTCCGGTATCCGCGGTCTGGTGTCCAACACCAAGGGTGAGACGATCCCGCGTCCGATCAAGGCCTCGTTCCGCGAGGGCCTGTCGGTGCTGGAGTACTTCATCTCCACCCACGGACAGCGGAAGGGCCTGGCGGACACCGCGCTGCGGACCGCCGACTCGGGTTACCTGACCCGTCGTCTGGTGGACGTCGCGCAGGACGTCATCGTCCGTGAGATCGACTGCGGCACCGACCGCGGGGTCCCGCTGCACGTCGGCGAGCGCGACGCCCAGGGCAACCTGGTCAAGGCGGAGAACGCCGAGAGCAACGTGCACGGCCGCATCCTGGCCGAGGACGTCGAGGTGGACGGCAAGGTCATCGCGGCCGCGGGTGTCGACATCAACGACATCCACGTCACCGCGCTGATCGACGCCGGTGTGGAGACCGTCCGGACCCGCAGCGCTCTCGTCTGCGAGGCTAAGATCGGTGTCTGCGCCACCTGCTACGGCCGCTCGCTCGCGACCGGCAAGCTCGTGGACGTCGGCGAGGCGGTCGGCATCATCGCCGCCCAGTCGATCGGCGAGCCCGGCACCCAGCTGACGATGCGTACCTTCCACACCGGTGGTGTGGCGGGTGCGGACATCACCCACGGTCTGCCCCGTGTCCAGGAGCTCTTCGAGGCGCGCGTCCCCAAGGGTGTCGCCCCGATCAGCGAGGCCGAGGGCCGGGCCCGGATCGACGAGACCGACAAGACCCGCAAGATCGTGATCGTTCCGGACGACGGGTCGGAGGAGATCGCCTACCCGGTGTCCATGCGGTCGCGTCTGCTGATCTCCGACGGGCAGCGGATCACGGTCGGTCAGCAGCTGATCGCCGGTGCCGTCAACCCCAACGAGGTGCTGCGCATCCTCGGCCCGCGGGCCGTGCAGCTGCACCTGGTGGCCGAGGTCCAGCAGGTCTACCGGTCGCAGGGTGTGTCGATCCACGACAAGCACATCGAGATCATCGTCCGGCAGATGCTCAAGCGCGTGAACGTGCTCGAGTCGGGTGACGCCGACATGCTGCCCGGTGAGCTCGTCGAGCGGCCGCGCTTCGAGCGGATCAACCGCGAGTGCGTGGCCGAGGGCGGCACGCCGGCCTCGGGCCGGCCGGTGCTGATGGGCATCACCAAGGCCTCGCTCGCCACCGAGTCCTGGCTGTCGGCGGCCTCCTTCCAGGAGACGACCCGAGTGCTCACCGACGCGGCGATCCACGCCAAGTCGGACTCGCTGCTCGGTCTCAAGGAGAACGTCATCATCGGAAAGCTCATCCCGGCCGGTACGGGCATGCCCCAGTACCGCAACATCCGGGTCGAGCCCACCGAGGAGGCCAAGGCCGCGATGTACACGGTCGGTGGCTACGACGGCTCCGCCGCGGACTACACCTTCGGGTCGGGTTCCGGTGAGGCCGTGCCGCTGGAGGAGTACGACTTCGGTCAGTACAACCGCTAAGTGATCACAGACGGCGCCCGGTCCCTCCGAGAGGGGCCGGGCGCCGTCGTCTGTCCCGTACCCCGGACCAGGTGGATCTTCTTGACCGGAACGTTGCGGTGAAAGCCGTGCCGTATTGAAGAGAACGGCCGGAGAAGTCCTCTGCGACAGGTAAACTTATTACGGACCCAGCAGCGGTCGGCC
Organism: Streptosporangium sp. NBC_01639; assembly: GCF_045209755.1. NCBI lineage: Bacteria > Bacillati > Actinomycetota > Actinomycetes > Streptosporangiales > Streptosporangiaceae > Streptosporangium > Streptosporangium sp. NBC_01639. The sequence continues at coordinate 3,540,380 of NZ_CP109272.1, read as the reverse complement.
GGAAACCGATCGCGGGAGTCATGGCGCGGATGCGGTGCTCATCAGAGCGCTCGCCGGGGCGCAACCGTTTTGACGTGTTGCGTTGGACTAGGTAGTCTTTCCCTTCGTGCCCATGGCTTCATGGGCTCTCATGCGTGCGTGTCGACAGATCCCCTCAGGGGGAGTCGGCAGAAGTGCCGTATGGCCTCCTCAGTTGGCCTGGCCGAGGATGTGGCGCGATATCAGCGCGACACGCCCGACCGCGTGGGTCGGAGGAGATGGAAAACCCGCAGGTCATGACACCGGCAGTGCCTGCAAAAGCACCAACATTCGAATCACCGGCAAGCATGAACGGAGACGCGGTGCCCACGATTCAGCAGCTGGTCCGCAAGGGCCGCCAGGACAAGGTCACCAAGACCAAGACCCCGGCGCTCAAGGCCAGCCCCCAGCGACGCGGCACCTGCATGCGCGTTTACACCACGACCCCCAAGAAGCCGAACTCCGCCCTCCGCAAGGTCGCGCGTGTCCGGCTCACCAACGGCATCGAGGTCACGGCCTACATCCCGGGTGTCGGCCACAACCTCCAGGAGCACTCCATCGTGCTCGTCCGTGGTGGTCGTGTGAAGGACCTGCCGGGTGTTCGCTACAAGATCATCCGTGGCTCGCTGGACACCCAGGGTGTCCGCAACCGCAAGCAGGCCCGTAGCCGTTACGGCGCGAAGAAGGAGAAGTAAGAATGCCTCGCAAGGGTTCTCCTGGCCGTCGTCAGCTCATGGCTGACCCGGTCCACAACTCGCCGCTGGTCACCGCGCTCATCAACAAGGTGCTCCTGGACGGCAAGCGCTCCATCGCGCAGTCCATCGTCTACGGCGCCCTTGAGGGTGCCAAGGAGAAGACCGGCAACGACCCGGTCGTCACCCTGAAGCGCGCGCTGGACAACGTCAAGCCCACCCTTGAGGTCCGCAGCCGCCGTGTCGGTGGCGCGACCTACCAGGTCCCGGTCGAGGTGCGCGCCTCGCGCAGCACCACCCTGGCCCTGCGCTGGCTGGTGCAGTACTCCCGCGCCCGCCGCGAGAAGACCATGACTGAGCGCCTCATGAACGAACTGCTCGACGCCAGCAACGGCCTCGGCGCAAGCGTCAAGAAGCGCGAGGACACCCACAAGATGGCCGAGTCCAACAAGGCCTTCGCCCACTACCGCTGGTAACAGCGGGTTCGACGAGACGACGAGGACGCGAGAGAAGTGGCCACCACGACCGCTCTTGACCTGGCCAAGGTCCGCAACATCGGGATCATGGCCCACATCGACGCGGGCAAGACCACGACGACCGAGCGCATCCTGTTCTACACCGGTATCAACTACAAGATCGGTGAAGTCCACGAGGGCGCAGCCACGATGGACTGGATGGAGCAGGAGCAGGAGCGTGGTATCACCATCACCTCCGCTGCTACGACCTGCGAGTGGCTCGGCCACACGATCAACATCATCGACACGCCGGGTCACGTGGACTTCACGATCGAGGTGGAGCGTTCGCTCCGCGTCCTCGACGGTGCCGTCGCCGTATTCGACGGCGTCGCCGGTGTCGAGCCGCAGTCCGAGACGGTCTGGCGTCAGGCCGACCGCTACGAGGTTCCCCGGATCTGCTTCGTCAACAAGATGGACCGCGTCGGCGCGGAGTTCCACCGCTGCGTCGACATGATGATCAGCCGCCTGAACGCGACCCCCGCGGTCATCCAGCTTCCCTGGGGCGTCGAGGCTGACTTCAAGGGCGTCATCGACCTGGTGAAGATGAAGGGCCTGATCTGGAGCGCCGAGGCGGCCAAGGGCGAGATGTACGAGACCGTGGAGATCCCGGCGGAGCACGCCGAGACCGCCCGCGAGTGGCGTGACAAGCTCGTCGAGACCGTCTCCGAGAACGACGACGAGCTGATGGAGCTCTTCCTCGAGGGCGTCGAGCCCACCGAGGAGCAGCTGGTCGCGGCCATCCGTCGCGCCACGCTGGCCAGCGCCATCAACCCGGTCCTGACCGGCACCGCGTTCAAGAACAAGGGCGTGCAGCCCCTGCTCGACGCGATCGTCGCCTACCTTCCCGCCCCGATCGACATCCCGGCCTTCAAGGGCCACGCGGTCGGCAAGGAAGAGGAGATCATCGAGCGTCACGCGGACGTGACCGAGCCGTTCTCCGCGCTGGCCTTCAAGATCGCGGCCGACCAGCACCTGGGCCGTCTGACCTACATCCGCATCTACTCGGGCACGCTCGAGACCGGCACCGCCGTGGTCAACTCGGTGAAGGGCCGCAAGGAGCGGATCGGCAAGATCTACCAGATGCACGCCAACAAGCGCGAAGAGCGCCCGTCGGCCGTCGCCGGTCAGATCGTCGCCGTCATGGGTCTGAAGGACACCACCACCGGTGACACCCTGTCCGACCCGGCCAACCCCGTGGTCCTGGAGTCGATGAACTTCCCGGCGCCGGTCATCAGCGTCGCCATCGAGCCCAAGACCAAGGGTGACCAGGAGAAGCTGGGCACCGCCATCCAGCGTCTGGCCGAGGAGGACCCGTCCTTCCAGGTCCGGCGTGACGAGGAGACCGGGCAGACGGTCATCTGGGGTATGGGCGAGCTCCACCTGGAGATCCTCGTCGACCGGATGCGCCGCGAGTTCAAGGTCGAGGCCAACATCGGCCGGCCTCAGGTGGCGTACCGGGAGACCATCCGCCGCAAGGTGGAGAAGGTCGACTACGTCCACAAGAAGCAGACCGGTGGTTCCGGCCAGTTCGCCAAGGTCATCATCGACCTTGAGCCGCTGGGCGACGGCAACGACGGTTATGAGTTCTCCAACAAGGTCTCCGGTGGCCGCATCCCGCGGGAGTACATCCCGTCGGTCGACGCGGGCGCCCAGGAGGCCGCCGAGTTCGGCGTGCTCGCCGGCTACCCCATGGTCGGGGTCAAGGTCACCCTGCAGGACGGTGCCTACCACGAGGTGGACTCGTCCGAAATGGCCTTCAAGATCGCCGGCTCGATGGCCTTCAAGGAGGCCGCGCGCAAGGCGGACGCAGTAATCCTGGAGCCGATGATGGCCGTCGAGGTCACCACGCCCGAGGACTACATGGGTGACGTCATCGGTGACCTCAACGGTCGCCGCGGGCAGATCCAGGCGATGGACGAGCGCTCCGGCGCCCGTATCGTCAAGGCGCTCGTGCCGCTCTCCGAGATGTTCGGCTACGTGGGTGACCTCCGTAGCAAGACGCAGGGACGCGCGAGCTACAGCATGCAGTTCGACTCCTATGCGGAAGTGCCTGCGCACATCGCCAAGGAGATCGTCGCGAAGGTACGGGGCGAGTAAGTCCGGTATCCATTCCGGTGGCGGGAAGGCGAGAAGATCGCCTTCCTGCGCCCGGAGGGGTGCGGGGCGGGAAGTCTCTCGCCGGCCGGTTCCGAAAGGACCGGCCTCCCCAAGCCCGAGTACGAAGACGCAAGTCAAGTCAGAATCTCTAAGGAGACAGAGCAGTGGCCAAGGCCAAGTTCGAGCGGACCAAGCCGCACGTAAACATCGGCACCATTGGACACATCGACCACGGCAAGACCACTCTGACCGCGGCGATCACCAAGGTGCTCCACGAGCGTTTCCCGAACCTCAACGAGGCGACCCCGTTCGACAAGATCGACAAGGCGCCCGAGGAGAAGGCTCGTGGTATCACGATCTCCATCGCGCACGTCGAGTACCAGACCGAGCAGCGCCACTACGCTCACGTGGACTGCCCCGGTCACGCCGACTACGTGAAGAACATGATCACCGGTGCGGCTCAGATGGACGGCGCGATCCTCGTGGTCGCCGCCACCGACGGTCCGATGCCGCAGACGAAGGAGCACGTCCTCCTGGCCCGCCAGGTCGGCGTCCCCTACATCGTCGTCGCCCTGAACAAGGCCGACATGGTGGATGACGAGGAGATCCTGGAGCTCGTCGAGCTCGAGGTCCGCGAGCTCCTCTCCGCCCAGGAGTTCCCCGGTGACGACCTGCCGGTCGTTCGCGTCTCGGCGCTGAAGGCGCTCGAGGGCGACGAGAAGTGGGGCGACAGCATCATCGAGCTCATGACCGCTGTGGACGAGAACGTCCCGCAGCCGGCTCGTGAGACCGACAAGCCGTTCCTCATGCCGATCGAGGACGTCTTCTCGATCACCGGTCGTGGCACCGTCGTCACCGGTCGTATCGAGCGTGGCATCGTCAAGGTCAACGAGACCGTCGACATCATCGGCATCAAGGACACCAAGACCACCACCACGGTCACCGGTGTCGAGATGTTCCGCAAGCTGCTCGACGAGGGTCAGGCGGGCGACAACGTCGGTCTGCTCCTCCGCGGCATCAAGCGCGAGGACGTCGAGCGCGGCCAGTGCATCATCAAGCCGGGCACGACCACCCCGCACACCGAGTTCGAGGCTCAAGTTTACATCCTGTCGAAGGACGAGGGCGGTCGCCACACCCCGTTCTTCAACAACTACCGTCCGCAGTTCTACTTCCGTACGACTGACGTGACCGGTGTCGTGAACCTGCCCGAGGGCACCGAGATGGTCATGCCCGGTGACAACACCGAGATGAACGTCTCGCTGATCCAGCCCATCGCGATGGAGGACGGTCTCAAGTTCGCCATCCGCGAGGGTGGCCGCACCGTCGGTGCGGGTCGAGTGACCAAGATCATCAAGTAGTACCATCGCGAGTGGCGGCCGGCCCTCATCAGAAGGACCGGCCGCCACGCCACGAGGGGGCTCATGCCGTACGGCATGCACCTCCGGCACCATCCCCACGAACCGTGATCTCGCAGTTGGTTCGGCCGCACGGTGACCGAAGTAACTGCCAGATCACGGAAGAAAGCGCAGACGGACAGCGTCTGCTACGTGGGGCGCGGAAGAGGAAGCCGAGCCTGCGAACGGCGGGGACGTCCATGACGGCCCCACAGGTCACAGGTGAGACGGACTCGACCAACACACAGCGGCAACAGGCCGCACGTAACTTTTTCAGACGACAGCGAAGGACACCGAGGCCATTATGGCGGGACAGAAGATCCGCATCCGGCTCAAGGCCTATGATCACGAGGTCATCGACAGCTCGGCCAAGAAGATCGTCGAGACGGTGACGCGGACTGGCGCGAAGGTCGCAGGCCCGGTGCCGCTGCCGACCGAGAAGAACGTGTACTGCGTCATCCGCTCGCCGCACAAGTACAAGGACAGCCGCGAGCACTTTGAGATGCGCACGCACAAGCGGCTGATTGACATCATCGACCCGACGCCGAAGACGGTCGACTCGCTCATGCGACTCGACCTCCCCGCTGGCGTTGACATCTCGATCAAGCTCTGAGGGAACGCACTGACATGGCTAAGCAGATCAAGGGCGTCCTGGGCAAGAAGCTCGGCATGACCCAGGTCTTCGACGCGGACAACCGGATGGTCCCGGTGACCGTCGTCGAGGCCGGTCCGTGCGTCGTGACCCGCGTCCGCACCCCCGAGAAGGACGGCTACTCCGCCGTACAGCTCGGCTTCGGGCAGGTCGACCCGCGGAAGGTCAACAAGCCGCTCGGCGACTACCTGCGCAAGCACGACATCACCCCGCGCCGTTACTTCACGGAGATCCGTACGGACGACGCGAGCGACTACACCCTGGGCCAGGAGCTCCTCGCCGACACCTTCGAGGCCGGCCAGTTCGTCGACGTGACGGGCAAGAGCAAGGGCAAGGGTTTCGCCGGTGTCATGAAGCGTCACGGCTTCAAGGGCCTGGGCGCCGGACACGGCGTGCAGCGCAAGCACCGTTCGCCGGGTTCCATCGGTGGCTGCGCCACCCCAGGCCGTGTTTTCAAGGGCATGCGCATGGCCGGCCGGATGGGTAACGTCCGCACCACCATCCAGAGTCTCAAGGTCCACGCCGTGGACGCCGAGAAGGGCCTCATCCTGATCAAGGGTGCGATCCCCGGCGCCAACGGCAGCCTGGTTCTCGTCCGTACCGCTGCCAAGAAGGGGGCTGCCAAGTGAGCACCATTGACGTCCTCGACGTGAGCGGAGCGAAGACCGGCACCGTCGACCTGCCCGGCGACGTCTTCGGCGCCAAGGTCAACATTCCACTGATCCACCAGGTCGTCGTGGCCCAGCTCGCCGCTCGCCGGCAGGGCACTCACAAGGCCAAGACCCGTGGTGAGGTCAGGGGTGGTGGCAAGAAGCCGTACCGCCAGAAGGGCACCGGTCGCGCCCGTCAGGGTTCGACCCGCGCTCCGCAGTTCGCCGGTGGTGGCACCGTCCACGGTCCGCTTCCCCGGGACTACGCCCAGAAGACCCCCAAGAAGATGAAGGCCGCCGCCCTGCGTGGCGCCCTCTCCGACCGGGCAGCCGGTGGCCGCGTTCACGTGGTCAGCGCTCTGGTCCAGGGTGAGACCCCGAAGACCAAGGCGGCTCTCGAGTCGCTGCGGAAGATCACGCAGACCCGTAGCGTCCTCGTCGTCGTCGACGAGGGTGACGAGCTCACCTGGCTGAGCCTGCGTAACGCTCCCGAGGTCCACCTGTTGGACGCCGGTCAGCTGAACACCTACGACGTGCTCTGCTACGACGACGTCGTTTTCACTCAGGCGGCGTACGACCAGGTCGTCACGCGTCTGAGCAAGAGCGGGAAGGAAGACGCCTGATGGAGAAGCTCGCCGACCCGCGCAAGAAGACCCCGAGGGTGAAGGTAACCGATCCCCGGGACGTCATCGTCAAGCCGGTTGTCTCCGAGAAGAGCTACGGCCTGATCGACGAGCACAACAAGTACACGTTCCTGGTGCAGAAGACGGCTAACAAGACGCAGGTCAAGATTGCCATCGAGCAGATCTTCGGTGTCAAGGTGGCCAGCGTCAACACCATCAACCGCCAGGGCAAGCGCAAGCGGACCAAGGCCGGTTACGGCCAGCGTCCCAGCACCAAGCGCGCGATCGTGAGCCTGGTTGAGGGCGACCGGATCGACATTTTCGGCCAGGTCGGCTGACCCGCTCGCCAAGTAACAGGGAGAACGCCCCTCGCCGGGAGGCGAGGGGCATTCGACCGGATTAACCGACGAAGGATGAACGAAAAAGATGGGCATCCGTAAACTCAAGCCGACGACCCCGGGTCGCCGCGGCGCCAGTGTCTCGGACTTCTCCGAGATCACGCGCAGCACGCCCGAGAAGTCGCTGCTTGCACCCCTGCACAGCAAGGGTGGCCGTAACGTCCACGGCCGGGTCACCACCCGCCACCAGGGTGGCGGGCACAAGCGTGCCTACCGGATCATCGACTTCCGGCGCCACGACAAGGACGGGGTTCCGGCGAAGGTCGCTCACATCGAGTACGACCCGAACCGCACCTCCCGCATTGCTCTGCTGCACTACGCCGACGGGGAGAAGCGCTACATCCTCTGCCCGACCGGCCTCAAGCAGGGCGACCTGATCGAGAACGGCCCCACGGCCGACATCAAGCCGGGTAACTGCCTCCCGCTGCGCAACATCCCGACCGGTACCTTCATCCACGCGGTGGAGCTCCGTCCGGGCGGCGGCGCCAAGCTGGGCCGGTCCGCCGGTGCGCAGATCCAGCTCCTCGCCAAGGAGGGCCAGTACGCCACGCTGCGTATGCCGTCCGGCGAAATGCGCCAGGTCGACGTCCGCTGCCGGGCCTCCATCGGCCAGGTCGGCAACGCCGAGCAGGCCAACATCAACTGGGGTAAGGCCGGCCGTATGCGGTGGAAGGGCAAGCGCCCCACCGTCCGCGGTGTCGCGATGAACCCGGTCGACCACCCGCACGGTGGTGGTGAGGGTAAGACCTCCGGTGGTCGTCACCCCGTCAACCCCAAGGGCAAGCCTGAGGGACGTACTCGTGCGGCGAACAAGGCCAGCGACCGGCTGATCATCCGTCGTCGGACCAAGCGGAAGAAGCGGTAGGAGCAGCCAAAATGCCACGTAGCCTTAAGAAGGGTCCCTTCGTGGACGATCACCTTCAGAAGAAGGTGGATGTCCAGAACGAGAAGGGCACCAAGAACGTCATCAAGACGTGGTCGCGGCGCTCCATGATCGTTCCCGACATGCTCGGTCACACGATCGCCGTTCACGACGGCCGTAAGCACGTCCCGGTGTTCGTCACCGAGTCGATGATCGGTCACAAGCTCGGGGAGTTCGCGCCGACGCGGACCTTCCGCAGCCACGTCAAGGAAGACCGCCGCAGCCGGCGGTAAGCGCCTTAGGGCGAGGAAGTCGAGCCGGGGACGGGTCGGAAGGCGGAAGCCGTACCGGCCGGTGCAAGGCGAGACGGACTCGACCCACACGAAGCAGAAGGTAAGAGGAGTAAGCGATGGAAGCCAGGGCTCAGGTGCGGTTCGCGCGCCACACGCCCATGAAGGCCCGCCGTGTGGTGGACCTCATTCGCGGGCTGCCCGCTTCGGAGGCGCAGGCCGTGCTGCAGTTCGCTCCCCAGTCGGCGAGCGAGACCGTGTACAAGGTGCTGTCCAGCGCCATTGCCAACGCGGAGCACAACTTCAAGCTCGACCGCGGCACGCTCTTCGTGAGCCGTGCCTGGGTCGATGAGGGCCCGACGCTGAAGCGGTTCCGTCCCCGCGCTCAGGGTCGTGCCTATCGGATCAACAAGCGGACGAGCCACATCACCGTGATCGTGGAGTCCCGCGAGCCGAAGGGGAGGACCCGCTAGTGGGTCAGAAGGTTAACCCGCACGGGTTCCGCCTCGGCATCACGACCGACTTCAAGAGCCGGTGGTATGCCGACAAGCTCTACAAGTCGTACGTTGCCGAGGATGTGGCGATCCGCCGCATGCTCAAGAAGGGCATGGAGCGGGCCGGCATCTCCAAGGTGGAGATCGAGCGGACCACCGACCGGGTTCAGGTCGACATTCACACCGCCCGTCCGGGCATCGTCATCGGCCGCCGCGGCGCCGAGGCCGACCGGATCCGTGGCGACCTCGAGAAGCTGACCAAGAAGCAGGTTCAGCTCAACATCCTTGAGGTCAAGAACCCCGAGATCGACGCTCAGCTTGTCGCTCAGGGTGTGGCCGAGCAGCTGTCCAGCCGTGTCTCGTTCCGTCGGGCCATGCGCAAGGCGATGCAGTCGGCCATGAAGAGCGGCGCCAAGGGCATCCGGGTGCAGTGCTCCGGCCGTCTGGGCGGCGCTGAGATGTCCCGTTCGGAGTTCTACCGCGAGGGCCGCGTGCCCCTGCACACCCTCCGCGCGGACATCGACTACGGCCTCTACGAGGCCCGTACCACCTTCGGCCGTATCGGCGTGAAGGTGTGGATCTACAAGGGTGAGGCTCCGACCAGCCGCGCCGAGCGTGAGGCGGCTGCCGCCGGTGCTCGTGCGGGCCAGCGTCGGGACCGTGACGACCGTCGCGGCCCCGGTGCCGGTGGCGACCGTCCCCGTCGTGGTGGTGGCGCCGGTGGCGACCGTCCCCGTCGTGGCGGTGCCGCCCGAGGCGACCGTGCCCCCAGGACTGAGGCGGCCTCCCAGGCTGCCCCCGAGACCGGCCCGGCTGCGCAGCCGGGTGCTGAAGGGAGCTGACCATGCTGATCCCGCGCAGGGTCAAGCACCGCAAGCAGCACCGGCCTGACCGCCACGGTGCCGCCAAGGGCGGCACCAGGGTCGTGTTCGGCGAGTTCGGCATTCAGGCGCTTGAGCACTCCTACGTGACCAACCGCCAGATCGAGTCGGCTCGTATCGCCATGACCCGCCACATCAAGCGTGGCGGCAAGGTCTGGATCAACATCTACCCGGACCGTCCCCTCACCAAGAAGCCTGCCGAGACCCGCATGGGTTCCGGTAAGGGTTCGCCGGAGTGGTGGATCGCCAACGTCAAGCCCGGTCGCGTCATGTTCGAGCTGTCGGGTGTCGCCGAGCCGGTGGCTCGCGAAGCCCTGCGTCGTGCGATGCACAAGCTCCCGATGAAGTGCCGGTTCGTTAAGCGTGAAGTGGGTGAGGCGTGATGGCTAAGGGCCTGACCGCCGGTGAGCTGCGGGTGGAGGACCAGGACACCCTGGTTCAGAAGCTGAAGGAAGCCAAGGAGGAGCTGTTCAACCTCCGCTTCCAGGCCGCGACCGGCCAGTTGGAGAGCCACGGGCGGCTGCGTGCTGTCCGCCGCGAGATCGCCCGTATCTACACCGTGATGCGCGAGCGGGAGCTCGGCATTGTCTCGGTTGAGAAGGAGTCGATCGATGGCTGAGACAGCTGAAAGCACAACCGAGACGCGGAACTACCGCAAGACCCGCGAGGGTCTGGTCGTCAGCGACAAGATGGACAAGACTGTCGTCGTCGCCGTCGAGGACCGCGTCAAGCACCCCTTGTACGGCAAGGTCATCCGTCGGACGACCAAGTACAAGGCGCACGACGAGGCCAACGCCTGCGGCGTCGGCGACCGTGTTCTCCTGATGGAGACCCGGCCGCTGTCGGCCAGCAAGCGCTGGCGGGTCATCGAGATTCTCGAGAAGGCCAAGTAAGGAACGCGCCTCGTGGGGGGTGACCTGGTCACCCCCCACGCTGGCGTCCAAGGGGGCGAAGTCGATCTTCGCTCCGCCTGCGGCGGCGGCTCGTCTGTCGCCGGGGGAACAAGACCACATCAGTTCCGCAAGGCTCACCATCGGTGAGAACCAGCGAGACAAACAGGAGTACAAGTGATCCAGCAGGAGTCGCGACTCAAGGTCGCCGACAACACGGGTGCGAAGGAAGTTCTTTGCATCCGTGTGCTCGGTGGCTCGGGTCGGCGCTACGCGGGAATCGGCGACATCATCGTCGCCACGGTCAAGGACGCCATTCCTGGCGGCACCGTGAAGAAGGGCGACGTCGTCAAGGCGGTCATCGTCCGTACTGTCAAGGAGCGCCGCCGGCCCGACGGCTCCTACATCCGCTTCGACGAGAACGCCGCCGTCATCATCAAGGACAGCGGTGACCCTCGTGGCACGCGTATCTTCGGTCCCGTCGGACGTGAGCTGCGTGACAAGAAGTTCATGCGCATCATCTCGCTCGCGCCGGAGGTGTTGTAAATGCCGAAGCTTCATGTGAAGAAGGGTGACCTGGTTCAGGTCATCGCCGGTAAGGACAAGGGTGCCAAGGGTCGTGTGATCGCCGCCCACCCGCGTGAAGAGCGCGTGGTGGTCGAAGGCGTCAACATGATCAAGAAGCACTCCAAGGAGACCAACCAGGGTCCGCGCGGCGCCAAGACCGGTGGCGTGCAGACCATGGAGGCTCCCATCCACGTGAGCAACGTCAAGAAGCTCAAGGATGACGAGAAGCCTGCCAAGGAGAAGCCTGCCAAGAAGGAGTCGGCCAAGGCCGCCTCTGACGAGTCGGGTGAGGACAACTGATGACCGCGAACACTACTGAGTCCGTCCAGACCGGACGGCCGCTTCCGCGCCTCAAGCAGCGCTACCGCGAAGAGATCATCGCGAAGCTGAACGAGCAGTTCGGGTTCGAGAACATCATGCTGGTGCCCACGATCACCAAGATCAAGGTGAACATGGGCGTCGGCGAGGCCGCGCGCGACTCGAAGCTGATCGACGGCGCCGTCCGCGACCTCACCGTGATCACCGGTCAGAAGCCGGCGGTCGTCCGGGCCCGCAAGTCCATCGCCCAGTTCAAGCTGCGTGAGGGCATGCCGATCGGCGCGCACGTCACGCTGCGCGGCGACCGCATGTGGGAGTTCCTGGACCGGCTGCTTTCGCTGGCGCTGCCCCGTATCCGTGACTTCCGTGGCCTGTCGCCCAAGCAGTTCGACGGCAACGGAAACTACACCTTCGGTCTGACCGAGCAGGTCATGTTCCACGAGATCGACCAGGACAAGGTCGATCGCCAGCGTGGTATGGACATCACCGTCGTGACCACTGCTAAGACCGACGACCAGGGCCGGGCGCTGCTCAAGCTTCTCGGCTTCCCCTTCAAGGAGGCCTGATCATGGCGAAGACGTCGCTCAAGGTCAAGGCTGCTCGTAAGGCCAAGTTCGAGGTCCGGGCGTACACTCGGTGCTCGCGCTGTGGTCGTCCCCGCGCCGTCTACAGGAAGTTCGGCCTGTGCCGCATCTGCTTCCGTGAGATGGCGCACCGGGGCGAGCTGCCTGGCATCACCAAGTCCAGCTGGTAGCCGCCCGCGTGGCCTGTGGAGGCCACAGGCCACGCGGTGGTCACCAGCCGTACATAGAAGTCGTATTCACCGGGCGCTGCCTCAAGCGCCCATGACCGCACCGTAGGTCCCTTGTGGAAACCGCGGTGAGGAAGGCCACTGGCCATGACGATGACCGACCCGATCGCAGACATGCTGACGCGTCTGCGGAACGCGAACTCGGCGTACCACGAAACCGTGGCGATGCCGTACTCGAAGATCAAGGCGCACATCGCCGAGATCCTCCAGCAGGAGGGTTACATTCAGACCTGGAGCGTCGAAGACGCCAAGGTCGGAAAGAACCTCGTGGTGGAGCTCAAGTTCGGGCCGAGCCGTGAGCGGTCGCTCGCGGGCCTGCGCCGGGTTTCCAAGCCCGGCCTGCGGGTCTATGCAAAGAAGGACAACCTGCCTCGAGTCCTGGGCGGACTGGGCGTCGCGATCATTTCGACGTCCGGCGGTCTCATGACGGACAAGCAGGCCGGCAAGCGTGGAGTGGGCGGGGAAGTCCTCGCCTTCGTTTGGTAGAAGGGAGAAATCACAGCATGTCACGAATCGGACGGCTGCCCATCCCTGTACCGAACGGCGTGGACGTCGCCATCGACGGCCGGGATGTCACGGTCAAGGGCCCCAAGGGCACGCTCTCTCACACGGTCGCGGAGCCGATCGTCGTCGCCAAGGGCGACGACGGAACCGTCACCGTCACTCGTCCCAACGACGAGAACAAGGTCCGTGCGCTGCACGGCCTGTCCCGCACGCTGATCGCCAACATGGTGACCGGCGTGACCCAGGGATACTCCAAGACTCTGGAGATCGTGGGCGTCGGTTACCGCGTGCAGGCCAAGAGCCCGACTCAGCTTGAGTTCGCTCTCGGCTTCAGCCACCCGGTCACCGTCAACGCCCCCGAGGGTGTCTCCTTCCGCGTCGAGAAGCCGACCCTGTTCCACGTGGACGGCATCGACAAGCAGAAGGTCGGCGAGATCGCCGCGAACATCCGCAAGCTGCGCAAGCCCGACCCGTACAAGGGCAAGGGCGTGCGCTACCAGGGTGAAGTTATCCGCCGCAAGGTCGGAAAGGCTGGTAAGTAGGCATGGCTGGCAAGACTGCGTTCGGCAAGCACACGGCCGCCCGCGCCGTCTCGCGGGCCCGCCGCCACGGCCGAGTCCGCAAGAAGGTGGTCGGTACGGCCGCGCGTCCGCGCCTGGTCGTCAATCGTTCCACGCGACACCTGTTCGTGCAGATCGTCGACGACGCCCAGGGCCACACGCTGGTGAGCGCGTCCACCATGGACGCCTCCCTGCGCACGGCACCGGGCGCCAAGACCGACAAGGCGAAGCAGGTCGGCGAGCTTCTCGCTCAGCGGGCCAAGGCTGCCGGGATCACCGCGGTCGTGTTCGACCGTGGCGGGAACCGCTACGCGGGTCGCCTGGCGGCACTCGCGGACAGCGCCCGCGAAGGCGGGCTGGAGTTCTGATGGCCCGTTCTAACAAGAGCAACGAGAAGAGGAACCACTGATGGCTGGAGCTCCGCGTCGCGGTGGCGCCGCCGGTGGCGAGCGGCGTGACGGTCGTCGTGACGATCGCCGCGGTGGCAACGCTGACAAGGGCGTCTCGTACATCGAGCGCGTTGTAAAGATCAACCGAGTGGCCAAGGTCGTGAAGGGTGGTCGTCGCTTCAGCTTCACCGCCCTCGTCATCGTCGGTGACGGCAACGGCATGGTCGGCGTCGGCTACGGCAAGGCCAAGGAAGTTCCCGCGGCCATCGCCAAGGGCGTCGAAGAGGCCAAGAAGCACTTCTTCAGGGTGCCGCGCATTCAGGGCACCATCCCGCACATCGTGCAGGGTGAAGAGGCGGCGGGCGTCGTCTTCCTCCGTCCGGCCTCGCCCGGTACCGGCGTCATCGCCGGTGGCCCGGTGCGCGCCGTGCTGGAGTGCGCCGGCATCCACGACGTGCTGTCCAAGTCGCTCGGCTCGGACAACCCGATCAACATCGTGCACGCCACCGTGGCCGCTCTGAAGGGCCTCAGCCGCCCCGAGGAGATCGCGGCCCGTCGTGGCCTGCCGATCGAGGACGTCGCGCCCAAGGCCATGCTCAAGGCTCGCGCCGAGGGTATCGCCGAGGCTGCGGCGGCTAAGGCGGTGAGCTAGCCGATGGCACGCCTGAAGATCACTCAGGTCCGCTCCAAGATCGGCGGTAAGCAGAACCAGCGTGACTCGCTGCGTTCGCTCGGTCTGAAGCGAATCGGTGACGTCGTCGTCAAGGAGGACCGCCCGGAGATCCGCGGCATGGTCACCGTGGTGACGCACCTGGTCACCGTGGAAGAGGTCGACTAGAGATGGCAGAGAACACTCCGCTCCGTATCCACCACCTGCGTCCGGCTCCCGGCGCCAACAAGTCGAAGGTCCGCAAGGGCCGCGGCGAGGCGTCCAAGGGCAAGACCGCCGGTCGTGGCACCAAGGGCACGAGGGCGCGGAACAAGGTTCCTCTCGGTTTCGAGGGTGGCCAGGTTCCGCTCCAGCGCCGTCTGCCCAAGTACAAGGGCTTCTCCAACGCCCTGTTCAAGACGACCTACCAGGTCGTCAACCTGGACAAGCTCAGCGAGCTGTTCCCCGAGGGTGGCGATGTCACCGTCGAGACGCTGGTCGCCAAGGGCGCGGTCCGCAAGAGGCAGCTCGTCAAGGTTCTCGGAACCGGCGACATCTCTGTGGCGTTGAACGTGCAGGCGCACGCCTTCTCCGCCAGTGCCAAGGAGAAGATCGCCGCTGCCGGGGGCTCCGTCTCCGAGCTGTAGGCATAATGACGTGGCGCGGGGGCTCATAATGAGCCCCCGCGCCCGTAGTGCGTTAGAGTTCGCTGGATAGTGGGCCTCAACTCATTTCCGTCGGCTCGCTGACTTGAGATGGCAAAGATGGACCACCCCCGCACCATCGCTGACCGACCTCGCCTTTCAGGCGCGCAGGAGGGACCGTGCTGACCGCGTTTACCCGAGCGTTCCGTACGCCGGACCTGCGCAACAAGTTGCTCTTCACACTGGGCATCATCGCGCTGTTCCGGCTCGGCTCGGTTCTTCCGACTCCGGGTGTCAACAACGAAAACATCGCCCGATGCCTCCAGCAGGCACAGTCAGGCGATGCCGGCAACATCTACGGCATGGTGCAGCTGTTCAGCGGTGGCGCCTTGCTGAAGCTGTCGGTGTTCGCGCTCGGCATCATGCCGTACATCACCGCGAGCATCATCCTTCAGCTTCTGGTGGTCGTGATTCCCCGTCTGGAGGCCCTCAAGAAGGAGGGGCAGGCCGGGCAGACCAAGATCACGCAATATACGCGTTATCTGACGATCGGTCTGGCGATTCTCCAGTCGACCGCCTTCATCGCCCTCGCGCGTACCGGGCAGCTCTTCCCGCAGTGTCAGGAAGAGATCCTGCTGGACAAGGACAACGTCTTCACCATTATCACGATGGTGCTGACGATGACCGCCGGTACCGCCGTCATCATGTGGCTGGGCGAGCTCGTCACCGACCGCGGCGTCGGCAACGGCATGTCCATCCTGATCTTCACGCAGGTCATCGCGGTCTTCCCGGCCGAGCTGCTCAACATCGCCCGCACCAAGGGTCTCTTCGTCTTCGCGGTGGTCATCGTGACCGGCATCGCGATGATCGCCCTGGTGGTCATGGTCGAGCAGGCACAGCGCCGGGTTCCGGTGCAGTACGCCAAGCGCATGGTCGGCCGCCGGATGTACGGCGGTACCTCGACCTACATCCCGTTGAAGGTGAACCAGGCCGGCATCATCCCGGTCATCTTCGCCTCTTCGCTGCTCTATCTTCCGCAACTCGTCACGACGCTCTTCAGCAACGCGCAGCAGGAGCCGAACGCGATCGTCCAGTGGATCCAGCGGAACCTGGTCACGGGTGACACTCCCGCCTACATGATCACTTTCTTCGTGCTCATCGTCTTCTTCACCTACTTCTACGTTTCCATCACCTTCAACCCCGTTGAAGTGGCGGACAACATGAAGAAGTACGGTGGGTTCATCCCGGGCATCCGCCCGGGCCGGCCGACGGCTGAGTACTTGAACTACGTGCTCACGCGACTCACCGCCCCCGGTGCGCTCTATCTGGGCCTGATCGCCATGGTGCCGATCATCGCCCTGGCGGTCGTCGGTGCGAGTCAGAACTTCCCGTTCGGAGGGACGAGCATTCTGATCATGGTTGGTGTCGGTCTTGACACCGTGAAGCAGATTGAGAGCCAGCTCCAGCAGCGCAATTACGAAGGCTTCCTGAAGTAGTGCGTCTCGTCCTGGTTGGGCCCCCCGGAGCGGGTAAGGGGACACAGGCCCAGTTCATCGCATCGAACCTGTCCATCCCGAAGATCTCGACAGGTGACATCTTCCGTGCCAACGTCTCGGGCGGCACGGAGCTCGGCAAGCTTGCCAAGGAATACATGGACCGCGGTGACCTCGTACCCGACGAGGTCACCATCGCGATGGTCCGCGACCGCCTTCTGGAGAGCGACGCGCAGGACGGTTTCCTGCTCGACGGCTTTCCCAGGAATGTGCCCCAGGCCCAGATCCTGAAGAAGATGCTCGAGGAGTTCGGAACCGGTCTGGACATCGTCCTGGAGCTCGTGGTCGACGACGAGGAGGTCGTGCGCCGGCTGGCCGGCCGACGGACCTGCAGCCAGTGCGGCCGCATCTGGCACGTCGACTTCGACGACAAGAAGGACGACGTCTGCGACACCTGCGGTGGGCGGCTCTACCAGCGGGACGACGACAAGGAAGACACCGTCCGGCATCGGCTGGAGGTCTACCAGGAGCAGACCGCTCCGCTCGTCTCCTTCTACGCCGACGAGCGCATCCTTGTCGGGGTGGACGCGACCGGCCCGGTGGAAGAGGTCACCCAGCGCGCGATGGAGGCCTTGAGTCCTTTTACGGACTGAGAATGTCCTTTCAGCACGCCACCCATGAGAACCCATGGGTGGCGTGCTGTCGTTTAGGGCACAATCGGGGGAATTGGGCTCCCGGATTGCCCGTTGAACCACCCCAGGGGGTGCGCACGTGTTCAAGAAGAACAAGCACGGTATTCAGGTGAAGACGCCTGAGCAGCTGGAGAAGATGCGGGCGGCGGGTCTGGTGGTCGGCCGGACACTGCAGTTGCTCCGCGAGAGCGTGCGACCCGGACTGACACCGCTGGACCTCGATGTGATCGCGGAGAAGGCGATCCGGGACGAGGGGGCGATCCCCTCCTTCAAGGGCTACCAGGGCTTTCCGGCCACGATCTGCGCGTCGGTGAACCACGAGGTCGTCCACGGCATCCCGAGCGACCGGCGCCCGCTGCAGGAGGGCGACATCATCTCCATCGACTGCGGCGCCATTGTGGACGGCTGGCATGGCGATTCGGCCATCACGGTCCCCGTCGGAGAGGTCGACCCCAAGCTGACCGAGCTGATGCGGGTGACCGAGGAGTCCATGTGGCGCGGCATCGCCGCGCTCACCGCGGGCCGCCACCTGTCCGACATCGGTCACGAGGTGGAGAAGTACGTCCGCTCCCAGGGCCGCTACGGCATTCCGCAGGAGTACGGCGGGCACGGCATCGGCACTGAGATGCACATGGACCCCTGGGTCGCCAACCACGGCAAACCCGGCCGGGGGCCACGTTTCGAGCCGGGCATGTGCTTCGCCGTCGAGCCGATGGTGAACCTCGGCACCGACCGGACCAAGGTGCTGGCGGATGACTGGACCGTTGTCACCGTTGACGGTAAAGCTTCGGCACATTTCGAACACAGCGTCGCGGTGACACATAATGGGCCTTGGGTACTGACCGCGCTTGACGGGGGGAAAGAGCGGCTTGCCGATCTGTTGGGAGACGCGGGCTAGGTTTGGACACCGCCCGCCGGTGAGCGGATGTGGTTGATGATGGCGACAGGTCCGGAGATGCGGGCGTCGGATGGAGATCGTGACAACGTCGCCTCGGTCCTGCGGGAGCACTACGCGCAGGGCCGGCTCACCGGCGAGGAGTTCGAGCAGCGGCTGGAACAGCTTTATACGAGCAAGACCTACGGCGAGCTCGCCACGCTCACGTCCGATCTTCCCGACGTCGACCTGCGTGAGCTGCCGAGAGCCCCTGCCGGCCGCCCGGAGCGCCGTGAAGGGCGCGACATCCGCGGGGCGCAGAGCAAGAACCTGAAGGCGGCGTGGAGCGCCTGGGCGGTGGCGAGCAGCGTCAACTGGGTGATCTGGTTCATCATCGGAGCGACGAACGGGCTCGACTTCCCCTATCCGTGGCCGCTGTGGGTGATGGGTCCGTGGGGAGCGGTGTTGCTGATCACCACGCTCTCCACCGGGCTGGGAGACAAGCGGAACCGGTAAAAGTCCACGTCCGGGGTTGAATGTGCATTCCTCCACAGAAGTCCGGGTTCATTCTTCCTAACGTGAGCGGTGTCCGAACAACGAAGACACCCTCCCAGGAGAAAACCATGGGGAAGACCCGCACCCTGCTCGTCGGCGCCGCTCTCACCGGTTCGCTCGCCGCCGGCTTGGCCGTGGCTCCCGCTCAGGCCGCGACGGCCGGCGCGGCCACGGTCCAGCAGGCCCAGAGCCCGCAGAGACACTTCTTCGGCCCGTACCACTCAAGGTTCGGCGGCGGCGAGAACTTCGGCCACCGCTCCTACTTCAAGGGTTACTGGTACAAGGACGGCGGCCGCTACTGGTTCTTCGGCGACCTGTTCGACCGTGACCGCGACCGTGACTACAGCTACGTGTGGTTCAGGTGGCACGACCGGTCAGGTTTCCACACCAAGGTGTTCAAGACCTTCGGGCACCGGCACTTCAGCACGTACGGCGGCTTCAAGAAGAGCAGCGGCTTCAACGACTTCAAGATCCGCGTCTGCGAGGGTGACAACAGCTTCGACGACTGCGGCAACTGGGGTGACGCCTTCTAGGCGGGATGCTCCCGCTTTCCGGCAGCCGATCCCGCGGACCCTCCGATGACCATGGTCATCGGAGGGTTTTTCGCGTTGTGTCAGACCTTTGCCACGCTCTGTAGTTGCTCTTGCCGGAGCCGGGTACATGATCGTTGTCGGGCAGGCCAGGAGGTGGGGGTGGGTGATGGGCCTTGCGCGAGACCCTCTGATGACGGTCAGAGCCGTGCTGGGCGGTGCGATGGCCCTGATGTTCGCGGGGGGCATGACCGGGGTGGGCGGTGTGGAGGTCATACCGTCGACCACTTGGCCGGGGCAGACCGTCAGCGTCGTCGCCGGGCCCTGCAGCACTCCGGCGACGGCCTACTCGGCGGCGTTCGGCACCACCATGGCGCGGCTGCGCCGGCACGACCACGAGATGCAGGGGGCGGTGCGCATCAGTCCCCACGCCGCACCCGGCACCTATGTGGTCACCGTCCGCTGCGTCGAGGGTGGTCCCTACGACGGGACCTTCGTCGTGGGTGACCCCCGTCCGGTGCGGGCGCCGGTCGCCGACGGCGGCGGACTCGCGCCGGTCGATGCCGATCACACCGCCCGGACCTTCTGGCTCTTCGGATCGTTGATCGCGGTCGTGACGATGGTGGGTGCCGGTTTCGCGCTGCTGCGCGGACGCCACGCGCGCGGCGATCACTAGAACTCCGTGTCCGTCCGGGACCGGTTGCGCTGCTTGCCGGCGGGGCCGCGTTCCGGGTGGGTACGGTGCCGGCCGTTCCATCTGTCAACCGGGGTGTAGGGTCCGACGTGCAGGCTCCACCTCGGGCCGGCGACCGGTGATGACGGTTTCGGCCAGGCCGGATGTTCCCGGAACGGCAATGTCATCGTCCATGTCGCGTGCCTTATCGGATGTGCCGCCTTAGATCTGGGGTATCCTGATTAGCGGTTGTGTCAAGGTGCCGGCCGTGTGTTTCGCATTTCCTCGCCCGGTGCCGTACACTCCTTCTTCGGTTCACTATGACCATTGCGCGTCGGCGGTGTCGCAACCGCCGCTCTCATCGAAGCGCTGGGTCGCGGCTGCTTAGTGTTCCGAAGCCTCAGACGACCGATCAGTGAAACGCGAGGGACATGGCCAAGAAAGACGGCGCCATCGAGATCGAGGGCACTGTGGTTGAGTCGCTCCCGAACGCGATGTTCCGGGTGCAGCTCGACAACGGCCATAAGGTCCTGGCCCACATCAGCGGGCGGATGCGGATGCACTACATCCGGATCCTTCCTGACGACAGGGTTGTCGTCGAACTGAGCCCCTACGACCTCAGTCGTGGGCGGATCGTCTACCGATACAAGTAAGCGTCTGAGGGACGAATAGGACTATGAAGGTCAAGCCGAGCGTCAAGAAGATCTGCGACAAGTGCAAGGTGATTCGCCGGCACGGTCGCGTCATGGTGATCTGCGACAACCTGCGCCACAAGCAGCGTCAGGGCTAGTCGTAGGAAACAGGCCTTATCGGAGTCCGCTCACTGGTAGCGGACTCAACCCATGTTGAGGCCACAAGTAATCGCGCTTCACACCTGCGTAGGCGGCCCTCGGCCGTACCCCGCAGGAGACCCCCGGTCGGAGGCCGGGGCCCTCACCCCGGGCATGGGGAGGGGAAGTGAGGTGTAGGACCTCCGCCACAAAGAAGGAGAATGCCCGACCATGGCTCGCCTGGTTGGCGTCGACCTCCCCCGCGACAAGCGGCTGGAGATCGCTCTCACCTACATTTTCGGAATCGGCCGCACCCGTGCGCTCGAGACCCTCAAGGCCACCGGCGTGAACGGTGACCTCCGCGTCCACCAGCTCTCGGACGAAGAGCTCGTTCCGCTGCGCGACTACATCGAGGCGAACTACAAGATCGAGGGTGACCTCCGTCGCGAAGTTCAGGCCGACATCCGTCGCAAGATCGAGATTCAGTGCTACCAGGGCATCCGGCACCGCCGTGGCCTTCCCGTGCACGGTCAGCGTACGCAGACCAACGCGCGCACCCGTAAGGGCAAGAAGAAGACCGTGGCCGGTAAGAAGAAGCCCGGTAAGAAGTAGTCCGCGTAGCCGCAGGACCGAAGACCTCAGGAGTGAAGGCAAAGAATGCCTCCTAAGAGCCGCCAGGGTGCCCCGAAGAAGGTGCGCCGCAAGGAAAAGAAGAACGTCGCTCATGGGCACGCCCACATCAAGAGCACGTTCAACAACACGATCGTTTCGATCACCGACCCGAACGGGAACGTGATCTCCTGGGCCAGCGCCGGCCACGTCGGGTTCAAGGGCTCCCGTAAGTCCACCCCGTTCGCCGCGCAGATGGCCGCCGAGAACGCCGCTCGCCGTGCCATGGAGCACGGCATGCGCAAGGTCGACGTCTTCGTCAAGGGCCCCGGTTCCGGCCGTGAGACCGCAATCCGTTCGCTGCAGGCGACCGGCCTCGAGGTTGGCTCCATCCAGGACGTCACCCCCGTGCCGCACAACGGCTGCCGTCCGCCCAAGCGCCGTCGCGTCTGACGCCCAGGAGAAGATAGAAAATGGCTCGTTACACGGGTGCGGACTGCAAGCTCTGCCGCAGGGAGAAGACCAAGCTTTTCCTCAAGGGCAAGAAGTGCGAGTCCGCGAAGTGCCCCATCGAAATCCGTCCTTACCCGCCGGGTGAGCACGGTCGCGGTCGGCCGAAGGAGTCTGAGTACCAGCTCCAGCTCCGCGAGAAGCAGAAGACCCGCCGCATCTACGGCATCCTCGAGAAGCAGTTCCGCAACTACTACGAGGAAGCCAACCGCAAGGGTGGCAAGACCGGCGAGAACCTCCTCCAGATCCTGGAGAGCCGTCTCGACAACGTGGTTTACCGCGCCGGTTTCGCCGAGTCCCGCGACGCCGCCCGCCAGCAGGTCCGTCACGGACACATCCTGGTGAACGGCAAGAAGGTCGACATCCCGTCGTACCGCGTCCGCGAGCACGACATCGTCGAGGTCCGTGAGCGTTCGCGCAACCTTCTGCCCTACGAGGTGGCGCGCGCCACCTCCGGTGACAAGACGTTCCCGGCCTGGCTGGGCGTCGCTCCGGAGGCCATGCGCGTCCTGATCCACCAGCTCCCGGTCCGTCAGCAGATTGACACCCAGGTCCAGGAGCAGCTGATCGTCGAGCTCTACTCCAAGTAGTAGCTCACGCGGGTGCCGTGCGGTTCGCCGTACGGCACCTATGCTGTTGTTCGAGCGACGTCAAATAGCGGGCGTCGCCATGCAAGGGGAGATCCCACATGCTGATCGCTCAGCGTCCGACCCTTCTCGAGGAGACCCTCGAGGAGACCCGGTCGAAGTTCATCATCGAGCCGCTGGAGCCGGGTTTCGGCTACACCATCGGCAACTCGCTGCGTCGCACCCTGCTGTCGTCCATTCCGGGCGCGGCTGTGACCAGCATCCGTATCGAGGGCGTGCTGCACGAGTTCTCGACGGTTCCGGGCGTCAAGGAGGATGTCACCGACATCATCCTGAACCTCAAGGAACTGGTGGTCTCCTCCGAGCATGACGAGCCCGTGGTGATGTACCTGCGCAAGCAGGGCCCCGGCGACGTCACCGCCGCCGACATCGCGCCCCCGGCCGGTGTCGAGGTGCACAACCCCGAGCTGCGCATCGCCACGCTGAACGGCAAGGCGAAGCTGGAGATGGAGCTGACCGTCGAGCGCGGCCGCGGCTACGTCTCCGCGGCGCAGAACAAGCAGCCGGGCCAGGAGATCGGTCGCATTCCGATCGACTCCATCTACTCCCCGGTGCTCAAGGTCACCTACAAGGTCGAGGCGACCCGTGTCGAGCAGCGCACCGACTTCGACCGTCTGATCCTGGACGTCGAGACCAAGCCGTCCATGAAGCCCCGCGACGCGGTGGCCTCGGCCGGCAAGACCCTCGTCGAGTTGTTCGGTCTCGCCCGCGAGCTGAACGTCGAGGCCGAGGGCATCGACATCGGCCCGTCGCCGACGGACGCGGCCCTGGCCGCCGACCTGGCGCTGCCGATCGAGGAGCTGAACCTCACGGTCCGTTCCTACAACTGCCTCAAGCGCGAGGGCATCCACACCGTGGGTGAACTCGTCGCCCGCAGCGAGCAGGACCTGCTGGACATCCGTAACTTCGGTGCGAAGTCCATCGAAGAGGTCAAGCAGAAGCTGCACGAGATGACGCTCGCGCTGAAGGACTCCCCGCCCGGGTTCGACCCCAGCGCGGTGGCCGGCGGCGGCTACGACGACGACGACAGCGCGTACGTCGAGACCGAGCAGTACTGATCTTTCTGTAACGGGGATCAAGCGACTCCCCGGCCCGACCCCGGTACCTCGTACGGCCGGGGCGGGTTCACTCTCAAGGAGAACGAAATGCCTCAGCCCGCAAAGGGTGCCCGTCTCGGCGGGAGCCCGGCTCACGAGCGGCTGATCCTGGCCAACCTCGCCACCCAGCTGTTCCAGCACGGTCGGATCAAGACCACGGTGGCCAAGGCCAAGCGCCTGCGCCCGGTGGCGGAGCGGCTGATCACCAAGGCGAAGAAGGGCGACATGCACAACCGTCGCCAGGTGCTGACCGTCATCCGTGACAAGGGTGTCGTCCACCACCTGTTCACGGAGATCGCGCCGACCTTCGCCGAGCGTCCCGGCGGCTACACCCGCATCACGAAGGTCGGTCTCCGTAAGGGCGATGCCGCCCCCATGGCCGTCATCGAGCTGGTGTCCGAGCCGCTGAACACGGTCCGCACCGCCAAGGCCCCGGCCGCCGCCGAGACCCCCAAGGTCGAGGAGACCAAGGCCGAGGAGACCGCCGAGGTCACCGAGGAGCCGAAGGCCGCCGAGGAGACCGCTGAGGCCACCGAGGCTCCCGCCGAGGAGACCGAGGCCAAGAAGGACAACGCCTGATCTTTCAGGTCCTGTGCGCGGGCCCGGTATCCCTTTCAGGGGTGCCGGGCCCGCTCTCGTTCTCCGGGAGGAACATCGTGGTACGGCTGCGCCTGGATCTCGCATACGACGGCACCGACTTCTCCGGCTGGGCGAAGCAGCCTCAACGGCGGACGGTTCAGGGGGAGATCGAAGCGGCGCTCGGCAAGATCCTCCGGCTTCCCGAGCCGCCGGCGCTGACGGTGGCCGGGCGGACCGACGCCGGGGTGCACGCCCGAGGCCAGGTGGCCCATGTGGATCTGGAGGCCGGGGCGTTCGACGCGCTGGAGAGCCGGCACGGCCGGCGGACATCGGGCGCGGGCCCCTCCGCCTCCGTGGCGGCTCCCGCAGCTTCCGCGGCGGGCTCCTCCGCCCCGGGGGCCGCTCCCGAGGCCGCCGCGGTGGGCTCCTCCGCCTCCGTGGCCGCTTCCACAGTCTCCGACGTGGGCCCCTCCGCCCCGGGGGCCGATCCCGCAGCCTCCGCTGCCGGCTCCTCCACGGCCACAGCCCCAGCCGTCGGAGCGCCCGCCGTTTCGCGGACCGGTGCCGGCCTCCCTGACGACATCGATGAGCGGCTCTCCAGCCTCCGTAGACGGCTGGCTGGGGTTCTCCCCCCAGATGTCAGGGTTTATCGCGTTACGGTGGCTCCTGAGGGCTTTGACGCACGGTTCTCTGCGATGGCCCGTCGATACGCCTACCGGATCTCCGACGCCCCAGGGGGCGTGGATCCGCTCCGTCGCCGTGAGGTCGCCTGGTACGGCCGGCCGCTCGATGCCGACAGGCTGAACGCGGCCGCGGCGGCCCTGCTGGGCGAGCATGACTTCGCCGCCTTCTGTAAGAAGCGTGAGGGCGCGACCACGATCCGCGAACTGCAGCGGCTCGACTGGGTCAGGGAGGGCGACATCCTTGTCGCGACCGTGGTGGCCGACGCGTTCTGCCACTCGATGGTCCGGGCACTCGTCGGATCGCTGCTGCCCGTGGGGGAGGGGCGCCTGCCGGTGGACTGGCCCGGGCAGGTGCTGACGCGGGCCGTACGGGACTCCGGGGTGCACGTCGCGCCGGCACATGGCCTCTGCCTTGAGGAAGTCCGCTATCCCGAGCCCGAGGAATTTGCCCGGCGGGCCGGGGAGACCCGCCGGGTACGTACGCTCAACATATGACGGGGGCGTCGGTCTGCCCGGCCGATTCAGCCGGGCCGGGTGCCCTCCGGTGCACCCGGCGCCCTGCCACTCCGCTTACGCCGGGCCGGGTGCCTTCCGGTGCGGCCGGCGCCCTGCCACCGTCTCCGGCTCGGCTCCCTGACCCGTCAACTCCGTACCCGCCGCTCGACGACCTTGGCGGTCTGGTCGCGGAACGCGCCGCTGACCGTGCCGAGGCTCTTCTCCTTCGCCGTCGGGGTATGGCCGTCGCTGAAGGTGGCGTAGCTGAACACGATGTAGCGCCCCCACACCAGCCCGGCCGCGTAACCGCCCGCGATGTGGACCCGTTCGGCGCCGGTGCCGGGAGTTCCCGGTAGACCGCGGAACCACAGGTTGCTGTCCAGGTTCTTGGTCTTGTCGACCTCGACGGCGGACTCCCGGGTGGGAAGCACCGCGATGCCGGTGGTCACGGCGTACTTCTGCTTGCTGTCCACGTAGGTGGCCCGCAGCACCCTGCGGCAGTCCTCGCTGCGCAACGTGCTGGCGAACTTGCCGGCCGCCGCTTTCTGGCACTGCTGGGTGACGTCGGTCTTGACCCGGACGAACGTCTTTCCCGCGATGGTCACCTTCTTGGTGAAGGTCTTGGCCACGGTCATCGTGCCCGGGTCGGTCTTCTCGGAGTCGAGCATCGCGGTGTCCGCCGGATCGGGTTTGCTCGGAACGGGGTCCTCGACGGGCTCCTCCGTGGGGTCGATGACCTCGGAACTGGGGATCGGAACCGCCGCGCTGGCCTCCTTCTTGGCGTTGAACGACTGGTAGGCGAAGAAGGCGCCGGTGCCGATGCCACCCACCACGACCGTCACCACGGCCACGACCAGCAGGGTGCTGGCCTTGCTGCGGGCCGGAGGTGCGGGCGGGGAGACCACGACCTCGGGTACGACCGCCGAGGGCGGGGTGAACGGGCCGCGCGGTTCGGCCATCCCGGTCGGCGGAGTCGGCTGCTGGGCCTGCGGCGGCACCGGAACAGGCGGGAACGGCGGTGCGATCATCGGTATGCCGCCGGGCGGGGTCGGCTGATCCCCGGGAGGCAGCGCCAGTCTGCCGGGCACGGGAAGCTGCAGCGTCGGCGTCTGGGGCGGCACGGAGGCGTCGGTGGTGGATTCAGGGGGTGGCGGGGGCACCTGTGGCGTCAACTCCGGCGAGGATGCCGGGCCCTGCGCGGTGGGCGCGGGTCCGGAGAGCGGGGAGTCGGGTCCGGGGGAGGGCGCCGGGCCCGGAGGAACCGCGTCGAAGGGGCCGTCACCCGCACCGGGCGGCGGCACCGGGGCCGGGACGTGACCCGTTTCGGGTGACCCCGCGTCCGGGGCCTGCCCAGGATCGGTCGCGTGCGTGTCCGGACCAGGTGACGGTGCGGAGCCGGCGGACTCCACCGGGCCCGGTACGGCGGGCATGGAGGAGTGGACGTCGGCGGTGGTGTCATCCGGGCCGTCGGGGAATGCCGCAGAGGGCGGCCAGACCGGGATGTCGCCCGCGTCTTCGAAGCCGGGCCGGCCCGGATCTCCGGGGACCGGGGGGTGCGCAGGGGCCCCCTGAGCGGGAGGAAGCCACCCCTGTTGCGTCCCTCCGGTGGCGGCGGTGAAGGCCGGTGGCGGCTGCCACGGCGGAGCGCCGGGGACGATCGGCGCGGTGGACAGCGGGGAACCGTCCGGCGCCGCAGGGCCGTTCGAGGCCGGAGGCTCTCCGGTGACGGCCTGGCCGGGCCACTCCGATGCGCCCGAAGGCCTCGGCGACCCCGGTGGGAGGGGAGGCCCGGCCCAGGACGGGGCGGGCGGTCCTCCGGGCGCGGTGGGCCCGGCCCATGGCGGGGCGGGCGGTCCACCGGGCCCGGAGGGTCCGGCCCACGACGGGGCGGACGGATCTGCGGGCGTGCTCCATGGCGGGGCGGGCGGTCCTCCGGGCGCGGCGGGCCCGGCCCATGGCGGGGCGGGCGGACCACCGGGCCCGGGCGGCGTCACCCACGGTGGGGCGGACGGTCCCGGTGCCGCGGGGGAGTTGGCCCACGGCGGGGTATGGGGTTGGGGGTGGGGAGGATCGAGCCGGGCCCGCCCCCACGGCTCCGGAGGCGTGGAGGCGTCCGGAGGCGGCGCGGGTCGCGGAGCGCCGGGCTGTGGGGCGGAGGGGTCGTCCTCGGGGTCGGCGAACCAGTCGTAGGGAACCTCGCCGCCACCGGGAACCGTCCACGGCGGGACTGTCTCGGGGACCGGCTCCGGCCATGCCGGGGAGTCGTAGGGCTGTTCGTCACCTGTGAGATGGGTCCGGGGAACCTGCGGCGAAGATTGGCCGAAACTCGGCGGAGGCGTCGCCGGTGCGGCCGAACCCTCGGCTTCGCGTTCGTGTTCGGACCCGGATTCCTGGCCACGCATACGTCGAAGCGTAGCGATAGCCAGAGATCGTCATGCGGGTATGGGCGTTCCCAGCCGTATCGCCCACCGGTTTTGCGATGAAAATCGGCTTGATTTTCGAAGGATCACGACCGTCCACCGGTCAGTGAACGGGACTCCAGGACGGGTGTGACGGTCGCGTCGGTGGCTCCGAAGGCCGCCTGGTTGAGCTTCTTGACCTCGGTCTTCTTCGGTAGGTGGCCGTCCTTGTACTGGAACCAGACCATCACGGCGTAGTGGCCGTGACTCCAACCGCCGGCGAACGCCTCGCCCGTCCCGAGAAATTTGGTGACTTTGTCCTTGCCTGGGAGCGCCTTGAGGTATTCCTCCCGAGATTTACCGGCTCCGGCGGAGATGACCTTGGAGGCCGCCGCCGAGGTCTTGAGGTTGGCGACCCCCACGGTGCCGATGATCGTGCCTGAGGCGTCGCGGAAGCTCGCCCGCAGGAGCTGGGTGCACTTGCCCGCGGTGAGCGCCTTCTGCAGCTTGTCGCCCACCACGGCGTCCTTGCACTTCTTGTCGAGCCTGCGGGTGGTCATCGCGTACTTCTGGCGGCCCATCGTCACCGCCTTGTGCTTGAACACCTCGTTCAGACTGAGCGGGGTGGGGTCGGTGGTGCGGGAGGCGGCGAACCCGAACTTGTCGTTCGGGCCGTTCGGGATCGGCACGCCGGGGTCCTGGGTCGGCGGGCTTGCCGTACGGGAGTCCGCAGGGGGGTCGGAGCCGGCGAGCATGGCCAGGCCGATGCCTCCGGCGATCAGCAGGCCCAGGGCGCCGACCGCGACGAAGATCGGCATCCGGGAGCGTGGGCCCTCGTCGTAGGGGCTCCACATCGCCTGCCGTGGCTGTTCCGGCTGCGCGGGCTTTGCGGTGTCCGCAGGATGCGCGCCGCGGGGGTCGTCGCCGTGCGGTGCCTGCTCGGGGGCGCGGCCGTACGGTGCCCGCTCGGAGCCGCGCGGGTCGCGGCCCGGCACGGACCCGGAACCGTCTGGGGCATGGCCCGGCGCGGAGTCGGAGCCGCGCGGGTCGCGGCCTCGCGGTGCGGGCTCGAACCAGCGCTCGCCCTGCGCGGGCGGCGGCGCGTCAGGCTGGACGTACGGCTGGCGGCGTGGCGGCTCCCCAGGAAAACCCATGCGCCGAGACTAGCCCTGTATCAGCGCCGATTGGCTCAGGAGTAGCCGAAGTCCTGTGTCCACCAGGGGCCGCCCGGTCCCTCCACGGTCCCGACTCCGGTGGCGGTGAGCCTGCAGTTGAGGATGTTGCTCCGGTGGCTGCTGGTCGCCATCCAGTTCCGCACCGTATCGGCGGCCGTGGGATAACCGCGTCCGATGTTCTCCGCACCGCCGTCGCGATAACCGGCGTCCTTCATCCGGTCCCAGGGCGACGCGCCGCCGGGGGAGTCGTGAGAGAAGGTGCCGCTCACGGCCATCTCCTCCGAGTGGATCCGGGCCGACTTGATCAGCCGCCTGTCGACGCGGAGGGGGGCGCAGCCGTGTCGCCCGCGCTGGACGTTGGTGAGATTGATGATCTCCCGCTCCATCGGGGACAGGGGGGTGGAGACCATCAGGGTGTTCTCCCCCTCCCTCCCATTGAGGACGTAGCGGTGTTCGTCGTCGTCGGTGAACTCGTCGCCCGAGCGGTCCGGGTCCCTGGTGGCGCGCGGCGTGACCTGCCGCCGGGCCGCCGTGGGGGTGGGAGTGGGACGGGTGACCCGGGCGAGCGGCAGGCGCCGGCCGGGCAGACCGGCGGCGGTTCCGGCGTCGGCTGCGGTCGTCGACGGCGCGGGCTTGGCCAGATAGATCTGGCCGGGGTCTTCCTCGCCGCGGCTCTGCCTGCCGATGAGGAACCCGAGCAGCAGCACCGTCATCAGGCACGTGAACAGCCCCATGCGGCGCAGGCTGGTCCGCTGGGTAGGCCGGGGGTGGGGAAGCTGCCACATACCGCTGTCAAAGATAGAGATGTTTGCAGTGGGGAAGAAGAGAATGTCGAGAACGTGTCGGAACCGTTCTGTGAAAGCCGAGTGCGCCGATTCCCATGCAGTCTCTTATCACCGGTAGACTGCCCACGGACACCGGCGGAGAGTCGCGTCGTTTTGACCCATGCTCATCTGCGCCGGTATCCTGCTAGTTCGTTGTGTGCGAATTGGTCTCCTCCGCAGACCGATACGCGGCGCGTCCGGCGTCATCTCCTGAATCAGGGAGACGGAAGGTCCGGGCTGTCGTGTGCCCGCACCTACCGACCACGTTGCTGTCAGTTCCGACAGCGCCGAAGACGCGAGCAAAGAAGGCATACGACCGTGCGCACGTACACACCCAAGCCTGCCGAAGTCGAGCGTCAGTGGCACATCATCGACGCCACCGACATCGTGCTTGGCCGGCTGGCCAGCCACGTCGCGATCCTGCTTCGCGGTAAGCACAAGCCGACCTTCGCCAACCATGTCGACACCGGTGACTTCGTCGTCATCATCAACGCCGACAAGGTCGCGCTGACCGGTAACAAGCTCGAGCAGAAGAAGGCGTACCGTCACTCGGGCTACCCCGGTGGTCTGCGTTCGGTGACCTACGGCGAGCTCATGGAGAAGCGCCCTGACCGTGCCGTCGAGAAGGCCGTCAAGGGCATGCTGCCCAAGAATGCTCTCGGTCGGAAGATGATCAAGAAGCTCAAGGTCTACGCCGGCTCCGAGCACCCGCACCAGGCGCAGCAGCCGGTGCCCTTCGAGCTGACCCAGATCGCCCAGTAGTCGCTAGCTGCTTATCGCCAGCAGCGTCGGCCGACGGCCGGCGCCGAGTAGGAAAGTTAGAGGAGAACCGTGGCTGAGCCCACCGGTGTCGAGACGCCCGTCGAGGGCGAGCAGGAGTACTCCCCGGAGGAGTTCCCCTCCGAGTACACCTCCGAGTCCACTGTCAGCGGCGAGGCCGCCGTCCGCAAGCCCATCACCACGGGCAACTCGTACGGCACGGGCCGCCGTAAGGAGTCCGTCGCCCGGGTGCGCATCGTTCCGGGCACCGGCAAGTGGACGATCAACGGTCGTCCGCTGGATGGCTACTTCCCGAACAAGGTCCACCAGCAGATCGTCAACGAGCCCTTCGTGGTCCTCGGTGCCGAGGACCAGTTCGACGTCATCGCCCGCATCAACGGCGGCGGCGTGACCGGCCAGGCCGGTGCCCTGCGCATGGGCCTCGCCCGCGCGCTGACCATCCTGGACGTCGAGGTCAACCGCGCCCCGCTGAAGAAGGCCGGCTTCCTGACCCGTGACGCCCGCGCCACCGAGCGCAAGAAGTACGGTCTCAAGAAGGCCCGCAAGGCTCCGCAGTACAGCAAGCGTTAAGTTGGGGCGCCTTTTCGGCACCGACGGGGTACGTGGGGTCGCGGGGAGCGACCTCACGGCCGAGCTCGCCATGGACCTGTCCGTGGCCGCGGCTCATGTCCTCGGCGATGCCGGGGCGTTCAACGACGGCGGCGGGCGGCATGGCCGCCCGATCGCCGTCGTGGGCCGGGACCCGCGGGCTTCAGGAGAATTCCTGGAGGCCGCTGTGGTCGCCGGCCTTGCGTCGTCTGGCGTGGACGTCCTCCGGCTCGGCGTGCTGCCCACCCCGGCGGTCGCTTACCTCACCACCGCTCTCAGAGCCGACATGGGCGTGATGATCTCCGCCTCCCACAATCCCGCCCCGGACAACGGGATCAAGTTCCTCACCCGCGGCGGCTACAAGCTGCCCGACTCGGTGGAGAGCGAGATCGAGCAGCGGCTCGGCGAGAAGTGGCAGCGTCCTGTCGGCGCTTCGGTCGGCCGCGTGCGCGAAGCGTACGGCGAGACCGACCGTTACGTGTCCCATGTGCTGTCCACCGTGTCCAACGGCCTGGACGGCCTGAATGTGGTCCTTGACTGCGCCCATGGCGCCGCCCACCTGGTGGCGCCCGAGGCGCTGCGGAGGGCGGGGGCGACGGTGGAGACGATCGGGGCCCGCCCCGACGGTCTCAACATCAACGCCGAGGTCGGATCCACCCACCTCGACAAGCTCCAGCAGATCGTCGTCTCACGCAACGCGGACGTCGGAATCGCCTATGACGGCGACGCCGACCGCTGCCTGGCGGTCTCGCACACCGGCGAGGTGGTCGACGGCGACCAGATCATGGCCGTGCTGGCCACGGCGATGCACGCCGAAGGAAGACTGGCGAAAGACACGGTGGTCGCCACCGTCATGTCCAACCTGGGCTTCAAGATCGGCATGAGGAACGCCGGCATCGACGTGGTCGAGACCGCGGTGGGCGACCGCTACGTGCTGGAGGCCATGAAGGCCGGCGGCTACAACCTCGGTGGCGAGCAGTCCGGTCATGTCCTCATGCTCGACCATGCCACCACCGGAGACGGTCTGCTGACCTCGCTGCAGTTGCTGGCGGTCGTGGCGCGGGCGGGCCGACCGCTGGCGGAGCTGGCGTCGGTGATGACCCGGATGCCGCAGATCCTGATCAACGTCAAGGGCGTGGACCGGGCGAAGGCGTCGGTTCCGGAGCTGTCGGTCGCGGTCGCGGCGGCGGAGGCGGAGCTCGGGGAGACCGGCCGGGTGCTGATCCGGCCGAGTGGCACCGAGCCGATGATCCGGGTCATGGTCGAGGCCACCTCTGCCGAGCAGGCCGAGCTGATGGCGGACCGGCTGGCCGAGGTCGTCCGCAGGTCCTGCGTCTGAAACGGCGACCGCCCTCCTCCTGCCCGCCGCGTGCCGGGCAAGGAGGAGGGCGGTCGTCGTTCATCAATCGGTCAATGTTCGAGGTCGAGCCACCGGGCGCCGGTCGGACTCGCACCGCCGCTTTCCGGCCCGTAGGGTCGTGCCCATCGCAGCGGACCGTCGCGAGCCGTGTCGTTCGAGCGGGTTGAAAGCGGATTGTCCCCGCTGCCGTGCCGACGATCCGGCCGCCGCCGCCGTATGGCGCACGCCCGGAGAAGCGCATCATCTGACGCCACGCCGGTAATCCTCCGTCATTGACACTTTAGGTAGTTGATCAGAAACTCTGAGTTGTTGTTGTGGATCTTTCTTTCGGGGATGCCACCGGCGACCAGAGGCGGGCTTCCTCTCCGGGGATGCCGCTGACGGACAAGTATCGAGGGGTCGGCGTCGCTTCGTTCGACGCCGTCGCTGTCCCCGCCTACGGGTTGGCCGAGGTGACGGATCCACCGATGCCTGATTCCGTCATGGGCGGGCACGTGACCTTTCCCGCCCGTCTGAGCCGTGCGGTGGCGTCGCCATGCTTTGGGGGCGGCGATGAGCGGGGATGTTCGCGCGGGCTCGCGATCCGGTCGGCGCGGCCTGCGCGCGCCCGGCTTGATGATCATGATGTCCCGGTACCGGCGGCCGATCGCCCGGCTCCTCATGCTGACCCTGGCCGGTTCGGCACTCACCGGCACGTCGACCGTACTGGCGCCGGCCGCCGAGTCGGCGATCGGCACGGTCCTGTTCGACCAGCCGTTCCGCAACAACACGGCCGACGGGAACGGCGCCGTGGTGCTGCCCGCGCTGCCGTCCGGTGCGACCGGGACGAATACGGCATGCCTGTCCTCCTTGGGCAACACCACCACCGGCGTGCTGCGCAGTTGCACTACTGACACGCAGCTCCCGGGACTCGGCAGGCTGCGCCTGACGAACAGCACGACCAACAAGACGGGCGGTCTCTTCAGCGCGGTCAGCGTGCCGACCTCGCAGGGCCTGGACGTGACGTTCAACAGCTACCAGTACGGCGGGGGCGGGGCGGACGGCATGGCCTTCGTGCTGACGGCGGTCGATCCGGCCAACCCCAAGTCGCCGGCCAACATCGGCCAGTCGGGGGGCGCGCTGGGTTACACCTCCTTCTCCACCTCTCCCGGGGTGGCTTACGGCTATCTCGGTGTCGGTCTCGACGTGTACGGCAACTTCAGCAACAGCAGCTACCAGGGGTCCACCTGTGCCAACCCGGCCTACATCAGCACCACGAGCAGGGTGGCCGGGCAGGTCGTCGTGCGCGGGCCGGGCAACGGCACGGTCGGCTACTGCGCGATCAACAGCACGGCGAGCTCGACGGCGTCGGCGGCCCTCCCCCTGCGGGCACTCCTCAGCACGGCTGTCCCGGTCCAGGTCGGTATCAACCCCACCAACGCCATCCTCACCACCGCCGCCGGTCTGGCGATCCCGGCCAACAGCTACCGGGTCGTGGTCACCTTGGTGGGCGGTGCGACCAGGACACTGACGGGTACGCTCCCCGTGGTCCCCGCGGGCCTTTACCCGGCGAGCTGGCTGACCGCCGGTGGGATCCCCCGGCAGCTCGCCTTCGGCTGGGTGGGCTCCACCGGCAGCATCACCGACTTCCACGAGGTCGACAACGCCAAGGTGGCCACGATCAGCGCGGTTCCCGAGCTGACCGTCGCGCAGACCGGCTACAACGCCGCGACCCTGCAGCCGGGCGACCCGGTGACCTACACCGTCGTCGCCGGCGTCGCCGCGGGTCTCTCGGAGACCGCGCCGGTCTCGATGACCCAGACCCTGCCGGCCGGGACCGTGGCCGCGGGCGCGTACGGCACCGGGTGGGTGTGCGCGGCGCCGTCCGGACGGTCCGTCACCTGCACCAACAGCAACGGCCCGTTCGCGGCCGGGGCGACGTTACCGCCGATCACCGTGGTGGGCATCGTCACCGGGACCGGCGTCACGCCGTCGCTGGTCCAGACCACGACCGTGGCCACGGCGTCGTCCGTCGACGCCAATCCCGCCTACTCGTCGGCGACGACCGTGGGAACGCTGCCGGCGGTGCCCAGCGGCATCAGCCTGAACTCGACCACGGGCTCGATCGCCGGCGGCAACACGGTGATCGTGAGCGGGTCGAACATCTCCAACGCGACCGCCATCGAGATCGGCACCGCCGCCGAGCAGAACGCCGGCACCCCGGTGGTCCTGCTGCCCTGCGCCTCCGGAGCCACCAGCGGATGTTTCACCGTCAACGGCAACGGCACGCTGACCATCCCGTCCATGCCTGCCCGGGCCGCCAGCACGACGGTGAGCGTCAACGTCGTCACCCAGGGACTCGACGCGGACGCCACCTACCTCTATGCGTCCGCGCCGGCGACCCCGGCCACCCCCACCGCCACGGCCGGGGTGGCCGGCGCCACGGTGACCTGGGCGGCGCCGAACAGCAACGGCAGCGCCATCACCGGCTACGTGGTGACCCCGTACCTGAACGGCGTGGCCCAGACGCCGGTGGCCTTCGACGCCACGGCCACCGTCCGGACGCTGACCGGTCTGACCACGAGCGCGTCGTACACCTTCACGGTGGCCGCGGTGAACGCCTTCGGCACCGGCTCGCCCAGTGCGCAGTCTGCGGCGGTCGTCCCCTACGCGGTCCCGGGCAAGCCGGTCATCACCGCGGCCGTCGCGGGTTCGGAGTCCGCGAAGCTCACCTGGACGGCGCCGAGCAACAACGGCAGCGCCATCACCGGCTACGTCGTGACTCCCTACATCGCCGGCGTCGCGCAGCCGACCCAGACCTTCACCGGCACCGGGACCACCCAGACCGTCACCGGTCTTACTCCAGGGACCGCGTACACGTTCACCGTCACCGCCCGCAACCTCGCGGGCGCGGGCCCGCCGTCCGACCCCTCCTCCGCCGTGGTCCCCAACACGCTGCCTGCCTTCACCTTCGCCGCGCCGCCGGCCGGTGAGGTGGGGGCGCCCTACAGCGTCCCGCTGACGGTCACCGGCGGCACCACGCCGTACGTGTGGTCGCTCAGCACGGGCAGCCTGCCGCCGGGGCTGACCCTGAACACCTCCACCGGGGTGCTGTCGGGCACCCCGACGACCGCAGGCAGCTATCCCTTCACCGTGCGGGTGACCGATGCCAGCAACGCGACGACCACCCGGGCGGTCACCCTGGTCGTCGCACCGCCGCCGACGCTGACCTTCCCGGCGCCGGCCGGCGGGGAGGTGAGCATCCCCTACAGCGTCTCGCTGACCGTGAGCGGCGGCACCGCGCCGTACGTCTGGTCGATCACCGCCGGCAGCCTCCCGCCCGGCCTCACCCTGAACACCTCCACCGGGGTGCTGTCGGGCACCCCGACGGCGGGAGGAGCTTTTTCCTTCTCCGTCAGAGTGCTCGACGCCCAGAACCAGAGCGACACCAGAACGGTGAACCTGACGATCGCGGCGCTGCCGACGTTCACCTTCAACCCGCCGCCGTCCGGACAGGCCGGGGTCGCCTACAGCGTCCCGCTGACCGTCACCGGAGGAGTCGCGCCCTACACGTGGTCGCTCAGCGCGGGCAGCCTGCCGCCGGGGCTGACCCTGAACACCTCCACCGGTGTGCTGTCGGGCACCCCGACCACGGTGGGCAGCTATCCGGTCACCTTCCGGGTGGTCGACGCGGGCGGCCTGGCCGACACCCGATCGGCGACGCTGGTCATCACGACCGGCCCGCTGGTCATCGCCAAGACGGCCAACGCCTCCTCGGCGGCCCCGGGCGGTACGGTCGGCTACACGGTCACCGTGCGCAACACCGGGTCGAGCGCCTTCACCGGTGTGACGGTGAACGATGCGCTGGCGGGCGTTCTTGACGACGCGACGTACAACAGTGACGCGAGCGCGACCGGCGGTTCGGTGTCCTTCGCCGCTCAGACGGTGACCTGGACCGGTAACGTGGCGGCCGGCGGAGTCGTGACCATCACCTACTCGGTCACGGTGAAAAACCCGGATACCGGCAACAAGGTGCTGACCAACGTGGTGACCTCGCCGACGGTCGGCAGCACCTGCCCGGCCGGCGGAACCGACCCCCGGTGCACCGCCACGGTGACCGTCTCCGGGCTGTCCATCGTCAAGACGACCGGAGTCGTGACGGCGACCCCCGGCCAGACGATCGGCTTCACCGTCACGGTGACGAACAACGGCCAGACCCCGTACACCGGCGCGACGTTCACCGACTCGTTCGCCGGCCTGCTCGACGACGCCGTCTACAACGCCGACGCCGTCGCGACGAGCGGCAACCTGTCGTACACCAGCCCCAATCTGACCTGGGCCGGGGACCTGGCGGTCGGTGCGAGCGCGACCATCACCTACTCGGTCACGGTGCGCAATCCCGACACCGGGGACCGGACCATCGCCAGCACGATCTCCTCCACCACTCCCGGCAGCACCTGTCCGCCGGGGAACCCCGGCGCAGGGTGCACCGCCACCGTGACGGTCCTGATCCCCGCCCTGGCGATCAGCAGCAGCACGGACGTGACCACCGCGACGCCCGGCTCGGTCGTGCACTACACGTTGACGGCCGCCAACACCGGTCAGACCCAGTACGTCGGGACGAGTTTCACCACCTCCCTGATCGGGTTGCTGGACGACGCGACCGACAACGGGGACTTCACCGCGACGTCGGGCGCCGTCGTCAACAACCTGAACGGCACCTTCACCTGGACCGGTGACCTGGCCGTCGGCGCGACGGTCACCATCACCGGCTCGGTCACCGTGAACAACCCCGACAACGGCGACAAGGTGCTCCGGACCTCGATCACGTCCGCCGCGCCGGGTAACACCTGTCCGGTGGGCAACCAGGCTCCCGCATGCTTCAGTACCGTCACGGTCCTGGTCCCCGGCCTGACGATCGTCAAGACGGCCGACACGTTGACCACGACCCCCGGGTCGGTCGTGAGTTACACGGTCGCGGTCACCAACTCGGGGCAGACGCCCTACACGGGGGCCACGTTCGCCGACGCACTGGCCGGGGTGCTGGACGATGCGACGTACAACGCGAACGCCGCCGCGACCAGCGGCTCGGTCGGCTTCGCCGGCTCCACCCTGACCTGGGCCGGGGACCTCGCGGTCGGCGCGTCCGCCACGATCACCTACTCGGTCACCGTCACCGCCCCCGACCTCGGGAACAAGACGCTGACCAACACGGTCACCTCGTCCACCACCGGCAGCAACTGCCCGACCGGCAGCGGCGACCCCCGATGCGCCGACAGCGTGACGGTCCTCGTCCCGCAGCTGACGATGACCGACGAGGCCGACGTGTCCACCACGGTGCCAAGGGGCGTCGTCACCTACACGCTCACGCTGGCCAACACCGGGCAGACCCCCTACACGGGTACCAGCACCGCATTCACCATCGCCGACCTGCTCGATGACGCGACCTACAACGGCGACATCGTGACCAGTTCGGGCAGAATCGGCGTGGCCCCGGACGGTTCGCTCCTGTGGACCGGGGACATCGCGGTCGGCGCGACGGTCACCATCACCGGTTCGTTCACCGTCAACGACCCCGACACCGGGGACAGAACGTTGAGCACCTCCATCACGTCCGCCGCGCCCGGTAGCACCTGCCCGGTCATCGGAACACGTGCCGCCGGCTGCTCCTCCGTCGTCACCGTCCTGATCCCTGAGCTGACCCTGGACATCGCGGCCGACACCCTGACCACCGCGCCGGGCGGCGTTGTCACCTACACGGTCACGGCCACCAACACCGGGGAGACCCCCTATGCGGGCGCCCAGGTGACCGACCTGCTGGCCGGGGTGCTCAACGACGCGACCTACAACGGCGACGCGATGGCGACGACGGGCAGCGTGTCGTACACCAGCACCAATCTGACCTGGACCGGTGACCTGGCGGTCGGCGCGTCCGCCACGATCACCTACTCGGTGACCGTCCTCGATCCCGATCCCGGCGACAAGCGTATGGTCAACACGCTGGTGTCGAGCACGCCCGGCAGCATATGCCCGGTTGGCGGCACAGATGCCCGGTGCACCGTGACGGTGACGGTCCTCGTGCCGGCACTGACCGTCGCCAAGGTCGCGAACACCGCGACGACGACGCCAGGGGCCACCGTCGGCTACACGCTCACCGTCACCAACTCGGGACAGTCCCCGTATACCGGGGCGACGGTCACCGACGCGCTGGCGGGCGTGCTGGACGACGCGACCTACAACGGTGACGCGACGGCGACGTCCGGCAGTGTGTCGTACACCAGTCCTACGCTGACCTGGGCCGGTGACCTCGCGGTCGGCGCGAGCGCGACGGTCACCTACACGGTCACCGTACAGAATCCCGACCCGGGCGACGCCCTGCTCGTGAACACCGCCGTCTCGACGGCGGCGGGGAGCAACTGCCGGAGTGGGAGCACCGACACCCGGTGTGCCGTCTCCGTGCCGGTGGCGCGGCTGGTCCTCGACCAGAGCTACGTCGGGAGCACCGCGACACCGGGTTCGACGATCCGCCTCAACGCCACGTTCACCAACACCGGGCAGGTCCCCTACACGGGAATCACCATCTCCGCCCCCAGCACCGGCACCGTCGACGACGCCATCCCCAGCGGGGACCAGGTCGCGAGTTCGGGCACGCTCGTCCTCAGCGCCACGGCCATCACCTGGACCGGGAACATCCCCGTCGGGGGCGTCGTCACGGTCACCGGCACCCTGACCGTGAAGAACCCCGACCCCGCGGACAAGATCATCACCGGCACCCTGGTCTCGGCCGCCCCCGGCAACAACTGCCCGTCCGGCGGCTCCGACCCCCGCTGCACGGCCCGGCTCGACGTGACCGTCCCCGGCCTGACGATCACCAAGGCCGCCGACACCGCCACCACGGTCCAGGGAGGCACCGTCGGATACACGGTCACGGTCACCAACTCGGGACAGGCGCCGTACACCGGTGCGACGTTCACGGACCCGCTGGCGGGTGTGCTGGACGACGCGGTCTACAACGGCGACGCGACCGCGACGACGGGCACGGTCGGTTTCGCCGGGTCGGACCTGACCTGGACCGGTGATCTGGCGGTCGGCGCGAGCGCGACGATCACTTACACGGTCACCGTGGGCGACCCCGTCCCCGGGGACAGGTTGATGGCCAACACGGTCTTCTCGCCCACCGTCGGCGGCAACTGCGCCCCGGCGAGCGGAAACGCGCAGTGCACCAGCAGCGTGATCGTGCTCGTACCGGCGCTGACGATCAGCAAGACCGCCGGTTCCAGGACGGGGGTACCGGGGAGTGTGATCACCTACACGATCGTCGCCGCCAACACCGGTCAGCTCCCCTATACGGGGGCGGCGTTCACCGACGCGCTGGCGGGTGTGCTGGACGACGCGGTCTACAACGGCGACGCGACCGCGACGACGGGCACGGTCGGTTTCGCCGGGTCGGACCTGACCTGGACCGGTGATCTGGCGGTCGGCGCGAGCGCGACCATCACCTACACGGTCACCATCGACAACCCGGCGACCGGTGACCTGAACCTGGTGAACACAGTCACCTCCGCCGCCCCGGGCAACACCTGCCCGGCCGGTGGAACCGACGTGCGATGCAGCGCCGGCGTCCAGGTCACCGAGGCCACGACGCTGACGTTCGACAAGGCCGCGAGCACCGCCTCGGTCACGCAGGGCGAGACGGTCACCTACACCGTCACCATCAGCAACAGCGGGCTGACACCGTACGTCAACGCGACGTTCACCGACTCGCTCGCCGGGGTGCTGGACGACGCGACCTACAACGGCGACGCCGTGGCCGGCACCGGGGACGTCACCTACACCGAACCCGAGTTGACCTGGACCGGGAACGTCCCGGCCGAGGGGTCCACCACGGTCACCTACTCGGTGACGGCGAACCCCCTGGGCTTCGGGGATGCGATCCTCTCCAACACCCTGGTGTCGGACTCGGCGGGCGGCAACTGCGCCACCGGAAGCACCGACCTCCGCTGCTCCGCGACGGTGACCGTGGCGGCACTGGAGCTCCTGGCCCTCGCCGACGCGGAGATCGTCATGCCGGGCGACGTCGTGCGCTTCACCACCTTCATCACCAACACGGGGCAGACGCCGTACCACGGGATCACCGTCCTCATCAACGAGAGCAGCGTCTTCGACGACGCCGTCCCCAACGGAGACCAGCTCACCACCTCCGGGGCGCTGTCACTGGACGAAACCGGACTGACGTGGACCGGGGACATCCCCGTGGGCGACAGCGTCGTGGTGAGCGGCACGTTCACAGTGAACAACCCCGACCAGGGCGACAGGGTGATGACCAATGCCGTGTCCTCTGCGGCGCCGGGCAGCACCTGCCCCACGGCGACCGCCCCCGGCTGCTCCGTCTCCGTCTCCGTGCTGATCCCCGCCCTGACGATCACCAAGGTCGCCGACCGGTCCGCGGTGGTTCCGGGAGGAGCGGTGGCCTACACGGTCACGATCGCCAACACCGGGGAGACCCCGTACACCGGGGCCACCGTCACGGACTCGCTCGCCGGGGTGCTGGACGAGGCGGTCTACAACGGGAACGCGACCGCCACGACCGGCACGGTCGGCTTCGCCGGTCAGACCCTGACCTGGACCGGCAACCTGGCGGTCGGCGCGACGGCGACCGTCACCTACTCGGTCACCACCGGAAACCCCGCTCTGGGTGACAAGCTCCTGATCAACGAGGCCGTGTCCACCGAGGTGGGCAGCACCTGCCCGCCCGCCAGCGGGAACACGGCGTGCGCCGCGAGGGTCGTCATTCTCACCCCGATCCTGACGATCGTGAAGACGGCCGGCACCGCGTCGACCACGCCCGGCGGGACGGTCACCTACACGGTCACCGCCACCAACACCGGGCAGGTGCCGTTCGCCGCGGCGAACTTCACCGACGCGCTGACCGGAGTGCTGGACGACGCCGCCTACAACGGCGACGTGAGCGCCACGCGCGGTACCGCCGCCTTCGGCGGCCAGGCCGTGAGCTGGACCGGCGCCCTCAACCCCGGCCAGGCGGCCGTCATCACCTACAGCGTCACGGTCGACACTCCGGGCACTGGTAACCAGACGCTGACCAGCGCCGTCACCTCCACCACCTCGGGCACCACCTGCCCGATCGGCGGAACCGACACCCGCTGCTCCAACCAGGTCCTGGTCTCCAGGATCACGATCACGACCTCGGCGGACGTCGCCACGGCCATCCCGACCGGGGTGGTGAGCTACACCGTCACGATCGCCAACACCGGACAGACCTCCTACGACAACGCCGTGGTGGACAGTTTACTGGCCGGCGTCCTCGACGACGCGACCTACGGCGGCGACGGGACGACCTCGGCGGGCAGCCTCACCTTCACCTCCGCGACCGGCGTCCTGAGGTGGCAGGGCGGACCCCTGGCGGTCGGCGCGACGGTCACCGTCACCTTCTCGGTGACGGTGCGCAACCCCGACCCCGGGAACAAGACGCTGAACGCCGTGGTGACCTCGGCCACCCCGGGCACCAACTGCCCCGTCGGCGGCACCGACCCGGCCTGCGCCTCGTCCGTGACCGTACTGACCCCGGCCCTGAACATCTCCAAGTCCGCGGACCGGGCCACGGTCACCCCCGGCGGCATCATCGCCTACACGATCACGGTCACGAACTCCGGCGAGACCCCGTACACCGGGGCGACCGTGACCGACCGGCTCACGGCGGTACTCGCGGACACCACCTACAACGGCGACGCGTCCGCCACGAGCGGCGGCGTCGCGTTCATCAGTCCCAACCTGACCTGGACCGGGGACCTGGCGGTCGGCGCAAGCGTCACGATCACCTACTCGGTCACCGTGCTCGACCCCGATCCCGGCGGCAAGCTGATCGCCAACAGCGTCTTCTCCGACGCGCTGGGCAGCACCTGCCCGTCCACCGGGACCTTCCCGGCGTGCACGACGCTCGTCACGGTGCTCGTCCCCGCGCTGACCATCGCCACGGTCGCGGACACCGTCACCACCGCCCCCGGCTCCACGGTCGGTTACACGATCACGATCGCGAACTCCGGCCAGACCCCGTACAGCGGGGCGACGGTCACGGACGCGCTGGCCGGGGTGCTGGACGACGCGACGTACAACGGCGACGCGACCGCCGCGAGCGGCGGCGTCGCGTTCATCAGTCCCAACCTGACCTGGACCGGGGACCTGGCGATCGGCGCGAGCACAACGATCACCTTCTCTGTCACCGTGCGCGACCCCGACCCCGGGAACAAGACCATGACCGGCGTCGTCGCCTCGTCCGTGCCGGGCAGCACCTGCCCGCCGGGCGGCGGTGGCGCCGGCTGCACCTCGACGGTGACCGTCCTGATCCCCGCGCTGGCCGTCTCCGTCGCGGCGGACACGGCGACCACGACCCCCGGGGCCACCGTGCGGTTCACGGTCACGATCGCGAACTCCGGCCAGACCCCGTACAGCGGGGCGACGGTCACGGACGTGCTGGCGGGGGTGCTGGACGACGCGACCTACAACGACAACGCGGTCGCCGGCACCGGCACCCTCGTTCTGACGGACTCCACGCTGACCTGGACCGGTGACCTGGCGGTCGGCGCGAGCACGACCGTCACCTACACGGTGAGGGTCAACGATCCCAGCACCGGTGACAAGAGCATGACCAATGTCGTCGCCTCGTCCGTGCCGGGCAGCACCTGCCCGGCGGGGGGCACCGACCCGGCGTGCACCGCGACCGTCACCGTTCTGATCCCGGCTCTGAGCATCACCCAGAGCGCCAACGTGGCGACCACCACCCC
Organism: Streptosporangium sp. NBC_01639; assembly: GCF_045209755.1. NCBI lineage: Bacteria > Bacillati > Actinomycetota > Actinomycetes > Streptosporangiales > Streptosporangiaceae > Streptosporangium > Streptosporangium sp. NBC_01639. The sequence goes on along the minus strand of NZ_CP109272.1, from coordinate 3,497,371 downwards.
CGGTGGCACGATCGTCTACACGGTCGCGCTCACCAACACCGGGCAGACGGACTACGCCGCCGCCACTGTCGTCTCCGCGCTCGACGGGCTGTTCCCGGACACGGTCTACAACGGTGACGCGACCGCCACCACCGGCACCCTCGACCACACGGCGCCGAAGCTGACCTGGACCGGCGCCCTCGCCATCGGCGCGAGCGCCACGATCACCTATTCCGTCACGGTGAAGGACCCCGACCCCGGCGACAAGGCACTGACCAGCAACGTGACCTCGCCGACTCCGGGCAGCACCTGCCCGGCGGGCGGCACCGACCCGGCGTGCACGACGTTCGTGCGCGTCCTGGTGCCACAGCTCACCATCACGCAGACCGCCGACACCGGCACCGTCGTCGCCGGGAACGCCGTTCACTACACGGTGACGCTGACCAACACCGGCGAGACCGACTACGCCGGTGCCGTGTTCACCGAGTCGCTGGCCGGGGTGCTGGATGACGCGACCTATGACGGCGACGCGACCGCTACCACCGGTACCGTCACCTACACCGACGGTACGCTCGCCTGGAGCGGCAATCTCGCCGTGGGCGCCATCGCGGTGGTCACCTACACGGTCACCGCCGTCTATCCCTCGCCGGGCGACAAGACCCTGACCGGCACCGTCGTCTCCACCACCCCCGGGACGACCTGCCCCGCCGGAGGGACCGACCCCGGCTGCACCACGACGGTCGCCATCTTGGTCCCCGGCCTCGCCATCACCAAGACCGCCGACAACAACGGGAATGTGGTCGCCGGCGGCGTCGTCCAGTACACGATCGTGGCCACGAACACCGGCGAGGCGCCGTATGCCGCGGTCGCGCTCACCGACACGCTGGCCGGGGTGCTCGACGACGCCGTCTACAACGGTGACGCGACCGCCACGGCCGGCACCGTCGGCCGCACCGGCGACCTGCTGACCTGGACCGGATCACTGCCGATGCAGGCGAACGTGATCATCACCTTCTCCGTCACCACCGATGGAGAGGCGACCACCGGAGACGGGATCCTCGACAACCGGGTCACTTCGGCGGTGACAGGCAGCACCTGCCCCGTCGGCGGCACCGACCCCGATTGCTCCGTCCTGACGGACGTGACCGACGTGAGCATCAACCTCACCGACCTGACCAGTGCTTTCACCCTGAGCGGGCCTCCGAACTCGACCGTCCGGAGCAACGGAGCGGTGAGCATGACGGTCACCACGAACAACCTCGACGGCTACGCCGTCACCGTCCAGGCGGCGTCTGCCGAACTCACCTCGGCAGACGGGGGCAACACCGCCACCATCCCGGTCGGGAACCTGCAGGTGCGCGAGAGCGGCACGTCGGTCTTCCGGCCCATCTCGTCCGACACCCCGCTGCTCGTCCACGAACAGCCCGAGCCGTCCTCTCCCAACGGAGACGCCATCCTCAACGACTTCGAGGCCTACATCCCCTTCGTCCCGGCGGACAGCTACTCGGGGACGCTCACCTACATCGCGACGGCCAAGTGACGCGCCGCCGTTCCGGACGGGACCTCGGCAGGCCGTCGAGCACGTCTCACCGCATTCACCTGACAAACGAACGATGTGAAGGAGAAGTCATGGCAGAGATCCACCCCCGCACCGCAACGCGGCGCACCGCCACTCTCTGCGGACTCGGGGCGTTCCTGGCCGTCACCCTCGCCACGCTCTCACCGGCGGCGGCCGTACTCAAGCCGCACCCGGAGGACGACGACAGGAAGGCATCCGCGCTCACCTCGCACGGGGACAAGGACAAGAAGGCACCCGCCGCCGCCCCCAAGCTGAGCATCAGTGTCGACAACGGCCGGACCGCCGCGCAGGAAGGGGACCGGCTCACCTACACCGTCACCGTCAACAACATCGGCACGGACAAGGCGCGCGGGCTCGACCTCACCCAGAGTCTGCCGACCGGCCTGCACTTCGTCTCGGCCGACGGCCATGGCACGGCGGCGGAGGGCCAGGTCCACTGGACCGTCGACGTGCCCGCGGGCAAGAAGGCGACCTTCCACACCACCGCCGAGGTGCGGGCCACGCCGGAGGACCTCCTGCGCCTGGCCACCGTCGCCTGCGCGAGCACCAAGGGGGACGACAAGCCGCTCGTCTGCGCCACCCACTCCGACCAACTGCCGGCCGGGGCGGCCGCCGCCGAGGCCGCCCGTGCGGCCGCCGAGCCCGCCAGCCGGCTGTGGTACGCGGTGGCGGTGGCGGGCCTGCTGGCCCTGATGCTGGCCGGGATGCTGCTCCTCCGCCGTTCCAGGCGTCGCGCCGGAGCACGGCGGTCGTCCTCGTAACAGCTCGGCGCAACGGGGTACGGCACTCCCGCAGGCCGTACCCCGTCGTTCAGGAGTGGGATCGAAGCTGCGTGTCCAAGGTCCAGATACCGACCTCCACATTGACCACCCTCGCCCGGTAGAGCTCCCGTTCGGCCAGGATGCAGAGGTCTCCCAGGCCGAGTTTCACCATCACATGGTCGGAGAACGGTGTCCCGGTCCCCGCTCCCGCGAGAAGCGAACGCAGAAAAGCCTCGCCCCATTCGACGGTGTGGAGCACCCACGGTGCCTGACCGGTGATGACGAGTTCGAGAAGCGCGCTCAGCCTGTCGGCATGCTGCCTGCGGAGCCGGCCGTCCGGGAGCTGGGCGATGTGATTGCCGGTCTCGATGACGGCGGTGATGGGCAGGATGAGATCACACTCCTGCCTTTTCTCTCTCAACTGCTGGGCGATGGCCGCATAGTCCTGGTTTCTCCCAGGGATGTTGAGCAGGTTGCAGAGCACTGAGGTGTCGATGAACTCCACTTTCCGCGCCACCGCTAGCCGATCCCCATAAGACGGTCGAACTCGGTGAAGTCACGGGCCGGAGCGGGAGCCTGTTCCAGCAGGCCGGACGTGGCGATCATGCCGAGATCGCCCTGAGCCATCAAGCTGGGGTATCCATCCATCTCTGGAAGTTTTCGAAGATGGGAAAGACCGGTCTCGCGATCGCGAGAGCATACGACGACATCTTTGTGGTCTTCCGCTCCCAGAGCCGAAAGCAGTGCGGGGCTATGCGTCGTGAAGATCACTCGGGAGGCGTCTTCCTGTGTGGCCTGCTTGACCAGATCGAGTATCTGCGTGGCCTGGGAGGGATGCAGGCCGTTCTCCAATTCCTCGATCACCAGAGTGGGGGACCTGCTGTCGTCTTCCGAGCCGCGTCCGCCGAGATCGAGGTCCTGTCCTTGGCGGAGCAAGCTCGTGGCGATGGCCGTGAACCTCAGCAGGCCGTCGCTCATCTCCCTGGCCGGGGTGGTGGCCCCGTCCTCCCGGAGGGCGAGCATCACGTCATTGAGCGGCGAACGAATGATCTCGATCCCCGTCACCTCATGCTCGACAAGGCTCTGCACCCGGGTGACAAGTTGCTGGAAACGCTGGGGATCGTATTCCTTCAGGTGGCCGATCACCGCTGGGAGATTCTCAGCGGTCCGGCGTAGCCGTGTGTCGCGACTGGGGACGTACTGCCGCATGAGGTGCGGTACGGGGTCCAGATGGAAGACTCCGCGAAGCGTCTCCAGGACGTCCTCAGCAGCCGTGGCGACACGCTGCTCGGCCTCCGTCTCGCCCGCCAGCCGGAGAGGGAGCTGGCTGGTGAGGAGCCGGGTGGAGCGGAACGAAGCCCTGGGGTCTCGTCCTCGGCGACCGTTGTACCAGGTGGCGTCGATGGTGCCGGATCCAGGATGCGCACCCGAGGTGCTGAGAAGATCGTGCGCGATCTGGCTCAACGGATTCCGTGTCGAGCGACGTTTTCCTGATATGCCGACAAGGGTTTCGCTGATGATCTCCGGCTCCGGGCGGACCTGGATCGTGACGTCGAGATATATCAGCGAGTAGCCTTTGCCGAGTCGGTCAGGGGCGAAGACGGTGCAGCCCAGTTGGAACCGGTCCGTTCCATGGGGAGGGCATCCTGCCATGCCTCCGCGCAGGGGGCCTTCGTCGCCTCGCCTGCTGTCCAGCGCGTCGACAAGATCCGCTCCGGACGCCAGCCGGGACAGCACCTCAAGCCCGTCGAGGGCGTTCGATTTTCCGCTGCTGTTGCGGCCGATGAGCGTCGTCATGCGGCCCAGGGGGAGTTTCGCGTCACGGAAGGTCTTGAACTCGGTGAGGCGTAGTTCCACCAGGCGAGACTTCATAAGTGAACCGTACATGCGCGCCCCCCGCGACAGGGGGCGCGCATGGTCACTCGTCGCCGGTGAGGGAGAAGCTCCGCAGCCGCTGCCCCGCCCAGACGACCGCGCCGGCGGTGACGACGACCAGGGCGGGTACGGCGAAGCCGAGGGCGATCTCGGTGGACAGGAACGGCGAGGACGACAGCTGGTCGGCGACCGACTGGGCCCACTGCTGGATGGAGAACTTACGGGCTCCGGGGACGAAGTTGCCGACCACGCCCTCCCAGAGGAGCGCGTAGACGATGCCGACGGTGACCGCGTGCCGGGTCAGGATGCCCAGCAGCATGAACACCGCCGCGTAGGCGACACCGCCGATCAGGGCGCCGAGGGCGAAGCCGTACGCGATTCCGGACTGGAGACCGACCAGCAGGTAGGCCGCGACGAAGGTCGGCACGGCGGCGAACAGCGCGAGGATCGAGGCGGCGACCAGGAACTTGGTCCGCGCGATGACCGGGCGGGAGATCGGTTTGGCCAGCATGTGGATGATGGTTCCGTCGTCGATCTCGGGGGCGATCACGCCGGTCCCCGCGATCATGCCCAGCAGCGGCAGCATGGTGCCGACGGCGAAGGTCTGCAGGAGCGTGACGGCGGCGCTCTCACCTCCGCCGCCGACCACGCGCAGCAGCAGGGCCAGCCCGATCAGCACCAGCGGCAGAATGATCAGCAGCCAGATCCGCCGGCGGCCGAGCAGCGCCCGATAGGAGATTCCGGCGATGACACCGTTCATGGTCAGCCACTCCTGTTGATCAGATAGGAGAAGACGCTCTCCAGGTCTTCGTCGGCCGGCGAGATCTGCCAGATCCGCACCCCGGCGTCCTTGGCGACCCGGGGCAGCAGCCGGGTGAAGCGCCGGAAGTCGACGGCCCGTACCTCCAGGCCCGCCTCGGTGAGCGCGACCGCGCCGGAGGAGGCGTCGGCGATCAGGGCGGAGGCCAGGCGGCGGTCGTCGCTGGAGCGGACCTGGAACACGTGCGGCCGGTCGGTCATCCTGCGCCTGATCTCGCGGAAGTCGCCGGAGGCGGCGTGGCGGCCGGCGACCAGGACCTCGATGTGCTGGGCGACGCGCTCCACCTCCTCCAGGATGTGCGAGCTGAACAGGATGGTCTTGCCGGCGGTGCCCATGGCGCGGATCAGGTCCATCAGGTGCAGGCGCTGGCGCGGGTCCATGCCGTTGAACGGCTCGTCGAGCAGGAGCACCTCCGGGTCGTGCACGAGCGCCGCGGCGACCTTGACGCGCTGGCGCATGCCCTTAGAGTAGGTCTCCACCCTGCGGTCCTTGGCCGGCTCCATGTCGACCATGGCGAGCGCCTTGCGCGCGGCGTCCTCGGGGTCGGGCAACTGGTGGAGTCTGGCGCTGGACAGCACGTACTGCCAGCCGGTGAGGAAGCCGTAGACGGCCTCGCGTTCGGGGACCAGGCCGATCGAGCGGTAGATCTCGTGGTTGCGCCAGATCTTCGTGCCGTCCAGGGTCACCGTGCCGCCCGAGGGGGCCAGGAACCCGGCCATCATGTGCAGCAGCGTGGACTTGCCCGCGCCGTTGGGGCCGAGCAGGCCGGTGACGCCGGGGCCGATGGTCATGGTGACGTCGTTGACGGCGACCACGTTGCCGTACCAGCGTGAGACCTGGGCCAGTTCGATTCTCATCGGGCGGCAGCCTTCCGGTAGCGCAGGACCAGGGCGGTCACCGACAGGGCGATCAGCGCGAGCATCACCAGGATCGCCAGGACGGTGCCCGTCCCCGCCGGGTAGACGGTGGACGCGGACGGCTTCGCGTCGAAGATGCCCACCTGCACCGCGGCGTCGACGAGGAAGAACGGGTTGATCATCCAGGCCAGCCCGGCGGCGGTGTAGTTGTTCGTCGACTCCATCGTCGCCGCGATGACGGTGGAGACGGCCGAGGCGAGCAGGTAGAAGGCGATGACCGAGGCCACGCCCAGGCCGCGCCGGGGGGTGAAGGAGGCGATCGCCACGCCGAGGCAGGCCAGCAGCACCGCGTAGCCGACGGCTCCGGCCATGCTGGTCAGGTAGTCGGTGGTGTGCGTCGGCCCGGGGAGGTCGACGACCACCTCACCGAGGAACAGCACGGTGAGCGGGACCGCCAGCAGCAGGAACATCGCCGCGATCATCGCCGCGAGCTTCGCCCCCACGTAGTCGATCAGCGTCACCGGGCGCGACAGGTAGAGCGGCAGCACGCGGAACCGCAGGTCGGGCGCCACTGTGTAGGGGGACTGCGAGGCCAGGAAGATCGCCAGCACGGCCTGCATGACGACCGCGTACTCGGTGTAGCGCATCCCCTCCTGCTTGACCAGCGCCATGATCGCGATGGAGACGACCGCGGGGAGCAGCATGATGCCCGCCAGCAGGAACGGGATGATCTTCGCGCGGGCCGTACGGCCCAGCCCGAACACGCCGCGCAGGCTGTGCACGGCGAGTGCGGCGGTGGCGTGGGCGCGGCCGAGCCGTACGCCGTCGTAGTGGCGGTATCCGATGTCGTGGATGACACCCGTGGGCTCAGACATTGACCGGCTCCCTGAAGACGTCCTCGATGCGCTGGCGGCCCTGCTCCATGCGGACCAGGCAGAGGTCGAGCTCGCAGACGGCGTCGCGCAGGGTGTCGAAGGTCTCCGGCGCGCGGACGTGGACCAGGAGCATCCGGCCGTGGGGGGTGACGGTCTCGCCCAGCTCGGTGAGGCGGGCCGCCAGCGCGTCCTGCCCCTCTTCGACCTCGACGGTGACGGTCTGGGTGGTCTGGGTGAACTCGCCGATGGACGACGAGCGCAGCAGCCTGCCGCCGTCGATCACGATGACGTGGTCGCAGACCCGCTCCAACTCGCCCAGCAGGTGGGAGGTGACCAGCACGCTGATGCCGAACTCGGCGCCGATCTTGCGGATCAGCGTGAGCATCTCGTCGCGGCCCTGCGGGTCGAGGCCGTTCGTCGGCTCGTCCAGGAGCACCAGGCGTGGATCGTGCACCAGGGCCTGGGCCAGTTTGACCCGCTGTTTCATGCCGGTGGAGTAGCCGCCCATCGCGCGGTAGCGCTCCTCGTAGAGGCCCACATGACGCAGCACGTCGGCGGCGCGCTCCCGGGCCGCGGTGCGCGGCAGGCCCGACATCCGGGCCATGTGCACGGTGAACTCGGTGGCGGACAGATCCGGGGGCAGGCAGTCGTGCTCGGGCATGTAACCCACGACCCGGCGGATCTCGGCGCCCTGGACCGTCACGTCCATGCCGAGCACCCGGGCACTGCCGGCGGAGGGCGGGAGCAGGCCCAGCAGGATCTTGATCAGCGTGGACTTGCCCGCGCCGTTGGCGCCGACCAGGCCGGTCACACCGGAACCGACGGTGACGGTGAGCTGATCGAGTGCCGTTACCCCGGGGAAACGTCTGGTCAGTCCCTCGGTGGCGAGGATAGTCATGCTCGGACACTACCTATCGGGTGGGGTGAATTCCTCCGTCCCACGGAGGAGCCGTCCCTCCTCCATCGGACGGGCGGGTGTCCTACCCGTGCCCGGAACCGTGCGGCCGCCGCGCCGGAAGCCGCACGCCGAACCTGGACCAGTAGGCCCGCTGGACGATCAGGGTCATCGTGCCGGAGATGACCATGCCCGCGATGTTCACCCCGAGCTGGGCGGCCGACGCCGCCACGTCGCCCCAGAGTGCCAGCGCCGTGGCGAGGGCGAAGTAGCCGGCGGCGGGGACCGTGGTCACCGAGATGAAGACGCCGACCAGGGCCGAGGACTTGCCCGCGGTGACCGAGAGCACGCCGGCCGCGCCGGCCAGCAGCGCCACGACGAAGGACCACCGGTCGGGCTTGACGATGAACTCGATCTCCTTGTGGCCGTTCAGGCTCGACGGTTCCATCCAGCCCAGCCCGCGCAGGGCCAGGGCGCAGGCGAAGGTGATCGCGATGGCGACCGCGAAGCCGATGGCCAGCGTGCGCAGGGCTCGCCCGATCAGCTCCGGGTCTCGCCGGAGCAGGCCGAAGCAGACGGCCGCGATCGCCCCGAACTCCGGTCCCAGCACCATCGCGCCGACGATGAGGATGGGCGAGTTGACGATCACGCCGATCGCCGCGATCTGCGTGGCGATCGTCAGGAACGCCAGGAAGGCCCAGGTGAGCCGGGAGTCGTCGCTGACCTTCCGGGCGAACTCCGCCCAGACCACGGCGTCGTCCCCCTCTCCGGGAGCCTCCTCCTCGGCGCGGTCGGCCGCGTCCGAGATCGACAGGTCGACCTGCTCGGCGGCGATGGAGCCCTCCGCGCACAGGCCGAGCCGCTGGAGCTGTTCGATCACCTCGTTGGCGGCCTCCCGGGCGATGTCGAGCTGGATCAGGTCGCCCTCGGGGGAGCGGGCCGCGCCGGGGAGCACGACGAGATTGGTCACGCCGACGGCGCCGTCGAGCAGCGCCAGGACGTCGTCCGTCAGCTCCCGCGGACTGATCACGCGTAGATGCAGCACGGGCCCACCCTAGAACCTGTGTTGCGGTGCACCGGAGCCCGGAGAAGGGGTGCCCGGGGTCAGATGCGGCGCAGCCGTGCCCGCCGGATGGAGTGGTCGGCGCCCTTGTACAGCACGAGGCCGGCTCTGCCCCGGGTGGGGGCGATGTTCTCCACGAGGTTGCGCTCGTTGATGTCGCGCCACACGTTCCTGGCGAACGCGGTCGCCTCCTCGTCCGACAGTTCGGCGAGGTATCTGAAGTAGGACTTGGGATCCTCGAAGGCCGTACGGCGGAGCTTGTGGAAGCGGTCCACGTACCAGTCGCGGATGTGCTCGGTCTTGGCGTCGACGTAGATGGAGAAGTCGAAGTAGTCGTTGATCGCGAGCGCGGTGGGCGGAGCGGGTTGCAGGACGTTGAGTCCCTCGACGATGAGGATGTCGGGCCGGCGCACGGCCTGGGTCGCACCGGGGACGATGTCGTACTCCAGGTGGCTGTAGACGGGGGCGTTCACCTCGGGCAGCCCGGCCTTGACGTCGGCGACGAACCGGACCAGGGCCCGCCGGTCGTAGCTCTCCGGGAAGCCCTTCCGGTGCATGATGTCCCTGGCGGTGAGGACCTCGTTCGGGTAGAGGAAGCTGTCGGTGGTGACCAGGTCCACCCGGGGGTGCTCGGGCCAGCGGGCCAGCAGGGTGTGCAGCAGCCGGGCGGTGGTGGACTTGCCGACCGCGACGCTGCCGGCGATGCCCAGGATGTACGGCGTGGGCCGCGGGCTGGCGCCCAGGAAGGTGTTGAGCGCCGCGCTGCGCTGCCTGGCCCCGGTGAAGTGGAGGTTGAGCAGCCGGGTCAGCGGCAGGTAGATGTCGGTGACCTCGGCGAGGTCGATCGGGTCGTCGATCCCGCGCAGATCTTCGAGTTCTTCCTTGGTGAGCGTCAGGGGCGTGTTCTTGCGGAGTTCGCCCCACTGCGCCCGGCTCAGCTCGACGTACGGCGTCGCGTCCCACCCGTTGGTCATGGTCCCGAAGCCTACTGACCTGTCGGAAGCGGTCCCCCGTGGGGACGGCCCTGCCCGGCGCCGGGCAGGATTCTTGGCACCCCGGGGGGGTTCTCCATAGGCTCAACGGTCGATCCTTCCCATGACAGAGGGGGAGGCCATGTGTGGAATCGTGGGATATGTCGGTCAACGTCAGGCGGTCGAGGTCGCGGTCGAAGGGCTGGGACGCCTTGAGTACCGGGGGTACGACTCGGCGGGGATAGCACTGGTCGGGACCGGCGGCGCGCTGACCGTGCAGAAGCGGGCCGGGAAGCTGGTCAACCTGCGCTCCGTGCTCGCCGCGCGTCCCACGCCGCCGTCGACCGTGGGGATCGGGCACACCCGGTGGGCCACCCACGGCGCGCCGACCGACCGCAACGCCCACCCGCACACCGACTGCGAGGCGCGGATCGCGGTCATCCACAACGGCATCATCGAGAACTTCGCGGCACTCCGCACCGAACTGGAGAACGACGGGCACAAACTCGCCTCCGAGACCGACACCGAGGTGGTGGCGCACCTGCTGGAACGGTTCGCCGGGGACGGCCTGGCCGAGGCGATGCGCCGGGCGTGCCGGCGGCTGGAGGGGGCGTTCACGCTGCTGGCGGTCTCGGTGGACGAGCCCGACGTGGTCGTCGGCGCGCGGCGCAACTCACCGCTGGTGGTCGGGCGCGGGGAGGGGGAGAACTTCCTCGGGTCGGACGTGGCCGCGTTCATCGCCTACACGCGGGAGGCGGTCGAGCTCGGCCAGGACCAGGTGGTCGAGCTGCGGAGGTCGGAGATCACGGTCACCGACTTCCACGGAGCCCCTGCGCCGACCCGGGACTACCACGTGGACTGGGACGCCTCGGCCGCGGAGAAGGGCGGCCACGACTACTTCATGCTCAAGGAGATCGCCGAACAGCCGAGGGCGGTCGCCGACACGCTGCTCGGCCGGGTCGGCCCCGACGGGCAGCTGGTGCTGGACGAGATGCGGCTGTCGGACCAGGAGCTGCGGGACATCAACAAGATCATCGTTGTCGCGTGCGGGACCTCCTACCACGCGGGGCTCATCGCGAAGTACGCCATCGAGCACTGGGCCGGGGTGCCGTGCGAGGTCGAGCTGGCCAGCGAGTTCCGCTACCGCGACCCGATCCTCAACCGGGACACGCTGGTCGTCGTGATCACCCAGTCCGGAGAGACGATGGACACGCTGATGGCCGTACGGCACGCCCGTGAGCAGCGGTCCCGGGTGCTGGCCATCTGCAACGTGAACGGCTCCACGATCCCCCGCGAGTCCGACGCCGTCCTCTACACCCATGCGGGCCCGGAGGTCGCGGTCGCCTCCACCAAGGCCTTCCTCACCCAGCTCGTGGCCTGCTACCTCGTGGCGCTCTATCTGGCCCAGATCCGGGGAACCCGGTTCGGTGACGAGATCTCCCAGGTCATCGAGTGGCTGGCGCAGATACCGGCCAAGGTCGAGGAGGTGCTCCGGACCGTGGAACCGGTCCGCGCGCTGGCCCGGTCGCTGGCCGCCGAGCGCTGCGTGCTCTTCCTCGGCCGCCACGTGGGGTTCCCGGTCGCGCTGGAGGGGGCGCTGAAACTCAAGGAACTGGCCTACATGCACGCCGAGGGCTTCGCGGCGGGCGAACTCAAGCACGGCCCGATCGCGCTGATCGAGAAAGGCCTGCCGGTCGTGGTGGTCGTCCCCTCCCCGTCCGGCCAGCGCGTGCTGCACGACAAGATCGTGTCGAACATCCAGGAGATCCGGGCCAGGGGGGCGATGACCATCGTCATCGCGGAGGAGGGGGACAGCACGGTCGCCCCCTACGCCGACACGCTGATCGGCATCCCCGCGGTGCCGACGCTGCTCCAGCCCCTGGTGGCCACGGTGCCGCTGCAGGTCTTCGCCTGCGAACTGGCCGCCGCCAAGGGCCACGACGTCGACCAGCCCCGCAACCTGGCCAAGTCCGTCACCGTGGAGTAGACGGCGGAGTAGGCGGCGGAGTGGGCGGCCCCGCCGTCCTGTTGTCCACAGCCTGTGGACAACGTCTCTGGATTGCCGGTCCGTATAACGGGGAAAGCCTCAGGTCCCCATATCGCCGATCATTCCCCGCGGCTCGGTGCGAAACGGCCACGGTACCCGGGTTTCGCTAACCTGGACCCGTGATCGTGGGCATCGGCGTGGACGTCGTGGACGTGGCCCGGTTCGAGAGGACACTGGAGCGGAGCCCGGGGCTGCGGACGAGGCTGTTCACCGAGGGCGAGCGGGTCCTCGCCGTGCAGTCCCTTGCCGCGCGGTTCGCGGCCAAGGAGGCGGTGGCCAAGGCACTCGGCGCGCCGCCCGGCCTGGCCCACCTGGAGGCCGAGGTGCGGACCGGTGAGCACGGCCGGCCGGAGCTGCACGTGAGCGGCAGGGTCGCCGAGGTCGCGGCGGCGCTCGGGGTGACGCGGTGGCACGTGTCGCTGACGCACGACGGGGGCGTGGCCGTCGCCTACGTGATCGCCGAGGGTTGAACGTCCTGGAGGCCGCGCGGACCACGCCGGACCACGCGGTGGTGACCGGCTCGGGATAGCGTCGAGATCATGCTGACCGCTTACACCATCGACCAGATCAGGGCGGCCGAGTCGGCGCTGATGGCCACCCTGCCGGAGGGCACGCTCATGGAACGGGCGGCCACCGGGCTCGCCGTGGCCTGCGCCAGGACGCTCGGCCACGTGTACGGCTCCCGTGTCGTGCTGCTGGTCGGCGGCGGCGACAACGGCGGCGACGCCCTCTACGCCGGGGCGCGGCTCGCTTCCAGGGGAGCCAGGGTGGACGCGATCCTCGCCGGGACGCGGGTCCACGCGGCCGGGCTGGCCGCGCTGCGACGGTCCGGGGGACGCGTGACGGAGCTCGGCGGTGCCGTCTCCGGAGAAGCTCCGGCGGCTCCGCCGGACGCCGGGCCGGATGCGGGAAGGACCGTCCCTGCGCGGGACGCGCCCGGAGGCGGTCGGACACCCGCGCGGCCGGGGCGCGGCGCCGTCTCGGCGGCCGGTGAGCTCATCCGGGCGGCGGACCTGGTCGTGGACGGGCTGGCCGGGATCGGCGGGACGGGAGCCCTGCGCGAGCCGTACGCGACCCTCGCGGGGCTGGCCGGCGAGACGGCCGGAGCGGTGGTCGCGGTGGACGTGCCGAGCGGGGTGGACGCCGGCAGCGGCCGGATCGACGGGGCCGTGGTCCGGGCCGACGTCACGGTGACCTTCGGGGCCTACAAGATCGGTTCGCTGGTCGACCCGGGCGCGGGGAACGCGGGCCGGCTGGAGCTCGTCGACATCGGGCTCGGGCCGTACCTGCCGGACCCCGAGGCGACCGCGCTGACCGGCGCCGACGTGGCACGGATGCTGCCCAGGCCGGACGCGGGCTCCGACAAGTACAGCAGGGGCGTGGTGGGCGTCGCCGCCGGCAGCCACGAGTACACCGGGGCCGCCGTGCTGGCCGTCGGCGGGGCGATCCGGGCGGGGGCGGGGCTGGTCCGCTACGCGGGGGTCGCCGAGCCGGTGGCCCAGGTACGGGCCCGCTGGCCCGAAGCCGTGATCACCCCGCTGCGGCCGGACGAGGGGATCGGCGAGGTGGGCCGGGTGCAGGCGTGGGTCCTGGGCCCCGGGCTCGGCACCGGGCCCGAGTCGCTCGCCCTCGCCCGTTCGGTGCTGGCGAGCGACGTCCCAGTGCTCGTGGACGCCGACGGCCTCACCCTGGTGGCCCAGGACAGGTCGCTGCTCCGGCGGGCCGCGCCGGTGCTGATCACCCCGCACGCGGGTGAGCTGTCGCGCCTGCTGGACGTGCCGCGGGCACAGATCGAGGCCCGGCGGCTGGAGCACGTACGGCGGGCCGCGTCGGAACTGGGCGTGACCGTCCTGCTGAAGGGGTCCACCACACTGGTCGCGCAGCAGGGGCTGCCGGTCAGGGCCAACCTCACCGGCAGCCCCTGGCTGGCCACCGGCGGGACCGGCGACGTGCTGGCCGGGCTCGCGGGCGCGCTGCTGGCCGGTGGGCTCAGCGGATACGACGCGGCCTCCTGCGCCGCCTATCTGCACGGAATCGCCGGGCGGCACGGCCCGCTCGCCGCCTGGGACGTCCTCGAAGCCGTCCCCGGCGTCATCAGGACGCTCGCCGATGGGCTTCGGAAGGACGGCTGACCTGCCAGACTGGAAAGATGAGCTTCCCGATGACCCCGGCCGAGGCACGGGTGGACCTGTCGGCGATCCGCGACAACGTCGCCCTGCTCGGGGGGTACGTCCCCGGTGCCGAGACGATGGTCGTGGTCAAGGCGGACGGCTACGGGCACGGGCTGGTCGCCTGCGGGCGGGCCGCCCTGGAGGGCGGGGCCACCCGGCTCGGCGCCGCCTACATCCGTGAGGCCCTGGAGCTGCGGGCCGCGGGGATCACCGCGCCGGTCCTGGCGTGGATCATCCCGCCCGGCGAGCCCCTGGATCAGGCGATCGGCCAGGAGGTGGAGCTTTCGGCCGCCACCCCCGCGCTGGTGGACGAGATCGCCGAGGCGGCCGGCCGTGCGGGCAGGGCCGCCAGGGTGCACCTGAAGGCGGACACCGGCCTCTCCCGTGGCGGAGCGGGGCCCGCCGACTGGTCCGCGCTGGTGGACCGGGCCCTGGCCCGGCAGACCGACGGGACCGTCGAGATCACCGGGCTCTGGTCGCACTTCGCCTGCGCCGACATCCCGGGCCACCCTTCCATCGCGGCCCAGCTCACCGCCTTCGACGACGCGCTGGCGATCGCGGAGAAGGCGGGCGCCGGCGGTTCCCAGGTGATCCGGCACATCGCCAACTCGGCGGCGACGGTGACGCTGCCGCAGGCACGTTACGACATGGTCCGGCCGGGCATCGCGGCCTACGGCCTGAGCCCCATCCCCGAGCTCGGTGATTTCGGTCTCCGTCCCGCGATGACGCTGGCGGCGCGGATCGCCTTGGCCAAGAGGGTTCCGGCGGGTTCGGGCGTGTCTTATGGGCACCTTTATGTGACAGATTGTGAAACAACGCTTGGTCTCGTCCCCCTCGGGTACGCGGACGGCATCCTGCGACAGGCCACCAATCAGGTGGAGGTGCTGGCGGGTGGCCGCCGGCGACGGATCGCCGGGCGGGTCTGCATGGACCAGTTCGTGATCGACGTGGGAGACGATCCACTGGCGGAGGGGGACGAGGTGATCCTGTTCGGCGACGGTTCGCGGGGCGAACCGACAGCGCAGGAGTGGGCGGATTCCCTGGGCACCATCACGCATGAGATCGTGACCAGGATCGGTTCGCGGGTTCCACGCGTTTACCGGTGAAAGGCATCTCAGGGGGTCGCATGAGCACTACCACACGGCGCAGGGTCGGGATCGCGGGCGCGGTCGTCGGTGTGGCATCGGCCGGGGTGGCCGCCGCGGCCTTCGCCAAACGGTATGCCGTCGGCCGCATCAGGCTCCGGCCCGACCTTGAGGCGAACGAGCCGCTGGGCGAGCTGCGGGGCCGGCCCACCACGGTCACCACCTCCGACGGCGTGTCCCTGCACGTCGAGGTGGACGGTCCCGAGGACGCCCCGCTGACCGTGGTGTTCTGCCACGGCTACACCCTCAACCTGGACTCCTGGCACTACCAGCGGCGCGACCTGCGCGACTCCTACCGCATGGTCCTGTGGGATCAGCGCTCCCACGGGCGCTCACCGCGCACCGCGGCCGAGGACTCCACCATCGACCGGCTCGGCGACGACCTGGCCGAGGTGATCGACGCGCTGGTGCCCGGCCCGTGTGTGCTGGTGGGGCACTCCATGGGCGGCATGACGATCATGGCGCTGGCCGACCGGCGCCCCGAGCTGTTCGGCGACCGGATCAGGGGCGTCACCCTGATCTCCACCTCCTCGGGCAAGCTGGCCGAGGTCTCCCTGGGCCTGCCCGCGCTGCTGGCCAAGGCGGTGCACAAGGTCACACCGGGCACGGTGTCGATGCTGAGCCGCGGCGGCGCCCTGGTCGACAGGGGCCGCGAGGCGGGCAACGACGTGGCCTTCCTCGCCCTGCGCTACCTGGGATTCGGTGATCCCAAGAACGTCAGTCCCACGGTGGTCGACTTCGCCGAGTCGATGATCCGCTCCACCCCGTTCGAGGTGATCGCCGACTTCTATCCGGCGCTGATGTCGCACGACAAGCTGGCGGCGCTGCCGATCCTGGACGGCGTGCCCGTCTCGATCATCGTCGGTGACAAGGACTGGCTGACCCCCGTGGACCACAGCAAGGCGATGGCGGCGGCCCTTCCCCGCGCCCAGTTCACCGAGGTCCCCGACAGTTCGCATCTGGTCCAGTTGGAGCGGCCGACCGTCGTCAACGACGCCTTACGCGACCTGATCAAGCGGGCGACCGCCGACAGCACGGCGGACGGCACAGCAGAGGGCACGGCGGACGGCACAGAGCGATGAGCAGAGCCATGGACGTGGCCGCCGGGGGAGCTCGGCCGTCGACGGGAGTGAGTGAGAAGTGAGAGTCGTGGCGACCGCCGGAGAGATGCGGGAGCTGGGCACGGAGCTGGCGGGGCTGCTCCGCCCGGGAGACCTGGTGCTGCTGTCCGGACCGCTCGGGGCGGGCAAGACGACCCTGGTCCAGGGGATCGCCGAGGGGCTCAAGGTGCGCGGGCCGATCACCTCGCCGACCTTCGTCGTCGCGCGGGTGCATCCCTCCCTGTCGGGCGGTCCCGCGCTGGTGCACGCCGACGCCTACCGGCTGGGCGGCGGCCTGGAGGTCGACGACCTCGACCTGGACGCCTCACTGGAGGATTCGGTGACGGTGGTGGAGTGGGGCGAGGGCCTTGTCGAGGGACTCGCCGACGACCGGCTGGAGATCTCCATCGGCCGGAGCGACACCGGTGAGGACCGGACGGTACGGCTCAGCGGGATCGGTGCCCGATGGGAGGGCATCGTGTGATCCGCCTACATAGGCGGGAAAATCCTGGCACGCTGGCACTACGCCCCACTTGATATAGATCATCAGGGCTGAAGATCGGCTCTGGCGCTTTTGCCCATGTTTAATGGGGAAGTGGTGGGAAGTTGTGCCGGGCGAGGGTCGTCGGCCGGACTGCGAAGTGGAGTGCGACGGTGCCAAGAGTCAAACGTGTCGCGGTTCTGGGAGTCATCACCCTTTTCGGGATGACGGGGATGGTCGGGTGCACGGCCGAGGCGAACTCGGGCAGCCCCACGGGGACGGCCTCGCCCACCGTGCCGGGGAGCAGCCGGCAGGACATCGAGGTCCAGTTGCAACCGGCCCGCGTCAAAGCTGGCCAGAAGGTATGGGTGCTGGCGAACTGCCCGATCCCCGAGGGCGGCCCCGAGCACCGCGGCACCGCCTCGTCCCAGATCTTCCGCACTCCGGTCGCTCTCGATCCGATCCTCACGACGCCCTCTCCGGCCCCCTCGAACGGCGCCACCCCCGTGGCGAAGCCGTGGGTCCGCGGCCAGGCCACCGTGGCCACCGGCAGCGTGGCCGGCATCTACGAGGTCAACGCCAGGTGCGAGGGGACCAACGACACCGGCAAGGCCAGCCTCCGGATCACGGTGGACGCCAAGCCGACCCCGAAGGACACGCCCACCGCCAAGCCGACCCGGACCGTCATCAGCACCCACGCGCCCGGCACGGGCGGCGGAGGGACCGCGGCAGGCGGTCCCCGGGACTCGGGCATGCCGTTCGGCGTGACCGGAGCCCTGCTGGCGGCGGCGCTCGCCGGCGGCGTCGGCTTCGCGGTCGTACGTCGCCGCCGCTCGTAGTCCCCGATGGCTGAATCCTCCCGCTGGTCCCGGATCATCCTGGCCGGAGTCATCACGGGCGCCGTCATGGTCGCGTTCAGCAAGGGCGGCGGTGTGGACATACCGCCCGCCCGGAGTTCGATCGTGCCCAGCCGCATCGACATTCCGTCGCTGGGCATCAAGGCGCCCCTGATGAAACTCGGCGTGGCGGACGGCCAGATCGAGCTTCCGCCGTACGAGAAGCCGGACACGGCGGGCTGGGTCAAGGACAGCGCCGTCCCCGGCGACCAGGGGGCCGCGGTGATCCTCGGGCATGTGGACACCAAGACGGCCCCCGCGGTCTTCTACAAGCTGAAGGAGATGCGGGAGGGGCAGGTCGTCAAGGTCGTGCGCAGTGACGGCAAGGTCGCCCAGTATCGCGTGGACACCGTCGAACGGGTGAGCAAGGACAGGTTCCCGGCGGACAAGGTCTATCTGGAGGACGGCCTCCGGCTGATCACCTGCGGTGGGAATTTCGACTGGGACAAGCACGAGTACCGTGACAACGTGATCGTCTACGCCACCCTGGTCAAGCCGGCCGGTTCCACGACCTGACCCCGGAACAGCGGAAACCGCCGGGAAATCCACCGTTCCCGCCGGCTGCCGACCGAGCCGGAGGGGCGGCCGGCAGCCCCCTTTGCCAGGCAGGGAACCGGGCGGGACCATGCGGCCGCCCCCCCTTGCCGGGCAGGGAACCGGGCGGGACCATGCGTCCGGGCCCGTGGAGTGGGCCCGGCGTCACCCGACCGACTAGGCTAGCTGTCCGTGCTGGTCCTGGCTTTTGATACCGCGACCCCCGCCGTCACCGCAGCCCTGCACGACGGTGAGCGGGTCCTCTCCGAGTCGACGACCGTTGACGCGCGTCGCCACGGTGAGCTGCTCGTGCCCACGATCGAGACGGTCCTGCGGGAGGCGGGGGCCTCGCTCGGTGACGTCACCACCGTCGTCGCGGGCTCCGGCCCGGGTCCCTACACCGGCCTGCGGGTCGGCCTGATGACCGCCCAGGCCCTCGCGACATCGCTGGGCGTCCCGGCCTACGCCGTGTGCACGCTCGACGCCGTCGCCTACGGCAGCGGGCTGGCCGAGCCGTTCCTGGTGGCCACCGACGCGCGGCGCAAGGAGGTGTTCTGGGGCCACTACGAGGACATGAGGGTCCGGCTGTCGGGCCCCTCCGTCGACAGACCGCAGGATCTGCCCGGGGAGCTTCCGCTCGTCGGGGCGGGCGCGCGGATGTACGCCGCGGTCGTCGGGGCCTCCCGCCTGGTGGACGCGCCGGAGTACCCCCTCGCGGGGGCGCTGGCCGCGCTGGCCGCCGAGCAGCTCGGCGGGCCGGACGTCCGGGAGGTCGTGGAGAGCGGCACGCACCCGGTGCTGAGCCTGCCCCGCCCGATCTACCTGCGCCGTCCCGACGCCAAGGTGCCTTCGGCGCCGAAGAAGGTCTCCACATGACAGCGGTGCTGCGCCGGATGACGGCCGACGACCTGGCCGCCGTGATGAAGATCGAACGGGAGACCTTCCCGCACGACGCGTGGAGCGAGGGCATGCTCCGCGGCGAGCTCGACGACCAGCCCAGGACCCGGCACTACGTGGTGGCCCTGGTGGACGAGGAGATCGTCGGCTACGCCGGGCTTTTCGTCGCGGGGGACCAGGCGGACGTGCAGACCATCGCCGTCCTGGCCGGCCGGCGGCGGGCCGGGATCGGCGCGGCCCTGCTGACCGAGCTGCTGGCCGAGGCCGTACGGCGGAGCGCAAGCTCGGTCTTCCTGGAGGTGCGCGCCGACAACCCGGACGCGCAGGCGATGTACGACCGGTTCGGATTCGAGCGGATCGGCCTGCGCCGCCGCTACTACGAGGACGGCACCGACGCGATCACGATGAAGAAGGATCTCAATGCGTGACGAACCCCTGGTCCTGGGCATCGAGACCTCCTGTGACGAGACCGGAGTGGGCATCGTCCGGGGGCACACCCTGCTGGCCAACACGATCGCCTCCAGTGTCGAGGAGCACGCCCGGTTCGGCGGTGTGGTGCCCGAGGTCGCCTCCCGGGCGCACCTGGAGGCGATGACACCGACCATCGAACGGGCACTGGAGCAGGCCGGCCTGCGCTTCACCGACATCGACGCGATCGCGGTGACCGCCGGCCCGGGCCTCGCCGGTGCGCTGCTCGTCGGCGTGGCCGCCGCCAAGGCCTACTCACTCGGCCTGGGGGTGCCGCTGTACGGTGTGAACCACCTGGCCGCCCATGTGGCCGTGGACCAGCTCGAACACGGCGCGCTGCCCAAGCCGTGCATCGCCCTGCTCGTCTCGGGCGGCCATTCCTCCCTGCTGCTGGTGCCCGACGTCGCCAGGGAGGTCGTCCCGCTGGGGTCCACGGTCGACGACGCCGCCGGTGAGGCGTTCGACAAGGTGGCCCGGGTGCTCGGGCTGCCCTTCCCCGGCGGCCCCTACATCGACCGGGCGGCCCAGGACGGTTCCGGCACGGCCATCGCGTTCCCGCGCGGCAAATACGACGACGGGACGCTCGACTTCTCCTTCTCGGGGCTGAAGACCGCGGTGGCCCGCTGGGTGGAGGCCCGCGAGAGGACCGGCGAGCCGGTCCACGTGCCCGACGTGGCGGCGTCGTTCCAGGAGGCGGTGGTCGACGTGCTGACCCGCAAGGCCCTGCGGGCCTGTCGCGAGCACGGCGTCCAGGACCTGCTCATCGGTGGTGGCGTGGCCGCCAACTCCCGGCTGCGGGCCCTGGCCCAGGAGCGTTGCGACGCGGCCGGCGTACGGCTCCGCGTCCCCCGCCCGGGACTGTGCACCGACAACGGGGCCATGGTGGCCGCGCTCGGTTCCGACCTGGTGGCGGCCGGTGTCACCCCGTCCCTGCTGGACATCCCCGCCGACTCCTCGCTCCCGATCACCACGGTCCACGTCTGATCGGCCGCGTTACGCGGGGCACAGGGGGAGGGCCGGACAGCTCGGTCCAGCCGCGCCGATCGTCTCCGCGACCGCCAGGGCGATGTTCACGACCACCGGCACCGGCGCACGGAACCGGCGGCCGGGGTCCGCAACGCGGTTCCTAGGGGTTGCGGAAGGTGACTTCGGGGTTGGCGGTGGACGGGCCGTCCAGCAGTCGCTGGTGCCTGCCACGTAGGTGCTGGTCGAAGAAGGCGCCCACGTACGCCGTGGTGATCTCGCCCGCCCGCTTTCCGGAGAGTGGCGCGGAGGGGTCGGTCATCCCGGCCTGCCCGCCCAGGATGGGCAGGTCGATGAAGGTGAAGTGGCCGGAATCGGCCACTGTCAGCCAGCGCTTCCAGCCGTCCAGGCGTCGCCAGTCCCGCGGCCAGCTCGTGTCGGCGGAGCCGGGCGAGTGCTGGGCCTCGCTGCCGAGCATGAGGAACGGCCGTTTGCCGAGGCCGGCGTCCGGAACCGGCGCGAAGAAAGTGCCGTCCATGTTCGCCCCGGCGCGTACGCGGCGGTCCGCGGCCATGACGCTCGCCGCGGCATTGCCGCCGAGCGAGTGGCCGGCGGCGCCGATCCGCTGCGGGTCGATCATCTTCCAGCGCTTCCAGGCCGGTGCATGGCCGGCGGTGCGGGTCAGCTGGTCGACGACGAAGGAGATGTCGGCTGCCCGGCCGGCGGCGGCCTTGCCCAGCAGCTTCTTCTCCGCCGCATCGGAGGGGGCCTTCTCCACCGTCTCGCATGCGACGCAGGTCAGGGTACGGCCGCCTGGGAAAGTGGTGCCGAACGACTCGTAGGCGTGATCCACGAGTGCGACGACATAGCCCTTCGAGGCGAGCTCCTCGGCGAGCGTGGTCAGGGTGGCGCGGTTGAGCGAGAAGCCCGGAGAGAGCACTACCAGGGGGTGCTCGCCACCGGCGGGGCGGGCGCCGACGCGTGCGTTCGTGCGCGTGCCGGCGAGCAGTTCGGCCATGAAGAGGGTGTCGAGCTTCTGCCCCTTGAGCAGGAGCCGGGCCTCGTCCGTGGTCATGTACGGAGCGGCGCTCCCGCCGGTGCGGGCCGGGTAGTACATCGAGACCATCAGTTCACGCGCGCCCGCTGCCGGCACCCATGGGTCGCGGCGCCTGCCGTCGACGAGATGCAGGATGTCGCGCCCGACCTTGTACCGACCGGTGGGATGAGGGATCGTGAGGCGGGCGTCGGAACCGTCCGCATCGGAACCGTCCGCAGCGGCGGCCGGGAATGACATCGAGGCGGCTGTCGCGACCGACAGGGGCAGAGCCAGGGCGAGGAGGGCGGCGGCGGTGTTGCGGCGAGTTCTGATCACGGACAGGATCGTAGGAAAGGTCGCACTGTGCCGGACATTGCCGAAAGACCGGCTTGTGGGCTTACTTTGGTAAGGGTGGCAGGGTGCTCCAGGCCGGAACGGGCCGCCGGCGCCGGGCCGTACGGGCTCAGTCCTTGTCGCCCCGGGCGGGGCGGAGAAGGGCTTCGGCGAGGGTCAGCATGGTCTCCTCAAGCGCGCTCAGGCTGCGGCTGAGCTCGGCGCGGGCGGGCTCCATCGTCTCGCTGAGAGCCTCGGTCAGCTGCTCGCGGTCGGGCTGGGCGCGGAGCATGCCGGCCAGGTGGGCGAGGGCGGCCTGAGCATGGGTGACGCGCTCGTCCAGGGAGTCGAAGCGCCTGGCGTGGTCCCCCGCCTGGTCGCCGATGATCTCGCGGATGTTCAGGATGGCGGGTAGCCGGCCGACGCGCTGGTCGACGGCCTCCACCCGGTCGTCGAGGTCCTCCAGCCGCAGCCCGAGCTTCTCCGTGTGACCGTCCAGCATGGACAGCCGGGAGTCGACGGCGTCGACCCGGCCGGCGATGCGGCCCTCGACGTCGTAGAGCCGCTCGTCGAGCGTGTCGAAACGGTCGTCGTGGCGGTCCGTGATCTCCCTCAGACGGGGGCCCACTCCGCTCATCCGCTCGTCCAGGGCGGCGAGGTGGCCGTCGATCCCGCTCAGCCTGCCGTCCAGTCCGTCGATGCGGACCTCGACGCCGTCGGCCCTGCCGTCGGTCCGGGACACGAGCAGGCTGACCCTGCCGTTGACCTGCTCGACGGCGGCGAGCAGGCGGTCGGTCGCGTCGCCGACGGTCTTCCGCACGGTCGTCGAGAGGTCGAGCATCCCGGACTCAAGGCGCTCGGCGCGCTGGGTGAGGTCGGCCAGGGTCCGGTCCAGCCGGGTGAACCGGGTGGCCGCGGCCTCCATGCCGGCCTGTATCCGGCCGAGGCGCTCGGCCAGCTCTCCCAGGCCGTCGCCGACGTCACGGGTGCCGTCGGAGATCGACTGGAGGCGGACGAGGACCTCGTCCACGTTCTCGCCGACGGCGCCGACATCGGCCCACAGGCTCGGCAGCTCGCCGAGGGGCGTCACCCGGTCGTGAACGGAGCCGACGCGCTCTCCCATGGCGTCCACCCGGTCCCGGACCGCCTCGACATGCTGGGCGAGCCCCTCGGCCCAGGTCGGCGGATGGACGGTGCCGTCGTCCAGCCGGCCGTGGCCGGACTCCGGCGAGCCGCCCAGCCCGCCGGGCTCACGCTCCCTGACCTCGCGCAGCAACCACTCCATGCCCTCCAGTCGCTGGCGGATCTCGTTCAGCGCGGTGTCCTGGGTGTCCTGCCCGGACACCTGGTCCCGGGTGGCGCGGGCGAGAAGCTCGCGCATCCGGTCGGAGATGGCGGCCTGGCTGCCTGTCTGGAGCGGGGTGGGGGCGGAGTGATCCACCGAGAACTCCTTCACTCGCCGACGGTCGGCCGCCTGGTGGGATTGGTCCGGCCTGCTGAAGAACACGGTTGAACCGCATGCGGGGGAAGAACTCCCGCGCGACGACCCTAGCCTTTGGGCCGCGGTTTTCCGCGCGGACTTTAAAAGATCATGATTGCCACCATATTGTCTGGAATAATCATTTTGCCAGGTCAGGAAGGGGTGCAGATGAGGGCGAAAGGCCTTTCGATAATCCTGGTGAGAATGACCACGGCCGATTTGTCACCGGAAAGTCGCAGGTCTTTCCGGAGGCGGTCGACGTCGACCGCCGACCCGCGCTTTTTGATCGTCGCGTTGCCGACCCCGCGCTCGCGGAGCGCCGCCCGCAGTCGTTTCAGCGAGAACGGCAGCACCTCGTGGACCTCGTACCGGGACGCCCACGGAGTCCGCGACGCGACGTCCCCGGTGATGTAGGCGATGTGCGGGTCGAGCAGGTGGCCGCCGACCATCGCGGCGATCTCCCCGACGAGGTGGGCCCGGATCGCCGCGCCGTCCGGCTCGTACACGTAACGGCCGACGGGGCCGTGTCCGGCCGGTCCGAGCACGGGATCGGGGACCAGCGTCGCGCCGGTGGGCAGGATCGTCGCCCGGCGTTCCGCCTCTCCCGCCAGCCCTCCGCACCAGATCACCGCTTCCTTGACGTCACCCTTGTAGGAGACCCATTCGGTCTCGGTGCCGGCGGGGAGGAACGCGTAGGGGATGCCCGGGGCGACCTTCAGGCAGGCGGCCTCCGCCTTCGCCACCATCCCCAGGACGTCGGGCCACGGCGGGGAGTAGGCCATCGGATCGAAGGTCCTGCCCCGCGCGGTACGGCGGGCGGGGTCGGCGAACAGCACGTCGAAGGCGGCCGGATCCAGCGTGGCGGCGTCGGCCGCCCGGACCGAGACCCGCTCCCCGAAACCGAGGGCGTCGGCGTTGGCCTGGGCGATCGCGGCGGTGAGCGGGTCGGCGTCCACGGCCTCGACCTCGCAGCCGGCCCTGGCCAGTGCGAGGAGGTCGCCGCCGATGCCGCAGCACACGTCGGCGACCCGGGAGCCCGGCGCGATGCGGCGGGCCCGGTGGTCGGCGACCTCGCGGCGGGTGGCCTGCTCCAGGCCGCCGGAGGTGAAGTACATCACGTCGGCGTCGGCGCCGAACTTCTCCCCGGCGCGCCGCCGGAGCGTGGCCTGGGTGAGCGCGGCCGAGGTCAGGTCGGCGTCGTAGGTCTTCCTGAGCCGCGTCACCGCCGCCACCGGATCGTCGCCGGCGAGCCCGGCCGCCACGCCCAGGGCCTCCTGGCCGCGCGGCGTCAGCAGTTCCCGGAATGCGTCAAGGTCCACGTCGCCCGACGTTACCGCCTCAGCTCAGCAGGTCGGCGAGATCTATCTCGATGGGGAACGGCACCTCCACGGAGAGCCGCCCGTGATGGATGCCGGTGGGGACGTATGTATGAGTGGCGGGATCGAGTTCGTAGACATAAACGACTGGTTTGCCGGCTTCATCCTCGATGCGCCAGAAATGGGTAATCCCGGCTCCGGCGTAGCGGAGGGGTTTGACCTCGCGGTCCCGCAGTTTGGACTCGGGTGAGACCACTTCCACGACCAGGCAGACCTCCACCGGGGCGTACGAGGTGCGATCGTGATCATGGTTCAGGGCGGCGTCGATCAGAAGCACATCGGGGCAGGGGCGCTGCCTGACACCAAGGGTGATGTCCATCTGCGTGGCCACCGCGAGGTTTTCGGGCGCTTGAGCCTCGAACGCGCTCGCGAGCCTGCGGATCACGACATCATGGAAACGTTTCTGGGGGGACATGAAGATGAGGGCTCCATCGACGAGTTCGACGTGCTTGAAGAAGTCCAGCTCGCCGTTGGGGCCCTCCTGGGGGAGGTTGTCGAGGTCGTCGGCCGTCCATCCCCCGTCCGGGGGGTAGGGCCAGTTGGCGAGCGGATCGCCCGCCTCGCGCAGCGTGCCCGTCTCCTCGCTCATCGTGCTGGTCACGTCGCCCACCGTAGCGCCATCATCATTACTTTGCGTGGCCATTCGCCCACATCCCGTCAGAGCTCGCCCGCGTCCTTCCGTATATTCCCCCAATCGCGGGGGCGGCGACCCCCGGAAAGGAGAGGGGGCGATGTTCGCCGGAAGCACACACGGGCGGTTCGTGTTGACTGTCAAGCCCTCCTTGCATACTGTTCCGTATTGGCACTCTCCCCGTGAGAGTGCCAAATCATATGCGACGAGGCAGGTCTGACACCCGCGACGGCAGACCGCTGGTCGCCTCTTCTAGATCATTCAAATCTGAAGGGGAGGTCCGACGTGACGACCGCCACCAAGGTTCCCGTTAAGCCGCTCGGCGACCGCATTGTGGTCCAGCCGCTTGAGGCCGAGCAGACCACCGCTTCCGGCCTTGTTATCCCGGACACCGCCAAGGAGAAGCCGCAGGAGGGCAAGGTCCTCGCGGTGGGCCCCGGCAACTGGGACGAGGACGGCGACAAGCGGATTCCGCTCGACGTCAAGGAGGGCGACATCGTCCTCTACAGCAAGTACGGCGGCACCGAGGTGAAGTACGGCGGCGAGGAGTACCTGGTGCTCTCCGCCCGCGACGTGCTCGCCATCATCGAGAAGTAGTTCACGCTTCATAAAGATGACGTATCGAGCCCCGGGCCGCGTGAGCGCCCGGGGCTTTGATGCGCCGACGTACTTCAGAGAGGATTGACATGCCGAAGATCCTGTCGTTCGAGGAGGACGCGCGCCGCGCTCTTGAGCGTGGTGTGAACGCCCTTGCGGACGCCGTCAAGGTGACTCTCGGCCCGCGGGGCCGCAACGTCGTCATCGACAAGAAGTTCGGTGCGCCGACCATCACCAACGACGGTGTCACCATCGCCCGCGAGGTCGAGTTGGAGGCGCCGTACGAGAACCTCGGTGCCCAGCTCGCCAAGGAAGTCGCCACCAAGACCAACGACGTCGCCGGTGACGGCACCACCACCGCGACCGTCCTCGCCCAGGCGATGGTCCGCGAGGGTCTGCGCAACGTCGCCGCGGGGGCCCAGCCCCTGTCGCTCAAGCGGGGCATCGACCTCGCGGCCCGGGCCGTCAGCGACAAGCTGATCGAGTCCGCCCGCCCGGTCGAGGACAAGAAGGAGATCGCGAACGTAGCGACGATCTCCGCGCAGGACGCCAAGATCGGCGAGCTGATCGCCGAGGCGTTCGACAAGGTGGGCAAGGACGGTGTCATCACCGTCGAAGAGTCCAACACCATGGGTCTGGACCTGGAGTTCACCGAGGGCCTCCAGTTCGACAAGGGCTACCTGTCGCCCTACATGGTCACCGACCAGGAGCGGATGGAAGCGGTCCTGGAGGACCCCTACATCCTGATCACCCAGGGCAAGATCGCCTCTGTGGCGGACTTCCTGCCGCTGCTGGAGAAGATCGCGCAGACCAAGAAGGCGCTGCTCGTCATCGCCGAGGACGTCGAGGGTGAGGCCCTGGCCGTCCTGGTCACGAACAAGATCCGTGGCACCTTCACCTCCGTCGCCGTCAAGGCGCCGGGCTTCGGTGACCGCCGCAAGGCCATGCTGCAGGACATCGCGATCCTCACCGGTGGCCAGGTGGTCAGCGAGGAGGTCGGTCTCAAGCTGGAGAACGTCGGCCTCGAGGTGCTCGGCACCGCCCGCCGCGTCGTGATCACCAAGGACGCCACCACCGTCGTGGACGGCGCCGGCGACGAGCAGGCGATCTCCGACCGGGTCAGGGAGATCAGGCACGCCATCGAGCAGTCCGACTCCGACTGGGACCGCGAGAAGCTTCAGGAGCGCCTCGCCAAGCTCGCCGGCGGTGTCTCCGTGCTGAAGGTCGGCGCGGCCACCGAGGTGGAGCTCAAGGAGAAGAAGCACCGCCTTGAGGACGCCATCTCCGCGACCCGTGCGGCGATCGAGGAGGGCATCGTCTCCGGCGGCGGCTCCGCGCTCATCCACGTGGCCAAGGTCCTGGACGACCTCGGTCTGTCCGGCGACGAGGCCACCGGTGTCGCCGTGGTCCGCAAGGCGCTCATCGAGCCGGCTCGCTGGATCGCCGAGAACGCCGGTCTCGAAGGCTACGTCGTGACGACCAAGGTCTCCGAGCTCCCTGTCGGTCAGGGGTTCAACGCCGCCACGGGTGAGTACGGCGACCTGATCGCCCAGGGGGTCATCGACCCGGTCAAGGTCACCCGCTCGGCCGTCCAGAACGCCGCCTCCATCGCCGGCATGCTGCTGACGACCGAGGCGCTCGTGGTGGACAAGCCCGAGGAGGAGGCCCCGGCCGCCGGCGGCCAGGGCCACGGTCACGGTCACGGTCACTGATCTCCATCGGATCCGGTACGGCTCGCGTCCCCTCGGGGCGCGAGCCGTTTCTGTTTTCCGGTAAACCGAAAGGGGCCCCAAAGCGTCACTACGCTTCGCCCTGAAGGCTAAACGTCTCTCTAACAAATAGCCGACATATTCGGCTATCCAGTAAAATATTAAGGCATACTAAGGCCGCTGCCGTCATCATTTGATTACACCCCGTTATCTCCGCCTCAATGTGACCAATCCGTAGCCGTTCGCTATGACGACAGGCCGGATCAGGGCGGGCATCATGCCTAAGTGACCGAGGGATGCGTCGCCGACGCCAAAAATGGGGTAAGGCTTGCGACGAGATCTGAAGGGACCGCCCATAGGGATGATCTCAAGGATCTGACAAGCCTCGCCGTTCAGGGAGATCGCACCGCGATCGAAAGCCTGATCGCGCAGTTAAGGCCAATGGTCGTCCGTTACTGCCGTGCTCGTCTCGGCCGGGTTTCCGGCCAGTATCACATCGCGGATGACGTGGCTCAGGAGGTGTGCATCGCGGTCCTGTCCGCTCTGCCCCGCTACCGTGACATGGGGCGCCCGTTCGCGTCCTTCGTCTTCGGGATCGCCTCCCACAAGGTGGCCGACGCGCTGCGCAGTTCCGTGCGCTCCGCCGTGCCCACCCAGGACCTCCCGGACGGGCCCGACGAGGGCCCGGGGCCGGAGGAGACGGTGGTCCGCTACATCGAGGCCGAGCACGCCCGCAGACTGCTCGAAAGGCTCCCGGACAACCAGCGCCAGTTGCTGATGCTCAGGGTGGTGTCGGGTCTTTCCGCAGAGGAGACGGGTAATGTACTGGGCATGTCAGCAGGTGCGGTCCGGGTCGCCCAGCATCGAGCGCTGGCCCGGCTGCGGGCGATGGCGGAGCTGGAGTCGATAGCTTGACCGCGGAGCAGCCAGGCCGGTCCGGGCGGTGCGGGCGCGCGGGGCGGAGCCGGGCCCATGGAGCCGGTCACGGCCCCCGACGAGTGCTGCCATGACGACGGTCCACCCACGACGTCCGGCCCGGAGATACGGGCCGGAGGAGGATCCCGCGGTCGCCGAGACCGACGCCGTCCTGGAGGCGCTCTCCCGCAGGGAAGCCGTCTCCACGTCCGACGTCGCCGTCGGGCTGCTGGCCGCCCTGATCGAGGACGTCGATCAGCGGTGTTCCTCGGTGTCGATCACACCGTCCACATAGCCCCGGGCGTAGTCCCAGGTGACATAGTCCGCGGCCTTGGGCCGGCAGGCGGGTTCGTGCACCTGCGGACGGCCCTTCTCGATCATCTGACGGAGATTGCCGCGCAGCAGCTCCCAGTCGAAGTAGTGCTGTTCGCCGCACTCCGGGCAGTCGAGGACCAGGCCGAGCACTCCCTGGGGCTCCAGCATCGAACGGAAGACCTCGACGTCGGCCAGGTCGGTCATGGCCTCGTCGCGTTCGGCCGAGGTCAGCGGCTCGGGGTCGTCGGGCTCTCCCAGCGCCGCCGCCGGGTCGTCGGGGTCGTCCGCGAACGGGTCGCGAGGGACGTCGTCGAGCACTATCCCACCTTATGGCCTTGATGCGGCCAACAGGCCCCGAACTAGGCCAGTTACCCATGACCTGGCTTTTTCCCCCGGTGTCCGCCAGGTTTGGAGCCAGACTCTAAACTACGACCAGGGGGCCGGCGCCTTTCCCCGTAATGAGAGCGCCGCGGCAGGAGGGTTGCAGATGGCCAAGTTCACCGAACCGGGGTTCACATTCGACGATGTGCTCCTGGTGCCCGCGTATTCCGATCTGCAGCCAGGTGAGGCTGACACCGGAACGCGGCTGTCGCGGGGGATCACCCTGCAGATCCCGCTGGTCTCGGCGGCGATGGACACGGTCACCGAGGCGCGGATGGCGGTGGCGATGGCCCGTCAGGGCGGCATCGGCATCCTGCACCGCAACCTCTCCGTCGAGGACCAGGCCCAGCAGGCCGACCTCGTCAAGCGTTCCGAGGCGGGGATGGTCACCAACCCGGTCACCTGCTCTCCGGACGACACCCTCGCGGACGTCGAGCGCCTCTGCGCCACCTACCGGATCTCCGGTGTCCCGGTGACCGACCCGCGCGGTGTGCTCGTCGGCATCGTCACCAACCGCGACATGCGCTTCGAGAACGACCAGCGCCGTCCCGTGCGCGAGGTCATGACGCCGATGCCGCTCGTCACCGCCCCGGTGGGGGTCTCCAGGGACGGCGCGTTCGAGCTGCTCAGGAAGAACAAGATCGAGAAGCTTCCGCTGGTCGACGCCGACGGGCGGCTCCGCGGGCTCATCACCGTCAAGGACTTCACCAAGAGCGAGCAGTACCCACTCGCCACCAAGGACGCCGATGGCCGGCTGGTCGTGGGGGCGGCCATCGGCGTCGGAGGTGACGCCGAGCAGCGGGCGATGGCCCTGGTCGAGGCCGGGGTCGACGTGATCATCGTGGACGTCGCCCACGGGCACTCCAAGGGCCTCGCCGACATGATCTCCAAGCTCAAGGCGAACAGCCGGGTCGAGGTGATCGGTGGCAACATCGCCACGCGCGCGGGTGCCCAGATGCTGATCGACGCCGGCGCCGACGCGGTCAAGGTCGGCGTGGGGCCGGGCTCCATCTGCACCACCCGCGTGGTCGCCGGTGTCGGCGCCCCCCAGGTGACGGCCATCCATGAGGCCTCCCTGGCCGCCGGCCCCGCCGGGGTTCCGGTGATCGGCGACGGTGGCCTCCAATACTCCGGCGACATCGTCAAGGCCATCGCCGCCGGAGCGGACACGGTGATGCTGGGCTCGCTCCTGGCGGGCTGCGAGGAGTCGCCGGGTGAGCTGATCTTCATCAACGGCAAGCAGTTCAAGTCCTACCGGGGAATGGGATCGCTCGGCGCGGTCCGCAACCGCGAGCGCGGCGGCGCCTCCTTCAGCAAGGACCGCTACGCCCAGGCCGACGTGTCCGGCGAGGACAAGTTCATCCCGGAGGGCATCGAGGGCCAGGTGCCCTACCGGGGGCCGATCGCCGCGGTCGCCCACCAGCTCGTCGGCGGCCTGCGCCAGGGCATGTGGTACTCCGGGTGCCGCACGATCCCGGAGATGCACACCAAGTGCGAGCTCATGCCGATCACGGCGGCCGGTCTCAAGGAGAGCCACCCGCACGACATCCAGATGACGGTCGAGGCTCCGAACTACCACCGTCGTTAGGGCCTGTCGCGGATGCCGAGAAACGGACGACAAGGGCTCCGCGCCAGGTTCCGCGAGCAGGTGGGTCACAACGGCACGGTACGGCTCGCGCCCGACTGGCGTGAGCCGTACACGCATGGAATGGGAAAGACAGGCATATGACTCAGGTGGAGATCGGGCGCGGCAAGAACGGCCGTCGTGCCTACGCGCTCGACGAGATCGGCATCGTCCCCTCCCGTCGCACCCGCGACCCGGAGGAGGTCTCGATCGCCTGGCAGATCGACGCCTACCGGTTCGATCTGCCCGTCGTGGTGAGCCCGATGGACAGTGTGGTCTCGCCGAAGACCGCGATCGAGGTCGGCCGGCTCGGCGGTCTCGCCGTGCTCGACCTCGAAGGGCTGTGGACCCGCTACGAGGACCCGACGCCCCTGCTGGCGGAGGTGGCCGAGCTCAAGGGCGAGGCGGCCACGAAGCGGCTCCAGGAGATCTACGACGCGCCGATCAGAGACGAGCTGATCGGCCGGCGCATCGAGGAGATCCGCGCGGCCGGAGTGACCACGGCCGTCCGGCTGTCCCCGCAGCGCACGGTCCAGCACCACAAGGCCGTCATCGACGCGGGCGTGGACATCTTCGTGATCCGCGGCACCACGGTCTCCGCCGAGCACGTGTCCAGCCGGGCCGAGCCGCTGAACCTCAAGCAGTTCATCTACGAACTCGACGTCCCGGTGATCGTCGGTGGCTGCGCCACCTACACCGCGGCGCTGCACCTGATGCGGACCGGCGCGGCCGGCGTGCTCGTCGGCTTCGGCGGCGGCGCCTCGCACACCACCCGCACGGTGCTGGGCGTGGTGGTGCCGATGGCGACCGCCATCTCCGACGTGGCCGCGGCCCGCCGTGACTACATGGACGAGTCCGGCGGCCGCTACGTCCACGTCATCGCCGACGGCGGCATGGGCACCTCCGGCGACATCGCCAAGGCGATCGCCTGCGGCGCCGACGCGGTCATGGTCGGCTCGCCGCTGGCCAGGGCCGTCGAGGCCCCCGGCCACGGTTTCCACTGGGGCTCTGAGGCGCAGCACCCCGAGCTTCCCCGGGGCCGGAGGGTCGAGTTCGGCACGGTCGGCACGCTGGAGCAGATCCTGCACGGCCCGTCCTCGGTCGCCGACGGCTCGATGAACCTGATGGGCGCGCTCAAGCGCACGATGGCCACCGCCGGATACTCCGACCTGAAGGAGTTCCAGCGGGTCGAGGTCGTCGTCGCGCCGCACACCAGCTGACGCCTGCCGAAATTCCGCGCGAACGCCCGGCCCGGTGGGCCGGGCGTTCGCCGTTGCGGCGGTATCTCCCGTGATCACGACGGCCGCTGACGATAAGGGTTGGCGAAAGTGACGTATGGGGGAAAATCTGTGAACATGCCCATGTGCCGGATGATCCCGAACTCCGGGTCGCTCTCAAGGAGGGCCCTTTCCACGTCGCGCTCCGCGCGGCGGTGGAGGCACGCGGCCTGACTCTGGACCGGCTCCGCCGGCGCCTGGAGGAGCGTGGCCTGCGGGTCGGGATGACGAGCCTGAGCTACTGGCAGCAGGGCCTGCGCCGGCCCGAGCGACCTGAGTCGCTGCGTGCCGTACGCGCGCTGGAGGAGATCCTCATCCTGCCGCCCCGCTCGCTGATGGGCCTGCTCGGCCCGCCGCGGCCCCGGGGCCGCGGGCAGGGCGCCGGTCCGCAGCCGGCTGCGGCGCCCTACGCCTCGATCCTGGGCTCCGCGAGCGCCCTGTCGACGCTGCTGCACGATCTGGACGGGGTGGCCGACGACCGGCGGCTGCACATCGCCGCGATGTACGAGTCGCTCCGGATCGGGGCGGACCGCAGCACCGTCCGGCGCGAGACGCTCCAGGTGGTGCAGGCGCACGAGGACGCCGCCGACCGCTACATCATGGTCTACCGGGGCGACATCGGATGCGATGTGGAGCGCGTACGGATCCGGGCGCTGGAGGACTGCCGGGTCGGCCGGGTCCGCCGCGACGGGCCGACCGCCCTGGTGGTGGCCGAGCTGCTGTTCGACAGGACGCTTCGGACCGGGGACACCCAGGTGATCCGCTACGAGCTCGCCGATCCGAGCGGGGTGGAGACCACCGAGTACGAGCGGGGCTTCCGCTTCCCGGCGGGCCAGTACATGCTCCGGGTGAGCTTCGACCCCGGCGCCCTGCCCGCCAGCGTCCGCCGTTTCGCCCGCCACGACTCCGCCGCGGGTGAGCACGACCAGGCCGTGCTCACCCTCAACGCCCACCACGCGGTCCACCTGGTGACGGGATCGCTCCAGCCCGGCCTGATCGGCATCCGCTGGACGTGGTCGTGAAGGTCAGGAGGGCTCGACGATCCAGCTCCCGCGCTTCATGACCCCGCGGACTTCCAGGGCGTCGTCGAGGACCACCAGGTCGGCCTGCTTGCCGACGGAGACGGAGCCGAGGAGGCCGGCGAGACCGATGACCCGGGCGGGGGTGAGCGAGGCGACCTCGGCAGCCTCGGGCAGCGACAGGCCGACCTCCTGGACGCTGCGCCGGAAGGCGACGTCCATGGTGAGGGTGCTGCCCGCGATGGAGCCGCCCTCGGCCAGCCGGGCGACACCGCCGGTGACGTTCACCTTCATCGGGCCGAGCCCGTAGACGCCGTCGCCCATGCCGGCCGCCGCCATCGCGTCGGTGATCAGCGCGGTCCGGCTGGGGCCCGCGACATCGTAGGCCAGGCGCATCATCGCCGGGTGCAGGTGCACGCCGTCGTTGATCAGCTCGATCGTGACGCGGTCGTCCTCCAGCAGCGCGGCGATCGGGCCGGGGTCGCGGTGGTGCAGCGGCGGCATCGCGTTGTAGAGATGGGTCGCGACGCTGCCGCCGGCGTCGATGCCCGCGAGCGTCTGCTCGTAGGTGGCGTCACTGTGCCCGAGCGCGGCGATCACGTCGTTGGCGACCGCCTCCCCGATGGTGTCCAGCGCCCCGGGCAGTTCGGCGGCGATGGTGAGCATCCGCACATGGCCGCGCCCGGCCTTGAGCAGGTCGGCGAACTCCCGGGGCGAGGGGTCACGCAGCAGCGCCGGGTCGTGCGCGCCGCAACGGGCCCGGGAGATGTAGGGGC
Source organism: Streptosporangium sp. NBC_01639 (assembly GCF_045209755.1). NCBI lineage: Bacteria > Bacillati > Actinomycetota > Actinomycetes > Streptosporangiales > Streptosporangiaceae > Streptosporangium > Streptosporangium sp. NBC_01639. The sequence goes on along the minus strand of NZ_CP109272.1, from coordinate 3,463,525 downwards.
CCTCGAAGTGGATCCCGGCCAGCAGGCCGTCCTGACACAGGTCGGCGAGGGCGGCGGTCGCCCTGGCCAGGTCGTCCAGCGTCGCGGTGACCAGACTGGCCATGAGCGTGGTGGTGCCGTGCCGGGCGTGCAGGGCGGCGATCCGGACCGCCTCGTCCGGATCGCCGGTGGGGAAGGAGCCGCCCGCTCCGCCGTGGTTGTGGATGTCGACGAACCCCGGTACGACGTATCGACCCGCGAGGTCGTGTCCCTGACCGGGGGCGGAGCCCTGACCCACGTGGGTGATGCGGCCGTCTTCGATGGTGAGCCAGCCTCCGTGGACACCTTCGGGGGTCACGATGCGGGCGCCGGCGAGTGTGATGCTCATGGGACCATCCTCTCCGGTCTCCGGAGGGCCGGTCGACGGTGGTCGGGACCGCCCGAGGCCCGGGGCGCCTTCCCGGGCCTCAGGCGGACCTGTCTGCCCGCGCCGTTGCCGAGAGCCCGGGGCCGGAACCTTCGGCGGCTACCGGCCGATCCCCATGAGCGCGAGGTAGCCGTCCTCCAGGGTCGGCTCGGCGGGCCGGGCGGCGGGATCGGGGGCGGTGGGCGCGATGACCCGGTAACGCATCCCCGCCCCCTCCGGGAGGGCGGCCACCACCCGGCCCCACGAGGGGGCGGGGCCGGAGGTGGTCAGCGTCCACACCTGCCGGTCGGCCCGGGAGACCAGCTCCCCGACGTTCCCCTGGAACACCAGGCGCCCCTTGGTGAGCACCGCCAGCAACCGGCAGGTCTGCGCGATGTCCTCGACGATGTGCGTGCTGAGCAGGACCGTGCGGTCACCCGCGAGCTGGGAGAGCAGGGTGCGGAACCGGATCCGCTCCTCGGGATCCAGCCCGGTGGTCGGTTCGTCCACGACGAGCAGGCGCGGATCGGCGAGCAGCGCCTGCGCGATGCCGACCCGCCGCAGCATGCCGCCGGAGAATCCCTTGAGCCTGCGGTCGGCGTCCTGGCTGAGCGCCACCAGCTCCAGCAGTTCGCCGATCCGGCGTCGCCGGGAGGGGCGGGAGTCGAGCCCCTTGAGCAGGGCGATGTAGTCGAGGAACTGCCGCGCGGTCAGCTCGGGGTAGACCCCGAGGTCCTGCGGGAGATAGCCGAGTGTCCGCTGTACGGCGAGCCGCCCGTCGGCGGCGGTGATGTCGTGCCCGCCGACGCGGACCGTCCCCGAGGTGGGCCGCAGCAGCCCCGCCAGGATCCGCATGAGCGTGGTCTTGCCCGCCCCGTTGGAGCCGAGCAGGCCGTACATGCCGGTCGGCACGTCGAGGTCGAGCCCGTCGAGGGCCTGGACGCCGCCCTTGTAGGTCTTGGTCAGGCGGGAGATCTCGATGCGCATGTCAGGACTCCGTCCGGGCGGTGTGGAGGCGGGTGAGGAGGAGGACGGCCGCCGCGAGCGCGATCATCACGGCGATCCAGAGGAGGGCGACGGCCGGGCTCGCCTCGGGTCGCAGGACGTTCAGTGCGGCGCCCTCCCACGGGCCGTAGACGTAGCTGCCGGGCGGCAGGGTGGCGTCCGGGGGGAATCTCTCGCCGTAGCCGAGGAGGCCGTAGGCCACGTAATCGTTTCTGGGCGCCAGGATGCTGTGCGACAGGGTCGGCATCATGGTGGCGGGGATGAGGGCCCCCCAGAACCAGTAGACGACGAACAGCACGCGGAACAGCAGCGGCGGCATCAGCAGCGGACCGGTCAGGGCGAGCGCCCCAACGAAGAGCAGCCCGGGGACGATGTCCGCCACGAGGATCACTGCCGCCCAGCCCAGCGCCGCGGGCTCCCCCTCGGCGACCGCGTAGGCTACGGCCCGGCCGAGGTAGGCGAGCACGAGCGGCACGGCGGTGGCCGCGCACGTGCCGAGATACTTGCCGATCAGCCGGCCGGTGCGGCCGGCCGGGGTCGTGTCCAGGACGTCGGCCATGCCGAGCCGCCGGTCTCGGATGAGCTGGTCGGCGAGCAGGCACCCGTAGACGATGGGCAGCAGGGTCATGATCAGAATGGCTGACACGATCATGGCCAACCTCGGTTCCCGCCCCTCGTCGCCACCCAGGTTGAGGTCCACGTACGCATGGCCGAAGGCGGCGACGGTCGCCGCGAAGGTCAGGCCGTAGACGATCCACAGGACGGGCCGGCGGAGCTGCATGCGGAATTCGTAGCGCAGGGTCGCGATCATTCGGTCTCGCCTCCGAGGATCCGTTCGGCGTTGCCGAGCAGGGGCCAGGCCGCCGCGGCGAGCAGCAACGCGGTCGCCAGCAGGGTCAGCCGGTTGGGCAGCCAGTCGCCGGGCGCCGTCCCGCGCGTGGTGGCGAACAGGTGGAGCAGCCGGGGCGCCGTGCTCTCCTGCATGGCGCTGGAGAGCACCTGTTCCAACACCCAGAGAAACGCGATGAGGGAGGTGGCGGCCGCAGTGTTGCGGAGCGCGACCGCGGCGAGCAGTCCCAGGGCCGCCAGCCAGAGCGTGGGGGACAGCCAGGTGAGCTGGCCGGTCAGCCCGCCGGGGGCACCGGGCAGCACCTCCCACCAACCGGTGGCGATGAGCAGCGCCGAGGCGGCCAGGGCGCAGAGGGCCGTCCAGCCGACCGTCACGACCAGTCGGCGCAGCAGCGTCGAGCGGTATCCCGTGGGCAGGGTGAGTTGCAGCTCCACCGCGCGGTCCCGGCCGACCAGCGAGGCCGCCGCCAGGCCGGCCACGAGCGGGACCCCCGTTTCCATGGCTGTCATGAGGAACCACGCCGTGTTCCCCTCCCGGGAACCGAGTCGCGTGCCGAACCCGGCGAGGAGCGCGATGAGGAGGACGAGGACCGGGGGAGCCAGCAGGGCCGTGGGACCGGCCCTGCGTATCTCGTGCGACCAGAGGCCGAGGGGTCTCATGACCGGTGAGTTGCGCGGGCCCGCCGGATCGGTTCACCCGTGCCCGTCATGATCGCGGCGGCGATCGCCAGGGCCAGGGCGAGGCCGACCGTGGGCGGGCCGGTCGTCCAGAAGCGCTGAAGGCTCTCGAGGACGGGTACGTCGGTGAAGGTCAGCGCGTACAGGCTCCACACCGCCAGCGCGCCGCCCATCGCGCCACCGGGGTTCCAGCACACCGCCAGCAGCAAAGTGAGCGCCGCGAGCGCCGCCATCGGGCCCAGCCACGTCGCGATCAGTGACGACAGCCCGGCGGGGAGGTAGCTCAGCGGTGCCAGCACCACCGAGGCGAGCAGCGCCAGGAGCAGGTCGTAGCCGAACACCAGCGTCACCCTGGCCAGCAGGACGACGCGCGGCGAGGTCGGTGTGACGGCGACCAGTTCGAAGGCGTCGTCCTGCTCCGGGCCGTACAACGTGGCGACCCCGGCCGCGGCGACCAGCGGGGCGGCGAGGGCGAGCACGAACTCGGCGGCTTCGACCCTGACCAGGGCGTAGCCCGCGCCGATCGCGACCGCCATGACCAGTGCGGAGAGCAGCCAGATCACCGGGCGCAGCATCCGGGCCTCCATCGCCAGCAGCGCCCACGCCCGGTACGGCCTCGGCCTGGACCAGGTCTCCGCACCGTCGAGCGCGGACCTCGTCAGCGCGGCGTGTACGGCCTCCGGCCCGGGGGCGGGCGGAATGTCGTCGCAGATCCCGGACAGCTCAGGCCATTCGTTCATCGATGCACTCCCTCAGGGTCGCTCGCGCGTGATGCAGACGGCTTTTCACCGTGCCGACCGGGATTCCCAGCACTTCGGCGATCTCCCGGTGGCTCAGGTCGTTGAGGAAGGAGAGCACCACGACCTCGCGCTGTGCCAGCGGCAGCCGTACCAGCGCCGCCTGCACCCGCTCACCGCCCACGGCCAGCTCCTCCGGTCCGGGCAGGGGATCGGCGCCGTCGGACGGTTCGGCCGCGAGGGGCGGGGGGACGCCGCGCAGCCGGTTGTGCGCCTGCCTGCGCGCCACCCCGAACAGCCAGGTGCTGACGCTGGAACGGCTCTGGTAGGTGCCCGCCGAGCGCCAGACGGCCAGCAGGGTGTCCTGGAGGATCTCCTCGGCCGTGCCCCGGTCCCCGGCCAGCCGGTAGAGGAAGGCGAAGAGCGGGCCGGCGTATCGCTCGTACACCTCGGTCAGCGCGCTCGTGTCACCGTCGGCCATCCTGGTCAGCACGGCGGCGTCCGCGTCCCGCTCACGTGCACGACGGCCCGCGGCCCTGAACCTGCGTAACGCCGCCACCTCGGTTCCCCCATCCACGACAGGTGTGTAGCGCTGTCTCCGGGCAACGGTTCACCATCCGTCCGGAGCGGTCGGGGAATCACCGACGACAAATGTTTGCGGGGAGCTCTCTCGCTGTTCACGGGAGGTGTGGTGCGAATCTCGTCCCGCTGTTCCCTACTGATCAGTAGTGATGCCTAGGGTAGATGGGTAGATACCCGACGCCAAGTGACAACCCGTACCCCAGGGGGATGCAGCATGACGGCGCGAATGGGCACGGCACGGCTCGGTCCTGCCGAGCGGGCCGCCGCACTGGCACAGATGGGCGCCCAGGAACTCGACGTGGTGGTGATCGGCGGCGGTGTCGTCGGTGCGGGGGTCGCGCTGGACGCGGCGACCCGTGGGCTGAGCGTCGGGCTGGTGGAGGCGCGCGACTTCGCCTCCGGCACCTCGTCCAGATCATCGAAACTGATCCACGGTGGGCTGCGCTATCTGGAGCAGCTCAACTTCGACCTGGTCAGGGAGGCGCTCCGGGAGCGGGCCCTGCTGCTGCAGCGGATCGCCCCGCACCTCGTGCGGCCCGTGCCGTTCCTGCTCCCGCTCACGCACGTCGGATGGGAGCGGCCGTACATCGGGGCGGGTCTGGTGATGTACGACTCGCTGGGCTTCTCCTTCGGCTCCACCCGGGGCGTGCCCGGACACCGGCACCTGTCGCGCCGGCGGGCGCTGCGGCTCGCGCCCTCGCTGCGGCGGGCGGCGTTCTCCGGCGCGGTGCAGTACTGGGACGCCCAGGTCGACGACGCCCGCTACGTGATGACGATGCTGCGGACCGCCGCCTCCTACGGGGCGCACGTGGCCTCGCGGACCCAGGTGGTGGGCTTCCTGCGGGAGGGCGAGCGGGTCACCGGAGTGCGGGTGCGCGACCTGGAGACCGGGACCGAGATGGACGTGCGGGCCCGGCAGGTGGTCAACGCCACGGGTGTGTGGACCGACGACATCCAGGAGCTGGTCGGCGGCCGGGGGCAGATCCACGTCCGCGCGTCCAAGGGCATCCACCTGGTCGTCCCGCGTGACCGGATCCACTCCCTCACCGGCATCATCCTGCGCACCGAGAAGTCGGTGCTGTTCGTGATCCCCTGGGGGCGCCACTGGATCATCGGGACCACCGACACCCGCTGGGATCTGAACCGGGCGCACCCGGCGGCCTCCCGCTCGGACATCGACTACGTCCTTGAGCACGTGAACGAGGTGCTCTCGGTGCCGCTCACCCGCGACGACGTCGAGGGCGTCTACGCCGGGCTGCGGCCGCTGCTGTCGGGGGAGTCGGAGGAGACCTCCAAGCTCTCCCGCGAGCACATCGTGACCCACCCGGTGCCCGGACTGGTCATGGTGGCCGGCGGCAAGTACACGACCTACCGGGTGATGGCGCAGGACGCGGTGGACGCGGTGGCGCACGGGCTGGACCAGCGGGTCCCGCCGTCGTGCACGGACCGGATCCCACTGGCCGGGGCGGAGGGCTACCAGGCGCGGTGGAACGCCCGGCAGCGGCTGGCCCACTCGTCCGGGCTGCACGTGGCGCGGATCGAGCACCTGCTGCAGCGGTACGGGTCGATGGTCGACGAGGTTCTCGCGCTGATCGAGGAGGACCCGTCGCTGGCCCTCCCGCTGAGCGGCGCGGACGACTACCTGCGTGCGGAGGTCGTCTACGCGGCCACCCACGAGGGTGCCCGCCACCTGAACGACGTGCTGGCCCGGCGCACCCACATCTCGATCGAGACCTTCCACCGGGGCCTGGGTGTGGTGCAGGAGGCGGCCGAGCTGCTCGCCGGGCCGCTGGGGTGGGACGCCGAGCGGATCAAGCGCGAGGTGGAGTACTACACGAAGCGGGTCGAGGCCGAGCGCCTCTCCCAGGAGCAGGACACCGACCAGGAGGCCGACGCGATCCGCCTCGGCGCCCCCGACGTGGTCCCCGTCGCCACTCCGGAGAGCGCCTGAGCCGTCGCACGCCCCGCGTCCCCGGGGAGGGCCGGGGACGCGGGCCGCAGCCGGCGGATCAGTCGAAGGGGATCCAGGCCTGGTCGGCGAGGCCGTTCATGTCGCTGACCTTGAGACCCAGGTCGGAGACCGTCCAGAGGCTGTCGCCGATGACGGCCGAGCGGCGGATGCCCTGGTCGTAGGCGATGAGGCGGCTGTTGCCCTTGGCCTTGGGCGCGGGGTGGGTGACGGTGCCGGTCCGGGTGACGGCGGAGTCGTCGACGGTGAGGACGAGGGCGGCGGCGCCGCCCTGCTCGCTACCGCTCCAGCTGGTCAGCGGTAGCACCGCCATGCCCGTCTTGGCCCAGTAAAGGAAGGCGTGCGGGTCCCACTCGGCCTCGGTGCCGGAGTCCTTCTGGAACATCTGCGACAGGCGGCGCGGGTTGGCCGGGTCGCCGACGTCGAACAGCGAGACCTGTGTGCCGAGCCTGCGGCCCTCCTCGCTCGCCTCCTGGCCGACGCCGATCAGCCGTCCGTCCCCCGCCGGGTGCAGGTAGGCGGAGTAGCCGGTGATCTTCAGCTCGCCCGTCTTCCTCGGGGCCGCCGGGTCACGCAGGTCGAGGGTGTAGAGCGGGTCCACCTGCTTGAACGTCACCACGTAGCCGACCGGGCCGATGAACCGGACCGAGTAGATCCGTTCACCGTCGCCCAGGCCGCCGACCTCGCCCACCTTGTTCAGGGTGTCGGCCTTGAGCACGTAGACGGCGCTGGAGCTGGTCTGCCCGGAGGTCGAGGTGGTGGCGACCCGCAGGTGCCCCTCGTGTTCAGACAGGGAGTACTGGTTGAGCAGCCGTCCGGGCACCCTGCCCGAGGCGACGTAGCGGGGCGCGCCCGGTGCGGTGATGTCGAACCGGTGGATCTCGGTCTCCTCGGGCGGTTCGACAGGTGTCGCCGTGGTTTCGGGAGCCGGTTCGGTGGTCGCGGTCACCGGCGGCTCTGTCGGGGTCGGCTCGACCTTCGGGGCCTGCGCGGTGGAGGACGGGGTGTCCTCGGCCTTCGGGGGTTGCGCGGTGGAGAACGGGGTGTCCTGGATCTTGGGGGGCCGCACCGTGGCCGACGGCGTGTCCTCGACCGCCGGCGGCTCGATCGGCCGGGGCCACCACCAGCGGGGGTTGCTGGTGACGTACAGGCTGGAGCCGGTGCCGTAGACCGTGTCGCCGTCGGCCGCCACGCTGATCGGCGCGGTCTCGGCGAGCCCCTGGGCCAGGTCGAAGCTGTGCACCGTCAGCATCGACGTGCCGCTGTACTCCGAGGGGTGGCTGACCCGGTCGCAGGTGACCGCGCCGGTCGAGGTCGCGCCCTTGGCGTCCGTCGTCTCGAACGTCGGCAACCACGCCTCGATGGGCGCCTTCTTGATGATCTCCGCGTTCCGGCGGGTCCGCTCGTTCTCCGGGACGTCGGGCCCGGCGTCCGGGAAGTCGATCTTCGGCTGGCTGCGGACCACCACCCGGACCGTCGAGCCGATCATCCTGGCGTCCACATGGGAGCCGTCCGGGGTGAGCGAGCCGAGCACCTTCGGCTCTCCGGACAGGTCGACGAGAACGTAACGCGGTCCCGGGCTCGCCGCCTGCTTGGCCATCGCGCCGAACGGGATGATCCCGCCGCCGGAGAACAGCACCAGGGCCCGGTCCCCGCTGACCAGCAGGTCGGCCGGGGCCCACGCCTGTTCGGAGTCGACCAGCCTGAGCGTGCCGGTGACCTTCCTGGTGGCGGTGTCCACGATCCGCAGCACGCCGCGGTTGACGGTGATCACCCGGTTGCCGTCGGTCTTCACCAGGTCCGGCTCGTCGACCCCGGCCTCGTGCACGTTCGTGGTCGAGTGCTCGGGCGCCGCGACCTTGGACCGGGCGGCCGTGGCGACATCCGAGCGCGCCTCCATGTACATGATCTGCGGCCCGGCCAGGCCCCACGGCCCGACCTTCCCGGCCGCCGCCGTCCGCAGCCCGGCCAGCATGTCGTCGCAGCCGTCGTAGGAGACCAGCTTGACGTTCCCCAGATCGACCGGTGCCGTACGGCTCGCGCCCGGTTCCGTCTCCGTCGAGCTGCACCCCGCGGCGAGCAGGGCGGCGGCGAGGGTGACGGCGCCGGCCGTACGAATCGATTTCCTCATGCCCTTAGGACGGATCGGGGACAGGGCCGGTTCAGACCCCTACCGACTGGTAGCCACGGGCGGCCACCCAGAATATTCTTCGACCATGGCCGTCACTCTTGGAGCTACCCGGACACTCGACCCGAAGATGATCGAACGCGTCGTCCGGCAGGTGACCTCCAGCGGGAAGACGCAGGCGATCACCGCGCCCTTCACCGGCGAACCCCTCGCCGAGCTGCCGATCTCCACCGCTGAAGACGTCCGCACCGCCCACGCCGGGGCGCGTGAGGCCCGGCGGACCTGGGCGGCCCTGCCCGTGCAGGAGCGGGTCAAGCCCTTCCTGCGCCTGCACGACGCCCTCCTCGACCGGCGTGCGGAGATCCTCGACGTGGTCCAGTGGGAGACGGGCAAGGCCCGCAGGCACGCCTTCGAGGAGGTCCTCGACGTGGCGGGCTGCACGCTCCACTACGTACGGCGGGCGCCCGGCCTGCTGGCGCCCAAACGACGCGCGGGCATCTTCCCCGTCGCGACGAAGACGGTCGAGGTGCGCCACCCCAAGGGCACCGTGGCGCTGATCTCCCCGTGGAACTACCCGCTCTCGCTCGGCGTCACCGACGTCGTCCCGGCCCTGCTCGCCGGCAACACCGTGGTCCACAAACCCGACACCCAGACCGCGCTGTCCACGCTGTGGACGATCGACCTGCTGGTCTCCCTCGGCATGCCCCGCGAGATCTGGCAGGTCGTCCTCGGCGACCCCGCCGAGATCGGCGACCCGTTGATCGAGGGTGCCGACTATGTGGCGTTCACCGGCTCGACCCGGGGCGGCCGGAAGATCGCCGAGGCGGCGGCCGCCCGGCTGATCGGCTGCTCGCTGGAGCTCGGCGGCAAGAACCCGATGATCGTCCTCGACGACGCCGACCTGGACGTGGCCGCGCAGGGCGCGCTGCGCGCCTGCTTCACCAACGCCGGGCAGCTGTGCATCTCCATCGAGCGGCTCTACGTGCACGACGCCGTGCACGACGCCTTCGTGGAGAGGTTCGTCCGCCAGACCCGCAACATGAAGCTCGGTGCGGGGCTCGACTGGAACGTGCAGATGGGCTCGCTCACCTCCCGGCGTCAGCTCGACGCGGTCGGCGCCCACGTCGACGACGCCGTGGCCAAGGGCGCCGAGGTGCTCACCGGCGGAAAGGCGCGTCCCGACGTCGGCCCGCTGTTCTACGAGCCCACGATCCTGGCCGGGGTGGACGAGAGCATGCGTTTGTGCCGCGAGGAGACCTTCGGCCCGGTCGTCTCGATCCACCGGTTCGCCGACGAGGACGAGGCGGTCGAGAAGGCCAACGACAGCGACTACGGCCTCAATGCCTCCGTCTGGACCCGCGACCTGGCCCGGGGCCGCGCGCTGGCCGCCCGGATCAAGGCCGGGACCGTCAACGTCAACGAGGGGTACGGCTCGGCCTACGCCTCCTACGACGCTCCCATGGGCGGCATGAAGTCCTCCGGTCTGGGGCGGCGGCACGGGGCCGAGGGGCTGCTGAAGTACACCGAGGTGCAGACCATCTCCAGCCAGGCCTCCTGGATGGGGTTCGAGCCGATCCTCGGCATGACCTACGACAAGTACGCCGACACCCTGGCGGGCCTGCTCAAGACCATGAAGAAGCTTCATCTGAAGTGAGGCCCGCCGCTCCGCGGGGTGGCCGCCGGCCGGGTGAGGTGAGGCCCGCCGCTCCGCGGGTGACCGCCGGCCGGTCGCGGGAGCCGGCGGGGCGGTTCGGGCCGAGGATACGCGCCGCGGCCGGCTCATGGCCCGAAGGGAACGGTGGATGTTCAACTACGACGTGCTGGTGATCGGCTCGGGGTTCGGCGGCAGCGTCTCGGCGCTGCGGCTGACGGAGAAGGGCTACCGGGTGGCCGTGCTGGAGGCCGGGCGCCGGTTCGACGAGGACACGCTGCCCACCACCTCCTGGCGGGCCCGTGACTTCCTGTGGGCCCCGGCACTCGGGCTGAAGGGCATCCAGCGCATCCACGTGCTGCGCGGCCAGAAGGGCACCGGCGTCATGGTCCTCGCGGGCGCCGGGGTCGGCGGCGGCTCGCTGGTCTACGCCAACACCCTCTACGAGCCCCTCGACCCGTTCTTCCGGGACGCCCAGTGGTCGGGCATCACCGACTGGAAGGCGGAGCTCGCCCCCTTCTACGACCAGGCCAGGCGGATGCTGGGCGTGGTCGTCAACCCGACCGTCACCCGTGCCGACGAGGTGGTGCGGAAGGTCGCCGACCGGATGGGCGTGGGCGACACCTTCCATCTGGCCCCGGTCGGCGTCTTCTTCGGCGAGCCGGGCGTCGAGGTCGACGACCCCTACTTCGGCGGAGCCGGACCACGCCGCAGGGGCTGCGTCGAGTGCGGCGAGTGCATGACCGGCTGCCGGCACGGCGCCAAGAACACCCTCGTCAAGAACTACCTCCACCTCGCCGAGCGGGCCGGTGCCAAGGTCCATCCGGAGACCACCGTCACCTCGGTCCGCCCGGTGGACGGCGGCTACGAGGTCGAGGTGAGCAGGACGGGCACGCCCTGGCGCCGCCGTACCCTCACGGCCAGGCAAGTGATCTTCGCAGCCGGGACGTACGGCACGCAGCGCCTGCTGCACCGTCTCAAGGCCGATGGGCTCCTACCCCGGCTGTCCGACCGGCTCGGCGCTCTGACCAGGACGAACTCCGAAGCGCTGCTCGGCTTCGAGCGACTGTCCGTCGAGGGGGAGAAGCTCAACCGCGGGGTGGCGATCACCTCCTCCATCCATCCGGACGCCCACACCCACATCGAGCCCGTCCGCTACGGTGACGGCTCCAACGCGATGGGCATGCTCCGCACCCTGCTGATCGACGGCGGCGGCCCGCCCCGCTGGCGGGTGTTCCTCGCCGAGGCCGTGCGACGACCCCACCGGCTGCTGCGGGTCTTCAACCACCGCCGATGGTCCGAGCGCGGGCTCATCGCCCTGGTCATGCAGGTGAAGGACAACTCGATCACCCTGTCCGCCCGGAAGGGGCCGTTCGGCTGGCGGCTCCGCTCCCGGCGGGGACACGGCGAGCCCAACCCCACCTGGCTCCCGGTCGGCCACGAGTTCGTCCGGCACGCCGCCGAAGAGGTCGGCGGGATGGCCGGGGGCTCCTGGCTGGACCTGCTGGACATCCCCGCCACCGCGCACTTCCTGGGCGGCTGCGCCATCGGCGCCGACCGCGACAGCGGGGTGATCGACGCCTACCACCGCGTGCACGGTTACCAGGGACTGCACGTCGTCGACGGCTCCGCCGTCTCCGCCAACCTCGGCGTCAACCCCTCCCTCACCATCACCGCCCAGGCCGAGCGCGCCATGTCGCTCTGGCCCAACAGGGGGGAGGCCGACCCCCGTCCCGCCCCCGGCTCCCCTTACGTCCGCCTGCCGCCGGTCGCCCCCAGGGCCCCGGCCGTCCCCGCCGCGGCCCCCGGCGCCCTCCGCCTGCCCATCGTCGGCGTCACGTAGCCGGACCCGCGCTCGGTGTGGCGGATCCGCGCCCGTGCCCAAGGGCGACCGCCGAGGTCACCGGCCTGCTCGCCCCCGGCGACAGTCGGTGTCGACTCCGGGCCAGGGTGCCGGGGCATGGCCCGGAGGTCATGATCTCTTCACCGGGCGAGGTCAGGCCATGGCGTGACAGAGGCGTTCGCGGTCCTCGGCCGGGAGTCGGCGCTGGAGACGGTGCGCGCGGATCAGGGAGTCGGCGACCTCGCACACCCGTGCGATCTCCACCTCCATCAGTGACACCTCGGCCAGGTGGTTCTCGTGCAGCCAGGTCACCACCTCGGCCCACGACCAGAGACTCACCCGGGGCCGGCGCACCTTCGGCGCCGGAAACCCCCCGGGCCCCCGGCGGCCCACGGCCCAATGGTCGGCTGTGGCGAAGGTCCGCCCGGTCCGTTCGGCGATCTCGGCAAGCGTCACAAGGTCCTCGTTGACGCCGGTCACCTCAACGCCGGCTGCCCGGCCCTGGGCGATCGCGGAGGCGATCGCCTCAACCGCCGTGGCGGCTTCCCGGTCGAACGCGGCGACGCCGGGCCCACCCGTGCCGGGATCGAGCGACACCGTGGCGTCGTCCCATCCCGCCTCATACAGGGCGTCGATCACCGCTTCACCGGCCAAGGCCACGAAGTGCAGCTCGAAGCTGTAAACGGTCATCGAATCTGCCCTCCTTCCGTCGGATCGTCTTCGGGTGCGTGCGGACACTGGTCAACGAGACGGCGCAGGCGCTTCGCGTGCGCCTCCGGAGAACGCGGCGTCGACCAGATGGACGTCGGCGGTCTGCATCCTTGTTGTCCGCCAGGACATGAACCGCGTCCCCATGCGTGACCTCCGGCCTTCTCGACGGTCCATCCGGCGGTGATCATGTGATCGATCGCCGCCCGTATCTCCTTGTTGGGATGCCGATCCATGTAGAGGTAATACTACATCATGTTGAGTTAACTCTACGGAATGCGAGAATCAAGGTGTCTCCAGAGTCATGATCGCCGGAAGGATCCGGGGGCGGCGGGGGCGGGCTGAGCATGGTGATGTGGTGCCGGATGTCTTGGCTGGCGGTTTGTCAGGGATTCGACCAGTATCCCGGTGTGATCTGGAACGTTGAGGAGTTCGTACGCGCCGCCACCGTGACCGTCGAAGGGCTGGCCGCCTACGTGGAGGAGAGCCAGCGTGGCGGCCCGCCTGTGCTGGGGCGTCGCCCGCCGCGTGAGCTGGCCGAGAAGCTGGGACTCGCCCGGTGGATCCGCGAGGGCGGGATGACACCGGAGAGCTACGCCGAATTCCTGACCGCCTATCTGGACGAGGGGACCCGGCTCCATCACCCCGCCCACCTGGGCCACCAGATCGCCGCCCCCGACTTCCCCGCCGCGCTCGCCGACTTCGTGCACGGCGCCGCCAACAACCCCATGGCGATCTACGAGATGGGCGCCTCGGCCGCGACCGTCGAGTTCGAGGTCCTGCGCTGGATGCTGGACACGGTGGGTTTCGGCGACACCGGCGGCGGGGTGCTCACCCACGGCGGCTCACTGGCCAATCTCACCGCGCTGCTGGCCGCGCGGGCGACCGCCGCGCCGGACGCGTGGACCGAGGGGGTCCCCGCCGACCTGGCGCTGCTCGCGCCCGCGTCGGCACACTACTCGCTCACCCGCGCCGCGGCGATCCTCGGGCTGGGGGAACGGGCCGTCATGCCGCTGGACGTCGACGCGCTGGGCCGGATCGACGTCACCCGCCTGCCCGACGCCCTGGACCGGGTACGGCGGGCGGGACGGCGGCCGATGGCCCTGGTGGCCGGTGCCTGCGCGACGGGGACCGGCCTCCACGACGACTTGCGCGGCATCGGGGAGTTCTGCGCCGAGGCCGGCGTCTGGTTCCACGTGGACGGCGCCCATGGGGCGTCGGCACTGCTCAGCGAGGAGCACCGGCACCTGCTCGACGGGATCGAGCTGGCCGACTCCCTCATCTGGGACGCGCACAAGATGCTGCGCACCTCCAGCCTGGCGGCGGCCGTACTGACCAGGCGTGAGAACGACCTGGACGCGGCCTTCCGGCAGCGGGCGAGCTATCTGTTCTACGGTGACCAGGGCTTCGACCTGATCGGCAGGACCGTGGAGTGCAGCAAGGCCGAGCTGGGCCTGAAGATCTTCCTCAATCTGGCCTGGCGGGGTGAGCGGGGCCTGGGTGACCATGTCGCGCGGCAGTACGCCACCGCCCACCGTTTCTGGGAGCTGGCCCGGCAGCGCCCCGGCTTCACGTGCCCCTACGAGCCGGAGAGCAACATCGTCTGTTTCCGGTACGGCACCGGCGACCAGGTGGAGCTCCGCGAGCGGCTGATGGCGGACGGCGCGTTCCAGCTCACCTCGGCCGAGATCGACGGTGTCCGGCACCTGCGGATCGCCGTGATGGCCCCCGCCACGGACGACAAGACGCTGGAGGCGCTGCTCGACCGGATCGACGAGGAGGGGCGGCAGACCGGCCGGTGACGGACCCGCCGGGCTCGACGGAGACGGCGTGGTCCTGGTCGAGGCCGCAGCGGACCGGGGCTCCGGCCACCTCGACAGGGCCGCTCTCGTCGAAGGGCCGGCCGGTCCGCTTCTCCCGCGCGGCGAGCGGGCCGGTCGTCGTTCCGTCCGCGGCGCCGTGGTCACGATCCGCCCTCAGTGGACATCCGAGTCGGGGTTGGCGGCGTCCCAGGCACGTCGGGACGCCGCGATGCCGTCACGGTGTTCGGCCGACCAGTCGGCCAGGGCCTTCACCAGGTGGGTGAGGCTGTGGCCGGTCTCCGTCAACTCGTACTCGACCTGCGGGGGGACCGTCGGATGAACGGTCCGGGAGACCAGGCCGTCGCGTTCCAGGCGCCGGACGGTCAGGGTGAGCATCCGCTGGGAGATACCGGGGACCGCCCGCTGGAGCTGCCGGAACCGGTGCATGCCCTGGGCCAGCTCGACGACGACCAGCACCGACCATTTGTCACCGATCCGGTCGAGAACCTCGCGGATGCCGCAGTCCTCATGCTCTCCCCCGCAGGAGACGACCGGTTCGGTGGTTACCGCGCTGTGCCCCACTGACATGAAAGTGCCTCCTTATGCCATACGCCGTGGTTATCGATGATGGTCTCAGTTACCGGAAAGAACCACTCAATCGGGGGAGACCTCCATGATTCTCGTCACCGGCGCCACGGGCGCCCTCGGCAGCCTCGTCGCCGCACGGCTCTCCGGACGCGACGACGTCGTGCTCGGCACCCGTGATCCTCAGCAGGCCCCGGGAGGGCTCCCGGCGCGCCGTGTCGACTTCGACGACCCCGCCTCCCTGGCAGAGGCCTTCGCCGGGGTGGACACGCTGCTGCTCGTCTCGGCCGGCTACGGCGAGGACGACGCGGTCGTCGCCCGGCACGACGCGGCGATCGAGGCCGCGGAGAAGGCCGGGATCGGGCACATCGTCTACACCAGCCTGAGCGCCGCCGGGGACCACCTGACCTACGCCCTCGCCCACCGCTGGACCGAGCGCAGGCTCCGGGAGGGGGGCGCGAGCTGGACGATCCTGCGTAACGGCCTCTATGCCGAACTGCTCGCCACGCTCGCCCCCGTCGTGGACGGGAAGATCACCGCGCCCCTGGGACAGGGCAGGCTGGCCGCGGTCGCCAGAGAGGACCTCGCCGACGTCGCGGCCCGCGTGGTCGTCGACGCCCGGGCGCACGCGGGCCGGACCTACGAGCTCGTCGGCGAGGAGGCCGTCGGCGGCGCCGACCTCGCCCGCGCCCTCACCGCCGCCACCGGGAACGCCGTCTCCTACGAGCCCGGCACCCTCGCCGAGGCCCGTACGGCCTTCGCGGCTTCCGGCCTGGAGCCGTTCCAGGTCCCGATGCTGGTGACCACGTACTCCAGCATCGCGAACGGGTTCATGGCGGAGACGGAGAGCGACCTGCGGGCCCTGCTCGGCCGGGCTCCCCGCTCCGCCCTGACGACCATCGCCGAGAGCGCTTCCCGGTGACGACCGGAGATCCTCGCAGTCGGGACCAGGCTGAGGAGCTCAGGCGGCAGCCCGGACGGGCCGGCCGTACCGGCGGGTAAAGGGTCATCGATCGGGCCGGAGCGGCTCAGTCCGTGGCCTTCCCGGGGATGGCGAAGCGGGGGTCGTACTCGTCGGTCGGGGGTGGCGCGGCCCGGTCGCCCCGCTTCGGGCTCACTCGGTCATCCGGGGCATGGGGGCGGGGCCGAGGTCGCCGTCGGGCTCGCGGGTGAGAAGGGCGAGCAGCGCCGGGTCCGCATGGATTTCGGCACTGTGCCGCCACTGGACCAGCAGGAGCGCGATCGGAGCGAGGTTCTCCAAGGCCACCGCGCCGCGCGCGACGTCCACCAACTCGGCGAGCATCGTGTCCACGTCCTCCGGGGGGAGAAACGTGCTCCAGGGCAGAGCCTCAGGCAGGGCCTCGCGCAGGGCCGCGATGTTCTCGGTGCGCACGAGCCCGGCGAGCAGGCGGGAGGTGAAATCGACGACCGTGGTGTCCCGCTCCAACTGGTCGACGCGCATCAGCGCGAGGTCTCCGGCGTCGCGGCGCCGGAGACGCAGCGCCCGGACGGTGTCCAGCCTCCGCGTGGTCGCGGCCGGATGATGGAGCAGCTCGCTGAAGGGCACGTCCTCATAGGCCATCGTCATAATATCCACAGTAGCTCGGATGTTAACCGAAAGGCAGAGGCCGCTCACGGTCAACCGAGATTTTCGAAGACAGGAATCGTCGGCAGGCGGGTCGCCTATCGCGCAAGGCGCTTGTTGAGGATGGGTATCCACCCGGGGCGGATACCCATCCTGAGATAGCTTCACAATCATGAGCGAACTGGACGGTCGCCTGCGGGCGGTGTGCGACATGGCCATGGCCGACTCCCGGGAGATGGCCGGGCGGCACGAGTACGACGGAATGATCCAGGACCTGTCACCCGAGGGCGTGCGGGCCGGATTGGCCGCGCTCGGGAAGGGGGCGCCGCCGGACGATCCACACGACGCCGCCCATCTGGGGATCTTCGAGGTGGCCACCCGGGTCAGGTTCGGTGAGCTGGAGCTGCACCGGCGCAGCCCGCTGGAGCATCTGGGCAACCTCGATCTGGCCACCTACGACCGGGAGTACGCCCCGGCCGCCGAGCGGTCCGCCGCCAGGCTGGCCCACCTCGCGCGCTGGCCCGAGGCCGTGGACAACGCGATCGCCTCGCTCGACCTGCTCAGCGCGCCGGTCGCCACCGCGCTGCTGGGGGCCGTACGGGGTCTGGCGGCCGGGGTGCCGAAGGACGCGGAGGGGTCCGTGCGTGAGGCGGCGCTGACGGCGCACGCCCGCCTGCTGGAGCACGTCGAGGAGGCCTCCCGCTCCGGGGACCCGGACGCCTCCCTCGGCGCGGAGGGCCTGTCCCTGCTGATGGGCGCCGGTGACGGGCTCCCGGTGGACCTCGGTGCCCTGGCCGCGCGGGCCGACGCCGAGCGCGACCGGCTCATGGCGCGGCTCACCGAGTCGTGCGCGAAGCTGGGCATGGGCGACCGGTCGCCGCTGGACGTCTCCCGTGAGCTGGTCCGCGACCATCCGGGCATCGACGGCGTGCTCGACGCGGCGCGGACGGGGGCCGAGGAGGCGATCGCCTTCACCCGGGAGAAGGATCTGGTCCCCTACCACGACGGGGAGTGCCGGGTCGGCCTGGCACCCGAGTCGCGTCGCTGGGCCATGGCGATGATGAGCTGGGCGGCGCCCGGCGAGCCCGAGGGCCCGTCGTGGTACCACGTCACCCCGCCCGACCCCTCCTGGCCGGAGCGCGACATCGAGGAGTGGCTGGAGGTCTTCAGTGCCACCACGCTGCCCGCGATCAACGTGCACGAGGTCGCCCCCGGGCACTTCTCGCACGGCCGCGCCCTGCGGCACGCCCCCTCCGACGTGCGGCGGACGCTGATGTCCATGGCGTTCGCCGAGGGATGGGCGCACTACGCCGAGGAGCTCTGCGTCGAGGAGGGCTTCGCGCCCGACGACCCGCGCTTCGAGATCGGCGTGTGGCTGGAGGCGCTGATCCGGGTGACCCGGCTGGCCTGCGCGATCGGCGTGCACACCGGCTCGATGACCGTCGAGGAGGGCGCCCGCCGCTTCGAGGCCGACACCCACATCGCCGGCCCCGCCGCGATGTCGGAGGCGGCACGGGCCACCTTCGACCCGACCTACGGCCGCTACACCTGGGGCAAGCTGGAGATCCTCGCCCTGCGCGAGCGGGCCAGGACCGAATGGGGCGCCGCCTTCACGCTCAAGCGCTTCCACACCGCGATGCTCGACCTCGGCTCCCCGCCCCTCGGCCTGCTCTCCCGGGCGCTCTAAGCCTGTTCCGTGGAGCCTCGCGATGGCGAAACGCTCGGCGGCACAGGGCCGTCCGGCCCGGCCCGGCCCGGCCCGGCCCGCCGTGGCCCGCCGTGGCCCGGCCCGGCGCGTGAGCGTGGGTCATCCGTCCCGGGCCGCGTGGCCGGCGCCCCGGTGTCCGCCCGCGCCTATCCGGCCGGGCGGTGGGCGGCCAGCGCGATCACGTCGGCGATCTGGGCAAGCTCCGCCGGGTCCTCGGTGAGCTGGGCGATCGCTATCCGGATGTGCGGCGGTCCCTGGCGTACGCGGTAGCGGCTGCCCGGCGCCGCCGCGACGCCGTGCGCGGCCAGGGTGACCAGGGCTTCGGACTCGTCGTGGACCGGGACCCACAGCACGAGGCCGTCCCGGCCGCCGACGGGCACTCCCCGGTCCGACAGTTCGGCGGCCAGCTTCGCACGGCGCTGGGCGTACGCCGTACGGGCATCCTCGACGACCGCCTGCGCGCCGGGGTCGGAGAGCAGATGAGCCAGGGTGTCCTGAAGGATCCTGCTGGTCCACCCGGTGCCGAAGCTGCGCAGCACGCGCACCCGTTCGACGGCCTCCGCGGCCCCGCCGATGATCGCCAGGCGCAGGTCGGGTCCGTGTGACTTGGAATACGAACGGACGAGCACGGTCTGGTCGGGCAGCCTCGTCCCGAGACTGATCATGGGCGCCACGGACAGCTCGCCGATGCCGTCGTCCTCGACCACCAGGGTCGCCGTGGGCGCCAGCAGTTGGGCGAGCTCGGCGGAGCGGTCTTCGGATACCGCGTGGCCGCACGGTGAGTGCCCACGCGGCTGGTAGACGAACGCCACCGGGCTGGCACGCAGGCTCTGGGCCAGTGAGGCCGGGACGGGCCCGTGCTCGTCGCAGGCGACCGGGATCACCTTCACCCCGATCACCTCCAGGATGTCGAGCAACCGGGCCCCGGTCGGCTCCTCGATCGCGATGCGGTCACCGGGCAGGGCCGTCGTCTGGCAGAGCAGCTGGACGCCTTCGTATCCGCCGCCGAGGGCCAGCCAGCCCTGCGGGGAGAACGGCCAGGTCGGTTCGACCGCGGCGCGCAGGCGAGGGGTGATGGTCTCGCGGATGTAGGCGTTGAGCCCTTCGGTGGATGAGGCCGCGGCCAGCGCGGCACCGAGGGGCGGGAGCAGCGCCGGATCCGGGGCGGCGATGGCGAGATCGACCGCCAGCCGGCTGCCGAAGTTGCCGATCCGCTCATAGCGTGCGGGATGCGGCACGCCGGGGGGCCCGAGCACCGTGGTGCCCCGCCGGCGATCAGTGCTGATCATCCGGTGTTTCCTCAGTTCGGACCAGGCGTCCGCGACCGTGCCCGGGCTGACGCCCAGCTTGCTCGCGAGGCTGCGCACGGTCGGCAGCCGGGTGCCCGGCCGCAACGTGCCCTGTCTGATCAGGTCGATCAGGTCGGTGGCGATACCGCGCGCGGTGGGTTCGCGGATCTGCTGCGCGAGCCAGGCGGGATCCGCCTCCATCGAGCCTCCAAATGGACAAAAGTTTGTTCAGGAACAAACTTCATCTTGTGTGCATCAAACGTCTGAACATAAAGTTCAGCCCTATTGCACCACGAAAGGAAGCAATAGTGACGAAACCACGCATTCGTCTCGCTCTTCGAGACTGGGATCACCTCGTCCCGGTGACGACGGGGACCGTACGGCCGGCCGCGTTCGAGTTGGAGCTCGAATCCCGGTCGATCACGCCGGATGTGCTGAGCGAACCGGAACTGGACGGCGGGGAGACCTCCTTCAGCAGGTACGTGCTCGGCAGGGCGGCCGGCGACGACCGGCTGGTGGGACTCCCCGTCTTCGTGATGCGTGGCTTCCGGCACCGCTGTGTACTGGTCCGCCGGGACAGCGACCTCCACGGGCTCACCGACCTGAAGGGCGCCCGCATCGGCCTGACCGGCTGGCCCGACTCCGGCAACACCTGGACCCGGGCGCTGTTCCGGGCGGCCGGAGTCGACCTGGGCGGCGTGGAGTGGACGGTCGGCGGCCTGGTCGCGGGCGAGCAGGGCAAGGACCGCGTCGGCCCGGCGCCGCTGCCCGGCAACGTCGGGGTGACCGACGCGTCGATCGCCGAGGAGCTGGCCGCCGGACGTCTCGACGCGATCCTGACCCCGTTCATGCCCGCGGAGTTCTTCACGCCGGAGAGCCGGTTCCGCCACCTGTTCGCCGATCACCCGGCGGCCGAGCTCGCCTACTTCCACCAGACCGGCTTCGTCCCCGGCATCCACCTGGTGACCCTGAAGCGTGAGGTCGTCGAGCGCCACCCGTGGATCACCGGTGCCGTACAGGAGCTCTTCGAGGAGTCCAAGCGGCTGTGGCTGTCACGGCGACGCCTGCTGGCCGACACCGTCCCGTGGCTGCTCGCCGACCTGAGCAGGACCCAGCAGGTCTTCGGCGACGACTGGATGCCGTACGGCACGGCCGCGAACGCCGCGATGACCGCGGCCTTCTGCGAGGAGCTGCACGCCCAGGGGATCGCCCCCCGGGCGATCGACCCCGAGGAGGTCTTCGCATCATGAGTAAACTCCGCGTCGCGGTCGGCCAGTTCGCCACGGCCGAGGACTGGGCGACCAACCTCAGGACCTGCCAGGCCGCCGTCGACGATGCCGTCGCCGGGAATGCGGATCTGCTGGTCCTTCCGGAGGGGGCGATGTCCCTCTTCATCGACGAGCCCACCCGGATCCGCCAGGCGGCCCAGCCGCTCGACGGGCCGTTCGTCACCGGGCTGGCGGAGCGTACGCGCGGATCGGGCACCACGGTGATCGTGGGGACGCACGAGCCCGCCGAGGACGGCCGGGTGTTCAACACGCTGGTCGCGTTGCGCGACGGTGAACTCGTCGCCTCCTACCGCAAGCTGCACCTGTACGACGCCTTCGGCAGGCGCGAGTCCGACAACGTGGTGCCGGGCTCGGGATCCCCGGTCGTGATCGACTGCGCGGGCTGGAAGGTCGGCATGATGACCTGCTACGACGTCAGGTTCCCGGAGATGGCGAGGCTCCTGGCCGACCAGGGCGCGCAGGTGGTCGCGCTGCCCACGGCATGGGTGCGGGGGCCGGCCAAGGAATGGCACTGGGAGGTCATGGTCACCGCCCGCGCGCTGGAGAACACCTACTACGTCGCCGCGTCCGGCGAGTGCGGCCGGCGCAACATCGGGGCGAGCATGTTCGTCGACCCCCTCGGCATCACCCGCGCCCGCCTCGGTGACGCGCCGGGCATGCTCTGGGCCGACGCCTCGGCCGAGGAGCTCGAACACGCCCGCCGCACCCTTCCCGTCCTGGCCAACCGGCGATTCGCCGTCGATCCCCACCCGACACTCTGAGGAGCGAAAGTGCGTAAGACCCACGCTGTTAGCGCCGTTGTGGCCGGTGCCCTGCTGCTGGCCGGATGCGGATCCAACCCGCCGGAGAGCGAGGGCGCCCTGGGTGGCACGGCGTCGGCCAGCGGCACCCCCGCCGTCACCCAGACCAGAGACCAGGCGCTGCACGACCGCCTGCCCGACAAGGTGAAGACCGCGGGCAAGCTGATCTCGGCGAACAACGGCTCGTTCCCGCCCTACGAGATCGCCGGGACGGACGGCAGGTCCCTGACCGGGGTCTCCGCCGAGCTGTCCGAGGCGCTGGGCGGCCTGCTCGGTGTCAAGATCGAGCACGTCACGGTGGACGGCCTGCCGAGCACGCTCACCGGGATCGAGGCCGGACGCTACGACTTCGCCATCGGTCCCGTCGGTGACTTCCCCGAGCGGCAGGTCTCCAACGACTTCGTCGACTGGGTGCGCGAGTTCGTGGTGTTCGCCGTGGCGAAGGGCAACCCCCGCAAGATCAATTCGATCGCCGACACCTGCGGGCTGAAGATCTCGGTCATGGCCGGCGGGTCCGCCGAGAAGGTGATCAAGGGGCAGTCCGACACCTGCGTCAAGGAGGGCAAGCCGAAGATCGACGTCCAGTCGTACAAGGACCAGCCGACCTCGATCCTGGCGGTCCGCTCCGGCCGCGCCGACGCCTTCTTCTCCTCGCAGGCACCGCTCACCTACTTCGTCAAGCAGTCGGGCGGCGCGCTCGAACTCGTCGGTACCGGCAAGCCCAACGGATTCGACGACCTGTTCCAGGGAGCCGTGGTGGCCAAGGACTCGCCGCTGCGTGACGTGCTCAAGGACGCCGTCCAGAAGCTGATCGACGACGGCACCTACCAGAAGATCATGGATAAGTGGGGTACGACCGGCAACATGCTCGACAAGGCCGGCATCAACCTGGCGGTCGCGAAATGACCACCGCCACGGAGCGGCGATCGACCCCGGAGATCGACGTGGCGGGGGCCGCTCGGACGCGCCACCCGCTGCGCTGGGTGGCCTCGGTCGTCCTGCTCGTACTGGCGGCCCAGCTGGTGAACATGCTGGTCACCAACGGCAACTTCCAGTGGGACGTGGTCGGCCGCTACGTCAACGCGCAGGTCATCGGGACGGGCATCGTGACGACGCTGTTCCTCACCGTGATCGCGATGGCGGTCGGCGTGGTGGGCGGGGTGCTCATCGCGATGGGCCGGCTCTCCGAGAACCCCGTCGCGCGGGTGACCTCCGGTCTCTACGTCTGGTTCTTCCGCGGCACGCCCGTCCTGGTGCAGCTCGTGCTCTGGTACAACCTGTCGGCGCTCATGCCCCGGATCTCGCTCGGCATCCCGTTCGGGCCGTCGTTCGTCACGGGCGAGACCAACCAGCTGATCACGCCGCTGCTCGCCGCGGTCCTCGGCCTCGGGCTCAACGAGGTCGCCTACATGGCGGAGATCATCCGAGGGGGCCTGCTCTCGGTCGACCCCGGCCAGACCGAGGCCGCGTCGGCGCTCGGCATGAGCCGCGGGCGCACCTTCCGCAAGATCGTCCTGCCTCAGGCCATGCGGTTCATCGTGCCGCCGACCGGCAGCCAGGTCATCAGCATGCTGAAGGCCACCTCGCTGGTCAGCGTCATCGCCCTCGCCGATCTGCTGTACACCGTGCAATCGATCTACAACCGCACCTTCCAGACCATCCCGCTGCTGATCGTGGCGTGCATCTGGTACCTGGTGATCACGTCGATCCTGTACATCGGCCAGTCCTTCATCGAGCGCCACTACGCACGCGGGGCGACCCGCAACGCCCCGCAGAGTTTCTGGAGCTTCCTTCTGTTCCGGCGACGCCGGCCACCGGCGGCCCCGACATCCACGGAGACACCATCGTGACCACACCCATGGTCCACGCCAGGGCCGTACGTAAGAGCTTCGGCTACCTGGAGGTGCTCAAGGGCATCGACCTGGACGTCCAGCGGGGCGAGGTGGTCGTCATCCTCGGTCCTTCCGGATCCGGGAAGTCGACGTTCCTGCGCTGCGTCAACCACCTGGAGACCATCGACGGCGGCGCCATCCACGTCGACGGCGAGTTGATGGGCTTCGACGCCTCCGGCGGGCGGGTACGGCACCTGCGGACCCGGGAGATCACCCGTCAGCGCCGGGAGATCGGCATGGTCTTCCAGCAGTTCAACCTCTTCCCGCACTTCACGGCGGTGCGGAACATCATCGAGGCGCCGGTGGGCGTGCGCGGTGAGTCACGCGGCAAGGCGCGGGAGCGGGCCCTGGCCCTGCTGAAGCGGGTCGGCCTGGAAGACAAGGCGCACAGCTACCCCCGCCAGCTCTCCGGCGGTCAGCAGCAGCGCGTCGCCATCGCCCGGGCCCTGGCGATGGAGCCCAAGCTGATGCTCTTCGACGAGCCGACCAGCGCGCTGGACCCCGAGCTCGTGGGCGAGGTGCTCGCCACCATGAAGGACCTCGCCAACGACGGTCTCACCATGATCGTCGTCACGCACGAGGTCGGGTTCGCCCGTGAGGTGGCCGACCGGGTCGTCTTCATGGACGGCGGGGTCGTCGTCGAGGCCGGCCCGCCCGCCGAGGTCCTGGACAACCCGAGCAATCCGCGGACTCAGGCGTTCCTCAGCAGGGTCCTCTGACGCCGTCCGGCCATGCTGTCGTCACCCGGCTGCCCGACTCCGCGTGAGCACGCCGACAAGCGCCGATAGACTGGATTCACCGCTGTGTTTCCTTTGGGGGTCTTGGTGTCTGAGTTCGACACGGTCCTGGTCGTCGACTTCGGTGCGCAGTACGCGCAGCTGATCGCGCGACGGGTGCGTGAATGCCACGTCTACTCCGAGATCGTCCCCTCGACGATGCCGGTGGAGGAGATGATGGCCAAGAAGCCCAAGGCCATCATCCTGTCCGGCGGTCCGTCGTCGGTCTACGCCGAAGGCGCTCCCGCCGCGCCCGCCGGTCTGTTCGAGACCGGGGTGCCCACCTTCGGCATCTGCTACGGCTTCCAGGTCATGGCCCAGGCGCTGGGCGGCCAGGTGGCCAGGACCGGCCTCGCGGAGTACGGCGGGACCCAGCTTGACGTGGCCCAGGAGGGCGTGCTCTTCGCCGGCCTGCCTGTCAAGCAGTCGGTCTGGATGTCCCACGGCGACAGCGTCGCCGCGGCCCCCGAGGACTTCCTCGTCACCGCCGCGACCGCGCAGACGCCGGTCGCCGCCTTCGAGCACCCCGGCAAGGGCCTGTACGGCGTGCAGTTCCACCCCGAGGTCCTGCACTCCGAGCACGGTCAGGCGGTGCTGAAGCACTTCCTCGACGCGGCGGGCTGCCGTCCCTCCTGGACGATGCTCAACATCGTCGAGGACGCCGTCGAGGCGGTCCGCGCCCAGATCGGCCCGGAAGGACGCGCCATCTGCGCGCTGTCGGGCGGAGTGGACTCCGCAGTCGCCGCGGCGATGGTGCAACGAGCCATCGGCGACCGTCTGACCTGCGTTTTCGTCGACCACGGGCTGCTGCGCAAGGGCGAGGCCGAGCAGGTCGAGCGCGACTTCGTGGCCGTCACCGGCGTCAAGCTCCGGGTCGTGAACGCCCAGGAACGCTTCCTCAAGGCGCTCGACGGGGTCGTCGATCCGGAGGACAAGCGAAAGATCATCGGACGTGAGTTCATCCGGGTCTTCGAGGACGAGCAGCGCGCCATCCTCGCCGACGGCCCGGTTGACTTTCTCGTCCAGGGCACCCTCTATCCCGACGTGGTCGAGTCCGGTGGCGGCACCGGCACCGCCAACATCAAGTCGCACCACAACGTCGGCGGCCTCCCGGACGACCTGCGGTTCTCACTGGTGGAGCCGTTGCGCGCGCTGTTCAAGGACGAGGTCCGCCGCGCGGGCGAGGAGCTCGGCCTGCCGCCCGCGATGGTCTGGCGCCAGCCGTTCCCCGGCCCCGGCCTGGGCATCCGCATCATCGGCGCGGTCACCCACGACCGCCTGGAGATCCTCCGCGAGGCGGACGCCATCGCCCGGGAGGAGCTCTCCCGCGCGGGTCTCGACCGGGAGATCTGGCAGTGCCCGGTCGTCCTGCTCGCCGACGTCCGCTCGGTGGGCGTCCAGGGCGACGGCCGCACCTACGGGCACCCGGTCGTCCTGCGCCCGGTCTCCAGCGAGGACGCCATGACCGCGGACTGGTCCCGCGTCCCCTACGACGTGCTCGCCCGCATCTCCACCCGGATCACCAACGAGGTCCGCGAGGTCAACCGCGTGGTCCTCGACGTGACCAGCAAGCCCCCGGGCACCATCGAGTGGGAGTAGGAACGACGGCGCGGCCCCGCGGAGGATTCCTCCGCGGAGCCGCGCCGTTCTCCGTCCTCCACCGATCCGTGGCAGGTCCTCTACAGGGGTCGATCCGGGCACCCCGGGCGTGACCGCGTACGTAGCGCGTCCGCTGGGCGGAGAGGCGGGCATCCGGGCCGGTGCGGATGAGGGCAGCGCCGGTTTTATGTTCTCTGTCCAGGTAAATTGAACGGGGTGTCCTCGACAGTCAACGGTGCCCGATCTTCCACGGCCGCTGCCGTCACCCGGCTGGCCTGGCTGGACGCGCTGCGCGGGCTCGCCGCCGTCGCGGTCCTGCTGGAACATCTGCTGCCCTGGTTCATGCCCGCCCTCCGGCCCTACTGGTTCAACCTCGGGATGTACGGCGTCCTGGTGTTCTTCCTGGTCAGCGGCTACATCATCCCGGTCTCGCTGGAGGGGCGCGGCGACGTCCGCGCCTTCTGGATCAGCCGCGTGTTCCGGCTCTACCCGGTCTACCTGCTGGTCGCGGCCGCCGTCCTGCTGACGGCCTTCTGGATGCCGGTCCGCGAGCAGGTGCCCCGCGATCTGTCGTCGGTGTCCGCGCACGTCACGATGCTGCTGGACGTGGTCCACCTCGGTGGGCTGGCCGACACCATGTGGACGCTCTCCTACGAGATGGTCTTCTACCTGGTGGTGACCGCGCTGTTCGTCCGCGGCCTGCACCGCCGGAGCGGGACCCTCGCCGTGGGGTTCGGCGCCGTGGCGGTCGTCGCCGGGCTGACGCTGTCCGCGCCGCTGCTCAAAGGTCCCTGGCCCGCCTACCTGTCGGGCGTGCTCTTCCTGGTGGGCATGGCCTGCCTGATCGGCGGCCGGTTCCGGACCGCCGCCGCCTGCGTCCTCGGCGGCATGTCCGTGGTGCTGCTGCTCTTCGGCAGCTTCGTGCCGTGGCTCGGGGCGGCGATCCTCGCGGTGATGTTCGCCGGGACCGCGATCCGCCGCTGGGAGCAGGGCACCGGCGGCCTCTGGCCGGTGGCCGCCGTCACCGTTCTGGTGGCCCTGGCACCGGTGTGGGCGCCCCAGGCGGGCTGGTGGTGGGTCCAGCCGGGCGTGTGGTTCACCACGATCGCGCTCGCCGGGGCGACGTTCGCGGGCGCGATGGCCCTGCGCCACCGCCGCCTGCCCCGTTTCCTCGTCCGGCTCGGCCTGATCAGTTACTCGCTCTACCTCCTGCACCACCCGCTGCTGAGGCTCGTCAACGCTCTCGCCGGAGACGTGCGGGCCATGCAGCCGGTGGTGCAGGTGGCGCTGTCAGCGGGTTTCGTCGCCGTGGTGATCGGCCTGAGCCAGCTCACCTACCGCTACGTCGAACTGCCGATGCAGCGGCTGGGCAAGCGGGTGGCTCAGAGACCGTCGGCGGGCGACTCGGCGCTCTCGGCGCCGCCCAAGGGGGTGTCCTCGGAGAGCTCTTCGTCCTTCTCGCTGCCGACCGGATAGATGTCGCCGGCCTTGAGCTCCTTTGCGCCGGCACCGCGCAGCGAGGAGACCGCCACGACGTGGTAGCCCTGCTTCTGCAGCGCGGTCAGCAGCTTCGGCATGACCGTGACGGTCTGCGCGACCCAGTCGTGCATGAGGATGACGCCGTCACGCTTGGCGTTCTTGAGCACCTCGTCGTAGATGGCCTTCTCGTTCTTGGTCGCCCAGTCGCGGGAGCCGCCGTTCCACAGCATGATCGGCATGTTCATCTCGGCCGCGATCGCCTTGACCCGCTCGTCCAGCTCGCCGTACGGCGGGCGGATCATGGTCGGCGCCTTGCCGGTGACCTTCTTGACGAGCTCCTGGGTCTTGGTCAGCTCCTCGCGGATCTTGGCCTCGTCCAGCTCGCGCAGGTGCGGGTGGGTGTAGCTGTGGTTGCCGAGGTCGTGTCCTTCGACGGCCATCCGCTTGGCGAAGGCCGGACGCGACTTCACGTACTGGCCCTCCAGGAGGAAGGTGGCCTTGGACTTGTACTTCTTGAGGGTGTCGAGCAGCTTGTCGGCGTATTTGCCGGGGCCGTCGTCGAAGGTCAGCGCGATGCACTTGACCTTCGCGCAGTCCACGGGCGCGACCTTGGCGGCGGACTTGGCCTTGTCCGCCGCAGTGGTCTTGGCCGTGCTGGTGGGCTTCGCCGTGGTGGTGGGCTTGGCCGTGGTGGTGGGTTTCGGCTGGTCCGCGCTCCAGGCGGCGGTCGGCGTGGCCATTAAGGCGAGCGCACAGGGGATGGCCAGCAGCATTCGGGCAGGAGACTTCATGAGGGGAGCTCCGGGTGTTACGAGAGATGCGGGCGGGACAGAAAAAAGCATCTTATCCGGACACTTTGCCCGAAGTCGGGTTGATGGGTTGTCTGCCAGCCGACTTTCAGGTTTCTACCAGCGAACAGACAGAGACGGTTTTTCCGGCGTCACCCGTGTCTCTTCGACTGCGGCGGCATATCCGGCAGGCCGGCGTGACGGGCGGTCTGCGGTCCGGCGGCCCGGAGCTGGAGGGTCTGAAGGGTCCTGGGCCCACCGCTCTGGCCCTGCCGGCGATCGTGGTGTGCGCGGTCGGGATCGCCGTATTCCTCTTGTTCCGCCGGATGTGGATGCGGAGGCGGCGTCGCGTCCCGATCCGCCGCGGTGTCATCTCGTGAGCTGCCGGTAGCTCATAGATCACGTGTCGCGTGTGTCACGTATGCGACGAATAGCCTTTCGTGGACGCCGACGAACTCCGTCCCCTAGATTGAGCCTTGATCATGCCGATCGCACCGGCGGCGAGAAGGCCCACCTGCCTGATACTTCCCGGGCGCCATCTCCTCCGCTGGCAAACCGCCCGCGCTAAGAGCTGTCGCCAGCCCGCCGAGCACATGGAAGGTGTATCACGTGTCCGACGACGACTTCCCGAAGCCGACATATTCGGATACGTTTCCGGATCCGACCAGCCCGTCGCCGAGTGATTCTGGTACGCCGAGCTCTTCGCCGAGCGGTACGCCGAGCTCTTCGCCGAGCGGGACGCCGAGCGGGACGCCGAGCTCTTCGCCGAGCGGGACGCCGAGCGGGACGCCGAGCTCTTCGCCAAGCGGGACGCCGAGCGGGACGCCGAGCTCTTCGCCAAGCGGTACGCCGAGCAGCCCCGGGACGCCGAACCCGCCGCCTAAAGCTCCCGACGGGTGTCCGCACAACCCCCCTTGCCCGACCAGTCCCTGCACGCAGCCGATCCTGAACGCCCCCTCGGACTTCCCGCTCCCCGCGACGCCCGGCCCGGACCCCGCTCCCGCTGCCCCGAGTGACAGGGATGGGTTTGAGATCGCCACGGGAAAGATCGAAAAGTTCGCCCAGGTGATGATCACGTCAGCCGTGAACGTCAGTGCGATCAAGGCGGCCGTGCCAAGCTTCGAGGGATGGTTGAACATGTTGCCGGGGACCGGCATCCCCCTTCTCGGGCACTTGTACGTTGACAGGCTCAACAACCTCAGCCACGCCTGGGCCGATTGCGCGGGAATCCTGCAGGATGTGCTCGACAAGGACGGCGTGAAGCTCGTCCATACGGCTGAGAACTATCGTAGGGCCCACATAGAGGCCGAGGCCGCCGTCGATAAGATCGACCACTGAAAGGTATTTTGATGCCGACCCCCTCCGGCGGCCCGCCCGCGCCGTACACCCCCGGTCTGCCGCTTCCTTCGCAGGGCCCCCAGAAACTGTTCATTGCTGGCAGGGGCGGGCAGATCACGGGCGTCGTCACCGTCCCCCCCGCTCTGACTCCTGCGCCTGCGGCTGCTCCTGCGCCTGCGGCTGCTCCTGCGCCTGCGGCTGCTCCTGCGGCTGCTCCTGCGGCTGCTGCGGCTCGGGCTCCTGTTTCCACCCCCGCCTTCACGTCTTCCGCTGATCCAGGATTCTTCAGAAATATGCTCATCGAGTTAAAAAAACACAACCATTGGGTTTTGAGGGGGCTGACCATAGCCGGGTTGGCCGTGATGGGAGCGGTGCTGATCCTGATAGCCATTGCGAACTTCGGCAACCCCGTCCTCTTCATACATCGCCGGGATAGGTGGAAGGAGATGCTGGGGCATCTCAAGGGCAACGCCTGGGACGTATGGCTTGGCTACTTCAGTGACCTCCCGCCGTACTGGAAGGGCCACGCGGTCGAAATGCTCCAGCAGTATCTCAGGTTCAAGTTGATCGGCATGTTCGACCAGCTCGGCGCCATCGCCAAAGATATGAGCAGTACCATGCACAACCAGTACAAAGAGGTTACGGAGTACGACCTGGCATTGGTCGGACTGGTGATCCCCGCCGGGGCGGCCTTTAAAGTTCTCGTGCCGATGGCCGGAACCCCCCTTGGCAGGATCTTCCTGATGGCACATTCCGGGGGTTTCCTCGGTACTATCGGCACCCTGATCAAACAGTTCGCCGACATCTACAACAAGTACGAGAGCAGCCTGAACGATCTCGAGCTGAAGATCACTGAAACCAAAGGCGCTTTCTACAACACGGGTGATCCGGCGAAAGGCTCGCGCGACCTGCATGTGGATCCGATGGTCAAAGACATCCGCCTGTGGGAGCCTGCCATCGGGGAAAGCTCGTGAAGGACGGCGAGGCCTTCAACATGGGCGGGGAGAGCGAGCTTCGCGGCATGATCCGCGAGGTCGAGGGACTGGTGGGCGCGTTCGCCGAGACGCTGCGCGATCTGGGTGAGCAGAAGCTGACCGGCGCAGACGCCAGCGGCCGGGTGGTGGCCACGGTGTCGGGTTCGGGACGGCTGCTGCATCTGCGCATCGACCCCCGGGCGATGCGCGACCTCGACCATGTCGCGGTGGGACTCGCCATCCAGGAGGCCGTCGGGGCGGCGCGTGAGGCGATGGCCCAGGGCATGGACGAGGCGATGGCCGCGCTGAACGGGCTGAGCGGGCTGCCGCAGCCCGATCCGGATCACGATCCTCTCGCGGCGTACTTCGACGCCATTCTGCGGGAGAGCGATCATGGATGACATGGATGAGCTGAGGAGGCTCGCGGAGCAGTTGTCGGTGGCGTCGGCCGAGATGGAGGCGGCCGTTGCCGAGTGGGGTGCGCGAAAGTTCACTGGCGC
The DNA here is from genome assembly GCF_045209755.1 of Streptosporangium sp. NBC_01639. Taxonomy (NCBI): domain Bacteria; kingdom Bacillati; phylum Actinomycetota; class Actinomycetes; order Streptosporangiales; family Streptosporangiaceae; genus Streptosporangium; species Streptosporangium sp. NBC_01639. The sequence goes on along the minus strand of NZ_CP109272.1, from coordinate 3,432,586 downwards.
GGCCGACAAGGGGGGCATCGTCGCGACCGTGGACGCCGTGGGCAACCTGCTGGCGCTCGACATCAGCGTGTTGAGCAAGCGGCGGCACGACGGCGTGACCCTGGCTGACGCGGTGGTCGTCGCGATCCACGCGGCCGAGCAGGCGGCCGCGGAGGCGAAGGACGCGATGACATCGAACCTGAACATGGGCTCGGGGCTCGGCCGCGGCGACCTGCTCGGTGACGCCCAGCGCGACTTCGAGACCCGCGCAGGACTCAGAAGACCTGACTTTCCCTGATAAGTCGTTACCCGGGGCATATGTGATGCCGCCGGGGTGGCGGATCTTTCTCCGACGCCCTGAGCCTGGTCGTCCCGGGCGGCGGTCAGGCGGCGCCGGAGCAGGAGCATGGCCGAGCGGCCCCTCACGCATCGCTTCGCTACACTACGCTGTCGCGACGATACCGTGAGCTACTCCACTGTCTGCCGTGACCGAAGGGGCGAAATCGGTGCAAGATCATATCGACACGCAGATCAGGGCGTTCATCGAACCGCGCTTCCCCGGCCGGAGCTGGACCGACGACGACGACATCTTCGCCCTGGGGTTCGTCGACTCGATGTTCGCGATGGAGGTGGTGATGTTCGTCGAGCGGACCTTCGCGGTGGCGGTGCCCAACGACGAGCTTCACATGGACAACTTCCGCAGCGTCCGCTCCATGGCCGCGCTGGTCCGGCGGGTCGCCGCCGGTCCGCAGCCGGGGGCGGTGCCCGCGTGACCGCGAGCGTCGGGAGGCGGGGGACCGGCCCGATCAAGTGCGTGGTCTGGGACCTGGACAACACGTTGTGGGACGGCGTGCTCCTGGAGGACGGGGAGGTCACCCTCCGGCCCGAGGTCGCGGAGGTCGTCCGGGTGCTCGACGAGCGGGGGATCCTGCAGTCGATCGCCAGCCGGAACCACAGCGAGGCCGCCATCGAGCAGTTGGAGCGGTTCGGCCTGCGCGACTACTTCCTCGCCCCCCAGATCGGCTGGAACCCGAAGTCCGAGTCCGTGGCGGCCATCGCGAAGAGCCTGAACATCGGGATCGACACGCTGGCGCTGATCGACGACCAGTCGTTCGAGCTGGAGGAGGTGTCCTTCAGCCATCCCGGGGTGCTCTGCCTGGACGCCCGGGACGTGGCCGGGATTCCGGAGATGCCGGTCTTCACGCCGAAGTTCGTCACCGAGGACTCCCGCAACCGGCGGTCGATGTATCTGGGATCCGAGCTCAGGGACGCCGCCCAGCGCGAGTTCGGCGGGACGAGCGAGGATTTCCTGGCCACGCTCGACATGACCTTCGTGATCACCCCGGCGGCGGAGGCCGACCTGCGGCGTGCCGAGGAGCTCAGCGTCCGCACCAACCAGCTCAACTCCACCGGGATCACCTACTCCTACGAGGAGCTGCGCGGGTTCGTACGGTCTCCCGACCACCTGCTGCTGGTGGCCGGCCTCGACGACAGGTTCGGGTCCTACGGGAAGATCGGCCTCGGACTCGTCGAGCGCGGGGCCGAGATCTGGACGCTCAAGCTCCTGCTGATGTCCTGCCGGGTGATGTCACGGGGCGTCGGGACGGTCCTGCTGAACCACATCATGCGGCTGGCCCGGGACGCCGGAGTGCGGCTCCAGGCGGAGTTCCTGCCCAACGACCGCAACCGGGTGATGTTCGTGACCTACCGCTTCGCGGGCTTCCAGGAGGTCGGGACCCGGGACGGGCTGCAGATCCTGGAGTCCGACCTCGGTCACATCCAGGACCCTCCCGCCTACCTGACGGTCCGGACCGGCTGACCGCCGTGCTCAGGAGAGCCTTCGAGCACGAGAGCGAGCTGATCCGGCGGTGGCGAAACCACCCCCGGGTGCGCGGGGTCAGCCTCACCGATCACGAGATCGACGAGGCGGAGCACCGCAGGTGGTGGCGGGCGACGATGGCCGACCGCACCCGCCGGATCCTGGTCTACGAGCACGGCGGTGTGCCGAGCGGCGTGGTGAACATCTCCGGCCACGACGTCCGGGCGCGGCAGGCCGGCTGGGGTTTCTACCTCGACGTGGACGGGCTGTCCCGGCGCGGGGAGTTGCTGGCCGCCTGGATGCGGGTCGAGGGCGAGGCGGTCGAGTACGCCTTCGCCGAGCTGGGGATCGACACCCTGCGCGGTGAGGTCCTGGCCCGCAACGAGGCGGTCAGGACCCTGCACCGCCGTCACGGGTTCGTCGAGGTCGGCACCTACACACGCGAGGTGGCCGGGGTCGAGGAGACCGTCGTCGTCATGGAGATGACCAAATGATCATGGTGTCCCCGGTGGTCACGGGGAGAGCAGCGCGTCGGCGACCCGTGCCCTGCCCTCCCCGTCGACCAGCGCGGGCCCGCGCATGCCGAGCTCCGTACGGGTGCGGGCGCAGGTGAGCAGCGCCCGCAGGCAGGCGCGGGCGGGGCCGTCCGCGCCTGTCGCGGCGTCGAGGCGGCCGAGTCCGGCCGCCAGCCCCCGCGAGACCACCTCCTCGTAGGCCGGCCGCTGGTTCTCCGCCACCCAGGCGAGCGCGGCGGCCTTCCCCAGGTGGAGAAGCTCCCACACGCTGCCGCCCGCCGCCGTGACGACGAGGTCCGCCGCCGCGATCAGACGGGGGAGGTCGTCGGTGGGCGGGATCCGGTGGATCACCTGACCATCCGCCGGTTCGAGGTGGTCCAGCGCTCCCGCACGCGGCGTGACGACCGTCGCCAGGAACGGTGCGCGCGTCGCGACGAGTTCGCCCGCGACGACGGAGACCACTCCGGCCGCATCGGTGCCCCCGAGGAAGCACAGCACCCGGGGAGGCCGTCCGGCCGCCACGGATCGCCGCGGGACGGGCTCCGCCATCCCTCGGCGGGCGGCCTGCACCGATTCCGGCGCCGCCTCCGGCCGTACCGTCTTCCCGGGCCCCTGCCGTCGCAGTCGCCGTACGTCGTCGCGGAGCAGGGCGTAGCGCACCCCCGCGAGCCGGACCGCTCCGGCGGGCGAGCGGTCCGGCCTGCGCTCGGCGCCGAGGTTCTGGTCCAGGTAGACGTCGGCGTCCTGGCCCCGGTCGTCCCCGTCGACGATGGCCAGCACCCTGACGCCCGCCTCGCGCAGCGCCCCCGAGCAACGGGGGTCGAGGTCGTAGGAGTCGATGACCACGGCGTCGAGCGCGAGGCGGCGCGCAGCGCGGACCATGGCGGCCGGGCCGTCCGGTCCGGGGAGCAGTGTCAGGCCGCGCCGAGCCAGTTGCTCCCTCGCCCAGCCCAGACCGCCGACGTCACCGAGGACGACGACCTCCAGTCGCCGGTCCCGCAGCTCCTCGGCGAGGGCCAGGCAGCGCATCAGGTGGCCGACGCCGATGGTGGCGCCCGCGTCGCACCGGATGCCGACGCGGTTCATCGGATCCTCTCGGACGCGGAGACCCGGAGTGTGTCGGCTCCGGGCGCCGCTGCCGGAGTCCGGGCGTGCCGGAACGTGAGGACCTCCGGACCTATGGTCTCCGGGTGCCGCCGCCGGGGTCCGGGTCTTTTGGCGCGCGGGGGCCTCGGGCTCATGCCTCCTCCAGGGCCTTCTGTTCCACGGCGGCGTTGAGCGCCACGACCTCGGGCCGCTCTCGCAGCCATCCGGTCAGGGTCCGCAGCGGCACCGGCGCGTCCCCGAAGTGGTCGACGACCGCGCTGATCAGCTCCCAGTCCTCCGGGGTGTCGAGCGTGACGCGCAGATCGGCGTCGCCCGGCGGGAACATGAGACCGATGATCCGGAAACGCTCGGCGTGCGTGTAGAGGTAGGACGTCACGTGGGTGCGGTGGTAGCCGGTGGCCACCGCGTCGAGGCCGCGGAGCGCCCGCGCGGAGACGATCTCCACGTCCAGCCCTCTGGGCAGGGTCCTGGGCTGCGGGCTGGTGCTCAGGTAGTCGAGCGCGGGTGCGGCCCGCCACATGCCCGCGGCCATCGCGATGACCTCCGGGTCGAGCAGCGGGCAGTCGGCGGTGAGGCGCATGACGGCGTCGCAGTCCAGCCGGTCGAGAGCGCCGAGGAAGCGGGTCAGCACGTCGTCCACCGGGCCGCGGTACCAGGAGACCCCGAGCCGCTCGCACTCCGTGACGACGTCGTCGTCGGCGGGCTCGGTGGTGGTGGCCACGACGAGGTCGTCGAGGGCGTCGCCGTGGGAGGCGGCGCGCACGACCCGTTCCAGAACGGTGCGTCCGCCCAGCGTGCGCAGGACCTTTCCCGGCAGGCGGGTGGACCCCATGCGGGCTTGAATGACTCCGGCGATGTGAACGGCCAAAACATTTCCTAACTCGGCTGAGTGATGGTGACGCTACGTTATGCTACAAACTCGTCACTGAATGACTACCGTAAGTTACGGAAGTCTTGTATGGGGGGACTCGGGTGGGCGAGCTTGAGGGATCATCGATCCTTATCACCGGCGGGACGGGATCGTTCGGGAAGGCTTTCATCCGGCATGTGCTCGACCGTCACGACCCGCGCCGGGTCGTCGTGTTCTCAAGGGATGAGCTCAAGCAGTATGAGGTCAGGCAGCTGTTCGCCGACGACTCCAGGCTGCGGTGGTTCATCGGTGACGTGCGCGATCGCAGCCGCCTGACCCGTGCCATGCACGGTGTGGACCATGTGGTGCACGCGGCCGCGCTCAAACAGGTCGACACGGCCGAATACAACCCGTTCGAATATGTTCTGACCAATGTCAGCGGTTCCCAGAATGTCGTCGAGGCGGCCATTGACTGCGGCGTCAGAAAAGTGATCGCGCTTTCGACGGACAAAGCCTCCAGTCCTATCAATCTTTATGGAGCGACCAAGCTGGTAGCGGACAAACTGCTGGTGTCCGCCAATCATTACGCTTCTCACCATGTGACCCGGTTCGCCGTGGTCAGATACGGCAACGTGATGGGCAGCCGGGGCTCGGTGATCCCCTACTTCCAGAAGCTGGCGGCCGAGGACAAGAGCCTGCCGATCACCGACAAGCGGATGACCCGCTTCTGGATCACCCTGGAGCAGGCCGTCCGGTTCGTCGTCGACTCCTTCGACCTGATGCAGGGCGGCGAGCTCTACGTCCCCCGCATCCCCAGCATGCGGATCACGGATCTGGCCGAGGCGGTCGCCCCGGGCTCCCCGTTGCACGAGGTCGGCGTCCGTCCCGGGGAGAAGCTCCACGAGGAGATGATCGCCGCCGACGACAGCCGCAGGACGATCCGCCTGGCCAGCCGCTACGTGGTGCAGCCCACGATCGCCACCTGGGGCTATGTCCCGTCGCCCGGCGGCCAGAGCGTCCCCGAGGGTTTCTCCTACCGCTCCGACACCAACGACCAGTGGCTGTCGGTCGAGGGGATCCGCGAGCTGCTCGCGGTGAAGATCTGATGCTTCCGTACGGCAGGCAGTCGATCGACGAACGTGACATCGAAGGCGTCCTGGACGTGCTGCGCGGGGAGTGGCTGACCACCGGCCCGGCGGTCGACGCGTTCGAGCGGGAGCTCACGGCCTGGACCGGTGGGGTGCCGTGCGTGTCGGTGACCTCGGGAACCGCCGCGCTGCACACGGCCTACGCGACGGCCGGCGTCGGCGCGGGGGACGAGGTGGTCACCTCACCGATCACCTTCGTCGCCACGGCGTCCACGGCGGTCATGCTCGGTGCGCGGGTCGTCTTCGCCGATGTGGAGGAGGACACGGCCAACCTCGACCCCGACGCCGTGGAGGCGGTGATCGGCCCGCGTACCCGGGCCGTCACCGCCGTCGACTACGCCGGCCACCCGGCCGAGTACGACGTGCTGCGCAAGATCGCCTCACGCGCCGGGGCCGTGCTCGTGGCCGACGCCGCGCATTCCGTCGGGTCGCGCTACCACGACCGGCCGGTGGGCACGCTCGCCGACCTGACGACCTTCTCCTTCTTCCCGACGAAGACGATCACGACCGCCGAGGGCGGCGCGGTCGCCACGGCCGACGTGGAGCTTCTCCGGCGCGCGCGGCGGTTCAGGAACCACGGGCTGGTCCGCGACCCGGGAGAGCTGCGCGACCCCGATGAGGGGGGCTGGCACCAGGAGGTCCACGCGTTCGGCCTGAACTACCGCCTGCCCGACATGCTGTGCGCCCTGGGCGTCAGCCAGCTCCGGCGGCTCGGCCAGTTCAGGGAGCGGCGGGCCCGGCTCGTCGAACGCTACAACGAGGCCCTCCGGGGCCTGTCCGGACTGCGGCTGCCCACCCGCCGCCCGCATGCCGACCCCGCCTGGCACCTGTACTCCGTGGGAGTCCTCGGCGGGCGGCGGCGCGAGGTGTACGAGCGGATGCGGGCGGCGGGCATCGGCGTCCAGGTGAACTACCTGCCCGCCTACCGGCACCCCGTCTTCGCGGACATGGGTTACCGGCGCGGCATGTGCCCGGTCGCCGAGGAGTTCTACGCACGGCAACTGTCGCTGCCCCTCTTCCCCGCCCTCACCGACTCGGAGCAGGACCGGGTCGTCGAAGCTCTCCACGCGATCCTCGGCTGAGCGGAGGCACGATGCACCACACGAACCACTTCTACGGGCATGCCCATGTCTTCGCCCGGTTCTGCGGGCTGGACCGGCGCAGGCCACCGCGCATCAACGGCTATCTCCAGCACGGATGGAACGCCCTGGACGGGTTCGGCCCCCGGGAGAGATACGTTCCGGCGACGCCGAAGTTCGTCTGGACGGACGCGATGCGCCGCCGTGGCTGGGCGCGAGGGCGCCGCGACTACTACCCGATCGGGGCCCCGTGGCTCTATCTGATGCAGATGGAGCCCGAGGAGCCGGGCCCGGAGCGGGAGGGCACGATCTGGTACCCCTTCCACGGATGGGAACGCCAGCAGGTGGACGGCAGTCACGAACGGCTGATCGACGAGATCCGTGAGGTCGAGCAGGGGCCGGTGACCGTCTGCCTCTACTGGCTGGAGTTCGGCATGCCCGAGATCCGGAGCCTCTACGAGGACGCGGGGTTCAGGGTGATCAGCCACGGTGCCCGGGGCTGGATGAAGAAGGGGACCGATCCGCTCTTCCCGCACCGGCAGCTCACCGAGCTCCGCCGCCACCGGCGGGTGGCGTCCAACCGGCTGAGCACCGCCGTGTTCCACGGCATCGCGGCCGGATGTGAACCGGCCGTGTACGGCAATCCCATGGTGCTGGCGGACGAGGACCCGCTGCACGGCGGGGTCGCCCGCATCCGGCGGCTGTGGCCGGAGCTGCACGGCGCCGAGGTCCACCTCGCCACCGCCCGGGAGATCGCCGCCGACGAGCTGGGGGTCACCTACCAGGCGTCGCCCGAGGAGATCAGAACCGTTTTCGGATGGCCGGGGGAGACCGATGATCTGTGACGACACCGTGGCCCGGGTCCGTCTGATAGGGGGAGAGATGCTTGAGTGGTCCGACACCGAACGGGACGGATCTCCCGGCGCCGGAGTGCTCGGCGAGCTGTTGCGTCCTCTCCTGCCCGGCGGTGCCCGGGTCCTGGTCGCGGGGCCGCACCCGGCCGCTCTTCTCGACGAGCCGGTCGCCGGCGCGTGTGAGCTGAGCGTGCTGCTGCGCTCCTACTCTGACGCCTGCCGCCTCGCGGAGCAGTACGAGGCGACGGTCTACTGCGGGAGCCTGGAGAAGGCGGCGTTCCCCGAGGGATTCGACGTGGTGATCGCTCTCGACGGGGTGGAGCGTCTCATGTCGTTCGACCACGCGGGCAGTTCCTGGGCGGAGGCGCTGAGGCGGCTCGCCGGGATGCTCGCCCCGGGGGGGACGCTCGTGCTGGGCGTGGAGAACCCGCTGGGCGTCCACCGGTTCGCCGGAGATCCTTCGGAGGTTCACGAGCGCGCGGACGACGACTGGGCCGCCGCGGAGCTGGACCAGTCCCGGCCGGTGAACCTGGAGCAGCTCACCGGCCTCCTGGACGACTCCGGCCTCACCCTGGGCAGAAGCTATGCGGCGTACGGTCATCCGTCCGGGCCGCACCTCCTGCTGGACGTCTCGGCCCTGGAGACCGCGTCGGCACCGACGGCCCTCGCCGTGGCCGCCTGCGCCGGGGTCTTCGGCACGCCCCCGGCGGGTTACGACTCGCGGCACCTGTGCCGCATGGCGATAGCGGGCGGGCTCGGCGCCCGGATCGCGACACGCTGGGTGGTCGTGGCGCATGCCGCCGGAGGGCGCCCCGTGACCACGCCGGTGGCGTTGACCATGGACGCCGACGCCGCTCCCTACTGGCGGCTGCCCTGTGAGCTGGCTCCGGCGGCGCGGGGCGGATGGGTCCGCAGGGCGCGGGGGGACAGGACACTCCGGGTGTCGGGGCGGGTGATCCGGACGCCCGGACTGCTCGACGGGCCGATCCCCGAAGGGCGGTTCCTGGCCGAGATCCTCATGGCCGCCTGCACCCGCAACGACGTCGTCGCGATCCGCGAGGTCCTCGCCCTCTTCCTGTGGTGGGTGGAGAGCCAGGGCGAGGACGGGAAGGTGCCGGGGTGGACGGCCTTCGCGGTGGCCGACAACGTGATCTTCGACGGCGCCCGGTTCGCCCTGCTGGACGCCAGCTGGCAGCTCCCCGGAGAGCTTGACACCGACGTGGTCCTGGCCAGGGTCATGCGCCACTTCGCCGTGCGACTGCTGGACTCGGGGCAGTGGCACCCGTGGTCCTGGCAGCTCGGTACCGACCGGCTGACGTTGACGCTGCTGTCGATGATGGGCAGGACCGCCGATCTGGAGATCGTCCGCCGGGGCGCGGAGCTGGACGCGGAGATCGACGCCGACCTGGCGGGTTCCCGGGAGGACGTCGCCCAGGACGGGGCGACCGGTGAGGACAGACCGGTCCAGGACGAGCCGTCCCAGGAAGAGCCGGGGCACGAAGAGCCGGGCCAGCACGGGCCGGGCCGGGCCGCACCGGGAAGGTGGCGGGAGAGCTATCGGGAGCTGTACGCCGCGAGGGGGCGGCTGCGCGCGAAGCTGGAGGAGGCCCAGCAGAAGATCACCATGCTTGAGCGCGACCTGGACACCGCCGAGGCCAAGCTGCTGAAGGCGGTCCGGGCCGTGAAGCAGGCGGAGCGGCGCGACGAGCGGATCCGGTCCTCTGCGGGTTTCCGGGTGGGGCGCGTGATCACCGCGTCGGCGGCGGCGCTGCGGCCGGTACGGCGGATGTTCGGCACCGGTCCGGACCGGGGCGCGGACTGAACGCGGGTCAGCCCGGAGCGCCGCATGTCAGTTCAACATCTCTGGGGGCGAGCTCTATGCCACAACTCAGTGTGGTCGTTCCGTACCACAACGTGGAACCGTACTTTGAAGAGTGCCTGGCGTCGATCCGGGACCAGACATTCGACGATCTCGAGGTCATCTGCGTGGATGACGGATCGCTGGACGGGAGCGCCGTCATAGCCAAGGACTATGCGGCGCGGGACCGGCGGTTCCGGCTGGTGGTCCAGGAGAACCAGGGCCTCGGTCCCGCCCGGAACACCGGGGTGAGACACGCGTCGGGGCGCTACCTGGCCTTCGCCGACAGCGACGACATCGTCCCGCCGCGCGCCTACGAGCTTCTGGTGGGCTCCCTGGAGCGCAGCGGATCCGACATCGCCTCGGGCAATGTGCAGCGGCTCACCTCCGAGGGGCTGATCCAGTCCTGGGCGCACCGCAACGCCTTCAGAAGGAACCAGACCGGCACGCACATCACCCGGAACGTGCATCTGCTCTTCGACCGCTCGGTGTGGAACAAGGTCTTCCGGCGCTCGTTCTGGGACACCCTGGGCATGGAGTTCCCGGCCAGGCTGTACGAGGACATGCCGGTGACCATCCCCGCCCACGTACGCGCCCGGGCCGTGGACGTGCTCTCCGAGGTCGTCTACATCTGGCGGCTGCGCGAGGGGTCCATCACCGAGCGCCGCTTCCGCGCGGAGAACGTCACCGATCTCATGATCTCCGTCTCGGAGACCGCGCGGTTCCTTGAGGAGCACACCCCCGGGCTGCGCCGCGTCTACGAGCGCGACACCCTCTTCAACGATCTCCGGGTGGCGGTCGAGGCACTCGCGGCGGGCGTCGAGCCCGACGTGCTGCTGGAGGTCGTCTGCTCCTACCTCGACACCGTCGGGCGGAAGGCACATCTGGAGCTGCCGGCGATCCGCCGGCTGCAGATCCAGCTGATGCACCGGCGCATGGTCACGGAGCTGGCCGAGGCGGTCCGGTTCGAGCGGGACAGCATGGAGGAGGCCCAGGTACGGCGGGGCCTGCTGTTACGCCGCAAATGGTATGCCGACTACCCTTTCCGGCGCGGGTACGGGATCCCCCGCTGGGTCTTCGACGTCTCACGAGAGCTCACGATGACCGGGCGGCTGGAGAGCTGGGAGTGGCGCGACGGCCGCCTTCGCGGAGAGGGCAGGGTGAAGCTGCCCGGTGTCATGGTGGGGGCGGCGGCGTCGTGCTCGATCGACCTCTGGCTGTACGACCGCGCGACCGGTACGGTGCTGCAACTGCCGGTGGAGCGGGACGAGCTCGGATTCGCCTTCGACTGTGACCCCGGGCCGCTCGCCGGGCAGATCTGCCGGTGGGAGCTGTGGGTCCGGTTCACCGTGGACGGGATCGTCCGGGAGGCACGGCTGCGCAACCACGCCCCGGTGCCCGCCCCCCGCGACACCGGCACCGGTACATGGGTCCAGCCGCTCGCCGACGACAAGGGGTTCGCCGTCCTCACCGTGAGACGCCCGAAGGCGGCGGTGACCGGGTGCGATCCGGCCGGAGACCGGCTGCGGATCCGCGGATGGCACGCCGAACAGGAGAACGCCGAAGGTGTCACCCTGGTGATGAGCGTCCTGGACGGCCTGGTGCGGACCTATCCCGTCGAGACCGCCCCGGCGGGAGACGGCCGCAGGGAGTTCGTGGTGGGCCTACCCACCGAGGACCTGCGGGTCGAGCAGGAGACGGCCACCTGGAACATGTTCTTGTCCGGTATGGCCGACGGTAAGCCGCTGCGGATGCCGGTGGCCCTCCAGGACCTCCCCGGGTGGGAGACGGACGGGTGGGAGATCCAGGTGGCGCGCACATCGCGCGGGAACATGGCGCTGAGAGTACAGCGGAGCGAAAATGATCATTAATGGACGGCCCGTCGGCGTCGAGGTCGCACCGTACGTCATCGCGGAGATGTCCGGGAACCACGACGGCGAGCTCGCCACGGCGATGAAGATCGTCGATGCGGTGGCGGCATCGGGGGCGCACGCGCTCAAACTTCAGACCTACCGGGCGGACACCATCACCGTCGATGCCGACGGCCCCGCGTTCCGGGTGTCCCAGGGTCACGACCTGTGGGGTGGCGAGCGGCTCTACGATCTCTACGAGCGCGCGCACACGCCCTGGGAATGGCACGCGCCGATCTTCGAGCGGGCGCGGTCGATGGGGCTGACCGTCTTCTCCAGCCCGTTCGACCCGACGGCCGTGGACCTCCTGGAGAGCCTGGGAGCACCCGCCTACAAGATCGCCTCGTCGGAGATCGTGGATCTGCCGCTGATCCGCCGGGTGGCGCGGACCGGGAAGCCGCTGATCATCTCGACCGGGATGGCGGGCCTGGGCGAGATGGACGCGGCGGTCCAGGCGGCCAGGGGCGCCGGATGCGAGCACCTGGTCCTGCTGGGATGCACGGCGGCCTATCCGGCGGCGGTGTCCGACAGCAACCTGCGCAGACTGCCCGCGCTGGCTGAGGCGTTCGGGGTGCCGGTCGGGCTGTCGGACCACACGCCGGGCATCGGCGCCGCGGTGGCCGCGGTCGCGCTCGGCGCGTGTGTCATCGAGAAGCACGTGACCCTCGACCGGTCCGGCGGCGGCGTCGACGCGGCGTTCTCGCTGGAACCGGACGAGCTGTCGGCGCTCGTCGTCGAGAGCGACCGCGCCTGGCAGGCGCTCGGCAGCACCGTGGTCCGCCCGGTGTCCGCGGAGAGCGAGGGGTTGCGCTTCCGCCGGTCCCTGTACGTGGTGGCCGACGTCCGCGCCGGCGACGTGGTGTCGGAGAGCAACGTCCGATCGATCCGTCCCGCGGGAGGGCTGCCCCCAGACATGATCACGACGGTGGCCGGCCGGACGTTCCGCCGCGACGCGGTTCGGGGGACCCCGCTCACCTGGGAACTGATCTGACCGGCCGATGACCCTGACCGGCCGGTGACGCGGCCGCAAGGCCCGCCGGTCTGTGTGGCGGCGGAGCCGGAGGCTCGCCGGTCCGGGACGCGGCAAACCTGACCGGCCCGTGTGATGGCGGAGTCGGCGGCTCGCCGGTCCGGGACGCGACCGGACCCGCGGCCTTCGGCGTCCCGGCGGTCACCTCGGGGTGCCGGGCCGTACGGGGCGGTCAAGGAACGGCCAGAGCCGCGCCATTTAAGTGCATGCTCCCGGCGTCTATCAGGCATTCTCCTCATTCTCATGGAGGGGGAGCGCGCCCGGACCCGCTCCGGATCCCATCTGGATCACCCCGGTCGGTCTGGATTCTGAGGATGTTGGAGGCTGACGCTTTGTCGCCGCTTCTGAGTGTCGTTGTCCCTTTCTTTAATGTGGAACCGTATTTTGCGGAGTGCCTGTCCTCGATCGCCAGGCAGACGCTCCGCGACACCGAGGTCATCTGTGTGGACGACGGGTCGCTCGACGGCAGCGCCCGCATTGCCAAGGAGTTCGCCGGGAAGGACGGCCGCTTCCGGGTCGTCCAGCAGGAGAACGCCGGGCTGGGGCCGGCCAGGAACACCGGGGCGTTCCACGCGACCGGTGAGTACCTGTGCTTCATGGACAGCGACGACGTGCTGCCCGTCGACGCCTACGAACTGCTGGTCTCCTCGCTGCGCGAGTCGGGCTCCGACCTCGCGTGCGGCAACGTCCTCTTTCTCAACTCCGTGGAGACCTGGCGTTCCGGCCTGCACTCCCGGCCCTTCCGGGAGACCGTACGGCGGACGCACGTCAGTGCGCGTCCCGAACTGCTCCTGGACCGCACGGCCTGGAACAAGGTCTTCCGTCGTGATTTCTACCGGGAGCACGGTCTCGCCTTCCCCGCAGGGCTCTACGAGGACGCGCCCGTCACCATTCCGGCCCATGTGCTGGCGCGCTCGGTCGACGTGCTCGGTGACGTGGTCTACTGCTGGCGGCAGCGGGAGGCCGGCGACCCGTCGATCACGCAGAGCCGTACCGTCCCCGGCAACCTGGAGGACCGGATCGCGTCTATCACCCGGGTCCAGGCGTTCCTGGCCGACCACGCCGCTCCCGAGCTCCGGCGCCGGTTCGACGAGTTCGTCCTCCGCAGCGATCTCACTCTCTACGTCAACGCGGTCCTGGACGCCGGCGAGGACTATCGGCAGCGGCTGGTGGAGAACGCGGGGGCGCTCGTCGAGCGGATGGATCCCGGCATCCTGTCCGGGCTCCCCTGGGAGCAGCGCCTGCTGTTCGAGCTGCTGAGACGCCGCAGGACGGACGCGTTCACCGAGGTGCTGGCCGATCGGCGGGCGGGTGTTTTCCACGGTATGAAGCGCCGGATGTTCGGCTGGTACGCCGACCATCCGATGATGCGCGGAAGCGGGCTGCCCAAGGAGGTGTTCCGCGCGGGTGACGGTGACCTCCCCCTGGTCTGCCGGGTCGACCGGATCGAACCACTGGACGGCGGCGACCTGCTCCGGGTGTCCGGCCGCGCCTACCTCAGGGGCATCGACCTGCCGCGGAGGGAGTCGTCGGATATCACGGCGACGCTGCGCAACACCCGGACCGACCGGGTCGTCGAACTACCGGTCCGGCGGACGCTCCGCACGGACGTGACCGCCGCCTCCCGTCACGGGGCGACCTGCTACGACTGGTCGGGGTTCGAGGTCGACCTCGAACTCGCCGTGCTGACCCAGCCCGCCCGGAAGACCAGATGGCAGCTGGAGTTCCAGGTCGCCGCGCGGGCCGTACGGCGATCCGGCCCGCTGACCGCCACCCCGAGCAGCGAGGTCCGCCGGTTCCCCGGCCTCGCGGTGCCCCCCCGAGGTGCCCTGTACGTGGACGTGAACGCCGACGAAGAGGTGCTGCTGCGGGTCCAGCGGATCCAGGGCGAGACGGAGGTCCGCGCCACCGCGGCGGGGGCGTTCGAGGTGTCGGGCTGGGTGGCGTCCGACGACCAGGCCGAGTCGGGCGGGAGGCTGCTGGCCCGGCTGCGCCGGGGCGGCCGGGAGGTCGGTGTCCCCGCCCGCTGCGAGCCGCTCGGCGGGGGGCGGATCGGGTTCAGCGCCCGCCTGCCCGTCACGGAACTGCTCCCGGCCGATCTGCTGGGAGAGGACACGGTCGGCCCGCAGATCGACCCCGACCCCCGGTGGGATCTGTTCCTCGTCACCGAACCTGACAGGTCCCGCAGGCTGACGGCCGGACCCGTGGCGGTCGAGGAGTATGTGACCGCGGGGGACCGCGAGGTCGGTGTCGTCGCGACGGGGCTCGGCTCCCTCAGCGCGGTGGTCCGCCCGACCCGGCCGGTGGTGACCGAGATCGGCTGGGTCGATGGCGACGTCCTCCGGGTGACGGGACGGTACGCCAGGAAGACGGACCCGCTCCGGAGGCTCGTCCTGCGGGAGGCGGACGGCGGCGGGACGCACCAGGTGCCGCTGGAGTGGGAGGGGGAGCGGTTCTCCTGCGCGTTCCCACCGGCCCGTTTCGAGCTGTACGGCGAGCACGTGCCGCTCACCACGGGCCGATGGGAGATCCTGATCACCTCCGGCGGGGACCTGTACCCGGTCAGGATGGTCAGGAGCCTGCCGGCCGATCTGCCCGCCGTGCTGACCGCCGGGACGCACACGTTCCAGGTGCGGGCGTACCGGACGAACGGCGTCGCCGTCGACGTCCGGCCGGAGCTCGGAGCCGACGCGGGCAACCACGCCCAACGCCGGCTGGCGGAGCGGGACTACCCGGCCTTCAGGAAGAAGCCGGTGAAGGACCTGGTGGTGTTCGAGTCCTGGGCGGGACGCCGCTACTCCGGCAGCCCACGCGCGATCTACGAAGAACTACGGCGCAGAGGCGATGGCCGCGAGTGCGTGTGGATCACCGCGGACGGCAGGGTGAACCCTCCCGGGGAGGCGCGCGTCGTGCTGCGTGACAGCCGGGACCACTACGAGGCCCTGGCCCGGGCCGGCCACATCGTCTCCAACGGGAGAGCACCGGACTGGTTCACCAAGCGTGCCGGTCAGACCTACGTCCGCACCTGGCACGGCACCCCGCTCAAGCGCGTCGGCCACGACGTCGCCGAGGGCCGGTTCAGCAGCCGGGCGGACCGGCTGCGCCGACTCGTCCCGGAGGTGGCCAGGTGGGACCTGCTGATCTCGTCCGGTCCCTTCGCCACCTCGGTGCTGCCCGGCGCGCTCCGGTACGGCGGGGCCGTTCTCGAATCCGGCCGTCCCGGCAACGACCTGCTGCACCGGCCCGGCGGCGGCGCCGAGGTCGCACGGGTACGACGGGCACTGGGCATCCCGCCGGGCAGCCGGGTGGTGCTGCACGCGCCCACCTGGCGGGACGACCAGGTGCTCTCGGGCGGCAGGCACCATCCCGGGGTTCGGCTGAACGTGGACCTGGCGCTCCGGGCGCTCGGTGAAGACCACGTCTTCCTGTTCCGGGACCACCCGCACACGACAGGGTCGCTTCGGCCCATCAGCCTGCATCCCCGCTTCATCGACGTCACCGGTTATCCGGACGTCACGGACCTGCTGCTCGTGGCCGACGTCCTCATCACTGACTATTCGTCGCTGATGTTCGACTTCGCGGGCACCGGCCGTCCAATGATCTTCTTTGCCTTCGACCTGGAGCACTACCGCGAACGGCTGCGCGGCTTCTACCTCGATCCGGCCGAACACGCTCCGGGGCCCCTGCTGGAGACCGCCGACGAGGTGATCGACGCGCTGGCCGGCATCGACCGGACCACCTCGGCACACGCCCCGGCCTACGGCCGTTTCCGGGCCCAGTTCTGCCATCTCGACGACGGAGCCGCCGCCGCCCGCGTCGTCGACCACGTGTTCCGGGACTGAACCGGCGGGAACGGCCTTCCATGCCGGGAAATGTCAGGTGTGCCCGCCACCCCGGATGACGCTGCTGGTCAAAACCCGGTATGGAGATCCTCTCTTGGCGTCCGAGTGTCATCCATCGATCACGCAGGGTGGTCATGCTGGAACGCATGAGGGCCTATTCGTTGAACGACGTTCACGCGACCCGCAAACGAAAAGACTCCTGGTGGACGGTCTACATGGTCGATCCGGTGGCGTGCAGGCTCACCCTGCTCGTCGCCAACCACACGAACATCACCCCCAACGGGCTGAGCCGTCTGTCCCTGGTCCTCGGGATGGGGTCGGCCGTCTGCTTCGCGTTCGGACAGCTCGTGGCGGGGGCCGCGCTGTTCTACGTGAGCTTCATGGTCGACTGCATGGACGGGAAGATCGCCCGGCTCAAGCAGACGGGGACCGCGTTCGGCCTCTGGCTCGACTACGTGGGCGACCGCATCAGGGTGGTCTGCTGCGCGATCGGGCTGGCGATCGGCCAGTACGCGGCGACGGGGGACGACGCCTACATCATGCTCGGAGCCGGGGTCGCCGTCCTTGACCTGTTCCGCTACGTGAACGCGCCGCAGATGAAGCGCGTGCGAGAGGTGGTCAGGGAGAACAGGCTGGAGGCCCGGATGAACGCCGGGCCGGTGGTGCCCCGGCAGCCCCGGCCGCCCGGGATGCCCCGGCCGCCTCGGGCGCCCAAGGCGCTCACCGTGCGCCGCAGGCTCGGCCGGTTCCTCATCCGCCACCGGGTGCGGACCCATCTGATCAGTGGCATCGAGTTCCACGCCGCGGTGTTCGTGGTCGCTCCGCTGGCCGGGGTGGCGGCGCTGCTGCCCGTCTCCATCGTGGCGGGCACGCTGCTCCTGCTGAACGAAATCTTTCTGATCTACCGAATGTGGCTGTTCACCCGGGCCGCGCCTGCGGTGCCGCGCCCGGAGAACGCGCAACGCGTACCTGCTTGATCATCTTTTACGGGGGGTTCGTTGTCATGCAGTCCGACCGACCGATCTTTGTGATCGGCTGCCCACGCTCCGGCACCACCATGTTGCAGCTCATGTTGCACTCGCATCCGCGTATCGCGGTTCCTCCGGAGACGCGGTTCCTGGTGCCCGGCTACTACCGCAGGTTCGTCTTCGGGGACCTGCGCGAGCAGGGGAACCGGCGCAGGCTGGGCCGGTGGATCGTGAGCGACAAGGACACCAAGTTCAAGGAGCTCAGGCTCAACGGGGAAGAGCTGATCGAGAACATCGCGGCCGGACCGCCGACGTTGGGCTCGGCGATGGGGATCACCTTCCGTTCCTACGCCGAGCAGCACAGCAAGTCCCGCTGGGGTGACAAGCGGCCGAGCTACTTCCACCATGTGGACCTCCTGATGCGGCTCTTCCCCGACGCCCAGTTCGTCCACCTGATCAGGGACGGCCGCGACTGCGTGGCGTCGCTGAAGGAGATGCCCTGGTACACCAAGGACGTCTTCCACGCGGTGACCAACTGGGCCGAGGCGATCGACTACGGCCGCAGGCACGCCAAGAACCTCCCGGCCGACAGCTACTACGAGTTGCGTTACGAGGACCTGACGGCCTATCCGGAGACCGAGCTCGGCAAGCTGTGCGACTTCCTCGGCGAGGACTACGACCCGGCGATGAGCGAGCCGTACCACGTGGGCAGGCTGGCGATCCCGGAGCACAAGGTCTGGCACAGCAACACGCACAGCGACGTGACCACCGCCCGGACCGGCTCGTGGAAGACCCGGCTGGAGCCGTGGGAGGTCGCGGTCTGTGAGACGGTGCTGGCCGACCGGCTGACCGCCAACGGCTACGAGCTGACCGGCGCCCCCAAGGCGGCCAAGGAGCACGTCGAGGCGTGCGAGAAGGCGGCGTCCAAACGGCGCTGGGCCCGCAGGCGGAAGGAGTTCCGTGACCGGCTGAACCGCTTCCGCGAGCCGAGCCCGGTGGCCGCGCAGCTCACCACCCGGCAACTGGGCGAGCTGGCGAAGGTCTGACAATGCAATCGGATCGACCGATCTTCATCGTGGGCTGTCCCCGCTCGGGGACGACGATGCTGCAGCTCATGACGCACGCCCACGCCCGCATCGCGATTCCCCCGGAGACCCGGTTCATGGTCGCCGCCTACCAGCGGCGGCTGCACTTCGGCGATCTGAACGACCCGGCACGCCGGCGGGAACTGGCCGAGTGGGTGGTGAGCCGCCGCCAGTCGCGCTTCAACGACCTGGGGCTGGACGGCGAGGAGGTCACCCGGCAGATCGTCGCCGGACCGCCGACGCTCGGCTCCGCGCTGGGCATCGTGCTCCGCTCCTACGCGGTCCAGCACGGCAAGCCGCGCTGGGGCGACAAACGGCCGTCCTACTTCCAGAACATCGACGTGCTGCTCCGGCTCTTCCCCGACGCCCAGTTCGTCCACCTGATCAGGGACGGCCGCGACTGCGTGGCGTCGCTGAAGGAGATGCCCTGGTACAATGGGAACGCCTACAGCGCGGTCGCCGCCTGGGCCGAGGCGATCGACTTCGCCCGGCACGGCGCGCCCAAGCTCCCCGAGGGCAGCTACCACGAACTGCGCTACGAGGACCTGACGACGGATCCCGAGGCCCATCTGCGCAGGCTGTGCGAGTTCCTCGGCGAGGACTTCGACCCGGCCATGTGCGAGCCGAAGACGGTGGCCGACATCGCCTGTCCGGCGCGCAAGACCTGGCACTCGCTCACCCACGAGGACGTGACCACCGCCCGGTCGGGCTCGTGGAAGAAGCGGCTCGACCCCTGGGAGATCTCGCTGTGCGAGAGCATCCTCGGCGACCGGCTGGAGACCTACGGCTACGAGCTCAGCGGAGCGCCGAAGACGGAGACCTCGCGGATGGTCGCCTACGAGCGGACCGCGGCCAAACGGAAGCTGGCCCGGGTCAAGCGGGTGGCCTTCGACCGGCTGATGCGGCTCCGCGAGCAGAACCCGCTGGGCGCCCGGCTCACCTCCGGCCAGCTCGTCCTGGCCGGGGTGCCCCAGCCCCGCAGCGAACCCGTCACGGCCGACAGGTGAGCTGACCGCGGTCCGGACGGCCGGTCCTCCCACCGGTCCGGGGTCAGCGGACGACCTCGTCGAACAGGGCCTCCCACCGGTCCAGGACCCGCTCCAGCCGGAACGCCTCGACGTGTGCCCGAGCGGCGGCGCCCAGCCGCCGCCGCTCGGCCGCCGAGCACATCAGCCCGGCCAGCGCCGCCGCGAAGGCCGGCACATCGGCCGGGGGCACCAGCAGGCCGGTCTCCCCGTCCAGGACCAGCGACCGCACCCCGCCCGACACGTCGAACGCCACCGAGGGCACCCCGTGGGAGGCGGCCTCGCCGAGCACCAGTGGCAGCCCCTCGTGCTCGCTGGACAGCGCGAGCACCGATCCGTCCAGGTATTCGCGGCTCATTGCGGTCGCGGGGACCGTACCGCGGAACACCACCCGGTCCGCCACCCCGCACGCCCGCGCGTGCAGACGCAGCCGCTCCAGCTCCGCGCCCTCGCCGATCAGGTGCAGCTCCCAGTCCTCGTCCACCGTACGGCAGGCCTCCGCGAAGGCGGAGATCAACCGGTCGAACCGCTTGACGCCCGCCAACCGGCCGACTCCGAGAACCCGGTGACCGGTCAGGCCGGCGGTCCGCGACGGCCAGGTGGGCAGCGGGTTGGGGATGGCCCAGGTGTTGGGCAGTAGCGCGCGCTCGGAGAACAGCCACGCGTCGTCCTCGCTGAGGAACACCGCCTTCTCCAGTTCGCCGTAGTGCCTGCTGACCGAGCTGAAGTGCCAAGACCCCCGCGCGTGCTCGTAGGAGCCGTGGTACTGGCCGATCGGCAGCAGGTGTTCCGGCAGCAGGGTCCTCAGCCGGGTCACCACACCCGGCGAGGCGAGCACCGCGTACCCCGCCCCCAGCTCCCGGAACAGCGCGCCGAGCCTGCGGTGCTCCCGGCGCGCGCCCAGCCGGGAGAGCCCGCCGACCGGCGCGCGGTGGATCACGTGGTGCCGGTAGCCGGGCCGCTCCACGTAGCGGAACGGGTTCTCGGCCCGGTGCAGCCCGACCACGTGCACGTCGTGTCCCCGTTCGGCCAGCCCCTGCGCCAGTGTGTGGGTGACCCGCTGGATGCCGCCGAGGGTGTCGGCGTCCATGCAGGCGAACATCACGGAGCTCATCGCGCGGCTCACCGCGGCCCTTCCGGTGCGAGCGGCCCGTCCGGTGCGAGCGGCCCGTCCGGCGTGGGCGACCCGTCCGGCCGCCGCGCGGCGACGGGCGCGGGCAGCCGGATCGGCCGCCGTGCGGTGACGGGCAAGACGGCCCGCGTGGGGGGCCGGTCCCGCACCCCGCCGAAGAAGGCGTCCGTCACCTTCGCCGAAGCGTGCCCCTTCTCCCGGGCGCACCACGTCCTGCGGAACTCGATGTACGCGGCGGCGAACGACGCGGCCACCTCGTCGAGGTCGCGCAGCGCCTCGACGAGTTCCTCCGTGGTGGTCAGGCAGGGGCCGGGGGCGATCGCCGGCAGGTCGTGGTAGACACCCCGCTCGACCGCGCGGTACTCGTCCCAGTCGTCGATCAGGAACAGCATCGGCCGACCGGTGACCGCGTAGTCGCACATCAGCGAGGAGTAGTCGGTCAGCAGCGCGTCGGAGGCCAGCATCAGGTCGTTGACCTCGGGGTAGTCGCCGGCCTGGCGGACGAAGTGCCGCAGGTGCTGCGGCACCTCGTAGCGTTCGACCGGGTGCGGCCGGAGGATCAGCACCCACTCGCCGGCGAGCGCCTCGGCCATCATGTCCAGGTCGGCCCGGATCGACCGCCCGGATGACCTGGTCCGGTCCCGGTAGGTGGGCGCGTAGAGCAGCACCCTGCGGCCCGGGGGGATCTCCAGCCGGTCCTTCGCCCGCCGTACCGCCTCGTCGTCCCCGTGGACGAGCACGTCGCACCGGGGCGAGCCGTACCGCAGCAGCGGTCCCTCGTATCCGTGGGAGGGCAGGAAGACCCGTTCGAACTCGGCGCTGGGCGCGACCAGCGTGTCCCATCGCGCGACCGCCGCCCGCCACTGCGCCCGCGGCCCGGGGAAGTCGGCCCGCAGGTCCGGCGAGTTGAAACCGACCGACTTGATGCCCTGACCGTGCCAGGTCTGCAGGTAGCGGGTCCGGGCCGGCTTGGGATAGGCCAGCGGCATGCCATGGCTGTCCACCCAGTAGCCGGCCCTGGCCATGGTCCACAGGTGGCGCCAGCTCATCCGCCGCACCAGCCTGGCGTCCGCGGGGAAGTTCCGCCGGTTCCGGGCGACGGACCAGACCATGTCGAGAGGTGCCCGGCGCCGCCTGAGCTCCTCGTAGACGTAGCGGGGATTCCCGGTGTAACCGGCGCCGGCGTCGGCTTCGAAGAGCACCAGATCCTGGCGGGGCGGCACGATCCTGAGCAGCCCCTTGTAGACGCGGAGCTTCACCTCCGGCCGGCCGGCCCGCCTGATCGCCCCGCGGACGATCCGCCCCAGCCGGGGGACGGGACGGAGCAGGTTCCGGCGCTGCCACCGCACCCGCAGGTACGCGGCCGTCCCCTCCGCCATGACGGTGACCCGCTGGCCGGGTACGCGGGCGCTGAACGGCTTGGCGGCCGGTTCGACGAGCAGCGCGTCGGTGGTCACCCGCCCGTCGGCGCGGACGATCTCGACCCGTGGGTCGTACCGGCCGTCGAAGCCCAGCGGGCCGTAACGGCCGTGCCTGAGCGTGGCGAGGTCGACGGTCGCCTCGCTCAGGTGGCTTCCGTCGTCCTGTTCGCACGGTGCCAGCGGCACCCGGTGGTCCTTGAACCGCAGGAACGCACTCCAGCCGGGGTTGGCGGCGAGCACCCCGAAGGGGTCGTAGGTCCTGATCGTCAGCGTGACCCGGGTGCCCTCGCCGGTGAAGGCGGCCTCGTGGCGGAGCCGGGCCGCGGTGTAGGGCAGTTCGGCCATCCGCAGTGCGGTGATGTCCATCTTCTCGGCGGGGGAGGTGCCCCAGTAGGTCCGCCCGTCCTCCTGTACGGCGGAGCGCGGAGCCGCCTTCGGCCCGCTCAGCGACCGGGAGGCGACCACCAGCTCGTCCGCGCGGCCGTTCAGGATCAGGCCGCAGCAGACCCGGACGAGCGGCTCGACGGAGGTGAAGGCCTCCGGGTCGATCTCCTCCAGGTAGGGGCGGACCAGGGCGGAGAACTCCTCGGCCCACATCGGGTCACGCGAGGGCAGCGGGTTCAGGTAGACCCGCAGGTCCTGGCGGAGGAAGCGGCGCTGGCGCTGGGGTACCAGGTCGGCGAGGCCGTTCTCGCGCAGGATGCCGTCGCTCAGCCGGGCCGCCTTGATCCGCTGCCGGACGTTGTCCATCTCCCTGATGCTCAGCGAGATGGACAGCCGTGTCTCGTCCCTCTCCTGAGACCGGTGCCACAGGTAGACGGTCCACGGCACCACGGCGAACCGCCGTGCGGCGCAGTACAGCTCGGTGGTGAAGACGTGGTCCTCGTAGTGCAGATCCTCCCGGAAGGGCAGCCGGCGCAGCAGCTCGGCCGGGTAGAGCTTGTTGGTGCTGAAGGAGTCGAGGAACAGTTCGGGCTCCCGCGCGATCCCCTCGACAGTCCTGCGCCGGGCGAACAGGTCGGGGTAGTAGCCCTTCGTCCTGCCGTTCCACTCGTACAGCCGGGAGATCTGGCCGGTGACGAAGTCGGCGCCGGTCCGCTCGATCTCCAGCACCATGCTCTTGCAGGCGTGCCTGGGCAGCCGGTCGTCACTGTCCAGGAACATGACGTACGGCGCGCGGGCCGCCGCCGCCCCCCGGTTGCGCGGCCCTCCGCAACCCCCGCTGTTGACGTCGGCGCGCAGGTAGCGGACCCGGGCGTCCTCCCGCTGGAGCTCCCGGGCGACCCGGTCGGTGCCGTCGGTGCTCCCGTCGTCCGAAATGATCACTTCGATGTTCCGCAGTGTCTGCCCCAGCGCGGACCGCACAGCCCTGGGCAGCCGTGCGGCGTCGTTGTAGGTGATGACCACCACACTGCAGTCAGGGCTATTGATCACATTTTGAGATGTTCCCTGAACTAAGTGATGCCTTGTCCGTCTTGTTGATTGATGACGGTCTTTTGGGAATTGCCGGAAAGAACGATGAGAGTCGCGGCCCGCCGGATCCGCCCGTCAGACGTAACGCGGGCGCCCGGCGAACGCTCCGACGACGATCTGCACCGTGAGCACGCCGATCAGCATGACGAAGGGCACGGTCCAATCGCCGGTCACGTCGTGCAGCATGCCGAACAGGAACGGACCCGCCCCGGCGATCAGATAACCGAACCCCTGTGCCATCCCCGAGAGCCGCGCGGTGTCCTGCGCGGTGCGCGCCCGCAGCGCGATGGTGACCAGCGCCAGGGAGAAGACGCTCATCCCGAGACCGAGCAGGACGGTCCACAGCAGCGGTACGGCGGACGGCGCGAGCAGCAACCCGAACAGGCCGGCCAGCCCGCACACGCCGAGCCCCACGATCCATCCGCTGAGGCCCCGACGGGCCGCGAGCGGCGGGACCACCAGGCTGATCGGCAGCGCCATCACCGACAGCAGGCTCAGCAGCAGCCCCGAATCGCCGCGGCTGACCCCGGCGTCCATCAGCACCTGCGGCAGCCAGCCCATCACCACGAAGCCCAGCAACGACTGCAGACCGAAGAACACCGTGATGGTCCAGGCCAGCGGGCTGCGCAGCAGGGACCTGCCCGGCTTGCCGACGTTCTCGACCGTGACGGCGTGCAGCCTGCCGCGCCCGGTGGCGACCAGCCAGACCACCAGTGCCGGCGCGGCGAGCACGGCCCAACCGGCCAGCGCGGGCCGCCACCCGCCGAGCCCGGCGGCCAGCGGAGGGGTGAGTGCGAAGCCGAGGGTGGCGCCGCCCTGCAGGGCGGCGGTGTAGATCCCGGTCATCATCCCGATCCTGACCGGGAAGGAATTCCTGATCATCACCGGGACCAGCGTGCCGGCGAAGGCGATCCCGATGGCGGCGAGCAGGGTGCCACCGAGCACCGTGAACGGGCCGTCCACCACGCGCGAGACGAGCCCGCAGGCCAGCAGGCCGAGTGCGATGCCGACGGCGGCCCGCATCCCGGCGCGGCGGGCCAGCACCGGGGCGGCCAGCCCGCCTGCGGCGAAACACAGGACGGGGACCGTGGTGAGCAGTCCGGCCCAGGTCGCGGAGGCGCCGAGGGAGTCGCGCACCTCGTCGAGCAGCGGACCGACGCTGGTGATCGCCGGCCGCAGGTTCAACGCGGTGAGCGCCACTGCGACCGCGAGCAGGACCCCGCCGGACAGCGCCGCACCGCGATCCTGCGGGCCGGATCCGGCGGCGTCCTCCCCCTCGGGCCCGGAGCCGGGTGCGCCGACCTGGTCGGGAACATGGCGTTCGAAAGACATCTCGGCCCGCTCCTCCAGAGACGAATGGACGTCGGCCCACGATATCCGTTGATCTTCCGGCGATCACTGCCGGAACGCCTCGTAGGCGTGCGGATCCGTCATCGGCGCCCGTCCGCCTGCCCGGGGATGCGCGGCGGAGCCTACGGCGTGCCCGGGGTCTGCGTGGCGCTCGACGGGCTCTGGCAGAAGGACTGCGTGATGGTGCTCCTGTTCAGGGTGATGATGCCGTTACGGGCCAGGGCGCGGCCCTTCACGGTCGCACCGCTGCTTGTGGAGATCGAGTTCAGCGCGAGGATGTTTCCGGTGAAATCGGAGTTCATTCCCAGCGAGGCCGAGCTACCGACCTTCCAGAAGACATTGCACTCCTGGGCGTCCCCGGTGAGAGTCACCGTGCTGGCGGTTGCGGCGGTGAGGGTGGAGGTCGTCTGGAAGATGAAGACCGCGTCCGGGTCTCCCTGCGCGTCGAGTGTCAGGTCTCCGGTGATCTGGAAGGTGCCGGCGGTGGACTTGTAGAGACCTGGCGTCACGGTGGTCCCGCCGAGCTGCGTCGGCACGACGGTGGCAGGAGTCCGGGCGGCGGCATCGTTGTAGGCGGTGGTCAGGTCGGTCTGGGCCTGAGCGGAGACGGCGTCGGCCGCGTGCGTGCTGCCGCTCTTGGTACCGGGCGGGAATCCGGTCACCAGCGCGCCCGGGCTCACTCCGAGGTCCCCGGTGACGACGGTGGCGCCGGTGTTCGTGACCGCTTTCCCGGCCAGCACCGCGAAGTTCGCAGCCGTGCCGAGCGCCACCGGCGTCTCCACGGCCGCACTCGCGGTGTGTGGTGCCGCGACCAGGACCCCCGTCGCGACCGTGACGGTGAGAGCTCCTGCCAGC
This sequence comes from Streptosporangium sp. NBC_01639, assembly GCF_045209755.1. Classification (NCBI taxonomy): domain Bacteria; kingdom Bacillati; phylum Actinomycetota; class Actinomycetes; order Streptosporangiales; family Streptosporangiaceae; genus Streptosporangium; species Streptosporangium sp. NBC_01639. The sequence continues at coordinate 3,407,286 of NZ_CP109272.1, read as the reverse complement.
CAGGAACGCTTGACGATTCGCGGTGCTACGCGAGAGCGGGTGGCGTCCATCATGAAGCCGTCCTTTATTTAGGTATTTCGCTGGTCAGACGCATTTCCGATGATGCGCCATCGCCTTCGACTCTACTGATCGGCGCACTCGCCGTCGTTATCCGACATGCGGGAGATTTTCCGCTGGAAGCCATTTCAGCGGTAAAGAAAATATGGCCGTTCCACCGGAACGTCCGCACCCGGCGAAACCGGCACAATATTCGAGCAAGGCCGGAATGCCTCCTCGTCTCGCGACCGCCTGCCAGTGCGGATCTTCGGTCTGGGCGGGGATTTTGAACGGTCCGTCCTGTGGTAGATGTCATTCGACTCGAGACGGCGCCATTTAGTGGAAAGACGTAAGAAATATCATGCAAGGCGCGTTTGCCGACGTTGCAGCAGATGGGAATGGGTGCGCTGGGATGCTCTCGGTGATCGGTGAAAGGCCGATTGATATTTCAAGGGGTGAACGAATATCTGAGATGTGTTGCCGTCGGCCTGAAACGGGCGTGAAGCCCTGGATGGACCGGACCCGCCCCATGCCGCCGGTCCGTGGACCGGTGACGGCGTCCGAGACCATGCGGTCGCCGCATCGGCCCCTCCCGCCTCCGGCGGTCCCGGACTCTAGCGATGTCCAGGGACAGAACCTGGGTAAGCAACAGTTCTTGAGTTGAGGGTGCTGAATCCTCCTCACCCTGCACGCTCCCTGCCTGCGAACTGCGTCTTCTCCCGTTTGCCGGATCGATCACCACACATCGAAGTAACTTCACTCTCCGTGAGACTTCTGTCACAGGAGTGACGGGGTGGCAGCGCTGGTGAAGTCGGGAGGTGTGGGTTGGCGCTGGGGGTCGTCCGAGACCTACGCGAGCACCGAGCCCCCGGCAGCGAAGAAGATCTCGTCGCCTTCGAGACCGACGTGCTGTCGGGGTTTGTGCTGGCTCGCGCGTCGGCAGGGCTGACCGACAGCACCATCCGCAACGACGCCAATCATCTGGAGCTGATCCGGAATTGGTTCGGCCGGCCGCTGTGGGAGATGCAGCCCGAAGACGGTGACGTCTACTTCGGCAAGGTGCTGCGAGACGCCAAGCCCTCCACCCGCACCGGGCGAGCGGCTGCTCTGACGGTGTTCTTCCGGTTTCTGGAGCTCAGGCACAAGGTTGAGCTGCACAACCTCACCGGCCGGGTCGTCGAATGCCCGCTCGATGAGGTCAACCGGCCACGGCTGTCGGTGGATCCGCAGCTGCGCGTTCCGCCGACCGTTGAGGAGATCGAGCAGCTGTTCGCCGGGTGGCGCGAAGAGCTGATGAGCTGCCGCAAGTTCGCTCCGGCCGCCCGCAACTACGCCGTGGCCCGGCTGGTCGCCGATGTTGGGCTACGGATCAACGAGGCCCGGATGCTCGACCTGGACGACGTGCGCTGGGAGCTGGGCCGGTTCGGCAAGCTGAACATCCGCCACGGGAAGGGGTCTCGCCGCAAGGGGCCCAAGCCACGGCTGGTGCCTCTGATCAACGGCGCCGACCGCAGCCTGCGCTGGTTCATCGAAGACGTCCTCGGGCTCTTCGAGCTCGACCTGTCCAGCCACCGCACGCCCTTGTTTCCCTCTGAGCGGAAGAACGCCGAGGGCACCTGCACCCGCGCCACGGCGGACGTGTTTCGCCGCGCCTTGATCGACGCCGTCGACCGGTATCTGCCGACCTGGTCGGGACGGCTGACACCACACGTGCTGCGGCACTTTTGCGCCTCCCAGCTCTACCTGGCCGGGATGAACCTGTTCGCGATCCAGGAACTGCTCGGCCACGCCTGGACCGGCACCACGGCCCGATACATCCACGTCCATGCCACCCATGTCGAAGACGCCTGGGTCACCGGACAGCGCCGCGTCGCCGACCGATGGAAAGGACTCACCCGATGAAATGGAACCTGCGCCTGGCGGCCGCGAACCGCGGGATCTGGAAGGCCAGTGAGTTCCAGCGGATGCTCGCCGAACGTGGCCTGGTCATCAGCGCCGGCAAGATGTCGGGCCTATGGTCTGGGGCTCCCAATGTGGTCAAACTCGACGAGCTCGACGTCATCTGCACCGTGCTGGGCTGCGGCGTCGACGAACTACTGATCCCCGAACCCGAGGCTGTCGCCGAGCCGCGGCACTACGACGATGACCAGAGCACGGCGGTTGGCCAAGATCGGCAGGTCACCCCGCGCACCGGGGCCGGGCGGTCGCTTCCTCCTCGATGAACTGCGCACACTGCGGCACGCCGTTGCCGGAGAAACGACGCCGGGATCAGGTCTACTGCAGCAACTCCTGCTCAGCGTTAGCCTCCTACCATCGGCGCAAGAACGGCCAGCCGGTCCCACCGCGTTGGCAGCATCCGGCGTTGACAGCAAATGATCCGGTACTGCGGGCAGCGGCACATCACGTCCAAGTACTCGGCCAAATCGGCGGCTGGAACCCCTCCACCACCAGATGCGTGCTGGACGGGCTCGTCACGGTGCTGACTGGCCTCCCCGCAGGTGAGCGTGTCTCGCTCAGCGAGGTTCGAGCCCGGCCGCACCGCTGGGTGTCGCGACCTCGGCTCATCGACGTGCTCATCGACCTGGACCTGCTCCACGATGACTCCGATCCGGCGATCAAATCCTGGATCGACCGGGTCACGATTCCTTTCACACCCGGCTTCATCATCCCCGTCCGGCAGTGGCTGCTGATCCTGCTCAACGGCGACGCCAGGGCACGGCCCCGGTCCGCATCCAGCATCTATGTCTACTTCGGGGCCATCCGGCCATTCCTCGATGACTGGGCGGCGAGCTATGACCATCTGCGGGAGGTCACCCGCTCCGACATCCACGCAGCGCTTGGACCGCTCAGCGGCTCACGACGCGCCACCACGATCAGCGCCCTGCGATCGCTGTTCGGGTTCGCCAAGAAGCGCGGCCTGATCTTCTCCAACCCGACGATCAGGTTGAAGGGCCGCCCGGCGGACTTCGCCCTGCTTCCGATGGCTGATGAGGAGATTCGGGCCATCGAGCAACAGGCCGAGGACCTCGCCGGACGAGTCATCATCGCCCTGGCTGCCGAGAACGCCGCTCGCACCGGAGCCATCCGCCATCTGACACTCGACGACCTCGATCTGGCCAACCGGCGAATCATCCTCGCAGGCCGCCGCCAGCGACTCGGCGACCTCAGCCATCGAGCACTCCGTCGCTGGCTCCGCTACCGCCGCACAACCTGGCCGCACACCAACAATCCCCACGTGCTCATCAGCAACAAGACTGCCTACGGTGCTGGCCCTATCAGCCAGGCGTTCGTGACGCTGCGGATGAATCGCATTGGATGCAGCGTCGACCGGATACGCAAGGACCGCATCCTGCACGAGGCTCTCGCCGGAGGAGCCGATCCGCTTCACCTGTCGCTGGTCTTCGGGATCTCCCACAGCACCGCAGCCAGATACTCCGCCGTCGCCGAGCATCTACTCGCCGACGAACTCGATCAGACACCCCAGCCATGATCCCGTCTGGATCATGACTCCGGGATCCCATCGGGTCGCCGATACTTCGACCCGCGGCGTCCGTCTCCCCACTCGCCACGCACCGGCCATCGGATCATGCAGCTGACACGGACGACCACTTCTCCCTAGCCTGTCCAGATGATCACTCCGATTGAGCTCGTCATCTTCGACTGCGACGGCGTGCTCGTCGACAGCGAACGCATAGCCGTCCGCGCCCATGTCGCCGTGGGCGCCGAGCTGGGCTGGCCGCTGACCGAAGCCGAGGTGATCGAAAAGTTCATCGGCCGGTCGCCCGTGTCCAACGGTGAACAAATCACTTCCCGAGTAGGGCCGGGCCGGGCCGCGCTCTGGTGGGAGAGATTCGAGCGACTCCACCGTGCGGCCGTCGATGCCGAACTCACCCCGGTCGACGGCATCCTCGAAGTCCTCGACACCCTCACGCATCCCAGCTGCGTCGCCTCTGGCGGCAGTCACGACACGATGCGCCACACGCTGGGTCACACCGGGATTTACCCATACTTCGAAGGCCGCATCTTCAGCGCAAGCGAGGTCGCCCGCGGCAAACCGGCCCCCGACCTGTTCCTGCACGCTGCCAAGCAGATGGGCGTCCACCCCTCGGCCTGCATCGTCGTCGAGGACAGCCAATACGGGATCCAGGCAGCCCGCGCAGCCGGCATGCGCGCCCTTGGCTACGCTGGCGGACTCACACCCGCGCAATGGCTCGAAGGATCGAACACCACGATCTTCGACGACATGCGCGAACTCCCGAGACTCCTTGCAGAAGCCTGACCGACCAGGATTCCAACTTGGCCTACGTGAAAGAAGAGGTCATCTTCCTCTGACCTGCTGGAAGGGCCCTACAACCCTAGATAACGATTGAACTCCCCGCGTTTTCAGATCTCACCAACCGAACTCACGTGTGTTCCCGATGAATATGCTTCAGTCTGGCTGAACTCACGGCAGACGTGCCGGTAAGAACGCTGTCATGAGCCCCAGTGCGCCACGAAGCGCTGATCTGTCCGTGCGGAGGTGAAAGACCGCCGCTGCTCTGCCGTCGTGGTGGCGGAGCAAAGCTGGAGGCAGCCCAACCCTGGAGTCGCTGGGGAGGGCGGGAGCAGCCTCGACAAAGTCGGGTCGGCCTGGCACTACCGGACGGGCCGGGCCCGATGAGCGAGACGAGAAGGTATACGCGAGGAACCGGTGTCGTTACGCCTCTTGATGTGACGCCAGCTCAAATCCGGTGGATATGGGCTGGTCAGCGGTGCGCACCCGCCCCCTCATCGCGGGGCGGGGAACTTCTGGCCGGGCATTGGGGCGCCTGGTCGGGAGGCCATGGTGAAAGGCCACGGCGTAGCCATGGCGAGGCCGCAGGGGTATAGCCGGGTGCCTAACTCGTCGAACGGACAGCAGTGAACGTGGGAACCCCCGCGCTCCCTCCTCTTCGACCTTCCAGCCAGGAAGGTGAGCGGGGATAGGTGCGATGTCCGCCGAAGGGCGTGGGTGGGACGGAGCCGTCGTAGTACTCCGAGCCGGGGAGAGCCCGGCACATGGGGAAGGACGGCAGCGTGTCGAGCAAGGAGAAGGGTGCAATGTCCGAAGATGCGGCGGTGAATACCGACGCTGGGAGATGGCCGGATGCTGATCCGGCTTTCTTCGCGGTACGGAAGATGCAGATCAAGTTGCACCGTTGGGCGACCGATGATCTCGGTCGCCGGTTCGGTGACCTGTTCAACCTCGTCTATGACCGGGCGTTTTTGGTGCACGCGTGGGAACGCGTGTCCTCTAACGCCGGGGCGCGGACTGCGGGCGTCGACCGGGCCACGGTGGCCTGGATCGAAGCCCGGATCGGGGTGGAGACCTTCCTGGAGGAGATCCGCAACTCGCTGAAGTTCGGCGGGTTCGAACCGGTCGAAGTGCGGCAGGTGATGATTCCCAAGGCGAGCGGCAAGCTTCGCAAGCTGGGCATCCCCACCGTCGCCGACCGGATCGTCCAGGCCAGTCTCAAGGCGGTGCTCGAACCCATCTTCGAGGCGGATTTCCTGCCGTGCTCGTATGGGTTCCGGCCTAACCGGCGGGCGCATGATGCGATTGCCGAGATCCACCATCTGGCTTCGGCTCCCTCGAATCACACCTGGGTGCTGGAGGCGGACATCACGGCGTGTTTCGACGAGATCGACCACACGGCGTTGATGGATCGCCTGCGGGCGAGGATCAAGGACAAGCGGGTCTGCGCGCTGGTCAAGGCGTTCCTGAAGGCCGGGGTCATGACGACTACCGGAGACCGGCAGGAGACACCGGCGGGAACCCCGCAAGGCGGGATTCTCTCCCCGCTGCTGGCCAACATCGCCCTGTCGGCGCTGGACGAATACTTCGACCGGCAACGACGAGAGCAGATGGGAACCATTTACCAGCGGGTCAAGCGCAGGAAGAACGGTCTGGGCAACTGGAAGCTCATCCGGTTCGCCGATGACTTCGTCGTCATGGTGAGCGGAGAGCGCCGGCACGCCGAGGCACTGCGTGAGGAGGTGGCGGCCGTGCTCGTTCCGTTAGGGCTGCGGCTGTCACCGGAGAAGACCCGCGTGGTCCACATCGATGAGGGCTTTGACTTCCTCAGCTTTCATATCCGCCGGATGCGGAAGAGGGGGACGAACAAGCATTACGTCTACACCGTGGTGTCCAAGAAGGCGATCCAGTCGATCAAGGACAAGGTGAAAGCAAAGACCTACAGGTCAACCCGCCATATGAGCCTGGCCGAGCTGATCGGTAGTCTCAACCGGCTCTTGCGCGGGTGGGCGAACTACTTCCGGCATGCGGTGGCGAAAGATGTGTTCAACGCGATCGACTCCTTCACCTGGCGTCGCGTCGCGAACTGGATCTTTCGCAAACACTCACTGCTCAGCCGTCAGGAGATGCGCCGCAGATTCTGCCGACCGGGCACCTGGAGAATCGTTCATGACGGCATCGAGCTCACCGGCGCCGCCAGCGTGAAGGTGACCCGATACCGCTACCGGGGGCACAGCATCGCAACCCCCTGGACCCCGACACCGGCAGCCGCCGCAGCCAGCGGCTGACCAACGGCCACAACACGTGGAGAGCCCGGTGCTTCGAGAGGAGCACGCCGGGTTCGGCGGGCGGGCCGGGGAAACGGACTGATCGCAAGGTCAGCACCGCGCCCTGGCCCGACCCAACAACGGCGTTGATCTTGTCCGGAATCGATCATTTCTGAGACACCCTGCAGTCACAGTCCTGCTCTCGGTGTTCAACTCCGCGATCATGTCTCATAACCCGCGTACGAAAACTATGTTTCAATATCCTGAAGCCAGATCGTTTATGAGACGATATCCAGATGAGCAGGATCGGCTACGGCAGGGTGTCCACCCGCGACCAGAACCCCGACAGCCAGCGCGACGCCCTCACAGAGGCCGGTTGCGACCAGATCTTCGTCGACAAGGCATCGGGGAAGGTCGATCGATGCCCTGAGCTCGACAAAGCGCTGGAATACCTCAGGCCTGGCGACACCTTCATCATCACTCGCCTATCGCGCGCCGCCCGTTCGCTGCGCCACCTGCTGGACTTGGCGGCGCAGCTCCGCGAGCGCGAGGTCGATCTCTTGGTGCTCAAGCAGGGCATCGACACCTCCACGCCGGGTGGACGCCTGCAGTTCCACATGTTTGGCGCCTTCGACGAGTTCCTCCGCGAACTCATCGTCGAGGGCACCCTCGAAGGACTGGCCTCGGCCCGAGCGCGCGGCCGCGTCGGTGGGCGGCCGGCGGCCCTGGACGCCCACGGGGTGGAGATGGCCCGCGCGCTCTACGAGATGAAGGGCGATGACGGCAAGCGCCGCTACACCGTCCAGCAGATCGCCGACCGGCTCGGCGTCAGCCGCGCCACGATCTACCGCCACCTCGATCCCGACAAGCCGGTCTCGGCGTAGGAGGAGCACGGTGCTGCCCCCGGTCACCTACTACGGCGGCAAGGCCAAGCTGAGCTTGTTCATAAGAAATCTGGAGCGATCTCGCAAGCGCCAAGGTTAAAGGTCAAGTTGGCGGAGCGGTGCGGCGGAGCCGTACCACCACAAAGGCGAGCAGCTCGAAGGCGGCCAGCGCGAAGACCGCGTTGCCCATGAGGTCCACATTCGCGGGCGCTGGGAAACTCGGCGGCTGAGGGAAGCCGTGCCAGGCGTAGGTGACCAGGCCGGCAGCGCCCAGGGCGAACCTGTGCCAGGGTCCCCAGCCCATGCGCCGGGACCAGCGCAGGATGAGCAGCGTCATCGTGGCGTAGAGCGCGAGGTAGAAGCCGACCGTGATCCACGCGGGCACGACGGACTCCAGCTTGATCCCCACCATGGCGAGCAAGCTGGGGAGCCAGAAGGCCAGCCCGGCCGCGATGGTGATCGCGAAGACGGTCCACGGGCTGGGCGGCGTGGCCGGGAGGAGGGGGCGGCGGAATCGAACGGACAGGAACGCGGCGATGATCAGGGCGACGGCCGTGATCAGTGTCCAGGTGATCTGAGCGGCCGACAACGGGTAGATGGCCGGACCTGCCAGGGCGAGGGGCACCGCGCCGCCGAGCAGGAACAGGACGGCTGACACGGTGAGGCCGACCTTGCCGAGCCAGGGTGTGTCCGGCCGGCGTGAGCCCGCCTCTACTAGCGAGATCGGCACCGCGATGCTCCACACGCCATGGATGGCCAGAACGAACACGGTCCAGTGGGCGCTGATGTCCAGTGCCGGAATGAATCCATAGTCGAGCAACCGCAACCCGACATAGTCGGGATTGAACAGCGACCGGGTGAGCAGGCCCTCCTCGATCACGGCATAGGCGAGCCCGAGCAGGATGATCCCCGGCCACCCCAGCCGCCACCGGCGGGCGACCTCACGGATCAGCAGCGCGCCACCGCCATGGAGCGGAATCAGCCCGGTGATCATCGGTAGGGCGTTGATGGCGATGTTGCCAAGCAGATATTCGCCGACCAGCGGCGCGAGAACCAGCAGGCCAAGCGCTGGAAGAATGCGTTTGAACACCTCTACCCTCACCGGTTGTAGAGCCTGCGTGCCCACAGATAACTGACCAGGGCGATGCCCGCGCTCCACACAGCCGCCTCCAGGAAGCTGGACCCGGCCGGACGCCCGGCCAGCAGCGCGCGCAGTGTCTCGATGACGGGGGTGGCCGGCTGGTGCTCGGCGAACCAGCGCAAACCGGCTGGCATCGACTCGGTCGGGACGAAGCCGCTGCCGAGGAACGGCAGCAGCATCAGCGGCATCGGCAGGTTGCTGGCCGTGGCCACGTTCTTGGTGACCATGGCGAGCGCGACCGACAGCCAGGTGATGGCGAAGGTGAACATGGCCAGCACACCGACCACGCCGAGCCAGTCCAGCGCCGAGGCGGACGGGCGGAACCCGATCAGCAACGCCACCACTGTCACCGCGGCAATCGCGAGGAACGTCTGCACCATCGCCCCGAGTACGTGCCCGGTGAGCACCGAGATGCGGGCGATGGCCATGGTCTTGAACCTGGCGATGATGCCCTCGGCCATGTCGGTCGCCACCGAGATCGCGGTCCCCTGCGCGGCCCCGACGATCGTCGTGATCATGATGCCGGGGGTGAGGTAGCCGACGTAGGCGGCGTGGTCGGCGCCGATGCCCGCGCCCATGGTGCCGCCGAGGACGTAGACGAACAGCAGCAGGAACACCACGGGCACGGCCGCGAACGTGAGGATCAGCGTGGGGTAGCGCCAGATGTGTTTGACCTGGCGCCGCAGCATCGTCGCCGAGTCGGTGATCGCTCTCATCGGGAGGGCTCCTTGGTCGAGGGCTCCTGGGTCAGGGTGAGGAAGACGTCGTCCAGGTCGGGGGTGTGCACCGACAGCTCGGCGACGTCGATGGCATGGGTGTCCAGCCACTCCAGGAGCTTCCTCAGCGTCCTGACTCCGCCGGAGTCGGGGATCTGGACGGTGAGCGCCGCGTCGTTGCTGGAGGTGGCGCCGACGTGGCCGGCCGCCCTGCGGTACCCGTCGGGGTCGGCGAAGCGCACGACGATGTGGCCGCCGGGGACCAGCCGCTTGAGCTCCTCAGGGGTGCCCTCGGCCGCCAGCCGGCCCTGGCTGAGCAGCGCGATGCGGTCGGCGAGTTCGTCGGCCTCCTCCAGGTATTGGGTGGTCAGGAAGATGGTCACGCCGTCCTGCTGGACGAGGTCCCTGACGATCTGCCACATGGTGCGGCGGCTGCGCGGGTCCAGGCCTGCGGTCGGTTCGTCGAGGAAGATGAGCCTGGGCGTGCCGACCATGGTCATGGCGAGGTCGAGCCGGCGGCGCATGCCGCCCGAGTAGGTGGCCGCGGGCTTGCGCGCGGCGTCGGTGAGGTCGAAGCGCTCCAGCAGTTCGCGGACGCGCGTGCGGCCCTTGGCGTGGCCGAGGTGGAGCAGGTCGGCCATGAGTCGCAGGTTCTCCTCGCCGGTGAGGAAACTGTCGACCGCGGAGAACTGGCCGGTGACGCCGATCGCGGCACGCACCTTGTCGGGTTCCTTGGCCAGGTCGTGCCCGGCGACCCTGATCTCGCCCGCGTCGGCCTTGATGAGGGTGGACAGGATCTGCACTGTGGTGGTCTTGCCCGCGCCGTTGGGGCCGAGCAGCGAGAAGACGGTGCCCTGCGGGATGGTGAGGTCGATGCCGTCCAGGACGCGGTGGGCGCCGTAGGACTTACGCAGCCCTGTCACCGAGATGAAGGTTCGCATCGCGTTCATCCCTGATCCCAGGTGACGGGCAGGCTGTGCACGCCGTAGACCTGCGAGGGGTCGGTGCGCAGCGACAGCTCTTCAGCCGGTACGGCGAGCCGCAGCGTCGGGAAGCGGATGAGCAGCGCGGGAAACGCGACACGCATCTCGATGCGGGCAAGCTGCTGACCGAGGCACTGATGGACGCCGTGGCCGAAGGCCAGATGCCCGGCGGCCGAGCGGCGCAGATCGAGTACGTCGGGGCCTGCGAACCTGGCCGGGTCCCTGTTGGCAGCGTTGATCGCGATGATGACCGTGTCGCCCGCCTTGAGCTGTCTGCCGCCGAGCTCCACGTCCTCCAGCACGCCGCGCATACCGGTGGCGGCGACGGACAGGTAACGCAGCAGCTCCTCCACGGCGCCGGCGGCCAGGTCGGGGTCGCCGCGCAGGGCGGTGAGCTGGGCCGGGTTGCGCAGCAGGGCGAAGGTGCCGAGCGCGAGCATGTTGGCGGTGGTGTCGAGCCCGGCGCCGAGCAGGAACGCGGCCACGCCGCCGAGCTCCTCGTCGGTCAGGTCGCCGCCGGTGGCCAGGTCGCTGAGCAGGTCGTCGGTCGGCTTGGTCCGCTTGGCGAGCGCGAGCTCCCGCAGGTAGGTGCCGAGCTCGATGAAGGCGGCGTACTGCGCCTCAGCGGTCCCGGCGTCCGGCAGGGCCCGGGTGGAGCTCTGGAACTGGTCGCGGTCCTCCTGCGGCACGCCGAGCAGCTCACAGATCATCAGCGCTGGAACCGGCTGCGTGAAGACCTCGACGAGGTCGGCGGGCGGCCCCTGCCGCTCCATCGCGTCGAGCCACTCACGGGTGATCTCGGTGACCCGCTCGGTGAGCAGGTTCATCCTGCGGACGGTGAACTTGCCCGCCAGCAGTTTGCGGAAGCGGGTGTGCTGGGGTGCGTCCATGCCGGTCAGGTCGCCGACGGGGGCGGGCGGCAGGTGGCCGCCCGCCAGGGGGTGGTAGTGGGTTTCGTAGCGGGAGCTGAAGCGTGGGTCGGCGAGGATCTGGCGGACCAGGTCGTATCCGGTGATCATCCAGACGCCGGGGGCGCCCTCGGGCGCGGCCAGGCGGGCGATTGGCTGCTCTGCGCGCAGGGCGGTGAGCGAAGGGGCGGGATCGAAGGGGCAGGCGGGTGCGCGGTCGAGGGACGGAGTGACCGGCTCGTCGCGATAGTACGTGTTCGTCACGATTGAAAGCTACGTTGCTTTCAGAAATTATGTCAATTGATTGATGCACATAAATGCAGGTCAAAGCCGATAAATTGATGCGTTGATCGTGAAACTGAATGCAATGAAACATTGCATTGTGTGGCGTCGAACGCAATACTGGCGTCATGTCAGAAGGAAGGTTGACCCGGCAGGACCGCCAGCGCATCGCGACCGGCCTCGCCGAAGGGCGTTCGTACGCCGAGATCGCCAGGCGGCTGGACCGGCCGACCTCGACGATCAGCCGCGAGGTCGGCCGCAACGGCGGCCCCGGCGACTACCGCCCCGAGCGGGCGCACCAGGCGGCAGCGCGGCGGGCGCAGCGCGGCACCCCGGCCCGTTCGCCCGAGGCCGAACCCCAGGACCGCAAGGTCTTCGAGGTGGAAGAGGGAGCCGTCGAGATGGCGATCGGGATGGGCCTGCCGAAGATGATGGCGCGCGTGCTCATTGGCCTGTGGCTGAGCGAGGACGGCAGGCTCACTGCGGCCGAGCTGTCGCGCGGGCTGAAAGTCAGTCCCGCCTCGATCTCCATGGCGGTGGGCTACCTGACCCAGCAGGGGCTGATCAGGCGCGAGCGTGATCCGCGGCGGCGGCGCGACATCTACGTGGTCGACGACGACGCCTGGTACCACTCGACGGTGATCAGCTCGAGGCAGACGCTCGCGGCGGCGGAGGTCGCGAAGGAGGCGGGGCAGACGCTCGGGCTCGACACGCCCGTGGGACGCCGCCTGGCCTGGGGTGGTGCGTTCCTGGAGCGGATCAGCCTGGACGGTCTGGCGTCGGCTGAACGCTGGCGCGACCTCCCGCCGTGATCAGACCGCAGTATTTCTGCTAGCCACGCAGCGTCACGACAGTCACACAGAGCTACTTGTTGGGTCGGACCGGGGCGCGGTGCTGGCCTTGCGGCCAGTCCGTTTCCCCGGCTCGCCCGCCGAACCCGGCGTGCCCCTCTCAAGGCACCGGGCTCTCCACGTGTCGTGACCGTTTGGTCAGCCGCCGGTCGTGGCGGCTGCCGGTTCCGGGACGGCCCCCGCGGTCGGGATCGTGTGACCGCGATAGCGGTAGCGGATCACTTTGACGCCGGCGGCGCCGGTGAACTCACGTCCGTCGTAGGCGATCTTCCAGGTGCCCGGCAGGCAGAATCTGCGGCGCATCTCGTGTCTGCTGAGCCGGGAGTGTTTTCGGAAGATCCAGTTCGCGACGCAGCGCCATGTGAAGCTGTCGATCGCATTGAACACGTCCTTGGACACTCCGTGCCGGAAGTAGTTCGCCCACCCCCGCAGCATCCGGTTGAGGCTGACAACCAGCTCGCCCAGGTCCTGATAGAGGGTTGACCTGTGGGTCTTCGCCTTCACCTTATCCTTGATCGACTGAACGGCCTTCTTGGACGGCATGGTGTAGACGTAGTACTTCTGCGTTCCCCGCTTGCGCATCCGACGGATATGGAAGCCGAGGAAGTCGAAGCCCTCGTCGATGTGAACTACACGGGTCTTCTCCGGAGACAGGCGCAACCCCAGCGGGGCGAGCACGCCTGCGACCTCCTCACGCAGACCTTCGGCGTCGTGGCGTTCACCGGTCAGCATGACGACGAAGTCGTCGGCATATCGGACGAGCCGCCAGTTGGCCAGGCCGTTCTTCCTGCGCTTCTCCCGCTTGTAGTTGGTTCCCATCAGCTCCTGCCACTGCTGGTCGAAGTACTCGTCCAGCGCTGACAGGGCGATGTTGGCCAGGAGCGGGGAGAGGATCCCGCCCTGCGGGGTTCCTGCGAATGTCTCTTCCCGGTCACCGTTGCCCGTCATGACCCCGGCTTTCAGGAACGCCCTGACCAGCGCGCCGACCCGCTTGTCCTTGATCCTCACCCGCAGGCGGCCCATCAGGGCGGTGTGATCGATCTCGTCGAAACACGCCTTGATGTCCGCCTCCAGCACCCACCGGTAGTTGATGGGTGCCGAGGCCAGGTGATGGATCTCGGCAATCGCATCCTGCGCCCGCCGGCCGGGACGGAACCCATAGGAGCACGGCAGGAAATCCGCCTCAAAGATGGGTTCGAGCACCGCCTTGAGACTTGCCTGGACGACCCGGTCCGCGACGGTGGGAATCCCTAGCTTGCGGAGCTTCCCGCTCGCCTTGGGGATCATCACCTGCCGCACCTCGACCGGCTGGAACTCACTCGACTTCAGCGAGTTGCGGATCTCCCCCAGGAAGGCCTCGACCCCGATCCGCGTCTCGATCCGGGCCACGGTGGCCCGGTCGATTCCCGGAGTCCTCGCCCCGGCGTTGGAGGCGACGCGTTCCCACGCGTGCACCAGAAACGCCGGGTCGCATACGAGGTTGAACAGGTCACCGAACCGGCGGGAGGAATCCTCTCCCGCCCAACGATGCAACTTGATCTGCATCCTCCGTACCGTGCGCTCAGCCGACCACGGGTCAGGCCAAACGACGGCGCCGGTATTCACCGACGCGTCTTCGGACATTGCACTCTTCTCCTTGCCTGACACGCTGCCGTCCTTCCCCAGGTGACCGGCTCTCCCGGCCTCGGAGTACTACGACGGCTCCGCCCCACCTGAACCCTTTCGGCCGGCGTCGCGCCTATCCCCGCCTGCTTCCCTGGCAAGGAAACGGGCCGGGAGCCGGTCCAGGTGGTTCCCACGTTCACTGACGTCCGGTCGACGGGTTAGGCACCCGGCTATACCCCTGCGGCCTCGCCACGGTTACGCCGTAGTCCTTCACCGTGGCCTCCCGCCCGGATGAGGCAATATCCGAACGAGAGTTCCTCGCCCGTGATGAGGGGCAGGTACGCACCGCTGACCAGCCCATATCCACTGGGTTTGAGCTGGCGTCACATCGAGAGGCGTAACAACACCGGTTCCTCGCGTGTACCTTCCCGTCTCGCTCACCGGGCCCGGCCCTTCCAGCAGTCCTGGGCCGACCCGACTTTGTCGAGGCTGCTCCCGCCCTCACCGGCAATCCCCGGTTCGAGCTGCCTCCAGCTTCACCTCACCGCTACGACGGCGAGGAGAAGCTGGTCTTCCACCTCCATCCGGACAAATCAGCGCCTCGTGGCGCACTGCGGCCTATGACACCGACCCGAGTGGAGGGCCTTATAGTTCCAGGCAGCGTCGCGTGCTGATGGCGGATGGCTCGTCAGGCATGGAGGCGTCGTATCGAAAGGTAGCTACGGCCATTTCCGCCCCAATTTCACAGAAGATCACGCTTTACCCCGTCGAGGACCGGTTCTTCGGCCCTCGACCCGCCGTCCTCGTCCTGCCCGGCGGCGGCTTCCGGGAACTTCCACCGCACGAGGGCGAAGGCTACGCGCGCTGGCTGTCCGGCCTCGGCATCCACGCCTTCGTCCTGTCCTACCGGCTGCTGCCGGACCGGTTCCCGGCCCTGCTCGAAGACGCCCGGGCCGGGTTGGACCACATCCGCGACGGTGACCACGGCCTCGACGTCGGCCGGGTCGGCGTTATCGGATCAAGTGCGGGCGGCCAACTCGCCGGCCTGCTCATGACCGGCCAGGTTCTGTCCATCGAGGAGGGCGTCGCCGACCCGCCCCGACCGGACTTCGCGATCCTGGCCTATGCGCTGGCCGACCTCGACCTGCTGCCGCCGCCGGTGGTCGAGAACCTGCTCGGTGACCTGCTGCCCATCAAGGACGAGCTATCCCCGGCCAAGCATGTGGACGCGTCGGTGTGTCCGACTTTCGTATGGGCCACCGCTCAGGACCCGCCGGGCTTGCCCAACGCGCTGGAGTGGACCCGGGCGCTGGCGGCCGCCGCGGTACCGGTGGAGTTGCACGTCTACCCGGGCGGCAGCCACGGCATCGGCCTCGCCGACGGCGTGGAATACGGCGGCGAGCCGCATAAATTCATTGCGCGCGAGCCGCACACCGCGTCCTGGACGACCGCGTGCGCCGCCTGGCTGCGACGGGAGGGCGTCCTTGCCGACTGACCGCGTCACCGCCTGGGGCGGAGAACTGCAGCGGGTGCACGGCAAGCTGCGCAATGCGTTGGCACTGGCGCGCGCGGGACTGGACGGCGGCGACCCCGCCGACGCCACTACCGACCTGCTGTTGTTCTGCCACGGGTTCTGCGCCGCCCTGTCCGGCCACCATCGCGCCGAGGACGGTTCGCTGTTCCCGGAACTGGTACGGGCGCGACCTGACCTGGCGCCGGTGGTCGCGAAGCTGACTCAGGACCACAACATGATCGAGCACCTCATCGGTGAATTGCGGAAGGCGGTGGCCGACTCGACCGACCCGGAGGTGGCACACCGCCACCTGGACGGGATCGAGGCGGTCATGGAGACGCACTTCAAGTACGAGGAGAAGCAACTGGGAGCGGTGCTGGACGGCATGGACGCCGACTTCGACCGCACCGAGATCTTCGGCCCGATCAGCTGAGCCGCGTCCCGGTCGCGCCGCCCGCCGACGGCGCGACCGGGAACCCACCTGGGTTCGACCTGAACCGCCACCGCCTCGCCCGGGTCCCTGAACCGCGACCGGCCCTGAGACGCCATTTCACCTGGCGTGATCTTGCGGGATCCGCGGGTGATGACCGCCGGGCCTGTCGAGCGGATGGCGCCGGAGGATCTGTGGGAGTTGTTTCAACGGGTCGTTCCGACGGTCCTCCCAATGACCGGACCGACACCGCTGGGTCGTGGAACGGACCATGTCCTGGCTATCCGGCTGTCGCCGCCTCCACCGCCGATACGAGCACAAACCGCACACTTACTCGCCTTCACCACTATCACTGCGACCTCGTATGCCATCGCCGACTCACCACCTGCAATGACACCCACGGAATTCAAGGATCAGTCACGGGGCACCTCACCGGCTGTGCTGTCGGCCGCGAAGAAGCAGAGGGGTGCTTGTTGTAAGTCACCTGGACGGTGCCATCGGTTCTGGTGGTGGTGCCCACTTTCGCCTGGTCGAGCCCGTCTCCCACCGAGGGCGTTCCGCTCGTGAGAAAGCAGCGGCCAGGTCGAGGCGCAATCGTTGTAGCAGGTCGAGGTGCCGGAGGTGTCCTTGGCGAACACGTACAACGTCTTTCCCGTCGCCTGATCGGTGAGCACCCGACCGAGCGTCGTGTCCGCCAGGGCCAGCCCGGCCGCGGCGGTCGGGCTGACACCCCGCCGACTTCTGCGCCGACCGCCCCGGTAGAAGCGCCGCGTGGGCGCCGTCAACGGCACCCGCCACGACCTTGATGGTTACGCCGCGGCCTCAGACCAGGACCCTGGCGCGGCCGACTTGGAGGCCGGGGTCGGGGTCGGGGCGTGCGGGGGTCGGTCTGAGGTGGCCGCCGCGGGTGTCGTGGTGGTCGGCGTCGACATCGTCGAACCACACCCCGCCATCGGCCAGATAGCGAAAACACGCGCTCTGGTCGGTGATCATGGTGAGACTCACCCGGTAGAGGCCGTCTTGGGGTCGCATCGGGTGGGCGTAGGGGTCCCAGTCGTTGAAGTCGCCCACCAGCGACAACCCGCCGGGGCCTGGTCGAACGGCACGGTGAAAGTCAGCTGAGTCTGACCGTCCTTGGTGGGCTTACCCCGCTTGATCACAACGCTCCCCCGATACCCGATACCCGATGGCGGCCGAACGTCCCTGTGCGGCCCCGGACACAAACGACGCGAGGGCCGCATCGGCGGGAAATCCCGGCCAACCGATGAGGACGCGGCCGCCTCCTCAGAGCGGCCGCATCCCGCAACTTTCCCCACCCCCGGGGACGCAATCTCCGTATTCGGTCAACACCCACTTTTGAACCGCGGCCCAACCCTCTGATCAGGCGGCGCCGCAACCGGCTGTTGACCTGCTCCCCGCTTTGAAGATAACGATCGGTGTAGGTGGCCGGAGATCGCGATCGTGCTGAAGGCATCCAGATGAGCGACCGGCCAGGCTTGAAAGACGTCGATCGGGCGCACCTCCACCACGGGGACGATGCGCACCGCCTGATCGTCAGAGGCCACGAGGGTGCCTCGACAGCCAGTCGGAGTGCGCCGCCTTCAGCCGGTCGCGCTCTGCGGTGCTCTCGACGATGCAGTCCGCGCCGCCGTCGTAGGGGTGGTAGAGGCGGCGTAGCGCGGTGTCCATGATGATGACGTCGCTGCACTGGTCGTCCGCCACGGCGCGGAGCAGCGGGTCAATCGTCCCTGGCAGCCAAGGCCGTCCGCTGACGTGCAGGTGAACGATCCGATCCGTGTCCGGACCTTCTTCGCCCAGCGTCGTCCAGGGGTGGGAGTCGGGGTTTAGCACGTGGGGGACGCCCGCCATGGAGATCTCGACGGTTTCTTCTCTGGCACCATAGGGCGCTGTCACGATGTGGACCCGCTGCCCGGTGAAGAACTCGTTCAGGACGGTGTTGTGCCGGTGCAGCAGGATTGCGTATTCGCTCTCGTCGTCGGCGTAGCGTTGCGAGCCGGGAAGGCTGTGGAAACGGACCCACCGGTCGGCGTAGACGTTCTTCAGCTCGTGTGCCAGCGGTGGGCACTCCGGCCACTGCCTCCGCCACAGCGCCGACAGTTCCGGCCACCCTGATCCCGATATCTCGATCACCTGCACTCAGGCAGGCTAGAGATCACGCATTGACGCCAGCAAACCATTTCCGACCTGGCACCGCTATCTCCTCGGCGCAGACCCGCGCCTATCGCGGAAGCCGACTTGCCGAAGCAGCCCGCCAAGGCATGCTGAAGGTGGCGCGAGCGTACAGCTGCCGCCCAGCTACCGACCACCACGAGTTGCATTTCCCGTTGCAGTTCAGGATGGACCACCCACACCCGCTGACCTGCATTGAACCGTCCGGAACGATGCCAGGTCGATCTTCTAATCCGACGGTCGCAGGTTCGAATCCTGCAGGGCGCGCTCTCCAGACCAGGTCATCTAGCCGCTGACCTGGTCTTTTTCATGTCACCGGCCCAAGCCACTCATGCAGCCGCAGGCAGTCAGATGCAGCCGTATGCCACCGGTCGCGGAACATACGCGGAATGCTCTTGGTCGTGTTTTCCCAGGTGGGGCCGGGGATTTCGGAGGCGTGCGGAACGATTCCGGGGCTGGAACGACGAAGGACCCCGAGGAGTCCCGGGGTCCTGTCGGTACGTGGTGCTGGTGTCGTCATGCGGCGAGCGCGTCAAGCGGCGGCGCGCCGCGCCGCCGCGCAGCCCGAGCTTGCGGCTCGCACGCTGCGCGTGCGGATGGCTGGGGGCCGTTCTCGCGCGCCCACCGCTCGGGCCGCGAATCGCGAGGACCGAACGTCTAACGAGTTGGGGCGTGATTGGGGTTGAGCGCATCGGCGGGCGCTGCCCACTCGACGAACTGGATCACGATGCCGTTGGGGTCGGTGATCTGAAAGAGCCGCTCCCCCCAGGGCTCTTCGCGTAGCGGCATGGTGATGGCAACTCCTTCGGCGCGCAGACGCTTCTCCTCGGTTTCGAGGTCGGTGAGGGTGAAGGCCAGGATGAGGCCGGAGGCGTGCTGGTCACGCTGCTCGGTCGGCAGGACCTCGGTGCCGCGCCGTAGCAGAACGATGTCGACAGCCGCGTCGTCGCGGGTGAGGGAGGCGAACCCGTCCGCCGCCATGGCCTGCCGGTAACCGAGGTGGGTGGTGAAGAAGTCGCTGGAGGCGTCCACGTCGTTGACGGTGAGCGACAGGGTGGAAGTACTGATGCGCATGGAAACCCTTTTGGTCGGAGCAGATGCGGTGTTGACAGGCGGTGCTGACGGGGCGGAACGCCGGAGGTTCAGTACGAGCGTCGGCGCGGACGGTTGTGCGATCCTCGACGCTCGTTGTGACGCGGGACGTTGGGGAGGGACTGTGGGGGGCGCTTGCCCTGACGGAGCGGGCCGGTGGTCGAAGTGCCGCGACTGTGGGAGACGAACCCCTCGGCGTTCATCGCCTCCCGAAAGCCCAGGTGGGTGGTGAAGAACCGGCTGGAGGCGTCCACGTCGTCGACGACGGGTGACACGGTAGAGGCGATGATGTTCACGTTGACTCCTATGGTTGCTGGGATGCGATTTCGTGTCGAAGTCCTCGTCCTGGTCAGCCGGTGGTACGGCCATGCAGCACCAGGGCTCAGATGAGGCAGTCGAATGCGGTGGCGGCGACCATTGCGCGGACGAATGTTCCATTCGCGGCGGCCGCCGGGCGGGGAGTCGGTGCCGGAGCCGGTCAGCCGGTGGTTCCGGGGGCGGGGACGGCGTGTTCGGCGGCGCGGCTGACCTGTTCCCAGCCGGTCCAGGTGTCCATTCGCCGGCGGGAGATGTCGAAGGCCAGGTCGTAGACCATGCTGCCGAGTAGCAGTCGCAGCGGCGGGTCCTCGCTGTCAACCAGTTTCAGTACCGCCTCGGCGGCCAGGTGCGGCTCGCTGTCGATCGAGCCTTCGGCCCACTGCTTTTCCAGTTCGGCGCGTAGCGGGCTGTACGGTTCCGAGGGCGTGGTCGAGGTCATGCTGGTGTACAGGTCGGTCCAGTAGCCGCCGGGCTGGACGATGGTCAACTTGACGCCAAACTGCGCGGCTTCCATGGCCAGTGCCTCGCTCATGCCCTCCAGCGCGAACTTGCTCGCGCTGTACATCCCGGTGGTCGGGAAGCCGCCGAGGGCGGCGATGCTGGAGATCTGCACGATGTGGCCCGAGCCCTGCGCGCGCAGGTGCGGCAATACGGCCTGGCAGACCCACATCGCCCCGAAGAGGTTGACCTCCATCTGAGCGCGGGCCTCGGCTTCGGTGAACTCCTCGATCATGCCCGAGGACATGATTCCGGCGTTGTTCACCACGACGTCCAGTCGACCGAAGTGCTCGACGGCGGTGGCCACGGCGGCGAACACCGCGGCGCGGTCGGTCACGTCCAGGGGAAGGACCAGCAGCCGGTCTCCGTAGTGGTCGTCGAAGTCTTGCGGCGCGATGGTGCGGGCGGCGGCGACCACTCGATCGCCGCGCTCCAGCGCGGCCAGGGTGAACGCGCGGCCCAGGCCGCGGCCGGCGCCGGTGATGAACCAGGTGCGCGAGGGGGTGGTGGCTGGGGTGCGCATATGCGGGGCTCCGATCGTTCGTTACGCCAGTCAGACGAGCCGAGGCGGTTCGTCTCGACTTATGGCGATGACCATACTGGGCTATATCTGGCCTGTCAAGACGGTCCGTATCGTCTATGTCTTTGCTAGGTTTGGCCACATGACGACACCCCGCAAGATCTCCTCCAGCGCGGCCCGCCGCAGCGAAGCCTCCCGGCGGGCCATCCTCACCGCAGCGTTCGACCTGGTCCACGAGGTCGGATATGCCAAGCTGAGCATCGAGGGCATCGCCGCGCGGGCCGGTGTCGGCAAGCAGACGATCTACCGCTGGTGGCCCTCCAAGGGAACAGTGCTCTTCGACGCCTTCCTCATGCTCAGCGACGAACCGGACGGCGAGGCCGCCCTACCCGACACCGGAGACCTGGAGGCCGACCTGAAGACGGTCCTGCGCGCCACGGTCGCGGAGTTGAACGATCCGCGCTACGACGAGCCGCTGCGCGCCCTCAACACCGAGATCGCGCACGATCCGGAGCTGGCCGCCGCCTACGTCGAACGGCTGGACGGACCGATGAAGGAGCTCAAGAAACAACGACTGCGCGGCGCCCAGCGGGCCGGGCAACTGGCCAAGGACCTCGACCTCGACGTGGCCGTCGAGATGCTGTGGGGCCCGCTGCTCAACCGATGGCTGCAGCGCAGCGGACCGCTCACCCCCGAATACGCCGACACCATCGTCGAGACCGCCCTCAACGGACTACTCCCACGCCGGTGAGGCTTGGCTGGGACTGAAGTTCCTGGGTTGCCCCCCGGTTCACGTGAGAACGAGTTCTGAGATGAAATCGGACCTCCGTCGTCCCCTGCCAATGCCTTGTCGATCTTGATCTCAGAATGGTTCGTTTGTGAGAACCAGCGCCGGTAAGCAGAGCCGGCAGCTAGTCAAGATCAACGCCGTTTGGGGCTCGTGTCGTGATTCTTACGTCCACCCCAACCTGGCTCGGAAAACAGGGAAGGGGGGTGCGACCATCGGGCAAGAAGGGATGTCCTGTCCTTCCGGCCTGGGAGACCCTTGCATGATCGCTGTCCCTGACACCGCCTCGGTCGTCGATCCCGAGCGGTTCGGCACCGTCTTCGACGCGCACTACGAGGAGATCCGCCGCTACATCGGACGGCGGCTCGACCTCGACGTCGCCGAGGACCTGGCCGCCGAGACCTTCCTGATCGCGTTCCGCCGACGCGACCGGTTCGACCCCGCGCGGGGCGGAGTCCGGCCCTGGCTGTACGGCATCGCCACCAACCTGATCGGCCGACACCGCAGGGCCGAGCTGCGCCGCTACCGGGCGCTGGCCAGGACGGGGCCGCCACCCGACGACGACGGCCACGACCAGCGGGTCGTCGACCGCGTCATGGCGGGGGTGACGGTCGGCCGGCTCTCGGGGGCGCTGGCACGGCTGTCCAAGGGCGAGCGCGACGTGGTGCTGCTCGTCGCCTACGGCGGGCTGACCTACGAGGAGGTCGCCGAGGCACTCGGGGTCGCCTACGGCACCGTCGCCTCCCGGCTCAGCCGGGCCAGGACCAAGCTGCACAAGTCACTGGGAGTGGAGGTCTGAATGAACGAGTTCAAGATCATCGACCGGGTGATGCCAGATGTTCCGCCCTCCGACCCCGGGAGGGCCGCCGAGGCCAGGGCCAGGGTGCTGAACGGCGGGCGGCGCCGGCGGGTCTCCGCGTGGACGGGGGTCCTGGTCGCGTCGGCCGCGACCGTCGCCGTGATCGGCGCGATCGCGGTCGTCCCCAGGCTGGGGGGCGGCCCGGTCGCCACGGTGACCCAGACGAGTGCCGAGGAGGTGCTCTCCGCCGCCGCCGACCGGCTGGCCCGGCGGCAGGAGGCGACCGGCGGCCGATACTGGCGTAGAGAGATGGAACAGGTCTACCGGCAACGGATCAGCGTCGGGGGACGCGAGTTCGTCGCCGAGGACCGCGTCAAGGATGTCCTGTGGAACGGGATCGACCGGAACAAGGTCACAGTGGTCAGCGGGCTCGACACCCGGCCCTTCACCGCCGCCGACAGGGCCGAGTGGGAGAAGGCGGGCTCGCCCCGGCTCTGCGGATCGGACACCGACTGCCAGAACGACATGATTCCCATGGGGAAGACCCGGTATCTCGTCAGCAGCGAGAAAGAGGGCCTCGAACAGTCGACCTTGGAGTTGAGCGTGAGGGAGCTCCTTGACCTGCCACACGACCCGGCGGAGCTTAAGGTGAAACTGCTGTCGTACTGGCCCGCCGAGCGGGAGGCCATGAAGGACACGCAATCCAGGTCCCCGACGCAGGTGAAGCTCCCCGAGCGGGACTACTGGCTGTGGGGGCTGGGCGAGCGTCTCCTCCTGGACGCCCCGACCACCCCGGGAACCCGGGCGGCCGTGTATCACATGCTCGCCGGACTCCCCGGAGTGCGGATCACGGACGAGATCCGCGACATCGAAGGGCGGGTGGGGGTGGCCATCCTGCGCGGAGGAGCCAACGGCGAGGGGGAGGAGCAGATCGTCATCGACCGGGAGACCGGCGACCTGCTGGCGACCCAGGACGTGCTGCCCGTCCCGACCGCCGACCAGGGGAACATCCCGCCGGGCATCGTTTACATGTCCCAGGTGATCAAGAAGCTCGGCTGGACCGACGACCGACCTGTCATCCCCGAGGGCTGCGGGCCGGACCAGAAGGGGGAGTGCCTGCGCTGAACCGGCCGCGCACGTATGACGGCGTCGAGCCCTGTCACAGGCCTCAGCCGTACTGACGTCACGGGTGAGGCGCGTATGACGGCCGGTGGAGTCAGTCCGGCTCAGTGGCGGCGCAGGGTGCGGCGGATCAGCCAGCCGGCCAGCACGAGCCCGGCCAGGCCGGCGGCCACCGGGGCGGCGCGCTTGAGCAGGGGGATGCCCGCGATCTCCATGAGGTCGAGGGCCTCCTCCTCGGGGGTGAGCGAGGTGCGGGAGGTGCCGGCCGGGTGGGCGTCGAGGCCACGGGTCTTCTCCGTCATGACCACCTCCGGGGAGGACGGGACGGCGGTGAGGTGACGGACCGGCTCGTTCTTCTCGAAGAGCTCGTCGTACTCGCCGAAGTCCTCCCCCTCCGAGTCGGTGGCGTCCTGCGGCCTCGCGGTTTCCTCCGCGCCCTCGGTGATCTGCTCGGCCGTGCCCTGCACGGGGACCAGTGAGGGAAGGCCCGAGAGGCCCGGGTTCTCCCTGAGCAGCTCGGCGAGGTTGGCCGCGAACCTGTCGATCAGCTTGCCGCCGACCTCGGCCATCACGCCTCGGCCGAACTGGGCCGGGCGGCCGGTCACGCTGAAGGAGGTCTCGACCGTGACCCGGGTGTCCGCGCCGGCCGGGTGCAGCCGCGCGGTGACCGTGGCACCGGCGGTGCCCGCTCCCCGCGACTCCTTACCGGAGGCCCTGATGGTCAGGACGTGTGCGTCCTTGTCCACATCCTCGAACGCGGCGTCACCCAGGTAGGTCACCGTGATCGGCCCGACCTTGACCTTCATCCGGCCGGTGAAGGAGTCGCCGTCCACTGTGTCGACGGCGGCCCCCGGCAGGCAGGGCGCGACCCGTTCGACGTCGAGCAGCACCGACCACGCCTGCTCGACCGGCACCGGAACCGTGAACTCGTGCTCGAATCGCATCGCCATCGATCCGCTCCTTGCCCATCGTCCGTTTCCGTGACACTACCGGCCACACGTGCTGGTCCTACCAGTCTGCCTGCCCCGCAGGCCGGGTGGCGAACTCCCGGCCCGCGAAACGCCGCTCAGCGGTCTTCCGCCCCGGCCGGCCGCCGCTCGGCCATCCACGGCCCGGCCATCCGCCGATCGGCAACCCGCGGTCGGTCGCCCACGGCCCGGCCGCCTGCCACCCGGCGGCCGGCCGGTCAGCCGCCTGCGGCTCTCACCGCCCGGCCGGTCAGCACCCGTGCCAGGTGGCGGCGGTAGTCGGGGCCGGCGTTCAGGTCGGCCGGGGGAGAGGCGCCGGAGTCCGCCTCGCCGCAGGCGTCCCCGACCTGGTCCCGCGCGCCGTTCCCACCCGCCGGAGCGAGGCGCACCCCGCGCAGCGCGGCTTCCGTCACCCGTGCCCGCACCGGCGTCGGGCCCATGTTGGTCAGCGCGATCCGCGCCTCCCCGATGACCCCGTCGGCACGCCGTACGGCCGCCGCCACGCCGACGACCGCCCAGGACTGCGCCGTCCGATGGAACTTCTCGTAGTGGAAGCCCCAGCCGGGACCGAGCTTGGGCACCCGGACGCCCAGCAGCACCTCGCCGGGTTCGAGCGCCGACTCCAGGTAGTCGACGAAGAACTCGGCTGCCGGGATCTCCCGCTCGCCCTCGCTGGAGCGGACCACGAAAACGCAGTCCAGGGCCAGCGCGACGGCGGGCAGATCCCCGGCGGGGTCGGCGTGCGCCATCGATCCGCCGAACGTGCCGCGGTGCCGTACGGCGGGGTCGGCCACCGTGGCGGTGGCCAGCGCGAGGAGCGGGACCTGCTCCCTGACCACACCGGAGCGGAGCACCTCGTCGTGCGTGGTGAGCGCGCCGACGAACACATGGTCGCCCCGGTCCTGCACACCGCGCAGTCCGGGCAGCCGGCCGACGTCCACCAGCGCGGTGGGATAGGCGAGCCGCAGGCGGAGCAGCGGCAGCAGGGACTGGCCGCCGGCCAGCACCTTGACCTCCTCGCCGGATGCGTCCGCCTCGGCGAGGACACCGCAGGCCTCCTCCAGCGAGGCGGGCCGGACGTAGTCGAACGGCGCGGGGATCATCGGGCCCCTCCCTCGGATGCCGGCGCGGACATCGGTGCGGGCGGCTGCCCCGCCACGGGTGCCGGAGCCGGACCGGACGTGGACGTGGACGCGGACGCGGTCGACCCTCCGGGCCCCGGTGCGGCCGGTCCCGCCTCGGCCAGCACGCGCCAGATCCGCTCGGGGGTGCACGGCATCCGCACGTCGCGCACGCCGTACGGGCGCAGCGCGTCCACGATCGCGTTGACGACGGCCGGGGTGGAGGCGATCGTGCCCGCCTCGCCGACGCCCTTGACACCCAGGGGGTTGCTGGTCGCCGGGGTCTCGGTGCGGTCGGTGGTGAAGTCGGGCAGGTCGGCCGCCGACGGGATCAGGTAGTCGGCCATCGTCGTGGTGAGCAGGTTGCCCTCGGCGTCGTGGACCGCCTCCTCGAACAGCGCCTGGGCGACGCCCTGCGCGATGCCGCCGTGCACCTGGCCCTCGACGATCAGCGGGTTGACCACGGAACCCACGTCGTCCACGGCCACGTAGGAGCGGATGGTGGGTCGGCCGGTCTCGGTGTCCACCTCGATCGCGCACAGGTGGGTGCCGTGCGGGAAGGAGAAATTGTCCGGGTCGAAGGTCGCGTCGGCGTCCAGCCCGGGTTCGACGCCGTCGGGGAGGTCGTGCGCGGCGAAGGTGGCCAGCGCGAGCTCCTGGATGGTCCTTCCCTCCGACGTTCCCCGCACCGTGAACGACCCGCCGGTGAACTCGATGTCGTCGGCGGAGGCCTCCAGCATGTGCGCGGCGAGCTGCCGGGCCTTGTCCTTCACCTTCTCGCAGGCCGCCAGGACGGCGACGCCGCCCACGACCAGCGAGCGCGAGCCGTAGGTGTCCATGCCCTTGTGGGAGACCGCGGTGTCGCCGTGCAGGACGGCGACGTCGTCGAACGGCACGCCCAGCGCGTCGGCGACGATCTGGCTCCAGGCCGTCTCGTGTCCCTGCCCGTGCGGGCTCGTCCCGGTGACCACCTCGACCTTGCCGGTGGGCAGCATCCGGACCGTGGCGTGCTCCCAGCCGCCCGCGCCGTAGCTGAGCGAGCCCAGCACGCGCGACGGCGCCAGCCCGCACATCTCGGTGTACGTCGAGACCCCGATGCCGAGCTGCACCGGGTCCTGCCGCTCCCGCCGGTCGGCCTGCTCGGCCCGGAGTTTGTCGTAGCCGAACAGCGCGAGGGCCCGTTCGGTCGCGGCCTCGTAGTTGCCGGAGTCGTAGGTGAGCCCGCAGACCGTCGTGTAGGGGAACTCCTCGTGGGTGATCCAGTTGCGGCGCCGTACCTCGATGGGGTCCAGGCCGAGCTCGTGCGCCAGCTCGTCCACCGCCCGCTCGATGGCGAACGTCGCCTCGGGGCGTCCGGCGCCCCGGTAGGCGTCGGTGGGCATCTTGGTGGTGAAGACACCGGTGCAGGTGAAGTCGTAGGCGTCGACCTTGTAGATGCCGCTGTACATGAACGCGCCGAGTATCGGTATGCCGGGCGTGACCAGCATCAGGTAGGCGCCCATGTCGGCGAGCAGGTCCACCCGGACGCCCCTGATGTGTCCGTCCCGGTCGGCGGCCAGGGAGATCCGCTGGAGCTGGTCGCGGCCGTGGTGCACGGTCAGGTTGCCCTCGGAGCGCGACTCGGTCCACTTCACCGGCTTGCCCAGCCGCCTGGTGATGAGCAGGCCGAGCACCTCCTCGGCGGTGACCTGGAGCTTGGAGCCGAAGCCGCCGCCCACGTCGGGGGCGACCACGCGCAGCTTGTGCTCGGGGATGCCGGTCGTCAGCGCGAGCATGACGCGCAGCACGTGCGGGATCTGCGTGGCGGAGTAGAGGGTGAAGTCGTCGCCGTCGGTGGTGGCCACGACCGCGCGGGGCTCCATCGCGGTCGGGATGAGCCGCTGCTGCACGTAGGTGCGTTCGATCACCACGGGGGCGTCGCGGAACGCCGCGTCGATGTCGCCTCCGGCGAACTTCCAGGTGAAGGCACGGTTGCCCGACTCGTGGACCTTGGGGCTGCCCTCGGTGAGCGCCTCGGTCATGTCGGTCACCGCGTCCAGCGGCTCGTAGTCGACCTCGATCGCCTCCAGGGCGTCGGCGGCCTTGTAACGGTCGGTGGCGACCACGCAGGCCACCGCCTCACCGGCGTAGCGGACCTCGCTCACCGCCATGGGCGGGTGGTCGGGGATGACGATGTCCTCGGTGACCGGCCACGCGCACGGCAGGCTGCCCTGCTCGTCGGCGAAGTCCGCTCCGGTGTAGACCGCGACGACGCCGGGCTGGACGCGCGCGGCCGAGGCGTCCACCCGGGTGATCCGGGCGTGCGCCATCGGGCTGCGCAGGAACGCCACGTACAGCATGCCGGGGAGCTGGATGTTGTCGGTCCACGTGGTCCGGCCGGTGACCAGCCGGGCGTCCTCCTTGCGCCTGCGGGCCCTGCCGACCTCACGGGCGCCGGTGGGCTCGCCGAGCTCGCCGCTCTCGGCGATCCGCTCGGCGATCAGGCCGGCGTCGAGTTGCTCGCTCATGGCGCGGGCACCTCCTGCGGCTCCCGGGCCTGGGACATCTCGGCCGCGCCGCGCCGTACCGCCCGGACGATGGTGCAGTAGCCGGTGCACCGGCACAGGTTGCCTTCCAGCCCCTGGCGGACGGCCTCCTCCGACGGGTCCGGGTCG
Source organism: Streptosporangium sp. NBC_01639 (assembly GCF_045209755.1). Lineage (NCBI taxonomy): Bacteria > Bacillati > Actinomycetota > Actinomycetes > Streptosporangiales > Streptosporangiaceae > Streptosporangium > Streptosporangium sp. NBC_01639. The sequence continues at coordinate 3,379,328 of NZ_CP109272.1, read as the reverse complement.
TCGCGGAGGAGGTCGATCGCGGCCATGATCATGCCTGGGGTGCAGTATCCGCACTGCAGGGCGTGTTCGGTGTGGAAGGCCTTCTGCATGGGGTGCCACTCGCCGCCCTGCGCCAGGCCCTCGATCGTGACGACGTCGCTCCCGTCGGCCTGTACGGCGAGCACGGAGCAGCTCTTGGCGCTCCTGCCGTCGAGCATCACGGTGCAGGCGCCGCAGTTGCCGGTGTCGCAGCCGATGGGTGTCCCGACCTTGCCGAGCCGATCTCTCAGCAGGTGGACGAGAAGGAGACGCGGCTCGACCTCCTCCTCATACGCGACGCCGTCGACGGTGACGGTGATTCGGGGCATACATCCTCCAAGAACACCCATGGGGCATAGGAGAAGTGAGAACCGACAAAAGCGAACGTACGCCCCTGTTGTTCCCGGTCAACCCCCAGATATCACGCCAACGGAAGTTCCTTCGGCCGGTGGCCGCCGAGGATGCGGCGGTCCGCCTCGTTGATCCGGACGTCGTTGATGCTCGCCTCACGGCGTCTCATCAGCCCGTCGTCGGCGAACTCCCACAGCTCGTTGCCGTAACTGCGCCACCACTGGCCGTCCGCGTCGTGCCATTCGTACTGGAACCGTACGGCGATGCGGTTGCCGCCGAACGTCCACAGGTCCTTGCGGAGCGCGTAGTCCTGTTCCCTGGCCCATTTGCGGGTGAGGAACTCCCTGATCTCCTCGCGCCCGGTCAGGAACTCGTCCCGGTTCCGCCAGACCGAGTCGGGTGTGTAGGCGAGTGAGACCCGTTCGGGGTCCCGGGTGTTCCAGGCGTCCTCGGCGGCCCGCACCTTGGCCCGAGCCGTCTCCTCGGTGAAATTCACCGTTCCTCCAGAAATATCGCCTGTACGGGGCAGACCCATACGGCGTCCTCGACCGCGTCGATCAGTCCGTCGTCCGGTTCGGCGACGTAGACCAACCGGTCGTCATCATCCAATTCGAATACCTCGGGCGCGGCGAACACACACTGCGCGTGCGTCTGGCACAGCGCCCGGTCCACGACCACCCTCACCGCGGCTCCCCGTCCCCATCGGCTCCCGTCGCCGGTCCGCCCGCCTCCGCCCCCGCCTCGGGGAAGGCGGCGCGGGCCGGCGGGTTGAAGCGGGAGTACTTCTCGAACGTCCAGCGGAGCGGGCTCGCCCCCCGGATGTGGACGGCCCGGTCCACCTCGAACTCGACCAGGCGCTGCGCACCCGGGACATCCCCCGGATCCCAGGCGACGCGGGCCCGGCCGGTCAACTGGAGCGTGTCGCCGCTCTCCCAGCCGAGAAAGAGCAGACCGCAGCTCTCGTCCAGCTCCAGGTTCCCCAGCGTCATGTACATGGAGTTGCCGACGTAGTCGGGCCAGACCAGCCGCCGCTCGCCGGTCATCCGGACGTACCCCGGATTGCCGCCCCGGTGGGACAGGTCGGCGCCGAGCCCCGGGGCCCGGGTGGCGACGAAGAAGGTGTCGGCGCCTTCGATCCAGGCCCGGTGCTCCGCGGTGAACGACCCCTCCGTCGAGACGAGCGCGGGAGGTCCGGCGAGCTCGGCCGAGACGTCACGCGTCTGGATGTACTTGGGGCAGTTCGCGTACGTCTGCTCGGTATGGACGATCAGCCGTCCGCCCTCGCGCCGGACCGTGCCGTTGATCCGCATCCTGCGCCTGGTCGAGGGTTCGATCGTGAGCATCCCGATCTCACCGCCGGACAGTCCGGCCAGCGGGTCGTGCTCGCCCGGCACCGCCTCGATGACGATCGTCCGCTCGTCCACGGCCTCGGCGAACCCCATCGGTCCCGTCAGCGCGCTCGCCCACAGCCGCCCGTCCGGGCCGGTGGCCCCGATCAGCATCATCCGCTGCCGGCGGAGGAAGTCGGACGCCACCGCCGGGATCTCCGGGGTGGCCGAGGCCGAGCCCCACGCCCCGGCGCGCACCCCGGCCCGCCGCTGCACCGCCAGCTCTCCTGCGTGCCGCATGGTCTTAGAAGAACCCGCAGGTGGGGGCGCCGGTAGTCGGGGCGGGCCGCTCGCCGGCCCCGGTGGGCGCGAAGATCTCCAGCCGGATCCCGTCCGGGTCCTCGAAGAACACGCCGCCCGAGGACGCTCCCTCGCCGTGCGGCACCACGCCGTCGTGGTGCAGCGTGGCCCCGACCTCCCGGATCACGGTCTCGGCCCGGCGGACCGCCTCGATGTCCGGCACCTGGAAGGACAGGTGGTGCAGGCCCGGCAGGCCGGTGTCGGCTCGGCCCTCGCTCTGCTGCCACAGGGTCAGCACGAGCTCGCCGTCGAGGCCGAGGAAGGCGTAGCGGCGGTCTGCCCGGTCCGACTCGCCGAAGACCTCGAAGCCGAAGACCTTCAGGTAGAAGTCCTTGGACCTGTCGAGGTCGGAGACGTTGAGGCCGACGTGGCCGGTCTTGAAGGTCATCTCTTGTCCCATCGTTTTTCTAACGGGTCCAACCGTTAGGTGATGAGAATTAATATAACGGAAGTTCGGTCGTCTTGACGTTAGAGAATTGTGATATGGATCACTCCGAAAGGAGAGCGTGCCGACACCGTGCCCTGTCGCAGCTATGTGGCAGAGGCCGGATGAATGCGGAGGTCAGCGGTCCCGGTGCTGGTGGTAGTGGCGGGCGGCGCGGGCCCGGTTGCCGCAGCCGACCGAGCACCACTCCTGGCGGGGGTGCTCCTTGGCGAAGTAGAGCACGCAGCGCGGTGCCGGGCAGGCACGCAGCCGCTCGCGGTACGGTCCGGCCAGCAGATCTATCGCCGACGCCGCGAGGGCGGCGCGGATGCGCGGAGACTCCGCCGCCTCGCCCGCCGGGACGCTCGTGGCCGACGGGACGCCCTCGGCCGGCCAGTCCAGCCGCGGGGCCAGCGGCGCGGCGAACGCCGCGGCGTTGACCAGGTCGAGTGACGCGGCGAATCCCGGCAGCCGGTCGGCGTCCGCACTGCTCACCGGGCCGGGCGCGACGGCCTTGGCGAACAGGGCCCGCACGCCCTGCCGTAGCTCGACCACCTCGCGCCGCAGGGTTTCCGTGGCGGTGAAGTCCGCGGAGAGACCCAGCTCCGCGGTGTGCGCCCGGCCCCACTCGGTCATGCCCGAGACGTCGGAGAGCGTGTCCAGCAGCCCGCTCCGGGTCGCGCGGACCGTGCTCACGAAATCCAGAACCAGCATCCCTCAAGTCTAACGCTCAGAGTGCCCTGAAACCGTGAGACCAGCTCAGCCCCGGACCGCGCGGGCGAAGATGGCGACCAGCCCGGCGAACCCCAGGCCGCCCAGCAGGATCGAGATCATGACCAGCGACTCGACGGCCGGAACGACGATGAACACGATGCCGACCCCGACGAACAGCATCCCGCTGAGCAGGGCCATCCAGTCGGTGCGGTGCCATCTGGCGGAGTTGGTCCGCTCGACCTCAGGCCGCACGGCGCACCTCCACGTCTCCGATGCCCGCCTTGACGTTCAGCACGATGGTCGCCACGTCGCCCTTCGGGGTCACCTCGGGCTCCAGGACCTTGTTGTGCTGGACGTCGGTTCCCCCCTCGACCGCATGGTCGATCTTCACGTCGCCCAGTTTGGTGTATCCGTGGACCTCGACCCGCGCCGTCGGCGGCAGGATCACACTGATCTCGCCTATCGAGACGGACGCGGAGAGGACCGTCCGCGAGCCCGGCAGGAACGTCAGGTCGCTGAGGTCGAGGGTGCCCTCGCCGACGCCCACCGCGTAGCCGCCGGCGGCCTCGGAGATCGTGGCCGGGTCCCAGTGGTAGCTGCCGAACCTCTTCGGCATGCCGGTCAGCGCGGACCCCGCGACTAGGGCGATCGCGACGATCGTTCCTATCGCGACCAGGGACGCGCCCCGGCCGAACCAGGCGGCGACCATGAGGCCGCCGCCGATGGTGACCAGGGCCGCGCCTCCGACGATCGTCATGTTGACCGATCCCGAGGTGGCTTGGATCGCCATGATGATCCCTCCAACGATCATGGCCAGGCACAGGGTGAGGGCTCCGACGAACGACCGGGGCCGCCTCGGCCGGGGCGCCGTCCGGACCTGCCCGCCGTACCCGGGAAAGTCGTAGGGGGAGTACGGCTGCCGCCTGCGCGGGTCCAGTGGCTGGTAGGGGCCGTAGGGCGAGAACGGCTCGCCCGAGGAGTCGAAGGACACCCCGGTGGCGGTGCGGGGAGTCGACGGAGTCCGCGCGGCCGGGGACGTGCTCCGGAACGGGGCGTCCCCGGCCACGGGTGAGGCACCCGGGTACGGCGCGTCCCCGGAGAGCCGGCTCGCCGCGGCCGGGGTGTCCTCGACGGACGGTGCGTCTTCAGTGGTCTTGAAAGGGGCTTCGGCGGCCTCGACGGGCGGCGTGTCCCTGAACGGGGTGCTCCCGGTGGACGTGGCGTTCCCGGCGGCCGGTGTGCGCCCCTGGAACGGGGCGGCTCCGGTGGCCGTCGTGCCCTCGCCCGGCGGAACCGGGCCCGTGGACGGGCGCTGCGCCGGGTGCGGTGCGGTGGGCGCCGATCCGGGCCGCGGCTCCGCGGCCGGGAAGGGCTGCGCGGCGGCCGGTCCGGCGGTGTCGAAGGCGGCGGGCGGTTGTCCGGCGGCGGGCGGAACGCGGCGGCCGCGTAGCCGCTCGGGCAGAGAACGGGTCACGGCCAGCAGGTCGACGCCGCGCGCGTGGGCGGTGAGCAGGGCGATGGCGAACAGCGTGCCGACCACGACGGTTCCGGTGCCGATCCCGCCCGAGGAGACGTTGATGGCCAGACCGAGGGCGAAGACGCCGGTCAGCAGCGCCAGCACGGTCTCGTTGTCGAAGGTGCGGCGGGTCCACTGCTCCATGTATCCCGGACCGCCGTCCGTCTCCCGCATCAGCAGGAAGGCCGCGACGTAGAGCATGATGCCGATGCCCGAGCCGAGGACCAGCACCGCGAAGCCGACCCGGAACAGCACCGGATCGATCCCCGCGTAGCGGCCCAGCCCCGCGCAGACGCCGGTGAGCATGCGGCCCTCGTTGCCGCGGTGGAGCAGACGCTCCCCGGCGGGGGCGGACGCGGGTGGCGAGTCGGACGGGGTGCTCGCCGGGCCGTGCGGATTCCCGGTGTCGGTCATGGTCCCATCGTGGCGCTTCTCCGCCACCGGTCGCATCCGGGACACCCCTGAGTCCTCCCGGAGGGCGCGGGCCCGCCTCAGGGTCGTGTCAGGGGAACGCCTGATGCGCGGAGGGGCTCCGACATGTGACGATGCTGATGATATGGCTGAGCGACAGACAGTTCACGATGCGGCGCCCGTGACACCCGCGGCCCCCGCGGCACCCGAGGAAGCCGCCTTCCCCCGGCTGATGAGGCTGGTGGAGGGCCGCCTGGTCGCCGGGGTGGCCCAGGGCGCCGCCGCGCAGCTCCGGCTCGACCCGGTCGTGCTGCGGCTGGCGTTCGTGCTGCTCACCGTGCTGGACGGGATCGGCGCGGTGGCCTACGCGGCGCTGTGGATGTTCACCCCGCGTGAGCCGTACGAGGGCAGGGAGCCCGGCCGCGACTGGAGTCAGCTCGCCGCCTACGGCGCGATCGCGCTGGCACTGACGGCCCTGGGCTGGCTCACCGGCGCCTCGACGGGCGGGATCGGCGCCTGGCCGATCGCGGTCGGCGGGATCGGTTCGCTGATCCTGTGGCAGCAGGCCGATCCGGACCGGCGGCGGCGCTGGATGAACACGACGGTGGGCCAGGTCCGCCAGAACCGGGTCCGCACGTTCGCCGGCCTGGTGCTCGTCGTCATCGGCGCGATCGGCTTCCTGGTGGCCAACGACGAGCTGGTCAAGGCCCGCTCCGGCATCGTGTTCACGCTGGTGGTGGTGGGCGGTGTCGGGCTGATCGCGACCCCCTGGCTGGCCGGTCTGTGGAAGGAGCTGCAGCGCGAGCGCCGGGAGCGCATCCGGCAGGAGGAGCGCGCGGAGGTGGCCGCGCACGTGCACGACTCCGTGCTGCACACGCTCACGCTGATCCAGCGCAACGCCCAGGACTCCCGCGAGGTGATGCGGCTCGCCCGCTCCCAGGAGCGCGAGCTGCGCAACTGGCTCTACCAGCCCAAACAGGACGCCGACGCGTCGCTGGCCGCCGCGGTGCGCCGGGTGGCCGCCGAGGAGGAGGACGCGCACGGTGTGCCGATCGAGGTCGTCTGCGTGGGCGACTGCCCGCTGACCCCGGAACTGTCCGCGATGATGCAGGCCGCCAGGCAGGCTATGGTCAACGCCGCGAAATACTCTGGGGCGTCGGTCGTCTCGGTCTACGCCGAGGCGGAGCCGGAGGAGGTCACCGTCTTCGTCCGGGACCGTGGCGTCGGGTTCGACATGGGAGAGGTGGCCGACGACCGGATGGGCATCCGTCAGTCGATCATCGGCAGGATGGAGCGGCACGGCGGCAGCGCCCGGGTACGGACCGAACCCGGCGAGGGTACGGAAGTGATGTTGACCATGAAGCTGGAGAAGGCGTGAACGAGCGAGCCGGGAAGTACGGCAGTGCGGCACCACGAGCGGTGAGGGAGGGCTCTTGAGCAGCGTGAGGGTTCTGATCGTCGACGACCACCGGTTGTTCCGCTCCGGCGTCCGCGCCGAGCTGGGCGATTCGATCGAGGTGGTCGGGGAGGCCGAGGACGTGGAGTCCGCGGTCAGGACGATCGCCGAGCTTCAGCCCGACGTGGTCCTGCTGGACGTGCACATGCCCGGCGGCGGTGGCCAGGAGGTGCTCCGCCGCGTTCTCGGCGCCGGCTCCCAGGTCCGCTTCCTCGCGCTGTCGGTCTCCGACGCCGCCGAGGACGTCATCGGCGTGATCCGCGGCGGCGCCCGGGGCTACGTCACCAAGACCATCAGTGGCCGCGAGCTCACCGACGCGATCCGCCGGGTGGCCGAGGGCGACGCGGTGTTCTCCCCGAGGCTGGCCGGCTTCGTGCTGGACGCCTTCGCCTCCAGCGAGGCGCCGCCGATCGATCCCGAGCTCGACTCGCTGACCCAGCGCGAGCGGGAGGTCCTCCGCCTGATCGCGCGGGGCTACGCCTACAAGGAGATCGCCAAGGAGCTGTTCATCTCGGTCAAGACCGTGGAGACCCATGTGTCCTCGGTGCTGCGCAAGCTCCAGCTCTCCAACCGCCACGAGCTCTCCCGGTGGGCCACCGCGCGACGTTTAGTCTGATCTGTACTATATGTAACTTATGTGCGACTCTGCGAAGTATGGGTCGCGATGTACCTGCGATGGTGTTCAACCGGGAGGACCGACGCCGATACCGGGACAAGGTCCGCCGGTGTCTCGACGTCCTGGCGCGGATGCTGCGCGAGTCCCGGTTCGAGTCCGACCGGCCGAGAGCCGGGCTGGAGATCGAGCTCAACATCGTGGACGACCGCGGCGAACCCACCATGAAGAACGCCGAGGTGCTGGCCGCGATCGCCCAGCCGGACTGGGCCACCGAGCTCGGCCAGTTCAACGTGGAGATCAACGTCATCCCGGAGCCCCTGGCGGGGGAGGGCTCCGTGCGGCTGGAGCAGGTGGTGCGGGACCGGCTCAACCACGCGGAGGAGCGGGCCCGCACGGTCGGCGGACACCTGGTGATGATCGGTGTCCTGCCCACGTTGCGCGAGAGCGACGTGCACGAGGGCACGCTTTCGGCCAACCCCCGCTACAAGCTGCTCAACGAGCAGATCTTCGAGGCCAGGGGCGAGGACCTGCATCTGTCGATCGAGGGTGAGGAGACACTCGACACCTACGCCGACAGCATCACCCCCGAGGCGGCCTGTACGAGCCTCCAGCTCCACCTCCAGGTCAGTCCGGCGGAGTTCGCCGCGCACTGGAACGCCGCACAGGCCATCGCGGGCGCCCAGGTCGCGGTGGCGGCCAACTCCCCGTTCCTGTTCGGCCGGCGGCTCTGGCAGGAGACCAGGATCCCGCTGTTCGAGCAGGCCACCGACACCCGGCCGGTGGAGCTGAAGAGCCAGGGAGTGCGGCCGAGAGTCTGGTTCGGCGAGCGGTGGATCACCTCGGTCTTCGACCTGTTCGAGGAGAACACCCGCTACTTCCCCGCGCTGCTGCCCCTGTGCGAGGACGTCGACCCGCGCGAGCAACTCGCCCGCGGGGAGATCCCCGAACTCGCCGAGCTGACCCTGCACAACGGCACCGTCTACCGGTGGAACCGGCCGATCTACGCCGTCACGGACGGGGCGCCGCACCTGCGGGTGGAGAACCGGGTGCTGCCCGCGGGACCGTCGGTCGCCGACATCGCCGCCAACGCCGCGTTCTACTACGGCCTCATGGGCATGCTCCCCCACGCCGAACGGCCGATCTGGACGCGCATGTCCTTCGCCGCAGCCGGGGACAACCTGCACGCCGCCGCCCGCCACGGGCTGGAGGCGCGCCTCTACTGGCCGGGTGTCGGCGAGGTGGCCGCCGCCGAGCTGATCCTGCGCCGCCTGCTGCCGCTGGCCTACGAGGGTCTCGACCGGTGGGGGGTGAACCCCGAGCGCAGGGACCGGTTGCTGGGGATCATCGAACGGCGGTGTGTGACCGGCCGGACCGGGGCCGACTGGCAGATAGCAACCGTGAACGCGATGGGAGACATCGACCGGCACGAGGCGCTGCGCCGGATGACGTTGCGTTATATCGAGTACATGCACACCAACGAGCCCGTCCACACCTGGCCGTCACCGTGACCGCCGAGGGGCGCGAGAACCGGCCGGGAGGCGGTCGCCGAGCCGCGGGAGCGGGGCCGTACCCGGTGGGGCCCCGGGCAAGTCTTGGGAGATTCCTGACGGAGGCGCCGTCCGGCTGGGCATGATGAGCGTTACCTCCTCCCCACGGCTGAAGCCCGGGGTCTCCACGCTCAAGGAGATTCGATGAAAGCCCTCCGCTGCCTCCTCGTGCTTCTGATGATCACGATCGCGGGGTGCGGAAGCGAGCGGCCGGACACCGTCGCCACCCCCACGCCCCCGGCTCCCCTGGGGCAGACGTTCGAGTCCGACCTGCAACTGGCCAAGGAGCTCAGCGAGTCCTACTGGCGGCAGGTTTTCTCGGCGGACGGGCTGGCCTACCGCCCGATCACCGCCTTCACCCCCTACCGGGGGTCCGGCGGCCCCGACTGCGGCGGCGAGCCCTCGATACCGAACAACGCCTTCTACTGCCCGGCCGGGCACTTCATCGCCTACGACGCGGACTGGATGCGCAGGCTCTACGACGAGATGGGGGACGGGGCGGTCTATGTGATCATCCCGCACGAGCTCGGACACGCCGTGCAGGCGCAGCTGAACAGCGGTTTCCGGCTCAACGTGGAGCAGGAGCTGCAGGCCGACTGCTACGCGGGAGGCACCCTGAGCGCGCTCGTCAAGGGAGGGTCGTTGCAGACCGAGCCGGGCGACGAGGACGAGCTGCTGCTCAACCTCGCCGCGGCGGGAGACCCCACCGACGACTGGCTGCGCCCCGACGCCCACGGTACGGCGGAGCAACGCCAGACGGTCTTCGCCCAGGGATACAACCAGGGCACCCGCGCCTGCTGAGGCACGTCCTGGACGTTGCCCGTGAATCCACCGGAAGGCCGATGTCCGCCGCCGCGGCCCGTCTAGGCTGAGGGCCGGTGATCAACCAGGGGGCGATGTCATGCGGAGGACGGTTCGCGAGATCGGCTGGGCCGTACGGGGTGCCTGCCGCGCGAGCGACCCCGAGCTGTTCTTTCCACTGGCGCAGTCGGCCGACCAGGAGGCTCGGGCGAAGGCGGTCTGTGCGGGGTGCCCGGTGCTGGCCGACTGCAGGGCCTATGCGGTGCGGGCGGCGGAGCCGGAGGGGATCTGGGGAGGGCTCACCGTCCAGGAACGGCGAAACCTGCGCTTCCCGTCCGGATGGCGGCAGCCCGCCACGGGATGAGCCCGCCGTGCGTAGTGTCGGACCCGACGGACCGTGACGGATCAGGGCGAGGTGAGTCACTCCGCGGCGGGTCAGGCCGTGGGCGGAGCAGGCGGCTGATCACATCGAGGCGTATCAAAACGAGGCTGATCAAACCGGAGCGGATCGGGGCGTACGCGTCCGGGGCGGGGAGTGGTGGATGTGGCGGACGGCGAGGCGAGGGTTCGGGTCCCGGTGGGCGTGGCGAACGACGAGGTGAAGGTTCGCGCCCCGGTGGATGTGGTGGACGGCGAGGTGAGGGATCGCGTCCCGGTGGACGTGGTCCGCGATGCGGTGACGGCCGGGTCCCGGTGGGTGGGGCGGTGAAGGCCGAGCGGAGGGCGACGCTCGCGGGCGCGGTGGCCGTCCTGGCGGCGGCCAATGTGCTCAACAACCGTCTCGCGCCGCGCCTGGCCCCGCTGACCTCCGCCGCCGCCACCGGTGTGCTGCTCGCCCTGGCCCGCCGTTCCGGGCTGTCCTGGTCCGAACTGGGGTTTCACCGGCGCTCACGCGGTCTGCGGATTGGCGGCGCCCTCGCCTCGGCCGTCGCCGCGGTCTACGGTGCCGGGATCGCGATTCCGGCCACCCGCCGCTTCTTCCGCGACGAGCGGGCGCTGTCGCTGTCCCGCTCCCGCGCTCTTGAGGAGGCCCTGCTCCAGGTGCCGATCGGCACGGTCCTGCTGGAGGAGGTCGGCTTCCGCGGCGTGCTGCACGCGCTCCTGGCCCGTTCCTACGGTCCTCGCACGGCCGTCGCCGTCTCCTCGGCCCTGTTCGGCCTCTGGCACGTGCTCCCCGCGATCGACATGACGGCCGCCAACCCCGCGCTGAGCGGCCTGGTTTCGGTGGAGAAGCCCGGCGACGGGCCGCGTGACGACGGTGGCGTGCCGCGTGGTGGCGGCGGTGGCGGGCCCCATGGTGACAGGCTGCATGGTGGTGTGCCGCGTGGTGGCGGCGGTGGCGTGCCGCGCGGTGACGGGCCTCCGCAGGATCCACCGGCGGGGGACTCCCTGTGGGGGATGTCGCGGGTGGTGGCGGGCTCGGTGGCCGCCACCGGGCTCGCCGGGGTGTTCTTCTGCGAGCTCCGCCGCCGTGGCGGCCTTGCCGCGCCGGCGCTGCTGCACGTCGCGACCAACTCGCTGGGCTACCTGTTCGCCCGCCTCGCCCCGGCCGATCCCACCCGGCCGGGTGACCGTCGCACCGCCGCCTGACCGCCTGACCGACGCCCCTGTACGGCGGACCCTGTCCGGGCGGCTCACCGCCGTGCCGGGAACCGTCCCCGGGCCGCCAGTTCGATCGTGACGAGTACGGCCGCCGCCTCGGCGGCCAGCAGCGCGACCAGCACGACGACCTGCACCACCCCGGCCTGGATCGGGCTCGCTCCGCCGAGCAGCATCCCCACGAACGCGCCGGGCAGTGTGACCAGCCCCACGGTCGAGGTCTGGTCCAGAGCGGGCACCAGCGCCTGGGCGGCGGCCGGGCGGCAGATCTCCAGCGCCGCGTCCCGCTCGGACAGGCCCAGGGCGAGCGCCGCCTCGACCTCCCCGCGCCGCTGTACGAGCTCCTCCACCGCCCGCCGGCCCGCGAGCGCCGTGGCCGTCAGGCATCCTCCGAGGAGGATGCCCGTGACGGGGATCAACGTGATGCCCTTCAACGGCACGGTCCCGGTGGCGACGAGCAGCACCAGGACCGGCAGCGTCCCCGCCGCCACCGGCACGGCGGCCCATCGGACCGCCCGTCCCGAGGTGATCCGGCGCCCTGCGGTCAGGCTTGCCACGCCGTACATGACGAGCACGAAGGCGGCCACGGCGAGCGGGCGCTGGACGGCCCAGACGATGACCAGCGCCACCGCGCCGAGCTGGACGGCCGCCCGCAGGCACGCGACGAGGACGGCGCGGGCGTGCCCGAGACGGCCGAGCAGGGCGACGGCCGCGCCCAGCAGGGCCAGCAGGACGACGACGGCGACGGTGACCGGGGACAGCGTGATGGTGCTCACGAAGATGAGCTTCCCCCGGCGGCGGGGCCGTGCCCACCGCCGGCCCGGCTCAGGCGGTGGGGACCCGCTGGAAGGACTCGGCGTAGCGGCCCTCGCCGAAGCCCGCCTCGACCGCGATCTGGGAGAAACGGGTGCGGAGGAAGTCTTCGAACCCTTCGGCGTGGCTGGTCTGGCTCACATGGGCGCGCAGCGCGGCGACCTTGCGCTCGAAGGCGTCGGTGATGTCGACATGGTGGTCGGAGGTCTGGCCGCCGTTGAGCCAGACCTCCCGGACCGTCCACGCCTCAAGGCCCTCGTCGAGCAGGAGCGTGGGGAAGGTGTAGGGGTTGCGGGCGTCGGGGTAGACGGCGTCGAGCGTGCAGCCGCCGACCGCGCGGTGGTCGGGATGGCTGGGAGCGACGAACCGGTAGTTGCGTTCGGGGGTGTGAGTGATCACCAGGTCGGGTCTGACCTGGCGGATGACCCGGGTGATGTCGCGTCGCAGGTCCAGGCTCTGCACCACGGTCCCGTCGTGGTAGCCGAGGAACCGCAGGTCGCTCACGCCGACGATCTTCGCCGCGTTGGTCTGCTCGGTACGGCGGAGCTCGGCCATGCCCCCGTTGTCCAGTTCGCGGTCGAAGCCGCCCGCGTCCCCGTCGGTGACGACGCAGTAGGTCACCTCGACGCCCCGGTCGGTGAACCCCGCGATCGAACCCGCGGCGGCGAAGTCGACGTCATCCGGGTGCGCCGTTACCACGAGCACCCGGTTGATCTCGTTCTCGGACAGCATGGGAGACCTCTCTGTTCTTCCGCGTGTCGATCAATTCTGACAACCGCCGGCATGTCCGCCCGCATTCCTTTCCGCGGCTGGATCCGGTTGTCGGTGGACCGCCCTAACCTAGGGAGGGTGTCGATCCCAGCCGCTTCCCTGACCCACCCGTTGCTCGACGGGCTCAACCCCCAGCAGCGTGAGGCAGTCGTGCACCACGGCAGCCCCCTGCTCATCGTCGCGGGCGCCGGTTCGGGCAAGACACGGGTGCTGACCCATCGCATCGCCTATCTGCTGGCCGAGCGGGGCGCGCAGCCGCAGGAGATCCTGGCGATCACCTTCACCAACAAGGCCGCGCGGGAGATGAAGGACCGGGTCGACGCCCTCATCGGCCCCCGTTCGGCGGCGATGTGGGTGATGACCTTCCACAGCGCGTGCGTCCGGATCCTGCGCCGTGAGGCCAAACGGCTGGGGTTCCCGTCGAGTTTCTCCATCTACGACCAGGCCGACTCCCAGCGGCTGATGGCGATGGTCTGCCGGGAGATGGACCTCGACCCCAAGCGCTACCCGCCGCGCTCCTTCTCCACCCAGGTCAGCAACTTCAAGAACGAGCTGATCGACTACGAGACGGCGGCCGACCAGGCCTCCACTCATCTGGAGCGCAAGCTCGCCGAGGCCTACCGCGCCTACCAGCAGAAGCTGACCGAGGCCGGCGCGATGGACTTCGACGACCTCATCATGCTGACGGTCACGCTGATGCAGATCTTCCCCGACGTGGCCGAGCACTACCGGCGCCGCTGGCGGCACGTCATGGTGGACGAATACCAGGACACCAACCACGCGCAGTACACCCTGATCCGTGAGCTCGTCGGCGCCCCCGAGCTGCGCACCGCCGACGGCGACCTGGTCAGGGAGGGTGCGGTCGCCCCCGCCGAGCTGTGTGTGGTCGGTGACGCCGACCAGTCGATCTACGCCTTCCGGGGCGCGACGATCCGCAACATCCTGGAGTTCGAGCGCGACTACCCCAATGCCAGGACGATCCTGCTGGAGCAGAACTACCGCTCCACCCAGACCATCCTGACCGCGGCCAACGCGGTGATCTCTCGCAACGAGAGCCGTAAGCCGAAGAACCTCTGGTCCGACCAGGGAGCCGGGCCGAAGATCATCGGATATGTCGCGGACAACGAGCACGACGAGGCCATGTTCGTCGCGCAGGAGGTCGACAAGCTCGCCGACGACGAGGGCGTCGTGCCCGGCCAGGTGGCGGTGTTCTACCGGACCAACGCCGCCTCCCGGGTGTTCGAGGAGATCTTCATCCGGACCGGCCTGCCGTACAAGGTGGTCGGAGGGGTGCGCTTCTACGAGCGCAAGGAGGTCAGGGACCTGCTGGCCTACCTGAGGATGCTGGCCAACCCGGGCGACGTGGTGTCGCTGCGCCGGATTCTCAACGTGCCCAAACGCGGCATCGGCGACCGGGCCGAGGCGATGGTGGAGGCGTTCGCGGCCCGCGAGCGGATCTCGTTCTGGCAGGGGCTCCGCCGGGCGGACGAGGCGCCGGGCATGGCGACCCGATCGCTCAACGCCATCAAGGACTTCGTCGCGCTGATGGACGAGCTGGCGGTCAAGGCCGAGGACATGTCGCCGTCGGAGCTGGCGCGGGAGGTGCTGGAGAGCACCGGTTACCGGGCGGAGCTCGCGACCTCGGGCGACCCGCAGGACGAGAGCCGGCTGGAGAACCTGGACGAGATGATCTCGGTGGCCTCGGAGTTCGAGGAGGCCAACCCCGAGGGCACGCTCGTGGAGTTCCTGGAGCAGGTCTCCCTGGTGGCCGACGCCGACCAGATCCCGGCCGGTGACGGCGGCCAGGGCGTGGTCACCCTGATGACCCTGCACACCGCCAAGGGCCTGGAGTTCCCCGTGGTGTTCCTCACCGGCCTGGAGGACGGTGTCTTCCCGCACACGCGTTCGCTGGGTGAGCCGAAGGAGCTGGAGGAGGAGCGCCGGCTGGCCTACGTCGGCATCACGCGGGCCGAGAAGCGCCTCTACATCTCCAGGGCGGCCGTCCGCAGCTCCTGGGGGTCGCCCGCGTTCAACCCGGCCTCCCGGTTCGTCGCCGAGATCCCGTCCGAGCTGCTCGACTGGCGCAGCGATCCGGGTAAGAACGCCTGGAGCGCCGCCGCCGGCGCCTCCCGCCGCGAGTCCCGCCCGGCTCCCGCGAAGAAGCCCGGTGGGCGGGCGATCCCCAATCTGACCCCGGGCGACCGGGTGACTCACGACTCCTTCGGACTGGGCACCGTCGTGTCGGTGGACGGCATGGCCGAGAAGACCAAGGTCAAAATCGACTTCGGCAGCGGCGGCGAGAAGACCCTGCTGCTGGCGTACGCGCCGCTGGAGAAGCTCTGACGGCGAGAAGGTCCGGTGAGTCAGCACCCACCGGACCTTCTCACGGGTCGTACGGACACCTCCGGAGATCTTCGGAGCGGGCGCCCACGGAAGATCCCTGGGGGTCCGATCAGTCCTTGAAGACCCGGATGTAGGGGTCCTCGGTCTGCGCGTCGCCGAGGTCCAGCTCGTCGATGTCGGCGACCTGGGCGGCGGGCGGAGCCTTGATGGCCGACTTCACGCCCCAGTCGGAGTAGCGGCTGTCGTTCACATAGGTCATCTCCAGGCTGGTCAGGCCACGCAGGGACTGGGTCCAGGAGGAGACGGCCCGCCGTACGAGCTTGTCGGGGCCGAGGTAGATCTTCCAGGTCACCGGCAGCGTGGCGGACGCGGCCGAGGGCTTGGCGCCAAGCAGCGCCCGGACCGTGGGGGAGACCTTGTAGAGCTCACCGAGGGTGATCTTTCCCGAGTGGACGGCGGTCCGGACGCCGTCCCAGGTGCCGCCGGGACGCTTGCTCTCGGTGTGGGCCAGCGTCGCCTTCAGGGTGGCGGGCTCAAGGGGGTCGATGATCTTCTGAGCCGGGTTGCCCGGGGCGATCGCTTCGCCCTTGGTACGCAGCCACTTCTTCCCCTCGGGCAGGGCGTCGGCGTAGAACCCGCTGGAGGTGTAGAAGGTGTCCTTCACCATGATCGTGCGGGACGGGCCGAAGAGGCTCTTGAGCTCCTCTTCGGCTCCGGCCAGGGAGAATTTGTCGGTGACGTCCGAGGCCGTCACCCCGGACGTGCCGAACTCCAGCACGCCGTTGCGCCGGCTGAAGATCGATCGGTTGTTCTTGCCTTCGCCGATGATCTTCGCGTTCTCGGCGAGCTTGACGCCGTGGCCCGGCTTGAACTGTTTCTTCAACGCGGAGACCGGATCGGTCTGTACGGCCTGGGCGCTCGCCGGGGCAGCCTGGGCATTCGCCGGACCGGCGGCCACGAGCACGGGCGCGATCAGCGCGGCCGCGGTGGCACCGGTCAGAGTGGCGATCATTCGCCTCATGTGGGGCGTCCTCCTGTGGGGGTCCTCGCGTCCTCGCGGAGCGATCATCGAGATTCTTTCTCAAGTCGCTACATGTGGTGTCAGAAACGGATCAAACGAAAACGCCCGGCAGGCGAGGCCTGCCGGGCGCGGGAACGTGTGATCAGCGCAAGGTGATCAGTTGCCGAGCAGCGGGATCGAGGTGGCGGCGTCGGCGCCCTCCTCCAGGTCCTTCAACTCGGCGATCTCCTCGGCGGGCGGGGCTTTGACCGTCACCTTGGAGCCCCATCCGGTGTAGCGGCTGTCGACCGTCATGGTCGTGCCCTTCGCGCCGAGACCGGCGGCGGAATAGGTGGTCGTCAGCCGGGTGGCGAGCCGGTCCGAGCCGACGAACAGCTTCCAGCTCACCACGGTCTTGGCCTCGCTGCTGCTCGGCTTCACGAGCACGGAGGTCCGGAACCACGGAGAGACCTTGTACAGCTCACCGAAGGTGATCTTTCCGCCGTAGAGGCCGGAGCGCTTGGTGGTGGCGTGCGCCAGCAGGGACTTGAGCGTCGCGGGCTCGGCGACGTTGACCAGCTGGCTCAGCCTGCCGGTGAGACCGATCGGGCCGCCGGGGACCCGCAGCCAGGTCTTCTCCGCGGGCAGGAACTCGCCGAAGAGACCACCGGAAATGTAGGAGACATTCTTGACGCGGATGGTCCGTTCCGGCTTGGCCAGCCCTGCGAGCCCCCCGGAAGCCTCCTCCCCGCTGAGCGCCTCCAGGTCGCTCTCCTTTATACGCAGCTTGGTGGTCTGGTCCGACGCGCTGATTCCGGAGGCGCCGAACTGGAATGCGCCCTTGCGCTGGGAGAAGACGAAATTCCCCGCGGGGGTGTTGATTTTGGTGGTGTCGACGAAACTCACGCCGCGTCCACTGGTGAACTCGCCCTTCAGCGCGGTCACCGGATCGGCGGCCTGGGCGTGCGCGGTCGATGCGAACGTGGAGACGCTCAGCACGGCCGCCGCGGCGCATGCCAGTCCGGCGATGTGTCGCTTCAAAAGAATTCCTCCTGAATACCCCCTCCACCCCATGTGGGAGGGATGAGGAATTCTTACTGATGAAGATCACGATGGAATATCGTATTTGCTGGGATGCCTTGAACGGCATGTGGATGTTTTGTGCAGATCGCGTCCCGGATGCTGGGAAAAGTTGGAAAAGCAGCAGGCCGAGTTGAAATCCAGCCGTCTGGCCTGCTGATTCTTCGAAACGCCGGGCGAGAGGCGGCGGAATGGACCGCCGGGGCCGCGGTGGACCGTTCCCGGCGGGTGTGATGCGTATCACAGTGATATTCGATTGAACGGCATCGGCTCGCGTTGAAACGCCGTTCAGGTCAGCCCCGATGCCGTCCATGCGCGTCCACGGAGGCGGACAGGAAAGCGGCGCCGGTCTCCGCGGACGCCCGCCCGCTTGGCGGTGCGTCTTCCGGGGAGACCGGCGCCGATCCGGCCGGTGTGCGGGGAGCTGCTGAGCGGACGGGCGCCCGTCAGACTGCCGGCTCCTCGCCCAGCGGCGCGGTGAGGTTCACCGCTTTCCCCCAGGAGGCGAACCGCACGTCGCTGACGCGCGTGACCTTCATGCTGGCCGGCGGTTCCGTCCACGAGGTGACCAGCCGGCTGGGGAGTCCGTCGCGGCCGAGCCACAGCCGCCAGGCCACCGTCGTGGCCGCGACCCTGGCACTGGGCCGCCCGCGCAGGTCCGCCCGGTAGGACGGCGAGACGCGGTAGAGCGCGCCCAGGGTGATCGTGCCGGTGTGCAGGGCGGCACCGGGTTTCTTGGCCTTGCTGGTGGCCAGCAGGGCCTTCAGCGTGGCCGGTTCCAGGACGAGGACCGGGGTCTGGAAGGGCGACAGGTCGCGGATCTTGCCGGGTGCCCTCATCCACTTCCTGCCGTCGGGGAGGCCTTCGCCGACCAGACCGCCGCTCGTGTAGACGTTGCCGCCGATGGCGAGGCTGCGCACCGGCTTGGTGGTCTCCCCGGGGAGGGCCGACGCGGTCAGGATGTCGTACCCCGTCACACCCGCGGCGTCGAACTGCGCGACACCGCGGCGCTTCTGCGCGGACAGCGGCTTTCCGCCGGAACTCGTCCTGCTGATCTCGGCGATCGTCACGCCGCGGTTGGCGGCGAACCGCGCCGTCAGCGCGGCCACCGGATCGATGGGCGCCACCTGGGTGTTCGCGGCGGTGGTTCGGGTGTTCGCCGTCGTGCTCCGCGTGTTCACCGCAGTCGTCTGGGCGCTCACGGGGGCGGCGGCCGCGGTTACGGCCAGGACGCCGGACATCACAGTGATCCATCGCTTCACGGGGATCCCCCTCCCGAGGATAGAAGATCAAAAACTGTAGGGCATGCCGTACCGGAACGTGAACTTATGCCAATAAAGGTTGAAAAGAGTCTTTCAAGGGGAGATTTCACGAAAATTGTCCATCATGATCATCCTTGTGGTGTGATCCGTGCCGACCTGGGATGTGGCCGGGTGGCGCGGGCGGTTACGCTGCGGACAGCTCTCACGTTGCGAGTGGGTGCGCAGACAAGGAGGTCTGGATGGATGCCGTGTCGAGGATCCGCGTCGTCATCGCCAAGCCCGGGCTCGACGGGCACGACCGTGGCGTGAAGATCGTGGCGCGGGCGCTGCGGGACGCCGGGATGGAGGTCGTCTACACCGGCCTGCACCAGACGCCCGAGCAGATCGTCCGCACCGCCATCCAGGAGGACGCGGCGGCGATCGGGCTGTCCATCCTCTCCGGGGCGCACATGACGCTCTTCGCGAAGGTCATCGAACTCCTGAAGGAGAACGACGCCGCCGACATCGTGGTGTTCGGTGGCGGGATCATCCCGGACGCCGACCTGCCCGAGCTCCGGCAGATGGGCGTGGCCCAGATCTTCACGCCGGGCGCCACCACGCAGGAGATCGTCGAATGGGTGCGCAGCGCCGTTCCCGCTCACGTTTAACGACCCAGTGACCTGGTCATCCCCCGACGGGGGCTAGGCTTCATTGGCGCAAAACCGCCGGGCTCCCGCTCGATCACGGAGCCGGCCCGCCGATATCTGTACACCAGCCGGACAAGCAAGGACGGACCCTCGTGGACCTGTTCGAACATCAGGCGAAGGAGCTCTTCGCGGAGTACGGCATCCCGGTGCCGCGTGGCATTGTCGCGCACACCGTGGAGGAGGCACGCTCGGCAGCCGAGCAGCTGACCGGCCGTGTCGTCGTCAAGGCACAGGTCAAGACCGGTGGCCGCGGCAAGGCCGGCGGTGTGAAAGTCGCCGACGACGCCGCCGACGCCGAGCAGAAGGCCACCCAGATCCTTGGCATGGACATCAAGGGCCACACGGTCCACAAGGTTCTGATCGAGGAGGCCAGCGCGATCGCGGAGGAGTACTACTTCTCCTTCCTGCTCGACCGCGCGAACCGCACCTTCCTCGCCATCTGCTCCGCCGCGGGCGGCATGGACATCGAAGAGGTCGCGCACAGCGCCCCGGATAAGGTCGCCAAGATCCCGGTCTCCCCCCTGGACGGGGTCGACCGCGCCAAGGCCCGTGAGATCGCCCAGGCGGGCGGTCTGCCGGAGGCGGCACTCGACGGCGCCGCCGAGCTCATCGAGAAGCTCTGGTGCGCCTTCGTCGACGAGGACGCCTCCCTGGTCGAGGTCAACCCGATGATCCTGTCCGCCGACGGCCAGGTCAAGGCCCTCGACGGCAAGGTCACCCTCGACGACAACGCGACCTTCCGCCAGTCCGACCACGCGGTCTTCGAGGACAAGGACGCGGAGGACCCCCTTGAGGCCGCGGCCAAGGAGAAGGACCTCAACTACGTCAAGCTCGACGGCAGCGTCGGCATCATCGGCAACGGCGCGGGTCTGGTCATGTCCACCCTCGACGTGGTCGCCTACGCCGGCGAGGCGTTCCCGGGCCAGCCCAAGCCCGCCAACTTCCTCGACATCGGCGGCGGCGCCTCGGCAGAGGTCATGGCGGCCGGTCTGGAGATCATCATCTCCGACCCGTCCGTCAAGTCGATCTTCGTGAACGTCTTCGGCGGCATCACCGCCTGTGACGCGGTCGCCAACGGCATCGTCTCCGCCTTCCAGCTGCTGGAGGGCCGCGGCGAGGCTGTCAGCCGCCCGCTCGTCGTCCGGCTGGACGGCAACAACGCCGAGCTCGGGCGGCAGATTCTCGCCGACGCCAAGCTTTCCGGCGTCGAACTGGTGGACACGATGGACGATGCGGCCAAGCGGGCCGCCGAACTCGCCGCGGTAGGTGCGTAATGGCTATCTGGCTCACCGAGAAAAGCAAGATCATCGTTCAGGGCATGACCGGCGGTGAGGGCACCAAGCACACCCGCCGGATGCTCGCCTCCGGCGCCCGCGTCGTCGGCGGTGTCAACGCCCGCAAGGCCGGCACCACCCACGAGGGCCTCCCCGTCTTCGGCACCGTCGTCGAAGCCGTGAAGGAGACCGGCGCCGACGTGTCGGTCGTCTTCGTGCCCCCGGCGTTCACCAAGGACGCCGTCAAGGAGGCCATCGACGCCGAGATCCCGCTCTGCGTGGTGATCACCGAGGGTGTCCCGATCCACGACACCACCGAGTTCTGGGCCTACGCGGTCGCCAAGGGCAACAAGACCCGCATCATCGGGCCGAACTGCCCCGGCATCGCCTCGCCCGGTGCCTCCAACGCCGGCATCATCCCCGCCGACATCACCACCGCCGGCCGTATCGGTCTGGTGTCGAAGTCCGGGACGCTGACCTACCAGCTCATGTACGAGCTGCGGGACTTCGGCTTCTCCACCGCCGTCGGCATCGGCGGCGACCCGGTCATCGGCACCACGCACATCGACGCCCTCCAGGCGTTCCAGGACGACCCGGCCACCGACGCGATCGTGATGATCGGCGAGATCGGCGGCGACGCCGAGGAGCGCGCCGCCGCCTACATCGAAAAGCACGTGACCAAGCCGGTCGTCGCCTACGTCGCGGGCTTCACCGCCCCCGAGGGCAAGACCATGGGTCACGCGGGCGCGATCGTGTCCGGCTCGGCCGGCACCGCCCAGGCGAAGAAGGAGGCTCTGGAGAAGGTCGGCGTCCGCGTCGGCAAGACCCCGAGCGAGACCGCCCGCCTGATGCGCGAGGTCATGCAGGCCCGCTAGTTTCGCCAGGAAAGGCGCCCGGTGTCCCGCCGGGTGCCTTTCCTGTTGTCCGGCAGCTTCTTGTACGGCATGCGACACGCGGGGCGATGGAGTCTCGTACACACGGAAGATCCTGAGACCATCGACTATTGTGACGGCCCTTCTCGATCAGCTCCGGACGGTTCCCCGTAACGTCCTCAGCCGTATCCCCCTGCCCGGCGTCACGGGTGACGACGACGACGTCCGGCGGCCCCTGCCGGTCTCCGGGATGCTCGCCGCCGCATGGACCCTCGGTGTGGGGGTGGCGGTGCTCACCACCCTCACCCTGGTCGGCTGGATCGCCTCCCCCAAGGGCTCGCTCGGCCCGGGGCTGCCGGGGGTCTTCCGTACCGCGGCGCAGCTCTGGCTGGCGGCTCACCACGCGGGGTTCGCGATTCCGGGCGGCTCGGTCGGGCTGCTCCCGCTCGGGCTGACCGTGCTTCCGGCCTTCCTGCTGTACCGCGCCGGGATCTGGATGGCCAGGGACGCGGACCTGCGGCTGCGGCTCCCCGCCCGGCTGCCCAAGAACAGCCCGAAGGACGAGGCCAACGCCCGGCGCCGGGCACAGCTCGTGCTGGTCGCCCAGGCGGGTGTCTCGCTGGCGGCGCCGTACGCGCTGCTGGCCGGGGGCATCGCGCTGGTCACCAGGAACGAGATCACCCAGCCGTTCCTCGGCGACGTCCTGGTCAGCCACCTGGTGCTGGCCTTCCTGGCGGGCTCGCTGGCCACCGCCCGCACGATCGGGCCGTGGCGGTCGATGCTGCGCCTGCTCCCCGAACGGCTGCGCTCGGTCGTGGTCTCCTCGGCCGCCGCGCTGGGCATCATGCTCCTGGCGGGTGCCCTGATGGTGCTCGGTGCCGTCGTGGTGAACTTCGGGCAGGTCCAGGAGCTCTCCGGCATCCTGTCGCCGGGCTTCGTCGGCGGCCTGCTGCTCCTGCTCGTCCAGGGGCTCTACCTGATCAACGCGGTCATCTGGGGGATGGCCTACATCGCCGGTCCGGGCTTCGCGGTCGGCACCGGCACACTGGTCGCACCGACGGGTGTCCAGCTCGGAACCGTGCCGAGCCTGCCGATCCTGGGGGCACTGCCGGAGACGGGCCCCACTCCGGCGTGGGTGATGGCGGTGATCGCGCTGCCGTTCGCAGCCGGCGCGGTGGCGGGCATCCTGGGAGTCAGGATCGCGCCGTCCCCCTCGTACGAGGGCGCGCCGCTGTGGGGGTTCGTCTGCGGGCTGGTGACCGGTGCGGCGGCCGGAGGGCTGGCCGCGCTGTCCGGCGGCCCCCTGGGGGGGACGAAGCTCTCCGCGGTCGGTCCGGCGGCCTGGGAGGTCATGCTCTCGGTGACGCTGGAGGTGGGCGTGGCCGCGGGCATCTCGGCTGGACTGGCCAACTGGTGGCTGATCTTCCGCGGGCACAACACAGTCGTGGCCAAGGCCGCCGCCAAGGTCGGCACGGCCGCCGAGCCGGTCCGCAGGGCGGGGGTCAGGATCGCCAAGGCGGCGGGGACGGTGGCCGGCAAGGTCGGGTTCGCCGAGTCCGACGGCCCCCGCGCGCTCCCCGGCCACTGGATGGACGCCACCGAGTGCGAGACCCAGCCGATCCCGGTCATCAGGGACGACTGGGAGGACGAGCACGCCTCGGCGGCGGCGGAGAACCCGCCGGCGGCCGAGCACGGCGGACCGCCGCGCCCGCCCCGGCGGGACATCGTCGACGAGTCCGACGACAAGGGCGGTCACGTGATCTACGTGGATCCCTACGCCTGGGACCGCGACTAGCGCTCGTCCGGACGGCCGCGGCCGGCGAAAAGATCGGCAGAACAGGCCCCGGGGCCGGGCGGCGCGGTGCCGGAAGGACCGCGGGCAGGCCTCGGCGGCCTCAGGGGGCGAACGGGAACTGCAGCTCGCCGGGCCGGACGAAGGGCAACTTCTTCTCCATCGCCCGCTCAAGCCTCTCCGTGCACTCGCTCTGGGCGGCGACGGTGCCCGCGCCCTTGCCGCACTCGGTGTAGGCGCTCAACTCGTCGCTGAAGTAGAGCTGCGTCGCGGTCACTCCGAGGGAGACCAGCAGCACCAGCGACGACAGGACGAGGCCGACGACCGCGGGGGTCGTCGACGCGGCCGCCGATCGCAGGGCCCGGACCGCGCGGACCGAGGCGACGAGGGCGAAGACCGACATGACGAGCCCCGCCAAGGGGAGCATCAGCGTCAGCGCCGCCGCGGCGAATGCGAGCCACAGCGCCCGCCGTCCCGTACCCTCCGTCGGCCGTGCCTGGACGGGAGTCGTCACCTGACCTCCTTGCATCGTGTGAGTGGACAGGCAGATACCCTTGCAGCGGCGTGCGTCCCCGTCCGAATGGAGTGTGTCGGTGTCATCCCAGGCCGCTCGGCTTGTGGTCCTCGTGTCCGGTTCTGGAACCAACCTACAGTCCCTGCTGGACGCTGTGGCAGACGAGTCTTACGGCGCCCGGATCGTGGCGGTGGGGGCCGACCGCGTCGGCATCGAGGGGCTGGCCCGCGCGGAACGCGCCGGGGTCCCTACCTTCGTCGAGAAGCTGTCCGACCACCCGGAGCGGGACGCCTGGGACCGGGCCCTAGCGGCCCGGATCGCCGGGCATCGGCCGGACCTGGTCGTCTGCGCGGGATTCATGAAGATCCTCGGTGCGCCGACGCTGGCCGCCTTCCCCGTGCTCAACACCCATCCCGCGCTGCTGCCCGCCTTCCCGGGCGCGCACGGGGTCCGCGACGCGCTCTCGCACGGCGTGCGGATCACTGGCTGCACCGTGATGCTCGCCGACGCCGGGGTCGACACCGGTCCGATCATCGCCCAGGAGGCGGTGCCCGTGCTGGACGGCGACGACGAGGCGGCCCTGCACGAGCGCATCAAGACCGTCGAGCGGAGTCTGCTCGTGGAGACCGTCGGCCGGATGGCCCGTGAGGGCTGGACCGTGACCGGCAGAACCTTTCGCTTCGGACGACCCGGCAGATGAGCCGGGCGCCCCGGATGACACCGGAACCAAACAGGAGGAGTACGAAGTGACCCGCATCGCCATCAGGCGCGCGTTGATCGCGGTGTATGACAAGAGTGGGCTGGAAGAGCTGGCCCGCGGGCTCGACGCCGCCGGTGTGGAGATCGTCTCCACCGGCGGCACCGCCGCGAAGATCGCTTCGTACGGCGTCCCCGTCACTCCCGTCGAAGCGCTGACCGGGTTCCCCGAGTGTCTCGACGGCCGCGTCAAGACCCTGCACCCGCGCGTGCATGCCGGCCTGCTGGCCGACAGCGGCAACCCCGCCCACGTCAAGCAGCTCGAAGAGCTGGAGATCGACCCCTTCGAGCTGGTGGTGGTCAACCTCTACCCGTTCCAGGAGACCGTGGCCTCGGGCGCCTCCGACCGCGACTGCGTGGAGCAGATCGACATCGGCGGCCCCGCGATGATCCGGGCCGCGGCCAAGAACCACGGCACGGCCGCGATCGTGGTCGACCCCGGTGCCTACGGCGACGTGCTCGCGGCGGTGGCCGAGGGCGGCTTCACCCTGGCCGAGCGACGCCGGCTCGCCGCGGCCGCGTACGCCCACACCGCCGCCTACGATACGGCGGTGGCCTCCTGGTTCGCGAGCGGCTACGCCGCCGAGGAAGGGGCCTGGCCGCACTACATGGGCGCCGCGTGGACGCTCAGGTCGCCGCTGCGCTACGGCGAGAACCCGCACCAGGGGGCGGCGCTCTACTCCGGCGGGCGGGACGGCCTGGCGAACGCCGAGCAGCTGCACGGCAAGGAGATGTCCTACAACAACTACCTCGACGCCGACGCCGCCTGGCGGGCCGCCTGGGACTTCGCCGAGCCCGCCGTGGCGATCATCAAGCACCAGAACCCGTGCGGCATCGCGGTCGGCGCCGACGTCGCCGAGGCGCACCGCAAGGCCAACGCGTGTGACCCGGTCTCCGCGTACGGCGGCGTGATCGCGGTCAACGGCGAGGTCACCGAGGCGATGGCCCGGCAGGTCTCCGAGGTGTTCACCGAGGTCGTGGTGGCTCCGGCCTTCAGCGCCGAGGCCCTGGCCGTGCTCACCCAGAAGAAGAACATCCGGTTGCTGGTCTGCCCGCAGGGGCCGGACAACCCGGCGGAGTTCCGCCGGATCGACGGCGGTCTGCTGGTGCAGACCACCGACCGGGTGAACGCGCCCGGCGACGACCCGTCCGCCTGGGAGCTCAAGGCGGGGCCCGCGGCCTCCGCCGAGATCCTCGCCGACCTGGCCCTCGCCTGGAAGGCCTGCCGTTCGGTGAAGTCGAATGCGATCCTGCTCGCCGCGGACGGCGCGAGCGTCGGCATCGGCATGGGCCAGGTCAACCGGGTCGACTCGGCGCAGCTCGCGGTCACCCGTGCCGGCGACCGTGCCCGGGGCTCCGCGGCGGCCTCCGACGCGTACTTCCCGTTCGCCGACGGCCTCCAGGTGCTGGTCGACGCCGGGGTGAAGGCCGTCGTGGAGCCCGGCGGCTCGATCAGGGACGAAGAGGTGATCGCCGCGGCCGAGGCCGCCGGGGTCACCCTCTACTTCACCGGCGCCCGCCACTTCTTCCACTGAGTTCCCCTCCGGTGTACGGCTGCCGCACGGGTGCGGCAGCCGTACACCGGAGACAGCAAAGTGGCGGACCGGACAGAAAATTTCGGTCAAAGAAGGTTTAAACCCCGGTTAACCTAAAGGATCCCCTCCGTCGCCTCCATGGAGATCCCTCATGCCTTTGCTGGACGTTGCCCTGAACGCCTTTGTGATCATGAGTGGATTCTGGGAGAGTCCCTGGTTGCTCCTCATCTTCGCCGTCGGCGCCGCCTGGCTCGGCGCCAAGGCCGTGGAGATCATCCCCTTCACGCGCAGGATCATCGAGCGAAGGGAAGCGGAGCGCGGATGATCATTTGGAAGGACTGAACGCTTGAGTGCCCAGATTCTGGACGGCAAGGCCACCGCGGCGAAGATCAAGGCGGATCTCACGGCGCGGGTCGCCGTGCTGAAAGAGCGCGGCGTCACCCCCGGGCTCGGCACCGTCCTGGTCGGTGACGACCCGGGCAGTCAGATCTACGTGGCCGGCAAGCACCGCGACTGCGCCGAGGTCGGCATCGCCTCCATCCGCAGGGACCTGCCGGCGACCGCCACCCAGGCCGAGGTCGAAGCGGTCATCGACGAGCTCAACGCGGCCGAGGACTGCACCGGCTACATCGTCCAGCTCCCGCTGCCCCGCCACCTCGACACCATGGCGCTGATCGAGCGGATGGACCCGGCGAAGGACGCCGACGGCCTGCACCCGGTCAACCTGGGCCGCCTGGTCCACATGGTCGACGCGCCGCTGCCCTGCACCCCGCACGGCATCGTCCTGCTCCTGCAGGAGTACGGCGTGCCGATCAAGGGGGCCGAGGTCGTCGTCGTCGGCCGGGGCATCACCGTGGGCCGCTCCCTCGGCCTGCTGCTGACCCGGCGTTCGGAGAACGCCACCGTCACCCTCTGCCACACCGGCACCGAGGACCTGGCGGCCCACACCCGTCGCGCGGACATCATCGTCGCCGCGGCGGGCGTGCCGCACCTGATCACGGCCGACATGGTCAAGCCCGGCGCCGCCGTGCTCGACGTCGGGGTCTCCCGGGTCGACGGCAAGATCGCCGGTGACATCGCCCCCGAAGTCGGGGACGTCGCGGGTCACCTCACCCCCAACCCCGGCGGCGTGGGCCCGATGACGCGGGCCCTGCTGCTGACCAACGTGGTCGAGGCCGCGGAGAAGGGCGAGTAGCCGTCATGACGCCCGGCGGCCGGCGGCGGTCGCCGGCGCCGAAGGCTCCGGGGTGCCGGCCGCTCGCTGCGGCGGCACCACCGGAGTGGGCCTGACCAGGCCCAGGGCGACGACCTCGTTGGCCAGCCTGGTGCGCCGGTTTGTCCCCTCCGGGATCCTGAACTTCTGGTAGAGGCGGAGCAGGTGCTGCTTGACCGCGGCCTCCGTCACCACCAGATCGTCGGCGATCTCCCGCGCGGTGGCGGGTGCGACGAACGCCTCATCCGACAGCGCCGGACGGCACAACGACGTCAGCACGTCGACCTCCCGCCGGGTCAGCTCCGGAGCCGCCGCCCGTCGGAGCTCGACCTCGGGGGCGAAGTCCTCACGCGGAACCCCGCCGATCCTGCCTCGCGCCGCGCCGAAGGAGACGACGTCGCCGTCGTCGAGCACCCTCCGGGCGATCGGCCTGCCGTTCA
Source organism: Streptosporangium sp. NBC_01639 (assembly GCF_045209755.1). NCBI lineage: Bacteria > Bacillati > Actinomycetota > Actinomycetes > Streptosporangiales > Streptosporangiaceae > Streptosporangium > Streptosporangium sp. NBC_01639. Next base: position 3,351,836 of record NZ_CP109272.1, on the reverse strand, counting down.
CCCGTGTGCCGTTGCGGGACAGACCCAGATCAACGACATACAGGTAGGGTCCGCGCCGGATGAATTCCGCATGCAGCCGGGAAACACTTGGATCGGTGAGCCGGATGTCAACTCCCCGGCCACGCCCGATCGTCGTGATCTCGGGGCGCAACGGGACCACCTCGCCAGTGTCCTCGATGCGTATGAACGGCCCCTCCACGGCAGTTCCTCCCCAGGTAGCCCGCCGTAACTATTCCTACAGCTCCGGCTTACCCAAACGAGGTGATGGGGAATCGCCTTTGCCAGAAAGAGAATCATTCGTGAAATTGATCTGGACCTCTCGGGAGGGTTTCCCCTGCTCACAGGTAGACTTCGGGCGAAGATAAGCGGAGGAAATACTCATGGCGGACAAGCCCACCAAAGGCCTCGCCGATGTCGTAGCCGCATCAACAGCGCTCAGTGACATCGACGGTCAGGCCGGTCTCCTTTTCTATCGTGGCTACGACATCCACGATCTGGCCGGCCGTACCACTTTCGAAGAAGCCGCCCATCTGTTGCAGCGAGGCAACCTTCCCACCGGGGAGCAGCTGGCCGCCTACGGGGCACAGCTCGTCGAGGGGCGTGAGCTCGGCGCCCTCGCCGAAGCGAACATCCCGGAGGTCGCGGGGAAGCAGGCGCCCATGGAGGCGCTGCGCACGCTGGTCTCGCTGGCCGGCGGCGACGACGAGGACAAGGACTCCAACAGCCCCGAGGCCAACCTGCGCAAGGCCGCCCGCCTGACCGCGCAGCAGCCGCTCCTCGTCGCCCGCTACCACGCCGCCAGGACGGGCGCCACGATCCCGGACCCGGATCCGGATCTGAGCATCGCGGCCAACTTCCTGCTCCAGATCACCGGGCGCGTTCCCGACCGGCACGAGGTGGAGATCTTCGACACCTGCCTGGTGCTCCACGCCGACCACACGATGAACGCCTCGACGTTCGCCGCCCGGGTGTGCGCCGCGACCCTGTCCGACATGCACTCGGCCATCGTGGCGGCGATCGGCACCCTCAAGGGCCCGCTCCACGGGGGCGCCAACGAGCAGGTCATGCGCACCCTGGAGTCGCTCGACCCGGCCGCCGTCGCGCAGGCCGTACGCGACAGGCTCGCCGCCGGCGAGAAGATCATGGGATTCGGGCACCGGGTCTACAAGACGGAGGACCCGCGAGCCACCCATCTGCGCAGGATGTCGCAGGAGCTCGCGGACGCCTCCGGTGACGACACCTACTACCGGATGTCCAAGGAGATGGAGGAGGTCGTCTTCGAGACGAAGGGCCTCTATCCGAACGTGGACTTCTACGCCGCGACCGTCTACCACTATCTCGGTATTCCGACAGACCTGTTCACTCCGGTCTTCTCGGTCAGCCGCATGGCAGGATGGACCGCACACGTCATCGAGCAACACGCCGACAATCGCCTGATCCGCCCGGACAGTGAGTACATCGGCGAGCGCAACCAGAAGTGGAGGCCGCTCGCGGAGCGATGAGCCGGCTGCGAGAGAGCGAGGCACGAACCAACGAGTGCCCGCGCGAATGCGACCGGAGGCCGGAGCGATGAGCCGGGTGCGAGAGAGCGAGGCACGAGCCAACGAGTGCCCGCGCGGACGGGAGCCATAGGTGGGAGCGGTGAGCATGACTCGGGAGCGCTGGGGATCGTATCCACTGGTGCTGGTGGGCGCGGTCGTCGCGGTGGCCTTCGGCGTCCTGCTCGATCCCGAGTGGGGCGGCTTCTCCCTCGGCGTGGTCCTGGCACTGGGTGCCGTGTTCCGGCTGGCCGGGGGCGGGTTGCTCGCCGTACGGACCAGGGCGACCGACACCCTGATTCTGGGTGCCTTCGGCGTCGCGCTGATGGCCGGCTCGCTGGTGCTCGAGTATCCGGAGCTCATGCCGCTGTAAGCCGGATGACCGGGTGGGCCACGAAGCGCTCATACCGGTCCGATAACCTCAACGGCCAGTGAGCCTCAAAAGGACTGTCTGGCCAGTGCTAGTTCAGAAGGGGAACCACACGCATGCCCAAGATCAAGGTAGAGGGTCCGGTCGTCGAGCTTGACGGCGACGAGATGACCCGGATCATCTGGCAGTTCATCAAGGACCAGTTGATCCTTCCCTACCTCGACGTCGACCTGAAGTATTACGACCTCGGGGTCGAGTACCGCGACGCCACCGACGACCAGGTGACGATCGACGCCGCCAACGCGATCAAGCAGTACGGCGTAGGCGTCAAGTGCGCCACGATCACCCCGGACGAGGCGCGGGTCGAGGAGTTCGGCCTGAAGAAGATGTGGAAGTCCCCGAACGGGACGATCCGTAACATCCTCGGCGGTGTCATCTTCCGCGAGCCGATCATCATGTCCAACGTGCCGAGGCTCGTCCCCGGCTGGACCAAGCCGATCGTCGTCGGCCGTCACGCGTTCGGCGACCAGTACCGCGCCACCGACCTGAAGATCCCGGGCGAGGGCAAGCTGACCCTCACCTACACGCCGAAGGACGGCTCGGAGCCGATCGAGCTCGACGTCTACGACTTCCCGAGCAGCGGCGTCGCGATGGCGATGTACAACCTGGACGACTCGATCCGTGACTTCGCCCGCGCCTCCATGCGCTACGGCCTGTCCCGGGGGTACCCGGTCTACCTCTCCACGAAGAACACGATCCTGAAGGCCTACGACGGCCGCTTCAAGGACATCTTCGCCGAGGTCTTCGAGGACGAGTTCAAGGCCGACTTCCAGGCGGCCGGCATCACCTACGAGCACCGCCTGATCGACGACATGGTCGCCGCCGCGATGAAGTGGGAGGGTGGCTACGTCTGGGCCGCCAAGAACTACGACGGCGACGTCCAGTCCGACACCGTCGCGCAGGGCTTCGGCTCGCTCGGCCTGATGACCTCGGTCCTGATGACCCCCGACGGCCGGACCGTCGAGGCCGAGGCCGCCCACGGCACCGTGACCCGTCACTACCGTGAGCACCAGAAGGGCAACCCCACCTCCACCAACCCGATCGCCTCGATCTTCGCGTGGACCCGTGGGCTCCAGCACCGCGGCAAGCTCGACAACACCCCCGCGGTGACCGACTTCGCCGAGAAGCTGGAGCAGGTCTGCATCGAGACCGTCGAAGGCGGTCAGATGACCAAGGACCTCGCCATGCTCGTCGGCGGCGACGCCAAGTGGCTGACCACCCAGGACTTCCTGGCGGCCCTGGACGAGAACCTGAAGAAGAAGATGGCCTAGTCACCCGCCGTCTCCACGAGAAGGGCCGCCCGCCGGGCGGCCCTTTTCCGTTCCACGGGCCACCGGGCCACCGGGCCTCGCCGTCAGGACTCCGTCACGGCACCGAGCACGATCAGGTTGTCGTCGGCGAGGCCGGTCACGGGGTGCGTCCGGCCGGTGACGGCGTCCATCCGGAAGAACGCCGCGGGGTGGTCGCCGGCCTTGCCGGTCATCTTGACGACGACCTCACGGGTGTTCAGCCAGCCGACGACCGCTGCCTTGGCGGCACCGTCCGGGGAGGGGAGCGGGAGGCTCCTGGACACCTGCCGGGTCCGGGCGTCGATGATGTGGAGGTTGCGGGACTCGGCGCCCTTGGTGCCGACCGCCGCCACCTGCCTGCCACCGGGGGAGTCCCGCCAGGCGCGGTAGTTCTTGCCCAGCCAGTCGGCGGCCTGCTCCGCTGCCGTCACGTGCCCGGCGGGCAGGGGCGTCATGGTCCCGGTGGTGAAATCGGTCCGGAACCGGCGCGCACCGAGCTGCACGGTGAAGTGACGGCCGTTCGGGGAGACGCTCACCCGGGTGCCGCCTTCGGTGTCGGAGGGGGCCAGCACGGGCGACAGATACCGCTTGACGCCGCTGTGCAGGTCGTGGGCGACGTATCTTCCCTCCGCCGCACTCAGGTAGGCGATGCGGTGTCCGTCGGCGCTGACAGCCGGACTCAGCGGCCAGGAGCCCTGGCCGTCGGCGTGGGCCAGCCGTTCCGCGGCGTCGGGGACGCGCACCGTGGACGGGCAGGGCGTCTGATCCTCGCAGTCCGCGGAACCGGGCTTGGCGCCGTCTTTGGCCAGCGTCAGCTTCCAGCCGGCGCAGACGACCTTCCCGGGCTCCGCCGGCTTGTCACCCGCAGGGGCGGCGTCGCCGGGACATCCCTCGGGGACCGCGTAGCGGATCGCGAGGGAGGTGCGTGGCGCCCGCCACGGCTGGACCCCGGGGGCCGGCTCCGGGCTGGAGGCGACCCGTACGGCCTCCGGTGACGTCGTCGGAGGGGACGGGTTCCGCTCGCCCAGGGCCGAGTTCCACACGTGCCCCTGCGGGAACAGGGCGATGGCGGCGATGACGCCGATCGGGACGAGGGCCGCGATCGTGGTCAGGAAGGCCGCGCGGTTGCGGCGGCGCCGTAGCGTGCCCATGGCCCGCCGGGTGAGGTCGGGGACCGACGCCTCGCCCGCCGCCGTGGCCATCCTCGTCTTCAGCCGGTCCACGTTGCCCTTGGTGAGCGTGGCCACCGCCTCGGTTATCTCCGACTCCACGGTCTCCACGGGGATGCCGAGGACGGTCGCCATCTCAGCGTGGGTCCTGCCGTCGTGGAGGCAGGCGACGACGAGCAGGCGCGGCCGGGGCGGGATCCGTACCAGCGCGGTGGAGCCCGCGGCGGTCGGCTTGCGGAGGAAGCGGCGGTACAGGGCGATGTGCGCGTGCGTGGTGGAGTCTTCCCAGGGGGCAGGGGGCCAGCTGAGACCGACCGTGCGCAAGGACCACAGGGTCAGGCGGATGGCCTGCTCGTGGCTGCCGGTGAGGAGAAGGGCCGTGCCGACGAGGGAACGCTGATCGCGCTGGATGAATTCGCGATAACCGATATATCGGCGCATGGGGGATTTGCTCCGGCTTGCGTGAGGGACGGTCAACGGTAGTGATTTAAGCGGTTGGAGCGCCAACTTGGGGCGGATGTCGGTAATTGAGGGGGTGGCGTGTCCGCCGGATCGCCTGCCGGCCTGGCAGTCGGTCCGGTCGACGCGGGTGCTTCGGGGCAACGCGGCAGGCGGACGGGTCATGGCGTCGTAAAGTTCAGCTGAAGATTTACTCAACCATAGGGACGATGATGCCGGAGATCGCGCCGCTGGAAGCGGGGGAGCCGCGCCGACTGGGGCCGTTCCGCATCGTCGGCCGGATCGGTGAGGGTGGGCAGGGCATCGTCTACCTGGGCGTGAACGAGTCGGGAGAGCGGGCGGCGATCAAGTTGCTGCACGTAAAATTCTCCGGCGACTCGGTCGCCAGATCCCGGTTCGCCCGGGAGGCACGGGCCGCGCAGCGGGTCGCCTCATTCTGTACGGCGGGCGTGGTCGGCGTCGACCTCGAAGGCGACGCCCCCTACATCGCCAGCGAATACATCGAGGGCAGGTCGCTGCAGGAGGCCGTGGAGACCGACGGGCCGCTCCGCGGCACGGCCCTGCAGCGGCTGGCGATCGGCACGGCCACCGCCCTCACCGCGATCCACCAGGCGGCGATCGTGCACCGTGACTTCAAACCGGACAACGTGCTCATCGCCGCGGACGGCCCCCGCGTGGTGGACTTCGGCATCGCCCGCATCGTCGACTCCACCGGCACGATAACCAGCCGCGCCATCGGCACCCCGGCCTACATGGCCCCCGAGCAGATCTCCGGCGCCGACGTCGGCCCGCACACCGACGTGTTCGCCTGGGGGGCGACGATCGTGTTCGCCGCGACCGGGGAGACGGCCTTCGCTGGCAACTCGATAGCGGTGGTGCTGAACCGTATCCTCAACCACGAGGTGGACGTCGGCGCCATGCCGGAGCCGCTGCGCGGCGTGGTCCGCTCGGCCCTGTCCAAGTCGCCCGCCGCACGGCCCTCGGCCGGCCAGATCCTGCTCCGGCTGCTCGGCCACCCCGAGACCGTGGACGCCTCGCCCGCCGACCTCAACGAGGGGGCACAGGTCGCCGGTCCGGACTCCGGCGAGGCCACCAGCCCCATGCGCGTGCCCGTACGGCCGCCGACCTGGCCCGGATCGGGTGGCCGGCCCACTCCGTTCACGGGTCCCCCCGTCCCGGCCCCCGGCCACGGCGAGCCGCTCCACGGTGAGCCGCCCGCGTCCCAGAGGTACGGCGAGTCCCCGATGCCCCCGGGACCCGGCGCGTCCCCGGCGTCTGCGCGGTACGGCGAATTCCCGACGCCGCCGGGGGACGGCGAGCGGCCGGTGTCTCCGGGGTACGGCGAGCGCGGTTCCCTCCCCGGTCACGGCGAGCGGCCGGTGTCTCCGGGGTACGGCGAGCGCGGTTCCCTCCCCGGTCACGGCGAGCGGCCGGTGTCTCCGGGGTACGGCGAGCGCGGTTCCCTCCCCGGCCATGACCCCGGTCACGACGAGCGGCCGGCGACGGTCCCGCCGACCTGGCAGCCCACCGTTCCGAACCGGAGCACCGATCCCGACCGGTCCGGGCGCCCGCGCCGGGGGCGCTGGGCCGCCGCCGCGGTGGCCGTCGCCCTGCTGGCCACCGTCGTGGCCGTCCTGGCCGTCACCGGCTGGCCGCCGCGCTTCGGCACCGCGGTCCGGCCCACCGACGGGCCCACCGAATCCGTTCCGGCGACGTTCGCCTCCGTGGCGGACAAGGCGGCGAAGACCGGCAGGCTCACCGTCGGCATGCGCGACTTCCTCCCGGGCGTCGCGCTGAACAGCGGCGGCAGGTGGAGCGGGTTCGAAGTGGATCTCGCCACCGAGATCGCCAAGGCGCTGGGGGTGCCCGCGAGCGGCATCACCTTCCGGGCGACCAGCCGGGAGGAGCGTCCCAAGCTGCTGGCCCGCGGCGACCTCGACCTGGTCGTCTCGACCTATTCGATCAACAAGAGCGACGACGTCACGTTCGCCGGGCCGTACTATCTCGCCCACGTCGACGTGCTCGTCAAGGACGGCTCCCCGATCCTGTCCGCGGCCGACCTGAAGGGCAAGCGGATCTGCCAGCCCGCCGGCAGCGGCTTCGTCCGCACCCTGCAGGGCCGGGTCGGCCAACTGACTCCGGTCCCGGTCGCCACCTACACCGACTGCATGAACAAGCTGCTGTCCGGCGAGGTCGACGCGGTCCCCGGCGACGACCTGGTGCTGGCCGGGTTCGGCAACCGGGAGAGCGTCGGCTACAAGGTGCTCGGCCTGAAGCTGACCGACGAGCGCTACGCGGTGGCCCTGAAGAAGGGCGACGGGCGCACGTGCAAGGCCGTGCAGGGCGTGATCGCCGACCTCTACCGGAGCGGCGCGATGAGCAGGCTGCTCGACCGGCACTTCTCCAAGGTCGACTTCGCCACCCGCGAGGACGACCCCCCGGCCATGGCTAGCTGCGGCTAGAGCCCTCGATCTCGGCCGCCGTCTCCTCGGCCCACGCGCGTATCGTGCGCGCCTGGCGGATGCCCAGATCCAGGGCGTACTTTCCGAACTGCGAGCCCTTGTCCGGCGGGTCGTCCGCGGCGCAGCCTGCGGCCTTGCGCTCGCGGAGCTCCTCCAGTTCGGCGAGCTTGGCGCCGTAGGCCTCAGCCTCCGCCCGGAGCAGCGCCACGGCCTCGTGGGGCTCCAGGGTGGGCAGCAGGAACGCGCGCAGCGCCCCCTCGCTGCGGAACGACCGGGACGGCTCCTTGCCGATCAGCCATCCGCGCAGCTCCCGCGTGCCCTCGCCGGTGATCGTGTAGGTCTTCCGGCCGCGGGGCCCCTCCTCTTCGACGGTGACCAGGCCGTCTGCGGTCATCTTGTTCAGCTCCGGATAGATCTGGCTGTGCTTGGCCTGCCAGGCGTGATTGATCGAACTCTCGAAGAGTTTCGTGAGGTCGTAGCCGCTGGCAGGGCCGGCGGAGGTCAGCAGACCGAGGAGCGCCATCCGGAGGGACATGCCCTCATCATATCTATGGATTGACATGTAAAACTAGACACGTCAGCATCAACATGTGTCTACTGACGTATCGACCCCTCCCGCGGAGACCCGTCCCAAGAACGGGCTGCTCCTGCTCGCCGTGCTCGGCGGAATGTTCCTCGCGATGCTCGACCAGACGATCGTGGGCACCGCGCTGCCCCGGATCATCCAGGAGCTCGGCGGCTCCGGCCTCTACACCTGGGTCGTGACGGCCTACCTGCTGACCTCCACGATCACCGTCCCGCTGTACGGCAGGCTGTCGGACACCTACGGCCGCAAGCCGCTGCTGCTCACCGGCGTCGCGGTGTTCCTGCTCGGCTCGGTCCTGTGCGGCCTCGCCCAGGACATGACCCAGCTCATCGCCTTCCGCGCGCTGCAGGGCCTGGGGGCGGGCGCGCTGCTGCCGCTCTCCCTGGCACTGGTCGCCGACCTGTTCCCGCCGGAGCGCAGCGGCCGGGTCCAGGGCGCGCTGGGCGGGGTGATGGCACTGAGCTACATCGCCGGGCCGTTCCTCGGCGGCGTCTTCACCGACCAGGCGAGCTGGCGCTGGGCCTTCCTGGTCAACCTCCCCATCGGCCTGGCCCTCATCGCGATCATCGTGGTACGGCTGCCGCACGTGGCCGGCCAGGGGCGCGGCGTCCGCCCCGACTATCTCGGCATCGCCGTGTTCAGCGCGGCGATCGGCCTCCTGCTCCTCGGCCTGACCGAGAAGGGCCTGGACGACCATACCTGGACCAGCGGGCCCGTGCTGTGGCCCGTGGTGGCATCCGCCCTGCTCCTGGCACTGTTCGTGCTCGTCGAGCGCAGGGCGGCGCAGCCGATCGTCCCGCTGGAGCTGTTCCGCAACCGGACCTACACGCTGGCCAACATCGTCTCGTTCGTCACCGCGTTCTGCCTCTACGCCGGGGTGGTGTTCCTGCCGCGCTACTTCCAGGAGGCCATGGGGCTCAGCGCCACCGACTCGGGGCTGCGCATCTATCCGCTCATGCTCGGCATGGTGACCGGCAGCGTGATCACCGGTGCCCTCATCTCCCGCACCCAGCGCTACCGGCCGTGGCTGATCGCCGGGCCGTTCCTCATCGCGCTGGGTGCCCTGCTCTGCGCCGGGCTCACCACCGAGACCCCCTGGCTCGCCCTCGCCGGCTGGATGGCGCTGCTCGGCCTCGGCATGGGGCCCATGCTGTCCGGCCTGACGGTGGCGGTCCAGTATGCGGTCCCGCCGCGGTTCATCGGCACCGCCAGTGCCAACCTGACCTTCTTCCGGCAGATCGGCGGTTCGGTCGCGCTGGCCCTCGCCGGCACCCTCTACGCCTCCGTGGTCAGGGACGAAGCACCCGTCCACGGGGTGGCGGCGGCCCATGCCGCCGCCACCGCGACCGTCATCCCGTGGCTGGCCGTCAGCGCGGCGGTCGTCGCGGTCGTCGCACTGGTCGCCCTGCCCGGAGGCCGGATCAAGGCACTCGCCGCAGGACCGGCGACGCTGGACGGGTAACATCCGAGCGTCACAATTCATCCTTCGAGTGGGGGAAGGTCATGGCCCAGACTCCCGTAAAGGTCACCGTCACCGGCGCCGCCGGTCAGATCGGCTACGCGCTGCTGTTCCGCATCGCGTCGGGCCAGTTGCTGGGCGCCGACGTCCCGGTCAAACTGAGCCTGTTGGAGATCCCGCAGGCGGTCAAGGCCGCCGAGGGCACCGCGATGGAGCTCGACGACTGCGCGTTCCCGCTGCTGAGCGGCATCGAGATCACCGACGACGCCGACAAGGCCTTCGACGGCGCCAACGTCGCGCTGCTGGTCGGCGCCATGCCGCGCAAGGCGGGCATGGAGCGCGGCGATCTGCTCCAGGCCAACGGCGGCATCTTCGGCCCGCAGGGCAAGGCCATCAACGACAACGCGGCCGGCGACATCCGCGTCCTGGTCGTGGGCAACCCGGCGAACACCAACGCGCTGATCGCCCAGCAGCACGCCCCGGACGTCCCGGCGGAGCGCTTCACCGCGATGACCCGCCTGGACCACAACCGCGCGCTGTCGCAGCTCGCCGCCAAGCTCCAGGTCCCGGTCACCGAGATCAAGAAGATGACCATCTGGGGCAACCACTCCGCCACCCAGTACCCCGACCTGTTCCACGCCGAGGTCGGCGGCAAGGTCGCCGCGGAGCAGGTGGACGAGGCCTGGCTGCGTGACACCTTCATCCCGACCGTCGCCAAGCGCGGAGCCGCGATCATCGAGGCCCGGGGCGCGTCCTCGGCCGCCTCTGCGGCCAACGCCGCGATCGACCACGTCTTCGACTGGGTCAACGGCACCGAGTGGACCTCCGCCGCGATCCCCTCCGATGGTTCGTACGGCGTGCCCGAGGGGCTCATCTCCTCCTTCCCCGTCGCCTCGCGCAACGGCAAGTGGGAGATCATCCAGGGCCTGGAGATCGACGCCTTCTCCCGTGAGCGCATCGACGCCTCGGTCCGCGAGCTTGAGGAGGAGCGCGCGGCCGTCCGCGAGCTCGGCCTCATCTGATCTCGTCCGATCAGCTCGAGAAAAGGGGTCCCGGTCCGCCGGGGCCCCTTTCCGCGTTCCGGGGTTCCGGCCACTCCGGTTCCAGCCGCTCCGGTTCCGGCCGGACGCCGTCTTCCAGAGGATCCCTCTGTGGCGGCCCGGCGGCGTGTCGCCCGTGCGGGGAACCGCGTCCCGGCGTTAAATGATCATTGAGGGTCGGGGGATCGGTGTTCATGGCGCATGGTGCGGCGCGGGTCGTCGCGGGAATTGTCAGTCTCGTTCTCGTCGGAACGCCCGGGACGGCGCCGACGGAGCCCGCGGACGACAATCCGATGGGAGCGGATCTGTCCGTGCAGATGGAGACCTTGCCGAAGGTCGCACAACCGGGGCAGCCGCTGCTCTACCGCGCCGAGGTGCGCAACACCGGACCCGAGGACGCCGTGCTCCCGCTGCTCACCATCCGGTTGCCCGAGGGGGTGGAGATCCTCCGCGTCAACGTCGCCGAATGCCGCCCCGGCACCGCGGTCAACGAGGTGGTCTGCCCCTCCGAGCACGACGTGGTGGCCGGCGGCGCCGGCGGGGTGACGATCAGTGGCCTGGTCCGTCCGGGCGCGCGCGGCCCACTCACGGCGACCGCGACGCTCTCCTCGGAGATCGTGGACGAGAACGAGGCGAACAACTCCGCCGAGACGCTGACGGAGGTGGGCCGGGGCGCGGACCTGGCGGTCCGGCTGTCGCGCATGGCGCACGCGGGCCGCCTGGTCACGATGGGCGCGGTGGTCCGCAACCGGGGACCGCGGGCCGTCCGTGACGCCGCGCTCTTCTTCCACACCCGCAGGGCGCGCTTCCTGTCGGCGATGGGCGCCCGATGCCGCTCGTATCCCGGCCTCGTCGGCTGCAGGCTGCGCGCGATCCGTTCGGGAAAGCGGGTCAGCCTGCGACTCGCCTTCCGCGCCCAGCGGCGCGCGCTACGGGCCAAGGCGACGGTCTACTCCACCCATGTGGGAGACCGCCGCCCCGCCAACAACATGGCCCGTATCAACCTGCGTTAGGCAGGACCGCCCAGGCATCGGAGACGATGTCCCGGACGGACGGGTGTTCCGGTTTCCATCCGAGCTCCCGCTGGATCCTCTCCGCGGACGCCACCAGCACCGCCGGGTCTCCGGCGCGGCGCTCGCACACCACCTCGGGGATCTCGTGCCCGGTGACCTCGCGGCAGACCGACAGGACCTCCCGCACCGAGAAGCCCGTGCCGTTGCCCAGGTTGTAGATCTTGTGTTCCCCCGCCGAGCAGGCCTCCAGCGCCAGCAGATGGGCCCGGGCCAGATCGGCCACATGGATGTAGTCACGGACGCATGTCCCGTCCGGGGTGGGGTAGTCCGTGCCGAACACGCTGACCGACTCGCGCCCGCCGAGTGCGACGGCGAGGACGTTAGGGATCAGGTGGGTCTCCACGGTGTGGCGTTCGCGGTAGACCCGCCCGTCTCCGCCGGTGTAGGCGCCGCCGACGTTGAAGTAGCGCAGGCTGACCGCGGCCAGGCCGTACAGCCCGGCGAACGTGGTCAGCGCGGTGTCGACCGCCAGCTTGGACGCGCCGTACGGGTTGGTCGGCCGGGTGGGGTCGGTCTCCAGGACCGGAGAGCGCTCCGGCTCGCCGTACGTGGCGGCGGTGGAGGAGAACACGATCCGGCCGACCCCGGCGGTGCGCATGGCGTCGAGCAGGGTGAGGGTGCCGCCGAGGTTGTGCGCCCAGTAGAGCCCGGGTCTCTGCACCGACTCGCCGACCAGGGACTTCGCCGCGAAGTGGAGCACCCCGTCCATGCCGGGCAGTACGTCCGCGGCCTCGGTGATCGACCCTTCGACGAAGCGGGCGGCCGCCGGCACCGCGTCGGCGTGGCCGGTGGAGAGGTCGTCCAGCACGGTGACCTGGTGGCCCGCCTCGACGAGTTGCGCCGCGACGACGCTACCGATGTATCCGGCACCTCCGGTGACCAGCAGCTTCACGGAGCCTCCTGTTTGATGATGTTTGAATCTGTTTATTTTTGTAAGGCTACTGCCAGCATATGCTGGCTCATCGAATATCGGCGACTGCCGGAACGGGCGACGGCCATGACGGAGACGGTTTGGTGAACAGCGTCCTGGCGAACATCGCCTTGGTCATGCTCTTCGTGGTGATCGGCGGGTTCTTCGCCGCCGCCGAGATGGCCATGGTCTCCCTGCGGGAGAGTCAGGTGCGCAGGCTCGACACCCGGGGCCGCAGGGGGGCGCGGGCCGCCAAGCTCGCCCGCGACCCCAATCGCTTCCTGTCGGCGGTGCAGATCGGCGTCACCGTGGCGACCATGCTGTCGGCGGCGTTCGGCGCCGACACCCTCGCCCGGGATCTCATCCCGGTCGTGGACGGCTGGGGGGTGCCACGGGCCGTCTCGGCCCCGCTCTCCCTCGTGCTGGTCACCCTGGCGATCTCCTACGTCTCGCTGGTGCTGGGCGAGCTCGCGCCCAAACGGATCGCCCGGCAGCGCGCCGAGGGGATCTCGTTGCTGGTCGCACCGTTCCTGGACCGGATGGCCGCGCTGTCCCGGCCGATCATCTGGGGGCTCTCCAAGTCCACCGACGGCGTGGTCAAGCTGCTCGGCGGCGATCCCGAGGCGGACCGGGAGGAGATCTCCACCGAGGAGCTCCGTGACATGGTGGTGGGCCATCAGGAGCTCGCTCCGGACGAGCGGCATCTGATCGCGGAGGTCTTCGCGGCGGGCAAGCGGCAGCTCCGTGAGGTGATGCTGCCGCGCACGGAGGTGGAGTTCATGTCCTTCGACACCCCCTTGGCCGAGGCCGCCGTGCTGGCCGCCGCCATGCCGCACTCCCGCTTCCCCATCTACCGCGACTCCTACGACGACATCATCGGCTTCATCCACATCCGGGACCTGCTCGACCCGGTGCTGACCGGGTCCATCGAGCCGATCAGCGAGCTGGTGCCGGTCCGCCCGGTCAAGCTGGTCCCCACGACCAAGCGGGTGCTGGCCACCCTGTCGGAGATGCGTGACGAGGGACACCACCTGGCGATCGTGGTGGACGAGTACGGCGGCACGGCCGGCATCGTCACCATGGAGGACCTGGTGGAGGAGCTCGTCGGTGACATCCGCGACGAGCACGACATCGAGGACAAGCAGGTCGTGCTGCCCGCGGGTGAGGTCGAGCTGGACGGGCTGGCCAACCTGGACGAGGTGGCGACCGAGACCGGCATCCGGCTGGCCGACGGCCCCTACGAGACCCTGGGCGGGTTCGTCATGGCGGCCCTGGGACATCTGCCGACGCTCGGGGAGCGGGTGGAGATCCCCGGGTTCGAGATGTCGGTCACCGACATGGACGGCCGCCGGGTCTCGCGGGTCCGCATCAAACACCGCGGCCCCTCCCCGGACGCGCCGGCCTCTTCGGATCCGCCGGCCTCTTCGGATCCGTCGGCCTCTCCGGAGCCGGAGCCGGATGTCTCCGGCGCCGCGGAAAAGGGAGCGCCGGCCTCCACCGAGCCGGGGGCGCCGACCACTCCCGACACCTGACACAATTACCTGCTATGGCCAGTCCTCGTGTCCTGTCCGGCATCCAGCCCACCGCCGACTCCTTCCACCTGGGCAACTACCTCGGTGCGGTGCGGCAGTACGTCGCCATGCAGGAGGGGTACGACGCGTTCTACTGCGTCGTCGACCTGCACGCGATCACGGTGGACTACCAGCCGGAGGTGCTGCGCAGGCGGTCCAGGGTCGCCGCGGCCCAGCTCTTCGCCGCCGGACTCGACCCGGAGCGCTCCACGGTCTTCGTGCAGAGCCACGTGCGTGAGCACACCGAGCTCGCCTGGGTGCTGATCTGCCTCACCGGCATGGGCGAGGCCGGCCGGATGACCCAGTTCAAGGACAAGTCGGCGAAGTCCGGTGAGAGCTCGGCCAGCGTCGGCCTGTTCACCTACCCGATCCTGCAGGCCGCCGACATCCTGCTCTACCAGGCCGACAAGGTGCCGGTCGGAGCCGACCAGAAGCAGCACCTGGAGCTCACCCGCGACCTCGCGCAGCGCTTCAACCACCGCTTCGGCGAGACCTTCACACTGCCCAGACCGCACATCGTCGAGGGCGTCGAGAAGATCACCGACCTGCAGGACCCCACGGCCAAGATGTCCAAGTCGTCCTCCTCGGCGGCCGGCATCCTGGACCTGCTGGAGCAGCCGGGGCCGCTCCGCAAGAAGATCATGCGCGCGGTCACCGACACGGGCTCCGAGGTCCTCGCCGACGACGAGAACAAGCCCGGCATCACCAACCTGCTGCGCATCCAGTCCGCGCTGACCGGCACGCCGATCCCCGAGCTCGAAACCCGTTACGCCGGGCAGGGTTACGGCACCTTCAAGAAGGACGTGGCCGAGGTCGTCGCGGATACCTTCACGCCGATCCGGGAACGCACCGAGAAGCTGCTGGCCGACGAGGCCGAGCTCGACAGGATGCTCGCCGCCGGTGCCACGCGGGCCCGTGCCGTGGCCGCCGAGACCATGGCCAAGGTCCGCGACAGGGTGGGGTTCCTGCCGACTCCCTGATCCACGGCGGACGCGACCGGCCCGAGGTCTCGAGGCCGCCGCAGATCACTCGCAGGACGTGGCCGCACTCATGCACGTTGAGGCCGTGACGGGGTAGGTGACCCGGGTGGCAGGCGTGTGGGAACGCATCGTGGCGTTGCGTGAGTGGGGTCGGTCGAAGCTCGGTTCCATCCGGATCCGGTGGCTCTGGTTCGACCATCTGGTCAGGACCGTGCAGCGGTACCAGATCCAGTCCGGTGACCGACTGGCCGGGGCGGTGACCTACTTCGCGTTCCTGTCGTTCTTCCCGATCATTGCGCTGGCGTTCGCGGTCTTCGGCGTCTTCCTGTCCGTCCGGCCGGACGCCGTCACGACCCTGCAACGGGCCATCGACCAGTACCTTCCCGGTCTCGCCGACCAACTGCCCATCCAGCAGATCGCCGACTCGCGGGCCAGCGCCGGGACCATCGGCCTGATCGGACTGCTCTACGCCGGGCTCGGCGCGATCGACGCCCTGCGCGGCGCGCTCCGCGAGATCTCCATGACCGTCGAGGCGCCCCTCAACTTCTTCCTGGGCAAGCTTCGCGACCTGGCCGCGCTGGTCCTGATCGGCCTCACCGCGATCGCCTCGGTGCTGGTGGGGGGCTTCGCCACCCAGGCCAGCGGGACCGTGGCCGGATGGCTGGGCCTGTCGCGGTCGGTGCTCGGCAGCGGCTCGGTCTGGCTCGCCGGTCTGGCGGTCAGCGTGCTGGCCGACACCGTCCTCTTCGTGATCATCCTGCGCTGGATGGGCCGGTCGAGGCAGCCGTTCCGGGTGATATTCCGCGGAGCCCTGCTGGGCGCGCTCGCCTTCGGGCTCCTCAAGCAACTCGCCGCACTGATCCTGAGCTGGACGCTGAACAACCCCATCTACGGGGTGTTCGCGGTGATGGTCGGACTGCTGGTCTGGATCAACCTGTCGGTCCGGGTCATCCTCTACGCGGCGGCCTGGACGGAGACCGCGTCGCTCGGTCCCCCGCCCGCTCCCACCCCGATCCCGGGTGTCGCCACTCCTCCATAAGGCCTGAGTGCAATTTTAAGAGGCTTTATGGCCTTTTGCGCATCTTTGGCTGTTGCCGGGGTTTCATGGCTCCCAGACCTGCCTGCGGGCCGCCTGGCCGGTGTCTACTGGGATCGTCTGCGCAGGCCGTACACCAGCCAGAGGGCGCCGCCGACCAGGACGGTGCCCAGCAGGGCGATGCTCACGTGGAGGACCGTCTGGGAGCCCTGCCCGGCTGCCGCCGCCGGGGCGGGCAGGGGTTTCGGCGACGTCTTCGACACGTTCGGGGCCGCCGGAAGGGTCGGCACGGGGGCGGCGTCGGGGACCGGGTCCACCAGCCGGCCGACCGGGGTGACCTTGCCGCGATTGGCGAAACCCCAGTCGAGCAGGCCCGCGACGTCGTCCCAGAAGTATCCGTCGTGCCGCATGATCGACACGATGATCGTGTGACCGTTGCGCTTGGCCGCGCCGACGAAGCTGCCCAGCGCCTTGGACGTCCAGCCGTTCTTGACGCCGATCATGCCCTTGTAGCGCCAGAGCAGCTTGTTGTGGTTGCCGATCTCGTAGTAGCCCTTGGGGGCCGGGAACTTGTCAGTCTTTGTGCTGATATATCGCTGAAAATCGTGGTTGGCGAGCCCGGCTCGGGCGATCAACGTCAGGTCGTAGGCCGAACTGCTCTGGCCGGGCTTGTCCAGCCCGCTCGGCGTCTTGGCCACGGTGTCGAAGGCCTGAAGCCGCTTGGCCTCGGCGTTCATGTCCTGCAGGGTCTTGGCCAGCCCGCCGTTGGCCTCGGCCAGTGCCATCGCGCAGTCGTTGCCCGAGACCAGCATCAAGGCCTTGAACAGGTCCTGCACGGTGTAGATGGGTTTGGAGACCAGGCCGACGGCGCTGCCCTCCTCGTTCACGGCGCGGCTGCTCGGCTTGATCTTCTGGTCTTTGTCGAGCTTCGGGATGAGGGTGAGCGCGGTCAGCGCCTTGAGCGTGCTCGCGGGCAGGTAGCGCCCATGGGGATCCTTGGCGGCCAGCACCTCCCCGGTTTCGGCGTCCGCGATCACGTAGGACCTGGCGGCGGTCTTCGGAGGTGCCTTCACTCCGGACGGAGCGACGAGGCCACGTCCGCCGAGGTGGGTGCCGCCGACGGGCTCGGTCTCGGTCTCGGCATACGCGGAACCGCCCAGGAAGACGGTCGCCGCGAGCAGCACCCCGACGGGTGCGACATGTTTCATCCCCATAGTGATCTCAGGGTAGCTTCGTACCGATTCATCTGAGGTGACCCACACGCTGACCAGGGAACAGAGCTGGCAACGGAATACTGATGTCATGCAAATATCGCGAAAGATCGCTGGATTTCTGATCGCCGTCGGGGCTTTCATGATCTTTGAGTGGATCAATCTCGCCTTCAACCTCGCGGACGGCCACCCGACGGGCTTCTACGTGGTGCACGGCATCCTGGTCGCCGTGAACATCGTCGTGGGGATCGTGCTCGGCGTGATCGGCCTACGCGGGCTGGCCGAGCGCAAGCAGCGTCCTCCGGTGTAGCTCGGACGCCTCCTCCACCGAGTCGCCGATGCTGGTGAAGCCGAGCTTGCCGTACTCCGGAACCGCGCCGAGCAGGTGCAGGACGTTGCCCGTGCGGGCCTCGTGGTCGAAGCCGAGACCCTTGTCCCGGAGCAGCTTGACGACGTCTCCGGGCGTACGGCCCCGCAGACCGGCCGAGGTGCAGTTGTCGGTCGCCACGTAGTACTTGGACCGGCCGTCGTGCACGAGTGTGCCGGTGCCCGGATCGTAGGCGGCGCCGGTGGTCAGCAGCGCGGCGCCGAACGGGTGCGTGGTCCCGCCGATGCGCAGGTTGATCTCACACAGCAGCGGCCGGTAACCGGCGTCGGTCTTGACGACGAAGAAGTCCATGCCGAACAGGCCGACCACGCCCCGCCCGGCGAGGACCCGGGCGATCTGCTCGGCGCACTCGCCGATCTGGGCGCGGTAGTCCCGCTGCGCGGGGAAGGCGCACCCCTGGTAGACGTCGGCGTTCGGGCCGCCGAGGATCTGCTCGTGCGTGGCGACCACGTCGTACACCCCGCCGGGGGTGATCCTGGCCAGGGCGCTGGGGGAGCGCAGCGACAGGTCGTCGACGAACTCCTCGATCACCGCGCCCCGCTCGGCGATCTTCTCGGCGAACGTCGTCCAGGTCTCGTGCGCCGCGGAGAAGCTGGTGGGGCAGGCGGTGAGCGGCCGCTCATCCTTGATCACGATGGCGTTGCCCAGCCCGGAGTAGCTGTTGTTGAGCTTGACCATCAACTTGGAGGTGGGACTCAGCGCGCGGGCCGCGTGCTCCACCTCGGTCAGCGACCGCAGGTCGGCGAAGCCGCGGGGCATCGGCACCCCGGCCTCCTCGCCGATCAAGCGCCCGCCGCTCTTGGAGCCCAGGTGGGCCAGCGCGGTGGCCGGGCCGTAGATCGGCAGGCCCAGGACGTCGGCGAGCCGCTCCTCGTGCTCGCTGACCACGAACGGCACCAGCCACGCGGCGGTCGCGCGGCTGAGCGGCACGCGGATCCGCGCGACGACGTCCGGGCGGCGCAGCAGCGACACGGTGAGGGGATTGGTGTGCGGATCGTCCAAACTGATCATTTGTAGGCGGGTACGGGCCTCGTCGGGGTCGTCGAGAAAGCTCAGGTAGTAGTCGACGATCGCGGTGTCCACCGGCAACGAAGAGAGGTAGACGACCTCCACATTCGGTTGCCTGAGCGTGAGCAGGAGGAACAGCAGCCGCTCCTCGTAGCAGAGGGCGCCGGTGATTCTGCGCAGTTCGTCTTGGGGGAGCGACAGCGACGGGATGACCACCAGGGTCCCCTCGTTCGGTTCGAAGAGGCTTAATCTGGAATGCTTCTCCGCGAACGGGATGTTAGTGATCATATGCGGAGTGAAGCACGCATTCCTCCGATTTACATCGCTCCTTCTGGTTCGATGAACGGCACCTGAGGTCAGGTAAATTGCCAGGTCGCCGATGTTTCAACGGGCCCGCCAACGGCCACCGCCGCGACGGCACCCCCCGGTACGGCTACCGCGCCTAGCCAATCCGGGTCATCGGGCCTGGTCCGAGTGGGCCAGGGGTCATGGAAGTAGGGGGCGGGACGGCAAAACATTTGGCTGAGATGTCGGCGGGCTGTCGCCGGGGAGGGATAAAGTCGATGTCATCGCCAGCGCGCCGGTGGTCTCACGCCGGTCTGCCGCTTGCGTGATCGGCAATATCCTCGCCGCCGGGCTGGCGGAGAGGTGAAACGCCTGTGGAGCCGGTGTAAGACCCCAACGGAAATCCTTCCGGGCGGGCGACCGGCGGTGAAGCAGGAAGCCTCACGGGTGACCGTGGGAATCCCCTTCCTCCGGGAAGGGGAGGATGTCAACGGTCGTGCTGGTGTGGCCTATGGCATCCACCCCGGCCCATCGATATGACGATCATTTTTTTCGGGCTGCTTCATGGATCGCAGGATTCTGGGCAGTGGCACGATGCGTCGACGATTCAGACTGCTGGCGCGGATGGGATGGTGACCAATGCGGGGGCGTAATTTTCGGGGAGAACTCGACACGTTCCTCGCCGGGCGTGAGCAGGAACTGATCGACTTCCGTCGTGACCTGCACATGCATCCTGAGCTCGCGTTCGCGGAATACCGCACGACCCAGCGCGTCGCCGACCGGCTGACCGCGGCCGGCCTCGTCCCCTCGGTCCTCCCGCGCGGCACCGGCCTGATCTGTGAGGTCGGCAGCGGCGACGGGCCGACCGTGGCGCTGCGGGCCGACATCGACGCGCTGCCCGTGCCGGACGAGAAGGACGTCCCCTACAGCTCCACCGTCCCCGGCGTTTGCCACGCCTGCGGCCACGACGTGCACACCACGATCCTGCTCGGCACCGCCCTGTTCCTCGCGCAGCAGTCGGCGGCCGGGCTGCTGCCCGGCCGGGTCCGGCTGATCTTCCAGCCCGCCGAGGAGCTCCCCGGCGGGGCACTGGAGGTCATGGCCTCGGGCGGCATCAGCGGCGTCGACCGGATCTTCGGCCTGCACTGCGATCCCCGCGTGGAGGTCGGCAAGGTCGGCCTCAAGTCCGGCCCGATCACCTCGGCCTGCGACAAGGTCGCGATCCGGGTGAGCGGTCCCGGCGGGCACACCGCCCGGCCGCACCTCACCGCCGACCTGGTCTTCGCCCTCGCCAAGATCCTCACGGAGCTGCCCGCGGGCCTGTCGCGCCGGGTCGACCCCCGCTCGTCGCTGAGCCTGGTCTGGGGCCGGGTCGAAGCGGGTTCGGTGGCCAACGCGATCCCGGACGACGGCGTCGCCGAGGGCACCGTGCGCTGCCTGGACGAGGACGCCTGGCACGCCGCTCCCGACCTGATCAAGGCCCTGCTCGACTCGGTCGCGGGCGCCTACGGCGTCGAGGCCCGGATGGACTACGTCCGCGGAGTGCCGCCGGTGGTCAACGACGAGGTCAGCGTGCAGATGCTGACCGAGGCCGCGGTGGGTGTCCTCGGAGAGGGCGCCGCGGTGCCGACGCAGCAGAGCCTGGGCGGTGAGGACTTCGGCTGGTATCTCGAGTCCATCCCCGGCGCCTTCGCCCGGCTGGGCACCCGCAAGCCGGGTTCGCTCCAGATGGGGGACATCCACCAGGGCACCTTCGACGTGGACGAGACCTGCATCGGCACCGGCGTGCGGTTCCTGGCGGCGACCGCGCTGACCGCGCTCTGGGAGGGGCAGCGCCCCGGCTCGCAGGAGCCGGTGGCGGGCATCGCGATGGCCTGATCCCTCCGGCTTCGGGCGGCACGGGTCAGGCCGCCGGGACGTTCAGGGCGAGATCCGGATGATCTCCACGGAGAACCGCTCACGTCTTCCGCGCCGAAGCCCCCTCATGCGCTGTGACGATGCTCTCTCGAAGCGGAGGTGCCCGCCTCCGGAAGCCGCCGTCGACGGTGGAATCGCCGTACCACGATCACGTCAGAGAGCGGCCTGGGATCACCTGCGGTGGCCTCGGGCCGCCCTCGTGTGTCACAGGGCGGCCTGAGCTGCATAACGGACGTATTGCGGACGCGTGTGCCGGTTTGGTCAATGGTGGTCAACCAACTATCTTCCGTGCAGGGTTGCCGTGCGTCTCTTCGCGCGTGCACTGAAACGCGAAGGGAGTCCATCTTGCTTCAGAACCGATTCGGCAAGCTGGCAGCGACCACAGTGGTGGGCACCATCCTCATGGGAGCCGCCGCGTGTGGTGGGAGCGATGAGCCGGCCACGTCGGCCACGCAGGCCGACGGCGCCAGCAGCGCCCCGGCTGCGGCGGGCGCGAAGGTCGGCCTGGCCTACGACATCGGCGGCCGTGGCGACCAGTCGTTCAACGACGCCGCCGCCACGGGTCTGGACAAGGCCAAGGCCGAGCTCGGCCTCGCCGAGACCAAGGAGCTCGAAGCCGGCACCGGGGAGACCGAGGCGGCCAAGGAGGAGCGGCTGCGCCTGCTCGCGTCCGGTGGCTACAACCCGATCATCGGTATCGGTTTCGCCTACTCCGGGCCGCTGAAGAAGGTCGCCGCCGAGTTCCCGGACATCAAGTTCGCGATCGTGGACGACGCCGACGCGACCGGCCCCAACATCTCCAACCTGCTCTTCGCCGAGCACGAGGGCTCCTTCCTCGTCGGTGCCGCCGCGGCGCTGCAGAGCAAGAAGAACCACGTGGGCTTCGTCGGCGGCGTTCGGGTGCCGCTGATCGAGAAGTTCGAGGCGGGCTTCGCCGCGGGTGCCAAGGCGGTCAAGTCCGACATCAAGATTGAGAACAAGTACCTGACCGAGCCGCCGGACTTCGGCGGCTTCGCCGACCCGGCCAAGGGCAAGACCGCGGCCGAGGGCATGTTCGACGCGGGCGCCGACGTGGTCTACCAGGCTGCGGGCGGCTCCGGTAGCGGTGTGTTCGAGGCCGCCAAGGCCGCGAACGGCAAGGCCATCGGCGTCGACTCCGACCAGGCCAAGACCGCGGCCCCCGAGCTGCAGGGCGTCATCATGACCTCCATGCTCAAGAAGGTCGACGTCGCCGTTTTCGACTTCCTGAAGAGCTTCACCACCAACACGGTGAAGTCCGGTTCGACGGTCTACGACCTCAAGGTCGGCGGTGTCGACTACTCCACCACCGGTGGTCAGGTCGACGAGATCAAGTCGAAGCTCGACGAGTACAAGCAGAAGATCATCTCCGGTGAGATCACCGTGCCGGACAAGAACTCCTGACCTGGTACCAGTGAAGGGCCCGGTGGACGATTCCCCCGGGCCCTTCGGCCGATCACCATCAATCACTTTCCGTAACAGGGCCATCCGTGCGGAGGAGGCCGTCATCAGCACCCCGACCCCGGCCGTCGAACTAGAGGGAATCACAAAAAGATTCCCCGGCGTCGTGGCCAACCGCGACATCTCCCTATCTGTGCAGCAGGGCCACGTGCATGCCGTCGTCGGTGAGAACGGCGCGGGCAAGTCCACCCTCATGAAGATCCTGTACGGCATGCAGCGCCCCGACGAGGGCGAGATCCGTGTCAACGGGACGGCCACGAGCTTCCGTTCCCCGGCGGACGCGATCGCGGTGGGCGTCGGCATGGTCCACCAGCACTTCATGCTGGCCGACAACCTGACCGTGCTGGAGAACGTGATCCTCGGCAGCGAGCCCCGCAGCGGCGGGATCGCGATCGACTTCGGCGCCGCCCGCAAGAAGATCAGGCAGATCTCCGACTCCTACGGCCTCGGCGTCGACCCCGACGCCACGGTGGAGGATCTGGGCGTCGGAGCCCGGCAGCGCGTGGAGATCCTCAAGGTCCTCTATCGAGGCGCCCGGATCCTCATCCTGGACGAGCCGACCGCCGTGCTCGTGCCGCAGGAGGTCGACGAGCTCTTCGACAACCTGCGCGAGCTGGTCCGCGAGGGCCTCACGATCATCTTCATCTCGCACAAGCTGGACGAGGTGCTCTCGGTCGCCGACGCCATCACCGTCATCCGGCGCGGCACGACCGTGGCCAGCGTGTCCCCCAAGGGGGTGACCGCCCGGCAGTTGGCCGAGCTCATGGTCGGCAGCGAGCTGCCCAGCCCGGAGACCCGCGAGTCCACCGTCACCGACGTGGTCGCCCTGTCGGTGCGGGATCTGACCGTCCGCTCGGCGGACGACCGTCGTCTCGTGGACGGCGTCGGCTTCGACATCCGCAAGGGTGAGGTGCTCGGCATCGCCGGTGTCGAGGGCAACGGTCAGGCCGAGCTCGTCGAGGCCATCATGGGCATGCGCGACGTCGAAGGCGAGATCCGGCTCGGCGAGGAGGACATCTCCGCCTGGCCCACGCGGCGCCGTCGCGAGGCCGGTATCGGCTACATCCCCGAGGACCGGCACCGGCACGGCCTGCTGCTGGAGGCGCCGCTCTGGGAGAACCGGATCCTCGGTCACCAGACGCAGCGGCCCAACGTCAAGGGACCCTGGATCGACCGCGCGGGCGCCCGTAGGGACACCCAGCGCATCGTCGAGGAGTATGACGTCCGGACGCCGGGCATCGACGTGGACGCCGCCGCCCTGTCCGGCGGCAACCAGCAGAAGCTGATCGTCGGCCGGGAGATGAGCGGCGAGCCGGTCTTCCTGATCGCCGCCCATCCGACCCGGGGCGTCGACGTCGGAGCCCAGGCCGCGATCTGGGACCACCTGCGCGCGGCCCGCGCCGCGGGTCTGGCCGTACTGCTGATCTCGGCGGATCTGGACGAGCTCATCGGCCTGTCGGACACGCTGAAGGTGATCCTGCGCGGCCGTATCGTCGCGGACGTCGATCCGCGGACGGTGACGCCCGAGCAGCTCGGGTCCGCCATGACCGGTGCTGGAGAGGCGGCATGAACATCCATACAGCGCATGCGGAGCGGACGCACCAGGCGGGGGTGATCGCATGAGCCCCACGGAGTCGAGCTTCACCGACCGGCTGCTCGGCCGGGTCCGGCTCGGCGGCCTGCTCTCGCTCGCCGCGCCGGTCCTCGCCATCGTCTTCGCCGGCTTGGTCACCTCGATCGTCCTGCTGATCACCGGCGATCCGCCCCTGGAGACGCTGGGCATCATGGTCGACTACGGCGTGCAGCCGCGCTCGATCGTGCTGACCCTGAACTCCGCGACGACCTACTACCTGTCCGCGCTGGCGGTGGCGATCGGGTTCCGGATGAACCTGTTCAACATCGGCGTCGACGGCCAGTACCGCCTCGCGGCGCTCGTCGCGGCGGCCGTGGGCGGTGCGGTCGTCCTGCCCGCCCCGCTGCACATCGCCCTCGTCGTCTTCGTCGCCATGCTGGTCGGCGCGGGATGGGCGTCGATCGCGGGTCTGCTCAAGGTCAGGCGCGGCGTCAGCGAGGTCATCTCGACGATCATGCTGAACGCCATCGCCACCGCGCTCGGTTCCTGGCTGCTCAACAAGGAGCGCCTCGCGGTCGAGGTCGCGGGCAGCAACAACATCGGCACCAAGCCGATCGGCCCGTCCGGCCAGGTGCCCGGTATGGCGATCATCCCCGGTACGGAGGCCAAGGTATTCGGCCTCATCATCCTGGCGGTCGTCATGGGCATCCTGTACCACGTGCTGCTCAACCGGACCCGCTTCGGCTTCGAACTGCGCGCCACCGGCCGTTCCGAGTCGGCCGCGGTGGCCAGCGGTGTCAACGTCAAGAAGATGATCCTCGTCGCGATGATCCTGTCCGGCGCGGTGGCGGGTCTGGTCGGCATGCCCCAGCTGCTCGGCGCCTCCTACAGCTACAGCCTGGACTTCCCCACGGGACTGGGTTTCACCGGCATCGCGATCGCGCTGCTCGGCCGTAACAATCCCGTCGGCATCGCCTTCGGCGCGCTGCTGTGGGCCTTCCTCGACACCTCGTCGAGCATCCTGCAGCTGCACGAGATCTCACCGGAGATCGTCCAGATCATGCAGGGCACGATCGTGCTCTCGGTCATCGTCGCCTACGAGCTGGTGCACCGCTACCAGGTCTCGGCCGGACAGCGCCGGGTGAGCAAGGAACTGGCGGGCGGAACCCCCACCCAGGCTGAAGGAGCGTCGGCATGAGCGGGCCGTGTAGGGAGCGGGAAGCGGTGAGCGACCAGTGAGCGCCGTGACCCTGGCGGAGGCTCCGCTGGAGGAGCCGAAGAAGCCCGCCAAATTCAAGCTCACCTGGCAGGTCCTCCTGCTCGCGCTCGGTGGGCTCGTCGTGCTGCTGTCGTTCACCCGGGCCGTCACCGGCGCGGTCGATCTCACCTCGGCCGGAGCGGTCAACGCGGCTGTCGCGCTGGCCGTGCCGATCGGTCTGGCGGGTCTCGGCGGTCTGTGGTCCGAGCGGGCCGGCGTGGTCAACATCGGCCTTGAGGGCATGATGATCCTGGGCACCTGGGCGGGAGCCTGGGGGGCGATCCACTTCGCCAACCCCTGGGCGGGTGTCGTCGCCGGTGCGATCGGCGGAGCCCTCGGCGGCCTGCTGCACGCGATCGCCACGGTGACCTTCGGGGTGGACCACATCATCTCCGGCGTCGCGATCAACATCCTGGGTCTGGGCGTCACCCAGTTCCTGTCCAAGGTGACCTTCGCCGAGATGCCGGGCGGCGGTGACTCCCAGTCGCCTCCCGTCCCCAAGCCGGGCATCGTGAGCCTGCCGTGGGTCGGGGATCCGCTGGCCACACTGGAGGCCAAGCAGTGGTTCCTGCTGTCCGACGTGGCAGGCATCCTGCGAGGTCTGACGACGAACGTCTCGCTCTTCACCATCCTGGCGATCCTGCTGATCCCGTTGACGTTCTACGTGCTCTGGCGCACGGCGTTCGGCCTGCGGCTGCGCTCCTGCGGCGAGCGGCCGGTGGCGGCGGAGTCGCTGGGCGTCAACGTCTACTCCTACAAGTACGTCGCGGTGGTCGCCTCCGGCGCTCTCGCGGGCCTCGGTGGTGCGTTCCTGTCATTGGTGGCCTCCAGCGCCTATCGTGAGGGGCAGACCGGTGGCCGCGGCTTCATCGGCCTCGCCGCCATGATCTTCGGCAACTGGCGTCCGGGTGGTCTGGCGGCCGGCGCGACGCTGTTCGGCTACACCGACGCGCTCCAGCTCCGCCGGGGCGGCGAGTCGGTGCACGCCCTGCTCCTGATGGTGGCGATCATGATTGTCGGGGTGGCGGTCTACCAGCTCGTCCGGCAGAGCCGCACCAGGGCGGCCCTGATCACCGCTGTCGCGGCGATCGTGGTGTTCGTCGTTTTCGCGCTGACCGACACCATCCCGCCCCAGTTCACCTCCGTCACCCCGCACATCACCACCCTGCTGGTGTTGTCGCTGGCGGCCCAGCGGCTCCGGCCGCCCGCCGCCGACGGGGTGCCGTACCGCAGGGGACAGGCGAAGTGACCACTACGAGCGAGACGAGGGGCGCGCCGTCCGCGGCGCGCCCGCGAGCGGAGCAAGCCGGATGACCATCGACTGGGACGCGCTGAAGGCGGAGGCCGTACGGGTCATGGCGAACGCCTACGCCCCCTACTCCAAGTTTCCCGTCGGCGCCGCCGCGCTGGTGGACGACGGCCGTATCGTGTCCGGCTGCAACGTGGAGAACGCCTCCTACGGCCTCGGGCTGTGCGCGGAGTGCGGTCTGGTGTCCGCGCTCCAGGCCACGGGCGGCGGCCGGCTGGTCGCGTTCACCTGTGTGGACGGGCACGAGGAGCTGCTCATGCCGTGCGGGCGCTGCCGCCAGCTGCTGTTCGAGTTCGGCGGCGACGAGCTGCTCGTGGAGACCGTGGACGGCCCCAAGGCGATGGCGGAGATCCTGCCGTACGCCTTCGGGCCCGACAATCTGAGCCGGGGGGCCTAGGGCATGGACGCGATCGACGTCATCGTCACCAAGCGGGACGGGCGGGAGCTGTCCGCCGAGCAGATCGACTGGGTGATCGACGCCTACACCAGGGGAGCCGTCGCCGACGAGCAGATGTCCTCCCTCGCGATGGCGATCCTGCTCAACGGCATGAACCGGCGGGAGATCGCCGGGTGGACCCAGGCCATGATCAGTTCCGGGGCCCGGATGGACTGGTCGGCCCTGCCCGGCCGTACCACCGACAAGCACTCCACCGGCGGCGTCGGCGACAAGATCACACTGCCGCTGGCCCCGCTGGTCGCCGCGTGCGGCGGCTACGTGCCCCAGCTCTCCGGCCGGGGGCTCGGACACACCGGCGGGACCCTGGACAAGCTGGAGTCCATTCAGGGCTGGCGGGCCTCCCTGTCCAACGGTGAGATGCTCGACGTGCTCGGCAAGGCCGGCGCGGTCATCTGCGCGGCGGGTGACGGGCTGGCTCCGGCCGACAAGAAGCTCTACGCGCTGCGCGACGTCACCGGCACCGTCGAGTCGATCCCGCTGATCGCCTCCTCGATCATGTCGAAGAAGATCGCCGAAGGCACCGGAGCACTGGTGCTGGACGTCAAGGTCGGCTCGGGCGCCTTCATGAAGACCGTGGACCAGGCCCGCGAGCTGGCCACCACCATGGTCGAGCTGGGTACCGACGCCGGGGTCACCACGGTCGCGCTGCTCACCGCCATGGACCGGCCGCTCGGCCTGGCCGTGGGCAACGCCCTGGAGGTCGCCGAGTCCGTCGAGGTGCTCGCCGGCGGCGGGCCCGCCGACGTCGTCGAGCTGACCGTACGGCTGGCCCGCGAGATGCTTTCGGCCGCCGGTCTGTCCGGAGGCAAGGATCCCGAGCAGGCGCTGCGGGACGGCTCGGCGATGGACGCCTGGCGCCGGATGATCAGCGCCCAGGGCGGCGACCCGGACGCCCTGCTGCCCAGAGCCGCCGAGACCCTGGAGATCACCGCGCCCTCTTCCGGTGTGCTGTCCAGGCTCGACGCGTACGGCGTCGGCCTGGCCGCCTGGCGGCTCGGTGCGGGCCGGGAGCGCAAGGAGGACCCGGTGTCCTTCGGCGCGGGCATCACCCTGCACGCCAGGCCGGGTGACCTGGTCCGCGAGGGCCAGCCGCTGATGACGCTGCACGCCGACGAGACGTCCCGTTTCGAGCGCGCCCTCGGCGCGCTGGAGGGTGCCTACGTGATCGGCGAGACCGCCGACCCGGATCTGCTCCCCCTGGTCATCGACCGCATCACCGCCTGACCCTCCGGTCGCGGGCCCCCGCACCGGCCGACCGGGTCAGGTCCCGGCCTGATCCCTTCTGAGGGCCTCGGACTTCGAGGCCGCCTGTCATCCCGCACCGGCCGACCGGGTCGGGTCCCGGCCTGATCCGGTCCGCAAGGGACGGGCACCGCGTTCTCCCAGGGTCCGCCGGCGGGGATCCGCGGGTCAGTCCGTGGTGTCGCCGAGCGACTCCAGGAGCTTCCGGAGCTGGCCGGCGAGGGCGTCGCGCTGGGTGCCGGTGAGCGCGGCGAGCAGCCGGTTCTCGGTGTCGACGTGGTCGGGCAGGACCTGGTCGATGAGCGCGCGGCCTTCGTCGGTGAGAGTGACGTGAACGCCGCGGCCATCCGACTCGCTGGGAGTGCGTGTCACCAGTCCGCGGGTTTCGAGGCGGTCGAGGCGCTGGGTGATGGCCCCGGAGGTGACCATGGCCGATCGCATCAGCTCGGCCGGGGTCAGGCGGTGGGGTGGCTCGTTGCGGCGCAGGGTGGCGAGCACATCGAACGACGCGGCGTCGAGCCCGTGTGCGCTGAACGTGCGGCGCAGCTCGACGCCGATCAGCAGCGAGAGCCTGGACAGGCGCCCGATCACCCCCATCGGTGACACATCCAGGTCGGGGCGCTGCGCACCCCACTGCTCCAGTACACGGTCGACGTGATCTGCCATGTCCGCATCCTCGGTGGTCTCTTGGCGGTGAGTCAGGTCACCGCGGCTTGAAAGTAGCTTAGCGCTGAGGTAGTTTGCCTTAGTGCTAAGCAATCGCATCGGGATCGTGCTGGTGACCGCACTGGCACCCGCCATCTGGGGGACCACCTACCTCGTCACCACCGAGTTTCTTCCGCCGGACCGCCCGCTGCTGGCCGGGGTGGTCCGTGCCCTCCCCGCGGGTCTCCTGCTCGTCGCTCTCACCCGGCGCCTGCCGCGGGGGGTGTGGTGGTGGCGCGCGTCAGTGCTCGGAGCCCTCAACATCGGGGCGTTCTTCGCGCTGCTGTTCGTCGCCGCCTACCGGCTGCCCGGCGGGGTCGCGGCCACCCTCGGCGCGCTGCAGCCCCTGCTGGTCGCCGGCCTCGCCGCCGGCCTGCTCGGTGAGCGCCTGACCCTGCGCACCACGCTCGCAGCGCTCGCGGGGGTGGCCGGTGTCAGCCTGCTCGTCCTCCGGGCCGACGCGCGGCTGGACGGCCTCGGCGTCGCCGCCGCGGTCGGCGGCGCGGCCGTCATGGCCACTGGGGTCGTCCTCAGCAAGCGGTGGACGTCACCCGCACCTCTGCTCGCGACCACCGGATGGCAGCTCGTCGCCGGCGGTCTGCTGCTGCTCCCGGTCGCGCTCCTCGTCGAAGGCCCGCCGCCCGCGACGCTGAGCGCCGCGAACCTGGCCGGCTACGGCTATCTCGCGATCGTCGGCGCCGCCCTCGCCTACACCCTCTGGTTCCGGGGGATCCGTGCCCTGTCTCCCACCGGCGTCACCTTCCTCGGCCTGCTCAGCCCGCTGGTCGCCACCGCACTGGGCTGGCTCGCCCTCGGCCAGGAACTCACTGCGGCACAGATCCTGGGCGGGCTCGTCGTCCTCGCCGCCCTCGTCGTGGCACAGACCTCCCGCCGCGCGCGACCGCGCCGACCCGTCGCCGGCCGCGTGGCCGTCTCCGGCACGTCACAGCGTGCCTCGTCGATCAACTGACCCAGGACAATCGATCCAGAAGGAGCTGAGAACCATGCGTATCGCGGTCTTCGGAGCGGCAGGCAGGACCGGAAGCCGGGTGGTGGCCGAGGCGCTGTCCCGTGGCCACCAGGTCACCGCCGTGGTGCGTGATCCGGCCCGTCTGCACGAGCTGCCCGCCGCGGCCGGCGCGCGTGCCGGCGACGCTGGAAACATCGAGCACGTGGTCGAGCTGAGCGCCGGTCAGGACGTCGTGATCAGTGCGACCCGCCCGGCGCCCGGCAGGGAGGACGAGCTCGTCGCGACCGCCAGGGCGCTGCTGGCCGGCCTCGCCCGGACCGGGGGCCGGCTGCTGGTCGTCGGTGGCGCCGCCACCCTGACCGTGCCCGGCGCCGGTGGCACCACCGTCCTCGACGAAATGGACTCCCTTCCCGCCGCCGACCGGGCCATCGCAGTGGCCTGCGCCGCCCAGCTTGAGATCTGCCGCGCCGAGACCGGCGTGAGCTGGGCCTATCTGAGCCCGCCCGCGATGCTGAAGCCGGGTGTGCGCACCGGCGGCTACCGGCTGGGCACCGACGAGCTGCTGGTCGACGCCGAGGGCAACTCGACGATCTCCATGGAGGACCTCGCGGTGGTGCTGCTGGACGAGGCCGAGCGGCCCAAGCACCACCGGACCAGATTCACCGCCGCATACTGACGGAGCGAAAGGCGGTCGCCTCAGGCCCGCAGCGTGGCGTGCTCGCGTGGCGAGGACGGCTCGGAGGCGAAGACGTCGGCCAGCACGGCGCGGTGGGTGGGCAGGGCCTCCGCGTGGCGTGCCCGGCCCTCGTCGGTGATCAGGACGAAGACGCCCCGCCGGTCGGACTCGCACATGCCCCGGCAGACCAGGCCTGTCTTCTCCAGGCGGGCGATCAGTCGCGAGCAGGCGCTCTGGCTCAGGTGGACCGCGTCGGCCACCTCCTGGACGCGGTATCTCTCCTGGCCGCCTTCGACCATGCGTTCCAGGACCTCGAACTCGCTCATGCCGAGCTCGTGCCTCTCGGAGAGTTCGCGCTCCAGGACGCAGGCGGCCGTGGCGTGTTTGGCCAGCACGTCTCGCCACGCGCGGACCGCGTACTCGTCGCTCATGCCGCGGATCATACCATGCATGAACATCTAATGCACAAGAATTAAATTCGTTTGCATTAGATGCGCATGCATGTAGTGTTGGCCGACATGAATCCCTCCCACGACGGGCGCTGGGACGCGCGCCTCTGGGCCG
Organism: Streptosporangium sp. NBC_01639; assembly: GCF_045209755.1. Lineage (NCBI taxonomy): Bacteria > Bacillati > Actinomycetota > Actinomycetes > Streptosporangiales > Streptosporangiaceae > Streptosporangium > Streptosporangium sp. NBC_01639. The sequence goes on along the minus strand of NZ_CP109272.1, from coordinate 3,320,792 downwards.
CGCTCACGGTGCTCTGCGCTGTCGTCTTCCTCGACGCACTCGATGTCTCGATGGTGGGCGTCGCGCTGCCGTCCATCCAGGCCGACCTCGGACTCTCCACGTCCTCCCTGCAATGGGTGGTCAGCGGTTATGTGCTCGGATACGGCGGCCTGCTCCTGCTCGGTGGGCGCACCGCCGACCTGCTCGGGCGGCGCAGGGTCTTCCTGGTCGCACTGGCACTCTTCGCCGTGGCCTCCCTGCTGGGCGGACTGGTCAACGACGGCACACTGCTGATCGCCGCCCGGTTCGTCAAGGGGATCAGCGCCGCCTTCACCGCCCCCGCGGCACTGTCCATCATCACCACGACCTTCGCCGAGGGCCCGGCCCGTAACAGGGCCCTCAGCATCTTCACCGCCTCCGGTGCCAGCGGCTTCTCCCTGGGCCTGGTCATCTCCGGCTTCCTGACCGAGCTCGGCTGGCGCTGGACCTTCCTCATGCCGGTCCCGGTCGCGATCATCGCGCTGGTGGCGGCCCTGAAGTTCCTGCCCCGGCAGCGCGAGGAGAAGGCTGAGGGGGGCCACGACCTCATCGGCGCGGCGACCATCACCGCCTCGATGCTGCTGCTGGTCTTCGGCGTGGTGGAGGCACCCTCGGCCGGCTGGGGCTCGGTCCGCACCATCGCGACCCTGGGGGGCGCCGCCATCCTGCTGGGAGTGTTCGTGCTGACCGAGCTGAGGGTCAAGCACCCGCTGGTACGGCTCGGCATCCTGCGGTCGGGGCCGATCGTCCGGGCCAACCTCGGCCTGGTGATCCTGTTCGGCTCCTACGTCGGCTTCCAGTTCGTGGCCATGCAGTACTTCCAGAACTTCCTGCACTGGTCGGCCCTGGAGACCGCCATGGCGTTCCTGCCCTGCGGGATTCTCGTGGCCGTGACGTCCACCAAGATGGGCAACCTGGCCGACCGGTTCGGCACCGCCAAGCTCATCGTGATCGGCGCGGCGGCGCTGACCGCCGGCTACGCCTTCTTCCTGCAGGTGGACGGCCACCCCAGCCTGGCCGCGCTGATCATCCCCGGCATGCTCCTGCTGGGTATCGCCTTCGCCCTCTCCTTCCCCTCGCTGAACATCCAGGCCACCAACGGCGTCGCGGACGACGAACAGGGACTGGCCTCGGGCCTGCTCAACACCTCCGGGCAGGTCGGCGGCGCGGTGATGCTCGCCATCGTGACGGCGGTGCTCACCTCCAACACGAGCGCCGACCCGATCGACGGCTTCCGCGCCGCTATCGCGGTCTCCGCGATCCTCGGGGTGGTCGGCCTGGTGATCGCCCTCACCGGGCTCCGCCGTCCCCGTCCGGCTCTCGCCGTCGCGGACGAGAAGGTCCTCGAAGCCGTCTGAGCGACGGGCCGAAACCGCTCGCGCGCCGTACGGGAAAGACGTCCCCCGTACGGCGCGCGAGCCGACCGCCGTCGGGCACAGGGGCCCCGACGGCGGTTCCGTCGTCCGTTCGAGGACGGGTTCCCGACTTCCGGCCTGACGCCCTGCCCTGATCCGGACGCGGCGGATCTCGCCCGGGGGTGAACCACCCCTGGGTCCGGGGCATCTAACCAGCCAGGAGGCCAACATGAAGCGCACCCGCGTCGTCCTCGCCCTCGCCCTCGCCCTCGTCCCCTTCGCCCTGTCCGCCGCCGGATGCGGCGGCACCGTCGCGCCGCCGGACACCGCGTCCACATCGGCGTCAACATCTGCGGCCACATCCGCGCCCGCCGTCACGACCGCGCCGGTCCCGCCGGACTCCTCGCCCTCCGCCACCCCGGCGGGGGGCCCGAAGCCTCCGACCAGCACCAAGGAGATCGAGGTCGAACGGGCCGTCGACGGGACACCGACCGTCACCGGGGTCCGCTTCGCCGAACACGACGGGTTCGACCGGGTGGTGATCGACCTGAAGGGCGATCTGCCGGGGTACAGCGTGCGATGGGTGTCCGAGCTGGTCCAGGACGGGTCCGGCGATCCGATCGACGCCAAGGGCGGGGCCTACCTCCAGGTGTCGATGAACCCCGCCATCGCGCACAGTGACTCGGGCAGTCCCACCTGGGTGGGCGGACCGATCTTCCAGGCCGATCTGGGCAACGTGCGGAACGTCGTCAAGACCGGTGACTTCGAGGCCGTGGTGGGCGTGGGCATCGTGCTCGACCACCGGGCGGCGTTCCGGGTGACGGAGCAGAAGAGCCCGAACCGGCTGGTTGTCGACGTCGCTCACCGAACCAGTGACAAACTGGCCTGATGGTACGCAAAATCGACAGCGCAACACGGATCCCGGTCCCGGGCGGCAAGACGATCGACGAATACGTAGGCAGGGTCAACAGCGGTGACAGCGGGATCTCGATCGCGCACATGAAGGCCCCGGCCGGGTGGGACGAGCCCGCCCAGACACCGGAGTTCGGCGAGTACACCCTGGTGCTCAGCGGCACGGTCGTGGTGGAGCACGCGGAGGGTACGACCGAGGTCAACGCCGGGCAGGCGTTCGTGAGCGAGCCCGGGGAGAAGATCCGCTACAGCTGCGGCCCGGAGGGCGCCGAGTATGTCGCCGTCTGTCTGCCTGCCTTCTCCCCCGAGTCGGTCAACCGCGACGAATGACGCCGACACTTCCAAGATCATTGATTAGGTGCCCGAAGTAGGATGATGAGATGAGTCAGCTACCCACCCTTGAGGAGATCCGCCGGGCTCCGAAGGTGTTGCTCCACGATCACCTCGACGGCGGTCTGCGGCCCGGGACCATTGTCGAACTGGCCCGCGAGTCGGGCTACGACAGGCTCCCCACGACCGATGTGGCCGGCCTGCGGGCCTGGTTCCAGGAGGCCTCCGACTCCGGTTCGCTGGAACGCTACCTGGAGACCTTCGACCACACGGTCGGCGTCATGCAGACGCGTGAGTCGCTGGAACGGGTCGCCGCCGAGTGCGCCGAGGATCTGGCGGCCGATGGAGTGGTCTACGCCGAGGTGCGTTACGCCCCCGAGCAGCACACCTCCGCGGGCCTGAGCCTGGAAGAGGTGATCGAGGCCGTACAGGAGGGATTCCGGACCGGCTCCGAGGGGCGCGGTATCCGGGTGGGCACGCTGCTCACCGCGATGCGCCACCAGGCCAGGTCCATGGAGATCGCCGAGCTCGCGGTCCGTTACCGCGACGTCGGCGTGGTGGGCTTCGACATCGCCGGAGCCGAGGCGGGCTATCCTCCCACCCGCCACCTCGACGCCTTCGAATACCTGCAGCGCGAGAACGCCCACTTCACCATCCACGCCGGCGAGGCGTTCGGCCTGCCGTCGATCTGGCAGGCGATCCAGTGGTGCGGTGCCGACCGGCTCGGTCACGGCGTCCGGATCATCGACGACATCACGGTGTCCGGCGACGGCGAGGCCAAGCTCGGCCGCCTGGCGGCCTACGTCCGCGACAAGCGCATCCCGCTGGAGATGTGCCCCACCTCCAACCTGCAGACCGGTGCCGCGGCCTCCATCGCCGAGCACCCGATCGGGCTGCTCCGCCGGCTGAACTTCCGGGTCACCGTCAACACCGACAACCGGCTGATGAGCGGCACCTCCGTCTCCGAGGAGTTCGCCAAGCTGACGGAGGCGTTCGGCTACGACTGGGATGACATGCAGTGGTTCACGATCAATGCCATGAAGTCGGCGTTCCTGCCGTTCGACGAGCGCCTGTCGCTCATCAACGGTGTCATCAAGCCCGGATTCGCGCGGCTCAAGTGGCAGGCGTGAGCGGGCCCGCACGAGTGGAGTCGGCGAGGTGAAGCAGGTGTTCCGGTCGAGGATGGCGCTGGTCCTGGGCTGGATCTGGATGGTGTTCGCCGCGGCCAACGCGGTGGATCTGATCGTCCGCTACAGCGGGCCGTCGTCGCTGACCGCCGCCGCGGTGCTGGGGGTGATGACCGCGCTGGTCTTCATCACCTGCCTGCGCCCGGCGATCATCCTGACCGAGGACGGCCTGCTGGTTCGCAACCCGCTCAGGAACACCCGCGTTCCGTGGGAGGCGGTGGACGAGGTCACGGTCTCCCACTCGATCAAGATCACCTCTGGCGACGGGAGTGTCCGCTGCTGGGCGCCGCAGGCCTCGGCCCGGGAGCGGGCGGCAGCCGTACGGCGGGGCAACCCGGCACGCACCGGCAGCCGGACCGAGCCGGCACGCTCGAAGGGTGAGCAGGCCGCCGCCGAGGCGCTGGCGGGCAAGACCCATGCCGACTGGGTGGCCGACCAGATCACCGAACGGGCCGAGTCCGCGAAGCGGGCGGCCACCCCGGCCGCCGGGCAACCGGGTGCCGGGGCCGACGGCGGCACGGGCGGGAAGGCCGCTGAGCCGGCCGGCGCCGCGGACGCGCAGGCCGTCGAGTCCGGCGGACCCGCCGCCACGGCCGGCGCGATGAAGGTCAGCTGGGCGCCGAGCGCGCTGGCCGCCCTGCTGGCCGCGGCCGTCCTGGTGGTCGCCGCGATCCTCGCCTGATCCCCGCCCCGCCTGACTCCGGGGGTCGGCGACCGGGACCGGCCCCGTCGGACGGGCCGGTCCCGGCACGTCGGCTGTTCACAGCTCCAGGGCGCCGGAGAGATCGGCCGTCAGGGCGTCGAGGTCCCGTACGGCCTGCGCCCTGGCGTCGGCGAGCTCACCCGTGACGGGAACGACGACCTCCAGGTAGCACTTGAGCTTGGGCTCGGTGCCCGACGGGCGGACGATGACGCGGGCGCCGCCGGACAGGCGGTAACGCAGGCCGTCGGTGGGAGGGAGGCCGGCTGAGCCCGCCCCCAGGTCGTCGGCGGACTCGACCGCCCGGCCGGCGAGCGCGACCGGCGGGGTGGCGCGCAGGCGGGCCATCGCGCCGGTGATCAGGGACAGGTCCGCCACGCGGACCGAGAGCTGCGACGTGGCGTGCAGGCCGTAGCGGCGGGCCTGGTCGTCGAGGAGATCGAGGAGCGTGCGGCCGTCGAGTTTCGCCTGGGCGGCCAGCCCGGCGACGGCCAGCGCGGCGCCGATACCGTCCTTGTCGTGGACGGGCAGCCCGGTGTCGGATCCGACGCTGTAGCCCAGGGCCTCCTCGTACCCGAAGACCAGCCCGTCCCCGGCCTTCATGATCCATTTGAAACCGGTGAGGGTCTCGGCGTAACGCACGCCGTACTCGGCGGCGATCTTGCCGAGCAGGGAGGACGAGACGATGGTGGTGGCCACCAGACGCCCGTCGCCGGAGGTCTGCCTGATCACGTGCTCACCGAGGAGGGTGCCCACCTCGTCTCCGGTCAGCATCCGGTGACCGCCGTCCGGCAGCGGGACGCCCACCGCGCAACGGTCCGCGTCGGGGTCGTTGGCCAGCACGATGTCGGCACCGATAGCCCGGGCGAGCTCCAGCGCGAGGTCCATCGCGCCCGGCTCCTCCGGGTTGGGGAACGCGACGGTCGGGAAGTCCGGGTCGGGGTCGGCCTGGGCCCCGACGGTCGCGGGGGCGTCGAAGCCGGCGGCCTCGAAGGCCTGGGTCAGGGTCGCGCCGCCCACACCGTGCAACGGGGTGTAGGCCACCCGCAGGTCACGGGCGTCGCCGAGCGGGAGCGCGGTCACCGCCTTCAGATAGGCGGTCACGACGGAGTCGTCCAGTGTGGTCCAGGCGGGGTCGTCGGGGGAGCCGAGAGGCAGGTCGGAGACCTGCCCGACGGCGTCGATGGCCGTGGAGATCTCCGCGTCGACCGGCGGCACGATCTGGGAGCCGTCGTTCCAGTAGACCTTGTAGCCGTTGTCCCGGGGCGGGTTGTGGCTGGCGGTGACGGTCACACCCGCGTCGGCGCCGAGGTGCCGGACGGCGAAGGCCAGCACCGGGGTGGGCAGCGGGCGGGGGAGGACGGAGGCGCGCAGCCCGGCACCGGTGAGCACGGCGGCGGTGTCGCGGGCGAAGACGTCGGACTTGTGCCGGGCGTCGTAACCGATCACCACGTGCCGTCCTGGGCCGAGGACCCGGGCGAGGCCGGCGGCGGCGCGCATCACGGTGACGCGGTTCATCCGGTTGGGGCCCGCGCCCAGCTCGCCGCGGAGGCCGGCGGTGCCGAACTCCAGTTTGGCGCCGAACCGCTCACGCAGCGCGGCCTGGTCGCCGCTCTCCAGCAGCGCGGTGAGCTCGGCCCGGGTCTCCGGGTCCGGGTCCTGGACCAGCCAGGAGTGTGCACGCCGTACGAGATCGCTGCTCAAGGTCACCTCATGTTCCGGGCGGGGCTCGTCCGCTCGCCGGGTCTGGTCGTTTTCGCGTCCGCCGGACCTGTCGCCGGTCGTTCTCGGGGTCACCGGGTCCGGCACCGGTGACTTTCCCCGTTCACCGGATCCGATCCGGACCCGGCTCCCGGAGCCGGGTCCGGTCCCGGTCGTCTTCCGGTGCACCGGGGCTGGTCGCCGGTGGTTCCCGGCGACCGTCGTACGGCCGCCGTCCCTACAGTTTGCCGACGACCCTGGCCAGCAGGCCGCCCATGCGCGCGGCGGTCGCGCGGCCCACCTCCAGGACCTCCTCGTGGTTCAGCGGCTCGCCCACCAGTCCGGCGCCCGGGTTGGTGACCAGGGAGATGCCGAGCACGTCGGCGCCGGCCTCGCGGGCGGCGACGGCCTCAAGCACGGTGGACATGCCGACCATGTCGCCGCCGAGAATCCTGCACATGCGGACCTCAGCCGGGGTCTCGTAGGTCGGCCCGCGGAAGGCCACGTAGACGCCCTCGGCCATCGACGGCTCGATCTCGCGGACCAGCTCGCGCAGGCGCGGGGTGTAGACGTCGGTGAGGTCGACGAAGGTGGCACCGGTGATCGGATTGGCGCCGGTCAGGTTGATGTGGTCACTGATCAGCACCGCCTCGCCGACCTCCTGGGTCTCCGGGCGCAGCCCCCCGGCGGCGTTGGTCAGCACGACGGTGCGGGCACCGGCCTTGATCGCGGTCCGGACCCCGTGCACGACCGGGTCGACGCCCCGGCCCTCGTAGAGGTGGGTGCGGCCCAGGAAGATCAGCGCGACCTTGCCCGAGTCGGTACGCACCGCGCGGATCCTGCCCGCGTGGCCGGCCACGGCAGGCGGTGCGAAACCGGGCAGGTCGGTCACCGGAATCTCGGCGATCGTCTCGCCGATCGCGTCGGCGGCCGGTACCCAGCCCGAACCCATCACCAGGGCGACGTCGAACGACTCGACTCCCATGGCGCTCTTCAACGCGGTCGCGGCTGCCAAGGCGAGTGCATAAGGGTCATTGCTCACCTCGCAGAGCGTACTCGCCGTTCTTCTCCGATCCGGCCGGTGAGCGTCACGGCGTGGCCGAACCGCCCGGCGCACCGGGCGGTTCGGCCCGCGAGGCGTCGGGGTGCTCCGGCCTATCGTCGGTGTCGGTCCGTGAGGCGTCCGGGTCGGCCGCCGGGGGGTATGCCGTCGGTGTCGGTCCGCGGGGCGTCCGGGTCGGCCGCCGGGGGGTATGCCGTCGGCGTCGGTCCGCGAGGTGTCCGGGTCAGCCGCCGAGGGACGTGCAGGGGCGGTTGCGCAGCTCCTTGACATAGTCGTCGGGGGCGCCGGCGCGCTCGGCGGCCTCGGCCAGGATGCCGAGGTAACGCGCGGAGGGCAGACCGCCCTCGTAGCCGTCGAGCACGTAGAACCAGGCCACGACCTCGCCCTCCAGGGTCTGCACCCGGAGTCTGACCTTGTGGTAGAGGCCCCGGGCCGCGCCCTCCCACTGGTCGAGGGAGGTCTCGTCGAGTTCGGGGACGTCGTAGAGGACGACGAAGACGTGCTCGTCGGGATCCTCGACGATGGAGACGAGCGCGCCCTCCCAGCCGAGGTCGTTGCCGCCGAACGTCAGGCGCCAGCCCTGAAGCCAGCCCGACCCCCGGATCGGGGAGTGCGGGGCCCGCTGGGCCATCTGGTCAGGGTCCATGTTGCTGCCGTAGGCGGCGTAGACAGGCACGGCACCCAACACTAATCGAAGAACGGTCCTTCGCTCACTCCGCCTCGGCGTCCCGTGGATTTTCTCCGTGTTCTGCACCGCTTCCGTGGCCGGACAGGGGGACCGGCGAGATGGTTGGTCCAGGGATGCGGGAGAATGGGGTACGTGACAAGGATCGTGATCATCGGTGGCGGGCCCGGCGGATACGAGGCGGCGCTGGTGGCTGCGCAACTCGGCGCACAGGTCACGGTGGTCGAGCAGGACGGTCCCGGCGGGGCCTGCGTGCTGACGGACTGCGTGCCGTCCAAGACGTTGATCGCCACCTCGGTGCGTAAGCAGGCACTTCTCGACGCCAGCATGCTCGGTGTGCACTACACCGGCGGTTCCGACGGCGACGCCGGTGCGGTGTACGCCGACATGCCGCTGGTCAACACGCGGGTGAAGGAGCTGGCCCAGGCGCAGTCGGCCGACATCGCCGCACGGCTGGCCGCCGAAGGGGTCGAGGTGGTCCGGGCTCCCGGGCGGCTGGTCGATCCGCAGATGGTCAGGGCCGGTGACCGGACGATCCGGGCCGACGTCGTGATCGTGGCGACCGGCGCGACCCCGCGCATCCTGAACGGCGCCGAGCCCGACGGGGAGCGCATCCTCACCTGGCGGCAGATATACGACCTGGAGGAGCTGCCCGAGCACCTCATCGTGGTCGGTTCCGGTGTCACCGGCGCGGAGTTCGCCGGCGCCTACCGCTCGCTCGGCTCGGAGGTCACGCTCGTGTCCTCGCGCGACCGGATGATGCCCAACGAGGACGCCGACGCCGCCGAGGTCCTCGAAGAGGTCTACCGGCGGCGCGGGATGAACGTCATGGGCCGTTCCCGGGCGGAGTCCGTCAAACGCACCCCCGACGGCGTGGTCGTCACGCTGGAGGACGGCAGGACCGCCGAGGGCACCCACTGCCTCATGACGGTCGGCATGGTCCCCAACACCGCCGGCATCGGCCTGGAGGAGGCCGGGGTCACCCTCGACCGGGGCGGCTTCATCCAGGTGGACAAGGTCTCCCGCACCTCGGCGCCCGGCGTCTACGCGGCCGGTGACTGCACCGGGGTGCTGATGCTCGCCTCGGTGGCCGCGATGCAGGGCCGGATCGCGGTCTGGCACGCGCTCGGCGAGGCCGTGCAGCCGCTCCGCCTGGCCACCGTCGCCTCCAACATCTTCACCGACCCCGAGATCGCCGCCGTGGGGGTCACGCAGAAGGCCATCGAGGCCGGTGAGATCGAGGCCAACGTGGTCAAGCTGCCGCTGGCCACCAACGCCCGGGCCAAGATGCAGGGCTTCAACGACGGCTTCGTCAAGTTGTTCTGCCGCCCGCACACCGGCATCATCCTCGGTGGCGTCGTGGTCGCCCCCCGCGCCTCCGAGCTGATTCTGGCGGTCTCGGTGGCCGTCCAGCAGCGGCTCACCGTGGACCAGCTCGCCCACACCTTCGCGGTCTACCCTTCGCTGTCCGGCTCCATCACCGAGGCGGCCCGCCGTCTGATGCAGCCCATGACTCCCAGCGGGATCTGACCAGCGGCTGGTCCAGGGCGTTCCGCCTGCTCCGCCTGGTGCCGACGCCCCAGATCACCATGGTGAGGGCCAGGCCGGCCGCGCTGAACACGACCATGACGAGCCCGACGGACGGGGCGCGTCCGCTGCCGATCGGCCTGGCCTCCCCCGGCCCGGTCTTTCCGGCCCGGGTTCCGGGTCCGGTGCCGATCGGCCTGGCGCCCCCCGGCCGGGTGCCTCCAGACCCCGTCCCACTCGCCCGCGCCCTGGATCCGGCGTCGCGGAAGCCCGGCATCCGTCCGGCGTCCGCCGGGACGCCCCGGGATCCGGCCAGGTCCGCGCCCGTGGCCCGGGTGAAGAAGGCGCCCTCGACCAGCGCGCCGGTGAAGTCGGCGCCCGCCAGCCTGGCCTGTCCGAGGCCGGCCCGGCTGAGGTCGGCGCCGCGTAGGTCGGCGTAGCGCAGCGTGGCCTGGGTGAGATCGGCCTGCCTCAGGTCGGCGCCGCGCAGGATCGCCCCGGTCAGGTCCTCCTGGGGGAGCTCCACGCCGGCCAGCCTGGCCTCGGTCAGGTCGGCGCAGCGCAGGTCGAGGGGGAGGCGGGCCGCTCCGGTGAAGTCCATGCCCCGCAGGTCGGGCCCCTGGCCGGGCCGGCACGGTCCGGCCTCGGCCTGGACGGGAGAGAGGCCCGTCCCCGACAGCGCGAAGATCACGGTGATGAGTGCCAGCGAGACGGAACGGCACACGGGAACCTCCTCGGAAGCGATCCCGATCGTCTCAGGGGATCATCGCGTTCCGCCGGACACCCGTCTACATCTTCCGCACTTTCTGTACCGAATAACTTCCGGAGGGTAACCGCAGCCCGCCCGGGACCGGCTGCTCGTCGTTCCCGTGGTTGATCGCGAAGAGCCATTCGCCGCGCCGTACCAGCTCGACGGGGGCCTGCTCCAGCTCCAGCAGGCGGGCGTAGGCGTCGTCGGCGAGGCGGGTGGAGACGTAGCAGGCCGTGCCCGAGCCGTACCGGTGGCGGGTGATCGCCGGCAGGCCCGTGAGGGCGGTCCCGGTGTAGCGGGCCAGCGCCTCGGCTCCCTCCAGGTGGACGTGCTCGCTCCAGAACGTGCCGGTCCCGGCCGGCTCGCCGCCGGGGCCGGACAGCGGGACCGCGGTGCCGGGGGCCAGCGGGTGGAACTCCTCGACCCGGATGCCGAGCAGGTCGCGCAGGGCTCCGGGGTAGCCGCCCAGCCGGATGCGGGCATGCTCGTCGGCGACGCCGCTGAGGAAGGAGACCACGAGGGTGCCGCCGCCTTCGACGTAGCGGCACAGGTTCTCCGCGTCGGCGTCGGAGATCAGGTAGAGGCTGGGGACGAGCACCATCCTGTATGCCGATAAATCGGTTGATGGGTGGGCGAAGTCAGCGGTGACGCCGTGCCGGTAGAGCACGCGGTGCGCCTGCCGTACCGCGTCCAGATAGCTCAGCTCCGTGGACGGCAGGCCCGGCGACTGCAGCGCCCACCCCGCCTCGACGTCCCAGAGGACCGCCGCGTCCGCCTCGACCGGTGCCCGTACGGCCTCCTGGAGGACGGGCAGCAGCGCGCCCAGTTCGCAGATCTCCCGGAAGATCCGCGTGTCGGGTCCGGCGTGCGGCACCATGCCCCCGTGCCAGAGCTCCGAGCCGCCCCGCGAGGCCCGCCACTGGAAGAACATCACCCCTCGCGAGCCCCGCGCGATGTGCGACATGCTCAGTCTGGCGATCTCTCCGGGCCGCTTGGCGGTCATGCGGGCCCCGCTGTAGGTCACCACCGCCTGCTCCATCAGCAGCCAGGGCCTGCCGCCGGACCAGGACCTCGCGAGGTCCGCGCCGAAGGCGGTCTCGGCCGGTGGGTCGCCGGCCGGGTAGTGGTCGATCGCGACCAGGTCCACCTCTTCGGCCCAGTGCCGCTGGTTCACCGGCACCCAGTCGCCGAAGACGAAGTTCGTGGTGACCGGGACGTCCGGGGTGAGCTCGCGCAGCACCGCCTTCTGCTCGCGGAGGCAGGCGAGCATCTCGTCGGAGAGGAACCTCCGGAAGTCGAGCGTCTGGGCGGGGTTGGGGAGGTACTGGGTGGCGCGGGGCGGCATGACCTGCTCCCAGGCCGAGTAGTGCTGGCTCCAGAACGAGGTGGTCCAGGCGTCGTTCAGCGCGTCCAGCGTGCCGTGCCTGACCTGGAGCCAGGCCCGGAAGGCGGCGGCGACGTGGTCGCAGTGGCACCGGGTGCCGTACTCGTTGTGGACGTGCCACATGGCCAGGGCGGGATGGTCGCGGTAGCGATCGGCGAGCGCGGTGGTGATCCGGACGGCGGCGGCCCGGTACGGCGGGGCGCTCACGCAGTAGGTGTCGCGGCTGCCGTGGGTGAGCCGTACGCCGTCGGCGGTGACGGGGAGCGCGTCCGGGTGGGCCAGGCCGAACCACGGCGGCGGGGAGGCGGTGGGGGTGGCCAGGTTGACCCTGATCCCCCCGCTGTGGAGCAGTTCGAAGGCCCGGTCCAGCCAGCCGAAGTCGTGGACGCCGGGTGCCGGTTCCAACCGCGCCCAGCAGAACACCCCGACGGTGACGAGGTTGACCCCGGCCCGCCGCATCAGCTCGACGTCCTCCTTCACCACCTCCTCCGGCCACTGCTCGGGGTTGTAGTCCCCGCCGTAGCACAGCCCGTCGAGCCCTCGCGGCCAGTCCACTCTGGTTCCTTTGTTCGGATGGTAACTAAACTAATTATCCATGGAACGCGGGACCGGCTCAAGGGCGGCCACCGGTGGTCCCGCTCCGCGGCCAGAGCTGAGGCGTTGACGTTTGTTGGTTTGGACGTAAAACTAACTCCGAACCGGATGCCTGGAGTGCTGGAGCCCGCATGCCTTACCGTCCCCCGCTGATCGCGCATGAGTACTTCGTCGCGGACCCTCCGGAGCTTCCCGTCCGCTCGCGCGGCGAGACGGGTCTGTCGGAGCTCACCTCGGCCGAACTGGTGGCGGCCGAGGCGGCCGGAGTGACGCTCAAGGCCGTGACCTCGGCCGAGGAGACCCTCGTGGTCCAGGTGGGCGTGGCGGGCGAGGGGGTGATCCGGGTCCGGCTCGGCCAGGACGTGGACGCGCGGACCCGCTCGGCCGCCGCGATCTCCATGGTCACTCCGGGCGCCTTCGCCGGGGCTCGGGTGGAGACGGGCGACGGCACGGTCCTGCTCGACGCGGGCTCGCTCCGCGCGGAGATCACTCTGGCGCCCTGGCACCTGCGGTTCACCGACGCGGCCGGGGCGACCCTGCTGGAACAGGACAGGGGCCACACCGACATCAGTGGCCGGCTGCGCACCCTGCCGTTCGGCCGCTCCAGCTCCGGCGGCGCCGTGATCGGCTACCACGAGAGCTTCGCCGCCCCCGCCGACGAGGCGTTCACCGGGTTCGGCGAGTCGTTCACCCCGCTGGACAAGCGCGGCCAGCGGCCGGTCATGTGGAACTTCGACGCCTTCGGCGCCGAGTCGCAGCGGGCCTACAAGAACGTGCCCTTCTACCTGTCCAGCAGGGGATACGGCGTGCTGGTGGACAGCGGGACGCCGGTGGAGTTCGACGTCTGCCAGTCCACGCACAGCTGCGTGCAGATCGTGGTGCCGGACGACCTGATCGACTACTACGTGATCGCCGGGCCCACCCCGCCGGAGGTGCTCGACCGGTTCGACCTGCTCACCTGCCGCCCGCTGCTCCCGCCGAAGTGGGCGTTCGGCACCTGGATCTCCTCGGGGTTCTTCGTGGACACCCAGGAGCGGGTGATGGCGCGGGCGCGGAAGATCAGGGAGCGGGGCATCCCGTGCGACGTGCTGCACCTGGACACCTACTGGCAGACCGACGGGCACTGGTCCGACCTGCGGTGGGACGCCGTCAACTTCCCCGACCCCGGAGGGATGCTGGCGGAGCTGGACGAGATGGGCTTCAAGGTCTGCCTGTGGATGAACCCGTACATCTCCCAGCTGAGTCCGGCGTTCCCGTCCGCCGCACAAGACGGATATTTCTTGAAAAAGACTGATGGTGAGGTCTATGTGGCCGACGCCTGGCACGGCTCCTACCCGGCCTGCGGAATCGTCGACTTCACCAACCCCGCCGCGGTGACCTGGTTCCAGGGGCTGCTCCGGCCGCTGCTGGAGCAGGGGGTGCAGGTCTTCAAGACCGACTTCGCCGAGGGCGTGCCGCGCGACGCCGTCGCCTTCAACGGGATGACCGGCACCGACCTGCACAACGTCTACACCCTGCTGTTCAACGACGTCGTCGCCGAGGTGACCAGGGAGGTGGCCGGGCACGGCATGGTCTGGGCGCGCTCGTCGTTCCTCGGCGGGCAGCGCCACTCGGCGCAGTGGAGCGGCGACACCTACACCAGCTATCCGGCGATGGGCAGCACGCTGCGCGGCGGGCTGGCGCACGGCCTGTCCGGCATCCCGTTCTGGAGCCACGACGCGGGCGGGTTCACCGGCCGCCCCACCGACGACCTGTATGTCCGCTGGACCCAGTTCGGCGCGCTGTCCCCGCTGCTGCGCCTGCACGGCACCACCAGCCGTGAGCCGTGGGAGTTCCCCGAGGTCGAGGCCCAGGCCGTCGAGGCGCTGAAGCTGCGCTACCGGCTCATGCCGTACCTCTACACGGCGGCGGTGCAGGCCGCGCGGACCGGCGCGCCGATGATGCGGGCCCTGTGCGTCGATCACCCCGACGACCCGGTGGCCTGGCAGGCCGACCTGGAGTACCTCCTCGGCCGCGACCTGCTGGTGGCCCCGATGACCTCACCCGAGGGCGTCCGGAAGGTCTACCTGCCGGCCGGAGACTGGGTGGACCACTGGAGCGGCGAGGTGCTGGCCGGCGGCCGGTACGTCACGGTCTCCACCCCGCTGGACCGCATCCCGCTGTTCGTACGGCACGGCGCGCTCATCCCCGTCCTGGCCGAGCCGGGCGGAACCGTCGGAGACGGGCCGTTCGGAGAGATCACGCTGGTCGGCTACGGCGTGGGCGAGAGCCGTACCGTCGTCTCCGATCTCGACGGGGACACCACGATCACCGCCGTCCCCGACGGGGACGGGCTGCGGGTGACCGTTTCGGGGAACGCGCGGATCACGGGCGTGGAGCTGGTGGGGGCCGGCGTCCCGGTCGTCATCACCACCATCTAGGAGACAACCATGTTCAAGATGAGAACGGGCGCGGCCGTGGCGGCCCTGCTCGTGGCCCTGGCCGGCTGCGGGAGCACCGAGCAGGCCGCGGACAAGCCCGCCGCCCAAGGTCCCCGCGTTCTGAAGCTCTGGCACTACGAGGGCGCCGACAGTGCGATGGGCAAGGCCTGGGCCGAGGCGGTCAAGCAGTTCGAGGCCTCCCATCCGGGGGTGAAGGTCACGTTCGAGGAGAAGGCGTTCGAGCAGATCCGCCAGTCCGCGGGCATGATCCTCAACTCCGACGAGGCTCCGGACGTGATGGAGTACAACAAGGGCAACGCCACCGCCGGGCTGCTGTCCAAGCAGGGCCTGCTGACCGACCTGTCGGCCGAGGCGGCCGAGCGCGGCTGGGACAAGCTGCTCAGCCCTTCGCTCCAGACCACCGCGAAGTATGACGAGCGCGGTGTGATGGGCGGCGACAAGTGGTTCGGCATCCCGAACTACGCCGAGTACGTGATGGTCTACTACAACAAGGACGCGTTCAAGAAGCAGGGCATCGAGGTGCCCACGACCTACGACGAGTTCACCGCGGCGCTGGACACGTTCGCCAAGGCCGGGATCACCCCGCTCGCCGTCGGCGGCGCCGAGTATCCGGCGCAGCAGATCCTCTACCAGCTCGCGCTGAGCAAGGCGCAGCGGCCGTGGGTCGACGCGCTCCAGCTCTACAAGGGCAAGGTCGACTTCTCCGGGCCGGAGTTCCGCTACGCGGCCGACACCTTCGCCGACTGGGTGAAGAAGGGCTACATCGGCAAGGACTCGGCCGGGATCAAGGCCGAGGACATGGGCGTGTCCTTCATCGGCGGCAAGTATCCGATCGTGGTGTCGGGGAGCTGGTGGTACGGCCGGTTCGTCAGCGACATCAAGGACTTCGAGTGGGGCTCGTTCCTCTGGCCGGGCAACGCGATGAGCGCCGGATCCAGCGGCAACCTCTGGGTCGTCCCCGAGAACGCCAAGAACAAGGACCTCGCCTACGACTTCATCGACATCACGATGAAGAAGGAGATCCAGAACCTGCTCGGCAACTCCGGCGGCATCCCGGTGGCGGCCGATGCGTCGGCCATCACCGACGCCAAGAGCAAAGAGCTGATCGAGAACTTCACCAAGCTCTCGGGCTCCGACGGGCTCGCCTTCTACCCGGACTGGCCGGCGCCGGGCTACTACGACGTGCTGGTCTCCGGCGTGCAGAACCTGATCAACGGCACCAAGACGTCCGCCCAGGTCCTGGACGAGATCGCCGGGCCGTACAACGAGAACCTCGCCGACATCGGCAACTGAGGCGACATCGGCAACTGACGCAACTGACGCAACTGACGCAACCCCCATCGCGGCCCGCGCCTTCGGGTGCGGGCCGCGCGCACACAGAGAGGTCCTCCGTTGAAGAGGTCTCGCAGCAGCGGGTACCGGGTGTTCCTGCTGCCGAGCGCCGTGCTGTTCACGGCGGTCATCGTGGTGCCGTTCCTGATGAACGTCGGGATCGGGTTCACCCGCTGGCAGGGGATCGGGGACCCCAGATGGATCGGGCTGGACAACTACACGCGGCTGTTCGCCGACGAGCGGTTCTGGGCCTCCTTCCGCAACAACGCCGCGCTGGTCGTCGCGATGGCGATCGTCCCGACGGCCCTCGGCCTGGTCCTGTCGGCGACCCTGTTCGACTACGTGGGCAAGAAGTTCGGTCCCCGTACGGCCGGCGCGCTGCGGGCGGCGTACTACCTGCCGCAGGTGCTGCCGGTCGCGGTCGCCGGGATCGTCTGGGGATGGATCATGCATCCGCGGTTCGGCGCGCTCAACGAGCTGCTCGGGCTGCTGGGCGTGGAACCGAGGAACTGGCTCGGCGACCCGGCCTGGGCGCTGCCGAGCGTGATGGTGATCATGGTGTGGTTCCAGGTCGGCTACCCGGTCGTGATCTTCATGGCCGGGCTGCAGCGGGTCGACCCGGCCCTGTACGAGGCGGCCGAGATGGACGGGGCGTCGTGGTGGCGACGGTTCTGGCACATCACGATCCCGCAGATCCGGCCGGAGATCTACGTGGTCCTGCTGACCTGCACGATCGCCGCGCTGAAGGTCTTCGGGCCCATCTTCGTGCTCACCCGGGGCGGCCCCGGCGGCGCCACCCTCGTGCCGTCCTACTTCAGCTACCAGAACTTCTTCGAGAAGGCCAACGTCGGGTACGGCTCGGCGATCGCCACCGTGCTCACCCTCCTGATCATCATGGTGACGGCCTTCTTCCTGCGGATTCAGGACAAAGAAACATGATCCGGAAATACTCGGTCCTGGTCTCGCTGACCGTGCTGGCCGTCGTGATGCTGGTGCCGTTCGCCATCGTCACGCTCAACGCGGTCAAGTCCCCGGCGGACTACTCCTCCGGCGGCCCGCTGAGCCTGCCCGGCAGCCTCTACCTCGACGGGATCGTCCAGTTCTGGAACCGTGTCGACTTCGGCGGCAAGCTCTGGAACAGCCTGCTGATCAGCGGTTCGGTGGCCGTGCTCGCGGTGCTGCTGTCGGTGTTCAACGCCTACGCGCTCGGCATCGGCCGGGTCCGCGGCCGGACCTGGATCCTGGTGGTGTTCCTGGTGGCCAACACGCTGCCGCAGGAGGCGCTGGTCTATCCGCTCTACTACCTGTCCAAGCAGGTCGGTCTCTACGACACCCGGCTCGGGGTGATCATCATCTTCACGGTGATCCAGAGCGCCTTCGGCACCTACCTGCTCGCCTCGGTGCTCGGCCGGTTCCCGCACGAGATCCTGGAGGCCGCGGCCATCGACGGGGCCGGGAAGTGGCGGGCGCTCTGGCGGATCGTGGTGCCGATCAGCAGGCCGACGCTGAGCGTGCTGCTCGTCTTCTTCTTCATCTGGACCTGGAACGAGTTCTTCCTGCCGCTCGTCTTCCTGATCTCCAACGAGAACCAGACCGTGCCCGTGGCGCTGGGTGTGCTGCAGGGGGACAAGATGATGGACGCCACGATGTCGAGCGCCTCGGCGCTGCTGGGCATCCTCCCGGCCGTCGTCTTCTTCCTGATCTTCCAGCGGACCCTCACCCGGGGGGTGACCGTCGGTGCGATCAAGTGACCTTTCCCGGAGCCGCCGCCCGGGGCGAACGGCGTCCCGCGCATCCCGAGTCCGGGCCCGCGCATCCCGAGTCCGGGCCCGCGCATCCCGAGTCCGGGCCCGCGCATCCCGAGTCCGGGCCCGCGCATCCCGAGTCCGGGCCCGTGGTCTCTGGGCCCGGCCCGCGCATCCTCTGACCCACCCGCGTCGACCCCCTGACCTGGAGGCGCAATGTCCTTCCGCAAGCCCCTGGTGGCGGCAGCCGTACTGGCCCTGACCATGGGGTTGTCCGTGGTCCCCGTCCAGGCGGCCGAGACCCTCCCCTTCCGCGACCCCACCCTGCCGCTGAGCCGGCGCATCGACGACCTGCTCGGCCGCCTCACCCTGGCTGAGAAGATCTCCTGGCTCCACCAGTACCAGCCGGCGGTGGACCGGCTGGGCATCGGCCTGTTCAAGACCGGTACCGAGGCACTGCACGGCGTCGCCTGGTCGACCGACATCGACGACGGCGGCAAGGTCGTGACCGCCCAGGGGACCGTGTTCCCGCAGGCCGTCGGGCTGGCCAGCACCTGGGACCCGGACCTGGTCAAGCAGGTCGGCGCGGCCGTCGGCACCGAGGCCCGCGGCTACCACGCCGAGAACCCCCGGACCTGGGGCCTGCAGCTGTGGGCGCCGGTGGTCAACCTGCTGCGCGACCCGCGCTGGGGCCGCAACGAGGAGGGCTACTCCGAGGACCCGCTGCTCACCGGCGCGATCTCCACCGCGTACGGCACCGGCATCCAGGGCGACGACCCCGACCACCTGCGGGCGGCCCCGGTGCTCAAGCACTTCCTGGCCAACAACAACGAGGTCCACCGGGACACCACCTCCTCCAGCCTGCGGCCCCGTGTCCTCAACGAGTACGACGTCCCGGCCTTCAGAACGGCCATCGCGGCCGACGCGGCCACCGGTGTCATGACGGCCTACAACCGGATCAACGGCCGGCCCGCCACGGTCACCGACCTCGACTCCACCGTCCGCACCTGGACCGACCGGCCGGTGTTCAACGTCACCGACGCCGGCGGCCCCGGCAACCTCACCGGCTCGCAGGCCTACTACGCCACCCAGGCCGAGGCCGCCGCCGCGACGATCAAGGCGGGGGTCGCGAGCTTCACGGCGAACGACACCAACGCCGCCCCGACGGTGGACTCGGTCAACGCGGCGCTCGCCCAGGGGCTGCTGACCACGGCCGACATCGACGGCGCCGTCCGCGACATCCTGGGCATCCGGTTCCGGCTGGGCGAGTTCGACCCGGAGGGCGGGCCGTACGGGAAGATCACCAAAGCCGTGGTGGACAGCCCCGAGCACCGCGCGCTGAACCGCCGGACGGCGGCCGAGGCGATGGTCCTGCTCAAGAACGCGGACAAGGCCCTGCCGCTCAGCCCGGCGAAGAAGGTCGCCGTGATCGGCCCGCTGGCCGACACCCTCTACACCGACTGGTACTCGGGGAAACCGACCTACCGGGTCACCCCGCTCGACGGGATCAGGGAACGCGCGGCCACCACCGCCGCCGAGGGCGTCGACCGGATCGCGCTCAAGGCCGGCGGCAGATACCTCACCGCGGGCACCGGCGCGGGCGCCGACCTGAAACTGTCGGCGACCACGGCCGGACCGACCGAGCAGTTCGACGTCTTCGACTGGGGCCAGGGCGTCGTCACCCTGCGCAGCGTCGCCAACGGCAAATACGTCAGCCGCGCCAACTGGTCCACCCTGGCCAACAGCCAGGACCAGCCCACCGGCTGGTTCGTCCAGGAGCAGTTCAAGCTGGAGGCCCAGTCCGACGGCACGACGCTGCTGAGGTACGCCGGTTACGAGACCGCCTACGACTGGTTCGGCCCCGACCAGTACGTCACGGCCGCGGCCGACGGCACCCTCGGCCTCACCACCGCCGAGGGCGCCACCCGGTTCACCAGGGAGACCGTGCGCAGCGGCGTCGACGAGGCCGTCGCGGCGGCCAAGGACGCCGACGTGGCGGTGGTCGTGGTCGGCAGCATGCCGTTCATCAACGGCCGCGAGGACCACGACCGGACCGGCACCGGCCTGGCCGAGGGGCAGCAGGCGCTGGTGGAGGCGGTCCGGAAGGCGAACCCGAACACGGTGGTGGTGCTGGAGAACAGCTACCCGACGACCGTCGACCGGCTCCAGGACAAGGTCCCGGCGATCCTGTGGACCACTCACGCCGGAGCCGAGACCGGCCACGCGCTGGCCGACATCCTGTACGGCGACGCCAACCCGGCCGGCCGCCTCACCCAGACCTGGCCCCGTGCCGGAACCGAACTCCCCGACATCCTCGACTACGACATCATCAAGACCGGCGCGACCTACCTGTACGCCAAGGAGCGCCCGCTCTACGCCTTCGGCCACGGGCTGAGCTACACCACCTTCGGCTACCAGGGGCTCCGTGTCACCTCTGTCCCCGGCGGCTACGAGGTGAGCGTCCGGGTGACCAACACCGGCTCCCGGGCGGGCGACGAGGTCGTCCAGCTCTACACCCATCAGCACAGCTCCAGGGTGGAGCAGCCGGTCAGGCAGCTCCGCGGCTTCCAGCGGGTCCACCTCGCACCGGGCGAGTCGAAGGTCGTGAAGCTCCCGATCAAGACCGCGGACCTGGCCCTGTGGGACGTGACCCGGGGGCGCTTCACGGTGGAGCCCTCGGTCCACGACGTGCTCGTCGGCTCCTCCTCCGACCGGGTCCGCCGGCGGACCACGGTCAAGGTGTCCGGCGAGCGCATCCCCGCCCGCGACCTGACCAGCGTCACCCGCGCGGCCGACTTCGACGACTACGCCGGGGTCGAACTGGTCGACGAGACCAAGGTCAGCGGCGACGCGGTCGGCGCCTCGGCGGGCGAGTGGGTCGCCTTCAAGGACGTGGACCTCGGCACCGGGATCACCGGGGTGAAACTCGGGGTCGCGGCCGTCGCCGCCTCGTCCGTCGAGGTCCGCCTCGGCTCCCCGGCCGGGAAGCTCCTCGGCACCGTCCCGGTGGCCGCCACCGGCGGGATCTACCAGTGGGCCACGGCCACCGCCCCGCTCGCGGGCGCACGCGGCAAGGGCGACCTCTACCTGGTCGTCAAGGGCGACCTGCGGATCAGGGACCTCACCCTGACCCGCTGACCCGTCGCGGGGGCTGTTGAGAAGTGCACGCCGTACGGCGAACGGGGGCGTGCACTTCGCAACAGGCGATCGTGTACAGGCGGCCGTGCTCAGTCGACGAGGTCGTACCACCGGGGGGTGGCGGCCTTCAGCGGGTCGGGGGCGGGGCCGGCCTCGGGGCCGGCCTCGGGGCCGGGGACGACGTAGAGGTCGACGGTGTCGGAGCTGTGGTCGCGGGAGCCGTTGACGATCCAGTCGTCCTTGATCCGGTCCGCGGGGACGGTTTGGTCGAAGAAGCTGGTCTGACCCGGGGGACCGTCATTGGGGAGGATCCAGAGCAGGCGGTAGCCGATCTTCATTCCTCGCCGGTGCAGCTCGGCGCGGACGGTCGCGACCGGTCTGCCGTGAACCGGGTAGCCGTCCAGGGCCTCCTCTCCCGAGAGGTTGTAGGCGGAGCCCTCGGTGTAGGGCTCGCCCGGCTTGGCGGGGCGGCCGACTCCGAAGACGACCTGGCCGGGGAAGTCCGCGGGCATCCAGACCTTGCCGCAGAACACCGACGCGCAGTGCTCCAGGCGCTGTACGCCTATGCTCCCGTGCCATGTGAAGCCATCGGGGACGATCGGGCCGACCAGCGTGCCCACCTCGTCCGGTGCCGCCGGGATGACCTTCACCGTGACGTTCAGTCCGACCGCGCGGAATGCCTCCTCGAAGCGCCGGCGGTCGGCCGCGGGGTCGGTGATGGTGACGCTGAAGTGGTCGTCGGTCTTCTTGATGGAGACGGCCGCGTTGGCATACTCGGTCGCCGGCCCGCCGAAGGGCAGCCCGATCGCCACGGCCACGGCCAGGGTGGTGGCCGTGGCGAGCAGGACGGGCAGCCGGAAGTCTCTCCGCACTCTGTCCGGGTGGGTTGCCCGTCACGGATGTGCCGCCGAGTTCAGGACAAAGATCCTCTGATGCCGGTGATGATCAATTCGAGGCCGCCGTGGAAGGCGCGGTCGCGGCGGTCTCTGGGCCAGTCGTCGGCGTCGGTTTTGCGGGCCTGTTCCTCGATCGTGTAGCCGTTGACGTAGGCCAGGACCGTGTCCACGGCGACGGCCGCCGTCTCTGCGGAGACGCCCGCGGCGGCCAGGGCGGCGATGAGGCCGTGGAAGGTGGCGACGGCCTCGCCGCCCGGGTGGTGGAAGGTGGACATGAGGCGCGCGCCGTCGCGGTGGGCCAGCATGACCTCGCGCATGCCGGTCGCGACGCCGCGCAGTCGCTCGTCCCAGGTGCCGTCAAGGCGTGGGGCGGCGCCGGTGGGCGGGGTGGCCAGGTGCGCGACCATGGCGTCCAGCAGGGCCTGCTTGCTGGGGTAGTGCCGGTACAGCGCGCCTGCTTGCACGCCGAGCCGGCTCGCCAGGAGCCGCATGGTGAGACCGTCCAGGCCGGCCTCGTCGAGCAGGTCGATCGCCGCCTGAAGCACCTCGGCGCGCCGCTGACTCATTCGAATCCTCCTAGCCGGGGTTGACAGTTCGGCCTCACGTACGTGAACAATGTACACGTGAACGACGTTCACGTAGGAGGCGGAGGACGGGATGACCGAGCAAGGCGTGGGACGGGTACTGGTGATCGGGGCGGGGCTCGGCGGGCTGACGCTCGCGCATGCGCTCGTCCGAGCAGGCATCGACGTGCGCGTGTACGAGGCGGACGACGGTAGTAGCGAGCGGTTCCAGGGATACCGGATCGGGCTGGCGTCGCCCGGGATGGAGGCGTTGCGTGCGAGCCTGCCGCAGCGGCTCTACGAGCTGGTCGAGGTCACCAGCGGCAGTCTGACCGGGCCGGGGTTGCTGTTCGACGAACAGCTCACGGTGCTCAGCCGTGACCTGGAGGGGCCGCCGGCGGAGGCCAGGGCGGTGGACCGGCAGGTGCTGCGGCGGATCCTGCTCGGTGAGTTGGGGGACCGGGTCGCGCACGGCAGGCGGCTGGCGGGTTTCGCGGAGGAGCCAGGCGGGACCGTGACCGCCCGCTTCGCCGACGGCACGCAGGCCACGGGTGAGGTTCTGGTCGGCGCCGACGGCGGGAACTCCGTGGTGCGGCGGCATCTGGTGCCCGAAGTCGGGCTCGTCGACTCGGATCTGTGCGGGGCGATGGGGCGTACCCCCGTCACCGACCGCTTCCTGCGGCTGGTGCCGGGGCGCGGCACGATGGTGCGGGGGCCCGGGATCACGCTGATGCTGGGACGGATGCAGTTCGGCAGGGAGCCGTCCGAGGCCGCCGCCGAGCTCGCTCCCGGGCTGGACATGCCGTACCGCGACAGCTATGTGCGGTGGGTGCTGATGGTGCCGCCGGAGCATCCGGCGGCCACCGACCCGGGACGCGGCCAACAGGACGCGCGCGAGCTGGTGCTGGACCTCATCGACGGCTGGCATCCCGACCTGCGGGATCTGGTGCGCTCGGCCGACATGAGCGCCGTCGGCCGGTCCAAGATCTACGACAGGCCGATGTCGTCATGGCCGGTGGGCCGGGTCACGCTGCTCGGCGACGCCGCGCACCTGACGCTGGCCAGCGGCGGGAACGGCGCGAGCACCGCGATGCAGGATGCCGTGCGGTTGTGCGCGCGGCTGGCCGCGGTCAATCGAGGCGAACGGGACCTGACCTCGGCGCTGGGAGAGTATCGGGACGACCTGCTGGAGCGCGGGAACGCGGCGGTGGAGTTCGGCAAGCAGGCGCTGAAGAGGTTCATCCCGGCCACAGCCGCAGGCGATGCGCGATGAAGGATTCGCCGCGTACTCAGCACACCGACGGAGGGAGCACCGTGCCCGAATACGGCAAGGGCCAGGTCCGTTCCGCCGACGGGACGACGATCGGCTACCGGCAACGAGGCTGCGGCCCCGGATTGATTCTCATGCACGGTGGAATGCAGGCATCGCAGCACCTCATGAAGCTCGCCGACGCCCTCTGCACCGACTTTCGCGTGTATGTGCCCGACCGGCGCGGGCGTGGCCTGAGCGGACCGTACGGCGACGGCTTCGGGATGCAGCAGGAGATCGAAGACCTGCAGGCGCTTGTCACGGCGACCGGGGCTTCGCGGGTCTTCGGGCTGAGCTCAGGTGCGCTCGTCACGCTGCGCACAGCCCTCGTCACCCCCTCGCTCGACCGGATCGCTCTGTACGAGCCCCCCTTGTCCATCGACGGCTCGGTGCCGGCCGACTGGGTGCGGCGCTTCGACCACGAAATCGCCGCCGGTAAGCGTTCCTCCGCGCTGATCACGGCATTGAGGGGCCTCGGTGTCGAACCGGTGCTCGGTCGAATCCCACGATTCGTGATCGTGCCGTTGATGACGATCGGCTCACGCGTGCAGCGCGACCTTCCTGAAGACGATGTGCCCATCGCCGAGCTGATCCCCACGCAACACTTCGACATGCGGATCATTCGGGAGATGGCCGACACCGTCGAGGAGTATGCGACGTTGCGGGCGCACGTGCTGCTACTCAACGGGACGAAAAGCCCGGCCTACTTCGGTGCCGCGCTGAAGCGGCTCGCCACCGTGCTCCCCCATGCGCAGAGCATCACCTTGCCGGGCCTCGGGCACTCGGGACCGGAGAACGACGGAGCTCCCCTCGTCGTGGCCCAGGCTCTGCGTGATTTCTTCGGCGCACGATGACAGGCACGGCGTCGACGGGTGCCGGATGGCACGCGTGGATCCTGCACAGGTGTCTCCTAACCGAGAAGGTGCCGGACACCTGATGAGGTGTCCGACGGCTCACGTTCGCCGCTCATGAGGCGCAAGCCGTACCGGACGGTGAAGAACCGAGCTTTTGGCGTTGAGATACCTCTCGACCAGCTGTTCGACGCGTACGCTGTCGGCATGAGCGAAGCAGCATTCGAGATCGCCCTGGAGGAACTTCACGCCCACCCGGAGCGCTGGGACGAGGCCGTCGCCTCTGCGGCTCGGGGCAAGGTGATCGCACTCACCGACAGGGGAGAGCGGCTGGCGGCCGTCGTGTCCGCCGACCAGATCGGTCTGGTGGAACGTCTGCAGGAGACTGTCGACGTGCTCTCCGACACCGAGGCGGTCATGGCGATCGTCGAGTCGCGAAATTCGATCGCGGCCGGTGAGAGCGTCTATGGGTCTGAGGCGATCCGTGCGCTCCTTGACCACCGTCGGTGAGTGAGTACGAGCGCCCGCCTTTTGAGCCGGTTCTGGGCGCTGCGGCCAGGCGGGCTATCTCGGACAAGCTCTCACCCGATGTTGCGGCGGGGGCGGTTGAGTTCATTACGGGTGCGCTTCTGGCGAACCCTTATCGGGTCGGTAAAGAACTCAACGAGCCGCTCGCGGGCATCTACAGTGCCCGGCTGATGCGTGACCGGCGAATTCTGTACGAGATCCACGATGAACAGGAACCGCGAGAGATTCATGTTCTCGACATCCGGCATCGTGCAGACGCCGATCAGCGCCGTTGATCACAGGACTACGCAGGCCATAGGCGAACGGTCACGGGTCTCCCGGCGGACGGTCCGGGTGCGGCTCAGCCCTTGACGGCGCCGATGATGACTCCCTTGGTGAAGTGCCGCTGGACGAAGGGGTAGACGAACAGCACCGGGAGCAGCGCGACGACGACGATCGCCATCTGGATGGCCAGGCTGGGGGGCAGCGCCTGGCCGGCGACCGTGACGTTGCCGGTCTGGCCGGAGAACAGGGACCGGCCCTGGAGCACGTACTGCCGGAGTACGACCTGCAGCGGCCACTTGGCGTTGTCGTTCAGGTAGAGGACGGCGTTGAAGAACGAGTTCCAGTAGCCGACCGCGTAGAACAGGCCGATGACGGCCGTGACGCCCTTCGACATGGGCAGCACGATCTTCCTCAGGATGTGGAACTCGCTCGCCCCGTCGATCCGCGCGCTGTCGCTCACCTCTTCGGGGATGTTCATGAAGAACGCCCGCATGACCACCAGGTTGAACGCGGTGACCGCGCCCGGCAGGATCAGCGACCAGTAGGTGTCGATCAACCCCAGGGAGCTGACCAGCAGGTAGTTCGGAATGAGCCCGGGGCCGAACAGGAACGTCAGCAGGATGAGGAACAGCATCGGCTTGTGCAGCAGCGAACCCGGCTGGGACAGGCCGTAGGCGGCCAGCACCGTGACGGTCAGGCTGATGGCCGTGCCGACGAGGGTGACGCCGAGACTGACCATGACCGACCTGGTCACCACGCCGCCGGAGAAGAGCTCGGCGTACGCGGCGAAGGAGAGCTCGCCGGGCACGGTGACCAGGCCGCCGGCCTCCGACACGGTCTCCTGGGTGGAGAGGCTGGTCAGCACGACCATGTAGATCGGGAAGAGGACGCACGCCACGATGAGCGTGAGGACGATTCCTTTGACGAGGCCGCCGGCACGGCTCGGCCGCTCGGCCCAGGCGGGTGAGATAGTCATGATCGTTTGTAGATTCCCTGCTCGCCGAATCGGTGGGCGACCTTGTTGGCCACGAGGATCAGAATCAGTCCGACCAGGCCTTTGACCAGCCCGGCCGCCGCGCCGTAGCTCCACTCGCCGGTCAGCAGCGTGCGCCAGTAGACGAAGGTGTCCAGCACCTCGGCGGCGTCCCTGCCGACCGCGTCGCGTTGCAGGAAGAACTGCTCGAAGCCGACGTTCAGCGCCTCGCCCAGGCGCAGGATCAGCAGCAGGATGATCACCGGGCGCAGGCCGGGCAGCGTGATGTGCCAGAGCCGCCGCCAGCGTGAGGCGCCGTCCACCGCCGCCGCCTCGTAGAGGTTCTGGTTGATGGCCGCCAGCGCGGCCAGGAAGATGATCGTGCCCCAGCCCGCGTCCTTCCAGATCGTCTCCGCGGTCACCAGCACGAGGAAGGTGTCGGGGTTGGTCATGAGGTCGAAGCCGCTGTACCCGTGGTCCCGCAGCGTCTGGGAGAGCAGTCCGGCGCCGCCGAACATCTGCTGGAACAGGGTGACGACCAGCACCCACGAGAAGAAGTGCGGCATGTAGACGATGCCCTGGATGAACAGGCGCAGGCGGGGCCGTACCACGCTGTCGAGGAGGACGGCCAGCATGATCGGCACGGGGAAGTAGAAGACCAGCTGGAACGTCGTGATCGACAGGGTGTTGAGCGTCGCGTCCCAGAAGCTCTCGTCGAGCATGAGCCACTGGAAGTTGGACAGGCCGACCCAGGCGCTGTCGACGAAGCCGACGTAGGGCGAGTAGTCCTGGAAGGCGATGACGTTGCCGAGCAGCGGCACGTAGTGGAAGACGACCAGCAGGCCGATCGCGGGCAGCGTCATCAGCAGGAGCTGCCAGTCGCGTCTCAGCCTGGCCGGGAACGGCCCGCGCGAACTGCGGCTTGTCCTCGCGCCCCTTTTGCCGTCATCCTTGGTGGTGCCGGTGCCGGCGGGTGAGGTCAGGTCACCCGCCGGCCCGGTGTTCACGGAATCCCTAAGCACGGCCGTTGTCCCGCAGGACCTTCAGGTAGAAGTCCCGGGCCTCGTCTCCGCCGTCCCGCCGCCACTCGGTGGCGATCTGCTTGGCGTCGCTGACGGGGCGGCGACCGCGCATGATGTCGGTGAACTTGTCCTCGGTGGGGACCTGCAGGCCGGAGTACTTCGAGGGCCGCTGGACCCGGATCCCGTCGAACGGGGTCTTCTCGATGTGCGGGAAGCCGGCGTTCTGCCACTCCACGTTGGCCTTGACCGCCTCGGGATAGATCCAGTCGACGTAGAGCGGGCGCCCGCCGAGGAAGATGTAGGTCTGGGCGACCTCCTTGCGGCCGAGGTCGGTGGCCTGCGGGACGTTGTGCGCGTCGCGTTCGAAGTGCTTGCCCTCCACGCCGAAGGTCGCCAGCTCGTACTCCTTGGTCCCGTACGGCGCCGCGCACCAGTTGAGGATGGAGAGGATCTCCTCCACCTTCTCCTTGGGCTGCCCCTTCCTGATGAAGGTGAAGATGCCCGCCGCCGTGTTGTGGTACATGAGCGGCTTGCCGCCGTCGTGGGCGAACAACGGGAAGACGCCGATGTCGAAGTCGGGGTCCTTGCTCCGGTGCTGCTGGAGGAGCTCCTTCCAGCCGCCGAGCCCGTCCCGGTAGACGGTGATCTGCCCGGCTCCGATCAGCTCCTTCTCGTTGGCGCCCTTGCTGCCGGCGACGCTCGGGTGGATCAGCTCCTCCTCGAAGAGTCTGCGCATGAAGGCCAGCATCTGCTCGTACTCGGGGGTCTCGTACTTGTGGACGAGCTTTCCCCCCTCGTAGCGCCACTCCTGCGGGATCCGGAAGATCGGCCAGACCATCTCGTGGATGTCGCCGAACGCCCAGCGCTTCGCCTTGGGGTCGGTGATCTCCTTGCCCAGCTGGTACAGCTCCTCGGCGTTCGTGGGGGTGGCGTTCCAGCCGTTCTTGTCGAACAGGTCCTTGCGGTAGAGCAGGCCGTAGGGGTAGGGCTCGGTGGGGAACGGCACCGCCATCAGCTTGCCGTTCCAGACCGACCACTCCCACGCGGCGGTCGGCAGGTTGGCCAGCAGGGCGTACGGCTTGACCTTGTCACCCTGCAGGTAGGGGGTGAGGTCCTCGAAGGCCTGGTCGACGGCGGTGTTGAAGTCCGCCATCTTGTCGATCTCCCAGCTCGGGATGACCATGATTTCCGGGATGTCCCCGGAGGCGAGCCGGGCGATCGCCTTGTCGACGTAGACCATGCCGTCGGTGATCTGGAACTCCACGGTCGCGCCGATGTCGGCGTTGACGGCCTGGAAGTAGGAGTTGTCCGCCAGGCCGGGCGGCACCGGTCCCCACAGCGGTGTCATCGCCTTGTAGGTCCCGCCCTTGCCCGCCTTCTGGGTGAGCGCGGCGGCCGGGGCGGCGGGATAGGTGGTGAAACCGCCGCTGATGTCGGGCACCCCGGGCAGAGTGGAGACCGTGCCGGGAAGATCCGGCTTGACGCCGGGGAAGGCCGTGTAGGTGGGGGTCAGCGACGTCAGCTTCTCCGCGGCGGCGGCGGTGGCCCCGCCACCGCCGGGGCGGGGGCCGCTGGGGGTGGAGCACGCGCTGAGCAGGCCGCCGCCGGCGGCCATGGCGGCGCTGAGCCCCACCAGGCTGAGAAATCCGCGGCGGCTGGTCATCGCGTCTCCGGGGGGATGGTTCACGACGCGTTCCCTTCGTTGGTCAGGACGGATCGGGGGTGTCGGCGGAGATGGCTCCGGGGTAGAATTAGTTCGTCTTTCGACCAAACAAATTAGTCGAGGGTGACCTCCGCCACAAGGGACCGCCGATCGCGGGCCGGTGGGAGGCGGTCACAGATTGGTGAACGATGGGGCATGATGGGGCCAGCCTGGCCGCGTGGGAACGGGACTGACCTTGATCACATCTACGACGGATCCACAGCCGGCGGACTTCGCCGACGTCCGGGCCACCAACCTCGCCGTGGTGCTGAGGTTCGTGCGCGAGCACGCGCCCTGCTCGCGGGCGGACATCGCCGCCTCCACGGGGCTCAACAAGGCGACGGTGTCGAGCCTGGTCGCCGACCTGATCGACCGCCGCCTGGTGCGGGAGACGGGGCTGACCGAGAACCGGGTCGGCCGTCCGGCCACGATGCTCGTGCTCGACGGCTCGCCGTACGCCGCGATCGGCGTCGAGGTCAACGTCGACTACGTCACCGCGGTCGCGGTGGACCTGGCGGGGGAGAGGCTGCTGTCCTGGCGGCGGTCCTTCCCCGGTGCGGCCGTCACGGCCGCCCAGGCCGTGGCGACGGTCGCGGCGATCGTCCGCCGGGTGGGCAGCCGGATGGCCAGGGAGGAGCGTCAGGTCCTCGGTCTCACGGTGGGGGTTCCCGGTCTGGTCGGCATCGACGGCACCGTGCGCATCGCGCCCAACCTCGGCTGGCGCGACGCCGACCTGTGCGGCGACCTCACCAAGGCCCTGCGCGACCCCGGCTACCCGGTGCAGGTGGACAACGACGCCAACCTCGCGGCCCTGGCCGAGCACCGCTTCGGCCCCCGGGCGGGGACGGCCAACCTGGTCTACCTCACCGGCGAGATCGGGGTGGGCGCCGGGGTCATCCTCGACGGGCGGCTCCGCCGCGGCGGGCGGGGCTACGGCGGGGAGGTCGGCCACATCCAGCTCGACCCCCTCGGCGCCGAGTGCCGCTGCGGCCGGCTGGGATGCCTGGAGGCCGTCGCGGGGATCGGCGCGGTCCTGGAGCACGCCGCCCTCTCCCCCACGGAGGTGGAGATCGAGCTGGACGAGGTGATCCGGCTGGCCCACGCCGCCGACCCCCGTACGCTCACCGTCCTGGCCACCGTGGGGCGCAACCTGGGCAAGGGCGTGGCGATGATCGCCAACCTGCTCAACCCCGAGCTGGTCATCCTGGGCGGCTACTACGTGCCGCTCGCGCCCTGGCTGCTGCCCGAGGTGGAGGCCGAGATGCGCGGGCGCACGATCGCGCCGGACGGCGGGGGCTGCGAGGTCGTGGCCTCCACCCTGGGGTACGGCGCGGCGGCGCTGGGCGGCGCCGCCCGGGTGCTCGATTCGGTGGATTCGGGCCGTCTGCCGCGTATCTCTTGACCTGAGCCGCACAGGCGTGCACCCTTCAGGGGAACTCCGTTCGAAACATGCGTGTAACGGGCGGAGTTTTCCCGGACCGAATATCGAAGCGCTTCGACAGAGGCGCGTCCTCCCGGCCCCATGTCGAAGCGCTTCGACGCTCTCAGAGGGATGGTCCCCCGATGAACCAACCGTTCCGTGACCCGCAGCTCCCACTCGCACAGCGCATCGCGGACCTGCGCGGCAGGCTGTCCCTCCAAGAGAAGATCGGCCTGCTGCACCAGTACCACGCACCGGTCGGACGGCTCGGCCTGGGCGCCTTCCGCACCGGGACCGAGGCCCTGCACGGCCTGGCCTGGCTGGGCCCGGCCACGGTGTTCCCCCAGGCGGTCGGGCTGGCCAGCAGCTGGGACCCCGAGCTGGTCAGGCGGGTCGGCGAGGCGACGAGCGACGAGGTCCTGGCCTTCCACCACAAGGACCCGGCCGGCGCCGGGCGCAACGTGTGGGCCCCGGTGGTCAACCCGCTCCGGGACCCGCGCTGGGGCCGCAACGAGGAGGGCTACTCCGAGGACCCGTGGCTGACCGGCGTCATGGCCACGGCGTACGCCTCCGGCCTTCGTGGGAGCGATCCCACTGTGCTGAAGACCGCACCCACGCTCAAGCACTTCCTCGGCTACAACAACGAGACCGACCGCTGCGTCACCTCCAGCAACCTGCCGCCCCGGGTGCTGCACGAGTACGAGCTGCCCGCCTACCGGCCCGCCCTGGAGCACGGTGCCGCGGTCGCCGTGATGCCCTCCTACAACCTGGTCAACGGCCGCCCGGCGCACCTCAGCCCGCTGATCAACGAGGTGCTGCGCGGCTGGGCGTCCGACGACGTCCTGGTGGTCAGCGACGCCTACGCGCCCGCCAACCTCGCCGGACTGCAGGCCTACCACGACGACCTCCCCGAGGCCTACGCGCACGCGATCAAGGCCGGACTCGACAGCTTCACCCAGGACGACGACCGGACCGAGGCCACCCTGGGCCACCTCCGCCAGGCGCTGGAGCGCGGTCTGCTCACCGAGGCGGACATCGACGTGGCGGTGGGGCACGCGCTGTCGATCCGCTTCCGGCTCGGCGAGTTCGATCCCGGCACGCCGTACGACCACGTCACCGAGGAGGTCGTCAACTGCCCCGAGCACCAGGCGCTGGCCCGCGAGGCGGCGCGGCGCTCGATCGTGCTCCTGCGCAACGACGGCATCCTGCCGCTGCCCCCGGGCGGCCGGATCGCGGTCATCGGCCAGCTCGGCGACACGCTGATGGAGGACTGGTACTCCGGGACGCTCCCGTACGCCGTCACGGCCCGCGCCGGGCTGGCCGAACGGGGCGAGACCGTCTTCTGCGAGGCCGTCGACCGGGTGACGCTCGCGGTCGAGGGCGGCCCCGTCGTCGCCGGCCTCGACGGCGGGCCGCTCGCGGTCGGGGCCCCCGGCGCCGTACCGGAGACCGGCCTGTTCGACCTCTTCGACTGGGGCGGCGGCTCGTACGCGCTGCGGGCCGTGGCGACCGGGCGCTACCTGTCGGTGGACGACGACGGGGTGCTGGTCAACGACCAGCCGGGCCCCAACGGCTGGGAGGTGCGCCAGACCTTCCGGACGGAGCCCCGGCCACGCGGGGCGCTGGCGCTCCGGCACATCTCCACCGGCCGCTACGTCGCGCTGGACGGCGAGGTGTTCCGGCTGGCCGACGACGCCGACGCGGCGGCCTGGCTGACCATGGAGCAGGTCGTCGACGGCGCCGCGGCGGCCGCCGCCCTCGCCGCGACGGCGGACGTGGCCGTGGTGGTGGTCGGCGACCACCCGCTGGTCAACGGCAGGGAGACCGAGGACCGGCTCAGCCTGGCGCTGCCCGCCGCACAGCAGGCCGTGGTCAGGGCCGTGTGCGCGGCCAACCCGCGGACCGTCATGGTGATCAGCAGCGGTTACCCGGTGACCTGGGACGGGGAGGGGCCGCCCGCAGTGCTGTGGTCCTCGCACGGCGGCCAGGAGTACGGGCACGCGCTGGCCGAGGTGCTGTTCGGCGACGCCGACCCCGAGGGGCGGCTCACCCAGACGTGGTACCGGTCGGAGTGCGACCTGCCCGACCTGCTCGACTACGACATCATCGCCTCCGACGCGACCTACCAGTACTACCGGGGCACCCCGCTCCACCCCTTCGGCCACGGTCTCAGCTACACCACCTTCGGCTACGCCGACCTGACCGTCTCGGTGGCGGACGGCCGGGTCACCGCCTCGGCCACCGTCACCAACACCGGCTCCCGCGCCGGGGTCGAGGTCGTCCAGATCTACACCCACCAGCGGCGTTCACGGGTCAAGCAGCCGCAGCGCCGGCTGCGCGGTTTCGTCAAGGTACGGCTCGCGCCGGGGGAGAGCGAGACGGTCACCTGGAGCATGGACGTCCGGGAGCTGGCCTTCTGGGACGTGACCCGGAACAGGTTCGTCGTCGAGGACGCGCCCCACAAGATCATGATCGGCCGTTCCGCCCGCGACATCCACCTGTGCGCCCCCTTCCACGTCGAGGGCGAGCACATCCCACCCCGCGCCGCCCTCGCGGGCCCGATCTCCGCCGTCGACCACGACGAGTACGACGCGGTGGCGTTCGTGGACGCGGCCAAGGTCTCCGGCGACGCCGTACGGTCCACCGCCGAGGGCGGGTGGATCCTGTTCCGCTCGGTCGACCTGGGGACCGGGGCGGCCACCTGCCTGGCCCGCGCGACCGGCGTGGAAGGCGGCATGATCACCCTGCGGCTGGACGATCCCCTCTACGGCCCGGTCGCCGCTGTCCTGCCCGTCCCCACGGGTGGCCGCTACGACCTCGCCGAGATCCGTGCGGGGCTTGCGGAGGCCGGCGGAGTCCGCGATCTTTATGTGGTGTTCGAGAACACCGGGATCACCCTGGCCTCCCTCGCCTTCGAGGGGACCGTGTGAGAGGGCGGGCGGTGACGATCGCCGAGGTCGCCCGGCACGCGGGAGTGGCGGTGAGCACGGTCTCCTACGTGCTCAGCGGGAAGCGCGCGATCTCCGCTGACACCCGGCGGCGGGTGCTCGACAGCGTGCGCGTGCTCGGATACCACCCCAACGCCGGGGCCAGGGCGCTGGCCAGCAAGCGGTCCAACGTCATCGCGCTGGTGCTGCCGCTCCGGGCCGGGATGCACGTCCCGGTGCTGATGCAGTTCGCCACCTCGGTGGTCACCGCGGCCCGGCAGTACGACCACGACGTGCTGCTGCTGACCGCCGACGAGGGAGCCGACGGGCTCCGCCGGGCGGCGGCGAGCGCGCTGGTGGACGGCCTGGTGCTGATGGACGTGGAGCTCGACGACAGCAGGGTGCCACTGCTGCGGGAGCTCGCCGAGCCGAGTGTGCTGATCGGCTTCCCCGCTGACACGGCCGGGCTGACCTGCGTCGACCTGGACTTCGGCCGCGCGGGTGCGCTCTGCGTGGAGCACCTGGCCGAGCGTGGGCACCGCGACGTCGCACTGCTCGGCGCTCCCGCCGTGGTCTACGAGCGGGGGACCGGCTTCGCCCGCCGCACCCGGGAGGGGTTCACCCGGGCGATGACCGAACACGGCCTGACCGGGGTGGCGCTGCCCTGCGAGGACACCTTCGACCAGGTGTCCGCCGCACTGGGGGAACTGCTGGAGGCCCGGCCCGGCCTGTCCGGGCTGGTCGTCCACAACGAGGCCGCGGTCAACCACGTGCTCGGGGCGCTGCGCCAGTACGGCAGGCGGGTGCCCGACGAGGTCGCGGTGGTGGCGATCTGCCCCGACGACATCGCGGAACGGTCCAGCCCGGCGCTCACCTCGGTGCTGATCCCGGCCGAGGAGGTCGGCCGGCAGGCGGTCCGGCTCCTGATGGACAAGCTCGCGGGCCATGCCGTACCCGACGGCACGCTGCTGGAGCCCCGGCTGACCGCGCGCCGCAGCACCTGAGCGGGCCGTGCCACGCCGCCGGCGGCACGTGTGAGCCGGCCCCGGCACGACGACGGGCGCGCCTCCCCGAGGGAGACGCGCCCGTCCGGCTGTCAGGGACGACTACCAGTCGCCGCCGCCGAAGTCGCCGCCGCCGAAGTCGCCTCCACCGCCGAAGTCACCCCAGCCGCCGCCACCGAAGTCACCGCCGCCGCCGAAGTCGCCTCCGCCGTCGGCCGCCGCGCCGTCGGCATAGCCGGCGCCGTAGCCGCCCATGCCCCAGCCGCCGCCCATCATGCTGCCGAGCATCGTGCCGACGAGCATGCCGGTCATGACGTCGCCGAAACCGCCGTAGTAGCCGTAGGCGTAGGGCTGGTAGGCCGGGCCCGCGTCGTAGTAGGGGCGGCGCTGGCCGTTGACCATGACCTCACGGGTCTGCGGCTCGAAGCCGCGCTCGATGGCATCGGCGTCGGCCGCACAGGCCGGCACCTCGCGCACCGCGCCACCGGGCGGGGCCCAGCGGACGTCGCGGAACGAGGGGCCGTGCTGCGGGTTGAAGAAGCAGGGTGAGCGCCGCTCGGGGAGCGGCTGGTGGTTGACGCGCGCCTTCACGCAGGCGAGGGCGTAGCGGCCCTCCTCCAGCGCGGTGGTCACGCCGCGCAGCTCGTCGGGGCGCTTGACCGCGACCAGCTCCGTCTTGGCCCGCTCGTAGGAGTCGAGGGCGCGCTGCCAGTCCTGCTGGTGCTCGGCGCCGTCGCCGAGCAGCTTGACGTCGGTGTCGAGGTCGGTGATCTCCTCGCCGAACTTGGTGACGTCCTCGTCCACGGTCTGCTTGACCGCGGCCAGCTCGGCGGCCTCACGGGCCTCACGCTGCTGCTTCTTCTTGCGGGAGTAGAAGAAGATGCCCGCGCCACCGGCCAGGGCCAGCACCAGGATGCCGATCAGCACACCGCCGCCGCCTCCACCGGAGGAGCCGGAACCGGAGCTGGAGCCGACGCCCGCGCCGACGCCCGCGTCGTCCGCCAGCTTGACGAAGTTGATCACGTTGTCGGTCGGGCTGCTGGCCGTCTTGGCGCGGCCCAGCAGCTCGTCGACGTCGACGCCCTTGACGGTGGAGATGCCGAACGGCTCGCTGCCGCTCATCAGCAGCACGGTGGACTTGCCGCCGATGTCCTTGCGGACCGAGGTCAGCATGGTCCGCGCCTGCGACTGGCTGGTGATCGAGCCCTTGGGCAGCAGCCCCACGTAGACCGAGGAGGTCTGCTCGGCGGCGCTGCGCATGGCGTCTGCGGCGTCGGCGGGGATATCCGCGGCCGGGTCGGCGTAGAAGTGATCGCCGTCCTTCAGGCCCGCGGAGATCGTGCCGGGGTCGGGCGCCGCGGCACTGGCCGCCGGCGCGATCATGAAGATGGCCAGCAGCCCGGCGAGCAGCGCGACGATCGCGGCACCGAGACGACCTGGCGCGGTTTTTGTGGTGATCACGGCAGAAAGCCTCCTTCGTCCTGAAGGACGAATGAGTGGACGGCAGAGTTCCCTACTATCCGACCGTATCCCCTCCGGGGCGACATGGTGCGGAGAGATCGCCCTCAGGTCCGTCGCGCCGGGCAGGGCCCGTCGGTGCCCGCTCACCGTTTCAACCGGCGATCCGCCCCACGTGAGCGACGGCCGAGCCGTCGCCGAGAGCGTGGCGCACACCGTGGCGAGGAGAACCACGGGCCCCGGACGGGGCCCAGGTGGTGGTCAGGCGTCCTTGATCTCGCAGATGGCGGCGCCGGCGGTGACGGTCTGGCCGACCGCGGCGGTCAGCCCGGTGACGGTCCCGGCCTTGTGCGCGGTGAGCGGCTGTTCCATCTTCATCGCCTCCAGCACCACGACGACGTCGCCTGCGGCGACGGTGTCGCCGTCGGCGGCCACCACCTTGACGATGGTGCCCTGCATCGGACTGACCAGGCTGTCGCCACCCGCGGCGGTCTTGCTGCCCGCCCCACGGCCGGCCCGTCTGGGTGCTCGGGCGCCGTTGCCGGCCATGACGGGCGTGCCGAACCCGGCGGGGAGGGTGATTTCGAGGCGTTTGCCGGCGACTTCGACGGTGATGGTGTCGCGTTCGGTGGGTGGGGGGGTGTCGGTGGGGGTGGGGTAGGGGGGGATCTGGTTGTCGTATTCGGTTTCGATCCAGCGGGTGTGGATGGTGAAGGGTTCGCCGGTGAAGGCGGGGTCGGTCAGGACGGCCTGGTGGAAGGGGATGACGGTGGGCATGCCGTCGATGGTGAGTTCGCTCAGGGCGCGGCGGGAGCGTTCGATGGCTTCTTGGCGGGTGCGGCCGGTGATGATGAGTTTGGCGATGAGGGAGTCGAAGGCGCCGGGGACGGTCATGCCGGTGTCGTAGCCGGTGTCGAGGCGGACGCCGGGGCCGGTGGGGGTGCGCATCGCGGTGATGGTGCCGGGGGCGGGCAGGAAGCCGCGTCCGGCATCTTCGGCGTTGATGCGGAATTCGATGCTGTGGCCGCGGGGGGTGGGGTCGTCGTAGCCGAGGGGTTCGCCGGCGGCGATGCGGAACTGTTCGCGGACCAGGTCGATGCCGGTGACTTCTTCGGTGACGGGGTGTTCGACTTGGAGGCGGGTGTTGACTTCGAGGAAGGAGATGGTGCCGTCTTGGCCGATGAGGAATTCGCAGGTGCCGGCGCCGGTGTAGCCGGCGTGGCGCAGGATGGCTTTGGAGCTGGTGATGAGGAGGTCGTGCTGGGTGGGGGTGAGGAAGGGGGCGGGGGCTTCTTCGATGAGTTTTTGGTGGCGGCGTTGCAGGGAGCAGTCGCGGGTGGAGATGACGACGATGTTGCCGTGGGTGTCGGCCAGGCATTGGGTTTCTACGTGGCGGGGGCGGTCGAGGTAGCGTTCGACGAAGCATTCGCCGCGGCCGAAGGCGGTGAGGGCTTCGCGGACGGCGGAGTCGTAGAGGTCGGGGATCTCCTCCAGGGTGCGGGCGACTTTGAGGCCGCGTCCGCCGCCGCCGTAGGCGGCTTTGATGGCGATGGGCAGGCCGTGTTGGTGGGCGAAGGCGGTGATTTGGTCGGGGCCGGTGACGGGGTCGGGGGTGCCGGGGACGAGGGGGGCGCCGACGGTGTGGGCGATGTGGCGGGCTTGGACTTTGTCGCCGAGGGCGGTGATCGCGGTGGGGGGTGGGCCGATCCAGGTGAGGCCGGCGTCGATGACGGTTTGGGCGAAGGTGGCGTTTTCGGCGAGGAAGCCGTAGCCGGGGTGGATGGCGTCGGCGCCGGTGGTGCGGGCGATGCGCAGGAGTTTGGTGATGTCGAGGTAGGTGTCGGCGGGGGTGGTGCCGCCGAGGGCGTGGGCTTCGTCGGCGACGCGGACGTGCAGGGCGTCGAGGTCCTGGTCGGCGTAGACGGCGACGCTGGTCAGTCCGGCGTCTTTGCATGCGCGGGCGATCCGGACGGCGATCTCACCACGATTGGCGATTAGGACCTTCTGCACCGACGTTGTTCCCTTCCTTGACATCTGCGAACAAGGGGCCGGCGGGCCTCCAAGGGAGTGTAAGCGCCCCCTGATCGCGGGGCCTCGCCGGGGCGTTGCCCGCCGAACGCACTCCGCTGAGGCGCCTCTTCCCACCGGGGTGTAGTTGTCACCGCAATCTCATACATCGCTCTTAACTCTTTACATCACGAAAAATCAACTCGAAAAGGAACGTTACCTCCTTCGTGTGTCCGGGAAGGTCCATATCCGCTCGGCATAATCCCGGTATCACTGTGATCCACTCGCCTATCGTGATTTCGTTTGGCGAGCCCCCCGACACCGATCCCGAAGGAGACTGGCATGAGCCAGAACTTGCTCGGCGGCAATCCCGCGGAAATGCAGCAGATGGCCACCCAGTTCACCCAGCAGGCCGACCAGGTGAGGGCCACGATGGCCGCCCTGGACCGGGAGGCCGCCAAAGTCGGCACCGCCTGGACCGGCCCCGGAGCCCAGCGTTTCACCGAGGCCTGGCAGAACTACCGCGCGGCCTTCCAGCGGATGTCCGAAGAGCTCGCCGAGGCTTCCCGGGTCATCAACACCTACCGCGGCAACATCGAGTCGGCCACGCGCTAGCCGGACCTCCTGGACGCCCTGGCCCATGCGGACCGGGGCGTCTGCTCATGTGACGGGCCCGGACGGGGAGCGGCCGGGTACGGCTCGCCGGCCGGGAACCCGTCATGGGCGACCCGGCACGGGCGATCCGTCATGTGACGGCCGCCTGGACGGGGGTCACCGACCCCAGGACGACCAGCAGGCCACGGCCGGGCGGGCCGCCGACCGCGCCGCGGGGGAGCCGGATGGTGAAGAGGTCTCCGTCGGCGGGGCTCTGCGCCGACAGCAACAGGCCGGTGCGGGCCTTGCGGGCCTCGGCGGCGAAACCGCGGTACGCGGTGGTCAGGTCGCCGGTGACGCCTCCGACGATCAGGCCGTGCTCGCCGTCGCGGCCGCTCCGGAGCACCTGCTCCAGGGCGGTGCCGAGAGGACTGTCCGGAGAGATCAACTCGGCGTCGTCGACGATCACCACATAGCGCTCCTGTCCCGCCACGGCCCCGGTCAGGTCGCCGTCCGCATCGAGCACGGCCAGCACCCCCGGGGCGTCCGCCATCGCGCGCAGCGGGCTGCGCCGGGGGGTGACCAGGACCACCGGCGTGCCCTGGGCCAGCAGGGAGTGGGCGGCGGTCAGCAGGGCCGAGGAGCGGCCGGACCTGGGCGGGCCCGCCACGATCGCGCCAGGCCCGTGGGCGAGCAGATCGACGCCGAGCGGGGCCAGCGAGTCGCCCCCGGCGCCGAGGAGCGCCCACAGGGGCGAGGGAGGCGTGAAGGAGGGGGCCAGCTCCATCGCCTGCGCCGCGGTGATCCGCATCGGCAGCGCGTCGACCCGCAGGGGCGGTTCGGAGTCCCCGACCCACCCGCCGGACTCCGCCGCGCTCCCGGGGAAGCGGGTGGGCACCGCCCGGATCAGCGCCTGAAGCGCGCCGACCTGGGCCGGGCCGGAGGGGTCGTCGCAGAGCAGGGCGATCTGGCTCTCGGCGATGCCGTACTCGCCGGTCGCCAGGGCCCGGCCGGGGGCGAGCGTGGCGGGCAGGTCCCTGACGGGCAGCCCGGCCAGGCCGTAGTCGGCGGGGTCGGCCAGGCGCATGATCAGCCGGTCGTCGAAGACCGTGGAGATCTGCCCGATCAGCGCCGACCGGTCGCCGGTCACCACGGCGCGCAGCCCGACCGCCGGGCCCTCCCGGAGGAGCTGCATCAGCGACTCGATCAGCCGCCCGTAGTCGTAGCCCTCGAACGCGGCGACGAACCCCTCCCATCGGTCGAGCATCAGCACCAGCCAGGGCAGCCGCGGCCCTCCGGAGACGGCGCGCAGCTCGGCCAGCGAGGCGTATCCGGCCTCGGCGAGCAGCTGCTGCCGTCGCCCGATCTCGGCGCGCAGCCGCGCCAGCAGCCGCTCCACCCGGTCGAACTGGTCGCGGGTCACCACCGCCCCGCAGTGCGGCAGCGCCATCAGCGGCAGCAGTGCCCCCGAGCCGCAGTCGATCGCGTGCACGTGCACGTCCTGCGGGGACGCCCCCGCCGCGATCGCCCCCGCCAGCGTGCGCAGCGCGGTGGACCGTCCGCTCCGTGCGGCACCCGCGAGCAGCAGGTGCCCGCCGTGCGCGAGGTCCAGCGCCAGTGCCCGCCGCTCCTGCGCCCACGGCAGGTCCGTCACCCCGAACACCAGCGGCGGAACCTCCTCGATCCCGGCCCGGTACGGCGGCGCGCCACCGGGCGGATCGGCGAGTCCGGGGGCGACCACGAGGTCGCCGAGCGGTTCGAGCCAGGGACTGGGCTGGTCCGGCACCCCGGCGACCCGGGCGGCGTCGGCCAGGGCGTCGGCGAGGATGGACAGGTCGGTGACGGGTGCCCCCTCGGCGGCCGCCTCGGGTGCGAGCGGGGACCGGCCCAGAGCCCGCCAGCCGACCTCCGTCACCCGTGCCCTGACGCCGGTGAGGCTTCCCGGGCTCCGGCCGCCGATCCTGGCGGTCTGCACGGCGGTCGCCGCGCCGGCGCCCGACTTCACATAGCACCGGCCGGGGGCGGACTTGGGGATGTGTGCGGCCTCCGGACGGCCGATGACGTCGGCCGACTCGGCCGCCTCCGTCACCCGCAGCGCGATCCGCAGCGAGGTGTTCGCCTGGATGTCGGCGGTGACCACACCGCCGGGCCGCTGGGTCGCCAGGATGAGGTGGATGCCGAGCGAACGACCCCGTCTGGCGATGTCCACCAGCCCCGTCATGAAGTCGGGCAGCTCGCTGACCATGGCCGCGAACTCGTCGATGACCAGC
The DNA here is from genome assembly GCF_045209755.1 of Streptosporangium sp. NBC_01639. Lineage (NCBI taxonomy): Bacteria > Bacillati > Actinomycetota > Actinomycetes > Streptosporangiales > Streptosporangiaceae > Streptosporangium > Streptosporangium sp. NBC_01639. The sequence continues at coordinate 3,280,141 of NZ_CP109272.1, read as the reverse complement.
ACCAGCCTGGGCAGCGCCACCGGAGGTTCGGCGCGCCCGCGCAGGGGCCTGGCCGGCGTCCTGCCACCGGCGACGAGGAGGTCGCGGGAGGCGCGGGCCGTCTGCGCGTCACGGAGCTCGTGGTAGTCCTCGATGTCCTTCGCCCCGGCGGCCAGCAGCAGGCGTTCCCTCCGGCGGATCTCGGCGGCCAGGGAGGTCAGGGCCCGCTGCGTCAGGTGGCCGTCCAGGTCGCTGACCATGCCGACCGTGTGCGGGAGCCGTACGCACTCCTTGAAGGCGGCCCCGCCTTTGTAGTCGATCAGCACGAACGTCATCTCGTCCGGCCGGTTGGCCACGGCGAGCGAGCAGATCAGCGTCTGCAGCAGCTCCGACTTGCCCGCGCCGGTGGTACCCGCGATGAGCGCGTGCGGGCCGTCCAGGCGCAGGTCGACGGTGAAGGGGCCGTCGGGGCCGATCCCGATCACGGCCTCGGTGGTACGGCCCCAGCGCCCGGCCAGGGCCGCGCCGGACACCGAGGGCAGCTCCAGCAGCTCCAGCAGCCGTGCCGAGGAGGGCAGGGTGAGGCTCGCGTCATCCCTGCTCACATCGCGGATCGGGGCCAGGGCGCGGGCGAGCCGGTCGCACCAGGTGGCCGAGACCTGGTCGGCGAGGATCTCACCGAGGTCGTCCAGGCCGCCGCCGCGCAGCCGCAGGCGGCCGTCGGCGGTCACGTCGGCGACGGTGGCGCACTCCTCGGGCAGCAGCCGCTGGTCGTCGTCGATGGCCAGGGTGTAGACGCCGGCCCGGGGGCCCTGGCGGAGCACCTGCGGCATGCCGGGCAGCGCGCGCAGGACCTGGGCGCCGTCCAGGACGACCAGCACGTCGTAGGGGCGCTCGTCGTAGACCGGGGCGGCCTCCGTCTTCTCCGGGCCGCCGCCGAGGTCGCCCCAGCCGGTCGGGACGCGGCCCGTTCTGATCAACGGGCCGTCCTCCTCGCCGAGCCGTCCGTCGATCAGCGCGGTCAGTTCGCTCACCCGGTGGGCGGCGGCCTCCGGATCGGCTCCGACCAGTGCCACGCAGTCCTCGCCGCCGTGCGGGGCGCAGTGCGGCAGCCAGCGGACCCAGTTCCATCGCTCGTCCCCGTCGCCGTGCGCGCAGAGCACCACGATCGCCAGGTCACGGGGGCTGTGCAGGGCGGCGGCCTGGCCGACCAGCCAGCGGGCCAGCCCGGCCGTCGTCTGCCGCGGCCCGGTCAGACCGGCGACGCCCAGGCGGCGCAGCGCCAGCGCCACCGGCGCCGCGTGGCAGTCCGGGGGGTCGGGCAGCGGGGTGTCCGCCGCGGCGGAGCGTTCCGGGGCGAACTCGATGCCGGCGGGCAGGTCGGCGAGGCCGACCCGGAGGCGGAGCGCGTCGGGGTCGTGGTCGCGGCGCTCCCACAGCCGCCGGCGGGGGCCGGTCGCGGTGAGCAGCAGCTCGGCGGGGTCGGGCGCAGCGGCCCGGCGCTCGGCCTCGTCGGCGGCGCGGGCCTCCTCCACCGCGGCCTCGAAGGTCTTCAGCCGCTCCTTGTACTGCTTGACCTGCTGGCGGTACTGCTTGCGCCCGTGCCGCCGGTCACTCCACCACTGACCGATCATGATCAGGGGGGTCATCAGCGCGAACAGCAGGTAGTACCAGGTCTTGAGCGCCACCGCCATGGCCACCCCGAGCCCGGCGGGCAGGAACGCGGTCAGCAGCTGCAGCCGCATGGTCTCGGCGCGCTTCGGTTCGGCGGGGACCTCGAACCGCCGCCCGCCGCCCGCGGCGCGGAGCCGGGGTGGCCGGTTGTAGGCGAGTCCTCCGTCGGGCTGGGCGTCCAGGTGCGCGTCGGGGGGCTCCACGGCCTTCAGGGTCAGCACGGTCGCGCCGCAGGTCAGCACGGCGTGCTCAGGCCACGGCGCGGGCCCTTCGAGGGGGTCGCGGTCCAGGAGGGGGTCGGCTCCCGCCACGGGCTCCACGGTGATGGCGTCGGGGGTGAGCCTGATCACGGCGGCCTGGCCGGGCAGTCGCCGGTCCGGGACGGCCACCGCGCAGGCGGGGTCGGAGCCGATGGTGTGGACGCCCAGGCTGAGGCGGTGCACGGACCCGGCGGCGGGCCCGCCGACCACCCGGATCTCGACGATGCCGCCGGGCTCCTCGGCCACCGTGGCTCCGGCCAGATCGCGGTCGAGGGTGACGAGGTCGCCGTCGCGGAGCAGGCCGAGCGCGGGGGCGTCGGGATCCAGCGGGCGGCCGTCCAGCCAGAGCGTCGGAGGCGTGGCGCCGGGAGAGTCGTGGCCCAGCCCGTAGGGGGCCTTGCTCCGGGTCAGCCGCACCACGTTGGTCGGCCGCTCGCCGGCCTGTCCGGCCAGCGACTCCGCCAGCCGCGCCACCGTGGTCGTCTCGTCGCCCTCGACCACGACATCGCGGTCGGTGTGCTCGCTGAGCACGGTGAGCATGATCCGCATCGCCGCTCTCCTCGGGTCGACCCGGGTCCAAGGTACAGAGTGGGAACGGTCCAGGAGGAGCTGTTTGCGGCAATCCCACGGCGCAGCGGCAGGTATGTGGAAAACATGTCAGCCTGTGGACAACTGTCGGGGGAAGTTGACCGGCTATGCCGTTCTTAATGGGCTTATGTGGATTCAAGGCGCCAAAGAGGTGGGGAGTTCACCGTACGAGGCTGTGGAAAACCCGGCCGGACACCGGCGTGTCCCGCCGGGGCCGGGTCGTGGTCCGGGACCGGGTTCAGCGCCGGGTTCGGGGCCCGGCCCGGAGTGCGCGGGCCTCCTGCGGACGGCCCTGCGCCCCGCCGGTCCCGGAGGTGGCTCCGGACGCCTCCCCGGGTTCCCGATCATCGCGTTCGATGCCGCCGTGAACGAACGCCATGACCGAATCCCTGTCCGAAAAGCCTGATACGTCTGGCTCCATGTGCGCTCGGAGCGAGATGGCGGAGGCCGACGGATTTTCCCCGTCCGAACAGGGCGGAAGGTATGGGAGGCGCGCGATCCTCCCGCTGCGGAGTGGGGAAATACGACTTCCGCGGTAATGGCATGTGTAAATATTGGTGGGTTGTTACGCGAGCCAATCTTGTCCCTTATCACCCGGATAAGTGGCCTGTCACCTATCCGGTCCGCCAGTTTTCTCCATGGCGACGTTGACAGAATCCTTCCTATCAAACGAGCATGGGTCCTGGCTTTTGTCCGCCAGTTCATCGGCATGGTGCGCATAATGGCGTAAATTCAACCAGTAGTTCCCATATTTGTGATCACTCTGGGAGACCCCCTGCCCATGAGGACCAGCGAGAAGCCAGCAGGCCGTCCGCCGGTGAACGCCGAGCGGCAAGGCTCGGCGGGCGCCCTTTCCGGACCGGCGTCACGCAAACTCCCCGTCCCCCCACGCGAGCGCAGACCCGCGCTCGCGGCTCTGGCCCTGCTGCTCATTCTGGGCGGCGCCCTCGCGACCACGCTGCTGGTCCTGCGCAGCGGAGACCGGGTCGCCGCGATCCAGATCGTCCAGCAGGTCGGCACCGGCCAGCGCATTCCGCTGGCCGCCATGCAGGAGGTCCAGATCGCCGACACCGGCATCGGCTACGTCTCCTACACGGACCGCCCCCGCGTCGCCGAGAACTACGCCCGCGTCACCCTGCTGCCCGGCACCCTCCTGACCAGGGAGATGGTCGTCTCTTCCAGCGAGGAGCTGGGCCCGGGCAAGGCGCGGGTGGGTCTGGCCCTCAAGCCCGGACAGCTCCCCTCGAAGCTGACGCAGGGCGACCGGGTCCAGGTCGTCCACGTGCCGGGCCGCGGCGGGACGGCCGACACGCAGAGTCGCGTGCTCGCACAGGCCGCCCTCGTCGACAGCGTCGGGGGCTCGGGCAAGAGCGGCTCGTCCGGCCAGGTGACGATCATCGTGGACGCCACGGTGTCGCCGACGATCACCGCCTACGCCTCCAACGGCGAGATCGCCCTGGCCGAGCTGCCGGGAGCGCGCTGACGTGGCTCTCATCGTGCTGGCTGCGGACAAGGGGGCGCCGGGCGTCACCACGGCGGCCACCGCGCTCGGCGCGATCTGGCCGCGCCCGGTGCTGCTCGCCGAGTGCGACCCGGCAGGCGGGGACATCGCCTACCGCCTCCCCGCCGCCGACGGCGGCGTGCTCAATCCCGCCCGCGGCCTGCTCACCCTGGGTGCCATGGCCCGCCGCGGCCTGCAGCCCGACCAGATCCACGAGCACACCCAGAAGATCGTGGGAGGTCTCGACGTGCTGGCCGGGCTGACCCACGGCGAGCAGGCCGCCGGACTGACCTGGCTCTGGAGCCCGCTCGGCCGGGCGCTGGCCGCGCTGCCGCACGCCGACGTGCTGGCCGACTGCGGCCGCCTCGGCGCGCACCCCGAGACGGCCGAGCTGACGGCCGAGGCCGCGATGGTGGTGCTGTTCACCAGAGCGAGCCTGGACCACGTCGCCCACCTGCGAGAACGCCTGCAGATCATGCCCCGGACCCCGCAGGTCGGGGTGGTGGTGATCGCCGACCCCAGGCAGTACCGCACGACGATCGACGAGGTCCGCCGGATCGTCGCCACCACGGGCCGGGAGGTCGCCTTCGTGAGTGGGCTCGCCCACGACCCCAAGGGCGCGGAGCTGCTGCGCGGCCAGTGGGGCGGCCGTCTGGACCGCTCCCTGCTGATCCGCACCGCCCGCGAGCTCGCGGGCCGTCTGGCCGCCCAGGTCCGCGCCCCGGAGCCCGCCGCATGACCATCGACCACACGCTGGTGAAGCGTTTCCGGCAGGAGGTCGGCGACCGGCTGGCCCACCAGCGCCGCCTGGACCAGGCCAGCGGCCTGGTGCCGATGAGCGGTGAGGACGAGCGCCAGTTCGCCCGCGCGCTGATCGCGCAGGTGCTGGAGGAGTTCGCGCGCGGCGAGATCGGCGTCGGCCGGACCCCGCCCACGGCCGAGGAGGAGGAGGCGCTCGCCGCCGGGATCCACGCGGCGCTGTTCGGGGTCGGCCGCCTGCAGCCGCTGCTGGACGACCCCGAGGTCGAGAACATCGACATCAACGGCTGCGACCGGGTCTTCGTCGGTTACGCCGACGGCCAGGAGATCATGCGCGAGCCGGTGGCCGAGTCCGACGACGAGCTGGTCGAGCTGATCCAGATCCTCGCCGCCTACAGCGGCCTGTCCAGCAGGCCGTTCGACACCGCCAACCCCCAGCTCGACCTGCGCCTGCCGGACGGCTCCCGGCTGTCGGCGGTGATGGACGTGACGATCCGCCCGTCCGTCTCCATCCGCCGCTCCCGGCTGGGCAAGGTCTTCCTCACCGACCTGGTGGGAAACGGCACGCTCACCCCCGAGGTGGGCCGTTTCCTCTCGGCGGCGGTGGCGGCCAGGAAGAACATCATGATCTCCGGCTCCACCAACGCGGGCAAGACGACCCTGCTGCGCGCGCTGGCCAACGAGATCCCGCCGTCCGAACGGCTGATCACCGTGGAACGCGCGCTGGAGCTCGGTCTCGACCAGTTCGCCGAGCTCCATCCCAACGTGGTGGCCTTCGAGCAGCGGCTGCCCAACTCCGAGGGCCAGGGCGAGATCACCATGGCGGAGCTGGTCCGCCGCTCGCTGCGGATGAACCCGTCCCGGGTGATCGTCGGCGAGGTCCTCGGCGACGAGATCGTCACCATGCTCAACGCGATGACCCAGGGCAACGACGGCTCGCTCTCCACCATCCACGCCAACTCCTCGATGGAGGTCTTCAACCGCATCGCCACCTACGCTCTCCAGGCCGCCGAACGCCTGCCGATCGACGCGACCCACATGCTCATCGCCGGCGCGATCGACTTCGTGGTCTTCATCGAGAAGCGCAACGAGTACGCCGCGGGCGGGCGGCTGCGCCGCTTCGTGTCGAGCGTGCGCGAGGTGGCGGGCGTGGACGGCCGGGTGCTCTCCTCGGAGGTGTTCGCGCTCTCCCCCGACGGCCGGGTGCTGCCGCACGCCCCCCTGTCCTGCATGGAGGAGCTCGCCCACTACGGCTACGAACCGGGGGGCTGGTCATGATCCCCGTTCCGCTCGTGCCGTACCTCTGGGGCAGGTCCGCCGTGATCTCCGTCCCGCCTGTGCCGTACACCCGGGGAGGCCGGCTGTGATCCCCGTCCCGCCCGGGCTCTTCGACCCGCTGACGCTGCTGGCCGGCGCGGCGGTCGGCGCGGGGCTGTTCCTGCTCGCCCTCGCCCTGTACGGCACGCGTCCCCGCCCCGCCGCCCCGGGGCGGAAGGCCGGCCGGCGCGCGTTCGTCCGGGCCCTGTCCACCCGGTTCGCGGCCGGTGCCGTCGCGGGAGTGCTGGTGCTGGTGGTGACCGGCTGGCCGGTCATGGCGGTGGGAGCCGTTCTCCTCGCCCTGGGATGGCGGGGCCTGTCCGGCGGCGCCGCCGAGGAGCGTACGGCGATGCGGCGGCTGGAGGGACTGGCCGCCTGGACCGAGTCGCTCCGCGACACCATCGCCGGGGCAGCGGGCCTGGAGCAGGCGATCCCGTCCTCGATCCGGGCCGCGGCGCCCATGCTCCGCCCGCACCTACTCGCGCTGGTGGATCGCCTGCACACCCGGATGCCGCTGCCCGACGCGCTCCGGCTGTTCGCCGAGGAGCTCGACGACCCCTCGGCCGACCTCGTCGTGGCCGCGCTGATCCTCAACTCCAAGCTGCGCGGTCCCGGCCTGCGCGAGGTGCTCGGCGCACTCGCCGTCTCCGCCCGGGAAGAGCTCGACATGCGCCGGCGGGTCGAGGCCGAGCGCCGCTCCACGCGTCGCAGCGTGCAGATCGTGGTCGGTACGGCCATCGCCTTCGCCGTCTCGCTGGTCGTGTTCAACCCCTCCTACGTCGAGGAGTACGACAACGCTCTCGGCCAGGCCGTCCTCGTGGTGGTCGCCGGGTTCTTCGGCGCCGGGTTCGCCTGGATGCGCCGCCTGGCCCGCTTCGACAAGCCCGCCCGCATACTGGGCCTGCCCTCCGGAGGCGAGGTGCGCGATGACTGAACCCCTGCTCGCCGGAGGGCTGCTCGGACTGGGCCTATTCCTGCTGGTCCGGGCGCTGTTCCCGGCCAGGCCGGGACTGGTGACCCGGCTGCTGGCGCTCGACGCGGCCAGGGAGGGCACGGCCGTCCCGCGCATGCAGCTCATCCTGCCCGACGAGGAGGTCAGCGCCTTCCGGCGGAGGCTGGGCGTACGGCTGGCGCACTTCTACGCGGCCCGGGGCTGGGAGGCCCACTCCGCCAAGGCGGACCTGGCCCTGCTCGGCAGATCGTTCGAGGGATTCCTGGCCACCAAGGTGCTGCTGGCCGTGTCCGGGCTGCTGGCGTTCCCGCTGCTGGTCGGCTGGCTGGTGCTGATGGAGCTGGGCATCTCGCTCGCGATCCCGCTCTGGGCGGCCCTGGCCGTCGCCGGGGTCTTCTTCGTCCTGCCCGACCTGCAGATCAAACGGGACGCCGCCCGGAAGCGCCGGGACTTCCGGCACGTCGTCGGAGCCTTCCTGGACCTCGTCGCGATGAACCTGGCGGGCGGGCGCGGTGTGCCGGAGGCGCTGATGATGGCGGTCTCGGTGGGCACCCCGGACGCCGGCGACGAGGGGGTCAACTGGGCGATGACCCGGATCCGCGAGGCGCTCGGCAACGCCCGGATCGTCGGCATCACTCCCTGGCAGGCCCTCGGGCAGCTCGGTGACGAGATCAACGTGGACGAGCTGCGCGACCTGTCCGCCGCGCTCGGCCTGGTCGCCGACGACGGCGCCAAGGTCCGCGCCTCCCTCACCGCCCGCGCCGCGACCCTGCGGCGCCGCGAACTCGCCGAGGTGGAGGGACAGGCAGGTGAGCGCTCCCAGTCGATGCTCGTCGCCCAGCTCCTGCTCTGCGCCGGCTTTGTGATCTTTCTCAGTTTTCCGGCCGCTATGAAGATGTTGGGGTCCTGACCATGCTGAGCCACCCGTGGATCGTCTATACGACCGCCTTCCTGAGCGTACGGATCGACAAGGCGCGCAACGCCCCCTCCCGGGGGGCCTCGGCCGTCGAGTGGGTCATCATCACGGCCATCATCGCCGGGGTCGCGCTCGGTCTCGCCACGCTCATCAAAACCCTGGTCGAAGGGAAGCAGAACGAGATCTCCTCCCAGTTCGGCGGCGGAGGTGGCGGAGGTGACCAGGGTGGCGACGGAGAGCCGTAACCGGCAGCGGGGCGCCGCCGTCATCGAGCTGGCGATGATCATGCCGGTGGTGCTCGCCGTCATCCTGCTCGTCGTGCAGTTCGCCCTCTGGTTCCACGGGCGGCAGGTGACCGACGCCGCCGCCCGGGAGGGAGCCCGGCTCGCCCGGGTCGACACCGACTCCTGGGAGGGCGACGCCACGGCGCGGGCCGACGAGGTGCTCAAGGCCGTCGGCCCGAAGCTCCTCGACGGCGCCACCGTCACGGCCTGGGAGGAGGGCGACCAGCGAGGCGTCGAGATCACCGCGACGGCGGTCCAGGTCGTCCCGCTGCTGCCGTCCACGACGTTCACCATCACCTCGCGGTTCGGCGGCCCGATCGAGTGCTTCCGCCCCGACGACGGGAGCGAGGGATGCCCGTGACCTCCCCGCCCCCCTCCGGCCGGAGCCGCGGACGTACGCGGCACCGGCGGGTACGGCCCGCGTCCGCGCGGCACGGGGGAGCGCGGCACCGGGGGCCGTGGCACGGCGCCGAGCGCGGGTCGCTGACGGCCGAGACGGTGCTGCTGGCCCCGGTCTTCCTGCTCTTCCTGCTCTTCCTGGTCGGCGCCGGCCGGATGGTGGAGGCCCAGGGCGAGGTCAACGGCGCGGCCAGGGACGCCGCCAGGGCCGCCTCGGTCGAGCGCACCATGTCCGACGCCGAGGCCGCCGCCGACGCGGCGGCCCAGGAGTCGCTGTCGGGCGACTGCACGCCCGAGGTGAGCCTGGCCGGTTCGAAATGGGAGGAGGGCGGCCAGGTCCGGGCCGAGGTGACCTGCTCGCTGGATCTGGACTTCCTCGGGTTCGGCGCCGCCAAGGACATGAGGGGCGACTCGGTGGTCCCGCTGGAGCAGTACCGGAGGGTCGAGGATTGAACCGCGCCGGTGACCGGGGGTCGATGTCGGTCTTCACGGTGATCTTCTCGGTGGCCGTCTTCCTGCTGGCCGGGCTCCTGGTCGACGGCGGGGCCGCGATCAACGCGCGGCTGCGGGCGGCCGACATCGCCGAGCAGGCGGCCCGGTCGGCCGCCGACCAGATCGACGAGGAGCACCTGCGCGCCACCGGACAGGCCCGGCTGCTGGACGAGGGCACCGCCTGCGGCAAGGCCGAGGAGATCGTCTCGGCCCACACCGTCGACGAGGTCCGGCTCGCCCAGTGCACGGCGGGCGGGGGCCAGGCCGAGGTCACCGTACGGGTCTCCGTGACGTGGAAGGCGTTCTTCCTCGCCGCCTTCGGCTTTTCCGGCTCAGCAATGGAGGCCGAGGCCACCGCCGGTCCGGACACGGGGGAGGACGACTGACGGCCCGGGGCGGCCGGGGCGGTCCCGGCGGACCGGACGGGCGGGCGGGACGGGCCGCGCCGAACGCCCTAGACCAATTGCCGCGAAGCGCTGGCCGAGCGGGTGAAGGACGACGAATCTGGACGGGGAGGGAAACCCATGCCCACGCGACAGCCCATGCGCATCAGGCCCAGACGCACCGCCGGTGATCTGCTCGCCGGGTTCGGCGCGCTGGTGGCGCTGCTCGGGCTCCTCGGTGGGGTCCCCTACGCCCTGCTCCGGCTGGCCGGGCCGCCGATCCCGCCGGAGCTGCTCGACATCGACCTGCTGACCAGCCAGGTCGGCACGGGGACGATCATCGCGATCCTGGTCCTGCTGGTCTGGCTGGCCTGGTTGCAGCTCGCCGTCTGCGTGGTCGTCGAGGTCTACGCGGGGTTGCGGCGGGTCGGCATGCCGGCCAGGGTGCCGCTGTCCGGAGGCACCCAGGCGCTGGCCAACCGGCTGGTCTCCGCGGTGCTGCTGCTGTTCACCGTGTCGGCGGTCGTCGTACCGCTCGCGAAGGCGGGCGGCCTGCCGGCCGACCGCCCGGCCGTCGCCTCCGTCGCCCTGTCCGCACCGGTCGCCGAGGAACGGGCGCCGCTGGTGCCCGTGGAGAAGGCCAAGAAGGTCTACGTGGTGCAGCCGCCGCACGGACGGCACCACGAGAGCCTGTGGGAGATCGCCGACAAGTGCCTCGGTGACGGCCGCCGCTATCCGGAGATCTACCGCCTCAACCAGCACAAGGAACAGCCTGACGGCAGCCGCCTGCACATGGCGGACCTGATCAGGCCCGGCTGGGTCCTGGACATGCCGGATGACGCGAGGAACGTCCACATCGTCCCGGCCACCCAGCACCGCGACGCCACGCTCAAGGACCACCCGGACAGGCCGGCCGAGCTCGACGGCCGCACCCAGACCTTCACTCCCCATCGCCTGGACGTTCCGGTGGAGGTCCGGCCGGAGGTGTCCCGTCCGGCGGAGCAACGTTCTCCCCGGGAGACGGTCACCGAGCACCGGCCCGGCAACGGCGGCCACGGCCGGGAGCCGGCCGTGGTCACCGATCCCGCCGCGCAGGACTCCGGACCCGGGATGCTCGACTATCTGGCGGGGGCCTCGCTGGCGGCGGCCGGGCTGCTGGCCGCGCTCGGCCGCAGACGCAGGCAGCAACTGTGGTACCGGGCGTTCGGGCACCGGATCGTCCGGCCGAGGGACGACGCGGCCCAGGCGGAGCTGGCGCTCCGGCTCGGCGCCGACGCTCCGGGAAGCCGGATGCTGGACATCGGGCTGCGTCTCCTCGGCAGGTCCCTGGCCGCCCAGAACCGCGTCCCGCCCACGATCTACGCCGCGCACCTGTCCTCGCGGACCCTCGACCTGTGGATCCACCCGCCCGATCGGGACGCCCCCACGCCCTGGGCCGCCCACGACGACGGCCAGGTGTGGCGGCTGCCGGCCCACGAGGGCCGGATGCTCGACGAGCAGGCGCTCTCCGGGGCGCCCGCACCGTACCCGGGCCTGGTCTCGCTGGGCTCCAACGACGGAGGCCGGGTGCTCGTCGACCTTGAGGCGGCGCACGGGTTGATCAGCCTGACGGGTGCACAGAGCACCGCCGCGCTCGCCGCGCTCGCGGTGGAGCTGGCGACCAACCGCTGGTCGGACCGGATGCGTGTCACGCTCGTCGGGTTCGGAGAGGAACTGGCCGTGATCGCCCCCGACCGGATCCGTTACGCGGGCAGCCTGGCCGAGGTGCTGCCCGAGCTGGAGGCCGCGGCCGGCGGGCGCGGCCACGGCGGCGACGTGCTCACCGGCCGGATCCACGGCCGCGCCGCCGACCCGATCTGGTCCCCGCACTACGTGCTGTCCGCGGTCGCCCCGAGTGCCGACGAAGGCCGCCGCCTCGCGCTGCTCGCCAGGAAGGGCGTCCGTACGGCCGCCGGCTACGTGGTGGCGGGCGACGTCCCGCACGCCACCTGGAACTGGAAGATCACCGAGGACGGTCGTGCGACCGTGGACGCGCTCGGTTTCGAGGTGACCGCGCAGCTTCTGCCCCGCCGCCACTACCGGGCGCTGATCGACCTGTTCGACACGGCCGGGCGGCTCGACGGTGAGCCCCTGCCCGAGGAGCTGGAACCGGTCACGCAGACGCCCTCGATCGAGGTGCGGATCCTCGGCCCGGTCGAGATCACCGGCCCGTCGCCGTTGGAGGAGGGGCGGGCCGCGATCGCCGTCGAGCTCGTCGTCTACCTGGCGACCCACCCGGGCGGCGTCCACCCCGTCGTGCTCGGCGGCATCCTCTGGCCGAGAGGCGTGCAGGCCGTGGTCAGGGACGCCACGATCGCCCGGGTCGTCGCGTGGCTGGGCACCGACAGCACCGGGCGGCCCAACCTCTTCACCGACGAGTCGGGGCGGTTGCGTCTCGGGCCCGAGGTGCGGACCGACTGGATGCTCTTCCGCGACTTCGTCCGCCGGTCCCATGTGGATGCCCCGCTGCGCGCCGTACTCCTGGAGAGGGCCCTGAACCTGGTGCGCGGCCCACTGCTGAACGGCCGCCCGCCCGGACGGTACGCCTGGCTGGCCGCCGACGACCTGGAGTACGACGTGAACGCCGGGGTCGCGGACGCCGCCCACCGGCTCTGCGAGGTACGGCTGGCCGGCAACGAGGCCTCCCAGGCCGTCGCGGCGGTGCGGGCCGGGCTGCTGCTGGCCGGCGACGACGAGGGGCTCTGGCGGGACCTGCTACGCGCCACCCACCTCACCGGCGACCCCGGCCGGATGCGTGCCGTGGTCGAGGCCCTGCACCGCCGCCCCGGCCATGCCGACGGGGGCGGGATGGCGCCGGAGACGGAGGCGCTCGTCGACGAGCTGCTGCCCTCGTGGCGGATGCGATCGGCGCCGACGGCATGAGCGGGGCGACAGGCGGGGCGCCCGCGACCGTGCGGGCGGTGACCGCACTGACCCTGCTGGTCTCGGTGGGCTGTTCCGCACCGGAGCCCAGGCCGTTCACCCCCTCCGACCTCCCTGCCGGGGACCCGAGCGCGTCGGGGCAGGCCGTGGTCGCCCCGACGAAGCCGGCCGGGCCGAGGACGGAGACGGTCCGGATCGCGCCCGGCGTCCGGGTGGTGGTCGAGCGGCCGGTCATCGCCGACCAGGACACCGCCGGGATGATCGACGCCCTCCGCGACTACCGGGCCGGATCGTTCAAGGCGGTCGTCACCGGGGGCCAGGACACCGCCTATCTGAAGGCGGTCCAGGACGACGCGAGCGCGGACGCGCACCGATGGGTCGGGGAGTTCCTCGACCAGCGCAGGTCGGTGCGCGGGACCTCCCGGCTGTACGCGTTGAACGTCAGCTCCGTCACCGGCAGTGGAGCGGTGCTGCACGCGTGTGTGGACGAGACCGGGATGCGGCTCCTGGACTCGGGGACCGGCAAGGCGGTCCGCGCACAGCCCGTCTGGACCAGGGAGCCCTTCTTCCAGCTCGTCGGGCTGCGGCGGGGCGACGACGGGATCTGGCGGATCAGACTGCTCAAACATGCCGAACTCCCCAGTGAACCCGCGAAGGGATGTGTTCGATGATCATGAATGTGGTCGTTGCGGGGCTGATGGTGCTCGCCTCGGATCCGGGTGGCGGCAGTGGCAGCCAGGACGTCCAGGTCCAGAGCAGTCAGGACGGGAGGACGTCCAGGCTCAGCCTGAAGAACTCCCAGATCGTCATCAGCGGGAACGGTGCGGGAGGGAAGAGCGACGGCTATCGGCTCAAGCGCCCCTGCTGGTACGAGCCGGCTCAGGACGCCGAGGGCATGATGAAGTTCCAGCAGCAGACGACGCGCGTCGACCCGTATGAGCCGAAGTCGCGCTCGGAGACGCTTGAGCCGTTCAAGGAGAAGCTCGGCAAGGAGGGGCGCTGGTGGACGATCGCCCACGACTCGTCCGACCCCAAGGGACTGAGCTGCCAGATGTCGATGGACACCTACGTGTTCGTGCCGCCCAACACGACACCCCCGGGCGGAATCACCCTCGCCGAACTCGCCGACATCGCCCGCGCCGCGCTGACCGTGCCGGAGCCGAAGATCAAGCTCAATCCGGACGTCAGGAGCTACGTCAACCTGCCGACCTGGGTCTGGCTCGACAACGCCGGTGAGACCACCAGGTCGGTGACCGCGACGCTGCCCGGGGTCATGAGCGCGACCGTGGTCGCCACCCTGAGCGACCTCACGATCGAATCGGGGACGAGCGACGACCGCGCCGAGGTGAAGGGGTCGGGCGCCGCTCCCGCCAAGGCGGGCTCCGCTCCTGCCGGCGCGGGCCCCGCCTCTGCCAAGGCGGGGGGCGGCTGCGGGCCGACCGGCACGCCGTACGCCAAGGGTGGAACGTTCACCTGTGGCGTCACCTACCGGCGTGCCTCGGCCGACCAGCCGCGCGACGTCTACACGCTGACCGTCACCTCCGTCTGGAACGTCGCGGTGCAGGACAACGTGGTGCCCGTCGCCTACGACCCGATCCAGGCCAGTGCCACCCGCGACGTCGAGGTGGGCGAGGTGCAGACCACGGTCCGGGGCTCGGGATGAGCGGTCACGGCACAAGGGCCGGGGCCTTCGTCCGGGGCTCGGGATGAGCGGCCACGGGACGAGGGATGAGCGGTCACGGGACGAGGGCCGGGGCCAGGGCCTTCTCGTGGGTGAGCAGCCAGTGCTTGACCGGTGTGCCGTAGTAGTAACCGCCGAAGCCGCCGGTGGACGGCAGGATGCGGTGGCACGGGACGAACGGCGCGATCAGGTTCTGCGCGCACGCCGACCCCGCCGCCCTGGCCGCCGTCCTCGGCAGTCCCGCCCGCTCGGCGAGCTCGGCATAACTGATGGTGGTCCCCGCCGGGACCTCCCGCAGCGCCGTCAGGAGCCGGTGCCGGGTGGGCGTGCCCGGCTGCTCCACCTCGACCTTGTCGAGGGCCGTCAGCTCGCCGTCCAGGTAGTCCCGTACGGCCTGCGCCGCGTGTCCCAGGTCCTCCACCCGGGTGAGTCCGTGTGCCTGGAGCCGGGGCGAGAGCCGCAGGAACATCTCGTGCGGGTCGGCGGTGAAGCCCGCCGCGACGACGACCCCTTCGCGAGCCAGCAGAGCCAGCGGGCCGGTGGGCGTGGGCAGGATCTGTGCCTCGATCATTTCGCACTCCATAGGTGTAGTGCGGCGTAGGCCCGCCAGGGCCGCCACCGCTCGATGTGGTCTTCCGGGATGCCCAGGCACGCCATGGCCCGCCGCAGACCGAGGTCACCCTCGGGCCACGCGTCCGGGTCGCGCAGTGCCCGCAGCGCGATGTAGCCGGCCGTCCACTGTCCGATCCCCGGGATCTCCAGCAGGCCGGCCACGGCCTCTCCCGGCTCCTGGGCCCCGTCCAGGTCGATCTCCTCGGCCGCCACCTTCGCGGCGAGTGCCTTCAGCGTGGTCACCCGTCGGCCGGTCAGCCCGAGGCCGTCGAGATCGGCCTCCAGGAGTTCGGCGGCGGTGGGGAACAGGTGGGTGAACCCCTCCGCGCCGGCGGGACGGCCGGCGCGGAGGGTGATGCGGCCGAGGATGGTGCGGGCGCCGGCGACGGAGATCTGCTGGCCGACCACGGCGCGGACGGCCACCTCGAATCCGTCCCAGGCACCGGGGACCCGCAGCCCGGGGCGGGCGGCGACGAGCGGGGCCAGGGATGTCTCCCCGAGCGCGCCGGCGATGGCCTCGGGGTCGGCGTCGAGGTCGAACAGGCGGCGGCAGCGGGCGACGACGCGGGCCAGGTGGCGGGTGTCGTCGAGGCTCACCTCCAGCCGGACGTAGCCGGGTGCCGGGGTGAGGGTGATCGAGCCGCCCGGGACGGCTCGGCTGTAGGCCGTCCCGTCCACGTGCTCCAGCCCGGGGATCGCCCGTCCCGCCAGGAACCCCATCAGCGTCTCCGTTTCGTACGGCTCGCGCCGGTGCAGCCGGAGTGTCAGCGAGCTGTCGGTGACGGCCCGGCCCGCGGTGGCCCGCAGTTCGCCGGGGGTGAAGCCGTAGGTCTCCTTCATGGTCGCGTTGAACTGCCGCACGCTGCCGAACCCCGAGGCGAACGCCACATCGGTGATCGGCAGTCCGGTCTCGGTCAGCAGTTGCTTGGCCAGCAGCAGCCGCTTCGTCCGGACCACGGCCAGCGGGCCGACGCCGATCTCGGTGGTGAACAGCCGGTGCAGGTGCCGCTCGGTGATGTGCAGCCGGGTGGCCAGCTTCGCGATGCCGCCCTCGTCGGCCACGCCCTCGTCGATCAGCCGGAGTGACCGGCCGATCAGGTCGCCCCGGTAGTCCCAGCCGGGGTCGCCGGGGCTGAGCTCCGGGCGGCACCGCTTGCACGGCCGGAACCCGGCGGCCTCGGCGGAGGCGGCGTGCCGGTAGAAACGCACGTTGCGGGAGGCCGGTGTGCGTGCCGGGCAGATCGGACGGCAGTAGATACGGGTGGAGGTGACCGCCGTGTAGAACCGCCCGTCGAACCGGACGTCCCGAGCGGCCACCGCGCGGTAACAGGAAGCGAAGTCAAGCTTTTCGACGGACACATGAATGACGTTATCCCCAGCGCAGGGCATGCGGCTGGCGGGAATCGGACATGAGCGTCGGCGAGCGTCACTTGGAGGAGACGCCGACTCCGATCTCGAACTCGCGGTAGACGCGGGCCCAGAAGCCGTCGCGGAGCCAGACCCGCGCCTCGGGGTACGGGCGCAGGGAGTGGCCGAGCTCCTTCTCCGCCTCGATGAGGAGCTCGGTGTCGATGACCGTGGGAAGGATCGGGCCGGGCAGCAGGTCGCGGATGTTGTCGCGGCCACGGGTGAGGATCCACTTCTGCGCCACGTGCTCGCCGACCTCCTCGACCCGGGGTCTGCTGGGGCCGAGCTTGGTGACCTGGCCGGCCGGGGCCTTGGGTTTGGCCGCGGCGGCGGTGCGGGCGGCGAACACCTGGGCCGGGGAGGGGGCCGCGGGGGCCACGGGGACCGTGACCGGGACGGGGGCGCGGCTGAAGTAGGAGCGCAGGAAGTCAGCGGTGATGATCTCGACGGTGTCTGACTCCCAGACCAGGCGTTCGGCCTGGTTGGTGCCGTACGGAGGCTCGACGCCCCACAGGTGGATCCGCACGCCGTAGGCCTGGGCGGCCTCGACGGCCGGGACCATGTCCTCGTCTCCGGCCAGCAGGACCGTGTCGCTCACCGCGTGGTGCCTGGCGAGCGCCTCCAGATCACTTCTGATCTGCGCGTCCACGCCTTTCTGCTGGCCCCGCGCGTTGAGGTTGCCCAGGCGCACCTTGACCCAGGGGAGCTGGGCGATGACGCGCTGGTCCACGGTCGGCACCCGGTCGCGGGCGGCGTCGTACCAGTAGATTCTCAGCAGCTCACCGTGAATGCGGGCTTCCGCGTGTTTCTGCAGTGCCTGGATGAGCTCGTCGGCCGCGACGCGGTATTCCTTGCGTTCTTTGGCACCAAGAAGCACTTCTCCCGCAGCCGCGTACAGATACCCCACGTCCACCAAGACTGCGTACTTCGCGGCAACGGGATGGGAGGTGAGGTCCAGGATGGTCATGTCGTCCTCCAGGCCTCGGAACTAGCTGATCGGCTGACTATATGCGCCCATTTCTTAGATAGTCCCAACTCTCGCGCAAGTTGACACCCCGTTCTCGGGATCTATCTCGGTAGGCCGCTCGATCTCCAAGCGCCTTGTCCAGAGGGAAGAGGTTTTCGCATGTGATGTGAGGGATTATGCCAATTTTCGGATTTCCGGATGGCTTTCGTCGCAGGAGTCCCACGCGACGCCAGCGCGATCACCAGCGCGGCGACCTCTTCCGGCGTCGCGTCCCCATGGACGATCTTCAGATGCGTCATAGCGGAATGTTCCCATGCTTCTTCGGGGGAAGGCTCGCGCGCTTGTTGCGCAGGGCGCGCAGCGCCCTGACAATCTGGACACGGGTCTCGGATGGGCGGATCACTCCGTCTACATACCCGCGTTCCGCGGCGAGATACGGATTGGCGAGCGTGTCCTCGTAGGCGGCGACGAAACGGGCCCGCTCGGCGTCGGGGTCGTCGGCCGCGGCGAGCTCGCGCCGGTAGAGGATGTTGACCGCGCCCTGGGCGCCCATCACCGCGATCTGCGCGGTCGGCCAGGCCAGGTTGACGTCCGCGCCCAGGTGCTTGGAGCCCATCACGTCGTAGGCGCCGCCGTACGCCTTGCGGGTGATCACCGTGACCAGCGGGACGGTCGCCTCCGCGTAGGCATAGAGCAGCTTGGCGCCGCGGCGGATGATGCCGTTCCATTCCTGGTCGGTGCCGGGGAGAAAACCCGGTACATCAACAAATGTCAGAACCGGAATGTTGAACGCGTCGCACGTCCGGACGAATCTCGCGGCTTTCTCCGAGGCCGCGATGTCGAGCGTGCCGGCGAAACTCATCGGCTGGTTGGCGACGATTCCCACCGAGCGGCCTTCCACCCGGCCGAAACCCACGACGATGTTGGGTGCGAACTGCGCGTGCACCTCAAGGAATTCGCCGTCGTCCAGGACATGCTCGATCACCGTGTGCATCTCATACGGCTGGTTGGCCGAATCCGGGATCAGCGTGTCGAGGTCTCGGTCCTCCTCGGTGATGGAAAGGACCGGTTCGACGTCGAAGGCCGGAGCCTCGTCCAGGTTGTTGGAGGGAAGATAGGACAGCAGCGCTCTGGCGAACTCCAGGCAGTCGGCCTCGTCGGCGGCCTCGTAGTGCGCGACGCCCGACCGGGAGTTGTGCGTGTGGGCGCCGCCCAGCTCCTCGAACGTCACCTCCTCACCGGTGACCGTCTTGATGACGTCGGGGCCGGTGATGAACATGTGCGATTTCTCCGACACCATCAGCACGAAGTCGGTGAGGGCGGGGGAGTAGACCGCACCGCCCGCGCACGGGCCCATGACCAGCGAGATCTGCGGAATCACCCCGGAGGAGTGCACGTTCCTCTTGAAGATCTCGGCGTACAGGCCCAGCGAGACGACGCCCTCCTGGATGCGCGCCCCGCCGGAGTCGTTGATGCCGACCACCGGGCAGCCGGTCTTCAGGGCGTGGTCCATGACCTTGACGATCTTCTCGCCGAAGACCTCGCCCAGCGACCCGCCGAACACCGTGAAGTCCTGGGAGAACACCGCCACCGGACGGCCGTCCACCGTGCCGTGGCCGGTCACCACGCCGTCGCCGTAGGGGCGCTCGCGTTCCAGGCCGAAACTCGTGGACCGGTGCCTGGCCAGCTCGTCGAACTCCACGAAACTGCCCTCGTCCAGGAATGCGAGGACCCGCTCCCTGGCGGTCATCTTGCCCTTGGCGTGCTGCTTCTCCACCGCGCGCGCGGAACCCGCATGCGCCGCCTCGTCCAGGCGGCGCTCCAGGTCGGCGAGCTTTCCCGCAGTGGTGTGAATATCGATCCCGGCAGCTACCGGTTCGGGGCTCATCGGATGGTCAACTCCTGTTCGCTCACGCGGTTCGCGCCCACGCGGCCCGGGGTTCGACGCGCCCTTCCCGGCGCCTCACTCCGCTCGCCGCGCCAGGCTCGCTCCTGCCCATCCTCAGCAGGGTAACCGTCTTCTGACAGGACGAACTATCGGGGGCGTCCGTTCGTTGCTCGCGGAGAGAGCTCACTCTCAAAAACGTAAATTCTGCCAAAGTGGGTGCTATGACCGACAATGCTGACGCGGTACGCACACGACAGCTGTTCAAGAGATTCGGCCAGCAGGTGGCCGTGGGCGGCGTCGATCTCGTCGTTCCCCGGGGCAGTTTCGCCGGCCTGGTCGGCCCGAACGGTGCCGGCAAGACCACCACGCTCAGCATGGTCACCGGCCTGCTCCGCCCGGACGGCGGCGACATCCTCATCGACGACCTCGACGTCTGGCGCGACCCGGTCCCGGTCAAGGCCCGCATCGGCGTGCTTCCCGAGGGGTTGCGCCTGTTCGAGCGGCTCTCCGGCCGGGAGCTGCTCTCCTACAACGGACAGCTCCGGGGCATCCCCCGGGCCGAGGTGGAGCAGCGTGCCGAGGGACTGCTGAAGGTCATGGACCTGGCGGAGTCGGCGGACAAGCTCGTCGTCGACTACTCGACCGGCATGCGCAAGAAGATCGGCCTGGCCGCCGCGCTGCTGCACAACCCCCGAGTGCTCTTCCTGGACGAGCCGTTCGAAGGGGTGGACCCGGTCAGCGCCAACACACTGGTCGAGGTGCTCCGGCGCTACACCGCCTCCGGCTCGACCGTCGTCTTCTCCAGCCACGTCATGGAGCTCGTCGAGCGCCTGTGCGACTGGGTCTCGGTGATGAACCGCGGCCAGATCGTCGCGCAGGGCCCCCTGGACGAGGTCCGCGCGGGACGCAGTCTCAATGAGGCCTTCCTCGGCCTGGTCGGCGCCGGCGGCAGTGGCAGCGGCAGTGGAGAGGAGGGCCTGTCATGGCTGGGCGCGACTCCGGCGTGAACGCGGCGGGTGAGAATCCCCAGGCGGTGGTTCCCGGGGTGAACGCGGCGGGTGAGAATCCCCAG
The DNA here is from genome assembly GCF_045209755.1 of Streptosporangium sp. NBC_01639. Taxonomy (NCBI): domain Bacteria; kingdom Bacillati; phylum Actinomycetota; class Actinomycetes; order Streptosporangiales; family Streptosporangiaceae; genus Streptosporangium; species Streptosporangium sp. NBC_01639. The sequence goes on along the minus strand of NZ_CP109272.1, from coordinate 3,260,088 downwards.
GCGGTGGTTCCCGGGGTGAACGCGGCGGGTCAGGATCCCCAGGCGGTGGTTCCCGGGGCGAACGCGGCGGGTCAGGACCCCGTTTTCGGCGCCGGCGGGGTGACCTCCGGCGCGGGCGGCTCCGGCGGGGGCGGCCCCGCCAGGGTGGGACCCGCGATCTTCGTCCGACTCAAACTCCGGCTGGTCGCCGGAAACCTACGCGGCAGCACCCAGCGTCTGCTCGGGTTCGTCTTCACCGTCATCGCCGCGTTCGCCGTCGCGGCCCTCGGGTTCTTCCTGATGGCCACGCTCCGCCTCGCGCCCGCCGACATCGCGACGGATGTCGGAATCGTGCTGTTCACCGTCCTCCTGGTGGGCTGGGCGGTCGTCCCGCTGCTGGCGTTCGGCCTGGACGACACGCTCGACCCGGCCCGGCTGTCGCTGTTCCCGCTGCGGACCGGCCAGCTCGCCGTCGGCATGTTCGCCGCCTCGGTCACCGGCGTCTGGCCGATCGCCACGCTGGTCATCACGGCCGGGGCCGTCGCGGGCCTGGCCGCCGGGATCGGCGGGGTCCTGCTGGGCGTCGTCGCGGTGCTGCTGCAGTTCGCGCTCTGCATCGTCACCTCGCGGCTGGTCACCACGGCCCTGTCCGGCGTCCTGCGCACCCGCAGGGGCCGGGACGTGCTCGCCGTCTCGGTGATCTTCTTCATTCTGGCGGCCCAGCTTCCCAACCTGCTGCTCAACGGCAACATGGTCACCGATCCCGCCGCGGCCCTGCGCGGCGTCGCCTCGGTGCTGCGCTGGACCCCGCCGGGCATGGCCGCGCACGCCATCGCCGACGGAGGACTCGCCGCGGTCGGCGAACTGGCCTTCCTCGCCGTCCTGGTCGTCGTGGTGGGATGGCTCTGGATCGCGGCGCTCCGCCGCGCGCTGGTCTCCACGGACGCCTCCACCGAGGGGGCCTCGGTCCGCAACTCCAAGGGCCTGCTGGCCCGGATCCTGCCCGACGGACCGCTGGCCGCCGTCGCCACCAAGGAGCTGAAGTACGCCCGCCGCGATCCCCGGGGGCGGGTCGGCTGGTTCGCCGCCGTCGCCGTCAGCGGCATCATGGCCTTCTCCCTGAGCCGCGACGGGAACGGGGCGGGAGGTGTCGCACTGGCGGTCGCCCCCGCCTGCATCGGCGGGGTGATGATCGCCCTGCAGTCGTCCAACTCCTTCGGCATCGACGGCCGCTCCCTGTGGATGAACTCCGTGGTCTACGGCACGGGCCGGGACTGGCGGGCCGACCTCGCCGGGCGGCACCTGGCCGTCGCGACGATCGCCGTGCCGCTGCTGACCGTGCTGGCCGTGGTCGCCGCCGTCCTCGCCGGGAACCTGGCCTGGGCCGTTCCGGCCGCGCTCACCGCCTGGGGCGTCCTCGGCGTCGGACTCGGGCTGGGTGCCCTGACGAGCGTGTTCCTGCCGTACACGGTGCCCGACCGGCTCAACGCCTTCACCGGCGCCGCCCCCGGGCAGGGCGGTGTCGCCTTCGCCGCCTCCTTCGGAGCGATGATCGGAAGCAGCCTGCTGGCGCTGCCGGTCGCGCTGCCGGTCCTCCTGGGTCTCACCTGGGTCAGCGCCCTGGCCGTGCCGTACGGCCTGCTGATCTCCTGGGGCGGTCGCCGGATCGCCGGTGACCTCGGGTTCAGTCGCTACCCTGCGATCTTGGCATCGACTTCCCAGCCGACCTGAATGGTCTAGTCCAATAGGTGAGACCGCTCGCCGCCGGAGAAAACGGACTGGCTACGCTGGCAACCATGTCCGCCATCGCGCACCATGAGGCAGAACGTTCTTCCGCCGTCACCGAGATGCCCGACGAGCTACGCGCGGACGTGCGACTGCTCGGCGAGCTCTTGGGGCAGGTCGTCGCCGAGCACGGCGGTGACGACCTGCTCGCCGACGTCGAACGTCTTCGCAAGGCCGTCATCGCGGCACGTCGCGGAAAGATCTCGGTCGACGAGATCACCGCGATGGTCGCCGAATGGCCCGTCGAACGGGCGGTCCACATCGCCCGGGCGTTCACCTGCTACTTCCACCTGGCCAACCTGGCCGAGGAGCATTTCCGCATCCGTACGCTCCGGGTCCGCGACACCGGTGAGGAGCCGCTGCCCGAGTCCCTGGCGCAGGCCGTACAGGAGCTCGGCGGCGAGCGTGTCACCGAGCTGGTGGAGGGCCTGCGACTGCACCCGGTGCTGACCGCGCACCCGACCGAGGCCCGCAGGCGCGCGGTGGTCACCGCGATCCAGCGGATCAGCGGTCAGCTCGCCGCCTACAACAGCCCCGAGCGGGGTGCCGCCGAACGGGCCGAGACCCGGCGGCGGCTGCTGGAGGAGATCGACCTGCTCTGGCGGACCTCGCAACTCAGGTCCACCAAGATCGACCCGCTGGACGAGGTCCGGACCGCCATGGCGGCCTTCGACGAGACCCTGTTCCGGGTGGTGCCCCTGGTCTACCGCTCGCTGGACGCCGCGCTCGGCGAGGGCACCGGCACCCGCGAGCCGCTGGCCCGCGCCTTCATCCGCTACGGCAGCTGGATCGGCGGCGACCGTGACGGCAATCCCAACGTCACCGCCAAGGTGACGAGGGACGCCCTGCTCATCCAGTCCGAGCACGTGCTGATCGCCCTGGAGAACGCCACCCACCGGATCGGCCGCACCCTCACCCTGACCTCCGGCTACACCCCGGCCTCGCCGGAGCTGCGGGCCGCGCTCACCGCCGCCGAGAACGACCACCCCGAGCTGGTCTCGGAGATGGCCACGCGCTCCCCGCAGGAGCCGCACCGGCAGTGGCTGCTGTTCGTCGCCACCCGGATCGTGGCGACCCGGCAGCGCGGCCTCGACCTGGCCTACCGCTCGCCCGACGAGCTCCTGGCCGACCTGCGGATCGCCCAGGCGTCGCTGGTCGCGGCCGGAGCGAAGCGTCAGGCGTACGGTGAGCTGCAGCACCTGATCTGGCAGGTGGAGACGTTCGGTTTCCATCTGGCCGAGCTTGAGGTGCGCCAGCACTCCCAGGTCCACGCCGCCGCGCTGGCCGAGCTCGCCGCCGGGCAGCCCTCCGAGCGCACCGAGGAGGTCCTGGCCACCATCCGGACGATCGGCTGGATCCAGGAGCGGTACGGGGTGACCGCCTGCTCCCGCTACGTCGTCTCCTTCACCCGTTCGGCCGACGACATCGCCGCCGTCTACGCGCTGGCCGGGCACGCGCTCGGCGACAGGGCGCCGCAGCTCGACGTGGTCCCGCTGTTCGAGTCGGGCGCCGACCTGGCGGCCGCCCCGGCCGTGCTGTCGGGGATGCTGGAGATCCCCGGCATCCAGCACCGCCTCGCCGCGAACGGCCGCCGCCTGGAGGTCATGCTCGGCTACTCCGACTCCGCCAAGGAGCTCGGCCCGGCCGCGGCGACCCTGAAGCTGTACGAGGCCCAGGAGGCGCTGGCCGCGTGGGCGGCCGAGCACGACGTCCGGCTGACGCTGTTCCACGGCCGGGGCGGCGCGCTCGGCCGGGGCGGAGGCCCGGCCAACCGGGCGGTGCTCGCCCAGGCACCGGGTTCGGTCGGCGGCAGGTTCAAGGTCACCGAGCAGGGCGAGGTCATCTTCGCCCGCTACGGCCACGCCGCCATCGCCCGCCGCCACATGGAGCAGGTCACCTCGGCGGTGCTGCTCGCCTCCACCCCGTCCATCGAGGCCCGTACGGCGGACGCCGCCGGACGCTTCCGCGCCGTCGCGGAGCAGGTCGCCTCCGCCTCGGAGAAGGCCTATCGGTCGCTGACCGAGGCACCCGGCTTCCCCGAATGGTTCTCCCTGGTCAGCCCGTTGGAGGAGATTGGCTCGCTCCGGCTCGGCTCCCGCCCCGCCCGGCGTGGCCTCGGCGCCCCCCGGTCCCTGGACGACCTGCGGGCCATCCCGTGGGTGTTCGCCTGGGCCCAGACCCGGGTGAACCTGCCCGGCTGGTACGGCCTGGGCAGCGGTCTGGAGGCGGTGATCTCGGAGTCCGGCCTGGACGAGCTGCGCGCCGCCTACCGTGAGTGGCCGCTGTTCGCCTCGCTGCTGGACAACGTGGAGATGTCGCTGGCCAAGACCGACCGGGAGATCGCGGCCCGCTATCTCGCGCTGGGCGGCCGGGACGACTTCGTCGAGCAGGTCCTGCGCGAGTACGACCGCACCCGGCGCCTGGTGCTGGAGATCACCGGCCACACCCGGCTGCTGGAGAACCGCAGGGTGCTGTCCCGCGCGGTCCAGCTCCGCGACCCCTACGTGGACGCGCTCTCCCACCTGCAGCTCCGCGCGCTGTCGACGCTCCGCGCCGCCGACGGGCTGTCGGAGGAGGAGCGCGAGAGCCTGTCCACGTTGCTCCTGCTCTCGGTCAACGGCGTCGCCGCCGGCCTGCAGAACACCGGCTGACAGCCTCTCCTCGGAGAGCGGGATTCGCATCTGGCCTGGGCCAGGCCGGCCCAGGCCAGGCCTTCCACGTGACAGAGTCGCGTGACGGGTCGCCGGAGAGGAACAGGACGGTCTCCCGATGCCTCAAGCGAACAGGGCATCGGTCGAATCAACGGTGACCGCGAGGCGGATCCATGCTTCGATCTGCTCGATATCGGCGCAATTCGAAATGCGTTCCCTGGCGTCGTCGGACACGTCGATCCCTCGCGCGGAGAGGACAGCCAGGAGAGCTTTTGTCTCGCCTTCGGCTCGGCCCTCTTCCCGGCCCTCTGCGACGTATTTCCGGGCGAAATCGCTTTGGTATTCGTAGGTGCCGGTTTCCATCATCGTCTCCAGAGAAAGTCGGGCGGCGGGTGGAAGCGCCATGAGTACGAAATCAGAATACAGCCGGGCCTGGTCGTCATCGAGGGCGTCGAGCAGCGCTCGGAGCACATCGGCCCCCGGCGGCGAGGGACGGACGGTTGCGGAAGAGATGGATCAGGGTTTCGTGTTCCTGCGATGGCATGACCGTCAGATTACTCAGGGCATTCGATTCGGAGGAAGTTTTTTCGAAATTCTTAGCAGCGTTAATCGATAAGAGTAACTTTATCTAATTTGTCGATAAAGGGAGTTTTGTACGGGCGGTCGGGATTTCGATGGCCGGAGTTCAGGGAACGACCCGCTCCGGGGCCGAGTAGAGGTTGAAGCGCTCCTCGCGGAGGAAGCCGACCAGCGTCATCCCGAATTCCCTGGCCAGGTCGACGGCCAGGGAGGAGGGTGCGGAGACCGCGCAGACGACCGGCACCCCCGCCGCGAGGGCTTTCTGCATGATCTCGTAGCTGCTGCGCCCGCTGACCATCAGGATGTGCCCGCCCAGCGGCAGCCTGCCGTCCATCAGGGCCCGGCCGACCAGCTTGTCCACCGCGTTGTGCCGTCCCACGTCCTCGCGGACCGTCACGAGCTCTCCCTCCGGGGTGAACAGCCCGGCCGCGTGCAGCCCGCCGGTCCTGCCGAACACGCCCTGACGTTCCCGTAGCCGGTGCGGCAGGCCGTACAGGATTTCGGGGGAGATCCGCAGGTCGTCCCCGGTGGGCAGGGGGGAGCAGCGGCCGCGCAGGGCGTCGAGGCTGGCGGTGCCGCAGACGCCGCAGGCGCTCGACGTCATGAAGTGCCGGTCGAGGCCGGGCAGATCGGGCAGCGGTCCGCCGCGCAGCCGTACCGTCACCGTGTTGTAGCGCGCCTCGGGGGGCACGTCGTCGTCGGTGCAGTAGGCGATGGAGGAGACGTCCTGCGGGGTGATGACGCCTTCGCCGTACAGGAACCCGGCCGCGAGCTCGAAGTCGTGGCCCGGAGTCCGCATGGTGATCGCGAGAGTGCGGCGTGCCTCGCCCGCCTGGATCCGGATCTCCAGTGGTTCCTCGGTGGCCAGGTCGTCGCGGTGGTCCCGGACGACCCCGGCCGACACCTCCCTGACCCGGGCCCGTGTGGTCGGCCCCGGCCTCATGACGCTCTCCATCGGCACTCCGCCTTCCCCGGCCGGTTCCGGCCTCGTGGCGCCATCCTCTCGCTCCCCGACCTGTGCGGACAGCCGTCTCCGTGGCCGGGAACCGGCCACGGGGACAGTATTCCCTGGTCATTGGAGTAATTGGGTAACGAGTGGTCGGTAAGGGAGGGAAGATGGCTATGTGCTCGACTCGCCGTTCACCGATCTCGACCGCCCGCCGCTCTCCCAGGCGGCGCTCAACCGCGCCCTGGTCCGCCCCGGCAGCCTGTGGTCCGGCATCACCGTCGTCGACAGGACCGGTTCGACGAACGCCGACCTCTCGGCATCCGTCCGTGACGGCGCCCGGCAGGGAGCCGTGCTCATCGCCGAGGCGCAGTTCGCCGGCCGCGGCAGACTCGGCCGCTCCTGGAGCGCGCCGCCGCGCTCCGGCCTGATGTTCTCGGTGCTGCTGCGGCCCGAACCCGCCGCGGCCAGGCAGGGCTGGCTGCCGCTGCTGGTCGGTCTGGCCGTCGCGTCGGCCGTGCGCAGCGTCGCCGAGCTGGACGTCCGGCTGAAATGGCCCAACGACCTGCTGGTCGGGGAGCGCAAGCTCGCCGGTGTGCTCGCCGAGCGGGTGGACAGCGCGGTGATCGTGGGCGTCGGGCTCAACGTGAGCCTCCGCGCCGACGAGCTGCCCGTGGAGACCGCCACCTCGCTGGCCGTCGAGGAGGCCGCCTGCGTCGACCGCGACCCGCTCATCCGGGCGGTCCTGCGGGAGATCGAGATCCACTACCGCGAGTGGTCGCAGGCGGACGGCGACGCCGACGCGTGCGGGCTGCGGGCGGCCTACCTCGCGATGAGCGCGACGGTCGGCCGCGAGGTCAGGGTGGAGCTGCCGGGGGAGCGGGTGCTCACCGGGACGGCCACCGGCGTCGACCATGCGGGCCGTCTGCTTGTCCGGTCCAAGGACGGGGAGCAGACGCTGAGCGCCGGCGACGTCGTGCACGTCCGACCGCACGCCTCCTGACGCGGGGCGTCCGAGCATGCCACGATTTGCCCTATGGGTCTGCCTGATCACCACCTGACAGAGGGGGAGCTGCGCATCCGCGCGTTCCACCCTCACTGGAAGCGCCTCATCGTGCCGTTCCTCGCGCTGGTCCTCATCATCGCCGGGTCCGGTGCCGCCCTGTATTTCATGCCCGTCTTCGAATACACCTTCTACGCGCACGTGGCGGTGGCCGTGCTCGCCGTCGGACTGCTGACGGTGTGGTCGTTCGTGCCGTACCTGCAGTGGAAGAACACCTCCTACGTGCTCACCTCGCACCGGTTCACGATCAGCACGGGTGTGCTGAACAAGTCCACCGACGACATCCCGATGAGCAAGGTCAACACCGTCAGCGCCGAGCAGACGCTGGCGGAGCGGATTCTCGGCTGCGGCACGCTCAACGTGGAGTCGGCCGGCGAGCAGGGGCACATCACGCTGCGCGACATCCCGCAGATCCAGGACGTGCGGGCCGAGCTGTTCCGCGCACTCGACGACGCGGTGGACGGGGAGCCGTGAGGACGACAGGTGACATAACGTGATCTCCTGGACATAGAGCGGAAGATGAAGAACGGAAGATGAGCGGAGGGGAAGTGACGGGACGTCCGACGGCCGAGCAGATCGAAAGCCTCTTCGTCGGCTCGTCGCCCCGCTACACGCGGGTCCAGGTGGCCCGGCTCGCCGGGGTGCCGCAGGACCTCGCCGCGCGGATCTGGCGGGCTCTCGGGTTCGCCACGCTGGCCGACGACGCGGTGGCCTTCACCGACGCCGACGTGGCCGCGCTCGAACGGGTCCGGACGATGACGGAGAGCGGGCTGCTGGACGACCCCACGGTCATCCGGCTGGCCAGGGCGCTGGGCCAGACGACCGCCAGACTCGCGCAGTGGCAGGCCGAGATCATGATCGGCACTGTGCTCGACCCTTCCGAGCGGCCGACCGACGCCGACCTCGCGACGATCCTGGAGACCTCCCGGCTGCTGCTCCCGGACTTCGAGCGGGTGCTGGTCCACGTCTGGCGTGCCCAGCTCGCCGCCGCCGGCACCCGGCTGCTGGCCATCACCGACCTCACCGACGAGGTCGTGCCCAGCCGGCTGACCCTCGCGGTGGGCTTCGCCGACCTCGTCTCCTTCACCCAGGTCTCCCGTCAGCTGAGCGAACGCGCCCTGGCCGACCTCGTGGAGGGGTTCGAGTCACGGGCCTCCGACGTGGTCGCCGCGCATGGGGGCCGGCTGGTCAAGACGCTCGGCGACGAGGTGCTGTTCACCGCCGCCGACCCGCGTGCGGCCGCCGCGATCGCACTGGAGTTCGTCGAGGTGATCCGGCGTTACGGTCCCGAGGTGCGGATCGGGCTGGCCTACGGCCCCGTCCTGCCGGTGATGGGCGACGTCTTCGGCACCACCGTCAACCTGGCGGCCCGGCTGACGGCCATCGCCCGGCCGGGCACGATCCTCATCGACGACAAGCTGGCCGAGGCCGTCGAGGGGACGCCCGGAATGGAGGCGGGCCGTCTCCGGCGGCGGCCCGCCCGCGGTCTCGGGGTGGTCCAGCCGTACGTGCTCCGCCGGGCCTGACGGTCCCGATACGCCTGGTAATGATGGGTGTGCGGGCCGGTCCGTGAAAAATGCTGTTTCACCGGTAACCAAGTTCGACGATCTGAAGATGAGGTGCAGGCATGCCGTACACCGTGCAAGGCGTGGTCGCGCGTGGCAAGGGCGAACCCGTCTCCCTGGAGACCGTCATCGTGCCGGACCCCGGTCCCGGCGAGGCGGTGGTGAACGTTCAGGCCTGCGGTGTTTGCCACACCGACCTGCACTACCGCGAGGGCGGCATCAACGACGACTTCCCGTTCCTGCTCGGCCATGAGGCCGCCGGGGTGGTCGAGGCCGTCGGCGAAGGGGTCACCGAGGTGGCTCCGGGAGACTATGTGATCCTCAACTGGCGGGCGGTCTGCGGGGACTGCCGCGCCTGCCGGCGTGGCCGTCCCTGGTACTGCTTCAACACCCACAACGCGACCCAGCGGATGACCCTGGAGGACGGCACGCCGCTCAGCCCGGCCCTGGGCATCGGCGCCTTCATCGAGAAGACCCTGGTCGCAGCCGGGCAGTGCACCAAGGTCGACCCCGCGGCTCCCGCGACGGTGGCCGGCCTGCTCGGCTGCGGGGTGATGGCGGGCATCGGCGCCGCCGTCAACACCGGCGCCGTGAGCCGTGGTGACAGCGTGGCCGTCATCGGCTGCGGCGGGGTCGGCAGCGCCGCCGTCCACGGTTCCCTGCTGGCCGGCGCCACCAAGATCATCGCGGTGGACATCGACGACCGCAAGCTCGCCTGGGCCAGGGAGTTCGGTGCCACCCACACGGTCAACTCCAGCACCACCGACGCGGTGGAGGCGATCCGGGAGATCACCGGCGGCGACGGTGCGGACGTGGTGATCGAGGCGGTGGGCCGCCCGGAGACCTACAAGCAGGCCTTCTACGCCCGTGACCTGGCCGGGACCGTGGTCCTGGTGGGCGTGCCCACCCCGGAGATGACGGTGGAGCTTCCGCTGCTGGACGTCTTCGGCCGCGGCGGGGCGCTGAAGTCCTCCTGGTACGGCGACTGCCTGCCCAGCCGTGACTTCCCCATGCTCATCGACCTCTACCTGCAGGGACGGCTGAAGCTGGACGGTTTCGTCTCCGAGACGATCGGCCTCGGCGACGTCGAGGAGGCCTTCGCCAAGATGCACCGCGGTGAGGTCCTCCGCTCGGTGGTGGTCCTGTGATCGACAGGATCGTCACCTCGGGGACGTTCTCGCTGGACGGCGGGACGTGGGACGTGGACAACAACGTCTGGGTGGTCGGCTCCGACGCCGAGGTCGTCGTCATCGACGCGGCACACGACGCCGACGCCATCGTCCGGGGGGTCGGCGGCCGTGCGGTCAGGGCGATCGTCTGCACCCACGGGCACAACGACCACATCAACGCCGCGGCCGACCTCGCCGCACGGGTGGACGCGCCGATCCTGCTCCACCCGGCCGACCAGGTCCTGTGGGAGATGGTGTACGGCGACACGCCGTACACGCCGCTGGAGGACGGCCAGGTGCTCTCGGCGGGCGGGGTCGACCTCACCGTGCTGCACACGCCGGGCCACGCGCCGGGCGCGGTCTGCCTGCACGCTCCCGGGCTCGGCGCGGTCTTCACCGGTGACACCCTGTTCAGGGGCGGTCCCGGCGCGACGGGCAGGTCCTTCTCCTCGTTCGAGACGATCGTCGACTCGATCCGGGGGCGGCTGCTGACCCTGCCGGAGGACACGGTCGTGCACACCGGTCACGGTGACTCCACCACGATAGGCGAGGAGGCTCCGCACCTTCAGGAGTGGCTGGCCCGGGGGCACTGAGGCCGCCGGACGGCCGCCGAGATGGCGGGGAGTAAGCCTGATGTGTCCCAGGTCACGTAGGCAAGCCTTATCGAGTGGGCTAGATTAGGTGTGCCTAACCTACGTTGTCGCTCCACGAGAGGCTTCTCCCCCGCCATGTACGTATGTGTCTGCCGTGCGGTCACCGAGAACGACGTGCACGACTGCATCGCGGACGGTGCGAGAAGCGCGCGGCAGGTCCGGGACGCCACCGGCGCCGGAGGGGACTGCGCTTCTTGTGTCCGGAAGATCTGTGCGATCCTTAAACGGTCCGAAGAGTTGACGCCGACCGCGTAGCCCGAGGAGCCTGCCATCATGCAGGGCGACAAGAAGATCATTGAATTGCTCAACGAGCAGCTCACCTCTGAGCTGACCGCCATCAACCAGTACTTCCTGCACGCCAAGATGCAGGAGAACTGGGGATATACCAAACTCGCGGCGTACACCCGCGCCGAGTCCTTCGACGAGATGCGTCACGCGGAGAAGCTGACGGATCGCATCCTCTTCCTTGAGGGACTGCCCAACTACCAGAAGCTGGGCACCCTGCACATCGGTCAGACCGTGCAGGAGCAGCTCCGCGCCGACCTGGCCATCGAGGTCGAGGTCGTCACCCGCCTGCGGCCCGCCGTCGTCCTGATGCGGGAGAAGGGCGACACCACCTCCGCCCGTCTCTTCGAGGAGATCCTCGAGGACGAGGAGCACCACATCGACTATCTGGAGACCGAGCTGGGACTCATCGAGAGTCTCGGTGAGCAGCTCTATCTGGCCCGCTACGCCGAGCCTCCGTCGCCGTCCTAGGTTGATTTGTCCGAACGCTGCCGATAGTCCGAACACGCCCACCGCGACCCTTGCGGATGGGCGTGTCGTGTTTTGTCGGCGAGGTCATTGGCAGGCCTGTCCTTTCAAGGCCCTTCCGATGCGGGAGCCGTACCGCGCGGCCCTGAACCGTTGCGGGACGACTATCCGGGATTTATCAGTGTTTGCCCAGGTCAATGGATGGGTCAATGACAAGTCAAACCGCGCGCTGTACCCGGGAAACGATCCTCTAAGGTCCTACGATCGCAACATGACCTGTGTACTTCTCGCCGAGGACGACACCTCGATCTCCGAGCCGCTGGCGCGCGCACTGCGCCGTGAGGGCTACCAAGTCGAGGTGAGCCCCGACGGCCCGCAGGCCCTGGAGCGGGCTCTGTCGGGTGGCATCGACTTGATAGTTCTTGACCTCGGCCTGCCCGAGATGGACGGCCTCGAAGTCGCCAGACGCATACGCGCAGAGGGGCACGGCACGCCCGTGCTCATCCTTACGGCCCGCGTCGACGAGGTCGACACCGTGGTGGGCCTCGATGCCGGGGCCGACGACTACGTGACCAAACCATTCCGCCTGGCGGAGCTCCTGGCTCGGGTACGCGCCCTACTGCGGCGCGGTACGTCCGAGACGCCCGTGGTGCAGGGCGTACGCATCGACGCCGACTCCCGTCGCGCGTGGATGGGTGAGAAGGAGCTGCACCTGACGACCAAGGAGTTCGACCTGTTGCGGGTTCTGGTCCGCGACGCCGGCAAGGTGGTCACCCGCGAGCAGATTATGCGCGAGGTGTGGGACACCAACTGGTGGGGCTCCACCAAGACCCTGGACATGCATATCTCGTGGCTGCGCCGGAAGCTGGGCGACGACGCCGCCAAGCCCCGGTACATCACGACGGTTCGAGGGGTCGGCTTCCGGTTCGAACGCGAGTAGGGGATGCGTCGTCGACTGCTCTCCTCCACCTTGCTCGTCGCGGTCATCGGGGTGCTCCTGCTCGGCATCCCCCTGGGCGTGGCGGTCAACCGGCTGATCGAGGAAGAGGCGACCCAGGAGCTGTCCTCCCAGGCCAAAAGCCTGCTGGGGGAGGTGGAGTATGCCCGTATCCAGGACCAGCTCGTCGATCCCGAGCAGCTGAAGCGCAAATATCCCGACCGCTACATCCAGATCTATGCCAAGGGGACACCCCCCCTGGTGCTGACGGCGGGTAGCGAACCAACCGAGAACAGCAAAATGACCCAGGACGCCCAGTCGGAGAACGGGGTGTACGTCGCGGTCAGCCGGGACAAGACGCAGGTGGAGCGGGAGGTCCGGGCATGGCTCCTGCTCATCCTGGCGCTCGCCGCGGCGGCCCTGGCGGTTGCGGTCGGGCTCGCCATCGTGCAGTCGCGCCGCCTGACGTTACCGCTCGTCGATCTGGCGATGATCGCTGAGCGGCTCGGTTCCGGTGACGCGAGGCCGAGCAAACACCGCTACGGCATACAGGAGCTCGACCGGGTGGCCGAGGTGCTCGACCGCAGTGCCACCCGTATCTCCGACCTGCTGGCCAGGGAGCGGGAGTTCGCGACCGACGCCTCGCATCAGCTGCGCACCCCGCTCACCGGGCTGACCATGCGGTTGGAGGAGATCGTGGCGGCCGCGCACGAGCCCGGCATCGTCAAGGAGGAGGGCGAGGCGGCCATCGTGCAGGCCGAACGGCTCACCGCCGTGATCGACGAACTGCTGGCCGCCGCCAGGCGGCAGCGGCATGCCCAGACCGAGGCCGTCGAGCTCGACGACCTGCTCGACCAGCAGTTCATCGAGTGGGGGCCGGCGTTCCGCCGGGTCGGGCGGCAACTCAGCCTGTCCGGCACGCGCGGGCTCAAGGCGGTGGGCACCAGTGGAGGCATCAGCCAGGTGATCTCCACTCTTCTGGAGAACTCCCTGAAGCACGGGGACGGCACGGTGGTGGTGACCACCAGCGACAAGGACAAGTCCATCGTCGTCGAGGTGGCGGACGAGGGGAAGGGCATCTCCGGGGACCTCGCCCCCCGCGTCTTCGAACGCAACGTGAGCGGAGCGGGGGGCACCGGACTGGGGCTGACGCTCGCGAGGGCGCTGGCCGCCGCCGACGGTGGACGCCTGGAGCTCGTACGGCCGCGCCCCGCGGCGTTCGCGCTGTTCCTGCGGCAGGTCGGTGACACCAGTAGGAGGAACCGGGTGGTCAGCGGGCCCGCGTGACGCCGGGCGGGGCGTCCCGGCAGGCCGGGACCTCTCCCTGCCGGCGGGAGTCAGCGGGCCTGGGTGGTCTCGGTGGGGAGTTCCTTCGGCAGGATGTCCGCGGCCTCCAGGAAGACCCATTTCTTGTAGGACCAGAACCGGAACAGGGTGCCCAGGCCCACCCCGGCCAGGTTGGCGATGTTGATGCTCACCGGGTCGGTCAGCTCCAGGGTGTAGCGGGTGAAGCCGATGCAGAGCAGCCCGATCAGCAGGCCGATCCCATTGAGCAGGAAGAACAGGAAATACTCCCGGGCGAACCCGCTCTGCTCGCGGTGCCGGAAGGTCCAGTAGCGGTTGCCGAGGTAGGAGAGGGTGGCCGCGACGACGGTGGCGACGACTTTGGAGGTCAGGGTGCCCCAGTGCAGGCCGTACTGGAGCAGGTTGAACCCGCCGGTGTCGATGACGAAGGCGATCGCCCCGATGGTGCCGAACTTCGAAAGCTCGCGGATCAGGCCGGCGAGCCGTTCGTACCCGCGTCGCAGAAACTGCACGTCTCCTGCACGGTCCTTTCCGGGTGGGCTGGGGATCCGCCGCTCGGGGAGGACCATGGACGTTCTTCTACCAGGCTACCCGGATGGCACGGGTCTGGCCCTGCCTGCCCGTCGGCTGTTACGCATGGCAGTCACTTAGGCTATTTCAACAAATATCACGTGATGCCGGATAAATCCGTTCATCTGACGTTACTCTGATCGGGAAGGTCGCAGCGGGCTTCGGGGAGATCGTCCGCTGCGATCGGTCAGACGGATCGCCGTACGCGACGGCCACGACCACGGGACCACTCCTTGCCCCGCCGACTCCTCGCCCTGCTCCTCGGCCTGACCGTGCTGTCCGGCTGCGGTGGGCGGACGGACGGGGAGACCGTGCCCCGTGAAGCCGAACCGTCATCGGAGACGTCCGCCCGCGCGGTGCAGCTCGCCGAGGCCACCCAGGCCTTCGGACTGTTGGACCGGCTCGACGACGCCTGGCGAAAGCGGGACTGCCAGACGGTCGAGAGCCTCACCACCTGGGCGGAGAATACGCTGGGCGGTCGTGCCTGCGAGGCAACCCGGAACGGCCGCCCAGCCCCCGCCAGGAAGGGCTACTCCGACCCGGAGTTCTTCCTACCGGCCACGGCCGACGCGGACCGCTGGTTCGTCGCACTGGCCCGCAGGCCCGGCCCCGCCTACTTCCTGTTCGTCGACGAGGGCGACGACTGGAGACTGGCCGCCGGACCCATCCCGGCGAAGGGGAAACCGCCCGAGCCGGCCCGGGGCGCGGTGCCCGCCGACGATCCCGTCACCGGGGTCAGGGTCCGTCTCGCGCCCCAGCGCTACCTGACCTACCTGACCGACCCCGCAGGGGTGAGCGGGGTGTCCTTCCCCAAGGGGGACGCCGTCAGGGAGCTCTTCGACGAGCTGGTCCAGCGGCCCCGGAGGGTACGGCCGGACCGGCTCACCTCCGACGTCCGGCTGCTCGTCGGCCCGCAGCGGGCACTGCTGCTGCCCGGCGGGGGCGCACTGGTCATCCACGCGCTGGAGATCGAACACCGGCAGCGGGCCGGGCCGGGCCGTTCCTCGTTGAGACATCCCCTGTACGGCGGGGCCGAGCTGCGCGGGTTCACCGGAAAACGCAGGACCGGCGAGCTGGCCGGGACCGAGATCGTGCTCCTCGCCACCGAGACGACCGGCGGCACCGACCTGTCCACGGTCGCCGTACGCCGCTCCCTCTCGGCGCTCACCGCGGAGTGACTCACCCGACCGCGAGTGCCGTTCCCGCCCGTCACCCCCACCGGCTGACCGTCGCCTGGCTGGGGGCCGGTAAACTCAACCGTCGTGAGCAGCCCTTCTCTGGCAAGTCCCATCGGACCCGTCGTCGGCGTGATCGGAGCGGGCCAGCTGGCCCGGATGATGCAGCAGGCGGCCATCGCCCTCGGGGTGGAGCTGCGGGTGCTGGCCGGCTCGCCGGACGAGAGCGCCGCCCGGGTGATCGTCGACGTGCGTCTGGGCGACTATCGCAACCTGGCCGACCTGCGCGACTTCGCCAAGGGTTGTGACGTCCTCACCTTCGACCACGAGCACGTCCCCACCGAGCACATCCGCGCGCTGGCCGCGGACGGCTCCGCCGTACACCCCGGTGCCGACGCGCTCGTGCACGCCCAGGACAAGGCGGTGATGCGCGAGCGGCTGACCGCGCTCGGCGTCCCGTGCCCGCCCTGGCGGCGGATCGCCACGGCCGCCGACGTCGAGGAGTTCGCCGCCGAGAACGGCTGGCCGGTCGTGCTCAAGGCCGTGCGCGGCGGCTACGACGGGCGTGGCGTCTGGATCTGCCGGTCCGTCGGGGACGCGGCGGAGGTCCTGGCGAGCGGGGTGCCGCTGATGGCCGAGGCGTTCGTGCCGTTCGAGCGCGAGCTGGCCGTCCTGGTCGCCCGGTCGCCGCACGGGCAGGGCGTCAGCTACCCGGTCGTGGAGACCGTCCAGCGCGACGGCATCTGCGTGGAGGTGCTCGCCCCGGCGCCGGGGCTCGACCCCGAGCAGGCCGCGGTCGCCCAGGGGATCGCCTTGAAGATCGCCAACGAGCTGGGCGTGACGGGACTGCTGGCCGTGGAGATGTTCGCCACCGCCTCCGGGCCCGTGGTGAACGAGCTGGCCATGCGCCCGCACAACAGCGGTCACTGGACCATCGACGGCGCCCGCACGTCCCAGTTCGAGCAGCACCTGCGCGCCGTGCTCGACCTCCCGCTGGGCTCGCCCTCGCTGACCGCTCCCGTCGTGGTGATGGCCAACCTCCTGGGCGGCGACGACCCGGACGTCTTCTCCCGCTACGAGCACGTGATGGCCCACGACCCCGGGATCAAGGTCCACTTCTACGGCAAGGAAGTACGGCCCGGCCGCAAGATCGGCCACGTCACAGCCCTGGGCACCGATCTGGAAGAGGTCCGGGCCCGCGCCCGGCACGCCGCCGTCTACCTCACCGAGGGCGTCTACACCTGAGCGGACCGGTCCCCGCTACGGCGACCGCCGCGGCCCGCGAGCACACCTGAGCGCGTACGGCACCACCACACAGCACGGCCCGCGGGCCGCGAGGCGAGGAGAAGACATGACCACCGTCGGCATCGTCATGGGCAGCGACTCCGACTGGCCGGTGATGAAACTCGCCGCCGAGGCGCTGGCCGAGTTCGGGGTCGCGTTCGAGGCCGACGTCGTCTCCGCGCACCGCATGCCGGAGGAGATGATCGCGTACGGTGCACAGGCGGCCGGACGCGGCGTCAAGGTGATCATCGCCGGGGCCGGCGGGGCCGCCCACCTGCCCGGCATGCTCGCCGCGGTGACCCCCCTGCCGGTGATCGGGGTCCCCGTCCCGCTGAAGTATCTCGACGGTATGGACTCCCTGCTCTCCATCGTCCAGATGCCCGCCGGGGTCCCGGTCGCGACCGTCGCCATCGGCGGCGCACGCAATGCGGGGCTGCTGGCCGTACGGATCCTCGCCGCCTCCGACGAGAGGCTGCGGGCCCGGATGGAGGAGTTCCAGGTGGCCCTCAAGGAGCAGGCCCACGCCAAGGGTGCCAAGCTCCGCGCCGAGGCCGCCGGCCTCGGCGGCCTCGGCGGCTGACCCGAGAGGGTCTCAGACCGACGAGGCCGAAACGCTCATCTTGAAGGCATCTCTCAATGTATATTTGATTCAATCTCAGGCATACAAAAGAGGTGTCCCGTGAGCCGGACGATGATCGATCTGGATGACGACCTGTTGGCCGAGGTGGCCAAAGCGCTGGGGACCGGCACGAAGAAGGAGACGGTCAACACCGCGCTGCGTGAAGTGCTGGAGAACCGGCGACGGGCGTTGGCGCTCGCCCGGCTGCGGGGCGCCGCCGCTGAGGGGGCCTTCGACCTGGAGATCTTCGAGGAGAAGAGGAACTACCGGCGGTGAGCGCGGCGCAGTTTCTCATCGACACCAGCGCGCTGGCTCGGCTCATGCGGAGCGAAGCCGAAACCTACGGGTGGGATCAGGCCGTCGCGGCAGGGCTGGTCGCCGTGTGTCCCATCACCGAACTCGAATATTTCTCCAGCGCTCGATCGCGGGCAGACCGTGAGCAGGGCATTGAGGACATGGGGCAGCTGTTCGGCTGGGTGCCCATTGATGATCGTGCGTATGACCGGGCGTGGCAGGTTCAGGGGCTCCTCACGGCGCAGGGGCGGCATCGCGGGGCGGGGCCGGTGGATCTGGTGGTGGCGGCGACCGCCGAACTGCGGGGACTGACGCTGCTGCATCGTGATCGCGACTTCGAGTGCATCGCCGGAGTCACCGGTCAGGCACTCCAGTGGTACGGACCCGAAGCGGGAAAGTAGCCCGCTCCCCGCTCCCCGAGCTGTTCCACGACGTGAAACCCGCCCATCCGGCCGGCGCCGCCTCGATCGGTGAGCAGCTCACCCCCGCCCGGCTCTCACGCTGGATTTCCCCGGCCTGCGGAGGTCTTCGCGGAGGGGCTGGAAAGGGTTCTCGACGGTATCGGGGGATAGGCACCGGATCTCGGGGAAGGGGGAAATCCCAAGATCTCGGGAGGTTGAGGACCATGAGGAATGCGATACGCGCCATCCTCGGGCTCACGGTGGCGGTGACGGCGGCGTTCGGGAGTCTGGGAGCCGGTGACGATCATCGGCCGGTCGACACGGGAGCGGCCTCCGAAGCGGCACGCTGAGATGCGGTTCGCCGGCTCCGAGCCGTCCACCGGGCTGCTCGGCACCTCGGTCGTTGCGGGCGCCGGAGGCGGCCCGGATACTGTGTCCGTGGAGTTCGTCGCCGGAGGGCACATCACGGACCGCTCCGGGGCGTGGCGGAGGCGTGCAGGTGTCACGGAGCGATCCGCTCGGCGGCCCGGCCCGTGCGGGTGACCACCGACCTCATAGCGAAGGTGATGACGTCATGGAAGCAGACCTGAGCACGGCCGTCTGGCGCAAGGCGATCCTGAGTGGTGACAACGGCGGTGACGGCGGCGGCTGCGTCGAGGTGGCCGTGGTGGACGCTCCCGGCGCAGGGCACAAGGCGGGCCTCGGCTCGCTTTACGTGCTGCGCGACTCCAAGAACCCCGAGGGGCCCAAGCTGTTCTTCACCCGTTCGGAGTGGGACGCCTTCGTCGGTGGCGTCAAGCTCGGTGAGTTCGACGACTGACCAGTTCGACGACCGACGGAGACGGCACGGGGCCCGCGCCCGCAGGCACGGGCCCTCGGCTACCTGTCATGACCGGAGCCGGGTCGGCTCACTGGATGTAGATGCCCGCCCCGTACTCGGACACCGTGGAACGTCCCGGCAGGACGACCGTGTCGACGCCGCCCCGGCAGTCCGGGGTGTTGAGAATGACGACGGCCTGGTCGGTTCCGTTGATGACGCTGATCGGCCAGATGTCACTGGTGTAGCAGCCGTGCGGATTGACGTACACCTTGCCGTTGATGGTCAGCCTCCCGGTGGCCGCGGACGCGGAGGGGGCGATGGTGAGAGCGAGCAATCCGGCCGCGGCGAGGGTGCCGAGCGCGGCGACGATGCGCTGCATGGGTGACTCCTAGTGCACTTCGGGGCGCCGTATGCGGCCCGCGTTGAGTACGGATGGTAGTTGTGCGGCAACCCGGAGTCGTGATCAGTTGAGAGTGCCTTGCCTGGAAAGCGGGAGCGGTTTTCCGGCAGGGATGTGCGGTGAATCACAACGGAGGCGACTTACCAGAACATTGCGATCAGGACGTGGGTCTTCGGCAGAGGAGCGCGGCTGATCGAGATCATGATCTTCTCGTTGCTCCGGCCCACCACCGGGAGGTACTCGTTGCTCCGGCCCACCACCGGGAGGTAATCGGACGGGCCCCATGCTTTGGGCTCCCTTAGGTGACCTCGGAAGTGTCGCCGCCTAGCGTGGGGACGTGGCTCACGCCGTGCGGGGCCCGCACGGCACCTTTTCAGCCCGGGTGATCCCCGGGGCGCGCACCCGATTCGGGTATGGGACGGTATGCGCCCCATCGGTCCGGAAAGCCGACTGAGGGACGTCGCGGCGGCCCGCTGCTCGGCTGGAGGAGCGGACCGCCGTAGGTGTGTCACGATCGCCGGGCGGCCGGCCGTACGGTGCCGGGCCTGGCTGAGCCGTCCGTCAGGGGCGGCCGAGAGCGCGGTAGTGCCAGCCGGCGGCCCGCCAGGTTTCGGCGTCGAGGGCGTTGCGGCCGTCAACGATTTTGCGGGAGGCGACCACGTCACCGAGCGCCTCGGGGTCGATCTCGACGAACTCCTGCCACTCGGTCAGCAGCAGCACCACGTTGGCGTCGCGGGCGGCCTCCAGGGCGGAGTCGCCGTAGGAGAGCCGGGGATGGGCCCGGCGGGCGTTCTCCTGGGCGACGGGGTCGTAGACGGTGACCTGACCGCCCTGCTCGCTGATCTTGACGGCGACGTCGAGGGCGGGCGAGTCGCGGATGTCGTCGGAGTTGGGCTTGAACGCGGCGCCGAGCACAGTGACCGTGCAGCCGTGGAAGGAACCGCCGGCCAGTTCGCGGGCCAGGTCGACCATGCGGTTGCGGCGGCGCTTGTTGATCGCGTCCACCTCGCGCAGGAAGGTCAGCGCCTGGTCGGCACCCAGCTCCCCGGCGCGGGCCATGAACGCCCGGATGTCCTTGGGCAGGCAGCCGCCGCCGAAGCCCAGGCCGGGATTGAGGAACTTGCCGCCGATGCGGTCGTCGAAGGAGAGCGCCAGCGACAGCTGCTTGACGTCGGCGTGTGAGGCTTCGCACACCTCGGCCATCGCGTTGATGAACGAGATCTTGGTGGCCAGGAAGGCGTTGGCGGCGACCTTGACCAGCTCGGCGGTCGGGTAGTCGGTGATCACCACCGGGATGCTCTGTTCGATCATCGGGGCGTACACCTCGCGCATGATCTTCTCGGCCTTGTCGGAGGCCACGCCCAGCACGATCCGGTCGGGGTGAAGGGTGTCCTTGACGGCGAAGCCCTCGCGCAGGAACTCGGGATTCCACGCCAGTTCGGCCCCCGATCCGATGGGGGCCAGCCGGGCCAGCTTGTCGGCCAGGCGCTGGGCGGTGCCCACCGGGACCGTGGACTTGCCGACGACCAGGCACTCACGTTTCAGGTGGGGGGCCAGCGCCTCGATCGCGGCGTCCAGGTAGGAGACGTCGGCTCCGTACTCACCGGGTTTCTGCGGGGTGCCGAGGCACAGGAAGTGCACGTCGCCGAAGGCGGCGGCCTCCTCGTAGGAGGTGGTGAAGCGCAGTCGCCCGTTGGCGAGGTTGCGCTGGAGCACCTCTTGCAGGCCGGGTTCGTAAATGGGCAGGTCACCGGCCTGCAACCGGGCGACCTTCTCCGCGTCCACATCGATGCCGAGGACTTCGAAGCCCAACTCCGCCATGCACGCGGACGTTGTCGCACCCAGGTATCCGGTTCCCACCATCGTCAGGCGGTAGGCCACTGGTGTTCCTTTCGGTTCTGCCCAACTCTGTGCGGCCAGAGTATCGGTATCCCCTATTGCCCTTCGCCACCTGCATAAACAGGCAGGGATGCATATCACACCGGGTGGATCGGTCCATACTTGTTGGACGTCCTACTATTTATCCATGAGCTTCCCTCTCTACGCGCTGCCCGAGGAGCACCAGATGCTCCGGGAGACCGTCCGTGCCCTCGCCGACGAGAAGATCGCGCCTCGCGCCGCCGAGGCCGACGAGACGGGGGAGTTCCCCTGGGACGTCTACAAGGCGCTCGTGGCCGCCGACCTGCACGCCGTACACGTTCCCGAGGAGTACGGCGGGGCGGGGGCCGACGCCCTCGCGACCGTCATCGT
This sequence comes from Streptosporangium sp. NBC_01639, assembly GCF_045209755.1. Classification (NCBI taxonomy): domain Bacteria; kingdom Bacillati; phylum Actinomycetota; class Actinomycetes; order Streptosporangiales; family Streptosporangiaceae; genus Streptosporangium; species Streptosporangium sp. NBC_01639. Next base: position 3,238,890 of record NZ_CP109272.1, on the reverse strand, counting down.
CATCGAGGAGGTGGCGCGGGCCTGCGCGTCGTCCTCGCTGATCCCCGCGGTCAACAAGCTGGGCACCGTCCCGCTGCTGCTGTCGGCCTCTGAGGAGGTCAAGCGGCACTACCTGACCCCGGTCGCGCGGGGCGAGGGAATGTTCTCCTACGCCCTGTCCGAGGCCGAGGCCGGCAGCGACGCCGCCGCGATGAAGACCCGCGCCGTGGCCGACGGGGACGACTACGTCCTCAACGGCGCCAAGATGTGGATCACCAACGCCGGCGTGTCCGAGTACTACACGGTGATGGCCGTGACCGAGCCCGGAGCCGGAGCTCGGGGCATCTCCGCCTTCGTCGTGGAGAAGGGCGACGAAGGGGTCAGCTTCGGGGCCAAGGAGCGGAAACTCGGCATCAAGGGCTCCCCGACCCGCCAGGTCATCTTCGAGGACGTGCGGATCCCCGCCTGGAGGATGATCGGCGAGCCGGGCACCGGCTTCAAGACCGCCCTGGCGACCCTGGACCACACCCGCATCACCATCGCCGCCCAGGCCCTCGGCATCGCCCAGGGCGCGCTGGACTACGCGATCGGCTACGTGAAGGAACGCAAGCAGTTCGGCAAGGCCGTGGCCGAGTTCCAGGGCGTCCAGTTCATGGTCGCCGACATGGCGATGAAGCTGGAGGCCGCCCGGCAGCTCACCTACGCCGCCGCCGCCAAGTCCGAGCTGGCCATGCACGGCGAGCCGCAGAAGGATCTCACGTTCTTCTCCAGCGCCGCCAAGTGCGCCGCCTCCGACGCCGCGATGGAGATCACCACCGACGCGGTCCAACTCCTCGGCGGGTACGGCTACACCAGCGACTACCCGGTCGAGCGGATGATGCGCGACGCCAAGATCACCCAGATCTACGAGGGCACCAACCAGATCCAGCGCCTGGTGATGGCCCGCCAGCTCCTGAAATAGGCCTTGAACTGGAACGACTCTGTTCCGTGAGGGAGAGCCGCCCGACTGCGGAAGCCGGGCGGTGATCTTGAAACCACTCTGTTCCGTCACCGTTCTGTCAGCGATGGAACAAAGGTCGCCGTCCGGCATCATTGCCTAATGATCGAGACCTCTGATACTGGCTGGTACGCGGTTCGCTGTGTCTTCCGCTGGGGCCCGCCACATGACACCTACGAGGAGCGGGTCACTCTGTGGAGAGCAGGTTCGTTCGACGAGGCCACTGCCATGGCAGAGCACGAGGCCGCCGAATATGTGGCCGACAGGCCGTTCGAGTATCTGGAACTGGCGCAGACATACCGGCTGGCGGACGACACGATCGAGTCAGGCATGGAGATCTTCTCCCTTCTCCGAGACAGTGATCTCGAACCGGCGGAGTATCTCACCACCTTCTTCAATACGGGACATGAGCGACAGGGGCAGATCTCGTAGGACCTGTCAGCTCGCATCGACACCGACCAGATCGGCTATCGGTGGCTGCTGATCTGCCGCAACAGCGCCACCGGCGACGCCGACAGCAAGCCCAAGCGATCCCGCTACCAGCGCAGATTCCAACCGTAATCTCAAAATGTCATTGGAGTAGCGGTGGCCGTAGCCGCCGCAGCGCTTGATGGTCAGATCATGCCTCAGACGGGGTGCGCCCTGGCACTGTGATGATCATTTCGAAGATGCTCAGCCTTCGAAGTGGCCGAGACAGGCCCTGATGACCTCGCATGTCATCGCCCCAGGCAAGCCCAGCAGGCTGGCGAAACCCCATGTGAACCGGGTTCGATCGGTCGGGTCTGGCGGTGGTTACTGATCATTATTAGGATGGTTCGCGATCTTGAGGCCTCCGATGGGTGTCTAATGATCATTCATGGTGGTGCCGACGTCACAATTACGAAGCGTGTCAGGGGTGGGTATGCCTTCTTCGAGTGGCTATCAATACACATTTGGTGCTCTGGCGCGTGCCAGCGTTGACCTGGATTCCATTGATGAGCAACTGAACGACATCCGTCGGGTGCTGGAGTCGGAGTGCGCTCTTTCCCAGGGAACTTTTGGATATGCGGCCGAATTTGGCCGTATGCAGTACGAAAAGTTTCGCTCGGACTGGCGCGAGGAGTTGGATTTCGGTATCGAAGAAGCGCGGAAGCTTGCTGATAATTCGGCAAGAACCGACCAGGGTTATCTGCATGCCGAAAATGCGCGTCTGAATGACTTGCTATATGCTGTTGGATGGAGCCCGAACGCCTCGGGAAAGTTCAAAGAGCAACCGCCCATGCCGGACGCGGGTCACCCGAATGTGAGTGTTGACAATGATGGAAGTTGGCTTCATCGGGGGTTGCTTGACGTAGGGCTCGTGGGGCTGGGTGTCAACTCGTGGGCGCTGCGACGCTACCCGGAATGGCGAAAGTTGAGTAAGCAGTCGCGCATGGCGGCACGGGGAAACCAGCAGATCAACATGAAGAACCCGACCTGGCGCGGCGTCATTGAGACCGGTAAATCACCGGTTCCACCAGGTCATACTTGGTATATGCGTGGCAATAATATGGTGAAGCTCAAATCTGAGTCTGCCGTTTTGAGTAAGTCGACGACCAGCATTCTTCGATTTGCCCGGCGGTTCTCGTGGGCCGCGATCGCCGCCGGTGTGGTCTGGGAGTTGCTGGCCATCCCGTCCGACGGGGAGCTGACCAGGGCCATGCATGGCTGGGAGGAGATCGCCGGCAAAGCCAGGCAGATCTTCGGCACTGACCTGGCCGCTCTTCGCGAACTTGCTTTGGCAGACTGGAGGGGTGTCGCCAAAAACGCGGCTGACGACCGGATCTTCCAGTTCATACGAGGCGGAATCGACCTGGCTGATTTTGCCACTAGTATGGCTGGTCGTCTGGCTAATTTCATCGAGCAGTTGAACACGCTGCACACGTTCGCCTACTGGACGGCCTCTATTACCGTAGGTGCACTTATTGCACATGCGGCGCTATCGTTCATACCCGCGATGCGACCTATCGCGGAGTTTCTCGGATCACAACTGACGACGATGGTCCTGATGATTCTCACACTTGCACCGGCCGCCGCAGCCTCGGTGTTTTCCAACGAGCTTAAACGGGCATTCTTCAGTCTCAACACGTTCCAGGCAGGCCGAGCGGCCGTGATGGACTCCGACTGGCGCTTTGGCTGGAAGTAGGAACCTGTAAGTAATCGACCGGATCACAGACGGCCCGTAGTCAATCGCGGTGATCTTTACGGCCCTGACGAGCCCGTATACGACTGTTTGACGAGTTTCTGGATGGGAAGACGTCGGCATTCGCGGCGCCGCTGGATGTGGTGCCCCAGAAAGACGAACCCGTCATCGAGGTACGTGACCGTCGTCTTGGCCACCGACAGGCGCAGACCCATCGGTACCAGTACCATGGCCACTTGTTCTCTCGGCGGCTCGGCGTCTTGGCGAGTGCCGTTGACCATGGCGACCCAGTCGTCGCCATAATGGACAGCCTCCGGTTCGCCACTCTTCGTTACGATCGAGTCAGGCACGGAGATCTTCTCTCTCCTCCGCGACAGTGATCTCGAACCGGTGGAGTATCTCACCGCCTTCTTCGACACGGGACATGAGCGACAGGGGCAGATCTCGTAGGACCTGCGGCGCTCATCTCCGAGGTGAAGGCACAGAAAGGGTTCGACGCGCCCGGGTCACCGTTCGCAAGGCCATGGAAGCCCTCAGAGAACAGGGGCTCCTCACCACCAAGCCCGGCAAGGGATCCACCGTGTCCCCGGCCGACGACTCATGACCGACAGGCCCTCCCTGCTCCTGGTGCCCCTTTACTTCTGACAGTTCATGGATTATTCCGCTTGTCGGGAAAATTCTGATAGGCGTATATTTGGGGCATGCAGGAGTCGCGGCGCGAACGGAAGAAGCGGCTGACTCGGCAGCGGATCGTCATGGCGGCCATCCGGCTGTTCGAGGAGCAGGGGTATGAGCAGACCACGGTGGCGCAGATCGCCGCGGCGGCGGACGTCGACCCCAAGACGTTCTCCAACTACTTCCGCGGCAAGGACGAGGTGCTGTGGGTCGACACGGAGCGGGACTTCGATGTGCTGTTCCGAGCGATCGCGGAACGCCGGCCGGACGAGAGCCCGGGCGAGGCGTTGGCGAGGATGATCCAGGAGTACAGAGCCCACCGCCGGCCCAAGGTTCCCCGGCAGGAGCCTGCGGAGCTGTCGGCGGCGGCCCGGCTGGTCCTGACCACGCCGGCGCTTCAGGCAAAGGGGCTGTACCTGCTGTTGGAGCTGCAGGGGCGTATCGCCGGTGAGCTGCTGAAGGCCTTCCCCGACGATCTGGATCCGATCACCGCGGCGGCGATGACCGGATCCTTGATAGGTGCCATCCAGCAGGCGGGCCTGGCGAGCGTCCAGCTTGGCCGGTCGCAGGAGGAGCTGTGGGAGGCCACCCGGCGTGGCCTCGACATCGCCATGCATGGCCTGCTTTCGGTGCGGCCGCCCACGGAAGGCCCATGACGAGGGCGCTCAGCACCGTCAACGCCCGCGCTCCCGGACCGGGGAATGCACCTGTCGCCGGGCCCGACGGTCTGCCCACCGCCTGAGAAAGACAGCATTCCGCTCGCCGTAGAGGAGAAGGGACCAGTTCGTCATGGAAGAAAAAGAAAGCGTCCGCCGGCTCGCCCTCGACGCGCGACGCGCCCTGCGGGAAGGCCCTGCGGCGATCACGCAGCGGCAGCGCGCTCGTCTGGCCGAGATGGTGGCCTATGCCCGCGCTCACTCGCCGTACTACCGCGAGCTGTATCGGGACCTGCCGGAGCAGGTCGACGACCCGGCACTGCTTCCGGTCACCGACAAGAAGACGCTGATGGCCCGCTTCGACGACTGGGTCACCGACCGCCAGGTGACGCTTGAGCGGGTCGAGGCGTTCGTGGCCGACCCGAGCCTTGTGGGGAAGCGGTTCCAGGGCGGATACCTGGTGGTCACCACCTCCGGCACCAGCGGGTTGCGCGGCCTCTTCGTGCTGGACGAGCGGAACCTGGCGGTGAGCACCGCCGTCGGGTTGCGCGCCAGTGGCGGGCTGGCGGCCCGCGATGTCATCCGGACCCTCGCCCGTGCCGGCCGTACCGCCATAGTCACCGCACCCGGCGGCCATTTCTCCACCGTCGCGACGCCGGCCCGGTTCCGCCTGGACCGACCGTGGCTCGGCCGGATGATGCGGGTCTTCTCGATCAACCAGCCGATGGCGGAGTTGGTCGACGAGCTCAACCGGTACGGTCCCGCCAGCCTCACCGGCTTCGTGGGCATGCTCACGCTGCTGGCCGGGGAGCAGGAAGCGGGCCGTCTGCGCATCCACCCGGCGGTCGTCGTCCCCGGCGGGGAGACGTTGACCCCGGACGCCCGGGAGCGGCTCGCCACCGTGTTCCAGGCCAAGGTCCGCGCCGCCTACGCCTCCACCGAGTGCGGCTTCCTCAGCTTCGGCTGTGCGCACGGCTGGTACCACGTCAACAGCGACTGGGCCTTCCTGGAGCCGGTCGACGCCGACCATCGGCCTGTCCCGCCAGGTCAGTACTCGCACACCGTCCTGATCAGCAATCTCGCCAACCGGGTCCAGCCGATCCTGCGCTACGACCTCGGGGACAGTGTCCTGCTCCGCCCCGACCCCTGCCCATGCGGTAGCCCGCTCCCCGCCATCCGGGTGCAGGGCCGCGTCGCCGACCTGCTCACCTTCCCCACCGATCGCGGCGAGCCCGTCGGTATCTCACCCATGGCCTTCGGTGCCGTACTGGACGTTCCCGGCATCGAGCAGTTCCAGCTCGTCCAGACCGCGCCCACCATCCTGCGCGTACGCCTGCGGCCCGCCGATGGCGCCGACACCGACCGCGTGTGGCAGACCGTGCGCGACAAGGTCATCCACCTGCTCACCGAGCACAAGGTCAGTGACGTCACGCTCGAGCGCGCGGAGGAACCACCGCAGCAATCACCCGGCGGCAAATACCGCAGGATCATCCCACTGGCCACGCCGTGACGACGTCGAGCACCCAGCCCGTACCGCACACGCGCCCGTCAGGGCCGGATGGCCGGGCGGACGGCGCATCAGGGGTCGCTGCATGCGGTCCTTCGATCGTCCGCACACCGATTCGTCGGAGCTGTCAGGGCAGACAACTCCGAACCAAGACGCACTGATCCGAACCGCCGGTCCTCTCCTGACCTGCACGGCGAACGGATCCGAACTGCCGTGGGACGTGAACGCGGCGGCCGTTGCAGAGCGATCGATCAACTATGGTGGCCGGCCATGAGATTTCTCATCGTCGGTGGCAGCGGTTTTCTCGGCAGCGAACTCGTTCGGCAGTGTTTGGCAACCAGGCACGAGGTGGCTGCGACCTACCTGACCCGATCAGGAGAGATCGCGGGTGTTGAATGGTTACCGCTCGATGTGCGCCGACGAGAGGACGTCGATGCGCTGATCGGCGCATTTCAGCCAGAGGTGGTCATTAACGCTGCGTTCCGGCAGACAGATTGGGCGACCACGGCGGTTGGAGCCGTGAACGTGGCTCTCGCTGCTGCTGCGGCAGGTGGGCGCCTGGTCCAGGTGTCCAGCGACGCGGTCTTCTCTGGTGCCGCGATTCGCTATGACGAGACGTGCGTCCCCGACCCGGTCACCCCGTATGGTGCGGCCAAAGCCGCTGCCGAGACAGCAGTGAACGCGATCGCGCCAACCGCGGTGACAGCCCGGACATCCCTGATCATTGGTGACGGTGATTCTTCGCACGAGGCGCTGGTGCATTCACTGGCCACCGGCAGGGCGAAAGGAACGCTGTTCACCGACGACGTGCGATGTCCCGTGCATGTCGTCGATCTCGCTGCGGCGCTCCTCGAATTTGCCGTATCCGAGTATCACGGTATCCACCATGTCGCTGGAGCCGATGCGGTAAGCCGATACGAGCTGGGGCTGCTCATCGCCCGACGGGATGGACTTGACGCGGACCGATTGTCTTCAGGCCGGCGAGCAGACACCAACGTGCCCGGCCCGATGGATGTCCGCTTGGAGTGCGGCATGACTCAGCGGCGGCTTCGGACCAGGCTGCGTGGCGCGCGGCAGTTTCTGGGATGAGGCTCACTGACGATCGCGACCTTCTCAGCTTGCGACGCCACGGTGCTCTCCTCATACAGCTGCGCTGACCTATGTGAGCATGGCCCTATGCGAGCACGGCGTTGAAGGTGCGGTGGCCTATTTCCGCTATCAGCGGGTTGTCAGCCGAGTGGGCCAGAAACGCGAGCGACAGCGCGAGTGCCCAGCCTCGCGCTCGTGCCCAGATGTGATCGTCGGGTGCGTACTCGCCCGCCGTCCGATAGGCGTTCTGGAAAGCATCGTGGTATTCGGTAGGCAGGAGCATCCAGGCCACGGACAAGTCCGTCGCAGGGTCGCCGGAAGTGATGTCACCGAAGTCGATCACACCGCTGATGCGGCCGCGATGAACCAGGATGTTGGCGGGGTGAAGGTCGCCGTGCACCCACGACGGAGACCTGCTCCACGTCGGCACCGCGACTGCGGCCTCCCATGCGCGCATCACGGCCCTGCGGTCGACCATGCGGCCCAATACGCCCAGGTTCTGGATGACCGCCGCGCTGCGGTCCGCGAGCGGGATGCCGCGGTTGGGGTTCATAGGGGCGTTCGGTGCGGCGGGAGTGTGCAAGGCCCCCAGAAATCCGGCAAGGCTGACCGCGGCGTCTCGCAGGTCGGCCGGCGGCATCCGCGCGGCAACCTGTCCGGGCAGGAATGGGACGATGCTCCACGGCCATGGGTAGCCAAGACCCGGTTGCCCGGCCCGCACCGGCGCAGGAACCGGCAGTGGCAGCCGAGGCGCCAGAACGGGGAGCCACCGCTGTTCGTGCACGAGCAGCCTGGCGGCCACCGCACGCCTCGGCAGTCGGGCGACCAGCGTGTCTCCGACCCGGAACATGACGTTGTCCCACCCGTTTGCCATCACCTCCACAGGCAGGTGAGCTAGGTCGGGTCGCTGGGCGGCCAAGAGCCGACGAACCAGCTCCGGGAAGACGTCCACCTCGGCGGCCGGCATGCGGTGAGGACCCACCCCGCGACCCTAGCCGACCGATAACCGAATCTGCCGCTGAGCACTGTCTGTGCTGAAACGGTTCATCGCGTGGCGGGAAACGTGGGATCTGTGCCGTTGTGCTCCTACCGGGTCGGCGTGAAGGACGAGACGACCAGCCAAACGGCAGTAGCCGTGATCACGACCGCGACGGCGAGGTTTTTCGCCTGTCCGGGAATCATGTCCTTCGATTGTCTGCGGATCACGTGCCGCGTTAGGCGGACGGTTCCGGCCCAGGAGATCCGCTGCCGGGGGCTCCAGACGGCCGACGCGACGAGGACGGCCGCGAGAAGCAGGTGCCACCGCACGGAATCGACGAGAGATGTCTGGAAGTCGCCGCCATACCAGCGGACGTACGCCACGACATCGCGTAGCGGGAAGAGGAGAAGAACCACCGCGGCTGCGGAGCCGGCCGATCGTTCCCATCGGGCGGAAGCCGCCGCTCTCGCGGCTGTCGCCAACGCGACGAGAACGACCGGCAGGCCGATCCGGTCGGCATCACCGGACCACCATGCGAGGTCGTCCCAGAACGACTCAGGAGCTTCGATGCTGGCGTAGACGACCGTGAAGGACCTGCCGAACGTGACCGGGAAGCGGTGGAATGCCGCCGCCCATGCCGCGGCGCCGACGGCACCCGCCCACAGGATGATCCCGTGCCATCTTGGGGGCAGTGGTGGCCGGGCCGCCAGGAGCAGCGCCCCGGCCACCGGGTAACAGACGATCAAGGGCCAGGGCGGTACGGCCACCCGCTCCTGCCCGGTGCACGGGTCGGGGCCCGGCAGGAGAAACGCAATGAAGAGTCCGAACGCGAGCACGACGCCGACTGCGGCGACCGCCGTGAGCGTGGCCCGACGTGGCCCGCGCAGGAGAAGGGCCGCCACGACGACCGGCAGCAGGAGAACACCCCAGAACAGCAGCTCTCCCGGCACATTCTCCAGTGCGTAGGGACCTTCCATCGGATAGGGAGCGGGGCCCGTCGCGGAACAGAACCAGCCGACGCTCTGCCTGCCGACCCCGAAAGTCGTCAGGATCACCGGCCCTGACACCGCCAGAACCGCACCGAAGCGCAGCACCGCCGCCGCCGAAGAGCGCACTTCTGCCGCGGGTTCCTGTGTCACGGCACCCTCTCCCGGAAATGATCAACTCGAGCGAGAGTAGCGGATGACCGCCGACCGAACGGGGCCGCTTTCCGCGGCGGGGCCCGCCTATCGCCGACATCGGCAGGGGTGGGCGACCAGCCCGCGCACGGTCTGGACGCCGGAGTGGACGGCCGGGGCCTGAGCGCGGCGCGGAACACTTGCCAGAGGTGTCCAGACGCTCGCGGGTTCCGTGGGATCTTGCCAACGCCGTTGCCGGCAACGGCGTTGGACGCCGGTGTGCATCCCTGGAAGCCGAACAAACCGAAAGGGTGATCGGACACCCGTGGATGTCGATGGACGTTCTCGGACTGGCTACGGATCATTGGAAGGTGCTTGGCCGGTGCTCTGTCTGTCCCGGCTCCAGATTTCGGTGCATCGAGGGAGGTCCTCGATGCCTCCGCCTTCGGGGATCATGCCCCACAGGAAGGGGATCAGATACTGAGGCGGTTCGCCCAGGAGCTCGGCCAGTTCGTCCTCGGTGACGGTGAGGGTGAATGCCGGGCCCGGTTGCCCAGGGTTCCATCCCTGTTCGATGGCTTGCCGGATGCATCCGGCGACGAGGGCGGGGCGGACCGCGATCGTCCGTTCTCCGAGCCAGTTGTCCGGCCGGGCGCAGGGAAGTGACACCACGAGAACGCGCCCCGGCTCCTCGGCCCGCTCGACGGCGACGGTGAGGGGACTCCAGCCGTTTCCCTGGCAATAGGTGGGCCTGTGTCGGATCCGCCAGCGGAAGACGGTGTCCTCGACGCTGATGGGCCGTGAGCCCTTCCTGGGCATCGCCACGGGCGCCTCCAAGCTTCTGCTCTGTTCCGTCGCTGTTCCGTGGGTATTCAAGATTTATTCAAGGTTTTTCGCACAGCGGTCGATGAATAGTGGGTGCCGATGGGTTTTCGGACCCGTCCGGCAGTCCTGAGCTGTGCGAAAGGGGTTCGACGGTCGCGACATGGTTGCACACGGCGTATCCGATGACCGATCTCTGCAATTCCGTATCCTCGGCCCGCTGGAAGCGAGCCGATACCAGCAGATCCTGCCGATATCCGCCCGGCGCCTGCGCGTCGTGCTGGCGACCATGCTGCTCGCCGCGAACAAGGTCGTGTCCACCCAGCGGCTGACCCGGGCACTGTGGCCCGGCTGGCCGCCGGACACGGCGCGAACGCAGATCCACTACTGCGTGTCCTCGCTGAGGAAGCGACTCGCCCCGGCGGACGTCATCCTCTCCCACCCCTCGGGTTACGCCTTGACGATCATCGAGGAGCAACTCGACGCGCTGGCGTTCCACCGGCTCGTGTCCGATGCGAAGGCGGCGCGGGAGAACGGCGACCTGGATGCGGCCGCCCGGCGGCTGCGGCAGGGGCTGTCACTGTGGCGGGGCCCGGCCCTGGACGGGCTCGACATCCTCTGCCTGGGAGCGGAGGCCGCCCGGCTCGACGAGCTGCGGCTGCAGGCTTTCGAGGAGCTGGTCGACATCGAGCTGCGGCTCGGCCGGGCCCGGGAGGTGATTCCCGGGCTCCGCGAGCAGGTGGCCCTCTTCCCGCTGCGTGAGCACCTGGCGGCCCAGCTCATGACCGCGCTCCACCGCGCGGGCCGCCGGTCCGAGGCGCTTGCCGTCTTCCGCGGGGTACGGCGCCGCCTGCGGGAGAGCGAAGGGCTCGAACCGGGACCCGAGCTGCGCGGTGTCGAACAGCTCATCCTCATCGCCGGCGCGTCACCCGGCTTCGGCGCCTGACTCCTCCGCCGCGCCGGACGGTGCCGCGTACACGGCCACGTGCAGCCGGAACAGCTCCGCGTACAGGCCGTCCTGCGCCATCAGCCCGGCGTGCGTGCCGTGCTCGACGATCCGGCCGCGGTCCAGGACGTAGATCCGGTCGGCGAGCTGTGCGCTCGTCATGCGATGGGTGATGAGGACGACCGTCCGCGGTTCCCGAGCCTCGTCTCCCGTCGGCGACCGCCGCCCGAGGACCCGCGCGCTGACGTCGGCGAACAGCGCGTGTTCCGCGCGCGCGTCCATGGCCGCCGTCGGCTCGTCGAAGATGAGCAGCGGCACGTCCCGGTAGAGGCCGCGGGCGATCGCGATCCGCTGCCACTGCCCCCCGGACAGTTCCTGGCCCCCGGCGAAGCGGCGGTCGAGCAGCGTGTCGTACCCGTGCGGCAGCCGGTCGACGACCGGACCGAGCCCGGCCGCGATGCCGGCCGCGATCACCGACGCGTCTCCTCGTGTGTCGCCCGCCTCGATGTTCTGCCGTGCGGTGAGGGGCCAGCGGGTGTAGTCCTGGGGCACGTAGCCGATCCGTGTCCGGAGCGCGGCGGGGGCGATCTCGGTCGTGGGCACGTCGTCCCACCTCACCTCACCCTTGTCCGGCCGGTAGAGCCCGGCCAGGATCCGCGCCAGCGTGGACTTGCCCGAGCCGTTCTCGCCGACGAGGGCGATGATCTCTCCCCGCTTGATCTCCATGCTGACGCGGTCGAGCACCGCTACCTCGGAGGCCGGATAGGAGAACGACACGTCCCGCAAGGTGATCATGTCGAAGGCCGGGGGCGCGGCGGCGGGTGACGGTTCCGGCGTGCGCTCCCGCGCCAGCGCGCAGAAGTCGAGATAGTCGGTGAAGTACAGGCCCTCCTCGTAGCAGCGGCTGACCGTGCGCATCAGGGCGATGAGCGTCGCGCGGCCGATGCTCACGGCGAGCGCCGCGGTGGCCGCCTCGGCCAGGGGGACCACTCCGAAGACGAGCAGGAGGCCCAACGTCAGGTACACCACGCTCGCGCTCAGGGCGGCGAAGACCTCCCCCAGTATCCGGACGCCCGTCTGCCTGCGCGCCAGGCGCAGGCGCTCACCCTGCTCGACGCGGGCGACCGCGGAGAACTGCGCCAGCAGGAAGCGGCTCATGCCGTACGAGCGGACCTCCAGTGCCGTGGCACGGTCGGCCATGAGCTCGTTGATGATCCACTTGCGCCGCAGACTGGTCGACAGCAGATGGACCGTTGCGTACCCCATCCTGGCGACCAGCACCTCGGCCCACCCGGCCGGCAGCGCGGCGACGACCAACAGCGTCAGCAGCAGCGGGTGGAGCATGCCCAGCACGCCCGCCACCGCGGCGATGCCGGCCAGCCCGGCCACGACGCTGACGGTCGCGTCGACCACGGCGCTCGCCGAGGCGGTGCCGCGGTCCCTGGCCCGGTGCATGGCGTCGCAGAAGGCGGGATCGTCGAACGCCTGCACGTCCACGCCCGTCGTCAGCTCGTACAGCCGGTGCTCGGCCACCCAGGTGACCTGGGGCTGCAGGCGCAGCTGGGCCCAGTCGGAGCCCGTCCGCGCCGCCATCCTGGCCAGCCCGGCGGCGGCGATGACGAGCAGGGACGGCAGCGCTTCGCGGAACGCGCCTGCGGGCGAGACCGCTGTGATCAGGCCCTGGAAGACGCCCGTGGTCGGCAGCAGCGTGAACAGCGTGAGCACGGCACCGGCCACGCCGAGCGTCAGGGCCGCCGCCGTGTCCCTCGGGCTGGCCTGCCCGGCGAGGCGGATCGCGTCCACGACCAGCCGCGGCAGCCGCCGGGCGACCACGCGGAACGGCACGCGCGACAGCTCGTCCTCGCGGGGGTACCAGGCGGGGTCGTCGGCGAGCGCCGGGAACTCCGCGGCCTTCTTACGTCCCAAGGAAACCCCGCTCTCCCAGCACCTGGCCGCCGCACGTGGCGAGGCTCGTACGGCCCGCCTGCCACGACCAAACGTAGGCGCCCTCGTCCGGGCATCCGGCGTCGTTCCAGAGCCGGCGCACCACCGTCAGCCGTTCGGCCAGGCCACGGCCCGCGGGCGTGGCTCGGACCGCGCCGCTCCCGTCCACGATCAGTGAGCAGTTCTCGTGGGCGCCGTCCACAAGCTGGACGGCGGGGACGCCTCCGGCCGGGGGAAAGGACGGCAAGGCGGCCAGCCCGGGGACCGCGAAACCGGCGAGCAGGGCCAGGCCGGCAGGCGTGCCCGGCTCGATCGACCCGGCGGGCCCGAACTCGTCCAGGTCCACCTCCACGGCCTGGTGGACCGGTGCGCCGGGCAGCACCGTCGCGCCGCTCGATCCGTCGTGCACCAGCGAGGGGCAGGTGCGCCCGTTGTTGGCGAGGAACCACCCGGTGGCCAGGTCCTCGCCGGTCCGCCGGACCACGAGGGTGAGCCCTCGCCACGGCAGGGGATACGTGGTGACCAGCGTCCCGTCCGGTTGCAGCGCGGTGATCCAGCCGTCGGGGACGGCGGCGGTCGCGGCCGAGACGAGGATGCGGGAGAAGCGCGCGTGTCCGAGATCGAGCCGGGTGGCGTCGCCTGCGCGAACCGTGACCATGTCGAAACCGAGGCGCGCGAGCGTCCTGCCCGCCACGGCGGCGAGGCCATGGTCGATCTCGACGCTCTCGACGGCCGCCCCGGTGATCTCGGACAGAAGCGCCGCAGCGTACCCGGTGCCCGTCCCGATCTCCAGGGTCCTCGCTCCGGCGGGCGGGTCCAGTTCCTGAAGCAGGTGCCCGAGGAGAGACGGCGCGGTGCAGGACGACCGGATGCCGCCGTCGTCCGCGCACCGGACGACCAGAGGCCGGTCCAGGTAGGCGGCGGCGATCGCCTCGGCCGGATCCGGCATCTCGGGCCAGCGGAACCGGTCGTCCGGCCGTTCCGGCAGCCAGAAGCTGTGGTCCGCCATGAAGGAATGCCGGGGCACCCGGGCGAAGGCGGCGCGCAGCCACGGAGAGGACAGGCCCTTCTCCTCGGTGAGCAGCGTGACGAGAGCCGCCCGGTGCTCTGCGGCGATCTCGTCGACGACGGCGGCGGGTCGCACGCCGAGCCCTATCGGACCAGCCCGGCCGCCAGATACTCGGCCATGGCCCCTCTCAGGTTCAGGTCCTCGACCTCGTCGTCCAGCCAGGCGAACTGCCCTGACGGGTTGACCTCCAGGAACACGTGCTCGCCGCGGGGCGTGACCACCATGTCCACGGCGCCGTAGTTCAGCCCGAGCTCGCCCATGAGCGCACGCAGGCCGGTCTCCACCGTTTCGGGGATGTCCACCCTGCTGTAGCGGAGGTGCCCGTCGAAGCCCACCGGGCAGGAGCGCCAGTCGACGGCCCGCCCGCCGTCCTCATCGAGGCCGTCGATCCTGATGGGGAAGAGCCGGTCGCCGATGACGGTGATGCGCAGGTCGTACGCCTTCTCGACGAGCTCCTGGAAGATGCAGGGCCCGAACCGGACGCGGGTCAGCAGGTCGTCGTCGAGCCGCGTCACCGCCGAGGTGAACAGGCCGCCCGGCCAGCCGCCCGGCTCGCGGATCAGCCCGCTGTTGAGTGCCTTGTAGATCATCGACCCCTTGCACTCGGCATGGAACGGCCTGACCTGGGCGGGATCATTGGTGATCAGGGTCCGGGGCACGCGCAGCCCCACATTTCCGGCGATCCGCAGCTGCAACGGTTTGTAGTCGGCGCGCGACTCGCGGTCGGGCCGGTTGACCCAGAGCACGGGCAGACCGCTCATCACCCCGCCGAACGCGTGCGCCGCCTCCTTCTGCGCGAACTCGCGGAACGGGCCGGCGAGCGCGTCGTCGAACCGGAAGGCCGTCGGCCGCAGGTACCAGACCGACGCGACATCCTCCAGCGAGATCGATCGCTCGCTGTGGGTCGAGTCGAACAGTTCGGTCGTGCATCCCGCGGGACCGAGCCTGTACGTCAGCGTGGAGCTCACCGGGTAGTAGCTCGTGTCGTAGCGGAACACCGGAACGTCCATGTCATGGAGGACCTTGATGACGCTGTCGGCGGTGAGATCCATTTCCTGGGTGAGGACGACGACCGTGCGCTTCATGCGAATCCCTTCGTGCTTTGTGAGCGGCAGGCTGCCCGCAGGGAATGACCGGCCGGCGAGGAGGCGGGAACGCGGGGGATCCCGCCTCCGCCCGCGCGGGCGGGCGTCACGGAGCGGACGGCGGCCGGCCGTCAGGTCACCGGACCGTCAGCAGGCGTCGTCGGTGGTCAGGTCGTTGATCCACGAGCCGCCGCCGATGTAGGTGAGCTTGTTCGTCATCGTGTACACGCCGAACATGCGGATTTCCTGGTGCGAGGTCGACCAGATCTGCGCCTCGGGGTCGTAGTGGTGCTGCGACCAGAGTTCGGCGAGCGGGCCCTCGCCCGCGACCAGGTCGGGCCCGTAGTCGATCTCGAACGCGTACCCGAACGGCTTGAGGGCGTCGTCGACGTCCAGATAGGCCGTGATGCGCTCGATGCAGTCCGGCAGGCTCAGCTCGAGGTACTGCCGGGAGGTGCGGAAGGATTTCGGATACATTTCCCTGGCGGGCGCTTCTTGGATAACGAGGTCGAATGCCATTCCCTAGCCCTCCTTGCGGAACGTGGAATTTCGGCGGGTCAAATTTTCCCGGCCTTTTCCACTTGAAGAATAAGCAACCGGCGCTACCAGTGGACTATCAAACCGCTACCATGGCTCCGACCTGACCGTTTCCCCTGAAGGGCCTATTTTGCGCATGCCGCCGGTGGCTCGGGTTCGCGCCCGATGACGCATGCCGTACGGGTTCGGTCGGCGAGGTGGAGAATGGCTTGCTCAGGCTCCGCCTGACAATCGTCGACCCAGGCGCTCCGCGTCCTGGTGCCGCCTTTGGGTTCGGTAACACTGCTGGGCCTGGCTCCACGTGGTTATGGCTTGCCGTTCGTCGCCGAGCGCTGCGTGGACGTCGCCCAGGTGCTCCAGAATGCCGGCCTCGTCGTGAGCGTTGCCGATTGTGCGGATCAGTGTGAGCGCCTGGTGGTAGTAGTTCAAGGCTTCACCGTGTCGGCCCGTTCGACAGGCGACATAGCCCAGGCTGTCGAGGGTGTTGGCCTCCCCGTCATGGTGCCGGTGATGGCGGAAGATGGTCAGGGCGGCTTCGCAGTGGGCCCGCGCCTCGTCGAACCGTCCGTCCTGGGCCGCGTACCAGCCCACGTCGTTGAACGCGTCCGCTGTTTTCAGCGGGTCGTCGAGAGCCTCGTAGTGACGGAGCGCATGCGTGGCGTGCTCCAGGGCCTTGCGGTATTCCTCCTGCCGTGCCCAGAGCACCGCCAGGCCCTGGTGGATGAAAGCCTGGGCATCCAGGTCTCCGATGTTCTTCGCAAAGGTGAGCGCCTGGTGGAAATGCTCCAGAGCCTCGTCCGATCGATCCATCCGGCTGCAGGCGTGTCCGAGGATGCGGTGAGCCGTCATTTGGACCGCGGGGTCGTCGAGGCGGCGGGCGGCGTCCAGCCCCGCCGTCCAGGCGGCGAACTGATCGTGCAGCGTGCCGCGCCGGAAGTGGAAGGTGTCCAGGCTCCACGCCATCTGCCATACCACGTCGTACCAGCCGCGCTCGGCCGCGAGATGCTGGGCGGCCAGCAGGCAGGCGTACTCCTCGGTGAACCACCTCCAAACCGAGTCCTGGTCGAGTACGAGGATCCGCTGGCGGCCGCACGCCGGAGGGGTGGGCTCAATCGGGGTGCGATGCGGCGCGAGGCGCCGTTCGCCGTTGTAGGCAGAGTGCAGATAGAAGCCGACCAGTCGCCGAAGCGCCGCCTCACGGCCGGATACGGGCAGATCTCGCTGGGCCCGTTCGGCGGCGTGGAGACGGACCAGGTCGTGCATCCGCCATCGGCCTGCGGCGTGCTGGTGAATCAGGAAGGACTCCTCCAGCCTCCGCAGTAGCCCGCGGATCTGGGCCACGGGTAGAGCGCTCAGGGCGGCGGCGGCCTCGAGACCGATATCGGGACCGGGTGTCAGGGCCATCAACGAGAGCACCTCGGCGACCTCGGCGGTGAGGGCCTGGAAGGAGGTTGCGAAGACCGTACGCACGCTCGCGGAGGGGTCCCCGCTGTGCAGCATGTCCAGTCGAGCGGTGACGTCCTCCAGCTCAGCGGTCAGCACGGCGAGCGACAGTTGGGGAGCGTGGGTGGCGCGGGCGGTCAGGATGGCCAGGGCCAGGGGCATGCCCCCGCAGTAAGCCAGCAGGTCGGTGACGGCCTCCGGTTCGGCGTCCAGACGCTCGGCGCCGAGGCGACGGACCAGCAGCCGACGTGATTCGACCTGATCCAGCACGTCCAGGTCGGTGGGTATGGCGCCATGGTTGGCCGCCATGCCCACCAGTTGCCGGCGGCTCGTCAGCACCACGGTGCAGGTGTGGCTCCCCGGTAGCAACGGGTCCGCCTGAGAGGTGTTGCGGACGTTGTCCAGGACGATCAGCATCCGTCGTCCGGCCATCAGGCTGCGGTACAGCCCCACCTGCGCGCCGGCGTCTGCCGGCATATGTTCGGGTGGAACACCGAGCGCTTCCAGAAAGCCCGTCAGCACAGTGAACGGTGAAACCGGTGGTTCGACCGGATCGAAACCCCGCATGTTCACGAACAGTTGCCCGTCGGGGAAGCGGTCGATGTTCTGGTAGGCCCAGTGCAATGCCAGCCACGTCTTGCCGACGCCGCCGCAACCCCCGATCGTGAACACCGCCGTATCGGTTCCCGGTCCAGCCGACTGATCCAGGGCTCCGCTCAGCCGCGCGAGCTCCGTGGCGCGGCCGGTGAAGCGCACGGGAGGCGACGGGAGCTGGCGTGGAACGGGGACCGCGTGATCACCCGTCATGGACGGAGCGGAATCGGGCGCCGTTATGGCGGGATCGCTCGCGAGAATCTGCTGGTACAACGTATGCAACGGCGCACCTGGGTCCGTGCCGAGCTCCTCGGCCAAGCACTGCCGGATCCGCTGGTAATGCTGGAGAGCCTCCGCCTGTCGCCCGCTGCGGTACAGGGCGAGGATCAACTGCGCGGCCAGTCGCTCGTCGAGAGGACGCAGAGCCGCATGCGCCGACAAGGTGGCGACCAATTCGGTGTGCCGGCCCGAACGCAGGTAGAGGTCGACAAGGTCGGACTCAGCGGTGTGCCGCTGTTGTTCCAGCCGTTCACGCTGGGCGTTCAACCAGGGTGTGTCAAGTCCGGCGAAGGCCTCTCCCCGCCATAGGCGGACCGCCTTTTCGAGCAGTTCCTGAGCAGTGGCTGCGTCCGCTGCCGTCCGCGCTTGAGTGACCCAATCCTGGAAACGGTGGAGATCGACGGTTGAGGGATCGACTTCGATGGTGTATCCCCCGGCGCGACGTGCGATGCGGGCACCGTCGGTGGCGGCCAGGCTCCGTCGGAGCCGCGAAAGGTAGCTGTAGAGCGTCTCACGACCTCGTCGCGGGGAGCAGTCCGCCCACACACGGTCCAGCAGTTGGTCGATCGGGATGCACCTACCGGCCTCGACCAGCAACGCCGCGAGCACACAACGCTGACGCGCATGCCCGATCTCGATGTGCCGACCGTCGAGCAGGACCTCGACGCCACCCAGAAGCCGAAACTCCACCGGCATGGCCGCCCCCGTCAGTTGATCTTTTTTGTCTAGCGGACCTGACCGGCCGATTCAAGAGGTTTCACGGGCAACGGGCACGGCCGCTTATGGCGGAGGCGCGGAGAGCCCTTGGGTTTTCTGGTGACCGCAGTCGAGGTCCGTCTGCTGTCGCGGCCTTTGTCAGCCTGTCATCGGTGAAGTCAAAGGCAGGGCGCTCCTCGCCGGACAAATCTGCCGGGGTTCTGAAATGTGGCTTTTGCGGTACTAAAGGGTAAAAGAAGATCTACGATTAGATGTGCTTCCTGTTGTTGATCAACCAGGAGGCCCGGTGTCATCGCGCGAGCAGATGGACCATTCCCTCAGCAGACGACGACTGTTTCAGGCCGGCGGTCGGGTCGCCGTCCTGGCGGCCGCAGGCTCCCTCCCGTTCGTCGGTGCGGGCACCGCGCGCGCCACCGTGGCGCCCAGCCCGCGGTTCGACTTCGAGGGGTCCGGAGACAACCCGATAACCAGGAAGTCGCTGCACGCCAACTGGGTGATGCAGTCGTTCGCGTATGACAACGTCAATCGGCATGTCTATTTCGCGCAGCACAATTCGCAGAACACCGACCCTGCACACGTTGGTGATCTGTGGATCACCAAGACGGACCTCGCCGGTAAGCAACTGGGTTCCATGACCGTGCACAATTTCGGACACGGTGTGCAGATCGGTGTGGAGCCCTACAACGGGGCCGTCTACCTGTGGACGGAATGGCAGGATCGGAACCCGCCGACCAGCTTCGGTAACCGGATCGGGCGCTTCAAGTTCGTGAACGGCGCGGTTCTCGAGAAGGACAGCGGCTCGATCCAGGACCGGACTCCCACCCTTGCGAACATGCACCCTCAGTCGGCCAACCCGCAGCCTGCGATCGATCCGAGCACCGACCGGCTGGTGGTGCGGTTCAGGGACGTCAACGCGGACATGCGCATCGTGCTGTTCCGCATGAGCGACGCCCGGGCCGGCCGGCTCGGTACGGGGTCTCGGCTTGCCGAGCGAGCCCTGCCGACGAGGGCCGCGACCTGGGCCGAGGCGAATCCCTTCCAGGGCTTCACGGCCTACGGCCAGTACGCCTACCTGCTTGAAGGCGGGGTGAGTGACACCTCCTATCTCACCGCCATCGACCTGAACGGTGTGGGGCAGAGCGTCGCGCAGGACAGGTGGCCGACCTCCGCCGGCCGATCCCTGCCTGGCCGCGAGCCGCAGGGGATGGCGATCTGGCTTGCGGCCACGAGCGGCGGGGCGGTCCAACCGCGGCTGGCCTTCGGCTTCCACTCGAACACCGACGGTGTGCGTCAGGCCAGTGTCTTCTACAAGGACAGCTTTCTGTAATCGGGGTGCCGGGGTGAGGGATGATCTTCCGGAGGATTCCGGGAACGTCCCCGGTCCGTGCTCTGTGAGATGGGACGAGGGGGGCCGACAAGGGGTGAATCCGTCATTTAGGGTTATCTGCGTGCATTCCTCGAACCCAGCCCCGGCATGGTGACCGCCCTGCCCTTCAGTCAGTTCGAGGAACGCCTCTGGGCGGCGTTCGAGGCCGGCCAGACGGCCCTGTGCCTGAGCCTGCTCAGGGACGCCGACTTCGTACTGCCGATCACCCGTGCCGCGGCCCAGGGCGCCGAGCGGGTCGCCTGGGCGACGGCGGCCGACGCCGAACGGACCTGGCTGCTGGCCTACACCTCGGCTGAGACGATGGCGCTGGCCACCGGCGGCGTCACCGAGCACTACCGGATCGCCTCGATGGTGGAGCTGGCCGCGGGCTGGCCCGACCCCCGCTGGGGGCTGGCGATCAATCCGGGGCTGCCCGTCGGCTTTTTCCTGGAGTCCGGCACGGTGGCCAGGCTCGCCGTCCCCACCCTGGCCCAGGACCTCGCGCTCGCCCCCGAAGCCGGCGTCCCCGTGCTGCAGAAGCTGCTGCGCCCGGCCGACATCCACGACCTGTTCTCCGGCGGCGAGCCCCGGGTCTCCGGCTACTGCCACCACGCCCTGGACGTCTCGCACATCGCCACGCCGGCCGTGCTGGCCGACGCGCTCGGCCAGCCCGACCTGCTCACCGACGACGGCGGGCTCAACCTGCTGCGCTGGCGTCCAGCCGGGCTCGGCCTGTACCGCACGCCGTACGGCGGGGTGGATGAGGCGCGTCGTGCGGCGGTGGCCGGGTGGGTGGTGGAGGAGCCGCCGTTCGTGGGGCTGGGCCTGGTGTCCAACGTCGACCAGCTCATCCGCGAGTACAAGGTGTACGGCGTCGGGCTCACCCACGGTGCCGAGATCTGGGAACTGACCGCCGCCGGGACCGAACACCGGCGCGCGTTCTACCACGGCGACCTGCGGCGCTGGCTGCTCGTCGGGGTCCGGCCGGACGTCTCATGACCTGGCACTCCTACCGTGCCCGCTGGCAGGGCGCCGACTACCCCGCCAGCCCCGAGCCGTCCGCGCTGGAGACCTGGGTACGGCTCCGCCGTACGGAACCGGCCGAGGGCTTCGAGGAGGTCGAGCCCGGCTGCCACGTCCGGACCGTTCCCGCCGCCGAGTGCGAGTCCGTGCGCTTCGTGACCACGGTCTGCCGGTGGCGTGACGCCGACTTCCACGTGCACGACGAGCGCGAGGGCGAGGGCGAACTGCTGCTGGAGTATCTGGGCGGCTCCGCTCCCGAGGCGGTGGCGCTCGGCCTGGAGCGGGTCGAGCGCGGGGTCTACCGCCGGTGGGTCCCGCGGGCGGAGATCGGTGAGCTCCAGGAGCGCGAGGTCTTGCTGGACTTGTGAGGTTTGGCCGAATAATAACGATTTTTCGTTGCGCTCTTGTCGAATGATGTTCATGTGGCGGAAACTGACCAGAAACATATTCGGCACCTGAGGGGCGGGTGCGCACGGTGGGGGGGTGACATGGAGTCCTTCGGCGAAAAGGACGCCGCCGGCCTGCAGGCCTACGCGGACGAGCTGCGTGCGACCTTCATGCGGCTCCAGGACGAAGGCGCCGAGCTGCACGCCAAGGCCAGGGCCGTCCAGGTGACCGAGAAGTCGGATGACGGCCTGATATCGGTCACCGTCGGCTCGCGCGGCGAGCTGGTCCGGCTCGACATCGACCCGCGCATCTACCGGCGTCCCGACGCCCGCGCCCTGGCCGACTCGATCACCGAGACCGTCCAGCGGGCGGCGGCCAAGGCGCAGGAACGGATCATCGAGGTCTTCGAGCCGCTGATCCCGGCCGACCAGATGAAGACCCACCTCGCCGGCGATCTCGAATCTTTGCTGGCCCAGCTCGCCGATCAGATGGAGGGGAAGCGATGAGCGACGCCTACGACGGCCTGGAGATCTTCTCGCCTGCGGTGGGCAGAGGGATCTCGCAGTGGAATGTCATGGCCGGCGAGCTGGAACGGTTCTACGCGCAGCGGATGGCCAGGATCACGGAGCTCCTCGCCGCCGCGCCCTGGGGCGGCGGCACCGAAGGCAACGCCTTCCGGCAGTCCCTCATGCAGGGCGGCGGGCCCACCATCATGCTCACCAACGGCGCCAACGTCGTCCGGCAGATCGCCGACGCCGGCCCGCGGCTGCGCCGGACCCTCGAGAACTCGCTCGGCACCGACGGCGCGATCGCCCAGGACCTTGACCGGGGCAGAGTGCTCCAGGGCTGACGCGCACGGGATGAGCCGCGCCCGCCGAGGCGCGCAGCGGGGGAGGTCAGGGTCGGAGTGGGAGCGGGGGCGGCATGGGTACAGGCACGGGCACGGGCACGGGCACCACTGACACGATCAATCAGAGCGGGCAGCCGACCCGGCAGGGCGTGGTCCGCATCGTCACGGACGTCCGGCCCGCCTGGGAGACCGACAGCCTGCCCCACTGGGTGGTCTACACACTGATCCCGCTGCTGTCAGCCGGACAGAAGTGGCCCGAGGCCAGCGAGAGCAAGCTGTCGGAGCTTGCCCTGGAACTGGAGGGGCTGGGCACCGGGCTCGTGCCGTCCGCCGAGCCCGCGGGCCAGGCGGTCCGCACCATCATCACCGACCTGAAGATCCCGGCCACCGCCGACTTCGTCAACCGCGCACAGTCCCTGTTCGGCGAGCAGGCCGGCCTGGGCGGCATCTCCCGGGACGGGAACGCCTACGCTGCGAAGACCAGCAACTTCGCCGTCGAGACGCAGTACTCCAAGCTCTCCATCAACGTGGCGTTCTGGGTCACGGTCGTCGCCTACGCCATCGCCCTCATCGTCGCCTTCTTCACCGCCGGCGCGACCGCTCCGTTGATCGGCCCGTACGCGGCGGCGGCCCGCACGGCCATCAGCCGCATCCTCGTCCGCCTGGCCGCCATCGCGGGCCGGGAGCCCGCTGCCATCGGCGTGGCCCGGCTCGCCGCGCTCAGCGGCTCGACCGGCCCCGCCTTGATCACCCGGGTGCTCCTCTCACCGCTCGGCAAGGAACTCATCGAGGAGATCAGCGAGGAGGGCTTCATCACTGCCGTCGCCATGCGGCAGCAGGGTAAGTGGGACTGGAAGAAGTTCTTTGCTTCCACAATCGGCGCGGCCGGCGGTGCGTGGGTCGGCATGCGGGCGGCCGGCCCGATCTCCCGGATCACCAGAGGCGTGCCCGGCTTCGCAGGGCGGGCACTGAACACCGGCCTCACCAATGTCGTAGCCTCGCCGTTGGGCGGTTACCTCGCCAACGGCGTGGTCTACAAAGAGTGGGACCTGTCCAAGGCGTTCACCATGGACTCGATGACGGGCGCGTTCGCCGGCGGCGCCGGGCGCACCGGATCGATCAGCCCGTTCAACCCCGAGGTCTACAACTCACTCGCCCACCCGATCACGACCCTCGCCGCCGCCTACGACACTGCGGCTCTCGCCGACGCGATCCGCGCGGGCACCGGCCCCGGCCCTGGCACCGGCCCCGGCCCTGGCGGCCCGACCGGCGGTGACCCCGGCCCCACCACCAGCGGACCAGACGGCCCCGGTGGCGGCCCGGGTGTGACGGGCTTGGGCGTCCCCGGTGGTGGAACCGGGAACCAGGGAAGCGGCACCCGGAGCAGCGCTCCCGCTGCGCCCGCTACCACGGCCCCACAGGGCGGCCAGGCCAACCCGGACCTGGGGGGCGGCTCCCAGCGGTCGAGAACCACGTCGAGCACGCCGGCCGCCGCGTCCGCTGCCACTCCGGACGTCCAGGCCGGCGCCACTCCGGATGGCGCCACCCCGGCCGGCACCGTCCCGAACAGCACCGTCCCGGGCACGACCGCCGCGAGCGGTCAGGCGGCATCGAGTACGTCAGGCCCGAGTGGGCAGAACGGCCCAAGCGGGCAGGCGGCCTCAGACCCTGCGAATGCGGGTGCGTCAAGTGCGAGCGTGCCAGACCCCTCGAATACGGGCGCGACCACCGCGAGTGGGCAGGCGGCCCCGGACTCCTCGAATGCGGGTGCGTCAAGCGCGAGTGCGCCGGACCCGTCGAGTACGGCTGCGCCGAGTGCGCCGGATGTGAGCGGGCAGGGCGGTCCAGCCGCCGGGCCGGTCGCGGCGGACCCCACCGGTACGGCCACGCAGAGCGAGGCGAACGCGTCCACACAGGTCGCGGCGGGCACACCGAGTGGGCCGGCCGTGACGGTCCCCACGGGCACGACGCAGCTCGCCGAGTCGGTGATGACCGAGACCATGGGGATCGTGGCGCCGGACGCGTTGCTGGTGCAGGGCGGTCGTATGCGGCTGACCAGGGCGGACGGCAGTCCCGTCTACCTGTCCGCCGCTCCCCTGCGTGCCATGAGGGAACGGCTGGCGGTCCGGGCGAACGACGGCGTCAGCCCGCACCGGCTCCGTGCGGAGGCGGCCGCCTGGCTGGGCATCGAGATCGCCCAGGCAGACGGCAAATCCCCGTTGGAGAGCGCGCTCCAGGCGCTCCACTGGTTGGCGGAAGCGTCTCCCGAGACCATGGACGCGGCCATGCAGGTGGCCTTGGAAATCGTCCTGGACAATCCGGCCGGCATCGACCACTCCCAGCTGAACGAGGGTGCGAGCAAGCTGGCGAACGACCTGGTCCGCGCCGCGAACAAGCCGGCGAGCGCACCGGTGGACGAGTACGCGGCACTTCGTCCGGGGCAGCAGGTCAACGCGGCCAAGGAGATCGCCCGGCAGGCCGATGAGCTCGCCGCCCAACTGGCCGGCACGGCATCGAATCCGGGCAGATCGGTCACCTCGTCGGTGCCTCCCGCGCTCTCCGAGCTGTCCGCGCAGGTGAAGGAGCTGTCCGAGTCCCTGGCAGCCGCCGAGACCGGTCTGGAGGAGCGGGAGAAGGTCAAGTCGGCGAGCGCGGAGGCGGCCGAGAAACGGGCCGACGCGGCCATCAGGAAGGCGGATGCCGCCGAGGAGGCGGAGCGGAAGGGTAAGAAACTACCGGGAGAGCGTGACCGAAAGGCACCGGAGCGGCGCCGCCAGGCACGGGCGGATGCCGTGCTCGACAAGGAGACCTCGGCGCGCGAACTGCGGGCCGCCCTCAGGTATGCAACGGCCGTCAGCCGGGCCAAGGCCGTGCGTGAGGCGTTCGAAGCGGCGTCCGACGCGCTGCAGCGACTGGCCGCGGAGCGGAGGCCGGGGCCGGCGGCCGAGCTGGCCGCCGAGGCCGCCCGGCTTGTGCATGAGGCGGACTCCCGGCTCGCCGAGTATCAGGAGGCGTTGGCAGAGGCACTGCCGCCGCCGGCCGGGCAGGCCGCCAGCGTGCCGGCCGGGCCGCTGCCGCTCATGGCCGCTCTGACGAAGCAGGTCAACAAGGCACTGGCCGACAACGGCGTCGATCACCTGTTCACCCCCTCCGAGCTGGAAAAGCAGCTGTGGCCGCAGTTCCCCCAGCTGGTGTCCGGCGACGGGGCAGTGCTGAGGGTGGGGGTCGGCGAGACCGCCGAGGTCCGGATCAAGCTGCAGCTGAGCGATCTCGTGGAGGTCTTCGACCGGGAGGTGGCGGCCTCCGAGCTGATGCTCGGCCGCATGAAGCAGGGGCACAAGGCGGTATCGGTCACCACCAGTAGCAATACCGGCAGGACGACGGGGGTCGACGTGCCGGGACTGATCGGAAATCTGATCAAGGTGCTGCCGGCCCATCACCCCGCGCGGCTGTGGGCCGCGGCCATGCTGCCGCACATCGCGCTTGAGGGTGGCCACAGCAGCGGCTCCGGGAAGTCGACCAGTGAGAAGTCCAACTCCCGGGTCACGGGCGGCGGGGTCACGGACAACCGCGGTGAGTCGCTGGAGTACAGCGCGACCGCCCGGTACGAGATCGAGGTTCTCGCCCCGGGGAAGGCCGGGTGGCAGCCGGGCGAGCAGGTCACCGAGGGCTTGCCCGGCGACGTGACGCACGCCCAGGTGTACATCTCGCACGCACACGTCGATCACGGTCCCGGGAAGACCGATCAACTCCAGTTCTATCCGGGGCGGACACCGCAGCTCCCGGACCACGCGGTCATCGGCATGACCGGCCTGGAAGATGCCATCAGCCGGCTCACGGCGGCGCTGGGTCCCAAGCTCGCCGGAGTGGGCACCATGGCCCACCACGAGATCCGCACGATGATCGCTGAGGAGCTGCCGAACAGTCTGCTGGAGGTGGTGAACGACCCGGACGGAAAGAAATGGATCATCACCGCTGAGGGACTGCCGCGGCTGG
The DNA here is from genome assembly GCF_045209755.1 of Streptosporangium sp. NBC_01639. Taxonomy (NCBI): domain Bacteria; kingdom Bacillati; phylum Actinomycetota; class Actinomycetes; order Streptosporangiales; family Streptosporangiaceae; genus Streptosporangium; species Streptosporangium sp. NBC_01639. The sequence continues at coordinate 3,212,671 of NZ_CP109272.1, read as the reverse complement.
AGATCATCGCCAAAGGCGAACTCACGTGGCGGCCCGTGGAGGACGGGAACGGGAAGGTGGAGCTGGACGCGAAGGCGTGGGGGACGGCCAGCACCAAGCAGCTCGGGGAGAAACTGGGCGTCTCGTTCTCCGAGGTGTCGGGAGGGCAGGGGACCAACCAGTCGTCGGGCGTGAACGCCACGGCGGGCGCCAAGTTCGGCAAGGACGCGTTTCCCCTGCCGGACATCGGCGTCACCGACCTGGCGGACGTCAAGGGCCTGTCGGCGAAGGCCGTCGCCAACGGTTCCGGCGGGGTGTCGCATTCCGGCGGGGTGAACGTGGGCGGCACGTCGATCGTGCCGATCGTGGCGCGTGACTCCGGGCACAACCAGGCCTACACGTTCGACGTGGTGACCACGTTCACCGCGCGGGTCATCGGTGAGAGCAAGCCACCGGTCACGAGCACGAGCACGCTCGGGGTGACGGCGCAGCTGCCGGAGAGCGCCGCCTACTACGCGGGATTCCCGGTTGACGCGGACATCGTCCAACGGGACGAGTCCGGTGCGGAGCTGCGGCACGCCGACGGCTCGCCGAAGCTGCGGGACGACATCTCACCTGAGCCGCCGCCCGGCCGGAAGGGGGAGCCGGCGACCTGGCAGGGGGACGGTCCTGGCCAGGTGCGCACGGTCGGGATGGGGCACACGCGGTTGACGGAGGACGCCGCCAACCTCGCCGAGTTCGCCAGGATCCAGCGCGTGACGGAGGAGTATCTGCGCGGGATAGGGGTGGATCCCGGTACGGAACTGGGTAGGCAACTGTCCAAGCTGAGGCTGGAGACCGACTACAACCAGCTCGTCAAGGACGGGATCCTGCTCCGCATCGTGGACGGGCGGAGCGGTCACCGGCCGGAGGAGACCACCCTGCGCATCCGGGGCAGTCGAGGCTGGGACAGCAGGGAATACGTCGGGCACGGGACCGCCAGGACGGTGGTCACGCTGTATATCGGGTCCGACACCGAGGGAAGCTCCAGCGGCCTGTCGGTCTCCGTGTCGGGGGGTGTCGCGGGCAACGCCGACTTCAAGTCCGGCAGCGGGGAAAACACTGTCGGCGGTGGTGCGGGCTACGGGCATAGCGCGGGCCAGAACTCCGGCGAGAGCGAGGGGCTCACCACCAACGGGGTGCTCCTGGCGGAAGGCCGCTCCACCACGGCGGAGACCGAAGAGACGGACAAGCTGACCGTCGAGCATCTGATGAGCGACGGGACGGTGAAAGAGGTCGCCACCGGCTATGTGCGGGTGGCGCATGCGCTGCCCGCCGGCATGCTGCCCGCGACCGGTTCCACCGGCCCCTCGCCCACGTTCCAGACACCCGCGAAGCTGCTGGACAGGGCCAGGCCGTGGGCCGTCGACACAGGTCCGAACACCGATCTCGTGAACGAGATCACCAAGAAGATGGGCATCGCGCAGGGCAGTGAGGCATGGCACGCCATCGCCCAACTCCTGAGCGACTCCAGCCTCATGTCCCACATCGAGTTCCTGCAGACCCCGTACGAGTTTGAGTTCGTCATAGCGTCGGAGGGGGTCCGGCCGCGCCGTTTCGTGGTGTCGATCTCCGGCCAGGTGGGCGAATCGCAGCACATCACCACCGGCGAGATGGTGGACGGCGACATCAACCTCACTCTGGGCAGCCACGGCACGTCCGCCGGCAAGCAGAGCGGCGGGACGTGGAACGGCTCCGCCTCGGGAGGCTTCAGCCAGGCCACGCAGCCCACGGATGGTGTGGATGCCGGAGGGTCCCGGTCGAAGAACCGTTCCACCTCGCGCACGAAACTGCCGATCTCGGGAGAGGAGTATCTGGGCATCGACACCGGCGACCAGGCGCTGTTCGCCGCGCAGTTGACCACCACCGTCACCGTCAGCGAGGTGGGCACGGGCAAGACCGAGACGGTCACGGCGGACGACGGCACGTACATGTTCCTGAAGCCCGAACGGGACGTGCTGCACATGTACGCGCAGGGAGAGGTGCTGCTGCCGCTGGACGAGGTGTCCGACGCGGTGGAACGGTTCCTGTACGGCCACCTGGAGATCAGGCGTGGCACGCAGGCCCTGCTGGTCAAGCGCTATCTTCAGGACATCAAGGCCGCCCGTGCCTCCGGTGCCGAACTCGGGCTGGCTGCCAGGCACACGCCGCAGGTGCTGCTCGACCGGCTCATGCAGCTGTTCGGCAACCAGGACCCGGACCTCCGGAAGGAGACCGACCCCGGTCGGCGCCTGGCCCGCCTGCTGGCCAAGGAGGCCGATCGGGCGGCGCACCCGGAACCGGACATGGTGGAGGTCGCGGACTCCGTTCGGGGCAAGCTGGGCCAGTCCTGGCCCGAGGAGATCGTCCTGCGGTACGGGAAGGACGGCCCGGAGACCGACCTGCACCGCGCGATACTCGACGCCGTCGAAGCGTACGAGCGGGCCAACCCGGACGCGAGACCGGTGCCGCGGCGCAGCCTGTTCAGCAGCTTCGCCGGTCGGCGCTGGCTGGGAGCGAAGCTGGCTAACATGCTCGGCGGGAACGGTTACGTCTACTCCCCGACGGTGCGAGCCGACGCGGGGGCCGGCAGGATCCCCCCCATCCGGTTGCAGGTGGATTTCGGCGACGGCCCGGTCGAACTGCTCGCCCATTACAGCGACCGTGGCCTGATCGTGCAGCGCTACGGCTACGACCAGCTCACCGCGTCCGAGTCGTCCGGCACGTCGTACGGAGGCAACGTCGGCGGCAGCGTTTCGCTGGGGAACGACGACGTCAATGTCGGTTTTTCAGGTTCGGGAGGGGTCAGCTACAGCCATTCCGGTACGGCCTCCAGAACACAGCAGTGGACCGAGCTGCAGCGGATCGCCACCTTCGGTCTGGACGAGATCCGCCATGCGATCAAGGTCACGATCACGGTCGGCGAGAGTCAGGTCACGGAGGTCACGGAAGGAGAGGCGGAGCAGAACGTCGCCCGCAAGCCTGTCGTGGTCGAGCTGGAAGGGGAGATGACCCGGCTGGTGCCGTCGGACCTGGTGATGGTGGAGAAGCCGCAGCGGGTCCCCGACCCCCGACCGGTGGTGAAGCTGCCGGAAACCTTAATGGTGGACAACCTGCGGACCGACGGGCTGGAGGCAGCCGTACGGGAGCTGGTCGCGGAGCTGCTCGGCGAGCCGGCCTCCAAAGAGGCGCTGGCCACGCTGGAACGCGACCTGTCGGAGATGCGGCAGGGTGTCAACTTCCGCCAGATGCTCGAGGAAGACGGGTCCACGACGATCCGCCTCACCCACCCGAGCAAGCCGGGCAAGGTGGTGGAGGTCACCATCAAGGCCCGGCCGCAGGACCTCCACGTCACCGTCACCGGCCGGAAGGACACCGAGATCGGCCTGGTGCGCCGGATCATGCACATCACCGAGCGGACCGTCAGCTGGAGCCGGAAGTTCTCCGTCGGCAGAGTCACACGGCTCCTCGGACTGAGCAGGTCGAAATCCACCGGCTGGCAAGTCTCGGTGCAGACCACGGTCAGCAACGGGAACCGCACCGAGCTGAGCCGCTTCGCGAAGGGCACCGCCGCCAGCGTCGAGGTGCCGGTGTCGTTCGACATCGCGGCCGAGGTGAAGACCGTGAAGCCCGGTAAGGCCGCGAAGCCTGGTAAGGCCGTGAAGCCCGGTAAGGCGGAGAAGACCGAACTGCGGGTCGAGGCGCAGGACGTCGCGACGGGCCTGGCCGAGGTGACCATGTTCGAGCGTGACCTGAGGAAGGTCGAGCTCTCACGTGGCGCCGAAGGCCGGCGCCGGTGGGGCTGGAGCCTTGGCGCGCCGGAGGTCACCCGCACCACTGAGCGGCCCGGCTGGCGGGCGCGGTGGCGGAGCAGGCCGGCGGCCGGGACCGCGCGTCCGCTCGATCTGAACGCGCTGATCACCGAGGCGAAGGCTGAGGGGAGGGCCGGCTCCGACATCGCTCCCGACGTCCTGCACAAGGGGATCGTCGAGGCGGCACGGTGGCACCTGTTCGGCCGCCGGAAGCCCGGCACACCGATCCTGCTCATCGCCACGGCGAGCGCCCCCGGACAGATGGGCCTGGTGACCCAGGCCCGGCTGCTGGCACGCGGGTTGCACGCCGACGTCCACCTTGAGCTCCGTGAGCCCGACGGCACCGCACATCACTACCGGGCCACTCGGGACGGCATGCTGCGCAGCGAGCTGCCCGACGGCGGATTCGCCTCGGCGTTCGGCACGCTCCCCGCCACGCTGGTGGCCCTCGCGGACGAGGCCGGAGTCGACCTGCGCGCACTGCACAACCGCTCGCCGGAGGAAGGAGATTTCGACCACCGGGTCCGCGAAGAGCTGGTCCGGCGCGGCGTGCCGGTCGCCTTCCCGGCGACTTCCGCCTCGCGCGCCTCCGCCACCCCCGACACGGAGGAGGGATCGGCAGGGTCGGGCGGCAGCTCCTACCAGGGAGTCGCCGGCGCGGGCGCGGTGTCGCCCAGCGCCACGGGCTCGGCATCGGTCGGTGGGATGGGCTCGGTGTCGGCACAACAGATCTCCGGGACGGCGTTCGTCGTGGACGGCCGGGCGCCGCATCTGCCCGACCTGACCGTGGAGGAGATCAAGGCGGCGATAAAGGATCTCCTGCCCTCGCAACTGGGCCGGGGCGTCAAGAGCCTGAGCTGGTCCGCGGATCGATCGACGCTGGTGGTGGAGACCGAGAGCCACGGCACGCACCACTTCCGGATCACGATCGGCCGGCCGGTGAAGCGGATGGTGTTGAGCGGCCGGGTGGAAGAGCTGATGGCGAAGACGACGACCCCGTCGCGCGACTTCCCGTACCTGCACGACACGGTGCTCACCGAACGGCCCCACCCGGACGTTGTGAAGCGGATGGTGATCCACGAGATCAGCCACCTGCTCCAGCGGCAGGAGCAGGGTGTGATCCGCCGTGCTCTGTCGTGGGTGACCCGGACGGGCGGTCGGGACGAGTGTGCGACGGCGCTGTACAACGAGTATCGGGAGGTGGCGGATCAGTGGCGATCGGCCCGTACGGACGAAGAACGGGCCTACCACGAGCGTGAGATGAACGGGCTGGCGTGGAGCCTCCGGGACCGCGGCCAGGCTCCGCCGGTGCCGCCGCAGAACGACGGGCAGCAGGCGGTGCCGGCCCAGGGGGGCGGGCTCGCCGCCCTCCTCAACCGCCCCGACGCCGGCACCGCTCCGATGCCGGCCCGACCGGCTCCGCGGCACGCGCTGAGGGACGAGTACTGGGACCGGATGGCCCGGATCAGCAACACCACCGGCTGGCTCCCGCCGGAGGAGGAGAAGTGCGACTGCCCGCCCGGCGAGCCCTGCGTCTGCGGCCGGCGGCCGGTGGACCCCGGCCCGAGGAACAGCACCCCGCCGCCGGCTCCCGAAACCCCGAAGCCGGACCCGGGCCTGGAGCCGGATCCGGACCCGGCACCGGCACCGGCCAAGGGGCAGCGCCATACCGTCGCCTCGGGCGAGACACTGTGGCAGCTCGCCGAGGAACACTACGGCGACGGCCACTACTGGAAGGACATCTGGGAGCACAACCGCAAGGTGATCGGCTCTGACCCCGCCGACCTGCCGGCCGGTATGAAGCTGTTCCTGCCGAAGAACCTGAAGGACCTGGTGGCCGGTCACGCGAACTGAGCGGCCCGCCCCAGGAGCCCGTCGGCCCGTTGCCGGACTGGAAGACTGCAAGAGAGGACTGCGATGCCGTTTCCGGTGGCGCGGAGCAGGGACGAAGCGCATCTGTACCTCGACCTGTACCCGTGCGAGTGTGGTTCGGCCGACACGACCTGGGAGAGCGCGCTGGCGAACGTCGGAGGGGAGCCGGTCTCCTGGTACACCGGAGTGTGCCCGGGATGCGGCACCGAGCGCGAGTTCCTGTTCGGCCTGCCGGAACGCGAGGTGGCGTCCGCGCGGTTCCCGGCGTTCGGCGGCCCGGAGCCGTCGCAGCTGCTCGACGCCGGGGAGTGGCTGTGGGTGGCCGACCTGACCGCCGGGAACGTGCCGGTCGGTGAACCCAGCGAGGCGCTGCAGGCGCTGACGATCGCGATGGCGGCGATCGAGGAGGTCATGAAGTTCGTCTCGCCGGGGCAGGAGGAGGTGTCGGACGGCGGGTTCTGGTCGGAGCGCGGGCAGCGGGTGCGCGCGGCGGCGCCGGGTCGCTTCCGGCTGAACCGGCTGCTGGTCGTCCGGAACACCTACCGCGACCTGGCGGCCCGGCAGGCCTGACCCCTGAGGACCTGGCCGCCGTCGCCGGCGGTCAGGTCCTCGGGCTGCGGCCACGGGGGCCGGTGGTCAGGCCGTCATGGCGACCAGGATCCGGCGGGCACCGGTGAACGGCTCCCGGCCGTGCGCGCACAGCATGTTGTTGATGATCATCACGTCGCCGGGGCGCCAGGGGAACGCGAAGGAGGCCTCGTCGTAGGCGGCCTTGATCGCGGCGAGGTCGGCCGGGTCGATCGGGGTGCCGTCGGCGAGGTAGGCGTTCCGCGGCAGGTCGGCCTCGTCGTACAGCGACAGCAGGGCCTCGCGGACCTCCTCGTCCAGGCTGGTGACATGGAACAGGTTCGCCTGGTTGAACCAGACCTGCTCGCCGGTGAGCGGCTCGGTCTGGTGCGAGGGCCGGAGATGCCTGGTGCGCAGGCCGTCCTCGGTCCACTCGAACGTCTGCCCGTGCCGCGTGCAGTGCTCCTCGACCGCCGCCGGGTCGTCGGTCTGGAACGACTCCTGCCAGGACAGGCCGAGCCCCTCCCGGAAGGACCTGGCGTACACGACACCGTCGGCGAACCGGTCCCGCACCTCGTCGGGGATCAGGCGGAACACCGCCCGGCTGTCCGCGATCGGGGTGGCCCCGCCGGTGGCCGCGGCGGTGGCGCAGGTGAAGAACAGGTGACCCGGCCATGTGTCCGAGTAGGAGTTCTCGTTGTGCATCGGGAGCGACTGGTCGGCCGGATACTCGGTGGAGGTGTAGATGGACTCGGTGACGGACGTGCGCGGCGTGGAACGCTCGGTGTAGCGCAGCGGGTCACCGCCGACGACGCGGACGATCCGGTCGAACAGCTCGAGGTCGGCCGGCAGGTCGCGGAGCAGCACCGCGCCGTGCCCGGCCAGACCCGCCCGCAGGCTCTCGCGGTGCGTCGTCACCCAGTCGAGAGGGTCGGTCACGTCCGGCCCGAGGCCGTACACCACGACGGTGGTGTGGTCGTTGCCGTCCAGCTGCCCGGTCACCGGCCCGAGCTGGGCCAGGTCCGTGGGGATGACACCCGTCATGATGCGTTGGTTCCTTTCAGGCGGCGTTGCCGTTCCTGCATGCCGATGAGGTCGTCGGGGAGCGAGTCGGGCACCTCGGTGTCGAAGTTCCGCAGCAACCGGATGGCGGACGCGCAGACGGTGACCGCGGCCATCATCAGTGCGAAGACGACATAGGTGAGGCCCACGCCCCGCCCGTCGCCGGTGCCGATGACCGCGCCGACCGAACCGGCGAGCGCGCCGTCCGGCTGCAGCAGGGGGTTGAACAGGGAAGTGGCCAGCGGCGCCAGCACGGCGAACCCGAGCGGCAGGGTGGACCACGAGATGGCCTGGTTGAGGGCGAGCACCCGCCCGTGGTACCGCTGCGGCACCTTGACCTGGATCAGCGTCACGTAGATGCCCTGGGAGACCGTCATTCCCATGGCGAGGCAGAAGACACCGGCCATGACCACGACCAGGGACGGCTGCAGCCCCATCACCAGGCATCCGGCGGCCATCACCAGGTTGCCCAGGAACACGCCGATCATCCGGCGCTTGCGGGGGCCGCCCCAGAGCGCCATCAGCACCCCGCCGGCCACCGCGCCCACGGCCTCGGCCACCGCCACCTGGGCGACCTGGGAGACCGTGCCGAAGGAGAGCGTCAGCGGGACGGTCAGCACCAGGGCGGGGCCCAGGAAGACGTTGGCGACGGCGAAGTAGACGACCATGGCCCGGAACCCGCGGAGGTTCCAGGAGAACCGCAGCCCCTCCGCGATCGCGGTGACCAGCGGCTCCTTGCGGCGGAAGCCGAGGGTGTCGGGGAAACGGACGACCAGCAGCACCACGAGGGCGAACAGGTAGCTGGCCACGTCGATGGCGAGGATGCCGGTCAGGCCGATCGCGACGTACAGCCCGGCGCCCATCAGGGGGGCGAACAGCATCGCGAACCCGTTGGTGAGCTGGGTGAGGCCCACCGCGTGACCCAGATAGCGTTTGGGCACCAGCTGCGGGACGGCGGTCTGGAAGGCCAGCCGCTGGTAGGTGCCGGCCATCGAGTTGAGCGGCAGCAGCAGGTAGATGACCCACAGGTCCAGCCGGTCGGTCAGCAGCAGCAACGTGATGCAGAGCTGGATCACGCCCGAGATGCCACTCGCCGTGATCATCACGCGCCGCCGGTCGAACCGGTCGATGAGCGGACCGGCGATGGGCAGCATCGCCACCCCGCAGAGCAGCGTCAGCGCCCACAGCAGCCCGAGGTCGGTCACCGACCCCGTCCGGTCGAACAGCCAGACCGGTACGGCGAAGCCGGTCAGCGCCGACCCGGTCGACGACACCAGCTGGCCGATCGCGACGCTGAGGAACCTGGAGTTGCTCGGCTCCACCGCGGGCGGGCCCGCGGGTTCTCCGGGGCCGGCCGGGTAGTGCGTGTCGTGCAGCGCCCAGGCGGCGTCCGGGCCCCGCTCGGCGACGCCGTACCCGGTGGTCTCCCGCCGGGCCATCGCCGGGTGGATGGCCGTGACGATCTCGGCCAGCTCCTCCGAGCGGTGCTTCAGGAAGAAGTGGCCGGCCTGGTCGAGCACCACCAGCCCGGTGGTGGTGGTGAGGAACTCCCATTCCCGGTACCGCTCGGTGTGGTAGTCGGTCACCGGGTCCTCGGAGCCGACCACCGAGATGATCGGGGCGGACATCGGCTCCGGCCGCCGGTCGAGCAGCTCGGTGAAGTACTCCTCGGCGGCACGGGAGTCGGCCCGCATGTTGCCGATGATCCGGTCGGCCTGCTCCGGATCGAGCGCGTCGGTGTCGACGCCCATCCCCTTCAGCCAGTTGGCGGACTCGCGGTTGCTGCGCAGCTTCTCCAGCCGGGTCCGGACCGCGCCGACGACGCCCTTGAGCCGGGCGAACGGGAACATGGCGCCGATGTAGACCGCGTCCACGTCCCGGCCGGCCTCGGTCAGTTTCCGGGCCACCCCGACCGCGATGGCGCTGCCGACGCCGCAGTGCCCGTAGAGGACCAGCGGGCCGTCCACCCGTTCGCGGATCTCCGCCACCACCCGGTCCACCAGTTCGTGGAAGGGCAGCGCCTCCTCGGTCAGGCCCACGTCGTGGCCGGGGATGGCCACCGAGTACAGGGCGTGCCCGGCGGGGAGGGCGTCGGCGAGCGGCTGGTAGACGATCGCGCTGCCGCCGCCGTACGGGACGCAGACGTAGGACAGGGTGCGCTTGCCGGCCTTCGGGGTCAGCTCGTACAGCAGCGGCTGCGGCCCGGAGGCCGCGCCGGCCCCGGCGTCGATGAAGACGGCCAGCTCACGGATGGTGCGGTTCTGGAACAGGTCCATCACGCCGACCGGCCGTCCCGAGCCGTCGGACGCCTTGCGGATCCTGGCCACCACCTGGGTGGCGAGCAGCGAGTGGCCGCCCGAGTCGAAGAAGTCGTCGTGGACGCCGAGCCGTTCCACGCCGAGGACCTCGGTCCAGATGCCGGCCAGCATCCGTTCCGTGGCGGTCTCCGGCTCGACCAGTTCGGCGGTGGCGTCCCGTGTCGCCTGCGGGGCCGGCAGCGCCTTGCGGTCCAGCTTGCCGTTGGGGGAGAGCGGCAGCGCGTCCAGGACGACGAACGCGGTCGGCACCATGTAGTCGGGCAGGCTCTGCTTCAGCGCCAGGCGCAGCTCGGCGATGTCGATCTCGCCGCCTGCGTCCGCCTCGCCGGAGGTCGTCAGGTAGGCGACCAGCCGCTTGTCTCCGGGGGTGTCCTCGCGGACCACCACGACCGCGTCGGTGACCTCCCGCCGTTCCCGCAGCACCGTCTCGATCTCGCCGAGCTCGATGCGCAGGCCGCGCAGCTTCACCTGCTGGTCGATGCGGCCGAGGAACTCCAGGTTCCCGTCGCGGCGCCAGCGTGCCAGGTCGCCGGTGCGGTACATCCGGCCGCCCGGTTCGGCGCCGAACGGGTCGGGGACGAACCGTTCGGCGGTGAGCGCCGGGCGGCGGTGATACCCCCTGGCCACCCCGACCCCGCCGATGTGCAGCTCGCCGGGCACGCCGACCGGGGTGGGGCTGCCGTGCCGGTCGAGGACGTAGAGCCGGATGTTCGCGATCGGGGCGCCGATCGGCAGGGTGACCGCGCCGGCGATGCCCTCCGGAGTGCAGTGCCAGGAGGTGACGTCGATGGCGGCCTCGGTGGGCCCGTACAGGTTGTGCAGCTCGCAGTGCGGGAGCGCCGCGATGAACGTGGCCGCGGTGGCCACCGGAAGCTCCTCGCCGCTGCAGATCACCCGGCGCAGCGCCGTGCAGTCCGCCGCGGCGTTCTCGTCGTCGGCGAGGAACACCGCCAGCATCGACGGGACGAAGTGCGCGGTGGTCACGTTCTCGCTGATCAGCAGGGTGCGCAGATAGGCCGCGTCCTTGTGGCCGCCCGGTTTGGCGAGCACCAGCCGCGCCCCGGTGAGCAGCGGCCAGAAGAACTCCCACACCGACACGTCGAAACCGGCCGGGGTCTTCTGCAGCACGACGTCGCCGTCGTCCAGCCGGTAGGTCCGCTGCATCCACTGCAGCCGGTTCACGATGCCGTGGTGGGTGTTGGGCACGCCCTTGGGCCGGCCGGTGGACCCCGACGTGTAGATGACGTAGGCGGCGTTGCCGGGGGTGACCGGCGGCCGGGGGTCATCGGTGGGCTGGTCCGCCCACTCGCCGGGCCGGTCCAGGTCCAGGATGACCGCGTCGGTGGCGGGGACGGTGTCCCTCAGGTGCTCCTGGGTCAGTACCACGGGGGCGGCGGCGTCGTTGATCATGAATGTCAGCCGGTCGGCCGGATACTCGGGATCGAGCGGCAGGTAGGCCGCGCCCGCCTTGAGCACGCCCAGCAGCGCCACCACGAGTTCGGCCGAGCGTTCGGCGTAGACGCCGACCAGCGTCTCCGGTCCCACGCCCAGGCCGCTCAGCCGGTGTGCCACCCGGTTGGCCCGCTCGTTCAGCTCCGCGTAGGTGAGGTGGCGGCCCTCGAAGGTCACCGCGACGGCGCCGGGGGTACGGGCGGCCTGCGCCTCGACCAGGCCGTGCAGCGTCGCCCCCGCGTCCAGCTCGGCGGCGGTGTCGTTCCACCCGTCCACCAGCAGTGTCCGCTCGGCGGTGTCCAGCATCGGCAGCTCGGACACCCGGGTGGCGGGGGCGGCGACGATCGACCGCAGGAGGGCGAGGAAGCGGTCCGCCATCCCCGCCACGGTGGCCTCGTCGAACAGCGCCGTGTTGTAGACGAACTTGACGATCAGCCCGTCCGGCACCTCGATGACGTGCAGTTCGATGTCGAACCGGGTGGCCCGCAGGTCCATCGGCAGCCACGCGATGCGCAGGTCCGAACTCCCCGCATCCGCGATCCTGCCCATCTGGTAGTTCTGCAGCGCGAACATCGCCTGGAACACCGGCGACCGGCTGACGTCGCGGGGCACGCCGAGCGCGTTGACCAGCTGCTCGAACGGGACCTCCGCGTGGTCGAAGGCGTCGAGCACCTCGACCCGGGTGCGTTCGAGGAGCTCGTCGAAGGTGGGGTCGTCGTCGAGCCGCGCGCGCATCGGCAGCATGTTGACGAACATGCCGACCACGTTCTCCAGCTCCGCCAGCGACCGGCCCGCCGAGGAGGAGCCGACCGCGAAGTCGTCCTGGCCGGAGTGCCGTGCCAGGAGCACCTGGTAGGCGGCGAGCAGCGTCATGAACAGGGTCGAGCCGCGCTCCCGGGAGAGCCGGTTGACCGCGGCGGTGAGGTCGGCGTCGGCGTCGACGATGTGCCAGTCGCCGTCGAAGGCCTGGGTGGCGGGCCGGGGCCGGTCGGTGGGCAGTTCCAGAGCCGGCACGCCGGCGAGCCGGTCGCTCCAGAACTCCAGCTGGCGGTCCAGCGCGGGACCGGTCTGGGTCTGCCGCTGCCAGTGCGCGAAGTCTCCGTAGGAGATCGGCAGGTCGGGCAGCGCGGCCGGGTCGTCGGCGCGCCGGGCGTGGTAGGCCGCGGCGAGGTCGCGCAGCAGCAGGTCCACCGACCAGCCGTCGCCGACGATGTGATGGGTGGTGACCAGCAGCCGGTGGTCGTCGTCGGCGAGCCTGACCAGCAGGGCGCGGAGCAGCGGCCCGTCGGCCAGGTCGAACGGTTCGGTGGCCGCCTCGTCGATCAGCACCTGGGCGGTGGCCTCGTCGTCCGCCGTGACGAAGCGCAGCGGCACCGCGACGGACGGCTCGACGTGCACGGTGGGCCTGCCGTCCGCGTCGGCGGGGAACCGCATCCGCAGCGCCTCGTGCCGGACCGGGAGCGTCTGCAGGGCCTGCTCCAGCAGGTCGAGGTCGAGCTCGCCGGTGAGGCGCATCGGAACCGGGATGTTGTACTGGCTGGTGCCCGGCGCGAACTGCTCCATGAACCAGACGCGCTCCTGCTGGTAGGACAGGGGCGGGACGGTCCCGGTGGGGCGGGGCGCCACGGTGGTGGCGGCCCGCCGGCGTAACCGCTGCTCCAGCAGCGCCCGGCGGGCGTCGGCGGAGGAGGGCCGCGCGGGCGGCTGGGGGGAGGTGTCCGGGGTGGTCTCCGGGATGGTCGTCATGCTCGGCCGTCACCTTCCGCTGTGAGTAGCCGCTCGACGTCCTCATCGCTGAGCTGGTCGAGGTCTTCGGTGAGCCGCCGTTCGATCTCGGCGGCGAGGTCGGCGACGGTGGCGTAGGAGAACAGCCCGCGGACCGGGATGTCGACCTCGATCTGGCCGCGGATCCTGGCGATGGCCCGGATCGCCAGCAGGGAGTTGCCGCCGAGCTCGAAGAAGTCGTCGTCGACGCCGATCTTCTCCACTCCCAGCAGCGCGGCGAACACCTCCGCCACCAGCTCCTCGGCGGCGGTGCGGGGCGCGACGTACCCGCGGTCCGGAGCCGCCGCCGGGGTGGGGAGCGCGGCGTGGTCGAGCTTGCCGTTGGGGGTCAGGGGCAGGGCGTCGACGGTGACGTAGCCGGACGGGATCATGTACTCCGGCAGGACGGCGGCGAGCGCGTCCTTCGCCGCCGCCGGGTCCGCGTCGCCGACCAGGTAGGCGACGAGCCGCGCGCCGTCGGAGGCGTCCTCCCGGACGGTGACGGCGGCGGCGCGGACGCCGGGCAGCGCGCGCAGGGCCGTCTCGATCTCGCCGGGTTCGATGCGGTAGCCGTGCAGCTTGATCTGGTCGTCCGCGCGGCCGAGGAACTCCAGACTGCCGTCGGCGCGGCGGCGTGCCAGGTCGCCGGTGCGGTACATCCGCCCGCCGGGCGGGCCGTAGGGGCACGGCAGGTAGGCGGCGGCGGTGGCGCCCGGCCGGTTCAGGTAGCCGCGGGTGACCTGGGGTCCGGCGACGTAGAGTTCACCGACGACGTCGACGGGGACCGGCCGCAGCCCGTCGTCCAGCACGTAGGCGGCGTTGCCGGGGGCCGGCCGGCCGATCCCGACCGATCCCGACCGGTCGACGGGCAGCGCCTCACCCGGTGCCACCAGGGCCGCGACGCAGCCGACGGTGGCCTCGGTGGGACCGTACTCGTTGACGACGGTGACGCCGGGGTGGCGCTCCCGCCAGGCGGCGACCCGGTCGGCGCGCAGCGCCTCACCACCCAGCACCAGGTCGGCGCTGGGCGCCACGTGGTCGGGCAGCGCCGCCAGCAGCATCAGGTGACCGGGGGTGGCCTTGAGGAACGTCGGCTTCCCGTCCGCCGGGAGGTTCTCGTCGAGAGCGGCGAACCGTACCGCTCCGCCGACGGTCAGCGGTCCGAACAGGCCGGTGACCGTCAGGTCGAACGAGATCGGGGAGTGCAGCAGCGCCTGTCCCGCCAGGCCGGGATAGGAGGTGCCGGCCCAGGTCAGGTAGGCGGCCACCGAACCGTGTTCGACCACGACGCCCTTGGGGGTGCCGGTCGAGCCGGAGGTGTAGATGACGTACGCGACGTTCCCGGGTCCGGCCGTCTGCGGAGAGGCCGGTTCCCCGGTCCACTCGCCGGGGTCGTCGACGGCGAGCACGACTCCGCCGCCGGCCGGCAGGGTTCCCGCCAGGTGCCGCTGGGTGAGCACCACCGCGGCGGCGGAGTCGGCGAGCATGTACGCCACCCGGCCGGCCGGGTAGGCGGGGTCCACCGGTACGTAGCCCGCTCCGGCCTTCCACACGCCCAGCAGGGCGGGCAGCAGCTCCAGGCACGGCTCGGCGTACACCGCGACCAGCGACTCGGGGCCCACGCCCGCCCGGCTCAACCGGGCCGCCACCCGGCCGGCGGCCTCGTCCAGCTCGGCGTAGGTCAGCCGCCGGTCACCGACGATCACGGCGGTCGCGTCCGGGGTGCGGGCGGCCTGCGCCTCCACCATGCGGCCGACCGTGGCGTGCTCGCGCGGCGGCTCCGGGGTGCCCGCCGCCAGCAGCGACGCGCGCTCGGCGTCGTCCAGCAGCGGCAGGTCGCCGATCCGGGTCTGCGGGTCGGCCGCGGCGGCGGCCAGGACCCGCAGGTAGCGGGCGACGAACGTCTCCGCGGTGGCCCGGTCGAACAGGTCGGTGCGGTACAGCAGCCTGCTGGTGCCGGTGGTCAGGTCGAAGGCCAGGTCGTCCTTCGAGGTGGTGTAGGGGATCGGCTCGATGCCGGAGTCCGGGATGTAGTTGAAGCCGATCTGGTAGAGCGGCTGCACCCCCGGGTCCCGCTGCGGTGCGACCGCCTCCACGACCGCCTGGAACGGGATCTGGCCGTTCTCCATGGCGTCGAGCAGGGTGGTGCGGACCCGGCCGAGCAGCTCGGCGAAGGCCGGGTCGCCCGAGGTGTCGGTCCGCACCACCATCTGGTTGATGAACATCCCGACCAGGCCGGTGACCTCCGGCAGGTCCCGCCCGCTCATGGTCACCCCGACCACGGTGTCGTCGTCGCGGGACAGCCGGGACAGCAGCGCGACGTAGGCCGTCAGGAACACCATGAACGGGGTCGCGGCCGAACGGCGTCCCACCGCGGTGAGCCGCCCCTGCAGCTCCTCGGGGACGGTGAAGCGGACCTCGTCCCCGGCGTAGCCGAGCTGGGCGGGCCGGGGCCGGTCGGTGGGGAGGGTGTGTACGGCGGGCAGCCCGGCCAGCCGCGACCGCCAGTAGTCCGTCTGCCCGGTCAGCGCCTGGCCGGTGAGCTGGTCGCGCTGCCAGGCCGCGTAGTCGGCGTACTGGATGGGCAGCTCGGGCAGGTCGGCTGGTCTGCCGTGCGCCGCGGCGGCGCACAGTTCGGATATCTCATCCGAGAGGATGACGGCGGAGGCCGCGTCGAACACGGCGTGGTGGACCACGAAACCGACCACCCAGCGCGCGTCGTCGGTCCGGACCGCCGTGGCCCGCCACAGCGGGGCGCGGTCGGTCGGGATCGCGGCCCCGGCGTCGGCCAGGAGGTGCCCGAACAACCGGGAGCGGCGCTCCTCG
The DNA here is from genome assembly GCF_045209755.1 of Streptosporangium sp. NBC_01639. Taxonomy (NCBI): domain Bacteria; kingdom Bacillati; phylum Actinomycetota; class Actinomycetes; order Streptosporangiales; family Streptosporangiaceae; genus Streptosporangium; species Streptosporangium sp. NBC_01639. Next base: position 3,197,001 of record NZ_CP109272.1, on the reverse strand, counting down.
GCCGGGAGCATCCGCAGATCGTGCACCCGCACGTCGAGGTCGACCTCGGCGTGCACCACCTGGCGGAGGGCGCCGTCGACGGTCCTGAAGGAGGTACGGAGCACCTCGTGCCGGTCGGCGACGGCCTTCAGCGTCGCGACGATCTCGTCGGCCTCGAACGGATGCGGGATCTCGAACGAGCACGGCAGATTGAACACGGGCGAGGCGGGGTCCATCTGGTCGGCCAGCCAGATCCTCTCCTGGCCGAAGGAGGCGGGAGCCTCCCATTCCCTGGCGGTCACCTCGTCATCCCCCCTGGCGCAGGCTGAGCGGACGCATGTCAGTCCATACCGTCTCGATGTGGTCCAGGCACTCCTGGCGGGCTCCGCTGAAGCCGGCGTCGTGCCACCCGGCGGGGAGGGTCTGGCCCACGGGCCAGATCGAGTACTGCTCCTCGTCGTTGCGGACGACCAGGTAGGGGGAGTCGGTCACGGTTCCTGCCTCGTTCATTTGCGGTCCAGCTTGGGGATGGTGGTGGCCGGACGGGTCTGCTCGGCCTCGCCGGCGGCCCGGAGCCGTTCGACGACGGCCGCGAGTTCGGCCACCGTCGGTGACTCGAACAGGCTGCGCATCGGCAGTTTCACGCCGACGGCCTTGCGGAGGGAGGCGATGAGCTGCACCGCGATCAGAGAGTTGCCGCCTAGTTCGAAGAAGTCGTCGTCGATGCCGACCCGGGACACGCCCAGGCCGTCGCTCCACACGCGGGCGATGGTCGCCTCCAGTTCGGTGCGGGGCACGGCGTGGTCGCCGTCCGCCGCCGTGTCCTCTCCGGCCCCACCGGTCTCGCCGTCTCCGGCGTGGATGTCGGTGGTCCGGGCCCGGACCCGGTCGAGAAGCTCGGCCACCGGCAGCGGGTTGATCACGACCTGGGAACCGAGGCGCGCGGCCAGCACCCGGCGGAACGCCTCCGCGCCGTCCACCGGGGCGATGCCGTCCGTGGCCGGCCCGGCCGGGAGTGCCGTCGCGGCGCCCGTCCCGCCGGGGGCGGCCAGGTCGCCGGTGACGGCGTCACGGTCCACCCGGCGCAGGACGAAGTCACCGATCTCCACCAGCACCCGGCCGTCCTCGTCGAACAGCGTCAGGTCCGCCGAGACCACGTCGTCACCGCCGTCGGCGTAGCGCAGGTGGCTCCAGAACCGCGCGGGCAGCGGGCCGCGCACCAGCACCCGGCCGTAGGAGAGCGGCAGGTAGCTGCCCTCGCCCCGGCCCTCGCCGAACGCGGTGGCCACGTCGAGCAGCGCCGGGTTCAGCACCCAGCGCTCCAGGTCGGCCAGCGCGGCCTCAGGGGCGACGATCCTGGCGAGTTCCTCATCCCCGCCCACATGGTGCTCGCCCAGCGCGTCCCACCTGGGACCGAAGGCGAGCATGCTGGTGCGGCCGGTCTCGTGCCCGGTCTCGTGCCCGGTGGAGCGCGGCCGGCAACGGGCCACGATCGACGGGGCGTCCGTCGCCGCGGCCGGTCCGGGACGGACCCACGCGGCCGAGCCGCGCACGTGCGTGGCGGAGCGGCCCGCCGTACGGCTCACCACCCCGAACTCGACGCCGTCCGGCGAGCCGGTCAGCTCCACCCGGTACTGGGCGGTGCTCCCGTCGGGCACCGAGAACGGTTCCAGGAACGCCACGTCCCGCAGCTCCACGACGTGGTCGGCGTCCGGCGCGGGCAGGCACGCGGCCACGGCGGCGCGGGCCGCCTCCAGGTGACCGGTGCCGGGCACCACGGGCACCTCGCCGATCCGGTGCTCGTCGAGCAGCCAGTGCGTGCCGGCGGACACCAGCCCGTGGCACTCGGCCTCGCCGTCCTGCCCGGTGACCCGGGTGGAGAGGACCGGGTGGTCCATCGCGCCGGCCACTCCGCCGCGGGCGGCCCGGAAACCGTCGGGCGCGGACACCTCGACGGCCATGCCGACCTCGGTCCAGCCGCCCCAGTTCTGCGAGACGACCGGCGCGCGCCAGCCGTGCGCGCTGCGGGCGTAGGCGTCGAGGAAGCCGTTGGCCGCGCAGTAGTCGACCTGCCCGAAGCCGCCGACCACCGAGGTCACCGAGGAGCAGAGCGCCACCCAGTCGAGCGGGAGGTCGCCGAAGACCTGCGCCAGGGCGAGGGTTCCCGCGATCTTGGGGGCCAGTACGGCGGTCGCCGCGGCGCGGTCCTTCACCTCGGCCATACCGCCACCGGGCAGTCCGGCGGCGTGCACGATGCCGTCCAGCCCGCCGAACTCGGCCTCGATCCGGGTGCGCGCGGCGCCCAGGTCGGCCGGGTCGGTGACGTCCGCGGCCAGTACCAGCACCTGGGCGCCGGCCTGCTCCATCCGCCGGATGGCCAGGATGGCCCGGCCTGTCCGGTCGGCGCCGCCGTGCACCGTCAGGTGGGTGTCCCACTCCTCCCGCGGCGGCAGGCCGGCCCGGCTGAGCAGCGCCAGGCGGGCACGGGCCCGCCGGGCGAAGTCCTCGGCGAGGGTGATGCCGATCCCGCCGACGCCACCGGTGATCAGGTAGCGGCCCCCGTCGCGGACCACCGGGGTCCCGGCGGCCTCCTCGCCCACGGACACCTGGGTGTAGTCGGTGACCCAGCGGCGGCCGGCGCGCAGCGCCACCTCCGCCTCGTCGGCGGGCCGCAGCAACTCGGAGACGAGGTCGGCCGTCTGCGCGGTGCCCGCCTCCGGGTCGGCGTCGATGTGCCGGACGGTCAGGCCGGGCACCTCCAGCGGGACCACCCTGGCGATGCCGGCGATGGTGGCGTGCTCGGGGCGGAGCAGGGGGCCCTGGGCGTCCGAGGTGCCCGACGACACCACGTCGAGGTGGATGCCGTCGGCCACGCCCGCACCGGCCAGCGCCTGGACCAGGTCCAGCAGGCTGAAGAAGCCGCGCTCCTGCGCGTCCCAGGTGGCGGTGATCCCGCCGTCCGCGGGCAGCCCGTCCAGCGCCAGGGCGTGCACGATCCTGGCGGGGACGCCTTCGGCGAGCACCGCCCCGTGGTCGCCGGGACCGGCGACCCGTACGGTGACGCCCCGGGCGCGCAGTTCGGTGACGAGTTCCCGCCCGCGGGGCCCGTCGGCCAGCACGACGCAGTCGCCGAGGTCGGCCCGGCGGAGGTCCGGGGCCGCCTGGCGCCAGGTGGGGACCGCGAACCAGTCGGCCAGCGGCAGCGGACCCCGGCGCCTGACCGGGGCGGCGGCCGCCTGGTCGGCCGGGTCGGCGTCGATCCAGTAGCGCCGGCGCTCGAACGGGTACGCCGGCAGCGGCACCCGGCGGCCCGCCGCGCCGAAGCCCGCCCCCAGCGGCACCCCGGCGGCCCACAGCGTGCCCGCCGCGTCGTAGACGGTGGCGGCGTCCCCGGCCCGCTCCCCGGCGCCGGGCATGCTGGGCAGCGGCGCGGCCGCCCCCTTGGGGAGCTGCATCCTGGCCAGCCCGGCCAGCTGCCGTCCGGGCCCGCACTCCACCAGCAGCGGAGGCGTGTCGCCGTGCGCGGCGAACAGCCCGGCCACGCAGGCGCCGAACCGGACGGGCTGCCGCAGGTGGCCGGCCCAGTACGCCGGGTCCGTCGCCTGCTCGGCGGTGATGAGCTCACCGGTGACGTTGGACCAGAACGGCAGGCCCGGAGCCTGCCGGGGCACCGACGCGACCAGCTCGGTGAACTCCGCGAGGATCGGCTCCATCATCGGCGAGTGGAACGCGTGTGAGGTGCGCAGGGCCTTGCAGCCCACCTTCTCGGCCTTCAGCGCCTCGGCGAACGCCTCGATCGCGTCCGCGGAGCCGGCCACCACGCAGGTGCCCGGTCCGTTGACGGTCGCCACCGACACCCCGTCCGGCAGCCGGCCGGCCAGTGCCGACTCGTCCCGCTGGACGGCGAGCATCGCGCCCGGCGGCATCGACTGCATCAGCGCGCCCCGGGCGGCGACCAGTCGCACCGCGTCGGCCAGGGTGAAGACTCCGGCGACGGTCGCGGCGACGTACTCGCCGATGGAGTGGCCGATCATCGCGGCCGGCCGTACTCCCCAGCTCTGCCAGAGCCGGGCCAGCGCGTACTCCACGGTGAACAGCGCCGGCTGGGTGTAGCGCGTCTGCCGGAGCGTCTCGTCGGCGCCGGGCGCGGCGCCGAACATCAGCTCGCGCAGGTCGAGGCCGAGAGTCCCGGTGAGCAGGTCCGCGCACTCGTCGACCGCGGCGGCGAACACCGGTTCCGTCCGGTACAGCTCCGCGCCCATGCCGGCGTACTGCGCGCCCTGCCCGGAGAACAGGAAGGCCACCGCCGGCGGGGTCGCACCGGCCTCGCCCTTACGGCGGCGCTTGCGGTCCCGCAGCGCGGTCATCGCGTCGGCGGGACCGGTGGCCGCCACCGCGGCCCGGTGGGAGTACTCCATCCGGCCGGTCCGCAGCGTGTGGGCCACGTCGGCGAGGTCGAGGTTCCCGTGCGCCTCCAGGTGCCCGGCGAGCCGGTCCAGCGCCGTGTCCAGCGCGGTGGCGGTCTTGGCGGACACCTGCAGCAGGTGCGCGGGCCGCTGGGGAAGGGGCTCCGCGTCGACGCGCGGCGCCTCCTCCAGGATCAGGTGCGCGTTGGTGCCGCCGATGCCGAAGGAGCTCACTCCGGCGCGCCGGGGACCGCCGTCCGTCTCCCACTTGCTGAGCGTGGCGGCCACGTAGAACGGGGTCTCGGCGAAGTCGATCGCCGGGTTGGGGCGTTCGTAGTTGATCGTCGGCGGGATGAGCCCGTGCTCCAGCGCCAGCACCGCCTTGATCACGCTGATGATGCCCGCGGCCTGACTGAGATGGCCGATGTTGGACTTCACCGAACCGATGCCGCACCAGCCGCGGTCCTGCGTGCCCTGTGCGTACACCGCGGACAGGGCGGCGACCTCGATCGGGTCGCCCATCGCGGTGCCGGTGCCGTGCGCCTCGACGTAGCCGATGCTGCGCGGGTCGATCCCGGCCGCCCCGACCGCCTGCGCCACCGCGGCGGCCTGTCCGTCGACGCTGGGCGCGGAGAAGCCGACCTTCCCGGCGCCGTCGTTGTTGATCGCGTTGCCCCGCACCACGGCGTGGATGTGGTCGCCGTCGGCGATGGCGTCCTCAAGCCGCTTCAGTACGGCGACGCCGACCCCGCTGCCCCAGACGGTGCCGTTCGCGTCGGCGTCGAACGGGCGGCAGTGCCCTTCGGGGGAGGTGAACCCCTCCACCCCGATGTATCCGGTCGCCGGCGGGTGCTCCACGTTCACGCCGCCCGCCAGGGCCATGTCGCACTCGCCGCCGCGCAGCGCCTCGCAGGCCAGGTGGAGCGCGACCAGCGACGTGGAGCAGGCGGTGTGGACGGTCAGGCTGGGCCCGCGCAGGTTCAGCCGGTACGACACGGTGGTGGCCACGTAGTTCGGCGAGTTGGCGGTGGCCAGGCCGATGCCGTGGCGGGTCTCCCACACCCGCTCGTTGCGGGCCAGGTTCTCCCACAGGTACTGGTTGCCTCCGGTGCCGGCGTACACGCCGATGGTGCCGTCGTAACGTCCGGGGTCGGTCCCGGAGTCGTTCAGCGCGGTGTAGCACGTCTCCAGGAACAGCCGGTGCTGCGGGTTGAGGATCTCCGCCTCGCGCGCGGTCAGCCCGAACAGCCCGGCGTCGAACTGGTCGTACCCCTCGACGTAGGGGGCCTTCGACACCCAGCTCGGGTCGTCGACGTCCTCCTCGGCCACCCCCCTGGCCAGCTGCTCCTCACGGGTGAAGGTGGTGATCGACTCGACCCCGTCGACCAGGTTGCGCCAGAACTCGTCGAGGTCGGCCGCGCCCGGCACCCGGGCGGCCATCCCCACGATGGCGATCGGCTCGACGCCCTCGTCGGCGACGTCACTGGTCATGGTCGTTCTCCTGTCCGGTGGTGCTGTTGACGCGTCGTGGGCGTCGGGTACGGTTGCGCCTCGCCTCGCCTCGCGAGACGGCGCGGGCAAGCTCCGAGTCCCCGGTCGGGGGGGCGCCTGCGGGACCGCTCACCTGGGCGTCCAGGTGGGCGGCGAAGGCACGGATGTTCGGGTAGCGGAACAGGTCCACCATCCGCAGCTCACGGTCGAGCCGGACGCACAGGCGGGCGTGCACGGCGGCGAGCGCCAGTGAGTGACCGCCGATGTCGAAGAAGTTGTCGTCGGGGCCGACGGTGTCCCGTTCCAGGACCTCCCGCCAGATCGCGGCGACCAGCTGTTCGGTGGCGCTCGACCCGCTCCCGGAGCTCGGGGGCGGCGCATGCGGTTCGGCGATCCGCATGGCGCCGGGCGCGGCGTCCGGCGTGACCCGTCCGGGCAGGACGACCTCGCCCACCGGGGTGGCCGGATCGGCGGCCAGCGCGCCGACCAGGGCGACGTAGTCGGCGAGCATCGCGTCGACCCTGGCGGCGTCGAACAGGTCGGGGTTGTAGACGACCTCGACGCAGAACCGGCCGGCCCGCTCCGTCACGTACACGGTCATGTCGAACGGGGATCCGGGCTTGGCCACCTCGACCGTCTCGCCGCTCACCCCGGGCAGCTCCAGCCGGGGCCGCGTGAGGTTCAGCACGTTGAACATGATCTGCACCAGCGGGGCGCGGGACGGGTCCCGCCGGATGCCGAGCCTCTCGACCACGCGCTCCAGCGGAGCGGCCGGGTGGGCGGCGACGTCCAGCAGTTCGCGGGTGCACCGCCGTACCTGGGCGGCGAAGTCGGTGCCATCGTCCGAGCGCAGCCGCAGCGGGACCATGTCGATGAAGAACCCGACCAGGTCGTCGAAGGCGGCCACCCGCCGGTCGGCGACGACCGCGCCGATGATGTGGTCGTCGCCGCCGGTGAGCCGGTGGAGCAGCCGGCCGAGCCCGGCCAGCAGCACCCCCGCCGGGGTCGCGCCGAGGCCGGCGGCGAGCGCGCGGACCGCGGCGTCGGCGCCGGGCGGCAGGACCACGTGGGCCTCGGCGCCCCGGTAGGTCTGCACGGCCGGGCGGGGCCGGTCACGGGGCAGGTCCAGCACGGTGGGCGCCTGGTCCAGATGCCCGGCCCACCAGGCCAGGTCCGCGTCCCCGTCGCGCTCGTCCCGCTCGGCCCGCCAGACGGCGTAGTCGGCGTACGACGCCCGCAGCGGCACCAGGTCCGGCTCCCGGCCGGCGACGGCGGCCGCGTAGCAGGCGGAGAGATCGGTGTAGAGCGCGTCCCGGGACCAGCCGTCGAACACCGCGTGGTGCAGGGTCAGCGCCAGCACGTGCTCGTCGGGGCCCAGCACGTACAGCCAGGCCCGCCAGGGAGGACCGCCCGCCAGGTCGAACGGCGCGGACGCACCGGCCGCCAGCCGGGTGCGCAGCTGCGCGTCCCGCTGCGCCCGGCCGTACCCGCGCAGGTCGACCACGGTCAGCTCCACCTCGCCGGGCGGCTCGCAGACGGCGTACGGCACCCCGGCCGTCTGCCGGATCCGCCAGCGCAGCACGGCGTGCCGGTCGGCGACGGCCCGCAGCGCCGCCCGCAGCGCCGGCACCTCCAGGGGGCCGCGCAGCGTCTCGGCCAGGGCGATGTTGTACGGCGCGGCCTCGGGCGCCAACTGGTCCAGGAACCACAGGCGGCGCTGCGGCGGCGCCAGGGTCGGCGGGTGGCCGAGGGAGAGCTCCGGACCCCGCAGCCGGGCGGCCCTGTCGAACCGCCCGGCGATCTCCGGCAGGGTACGGCCGGCGAACACGTCGTCCACCGTCACGTCCAGGCCCAGCTCGTCGCGGACGGCGGCGACCAGCCGCATCGCGGTGATCGAGTCACCGCCGCCGGCGAAGAAGTCGGCGCCGACGCCCAGGCGCCGCCACACCGCCGCGAGCGCGCGTTCGGTGGCGGTCTCCCCTTGGAGCGAGTCCTCGGGTGAGCCGCCGGCCGGGCGCTCCCGGGCGGCGAGTTCCCGCAGCCCGGCCCGGTCCACCTTGCCGGAGGCGTTGAGCGGCAGTCCGGGCAGGCGCAGCACCCGCCCGGGCAGCATCGCCGCGGTCAGCCGCGAAGCGGCGTAGCCGGTATCGGCCGGGGCGTCCTCCGGGGTGAGGAACGCGACCAGCTCCAAGCCTCCGCCGGGCCCCGGCACCGCTTCCACGGCCGCCTGCGCGACCGCCGGGTGCTCCTGCAGCACGGCCGCGATCTCGCCGAGTTCGATCCGCTGCCCGCGGATCTTGATCTGCCCGTCGCGGCGTCCCAGGTAGACGAGCTGCCCGTCGTCGGCGTAACGCACCATGTCCCCGGTCCGGTAGAGCCGCGCGCCCGCCTCGCCGGAGAACGGGTCGGGCACGAACGCTCCGGCGGTCAGCGCGGGCCTGCCCAGGTAGCCCCGGGTGATGCCGGGGCCGCCGATCAGCAGCTCGCCCTCGGCCCCCGGCTCGACCGGGCGGAGCCGGTCGTCGACGACGTAGCAGCGGTTGCCGTGCGTCGGAAGGCCGAGCGTGACCGGCGTGGTCTGCGGTGCGGTCAGCTCGCCGGCGACGGGCGCCACCGTGGTCTCGGTGGGTCCGTAGGTGTTGACGAACCGGCGGCCCGCCGTCGCCCACCGGTCGACCAGCTCGGCCGGCACCACGTCGCCGCCGCACATCACCGTCCGCCAGCCGGGCAGCGCGGCCGGGTCCAGCAGGGACAGCACGGCCGGGGTGAGTATTCCCCAGGTGACCCGGTGCTCGGTGATGAACCGCTGCAGCCGCGCGGGGTCGGTGCGGTCGGTCTCAGCGGCCAGCTGCACCGACCCGCCCACGGACAGCGGCACGAACAGGTCGATGATGGAGGCGTCGAATCCGAGGGAGGAGAAGCCCAGCGCGCGGGTGTCCTGCCCGGCCCCGGTGTGCGCGGCCCAGGTGACGACGTAGGCGGCCAGGTTGCGGTGGGTGACGAGCACGCCCTTGGGGCGGCCGGTGGAACCCGAGGTGTAGATCACATAGGCGAGGTTGTCCGGTGCGGCGGGACAGGGGGGCACGGCGGACAGGTCGACCGGGCCGGCCGGCCCGGGTACGGCGACGCACCGCAAGCCCGTCTCGCCGACGGCCTCCGCTCCCACCCGATCGCACACCACGATGTCCAGACCGGCGTCGGCGGCCGTGTCCCGCAGCCGCAGCCGCGGGCCGGCCGGATCCAGCGGCACGTAACAGCCACCGGCCAGCAGGACACCGAGGAGCGCGACCACCATCGCGGGGCGCCGCTCCAGGCAGACGCCGACCCTGCTCTCCGGCCCGACGCCGAGCGCGCCGAGCTCGGCGGCGAGCGCGGTGGCACGGGCGACCAGCTCGCGATAAGTGATCTTCTCGTCCCACTGCTCGACCGCGACGGAGTCCGGCACGGCGCGGGCCCGCGCCACGATGAGGTCGGCGACGGTCTCCACCGCGGAGCTCGCCGGGTGGGGCGGGCGGGCGTTCATCGTGCACCGCCTGCGGGGGTGGGGTCGGTGATCTGCAGGCGGAGTTCGCTGAAGTAGCGGTTGCCGTGGTGGTCGGGGACCCAGGCCTGGTCGGGGGTGGGGAGGGCTTCGCTGATCACCACGGAGGTGTCGGGTCCGGCGGTGCGGAACATGGTGCACAGGGCACCCACGTAGTGGGGGCTGGTGAGGTCGGTGTAGCAGGGTTTCACTTCGGTGCCGATCTTGACGAAGATCTGGTCGGGCAGGTTGAGGCGGTGCTGCCAGGCGCGGGTGGCGAGGTAGCGTTCGCGTTCTTTGGTGATGTCGGCCAGTCCGGTCTCGGCGACGGTGGTGCGCCAGGTTTCGCGGGCGATGGTGAGCCGGTCGATGGTGATGCGGGGGATGTGCGGGGCGGGCACGGTGAGCTTGAACGCGTCCACGGCGAGCCCGTTGAGCATCCCGCCGAACACCTCGATCAGCGGCCACCGGTGTCCGTCGGGTGCGGTGGCGATCAGGGTGCCGTCCTCGTCGGAGACGGTGACCGCGGTGACCGGCAGCAGCCGGTCGGGGTCGGCGCCCGACGCCGTGGCGAACCCCAGCAGCCGGTCGGTGGTGCCGGTCAGCGACGACGCGACCCGCCCGGTGTGCCGGGGCCAGGTGTCGGGGTGGAGCAGCCGGACCCGGTGCCGTCCGAGGTCGGCGGTCAGCTCGTCGCGGAGCCGGTCGACCTCGGGGTGCCAGGCCGTGAAGAGATCGCAGTCGAACGTCGGCCACGCCGCGTGCAGCTCGCCGAGGACCGCCTGGTAATCGCCGCGGTTGACGGCGTCGACGTCGGGGGCGCAGATCTGCAGGTCGGGGCTGTGGATCCGGGCACCGGACCAGCCGGGCCGCTCGGCGGGGAAGAGCCGGGCCACGGTCTCGGTCAGGTCGGCGGCGGACAGCTGGACGCGGGTGTCGTCCTCCCCCAGACCGAACAGGTCCCCCCAGCGCCGGGTGAACTCCTCGGCGACGGCGTCCGCGGGACGCCGGCCGGCGCCCCAGAACAGACCCTGGGCCAGCGACACCAGGTCGGCCAGGCTCACCAGGGCGCCGGTGTCCTCCCGCAGGTCGTCGTACAGCTCCCGCAACGCCGCTCCGTACGCGTCGGCCAGCGCCACCGTCAGCCAGCGGGCGGTGGTGAGGATGATGGCGAGGGGTGGTGCGAGGTCGTGGAGGAGGGTGGCGCCGATGGTGACGTCGAGGTCGCGGGTGGTGTCTTCGTAGCAGAGGGTGCGGCCGGCGTACATCTGGCCGTCGCGGCGGCGGGGTGGGGTGCCGGTGAGGGTGGTGAATTCGGTGTCGAGGGCGGCGAGGGCGGTTTTGAGGGTGTCGGGGTCGCCGGCGGCGGTGGCGACGGTGTCGCGGGCGGCGCACAGCCGGTCCAGTCCGGTCAGGGCGTGGTGTCGGAGGTCGGGGTCGCCGATGGTGGTGATGCGTTCGCGTAGGGCGTGTTCGGCGTCGCGGCCGATGGGCAGGGCGGCGTCCCAGGTGATGAGGTCGCGTTCGACCAGGCGTTGCAGGAGGAGGTAGCCGTCTTCGGGGCGGTCGAGTGCGGTGACGGTTTGGTTGGCGGGGGTGCGTCCGTCGCAGCGGGCCAGGAGGGCGGCTTCGGGTGCGGTCAGCGGTAGGGGTGGTTGCATGGGGCGCAGGACGTGTCGCCCGTTCAGGGTGAGGTGGGGCAGCAGCGTGGGCGGCCACCAGCGGCGGATCCGCGGATCCTGGGCGAGGTGGTCGGCATAGGCGCTCATGGCCCAGCCTTCGAAGGACACCCGCCGTTCCCGCAGCAGACCGGGCCCGGTACGGACCGTCAACGCCGGGGTGCCGCCGGCCGCTGGCGTGCCGTCCGCACCGGTGTTCTCCGCGGTGATCCAGCAGACGGGGCCGAAGAAGCCGATGGTCTCGTTCTTGGCGCAGTAGCGCTGCCAGTAGCGGATGACGGCGCGTTCGCGGTCGCGGCGGCGTACGTTGCGGGTGGCGTCGGGGCCGCCGGCGAGCAGGCCGTCCAGGGCGACCAGGACGCCGGGGTTCTGCCAGGTGACGGCCTCGCGGAACAGCGGGTCGGCGGCGATCTCGCAGATCTTCCGGGCGCCGGCCGTGATGGCGTCGGCGAGGGCCTTGTCGAATGCCTCGGCGTCGCCGCGTCCGGCGAGCAGGTCGTCGGCGGCTGCCGCGGCGGTGGGGGAGGCGAAGGCGTCCAGCCCGTCGGCGGGGAATCCGGTGGTGCGCAGCAGTGCGTCCGGCCAGACCGACCAGCCGGTGCCGCCCAGTTCCACCCTCGTCACCGTGCACCGCCTGCGGGGGTGGGGTCGGTGATCTGCAGGCGGAGTTCGCTGAAGTAGCGGTTGCCGTGGTGGTCGGGGACCCAGGCCTGGTCGGGGGTGGGGAGGGCTTCGCTGATCACCACGGAGGTGTCGGGTCCGGCGGTGCGGAACATGGTGCACAGGGCACCCACGTAGTGGGGGCTGGTGAGGTCGGTGTAGCAGGGTTTCACTTCGGTGCCGATCTTGACGAAGATCTGGTCGGGCAGGTTGAGGCGGTGCTGCCAGGCGCGGGTGGCGAGGTAGCGTTCGCGTTCTTTGGTGATGTCGGCCAGTCCGGTCTCGGCGACGGTGGTGCGCCAGGTTTCGCGGGCGATGGTGAGCCGGTCGATGGTGATGCGGGGGATGTGCGGGGCGGGCACGGTGAGCTTGAACGCGTCCAGCAGTTGCATGCCGAGCATCTCGGCGAACACCTCGATCAGCGGCCACCGGTGTCCGTCGGGTGCGGTGGCGATCAGGGTGCCGTCCTCGTCGGAGACGGTGACCGCGGTGACCGGCAGCAGCCGGTCAGGGTCGGCGCCCCGTGCTCTGTCGATGCCCAGCTGCCGGTCACGGGGCCGGACGAGCCCGTAGCCGGTGCGGGTGGTGGTGCGCGGATAGTCCTCCGGGTAGAGGATCCGGAGCCGGTCCGGTCCCAGGTCGAAATCGAGGTCGGCGCGGAGCCTGTCGGGGTCGGGATGGAACGGGCTGAACAACACGCTGTCGAACGCCGGCCACGCCGGGTGCAGTTCGCCGAGGACCGCCTGGTAGTCGCCGCGGTTGACGGCGTCGACGTCGGGGGCGCAGATCTGCAGGTCGGGGCTGTGCAGTCGGGCGGTGGACCAGCCGGGCCGCTCGGCGGGGAAGAGCCGGGCCACGGTCTCGGTCAGGTCGGCGGCGGACAGCTGGACGCGGGTGCCGCTTTCGGCACCGACCGGCACACTGGTCAGCTCGGCCCACCGCCGGGAGAAGTCGTCCGCCACCGTGCGGAAGGGGTTGTCGCCGCCGGTGAACAGCAGCCCTTGGGCGAGGTACCACAGGTCGGCCAGGCTCACCGGGGCGCCGGTGTCCTCCTGCAGTTCGGTGTAGAGGTCCCGCAGGACATCCCGGCACGCCGAGTCGACCGCGTGGGTGAGCCAGCGGGCGGTGGTGAGGATGATGGCGAGGGGTGGTGCGAGGTCGTGGAGGAGGGTGGCGCCGATGGTGACGTCGAGGTCGCGGGTGGTGTCTTCGTAGCAGAGGGTGCGGCCGGCGTACATCTGGCCGTCGCGGCGGCGGGGTGGGGTGCCGGTGAGGGTGGTGAATTCGGTGTCGAGGGCGGCGAGGGCGGTTTTGAGGGTGTCGGGGTCGCCGGCGGCGGTGGCGACGGTGTCGCGGGCGGCGCACAGCCGGTCCAGTCCGGTCAGGGCGTGGTGTCGGAGGTCGGGGTCGCCGATGGTGGTGATGCGTTCGCGTAGGGCGTGTTCGGCGTCGCGGCCGATGGGCAGGGCGGCGTCCCAGGTGATGAGGTCGCGTTCGACCAGGCGTTGCAGGAGGAGGTAGCCGTCTTCGGGGCGGTCGAGTGCGGTGACGGTTTGGTTGGCGGGGGTGCGTCCGTCGCAGCGGGCCAGGAGGGCGGCTTCGGGTGCGGTCAGCGGTAGGGGTGGTTGCATGGGGCGCAGGACGTGTCGCCCGTTCAGGGTGAGGTGGGGCAGCAGCGTGGGCGGCCACCAGCGGCGGATCCGCGGATCCTCGGCCAGCTGGTCGGCGTAGGCGGTCACCGCCCAGCTCTCGAAGGACACCCGGCGCTCGCGTAGCAGACCGGGCCCGGTACGGACGTCCAGCGCCCGATCGGTGTCCGAGCTGATGCCGATCCAGCAGACGGGGCCGAAGAAGCCGATGGTCTCGTTCTTGGCGCAGTAGCGCTGCCAGTAGCGGATGACGGCGCGTTCACGCTCCCGGCGGCGTACGTTGCGGGTGGCGTCGGGGCCGCCGGCGAGCAGGCCGTCCAGGGCGACCAGGACGCCGGGGTTCTGCCAGGTGACGGCCTCGCGGAACAGCGGGTCGGCGGCGATCTCGCAGATCTTCCGGGCGCCGGCCGTGATGGCGTCGGCGAGGGCCTTGTCGAATGCCTCGGCGTCGCCGCGTCCGGCGAGCAGGTCGTCGGCGGCTGCCGCGGCGGCGGGGGAGGCGAAGGCGTCCAGCCCGTCGGCGGGGAATCCGGTGGTGCGCAGCAGTGCGTCCGGCCAGACCGACCAGCCGGTGCCGCCCAGCTCCACCCTCGTCGTCGCCGATCGCTCGCCGTCCGGCCGCTCGCCGTCCGGCGTCATGAGGTCCGCGGCCAGCAGAGCGGTCAGGTCCGCCAGGTTGTCCTGGAGGAAGAAGTGGCCGCCGTCGATGTGGTGCAGGACGAACCCGGCGGTGGTGTGCTGCTCCCACGGAGTCATCTGCTCCGTCGAAACGGCCCGGTCGAGCGTGCCGGCGAAGGCCGTGATCGGCACCGGCAGCGGCGACCCCGGCTGGTACACGTAGTCGTCCAGCCAGGTGAAGTCCGCCCGCAGCGTCGGCAGCAGCAACTCCAGCAGTTCCGGTTCGTCGGCGACCTCCCCGGGCACACCACCGCCGGCCACGACCCGGGCCACCAACTCGTCGTCGGAGAGGCGGGAGAGCCCGTCGAACATGGCCGACGCGTTCAGGTGCGGCGCGCGGGCGGCGCCCACGTACAGCCGGACCGGCAGCGGCGCACCGGTACGGCGCAGCCGCCGGATCACCTCGAACGCGAGCCGCGCGCCCAGCGAGTGCCCGTACAGCGCGTAGGGCCGGCCGTCGGCGGTCACGGCCTCGGCGAGCGCGGCGGCCAGTTCGGTCAGGTCGATCTCGGCCGGCTCGACGATCCTGTTCTCCCTGCCCGGCAGCTGGACGCCCACGACCTCCACGTCGGGAGCGAGGGCGGCCGGCCACGGATGGAACACACCCGCGCCCGCACCGGCGTACGGCAGGCAGAACAGCCGGAGCGCCGCGTGCGGCAGCGGGCGCGCGCACCGGAACCAACGGGCCGTCAAGGTGGTCATCGGGTGCCTCCCGGCGGGTCGATCCAGTAGCGCTGCCGCTGGAAGGGATAGGTCGGCAGGGGTATCCGCCGTCCTGGGACGGCGGATCCGGCGGGCAGCCCTTCGGGCACACCGGCTTGGGACGACAGCCGGTCGGGGTCGAGCGCCGCGACGGCCTCGGCGATGCCGCCGCACTCCACGACGACCCGGTGGGCGAAAGCCCGGCGGCCGACCGTCAGGGTGTGCGCCACGTCGGCCGGCGACAGGTGCGGGTTGGCGGCGAGGTGGTCGCGCAGCCGTACGATCGCGGCTCGGAGGGCCTCGGGAGAACGGGCGGAGACCGGGAACAGGTAGCGGCCCCCGGAGACGGGCGGCGCGGCCGGCGGCTCAGGCGCCTCGGCGACCAGGACATGCGCACCGGTGCCGCCGATGCCGATCGCGCTGACCCCCGCCACCCGCCGTCGGCCGATGGGCCAGTGCGTCGTCTTGGCCGGCAGGTAGAACGGCCCGCGGTCCAGGTCGAGCTGCGGGTTGGGAGAGGCGAGGTGCAGGTTGCCAGGGATCTGCCCGTGCCGTACCGACAGGACCGCCTTGATGAACCCCGCGATCCCGGAGGCGGCGTCCGTGTGGCCGATGTTGGTCTTGACCGCGCCGAGCGCGCAGTGACCGCGGCCCTGCGCGCCGGCCGTCAGGTAGGCCCGGGTCAGCGCCTCCACCTCGATGGCGTCTCCCAGCGGGGTGCCGCTGCCGTGCAGCTCCACCATGCCGACCTCGTCGGGAGAGATCTCCGCGTCCTCAAGGGCCTCGGTCACCGCGGCCACCTGCCCGGCCAGACCCGGTACGGCGAAGCCGGCCCGCGCGGCGCCGTCGTTGCCGATCGCCCAGCCGGGGATCACGGCGTACACGTGGTCGCCGTCGGCCATGGCGTCCGCGAGCCGCTTCAGCGCCACCACGCCGCTCCCGCTGGAGAACCCCGAGCCCTCGGCCGCGGCGTCGAACGCGCGGCACCGGCCGTCGGGAGAGACCATCCCACCGGGGGTGTGCCGGTGCCGCGGCCAGGTGACGGTGACACCGCCGGCGAGCGCGAGGTCGCAGCGGTAGTCGGCGAGGCTCTGGGCGGCCAGGCAGACCGCGACCAGGGAGCTGGAGCAGGCGGTCTGCACCGCGATCGCCGGACCGGTCAGGCCGAGCCGGTAGGCGGCCTGGCCCGGCAGATGGTCGGAGCTCTGGTGGGGAAGGAGCCGTCCCTCCCAGTCGTCGGGATCGTCCGGCGTTCCGGCGGCGGGGTTGCCGAACAGGTGGAAGAGGAAGTAGCGGTTGGCCGAGGCGGAGGCGAACACCCCGATCTGGCCGTCGAACCGCTCCGGGTCGCACCCGGCGTCCTCCAGGGCCTCCCAGGCCGTCTCAAGGAACAGCCGGTGCTGCGGATCGGTGCGGGCGGCCTCGTCGGCGCCGAAACCGAAGAACTCCGCGTCGAAGTCCCCCACCCCGTCCAGCTTTCCGCCGGCCTTCACATGCGCGGGATCCGCCAGCAGGGTCGCCCCGATGCCCAGCTCGCGCAGCTCCGCCTCCGGGTAGTCCCAGATGGCGTCCACCCCGTCGGACAGCACGGACCAGAACGCGGCCGGGTCGGGCGAGCCCGGGAACCGGCAGCCCAGGCCGACGACCGCGATGTGGTCGCCCGAACCGTCGGTGTCGGTGTCGGTGTCGGCCTCAGCGTCGGTGTCGGCCTCGGTGTCGGCGGTCGCCGCGACGTCCGACCGGAGGCGCGAAGAACCGGATGAACCGGACGGACCGAACGGAGCGGACGGACCGAACGGAGCGGACGGACCGGATGGAGCGGACGGACCGGACGGAGCGGACAGGGCCCGGGCCTGGGTGCGCACCGTGGTGTGCTCGAACAGCGTCGTCATCGGCACCGGCGTCCCGAACGCGTCGGTCAATCGCTGCTGGAGCCGTCCCAGGAGCAGGGAGTGCCCGCCGGCGTCGAAGAACGGCTCGGTCACGCCGACCTGGTCCACTCCGAGCACGTCGCACCAGAGGTCGTGCACCGTGGCCTCGGCGGGCGTGGCCGGCCGTTCGCCGGCGCGGGCGGGGCCCGGCACGGGCAGGGCCCGGGTGTCCACCTTGCCGGTCGGGGTGAGGGGCAGCGCGTCGAGCACCACGATCGCCGAAGGCACCAGGTGGTCGGGGAGGGTCTCGGCCGCGGTCCGTCGCATCGCGGCCGGATCCAGTACGGCGGCGGCGGAGGGCTGGACGTGGGCGACGAGCCGGTCGCCGGCGAGCGTGACCACGGCTCTGGCCACCCCCGGCTGTCCCGCCAGGTGCGCCTCCACCTCGGCCGGTTCGACGCGGAACCCGCGCACCTTGATCTGCCGGTCCAGCCTGCCCAGGCAGACCAGTGTGCCGTCGGGGAGCTCGCGCCCGAGATCTCCGGTGCGATAGAGCCGCCCGCCGTCTCCGTCGGTGGTGAACCGTTCGGCGGTGCGCTCCGGATCCCGCCAGTACCCCAGCGCCAGGTACGGGCTGCGGACGGCGATCTCGCCCGCACCGTCGCCGGAGTCCAGCAGCACCACCTCGTAGCCCGGCAGCGCCCGGCCGATCGGCACCAGGGGCCCGGCCTCCGGCTCGCTCTCCACCGAGTCGAAGAAGATCTGGTGGTGGGCCACGAAGGTGGCTTCGGTGGCGCCGTAACCGTTGACGAAACGGCATGCGTCACCGAACCGGCCCCGGCCGGCCGTCACGTCGGTCCTGGTCACCCGCTCGCCGCCGAGCAGCACGGTCCGTATCGAGGGCAGCCGGCCGTCGGGTCCCAGCGCGTCGAGCACATACCGGTAGAGCGTCGGAGTGGAATGGTAGACGGTCACCCCCGAGCCGGCCAGGCGGCTTACCAGCTCGTCCGGTCCGAGGGCGCGGACATCGATCGGGACGACGGCCGCGCCGGTCAGCAGGGCGGGATAGATGTCGGGGATGGAGGCATCGAAGCTGACCGAGGCGAGCAGGCTGAGCCGGTCGCCGGAGGTGATCGACAGGCTCTCGATCTGGTTGCCGACGCAGTGCGCCAGGTTGCGGTGGCTCTGGGCCACCCCCTTGGGCACGCCGGTGGATCCGGAGGTGTAACGCAGGTAGGCCAGGTCGTCCGGCTCGATCGTCGCGGCGGCCGACGGCATCGCGGTCGTCGGGGTCGCGTCCTCGATGAGGACCACCGCGCAGGACCGTTCCCCGACGAGGGACCGGGCGAGTGCCGCGTGCCTCCGCGTGGTGACCAGCACGGTCACATCGGCGTCGTCGAGCATGTACGCCAGTCGCGGCACCGGATACGACGGGTCGAGCGGGACGTAGCCGCAGCCGGAGAGCAGGGCTCCCATGATCGCCGCGATGGTCTCCGCGCCATGACCGGTCAACAGGCCGACGCGTGCTCCCGGGCGGGCTCCCGCCGCGACGACGAGATGCCCGATCCCGCCGGCGGCGGCAGCCAGTTCGGCATAGGTCGTCGAGGAATCAGCCGAATACACCGCGACGCGGTCGGGACCGGCTTTCGCCACATCAAGGAATCGGCCGACTACCGTATGTTGCATTATCCGGATTCCTGCACGTTTCTTGCTATCTGGATCCGCTTATCGGAATCCGCCGTCACCGCGTGGTACGCCGTCACACGCGACGTGCGGCTCGCTGACACGTGGAACGTTAAAGGGCGGACATTTCCGATCATTAGCCATACGATTGCTATGTCCGCAAACGTGGCTATTACGGATCAAGTGTTATCCCTCGCGACGGATCGGCGAAGGCCCAAGGCGGAGGACAGGCATGAGTGTCCACAAGGCTGTTCCCACGTACGACTTCCAGGTTCTCGGGCCGCTCCGGGTCTGCCGGGGCGGGCTCACCGTGGCGTTGCCGGCACGCCATCCCCGCATGCTCCTGGCCGTGTTGCTGCTGCACGACGGCGGGGTCGTCGCCGAGAGGCGACTGCTGGAGCAGGTGTGGGGCCATGGCACCGGCAGCATGACCGCCCTGCGCACCGCCGTGTCGCGGTTGCGTTCCTGGCTGCGTGACGAGGCCGGTGGGGTCGCCTCCCTTGAGCACGTCGACGGTGGATATCGGCTGCGGGTACCGGACCGGTCCGTCGACGCCGCCCGGTTTCGGGCCGCGCTGGCCGCTGATTCGGACACCGCGGGTGTGGACCCCCACGAGCGGCTGACCGATCTGATGAACGCGCTCGAACAGTGGCGGGGTCCCGTGCTGGACGGTGCTCCCGACGGAGTGCGGGAGGACGCCGCGGTACGGGCGCTGGACGACGATCACGCCATGTGCCTGCAGCGGCTGGCCGCGCTCTCCATCGCGGTCCAGGCCCCCGAGCTGCTGCTGTCGAGGACCCGGGCCCTGGCCAGGGCCCGGCCGTTCGACGAGCCGCTGCACACGCGCCTGATCGAGCTGTACGCCGCCTGCGGACGGCCCGCCGAGGCGCTCATGGAGTACGAGCGGCTGAGATCCCGGCTCGCCGACGAGCTGGGCGTCGCGCCCAGCTCGGACGCGCAACGCGCCTACCTCACCCTGCTCGACCAGGACCCTCCGCTGCTCGGCGGGTTCGAGCGGACCCAGGGCAGGGGATGGGGACGACTGGTCGTGCCCCACCAGCTGCCCGCCGACATCGCCGACTTCACCGGCCGGGACAAGGCGACCGCCGTACTCCTCGACCACCTGGGCGGGGTGCTGAACGATCCGATGCGGGCGGCCACGCTGGTCGCGGGGATCACCGGTGCGGCCGGAGCCGGCAAGTCCACCCTGGCCGTGCACATCGCACACCGGCTGGCGGCGACGTACACCGACGGCCAGCTCTACGCCGACCTGGGCGGCTCCGGAACCGCTCCCGAATCTCCGGCCCGGGTGCTCGGACGGTTCCTGCGGGCGCTCGGAGTCGGACAGGCCGCGGTCCCGGAGGACCTGGCCGAGCGCACGGCCCTGTACCGCAGCCTCGTGGACGGCCGCCGGATCCTGGTCGTGCTGGACGACGCCGTGGGGGAGGCACAGGTGAGGACGCTGCTCCCCGGCTCACCGACCTGTGCGGTCCTCATCACCAGCCGGTCCCGGCTGGTGGGCTTCAGCGGGGCGCGGATCGTGGATCTCGACCGGTTCGACGTCGATCACGCCATCCACCTGCTGGCGGCCGTCGTCGGTCACGAACGGGTGGCCGCGGAACCCGAGGCGGCGGCCGAACTGGTCACGCTGTGCGGCCGGCTGCCTCTGGCGGTACGCATCTGCGGTGCCCGGCTCGCCGCCCGCCCGCACTGGCCGCTCGCCAGTCTGGTCGCCGTGCTGCGCGACGAACGCGGCCGCCTGGACGAGTTGAGCGTCGCGGACCTCGCCGTGCGGGACGGTCTGCGGCAGGGCCACGCACGGATAGGGGAGGAAGCCCGGCTGGCACTGGCCCGGCTGGCCCGGCTGGGAGCGGTCGAGTTCACGGTCGGCACCGCCGCCGCCGTCTGCGGCCTGGATCACATCACCGCCGAGGCCTGTCTGGACGTCCTGGTCGAGGCCCGGTTCGTCGCGGTGGTCGACACCGGCCAGACCGGGCGGTTCCACTACCGCCTTGACGACCTGGTCCGGCTGTTCGTCCTGGACCCGGGCGCGACCCGGCCACCGGGCTGACGGCGGAGCCGGGCGTTCAGGCGGCGGCGTCGAGGGCCTCGTGCAGGGTGCCGCACGTCTCGAAGTGCCGGTTGAGGTTGGTGATGGTCAGCAGGTGGGTGATCATGCCGGGATTCAGCACCAGGATGAGACGGCCATGGGTGTCCCTGACCCGGGTGAGCGCCCCCACCAGGATGCCCAGGCCCACCGAGTCGCAGAACGGCACCTCGGTCAGGTCCAGCACCAGGCACGGGTGGCCCGGGGTCTCCAGGGCCTGCTCCACCTCCGCACGGAGCCGGGGCGCGACGGCCATGTCCAGCTCACCCGAGGCCCGCACCACCACGCAGGGACCGTTGCTCCACCTCTGCACGTCGAAAGTCGTGACCACCATCAACACCTCCGTGCGGTCTACCTGCCCTGGAGGGTGGCTTATATGCGTTTGACTTATTTTTTGCAGATGTTCTGGGTCGCGGTCCTCGCCGCGGGGGTGGCGGTCGCGGAAGGAGACGCGGTGGGCGCGGCGGCCTCCGCGACGGTGACCTTCTTGGCGCCCGAGTACTTCTGACCGGCGATCACCTCGATCCGGTCTCCGATGTTCCCCACCGCGCGGACGTCCGCCCCGGGCAGTGCGGCGGCCAGGGTCCGTGCCGAGTCCTCGCGGCCCGTGCCGTAGCGGATGACCGTCTTGTCGTGGTCTCTCTGCTGCGTGTCGCCGGCGGTCTCGGGGACCAGGAAACCGGCCTTCAGCAGGTCGGCCCGCGCTCGCGCGCCGAGACCGGTGATCAGGGTGCCGTTGAGCACCCTGACCGAGATCCGTGCGGGCGGCACGGTGAGCGCGGCGGCCGAGGGGGTCGGCGTCGCGGCCTTGGTCGCGGTGGGGGTGGGTTTGGCGGGTTCGGTGAGCGGTTCGTCGGCGGCGATCCGGCGGAACAGCTCGCCGGCCGCCTCCTTGTCCCAGAGCACGGCCGACTCGTTGGTCGGTGTCGTGTAGTCGACGTCGGCGAGCGGGACCGTGGCGAAGGCCACGTCGTCGGTGGAGACGTCCTTGAGCTGGTTGGCCAGGCCGAGCAGGTCCTTGCGGAGCGGTTCGTCCACCCGGAGCGTGCCGAGGGCGGTGTTGACGAACGAGGTGAGCCTGATCGGGTTGGTCAGCGTGCCGCCGCTCAGGGCCTGGTGCAGCAGGGCCGAGATGACCTGCTGCTGGCGGTCGATGCGGTCGAGGTCGGAGCGGGCGGTGGCCCGGGTGCGGGCGTAGGCGAGGGCCTTGACGCCGTCGAGGGAGTAGGTGCCGGGCTGGAGGGCCAGCGCGGTCTTCGGGTCGTCGATCGCGACCGGGGTGCACACCGAGACGCCGCCCAGGGCGTCGACCACCTCGATGAAGCCGAGCACGTTGATCTCGACGTAATGGTGGATGTGCAGCCCGGTGGCGTTCTGCACGGTCCGTACGGCGAGCTTCGGGCCGCCGAACTGGTAGGCGGCGTTGATCTTGTGCGGGCCCTGGCCGGGGACCGTCGTCCAGGTGTCGCGGGGGAGGCTGACCACGGTGACCCTGGTGTGGTCCTCCGACAGGTGGAGAACCATCATGGTGTCGGTCCGCTCGCCGGTCTCACGTCCCAGCTTGAGCCGGTTCTGCTGCTGGCGGGTGAGGTTGTCGCGCCGGTCCACGCCGACGACCAGGATGTTCATCGCGCCCGTGGACGACGACCCGGTCACTCCCGCGTCGACCGGCTCGATCTGGCTGGCCGCGTAGTTCGGCAGCGCCCACACCACGCCGGAGGCGCCCAGCACCATGGTGGAGAACACCCCGGTGGCCAGCAGGCTTCGGCGCCGGGAACGGGCGCCTCTGGCGGACCTGCGGTCACGCCTGGGACTCACCCGGACCTTGCCGTAGGCGTCACCGCCCACCCGCACCCCCGAGTCGTCCTCTTCCGGGTCGCGCATGCGTGGCCCCCTAGGCTCTGCTGGGTCGATGAGGTACCCATTCGTACAGTAGCGTGAGCGACGCCATGAAGCAGTTCCCCGACTCGCCCGCGCCGGCGTCGTCTTCCGAGACACGTGTCTGGCCCCCCATCTCCATCGTCATCCCGGTGCTGAACGAGGAGCGCCATCTGCGGGAGGCGGTGCGTCAGGTCCTGTCGCAGCAGTACGCGGGACCGATCGAGGTCGTGCTCGCCATCGGCCCCTCCCAGGACCGCACCCAGGAGGTCGCGGACGCGATCGCGGCCGAGGATCCACGGGTGGTCGTGGTCCCGAACCCGACCGGCCGCACCCCCAACGCCCTCAACGCGGCCATCGGCGCGTCCCGCAACGGGATCATCGCCCGGGTGGACGGCCACGCCATGCTCCCGGAGGACTACCTCCGGGTCGCGGTGGAGACCCTTGAGGAGACCGGTGCCGACAACGTCGGCGGCGTCATGGCCGCCGAGGGGGTCACCCCGTTCGAGCAGGCCGTGGCCCGGGCGATGACCTCCAAGATCGGTGTCGGTGGCGCCCGCTTCCACACGGGCGGGACCGCGGGTCCGGCCGACACGGTCTATCTCGGCGTGTTCCGCCGCGAGGCGCTGGAGCGGGTCGGCGGCTACGACGAGCACTTCCAGCGGGCACAGGACTGGGAGATGAACCACCGCATCCGTGAGACGGGCGGCCTGGTCTGGTTCCAGCCCCGGATGCGGGTCTCCTACCGGCCGAGACCCACCGTCAAGGCCCTCGCCAAGCAGTATTTCCACTACGGCCGCTGGCGCAGGGTGGTCGCCCGCACCCACGAGGGCACGATCAACCTGCGCTACCTGGCGCCCCCGGCGGCGGTGCTCGCCATCCTCGTCGGCCTGGTCGTCTCGCCCTTCCTCTGGCCGGGCCTGCTCATCCCCGGCCTCTATCTGGCGGCGATCCTGGCCGGTTCGGCGGTGACCGGCAGCGGCCTGCCCGCGGCCTCGCTCGTCCGGCTGCCGCTGGTCTACGTCACCATGCACATGTCATGGGGCTGGGGCTTTCTCACCAGTCCGAAGCGGCTCGGGAAGCCCCCGAAAACGCGAGGCTGACCGCCGCGTCCCCGCGGGCTCGGCCGTCCGTGAGCTGCGGGCTCAGTCGTCCGCGTCCGCACGGGCTCGGCCGTCCGTGAGCCGCGGGCTCAGTCGTCCGCGTCCTCGCGGGCGGCGCGCTCGTAGGCGCCGTTCACTGCCTCGTTCAGGCGGGTCATCGCGTCCGGATGGTCGGGGCCGAGCAGGTAGGTCCTGAGCTTGCGCCTGGTGGCCGCCAGCACGTCCTCCCCGCCGCGCTCCACGGCCGCCAGGACGGCGGGCAGCCCGTCCAGGTCCTCGGTGAGCAGGTAGGCGGCCTCCGCGCTGGGATACCGCTCGCGGAAGGCCCGCTCCGGCAGTCCCGCCACATTGGTCACCGCGTACGGCTTGCCGCTGGCGATGAAGTCCGCCACCAGGCTGGAGATGTCGGTGATCAGCAGGTCGGCCTGGTTGAAGCAGTCGTAGAGGGAGGGTTCCGGGCCGGTGACGACCCGGTGCCTGATCGGCTCGGCGTGGGCCGTACCGGCGGGGTGGCGGGCGATGGACCGCGACAGCTCCGCCCGCTCCAGCATCGTGAGGATCTCCCGGTGGACGTCGCGCGCGGCCGGGTTGCGGTAACCGGTCAGCGGATGCGGTTTGTAGATCACCCGGAGCGCGGGGGAGCGGGCCAGCAGGGCGCGGACGATCGCCTGCCCCATCGTGAGGATCGAGGTGTGGAACAGATCGTCGGTCCATCCCTCCCAGGTGGGGGCGTAGAGCACGGTGCGGTACGGCAGGCCGGACCCGGTGCTGCGGACCCCGGTGAGCTGCGGCCGGCCCACCTCGTGGACGTCCTCGTCGCGCACGCCCACCCGGGCGCGGAGGTAGCGGTCCCGGCCGGCCTGCCCGGCCACCCAGACCTCGTCGTAGACCTTGGTGAACGGATTGAACGACGCCTCCTTGTCGCTGTCCCCGTGGCCCACGAAGACGCTGCGCAGCCCCCGGATGCGCAGCATGTGGATGTTCTTTCCGACGTTGGCCGGATACAGGCAGACCCGGGCGGAGGCCAGGGCCCCGAAGCTCATCAGGTCGGCCGCCGACGGGATGCAGACCACCGGCAGCGAGGTCTCCCCCAGCAGCCGGAGCATGCTCGTCTCCCGCAGGACCACCACGGCCCGCCGGTCGATCCGCTCCAGGGGGCGCAGCCACATGGTGGCCTGGTAGGCCGAGTCGTTCGGCCCGGAGAAGTAGAGGATCACCTCCGGCCGGTAGCGGGCGAGGCGCCTGCCGACCGCCTTCAGCACGCCGCGCCGGTTCCTGAGCGGCCTGATCCGGCGCAGGTGGGGCAGCAGGCCGAGCACGCCCGCGGCCCCGAGGCCGAGCGCGATCGCCGCCCCGGCCGCGCCCTGGTAGTCGGTGCCGAGCACCGCGTCCAGCGCCGCGCCGCCGACCGGCGGCATGTCGAGGTACAGCGTCCGCATGCCTCCGTAGCCGACCAGGACGTTCGGCGGCGGTGGCGGGATCTCCACCGCGCCGTCGATGTTGCGGGTCAGCACCGGAAGCCTGGTGAGCACCCGGGTGTGGGCGATGGCCAGCCCGGTCTGCAGGGCCCGTACCCCGTGCAGCGTGAACAGCCCCAGGACCAGGGCCGCGAACCAGGGCGAGTCGGTGCCCGCCGTACGGGCGACCAGGAGGACCGCGGCCATCTCGCGGATCATGAACCGGAGTGTGACGCCCAGGTGCACGCTGCTCAGCAGGTCGATCAGCTTCCTGGCCCGCCGCCTGGCGACGATCTCCGCCGCGTAGGACAGCGCGCAGAACGCCAGGAAGACCCAGGGCCAGGGCCACAGGGCGGCGACGACGAGCGGCGGGTAGGAGCCCAGCACGGCCGCGCACGCCATCAGGGCACGAGGGTCACGCTTCATTCTCCGAAGCTAGCCGCGCGCCGATGTCCGCCCAGGTAGGCGCGCTGCGTCAGGCCCCGTCGAGGCGGACGTCGATCACGTGCCCGGTGAGGTCGGAGATGAGCACGTCCATGGAGGTCTGGGCTACGGCGCGCGGTGAGAGCAGAGTATGGGCGGGTTCCTCACCGAAAGCGCGGACGCGCATCGGGGTGCCGGTCCGCTCCGGGTTGACGCAGTTGACCCGGACGCCGTACTCGGCCCACTCGTCGGCGAGCGCCTGGGTCAGGTTCACCACGGCGGCCTTCGTCGAGGAGTAGAGGCTGTAGTCGGTCCGGCCCCGGGTGTAGGAGGAGGAGGTGTAGAGCAGCAGGTGGCCGCGGGTCTCGCGGAGGTGGCCGAGGGCGGCCCTGGCGATGTTGACGGGGCCGAGGTAGTTCACGCCCACGGTCTCGGCGATCGTGGCGTCGCTCACCTCGCCCAGCTTGCCCATGTGCAGCACACCCGCGGTGTTGACCACGTAGTCGATCCTGCCGCTCTCCTTGGCCGCGTGGGCGAGCGCGTCGTTCACCGCCCCGGCGTCCTCGACGCGCACCCCGTTCAGCGACCGGGAGAAGGAGAACACCTCGGCGCCGTACCGTCCGGCCAGCTCGACCACCTCGGCGCCGATGCCGTAGCTGCCGCCGAAGACCACCACGGTCCTGCCTTCCATCGCCTCCCGGTAGGCGGAGGGGGAGCGCCGCGGGGCGCTGCCCGCGGCGAGCTGGAAGAGCTTGTCGGCGATGAACACGTCCACCGGATGGGTGACCTTCATGTTGTGCTCACTGCCCGGCACGATGTAGATCGGCACGTCGGGAAGGTAGCGGAGCACCACCCCGCAGTCGTCCGTGGCCGGATACCTGCCGAAGTCGGGGTCGGCGAAGGCCCGCTGGTAGGCCTCGCGGATCACCGAGAGCCGGAAGCACTGCGGCGTCTGGCCGCGGCGCAGCCGGGAACGGTCGGGGATGTCACGGACGATCTCCCCGCGTGGCCCGGGAGCGGCCACCACGACCGTGTCGGAGCTCGGGATCGCCACGTTGACGGCCGAGTAGACCTGCAGGGCCGCCACGCACTCGGTGATGATCCGGGGCTCCAGCAGCGGTCTGACGGCGTCGTGCAGGAGCACGTCGCACTCCTGCGTCCCCAGCGCGTTCAGCGCCCGCCAGGTGGTGTCGGTACGGCTCTCGCCACCCTCCAGGATCTTGCTGACCTTCCGGAAGCCGTTGCGGGCGACGATCCGCTCCACCTCGCCGGTGAAGCCCGGCGTCATCAGCACGATGATCTCGTCGATCTCGGGCGCGCCGTCGAACAGGGCGAGGGTGTGCTCCAGGATCGTCCGGCCGGCGATCTTCACGAGCTGCTTGGGGGTGTTCAGTCCGACGCGCTGGCCGACTCCACCGGCAAGGACGACCCCGACGGTGCGGAGACGCGGTTCAGGAACGGCCAAGATCTGCTTCCTTCGACGGTGCGGATACGGCGAGCGTAATGGGTGCTTACCCGAACGCAGGTCGCGCTCCCGTGCTATCCAGTCAAGATCTCGCTACGCTAAGTGCGCACTCCCCGGTTCGCACGGTGATCCCGTCGGATACGAAGGAGCCCGGTTTGCCTGATTTCCACGTCCCCACGCCGTCCGGAAACGTCCGGACGGCCGCCGTCGTGCTCGCCACCACGGACGCGGCGACCTCGCGCTGCGCCGACGGCACGCTGCTCGACCGGCTGACCGGCCAGCTCGGCCGGCTCCCCATCGGGGACGTGCACGTGGTCGGCCGCTCCAGCGACATCATCCACGCTCCCGGCGGCACCTACATGATCGGCGCCGAGGGCTCCCGGGGGCTCGCCGACGACCTGCGCAGGATCGCCGAGGTGGCCCGTACGGCCACCGGCCCGGTGGCTGTGATCGCGGGGGACCTGGTGGCCCACACCGAGGCGCTGGCCATGCTTCTGGCGCACCCCGCGCACGACACGGGCGCGGTGGTGACCACGGACGGTGAAGGCGCCGGGCCGCTGCGCCCGCCGGTCCGGATCGAGGGCGGCCGGGTGGCCGCGGCGGGCAGCACCTTCCACGGGATCGCCGACGCCAACGGCACCTTCCGGGGTGTGCTCCAGGTGGGAGTGGCCGATCTCCCCCTCCTCGCCGAGACCGCGGACACGCTGGCCGAGCCGGCCGGGACCGGCCGGTTCGGGCTGCTGGGCGGCGCCGAGGTCGGCGAACTGCTCCTGGTCGGCCTGGTCCGCTCCGGTGTCCCGGTGCGCGCCTGCGTGATCGGGCGGCTGCGCTGCGACCGGGTGGCCGGGCAGGCGGACGCCGACTCGGCCATGTCACGCCTCACGGAGGTGGACGAGGAGCGCGCCCGGCTGGACGCCACGGTCAAGCCGAACGACGGCTTCTTCACCACCCACTTCGTGAGTTCCTGGTCCACCCACCTGGTCAAGCTGGCGGCGGAGCTGCGCCTGACGCCGAACGCGGTCACCGGGATCTCCGTCGGCCTGGCCATGCTCGCCGCGGTCTCGTTCACGACGGGCACCCGCCAGGCGCAGGTCGCCGGTGCGGTCCTGCTCTACCTGTCGTTCGTGCTCGACTGCGTGGACGGCCAGCTCGCCCGCTACACCCGCGCCTACTCCCCGCTCGGCGCCTGGCTGGACGCCACCTTCGACCGGGTCAAGGAGTACGCCGTCTACGTGGGCCTCGCCCTGGGCTACACGGCGGGGCTGGACGACTCCCACGGCGGGCCGCACGGCATCTGGGTGCTGGCGGTCGCGGCGATGATCCTGCAGATGCTCCGCCACACGATCGACTTCTCCTACGCGGGGTCCCGCGCCGACGCCGCCCGCAAGGCGGTCCGGGCCGGTACGGCCGCCTCGCTGACCGTCCCGGCGGAGGTGCCCGCCCGGCCGGAGCCGCCGGGGCCGCTGGGGCCGCGCGGGGCGCAGGAGCCGCCGGAGGACCGGCGGGCCGAGGCCGCCGAGGGCGGTGCCGCCGGACGATACCCGCGGAGCCGGCCGGCTCCCGGGACCGGCGCCGGCGACGTGGGGAACGCGGGTAACGCGGGCAACGCGGGGAACACGGTCGTGCGGCTGTCGCGCCGCCTGGAGCGGGTCTCCCTCACCCGCTGGCTGAAGAAGATCATCGTGCTCCCCATCGGGGAGCGGATGGCACTCATCGCGGTGACCGCCGCGGTGTTCAACGCGCGGGTGACCTTCGTCGCGCTGCTGACCTGGGGCGGCGTCGCCGCCCTCTACACGGTCGCGGGCAGGATCGGCAGGTCCTTCAGCCGATGACGCCACGTGAGGGCCTCAGGGGCGGCGGCGCGGCGGGAGCGGCCCGGCGGGCATTCCGCGGAGCGAGCGAGGAGACGAATGCGATCATGGTTTCCGTGCGCATGACGCCGGTGCCGCGCAGCACCGTGGTGGCCTACCGGGACGACGGAGCGCTATCGAGGGCGATGGGCGCGCTGGTGGCCGGGCAGCTCCCGCCGCTGCCCCCGGCGATCGTCGGGATGTTCGTGACCGGGGTGCTGCTGATGGTGGGCGTGGCCGGTGCCGACGGCATGGCGGTGTTCGCCCCGGCGGTGGCGCTGCTGCTGGCCGGTCCCGGCAGTTCCCATCCGCACGACGGCAGGATCGACTGGCTGGTCCCGCCGATCCTGCGGCTGACCGAGTACGGATTCGTGGCCGCGGTCGGGTTCGCGCACGACGTGCCGCCATGGTTGATCTTCCTGCTGCTCGGCGCGATGGCCTTCCACCACTACGACGTCGTCTACCGCGTACGGCAGCGCGTCTATCCGCCGTCCTGGCTGGCCACGGCCGGTCTGGGCTGGGACGGCCGCATGCTGCTGATCGCGCTGGGCGCCCTGGCCGGGCAGATGACCCTGGTCTTCTGCCTTCTCGCCCTCTACCTCTGGGGCCTCTTCGGATGGGAGAGCGTCACCTGCTGGCTGGCCGTACCACGCTCGGGGGTGGACGCGGCGGATCCTGGCACCCACGATTGAGCCACGGCCGAGAACGGTCGGGAGATCCTCGATTACACGTTCTGGCCCCAAAGCCAACTAACCTTTGGGGCCAGGAGTGCCCGCCGAGGGGCTCATTCGGGTGAGGAGCGCACGTTGCTGGGAATGGTGCTGGCCGCCGGGGCCGGACGACGCCTGCGGCCGTACACGGACACGCTGCCCAAGGCGTTGGTGCCGGTCGACGGTGAGACCACGATCATGGACATCTCGCTGCGCAACCTCGCGGCCGCGGACCTCCGTGACGTCGTGATCGTCGTCGGCTACCAGGCGCAGGCCGTACACGAGCGCAAGGCCGAGTTGGAGCGGCGCCACGGCGTCAAGCTCACCCTCGTGCACAACGACAAGGCCGAGGAGTGGAACAACGCCTACTCCCTGTGGTGCGCGCGCGACTACTTCGACCAGGGCGTGCTGCTGGTCAACGGTGACACCGTGCACCCGGTCTCCGTCGAGCACACGCTGCTGTCCGCGCCGGAGAGCAGCGACATCCTGCTGGCGGTGGACGACGTGAAGAAGCTCGCCGACGAGGAGATGAAGGTCACCCTCGACGAGGCCGGCCATCTGGCGCGGATCACCAAGCTGATGGACCCGGCCGACGCGGCGGGGGAGTACATCGGCGCGACGCTGATCCGCCCCGGCATCGGCGGGCGCCTCGCCGACGCCCTCCAGGCCACCTTCGAGCGTGACCCGCAGCTCTACTACGAAGACGGCTACCAGGAGCTCGTCGCCCGCGGGGAGAAGATCTCGGTCGCCCCGATCGGCGAGGTCTCCTGGGTCGAGGTCGACAACCACGACGACCTGGCCAAGGCGCGGGAGATCGCGTGCCGATACTAGCCCGGATGCTGCCCGCCCCGCTGACCATGGAGGTGCGGCGGGGAGCCATCGCCCAGCTCGGTTCGCTGCTGGCCGACAGCCGGGTCGCGACCTCCGGGCGGGTGGCGGTGGCGGTGGGCGCCGGCCAGGGCGACAAAATCGCCTCGGTGATCGCCCCCTCCCTCGGCGAGGCCCAGGTCTTCCGGGTGCCCGACGGCTCGGTGGACGCGGCCGTCTCACTCGGCGCCGACCTGCGCAAGGGGGCCTACGAGGCGCTCGTCGGGATCGGCGGCGGCAAGACCATCGACGTGACCAAATACGCCGCGTCGCTGGCCGGCATCCCGATGGTCGCGGTGGCCACCAACTTGTCGCACGACGGGATCTGCTCGCCGGTGGCGTCGCTGACGCACGACGGCGGCAAGGGGACCTTCGGCGTGCCGATGCCGCTGGCCATCATGGTCGATCTCGATTTCGTCCACGACGCGCCGCCGTCGCTGGTCCGTTCCGGGGTCGGCGACGTGGTGAGCAACCTGTCGGCGATCGAGGACTGGCAGCTCGGCAACACCGAGCGGGGCGAGCCGATCGACGGCCTGGCCTGCGCGATGGCCCGCACCGCGGCGGAGGCCCTGATCGGCCGCACGGACTCGATCGAGTCTGACTCCTTCCTCACCGTGCTGGCCGAGGCGCTCATCCTTTCGGGGATGTCGATGGTGATCGCGGGGTCCTCACGTCCCTCCAGTGGCGGAGACCATGAGATCCTGCATGCCGTGGATCAGCTTTTTCCCGGCACCTCCAACCACGGCGAGCTCGCCGGGATCGGTGCCGCCTTCTGTTTCTTCCTCCGGGAGGACCCCCGCAGGCTCGCCCAGGTGGTCGGCTGCCTGCGCGGGCACCAGCTACCGGTCACCCCCGGCGACGTGGGCCTGACCACCGGACAGTTCACCGAGGCGGTCATGCTGGCGCCGTCGACCCGCCCCGGGCGCTACACCATCCTGGAGCACCTGCGCCTGTCGGAGCCGGAGATCAGAGATCGGGTGGAGGATTATGTCCGGGCCGTCGGTCGCTGAGCTCCGTGCGGTGGCCCAGCCGCACTCGACCATGGAGCGCAACAGCGGGGAGCACTGGGCCGGTGCTCTCTACATGCGCAAGCTGTCGATCTACGTCACCTGGTTCCTCGCCAAGACGCCGATCTCCCCCAACCAGACCACCTGGCTGATGATCCTGTCCGGGCTGCTGGCGGGGGTGGTCCTGGCGCTCCCCGGCCTCGGGGCCGCCGTCGGCGCTGCCCTGCTGATCCAGCTCTACCTGCTGCTCGACTGCTCCGACGGCGAGCTGGCCCGGTGGACCGGGCGGACCTCCATCACGGGCGTCTACCTGGACCGGGTCGGTCACTACTTCGCCGAGGCCGCCCTGCTCATCGGGCTGGGCTTCCGGGCTTCGGAGATCCTCCCGGACTGGTACACCGTGATGGGCTTCGCCGCCGCGCTCGGTGCCATCCTGATCAAGGCGGAGACCGACCTGGTCGACGTGGCCCGCGCCCGGTCGGGTCTGGTCGCGGCCACCGAGAGTTCGGCCGAGCACTTCCAGTCGCGTGGCCTGGGCATGGCCCGCAAGGCCGCCGCCGCCCTGAAATTCCACCGGGTGGTCCAGGCCGTCGAGCTGTCCCTGCTCGTGGTGATCGCCGCGGTGTGGGACCTGCTCAGCGGTGGTCTGGCCGCGACGAGGGTGCTCACGGTCGCCTGCGTCGTGGTCGCCGTGCTGCAGATGGCCCTGCACCTCGTCAGCATCCTGGCCTCCAGGCGGCTTTCATGAGGAACCGGACAGCGTCGCGGTGCGTCGTAGGTGCGAACACCTTACTGTTTGGCAGGTGTTCGCCGACGGTTCCGATACGCTTGCTTTCCGGTAAATCAGTAACGTTTGGCCATGTCAAAGTTGCCCGACACAGCAGACTCGGTGATCATGAAAGTATGCTCCGTACGTGCTCTCGACGCGTCAGGGCGATGACCCGTTGAAGATCTCGTGCGTCATCCTCACCATGGGTAACCGGATCCCCGAGCTGGGCCGGGCCGTGGAATCCGCGTTGAACCAGGTCGACGGTGACGTCGAGGTGGTCATCGTCGGCAACGGCGCGGACGTCCCCGAGCTGTCGGTCGGCGTGCCCGCCGGTTCGTCCGCCTCGATCAAGACCGTGCGGCTCGGCCACAACGCGGGCATCCCGGCGGGCCGCAACCGCGGCGTCGAGGAGTGCTCGGGTGACGTGGTGCTCTTCCTGGACGACGACGGCTGGTACGGCGCGACGGATGTCGTCTCCCACCTGCGTGAGCGCTTCTCCACCGAGCACGATCTCGCCGTCGTCTCCTTCCGGGTGATGGACCCCGACGGCGGCAACGGCCAGCGCCGGCACGTCCCCCGCCTGCGGGCGGGGGACCCGGAGCGGTCCTCGCCGGTCACCACCTTCCTGGGCGGCGCCTGCGCCATCCGCCGCTCCGCCTTCCTCCAGGTCGGCGGCCTCCCCGAGCGGTTCTTCTACGCTCACGAGGAGACCGACCTGGCCTGGCGGCTGCTCGGTGAGGGATACCGCATCGAGTACGACGCGCAGACCGTCATGTACCACCCGCAGGTCCCGCCGACCCGCCACGCCGACTTCTACCGGCTCAACGCGCGCAACCGCGTCTGGCTGGCCCGCCGTAACCTGCCCTGGCCGCTGGCGGCGCTCTACCTCCTCAACTGGGTCGCCCTCACCCTGATCCGCGAACGCTCCGGCTCCGCGCTGCGGGCCTGGTTCACCGGTTTCTCCGAGGGACTGCGCGAGCCTGCGGGCGAACGCCGCCCCATGGGCTGGAAGACCGCCTGGCGCATGCTCCGCCTGGGCCGTCCGCCGATCGTCTGATCCCGTACGGCCCGGCCCTTCCCGACGACCGGAGGCGGCGACATGACCGATGCCATGACCCGGCGGGCCCACGAGCTCGCCGCAGCCGGGCGGCTGCCCGCCTTCGTCTACGACCTGTCCGCACTGGACGCGCACGTCGCGGCCGTACGGGCGGCGCTGGGCGGGACCGAACTGCACTACGCGGTCAAGGCCAACCCCGACCCGGAACTGCTGCGGGTGCTGGCCCGGCACGTGGACGGTTTCGAGGTGGCCTCGGGCGGTGAGCTGGCGCATGTGCGGGCGCTGTTCCCCGACACGCCGATCGCGCTGGGCGGGCCGGGCAAGACGGACGCCGAGCTGGCCTCGGACGTCTACCGGCTGCACGTGGAGAGCCCCGGCGAGCTGGCACGCCTGCTCGCCTCCGGGCGCGACGCCGACGTCCTGCTCCGCGTCAATCTGGACGTCCCCGTCCAGGGGGCCTCGCTGGCGATGGGCGGCGGGGCGACCCCGTTCGGCATGGACCCCTCGGACGTCGCCCGGTGCGTCGCCCTGCTGGAGGGCCATGACCGGGTCCGGCTGCGCGGCGTGCACGCCCATCTGGCCAGCGGCCTGCACGCGCGGCAGCTCCTGGACCTCGCCGCGGCCGTACTGGAGTACGCCCGCGGCCTCGGCCTGTCCGAGATCAACCTCGGGGGCGGCATGGCCGTCTCCTATACCGAGCCGGACGCCCTGTTCGACTGGGCCGCCTACGGCACGGGCCTGGCGGGACTACGCGAGGAGGGCGAGGTGCTGCGGATCGAGCCGGGCCGTTCGCTGACCGCCTACTGCGGGCGCTACGCCACCCGGGTGATCGACGTCAAGCGCGTCCACGGCCGGCTGTTCGCGGTCGTCGCCGGTGGCACCCACCACATCCGCACCCCGGCGGCCAAGGGCCACGGCCAGCCGGTCGTCCCCGGCGCGGCCGGCGAGCCGATCACCATCGTCGGCCAGCTGTGCACGCCGAAGGACCGGTTGTCCGCCGACGTGCCGATCGCGCTGAAGCCCGGTGACGTCGTGGAGCTGGCGATGGCGGGGGCGTACGCGTGGAACATCTCGCACCACGACTTCCTGATGCACCGGCATCCGGAGTTCTCCTACGTGGAGAGGTGATCTTTCTGGACGTCTACACCCTCGGCGAGGCCTTCGCCGTCGTCACCAGCGGCCGGATCCGGCACGAGCACGAGGCCAGGCTGGACGTGACCGGCGCCGAGCTCACCGTCGCGGTCGGGCTGGCCAGGCTCGGCCACGAGGCCGCCTGGCTGGGCAAGGTGGGCGGTGACGAGCTCGGGGTGCGGGTCCTCTCCGTGCTGCGCGGTGAGGGGGTGGACGTCACGGACGCGCGGGTGGACGAGGCGTCCCCGACCGGGTTGCTGCTCAAGGAGTCCAGGCCCGGGCAGGCGGCCAGGGTCACCTACTACCGCAGCGGGACCCGGCTCACGCAGGGGAACGTTCCGATGGACCGGATCGCGGCCGCCGAGGTCCTGCACGTCAGCGGGATCTCGGCGGCGCTGAACGCCCGCGACGCCATGCATGCCGCGATACGGGCCGCGCAGGCCGCGGGGGTCACCGTCTCCGTCGCCGTCAACTACCGCGACCAGCTCTGGCCGGACCTGGGGGAGGCCGAGGAGGTGCTCAGTGCGCTGGCCTGCTCGGCCGACGTGCTGTTCGTCCGGCAGAGCGAGCTGGATCTGGTCAAGCCCGCGCTCACCGGAGACCGCGAGGTCATCGTGATCCGGGGCGCCCGGGGCGCGAGCGTCCGGGTGAACGGCGTCCGCCACGACGCCCCGGGCGTCTCCGGTCCCGTGGTCGACCCCACCGGTTCGGGAGACGCCTTCGTCGCCGGATACCTCAGCGCGCTGCTGGAACGGCTGCACCCGGCCGACCGGCTGCGCCGGGGCGTCCTGGTGGCGGCCTTCGCGGCGTCCAGCACCAGCGAATGGCAGGGACTTCCCACCAGGGCCGAGCTGCCCCTGATGACGTTCGACGGCTGAGAATCCGCCGGCCCCGCGCCGGAGGCCGGCCGGGGTCCGTTGCCGAGGTTGATGATCCACTGGCGTCGGTAAGTGCCGAGCTGCCTTTGGGTGCGGTGGAGAAACCGAGGGGAATGGTCGTCTCCACCGGTGCTGACAATCTCCCTATCCCGAAGGCCGCTCCCAGGGGTATTCAGTGACCAGCCGTTTGGTGGGTGTGCTTGCTGGGTGCCGTCGGCGGTGTGACTGGAGTGTGTGCTGAGCCTGACGCAGGCTCAGCACTGCTCCGGCCCTGGCAGGTACGTCGGCCGTAAGGTCATCGGTCCTCATACTAGGCCGACGATTACGGAACTCGGGCGTGCGCTGACAATCACCGCCCCGGGCGCGGGCAACAGACCAGCGACAACGGGCCATTCCCAGTTCGGCAGCTCCGGTGAGGGTAGCGTGACCGGAATCCGTACGGTGTCGGCCGTGCCCCATGGGGTGACGAATGTGGTTACGGTCACCTTGCCCCGGCTCCGGTACGGATACGCCACGACCAACGAATCGGTCAAGGGCCGCTCGGTTTCGGCCTTCCCCGCACGCGATAGAACGAGTCCCGCCAGGGAATACGAAGCCCGCTTCCGTTCACCGGCCCCGAACGGGTTCCAGTCGTAGGTCCGCTCGTGGTCCTTTTGAGGATCGGATACCATATCAAGAAAGCGCTCGGCGCCGAACACGCCGGTGATCCGCTGTTGAGCCAGGATCTTTCCTGATGCCTGCTCCAGCACCATGCCTTCGTCTTCACCCCAGATCACCGATAAAGCGCCCATGTCCGTCGACGGGTAGATCCGGACGCTGTCCGGTTTGACGGACACCCTCCGCTCGCGCCGCCATATCTCGGCCCCGGTTGCGGGATCCAGGCCGAGTACGGCAAAGGTGAATGCCCTCGCCTTTTTCTCCCGAGGTTTCTTCTCAACCCACGGGGCGCAGACGATGAGCTGGGCATACACGTCTCGGGCCAGCGCCCCAGGAGTGGGGGTCGAGCTATTGCCGTTTACATAGCCACCCATGCAGCCTTTCGGCGGAGTGTAGGTCCAGGCTGAAGTGGAGGTCTTCGGATGCCAACCGGTAAGGGTTCCTGGAGTCAGGCTGTAGTTCTGTTCCGCGGGGTGCGAGGTGATGATGCCTTCGGAATGCAGGTATGGGTCGTCGGCGTCTCCCCAGGCAATCATGTGCTCGGCGAGGACCACACCTGTGTAGGCGTCCAGCAGCACCGTCCGTCCTGGGAATCTGAGCATCACCACGCTTCCGTCGGGCGATACCTTGAAGTTGAAGGCGAAGTTATTCACTATGCGGTAGTGCCAGCGTTCCTTGCCGGTAACGCTGTCCAGTGCCACGAGACCGTCAAAAATCATCACCACCGCGCCACCACCGGCGATGACGACGCCCGATACCAGTGAGTCGTCCGGGGCTTCCCACCGCCAGCCGACTCTGCTCACCGAGGTAGGCACCGCCGCCGGGGACTCACCCTTCTTGCTCATGACGCTGTCCTCCGCGGTGACGGCGTGGACGAGCGGCGTCGTGATGGCAGCCAGAGTGGCGACGCTCATCGCCACCGCGGCGGCCGATCCGCCCAGCACTCCCGTGATTCCCTTCCTCTCCGGCCTGAATGCGATCGCCATTCCGAGGAATCCTGCAACTGCCGCCGTCAGGCCAGTTCCGACGTTGGCCTCGAACGCCCCCCACCGACCTGACGTGAAGGTGCCCAACCGGAGCCAGTGATGCACAGCGCCTGCTCCCAGGACCACGGCGCAGGCCACCGCCATGGCGCGCGTCCCGTTGGCCGGCCGCGCGCCGGCCGTGTCCGGCTGTGTCGGACTGCGCCCCGCCTTGAGAGTGGCGACGGCCAGCCACAGGATCAGCGGGATCACCGCTACGAGCGCCGTCAATTGGACACCGGACGGGCGATAAGACGACGCGGGCAACGCCCACCAGTCAAACGGCCACCCCCAGGCGACGTACGCCCAGACGGCGGTCACCACTCCGGTGAGTGCCAGACCGGCGGTGAACCAACCCCACCACGAACGATTCATGCTCTATCCCTTGCGTCGCGCGGTCGAGCCGCTCCTGGGTGACGGCCGGCATGGTTCGCAATCACTTCTTAGGCGTCTCTGTTGCTTCACGTGCACGGAGGATCTCGGCGACCGCCTGACCGCGTCCAGTAAGTGGCTGCGTTCAGTTCGTCCGGCTGGGCCATTGCGGTAGGGCAGAATCATCTGCTGCTTTCCCCGGGAGCAGGGTGCCCGGTTCCGTTGGCGTGCCAGGCTTGACCGGCCAGCACGACGTGCGCTCACCTGCCCCTTGTTCTGGCCGGGAGCTGCTCCGGGTGGGCTCGAAGGTCGCCGAATGCGACCGGGACGACTTGAGCTCGAAGCCCTCCCGGCGGTGGACACCGGGCATTTGGTCATTTTTCGCCTATGGGGTTTTTGATGTGCAGCTTCGCCGCCACTCGATGCGAGCAGTGGTTGTTGAAGTACACGGTCACCGACATCGCCCCGTCACCCCAGGAGCAGTTGGCCCGGGCCTTCGTGGGGCTCTTGCACGAAATGCTGTCCGGGTGCTCGATACCGTTGTGCAGCGCCACCGACGTGGCTGGTGCGGTCGCGGACGATGCCGCACCGGCGGTCGCGGAGCGGCCGTGAACGCACCGCACCGGCTACCACCATGGTTGCCGCCATCAGGCGGAGGCTCTTGGTTATCATGGTTGGTCGATCTTGGTGGATGGCTCTGAAAATCTACTGAAACGGCCCGGAACGGGCACTGATCAGCGCGTCCGCTACTCGCGCCCCACCCTGGGGGCGGGGGGCCGGCGGAACAACCCGCTGGCACGACTCCCAAAACTCATCGGGTACCAGTCGCTGGAGGGACGCTTCCACGACTCTTCCAACGCCCGTCCGCCAAATGAGTCACGTCTCTCAGAGGTCCTCCGCCGCGTCGAAGGCCATGGCGAGGTGGGAGACCGTGGTGGTCATCAGGGCGCGCCTGGGCAGGCCGAGCTCGCTCAGTTCCTTGGCGACGGGGTGGTTGCCCAGCCGGATCAGCGCCCCGCCGGGCCGGGCGCGGACTCCCCGGGCGGACACCGACCAGGGGATGCGACGGGTGACGCCGTCCTGGTGGCTGTAGGCGTCGGGGGCCGCCATCGTGCCGCCCGCGAGCACCGGGGCCCCGGGTCTGACCAGCAGGTCCAGCACCAGGCGGCCGTCCTTGCGCAGGATGCACCGCTTGTAGGGGGAGGTCAGCCGCAGGTCGATGTCGGCCAGCTCCTTGGGAAAGCCCCAGATCGCCCGGCCCGCCTCCAGGGTGAAGCCCTGGTCCACGGGCAGCCAGTGCACGAACGCCCCGGCCTGCCGCAGTCCGGACAGGCGCCCGAGCAGGCCCCGGCGGACCGGTGGCCCTTCGCCGGGCTGCCGGACCGGCCTTTCGCCGAGGTGTCGGTCCGGCCCCTCTTCGAGGTGTCGGACCGGCCTCTCGCCGGGGCGCCGGACCAGGAACGTCACCCCGAACTCCTGGTAGGCGCCCAGGTCGCCGTCGGTGTAGGAGACGAACACCAGGGTGCAGAGCGCCTTACCGGGCAGCACCTCGGCGACGTCCATACCCGAATAGGCGATCACCGCCCGCGCGGCGTCGGCCCGGACCAGGTAGGAGGCCCCGCAGGCGGTGGCGTCCCGGATCCGCACCGGTATGGCGATCTCGCGTCCCTGGATCAGATGGCGTGCCATGCCTCCAGTACACCAACCTCCCGTCCCGACGTCACTGGTCTGTCGGCCCATTCCTCTAGCAATCTCACGAAATCTCCCGCGTGATCGGGCCAGTTGTGATGGCGCAGCGCCTCCTGGTGACCCCGTGCGCCCATCGCCGCGGCCCCGTCGGGATCCTCCCGCAGCGCCAGTACGGCGTGCAGGGCCGCGTCCACGTCCAGGAAGGGGACGACGACGCCGCAGCCGGTCCGGTCCACCAGGGAGGCGGAGGCCGGGAGCGGGGTGGTGACCACCGGAATCCCCTGGGACAGGTAGTCGACGACCTTGGCCGGTACCGACCGCCGGTAGGCGGGCACGTCGTGCGGGAGCGACAGCCCGGCGATCGCCCCCTGGGCCATCCGCAGCGCGTGCCGGTTGGGCACGTAGCCGTACCAGTCGAGGACGCCCTCCCGCTGCGCGTCCCGCAACAGGGGCCTGATCTCGGGGTCGGCGGCGCCCACCAGATCCAGCCTGATCCCGTGGGGGAGCAGCCGCCCGGCCAGCTCGACCAGTTGCGCCGCACCTCCGGCCCGGGAGAGGTGGCCGATGTGCACCACCCGGTTGCGGCCCGGCGGCGCGGGTGGGCTCGGCGGCACGTAGCCGGTGTCGGGCACCACCGGGTGGGGCCGGGAGAACCGCTCCCGATAGGACTCCTCGGCCAGCACGAGGCGGAGGCGGCCTTCCGTGCGGGCCTCGACCCGGCGGAGCAGCGACGGCAGGGTCCGGCGCGGATACGAGGTGGCCTCAAGCGCGGCGACCGGATCCTCGCGGACGTCCCAGACGGTGACGGGGCGGCGCCGGGGCAGCCGGAACAGCAGCTCGACGTCATGGACGACCAGCAGGTCGGCGTCCTCGACCCCCCGCCGCAGGGCGCCGCGGGCGGCTTTCAGGGCGCGCCTGCGGTGCCCGCCCAGCGCACGGGGGACGTCGACGGCCCGGATCCGCGGATCGGGCGTGACGTTGCAGTCGGTGAAGGGCGCGACATAGGTGATCTCGTGCCCGGCGTCGAGGAGGGCCCGGATCTGCCGATGCATGATCCGGGCGTCCTCGGGGTGATGGACAATCGTCCCGACACATACCCGCATATGCCGATGCTGAGTGCCGGGTCCGTCATCACCGGATGTGTTGCGTTAACTACCGGGGAACGGCCGCTGAACTCTCCCGGCTGGGGGAGGCCGCCGCGGCGGGCGCGCCGGGCGGCGGCTTGCCGGGTGAGGCCGCGGACGACCGGCGGTAGAGCCAGACCAGGCGGGGTTCGAGCAGCCATTTGAAGAGCGTCCGGGTCTGCGGCAGGCAGAGGACGATGGCCAGCACCAGCGCGCTCGACGTGATCGCCAGCACCCCCAGCGGGCCGTGCAGCCAGGGGAGACTCAGCCACTTCTGGTCCTTGGCGATGAGCACCACGACGCCGTGGAGCAGATAGGCGTAGAGGGTGCGGGTGCCGAGGTCGGAGAACCAGGTCTCGCGCCGGGGCACCAGCGCCAGCAGCGCGAACGTCATGGCCAGTCCCGCCAGCAGCATGGCGCCGCGCACCCCGAGCCCCATCCACCAGGTGACGTCCATGGACTTGAAGCTGTAGCGGAAGTAGACCGGCTTGAGGCTGACGTGCGGAGCGATGAAGATCGCCACCCCGATGGCGCCGGCGACCGTGATCCCGGCCAGGATCTTGACCCAGAGCGCCTTGAGCAGGTCGAAGTGCTCCGGCTGGAGCACCAGGCCGAGCACGTAGAACGGGAGCAGGCCGAAGAAGCGGTCGATGCTGAAGTCGCCGGAGATCTCCGAGAACCCCGCGATCAGGTAGATGGTCACCGCGACCAGCAGCGGCTGCCGCATCCGGGTCCAGATGGGCGTGGAGATCCGCCAGAGCACCAGGGCGAGCAGGTACCAGTTCAGCCAGGCCGGGTCGATGATCGTCAGGGACCATTTCTGGCCCAGCCCGTAGCGGAGCAGCGCGTAGCCGATCTCCACGACCGCGTAGGGGACCAGCATGGTGTCGACCAATTTGTTGATCTTGGCGTTGGAGTGCCAGAAGTTGCGGCCGAGATAGCCGCTGATCAGCACGAACGCCGGCATGTGGAACGTGTAGATGAACAGGTAGGCCGACTTGGCCGAGTGCGCGGCCAGCGTGGGCACCAGCGAGTGCCCGGTTGCGACCAGGACGATCAGGATGAACTTGACGTTGTCGAGGTAGGGGTCGCGCTTCTTCTTCCCCGGGGGAGGAGCGGGCTCCTCCTGCGGGCGTGGCTCCTGCTCCTTGGCCGACGGGTTCCAGGGGCCCGGCTCGGGCTCCCGCCTGGAGTTCTCCCAGTAGGAGAACGGCCGCTCGGCGGGGACCGGGGCCTCCACCGGCTCCCCCCGGCGGTGGGACGGCGCGGTCGCCCGTGCCGCCGGGGGCTGGGCGCCCGCCTGTCCCGGCGACCAGGCGGGGTCCAACGGGTCCAGCAGGTTCCCGGCGGGCGCGGTGTTCCGCGTCAGGTCCAGGGGATCCCGGCGCGCGTCCGGATACGGCGTCCGGGCCTCCCGCGAGGAGGGATAGGAGGTCTCCCGCTGGGAACCCCAGGTCTGCGGGACGGCGGGCGGCTGGGTGCCCGGGTGCGCCGGGGAGGTGGGAGAGGACTCCCGGTGTGACCGCGGCTGCGGCGGGGAGAGCGGGTCGCCGCGGTGCGAGGCCCGCGGGTCCGCCTCCTCGGCGGGGGACGGGGTGCGGTGCCGCGTCCGTCCCTGCGGCTCAGCGGGGGGCCGGGTGTCCCGGGACGGCTCCTGCTGCCCCGGAGCCGCCTGGGTGTCCCAGTTGGCCCACGCGTCGTTCTCGGCGGCGGACACCGGCTCCTGATAGGCGGGATAGCCCCAGGCGGTCACCTCGCCGGAGTCCTCGTCCGGGGTGTGGGCTTCCCTGCGGCCACCCCCGGAGCCGGGACGGAGGTCCGGCGGCTCCGGCCAGGAGGCCGGGGACGGCTGGGTGTGCGCGGGCATCGGCCATGGGGCGGGCGTCCGGCCCTGTCCGTCGGTGGACCTGCCGGTGTCGGCGTCGGGGACGCCGTCGTCCCCCGGGGTCGGTACCTGGAAGGGGAATCGGGTGTCGCTCACAGGGAAAACGCTCAGCTATCTGTCGGAGACTGGGAGGTAGTCGGACACGCTAGTGGAGACGTCCAGAGACCGCCGGAGGAGTGCGGCCGAGTGGGGTGCGCCTCGCCGACCCGACCAGCCTAGACCGATGACGCGGCCTCTGTCGCACGCGCGCGGGGGGTTCGCGAGGGTTCGCGGTGAATCGTGATCGTGCGAAACCCCCGGCGCGGACGACATTCCCGCTCACCCGCGTCCCCGAGTGAGATCGGCCGCGTGCCCGAGCCGACGGGGTCGCGGGACGGGGGCTACTGGCAGGGGTTGGTCTTGCTGTCGACGACGTCGCCCTTGAGGGAGTCGGGGATCTGGGTGGGGACGCGGACGCCCTTCCAGTCGGCACCGATGACCAACTGGACGACGGGGCCGTCCAAGGGCGCGGCGGCCGGGATGCTCGGTGCGTAGTTCTCCACCGTGGCCGGCCGGACCTTGCCCGCCACCGGGGTGAGCTTGTCGCCGGAGAGCCGGGCGGCCACCGCGTCGGCGTAGGCGGCGCCCTCGGCGTCCTTCTTGCCGTAGTGCAGCGCCGTGGCCGGCACGTTGCCGGTGGCGGGCCTGGCGTTGCCGACCTGGGTCACCTTGAAGCCCTGGGCGACCAGCTTCGCGGCCACCTCGCTGGCCCGGCCCGCGGTGTCGGTGCCGTTGAAGACCTGGACCTGGACCTGCTCGTTCTTGACGGTCGGCTTGGCGGGCGCGTTGGGGGTCGGACTGGCGGTCGGCTCGATGTCGCTGCGGATCGCCTCGAACAGGTTCTGGGCTTCAGGCTTCCAGACGACCCGGTTCTTGTCGGTGGGATCCGGCATCCACGGGACGGTGACGGCCTGCAGGCCCTTGGCGGTGAGGGACTTCGCGCTCTGGGCGATCTCCACCATGCGCTCGACGGTGAGCTTGGTGTCCACCGTCATCGAGGAGGTGGCGGCGGTCAGGAAATTGGACAGCTTTCCGAAGTCGGTCAGCAGGTCGGAGCTGGTGGCCTTCTTCATCACCTGCTGGAGGAAGACCTGCTGGCGCTTGATCCGGCTGATGTCGCTGCCGTCGCCGAGCGAGTAGCGGGCGCGGACATAGGCGAGGGCGGTCTCGCCCTTCACGACCTGCCTGCCCTTGGACAGCTCCAGCTTGGCCTTCTTGTCCGACACATCCTCGGGGAGACAGATCTCGATGCCGTCCAGCGCGTCGACGATGCCCTTGAACCCGGCGAAGTCGACCTTGACGAAATGGTTGAGGCGGATCTGGGTCAGCGCCTCGATCGTCTTCCAGGTGCAGACGATGCCGCCTTCGTTGAAGGTCGCGTTGATCATCTTGAGGCCGGCGGGGACGACCGCCTTCGTCGTGGGGTTCTGACAGGCAGGAGCCTGGACCACGGAGTCACGGGGGAAGCTCAGCAGCGTCGCCTTGTCGCGGTTCGGGGAGATGTGGAGGAGCATGATGGTGTCGGTCCGCTCGCCCTGACCCTGCATGTGCTGGCCGTACTTCTTGTTCGCCTCGCCCTCGCGGCTGTCGGAGCCCACGACGAGCACGTTGAGCGCCCCGGTCTCCGGGGGGCGGGCGCCGAGCTGGCTCTCGACGTTCAGCCGGTCGATGTTGTCGTCGAGGCCGCGGTAGACCTTGTAGGCCCCGAGGGTGCCGACCACCAGGACGCAGGTCATCCCGACGCTGATCCAGCCGCCCATGCTCAGCCGTCCGGTATTTCGTCCCGGTTTGCGGGGCGGTCTGTCGTACTCGACCGGGTTCTCGGGGGGCTGCTGCCCGCCGTTCCCACCCGCGCGCCGGGATCCCCGGCGGCCGTGGCTGCCCGGCTCGGTCCGGCGGTCCCGCACGGTGACATGCCGATGGTCGCTCATGCGATCTCCTCGCCGGGCGGCAACATCAGATGCTGTCTCAGCTCGCTCATTGCGCCCAAAGAGTAGGTCACGAGGCGCGCAGGGGACGTGATGATGGCGTGAACTTGGTCATGACTGCCCCTTTACAGGCCCTGTGATGATCCGGCGCTCAGCATACTCAAATGCGGACATTTCTTGGAATGTTACGGAAAGAAGGTTTACCCACCATAAACGCGGCGGCCAAACAGGCGGCCGGTACGGCGGGCAGGACGTAGCGGTAGTCGAACTCCGCGACCGCCGGCGGCATCACGAGCAGCACCACCGCCGTCGTCCACGGCAGCACCCACATCATGGAGTCCGGGCCCACCCGCCCTGCCGGGGCCGCCACCGGGGCCGCCACCGGGGCCGCCACCGGGGTCGCCACCGGGGCCGCCGACGGGGCGGGCACCGGGCGGAATCGCCGGACGAGCGCCGTCACCGGGGGGACGAGCAGGATGACCAGCACCGCCGCGCCGGGCAGCCACACGATGTCCTGGTAGGCCCGTATCCAGCCCGCGTACGGCTCGACGATCCGGGTGGTGATGGGCCCCCGCTGGTAGTGGCGCTCGGCCTGCTCCGCGCCCACCGTGGCCGGGTGGCGGCCCGGCGTCGCGGGCGGCGTCGCGGGGAACTCGTAGTAGTCGTAGACCTCCTGGTCCGGGTAGACCGGGCGGGTCAGCGGGAACGAGCGCGCCAGTTCGGAGAGCACCGAGCCCAGGTAGGCGAGTGGCTGGCGCTGGATGGCCAGTGACGCGAACCGGCCGGCCAGCGTGTCGTTCGCCTCGCTGAAGGTGATGCCGGGCAGCATGACCAGCGGGGACTCGGGACTCCAGACATACTCCTGGGCGGGCGGCCGGCGCTCG
Organism: Streptosporangium sp. NBC_01639; assembly: GCF_045209755.1. Lineage (NCBI taxonomy): Bacteria > Bacillati > Actinomycetota > Actinomycetes > Streptosporangiales > Streptosporangiaceae > Streptosporangium > Streptosporangium sp. NBC_01639. The sequence goes on along the minus strand of NZ_CP109272.1, from coordinate 3,152,381 downwards.
GGCGGGCGGGGATCGCAGAGCACGGCCAGGTCCGCGGGCGGCCGCAGCACCGCGCAGTCGGCGAACGTCATCGTCTTGGCGTAGAGGAAGACGCCGTTGGCGCCCACGATGCCGATCCGGCCGGAGGTCGCGTGGAACCAGGCCCCGTACCCCAGGATCGGCAGCGCCGCCGCGGCCAGCATCACCCCGGCCATGAGCACCCGGCCCCGCGCCCGGTAGACCAGCCAGCACGCGAAGATCACGACGAGCGGCAGCCCGACGGTCCTGGTCAGCGTCGCGGCCGCGACCAGCAGCCCGATCCCGCACGCCGTACGCCATCCGGCGGTCCGGGAGAGGGCGAGGCAGACCGCCGACATCACCAGCGTGGCGAACAGGGTGTCGGAGACCAGCAGGTGCTCCAACTCGATCTGGTAGGCGTCCAGAAGGGAGGGAGCGGACGCGAGCACCGCGGCCCAGCCGGGGGCGCGCAGCCGCCGGGCGGTGAGGTAGACGAGCACGCCGACCAGGAGTCCCAGCAGATGCTGGACCAGCGCGACGAGGGCGAAACTGTGGAACGGTTCGAGCAGCCGCAGGAACATCGAGTAGCCGGCCGGCCGGACCAGGTCGGGCCGGGGCCGCAGCGCGGTGACGACGTAGGTGTAGGAGTCGGGGAACCAGAGCGCGGGGCGGTAGCCGAGCATGGTGACCACCCGCAGGACGGCCCCGAGCCCGAAGACCCCCAGGAACCACCGGTGTCCCCGAGTCCAGCCGGACCCGAGCCCCGCATCCCACGGGAACCGCTTGCGCCCCCGGGCCCGACCGGCGCCGAGATCCAGAATCCCCAGGAACCATCGGTGCCCCCGAGCCCAGCCGACCACGTGCCGCCCCCTTCGCGCGCTGCGCGTACGCTACCGGCTTTCGCCGGATGGATGCGCGTGCCCATCGCCCTCGCGGGGGGCTGCCACTACGCTCGGGTCGAGTTATGAGGATCGTCTGGCTGGATCGCGTGCGGAGGCCCACGGCGGGCAGGGTGCTCGCCGTGCTGTCGGTCGTGCCCGCGCTCGTGCTGGCGGGCTGGCTGCTGGCAGGGCTGTCGCTGCTGCTGTTCGGCTGGTTCCGGCCGCTCGCCGCCCTGCCGCTGGGGCTGGTGCTCGCCGCGGTCCTGTGCCGGTACGGCCTGCGCCGGCTGCCCGAGACCGTCGAGGCCACCGCCTGGCAGACGGCCGGGGTCGTCGCCGTGGCCCTGGCCTCCGGGATCTTCAACGGCCTGTTCCACAGCGAGCAGCTCGTCGTCCGCCGCGACCCCGCCACCTACGCGCAGTACGCCGTCTGGCTGGCCGGGCACGGCTCGTTGCCGATCCCGTACCAGCAGGCGGCCTTCGGCGGGCCGGATCCCGCACTGCGCTTCGACAGCGCGGGTTTCTACAGCTCGGACGGCGCGATCGTGCCCCAGTTCATGCCGGGCGCGCCGCTCGTCGACGCGCTGGGTCACTGGGTGGGCGGTCTGTCCGGCCTGCTGCTGGTGCCGCCGGTGCTGGGGGCCCTGGCGGTGCTCGTCCTGTCGGGGGTGGTGGCCCGGATGGTCGGCGCCCGGTGGGCCCCGCTCGCCGCGCTCGTGTTCGCGGTCAGCCTCCCGATCCTCTACACCTCGCGCACCACCTTCAGCGAGCTCCCCTCCATGATCCTGCTCTTCGGCGGTCTGGCCCTGCTCCACGACGCCCAGGTCAGGCTCCGTTCCGGCATCACCGGCCTCGGCTACCTGCCGTCGCTGCCCTCCGCCGAGCAGCCCGGACGGATCCGCCGGGCCCAGTCGGACGGCGCGGTGATCGGGGCGGAGCTGGCCGGCCTGGTGTTCGGGCTGGCCGTCCTGGTCAGGATCGACGGCCTGCGCGACGTGCTGCCCGTGCTGGTCTACGCCGGGCTGCTGATCGCCATGCGCCAGGTCGGCACCCGCGACGAGGGACGGCTCGGCGTCCCGCTGCTGTTCGGGCTGGCGGCGGGGACGGGGACGGGGATCGCGGCCGGATACATCCTGTCCAGGCCCTACCTGGACTACCTTTCCGGCTCGCTCGTCCCGCTGCTGGCCATCTGCGGCGTGGTGCTGGTCCTGACCCTGGTCGTCACGCTCCTGGCCCCGAGGCTCGCGGTGCTCTTCCGGCGGGTCAGGAGGGTCCGGCGGCTGCCCGAGATCGCCGGCGGCCTGGTGGCGCTGGCCGCGGTGGCCTTCGCGGCCCGGCCGCTGCTGCAGGTGGTCACCCGGCTGCCGACGACGCCGGAGGACCGGCTGAACTTCGAGTTCATCGAGCGGACCCAGCAGGCCAACGGGCTGCCGATCGACGGCTCCCGGCTCTACTACGAGGAGTCGCTGTACTGGGTGGTCTGGTACGTCGGCGTCCCCGTGGTGGTGCTGGCCACGCTGGCCGCGGCGCTGCTGACGCGCAGGATGGTCCGGGGCCGGGGCTTCGGCTGGCTGCTGCCGCTGGCCGTCGTCGGCTGGACCACCGTCACCACGCTCTACCGGCCGGGCATCACCCCCGACCACCCGTGGGCAGACCGGCGGCTGGTCCCCGTCGTCATCCCCGGCCTCATCCTGCTCGCCGTCTGGGGACTGCGCTGGGTGCGGGAGAAGGCCCGCCGGATGGGGTACGGCCGGGCCGTCCAGAACGGCCTCGCCGCCTCCGGCGCGGTGCTCCTGCTCGTCCCCGCGGTGATCACCTCCGCCGGGACGGCCTTCACCCCCGTCGAGTCCGGCGAACGCGCGGCGGTCGAGGCGCTGTGCGCGGCCCTGCCGGAACAGGCCTCGGTGCTGATCGTGGAGCGGGTCACCGGCGAGCGGTTCACCCAGGTCGTCCGGGGCACCTGCGGCGTCCCCACCGCCCGGGCCGACCTCATCCCCGGCGGTGACGTGGCCGCCGCCGCCGACGTCGACCGCCTGGTCGACCGCACCCGCGCCGCGGGCCGCGTCCCGGTCCTGCTCGCCGCCAAGGCCGGCCAGCTCTCCGGGTACGGCCCGGCGGTCCAGGCGATGAAGCTGCACACCCGCCAGGACGAGAGATCGCTCACCGGCCCCCCCGACGGCACCTGGTCGCTGTCCATGGACGTCTGGATGGCCGTCCCACCCGCGAACGCGGGCCCCTGAGAGTCACGGGGATCGCCACCTCGCCGAGCCGTTGCCGGTGACCGTCGGCTTGGGTCTTACGGCGTTCTTCTATTGATGTGGCCACTTGATGGGTAGGGTTTCCACATGAGTGAGCCGTTGCCCGATGACCACACCGTCGGTGTGCGTGACCTTACCCATCGGACCAGTCGGGTTCTCGCACGCGTCAAGGCGGGAGAGACGCTGACCATCACCGAGAGGGGTGAGCCCATCGCCGTGGTGGTCCCGCTCCGTCGGCCGAAGATGGTCATGCCTGCCATGGGTTACGCGATGAGCGGAGATCCCACCTGGGCGTCCCGTGCCGATGACAACCTCGATGGATTCGGCGAATGATCATTGCGGATACCGGTGCGATCCTGGCCACGATCGACTCGGCTGCCGCCGAGCATCCTGCTTGCGTCCGGGTGTTCGGACAGCTCAGACGGCCAATGCTGGTTACGCACATGGTGATCGCCGAAACCGACTACCTGCTGACCAAGCGATTCGGTGTCGCGACGGCGAACCGGTTTCTCTCCGATGTCGCGCAAGGCGCGTACACCCTGATCACAGGGGAAGAGGAGGACATCAATGAGGCGATCACGGTCAACACGCGTTACGCGGATCTGAAGCTGGGGGTGACCGACTGCATGAACGTGGTCATGGCCGCGCGATACGACACAGCGACGATCTTCACTCTGGACGAGCGGCACTTCCGTGTGATCTCCCCGCTCAACAAGGCGGACGCGTTCACGCTCCTGCCCGCCGATTCAAAGCCCACATAAGGCTGTGACCGTGATGCGAACAGACCACGACCGGCGGATTGTGGACGGTCTGGCGATGGTCGCGGCGTGGGAGCGCGAGCAGGGAGCCATGACGGCCGAAGACCTGGCCAAGGCGGCGGAGATTCTCGCCGAGGCGGATCGGAAGATGTTCGGTGATCCTGGTGCCGTCCGGACGCCCTCAATCCGGCCGGAGGAGTGATCTCCCCGGTTCCGCATCGGGGGGCGTGAACCCGGCGATCCGCACGGCCTGCCGACCGTTTCCGGCGGCCCGGGAATCCCGCCTGCTCAGGGGATGTACGCCGGAGGGGGTGACCGTCCGGAGAGGGTGATGTGCGTTCGGCCGCCGACTGGGCAGAGTATCCTCGCCGGACGTGAGCACGCCCGAGACATCCGAGAGTGGACCAGCTGTGGACGCAACGCCGTACGTCACGATCGTTCTGCCCTGTTACAACGAGCAGGACCATGTCATCGACGAGGTCGAGCGCATCTCCGAGGCCATGGACCGCAGCGGCTACACCTACGAGCTCGTGGCGGTCGACGACTGCTCCACCGACCAGACGCTGGCCAGGCTGCGGGAGGCCGCCCCGCGCTTCCCCAACATGCGGATCAGGGCCTTCCACCGCAACGGCGGGTCGGGCACGGTGCGCAGGATCGGTTCGCAGGAGGCACGCGGCGAGATCGTCGTGTGGACCGACGCGGACCTGACCTACCCGAACGAGCGCATCCCCGAGCTGATCGAGATCCTGGACAAGGACCACACGATCGACCAGGTCGTGGGCGCGCGGACCTCCGAGGAGGGCTCGCACAAGTTTCTCCGGGTGCCGGCGAAGTGGTTCATCCGCAAGGTGGCCGAGCGGCTGGCCGGGCAGAAGATCCCCGACCTCAACAGCGGGCTGCGGGCGTTCCGCAAGTCGGTGGCCAGGCCGTACCTGCGGCTGCTGCCGCCCGGGTTCTCCTGCGTCACCACGATCACGCTGTCGTTCCTGTCCAACCAGCACGACGTCTACTACCTGCCGATCGGCTACAGCAAGCGGGCCGGGAAGTCGAAGTTCAGCTTCGTGTCCGACGCCTACCGCTACATCCTGCAGGTGCTGCGGATGGTGATGTACTTCAACCCGCTCAAGGTCCTCATGCCGCCCGCGCTCTGGCTGATCGGCATCGGCCTGGTCAAGGGTGTGGTGGACATCGTCCGCTACGGGTTCTACCTGACCAGCAACACCATCGTGATCTTCATCTCCGGTCTGCTCATCGGGTCGCTGGCGCTGCTCGCCGACCTCATCGTGCGCTCCCGGAGCGAGTAGGCGATGCGGATCGCGATCGTCGGGCCGACCCATCCCTACAAGGGCGGCGGGGCCGCGCACACCACCGAGCTGGCCCACCGGCTGCGCGCCGCCGGGCACGACGTGGTCATCGAGTCGTGGAAGGCGCAGTACCCGTCCTTCCTCTACCCCGGCCAGCAGACCGTGGACACCCCCGACGGCGCTCCGTTCCCCGACGTCCGCCGCGTCCTGGACTGGCGCCGCCCGGACGGCTGGATCCGCTGCGGGCGGCGGCTGGCGAGCGCCGACCTGGTGATCCTCACGGTGCTGAGCCCGGTGCAGGTCCCGCCCTACCTGGGCATCCTCGCCGGCCTGCGCCGCCGGACCAGGGTCGTCGCGCTCTGCCACAACGTGCTGCCGCACGAGCGCAAGCCCTATGACGCGCCCCTGATGAAGGCGCTGCTGCGCCGGGTGGACCGGGTGCTGGTCCACTCCGAGGCGCAGGCGGCGCTGGCCCGTGAGCTCGGGCCCGCCCCGGTGGCGACGGCCGCGATGGCGCCGCATCTCCCGGTCAGGTCCGCGGAGCGCGGCCAGGCCGACGGGGTGGCGGACCGGCTGCTGTTCTTCGGCCTGGTCCGGCCGTACAAGGGGCTGGACCTGCTGATCCGCGCACTGCCCGAGGGCGTCTCCCTGCGGGTCGCGGGGGAGTTCTGGGGCGGGCTGGCGGAGACGGAGGCGTTGATCGCCCAGCTCGGCCTGACCGGCCGGGTGGAGCTGCGACCGGGCTACGTGGCCGACGACGACGTGCCGGGGCTGTTCGCCGACGTGGACGCGCTGGTCCTGCCGTACCGGAGCGGTACGGCCAGCCAGCAGGTGTGGTTCGGCCACGAGCACGGCGTCCCGGTGATCGCCAGCCGGGTGGGAACGCTCGGCGACCACGTCACCGACGGAGTGGACGGGCTGCTCGTCGAGCCCGGCTCGGTGGAGAGCCTCCGCGCCGCGCTGACCGCGTTCTACCGGCCGGGCGAGCCCGAGCGGCTCCGCGCGGGGGTCAAGGCCGTCGATCCCGAGCCCTACTGGGCCACCTACCTCAAGGCCCTGGTCGCGGACTGAACCCCGTCCCGGTCCGCCGCGGGCCGGGGAGCGCGGCCCCAGAGGAAACCGATCCCGGCCCAGGTCACGTCGGCCAGGGTGAACGCCAGCCGGGACACCACCGCGGCCACCAGCGCGTCGGGTGAGCCGAGCACCGGGGCCAGCGCGAGCACCATGGCACCCTCCCGGACGCCTATCCCGGCCGGGACCACCACGGTGAGGATGCCGGTGGCCCAGGCCAGCGCGTAGGCCCCGGTCGCCACCGGGTAGAGCGGACCGCCCGCGGCGCCCAGGTCGGTGATCGGCAGCAGCAGATGCACGCCGTACACCAGCCAACCGGCCAGGGTGAGCGCCACGGCGACCAGTACGGCCCGGCCGCCGAGCACCTGCTCCAGCGGCTCCCTGCGGGCGATCCGCAGGGCCAGGTTGAGCCCGAAGGTGAGCACCTTCGGGTGCAGGCACAGGGCGATGACCGGGATCAGCGCCATCAGGTACCACGCCTGGCTCACGGTCTCGCGCAGGGTGACCGCCGCCACGAGGAGGGCGCAGCCGAGGGAGATCAGCAGGCTGAGCGAGGTGGAGCTGAACGTACGGCGGGGCGGGACACCCTGGTCGCGGCCGAGCTCCATCATCGCGGCATAGGCCCAGACGCTGCCCGGCACGTATTTGCCGAGCTGGCCGATGAAGAAGATCTTCGCGGTGATCCCGAGGGGGAGCGGCGAGCCCAGTCCGGCCAGCACCGCCCGCCAGGCCAGCACCATGAGCCCGATCCCGGCCATGACCGACAGGTAGGACCCGGCCAGTGACCACCAGGAGAGCCGGGAGAGCGCGCTCAGCGTGTCGTCGGCGTTCCTGGCCAGGCCGTACCCCAGAAAACCCAGCGCGACGAGGGCGAGCAGCACCCGGAGCAGGCGGCTTGACCGCAGGCGGCTCAGCATCCGCCAAGGGTACGACGCGGACCTTACCCGGCGGTAGGGTCCCGGCTCGCCGGTACGCTTGGGCGGCGTACCAAGCGAACCCGCCGCGGCGAGCGCGGGAATCCCGCGCCCGCCGCCGGCATGACGGACCATGGGGGCGGGCGGTCCGCGCGGCGAACGAGGGAGTGGCAGGCGAGGCTATGGGCACGAAACGGGTGGCGCAGCTGGCGTACTCCGAGTTCCAGGCGGCGATGCTCGACGAGGCGAAGCGCCGGCGCAAGGCCGCGAAGATCGTGGCGGTGCTCGGTCACTTCCTCGGCCGCGACAAGGACGTCCTCGACGGCCTGACGGTCGCCGACATCGGCTGCTCGGCCGGGTTCATCGCCGACGAGCTCGCCGCCGCGGGCGCGAGGCGGACCTTCGGCGTGGACATCGACGTGCCCGGCCTGCGCAAGGCGGCCGAGCGGTTCGGTGAGCGGGTCGAGTTCGTGTGCGCCGACGGCACCGCGCTGCCGTTCCCCGACGGCTCCATCGACGTGCTGGTCTTCAACCACATCTACGAGCACGTGGTGGACCCCGACGCGATCATGGCCGAGATGCGCCGGGTGCTGACCGACGACGGCGTGCTCTACCTCGGGCTGGGCAACCGGCTCGGGGTGATGGAGCCGCACTACAAGCTGCCGTTCCTGTCCTACCTGCCGCCCGCGCTGGCCGACCGCTACGTCCGGCTGTCCGGCCGTGCCGACAGCTACTACGAGCGCTACCGGACCCGGCGCGGACTGCGGAGGATGGTGCGCGGCCTGCGGGTGTGGGACTACACCTTCCCGGTGCTCGCCACCCCGGCGGCGTTCGCCGGCTCCGAGCTGTTCGGCGGCGTGGCCGGCCGGGTGGCCGGCGGCGTGCTGGCCCGGCTGCCCCGGACCGTCCTGCGCGGACTGCTGCCGGTGGTGCCGACCTACCTGTGGGTGGCCACCAAGAGCAGCCGCCGCCCGGCCGGGGCCGCCCTGCCCCAGCCGCCCGACCCGGTCCGCCCCCGGTGAAACGACTGGTCCGCATCGCCTTCCTGCTCGTGGCGCTGGGGTTCGGCGGGTGGGTGGTGGCGCGCCAGTGGGACGAGGTCCTGGCCGGGTTCGCCCGGCTGTCCTGGCAGGCGCTCGTGCTCTCCCTGGTCGCCGTGGTCGCCGCGCTGTGCGGCGGGATGATGACGTGGCGGGCGCTGCTGGCCGACCTCGGCTCGCCGCTGCCGTTCCGCCCGGCGGCGAAGGTCTTCTTCGTCGGCCAGCTCGGAAAGTACATCCCCGGCTCACTGTGGCCGGTGCTCGCCCAGATGGAGATGGGCCGGGAGCTGGGGGTGCCTCGGTCGCGGAGCGCGGCGGCCTTCTTCCTGACGCTGCCGGTGCAGCTCGGCAGCGGGCTGGTGATCTCGGGGGTGACGCTGCTGGCCGCCCTGCCCGGGTCCGCCGCGCCGTACGCCTGGGTGTTCCTGCTGATCCCGGTGCTGGTGGTGGTGTTCGAGCCGAAGGTGATCAACGCGGTCCTCGGGTTCGGGCTGCGGAAGCTGCGGCGTGAGCCGCTGGAGCGCCCGCTCACCCGCAGGGGCATCCTCACCGCACTGGGCTGGGCGCTGCTCGGCTGGACCGCGTACGGCCTGCATCTGGCGGCGATCATCCACGGGTTCGGGCTCTCGGGCGTCTCGATGGTCCTGTTCTCCATCGGGTCCTTCGCGCTGTCCTGGTGCCTGGGGATCATGACGTTCGTGGTCCCCGCGGGAGCCGGGGTGCGTGAGGCCGCCATGGTGGCGGTGCTGGCCCCGGTCCTGGACCGGGGCTCGGCGATCGCCGTGGCGCTCTGCTCCAGGATTGTGATCATTCTCGGCGATCTCGTCTGCGCCGGTGCCGCGGGCCTGTCCGCGCGACGCGCCGTCGATGCCGGGCACGACTCCGACCCGCGAAAAGCCGTGTGATTCGCCCCACGTTTCCGGAGGCTCTGGCAATAGAGTGAACAGCAGGAGGGGGACGTCCGTCCCGCGATGATCCTGAGGGGAGCGATCCTTCTTGACGCCCCGAGTGCTCATCGACGCAGCCGCCGTTCCAGCTGATCGCGGTGCTTTGATCAGATATGTCGACGGCCTCGTCGCCGCACTGGACAAGGCCGGCGCCGACCTGGTCGTCGTCTGCCAGCGGGCCGACGCCCAGCGCTACGCCGCACTCGCGCCCGCCGCCCGCGTCCTGCCCGGCCCGGCCGGGATCACCAACCGGGCCGCCCGGCTCACCTGGGAGCAGACCGGTCTCCCGCTGCTCGCCCGGCAGGCCGGCGCCCAGGTGATCCACGTCCCCTATTACTCGATGCCGCTCCGCTCCGGTCTGCCGACCGTGGTGACCGTGCACGACGTCACCTGGTTCACCGAGCCCTCCCAGCACAGCGCGGTCAAGGCGTCCTTCTTCCGCTCGGCGACCCGGACGGCCGTCCGGCACGCGTCCCGGGTGATCGTGCCCTCCAAGGCGACCAGGGACGAGCTGATCCGGGTGCTCACCGCCGATCCCACCAGGATCGACGTCGCCTACCACGGGGTGGATCCGGCGCTGTTCCACCGGCCCTCCGAGCGGGAGGCCGGGCACGCGGCCGACCGGCTCGGACTGCACGGCACCCCCTATGTCGCCTTCCTCGGTCCGCTGGAGCCGCGCAAGAACATTCCCAGCCTGATCCGGGGTTTCGTGCGGGCCGTCCAGGATCTTCCCGATCCGCCCGCCCTGGTGCTGGCCGGGGGCGTGCGTGACGCCGACGTGGACGTCGCCGTCGGGGAGGTGCCCTCCGGCGTGAAGGTGCTCCGTCCCGGCTACCTGTCGTTCGCCGACCTGCCCGGGTTCCTCGGCGGCGCGGTCGTGGCGGCCTTCCCCTCGCGCGGTGAGGGTTTCGGTCTCCCGCTGCTGGAGGCGATGGCCTGCGGCGCCCCGGTGCTCACCACACACAGCACCTCGCTGCCCGAGGTGGGGGGCGACGCCGTCGCCTACACCGAGCCCGACGACGCCGCCATCGCCGAGGGGCTGCGGACGCTGCTGACGTCGCCGGAGCGCCGCGAGGCCCTGTCGGCGGCAGGGCTGGCCCGAGCCAAGGAGTTCACCTGGGAAGCCTCGGCCGATGCCCATCTGCTCTCGTATCAACGAGCCGTCGAATAGTGAGTTAATCTCGCGAGATGATGGAGACCCCTTTGCCGGACCTAGAGGCGATCCTCCTTGTCGGGGGACAGGGGACGCGGTTGCGTCCGCTGACGCTTGGCACGCCCAAGCCGCTGCTGCCCACAGCGGGGGTTCCCTTCCTTGCCCATCAGCTGGCACGGGCTCGCTCGTTCGGTGTGCGGCGCATCGTGTTCGCCACGTCCTACCGGGCGGAGATGTTCTCCGACGCGTTCGGAGACGGCTCGGCCTTCGGGCTCTCCCTCGAATACATGACCGAGGAGACCCCGCTCGGCACCGGCGGTGCCATCCGTAACGCCGCCGAGGCGCTGACCTGCGGCCCTGACGCGCCGGTGCTCGTGCTCAACGGCGACATCCTGTCCGGCCACGACATCGGCGACCAGGTCGCCCGGCACGTCGCCCGGCGGGCCGCCGTCACCCTGCACCTGACCGAGGTGGAGGATCCCACGCGCTTCGGCTGCGTGCCGACCGACGACGAGGGGCGGGTCACCGCCTTCCTGGAGAAGACCCCGAATCCGGTCACCAACCGGATCAACGCCGGGTGCTACGTCTTCACCCGCTCGGTGATCGACTCGATCCCGGCCGGTGAGGTCGTCTCCGTCGAGCGCGAGACCTTCCCCGGTCTGATCGACTCCGGTGCGCTGGTGCTCGGCTACGCCGACGCCTCCTACTGGCTCGACGTCGGCACGCCCGCGGCCTTCATCAAGGGCTCCCGCGATCTGGTCCTCGGCCGCCTGGCCTCACCCGCGCTGCCCGGTCCCCCCGGTGAGTTCCTCGCGCTGCCCGGCGCCCGGATCTCGGCCGAGGCCAAGATCGACGGAGGTTCGGTGATCGGCGCCCGCGCGGTCGTGGAGTCCGGGGCCCAGGTGTCCGGCAGCGTTCTCGGCGACGGCTGCGTGATCCACGCGGGGGCCGCCGTGGTCGACTCGGTGATCGGCATCGGTGCCCGGGTCGCCTCTGGAGCGATCCTGCGCGACGCCGTCATCGGCGACGGTGCGATCGTGGGGCCCGGCAACGAGTTGGTGGCGGGCAGCCGGATCTGGCCCGGTGTCGTGCTCCCCGAGTGCTCCGTCCGCTTCTCCAGCGACGTCTGACCCGGTCCGGTCCGTGCGGGTGCGGTGAGAGCAGGGCGTGCGCGTGACCGTGGCGAGGGAGCGGCAATGGCGCTGGGACGGGCCGTTCGACCTTGAGCTGACCCTCCACCCGCACCGGCGTGGCGGTGGGGATCCCGCCTGGCGCAAGACGTCCGACGGGGCGATCTGGCGGACCTCCCGCACCCCCGACGGCCCCGCGACGTTACGGGTGACCGCCCGGAGCGGACACGTCGCCGGCACCGCCTGGGGGCCGGGGGCCGGGTGGCTGCTGGAGACGCTTCCCGCGATGCTCGGCGTCGACGACGACGTCTCGGGGTTCGTTCCCGAGCACGACGCGGTCCGTGCCGCGGCCAGGCGCTACGAAGGGCTCCGGGTCGGGCGGACCTTCCGGGTTCTGGAGGCGCTGGTTCCCGCCGTGCTCGAACAGAAGGTCGTGACCGGCGAGGCGTGGCGGGCCTGGCGGTGGCTGCTCCTCCGGCACGGTGAGCCCGCCCCGGGGCCCGCACCCGAGGGGATGAGAGTCTTCCCCGAGCCTGAGGCGTGGCGGTCGATCCCGTCGTGGGACTGGCACCGGGCGGGAACGGAGGCCGTACGGGCCCGGACCATCGTGAACGCCGCGTGGCATGCCGTGAAGCTGGAGACGGCGGGGGACAGCGCCGACGTGGACCGGCTGCTGCGGGCGCTGCCCGGGATCGGGGTGTGGACGTCCGCCGAGGTGCGGCAGCGGTCGCACGGTGACGCCGACGCGGTATCGGTGGGGGACTACCACCTGTCCTCGCTGGTCGGCTGGTCGCTGACCGGTCGGAAGACCGATGACGCGGGGATGTTGCGGTTGCTCGCGCCTTACCGGGGACACCGGCACCGGGTCAGCAGGCTGTTGAAGCTGGGCGGTGAGCGGCCACCCGCCCGGGGGCCACGGATGCCGGCACGCGACTATCGCCGCTTCTGACCCGGCCGGGCTCGGGGAGCGGCTCGACGCTCCGCCAGTCGCGGCTGTCACGGGTGTCGGCTCCGGCGAACGGGGCGAGGACGGCGAGGACGGCGAAGGCGAGAAGAAACCAGATCATTTTCTACTCCTGGGAAGGGGTGGTGCCTCGGTGGATGCCTCCAATGTATGCAGGCGCAAGTATTTATGTCTATCGAGACCTGCTTCAACTAACGCTTTAGAAACTCTGAATGATCGACTGTGCCGAACCGGCACCCGGTGGCGGTTTCCTGGCCGCTGCGCCGTAATGTGCAGCCATGAGCGTCAACCCCACCGACACCGCGATGCGCCGGGCCCTGGCCCGTGCCCGTGACGGAAAAGCTCTCGACCTGACCGAAGCCGTCGTGCTGCTGCACGCCCGAGACGCCCACCTCGACACCCTTCTCCAGCACGCCGGACGGGTCAGGGACGCGGGCCTGGAGGCGGTGGGACGACAAGGGATCATCACCTACAGCCGCAAGGTCTTCATCCCGCTGACCCGGCTCTGTCGTGACCGATGTGGCTACTGCACGTTCGCCACCGCGCCGCACAAGCTGGAGAGCATGTATCTCAGCCCCGACGAGGTGCTTCAGATCGCCGCCCAGGGCGCGGCGATGGGGTGCAAGGAGGCGCTGTTCACCCTGGGCGACCGGCCGGAGGACCGCTGGCCCCAGGCCCGCGAGTGGCTGCACGCGCACGGTTACGACGACACCCTCTCCTATGTCCGCGCCATGGCCGTCCGGGTGCTGGAGGAGACCGGACTGCTGCCGCACCTCAACCCCGGCGTCATGAGCTGGCAGGACCTGCAGCGTCTCAAGCCGGTCGCGCCGTCGATGGGCATGATGTTGGAGACGACCTCGCGGCGGCTGTTCGAGGAGAAGGGGCAGCCGCACTACGGCTCGCCCGACAAGGACCCCGCGGTACGGCTGCGCGTGCTGGAGGACGCCGGCCGGACGAACGTACCGTTCACCAGCGGCATCCTCATCGGCATCGGTGAGACGGTCGAGGACCGGGCCGAGTCGCTGTTCGCGCTGCGCAGAGTGGCGCGCGAGTACGGCGGGCTCCAGGAGATCATCGTCCAGAACTTCCGTGCCAAGCCCGACACGGCCATGCGCGGCATGCCGGACGCCGACCTGCAGGAACTGGCCGCCACGATCGCGGTGACCCGGCTGGTGCTCGGGCCCAGGATGCGGGTGCAGGCGCCGCCGAACCTGGTCGACTCCGAGTACGAGCTGATGATCAGGGCGGGCATCGACGACTGGGGCGGGATCTCCCCGCTGACGCCCGACCACGTCAACCCCGAGCGACCGTGGCCGCAGATCGACGACCTCGCCGCCCGGACGGCCGCGGCCGGGTTCGCCCTGCGGGAACGGCTGACCATCTACCCCGAGTACGTGCTGGCCGGAGAGCCCTGGCTCGACCCCCGGCTCAACGCGCACGTGGCGGCGCTGGCCGATCCGGAGACCGGGCTCGCCCGCGAGGACGCGATCCCGGCGGGCCTCCCCTGGCAGGAGCCGGACGGCGGATTCGTCTCCCTCGGCCGAACCGACCTGCACACGGCCGTCGACACCGAGGGCCGCACCGCTGACCGCCGGGACGACTTCGACCACGTCTACGGTGACTGGGACGCCCTCAGAGAGCGGCTTCCGGCTCCCGCGGTGCTCGTCGGGGAGGCCGGGGCGGCCCTGCGGCAGGCCGCCGCGGATCCCACCCGGCTGACCGACGAGCAGGCGCTCGCCCTCCTCGACGTCGCCGGTGACCACGACGGCGCGGGAGCGGACGACGCGGCGCTGGAGGAACTGTGCCGGATCGCCGACGACCTCCGCAGGGAGGTGGCCGGCGACGACGTGACCTACGTGGTCAACCGGAACATCAACTTCACCAACGTCTGCTACACCGGCTGCCGGTTCTGCGCCTTCGCGCAGCGCCGTACCGACGCCGACGCCTACACGCTGAGCCTTGAGCAGGTCGCCGACCGGGCCTGGGAGGGCTGGCAGGCGGGAGCGACCGAGGTGTGCATGCAGGGCGGAATCCATCCGGACATGCCCGGCAGCGCCTACTTCGACATCGCCCGCGCGGTCAAGGCACGGGTGCCGGAGATGCACGTCCACGCCTTCTCCCCGATGGAGGTCATCAACGGCGCCAGCCGTACGGCCCTGTCCATCGAGGACTGGCTGGTCGCGGCCAAGGAGGCGGGGGTCGACTCGCTGCCGGGCACCGCGGCGGAGATCCTCGACGACGACGTGCGCTGGGTGCTGACCAAGGGCAAGCTGCCCACCGCCGAGTGGGTCGAGGTGGTCACCACCGCGCACCGGGTCGGCATCCCGACGACGTCCACGATGATGTACGGCCACGTCGACAACCACGCCCACTGGGTGCAGCACATCCGGCTGATCCGCCGCATCCAGGAGGAGACCGGCGGGTTCTCCGAGTTCGTGCTGCTGCCGTTCGTCCACCACAGCGCGCCCATCTACCTCGCCGGGATCGCCAGGCCCGGACCCACCGCGCGGGAGAACCGGGCCGTGCACGCACTGGCCCGCATCCTGCTGCACGGCGCGATCGGCAACATCCAGTGCTCCTGGGTAAAGCTCCAGGACGGCCTGTGCCGCCAGGTGCTCCAGGGCGGGGTCAACGACCTCGGCGGCACCCTGATGGAGGAGACGATCAGCCGGATGGCGGGGTCGGAGAACGGCTCCTTCAAAACGATCAGCGACATCGCGGCCATGGTCGCCCCGACCGGCCGGCCGCTCCGGCAGCGGACCACCTCCTACGGGGTGCCGGACGGGGAACGGCTGGCCGCGGCGGCGGCGAGCGACGGCGTCTGCCAGAGCGTACGGAGGCTCCTGCCACTCGAACAGGTGTGACAGGTCCACAACACCGGACGTCGGGCGCAGCCCGTACACCTGGACCGCGCGGAGCCTTCACGCTCCGCGCGGCCCGTGCTCGGACTGCGCTCGATCGGGCCACCCGCAGGACGTCCCATTCGGTTTGCCGCCATCCGGGTCGGCGGGATGTCATGCGGCGGGCGAGCATGCTCTGACGCCGCACATCGCCACAGACCTCATCCCCGTGGCGCACAGCTGATCTTCACAACGCACGATGCGATCCTGCTGGGCAGTGAGGTGCTCGACCGGCCGCTCAACCGTGATCAGGTGTGGATCACGGTGAAGCAACGCTCAGGAGAGAGCGAGCTGTATCCGCTGACAGCGGCCAAGCCGCGCAAGGAGGAGAATCTGGAGCGCGGTTATCTGCGTGGCCGTTACGGTGGGGTGCCGCGGGTCACCGCCGGAAAGATCGTCCGTGAGCTGTCCCGGCGAGAGGCGAAGGCGACCGGGTAAGTAGGCGGGCGGGGAGAGAGCAGGAACAGGGAAGGCGGAGAAGACGCGGACGTTTCAGCGGCCGCCTGGCTGTCCCTATGGGGGCGCCCGCCGTACCCCTGCTGCGCCGCGTGTTGTGATGGTCGGTGGGGCGGCGTCCACCTGCCCGGACGGTTCCGGCTGAGGTCAAGGGAAACAGTTCTTGGCATTTCCGTAGTCGTTCGCATACTCTTAGTGATGAAATCCTGCTTCCTTCCAGGTGGGAGTGCACCAATGGACAGTGCGGACGGCCGGATCCTGATGCTCATCGTGGTCGCGATGATCGTGTTCGCCATTTCGCAGCTCTGACAGCCCCGACATACCCGCAGCGACGAGAATCCTGCTTCCCCCTGGTAGGAGTGCAACGTTGGACAGCTCGGACGGCCGTGTCCTGATCATCATCGTGATCGCGACGATCGTCTTCTTCGTCGGGCGGCGTTTCCAGCGGACGCTCGACGCCTGGGCCAACTGGGGCAAGGCGCTCCAGACGGTGGCCGAGGCGATGGCGAAGGTCCCGGATGCGAAGGCGGCGGCCTGGACGGCGATCCGGAGAATGATCGTGGTCGGCCTGGGGACGCTGATCCTGTTCGCGGCGATCGTGAACGCGATCCGATACGGATGAAACCCTGAAAATGCTGATCTGCCGTCATCGGCGGCCGTGTTCCCGGAGGCGTTCTCCGGGGCCGTGGCCCGGCATCGGCCGAAACCGCGGAAGCCGATCCCGGCCCTGCTTCCGAAGACCGATCGGTCCTCGGAAGCAGAGAGTCCCGTCAGCGGGTGGCCGGCCGTACCAAGCCCGTACGGCTAGCGGACGGCGATGAAGTCGGCCGCCTGCCGGGGGGCGCGGTCACGGGGCGGGGCGGCCGGATGGCCGATGGCCACGGCGCCCATCGGGTCCCAGTCCGCAGGCAGGTCGAGCACTTCGCGGACCACCTCGCGACAGAACATGGTGGAGGACACCCAGGCCGAGCCCAGGCCCTCCACCGCGAGCTGGACGAGGAAGTTCTGCACTCCGGCGCCCGTGGCGACCACGAACATCTCCCGCTCGGCGGCGTTGCGCCGGTCGTCGCGGTAGGTGTGCGAGCCGTCCATGACCAGGCAGGGAACGGCGAGGTAGGGCGCGGCGCGCAGCACGTCTCCGCGCCGGATCCGCTTGGCGATCGACTCCTCGGAGAAACCGTCACCGCGCAGGTCGGTGATCCACGCCTCGCGCATGGCGTCGAGCAATTTGCCCCGGATCCCGGCCGACTCCAGCAGGACGAACCGCCACGGGGTGGTGTGGTGCGGGGCGGGGGCGGCGATGGCCGCGTCCACCGCCCGGCGGACCCTGGCTCCGTCCACCGGCGTGTCGGAGAACTCGCGGACGGTCCTGCGCGCGAAGACCACGTCACGGGAGCCGTACCGGAACATGTCGTCCTCGGACGGACGGATCAGCTCGCGGATTCCCGGGCCGTCGTCCTCGGTGGTGTATTCGGCCAGGCCTCGGAGCACCGCTACCGGAGTCTGCGCCAGCTTGCCCTTGACCAGGTCTCCGGCGGCGGCGAACTCGTCGGCGATCGCGGTCAGGGTGACCTCCAGCGCGTTGCCGTGGTCGTCGGACAGGCCACGGTAGTCGAGCACGGGGGTCACTCCGGCCGCGCCGACGGCGAGGTCGGTCTGGCCGTTGCGCCAGGGACGGCCGAAGGTGTCGGAGACCACCACGCCGACCGAGACGCCGAGCCGCTCCCAGATGCTCGTCCGGACGGCCGCGGCGGAGGCGTCGGGGTCGACGGGCAGCAGGACGACCGTGCCGGGTTCGGTGTTGGAGGCGTCCACCCCGGCGGCGGCCATGACGAATCCGTGCGCGGTCTGCGCGATCACCGTCTCGCCCCGGCGGGCGACGACCCGGGTGGTCTCGGCGGCGATGGCCTCGCCGCGTCCGACGCCCTGGAGGACCCGGCCCTCGGCCTTGCTGGAGATCTTGGAGGTGACCACGAGGATGTCCCCGTCGCGCAGGTCGGGCGAGGCCGCGGCGATCAGCTCGCCGACGTCGTCGCCCTCCCGCACCTCGGGGATCCCCTGGATCGGGAAGATCTCCAGCCGGCCGTCGCCCTGGTCGCCCCGCCTGCGGTGGATCCTGTTCACAGTTCTTCCTCGCCCTTCGCTCCGTCCGGCTCCCGCCGGGAGGCCGACAGTTCGGCGGCCAGGTCGAGAGCGGCCTGGGCGATGGCCGCGGCGGACTCGACGTCATGCATGATCAGGGGACGGGACCGGACGCTGACGCCGTCGAGGCGGACGCCTTCGTCCTCCTCGGCGACCAGCCAGCCGTCCACCAGGGCCGAGCCGTACAGCTCCAGGACCGCCTGGGCGGTCGTGTCCACGCCGATCGCGGTCAGGCAGGCGTCCGCCATGCCGCGGACCGGGGCGCCGCCGACGATGGGGGAGACGCCGACGACCGTCTTGGACATGAGGGCCTCGCGGATGCCCTTGATCTGCAGGATCGTGCCGATGCTGACCACCGGGTTGGACGGCGGCAGGATCACCACGTCGGCGTCGGCGATGGCCTCCAGCACGCCGGGGGCGGGCCTGGCCTGGTCCGCGCCGACCAGGATGATCTCTTCGGCGGGGACGGAGGCGCGCAGCCGTACCCACCACTCCTGGAAGTGGACGGCCCGGCGGCCCTGCTCGTCGGAGATGACCACGTGGGTCTCGGTCCGGTCGTCGCTCATCGGGATCAGCCGTACGCCCGGCTCCCAGCGCGCGCACAGCGCCTCGGTGACCGCCGACAGCGGGTAGCCGGCCCGGAGCATCTGGGTGCGCACGATATGGGTGGCGAAGTCACGGTCGCCCAGGCCGAACCACTGGGGTTCGACGCCGTAGGCGGCCAGTTCCTCCTTGACGACGTGCGTCTCCTTCTGCCGCCCCCAGCCCTGCTCCTCGTCGATGCCGCCGCCCAGGGTGTACATCACGGTGTCGAGGTCGGGGCAGACCTGCAGGCCGTAGAGAGTGATGTCGTCACCGGTGTTGCCGATGACGGTGATCTCTGATTCGGGGGCGGCGGTGAGAAGGCCGCGCAGGAAGCGGGCACCGCCGATTCCGCCGGCTAGGGACACTATGCGCATGGCGTCCAGTCTTTCACTGCCTCGGACACGCCGGTTCGAAGGCCTTCCGCCGTGCACGGGGTCGCCTTGTCTTGATCGTTACGAGGGCCGTCTTCGCTGGCAGGGTTGCCTCCAGTGGTTCGCTAAATATACGACAATAAGGTGCAGTGAAGTACATATGGGATTCCTGAGGTTTCTGGGTCTCCCGACGTTGAAGTCGACCATGTGCAAAACTGTGCCGGGTTTACCTAAAGACCCGTTGGGGGTAGTTGTGATCAATGGTGAAGCCGGCCGGCTCCGAGAGCCGGCTGCGTGGCTCATGATCGCTATCGCGTCCGCGAGCGTTCTCGTCGGCATCGAACGGCTGCTGTTCGGAGGATCCACCTCTTCGGCGAGCTCGTCCTTCGGCATTCGCGCGTTCGGATACGTGGACGACTTCACCTCGCCGGTGACCGTGGCGCTGCTCGTCGGCGCCGTGCTGCTGGCCGGCCACCTCGGCCCGGTGCTCAGCCGGATGAAGCTGATGACGCAGGTCGCCGTGGGCATGCTCGGACTCGCCGCGCTGTTCGGCGTGGTCGGGCTGTTCGGCGCGCTCTTCAGCGGAGACGCGACCATCGGGCGGAAGGTGGAGTTCCTCCTCCTCAGCGTCCCCGGTCTCGCGCTGGCCGTGCTCGCGCTGCTCTACCTGCTGCCGAAGGCGACCTCGGCCGCTCCCCGCGTGGCCGGCGTCCGCGCCGAGGGCGGCTCCTTCCGTCCTCAGGAGCAGTACGCCCAGGAGCAGCAGGCCTATCCGCAGGGTGGTCACGCCCAGCCCGTTCCGCAGCAGGGTTTCCAGCCGCAGGAGCAGGCCTCCCAGCAGGGGTATCCGCAGGGTTACCAGCCGCAGGAGCAGGCTCCGCAGCAGGGTTTCCAGCAGGAGCAGTCCTTCCAGGGGCAGGGTTTCCCGTCGCAGGAGCAGGCTCCCCAGCAGGGTTTCCAGCCCCACGGGCAGGCCTATCCGCAGGGTGGTCACGCCCAGCCCGTTCCGCAGCAGGGTTTCCAGCCGCAGGAGCAGGCCTCCCAGCAGGGGTATCCGCAGGGTTACCAGCCGCAGGAGCAGGCTCCGCAGCAGGGTTTCCAGCAGGAGCAGTCCTTCCAGGGGCAGGGTTTCCCGTCGCAGGAGCAGGCTCCCCAGCAGGGCTTCCAGCCCCAGGAGCAGGCCCCGCAGGGTGGGTACCAGCCCCAGGGGCAGACCCCGCAGGGCGGGCATGCCCAGCAGCAGGCCCAGGCTGCCCCCGTCCCGCAGCTCCCCTACAGCCAGCCGGCGCTCCCGCCCGCCCGCAGTTCCGCCGCGACCTCCGACGGCTACGGCCAGCAGAGCGCGCACGCCTACACCCCGCCGACCGGCGACGGCTACTCTCCGGCCGCCTACGCGCCGCCGGTCGAGACCCAGGCCCCCGGCAACCAGCCCGCCCCCTACGCCCAGGCGCAGCTTCCGCCTCCCGCCCCGGCCGAGCCCTACACCCCGAGCCCGTACGTCGCCGCCGACGCCCAGCCTTCCGCCCCGGCCGCGCCGTACGACCCGCCGGCCACGGCGTACGACCCGCCGATCTACGCCACGCCGGCGGAACAGCCTCAGCAGGCCCCGGGCTACCCGGACGCCCAGTTCCCGGGCTACCCGCCGCCCGCCGCGGCGCAACATCCCGGCTACGCTCCGCCGGCCGATTCTCCGGCTCCCGGCTACTCCCCGCAGCCCGAGCAGCAGCAGGCCTCCTTCTACCAGCCGCAGCCGGAGACCTACCAGCCGCAGTCCGAGGCCTATCAGCCGCAGCCGGAGGCCTATCAGCCGCAGCCGGAGGCGCCCGCGCCGGCTGACAACCGGCAGCAGACGGCCTTCGACAACCAGGAGCAGCCGTCCTTCCCGCAGCCGCCGGAGAACTACGGCCAGCCGTTCACCGGCTACTCCGGCGCGGAGTTCGCCCGGCCGACCGAGCCGAACCTGCACTACCCGGCACCCGACCCGGTCGACCCCCGTTCCCAGCAGATGGCCCAGGCCTACCAGCAGGCGGAGAGCTACCAGCAGCAGTCCCAGGGGACCGAGCCGCAGCTCAGGGTCCCGGAATACGGTTCCTCCCCGCAGGGCGGGTCCTACGACGACCCGTTCGGTCACCCGCAGACGCCGCCCGCCGCGCAGCCGTACCAGCAGCAGAGCGGTCACCAGTGGGACCAGCCGGCCGACGCGACGCTCCGGTTCGACCCCAGCTCCTACCAGGGCGACCCGCTCGGCGGAAACTCGTGGGACTCGCAGCCGGCCATAGACCCCACCGCGATCTACCGGCCGGAGCGCTCCGGCCAGGTCACGGGCGAGGAAAGTCCTGATAGAGAGAGGGTGGGCCCCGGTCAGGAGCAGAACATGTCCTGGTACGGTTCCGACCGCCGAGAGCCCTGAACGGCCAGGCGGTCGTCATGATCGCTTGGTCCGTCCGCCGTCGTGGGAGGTGCGCGACCTACAACCGGGGAGAGCAGGTCTTTCCCCGGATACCGGCATGCCGCTTGACGCCACACCGGGCACGCGCGTGTAATTACACACGTGTTGTTACGCCTTCCTCTGGGTGGGTAAGAGGGAGGCGTTCATAGGGGGGCTCCATTTGCGGGCGGCAGGGAGGTGTGCAGTGGCCGACCTGGTCATCGCACAGGACAGCATCGCTGAAGAGCAGCTTGGCTGGCAGGAACGCGCCTTGTGTGCGCAGACCGACCCGGAGGCGTTCTTCCCGGAGAAGGGCGGGTCCACACGGGAGGCCAAGAAGGTGTGCCGCTCCTGTGAGGTCCGTGCCGAATGCCTTGAGTACGCGCTTGAGCATGACGAGCGGTTTGGCATCTGGGGTGGGCTTTCCGAGCGGGAACGTCGCCGGATCAAGCGTGAGGCAGTCTAAGAGGCAGTTGAGGCGCCCGCTGAGGGCGCTTGACGATATTTCGACGGGTCACGTGACCACGGGTCACGTGACCCGTTTTTTCATCCATATGGCATAGCCGTACATAGTGTGTCGTATCGTTGTCGCGCCCATCGTCACCCCTCCTGAACCACGGGACGTATGTCCATCACCGACTCCCCCCGTCTCCACCACAGCGTCACTGCGATCGTCGTCTCCCATGACGGTGCCCGCTGGCTGGGGGAGACCCTCGACGCGCTGCTCGCGCAGACCCGGCCGGTGGACCGTGCCGTCGGGGTCGACAACGGCAGCCGGGACGGCAGCGCCGCACTGCTGACCGGCGTCCTCGGCCCGAACGCCGTGCTCACCCTTCCGCGCTCGACGAGCTTCGGCCAGGCCGTGGCCGCGGTGCTCGACCGGCTGGGGCCCGCCGGCGGGCGGGAATGGCTCTGGCTGCTCCACGACGACTGCGCGCCGGACGCCGGAGCGCTGCAGGCCCTGCTCCGGGCCGCCGACGCCGACCCCAAGGCCGGAGTGCTCGGCCCCAAGCTCCGGGACTGGCTGGACCGGCGGGTCCTGCTCGAGATCGGCGTCACCGTCGACCGGACAGGCCGCAGGGACACCGGGCTGGAGCCCCGCGAGTTCGACCAGGGACAGTACGACGGCGTCCGGGACGTGCTCTCGGTCTCCAGCGCCGGGATGCTGATCCGCAGGGACGTCTGGGACGAGGTGGGCGGCCTCGACCCCTTCCTGCCGCTGTTCCGCGACGACCTCGACCTGTGCTGGCGGGCCAGGGCCGCGGGGCACCGGGTGCAGAACGTCACCCAGGCGGTCGCCTGGCACGCCGAGGCCGCCACCCGGCGGCGCCGCCGCATCATCGTCAGTGGCGACCATCCCCGCCGGCTGGACCGCCGCAACGCGATCTTCGTGGTCATGGCGAACCTGCCGTTCTGGCCGCTGATGTGGGCGCTGGTCCGCAACATCTCCGGCTCGGCCTTCCGCACGCTGCTGTTCCTGCTGGCCAAGCGGCCCGCCGACGCGCTGGACGAGATCGTCGCGCTCGGCTCGGTGGTCGGCCATCCCGGACGGATGATCAAGGCCCGCCGGGCCCGCGCCAAGGGCCGCAAACAGGGCCATGCGGCGGTCAAACGGCTGCTCACCCCGTCAGGTGCGGGCTACCGGCGCCTCTCGGACCGGCTGCAGAGCTACCTGGCGGGGACCGGTTTCGTGGAGTCGGCGGGCCGGCACCAGGCCGTGGCCGCCTCCCAGGAGGACGGTGAGGAGCTGCTCGCCGACGCCGGGGGGATGCAGCGGGTCTTCGGCAATCCGGGAGTGCTGCTCTTCCTCGCGCTCGCCGTGGTCACGCTGATCGCCGAGCGAGGTCTGATCGGCGGCGCCCGGCTGGGCGGCGGCGCACTCGTCCCGGTGACCGGTGGCTCCTCCGACCTGTGGGATCTCTACCTGGAGGGATACCACCAGGCCGGGCTGGGGAGCGACGCGTGGGCGCCGCCGTACGTCGCGGCGCTGGCCGCGCTGTCCAGCGTGCTGTTCGGCAAGGTCTGGCTCGCGGTCTCGGTGCTGCTGCTGGGCTCCGTGCCGCTGGCCGGGTTCTCCGCCTACGTGGCCACCCGGTCGATGATCCCGGGCCGTTGGACCCGCATCTGGCTGGCCTCCTCCTACGCGCTGCTCCCGGTGGCCACCGGGACGGTCGCCGCCGGACGGCTCGGCACCGCCGTGGTCTTCGTGCTGCTGCCCCTCTACGCGGCGCTGGCCACCACCCTGCTCTCGGGCGAGGGCCGCCGGGCCCGCCGGGCCGCGTGGGGGCTGGGCCTCCTCCTGGCCGTCGGTACGGCTTTCGCCCCGCTGGTCTACCCGCTCACCCTGGTCCTCGGCGCGCTGGCCGCGCTGGCCTTCCCCCGCAGGGGCGTCGCGCTCTCCGTGGTCATCGCGTTCGGCGTCCCGGTGGCGTTGCTGTTCCCCTGGCTGGCCCAGGTGCTCGGCGCGCCGGGGCGGCTCCTGCTGGAGGCCGGACTGCACCAGCTGGCTCTGGTGGACCCCGCGCTGCCCGCCTCCTCGCTGCTGACGCTCAGCCCCGGCGGCCCCGGCATGCCGCCGCTCTGGGTGACCGGCGGCCTCATCGTCGCCTGCCTGGCCGCGCTGCTGATGCGCCGCAACCGGATGGTCATCGCGGTCGGCTGGGGCGTCGCGCTCTTCGGCCTGCTGGTGGCGATCCTGGTCAGCCGGACCCCGGTCACCTCTCTGAACGGCGACGCCGTGGCCCCGGCCTGGCCGGGTGTGCCGCTGGCCTTCGCCACCACCGGCCTGCTGGTGGTGGCCGCCCTCACCGCCGACCGGATCGTCGAGTTCCGGGCGGCGGGCGGGCTGCGCAGGGTCACCGCGTTCGCCGTCGTGGCGATCGCCTTCTCCACCCCGCTGCTCGCGGCCGGCATGTGGATCGCCAAGGGGGTGGACGGTCCGATCAGCGGGAACGTGCCCGACGTGCTGCCCGCCCTGGCCGCGGTCAACTCGCGTGACGGTGAGCGGACCCTGCTCCTGCGCACCCGGCGGGACGGCCTGACCTTCACCGTGCTGAGCGGCCGTACCCCGCTGATCGGCGAGTCCGACATCCCCATGGAGCAGGCGGCGCGCGAACGCGTCGGCGTCGCCGCCGCCGGGCTGGTCTCCGGCCGGGGCGCGGACGATGCCGACGTGCTGGCCGCACACGGCGTGCAGTTCGTGGTGGTGGCTCCGCCGATCAGCCCGGAGATCAGCCAGGCGCTGGACTCCCAGCCCGCCCTCGCCAGGATGAGCCTGGCCCGGACGCTCGGTGCGTGGCGGCTGACCCAGCCGATCGCCAGGCCCCCCGTCCCGGCCGGCGACCCCTGGCACGACCGCTGGCTCTGGGCCCAGGCGCTCATCCTGCTGGTCGTGTCGGTCCTGGCGGCACCCGGCTCGCGATCCGGCTCCGCCTCCCAGGACCTGCCCGAGCCCGTAAGAGAGCTGGCCCCCCGGTGAAGTCCCTGATCGAGAACCGGTTCAGTCTGCTGGCCCTGGTCCTGGTGGCCCTTCTCGCCCTCTACGGCGTGGCCTCCGCGACCCAGCCGGGGGCCGAGACCCGGCCCGCGCCCGGCCCGCAGCGGGTGCCCGTCGCCTCCGTGACGGCCGTCTGCCCCGACGCCGGCGAGGCCGCCGTCGGCGTCGTCACCCCGCCGGGCGGGCAGGGGCCGGGCACCACGACGATCGTCGCCGGTGACAAGACCCTCCAGACCCTGGAGGCCCCCGGCGGCCTCTGGCAGGAGAAGGTCCCCGCCAAGTCGGGGCCGCTGACGGTGGTGTCCACCGGGAGCATGGCCGCCGGCCTGGAGTCGGAGCAGACCCGCAAGGAGACCTCCGGAAAGCACCGGGGACTGGCCGGAGTGCGGTGCGTGGAGCCCGTGGCGAGCACCTGGCTGGTCGGGCCGGGACCGGCCTCGGCCGACGTCACGATCCACCTCACGAACGCCGACCCCGCCCCGGCCGTCGTGGAGATCCTGGTCTACTCGGGAGAGGGACCGGTGGTCGGCGACTCCGGTGGCGTGTTCACCGTCAAGCCGGGCGAGAGCCGTACGATCAAGGTCGGCGACCTGGCCCCCTCACCGCTCGTCATGGCCGTCGAGGTGCGCACCAGCTCCGGCCGGGTGACCGCCGCGGCTCGGGCGATCATGAACGGCGGCCGCGGCGTCGACTGGCTGCCGGTCTCCACCGCGCCCGCCACCCGCGTCGTGGTGCCGGGCATCCCCGGCGGCGGGGGGAAACGCGAGCTGCTGGTCGCCTCCGTCGGAGAGGCCGACACCCTGGTCGAGGTCAAGGCGCTCACCCCCGACGGGACCTACGCGCTCAAGGACCGCGAACTGGTCGAGGTATCCGCGGGGTCCGTCGCCACCCTCGACCTGTCGACCGGTATCGCCGGGCAGCCCTCCGCGCTGCTGCTCACCTCCGACGCGCCGATCGTCGCCGGGCTGACCGTCACCGGGACCGGGAAGAAGGGGGACGTGGCCTTCACCGCCGGAGCCGCCCCGATCGACCTGGGCAGCGTGGTGGCCGACAACCGCACGGGCAAGAAGCAGAGCTCCCGGCTGCTGCTGACCGCGCCGGACACCGCCGGAAAGGTGAGCGTCCAGGTGCTGCCGCGCAAGGGGGAGGCACCGGAACCCTTCGAGGTGAGCGTCATCGCCTCGCGCACCAAGGAGGTCAAGCTGCCCAAGGTGGACGGCCCCTTCGCGGTGGTCGTGCTGCCGCTGCCCGGGTCCGGCCCGGTATACGGCGGGCGGGTGATGGACGAGCGGGTCAAGGACGGGCTGCTGCTGACCGCGCAGCCGCTGGCGGCCGCGCGCCTGTGGGCGCTGGTGCCGCCGATCACCGAGTCCGTCTCGGCCGTGCTGCCCTGAGGCCCGGCCGGGTTCCCGCCGGGCCCCGGTCCCGCCGGCGGACCCCGCGCGCCGTCCGGCGCTCAGTCGCGGTCGTAGCCGGGGTCGACCGTCTCGGGCGTCAGTCCCAGCAGGTCGGCGACCTGCTCCACCACGGCGTCGTGCACCATCGCGCCGAGCTGGTCGCGGTCACGGGCCCGGGCCTCCAGGGGGCGCCGATAGATGATCACGACGGCCGGGCGCTTGCCCGCGGCGGGCTCGGAGCGGCCGAACGGGATCGGCTCTCCGGCCAGCAGCCCGGGGCCGTCGCTCAGCTCGCTGAGCGGCGGCACCTCCTCGACCGCGAACTCCACCGCCGCTAGCTGCTTGCTCCAGCGGGGCTTGAGCCGGTCCACGGCGTCCAGGACGAAGTCGTCGAAACGCTCGCTGCGGGACTTGGCGATCGGCACATGGGAGGGCGCCAACGGGCCGCGCATGCCACGGCCGTGCCGGTCGCGTCTGCGGGGAGGGCGGAAACCGCCGGGTGCCGAACTCACGGGCCAAGCTTAGACGCGCCGGGAGGAGGGCGGGGAGGCGACCGGGGACAGAGGTGGTAAGCCGTACAGGCGGGTGGAAGATGGGACACGTGTCCGAATTGTGGCGACACGCTCGTTAAGAGCGCTCAGATAGTGGCGCCTCGGACGCTTACCGGATACGGTCCCACCGTGAGCCCCGTCCGCCGCTGTTCCCGCACCGCGTGCAGTCAGCCTGCCGTATTCACGCTCACGTACGTCTACGCCGATTCGACCGCCGTTCTCGGGCCCTTGGCGACGTACGCCGAGCCGCACTGTTATGACCTGTGTGCCGAGCATGCCGAGCGGTTGACCGCACCTCGTGGCTGGGAGGTCGTGCGCCTTCCCAGTGACGGTGCGCCGCCGAGCAGCGACGATCTGGAGGCCCTCGCCAACGCGGTCCGCGAGGCGGCCAGACCCGCCCCGACGGGGGGCGCCGAGCCCGTCGGCCAGGGAGTCGAGGTGGGGCGCCGCGGTCACCTCCGGGTGCTCCGTTCCGCTCAACCCCAGCGTGACCGCTGACCCGGATAAGCTGGGCTCGGCAGACATGACATAAAGGGCGGAGCTGGAGTGGGTGACCTCGCCAAGATCTTCAAGGCGTACGACGTCCGAGGCGTCGTGCCGGACGAGTTCGACGAGGAGACCGCGGAGGCGGTCGGCGCGGCCTTCGTGGAGGTGACCGGCGCCGGGACCGCCGTGGTGGCCCACGACATGCGCGCCTCCTCGGCGCCGCTGGCCGCGGCCTTCGCCCGCGGGGTGACCTCACGCGGGGCCGACGTCGTCCATGCCGGACTGGGCTCCACCGACCTGCTCTACTACGCCAGCGGCAGCCTCGCCCTGCCCGGCGTGATGTTCACCGCGAGCCACAACCCCGCCCGGTACAACGGCATGAAGATGTGCCGGGCCGGCGCCGTGCCGATCGGCGGCGACACCGGTCTGGCCGAGATCCGCGACCGGGCGGCCGAGCTCCTGAAGTCCGGAGTCGGCGGCGACGGCGGCGGGACCGTCTCCGCACAAGACCTGCTACGGGGCTATGCCGACCACCTGCGCACGCTGGTCGACCTGTCCGGCATCCGGCCGCTGAAGGTCGTGGTGGACGCGGGCAACGGCATGGGCGGCCACACCGTCCCGGTGGTGTTCGAGGGGCTCCCGCTGGAGACGACCGAGCTCTACTTCGAGCTTGACGGCACCTTCCCCAACCACGAGGCCAACCCGATCGAGCCGGAGAACCTGCGCGACCTGCAGAAGGCCGTCCTCGACACCGGTGCCGACATCGGCCTGGCCTTCGACGGCGACGCCGACCGCTGCTGGGTCGTCGACGAGCGTGGCGAGTCGGTCTCCCCCTCCACGATCACCGCGCTGGTCGCGGCGCGCGAGCTGGCCAAGCACCCCGGCGCCGTGGTCATCCACAACCTGATCACCTCGCGGAGCGTCCCGGAGATCATCGCCGAGCATGGCGGGCGTCCGGTCCGCACCCGGGTGGGCCACTCGTTCATCAAGGCCGAGATGGCCAGGACCGGTGCCGTCTTCGGCGGCGAGCACTCGGCCCACTACTACTTCAGGGACTTCTGGTCCGCCGACTCCGGCATGCTGGCCGCGCTGCACGTGCTGGCCGCGCTGGGCGAGCAGGACCGGCCCCTGTCGGAGATCCTCGCGGACTACGCCCGCTACGCGGCCTCCGGAGAGATCAACAGCACGGTCGCCGACCAGGCGGAGGCGACGGCGCGGGTGCGCCGGACGTTCGCCGGCCGCGACGGTGTCACCTTCGACGAACTGGACGGCATGACCGTGTCCGGACCCGGATGGTGGTTCAACCTTCGCCCGTCCAACACCGAGCCGCTGCTCAGGCTTAACGCCGAAGCGGCTGACGAGATTCAGATGGCAGCGATCAGGGACGAAGTTCTCGCTGTCGTGAGGAGCTGAACAGATGAAGATCGACGACTGGCTGCTGGAGATCCTGGCCTGTCCCAACTGCAAGTCCCCCCTGCGCGCCGAGCCCGAAGTGGACGAGCTGTTCTGCACCTCCGCCTCCTGCGGCCTGGTGTATCCGGTCCGGGACGACATCCCGGTGCTGCTGGTCGACGAGGCGCGGAAGCCGTGAGCTGGGAGCCGGATCGGCTCGACGACCCCGAGCGGCTGGCCGGCGGCGATCCGTCGGGCATGCTGCGCGCGGTGGCCGCCTCGGCGGCGCAGGTCCGCACCGCCTACCGCGCCACGCGCGAGACCGATCTGTCCGCGCTGGTCGGCGGTGGGCGGCCCCGGGCCCTCGTGGTCGCGGGCATGGGCGGTTCGGGCATCGCCGGTGACATCCTCAACGCGGTCTGCGGCCACGGCGCCCCGCTGCCGGTCGTGACCGTGCGGTCCTACCGGCTGCCCGGCTGGGTCGGCTCGACCGACGTGGTCATCGCGGTGTCGTGCTCGGGCAGGACCGAGGAGACACTCGCGATGGCGATGGAGGCCGTCCGCCGTGGCTGCCGTCTGCTCGCGGTGGGCGCGCCCGACTCCCCGTTGCAGGCGATCGCCCGGCAGGCGGGCGCGCCGTTCGTGCCCGTCACCTCCGGAGGGCAGCCGCGGGCCGCCCTCTGGGAGCTGTCGATCCCGCCGGTCGTCGTCGCCGCCGAGCTCGGCCTGATCAAGGTGGACGACGAGGTGTACGAGAACGTCGCCGGGCGCCTGGAGGAGATCGCGCACCGGTGCCGTCCGGCGAGTGAGTCGTTCATCAATCCGGGCAAGTCGCTGGCCATGGAGATGGCCGAGACCGTGCCGATGATCTGGGGATCCTCGCCGCTGGCCGCGGTCGCCGCCTACCGGTGGGCCTGCCAGCTCAACGAGAACGGCAAATACCCGGCCGTCTGGGGCGAGATCCCGGAGGTCGACCACAACCAGGTGGTGGCGTTCGACGGCCCGCTGGCCACGCGCGACATCTTCGCCGAGGAGAGCGGGCGGTCGTTGCGGCTGTTCGTGCTCCGCGACGTCGAGGAGCATCCGCAGGTGGCGCGACGGCGCGAGGTGTCGGTACGGCTGGCGGAGGACAGGGGGGTCCCGGTCACCCAGCTCGCCGCCGACGGATCACATCCGCTGGAGCGGCTCGCGACATTGATCGGCATGGGCGACTACGCGAGTACGTACCTCGCGTTGGGGTACGGGATCGACCCGACCCCTGTGTCGACCATCACAGAACTGAAGGCGAGAGTTTCCCCATAGGATTTCATCTCGGCTTTTATCGAATCAACGAGTGGAGGCTGCCGTGAGCGCGGGCGGCGGTACCAAGGCGATCATTGCGGCATTATCGGCGAACCTCGCGATCGCGGCGGCCAAGTTCGTGGCCTTCCTGATCACGACGTCCTCGTCGATGCTCGCCGAGTCGATCCACTCCCTTGCCGACTCGGGTAACCAGGTGTTGCTGCTGGTCGGAGGGAAGCGGGCGGCGCGGAAACGGACCCCCGAGCACCCGTTCGGCTATGGCCGGGAGCGCTATTTCTACGCTTTCGTCGTGGCGGTGGTGCTTTTCACGATCGGTGCGCTGTTCTCTCTTTACGAGGGCTGGCACAAGATCAGTGATCCGCACCCGGTGGAGACACCCATTGTGGCCTTCGGGGTGCTGATCTTCGCGATCATCGCCGAGGGTTTCTCCTTCCGTACAGCGATCAAGGAGTCCAACACGGTCCGCGGCGACCAGTCCTGGGTGCAGTTCATCCGCAGGTCCAAGTCGCCGGAACTACCGGTGATCGTCCTGGAGGACCTGGGCGCGCTGATCGGCCTGGTGCTCGCGCTGGCCGGTGTGTCCATGGCGGTGGTCACCGGTGACGGCGTCTGGGACGGTGTCGGCACGATGGCGATCGGCGTCCTGCTCGCCGTCATCGCGGTCATCCTCGCGGTCGAGACCAAGTCGCTGCTGATCGGTGAGGGCGCGGGTCCGGAGGTCGAGAAGCAGATCCGCGAGGCCCTGGAGGGCACGCCCGAGGTCGCCCGGATCATCCACATGCGCACGCTCCACCTGGGCCCGGAGGAGATCCTGGTCGCCGCCAAGATCGCGGTCGACCACGACGACACGGCCACCGAGGTGGCCCGCGGGATCGACGAGGCCGAGCAGCGCATCCGCGCCGCCGTCCCGACCGCCCGCATCATCTACCTGGAGCCGGACCTCGACAGGTCCAGGGTCAACGGCTCGGCCTGACCATCCCCGGGGAGCCCGGAGTCACCGGCGCTCCCCGGGGCAGTCAGCCGAGTTGCCGGCCCAGTTGATCGACGGCGGCCGTCAGCACATGGTCGACGACTTCGGTGATCTCGGGCCGGCGTGCATCGGATTCGTCGCCGAAGCCGATCGGGCCCATGTTTTCAAGAGCGGCCCTGGAGCAGGCGCAGCGCCTTCTCCTTCTCGAAGTCCAGGGCCCGGCGCGGGGCCTGCAGGCGGCCGATCCGCAGTCCCAGTTCCCGTACGGCCTGCGCGACGGCGGGCTCGCTCATCACCCGCAGGGCGAAGGCCAGTTCGGCGGGGGAGATGTCGAACCGCTTCTCCAGCTCCACACCCTGGGCCACGGCCGACAGCTCCTCGGGGCCGAAACGCCGGTGTGAGCCCTGTTCCCTGACCGGTGGGAGTAGGCCGAGCGCCTCGCGGTAGCGGAGCATGCGGGGCGACATGCCCAGCCGTTCGGCGGCCTCGGTGATCCGCATTCC
This sequence comes from Streptosporangium sp. NBC_01639, assembly GCF_045209755.1. Classification (NCBI taxonomy): domain Bacteria; kingdom Bacillati; phylum Actinomycetota; class Actinomycetes; order Streptosporangiales; family Streptosporangiaceae; genus Streptosporangium; species Streptosporangium sp. NBC_01639. Next base: position 3,120,985 of record NZ_CP109272.1, on the reverse strand, counting down.
TCAACCTTTCCGCAGTTTCTAACATTCTTGTGTCAGGTTAGCCGTCCCAAAGATGCGCGGAGCCGTATCGCCACCTAAACTCGCAAGCGTCGACTTTTCCGGCGGAGCGACGGGCCGGGCCCGGTGGCGGAGCCGGAGCGCGTGGCCGGCGAGGGCACGAGTCGAGCGCGATCACCAACCAGAGGGGTAACACATGGACTTCAAGGTCGCCGACCTTTCGCTTGCGGACTTCGGTCGCAAGGAGATCCAGCTCGCCGAGCACGAGATGCCGGGCCTGATGGCCATCCGCAAGGAGTACGCGGAGGCCCAGCCGCTGGCCGGTGCGAAGATCATGGGCTCGCTGCACATGACCATCCAGACCGCCGTGCTCATCGAGACGCTGGTCGCGCTCGGCGCCGAGGTCCGCTGGGTGAGCTGCAACATCTTCTCCACCCAGGACCACGCCGCCGCGGCCGTCGTCGTCGGCCCGAACGGCACCGTCGACGCCCCGCAGGGCGTCCCGGTCTTCGCCTGGAAGGGCGAGACCCTGGAGGAGTACTGGTGGTGCACCGAGCAGGCGCTGGTGTGGCCCGGCGGTGACGGCCCCAACATGATCCTCGACGACGGTGGCGACGCCACCCTGCTCGTCCACAAGGGCGCCGAGTACGAGAAGGCGGGCGCCGTCCCCAGCGCCGGCGAGAACGACGCGGAGGAGTGGAAGATCATCCTCGATCTGCTCCGCCGTACGGTCACCCCCGAGAAGAAGTGGACCGAGGTCGCCTCGCGCATCAAGGGCGTCACCGAGGAGACCACCACCGGTGTCCACCGCCTCTACGAGATGTTCAAGGCCGGTTCGCTGCTCTTCCCGGCGATCAACGTCAACGACTCGGTGACCAAGTCGAAGTTCGACAACAAGTACGGCTGCCGCCACTCGGTCATCGACGGCCTCAACCGCGCCACCGACGTGCTGATCGGCGGCAAGGTCGCGGTCGTGGCCGGTTACGGCGACGTCGGCAAGGGCTGCGCCGACGCGCTCCGGGGCCAGGGCGCCCGGGTCATCGTCACCGAGATCGACCCGATCTGCGCGCTCCAGGCCGCCATGGACGGCTTCCAGGTGACCACCCTGGACGAGGTCGTCGGCATCGCCGACATCTTCGTCACCACGACCGGCAACTTCGACATCATCACCGCCGACCACATGGCGAAGATGAAGCACAACGCCATCGTGTCCAACATCGGCCACTTCGACAACGAGATCGACATGGCCGGGCTGGCGAAGATCCCGGGCATCGTCAAGACCGAGATCAAGCCGCAGGTGCACACCTGGACCTTCTCCGACGGCCGCCAGATCCTGGTGCTCGCCGAGGGCCGCCTGATGAACCTGGGCTGCGCCACCGGCCACCCCTCGTTCGTCATGTCCAACTCCTTCACCAACCAGGTGATCGCCCAGATCGAGCTGTTCACCAAGACCGAGCAGTACCCGGTCGGCGTCTACGTGCTGCCCAAGCACCTGGACGAGAAGGTCGCTCGCCTCCACCTCGACGCCCTCGGCGTGAAGCTCACCAAGCTCACCAAGGCGCAGGCGGAATACATCGGCGTGGACATCGAGGGCCCCTACAAGGCCGACCACTACCGCTACTGATCGACCGTTCCACCGGGCCCCCGCGGATCCGCGGGGGCCCTTCGGGCAATCCGGGGAGAAACGTGGACAGCACGCTGGTGGCCGCGGGCGAACGGCGGATCGGGTGGGCGGCGCGGTCGATGCCGGTGCTCACCGCCATCGGTGAGCGGTTCGCGGCCGAGCGGCCCTTGGACGGACTCCGGATCGCCGCGTGCCTGCACGTGACTGCCGAGACCGCGGTGCTCATGGGCGCGCTGAAGGCGGGTGGGGCCGAGATCGCACTGGCCGCCTCCAACCCGCTGTCCACGCAGGACGACGTCGCCGCCGCGCTGGGCGACTACGGTGTCGCCGTGCACGCGCTGGCCGGGGTGAACAGGGAGACCTACTACCGCCACATCCACCGGGCGCTCGACATCCGCCCGGACCTCGTCCTCGACGACGGCTGCGACCTGGTCAACATCCTGCACACCGAGCGGACCGAGCTGCTGGAGACGGTCTCCGGGGGATGCGAGGAGACCACGACCGGCATCATCCGGCTCCGGCAGATGGCCGCGGAACAGGCGCTGAGGTTCCCGGTCGTGGCGGTCAACGACACCCGGACCAAGCGGATGTTCGACAACCGGTACGGCACCGGCCAGTCCACCGTCGACGGCATAATGCGCGCCACCAACACCCTGCTCGCCGGCAAGACCGTGGTGGTCGCGGGGTTCGGCTACTGCGGCCGGGGGGTCGCCGAGCGGGCCAAGGGGCTGGGGGCGCGGGTGGTGGTCACCGAGATCGATCCGGTCAAGGCGCTGGACGCCACGTTGCAGGGGTACGACGTGCAGACCATGGCGAGCGCGGCCCGGAGCGGAGACGTGTTCGTCACGGTCACCGGCAACCGCGACGTGATCAGGGGCGAGCATCTGGCGGTCATGAAGGACGGCGCGATCCTGGCCAACGCCGGCCACTTCGACGTCGAGATAGACGTCCGGGCACTGGACGAGCTGGCGCAGGCCGTACATCCCGGGGTGCGCCCCAACACCGACGAGTACGTTCTCGCCGACGGCCGCCGGCTCCTGCTGCTCGCCGAAGGCCGCCTGGTGAACCTGACGGCCGCGGAAGGGCATCCGGCCGCCGTCATGGACATGTCCTTCTCCGCCCAGGCGCTCGCGGTGGCGTGGCTGGCCCGTGAGCGGGCGGGGCTGGCGCCGGGTGTCTACGACGTGCCGCAGGAGGTCGACGTCGAGGTGGCGCGGCTCAAGCTGGCCGCCGCCGGTATCGAGGTGGACACCCTCAGCTCCGACCAGGAGAGGTATCTCCACTCCTGGCGGGTCGGCTCATAACGCCGCCTGCATCTCCTGCATTCTGCGGATCTCGGCGTTCTGGGTGGCGGAGACGTCGTTCGCCAGCTCTTCGATCTTGATGTGCGAGCCGCCGACCAGAACCTGCTCGGACATGGTGACCGCCCCCTGGTGGTGAGCGGTCATCAAGGTGAGGAACAGCCGGTCGAAGTCCTTCCCCCTGGCGGCCTTGAGCGCCTCCAGCTGCGCGGGGGTGGCCATGCCCGGCATGCCCGCGTGGTCGGCGTGGTGGTCCGGCACACGCTGGCCCTGCTGCCGCAGCCAGGTCGTCATGTACTGGATCTCCGGTCCCTGGGCGTCCTTGATGCGCGAGGCGAGTCCTTTGAGCGTGGCCGAGTGGGCCCGTGAGGGAGCCAGGATCGCCATGTCGACGGCCTGCCGATGATGGGTGATCATGTCCTGCGCGTACTTCACGTCCGCCGCGTTGGCGGTGGGAGCGGGTACGGCCGTGGCGGCCTCGTCCGGACTGATCGTCCTGGCGGCCTCGCCCGGTCTGCCGGGCGCGATGATCGGGGCGGTCGGCTGCGCCTGCGGCGTCGGTGCCTGGCCGGAGCTGCACGCGCCGAGGCAGAGGGTGGCGGCGGCGACCACGGCGACAAGCGCGACGCGCACCCGGTCTCCCTTCCTTGGCTGCTGTGCCGAAAGACGGTAACCCATGCATACTGCGAGAGTAAAGACGGCATGTCGGAAAAACTTGCTGACACAATGACATCTTGCCTGACCGGCCGTTCAGGATGAACCATCGGGTTATTTATGTGCTCCTTATAGGGGCGCATGGCAAGGAGGTTTGCACGTGTTCACCCCTCTCAGGAAGGGCCTGACCGGCCGGTTCCTGGTAGTAGCCGGTGTCGCGGCCGCGATGGCGCTGTCCTCGGTGCCCGCCCAGGCGGCCGACATCCCGGCGCCCGGTGAGATCGTCATGAGCCCGAACATCGAGCATGTGACCAATATCCCCAAGCCGGCCGAGCTGACCGACATCCACACCGATATGGCCTTCCAGGGCGACTACGCCTATGTCGGCAACTACACCGGTTTCTCGATCTACGACGTCCGCAAGCCGAAGAAGACCTCCCTGGTCAGCTCGGTGATCTGCCCCGGCGGGCAGATGGACGTGGCCGTCTACGGGAACCTGCTCTTCGGTGCCGTCGACTCCTCCCGCAACAACGACTCCTGCAGCAGCACCTCCCAGAATGCGTCGATCAAGGAGTCGTGGGAGGGCATCAGGATCTTCGACATCAGTGACAAGAAGAACCCGAAGTACGTCAAGGCGGTCGAGACCAACTGCGGTTCGCACACTCTGACGCTCCTGCCCGGCAAGGGACGGGACCGGCGCAACGCCTACCTCTACATCTCCTCCTACAACCCGTCGGCGAGCTTCCCCGACTGCCAGCCGCCGCACGACCTGATCTCGATCGTCAAGGTGCCGCTGGACAGGCCCGCAGAGGCCGCGGTCGTCGCCACCCCGAACCTGTTCCCGGACGGCGGCAACCCCGGTGAGCCGGACAAGCAGTATCCCGACCGCACGTCGGCGACCACCGGCTGTCACGACATCACCGTCTTCCCGGAGAAGAACGTCGCCGCCGGAGCCTGCATGGGCGAGGGCATCCTGATGGACATCTCCGACCCGGTGAGCCCGAAGGTCACCGCGACGGTCCGGGACGACGAGAACTTCGCGTTCTGGCACTCGGCGACGTTCAACAACGCCGGCACCAAGGTCGTCTTCACCGACGAGCTCGGCGGCGGTGGCGCGGCCACCTGCAACGAGACGATCGGCGCGAATCGCGGCGCCAACGGCTACTACGACATCGTCGGCGGCAAGCTCGTCTTCAAGGGCTACTTCAAGATCCCGCGTCACCAGGCCGACACCGAGAACTGCGTCGCGCACAACGGCTCGCTGATCCCGGTCAAGGGCAAGGACATCATGGTCCAGGCCTGGTACCAGGGCGGCATCTCGGTCGTGGACTTCACCGACTCCACCAACCCGCAGGAGATCGCCTTCTTCGAGCGCGGCCCCGACGGCACCGCCCCGGCGCTGAGCGGTGGATTCTGGTCCGCGTACTACTACAACGGCTACATCTACGGCAGTGACTTCAACCTGGGACTCGACGTCCTGAAGATCAACGACCCGCGGACCAACAAGGCCGGCGGCGTCAAGTCCGACATCCTGAACGCGCAGACTCAGGCCACCTACCCTGAGCGCGGCCACGGTCACAACGGCTGACCCTCGCTGAGGCAGGGGCGGCGGGAACTCCGGTTCCCGCCGCCCCTTCTGTGTGCGAGACGGTTTCGCGCGTGTACGGCCATGGCCTGCGACACCGGTGCGGCGGGCCCCCGGCCGGTGCGCGGTGCGCACCCCTGCCGTGGGAGAAGGAGCGACCAGAACGGTTTCCGCCGCGCCTCACCGATCGGTGAGCGGCGCGTTCGCGGGCCGTGGGGACGCCGGAACTCAGGCGGGCGGGACGAAGCCGCCGGCGGTGGGGGCGGGGCGCGGTGGCGAGGTCGACTCGGTCGGCGTGATCGGCGCGGGCACCGCGCCGGATGCCGGCCGCGCCTGTCCGGGATGGAGGTGCGGCGATGGAGGGGACATCGGATCGACCTGCCCCGGGTGAGACGCCTGCTGGGGTGACGGTGCCGGGGAGGGCTGCCCCGGGTAAGACGTCTGCTGGTGAGGTTGCCCCGGGTAAGACGTCTGCTGGTGGAGCGGCGCCGGGTACGACGCCTGCTGGTGAGGTTGCCCCGGGAAGGGCTGCGCCGGGTAGTGCTGTGGCCGGGCGCCCGCCTGGTGTGCGAGCCGCAGGTGGTCACGGCGGCGGCGCTCGGCCAGAACGGCGGTCAGGTAGGCGAACGGCGGCACCCCCGGAGGCGAGGGCGGGGAGACGAAGGCCGCCATCTCGGTGGCGATGCGCACGCCCATCTCGTGCTGGACGGCGGGGGACAGGTCGTGCCAGCGCATGAGATATTGCCTGGCGGTGGCGGCGATGTCCTCGGGCAGCCGGGACAGCTCCAGCGTCGCCGCCCACGCGGCGAGCGGCGCGGGCATCTCCAGCAGCGGGCCGTACTGCCGCGGGCCGCGTTCGGAGATCACCATGGTGCCCGCGAAGACGTCGCCGAGCCGTTTGCCCTTCTCGGAGATCAGCGAGCTGATCAGGGCGGGAGCGCCGCTGAGCATCCAGAACTCCAGCACTCCGGCCAGTCCGCGGAACAGGGCCTGCCGGAACCGCTCCGGGCCGCCGTCGTCGCCGACCACCCGGAGACCCAGGGCGAGCTTGCCGAGACTGCGCCCGCGCGAGAGCGTCTCGAAGATCACCGGATAGCCGACGATCACGAGCACGGTGAGCGCGATGTAGATCATGGCCAACAGCGCTCCGTCGGCGCTGAAGGCCAGGAGGCCGACCAGGAAGGACGCGCCGAGCAGCGTCAGGCCCTGGACCACCAGGTCGATGAGCAGTGCCGCGACCCTGCTCGGAAGCTGGGCGACCCGGACTTCGACGACAACGGCCTCGCCGGTTACGACATCGGACACACTCAGAACCCTACCCGTGACAGGGCGGAACGGGTCTTTCCTGTCCCGGTGCCCGGTGCCCGGTGCCCGGTGCCCGGTGCCCGGTGCCCGGTGCCCGGTGCCCGGTGCCCGGTGCCCGTGCCCCAGGCCCCGGGGCGGGCCGGGCGCGACCGGATGACACGTGCGCACAGCGGCTCGAAATCCGACTTGCATTGATGTAATCGATTACATACCCTCATGTAATCGATTACATGGAGGGCTGATGGCACGCATCAAGGACGTGGCCGCGCGTGCGGGCGTCTCCGTCGCCACGGTCTCCCGTGTGCTGAACGACAGCCCGTCGGTGACGGAGGAGACCCGGAACCGGGTCTACGCCGTGATGAGAGAGCTCAACTACGTTCCCAACGCGGTCGCGCGCTCGCTGCGCACCGAGGCGACCAGGACCCTCGGCCTGATCATCGGCGACATCGTCAACCCGTTCTTCGCGGAACTGGCCAGAGCGGTCGAGGACGCCGCCCGCGCGGCCGGTTACACAGTGATCATCGGCAATGCCGACGAGCGGTCCGAGGAACAGGACCACTACGTGCGGACCCTCCTGGAACAGCGGGTGGACGGGCTGCTGATCTGCCCCACCGCCGAGGTCACGCCACTGGTCGAGAAGGTCGCGCGCTCCGGCGAACCCCTGGTCTTCCTGGACCGGACCCTTCCCGGAGTGGACGTGCCGTCGGTCCGGGCCGACGGTACCGACGCCATCAGGGCGCTGGTCGCCCATCTGGGAGGGCTCGGGCACCGGCGGATCGCCTTCATCTCGGGACCCGCCCGACTGTCCACCGGCAGGGAGCGCACCGCGGCGTTCCTCGCGGCGATGGCCGAGCACGACCTGGAGGTCCGGCCGGACTACGTCCAGGCCGGTGACTTCCGCTCGGGAAGCGGCCGCGCGATCACCGCCAGGCTCCTCGACCTGCCGGAACCGCCGGAAGTGATCTTCGCGGGTGACAACCTGATGACCCTCGGGGCGCTGGACGAGATACGGGCCCGCGGCCTGCGCATCCCCGACGACGTCGCTCTGGCGTCGTTCGACGACGCGGCCTGGTTCCCGCACGTGGACTCCCCGATAACCGCGATCAGCCAGCCCGCCGCCGAACTCGGCAGGTTGGGGGTGGGAGTCATCCTCGACCGCCTCGCCGGCCGCCCGGCCGGGTCGGTGACCCTCCCCGCCCGGCTGGTGGTCCGCCGGTCATGCGGGGAAGGTCAGTCATACGGGGAAGAAAGGAACGGCTCGTGAACGAGGAAATCCTCCGGGTCGAGGGGCTGCGCAAGGTGTTCCCCGGCGTGGTCGCGCTGGACGGGGTCGACTTCAACCTCCGGGCCGGCGAGGTGCACGTCCTGCTCGGCGAGAACGGCGCCGGCAAGAGCACGCTGATCAAGATGCTCTCCGGGGCCTACCACCCCGACGGAGGACGGATCCTGGTCGACGGCGCTCCGGCCGAGATCCGCACCGCGAGCGACGCCACGGCGCTCGGCATCGCCACCATCTACCAGGAGTTCAACCTGGTTCCCCAGCTCACCGTCGGTGAGAACCTCGCCCTCGGGCGTCCGCCCCGCCGGTTCGGTTTCGTCGACACCCGGCGGATGCACGAGCAGGCGCGGGAGCTGCTGCGGCGGGTCGGCGTCGACGTCGACCCGCGCACCCCGGTCGCGAGGCTGGGCATCGCCCGCATGCAGATGATCGAGATCGCCAAGGCGCTGGGCCTGAACGCCCGGGTGCTCATCATGGACGAGCCGACCGCCGTGCTCACCACGACGGAGGTCGAGCGGCTGTTCGCCATCGTCCGTCAGCTGCGCGACCAGGGGGTGGCGATCGTGTTCATCACGCACCACCTTGAGGAGATCCCGCAGATCGGCGACCGGGTCACCGTCCTGCGGGACGGCCGCTCGGTGGCGGAGGTGCCGGCCACCACCCCCGAGGGGGAACTGGTCAGGCTCATGGTCGGCCGTCCGATCGACCAGCAGTACCCCCGGGAGCCGGCGGCGCCGGGCGGCCCTCTCCTGCAGGTGCGGGGGCTCCGCAGGGAGGGCGAGTTCGCCGACGTCTCCTTCGAGGTCCGCGCCGGCGAGGTCGTCGGCCTGGCCGGACTGGTCGGCGCGGGCCGTACCGAGGTCGCGCGGGCGATCTTCGGCGCGGACCCCTACGACGCGGGCGAGGTCCTGGTGGAGGGCCGCCCGCTGGCCCGGGGCGACGTGCACGCCGCCATGGAGGCGGGCCTCGGCCTGGTCCCGGAGGACCGCAAGGGCCAGGGACTGGTGCTCGGCGCGGACGTGGCGGAGAACCTCGGCCTGGTCACGCTCCGGCGGGCCAGCCGTGGCGGCTTCGTCGACAGGTCGGGTCAGCGCAAGGCCGCCGGCGAGGTGGCCCGGCAGCTCGGGGTGCGGATGAGCGGTCTCACCCAGGAGGTCCGTACGCTGTCGGGCGGCAACCAACAGAAGATCGTCATAGGGAAATGGCTGCTCGCCCAGGCGAGAGTGCTCATCCTCGACGAGCCCACCCGCGGTGTCGACGTGGGGGCCAAGGTCGAGATCTATCAATTGATCAATTCGCTCACCGCCTCCGGGCACGCGGTGCTCATGATCTCCAGCGATCTCCCCGAGATCCTGGGCATGAGCGACCGCGTCCTGGTGATGGCCCGCGGCAGGCTCGTCGGGGAACTCGCCGCCGGTGACGCTACTCAGGATTCGGTGATGGCCCTGGCCGTCACCGAGGTGGAGGATGCTCGTGTCCACTAACGTGCTGCGCCGGAAGCCGCCGGCGGCCGTGTGGCTGGGTGAGAACGGCGCGCTGGTCGCACTGGTCGTGCTCGCGGTCGCGCTGTCGCTGCTGTCGGGTGACTTCCTGGCGGTGACCAACCTGCTCAACGTGGGCGTGCAGGCGGCGGTCACCGCGATCCTGGCCTTCGGGGCCACCTTCGTCATCATCACCGGCGGCATCGACCTGTCGGTCGGCTCCGTCGCGGCCCTGTCGGCGATCGTGCTGGCCTGGACGGCGACGGACACGGGGCTGCCGTGGCCGCTGGCCGTGGTGATCTCTCTCGCCGTCGGCCTCGCGTGCGGGCTGGTCAACGCCGCACTGATCGCGTACGGCAAGCTGCCGCCGTTCATCGCCACGCTGGCCATGCTGGGCGTGGCCCGCGGCCTGGCCCTGGTGATCTCACAGGGCAGCCCGATCGCGATGCCGGAGACCGTCTCCCACCTCGGTGACACCCTCGGCGACTACCTTCCGGTCCCCGTCATCGTCATGCTGCTGATGGGCGTGATCACAGCCGTGATCCTGAACCGGACCTACACCGGGCGCGCGATGTACGCCATCGGCGGCAACGAGGAGGCCGCCCGGCTGTCCGGCATCAACGTCAACCGGCAGAAGCTCATCACCTACGCCCTGGCCGGGCTCTTCGCCGCGGTCGCGGGCATCGTCCTGGCCAGCCGGCTCGCCTCGGCCCAGCCCCAGGCGGCCGCCGGCTACGAGCTGGACGCCATCGCCGCCGTCGTCATCGGCGGTGCGAGCCTGTCCGGCGGCAAGGGCCGGGCCTTCGGCACGTTCGTCGGCGCGCTCATCCTCGCCGTGCTGCGCAACGGCCTCAACCTGCTCTCCGTCTCCGCTTTCTGGCAACAGGTCGTGATCGGAGTGGTGATCGCGCTCGCGGTCCTGCTCGACACCCTGCGACGCCGTACGGCCAACTGAAACCATCGGGGGAACATCGTGAAACGCACCATCAGTCTTGTCGCCGCCGGCGCCGCGCTCGCTCTGGGCCTGACGGCCTGCGGCTCGGATTCCTCCTCCGGAGGGTCCGGGGCGGCCGGGGGGGACGTGAAGATCGGCATGTCGGTCTCCACCCTGAACAACCCCTACTTCGTCCAGCTCCGCAAGGGCGCCGAGGACGAGGCCAAGAAGCAGGGGATCGCGCTGACCGTCACCGACGCCCAGAACGACGCCTCCCAGCAGGTGAACCAGGTCCAGAACTTCGCCAGCCAGAGCATGAAGGCGATCATCGTCAACCCGGTCGACTCCGACGCCGCCGCACCCGCGGTGAAGGCGGCCGAGCGCTCCAAGATCCCGGTGATCGCCGTCGACCGGGTGGTCAACGGGGCCACCGTGGCCCAGACCGTGGCCTCCGACAACGTCGCCGGCGGCAAGCTGGCCGCCCAGGAGCTGGCCAAGCAGCTGGGCGAGAAGGGCAAGGTCGCCGTCCTGCAGGGGGTGCCCGGCACCTCCGCCTCCCGCGACCGCGGCCAGGGCTTCACCGAGGGCATCAAGGCCTACCCGAACATCCAGGTGGTCGCCCAGCAGCCCGCCGACTTCGACCGGACCAAGGGCCTGGACGTCATGACCAACCTGCTCCAGTCCAACCCCGGCGTCACCGGGGTGTTCGCCGAGAACGACGAGATGGCCCTGGGCGCCATCAAGGCGCTGGGCGCGAAGGCGGGCAAGGAGATCAAGGTCATCGGCTTCGACGGCACCCCCGACGGGCTCAAGGCCATCCAGGCCGGCACGCTGAACGCCAGCGTCGCCCAGCAGCCGCAGATCCTCGGGCAGCAGGCCGTGCAGGGCGCGCTCAAGGCGGCCAAGGGCGAGAAGGTCGAGGCGACGGTGGCCGTGCCGGTCAAGATCGTGACCAGTGCCAACGTCGCGGAATTCGCGGGCTCGTGATGACCGCCCGCGGTGGCGACGGCGAGCACCTCTCTCCCCAGGACGCTCGACGGCAGCGCCCGGACGATCCGGAGCAGCCCTACGAAATGATCGTCGTGGGCTCGGTCAACGCCGACCTGGTGGTCCGCGTCGACCGGCGTCCCCGGCCCGGTGAGACGGTGATCGGCTCGGACCTGGTCACCTATCCCGGCGGAAAGGGCGCCAACCAGGCCGTCGCGGCGGCCCGGCTCGGCGCCCGGGTGGCCCTGCTCGGCAGGGTCGGCTCCGACGGCAACGGCGAGTTCCTGCGCAAGGCGCTGGCCGGCGACGGGGTGGACCTGAGCCACCTCGCCGAGACCCCGGGGCCGACCGGCGTCGCCCTGATCACCGTGGGGGCCGACGGGGACAACAGCATCATCGTGTCCCCGGGGGTCAACGCGCTGCTGAGCGAGGACGACGTCGCCGCGGCCACCGACCTGCTGGCGTCGGCGCGGGTCGTCTCCCTCCAGTTGGAGAGCCCGCTCGCCACGGTCGTGGCCGCCGCCCGGACGGCGGCCCGGGTGGTCTTCAACCTGTCGCCTCCCGCGGTGGTCCCCGACGACCTGCTCGCCGTCTGCGATCCGCTCGTCGTCAACGAACACGAGGCCGCGCTCCTGCTGGGCGAGCACGGCACTCCCCGGCAGCAGGCGACGGCCCTGCTCGCGCTCGGCCCCCGTTCGGTGGTCCTCACACTGGGCGCCGACGGCGCGGTCGTCGCCGGGCCCGACGGGGTGACGACGGTGCCCAGCCCCTCGGTGGACGCCGTCGACACCACCGGTGCCGGGGACGCGTTCACCGGGGCGCTGGCCTGGCGCCTGGCCGGCGGCGACGACCTGGCCGCCGCCACCGCCTTCGCGGTCCGGGTGGGCGCCGCCTCCGTACGGAGTCCCGGGGCGCAGAGTTCCTACCCGTACCAGGAGGACCTGGAGACGCTGTGAAACGTGCCGGGATTCTCAACGCCGCCCTGTCCGGGGCGCTGGCCCGCCTCGGACACACCGACGAGCTGCTCATCTGCGACAGCGGAATGCCGCTGCCCCCAGGGGTCGAGGTCGTCGACCTCGCCTTCCTGCCGGGCGTCCCGGCGTTCGCCGACGTGCTGGACGGGATCCTCGCCGAACTCGTCGTGGAGGGGGCCATCGCGGCGCGGGAGGTCCGGACGGCCAACGCCGGATGCGCCACCCTGCTCGGTGCCCGGCTGCCCGGCCTGACCTACGTCCCGCACGAGGAGCTCAAGCGCCTGTCCCGCGCCGGTCGGCTGGTCGTGCGGACCGGGGAGGCGAAGCCGTACGCCAACGTGCTGCTGCGGTGCGGGGTCGCCTTCTGACCGTCCCGGCACCCGCCGGTGCGCCGATCCGGCGGGCGTGAAGGCCCGGCCTGCCGTACGGCCGTCCCTCCGCCCCCGTTCCCCTGGGGTGCCGTCCCCGGGAGGCGGACCGACGCGGCGGGAAAGAAGGGCGGGACGTGCTCACCGCGATCGGCGCCCGCGAGACGGACCGACGCGGCGGGAAAGAAGATGTGGATACGCTGCTTTCGTGGACATCGACGCCTTCGTCAGCGCGCACCGGCCGGTCTGGGACCGCCTGGAGAACCTCATCCGGCGCCGGAGGTCACTGAACGGCGCCGAGGTCGACGAGCTCGTGGACCTCTACCAGCGGGTCGCCACGCACCTGTCCATCGTGCGGTCGGGCCGGGCCGACCCGATCCTGGTGGGCCGGCTGTCCGCGCTGGTCGCCCGGGCCCGGTCCGCGGTGACCGGCGCGCACACCCCCGCCTGGCGGGAGTTCGTCCGCTTCTTCGCGGTCTCCTTCCCGGTGGTCGCCTACCGGGCCCGCTGGTGGTGGCTCGCCACCACGGCCGCGTTCGTCGTGGTCTCCGTGGCCATCGCCGTCTGGGTGGCGGGCGACCCCGCCGTCCAGGCCGCGATCGCCACACCCGAGGAGATCACCCAGCTCGTCGACCACGACTTCGCCGACTACTACTCCGAGCACCCCGCGGCCTCGTTCGCCGGGCAGGTCTGGGTCAACAACGCCTGGGTCTCGATGCAGGTCATCATCATGGCCATCCTGCTCGGCCTGCCGATCCCCTACATCCTGTGGGAGAACGCGGCCAACGTGGCCCTCTCCGCCGGGCTGATGGCCTCGCGCGGCAAACTCGACATCTTCTTCGGCCTGATCACCCCGCACGGCCTGCTGGAGCTGACCGCGGTGTTCCTCGCGGCGGCCGTCGGCATGCGCCTCGGCTGGACGGTCATCGCCCCCGGCCCCAGAAAGCGCGGCGAGGTCCTCGCCGAGCAGGGCCGGGCCGTCATGAGCGTGGCCCTCGGCCTGGTCGTGGTGCTGTTCGTCTCCGGGCTGATCGAAGGACTGGTCACCCCCTCGGGCCTGCCCACCTGGGCGCGGATCGGCATCGGAGTGATCGCCGAGGCGGCCTTCCTGACCTACGTGATCTACTTCGGCCGCCGGGCCCTGCGCGCCGGCGAGACCGGAGACCTGGAGCGCGCCCCCGACCTCGCACCGAGCGCCGGCTGACGCCGGACTCGCACGCCGCCGCGGTGATCAGGCCCGCGTCCACCCGCGCGGTGAGCGTGTTCGCAGGGCACCGTATGTCCGGTCACAGCCATTGCACGCGGAGGATGCACACTTCTCGCTGCGGCTCCACGACAAGATAGGTCACCAGTCCGCTCTCTCCGAACGGAATGACCAGCAGATTCCCCTCGGATCTGGCGGGGTTGACCGACCTGCCGACCCATGGGGCGGTCTCCAGAAGAGCCAGCACCTCGGCGAGGTAGCGGGCGGCCTCGATCGGAAGTGCCGCGATCTGTTCTTGGGCGATCGGATCGGGCGGCGTGATCGAGTACGCCTACGTCTGAACCCCGCGCTCGGCCAGCACCTCACGCCAGGTCCGGTCTCCCCGGGGGAGCGGCCGGCCCTGGTCGGCCAGTTCTTGTACGTGGGCGACGTGCTTGTACATGAGCTCGCGACCTGTTCGGTCGTGGATGGAATCACAGGCGATCAGCCACCAGGCGTGGACGAACTCAGTCAGCTTGCCCAGGTCGAGACTGATACGAACTTCGTCCAGAGCGAGACGCAGCCCCGTGTCGAAGGCCGCCCGGTCCTGTGGCAGGGTCAGGGCGGCGCGGATGGACCGCAGGCTCTTGTCAGGAAGGGACGCACCCGTGTCGGAGGTCTCATGCGGCTGCGCGGTCATCGATCTCCCCCTCCACCGTTCTGCCCCAGAGTCTACGGGGCCGGCCCGGCGAAGACATCAGATCACAGCAACGGCCCGTGGCGCCTACCGGGCTTGACGGTGCGGAAAAACAGCAGAGGTTCTTTCCTCCAGTGTCGTAGTTTCCCGACGTGACACGACGCGACACGTCGGAGCGGGTCGCCGTCCGCGGTCAGAGGCGCCCCGCGGCCTTCAGCGCCAGGTAGGCGTCGGCCAGGGCGGGGGCGAACTGCTCCGGGGCGGCGTCCACGACCTCCACGCCCTGACGGCGCAGCCGGGCGGTGATCCTGCGCCGGTCGGCGTTCTGGTGCTCCGCCGCCGCGGCGTTGTAGACCAGTTCGGGGGTGCCGCGCCCGGCCGCCATCGTGGCCACCTGCGGGTCGGAGACGGCGGCGAGGAGCACCAGGTGCCGTGCGGAGAGCCGGGGGAGCATGGGCAGCAGCCCCTCCTCCAGCGACGCCGAGTTCAGGTCGGTCAGCACGACGACCAGGCAGCGCCGTTTGGCGCGGGCCAGGACGGCGGCGACCATGCCGGCCGAGTCGGCCTCGACGAGCTCGGCCTCCAACGGGGCCATGGTGTTGACCAGCGACGACAGCATCTCGGTACGGCTGGCGCCGGACACCCAGGCGCGCACCGCGCGGTCGTGGGCGAGGAAGTCCACCCGGTCGCCGGCCCGGGTGGCCAGTGCGGCCAGCAGCAGCGCCGCGTCCATCGACCAGTCCAGCCGGGGCCAGCCCGGCACGATCGTCACCGGGCCGTACAGGCCGCCGGTCCTGGGCATCTCACCGGCCAGCGGGACGGGGGCCGTCCCCACCCGCCCGGCCGAGGTGCGCCCGGTGTCCAGGACGATCAGCACCCGCCGGTCGCGCTCGGGCCGCCAGGTGCGGACCACGACGTCGTTGCGGCGGGCGGTGGCCCGCCAGTCGATCGAGCGGACGTCGTCGCCGACCACGTACTCGCGGAGCGAGTCGAACTCGGTGCCCTGTCCCCGCACCATCGACGGGTGCCGGCCCTCCAGTTCCCGCAGCCGTGAGAGCTTGGCGGGCAGGTGCTTGCGGCTGAGGAACGGCGGCAGCACCCGGACCGACCACGGCACCCGGTGGGAACCCTGGCGGGCCGCGATGCCCAGCGGGCCCAGCGCGCGCACCGTGACCGTGACGGCCTCGCGGTCGCCCCGGCGGGTGGGGGTGAGCGTCGTGACGAGACGGCGGCGCTCGCCGGGGGGCACGTCCAGCCGCAGGTGCCGCGGGGCGGCCCCGGCCGAGGGGGGCCAGGCGTCCCGCAGCAGGCCCCGGGCCCGGCGAGGCCCAGGGTTCTCCACGATCAGCTCGACCGTGGCGGACTCGCCGAGCCGTACCAGCCGGTCGCCCGAACGGGTGAACCGCAGCGGCCGTACGCCCCCGGCCAGCAGCAGGTCCACCGCGACCAACGCCAGGAGCAGCAGCGCCACCCCGGCGACGGCCGGTCCCGGCTGGGGCGCGAACAGCACGGCCAGCGTGCCGAGCAGGGCCAGCAGGGCGGCCCGTCCTGTCAGTGCCATCGTCTCAGCGGGGGACGGGGACGGAGGCGAGGATGGCGTCGATCAGGCCGTCGGCGGTCGCACCCTCCAACTCGGCCTCGGGCCGGAGCTGGATACGGTGCCGCGTCGCGGGCCTGGCCAGCGCCTTGACGTCGTCCGGGGTCACGTAGGAGCGGCCGGACAGCCAGGCCCACGCCCGTGCCCCGGCCAGCAAGGCGGTGGCGCCACGCGGTGAGACGCCGAGCTGGAGCGACGGCGACTGGCGGGTGGCCCTGGCGATGTCCACGATGTAGCCGAGCACCTCGGGTCCGGCGTGCACCTGGCTGACCGCCGCGCGCCCGGCGTCCAGGTCGGCGATGGTGGCCACGGCCTTGATGTGCGACAGGTCGCGCGGATCGAAGCCCAGCACATGCCGTTCCAGCACCGCGATCTCCTGGTCGCGGGGCGGCAGCGGCACGGTCAGCTTGAGCAGGAACCGGTCGAGCTGCGCCTCGGGGAGCTGGTAGGTGCCCTCGTACTCGACCGGGTTCTGGGTGGCGGCCACGATGAACGGCTCGGGCAGCTTGCGCGGCAGGCCGTCCACACTGACCTGCCGTTCCTCCATCGCCTCCAGCAGCGCGGCCTGCGTCTTGGGGGGCGTACGGTTGATCTCGTCGGCCAGCAGCAGGTTGGTGAAGACCGGGCCCTGGCGGAACTCGAACTCCGACGTCCTCGCGTCGTAGATCAGGGAACCGGTGACGTCGCCCGGCATCAGGTCGGGGGTGAACTGCACCCGCTTGAAGTCCAGCGACAGGGCCGCCGCCAACGTCCTGACCAGCAGGGTCTTGGCGACACCCGGCACGCCTTCCAGGAGCACGTGCCCCCGGCAGAGTAACGCGATCACCAGTCCGGTGACCACGGCGTCCTGACCGACGACGGCCTTGGAGACCTCGGCGCGCAGGCTCCCCAGCGCCTCTCTGGCGGCGTTCGCATCCGGGGTCGTTCCGGCGGCGGAGGGTGTCTCCACCTGGTCGCCGCCGTGCTGTGGCATGGTCATGAAGCTCTCTCCGCCGACTCCGGGAGCACGGTGCCGCCGTCTCCGACGGCCTGCTCGCTACGCTCGCTCACGACTCTTTGACCTGCCTCTCCAACATGTCCAGGTATGCGGCCAGGGCCACCAGCCCGGCCTCGTCAGCCGGTGGCGGGCCGTACAGGGCGGCGCCCACGTGGAAGCCCGCCTGACCGGTCCGTTCGGCGATCGCGTCGACCTTCGCCTCCGGGCCGGCCGCCGAGGGCAGCCCGAGCCGGGGGGTGACCCGGTCGGCGAAACCGGCGCGCAGGGCGACGGCGGCCCGGTCGCGGGCACGTCTGGCCCGGTAGAGCCGGGCCCTGCCCTCCACGGTCTCTGCCGCCCTGACCACGACGGGCAGCCGCTCGGCCACCACCGGGCCGAGCCGACGGCCCTGCCACAGTGCCAGCAGGAGGACGACGACGGCCAGTTGCAGCACGGCCCACCTGACCCCGTCGGGGATCAGGTCGTAGAAACTCTGCTCTCCCGTGGCCTGCGCGGCGGTCTCCGGGGCCACCAGCCAGATCAGCCGGGGCCGGGCCCCGGCCAGGTTCATCGCCAGCGCGGCGTTGCCGTCCTCGGCCAGCCGCAGGTTGGACATGAACTGGCCGTCGCCCACGACCGTGACCGTCCGGTCCCTGTCGGTGTAGCTGACCAGGGTGGGCGTGCCGTCGGCAGGGTAGCAGCCGACCGCCCCCGAGGGGGCGGTGAAGGTCACGCCGCCCATGAAGGCGCCGCCCGCCCGGGCCGCCGCCGGCAGCGCGCACCGGGGCTCGCGGGAACGTGTCCGCGCCGTCTCGGTGGAGCCGACACCGGGGGTGAGCAGGTCCTCGTACCTTTGCGCGCCGACCACGATCCGGTCGGCGGACAGCGCGCCGAGCCGCCGGGCCTCTTCTTCGCCGAGGAAGGAGGTGTCACCGAGCAGCAGGGTGCTTTCGCCGGAGTCGGCGGCCTCCGCCTCGGCGACCGAGGTGACGCGCCTGACCTCCACCCCGTGGGCTCGCAGGAGCTGGGCCAGGCCCTTGCCGCCGGCCAGTGAGGTGTCGGCGGGGTCGAGGGGCCGGCTCGCGCCGGCGCCGCCGAGCAGTACGCCGACGACGGCGCCGGCGACCACGATGAGCGCGATGAGGAGGATGCCCCGGCCACCGCGCCACAGGCTCGCGGCGGTGGGCGAGGTGGCGGTCGAGCCCGTCTCCGCGGCGGCGGCGAGGCTCATGGGGAGATCGCCCCCGTCGGGGCGCCGAGCGTCGGGCGGGCCGTGCGCAGGCGCTCGTCGAGATCGCGCAGGACCCCGTAGGCCTCGGCGGTGCCCGGCGTCTCGCCGTAGGTCACGTCGTCGAACACCCGCGCCGCGGCGGCCAGTTCGGCGGCGAATCCGGGCAGCGCGCGTCCGGCCTCGGCGGCGAGCTCGTCCGCGGTACGGCCGGGCGTGGAGTCGACGATGACCCGGTCCTCCAGATCTCGTGCGACGGCCCGGAGCCGCTCGCGCACGGCCTCGGCCCACCGGCTCTCGGCGGCCAGCCGTTCTGCGGCCTCGCGATGCTCGGCGGCGGTGCGGCGGCGCTCTCCGAAGATCCCCTCTTTGCGCGTGGTGCCGCCCCTGACGGTCCGGCGCGCGATCAGGATCACCGCGGTGACGGCGGCGACGACGATCACCGCCAGGACGATCCGCGCGGCCACGCTGCCGACGACGCCCACGGACTCCTGGTCCAGCAGGTCGCCGAGGAACTGGTTCGCGGCCCGCATGACACGGTCGACGAGGGACTCCTTGGCGTACTCGGACCTGAGGAGCTCCGCGGCCGCCTCACGCCCGGCCTGCTCGCGGTCGATGTCGATCGGGGCCGTCAGGAGCGCCGGGTGGGTCAGAACGGGGACCACGGGGCTCCCTGACCACTCCGGCCGTCCCGGCCCGGTCCGGCGGGGGTGATGGACGGGTCCCACAGGTCGTCGGCCGACGCGTGCACCCAGCCCTGCCGCTGCTGCTCGATCGCGGCGGTCTGCAGCACCAGGTCGAACGCCTCGGCGCGCATCCGCCGGTCGGCGTAGAGGAGGCCTTGGACGCCCGCCTGGAACGGGTAGGTGATCATCGCGCCGATGGTGCCGCCGATGGCGATCAGGACCGCCGCGCCGATCTGCGAGGCCGTGGAGGTCTCGCCGGTGACGCCGATGAAGGCTCCCGCCAAGGTGAAGGGGAAGGAGAGCGCCGTGGTGGCCAGGCCCGCGATGAGCTGGGTCAGCAGCAGGATGCCGAGCGTCCGCCAGAAGCCGCCGTTCACCAGGGTCCAGGATCTGCGCAGCGAGGCGAGGACGCCGCGCCGCTCCAGCACCGCCACGGACGCCGCGAGTGCCAGGCGGGTGGTGACGAAGAGCGCGTAGGCGATGAAACCCAGCACCAGCACCGCGCCCAGCAGGACCATCGACCCGAGGTCGGCGCCCGCCGACGCCAGCATCCACAGGAGTGCGAAGATCAGCGCCAGTGGCAGCAGCATGACCAGCATGCTGACCACCACCAGTCCGAACAGCGTGGGCACCCGGTCCCGGGTCAGCCGCCAGGCCTCGCCTCCCGTCGTCCTGCCGCCGAAGACCGCCCGGCCCAGGATCCGGGTCAGCACGCCGGTGAGCAGGGTGACCGCGATGAACTGCACCGCGTAGGAGATCAGCGTCCCGCCGTACTGGGAGAGGAAGTCCGTACTCTGCGGGCCGATGGGCGCCGCGGAACCGTCCAGTTCCGCGCTCATCCCGGTGAGCAGGGCCGACTGGCCGATCGCCACCGGGATCGCGCCGAGCGCGGCGACGATCACCGAGAGGCCCAGGACGGTCTTGGGGTTGGAGCGGATCAGCTTGATCGCGCCGTCGAGGATGTCGCCGAGGCCGAGCGGGCGCAGCGGGATGATCCCCGGGCGCAGCGCGGCCGGCGGCGGCCGGTAGCCGTGGGGCTGCCCGCCGTACGGGCCCGGGTGGTACGGCGGCGCCTGGTCGTGGGGGGCCTGCGGCTGCGGCGGGGCCTGCCCGCCGTACGGCTGCTGCGGGGGCGGGGGAGGGGACTGCGGCGGAGGCGGGGCGCCGGGCGCGGTCCACGGCGATCCCGGGGCGTTGCCGTAGGGCGGAGGTTGGTTGGACGCCCAGCCGGATGGCGTGCCGGGAGTGGAGCCGTGACCGTCTGACATATCCCAATCCTGACATGTGGACACACCGATTGTGCTGATGGGGAGATCACACCGAGGTTTCACCCCACAAGTCGTCGACGGAGATGGCGGAGGGATGGCCGAGACACCGTCGTTTACACCAGACTGGGAACGTGACCACCTCCGCTTGGCGTTCGCAGTCGCCAGGGCCGGAGTCGGTCATGCAGGGGGGACCACTGTGAGCTTTACGTTGTGTGCGCCTAAAATTCGGCATTTGGATGGCCGACCGTTGACTGGTGTCATCCAGTAGTCGGACAAGGGTAATCTTCGACCACCGTGCCGTTTATCCCAAAGACTCCCAAACTGCGTAAAACGAATGAGGGGCCATGAAAGGACGCGTGCTGGTCGTCGACGACGACGCCGCTCTCGCCGAGATGCTCGGCATCGTGCTACGCGGAGAGGGTTTCGAACCTTCCTTCGTCTCCGACGGGGACAAGGCGCTCGACGCGTTCCGCGACACCCGGCCCGATCTGGTCCTGCTCGACCTGATGCTGCCCGGTGCCGACGGCATCGACGTGTGCCGCCGCATCCGTGCCGAGTCCGGTGTGCCGATCGTCATGCTGACGGCCAAGAGCGACACCATCGACGTCGTCCTCGGCCTGGAGTCGGGAGCCGACGACTACATCGTCAAGCCGTTCAAGCCCAAGGAGCTGGTGGCCCGGGTGCGGGCGCGGCTGCGCCGCACCGACGAGCCGACGCCGGAGATCCTGCAGATCGGCGACATCACCATCGACGTCGCCGGGCACTCGGTCAAGCGGGACGAGGAGACCATCAACCTCACCCCGCTGGAATTCGACCTCCTGGTCGCGCTGGCCCGCAAGCCGCGTCAGGTCTTCACCCGCGAGGTCCTGCTCGAGCAGGTCTGGGGATACCGGCACGCCGCCGACACCCGCCTGGTCAACGTGCACGTCCAGCGGCTCCGAGCCAAGATCGAAAAGGATCCCGAGCACCCCGAGATCGTCGTGACGGTCCGCGGGGTCGGCTACAAGGCCGGTCCGGCCTGACCTGCGCGGATCCCCTCGGGAGCCGGACATGTCCTCATTGCAGCGGAAACGCCGCCGCACTCTGCGCCAGCTGGTGCGGGGTGTACGGCGGCGCGCCCGCCGTGCCGTGGGCGGCGTGCGCCGGGTCTGGCGGCGCTCCCTGCAGCTCCGCGTGGTCACCAGCACGATGGTCATATCCATCGCGGTGGTCGCCGTGCTCGGCGTCTTCCTCATGCAGCAGATCATCTCGACCACCCTGGAGGCCCGGGAGCGCGCGGCGAAGAGCGAGGCGCAGGCCGACAGGAACGCGGTGCTCGGCTATCTGAACCAGCCGGCCGGCGACGCCTCCAAACCGTCCGCCGACGCGGGTGACGACCTCCAGCGGGGCGGGGACAGTCCGCTCAGCCAGGCGGTCTACACGCTGGCCGGCCGCGCCGGATCCCCACCCCGCTACTCGGTGTTCGCCCGCAACGACAACCAGCCGGGGGAGTTCTACGGCACCAACAACATCGACCAGCGGAGCATCCCGTCCGGGCTGCGCGAAGAGGTGTTCAAAAAAGCGCCCGGCGAGGACAGCACCCACTACGGGAACCTCTACTACGAGGACCGACGCGAGCCGGTGCGGGGCCTGGTCATCGGCACCCGCCTCGACACCTCCGAGACCATGCTGGACGGCGGATACGAGATCTACCACCTGATCCCGCTGGACAAGGAGGAGGTGACCCTCAACTCGGTCCTGCGGATGCTCGTGGCCGTCGGGGTGGCCCTGGTCCTGCTGCTGGCCGCCATCGCCTCCCTGGTCACCCGCCAGGTGGTCACGCCGGTACGGCTGACGCGCCAGGCCGCCGAGCGGCTGGCCGCCGGCCGCCTGGACGAGCGGTTGAAGGTCCGGGGCGAGGACGACCTGGCCCGCCTGGCCGCCTCCTTCAACGAGATGGCCGCCAACCTGGCATTGAAGATCCACCAGTTGGAGGAGCTCTCGCACGTCCAGCGGCAGTTCGTCTCCGACGTCTCACACGAGCTGCGCACCCCGCTGACCACCGTGCGGATGGCCGCCGACCTGCTCTATGACGCCCGAGAGGACTTCGACCCGATGGCCGCCCGTTCGGCCGAGCTGATGCAGAACCAGCTCAACCGGTTCGAGTCGATGCTCGCCGACCTGCTGGAGATCAGCCGCTACGACGCGGGCGCGGCCGAGCTGGACGTCGACCCGGTGGACGTCAGGGACGTGGTGCTGCGCGCCGTGGCCGACTCCGAGGCACTGGCCGAGCGCCACTCCACCCGGTTCGACCTGCGGCTGCCGAGCGAGCCCTGCATGGCCGAGATGGACAGCCGCCGGGTCGAGCGGATCCTGCGCAACCTGCTGTTCAACGCGATCGAGCACGGGGAGGGCCGGGAGATCATCGTCTCGGTCGGCGCGGACCGGGACGCGGTGGCGGTGGCCGTACGGGACCACGGGGTGGGCCTCAAGCCGGGCGAGGAGAACCTGGTCTTCGACCGGTTCTGGCGGGCCGACCCGTCG
The DNA here is from genome assembly GCF_045209755.1 of Streptosporangium sp. NBC_01639. Classification (NCBI taxonomy): domain Bacteria; kingdom Bacillati; phylum Actinomycetota; class Actinomycetes; order Streptosporangiales; family Streptosporangiaceae; genus Streptosporangium; species Streptosporangium sp. NBC_01639. The sequence goes on along the minus strand of NZ_CP109272.1, from coordinate 3,098,338 downwards.
CGTGCGCGGACCATCGGCGGCACCGGCCTGGGCCTGGCGATCTCCCGTGAGGACGCGATCCTGCACGGAGGGTGGCTGCAGGCATGGGGGTCGCCGGGGGAGGGGTCGCAGTTCCGGCTCTCGCTGCCCCGGGTGGCCGGTTCGCCGCTGCGCGGTTCGCCGCTGTCGCTGGTCCCGCCGGAGGTGGAGATGCGGCGGGCGTGGCGGGGGCACATGACCCCGGTGCTGTCACCGGCGATCGCGGACGGGGGGAACGGTGCGAGCTAGGACGGGAAGGCTTATGGGCGCGGTCGGCCTGGTCGCCGTGCTCACCTGGAACGGGGCGGCGTGTTCCGTCATCCCCACCGGGGACAAGGCCATCGCGGTGGACAACGAGCGCAAGAGCAATCCGCTGGGCGACCCGTACGCACGGGTGATCGCCATGCCGCCGAGCCCCAGCTGGACGGCCGAGGAGGTCGTCACCGGTTTCCGGGCCGCGATGGCGAGCGTCGACGACCCCCGGCGCGAGGTCGCGCGCAAATACCTCACCGACGACTTCGCCGGGAAGTGGAACCCGCTGAGCGGGGTGACGGTCTACAAGCAGGAGGAGTACGTCCCCACGCAGGAGGGGGAGAAGGAGACGCGGGTCACGCTCAAGGGCACCGTGACGGCGATGATCGACCAGGACGGCCGCTACTGGCCGAAGAGCACCACCCTCAACGAGCCCTTCACCCTCGTGAAGGGAGCGGGCGGGTGGCGGATCAGCTCGGCGCCCGACGGCCTGATGCTGTCGGAGGCCGACGTCGACCGCGCCTACCTCAAGGTGGACCTCTACTTCCTGGACTCGGCGTGGAAGGGCCTGGTGGCCGACCAGGTCCGGGTGCCGATCGACCCCTCCTCCAACTTCGCCAAGACGACGGTCGAGCGATTACTCAAGGGGCCGAGCAGCCTGCTGCGGAAGGCGGTGAACTCCGCCTTCCGGCCGGGCACCGAGCTCATCGACGTCACCACCGACGACAACCGCGTCGTCGTCGACCTGACCAAGCCCGTCGACTCCGACCGGATCGCCCCCATGTCGGCCCAGCTCGCCGCGACGCTCTCCGGCCTCACCAACGGAGGCTGGGGCTTCGAGATCAGGGTGAACGGCGAGCTCTACTACTCCGACACCGCGCTGCAGATCGCCGCCCAGGAGCAGTCGGACTTCGACCCGTGGATGACTCCCGGCGAGGTCCGCCCCTACTACCTGGCCGGTGGCGCGCTCTGGCAGCTGGGCAACGACAAGGTCGGCCGTCAGATACAGGTCGGGGAGGGCGAGATGGGCGACGCGCGCATCCGTCCGGCGATCAGCAACCAGGGACAGGTGGCCGCACTGTCGAAGGACGGCACGAAGGTCTCGGTCGCGCCGCTCACCGTGGGCGGGAAATGGCAGGACCGGTTCACCGGCGACTCCCTCACCCCGCCCTCATGGGACCGCTACGACACGTTGTGGACGGTCGACCGGCCCAGCGACCACTCGTCGACGGTGCTGCGGACGGGGAACGACGGCAAGCAGTACCGGGTCACGGTGCCCGACCTGGACACGGTCTACGTCAAGGCGCTCAAGGTCGCGCGTGACGGGGTGCACGTCGCGGTGGTGGTCAAGAACGGCACCGGGGAGGAAGAGGTCGAGATCGGCACGATCGTCGGCCGGGGCGGCGACACCAGGATCACCGACCTGCAGTCCGTGGTGTCCGCCGACGGCGGCCAGACGATCAAGGATATCGCGTGGAAGGACGGCAAGTCCCTCTACGTGCTCACCGGCAAGTCCGAGCTGCTGGAGGCCTCGGTCACCGACGAGCCCAAGTCGCTGGCCTCCAACGCCAGGATCGAGACCATCACCGCCCTGGACGGCTCCCTGCTGGCCGGGGCGGTGGACGACAACGGCAACCGCCAGGTCCTCTCCTGGAACCGCGGCTCCGCCAAGTGGGAGGCGATGGTCAAGGAGGGCGGGTCCACGGACTTCACCGAGAAGGGCCCCTCCTCCCCGGCCTATCCGCTGGGGTGAGCGGCCGGGCCTCCCCGGGCCGGCCCACCGCGATGAGCGGTCCCGCCGCGGGGACGGGCTGTTTGTCGGTGCCGACTGGCACCGTGGACCTGTGCCGACAGCTCTGCTCGACCTGCTCCTGCCGCCCCGCTGCGCCGGATGCGACGCGCCCGGGGCCCTCGTCTGCGCCCGCTGCACGGCGGAGCTGCACGGCGAGCCCGCGCGCCGGATGCCCGCCCCGGTCCCGCCCGGCCTGCCCGAGTGCTGGTCGGCGACCGGCTACACAACCGCCGCACAACGGACGATCATCGCTTACAAGGAGCGTGGCCGCACCGCGCTGGCCCCCTTCCTCGCCGGCTCCCTGGCGCTGACGATCGCCACCGCGGTCGGCGACCGGCCGGTCGTCCTCGTCCCGGTGCCGAGCGCCCGCTCGGCCGTGCGGCGGCGCGGGCACGCTCCGGTGACCAGGCTGACGGAGCTGGCGGCGGGCTGCCTCCGCGCGGCCGGATGGCCGGCGACCGTGGCGGAGATCCTCTCCCCGCGCCGCAGGGTCGCCGACCAGGCGGGCCTGAGCTCGCTCCAGCGGGCCGCGAACCTGTCCATGGCATTCAGGGTCACGACCGGCCGGAACGGGGCCGGAGCAGGTTCCTGGGGCGGCGCGGGGCCGGTTGTGCTGGTGGATGACATCATCACCACCGGTGCGACGCTCGCCGAGGCGGCCAGGGCGCTGCGCGAGGCGGGCGTGCCGGTTCCGCTCGCTGTCACGATCGCCGCGACACGCCGGAGGGGGGAAGTTCCTCCCCATGACGGAGGGTGAGGGGCGGTCGGGTGATCGGTCTCACCGGGTAGCCACACCTCCCTGTCCCGGCGACGGATTCGGTGCCGTTCACCATGGCGGGAAAGCTTTCGCGCACGGTCGTGCAGTGCGGCCGGATCGGCCTTCCGTACGGCCGGCGGGCAGCGGGTGATCACTCAAAGTGATCCGTCGGCCGGTGTCCAGGCTGACATTCGGCCGGGATGCGGATAGCGTCTGAGCCATGGCACCCGCTCGGGTCCGTGGTTGCGCCGGGCCGACTCCCGTAAGAGAGCCGGTTCGGTTAGCCGATGCCAGCCGCAGGCCAAACGGTCCACGTAAGACGACTTCTTGTCGATCGATCACGGTGCGGCTTAGAGGTAAGTCCTGCCTTCCCGGGGAGCCAGATGTTCCTCGCCAGAAGAGAAGGGCATGTAGTGGCAAAGAGCTGCGAAACCCTCAGCAGGCGGATGTGGGGACGAAGACCAGGTCGGCCGAGCGGGTGCCGCAGCACTACATCGCCGAGGTTCGAAGGGGGTCCGTGCATGGACATCATCGTCAAGGGTCGGCACACCGGAGTGAGTGACCGATTCCGTGACCATGTGAACGCCAAGCTGGCCAGGATCGAGCGTCTGGACCACAAACTCATCAGTGTCGATGTGGAGGTGACCAAGGAGAGCAATCCGCGGATCACCGACCAGCGCGAGCGGGTCGAGCTCACCATCCACTCGCGTGGCCCCGCCGTACGGGCCGAGGCCACGGCCGACGACCGTTTCGCCGCCCTCGACATCGCGCTCGGAAAGCTTGAGGGAAGACTCCGGCGCCTCGCTGACCGGCGAAAAGTCCACCACGGCAACCACTGCCCGCCCTCGGTCGCCGAGCTGACCGCCACCGCCCTCGCGGAGACTCTCGAATCCGCGCCCGCGCGGCTGTTCGACGGCGCCGGGCTCGAGCAGGAGGCCCGGGAGGGTGCTCCCGAGGACAAGGCCATCATCCCGATCCAGATGGACGGTGACGGGCCGCTGGTCGTCCGGGAGAAGACCCACCAGGCCGATCCGATGACCATCGACCAGGCTCTCCTGGAGATGGAGCTGGTCGGGCACGACTTCTACCTGTTCCGTGACAAAGAGAGCGGTCAGCCGAGCGTCGTATATCTGCGACAGGGCTACAACTACGGCGTTCTGCGCCTCGTCGAACCCTGACCAACACGTTTGAAGATCCTCTCCGACCAACCCGCGGACCCGTCAACCCGTGTAATCATTGCGGTCCAACGGCTCTGGCCCCCCGAGGAGGAGGCGTGACGGAACCCGACGAGGCGACCCGCCCTGCCAGGAGCGGCGACCCGATCCGCGTGCTGATCGTCGACGATCACGCGCTGATCCGGCGCAGCCTGGAAATGGCCCTGTCCGCGGAGACGGACATCGAGGTGGTCGGTGAGGCGAGCGACGGCCAGGAAGCGGTCGAGCTCGCCGACCGTCTCACCCCCGATGTCATGCTCATGGACGTACGGATGCCCCGGAGGAGCGGCATCGAGGCCACCCGTGAGATCAAGGCCTCGGTGCCGAGCACGCGGATCATCATGCTGACCGTGAGCGACGAGGAGGAGGACCTCTTCGAGGCGATCAAGGCAGGCGCCACCGGTTACCTGCTGAAGAACGTCCAGCTCGACGAGGTGCCCGAGGCCGTGCGCGGGGTCCACGAGGGGCAGTCGCTGATCAACCCGGCGATGGCGGCCAAGCTCATCAGCGAGTTCGCGAACATGAGCCGCAAGGAGGCCGAGCGGCCTCCCCAGCTCCCCGTCCCCCGGTTGACCGACCGGGAGATGGAGGTGCTCCGCCTGGTCGCCAAGGGGATGAACAACCGCGAGATCGCCAAGCAGCTGTTCATCTCCGAGAACACGGTGAAGAACCACGTCCGCAACATCCTGGACAAGCTCCAGCTCCACTCCCGGATGGAAGCGGTGGTCTACGCGGTCCGCGAGCGGATGCTCGAGATCACCTGACGCGCCGGATGCGGCGCCCCGGCCAGGGGCGCCGCACCCGCGCGCAGGGGATCAACGGGTCAGGGCGTCCTGGAGGGGCGTCGACAGGTCCGGATCCACCCGGTCGACGCGTACGGCGTCGCAGCCCACCCAGCTCGCGGCCTCCCACAGGGCGTCGGCCAGTGCCCCGGCGCCCCTGTGCCGGTTGACGCCGGGCTCCAGGCTGACCTGGCGGCCGACCAGGGTGGAGCCCTCGCGTGCCGGGTCGACCCGGCCGATCAGCCGGCCTCCGGCGAGGACGGGCATCGTGAAATAGCCGTGGACGCGCTTCTCCCTGGGGACGTAGGCCTCAAGGCGGTGGTTGAAGCCGAACACGCGGGCGGTCCTGCCGCGGTCCCAGACGAGGGAGTCGAACGGCGACAGCAGGGTCGTGCGGTGGCGGCCGCGCGGCTCGGTCTCCAGGGCGGCGGGATCGGCCCATGCGCTCGCCGACCGGTCGGGCCAGCCGGAGACCCGGACCGGGGTGAGACCGGCGTCTCCGCCGAGCAGCGCGCCGTCGAGAAGGGCCGCCGCGGCGGGCTTGAGGCGGAGGAAGTCGACAAGGTCGGCCCGGGTGGCCACGCCGAGGGCGCGTCCGGCGATCCCGGCGAGGCGGGTGACGCACTCGGCGTCGGAGGGGTCTTCGGCCAGGAGGTGGGCGGGGATCGCGCGCTCGGCCAGGTCGTAGACGCGGCGCCAGCCGACGCGGCGGGTGCAGACGACCGCGCCGGTGTCCAGCAGCCACTCGATGGCGATCTTCGAATCCGACCAGTCCCACCACGGGCCGCCCTTCTTGGCGCCCCCGATGTCGGCCGTGGTGATGGGTCCGTGCTCGCGGACCTGCTCCAGGATCTTGTCCACGCTGTCGGGCAGCTCGTGCCAGCGATACCTCCTGGCGTGGAAATACCTGCGCCGGAAGGCGTAGAGCGGCCAGTGGTCGATCGGCAGGACGCAGGCGGCGTGACACCAGTATTCGAAGGCCTGGGCCGGGTCGTCCCAGTAGGCGCGCTCGACGTCCTGCCTGCCGACGGCGCCGAGGCGGGCGTAGGCGACGAGTTCGTGCGAGCGGGCCAGGACGGAGATCGTGTCGAGCTGGACGGCCCCCAGCCGGCGCAGCGTCGCGGGGGCGCCGCCGCGACGGGAGCCGGCGCCCAGAAGACCCTGGGCGCGGAGGATGACCCGGCGCGCCTCGTCGGCGGAGAGGGCGACCGTCATGATTGATCCGCGGGAGGGGAGACCGGCAGGCGGTGGAAGGTCGGCATGACGCAGAGGGTAGCGCGCCACACCGACAAAATAGCTACACCGGTGTCAGTCGGACCGATCCCCGGGAGGCGACCGGTACGGCACGCGCGGGTCGTCGAGGACGGTGTCCCGGAAGACCCCGAAGACGGGCAGGAGGATCCCGCCCAGGACGCACGCGGCCACGCCCATCCAGAACAGCGCCCACATGGGGCCCAGGCACAGGCCGGCTCCGCCGACGGCGAAACCCGAAATGACCACGGTCACGGCCAGCCACGAGGACGCCCTGCCCGTATGGACCGTCCGGGGCGCGTCGTCCGCCATCGCCGTGCCTTCCTTCATGGTGCGACGCGCCGTATGCTCAGGCTCTTCACGATGCGCGTTTGCAAACTGACATACCCTTTAGGGTGGTCACTACTCCCTATAAAAGGGACGTGAGGAACTCCGCAGACGCCCGATGCGTCTTTCAGGGTGGCTGTGCCTGGTGGTAGAACCGCCTACGATGGCAGCGGAGAACCGTGTCTCGTCCTCATCCGGGCCGGTCCGGCCACGGAAGACCTGCGAGGAGCTTTACCTAAAGTGCCAGCCTTTCTCGATAAGATTCTTCGCGCAGGCGAAGGCAAGCTTCTGCGTAAGCTCAAGCGCATCGCCGACCAGGTCAACTCCATTGAGGACGACTTCAAGAGCCTGACCGACGCCGAGCTCCGTGCGCTGACCGCCGAATACAAGGAGCGGCACGCCGCGGGCGAGACGCTCGACGACCTGCTTCCCGAAGCCTTCGCCACCGTCCGGGAGGCCTCCCGGCGCGTGCTGGGCAAGCGCCACTTCGACGTGCAGATCATGGGCGGGGCCAGCCTGCACATGGGCAACATCTCCGAGATGCGCACCGGCGAGGGCAAGACCCTCACCTGTACGCTTCCCGCCTACCTCAACGCCATCTCCGGCAAGGGCGTCCACGTCATCACGACGAACGACTACCTGGTCAAGGTCGGCGCGGACGAGATGGGCCGCATCCACCGCTTCCTCGGTCTCGAGGTCGGCGCGATCCTGGCGAACATGGCGCCCGACGAGCGCCGCAAGCATTACAACGCCGACATCACCTATGGCACGAACAACGAGTTCGGCTTCGACTACCTGCGCGACAACATGGCCTGGTCGCTGGAGGAGTGCGTCCAGCGCGGCCACAACTTCGCCATCGTCGACGAGGTCGACTCGATCCTCATCGACGAGGCCAGGACGCCGCTGATCATCTCCGGCCCCGGCGAGCAGTCCGGCAAGTGGTACGCCGAGTTCGCCAAGATCGTCCCCCGGCTCCGCAGGGGCACCGAGGGCAAGGACGGCGAGGAGAACACCGGCGACTACGCCGTCGACGAGAAGAAGCGCACCGTCGGCATCTTCGAGTCCGGCGTGGAGAAGGTCGAGGACTGGCTCGGCATCGACAACCTCTACAAGCCCGAGCACACCCACCTGGTGGGCTTCCTCAACAACGCGTTGAAGGCCAAGGAGCTCTACAAGAAGGAGAAGGACTACATCGTCGTCGACGGTGAGGTCCTGATCGTCGACGAGTTCACCGGTCGAGTCCTGCACGGGCGCCGCTACAACGAGGGCATGCACCAGGCGATCGAGGCGAAGGAGAGCGTGAAGATCAAGGACGAGAACCAGACTCTCGCCACGATCACGCTGCAGAACTACTTCCGCCTCTACAAGACGCTCTCCGGCATGACCGGCACCGCGGTCACCGAGGCCAACGAGTTCCACCAGACCTACAAGCTCGGTGTCCTCCCGATCCCGACGAACCGGCCGATGATCCGCAAGGACCAGGCCGACGTGGTCTACAAGACCGAGGACGCCAAGTTCCTGGCCTGCGTCGAGGACATCAAGGAGCGCTACGACAGGGGTCAGCCGGTCCTGGTCGGCACCACGAGCGTGGCCAAGTCCGAGCGCCTGTCCAAGGAGCTCAAGCGCAAGGGCGTCCCGCACGAGGTCCTCAACGCCAAGCACCACGCGCGTGAGGCGGCGATCATCGCCGAGGCGGGCCGCAGGGGCGCGGTCACCGTCGCCACCAACATGGCCGGTCGAGGCACCGACATCATGCTCGGCGGCAACCCCGACTTCCGCGCCGACGTGGAGCTTCGCAACCGCGGCCTGGACCCGGTCGAGACCCCCGACGAGTACGACAAGGCCTGGGCCGAGGCGCTGGACAAGGCCAGGGAGGCCGTGCAGGCCGAGCACGACGAGGTCACCGAGCTCGGCGGCCTCTACGTCCTGGGCACCGAGCGGCACGAGTCGCGACGGATCGACAACCAGCTCCGCGGCCGGTCCGGCCGCCAGGGCGACCCGGGCGAGTCACGCTTCTACCTCTCGCTTGAGGACGACCTCATGCGCCTGTTCAACTCGGCCAGGGTCGAGATGATCATGACGCGGCTGAACATCCCGGACGACGTCCCGATCGAGTCGGGCATCGTCTCCAAGGCCATCGCCTCCGCCCAGCACCAGGTCGAGCAGCAGAACTTCGAGATCCGCAAGAACGTTCTGAAGTACGACGAGGTCATGAACCGGCAGCGCAAGGTGATCTACGCCGAGCGTCACCGGGTGCTGGAGGGCGCCGACCTGCACGAGCAGATCCGCAGCTTTGTCAACGATGTCATCGACGAGTACATCGCCGGCGCCACCGCCGAGGGCTTCTCCGAGGAGTGGGACCTCGACAAGCTCTGGAAGGCGCTCGGCCAGCTCTACCCGCTCACCCTCACCATCGACGGTGTCCTCGAAGAGGCCGGCGGCCGTGAGGAGCTCACCGCGGAGTTCCTCGCCGAGAAGGTGAAGGCCGACGCGGCCGCCGCCTACGACCGCCGTGAGGAGGAGCTCGGCGCCGAGGCGATGCGGGAGCTGGAGCGCAGGGTCATCCTGTCGGTCCTCGACCGCAAGTGGCGTGAGCACCTCTACGAGATGGACTACCTCCAGGAGGGCATCGGCCTGCGGGCCATGGCGCAGCGCGACCCGCTGATCGAATACCAGCGTGAGGGCTTCGACATGTTCTCCCAGATGCTCGAGGGCATCAAGGAGGAGTCGGTCGGTTACCTGTTCAACCTCGAAGTCGAGGTGCAGACCAACCCGATCGTCGAGGAGCACGACCACGACCACGAGGACGCGGCGATCTCGGAGACCCGTTCCATCATCGCCCGCGGCCTGCGCGGCCCGCAGCGTCCCTCCGAGCTGGAGTACACCGCGCCCGGAGAGAGCGGCGAGGTCGAGCACACCCGGATCAGCAGCAAGGAGGAGCGCGACGCCTACGGCAACGTCGAGCGTAACGCCCCCTGCCCCTGCGGTTCGGGTAAGAAGTACAAGCGCTGCCACGGCGATCCCAAGAACGTCCAGGCCTGACGGCTGATCGGAAGGGCCCGCACATCGTGCGGGCCCTTCCGCCTCTCACCAGGCTTTCCCGCGGTACGGCCCGCAGCCAGGGAGTCGTCTCGAAGTCCGGGCTTTCCCGCGGTACGGCCCGCGGTCAGGGAGTCGTCTCGAAGTCGGTGCACAGCCACTGCACGCCCCTGCGCTCCAGGCGCAGCGCCAGCACGCGCGACCGGTCGCCGCAGTGCACCAGGACGCACATCTCCACGACCCCGTCCTTCGGCTGGGAGATGTGCGGGGTGCCGACCAGTGGTGGCCGCGTGCAGTTGATGATCTTTCCACTCCGGACCAGTTCGGCGCGGGTGCGTTCGGCCAGTTGCGCGGAGACGCTCGAAGGCGGCCGCCTGCCGGACAGGACCTCGGCGATGGCCTGGCTGAGAGCCCGTAGCCGTCGTTCGTCGGGGATCGCACCCGGTGGCCCCCAGACCAGCGGTTCCCTGGCCGGCGGCTCGGCGACCTCGGGCTCCCAGGCGAGGGCGAGCGTTCCCTGGACGTACGGCGGGGCGGCGGGGATGTCCGCCGAGGGACGCTCGTCGTCGTAGGGCGGCTCGGCGGAGAGGGACGGCGCGATCCGGGGGAGGGGGACCGGCCGTGAAGTACGGGACATGGCAACTCCGGTTTTGGTCGGCTGAACTGCTGCATCTAGGAGTTTCCGGTCCCCTGTCCAGATACGTCGGGCGCCAACTTCCTCGTCAGCCCCGGCGTTTCGCCCGGCTAGGCGGAGAAGATCACCTCAAGCTGGATCAGTCCCCGTCCGCCGGGAGCGGGTTCCGGAATGGACGGTGACCCGCATCGGGCGGCCGAAACGCCGCTCAGGGGGCGGAGGGACCGGCGGCGGCCGTACCCGGTGGAGCGTCGGCGTCCTGCGGCTCGCGACCCGGCGTGGCCAGGTTCAGCTTCTTGATCAGGAGAGTGAACAGCAGGTAGTAGACGACGAAGTAGATCAGCCCGAAGACGACGACCAACCCCAGCCGGTGGGTGTTGGACTTGCCGGCGTTGAGGAGCATGTCGATGCCGCCCGCGGAGAAGGTGAACCCGAGCCGGGCCCCCAGTTCGGCCATCAGGGCCATCGACAGGCCGGTGAGGAGGGCGTGCACCACGAACAGCACGGGCGCCACGAAGATGAAGGCGAACTCCAGGGGCTCGGTGATGCCGGTCACGAACGAGGTGAGACCGGCCGACAGCATGATGCCGCCGACGGCCGCGCGCCTGCCCGGCGGAGCCGCCCGCCACATCGCGATGGCGGCGCCGAGCAGGCCGAACATCATCATCGGGAAGAAGCCGGTCATGAAGATCCCGGCACCTTCCTGCCCGGCGAAGTAGCAGTTGAGGTCACCCGAGGCGTTCCTGGTCGCGCCGTCGACCCCGGCCCGGCACTCGGGGAGGGTGAACCAGACGATCGTGTTCAGGAAGTGGTGCAGGCCGATCGGGATGAGCAGGCGGTTGGCCACGCCGTAGATGCCCGCCCCCAGGGTGCCGTGGCCGGCCAGCCAGTCCCCGACGCCCGCCAGCCAGTCGCCGACCGGCTGCCAGAGCAGGCCGAGGAGCACGCCGAGGACCAGCGCGGTGACGGCGGTGACGATGGGGACGAACCTGCGTCCGCCGAAGAAGGCGAGCCAGGAGGGAAGCTTGATGCGGTAGTAGCGCTGCCAGAGCAGGGCGGCGGTGATGCCGATGACGATGCCGCCCAGAACTCCGGTGGGGTTCTGCACGCCGAGGTTGAGGGCGGGCAGCGGGCGCCCGTCGGGTCCCACGACGTTCAGCGCGATCTTCTTGTGGACCTCGGAGGCCGGCGAGGCGGCGAAGAACAGGGTCCTGCTGACCCGGTCGAAGACCAGGTAGCCGACCAGCGCGGCGAGCGCGGTGGAGCCGTCGGCCTTGCGGGCGAACCCGATGGCGACTCCGACCGCGAACAGCAGCGGCAGATTGTCGAAAAGGGCACCGCCCGCGGCGGCGAAGACACCGGCCACCTGGTCGAGGAAGGCGTTGTCGGTCCGGCCGAGCAGGTCATCCTGGCCGAACCTGAGCAGCAGGCCGGCGGCGGGCAGCACCGCGATCGGCATCATCAGCGAGCGCCCGATCCGCTGGAGGACCGCGAAGATCGACGACCATGTCGACGGACCGTGCCCCACGGCTGCCGTGCTCATCCCCGAACCCCCCGCGCGCCGTACGAGGGGGATGGTTGGTATGTACCACACGGCGCGGTGGATACACGGCCGGGGCCGTCCGGGGCGGGTGTCACCCCGTTCCCGGACCGTCCCGATCAGGCGGGCTCAGACCGGATCGGCGGCCGGCGGGGCAGGAGGCACGGCGGCGGGGGCGGGGGACGCGGTGGCGGTCTCTCCGGAGTCCACGGCGGCGGGGGCGGAGGGCGCGGTGGCGGTCTCTCCGGAGTCCACGTCGGGCTCGGGCTCCCTGCCCGGAGTCATGATGTTCAGCTTCCTGATCAGGAAGCTGAACAGGAGATAGTAGATCGCCGCGTAGACCAGGCCCATCACGATGAGGGTCGCGATGCCCCGGGCGTTGGGGGCGGTGCCGTACAGGACGAGGTCGATCAGCCCGGAGGAGAAGCTGAAGGCGAGCTTGGCGCCGAGGGCGGAGGCGATCGCCAGGGAGAGGCCGGTGAGCACGATGTGCACCACGAACAGCACGGGCGCCACGAAGATGAAGGCGAACTCGATCGGCTCGGTGATCCCGGTGAGGAAGGCGGTGAGCGCGGCGGAGATCATGATCGAGCCGACGGCGGTACGGCGGTGCGCCGGGGCGGCCCGCCAGATGGCGACCGCCGCGGCGGGCAGGCCGAACATGAGGACCGGGTAGAAGCCGGCCTCGAAGCCGCCGAAGCCCACGGCGCCGTTGTTGAAACAGACCAGGTCACCGGCGAGCTGCTTGCCGTTGACCACGCAGTCCGGCACCTGCGTCCAGACCACGTTGTTGACGATGTGGTGCAGGCCCAGCGGGAGCAGCGCGCGGTTGACCATGCCGTAGATCCCGGCGCCGACCGTGCTGTTCTCGGCGAGCCAGGTGCCGAAGGCACGGACCCAGCCGCCGAGCACGGGCCAGAGGAAGCCGAAGACCACGCCGAGAACGAGACCGGCGAGGGCGGTGAGGATGGGCACGAGCCGGCGGCCGCTGAAGAAGGCCAGCCAGGTCGGCAGCTTGGTGCGGTAGTAGCGCTGCCAGAGCAGCGCGGACACGATGCCCATGACGATGCCGCCGAGCACCCGGGTCGGGTTCTGCGCGCCGAGGTTGAGCGCCAGCTGCGGGACGCCCGGGTTGGCCGGGTCGAACAGCTGGTTGGAGATCGTGGCCTTCAGCTTGTCGTCGAACAGGTTGAAGAACATGGTCATGCTGACGGCGTGGAAGACCAGGTAGCCGACGAGCCCGGCGAGCGCGGTGGAGCCGTCGGCCTTGCGGGCGAACCCGATGGCCACGCCGATCGCGAACAGAACGGGCAGGTTGTCGAAGAGCGTGCCGCCGGCGGTGCCGAGAACATGGGCGACGTTGTCGAGCAGCGCGTTGTCGGTCCGGCCCACGAGGTCGTCCTGCCCGAGCCGGAGCAGGAGGCCGGCGGCGGGAAGGACCGCGATCGGCAGCATGAGGGAGCGGCCCAGACGTTGGAGCACGCTCATGACGGCGGAGCCGGACGGGGAGGCGGGAAGGCCCGCGTCCGCTGTGGTGGTGCTCAAGGGACAGTCCTCCAGGGGGTGGGGGGTGGGAGGAGGTCAGGAACGGCGCGTCGGTGTCTCCAGGACGGTGCGGAGCTGGTAGCGGTCGGCGCGGTAGGTGGAGACCCCGAGCTCGGCGCAGACGCCTCCGGCGAAGGAGCGTCGCTGTAGCAGCAGAACGGCTCCCCCGCGGGGCAGTTTCAGCAGGTCGGCGTCGCCGGGGTCGGCGATGCCACCGTCGATGGTCAGTTCGCCCGCGTCGAGCAGCAGGCCGTAGCGGGTCTCCAGCAGCGCGTAGAGGGAGCGGCCCGTCAGGTCGTGGGTGTGCAGGTCGGGGGCGAGGGAGACCGGGATGTGGGCCCGTTCGATGCACATGGGCTCTTCGGCGGCGGTGCGCAGCCGCTCGATGAAGTGCACCTCGTCGCCGGGCCTGATGCCGAGCTCTCTGGCCAGATGCGCGCTGGCCCTGACGATCCGGCGGTCCAGGTCGCGGGACCCGGGCTCCATGCCCCGGGCGCGCATCTCGTCACTGAAGGAGGTCAGCCGGAGAGCCATCTCGATCTTCGGGTGGGCCACGAAGGTGCCCTTGCCCGCCACGCGCTGCAGCCTGCCCTCGGAGACCAGATGGTCGACGGCCTGCCGCACCGTCATGCGGGACAGCCCGAAGCGCTGGCAGAGCTCGCGTTCGGAGGGGATCGCCATGCCGATCGCCAGCTCGTTGCTCTCGATGAGGTCGAGCAGGATCTCCCGAAGCTGGAAATACTTCGGTACCGGGCTATCGGGGTCGATCTGAACCACGAGATCCTCCCCTCTCGATCTGGGGCGTAGTGATGAGTTATGGTTCGTACTGGTCTAGTCCGGACTAGACCACAGGCCGGAAAAGGGTGTCAACGTACGGACCGGCGACGGATCGATAACGGCCCGATCTCGCCGGTCTGAGCCGAAGGACAAGCACTGATGACGAGCAAGATGCGCAGCGAGATCGCCGAGCAGCCCGCTGCGTTGCGGGCCACTTTGGATGCCCTCCTTCCCAGGGTCGGCGAGGTGGAGCGGCTCGCGGGGCAGACCCGCCAGCTGCTCTTCATCGCCCGCGGCACCTCGGACAACGCCGCGGTTTACGGCCGCTACCTGGCCGAAGCGCACGCGGGCCGGCTGTCCACGCTCGCCGCGCCCTCGATCGCCACCACCTACCGGCGCAAGCTGGATCTCGACGGCGTCCTGGCCGTCGCGCTCTCCCAGTCCGGCCGGACCGAGGAGATCGTCGAGACCCTCGCCTGGGCCAAGGACTGCGGCGCCCGGACGGTCGCCATCACCAACGGCGGCGAGCAGAGCCCTCTCGCCCAGGCCGCCGACCTCGCCCTGTGCACGCTCGCGGGCGAGGAGAAGGCCGTCCCGGCCACCAAGACCTACACCACCCAGCTCGCCGCGCTGGCCGTGCTCGGCCTCGGCCTGGGCGCCGACGTCGACCCCGCCGATCTGCAGCGGGTGCCGGACGCGGTGGAGAAACTGATCGCGGAGCCGGGTGCCCTGGAGGAGATCGTCGAGGGGCTGGCCGACAAACCGGGCGTCGTGGTCTCCGGCCGCGGGCTGGCCTTCTCCACCGCGCTCGAACTGGCACTCAAGCTCAAGGAGGCGTGTTACCTGCACGCCATGGGCCTGTCCTACGCCGACCTGCTGCACGGCCCGATCGCCGTGGTCGACGCCGACACTCCGGCCCTGCTGGTCGCGGCCGGCGAGGGGCCGACCCTGGCCGGGACCGTGGCGCTCGCCGAGCGGGTCACCGGCGCCGGGGCCGCGGCCTTCACCGTCGGTGGCGGCACCGCGCTGTCGGCGGTCTCCACCGCCGCCCTGAACGGTCCCGACCTCCCCGAGTGGGTCGCCCCGCTCGGTCTCATCGTCCCGGGTCAGTTGCTGACCGAGGCCCTCGCCCGCAGGCTGGGCATCGACCCCGACGCGCCCCGCGGCCTCAACAAGGTGACCCAGACCGACTGATCTCGCAGTGTCGTCTAGCCTGTTCACAGAGCGATCTCACCTGGAGGGCGACATGGCGGCCAACGCCGACGCGATCATCGCGGGACTCGGTGGTGCGGACAACATCATCGAGATCGAACCGTGCATCACCCGGCTCCGCACGGAGGTACGTGACGCCTCCAGGGTCGACCAGGCGGCCCTCAAGGCCGCCGGGGTGCACGGCGTCATGGCCTCGGGCAACATCGTCCAGGTGGTCGTGGGTCCGGAGGCGGACACGATCGCCAGTGACATCGAGGACATCATCGGCTGAAAGGGCCGGGCCGTCCCCGCTCTCGTGGGCGGGATCATTCGGAGAGGGTGCGATGACCACAG
Organism: Streptosporangium sp. NBC_01639; assembly: GCF_045209755.1. NCBI lineage: Bacteria > Bacillati > Actinomycetota > Actinomycetes > Streptosporangiales > Streptosporangiaceae > Streptosporangium > Streptosporangium sp. NBC_01639. Next base: position 3,082,865 of record NZ_CP109272.1, on the reverse strand, counting down.
TTCTGGCTCCGGTCACGGGGGTAGCCGTGGGCCTGGGGGCGGTGCCCGATCCGGTGTTCGCCGAAGGCATGGTCGGGCCCGGTGTGGCGATCGAGCCGGACAGGGAGCCCGGCGAGGCGGTCTCGCCCATCGCGGGCACGATCGTCAAGCTGCATCCGCACGCGTTCGTCGTCGTCGGTGACGACGGCAGGGGGGTCCTGGTCCATCTGGGCATCGACACCGTGCAGCTCAAGGGCGCGGGTTTCGAGCTGCTGGCGTCCGAGGGGGACCGGGTGGGCGCGGGGCAGCCCGTGGTGGCCTGGGACCCCGTGGAGATCGAGACGGGCGGGCGTTCCCCCGTCTGCCCGGTCGTGGCGCTGGACGCCGCCGAAGGGTCCGTCACCGCGCTCGCCGACGGCACGGTCCACGCGGGAGACGAACTCTTCCGGTGGGCGGAGTGACGGCGGTGAGCCCGGTGACGGCTGTGGGTATGACGACGGGCCAGGGGGGAACGGGACCCGGCGAAACTGATCTCGAGGTCCCCGGCCCGGTATGGGCCGGACGGCCCTTGTCGACCGATCGATGAGCCGGGCGGTCCAGACCGCCCGGCCTGATTCTGCAGGAGGAGCACGTGGCCGAGCGCCAAGTCACCGTTGAGGCCGAGGTCGGCCTGCACGCCCGCCCCGCGGCGACGTTCGTGCAGACCGCGGCGGCGGCCCCACTGGACGTCACCATCGCCAAGGGGGCCGGGCAGCCGGTGAACGCCAAGAGCATTCTCGCCGTCCTGTCGCTCGACGTCAGGAAGGGCGACACCGTGGTGATCAAGGCGGAAGGCGACGGCGCGGACGACATCCTGGACCGGCTCGCCGTCATCGCCTCGGCCCCATGACCGCGCTCACGGGAGTGGGGGTGAGCCCGGGCATCGGCTTCGGGCCCGCCTACGTGCTGGCCCGTGAGACCCCGGTGCCCCCGTCCGACGCCCGGCACGGCGGGGACGCGCAGGCCGAGCGGGCGAGGGCCGCGCGGGTGCTGGAGCAGGTCGCCGCCGACCTGGAGGAACGAGGCGTCCGGGCGGGCGGCGAGGCTCAGGAGATCCTGAACGCCCAGGCGATGATGGCGCGCGACCCCGGTCTCGCCACCGGGGTGGCCGCCCTGATCGACGCGGGCGGCAGCGCGGCCCGCGCCGTCTACGAGGAGTTCGGCCGATACCGCGAGCTGCTCGTCGGGGCGGGGGGATACCTGGGCGAGCGTGCCGCCGATCTGGACGACATCAGGGACCGGGCCATCGCGCTGCTCGAAGGTCTGCCGATGCCCGGCCTGCCGTCCCAGGCGGCGGAGCCGTACGTCCTCGTCGCCCGTGACCTGGCGCCCGCCGACACCGCCCTGCTCTCCGCGGACGTGGTGGCCGCCTTCGTCACCGAACAGGGCGGGCCGACCAGCCACACCGCGATCCTCGCCCGCGCGATGGGAGTGCCGGCGGTCGTCGCCTGCCCCGGGGCGACCTCGATCTCTCCCGGCGCGCCGGTGCTGGTGGACGGGGCCTCCGGTCTCGTCCGGCCCGCGCCTTCGGAGGAGGAGGTGACCACGGCGAGGAACGCCGCCTCCGCCAGGGAGGCCGTGCTCGCGGCCGCCACCGGACCGGGGATGACCTCCGACGGGCACGCGGTGCCGCTGCTGGCCAACATCGGCGGGCCACGTGACGTGGACGCCGCGCTGAAGTACGGCGCGGAGGGCATCGGGCTCTACCGCACCGAGTTCCTCTTCCTCGACCGGACGTCCGCGCCGTCCGACGAGGAGCAGGAGGCCGCGTACCTGGACGTGTTGAACGCCTTCCCCGGTGGCCGGGTGGTCGTGCGGACCCTCGACGCGGGGGCGGACAAGCCGCTCGCCTTCCTGCCACCGCAGGAGGAGGAGCCCAATCCGGCGCTCGGCCAGCGTGGTCTCCGGCTGCTGCGGGCATATCCGCAGATCCTGAACGCGCAGCTCGGGGCCCTCGCCAGGGCCGCCGCCAAGTCTTCGGCGAAACTTCAGGTGATGGCTCCGATGGTGGCCACCGCCGAGGAGACCGCCTGGTATGTGGCGGTCTGCAGGGAGGCGGGCCTGCCGTCCGCGGGCGTGATGATCGAGATCCCGTCGGCCGCACTGCGCGCCTCCGACCTGGCCGCGGAGGCCGACTTCTTCTCCCTGGGCACCAATGACCTGGCCCAGTACACCTTCGCCGCCGACCGTCAGGTGGGCACGTTGACCGCGCTGCAGGACGCCTGGCAGCCCGCGCTGCTCGACCTGGTCGCGCTGGCCGCGACCGGGGCCGCCGAGCGCGGCAGGCCCTGCGGGGTGTGCGGAGAGGCCGCGGGCGATCCGGTCCTGGCCTGCGTGCTGGTCGGGCTGGGCGTCACCTCGCTGTCGATGGGCGCTCCTGCGCTGCCCGCCGTACGGGCCGCGCTGTCACGTCACACCCGTGAGCAGTGCCTCCTGGCCGCGCAGGCCGCGCTGACCGCCGTCTCCGCACCGGAGGCGCGTGAGGCGGCCCGCTCCCACCTGCCGGGGCTGGCCGGGCTGGCGCTCTGAGAGAGCGAGCCGCGGCGTGCGGCCGGGTCTGGGATTGAGACTGGTGCGGCCGTCGGCGCTGAGAATGATCTTGACGGGGCTGGGGTCCCGATAGCGCTTGGCGGCTGGCTGGTGTGCTGTTTCACCGTTTACCGACGATCGCCGCCAGCGAGGCCATCGTCCTTCGCGGGGGCTGCTGGAGGTCACGTTCGGGGCGGAGCGCGTGGCGCCCCAGACCCCAGGCGACGGCGCCGATCGCGAATCCATACGTCGCCACCAGCCCGTGGCCGTTGGCCTGGGCGAACCACAGTGCCAGGCCGAGCGCCGGCACGCCGAGTGCGAGGAACCTCTCCTTGGGGGCGCGGCTGCGCAGCAGTAGGGCGGCGGCCAGCGTCGCGGCGAGGAAATACGTCGCTCCGGAGCTCCCGGCGAAGTTGCGAGGGTCGGCGCTGCCACTCGTCGCCCCGAGCAGTACGTCGATGAGCTGCGGCAGGAACGCGCCCGCGGCGAACAGCACCAGCATCAGTGGGCCGCTCCAAAACCACTCGGCCAGGGCGGCGATGACGGCGAGGGTGACGATGTTCCACACGGTCCCGACAACGCCTCCGTTCTGCATGAAGATCGATGTGAGCCCCCGCCACCAGCCCGACTTGCTCGGGTCGGCATCCAGGGCCGCCATCGCTCCGTGCCAGCAGAGCTGAGTCACCACCCCGGCCAGCGCCACCGCCGTCAACCCGGCTGCGGCCCAAGGGATGCGGCGCAGCCCTATCGTGTCCTCTCCGATCAGGGTCCGCGCGCAGGTGAACATCAGCACCATCAGTGCCGCTGTGGTCAGGTTGAACAGCAGTGCATCCATCTCGGCCCCCTTTTTGAACAGCGTTTGAATCTGCTGCCGTGACTGTAGCGCCGACGACGGCAAAATTCAAACAGTGTTTGAAAAGTGAGTTAGGGTGGTGCCGTGAAGCTGACCACAGACCGGATCGTCGACGCAGGCATGGCCGCCTTCAACGAGGTGGGCTATCAGGGGCTGTCCATGCGGCAGGTGGCCGAACGGCTCGACGTGCACGCCGGGAGCCTCTACTACCACGTGCGGAACAAGAGCGCCCTGCTACAGCTGATGGCGGATCGGGTGGCTCAGCAGGCGTACGACGCCGGCAGTGCCGCCCTGGCCGAACTGGCCGAGGATGCGGACTGGCAGACGCGAATCGAGGCTCAAGCCATCACGTTGCGCGAAAGCATCAAGCGGCACCCGGGCGGGCCGATCCTGCTCGCCGACAGCCCGAAGGTGCTCAGTCCCGGAGCGCTGTCCCTGATGGAGCGGCTGCTGCAGACCTTGAGCGATGCCGGCGTGCCCGCCGAACACCAGATCATCGTCGCGGACACACTGCTCAGCCACATCACTGGATTCGTGCTGCAGGAACAGCGCGAGCCACTCACCCCCGCCGTCGATGCCAAGGACATCGCCAGCCTTGGCAAGCGCTTCCCAATGACCATCGCCAGCGCACCCGTCTACGACCAGGACGAGAAGTTCATCCGAAGTGTGCGACTGCTCTGCGCCGCCGCCCAGGCACAAATCGTCTCTGTAGCAGGTTCTAGGTGAACAGCTCGATGATTCAAGATCACGAAAATGATGGAGCATCCAATGCCGCTTGAGGGACGACGTGTGCTGGTGATGGGCGGTAGCTCGGGGATCGGCGAGGCCCGCGCGGCCTTGTTCGCCGAGCACGCCGCCATGCTGCCGGTCGGCCGGGTCGGCACGGCCCAGGACGTGGCGCAAGCCGTCGTACTCGCGGCCACCAACGGCTTCATCACCGGCAACGTGATCGAGGTCAACGGAGACCTCACCCGGGGCGGCCAACTGACGGGGTAGGGCGCCTACTGTCGCCCGGCGCGGATAGCGTGGGACGCATGGTTCGGTTCATGCGTACGACGGGGCTGGCAGCGATCGCGACTATGGTGGCCGGATGCGCCGGTGCGGGGGCGGGGACGCCTCCGCCGGCGAAGTCCGCCGCCGGGCAGGTCGGTGCGGTGGCCACGAGCTCCGCACCGTCAAGGTCGGTGATTCCCAAGCCCTCCGGAGTGGAGGCGGTGCTCGCCGGGATGAGCGTGGAGGACAAGGTCGGGCAGCTCTTCATGCCCGTGCTGTACGGCTCGGCGGCGGATGGGTCGTCCGGGGAGAACCAGGCCCGGTTCGGCGTGGGCACCCCGGCGAAGGCGGTCGCCAAATACCGGCCGGGCGGGGTGATCCTGTTCCCCTGGGCGGGCAACGTCAAGAACGTCCGGCAGGTCGTGGCGCTGACCAACGGGCTGCAGAAGGCGTCGCCGGAGATCCCGCTCCTGATCGGTGCCGACCAGGAGAACGGCAAGGTCTCCCGGCTTGCTCCCCTGGTCACCGAGATGCCCGGTGCCTCGGTCATCGGTTCGACCGGCGACCCCGCGATGGCCCGCAAGGCGGCCAAGGTCACCGGCACCGAGCTGCGCGCCCTCGGCATCAACCTCGACTTCGCCCCGGTCGCCGACGTGAACATCAACCCGCGCAACCCGGTGATCGGCTCCCGGGCCTACGGCTCGGACCCCAAGAAGGTCGCGCCCATGGTCGCCGCCGCGGTCCAGGGCTTCCACGACGCGGGGATCGCCAGTACGGCCAAGCACTTCCCCGGCCACGGGGACACCAACGTGGACAGCCACACCGGGCTGCCGGTGATCCAGCACTCCCTGTCCCAGTGGAGCAGGCTGGACGCGCCGCCGTTCGCCGCGGCCATCGGCAAGGACATCGACGCGATCATGAGCGCTCATGTGGTCATGCCCAAGCTCGACCCCTCCAGGGATCCGGCCACGCTGTCCAAGCCGATCCTGACCGGGCTGCTCCGCGAGAAGCTCGGCTTCGACGGGGTCGTCTCGACCGACGCGCTGGACATGGCGGGGGTGCGCAAGAAGTACGGTGACGGTCAGGTGGCCGTGCGCGCCATCCAGGCAGGGGTGGACCTGCTGCTGATGCCGCCGGACTTCCCCACGGCGTATCAGGCGGTGCTGACGGCGGTGAAGTCTGGGAAGATCTCCACCCGGCGGCTCGACCAGTCCGTCCGGCGGCTGCTGAAGCTGAAGGCCGCGCGGGGCCTGCTGGAACGGGCTCCGGTGGCCGATCCGGCCAAGGCCGAGCGGGTGCTGCGTTCGCCGGAGCACCGTAAGGTCGCCCAGCTCATCAACGCCCGGGCCCGCTGACCGAACCGGCCCGGTTCGAACCGGCCCGGCTAGAACCGGCCCAGCTCGATCTGACCGGTTCCGATCCGATCAGGACCGGTTGTCGTCCGATCAGGACCGGTCGTCATCGGGCCAGGACCGGTCGTCGGCCGGGCAGGTGTCACGCGGGCAGCAGGCCACCGCGCCGGGCCATCGCCAGGACGAGGGACTGGACGAGACGCATGACGAGTGCTTCGAGGAGGAGGAAGGCCGCCTTGGCGAGAACAGAGGACAGGAATCCAGACATAACAACCTCGCAGGGCTAAGAATCTCTTAACCTGATTTTTCCGGACAAATTTATATGAAACGGTACACGGAGATTGCCGTTCAGTGAACGGTCGATGACGTCTCGCGCATCGAGGCCTGGACCGCCGCCCCGGCAACGGTCGCGGCGGCGGCACTCCCGAGGGCGATCGTCCATCCCACGGGTCCGAGCGGACGGCAGCCGAAGAAACGGCACAAGCCGGGCAGCGAGACGGTCAGGCACAGCACGGCCAGAGACCCGAGCGAGGCCAGCGCGACCACGCGGTCCCGGCCGCCCAGGACCAGCGTCTGGAACAGCTGGGCCGATACGAGCGCGACCAGCCCGATCGTGTCGGCCCTCCGCTGTGTGCCGGTCATCCGACCGACCGACCACGCGACACCGGCCGCGGCCGTGGTGACGGCGGCACGCAGATAGATGTCCCGGGTCAGGGAGGTCGCCAGGGAGGCCTCCGGGCCCTCGGCGAGCAGCCGTTCGGGGCTGGTCGCCGCCGGAGGGCGGACGGCCACCGCCATCGCCGGCAGCATGTCGGTGAGCAGGTTGACCAGCAGCAGCTGGCGGGCGTTCAGCACGTTCCGGCCGCTGATCAGACTGGATGCGACGGTGAACACGATCTCGCCGACGTTGCCGCCGAGCAGGATGCTCAGGGCGTCCCTGACCGAGCCCCACATGGCCCGGCCCTCGATGATCGCGTCGACGATCGTCTCGATGCGGTCGTCGGTCACCACGACGTCGGCGGCCCCCCGGGCCGCCGGGGTGGCACGGGACCCGAGGGCGATCCCCACATCGGCGGCGCGGATCGCGGGAGCGTCGTTGGCGCCGTCTCCGGTGACCGCCACGACCATGCCGGAGCGGCGCAGGCAACCGACGATCCGTGCCTTGTGCGCCGGGGTGGTCCGGGCGAAGACCGTCGCGTCCGGCAGCACCTTGACCAGGTCGTCGTCGTCGAGGTCGTCCAGTTCCGGACCGGTCATGATCCGTCCGCCGTTCAGTACGCCGAGCTCGGCGGCGATCGCCTCGGCGGTACTCGGGTGATCACCCGTGATCATGACGACCCGGACGCCCGCCCGCGCCAGGCGGCCGACGCTCTCGGCCGCCGTGGGCCGGACGGGGTCGGCCAGGCAGAGGAAACCCATGAAGGTCAGACTCTCGATGCGGGACTCGTCGAGGTCGCGGCGGTCGGAGGTGGGGCGCTCGGCCACCGCGAGCACCCGGTAGCCCTGCAGGGCGAGCCTGTTGACCTCGTCTTCGAGCTCCACCCGGGCGGATCCGTCGAGGGCGACGAGGTCGCGGGCGCGGAGCAGGCCGGTACAGCGGGTGAGCACGGCCTCCGGGGCGCCCTTGACGCTCAGCAGGTAACCGGAACCGCCCACGCCGAGCACGGCGTGGTAGCCGCGTCCCGGTTCGAAGGGAAGCTCGTCGATCCGCTGCCAGGTGTCCTGCCCCTCTTCGGGGGTCACGTGCAGCCGCCGGGCTCCGTCCAGCACGGCACGGTCGGTGGGGTGGGCGGCGGGCCGCCCCTCGTCGGGACGCGGGCTCGCGCGCAGTGCGGCCGCCATGATCCGTCTCAGCTCGGGCACCGGCTCCCCGACCGGATGTTCGACGCGCCCGTCCGAGACGCAGCGCAGGCTGATGTGCCCCTCCGTCAGGGTTCCCGTCTTGTCGAAGCAGAGGACGTTCACCCGGCCGAGGGCCTCGATCGTGGAGGGGTTGGGCACCAACGTGTTACGGGTCGACAGCCGCCGGGCGGCGGCGAGCTCCGCCATCGAGGCGACGAAAGGCAGCCCCTCGGGCACGGCGGCGACGGCGAGGCTCACCGCAGGGGCGAGAGCCTCGGTCATGGGCCTGCCGCGGAGTAGCTCGGTGGCCAGCAGGGCGACGCCGGAGCCGACCGCGACCGGCAGAACCCGCCTGCTCAGTGCACGCAGCCGGAGCTGTACGCCCGTCGGTGGGGGCCCGCCCGTGGCGAGCATGGCGGTCCGGGCCGCTTCGGTCGCCTCGCCGGCGGCGACGACCACGGCCAGCCCATGACCGGCCGCCACCGTCGTGCCCTCGTAGACCATCGAACTCCGGTCGGCGACGGCGGCGGTGGTGACGGGCTTCGGTGACTTGGCGACGAGCTGGGACTCACCGGTCAGGGCCGCCTCGTCGACCTCCAGGCCCATGGCACTGAGCACGCGGCAGTCGGCCGGTACGGCGTCGCCCGCGTGTAGTTCGACGACGTCACCCGCCACGAGGTCGTCGACGGTCGCGCTCATACCCCCGCCGGGGCGGCGAAGCCGCACGCGGACCGTCACCGTCTCCGTCAGACGGTGCAACGCCCGGTCGGCGGTGAACCGCTGTCCCCCGCCGATGAGCGCGTTGATGATCACGACTGCTCCTATCAGCACCGCGTCGGAGACCGAGCCGACCAGGGCCGATGCGCCGGCCCCGGCCGCCAGCACCGGGGTGAGCGGGTTGGCCAGCTCGTCGGCCGATATGCGAAGCAGCGAGTCGGGGCCCTTGGGCCCGCCGGCCCCCGGTGCGGTCCTGCGGCGCAGAGCCTCCGCCTCGGTGAGCCCGTCGGGGGAGGAATCGAGCCGGGACAGCACCTCCTTGACCGGCATGGAGTGCCAGGGGGTGCGGTCGGCGCGGGCCGGGACCGCCGTGCGCCCGGCGTTGTGGCCTGCCCACTCACCCATGACGATCGCGGCCAGTGCCGTGCAGTCACTCACCAACTGGGCCCTGTCCACCGCCTCCCGCCGCTCTCCGGCGGTCGTCAGCGTGGCTCCGACGGCCGCCCCCGCCAGGCTCAGCCACACGCACCGCTCGCTTGTCCTTCTCGCCGGTGCCAGGCAGCTCAGCAGCAGGTGGACCCCGTCGAGCCCGCTGATCACGTCCGCGTCCCAGGGCATGCGGCCCGTCCGGTCCGGGACTCCGATGCCCAGGTCGGCCTGGGCCAGTCCGGCCCTGGAACGCCTCGACACCACGACCACTCCGTGACCGTCGGCCTGGAGTGCGCGGACCGACGCGGCCAGCCGTGAACCGCCCGGTACGGACGCGTCGACGCCGAGCCGGCTTCCGAGCCCCGGGTCTCCTCCCGCCAGAACCACGGTGCAACCGCTCCGGGCCGCGGCGACGACGGCGTCGGCCAGCGGGTCGAGCTCCGGCGCGAGCCCGGCCACGGCCACCAGCACGCCGTTCCGGCGGACGCCGACGGGCCGTAGTCCCAGTGCCTCCCATGCCGGGGCGTCCGCCGGAATGACCCCGGTCAGATCCGCCAGCGGTTCGGCCGCCCAGGTGTCGCGTTCCCGCCGGGCGCCGGGGTCGGTGAGGTCGACCAGGGTGTAGAGCCACGTGTGAAGCCTGCCGGCGTCCAGATCCCCGGTGAGGGGGACGAGCCGGTCGATCGTCCAGGAACCCGTGGTGAGCAGGGCGGCGTCCAGGACGACGGTGTCCATGCCGTCCATCCGGCGCAACGCGTCCCGGTTGAGAACGAGCGCGCCGCGCCTGGCCAGAGCCCGTCCGACCGCGCCGGCGAAGGCTTCGCCGCCCGCCTTGGAGGCCTTGGGCGTCGTGGCGATCAGCATGGCGAGGCCCCGCTGGGGGCTGGCACTGGCCAGACGCGTCAGCGCCGACGCGCTCAGCGCCACGGGGGGCACGAGGCGCTGGAGCCGTTCTGCGGGGCTGTGCGCCAGAGGGACCGGGCGTGGCCTCTTCGCAGACCGGATATGCCGGTAGGCGCCTTCCCGGGAGGCCAGCCGCTGCCCGTGGAGTTCCCAGGCCTGCCGCATGCCGCGCGCCTCCACGTAGCGGGTGGTGGCGGTGATGGAGTGGACCAGTAGTCCCAGCGGGCGGAGCGCGAGCGTGTTGGTCACGATGTTCGCGGTGGTGAGCAGGGAGTCAGCGGTCGATCGGCCGAGGTGGCGTTCCAGCTCCGCGCGGATTTTCGGGGCGGATTCCACCAGGTGCAGAACAGCGGGCACGGCGGGGGAGAGCGGAGGCAGCCGGGCCACGCGCCCGGCCAGCGCCAGCCCGGTGCCGAGCAGACTCGCACCGAGCCTGATGCCCGCCCGGGTGTGCTGCTCCACCACTCCGGAGAGTGACGGCCCCTGGCCCTGGTCGGCGTCCTGTCCGGCGTCGAGCTCCTCGACGACCGACAGGAGGCTCTCCAGGTCGACCGCGTCGACGTCGCATCCCACGAAGACGGCGCCGAGGGCGCCGTTGACCTCCGCTCGCTCCACCCCGTCCAGGGCGAGCAGCAGCGCTTCGAGGCGTCGCGCGGCCCGTTCGGTGCCCGGCCCGCCGATCGCGCGCAGGTCGATGTGGAATCCGCCCGGGCACGTACGGCGCCCACGGGGACGCGGCAGGGCGTTCCGCATCACGTCGGGCATGACGCCCCACAACGCCTCGGTGGAAACGGTGAGCACCCGCGCCAGCAACATTCGGCTCTCCAACAGGAAAAACACTCAGACCGTCAGGTCGTGGCCGTCCATGACCCGACCGGCCGCGTCACCGGACCGTTGTGATCACGCGGATGTGCTTCTGTGGCCTGAGACGGCCGTCCTCCGAGGAGCGAACCTCGTCGGCTGACTCCCTCTGCGGGCCCGTTGGGCGATCAGTGTTCCGACTCCGATGGCCGCCGCCACCGGCCATTCGATCAGCCCCACCACCGCGAGCGCGCCGAGTCCCCCGTAGTAGGCCATGCGCTCCGGCGGGGGAAGGAACGACTTGGCGGCGTCCACGGCCTGGCCCGCCTCCTGCCGGTTGACATGCGGCAGGTGAAGATGAGGCGGCCGGAACTGCACCGTCATCATCGGCAGGTCCACTGTGAACGAATGCCCGTTGTGCCCTGTTGCCACTTTTTGCGGTTGAGTGGACACCTGTGCGGTGGGCTTGATCTCTGCGGTCTTGCGTTGGGTGGCCGTCCGGGTGGCGGGTCTGCGCTGTGTGGTCGCCCGGGTGGCGGGCCTGCTCTGTGTGGTCGCCCGTGTGGTGGGTTTCTTGTCCGCGGTCTTGCTCTGTGCGGTTGCCCGTGTGGCGGTCTTGCGCTGTGCGGTCGTCCGGGTGGCGGCCTTGCGTTGCGTGGTCGCCTGTGTGGTGGGCTTGTCCTCTGCGGTCTTGCGCTGTGCGGTCGTCCGCGTGGTGGATTTCTTGTCCGCGGTCTTGCGTTGAGTGGTTGCCCGGGTGGCGGGCCTGCTCTGTGCGGTCGTCCGGGTAGCGGGCTTGTCCTCTGCGCTCTTGCGCTGGGTGGCCGTCCGGGTGGCGGTCTTGCGTTGGGTGGCCGTCCGGGTGGCGGGCCTGTGCTGGGCGGTTGCCCGGGTGGCGGGCCTGCTCTGTGCGGCCGCCCGTGTGGTGGGTTTCTTGTCCGCGGTCTTGCTCTGTGCGGTTGCCCGTGTGGTGGGTTTCTTGTCCGCGGTCTTGCGTTGCGCGGTCGTCCGGGTGGCGGCCTTGCTCTGTGCGGTTGCCCGTGTGGTGGGTTTCTTGTCCGCGGTCTTACGCTGTGCGGTCGTCCGTGTGGTGGGCTTGTCCTCCGCGGGCTTGCGCTGCGCGGGTTTACGCCCTGCGGTCGTGGTGGATTCGGACGGCGTACGGGTACGCGATCCGCGAACTGTCTGACCTACGGTCATGGCCCCTCCTCAGAAGAAGTCGAGGGATCGGTTCACATGGTGCCCGCGGAAGGTCGACAGTGCCTTTCACGTGCGATTACCTGGCTTCAGAGCCACCCTCTTAGACGTTCCTCGAACCGTCGTCCTGAAACATGATCCAGCCCGATGAAACAGACATTGAGCCGGAAACAACCAGTCGTGTACCAAGACGTGCAATTAACGGTGGCCGGTCTGGCGCCCCGTGTTCCGTCGCGCTCATCGGCTGGGCCTAATCTGGAGCCGGTTTCTGATCAGGGAGGCGGAATGTTCAAGGGTGTGCTGATCGACTGGGGCGGCGTGCTGACCACGGGCCTGTCCGAGGCGATCGCCGAGTGGATCGTCGCCGACCGGATCGACGCCACCCACTACCGCGACGTGATGCGGGAGCTGGTCCTGCACGCCTACGAGGGCTCCGAGAGCGGTGAGAACACGATCCACGCACTGGAGCGGGGTGAGATCTCCGGACTGGAGTTCGAACGGGGACTGGCCGCCCGGCTGGTCACGACAGACGGCGTGCCGCCGGTCGCCGAAGGCCTCCTGACCAGGATGTTCGCCGGCTTCCAGCGGGTCGAGCCGATGTACGACATGCTCCGCCGGGCGCGTGCCGCCGGACTGCGGACCTGCCTGCTCTCCAACTCGTGGGCCAACGAGTATCCCCGCGAGGGCTGGGACGAGTTCTTCGACGAGGTCGTCATCTCGGGGGAGATCGGCATGCGCAAACCGGAGGCGAGGATCTTCGAGCACGCGCTCGGCAGAGTCGGCCTGGCCGGGCACGAATGCGTGTTCGTCGACGACATCGAGGCCAACATCACGGCGGCCCGCGCTCTCGGCATCGTCGGGGTGCACCACAGGGAGCCCCAGCTGACCATCACCGAGTTGGAGGGACTCCTCAGCGTGCCGCTGCGGTGACGGCCACGCCGGGGTCCGGGACGCGTGCCCACGGGAACGGCTCGCCGGGCCGTTGCGCCACCGGACCTCGCGACCGGGTCGCCGGGACTGGCACACTCAAGGGTGATCGGCGTCGAACCGGCGCCGGTGTCGAGATACAGATCGAGGCATGGATGCGCGTCTACCTGCCGTGCACGCTCCCCGCGCTGGCCCGTGTGGTCACCCTGGGGGAGTTCGGCCCGGCCCCGCTGACCGGTTACGCGGTGACCCCCGCGCTGACCGAGTGGTACGCCTCGGGTGACACCGAGGAGTTGGAGTACGTCGCCCTGACCGAGGCGGCGAGGGCGTCCCTGCGGATGCTGGCCGCCGACCGCGCCGACGGGGTGGACGTGGCCCCGCGCCGGGTGGTGATCGCCGCGGAGGTGCCGGACGGGCGCGTGGGCGTGACCGCCGAGTTGGAGGAGCGCGGCCGGGTACGGCTCGCCGAGGCGGTCGCGCTGGCGGACGTCGCCGCGGTCCATGTGGACGACCTGTCCGCGATGAAGGACGTGGAGGCCGCGATCGCCGCGGTGCCCGCGGCCGACCGGGGCGATGACGACGCCCGGTTCGTCCTGGACGGCGCCGAGGCCAACGAACTCATGTGGTTCGCGACGCAGGAGATCCCCGACCTGCTCGGCTGACCTCCTGGGAGCGTCGTAGCCGTCGGCCGCAGATTACGGTACTGACCGAAAAGTTCTATTTTCTTGGTTCTTTCTTGACGAATCTGGCTAGGATCACCCGGTCCGATTCCGTAGTGAGAAAGAGTCGATGCCCATGAAGATCCGAGTAGCCGCGACCCTCGTGGCCGCCGTCGGCCTGTCCCTGTTCGGCGCGCTGCCCGCGAGCGCGCACACCTACGACCACAAGGACCCGTACCGGTCCGGCTGTGGCAACACGAAGCGGGTGGTCAAGTCCGCCCCCATCAAGAGCCGGCTGGCCGAGCGGGTCGGGACGATCAAGCTCATGTGGTCGTCCTCCTGCAAGACCAACTGGACCGAGGTCTCGGTCCCCACCTCCGCGCATGGGACGATCAACGTCTACACCAACCGGGGCTCTGACAGGTTCATCTTCAAGGCGGGCAACGGCGGCCGTCACTGGGGCAACATGATGCGCGCCCCGGGTGTCTGCGCATGGGGCGGCGTCGCGGTGCAGTGGAACGGTGGTCGCGGTGGCCAGAACGGGCAGGGCGTCACCGCCAAGGCCTGCGGCTGATCGTCTCCACTCCACCGGGTGGTGAGCACGGAGACCCGTGGCCGGTCCCCGGATCGGCTGCGGGTCTCCGCTCTCCGGCACCCGTGTGCCGGACGCCGCGCTGAGATGTCACACCGGGTGGCTACCCTTTGAGGTATATGAAAAGACACATCATCTGGGATTGGAACGGCACGCTCTTCCACGACGTCGACGCCGTGGTCGGCGCGACGAACGCGGTGTTCGAGCCGTACGGGCTGAGCCCCTACGACGCCGACGGCTTCCGGGCGGTCTACACCCGCCCCATCTGGACGGCCTACGAGCGGATGCTCGGCAGGGCACTCCACGACGGGGAGTGGGAGCGGCTCGACCTCGGCTTCCACGAGCACTACCACCGGCTGATGCTGGAGTGCGGCCTCGCGGCGGACGCCGCCTCCACTCTGGAGAGCTGGGAGAGGGAGGGCGGCAGGCAGTCGCTGCTGTCCATGTGGGCGCACGAGCGGCTGGGGCCCAAGGTCGCCGAGTTCGGCATCGACCGCCACTTCGCCCGGATCGACGGGCTGCGCAGCGCGTCCGGCGGGCACAAGGCCGACTCGATGGTGGCCCATCTCGCGGCGCTCGGCGTGGACCCCGCCGAGGTGCTCGTGATCGGCGACAGCGTGGACGACGCGCACGCCGCCCAGCACGTCGGAGCGCGGGCCGTGCTCTACACCGGCGGCATGACCAGCCGGACGGATCTGGCGGCGTTCGGCGTCCCGGTCGTGGATACCCTCGCGAATGCCATCGACTACGCCTGAAAGGGATGTTTTCGGCATTCCTGGCGGTCGGGGCACGGCCAGGGCCGTACCCTGAGCATCCGCACCCATTCCGGGAGGCCCTCGATTAACCGTCTCGTTCTCTGGAACGTCGACCTCACGCTGGTTGACGTGTCCATCGTCACCCGTGACGCCTATGCGGAGGCCTTCCGTCAGGTCACCGGGCGCCCCCTGGTCAAGCTGACCCAGCACAACGGCCGTCCGGACTCGGAGATCGTCTTCGAGACGCTCGCCATCAACGGGATCGTCGCCGAGGACGCCCACCTGCCGAAGTTCCTGGACGCGCTCGCCGAGGCCTTCGGAGCCCGGCGCAAGCGCCTGGTCAAGGACGGCCGGATGATGTCCGGAGCGGCGGACGCGCTGAAGGCCGTCGCGAAGCTCGACGGCACGGTCCAGTCGGTGCTCACCGGCACGATCAAGAGCAACGCCGTGCACAAGCTGAAGGCCTTCGGCCTGGACCGGCAGGTGGACTTCGAGGTCGGCGGCTACGGCGAGGAGGTCTACCCCAAGGCCACCCTGCTCCAGGTCGCGCAGGGCAGGGCCCGGCAGAAGTACGGCGGGATCTTCGACGGCGGCAACACCGTGATGATCGGCGACTCGGCCAGAGACGTCCAGGCCGCCAGGATCGCCGGAGCCGCGATGATCGCCGTCGCCACCGGCCGGTCCCTCCCCGCCGAGCTCCACGAGGCGGGAGCCGACGTGGTCCTGCCCGACCTGTCCAACCCGTCGGAGGTCGTCGCCGCCGTGGCCGGGCTCACCTCGCCCGCCCGCCGGGCCGGCTAGACCTCCGGCGAGGCCGTACGGTCACCCCGTACGGCGGGCGGCGATCTCCCGGACCACCGAGGCCAGGAGGTCGATGTCGGCCTCGGTGGTGCGCCAGTTGAGGATGGCCGGTCGCAGGGCGGTCATGCCCCGGTAGGTGGTGGTCCCGGCGTACACCCGGCCGTCGGCGAGCAGCTCCTCGCCGATCCGCCTGTTCAGCTCGTTCAGCTCCTCCTCGGGGACACCCGGCGGGCGGTAGCGGAAGCAGACCACGCAGAGCCGGACCGGTGCGAGCAGCTCCAGGTCGGGAGCCTCCTCGACGATCCGGCCCAGCCGCAGGGCCAGATCGTGGTGGCGCTCGACCATCTCCCGGTGACCCTGCCTGCCGTACGCCCGCAGGGTCGCCCAGACGGGCAGCGCCCGTGCCCGCCGGGAGGACTCCGGGCCGAGGAAGTTGTAGTTGACGTGCGGGTCGTCTTCGGCGGGGAGGTACGCCGCGCCCCACGGGCCGAAGGTCCGGCCCATGATCTCCTGATCGCGGACGAAGGCGAACCCGCTCTCGTAGGGGACGTTGAGCCACTTGTGTCCGTCCGAGGTCACCGAGTGCGCCCGTTCCACCCCCTTGACCAGGTGGGAAAGGCGGGGTGAGGCCGCCGCGAACAGTCCGAAGGCCCCGTCCACGTGCAGCCAGGCACCGTGCCGTTCGGCCAGGTCCGCCAGGTCGTCGATGGGGTCGAAGTCACCGGTGTTCACCTCGCCCGCGTTTCCGACGATCACCGCCGGGCCGTCGATCCGTTCGAGCTCCCGGTCCATGGCGTCCAGATCGACCCGTCCCGCCTCGTCCCGGGTGAAGATCCGGGCGCCGTCCCGGCCGCAGCCGAGCATCAGCAGCGCCTTGCGGCTGCTCGGGTGGAGGTAGCCTCCGGCCAGCACGGGCATCCGCGGCAGTCCGGCCAACCCGTCGGCCGCCACGTCGGCGCCGTGACGCTCGCCCCACCACTGCCGGGCGCATGCCAGCCCGGTGAGGTTGGCGAAGGTGGCGCTCGGCGTCAGCACGCCACCATAGGACTGGGGCAGCCCGAACAGGTCCTTCAGCCACCGCAGCACGACGGTCTCCGCCCGGGTGGCGAACGGCGACGTCAGCCAGAGCCCACCGGCCTGGTCCAGCAGCGAGGTCACCCAGTCGCCCGCCTGGGCCGCCGGGGTCGAGCCGCCGACGATGAAATGGAAGAAACGCGGCCCCGAGGAGTGCGTCGCCGCCTCGGTGCCGACGTGCAGCAGCCGTTCGACGCTGTCCAGGGTGCCTTCGCCGTGTTCGGGCAGCGGGCCGTCGAGCAGGTCGAGCAGGCCGTCGGCACCGTGGTCGTGGACCAGGCGGTCACCGAGCGAGTCGAGGTAGGGTCCGGCGGCCTTGGCGACCATGTCCAGTGCTGCGGTGACCTGGTCGCGCTCGTTCAAAGGATCACTCATCCCTCAGCAGAACACATCCGGCCGCCTTCCCGCCAGCCCCCTTTTCGATCTTCGATGTGCCGGTGCCCCAGACGGACTTCGCCGTCGGCACTCATCAGAAACCGGACAGGTCGCGCGACGGGCCGTCAGGGTGCCGCCGTGAGCCCGGCGAGGAACCGGCTCGCGACGGGCGCGGCCACGGCGGCGCCCGCGCCGCCGCCCTCCACGATCACCGAGAACGCCAGGTCACCCCGGTAGCCGATGAACCAGGAATGCGACGGGGGCTCCTTGCCGGAACCGAACTCGGCGGTTCCGGTCTTGCCCGCCGTACCCGGGGGGAAGGAGACCGTGCTCGCCGTGCCCTCCACCACCACGGCGGGCATCAGCGTACGCAGTGCCCGCACCACCGCGGGCTCCAACTTTCTCGACTGCGCCGGGGGAAGCAGGTCCGCGTCCACCAGCCGGGGCGGGCGCCAGGAGCCGTCGGCGATCGCCGCGGCGACGGTGGCCATGTTCAGCGGGCTCGTCAGGACCCGGCCCTGCCCGATCGAGGCCGACGCCAGGTCGGTGTCGTCCTTCGGGTCGGGGAACTGCGCCCGTACGGCGGGCACCCCGGGGTCCACCGGCCCTCCGAACCCGAAGCTCGCCGCCACCGAGGCCAGCCGCCTCCCGCCGAGCCGGTCCACGCTCAGCTTCCCGAACGTGGTGTTGCACGAGTGTGCGAACGCCTCGCGCAGCGCGATCGTGCCGAACTCCTCGAACCCGGCGTTGTGGAACGGGAAGCCCCCGATGTTCTGCTCGGCGGGACAGGGCACCGACTCGCCCGCGGTCATGCCGTCGGCGATCAGGGCCGAGGCCGTGACCACCTTGAAGGTCGAGCCCGGAGGGTAGTGGCCGAGCAGCGCCCGGTTGAACCCGCCGGGTTTGTTGGCCACGGCCAGGATCTCGCCGGTCGAGGGCCGGAGCGCGACCAGGGAGGCGGGCTTGTCCACCTTCTCCAGTGCCGTGGCGGCGGCCCGGTGGACGCGGAGGTCGATGGTGGTCCGCAGTTCCGTGCCCGCCTTCGCCTTGGCGGTGGCGAGCGTGGCGACCTGCTCGCTCCCCTGGACCAGGTCCACCCGTGCCGAGGAGGTGCCGGTGAGGCGGGAGGCGTACTTCTCCTTGAGCCCCTCGACGAGCTGCTGCACCGAACCCGGCGTGCCGGCGGTGTCGATGCGGGTCCCTTCGGCGTCAAGGATCGGTGCCTGCTCGGCCTTGACCAGCACCGTCTTGAAGCGCAGGCCGGGCTTGAGCCGCGGGTGGACCGCCGCGGGGCTCCACTTCACCTGCCAGGCCCGCTCGTGCTCGACCAGGGCCAGCGAACCGTCGTAGGTCCAGTCCACCGGTCCGTCCAGCGTCGCGCGGAAGGAGACCTCGGCGTCGGTGCTCCCGGTGATCTCGAAGCTGGCCCCCGACAGCTTCAGATCGGACCGGAACCGCTGGTACCAGCGGTCGAAGTCGCCCGGTGGCTCGACCGTGAGCGCCCGCATCGCCGGGTAGTCCTGCCTGGTCCAGGCGGCCAGGAACTCCTGAGCCGTCTCCTCGGCCGACCCCTGGGTGCGCAGCGCCCATGCTCCCGCGCCGATCGCGGCGATCGGCACCAGCGCCGCCGCCACCAGGTGTTTCAGCTTCATCGAATCATCCCCCTCGATCCTTGCGGATTGAGGAGACCAGAGAGATACTCCCTATGTCCAATATTGATATAGGTGTCTCATTCATAATGAAACGGATATAGTCCCTGCTCATGGACATCGTGCGGCACTTGCGCTACTTCACGGTCGTCGCCGAAGAACTGCACTTCGGCAATGCGGCGATCCGGCTCGGCATGGCCCAGCCGCCGCTCAGCCAGCGCATCCGGCGGCTGGAGGAGGAGCTCGGCGTGCGGCTGTTCGACCGCTCCAGCAGACAGGTCCGGCTGACCGAGTCGGGGCGGGCGCTGCTGGCCGAGGCCCGTGAGATCGTCACGCGGGTGGACCGCCTCCGCGACCTGGCCGGACAGGGGGAGAGCGCGGTGCTGCGCGTCGGGGTGACCCCCGACCTGGGATCCTCGGTGATCGCGGCGCTGATCGCCGGATTCCGCGAGCAACTGCCCGAAGTACGGCCCGCACCCGTCGAGATGTGGAGCGCCGACCAGGTCATCGCCCTCACCGACGGCACTCTGGACGTGGGCCTGCTCCGCCATCCGGTGACCGCCCCCGGGCTGAGCTTCGGTCCGGTGCTCGTCCAGCGCCCCGGTGTGGTGCTGGCCGAATCCGACCCGCTCGCGGCCCTGTCGTCGGTGCACCTGGCCGACCTGGCGGGCAGGCAGCTCGTGCTCTTCCCGCGGGAGCCGGGCCTGCACGAGGAGACGCTCACGGAGTGCCGCCACCACGGGTTCGTCCCGGAGCAGGTGCACGAGGCGCAGACCCTCGGGCTGGTCCTGGTCGGTACGGCCGTCGCCTTCGGGCCCCGGGTGGAGCTGCCCGGCCTGCGGTGGAGACCGCTGCTGGGCGGTCCGCTGGCATGGCGGATCTCCACGGCCTGGCGGGGGCAGGCCGGAGACGCTGCCGTAGCCTTCGGGGCGGTGGCGGTACGAGTGCTGAAGGAGAGAGCCGGGATGACGGACGACGGCACGGCACCGACGCGGCGGGTGCGCGCCAGGCCCGCCTCTGGATTTCTGTCATGAGCGACCTGGGCGGGCTGTTCCGCGCGGCGGGGGTGACCGGGTTCCTGCACGCGGTGGACCTGGACACCGGAGCCGAGGTCGGCCATGGCGCCGACGAGCCCGTGGTCCTGGCCTCGGTCTTCAAGGTGGCGCTGCTGGTGGAGTTCTTCCGGCAGGTGGACGAGAGCCGGCTGGACGAGGCTGAGCGGATCACGGTCCCCGCGGACCGCCGCACCCCCGGGGCCACCGGGGTTTCCGTGATGGCCGACGACGTGACGATGTCCCTGCGCGACCTGGCCTACCTGATGATCGCGGTGAGCGACAACACCGCCGCCGACGCGCTGATCGGCAGGGTCGGCCTGCCGGCGGTCAACACCATGCTCGCCGCCATGGGCCTGGACGGGACGTGGATCGAGCACGACTGCCACAGCCTGTTCGCCAGCATCGTCGAGGACACCGGACAGCAGGAGATGCCCACCGACCCCGCCGTGGTGACCCGGCTGCGGGCGCTCGACCCGGCGCGCACCAGCCGGAGCACCCCTCGCGACATGACCCGGCTGCTCGGCATGATCTGGCGCGACGAGGCGGCCTCGGCCGAGTCGTGCGCCTCGATGCGCAGGCTGCTCGGCCTGCAGGTCTGGCCGCACCGGCTCTCCGCCGGATTCCCCTACGACGACGTCGCGGTCAGCGGCAAGACCGGCACGCTGCCCACGCTCCGCAACGAGATCGGTGTGGTGGAGTATCCCGACGGCGGGCGCTACGCCGTCGCCGTCTTCACCCGGTCGTACGGCACGGCGCAGAACCAGCCCCGTGCCGACGCGGTGATCGGCACTGCGGCACGGGCCGCCGTGGAAGGGATACGTGGCTGATCCACATCGGGACGGCCCGAGGTTGTGAACGGCCGGGGGTGACATTCCGGTGGGCCGCCGAGAAGATGGGGCCATGGTTGAGGAAGGTGCGCTGCTCTGGGAACCCACCCCGGAGGTCGTGAGGAATGCCAAGATCACCCGCTACCTGGCATGGCTCGGCCGGTCCGGTGACTACACGTCCCTGTGGCAGTGGTCGGTGGACGCCCCGGCCGAGTTCTGGTCGTCGATCTGGGACTATTTCGACGTCGTGGGTGCGCGTGGTGACGGGCCCGTCATATCTGGGACGATGCCGGGGGCCGAATGGTTCACCGGATCGACGCTGAACTACGCGGCGAACGCGCTGCGCCTGGCCGCCTCCGACCCCGACCGGCCTGCGGTGGTCTTCCGCGACGAGACGGGCGGGCGGCGGACGCTCACTCTGGGCGAGCTGGCCGAGGAGGTCGCCCGGGTCCGCACCGGCCTGGCCGGGCTGGGCGTCGGGCGGGGGGACCGGGTCGCCGCGTATGCGCCGAACGTGCCCGAAACGCTGATCGCCTTCCTCGCCACCGCCTCCCTGGGCGCCATCTGGTCCTCCTGCTCACCGGACTTCGGCGCGCCCAGCGTGATCGACCGCTTCACCCAGATCGAGCCGAAGGTGCTCATCGCGGTGGACGGCTACGCCTACAACGGCAAGTGGTTCGACCGTGCCGAGGTGGTCAGGGACATCGCCGCCAAGCTGCCGACCCTGGTCGCGCGGGTGCGGATGGCACCGGGCGCGGAGCCGGAGGCGCCGCCCGGGGCCGCCGTCCGCACCCTGGGCTGGGCGGACCTGCGCGGCTCCGCCGGGCCGATGGCCTTCGAACCGGTGCCTTTCGGCCACCCGCTCTGGATCGTCTACTCCTCCGGCACCACCGGGCTGCCCAAGCCGATCGTGCACGGTCACGGCGGCGTGGTGCTGGAGCACCTCAAGGCGCTCTCCTTCCACCAGGACCTGGGTGCGGAGGACGTGTTCTTCTGGTACACCACGACCGGCTGGATGATGTGGAACTACCTCATCGGCGGCCTGCTGGTCGGCGCGACGGTGCTCCTCTACGACGGCTCGGCCACCCATCCGGGGACCGACACGCTGTGGCGGCTGGCAGCCGAGGAGAAGGTCACCTATTTCGGCACCGGCGCACCGTACCTCATCGCCTCCATGAAGGCGGGCCTGCGGCCCGGCGGGCTCACGGCGCTGCGCGGTCTCGGCTCCACCGGCTCACCGCTGCCTCCCGAGGGGTTCGCCTGGGTGCACGACGCGCTGCCGGAGGTCCAGCTCGGCTCGTTCTCCGGTGGCACCGACGTCTGCACCGGCTTCGTCGGCGCGGTCCCGCTGCTCCCGGTCCGGGCGGGCGTCATCCCGTGCCGCTGCCTGGGGGCCAGGGTCGAGTCCTTCGACCCGTCGGGCGCGCCGGTGATCGGAGAGGTCGGCGAGCTGGTGGTGACCGCCCCGATGCCGTCGATGCCGGTCATGTTCTGGAACGACGCCGACGGGTCGAGATACCGGGAGAGCTACTTCGCCGACTACCCGGGCGTCTGGCGGCACGGCGACTGGATCAAGATCCTTCCTGACGGCGGCTCCGTGATCTACGGCCGATCCGACTCCACGCTCAACCGGGGCGGCGTCCGGATGGGGACCAGTGAGTTCTACCGCGTGGTGGAGCGCTTCGACGAGATCGCCGACAGCCTGGTCATCGACACCGGCCAGCTCGGTCAGGACGGGCGCCTGCTGCTCTACGTCACCCTGGCCGAGGGCGCCACCCTGTCGGATGAGCTGGTCATGAGCCTGCGGCGCGCCCTGCGGGAGGGGCTGTCCCCCCGGCACGTGCCGAACGAGATCATCGTGGTCCCCGGGATCCCGCGCACCCTCAGCGGCAAGAAGCTGGAGGTCCCGGTCCGCAAGATCCTCCTCGGTGTCCCGCCGGAGAAGGCCGCCAACCTCGACGCCATGGCCAACCCCGAGGTGCTGGCCCACTTCACCCCGACGGAGCAGTGAGCCCGGCAGGACCGCCGCGGGTTTCCCAAGGCCTCAGATGCCCTGCGGGAGGCGGAAGAGGCGGCCGGGGTCGTGGACGGCCTTGATCCGGGCGAGCCGTCCGGCGTTCGCCCCGTAGTAGGCCGTGCGCCAGCCGGCGAGTTCGGGGTCGATGTAGTTGACGTAGGCGTGGTCGCCGAAGTGGGGGCGCATCCGGGTGTGCGCGGCCCTGGCCCAGCTCGCCGCCCCCGCGCGGTGGGCGTAGTACTGCACGCTGTAGAGGGCGGTCCGGTGCGGGAAGGCGGTGGCCTCGGGGCGGACCCTGCCGACGGCGCCGCCGAGGGCGTCCAGCAGCACCGTGTGGTTGCCCGGCCGGGCGACCTCGGCGACCAGCGCCCTGGCGCCGGCCTCCGACAGCGGCCGGTAGGCCAGGTGAGACTTGGCCGCGAAGGTGTCGCGCGGCAGCCTGCCGTCACGGGTCTGACCGGGCAGGGAACCGCCCTGATGGCACTGGGAGACCGACCGCGTGGCGCACCCTGCCATGATCATCATGGCCTGGCGGTAGGACGTCTGCCGGACGGAGCCGGAGGAGACCGCGCCGATCCGGTCGGCCAGCCGGTCCAGCAGCCGCTCACAGCTCGCCTTGTCCCCCAGGTGGAGACCGGCGATCTGCACGTCCGTCCCGCCGTCGCGGCTCAGGTGCATGGTGGACCACAGCTCGTCGGGCACGGAGGGCGCCCACGCCTGCCACGCCCGGAGCGCCGTGGCGGCCTTCGCCCACGGCCAGTGCAGGAAGAACACCGTGACCTCGCGCGTGGGGTGGGTCCGGAAACCGAAGGAGACCGCCACGCCGAGGTTGCCGCCGCCCCCGCCACGTGAGGCCCAGTAGAGGTCGGGGTTGTGGTCGGCGTCGCAGGTCAGCAGTCGGCCGTCCGCCGTGACGATCCGGACGGACTCCATCACGTCGCAGGTCAGGCCGTACTTCCTGGACACCACGCCGATCCCGCCGCCCAGCGCCAGCCCGCTCACTCCCACCGTGGGGCAGCTCCCCGCCGGGATGCTGACCCCCCTCGCTCCCAGCCTGTCGTAGACGTCGACGAGTTTGGCGCCGGCCCCGACGGTCGCCCGGCCGGACGCATGGCTGATCTCGTTCAGCCGGGAGACGTCGAGGACCAGGCCGGTCCCGGTGGACCAGCCGGCATAGGAGTGCCCACCCGACCGTACGGCCAGCGGCACGTTCATCCGGCGGGCGAAGCCGACGCACTCGACCACGTCGGAGGGGGTGGCGCAGTAGGCCACGCCCGCGGGCCGTACCGTGTCGAAGGCGGGGTTGAACAGGCGGCGGGCCGCGTCGTAGGTGGCGTCGCCGGGGCGGATGAGCCGGCCGTCCAGTCCGCCCGCGAGGGCGTTCCAGTCCGACCGGGAGGGGACGGCCGTCGCGGGCAGCCCGGCTCCCAGGGACAGGGCGGCCATGCCGCCGATCTGAAGGAACGTCCGTCTGTCCGGCACAGGCCGCATGATCGTCTCCCGAAGTTTCGATCTTCCGCCTGTTGAGACGACCGCCTGGCCCATCCGGTTGGTCACATTCGCATCACTTCACCGGGTGCGTCGGAGGCGTGACGGCGCAGGTTTCCGGAGGCCGGCGTCGGAGGCGTGACGGCGCAGGTCTCCGGAGGGTCGCGTCGGAGGCGTGACGGCGCAGGTCTCCGTATGCCGGCGCCGTCGCCGGACAGGCGTCCCCGCGGTCCGGCCGCCCGGCCCGGTCTCGGCGGGCGATGGGGCGGTGAAAGACGGGCAACTCTCCGACGGTTCCCGCCGCGGCCTCTACGATTGGTGAGGGGGAGGGAATCCCGGCTCCCGGAACCGGATGAGAGAACCCACCCCCGGGCGTCGCCGAGTGAGATCGTCCCGATATCTTCAGCAGTGAGAAGACCGCCAGGTTGACGGGCGAGAAGGCCGCCACGTTGACGTTTTACGTATTTTCGGGTGGTATCAAGGGCGGCGGCATGCTTCGGTCAACGGGGATCGAGGCGAGTGGCCGCTGGAGGTGTCGTGCCACGGGCCAAGCCCGGTGAGCGGAGTGACGTGAGCTGTCTGGGTCGCCCGAGGGGGACCGGTGATACCGGAACCGTCCGGCGGCGTCGCCGCTCCTCCGGGTCCACAGCGTGCGATGCTGTTCCCATCGCCCTCTCCCGGCGAGGATCCGCCGTCTCCGACCAGGAGGCCTCCGGCTCCACGCCGATGGCGGCCGGGCACCGCGGATCCCATGACGATCCGTGGCCACCGGCCGCGGGTCGGCTCGCTCACGACGAGGCGGCCCCGCCGCGGGCCTGTCACATGGCGGAACCGTGGATCGACCCGGAGCCGGACGCGCGTGGTCCGTCGGAGACGCCGTACCTCCCGGAGCGCACGCTCCAGTACTACTTCCCCTTTCTGTGGGAACTACGGACTTGTTCCTAGATCCCTGCCAATTTGCAAAAAATCCCTCACAAAGGAGTGAGAGCGACATGCCGCTCGACGAGGCGAAGGACGAGCTGCTCAGGAGTGCCGCGGAGATGTGCGCGCACACACCGGGCAGCGATCACCTGGGTGTTGAGGAGGCGCTCGCCTATCTCAGGCTCTACTACCGGCATGTCGCGCCAGAGGACCTGCTGAACCGCAACCCGGTCGACGTGTACGGCCCGGCCATGACCCAGCGGCAGCTCGCGGAGAACCGCCCCCAGGGCCGTGCCCTGGTGCGGGCCTACACGCCGACCCTGGAGGAGCACGGCTGGGACCCCGGATCCTCGGTCATCGAGGTGGTCACCGACGACATGTCCTTCCTGGTCGACTCGGTGACGATGGAGCTCGACCGGCACCACATCGGCACCCGGCTCGTCGTCCACCCCCAGATGCGGGTGCGCAGGGACATGACGGGCAGGATGCTCCACAAGGACCGGGACGACGTGACCGGGCAGACGCTCGTCGAGTCCTGGATACACGTCGAGATAGACCGGCAGACCGACCCGGCCGCCCTCAGGGAGCTCGAAACCGACCTGCAGCGGGTCCTGGGGGATGTGCGCTACGCCGTCGAGGACTCCGTCAAGATGCGGGCCCTCGCCCTGCAGACCGCGGAGGACGTGTCGGTCAGTCCGCCGCCGCTGGACCTGGCGGGTGTCGAGGACAGCCTGGAGCTGATGCGCTGGCTGGCCGACGGGCACTTCACCTTCCTCGGCTACCGCGAATACCGCCTGGAGGAGGGCGAGGAAGGCGCCGCGCTGCGCCCGGTGCCCGGGACCGGGCTGGGGATCCTCCGCCACGACAAGGCGGGCTCCGACAGCTTCGCCGCGCTCTCTCCCGAGCTGCGTGCCAAGGCCCGTGAGAAGCAGCAGATGCTGATCGTCACCAAGGCCAACACCCGCGCCACCGTGTACCGGCCGACCTACCTGGACTACGTGGGCGTGAAGCTCTTCGACGCCGCCGGCGAGGTCGTCGGCGAGCGGCGCTTCCTCGGCCTGTTCACCCACGTGGCCTACAGTGAGTCGATCTCCCGCATCCCGGTGCTCCGGCGCAAGCTGGCCGAGGTCCTCGACCTGGCCGGGCTGGCCCCCGACAGCCACGACGGCAAGGACCTCATCGAGATCCTGGAGACCTTCCCCCGGGACGAGCTCTTCCAGACCTCGGTGGAGCAGCTTCTGCCGATCGCGCTCGGCGTGCTCAGGCTCCGGGAGCGCAAGCAGGTCAAGGTCTTCCTCCGCCCGGACGACTACGGCCGCTACGTCTCGTGCCTGGTCTACCTGCCGCGGGACCGCTACACCACCAAGATCCGCGTCAAGATGCAGGAGATCCTGCTCAAGGCGGTCGGCGGCACCTCCTTCGACTACAGCGCGATGATCGGAGAGTCGGCCCTCGCCCGGCTGCACGTGGTCGTGCGCGGCGAGCGGGGCAAGCCGCTGGACGCCGACGCGGTCAACGTGGAGGAGCTGGAGGCCAGGCTGGCCGGCGCCACCCGGTCCTGGGACGACGACCTGGCCACCGCCATCACCGAACTGAGCTCCGAGGAGGACGCGCCCCGGCTCATCCGCCGGTACGCCTCCGCGTTCCCCGAGGGCTACAAGGCCGACTTCCCGGCCCGGATGGCGGTCGCCGACCTGCGGCGCCTGGAGGTGCTCGCCGGTTCCTCCGACGAGATCGGGATGAACCTCTACGAGCCCTACGAGGCCGTGGACGGTGCGCGCCGGTTCAAGCTCTACCGGATCGGCGCGCCCATCTCGCTGTCGCACGTGCTGCCGCTGCTCCAGCGGATGGGCGTCGAGGTGGTCGACGAGCGGCCGTACGAGATCGACCGCGACAACGACCCGGACACCAAGGACGCCTGGATCTACGACTTCGGCCTGCGTTACACCCCCTCGGCGGAGGTGGACAGGGACGAGTTCAAGAGGCTGTTCCAGGACGCGTTCGACGCGCTCTGGCGCGGCCGGGTGGAGAGCGACGGTTTCAACGCGCTCGTCCTGGCCGCCGGACTGACCTGGGAGCAGGCCGAGATCCTGCGGGTCTACGCCAAATACCTGCGCCAGGCCGGCACCACGTTCAGCCAGGACTACATCGAGCGGGTGCTGCTCGGAAACGTACGGCTCGCGCGGCTGCTGGTGCGGCTGTTCGAGGCCAGGCTCGACCCCCGTCGCTCGGAGGAGGTCCGCTCGGAGCTGCAGGAGGCGATGCAGGAGGAGATCCTCGGCGCGCTGGACGACGTGGCCTCCCTGGACGAGGACCGGATCCTGCGGGCCTACCTGGAGATGATCAAGGCGACGCTGCGGACGAACTACTTCCAGACGGTGGACGGCGAGCGCAAGCCGTACATCAGCCTGAAGTTCGACTCGCCGTCGATCAGCGTGCTGCCGCTGCCCCGGCCGAAGTTCGAGGTCTTCGTCTACTCGCCCCGGGTCGAGGGCGTGCACCTGCGCTTCGGCAAGGTCGCGCGGGGCGGCCTGCGCTGGTCGGACCGGATGGAGGACTTCCGTACGGAGGTTCTCGGGCTGGTGAAGGCGCAGATGGTGAAGAACACCGTCATCGTCCCCACCGGCTCCAAGGGCGGCTTCGTCGTGAAAAATCCGCCTAAGTCGGGTGCACGGGAGGACGTGCTCGCCGAGGGCGTCGCCTGCTACCGGATGTTCATCTCCGGCCTGCTGGACCTCACCGACAACCTCGTCGACGGCCAGGTGGTCCCGCCCGCCGACGTGGTCAGGCACGACGGGGACGACACCTACCTGGTGGTCGCCGCCGACAAGGGCACCGCGACGTTCTCCGACATCGCCAACGACGTGGCGAAGAAGTACGGCTTCTGGCTGGGCGACGCCTTCGCCTCGGGCGGCTCGATCGGCTATGACCACAAGGGCATGGGCATCACCGCCCGCGGTGCCTGGGAGTCGGTCAAATACCACTTCCGCACGACCGGCGTGGACATCCAGACCACCGACTTCACGGTGGTCGGCGTCGGCGACATGTCCGGCGACGTGTTCGGCAACGGCATGCTGCTCTCCCAGCACATCAGGCTGGTCGCCGCCTTCGACCACCGGCACATCTTCGTCGACCCCGACCCGGACGCCGCGCGCGGTTACGCCGAACGTGCCCGGCTGTTCGCGCTGCCGCGCAGCTCGTGGGCCGACTACGACACCTCGCTCATCACCCCGGGCGGTGGCGTCTGGCCGCGCACGGCCAAGTCGATCCCGGTGACCCCGCAGATGCGCGCCGCGCTCGGCATCGCCGACGGTGTGGCCTCACTGGCCCCCAACGACCTGATCAGCGCCATCCTGCGGGCCCCGGTCGACCTGCTGTGGAACGGGGGCATCGGCACCTACGCCAAGGCGTCGGGCGAGTCGCACGCCGACGTCGGCGACAAGGCCAACGACGGCCTGCGGGTCAACGCCGCCGAGCTGCGCTGCAAGGTGATCGGGGAGGGCGGCAACCTGGGCTTCACCCAGCTGGCCCGGATCGAGTTCGCGCTCGGCGGGGGGCTCGTCAACACCGACTTCATCGACAACTCGGCGGGGGTGGACACCTCCGACCACGAGGTGAACATCAAGGTCCTGCTGGACCGGGCGGTCCGCGACGGCGAGCTCACCGACAAGCAGCGCAACCAGCTCTTCCTCGACATGACCGACGAGGTCGGGCAGCTCGTGCTGCGGGACAACTACGACCAGAACGTGGTGCTGGCCGCCGCCCGCGCACAGGCGGCCGAGATGCTGCACATCCACTCGCGCCAGCTCCGCAGGCTGGAACGGGCCGGGCTGGTCAACCGGGAGCTGGAGTTCCTGCCGTCGGACAAGACGCTCGCCGAGCGGCGTCAGGCCGGGCTCGGGCTGACCGCGCCGGAGTTCTCGGTGCTGCTGGCCTACACCAAGCTGGTGGTGGACGCCGAGATCCTCGGTTCGGATCTGCCCGACGACCCCTACCTGGCGTCCTGGCTGGTGTCCTACTTCCCGACGGCGCTGCGCGAGCGCTTCCGCGACTACATGGACGCCCACCCGCTCCGCCGGGAGATCATCACCACCGGCGTGGTGAACGACCTGGTCAACTCCAGCGGAACCACCTTCATGTTCCGTCTCGGCGAGGAGAGCGGCGCGTCCACCCCGGACATCGCCCGCGCCTACCTCGTCACGCGCGAGGTCTTCGACCTGCCCAGCTTCTGGCGGCAGATCGAGGCGCTGAACAACAAGGTGGACACCTCAACGCAGATCGCCATGGAGCTGGAGGCCCGCAAGCTGGCCGAGCGCGGCACCCGCTGGCTGCTCGGCAACCGCCGCGCGCCGCTGGACCTGGCCTCCACGGTGAGCTTCTTCGCCAAGGGCATGAACGGGCTGCTGGCGGACGTGCCCAAGCTGCTGACCGGTTCGGACCTGGTGGCGTTCGAGGAGCGCAGGGACGGTTTCGTCGCCCGGGGCGTGCCCGCCGACCTGGCCGAGCGGGTCGCCGCGATGGTCCCGGCCTACTCCACGTTCGATCTCGTGGAGGTCTCCTCCTACACCGGCAGGCCGGTGAGCGAGGTGGCCGAGGTCTACTTCGACCTGGCCGACCGGCTCCAGCTCTCCGGGCTCCGTGAGCGCGTCATCGCCCTGCCCAGGGACAACCGGTGGAACTCCATGGCCAGGGCCGCGCTCCGCGACGATCTCTACGCCGCGCACGCCACGCTCACCCGTGACGTCATGATGCACAGCACGCCGGGGCTGTCGCCCGAGGAGCGCCTGGCGCACTGGACCGAGGCCAACTCGGCGGCGATGAGCCGGGCCCGGCAGACCCTGTCGGAGATCTGGGAGAGCGACAACTTCGATCTCGCCACGCTCTCGGTGGCGCTGCGCGCGATCCGCACGCTGGTGGCGGCCACCAACCTGCCGCACAGCGAGGCCTGACCGGCCCGCGGCGATCCGGGCCCTCGGACGGGGCCCGGATGGCCGTCCCGTGGAGGACCGTGCCCGCCCGGTCTCCAGGGCGCTCAGCGGGCCCTCGGAAAAGACTCTCGGAAGGGCGCTCAGCGGGCCCTCGGCAGGGGCGCTCGTCAGGGGCGCTCGGAAGGGCCCCTGGGACGCTCTCTCAGGAGGCGAAGACCTTGGTGATCCCGCCCAGGTAGCCGATCACCCTGGCCGGCCGGTGGCTGTTCCTGGCCGGGACGGTGCTCACGTACAGCTGCGTCTCGACGGTGCGCAACTGCTTGTTGGCGGAACTCGCCCCGGCCAGCTTCCGGTCCTTCGGCGGCACCCGGACCTCCGTCGCGCAGGGGTGGAGCACGGTGGTCACGGTGGTGGTCCTGATCAGTGAGTAGGTGACCATGGCCCCGCCGTCGACGGTGCGCAGGGCGTGCACCGGGTAGCTGCTCGCGGCGAAGATCGAGTCGTAGTCCATGCACTCCTCCCCCCGGTAGCGCCTCCGGTTGTCGGTGATCTCGTCGGCGTAGCCGGTGGTGCGCGGGCCCTCCGCGACCAGCCCGGCGGTGAACCCCCCGGTGCCCTCCTCCGCCGAGGTCGCGTGGAGCGGAGCCATGAGCCGCGGGCTGATCGCGACGGTCATGTCCTCGGAGTCCAGCGCGGTGGCGTAGCCCTGCGGGTCCTTGGCGATCTCCGGTGCCCGGGTCCCCGGCTCCAGCAGGGAGGTGGAGCTGAGCGACCAGCCCTTCTCCTCGTGCTTGAAGGTCAGTACGGCGGTGCGCGTGTCACCCGTTCTGTCCCAGCGGTTCACGATCGCGGCGAACCAGTAGGAGCCCCGCTGGGCCCGGGGGACCAGCAACTGCGGCCTGCCCCAGGTGTAGCGGGGGAGGGTGCCCACCAGGCCGCCCGCGGCCACCCGGGCGAGGGCCTGCTGCCCGTCGCTGGTCTGCTCCAGCAGGTTCCTGACGTCGGCGTCCTGACGCGGCGTCGCACGGCTCAGCACCTCCTGCGCGCCCAGGATGCCCGCCACCACCCGCTCGGCCTCGGCGAGCGTGACCGGGGGCTCGGCCAGGGCGGCCGGGGACGGGGTGGCGCCGGCCGCCGAGGGTGTCTTCTCCGCCGGGGCGCCGCCGGAACCCGAGCAGGCCGTGGCCACGGCCATCAGGACCAGGACGGGCGCGAGCAGATTCCGTCGACCACGTCCCCGCACGTCCGCCTCCCGATGGGTCTCCTCCCGCGCCCATGCTAGCCATGGCACAGGTGCGTGCCGTACACAACGGGGTTCGGTGGTCGCGTACCCTTTACAGACGTGGCACTCATCGACCCGGCAGAAGAGATCACCGAGCTTACCGGCACCCTGAACAGCATTCAGGACGTGCTCGACGTCGACGCGATACGAAAGCAGCTCGAAGAGCTCGGGGAGCAGGCCGCCGCGCCCGACCTGTGGAACGACCAGGAGCATGCCCAGAAGGTCACCAGCAAGCTCTCCTACCTGCAGGGTGAGGTCAACAGGGTCGAGACCCTGGGCCGGCGGCTGGAGGACCTGAGCGTCCTGTACGAGCTCGCCGCCGCCGAGGACGACGAGGAGACCCGCGAGGAGGCCGACCGCGAGCTGGCGTCCCTGCGGAGCGACATCGGCGCCCTGGAGGTCCGCACCCTGCTCTCCGGGGAGTACGACGGCCGTGAGGCGGTCGTCACGATCCAGTCCCAGGCCGGTGGCGTGGACGCCGCCGACTGGGCCCAGATGCTCCAGCGGATGTATCTGCGGTGGGCCGAGCGCAAGGGCTACCCGACGGAGGTCTACGAGACCTCCTACGCCGAGGAGGCCGGGATCAAGTCGACGACCTTCACCGTGAAGGCGCCCTACGCCTACGGCACGCTCCGCGGCGAGCACGGCACGCACCGGCTGGTCCGCATCAGCCCGTTCGACAACCAGGGCCGCCGCCAGACCTCCTTCGCGGGCGTCGACGTGGTGCCGGTCGTCGAGACGACCGACCACATCGACATCAACGAGGACGACCTGCGGGTCGACGTCTACCGGTCCTCCGGTCCCGGCGGTCAGGGCGTCAACACCACCGACTCCGCGGTCCGCCTGACCCACCTGCCCACCGGCATCGTGGTCTCCTGCCAGAACGAGCGCTCCCAGCTGCAGAACAAGGCGACCGCGATGGCGGTCCTGCAGTCCAAGCTGCTGGAGCGCAAGCGGCAGGAGGAGGCCGCGGCGCTGAACGAGATCCGGGGCGAGTCCACCACCTCGTGGGGCACCCAGATCCGCAATTACGTGCTGCACCCCTACCAGATCGTCAAGGATCTGCGGACCGGCACCGAGGCGGGCAACCCCAGCACGGTGCTCGACGGCGACCTCGACGAGTTCATCGAGTCGGAGATCCGCTGGACCCGTCGCCAGGAGTCGGGCGTCGAGCAGTGACGCCGTGGCACCGGGGGCGCGAGGGTGCCTCTGGCACGCCCCCGGGTGCCCCGTGAAGTCCTTGTCGAGGTCCCTTCCGAGGGGAAGGCCTCAGGCGCCCGTGAGGTGCTTCAGGGCGAGGGTGAGGAAGAACAGGGCGAGCAGCGCGAAAGAGATCAGCGCGGGGGTCATCCCGCCCAGTCCATGATGGTGCATCCGCTCCCGGTTGGCGCGGCACATGGGGCAGCGGCCCTCCGCGACAGGGTGCGCGCACCCCGCGCAGACGAGGTCTTCACAGCTCATGTTGTCCTCCCTCTTCGAGGTCAGAACTACTTTATGTGGTCATTACCGTGCGCCGAATCGTTTTGTTTCCGTTATGGACTTTCCATGCCAGTCTTCCCCCTAGACTGGGCTCCGGCCAACCGGAACGTCGATCACAAGTAAGGATCGGCGCCCCCCGGCCGGCGAGAGGCGGAAGTGGACCTCTGCCCCTCCCGCGACCGTCCTACCCCCTAGACTGGCATGCCGTGATGCGCCCGTGATCCATTTTGATAATGTCACCAAGGTCTACGCGAACCAGAACCGCCCCGCGTTGGACCACGTCAGCGTCGATGTCGACAAGGGCGAGTTCGTGTTCCTCGTCGGCCCCTCGGGCTCGGGAAAGTCGACCTTTCTCCGCCTGGTCCTGAAGGAGGAGCGCCCCAACTCGGGGGCGATCCATGTGGCCGGCAAAGATCTCGCCCGACTGTCCAATTTCAAGATCCCGCACCTGCGCCGCCGGATCGGCTGCGTCTTCCAGGACTTCCGGCTGCTGCCGAACAAGAACGTGTACGAGAACGTCGCGTTCGCCCTGGAGGTCATCGGCAAGCCCCGGCGGTTCATCCGCAAGGTCGTGCCCGAGGTCGTCGAGCTCGTCGGCCTGGAGGGCAAGGCCCATCGGATGCCCGATGAGTTGTCCGGTGGCGAGCAGCAGCGGGTCGCGATGGCCCGCGCCTTCGTCAACCGGCCTATGATCCTGCTTGCTGACGAGCCGACCGGAAACATCGACCCGGCGACGAGCATCGGCATCATGAAGGTGCTCGATCGGATCAACCGGACCGGCACTACCGTCGTCATGGCCACGCACGACGCGGCCATCGTCGACTCCATGCGCAAGCGCGTAGTGGAACTGGAGGACGGAAAGATCGTCCGAGACCAGTCGCGTGGCGTGTACGGCCAGGCGTACTGACCCAGGACCAGAGACAGCGACAGGAAGAGCATGCGGGCAAACTTCATCTTCTCCGAGGTCTGGATTGGCCTCCGCCGTAACCTCACGATGACCGTCGCGGTCATCGTGACCGTGGCCATCGGCATGGCGCTGCTGGGTGTGGGTCTGATGATCAACACCCAGATCTCCAGCATGAAGGACTTCTGGTCGGACAAGGTCGAGGTCTCCGTCTACCTGTGCAAGAAGAACGACGTCTTCCCGGTGTGCAAGGGCAGCGGCGGCGTCAACGCGCAGGAGCAGGCAGAGCTCAAGACGAAGATCGAGGCGATGCCCGAGGTCCAGCGGGTCGAGTTCGAGGACGCGGCCGCGGCCTACAAGAACTGGCGGGCTCAGAACGCCAGCAACACCGTGATGCTCTCCGCCATTCAGGCGGAGGACATGCCGGAGTCCTTCCGGGTCAAGCTGAAGGATCCGAAGACCTACCCGGCGGTGATCCAGAACCTCCAGGGCACCCCGGGGGTCTCCAACGTGATCAACCAGCAGGCGCTCCTGGAGAACTTCTTCGGGCTGCTGGAGGTCGTCGGCTGGGCGGCCCTGGTGATCGCGATCACCCTGGTCTTCGCGGCCGCGCTGCTGATCGGCAACACGGTCCGGCTGTCGGCCTACAACCGCCGACGTGAGACCGGCATCATGCGGCTGGTCGGGGCCTCCAACCTCTACATCCAGCTCCCGTTCGTGATGGAGGGGGTCATCGCCGGCCTCCTCGGCGGCGTGGTGGCGGCGGTGCTGCTGATCGTCAGCAAGGTGTTCATCTTCGACAAGGTGCAGAAATTCCTGGCCAACAGCGAGCTCACCTGGGAAACCGTGGCGACGGTGATCTCCTTTACGATGGTCATCGGCGTGGTCATCTGTGTCCTCGCCTCGTTCTTCACGCTCCGCCGCTACCTGCGGGTGTGACGGGGCCATGCTCATGACCCGCTCGCCCGGGCGCCTCCCGCGCTCGGGCGCGGTCCGCCGCTCCGGACCCCGGTAGGCTCAAGGACATGCCACGTGAGACCGGGCGGAAGGTCATCGCCCAGAACAAGCGTGCCTGGCACGATTACCACATCGAGGACACCTACGAAGCTGGTCTCGTGTTGCAGGGCACCGAGGTCAAGTCGCTCCGCCTCGGCCGAGCCTCCCTCCTTGACGGCTACGCGGTGATCAAGGACGGTGAGGCCTGGTTGATCAACGTCCACATCCCCGAATACACCATGGGGACCTGGACGAACCACGCGGCGCGGCGCACCCGCAAGCTGCTGCTGCACCGCAAGGAGATCGACAAGCTGGTCTCCAAGACGAAGGAGGGCGGCCTCACCCTGGTGCCGCTCGCGATCTACTTCAAAGACGGCAAGGCCAAGATCGAGATTGGCCTTGCGAAGGGCAAGAAGGACTGGGACAAGCGGCAGACGCTGGCCGAGAATCAGGCCAAGCGTGAGATGGCCCGCTCACTGAGGTACAGGAACAGGTAATTGTGACGGGGAAGGCTCGGCGGACCGTTGCCGCGGCGCTCGCGCTGGCGGTGACGACCCCCATGCTGTCCGCGTGTTTCGAGGAGCCGTCGGCCCACGAGGCGGTGCGTGACTTTCTGGTCGGCTGGCAGACCGGCGACTACGCCATGGCCGCCCGGCGTACCGACGGAGACCAGAAGGTGGTCCGCCGGGCACTGGAGGACGCCAAGATCCACCTTGACGCGGCCTCGTTCCGCTTCAGGCTCAACGGGCTCCGGAGCGTGGGAGAGCGGACCGAGGCCGACTTCGAGGCCGAGGTCGACCTCGGAGAGAACAACCCCCTGTGGGAGTACGCCGGCCGGCTCCCGCTCCAGCTGGTGGACGGCCAGTGGAAGGTGCACTGGTCGCCCAGCGTGATCCACCCCCAGTTGCACGAGGGCGAGCGTTTCGCCGTGGACGTCACGCCCTACGGGCGCAGATCGATCCTCGACCGCACCAACGATCCGCTCCAGCAGCCGGCGACCCTGTACGTGGCGACCGTCGTCCCGTCCATGCTGAAGGATCCGGTCGCGGTCTGCCGGCAGCTCTCCAAGATCACCGGATTCCCGCAGGACCGGCTGCTCAGCAAGATCCGTTCGGCGATCCCCAACGCCCAGGTGCCGCTGGTCACCTTCGGCCGGCTCAAGTACGACCAGCTCCGTGCGCGCCTTGAGGCCATCCCGGGAGTCACCACCTCCCCGGAGCCGCTGCTGATCGATCCCGAGTCACCCGCCCAGATCGTCGGCTCCGTCACCGCCGTCACCCCGGAGAGCGAGCAGCAGCTCGGCGGGCCGCAGCGGGCCGGAGACACCGTCGGCCGCAGCGGCCTGCAGAAGGCCTACCAGGAATACCTCACCGGATCCACCGAGACCCGTGTGATCACCCTGAACGCCAAGACCTCGAAAGAGGTCACCGAGCTGCGCAAGTGGCCTCCCAGCCGGTCCAACTCCGAGGTGCGGACCACGCTCGACCGCTCCATCCAGAAGGCCGCCGACACCGCGCTGCTCGGCGACGGGGTGCCGGCCATGCTGGTGGCGGTCCAGGCCTCGACCGGCGAGGTGCGGGCCGTCGGCACCACGAAGGAGTACAACCAGGAGAGGCAGGCGCTCGCCGGGAAGTTCCACGCGGGGAGCATCTTCTCGATCATGTCCGTCGAGGGGCTGCTCAAGGCCAAGGTGAGCTTCAAACAGAAGCTCGCCTGCCCGGTCGACCGGACCGTGGGCGGCGCCCAGTTCCACCAGACCGCGGCCCCCGCCGGGAGCACGCTGAGCATCCAGGGCGCCTTCGCCAACGGTTGTGTGACCGCGCTGGCCTCGCTGGCCCGCAGGGTCGACGGTGCGGAGCTGGCGGCCAGCGCCGCGCGGTTCGGCATCGGCTCCCAGTGGAGCCTGCCGCTGAAGACCTTCAGCGGCAAGGTGAGCCAGATGAAGAACGACGCCGCCACCGCCAAGGCCATCGCCGGGCAGAACGTCCTGGTCAGCCCGCTCTCCATGGCGCTGGTCGCCGGGGCGGTCGCCCGGGGCACCTGGCGGCCGCCCGTCCTGGTCACCGAGCCCAGGACCCCGGACCCCTCGGCCGAGGCCGCGCCGCCGAAGGCGCCAGATCCGATCGACATCGACCCGGCGACGATCAGCACCCTCAAGTCGCTCATGCGGGCCGGCGTGTCCTCGGGCTCGGCCCGTTCGGCCGCCGCGGCGGGCGATCCGGTCTACGGCATCACCGCCTCCGCCGCCCAGGGGCGCAAGCCGATGGCCTGGTTCGTCGGCTGGCAGGAGGACGTGGCGGTGGCGGTGCTGGCGCAGAGCTCCGACTCCACCGCGGGGGCGGCCATCGCCGGACGGTTCTTCCAGGGGCTGCACACCGGGTTGTAGCTCAGCGGAACATTCTCAACACTCCAGGCAACCATCGCGCGCCCCGGCTGCGTCTTTCCAGATGACCGGGGGCCGCTCGGGGGTTGCGGCCCCGGTCGCCGCGATGAGACCAGGGTCCCGTTTCGGGGGAGGCTCTGGCCGTCCGGACCGGCACGACCCTGCCGGTCGACCCCGGGGACGTGTGCGACAGCGCCGCGTTCCCGGGGTTTCGGCACCTCCCGTACGGCCTTCCCGACCTCGGAGCGGTCGGCCGGCCGGGAATTCAGTTGGCGTTACCCGTGTTGTAGCGGGTATCTTCGGATAGCTCGGTCCCTCGGGATCGGGTTGAAAACTCAACAGGGGGTGACTGGTTTCGACTTTGACTTTGCAATTCAGGGGAAGCGGGCCGAGGACTGCGGACATAACCTCGTTAACACTGTGACCGCGACCAACAAGTGCCAATAAGACGCACTCCGAAGTCAGCCAGGGCAACCTGGCACTCGCCGCCTAAGCAGCGAGTGACTTCTGCCGGCCCGGGAGCGCCTCCGGCCCGGATCCGGCATCGCTAGGAGGCTCAACCGATCGACCCGGCCACGGGGAAGATCGGGAAATCAAACAGTGGCTGAGCCCGTCGGCGTCTTGCCTGTGTGATCGCCGGGGCTGAGAAAAGCAGAACAGGCTGTGCCCGGAGAAGCCCTGTTTTGGAGTTGAAGGACGCGGGTTCGATTCCCGCCACCTCCACCCCCGTTCCGCATTCGAACGTGCGGAGCAGATCGTCGAAGGGCGGTCGGCCGGCGATGTCGCCGGCCGACCGCCCTTGATCTTTTTCTGGGCGAGGATCGCCGTTGTGCACGTCACGGAGTACGGGGAAGTGGGACGAACGTCGGGAAAGCTAGGCTAACCCCGATGAATCCTTCGGAACAGGTCACACCAGGCGATTCGCCGGTGATCGGCGGCTACACGCTCCGGCGCGTGCTCGGGCGCGGCGGCATGGGCACCGTGCACCTCGCCACCACCCCGGCCGGTGCGCTGGCCGCGGTGAAGGTGATCAATCCGGAACTGGCCCGCGATCCGGCCTTCCAGCGGCGTTTCGAGCGCGAGGTCGCCGCCGCCCGCCTGGTGGCCCGGTTCTGTACGGCCCCCGTGCTGGACGCCGGGTTCGACGGGGACGTGGCCTACCTCGTCACCGAATACGTCAAGGGCCCCGACCTGGCGCATGCCGTACGGGAACAGGGGCCGATGGCCGGCTCCGACCTGGAGGCCCTGGCGGTCGGCATCGCGGTGGCGCTGAACGCGATCCACGGAGCCGGGGTGGTCCACCGGGATCTCAAGCCGTCGAACGTGCTGCTCTCCCCGCTGGGCCCACGCGTGATCGACTTCGGGATCGCGAAGCTGGTCGAGGGGGACAGCCTGGTGACCCAGGCGATTCTGGGGACGCCCGCGTTCATGGCTCCCGAACAGGTGCGTGGGGAGCCGATCACCCCGGCGGCGGACGTCTACGCCTGGGGCGGTGTGGTCGTGTTCGCGGGGACCGGGCGGTTGCCGTTCGGCGGTGGGGCGCCCGCGGAGGTCCTCTACCGGATCGTCAACGAGGGGCCGCACCTCGACGGGCTGGACGGGCGGATGCGCGGCTTCGTCGAGCGGGCCATGGCCAAGGACCCGGCGAGCCGGCCGAGCGCCCGGGAACTGCTCGGCGAGCTGGTCGGCGGCCCGGACGCGACACCCGCGACGGCCATCCGGGTGGTCGAGCGGACCTGGACCGGTCAGCCTCCGGCCGAGGCCGATCCGACCCGGGCCCAGGGCATGGGCGAGCAGCCCGCTCCGGACCGGTCGCACGGCACGTCCGGACAGCCGGGGCGATCAGTACAAGCATGGCCGCAGGGCATGTCCGGACAGCCGGCTCCGAGCTGGTCACCGGGCCCGCATGGTCAGGGCGGTCGGTCCGGGCAGGGTGACCGC
Organism: Streptosporangium sp. NBC_01639; assembly: GCF_045209755.1. Taxonomy (NCBI): domain Bacteria; kingdom Bacillati; phylum Actinomycetota; class Actinomycetes; order Streptosporangiales; family Streptosporangiaceae; genus Streptosporangium; species Streptosporangium sp. NBC_01639. The sequence continues at coordinate 3,044,178 of NZ_CP109272.1, read as the reverse complement.
GCCGAACAGGGCTGGCCGCCGGGTCCGCCCGGTCCGCCTGGTCGGTCCGGGCCGGGCGACCGGCCCGGACCGGGATGGCCGCAGAACCTGCCCGAATACTCCGGTACGGGCATCGCCGGACAGGACCGGACGGATATGACTGGGGGACGTCCCCTCGGCCCGCCGCCGTATACGGCCGTGGGCGGCGGCACGCTGCCGGTCGGGGTCGGTGGGCCGGATCTCGGCCCGCCGCCGGTCGGGGCCGGAACCGCCGGGCGGGACCGGCCGGCGGCCCCCCGGGGCAGGCGACGGAGAAGGCTGCTCGCCGGGCTGGCCGCCCTGACCGTGGCGGTGGGGGCGGCGACGTGGTGGGCCGTGGCGAGGCCCGGCGAGGAGTGGCCGTTCCATGCCGACTTCGGTGCCGCGGACCACTCCTGGTCGGTGGGTGCCACCGAGGCCGGGCGCGCGGAGACGGCCGACGGGGCCTACGTGCTGACCGTGAAACCGGGCTGGCGGCTGTGGAAGTCGGCTCCAGGCCCGGCCGAGCCCGAGTCGGGGGTGGTCATCAGCGGCGCGGCACGCCTGACCGAGGGGTCGGGGGAGTTCGGTGTCTGGTGCCGGGGCGACGCCGGCACCGGTGACCGATATGAGTTCGGGGTCAACGACGCCGGGACGGTCTCGATCACCAAACGCCAGGCCGGGCAGCAGGGCGTCGTCCTGTACGGCCCCGTCGAAAACACGAACATCAAGAAGTCGGCGGACAACCGCATCGTCGCCGAGTGCCGTCCCGACGGGACGAAGCTCGCCCTGCGGATGTGGGTCAACGACGCGTTCGCCGGTGAGGCCGTCGACGACGCCCCCCATGCTCCCGGACTGACCGGCCTGTATGCGGCGCCGGACGGCGACGCGGAGCTGCGGGTGAGGTTCGACTCGTTCGACCTGCGCCCGGCAGGCGGATAGCGCATGCGGTTCGGTGTGCTCGGTCCCCTCCAGATCCTCGACGGCGAACGGATCCTGCCGCCGCCGGGCCCGGCCAAGCACCGTGCGGTCCTGGCCGCCCTGCTGCTGGGCGCGGGACGCGTCGTGACGCTCGACCGGCTGGTCGCCGTGGTGTGGGGCGAGGACCCGCCGGCCTCCGCCGAGCCGGTGCTGCGGGTCTACGTGAGCGCGCTGCGCCGTCTGGTCGGAGCCGAGACCATCCGTACGGTCCCCGGGGGCTACCTGATCGCCGTCACCCCCGACCAGGTGGACGCGCACCGGTTCGAGCACATGGTGGAGCGGGCCCGCCGGAGCCGCGACGCGGGGAGGGCGGCCGAGGCGGCCGACGAGCTGCGTGCCGCGCTGGGGTCGTGGCGCGGACCGGCGCTGGCCGACGTCGACTCCGGCGAGCTGCGGCAGGCGCACGCCGTACGCCTTGAGGAGCTGCGCCTCGGCGCCACCGAGGACCGGATCGACCTCGACCTCGCGCTCGGACGCCACGGCGAGGTCGTCGGTGAGCTCCGTGCCCTGGTGGCCGCCTACCCGCTCAGGGAACGCGCATGGGGACAGCTGGTTCTCGCACTGCACCGGGGAGGGAGGCGTTCCGAGGCGCTCGCGGCCTACCAGGACGCCCGCCGCCTGCTGGTGGAGGAGCTGGGCCTGGAGCCGGGACCCGAGCTGCGGGCGGCCCACGACAGGGTGCTGGCGGGAGAGAGCCGGGAGCCCGGTGCCCGGACGCAGGAAGCGCCGAACGAGACGCCGCCCGACATCGCCGACTTCACCGGCCGCACGCAGGTCCTGAACTGGATCGCCGGGGAGACACCCGCTCCCGGCGGAGCCCCGGTGCATCTGGTGCTGCACGGTTCCGCCGGTTCGGGCAAAAGCGCGGTGGCCGTCCGCGCGGCCACGCTGCTGGGTGCGCGGTTCCCCGACGGCCGGCTGTACGCCGCGCTGCGTGCGGGCGACCGGCCGGTCGGCGTGGGCGCCGTGCTGGAGGACCTGCTGCGCTCTCTCGGCTGCCCCGAAGGTGCCGTGCCCGCGGGTATCGAGGACAGGGTGCGGCTCTACCGCAGCATGACGGCCACCCGGCGGCTGCTGGTGGTGCTGGACGACGCCGTGGGCGAGTCCCAGGTCAGGCCGCTGCTGCCGACAGGACCGGGGTGCCTGACGCTGGTGACCAGCAGGTCCCCGCTGTACGGGCTGGAGGCCTCCCGTGCCTTCGAGCTCGGCGTGCTCGAAGGCGCCGAATCGGTGGCGATGCTGGCCGGGGTGGTGGGGGAGCAGCGGGTGCGGGCCGAGCCGCAGGCCGCCCGGCGGATCGCCGAGCTGTGCGGCGGGCTTCCGCTGGCGCTGCGGATCGCGGGGTCCCGGCTGGCCAGGCGGCCCGGCTGGACCCTGGAGCACCTGGCCGGGCGGTTGAGTGACGAACGGGTGCGCCTGGACGAGCTGGCCGCGGGCGACCTGGCGGTGCGCAGCAGCCTCGGTCTCGGCTATCGCGGTCTGGCGGAGGAGGAACAGCGGCTGCTGCGGCGCCTGGGGGCGCTGTCGGCGCCGGATGTGGCGCCGTGGGCCGCCGCGGCGGTGTTCGGCGGTCTGCGGGTGGATCGGATCCTGGAGGAGCTGGCGGCGGCCGGTCTGCTCCAGGAGCGCGGGCTGGACGACGTGGGCCAGGAGCGGTACGGCCGGCATGACCTGACCCGGCTCTACGCCGCCGAACGCCTCGTCGAGGAGGAGGGCACGGCGGCGCGGGTGCTCGCCGTACTCGCGCGAGAGGTCCTGGACCGGGTCCGGCGGGCCCGTACCCTGCTGCTGCCCGCCGAGCCGGGCACCGGCCGGACCGTCGCCCGCACGGCGGGGCAGAGCGCGGCCGTGGAGACGACGCACCTGCGGGAGTCGGCCCGGTGGCTCGCGGCCGAACGGGGGTTCCTGGTCGCCGCCGTCGCGGACTTCCACCGCGCGGGGCTGGCCGAGGCGGCCTGGCGGCTGGCGTTCTACCTGACGCCGTTCTTCGAGCTGCGTGCCCACCACGAGGACTGGCACGCGACGAACCGGATCGGGCTGGAGGCGGCGCGGCAGGCGGGGCACCGCCATGGCGAGGCGCTGCTGCTGAGGGCGCTGGGCGACCTGCACCGGATCGAGGGGCGCCTGGACGACGCCGTGCGGGCGCTCCAGGCTGCACTGGCCCATTTCCGGGATCTCGCCGACGGCGCCGAGGAGGCGCGTGCGCGCTACCGTCTCAGCCTGGTCCTCATCGCCCAGGACCGTCCGGCCGAGGCGGAGCGGTCCCTGGCGGCGTGTCTGACCGCGTTCGAGTCGGCCGGTGACGCGCGTGGCCGGGCGGACGCGCTGCGCTCGCTGGGTTCGGTACGACGGGCCGAGGACCTGCTGACAGCCGCCCTCGACGCCTACCGGGAACTGGGCGACCCCCGGGGCCAGGCGGCGGCCCTGCGCGAGCTGGCCCTTCTCCACCTGGACCGGCGGAGCCTGCCCGCCGCCCGTGACTGCGCCGAGCGCGCCCTCCGCGTCGACCGGCGGTTGGGGGACCGGCTGCCCGAGGCCTCGGGCCTGGTGCTGCTGGCTCGCGTGGCGCGCGCCGAGGGTGTGCCGGGGACGGCGCGGGCGGCGGCGACGGAGGCCCTGACGATCTTCAAGGAGTACGGCGACCGCCGTGGGACCGCCCACGCGCTGCTGGTCCTGGCCGGGGCGGATCTCGATGACGACGAGATCGACGGGGCCTTCACCGCGATCTCCGGCGCCGTGGAGGAGTTCGACGCTCTCGGCGACCGGCGAGGTTCGGCCGAGGCGGAGGAGCTCGCGCGGGAGGCGCGCCGCCGCCGTGGCCTCTGGTCATAGCGGACTATACGGATCCTGAACGTCGCACCTCTACATTCATGTCCGACCCTGACCCCCCGACAAGCAGAGGTGACAGAGCATGCGAAGGAAGATCGCGCTCGCCGTGGCCGCCCCGGGACTGGTGGTGGCCCTGACGGCGTGCGGCGCGCTCGGCGGCCAGCAGCAGGGCAGCAGCGGCCAGGAACGTCAGTCCCGGCAGACCTCCGAAACCGCGGCCACCGGCGCGTCGTCGTCCGAGGCGGCGCGGGACCAGGCCCCGCCCGAGGCGACGGCGAGCGCGCCGTCCCAGCAGGGGAAGGTGATCGCCACCCGTGAGGTCAAGGCCGGAGGAGCCGAGCTGACCGTGGACATCACGGGGCTCCGGCGGCAGGGACGGCTGATCACGCTGAGCTGGACCGTCACCAACACCGGCGACGCCGTCTGGGACATGAGCAGCAATCTGGGGGACACGCCCGCCTATCTCGGCCTGACGGTGGCCGGGGTGAGCCTCGTCGATCCCGTGAACGCCAAGCGTTACCGGGTCGCCCGTACCGGAGAGAAGGGCACCGCCGAGTGCGCGTGCTCGGACTACGACGTCACGACCGACGCGGGGGAGGTCGTCCCGCTGTACGCGACGTACGCCGCGCCGCCGCCCGACGTGCAGAAGATCAACGTGGAGATGCCCGTCCTCGGGGTGTTCACCGATGTCCCGATCTCCTGAGTCCGCCTGGCGAGTCCTGGGCGCCGCGGTGCTGGCCGCGGTGCTGGCTGCGGGGCTCGTCGCCGGAGCCGCGCCGGCGGCGTGGGCGGAGCCGGACCCGCCGGCCGACGCCACGGCGCCGGTGGACGACCTCATCCTGCCGGTGGACGACCTCCTGGCCGAGATCGAGTCCCTGGACGGCAGCGAGAGCGAGTCCAAACAGGGCGAGACGATCACCCTCGCGCTCACCAGCGACGTCCTGTTCGCCCTGGACGAGGCCGCGCTGACGGCCAGGGCGACGGCACGGCTGGGGAAGGTCGCGGACAAGATCAGGCAGGAGTCGACCGGAGGGCTGATCAAGATCATGGGACACACCGACGACCAGGGCACCGACGCCTACAACGACCGGCTGTCCCTGCGGCGGGCGCAGGCCGTACAGGAAGGGCTCCGCACGCTGCTGGCCGGGCAGGGCGTGTCCTTCCGGGCCGACGGCTTCGGCGAGCGGCGGCCGAAGGTGCCCAACGTCGTCGACGGCGAGCCCGTCGAGGAGAACCGGGCCAGGAACCGCCGCGTCGAGATCGTCTTCACCGCCAAATGACTTCGGGCGGCCGCCGGTCAGCCGCCGGGGAGTTCGCTCAGACGTACGGTGACCGTGGTGGTGGAGCCGTCGGGACGCATGATCTTCACCTTGGTCCGGTCCCCGGGGTTCAGCGAGGTGAGGACCTCCGACAGGGCCTGCGTCGTCGGGGTGGGTGTGTCGTTGACCGAGGTGATCAGGTCGCCCGCCCTGATGCCCGCCTGGTCGGCGCTGCCGCCCGGAGTCACGCGCGCGACGCCGACGCCCACCGGCTGACCCTCGGTGTCGACCACCGTCTGGACGGTGACGCCCAGGGCGGCCCGGTGGGTGTTGGTCACCTTGCCGCTCTTGATGATCTGCTGGGCGATGTCCGTGGCGGTGTTGGACGGGATGGCGAAGCCGATGCCGGGGGCCTGTCCCCCGCCGAGTTCGGGGTTGACGGCGGCCAGGGTCGGGATGCCGATGACCTCGCCGGCGAGGTTGACCAGGGCGCCGCCGCTGTTTCCCGGGTTGATCGCGGCCGAGGTCTGGATGGCGCCGGTGATCGTGGCGCCGGGGGAATCGCTGTCCGTGGGCTCGCTGATCGTACGGCCCAGCGCGGAGACGATGCCGTTGGTCACGCTGCCCGACAGGCCCAGGGGGTTGCCCATGGCCAGCACGATCTGGCCGACCCGCAGCCGGGCGGAGTCGCCGAACGGGGCCGGTTTGAGGCCGGCGGGGTCGTCGACTTTGATCACGGCCAGGTCGCCGAGGTTGAAGGCCCTCACGAGCTTGGCCGTCCGGGGGGCGCCGCCGCTGGCGAGGGTCACCTCGAAACGCTTGGCCCGGCCGACCACGTGGGCATTGGTGACGATGTGTCCGGAGCTGTCGTAGACGATGCCCGAGCCGAGGCCGTTCTCCGTGGTGATCTGCACGATGGAGGGCAGCACCTTGGTGATGACCTCCTCGTACTTCCCTTCCAGGGAGGCCTCGCCGTCGGGGGCCCGGGACGGGGCCGACGGCGAGGCGGTCGGTGACGGAGCCGGCGACGAGGCCGGTGGCAAGGCTGGAGACGAGGCCGGCGACGAGGCGCTGGGCACGTTGGTGGGCGTCGCGCCGGACAGCTGTGATCGCACGGTCTGACCGCAGCCGGCCAGTGCCAGGACGACGGCGGTGAACAGTGCGACACGTGAAGTTGATCCCCCCATAAGGGGATATCTGCCCAGCTCAGAGTGGAAGATACGTCTCGCGGAGGTTACTCCGGCTGAGCTTTCCGGTGGGGGTGCGCGGCAACCGGTCGCGATACTCGATCACGCGGGGGTGCTTGAGGCGCGCCAGCCGGGGCGCGCAGTGGGCCAGCAGGTCGGCGGTGAGGCCGGGGCCGGGCTCGGCGCCGGGGGCCGGTTGCACCAGGGCGACGACCCGTTGCCCCCACTCCGGATCCGGTACGCCGATCACGGCCACGTCCGCCACGGAAGGATGCTCCAGCAGGGCCGCCTCGACCTCGGCGGGGTAGATGTTCACCCCGCCGGAGATGATCAGGTCGGTCCGCCGGTCGCAGAGGAACAGATAACCCTCCTCGTCCAGGTAGCCGATGTCGCCCGGGGTGTACTGGCGGCCGCGCATGGCGGAGGCGGTCTTGGACGGATCCCGGTGGTATTCGAACCGGTTGATGCCGCCGATGTAGACCAGGCCCGGCTCGCCGGGCGGCGGTTCCGTGCCGTCGTCGGCGACGATCGTGAACTCCAGGCCGTCGACCGCCCGGCCGACCGTGCCCGGCCTGGCCAGCCATTCGGCCGAGGAGACCATGGTGGCCACGGCGGCCTCGGTCGAGCCGTAGTACTCCCACAGCACCGGACCGAGCCAGTCGATCATGGCCCGTTTGGTGGCGGGCGGGCAGGGGGCAGCGCCGTGATAGAGGTGAGTTAACGACGATAAATCGTATTTTGTCTTTATTGAAGCGGGCAGAGCCAGCAGCCGGTGGAACATGGTCGGCACCATGAACGCGTTGGTCACCCGGTGCCGCTCGATCAGCTCCAGTGTCTCCGCCGCCTCGAACTTCTCGGTCACCACGAGCGTGTGGCCGAACTGCAGCGCCATCATCGCCTGGCCGTACGGGGCGGAGTGGTAGAGCTGGGACAGGACCAGGTGCACGCCGTCGGGTGGCAGCGCGAAGTGCCGCCAGCTCTTACGCATCAGGATCGGGTAGAGGCCCTCGGGATCGAGTTCGATCAGCCGCCTCCGGACCCCCTTGGGCCTGCCGGTGGTGCCGGAGGTGTAGAGCATCATCGATCCGGCCCGGCGGTCCTCGGGCGGCGTCGTGGGCCGCCCCTCGGCGATCTCGCCGACTCCCGGGGAGCCGTCCGGCAGGGCTCCCGGGTGGCGCTCGGAGCCGACCACCACGCGCGCCGCGCAGTCGGTGACGATGTAGCCGATCTCCTCGGCGGTGTAGTGCCAGTTCACCGGGACGTGGTAGGCGCCGATCTGGTAGGTCGCGAGCATCATCGTGACCGCGTCCGTCCCGTTGGGCAGCACCGTCACCACGGCGTCGCCGGGGCGGACGCCACGGGCCACGAGACCGTGGGAGACCTGGTTGACCCGGTCGTGGAGCTCGCCGTATGTCGTGGTGGTGTCCGCGGCGACGGCGACACGTGCGGGGTCGGCCGCGGCGATCTCGTAGAAGCCCCTCATAGGCGCGACCATACAGAACGACATTCTGTTTGTGGAAGGGGAATGTCGGCACCAGGGAAAATGGTCACCTCGTGGCTTAAGCGTAATTATGTCGCGGTGTGTCGATCAGGCCAGGTGACGTAATGTGACGCCTATGGCGGACGTTGGTGGAAACTCTTCCGGGCGTTCTCAGGAGAGATACGTCCCCTCGTACGAGGCGCTTACGGCACCCATACCCGTCGTCCGCGACGACGACGGTTCGATGATCGGCACGCGGGTCCCCCGGCGCTTCCCCATCGGGGACGGTGAGGAGACCGTGCTCGTCCCCCGGCGCGCCGATGGATCGTTCCGCACGCCCGGCCAGCCCCCTCCGTGGGGTGCCGCGACCGGCGCTCCCGGCGCCGTCGAGCAGCCCGGTCCGCAGGTCCGCCGGGGGAGCACCCGGATCCGGGCCGTCTACAGCGTCGCCGCCGCCGTCGTCACCGCGGCCGCGGTCGTCCTGACCTTCGTGCTGTTCTCCGGGGACGAGCCCGACGACTCGGTGCAACTCCCGCAGGCCGACGCGGCGACCGAGCCGATGCGCCCCCGGGCCGCGCCCACGATCACGCTTCCCGGACTGCCCAGGGTGAAGGCCCTGCAGGCGCTGCCCGGCACGCCGAGCCCGGTGCTGGGCGCGGTGACCGACGCCAAGGCCGCGATCACCTACGTCAAGCTGGGCAAGCCGTGGGCGGTCAGGGCCATCCCGTCGTTCTCCGTCGGCCAGCAGGTGGGCGCGGTACGGCGGCCGCCCACGATGGCCGCCTCCGGGCCGCTCCCCGGCGCGACGCCCGCCTCCGCCCTGAAGACGGGGGCCGAGTTCCGCAAGGCGGCGCTGAGCGCGGTCAGGTGGACGATCCGCAACCACTATCCGGCGGGCAGCAGGGTCACCTGGACCGCCTCGCAGCAGCCGGCCACGGGCCGGGGCTGGACGTTCGGCTACCGGGTGACCTACCGGGTGCAGGGGAAGGCCCGCACATCGCAGGCGGCGCTCTCGCTGCTGGACGTGGGTCGCAGGAAGCCGGCGATGCTCTTCGTGACCGTCTCCGACACCAACAAGAAGCTCTGGGCGGACATCGCCCCTCTGGTGGCCAGTGCCCGCGCGTTGTGATGGAAGTACATTCTAGAATATGGTTCTGCCACTGAACCGTTTCTGGAGGCTGTCATGGCGATCGGGTTGAGCGAGGAGCACGAGGCGCTCCGCGAGTCGGTGAGCGGCTGGGCGGAGCGGAACATTCCCTCCGAGGTCGTGCGCGCGGCCGTCGCGGCCGAGGGTAAGGGGCGCCCCGCCTTCTGGTCCGGCCTGGCCGAGCAGGGGCTTCTCGGCCTGCACCTGCCGGAGGAGCACGGCGGCAGCGGGTACGGCCTGCTGGAGACGGCCGTCGCCGTCGAGGCTCTCGGCGAGCGGGTCGCCCCCGGCCCCTACGTCCCGACCGTGTTCGCCTCCGCGGCGATCCTGGCCTCCGACGGCAAGGCCCACGCCGAGCTTCTGCCCGGCCTCGCCGACGGCACGCTGACCGGCGCGGTCGCGCTGACCGGCTCGATCACCGGCAGCCGGGGCGAGGACGGCACGCTGATCATCGGCGGCACCGCCGAGCCCGTCCTGGGCGGCGCGCTCGCCGACGTCCTCCTGCTCCCGGTGCACACCGACCAGGGAGAGGAATGGGTCGCGCTGGACGCCTCCCAGGCCACCGTCACCCCGATCAAGTCGCTCGACCTCACCCGCGGTGTGGCCAAGGTGGAACTGGACGCGGTGGCCGTGCCGGCGGGCCGGGTGCTGGACGGCCTGCAGGGCCCCGCGGTCCTCAACCTCGCCGCGATCCTGTTCGGCGCCGAGGCCGCGGGCGTCGCGTCGTGGTGCGTGCGCGCCGCGGCGGACTACGCCAAGGTGCGCGTGCAGTTCGGCCGCCCGATCGGCCAGTTCCAGGGCGTCAAGCACAAGGCCGCCCGGATGCTCGTCGCCCTGGAGCAGGCCCGCGCCACCGTGTGGGACGCCACCCGCGCCGGGGCCGAGAACGCCGCCGGGGAGGAGGCCGCCTACACCGCCGCGATCGTCGGGGTGGTCGCCCCCGACGCCGCGGTGCAGTGCGCCAAGGACGCCGTGCAGATCTTCGGCGGCATCGGCTACACCTACGAGCACGACGCCCACCTCTACTACCGCCGCGCACTGACCCTGCGGGCGCTGCTCGGCTCCTCCGCCGAGTGGGCCGAGTCCGTCGCCACGCTGGCGCTGAACGGTGTCAGCCGGGAGTTGGAGATCGACCTGCCGGACGACGCCGCCGCGCTGCGTGAGGAGATCCGGGCCGAGATTGCCGAGATCGCCGGGCTGGAGGGCGCCGAGCAGAAGCGGGCACTGGCCAAGGCCGGTTACGTCATGCCGCACCTGGCCCGGCCGTGGGGCCGCGACGCCAAGCCGCTGGAGCAGGTCCTCATCTTCCAGGAGCTCAAGGCCGCCCGCGTCAGACTGCCCCAGATGATCATTGGTGCCTGGGTGGTCCCGTCGATCGCCGCATACGGCACGCCCGAGCAGCAGGAGCGCTTCCTGCCCGCCACGCTGAGCGGCGAGATGATCTGGTGCCAGCTCTTCTCCGAGCCGGGCGCCGGCTCCGACCTCGCCTCGTTGCAGATGAAGGCCGAGAAGGTCGAGGGCGGCTGGAAGCTCAACGGCCAGAAGATCTGGACCTCGGTCGCCCATGTGGCCGAGTGGGGCATCTGCATCGCCCGCAACTCCTCCGCGGGTTCCAAGCACGACGGCATCACCTACTTCCTGGTCGACATGAAGGGCCAGGGCGTCACGGTCCGGCCGCTGACCGAGATGACCGGTGAGAACCTGTTCAACGAGGTCTTCTTCGACGACGTCTTCGTCCCGGACGAGCAGGTCGTCGGCGAGGTCGGCCAGGGCTGGAAGGTGGCCCGCAACACCCTGTCCAACGAGCGGGTCTCGCTCTCCTCCGGCTCCGGCGGCACCGGCTCGTCGGTCCCCGACCTGGTCGGGCTGGCCGGTCGGCTCGGTCGCGAGCTCACCCCCGCCGAGCGGCAGGAGCTGGCCCGGGTGGTCTGCGAGGGGCACTCGATCAACGCCCTCGGCCTGCGGGTGACGCTGAAGCAGCTCACCGGCGTCGAGCCGGGCGCCGACGCCTCGGTCCGCAAGCTCCTGTCCACCTCGCACGCCCAGCACGTCTCGGAGTGCGCGGTCGGGCTGCTCGGCACCTCCGCCGTCATCGCCGCCGACATGAAGCTCGGCGACGCGGGTTACTGGAACCGGGCGGTGCTGGCCACCCGCGCCATGACGATCTACGGCGGCACCACCGAGGTGCAGCTCAACATCATCGGTGAGCGCATGCTGGGGCTGCCCCGCGACCCGGAGCCCGGCAAGTAATCAGCTGAGACGGTGCCTCCGGATATGTCAGTGCATATCCGGATGCACCGTCTAAGGTCGGTCAGCATGCGGAGCGGCTGGGTCGAGACGGCGGAGCGGCTCGCGCCCGCCCTGCTCGGGCTGCTGCTCGGCCTGCTGGCCCTCGGGCCCGCGCTGGGCCCGGGTTTCGTGCTCAGGTACGACATGGTGTTCGTGCCCGACCCGCCGCTGGTCCTGCCGGGGCAGGGATTTCCCCGGGCGGTCCCCAGCGACCTGGTGGTCGCCCTGCTCTCCCGGGTCGTGCCCGCCCAGCTCGTCCAGAAGACGGTCCTGATCGGGATCTTCGTGCTGGCCGCCTCGGGCGCGGCCGCGCTGGTGCCCTCACGGTGCCTCGGGCCCCGGCTGGCCGCGGCGGCCTTCTACGCCTGGAACGCCTACCTCGCCCAGCGGCTCCTCCTCGGTCAGTGGGCGCTGCTGCTGGGCGTCGCCGGGCTGCCCTGGGCGGTGCGGGCCGCGGTGCTCGGCGGCCGGGCGCGTCTGGCCGCCGCGCTGCTTCCGGCGGCGGTGGGCGGGTTCCAGGCGATGCTGGTCTCCGCGCTGACGCTGCTCGCCACGGTGGCGACCTCCCCGCCGCCCGGCGGTCGCGCGCTCCGGCGGCCGGATGGCAGCGGTGCCGGCGATGGGATCCCCGGCCGCGTTCCCGGGCGGCCGTTCGGCGGCCGCTCGGCGATGCGGAGATGGTTCGCCGGAGGCCGTCCGGTGCCGAGGGTGCGGCGGGTGGCCGAGGTCATGTCGGTCGTGGGGGCACTGAGCCTGCCGTGGCTGGTGCCGGCCCTGCTCAGCCGGGCGGTCACCGACCCGGCCGGAGCCCAGGCGTTCGCCGCCCGGGCCGACGGGCCGCTCGGGACGGTGGGGAGCCTGCTGTCGCTCGGCGGGATCTGGAACGCCAACGCCGTCGTGCCGGGGCAGGGGTCCTGGTGGTCGGCGATCGTACGGCTGGCGCTCGCCGCGGTCGCCGTCTGGGGATTCGCCCGGCTGTCCGGCCCGCGGGCCGGGCCGTACGGCGGCACGGGGAGGCGGGTCTCCGGACCCGGTGCCGCGCGGGCCGGGCCGTACGGCGGCACGGGGCGGAGAGTCCCCGCACCCGATGCCGCGCGGGCGGCGGCCGGGTGCGGGAAGGCCCGTTCCGGCGGCACCGCGCGGGGGGAGGCGCCGCCGTACCGGACCGGGCTGGCGGTGGCGGCGGCGACGGGGCTGGCGGTCGCCCTGGCGGGGGCCTTCGCGCCCGGCCTGCTGGGCGGCCTGATCGCCTGGTGGCCGGGGTTCGGGCCGCTCCGGGACGGACAGCTCTACCTCGCCCCGTTCGCCCTGCTCCAGGCCGTGGGCCTGGCCTGCGTCGTCGCGCGCTGGGACTCGCGCGCGGTCGCGGCCGTCGCGGTGGCCGTCCCCGTCCTGGCCCTGCCCACCTTCGCGCTGGGCGCCTTCGGGAGACTGTCGGCGGTCGACTACCCGGACGAGTGGCGCCGGGTCCAGGCGATCGTGAACGCCGACCCGGCGCCGGGAACGCTGCTGTCGCTGCCGTGGGGAGCGCACCGGGCGTTCTCCTGGAACCAGGGCCGGGTCATCCTCGATCCGGCGACCAAGATGTTCCGGCGTCCGGTGCTCTGGAACGACGCGTTGCTGGTGGGCGTACCCGATGGGGCCCGGTTGCGGATCGCGGCGGAGGATCCGGCGGTGGCCGGGGCGGAGGCGGCCCTGCGCACCGGGCCGGCCGGGCGGGCGGACGCGCTGGCGAGGCTGGGGATCCGCTACGTTCTCGCCCAAGCGGGTGATAACACGTTCCAGGGCGCCGCGACGGTGTTCCAGGGGCGCGAGATCCGCCTCCTGCGCCTTGAACCGCCGTCCTGAGCCGGATGTATCCCCAGCTCCTGGAAGTACCCGACGGTAACTTTCTTTGTCACGGTTTCACTAAGCCTATGGCTTATGAGATGAATCACGTTCTACTCTCGGCACACTGTCCGGTATTTGGAGGGAGAGCCCAGTGATACGCGTGATCACCGCCCTGGCCGTTGGGGCAATCCTCGCGGTCGGTGCCTCCGTGGCCGTGGTGAACGTGGCCTCGCCCACCCCCGAGGCCCCCAACCGTCCCCTGTACAACTACGGCGAGAGGTGATCTGAGGGGCCGGCCGAAGGCCCTGCCGACACCGTTCCTCCCAGCCCGCCGGGGCTGAACAGCAGTCACCAGAACGAGGTGTGGCTCCGCCATGCCCTGGTTCAGGCGTGCGTCGCCGTAGCGGACCGAGGAGACATCGTGGCCGACATCGTGGCCTTTTCCGGTGGGAGCGCGAACGCCGGATCGCGTCCGCTGAGCCCGCCGCGGCCCGCCCTGGACGTGCAGGTCACGCAGGCCCCGGAGGCGTCCCTGCACGGGGTCAGGGTGGCGGTGCTGAACTTCCGCGAGCCGGGACAGTCGGTGGCCGGCGGCGCCGAGGAGTACGCCTGGCAGGTCAGCCGCCATCTCATCGCCCAGGGCGCGTCCGTCCACTTCCTGACCGGCCGCGAGCCCGGTCAGCCGAGATCGGAGCGGCGCAACGGCGTCGAGCTGCGCCGGATGGGCAACCGCTACCTCGTCTACCTGCTGATACCGCTCTGGCTGCTGCTGCACCGCCGCCGCTTCGACGTGGTCGTCGACTCGATGAACGGCATCCCTTTCTTCTCCCCCCTCGTGGTACGGCGCCGCACCACGGTGATCTGCCTGGTGCACCATGTGCACGACCGGCAGTTCCACGCCTTCCTGCCCCCCTGGCTCGCCAGGATCGGCTGTTTCATCGAGGGTCCGGTGGCCCGGCTGCTCTACCGCCGCCGCACGACGGTCACGGTGTCGGAGTCGTCCAGGCAGGACCTCCGCACCCGGCTGCGCTGGCTGGCCCCGATCCAGGTCGTCCCCAACGGCAGCCCGGTGGCACGCTCGATCACCCGGCACGCCCTCCCCGGCGACCCCGCCGTGGTCTACCTGGGCAGGCTGGTCGGCCACAAGCGGGTCGAACGCGTGGTCGGCCTGGCGGCCGAACTGGGGGAGAGCCGTCCCGGCCTGCGGGTGCACGTCGTGGGCCGGGGTCCGGAGGCCGGGGCCCTCGCCGTCCGGGCGGCCGAGCTGGGGGTCGCCGATCGCGTGCACCTGCACGGTTTCCTCACCGAGCCGGAGAAGAACGCCGTGCTCGGCTCGGCCCTGCTGAACGTGACCGCCTCGGAGTTCGAAGGCTGGGGCCTCACCGTGATCGAAGCCGCGGCCTTCGGTGTCCCCACGGTCGCCTATGACGTCGCCGGGCTGCGCGACTCGATCCGCGACGGCGTGACCGGCTGGCTGGTCCGCGACGGCGAGGCGCTCGCGGACGTGGTGGAGCGGGCGTTCGAGGAGCTGACCGACCCGGTACGGCGCACGGAGATCCAGCGGGCGTGCCGATCCTGGGCAGGGGAGTTCACCTGGGGAAAAACCGGCGCTACGATAACCAGGCTCATCACCGCGGAACTCTCCGCGGTGGGTCACCGGCACCAGCCCCCGAGCTCTGCGGGCCCGTCGGCCCGGACCTCCGACCCCCGTCTCGCCACCGGTGAGACCGACCCCCTCGAGTGCCGCATTGACCCCTGACCGCACGGACACCGGGCCCGCCCGGCTGCGGCACCGGCTGCACCTGCTGGCGGGCTTCCTGCTGCTCGGCGCCGTCGCGTTCAACACCGCGCCCGGCCAGGTGATCTCCGAGACGAAACTCGACATGGCGCTCAACCCGCTCGGCTTCCTCGCCCGGGCGGTACACCTGTGGGACGGCGCGTTCTTCGGCCACCTGCAGAACCAGGCCTACGGCTACCTGTTCCCGATGGGCCCGTTCTACGCGTTCTTCCAGGCCCTGGACATGCCCGCGTGGAACATCCAGCGCCTGTGGATGACCCTGGTGCTGTGTGCCGCGTTCGCCGGTGTCGAGCGGGTCGCCCGCGCCATGGACATCGGCACCCCGGCCACCCGCGTCCTGGCCGGTCTCGCCTACGCCCTGGCCCCGCACGCCCTCACGCTGATCGGGGTCAACTCCTCGGAGTTCCAGCCGAGCGCCGTACTGCCCTGGATCCTGCTGCCGCTCGTGCACGGCACGCGCCCGGGGGCGGATCCGCGCAGGGCCGCGGCACTGTCGGCGCTGGCGTTCCTGTTCGCCGGTGGGATCAACGCCGTCGCCGTGCTCGCCGTGCTCGTCGTGCCGCTGCTGTACCTGCTGACCCGGCAACGGGGCCGTCACCGGCGACGCCTGCTGCTGTGGTGGCTGGGCTGTGTGGGCGCGATGTCGATGTGGTGGCTGCTGCCCCTGCTGGTGATGGGCCGCTACATCTTCTCCTTCCTGCCGTTCATCGAGACCGCCGACGCCACCACCGGCGTCACCTCACTGATCAACACCCTGCGGGGCACCTCCGGCTGGATCGCCTACCTGCCGGTGGACGGGCAGCCCTTCCTGCCGGCCGCGTTCGAGCAGGCGACCGGGCCGGTGCCGATCTTCCTGACCGCGCTCGTCGCCGGCCTCGGCCTCGCCGGGATCGCCGCCCGGGCCACCCCGGAGCGGGTCTTCCTGGTGACCGGCCTCCTGGCCGGGGTCGTGATCGTCTCCGCCGGGCACGCCGACGCGTTCGCCCACCCGTGGACGGAGCAGGTGAAGGCCCTGCTGGACGGCCCCCTGGCACCGTTCCGCAACCTGCACAAGTTCGACGCGCTCATCCGGCTCCCGCTCGCCCTCGGCCTGGCCGCCCTGCCCCTGGCCGGTCCCGTACGGCTGCGC
Source organism: Streptosporangium sp. NBC_01639 (assembly GCF_045209755.1). Classification (NCBI taxonomy): domain Bacteria; kingdom Bacillati; phylum Actinomycetota; class Actinomycetes; order Streptosporangiales; family Streptosporangiaceae; genus Streptosporangium; species Streptosporangium sp. NBC_01639. Next base: position 3,028,252 of record NZ_CP109272.1, on the reverse strand, counting down.
AGACCCGTCCTCGTGGCGTCCGCCGTACTGGCCGCCCTCGCCGCGCTGCCCGTCGCCACCGCCGGGGCGTCGCCCGCGGGAGGGTTCGCCGAGGTCCCCTCCTACTGGCGGGACGCCACGACCTGGCTGAACCGGAACACCGGGAGCGGCATGGTCCTCGCCGCGCCCGGGTCGCGCCGGGGCGAATACCTGTGGGGCCGCCCGATGGACGAGCCCATGCAGTCGCTGCTGACCGTGCGCTGGGCCACCCACACCAACGTCCCGTGGGGATCTCCCGGACTGGCCCGGCTCGTCCAGGCGGTGGACGAGCGCTTCGCCACCGGCAGGGGATCGCCCGGCCTCACCTCGGCGCTGCGCCGGATCGGGGTCACCTACCTGCTCGTCCGCAACGACCTCGCGAGAGAGAGCCTGGGGACGGCCTGGCCCGCGCGGGTCCACGAGACACTCGCCGAGTCCACCGGCCTGGAACGGGTCGCCACCTTCGGGCCGGAGGTCGGCACCACGGCCAACTCGACGGCCGCGGGCTGGTTCGAGCAGCACTACCCCGCGCTGGAGGTCTACGCGGTCCCGTCCCCCGCGCCACTCGTCGCGACGGTGCCCCGCGACGGGACGCTCCGGATCGCCGGGGCACCCGAGGCGGCGCTGGCCCTCGCCGAGGAGGGCCTGCTCGACGACGACCGGCCCACCGTGGTCGGCGACGAGCCGGCCACGGGCACGACGCCCGCGGCCCGCAGGGTGGTGACCGACACGCTGCGCCGCCGCGAGATCGTCTTCGGCGACCTGCGCCGGATCGGCACCGCCACGCTCACCGAGGACCAGCCGCCGGAACGCGGCAGGGAGTCGGACCTCACCGACCCCGCCTGGACCGCCGCCACCGCGACCGCCCGCTACTCCGGCATCCAGGACGTGCGGGCCTCCTCCGCCGAGTCGGGGATCGGGGCCGGCGACCGGCGTGATCCGGGGCGGCAGCCGTACGCGGCGTTCGACGCCGACCCGCGCACCGGATGGCGCTCCGACGGCTGGAACGGGGCCGTCGGGGAGTGGCTGGAGGTGCGCTTCGTCGAGAGCGTCGACCTGCCGAAGATCACCGTCGCGTTCGAGAAGGGGGCGCTGGGGCCTCCGGTGGCGGAGGTCGCCCTGGAGACCGCGACGGGAACACGCCGGGTGCCGGTCGGGGACACGGCCGACCCGCAGCTCCTGCACCCACCGGCCGGTGCGACCTCATGGCTGCGCGTCCGGGTGACCCGGCTGGCCTCCGAACCCGGCTCACGGGTCGGCACCCGCGTCGGCATCACCGAGATCGCGATTCCCGGGGTGCGGGCCGGCCGGAGCATCGCCGTCCCCGCGGACGGCGCCCAGGATCCCGGCACGGTGCTGCTGACCCGGCAGGGTTCGGCCTCGCCGTGCATGCACGGGTCCGCGACGTGGACCTGCTCGCCGTCCCTGCAGATCACCGGCGAGGACGGCTCCGGCTTCGACCGGACCTTCGTCGTCCGGGACGGCGGGGAGCGCGCGGTCACCGGCCGCGCCGTGCTCACCGACCCCGTCTCCGCCGGGCTGCTCACCACCATCCCCGGTGTCTTCCCCCGGGTGACCGCGTCCTCCACGCTGGTCGACCACCCGGCGGTGCTCGGCCGCTCGGCCATGGACGGCAACCTGGACACGGTCTGGTACGCCCAGACCTTCGACCCGCACCCGACCCTGACCGTCAGGCTCCGCAAGAAGATCACCATTTCGCAGATCATGGTCCTCTTCCCCGACTCGTTCCTGGGGCAGCCGCCGGTCAAGGTGAGCGTGCGCGGCGGCGGCCGGACGGCACAGGGCTGGGTCGGTGCCAACGGGAGGGTCGCCTTCGCCCCGATCCGCACGGACCGCCTGGAGATCGGTTTCACGGCTCCGGCGTCCCGGCCGATCGAGGTGTCGGAGCTCACCATCCCGGGGGTGAAGCCGATCGGCTCGCTGACCCCGTTCCCGTTGAGACTGCCCTGCGGCTACGGGCCCACGCTCACCCTCAACGGCAACGCCGTACCCACCGAGATCGTGGACGGCACGCTGGGCGACGTGGTCGACGGCCGCCCCCTCGGATACCGGGCCTGCGAGCCGGTCGAGCTGGGCGCCGGCACGGCGCGGGTCACCGCCGCACCCAGCGACGCCTTCAGGATCGAGTCGGTGGTCGTGCGGACGTCCGCCGAGGGCACGCGGCACGCGGTCACGGCCACCCCCGCCGTCGCGGAGACGTGGGGGCCGGAGGAGCGCCGGGTCCGGGTCTCGGCCGCCGCCCCCTCGTACCTCGTGGTGAACGAGAACCACAACACCGGCTGGCAGGCCTACCTCGACGGCAGACGGCTGACCGCGGTCAGGCTGGACGGCTGGCGGCAGGCCTGGGAACTGCCTCCCGGGCAGGGCGTCGTGACCATGCGCTACGAACCCGACGCCGCCTACCGCGCGGCGCTGCTCGGCGGCGGCGCCCTGGTGCTCCTCGTGCTGGTGCTCGCGGCCGTTCCCGCCCGGCGGCTCCGCCCGTCCGGGACGGCGCGGGCCACAGGGCGGACACCCGGGACCGGGACCGGCGGGCTCCGCCCGTTCGGGCCGGTGCCTGCCGCGGTCCGGAATCCCGGGCCGATGCCCGCTGCGGTCCGGTATTCCGGGACGGGGGCCACCGGGGGACGCGCGATCTGGATCTGGCCGCTCGCCCCGCTGGTCGGCCTGTGGACCGGGGGGTTCGCGGGCGCCGCGATCGTCACCGGGGCGGTGGCGCTGTCCGCCTGGCTGAGGGCGGTGGCCGAGGCCAGGCACGCCCGGCTCCGGGTCCTGCCCGGTCTCGCCCGCGCGGCGGCCTCGCCCTGGGCGCTCGTGGCACTGCCGGGCCTGGCCGGCCTCGCGCTCGCCGCGGGCACCCTGTACGGCGGGGCCGAGGCCACCGAGGCGTTCACCGGGCCCCTGACGGGCGTCGTGCCACAGGTGCTCTGCCTCCTGACGCTGGCGTGGACGATGACGGCGGTCCCCCGGCGGACCCCGGCCCTGCCGCCCCCGCCGCGCCGTTCCGCGGCCCGGCGGCCCGAGCCGGCGGCGGCGGGCCGGTGAACCGCGTCCGTGGCGACGGTGCGCCCGTGATCCCGGCGGTGGAGGACGGTCCGGTGGGGCGTGCCGGAGGCGGCGGCGTGCCGGTGGTCCCGGCGACCGGGAACGGTCGGGGGAGCCGGCCCAGGATTCCCCAGGCGGTGCTCGCGGGCGCGGGTGCCTTCCTTGTCACGCTCGCGGCGCTGCTGCGTTTCCACGTCTACGACAGCGTGCTGCTCCTGCCGCTGGAGCAGGGCAGGACCTACCGCATGGTCGCCCCGGCCGCCGACTACTTCGACACGGCCACGCTCACCTCCCACACCGGTGTCCCGCTGGTGTCCACCACGACACTGAGCGGCGACGCCGGCGCCGGGAACCGCGACACCGCGGTGTGGGTGGAGTTCACCTCACTCACCACGGCCTCCGGCGACCGGATCGACTACCACGAGCGCCGGACCGCCTTCGACCGCCGGACGGCCATGACGGTCGACTGCTGCGGGGGCTACGTCGACGAGGACGCCGGCGCACGGCAGTCGGGCCTGGCCTTCCGCCTGCCCTTCCGCGCCGAACCGCGCACCTATCCGATGTACGACACGACGCTCCGGACGGTGGTCCCGCTCCGTTACGAGCAACAGGAGCAGATCGACGGCCTGCGGACCTACCGCTACACCTACACGGCGGGCCCGGCCAAAATCGAGGACTTCCCTCAGCAGTTCCCCGGCAAGGTGCTCGGCCTGCCCGGGTGGCGGGCTCTGGGCGTCTCCCGCTACGCCGAGGTCACCCGCACGCTCTGGGTCGAGCCGGAGAGCGGCCTGACGGTGAAGGTGGCGGAGAAGCACCGCCAGGGCCTGCGCACCCCCGACGGGTACGAGCGCAGGATGAGCCTCCGGGCTGACCTGGTGATGTCCGACGAGGACGTCGGCGCCAAGGTCGCCGACGCCCGTGCCTTCCTCCGCTGGGTCCTCGTCATCCGTGACCTGCTGCCCGGCCTCTTCCTCGCTGTCGGACTCCTGCTGATCTTCCTCGGATCTCGCCCCCGCAGACCGGCCGGGACATCCGGGTCCGGTGGCGCCGGGCCCGAGGGGGCCGGGTGAGCACCGGCCCGGTCGAGGTGGAACTGCGGCTGCCGGGGTGGGCGCGAAGCCCGTCCGTCCGGCGGCACGGGCCGGCGGTCGCGGCGCTGTGCCTGCTGATCGCGGGGCTCGTGCTCAAGGGCTGGCTGCTGAGCCGATCCTTCTTCGTCGAGGACGACATCGTCTTCATCGGCCGGGCCGTAGACGAGCCCTTCGACTGGGACCATCTGTTCCGGGTGCACATCGGACACCTGATGCCGGGTGCGTTCGCCCTGGTCCGGGCCGTCACGGCGGTCTCCGCCTACGACTGGGCCCTGGTCTCGGCCGTGATCATGGCGCTGTACGCCGGTGCGGCCCTGGCACTTCACCGGCTGCTGCGCCTGCTGTTCGGCGCCCGGCCCCTCATCCTGGTCCCGCTCGCCCTCTTCCTGTTCGCACCCGCCAACTTCCAGGCGGGCACCTGGTTCGCGGCGGCGCTCAACATCCTGCCGATGCAGGTCGCCCTGCTCATGGCCGTGTGCTCGCAGGTGCTGCTGATCCGTACCGGCAGGGCCCGGCACGCGCTCGCCGGGATCGCCTGGACCTGCGCCGGTCTGCTCTTCTTCGAGAAGGCGGTCGTCATCCCGCCGGTGCTGTTCCTGCTCACGGTGCTGCTCCTGGCGCGGGAGCACGGTGTGGCCGGGGCCGTGCGCAGACACCTGGGCCTCTGGCTGGCATACGCGGCGGTGGGCGGCGCCTACCTGGCCGGCTACGTTCTGGCCGCGGGACGGCCCGGTGGGACGGCGCTCGTGGGCCGGAGTTCTACACCGCGACGGACTACCTCGGCAGCTTCCTCGGCGGTACGGTGCCGACGCTGCTCGTGGGGGGCCCGCTGAACTGGGGAACGGTGACCAGCGCCGGCCTGCTGGTCGCCCACCGGCCCGTCGAGGTCGCCGTGGCCTGGCTGGTCCTGGCCGCCGTCGTCGTGGGCACCTGCCGCAGGCGTCCCGAGGCGGCCGGCGCCTGGGCGCTCGCGGCGGGCTACCTGCTGGTCGCGGACGGTCTGCTGATCATGGTCAGCCGGGCGGGTTCGATCCAGCACGCCCTGGAGAGCCGCTACATCGCCGACGCGACGCCCGTGCTCGCGGTCTGTCTGGCCCTGGCTCTGATGCCGTGGCGCGACCTGTCCGCTCCGGACGGCGTCACCCGGCGCGACTCCCTGCGGAAAGCGGTGGCCTCCCGGCGCGACCCGTCCGGAGGGGAACGGCACGACGTGTCCGGAGGAGAACGACATGACCTGTCTGAAGGGGAACGGCACGACGTGTCCGGAGGGGAACGGCACGACCCGTTTGAAGGAGAACGGCGCGACCCGTCCGGAGGAGCCGGAACCGTGGGCTCGGGCAACGGGCCGCCTCCCGCTGTGTCGCCGCTCGTCCCCGTCGCCACCTGCGCCTACCTGGCGCTCGCCCTCGTGTCGGCAGTGGGCTTCGCCCAGGGGCTGCCGGGCGGCAACCGCGCCTACTTCGAGGTGGCCCGCGCGGACCTGGCCGCGCTCGGCCCGGAGACGGGCGTCTACCCCTCGTTCGTCCCCGACCGGATGCTGTTCCCCTGGCAGGCCGTCGAGGACCGGCTGACCTCGCGGGCGCTCAGCCCGCTCGCCGAGGGCGCGCTGCGGGAGAAGGTCAGGCATCCGGGGGCGGCCCGCCGCGCGGTGACCTTCGACGACCGCGGCCATCTGGTGCCCGCGACGGTCTTCGGCGGTTACCTGACGGCCAAGGAAGGCTCCTGCCTTCCGGCGCGAAACGGCACGGTCGTCGCCGAGTTCCCCGCCGCCGGTGCGGGGAACGTCGCCCGCATCGACTACCGGGTGACGCGTGACACCCGCGCGACCGTGCTCAGCGGGGACCGGCGGAGCGAGGTCCTGCTGCGGGCCGACTGGGACCGGACCTACTTCCCGGTCCCGGCCGCCTCCGGACCGGTGCGGATCTCGGTCCCGGAGGACGGCGTCTGCCTCCGGCTGGCGACGGTCGGCGCGGCCGTACCGGAGGGGGCGGGGGACGGAGGCCCGCGGGAGGTGGTCAGTGACGGCGCAGGATGAGCAGCAGGTTCCAGCTCACGATCTCGCGCAGGGCGGGGACGCGGATCACCGGGGTCGCCCAGCGCGGGTGGTAGCGGGGCAGGGCGTCCAGGACCGTGGCGTCCGGCTGCCGCCTGGCCCAGCGCAGTGCCGCGCCGACCGAGACCGGGTAGAGGCCGCTGCCGTAGACGTTCTTCGGGGACCTGCCGTACACCCGGGTGTAGCGGGCGGTGGCGCGGTGGCCGCCGAGGTAGTGCCAGGGGGAGGTCTCGTGGCCGCCCCAGGGGGACAGCCAGTTGGTGAAGGACAGGTAGACCACGCCGCCCGGCCGGGTCACCCGGACCATCTCGTCGGCCATCCGCCACGGGTCGGGCACGTGCTCCAGCACGTTGGAGGAGAAGCAGACGTCCACCGATCCGGTCGCCAGCGGCAGGTCGAGCGCACTACCGAGCACCGCCCCCTCCGGGGCGGCTCCCTGGCGGGCCATCATCTCGCCGGCGTCGCAGTCCACGCACACCGGGCGCGCCCCCACGACCCGCAGCACGTCGGTGAAGTAACCCGGACCGCCGCCCACGTCGGCGACGAGCGCGCCGTCGAGCTCGGTGTAGGAGGCGAGCTGGGCCACCGTGTCGCGGGCCAGCATGCCGTAGAAGAAATCCGGGTCGCTCTGCTCCTTGCGGAAGGCGCCGAGCAGCCTGATCGACCGGCCAAGAGTGGCCCGGAACGGTGCCTGAGGGGTCTCCAAGGGTGCTCCTCCAAAGGCCGGCGACGCTCCATCACAGAGCGGAGCACATCGGGTGCGCCGGAGCATAACACCGCACCGCTCCACATCTTTTTCGGGCTCGTAGGGTGTTCCACCGGAACACGGGGATCAGAGGGAGAGGACTGATGGAGGCCACGGAGACCGGGCGGCAGGATTCGCCGGTGCTGCGGATCACGCTGCCCGGCTGGCTGGCCGCGCTCCGCAGCCCGGTACTGCTCGGCGCGGCCCTGCTCATCGCGGCGTCGCTCGTCCTGCGGGTGCTGGTCCTGCGCGACTCCTACTTCGTCGAGGACGACCTGCTGTTCGTGGGGAACGCCTACGAGAACGACCTGACCCTCGACTTCGTGACCCGGGTGCACAAGGGTCATTTCATGCCCGGCGCGATCGCGCTGACCTGGGTGCTCTCGCGGATCGCCGCCTATGACTGGCTCCTGGTGGCCGGGGTCACGTTCGTGGCCCAGGCGCTGCTCAGCGTGCTGGCGCTCCGGCTGCTGCGGACCCTGTTCGGCACCCGGGCGGCGATCCTGCCACCCCTGGCCCTGTTCCTGTTCTCGCCCCTGACGATCCCGGCGTTCGGCTGGTGGGCGGCGGCGATCAACGCGGTCCCGCTCCAGCTCGCCCTGGTGCTCGCACTGACCGCCCAGGTCCGCTTCGCGCGCGGTGAAGGTGCCCGGTACGGCCGGCAGGCGCTGGCCTGGTGTGTGGCCGGCATGGCCTTCAGCACCAAGGGCGTCTTCGTCACCTTCCTGCTCTTCGCGTTGACGACGGCGTGCCTCACCGGCCGGGAGACCGGCTGGGTGCGGTCGATGCCGGGCGAGGTGCGGCGGCACTGGCGGCTCTGGTCGGCACACGTCGCGGTCCTCGCCGCCTACACGGCCGCCTACCTCGCCAGGATGGGCACCGCCCCGGGAGAGGGGGCGACGGTGCCCAAGCCCGGAGTGGCCCTGGACCTGATCTCGCTGCTGCTGGGCCGTACGTTCCCGAGCGGGGCGGTCGGCGGGCCGCTCGCCTGGCTGCCGACCCCGGCCGGGGGGCTGGCCGGTCCCTCCGACGCCGTCGTCGCCGTCTCCTGGGCGGTCCTGGGGGTCATGCTGGTGATCAGCGTCGTCTACCGGCGCCGTGCGCTGCGGGCGTGGATCGTCCTGGGGGGCTACCTGATCCTCGCCGACGCCATCTCGACGGTGGTCGCCCGGGGCAGCTACACGCCGCTGGTGGGCCTGGAGAGCCGTTATGTCGCCGACGCCGCCGTCGTCTTCGCGGTCTGCCTGGCGCTCGCGCTGCTGCCGGTCAGCGGGGAGAGCGACGCCTACCGCCGCCCGCGGCCCGCCCGGTCGTGGCTCACCCTCGCAGCCGTGCTGACCGCTGGGGCCTACCTCGTGCTGTCGGTGATCTCCATCGAGGCCTATCGGGAGACCCTCAGCGGGGACCGGGTCCGCGCCTACCTCGACACCGCCGCCGCGCAGCTCGCCGCGGCACCGGACAGCATCGTGATCTACCCGACCCCGCTCCCCGCCGACATCGTGCTGCCGGTGAACGGCGACCGGCGGCTCAGCAGCCATCTGCTCGCCCCGCTGGCCCGCCCGGTCCTGCGGGCCAGGATGGCCCATCCCGAGCCCACCGAGGACGCCCGGGTCTTCAACCGGGACGGCAGGCTGGTGCGGATGAGCGTCGCCCCCGGCTTCTTCGCCCTCCGGGGCAAGGACGAGCGCTGCATGCGGACGCTGATGGGCGCGATGTCCTTCCCCGACGCGATCTCCTTCGGCGGGCAGAACACCGTGGGCGGGCTGGCATACTCGGCGGGCAAGGCCGCCTCGGTGACCGTGGAGGTCGGCGAGGAGCGGATCGTGCTCTCCCTGCGGGAGACGCCCATGGGACTGATCCACTTCCCGGTGCGGGGGGTGAGCCGGGGGATCAGGATCGTGATGGACGACCCGACGGCCCCGATCTGCGTGACCGGCGTGGCCCTGGGCGCCCCGGCCGCCGAGGGCGAGAGCCCCGCCTGACCTCGGTCTCCGGACGGCTTCCGGACCGCTCTGGTACGGCAACTGCAGATCGTTGAGTGCGGCGGCAGAGGTCGTGTGATCGACCTGCGGTGAGTGGGTGTTCCGGAAGGGCCTGTCGCCGTGCGCGCTGCGGTGGGTGGGTGTTCCGGCCGGCCGTCGCAGTCGTCGTCTCGTTTTTCAGGCCTCCGGCCTGGCGGGCGCGCTGGTTGCGCTTTTTTATAAGCCGGCCGGAACACCCACCCACCTCCGCGCCAGGCTGGCTCGCCGTACGGCGTGCGGACCGTAGCCGCTCCCTTCCGGACCGCCCAGCGATCTCGCTGACGCTGAAGCGATCCGTACGGGACCGTGCAGGGCCGATCGCCGTAGCTGACGCGTTCCTCTCCGACCAGTGCAGGGCCGAGCGCCGCAGAGAGGAGGATCGGGAGGGAAGTGCGGGCTCGCCGACTTCTGGCTGGGGTGAGCTGGGCTGTAGCAACGCGAAAATCGCCTTGCCCCCACAGAGGGCAGACATTGATCCGGCGAGTGCGCATCGACCACGACATCGCTGTGATCAGGGGTGTCGCCGGGCCTTGTCGGTGAACGCCGCTACGGCACACGCGGGGACGGGCTCAGCGCACCAGGTGGTTGAGGCGGCGGAGGGGGCGTTCCACGTACCGGTGGGTCAGGGTGGCCAGCAGGAGCGTCATGGCGGTGACGGGCACCAGGTTGACCAGGAAGCCGCCGGTGAACTGCTGCTGCGCGGTGAAGCCGTACCAGAGGTAGATGGCTGCGAACTGCCAGAGGAAGACGCCGTAGGAGATGCGGCCGAGGAAGCCCATCACCGGGTTGGCGAGCAGGAGCCGCACCGGAGAGTCGCCCGGCGGCGGCAGCGTGGCGGGGACGAGCAGGCAGAAGGCCACGACCGTGTAGAGGGTCAGCTCGAACAGGCCCGACCAGACGCCGTCGATGCCGAGGAAGCGGGTGCCGGTCACCGGCGAGGCGGCGACGGCGTACGCCAGGGCGGCGACCAGCCACCACGAGCCCGGGGAGGCCGACATCGCCCGCCGCAGGCGCCGGGCGGGGGAGTCCTCGTCCGGGTCCGCGTGCACCCAGGCCAGTAGCACGGCCAGCGCCATCCCGGCGGCGAAGAAGACCATCGACCGGGGCGGCCAGCTGTTCAGGAAGGGCCGGTAGGCCGGATAGTAGGTCAGCAGCGTCCACCCGAAGGAGAGCGCGGCCAGCGCGCCCAGGCCGATCAGCAGCCGCCGGGCCCGCCGGTGCACGTCCCCGCCGCCGCGCCGGGCGAAGGCGGCCAGTGCGGCGGCCAGCAGGGGGAGCAGGACGTAGAAGGCCACCTCCACCGACAGGCTCCACATCTGGGCCAGGCCCTTGGGGCCCAGGCCGTACCACCAGGAGCCGGTCGCGTAGTTCTGGCTGAGGGTCAGCAGGGTCAGCCAGCTCCAGCCGTCGGACAGGTGGTCGCGCGACCAGATCAGCATGGCCACCACGACCACCAGCCAGTAGGCGGGGAGGATGCGCACCGCCCGCTTCCACAGGTAGACCCGGACGCGGACGGGGGAGTCCCCGCGCAGCAGCGCGGCCGCGAAGGGGCGGTAGAGCAGCAGCCCGGAGAGCGCGAAGAAGATCGGCACGGCCACGTCGCCGCGGGAGAGCAGCGCGCCACCGAAACCGTCGCGCAGGGCGGCACCGGACTCGCTCGCGACGTGGAAGACGAGCACCGCGAACGCGGCGATGGCGCGCACGCCGTCAAGGGTGTCCAGATGGCCGTCGACCTCGGCGGGCGCCGGTCCGGCAAGGGACTCCGACCTGGAACTTGTTTCGGTCACTTTTCCGCATCCCTTGGTGACGCCGGTCACTCTCGGCAATTAACATACCGGCGAGTAGCTTTGTTAATCCAGATATCTCCCCCTAAACCCCCCAAGCTGTAATCCCCCAGGAGGGTAGATGCGCCGGATCATCGGAGTAGTCCTCTTAGCCGTCGGGACGTTTCTCATCGTGCTGGCGCCGCTCGTGCGCTTCCAGATCGGCGGCAGCCTCATCGCGGCCCCGGCCGCGCAGTACGGGATCAGCAAGCTGGAGGCCCAGGGGGCCCAGTACTTCTACCCCAAGGCGCTGAAGGTGCTGACCGGCGACCTCGGCATCACGGTGACCACGAAGGGGGACGTGTCCCAGGCCCAGGGCGACCGGGTCGTCTGGGACGAGTTCACCGCGGTGTACGACGTGGCCAACGGCAACCCGGACGTCTCGTACGGCGAGCGGCGCAGCGCCTTCAACAAGTTCACCGGCGTCGGCATCAACTGCTGCGCGGTGAACGTCGACACCAAGCCCAGCACGCTCGAAGGCCAGATCTACAAGTTCCCCTTCGACGTCGAGAAGAAGACCTACAAGGTCTTCAACTCGGTCGCCGGCGCGGCCTACGACGCCAGGTTCGTCGGCGAGGAGGACGTCAACGGGCTGCGGGCCTACAAGTTCGAGCAGGACATCCCGGCGACGAAGACGGAGACCCGCACCGTCCCCGCCTCGGTCATGGGGGTGACCGACACGAAGGGTGACGTCCAGGCGGACCGGTTCTACGACGGCAAGAACACGTTCTGGATCGAGCCCGTCACGGGTTCGCCGGTCAAGCAGGAGCAGCAGCGTCACGACGTCCTCACCACCCAGGACGGCGCCCACACCATCACCGCCTTCTCGGCGACCGCCAAGATGACCCCCGAGACGGTCAACGGCCTGGTGGACGATGCCGTCGAGGGCAGAGGACAGATCACCATGCTCAAGGTGACGATCCCGCTCGTCCTGCTCCTGCTGGGCCTCGCCCTGCTGATCGGCGGGGCCGTCGCGCTCCGCGGCACCCGCAGGACCTGACGATCCGCGATCCGTTGGACTTCGGCGAGCAGGACCTGGCCGGCCGGGACCCGGCCGGCCTCGACGGTGTGGCCCGGGGCTCGGACCCGGTGGGCCTCGACGGTGTGCCGGAAGGTCCGGCCCCGGCGGGCCTCGGCGGCGGTGTCCTGGAGGGTCCGGATCCGGCGGGCTTCGGCGGCGGTGTGCCGGGAGGCTGGGACCCGGCGGTTGAGCGGTCCCCGACGGGTTCCGGCGTTGCGCCGGAAGGTCCGGACGCGGCGGTCGTGCGCGGCGGCCGGGGGTTCTCGCCCGTCGCGCTCGTCCGGGCCTGCCGACCCCGCCAGTGGCTGAAGAACGCCCTGGTCTTCGCGGCACCGGCGGCGGCCGGTGTGCTGGGGACCGCCCAGGGACTCCTGGACGCCCTGATCGCCTTCGCGGCGTTCTGCGTGGCCGCGAGCGGCACCTACCTGCTCAACGACGCGGCCGACGTCGAGGCCGACCGGCGGCACCCGCGCAAGCGTCACCGCCCGATCGCGGCCGGCCTGGTCCCGGTACGGCTCGCCTGGGCGGCCGGTGTCCTGTTCGTCGCCCTGGCCCCGGCGGTCGCCGCGCTGTCCGGAAGCTGGCGGCTCCCGGCCGTCGTCACCGGATACCTGGTGCTGACCTTCGCCTACACCTACTGGCTCAAACACCAGGAAGTGGTGGACCTGGTCGCTGTCGCCGGCTGCCACGTGATCCGCGCCTGGGCCGGCGCGGTCGCCGTGGACGTGCCGGTGACGAGTTGGTTCCTCGTGGTGATCTCGCTCGGCTCGCTCCAACTCGTGGTGGGCAAACGGGAGGCCGAACTGCGCGCCTCCGGCGGCAACTCCACCCGGGCGATCCTGGCCGCCTACACCCCCGGCTACCTGGCCGGCGTCCGGATGATGTCCTCCGGCGCCATGATCGTGACCTACTGCCTCTGGGCGCTCACCGACCGTCCCACACCGTTCTACGGGCTGAGCATCGTCCCCTTCGTACTCATCGTCCTGCGGCACAATCTCCTGGTGGACAGAGGTGTCGGCGAGGAGCCCGAAGAGCTCGCCCTGCGTGACCGGCACCTCCAGGTGTTCCTCGCCCTCCTGCTCGCCTCACTCGTCCTCGGGATCTACCTGACATGACCTTCCTGACCGGCTGGGGCCGTACCGCACCGACCCCCGCGCGCCTGGCCCGTCCCCGCTCGGCGGAGGAGGTCGCCGAGCTGGTACGGCGGGCACCCGGCCGGGGCGTCGCCGCCCGGGGGCTCGGCCGCTCCTACGGCGACGCGGCGCAGAACTCCGGCGGCCTGGTCCTCGACTGCACCGCGCTGACCTCGTGGTCGCTGGACGAGAGCACCGGCCTGGTGACCGCCGCCGCCGGGGTGAGCCTGCACGACCTGATGGCCGCCCTGGTGCCCAGAGGCTGGTTCGTCCCGGTGACCCCGGGCACCAGATACGTGACCGTCGGCGGGGCCGTCGCGGCCGACGTGCACGGCAAGAACCACCACGCCGAATCCTCCTTCGGCGCCCACCTGCGCTCCCTCATCCTGGTCACGGCCGACGGCGGCAGCCGTACCCTCACCCCGGACAGCGCGCTGTTCTGGGCCACCGTCGGCGGGATGGGGCTCACCGGGGTGATCACCGAGGCCGTCTTCCGCTGCCTGCCGATCACGACCTCGCGCATGCGGGTGGACGTCGAGCGCACCCGCGACCTGGACCACACCCTGGAGACGATGACCGCGACCGACGACCGCTACCGCTACACGGTCGCCTGGATCGACCTGCTCGCCTCCGGCGGCCGGATGGGCCGCAGCGTGCTCACCCGGGGGGATCACGCCGACCGCGACGAGCTGCCGCGCGGCGCCGACCCGCTGGCGTTCGCCCCCGCCTCCCGGCTGAAGGCCCCGCCCTGGGCGCCGAACGGCCTGCTCAACCCGGTGACCGTGCGGGCGTTCAACGAGGCCTGGTACCGCAGGGCGCGTCCCCGGACCGGACTCGTCCAGGGGATCGCGCCGTTCTTCCACCCGCTGGACTCGGTGGACGGCTGGAACCGGGTCTACGGCTCGAACGGCTTCGTCCAGTACCAGTTCGTGGTGCCCTTCGGAGCGGAGGCGACGCTGCGGCGGATCGTCTCCCGGCTGTCGGCCGAGGGCGTGGTCTCCTTCCTCAGCGTGCTCAAGCGGTTCGGCCCCGGAACACCGGGGATGCTGTCGTTCCCGGTCCCCGGATGGACGCTCGCCCTGGACATCCCGGCGGGCCGGCGGGGGCTGGCCGGGCTGCTCCGGGAGTTCGACGACTGGGTGGCCGAGTCGGGTGGACGGATCTACCTGGCCAAGGACTCGCGGATGCCCGCCGAGACGATGGCCGCGATGTATCCGCGGCTGGGCGAGTGGCGTAAGGTCCGCGACGAGGTGGACCCCGGTGGGGTGTTCCGCTCCGACCTGGCGAGAAGGCTGGGCCTGTGAGGCGTCCGTCGCGGGCGGCCGGTCCCGGTGAGGTCCGCGGCGGCCCCGTGAGACTCTCGCTGTGACGTCCGTTCAACGGAGACCGTTCCCATGGCCGATGAGGAGGCCCCGTCGATGAAGAACGCCCTAGGCTCGGTGGACACCGTGCTGCTGCTGGGCGGGCGCAGCGAGATCGGGCTGGCGATCGTCGAACGGCTGGTCCGCGACGGTGCCCGCCGGGTCGTGCTCGCCGCCCGTGACGCCGGTGACACGCCTCCGGTCATCGGGGCCGCCGAGGTGCACCTGCTGGAGTTCGACGCCTCGCGCCCGGAGACGCACGGCGAGGTGATCGAATCCGCCGTGAAGCTGGTCGGCGACCTGGACGTGGTGATCCCGGCCTTCGGCGTCCTGGGCAGCCAGGTGGCCTACGACGCCGACCCGGTGGCCGCCGCCGAGGCGGTCGCCGTCAACTACGGCGGGCACGTGTCCGCCGGGCTCTTCGCCGCCCGGCGGCTGCGTGAGCAGGGTCACGGCACGCTGGTGGTCCTCTCGTCGGTGGCGGGGGTGCGGGTTCGGCGGGCCAACTTCGTGTACGGCTCGGCCAAGGCGGGCCTGGACGGCTTCGCGCAGGGACTGGGCGACGCGCTGCACGGCTCGGGTGCCCGGGTGCTGGTGGTACGGCCCGGCTTCGTGATCGGCAGGATGACCGAGGGCATGTCTCCCGCGCCGATGTCGTCCACTCCCGGCCAGGTCGCCGACGCGGTGATCGCCGGGCTGCGTTCGGACGCCGAGGTGGTATGGGTCCCCGGCAGGTTGCGGGCGGTCTTCGCGGTGATGCGGGTGCTGCCCCGCGCGATCTGGCGCAGGATGCCTCGCTGAAACGAGTTCTTGCCAAGAACGCTCGTATGTGAAGGCAGAAGGTTCTTAAGTAGAACGCGTTGCAGTTGGCTGGATGCCGTCATAGCGTGAACGCATGCGGACACGTGTCACAGACATGCTCGGAGTCGAGTTTCCGATCTTCGCGTTCAGCCACTGCCGGGATGTCGTCGCCGCGGTCAGCCGCGCCGGCGGGATGGGCGTGCTCGGCGCCCTCTACTTCACCCCGGAGGAGCTCGAGATGGAGCTCAAGTGGATCGACGACCACGTCGACGGCAGACCGTACGGCGTCGACGTGGTCATGCCCGCCTCCTACGCGGGAGCCGACCTGGGCGTCGACTCTCCCGAGGACCTGGTGGGACGGCTGCAGGGGATGATCCCCGACGGCCACCGCGCGTTCGTCGACGACCTGCTGGCCGCGCACGGGGTGGCCGAGCTGTCGGGCTCCGACGCCGGGAGGGTCCTGCTCGGCTGGACCGACGCCACCGCCCGGCCGCAGGTCGAGGTGGCGCTGCGGCACCCGATCGCCCTGCTGGCCAACGCCCTCGGCCCGCCGCCCGCCGACGTCGTCGATCTGGCCCACGCCAAGGGGGTGAAGGTGGCGGCGCTGGCCTCGACCCCCCGGCACGCGGTCAAACAAGTCGAGGTCGGCGTGGACATCGTCGTCGCGCAGGGCACCGAGGCCGGTGGGCACACCGGTGAGATCTCCACGATGGTGCTCATTCCGCAGGTCGTGGACGCGGTGGACGTGCCCGTGCTGGCGGCGGGGGGCATCGGCGGCGGCCGTCAGATGGCGGCGGGCATGGCACTCGGCGCCGAGGGCGTGTGGACCGGATCCATCTGGCTGACCGTCGAGGAGGCCGACACCCCGGAGATGGCCCGGCGGCGCATCCTGGAAGCCACCTCCCGCGACACCGTCCGCTCCCGCTCGTGGACCGGCAAGCCCGCGCGCCTGCTGCGGAACGAGTGGACCGACGCCTGGGAGGCCGCCGACTCGCCCGGCACGCTGCCGATGCCGCTGCAGTTCATGCTGGTCTCCGACGCGTTGCGGCGGATCGGCCGCTCCGACGCCGCCGAGCTGGCCACGTTCCCGGCGGGGCAGATCATCGGGGCGATGAACCAGGTGAAGTCGGCGAGGGACGTCGTCTTCGAGATGGTCGAGGAGTACATCGAGGCCGTGGAACGCCTGGGGCGCCTTACCCGGGAGTAGGGCGCCGCCGCGTCTGTGCCGGGGGTTTCGCTGTTCTCGGCCTGCCGCCGTGCGTGCTGGGGGGTAGGGGACCGCTGTCCGTGAGGTGTTTCCCGGGTGAGCTTTCCGGGAGTGGGTGGCCGTGCGCGCTGCGGTGGGTGGGTGTTCCGGCCGGCCGTCGCAGTCACCGTCTCGTTTTTCAGGCCTCCGGCCTGGCGGGCGCGGTGGTTACGCTTTTTTATAAGCTGGCCGGAACACCCACCCACCTCCGCGCCAGGCTGCCTGGCCGTACGGCGTGCGGACCGTAGCCGCTCACTCTCCGGCCGCCCAGCGATCTCACGGACGCTGAAGCAATCCGCGCAGGGGCCGTGCAGAGGTGCCCGCCGTAGCTGACGCGTTCCTCTCCGGCCAGTGCAGGGCCGAGCGCCGTGGAAGCGGTGAAGCCTCTCTGTTCCCACGCAGGGTCGGCTCCCGAATCGTCCCAGGGTTCGATCCTCGTGAAGCCGGCGTCGATTTGCAGTTCGGCGTGAGTTTGACAGTGAGCCCATTCCAACTCGATCTTGCAGGTCGTGGGTCGGTTGCGGCCGAGCCGTCTTAGACCGTGATTCATTTGGTCATGCGGCGTGGGCGGGTGGTCCTCGGTCCGCGCTCGGGAAGGCGACCAGTACTGCATCGGCGGCGCCAGCTCGAATCCCGAATCCAACGGCCAGATCTGCCGCTTCAAGGTCACCGACATCGCCTGGAAGATCGACTATACAGACCCGAAAACCGGAGAACACGACGGCACGGTGCGGTGGGTTCAGGTTGGCAAGAAAACCGGCAGGTGTCCGGTTGGCGGTGATTCAGGCGCGCCGGTCTACACTTTCCGCCAGAGTGATGGATACGTGGTGGCCAAGGGCATTCTCAGCGGCGCAGCCGGTGATAACGAGCCTGTCCAGTCCCCCTGCGTGAGTTACTTCACCGACTTCCATGACGTGCTGAAGGCCGTCGGCAAGGACGTCTACAAGAAATGAACCCCCTGGGCCCGTCCTTCCTGTGGCGCATGTTCTGCCTCCTGGTGCTGGCCGTCGCCGTCTCCATGGTGGCTGGCATGCGGGAGTCCCGGCCGGTCGAACCGCCCTTTCCCGGGCGGATCGACACGGTCATGGTGGAAGGACGGGTCCTCATCCTGCAGGTCTTCGGCGGGGCGAGCGACTCGGCATGTCTCCAGACCGACAAAGTCGAAGCCGTCGAGTCCGAGGAGAGTGTTCGGCTTCGGATAGTGCTTCGTGATGCCTGCCCGCCCCCCGGACGCACGCTGCTGGAGATGTGGCGGGACGAGTTGTGGCCGCCTGCCGTGCTCGACATCCTCCGTGGCGTCGAAGTGCCCGTCCTGCTCGAGCGGCCCTTGGGACGCAGGAAGGTCTTCGACGAGGAGGGCCGCGAGATCCGGGTCTGCCCGATCATGGGCTCACGATTGAAGACCATGCGACAGTGCCTGAAGTAGGGCGTGGGTGCCGAATGCCCTGTCATGTCATGTGACCTGCTGGTATTCGGGATCTGGGGAACATCGGAACCGGATCGTGCGCTTGTACGCTCCGTCACGATCTACCGCGGACAACTGCCGAAGATCTGCGGCTTCCGGCCTCGCACTCCCCATGGAGTATGGACGGGAACCTTCGGGGATAGCTGACTCCGCATGGTCATCTCCGACAACGATCTCGGTTTGCCGTGCGAGCGATCACGCAGAGTACAGCCGCACGATTCGGTTCCGATGTTCCTCAACCCCCAGGGCGGAGGAAACTGGGTATGCGCGTGTCCTTCGGCACTGCCCCGGCTCGGCGGACCACGGCGCGCACAGTCGCCGACAGGTGCGCCACCAGTGCGGTCGGCCCATGGATTTTGAGCTCCGCTGCCCGTGCATGCCCACGTGGCCGTCGAGACTGATCATTCGACTCTGCTTGCCCGGCGAACAAGTCAATGTTCAGCTAAGACCCAGCGCATCCTGCATAAACTCCGCTTTTTCTCTGCCGCAGTGATCGGTTCATCATGGTCCGCAGCCTCAGGCCCGCAAAACCAGATGAAAAAGACTCAGTGCGTTCCGCTTGACCTCCAGGCCGGCGGTTTCCGGGATGCCTTTCGCCGTGTTCCGGTCGATGGTTGTGTCGCGCACGAACCGGCGGCTGCTCGCCACGTTCCGCTCCTCGGGCTGTATCCATTTCTCGCCGAGCTGAGGAAATGCAGAATCCAGCGTGTAGCGAAGCCTGGTCAGCGCCGCGTACCCCTTGAGGGCTCTGCCCAGAGCGTTTCTTCTTTTCCCGGAATCCATATGTTCAGCGTGCCGAATCATGGATACTCTCGGTAGTCGAATAGTTGCCGAGGGCAAGCGTTGAATTCGTGGCGCTGTCCTTGAAGTCCGGCAAGGAGGGCATCTCATGGCCAACCTCTACACCCCCCAGGCGATCTGGGGCCGGGAGCTTCGTCACTACCGCAAGGGCGCGGGCCTCACCCAGGGCGAGCTCTCCCAGAAAATCCACTTCAGTGAGTCCCTGATCAGTGGGGTGGAGACCGGCCAGCTCCCCGCCAGTCTGGAGTTCGCCGAGACCTGCGACGAGGCCCTCGGTACGGGCGGCGCCCTGCACCGCCTCCTCGACTGGCGGAAAGGGCAGGTCTTCCCTTCCTGGTTCGGTCCGTGGCGGGAGGGAGCGGGAGGCTACTGCCCTTCGGGCCTATGAACCGCTCGTGATCCCTGGCCTGCTCCAGACCGAGGCATACGCTCGCGTACTGCTGCGCGGCAATGAGGCCGCTGTGGAGGCTCGTTTGGACCGGCAGACCATCCTCACCAGGCAGGACCCACGTCCACCGTCCTTCCGCTGCGTGATCGACGAGGCGATGCTTTATCGCCCGATCGGCGGCCCCGAGGTGATGAGGGAGCAGTTGGAACACCTTGTGTCGATGACCGACGAACGTCTCAGCATTCAGCTGATTCCGAACGGAATGCACTCGGGGTTGATGGGCGGCTTCGCAATCGCCACTCTGGAGACGGGCCGCGACGTACTGTATGCCGAGACGGCCGTACGCGGTATCACCACGAACGATCCGGAGGACGTCGCCGTGGCCCTGGAGCGTTTCGACGCCATCCGGAGTGAGGCGCTCCCGATAAACATGTCTATCGATCTCATCAAGAAGGCGGTAGCGGAAAAATGGACCTGAGTGACGCCAGATGGGTCAAGGCCAGCTTCTCCGGTGACAACGGTGGCAACTGCGTTGAGGTCGCGGAGCTTACGGAGGTCGGTGACGGTCCCGGCCATAAGGCCGACTACCCCGAGCTGATCGCCGTACGCGACTCCAAAGACCCTGACGGCCCCAAGCTGTTCTTCACCTCCGCCGAGTGGGACGCCTTCCTCAACGGTGCCAAGGCCGGCGAGTTCGACCGCCACTGACCCGCCAACCCACCGGCCGCCGAGGTGCTCCTCGGCGGCCGAGGCGGACGCTGGATCGGAGAGCTCATCGATCTGATCTTCGGCGGTTTGGTTGGCGACATTGACGTCATACGCCTAGATTCGGCCCTCCCGCCGGGTCAAGATCTCGGCCAGCGGGGTTCCTGACGAGCGCTGTCCGGACCGGATCTGCTCGGCCTCGTCGTGCATACGTTGCCAGTCTTCCCTGTTCTGCGCCGCTCTGGTGGCAATACGCCACCAACTGGTGAGAAAGTCATCCAGAGCGGCCAGATTCACTACAGGTGCGTGGGTGATCCGGGTCAGTTCGGCATCGAAAGCAGCCGCATCGACGGGGGGGGGCAGCGCTGCACACACTGCGGCGAAGGTCCGTTCGATCGCCGGTTCGGAGGCTGCATGGGTTGGGCTGCCATGGCGGCGACTCCTCCCGGTACTTCCTAGCAGACTACAGAGCCCCGCTCCTGCAACATGCCTCACCTGCGCATAAAGACCAGATCTCATTATCGACGGGCTCTCACGGTCAGGCGAGTAGATGGAACCAGACGGACTTGCCGTACGGGCTGAGGGTCCAGCCCAGTTGTGGGCGAGATCCATCGACGATGGACAGGCCGCGGTCGGAGGTCTCCAGGTCGGATGGCCTGCGCATCCGAGGGAGCTCGATGGAGGAGTCATAGACGTCCACGACCAGCAGCGCGCCCTGCTTGCCGACCGCGACCCAGATGACGTTGCGGGCGGGGCATCGGCCATGCCGTACGCCATGGCGTTGGTGGCCGGTTCGGAGACGAGCGGCTCGGCGACCTCCGGCACGTCGTCCGCCGCGTTCCGGTCATCGGCCGTGTCACGCATGAACCGACGGACGGACGCCACGCTCCGCTCCGCGCGGGTAATCCATTTCTCGCCCAGCAGGAAAAGGGCGGAGCTGCGCGAGGAGGCCGAACGGTGTTTTCGGCGCGCGGCCCGCGCCACCGCGCGCATCCGGCATCCCAAGCTGCCGGTCATCTATGACAATGGACGACAGGACGGTCGGGGGCTTACTGCGTGACCCACGCCGCTCCTGGTATGTAGGCTGCGAGGTAGTACCGGAAGGAGCCGCGACCATGACCGCCCAGCCTCACGGGCCCGCTGTCACGCTGACCCCCCAGGAGATGCGGGTGTCGCTGCACAACGACCGCAGCCCGCGCAACATTCGCGCCTGCCTGCCGGTCACCGATCACATGGCGTTCGATGAGCAATATCGCGAGGCCCTGCGCCGGGCCGCCGATGAACTGGATCTAACACCGCTACATCAATGCGTGGAGTCATGGCGGCGGCTGGCCATCGTCAAGACCGATCCTGGTGGCTACGCGCAGATGATGGAGAGCGCCGAACGCATCCAGCGTCAGGTCGAGCGCGGCGAGTCCACCGACGGCGTTGTGTGGGACGACGCTTTCACTGAGCGTCTACGCGCCCGCGCGGCGGGCGGGCGATAGGTGTACGTCGTTGAACTCGACCCGGTTGCCCGGGACCAGGCTGACGCGCTGCCGGCCGAGGCGATCAATCCGTTCCTCGAACTTCGGGCGTTGCTGGAGCTGCATCCATTAAGCGGGCTGCCGCTCCACCCCGACAATCCAAAGGCCAATATGCTGACCCACGACTTCGGCGAGTCCGGGATGGCGACGTACTTTGTCGTGGAGCACCTGCGCCGGGTATACATCGTCCGGCTCGACTGGCTTGGATGACCTATGTCGGTCCCGATGGGGGCTACCCCAGAAGCTCCTGCAGGCTCTGGGCGGTGCGCACGGCCCGTCGACAGCGGGCGACCACCTGTGCCATACCCGGACTCTGGCTTTTCGTTGCTCATGGTCGCCCGGTAAGCGATCAAACTTCCATGTTCATGTGTTCGAATAACACCAGCCGTTCAACTGAAGTGTCGGGTTTCTCTTTTCCCGGCGACATCAACGCTGTGCGTGCCATGGAAGTGGACGCTGGCCAGGTCAAAGAAGGCCCGGACGATGTGGGGACGTTTCTGCGGCCGGCACAGGCTGCGGTGCATGGCTGCGGCCAGTTCGTGTTCATCGGCGACCGCCTCACGAGCCGCTCGGACCTTGAGGTTCTGGTTGGCCCACTCAACGGTCATGAACTGCCGCCTCAACCAGGCTTTCTGCGTGGCGGCGCTCGGGCGGCGGCTCCGGGCCGGCAGGGGGACACACGTGAAGCGGGCCGCTCCCCGGAAGGAGCGGCCCGCATCGGATCGGTTCGGGTCAGTTGATCGTCACGATCGTGCCGGCCCCGTTGGGGTAGCCGATGTAGCCGGTCGCCGTCCGGTCCGGCTGGCCGGACCAGGTGGCCGTCAGCGGGAACGTCGTCCCCGGCGTGACCTTCGGTCTGTCGGGCGTCACCGTCAGCGCACCGGACCCGGAGTCGGCGCCCACGACGTTGATCTGGGTGCTGAACGGCGTGTCGGCGCTCCCGAAGGTGAGCACGGACAGGGTGTACCTGCCGGGCCTGGGATTGGCCAGGACCGCGCGGTAGTCCTCCCATGAGGTGACCCAGGCCAGGCCCTGCGCCGCGCCGCCCTCGGTGTAGCCCAGGATGGCGCCGACCTCCGTCGCTGGGTCGCCGGGGATGAGCTTGAAGGAGACGGCCTTGGCGCCTTCGGGCACGACGACGGAGACTTCCTTGCCCCAGATGTCGCCGGGACTCACGGTGCCGGGCACCGGGTCGGCGGAGACGGGGCCGTAGGCCTTGACCGGGAACTTCGACACGCCGGGGGTCACGTCGAAGGTGAGCGAGCCCTGCGGGCCCGTGCCCTTGACCTCGGCGGGTGCCTTGGCACTCAGCGGGGTGACCATCACGGGGCTGCGGACGGCGGTGTCCTCACCCTGCCAGGTCAGCGAGCCGACGATGGCGTCGCCGCCGGTCTGGGGCGTCATCTCCATGGCGACGGTGAACTCCTTGGTCTCACCCGCCTTCTTGAAGACCAGCGTGGAGGGCTTGACCTTGGTCTTGATGCCCGGCAGTTCGACGGCCGCGCGGTAGACGCCGGGGGTCAGCGCCGTGACCCTGCGGGTGAGGGTCCTTGAGCCGAACAAGGCGCCGACCGCGATGCTGGGGTAGTTCAGGTCGCTGGTGGCGACGGGCGCGGCGCCGGTGCCGGTCTTGACGCCCAGCCCTTCCAGGTACCCATACCAGTCCTGGGCCGCGGCATCGTAGACCAGGCCGGGCTTCAGCATGCGGGCGGGGTCGACGTGACCCGAGCCCTGCGCGAAGAGGTCGGGCGTCTTGGTGTCGTAGGTGGTGGTCATCATCGCCGACTTCACGGCGGCGGGCGACAGGAGCGGGTTCGTGCCCAGGTAAAGGGCGGCCAGACCGGCGATGTGCGGGGTGGCCATCGAGGTGCCGGAGTAGAAGTCGAAGTCCTTGCCCTGGTTTCCGGGGGGCGCGACGGCGGCGAGGATCGACACGCCGGGGGCGGCGATGTCGGGCTTGATCAGGTCGCCGTTGTTGCTGAGGGAGGGGCCGCGCGAGGAGAAGCTGGCGATCTGCGGGTATTCGGCACCCTCGGTGGAGGAGGCGGGAAGCAGCGTCACCGTCGCGCCGGGGGTGGCGGCGTAGGCGAGGACCTTCTCGGTGTCGGGGGTGTTGATGTGCACGGTCGGTACGGCGTGCACGTCGGCGCCGGTGTCCTGGTCGCTGGGGTTGCCCAGCACCATGCCCACGCCGCCGGCGCGCTTGACCTCGGCGGACTTGTCCACGCGCGCGGTGACGCCACGCACGCAGTAGATGACCTTCCCGGCGGCCTTGGCCGGGTCCAGCGACCCCTCCGCGCAGATCTGGGCGTCGGAGTCGGCGGCGGCGGCGTTCTTCACCGACACCGAGGTGGCCAGCGGCTTGGGCCCGAACGGCGCGCTGACGGTGGTGCTGGCACCGCGGAAGGTGCTGCCGTCGCCCAGTCGCACGTCGGCCAGGTAGGGAGCGACGGTGCTCGCGGCGACGGTGGTCGTCCACGGGGCGGTGTTGTCCAGGGTGGAGGCGTCGGGGCCGGAGTTGCCGCCCGCCGTGGCCACGAAGACACCGGCGTCCGCGGCGGCCAGGAAGGCCAGCTGGACCGGGTCGTCGGCGGCGGACTCGAACTGACCGCCGACCGAGTAGTTGATCACGTCGACGCCGTCGGCGACGGCCTGGTCGATGGCCTCGATGATGTCGGAGGTGTAGCCGGTGCCTCCGTCCGGGCCTTCCCACAGCGCCTTGTAGACGGAGACGGCCGCTCCGGGTGCGACGCCGGAGATCTGGCCGAAGTCGATGCCGTTCGCGGTGGCGGGGACGGCGTGGTTGCCCGCGGCGGTGCTCGCGGTGTGGGAGCCGTGCCCGCCCCGGTCGCGCGGCGAGGCGTACTCGCCGGTGGCGGCGGGGTCGTTGGCGTTCAGCCAGGCCTTGCCGAAGTATCTGGCACTCACCAGCTTCTGATTGCACAGATCGGCGGTGAACTCCGTGCCGGTCTCGCACAGGCCGGTGAAGGTGGAGCCGTCGGCCTTCTTCATGACCGTGGCCGTCCCCTGGCGGTAGGGCCGGTAGGGGTCGGCGGCGGTGGGCGCCTCGGTGCCGAGCGAGGGGCCGGCGAAGGAGGGGTTCTCCGGCCAGACGCCGGTGTCGATGACGCCGACCACGATGCCCTTGCCCGCCTTGGCGGTGCCGCCGAGCGAGGCCCACACGCCCTTGTCACCTGACAGGCCGAGGAAGTCGCTGGAGTTGCGGTCGTCCAGAGCCTTGCGCAGGGTGTCCTGGACGACGGACACGACGCCGCCCGTCCGGTGCAGCCGCAGCGCCTGAGCGGGGGTGAGTTCGGCGACGAAGCTGTTGGAGGCGACGGAGTTGTGCCGCTGCGCGGTCCCGCCGACACTGCGGGCGACCTCGTCCTGGCGCTTGGTCAGGTGCTCGCGGTAGCGCTTGGCGTCGGAGCTGGCCGTGTCGACCTTCCTGCCCTTGCCCTTGCCCGGTTTGGTGGCGGCGATGCCGTCCACGCCACCGCCGTAGGTGGCGAGCGGCTGCCCTGCGAGGGTGACGACGTAGGTGGAGGGGGTGCCTGTCGCAGCGGGTTCGGCGAGCGCCGGTGCCGCGGCGGAGGTGACCGCCAGCGCGGCGGCGAGTGCCAGGGCGCTGTAGACGCGGGGGATGCGGGACATTGCTCCTCTTGAGGGGATGAGGCTGCCACCCGCCCAGCAAAGATCGCCGGAGGGGCCGGGGAGCAGTCAACGGCCTGCGAGGATCCCTTGTCGAGATATGGTTATGACATTTTCGGCCATATGGCCAAAAGGGACACGATTCGGTCAGGTGGCACGTGGAGGAGCGGCGGGTTCTCGGCGGGGTGGGGATCGCGGAGTTCGACGAGCGGGTGTATCGGTTGCTACTGAGGCAGCCGGGCCGACGCACCGCCGAACTCGCCGCGGCCCTCGGGGCCACCTCCTCACGGGTACGGCTCGCGCTGCGCCGACTGGCCGAGGTGGACCTGCTGCGCAGAACCGGTCCCGGCGGCTACGAGCCGGTCTCGCCCGAGGCGGCGCTCGGCTGGCTGGTGGACAGGCGCCGTCTGGAGACGGAGGCGAGCCTGGCCGGGGTGCGCACCATGGTGGGCGACTTCGCCCAGCTCTACCAGTCGGGCCGGATGTGGGTCGAGCCCGCGGGCGTGGTGGAGATCCTCTCCGGCGAGGATGCCGTCAAGCGGCAGATGACCGAGCTGGCCCGCTCGGTCACCACCGAGCTGCTCTGCTTCGACAGCCCGCCGTACCTGGGCTACCCCGAGGCCTCCCGCGACACCAACGAGTCGGAGCTGGGGGACACCAGGGAACTGCTGGCCCGCGGCGTGGACATCAGGGTGATGTACTGCCCCGGCTCGCTCGACAGACCGGGCCGCATGGAGACCCTGTTGCGCCTGGCCGAGGAGGGCGAGCGCTCCAGGTTCCTGTCGCGCCTGCCGTTCAAGCTGCGCATCGCCGACCGGAGGGTCGGACTGCTGCCCTTGGTGGACGGCGTCTACGACAACATCGCGCTGCTGCACCCCTCGCGGCTGCTGGACGCGCTCATCGAGCTGTTCGAGGTCTACTGGGAGCGTGGCCAGCCGCTCACCGGCGACTCCCCACCGGCGGATGACAGGCCCGCCGAGGAGGACCTGCTGGTGCTGCGGCTGCTGAACTCGGGACTCAAGGACGAAGCCATCGGCAGGCACCTGGGCGTCAGCACCCGCACCGCGACCAGGAAGATCGCCGCGGTCGTGGAACGGCTCGGCGTGACCACCAGGTTCCAGGCGGGCGTGGAGGCCGCGGCGCGGAGCTGGCTCTGACCTTCCCTTGAGCCACCGCCCGGACCGTGATGAATGGTGATCTTTGACGTCCCCGAGCACGCGCGCTACTGCGCGAGCTCATCACGAGAACAGGCGGATCTCGCCCTACGGCGCTCGGCCCTGCACTGGTCGGAGAGGAACGCGTCAGCTACGGCGACCGGCCCTGAACAATCCCGTACGGATTGCTTCAGCGTCAAAGAGCCCGCCGGCGGCCCGAAAGCAAGCAACTACGGTCCGCACGCCGTACGGCGGGGCCGTCTGGCGCGGAGGTGGGTGGGTGTTCCGGCCGGCTTATAAAAAAGCGCAACCAGCGCGCCCGCCAGGCCGGAGGCCTGAAAAACGAGACGGTGACTGCGAAAGGCCGCGCACCGCGGCAAACCCACCCGGAAAGCTCACCCGGGAAACACCTCACGAACAGCGGAACCCCCGCAGGCGCGCGCAGACAGGTCAGCTGCCCCGGTAGACGGCCGGGCGCTTCTCCCGGAACGCCCGTGAGCCCTCCTTGGCGTCCTCGGAGCCGATCACCGGCCAGCCGATGCCGTCGGAGACCTTCAGGGCCTCGTCCTCGGGCAGGCCGAGCGTCTCGCGGTAGGCGCGCAGGATGGCCTGGACGGCGAGCGGCCCGCACTCGGCGACCTGGCGGGCGATCTCCAGGGCGGTCGTCAGGGCCTGGCCGTCCGGGACGACCCGGTTGACCAGGCCCATGCCCAGCGCCTCCTGGGCGGTGACGGCCCGGCCGGTCAGCAGGATGTCCATGGCCAGGGCGTACGGGATCTGGCGCGGGAGCCGTATCGCGGAGCCGCCCATCGGGAACAGCGCGCGGCGGGCCTCGAACAGGCCGAGGGTGGCGGACTCGGCGACCACGCGCAGGTCGGTGCCGACGAGCAGTTCGGTCCCTCCGGCCACGGCGTATCCCTCCACCGCGCAGACGATCGGCTTCGAGGGCAGCGCGGCGGAGTCGCGGAGCAGGCCCTTCCAGTGGTAGTCGGGGATCTCCGAGGCGCGCTTCCGGACCCGGGGGTCGCTCGACGGGACACCCATGGCCTTCAGGTCGGCACCCGCGCAGAAGGTCCCGCCCGCGCCGGTCAGCACGGCGACGCGGACCTCGGGGTCGTCGGAGACGTAGGCCCAGGCGTCGGCCAGGCCGACCAGCATGTCCGTGGAGAGCGCGTTCCTCGCCTCGGGCCGGTCCATGGTGACGACGACGACGTGACCGTCGCGCTCGACACGGCAGTGCGGCGTGCTGATGGGCAGGAGTTCCATGGACGACCTCCGCTGGTCCGGGGGATTCGACAACAGGATCGTATTGAAATCAAGCGCTTGTTCGGCATGTCTCGGCCGGGTTAGCCTTCCTCTGCGTATGAGAACAGATTCTTGTTCCATCCTTCCCGTGTCGCCAGAGTCTTTTACAAATATCTAGAACGTGATTCACTTTGGCCGTCCGGGGGACCTTTCGACGAGAGAGGACGACCGATGGGCACGCTCGGCTTCTGGAGACTCGCGCAGGCGGATCCGGACTGGATCGCCGCGGTGGATCCGGACGGCACCGAACACCGCGCCGGCGACCTGCTCGCCCGTGCCAACCGCCTCGTGCACGGCCTGCGGGAGCTGGGGCTCAAGCCCGGCGACGGCCTCTGCGGCCTGGTGCCGAACGGTTCCGACGGACTGGTGCTCTATCTGGCCGCGCTCCAGGCCGGGTGGTACTACACACCCATCAACTGGCACCTCACCGGCCCGGAGATCGGCTACATCGTCGCCGACAGCGAGGCCCGGGCCTTCTTCGTCGACGAGCGCCACGCGCGGGAGGGCCTGCGCGGTGCCACGGAGTCGGGCATCGCTCCCGACCGGGTCTTCGCGTTCGGGCAGGTGGAAGGGGTTCGCCCGGTCTCCGAGCTGACCGCGGGGCGGCCCGCGACGGCGCCTGCGGACCGTACGGCGGGTGCCGCCATGCACTACACCTCCGGCACCACCGGCAAACCCAAGGGCGTGCGCCGTCCGCTCAGCGGCATGGACCCGGACGACGGGGCCGAGCTGATGACGGTCCTGCTCAGCCTCTTCGGCATGACCCCGGGCGAGGAGAACGTCCACCTGGTCACCTCGCCGAACTACCACACCGCGGTCACCCAGTTCGGCGGTACGGCCCTGCACATGGGCCACACCCTCGTCTACATGGACAGGTGGGACGCCGAGGAGACGCTCCGACTCTGCGAGAGGTATCGCGTCACCAATTCGCACATGGTCCCCACCCACTTCAAGCGGCTGCTCGCGCTCCCCGACGAGGTGAAAGGCAGATACGACCTGTCCTCGCTCCGGTGGATGATCCACGCCGCCGCGCCCTGCCCGGTCCCGGTCAAGTGGGCGATGTTCGAGTGGTGGGGCGACTGCATCTACGAGTACTACGCCGCGACCGAGGGCGGCGGCACCATCGCCACCCCCGAGGGCTGGAAGAAGCACCCCGGCACCGTCGGCACCGCCTGGCCGATCAGTGAGCTGCTCATCGTGGACGAGAACCTCCAGCCGGTCCCGACC
The DNA here is from genome assembly GCF_045209755.1 of Streptosporangium sp. NBC_01639. Taxonomy (NCBI): domain Bacteria; kingdom Bacillati; phylum Actinomycetota; class Actinomycetes; order Streptosporangiales; family Streptosporangiaceae; genus Streptosporangium; species Streptosporangium sp. NBC_01639. The sequence continues at coordinate 2,999,651 of NZ_CP109272.1, read as the reverse complement.
GGCACGCCGGGCACGATCTACATGAAGATGATGGGCGTCCGCTTCGAGTACAAGGGCGACCGGGCCAAGACGGAGGCGGGCCGTCTGCAGGACCACTTCACCGTCGGCGACATCGGCTACCTCGACGAGGACGGCTTCCTGTTCCTCTGCGACCGCAAGGCCGACATGATCATCTCGGGCGGGACCAACATCTACCCGGCCGAGATCGAGAACGAGCTGATGGTCCACCCGAAGATCGCCGATGTGGCGGTGTTCGGCATCCCCGACGAGGAGTGGGGCGAGCAGATCAAGGCGGTGGTCGAGCCCGCGACCGGTGTCGCCCCCTCGCCCGAGCTCGCCGCGGAGCTCATCGAATCGCTCAAGGGCCGCCTGTCGAAGATGAAGTGGCCCAGGTCCATCGACTTCATCGAGGAGATGCCGCGCGAGCCCAACGGCAAGCTCCTCAAACGCAAGCTGCGCGACCCGTACTGGGAGGGACGAGACCGTGCGATCTGAGAACGGCGTCGCCGGACACCGGCATCCGACGGGAGACGGACACCGACGTCGGGTGGGAGCGGGACACCGGCATCCGACGGGCGCGGGACACCGGCATCCGACGGGAGCGGGACACCGGCATCCGACGGGAGAGGAGCGGCACGGATGACGCTGGAAGCGCGGCACGTGCTGGAGTTCCCCGGCGGCTACACCCGCACGACCGGCCCGGTGATCGGGCGGTTCCTCACCGAACTGCGGGACGGGCGCGTCGTCGGGGTCCGTACGGCGGCGGGCCGGACGCTGGTTCCCCCGCTGGAGTATGACCCCGACACCGGTGACGCCGTCACCGGGGACTTCGTCGAGGTCGGCCCGGCGGGGACGGTCGAGAGCTGGGCGTGGGTGCACACCCCGCGAAAGGGCCACCCGCTGGACCGGCCGTTCGCCTGGGCCCTGATCCGGCTGGACGGAGCGGACACCTCGCTCGTGCACGCGGTGGACGCCGGCGACGTCAAGGCCATGCGACCCGGCCTGCGCGTCCGCCCCCGCTGGCGGGCCGAGCGCACCGGGCACATCACCGACATCGAAAGCTTCGTCCCCGAGGTCACGAAGATCGTGTCCCCGGTCCGCGTCGAGTACGTCGTCACGCCCGGCCTCGCGCTCACCCGCTTCCTGGCGGGCATCGCGGAGGGTGTCTTCGTCGGCTGCCGATGCGGCTCCTGCCACCAGGTCTACGTGCCCTACCGGCTCTCCTGCCCCGAGTGCGGCGTCGCGGTCACCGAGGAGGTCGAACTGCCGGACACCGGCACGATCACCACCTTCGCGATCAACAATCTGCCCGATCCGCGCGCCCCCGAGGTGCCGTTCGTGTCGGCCTACATCCTGCTCGACGGCTCCGACATCCCGATGATCGCCCTGGTCGGCGGGGTCCCGGCCCACGAGGTACGGCAGGGCATGCGGGTGCGGGCCGTGTGGATCCCCGAGGAGGAGTGGACGCCGTCCATGGACAACATCAGGTGGTTCGCCCCCACCGGCGAACCGGACGTGGAGCTGTAGATGCGTGAGGTAGCGGTCGTCGCGTTCGCCCAGACGCGGCACAGCGCGACCGACGAGGGACAGAGTGACTCCGAGCTGGTCATGCCCCCGCTGGAGGAGGTCAGAGAGAAGACGGGCCTGCGGACGTTCGGCTTCACCTGCTCGGGGTCGTGCGACTACCTGGCGGGCGCGCCGTTCTCCTTCGTCTCCGCGCTCGACGCGCTCGGCGCCTGGCCGCCGATCTCCGAGAGCCACGTGGAGATGGACGCAGCGTGGGCGCTGTACGAGGCCTGGGTCAGGCTCCAGCACGGCGACGTCGACTCGGCGCTGGTCTACGGCTTCGGCAAGTCCTCCCCGGGGGACCTGCGGGAGATCATGACACTCCAGCTCGACCCCTACTACCTGGCCCCGCTCGGCCTCGACCAGGTCTCCTCCGCCGCGCTCCAGGCCTCGGCCGCCGGAGTCGGCCGGGCCGAACTGGACGAGATCGTACGGCGGAGCCGCGCCGCCGGGCGGGTCAACCCTTACGCCCTCGATCTGCCCGACCCCGACGGGGAGGCCTTCGAGGTCGAGCCGCTGCGGCCGTACGACGTCGCCCCGATCACCGACGGCGCCGCCGCGGTGGTGCTGGCCGCCGGGGACCTCGCCAGGGAGCTGTGCGAGCACCCGGCCTGGATAACGGGCATCGCCCACCGCATAGAACCTCATTACCCGGGCATGAGAGACCTTGCCCGGTCGGCCTCCGCAGCCGAAGCCGCACGAGCGGCGGGGGTCGACAAGGGTCATGTCGACGTGGCCGAGCTGCACGCCCAGTTCAGCCACGAGGAGGTCATCCTCCGCCGGGCGCTCGCACTCCCCGAGACCACCGCCGTCAACCCGAGCGGCGGCCCGCTGGCGGCGAACCCGGTCATGGCCACCGGCCTCATCAGGGTCGGTGAGGCCGCCCGGCGCATCCTGGACGGCACGGCGAGCCGTACCGTCGGGCACGCCTCCAGCGGCCCCTGCCTGCAGCACAACCTCGTCACCGTGATGGAGGCCTGATGGGTAACCCGTGTGCGGTCATCGGGATCGGCCAGACGCACTACACCACCCGGCGGCGGGACGTCTCCATCGCCGGGCTGGTCCGCGAGGCGGCGCTGCGGGCGCTCCAGGACGCGGACCTGACCTGGAAGGACATCGACGCCGTCGTCATCGGCAAGGCACCCGACCTGTTCGAGGGTGTGATGATGCCGGAGGCCTATCTGGCGGACGCGCTCGGTGCCGCGGGCAAGCCGATGATGCGCGTGCACACCGCCGGCTCGGTCGGCGGGTCGACCGCGCTGGTCGGCGCCTCACTGATCCAGGGGGGCGTGCACGACCGGGTGCTGGTGGTCGCCTTCGAGAAGCAGTCGGAGTCCAACGCGACCTGGGCCCTGTCCACGCACCTGCCGTTCAGCGCCTCGCTGGTGGTCGGCGCGGGTGGCTACTTCGCCCCGCACATCCGCGAGTACCTGCGCCGCTCCGGAGCTCCCGCGCACATCGGACACCTGGTGGCGGTCAAGGACCGGCGCAACGCCCTGAAGAACCCCTACGCCCACCTCCGGATCCCCGGGATCGACCAGAAGATGGTCGAGTCGACCCCGATGCTCTGGGAGCCCATCCGCTACCTCGACACCTGCCCCTCCTCGGACGGCGCGTGCGCGATGGTCCTGTCCGCCGGCGACAAGGTCACCGGCGGCACTCCCGCCTGGGTGCTGGGTACGGCGATGCGCTCCGAGCCGATCTTCCGGGCCGGGCGGGACACCGTGAACCCGCAGGGCGGCAAGGACTGCGCGGCCGACGTCTACCGGCAGGCCGGGATCACCGATCCGCGCCGGGAGATCGACGTGGCGGAGGTGTACGTGCCCTTCTCCTGGTATGAGCCGATGTGGCTGGAGAACCTGGGGTTCGCCGCCGAGGGGGAGGGGTGGAAGCTCACCGAGTCCGGGGCCACCACCCTGGACGGCGACATCCCGTGGAACGCCTCGGGCGGGGTGCTGTCGAGCAACCCGATCGGTGCGTCCGGACTGATCCGGTTCGCCGAGGCGGCGCTCCAGGTCAGGGGGATGGCGGGGGAGCACCAGGTCGACGGCGCCCGGCGGGCCCTGGGGCACGCGTACGGCGGGGGCGCCCAGTTCTTCGCGATGTGGATGGTCGGCAGCGACAGACCCTGATCCCCCCGGGAGGGCCCGATGGAGTTCAACCACGCAGATCTGTTCGAGGGGCTCGCGGACGCGATCGGGGACCGCACCGCCGTCGTCTGCGGCGGCAGCCGCCGCACCTACGCGGAGCTGGACGCGGACGCCAACCGGCTCGCCCACTTCCTGCGGAGCCGGGGCGTGCGGGCCGGGCAGCACATCGGGATCCATCTCTACAACGGCGTCGAGTATGTCGTGGGACTGCTGGCCACGCTCAAGATCCGGGCTGTGCCGGTCAACGTGAACTACCGCTACATCGAGGCCGAGCTGCTCTATCTCTATCAGGACTCGGACATCGTGGCCCTGCTGTTCGACGTGGAGTTCGACGGCCGGGTGGCGGCCGTGGCCTCGCAGGCTCCGGAGCTGAGGCACCTGATCGCGGTGGGCGGCACGTCCGGGATCGAGGCGGCGGTGCCGTACGAGGAGGCGCTGGCCGGGCAGCCGGAGACGAGGGGATTCCCCGCACGGTCGGGGGACGACGTCTACATCATCTACACCGGTGGCACGACCGGGATGCCCAAGGGGGTGATGTGGCGCAGCGAGGACCTGTTCTTCGGCTTCGGCGGGGGCAACCCCTACGGGGAGCCGCGTGCCACACCGGACGAGGTGATCGAGGCGGCCAGGACCTCCGGGCCGATGACCATGATGGCCGCGGCCCCGCTGATGCACGGCGCGGCCCAGATGGCCACCTTCATCTCCTGGTGGATGGGCGGCACGATGGCCTACGTCCGCAGGTTCGACGCGGCCGAGGTGCTGCGCGTGATCGACCGGGAGAAGGTCGTGTCGATCAACATCACCGGCGACGCGATGGCCCGCCCGCTGGCCGACGAGATCGCAGGAGGCGGCTACGACCTGTCGTCGCTGTTCGCGGTCAGCTCCACCGGCGCCATCCTGACCGGCGCCGTCCGTGACCGCCTGGCGGAGCTGCTCCCCGACCGGATGATCATAGACAGCTTCGGGTCCAGCGAGTCCGGCTACACCGCCTCGGCGGTCCCCGGCTCCTCTCCCGAGACGGGTCAGCGATTCCAGTCCACCGCGGCCTCCAACCTGGCCGTGCTCAACGAGGCCCTGGAGCCGGTCAAGCCCGGATCGGGTGAACTGGGCACGGTCGCCAGGGCCGGCCGGATCGCCTTCGGCTACTACAAGGACGAGGACAAGACCGCGCGCACCTTCGTGACCGACGGAGACGGCGTCCGCTGGCTGCTCACCGGCGACATCGCCCGGGTCGAGGAGGACGGCACGATCGCGATCTTCGGTCGCGGCTCGGTCTGCATCAACACCGGCGGGGAGAAGGTCTTCCCCGAGGAGGTCGAGGCCGTGCTCAAAGGCCACCCGGCGGTCTTCGACGCGGTCGTCACCGGCATCCCCGACGAGCGGTGGGGCAGCCGGGTCGCCGCCGTGGTCGAGCTCAGGCCGGGCACGACACCGTCGGCCGAGGAGCTCGACGCCCACTGCCGGCAGCGGCTGTCCGGCTACAAGGTGCCCCGCACCTTCGCCTTCGTCGACGAGATGGTCCGTTCCCCGGCGGGCAAGGCCGACTACCGCTGGGCCAGGGAGACCGCCCAGGCCGCCGACCCGTCCGGCGGCTGACGTTCAGGGCGGTCACGGCTATCGATGACGTCCGGGGGGGCGGCCGTGACCCTCCCCTCGTACTGTGAAGATCTGGCCTTAAAAGAGGTCGGATCGTGGGAGAGACCAGCCGGTCAACCGCTGCCCCCGCCCGAGGGGGAGAAGGGCGGAAGCGGACGACCGTGGCGTACCAGCAGCGTCAGCGGCCGGGTGGGCTCGTCCTCCCCGACCGCCCCCTCCGGGACCACAGGCCTGCCGGATATGTCGAGGGTGTCGCGCCTCGGGTAACCCCAGGGCCGACCAAACCTCTCATCTTCTCCGGATGCGCGGACGAACACCCGGCCGCGGATGTCGATGACGAGGTCCCCTGGCTGCCACTGCTCCGGCCAAGCGGCGACCATGCCCGGGGCGACGGGTCCAGGGACACTCGTACGCCCGGGAGCGGGGCTGCCGGCCCCGTCCTTCTTCCCCTTGCCGCGTCTCCCGGCGATGATCATGATCAGGCCGGGGATGAGGAAGATGAAGGCGAGCAGAAACCGTCCGCTCTGTTCGCTGGGACACTGAAAGTAACCGTCAGGGATGAACGCGCTTCCGCAGGTATTGTCGCCATTATGCGGAATAGGGGACAAGCCGATGAAGAGTCCCACGATGGTCGCGGCGATGCCCAGTGTGCGCAATAAGCGCTCTCTGCTCATTTCCCTCCCATGGTCACGTGAGGTGAAGTCTCCTTCCTCTCCGATCCCCTCGCAAGGTCCCTGGCTCCATGGGTCTGACCCGTCCGCCGGGAGCCGGTGAAGTGATACTCCGATACGGCGGGCCGGACCGAGAGCCGCCAAACGTGATCTCATCCCGCCGGCCGTCAACGAAACCCGTCGCCTGCTGGTCCGTCTCCTCCTGCAGCCCGTTCACCCGACCGGCCACGTCCTCGATCGGTCATGCCGGTGCCGCCGACGGCAAGCCCGAGCCCGCCGTGCCCACTACCGAAAACATGGCCACACCATCACATAAGCGCCGTTGCAGTATTAGAAGGACGATCACCGGGTAACAGCAGCACATGTTTGAACTGCTGCCCGAGGAGACGCTCCGGGAGGTCGTCAACCTGCTGGTCCGTCTCGTCGAGGCGGCAGGCGCGCTCATCATCTTCGCGGGTGCGGCCGTGGCCTTCGTACGTTTCCTCCTCGTCGCCGTACGGCGGGGCGGCGCCGACGGGTTCGTGACGGTCCGGCTGTTCCTGGGACGATTCCTCGCCTTAGGGCTGGAGTTCCAGCTCGCCAGTGACGTGCTGCGCACGGCCATCTCGCCGAGCTTCACGCAGATCGGGCAGTTGGCGGCGATCGCGGCCATCAGGACCGCGCTGAACTTCTTCCTGAGCAGGGAGATCGAGCGGGAGGGGCGCACGGTGGCCGAGGCCCGTCCCCGATCCGTGCCCGGTGCCGACCGTGGCTGAGCTCGTCCGGACGGCCGCCACCCTGGTCGCCGCCATGGGCCTGGCCGCGGCGTTCGCCGCGCTGCTCTCCGGCGGCGGGCCCAGGACCGCGATGGCGGTGCTGCTGGACTTTCTCGTCGCGGCGGGGCTTCTCCGGCTCTCCCTGGCGGGGGCGTGGACGGCGATCGCCGTGGCGGCGCTCACGATAGTGATCCGCAAGGTGGTCGTCGCCGGATTCGCCCTCTCGGCGAGATAGCGCGCCCGGCCGTACCCCTCGGGCTCAGGGAGACAGGGCGCCCGGCCGTACCCGCGGGCTCAGGGAGATAGGGCGCCCGGCCGTACCCCGCGGCGAGCCTGCCGGCCGACCGTACCGTCTCCGTCGGTCCACCTGCTCACAGCGTGTCCTTGTCGATGGTGGGCAGGGCCGACCCGAAGTCGGTCTCGGGGTCGAGCAACTGCTCGATGTCGACGCCTTCGGGCACGAAGGGCGCCATCAGCCGGTGCGTCTGCTCGGTCACATCCGCCGTCGCCGCCTGGATCTGCTCCATGAGCGACGCGGAGATCTCCGACGCGGACAGCTTCTTCGTGATGCGCGGGTCCAGGTCGATGCGCATGATGCGGCCTTGCGGCCCCGCCTTCACGGTCACCAGGCCGTCCTTCGAGGTCGCCGAGGCCTCCACCTCGCGGAGCCTGGCGTAGGCCTCCCGCATCTGGGCGGCCTGCTGGTTGTACTCCTCGACCATCGCCTCAAGTTGTGCGTGCAATTCCTCGTGCACAGCGCCTCCTTCTCGGCTGTTGGTCGATCTTAGTGCGATCGCGAAACCTGCTGTTCCGATCCGGCTCCCAGGGCGTGCCTGTCTATCTTCCGGGGTCCGGCATATGACGCATCAGGTTGGGGTCCTCATCGCGGAGAATCGCATAGCCCTCCGCGTAGTTGGTCATCATGGGGCAGAGAAGCTCGGCACGCCGGGACAGAGGCCAACGCCGGTCTGCGAGCTGTTGGAGAATCCAGCTTGGAGCTCGCGCATCGATTTTGATCACAGCGAACATCAGGACATCCTCTCCGAACAACTCGGGGTTCGTCGTCTCGTCGATCTCTTCGCGGAGGAACCCTGTGACGAACTCACGGGCGGAGTCGAGTCTGCCGTCGTCGATCATGGCGTTTCTTCCGGAAGGTTGGCATGGGGTTTATCGAAGTCGACGCCGAATGCTAGAAACATCTTGGAAACATTCCGCATGAACATATTAATGTCGCCACCCACTTCCCTGGTCATGTCCAGTGCATCAGAGATGGCCTTGGAGCGCACGAGACCGAAACTTGCTCCGGCGGCGAGGGGTTCCGCGCCGCGGCTGATGCCATCCATGACCTTCTGCGTCATCGGCGGTGTCTCTTGCATGAAGGCGGCCGGGTCTTTTTGCTGGTATTCGCGCAACCAGGCGACCACATTCGCTATGGCCGTGTCGTCATCCGCATAGATCACGATATTGTCCGCTCGTCTGGTGACCGCCTGATAGCCGCTGACCTTTGCCGCGTATACTCCGGGGAACCGGTCTGGAACATCCACCACTTCCCGCACCAGAGCCTCCATCAGTTCTGGAGCTTTGTCCGCGTTGGCGTTTACGTACAGCCGTTCTGTGATATTACTTCCAGATTCATGGGCGCGGATGAAGGGGAAGAAATCTCCGCCGACTTCAGGGGTGGCAGGTTCACCCTCGAGCGTCAATACGCTCTTCCGGGTTGCCTGGATCACCGAGCGGGCGTGGGGAGGCCTATCATGTGCGATGTTCACGATGCTGTCCATATAGGACTGAGGTGTGCGGTTGAGCGGGTTGCTCTCGCTGGAGCGATTGTAAAGTGAATAGATGTCACCCGTATAATAAATTTCGCTCTGCTCCAGCCATACCTTCCAGAGGAAGGCATCGAGACTCTCCCGGGACAGGGCGGGGGGCTCAAGGCCGTGAGCGTGATACGAGAGCAGTCGCAACTCCTCGACCTGTTCGAAGGACAGATCCACGTCGAGCCTTTGCGCCTCCTCTTTGAGATCATGGTGCGAGCGCGGGATCTCCACCAGTTCAGGATGGCGGTCGACGAGGTGGGTAAGCGCCTCACGCGCGGAGGGTGAAAGTGCGCGAGGCGTGTCTTGAACCGTATGGCGGATATCGTGGAAAGCGTCCGGAACCTTGTTGAAAGAGGGGTCGGCGACCCGTCGAGGGTCCGGCGCTGGATGTCCTTCCGCCCTTGCGGTCGAAGTGGCAGGGGCGGCATCCCCGGCCGCACCATGGACCTTCGGCGCCTCGGCGACGATGCTGTGCCCGTCCAGCCCCAGATCCGCCCGTAAGGCGGTGACGAGTTCGGCGCTGTTGGCCGCCTGGACGACCGGCTCATGGCCCCGCCGTACCGCATCCAGGTACTTGTCGATCAGTGCCGTGGGATGTCCTAGTTCGGCGCGGAGTTCGCCGAGGGGCGTCAGCACGTCGGACTTCAGCCAGCCGCCGACCAGTTCCGGTCCGGCCAGTTCCGCCAGCCGACCGATGGCGGCGTAGTCCGCCTCCCCGTATCTGGGCCCGTCGATCCTCGGTCCGATCTTCTCGCCTAGCCACAACCGGCGATCCGGCGCGTCCATGTAGTCTCTGAGCCACGCTCCGGGATCCCTGACGTGATCGAGTGAGGCGTATGCGCCTCCCTTGCGTTCCAGGTCCAGGTACGCCTCGAGTGTCTCTCGAAGGCCTCGCTCCTGCACCAGCCGGTGCATCTTTGTGGGGAGCGCCACGCCGGTCCGCTCTTCGAATCCGATCCGCATGTTCAGTCGGCCGAGCGCCCGTGCTTCCAGGTCGGTCAGTCCGTGTATTCCGGCTTCGGCCGCGAGTTGCCTGCCTTCGTTCAGGTGAAGGCCGGTCGATTCGGCGAAGTCCACCAGCGCGTCGGTCAGCCCGTCGTGGTCCCCGTCGCGCAGTGCCCAGTGGGTCCTGGGGTCCTCCTGGTCCAGTGCGCGCATCGCGGTGTCGAACATCCCCCGCCGACCACCCAGTGCGTGCTCGGCCCGTTCCTCGGCCATGTCGGCGCGATGGTCGTTCCGGAAGAGCTCCGAGACCTCATGCACGTGCCGTGCCTGATCGTGCGACAGGCGGGGCAGCCCGACCCGGTCGGCGATCTGCCGGCCCGACCAGTACGGCCTATCCAACGGCAGGTATATGTCCATGGCCGCGGCCAGGGCATCGGGGGTCGCGGCGGTTGTGACGGGCCCGAATCTCTCAACGGTCGCCCGGAGGTACGCCTCGGCCAACCTCTGATAGCCATAATCCAAGATGAGGTGGTTCACCGGGGAGCCCAGCGGATCCGACATGTTCGCCACTTCCGGCGCCAGCCTGTTGAGCCGGTTGAGGGCCTGCGCCTCGGCAGCCGTCAGATCATCCAGACCAAGCCGCTGGCCCAGCTCCCGAGCGGTCCTGAACTCCGTGACGGCCTCGATGAGCTGAGCGGCGTTCACGGTCTTGTGCGGGGCGTGTCCAGCGGCTTCGGCTCCGGCGTACGCATCGAGGAGGCCGGCGAAATCGCCCTCCGCCAGTCCGAACCGCTCAGGGAGGTGAAGAAAGTTGTCCCGTGGTCCTAGACGGAACGTGCTCCTGATGTGCTGGAGATCCCGCGCCTGCCTGTCGGTGGGATGCTCGATGTCCGCCTGCCGGGCGAGTTCTCTTCCCCACTCCAGGAGTCGCGATTCGAAGGCCGGATGACCTCTCAGCGCCATGGCGAGGTCGTCCCCGGTTTTCGCGAAGACGACCTCCGTGCTCTCACTCGCCTGCCGGTAGAGCAGGTACGCCTTCTCTGCTCCTCCCACGTCGTGGATCAGGTCGCCCATGGCGGTGCGTACGTCCGGTGCGAACAGGGGATTCGTCAGTTCCGGGCCGGCCAGTCCGATGAGCCGGGCGGTGGCCCTGGCGAGGTTGTCCGGCACTTCCCGCATGCCCCACAACATCCGCTCCATCGACTCGGCCACCTTGCGCCCCAGCCACAGGTCTTTGTCGGGAGCCGCCAGATAGTCGCGCAGCGTCTCTGCCACCCTGTGCGGGCTCTCTTGGGAACCGAACACGTGATCGCCGCCATCGGCCTGCAATCGCAGATAGGTCTCGACGACCTTCGCAGGCCCCTCCGCGGCGATGAGCTCGCTCATGGGGCCGGGCAGCAGCGGGGGCTCGCCATGGGTCAACTCGGGGCCGACCATCGCGCCCAGACGGCCCGCTGCCTGCAACTCGGCGTCGGTGAGATCACGGCCGAGCCGCTCCTCGACCATCATCCCGTGTTCCCGCACGAAATCGGTGGCCCTGGCATGCTCCTCGAGCAGGTGTCCCAAGGCGCGGTCGTCTCCGGCCGCCACCATGGCCGTGATCTCCTCGCCACGCTTGGCGTGCAGGTCGAGTGCCACTTCGAGGAGCGCCCTGATGCTGCCCACATGGAACTGGGCCCCGTCCATGGGGGTGTAGCCCGTGTCCACGAACTTCGAGACCAGCCCCGGCAAGCCGACCTTCCCGAACCTGCCCAGGAACCGTGCCTGCCCGTCCGTCAACTCAAGATGACCGCTCCACCGGGCGGCCTTGCGTCCAAGCCAGAGATCCGCGTCCTTGTCGACGTACCGTTGCATGGCGTCGACGAACTCTCGATGGTCCATCCTGTCCAGCGCGGCTACGACGTCTGCGGCCTCCCGGTGCCCCCGAGTGGCTTCCGCGGCACCCGACGTCTCATCCACCGCGCGGAGGGCGGCCCCGACGAGCCCGCCGTCGTCGTGGACCCCCAGGCTCTCGGAGAGGAGTGTCGAAGGCACATCGATGGCAACGTTGCCGTCCGGCGTCAACCGGCCCTCGAACAGTTCGTTCAGCCGTGCCATGGTCCGGGCCTGCTCGTCCGACCTGATGGGTACGCGGATCGTTTCGGCGATCTCCCGCCCGGCTGTGACCTCGGGGTCGACGCGGGCCGCCGCCGGAGTACGGCCGTCGCCTCCCCCGGGATGCGACGGCGTGGTCCCGCCGGCTCCGTCCTCCGCGCCGGGTCGAGCGGGCTGTCCGTTCCCCCAGCCATGCGGATTGGGCGGGCCTACGGGGTCGTGGTGGTACATCACCGCGCCGGCCTGCAGCCCCGCGAAACCACCCTGCTGTGCTCCCCTGGCCGGCGGCTCGATCACTGTGTAGAGCCCGTCTCCCGTCGCCCGGATGTCGGCGGCCGTCGTGGCCTGCCTTTCGGGTGCGGGAGCCTGCCGGGCCGCCTCCCTCTCACGCACGGCAGGTGCGGCGTCGGAGCCGGGGTGGGACGGCGCCGGGCCGCCGTCGTGCCCGGCGGCGGGCACGACCGGCCCGCCCTGCTGGTCGGCCGCCCGGGGTACGGCCTGGCCGCCCTGGCCGTCGGCCGCCCGGGGCGCGGGCCCGCCTTCGGCCGCGGGTCCGTCGACCCTGGTACGCGCTACGGGAGCGTCCCCCTCCACAGGGCGAGCGGGCCGGGCACCGTCGCCGGCAGGCGCGACGGCTCTCTCTCCCGGCGCACCGCGCCCGGACACCCCATCGCCGCCCTCCGGCGCCACCCGCTCACCCGCCCTACCGGCCCCCTCCACTCCGGCCCTGCCGGCCGGGTGCGCGGGCACGGCTCCACCAGCCGCAACCTGCGCGGGCACCACCCCGTCGGCCGCCGGACGGGCAGGCCCGGCCCCCACGCCACGATCAACACCCACCTGACCGTTCGAACCACCGCTGCCGCCGCTGCCGTCGCCGGGCGCACCACCGCGATCACCGGCAGCCCCCTCGTCAAGCGCGGCCAGAGACGTCCTGTCCGGCGACAACCCCAACGGCACCGACGGCGATGAACCCTCCAGCGGCGGTGTCAGGCCCCGCCCCTCGGGCACGCCCCCCGGCCGGACCCCACCACCGGGACCGCCACCGAAACCATCAACAGACCCGCCACCGGACCTATCACCGGACCCGCCAGGCCCGCCATCGGCGCCACCGGCCCCTTCACCGGCCCCTTCACCGGACCTGCCGGTGACCGTATCCGGATGCACCGCGATCGGCCCGACACCCCCCACCACAGCCGCGACCACCGAGTACAACACGTGCTCGGCGTCCAACTGCCCGTTCATCGCCAACATCGGCACACTGGCCGCGGTGGCCGCCGCCCCGCTCATCACCGCCCGCCCCGCCACCGTGTTCGGCGCCCCCGCCACCAAACCACGCAGACTCCCGGCCCCGTCCTTGGCGACCACCCCGACCATGTCATCGGTCACCAACCGCGACGCACCGACCGTCATCCCACCGAACAACAACCCGGTCAACATCCCCGTGCCCGCCGACCACGCCAGCGAGCCGCCATTGAACTTCTTCCGATGCCCGGCCAGCCACTGCCCCCCCTGAACGCCGGCATCCAACCCGCCCATGATCCCGCCGAACACCACCATGTTCTTCAGCAGCTCAGCCTTGATCAGCTGGTTCTCCATCCGGGTGAACGCCAACCTGCTCCAGATCAACGGCGTCACCCCGGGATTGGCCACCGCTAATATCCGCAACCGCACGATCACCGCAGCGGCCGCCACCACCCCGACGATCATCATCCACTGGGTGTGATCGATATCGGTCGCGTGCCGCCGCGTCGCGACCGCCTCCCGGCTCACCAAATCCTTCACATACGCCAACACCGCCACCGGATCCCCGCCACCCGGCCCACCACCCTGCCCGGCCGCACCACCCGCCGACGCCACCAGCTTGCCGAACAGCCGCGCGAACTCCTCCTTGGCCGCCCCGTCCCACGCCCCCGACTCCAGCAGATGAGCCACCGCCCCACCCGACTCCAGCTGGAAACGCCCCAACGCCTCCGCCAACCCCTCCAACTCCGCCGCCTTAGCGGAGATCTGCGCATAAGACCCCTCCGGGAACGCACCCCCCGCGATGAACGGCCAGAACGGCTTGATCAGATCCGGCACGAAAACATTCGGATCCATCAACGCCCCCCACTCACAGGGCCCGAAACCCCGGCACCCGCGCCCGCAGAAGCCGCGTCCGCCTCCTGGTAACCGACCCGGGCGTGGCCGAGGTTCTCCCCCTCGCACAGGCACCTGCCGGCCAGGAAACGCAACAGCTCCCCGACCGTCTCGAACGTCTCCCCGTGAAGGCGCCAAAACTCCTGGCCGTAGTCATCGTCGGTCACCGCGGCCCGCGTCGCGTAAGCGGCCCCCACATGCCCCGCGGCCACTCCCGCGACCCCGCCCCCCAGCTCATTCACCATGTCGCTCAACGCCAGCAACTGACGCTCGGCATAGGCCATACCGTCCAAAGAGCTCAAGAGGCAGCCTTTCCTCGTCAGCCCGCCGCGTCCCCGGGCGCGACTCAGAAGACGACCGAAAGGCAAGCGGCCCGGCAGATGAAACGGTCCGAAAATCCTGAACGATCACTTTCCATCCATCCGGGCGATAAATGCAAGCTGTAGGACCGTTCCAATGGCCATTCCCCCCGAAAAGGGACGCTTCCCGAAAGGGCGCTTCGCGTCAGGGTCGGCCCTCTCCAGCGGACTACCCCTGAAGGGGGCATGGTCAGTCCTGACCTGGGGGACGGGGCACTCCCCGGCTTTCAGCAACCGGTCCGAGCCGTACCCGGGATCGCTGTCGTGGTCCGCCACGGGCCAGGTGGGAGGGAGGCTCCGTACGGCCGCCCCGAGGGTCTTCCGGGTGTGCAGGGCGGGCGCTCCCATGCCCGGGGAGTAGGAGCGCCCGCGACAGGGGTACGGCTCAGCCGCTGTTGCGCTTCTTGTAGGAGGCCTGGGCCGCTGTCAGCTTGGCGGCGAACCTGTCAAGGAAGTCCTTGGCCGACAGCGTGCCCCGCAGGACCTTCTGGAACTCCGGCTCCATGGCGGTCTTGGTGATCGTGTTGAACTCCGGCAGGTAGTACGGCATCTGCACGACCTTGGCCGTCGGGTCGTTGAGCACCTTGACCGCCTCGGCCATGTGTTGCAGTCCCTGGATCCAGGGTTCCTCGTTGACGTCGGTGTTGGCCGGGAGCACGCCGGTCTTCTCCGACCAGTAGCTGTTCATCGCCTTGGAGACGGCGAACTCGGCGAACCTGTAGGCGGCGTCCTTATGCCGGCCGCTCGCGAACAGCCCGATCCCCGCGACCGGGTTGGACAGGACCACCTGGAAACCGGCGGCGGACTTCGGCACGGCCATGGCGGCCACGTGCTCCCTGCCCAGCGCCTTGACGTGGTCGTTGAACGACCCCAGGTTGTGCTGCATGATCGCGATGTTGCCGGCGTCGAACTGGGCGACCATCTTCACGTAGTCGTTGCTGACGTCGGCCTCGGGGGTGACCTTCTTGTAGAGCCCCGCCAGTTTCGTCAGGGCCGCCACGTTCCTCGGGTCGTTGACCGTCGCCCTGCCGGAGGCGTCGAAGATCTCGGTGATGCCGGACTGGCCGTACACCATCTCCAGCATCTGCGCGATCGAGCCCGTGCCGCCGCGGATGGTGAAGCCGTGGCGGTCCTGGGCCGCGTCGGTCAGCCGCTCGGTCGCGGTGAAGAAGTCGTCCCAGCTCATGGGCGCTTCGAGTCCGGCCTCCTCGAACCAGTCCGTCCGGTACCAGAGCACCCCCAGGTTGGTGGAGAGCGGCATCATGTAGGTCGCACCGTCGGGCACGGTCGACTTGACGGCCGTGGTGACCTGCTCGTTCAGCTTGCCGTTCAGCGCGCCGCCGGAGATCCGGTCGTCCAGTGGGTCGAGCGCTTTCTGCGCCACCAGGCCGGACAGCATGGCGGTGGAGACGCCGCCCACGTCGGGCAGCCCGCCGCCGGCGATGGCCCTGTCGTACTTCTGCTGGATCTGGGAGATCGGGATGCCGACGTATTTGACGGTGATCGTGGGATTCGCCTTCTGGAACTCCGCGATGATGCGCCGCCACACCGGGGTGCGGGCGGGACCGCCGTTGTCGTCCCAGAAGGTGATCGTGATCTTGCCGTCGGCGGAACCCACGTCCGCGCCGCACGCGGTCAGCCCGCTGCCGAGCATGAGTGCCGCGGTCAGGACCGCCAGGCGCGCAGAGCGTGTCGTCATTGCCCTACCTCTCCGTGTCATGTCCCCCGACATCGCTGTGACGGTTGAACCGCCGGATCCGGTGCGATCGGCAGCCGGTGCCGTGTCGTGGTGGCCGCCGGCCCACGGCTCGCACGTGCCGATCGGAGACAGGGTACG
Organism: Streptosporangium sp. NBC_01639; assembly: GCF_045209755.1. Classification (NCBI taxonomy): domain Bacteria; kingdom Bacillati; phylum Actinomycetota; class Actinomycetes; order Streptosporangiales; family Streptosporangiaceae; genus Streptosporangium; species Streptosporangium sp. NBC_01639. Next base: position 2,983,725 of record NZ_CP109272.1, on the reverse strand, counting down.
GCTCCGCGATCGGTTCCGGGTGGTGGCCACGACCATTGCCATGCCCTGCGTCCCGAGCCGGGGAGTTCACCTCCTCGGCCGGCTGCCGGCTCCCCGGTACGACCCGGTCTCAGGCGTCCTGACCGGCATGGCGCAGGGCGTCTCCCAGCCGGCCGCCGTGCGCGGCGAGCAGCGAGCGCGCGCCGTCCGCGCCGAGGCGCCGTTCGATCATCACGACGGCGGTCTTCACGTCGTTCCCGGCCTCCCGCAGGGCGCCGGCGGCGACGAGGGGGGCGGCGCCGGTGATCTCGGCGACCATGCGGGCCGCCCGGTCGGCGAGTTTCGCGTTGCTCGCCGACACCTCGATCATGCGGTTCCCGTACGTCCGCCCGCACCTGATCATCGTGATCGTGGAGATCATGTTGAGCACCAGCTTCTGGGCCGTGCCGGCCTTCAGCCGCGTCGACCCGGCGACCACCTCCGGCCCGACGACGACCTCGATCGCGTGCTCGGCCCCGGCCGCCAGCGCTGTGCCGGTGTTGCACGCCAGCCCCACGGTCAGCGCCCCCCGGCGGCGGGCCTCGGCCACCGCGGCGACGACATAAGGCGCCTGTCCGCTCGCGGAGATCCCCACCACGGAGTCCAAGGGGCCGACCTTCCTGTCGCGGATCGCGGCGGCACCCGCCTCCGCGTCGTCCTCCGCACCCTCGACCGACCGGACGAGTGCGGCGTCGCCGCCCGCGATGATGCCCTGCACCAGGTCGGGAGCGGTGCCGAAGGTCGGCGGGCACTCCGAGGCGTCGAGCACTGCGAGCCGTCCCGACGTGCCGGCGCCGACGTAGAGCAGCCGGCCTCCGGCGGCCATCCGCCCGGCGACGCCGTCGATCGCGGCGGAGATCGCCGGGCCGGCCGCGGCCACCGCGGCGGGCACCGCGGTGTCGGCCGCGTTCATCAGCCGCACGATCTCCTCCGTCGGGAGGGTGTCGATCCCGCTGTAGCGAGGGTCGTTCCGCTCCGTGGCCAGGGCGGCGAGTGACTCTGTCATGCTTCCGCACCGTTCCATGCCGTCCAGGGGTTCCCGGTCACGCGCCCACCCCCAGGGGGATCACGTTCCGCTGCCGGGGGCGGAAGCACGCGTGCCGCTGCACGGTGTCTCCGTCGTGGCCCAGCACGGGGGTCTCGCTCTGGCAGCGCGCGGTGCCGAACGGGCATCTCCCCGCGAACAGGCAGCCCGTGCCGTCATGCCCTCCGCTGGGGGCCTCGACGGGCACGACCCGCTCGGCGCCCGGCCGTTCCAGCCCGTGCAGCACGGGGATCGCCGACAGCAGTGACTGGGTGTAGGGGTGCACCGGGTCGGCGATGACCGTCTCGGTCGGCCCCTGCTCGACGATCCGGCCCCGGTAGAGCACGTAGACCTCGCCGCCGTCCCCGATGTAGCGGGCGGTGGCGATGTCGTGGGTGATGAACAGCACGCTCACGCCCAGCCGCTCGCGCAGGTCCTTCAGCAGGGCGAGGACGCCCAGCCGCATCGACACGTCGATCATCGAGACGGCCTCGTCGGCGACGAGCATCTCGGGGTCCACGGTGAGCGCGCGGGCGATCACCACGCGCTGGCGCATGCCCCCGGAGAGCTGGTGGGGGTAGCGCGGCAGCACATACCCCGGGTCGAGGCCCACCAGGGCGAGCAACTCGTCGGCCCGCTCGTCGATCCACGACCTCGGCCGGCCGGTCTGCCCGGCGCGCAGGGTCAGCGGCGCCGCCAGTGTCTGGTGGATCGTGCGCGTCGGGTTGAGCGCCGAGTACGGGTCCTGGTGGATGAGCTGGATCCGGCGGAAGTACGGCTGCCGCCGCCGGTGGCTCAGCCCGGACATCGAGGTGCCGTCGATGACGAGCTCGCCGGAGTCGTAGGTCTCCAGCCCGGCGATGATCCGGCCGAGCGTGGTCTTGCCGCAGCCGGACTCGCCGATGAACGACACCGCGCCGCCCCGGGCGACGGCGAAGTCCACGCCCCGCAGGGCGGGCACGTCACGCCCGCCGAGGACGTTTCCGCGCTGCTTGAACGTTCTGGTGATCCCGTTTCCCGTGATCATGCGTACTCCTTCCGTCTCGCCGGCGCGGACGGATGCTCCAGCGCGTGGCAGGCGGCGGTCCTCCCACCGTGAACGGCGGAGGCGGGCTCGGCCGTCTCGCAGATCTCCATGCGCGCGTCGCACCGCTCGCGGAACACGCACCCGGCGACCGGGAGGGTGCCGAGCGTGGGAGGCCGTCCCGGCAGGGCCCGGGCGAGGGAGATGTCACCCGACAGCCGCGGGATGGCCCGGATGAGGCCCCGGGTGTAGGGGTGGGCGGGCGCGCCGATCACCTCGTTGATCGGGCCGTGCTCGACCACCCGCCCGCCGTACATCACGGCGAGGTCGTCGGCGACCTCGGCGACCGCGCCGACGTCGTGGGTGATGACGAGCGTGGTGAGCGCCCGCTCCTCGTGGATCTCTCTGATGATCCGCAGGATCGTCGCCTGTGTGATCATGTCGAGGGCCGTGGTCGGCTCGTCGAGGACGACCACCTTGGCGTTGAGGACCAGCGCGAGCATGATGCCGACCCGCTGGCGCATGCCCCCCGACAGTTCGTGCTGGTGGGAGTCGAGCACCCGGGCGCCGTCCATGCCCATCCGGGCCAGCAGGTCCTTCGCGTCGCGCACCAGAGCCCGCAGGTCGGCCACGTCGTGCGAGCGGCCGAGGTCGAGGAGCTGCTTGCCGATGGTCTTGAGCGGGTTGAGCGAGTTCTGCGCCGCCTGGAAGACGTAGCCGACCTGCCGTCCGCGGGCCTGCCGGAGATCCTCGCCTCCGAGCGTCAGGACGTCCCCCAGGCCGTCGATCTCGACGCTGCCTCGCGCGATCCTGCCCGGCGGCTGGACGGCGTTGAGCAGGGAGAGCGCCAGGGTGGACTTGCCGGAGCCGGACTCGCCGACGATACCGGTGATCGTCCCGGGGGTGAGGTTCAGGTCGACGCCGGAGACGGCGGGCAGTTCGCCCGCCGGGGTCTTGTAGACGACGGTGAGATCACGGATGCGCACGCCGGGCGCCGCGGAGCCGATGGTCATGGGGTCATTCCTCCCGCAGCCGGGGGTTGAAGATCTCGTCCATCGCGTCGATGAGGAGCACGATGCCCAGGGTGAGCAGCAGGATCGCGAGCAGCGGGGCCAGCAGGTACGGCAGCGCCGCCGGGGTGGTGAGCGCCCCGCCGTTGAAGACCGCGAAGTTCAGCATCACGCCCCAGTTGTTGGCGTCGAACGGCAGGACACCCAGGAAGAACAGGCCCACCTGCGCGTAGACGGCACCGGTCACCGCGATGAGCATGTTCATCGCGATGTAGGGCGCCATGCCGGGCAGCAGCTCACGCCCGATGATGTGGGTCGTCGGCAGGCCCAGTCCCCTGGCGGCCTCGATGAACCCCCGCTCACGCAGGGAGAGCGTCTGGGACCGTACGGCGCGGGCCACGCCGCCCCAGCCGAGGAGCCCGAGCACCAGTCCCATCTCCAGGGGGCTGGTGAACTTCCACACGGTGGACAGCACGAGCAGCAGCGGCAGGCCGGGGATGGCCAGGTTCATGTCGGTGATCCGCATGAGCAGGGTGTCCCACCGGCCGCGCCGGAACCCGGCGAACAGCCCGATGGAGGTGCCCAGGGCCACCGTGATGATCGCGGTGGCGAGCCCGGCGAGCAGGACGTACCGTGCGCCGGTGACGACGAGCGCGAGCACGTCGGTGCCCTCGAAGTCGGTGCCGAAGGGATGCGTCCAACTCGGCGGCGCGTAGAGCGCGCTGTTGTCCCGGGGCAGGTGCGCGGGGTAGAGCAGGGGGCCGAAGGCTCCCATCGCGGCGAACACGGCGATGATGACGACGCCGGCCATCCGGCTCGGCTTGCGGCGCATCACCCGCCACACGCCGCGCCAGAAGTTGCGCCGCAGCGTCGCGCGCGTGTTCCCGGCGGCTGCCCGGGGGATCGCCGCCTCCCCGGCGTCGGTGATGGCGGTCATGCCGAGCCTCCACTTCTGACCCGCGGGTCGATCGCGGTGTAGAGCAGGTCGGCGGCGATGTTGGCCACCACGATGCCCACCGTGATCACCAGGAACGTGCCGCCCATCAGCGCGTAGTCGCGGGTGCTGATGCTGTTGACGAGCAGCAGCCCGAGACCCGGATAGTTGAAGATTTCCTCGATGAAGATCGATCCGCCGAAGAGCATGCCGATCGACAGGGCGAGGACGGTGAACAGCGGGAGGATCGCGTTGCGGGCCAGATAGCGGAAGACGACGCCGCGCCTGAGCCCGCGGAGCTCGGCCGCGAGGATGAAGTCGTCACCGAGTACGGCGACCACGTTCGACTTCATCGCCAGGATCCACCCGCCGTAGCTCGCCAGCGTGTACGTCACGACCGGCAGTACGGCGTGGTGCGCCAGCGAACCGACGTATCCGGCGTTGAGGCCGGGGACGGCCTCGATCTCCACCGGGCCGCCGGACGGCATGATCGGCCACAGCGTCGCGAAGATCGCTGTGAGCAGGAGCCCGATGACGTACACCGGGACGCCGTGGAGCAGCGAACCGGACAGGGCGAGCACGTCGCCCAGCCGTCCCGACCGTTTGATCGCCGCGTAGACGCCCATGACGACGCCGAGCAGGAAGCTCAGCAGGGTGCCCGCCAGCACGGGGAGCACGGTCCACCGGGCCGCCGCGCCGATCAGCGTGGTCACCGGGACGCCCGGTGTGCTGAGCGACTGCCCGAGGTCGAGGTGGAGCAGCGAGCCCATGTATCCGACGTACTGCTCCCACAGGCTGCCGGTCGGGAGGAAGCCGTACAGCACGGCCGCGGCCCGCTCGGCCTGCTCGGGCGACATGCCCTTCTGGATCAGGCTCTCGTACTGCCCGGCGACGGGGTCACCGGGGATCTCCCGGATGATGACGAAGCTGATCGTGGCGACGACCCAGACCATGACCAGGCCGCGGACCAGATGGCCCGCCACCCGCCGGGCGACCGCGCCGCCGGGGAGGCGGCCCCTGCGGACGGCCGCGCCGCCGGGGGGACGACTCCTGATCGCGAGAGTCATGCCTGCCTCCTTCTGATCATTCCGAGCTGCATCCACACACCCGACGACAGCCGCAGCGCCTCGCTGTCGTCCGGGGGGAAGGCCGTGTACCGGGAGGTGTTCACGAACTGGGCGTTGACGTAGTCCCAGAGCTGGATGACCGGGAGCTGCTCGTTCGCCACCCTGGCGAGGACGCCGACGATCCGCTTCTGCTCGTCCGGGGCGGCGAAGTTGAGCCTGGCGGTCAGCTCGCCGGGGTTGACCGTGCCCGCCCCGGTGACCTGGGCGGTCTCGGCGCCGCCCATCCAGTTGCCCTGGGTGCCCGGCGCCACGTGCTTCAGCCGGCCGCCGAACATCTGCCAGCCGTTCGCCTGTCCGAACAGGCGCTGGTAGATGTTGTACGGCGCCGGCCCGAGGCCCATCAGCCAGAACCCGATCCCGTACTTGCCGGCCGCCAGATCACCCAGGTAGAGGGTGTAGTCGGCCGCGGTGATCACCTTCGCGTCGATCCCGTGGTCGTTGAGCTGACTGCTGATCGACTGGGCCGCCGAGACCCAGTCGGAGAACGACGCCGGCACGTGGATCTCGACCTTCCACGGTGTCCCGTCCGGCATGGCCCACGTGCCGCCCCGCCGTGTCATGCCTGCGGCTTTCAGCTCCGTCGCGGCTTTCACCGGGTCGAACCCGTAGCGGGTGAGGCTGTCGAACCCCTTGCCCAGCCAGGCCCGGGCCGCCTTGGCGTGGATGCCCGACGTGGTCGCCGCCGGGGTGCCGCCCTCCGGCGAGGCGATCCTGGTGACCTGGTTCCGGTCGATCAGGTAGGCCAGCGCCCGCCGCACGTGCACGTTGTCGTACGGCTTGAGCGCCTGGTTGAACGCCAGCGACGTGACCACGGGCGAGTAGCCCCGGACGATCCGGCTGCCGCCGGTCTGGCGGATGCGGTCCATGACGGCGGTGGGCACCGAGGTGAACGGCGCGTTGTCGAGCTTGCCGGCGATCAGGTAGTTCCAGATCTGCTCGTTGCTGGTGTAGTTGAGGACCTTGACCTTGTCCGGCACGACGGCGGCGCTGTCGTAGAAGTAGGGGTTCCTCTTCAGTAGCGCCGCGCCCGGGTTGACCCGTTCCAGTACGAACGGCCCGGCGGAGACGTCGTGCGGCGGCCGGAAGGAGATGACCTTGTCGGCCATCCCGGTGATCACGGACTTCGCGCGCTCGGCGGCGGGGCCGTCCGCACCTTGGGCGATCTTGAGTGTCTTCCAGAAGCCGGTGGGCAGCAGCCGGCCGTAGACGTGAGCGGGCACGATCACGGTGGACAGCAGGTTGTTGAGGAACATCTGGCTCCGGTTCGGACCCTGCGTGATGCTGATGGTCTTGGCGTCGACGACCTGGATCTCGGCCGCCGCACCCGCCGCCTTCGGGTCGAGCGCGTACGCCGTACCCCCCTGGCTGTAGGCGAGGCCGATCGAAACCCGGACGTCCTCGCTGGTCAACGGTTTGCCGTCGGACCACCTGGCGTTCGGCTGCAGGTGGATGACGACCGCCGACCCGTCAGGGGCGGCCGTCCAGCTCCTGGCGATCGCCGGGTAGAACCGGTTGGGGTCGGTGGGGTCGTTCTTGGGCCAGGCCAGTGCCATCCCGTTGTAGCCGTTGAAAACCGATCCCACCGGGTTGAACGGGTTGGTCGGCGCGCTGGCGTTGATCTGCTTGGTGCCGTCGATCGTGGTGTAGGTGCCGCCCGACCGGTCTGTCTCCGACTTCCCGGTGGTGCCGCAGGCCGTGGCGGTCACGATTGACGCCATGGCCACGATTGCCGTGAGTCGCTTCATCGACTTCTCCTGGTCCCCGATTGCCTGGACGATACGGGCGGTTTTGCGACGTAGTCAATTTTTTTCACGTAAAGAGTCAATGGTGGAGTTATTCTTTACCAACTCCTCTTACCTGCGAAAACGCAAAAACGGGCGCCCGTGGGGCACCCGTTTCGGTTGGCTGGAGGCGGTTATGCCTTGGCGGCGGCGCTCTCACCGGTGAACGCGGCCACGGCGCCCAGGCCGAGGTAGACCACACCGCTGGTGACGTCCAGCCGGCGGCGGGCGCGGGCGGAGCGGCGCAGCCGACCGGCCATGGCCGAGGCGAGCAGCGCGAAGGCGCCGTCGCTGGCCATGCCGAGCGCGATCCAGACCATGCCCAGCAGCAGGATCTGCGGGGCGATCGGCCCCCTGGAGGGGTCGGTGAAATGCGGCAGGAAGGCCAGGAAGAAGATCGCGGTCTTCGGGTTGAGCACGTTGACCACGAAGCCCTCCCAGAACATCCGGGACCGGGTCGCGACCACCGGTTCGGCCGCCTCGGTGTCGTCCGGGCGAGCCATCAGCTTCCGGATGCCCAGCCAGATCAGATAGGCCGCACCCGCGTACTTGACCACGGCGAACGCGGTCGCCGAGGCGGCCAGCAGGGCGCTGACGCCGAGGGCGGCGGCGGCCACGTGGACCACGGAACCGAGATGGATGCCCAGCACGGACACCAGCCCGGCACCGCGGCCCTGGGCGACGCTGCGGGTCACGATGTAGAGCACCGCGGGGCCCGGTACGAGCAGCAGGGCGAGCGTCGCGGCGGCGAACAGCGCAAGTGTTGTCAGGTCCGGCATGTCAGGATCGTAGGCTCACCCGACCTCTGCCCGCTCCGGGTTTTCCGGGGCGAGGATCCTGGTGAGCGTTTCGAAATGAGAGCGGTGTGACGGCGGCCTGGGTCGGGTGGACATCGCGCCGTGGGCCGACAGTCATCGAGATCTTCTCGGCACCGGATGACGGTGGATCCGTATGGCAGTGTTCCGACCATGTTGATCGTGATGAGCGGCCTGCCCGGCGCCGGTAAGAGTTCCGTGGCCCAGGAACTGGGCCGTCTGCTGCCGGCGCCGGTGCTGTCGGTCGACCCGGTGGAGGCCGCGATATGGCGAGCGGGAGTCGACCGCCGCCAGCCGACCGGACTGGCGGCCTATGTCGTGGTGGAGGCGCTCGCCTCCGACGTTCTCGCACTCGGACAGACGGTCATCGTCGACGCGGTGAACGACGCGAGGGCGGCACGGGAGCAGTGGCGCGGCCTTGCCCTCCGCCGGAACGTGGTGCTGCGCCACATCGAAGTGACCTGCTCCGACCAAAGTCTGCACCGGCGACGGCTTGAAAGCCGGCAGCGCGACATCGATGGTTTCGTCGAACCGGCCTGGGCGTCGGTGGAGGCGCGCCGCGCGAACTTCGATGCCTGGGATGAGGATCGTCTCGTGCTCGACTCCGTCGCTCCGCTGCCCGGCAACGTACGGATCGCCATGGCCCACCTCCGTGGGGCTCGCTGAAATCCTCTATCCGTTGTCGAACGTGGCACAAAAGGCAAGGGCGGCAGCCACGACGATCAACGGCGCGCTACCCGTTCTTTGATGTGCTCGTAAATCCTGTCGTCCATGGCCTCGGCGGTCAGGGGGCGCCCGCTGTTGAAAACGGGTAGTGCTCGGGCCTGGCTGGGGCGCGCCGAGTTGTCGAGCAACATCGCGATGCCCCGCCGGATGAGCTCGGCCTTACTGACCCCTGTGGCCGCGGCCTCGGCGTCCAACCGCACCTCAAGCTCTTCCGGGAGATAGACGGTTGTTTTCACCATGCCTTGTATGGTGCCATCCGCCATATGCGCCATGCTCAGATCGATGTCGGCGCCTCATCGAGGTCTCCCTGTTCCGGCGTGGACCTCGGCTGCCGGAGACCGGGTCGGATCGCCGAGGTCAGGGCGGTCAGCAGGGCGGTGGTCGCCGGGGGGACGGGGGGCCCGCCGTAGGTGGCGGCGTAGACCTGGCGGATCGAGCCGGGCAGTTCGACCGCGTTGACCTTCGGGTGGCGGTGGGCCCGCAGGGCGAGGCCGGGCAGAGTCGTCACTCCGATCCCCGCTGCCACCAGGGACTGCACGGCGACGATGTCGTCGGTGGTGAAGCAGATCTCCGGCTCGAATCCGGCCCGGCCGCACAGGTCGAGCAGGTGGCTCCGGCATCGGTCGCAGCCACCGATCCAGCGGCTGTCGCGGTGCGACGCGAGGGTGCCGGTCCGGCCGGAGGTGACCAGGTAGCTGGGGTCGTCCATCAGGTGGAGCAGCCGGATGCCGTCGTCCTCCGGTTCGGTGTCGTCGTAACGGAAGACCACGGCCACGTCCACGTAGCCGGCGCGGAGCATGCGCAGGGCCTCGGGCGGTTCGGTCTCGGTCAGGCGCAGCTCCAGGCCGGGGTGGTCCCTGGCGAGCCGGGCGGCGGCCTCCGGAACGAACGTGCTCAGGGCCGAGGGGAAGGCGGCCAGCCGGGCCCGGCCCGCGCGCAGCCCCACGTGCGCGGAGAGCTCGGCCGAGGCGGAGTCGATGCGCCCGATGATCTCGGTGGCCCGTTCCGCCAGCATCCGGCCCGCTTCGGTGAGCCGGATGCCCCGGCCCACCCGCTGGATCAGCTTGGCTCCGGTCTCGGCCTCAAGCTTGGCCAGGTGGTGGCTGACCGAGGGCTGGGAGTAGTGCAGCTCCCGGGCCGCCGCGGTGACCGATCCGTGCCGGGCGACGGCGGCGAGCACGCGGAGCCGTACAACATCGAGCATGTATCAAGGTTATCTATGAATAAGCGGGGGGATAGGCATTAGACGTTATGGATGGCCCGGCGCACCCTGGACGTATGGAAACCACGACACTCACCCGCCCCGGTCTGGCGGAACTGGTCACCGGGGTCCGGGAGCTGACCGGCCGGTCCACCGCTCCGAGGACGACGGCCTTCGCCGTGGCCGACCTGCTGCGTGAGCGGCTGCCCTCCCCGGAGATCCTCACCGAGGAGGAACGTCTCGGAGACCCCGCCCACTACGTCGGCCACACCCTCCACACCGAGGCGGCCTTCTCGATCCTCGCCGTGGTCTGGCGGCCCGGCCAGGAGACCGTGATCCACGACCACATCGCGTGGTGCGCGTTCGGGGTCCTGCAGGGGGTCGAGTACGAGACGCTCTACCGCCTCGACGGCGACCACCTGACGGAGATCGGCCGGACGGCCGGCCAGGTGGGAGAGGTCAGCGGCTTCGCCCCGCCCGGAGACATCCACCGGGTGCGCAACATCGGCGACGACACGGCGATCTCCCTGCACATCTACGGCGCCGACCTCGGCACCGCCCCGAGCAGCGTCCGCCGCGTCTACGACCTGCCCGTCCGCTGAGCTCCACGCCCGGTCGGTCAGCGGTCGGCCGGCCGGATGCGAAATGCGGTGCGCCCACGGGTAAGGGGCTCGATCGCCCGGAGGCCGCGCCGGTCGAGCAGTATCGTGATGCTCCCCCGGATCAGCTCTCGATCCCGGGCTTCCTGTCCCGGTTGAGGCTCTCCTTGATGGCCTCCAGGCGGGCGGCGCCCTCGACGTCGATGGCGGCGCGCTCGACCTCGATCATCCGGGCCTCCACCGAGTTGGAGGTCAGCTCGGCCTCACCGAGGGCGCGGGCGTAGCGCTTCTCGATCTTCTCGCGGACCTGGTTCATGGTCGGGGTGTCCCCGGCGGGAGCGAGCCCGGACAGGTCGCCCATGGCCTTGTTGAGCTGCTCCTGCATCTTGGCCTGGTCGAGCTGGGAGAGCAGGCGCATCCGCTCGGCGATCTTTTTCTGCAGGGCCATGGCGTTGTTCTCGACCGCCGCGCGGGCCTGGGCCGAGGACTGCCTGGCCCGCTCGTGCATCAACTGGGCGTCCTGCATCGCGGTCTCGGCCGCCACCAGCCGGGAGGCGAAGGCGCGGGCCGAGTCCTCGTAGGACAGCGCCTTGCGCTCGTCGCCGGCGGCCCTCGCCTGCTCGGCCAGCAGGACGGCCTGGCGGGCGTTGGCCTGGAGCTTCTCGGTCTCCTCCAGCGAGCGGGTGAGTTTCATCTCCAGCTCGCGCTCGTTGCCGATGACCGCGGCGGCCTGCTGGGAGAGCCGCTGGTGCTGCTCCTTGGCCTCCTGGATGGCCTGCTCGATCTGGACCCGGGGGTCGGCCAGCTCGTCCAGCCGGCCGGACAGGGCGAAGACCAGGTAGCGCCAGGCCCTGCGGATGACCTTGAACATGGGGGGCTCCTTAGCGATCCAGCGCGTCGCGAGTGATCTGTTCGGTTTCGTGCAGGCCCTGGCGGACCCCTTCGAGGTTGTCCGCGAGCTCGTCGAGCACCCGGGTCGGCTCCAGCGCCCCGGTCGCCGACATCGCCGACAGCTCCACCACCCGGGCGACGAGCTCCTCGATGCTGATCGTGCTCGACTCCATCCGGGCGAGCACCCGCTCCCTGGTCTCGGCGAGCCGGTCGGCCACGGCCTGCTGGGAGGCGAGCGAGGCGAGAGCGCGGTCGAGGTCACCGACCAGCTCCTTTTTCGCCCCCTTCCGGGCACGCGTCAGCCGCGCGTGCTCCTGCCTGAGCCGGTCGAGGTCGAACCGGGCGAGCGCGGTGCCGGTCAGCGAGGCCTGCTCGGCCAGGCGCTCCAGGGTGGCCGTCGAGTCGTCCACCTGGGGGCGCATCAGCGCGATCCGCTCGGCCAGCGGGCCGTGCCCCATGGAGGCGCTCAGCTCACCGAAACCGCGCGCGGCCGAACCGGCCCGCCGCAGCCAGGAGGCCTCCTGGCTGCCCGGCGTGACGACCCGGGCGGTACGGCCGTCGCCCCGCCCCTGGACGGCGGCGGTGGCCGCCTTGGCCAGCCAGACGGCGACCCCGACGAGTCCGGCGGCGGCCGGGTGCACGCTGACCGCCCAGGCGGCGCCCCCAGCGGTCGCGCCGAGCAGCAGACCCCATGGGTCACGTAATTCATCGAAAAATCGTGACATCAGAAGTTGGATACCACCGCGGTGAACACCTGGTCGATACTTCCGGGTTTCCGGGAGTCGTAGGCGGCCGCGTCGGTCGTCTCGGAGATCTGCCGGAGCACCTCGAGATCGGCGTCCTGACCGTAGGCGATGGTGAACATCCGCACCGACTCCTCGGCCGACTCGGCGCGCAGGTCGGGCAGGAGGTTCGCCAGCGAGACGCTGTCGGTGTCCTCGTTCTTGCCGTCGGTCAGGAAGACCACCGCGTTGATCGCGTCACCGCTGTGCCGGTCGCGCACATGCCGGTAGGCGGCGAGCGAGGTGTCGTAGAGGCCGGTCCCGCCGTCGGGGGTCAGGCCGTTGATCCTGGCCTTCAGCCTTTTGCGCTGGGCGTCGTCCACGGTGCCCAGCGGAGCCAGCTCCAGGTGGTCCTTGTCGCCGTCCCGCTTGGTGGAGAACATCCACAGCCCGACCTTGTCGTGCGGCCCGAACTGGGGCAGCGCGTTGATCGCGGCCTGCTTGGCCAGGTCCAGCTTGCTCTCGCCGGTGCCGGGCACGTCGGCGCCCATCGAGCCGGAGACGTCGATCACCATGAGCACGTTCGCGGGCTTGCGCAGGTCGGACCAGCTGGAGAGCACCTTGTCCAGCACGTTGGGGGCGGGCGGGCTGAGCGTCGTCTCCGGCTCGGCGGGGAGCAGGCCGTTCGCCTTGGTGATCAGCTTGCCGGCCTTCCCCTCGTACGACCGGAAGGCCGCGTCGGCGAACCGCTGCTGCTGCTCCGGAGCCTGCAGGTAGGCCAGGAAGTCGGCGGCCACCTTGCGCTTGGCGTCGTCCACCCACGGCGCGGTCAGCACGGCGTAGGGGTTGTCGGAGGAGAGCGTGCCTTCTTTGGGGTAGATCGCCACCAACGGCACCTTCGGCTTGCCGTGCTTGCCCAGGGTGCCGGGGTCACCCGTCGGGTTGCCCTGGTTGTAGTCCCAGACCGACTTCTCCTCCACGGCCACCGCGGAGATGTAGCTCAGTCCCGCTCCCGCGTCGTCGGCCCGCTGCAGGTTCGACAGGAATGTCAGCGTCGTGTCGCCGTAGTGCACGATCGAGCGTTCCACGCCCCGCACAAACTCCCGGGCCCCGGCATCGGCCACGTTCCGCTCCGACAGGTCGCCGGAAAGGCCGGTGGCGGCGAAGTAGGCGCCGACGGTGGCGTTCAGGCCGCTGGTGGAGAAGTTGGGGTTGGTCTTGCCCAGCCGGAACCGGCCCCACTCCGGATGGTCGTACTTGGCCCAGGAACCGGCCGACAGGTCGAGCAGGTCGGACCAGCCGAGTTTCTTGCCCGGCCAGCCCAGCGCCTCGGCCATCGGCTTGGGCATCGCGATGACCAGGGGCGTCTTGGCGATCGACGGGTTCTCCGGCGCGATCAGGGAGCCGGTGTCGTTCCCGTTGGCACGCTGCTGGAGCAGGGTGACCCAGCCGCTGCTGGCCGGCGACCAGACGTCCGGCCGGGGCCCGTCCTGGCGCTCGTCCCAGCCGCGGGCGAGCGCCTGCATCGCCCCGCCGCTGGCCTTGGTCTCGACGACGACGTCGGCGCAGCGCCCGCCGACCTCCCGGCCGTTGTAGCCGGCCGCGAGCTCCCGGAGCAGCTCGGCCTTCTCCGACGACGCGGCCACGGTCAGGGTGGTCCCGCCGTCCCCGCAGGCCTTGGTCTGTTCCGCCCCCTGCCGCCGGGACGGCTCGGTGCCCCCCATGTACAGCCGCAGACCGACGATCAGCGCTCCGGCGAGAATGATCGCGATGACGAACGGGGCGAAGTTCCTGCGCCGTCGCTGCGGCTGCTCGTACAACCCGGCCTCCCGGTGGTGTCAGTACTTATCCGACGAACGAGCCCCTGCCGGAGTTCGCCGCTACCGGAAAGCGTTCAGAAGTTGGAGATCACGCTGGTGAAGACCTGGTCGATGGTGTCCGGCCGGGAGGAGTCGTAGGCGGCCCCGTCGGTGGCCTCGGCGATCTTCTTGAGCACGCTCTGGTCGGCGCCCTCGCCGTAGCCGATGGTGAACAGGCGCACGTCGGAGTTGAGCCTGCGGAGCAGGTTGTCCAGATCGCTCCCGCCGGTCTTCTCGTTCTTGCCGTCGGTGAGGAAGACCACCGCGTTGATCGCCCCGCTGTCCCTGGCTCCGCGCATCCGCTCGACGGCCGCCAGCGTGGTGTCGTAGAGGCCGGTGCCGCCCCCCACAGTCAGCCCGCCGAGCTGGTCGCGGAGCGCCTTTCCGGACTTCGCCACCGTGTCGATCGGGACCAGCTCCCGGTAGTCGAGGTCTCCGTCCTGCGCGGTGGAGAAGGCCCACAGGCCGACCTTGTCGTCCGCGCGGAACTGCGGCAGCGCGTTGATCGCCGCCTTCTTGGCCAGCTCCAGACGGGTCTCGCCGGTGCCCGTCGCCTCCTCCTCCATCGAACCGGACTTGTCCACCACGATCAGCACGTTGGCCCGCTTGCGCAGCTCCGACCAGCTCCGCAGCACCTTGTCCAGGACGGTCGGGGTGGGCGGGCTGAGCGTGGTGATCTTCGCGTCGGGGACGACGCCGTTCTTCTCGACGGCCTGCGGACCGGTCCTGCCGTCGAAGGTGCGGTAGCCGTACTCCTGGAACCTCGCCTGGACCGGGCCGCTGTGCAGGTAGGTCAGGAAGTCGTCGGAGACGGCCTTGCGGGCCTGGTCCATCCAGGTCAGCGGGACGTAGGGATGGTCGGAGAAGAGGGTGCCCTCCTTGGGGTTGACGGCGACGAGCGGGGTCCGCGGCGGGGCGTGCTCGCCCAGGGTGGCCGGGTTTCCCGAGGGGTTGCCCCGGTTGTAGTCGGTGACCGAGTTCTCCTCGACGGTGATCGCCGAGATGTAGGCCATCGCCTCGCCCCGGTCGTCGGCCCGCAGCAGGTTGCCCAGGAACGTCATGGAGATGTCGCCGTAGTGCACGATCGACTGCTCCACGCCCCGCACGAACGACCTGGTCCCGCTGTCGGCCACATCTCCCGAGGTCAGGTCGGAGGTGGTGCCGGTGGCGGCGAAGTAGGCGCCGATGGTGGCGTTCAGGCCGCTGGTGGAGAAGTTGGGGTTGGTCTTGCCGAGCTTGAACTGGCCCCACTCGGGGTGGCCGTACTTCGCCCACCCCTTCGGATCGGACGCCAGCCCGGCCAGCTCCGCCCAGCCGATCGCCTTGCCCGGCCAGCCCAGCGCCTCGGCCATCGGCTTGGGCATCGCGAAGACCAGCGGCGCGGTCACGACCGGGACGGGCTTGCCGTCGGCGACCGGCACGGTGCCGTCGACGCCTCCCGCCTGCTGACGCAGCAGCGTCACCCAGGCGGAGGCGGCGGGGGACCAGACGTCCGGCCGCTTTCCGTCGGTGTCCTTCCACCCCTTGGCCAGCGCTCGCATCGCGGTGCCCGAGTTGGCCTCGTCGATGACCACCTCGGCGCAGCGCCCGCCCACGGTCCGGCCGCTGTAGTCCTTGGCGACCTCGCGCAGGATCCAGATCTTGTCCTGGGAGGACGCCACCCGGAGCGTCACCGACTCACCCGAGCAGGCGCTGGTCCTGCCCTCCTCCCCTCCGCTGCGGCCGAAGAACCAGCGCAGTCCGGCGATCAGCGCGATGGCCAGGATCACGGCGAGGACGTAGGGCAGGACTCGCCGGCGGGGTCGTGCGGGGGAATAGGCCACCGGCTGATCGTAGGAAGAACCGAATTACCTGGACAAGGGGTAGGCCGTTTCCTGCGGACCCATCGCCCACCGGAGGAAACGGCCTAGCCGGACACCCGCCGGTGCAGGAGATCGACGAGGGTGGCGTGGAGCTGCTCGATCGGGCGGTCCGGATGCAGCGCCCGGCGTTCGATCGAGACGGTCAGCACCATGCCGAACACGGCCGTCGCCGCCGTATCCACATCCAGGTCCTCCCGGATCGCGCCCTCGGTCACGGCCCGCCCCAGCACACCGGCGTAGACGCCCAGCGCCTGCTCGCGCAGCCTGGCCACCGCGTCCTGCCAGGCCGTACGCCACATCTCGGCGAGCAGCACCCGGGCGAACGCGCCGTACTCCTCGAAGAACCGGAGCTGCGCCATGACCACCGAGTCGAGGGCGTCCAGCGCGGGCTGCCCGGTGTCCGCCTCGCCCAGCGCGCCGGCCAGCCGTGCTATCCCGTGTTCGAGCAGCGCGGCGAAGAGCGCCTCCTTGCTGCCGAAGTTGTAGAACACGGTGCCCTTGGCCACTCCGGCGCGTTCGGCGATCGCGTCCACCGTGGCGGCGGCGTATCCCTGCTCCGCGATCACCTCCACCGCCGCGGTGAACAGCCTGAGCCTCGTCTCGGCCCGGCGGCCGTCCCCCTTCTTCGCGCCCGCGCCGGCCTTCTTCGCGCCCGCGCCCGCGGCGCCGGCCCCCCGCCGGTCCCGCTCCGCGCCCGCGCCGGCTCCCCACCGGTCCCGCTCCGTGTCCGCATCGGTCTCCCGCCGGTCCCGCTCCGTGTCCGCGGCTCCGGTCCGCTCTTCCCTCATGTGAGGCAACCGTAGATCAGAGCGCCAGTTCGGGGTGGAGCCGCCGCATCGACCAGGTGCGTCCCCTGTGCACGGCGTAGCCGGTCAGGCTCAGGCCCACCGCGACGGTCAGGGCCAGCACCCCGCAGGCCTGCCAGGCCACGGTGAGGTCGCCGCCGCTGATCAGCCGGCGCAGCGCGCTGACCACCCAGCTCATCGGGAGCCATGGGGAGATGGTCTGGAAGAAGCCGGGCGAGGTCTCGATCGGGTAGGTCCCGGCCGACGAGGTGAGCTGGAGCATCAGCAGCGCCAGCACCACGACCCGGCCGGGGGGACCCAGCAGGGCGTTGACCGCCTGCACGACCGCCAGGAACGCCGCCGCGGTCAGCAGCAGGATCCCGGCGACCCCGGCCCAGTGCGCGGCCTCCATGCCGAGTCCGAACCTGATCACCGCCAGCAGTACGCCCACCTGCGCGGCGCCCAGCACCAGGCCCGGCAGCCAGCCCGCCACCGCGATCCGCCAGGCGGCGGCCGTACCGGCCAGGAGTCGGGGGTTGACCGGGCGCAGCACCATGTAGCTCACCATCGCGCCGACCCAGAGCGCCAGCGGGACGAAGAACGGCGCGAACCCGGTGCCGTAGTTGGGCACCTCGTTGAGGACCTGGCCGGCCAGCTTGACCGGCTCGCTCATCATGTCGCTGCGGTCCGCCCGCTCGCCCCTGCCGTAGTCCGGGATCTGCCGGGCCCCGTCTCCGAGCTTGTCGCTCAGTTCCGCCGACCCGTCGGTCAGCCTGCCGATGCCGGTGGTGAGCTCCCCGGCGCCCTCGTGCAGGCGGCCCACCCCGCTGTCCACCCGGGCCGCGCCGTCGCTCAGCTTGACGAGCCCGCCGCCCAGCCGGGACAGTCCCGAGGTGAGCTGGACGGAACCGTCACCGAGCCGGCCCAGCCCCGAGGTGAGCTTGCCGCCCGAGGCCGCCGCGTCACCGAGGCCCGCCTCGACCTTCGCCGATCCGTCGGCCAGCCTGCCCAGCCCCTCGTCCAACTCGTTGATCTTGTCCCTGGCCTGGCCGAGCCGCTGACCCGCGGTCGGCGCGATCTCCGCCGTGCGGTCCGCGATCTCCGCGATCCGCCGGGCGTCCCGCTGGAGCCGGGCCGCCGCGTCGCCACCGCCGCCGGAGGCGGCTTCCAGCCCGGCCGTCACCTCCTCGGTGGACTGGGCGAGGCGATCGGCGATGGACCGGAGCCGCGGGTCCGCGTCCGGGTTGCCGTCCAGCCAGTTCTGCAACTGCTGCGCCTGCTGCCGGGCCTGGCCCGCGCCCTGGCTGACCCCGCCGGGCAGCGCTCCGGCGCCGTCGGCGACCAGGGCCGCGCCGTGCTCGACGGCCTCGGCGAGCGACCGCAGCCGCGTGCCGTTCTCCTCCAGCACCGGGATGACCTGGTCGGCCACCTTGTTGAGTTTCGGCACCTGCGCGTGGACCTGGTCGTAGGCCTGCGCGTTGCCGTCGGCGACCTGCTTGGCGCCGCTCGTGAGCTTGGCCAGCCCCCGGCCCAGCTCGCGTGATCCGTCCTCCGCCTGGCCCAGGCCCCGGGTCAGTTCGTCCGCTCCGGCGGCCAGCTTGCCGGTGGCGGTGTCGGCGCTGCCCAGTCCCACGGCGAGCTGGTGGGTGCCGTCCTTGGCCTGGCCGAGGCCGCTGTTCAGGGTGGACGCGCCCCGGCCGGCCTCCGCCGTGCCGTCGTGGAGCTCGTCCGCGCCGTCCGCGGCCTTGGCGGTGGCGTCGTGCAGCTCCCCGAAAGAGACGAAGACGTTGTCCCAGTAGTCCTTCAGCGCGGTACGGCTCGCCGCGTCCTTGACCTCGGCGAACACCGCGTCGGAGATCGTGCCCATGATGTAGCTGCGGCCGGTGTCCACCCGCACGCCCAGCTCGGCGGGGGTCGGTGTGCCATCACCGGAGGGGGAGGCGAGCCGGGCGCTGAAGTCGGCGGGGATCGTCAGCGACAGGTAGAAGCTGCCGTCGTTCACCCCGGCGGCGGCCTGCCGGGCGTCGACGGTGTGCCAGCCGAGGATCTCGCGGTCCCGCAGCTCCTCGGCCAGCTCGCGGCCCGCGTCGACCGTCTTGCCGTCCACGGTCGCCGGCCGGTCCTCCACGACCAGCGCCACCGGGATGTTCGCCAGGTTGCCCTGCGGGTCCCAGAACGACCACAGGTACAGTCCGGCGTAGAGCAGCGGCAGCATCACCACGCCCGCCAGCGCCGCCCGGGTCAGCCGCGACCGGGTGAACCGCCGCAGCTCCAGCCTGCCCAGCCGCAACGATCTCATCGGTCGCCTTCCTTCTTCGCCGTCTTCGCCGTTTTCGCCTTCTCCGCCGGTACGGCGGCGCCCATGGCGCTCGGCGTGCCCACGGTGTCCGGGCCGGGTAGGTGGACCGCCGGTGTGAGACCGCTCTCCGTGCAGGAGGCGATGACGGTCAGCCCCAGGTCGCCGAGGTCCCTCAGCGTCGCCCAGAGCGCCTCCAGCCGGTCCCCGGTCAGGCCGGCCTCGACGTTGTCGAGGACCAGCAGCCCCGGCTCGTCGAGCAGCGCGAGCGCGATCCCGAGCCGTACCCGCTGCTCCCGGCCCAGGTCGCGGATCAGGGTGCGGTCGTCAGGAGACGGCTCCAGGCCGGCCAGAGCCAGTGCGTGTCCGGCCTGCGATCTCTGCCGGCCGCCCCAGCGCAGGCCCGGTGACCGCTCACGCAGGTGCTCACCGACCGACAGCGCCTTCTCCAGGTCGTTCACCCCGTCGAGAAGGCCGAGCGCGGCGACGCGCCGGATGCCCCGCGGCCTGCCGTACCGCCCGACGGTCAGCGTGCCCCCGGTCGGGTTCATCCGGCCGGCCAGGGTGAGCAGCAGGCTGGTCCGCCCGCTCCCGGCCTGCCCGGTGACGGCGGTCAGGCTGCCCGGCTCGGCCGCGACGACGACGTCGCGGTAGACCCACCCGTGCGCACCCCGCAGGGACAGACCGTCCGCACGCACCGCGACCCCCTGGAACACCGCACTCTCCGATTCTTAAACTGACCAGTCAGTACAAAAACTATCACGTCAGAAACCATCGGTGAGCGGTACCTCATGCATGGGTGCCCGGGCGGGAAGAACGCCTCATTCGAGAACGCCCGGTGCCGCCGGAAGCGGCCGGCGTCGACGGTGCCATCCGGCACTTGGCCGACGCCGGCGACTTCGCCCCCGACCAGAACGCCGCTAGAACGCCGCGGAGCCGTACTCCTGCAGGAAGAGCGCCTCCGCCACGGCCGTACGGCGGAGCTCCTCGATGTTGACCCGCTCGTTGGGCGCGTGGATCGAGGCGTCGTCGTCCTCGGCGCCGAAGAGCAGGATCGATGCGGCGGGGAACTGCTTGACGAGCGTGGAGACCAGCGGGATCGAGCCACCGGCGCCGACGTCGCGCGGCGGGCGGCCGAAGGCCCGCTCCATCGCCCGGTTCAGGGCGGCCCGGGCGGCCCCGCCGGAGTCGGCGAGGTAGCCGGAACCCAGCACGTAGTCGCCGACGTTCACTTCGACGCCCCAAGGGGCGACCTGCCTGAGGTAGTCGACGACGGCGTCCACGGTCGTCTTCGGGTCACCCGCCGGAGGCACGCGCACGGTCACCCGGGCTCGCGCGAGCGCCTGGACCGCGTTGATGGCACCGGAGACGGTCGGCACGTCCAGGCCGGTGACCGTGATGGCGTAGGAGGCCCACAGGCGGTCGGCCAGCGTGCCGGAACCGACCAGGGAGACGCCGTCGAGCACACCCGCGGTCGCCCGGAACTCCTCCTCTGAGGGGCCGGAGCCGAGGAAGGCGCCACGCGGCAGGCCCGGCACCCGGATGTCGCCGTGGTCGTCGTGCAAGGTGGCCAGCATGCGGATCAGCGCCGCGAGGGCGTCCGGGGCGCCGCCGCCGAACGAACCGCTGTGCAGCGACTCCTTCAGGGTGCGCACCTCGACGGTGAAGGCGCCCATGCCGCGCAGCGAGGTGGTCACCGCCGGGTCGCCCACCGCGGGGTTGCCGGTGTCGGCGACGACGATCGCGTCGGCGCGGAGCAGTTCGGGGTTCCGCTCGACGAAGGCCTCAAGGCGCTCCCCGGCGTACTCCTCCTGGCCTTCGACGATCACCTTGACTCCCACCGGGAAGTTTCCCCGGAAGGCGCGGAGCGCGGCGACGTGGGAGATGACACCGGACTTGTCGTCGGCGGCGCCACGGCCGTAGATGGCTCCGTCGATCTCCGTCGGCTCGAAGGCCGGGGTGCGCCACAGCGCGGGGTCGCCCGCGGGCTGGACGTCGTAGTGCGCGTAGAGCAGCACGGTCGGCGCGCCGGGCGGGGCCGGGGCCTCGGCGTAGACGGCGGGGAAGCTCCCCTCCACCGGGATCTGCCGGACGTGTGGCAACCCGGCGCTCCGCAACAGCTCCTCCGTCACCGCGGCAGCCGCGTGCACCGGCTCCTCGGGGTGGCCGGGGAAGGCCACGGAGGGGATGGCGACGAGCCGCTTGAGGTCTTCGACCGCCTGGGGCAGGCCCGCGGTGACGGCACCCTCGATCTCGTCAGGACTCACGGCGTTCCCTCGCATCTCACTAACAGGTCGTTCTATCTGATCACAGCCGCCTGGTGGCGGTGTCGCACCTTGATTGCAGCACATCCCGTTTCCAGCAGAGAGGGATGAGATGCGCCCGAAGTCCGGACACTCCCGGACTGCACAAGCGGATTTCGTTGTTGTTACATGGCGATTTTGCGGATTCCGAAGTTCTTGAACTCTATTGCCACGTTTTCACTTGGCAAGTCGTTCTTCTGGCATGCACACTGGGGAGAGCTTCAGACCATCGAGGGAAGATAGCAATGACCCACCCTGAAAACACCGACGTGGCATCGCTCATGCAGGCCGCCCAGGACAACCTGTGGATGCACTTCAGCCGGCACAGCTCCGAAAAGGGCGCCGAGATCCCGATGATCGTGCGGGGCGAGGGCGCATACGTCTACGACGTACACGGCAAGCGCTACCTGGACGGCCTCGCCGGACTGTTCGTGGTCCAGGCGGGTCACGGCCGTAGCGAGCTGGCCGAGGCCGCCGCCAAGCAGGCCCAGGAGCTGGCCTTCTTCCCACTCTGGTCCTACGCCCACCCCAAGGCCGTCGAGCTGGCCCAGCGGCTGGCCGCCGAGACCCCCGGCGACCTCAACCGCGTCTTCTTCACCACCGGCGGCGGCGAGGCCGTCGAGAGCGCGTGGAAGCTCGCCAAGCAGTACTTCAAGATCACCGGCAAGCCGCTCAAGCACAAGGTCATCAGCCGCCAGATCGCCTACCACGGTACCCCGCAGGGTGCCCTGTCGATCACCGGCATCCCCGCCTTCAAGCAGATGTTCGAGCCGCTGGTCCCGGGCTCGGTCCGGGTGCCGAACACCAACCACTACCGTGCCGACGAGATCACCGGCGTCCCCGGCATGACCCCGGAGCAGTACGGCTACTGGGCCGCCGAGCGCGTCGCCCGCGCCATCGAGATGGAGGGCCCGGACACCGTGGCCGCCGTCTTCGTCGAGCCGGTACAGAACGCCGGCGGCTGCTTCCCGCCGCCCCCCGGATACTTCCAGCGCCTGCGCGAGATCTGCGACGAGTACGACGTCCTGCTCGTCTCCGACGAGGTCATCTGCGCCTTCGGCCGCCTAGGCACCATGTTCGGCGGGCAGAAATTCGACTACGTCCCCGACATCATCACCTGCGCCAAGGGCATGACCAGCGGTTACTCGCCGATCGGTGCCATGATCGCCTCGGACCGCCTGTTCGAGCCGTTCAGCAACGGCACCGAGATGTTCGCCCACGGCTACACCTTCGGCGGCCACCCCGTCTCCGCCGCGGTCGCCCTGGCCAACCTCGACCTGTTCGAGCGCGAGGACCTGCTCGGCCACGTGACCCGCAACGAGCCGGTCTTCCGCGCCACCCTTGAGGGCCTCCGTGACCTGCCGATCGTCGGCGACGTACGCGGCTCCGGTTACTTCTGGGGCATCGAACTCGTCAAGGACAAGCAGACCAAGGAGACCTTCGACGCGGACGAGTCCGAGCGCCTGCTCCGCGGCTTCCTGTCCAAGGCCCTCTACGACGCGGGCCTGTACTGCCGCGCCGACGACCGCGGCGACCCCGTGATCCAGCTCGCCCCGCCGCTCATCTGCGGTCCCAGGGAGTTCGACGAGATCGAGTCGATTCTCCGCTCCGTGCTGACGGAAGCGTGGACCCGGCTGTAGAGCACCGCCGTGCACGGCCCGCTCACCCGCGCCCGCCGTGCACGGCCGGCTCAAAGCCCGCCCCCCTGCCCGACCCGTGCTGTGACATCCCGTTGAAACTCCGAAAGGAACCCTAATGAAGATCGGCGTGCCTGCCGAGGTCAAGAACCACGAGTACCGCGTCGCCGCCACCCCGGCGGGCGTGCACGAACTGGTCCGCCACGGCCATGACGTCTACGTCCAGCGCGGCGCGGGCCTCGGCTCACACCTCCCCGACGAGGACTACCTGTTCGCCGGCGGCAAGATCCTCGACACCGCCGACGAGGTGTGGGGCGAAGCCGAGATGATCCTCAAGGTCAAGGAGCCGATCGCCGAGGAGTACCACCGCATGCGTGCCGGGCAGGTGCTCTTCACCTACCTGCACCTCGCGGCCGGCCGCGAGTGCACCGACGCCCTGCTCAGCCGGCAGGTCACCGGCATCGCCTACGAAACCGTCCAGGTCGGCAACACCCTGCCGCTGCTGGCCCCGATGTCCGAGGTCGCGGGCCGCCTCGCCCCGCAGGTCGGCGCCTACAACCTGATGCGCTTCAACGGCGGTCGCGGCATCCTGCCCGGCGGCGTGCCCGGCGTGGCCCCCGCCAAGGTCGTCGTCATCGGCGCCGGTGTCTCCGGCCTCAACGCGGCGCAGATCGCGGTCGGCATGGGCGCGGACGTCACGGTCCTCGACCTCAACATCGACCGCCTGCGGTTCATCGACGCCATCTACCAGGGCCGGCTGAAGACCCTCGTCTCGACCTCCTACGCGATCGAGAAGGAGGTCCTGGAGGCCGACCTGGTCATCGGCGCGGTGCTGATCCCGGGCGCCAAGGCCCCGACCCTCGTCTCCAACGAACTGGTCTCCCGCATGAAGCCGGGCTCCGTGCTCGTCGACATCGCCATCGACCAGGGCGGTTGCTTCGAGGACTCCCGCCCGACCACGCACGCCGAGCCGACCTACCAGGTCCACAACTCGATCTTCTACTGCGTGGCCAACATGCCGGGATCCGTCGCCAACACCTCCACCTACGCGCTGACCAACGCGACGCTGCCCTACGCGGTCAAGCTGGCCGGCCTGGGCTGGAAGTCGGCGCTCCAGCAGGACGCCGGGCTCGCGCTGGGCCTCAACACCCACGCGGGCAAGCTCACCAACGACCAGGTCGCACTCGCCCTCGACCTGCCGTCCGTGCCGGTCGCCGAGGTCATCGCCGCCTGACGGCCCGATCGACCGTCGCGTGCCCCGGACCCGTCGCGGGAACGGGGCACGCGCTCACGGATTGCCCAGCGCTTTTTCGAAGACCGAGGTCTCCAGGGTGAAGCCGACCGGGTCGGGCAGACGGAGCGGGCTGCCCACCGAGACGCGGGAGACGGTCTGGTACTCGCCGCCCTTCGGGTCGCTGAAAACGGTCACCGTGGCGGGTGCGGCGACCGGGTCGACCAGGAGCATCACGGGGACCAGGCCACCGGCGTACAGGTCGGGCTTCCTGTCACGGTCGTCGACGACGCTGCCGGGCGACACGACCTCGGCGACCATGATCAGGCCCGAGGAGAGCAGCTCGCGGTCGCCCCAGCGGGGGCAGTCGGCCGGAGCCAGCACGAAGTCCGGCTCGACCGGGTCGCGGGGCCCGTCGATGCAGACATCGACGTTTCCGCTGAAGCCGTCCCAGCCTCTCTCCTCAATGAGCGGAAGAAGCGCGCTGTACAGGCGCATTGCGATCCTGGCGTGCTCGGGGGTGCCTACCGGGCTCACTATCAGTCTCCCGTCGATGACTTCGGTGCGGAGCCCGGGCAACTGCGGAAGCGCATCGAAGAGCTCGCGTGCCGTACCGGGCAGGGGCTTGGACGCGGTCTCGGGGGATGGCCTCAGATCGGCGGCGTGCCGTCGCGATGTCATGAGCACGATTATGAGTTTCCCTTCGTGTCCTTGTGAACACGCTGAGTATCTCAAATGCGCCGTCGTGGAGTAGAGCTTCGGTAAAAACGCGGGGTCGGATTCGGCCGGGGCGGACCAGGCCGACTCATGGGCGATGACGACGAGCCGGGCGCGGCGGCTTGGCGCGGCCGGCGGATGTCCATCGGACCACGTCAGGACGGTGCTCGACGGCCGGCCGTACGGCCGGGGCGCCGTTGGAGCAGGAGTCGTCGCACCACCGGGGGTACCGGAGTGATCATCAGGGCGGGCAAGGTGCGACAATCTTGGACAAGTTGAAAAACAAGTGCTCCGTGGGAGGCTTTATGATCACTCGCCACCTGGCAGTGTCCGTCGCCGGGCTCTTAGCCGGCGGCTCCGTGCTCCTCGCACAGCCCGCTCTGGCGTCGCCACCGGATCAGGGGGGACCGGCGGACAAGAGGCCCGTCGCCGAGGGGTACGGCGGAGCGGTCTCGACGGTCGACCTGGATGCGAGCGAGGCCGCGCTGGGGGTGCTGCGCCGGGGCGGTAACGCGATGGACGCGGCGGTCGCGGCGGCGGCCACGCTGGGCGTGACGGAGCCCTACTCGGCGGGACTGGCCGGGGGCGGGTTCATGGTCTACTACGACGCCCGGCACAAGAAGGTCCACACGATCGACGGCAGGGAGACGGCGCCCCAGGCGATGACCGCGACCTCCCTGGAAGGCATCCCGTTCGACGACGCGGTCACCAGCGGGCTGTCGGCGGGAGTGCCGGGCAGCGTGGCGCAGTGGGAGCTGGCGCTGCGCCGGTTCGGCACCCTCTCACTCGGCCAGGCGCTCAAGCCCGCCATCAAGGTCGCATCCGAGGGCTTCACCGTCGACCAGACCTTCTACGACCAGACGGCCGCCAACGCGGCCCGGTTCAAGGACTTCACCTCCACCGCCAAGCTCTACCTTCCCGGCGGCGCCCCGCCGCCGGTCGGCTCCACCTTCCGCAACCCCGAGCTGGCCGACACCTACCGCCGGCTCGGCAAGGACGGCGGCGACTGGCTGTACGGCGGGCGGCTCGGCTCGGAGATCGTGGCCACGGTGAAGAAGCCGCCGCTCACCCCCGGCTCCACCCGCAACGTGCGGCCCGGCCTGATGGAGCTGTCCGACCTGGAGGCGTACCGGGCGATCGAACGGCAGCCCACGAAGTCGACCTACCTGGGCATGGACGTGTACGGCATGGCGCCGCCGTCCTCGGGCGGCTCCACGGTCGGTGAGGCGCTCAACATCCTGGAGGCGCTTCCCCAGGTCGGCATGCACGAGTATCTGGAGGCGTCCCGGCTCTCGTTCGCCGACCGGAACAAGTACGTCGGCGACATCCCGGGCGTGCCGCTGAAAGAGCTGCTGTCCGACGGGTTCGCCAAGGAGCGCGCCTGCCTGATCGGCGAGCGGGCGATGCCCAACCCGGCTCCGGCCGGAGAACCCGACGGCGGCTACGGGCCGTGCCAGCCCGCGTCTCCCGCACAGGAGAAGCCGACACAGCCCGAGGGCCCGGAGACCACCCACCTGGTCGTCACGGACCGCTGGGGCAACGTGGTCGCCTACAACATCACCATCGAGTCCACCGGCGGCAACGGCATCGTCGTCCCGGGCAGGGGCTTCCTGCTCAACAACGAGCTGACCGACTTCACCTTCGGTCCCGCGCTCGGCGACCCCAACCTCCCCGCGCCGGGTAAGCGCCCCCGGTCCTCGATGTCCCCGACGATCGTCCTGAAGGACGGGAAGCCGGTGCTCGCCGTGGGCTCGCCGGGCGGTTCCACGATCATCACCACCGTGCTGCAGATCCTGGTCAACCGCTGGGAGCTGGGCATGTCGCTGCCCGACGCGCTGGCCGCTCCCCGCGCCACCCAGCGCAACACCGCGCAGACCCAGGCCGAGCAGGGCTTCATCGACCGCTACGGTCCCGAGCTCACGTCCAAGGGGCACAGCTTCGCGCTGAATCCTGAGATCGGCGCGGCCACCGCCATCGAATTCCTCCGTCACGGAAGGCTCCAGGCCGTCGCCGAGCCCACCAGGAGGGGCGGCGGCAGCGCCCTGGTGGTGAGCGAGCGCCGTTAGCGCCGACTCCGTGGGCGGGGTGGCACCCGGCCGGTGGCTCTTCCGCCATGCCGGCCGGGTGCTCTCCGGTGGTCCGGCGGGTGCGCGCCTTCGCACGGGACGGACGCCCGGCGAGCCGGCCGGGGTGCGGTCAGCGGCGGGTCGGCGGGCCGTTCACCTCGCCGTTCTCTTCCTCCTCGCCGGCACCGGGGGCGGGTTCTCCGCCGGCGTCGGTTCCTCGGCCTGCGCGGGTATCCCGAAGCCGGCCCGGCGCGGTAGGCTGCAGCTCGTCCACGTGAGGTTGACGTTGGAGGCGTTGACCGGCATCCGGTCCGCGGCCACGTAGATCCCCAGAGCGAAGGTCAGCGCCACCAGGAACATCACGGCGACCCCCGGGAAACCCCCGATGAACTGGGTCGCCTTCCACGTGACCGCCCCCACCAGGCCGGACGCCGGCACGGTGAGCAGCCACACCACCGCTATCCGGGCCACCACCCCCCACCGGACGCCGCTGGGCCGCCTGCTCACTCCCGCGCCGAGGATCGAACCGCAGCACACCTGGGTGGTCGACAGCGGGAACCCGGCGTTCGACGCGGCGAGGATCAGCGCGGCCGAGGAGGCCTCGACGGCGAACCCCTGCGGGCTCCGGATCGTGGTCACCCCCTTGCCCATCGTCCGGATGATCCGCCACCCGCCGACGTACGTTCCCAGGGCCATCGCGGTCGCGCTGCTCACGATCACCCATGTCGGTACGGAGGCCTCGTTCCTGATCGTGCCCTGGACGATCAGGGCGAGCGTGATGACGCCCATGGTCTTCTGGGCGTCGTTGCTGCCGTGGGCCAGCGACACCAGTGACGCCGAGCCGATCTGGCCCACCCGGATCCCCCGGCTGCGGATGCGAGGGGACACGTTCCTGATGATCCGGTAGATGAGCCAGGTGCCGCCGCCGGCCGCGAGCATGGCCAGCAGCGGCGCGAGAACCGCCGGGACGAGGATGCTCGCCACGGCCGTGGTGCCGCGGACCGCGGATGAGCCGGCCGAGACGAGGGTCGCTCCCACCACCCCGCCGATGAGCGCGTGGGACGAGCTCGACGGCAGGCAGAGATACCAGGTCACCAGGTTCCACATCATGCCGCCCACCAGGCCGGCGAAGACGACGGTCAATGTGATGGCGTCGCCGATCACGATGCCCTCGGCGATCGTGGCGGCCACCTTCAGCGAGATGAAGGCGCCCAGGAAGTTCAGGACGGCCGCCAGGGTGACGGCGAGCCTCGGCGGCAGCGCCCTGGTCACGATGGATGTCGCCATCGCGTTGGCGGTGTCCAGGAACCCGTTGGTGAAGGCAAAGGCCAGCGCCATCGCGACGACGATGGCGAGCAGCAGCGGACCGACATCCATAAAGTGCACTTGAGCGCCTTTGTAGATAAGTAATCCATCCTTTTCGTAAAATTCAGGGTTTGCAGCCAGTGCTGCGCCCCGGGGCATACCCGCGACCACGGCTGTGCCCGCCTCCGGGCGGCCCTGGTCCACCGGCCCCCGTCTGCCGGTCTTCGCCCACCGGCTCCGCCTGCTCGGCGGCCGCCGACCCACCCCCGGATGCGGGGACGTGGGGATCAGCGGATGAGCTCGTAGGCCTCCGGCCGCACCCTCCGGGTGCGCGCCCAGTACTCGAAGGTGAAACCCGGCCAGATCGTCCGGTTCACGCCGTGCTCGTCCAGATACCAGCTCGTGCAGCCGCCCTCGTTCCAGACCAGGTCGTGCAGGCGGCTCTGGAGGCGGGCGTTGAAGGCGCGCTGGGCCTCGGGCCGGACGTCCAGGGCCCTGGCGCCGGTCTTCGACAGCAGGCGCAGGCAGTCGATCACGTAGCGGACCTGAGACTCGATCATGAAGACCACCGAGTTGTGACCTAGGCCGGTGTTGGGGCCGAGCAGGAAGAACAGGTTCGGGAACCCGGCGGTGGTGATCCCGTAGTAGGCCTCGACGCCGTTCCGCCAGGCGTCCTGGATCTTCTGTCCGCCCCGGCCGACGATCCGCTGATCGTTCAGCGCGTCGACGACCTTGAAGCCGGTGCCGTAGACGATCGCGTCGACCGCGATCTCCCTACCGGTGGAGTCGACGATCGAACGTTCCCGGATTTCGGCGGCGCGGTCGGTGATCACTTCGACGTTGTCCCTGTTCAGGGCCGGGTAGTAGTCGTTGGAGAGGAGGATGCGCTTGCAACCGATCGTGTAGTCCGGGGTCAGTTTGGCGCGCAGTGCCCGATCGGGGACCTGGTCGGCCAGATGACGCCGGGCCGTCTTCTCGTGCGCCTTCATCAGGCGCGGGTCGACGGCGAAGCCGAGGGCGCGGGTCTCCAGCGCCCAGTAGATCGCGTTGCGCAGCGCCCGTGCGGCACCGGGCACGGTGAGTGCCGCGCGCATCCGGGGGGAGATGGGGAAGTCGGGCCTGTTCTGGACCCACGGGGGCGTCCGCTGGAACAGGTGAAGCCGGGAGACCCGCTCGGCGATCCGCGGGACGAACTGAACGGCGGAGGCGCCGGTGCCGATCACCGCGACCCGTTTGCCCGTCAGGTCCACCGAGTGGTCCCACTCGGCCGAGTGGAAGGAAGGTCCCCGGAAGCTCTCCCGGCCGGGGATCTCCGGGAACGACGGCACGTGCAGCGCGCCGACCCCGGAGACCACCGCGTTCGTGGTGAACGTCTCACCGCCGGTGGTGCTCACCCGCCAGTGGCCGGCCTCGTCGTACTCCAGGCCGGTGACCTCCCGGCCGAACCGGAAGTGGGGTGTCAGGCCGTACGTCGTGGCGCAGGCCCGCAGGTAGTCCCAGATCTCGGTCTGCGGGGAGAACATGCGCGACCAGCTGGGGTTGAGCGCGAACGAGAAGGAGTACATGTGAGAGGGAACGTCGCAGGCACAGCCCGGGTAGGTGTTGTCCCGCCAGGTGCCGCCGAGGCTGCCGGCCTTCTCCAGGATCACGAAGTCGTGGTAGCCGGCCTCCTTCAGCTTGATCGCCATACCCAGCCCGGCGAAGCCGGAACCGATGATCGTTATTCCGGGGCGCATGCTCAAGGAGGTCTCCCTTACCCGCTGCCGGGAAACGCGAAAAGCGCCGAAGGCGATGCCGTCGGCGCTGTCGGTCCCCGGGCCTCTAGAGGGTGTCCGCCTTCTAGAGGATCAGGTAGGCGGCGATGGCGATGACGACCACCACCGCGACCGCCACCGCGATCGGCACGGTCAGCGACCGCTTCTGGGGTGCGGCCTCCGGCTCGTTCCGCTGCGCGAACGCGCGGAACTGCTGGGTGCTGCCGGACGGGTCGAGCTGAGGATCAGACATGGAGTCGACTTTATCGATATCGAATGCCCTTCAACACCAGTTTGTGCCACTTTTATGGAGGGTCCGTGGCCGGTGGGGCCGACGGCACGGGTGAGATGCGGTACTGAGGACGGGACCGCCGGTCAGGGCGGATAGCGTGGTGTCATGCTCCGGATCCTGTTCTCTCCTCGCGCGCTGGTGCTCCACCTGCTCGCGATCGGAGCGCTTGTCGTCTGCGGACTGCTCGGCCGCTGGCAGCTCGGCGTCTTCGAGGACTCGGGCAGACCTCACGCGACGCACGACCCGGCCCCGGTGGCGGTCGGCACCCTCAGCCAGCCCGGCAGGCACATGACGAGCGACATCGTCGGCCGCCAGGTGACGGCGCGGGGCACCTTCGACGGCTCCAGGCAGCTGCTGGTGGCCGAGCGGGACGGGGGGCTGTGGCTGCTCGCCCCCCTCGACCTCGGAGACGGCACCTCGGTCCCCGTCGTACGGGGCTGGGTGCCCAGGGCCGGCGACCCGGCCGCCGCCGTGCCGGCGGGCACGGTGACCGTCACCGGGCGGCTGCAGCCCTCGGAGGCCACCGACAGCGTGCAGCGCCGCACCCGGCAACTACCGCAGGGGCAGGTGCTGACCGTGTCGTCGGCGGAGCTGATCAACCTGTGGCAGGGCGTGAAGCTGCGTGACGGGTTCGTGGTGGCCACCGCGCAGTCCCCGGCCCCGGCCGTCGCCGCCAAGCCGGTGAGCATGCCGCCTCCGACCGAGGCCGGTGGCCTCACCTGGCGCAACCTCGCCTACGCCGCCCAGTGGTGGATCTTCGGACTGTT
This sequence comes from Streptosporangium sp. NBC_01639, assembly GCF_045209755.1. Lineage (NCBI taxonomy): Bacteria > Bacillati > Actinomycetota > Actinomycetes > Streptosporangiales > Streptosporangiaceae > Streptosporangium > Streptosporangium sp. NBC_01639. The sequence goes on along the minus strand of NZ_CP109272.1, from coordinate 2,952,979 downwards.
CTCGGTCTTCATGTGGTGGCACTTCGTGCGCGACATCCTGCGGAGCCGTACGGCCGCGCGGGACCAGGAGCAGGAGAAGAAGTCCGGCCCCGAACCGGCCGCCGTCTGAACTCGCATATCGTTTCCGTGTCCGCACTCCCAGACCGAGGTAGATGACCGTGGAATCCGCCCTCAAACCCTTTCGCATCCTGGCGTACATCGTCGGCGTGATGCTGCTCGTCCTGGTCACGTGCATGGTGCTCAGGTACGGGTTCGGCATCGAGGGCCCGTCGAAGATCGTCTCTCCGATCCACGGCTTCCTCTACATGCTCTATCTGGTGGCCACGATGAACCTCGGCATGAAGGCCCGCTGGTCGTGGCCGTACGTCGTGGGAGTCATGCTGGCGGGCACCGTTCCGCTGCTCTCGTTCGTGCTGGAGCGCAAGGTCACCCGGCGGGTGGAGACCGAGCTCGCGGCCGTGACCGCCTGACCGCCCCGGCGATCGCGCCGGCCGGTGGACGGCCCGTTCCTCGATGGGGAACGGGCCGTTTCCCGTGGTGTCAGCGGCCGAGGCCGCGCTTGCGGGCGCGCTTGAGCCGCGCACGCTGGGACGGGTCGAGCATCAGGTAGCCGACGACCGGGGCGGCGACGACCCCCAGGATGACCAGCAGGGTCAGCCAGCCGGGCAGGATCCACCATGCAAGGACAACCGCTATCCCGGCACCGATCGCGTACTTCTGGACGGGCGACATCCTCAACATCCTCCGAACGCGGAGCCGGTGCCCCGCCTGGTCTTCATTGTGCGTCGTCCGTCCAACGTGTGGGCCGGCCGCCATGGTTCCATCCGAGATATATCGTGATTGGCCGCTGCGGGCTTGAGCGATCCTACGCGCGTCCGGGCGGCGTGGAGCCGCGCGGCACGCACGGATCCCGGCCCGTCGACGACCATGGGTTCCGTCATGCCCGCGGAGCCGCGGAGCGGAGCGCCGAGGCGGAGTCGCGGAGCGGAGCCGCGGAGCGGAGCGCCGAGGCGGAGTCGCGGAGCGGAGCCACGGAGCGGAAAGCCGGCTCGTCGACGGGCGCTCCGTCCGGATCGCACCTTGGGCGGGCCGGATGTCCAGGGCAAGATCGAGTTGGTTAGTTTGGCACTCCGTCGACGGATTCGAGCGAGCATCGGAGGATGGAGACCGTGAGCGGCACCGAGCCGAGGGCGGCACGCGCCGAGCTCAGCGCGATCGGCCAGGCGCTGGCGATCCTCGGTGATCGATGGGTGCTGCTCATCCTGCAACGGGCGTTCCTGCTGCGGATCCGGACCTTCGCCGGGTGGCGGGACGCGCTGGGAATCTCCGATTCGGTGCTCGCGGCCCGGCTCAGGGAGTTGGTCGACCACCAGATCTTCGAGCTGGCCGCCTACCGGAACGGGCGGACGCGATACGAATACCGGCTGACGGAGCGGGGACTGTCCCTGTGGGCGCTGCTGGTGGCCATCCACTCGTGGGAACGCGGCTGGGCGGACCGGGGGCGGCTACCGCTGCTCCGGCACGATCTGTGCGGCGGTGACGCGGAGCCGTACCTCGGGTGCGGCGGGTGCCGGAAGCCGATGAGCGCCCGCGACACCCGTGTCGAGCCCGGCCCGCTGGCCAGGTTCCCCCGGATCGGCCTGCCCCGCCAGCACCGGCGCACGGTCCGCCCCGGTGGCGTGGCCGACCTGATGGGCTACTGCCCGGACTCGATGGAGATCCTCGGCGACCGCTGGAGCACCAGCGTCCTGGTCGCCGCCTTCCTGGGGATCCGCCGCTTCGTCGACTTCCAGTCCGGCCTCGGCATCGCCCCCTCGATCCTCACCGACCGCCTGCGCCGCTCCGTCGAACTCGGCGTCTCCGACCCGCTGCCCGACGGCTCCTACCGCCTGACCGACAAGGGGCTGGCCTTCTTCGAGGTCTTCGCCTTCCTGATCGACTGGGCCCAGCGCGAACTGCCCGCCCCCGAGGGCTCCGCCCTGACCGTCACCCACGGTCCCTGCGGCGCTGCCCTCGACCCGATCCTGCTCTGTACGGCCTGCGGCCGGTCACTCCGCCGTCGCGAGGTCCACTTCGTCCTGAGTTAGAGCTCCACCGAAGTTCCCGGTCCGGACATGTCATGGTCCGGACATGTCATGGTCCGGACCATGACATGTCCGGACCGGTCGTGGCCCGGGAGACTTCGGGCGTCCGGGTGTCCGGGCGTCCGGGGGCGCGGGGGATGCGGGGGTGCGGGGTGCGAAAGCCCGGTGTGACCACTCCGAACGGCGGTCGAGTCGCGATCCGGATCACAGCCGGGCGGGTGGTGTGTGCGCCGCCACCATCACACCGGGCTCCGATGAAACGCGGCTTGAACTGCCTCGATATCCAAAGCTATATCGATATTCAAGTGATATCGATATTGGACACCATCTTGACTGATCTGGTTTGCTCCGTCTATCTGCTGATCAAGAGCAAGGACATGGAATGCGACACCTTGATGCCCGCCGCCTCCCCGCGACCCTGAAGGCGACCGGACTGGCGATCTCCATCCTGGTGGGCGGTACCGCCTATGGCGTGAACGCCGCTTCGGCCGACAGCCAGACGATCTCACGGGCCGAGGTGGCCCGGACCGGGACGGGAAGCGCGCAGGCCGTCCTCGACGACCTGCGGGTGCCGTCCCGCGAGGTCGACGCGCACAGGCGGCTGCGCGCGCTGGAGGTGTCCTCCAAGAGCCGTATCGGCGCGGTCGCCTTCGACACGGCCACCGGCAAGACGGTCGTCTACCGGTCCGGCGAGCGCTTCCCGATGCTCTCCACCTTCAAGGCGCTGGCGGCCGCCGCGGTGCTGAAGAAGGCCCGCACCTCCGACCCGGGGCTGATGACCAGGGTCATCCGCTGGAAGTCCAGCGAGGTGAAGGAGAACTCACCGGTGACCGAGAAGCACGTGGCCGACGGGATGACCGTCGCCCAGCTGTGCGATGCGGCCATCACTCAAAGCGACAACACCGCGGGCAACATGCTGCTGAAGCAGATCGGCGGCCCGGCGGGACTGACGAAGTACATCCGCACGCTGAAGGACCCGATCTCCCGCCTGGACCGCTGGGAGACCGAGCTCAACGACTGGAACCCCAAGGAGAAGCGGGACACCACCACCCCCGCCCTCATGGCCCGCAACCTGCAGAAAGTCACGCTCGGCAACGCTCTCGACGCCAGGGACAGGGCCCAGCTGAACGCGTGGCTGCGCGCGAACAAGACCGGTGACGAGCGCATCCGCGCCGGACTCCCCAAGTCCTGGATCATCGGCGACAAGACCGGCGCCTCCTCGCACTACGGGTCCACGAACGACATCGCCGTCATCCGGACCTCTGCGTCCGCGGCACCGCTGATCATGACCATCTACACCACCCACCGGACCGCCGACGCCCCCAACGACAACAAGGTCATCGCCGACACCGCCACCATCCTCGCCCGCGCGCTCGGCAAGCTCCGTTAGCAGCTTTCGCAATTCTCCGCGTTCCAGCTCGTGTCAGCCCTTGCGGGTGAGCTTTCCCACGATCCAGCCGGCCGCCATGAGAGCATCCTGCCTGATCTTCTCCTGGGGCTCGCCCGCGAGCTGCTGGTACTGGACCTCGACGATCAGGTTGTTGACGCGGACGACCACGGTCGAGCTGTAACCGACACTGGTGACCTCGCCGGCGAACGCCTCATTCCCCAGCCCGCCGACCTTGCGGGGTGCCGTCTGGGTCCGTCCGTCCGCGGTGCCCGCGGAGCGGGTGCCACCCGCGAAACGGCCGGCGAACACCCGGGCGGCCTCCGCAGCCCCCCGATACAGCTTCGGGGTGACGCTGAGCTGACGCTGAAGACTACGGGGTTCGCTGGAGTCGGCGGCGCCCCAGATGCACATGCCCCCCCAGTCGTTCGATTTCGCCCGCACTCCGAGCCGCGCCAGCTGTTCGGCGGTCAACAGCTCGCACGGCTGGGGGCTCTTGCTGAAGGGGCCCGGATCCACATAGGAGGCCGAGGGGGACGCCGGGGCCGGCGTGGGGTCACCGGACACACCCCACATCACTCCGCCGGTGACCGCGAGCGCGGCGACGACGGCGGCCACGGTGACGACGACGGGTCTGGGACGCGAACTCCTGGGCTTACGGGTGAGGCTCTCCAGAGACAGGCGGATCGAGGTGGCATCGAGTTGATGTGCGGGATCGGCTGACAGCAGGCTCTCCACGAGTGGAGCCAACGGGCCGGCGCCGGCGGGGCCGGCTGCGGGGGCGGCCAGGGGGGTCCCGTCCCCCATCCGGGGGACGGTCTGGGGTCCGGTCTCCGGCATCCGCCCCTCGACGGCGGTGAACAGGGTGGCGCCCAGGTCCCGCAGGTCGTCGGCCGGAGCGGAGGACGCGATCCCGGTCAGCACGACCCGGCCGTCGGAGGCGAGCAGCACGGTCTCGGGGGCCGCCGCGAGACGGACGCCCCCCTCGTGGGCGGCGGCCAGCGCGTCCAGCACGCGCAGGCCGATCTCGGCCGCGCGTTCGGCGGAGAGCGGCCCGTCGGAGCGGACGGTCTGGATCAGCGAACGGCCCTCGATCGTCTCCAGGACCAGCCACATCCGGTCGGGGGCGGAGACCACGTCGTGGAGGGTGGCGATGTCAGGGTGCCGGAGGCCGGACGCGGCGCGGATCTGGCCGAGGAGCCAGTCGCGGTGCGGGCCCGGAGGCGGGAGCCGTATCTCGGAGATGGTGACGTCGCGGTTGAGCAGCTCGTCACGGGACCGCCAGGTGGTGCCTGTGCGGTCGCGGCGCTCCAGCAGCCGGTACCGTCCGGCGAGCAGGTGGGGATCGGTCATTCCCGGTGCTCCGCGGCCCGGGATCCCTCAGTCACGGTTGTTCAGCTCCTCAGCGATCAGACGGGCGACGCGGAGAGCATGGCGGCGTAGTCCCGTGTCGACGCGTTTCCCCTTCTTCGAGACGTTGACCTGGACCAGCAGATTGCCGACCCGGAAACGGATCAGGGCACTGACCCGGTCCAGGGCGCGGAGATCGTAGCCGAAGGCCTCCTTGCCGACCCGGCCGACGTCCCGGAGCGGGCCGACCGAGCCGAGGGGGCCGGTCCCCACATCGGCCTTGGTCTTCGTGCGTTCGGCGGCGAAGAACTCGTGGGCCACATCAGGGGCGGCCTTCCCCTGCACGGAGGCGTGGTGGGCGACGGAGACGCGGAGCCGCCGGACATCGGACGGGCCGTCCCAGCTGCAGGCCGCCTCGTCGTCCTGCTTGGCGGGCATGTCCGTCGGAGAGGTCGCCCCGGGCACCACGGTCCGGCTCTGTGCCTCGGTCAGCAGCGTGCACGGCTCGGGGGCGGCGGCGAACCGCCCGGGAGCGGCGTCGGCGACGGGAGGGACCGTGACCGCCGACTCACCCGAGGACGTCACGAGCACCACGACGGCCACGCCCGCCACCACGACCGCCGCCGCTCCGGCGAGCCACCCGGTACGGCGGCGGAGCCTGGGCGGAGCCGCCTCCCGCGCCGTCTCCTGCGGGGAGAGCGGACCGGCGGGCAACCCCTGGACGACCCGCTGCAGCGCCACCCGGAGAGCGGCCTCTCCGGGGCGGTTCCGGGGATCCTTCGCCAGTACGGCGAGCAGCACGGGAGCCAGGCCGCCCGCCCGCGCGGGCAGCGGGGTCTGCTCGGTGAGCACCGCACCGAGAGTGGCGACCGGCACGCCGCGCTGGAACGGGCCCCGGCCCTCGACGGCGGTGTAGAGGGTCGCCCCCAGGGACCACAGGTCGGCGGCGGGCCCGTCGCCGGTGCCGCGCAGCCGTTCCGGTGCCATGTAGCCGGGGGAGCCGACCAGCGCGTCCGGGGAGGTGAGCTGGACGTCTCCCTCCAGCGTCGCGATGCCGAAGTCGGTCAGCAGCACCTCGCCGTCGTGGGCGAGCATGATGTTGGCCGGTTTCACGTCACGGTGCACGATGCCCCGGCTGTGCGCCAGGGTGAGCGCGTCGAGCACCGCCAGGCCGATCGCGGCCACCCGCTGCGGTGGGAGCGGTCCGTCCCGGCGGACCACCTGGGCCAGGGAGCGCCCCCTGACCAGGTCCATCACGATCCACGGGCGACCGTCCTGGACGATGACGTCGTGCACGGTCACGATGGACGGGTGCCCCAGCCGGGCGGCGGCTCGGGCCTCCCGGAGAGTCCGTTCCCGCATCTCGGTCCGTTGCGCCTCGGGGAGGGCCGGGTCGAGCTTGACCTCCTTGATCGCCACCTCTCGGTGGAGCAGCCCGTCCTCGGCGCGCCAGACCACGCCCATCCCGCCCGCGCCGAGCCGTTCGATCGCCCGGTAGCGGCCCGCGAGAACGGGCAGCGGCGGATCAGCCATTGGTCTTCAGGGACTGGGTGAGCCAGCGGGCGACCTGCTGGGCACCTTGCGCGATCTTGCCGTCGCGGTCCTCCTTGACGCCGCCCCGCTCGTAGTCGACCTGGGCGATCAGGTTGCCGACCCGGAAGACCACGGTCGACTTGTAGGAACCGCCGTAGAGGTTGATCGAGCTGGAGCCGCCCGTGGTGAAGGCCTCCTCGCCTATCCCCTTGAGGTTCTGGGGCGGCGCGGGCTTCGGGGTCGCGTACTTGCCGCTCTCCACGGAGTCGTTCCGCTTTCCGGCCAGGTACTCCTTCGCCCGCTCGACCCCGGAGGCGTCCGGTTTCTGAGCGACCAGCCGTACCCGCAGGTCGAACTTCTCCGTGCTGGGCTTGCGCCAGTCGAGCTGGTTGAGCCAGTCGCACGCGCCTGTCTCGACCTCCGAGCTTCTGAAGCCCGGTACGACCTCCTCCGCCTGTTTCTCGTCGAGCAGGCTGCAGGCCCGGGGCACGGTGGCGAACAGTCCCTGGGCGCCCGCGGTGGGCACCGCGGTGGGCGCCGCGGCGGGCGCGCTCTCACCGGACGCCGAGGTGAGCAGGACACCGACGGTGACCGCCATGCCGACGAGCAGGACGCCGGTCAGCGCGACGATCGGACGGGGTACGAGCACCCCGCCCCGCGATCCGGAGCGCTCGGTCGGTCCCGTCTCCTCACCCGGAGTTCCACGCCGCTCACCCGGAGCTTCGCGCCGCCGGGAGACGCGGACGAGCTCCTGCGAGCCGGGTACGTCGTTTCCGGGCTGGTTCCCGGGCGGGACCGGTGCGGGCCATGGCGAGGCGGACAGGTCGAAGGCGGGCTGGGGCGGCATGGTCGCCGCCGGATCGAAGGGCGGGACCGGTGCGGGCCGTGGTGGGGCGGACAGGTCGAAGGCGGGTTGGGGTGGCATGGTGGCCGCCGGATCGAAGGGCGGTTCGGGTTCGGGCTCGGGTGTCGCCGCCGAGGTCAGCACCGCGGCGGTGATCTCCAGGTCAGCTCCGGAATCAGAGTCGCCGGGTCCAGGGCCGGGTCCGGGGCCGGATCCGAGCCCGGGGCCCGGGGACGGGGCCGGCAGGCCGCCGGGTGACGCCGCGGGCAGCAGGCGTGCGGAGGACGGCTCCGCGGGCGGAAGGGGTGCCGCGTCCCCGGGGGCCACGCCACCGTTCCGGGAGATGTCCAGCAGGATGTTGCGCAGGGTGCCGGGATCGGGGCGCTGTCCCGGGTCGCCGGAGAGCAGGCGGAACAGTATCGGGCCGATCGGCCCCGCGTTGTCGAGGGATCCGCCGGGTGACGGCGGGCGGCCCTCGACGGCGGTGTAGAGGGTGGCGCCGAGTGACCACAGGTCGGCTGCCGGGCTCGTCACCCCTTCGGGGGCGGTGAAGGTGGGGGAGCGGAAGGTCGGCGTGCCGAGGATGATCTGGTCGTGGGGACCGATCAGCACCGAGCCGGGCCGGACGTCACCGTGGAGCATCCCCTGGTTGTGCACGATCACGAGCTGGTCCAGCACGGCCAGGCCGACGGTGGCGGCATGCTGTGGCGTCATCGGCCCGAACCGCCCGATCGTCTGCTCCAGCGAGACCTGCTCCAGCACCGCCGGGCTCGGTGCGCCGTAGAAGGCCGGTCCGGTGCCGTTGTGTCCGCCGGAGTGCCTGCCCTGCGGCCGGGAGACGTCTGGATGGTTCATCGGGGAGTCGCCTTCTGCTTGTTCAGCGCGTTCGCGACCCAGGTGGCCGCGGTATGGGCACCGGACCGGATCGCGGTGCCGTCCTTGCTGCCGTCCACCACGGTGTAGCCCACGTCGACGACGAGGTTGTCGACCCGGAGCACCACCTGGCTCTTCTCAAGCCTGCCGGTCTTGCGGTTCTCGTAGAGGTCGTAGCCGAACGCCTCGTCCCCGACCGGCTTGACCTCCAGCGGGGCGGTGACGCGGGCGGACCGGAGCCCGGCGTCGATCTCCGACCAGCTCCAGGCGGTCTCCCCGTTGGGCCGGGTGCCGTTGCGCTGGTTCACGAAGAGCTCGTGGGCCTGGCGTGGGCTCTTGCCCCACTGCTTGCTCGTGCTCGAGGGGGCCACCTCAAGGCCGACGCCGGAGGTCGCCCACTGACAGCCTCCCTCGTTGGTCGGCTGCCCCTCGGTTTTCAGAGCCGGCAGGAGTTCCTTGACCGTGGCCGCCTGGACCAGCTTGCACAGGTCCACCGGAGTGGCGAAGGCCCCCGGTTTCTCGCTGAGCTTCACCGGCGTGGCCGGCTCCGTACGGTCCGCAGTCAGCTGGGACACGCCCACGGTGGCTCCGATGACCATCGCGACCACCGCCACCTCGGCGACCGCCCACAGGACCGTGCGTCCGCCGCGCGGGGCGGGAGCAGGGGAGAGTGAGGCGGGTGCCGGGAGAGGCGGCACCGCCTCGGGACGGGATCCGCCGGGAAGCGGAGCCGGACGGCCGAGGGCGAGCTCCTGCAGAGCCCGGGCGACGGCCTCGAAGGACGGCCGGGCCTCGGGAACGGGGGCGAGCATGAGCATCAGCAGCGGGCCCAGCTCGCCCGCCCGCTCGGGTGGTCGGGCCGGTTCGGTGAGCACCCGGCTGATCGCCGAGATCGGTGTCTCGGCCGGGTGCGGGGGCATGCCTTCGACGGCGAAGTAGAGCGTGGCGCCCAGGGACCACAGGTCGGAGGCGGGGCCGCTGCGCTCGCCGCGCAGCCGTTCCGGGGCGATGTAGTTGGGCGAGCCGACCAGGTGGCTGGTTCCGGCCGTCGCGTCTCCCTCGAGCACCGCGATGCCGAAGTCGGTGAGTACGGCCCGGCCGGTCCGGGTGAGGAAGACGTTTCCCGGTTTGACGTCCCGGTGCATCACTCCGGCGGCGTGCGCGGCCATGAGCGCGCTGATGATGCTCACACCGATCCTGGCCGCCTGGCGGACCGGCAGCGACCGCCCGCCGCGGACGGTCTGCTCCAGGGACGAGCCCGACAGCAGCTCCATGATGAGCCAGGGCCGTTCCTGCTCGACGACCACGTCGTGAACGGTCACGATCGACGGATGCTTGAGCCGGGCGGCCAGATTGGCCTCCTGGAGCGCCGCCGCGCTGATCTCCTCCCGCCGGACGGGGTCGAGGTCCGGTGGGAGCCGTACCTCCTTGACCGCCACGTCACGGCCGAGCATCTCGTCGGCGGCAAGCCAGACGGTGCCCATCCCGCCCTCGGCGAGGGGGTTGAGCAACCTGTAGCGGCCCGCTATCACTCGACTGTCGATCCTGCTCACCCCGTTCGATGTCCCATCGCGGACAGAAACATAGCCACTTAGCGCCTTATGGACCAATGAATGAGTCTCGCTGCCTGTTCGCCGGCAAGGTTCCAGAGGGCTGTGTGGTCCATTTGCATCCTTGATGAGTGGTTTTATCGGGTACGGCGGGTCATGCCAGAGCGCTGTGGCCGGGGTGGTACGGGGGTTCCTTGTGCGCGCTGCGGGCGGGTGTTCCGGGGTTCGGCTGTTCGTGCTGCGGATGTTCTGGGGCTTGGTTGTGCGTGCTGCGGGTGTGCGGGTGTTTCGGTTTTCGCGGTGCGCGCTGTGGGTGTTTCGGTTTTCGCCGTGCGCGCTGCGGTGGGTGGGTGTTCCGGCCGGCCGTCGCAGTCACCGTCTCGTTTTTCAGGCCTCCGGCCTGACGGGCGCGGTGGTCACGGTTTTTTATAAGCCGGCCGGAACACCCACCCACCTCCGCGCCAGGCTGCCTGGCCGTACGGCGTGCGGACCGTAGCCGCTTGCTTTCGGGCCGCCCATGGGTCTCGCTGACGCTGAAGCAATCCGCTTGGGGCCGTTCAGGGCCGGTCGCCGTAGCTGACGCGTTCCTCTCCGACCAGTGCAGGGCTGAGCACCGTTGCTGAAGCCCTGCTCTCCCACGCTCTCCCACTGCTTCAGGGCCGGTCGCCGTTGCTGAAGCGTTCCTCTTCCACCGCTTCAAGGCCGACCGCCGTAGGGAGGAGAGGCCGGAGCATCGGGACGGAAGTGCGGGCTCGCCGACAGGTGATCGTTTGTTGGGAAGTGCACGGTCGGATTGCCCGAGGGGCGTGCACTTCTCAACAAACGATCTTCATGAGGGCGTATCAGGGAATGGGGAGGCGGAGTCAGACAATGCTTGGAAGGCTCAGCAGGCGATACGCCCACCGCTATAAACCAGGGAGGGACTTGTGACGGACAGGGAGGTACTGACGGGTGGCGTCAACGAGGTCGTCAGGATCGGGACGACCGTGCGCCGGCCCGTCGGACCGTGGACTCCGATGGTTCACGGCCTTCTCCGTCACCTACGGGACCAGGGCTTCACCGCGGCCCCGGCGGTGCACGGTGTGACCGACGACGGCTTCGAGATCCTGGACTTCATCCCGGGCCAGGTGAGCAACTATCCGATGACGCCCGCCGCCGCCTCCATGCGGGCTCTGGAGAGCGCGGCGGAGCTGCTGCGGGCCTACCACGACAGCACGCTCGGATACGCGAGGGACGTGACCGACGGATGGATGCTGCCCCCGAGGACGCCCACCGAGGTGATCTGCCACGGTGACTACGCCCCGCACAACTGCGTGTTCGAAGGGGACGAAGTGGTGGGGATCATCGACTTCGACACGGCACACCCGGCCCCTCGGCTCTGGGACATCGGGTACGCGGTGTACCGCTGGGCGCCGACCGGCAGAGTCGAGGACCGCGACGGGTCCGGGACGCCGGAGGAGCAGGCCCGGCGGGCCCGCGTCTTCTGTGACCGCTACGGGCTGGACGCGGCCGGCAGGGCCGGTCTGATGGACACCGTCGTCGCGCGGCTGCACGCGCTCGTGGACCTCATGCGGAGCGAGGCCGCACGTGGGAATCAGGCGTTCGCCCGGCATCTCGAGGAGGGGCACCATCTGCTGTATCTGGCGGACGTCGAGTATGTGGAGGAGCAGCGCGGCGTCTTCGACCGGTATCTCCTGGCCACGTGACCGCTCCGCAGATGTTCGGTCAGCTTGTTGACTTCCTCCCAGGGCTGGAGGCCGGGTCTTCACGCTCAAGGAGATGTAATGAAATCCTGGGGTTTCGGATGCCTTCCGCTCTGTTGTGGGGGTCATCTATCGTCGTGCTTCACACCGTGATCGCCGGATTTCCACAGCGCCGGGTTTCCCCAGGTTCCGGACGTGCGCGAAAAAGGGAACCGGGGTTCAGGCAGGGGAGTCTCCGTAAGAGGGGAAGAGGTGGGCGTTGGCCGACCGCCGCCCGCTGAAACCGGCAGACCCCGAGCGGATCGGTGACTACCTGCTGACCGGTGTGCTGGGCGAGGGCGGCCAGGGCATCGTCTACCGTGCCCGGACCCCCACCGGCACCCCCGTGGCGATCAAAGTGCTGCAAGCCCATACGGCGGATGACCCCGGCGCGCGCCGCCGCCTGCTCCGCGAAGCCGACATCGCCCGCCGGATCGCCCCCTTCTGCACCGCTCGCGTCCTGGACATGGGCCTGCACACCGACCGCCCCTACATCGTCAGCGAATACATCCCCGGCATCACCCTGCACGACCTGGTGGCCACCACCGGTCCCCGCACCGGCAGCGGCCTGCACCGCCTGGCCGTGGCCACCTTGACCTCACTGGCCGCCATCCACCGCGCCCACATCGTCCACCACGACGTCAAACCCGCCAACATCATCCTGGGTCCCGAAGGCCCCGTCGTCATCGACTTCGGCGTCTCCCGCGTGCTGGAACACCTGACCCCCCGCTCCGGCCCATTCGGCACCCCCGCCTACATGGCACCCGAACAATTCGCACAACAACCGGCCGGACCCGCCGCCGATCTCTTCGGCTGGGCCGCCACCATGGTCTACGCCGCCACCGGCCACCTCGCCTTCACCGGCTCCACCCTGCCCGCCCTCATGTACGCCATCCTCACCGGCCCGCCCGACCTCACCGGTGTCACCGACGACCTACGCCCCCTCCTGAGCGCCTGCCTGAACAAACACCCCCATGACCGCCCCAGCGCCGCCACCCTGCTTCGCCACCTCACCCACGACACCCCCGGTGACCGATCCGACCATCCCTCGGCTCCGAAGGTTCCGGCGGAGCCGAAGACTCCTCAGGCTTCCGCCACTCCGGTGGTCCCGGTGCCTCCAACGGCGCTGGAAGCCCCGTCGGCTCCGGAGTCTCCGGTAGCACCGGCGGGTGGCGATCCGCTCCGGACCGCGCCACCGCCGGCAGGCATGTCTGCCGTACCGGATGCTGCCCGTCGGCGCTCGCGGCGCCGTGTCCTGCTGACCGCGCTCACCGCCGCCGCGCTCATCGCCGCCGTTCTCCTCTGGGCACGCACCCCGAAGGGGAACGAGGCGTCCGTCCGGGCACGTCCGGCGACCACGTCCGGAAGCTCGTCGGGTGCTCCTGCGCCCGGTGTCCTGTCCGTGGCGATGGGGGAGGTGGGCGGCCGGGCGGTCGCGGTCTCGGGTGGTGACGACGGCACGGTGCGGATGTGGGATCCGGTGACGGGCCGCCAGACCGGTACGCCCTTGGCCGGCCATGCGGGGGGTGTCCTGTCCGTGGCGGTGGGGGAGGTGGGTGGCCGGGCGGTCGTGGTCTCGGGTGGTGACGACGGCACGGTGCGGGTGTGGGATCCGGTGGCGGGCCGGCAGTCCGGTGTGTCTCTCGGCGGTCACGCCGGGGTTGTCCGTTCGGTGGCGGTGGGGCGGGTGGGTGGCCGGGCGGTCGTCGTCTCCGGGGGTGACGACGGCACGGTGGGAGTGTGGGATCCGGTGACGGGCCGGCGGGTCGGCCCACCGCTGAGCGGCCACGTCGGTGTCGTCCGTTCGGTGGCGGTGGGGCAGGTGGGCGGTCGGGTGGTCGCGGTCTCGGGCGGCGACGACGGCACGGTGCGAACGTGGGATCTGATGGCGGGCCGGCAGCTCGGTGAATCCCTGACCGCCCACGTGGGGACCGTCTGGTCGGTGGCGTCGGGTCAGGTCGACGGAACGCCGGTCGCCGTCTCCGGCGACGGTGCCGTGCGGGTGTGGGACTTGGCGGCGGGCCGGCAGGTCGGTGTGCCGTTGACCGGTCAGGGGAGGTCTGTTCGTTCGGTGGCGTTCGGGCAGGTGGGCGGCCGGGCGGTCGCCGTTTCGGGTGGTGACGACGGCACCGTGCGGGTGTGGGATCTGGCGGCGGGCCGGCAGGTCGGTGTGCCGTTGACCGGTCAGGGGAGGTCTGTTCGTTCGGTGGCGTTCGGGCAGGTGGGCGGCCGGGCGGTCGCGGTCTCGGGTGGTGGCGACGGCACCGTGCGGACGTGGAACATCGCCGTTCCGGACACACCCTCGGCGATTTCCGATTGATAGTCGGATGGAACGGTCGATAGAGTTGCCGTCCCCTCGAGTAAGAGGAGGTGAGGAGTGGATGTTCGCCACCATGATCACGTGCTCCCGCCTCGGGCGACAGGCCGCCTGAGATCCGGAGAGCGCACGCTTTCTCGGAGTTTCACTTGACTGATCTGCTGTTCCGTCCGCTCGCAGCGGGCGAGTTCGACCTGTTCCACAGCTACGGCCCGAGGCCCGCCTCCGGTGTCGGTGCGCGCACCCTTCCCTTCGAAGAGCTCGGCTACCGGCCGGAGTGGCTCTGGGTAGCGCTGCGCGGTGACGAGGTGGTCGCCCGTGCCGCGTTCTGGGGTCCGCCGGGCTCCGAGCACCCCTTCAGCCTCGACTGGTTCGACCCGGGCACCGGTGCCGACCGGATCGAGGTGGGCGCCGCGCTGCTGCGGGCCGCCTACGCCGCGCTGGTCACTCCCGGATACTCGACGCCCGTTGGTGCGCGGCCCGACTTCCACCTGTTCCTGCCGGCCGACTGGAACGAGCGGCCGGATGCCGTGGCCGACGTCGCCGACCGGGTCGAGGCGGCCGAGAAGGCCGGACTGCGCCCGTTCGTCGAACGGCTCAACCTGCGCTGGATCCCCGAGTACGGCCTGCCGCCCAGGTCCACCCGGCTCACCTTCACGCCCGCCACCGACGACGCGCTCATCCTCGACCTGCTGGCCAGGACCTTCCCCGACAGCCTCGACGCCTACAGCGTGACCGACGCCGAGAAGCACGGTGTCGGGAGAGCCGCCGAGATCATCCTGGATGAGGTCGCGGGCTTCCCCGGCGGGCGCGACCGCTGGCGGCTGGCCCACGACGCCGCCGGTGACCTGGTCGGCATCGTGATGCCCACCCGCAACTCCCGCTTCGCGACGATCGGCTACATCGGGGTGGACGCCGCCCACCGGGGCAACGGCTACGCCGCCGACCTGGCCGCCGAGGCGTTGCACATCTTCACCGCCGAGGGTGAGACCGAGGTCGGGGACAACACCGACGTGGGCAACGCGCCCATGGCGGCGGCGTTCGCCCGGATCGGCTACCGGATCACCGGCCGCCGGATGATCATGGTCTGACCGGTCGGGGCCTCCGTCCGCGGGGGCCCCGACTCCGGGAGCTCGCCCGACCGAGTGCGCAGAACCTGCACAATTCACCGCAGGTCATCTGCACAGGCCCGGTCTACGCTGCCGGATATGACATCCCCTCAACAACGACGTGTCCTCGTGGTGGAGGACGACGAGACGATCGCGCGGGCCGTACGGCAACGGCTGGCCGCCGAGGGCTTCGACGTCCATGTCGTCGGGGACGGGGAGGGCGCGCTCGCCGCCTACGCGAGGTCCGCACCCGACGTGGTGGTCCTCGACCGGCTGCTGCCGGGCCTCGACGGGCTGGAGGTGTGCCGGCGGATGCAGTCCGCCCGCCCGGTGCCGGTGCTCATGCTGACCGCGCTGGGGGAGGAGACCGACCTGCTCGTGGGGCTCGGGGTCGGGGCCGACGACTACATGGCGAAGCCGTTCAGCATGCGTGAGCTGGTCGCCCGGGTGCATGCGCTGCTACGGCGGGTGGAACGGGCCTCCCAGCTCGCCGTGGTGGACACGGTCATCCGCGCCGGTGACGTCGAGATCGACACCGCCGAGCGCCGGGTCTACGTGCGGGGCGCCGAGGCCCAGCTCACCCGGACGGAGTTCGACCTGCTCTGCCGCCTCGCCGAACGGCCGGGCCAGGTGTTCGAGCGGGAGCGGCTGCTCTCCGACATCTGGGGTTTCTCCGAGGCTGCCGCCACCAGGACGGTCGACAGCCATGTGCGCGCCCTGCGCCGCAAGCTCGGCCCCGGCGTCGTCCGGACCGTCCACGGAGTCGGTTATGCCCTCGTCCGCCGGTGAACCGATCACCGGTTCCGACACTCGAACACTGGGATGCGTCAACAATTGAGACCCCTCGACTTCCTGGGCCGGATCAAGGTCAAGCTCGGCCTGGTGATCCTGCTGGCCGTGGCGGCGGCGTTCGTCGTCAACGAGGTCGGCATCAACGCCGGATACTCGCGCAACGTGCGGGTCGCGGTGGCCGTGGTGCTGGCCCTGATCATGGTGCAGCTCCTCGCCCGGGGGATGACCAAGCCGCTGCGCGAGATGGCCGCCGCCGCGCAGACCATCGCCAAGGGCCGCTACGGCCTGCGGGTCGCCGCGACCTCGCGTGACGAGGTCGGCGAGCTCGCCCGGGCCTTCAACGCGATGGCGGCCGACCTGGGCGAGGTGGACCGGCAGCGGCGCGAGCTGGTGGCCAACGTCAGCCACGAACTCCGCACGCCGATCACCGCACTCCGGGCGGTGCTGGAGAACATGGTGGACGGTGTTTCGGCACCCGACCAGGCGACGCTGGAGACGGCGCTGGCCCAGGCGGAGCGGCTCGGCCGGCTGGTCGCCCAGCTGCTGGACCTGTCCCGGCTGGAGTCGGGGGCCCGGCTGATCGAGCTGGAGGACGTCGAGCTCGGTCCGCTGTGCGACCAGGCGCTGCGGGAGGCCGTACTGGCCAGGGACGGGGTCACGGCCCGTTGCGAGGTGGCCGCGGAGCTGAACGTCCGCGCCGACCCCGACCTGCTGGCACAGGTGCTGGCGAACCTGCTGGACAACGCGGTGCGGCACAGCCCCGACGGCGGGGTCGTGGTGCTGGCCGCGGTCGCGGCGGGAGAGGGGGTACGGCTGCGCGTCACCGACGAGGGACCGGGCATCCCGGCGGAGGACCGGGCACGGGCCTTCGAGCGCTTCTCCCGGCTCGACGCGGGCCGGGCCGCCGACGACGGGGGCGCCGGTCTCGGCCTCGCCATCACCAAGGAGATCGTCGAGCTGCACGGCGGCTCCGTCCATGTCGAAGAAGGTGCCGGCTGCCGTATCGCCGTCGACCTCCCAGGAAGGATCACGATGGACGACCCGGACACACCCGACCCCTCCATGACCCCTCCCGTGCCGGAGGCGCCGCCTTTCGAGCCGCCCGGGTCCGTGCCGGACCTCTCCGGAGGAGCCGGGCATGCGGACGTCCCGGCACCGTTCGCGCCCGATCCGGAGCCGCACCACGCGGACGCCGTCGTGCCCTCCGCCGGGAGGGCCGCCATCGTGGAGCCGGTCCGCTCGGACGCTCCCGAGACCGCCAACCCGGATGCCGCTCCCACGCCGGCCCGGCCTGCCGCCGCGGAGCCGGTGCCCGCCGGGCACGCTCCCGTTCCGGTGCCGGGCGAGGTCGAGGCGGCCCCGCCCGTCCCGCACCCCGTCCCGGCCTTCCCTCCCGTGCCCGTGCTCCGCGGTTCGCCCGCTCAGCCGCCGGTGCGCAACTGGGGTGCGGCGTTCCTCGGGGTCGTCGTCGGTGGTCTCATCGGCCTGCTGGGCGCCGTGGTGCCGGCTTTCGTCCTCATCTCGGTGGCTCCCCTGCTGGGCATGCTGGCCGGAGTCCTCATCCTCGCGGCCGGGGCGTTCGTCGGTACGGTCATCGGCGCCACCACTCCTCCGGCGTCCGGCGGCGCATGGGGGCGCGGTGACTCGCTCGCCCACCTCCCTTCGGCGTATTCGCAGCGCCCGGCCGTACGGGTCCGGGAGACCGTGGCGGCCGGAGGCGCGGCGGGCGAGGCCCTGCGGCGGCCGGAAGGCGGCGGTGACGTGGTGGGGCGGAGGGGCGTGGCCGTCGAGGAGGGCGACGCCCGCCATCCGGCCGGGCCGCAGGAGGGCGGCAGGCCGTCGCGGGAGCCGGGAGACGCCCCCCGGCTCCAGGGGAACGACGGCCTGCCGCCGGGGGGTTACGTGGCACCGCCGGTGTTTCCCCGGCCGGAACTGCCGGTCAGTCCCCGATGGGTGGTGCCGGTGTGCGCCGCCGCCGGGCTCCTCGCCGCGTTCCTCCTGCCGGACAGCGCGATGGGTCTGGGGTTCGTGCTGGTCGCCGTCGCCATGGGGTCGGCGGTACTGCCGATCGTGCGCCGGAGGATCACCCCGTGGTCGGTGACACTGGGAGTGATCGCGTACGGGCTGGTCGCGGTGGCGGTGTTCAGGGACGCGGACTGGCTCGTCGGGCCGCTCCTGCTGGCCGGGTTCCTGCTGGCCGCGCTCGCCCTGTCGGGGGCCGGGCGGGGCTGGCTCGCCGTGGCCAGAGGCGGGGCGTCGGTGCTGCTGGGGCTGCTGCCGGTGCCGTGGTTCCTGGCGGCGCAGGTGAGGACGGGGAAGGTGCCGCTGCGCCGGCGGATGTTGCCCGTGCTGCTGGGCGGCGGCCTGACCGTCGTGCTGGTGGTGGTCTTCGGGGCGCTGTTCGCCTCGGCGGACGCGGTCTTCGCCAACACGGTCGAGCAGCTGTTCGCCGGTCAGGACTGGGCGTCGTCGGTGCCGCTGAGAGTCCTGCTGTTCGTGGTCTTCGGGGCCCTGGTCGCCTCCGCCGCGCTGGTGGGCCTGCGGCCGGTGGCCGATCCGGAGGCCCCCGGCCTGCGGCTCAGGGTGAGCCGTGGTCTCTGGGTGACCCCCCTCGTCGCGCTCAACCTCCTGTTCGCCGTGTTCGTGGGGATGCAGCTGACGGTGCTGTTCGGCGATTCCCGGTGGGTGGACTCGGCCACCGGGCTGACCTACGCCGAGTACGCCCGCTCGGGGTTCTTCCAGCTCGTCGTGGTCAGCGTGTTCGTGCTGGCGATCGTGGCGGTCGCCTCGGGGGCGCTCCGGCTCACCGGACACGACCGGTGGCTGATGGCCGGGCTGCTCGGCCTGCTCTGCGCGTTGACCCTGGTGATCCTGGCCTCCGCGCTGCACCGGCTGGACCTGTACGTCGAAGTCTACGGATTCTCCCGGCTGCGAGCCTCGGTCGAGGCGGCCATCTGGTGGCTGGGCGGGGTCTTCGTGCTGGTCCTGATCGCCGGCGCGGTACGGCTGGCGCGGCGCGGGGGCGCCGGGTGGTTCCCCAGGACCCTCGTCGCGATGACGGGCGTCGCGCTGCTGGCGTTCGCGGTGTGGAACCCGGACCTACGGGTCGCGGAGACCCAGCTCACCGTCCGGGGCGTGCAGCAGATCGACCGGGAGTACCTGGGCGACCTCGGGGCGGAGGCCGTACCGGCGCTGGACCGGCTGCCCGAACCGTCCCGCAGCTGCGTGCTGCGGGACGTGGTCCTGGCCAACGACCTGCGGTCACCCGACGCCTGGAACGGCTGGAACCTCGCCCGGCAGCGGGCACGGGAACTGCTCGAACGGCGGCCGGTGCTCGAAAACGTCACGTGCGTCCAGGAGCCCTCCCGGCTGTACCTCCCTTCCCAGGACTGACGATCGCAGCGCACCCGGCCGACCTTGAGTGATTGAATTCGACCATGTCATTCGATGTGGTGATCACGGGCGGCCGGGTGCTGGACGGCACCGGCGCTCCGGCCTTCCGGGCGGATGTCGGCATCACCGGAGACCGGATCGCCGCGGTGGGCCGGCTGGGCGGCGCGGAGGCCGCGACGGTGATCGACGCGTCCGGCCGGCACGTCATGCCCGGTCTGGTCGACTGCCACGCCCACGGGGACGCCCTGGTGTTCGACCAGGAGGTGCAGCTCGCCGCGCTCCGCCAGGGCGTGACCACATTCGTCCTGGGCCAGGACGGCCTGTCCTTCGCGCCCGCCTCCACCCCGGCGACCTTCGCCTACGCCACGCGCTACTTCGCGGCCGTGAACGGAACCCACCCGTCGGCGGACGGCCCGATCAGCGTCCGGGAGCTGCTGGCCGGCTACGACCGGGCGACCGCGCTGAACACCGCCTACCTGCTGCCGCACGGCACGATCCGCTACGACGTGATGGGCGCCGCCGAGCGGGCCGCGTCCCCCGCGGAGCTGGCCCGCATGCTCGCCCATGTCGAGCGCGGCCTGGCGGAGGGGGCCGTGGGCCTGTCGACCGGCCTGGAGTACGCCCCGGGGCGCTACGCGGACGCCGGGGAGATCGCCGCGCTCTGTGCGCCGCTGGGCGGCCTGCCGTACGTGACGCACATGCGCGGGTACGGCGCGCAGGCGGGAACGGGCATGGCCGAGGTGACGGGCATCGCCCGGCGGTCGGGTGCCGCCGTGCACGTCTCGCACTACCACGGCCCGGCGTCGGCCCTGCTACCGCTGATGGACCAGGCCCGCCTCGACGGGCTTGACGTCACCTTCGACACCTACCCCTACCTGCGGGGCAGCACGATCCTGGCGATGGTGGCGCTGCCCTCGTGGATCCCCGCCGCCGACACCGTCCGGGCACTGGAACTGCTGGAGTCCGAGCCGGTCGAGTGGGACCCGGCGATCTGGCCGAGGATCACCCTCTCGCACGTGCCCGGCGCCGAGTGGGCCGAGGGGCTGTCGCTCCCGGCCGCCGCCGCCGAGGCGGGGGTCGAGCCGGGCGAGTTCTGCCGTCGTGTCCTGATCGACACCAGGCTGGAGGCCGGTTGTGTGACGGCCCGTCCCGACGAGGGCCCCGAGGGTGAGGAGTCGGTCCGCGCGATCCTGCGCCACCCGTGCCACACGGGCGGCTCCGACGGCATCTACGTCGGTGGTCACCCCCATCCCCGGGGCTACGGCGCGTTCGCCCGGATGCTGGGCCACCACGTCCGCACGACCGGGGACTGGACGCTGGAGCAGGCCGTCGTCCATCTCTCCTCCCACCCGGCCCGCCGCTTCGCCCTCGCCGGCCGGGGCCTGGTCCGCGCCGGGCAGACCGCCGACCTCGTCGTCCTCGACGCGGCGGAGATCTCCGACCGGGCCACCTACGCCGCCCCGCGCACCCTGGCCACCGGCGTCGACGACGTCCTCGTGTCCGGCGTCCCCGTCCTCACCGGAGGGAAGCTCACCGGAGCCACTCCCGGACGGGCACTGCGCCCCTGAGGATAGGGTCCTCCAAGGCGACCGGAGAGGGGCGTGGGTTGAAGGGGATCGTGGACCCCGGCGGTGCCGTGGGATCGTCGCTGTTCGGCGGGGCGTTCACCTTCCCCGTGATGGTGGCGCACCGCGGCGCGCTGGCGCACAACATCGCGACGCTCGCGGCCTTCGCCAGGGAGTACGGCCTGATCCTGGTCCCGCACGCCAAGACGACCATGTCACCCGAGCTGGTCCGGGCCCAGCTCGACGCGGGCGCCTGGGGGCTGACGGCCGCCACTCCCAGCCAGGCGCTCACACTGCGCGAGTTCGGCGTCTCCCGGATCCTCCTGGCCAACCAGGTCTTCGACCCGGCGGGCCTCGACGCGCTGGCGGCCTGGCTCGACGAGGAGCCGTCGGCTGAGTTCCTGTGTTTCGTGGACTCGGTGGCCGGGGTGGAGACGCTGTCCGCGCACGCGGGGCGCAGGCCGTTCCGGGTGCTGGCCGAGCTCGGGCACGAGGGCGGACGGGGCGGCAGCCGCACGCTCGACCACCTGCTGGGGGTCGCCTCGGCGGCGCAGGCGGCGGACGGTGTGGAGCTCGCGGGCGTCGCCGGGTATGAAGGGTCGCTGGGGTCTGCCGCCGAGGTAAGGGCCTACCTGCACCGGCTGCTGGAGGCCCTTGAGCATCTGCGGGTGCGCGACCCGATCTTGTCGGTGGGCGGCAGCCAGTGGTTCGACGTGATCGGCCGGGAGCTCGCCGCCTGCCAGGCCAGGATCATGTTGCGCAGCGGCGCCTACGTCTCCCACGACGACGGCTACTACCGCGAGCGCACGCCGTACACCCGGATCGAGGGCGAGCTGCGGCCCGCTCTGGAGATCTGGGCGCACGTGCTGAGCGTTCCCGAGCCGGGCCTGGCCGTCGTCGGGTTCGGCAAGCGGGACGCCCCCTTCGACGAGGGGCTGCCGGTGCCGCGCGGGGCCGTCGCGGACGCCGTGGTGCTCAAGGTCCAGGACCAGCACGCCGTCCTGCGGCTCGCCCCGGGTTCGCCGGTCAAGCCCGGGGACCTGGTCTCCTTCGGCATCTCCCACCCGTGCACCGCTTTCGACAAGTGGCGGGTCATGCCGGTGGTGGACGACGACTATGTGGTCGTCGACCTGATAACGACTTCGTTCTAGTTCGTTTGATCCCTACAAGTTTGATCCCTACAAGGAGTGGTGAGATGAGCGGCAAGCAGGAGCTGCTGACCGACGAGGGAGCGGCGCCGGTCGGCGCCTACTCCCAGGGCCTCGTGGTGGGCGACTTCGTCTACACCTCGGGTGCGGGCCCCCTGGACCCCACGACCGGCGAGGTCGTCGGGACCGACGTGGCCGAGCAGACCCACCAGGTGATGCGCAACCTCGGCGCGATCCTCGCCGTCCACGGCCTGGGCTTCGACGACGTGGTGAAGTCGACCGTCCACCTGCAGCATCTCAAGCGTGACTTCGCCGCCTACAACGAGGCCTACAAGTCCTACTTCACCAAGCCGTACCCGGTCCGCACGACCGTCGGGTCCGACTTGATGGACATCCTGGTCGAGATCGACTTCGTGGCCTACAAGCCGCGTTAGAGTCTGACCGACTGCGTGGGAGGGCGGCGGTTTGGACAGCTCGTTGTACGTCTATGTCGAGGACGTGCGGGGGGAGGGCCTGGAAGAGGTCCTTGACCGGGTCGCCGGATACGGGGTGGCGGGCGTGACCGTGGCGGCGGCCTGCCACGGCGCCCGTGACGTCACCCCGCACGGCGGATCCCGCGTGACGATCCGCAGGGACGGCGTGCACTTCACTCCGCCCGAGGACCTGTTCGGCGGGCTCCGCCTGGTCCCACCCGTCCAGGAGGGCGCCGAACAGGAGCCGCTGGCGGCCCTGCGCCTGGCCACCGCCGCGCGTGGCCTGCGGCTGCACGGCTGGGCCGTCTTCCTGCGGAACACCACGCTGGGCCTGGCCAACCCCGACGTGACGGTGCGCAACTGCTTCGGCGACCGCGGCTCGCCCGCCGACCTGTGCCCCTCCCATCCGGACGTCCGCCGCTACGCCGTGGCGCTGGGCCGGGCGGTGGCCAGGCAGGGGGTGGACAGCGTGGTCGCCGAGGCGCTGCACTTCGCGACCTTCGGCCACGGTCACCACCCCGAGCGCAGCTCCGTCCCGCTCGGGCCGATGGACGTCTTCCTGCTCGGCCTGTGCTTCTGCGACTTCTGCATGCGCCGCGCGTCCGACTTGGGGGTCAAGGCCGAGGTGGCGCGCGAGGAGTGCGCCAGGGTCGCGGGAGGCGTGCTCGACGGTGACTCGCCCGCGCAGGGCGAGGTGACCCGGGCCGCCCTGACCGCCTACGCCGGGCCCGAGGTGGTCGCCTACGCGCGGGCCCGCTCGGAGGTGGTGACCTCGCTGGTCTCGGAGGTCTCGACGGCCGTGGCCGCCGAGGGTTCCTCGATGGTCTTCCTCGACGCGACCGGCTGGTTCAAGGGCCAGGCCGACGGACTGCCCTCGGCCGCGCTCGCCGCGCACGACTCGTGGCAGCTCGGCGTGGACCTGGTCGCCCTCGGCGACCTGGTGCCCTCACTCGGCGTGCTCGCCTACGCCCGCGACGCCGCCAGGGTCGCCGACGACGTGGGCGCCTACCGCCGTTCGACGGGCAGGCACCGGGAACTGCGGGTCGTGCTCCGGCCCGGACTGCCCGACACGGACTCGGCCGACCGGCTCGACGCCAAGGTCCGCGCCGTCCGGGCCGCGGGCGGCGACGCGATCGACTTCTACGCCTACGGGCTCGTGCCGTACCCGGTGCTCGACCGCATCCCCGGCGCGCTCTCCGGCTGACGCACCCGTCTCACGGCCTGCCCCGTCCGTCGTCCGGCCTGCCCGCCACGGGTACGGGGTGCCACCGCTCTCCGGTGAAAGCATCGGCCGCCGCAGGGCGGCCTGGCTCACCTCGTGGTGATCACCCCTGTGATGCCGGGCGGCGGGGAATGAGCAGGGCGGGAACGACGGCGACCGCGACGATCATCAGGCTCCACCGGAAGGTCGTCGCGAAGGTCCCGACGCCCGTGCCCTGCGAGCGGATGAGGGACTGCAGGATGACGGCGGTCACCGCCGCGCCGAGGGCGGACCCCACCCTGATCAGGATCTGCGATGCTGTCGCCGCCCCGGGAAGGGCCGGCCGGGGCAGGGTGCGGTAGGCGGACGCCATGATCGACGGTGTGACGAGTCCGTGCCCGAGGCCGATGACGAACATCGCGGCCGCCATCAGCGCGGGGCCGGTGGAGACGTCGACCCGGGTGCAGGCGAACATCCCGGCGAGCACGATCAGGATTCCGGTGACGCCGGGCCGGTGGGGGCCGAGCCGGTCGGTGAGGCGTCCGGCGATCGGCATGGTGACGATCGCGCCCGCCCCCATGGGGGCGACCAGCAGGCCCGCCGCCAGCACGCCCGGCCCCGAGACGGTCTGGGAGTACAACGGGACCAGCAGCAGCACGCCGAAGACCCCCACGGAGTAGACGAACAGGGTCACCGTCGATGCGGTGAAGGCCCGGTCGCGGAAGAGCCGCACGTCGAGCAGGGCGCGTCCGGCCCCGCGCAGTGAGTGGGCGACGAACGCCGCCATGAGCACGGCGCCGAGCAGCAGCCCCACGAGCGCCTGCGTGCCGGTCGTCCCCTCGCCGACCTGGGAGAGTCCGTAGACCGCTGCGGCGAGGCCGGGGGAGAGCAGGGCCAGGCCGAGGAGGTCCAGGCGGCTTTCCGGACGGCGCTCCTCGTCACGCGGGAGCAGCCGTACGGCCAGCAGCAGCGCGACCGCGCAGACCGGCACGTTGACGTAGAACATCCACCGCCAGCTGAGATGGTCGAGGAGCAGCCCACCGGCCAGCGGGCCGAGTGCGGGAGCGAGCATCCCCGGGATCGAGATCACGGCCATCACCCGCCCCAACCGCTCGGGGCCCGCCGCACGGGTGAGCATGGTCTGTGCGACCGGCATGAGGAGTCCGCCGCCGATGCCCTGCAGCGCCCGGAAGACGATCAGGGATCCGGCCGACCAGGCGGCACCGCACAGGACCGACCCGGCGCCGAACAGGGCCAGCGAGACGATCCAGGTCGCCTTGGCGCCGAACCGCCCGATCGCCCAGCCGGTGATCGGGATCGTCATCGACAGGGCCAGCAGGTAGCCGGTGATCACCCACTGGACCGTGCTGAGCGAGGCGTCCAGGTCGCGGCCGAGGACGTTGAGCGCGACGTTGACGATGGTCGTGTCGAGCGTGGTCATGATCGTGCCGAGCACCACCGCGATGGCGACCCCACGGAGCGCGGGGTCGAACCGGGCGGATGGCGGAGCCTGCGTCGCGGTCATCCGTGGTCACCTTTCCGTACGCTGTAGCGTTTTTCCGTACACCGTATCAGTAGGCCGCTACGCCGTACACTCGAGCAGGTGGGAACCGAACACGCACAGGGACCGGTCTGGGCACGGGAGGCGGCCAGGCGCCGCCCGAAGCTGACACGCGAGGCGATCGTGGCGGCCGCGATCAGGATCGCCGACGGCGAGGGGGCGGACGCCGTCTCGATCCGCCGGGTGGCCACCGAGCTCGGAGCCCGCGCGATGAGCCTCTACACCCACATCGAGCGGAAGGAGGACCTGCTCGACCTCATGACGGACGAGGTCAGCGCCGAGATCCTGATCAAGGGGGAGCTGCCGGGCGACTGGCGTGAGGCGATCTCGGCCATCGCGCGGCGCACGCGGGAGATGGTCCGCCGTCACCCCTGGCTGGTGGACCTCGTCTCCCGGCGGCCGAATGCCAGTCCCAACGGACTGCGGCACGCCGAGCAGTCGCTGGCCGCACTGTCGGCCCTGCCCCTCACGACGGAGCGGAGGCTGTGGATCATCGCCGCGGTCGACGACTACACCATGGGTTCCGTGATCCGGGAGGTGCTGCACACGCCGCGCAGGTACGGAGGGGCGGAGGCGGAACGCGACGACCTGATGCAGCCCTACCTGCGCGAACTCGTCGACAGCGGTGAGTTCCCCCACCTCGCGCCGCTGCTCGGCGGCGGCGTCCCGAACGCCGGTGGCGGTAGCGACGAGGACTTCGAGCGCGGCCTGCGCTGGCTGCTCGACGGCATCGCGGGGGATCTCCTCCGGGAGTGATCGGCCGATCTCGTGTCGGCCGTCAGGCCACGCCGTCGAGGACCGCCGCCACCGCCGCCGCGGCGAAGCCGTCGTCGAGGGGGAGCCCCCGGAAGACCGCGCGGAGCCACACCGCGCCGGCGAGCAGATCCATGATCATCATGGGGTCGGCCGTGTCGCGCAGTTCGCCGCGCCGTCTCGCGCGGTCGAAGACGGCGCTCTCCCCGGCGAACCGGTCGGCGAAGAAGCGCTGGGCCGCCCCGGTCCACCTGCCCGCGTAGATCATTCGGCTCGCTGCCGGTGTGCCGTGGCATACTCACCGGCGTGGGGTGGCAAAAGGAGCAAAGCGTTCTTATCGGGCGGTTGGTGGAGCTTGACCGCCTGTCCGCCGTCCTCGACTCGGCCGCCGCCGGGCTGGCCGGGGTGGCCCTCGTGGGTGGCGACGCGGGCATCGGCAAGACCCGGTTGGTGACGGAACTGGGGGAGCGGGCCAGGGCCGCCGGCTTCGCCGTGCTGGTCGGACAGTGCGCCGAACTCGGCGACGCGCTGCCGTACCTGCCGCTGGCCGACGCCCTGCGCGGTGCGCAGGGCGAGCTGCGCGCCGCGATCGACGCCCGGCCCGTCCTGGGCCGGCTGCTGCCCGGGAGCGCCGACCTCGGCCCGGAGACCACCTCCGGCCTCACCCAGCAGCAGCTCTTCGGCTCGATGCTCGGGTTCCTGGCCGCCCAGCCGCTGCTGCTGATCCTGGAGGACCTGCACTGGGCCGACCAGTCCACCCGTGACCTGCTGGTCTTCCTCAGCCGGATGCTGCAGACCGAGCGGGTCTGCCTGGTCGGCACCTACCGGACCGACGACCTCCACCGCCGCCACCCGCTGCGCCGGGTCCTCGCCGAGCTCAAGCGCCTCCCCTCGGTGACGGCCGTCGAGCTGCACCCGCTCGACCGCGGTGAGATGGCCGACTACCTGGCCGCCCTCGGCGGCGACGCCCGGATGATCGGCGAGGTCGTCGACCGCGCCGAGGGCAACCCGTTCTACGCCGAGGAGCTCCTGGAGGCCGCGACCGAGGGCTCCGCGATGACCGACGGCCTGGCCGGTCTGCTGCTCTCCCGCGCGGAGTTGCTCTCCGACGCGGCCCAGCAGGTGCTCCGGGGCGCGGCCGTCGCGGGCCGCCGGGTCGACCACGACCTGCTCCGGGAGGCCTCCGGACTGGAGGAGCTGGCTTTCGAGGAGGCCATGCGGGAGATCGTCTCGCGTGGGCTGCTCCGTCCCAGCGGGGAGTACGGCTACGCCTTCCGGCACGCCCTGCTCCAGGAGGCCGTCTACACCGACCTGCTGCCGGGCGAGCGGACCCGGATGCATTCGGCGTTCGCCCGCCTGCTCACCGCCCGGAAGGGGGCGGCCGCCGAGCTCGCCTATCACTACCTGGCCGGGCACGACCTCGCCGAAGCGCTGTCCGCTTCGGCCGAGGCCGGACGGCGGGCCGAGCGCCTCGGTGCCCCCGCCGAGGCGCACCGTCACTTCGAGCAGGCACTCGGCCTCTGGGACCGGGTCCCCGACCCCGAGCGTCTCGCCGGGATGGACCGCGTCCGACTCGTCCTGCGCACCGCCGCCGCGGCGGCCGACACGGGCGACAACCACCGGGCCATCGCCCACCTCCGGGAGGTTCCCCCGTCGGCCGAGGTGGGCGAACGGCTCGCCTACTACCTCTACGACTCCGACGACGTCCCGGCGGCGATCACGGCCGCCGAGGCGGCCGTGGCCGCGGCCCCTCCCGGAACCGCCGTCCTCGCCAGGGCGCTGGCCACCCTCTCCCGCGCGCTCAGCTGGGGAGTGCGCCAGCCGGAGGCCAGGCGCCTCGCCGACCGCGCGCTGGAGGTCGCCAGGGCCACGGGGGCGAGCGACGCGGAGAAGGGTGCGATGATCGTGCTGGGCTCCTGCGCGGAGTTCGAGGGTGACCTCGTCCGAGCCCAGGAGCTGTTCGGCGCCGCCGCCGCCGTCCGGGACTCCGGTGATCTGGCCATGGATCTGCGTGCGATCTTCCAGCACGCCCGGATGCAGTTCGAGCAGGGCTCCATGACCGTCGCCGCCGCGACCGCCGACAGGGGCATACGGCTGGCGACGGAGACCGGGCTCTCCTGGAGCACGTACGGAACCGACCTGCGGTTCCTCCAGTTCCTGATCCACTACATGGCGGGGGAATGGCCGCAGGCCCGGGAGACGGCCGCCGGATTCGGCACGCGTGCCGGCAATGTTCCCGAGGCCGTCCTCTCCTCCTTCGCACTGTTCGTCGAGGTCGCCACGGGGACGCCCGCGGTCGAGGAACGGCTGACCTGGCTCCGGCCGTTCTGGTCGGACTCCCTGGTCGCCTACATGTCCAGGGGGCTGGCCGCCGAACACGCCCTGTGGCAGCGGGATCCCGGGCTCGCCCTGGAACACGCGACCGCGGTCCTCGACGCCATCAACCCCGCCGACGCGGGCAACCTCCGTATCGGCGCGGTCGCGCTCTGGGCGCTGGCCGACCTTGGCCGCACCGACGGCGCCGACGAGCTGCTCGCCCGCGCGCGGCGGGCGGCCCGGCCCGGGATGGGATTCGAAGGACGCGCCTGGCTGGCGCGGGCGGAGGCCGAGTGGCATCGCGTGCACGGCCGCGCCGACGTCGAGGCGTGGCGGGCGGTGGTCGAGGCGTTCGGCGCCGGATCCGTCTACGAGACGGCGCGCTCCCGGTGGCGGCTGGCCGAGGCGCTGCTGGCCTCGGGTGACCGCGCCTCGGCGCTGGAGGAGTGGCAGCGTGCGGTCGAGGACGCCACGTCGCTGGGCGCCCGGCCGCTGGGCGCGGCCCTGGCGGAGCTGGGCCGCAGGGCCCGGTTCACCTCGGGCCCGGCGGGGCCGCTCACCAGCCGTGAGCAGGAGGTGCTCGCACTGGTGTCCGAGGGCCTGCCCAACCGTGAGATCGGCGAACGGCTGTTCATCGCGCAGAAGACGGTGAGCGTGCACGTCTCCAACATCCTGGGCAAGCTCGGTGCCTCCTCACGCACCCAGGCCGCCGCGGTGGCTCGCAGGGAGGGCCTGCTGTAGGGCCCGTCGAATTCCCGGTCAACCTCCGGGGTGGGCCGTCAGCCGTCGCGTGTGGTCAGGGCCAGCTCGCGGACGACCTGGATGAGCTCGGCAGGGTCGAACGGCTTGGTGAGGTAGGCGTCGACTCCGATGTCGAGTCCCCGGCGCTTGTCGTCGTCCTGCGCCCTCGCGGTGATCAGGACCACCCTGATGTGGCGGGTCTCCTCGTCGCCCCGGAGCCTGGTCGCGGTCATCCAGCCGTCCAGCCTGGGCATCATCACATCAAGCGTGATCACGTCGGGCATCACCTCAAGCACCCGATCAAGGCAGTTCTGTCCGTCGTAAGCGGTCTCCACCTGGAATCCCTCCAAGGTCAGGTTGACCGCGATGAGCTGTCGGATGACCTCGTCGTCATCCACCACCAATACCTTGCCCGGAACGTCGCCCACGGCCGTGAGGCTAACTCCTCAGAGTCGGGTCACGCGCGGTTTTCGGCGGATGCGTACGGACAACCGTCCATGGGCGGCAGGTGTTCCCCCCGGGTGGACGGGCTCGGCCTCGTAGGTGTGGATGGTTTCGGCGTCCTCCACAGAATTCGGTTCGGCCCCTTGGGGATGACCCGGCCCCGCAGATCCTGAGGCCTCGATCGTTCATCGAGCCCAGGGAGGGCACGCATGATCACGACAGTTCTCACCGCCACCGTTCTTGCGACGGTTCTCGCAGGGGGCGGCCCGCAGGCGCCCACGGGACGGTTCTGCTCACAGGTCGCCGATGCCTGGAGGCCGCTGCTGTCCGGTGCCGAGTCACCGGACAGCCTCCATGCGTGGTTACGGGAGATGATGCGCGTCGCGCTCGTCGCCGCCTGTGAGCTCGGCCGCACGAGTCCGGGGCTTCCGGCGCAGACCACCCGCGCCGACGCCGGGGACGGCATCTCGGCCCCGGGCCTTCCCCGAACGGCGGACGCCGCCGAATCCTCCGGGTCGGCTGCTCCCGGCGTCACGGAACCCGCCGCCCCTCCCGCGGGCTCCTCCACCGGCGTCACCGAATCCTCGGGTCCTCCCGTGGGCTCCTCCACCGGCACCACCGAACCCGCCGCCCCTCCTGGACTCACGTCTTCCGGCGGCACCGGCCGCTCCGCTCCTCCCGGGTCCACGTCCCCCGACGTCACCGGTCCTTTCAGGCCCGGATCCTCTTCGCGGGTTCAGCGGCCCGCCGACAGTTCCTCGGAGAGGCCGCCGAAATCCGAGACGTCTCACCACCCGTCCGCGGCCTCCCGGTCGCCACGCCGTCTGTCACCGGGACAGACGGCGGTGACGGCGGCCCTCCGCCATGTCGGCAGGCCGTACGTCTGGGGCGGTGGTTCAGGCGACGGACCGACCGGTGGCGGGTTCGACTGCTCCGGCCTCGCCCTGCATGCCTGGTCCAAGGCGGGGGCCGCACTCACCCACTACACCGGAAGTCAGTTCAGACAGGGCCGCCGCGTGCCGTTCTCCCAGCTCCGCCCGGGAGATCTGGTCTTCTTCGGTGGCGGCGCCGGAGACCCGACCCACGTGGGTGTCTATGTGAAGGACGGCGTCATGGTGCACGCCCCGAAGACCGGTGACGTCGTCAGGACGACGAACTTCGCCGACTCTCCCTACTACCGCTCGCGCTACCGTGGAGCCGTCCGCCCGGTCTCCCGGACCTCTGCCTGACAGAGCCGGTGCCCCTGAGATCACCCGCTTCGCGCTGCGAGTGTCAGTTCCCCTCCAGATGCTGGTAATCTAATCACTCGTTGGCCCCCTTAGCTCAGGGGATAGAGCACCGGCCTCCGGAGCCGGGAGCGCAAGTTCGAATCTTGCAGGGGGCACCAACGCTTCATCAAGGGAAACCTCGCAACGACCTGCGGAAACGCGGGTCGTTCTGCGTTGTGCCACCGGATGTCGCCAGCTATGGCTGCGCCATCCAGGTACGGGATCTTGTTACCGTAGCGTGTCTTCCGTTCGGTTGCCCGGCTGTCCGCGACTGCCGGCGCGGCCCGGAGCCCGCCCTTCCAGGCTGCGTTTCAGCCGGTTATCGGGTCAGGAGCATCAGCGCGAAAAACCCGTGCGCTCGCAGTGGTACGACAGGTACGTCCCCTGGTTTCGCAGTTCCGCGTCCTTCGCCTTGCCCTTCGCCGCTGACGGGTAGTCGCCGTACGTGATCCATGAGGATGCGATGACGGCCGGGGCGCCCGACGTGTCGTGACCGGTGGTCGCGGCGTTCGGCGCAGGGCCGTCAGGCGTACCAGTCCCCGGCGATCTCCTGAAGCTCCTTGCTCCCCTTGCGCTCCGGGGCCACGGACACGCCCACGGTGAAGACCTGCCAGATCCCCTTCGGGTCGTTGAGCAGGCTGAAGACGTGGAACGAGCCGCCGCCCCCGGTGCGGAAGCCGTAGGTCTGGGTGTGGGAGCGGAACCCCGCGTAAGCGCCCTTGGAGATCCTGGCGTAGGCGCGGCGGCTGAAGTTGTCCCCGGCCAGCCGGTAGCCGTGCTTTCCCGCCTTGTTGTTGGGATAGTCCCAGAAGGTCAGATACTCCTTGCCGACAGCCGCGCCGTCGGACGCGGCGGTGACGTAACCCTCGGCGTCCAGGCGCGGCGCCGGCACCCGCTGGCCGTAGTGCAGCGGTGTCTTCGCGGCCAGCTTGAAGGACTGGCCCTTCGGCCGCCAGAAGGCCAGAATGTGCGCCCGGTCCTGCCCCCGGTAGGTCGCCTGGAGGATGAACCACTCCCCGGTGGCCGGCTGCTCACGGGGCACGTAGTACGTCTGCCTGCCGGTCAGCAGGATCGGCTTGCGGAGCTTGCTCTTGTCGCCGTCCTCCACATGGCCCTTGTCGAGGACCGCCTCGTGCCGGGTGCCGTCCCAGAACAGGTCGTCCACCTTGGAGAAGTCGCCCCACCAGTCACGGTCCTTGATCGTTCTGTTGTGCTTGGCCACCCAGGACGCCGCGGCCTTCCTGGCGTCGGCGGTGGTGAGCCGGACGCTCTCGGGCCGAGGGGTGGGCGTGGGCGTGGGTGCCGCCGCTGTGGGCGGGGGCGTCGTCGTAGGGGAGAAGACCGGGCGAGCGAAAGGGTTGGGCACAAGGGCGCAGCCGGTGAGGCTCATCGCCAGGACGGCGATGAGTGGCGCTTTCCGCACGGTGCCGATCTCCTTTGCTGAATGCGACAAATGACAATGAAAGACACCGTACCGGTCAACCCCCAGGGCCGCGCCGATCGGTCACGGCCGACGGCCACAAGGTCGTTGCTTACCACGTGTCAATGGCAAAGAGTAAGGCAGCCAAAGCTGTCAGTAACGTAAAGTTCGGTGAGTGCTCTGCGCCTTCGTTGATGAAAGCTGTCGTGTCCGCAGGGATGACGACTGCCTCTATGTTCTTGCCGCCGTCCTCCTTCCAGCGGAAGAACTCGACCAGGTCAGGTCGATGATGGACAGCTTGCGGTACGGCAAGGCACCCACCGTTCATTGGCGAACGGAGCGATCCGCGCGCAGGCTGCTCATCGCGCAGGCGGTGGCCTCGTTGGAATGTGCGTCGGTGGTCGCCGTCAGCCTGTACGGCACTGCAGGCCGCTCGGAGCGGGCCAGGCGTCATTGTCTGCTCCGGTTGCTGCCCGAGCTATCCGCGCGCGGGGTCGGAGCGGTGGTGTTCGAGTCGCGTCGAGAGCAGGACGCTGGCGACAGGGCGATTCTCACGGCTCTGCGACGAGGCGAGCAGATCGCCGCTGAGATGTCGGTCAACTGGGAACGAGCCAGCTCGGATGCCGCGCTATGGACGGCTGATGTCGTCGCGGGGGTCGTGACCGGGTGGATGGGCGGAGATCAGCAGTGGTGGCCGCTGTTCGAGGACCGTGTCACATTCCTGGAAGCATCAGAGGCCTGACTGGAGAAAGCGCAAGCGCCGGGCTCCCGATTCCATCGGGGGGTTCCCGGCGCCACTTCCATGCCCCAGAGGACACGACACCGTAAGTATCCGCTTGTTTCCCCTCAGTCGTCAAGCCAAAGCCATCTGGTGGCTTGGACTGGCGCCGCGGGTACTGTCCGCGCGTGTCAGCGTTGCCCTTGTTGATGAGCGAGGAGTCGCGATGCCGCCGTTGCGGGCGTTCAGAGTGTCTGGTGGGTGCGGTCGGTCCTGGTCAGCTCGGCGAACAGGTTCTCCCACAGCGGTGTGACGCTGTCGGGGGCGTAGTCCCGTGCGGTGTGCACCGCGGCGGTGCCCAGGCGCAGGCGTGTCTCCCGGTCGGCGATGAGACGCTTCAGCGCCTCGGCCAGGGCGTCGACGTCCTGGGGCGGGACGAGCAGGCCGTCCACCCCATCGGTGATGACGTCGCGCGGGCCGGTCGGGCAGTCGAAGGCGACGACCGGCAGCGCGTGGGACATCGCCTCGATCATGACCATCGGCAGCCCCTCGAACCGGGAGCTGAGCACGTACACCGACGACTGGGCGAGCTCCTCGTCCAGCCGGTCGGTCCGCCCCATCAGCGTGATGTTGTCACCCAGCTTGCGTTCCCTGATGAGCGCCTTCAGCTTCGCCTTCTTCGGTCCGGTGCCGTAGATCCGTAGCCGCCAGTCCGGGTATCGGCGCACGACCTGCTCGAACGCGGGGACGAGCAGGTCGAACCCCTTCTGCGAGACCAGCCGCCCGGCGGCGATCACCAGCCTGTTCTCCTGGCGCGAGGGGGTCTGGTCGGTGGTGTGGATCGCGTTGGGGATCCGCACGACCGGGGTGCCGGGCAGCAGCGTCTGGTAGTCCCGGCGGTCGGTCCCGGTGAGCACCGCGACCGCATCCAGCCGCCCGTAGTGGCGGGCGATCTCCCGGCGGACGGTGTCGGGGTGGGTGGCCAGGTTCATGTGCTCCTGCGCGATCCGCACCACACTCATCGGGGTACGGCGGGCGGAGATGAGATTCAGCGCGGGACGGGTGGTGACCAGGATGCCGTCCTGCAGCCCGGAGACGTAGTCGATGACGGCCTTCTCCACCCGTTCGGTGAAGTAGGCCG
Organism: Streptosporangium sp. NBC_01639; assembly: GCF_045209755.1. Lineage (NCBI taxonomy): Bacteria > Bacillati > Actinomycetota > Actinomycetes > Streptosporangiales > Streptosporangiaceae > Streptosporangium > Streptosporangium sp. NBC_01639. The sequence goes on along the minus strand of NZ_CP109272.1, from coordinate 2,919,256 downwards.
CCGCGAACTCACCATGCGGCACGATCTTCCCGCGGACCTTCCGCCAGACCCGGCGTCCCACCGAGTCGGGCCGGACGCCGTCCCGCTGGTCGACCAGCGGGACGATCTCGACACGCGGGTCGATGGGGAACTGGGGTGTGTCGCGACGCCGTACCACGCTGGCGATCTCGACGTCGTGTCCCGCGGCGACCATCGCGTTGGCCTGGTTGACCACCGTACGGATCGTTCCACCCATGCCGTAGGCGTGCAGGAGCATGTAGCGGATCTTCATGGGCGCCGATCCGCCGGCTCGGGCAGGTACCCCCAGGTCCGGCAGATCGGCCGCAGCACCTCCGGTATCTCCTCCGGAGTGGGGAGGGCGCGTCCTCGCTGCACGGTGCCCGACTGGATCTTGTCCTTCCAGTCGCCGAGCCCCTTCTGCAGGACGGTCTGCTCGCCGTAGGAGAGCATCTCCGGTTCCCAGGGAATGTTCAGAAAGTCGCAGATGCGGCGCGTCTGGTCCTCCGGAGCCTCGGTCAGGTCCTCGTAGCGCAGGGTCAGCCCGCCCAGCGCGCGCCGTGCCCGCTGGGTCGCCTTCATGTAGCGCAGGGCGTCCAGGGCGGCCTGCTCCGCGTTCCTCTTGTCCGGGCTGGCCTCGTGCCACGATCTGGCGATGGAGGCCGGATGGCGCAGCAGGAAGACGAACCGGGCGTCGGGCCAGCAGGTGGCGATCCGCTCGAAGGCGAAGGCGTTGGCCGGGGTCTTGTCCACGACGTACTTCTTGCCGCTGCGGACGAGTTCCCGGTGCAGCACCCGGTCCCACAGCAGATGCTCCAGGTCGGCCTGGTTGTGGCCGAGGGCGTCCATCGCCTTCTCCGCGAGCGGGGTGCCGAATCCCACGGCCAGCCGTCGTACGTGCAGTTCGTGGGGGGCGTGCAACATCGAATGGGCGTTGAGCACCGCCCGCAGCAATGTGGAGCCCGATCGGACGGGGGACAGTACGAAGACCGGAGCGACCAACAGCCGATCAGCGTCCGGATCGGCGGGCGGGCGGACCAGATCATCGGACGCGACGGAGCGCGCGACCGATGTTTTTTCCGCTTTTCCTACCCGCCTTATCTGAAACCCGGCGAACTCGCTGAGAGCTTCGTTGACCTTGTACTTCCAGTTCATGCTTAATAACGCTATCCAGCTTTCCTGGCATTTTCCTGAGCGTGATCTTTCCGGCGGGGGCTCCTGGTGGGTCCGGTGCTTCGGCTGACGACTCGGGGCCCCACAGGTGAAAGGCGCTGTTTCCGGCCGGGGGCCGGGTCCGACGGCCGAGGCGGCCACCGGCCCACGGTCTTCCGGACCTATGGCGCCGCGTACTGGTGCAGGTGCCGACCTGTGACGGATTTCTCACCTCCGGACGGTTCCGCCGGCGGGTCCTGGAATTCGCCCCGGCCCCGTCGCTGCTCGGCAGTCGGTGCCGGACGGCACCACGCTGACCTTGTTCGCCGAGGCGGAGGCCGTGCGGATCAGGTCGGGCATGCCGATGTGGGTGGCGGCGTTGAGCCGTTTCGGCCCGACGGGCGGATTCCGGTCGACGGAGACGGCATCCGGGTGACGCTCCGGCGGGTATCCGTGGACGAGTGAGTTATTGCCGGAGCCGGCCGCCACGGTGAAGGCGGTTGTGTTTCATTTGAGAATGTCCAGGCGGTCGTTCTTTGGATTGTTTTATCGGCTATCTGAAATTTTCATTTTTCTGCAAAAAAGAATCTTCCATGACATTTGTTGTTTCGGAGCGAAGCGATCGGAAGGGCTTGGTGTGCCTCGGTTTCCGAGGGCGCCGCACCGCGATCCTCTCCGGCTGCCGGCCATCGGTCGTCGAGCGTGCGGAACCACGCGTGGGCGGAGAAGGAAGGCCGACGCAGGCAGTGACGACAACGGAACCGCCATTCTGTCGAGTCGTTGACCGTGCGATATACGGTTCAATTTCGCACATGCTGGAGATCAGGTGGTCAGCCTTCTCCGCGTCGATGACCTCGTTCCCGGTGAGAACACGACAGAGAGCACCCTCGTCATCACTCGGTGATGACGAGGGTGCTCTCTGTCTGCTTGATTCGCCAACGGCGTCATGATGGGCCGGGGGCGGGGGCCGGCACTCGGGTCAGGGGTTCGGCGGGCGCCACATCGGGAACATCGGCGGGCCGTCGGGCATGAACATCGGGTCGCCGAGGTCTTGGTAGCCGTGGCGCAGGTAGAGCCTGCGGCTGCGGGTGCTGCTGGCCTCCAGATACGCGGGCATGCCCGCCGCGTCGAGCCCGCGGTGATACTCCTCGAGCAGCCGGGTCCCCGTCTTCCGTCCCTGGTGCCCGGGGAGCACGGCGAGGAACGCCAGGTAGTGGTGCGGGTCGTGGGGGTGGCGCTTGTCCATCACCTCCCCCATCTGCCCGATGCGCTCCGCGTGGGGACCGGCGAACGCCTCCACCCGGGCGTCCCGGTCGGGGATCTCGGGAAGCGGCTCGGCGCCCTTGTGGAACCACACGGCCACGGCGGACATGTCGGCCGTCGCGTGGACCTCGCCGTGGATGAGGGCGCTCTCGGTGATCATGGAGAAGAAGGGGGGCATCACCCGGCGGCGGTCGTCGTCCGGCGGGATCATCCAGGCCGAGATCTCCTGCTCGTGGAAGGAGGTGGCGATGATCGCGCCGATGGTCTCGGCGGCTCCGGGAGCGTGCTGAACGTGAATGATCTCTGTCATTCGGTCCCTCCCACGGCCGCCTGGGCGCCCCGCCCGATGTTCGCGTATACCTTCGGCCGGTTGGCCCGCAGGGCGAGTCCCCACATGACGCCGAGCCCCACGGCGACGAAGTAGACGGCGGGCATGATCCAGCGCAGCGGGGAGTCGGGGGCCACGCCGAGCACGGTGTCGAAGTTGGCCATGACGAGCACGATGACCACGATCAGCAGGACCGAGGAGATACCTGGGGCGATCCTGGTCCGCCAGGCGTTCTCCTCGTTGGAGTTCTTGGCGAAGAAGACCAGCACGGAGATCGAGGTGGCCGCCAGCATCATGAGCAGTCCCAGACCACCGAACGATCCGACGGTGAAGAACAGCTGGACGACCGGATCCAGGCCGAAGACCGCATATATGACGATCGTGACCAGCCCGATGACACTTTGCGCCACCGAGCCGTTGACCGGGGCGCCGGTCCGGGGGGAAGTACGACCGAAGGTCTCGGGCAGCACCCTCTCCCTGCCGAGGGCGAAGACGTAGCGGGAGATCGTGTTGTGGAAGGCGATCAGCGCGGCGAAGAGGCTCGTCACGAAGAGGAGGGAGCCGATGGTGGCGACGGTCGCCCCCAGGTGCTGCCCGGCCAGGTTGAACAGGAGAGCCGAACTCTGCTCGCGCGAGGTCTCGACGATCTTGTCCGAGCCGATCGGCACGGTCATCGCCCAGGACGACACGGCGTAGAGCCCGGAGATGACGGCGAGTGCGGCGTAGGTCGCGATCGGCACCGTGCGCCTCGGGTCCTTGGTCTCCTCGGAGAACACCACCGACGACTCGAAGCCCGCGAAGGACGCGATGCAGATCGCGACCACCGCACCGATCCCGGGGACGAAGAGGCTCGACGGGTCGAAGACGTCGAGGCTGTAGCCCGAAGCCGCCGGGTTGATCAGGTCCGCGATGTCGAACACGACGACGACGGCTATCTCCGTCAGCAGCAGGACCGACAGGATCTTCCCGTTTACGTCGACCCGCATGAGGCCGAGCACCCCGGTCAGTACCCAGGCGCCCAGTCCGATGACCCACCAGGGCGGAGAGCTTCCGAACCAGTCGGCGATCAGTGGCTGGGCGGCCGCACCGATCATGCCGTAGAGACCCACCTGGAGCGCGTTGTAGGCCAGCAACGCGACCCACGCGGTCGCCACCCCCACCGGCCTGCCGAGTCCTTTCGCGGTGTACGCGTAGAACGCCCCGGCGTTGACGACGTAACGGGCCATCGTCACGTAGCCGACAGCGAACAGGCCCAGGATGGCTCCGAGCAGGAGAAAGGCGAGCGGTACGCCGGTCACGCCGGTCGCGGCGTAGGCGGCGGTCACCGAGCCACCGATGACGGTCAGCGGCGCCGCCGCCGAGATGACGAAGAACACCACCGACGGCACACCGAGGCGGTCCTGGGCGAGCGCGGCGGAAACGGCGCTGGCCCTTTGTTCTGTCACGGACATGGGGATCCTTGGAATGAGGGGGGTGGGTTCACCGGCGGCTGATGACGGAGTCGCCTACGGCAGCCTCGGTCTGGGCGATCAGTTCCTGGAGCGGCGCCGGGAGGGCGGTGATCGAATCGGAGAGGTATCTCGGGTTCTGCTCCCACAGGACGAGCTGGTTGCTGCCGGTCGCGACGAGCAGCCCCAGCAGGACGCTGTCCTGGACGCTGAGTGGCTCACGGCGTTGGATCGCCAGGTTGACGCGTCCACTGGGCCACGCCGCGATGTTCACGTCGACCGGCACCTGCCTCCGCGACGGGCGTCTGCCGGGCGGGCGCAGCAGCCCGTCGGCGGTCATCCGGGCCGCCACGTCGGCGGGTGCTGTACGGGCGAGGAACTGTAACCAGGTAGGGAAGCGATGCGAGGGTTCGGCGATGATGTGGTCCAGGGCGGTCCTGGTGAGCGCGTCTCCGGGCGGCGCCGCGTCGAGAACGACGAGCCGTATCTGCGCCGCCGCCAATCCCACGGTTATCCGCCCGGCGAGCATCAGTTCTCCCAGAATGGCGGCGGCCAGCCCCAAACCGGTCAGGCGGGCATGAAGCCTCATCCGGCCGGTCGCGTTGTCATGCATGACAAAGAACAGGTCGTTGGCCAACCGGGTTCCTGAAAGATCAACTCCAATCACGAACGGCGATCGTATAGCTAAATCATTAAATTTGTCATTACGCGAACAAAGTTCCGGAGCCGGACATAGATCGGCCAGGCGAGAACCGAAGAAACGGACAGATAGCTTCTATCCATCTTCGACGGCGCGTTCGGTTCCAGCTCGCGTTCAGCCGACTTCGAATCCACCGGTTGCGCCTCGACGTCCTGCGCCTCCCCCGTCAACTCCTCCACGTGCTTCTTCAGCGCGTTCAGGGCATCCGAAACGTCGAGTCCTTGCGTGGTGAGGCGGTGATATCGGCGCGAAAGACGCTGGTCGGCGGCTCTCGAAGGCTACTGAAGTCCTGAGGTTGAGGAATATCCGCGCCAGAACGTGCGCCAACTGATCGTCTCGGAACGAGTTGAGCCATCGTGAGCGAGCCAACCCAGATTCTGAACGGTCCAGAGGTTCCCGGAGCAATCCTTAGCGTTCAATCTCGCAGGGATATCGGTCAGACCAATACCCGGCGCGTGTAGAGGCCCTGGCGAAACTGGTAAGGCCCCCCTCGGGTTCCGCGCACGTGTACGCGCGAGTGCCTCGCGAAACTCTCCAGAGTCGTTCTCGCCGTTATGGGCTCTGCGTCCCGCAGGTCAGGAAGACAACGTCACTCGGCGCCGGGGGTGGACCCGCACTGGGACCAGAATGCACGCTACTGAAGTTGAAGCCCGGGAGTTAGTACTCCAGCCGTACTTAGTGATCTATGTTGCGTTGTCGCTGGTAATGGGCTCGGCGAGCGCGTGTCTGGTGGCGTATCCGCCACACTGACCAATGCCGGATGTGATGCTCGTCGATGGATGGCCGGGTGAGCGATGCGAACAGCCGGCGGATCTCATTAGCGGAGATCACGATCGTGTGGCCGACGGAACCCGTGGTCATGTGGTCGTGGTCGGGTGGGTTCGGTTCACCTGCGAGTGTGGCTCGGGTGACGGCGAGGAAGGCCAGGGCGAGCATGGCCAGTGTCATGTATCGGTACCAGGCCGGATAGAGCCTGACCTGGTACCGGTCGAGGACGGCTTCGTTCTTACCGGTTCGGAAGCACTCCTCGATGGTCCAGCGTGCGCTGGCGACGCTCACCAGGCGGGAGAGGGAGACCGGGGCCGGGCTGTGACAGAGGTAGAAGGCCAGTGCCGATGGCGTGCTGAGGGAGCGGCGGATCAGCAGGCGCTGAGCCGGGCTGGTGGTGGCGATCAGCGCCCAGTCATAACGTCGCTCTCCTTTGGCTCCAGGGCCGCAGGAGAGTCGTTGCCAGGCGGCTTTGGGGATCTTCTCGGCGATGACGTCGGCACGGACCTTGCCCGCGCCGGTGGTGATCTGGTGATCACGGGCTACGGCCAGCACGTAGCCGATCTGCCCGGTTTCCAGAAAGCGTCGCAGGGGGCCGTTGTCGCCGTAGGCCTCATCGGCCGTCACCCAGGAGAACGGCACTCCGGCGGTGATCGCCCGCTCGATCATCGCCCGCAGCAACTGCGGCTTGGTGGCGAACCCCGTATCGTCAGGGATTCCCGCCTGCGCGCATCGGTCGGTATCGGCGATCCACGACAGGCGGGGAAGATACAGCTCCCGGTCCAGCAGGGCGCGGCCCCGGGTGGAGGCGTAGCCGAGGAACACGCCGATCTGACAATTGGTGATCTTCCCGGGGGCTTGTTCGTGAATAACTGTCAGAGTTGATCTGCGGGGCAGTCATCGGCGGACGTAATACGATCTTGCAGTTGCTCGAGCGTACGTGCGGGCGATCCGGGGATCGGCGTGACGGAGATTTTGTGCAGGTCGAGGATCCGGTGGCCATCTTGGAACTGGTTGGACAAGTTGGTGCGGGTGGCGCCCAGCAGGCGGGCTAGGAGGGTGCTGGTCGCGGCCTTGCGGCGACGGAGTAAAGCGGTCAGGAGCCGGTGGAAGTGATCTAGTGGCTCGTCACGCAGCCTTGGCCGGGTAACTGGTCCAGCTTCGGATGGGTGAACTGGCGGCGAAGCGGGTCTTGGGTACGGCTTGTGCGTTGCGCCAGCGGACGTAGCCGGCGATGGCGGCGTTCTGCTCGTCGTGGCTACGGTGATCGGTGCCGTTGAGCGCGTAGTAGCGCAAGGCTGCGAACTCGGACTCGATCCAGTTCAACCACGAGCCGTAGGTCGGCAGGAACACCAGCTCGACATCGTGCTCGGCCGCCCAGGAGCGAACCTCGGGATGCTTGTGCGGTGAGTAGTTATCCATGATCACATAGAGGGTTTCGCCTGGCCAGCGTGCCCGGAGCGTCTTAAGGAAGGACAAGAACTCCCGCCACCGCTTGCGCTTGCGGATCCGGTAATACAGCTTGCCGGTGACCAGGTCCAGGGCGGCGATCATGCGCATGACGCCGTGGTAGCGGTTGTAGGTGGCCCGCAGCCGCGCCGGCGACTTCTCCGGACGCCAGCGTTTGCCCTTACGCGGCATCAGGTTCAGCGGCCCGAACTCATCGACGCAGATCACCCGCCCTCCCTCGGGCGGATGGTCGTATAAGTCCAGGACGCGCTGCATCTCGGCGATGAAGTCAGGATCGTTGGAGGACTTCCACGTGGTGGTGGTCTGCCAGCTCACCCCGCCCTTGCGCAGGATCCGGCGCAGGTGCTCGCGGCTGATCGAGGCCACCACCTTGCGCTTGAGGAGGTGTTCGGCCAGGGTCTTCAGGCTCCAGGTCGAGTGCCCGGTGATGCCCCATTCGGCGGGGACCGTCTTGGCGATCAGGCAGATGTGCTCGCGCACCTGGCTACTGATCGTCGGCGGACGGCCCCCGCTCCATTTTGGGTCCAGCGCATCGAACCCCCGCTCGTTGAACGCGTGGATCACATCGCGCGCATAGTCATCGCTGACCTGCATCAACGAGGTGATGTCCGGGACCGACCGGCCCTGGCCGGACATCATCACCACGATTGCCCGCCGCAGCTTCACCGGATCCTTCGCGGTCCGAGTGATCCGCTGCAGCTTGCGGCCTTCCTCCATCGACAGGGCACGAACGAACACTTCCGGTCGGCGAGCCACAACCACCTCCTCAACATCCTGGAGGAAGGTTGCCGCTTTCACCGCTCGAGAGCAATTACCCGGCCGAGATTCAGTGACGGGCCACTAGCAGGAAGGCCAGGCAGGGCAGATCGTAGCCGGCGTCGAACACCAGCAGGATGTCCGGATCACCCGGCCGCCACTGCCCCGCCTCGATCAGCCGGATGAGCAGGGCACGGACCTGAGCGGCGGTCACGGCCGCCAGCCGCAGCGCATCCAGCACCTGAGTCCAGGAGGTCCGCCCCGTCTCCAGCGCGGCGATCACCGAGTACGGCCAGCCCGGGATCATCAGATGCTGATCCTTGCTGCGGCCGTAGGTATGGCAGAACGAACGGCTCGGGCTGGTGGCCGCATCCGGGCGCAGCCACGGGGACACATCCACCGCCAGCACCAGGCGTCCGCCCGCCGCCCTGGGCAGCGGCAGACCGGCCAGCGCCCGCCGGAACCTGCTGATCTCGATGCGGCCCTGGTTCAGCCCGCCGTACAAGGCGCCATGCCCGCGCCGGTGCTCGGGTGCCGGCGCCAGGTCCACCAGCGTCGTGACCGGCCCGGCGGTGCACAAGAGCGCTTCGGTCAGCTCGAACAGCTCATCGGCCCGAGCGGTCAGGCAGGCGTAGAAGTCGCTGCGGAAGCCCGACAACTCCGCCAGCGCTTCGGTACGGAGATCTTTCTGGTGCGCGTCTGGGCTGCATACCGCAGCGCGTGTCAGCATGGACCTCACGGCCACCGCCTTCATCTTGATGTCTTGGTAACTCGACGATGAGGCGGTGGCCACTTTCACGTCCAGCATCCGAGCCGTTACAGCCCGATATATCGTCCGACATGGCTTAACGCAGCAAATGCGCAGTTCAGAGGTTAAACAACAAGCTGAGATGGTGTCTTTAAACCACGAGTAGCCGAAGAACGATCATCAGGTCGAGAGGCGGCCGGTCGGCGTCGTCAGGCTCGCCGACTGACTGCTGTGATGAGTGGATTCGCTCTCCGCCAGCATGTTCTTCAGCGCCGCGAGCCTGGACTCGGCAGGGTGTCGACGGCCTCGGCGAGGGCACGGATGAGCGGGTTGGTGTCGGTGGCGCGCCAGGCGAAAGCCCATCGAACGGGCGGCGCATCGGTCACGGGGACATAGGCGAGGTCCGGTCGAGGATAGAAGCGGGCGGCCTCGGCGGCGGCGGCACCGACGGCTTGTCCAGTGCTGATGACCTTGAGCTCGTCCTCCCAGTTGGAGATGACCGGGCCGCGGGCGACCGGGCGCCCGGACGGGGTGTGGAAGGGTTGGAACGCCTCTTCCATAGATGCCGGGATCGGTGATCGGTGTCCCATGAAGGTCAGGTCTCCGTAGTCCTCCAAGCTCAGCGATTCCCGGTCGGCGTACGGATGAGTGGCGGTCATGACGACGACGACCGATGAGGTGTGGGTGACCGGACCGGTGGTGATGTCGGGTTCGCCGACCGGCAGCCACAGATGGGCCACGTCGACCTCACCGGCTCGAAGCGATGTGAGCGGGTCGACGACGTTGAGTTCGCGATGCACGAGCCGGACAGTCGGACGTCGGTTGCGGAACCGATCGACGATCTCGCGGATCATCCAGCCCTGCGGGCCCATGCTGCCGAGCGTGAGCACACCGGCGATGCCTTCGGCGGTCATTCGCGCGCGTGCCAAGCTGTCGTTCAGGCTCGTGTAGATCGGTTGAAGGTCGTCGCGGAGTTGCTGGCCCAGCGGGGTGAGGCGGATCTGACGGCGGTTAGAGCGGTCGAACAGTTCCCCGCCCAGCCGGCGTTCCTGCTGACTGATGGCTTGGCTGATACGGGCCTGGGACACGTGCAGACGTTCGGCCGCCCGGCCGAAATGCAACTCCTCGGCCAGCGTCAGGAAGATCTCGATGTCTCGAAGTTCCACAAGCCCCGCCCCTAGTCATAACCCGTGCGTTATCGGCACGGGCGTGAAGTCTACGTTGATCCAGGCCAGGGTCTTGACGAGAGTGGACGGAGCAAACGGCTGGCGAACGCCCAGCCCGCTCGTGATCACGCATAGGGGGCCCAGATGTTGCAGGAGATTCGCTACCGCGGACCGTCGCTGGATGAGCTGCACAACAACTACGCCAAGCGGCACCGGATCGACGAGGAGGCGCCCATCCGCTCCGCGCACGAGGTGGTGATCGACGCACCGGCCGAGCGGGTCTGGGGCCTGCTCGCCGACCCCACCGCATGGTCGGCATTCGACCAAGCCATCCACGACGTGCGCATCGCGGGCGACGGCGACATCACGGTGGATACGCCGTTCACCTGGGTCAACGGCCGTACCGCCATCACCTCCCGGTTCGCCGTCGTCGAGCCGCTCCGCGAGATCACCTGGACCGGCAGCGCGATGGGCTCGCGCGCCGCGCACCGCCACCTCATCACCACCCGGCAGGACGGAACCACGCTCCTGCGAACCGAGGAGTCCATGGCCGGCACCCTGCTCGGGCTCTTCTACAACAGCGCGAAACTGCACGCCGAGCTGACGCGCTGGCTCGGCTCGATCAAGACAGCCGCCGAGCAGCCGTGACTCTGGCAGTCACGGCAAGGACATGGTCTGCTCCAGCAGCAGGTCCAGCACCGCCCGCTGCCGCGCGCTGGGCAGCGCGGCCAGGGTGTCGTGCAGGTGTCCCGCGTCGCCCGCTCCCGCTCGCGCGCCACCAGCCGGGTCAGCGTGCTGATCCCGGGCAGCAACACGTCATTTTGCCGCAGCCAGCGCACCGCGTACTGGAAGCACGCGGTCGGGCCGTCGCCGGTGTTCCAGGCGTGCGCCCGCACCTTGCCCGCCAGCTCGGTCTCGGCCGAGGCGAAGTCCGTCAGACCGAACGCCTTGGCGATCTCCCAGGTGTGTTCCAGCCGCGTCTTGTCCCGCTCGGTGTAACGCTTCACGCAGGACGGATCATCGATCTGCAGTTGGGCGGCGACGACGTCCAGGACCTCGTTCGGCACCTCCAGCGGATCGGTCAGAAAGCACCTCAGATAGCGAACGGTCACCAGCTGGAGAGCGAAGCCGCATCTGATATGTCGGCCGGGATGCCCCTTGATGAGGGCCATGTCCTCGTTGTCGAGGAAAAAGATCTTCTCCTGCTCGGCCCGGGAGGGCGGACCGTCGTAACGGCCGCACTTCGCCGCTTCTGAGTCGCTCGGGAAGTCGACAGGCGTGTACGCAACGTATGACCCAACAGACACAGCGTCATCAGAGCGACACAACCGTTACCAACCGCTACCTACTGTCACGCAATGTAGATCAAGGTTGCGCTGTGAAACTGAACAGGATCCGGCGTTAACCGCGTCCAGAAGACTGCAGCGGCACGGGGTTACTGACCTGGGAGGACTCCGTTAACGCCGGATTCCGTTCCAAATCTCTCTGACCCCCGGAACCCTCTAGGTCTAGAGGGCGTTCGCGGCGGTCGGCGGGCACCAGTTCGTCAAGATGCACGGGTACATCGGGCTGCGGTCGGTACGGTTCAGGCGCCGCGACCACGCCGCCGCTGCTCGGCCCAGCGGAGGCGGGCGTCGGTCACCAGCTCGACGATCGCCTTGTCCCGGGTGGCCGGGTGGCTGCCGAGTCCCTTGCCGCTCAGGTGGTAGGCGGGGGCGCCGCCGCGGTGGCGGGCCTCCCACCCGGAACGGGTTTCCCGGGCCGACAGGTGCGGGCGGACGGTGCCGATGATGTCGCCGGCAACGATGACCCAGGAGGCGCCGTCGACGTCGCCCATGGCCAGGACCTGAGCGGCGTCGAGCTCGTCGTCGGTGTACCAGCGACGGCGTTGGCCGGATCTCCGTAGCGCTCCCACACCGCGGCCTCGGCGGCCTCGGCGGGCTTGGCGGTGGGCGTGGCCACCGGGTAGGGCGGCGGCGTCCGGGGCGGCTGGGCAGCGGCCGGTGCGGCCCTGCCCGGCTCGGTGGCTGGCTCGGGAACGATCGGCTCGGGTGCGGGGACCGGCTCGTCTACCGGCTCGGGGACGGCCTGGTGGTCGACCGGCGCCGACGGATCTGGCCCGAGTGCCGGGACCGGGGGAGCCGTGGGATCGGCGCCATCTGGTGCCGTATTCGCTGTCGTGCCGACCTCGGTCTCAAGGTCGGCCTCGATGCCGTGGCGTTGCAGCCACTTGCGCGCGGTGTCGGCCTTCATCCCGCCGCGTTCGCCCAGCAGGCGCCCCAGCAGCCGTTGGGGCACGCCCATGCTTCGCAGCTGCCGGGCCACCGTCAGCAGGTCGCTCTCCAGCGCGCTCGTGCGGGCCCGCGCCGCGATGAGATCACTGGGTGCGGCTGGAATACTAACTCTGGAGGTTCAACCTCAGTAGCTGAGCGCCGCTCGCACCAGGCCGATCGCGGCGGCCACCGCGATGAACCAGACGGTGCTGAGCCGGGTGCGCCACTGCAGCAGCAGCGCCAGTACGGCGAGGCCGACGGTGATCGGGTCCACGAACGCGTCACCCGCGAGCTGGAGGGTGACTCCCGCCATCAGGGCCAGGGCGGTGGCGTTGACCCCGTCCAGGAAGGCCGAGGACCAGGCGCGGTCGCGGATGCGGTCGACGACGCGGCTGAGCAGGCCGACGAGGAGGAACGACGGTGCGAAGATCCCCGCTGTGGCCAGCACCGCGCCGGGGAATCCGGCGACCACGTAGCCGACGAAGGTGGCGGTGGTGAACAGCGGCCCGGGGGTGACCTGACCGATGGAGACCGCGTCGAGCAACTGGGTCCGGGTGATCCAGCCGAGCCGGTCGACGAAGTCGCCCTCCAGGAAGGCGAGCAGCACGTAGCCGCTGCCGTAGAGAACCGAGCCGATCTTCAGGAAGTCCAGGAAGAGCTGGGCGAGCCGGCCGCCGGTGGGGTCGGGGAGCCGGGGGCCGACCAGGAACGGCAGCGCCGCCACGGCCGGCGGACCGCCACCGGGCGGCCGGCTCTCCCAGGTGCGCACCGCCGTCACCACCAGCCCGCCGGTCGCCAGGATGGCGAGCTCATCGGCCCCGATCAGGTAGGCCGCCAGGGCCGCCACGGCGACGGCCGCGGTCAGCCGGTCCCTGATCGCGGTCCGCAGCAGCCCCACCAGAGCCCAGACTACGATGGCCACGACCACCGGCTTGATCCCGTACAGCAGGCCCTCGACGGCAGGTGTCTGGCCGTACCGGACATATGCCCAGGCCAGCGCCAGCACGATGGTGAACGCGGGAAAGATGAAGCACACTCCGGCGACGATCAGCCCGCGCCGGCCCGCCCGTTCGTGACCGAGGTGAATGGCCAACTCGGTGGAGTTGGGGCCGGGAATGAGGTTGACTGCGCCCATCAGGTCGACGAAACGCTCGTCGGACACCCAGCCGCGGCGCCGTACCAGCTCCTCGCGCATCATCGCGATGTGCGCGGCGGGGCCGCCGAACCCGATCAGGCCCAGTTTCAGGAAGACCCCGGCGACCTCACGCAACGGGTGGGCCGGGCCGTCGCGGGTCTCGCCATCCGAACCGCTCATCAGTGGCCTCCCGCCGGGCAATCGCCGAATCGTGTGTCGTTCACGACTCCGCTGAACGGCAGGGGGGCGGCCGGATGACGGATGGCCTGCCATGCCCGCGAAATCGTAGAACACGACCGGTCCGTTGCCCACCACCTGGGCGCTGTGTCCGGGTGCGGTGAGAAGCCGTCACCGGACCAGTGACCTGCCGTAACGGCCTTTCCCGACCGGCTGCGACGGGGTGGCGCCGGGTCCGGAGGGCGGCGGGGCGCGAGGCGAATCCCGGGAGACAGGAATAGCTGAGTTGTCCTCATGACTGACGAAGAAAACTTTCCCAACCATTTCGGACAAGGGAGAACATGGTCTAGGCTCCATCGCTTATGTGGGCAGGATTGTTCGGTTCGGTCTTCCGCTCTGGTGCGAGCCGGCGCCCGCTCGTGTCGCAAGCCTCGTGTTCAGGACCAATAGGAGCGATGTGATGGGGCAGTACGCGCCGCGCGGGGGTCTGGATGACGGCGAAGGACTGCCGGGTTCAAGGGGGGAGCACGTCCTCCAGCGGCTTTTCGCCACCAGAGAGCGGGCGGAGCGGTTCTACGACCGGCAGGTCGTCGACCGTCTGACGCCGCACATGCGCGAGTTCGTCGCCCGTCAGGAAATGGTCTTCGTGGGGACCTCGGACGCGGCGGGCAACTGTGACACGTCGTTCCGGGCGGGCCCGCCCGGTTTCGTCCGGGTCATGGATGACACGAGGCTGATGTACCCGGAGTTCCGGGGGAACGGCGTGCTCGCCAGCATGGGAAACATGCTGGAGAACGCGCACATCAGCCTGCTGTTCGTCGACTTCTTCGAGGACCTGGTCGGACTGCACGTGAACGGTGCGGCGACCATCGTGACCGCCTACGACGCGGTTCGCCGCTACGGGCTGGAGGACGAGGACCGCACCGTGCCCGGCCGCCGCGCCGAGCGCTGGATCACGGTGGAGGTCGAGGAGGCCTACATTCACTGCTCCAAGCACATCCCGCTGCTGGTCAGGCAGGACCGCAGGGAGCGCAGGCCGGAGGGGCGCAGGCCGGCGGGGGACGACTACTTCGGGGTCGGGCAGGTGAGGTCCGCCGGGCGGGAGCGGGAGGTAGCGGGGAAGTCGGTCGAGTGACGATATGACAATTGACATCGGGCTGATCCGCTACAGCTGGTCTCTCGTCGAGCCGGTGGCCGGCAAGCTTGCCATGCACTTCTACGGCAGACTTTTCGCGAACTACCCGCACATCCGGGAGATGTTCCCTCCCGCGATGGACATGCAGCGCGACCGCCTGCTTCAGGCGCTCACCCAGGTGGTGCTCAACCTGGAGGACGGTGAGGGACTGAGCGACTACCTCGGCACGCTCGCCCGCGACCACCGCAAGTACGGGGTCCGGCCCGAGCACTACCCCGCCGTTGGGAGCTGCCTGGTCGCCGCGATGCGGTACCACGCGCAGGGCGCCTGGCTGCCCGCCTACGACGACGCCTGGATGACCGCCTACAACTTCATCGCCGAGGTGATGATCCAGGCGGCCGAGCAGGACGCCGCCCAGACGCCCCCGACCTGGGTCGGCACCGTGGTGTCGCACGAGGTACGCACCCCCGAGGTGGCCGTGATCACGGTCGCCCCCGACCAGCCGTACCCGTTCCGGGCCGGCCAGTACGCCACCCTGCAGAGCGCGCACTGGCCCCGCGTATGGCGCTCCTACTCGATAGCGAACGCGCCCCGCGAGGACAACCTGCTCTCGTTCCACGTGCGGATGGTCTCCGGGGGATGGGTCAGCACAGCGCTGATGCACCACACGCGCCCGGGGGACAGCCTCCTGCTGGGACCGCCACGAGGATCCCTCGTGCTCGACCGGGCGAGCAGTTCGCACCTGGTCTTCATCGCGGGAGGTACGGGTCTGGCCCCCCTCAAGGCGCTCATCGAGGAGTCGGTGTGGGTGCCCGACCGCCCCGCCATCGACCTCTTCCACGGCGTCCGGCGCAGCGCCGACGCCTACGACAACGGGGACCTGCAGCGCCTGCGGGCACAGCACAGGCGCCTGCGGATCGTCCAGACGGTGTCCGACGAGCCGCAGCAACGGCCCAGGCACAACGCCGTGGACGCGCTGGACTATCACCGGATCATCCCGCGCGGAGACGTCTTCGTCTGCGGCTCCACCGAGATGGTGCGGGTGACGACCGCTCGCCTGGTCGCCATGGGAGTGCCGTACGACCGCATCCACACCGAATTCGCCCCGGGAGGCGCGCCCACCCTCGCGAGGCTCTGAGCGGCCGCCGTCCTGTCGGAGCCGGACGCCGGGCCCGGGGCCGGGAACAGGCGCCCGGCCAGAGGCGGACGGGTCAGTGGCGGACGGGTCAGTGGCCACCGGCCGGAGAGCAGGTGCCCCGGCCGGTGGTGGACGGGTCAGCGGCTGAGGAGCAGGTGCCCCGGCCGGTGGCGGACGGGTCAGTGGTCGGAGACGCCCCACCGGTCCACCGGGCGGCCCAGGGCGGTCCTGGTGGTGTCCTCGGGGTAGGGCGACAGCCGTACGGCGTCCTGGATGCTCATCCGGCCCGCCGCCACCTCCCGGCAGAGCCCGGCGACGGCGCCGATCTCGGCCCGCTGGGCGGCGACGAACCCGCGATCCACCGGATCCCCGTGCCCGGGCACGACGACGGCGTCGTCGCCGGCGAGCCCGAGCAGACCGTCGACGGTGGCCGGCCACTCGAGCGGGTAGGCGTCGCCGTAGGCGGGCGGCGCGCCGTTCTCCACCAGGTCGCCGGCGAACACCGCATTCGCGTCCGGCACATGGACCACCAGGTCGTTGCCGGAGTGACCGCGGCCGAAGTAGGTCATGACCACGCGCCGCCCGCCGACGACCGACTCCGCGCGATCGGTCACGAGATGATCCGGCAGCACGATCTCCGTCCCGGCGATGTCGTCGGCGATGTCCGCGCGCCCCTTCTCCCGGTACCGCCGCGCCCAGGCTTCTTTCGTGCCGGCCCCGTCCTCGGCCAGGTCCGCCCGGCAGCCCTCATGCGCCCAGACGGGGCACTCCAGGAACGGCCGCGTGCCGAAGCTGTGGTCGAAGTGCGAGTGAGTGATCACCACCGTCCACGGATCCCGGGTGATCCGCCGCACCTCGGCGGCGAGCTCCGCCCCCTGCCGCTCGTCCCCTCGCGTGTCGACCACCAGGCAACCGCCGTCGCCCATGACCAGTCCCACCGACAGGTCCAGCTCGGCATATCGCCGGACCAGCACCCGATCGGCCACTTCCACCCATCGACTCTCCATGAACGGCATTCTCCCCGGAGTGCCGCGGCACCGCCGGACGGTGGGGCGGCGGGTCTCAGGTCGCAGCCGGTCGCAGTGCCGGCACCGGCCGCGGCCGCGCAGGTGATAGGCCTGACCCCGGTGGAGGTCAGGCGAGGACGCGGCCGACCATCCGGGCGTACATCCGGCCGGGGCTGGGCACCGACGGCGGGTTCAGGAAACCGGGGAGCATCGGCAGGTCCACGGCGAAGGACTGCAGGCGTTCATAGAGGAGGTCGGCGCTCGCCGGGCGCCGTTCGGGATCCTTCTCCAGAAGATCCTCGATCAGCCGGTTCAGCTCCGGGGAGACGCCGGGGACGGCGGGCGGGCGCTCCTTCACCTGACGCTCGAAGACGGCGTACTCGGTGGGGCCGGTGAAGAGCTGCCTGCCCGTCAGCATCTCGTGGATCACGCAGCCGAGGGCGTAGAGGTCGCTGCGGGGACCGGCGAGACCGCGCTGGATCTGCTCGGGAGCCATGTAGGCCGGGGTGCCGAGAATCTGGCCGACCCGGGTGAACCGGGTCGAGTCCGCTTCGCGGAGGATGGCCAGGCCGAAGTCGAGCACCTTGACGCTGCCGTCGGGACAGAGCATCAGGTTGGTCGGCTTGAGGTCGCGGTGGTAGATGGAGAGCGCGTGGGCGGCCGACAGCACGGCACACGCCTGGGCGGCGATCGCGGCCGCCCAGGGGACCGGGAGCGGGCCGTGCTCGCTGACCAGGTCGGCCACGGTCACGCCCTCGATGAACTGCATCACCTGGAAGAGCCGCTGGTCGAAGGTGCCGAAGTCGTAGAGGACGGGCGCTCCGGGGTGCTCCAGCTTCGCCAGGATCCGGGCCTCCCGCAGGAAGCGCCGGTTCAGCTCCTCGTCCGGACCGCTGAGCAGGCGCAGGAACTTGACGGCCACCTTGCGGTCGAGATGCCTGTCATGGCCGCCGTAGACCGCGCCCATGCCGCCCTGGGCGAGAGGGAGGTCGTCGAGCACGTATCGGTCGCCGATGACCATCCGGCCCTCCCCTGGACGTATAGGAAGTCACACTCCTTGGTCGCACGGCCGGAGGTGGCCGTCGACCAGTCCGTCAAAGCCTAGCCGGATCAGCGTTTCCCCCAGCGTCGTCGTCTCGCGCACCCTGTCCTCCAGCGCGAACAGCTCACGGAAGGCCGTGCCGTACCGCCGCTGGTCGGCAAGGGGAAGCATGGGCACCCGCGCCCGGCGCACATCCAGGCGGCTGGAGCTGGGGTGGACGCGGGCCGCGTCGGCGGAGCGGAGGAAGCCGGCCAGGAAGTCGGCGTCGAGCCGCTGCGGGTCGACGCGGTAGAGCGTGAGCTGCGGGCCGAGCGCCGCGCCGCTCCGGGTGACCACCCGGACCGTGCCCAGGGTGGTGGTCACCACGTCCCCGGGCCTGATCATGACCAGGGCCGGGTCAAGGGTGGTCCTCCCGGAGGGAGGCGTGCCCAGTGCGGTGTCGTCGGCGGTCAGGACCGGCAGCGGGCCCTCGTCGGCCGTCATCTTGGCCGGAGCCTGCAGGATGGTGATCAGGCCCGCCTTGGCCAGCTCGCCGACGGTGGTGGTCGGCAGGTCCTGCCGCTCGGTGAGCAGCTCAAGCGCCGGAGGGGCCACCGGCAGCATGGCCGAGGTGTCGCGGAAGCGGTTCAGTGCGTCGGTGAAGTCGCGCAGGAAGTCCGGGCCGCCCAGCTGCGGGCGGTGCCGGGCCGGGGTGAGGTCCACCTCGTCGTCGAGCAGGTCGATGATCCGCACGGTACGGCCGCCGCCGGACGGCTCGGCCTCCGGATCACGGAGGTAGGCGTGCCAGGCGGGCTCCACGGCCGACAGGTCCTCGCTCGCGTCCATCATCAGCAGCCGGGACGGCGGGTGGCCTCCGTCGGGCCGGCGCAGGATCCACAGGTCGGGGCCGCCCAGGCCCAGTGTCACCACGGCCCGCAGCGCCCCGGTGCGCAGCAGGTTGCCCCGGATGCGCTTGCCGGGACGGCGACCGGCCGCCGCCGTCGGCATCAGGATCACCACCAGGCCCCCCGGTCTCACGTGGGCCAGGCAGTGCTGGACCCAGGCCAGCTCGGACTCCCCGCGTGGCGGCAGGCCGTACTCCCATCGGGGGTCGCCGGTCAGCTCCTCGTATCCCCAGGCGCGCTCGTTGAACGGAGGGTCGCAGACCACGGCGTCGGCGAGCTCGCCGGCCAGGCCGTCCTCGCGCAGCGAGTCGCCGGCGACGACCCGGGCAGTGGCTCCGCGCAGCAGCAGCCGGACCGCGGCGAGCAGCGCGTTCGTCTCGTTGGTCTCCTGACCCAGTGAGGCACCGGCGTGCAGGAGGAGGGTTCCGAGGCCGCAGGCGGGGTCGAGGACGGTCCCGGAGTCCTGGCCGGCCAGCCGGGACATGAGGGCGGCCACGTCGTCCCTGGTCACCGAGAGCTGACGGGAGTGGGCCTCGACATAGCGCTCGCAGAGGAACTCGAAGGTGTCCAGCGGGCCCCGCTCGGCGGCCAGTTCGGCCACCAGCCTGACGAGCGCGAGGTCGTCCAGTCGTAGGTCGGGGGAGCCGGGAAGGTCTGTCGTCGCGGCGGTCAGGCTGGTGAGAGACTGTGTGCCGTGTTTCCGCCACGCCTCCGGTTCCCGCTGCAGGAACAGCAGGAACGCGCCGACCCTGCCCACCAGGTCGCCCAGGCGCAGGTCGTCGACCGAGGTCCGCAGCCGCTGCCAGACCAGGTCGCCAAGAGAGACCTCGAACGACTTGCCGTTGCGGCGCAACCACGCGGCGATCTCGGGCAGGGAGAACAGCGGGCTGGAGGCGGTGCCCCCGACAGGCTGGGGAAAGTCATCATGGCGGCGGCGCCAGTTGCTCACCGCGGCCCGGCCGACGGAGGCGAGCCGGGCGATGTCGCCCGCGTTCACCGTGATGTCCTGGCTCTCCTCCATGTTGGCCACAGTAGTTCACTGTGCCTTAACGGTCTACAACATCTTTGCTTGTGAAGTGCTTCAACCAATGCTTTACTGCCTTCATGGCACTGAACGAAGGATTGGCCCTGCGATATGCGGCCCGCTCCGACGTAGGCGTCCGCCGTGAGGCGAACGAGGACTCGGGCTACGCGAGCGCGCGCCTGCTCGCCATAGCCGACGGCATGGGCGGTCACGCGGGTGGGGAGGTCGCCAGCTCACTCGCCGTCACCGCCCTGGTGGCCCTGGACGAGGGCCTTCCGGCCGGCGGTGTCGACCTGGTCGCCGCCCTGAAGGGCACGGCCACGGACGTCAACCACACGCTGCACGACATGAGTGAGCAGGACCCCACGTTACGGGGGATGGGCACCACGCTGACCGCCATGCTGTGGGACGGCGCCACCTTCGCCCTCGCCCATGTCGGGGACTCCCGCGCCTACATGCTGCGCGGCGGCGCTCTGTACCAGATCACCCATGACCACACCCTGGTCCAGTCACTGGTGGACGAGGGCCGCATCACCCCCGAGCAGGCCGCCGAGCACCCGCGCCGGGCCATGGTGTTGCGGGTCCTCGAAGGCACCGGCGACGGCGAACTGGACCTGTCCCTGCGCGAGGCCCAGCCGGGCGACCGCTACCTGCTCTGCTCCGACGGCCTGACCGGAGTGGTCGGCCCGGAGACCCTGTTCAACACGCTCACCGAGATCGCCGATCCCGACGAGGCCGCCCGGTGGCTCATCGACCTGGCCAACCGGGGCGGTGGCCCCGACAACATCACCTGCATCGTGGCCGACTTCGGAGCCCATCCGGTCTCCGCCGAGCGCCTGGTCGTGGGCGCCGCGGCCGAGCGGAAGCTGACGCCCTGAGGCCGTTCCGCCGGACGGGAGGCGGTGTTCGCACACCTCTACGGGACTCGTCCCCCCGTCCGGTCGCGGGGAGCCGGTCTCCGTTCGCCCGAGAGGGCACGGCATCCACGGAACGCGGACGCCGGTCCTTCCCCTCGGTGAGGCCCTACCGGCGCGCGATCACCAGGTCTTGCCCGTGATGCGTTCGTACGCCTCGATGTAGCGGGCCCGGGTGACCTCCACGACCTCGGCGGGCACCTCCGGGGCGGGCTCCTTCTTGTCCCAGCCCGTGCCGGTCGCCCAGTCGCGGACGTACTGCTTGTCGAACGAGAACTGGGCGTGACCGGGCTCCCACCGGTCGGCGGGCCAGAACCGCGAGGAGTCGGAGGTCAGCACCTCGTCGCCGAGCACGAGCGTGCCGTCGGCGGCCCAGCCCAGCTCGATCTTGGTGTCGGCGATGATGACGCCCCGCTCCGCGGCGAGCTCGGACCCCCGCCGGTAGACCTCCAGCGTGATCCGTCGTAGCTCCTCGGCGACCTCCGCGCCCTCCTGGGCGACCACGTCGTCGAAGGCGATGGGCTCGTCGTGCTGGCCGAGTGGAGCCTTGGTGCTCGGAGTGAAGATCGGCTCGGGGAGCCTGGAGCCGTCCACCAGGCCGGGGGGCAGCGGCACACCCGAGACCGATCCGTGGGTCCGGTAGTCCTTCAGCCCGCTGCCGGTCAGGTAACCGCGTGCGACGCACTCGACCTGCACCATCGTCAGCTTCCGGCACCGTACGGCGCGGCCCTCGAACTCGGCGGGCACGTCGGTGGCGGAGACCACGTGGTTGGGCACGATGTCGGCGAGCTGCTCGAACCACCACAGGGAGAGCTGGGTGAGGATCTTCCCCTTGTCGGGAATGGGCGTGGGCAGGATCACGTCGTAGACCGACACGCGGTCGGAGGCCACGAGGATGATGTCCCCGCGGTCCTCGTATACGTCGCGGACCTTCCCGGAGTGGAGAAGCTTCACCGTGCTCCCTGCTCTTGCGCGGTCTCGTCGGCCGTGGGGGCCGTCGACCGCTGATCGGAATGTACGTGCCGCACGTGAAGGCCATCCCGGCGGGCGCGGACCGATTGTGCGTAGACGAGGGAAAGTATAAGGAGGTGAGGACCGTCTCCACCGGTGCGGGGGCCACTCCCTCGATCCCACCGGGGAGATCAACGGGTCGCCTATGGACCGTGGGCCGGGCCGGAGATGTTCCGCTGTAGCCCCGGCATCCATGCCGGTGGGTCCGCGCCGTCTTCGGGCTCACCCGGATCCCGCAGACGGGGTGGTCGCCTGTTCGAGGTGTGTGGCGGACTTCAACGGGTGAAGGCAAGGGAGCGGATCTGGTCGAGTATGGACGGCCAGAGGGCTCTGGGCAGGTCGTGACCCATGCCGGGATAGGTGACCAGCCGTGCGCCGGGGATGGCGGCCGCTGTGGCCCGGCCGGCCTTGAGCCGGATGACCGGGTCGTCCTCACCGTGCAGGACGAGAGTGGGGATCCGCACCTTGGCCAGTGCCTTGCGCCGGTCCCCGGAGACGGTGACCGCGGCGCGCTGGCGCGCGTCGCCTTCGGGAGTGCCGGGGTTGCGCTCGTAGGATCGGCGGCCGATGTCGCCCACCTCCTGCTCGTCGAAGGGGTAACGCGGGGAACCGATGAGCTTCTTCATCGCCACCGCCTCCTGTGCCGCCTGGTCCGGGCCGGTCACCGGCATGCTCGAGATTTTCATGATCGCTTTTAGGGTGGCCATTTTGGGGATGGTGCCGATCCGGGCCGCGGGGGTGGACATGATCGAGGTGAGGGTGCGCACCCGGGAAGGGTGCCGGATGGCGATGGTCTGGGCGATCATCCCGCCCAGCGAGGTGCCGACCAGATGCGCGGACTTCCACCCCAGTGCGTCCAGCACCGCGACGGCGTCCTCGGCCATGTCCTCCAGCCGGTACGGCGCCGAAGACGGGCGGGTCATGGTCGTGAACCAGCCGGGCGCAGGCGCGCCGGTCAGGTGAGTGGACAGGCCGGTGTCGCGGTTGTCGAACCTGGCGACCTGGAAACCGAGATCGACGAGCGCGTTGCACAGGTCTTCCGGGAAGATCAGCATCTGCACGCCCGTACCGCTGATCAGCAGCAGTGGTGCTCCGTCCGGGGTGCCGAAGGTCTCGTAGGCGAGTTCGACGTCTCCGTTGCGTGCTGTGCCCATGGGTCTGCCCTCTCGGTAGGTCATACTGTGTATGAACCAGTTTTCAGTGAATCTGAATTCGATGAATACAGATTTACCGAGTGGGAGTCTAGCTGTCAAGGAGGGGTGTGTGTCCGCATCCGAGCCGACGGCTGCAAGCCGTAAGGCCAAGGCCGCGCAGACCGAGGTCGCGCTGAAGGAAGCCGCCCGCCGGGTGTTCGCCCGCACCGGTTATCTCAATGCCAAGATCACCGACATCACCACCGAGGCGGGCCGTTCCGCCGGCTCGTTCTACAAGCACTTCGCGAGCAAGGAGGAGGTGCTCCAGGCGTTACTGGTCGACTGGTCCGCTCAGGCAGGTGAGGAACTGTCGGGCCATGAGGCGGGCGACGACCTGTCGCAGCAGCCCGCCCTGCGCGCCCGGGTGGCCACGTACTGGCACACCTACCAGGCGCACCTCCCTGAGATCCAGGCGCTGGGCCAGGCCGCACTGGTCGACCCGCAGTTCGCCGAGCAGGTGGCCCGGAGCAGGCACGCCCAGTTGCAGACCATGCGCGAGCACCTCCAGCGGCTCCAGACCGCCGGGTTCGACCTACCCGGCGACCCCGCGGTCCTGGCATCGGCGTTCAACGCCCTGCTTGAAGGGTTCTGCGAGGTCTGGATCGCCGGCGGCGGCGAACCCATCGGCCGGATCCTCGGGGACGACGAAGCGATCGACACCCTCACCGGGCTGCTCCAATACGGCCTCACCGGTCCCCGGCCGTAACGGCTCAGGGCATGGTCTCGCCGGTCCCGGACCGTAACGGCTCAGGGCACGGTCTCGCCGGTCCCCGGCCGTAACGGCTCAGGGCACGGTCTCATCGGTCCCCGGTCGTAACGGCTCACGCCGCCGTCTGCGACGGCATGAGCCGGCCGGTCCTGCCGCTCCTGACATGCCGCTCCCGAAACGCCGCTTCCGAAACGCCGTCATGTCCCGGCGGGTCAACCGCTCCGGCACCTCCGCTACGGCTCGGGGGACAGGCGGTCGGCGGCCTGCTCGATGGCCGTGCTCACCCGGTCGGCCAGCAGGCCGACCGCGCCGACCGCCCTGGTCACCGGGTCGTCACCGGCGCCGCCGAGCGCCTTCTCACGCAGGTAGGCCGCCTTCACCTCGGCCCACCGTCCGGCTTGCCCGGCCGTCATGATGCCCCGCAGTTCGGCCAGCTTGAGCAGGTTGGCCTCGGCGCCGGAGGTGAGGGTCCGGGCCTCGCCGAGGTAGTGGTCGTCGATCAACGCCTCCAGCTCGGCCCCGTTCATGACCGGGACGATCCTGGCGGCGAGCTTGTTCATGTTCCGGTAGGACCCCTGCAGCTGGAAGGGCGGCTCGGTCCTGGACGCGTCGGACTGGGCGGCCGAGGCGATGTAGGCCTGGTTGCCGGCCAGCACCACCCGCTGGACGCGGAGCAGGTGGCGCAGGACCGGGAGCACCTCGTCGAGCTCCGCGGCGGAGTACGGGTGGGAGAGCCGGTCGGCCCTGGCCGCGGGGTCGCCCTGCGCCAGCCGTACCAGGAGGCGGATGTCGCCGCGGTCCCGGGTGGACAGCGGAGCGAGGAACGGGTTGGAGGTGAGCGCGTTGTCGACGTAGCTCAACGCGAACAGCTCCTCCCTGCCGGACAGCACCTCACCGAGGTTCCACACGTCGGCACGGTTGGCGAGCATGTCGGGGATGCGGAACCGCGTGCCGGACTCGGTGTACGGGTTGCCCGCCATGCAGACCGCGAAGCGCTTGCCGCGCAGGTCGTAGGTGCGGGTCTCGCCCTCCCAGACACCCTCCATCCGCCGTTGGCCGTCGCACAGCGAGATGAACTTCTGCAGCAGCTCGGGGGAGGTGTGCTGGATGTCATCGAGATAGAGCATCACGTTGTTGCCCGTCTCCAGCGCGAACGAGATCTTCTCGACCTCCTGGCGGGCCGTCGCGTCGGGTGCCCGCGCCGGGTCCACCGAGGTGACCAGGTGCCCCAGGGCGGGGCCGCTGACCTTCACGAACATCAGGCCGAGCCGGCTGGCGACGTACTCCATGAGGGTGGTCTTGCCGTAGCCGGGCGGTGAGATGAGCAGCAGCAGGCCCATCTGGTCGGTCCGTTTGGCGTCACCGGCCGCGCCGATCTGCTTGGCCAGGTTGTCACCGATGAGCGGGAGGTAGACCTCGTCGAGGAGCTCGTTGCGCACGAAGGCGCTCATCACCTTCGGCCGGTACTCCTCCAGGCGCAGCCGCGCCCGCTCGGCGGCGACCAGGTCGTTGCGCCGCCGCTGGTAGGCGCGGTAGGCGGGGACGCGGTGCTCGCGGAAGTGCCGGGTCCGCCCGAGGAACTCGTCCAGGCGCAGCTCCAGCGTGCGCCCGGCGATCCGCGGATGCGTGCCGAGCAGCCCCTCGACCGTGGCGGTCAGAGCCGCGGAGGAGTCGTACCGGACCACCTCGCACAGCCGTACGGCCACCGCCTCCGGCAGTTCGGCCGGTGACTCGAACGCCCCCAGCCAGGCCTCGGCCAGCCGGTGACGTCCGGCGAGGTCGTCCCCGAGTGCCCGCAGGTCGTCGTCGAACTCCTGGCGTGACGTCCCCAGCGCCCGGTCGAACCGCTCCAGCAGCGACCGCGCCCCCGCGCTCGTCACGAACCCGGACGGTTCACCGGCCAGCTCCTCGAAGAGATACTCCCCGGCGAGCGCGAAGACGTCCTGACCGCCCGGCCCGTCCGTCCGCCCGGACCCGGCGGTCGCCTCCCCCGCAGTGCCGCCCGCAGTGCCGCCCGCAGTGCCGCCGAGCCCGGCCATGAAGGCCGCGATGGCCACGCCGAGCGCACGGCGCGTCTCCTCCACCGCGCCGACCCCGCCGAACAGGGCGCGCGCCCGCGCCAGCGAGACCGTCCGGGTGCTCCATGCCGCGCGCGAGGACTCGTCCACCCCGAAGGTCCAGAAGAGCTGGGCCGCCGCCCTCGCCGCGGGAGGGAAGCGCAGCAGGCCCGCGCCCGCGTGCAGCCGCAGCAGGGCCGTCAGGATCGCGGTCGCGTCGTGGTCGTGCACACCACGCTCGTAACCCTCGTCGTAACGGGCCTGCGCCACGGTACGGACGATCTCCAGCAGACCGCCCGCGTCGGCCGCCGAGCGCAGTCCGTCGAGTGTGACGGCCGCCCCGCCCGCGCTCAGCGTGCCGGCCTCGGCGGCGGCCAGGATGACGGCGGCCAGGTGCTCACCCCGGTAGACCTCAGCCGTCTCGGACACCAGCGACTGGCTCCAGAACGGCACGGTCTCGGCGAACGTCTCGTCGCGCACCGGCGAGCGGTAGTCGGTGCCGGTTATGGCGAACGTCGGCCGGCCCTCGTGCGGCACCAGCGTGAGGTCGGTGGCCTGGGTGTTGACGGCGAACCGGTGCCGTCCCAGGCGGATCGTCTCACCGCCGTCGGTGTACAGGTCGAGCCGGTCGCGCAGGGCGCGGCCCGCCTCCTGGCGGGCCGATTTGATCCGGCCCTCGATCTCCTCGGCCCGGACCGCCTCACCCAGCGCGCGCAGTTCCCCGGTCACACCGTGCAGCTTGACGACCATCGGGTCGGAGCCGAAGTAGGTGTTGACCTCGTCGAGCGAGCCGAGCCCGGCCGCCCGGCGGCGCACACCGACCAGGATCCGGGTGGCGGACTCCACCAGCCGGTCGGTTCTGCGGGCGCGCTCGTCCAGCAGTGCCTGCCGCCGCGCGGAGAACGCCTCGTAGACGTCCTCCCGCTTGGCCGCCAGCCGGGCCAGGAAGTCGTCGAACTCGGCGAAGCGCGACTCCAGGCCCTCCAGCTGGAGCATCAGCCGGCCGAGCTGCTCGTCGCAGCGCTCGGGGGTGCCGGCCAGCGCCAGCGCCCCGGTGATCGCCTGCCCCAGCAGCGTGAACTCGGCCGCGAACGCCGCCCGGCCCTCGCTCGCCAGCAGCTCCATCCGGCGCGCGTCCAGCGTGGCGCGGGCCCGGTTGATCCCGCCGAGCACCTCGCCGATCCGTTCCAGGATCGCGGTCCGCACGGTCGCGTCGGCGATGTCGAGAGTGCCGACCACCTCGACCACGACCTCCAGCCCCTGCGACTGCCCGGCCAGCCGCTCGCCGATCGGCTCGGCCTCGGCCACCGTGGCGATGGCCCCGGCGTCGGAGACCAGCCGCTCGACCTCCGCGTGGTAGCCGGCGAAGGCGTCCTCGCCCCGCAGGAAACCGGCCGCGCGCTGCGCGGTGGCGCCGAGTTCGGTGTCGAGCTCCGCGCGCAGCCCGTCGATCCGGCCGGTGTCCACGTAGCGCAGCTCGCGCAGGGTCACCAGACGGCCCTGGGCCCGCCGCAGCTCGGCGAGGTGGGTGATCCACCCCTGCGCGGAGCGCGGCTCCTGCGCGTGTGCCCGCCGTACCAGGGAGACGATCTCGTCGGCGGTGGTCTCCAGCGCGGTCGCGGCCTGCTCGGTGAGCGCCTGGACCTTCTCGAACTCCTCCAGCACCTGCTCGGCGGCGGCCCGCACGTCGGCGAGCGGGCCTCGCAGGCCGTGCTCGCCCAGCCAGTGGTAGTGGTCGAAGGCTCGGGCGCAGGCCGCGATCAGCGCCTCGAAAACAGGGACCGACGGCGCCATCTCCTCGATCATCCGGGCCACCGAGAGGCAGTCGGAGATCCCGCGCACCAGCTCGGCGTTGCCGATCCGTTCCAGCGGCCCGGTGCCCGCCGGCTGGGCGGCGGCATGCAGGTCCGACACGTACGGCGTCTGCCAGACCTGCATCGGGTGGACCCGGGTGGGCTCGTCCGAGGTCGCCTTGAAGACGATCAGCGTGCCGTCGTCGAACAGCGAGTAGCCGTGACAGGACAGCGGCGTGGAGACCTCTTTGCGGATCACGTTGTACGGCAGCAGCAGCGACCGGCCCTCGGCACGGGCGTGGAAGACGTAGAGCACGTCCTCACCGTTGGACGAGCGGATGACCCGCTCGAACTCCAGGTCGGAGACGTCGGTGTCGAAGGTCTTGCCGACCCCGGTGGACAGGTGGTAGCCGCCGGGGAAGATGATCCCCTGGTCATCGGGGAGGCGCTGGCAGGCCTGGCCGATGCCGTCGAGGCGGCTGACGTCCTTGGTCCTGGTGTTGAAGACCAGATGCCGCCACTCGGTCTCGTTGTAGGGCCGGACGCGCAGCAGGATCAGCGGGCCGACCCTGGCGTGGTGCACGTCCGCGTCGGCGAGGCTCTGCAGCGGCTCGGCGACCGGCTCACGGTAGACGCCCTCGCCGGTCTCCGTATTGTTCTCGATCTTGATGGTGAGGTCGCCGCCGACGGTCTCGACGAACATCTCACCCTGGATCGAGATGTGCGGGTGGCGGCCCGGCACGTGGTCGTCGCGGGTGGCCGGAATCCACTCGAAGTCGTGCGAGGGCGGGAAGGCGTGGTCGCGTTCGCCCCGGTCGTCGATGTAGGTGAGGCTGCCGTCCACGCCGACCTGCCAGCGCAGCACGCGGACATCCTGCGGACCCGTCTGGAAGACCGCCAGCATCCTGCCCTCGATCCGGCGGAGCTGGAGCAGCCGCGTCCCCCGGTAGTAGCGGTAGAGCTCGGCGAAGTCCCGCTCGAACTGCGGATGCCGGAACAGCGGTGCGGGGTCGAACCGGAAGGCGTCGCCGTCCAGGCCGCTCCCGGTGCCCGCCGCCCCCCGCACGAAGGTGTGCATGGAGAAGACGTCCCCGACGGCCGTCTCGGGCTTCAACCCCATGAACACGTTGTAGCCGAACAGGATGAGCCCCTGCCGGTGGTCGTGCCCGTCTCCCGTCTCCTCGCGCGGGCCCGCCGTCCCGCCGAGCGCCACGATGTCGCGGGGAACGCAGTTGTTCTCGGTACGGATCCGCTCGGTGCCGATCAGGCGGAGTTCGGTCCCGCCGAAGACCTCAAGGCGCCGGGCGTTGAGCGTCTCGGACCGCCGGGCCAGCACGGCCGCCCGCTCGGCGAGCCGGCCGCGGAGCACCTCGTAGGTGCCCGCGTCCAGCACGGAGTGGCCGCCCGGAGCGTCGGCGACCTCTGTCATGGGCGTCACTGCTTGCCGGAGCTGAGGGCGGCGGCCGGAGCCTCGGCGACGGCGGACTCACGCGTGCCGCCCAGCAGGTCACGCAGTCTGTCGGCGTCGGCACCGCCCGAGTTGATCAGTTTCACCAGCAGCGCGGAGAGGGAGAGGTTGCGCACGTCGGCGGTGTCGATCGAGCCGATCATCCTGCCCAGGTCGGCGGGGAGGCTCTGCGTGCCGTCCAGGTACGGCCCGGCCAGCGTCTGGGCGACGTCGGAGTGCTGCACGAAGCCGTCCACGGCCTTGCCCAAGCCGATCGAGCCCACCAGCCGGTCGAGGAACACGCTGTCGCCGCCGACGATGTCGATGTTGGCCTTGGACAGGCCCGCGGACAGCACCTCGGCCTGCGCCTCGGCGACCTTGAGCTGAACGTTCACTCCGGCGAGCCGGATCTCGCGCTCCGCCTCCAGCCGCAGGCGGTACTCCTCGTGGCCGCGGCTCGCCTCGTCCAGCGCGGCCAGCGCCGCCGCCTTCTCGGTCAGACCCTCGGCCTCGGCCTTGAGCTTCTCGCCGATCGCCGAAGCGGCCGCGAGCGCCATGGCCTGCTCACCGTCGGCCTCGGCCCTGAGCTTCTCCCGCACTCCGGTGGCGGAGGCCAGCGCCTTCGCCTGGTCGCCCTCGGCGACGGCCAGGGCCTTCTCCCGCTCGACCTGGGCCTCGGCGCGGCCGATCTTCTCGATCGCCGCGGCGTCCCGCTCGCGCACCTGCACCTCGGCCAGGCCGGCCGCGGCCGTCTCGGCCTGGACGCCCTCGGCCAGACGGATCTTGGCGCGGGCGTCGAGCTCGGCGGCCTGCTGCCGCGCCTCGGCCAGCACCAGCACCTCGCGCGCCTTGTGCCGGGACGCCGCCTCCGCCGCCTCCGCCGCCTTGATGTCCTTGACCAGGCTCTCCTGGGCCTCGGCCTCGGCCTGGATGATCACGGCCTGGCGGGTCCGCTCGGCGTCCTCGACGACCCGCAGGCGCTTGATGTTCTCCTCCTGCTCGGCGACCGTCTTCTCCACCGCGATCCGCTCCCGCATCACCTCGGCGATGGCGCGCTTCTCGCCTTCGAGCTCCTTGTCCTTGGAGATGCGCGACAGCTCGGTCTCGCGCTCGCGGGAGATGACCTCCAGCATGCGGTCCTTCTCGATCCGCTCGGACTCGATGGCGAGGACCCGCTCGCGGTTCTTCGCCGCCACGGCGATCTCGCGGGCCTGGTTCTCCTGCTGGATGCCGAGCTGCTCGTCGGTGCGCAGGCCGGCGGCCTGCGCCTTGAGCCGCTCCTCGGCCTGGACCTTGGAGGTCTCCGCCTCCTCGCGGGCCCGCATGGTCTCGACCTCGCGCCTCTGCTTGATCTCCGCGTCGGCCTGGCGGCGCTCCAGCTCCAGGATGGCCTCCCGCGCGTCCACGTTCTGGCGGGTGATCTCCTTCTCCTCGTGCCGCTGGAACTCGTTGGTCCGCACATGCTCGATGGCGGTCAGCTCGGTGATCTTCCTGATGCCCTGCGCGTCGAGGATGTTGTTCCTGTCGAGCGAGGTCAGCGAGGTCTGCTCCAGATAGTCGATGGCCGCGTCCTCAAGGCTGTAGCCGTTCAGGTCGGTGCCGATGACCTGGATGATCTGGTCACGGAACTGGTCGCGCTGGGTGTAGAGGTCGACGAAGTCGAGCTGCTTGCCGACCGTCTTGAGCGCCTCGGAGAACTTGGCGTTGAACAGCTCCTGCAACGTCTCCTTGTCACTGGCCCGCGCGGTGCCGATGGCCTGGGCGACCTTGACCACGTCCTCGACGGTCTTGTTGACCCGGACGAAGAAGGTGATCCGGATGTCGGCCCGGATGTTGTCCCGGCAGATCAGGCCCTCGCGGCCGGTCCGCGCGATCTCGATGGTCTTCACCGAGATGTCCATGACCTCTGCCCGGTGGAACACGGGCAGCACTACCGCGCCGGTGAAGGTGACATCCACCTTGTTGACCTTGGAGATGATCAGTGCCTTACCCTGTTCGACCTTGTTGAACAGGCGACTGATCATGATCAGTAAGCAGACGACGACGAGAAGGACGACGGCGAGAAGAATGCCCAGTCCGGTGGAGATGACGTCCATGTGGTCCCCTGGCTAAATAGGACGGTGGGGGTCGAGTTCCGCGTCGTACGGCATCACCCAGAAGAACTCGCCCGTTGCGTCGTAGGCGAATATCAGGGCGGTGCTGCCGGCGTCGAAAGCGTCGTCGCCGACCTGACGGACTTGAACAAGGGCGGAGGAGCCGTCCGCGGCGGTGACCTCGGCCTGGCCGAAGTCCCTGCCGACCCGGCCGGTACGGATGACGCACGTCCGGCCCACGAAGTCGGTACGGGAGGGGAGCTGCTCCCTGGAGGCGGTGCGCCGCAGCGGCAGCAGGATCAGGCGGGTGCCTGCCCAGGCGCAGACGAGCGCCACCGCCAGCACGCCGATCAGCGCGAGGGTGCCGCTGAACAGGACCCCGCCGACCAGGCTGACGAACCAGGCGATGACGATCATCAGCGATACGGCCGCGGCGATCGGTGCCCCGCCCAGCCCGAGGCCGCTGAGGAACCCCGACGACTCGTCGACCTCGCCGTCGAACCCGATACCGCTGGTCACCACAAGCAGCCAGTAGCCGACGACCACCACAAGGAGGAAAGTGAAAAGAACGGTTGGGAACGCTAAAACCGCATCGACAAACTGGCCCATTGGCGTACGAGATCCCCTGTTGGCATGCCCAGCATCGCTCCCCCGAACGTATGTGCCTGACTATACAAACTTAAAGATTGGCTAAAGGGAATAGTTCCTGGAGCACAAGGAAATCTGCCGTACGCACAAGAAGGCCGAGGAAGCGGAGGGCTGCTCCGGTTCCTCGGCCGTTGCGGTGAGGTCAGGCGGGCCGGGTGATCATGTAAGCCAGACCGACGAGGATCACGACGGGTATGAGCCACACGATCGCCTCGATGGCGAATTCCTTGTACATGCGGGACGCCCTTCCGGAGCGACGGTCGCCGAGGAGTGCAGGGAACTCGACCATAACGGCTGACCCGCGCCGCGACCAGGACCCACCGCCGATCGGGCTCCACCCGATGGGACGGTCCCGGCCCGGGACTCCGGCCATGAGAGACGCGCCGCCGAGTGGACACGCCGGCAAGGGGACGGACCCCACGAGGGGGCTCGCTTATGAGAGACGCGCCCGCCTATGAGGGGACGGCCGAGCCGACCACCACGGGGGTGTCGGTGCCGGGACCCTCGACCACGTCCGCCACCACGCAGGTGATGTTGTCGGGGCCGCCCGCCTCGCACGCCAGCTCGATGAGTCGCCGGGTGACCGCGTCGAGGTCGTCGACGTCGGCGAGCACCTGGCGGAGCTGGTCGGCCTCGACTACTCCGGACAGGCCGTCGGAGCAGAGCAGGTAGCGGTCGCCCACCTCGGCGTCGCGCAGGGAGAGATCGGGGTCGATGGTGTCACCGCCGTCCAGGACCTGGAGCAGGATCGACCGGTGCGGGTGCCGGGCGGCCTCCTCGGCGGTGATCCGGCCGTCGTCCATCAGAGTCTGGACCAGGGTGTGGTCATAGGTGATCTGGTAGAGGTCGCCGTTGCGGAGCAGGTAGGCGCGGGAGTCGCCGATGTGGGCGAGGGCGATCCGCGGCCCGTCCCAGAGCATCAGGGTCAGGGTGGTGCCCATGCCGGTGAGGCTCGGGTCCTCCTCGACCAGCTCGCGCAAGCGCTGGTTGGCCTTGCGGACCCCGGCCTCGGCCGAGGCGACCAGATCGTCGGCGTCCTGGTGGTCCAGGGTGGCGACGGTGGCGATCGCCGCCGAGCTGGCGACCTCCCCGCCGACATGGCCGCCCATCCCGTCGGCCACGGCGAGCAGCCGGGCGCCGGCGTAGGCCGCGTCCTCGTTGCCCTGGCGGACCCGGCCGACATCGGAGCCTGCCGCATAGCGGAGCGTGATCATCTTGACACCACTGGAAGGTCGAGTTGCACGAGTGGGTCGCTTTCGGGCAGTTGGGGCGGGCGTAGGGCGAACCGAGTTGTTCCACGATCCACTGAACACCATGGTGGCGCAAGCGGCCCGGGGAAGTGTTGCCACATCTGTTGACAGGTGTGGTGGCGCGTAAGCTGTTTCGGCGCCCCTCGTACTGCCGGGGAGCTCCCCACCTCACGCACGGCTAGGAGACCAGGACATGACCGCGATCCTCCAGGAGGCGGCACGACGCCGCACGTTCGCGGTGATCAGCCACCCCGACGCCGGTAAGTCGACCATGACTGAGGCGCTGGCGCTGCACGCCTCCGCGATCAGCGAGGCCGGCGCGGTGCACGGCAAGGCGGGCCGCCGCGGTGTGACCTCGGACTGGATGGACATGGAGAAGGCCCGTGGCATCTCCATCACCTCCGCAGCACTCCGGTTCGAATACCGGGGGCACATGTTCAACCTGGTCGACACCCCCGGCCACGCCGACTTCTCCGAAGACACCTACCGGGTCCTGGCCGCGGTCGACTGCGCGGTCATGCTACTCGACGCGGCCAAGGGCATGGAGCCGCAGACCCTGAAGCTGTTCGAGGTCTGCCGGCACCGCCGGATCCCGGTCATCACCTTCGTCAACAAGTGGGACCGGCCCGGCCGCGAGGCGCTGGAGCTGCTGGACGAGATCCAGGAGAAGACCGGCCTGCGGCCCACCCCGATCACCTGGCCGATCGGCACCGGAGGGTTCTTCCACGGAGTGGTGGACCGGGTCGCCGACCGTGCGGTCCGCTACACCCGCACCCCCGGTGGGGCCACCAAGGCCATCGAGACGGAGCTCAGCCCGGAGAACGCCCTCGCCGAGATCGGAGAGGACTGGGAGCGGGCGAAGGACGAGGTCGACCTGCTCTCGGCAATCGGCTCCGACCACGACCAGAAGGCGTTCGAGGCGCACGAGTCCACGCCGGTGCTGTTCGGCGCCGCCCTGAACAACTTCGGCGTCGGCCGTCTACTGGACGCCATGGTCGACATCGCTCCCGCGCCGGCGCCCCGTCCCGACGTCAAGGACGACCCCCGCCCGCTGGACCAGCCGTTCTCCGGCCTGGTCTTCAAGGTGCAGGCCAACATGGACCCCTCGCACCGCGACCGGATCGCCTTCGTCCGGGTCTGCTCAGGCCGGTTCGAGCGGGGCATGGTGCTCACCCACGCGGCGACCAATCGCCCCTTCGCCACCAAGTACGCCCAGTCGGTCTTCGGCCAGGAGCGCGCCACGATCGACGAGGCCTTCCCCGGAGACGTGGTCGGCCTGGTGAACGCCACGGCCCTGCGCCCCGGCGACACCCTCTACGACGGCCTCTCGGTCGAGTTCCCGAAAATTCCGAGCTTCGCGCCCGAGCACTTCTGGACGGCCCGGTGTCGCGACTCCAGCCGTGCCAAGCAGTTCCGCAAGGGCATCGAGCAGATGGAGGCCGAGGGCGTCGTCCAGGTCCTGCGCTCCGACATCCGCGGCGACCAGTCGCCGGTGCTCGCGGCGGTCGGCCCGATGCAGTTCGACGTGGTCAAGCACCGGTTGGCCGGCGAGTTCAACACCGAGATCGCGATGGACCGGCTCGACTTCAGCCTGGCCCGGATCACCGACGCCGAGTCCGCGCCGATCCTGGCCCGCCAGCGCGGGGTGGAGGTCTTCACCCGTGCGATCGACGGGGAGTTGCTGGCACTGTTCACCGACGAGTGGCGGATGCGCGGCGTGCTGCGCGACCATCCCGATCTGGCGCTCAAGGCCCTGCTCGCCGACACCCGTGGCTGAGCCGGTCCCGGTACGGCCCGCGCGGGATTGCCCGGTAGGGCCTGCGCGGGGATCGTCCGGTAGG
Source organism: Streptosporangium sp. NBC_01639 (assembly GCF_045209755.1). NCBI lineage: Bacteria > Bacillati > Actinomycetota > Actinomycetes > Streptosporangiales > Streptosporangiaceae > Streptosporangium > Streptosporangium sp. NBC_01639. The sequence goes on along the minus strand of NZ_CP109272.1, from coordinate 2,884,689 downwards.
GCCTGCGAGGACTGCCCGGTTCCGGTACGGCCTGCGCGGGGACTGCCCGGTGCGGGCCGTACATGGTGAGATATATCCCCATGAGCACCATTAAGTGGGGAATCCTGGCGACCGGCGGGATCGCCGCCACCTTCACCGAGGACCTGAAGCTCCTGCCGGACGCCGAGGTGGTCGCGGTCGGGTCCAGGTCCGTCGAGTCCGCCCGGACGTTCGCCGACCGGCACGGCATCCCCCGCGCCCATGGGAGCTGGGCCGAACTGGCCGCCGATCCCGACGTGGACATCGTCTACGTCGCCAACACCCAGAACGCCCACTACGACGCCGTGCTGACCTGCCTGACGGCGGGCAAGGCCGTCCTGTGCGAGAAGGCCTTCACGCTCAACCGGGCTCAGGCCGCCAAGCTGGTGGACCTCGCGCGAGAGCGCGGGCTGTTCCTGATGGAAGCCATGTGGACGCGCTGCCTCCCGGCGGTCCGGAAGATCGTGGAGCTGGTCGAAGGGGGAGCGATCGGCCCGGTCGGCACCGTCCACGCCGACTTCGGGATCTCCGCCGACGTCGGGCCCGACCACCGGCTCCGCGATCCCGCCCTGGGCGGCGGCGCCCTGCTCGACCTGGGCGTCTACCCGGTCTCGTTCGCCCATCTGATGCTCGGCGAACCCGCCAAGGTGCAGTCCTGGGGCCGGCTGACCCCCGAAGGAGTGGACGAGAACACCGGCATGCTGTTCGGCTACGACAACGGCGCGGTCGCACTGCTCTCCTGCGGCATCACCACCGACGGCCCGGTCGTCGCGTCGGTCTCCGGCCCGCTCGGCCGGATCGAGGTGCCGAGCCCGTTCTTCCGTCCCGGCTCCTTCACCCTGCACCGCAAGGACGCCGAGCCGGAGACCTTCCACGTCCCCTACGAGGGGGCCGGCATGCTGCACGAGGCCGCCGAGGCCATGCGCTGCCTGCGCGAGGGCCTGCTGGAGAGCCCGCTCGTGCCCTGGCAGGCGACGCTTGAGGTGATGGGCCTCATGGACGAGGTTCGTGCGCAGGTGGGGGTCCGTTTCCCGGGGGAGTGAGCCGGTGCGGGACGCGGCGGTGAGAGTGTTTCCGCTGTTCTTGGGGCGTCTCCCGGCGTGGTGTTTCGGTCTGTCGCCGTTCGTGCTGTGGTGGGTGTTCTTGTGTCTTGGGGGCATGCCGGGATGAAGGGTCTGTCGCCGTGCGTGCTGTGGTGGGTGTTCTTGGGTCCCGTGGGCATTTCGGGTCGAAGAGTCTGTCGCCGTGCGCGCTGCGGTGGGTGGGTGTTCCGGCCGGCCGTCGCAGTCACCGTCTCGTTTTCAGGCCTCCGGCCTGACGGGCGCTCTGGTTACGGTTTTTTATAAGCCGACCGGAACACCCACCCACCTCCGCGCCAGACGGCCCCGCCGTACGGCGTGCGGGCCGTAGTTGCTCACTCTCCGACCGCCCAGCGAACCCTGTGACGCTGAAGCAATCCGTGCGGGATCGTTCAGGGCCGATCGCCGTAGCTGACGCGTTCCTCTCCGACCAGTGCAGGGCTGAACGCTCCAAGGGAGAAGCCGGAGCCGCCATGGTGCGGCGCTCTCTGGGAAGTGCGGCGTCACCGACAGGCGATCATCTGCTGAGAAGCGCATCGAGGGCTTCCTGACGCTCGGCAGAGGGCTCCACTTCGGGCGTACCCGAGAAGATGTCAACGTCGGCTGAATTCTGACCCTCTGCCCTAGAACCCGCGCGTCGCCACAGGGTCAGTTTTCACCCGTCGTCGACAGAAGACCGGCGTCAGGCGAATGCGAGCAGGTTCCTATGCGCTGCCGTCCAGGCCTTGAAGCTCGTCAAGGGGATTCCATAGGCGGCGAGGGTGTCGATCGGAGCGTGATAGCCGACCTCATTGAGCCATTCCTCGCCCCGGACCACGGCGGGATGGCGACCTGCGGCGAGGGCCTCTCGGGAGGTCAGGGAGATCGCGGCAACGGGTCGGCCGGTGACAACGCCGAGCGTTGCGGCGATCTCCCGCATGGTCAATGCTTCGGCGGCCAGTTCGATACTGCGCTCGGAGAAGCGTCCAGGCTGGTCCAGCGCCGCGGCCCCGAAGGCCGCGATGTCGTCGGCGGCGATCAGTTGCACACGGGTCTGGGCTCCGATGGCGGTGACGATCTCGCCATGGGGCAGTTCGGGGAACATCGAGGCCACCTTGGGGGAGGCGAAGTTCTCCATGAGGAAGGCCGGCTTGAGGATGGTGTGTGCCGGGAACCCCGTGTGGCGGATCGTCTCCTCGATCCGCCACTTGGTCTCCCAGTAGTCTTCGTTCCAGTAGCCGCTGTTCCAGCGGGGCATGTGGGGCAGATCGCCGGTTCCTGCCACCGATGTCTGAATGTAGTGCTGAACGCCGGCGCGCTTGGCCGCCTCGGCGAGGAGGATGCTGTTCTTCAGCTCCCCTTTTTCGTCGGTGGGATCACGCAGCGGCACGGCGAATACGGCGGTCGCACCCCGCAGGGCAGCCTCGATGGAGTGCCGGTCGGCGAGGTCGCCGCGGACCAGGTCGGCGCCCAGTCGGCTCAGACCCCGAGCCCGCGCGGGGTCGCGGGTCAGCGCGCGTACCCGGTGACCCCGCCTCAGCAGTTCTCGTACGGCCGCCGACCCCTGGGTGCCGGTCGCTCCGATCACCAGCACTGAGTGCCGTCTGTCGTTCATGGCGTCGCTACCTCCGCTGTGCGTTCTTTCACCCGATGTCTCGCCTTCGACCTGGGCGACCATGCCGATCGTCGTCAAACGGACCAATTGGTCACTTTGACCGTAGGCGTAAACGGACCGGCTGGTCAACTTGCGATAGGGTGTGGTGAGAACGAGACGAAAGGTGAGTGCCAGATGCCGCCCGCATCGCCGCCGCACCGATTGCGAGCAGATGCCGCCCGCAATCGGCGGTCGCTGCTGGATGCCGCCCGTGAGGTGTTCGCCGAGCACGGTATGGAGGCGTCGGTCGCAGAGATCGCCCAGCGAGCCGGAATCGGCAAAGGCACGGTGTTCCGCCACTTCGCGACCAAGGAGTGCCTGGCAGCCGCGATCGTCTCCGACCGGCTCGATGAACTCGCCGCAACCGGTCGGACGCTGCTCGATGCCACCGATCCTGGAGCCGCCCTGTTGGAGTTCATGACCGCCGGCGTCGAGTTGCAGGCGCGTGATCGTGCCTTCTGCCAGGCCGCGACCACGAGTGTCCGCAGGGATCCGGCGGTCCGGGCGGCCAGTGACCGCCTGTCCCAGGCCGCCGAATCCCTCACGGAGCAGGCGCGGAGGCAAGGAGCCGTACGCGACGACATCACCGGCCAGGATGTGATCCTGCTGCTGGGGGCAGCGTGCCAGGCCGCCGCACCGCTTGGGGACACCGCCGCTGATCTGTGGCGGCGTTACCTTTATTTGATCTTCGATGGAATGCGACCCGAGGGCGCGCATCCCTTGCCCCGCCCGGCGCCGGCCCGCGCCCGGTTCGACCAAGCAGTCGATCCCTCCGGTCCTGACCAGGAGCCGTCCGCCGAGCGGTGCTGACCGCCCTCCCGGCTCTGCTCGCTCTCGCGTCCGGCGTCGGCACTACAGAGATCGTCATCGCCGGCGTCTCCGCGTTCAACGTCGGCAACACCGCGGGGCCGTTCCTCGGCGGCCTCGCCGTCGGCGCGGGATACGGCTACTCGTCGATCGTCTGGGCGGCCGTACTCCTCAGCGCACTTGGCCTGGGCCGCGCGCTCGGCCTGGGCTGCGCCCTGCCCCCGGAGCCGTCGAGCGGCGGAAGACATCTCTCCGTTGAGCGTGACCCGAGCCCTGCCATGACGGCGGTCCCGTCCGTGCCGCAGGGACCTCTCAGGGAGCGGGGGTGAAGATCAGGGAGGCGTTGTGCCCGCCGAACCCGAACGAGTTGGTCAGCGCCGCCGTCAGGCGGCCGTGCCGCGGCCGGCCGGTGACGACGTCGAGTTTGATCTCGGGGTCGAGGTCGTCCACGTTGCGGGTCGCCGGGATGACCCCGTCCCGGAGCGTGAGGATCGCGGAGATCGCTCCCATCGCCCCGGCCGCACCGCAGAGGTGGCCGGTCATCGACTTGGTCGCGGTGACCGCCGGGTGTGTCCCGATCGCCTCGGCGATCGAGTGGGCCTCGGTCACGTCCCCGATCGGGGTGGAGGTGGCGTGCGCGTGCACGTGCTCGATGTCGAGCGCGTCCAGACCTGCGGAGGCCAGGGCCAGCCGGATGGCGCGCACCTGCCCGTCCGGGTGGGCCGCGGTGATGTGGTGGGCGTCGGACGTGGTGCCCGCACCGGCCAGTGCGGCATGGACGCGGGCGCCGCGGGCGGCGGCGAACCCGGCACGCTCCAGGACCACCAGGGCGGCTCCCTCGCCGAGGACGAACCCGTCCCGCGACGTGTCGAAGGGCCGGGAGGCCTCCTGCGGTGCGTCGTTCCGGGTCGAGAGCGCTCTGGCCTGGGCGAAGCCGGCGATGGTGAGCGGGTGGACGCACGCCTCGGCACCGCCCGCGACGACGACGTCGGCGCGGCCGAGGCGGATGAGGTCCAGGCCCATCGCGATCGCCTCGGCTCCCGAGGCGCAGGCGCTCACCGGCGTGTGGGCGCCGCCGCGGGCGCCGAGCTCCATGCTGACCATGGCGGCGGGCCCGTTGGGCATCAGCATGGGCACCGTGTACGGCGAGACCTTCCGCGCCCCGGAATTCCGCAGGACCTCGTCCTGGGCGAGGGTGCTCAGCACCCCGCCGACCCCGGTGCCGATGACCACCGCCAGACGCTCGGGTTCCACCTCCGGGGCTCCGGCGTCGGCCCACGCCTCGCGTGCGGCGATCAGGGCCATCTGCTGGCAGCGGTCCAGCCGCCTGGCCTTCGGCCGGTCGAGCACCTCGGTGGGTTCCACCCGCAGCCGGCCCGCAATCCGCACCGGCAAGCCGGCCGCCCACTCTTCCTCGATGAGGCCGATCCCGGACCGCCCAGCCAGTAGGGCGTCCCAGGTGGAGGCCACATCACCGCCCAGCGGCGTGGTGGCGCCCAGCCCCGTCACCACCGCATCAGTTTCCCCGACCATCGGATGCCCCCTTTTCAGCCGTCGTGAAGACGCTTCTCCCCGAGAAGCCGCAGCAGGATGCTCCGGCCCCGATCCACACTGTCAAAGCAGCGGCTGATCTGGCAGGTACAGCGGCCGACGAAAATTGCGGGACAAAATTTGTCGGAAACCCACAGGATCGCGACAGCCGACCCCGCCGACCCGCCCCCTGCCCGACTTGGCCGCACCCGGTGTTTCCCGCCACGTCCACGGCACCCGCCCTGAGGTCATCCTGCCCGCCCTACCTGACCCCGACAGCGATGGCGGACGCGGCCTGCTCCTGCCTGATACGCCCCATGATGATCGTTTGTTGAGAAGTGCACGCCCTCCGGGCAATCCGGCCGTGCACTTCTCAACAAACGATCACCGCTTGGCGAGCCCGCCCTTCCACCCCGATCCTCCCTCCTCTCTGCGGCGCCCAGCCCTGCACTGGTCGGAGAGGAACGCGTCAGCTACGGCGGGCACCTCTGCACGGCCCCTGCGCGGATTGCTTCAGCGTCAGTGAGATCCATGGGCGGCCTGGAAGGGAGCGGCTACGGTCCGCACGCCGTACGGCGAGGCAGCCTGGCGCGGAGGTGGGTGGGTGTTCCGGCCGGCTTATAAAAAACCGTAACCAGCGCGCCCGTCAGGCCGGAGGCCTGAAAAACAAGACGGTGACTGCGACGGCTGGCCGGAACACCCACCCACCGCAGCGCGCACGGCCACTCACCCTTCACCCCGGAGTGCCCGCGGGACCAAAGAACACGCCGCAGTGCGCACGGCGACAGACCCTTCACCCCGGAATGCCCTCAAGACACAAGAACACCCATCACAGAACGAACGGCGACACCCCTCAGACGCGGACCCAATCGTGACGTTCCAGGAAGGAACGGTCGCCGGTGGCGTACTCGGCGAAGGCCTGCTGAATCGCCCCAAGATCGGAGACGTGCGTGCGGAACATCAGGTCCCGGGCACTGTCCTTGTACTCCAGTTCGTAGCCCGTGATCTCCGGAGACACCTGGATGAAGTGCTCGCCGAAGACGACCAGCGCGGTGAACGGGTTCTGCGGCGACAGGGTGGCCAGCGCGTCGGCCACCAGCCGCAGGTCCGGGTCGACCACGATCATCCCGTCGCCCGTGTGCATCTGCATGCCGGAGTAGACGCCCAGGGGCGCCAGATTGTGCACCAGCTCCCGCTGCGGGTCGTAGCAGACGAGGCCGCACTCGCGGGCCGCGGCGAAGACCACGCCCGACACCTCGTCGGCCCGCTCCGGCTCCACGACCACCAGCGCGTACGCCGGAAAGGCCTGCGCGACCCCGGACAGCCGCTCGGCGAACGCCGCCACCCCGGGATGCGGCCCGGCGGCGTCGGGCTCTCCCCGGCGGAGCGCCTGGAAGACGTTCTCCGCCTGCTCCCTGCTGATCGGCTCGGGCTCGTGCCAGACGGCCAGTTCTACGCTCACGGTCCCATCGTCCTACAGCCGGAAGACGCACGAGCCGCCGAAACGCTCGGGAATGCACCCGGGTCCACAGGTGACGTGCGGGCGACCGGAATCCGGGCCGGTGAACCCGGGGCCGGTCAGGCGGGAGGCTTGTCGGCGGCGTGCACCTGGGACAGCTCCACGGTGCAGAAGGCGCAGCGGCTGGCCTGGACGGGGATGTCGCTGAGGCACTCCGGGCACTGCTTCTCGGTGGCGGCCCTGTCCCGGTCGAAGAAGGAGATGACCCGGGTCATCGGCATCACGACCAGCCAGTAGACGACGGCGGCGATGATCAGGAAGCTCAGCACATGGTTGACGAAGTCGCCGTACATGAACTCGGCGCCGTTGACCTTGAACACGTACTTGGAGAAGTCGGGCTCGCCGCCTCCGGTGATCGCCGCGATCAGCGGGGTGATGAGGTCCTTGACCAACGCCTGCACCAGGCCGCTGAAGGTCGCGCCGATCACCACCGCCACGGCGAGCTCGACGAGGTTGCCTCTCATCAGGAATTTCTTGAATCCGCCCATTCCCTGCGTCCTCCGCTCGTGAGAACGCCCGGACTACCCCGGCAGCGGCGGGCAAACGTCGCCCTTGTGGGCGGCCACGCACGGGCCTGTTCCATGGCGCCGGGTGGCCGTGCCGAGCCCTGCCTCCGGGCGGTCCGCACCGCACCATCCCGGGTGCTCGGGGCGGCTGTGGGGGTCACCGGCGGGCCGGGGTTTGGGAGGCCGGAGACCGCGGGTATTCCCATGTCGCGTCAGCGCCACGCCACCCGAGTGGACACTGTCGACCAATGGGACCGAGTTCACAGTGACAAGGGTGGGAATGTGTGCATGTTCAGGAGAACATGGGGCATGTTCCTCCACCGCTGAAGGGCGGTGCAATGATCGAGATCTGGCCGGGTGACCCCTATCCCCTGGGGGCCACCTATGACGGCGCGGGGACCAACTTCGCGCTTTTCACCGAGGCCGCGGAGCGGGTCGAGCTGTGTCTGTTCGACGAGGACAACAAGGAGACCAGGGTCCCGTTCACCGAATGCGAGGGTTACGTCTGGCACGGTTACCTGCCGCGCGTCGGTCCCGGGCAGCGGTACGGCTACCGCGTGCACGGTCCCTACGACCCCGAGAACGGGCTCCGGTGCAACCCGGCCAAGCTCCTGCTCGACCCGTACGCCAAGGCGGTGGAGGGGGACGTGAAATGGGACGAGGCGGCGTACGGTTACCGTTTCGGGGAGCCGGACAGCCGTAACGACGCCGACTCGGCCGATTTCGTCCCCCGCTCCATCGTGATCAATCCTTTCTTCGGCTGGGGTCACGACCGCCCGCCCGCCACGCCGTACCACGACACGGTGATCTATGAGGCACACGTCAAGGGCCTGACCATCAACCATCCGAAGATCCCCGAGCGGATCCGCGGGACCTACGCGGCCCTCGGTCACCCGGAGGTCATCGACCACCTGACCGCGCTCGGCGTGACGGCGGTCGAGCTCATGCCGGTGCACCAGTTCGTCACCGACCACGTCCTGGCCGAGCGGGGGCTGACCAACTACTGGGGGTACAACAGCATCGCCTTCTTCGCCCCGCACAACGCCTATTCGAGCACCGGTGAGCGCGGCGGGCAGGTGCTGGAGTTCAAGGCCATGGTGAAGGCGCTGCACGAGGCGAACATCGAGGTCATCCTCGACGTGGTCTACAACCACACCGCCGAGGGCAACCACCTGGGTCCGACGCTGAGCATGCGCGGGATCGACAACGCCAACTACTACCGGCTGGTCGACAACGACAAGCGCTACTACATGGACACCACCGGGACCGGCAACAGCCTGTTCATGCGCTCCCCGCACGTGCTTCAGATGATCATGGACTCGCTCCGCTACTGGGTCATCGAGATGCACGTGGACGGGTTCCGGTTCGACCTCGCGGCCACGCTCGCACGGGAGCTGCACGAGGTGGACCGGCTGAGTGCCTTCTTCGACCTGGTCCAGCAGGACCCGGTGCTGTCGCAGGTCAAGCTGATCGCCGAGCCGTGGGACGTCGGCCCGGGCGGCTACCAGGTGGGCAACTTCCCCGCCCGGTGGACCGAGTGGAACGGCATGTACCGCGACACGATCCGCGACCTGTGGCGCGGAGAGCCGGCATCCCTCCCCGAGTTCGCCTCCCGGCTGACCGGCTCCAGCGATCTCTACCAGGACGACAGCCGCCGCCCCGCCGCCTCGATCAACTTCGTCACCTGCCATGACGGGTTCACCCTGCAGGACCTCGTCTCCTACAACGGGAAGCACAACGAGGCCAACGGCGAGCACAACCGGGACGGCACCGACGACAACCGGTCCTGGAACTGCGGGGAGGAGGGGCCCGCCTCGCTCGCGATCGAGTCGCTGCGCGAGCAGCAGAAGCGCAACTTCCTGACCACGCTGTTCCTGTCCCAGGGCGTTCCGATGATCTCTCACGGTGACGAGCTGGGACGCACGCAGCAGGGCAACAACAACGTCTACTGCCAGGACAACGAGCTGAGCTGGGTCGACTGGTCCGACATCCGGGAGAACTGGCTGCTGCTGGAGTTCACCCGGCGGCTGGCCAAGCTCCGCGCCGACCATCCGGTCTTCCGGCGGCGCCGGTTCTTCTACGGCAGGCCGGTGCGGGGTTCGGAGGACAACCTCAGCGACATCGCCTGGTTCACCCCGCAGGGGGAGAAGATGACCGACGCCGACTGGAACGTGGGCTACGCCAAGTCGCTGGCGGTCTTCCTGAACGGCGACGCCATCACCGAGCCGGACCGGCGGGGGCGGCAGATCACCGACGACTCGTTCCTGATGCTGTTCAACGCCCACCATGATGTCATCAAATTCACGATTCCCAGGGACTACGGCGACATGTGGCTGACGGAGATCGACACGGCGATGCCGATCACAGTGGACACCCGGCTCTGCCGGGCGGGGGAGGACGTGCCGGTGGTCGGCAGGTCGGTGAGGGTGTTGCGACGTGTCTGAGCCGTTCACGGCGCCGTACGCGGTGCCGGTCTCGACCTACCGGATCCAGCTGACCCCCGACTTCGGGTTCGCCGAGGTGGCCGCACTCGCCCCCTACCTGCGGAAGCTGGGGGTCAGCCACGTCTACCTGTCGCCGATCCTGCAGGCCGAGCCGGAGTCGCGGCACGGCTACGACGTGACCGACCACTCCCGGATCCGGGCGGAGTTCGGTGGGATCGAGGGCCTGCGGGCGCTCTCGGCGACGCTGTCCGAGCACGGGCTGGGTGTCGTCGCCGACATCGTGCCCAACCACATGACGGTCCCGGTGCCCGAGTCGGGCAACGCGGCGCTGTGGTCGGTGCTCAAGGACGGGCAGGTGTCGCCGTACGCGTCGTGGTTCGACATCGACTGGACCGGCGGCAAGGTGAACATGCCGGTGATCGGGGATGCCACCGAGCCGGTGGCCGACGGCGGCGTGCTGCGCTACCACGACCACGAGTTCCCCTACCCCGACACCCACTACCGGCTGGTCGACTGGCGCCAGGGCCCCGGCTACCGGCGTTTCTTCGACGTGTCCTCGCTGATCGGGCTACGTGTGGAGGACCCGGAGGTGTTCGACGCCACCCACGAGGTCATCCTGGGGCTGGTCGAGGAGGGGGTCGTCGACGGCCTGCGGGTGGACCACCCCGACGGGCTGGCCGAGCCCCGCGGCTACCTGTCCCGGCTCCGCGCGGCCTCGGACGTGTGGACCGTGGTGGAGAAGATCCTGATCGGCGAGGAGAGGCTGCCCGCCGACTGGGACTGCGACGGCACCACCGGCTACGACGTGCTCAACCGGATCACCAGGCTGTTCGTGGACCCCGCCGGGAGCCGGCCGCTGGTGGAGCTGTTCGTCACCCACACCGGGATGCCGCACGACTACGCCACCGTGGTCAGACGGTCCAAGCGGGAGGTCGTCGACCTGTTCTTCACCGCCGAGGTCGACCGGCTGCACGCCGAGGTCGGCGGGGACCGCGAGACGCTGGTGGAGCTGCTCATCGCGATGCCGGTCTACCGCGCCTACGTGGTGCCGGGAGAGCCGGTGCCCGAGGTGTCGGCCTCGATCGTCGAGTCGGCCGGGCAGGTCGCCGCCGCCCGGCTGCCCGATGGCGCCCCGGTGGCGGAGGTCGTCGACCGGGTACTGCGCGGCCCGGCCGACGCGGTCGTCCGTTTCCAGCAGATCTGCGGGCCGGTGATGGCCAAGGGGGTGGAGGACACCGCCCTCTACCGGTGGTACCCGCTGGCGTGCCTGAACGAGGTGGGCGGGGAGCCGGACCACTTCGGCGGGGACGTCGGCGAGTTCCACGCGTTCGCCCAGGAGATGTCGCCGACCACGATGACGACCCTGTCCACGCACGACACCAAGCGCTCCGAGGACGTGCGCGCCCGGCTGGCGGTGCTGTCGGAGCTGCCCGAGGAATGGGCCGCGGCGGTCGGGGAGTGGTCGTCCAAGGTCTCCTTCGACCCGGCGCTGGACTATCTGGCCTGGCAGAACCTGATGGCCGCCTGGCCGATCGGCCCCGAAAGGTTCTTCGACTACCTGTTCAAGGCGGCCCGCGAGGCCAAGACCTCGATCTCCTGGGCCGCCCCGGACCCCGCCTACGAGGCGGGCCTGCGTGACTTCGTCGCCCGGGCGATCGACGAGTGCGGTGCCTCGGTGGCGGAGTTCGCGGCCGGCATCGAGCCCTACGCCCGCGCCAACTCGCTGGGCCAGAAGCTCGTCCAGCTCATGATGCCGGGCGTGCCCGACCTCTACTGGGGCAACGAGATCACCGACTTCTCCCTCGTGGACCCGGACAACCGCCGTCCGGTGGACTTCCCGCTGCGCCGGCAGCTGCTCGCCGGGGAGGGCGGTTTCCCCTGGGACGAGGCCAAGCTGGCCGTCACCACCCAGGCGCTGAACCTGCGGCGGCGGCTGGATCCGGCGTCGCCGTACGTCCCGCTGGAGGCCGGTGACCACGCGATCGCCTTCGCCCGCGGGGAGCGGGCGGTGGCGGTGGCCACCCGGCTGCCGGTCGGGCTGGCGCGGCGCGGTGGCTGGGGGAGCGAGACGATCATGCTGCCGCACGGCGCGTGGCGGGATCTGCTGACCGGTGCCGAGTACACCGGCCGGATCCCGCTGGCCCACCTGCTGTGCACCCACCCTGTCGCCCTTCTGGAAGGTGAGTAGCCCGTGTTCGAGGTCTGGGCGCCGCTGGCGACCGCGGTCGACGTGGAGATCGGCGAGATCCGCTACTCGATGGACGCACGGGCCGGCGGCTGGTGGTCGGCGGAGGTGCCGGGGGCCGGTCACGGAACCGACTACCGGTTCCGGCTGGACGGCGGCGAGCCGCTGCCGGACCCCCGGACCCGGTGGCAGCCCGAGGGGATCTTCGGGCCCAGCCGGCTCTACGACCACGACCGGTTCGAGTGGAACGACGACCTGTGGCACGGCCGTGCCCTGCCCGGCTCGGTGATCTACGAGCTGCACGTCGGCACCTTCACCCCCGCCGGGACCTTCGACGCGGCGGCCGGCAAGCTCGACCACCTTGTCGAGCTGGGCGTCGACTTCGTGGAGGTCATGCCGGTGCCCCCGGTGCCGGGGGAGCGCAACTGGGGTTACGACGGGGTGGACCTGTGGGCCGTCACCGACAACTACGGCGGACCCGACGGGCTCAAGCGTTTCGTGGAGGCCTGCCATCTGCGGGGCGTCGGCGTGATCCTCGACGTCGTCTACAACCACCTCGGCCCGTCCGGCAACTTCCTGGCGCCGTTCGGCCCCTACTTCCACTCCAGCGCCTCCTCCTTCTGGGGGCAGGCGGTCAATCTGGACGGTCCCGGCTCCGACGAGGTGCGCCGCTACTTCGTCGACAACGCGCTGCAGTGGCTGCGTGACTACCGCATCGACGGCCTGCGGCTGGACGCCGTCCACGCACTGCACGACAACCGGGCCGTCCACCTGCTGGAGGAGATCGCCACCGAGGTGGACGCGCTGTCCGCGGCCGTGGGCAGGCCGCTGACGCTCATCGCCGAGTCCGATCTCAACGACCCGCGGCTGATGACGCCCCGCGAGGCCGGCGGGTACGGCCTGGCCGCCGCCTGGAACGACGACGTCCACCACGCCCTGCACGTGGCGGTGACCGGTGAGCGGCACGGCTACTACGACGACTTCGCCGGAGCGCTGCCCAAGGTGCTCGCCGCGGCCTACTACCACGACGGGACCTACTCGGCGTTCCGGGGACGTTCCCACGGCCGCCCGGCCCGCCACGTGCCCGGCTACCGCTTCGTCTGCGCCGCGCAGAACCACGACCAGATCGGCAACCGGGCGGAGGGCGACCGGATGGCGCCGGAGGCGCTGCGGCTGGCAGCCGGGCTGCTGCTGACCTCGCCGTTCACCCCCATGCTGTTCATGGGCGAGGAGTGGGGCGCGCGCACGCCGTTCCTGTTCTTCACCGACCACGTCGAGCCGCAGCTCCGCGAGGGCGAGGGCGACCGGCGTCGGCGGGAGTTCGTCGGCTTCGGCTACGACGACTGGGCCGAGAAGGCACCGGACCCGGGGGAGGAGATGACGTTCCTCCGCTCCAAGCTCGACTGGAGCGAGCTGGACGACGAGGCCCACCGGGCCCATCTCGACTGGTACCGGGCCCTCATCGCGCTGCGCCGCGCGCACCCGGACCTGTCGGACCCGAGGCTTGAGCGGGTCCGGGTCGAGCACGGTGAGACCTGGCTGGTCGTCCACCGGGGAGCGCTCCGCGTCGCCGCCAACCTCAGCCCGATCCCGCTGAACATCCGGCTCGCCCCGGGGCAGATCCTGCTCGCCTCCGACCCGGGCGTCCACTTCGGCGACGCTCCGCCCTCGTCCGGCCCGGACGGGGAGGCGTCGGTGCCCGGCCTCTCCGACCTGGTGTTGCCCGCTCACTCCCTGGCGGTCATCCGGCCGGACGGGAGCGGGCTCTGACCGTCCGGTGCCTCCCTCAGGCGGGGACGTGGTTGCGGAGGCGGAGCTCTTCCGGATAGGGCGAGAAGTAGGTCTGGTCGCGGAGATACTCCGCGGACTCGCCCCGCGCGTGGTGGCGGAGCAGGGTGGCCGGCACGCTGAGTGCCACCTGGCCGGCCTGGTAGGAGGCGATGACCTCCAGCAGGTCGGCCCGCCTGGTGTGGTCCAGTGAGTCGCTCACCATGCCCAGACAGTGCTGGAGCACGTTGACGTGGCGGCCGATGGTGGCCTTCCTGGCGAGGGCCGTGCCGAACTCGCGGGTGTAGTCGGCGGCCAGTTCCGCATGGGAGCGCAGGCCGGCCTGCGCCACCACCCGGCCCGCTCTGCGGTAGGCGGTGGGGTCGTGGGCGAGTATCTGCATCTTGTGCCGGGAGTGGAAGGCGACCAGGTCGCGTGGGCGCCAGTCGCTCCGCAGCAGCGCGCGCAGCCGGGCGTGCGCGAAGATCCGCTCTACGAAGGTCTCGCGGAGCAGCGCGTCGTTCAGCCGTCCCTCGTCCTCCACGGGCAGCAGCGGGTGGGCGTCGATGATGCGGGCCGCGAAGACGCCCCTGCCCCCGCGGTCCACCGCCGCGTCACCGGTGTAGACCGGGATGCCGTGCACCCCGCAGCTGGGGCTTCTGGACTTGAAGACGTAGCCGTCCACGTCCAGGGTGCGCGCCCGCGCGGCGCCCAGGGCCGTCATCGGGCCGGTGAGATCCACCCCGGTGTTCCGGGTGACCAGGTGCGGCCCGTCCGGGGAGCGTTCGAGGCGGAGAGTCTCGCGCGGGGTGCCGAGCCCGATCTCCATCTCCGGGCAGACGCGCACCCAGTCGACGTAGGGATCCAGCTCTCCGCTGAGGAACCTGTCGCGGCTGTGGCCGCCGTTGAACCGCACCGGCTCGCCCGTCAGGCAGCTCGACACGGCGACCCGCGGCCTGACCTGGTCGATCACGCCGCGACCGGGGTGAGGATGTCCGACAGGCGGCGCAGCCCGCGCGCCGTACGGGCCTTGACCGTGCCCAGCGGCACCCTGAGCTTCTCGGCGATCTCGCGCTGGGTCAGCTCACCGTAGTAGGCCAGCTCGATGGCCTGGCGCTGCGGGGCGGGAAGCTCCGCCAGCGCCCGCTGGACCTCGTCGCGCTCGGCCAGGCCGTCTCCGTGGTTCCGGCCGTCCACGCCGGCCGGGTCGGCCACCACGTCCAGTGGCACCGTCTGGAGCGTGTGCACCCGCAGATGGTCCACCGCCCGGTTGTGTGCGATGCCGATCAGCCATGCGGGCAGGCTCCGGCCCGGGTCGAAGCGGTGCCGGCACCGCCACACTTCGGCGAACACGATCTGCTGCAGGTCTTCGACCTCCTGGGGAGGGACGAATCACCGCAGGTAGGAGCGGAGCAGTGAGCCATGCTCGCGGAAGCAGTCGGCCAGGGCCGTGTCGTCGCCCTCGGCGAGCCGGATGTTCAGGTTGTCGATCATGGTGGCTCCTCCTACCCATAAAAGCTACTCAAAACTTATTCACTCCGGTCATCCATTCATACCCCGGCCACCGCCGTGACCGCAACTCTGTGTGAGGGACCGGACGCGGTTTCGCCGGTGAGGACGGCGAAACCGTCAAGGTAAAGATCAGTGCACACCGCGGTGGTACGGCTCCGCGTCCGGTGGGTCGGTGAAGTGCGCCGCGGTGGTACGGTTCCGCACCCGGCGGGTCAGTGAGTGCGCCACGGTGGTGCGGCTCCGCGTCCGGCGGGTCAGTGAAGGGCGCCGCTGATCCGGGTGAGGGCCTCACGGAACGAGGTGACGTGGGAGACCGACGGCGGGAGCCCGTCCCACCAGCCCTGGCCTCCGACGATGACGCGGCTCGCCGGGCGCAGCAGCGGGAGCGAGGCCAGCGGCGCCGGATCGCCGGTCGCGTGCAGCTGCGACCAGATGAAGACCACCGCCGGGCCGAGGCGGCGCATCGCGTCGGCCAGGGCCGAGTAGGGGGTCCGCGCGCCGAGGATCCGGGTCTCCACGTGGTACTCGGTGGTCAGCTCGGCGGCCAGGGCGTAGATCGGCAGGCTGTGCTGTTCCTCCTCGGCACAGGCCAGCAGCACCGGCCGCTCGTTGACCGGCTGTCGCGGGCGCTCGATGAGCCGGGTGAGCGCGGTCAGCACCCGCTCGGAGAACAGGTGCTCGATCTCGATGCTCGCGCCGGTCTCGGCCTGGCGCCGGCAGATGAGGTCGAAGACCGGAACGACCAGATTCTCCCAGGTCCACAGGACGCCGTGCCTGGTCAGTGACGAGCCGATCCAGTCCGACACGGTTCGGCTGTCCAGCGAGAACGCGGCCCGCCCCAGCATCGCCACGGACGGGATCTCGTGCCACATCACCGGTGCGGCGTCCGGGAGCACCGCCTCGACAGGGTCGCCGAGCGCCGCGGCGGGCTGCCGGTCCCGGACGCGCTCTCCCACGAGGACGACGTCGGCTCTCAGCGCCTCGCGGGCCGCGTCGGCGGCCGGGACCCCGGTCTTGATGAGCCGGCTCATCTCCTCAAGGCGCCGCAGGTCGCCCGCGTCGTAGCGGCGGTGCCCTCCGGGGCTGCGGTGGCTCGGCCCGATCCCGTAACGCAGGTTCCAGGTGCGCAACGTGGGAGCGGGCACGCCGAGCCGCCGCGCGACGGCTCCTATGCCGTAACCCGGTTCCTCCTCGGTGGTCACCTGCCCCTGACCGTCCATCCCTGTCTCACTTCGTGCCCATTGATCGCGATACCAGCCTGCCAGGCGATGCGGGCGGTTCCTCCATCCAACCTTCTTTCGAGTGGCGGGCATGGGCGGATGCAACCATCGGCGGCCGGCACCTCGAAGAACTCCCTGATGGACACTGTCATCGTCTTGTTCAACCGTGACCTCCGGGTGCACGATCACCCGGCGCTGGCCGCCGCATGCGCGACCTCCTGCCGGGTGGTACCGCTGTTCGTCGTCGATCCGGAGATGCCCGCCGCCCATCGAGCGGGCTTCCTGTCGGAATGCCTCGCCGACCTGCGCCGGTCGCTCCGGGAGCTGGGTGGCGACCTCGTGGTCCGCCGGGGTGATCCGGTGGCGGAGACGCTCCGGCTCGCGGAGGAGCTTCCGGCGCAGGCGGTTTACGCCAGCGCTGACGTCAGCGCGCTCGCGCGCCGCAGAGAGCGCCGGCTCGCCGAGGAATGCGGGCGGCTGCGGATGGATTTTCGCACTTTTCCCGGGGTGACAATCGTACCGCCGGACGCGCTCAGGCCCTCCGGCGGCGGCGACCACTACCGGGTCTTCACGCCCTACTGGCGGGCCTGGAGCCGGCAGAGCCGTCGTGAGGTGCTGAAAGCCCCCGACAAGGTCTCCCTCCCCGAAGGGGTGGAGAGCGGCCCGTTGCCGGCGACCGGTGATCCGCACGGGCTGTTCAAGGGGGGCGAGACGGTGGCACGCGGCCGTATGCGGCAGTGGTTGAAATACTGCGTCGCGGACTACGCCGACGGCCATGACGACCTCGCCGGCAACCGCACCTCCAAACTCAGCCCCTATCTGCGCTTCGGCTGCCTGTCACCGCTGGAGCTGGAGGCACTGGCAGAGAACGGCGACGAGTTCGTCAGGCAGCTGTGCTGGCGTGACTTCTTCCACCAGGTGACGCGGGCGTTCCCGCGCATCAACCGTGACGACTACCGCTCGCGCGGGCGCGAATGGCGCGACGACCCCGACGCGGCACAGGCCTGGAGAGAGGGGATGACCGGGGTCCCCATCGTGGACGCGGGCATGCGGCAGTTGCTCGCCGAGGGGTGGATGCACAATCGGGCCCGCCTGGTGACGTCGGCGTTCCTGGTCCAGAGACTGATGGTGGACTGGCGGGTGGGCGCCGAGCACTTCTTCGACCTGCTGCTGGACGGTGACGTGTCCGACAACTACGGCAACTGGCAGTGGGTGGCCGGGACCGGGAACAACACGCGACCCGACCGCGTCGTCAATCTTGTCCGGCAGGCCAGGAGGTTCGACCCGGATGGCGAGTACATTCGGCGTTATCTGCCTGAACTGGACGCCGTGCCGGTGAGGATGCTCCACGAGCCGTCGCGGATGCCCAGAGTGGTCAGAGGCTATCCCGCCCCACTGGTCTCCGTGGGCTGACCGGCCGTCGCCAAGACGGCCCCCTGGGTGAACGAACGGGCCAGCCGCCGGCGCGGCGATCCGGTGTGCCGTCGCGGCTCCCTCGTCGCCCGCCGTGAAGAGATCCTCACCGGCTGAGAAGAAGATCCGCCGGGTGGGCTGACGGGATCGGCCAACGGTGGCAAGCTCGGGGCTGAAGGCATCGCACCGTCTCGATGGAGGGCAGCATGTCGACGCCCCTTGTGGTCCCGTTCCTTCGCTATCAGGATGCTCCGGCCGCCATCGAGTGGCTGGGCAAGGTCTTCGGCTTCCGGGTGGCGCTCACCGTCCCCGGGCCGAAGGGCGGCATCGGACATGCCCGGCTCACGCTGGGAGACGCCGTGGTCATGCTCGCGTCGGTCCGTGACGGCGAGCCGTACCTGCGCAGTGCCCTGGACCTACCGGCGGTCAGTCAGGGGGTGTTCGTCGTGGTGGACGACCTGGACGCCCACTACGAGCAGGCCGCCGCCAGGGGCGCGGAGATCGTGGTGGAGCCCGAGGCCACCCCCGAAGGCGCCAGGGTCTATCTGGCTTTCGACCTGGAGGGTCAACTCTGGGCCTTCGGGGACGGCTTCGCGGTCAACGACTGATCTCAGTGACCATGGCCATGACCGTGGTCATGGCTGTGGTCATGGTCGTCGTCCTCCTCGTCCGAGGGACCGTCGGAGGGCTCCACGCCCAGCACGGCCTCGCGGGGCTCGATCTGCTCCACGTGCTCGATCAGACCCAGGACATGGTCCGGCTCGATGAGCCACTGCAGCGCCGTGGCGCCGGTGTCGTCGGCGGAGACCATCTCCGCCTGCTCCCGGCGCTCGTCGTCGTCCAGATCGGCGTCCGGGTGGTTGATCTCCTTCAGTGCGGCGGCCTGGAGCCCGCCGAGGTCCTGCACCTCGACGGTCAGCTCAACCGTCAACCGCAGATAGCGTTCAGTGCCCGATTCATCACTCATGGTGGAAATCCTAGTGCCCTCGTGAAGGGGATCGCCCTACGGAAGCTTCCACTCCACCGGTGCCGTGCCCTGCTCCACGAGGAGCTCGTTGGCGCGGCTGAACGGACGGGAGCCGAAGAAGCCGTTACGGGCCGACAGGGGACTCGGGTGGGCCGACTCGATGGCGGGGACGTCGCCGAGCATCGGACGCAGGTTGCGGGCGTCACGGCCCCACAGGATCGCCACCAGCGGCTTGCCGCGCGCGGCGAGCGCCTTGATGGCCTGCTCGGTGATCTCCTCCCAGCCCTTGCCCCGGTGTGAGGCGGGCTTGCCGGGCACGACGGTGAGCACCCTGTTGAGCAGCAGCACACCGTGCTCGGCCCACGGGGTCAGGTCGCCGTTGCTCGGCATCGGCAGCCCGAGATCCTCGGTGAGCTCCTTGTAGATGTTGCGCAGACTCGCCGGGATGGGCCGCACCTCGGCGGCCACGGAGAAGCTCAAGCCGATCGGATGACCCGGTGTGGGGTAGGGGTCCTGACCGACGATCAGCACCTTGACCTGGTCGAAGGGCTGCTGGAAGGCGCGGAGCACATTGGGGCCCGAAGGGAGGTACTGCCGGCCTTCGGCGACCTCCTTGCGGAGGAAGTCGCCCATCGCGGCGATCTTGCCGGCGACGGGCTCGAGGGCCGTGGCCCACCCGGCTTCCACGACTTCGTTCAAAGGGCGTGCGGACATGCCGAAAACCCTATCGAGGTTTGAGACCCGGTACGGCTCGCCCCTGAAATCCGGGTAAGCCGTACCGGGTCTGCCCCTTTACTTCACCGAGCCCGCCATCATGCCCTGCACGAAGTACCGCTGGAAGGCGAAGAACAGCACCAGCGGGATGATCAGTGACAGGAAGGCGCCCGGCGCCAGGATGTCGACGTTGGTCCCGAACTGCCGCATCTGGGACTGCAGCGCCTTGGTCATCGGCTGGTTCTCGGTGTTGGCGAAGACCAGAGCGACGAGCAGGTCGTTCCAGACCCAGAGGAACTGGAAGATGCCGAGCGAGGCGACCGCGGGCTTGGCCAGCGGGAACACCACGGTCGAGAAGATCTTCCACTCGCCCGCGCCGTCCATCCGCGCCGCTTCGAGCAGCGAGGCCGGGATGCCCGCGAAGAAGTTGCGGAGCAGGAAGATGGCGAAGGGGAGCCCGAACGCGACGTGGAAGAGCACCACACCGGCGATGGAGCCGAAGATCCCGATGGAGCCGTAGAGCTTGGCGATCGGAATCAGCCCGATCTGGACCGGCACCACCAGCAGGCCGACCACGACCAGGAACAGCCCGTCCCTGCCCGGGAACTCCATCCAGGCGAACGCGTAGGCCGCCATGGCCGCGATGCCGATCACCAGGACGGTCGTGGGCACCGTGATGAGCACGGTGTTCCAGAACGACGAGGTGAACCCGGTGGCAAGCAGATCGGAGTAGCTCTTGAGGGTCAGCTCGGCCGGCTTGGTGAACACCGTCCACCAGCCGGTGGAGTTGTTGGCCGCCTCTTCACGGATCGAGACGACGAACAACCCGAGGGTGGGGACCAGCCAGAAGACGCCGATCAGTACCAGCGCCGCCTGGACCAGGCCGCCGCCGATCCGGTCGACGACCCGGCCGAGGGCGCTGCGGGGCGGAGCGCCGAGAGTGGAGGTGGTCACTGGTTGTCCCTCCTGAACCGGCGGATGTTGAGAATCATGAAGGGCAGGACGAGGATCAGCAGGAAGATGGCCAGCGCGCTGCCCAGTCCCTGGTTGCCGCCACCGCCGAAGGAGACCCGCCACATCTCCAGCGCGATCACGTTGGCCTGCGGCTGCACCGATCCCGGTGCGATGACGTAAACCAGGTCGAAGACCTTCAGGGTGTTGATGATCATCGTGACGAACACGACGAGCAGCACCGGCGAGAGCAGCGGAACGGTGATCTTGCGGAACACCTGCCACTCGGTGGCGCCGTCGATGCGGGCCGCCTCCAGCGCGTCCCGCGGGATGGCCGCGAGGCCCGCCGCGATCAGCACCATGGAGAATCCGGCCCACACCCAGATGAACGCGCCGATGATCGCCGGAGTGATCAGCGTCGGGCCCAGCCAGGAGACCCCACTGAAGGCGGCCTCGAAGTTCGACTGCGGCAGCCGTACCGTGTAGTCACCCGGAGCGAGTCCGGTGAAGCGGAACGTACCGTCGGCCTCGGTGGTGGCGGTCGCCTTGACGGCGCCGTTCTGCACCGCCTCGACCGTCACCCCGGTCAGGCCCTTCTCGGTGCCGTCCACCTGGTTGAGCGCGCCGCCGCCGCCCTGGGTGAAGTCCACCCACACGGTCCCGGCGAGGTCGCCCGGACCAGGCTGGGCCGCCTTCGCCGCGGAGGCCGAGGCGAGGGACTCGGGCTTCACGCCCACCAGCGGGATGAGCACGGCCTTCCCGGGCTGGGAGGGCTGCTTGGTGACCACCGTGCCCTGCTGGGCGGCGACCGGGGCCTGGTCGTTCTCCCGGGGCCGGGCGTCCGGATAACCCGTGTGGGAGCCGAAGAGGCCGTCCACCGAATTGATCACGGCGTTGGCCACGCCCCGGTCCGGGGCCTGCTCGTACACCAGGCGGAAGATGACGCCGGAGGCCATCAGTGAGACGGCCATCGGCATGAACACGATCAGCTTGAACGCGGTCGCCCAGCGGATCCGCTCGGTCAGCACCGCGAAGATCAGGCCGACCGCGGTGACCAGGGCGGGAGCCACCACGACCCAGATCAGGTTGTTCCTGATCGTGGTCAGGGTGGAGGCGTCGCTGAAGATCGCCGCGTAGTTGTCCACTCCGACGAAGTTCTGGCCGTTGCCGTCGTAGAGGCTACGGAAGATCGAGTAGATGATCGGGTAGATCACCATCGAGCCGAGCAGGATCGCGCCCGGCAGCAGGAACCAGATCGCCAGCGTAGGCGCCGGTCCCAGCTTGGAGGCGCGGGCCGGTGCGGCGGTGCCGGCCGATGGGGCGTTGGTTGAGGTGGGGGGGACGGCACCGGCGGGCTTGGTCCCGGCGGTGTCGTCGGCATCCGTGCCGGTGCCGGCCGGAGTCGAGGGCGGGGGCCCCTCATTCAGGTCGAGGGAGGAGCCCCGGGGGGCGTCGTTCGGTCCGGAGGAGGAACCGCGGGCGGCGTCATCGCCGCCACGCGGGCCCTGCGGGCCGTCTAACCGGTTGGTCACGGCCTCTCCCCTTTACTTCCAGGCCTTCTTGGCCTCGGTCTCGAGCTTCTCCTGGATGTCCTTGACCTTGGAGGGGTCGCGGACGAGGTCCTGCAGGAGCTTCCACTCGCCCTTGCCGTCGGTGCCGCCGAAGGCGCTGGGCGCGAGGTCGGACATGTCGTAGCGGACGGCGTCACCGGCGGAGACGATCGTCTCGGCGAGCTTCTTGGTCAGCTCGCTCGGGTAGTTGTCGGGCGAGACGTTGCGGTTGGGCGAGAGGTAGCCGGGGAGCTTCGCCCAGACCTCGCCGCCCTCCTTGGAGGCGAGGAACTCCATCAGCGCCATCGCGCCCTTGGAGTCCTTCATCACCACCGCGATGTCGCCGCCCAGCACGACCGGAGCGGTGTCACCGGCCTTCGGGAACGGGAAGTACTTGGCCTCCTCGCCCAGCTTGGCGCCGGACTCCTCGGCCGTGGTGCCCACGAAGTCCGCCTCGATGACCATCGCCGACTTGTCCTGGCCGTAGACCTGGGTCACGCAGGTGGGGAAGTCGGTCTGCAGGGCGCCGGAGGAGCCGCCGAGCATGAACTCCTTCTTGCTCACCAGCTGCCCGATCTTCTCCAGCGCGGTGGTCACGCTGGCGTCGGTCCACGGGATCTCGTGCTTGGAGAGCTTGGTGTAGTTCTCCGGGCCGGCGCTGGACAGGTAGACGTTCTCGAACAGGTCGGTCAGCGTCCAGCCGGACGCGCCGCACAGGGAGAACGGCGGGGTGCCGGAGTCCGCGACCGCCTGGGCGGTCGTGACGAGCTCGTCCCAGGTGGCGGGCGGCTGCGCCCCGGCGTCCTGGAAGGCCTTGTCGCGATACCAGATGAGCGACTTGTGCGCCGCCTTCACCAGCACGCCGTAGGCCTGGCCGTCGGCGGAGCCGAGCTCCTTCCAGTACGGGGTGTAGTTGTCGTCGACCTGCTTCAGCACCTCGGGGCTGAGCGGCTTGAGCGCCTTCTGGTCGGAGTACTGCTTGACCAGGCCCGGCTGCGGCAGGATCGCGATGTCCGGCGGGTTCTTGCCCTCGATGCGCGGGCCGAGGTAGGCGCCGGTGTCCTCACCGGTGGAGGCGTAGGTGACCTTCGCGCCGGTCTTGGCCTCGAACGCCTTGAGCACCTCCTGGAAGTTGGTCTGCTCGGCGCCGGTCCACTTGGCGGCGACCTCGAGGGTCACGCCTTCAAGGGTCTTGGCCGCGGGAGCGGCCGCGGAGGAGCTGTCGGCGGGGGCCGGGGCGGCGGTGTCGGTGTCGGCGGACTGGCCGCACGCGGCGAGCGCGAGCGCGAGCCCGGCTGTGGTCACTGTGACGACGGTTTTACGCATATCGAGCAAACCTCCTGCGCTGTCAGCGCTCCTGGATTTCGATCGGGGGGCGGAGATGACAGCTCACTGTGGACGGGATGAAAGGGGATGGCGCCCGACCGGACTGGGGGTGGGGATGACCCTCGGTCCGGCCGGGAGTGGGATGACGGTCTCGACTCAGGGGGATCGCCCCCGGGTCACTGAGCCCGGATGATCTCGTTGAGCTGACCTTTGACGGAGGCGACGACGTCGTCCCCGGACTCCTTGAAGGGCGGGGTGAGCGCGTTGGAGACCGCACTGGCGATCACCAGGCTCACCTGGTTGTAGTTGGCACTCGCCGGTCTCGGCTGAGCGGAGAGAATGCTCTTTTTGAGAACCGGCAGGTAGGGAAAGCGTTTGATCAGGCTGGGATCGTCGTACAGCTCGGCCCACACGGGCGGGAACGAGCCGTCGGCGAGCACCCGCCGCTGGTTCTCCAGACCGGTGAAGTAGCGGATGAACTCCACCGCCGACTTCTGCCGCTTGGAGTAGGCGCTGAGCGCGAGGTTGACCCCGCCCAGCGAGCTGGAACCCGGTCCGTTGAGACCGGGAAGCCTGGTGACGCCGAACTTGTCGGCGACCGCCGAGGTGGTGGCCGGGCCGTACGCGTGCGGCCAGTTGCGGGCGAAGGCGAGCCGGCCGTCCTGGAAGGCCAGCCGGGACTCCTCCTCCTTGAAGGAGAGCGACTCCGCAGGGATCCATCCCTCGCGGAACCCGCGGGTCAGGAAGTCCAGAGCGGTCTTCGCCTTGGTCGCGTCCATGGTCACCTGAGTGCCGTCCCGGCTGAGGATCTGGCCACCCGCCGACTGCACGGCCTCGGCGAAGTTGACGGTCAGCCCCTCGTAGGCGAGGAACTGACCGGCGTAACCGCCGATGGCGTACTTGTCGTGCAGCACGCGGGCCTGCTCGCGCAGTTGTGCCCAGGTTTTGGGCGGCCTAAAACCCTGCTTGTTAAGAAGATCTTTGCGGTAGTAAAGCAGGCCGGCGTTGCTGGTGTAGGGCACCGCCCAGAGCTTGTCCCGGTAGATTGCGGTGTCCACCACCGGCGGCAGGAACCGGCCCAGCGGGAACATGCCGCGGTCGAGCGGCAGGATCCAGCCGGCGTCGGCGAACTCCGCCGTCCAGACCACGTCGAGACCGAGCACGTCGTAGCGGTCGCTTTTCGCCTGCAGATTGGCGACCATCTGCGCACGCTGCTCGTCGGCCGCCTCGGGGAGTTCGAGCAGGGTCGCCCGTTCCCCGGGGTGGGCCTGGTTCCATCGGTCGAGCAGCGGTTGCAGGTAACCGGTCGTGTCGCGTCCCGTCACGAGAGTGAACGGGCCGGTCCCACCGGACCGCTCCGTCTTCTGGGCGACCGCGGCCGAGCATCCCGCCGTCACCAGTACGGCGAGCGCGACGGGGAGCAGGCGGCGCATTGGTTGCCTCCACATTTCGGAGCGGTTACATACGTGTTAGGTAGATGCATGCATGTTATGCACAGCGCTAATGTGGACGTCAACGGATAGCCACATAACGCTCACATAACGAGCACTCCGAGGAGGTGGGGCGTGAGGCAGTCGCTGATGGCGCTCCTCGCGAAGGAACCTGCCCACGGATACGAGCTGAAGCAGGCGCTTGAACAGATCTTCGGCAGTGCCTACCCATCACCGAACATAGGGCAGATCTATGTCACGCTCGGCCGTCTGGAGAAGGACGGCCAGGTGCGGGCCGTGGACGTGGAGCAGACCAACCGGCCGAACAAGAAGGTGTACTATCTGACCGCCAAGGGCCGAGAAGCCCTCGATGCGTGGGTGGACGAACCCACCGAGGGTCCGCGGGTCCGGGACGAGTTCTTCATGAAACTCGTGCTGGCCCCCATGACCGGCATCGCGGACCGGATGACGCTGATCAACCGTCAGCGTCGCCACTACCTCGCGCTCATGCGCGACCTCAACGAACTCGCTGAGCGGACCGACCCGGGGGATCGTGTCGCGCTCCTGCTGATAGAGGGGGCCATGCTTCATCTGCAGGCCGACCTCGACTGGCTCGAACGCTGTCAGGAGGACCTGTCATGAGCCCGCCCCCCACCGTCACCACGGTCAACCTCGTGAAGATCTACCAGAACGGCGGCGTCCCGGTGCCCGCCGTGCGGGGGGTGGACCTGACGGTGGAGGCCGGTCAGTTCGTCGCGGTCATGGGGCCCTCGGGATCGGGCAAGTCCACCCTCGTTCACATGATCGGCGGCCTGGACACCCGGACCAGCGGTGAGATCTGGCTGAACGGCAAGCGGGCCGACACACTGGGCGAGAGCGCCTGGGCGCTGCTGCGCCGCCGGGAGATCGGCTTCGTCTTCCAGTTCTTCAACCTGGTCGCCAACATGACCGTGGCCGACAACGTCGAGCTCCCCGCACTGCTGGCCGGGGCCTCCCCGCGCGAGGCGCGCGAGCGCCGGGAGTATCTCCTCGGCGAGCTCGGCCTGGCCGACCGCGCCGGCGCCGCCCCCGCCCAGCTCGCCGGTGGTGAGCAGCAGCGGGTCGCGCTGGCCCGCGCGCTGGCCAACAAGCCGAGCCTGCTGCTCGCCGACGAACCCACCGGCAACCTCGACAGCCGCAACACCCGTGACGTGCTCCGCCTCCTCGGCGAGGTCCACCGTGACGGCCAGACCGTCATCCTGGTCACCCATGACGCCCGGGTCGCCAGCCTCGCCGACCGGGTGGTCTCCCTGCTCGACGGCGAGATCGCCGACGACGGCGCCGTCGGTACGGCCCGCCGTCGCCCCCGGGCCACCGCGGGCGACGTCGTCGAGCTCAGGGGATAGCCGGGTGAGCACCACCAGGGCCTCGGTCAGATGGATCCGGGCCGATCTTCGGGCACGACGGGGACAGGCGCTGCTGACGGTGCTCGCGGTGGCGGGGATCGTCACGGCGCTCATCACCTCGGCGACGCTGCTGGAGGACGGGACGAACCCGTGGCGGGGGCTTTTCACGGAGTCCCGGGGCGCGCACGTGTGGATCCACACCAAGGACGCTCCGGCCGTGACCGCGCTCTCACACCTTGCGGGCGTGGCCGAGGTGGCCGGGCCGTACCGTACGGCACCCGTGATGCTCGCGATGGACGGGAAGAAGTCGCCCGTGGCACTGCGGGGGATGCAGGCGACGCTCCCGTCCGTGGCCGCTCCGCTGGTCCGTGAGGGCCGCTGGCTACGCCCCGGTGACGTCGAGGGCGTGGTCGTCGAGCGTTCCTTCGCCGAGGCGCTCGACCTGCGGGTGGGCGGTCCCTTCACCGTCACCGCGCTCAGCGGGGTCTCCCACCCATTGATCGTGGTCGGTCTGGCCGACACCGCGGACCAGGGTTTCTACCCCGAGTGGACCCCCGGCCTGGCCTGGACCCTGACCACCACCCTCGCCAGGGTCGAACCCGCGCTGGGCCGCAGCGAGTCGGTCACCGGGCTGCGGCTCGCCGACGGGGAGGACACCCTGCCGGTCGTGCACGGCGCGGTCACCCTGCTGGCCGAGCAGATCCAGCGCATGTCCACCTGGCGCGAGGTCCGTGCCTCCATGGAGCTGGACAACAGGCTGCTCGGCCTGCTGCTGGCACTGTTCGGCGTCGCCGGGCTGGTCGCCGCCGCCCTGGCCATCGTCAACGTGGTGGGGGGTCGCGTGCTGACCCAGACACGCGACATCGCCACGCTCAAGTCCCTCGGTTACACCCGGGGTCAGATCTTCGGCCTGCTCATGGTGGAGCACGGCGCGCTCGGCATGGCCGGCATCGCCATCGGGCTGGTCTGCGGCCAGATCGCCTCCTCGTTCGCGCTGGACGGCATGCCGATCCTGCCGCTCTCGCTGCTCCCGCTGCTGGCGATCACCGGCGGCACCGCCGCGGTGGTCCTCGTCGCGGTGGCCCTGCCCGCCTGGCGCGGCAGTCGTACGCCGCCCATCCCCGCGGCGTCCGCCGCGCCGCCGCGGGGCCACCTGTCACGGATCGCCAGGCTCGCCCTTCTCGTCCGGCTGCCGCCCGCCCTCGTCCTGGGCACCCGTGACGCCTTCACCCGCCGCGTCCCCGCCTTCCTGAGCATCGTCGGTCTCGCCGTCCCGATGGCGATGATCACGATCGGCCTCGGCTGCTGGGCGACTCTGGACGACTTCCTGCGCCATCCCGAACAGATCGGCCAGGCGGCCGCGCTCACCCTCCACCCGGACAAACTCTCCGCCGAAGAGGCCGCCAGGATCGCCAGAGCCGATCCTGAGGTGCTGTCCGCCTACCCGGGCACCGAGGTGTCCGCGCTGGAGCCCGAACAGACCAGGAGCGTGCTGGCCCGCGCGGTGGGTACCTCCGCCGACCCCTACCCCTTCTCGGTGGTCGAGGGGCGGATGTTCGCCGCCCGCGGCGAGGCCGTCGCCGGGCAGGGGCTGCTCGACCTGCTGGAGGTGAAGATCGGCGACCGGGTGCGGATGACGGTCGGCGGCACGCCGCTGATCGTCCACATCGTCGGCCGGGTGGTGGAGCCGGACCAGGACGGCGAGGTGCTCTCCCTCGGCCTGGACAGCCTCGCCGCCAAGGACGCGATGCCACCGCAGTTCTACAGCCTCATCCTCCGGCAGGGAGCCGACCCTGCCGCGGTCCGGGCCCGGCTGCTGGCCGCCTCGAACGAGGAGCTGGAGGTGCACCTGGTGGTCAACCCGGCCGAACGGCTCTCGATCATCCGCGTGGTGATCGTCGGGTTGATCGTCATGCTCTCGCTGCTCGGCCTGGCCAACCTGCTGACCGCCAGTGCTCTCGGTCTGCGCGACCACGCGCTCGACCTGGCGGTGCTCAAGGCCATGGGACTCACCCCGCGACAGGTCGCCGCGACCCTGGTCACCGGCACGGGGCTGCTCGTCGTGCTGGGCGTGGTGGCGGGCACCGCCGCCGGAGCGTCCCTGGTCGGCGGTCTGATCGACCTGCAGGGGCACACCAGCGGTGTCGGCGCGGGCATCGGCCGCACGCCCTCGTTCCTGACCCTGGCCGCCGCGGTGCTGATCGCGGTGGGGGCGGCCCTGCTGGTGACGCTGATACCGGCCCGCAGGGCCGCACGCGCCCAGGTGCCGGTGACCGCCAGGTAGACGGCGATTCCTCCTGTGACGGCCGGCTGAGAACGACGGACGGTGCGGTACGGCCAGGCCGTACCGCTGGACGGCGACCCTCCCATGACAGCTCCTTGAGAACGACGAACGGTGCGGTACGGCCAGGCCGTACCGCACCGTTTCGCGGAAAGGGTCAGCGGGCGTTGATGGAGAACCAGTAGAAACCGTGACCCGGCAGGGTCAGCAGGTAGGGAAGCGTCCCCACCTGCGGGAACGGCACCCCACCACGGGCCTCGACCGGCGTCATGCCCTCGAAGCGGCGCAGATCCAGCTCCACCGGCTGCGGATACTTCGACAGGTTGTTGACGCACAGCATCACGTCGTCGCCGTCCTCGCGGATGAAGGACAGCACCGCCGGGTTGCCGGACCACAGCTCGCTGTAGACGCCGGTGCCGAAGACCGGGTGGTTACGGCGGATCTCCAGCATCTTCTTCGTGAAGTGCAGCAGCGACGCCGGGTTCTTCTGCTGGGCCTCCACGTTGACCGCCTGGAAGCCGTAGATCGGGTCCATGACGGCCGGGAGGTAGAGGCGGCCCGGGTCGGCCTGGGAGAAGCCGGCGTTGCGGTCCGGGCTCCACTGCATCGGGGTGCGGACCGCGTCGCGGTCCTCCAGCCAGATGTTGTCACCCATGCCGATCTCGTCGCCGTAGTACATGACCGGCGAGCCGGGCAGCGACAGCAGCAGCGCGGTGAACAGCTCGATCTGGTCCCGGTCGTTCTCCAGCAGCGGGGCCAGCCGGCGCCGGATGCCCAGGTAGGCCCGCATGCGCGGGTCCTTGGCATACTCGGCGTGCATGTAGTCGCGCTCTTCCTCGGTGACCGTCTCCAGCGTCAGCTCGTCGTGGTTGCGCAGGAAGATGCCCCACTGGGCGGTCTCCGGAAGCTTCGGCGTCCGCGACATGATCTCGGAGATCGGCTCGCGGCTGCCTCGCCGCACGGCCATGAAGATGCGCGGCATGAGCGGGAAGTGGAAGGCCATGTGGCACTCGTCGCCGCCCACCGCCGGGTCGCCGAAATACTCCACCACGTCCTCGGGCCAGCCGTTGGCCTCGGCGAGCAGCACCCGGTCGGGGTAGAGGCGGTCCACCTCGGCGCGGACCTTCTTCAGGTAGGCGTGGGTCTCGGGCAGACCGGAGCAGCCGGTGCCCTCGCGCTCGAAGAGGTACGGCACGGCGTCCAGGCGGAAGCCGTCGATGCCCAGGTCCAGCCAGAAGCGCAGGACCTCCAGCATGGCCTCCTGAACCGCGGGGTTGTCGTAGTTCAGGTCCGGCTGGTGGTGGAAGAAGCGGTGCCAGTAGTACTGCTTGCGGATCGGGTCGTAGGTCCAGTTGGACTCCTCGGCGCCGATGAAGATGATCGGGGCGTCGGGGTATCCGGTGGGCTCGTCGGCCCAGACGTAGAAGTCGCCGTAGGGCCCTTCGGGGTCGTGCCGCGAGGCCTGGAACCAGGGGTGCTTGTCGCTGGTGTGGTTCATCACCAGGTCGGTGATGATGCGCAGGCCCCGCTCGTGGGCCGCCTCGATGAGCTCCACGAAGTCGCCGAGGTCGCCGAAGTCGGGGAGGATCTTCATGTAGTCGGAGATGTCGTAGCCGCCGTCACGGAGCGGCGACTCGTACAGGGGGAGCAGCCAGAGGCAGTCGACACCGAGCCACTTGGTGTAGTCGAGCTTCTCGATCAGGCCGCGCAGATCTCCTGTGCCGTCTCCGTTGGAATCCTTGAATCCCCGGACCAGCACCTCATAGAAGACCGCCCGCTTGTACCACTGGGGGTCGGCCGAGACGAAGTCCTCGGAAACGGGCTCCACGTGGGGGGATGGGTTCATCGCGTTCTCGCTCACGGTGAGAAAGGGCAGGACGAAGTCACCGGATAGTCCGGCTGATGATGTTTGGTGACCGCGCTGGCGGGAGCCGTCATCCCCACGTGCTCCATGCCCCCGGACGGACCGAATTTGTGATTCGGGCTGTCCGTTGTGGCGCTTTCTGCGCCGAACACTACCAGTCGTTCGCCGCTGTCGTATCCCCTAAACATCTCGCCGCCGTCTCTGCCCCACGGAATCTTGACGGGCATCGCGCAACCCACCCGTAATCGTGATGTCACTTACTGTTTTCATTCGTGAAATATGGCTGCACGGTTGCGATGACCTCGGCGTATGTGTGCGCGGCCGGGCGGGCGCGCACCGGATCCGGCCGGCGCGACCTTCCCGGTCCCCGATCCGGCCGTCCGCGCCGGGAGGCCTTCCCCCCGGGGTCAGGGACCCCATCGATCGAGACTACCCACCCGCGGGAGAAGCTCCCAATTCACCCCATACGGCCTTTCAGCTGCACAGACAACGGACGGTGCGCACCGCGGGCGTTCCGTACCGTCGCGGTCTTGCGCCGTCCGGATGGCCGGACGCGGGCGCCGTCGCCGGCGTGGAGTCTCCCGGCCGGCGTGGTGGACCACCCCGAGGCAGGGGGCGGGGAGATCAGGTCCAGGGTGGGGTGAGGGTGGGCAGGCGGTCCTCGTAGTCACCCAGCCAGGCTCCGAACAGGACCAGGCTCCGCACCCAGAACCGGTCGTTCCAGCCGTTGAACCTCGCCAGGGCGTCGGGGCCCTCGGCGACCACGCCGTGCAGCTGCTCCGACAGCAGAGAGGGCACGGTGCCCGCGACCCGGGTCAGCATCCGGTGACCGTACTCCCGCGCGGGCGCGGCGGCCGAGCGGAGCGGGACCCGCTGGAGCGGCTGCTTGACCACGTTGGTGGAGGGGAGCGCGGCGACGCGGGGGTTGGCGGCGTGCAGGAGCTCCCGGTAGAAGTGTCCCTTGTCCTTGCGGGCCACACCCACCGAGAGGGCGGCGTCGAAGAAGTCCGGATGCATGAAGGGCGCCACGAACGACACCTCGGGGCCGACCAGGTTGACCGGGGAGCGGGCGATGCCCCGGGCGGTCCGGGTATGCAGGACCGACAGGGGGAGCTCGGCCCGGTGACCGTTGAACATCGAGGTCGACTGGGTGAAGGCCGCCTCGACCGAAGAGGTGATCCAGGCCGACGCCTCCTCCGACAGGAGCGGCACCGACGGGGCGCCCAGCGTGAGGGAGCCGAGCAGCGCCGCCTTCCTTTCCGCCTCCGAGGTGGCCTCCAGGGCGGCCCCGCTGACCATGAAGTTCTTCAGCAGCGGCCCTCCGGCCAGCCCGTCCACCAGGGTCCGGCCGGCCCGGTGCACCTCGCGGGCGAAGGGGGTGTACCAGGCGTGGTGCGGAGTGAGGAACGAAAGCCGGCGGGCGACGGCCAGCGCGTCGCCGGGGTAGGCGGCGGCGTCCTGGGTGATCACGCGGTGCCGTACGCCCAGCTCACGGGTGATCGCGCGGGCGAAGGCGATGTCGGTGTCGGTGCCGTCGTCGGGGCTCGTCGTCCACGACTCGACGTCGGCGCCCCGGGTCACCGCGACCGAGCAGAGCAGCCGCGAGTCGTAGCCGCCGCTGACCGGCACGAGCAGCGGCCGGTCGTCGAACTCCTTGTAGACCTCGTGCAGGATCTCCAGGATCTCCCCGGCCGTCCGCCCCGCCTCGAACGGTTCCTCGCGCAGCCACCGGGGCAGCCTGCGCTCGGTCGAGATCCGGCCCGAGGAGCGGTCGAAGGCCAGTGCGCCGGCCCCGGCCAGCCGCTTGACCTGGGCGTAGGGGGTGTCGTCGCGGAGCGGGAAGGTCAGTTGGAGAATCGACGCCCAGGCGTCCCAGTTGATCTCGTACGGCGTGCGGGCCAGGGCCAGCAGCGGCTCCAGGAGCGAGGAGAAGTAGACGGCCCCGTCCCGGGACAGGTAGTAGACGTCCACCAGGCCGAGTCCGCCGGCGTGCAGCGTGACCCGGTCTCCGTCGTCGATCAGGCCGGGGGTCTCGAACTCCTCCGCCACGCTGATCCACGGCGCCGCCTCCGTCGGCCTGCGCTCCCCCCAGGCGAACGCCCAGGTCCGGGCGGCCCGCTGGTAGGGCGGCAGCGGCGAGGAGCTGAACAGCGCCGCCTCGGGCGTCCGCAGCGCGGGCCTCACCCGCGGTCCGGCCTCCCGTAGCGTCTCCAGGACGGCATCGTCGAGGTGGCCGATGCCGCCGCAGACGTACGGCCTCACATTGAACGTCGGCCACTGCACCGTGCTGACTCCTCTGTGTCGCGATTGACCAAAGGGTATCCTTTCGCCCGGCTCAGAAATCGGAGGACGGCGTGGCGAGCGAGCAACTCGAGAGCACACGGTTGGCGTTGCGGGAGGCTGTGGCTGCGGCGGAACGGGCTGCCGAACTGGCCAGACTGCTTGACGCGGCACAGGCGAAGATCACTGAGGCGGAGCGTGCCACGGCCGAGCTGCGTGGCGTCCAGGAGCGGCTGAGCGAGGCCGAGGAACGGCTCGAAGCGGCACAGGCGGCGGAGGAGCGGCTCCGCAGGGACCTGGCCGAGCAGCGCTACCAGGCCGAGGTGGCGAAGTGGAAGCTGTCGTCGGTGCAGGTGGCGCGGTGGTCCCGGCTCGGTGACGCGATCAGGACGGGTAAGAGCAACCCGGTACGGCTGGCCCGTGGCCTGCGCGGAGCCGCCCGGCCCGCCAAGCGCCCGACCGCCCCCAAACGCCAGCCCGTCCCGGTGAAGAGCACCTCCAAAGTGGTCCCGGGGGCGTCCTTCCAGGCCACCACGTCCACCAGGACCGTCGGCGGAAAGTCGGTCAAGCTCAAGCCGTTCCGTGTCCCGACCGGCCCGAACACCCGCCCGCACCTGACCGCCGCCGTGGTCGCGGAGCCGCACGCCGAGGCGCTGCTCCGTTACGAGTGGCGGCAGAGCACCGGCTTCACGCCCAGGGACTTCGCCCGGGTCCTGGCCGCCGAGGTCCCGCACCTGCTGCTGGTCGAGTCGGTCACCCGCGGGCCGTGGGCCGAGGAGCTGAGTGAGCCGGGCGAGGGCCTGACCGCGCTGCTCGCCTGGTGCGCCGAGCGGGGCATCCGCACGGTCTTCTGGCACACCCGGGGTGAGGTCGGCGACTTCGCGGCCGCCGCGAGGCTGTTCGAGCACATCGTCACCGCGCTGCCCGGGTCCGTGGCGGCGTGGGGCGCCGCGCTGGCGTCCCGGCCGCCGGAGTCCGGCCGCCGGTCGCCCTCACTGGGGCTGCTGCCCTTCGCGGTCCAGCCCCGGGTGCACAATCCGCTGCCGCTGGCCGGAGACCGGTTCGACCGGGTGCTCACCCTGGAGGAGCTGCTCCCGGGACACCTGTCGTATCCGGACGTGCTCACCTCCTACCGCTGGCCCAGGGCCGTGCACTGCCCGCCGGGCACGGAGGTCTGGCGGATGGCCGAACTGGCCGCGTGCGGCACGCCGATCACGGCGTCTCCGGCCGATCCCGCGCCGGACTCCACGGCCGATCCGTCGGGGACCCCGGGCGGGACCGGTGCCGACGACCGCCGGGCCCACGCGGCGCTCCGCCAGGCCTACGCCTCCGGCACGATGACGGAGAAGGTCGACGACCTGCTCGACGCGATCGGGCTGCCCAGCGCCCGGGCCACCCTGACCGTCTCGGTGATCATGATCGACAGGGGCGACCTCGACCACACCCTCGCCCAGGTCGCGCCGCAGAAGGGCGTCGTCCAGCTGGTGCTGCTGTCGGACGCGGTGGACGCCGCGGAGCGGGCCCGCGCCGCGATGCCGGACCGGGTGGACGTCGTGGTCCGCCCCACCGACCCCGGGCTCACCACCGGCGGCATGCTCAACCGTGCCCTGGACCTGTGCCAGGGCGACCTGGTGGCGGTCATGGACGCCAGGGACGTTTACGGCGAGCACTACCTGACCGATCTCACCCGCGCCTTCCTGTTCAGCACCGCCGACATCGTCGGCAAGGCGGCTTTCCACGCCCACCTGCGCGACGTCGCGGCCACGGTGCTGCGCCAGCCGGCCGCCGAATACTCCTACCTCCCCGAGATCATCGGCGCCACCCTGCTGGCCCGCCGGGCCGTCCTGCGCGGCATCGGTTTCGCCGACGTCTCGGAGGGGTGGGACGAGGTGCTGATGCGCCAGTGCCGCACGGACGGGATCAAGGTCTTCTCCGCCGACCGGTTCGGCTACGTCTGCCGGCGTGACCGGGACCGCTGGCTCCTCGGCTCGGCCCAGCTCGTCGACTACGGCCCGGCCGCCCCGCACGCGCTGGCCTGAGGGCCGGAGTCTCGGGGATACTCCGGCGGGGCCCGTCCGGTGACGGGCCCCGCCGGCGCGGATCACTTGAGGGCGAACGCCCGGGTGATCGTCTGTTCCACCTTGGCGCCGGCCGAGTCCCAGGCGGTGACCCTCAGGGACGCGTGGCCGGTACGCCCCTTGTGATCGGCCCGCACCGTGAACCTGCCGTCGTCGCGCCGGTCGACGCGGAGACCGGTCCACGTCGCGCCGTCGTCATAGGAGATCTGCGCGGTCGCTCCCTTGACCGGCCGGGCCACGGCGCCGGTGGGGGGCCGGACCGTGAACGCGAACGGCTGGCCCCCGCGGGCCGGTACGGCGTTGCGCAGGTCGACGCCCAGCTCGTAATCGATCTTGAGTAGCGGCAGGACCTCCGGCCTGTCGGTGTGCGCGGAGGAGAACGTCCAGGCGGTGGCCGTCTTCGTCGCCGTGCCCCACCAGCCGGCGGTGCGCGCCGAGGTCTGCTCCAGCCGGTAGGAGGCCCGTTCCGCGGGGAGGGTGAGCGTCACGTTGTACAGCTGCGGGCCCTCGCCGATCAGGGTGTCCCCGCGGTACAGCCTGGCGAAGGCCTGGTCGGCGGCGCCGTACAGGAAGCCGAAGTGGTCGGGGTCGGAGTCGCCGAACTCCGGCACCATGATCCGCACGGTGTCCTGGGTGCGCTGCGCGGGCAGGCCGTACTCGGCGTAGGCGCTCGACAGCCTGCGTGGCTGTCCGGGGCCGCCGGGCGCGAACCAGTGCTCGGTGAGGCGCCGGCCCGCCTGGTACGTCCGGTCACCGGTGATCAGTTCCGCGCCGCCCTCGGTGGAGCGCTGGAACCGGGTACGGACCACCAGGTCGCCGGGGGTGGTCCACTCCTCGCGCTCCATCGCGCCGCTGATCGGGGACGGCTTGATCATCATGCCGGCCGCGTTGGGACGGAAGCTGGCGCGCGTGCCGTACCCCTGCTCGTCGGAGGTGCCGTGGTAGTGCGCGTCGATGCGGGTCATGGTCTTCGGTGAGATCTCGTACTGCAGGTTCCGCGGCACGCTGTCGTGCCAGCGCAGCACGTCGTACCAGTACGGGCTCACCGAGGTGCCCTCCAGCCGGACGCGGCCCGCCTTGCGGAGCGCCGCCGCCTCGTCGTAGCCGGTGGTGAACGAGGGTGCCTCCAGCCCGCTGCCCCAGTACGACAGGGCGCCGCGAGCCTCGTTCATGGCGAGCACGACGACCGAGGCACCGGCCTTGCCGGCGCCGGTGACGGCGGTGAACGCGTCCTGCTCCGGCTGGAACGTCAGCAGCGCCAGCTTCCCCCGGAGGTCGACGCCGGTGAAGTCCTCGCGGGTGCCGCCGTCGTAGACCGGCAGGTCCCGCCGCCCGTCGAACTTCGGCCCGTAGTCCATGTGGATCAGCCGGACCTCCTTGCCGCTGGGGACCGTCCTCGCCGTGGCGACGGGCGCGTACAGGTCCCAGTGGTGGTACATCTCGAACTGGCCGACCTCGGCCTTGGGGATGGGCGCGAGGTAGGCGCGCTCGGTGGCCGGGGTCATCATCCACGACGAGGAGAGACCGCCCTCGGGGTTGGCGCCCCACCGGTCGTGCCCGAT
Organism: Streptosporangium sp. NBC_01639; assembly: GCF_045209755.1. Lineage (NCBI taxonomy): Bacteria > Bacillati > Actinomycetota > Actinomycetes > Streptosporangiales > Streptosporangiaceae > Streptosporangium > Streptosporangium sp. NBC_01639. The sequence continues at coordinate 2,848,668 of NZ_CP109272.1, read as the reverse complement.
CGTGACCTGGGAGTGGTCGACCGGCCGGGCCGTGTCCAGCCGGACCCGGTTCGCGCTCCGGGCGTCGATCGGGACCGTCGCCGGACCGGTGACCTCCACGTCCGGGTCGCCCGCGAAGACGATCTCGGAGGTCATCGCCGCCGGCTGCCTGCGCTCCATCAGCGTGGCCATCATCGAGTAGCGGCCCGCCGGGAGCTCGGTGACGATCCGGCCGTCCTCCGGGACCTGCAGGTCGCGGAACTCGCCGGTGTCCAGGTCCAGGACGTCGACGCTGGAGGCCTCGCCCGGTGCGCCGCCGTCCCGGTAGGTGACCGGGATTTCGACGGGATATCTCACCGGGGAGAGGGTCTGGACGACCGCCACCGACAGTTCGACGCCGTCGGCGGTGCCGCGCAGGCGCCCGGTGTAGCGGCCGCGGGTGCCCTTGGCGGGGTCGGCCGTGACGACCACGGAGGCCTTGCCGCCCGCGGGCACCTCGACTCGGTCCGCCGACAGCGCGAACAGGCCGTCGGCGGCCGGTTTGCCGCCGGAGTCGCGCACGTCGAGGGCGAGGGCGAGGGTCACCGGGGTGGTGCCGGAGTTGACGATCTCCACGGTCGCGTCCTGCTTCGCGCCCTCGGGTGTGACGGTGGGCATGCTCACCGCGGCAGGGCTCGCGTACACCTGCTGGGTGACCGCTCTGCCCACGTCCACGCGTCCGGAGCCGATCGCGTCCACCGCGCCCTCCACCGGCTTGGCGGTGCTCACCAGCGATGCCTTGAGCTGCCCGGCGGTCCAGTCGGGGTGCCGCTGGGCGAGCAGCGCCGCCGCGCCCGCGACGTGCGGGGTGGCCATCGAGGTGCCGTTCAGCGAGGTGTAGCGGGCGTCGACCGGGGTGCCGAGCGAGGTGCCCTCGGCGCGGGCGGCGACGATGCCGACGCCCGGCGCGCTGACCTCCGGCTTGAGCGCGTCGTCACCGGCGCGCGGACCGCGTGAGGAGAACTCCGCCAGCCCGTCGGCCTTGTCGACCGCCCCGACGGTGAGCGCCGCGTCGGCGGAGCCCGGTGAGCTGACGCTCCCGGAGTCGGGGCCGGCATTGCCCGCCGCGACCACGAACAGCGCGTCCGACTCGGCGGACAGGTTGTTCAGCGCCTGGCTCATCGGGTCGCGGCCGTCGGTGGCCTCGTTGGTGCCCAGGCTCATGCTGACGACGTCGACGTCCTGTCCGGCCGCCCACTCCATTCCGGCGATGATCCACGACAGGCTGCCGGAGCCCTGGTCGTTGAGGACCTTCCCGATGTAGAGGGAGGCGCCGGGCGCGACGCCCTTGCGCCTGCCCTCGGCCGCCGCGCCGCTCCCCGCGATCGTGGCGGCCACGTGCGTGCCGTGGCCGTGGTGGTCGACCGTGTCGACGGCGTCGCTGAAGTTGGCGCTCGCGGCGACGCGGTCCTTGAGGTCGGGATGCGTGGTGTCGGCGCCCGTGTCGAGCACCGCCACCTTCACCCCTTTGCCGTCGTACCCCGCCTGCCAGGCGGCCGGTGCGCCGATCTGCGGCACGCTGGTCTCCAGCGTCGCCCGCACCGGCCGGTCCAGCCACACCTTCGAGTACGCCGGAGCGGCGGTACGGCCCGTCCCCGCGGTGCCGAGCGCCTTCCAGAAGGCGACGGCCTGCGCGGGGGCACGTTCCACGGCGGCGGCGCCGGCGCTGGGCAGCAGTCGCGTCCGGTGGGCGCCCGCGGGCACCGGCTGGGCGGCCAGGGTCCGCCGTGCCCCCTCCCCGTAGGAGACGATCAGCGGCAGCGACGCGCGGTGGGCGTCGTCGTATCCCGCCGCGATGAGATCGGTGACGTTGAACAGCTCTTGGTCCAGCCGGTCGGCGGCCAGCATCGGACGGGCCGTCTCCGGAATCACGTACAGGTCGCCGTGCCGGTTCACGGTCTTGAACGCCGGCTGCGGCCTTCCGGCGCTCCCGGGACGTGCCGCGGCGACCTGACGGCCGTCGGGGTAGGTCTGGACGTCGACGACATCGCCGGTGATCAGCGTCAGCGTGTGCCGGGACGCGGATACGGCGGGCAGCTTCACAGGTGCTTGTCGTGGTTCGGCGCCGGCCGGTGCGGCCGAGGCCAGTACGGCCGCGCCGGCCGCCACCGCGACGACACGGGAAAGTGGTCGCATCCCTGGGGTTCCTCCTTGGTCCCGCGCGGCACATCCGTCACACCGCGCGGAACAAATCTTCGGGAGGTGAGATATATCGCGACAACCCTTCTTGTCGGCGGATTACTGTCATGTCGGCTATCCGCCACCTCGCTGATCTGGACACAGGGTGCCGCCACGGGAAAGGGGCGAGCCTCCAGCGGGCCGGTCATCGCCACGACGAAGATCCACGAGTACGCCCTAGGCTGCCAGGCATGACGCCCGGTCAGCTCGGTGAGATCCTCGGCCTGCCACCGGTCCCCCAGGGGACGTGGGCCGAGGAGGCCGTCTACGTCTCGCCGGCCGCGCTGCGTCTGCGACGGCAGCCCGGGGAACTGGCGGACCGGCTGCGCGGACTGCCGGGGATCGCGGACGTCCGGGTACGGGCCGACGCGTTCCTGGAGATCACCGTGGCCGTGCCGGGGGAGCTCGTCGCCGCGATCGGCCCGGCCGTCCCGCCGGCCGGCGGGGTGTCGCCGTGGGTCGACGCTCCGAGAACCTGGGGCAATCCCGGATTCGTCGTGAGATACGCGCATGTCCGGGCGGTCGCCGTACAGCGCTGGGCGGCGGAGCTGGGGGTCGGCGGGCGGTTCCGGCCGGAGCTGCTCACCGACCCTCTGGACCGGGCGGTCCTGAGGTCGCTGGCCGAGGTGGACAGCAGGCGGGCGAGCCGGGACCCGGGCTGGGCGGCCTACACCGAGCAGCTCGCGCTGGCCTATCACGACGCGTTCGAGCGGGCTCCCGCACTGCCCGTGGGGGACGAGGAGCCGTCCGCCCTGCACGCGGCGCGGGTACGGCAGGCCGAGGCGGTGCGGGACGTGCTGGCCGAGGGGCTGGCGGCACTGGGCGAGACGGCCCCCGACGTCCTGTGACCGGTTCCGCCGGGGTGGCGGACGCGGGAGGGTAGCCGGGTGACTTATCGGATAGATCACCACAAAACGTAAAAATATGGTGCCGAAGTTATTAATGACATGAAAAATTTCCGTATTTTCCGGCCGATCGTGTCTCGCCAGTTGGGCACTCGTACCACAGGGATCACCGGTTCCGATAGCCTCGATCGGGTGAGTCGATTCGCCCACCCCGCCGGTGACCGGCACGCCGAAGTGCGGCCCGAGGAGCGCCCTCCGCACGCACCTGCCGACCTGAACACACTCGACCCGACCATCTGGCCGCGGACGTCGGGCCGTGCCGCAGGCTCGATCACGGTCGGCGGCGCCGACGTCAGGGATCTGGCCGAAGAGCACGGCACCCCGCTCTACGTGGTGGACGAGGAAGATTTCCGCTCCCGGTGCCGCGACTACCGGGACGCGTTCTCCGGTGGCGAGGTCCACTACGCCGGCAAGGCGTTCCTGTGCCGGGAGGTGGCCCGCTGGATCATGCAGGAGGGCCTCGGCCTCGACGTGTGCAGCGCGGGCGAGCTCGCCGTCGCGCTGAGCGTCGGGTTCCCGCCCGAGCGGATCACGATGCACGGCAACAACAAGTCGCTCGCCGAGCTGGAGAAGGCGGTCGAGGTCGGGGTCGGGCACATCGTGGCCGACTCGTTCGAGGAGATCGCCCGGCTGGGCTTCCTGGCGGACAAGCACGGCAGGCGTCCCCGGGTCATGATCCGGGTGACCGTGGGAGTGGAGGCGCACACCCACGAGTTCATCGCCACCGCCCACGACGACCAGAAGTTCGGCTTCTCGCTGAGTGCCGGCGCCGCGGCCGAGGCGGCCCGGCGCATCCTCGCGCTGCCCCAGCTCGAGCTCGTCGGCCTGCACTCCCACATCGGCTCCCAGATCACCGACACCGCCGGGTTCGAGGTGGCCGCCCGCCGCCTGGCCACGCTGCTGGTGCAGATCAAGGAGGAGCACGGCGTCGTCCTGCCGGAGCTCGACCTCGGTGGCGGCTACGGCATCCCCTACGTCGAGGGCGACACCGCGCCCGACGTGAAGGAGATCGCCGACGGGCTGCGGGAGATCGTCGCGAAGGTGGCGGAGTCCGCCGGCCTGCCGGTGCCCAAGCTCACCGTCGAGCCGGGCCGGGCCATCGCCGGGCTCGCGGGCGTGACGCTCTACGAGATCGGCACGATCAAGGACGTCGAGGGGCTGCGGACCTACGTCAGCGTCGACGGAGGCATGAGCGACAACATCCGCACCGCGCTCTACGGCGCCGAGTACACCGCGCGCCTGGCCTCGCGGGAGAGCCTCGCCGAGCCCATGCTCTCGCGCCTGGTGGGCAAGCACTGCGAGAGCGGCGACATGGTGGTCCGCGACCTGTGGCTGCCGCAGGACCTGGCCACCGGTGACCTGATCGCCGTCGCGGGCACCGGCGCCTACTGCCGCTCGCTCGCCAACAACTACAACTACCTTCCCAGGCCCGCCGTGGTCGCGGTCAAGGACGGGGTGTCCCGCGTGATCGTCCGCAGGGAGACCGAGGACGATCTGCTGAGAGGACAACTGTGAAACGACCCGAAACCGCGGGCCGCCGGGTGGGCGTGGCGAACGAGCAGGGGAGGGCGGCCTGATGGCGCTGAGAGTCGCTCTCCTCGGCTGCGGTGTCGTCGGGTCCCAGGTGATCCGGCTGATGCGTGAGCAGGCCGACGACCTCGCCGCGAGGGTCGGGGCCCCGCTGGAGCTCGCCGGGGTCGCCGTGCGGAGGCTGGGCCGTAAACGGGACACCGACGTGGACCCGGAGCTGCTGACCACCGACGCCGAGGCCCTGGTCACCCGCGACGACGTGGACATCGTCGTCGAGGTGATCGGTGGCATCGAGCCCGCCAGGTCGCTCATCCTGGCCGCCATGAACAGCGGCAAGTCGGTCGTCACGGCCAACAAGGCGCTGCTCGCCGAGGACGGCGCGACCATCCACGGCGCGGCCAGGAACAACGGCGCGGACCTGTACTTCGAGGCGGCCGTCGCGGGGGCCATCCCGCTGATCCGGCCGCTGCGCGAGTCGCTGGCCGGCGACGACGTGCACCGCGTGCTGGGCATCGTCAACGGCACCACCAACTACATCCTCGACAAGATGGACGGAAGCGGGGCGTCCTTCTCCGACGCGCTGGAGGAGGCCCAGGCCCTGGGATACGCCGAGGCCGATCCCACGGCCGACGTGGAGGGCTTCGACGCCGCGGCCAAGGCCGCGATCCTCGCCGGGATCGCCTTTCACAGCCGGGTGACCGCCGCCGACGTGCACCGCGAGGGCATCACCGAGATCACCGCGACCGACGTGGCCAGTGCCAAGGCGATGGGATACGTCATCAAGCTGCTGGCGATCTGCGCCCGCTCCGACGACGGCCGCTCCTTCGGGGTCCGGGTGCACCCGGCCATGATTCCCAGGACGCACCCGCTGGCCGGGGTCCGCGAGGCCTACAACGCGGTCTTCGTCGAGGCGCGGTCCGCGGGACAGCTGATGTTCTACGGCGCGGGCGCCGGCGGCGCCCCGACGGCGAGCGCGGTGCTGGGCGACCTCGTGGCCGTGGCTCGCAACCGGCTGGCCGGCACCCGGGGGCCCGAGGAGTCGACTTACGCCGACCTGTCCGTGCACCCGATGGGCGAGACCGTCACGCGCTACCACGTCTCCCTGGACGTCGCCGACAAGCCGGGCGTGCTCGCCCGGGTCGCCGACATGTTCGCCAAGCAGGACGTGTCCATCCAGACCGTCCGCCAGGAGGGTCACGGCGACGACGCCCAGCTGGTCCTCGTCACCCACCGGGCCAGTGACGCCGCGCTGTCGGCCACCATCGAGGGCCTGCGCGAGATGGACAGTGTCCGTGACGTGGTGAGCGTGATGCGGGTCGAGGGCGAGGACGCCTCCTAGCGCCGCGTTCCCGAATGAGGGCGTACATCCCTGCTGACCTCGGGCGATGATGCTCTCAGGGGGATTGTCACCCTGAAGTCGCCTCCTCGCGCGTCCGCCGGTGGACGCCGAGGAGGCTCTACGGCTCCGCAAGCCGGCCGGGGCCCGCCCTGCCCCGGTCGGCTCGATCATGCGGGCGCGGATGGCCGCCGCCCAGCTCGACCGGCGGGCCAGGCCCTGGGCCTGGAGACGGCCACCACCGGCCCCCGGACACCTACGCCGCCAATTCGTCTGCGGCCTTTGAGGAATGGCGGCACCATCCTCTGTCGCCTTTCTGGTCCATCCCCGAACCGGCATGCCGGACTGAGCCCGTGGCAGGTATCGAACATCACTCGTGCGACGGCCTCAGTATCCCGAACCACGGCCGAAACCATGGAGTTCTGGTCATTTAGGTCAAGCCGAATGTCAGGGTCAGTATGCCTTGTCTCGGCGATTCAGCCACGTTCGCGTCATAGGGCGGGCGATGCGCATAGCCATGTCGCCGACCTGCTCTAACACCCTGTACCGCGGCGATGTGATCTTCCGCGGCCGGTTTCCCGCGCCGCGCCTTACGGCCGTCCGGCCGGACCTGGACTCTCCTCCGGGAGAGGTAATTGATGACGTATGTCACTGACGCGATCTTGGGGTAGTCGCAAGGGAATTTGCTGTGTCAAGATGCGAGCTGACAGATTGATCAGCTTTATACACGGACGTGCCGTCGTGAACGGCGTACGCCGTGAGTCCAGCATGCCCACATCTCCAGCGCCGGCGTTTCTCGGTGGCGCGGCGGAAACGAGCACATTCGTCAAGGAGGAAGCGTGTCCAACCAGCTGACGGACCTCATCCACACGATCGGCAACGCCGCCGCGGCCGTAGGGAGCGACGAGGACGTGCGGCAGCTGGGTCGGATGGAGCAGGCCACCACACGACTCGCCGGCGACCTGAGCATCGCGGGCGAGCGGTACATCGACCCCGCCATCGACAGGGGCAGGGCCCGGTGGGCGGGCGCCGCGGCGGAGCTCTACGATCGCCGCGTCGCCGATTACCTGCCGGCGGCGCAACGCGTCGAGCTCACCCAGAACCTGCGCGGCGTGGCGGAAAGTCTCGGCCTCGCGCAGGTCGCGAGCCAGCAGACCAAGCACGCGTTCGCGGAGTTGGTGAAATCTCTCGTCCTAGGGGCGGCGATCTGCGTGGGCCTCTCCCTGATGACCGGCGGGGCCGGCCGCTTGGCCGCGGCCAGCCTGGAACGGAAATACGCCGTCGAGGGAGCGGGCAGAGCGGTGCAGATCATCAGGCGACTGGCCGGACTGATGCGGCTGAACGCCAAGCTCATGCAGAAGGCTGCCGAAATGCGGCTCCCCGGCCCGCTGAAGAAAACCTCACTCTTCTCGAGGACGATCCTGCTGTCCATGCGCGAATACGGCAAGATGTTCGGCATCAACCTCGCCGGCAACCTGACGTACGTCGGCCTCAACCGGATGCGCCAAAAACAGTCCTTCCTCGCGCCGTTCGGTCTGTCGTACGCGCAGATGGTCAACTCCTCGGCGGTTTCCGCGGGTTTCCCTTACGGCCGGATCGGCTGGGCGAAGCTGCGGGAAAGGTTCGGAGCCAAGGCGTACCTGGGCTCCGGAGCTCTCACCGGCATGGTTTCCACCGTGATGAACGACCAGCTCGAAGGCCGATCGGCCGGCCGGACGGCCTGGGACACCTTCAAGATGAGCCTGGTGAACGGCAGCTGGAACGCCACGGCGGCCTGGGGCCTCGGCAGGATGAACATCAGCGGCGACGCCGCGCAGCAGGTCGCCAGCTCCTTCGGAGCGGTCCTGCCCGGCACCGTGATGCGCGGACTCCCGCAACCCATCGGGGTGCCCTATAAGGCGCCGCCCGAGCAGGTGCAGATCAACCCTGACGCGACCTCGCAGGGCACGCTTCCGCAGATCAAGGCCCCGCTGGACTCCGGCCTGGGGCACGACCGGACAGTGGCGACACCCCTGGTCGGACTGAGGAACGACCGGATCGTAGCGACACCCACCGAGGGCAGGAGTCTGGGATGACGAGAGACGTGCTCGGGTTCACGTACGACTCTGGAGAAATGCAGGGTGGGGTGAACGGCATGGTCGACGCGTCGGGCATGCTGGACCGGCCGAGGCAAGACTACGAGGCGGACGCCGTGCCGACGGACACGTGTTTCGGCCTGGTGCCCGAAGGGTCGGAGGAGGCGGCCAGGGACTACCGTCTTTTCTTCAACAACACCATCGAGTGGGTCCGCTCGTACAGTGACAACGTGCGGGGCGCCGGGCTCATGCTGGGTCAGGTCAGGGTCAACTACGACGCGGCCGATCGGCCGGGCTGATGAGAGGCGACGATCACCGGCGGACCCCCCTGGACGATCTGGTGCGGATCACCGATGAGGCGGAGAAGGGTCAGCGCCTCCTCCGGAACGCGCAGCGCGAGATCGCCGCGATCAAGGGTGAGGGCGAGAGTGCGAGCGGCAAGGTCCGCGCCCGCGTCGATACCGACGGAAGGCTCGTCGACGTACGGCTCGACCCGCGGGCGACGAAGCTGAGCAGCATGGATCTGGCCGAGGAGATCACCCTCGCGGTGCAGCGCGCGCAGGACGACGCCGCCCGGCAGCGCGAACGCGCGTTCCGCGACGCGGTCGGCGCGCCGCTGCCCGACGCGGCACAGGTGCTGGAGCAGTTCGACGAGACGATGCAGACGTTCAGCCGCGCCATGAACGGGCACGAAGCCCGCCTCGACCAGATCCTTCGTGAGATGAACGACCGTTAGTGCTCCGTTCCTGAGCAGGCCCCCAGTTCGGCTACAAGCCTTTGAGGAATGCAGCACTGGACCCGTTCGCCGGGTGTCCCCTTCTGGGTGGGGACGCCCGGTTTCTCCGAGTGCTCCCCGGTCGGCCGGGCGTCTCCGGCGGCCGGTGCCGTGCCGCCGGATCCCCGGTGGCGTCGGCTTTCTGACCATTTGGTAACAGCCGCATCCGACGAGCCCGGTGGGCTTGTATGGTGCGGTTCTGTGCTTATGATCCGTTGCCTGAAGGGACGGCCCCCCGTGAAGATCGTTCGTTGGGCCGCGGCGCTGCCGGCGGCGCTGGTCGCGCTGGCGTTTCTGCAACCGGCCGCCCACGCGGAGAGCGCCAAGCCGCCGAAGGTCAGGACGGTCGTCTCGCTCACCTTCGACGACGGGGACGTGACCCACCCGGCCACGGCCCGCATGCTGCAGAAGCGCGGCGTACGCGGAACCTTCTACATCAACACCGACACCGTCGGGCGCGACGCCAAGCTGACCCGCGCGCAGCTCGCCGCGATCGCCAAGGGAGGGCATGAGATCGGCGGCCACACGCTGACCCACGTCCGCCTCACCGAGCTGACCAGAAGCGAGCAGCGCGAGCAGATCTGCGACGACCGCAGGACGCTGGTGGCGTGGGGGTACCGGCCCACCACCCTCGCCTACCCGTTCGGCTCCGTCGACGCCGATGCCGAGGCGGTGGCCCGGCAGTGCGGCTACGACGCGGCTCGCGGGGTCGGTGGGCTCAAGGAGTGGGGATGCCCCTCCTGCCCGGCCGCCGAGAGGTCGCGCCCGGCGGACCGCTACGACATCCGCACGCCGGGCTCGGTCCGCGAGGACACGCTGCTGCGCCAGCTGAGGCAGCAGGTCCTCAACGCCGAGAAGAGCGGCGGACTCGTCACCCTGGTGTTCCACCGGGTCTGCGACGACTGCGGCGTCTACTCGGTGTCCCCCCGGACCCTGGACGACTTCCTCGGCTGGCTGGTGAGCCGCAAGGCCCACGGCACGGTCGTCAAGACCCTCCAGGACGCGATCGGCGCCCGCTACCGGCCCGTGCCCGGGGAGTAGCGGGCGCCGCATCGGTTCCGCGAGGGGGCAGGCCGTCCCGGCAGGAGGCGCCGGGCCCGACCGGAGTCAGGTCACAGGCTGATCGCCTCGGGACCGATGAGGGCCTTCACGTCGGCGCTGAACGATGATTCGGCACTGACGGAGAAGTCGGGCAGCGCCACGATCATGGTCTTCCCGGAGGGCCTGCGCAGGTTGATCCGTACCGGCACCTTGCCCTGATGGGTTTTGAGGACGTTGCGCAGCTCCTCGACCAGCACCGGCGTGACGCGTTCCTCCCGCAGAGTGATCGTGACGGGATGCCCGGAGTCGCTGGTGACGCCGGAGACGTCGATCGGCGTCAGGTCGTTGGCGAAGATCGAAATGGCGCCGTCGCGGCTGCTGACCTGCCCGGCGACCGACACGACGGCGTCTTCCCGCAGCTCGGGGGCGTACAGCTCGTAGTTCTTCGGAAAGAACAGGCACTCGACGGCGCTGTCCATGTCCTCGACGACGACGATGGCCCAGAGCTTCCCGGCCTTGTTGACCCTCTTGTCGACCTTCGTGATGAGCCCGCACACCTTGACGTCGGCGCGGTCCTGACCGTTTTCGAGGAGGTCGACGATCGTGGTGCTCCGATTGCGGGCCAGCAGCCGTTCGGTGCCGGCCAGCGGATGGTCGGACACGTACAGGCCGAGCATCTCCCGCTCGAACGCCAGCATCGTCTTCTTGTCCCACTCGCCTTCGGGGATCGAGATGGCGAAGGTCTGGTCGAGGCCGCCGTCGTCGTCGCCGAACAGCGAGTCCTGTCCGTGGGCCTCGGCGCGTTTGATCGGGATGATGCTGTCGACGGCCTGTTCGTGGATCACCATCAGCGCTTTGCGCCGGTGGTCGAGCGAGTCGAACGAACCCGCCTTGACCAGCGACTCGATGAGCCGTTTGTTGCAGACCTGCAGGGGGACCTTCGTCAGGAAGTCGTTGAAGTCGGTGAACGTGCCGCTCTCCTTGCGCGCGGCGACGATGGATTCCACCCGGTCCGCGCCGACGTTGCGGACCGCCCCGAGACCGAACCGGATCGCGTCGTCGCCGACGGGGGCGAAGTGCAGGGAGGACTCGTTGACGTCCGGCGGCAGCACCTGGATGCCCATCTTGCGGCACTCGGCGAGGTAGACGGCGGCCTTGTCCTTGTCGTCGCCCACGGAGGTGAGCAGCGCCGACATGTAGTCGGCCGGGTAGTTCGCCTTCAGGTAGGCGGTCCAGTAGGACACCAGCCCGTATCCGGCGGTGTGGGACTTGTTGAACGCATAGCCGGAGAACGGCAGCATCACGTCCCACAGCGCGGTGATGGCCTCGTCGGAGTAGCCGTTGTCCTTCATGCCCTTCTCGAAGAACTCGTACTGCTTGTCCAGCTCCGACTTCTTCTTCTTGCCCATCGCCCGGCGCAGCAGGTCGGCGCCGCCGAGGCTGTAGCCGGCCAGCTCCCGGCCGATGGCCATCACCTGCTCCTGGTAGACCAGCAGGTGGAAGGTGGTGCCGAGGATCGGTTCGAGAGCGTCTTTCAGCTCCGGGTGGATCGGGGTGATCTCCTGGCGGTTGTTCTTGCGGTCGGCGTAGTTGATGTGGGCGTTGGCGGCCATGGGTCCGGGCCGGTACAGCGCCAGCACCGCGGCGATGTCCTCGAACCGGGTGGGCGCCATCAGCCGCAGCAGGGAGCGCATGGGGCCGCCGTCGAGCTGGAACACCCCCAGGGTGTCGCCGCGGGCCATCAGCTCGTACGTTTTCGCGTCGTCCAGGGGGATGTTCTCGGTGGAGATCTCCACCCCGCGGTGTTCCTTGATGATCTGGATGGCGTGATCGATGATGCCCAGGTTCCGCAGACCCAGGAAGTCCATCTTGATCAGGCCCATGTCCTCGCACTGAGGATAGGAGAACCCGGTGATGATCACGCCGTCTTTGTCGCGGCGGTGCAGCGGGATCAGGTCCATCAGCGGAGCCGAGGAGAGGATGACCGCGGCGGCGTGGACGCCGGTGCCGCGGATCAGCCCCTCGATGCCCATGCCGGTGTCGATGACCTTTTTGACGTCCGGGTCGCTGTCGTACATCGCCCGGAGCTCGCCGGCCTCGGAGTAGCGCGGGTGCTCGGGGTCGAAGAGGCCTTCGAGGGGGACGCCCTTGCCCATCACGTCCGGCGGCATGGCCTTGGTGATCCGCTCACCCACCTGGAAGGGGTAGCCGAGGATGCGGGAGGAGTCCTTGACGGCGGCCTTGGCCTTGATCGTGCCGAACGTGTTGACCTGCGCGGTGTAGGCCTCGCCGTACTTGTCGGTGACGTAGCGGACCATCTGGTCGCGCCGGCGGTCGTCGAAGTCGAGGTCGACGTCGGGAGGGCTGATCCGCTCGGGGTTGAGGAACCGCTCGAACAGCAGGCCGTGCTCCAGCGGGTCCAGCTCGGTGATGCGGGTCAGGTAGGCGACGATCGAGCCCGTGGCGGAGCCACGGCCGGGGCCCACCGGGATGCCGCTGTCGCGGGCGTAGCGGCAGATGTCGGCGACCACGAGGAAGTAGGAGTCGAATCCCAGAGGGGAGATGACGCCGAGCTCTATCTCCAGCCGGTCGAGGACCTCCTGGCCGGGATCGTCGCCGTAGCGTTCCTTCAGGCCCCGCTGGCACTCCTTGCGCAGCCACGACGCCTGCGTCTCCCCTTCGGGGACGTTGAACTGCGGCATCCGGTCGACGTAGGTGAAGACCTCGCTGTAGTCGCCGACCATCTCGGCGACCAGCAGGGTGTTGTCGCACGCCTGCGGGAGCTCGCGGAACAGCTCCCGCATCTCCTGCGGTGTCTTGATGTAGTAGCCGGACCCGTTGAACCGGAACCGGTTCGGGTCGTCTTTGTTCTTGCCGACGCCGATGCACAGCAGGTTGTCGTGGGCGTCGGACTGGTCCTCGGTGACGTAGTGGGAGTCGTTGGTGGCCAGCAGCGGGATGTCGAGCTGCTGGGCGACCCGCAGCAGGTCCTGGCGGACGGTGCGCTCGATGTCCAGGTCGTGGTCCATCAGCTCCAGGAAGTAGTTCTCCTTACCGAAGATCTCCTGGTAGGTGGCGGCGGCCTTGACCGCCTCGTCGTACTGGCCCAGGCGCAACCGGGTCTGCACCTCACCCGAAGGGCAGCCGGTGGTCGCGATGATCCCCTCGGCGTGCTCGGCGATCAGCTCCCGGTCCATCCGGGGCTTCATGTAGTAGCCCTCGATGGAGGCCAGCGACGACAGCCGAAACAGGTTCCGCAGCCCGTGGGCGTCCTTGGCCCACATGGTCATGTGGGTGTAGCGGCCTCCACCGGAGACGTCCTTGCCGCCCTCGCCGTCGGTGTTGACGCTGCGCTGCCCACCGGGAGCCCAGAACACCGGCTTCTTCCAGTGCCGGGACTCCGGCGCGACGTACGCCTCGATGCCGATGATCGGCTTCACCCCGGTCTTGCTGGCGAGCTGGTAGAACTCGTACGCGCCGAACATGTTGCCGTGGTCGGACATGGCCACGGCCGGCATGCCCTGCCGCTCGACCTCCGCGATCAGCTTGCCGTTCTTCGCGGCCCCGTCCAGCATCGAATACTCGGTGTGGACATGCAGATGCGCGAACGAGTTGGTCACCTGTACCTCTTTTTTTCCAGTCCGAACGCCGGTTTCGGCCCCCGAGCCTACGCCCCTTCGGCCCGGCGTCCCACCACTCTTCTATCACCCTGCACCTGAGCCTCGCAGATGAGAATGAGTCACACAACGGTCTTCGCCGTCTTCCCCACAGTAGCTTTTCCGAAGCGGCGCTTACCGCTGTGACCTGCCGTTATCTCTCTTCTGCCCAGCTCGGAGCGGTCCTGTCGCGGGGCCTTCCCGGCTGACCGCGCCTTACCTGACGAGCCGGCGGAGGCGGCCGACGGTGAGGCTGAGCAGCGAGCGTTTCCGTGCCTGGCGCAGGGCGACGGCCTCCAGGCGGCGCTGCTCGGCCTTCTCCTTCCACCGGGCGGTGTCGCGACTGCCTTTGGCCGCCGAGGCGCGCATCTCCTTGAGCTCCGCCTTCAGCGCCGCGACCTGCCGCTTCGCCTGTTCGGCCGACTGCTTGGCCCGCTCGGCCTGCGCGCGCCAGCGCACGGCCTCGCGGTTGCGGTCGGAGGCCCAGTACGGGTAGGCCTGCGCCGCCGGCCGGAACCGCCACGACTCGGCGTCCAGCCAGGTCGCGCCGTGCAGGTCGGCGATCACGTCGTCCAGGGACTCGCCGTCGCGCACGACGCGCAGCGCCCGGGCGACAGAGGCGGTCCGTTCCAGCCGGGCGGCCACGACACCCGACTCGTTCTCCTCCAGCGCCACCAGGAGCAGTCCCTCGTCGTCCTTCTCCGCCTGCTGGGTCAGCAGGGCCAGCGACTCGGCTCCGGGCACCCATCCGGCGGGGCAGGTGAGCCGGAACGGTGCGGGGAGCGAGGTCGGAGGGACCTGCTCCACGAAGGAGACGCGGCCGTCGTGGGCGTACTGCCCGCGGACCAGCCGTAGGTCGAGGAGCGGGTCGTCCAGTGGCGCGCGGCGCCCGGTGGTCAGCGACGCCCACGGGCCGGCCAGGGTGACGTGCACGTCGGGCAGGGTGCTCGCCAGCGCCCCGTCCACGCTCGCCCGGACGTCCTCGAAGGAGGCGCCCCGGGCGTCCACCACGACGTCGACATAGGGGACCAGCCACTGGCGGCCCCCGTCGGTGCGCAGGTGGCGCCGGTACGGCACGCGGTCGGCGATGAACGGCTCGTTGTACCGCCGGACCTCTGCCGGCCGCCGCATCGCCGTCGTCGTCCCCAGATGCCAGCTGAGCGCCTCGGCGTCCGGGACGAACACCGCGCCCGTCTGGGTGAGCCGGTAGCCCAGCTCGGTGTCCTCGCCGAGCGTCAGGGAGGTGTCCATCCCTCCCGCGGCTCTCAGCAGGGCCGCGGGCAGCGAGACCGTCGCGCCCACGTGGACGCGGTGCAGCAGCGAGCTGGGCGCGTCGCGGAAACCGCGGTGGGTGGTGACGAGTTCGTCGATCCAGTGGTGCCCGTGATCGGGGTCGAGTTCGAAGAGGGAGTCGGCCCGGTCCTTGGCGACGGCGATCTGGACCTCGGCCGCGGTGGGCGGGGTGCCCGCCATGGCGGTGAAGCGCAGCGTTCCTAGCACCACCAGGTAGTCGGCCAGGTGGTGCCAGCGCATGTGCGCCTCCACATGGTCGGCGTAGGAGACGACGTCGGCGTCCAACCGGTGGATCACCTCGCCGTCGGCGACCGCCGTACCGGACAGCAGGGCGTGGGCGATGCCCCAGCCGCTGCCGGAGCCGATGATCCGGGTCCGTTCCGGGGCGATCTCGGGGAGCCGCAGCGGGGGCGCGCTGCCGTCGTCCACGACGATCACTTCGAGGAGGTGCGCGGGGTAGGTCTGGGCGGCGAGGGCGGCCAGGGTGAGGTCGAGCTTCTCCTGCTGCCCTCTGGCGGGGATCACCACGCTCACCGACAGCCGGGGCTCCCACGACCCCAGGGCGGGCAGATCGAGAACCCCGTAGTCGTTGCCCGGAATCCGCGGCGCGTTCACACCTCCTCCACGGAGAGCTCCATGAGCGCGCTGGGTCGGAAGCCTCGCCACTGTCGTTTGTTGCGCCGCAGGAACGTGCCGATCGGCTCGCGCCAGGTGTGGTTGGCGGCGTTGCCGCGCCGCAGGATGTAACCCAGACCCTGGGTGCGGTAGATCTGCCCGCCCGCGGCCTGGACGGCGTGCTGGAACTGGGCGTCGATGGTGCCCGGCAGCGGGCGGAAGCCGCCCACGGCCTCGAAGGCGGAGCGCGCGGTGAAGATGGTCCCTCCGGCGATGAAATTGGTGATCTGCTCGGTGACCTGGTCGCGGTGCACGGTCACCCCGATCGACGCGAGGTAGACGAACTCGGGCACCATGCCCACGACCTCGGCCCCCGAGTAGGAGTGGGCCAGGAGCAGGTCGGAGATGAAGTCGGGCCCGTACCAGTCGTCGTCGTCCATTTTCAGCAGGAACGATCCCGAAGCCCTGGCCGCGGCCTCGTTCAGCACGGCTCCGAACACGGTCTCCCTGCCCGCCTCGAACACGGTGAGCGACCCCTGGTAGGAGGCGACCGCCTCCGTCACGTCGGGATGCCCGGCGGGGAGCCCGTGCAGGGCGAGGATCACCTCGAACTCGGCGCCACGCTGCCTGGCCAGCTGTTCCAGCGCGAAGCGCACCATCTCCGGACGGCGGGTGGCCAGCAGCACCGAGACCGGCGGCACCGGCGTGACGGGGGCGCCCAGCTGCTCCCAGCGGGCCCGGACGCCGTGAGTGCGCAGCGCCTCGCGGCGGAGCCGGATGCTGTGCTCCTCCCGCTCCAGGTCGTCCCCGAGCCCGGCCTCGTCGACCGAGGTGATCAGTCTGGTCAGCTCGGGGCCGAGGGCGCCCGCCCAGCGGGGCACGGTTGCGGAGAACAGCGGCACCCCGGCGGCGGCCAGCCCGGTGACGACGCGCAGCGCGGCCACCGGGCCGCTGTGGCTGCGCCGCCAGTCCAGGCTCACTCCTCTGACCTGCCTGATCCGGTCCACGTCCACGTCGGTGACACAGCCGGAGGAGCCGAAGACGGTGAGCGTCCTGCCCTCGCAGACGACCGCCCAGCGGCCGGACTCCACGGACAGCTCGGCGGTGCCGAGCGAGGGCACCGTGCGGAAGTTCATCGGGTTGACCGAACGGTCGTCCACCGGAGGGATGGTCCGGGGCTCCGACAGGTCCCCCAGGTCGTTCCTCAGGAGCTCGGCACCGCCGGGGCGGCCGATCCGCTCCCAGCTCATCAGCTCGGCGACCGGGCGGTCCACCGGGGTCTCGTCACCGGACCAGGGCGGCGGGTCCTCCCCGACGGTGC
The DNA here is from genome assembly GCF_045209755.1 of Streptosporangium sp. NBC_01639. Classification (NCBI taxonomy): domain Bacteria; kingdom Bacillati; phylum Actinomycetota; class Actinomycetes; order Streptosporangiales; family Streptosporangiaceae; genus Streptosporangium; species Streptosporangium sp. NBC_01639. The sequence continues at coordinate 2,831,925 of NZ_CP109272.1, read as the reverse complement.
GCAGGACCAGGTCGCCGCCGCGGGCACCGAACCGGTCGGGGAGGGGGCCGGCCACCCCGGCCGGTGCCGCGTTGGGGTCGCCGGGACGCCAGTGCGCCGCTCCGGGGCCGGCCAGGCCGGCCACCGGCGCCGCGACGGCGTCCATCCGGTGCCCGGCGAACGCCCTGGCCATCGCGGCGAGCGTACGGCCGGCGGGCGTGGGCTTGGAGAATCCCGCCTCCACCGCCCAGGCGAGCCGTTCCGGCCGGTACACACGCAGTTCGGTCAGCGACCGCCAGCGGTGGGCGGGCGTGGGGGACAGCACCGGCGCGGTGTACCAGTGGGGTGTCTCCTCCACGGCGACGACCACCCGGGTGGCCATGGGCAGGACGGACTGCAGGGACGCGGCCCGGCGGAGGTCGGTCGCCGTCCGGGCGATCACCAGCACCTCGGCGGCGCCCTCCTCGGCCCGCGGGGCGCCGTCGAGGTCGCCGTCGAGGTCGATCGCCTCGTACGGTTCCAGCCCGTCCGGCGCCTCGAAGCCCGCATGGTAGACCAGGACACGCCGCTTGCCGTTCCGTTTCTCGGCGGCGCGGACAAGATTGATCACAAAGGACATCAGGCGGTCTTTCCTTGACGCATCGCCGTCGCGATGATCCCTCTCAGCGGGCCACGCCGCTCGTCCTGCGGCTGCTCGGCCGCCCGCAGGCTCTCGTTCTCCGCGCGCAGGCTCTCCACCTCGCCCTGCAACCGTTCCGCCTCGCGTTTCCACCGCTCCGAGCTCGCCCGCCACTTGGCGGGATCTCCGGCGACGGGCTCCGCCTTCTCCGCGGCCGTGACGCCGAGCTCGTCCGCGCTCACCCAGAACGAGCCGAACAGCTCGTCCACCACGCCGTCGAGGTCACCCGCGCCGTCGTCCACCAGCGCCGCCCTGGCGAAGGCGGCGGTCCGTTCGAGCCTGGCCGCCCTGATGCCGGTGTCCCTCTCCTCAAGTGCCGCGCTCAGCAGGCCGTACTGCTCCTTCTCGGCGAGTTTCACCATGTCGGCGAGGCTGTCCGCGCCGAACGCCCAGCCCGCGGGGCAGGTGAGGCGGAACGGCGCGGGCGCCGAACTGTGCGGCGTCTCCTCGGTGAAGGAGACACGCGGCTCGTGGCCGTACAGGTTGCGCACCAGGCGCAGGTCGAGCAGCGGCTCGTCCAGTGAGGAGCGGCGCCCGCCGGTGAGGGCCGACCACGGTCCGACCACGGTGACGGCGACGTCGACGAGGGTGCCGGCGAGCGCGCTGTCCACGGTCGTCCGGACGTCCTCATAGGAGGCGTCCCGGGCGTCGACGACGACGTGCACGTACGGCACCAGCCAGTTCCTGCGCGGGTGGCCGCGGAGCCAGCGCAGGTCGGGAATGAGATCGGGGAGCACCGACCAGTTGTGCCGGTGCACCTCCTTCTCGCGGAGCATGACCGTGGACGGGCCGAGGTGCCAGGCACGAGCCTGCGGATCGGGGATGAAGACCGCGCCCGCCTGGGCGAGCCGGAAACCGAGGTCGGTGTCCTCACCCATGTTCAGCGTGGTGTTGACCCCGCCGACGGCGCGCAGGAGCGCCATGGGGACCGACGTGGTGGCTCCCGAGTGGAGCCGGTAGGCCCCGGCGCCGGCGTCCCGCAGCCAGCGGGTCTCCTCCAGGACGCCCGCCCGCCACGTGTGCGGGACCGCCCCGTCGAACAGCTTCTCGGTGTCCCCTGCCTGTACGGCCGCGGAGACCTCCTGGGCGCAGGGCCCGTCCTCGCCCGGGGTGAACCGGACGTCGCCGAGCACGACGGCGTAGGAGGCGAGATGGTGCCAGCGCATGTGCGCCTCGAGGTGCTCCCGATCGAGGATCATGTCGGAGTCGACCCAGTGGAGGACGTCGCCGGCCGCCGCCGCCGCGCCGGTCTGGCGGGCCCAGCCCCGCCCCCACCGGCCGTCGGGCACCCGGACGAGCCGGGTGTTCGCCGGGGCGAGTTCGGGGATCCGCAGCGGCGGGTCGCTGCCGTCGTCGGCGACGATCACCTCTGTCAGGTGCGCGGGGTAGCTCTGCGCGGCCAGCCCGGCGAGCGTGCGGTCCAGCGCCTGCTGGCAGTCGTGCGCCGGGATCACCACGCTCACCCGGAGCAGGGGCTCCCAGTCGCCCAGCTCGGGTGGGAGCAGCGGCCCGTAGTCGTTGTGCCTGATCCGCGCGGACGGGACGGCGGTCCGGTCGTCCGCGGAGCGCGGGGTGCGGGCGTCGCGGGGGAGCGGGGAGCCGTGCGGGGCGGCGAGATCGGCCGCGGTCATGCCGTGCCCTCTCGTCCCTCTTTCCCGGTCTGTTCGGTTCTGGCCTCCACCGCGGCCAGGCGCGGCAGGACCTCGTGGACCATCTCCTCGATCTCCAGGCGCTGAGGTATGGCGGCCAGCCGGTCCTCGCCGAGGGAGACCAGGATCGCCTGCAGATCCTCGTCCCGCCTGCGCCCGTCCTCTCTGAGCAGTTCGACGATCTCGTCCAGCCGGCGGTCCAGCCGCTCCGTGGCCGTCCTGACCTTGGCCAGTTCCGCCTCGTAGCGCTTGGCCCTGTTGTCGATGCGCAGAGCCTTGCCGTCGACCCTGCGGACGGTCGCGACCGCGAGAACCTGGGCGGCGAGCACCATCATGATCGCGCCGAGCACGATGGCCGCCGTCACGGAGATGGCGTCGGCCCCGGCGAGCAGGACCAGCGCGATCAGAGCCAGCAAGCCGACGATTGCCGCCAGGAGCGTCAGTTTTCGGGGCGTGGGCATCTGCGCGTACCTTTCCTACCGCTCTGTCATGAGCTGCCGTCGGGGAAGGTAATTGAGGGTATCCGCTATTTAAGAGCAAATATGGCGATAAACAGGAAACTTGGAGCTTCCTGTTACCTGGGTGACTGCTGTCAGTGATCGATCGTGATCGTCGGTGTAAAGCCCGAAGAGCGGCGGACGCCGGATCCGACGCCCGCCGGGAACCCGGAGCGACCGAGGACGTCGCACCGGCCGCGGCCCTGTCGTGTACCGGATGTCGTGCCGGATGTCGCACCGGCCGCGGCCCTGTCGTGTACCGGATGTCGTGCCGGATGTCGCACCGGCCGCGGCCCTGTCGTGTGCCGGATGTCGCACCGGCCGCGGCCCTGTCGTGTACCGGCGGTGGCCCCGTCGCGTATCGGACGTCACATCGGCCGCGGCCTCGTCTCATACCGGATGGCACAGTCCGCCGGGGTCCTTCGGCCACGGAACATCCCGCCTCGCTATCCTTCGCTGGTGCTTGCACAGCAGACCCCCCTCCCCCCTGCCCTCTCCGCGACTCCCACCGGTTTCCAGCGATCGGCGACCGAAGAGGCGGCGGAGCTGTCCTGGACCGGTCAGGAGTGGCTGGCGGCCGGAGAGCCGCTCGGTGACCGGCCGGACGCCACCGAGGTCACCCGTCTCCGACCGTTGCGCGGCCTGACCGTCCGATGGCCCTCCTCCGCGGTCCCCACCGACGTGATCACCGGCCTGGCCGCGGCGGGGGTGCCGCTGCACGCCGCCGCCTCGCCCGGCTGGGTGGAGCCCGGTCTGGCCCGGCTGCTCGCCGACTGGACGCCCGAGGAGAAGGACGGTGGCGGCCCCCGCTCGGTGGCCGACCTGCGCCGGGAGGAGCAGAGCGTACGGCTGCGCCGCCACGGCCTCCGCAGCCTGCACGGCGCGGACGGCGCGGTCGTGCCCAAGGTCAGCGTCGTGATGTCCAGCATGCGCCCGCACCTGCTGGGCTCGGCGCTCACCCAGATCGCCCGGCAGCGGCGGGTCGAGACCGAGGTTCTGCTGGCCCTGCACGGCGTCCCCGCCGGCCACGAGGCGGTACGGCGGGCGCTCCGGGAATGCGACCTGCCGGTCACCGTGATCGAGGTGGACGCGGCCATCCCGTTCGGGGAGGCGCTCAACACGGCCGCGTCCCGGGCGAGCGGTGAGTACGTCGCGAAATGGGACGACGACGACTGGTACGGCCCCGAGCACCTGGCCGACCTCCTTCTCGCGAGGTCGTACACCGGTGCGGACATCGTGGGCACGGCGGCCGAGTTCTTCTACCTGGAGCCCCTGAACGCCACGATCCGCCGCACCGACTACACCGGTGAGATCTGGTCCGATCACGTGGCCGGCGGCACGATCCTGCTGGGCAGGGCCGGGTTCACCGAGCTCGGCGGGTTCCCCGCGCTGCCCGGTGGGGTGGACGCCGGATTCCTCAAGGCGGCCCATGCCGCCGGGGCGCGCATCTACCGCACCCACGGTCTCGGCTATGTGCTGCGGCGCTCGGTGAGCGCCGAGCACACCTGGCGGCTCTCGCTCGCCCACTTCCTGCGCGTCGCGACGAACCAGTGGCGAGGCTTCCGCCCGAGTCTGATCCTGGAAACGCCGTGACAGCGCGAATCACCGGCAACGACTACCGGAGCCTCACCCCGCCCGAGATCGGCGCCTGGACGCCGTCGCTCCGGGTCAGCGTGGTCGTGCCCGCCTACGGCGGCCAGGACAAGCTCGACCTGGTGCTCGCCGGGCTGGCCGGTCAGACCTATCCCGCCGGCCTGACCGAGGTCGTCGTGGTGGACAACGGCAGCGAGCCGCCGCTGCGCCTGCCCGAGATCCGGCCCGCGGGCACCCGGCTCGTCACCTGCCCCACTCCCGGCAGGGCCCATGCCCGCAACGCCGGTCTCCGGGCCGCCACCGGCGACGTGATCCACTGGCTCGACTCCGACGTGGTCCTGGACCGCCGGTCGGTCGAGGCGCACATGCGCTGGCACCACACGGCGCCCTACCTCGCGGTCACCGGCTACCTGCGATTCACCCCGGCCGACCTGCCCACCCCCGAGACCGTGGCGGCCACCGACGACCTGGCCGAGCTCTTCGAGCCGGCCGAGCCGCACGCCTGGCTGGTGGACCTGATCGAGCGGACCGGCGGTCTCACCGACAACCCGCATCGCGCTTTCAGCCTGCACGTGGGCGGGGCCACCTCGGTCAACGCCGCGCTGCTCGCCCAGGCGGGTCCGATGGACACCGATCTCATCCTCGGCCAGGACACCGAGATGGGTTACCGGCTCGCCCAGGCGGGCGCGGTCTTCGTGCCAGAGCCGCTGGCCCGCGCCTTCCACCTGGGGCCCACCATGCGGATGCGCGACAAGGCGCCGATCGACCGGGTCAGCCACGCGTTCGTCGCCGACCGGATCCCGACCTACCGCTGGCTCCGCTCCCATCCGGCCCGGCAGTGGAAGGTGCCCTACCTGGACGTGGTCGTCGAGCCCGCCGGAGGGCAGGGCCCGGCGGAGCGGGGCGGGTACGGATACGGCTACGACGAGGTCCGCGCGACCGTGGACGCGGTCCTCGCGGGCACCCTGCCCGACGTCGCGGTCACCGTCCCCGGTCCCTGGGACCGCGTCCGGGCCGAGGGCCGCGCCCCGCTGACGGATCCGGACCTGGACCTTGTGCTGATCCGCGGTCACTACGCCCACGAGGGCCGGGTGCGTCTCGTCCCCGGCTCGCCCGGAACGGTGCGGACGGCCCCGCCGCCTTCGGCGGAGGGAGAGAAGTCCCCGGAGGACGGAGCGGCTCCTCCGTGCCCGGCGGGCGGACGGCCGCCGGAGATCAAGGTGGCGTCGCCGTACCGGCTGAGGCTGCCCGCCGGGTGGGTGCCGGGGGAGGACAGCCTCGCCCGCCTGCTCGACCTGGCCGTGGACGGCGGATACGGACTGGTGGGGGTGCTGCTGGCCGAGGACTCCGGCGAGGAGCTCGTCGCGGCCAGGTTGGAGCGGACCGCCGCCTTCGCCCGGGCCGCGATCGTCGTGCGGGAGGGCGAGGACCTCGACGACGCCGTCGAGGACACCTTCGGGGTGCTCTGGGTGGACGGCCGGACCTACGGGTTCCTGCCCGAGGCGGGGCCGCCCACCGGCCGCCGCAGCGCCTACCGCGCCAGGGCGGAGGCGCAGGCCGAGATCGCCCGCCTCACCAAGGAGACCGAGCGGCTCCGCGCGCAGGTGACCAAATGGCGCGACGAGGCGGGTCGCTGGCGCAAGAGCGCGGTCGAGATGCGGCGTGAGATCGGCGGGCTGCGCAAGGAGCTGGCCGCGGCCAGGAAGATCGTCCAGTATGGCCTGCTCTCGTCCGTCAGGCGGGCGATCACCCGCCGCCGATGACGCTCCGGGGGCGAGAGCCGCGCGCGGGGGCTGCGGGGGCTCTCGCCCCGGCCGGGTTGCGGTCACCTGCCGTCGGTGACCGCTCCCAGCTCGCCCGGAAAGGAGGACCCGGATCCCCGGCAGGGCACCACGGATCTCGGGGACAAAGGCGGGCGCCCGCTTCGCGGCCTCCCGGCCAGCGGGAAAGTCGTCCTTGCTGCTCCGGCGATGGTCATACATACGGGCGGTGTCCGGAATATCCGTCTGAATGTTCGCCGGGATCTGGTCGATCACATTCCGCTCCCCGGGAATGATTTCCCGGAATCGGCGCGATCCCATCGAAAAAGATCAATATGAATGAGCAGCAAGCTGCCGGAATCTCACGATGACCGCCGACCTCTCGGATCAGGATTCTGCCCGGAAGAGGCGGAAATCCGGTCGTGGCCGGCCGGCCCGCCTCACCCCTTCCGGATCGCGGAGCGGAGCCGGGCGAGATTGGACCTCCGCTTCTTCGCGGAGGGCGTGGGCTCCGCCGCGGGAGCAGTGTCCTGCGCGGCCCTGCCCGCCGGGGCCTGCGTGGGCTTGCCCGCCGGGGTCCGTCCGGTCCCGTTTCCGGACCCGCCCGCGGGGATCCGTACGGTCCCGTTTCCGGACCCGCCCGCCGGAGACGGAGGCCGGGGCGACCAGAACTCCGTCCGGTCGCCACGCCGTACGCCATGGGTCGCCGTGATCGAGCCGAGCACGTCGCCGGCGTTCAGCAGTCGCGCCCGGCCCAGGGCCTCGGTCCGCTCCAGCGTCGCCGAGCCGTCGTCGCCGAGGTCGACGACGAGCATGCCGGAGCGGTCGTCCTGGACAGCGGCGATCATCCGTTCCAGGGAGTCGGGTCCCAGCGGGACCGAGACCGGGCCCGTGAAGCGGAACGGGGTCGGCGCAGGGGTGGGGGAGACCTCGTCGGCCAGCCGGATGCGCTCGTCGTGGGCGAAGTGCTCGCGCAGCAGCCGCAGTTCGAAGGAGGGATCGCCGAGCACGGGGCGGCGGCCCGAAGGCAGCCGGGACCAGGGGGCGACCAGGGTGATCCGCACATCGGTCACCGTGCCCTCCAGCGCCGCGCTCACCGCCTCGCGCACCTGCCCGCCGTCACCGTCGTCGCCGACATGGAGCACCACCTCCACGTACGGCACCAGCCACCGTCGGCCTCTGTCCTTGCGCAGGTCGCGGCGGAGCGGCACGCGATGGGCGAGATAGGGGCCGACCGCGCGGACCGCCCGGTCGCGGTCGCGGCGCTGCGCCGGAAGCCCCAGATGGACGGCCTCGGCCGCCATCTCCGGGATGAAGACCACGCCGTGTGCGGCCAGCCGATAGGCGAACTCGGTGTCCTCGCCCCTGAGTACGGCAGGATCGAGACCGCCGACGGCGTGGAAGATCTCCCGCCGCATCGACACCGTCGGCCCGGTGCACACGTGGTAGGGGTTGCGGCTGGCCCGCAGGCCGTCGGTGCGGGAGATCGTCTGCTCGGTGGAGCTCGGCAGCGCGTTCGACAGGTCGAAGACGGTCTCCAGCGAGCCCGTCCGTACCCCGTCGTGCAGGCGGCCGGGGGTCAGCTCCGGCTCCTCGACGAACTTCTTCGCGCCGATGGCGACCAGGTAGTCGGCCAGGTGGTGCCAGCGGGCCATCGCTTCGACGTGCTCGCGGCAGACGACCATGTCGGCGTCCAGGCGGTGGACGATCCGCCCCTGCGCGAGGGCGGCCCCGGTGTTGACCGCGTGCGCGATGCCCCAGCCGCCGGGGTCGGCGGTGACGATCCTGGTGCCCGGCGGGGCGATCTCCGGCAGCCGCAGCGGCGGGTCGCTGCCGTCGTCGACCACGATCACTTCCATGAGGTGGCCGGGGTAGGTCTGGGCGGCCAGGGCGGCGAGGACCAGATCAAGCCGGTGCTGGCCGCCGTACGCGGGGATGATCACACTGACCGAAAGCGCCGGATCCCATTCGCCGAGCGCGGGCGGGGCCAGCGGGGAGTAGTCGTTGTGCCGGATCGGGGGCAGCTCGATCCCCGTTCCATCCGTCATGTCGTCAAGCCCTTTGTCTGCGTTCCCGCTTGTCAAGTCCGGTCAACCCTATCCCCGGTTGCTTAGGGTTTCCTGCGTAAAGGCGGGAAAGAGCTGTGCGTTGTCCAATGGATGGACAGCGCATCCCACCGTGGAGGCCGTTGCCCGTAGACTCGTTGCTCAACACCGCAGGTAGGACGCGCAGGGTGTGTTCCCTGCGCGGGAGGAGCAATCATGACCAGGGCGTGGCGTGGCCTCATCGAGGAGTACCGTGACCGACTTCCGGTGACCACGGCGACGCCCGTCGTCACCCTCATGGAGGGAGGCACGCCCCTCGTCCCCGCGCACCGGATCTCGGCCCTGACCGGCTGCGACGTCCATCTCAAGGTCGAGGGCGCCAATCCGACCGGCAGCTTCAAGGACCGTGGCATGACCATGGCCATCAGCAAGGCGGTCGAGGACGGTGCCAAGGCGGTCATCTGCGCCTCCACCGGCAACACCAGCGCCTCCGCCGCCGCCTACGCCGTCCGCGCGGGCCTGACCTGCGCCGTGCTGGTGCCCCGAGGCAAGATCGCGATGGGCAAGCTGGCCCAGGCGCTGGTCCACGGGGCCACGCTGCTCCAGGTGGAGGGCTCTTTCGACGACTGCCTGGAGATGACCAGGAAGCTGTCGGTGGACTACCCCATCGCCCTGGTCAACTCGGTGAACCCGTTCCGGCTCCAGGGCCAGAAGACCGCGGCCTTCGAGATCGTGGACGCGCTCGGCGACGCGCCCGACATCCACTGCATCCCGGTGGGCAACGCCGGCAACATCTCCGCTTACTGGATGGGCTACACCGAATACGCCCGGGACGGCCTCGCCACCGGGACACCCCGCATGTTCGGCTTCCAGGCCAGCGGCGCCGCCCCGATCGTCAACGGTGCGCCGGTGCCCCGTCCCCAGACGATCGCCACCGCGATCCGCATCGGCAACCCCGCCTCCTGGCAGCTCGCCGAGGCCGCCCGCGACGAGTCCGGCGGCGTCATCCAGGCCGTCACCGACCGCCGGATCGCCGCCGCCTACAAGCTGCTGGCCCAGGAGGAGGGCGTGTTCGTCGAGCTCGCCTCGGCGGCCAGTGTGGCCGGCCTCCTCCAGGCCCACGAACAGGGCCTCGTCGAACCCGGGCAGCGCATCGTCTGTACAGTGACAGGGAACGGTCTCAAGGACCCCGACTGGGCCATCTCCGGTGCCCCTACCCCGGTGACGATCCCCATCGACGCCCGCGCCGCGGCGACCGCCCTCGGACTCGCTTAGGCAGTTCTGTGGATTTTTCCGCCCATCGCGGTCGGCCGACTGGTCCCTCGTCACGTTGTCGTCGTCATCCGTAACTCCGTTGCAGGCTCCTCCTCCGCCTTGCAGGAAACCAGCCGGCCGGTCCTCGCGACATTGAAGATCCACAGAACGGCCCCCGGCCCCATGAGACGCCGGTGGGGTGCGGGACGCCCGCACCCGACCGCACCGCACCGAACACGGCAGATAGGAGGAGGGGCTCCCTCCCTATGGCTCAGCCAGGGGCCTTCCCCCATGGTTCGGCCAGGGGCCTTCGCCCCACACACCTCATGACCCATACCAGCAAGGTCGTCGTCCGGGTTCCGGCGACATCGGCCAACCTCGGCCCCGGGTTCGACACCCTGGGACTGGCCCTCAGCCTCTATGACGAGGTCGAGGTCAGCCTGGTGGACCCGGGTGCCGGTCCCCGCTCCCTGAGCGTCACCATCGACGTCGAGGGTGAGGGCGCGGGCGAGCTCGACCCCGACGAGGGCCACCTCATCGTGAGAACGATGCGGCTGACCTTCGAACGGATGGGAGTCCCGCAGCCGCGGGGCATCCGGCTGCGCTGCCTCAACCGCATCCCGCACGCGCGGGGTCTGGGATCCTCCTCCGCGGCGATCTGCGCCGGGATCCTCGCGGCACGGGCGCTGGCCGGCACACCGTACCCGGCAGCGGACGGCGCGGAGGGCCCGGACGGTGCCGGGTACGACCGCCCACCGGCCGGATCCGCCTTCACCGACGACGATGTCTTCGCACTGGCCACCGAGATCGAGGGACACCCGGACAACGTGGCCCCCTGCCTTGCGGGCGGACTGACCATCGCGTGGACGGACCAGTCGGATGCGCCACATATGGTGAAGCTGATCCCACACGCCGATATTCGGCCCGTGGCCATCATTCCCAGGAACCGGCTCTCCACGAAGGTCGTGCGAGGGCTGCTCCCCAAGGACGTGCCGCACGCCGACGCGTCCGCGAACGCTGGCCGGGCCGCGCTCCTTGTCGTGGCACTGACCGGGCGGCCGGAGCGGGAACTGTTGCTGGCCGCCACCGAAGATCGGTTGCATCAGGACTACCGCGCGTCTGCGATGCCGCAGAGTGCGGATCTGGTACAACGTCTGCGCGGGATCGGCGTCCCCACGGTCATCTCGGGGGCGGGCCCCACAATTCTTGCGTTTTCGACAGTGGATACGCAGGATTTGATCGCACCGCAAGTGGGTACTGATTGGCACATCCAGCCACTGGATGTCGAAACCCGCGGTGCGTGCGTTGTCTCTTCCGAGACACGCTGATGCCTCTTCGACCTTCAGGGAATAGCTGTGTGCGCTGGTGATGTTAGGCTGGTAGCCGCACCAGGTGCCCCCTTGTTGGGTGCGTGCTTGTCAGCCACACATCGCTGCATTGTGTCTCACTCCGTGAGGCATGAGTGCCGCAGTGGCCTCCCCGAATCCGTCCCCTCTGAATGCTCCACATTCGGTTGGGGCAACGAGAGGCGGCGTTTGAGGGGACATGCGCGTTCGAATTACCTCGACATCTGGTTGCCGGTAGCAATCCGGGGGGTGTCTTCCCGGCCCCACCGTCGACGAATCTCGATGGTGGCGGCAGGGATGTGCCCTTCTCCGACAGTGGCGGCAGTCCGCGAGGGCTGCCGAGGATCGCAACGTGCAACCCGGCCCGGTCTGTCCCACCGGGCCGATCGCACCACCGGGACGATTGGCTGATCGTGGCCACGCCCGACCCCTGGGAAGGACCCATTAGTGAGCGACACCACCGAACTCCTCTCCGACGCCGCCGGCGCGCCACCGGCGGCCGGCGACACCCCCACTCGCGCCGCGGCCAAGCCGCGCCGTCGCTCCGGCACCGGCCTGTCCGCCATGGTGCTGCCTGAGCTGCAGGCCATCGCCTCCGGGCTTGGCATCAGCGGGACCGGGCGGATGCGCAAGAGCCAGCTCATCGCGGCCATCCAGGAGAAGCAGGGCGTATCCAGCGAGAACGCCCCTGCTCCCGCCGCCGTCAAGGAAGCGCCGGTGACCCAGACGGTTCCGGCGCCGGCCCCCGTGGCCGAGCCGGTCGCCGAGCGTCCGGCCCGCAGCCGCAGGGAACGTTCCCGTCCCGTGGCCGCCGAGCCCGTGGCCGAGCAGACGCCCTCCGTGCCCGAGCCGGTGGCCGCTCCCGTCGTGGAGCAGCCGGCCGAGACCGGTCAGCCCGACGGTCGCGCCGAGCGCGGTGAGAGCCGCCGTGAGCGTGGCGACCGCCGTAGCCGCAACAGCGACCGGGGCGAGCGCACCGGCGACCGCCGTGAGCGTGGCGACGGCCGTACCGACCAGCGCGCCGCCGACGCGGGCCAGAGCCGCGGCGAGCGCAACGACCGTGGCGAGCGCGGTGACCGCAACGACCGCAATGACCGTGGCGAGCGCAACGACCGCGGTGACCGCGGGGAGCGCGTCAACGACCGCGGTGACCGCGGGGAGCGCGTCAACGACCGCGGTGACCGCGGGGAGCGCGTCAACGACCGCGGTGACCGCGGGGAGCGCGTCAACGACCGCGGTGACCGCGGCTCGCAGAATCGCGGCTCGCAGGACCGTGGCCCGCAGGACCGTGGCCCGCAGGACCGGGGCGACCAGCACGGCCTGGGCGAGGACGATGACCGTCGCGGCCGTCGTGGCCGGTTCCGGGAGCGCAACCGTCGCGGCCGTGACCGTTTCGACAGCAACGAGCCCGTGGTCGCCGACGACGACGTCCTGATCCCGATCGCCGGCATCCTGGACATCCTCGACAACTACGCCTTCGTGCGGACCAGCGGCTACCTGCCGGGCTCCAACGACGTCTACGTCTCGCTGGCCCAGATCCGCCGCAACGGCCTGCGTAAGGGCGACGTCGTCACCGGCGCCGTCCGTCAGCCGCGCGACGGTGAGCGCCGCGAGAAGTTCAACGCGCTCGTCCGTCTCGACACGGTCAACGGCATGGACCCGGAGCAGGCGCGTCAGCGGCCCGACTTCAACAAGCTCGTCCCGCTCTATCCGCAGGAGCGGCTCCGCCTGGAGACCGAGCCGAACATCCTGACCACCCGGATCATCGACCTGGTGGCGCCGATCGGTAAGGGCCAGCGCGGCCTCATCGTCTCCCCGCCCAAGGCCGGTAAGACGATGGTGCTCCAGTCGATCGCCAACGCGATCACCCACAACAACCCCGAGTGCCACCTGATGGTCGTCCTGGTCGACGAGCGTCCGGAAGAGGTCACCGACATGCAGCGGTCGGTGAAGGGCGAGGTCATCCACTCGACCTTCGACCGTCCCGCCGAGGACCACACCACCGTCGCCGAGCTCGCCATCGAGCGGGCCAAGCGTCTGGTGGAGCTGGGTCACGACGTCGTCGTGCTGCTCGACTCGATCACCCGTCTGGGCCGGGCCTACAACCTGGCGGCCCCGGCCTCCGGCCGTATCCTGTCCGGCGGTGTCGACTCGACCGCGCTCTACCCGCCGAAGCGCTTCTTCGGTGCAGCCCGCAACATCGAGAACGGCGGCTCGCTGACGATCCTCGCCACCGCGCTGGTCGAGACCGGCTCCAAGATGGACGAGGTCATCTTCGAGGAGTTCAAGGGCACGGGAAACCTGGAGCTCAAGCTCAACCGTTCGCTCGCCGACAAGCGAATCTTCCCCGCGGTGGACGTCGACGCGTCCGGCACCCGTAAGGAAGAGATCCTCATGTCGAAGGACGAGCTGCAGATCACCTGGAAGCTGCGGCGCGTGCTGCACGCCCTGGACATGCAGCAGGCCCTGGAGCTCCTCCTGGAGAAGATGAGGGAGACCAAGTCCAACGCGGAATTCCTCCTCCAGGTGAAGACGACGACGGTCAGCTCCGACCGCGACTGATCATCTGTCTGTACGGCTCGCGCCCCGGCCTCCCGGCCGGGGCGTTCGTCGTCTCCGGCCCCTTGTGCGGCCGCCCTCTTCGGGATATTCATACGTCAGGACGCCCGGCCGTTCCGTTCACCGCGCCCGGGGCTCCCGGTCCGCCCGAACGATCCGGGACGAGTCCCGGATGTGTGCCGTGATCGCAGCGCGTGAGGCCTGAGGGGGGCGCATGACGGCTGAGACGGCGGTTGGCCGGCCGGTGACGCGCGCACCGTTGCGCCGGCGTGTGCCGCTGGGGCCCAACGGGCCGCTGGGCATGCTCGTCGACCCGATGACCTGGCGTGCCGTGCCGTACATGCTGGCGAGCATGTTCTACGGCATCGTGTGCTTCGCCTTTCTGGCGTCCGCGATCCCGGTCGCGCTCGCTCTGGTGATCGTGTGGGTGGGAGTGCCCCTGCTCGCGCTGATCATGTTCGTCTGGCGCGGCGCGGCGATGCTGGAGCGCAGACTGCTCCGGCTGGCCTTCGGCGTCAGGATCCGCGATCCTTACCGGCCCTCCCGGGACAAGAACCTGTTCTTGCGCTGGAGGGACGCGCTCGTCGATCCCGCGACCTGGAAAGACCTCCTCTACGTGCTGCTGCTGCTGCCGATCGGCATCGTGGAGTTCGTCGTCTCCGCGGTCCTGTGGTGCCTGGCGTTCGGCCTGATCGTGGCCCCCCTCGCGCTGCTGATCGGCGGCGAATCGCTGGTGATCACCGATGGCCTGCTGATCGACAGCGTTCCGAGGGCGCTGCTCTGCCTGCCCGTCGGGGTGGGAGTCTTCTTCGTCGCGCTCTACGCGACACGGGGAATGGCCTGGCTGCACATGCTGCTCGGCGTCGCCCTGCTGAGTACGGGGGAGAAGAGCCTGCTGGTGGCCCGGGCGGCCCATCTGCGGGCCAGCCGGGCGCGCGGGGTCGACGCGGCCGAGGCGGAACGGCGCAGGATCGAGCGTGACCTGCACGACGGCGCCCAGCAGCGGCTGCTCTCGGTCGCCATGGACCTGGGACGGGCCCAGGCGAAGATCGACTCCGACCCCCAGGCCGCCAGGGAGCTTCTCGCTCAGGCCCATGCCGGCACCAAGGCGGCGATCGCCGAGCTGCGCGACCTCGCGAGGGGCATCCATCCGGCGATCCTCACCGACCGGGGACTGGACGCGGCGCTCTCCTCGCTCGCGGCCCGGGCGCCGGTACGGGTGGACCTGTCGGTGGAGATCTCGCACCGCCCTCCGGCCGCCGTGGAGAGCATCGCCTACTTCATCGTGGCCGAGTCCCTGACGAACATGGTCAAGCACTCCGAGGCGACCGAGGCGTTCATCCGGGTCAGCCGGCAGGGCCAGCGGGTCGTCGTCGAGGTCTACGACAACGGGATCGGCGCCGCGGTGCCGAGCACCGGGGGCGGTCTGGCGGGACTGGCGGACCGGGCCGCGACCATCGACGGCACCCTGAGCGTGGACAGCCCGCCCGGCGGTCCCACGCTGATCCGCGCCGAACTCCCCTGCGAGTGGTGAACACTTGAGCTCATGCGGGTGGTGATCGCCGAAGACTCGGTGCTGTTGCGCGAGGGGCTGGCCCGGCTGCTGGCCGACGGGGGGATCGAGACCGTGGGGGTGGCGGGGGACGGCCCCGGGCTGGTGACCGCGGTGGCCGAGCACGACCCCGACCTGGCCATCGTGGACGTGCGGATGCCGCCGAGCCACACCGACGAGGGATTGCGCGCCGCGCTGGAGGTCAGGTCACGGCGTCCGGGGCTGCCGATCCTGGTGCTGTCGCAGTATGTCGAGCAGCAGTACGCCACCGAACTGATCGGCGGGGGAGTGTCAGCGGTCGGTTACCTGCTCAAGGAACGGATCGCCGACGTGGCGGAGTTCCTCGACGCGGTACGCCGGGTGGCGTCCGGGGGGACGGTCATCGACCCCGAGGTGATCGCGCAACTGCTGAGCCGTCACCGCCGGGACGATCCCCTGGACTCCCTGACCGCCAGGGAACGGGAGGTGCTGGCGCTGATGGCCGAAGGCCGCTCCAACACGGCGGTCGCCGGGCGCATGGACGTCACCGACGGCGCCGTGGAGAAGCACATCTCCAGCATCTTCACCAAACTCGGCCTCGAACCCGCTGCAGGCGGCCACCGCCGGGTTCTGGCCGTGCTGGCCTACCTGGGGAGATGACAGGGCGCCCGGAGCCGGACACCGCCATCGGCCGCTCCCGGCCGGCCGCATGCCCCGGCCGCCCTGCGGCCCGTCACCGGCGCCGTCCCCGAAGCCCGTCACTGAAGCCGTCACCGGAGCCGGAGAGCGGAACCGGGAGTGGGAATGGGAGTGGGAGCGGGGCCGGGAGCGGTCCGTCCTAGCGGACGTCGACGAACTCGTAGCCGGACCTGGCCTTGGCGGTCTTCCCGGTCCCGGAGGTCTGGGCGCGCCAGTAGGCGTCGTGCCTCGGTTGGACGGTCTTGCCGAAGCGGCCGCTGCGGTTCGCCTGCACGGAGTAGGCGAACCTCCAGCTGGAGGAGCCCTTCTTCTTGTAGTAGAGCCCGACCTTCTTACCGGAGTAGGCCGAGCCGTTCCGGTAGGCCCTGCCGTACAGGCGGATCTTCCTGCCCTCCCTGACCCGGTGCGCGCTCACGTCGAACGAGACCTTCGCCCTGGCCTTGCTGCCGGTGCCGACCCAGAATCTGTCGGCGCGGCCGAACCTGGCACTCTCCTTGCCGCGGGTGACGGTCAGCTCCAGGGTCCAGGCGCCCTTGGCGTAGTCGTCGCCGAACCAGGTCTTCCGCTGCCACCGGCCGGCGGTCTCGCTCTCGGAGAGCTTGACATCGACGGAGTCGTCGGCGTCCTCGCTGAGGAGGTGGGCGGTGACCGAGGAGGCGCCGATGACGTTCGCACGGATGTTCACCTCGGTCTCCTTGCCGGGGACGAGGACGATCGGATCCGTCACCGAGGCGTCGATGTACGTGAGCCGCGGAGCGACCGCGACCTCGGCGCAGCTCCCATGGGTCTGGACGCCCCGGGTGATCAGCAGGCGGACCCGCCAGGTGCCGTCCCTGTCACCCTTCGCGACCCTGAAGCCACCCCTGACCTTGATGTCGGCCGGAGCAGCCGGGGTGCCGGCCGGCGGTCCGGGAATCTGACCGATGGATGCTCCGTACCAGGTGGTCTCACCGGCCTTCTGAAACTGGGCCCTCAAACCGGTCACCTGTCTGCCGAGCCTCCCGTCACCGCCCGTCACGTACGGGTTCCTGACGGTGGCCTCGAAGCCGACCGTGGCGTGGCCCTTGAGGGGGACGTAGGCGTCGTCGAACGTGATGCCGGTGACATCCGTGGCGGTGAGCGCGCAGGCCGCCGTGGCGACCCCGGCCTGCGTGGCGAGAGCGGGCGTCGTACCGGTGGCGAAGGCGGCAATCCCCGCCGCGGTCGCCAGAAGCAACCGTATCCCCTTCCGCATCGGGTCCCCTTACTGCGGTGAAAGGTAGGTAAAGTTACGTTTTGGACACCGGAGCCTAGTGGGACCACAAGGGCTCGTCTACGGCCAGGTCGGGTGGGCGGGAATGACTTGTGGCCTGGGATGGTTGGAGCATCTGGCACACTGGTAGCGAACCGCAGCGGTTCCGGTTCCCGCCCGCGCGCACCTCAGTGTGCACATCGCGCGCAAGCCTGACAGGCGAGAGACAGTGGCGACCCGGCGACCGCGCTCTGGAGAGGAACGCAGCATCATGAAGCCCGACATTCACCCGGAGTACATCACCACCGAGGTGACCTGCACCTGTGGTAGCACCTTCACCACGCGCAGCACCGCCAAGAGCGGTGCGATCCACGCCGACGTGTGCTCCGCCTGCCACCCGTTCTACACGGGCAAGCAGAAGATCCTGGACACCGGTGGCCGGGTGGCGCGCTTCGAGAAGCGCTTCGGCAAGAAGACCACGGGCCAGTAGCCCGCACTCGACGCCGGCCCGGAACCACTCCCTGCGTCATGGGAGTGCGCCCGGGTCGGCGTTCGTGGTGATGAGGCAGGTTCCGTAGGTTTCAGGAAGGACGCACGGTGAATCTCGACGAGCTGCTCAGTGAGTATGCCGAGCTGGAACTCAAGCTCGCCGACCCCGCCGTGCACGCAAACCAGACGCAGGCGCGTAACTTCGGCAGGCGCTACGCCGAGCTGACTCCGATCATCACCACCTATCGGGAGCTCGAAGGCGTCCAGAACGACCTGGGCACCGCCCGGGAGCTGGCGGCCGAGGACGAGACCTTCGCCGAGGAGGCCAGGGAGCTCGAAGGCCGCATCCCCGAGCTGGAGGACAAGCTCAGGCATCTGCTCATCCCGCGTGATCCCAACGATGACAAGGACATCATCATGGAGATCAAGGCGGGTGAGGGCGGCGAGGAGTCGGCGCTGTTCGCCGGCGACCTCCTGCGGATGTATCTCCGATATGCCGAGCGGGTCGGCTGGAAGACCGAGCTCATCGACGCCACCCACTCCGACCTGGGCGGCTACAAGGACGTCACGGTCGCGCTGAAGGCCAGGGGCGACGACGGTGTCTGGTCGAAGCTGAAGTTCGAGGGCGGCGTGCACCGCGTCCAGCGGGTGCCGGTCACCGAGTCGCAGGGTCGCATCCACACCAGTGCGGCGGGTGTCCTGGTCTATCCGGAGGCCGAGGACGTCGACGTGCAGATCGATCCCAACGACCTTCGCATCGATGTCTACCGGTCCAGCGGCCCCGGAGGACAGAGCGTCAACACCACCGACTCGGCCGTGCGGATCACGCACGTCCCGACCGGTGTGGTCGCCTCCTGCCAGAACGAGAAGAGCCAGCTCCAGAACAAGGAGTCGGCCATGCGCATCCTGCGGGCCCGGCTGCAGGCCATAGCCGAAGAAGAGGCCAACGCGGCCGCGATGGCCGAGCGCAAGTCCCAGATCCGGACGGTCGACCGCTCCGAGCGCATCCGCACCTACAACTTTCCCGAGAACCGCATCTCCGACCACCGTGTCGGCTTCAAGGCCTACAACCTTGATCAGGTGCTGGACGGTGACCTGACGGCCGTCATCCAGTCCCTGCTCGACGCCGAGATGGCGGAGAAGCTCGCCGCCCACTCATAGAACGCGCTGATGACCTTTCTGCTGGACGAGATCGCCCTCGCCACCGCCCGGCTCGCCGAGGCAGGTGTGCCGTCGCCACGCACCGACGCCGAGGAGATCGCCGCATTTGTCCACGGTGTACGGCGCGGTGAGCTGCACAACGTGGCGGACGCGGACTTCGACGCGCTGTTCTGGGAGGGCGTCGCCCGGCGTGAGGCCCGCGAGCCACTCCAGCACATCACCGGGCGCGCATACTTCCGCTACCTGTCCCTGGAGGTCGGACCCGGGGTGTTCGTGCCGCGCCCGGAGACCGAGGTCGTGGCCGGATGGGCCATCGAGCGGCTGCGGGAGATGGACGTCGCCTCCCCGGTGGTCGTGGATCTCGGCACCGGCTCCGGCGCCATCGGCCTGTCCATCGCCCAGGAGGTCGCGTTGGCCACGGTCCACGCGGTCGAAGTCGACCCGGACGCCTACCGCTGGGCCAAGCGCAACATCCTCGAGCACGGTCAGGGCCGGGTCCATCTGCACCCGGAGGATCTGGCCGACGCCCTGTCCGAGCTGGACGGCCAGGTGGACCTGGTCATCTCCAACCCGCCCTACATCCCGCCCGGCGCGATCCCCCGCGACCCCGAGGTGCGTGACTACGACCCGCACCGAGCGCTGTACGGCTCCGGCGACGACGGTCTCGACGAGGTCAGAGCGGTGGAACGGACCGCCAGGCGGCTGCTGCGCGCCGGGGGGTTCGTCGCCGTGGAGCACGCCGACCAGCAGGGCACTCCGGTTTACCTGATCTTCTCCGAGGAGAACGGCTGGCGCGACGTCCGCAGCCGCCAGGACCTCACCCGCAAGGATCGCTTCGTCACCGCCCGCTTCGGCCAGGAATAGGATGACACGCGTGAGCCGACGTTATGACTGCACGGACGCCGAACAGCGAGCCGCCGGGTTGACCGACGCCGCGTCAACCGTACGACGGGGCGAGCTCGTGGTGCTCCCGACCGACACCGTCTACGGCATAGGCGCCGACGCCTTCACCCCGGCCGCCGTGACCTCGCTGCTCGAGGCCAAGGGGCGCGGCCGGGACATGCCGGTGCCGGTGCTGGTCGGCACCGTGCGCGCCGCCAACGCCCTCGTGGAGAACCTCGGCCCGTACGGTCAGGACCTCGTCGACTCCTTCTGGCCCGGCCCGCTCACGCTGATCTGCCGTGCGAATCGGTCGTTGTCGTGGGATCTGGGAGACACCAAGGGCACCGTCGCCGTCCGGATGCCGCTGCATTCGGTCACCCTGGAGTTGCTCAAGGAGACCGGCCCGATGGCCGTGTCCAGTGCCAACCGCTCCGGCGGTCCTCCGGCGACCACGGCGGCCGACGCCGAAGAGCAGTTGGGTGACTCGGTCGCGGTCTACCTCGACGGCGGCCCGTGCGCCGACAACGTCCCCTCCACGATCCTCGACCTGACCACGGCGGTGCCCAGGCTGCTGCGCAGTGGCGCCATCCCGGTGGAGAAGCTGCGCGGTGTGATCGGTTACGTGGCGACGGACGCGGGTCCGGAGTCCGACGACTGAAGGACGGTTCGCTCGGGCCGGTCAGCGCGTTGCTGTCGCTGCGCGGTGCGGCACGGTGGGCCCCGGCCGGTCGGGCCGGGGTCGCTGACGGTCCGTACCGTGATCCATACCGTCTGATTATCCTCGTGACGCGGGGCTGTCTCCCCGGTACCGTGAAGTCCGCCGACACTTCCGGGAGACCTCCATGGGCAAGTTCGACGGAATGGACCCCAAGCTGGTCCGTGATCTGCTGTCCGAGGTCAAGCAGGTGGCCGCGGAGATGCGGGAGGCCGAGACCCGGATCACCCAGCTGATGAGCAGGGCGGGTCTCTCGTCCCACTCCTCCCACCGCCCGGCGCAGATCGCCGACTCGGGCGACGCGATGGTCCGCGACGTCACCGCCCGGGTGACGCTGCTGGAAAAGAAGATCAAGCACGATGTGTCGCCGCCGGCCGAGCCGCAGGCGGGGGAGCCGAAGACCGACAGTGCGAAGCCGGACACCGGCTCGGAGGCCGAGTCCGATCCGAAATCCGACGGCGGTGCGGCGGCCAAGCAGGACGCGAAGCCTGATGCGCCGAAGGTCGAGGATCTGAAGCCTGCGGTCCCCAAGGGTGACGAGGGTGCGCCGTCGCAGGATCGGCCGCAGTCCCAGGACCAGCCGGCAGGCGATCAGCCCAAGGACGGGACGAAGCCGGATCCGAAGCCCGACAGCGGTGCGGATGCCAAGCAGGAGGCCAAGCCCGATCCGAAGCCCGACGGCGGTGCGGATACCAAGCAGGATGCGAAGTCGGATGCGCCGAAGGTCGAGGATCTGAAGCCTGCGGTCCCCAAGGGTGACGAGGGTGCGCCGTCGCAGGATCGGCCGCAGTCCCAGGACCAGCCGTCGGACGGCCGGCCCAAGGACGACGTGGGGTCCGATTCGAAGTCCGGTGGTGCGGATGTTAAGCCGGATACCGGTTCCAAGGGGGATGAGCGTTCGTCGCGGGATGGTGGGGGCGCCGGCGGTGTCGAGGTCGTGACCGATCCTGGGGCGCGGGATGAGAACGTTTCCGGTGGTGCGGATGTCAAGCCGGATACCGGTTCCAAGGGGGATGAGCGCTCGTCGCGGGATGGTGGGGGCGCCGGTGGCGTCGAGGTCGTGACCGATCCTGGGGCGCGGGATGAGAACGTTTCCGGTGGTGCGGATGTCAAGCCGGATACCGGTTCCAAGGGGGATGAGCGCTCGTCGCGGGATGGTGGGGACACCGGCGGCGTCGAGACCGTGGACACCGCACAGAAGGACCACCCCGACGACCTCGACCAGCATGGCGACATGAAGCCGAGGGTGGTGGCGGTGGACGGGGTGCAGGTGCTGCAGATCCCGCTCGACTCCCCCACGGCGGCGGAGGTCACCGAGCTGCTGAAGAACATCGAGGACATCCCGCCGCTGGACATGCCCACGACCGACGGCGTCTCCGATGCGGTCGGAGTGCCGTCCGACCGCATCGAGCCGGATCGGACGTCGTCACCGGACGACTTCGGCGTCTCCATCCCCGACACGGTCGAGCCCGTCCCCGACCAGACGATCCAGCCGCCGGGCACCGGAGGGGAGCCGGACGCCCCCTCCTTCGACACCCGCCCCGATGGCGGCGCGATGCCGTCCCCCTCCGAGACCACGGTCGGAGAGTCGGCCGCCTGGTGGACGGACGACGGCACCGACGTGGTCTCCGTCCAGACGGCCCCGCCGGACACCGACGCGATCAGGACGCTCGCCGACAACGCGCGCGACATCGAGCCGATGGACATGCCGAGTGTGCAGGTGCCCGACGGTGAGACATGGGGCGAGGGCGCGTGGACGTCCATGGACATCGGGCCCGACGGCGAGCCGGGTGATCTGGATCCGGGAGACCCGTCGCGGCCGATTCCACCCCCCGGTGGACGGTCGGACGGGCAGTGAGCGTGAGGAGTCTGTGATGTCCGTGGATCCGCCCGCACCGCAGCCGCTACGGCAGGGGGAGACCCCGCCGGTCCCGGCGAGCACCGGCCTGCCGTCCTCGGACAGGGCCACGGCATGGGAGTTCAACCCCGAGTACCAGCGGCTGGTGACCACCTGGCAGCAGGTGCTCCCCATGCTCGACGCCCTGGCCCTCCGCCTGGACGAGGCCTACAAGCAGGCCACGCGCACGGAGGTGTGGGATGCCCCCGTGTCGAAGCGCTACGTGGAGGAGATAGCCCAGTGGCGCGCCGGTCTCCGGCTCTACCGGCAGGCGATCCTGACCTCGATCAGCAGGGAGGCCGAAGAGGGGCGCACCCAGAGGTGGGTGCCCGTGAACGCCGGCGCGCCGCACGCATTCTCGTGACGACGCGCCCCTGACGTCGGAAATCCTGAGCGGCCGGGCTTACAGTGGGGTGAGTCGTCGTCCCCGGGATGTGAGCCATGGACGCAGAGCCGTACTACGGGCCCGACTTCGGGCTGCTGCAGAGGCAGGACCCAGAGGTCGCGCGCGTGCTCCTCGATGAGCTTGATCGCCTCCGTGGCGGCATCCAGCTCATCGCCAGCGAGAACTTCGCCTCGCCGGCCGTGCTCGCCGCGCTCGGGTCGACGCTCACCAACAAATACGCCGAGGGGTATCCCGGCCGGCGCTACTACGCCGGCTGCGAGGTCGTCGACCGGGCCGAACAGCTCGCGATCGACCGGGCCAGGCGGCTGTTCGGCGCCGACCATGTCAACGTCCAGCCCCACTCGGGCGCCTCGGCGAACCTGGCCGCCTACGCCGCGCTGCTCCAGCCCGGTGACACGGTGCTGGCCATGGCGCTGTCCCACGGCGGACACCTCACCCATGGCTCCAAGGTCAATTTCTCCGGCCGGTGGTTCGACGTCGTCGCGTACGGCGTGCGCAGGGACACCGAGCTGATCGACTATGACGAGGTCAGGGAGCTGGCGCTCCGGCACCAGCCAAAAATGATCATCTGTGGTGCCACGGCCTATCCTCGTGAGATCGACTTCGCCGCGTTCCGCGGGATCGCGGACGAGGTCGGTGCCTGGCTGCTCGCCGACGTCGCCCACACCATCGGCCTGATGGCCGGGGAGGCACTGCCGTCCGCGGTGCCGTACGCCGACGTGGTCACCTTCACCACGCACAAGGCGCTGCGCGGTCCACGAGGCGGCGCCATCATGTGCACGCGGGAGCTGGCGGCCCGGATCGACCGGGCGGTCTTCCCGTTCACCCAGGGAGGCCCGCTCATGCACGCGGTGGCGGCCAAGGCGGTGGCGTTCGGTGAGGCGCTCCGGCCGGAGTTCGCCGACTACGCGCGCAGGGTGGTGGCGAACGCCCAGGTGCTGGCCGACGCGCTGGCCGCCGAGGGCATGCGCCCCGTGTCGGGAGGGACGGACAGCCATCTGGCCCTGATCGATCTGCGGGACATCGGGATCTCCGGTGCGGTGGCCGAGCAGCGGTGCACCGCCGCCGGGATCACGTTGAACCGCAACGCGATCCCCTACGATCCCGAGCCGCCCACGGTGACGTCGGGCATCCGGGTGGGCACACCCTGTGTCACGACGCAGGGTATGGGGCCCGAGCAGATGAAGGAGATCGCCTCGATGGTGGCGCAGGTCGTCCGCAACCCTGACGCGGTGGGGGAGATCAGGGAGTGGGTGACGGCGCTGACGGAGCTCCATCAGATTTATCCCAGCGAACTATGAGCCGTTCTGTGTCGTTTTCCGGTCACAGTCGGCCGGACTATCAGCGAAACTAGGTCCGTGCGCGAATATCTACTCATGGCGCTGGTGGCGGCGACGGTGACCTATCTGCTGGTCCCGTTGGTCCGCGTGTTCGCCATCCGCATCGGTGCGATGCCAGAGGTCCGTGACCGTGACGTGCACACCATTCCGACGCCACGACTGGGCGGTCTGGCCATGTACGGCGGGCTCGTCGCGGGTCTGCTGATCGCCGGCCAGCTCCCTTACGCGGGGGCCAGACTGGCGGAGAGCAAGACCGTGATCGCGCTGATCCTGGCGGGGGGGCTGATCACCCTGACCGGCTTCCTGGACGACTGGTGGGGGATGGACGCCCTCATCAAGCTCGCCGGGCAGGTCGGCGCGGCGGGCGTGCTCGTCGCCTTCGACGTCAGCCTGCCGTGGCTTCCGCTGCCCACCGCGCTGGGCGGCCAGACCAGCCTCGACTCCACGCTGAGTCCACTGATCACGATCCTGGTCGTGGTCGTCACGATCAATGCGGTGAACTTCGTCGACGGCCTGGACGGTCTGGCGGCCGGGATCGTCGGGATCGCCGCCATGGCCACCTGGACCTACTCCATCGTTCTCTCCACGACCTGGGCCGACACCAGCATCAACGCCACCGCGGCGATCGCCTCGGTGCTCATCGGCATGTGCCTCGGCTTCCTGCCGCACAACTTCCACCCGGCCAAGATCTTCATGGGTGACACCGGGGCGATGCTGATCGGCCTGGTCCTCGCGTCCACGATGATCACCATCACCTCGGCGCTCGACTCGACCAGTATCATCAACCGCTTCCCGGTGATCCTCCCGCTGCTGGTGCCGATCGCCATTTTGGTCCTGCCGCTGCTCGACCTGATCATGGCGGTGGTCCGGCGCACCTCCAACGGCCTGTCGCCGTTCGCACCCGACCGCGGGCACCTGCACCACCGGTTGCTGGACATCGGTCACTCGCACCGGAGCAGCGTGCTGATCATGTACATCTGGACCTTCCTGTTCGCCTTCGCGGTCGTGGCGATGTCCATGGAGGGTGTCCCGCTCATCCTGTTCGCGCTCACCGTGCTGCTGGCCGTCGGGGTGCTGGTGATGATGGCGCTGCCGCGCTGGCGGGCGCGCAGGGGCGGCGGCGGGGGTGGGGCCCATGTCGGCGGGCGTCATATCCGTCCTGATGGCGGTCCGACCCAGGAGCAGGCCGGCCAGGTCCCCCCGGAACCGGTTCACCGGCTTCCCGTGGAACCGGCCGGCCCCCGCTCGGCCACCGCCGACGACGACACCGCGGCGCTGTCCGTGCTCCCTGACCTGTCACTCACCGCTCCTCGTCCGGGCTTTCCGACCTCCGAGACACTGCGCTGACACGCTCGGGAAACTTCTTGATCCTTTACTTGAAACGGCAGGTAAAGGCGCCCTTCCATGAGCTTGTGATAGCTTTCACTAGCAGTCGCTCACCGAGATGAGCCTTGTAAGGTAGCAATCGCTCGCTTGATAACAGTTACTTGGAGTGCCGATGCAGGCCAACGACATACGCCTCCTGAAGGGGGCCGCGATCCCCACAGTGCTGGTGGGTCTGGTCGTGGTCGTCGTCGCCGCCCTGCTGGCTGGTGCCAAGGGGGCGCTCGGTGCGGCGATCGGGGCTCTGGTCGTCTGTGTCTTCTTCACCTTGGGCATAATCGCGATCTCCTACGCCAGCCGGGTCTCGCCCATGGCGATGATGACCGCCGCCGTCGTGGGTTATGCGGTGAAAATCCTGCTGGTCATGGCGCTGCTCAAGGCGTTCGAGGATGTCACCGCATTCGAGCCGAGGGCATTCGGCTGGGGAGCCGTCGCATGCACGGTCGCCTGGACCATCGGTGAGATGCGCGGTTTCATGAAACTCAGGATGCTCTACGTCGACCCTGACGGCAGAACCCCCGGATCCGGGTGATTCCGGATGAGGTATAAAATTTCACCGGGTGTGACGGGGCTCGATATGACTAGTCCTCACCATGCCTGCTATCCTCGGGGCCGCGATGAGCGAGAAGAAAATACGGCCCGAGGACGACGGCCGCGACTTCGCCAACGCCGCTTGGTCGATCCCCAGCTATCTCCTTTCCGGGATGATTCTGTACGGCGGTGCTGGCTGGTTGCTGTCCGAATGGACGGGCGTAATCGCCTTCACGCCGATCGGGTTGATCCTTGGGGTCGCTCTCGCCGTTTACCTGGTCTACCGGAAGTACGGTCGCTAGCCTTCGGCGGCGGTCGCTTCGCTGACGAAGCCATTTCGATCCACTACCACGCTGAAGGGAACGCTGCGTGAGCACGCTGACGCTCCTCGCTTCCGGGGACGAGTTCACGCCTCCGGGCCTCGAACTCTTCAACTCCCAGCCGATCATTCCAGGCGTCGACTGGTTCACGAAGCCCGTGCTGCTGGCGCTTCTGAGCTCACTCATCGTCGTGGCCTTCTGCTGGTCCGCGTTCGCCAACCCGAAGCTCGTGCCCCGGGGCGTCCAGAACGTCGCCGAGATGGGCTACATGTTCGTCCGCGACCAGGTCGCCCGGCCGTTCCTCGGCAAGGACGCCGACCGGTGGATGGGCCTGCTGCTCAGCATCTTCTTCATGGTCTGGATCTGGAACGTGATGGGCGTCGTCCCCGTCCTGCAGTTCCCGGTCGCCGCACACATCGCCTTCCCCATCGTGCTGGCGCTCAGCATCTACGTCCTCAAGATCTACCTGGGTGTCAAGCATCAGGGCGCGATCGGCTACTTCAAGAACATGATGTTCCCGCCGGGGCTGCCCAAGCCGATCTATGTGCTGCTGGCCCCGATCGAGCTCCTCTCGAACATGATCATCGCGCCCTTCACGCACGCGGTGCGACTGTTCGCCAACATGTTCGCCGGCCACATCATCCTCGCGTTCTTCAGCTTGGTCGGCTTCTGGTTCCTCTTCGAGAAGCTCACGCCGCTGGGCGCCCCGCTCGGCGTGGTCGGTGTGATCATGACGATCGCCATGACCGGCTTCGAGATGTTCATCCAGTTTCTGCAGGCGTTCCTCTTTGCGATGCTCGCCGCGATGTACATCGGCAACTCGCTCCACGCCGAGCACTAAGACCAACCTCGAATAGTCCAGACCGGTGGACGACCCACCGGCCGACCGTAAAGGAACACACAATGAGCGTCCTCGCTGAGGTCACCGGCTCCCTCTCCAACCTCGGCTCGATCGGTTACGGCCTCGCCGCGATCGGCCCCGGCATCGGCGTCGGCATCATCTTCGGTCAGGGTGTGCAGGCCATCGCCCGCCAGCCCGAGGCCTACGGCCTGATCCGCCAGAACATGCTGCTCGGCTTCGTTCTGACCGAGGCGCTGGCCCTGATCGGCCTTGTCGCGCCGTTCATGTTCCGCGGCTAGACGAACAATAATCCTGACGGAAGGCTGCACACATGATTCAGGCAGCTTCGCTCCTGGCAGCGGAGGAGGGGGGCAACCCCCTCATCCCACACACCTACGAGCTGGTCGTCGGCGTCTTCGCGTTCCTCGTCGTCCTCGTCGTCGTCGGTAAGATCCTCACCCCGCGCATCCAGAAGACCCTGGTCGAGCGGACCGAGGCCATCGAAGGCGGAATCCAGAAGGCGCAGGACGCACAGGCCGAGGCCCAGGCACTGCTCCAGCAGTACAAGGACCAGCTCGCCGAGGCCCGTCACGAGGCTTCCCGCCTGCGTGAAGAGGCTCGTGAGCAGGGTGCGCAGATCAAGGCCGAGCTCCGTGAGGAGGCGCAGGCCGAGGCCCGTCGCCTCGTCGAGGCCGCGCACACCCAGATCGAGGCCGACCGCCAGCAGGCGTTCGCCCAGCTGCGCTCCGAGATCGGCCGGCTCTCGACCGACCTCGCCGGCCGCATCGTCGGTGAGTCCCTTGAGGACGAGGCGCGCCAGCGCCGCACCGTCGACCGGTTCCTTGAGGAGCTCGAATCGAGCAGCGCGGCGGTCCGCTGATGCTGAGAGGTCTGAGCAGGGCTTCGCTGGCCGAGGTCGAAGAGCGCTTCAACGCCGTGGCGGGAAGCGCGGACCTCGGCTCGCTGGCCGACGAGCTCTTCGCGGTCGCCGACCTGTTCGACCGTGAGCACGGGCTCCGCCGCAACCTGTCCGACCAGGCCCGCCCGGCGGCCCAGAAGGCGCAAGCCGTACGGGTCCTGCTGGAGGGCAAGGTCAGCAACGCCGCGCTGGAGACGGCCATCGCGGCCGTGTCCGCGAAGTGGGCGCGCTCGGGTGACCTGGCCGACGTGATCGAGCGTCTCGGCGTCATCGCCGCGGCGGCCGAGGCCGAGGCGCAGGGCAAGCTCGACGACGTCGAGGACGAGCTGTTCCGGTTCGGGCGGATCGTCGCCTCGAACTCGGAGCTGCACCGGACCCTGACCAATGTCGGCATCCCCGAGCCGGCCAAGCGGGAGCTGCTCGGCTCCCTGCTCGACGGCAAGGTCGCCCCCACCACCTTCCGCCTGGTCACGCAGCTCGTGGTGCATCCACGAGGACGTAGCCTGGACAGAGGGCTGGAGGAGTTCGGCAGCCTGGTCGCCGCCCAGAGGCAGCGCCTCGTCGCCGTGGTGCGCAGTGCCGTCGAGCTCTCCGAGGAGCAGAAGCGGCGTCTCGCCACGTGGCTGCGCACCTCGTATGGCCGAGACGTTCATCTGAACGTCGAGGTGGATCCGCGAGTGCTCGGAGGGTTCTCGGTTCAGATCGGGGACGACCTCATCGACACCACCATCGCGGGACGAATCGAAGAAGTCCGCCGCCGGTTGGCCGGCTAGGCGAATAGGGAGACTGAAGAGAGATGGCGGAGCTTACGATCCGGCCGGACGAGATCCGGGACGCGCTTGAGCGCTTCGTCCAGGCGTACGAGCCGGAAGGCGCCGCGCGCGAGGAGATCGGGACCGTCGTCGACTGCGGCGACGGTATCGCCCATGTCTCCGGCCTTCCCTCGGCGATGGCGAACGAGCTGCTTGAGTTCGAGGACGGCACGCGTGGCCTGGCACTGAACCTGGACGTCCGGGAGATCGGCGTCGTTGTTCTGGGTGACTTCAGCAAGATCGAGGAGGGCCAGTCGGTCCGCCGGACGGGCGAGGTCCTGTCCGTGCCGGTCGGCGACGCCTTCCTCGGCCGCGTGGTCGACCCCCTGGGTGTTCCGATGGACGGCAAGGGCGCGATCGAGTCCGAGGGACTGCGTGCCCTTGAGCTCCAGGCCCCCTCCGTGGTCCAGCGCCAGCCGGTGAAGGAGCCCCTCGCCACCGGCATCAAGGCGATCGACGCGATGACCGCGATCGGCCGTGGCCAGCGTCAGCTGATCATCGGTGACCGTGGCACCGGCAAGACCGCGATCGCGGTGGACACGATCCTCAACCAGCGCGAGAACTGGCTCTCGGGCGACCCCGACAAGCAGGTCCGCTGCGTCTACGTCGCGGTCGGCCAGAAGGGGTCCACGATCGCCCAGGTCAAGGGCCGCCTCGAGGAGGCGGGCGCGATGGAGTACACCACCATCGTCGCCGCTCCGGCGTCCGACCCGGCCGGTTACAAGTACCTCGCCCCCTACACCGGTTCGGCCATCGGCCAGCACTGGATGTATCAGGGCAAGCACGTTCTCATCGTCTTCGACGACCTGACCAAGCAGGCCGACGCCTACCGCGCCGTCTCGCTGCTGCTGCGCCGCCCGCCGGGCCGTGAGGCCTACCCCGGCGACGTCTTCTACCTCCACTCCCGTCTGCTGGAGCGCTGCGCCAAGCTCTCCAAGGAGATGGGTTCCGGCTCGATGACGGCCCTGCCGATCATCGAGACCAAGGGCAACGACGTGTCGGCGTTCATCCCCACCAACGTCATCTCCATCACCGACGGCCAGGTCTTCCTCGAGACCGACCTGTTCAACGCCGGTGTCCGCCCCGCCATCAACGTCGGTGTGTCGGTCTCCCGAGTCGGTGGCTCGGCGCAGACCAAGGCGATGCGGAAGGTCGCCGGCACGCTGCGTCTGTCCCTCTCCCAGTACCGCGACCTGGAGGCCTTCGCCTCCTTCGCCTCCGACCTGGACGCGGCGTCCAAGGCACAGCTTGAGCGCGGCCAGCGTCTGGTCGAGCTGCTCAAGCAGCCGCAGTACAGCCCCTTCCCGGTGGAGAAGGAGGTCGTCTCGATCTGGGCCGGCACGACCGGTGAGCTCGACGACGTCCCGGTCGAGGACATCCGCCGCTTCGAGACGGACTTCCTGGACTACCTCTCCCGGGAGAGCAAGGGCATCTTCGACAGCATCCGGGAGACCAAGGAGCTGTCGGACGACACGGTGACCGCTCTGAAGGACGCCATCACCGAGTTCAAGAAGACCTTCGAGACCGCCTCGGGCGAGCTGCTGGTCAACGACGAGCCGGTCGCGGCGCTCGGCGCCGACGAGGTCGGCCAGGAAAAGATCACCAAGCACGTCCGCACGGCTGAGAAGAAGTAGCCGATGGGTGCCCAGCTAAGACTGCTGCGGCGGCGGATCAAGTCGGTCAAGTCCACGGCGAAGATCACGCGTGCCCAGGAGCTCATCGCTTCGTCGCGCATCGTGAAGGCCCAGCTGCGGATGCAGGCGGCCGTGCCGTACGAGCGCGAGATCACTCGCGCCGTCACGGGCGTCGTCAGCAACACCAGCAGTGTCGACCACCCGCTGACCGTGGCGAAGGAGCGGCCGACCAAGGCGGCCGTTCTCATCGTCACCAGCGACAGCGGCTTCTGCGGTGGCTTCAACGCCAACGTCCTGCGCGAGGCCGAGGCACTCGGCTCCCTGCTGAGGGGCAAGGGCGTCGAGCCCGTGCCCTTCGTGACAGGGCGCAAGGGTGTCGCCTGGCACAGCTTCCGCAATCGTGTGATGGAGGGGCAGTGGACGGGATTCTCCCGTAAGCCCGCCTACTCCGACGCCAAGGAGATCGCCGACGCACTGATCGGGTCGTTCTCCGCGGAGGACGGGGTGGACGAGATCCACATCGTCTCCACCCAGTTCGTCTCGATGCTCACGCAGGAGGTCGTCGTCCGGCGGATCCTCCCGCTGGAGATCGAGGAGAGCACCGAGAAGCCGGACACGCCACTGCCGTACTTCGAGTTCGAGCCCAGTGCCGCCGCAGTGCTCGACTCGCTGCTGCCGCGCTACGTGGAGTCGCGCATCTTCACCGCGCTGCTCCAGTCGGCGGCCTCCGAGGAGGCCTCGCGCCGCCGGGCCATGAAGTCGGCGACCGACAACGCCAACGAGCTCATCCGAGTGTTCACCCAGCAGATGAACCAGGCTCGCCAGGCCGAGATCACCCAGGAAATCAGCGAGATCGTCGGTGGCGCGAACGCGCTGGCTGACGCCGCAGCGGGGAAAGAGTGAAATGACTGCACAGACTGTTGAGACCGGCGTGGGCCGCGTCGCGCGGGTCACCGGTCCCGTCGTCGACGTGGAGTTCCCCGTCGAGGCGATGCCCGAAATCTACAACGCGCTGAAGGTCGACGTCGTCCTCGGCGAGGAGACCAGGACCCTGACCCTGGAGGTCGCCCTGCACCTGGGCGACAACCTGGTCCGCGCCATCTCCATGCAGCCCACCGACGGCGTGGTCCGTGGTGCGCCGGTGTCCGACACCGGCGTTGCCATCTCCGTGCCGGTCGGCGACGTCGTCAAGGGCCACGTGTGGAACACGCTCGGCGAGTCCCTGGACGTGCCGACCGCGTCGCTCAAGGTCGAGGAGCGCTGGGGCATCCACCGCCCGTCGCCCGCCTTCGACACCCTTGAGTCGCGCACCGAGATGCTGACCACCGGCATCAAGGTCATCGACCTGCTCACCCCGTACGTGCAGGGCGGCAAGATCGGCCTGTTCGGCGGCGCGGGCGTCGGCAAGACCGTGCTGATCCAGGAGATGATCCGCCGGGTCGCCCGTAACTTCGGTGGCACCTCGGTGTTCGCCGGCGTCGGCGAGCGCACCCGTGAGGGCAACGACCTCTGGCTGGAGATGGAAGAGGCCGACGTCCTCAAGGACACCGCGCTCGTCTTCGGCCAGATGGACGAGCCGCCGGGCACGCGTCTGCGCGTCGCGCTCTCCGCTCTCACCATGGCGGAATACTTCCGTGACGTGCAGAAGCAGGACGTGCTTCTGTTCATCGACAACATCTTCCGTTTCACCCAGGCCGGTTCCGAGGTCTCCACCCTGCTCGGCCGTATGCCGTCCGCGGTGGGTTACCAGCCGACCCTGGCCGACGAGATGGGTGTTCTGCAGGAGCGCATCACCTCGACCCGCGGTCACTCGATCACCTCGATGCAGGCGATCTACGTCCCCGCGGACGACATCACCGACCCGGCCCCGCACAACGCGTTCGCGCACCTCGACGCGCAGACCGTGTTGTCCCGGCCGATCTCGGAGAAGGGCATCTACCCCGCGGTGGACCCGCTCGACTCCACCTCGCGGATCCTCGACCCGCTGATCGTCGGCGAGGAGCACTACCGCGTGGCCCAGGAGACCAAGCGGATCCTGCAGAAGTACAAGGAACTGCAGGACATCATCGCGATCCTCGGTATCGACGAGCTCTCCGAAGAGGACAGGGTCACCGTCAACCGGGCCCGTCGCATCGAGCGTTTCCTCTCCCACCCGATGTACGCCGCCGAGGCGTTCACCGGTCAGCCCGGAGAGAACGTCCCGCTGGACGAGACCATCGCCTCGTTCAAGGGTCTGTGCGCCGGTGAGTACGACCACCTGCCCGAGCAGGCGTTCTTCATGGTCGGCGGCATCGAGCAGGCCGTCGCCAAGGCCAAGGAACTCGCCCGCTAGTCGCCTTCGGCCCCGGTACGGCGTGAGCCGTACCGGGGCCTGGTTCGAAAGGAACTGGAGAGAACGTGGCGAAGCTGCGAGTAGGCGTCGTCTCGCCGGAGCGTGAGATCTGGTCCGGCGAGGCCGACATGGTGATTGCCAAGACCATCGACGGCGAGATCGGTATCATGCCTAAGCATGCGCCCGTGCTCGGTGTTCTCGTCGAGGGCGGCGTGCTGACGGTCAAGCGTGGAGGTGGCGAGAGCGACCTCGTCGCCGCGGTCCACGGCGGTTTCCTCTCGGTGGCCGATGACGAGGTGTCGATCCTGGCCGAACTGGCCGAGCTCGGCTCCGAGGTGAACGTCGCCGCGGCCAAGGACGCGCTCGCGCGTGCGCAGGCCTCGATCGAGGCCGACCAGGAGGACGCGGACGCCGCAGTCGAGGCCAAGCGTGCCAGGGCCCGGTTGCGCGCAGCCGGCGAAGAAGTCGGATAAATTCGGCTTCTGAGCGGTATGGCTTTTTTGGGGGCGGCAGACATGGTGCTGGACGTACTCATCGTGGTGGCGCTGCTTGTCGCCCTCCTGGCCTCCCGCGTGCTGATCCTGGCCCGATCCCGTGGCTCAGTGCTGTGTTGCCTGCGCCCGATGTCGGGGGAGCGAGGCTGGCGGGTAGGGGTAGCCCGTTACGCCGACGGCCAGCTCAACTGGATTCCACTCATAGGTCTGCTTCCAAGGCCGCGCCACGTGATCGTGAGGCGCGGCCTTGTGGTTTCCGGGCGCCGTACGGTCGGGTCCGGTGAGTTCTACGGTTTCATCGAGGGTGTGACGGCGCTGGAGTGCCGGAACGGGAAGTACGCGTTCGAGCTCGCCATGGGCTACCGGGCCCTCACCGGCTTCGTCGCCTGGCTGGAGTCCGCGCCTCCCGGCGCCTACCTCGACGTCGCCTGACCTTCCCTCCACCATCCCCTGCTTATCTGCACCTCGCCCAACTGATCAACCAGATGGCTCACGTTGCGCACTCGAAATACAGGTGCCTGACGAGTTAGCGATCCGACACTCTGTCCCCTATGACCTTGAGAACGACGACCGAGCCCCCAGCAAGCGTGCTCACAGCCTTCCGCCTGACGGGAGCGCCTCACCCGCTCTCTGGTGGTCAGGGACAGAGCTTCCGAGTCGGGA
Organism: Streptosporangium sp. NBC_01639; assembly: GCF_045209755.1. Classification (NCBI taxonomy): domain Bacteria; kingdom Bacillati; phylum Actinomycetota; class Actinomycetes; order Streptosporangiales; family Streptosporangiaceae; genus Streptosporangium; species Streptosporangium sp. NBC_01639. The sequence goes on along the minus strand of NZ_CP109272.1, from coordinate 2,798,284 downwards.
ACGCGGTCTTGAAGCCGGTGGACAACACGGAAGAGGCCGAATGGTGCGCAGAGCTGTTCGCAAGCCTGACTCCCTCGACTGAGTTTCGAGTTCCCCGGCCCGTTCGTGCAGACGACAGCACCCACGTCGTGGCCGGGTGGGCGGCATTTGAGTTCGTAGATGGCCAGGAGGGGCCTGCTGGCGAGTGGGCGATGCTGATAGCCGCCAGCAGGGCCTTTCACCGGGCACTGCGTCATCTGCCCCGGCCCGACCTGCTTGACCGACGCCAGCATCCCTGGGCGGTGGCCGACCGCATCGCGTGGGATGAGATCGGTGCGGTGGCAGTGGCTCACACCGACGGGCTGCTGGCGGCGTTGCAGGACCTCCAGCGTCCCGTGGACGCACCTAGCCAGCTCGTGCACGGGGATCTTACTGGAAACGTGCTGTTGCAGCGTGGGCAACCGCCTGCCGTGATCGACTTCTCGCCGTATTGGCGGCCGGCTGGGTATGCCGAAGCCATCGTCGTCGCCGACGGCCTCCTCTATCACCATGCGGAGCCAGAACTCATCGACAGTGTGCTTCCCGGCCGCGATGGGCTCCAGATGCTTGTCCGGGCCCTGATCTTCCGGTTGGCCACCTCGGCCCTCTTCGAAGGCCCGGGCGGGACGCTCCCTCAAGAGGAATTGGCACGCTTTGCACGTGTCACCCGCCTGGTGGAGGAACGAATTCACCCAGATCATCACCTCGGCACCTGACCCTTGGCATCGGGGCGCGCGGTAGGGATGCCGAGGTCGACCGTCATGCGTCTTGCCAGTCGCTGCGCCTCGTCTCGCTTGGAGCGCAGGAAGGTGAGCGTGAGGTCGATACCTTCGATCTCACCGATCCAGCCCTCCGCTTCGGCGCGTTCGCGGCGAACGAGGAGATCGGCTTCGATCTCGTTGAGACGGTCGAGCATCTTCGGGTTGACGTTCAGCATTGGACAGCGGATGCAGGCGTGCTCGTGCTGGCACGGGGTGCCATAGGGCCGGCCGCAGGAGCCCAACTCAATCCTGCGCTTGTCGAAGTGTTCCTCGAACTCCTGCCATTCCTCGGCGCTGGTCCGGCGGTATTCGTCACCAGGGTGCAAGGTACGGCGGTTGGCCAGGAACGCGGTGTAGTGGCGGACGACGTCCTCGTCGAAGATTGCGACGTAGCCGCGGGTGTCTGGATGTTGAGGTGTCCTAGCAGAGCTGCGCCGATGTGGATGGGTAGGCCGCTGTTGACAAGCTCGGTGGCGAAAATCCTGCGGAAGTCGTGCGGGGTGAACCGGATGGTTCGGAACCGCGGGTGATACTCGGTCAGTTCCTCGCAGCGTCGCCTGAGCTGGTTCAGCACGGTGGCACGCTCCTATTCCACTTCCAGCAGCCACAGGAGCCGGAACCATCGCAGCAGGCCGTACGCGTAGCTGCGACAGGTCAGCGGGCTACAGTCGCTCAAGGCGAGGTCCTCCAAGTACTCCGTGACCGGGCGGACCTCCTCGGTGGCCCGGTCGAGAACGATGAACGGCGGATGTATCCGCGCCACCTGGGCGACGGAGCCGACGTTCGGGACCTGCACACGGCCTTCCATCAGTTGGCGACGAAGGTCCACTTCACACTCCTTGATCACGACGTAGAGAGTCATGATCAACCAGGTGAAGGAGGTGCAGTTAACTGAGCATGGTCCTCCACCAGAGCCGGGGACGACCAGCCGCGGTAGGTTTTGCCCCCATGGATGGGATCTTCGGCACGATCGTCACCGCAGCGGGCATGTTCGCCGGCACCAACATCGACGACATCATCGTGCTGACCGTGCTGTTCCTGTCCGCCCATGCCGGCGGTACCCCCAAGAGTCGGCAGATCTGGGCCGGCCAGTACGCCGGGATCGCCGTCCTGATCGTGGTTTCGGTGATCGCCGCATTGGGCCTGACGGTCGTTCCCGACGACTACGTGGGCCTGCTGGGCCTGGTCCCACTCTCGCTGGGAGTGATCAGCCTGGTCAAGGCGGTCCGCGCGCACGGCACCGATGAGGACGTGTCACCGGCGGTGGCCACGGGCTGGGTGGCAGTGGCCGGGGTGACGATCGCCAATGGCGCCGACAACGTCTCGGTGTACACGCCGGTGTTCCGCACCGTCGGCCCCGCCGCCACCGCCGTCACGATCGCGGTATTCGCCGCCGGTGTCGCCCTGTGGTGCCTGGCCGGGTCCTGGTTGGGCTCACACAAGAAGGTCATCGAGATCGTCGGACGCTACGGCAAATGGCTGGTCCCGGTGGTGTTCATCACCATCGGCGCGCTCATCGTCACCGAGTCCGGAGTCCTCGGCAAGATCTTCTGACCCCGTCCACGCCAGGCCATCGCGGGTACCGGGTTCCTCGGCTGCCGGCGGTGCGCGGTGCGGGTGCGGGTGGCTCTCTCTTTTTTTCCGCCCGGCTTCCTCCGTCCTGCGGGCGTGCCAGCGTGGCTGATCGGCTTCCCGCCGTTACTGTGGGCCCTTTGGTCGCCACCCAGCGTGACGGCTCGCCTGCGGTGGCGTGTGCGGTACGCCCTCTCTCGCCGGGCGAGCCGGCCATCCTGCCGCGACCGTGGAACACGCACAACAGGGGGAAAAGTATGATCGTTTCGATGACGCGCGGCCGGTGCGCCGTCCGGTTGACCGTCGCGCTCCCGATGGCCTGTGCCCTCGTCCTTTCCGTCTCCGTCGCAGCCCACGCCTCGGCGGCGGCACCTCCAGTGATCTTCAACGGCAGTTTCGAGGGCCCGGTCACGTTGAGTTCGGGGAGCGTTCAGCTCAACGCGGGAAGCTCCCTCGGAGCATGGCGCGTCACGACGGGATCGATCGACCTGGTCGGCCGCCCAGGTCCCTGGAGAGCCGACAGCGGACGGCAGTCCATCGACCTCTCGGGCCGTGATCCCGGAGTGATCGAGCAGTCCTTCTCGACGACGCCCGAGCGTTGCTACACGGTCGGCTACGCCTTGGCGGGCAACCCCTACGGCGGCCTGAAGGTGAAGACGGGATACGTGCGGGTGACTCAGGGGCCCCTCACCGTCCAGCAGAGGTTCTCCTTCAACACCACCGGAAAGACCCCGCAGAGCATGGGTTACACGCAGGAGGGGTTCTCCTTCTGCGCACAGGGACCGAGGGCGACCGTGAGCTTCGTCTCCACCACCGAGGGGGCATACGGCCCGGTGCTCGACGACGTGACCGTCGTTCCGCGACGCCTCTCCCCTCTCACCGTCGGTGGCACGAACGAGTCTCCGGAGGACGACGACTGATCCTCGCCTTCCGGGCTCCGGTGAGTCACGGAGCCCGGAAGGCCCGGAGCGGAGGCGCGTGAACCGGGGCGGAGCTGCCCACTCCGGTGCTGCGGAAGGCGTGGGCCTCAGGCCGAGACGCTTGCTCGGGCGCTGCGAACGGCGTGGCCCTCGGGCCGAAATGCTCGCTCGGATGATCGGGAAGGCGCGTGACTAGCGGGTGCCGCCCGGCTTCCAGAGAATCTCCTCGCCGTGGGCGGCGACCCGGCAGAGAATGAACAGCAGGTCGCTCAGCCGGTTGAGATACTTCGCGGTCAGCGGGTTGACGTCGTCGTGGGCCTCCAGGGCCGACCAGGTGGTCCGCTCGGCTCGCCGGGTCACCGTCCTGGCCACATGGAGCTGGGCGACGGCAGGGGTGCCGCCGGGGAGGATGAAGCTGCGCAGCGGCTTGAGCGGCCCGTTGAACTCGTCACACCGCGCTTCCAGCCACTCGATGTAGGACGGCTCGACCCGCAGGGGCGGGAACTCGGGGTTCTCCACGATCGGGGAGCACAGGTCGGCACCGACGTCGAACAGCTCGTTCTGGATCCGGACGAGGACGTCGGCGATGTCCTCGTCGAGCGAGCCCATGGCCAGCGCCGCCCCTATCGCCGCGTTGGCCTCCTCCACGTCCGCGTAGGCGGCCAGCCGGGGGTCGGTCTTCCGGGTGCGGCTCATGTCACCGAGCGCGGTGGTGCCGTCGTCGCCGGTGCGGGTGTAAATCTTGGAGAGCACCACCGGCTCGTCCCTGTCAGCTCGCGTCATGAGACTCAGCGTATCGGTGCGAAAATCGTGAGGCTTGTCAGATATTGGACAATATGCTTTACCGATGGTCTCTGGTTCTTACCTGCGATTCCCCCATATCTCCCGTGAAACGCTCACCTTCGTCGCCGACGACGACGTCTGGGCGGCTCCCTCCGGCGGGGGCCGGGCCTGGCGTCTCTCCTCGGACAGGGCACCCGCCGGCCATCCCCGGCTTTCTCCCGACGCCACGAAGGTGGCCTGGACCAGCGTCCGCGACGGTGCGCCCGAAGTGTTCCTGGCCGATCTGGAGTCCGGTTCCGCCGAACGGCTGACCCACTGGGGCGACCCCCGGACCCGCACGCGGGGCTGGACGCCGGACGGCGAAGTCCTGGCGATCAGCGCGACCGGCCAGCCGTTCGCCTCGCGGACCTGGGCCCACGCGCTCGCCGACGGTCAGATCGAGCGGCTGCCCTACGGCCCGGTCACCGACCTGTCGATCACCGGAGAGGCCGTGGCGCTGCTCACCGCCTCTCTCGCCCGGGACCCGGCGACCTGGAAGCGTTACCGGGGCGGTACGGCGGGGCGTATCTGGGTGCGGCAGGCCGACGGTGACTTCACCCGGCTGCTGGCGGGGGTGAAGGGGCACTTCGCCAACCCGATGCTCGTCGGCGGACGTCTGGTCTTCCTCTCCGACCATGAAGGCGTGGGCAACCTCTACTCCTGCGCCCTGGACGGCACCGGCCTGCGTCGGCACACCGACCACGACGTCTTCTACGCCCGGCACGCCACCACCGACGGGAGCCGGATCGTCTACCAGAACGCGGGTGACCTCTACCTGCTGGACGGGCTCGACGCCGAGGCGCGCAAGCTTGACGTCACGCTCGGTTCCCCGCTCCTGGGGCGGCAGCCGTACCAGGTCAATGCGGGGTGGAGGTTGCATGACCTGGCCGTGGACGCGACCGGCCGGGCCAGCGCGGTGGAGGTCCAGGGCTCGGTGCACTGGGTCACCCACCGGGACGGGCCGGCGCGGCAGCTCAGCACCGGCCTGTCGGCCGGGAAACCGCGCATCCTGGGCAAGGACCAGGTGGTGTGGGTGTTCGACGACGGTGAGCTGCAGGGACTGGAGATCGGTCCGGCGAGTGGCGGGGAGAGTCGCAGGATCGCCGCGGGCAGGCTCGGCGAGGTCGGCGATCTGGCGGTCGCGCCCGACGGGGGCACCGTCGCCGTGGCCGCCAGGGACGGACGGCTGCTCCTGGTGGACGTGGCCTCCGGCGAGGTCACCGAGCTGACCGCCGCCAACGGGGAGATCGACGGGCTGGTCTGGTCGCCCGACTCCGCCTGGCTGGCCTGGTCGCACCCGGAGGCGCCGCCGCTGCGCCGGATCCGGCTGGTCAGGGCGGTGGACCGGGTCATCACCGATGTCACCGACGGCCGGTTCGTGGATGTCTCGCCCGCGTTCGCCGGGGACCATCTGGCGTTCCTGTCGCGGCGGGGATTCGACCCGGTCTACGACGCGCACTCCTTCGACATGTCCTTCCCTTTCGGCTACCGCCCCTACCTGGTGCCGCTGGCCGCGGCGACCCCGTCGCCGTTCGCGCCCAGCTCCGACGGGCGTGCCGTCGGCGAGCCCGAAGACGACGACAGGAAGAAGCGTAAGGACGACGCCACGATCACCGTCGATCTGGAGGGCATCGCCGCCAGGGTCGTGCAGGTACCGGTGCCCGAGGGCCGTTACTCGGAGCTCCGCGCGGTCAAGGGCGGGTTCGTCTGGCTGCGCGAGCCGCTGGCCGGGGAGCTCGGTGAGGACCGTGACAAGGTGGGCGGTGAGCGTCTCCGTCCTGCGCTGGACCGCTACGACCTGGCCAAGCGCACGTGCGAGGAAGTGGTCGACAAGCTTGACTGCTACTGGGTGAGCGGCGACGGCACCCAGCTCGTCGTCCGGGACAAGGGCGCGCTCACCGTCCGCCCGGTGACCGGCAAGAACGGCGGCGACGACGCGGCCGTCGACCTGTCGCGGGTTCGGGTGACCGCCGACCCGCAGGCCTACCGGCGGCACGCCTACGCCCAGATGGGCCGCCGGATCCGCGCGGACTTCTGGGTCGCCGACATGGCGGACGTCGAGTGGGACGCCGTACTGGCGGAGTATCGGCCGCTGGTGGAGCGCGTCGCCACCGCCGACGACTTCGCCGACCTGCTCTGGGAGGTCGTCGGAGAGCTCGGCAGCTCGCACGCCTACGTCGACGCCGCTCCCTGGGGACATCCCGCGTCCGACGCGGTCGGCCTGCTCGGCGCCGACCTGTCCAGGAACGACGACGGCCGCTGGCAGGTGGACCGGGTGCTGCCCGGCGAGTCCTCCGACGTGTACGCCCGCTCGCCGCTGGCCGCGCCCGGCGCCGTCATCCAGCCGGGGGAGACGCTGCTGGCGGTCGACGGCCGCCCGGTGCCGCCGGAGGGCCCCGCGCCGCTGCTGGTCGGCGCGGCGGACAAGCCGGTGGAGCTGACCCTCGGCGGTGGCCGCAGGGCCGTCGTCACCCCGCTCGGCAACGAGCGCCGCCTGCGTTACCAGGACTGGGTGGCCGGCCGCCGGGCGCACGTCCGCCGGCTGGGCGACGGCCGCCTGGGCTACCTGCACATCCCGGACATGGTCGCCGAGGGCTGGGCGCAGTTCCACCGTGACCTGCGCAGGGAGATGACCTTCGAGGGGCTCGTCGTGGACGTCCGGGGCAACCGGGGCGGCCACACCTCCCAGCTCGTCATCGAGAAGCTGCTCCGCCGGGTCATCGGCTGGGCCCCGCCCAGGGGGCTGGAGCCGATCACCTATCCGGAGGAGGCTCCGCGGGGCCCGCTGGTCGCGGTCACCGACCAGGACGCCGGATCCGACGGTGACATCGTCACCGCCGGTTTCAAGATCTACAAGCTGGGACCGGTGGTGGGCACCCGTACCTGGGGCGGTGTCATCGGCATCGACGGCAGCCACCGCCTGGCCGACGGGTCGCACATCACCGTGCCCCGGTACGGGTTCTGGTTCGAGGGGCTCGGCTGGGGCGTGGAGAACTACGGCGTCGACCCCGACATCGAGGTGGACATCACCCCCGAGGACTGGGCGGCCGGCCGGGACCCGCAGATCGAGGAGGCCGTACGGCTCGCACTGGCCGCTCTCGCCGACAGGCCCGCGGCGACCCCGCCCGACACCGCGACCCGTCCGTCCCGCCGCCGCCCGGCGCTGCCGCCCCGCCCGTAGACGACATCTGTCATCCGATGGGGCTGAGAGATCCGTAGCACATCGGTGACATCGGCGACTACCTGCTAAAACGCGAAAAAGCGATGATTGTCCGCACGAGAACACCACGCCGGAGTGACGAGGGACTTCGAGAAGGCTTACGCCGGGTTTCATCCTGGCAAGGGGTCTCTCTCACCTCGGTTGACTTGCCTTCAAGGTGAGAGAGACCCCAACGGGGCACGTGCATAGCGACAAAAACCTGGAGCCCCCATCGCAGTGATGAGGGCTCCAGGTTCGTCAGATATCTCGTATTGGAGGTAGTCAGGGCAGGATCACACGTTGGAGAGATGGACGCCTGGGGAAGCAGTCACGACGACGAGATCGGCGGGGCGGTCTGGTTTCAGCTCACATGCGATGAACTGCCCCTCCCCTGACAGCACCGAACCCTCCTGCGGGTGAAACGCGGCGGCCTGCGATCATTGGGGATCTGGTGGAGATCGTCTCCCTGGCGGGTAACAGTTGGGAGATCCGCAACTGTATTGCTTATGTCCATGAGCTGTAGCGGCACCGAGCCGGCAGACTGTTTGGCGCTCTCGGCATATGCCGCTGATGTCCCGATGGGAACCTGCTCTGGTTCCTTCCGATTGTCCGTCACGACCTGTTTCGGCAGAATGTTGTCCATGATCGACAACTTGCGACCGGCTGGTAAAAGCCTGGTAGGCGTTCTGGCGGCCGGTGCGGTGTTCGGCGCGGCGACCTCCCTGGCCAACGCCGTAGCCCATCTTTCTGTGGATCTGGAAAGCCGGGAAGCGACGACCAGCGGGTGGTCGATCATTGAGATCGTGAGCGTGCTGTTGGACTCTGGCTGGGCATGGGCCGGGCTGGCGGTGCTGGCCGGGTTCCTGGCCACCCGCGCCAAGCAGAGCGGCCTTGGGGCCCGGGCGCTGACCCGGGGCGCTGTTGCCGGTGTAGTGACCCTGCTCGCCGCCACGGCGGCGTACTATGCCGTGGATACGGTCGTCCACGATGTCCCGCTTGGCTCCTACGGGCTTGACACGGTCTTCTGGTGGGCGGCGAGTGTTGTACTCGGGCCAATTTTGGGTGCCATAGGGTCATGTGCCGGGCGGCCGGGAGCGATCGGTGTGCTCGCCAAAGTGACCGTGCCGGTCGGTGCGGCCGTCCAGATGGTCGTGAGGCCACCCGGCAGGAACGAGGTGATCACGACCATCGGGCAATGGGTTGTGTGGACGGCAGCTGCCGTGATCATCGGCGTGGTGGTGGTCCGTTTTCTCGGCGTGCAGCGGCAACGAAACTACTCCAGGGGAGCTGACTCGCTGTAAGCCTCCTCGGCCAGCAGATGAGTTTCCTTCCGGGATGCGCTCGGAAGGAAACCTCAGAGCCTGCTGACAAAGGCTCAAGTGCTCGCGGGCATGGTCCGTAGAGAGCTGTCCGATCTTGTTGATGTAGCCCTGGTGGGACCACTGGGACAGTTGGACGCGGAAGCTGTTGATGTTCTCGATGCCGAGGATGACAGCCGGCTCGGCCCCTTTCCAGGCCTTCCAGGGCTGGGCTGCCAGGAGTGACCCGGACATAGGTCGCATGGTCTGGTTTCAACGCGCCGTTAGCCGACCCCTCAAAGCTGGTACGCCGGTCAGAGCCCCCGGCAAAGTGGAAGTTTGTCCGATGCGCTGGACTGTAATCGAGCCCCGCCAAGCCCCCACAAAGATCGTTTGTTGGGAAGTGCACGCCCTCCGGGCAATCCGACCGTGCACTTCCCAACAAACGATCACCAGTCGGCGAGCCCGCACTTCCTCTCGATCCTCCTCTCTGCGGCCCTCGGCTCTGCACTGGTCGGAGAGGTACGCGTCAGCTACGGCGATCGGCTCTGAACGGTCCCGTACGGATTGCTTCAGCGTCAGCGAGATCCATGGGCGGTCCGAAAGCAGGAAACTGCGGTCCGCACGCCGTACGGCGGGGCCGTCTGGCGCGGAGGTGGGTGGGTGTTCCGGCCGGCTTGTAAAAAAGCGCGACCAGCGCGCCCGTCAGGCCGGAGGCCTGAAAAACGAGACGGTGACTGCGACGGCCGGCCGGAACACCCACCCACCGCAGCGCGCACGGCGAAAACCCGAACACCCGCAGCGCGCACGGCGAACCCTCGAACACCTCCACCGCACACCGAAACTCCGAACACCCGCCGCCGCCCGGCGCTGCCCCCCGCCCGTAGATGACATTTGTCATCCGACCCGAAGGGCGAACCGTGCTGATGCTCGGGTTCGCGGTCTTTCCCGAGGACGCCTCCGCCGACGAGTCGGCGACCGCCATCCGTCGGGTAAACTCCGGCAGGCGCTACCTCGACCCTGAGATGGCAGCCTCGGCGATGATGGCGGGGAGAGCCCGCTCACCGAGCGTGAGCGCGATGCCCTGGCTCTGGCCGCACAGGGTGCACCGCTCGGGGGAATCGCGGCCTCTCTGCACCTGGCCAGGGCACTGTGCGTAACTATCTGCCCAACGCCATCACCAAGCCGGGGATCACCGCGATTCACTCCGCCCAGCAAAAAGGTTGGCTCCGAATCGTATTTTTTTCTTGGGGCTGGGCACGGGTAGTTCAGGGTGGCAGAAAGCCCGAGCATGAAGACAGGTGGTCTTCGTCTCTTTTTTCACCCTGGGAAACTGTTCGAAAGCGCTACGTGACCGTCTGGCGGCGGTGGCGGACCAGAACAGCACATTGGCCGCTCCCGCCCTGCGGGCCGGCCTGAGGAGGAGGAATGCGCGTCACGGAGAAATCCAGAGCCCAGGTGGTCAGCGTCGGCAGCCGGCTTGACGTGGGTACCGTCGCCGGTGTGCGTCCGCGGCTGCACGGGGCGGTCGACTCCGGCAGCGGCGACCTGATCGTGGATCTGTCGGGCCTGGAGATGATCGACGCCACCGGTCTCGGGGTGCTGGTGGGTACGCACCGCCGCGCGCTGGGCGCGGAACGCCGTCTCATCCTGCGCGGGGTGCCGCCGCGGATCATGCGGGTGCTGGCCGTGACCCGGCTCAACAGGGTCCTCACCGTCGAGCTTCCGATGGCCGCGGTCGCCTGACCCCCGCCGGAGACCATCCGTCTCGGATCGCGTGCGGAGGGTGGCCCACCGTACGGCCCGGCCACTGCGGCTGTGCGGTGGCCGGTTGCTGCGCTCTTCTCATCCGCCGACGTTCACGTCGCGAAAGACCGGCGGAAGATGTGCAGGGCGGTGCTGATCAGCTGGTCCACCTTGGGCGGGTCGTCGGCCAGCACCCACTCGATGAGCAGTTCCTGCATGGCGCCGATCACGCCCAGCGCCAGCAGACGCTGGTTGGCTCTGGTGGTCTCCGGCAGATCGAAGATGTTCTTCTCCATGATCTGGATGAACACCGCCACGGCCTGCTGCCGTGAACTGGTGAGACAGTCACCCGCCCGCCGCACCTCCAGGTGCAGGATCCTGGCGCGGCGCTCGTCCTCGGTGACGAAGGTGATGTACGCGGCGATGCCCACCTCGACCCGGGCGGTCAGCGTCTCCGGCGTCTGTTCCATGGACTTCGCCACCGCCAGCACCGACTCCTGCACGCATCTGTCGTGCACCGCCTGCATCAGCTCGTCACGGCCGGAGAAACACTCGTAGAATGCACGGTTGGAGATGCGGGCCAAGGCGCACAGCTTCTCGATCGTGGTCTCGGGGAAGCCGAGGTCGGCGTAGAGCGTGTACGCGGCGGTGACCAAGCGTTGCCGACGCTCGGCCAGTCGCTCTTCCGCTGACATTCCTCTGTATGATCGCTGATTCATGTCAAGTCTCCGTCGTCGATATGGACTTGACAAATGCTCGCTTTATCACTTCCACCTCGTGATCTTGTCCCCCAGAATCCACCATTATGGGTGCAAGATCCTTTTTGTGGAAGAGTAAGTTTGCTACTTTTTCAGTCGTCCATGCAAGGAGATGGCAAGGCTGACTGGTCAGTCAGTATCTCTGGCGCGCGATCGAACGAAACAAGGCCGTCGCTCACCTACCGGATGGGGTCCGTTGCGAAACGTCACGACGGTCACTCTGCCACTTCGATGGTCGGCACGGTCCCCGTTCGCCGACGATCCACGCTCCCAGGACGAGGGCGACCCGGTCGAGTTCGCAGGACTTCGTGGGCTCCGGCGCGGCGCCGCCGTCGCCCCGGGGAAACCGGGGAAACCCTGGCACATCCATTTAAGCGGGAGGACCGACGCGGTGTTCAGCAGCCGGTCCGGGAGCCGGGTGGCGGGGTTGACATCCTCTCGATACGGCTGGGGCGGTCACGCCGCACACGTCAGAACAGGGTGTCGTTGCGCTCGATGCCCCGCAGCTTGTCGTAGTCGAGGACGACGCAGTCGATGCCGCGGTCACCGGCGAGCACGCGAGCCTGCGGTCTGATCTCCTGGGCGGCGAAGACGCCCTTCACCGGAGCGAGCAGCGGGTCGCGGTTGAGGAGCTCCAGATAGCGGGTGAGCTGCTCGACGCCGTCGATGTCACCGCGGCGCTTGAGCTCCACGGCCACGGTCGCCCCCGTGTGGTCGCGGCAGAGGATGTCCACCGGGCCGATCGCCGTCATGTATTCGCGACGGACCAGAGTCCAGCCCGCGCCCAGAGTGGTGATGTGCTCGGCCAGCAGCTCCTGCAGGTGCGCCTCGACGCCGTCCTTCACCAGGCCGGGGTCCACGCCCAGCTCGTGGCTGGAGTCATGGAGGATCTCCTCCATGGTGAGGACGAGCTTCTCGCCGGTCTTGCCGTGGGTCACCGTCCAGGTGCCCTCCTCCTCGCGGAGTTTGCACGGCGGGTTCATCCAGTTCAACGGCTTGAACGCACGATCGTCGGCATGGATGGAGATGCTGCTGTCGGCTTTGAGGAGGATGAGCCGGGGCGCCATCGGAAGATGGGCGGTGAGCTTTCCGACGTAATCCACGCTGCACCGCGCGATGACCAGACGCATGCCCGAACCCTACCGGCCCGACGGGGCCTGGCTCTCCTTGAATCCGTCCGGCCGGGGAAGTGGCTTCCGGCATCCCTCGCCGGCGAGGGACAACCAGGCCCTCGGGCTCATATCCGATAGAGGCCTACAAGCGAGGTACCCTCCATTTCCTGGGTAGCCAGTCCCCTCTGGGAGACTGTGGCGGCGCCGGAACGGGCGGTCGCCGGCCTGGACGGAATCTCGCGGGGCGATGCTGGTGTGGTGGGGAGAGCGATGACAGGCGCTTTTGGGTCGGCCGGAGTGGCCGGGCCCGGCACGACGGGTGCGAGGATCGACGGCGCGTTCGCCCGTGCGGGTCTCGCGGTCATCGGGGTGAGGACCGGCCCGGCGGCGCTGGAGCGGAGGCGCGGCCGCCCGGCGGGGTCCTCGGCCGGGGGCGGGCTGGGCGAGGCCGGCCTGGCCGGAGAGGCGGCGGTTCCGGCGCCGCTGCTCGATCAGCTCGTCACGGCCGGGATACGAAGCATCCGCGACCTGCCATGAGCCCCCGTAAAGCCCGCCGGGCAGACCCTTTCACCCGTGGTGGCGCCCGCGGTGGCGGCCGTGGCGCGGCATCCTCCCGGCCCGTGGGACAGTTCGTCCCCGGTGTCGACCAGGTGGAGGAGTGGCCCGACGGCGACTGGCACGTGCGCCGGGTCACCGGAGCCGGAGCGGACAAGGTCTACCGGTGCCCCGGCTGCGACCAGGAGATCAGATCGGGCCTGCCGCACCTGGTGAGCTGGCCCGCGTGGGCGGGCGGAGAGGACGAGCGGAGGCACTGGCACACGGCGTGCTGGCGCAACCGGGTCAAACGCGGCCCCGGCCGGACCCGATACTGAAGACGGTCACCCACGCCGGCGGACCTCCGGTCCGCCGGCGTGGGACCACCAATGGGGAACGACCGTACGGCGCCCACCCTCGGACCTCCGGTCCACCGGTGCGGGACCACGGATGGGGAACGACCGTACGGCGCCCGCCCCCGGACCACCGGTCCACCGGCGCCCGGTCACGAGACGGAGTGGAGAATTCATGGAGATCCGGGCCTCTACGGTGCTGCCCGCGCGCAGGGAACCGATCGAGCTGCACACCGGTGACGGGCTGACGCTCGTCGGTGAGCTGGCCCTTCCGGCAGACAAGCCCCCGGTGGCCACCCTGATCTGCCTGCACCCGCTGCCCACGCACGGCGGCATGATGGACAGCCACATCTACAAGAAGGCCGCCAACCGGCTGCCCGCACTGGCGGATCTGGCAGTGCTGCGCTTCAACACCCGGGGCACCACCTCCGACCGGGGCACCTCCCAGGGCGCCTTCGGCGAGGGGCAGACGGAACGCCTCGACGTCGCCGCCGCACTGGAGTACGCCGACTTCCACGACCTCCCCCGGTCCTGGCTGGTCGGCTGGTCCTTCGGCACCGAACTCGTGCTCAAGTGGGGGAACGACCCGCTCGTCGAGGGAGCCGTCCTCCTCTCCCCGCCGCTGCACCGGGCCACCGACGCCGACCTCGATTCGTGGGCGGAGTTCGGCCGGCCGCTGACCGCGCTGGTCCCGGAGTTCGACGACTACCTCCAGCCGGAGGAGGCCCGCAAGCGCTTCGCCCGGGTGCCCCAGGCCGAGGTCGTCGGAGTGGAGGGCGCCAAGCACCTGTGGGTCGGCGAGCCGTACGTGCGGATCGTCCTCAATGAGATCGTCCGGCGGGTCAATCCGGCCGCCCACCCCCTCCCCGTCGAGGTCGCCGGGCCGTAGGGCGCCCGGGACGCCGGCGCGGATCGGTGTGCGTCCAAGGGATGCCAGATCGGAAGTCCGCGATTACGGTGGAGTGCGTGCACCTGTACACGCGTTCGACGGGCGAGGGGCTTCCGGTCGTCCTCCTTCACGCGTTCCCCCTGTCCTCTGCCATGTGGCTGGCCCAGCGCGAGACCCTGAGCGCCGTCTGCAAGGTCATCACTCCCGACCTGCGCGGCTTCGGCGGCTCGGTGCTCGCCGACGAGGACCCCTCCCTCGACGTGATGGCCGACGACGTCGTGCGCCTGCTCGACCACGAGGGCATCGACCGTGCCGTCGTCGGTGGCCTGTCCATGGGCGGCTACGTGACGATGGCCCTGTGCCGCCGCCATCCCGACCGGGTGCTGGGAGTGGTCCTCGCCGACACCAAGGCGAGCGCCGACCCCGAGCCGGCCAGGGCGAACCGCGAGCGCATCGCCGCCGCCGTGCTCGACGGGGATACCTCGATCCTGGTGGAGGAGGTGTTTCCGGCGCTGCTGGGAACGACCACCGCGCAGCGCAGGGCGATGGTCTCCGGCCGGGTGCGCGGGCTGGTCCAGTCGGCCCCGCCCAAGGCCGTGGCCTGGGCCCAGCGGGCCATGGCGGCGCGCCCCGACTCCTTCGACACCCTGCGCGGGCTCAAGGTGCCCGCCCTGGTGATCGTGGGGGAGGAGGACGCGCTCACCCCGCTCTCCGACGCCGAGACGATGGTCGAGGCCGTGCCGGATGCCCGGCTGACCGTGATCGGGAAGGCGGGGCATCTGAGCGCGGTCGAACAGCCCGAGGCGTTCAACCGCGCGGTGTCCGACTTCATAGCCGGGCTTGCCGGGGGAACACCACCTCGCGGATGATCAGTGCGATCGCCGCGGCCACCGGGATGGCCAGTAGCGCGCCGACGATGCCGAGCAGCGCGCCGCCGAACAGCGCGGCGATCACGGTGACCGCCGGAGCCACGTCCACCGAGCGCTTCATCACGCGCGGATAGATCAGATAGTTCTCGATCTGCTGGTAGACCACGAAGAAGATCGCGCAGATGATGCCGAGCGTCCCCGACTGGAGCAGCGCCACCCCGCTCACCAGCACCGCGCCGATCGTCGCGCCGACCAGCGGGATCAGGTCGGTGACCGCCACCACCAGGGCGAGTGCCAGCGCGTACTCGACGCCCAGGACGGCGAGGACCACCCAGGTGATGATGCCCGCGATCACCGAGATCAGCAGGTTGCCGGCCACGTAGCCGCCGATACCGTTGATGATCTCATCGCCGAGGGCCCGGGTCCGCTCCCTGCGGCTGTTGGGCACGAGCTTGAAGAGGTAGTCCTTGATCGAGGGCAGCGAGCCGAGGAAGTACAGCGTCAGGACCAGCAGCGTGACGCCGGAGAAGAACGCGTTGAACACCACCGCCCCCGCGCCGACCAGGCCTCCCGCCACGGTCTGGGCGAGGCCGCCGCTGGTGATGTAGTCGCCGATCCTGGTCAGGATCTGGTAGTCGCTGTCCAGTTCCTTCAGGGTGGGGTTGGCGAGCAGCTCCTGGACGTATCCGGGAACCGCGCCGACGAACGAGGCCACCTCCTGTGTCACCGGGGGGACGATCGCCAGCCCGAAGAGGACGAAGAACAGGATCACCCCGCCGAAGACGATCGAGATCGCCCAGCGGCGGGCCAGCCGGCGTCCCTGCAACGACTCGACGGCGGGGTTCAGCCCCAGGGCGAGGAACATCGCCACCACGACCAGCACGATCACGCTGTATGAGGTGACCAGGGCCAGTGCCAGCGCCAGCGACGTCAGCAGGCCCATCCCGGCGGTCAGGCCGAGCAGGAAGGGGTTCTTGGTCAGCGGTTTGCCGGGCCGGCCGTACGGTGCCGCGTGCTCTCTGGGCGCCTCGGCGGTGAGGTCGTTCGAGGCGGGGCGCGGGGCGTTCGAGGCGGGGCGCGGGGCCGGGGCGGACGCCGTGGGCGCGCCGGCTGTCTGTGAGGCTTCGGGCACGGCTGATCCTAGCTCTGAGGGTGCGCGAACCGCGCGGTGCGGGGTGCGTGGAGCGGCGCGGAAAGAAGGAGGGCCTGGCGACCTCCAAGGTCACCAGGCCCTCCCGTAGCCGTTGTCAACGCCCCGCGGCGACGGCGCCTACTCCTGCCACCACTCCGCGTCGTCGTCCTTCGTCTCGGCCTTGGCGGGCGCCGGCGCCGGCTTCTCGCTGCCGTTGGTGGCGGCGGGAATGGCCGGCTTGACCGGAGCCGCGGAGATGGCCGGCTCCGGCTCGGAGGCCGGGAGCGGCGCGCCACCGAGCAGCTGGCGCAGCTGCGCGAGGTGGCTGGTGATGCTGTCGCGCTGGCGGGTCAGCTCGTCGACCTGGCGCTGGGCGACGGACCGGCTCCGCTCGGACTCGGTCTTGGCGTCGGAGACGATCGACTCGGCGCTCGTCTTCGCCTCGGCGACGAGCTGGTCGGCGTTCTTACGCGCGTTGGCGAGCAGTTGCTTGGCGTGCGTGTCGGCCTCGCGGCGGGTCTGCTCGGCCTGCTGGGTGGCCTTGGTGGCGCGCTGCTCGGCGGTGGCCGCGCGCTGCTCGGCCTCGGAGACCAGCTTCTGGGTGTTGGCCTGCGCGGTGGCGTGGCGCTCGGCCTCCTGGCGCTCGGCCTCCTCGCGGCGGGCGGCGAGCTGGATCTCGAACTCGGCCTCGTCCTGGGCGCGCTTGGCCTCGGACTCTTCCATGACCCGCTGGGCCTGGGCGCGCATCTCGTCGGCCTGGCGTTTGGCGGTGGTGAGGATCTCGTCACGCTCGCGCTTGGTCGAAGCCCGCAGCTGGGCCACCTCGCGCTCGGTGGTGGTGCGCAGCTTGGCGATCTCGCGCTCGGCGTCGGCGCGCTTCTCGGCCACCTCGTGGTCGGCGGTGGCCCGCAGCTTGGCGACCTCGCGCTCGGTGGTGGCGGTCAGCTCGTCGGCTTCGCGGCGGGCGGTCGAGCGGATCTCCTCGGCGTCGCGCTCGGCGCTGGTGCGCATCTCGTCGACCTCGCGGGTGGCGAGGGCGCGCTTCTCGGCCGCCTCGTTCTCGGCTGCGGCGCGCAGGTCGGCGGCGTCGACCTTGGACGCGGCCTTGATCTCGTTCGCTTCGGAGCGCGCGGCCTGGACCAGCTCGGTGGCCTGTTCCTCGGCGAGGCGGAGCAGCTGCTCGATCCGTGCACCGAGGCCCGAGTAGGTCGGACGCTCCTGCTCCTGGAGCTGGCGCTGGGAGTCGGCCAGATCCCGCTGCAGGCCCTGAACCTGCTCCCGGGCTTGGTGGAGCTCGTTGTTGACCTGCTTCAGATGGTCAAGGACCTGGTGCCGGTCATAGCCACGGAGCACCACGTCGAATTCCCGAGCGGGGGCGTCTTCAAAGAAATTGTTGAGCTGGGCGTCGATGTCGGACTGCATGGAGGCTCGATCCTGGGTTGTCGAGACGGCTACACGGGCCGGACGGGGGATTTCGGACATCCGAGGGGGGAGCCGGGGCGGGATCCACGTCCGGTGGTAGGCCAGCGTACTCTGGTGCCGCCGTATTGGAGGTCCCCTCGGACTTTCTGCGTGACTTGTTACGTATGAACCTTTCTTGCGTTTGACACAAGACTCGATCAGTGCTTTTGCGCCTGTACGAGTTCGGTCAGCATTCCCCCCACGTCCTTGGGGTGCAGGAATGCGATCGAGGAGCCCATAGAGCCATGCCTGGGTTTCTCGTCCAGCAATCTGATGCCCTTGCCCCCAATTTCCCCCATCGCCGCGGTAACGTCCGTCACGCCGAACGCGACATGATGAACCCCCTCCCCGCGCTTGGCGAGAAACTTGCCGACCGGCGTGTCGGGGCCGAGGGGTTCGAGGAGCTGGATGTAGGAGCCGCCGCCCTCGCCGTCGGCGATGTGCAGCATCGCCTCCCTGACGCCCTGTGCCTCGTTGACCTCGCGTGCCACCACGGTGAGCTCGAAGGTCTGCTCGAAGAGCGCGATCTTCTCCTCGAGATCGTGACAGGCGATTCCCACATGGTCGATCCGGGTGAACATGGCGTCGGCCTCCATAGCGATCGATGGGGTACTCATAGGTATGGTGGCAAAGTCATCCCAAGTCCCGCCAGGGAGGCTCCCCATATGTCTGGTTCCGTCATCGTCGCCGGAGCTCGTACCCCCATCGGCCGGCTGCTCGGTTCGCTGTCCGGCATGTCGGCCGTCGAGCTCGGCGGCATCGCCATCAAGGCCGCGCTGGAGCGCGCCGGGGTCGCCCCCGAGGCCGTGCAGTACGTGATCATGGGCCAGGTGCTCCAGGCCGGGGCGGGCCAGATCCCCTCCCGTCAGGCCGCCGTCAAGGCCGGGATCCCGATGACCGTGCCGTCACTGACGATCAACAAGGTCTGCCTGTCCGGGCTGGACGCCATCGCCCTGGCCGACCAGCTCATCAGGGCGGGCGAGTTCGACATCGTGGTCGCGGGCGGCATGGAGTCCATGTCGAACGCCCCGCACCTGATGACCGGCCTGCGCAGGGGTGTGAAGTACGGCGGCGCCGACATCGTGGACTCGATGGCCTTCGACGGCCTGACCGACGCCTACGACCAGGTGTCCATGGGCGAGTCCACCGAGCGGCACAACGCGCGTCTCGGCCTGACCCGTGAGGAGCAGGACGTGTTCTCCGCCCGCTCCCACGAGCTCGCCGCCGCCGCGATCAAGAACGGCGTGTTCGACGACGAGATCGTTCCGGTGCCGATCCCGCAGCGCAAGGGGGATCCGGTGGTCTTCTCCGCGGACGAGGGAGTGCGCGCGGACACCACCGCCGAGACCCTGGGACGGCTGCGGCCGGCCTTCAGTAAGGACGGCACCATCACCGCCGGCTCCGCCTCGCAGATCTCCGACGGTGCCTGCGCGGTCGTCGTGATGTCCAGGGCCAAGGCCGAGGAGCTGGGCCTTGAGTGGCTGGCCGAGATCGGCGCGCACGGCAACGTCGCCGGTCCCGACAACTCGCTCCAGTCCCAGCCCGCCAACGCGATCAAGCATGCCCTCGGCAAGCAGGGGCTCACGGCCGGCGACCTCGACCTGCTGGAGATCAACGAGGCCTTCGCCCAGGTCGTCCTCCAGTCGGTCAAGGAGCTCGGCGTCCCCCTCGACAAGGTCAACGTCAACGGCGGCGGCATCGCCGTCGGCCACCCGATCGGCGCCTCCGGCGCCCGCATCGTGCTGGCCCTCGCCCACGAGCTCAGGCGCCGGGGCGGCGGGCTCGGCGCCGCGGGCCTGTGCGGCGGCGGCGGTCAGGGCGACGCCCTGATCATCCGCGTCCCCTCGGCCTGACCGTGGGAGGCGTCGCCGATCGGCACGCGGGGTCGCCCGCCGCGGGAGTTCCGGGCGGCCGCTCCGCCGCCCTGGAGATCTCCGACCTGGTGGCGCGGGCGCGGGGCGGGCAGCCCCGGGCCGTGGCCCGGCTGATCTCCATGGTGGAGAACGGCTCCCCGCTGCTCAGGGAGATCACGGCACGACTCTGTGCGGGCCGGCCGTACCGGGCCCGCGTCATCGGGCTGACCGGTTCTCCCGGAGTGGGCAAGTCCACCTCCACCGGGATGCTGGTCGGTGCGTTCCGCAGGCGGGGCAGGAAGGTCGGCGTGCTCGCGGTGGACCCGTCCTCACCGTTCACCGGCGGGGCGCTGCTCGGCGACCGGGTGCGCATGCAGGACCACGCCACCGACCCGGAGGTGTTCATCCGGTCGATGGCCAGCCGCGGTCATCTGGGCGGGCTGTCCTGGGCCACGCCCCAGGCGCTGCGCGTCCTGGACGCCGCCGGGTGCGAGGTCATCCTCGTCGAGACCGTCGGGGTCGGTCAGGCGGAGGTGGACATCGCCTCACTGGCCGACACCACCGTCGTGCTGCTCGCGCCGGGCATGGGTGACGGCATCCAGGCGGCGAAGGCGGGGATCCTTGAGATCGCGGACGTGTTCGTGGTGAACAAGGCCGACCGTGACGGCGCCCAGGCGACCGTCCGCGAGCTCCGCAACATGACCGCCCTGGTCGAGCGGGCCTGGAAGCCGCCGATCGTGCCGACCGTCGCCTACCGGGGCGAGGGGGCCGAGGACGTGGCCGACGCCCTTGACGCACACCTCGTCTACCTGGAGAAGTCCGGCGAGCTCGACCGCCGGCGCCATGTCAGGGCGCGCGACGAGATCGAGGCCATCGCCCTGGCGGCCCTCCGCTCGCGCTTCGCCGACCTCCACGGCGACCAGCGCCTCGACGCCCTCGCCACCCGCGTGCTGGACGCCGATCTCGACCCCTACCGGGCGGCCGACGAACTCCTGTCGGCCATCGGGTGATCAGGGCTCGTCGGCGAGCTTGACGGTGACCTTCTCGAAGCCCAGGGTTCCCAGCATGCTCTGCAGCATGGCCTTGGTGTTCTGGTCGGCCCGGTTTCGCAGGTCACTGGCCTGCGCAGCCTCGGCGATCTTCTTCTCGGCCAGCAGGTAGAGCTCCTGCTGGTCGGCGGGGGAGGAGGACAGGAAGTCCTCGACCCGGTCGAACAGGCCGCGCTGCTGGGCGTAGACGTAGGAGCGCTTGTTGTCGAGGTTGGGCTTTTCGAGCTGGGCGCGCGGCAGTTTCACCGTGACCTCCTTGCGGTCCGGTGACATGGTCAGCGCGCCGGTGGCGAGCCCGCCGAAGTCGACGTAGGCGTCGACACCGCCCGCGCCGACGAACAGCGTCCGGCTGCCCTTGACGGCGTCGGGCAGGAAGGCGGCGTCCTTCTCCAGGTCCACGACGACCTGGAAGTTACCGGTGGCCGCCTCGAAGCGGCTGAGGTTGTGAATGGACTGCAGCAGCACGGGCTGGCTGCGGTCGACCGTGCTCTCGCCGAACGGGTCCAGCCACGACCAGGTCAGGCGGACGCCCACGACGAGGAGGACCACGACGACGAGCAGCCCGGCGAGGAAGCGCCAGCGGCGCCGGCGAGGCGCCGAGGGGGCGACTGGTGGTGCTTCTTGGGGGGCTTTCACGACGGTCTCCTTCCCCTGGCGGCCGCTTTCTCACACCGAGCCTGAGGTGATCTTGTCGGCTCCGGTGCCGGGTGTCCGCCCCCGGTTTCCGGCGGGGGCGTCCATGGGGACGTGCGGCGGGACCGAGGTGACGGCGGGCGCCGGGGCGGGGGCCTGATGGGAGGGGTGGACCTGCGGATACGGTGTTGTCCGGGCGACCTGCCGCTTGTGTCCGGGTTGAACTGGCTGTCCGGTCTCTTCTGGCTGTCCGCCGAAGTGACTGCTCTGTAGCCGGCACGCGGCGAACTCGGAGTAGTGCAGCCGGAGCCAGTCCCGCCGCTGGGCGTCGGTGAGACCGGAGAACCACGCGGCGGCGTACTGGTGCTCGGGGAGCGGGCCGCCGGGCAGCGGCTTGCCGAGCAGCCACGCGACCACGATGTCCCGGTATCCGCCTGCCGGGGTGCCGTCGCACCGCTGGGCCAGGTTCTCGACGAACTCGTCGGCCGCCTCGTCGGCGAAGCCGGTGGCCAGGTCGTCCACGTGGATCGGGGCCGCCCCGGCGGGGAGGCTGACCGCTCCTCCGCTCCGGGGGTGCTGCTCCAGCCGGGAGAACTCGCCGGGTGTCCCGGCCAGCCTCGAAGCGATCTTGACGAACGCGGAGCCGAGCTCGGGCAGCCCGGGGCGCATCCCCGGGTGCACGCAGACCATGATCGGCCACTCCTGGCAGCTGTAGACCACCTTCTGGGCGGAGATCGTCTGAGGTTCGCCGAGCAGCCGGGCCACCCCGGTCCCGGCGGCCAGGACGGCGAGCAGCGCGGCGGCCAGCACGAGCGCCTGCCGGGTCACCATCGCGGCCCAGCCGAGCAGCAGCGCGGCGCTGAGACCCAGCAGCCACAGGGTCTGGTCGGTCAGGGCCGTGGCGCTGAGCCCCCGGAACGGGTCGTACGGCTCCCGCGTGGCGGGGGCCAGCCGGTCGGCCCAGGTCGCCCCCTGGATCAGCCAGGTGAACAGGCCGTAGCAGCCGAGGCCGGCGAGCATCGGCGTGATCGTCCAGGGCAGCAGCCAGCCGGTCACCCAGCCGATGGCGACGTACAGCGCCAGCCCGGCCATGCCCATCACCAGTCCGCTGGGCAGCAGCCGGCCCGCCTGTTCGGTGAGCATGGTCCTGACCGCCAGGACCAGCAGCGTCGCGACGAACGAGCCTCCGACCACCACCAGGATGGCCAGCGGAGCGCGCACCGCCTGCCAGGTGGTCAGTGACTGCCCGCCGGTCCCGCGCCGTCTGCGCACCGCCACCCAGGCCGCGAACGCCGCGGCCACCGGACCGGTGAGCCGCAGCGAGCCGATCACCGCGACGATGATGTTCTCCCACGCGCTGACCCCTGGGATCAGGACGCTCCACGCCGCGAACACTCCGAGCACGAGCAGGATGGCGACCGCCACCAATGCGCTCTGCTGGAGCTCCTCGCGTGAAACGCCCCTGCGCTCACGCACCGGCACGCGTGGAACGGATCCACGCCATGTCGGCCGATCGGCAGTCCGTACGGCGTCTGAACGCCATTGAGTTGTCGGTCATCAAGCACCCCCCGTGCAGTGAATGCGGCAGCCGGTCCCCTCGGCGACCGATCCGGTCTGCATCCCCCGCAGGCCGGACTGAGTCCGCGTGGCCATTTGGCAACGCCCTCACCATTCGATGTGGGAACCATAACTGAGAGTGATGTTTGGTGCCCGGGTTCTTGGTGAAACCGTCAGCCCGGTGACTCTACGTATATGGGCGAACCGGGATGAGGCCGCGCTACCGTAGCCCTGTGGCTACAGGTCAGCTGAATTTGCCGTTCGACCCCATCGAGCGCGCCGCGGAGACGTGGCGCGTTCACTTCGGGCCGTCCTCGGCCATGGCCGCCGTCACGTCGATCATGAGAGCGCACCAGATCCTGCTCTCGCAACTGGACACGCTACTCAAACCACATGACTTGACCTTCGCCCGGTACGAGGCGCTGGTCCTGCTGACCTTCAGCAAGACGGGGGCGCTGCCGCTGTCCAGGATCGGGGAGCGCCTGATGGTGCACCCCACGAGCGTGACGAACACCGTCGACCGGCTGGAGCGGGCCGGACTGGTATGCCGCAGGCGCAACCCCCGGGACGGTCGCGGGGTGCTGGCGGAGATCACCGAGCGGGGCCGTGCGGTCGTGACCCGGGCGACCGCCGATCTGATGGGCGCCGATTTCGCCATGACCATGTACGGCGAGGCCGAGCGGGAGCAGATGTTCGGCCTGCTCCGCACCCTGCGGGTGGCGGCGGGGGACTTCGAGGGCTGACCCGCGGGCTTCCCGGTCCGGCCGGAACGGTCCGGGGTGGCTCTGGCCAAAAATTACTAGGACGTCCTAGTATTTTCTCGAGGCCACAAGCCATGGGTGGAAAGCCGCAAGCCGTACAAGGGAGTTGGCTATGGACGCCGAGGAGATCGAGGCGGGACGGGCGCGCTGGCAGGCGCGGTTCGACGGGGCCGCCAAACGGGAGTCCGAGTTCCGGACGCTCTCCGGCATCGACGTGGCGCCGGTCTACGGGCCGAGCGGTGACGACCCGCGGATGGAGGGCATCGGCTGGCCGGGGGAGTATCCCTTCACCCGGGGTCTGCACCCCACCGGCTACCGGGGCAAGGCGTGGACCATCCGGCAGTTCGCCGGTTTCGGCAACGCCCGGCAGACCAACGAGCGCTACAAGATGATCCTGGGCGCGGGTGGCGGCGGGCTGAGCGTGGCCTTCGACATGCCGACGCTGATGGGCCGTGACTCCGACGACCCGCGTTCGCTCGGCGAGGTGGGCCACTGCGGGGTGGCGATCGACTCCGCGTCGGACATGGACCTGCTCTTCGACGGCATCCCGCTCGGTGACATCACCACTTCGATGACGATCAGCGGTCCGGCCGTCCCGATCTTCTGCATGTACGTCGTCGCCGCCGAGCGTCAGGGGGTCCCGGTCGGCAAGCTCAACGGGACGCTGCAGACCGACATCTTCAAGGAGTACATCGCACAGAAGGAGTGGCTGTTCGCTCCCGAGCCGCACCTGCGGCTGATCGGCGACCTGATGGAGTTCTGCGCCGCCGACATCCCGGCCTACAAGCCGCTCAGCGTCTCCGGCTACCACATCCGCGAAGCCGGCTCCACGGCCGCCCAGGAGCTGGCCTTCACCCTGGCCGACGGGTTCGGCTACGTGGAGCTCGGCCTGTCGCGCGGGTTGGACATCGACGTCTTCGCCCCCGGCCTGTCGTTCTTCTTCGACGCGCACATCGACTTCTTCGAGGAGATCGCCAAGTTCCGGGCGGCGCGCCGGATCTGGGCGCGGTGGCTGCGCGACGTCTACGGGGCCAGGACCGACAAGGCCCAGTGGCTGCGCTTCCACACCCAGACGGCGGGCGTCTCGCTCACCGCGCAGCAGCCGTACAACAACGTGGTGCGCACCGCGGTGGAGGCGCTCGCGGCCGTGCTGGGCGGCACCAACTCGCTGCACACGAACGCCCTGGACGAGGTCCTGGCGCTGCCCTCGGAGAAGGCCGCCGAGATCGCGCTGCGCACCCAGCAGGTGATCATGGAGGAGACCGAGGTCGTCAACGTGGCCGACCCGCTCGGCGGGTCCTGGTACGTCGAGGCGCTGACCGACCGGCTTGAGGCCGAGGCGGAGGCGATCTTCGCGAAGATCCGGGACATGGGCCATGACGGGACGATGACCTCGGGCATCCTGCGCGGCATCGAGGACGGCTGGTTCATGTCCGAGATCGCCGAGGCCGCCTTCGACTACCAGCGCAAGCTGGAGAAAGGGGACAAGCGGATCGTCGGGGTCAACTGCCACACGGCCTCCATCGGCGAGCCGCTGGAAATCCTGCGGGTCAGCCACGAGGTCGAGCGCGAGCAGAACCGGGTCCTCGCCGCCCGCCGGGCCGGCCGGGACCAGGCGGCCGTGGACGCCGCGCTGGCCGCGATGGCGCAGGTCGCCAGGGGTGCGGGCAACCTGATCCCGACCATGCTCGACGCGGCGCGGGCCGAGGCGACACTGGGCGAGATCTGCGACGCGCTCCGCGACGAATGGGGTGTCTACACCGAGCCCGCCCGCTTCTAGCGGTGGCGAGTCGGGGCAGCAATCGGGATACGGCAGGATTGAGGTATGAGCCCAGCGGACTTCAATCGACCCGGATCGCTCTACGGTGCCGTGGATCTCGGCGCGCGCAAACAGGCGCTGGACGCGCAGGCGCGGCGGGAGGCCACGGCGCAGGAGAGCGGCGGCACCCCGGTGCAGGTCGTCTATGTCGATGATGCCAATTTCGCGACGGAAGTCGTCGAACGATCCATGAACAGCCTTGTGCTGCTGGAACTCACGGTGACCCGTGCCGAGCAGGCCAAGGAGTACAGCCTGCTGCTGGAGAAGCTTGCCGCCGAGAACGTCGGCAGGTGGCTTCTGGCCCGGGTGGACGTCGAGGCCAGCCCGCAGATCGCCCAGGCGCTCCGGGTGCAGAACGTGCCCGCTCTGTACGCCATCTTCCAGGGCCAGCCGGTGGCGGTCGTTCCCGGCATCGCCACCGAGCCGCAACTGCGCGACTGGCTGTCGCAGCTCATGGAGGCGCTGGCGCAGTATCTCCCGCCGGACACCGGTGAGGCCGGGGCCGAGGGACAGCCGGAGGAGCCGCCGGCCGATCCGGACGTGCTCGCCGCCGAGCAGGCCATCGACGCGGGCGACCTCGACGGCGCCGTGGCCGCCTACGAGCGGCTGCTGGCACGCTCCCCGAACAACGAGGACGCGAAGCTGGGCCTGGCCGGGCTCGGCCTGATCCGGCGGACCCAGGACGTCGACCCCGCCGAGGTCCAGCGCCGCCTGGACGACCCCGCCGACATCGACGCCCAGCTGCTGGCCGCCGACTTCGAGATGCTCGCCGGTGACGTGGACACCGCCTTCGACCGGCTCATCGGGGTGGTCCGCCGGACCTCGGGGGACGAGCGCAACCGGGTCAGGGTCCACCTGCTCGGCCTGTTCGACACCCTCCCCGCCGACGACCCGTCGCTCGTGCGCGCCCGCAGGAACCTGGCCAACGCACTGTTCTAAATGCCCCGATTTAAGGGCATAAAAAAGGCATGCGGGTCGTCACCATCTCCGCGACGTACGGCACCGCCGGCAGCGTGATCGGGCCGGCGGTGGCCGGGCGCCTCGGTGTGCCCTTCATGGACCGGGCGATTCCCGGCGCGGTGGCTGACGAGCTCGGCTGCACGCTGGAGGAGGCCCTCTCCCACGACGACCGGGCCGAGCACGGGTTCGGCCGGCTACTGGCGGAGGCCATGCGGTTCCCCACGGTGAGCTTCGGCGGGATGGACATGTACCTCCCGGGGAACATGCCGCTGCCCGCCGAGGACTTCGTCGCCCATACGGAAAGAGTGATCAGGCAGACCGCGCGCGGTCAGGGCGGGGTGTTCCTCGGCAGGGCCGGGGCGCTGGTCCTGGCCGACCATCCCGGCGCGCTGCACGTGCGGCTGGACGCGTCCCCGGAACGCAGGGTGATCCAGACGGCGACCCTGACCGGGGTGACCGAGCGTCAGGCGCGCAGGCTCGTGGAGGACAACGACCGGGCGCGGGCCGCCTACGTCCGGCATTTCTACCACGTGGCGGCGGCATCACCGCTTCTTTACCATTTGGTAATAGACAGTACGAGTATCCCGATCGACACGTGCGTGGAGCTGATCGTGACCGCGTCGACGGCGCTGAGCTGAGCTGAGCGCGGTACGGACACCTGTCGGATGGTGGCACCATGGAGGCATCCCAACCAAGTCAGTCGCAAAGGAGCGGATTGACTGTGGCCACCGTGCCGAGTGTGTCGTACTCCATCACCGTGCGCCTGGAGGTGCCGGCAGGTGGCAAGGCCGTCAGCCAGCTCACCCATGCCGTCGAATCCGCAGGGGGCGTGGTCACCGCGCTCGACGTGACCAACGCCGGTCACGAGACCCTGCGCATCGACGTGACCTGTGCCGCGCGTGACACCGACCACGCCCAGACGATCGTCGACAAGCTCGACGCCGTCGAGGGCGTCGTCATCCACAAGGTCTCCGACCGCACCTTCCTCATGCATCTCGGCGGCAAGATCGAGATGAAGTCGAAGGTCCCGCTGCGTAACCGTGACGAGCTGTCCATGGCCTACACCCCCGGCGTCGCCCGGGTCTCCATGGCCATCGCCCGCAACCCCGAGGACGCCCGGCGCTTGACCATCAAGCGCAACAGTGTCGCCGTGGTCACCGACGGCTCCGCCGTACTGGGCCTGGGCAACATCGGGCCGGCTGCCGCGCTGCCCGTCATGGAGGGCAAGGCCGCGCTGTTCAAGCGGTTCGCCGACATCGACGCCTGGCCGATCTGCCTGGACACCCAGGACGTGGACAGCATCGTCGAGGTCGTCCGCTGCATCGCCCCCGGCTTCGGCGGCATCAACCTGGAGGACATCTCGGCGCCACGCTGCTTCGAGGTGGAGCGGCGGCTGCGCGAGCTGCTGGACATCCCGGTCTTCCACGACGACCAGCACGGCACCGCGATCTGCGTGCTCGCCGCGCTCACCAACGCCCTGCGCGTGGTCGGCAAGGAGCTGGGCGAGGTCCGCATCGCCCTCGCCGGCGCGGGCGCCGCGGGCACGGCGGTGCTCCGCCTGCTGCTTGCGGCCGGTGCGCGCGACGTCATCGTCTGCGACTACCTGGGCGCGGTGCACGGCGGCCGTGAGGACCTGGACGACTCGCTCCGGTGGATCGCCGACCACACCAACGCCGACGGCTACGCGGGTGACCTGCGCGGTGCGGTCAAGGACGCCGACGTGTTCATCGGCGTCTCCGCCCCCGGCATCCTCAACGGCGACGACATCGCCACGATGGCCGAGGGGGCGGTGGTCTTCGCACTGGCCAACCCCGAGCCGGAGGTCTCGCCGGACGACGCCCGCGAGCATGCCGCCGTGGTCGCCACCGGCCGCTCGGACTACCCGAACCAGATCAACAACGTGCTCGCCTTCCCCGGCGTCTTCCGCGGCCTGCTCGACGCCCAGGCCAACGTGGTCAGCCAGGAGATGCTGCTGGCGGCGGCCAGGGCACTGGCCGCCGTGGTCACCGACGAGGAGCTCGGCCCGAACTACATCATCCCGAGCGTGTTCCACGCCGATGTCGCGGGCGCCGTCGCGGCGGCCGTGCGCGAGTCGGCCGGAGGCCGGGCGCGCAGCGGTATGACCGAGGCGTGACGGCCGCGGAAGGGCCGCATCCGTCATCCGGACCAGAGCCTCCGTCGCGCGGCGACGTCGTTCGTCACATCTCTTGAGCGTGACACCCCCGCCTTCGGGCGGGGGTGGAAACGTAGCACGGTGCCACATGATTCGGTAACGTGTTCGATGGTGGCGATGACCAAGCCACTGCTCGCGTGATCGGTGCCATCCTCGCCGCCGGGCCGGCGGCGGGGTGAAACGCCTGCGGGGCCGGGTGAGACCGCAACGGAGCTCCTTCCGGGCGGGCGACCGGCGGCGAGCCGGGAAGCCCACGGGCGACCGTGGGAGTCCCCTCCCTTTGGGGAGGGGAGGATGTCAAGATGGGGTTATGGCGGAGGCGATCCATGTGGGTGGGCTGCTGGTGGCTACACCGCAGCTCGACGATCCCAACTTCCGGCGCTGCGTGGTCCTGATCCTGGAATACGACATCGGCGGCGGCACCCTGGGTGTGGTGCTCAACCGGCCCAGCGAGGTCTCGGTGACGCAGGTGCTGCCTACCTGGGATTCCATGGTGACCGGCCCGTCCGTGCTCTTCCAGGGCGGCCCGGTGCAGACCGACAGCGCCCTGGCCCTGGCCGTGGTCCCGAGCGGTCAGGAGCCCCTCGGCTGGCGACGGCTGCACGCGGGCACCGCTGCGGTGTCCCGGCTCGGCACCGTCGACCTCGACGCCCCGCCGGAGATCCTCGCCGGGGAGATCGCGCAGATGCGGATCTTCGCGGGATACGCCGGGTGGACCGCCGGTCAACTGGAGAACGAGATAGGGGAGGGCGCCTGGTACGTCGTGGACTCCGAGCCCGGCGACACCTTCCATCACGATCCCGGATCGCTCTGGCGTGCGGTGCTCCGTCGTCAGCGCGGCGAGCTCGCCTATGTGGCGACCTGTCCCGACGACCCCTCGATGAACTAGGGCCTGTCCCAGCCGGGGCGCAGTGAGCGCTGGGCCAGTTCCAGCGCGGCCTCCAGTCTCCTGGCCACGGTGGTGAGGTCGGGGATGCCACCGGGGAAGTCGTCGTGCTCGCAGAGCTCGAGACCGACCCGGGTCACGGCGGTGAAGAGCGCGACGACGAAGTGGGCGAGGAGATCGTCGCAGTGGGCGCTCTCGCGCCGGGCGACCTCGGCGATCAACTGCCGCTCGTTCTCCATCATCCGCCGCACACTCCCGGCGAAGAGCGCGGGGGTGGCGTCGATCAGCTCGCGTGCTCTGAGGAACCTGGCTCGGTCGGCGAGATCCCCCTCCTCTAGCATGGTGACCATCGCGCGCACGGCATGGTTGAGCGCGGTGAACGGCGGCTCCTCCATCGGCCGGGCCGCCAGTTCGGAGAGCACGACCTCAAAGCCGTCGAGAGGCAGGCAGAGGGCGACGTCCTCCTTGGTCGCGAAGTAGCGGAAGAACGTGCGAGGTGAGACGTCCGCAGCGGCCGCGATCTGATCCACGGTCGTGGCCTCGTAGCCCTGCTCGGCGAACATGGCGAGGGCGGCGTCGACCAGCGCCAACCGCGTCTTCTGCTTCTTGCGTTCGCGCAGACCGGTCCCGCCCATGCCCGTCACCCCTTCGAAACGTGGTGTTCACATTCTGCCATAAGTCATGGCCTGCCGTATAAAACGATTTGTCAATTGTCAGCGACTGACATAAATTACCTTGGGTTGAAACGCCTCATGCGGGGGCGGACCAGATCATGAGGGGGACCCTTCCAATGGCAGAGGCCAAGACGGTGGCCGTCGCACCACCGCCAGACCCCGGCGCGTCGTCGAAGCAGGGGCATCCGTGGCTCACGCTTCTCTCGGTGTCGCTTGGTGTGATCATGGTGATGCTCGACGGCACCGTCGTCGGTATCGCCAACCCGGTGATCGCTCAGGACCTCAACGCGTCCCTGGCCGATCTCCAATGGGTGACCAGCGGCTACCTGCTCGCGCTCGCCGTCTTCCTGATCACCGCGGGCAAACTCGGTGACCTGTTCGGACACAAGAAGATCTTCTTGATCGGGGTCGCCGGCTTCGCGCTCACCTCGCTCGCGATCGGCCTCAGCTCCTCGATCGGCATGCTGATCGGGCTGCGCGTGCTCCAGGGTCTGTTCGGCGCGCTGCTCCAGCCCGCCGCCCTCGCGCTGCTGCGGGTGGCCTTCCCCGGCGAGCGGCTGAAGATGGCGATGGGCGCCTGGGGCGGCATCATCGGCCTGTCCAGCGCCGCCGGTCCGATCGTCGGCGGACTGCTCGTGGAGCACGTGAGCTGGCAGTCGGTCTTCTTCATCAACGTCCCGGTGGGCATTGTGGCCCTCGCCATGGGCCTGTGGGTCCTCACTGAGAGCAAGGCGCGGGCCCTGTCGAAGGTCGACTGGCTGGGCGTCGTGCTGCTGTCGGGTGCCATGTTCTCCCTGGTCTGGGCGATCATCAAGGCTCCGGAGTGGGGCTGGGGCGACTCGCTGACCATCGGCTTCCTGATCGCGACCGTGGTGCTGGGGGCCGTGTTCGTGTGGTGGCAGGCCCGGGCCGCCGAACCGCTCGTGCCGCTCAGCCTTTTCAGCAACGCCTCGGTCTCCATCGGCACCGGCCTGATGATGCTCGTCGCGTTCTCCATGTTCGGCGCGATGTTCTTCCTGACGTTCTTCTTCCAGGGGGTGCGCGGGCTCTCGCCGCTGGACTCCGGCCTTCAGATGCTGCCGATGAGCGCGGGCATGATCGTCGCCTCCCCGCTGGCCGCGGTGCTCCTCGGCAAGTTCGGCACCAAGATCACAATCGCGGGTGGCATGCTGGTCACCGCCCTGGCGATGTTCCTGATGTCCCAGCTCAGCATCGACGCCACGTTCATCGACAGCGCGATCCCCTTCGTCCTGCTCGCCTTCGGACTCTCGCCGGTCTTCGTCGGTGCCACCGAGATCATCGTCGGCAACGCCCCCGAGGACCTGAGCGGCGTCGCGGGCGGCGTCCAGCAGTCGGCCATGCAGGTCGGCGGCGCGCTCGGCACGGCCATCCTCGGCGCGATCGTGTCGGCGAAGGTGGCGGACGTCTACGCCGGCCACTGGGCGCAGGCCAAGCTCCCGCCGCTGCCGCCGGAGCAGGTCGACGGGCTCAAGGAGCTGGCGACCTTCGGCGGGGCGCCCAGCGCCCAGATGATGCCCGGCGTGCCCGAGCAGATCGTCCAGGGCATCACCAAGGTGTCGCACCTGTCGTTCCTCGACGGCATGCACCTCGGCTTCACGGTCAGCACCGGTGTCGCGATCCTCGCGGCGGTGCTCGCGCTGTTCGTCAAGGCGGGCCGCAAGACCGAGGACGCCCCGATCCACATGGGCTGATCCCGCACTTCCGCCGTACGGCTCCCGCCTTCCTCAGGCGGGAGCCGTACGCGTTCACCGGGGCGGAACGACGAGACCGGAGCGGCCGGATCGTCACACGGTCGGCGTCGGCGCGGTGACCGCGCCGTCGCGGGCATAAAATCTGCAGGGTGAGCACGAAGATTCTCCCAGAGAGTGACATCCGGCCGGACCTGTCGCACGGTGACGGCGACCACGAGCGGTTCGCCCACTACGTCGAGAAGAACAAGATCATGGAGAGCGCGTTCAGCGGCACCCCCGTGCGCGCACTCTGCGGCAAGGTCTGGGTGCCGAATCGGGATCCGCAGAAGTTTCCGGTCTGCCCTGAATGCAAGGAGATCTACGAGGGGCTGCCCAAGGGCGAAGACAACAGCAACGAGTGAGTGTTGTTCGTGGGTGATCGCCACCGATGAGGCTACGGTCGGGATGCCGCTGGGGAGCGGCAGTCGACCAGTGGGTGTGACCTGTCGGGGGAGTGCATGGCTTGGCGCGCGATCGCCGCTGTTTCGGTGTGCCTGTTCACAGCGGGTGCCGCTCCTGCCATCCCCGCCGCGGCATCCGCTGTGCCCGCGACCGCCCTACCCGCGGTCGTCCGGTCCGCGGTGAACGGCCAGGCCGCCATGCCCACCGCGGCCGTCCGGTCCGCGGTGACCGGCTCCCCGGGGTGCGACACCGTCGCGCGGCGGGTGACCTCCGGGCGCGGGCCCGAGCCGCACGCCCCGGCCCCGGCGCAGGTCGCGGAGATGTTCGCCGACCTGAGGCGGCGCCAGTCGGGGATGCGCCGTGGGCCGTGGGCCCCGATCACGGTCCCCACCTGGGTGCACGTCATCTCCGCCGGTCCCCTGGGGGCGCGGGACAGCGCGGTGCGCGACCAGCTGGCCGCGCTCAACGCTGCCTACGGCGGTCGGCTCGGCGGGGTGGACACCGGGATCCAGTTCCGGCTCGACGGTCTCACCCGGACCGAGAACGCCGCCTGGTTCCGGGCGCCGCTCGCCTACGAGGCGGCGATAAAGCGGTTGCGCAGGGGCGGCGCCGGAACGCTCAACCTCTACGTCGCCCAGCTCAGCCAGCTGGTCCTCGGTTACTCCACCTACCCCTACCTGTACAAGAGCCAGCCCGCGCTCGACGGCGTGGTCATCGACTGGCGCAGCCTGCCCGGCGGGTCACTGCGCAACTTCGACCGCGGGTTCACCGGGGTGCACGAGATCGGCCACTGGCTCGGGCTCCTGCACACCTTCGAGAACGGCTGCGTCTCGCCGGGCGACGGGGTGGCCGACACCGCGCCGGAGAGCAAGCCCACCGAGGGCTGCCCGGTGAGCAAGGACACCTGCAACGGGGAGGGCGGCGACCCGGTCCACAACTTCATGGACTACACCCATGATCACTGCATGTCGGAGTTCACCGCCGGTCAGGCCGCCAGGATGCACGAGATGTGGGCGGTTTACCGTGGTTCGGAGCCGGACCTTACCCTTGACGGGTGACAGCACCGAAGGCGACTGACGCTCCATACGCACCCCCCCGGATCTTCGGTCCCGCGTACCGTACGGCCAGCCTGGGAATCCTGCTCGTCGTCACGCTGATCGCCTTCGAGGGCATGTCGGTCGGCGCTATCATGCCCGCGGTGTCCGACGACCTCGACGCGCTCGACCTGTACGGCATGAGCCTCTCGGTCTTCCTCATCGCCGGCCTGCTGGCCAACGTCGTCGCCGGGCTCTGGTCCGACCGCCGGGGCCATGCCCTGCCCTTCCTGCTCGGGGTGGGCCTGTTCGTGGCCGGCATGGTCGTGGCGGGCGCGGCCGGGACGAAGGAGCTGTTCATCGTGGGCCGCGTCGTCCAGGGACTGGGCGGCGGCGCGGTCATCGTGGCGATCTACGTGATGATCGTGCGGGTCTACGTCCCCGAGGCCCGGCCCAAGGTGTTCGCCGCCCTGTCCGCCGCCTGGGTGCTGCCCGCCCTGATCGGGCCCGGCGTGGGCGGGATCGTCGCCCAGACGGCTGGCTGGCGCTGGGTCTTCTTCGGGATCGTGCCGCTGGTGATCCCGGCCATGCTGATGCTCCTGCCCGCGCTGCGCACCGATGAGGGCCCGGCGCCCGCACCGCCGACCGGCCCCCGGTCCCGGCCGCTGGCGATGACCCTGGCGGCCACGGCCACGGCGGCGGGCGCCGGGACGCTGCTGTACGGCGTGGACCGGCTGCACACCATCCCGCTCCCCGGGGCGATCGCCACCGCGGTGGGATTCGTCGCGCTGGCCGTGGGCCTGCCCAGGCTGCTGCCTCCCGGCGCGCTGCGGTTCGGCCGGGGCCTGCCCACCACCGTCATGATGCGCGGCGTGCTCTCCTCCGCGTTCTTCGGGATCAACATGTTCCTCCCGTTGCTCCTCACCAAGGTGTCCGGCCTGTCGGTCGCCCAGGCCGGTGTCGCGCTGACCACCGGGGCGCTGGGCTGGACCGTCGGCTCCTACCTGCAGAGCCGCCGCGAGTACGACCGGCCCCGGCTGGTACGGCTCGCCGCGGCCGCCGTCACCGCCGGCATCGTGCTGACCATGCTCGCGCTCGTCCCCGGTCTCACCGGCTGGGTCACCGTGCCCGCCTGGGTCGTCGCCGGATTCGGCATGGGCATCGGCACCCCCAGCATCAGTGTCACCACGATGCGCCAGTCACCCGACGCGGAACAGGGTGCCAACTCCGCGGCCCTCCAGGTCGTCGACACCCTGGGCAGCGCGCTCACGGTCGGCATCGGCGGTGTGTTGATCAACCTGATCGGCCACGACGACATCGCCACCGGCTACGCCACGCTCGCCGTTCTCATGGTGGCCATCGGGCTGCTCGGGGTGGTCGTCGCCGGACGGATGCGGGACGTCTCCTGACCTCTCGGGCCGTTCCCGACGCTCCGGGCGGGGCCGGTCCCCAGCCAGGCGGCGTGGCGAGAGGCCGTCTCCTTCGCGGAAGCCGAGGAGTCGCAACGACGATCGCCTATAGCCGGACCGCGCCCCGGCGGGCATGGTAGGACGGTAGACCGTGACCACCGGGAGGAGGCGTCGTGGACGAACGTCCCCACCGGGCGTGGCCGCCGGAGGAGTCCGGCCGCAGGGGGCAGCATCGGGCGCGGGAACCGCGGAAGCCGCGGGAGCGTGAGGGCGGCGAGGAGTTCGGGGCATGGCCTCCGGAGGAGTCCGGCCGCAGGGGGCGGCGCCCGGCAGCGGAGGCACCGCAGGACGATCTTCCTCCGTCGGCCCGCCTGTACGGCGCACCGGCCGCCCCGCCCCGCCGCCGGGTCCGGGGCCGTCTGCGCCGCCGCCCGCTCGGAGCGGTGGCCCTGGTGGTCGCTGCCGGAGCCGTCGTCGCCGCAGGCGCCGTCCTGGCGCCCCGGGTGCTTCCGTCATCCACGGCCCCGCCCTCGTCGTCGGCCGGGGTGAGCGACCCGCTCGCGGGGGTGGGGTATCCGCTGCCCGCAGGGTGGCGGGCCGGTGCGGTCCCCCCGGTCACCGGGTTCACCTCGGTGGCGGGCACCGGGGGCGCGGCGACGGTGATGACCAGACCGGCGGAGCCGGTGAACGACGCGCGCGAGGCCGCGGTGGAACTCGCCGACCTGTACGCGCGCCTGCTGCTGCACGGTGACGAGGTCAAGGTCGTGGACGACCGGACGGTGACGGTGGGCGGGCGGAGCGGCCACAGCCGCTCCCTCCGGGCGGAGTATCAGGACCTCGTCAACCGTCCCGGCTATCTCCGTGTGGTGTTTCTCACCGGCGCGGGCGGCCGGCCGGTCGTCATACTGGGCATGGCCCAGCCGGACGACCCCCGGCTCCGGGCCGAGATCGACGCCGTGATCACCGGAGTGCGTTAGGCAGGCCGGAGGCCGGTGCCGCCTCGCTGCCGGGCGCCTGTGACGGGGCGTCCGCCCGGCGGCCCGGGGCTCCGGACGGCCGGGCCGTACAAGGCCGGAAAATCTCTAGCATATGGAGGTGATCTTGGCGAGGATCTCGCCGGATCGGCACGTCTTGTCGGCGATGCCGATTACGCTGGGGACACTGTGAGCACTTCCGCCGCATCCCACCTGTCACCCTCGTATCCGGACCGTGCCGCCTGGGGCACCGCGCCGAAGCTCCGCGCCTGGCAGCAGGAGGCGTTTGACCTGTACTCCAGGGGCGAGCCACGCGACTTCCTCGCGGTCGCGACGCCCGGCGCGGGCAAGACGACCTTCGCGTTGCGCATCGCCAGCGACCTCCTGTCGCGGGGGATCATCCGGGCTGTGACGATCGTCACACCCACCGAGCACCTCAAGCAGCAGTGGGCCGACGCCGCGTCCAGGGTCGGCATCGCCATCGATCCCGAGTTCAAGAACAGCCAGGGCACGACCTCGCCGAGCTACGTCGGAGTGGCCGTCACCTATGCCCAGATCGCGATGCACCCGGCGCTGCACCGCGCCCGGACCGAGGCCCGCAAGACGCTCGTCATCTTCGACGAGATCCACCACGCGGGCGACGCCAAGTCCTGGGGCGACGGCGTGCGGGAGGCGTTCGAGCCCGCCGCCCGCCGCCTGGCGCTGACCGGCACGCCGTTCCGGTCCGACGTCAACCCCATCCCGTTCGTCGGCTACGCCGAGGACGGGGACGGCGTCCGGCGCAGCGTCTCCGACTACTCCTACGGGTACGGCCCGGCGCTCGCCGACGGCGTCGTCCGGCCGGTCATCTTCCTCGCCTACTCCGGCGAGATGCGCTGGCGGACCCGCGCGGGCGACGAGATCGCCGCGACCCTCGGCACCCCGCTCACCAAGGACCAGCTCGGCCAGGCGTGGAAGGCCGCGCTCGACCCCAAGGGCGACTGGATCCGGCAGGTGCTCCGCGCGGCCGACCGGCGGCTGGCCGAGGTCCGCCGGGGTGTGCCCGACGCCGGTGCCCTGGTCATCGCCACCGACCACGAGACGGCGCGCGCCTACGCCAAGCACATCCGGACGATCACCGGTGAGGGCGCCACGGTCGTGCTCTCCGACGATCCGGAGGCGTCAAAGAAGATCAAGCAGTTCTCCGCGTCCCAGGACCGCTGGCTGGTCGCGGTGCGCATGGTCTCCGAGGGCGTCGACATCCCCCGCCTGGCCGTCGGGGTGTACGCCACGAGCATCTCGACCCCGCTGTTCTTCGCCCAGGCCGTCGGCCGTTTCGTCCGGGCGCGCAAGCGCGGCGAGATCGCCTCGGTGTTCCTGCCCTCGGTGCCCACCCTGATGGGGCTGGCCGGGGAGATGGAGGCCGAGCGCGACCATGTGCTCGACCGCAACCTGCCCGAGGAGGGGCTCGACGACTTCCTCCTCGACGACGCCCAGCGCAGGAAGGACAACCCCGACGTCCTGGGCGACGAGCTGCCCTTCGAGACGCTGGAGGCGGTCGCCACCTTCGACCGGGTGCTCTTCGACGGCGGCGAGTTCGGCACCGCCGCCGAGGCGGGCTCACCCGAGGAGGAAGACTTCCTGGGCCTTCCCGGCCTGCTGGAGCCCGACCAGGTGCGGACCCTGCTGAGCAAGCGCCAGTCCGACCAGCTGCGGGCCAAGCGCGACCGCCCCGAGCCCAAGGAGCCCCAGCTGGCTCCGCACGAGCTCATCGCCAACCTCCGCAAGGAGCTCAACGGGCTGGTCGGCGCATGGAACCACCGCACCGGCCAGCCGCACGGCGTCATCCACGCCGAGCTCCGCCGCGCCTGCGGTGGGCCGGCCATCGCGCAGGCCACCGCCGAGCAGGTCCAGGAGCGGATCGACAAGATCCGCCAATGGGCCACCCAGCGGTCGCGTTAACCTCCCTGGCTGCGGACCACCGGGTCGCCGCTGAGCTGGACTCCGGCGGCGTCGAGCTCGGCCAGCGCGGACTCCGTGGTGGACCTGGCCACCCCGGCGGTCAGGTTCAGCAGCACCCGTACGGCCAGGCCGTTGCCGACCGCGTCCAGGGCGGTGGCGCGCACGCAGTGGTCGGTGGCGATGCCGACGACGTCCACCGCGCTCACCCGGCGCCGGGCGAGCCAGTCGGCGAGGCCCGTGCCATCGGGGGCGCCGCCCTCGAAGCCGCTGTAGGCGGCGGCGTGGGCGCCCTTGCTGAACACCTCCTCGACGCTTCCGGTGTCGAAGGCGGGGTGGAAGCCGGCGCCCGGGGTGCCGGCCACGCAGTGGGCCGGCCAGGAGCTCACATAGTCGGGGTTGGCGGCGAAGTGCTCGCCGGGGTCCACGTGGAAGTCGCGGGTCGCCACGATGTGGTCGTAGCCGTGCGAGGCGGCGTGCCGGGAGATGGCGGCGGCGACCTCGGCGCCGCCGCCCACCGGCAGGCTGCCGCCCTCGCAGAAGTCGTTCTGGACGTCGACGATGATTAGCGCGGTTGCCATGGAAGTCAGTCAAACACGGTCGGAATGGCGGCGTAGCCCCGGGACAGCTGATGGGCCGTGGCCGGAAGTTCGGCGACGGCCTCACGGTGCCGCTGGCGGGCCGCCGCCAGCTCCTCCCGGCCGACGATCTCACCGTCGCGGACCAGCTCGGTCTGGAGCGGGCGGGCGTCGACGGGCCGGTCGCCGGAGACGGTGACCAGCTCGGCGACCGCCGTCCCCGCGGGATCGAGCTGCCGGAACGCCTCCTTGCGGCCGCCCCGGCTGGGCTTGCCCACCGACCTCTTGGCCACCGGCTGCATGACCCCCTCGGCGTCCTCCCGCACCACGAGCTTGTAGACCAGTGCGGCCGTCGGCACCCCGGAGCCGGTCACCAGCGAGGTGCCGACGCCGTAGGCGTCCACGGGAGCCGACGACAGCGCCGCGATCGTGTACTCGTCCAGGTCGCTGGTGACGAGGATGCGGGTCTTCTCGGCGCCCAGCGCGTCGAGCTGCCCGCGGACGGCGTGGGCGACCTCCGACAGGTCGCCGGAGTCGAGGCGGACGGCTCCCAGATCGGGGCCCGCCAGCTCCACGCCGGTCCGTACGGCCTCCGCCACGTCATAGGTGTCGACCAGCAGCGTGGTGCCGGTGCCGAGCGAGTTGATCTGGGCCTGGAAGGCCTGCTTCTCCGAATCGTGCAGCAGCGTGAACGCGTGGGCCGCGGTCCCGGCGGTCGGCACGCCGTACCGGTGGCCGGCCATCAGGTTGGAGGTGGAGGCGAACCCGCTCAGGTAGGCGGCCCGCGCGGCGGCCACGGCCGCCATCTCGTGGGTGCGCCGCGAGCCCATCTCGACGATCGGCCTGGACCCGGCGGCGTGGACCATGCGGGAGGCGGCGGTGGCGATCGCGCAGTCGTGGTTGAGGATCGACAGGATGACCGTCTCCAGCAGCACGGCCTCGGCGAAGGTGCTCTCCACCGTCAGGATGGGAGAACCGGGGAAGTAGCACTCGCCCTCGCGGTAGCCGTACAGGTGGCCGGAGAACCGGTAGCCGGCGAGGAAGTCGACGGTGGGTGCGTCGACGATCCGGTTGTCGCGGAGGAACGCGAGGTCCTCCGCGCCGAACCTGAAGTCCTCCAGCGCCTCCAGCACCCGGCCGATCCCGGCGACCACGCCGTAGCGCCGCCCTCCCGGCAACTGGCGCGCGAACACCTCGAACACCGCACGCCGCGACGCCGCTCCGCTGCGCAGCGCCGCCTGTACCATCGTCAGCTCGTAGTGATCTGTCAGCAACGCCCTGCTCATGTTTGTCAACGACACGAGTCGAAGACTAGGCCAGCGGTAGGGCACACTGGTCTGTGTGGGTAGAACGGCTCCAATGGAGGTCGAGCGTCCGTCAACCGACGTCCGGCCTGATCTGCCATGGCTGACGATCGTCTGGAACGACCCGGTCAACCTGATGTCCTACGTCACGTACGTCTTTCAGTCCGTCTTCGGTTATTCGAAGGAGAAGGCGGAGAAACTGATGCTCGACGTGCACCAGAAGGGCAGGGCGGTGGTGTCCAGCGGCACCCGTGAGGAGATGGAGCGCGACGCGCAGATCATGCACTCCTACGGGCTCTGGGCCACCGTGCAACGGGATTCGTGAGCGGCGGATCCGGCGGGGTTCCGGCCGCGGTGCCGCCCGGCCGGGTTCCGCGGGAAACGAGCGAGGAGTGGTGAGCGAGCGGTGAGTTCAGGGTTCAAGCGGGGGCGCAAGGGCAGTGTGATCACTGTCTTCGACGCCGCCGAGGTCTCGATCCTGCGTTCGCTGGTCTCCCAGATCCTCGGCCTGATCGAGCCGGGGGAGACCGGGAGCGATCCGCTGGAGCGCGCGCTCGGCATCGGCCCGTCCGAGCAGTCCGCCGATCCGGTGCTGGCCCGGCTGTTCCCCTCGGCCTACGAGGACGCCGAGCAGTCCGCCGAGTTCCGCCGCTACACCGAGGCGACGTTGCGCGACGGCAAGCGGGCCGACGCGCAGACCATGCTCGACAGCGCCGAGCCGGGACGGGTCGAGCTCACCCCCGAGCAGGCACAGGCGTGGATGCGCGCACTGAACGACGTACGGCTCGCGCTCGGCACCCGGCTTGAGGTGACCGAGGAGGTCCACGACGAGATCGCCGAGATGGCCGAGAACGACCCGCGCTATCCGGCCTACGTCACCTACGACTGGCTGACCTACCTTCAGGACACCCTGGTCCGTGCCCTTTGGTAACTTCCTGACATGCTCACGATCTCCCGGGAACTGGTTGACAAGATCATCGCGCACGCCCGGGCCGACCATCCGGACGAGGCCTGCGGCGTGATCGCCGGGCCGTTCGGCTCCGACTCCCCTGAGCGGTTCGTCGCGATGGAGAACGCCGAGCGGTCGCCCACCTTCTACCGCTTCGACTCGCTGGAGCAGCTGCGGGTCTGGCGCGAGATGGACGACCGCGACGAGGAGCCGGTGGTCATCTACCACTCCCACACCGCGACCGAGGCCTACCCCTCGCGCACCGACATCTCCTACGCCTCCGAGCCCGGCGCCCACTACGTGCTGGTCTCCACCCGCGAGGAGCTGGGCGAGGAGGCGGAGTTGCGCTCCTACCGGATCGTCGACGGTGTGGTGGAGGAGGAAGAGGTCACGATCACCTCGGGGTGACCGGCCCCCCGAGGGCCGATCCGGCCGTGAGGGGGATCGTCTCTTTGGGTAAGCTCATGACCATGTCGACCGTTGACCCGAGCCTGGAGGACGCCGTGCTGTCACATACCGGCGTACGGGCCCGGCACGCGGGGCTCGTGGCCGTGCAGAGCTTCCTGTTCGCCCACACCCCCTCCGTCGTCGTCTACGACTGTCGCTGACCGGCAGTTCCGGAATCCCCCTGCGCCCGCCGGTGTTCTGATCCGGTGGGCGGCACTCCCATGACGACACAAGGAGATTGACCCGCAATGGCCATCGAGGTTCGCATTCCGACCATCCTGCGCACCTACACCGACGGCGCCAAGGCCGTCGACGCCAAGGGCGCGACGCTTGAGGAGCTGATCGGCGACCTGGAGTCCCGGCACCCCGGCCTCCGGGACCGCCTGGTGGACAAGGGCGCGCTGCGCCGCTTCGTGAACGTGTATCTGAACGACGAGGACGTCCGTTTCCTGGGTGGCCTGGAGACCCCGCTCTCCGACGGAGACACGGTCACCGTCCTCCCGGCCGTGGCCGGCGGCTCCCGCTAGCGGCGCACGCCGATGTCCCTTGTCCGGCACGACGAGGCGGAAGCCGTACATCATGCGTTTTGAATCACTGATCGACTCCGTGGGCCGCACTCCGCTGGTCGGCCTGCCCCGGCTGTCCCCGTCGGCGGACGTGCGGGTCTGGGCCAAGCTCGAGGATCGCAACCCGACCGGTTCCATCAAGGACCGCCCGGCGCTGTGGATGATCGAGCAGGCGGAGAAGGACGGCCTGCTCCGGCCCGGCTGCACGATCCTCGAACCCACCAGCGGCAACACGGGCATCTCACTGGCGATGTCCGCACGGCTCAAGGGCTACAAACTGATCTGCGTCATGCCGGAGAACACCTCCGAGGAGCGCCGTCAGCTCCTGCGGATGTGGGGGGCGGAGATCATCTCCTCTCCGGCCGCCGGTGGTTCCAACGAGGCGGTCCGGGTCGCCAAGGGCCTGGCCGAGGAGCACCCGGACTGGGTGATGCTCTACCAGTACGGCAACCCCGCCAACTGGCTCTCCCACTACGAGACGACAGGGCCGGAGATCCTCGCGGACCTGCCGACCGTCACCCATTTCGTGGCGGGTCTCGGGACGACCGGCACCCTGATGGGCGTCGGCCGGTTCCTGCGCGAGCACGTCCCCGATGTGCGGATCGTCGCCGCGGAGCCCCGATACGGTGAGCTGGTGTACGGCCTGCGCAACGTGGACGAGGGCTTCATCCCCGAGCTCTACGACCCGGAGGTGCTGACCACCCGGTTCTCCGTCTCCTCCGCCGACGCGCTCCGGCGCACGAGGGAGCTGCTGGCCGCCGAGGGCATCTTCGCCGGGGTCTCCACCGGCGCGGCCCTGCACGGCGCGCTCGGCATGGCGGCCAAGGCCGTCAAGGCGGGGGAGCGGGCCGACATCGTGTTCGTGGTGGCCGACGGCGGCTGGAAATACCTCTCCACCGGTGCCTACGACGGCACCCTGGACGAGGCCGAGGAGCGGCTGGAAGGCCAGCTCTGGGCCTGAGAGCTCAGCTCCCTCTCCCACCCGAAAGGGGGGCGAGCGTCCCACCGGGACGCCCGCCCCCCTTTTTTCCCTCCTGCCCGTCGGACGTCTCCGCCCGGCGGGACGGGACTCAGTCGAACAGGACCCGCAGGGAGAACGAGGCGTCGCCGCCCGACTGCGTGCCGCTGATGCCGACGGCACGCAGCTGCTGGAGGTTGGTCCTGGCCTCGCCCTGCATGCTCTGCAGGTAGAGCTTCTCGATCTTGTTGAGATCGACGTAGGCGGCGGCGGTCGCGTTGCCGGCGTCGGGGATCGCGAGCTGGAAGCTCTCGTCGTCGGCCAGGGTGCCGTCCTTGGCGAGCTCGGCGGCGTACTCCTGGGAGTTGGCCAGCACCAGGGTGCCGTCACCGGGCACCTTGGCGATCGGCGGGAGGCCGCCGCCGGTGCCGTCTCCGGCGAGGAGCTTCTCGATCTTGCCGACGACCTCCTGCGCCTTGGCGGGATCGGTGACGATCCGGGCGCCGATCTTGGGCTGGTCGCCGTCGAGGCCGGTCCCGTCCACCGCCACGGTGAGGTTCTTGCCGAGCAGCGTCACCAGGTCGGCGGGGAGCGCCAGCCCGGCCTGCTGCTGGGCCTGGTCGGCGAACTGCTGCAGGCCGCCGCCGGCGGTCTGGTCGGCCGACTTCAGGATCTGGGCCCACTGCTTGCTGACCACGTCACCGAGGCCGGAGAACGAGACCGCGCCCGCGGTGGAGGCCGGAAGCTTGCCGATCCCGGTGACCTCGGGCTCGCCCATGCCCTCCAGAGCCTGTGCGCCGCGGCTGATGCCGGCCAGCTCGACGTAGCCTTCGTCGAAGCGGAGCGCGCCGGCCACCCGGAGGTTCTTGAGCTGCGCGAGGGCGGCGGGATCCTGGGTGGCCACCTGGGGGGTGAGCTGGGCGACCCTGCCCGCGTCCATCCAGAAGGAGAGCAC
Source organism: Streptosporangium sp. NBC_01639 (assembly GCF_045209755.1). Taxonomy (NCBI): domain Bacteria; kingdom Bacillati; phylum Actinomycetota; class Actinomycetes; order Streptosporangiales; family Streptosporangiaceae; genus Streptosporangium; species Streptosporangium sp. NBC_01639. Next base: position 2,755,210 of record NZ_CP109272.1, on the reverse strand, counting down.
GCCCGTCTCGCCGAGGTCGTTCAGATCGTCGGAGAAGGTGGGGAGATCGGTCAGCGGCGCCGCCTGGGCGGCCTGGTCGACCTCCGCCTGGGTCGCGGCGATCAGCGCGTAGTCCTCGCGGAAGGCGATGCCGTACTTGTCGCCGTCAGCGATCTTGGCGATGCCGGCCTTCGCCTTCTCCGCGTCGGTCACCTGGATGGCCCCCACGAACCCGGGCTCCTCGCTGCCGTTGGCGGGCGGGAGCACGGCCACGCCGATCCGGCTGCCGAGCCACGGCTCGACGTCGGCGGCGTAGTTGATCTTGGCGTCGGCGTTCTTGTTCAGCAGGTCGAACAGGGCCGTACGCGGGTCTTCGCCGCGGAAGGAGTCCTTGGTGGCCGTGAACTTCCGGGCGATGCTGAACAGGGCCAGCTTCTGGTTGGCGGCCGGGTCGAGGTCGAGACGTACGTACCCGATGGCGCTGCCGGGCAGCACGTCGTGGGGCTGGGTGCCGCCGCCGCTGAGCAGGCTGACCGCGTAGGCGCCGCCGCCGCCGACGAGGGCCACGACCAGGGCCGCGATCACCGCGATCAGCCAGCCCTTGCCGCCCTTGCGGGCGGGCGGGGCCGGCGGCTGCCCGGCGCCGAGGAAGTCCGGGCCCTGCTGCTGCCAGCCGGGCTGCTGGCCGTAGGGCTGCTGCTGACCGTAGGCCTGCTGCTGACCGTAGGGCTGCTGCTGGTAGGTGGGCTGATGGCCGTACCCCTGTTGCGGCTGACCCTGCTGACCGTAGGGCTGCTGGCCGTAGGGCTGTTGCGGCTGGCTCTGCTGACCGTATCCCTGCTGCGGCTGGCCCTGCTGGTATCCCCCGGGCGGCTGCTGCGGGTAACCGCCCTGCTGAGGATTGCCCTGGGGGTATGACGGGCCGTTCTGCGGCCGGTAGGCGATCGTGCGGTCTGGCTCCTGATCCGGTGGGGGTGACTGGCCGGGGGGATTGTTGGCAGACATGCTCACTCACAATGTGGATTTATGGAATAAAAATAATTTAGTGCACATCGCTAGCAGGCGGCTTGCAGTCAGCTTCTCGGCCCTGAAGGGTCGAGCTTGCAGCTCCTCGCCGTGCATGGGGTGCACGGATCAGGCCGCGTCGTCGGCAGCGTGACTCACTGCCCAGCTCGCGGCACCGCGCGCGGCGATGTTACGGGCTGCGTTCACGTCGGCGTGCTCAGCGAAGCCGCACGACGTGCAGGAGAAGGTGGCCTGGTCGGGCCGGTTCTTCTTGTCGATGTGGCCGCATGCCGAACACCCCTGAGAGGTGTAACGGGGGTCCACATGAACCACCGGCAGCCCGGCGCGGGTCGCCTTGTAGGCGATATATGCGCCGAGCTGCCGGAAGCTCCAGGAATGCAGCGTGACCCGCTGGGGCTTGCGGAGCCGTACCCTCTCGCGGATGCCGCCCAGGTCTTCCAGGGCGATGCCGCGACAGGTGCGTTGGGCCTCGGTCACGATCTGCTTGGAGATGCGATGGTTGGTGTCGGCGGCGAAGCGTGCTTCCCGGCCGGAGAGCCTGCGCAGGAGCCGTTTGGCGGATGTGGTGCCCTTGGCCTGGAGGCGACTGCGCAGGCGGCGGTTGCGGTGGCGGACCTGGTTTAAGTGTTTGCCCGCGTGGACGGTGCCGTCGTTAGTGGTGGCGATGTTGGCGATGCCGAGGTCGACGCCGAGAAAAGCGTCCGGCTCGATCAGTTCGGGCTCGGGAATGTCGCAGGTGGCGTACAGGTACCACTGGCCGCCCCGGTACACCAGGTCGCTTTCGCCCCGGCGGTGCTCGGTGAGCGTCTTCAACTGCTGCGGGGAGCACGCGAAGGGGATACGGCCGGAGCGTCCACGCACGGTCCAGATCGAGACGGTGCGGGCGTCCGTCTGCCAGGACAGGCATCGGTCGTCGAACGGCTGGGCGGCGTCCTTGCGGAACCGGATCGGCTTGGCCTCGACGATCGTGCGTCGCTTCGATCCTTCGCGGCCGTAGTTCCCGGCCTTCAGGTTCGCCGTCAGCGTCGCGTAGGCCCCGGCCGTCTTGCGGGCGGCATGGATCGCGGGCTGAGCAGACAGGCCCATCTCCTTCAGCTCCCCGTACACCAGGCGCTGTAACGAGGTCTTGCCTGTTATCCCGGTGTCGAACGCGCGGCGGGAGGCGTGATTGGCGGCGTGGTTGCAGGCGCGAAGCGTCTCCCGGAGGGCTGTCTCGGTGGGCGCGTCCGGGAGCAGTTTCACCTGCACCACGATCTTCATTCCCATATTGTAGCTTCTTATCCATGTCACCACGGTGGGAACCAGATCCGCTGGTAAGGCGCGGTCGTAGCGTCGTCTACGACCTTCACGTACATCTTGTCTTTGTCACGAAGTATCGGCGTGATGTCCTCACCGACGCCATGCTCACCCGCTGCGAGGACGTCATGCGGGACGTGTGCGCCCAGCTCGGCGCGACCTTGCGGGAGTTCAACGGCGAGGACGATCACGTGCACCTGCTCGTGCACTACTCGCCCAAGCTGCCCATCACGACCTTGGTCAACCGACTCAAAGGCGTCTCCGCGCACTACCTGCGCAAGGAGTTCACCGGCCGGATCAACCGGCACATCATGCATGGCCACCTGTGGTCGCCCTCGTATTTCGCCGGATCTTGCGGCGGCGCACCGCTTCAGATCATCCGCGAGTACATCGAGAACCAAAAACGCCCGGACTGGCGTCCGGGCGCAGGCAGGGAAGCCATTCCTCCCGGCCCTGGGGGGCCGGGATTCCTGGCTAGACCTCGTTGAACTAACTGGTCGATTGCTCGGTCCAAGTGTGATCACCGCTGTTCCGGCCGCCCTGCCCGCCTGCCGTTCCGAGACTTCCGCGAGCGTCATGCGGGGGAAAGGCGCTCCCAGGCGGAACCGGGCCGATGAGGCGCCGACCGTGCGGACTGGGTAAAGTGAGCGCTCTAGAATAAGGTTCGGGAGTGTGGATGACGAAGTTCGACGAGGCGACGCAGGCCATCCGGGTGGACGAGACCACCTATGACGTGTGCCTGGACCCCGGATACTCGATCGGCGGGCCGCTCAACGGCGGCTACCTGATGGCGGTGCTCCTGCGCGCCGTGGTGGACGCCTCCCCGCACGGGCATCCGGTGACCACCAGCGCCCAGTTCCTGCGTGCGCCCCGGCCTGGCCCCGCCCGGGTGCGGCTGGAGCAGATCAAGGCCGGCCGCACCGCCGCGATGACCCGCGCGACCCTGGTCCAGGACGACACGTCCTTCATTGAGACCCTTGTCACGACGGCGACCCTGACCGACGCCTCCCCCGACTGGACGGACGGCCCTTCGACGGTCATGCCGCCCGTCGAGCAGTGCGTCAGGCTGCCCGACCCCAGGCCGGAGTCGGGCATGACGCTCAACGCGCAGATGGAGATGGCGTTCGACCCGCCCACCATCGGCTGGCTCGACGGCAACCCCACCGGCCGCCCCGAGGCCCGCGCCTACTTCCGGATGGCCGAACCGCAGGATCCCGACCCCTACGTGCTCGCGCTGGCCGTGGACGCCCTCCCCCCGGTGGTCTTCTCCGCCGGAGCCCGGGGCTGGGCCCCGACCGTCGATCTCACCTGGCACCTGCGCGCCCTGCCCGCCCCCGGCTGGCTCACCTTGCTCGGCAGCGGCCGGATGATCAGCGACGGCTGGTTCGACGAGGAGGTCGAGGTCTGGGACGGAGCCGGCCGATTGGTCGCCCAGTCCCGCCAACTCGCCCGGGTGGGCCGAGGCTGAGCCCCGAATCAGCGTTGTGAGGATTCTTACCGTGAGCATCCGCCCCGGGTCGCCTAACCTTGGGAAGCGTGTCGCAAGCGAATATCGGAATCTTTGACAGCGGTGTGGGCGGGCTCACGGTGGCCAGGGCGATCATCGACCAGCTGCCCAGTGAGTCGATCTTCTACGTGGCCGACACGGCACGCCAGCCGTACGGTCCCAAGTCCATCGCGCAGGTCCGCGCCTACGCGCTGGAGGTGATGGACCACCTCGTCGAGCACGATGTCAAGTTGCTGGTGATCGCGTGCAACAGCGCCAGCGCGGCGGTGCTGCGGGACGCGCGCGAACGCTACAACGTTCCTGTCGTCGAGGTGATCCAGCCGGCGACGCGCCGGGCGGTGCGGGCCACCCGCAATGGCAGGGTCGGGGTCATCGGGACCAGGGCCACGATCGAGTCGATGGCCTACCACGACGCGTTCGCCGCCGCCCCCGACGTCCTGCTGACCGGGGTGGCGGCACCCCGGCTGGTGGAGTTCGTGGAGCGCGGGGAGACGACGAGCGAGGAGCTCATCGAGGTCATCCGTGAGTATCTGCGACCGGTTCTGGCAGACGGGTGCGACACGCTGATCCTGGGGTGCACGCACTACCCGCTGCTCACCGCCCCCATCTCCTACGTTGCGGGAGACGGCGTCACGCTGGTCTCCAGCGCCGACGAGACGGCCAAGGACGTCTACCGCATCCTGCACGACCGGGGATTGGCGGCCGAGGGCGGCACTCCCCGGCACCGGTTCGCCGCCACCGGCGACACCGTCCTGTTCGAACGGCTCGGGCAGCGCTTCCTGGGACCGGAGATCCAGGCGGTCGAGCTCGCGCCGGTGGGAGACGTCTCCGGTAACGGACACCACTCGTGAGAAGCGCGGCAACCGGCACCGGGCAGTGGCGTGACAGGGCAGAACACGATGAAGAGGGGTCGCCATGAAATTGACGGTTATCGGATGCTCTGGGAGCTTCCCCGGCCCGGACAGCCCCTCCTCCTGCTACCTGCTGGAGGCCGAGGGGTTCCGCATGCTGCTGGACTTCGGCACCGGCGCCCTGGGGGCACTCCAGCGGCACATCGGCCTCTACGACGTGGACGCGATCTGCCTGTCGCACCTGCACGCCGACCACTGCCTCGACATGTGCTCCTACCACGTGGTGCGCACCTACTCCCCGCAGGGCCCGTTCCTCCGGGTGCCGGTGCACGCCCCCGCCGACGCCCCCCGCCGCCTGGCCGCCGCCTACGGCATGCCCGACGAGCCGGGGCTGGAGACGGCCTTCGACTTCATCGGGCTGAAGCCGGGCGTCTTCGAGGTGGGCCCCTTCGAGGTCACCGCCGCACCGGTGAACCACCCGGTCGAGGCCTACGGGTTCCGGGTTTCGTACGGCGGGCGCTCGGTGGCCTACTCCGGCGACACCGGCGAGTCCACCGAACTGGTCAAGCTCGCCGCGGGGGCGGATGTGTTCCTGTGCGAGGCGTCCTTCCTGGAGCGGCCCGGCCTGCCCGCCAATCTGCACCTGACCGGCCGCCAGGCCGCCGAACACGCGGCCAGGGCGGACGTGGGCACCCTGGTGCTGACCCACCTCGTGCCCTGGTACGACCAGGAGCGTGTTCTGCACGAGGCTTCCCTCGGCGGCTTCGGCGGACGGACCGAACTCGCGCGGAGCGGGGCCCTATATGACCTAGGGTGAGGTTCATGGCCCGTGCAGATGGACGTTCTCCCGATCAGCTCCGCCCCGTGACGATCACCCGCGGCTGGCTCGCGCACGCCGAGGGCTCGGTGCTCGTCGAGTTCGGCGGCACCAAGGTGCTCTGCGCCGCCTCCGTGCAGGACAGCGTGCCCCGCTGGCGCCGGGGGAGCGGCCAGGGCTGGATCACCGCCGAATACGCCATGCTGCCCCGCGCCACCAACACCCGTAACGACCGCGAGTCGGTGCGCGGCAAGATCGGCGGCCGGACCCACGAGATCTCCCGTCTGATCGGCCGGTCCCTGCGGGCCTGCGTCGACTACAAGACCCTGGGTGAAAACTCGATCGTCATCGACTGCGACGTGCTCCAGGCCGACGGCGGCACCCGCACGGCCGCCATCACCGGCGCCTACGTCGCGCTGGCCGACGCGGTGGCGTGGATGCGCGAGCGGAAGATGTGCAAGGGCGACCCCCTGATCGACTCGGTCGCGGCCGTGTCGGTCGGCGTCGTCGGATCCACCCCGCTGCTGGACCTCTGCTACACCGAGGACGTCGCCGCCGAGACGGACATGAACGTGGTGATGACCGGCGCCGGCGAGTTCGTCGAGGTCCAGGGCACGGCCGAGGGCAAGCCGTTCAACCGGGGCGCCCTCGACGAGCTGCTCGACCTGGGGGTCGCCGGGTGCGCCGAGCTCACCCGGCTGCAGCGGGAGACGCTGGCATGAGCACGACCTCGGACCGGCTGGTTCTGGCCACCCGCAACGCCGGAAAGATCGTCGAGCTCCGCCGCATCCTGGCCGACGCCTCGGTGCCAGTGGAGATCATCGGCCTGGAGGAGTTCCCCGAGATCGGCGACGTCGCCGAGACCGGCCTGACCTTCGCCGAGAACGCCCTGCTCAAGGCCCATGCCGTCGCCCAGTCAGCGGGCCTGCCCGCGATCGCCGACGACTCGGGCGTCTGCGTCGACGCGCTGAACGGCATGCCGGGCATCTTCTCGGCCCGCTGGTCCGGCAGGCACGGCGACGACGTGGCCAACCTGAACCTGCTGCTCGCGCAGGTGTCCGACGTGCCGCCGGAGCACCGGGGAGCCCATTTCGCGTGTGCCGCGGCGCTGGCTCTGCCATCAGGTGAGGAGCGGGTGGCCGAGGGCGTGCTGCCCGGCCTGATCGTCGACGCCCCGCGCGGGACCAACGGCTTCGGTTATGACCCGATCTTCGTGCCCGAGGGGGAGAGCCGGACCATCGCCGAGCTGTCGGCCGCGGAGAAGAACGCCATCAGCCACCGGGGCCGCGCCTTCCGCGCGCTGGCTCCCGTCCTCGCCGAGATGATCTCCTAGCAGGCCGTGAGCGCTGAGAGAGAACGGCGACAGACACAGTCGGTGAGTTCCCGGCGCACCGGTACGGCCGGCGTGACGGAGCCCGGCCGCTAGGTGAAGCAGTCGCTCCGCTGTCAGGCCTCGGCCGTCGGCGAGCGGCGGGATAGCATGATCCGGACACGCGAGGTGCTGCGCGCGGCCGTCGATCGGGATCGGCGTGCTTGGAGACGATCGGTACGGAGCCGAGTTGGAGAAGGTGGTGCCCGGCCTCGAAGCTGGGATCTTCGGCGTCTGTATCGAGGAGCTGGACGGTATCGCCGCCGGATTCCGTGCCGACGCCGGGAGATACCAGCGGGCCGATCAGTCCAGTGCCATGGGCGGCTGATCGCCTGTGGGGTTTGACGGGATTCTGACCCCGGATTGGGCCAAGCCGTATATCGGCTGGGTGGTCGGGATGGACTGGCCCGAGGGGGACGAGGAGGGGTGTTTCCGGCTCGCCGACGCCTGTGTGACCGCCGCGCATGAGGTCGTCGCGGGCACCTGGGCCGACCAGCCGCAGAGCGCGGACAAGATCGGCCAGGCGTGGGACGGTGCGGCACACGAGGCCTTCGCCGAGCATGTCACCCGGGTCGCGGGCGGGCAGGTGGCCGATCTGGTCAACCGGCTGATCGGCGCCGCCGTCAGGTTGAACAACGTCGGGGTGCAGATCCAGTACGCCAGGTACATGATCGAGGCCACCGTGTGGCTGCTGATCGTGCAGGTGGGCTACCTGCTGGCCATGGCGGTGGCCAGCGGGGGCGCGAGTCTGGCGTTCATCCCGGCCCGGGTGCAGTTGGCCCGGCTGATGGTCAGGCAGATCGTCCGGCGGGCGCTGGCCAACATGGTGCTGTTCGCCGCCATCGTCGGCGGGATGGAGGGCGGGGTCCAGCACCTGCAGATCGCCCGGGGCCGCCGCGACGACTTCGATGAACGGCAGCTGCTGATCTCCGCGGTGACCGGCGGGGCGATGGGCTTCCTGATGGGCGGGTTGTCGGGTGGGCTGACCCATCTGGCCTCTCCGGCCCTGCAGGCGGGGTTGTCGCGGGCGGAGATGAGCGTGGCCGAAAAACTGCTGGCCGCCGCCACCAGTTCCCTGTACGGGCAGGCCGCCCAGTACGCGCTGACCGGTGGCATCACCACCGCCGCCAGCATGATCATCAGCGGCGACTTCGACTGGGACCTGCTCGCCAAGGCCGTCACCTCCAGCGCGCTGGGCGCCGACGGCCAGCACCTCACCACGACCCTCCCCCACGGCAGCCCACCGTCGCCCGGAGGCTCCCCGCCACCCGGAGGCCCTCCGCACGGTGGCCCTCCGCACGGTGGCCCCCCGCCCGGTGGCCCCCCGCCCGGTGGCAGCACGCCTCCACTCCATCCTGACTCCCACGTCCCCGGCTCCGATCCGTTGTCCGGTCCCGGCCGTGCCACCTCACTCAGCCAGGCCGACGCCCCCACCCCGGAGGTGACCCGTCCTCCCTCCACCCCGTTTGGTGGAGCGGACCCCTCTTCCCCGGTCGGCCAGCACGGTTCCCCCGTGGGAGTGCGCGCGCCTGCCGGCTCGGATGGCCGTGCCGTACCGAACGGTGGAGCGCTATCGGCAGGGAGCCCGGCGCAGCAGACGGCGCACCCCGCGCCGGCCCGCGCGAGAACGGACGGCGGTGCGGCCGAAGGGGTGCGCCCCACCACCGGAAGGACGGACAGCGCGCCGGGCCCGGGAAGCCGACCCGATGGCACGGAGCCGAGCTCGCGCATCGACCGGTTGATCAACCGGCCGCCCGAACAGCCGAGCGGATCGGCGCCGCAACGCTTCCCGGAACCATCGGCGCACGCCGAGGAGGGGCCGCAGACTTGGAACGGCGGCGGTTGGGAGGATGCCGGAGACGTCCCGGACGCCCCGCACAGGGAGGAGGCCCATGACGTTCCGAACACTCCGCACAGGGGAGAGCCGGATGCCGATGTCCTGCTACCGGTGGAGATCCGGGAACGCGAATCGGGGGACGGTTGGGTCTTCTGCGAAGAGGGCCACCAGCACTGGGGCAGGCACGGCGCCTCTGGCCTGATGGTCTTCCATCGCGATCCCGGCGGTGAGATCCACGTCCTGATGCAGCAGCGTTCGCCCTTCGTTCATCACGGTGATACCTGGGCTGTCTTCGGCGGGGCTCGCGACCTGCATGAGAGCGCCGCGGCGGCTGCGTTGCGCGAGGCGATGGAGGAGAGCAATCTCGACCCCGGATCGGTGCACGTGCGCGGGGCCTACCACGACGATCACGGAGGCTGGTCGTACGACACGGTGTTCGCCTCGGTCTCCGACCGCCATCCCGTGCATCCGGGAGAGGAGTCCACGGCCTTGAAGTGGGTGCCGGTCAAGGATGTCGAGAACATGAACCTCCATCCGGGCTTCGCGGCGACATGGCCCGATGTGCGTACGGCGCTGATGAGGACCGCCGGGGACATCAGGCACCTCGACGACGCCAGGGACGCCCTCGCCGACGGTGACGTCGCAGGTGCCCGGTCGGCCGCGGATACGGCCAGGGCGGCCGCCGACGAGGCGCGGCAATCGGGAAGGGCTTCCGCGGACGAGGTCGCACGGGCCGAACGGGAGGCCGTTCAGGCCGGACGGATCGCCGAGGTCGTCGCGGAGCTGGACGGTCTCGGCGGTCTGCACGCGGAGAACCTGGCCAAGATCAGAGAACTCGGCCTCAACATCGAGATACGGACCTTCGAGGAGCAGACCAGGGGGAAGGAGGACTTCAATCCGGCCACCTATGACCCGGACACGAACACGCTGACGGTCCACCAGCGCACGGCGTGGCGGTCGCCGGCCGAGGAGCTCGCCCGCTTCGTGGGCGGGCGCTTCCCGCCGTTCGAGGACATGCTCAGCCGACGCGTGTTCGTGGCACAGGAGATCAGTGACTGGTCGGGGCTGCCCGCGTGGAGCGAGGGGGCGGTGCGCTTCCGCACCCAGGCAGAGTACGACGCCTGGGTGGACAGAGCCATGGTGCCGCAGTCCGAGCGGCTCACCGACACCCAGAAGAACTCGCTGGACGCCTACCGTAGGGAGCCGACCTTCAGAGAGATCAACGATCCGTTCTACGGCCACGGCCACCACTCGCCCGCCGCGGCCGAGCACGTCACTCACATCGACTCGGGGATGCACCAGTCCGTCGTCCCCGAGGACGTCGTCGTCGCCCGCCATGTCACTCCGGCCGCCTTCGACCGGCCGATCGCGCAGCTGGAGGGGACGGTCCAGGAGAATCGCGCCTATACGTCCACCTCGACCGCCAAGAACCCCGAAAGCTACGTGCACCTGGCCGCCGATCTGGAATCGCTGGTCAAGCTCTGGCTCCGCGTCCCTGAGGGAACGCACGCGATTCACATGACCGATCTCCATCCGAACGCCGAGGCGCATGAGCCGACCCACGAGCTGATGCTCGACCGCGGCATCCGCTACCGGATCGACAAGGTGCTGTACGAGGACGGCGGCTGGAAGGTGTTCGGTACGGTGCTGGGTGAGGAGGGCTGAAAATGGAGCCTCAGTGGGACGATCCGGAGTTCCGCACGTTCGACGCCCCGCAGGAGTGGTCCTGGACCACCGACGGGCCGGTCCGCTATGTCCTGGTCACCCGCGAGGGCCTGCCGCTGGGCTTCCTCTGGGTCGCCTCGATGTCCGACGCCGCGGGCTTCGTCCCGGCCGCCACCTCCGGCGGAGCGGGTATGAACGCGAGTGTCGCGTGGGTCGGCCGGTTGCGTTCCGCCAAGGCGGCGGGAGACGATCCATTCGCGGCGCTGCGCAGGTGGGCGGGAGAGGCCGAGGACGCGCTGTGCGGATCCGTCCCCGTCGACGCGGAGAGTGAGATCTCCAGCCTGGCCGGGCTCTCCGAGCTCGCCGACCGCTCCTGAAAGACCTCCGGGGAGCCTGAGACCTGACGCGGAACGGGGGCGCCGATGCTGCGAGAGCCCGGCCTTCGGCGATGTCCGGAGCGGGGCCGAGCGGCCGGTAACCGATGTGTAAGGACCGATGCCCCCCACCGGGCGTACCGTCGGAGGATGGAGAGTAACAGGCGTGCGCCCCGGTGGGCGGCGACGCTGATCGGCCTGGTGTCCGGTGCGGTGGCGGTCGGGGTGTCCCTGCTGGTCGCGGGGCTGGTGAAGGCCTCGGCCTTCCCGGTCGTCGCGGTCGGCAACGCCGCCGTCGACCTCACCCCGGCCACGCTGAAGGATTTCGCGATCCGCACCTTCGGCGAGAACGACAAGACCGTCCTGCTGACGGGCATCGTCCTGGTGCTCGCCGCGACAGCCGCGGCCATCGGCCCGCCGGCCGTCCGCGACCTCCGGTACGGCCTGGCGGTCCTGGCCGTTTTCGGTGTCGTCGGCATCGCGGCCGTGCTGACCCGTCCCGGCGCGGAGGCCGTGGACGTCGTTCCCACGGTGGCCGGCGTCGCCGCCGCCATGTTCGCCCTGCGCCATCTCATCAGGCGCGCCCTCGTTCCGGTGAGCGGTCCCCCCGAGCCCGAGACGGCGGCCGAGCCGCCCGGCGAGATTTCGGCCGCCGGGGCCAGGGAGCGGGAGCCGTATGAGGGGCCGGTCCCGCCGGTCATGCGGGCGGGCGGCGGCCGCTACGCGCTCGACCGGCGTGGCCTGCTGGTCGGAACGGCCGGCGGCATCGTCCTGGCGGGAGTGGCCGGGGTGATCGGACGGACACTGTCAGGGCGGGCACAGGTGTCCGCGGCCCGGGTCGACCTGCGGCTGCCCCGCCCCGCCACCCCGGCCGCGCCGCTCCCCGCCGGCGTCGACCTGAGGATCAGGGGGTTGTCGCCGTTCGTCACCCCCAACAGCGACTTCTACCGGGTGGACACCGCCCTGGTGGTGCCGCAGGTCGATCCGCGGAGCTGGACCCTGAAGATCCACGGCATGGTGGACAGACCCGTCGAGCTGACCTTCGCCGACCTGATGAAACGTCCCCTGCAGGAGGCCGACATCACCCTGTGCTGCGTCTCCAACGAGGTCGGCGGCCCCTACATCGGCAACGCCCGATGGCTGGGCACCAGCCTGGCCGCGGTCCTGCGTGACGCGGGTGTGCAGAAGGGAGCCGACATGCTGCTCAGCACCTCCGCCGATGGCTGGACCGCCGGCACCCCGGTCGACGTCGTCCTCGACGGGCGCGACGCGCTGCTGGCCTTCGGAATGAACGGCGAGGCGCTCCCCGTCGACCACGGCTTCCCGGCCCGCCAGGTCGTCCCCGGTCTCTACGGATACGTCTCAGCCACCAAGTGGGTGACGGAGATCAAGGTCACCCGGTTCGACGAGGACGAGGCCTACTGGACGCCCAGGGGATGGTCGCCCAGGGGACCGATCAAGACGGAGTCGCGCATCGACCTGCCGAGGGACGGTGCCCGCCTGTCGCCGGGCCGTACCGTGATCGCGGGTGTCGCCTGGGCGCAGCACAAGGGAGTGGACGCCGTCGAGGTACGGATCGACCGGGGACAGTGGCGTCAGGCGCGCCTGGCCGAGGCGCCGACCGCCGACACCTGGCGCCAGTGGGTGATCGACGACTGGGAGGCCACTCCGGGCGGCCACACCATCGAGGTGCGGGCCACCGACGCCACCGGCTACACCCAGACCGCCGACCGTGCCGGGGTGGTCCCCGACGGGGCCACCGGCTGGCACAGCGTCGGCGTCCAGGTCGGCTGAGCCCTCCCGGCCGGCTCGGACGGCACCGGGCGCCAACGTCGAGGCCGGCGGGTGACGGGTCGCTAGCTCGCGCTCCGCATCGCGGACATCGCCGCGGTGAGCTGCCCGAGCTCGTCCAGCATCCCGGTCGCCGACGCGGACAGACCCTCGTCGACGGTGAGCCGGCCGTCCGCGTCGAGTTGCCTGCGGGTGAAGACGGTCACCGCCTCACCTGCGGGGACCATGCGCAGGGTGGTCACCACCTGCTTCATCATCTGGACGGCGCGCAGGCCGCCGGACATCCCGCCGTAGCTGACGAAGCCGACCGGCTTGTAGCGCCACTCGTAGTACAGGAAGTCGATGGCGTTCTTCAGCGGCGCGCTGAAGGCGTAGTTGTACTCCGGCATGACGAAGACGAACGCGTCCGCCTCGCCGATCGTGGCGCTCCACTCCTTGGAGTGCTGATGGACGTAGTTCCCGGTGGACGCGTGCTCGGGTTCGTCCAGAAAGGGCAGGCCGACCTCGGCCAGATCGACGATCTCCACGTCGAACCCGCCGTGTTCCGCGGCGTGTCCGGCGAACCAGTCCCCGATGCCGCGGCCGATCCGGCCCGGACGGGTGCTGGCGACGATGACTTTCAACAACGGCATGGTGGGCTCCCCGCAAATTGTTTACGTGTAAACACAGCGTGCCCAGATTTTGGTTACATGTCAACTAAAGGCTAGAGTGCTCCCATGACCGACCCGCGATGGCTCGACGAGCGTGAGTTCCGGGCGTGGCTCGGCTACCGCCGGATGCGACTGCTGCTCGACGCCCAGATCACCCGTGACCTGGGACATGACTCAGGCCTGTCCGACCCCGACTACGACGTCCTGTCCGCGCTGTCGGACGCCTTGGACCGCCGCTGGCGGCTGAACGAGCTCGCCGCGCGCATGTTGTGGTCGAAGAGCCGTCTGTCCCGGCACATCAGCCGGATGGAGGAACGCGGCCTGGTCACCCGTGAGGAGTGCGCCACCGACGCCCGCGGTGCGGACATCGTGCTCACCGACGGAGGGCTGCGTGCCATCGAGGCCGCCGCCCCCCGGCATGTCGAGTCTGTCCGGCGCCACCTGATCGATCTGCTCACCGAAGAGCAGATCGCCACCCTCGGTGACATCGCGGACACCGTCCTCGCGCATCTCGCCGAAACCCGGGGCGACACCGGCCCCTGATTTGGTCAACTCGGCAGTACGGCACGTAGCGCCGCCCTAACCTCGGGCGGGTGCGGGGCGGATGGGCGAGGGGGACCGGATGACTCAGGTGTTTCTGCCCACGGGGGGCTACAACCCGGTCGTGACCGCGGACGGGCAGCGGTGGCGCGACTTCGAACTGGAGTTTCTGGAGCCCGTCGTGGCGGTGCCACGGGAGGTCGACCGGGGGCAGTGGAGACCGCCCTGGCTGGAGCAGTGCAGGCCGTACGGCGTGGCCGGTGGTCTGGCCAGGCCCGATCCGCAGACCCAGGACGACATCCTGCGCGCCGTACCGGTGACGGAGCAGGGGACGCCGCGGCGGTTCCCCGACCCGCGGGGCATGTGGATCAGGCTGATCAACGGGGCCGGTGCCGCGGAGGACCCGTTCCGGGCGACCAACGCGGTGGACTGCGCGCTGGCGGTGCTCTCCACCTGGTACGGCGCGCCGATGGTGGCCGCGCCCCGGCGTCCGGAGTACGACCGGGTCGGCAAGCCGCTGCTCACCGGTGAGGCCGGAGGGGTGATCAGAGCCGAGCGGTGGCTGAACCAGCGCTTCCAGTATGTGGGGCAGGGGCGTCACGCCTACGTCCCGATCGGCCATGCGCTCCTGGCCGGGGGACACGGTGCCGCCGCGATCATCGTCAACCGCTGGCCGGGCGGGGGCAGTCACGCCTGGAACGCGGTCAACTCCGGCGGCGAGGTGATCTGGATCGACGCGCAGCGGGGACACATGGCCGTCGGCCCGCCCTACGAATCGGTGACCGGCGTCTTCTGCGTGGTGATCGACGGGGAGGGTCGGCGGCTGTGAATCCCGACCAGGCCAGGGCGGTCGCCGAGGAGTATTTCAACGGCGCCCGGAACCCCGACTCCGCAACCGAGATCAGGATATATGCCTTCAAAGAGGGCTATGTGGCCTGGTCGAAGGAGTCCGAACCCGACGACCCCGGCATGCTGCCCGACACCGTCGGCGGCGGCTGCGTGGTGATCGACGCGACCACCGGCGAGGTCGTCATCCGCCCCCTGCTCAACCCCGAGACCGTGGCCGAACAGTGGCCGGGGCACCGTCCCCGATAGCCCCGCCCTTCCCGGAAGCGGAACCGTCGGGGACGGCGGACTCGCCCGTGCGGTTGGTACCGCGTGCACCAGATGATCTTACCCGTAGGCGCCCGGGGACATGACCGGCTGCGGTCTGCGTGCTCCCGGCCACGGGGAAGGATGGCGGGCCGACGGTCTGCGTGCTCCCGGCCATCGGGAAGGAGGGCGGGCTGACGGTCTGCGTGTTTCCCGGTCTGCCGAGTACGGGTTCACCCCCTCAGCGGGTGTCATGGGGCCGCTGCGCCGGGTGGGTTCAGGAGTGCAGACAGGGGTCATCACCGTGCGTCCTGGGGCGCCTGCCGACGGGCTCGTGGTGTGAACATCTACTGATCGCAGAACCCCTGGCAGTTCCCCGGAGACCCTAGGAGATCTCATGTTCATCCGACGCGCGGCGGTCACCGCCCTGTGCAGTCTTTCCCTGCTGGCCGGTGCCATCACCAGTGCCGCCGCCGGCCACGCGGCCACATCCGGTGCGAGCGTGGCTCAGGCCGGGATCTCCTCCTATACGCCCGCGTGCCGGGCGGCCGTCGCCGACGCCCGGACGGTGCTGCGCCAGCTGGGCCGCGACCCCGGCACCGGCGACCCCAAGGTGGTCTATCAGACCCTGGAAGACCTGACCCCCGTGCTATCCGGACAGATCGCCTACCTGGTGAGAACCCATGCGCTCAAGGTTCAGGAAGAGTGCTTCTGATCCACGCACCCGCGCTCCTGACCCGATCCCACCCGACCTCCCCGTGACGGTCCCTCCGTCCGGTGTCGTCGACACGGGTCGCGCCGCGCGGATCGCCGACACCGCTTGAGCCGGCCGCGCCGCCACGGTGGGCACGGAACACCGCAGACACGGGTGCCGTCTGCGACGGCGCCGTGCCCTCCGACCGGCGCGGCCGGCAACGATCAAAGTCGGCTCCGGTGCCGCTCCCGTGGCGGCCTCACGATGCGGGCGTGTCACCCGGTCCGCGCGGCGGCACGCCACTCGCTGGGCGTGCACCCGTACGCCTGGCGGAACCGGCGGGTGAAGTGGGAGGCACTGGTGAATCCGCAGGACAGGGCGATCGCCGCGATCGTCCGGCGGGACGCGCGGGGATCGGCGAGGGCCGCGCGCGCGGCTTCGAGCCGCCGTTCGATGAGCCACTGCTCCAGGCTCATGCCCGCGCGCTCAAAGACCTGGTAGAGGTGACGGACGGAAACGTTGTGCGCCGCGGCGATCTGCTGCGGGGGCAGTCCCGGGTCGGCGATCCGGTCACCCACGTAGGCCAGCACGCGGGGGAGCAGGGTGTCGGCCATGGCCTCGCGCAGCAGCGCGTCGTCGCCGACCGCCGACCGGATCAGGCCGCGCGCCAGCTCCAGCGTCGCGTTGCCGAGCGCGCTCGCGCCGGGATCGCGGCTGAGTCGGCCGAGGTCGCGTCCGAGGGCCGTCAGATGTGCGCTGACCAGTGGGTAGAGTGGGCTGGAGGGCAGCCGGAAGACAGCCTGGCGGACGAGGTCGAGCGACAGACCGAGCAACTGGTCCGGGATCAGCAATGCCTGCGCGGCCCCCTCACCCGACCAGCCGTACTCGCGCGGCCGGGTCAGGTCGGTGAGCAGCAGGTCGCCCTCGCGAAGGTGCATCTGCTCGCCCTGCTGCTCGTACCTGGCCGTACCGCGCACCTGGAGGGCCAGGCTGATGAGGACGTCGCTGTCCATCCGGATCAGCCGTGGCGTCCTGATGAGGCGGAAACCGGTGTTGGTAGAGGCCAGGACGTTGACGCGGCCGAAACTCCACAGCTCCATGCGGGCCCGGATGCCCTCCGCGGGCTCCTCGTGCACGACCTTGTTGACCACCGACCCGCTCGCCATGGCCTCGTGGAACGCCTCGGCCCGGTTCGCGGCGGGCACACAGGTGGTATCGAGCAGCAACACCCTCAGATCATCCATCGGGTAACCGGTGTCAGGAAGAACCTGCCCGTGATGCGTGCCTCACACTTCGGACGTGCCCGCGCCGCCTGTACCGCTCGGTTCAGCACCGGCGGGG
Source organism: Streptosporangium sp. NBC_01639 (assembly GCF_045209755.1). Classification (NCBI taxonomy): domain Bacteria; kingdom Bacillati; phylum Actinomycetota; class Actinomycetes; order Streptosporangiales; family Streptosporangiaceae; genus Streptosporangium; species Streptosporangium sp. NBC_01639. The sequence continues at coordinate 2,738,381 of NZ_CP109272.1, read as the reverse complement.
CCTCAATCGCGGACCGAGCACCTCGTTGGCTTCCTCCCCGCGGCTGAAGCCCGGGTCTCCACGTTCAAGGAGATTCGATGACGAGTTGCCGGCATCCCACCCCTGTCGGCCCTGCAGCGATACCAGCGCCGGCCACGCCGGGGCGCCGCCCCCGGCAGAAGGCGCCCCGGCCACCGGGAAGGCCCCGGTCAGCCGGCGGCGAGGGCCCCCACGATGGAGGCCCGTGCCGCCCCGCGGGCCGGCAGTACGGCGGCCAGCATCCCCGCCAGGCCCGACAGCGCCACGAACGCCAGGATCTGCAGGACCGGAAGCCGGAACACGACGTCCCCCGTCATCGTCCGCGCCGCGGCCCAGCCGAACGCGACCCCGAGCACCACGCCGACCAGCGCCCCGACGAGCCCCAGGATCAGTGCCTCCACCGAGAGCATCCGCCGCAGCTGAGGCCGGGTCAGGCCGAGTGCCCGCAGCAGCGCCGACTCCCGGGTCCGTTCGTGGACCGACAGCGACAGCGTGTTGGCGATGCCCAGCAACGAGATGAGCACCGCCAGGCCCAGCAGGCCAGTGATGATCATCAGCATCATGTCGAGCGCTTCGTCGAACTCGCCCCGGACCTCCGTCGAACTGGCCACCTTCGCCGTCGGGTACGGCTGCGCCGCCGCCTCGACCACCTTGCGTGCCTGCCCGGGGTCGACACCGTCCCTGGTGTTGATCATCACGAGGCTGTCGTCGACCGTGCCGAAGTACCGCCTGAAGTCCTGCTCCGGCACGGTCACCCCGGGCAGGCTCGTGTTCTGCGAGTCGAAGGTGGACACCACCGTGAGAGCCACCGTGCCGGCCCTGGTCGTCCGTATCGGCAGCCGGTCACCGACCTTGATCCCCAACTGCTTGACGACATGGTCGGCGACGACGGCCGTTCCGGGCCGCAGGAGATCGATCGAGCCGGTATGAAGCTCCGGCCTGAAGTCCGGAGCCGCGGTGAACGTCCCGACCTCGTACTTCCCGCCCCCGCCACCCTCGACGGCGGTCTCGCGGAACGCGACGACCGAGGTCAGCTCCGGCCGGGTCCGCAGGTCTTCGGCCAGCGCCCGGGGCAGACCGGAGGTACGGTCCTGGGCCTGCACCATGTAGTCGACGGGGAACTGCTCGTCGAGCTTCTGGGTGTAGGTCGCCCGGATGGTGCCGGTGAGGACGGCGAGCATCGTCATCAACGTGACGCCCACGGTCAGGGCCACGGTGGTCGTGGCCGACCGCTTCGGATTGCGCCCCGAGTTGTCCACGGCGAGCCTGCCGGGCACCCCGAAGACCCTGGCGGGCAGCCAGCCCGCGAAGGCGCCGAGCGGCTTGACGATCACCGGACCGAGGGCCAGCACCGCGAGGAAGACGAGAGATCCGCCGGCCACGACCATCATGAGCGCCGGCTGGCCGCTCTCCATGCGCAGCGCGGCCACCGTGGCACCCACCCCCGCCACCAGGAACAGCACCGCGAAGACCACCCGGACCAGGCCCGCCCTGAACGTGCGCTCCTCCACCTGGGTGCGCAGCGCCGCGATCGGCGCCACCCGCGTCGCCGACCTGGCCGGCAGCAGCGCCGCCCCCACCGTGACGACGAGACCGACGAGCAGGCCGAGAACCACCGTACGCGGCTCCAGAGCGGCCGTCGCGGAGGGCAGCGGCGCCCCGGCCGCTCTCAGTACGGCCAGCGCCCCCGCGCCCAGGCCGTAGCCCAGCAGCAGGCCCAGCACCGACGAGACCAGACCGACCACGGCGGACTCCAGCACGATGGAGCCGAACACCTGCCCCCGCGTCGCGCCGATGCAGCGCAGCAGCGCCATCTCCCGGGTCCGCTGGGCGATGAGGATGGTGAAGGTGTTGTAGATGACCAGCGCGGCCACGAACATCGCCACCAGACCGAACAACAGCAGACCGATCTTGATCATCTCGGTGTCGGCGCCGTTCCGCTCGGCCATGTCCTCGGCGAACCGCTCACCGGTCATGACCTGATAATCCGGTCCCACCGCGGCGGCGACCGCACCGCGCACCCTCTCCTGCGTCACGCCTTCGGCCGCCGCGACGTCGACCTCCCGGAAGCCCTTCTCCCCGGTCATCGCCTGAGCCGTGCCGGTGGTGTAACCCACCGCTCCGAAGAAGCCGAGCTCCTGGTCCAGACCCACGTCGAACAGGCCCACCAGGGTGAACTCGTGCCTGGTGTTCTCAGAGTCCAGCACCGTGATGGTGTCACCCACCGCGAAACCGCGCGTCTTCGCGGTGTTCTCGTCGAGCACCGCCTGTGTCGCCGACCGGGGAGCCGCGCCACTGGTGATCGTCGTGCGGTTCAGCGGCCCCTCGGCGACGGAGACTCCGGCCGTGGGACGGTCACCGGCGGCCTTGCCGTCCTTACCGATCAGGGCGGACGTGCCCCGTACGAGCCCCTGCGCGTCGGCGACGCCGTCGGCGGCGCGGATCCGCTCCAGCACCGCACCGGAGATGCGCGGCACCGTGGCCGCCGCCGCGCCCGATCCCGGCAGCACGGCGGCGTCGATCCGGTCGGCCGCCGCAGTGAATTTCTGGGTGAAACCGGCGTCGATGGTGTCGGTGAGCACGAACGTGCCCGCGATGAACCCCACCCCCAGCGCGATCGCCAGCGAGGTGAGCAGCAGACGCAACCTGTGTGCCCGCAGCCCGGCCAGGGTCGCCCTCAGCACCTCAGGCCTCCAGCTTCATCAGCGTGTCCAGCACGCTCTGCGGCGTCGGCCCGACCAGTTCGCTGACCAGCGACCCGTCACGCAGGAAGACCACCCGGTCGGCGTAGGAGGCCGCCACCGGGTCATGGGTGACCATCACGATCGTCTGACCGAGATCGTGCACCGACGTCCGGAGGAACGACAGCACCTCGGCCCCGCTCCGCGAGTCCAGGTTTCCGGTCGGCTCGTCGGCGAAGATGACCTGCGGCTTGCTGATCAGAGCACGTGCCACCGCGACCCGCTGCTGCTGGCCGCCCGACAGCTCGGTCGGCCGGTGGCCGAGCCGGTCGCGCAGACCCACGGTCTCCACCACGCGGTCGAACAGATCGGCGTCCGCCTGCCGTCCGGCGATCTCCAGCGGCAGCCGGATGTTCTGCTCGGCCGTCAACGTCGGCAACAGGTTGAACGCCTGGAAGATGAATCCGATCCGCTCCCGGCGCAGCAGAGTGAGCTTCTTGTCACCCAGCTTGGTCAGCTCCACGTCACCGATGTGCACCTGCCCGCCGCTGACCGTGTCCAGCCCGGCCAGGCAGTGCATCAGCGTGGACTTGCCGGACCCCGAGGGCCCCATGATCGCGGTGAAGGCACCCGTCGCGAAGGAGACGTCCACCCCCCGGAGAGCGTGTACGGCCGCACCACCCTCGCCGTACACCTTCGACAGGCCCCTGGCCACCACGGCGGCCGTCCCATCCTCCCGCGCGCTCCGCACGCCGACCCCTCCGGCAACAGTCACGTCAACCCTCCTCGGCAAAGTCCGCACCATGACGAGGTAAACGCTATTGCCGGAGAATCCGCAGGTCATCGGCCTCCAGGACGGGCCTCGCCTCAGCCGGAGGGCGCTCCCGCAGCGGCCGCCGCCACCTCCGGGGTAGGCCCGTCTCGGCCATTCGGCCGAGGCGGAGCCACCCGAAGCGGATGCCTTCTGAAGCGCGTCGGACGGTAGGTCACGGTGGGTGAACATGTCGATCAGCACCCTGACCGGCATGTCGGCCTCAGCGGGATGGCGGAAGTGCTGATCGGGCCTGATCCGGTAGTGGTTGCGGCGCCCAACCCGGAGGCGCTCCAGGTAGCCGGCCTCCACCAGATCGGCCACGATGCCCTGGGCCGGCGGGCGGGCACAGCGTGGTACCTGCGCCGCGAGCGCCTCTCAGTACAGCTTCTCGATGGGCGCCGTGAAGAAGCGTTTGTCCCACGCGTCGCCGTACCGCTGCGGATAGGGGGAGAATTGGCGCATTTCCTTGGCTATCTCCGCCTGCCCGCCCTGTTCCCCGATCCGCTGCCTCTCGCTCGCGGTCAGTGGCGCCTCCCCGGCGTTCCGGCGGTCGGTTTCGGCCTGCTCGACCGCGTTCTCGTAGCCGTGGCGGTAGTAGGACCCATATCGGCCCTCCGACCCCTGACCGTGAGCCTCCTTGTATTGTTCGCTGAACTTGATCCGGAGCACCTCGCCCGCCGCCTCCTCGTTGATCGCGGCGGCGACGTACTCCTCACGGCTCATCAGGAGGGGGTCCGGGGTCCCGTCCCGGCGCGCGTGATTGACCTCGTGCACCACGATGGCGGCCATGTCTGCGGGTGTGGTGGTGAACCCGGAGGTGTCCACCTGGATTACGTTGAGCCCGTCGGTATACAGTCCGGCCTCCCAGGTGTCTCCGAAATCCTGGTACAGGATGGTCACGCCGTGCTCTCGCGCCCAGGCGAGTGCCTCCCGCCCCATGGGCGTGGCGTTGAGCGCCTGCTCCGTCTCACGCCGGGCCTGTTCGTCGGACTTGAAAATGCCGGTTTTCGTGATCAGCACGGCGAGTGGTGTGATGGAGTAAGTGGTGGTGACCAGGGCGGTTGTGGGCAGCAGGTTCCTTGCCTGCCGTACGGTGTTGGTCGTGATCTGCCCGATGTTGAGCTTCAGCCGCTCCAGCAGATAGCGGAGCGAGCGGCGGGAGGCGGCCACCCGTAACGCGGCCCAGATCCCTCCAGAGGGGCCGCTCAGCGCCGCACGCATCAGCGCGAGCAGCAGCATGGCCAGGAAGTAGATGACGAGGCCCTTCCAGACGACCCGGAAGAGCGCCACGGCCAGCGTTCCCAGCCCGGTCAGGTTGGCGGCGGCTCCGCTCTTGGCCAGTGTCTGCCGCAACCCCTCCTCGTCGTTGTAGTCGCTTTTGAAGGCGTCGACGTCGTCTCCGCTGTTATGCGCCGACACCAGCTCCGCCACCTGGTCCAGCTGGGTGGAGGCCGCTTTCACCTCATCCCCCAGGTCGAACCAGGCACGGGCTGACCGCAGGCGGTCGTCCTCGTCGGGGTCCGGCCACGGCGCGTCATCTCCCAGCAAGCCGTGCAGCGACGCCAGCCCAGCGGGTAGTTCCAGGCCCATGGCCGCTCACCTGTCCGTGATGCGCTGGACGGTGTCGCCCGCGCCCTGCTCGGCCGCGGCATGGGTGGCGGCCGCCTTGAAGAGGCGGGCCGCTTGATCGGCTGCCCGGTCGGTCAGCGAGCTCAGCGCCTGGGGCGCGTGCTCCATGAGCCGGGCGTACTCCTCGTCGAATTCCGCTCCCGGGTGCCGCGGGTCTCCCGACGCCCGCCCACCGGTCCCGGTCAGCGCTCGGCGCAGTGCCGACGCGAGTCGGCGGGCCGCATCCTCCGTCTGGCCCCGGGCGTCGGCCAGTGACGTATGGTCAACTCGCATCGCCTGTCGCTCCTTTTCCGGCATGTCCGTCGATGACGTACCGGGCAGGGTAGCAACCTAGATCACCAAATGGAGGGCTCCCGGTCCGGCGGCCTCCACCGGCCCGCGACCGGGCCGGTCCGGCGAAACCTCATGATCCGCACCCTCAACAGGCCCTAACCTCCCGAATGACCCGAATGCGGGGTCACCAGCCCCGACTCATAGGCGTACACCACCACCTGGGCCCGATCACGCAGGCCCAGCTTCGCCAGCACCCGGCCCAGATGGGTCTTGACCGTCGCCTCCGCCAGGTCCAGCCGACCGGCGATCTCCATGTTCGACAGGCCCCGCGCCACCAGCACCAGAACCTCCCGCTCCCGCGCCGTCAACCCGCCCGCCGCGGCCGGCTCCACCATCCCGGCGGACGGCAGATGTACGGCGAAACGCTCCAGCAGCCGTCGCGTCGTGCTCGGCGCCACCACCGCGTCCCCGCTGTGCACCGAATGGATCGCACTGACCAGGTCGGACGGCGGCACGTCCTTCAGCAGAAACCCCGAGGCCCCCGCCTTCAACGCCGCGAACGCGTAGTCGTCCAGATCGAACGTGGTCAGGATCAACACCCGCGGTCTGTCGTCCGCCGCGCAGATCAGCCGGGTCGCCTCCACCCCGTCCATCACCGGCATCCGCACATCCATCAACACGACGTCGACCTCGACCGACCGCACCGCCTCGACCGCCGCGGCCCCGTCACCCGCCTCCGCCACGACCTCGATATCCGGCTGGGCGCCGAGGACCATGCGGAACCCCGTCCGCAGCAACACCTGGTCGTCCACCAGCATGACCCGGATCACCGCCCGTTCACCGGTCCCCGCCGGCGACCCCGGTCCCGTCCCTCACGCGGCCCGGCTCCGCCCGGACTCACTCACCGGCAACCGCGCCACCACCCGGAACCCCCCACCCGGCTGCGGCCCGGCCTCCACACTCCCGCCGAACAGAGCGGTGCGCTCCCGCATCCCCACCAGGCCGTGCCCACCCGGACGCCACGGTGCCGCCGCACCCCGGCCGTCGTCGGTCACCCGCAGCACCAGCTCGCGCACGCCGTACTCCATCTCCACCACGGCACCGGCGCCCGGACCGCCGTGCTTGAGCGAATTGGTCAACGCCTCCTGAACGATTCGGTACACCGTCAACTGCTCACCCTCCGGAAGCTCCTGCGGAGCCCCCACAACCCGGAGATCGACCGGCAATCCCGACGAGCGCACCTGCGTCACCAGCTCATCCAGCTGCGCCAGACCCGGCTGCGGGGCATACCCGTCCACCGCCACCGCTCCATCGGCCTCCGTCCGCAGCACCCCGACCATCCTGCGCATCTCCGCCAGCGCCTGCCGGCCCGTCGCGGAGATCGCCTGCATCGCCCGGCGAGCCTCCTCCGGAGCGCCGTCGATCGCGTAACCCGCCCCGTCCGCCTGAACGATCATCACACTCACGTTGTGCGCCACCACATCATGCAGCTCACGGGCGATCCGGGCCCGTTCCGCCGCCGCAGCCAGCTGCGCCCGCTGGTCCCGATCCCGCTCGGCCCGTTCGGCCCGCTCCTCCAGGCCCTCCAGGTAACGGCGCCGGGTGTTGGCGTAGATCCCGGTGATCCACACCGCCACGACGAACACCGAGGCACTCGCGAAACTCGCCGGATCCGGATCCCTGGTGATCTGACCGAAGGAGAGCGCCAGCCCCAGCTCCGTCACCAGACCCGCCGCGATCGCCCAGCGCGCCGAACACAGTGACGCCACCGCGTACATCGCGATGATCACCGCCACGTTGAACGGTGTCGGCTCCACACCCGCCGCCCATTGGCAGAAACTCACCGACGACACGACCGCGAACACCGTCAACGGCCGGCTGCGCCGCCAGAACAGCGGGACGACCAGCACCGTGCCCAGCGCCAGGTGACCCCAGAGGGTGAGGCCGCCCTGATAGGAGCCCTGCTCCAGGAGAGGCATGGCCACCGTGCCCAGGCAGGCCAGCACGAACGGCGCCAGCCACAGGGCGTCCACAACGCCGGGATGGCGCCTGCTCCAGGCGCGCAGACTACCGAACACACCACCACGATACGTATCCGCAGATCACTGCCCTTCCCCCTCAAGGGGGAGCCCCGCCTACGACTCAGGTCGCACATTGACTGTCGCTTACGCCCCCTTTACCCCTTCTTGGGCACCATGGTCGTTGGGAGCACCCTCCGGGGTGAGTAAAGGGAGAATGTTTGTGATGGCGGATCACAACCAGGCCGGGTCGCGCGGCGAAAAGGATGCGCCGCGCGACCCGGACAACTGGGTCACCGCCACCGACCGATCTCCGGACCGGCACGGCGCCGTCCGCGTGGACCGGCGGCACGCCACCCCGCCGCACTCCAGCCCCGAGAACCCCGTCGCGACCGCACGGCGGACGGGCGCCCACCGGGTTCAACCAGTGGCGCACCATCTCGCCCTCCTGCTCCGCCGCACCGGCTGAGACGCGGGGAGCCTCCGGCAGAGCCGGAGACAGGTGCGGAGAACCCGATTCGGACAGGGGACCCACAGGCGGGGAACCCCGCGGATCCTGCCGTCGATGAGCGCTGTGTGGCTGCGCGCCTGTCCGAGGTGGGCTTCGGGCCCGACGGATGCCAGTGCCGGGGTGGCCACTGGTCCTTGTCTGTGGGGCCGGCGGGATTCGAACCCGCACTGTCATGATCCTAAGTCATGCGTCTCCTGCCGTTGGACTACGGCCCCGTCCACTTGGCTGGCGCCATCCTAGTTCAGGTGGAGGCGCCAGCCGTACCGCATTAATCGAGGCCGAGTTCGCGGCGGAGGCGGGCCACGTGGCCGGTGGCCTTCACGTTGTAGAGGGCCTTCTCGATTTTGCCGTCGGCGTCGATGACGAAGGTGGAGCGGATGACCCCGAGCGAGGTCTTGCCGTACATCGTCTTCTCACCGTAGACGCCGTAGGCCTTGTGGACCTCCAGGTCGGGGTCCGACAGAAGGGGGAAGGTCAGGGCGTCGCGTTCGGTGAACTTGGCGAGCTTGGCCGGGGTGTCCTTCGACACGCCCAGAACGGCGACGCCGGCGGAGGTCAGGGAGGCGAGGCTGTCGCGGAAGTCGCAGGCCTGTTTGGTGCAGCCGGGGGTCATCGCGGCGGGGTAGAAGTAGAGGATGACCCGCTTGCCGCGGTAGGTGTCCAGGGACACGGTGGTGCCGTCGGCGGCGGGAAGCGTGACGTCCGGGGCGGCGTCGCCTGGCTCGAGTTTCAATGGTGCTCCTTCGAGGAATCGTTCCCGGGTCAACTTACCGGCCTGCCGGAAGTGCCGTCGGAAGGTCCGACCTGACAGACTGATCTATGTCAAGGGCGATGAGGGGAGAGTCATGGCGGATACCGATCCCGCGGAGTTGGAGCGGCGGATCGAGCGGACCCGCGCGGAGTTGGCCCAAACGGTCGACGCCATCGCCGACCGGGTGAGCCCGAAGAACGTCGCGAGGCGGACCGTCGCGAAGGCGGAGTCCAACGCGAAGCAGTTCCTGCTCTCGGTGGGAGACAGGGTGGGGGACGCGGTGGGGGTTGCGCCGCGTCCGGTGACGGCGGGGGATGAGCCCGATGATCTGTGGGCGGAGGAGCGACGGGATCTGGCGCCGGTCCTGATCGGTCTGGGTACGGTGCTGGCGGTCAGTGCGGTGATCATGCTCTGGCGGCGCCGGAGCCGGTGACCCGGTGCCGGTGTCCGCACCGGGTCGGGTCGGAGGCGGCGGCCGGTGGCGTCCCTTCGCACCGGGGCCGAGGGTGTCCGCCGGTCGGACGGCCGGAGGTCAGAGGAAGGTCTGGCCTTCGCCGCGGTAGGTGGGGACCTCGTCGGTGATCTCGTCGCCGTCGATGAGGTGGAGGCGGGCGAAGCGTTCGCACAGTTCGCCGGCTTTGGCATGCCGGAACCAGACACGGTCGCCGACGCGGAGGTCCTCGGCCGCCTGGCCGAGGAGAGGGGTCTGGACCTCGCCGGCGCCTTCGTCGGGATCGTAGCGGAGCCCGCAGGGCAGGTAGGGCTGGGGGAGACGGTCGGGGCCGGGAGCGCCGGAGGCGTGGTAGCCGCCGCCGAGGACGGTGACGACCCCGGGGGCGGGGCGGCGGACGACGGGGAGCGCGAAGAGGGCGGCGGGGCGGCCGGTGAAGTCGCGGTAGAAGTCGAAGAGGCGGGGATGGAAGAAGCCCGATCCGGCGGCTATCTCGGTGACGGCCTTTTCGCGGGTGGTCTTCTCGATGCTGCCGGTGCCGCCGCCGTTGACGAATTCCAGGTCAGTGATCTGGGCGACGGCTCGGACGATGCTGCCTCTGCGCATGATGAGTTCGCGCCGTGACCGGGTCTGCATCCAGCGGATGGCCCGGGTGAGGGCGGGTTTGCCCGGGGGGTTGTCGCCGACGCCGGCGATCTGGGCCTCGTAGGACATGAGGCCGACGAGGCGGAAACCGGGACGTTTGGCGACGTCGGCGGCGAGGTCGGTGGCCTGGTCGGTCTCCCGGATGGGGGAGCGGCGGACGCCTGCTCGGAATCGGCCGCCGAGGGCGAGGTATCCGGCGTCGATATCAATACATATCCGGATCTCGTGGCGGTCGCGGACGTCGGCGACGGCCGATTCGATGAAGTCCAGATGATCGGCCCGGTCCACCATCACGGTGATCTCCTGCGCGGCGCGGGTGTCGGCGGCGAGGGTGGCCAGCGCCGCGCGGTCCGCGGTGGGGTAGGCGACGAGCACGTCCCGCAGCCCGGTGGAGACGAGCCAGAGGGCCTCGGGCAGGGTGAAGGCCATGACTCCGGTGAAGCCGTCCATGGCGAGGATGCGTTCCAGGACGGGGCGGGAGCGGATCGACTTGCTGGCGACCCTGATCGGCTTGCCGGCGGCCCGGCGGGCCATGGCGGAGGCGTTCGCGCGCAGGGCCGCCAGGTCGAGCACGGCGAAGGGTGGGTCGAGGTGTGCGGTGGCCCTGTCGTAGCGCAGGCGGTCATCCATGAGGGCAGGATAACCCCGCCGGACCGAATGTGAGTTTGGTTCATATTGATCGCCGGGCGGTAAATTCTCCTGCCAGGACGGTCCCAAGATCGTGCAAGTGGCAGGTCGGGGCCCGTGCGAGATGCCTGAGCCGCGTAGACCTGACCGGGTGATGAGCACTCTGCAGGACATCATGGCGAGCACGGGCGGTACGGCGGGCGGGGAGAACCTGCAGGCGATCCGCCGCCGGTCGCTGCGGTTGCTGAGGCCGGGCAGGACCCCGGCCGGTGTGGTGGTCGCCCTGACGGCGTCCCTGGCGCTGGCCGCCGCCACCGGGACGGTGGCGGGTCTGGTGACGGGGTCGTCGTTCGGGCGGATGCCCTACCGGCAGTTCGCCGCCTGGGTCGGCGAGGCGACCTGGTCCGACTCCGGTCCGCTCACCGTGGCGCTGGCGGCGACGGTGGCCGGGGTCGTGATGCTCGCGCTCGCGGCGCTGCCGGGGAGGACCCGTCTGGTGCCGCTGGAGTCCGCCGATCCGCGACTGGTGATGGGCATGACCAGATCCGGGCTCCGCCGTACGCTGCGGGCGGCGGCCCGTTCGGTCGAGGACGTGGACAGGGTGCGGGTCCGCCTGGGGTGGCGGAACGTCGAGATCACTGTGATCAGCGACACGGACCGGACCGGCGTCCTGCTGCGGCAGGTCGGTGCGGCGGTGGGTGATCGGATGGCGAGTCTGGGCGCGCTGAGCGAGAGCGAGGTCGTGGTACGGCTGCGCAGGCGGGGGATCTGATGAAGGCGTATCTGGGCAACCGGATCGGTCTGGCCGTCACCGGAGCGGTGCTGGCCGGGGCGGGACTCTACGGTTTCCTCCGGGGGAGAGGAAAGATCCACCAGCCACGCGGGGACCGGATCCTGGACAAGGGGCTCCCCGGCCATCTGGTGGAGCATCCCTGGATGGGCTGGCTGGCCGCGCTGCTACTCATGGCGCTGACGCTGGTGGCGATCCGGTGGCTGATGGGCGCCCTGGGATGGGGGCGGTGGGGCAGCAGGACCGGGAGCGGGACGGCGATGCTGGGGGTCGCGCTTAAAGAAGTCGAAGACCTCCGGCGCATCCAGGTCAGGTCGGTCGGGGGCACCCGGCTGCGGATCGGGGTCACCTGCGGGCCAGAGACGGACGTCGCCAAACTCGTGGCGCGGCTGAACAAGGACGCCGTCGGGAAAGTTCGCAGGACGGTCGGTGACGACGGGCTCGGTGCGATGGTGCGCCTGCACGTCCGGCGGCGGTGACCGCCACGGGCCGGCCGCCCGGATGCCCGGGGGCTCCGGCCACGGCCGGTCGTCCGTCCGCGCCGGCCGCCACAGGTCGTCCGCCTGCGCGTCCGGCGGCGGTGGCCAGGGCTGGTCGTCCGCCTGCGCGTCCGGCGGGTCGTCCGTCCGTGCGCCGGCCGGGGCGGTCGGTGTCCGCCTGCCGAAGGCCAGCCCCGCGGCCAGGCAGAGCAGCGGCAGGGCGGGCACCACGTAGCGGTGGTCGAAGGCCGCGATGAAGGGCGGCAGGACCAGCAGCACGGTTCCGGTGGCCCACGGCATCAGCGCGGTGCCGCCGAGCCGCCGCCGGCGGATCAGGATACCGGCGAGGCCGATCAGCAGGACCACGGCGACGAGCGGGCCACGCAGGGAGCCGTACGCCTGGTAGGCGCGCAGCCAGCCGGCGTAGGGCTCGACGAGGGAGGGTGCGCCGGAGGAGCCCTGGTAGGCCACCGTCAGCTCTTCGGCCGTCTTCCCCCGGGAGGCGGTCCCCTTGGCGAAGGGCTTGGCCGTCTCGGGGAAGACGTAGGCGCTCTGCGGGCCGGGGGTGGGGTAGACCCGGCGTTCCCAGTCGAAGATGTGGGCCACGTCGGACAGGCCTGCCCGCAGGAAGTCCAGGGGCTGGGCCTTGATGGCCTGGACGGCGAAGTCGCCGGCGAGCCTGTCGCGTTCGGCCCAGCTGCCCTTGATCTTGTTGAGCGGTGACGCGCCGTCCCAGATGTAGACCGGTGGCGGTTTGCGCTCGCTCACCGGCTCGGTGGGGCAGAGCGCCGCCTCCGGTCCGGGGGGCCTGATCGTCGCGCAGTCGGCGAAGGTCACCGTACGGGCCCACAGGAAGGCGTTTCCCCGGGTCAGTCCGTAGCTGCCGTACTCGGACTCGAACCAGACGGCGTAGGCGCCCAGGCCGATCGCGGCGGCCAGCGTGGTGGCGACGACGGCTTTCCATCCGGCACGGCCGATCACCAGGCAGACCAGCACCACGGCGATTAACGGCAGCCCGATCGTCCGGGTGGCGGTCGCGGCGGCCAGCAGAAGCCCGGCCGGCAGGGCGGCCCAGACCGGTGGCCGCCGCCGCCACAGCAGCAGCGTGACCGCGGCGACCGCCAGGAACTCCATCAGCAGGTCGGCCATGACGAGGTGTTCGAGCTGGATCTGGTGGACGTCCAGCAGCGCCGGCAGCGCGGCGAGCGTCGCGCCCCACCCCGGCAGGCCGCCCAGGCGGCGGAGCAGGAGGTAGACGCAGGCGGCCACGGCCAAGCCGAGCAGATGCTGGACGACGGCCACGGCCTGGATGCTCGAAAGCGGCTGCAGCGCCCACAGGAACAGCGAGTAGCCGGAGGGGCGCGACTCCATGGGGCGCGGGTCGAGGCCCCCGCCGAGATAGACGAAGGAGTCGGCCCAGAACCACAGGGCCGGCCGGTAGCCGAGCACGGCCAGGGCCCGCAGCCCGCCTCCGGCCACCAGGGCGGCCAGGAAGAGCCAGTGGGCGCGGAGGAAACGGAGGAGGCGGTTCGCCGGGCGCGCTCCCGGTGAGTCCGCCGGGCGTGCTCCCGCTGACACCGCAACCTCCCAAGCCTCCGCGACAAGGTCACCCAGCATAGGTGCGGGGCAGGGTGATCCTGTACGGGATGGGGAAGTTCATGCCGATTGATCTATTTGTCCACGGGGCGACTGCGGCCAGTCGCCCCGCTCAGCACTCGATGACGTTGACGGCCAGGCCGCCCCGGCTCGTCTCCTTGTACTTGTCCAGCATGTCCCGGCCGGTGTCGCGCATCGTCTTGATCGCCTTGTCCAGGGCCACGAAGTGCCGGCCGTCGCCGCGCAGCGCGATCCGGGCGGCGGTGATGGCCTTGATCGCGCCCACCGCGTTCCGCTCGATGCACGGGATCTGCACCAGGCCGCCGATCGGATCGCAGGTCAGGCCCAGGTTGTGCTCGATGCCGATCTCGGCGGCGTTCTCCACCTGTTCCGGGGTGCCGCCCAGGACCTCGGTGAGACCGGCGGCGGCCATCGAGCAGGCCGAGCCGACCTCCCCCTGGCAGCCGACCTCGGCGCCGGAGATGGAGGCGTTCTCCTTGAACAGCACGCCGATCGCCCCGGCGGTGAGCAGGAAACGGATCACACCCTCGTCGTCGGACGTGGGGGTGAAGCGGTTGTAGTAGGTCAGCACCGCCGGGATGATGCCCGCGGCGCCGTTGGTGGGGGCGGTGACGATCCGGCCGCCGGCGGCGTTCTCCTCGTTCACCGCGAGGGCGTACAGTGTGACCCAGTCCATGGTCTGCAGCGGGTCCTTCTCCGGGGACTCGCTCTGCAGCCGCCGGTGGAGCTGGTGGGCCCGGCGCCTGACCTTCAGCCCGCCGGGCAGCACGCCTTCCTTGGCGGTGCCGCGCCGGACGCACTCGGCCATGACGTGCCACAGGCTCAGCAGCCGGTCGCGGATCTCCCGCTCCGAACGGCCGAAGGCCTTCTCGTTCTCCAGCATCAGCCCGGAGATCGACAGGCCGGTCTCCGCACACTGGGCGAGCAGTTCGGCGGCGGTGGTGAAGGGGTGGGGCAGGACGGTGTCGTCGGCCTTGATCCGGTCGGCGCCGGTGGCGTTCTCGTCCACGACGAAGCCGCCGCCCACCGAGTAGTAGACCTTCTCCCGGATCGGTTCGCCGGCCTCGGAGAAGGCGGTGAAGCGCATGCCGTTGGGGTGGTGCGGCAGCGAGATCTTGCGCTCGAAGACGAGATGCTCGCCGACCACGAAAGGTATCTCGCGGGAGCCGTACAGGGAGATCGTCCCGGACGCGCGCATGGCGGCCAGCCGCTCGTCGACGGTGTCGACGTCGACGACCTCGGGCTTCTCACCGGACAGTCCGAGCAGTACGGCCTTGTCGCTGCCGTGGCCCTTGCCGGTCAGCCCGAGCGAGCCGTACAGGATCACTTCGACCCGGGCGGTCTTCTCCAGGAGCCCGTCCTGGTCGAGCCCCCGGGCGAACTTGTGTGCGGCGGCCATCGGTCCGCCGGTGTGCGAGCTGGACGGGCCGATTCCGATCTTGAAGAGATCGAAGACGCTGATCGCCATCTGTCTGGTCCCTGCTTTCACATCGCCGTGATCGTGCGTGCCCGGTGGCGCGCACGATCACGGCATGAGAGAAGAATTTTCAGGATTCGCCGGAAGTGAGCGCCGTGTACTCCTCGGCGGACAGCAGGTCGTCGGCGTTGCCCTCAAGGCGGATGCGGAACAGCCAGCCCTCGCCGTAGGAGTCGCTGTTGACCAGGGACGGGTCGTCCACGACGGCCTGGTTGACCTCGACCACCTCGCCGCTCACCGGGGCGAAGATGTCGCTCACCGACTTGGTCGACTCGACCTCGCCGATCGCGTCGCCGGTGCCGATCGTCGCACCGACCTCGGGGACCTGCACATAGACCACGTCACCCAGCGCGTCGGCGGCGTAGGCGGTGATGCCCACCGTGAGGGTCAGGCCGTCGTCGACACCCGCGACCCACTCGTGCTCCTTGGTGTACTGCAGGTCCTCGGGAATGCTGCTCACTTTTTCCTCCTGTAGAAAGGCAGGTCGACGATGTCGACCGGTTCATGATTACCCCGGATGTCCACCGCCAGACCGGCGGACAGGCCGTTGTCCACGTAGGCCATGGCGATGGGCCTGCCCAGTGACGCCGAGGGCGCTCCGCTGGTGACCACGCCGGCGACGGCGCCGTCACCGGCGACGACCACCGGGTATCCGTGGCGGGGCACCCTGCGGCCGGTCGCGACCAGTCCGACCAGGCGGCGGGCCGGCGGGACGTCCTTGAGCGGTTCCAGGGCGGCCCGGCCGACGAAGTCACCCGGCTTGTCAAACCTCACCACACGGCCGAGCCCCGCGTCGAACGGGGTGAGATCGGCTGACAGTTCGTTTCCGTAGAGCGGCATACCCGCTTCCAGCCGGAGGGTGTCGCGCGCGGACAGCCCGGCGGGCCGCAGCCCGTACGGCTCGCCGGCCTTGGTGAGCGCGGCCCAGAGCGGCTCGGCGTCGTCGGCCGCGACGAACAGCTCGAAGCCGTCCTCTCCGGTGTACCCGGTGCGGGCGACGAGGGCGTCGCGGCCGGCGACGACGGCGGGCAGACCGGCATAGTACTTGAGCCCGTCGAGGTCGGCGTCGGTCAGCTCGCCCAGGATGGCGCGGGAGTGCGGGCCCTGGACCGCGACCAGCGCGTACTGCTCGGAGCGGTCCTCCACCACGGCGTCGAAGGCCGTGGCGCGCCCGGTGAGCTCGGCGGCGACCCGGGGGTAGTTGGAGGCGTTGGCGACGACCATGAACTCGTCGTCGGCCAGGCGGTAGACGATCAGGTCGTCCAGCACGCCGCCCGCCGGGTCGACGATCATCGTGTAGCGGGCGCGGCCAGGCTCCAGGGCGGATATGTAGCCGACCAGGGCGTAGTCCAGGGCCTCGCCGGCCTGGGGGCCGGTCACGAAGATCTCCCCCATGTGGGACAGGTCGAACAGGCCCGCCGCCTGGCGGACCGCGTTGTGCTCGGTGGACTCGCTACCGTAGCGGAGCGGCATCAGCCAGCCCGCGAAGTCGGTCAGCGTCGCACCGAGGGCCTCGTGGACGCCGCGCAGCGGCGTAGGTCGGGACATGTTCGCACCTCAGGCAGGGGACAGATGAGAGCATCCTCCCCCTCTGTCATCGATGCCTGAGAGCTTCGCCCGTTTTTTGCCGGACTTTCACCTTCGGCGAGGCCACCGGGCCTGCTTTCCAGAGAGCACCTACCCGCACGGTCCTTTGCCTTGAGAGGTTTGCGGGGAGGGCTTGCTCCTTCAGGGGTCCTGGCCTGGATGTCAGGACGCTCTCCCGCACGGGATTCATCGGTGTCGCGACCAGCCTAACCGTCCGCACCGGCCGAGCGAAATCCTCGGAGCGATGTGTTTCTCGGCGCCGTGGACGGCCGTACAGGTCAGGGACGGGTCTGCCGTACGAGTTCCTCGAACAGCAGGCTCTCGTCGTCGGCCTCGGGGTGCCACTGGACGGCGACGGCGAACGGGTGGTCCGCCAGCTCCACCGCCTCCACCGTGCCGTCCTCGGCGTGGGCGGTCGCGGTCAGGCCCGACCCCAGCCGGTCGGCGGCCTGGTGGTGGTAATGGGCCACGTCCACGCTCTCGGAACCGAGGATCTTGGCGAGCCGGCTGCCGGGGACCGGCCGCACCGGCATCCGGCCGAACCGCCCGGGGGCCGGGGCGTGCCCGCCGTGGCCGACCACGTCGGGCAGGTGCTGGCGCAGGCTGCCGCCGAGGGCGACGTTGAGGACCTGAAGCCCCCGGCAGACCCCCAGGAACGGGATGCCCCGCTCCAGGGCCGCCCGCGCCAGCCCGGTCTCCGCGTCGTCGCGGAACGTCCGGACATGACTGGTCCGCTCGTGCGGGGCCGCGCCGTACCGGGCCGGATCGACGTCTCCGCCGCCGGCCAGGATCAGCCCGTCCAGCCGTCCGGCCAGCGCGGCGGGGTCGCCCGCCGGGGGCAGGATCACCGGCTGCCCGCCCGCGCGGACCACATGGTCGACATAGGTGTACGGCAGGAGCGCGGCGGTCATCTCCCAGACGGTGAACTTCGCGGGCTCGACGTAGCAGGTGATGCCGATGACGGGACGGGACATGATCTCTTTCTCGCAGGGTGCCGGGACGCGGGCCACCTGCCCGCGTCCCGGCACGCTATCGATGCCAGGGCATGGCGCGGGCAACGGGAGGCCCTGCCTATGGCAGTCCAGGGTCTTCGTGCCGTGGCCCGCTCCGATCGGCTGGATCACCGAGAACGGCACCGCCGCCGCAGACGGCGATCAGCGGGTCGCGAGGATCTCCTCGTCCTGTGGCGCGGCGGTGGAACGGGGTCGCAGATTGAGGACGACGAGTAGCCCGGCGACCATTCCGGCCGCGGTCAGCAGTACGACGAGGAATTCGCCGTCTGCGGTGGCGGCGCGCAGCGCCTGGCCGGTCTTGCCCTCGGTACCGATGTCGGCGATCACCGTGAAGATCGCCAAGCCGATGGCGTTGCCGATGTTGAGGGTGGTGGAGGCGACGCCGTTGGCGATGCCTTGCTCATGGGCCGCGGTGCCGGTGGCGGAGGCGATCCACATGGCGGTCCAGACGATGCCCTGTCCCACCCCGGAGACGATGAGCCCGGGCACCAGCAGGCCGTAGCCGGCGCCTGCGTCGAAGCCGAAGGCGAGCCCGGCCGTGCCGACCACGCCGACGACGAAGCCGATCAGCAGCGTGCCGCGGTTGCCGATCCGGGTGGCGAGGCGCTCGCCGAGCTGGGTGCCGGTGGCGATGGCGAGGGAGGGGATGAGGAAGGCGAGCCCGGTCTGCAGGGCGCTGTAGCCGTGCACGCTCTGCATCAGGACGGTGAGGAAGTAGGGCAGGACGCCGAAGGTCGCCATATAGATGAAGGTGACCGTCATGCCGACGGTCAGGCTGCGGTTGCGGAACAGCCGGAACGGCATCAGCGGATCGGCGCTGCGAGCCTCGACGACCACGAAGAGCGCCAGCAGCGCCGCGGCCAGCACGAAGGCGCCGATCACCAACGGGTTGCCCCAGCCCAGTTCGGGTCCCTCGACAAGGGCGAAGACCAGCAGAGTGGCACCACCGGTGGCGCTGAGCGCACCCGGGAAGTCGAACTTGCGGCGCGGGCCCTGGGCGGAGTCGCGGGGGACGACGTACAGGGCGGCCAGCGCGACGAGCCCGGCGAGGGGGACGTTGACGTAGAAGACGGCGGGCCAGCCGAAGTTCTCGGTGAGCACGCCGCCGAGCAGCGCGCCGAGGGTCAGGCCGCTGGCTCCGGCGCCGCCCCAGACCGCGAGCGCCCGGTTGCGCTGGGGGCCCTCGGCGAAAAGGGTGTTGATCAGTGAGAGGGTGGCCGGCAGCAGCAGGGCTCCGCCGATGCCCTGGATGGCGCGGGCGGCGATGATGACGCCGGGGCTGCCCGCCAGTCCGCCCGCCAGCGAGGAGGCAGCGTAGAGGGCAAGGGCGAGCACGAAGATCCGGCGGCGGCCCAGCAGATCCGCCGCACGCCCGCCGAACAGCAGGAAACCGCCCGCGAAGACGACGTACGCGCTGACCACCAACTGCTGGGTCTGGCCCGGGAAGCCCAGGTCCGAGCCGATCTCGGGAAGCGCGACGAACACGATGTTGAGGTCGAGCGAGTAGATCAGCTGCGCCAGGGCCAGCAGTGCCAGGATCCAGCCCGGCCGCCGCTTGGCGCTGCCCGAGGTCTCCCCTTGCAGCGTGGATGAAGTGGACATGTGAGTGCGCCCTTCTCAGGTCTGGTTCTCGGGGCTCAGGGGCGGACGGGGGTGGGGCCCGTCCGATCGAATTCGTACGTATATTTGCGTACAGTAGGACTGTTGGCAAGTCCGCCCCTTGGGGAAGGTCGGCTGGAACGGACCACGCAGCAGGGAGTTCATGCACGTCAGGGGCACCGTCGGAGGTGAGTCGAGGAGGTCGGCCCAAACGCGATGGTTCGACGGTCGCGGTACAGTCGGAGCATGGGCTTCCGCCATCCAGACCGTGATCAGATCCGGATCGAAGACGTCCTGTCGGCGCTGGGGAGTCCCTTGCGACTGGCCGTCGTCCGGGTGCTCGACGCCGGCGGGGAGCACAACTGCAGCAGCGTCCTGAGCGTCCTGGGCGTGACGTCGAAGTCGACCATGACCCACCATTGGCGGGTGCTACGGGACAGCGGCGTCATCTGGCAGCACCCCTCCGGCCGGGAGAATCTCCTCACGCTGCGCCGCGAGGACCTCGACACGCGCTATCCCGGGCTGCTCGAGGCCATCCTGACCGGTGCCCTCGGCGACGAGGCCGCTCAGGCCGTCAGCGCTCAGGCCCGTTCCGGCGGCTGAAAGGCGGCCCTCCGGCGCCCGCCCGCCGTCCTTGCTGCATGGGGGCGCCGGCGAACACCGTGCTGGCTCCGGACCGCCGACGCCGTCCGCGACGACCTCGAAGCCCGCTTCGCCGTCCGGCACGTCACGTTGCCTGGTCCGCCGAACACCGGACTCGGCCAGCTGCGCGGGACCTTGACGACCAATGATCGCTAGGCGGAGGACGCGAGCGCGGCGGGGATCTCGGCGAAGGTCTCCTCGACCAGTTTCGTCAAGGCGTCGCGTCCGCCGTGGCCGCCCTGGGCCGTCCAGCGCAGGGAAGCCGTGCGCCAGGCGGCCACGAAGATCTCCACGATCAGGTGGAGGCGCACCTCGTCGATGTCGGTATCGGAACGGTTGCCCACCGCCTCGACCAGGGCTCTGGTGGTGTCCTGGCAGTAACCCAGGCTGTGTGCCTGCAGGGCGGGGACGGCTTCCGACAACGCGCGGGTGGCCAGGAAGCGGCGATCCCAGTCGAGGTCCATGGCACCCAGGGTGGCGTCCAGTGCCACGCGGAGGGCCTCCAGCAGTGGGCCGTTCAGTTCCTGGGTGACCACGCTGTCCAGATAGGCCGACCACAGGTCGCTGTCAGCGGCGAGCGCGACGTCCTCCTTGGAGGGGTAGTTGCGGAAGAAGGTGCGCTTGGACACCTCCACGGCATCGCACAGATCGTCCAGCGTGGTGGCGTCGTATCCACGTTCGGTGAACAGGCGGAGCGCGGACTCGGCCAGGGCTCGGCGAGTGCGCAGCTTCTTGCGTTCGCGTAGCGGCAGGTCACGCAGGTCATCGCTCACACCATGAGGTTACCACTCGAAGGCTGTTGCGCTTTGACAGCTAACGCCACTTAGTGGCACTGTCTCCTTGGTGGCCGATTGTGGCTGTCGAACCTCCCCTGAAGGAGTCTGAACTCGTGACAACCGCCCCCACCGGACGCTCCCGTCCGGCGATCACTCTGGCGGTGGTGCTGCTGGCCTTCGTCACCGTGCCGATGTCCATCTCCGGAGCAGCCGTCGCGTTGCCCGGCATCGGCGCGGACCTGCACACCGCGGGCGCGCCTCTGCAATGGGTCATGAACGCCTACAACCTGACGTTCGCCTCGTTCATGCTGGTCGCCGGGTCCATGGCCGACCTGGTGGGTCGCCGCCGAACCTTCGCGGCCGGCGCGGGGCTGTTCGCCATCGGCTCGCTGGCCGCAGTGGCCGCCCCCGGCATCGTCCTGCTGGACATCGCCCGTGCCCTGTCGGGCATCGGCGCGGCCGGGGTGTTCGCCAGCGGCGGCGCGATCCTGGCCACCACCTTCGACGGCGCCGCTCGCACCCGGGCCTTCGCGGCCCTCGGCAGTGCCGCGGGGCTCGGCCTGGCAACCGGGCCCACCCTGTCGGGCTGGCTGGTCAGCACACTGGGCTGGCGCGCCACCTTCGGGCTGCACGCGGTCGTGGTGGCGGTGGCGCTGGCCGGCGTCGGATTCGTCGCCGAGTCGCGCGCCCAGCAGCGCCCCCGGCTGGATGTGACCGGTGCGGTGGTGTTCGTCGCCGGGCTGGGCGCGCTGGTCCTGGGTGCGGTCCAGGGCCCGGACCTGGGTTGGTCGAGCCCTGGTGTGCTGGCGCTGCTGGTCGCCGGGGTCGGGTTGCTGGTGGTCTTCCTCGTCGTGCAGTCGCGCTCCGCCGCCCCGCTACTGGACCTGTCGCTGGTGAGGAACCGCCGGTTCCTGGCGCTGTGCATGGTGCCGGTGGTGACGACCTTCGGCTTCGTGACGCTGCTGACCTATCTGCCCACCTATCTGATGGGCGCGGGCGGCTTGTCCGCCCAGCGGGCCGGGACGGTGCTGCTGCTGATGACCGGACCGGTACTGCTGGCCCCGCCGCTGGCCGGGGGGCTGGTCAACCGGGGCGTGTCGGCCCGCGCACTGATCACGGCGGCGCTGGCGATGTTCGCCGCCGGGAACGCGTGGCTCACCGTGATCGGCCCCTCCACCCCCACCGCCGTCATCGCCGGACCGCTGCTGCTGATCGGCCTGGGCGCCGGGCTGTCGTTCGGCGTGGGTGACGGAATGGCGATGAGCCTCGTCGAACCCGAGCGCGCCGGAATGGCCACCGGGTTCCTCAACACCATGCGCATCGGCAGCGAGGCCATCGTCATCGCCGTGTTCGGCGCGGTCCTGGTCAGCCTGATCGGCACCCGCGTCGGCTCCGCCGAACTGGCCGCCAAGGTCGCCGCGGGAGACCTGTCCCACGGCGATCCCGCTGTGCTGGCCGCCGGATTCACCCACGCCCTGCACCTCGCGCTGTACGGAACGGCCGCCGTGTGCGCGATCGGCACGGTGGCCATCGCTGCCGCACTGGCCCAGCCGCGCCGAGGCATCGCCGCAACCCCCGCCGCCGACGATGCCCCGCTGCCCACCGAGGTCGCCTGACCAGGCATGGCAAGGGTCTCGGGAATCCCGCCGAGTTGTCTTGGCGCGCTTTCACCGGAGGGTGATCCTCCGGGCCCGCTTTCGTGCTGTCCCTCGGTCGGGTTCCGGTGTCCGCCGCGCCGGACCCTGCGCACCGGCCGCATACGCGGCAGGCGGGAATCCCCGCCTTCGGAGCGGAGCGGAGCGGATGTCAGAGCGGCGTGACGTAGGCGCCCGAGATGCCGCCGTCCACCAGGAACTCCGATCCGGTGATGAAGCTCGCGTCGTCCGACGCCAGGAACGCCACCGCGGCGGCGATCTCGGAGGCCTCGGCGAACCGGCCGAGGGGGATGTGCACCAGGCGGCGCTGCGCCCGCTCGGGGTCCTTGGCGAACAGCTCCCGCAGCAGCGGTGTGTTGACCGGCCCCGGGCACAGGGCGTTGACCCGGATGCCCTCGCGGGCGAACTGGACGCCGAGCTCGCGGGACATGGCCAGCACTCCTCCCTTGGAGGCGGTGTAGGAGATCTGGCTGGTGGCCGAGCCCATCACGGCCACGAAGGACGCGGTGTTGATGATCGACCCCTTGCCCCTGCGCCGCATGTGCGGGATGGCGTACTTGCAGCACAGGTAGACCGAGGTGAGGTTGACCTCCTGGACCCTGCGCCAGGCGTCGAGGCCGGTCTCCAGGATCGAGTCGTCCTCCGGCGGGGAGATGCCCGCATTGTTGAACGCGATGTCCACGCCGCCGTAGGTGTCGGACGCGGTCTGGAACATCCGGACGACGTCGTCCTCGCTGGTGACGTCGGCCCTGACGAAGAGGCCGCCGACCTCGGCCGCCGCCGCCGGGCCGGTCGTCTCGTCCAGGTCCACGCACACGACGTGGGCGCCTTCCTGGGCGAACCGGCGTGCGGTGGCCAGACCGATCCCGCTCCCCGCGCCGGTGACGACGGCGACCCGGTCCTGCAAACGCTGCATGGCTGTCAATCCTCCGAAATGAAGACGTTCTTGGTCTCGGTGAACGCGGACAGGGCGTCCGGACCCAGCTCCCGGCCGAGCCCGGACTGCTTGAAGCCGCCGAACGGAGTCCAGTAGCGGACGCTCGAATGGGAGTTGACGCTGAGGTTGCCCGCCTCGATGCCCCTGGCCACCCGGAGCGCGCGGCCGACGTCCCGGGTCCAGATGGAGCCGCTGAGGCCGTACCGGGTGTCGTTGGCGAGCCGTACGGCGTGCGCCTCGTCGTCGAACGGCACGACCGCCACCACCGGGCCGAAGATCTCCTCGGTGAACGCCGGGTCGGTCACCTCGGGGGTGAGGACCGTGGGCGGGAACCAGAAGCCCGGCCCCTGCGGGCAGGTCCCCCGCAGGTGGACCGGGCCGGTGACGAAGGAGGCCACCCGGTCGCGGTGCGCGGCGCTGATCAGCGGGCCCATCTCGGTGCTCTCCTCGCGCGGGTCGCCGACCCTGACCTTCAGCACCGCCGCGGCGAGCCGTTCCAGGAAGTCGTCGTACACCGATCGCTCGACCAGGATCCGGGAGCGCGCGCAGCAGTCCTGGCCCGCGTTGTCGAACACCGCGTACGGCGCGGTCGCGGCGGCCTTCTCCAGGTCGGCGTCCGCGAAGACCACGTTGGCGTTCTTGCCGCCCAGCTCCAGGGTGATCCGCTTGACCTGCGCGGCGCATCTGGCCGCGATCTCCTTGCCGACCTCGGTCGAGCCGGTGAACACGATCTTCGCCACGTCCGGGTGCTCGACCAGCCGGACCCCCGCCACCTCGCCCGTCCCGGGCAGGACCTGGAGGACCCCCTCCGGGAGGCCCGCCTCCAGGGCCAGCTCGGCCAGGCGCAGGGCGGTCAGCGGCGTCCACTCGGCGGGCTTGACGATCACGGTGTTGCCTGCCGCCAGGGCAGGGGCCACCCCCCAGGTCATGACGACCATCGGGAAGTTCCACGGCACGATCACACCGACGACGCCCAGCGGCTCCTGGAAGGTGACGTCCAGCCCGCCGGCGACCGGGATCTGCCTGCCGTGGTCGCGCTCGGGCGCCCCGGCGTAGAAGTTCAGCACGTCACGGACATTGCCCGCCTCCCAGCGGGCGTTGCCGACCGGGTGCCCGGCGCCTGCGACCTCCAACTGGGCCAGCTCCTCGGCGTGCCGCTCCACCAGCGAGGCGAAGGCACGCAGCAGCCGGGCGCGGTCACCCGGGCCGACGGTGCGCCAGGTGGCGAAGGCAAGCCTGGCACGCTCCACCGCCCGGTCCACCTCGGCGGGGTCCGCCGCCTCGACCTCGGCGAGCACGTCCTCGGTGGCCGGATTGATGATCTTCACGTTCACATCCGTTCGAATCCCCGGAACAGCTCCCAGTCGGTGACCGCCGCGTCGAAGGCGGCCAGCTCGACCCGGGCGTTGTTCGCGTAGTGCGCCACGACGTCCTCGCCGAAGGCGGTGCGGGCGATCTCGGAGCCCTCCCACAGCTCCAGGGCCTCCCGGAGGCTGCGCGGCACGGTCTCCGCGTCCGAGACGTAGGCGTTCCCGGCGAACGGCTCCGCGAGGGAAAGTCCGTTCTCGATGCCGTACAGCCCGGCCGCGACCAGCGCCGAGACGGCCAGGTAGGGGTTGACGTCGCCGCCGGGCACCCGGTTCTCGATCCGCAGCGACGGCCCGTGCCCGACCAGCCGCAGCGCGCAGGTCCGGTTGTCCACGCCCCACCTGACCGCGGTGGGGGCGAAGCTGCCCGCCACGTACCGCTTGTAGGAGTTGATGTTCGGGGCGTAGAGCAGCGTGAGCTCGCGCAGGCAGGCGAGCTGCCCGGCGATGAAGCACCGTCCGGTCTCCGACAGCCCGTGCGGGCCGTCTCCGGCCATGACGGGCTCTCCGCCTGAGTCCCGCAGTGAGATGTGGATGTGGCAGGAGTTGCCCTCGCGCTGGTTCGGCTTGGCCATGAAGGTGATCGACATGCCCTCCTGGGCGGCGATCTCCTTGGCGCCGTTCTTGTAGACGACGTGGTTGTCGCAGCTGGTCAGCGCGGTGGCGTAGCGGAAGGCGATCTCGTGCTGGCCGAGGTTGCACTCGCCCTTGGCCGACTCCACGTACATCCCGGCGCCCTCCATGCCGAGCCTGATCCGGCGCAGCAGCGGCTCGACCCTGGCGGTGCCGAGGAGGGAGTAGTCGACGTTGTAGAGATTGGCCGGGGTCAGGTCGCGGTAGCCGCGCCGCCAGGCCTCCTCGTAGGTGTCGTTGTGGACGACGAACTCCAACTCGGTCCCGACGAACGCGTCCCAGCCCCGCCCGCCCAGCCGGTCGAGCTGCCGCCGCAGGATCTGCCGCGGCGAGGCGGTCACGTCCGAGTCGTCCTCCCACACCAGGTCGGCCATGAGCAGGGCCGTACCCTCCTGCCACGGCACCCGGCGCAGGGTGGACAGGTCGGGTCTCATCACGAAGTCGCCGTATCCGCGCTCCCATGACGACATCGCGTAGCCGTCCACCGTGTTCATGTCCACGTCCACGGCGAGCAGGTAGTTGCAGCCCTCGGAGGAGTGCCGCAGCACCTCCTCCAGGAAGTAGCGCGCGGACAGCCGTTTCCCCTGCAGGCGGCCCTGCATGTCGACGACCGCCAGCAGCACGGTGTCGATCCGTCCCGCCCGCACCTCGTCGTGAAGCTCGCCGACGTCCACGCAGCCCTCCTTGCCGGAGCCTTATTGGGCTAATGTCAGACCATTGAGTTCCACAGGGGGATCTCTTGTCAAGGGTGGGGACGAGATTGGACGAGTCGCGGCGGCTGGCGACCGTGCTGCGGCCGGTACGTGCGGGAAACGCGTTCGAGGAGACCGTGGAACGGCTGCTCCAGGCGATCAAACTCGGTGTGGTGACCGAGAAGCTGCCGCCGGAGCGGGAGCTCGCGGTGCGGCTCGGGATCAGCAGGGTCACCCTCCGCGAGGCCATCCGCGCCCTGCAGGAGGCGGGCTATCTCACCGTACGGCGCGGCAGGTACGGCGGCGCGTTCGTCATCTACTCCCCGCCGCGACCCCGCCGGGGGGACCTGCGCAGGGCCGTGACCGACATGGGGACCGACGACCTGGCCGACGCGCTCACCTTCCGGATGGCCGTGGAGTGCGGTGCCGCCCAGGTGCTGGCCACCGCGGGGCTGGACGAGGCGGGGCGCGCCACGCTGCTCCTGCGGCTGCGCGAGGTCAACGAGGCCGGGCCCGACGACTACCGTCGCCTCGACACGGCCTTCCACCTGGCCGTCGCCGAGTTGACCGGTTCCCCGTTGCTCGCCGCGACCTGCGCCGACGCCAGGCTCCGGGTCACCGATCTGCTCAACGCGATCCCGGTGCTCCAGCGCAACATCGAACACGCCGCCACCCAGCACGAGGCGATCGTAGCCGCGGTCCTGGCCCAGGACCCCGACGCCGCGCGGCGCGCGGTCGCCGAGCATCTTGAGGGCACCGCAGCGTTGCTGAGAGGGTTTCTCGCATAATCTGGTGAAACAGTGGGGGATCTGTTCAGGCAACGAATCGTGGACGCAGGACGGCTTCCGCTGTTCTGCTTCTTCGTCGCGCTGATCGTCGCCTTCGTGTTCACCCGGATCAACGTCCGGCTCATCCGCGCCAAGATCGGCTGGTTCGGCAACGTCAGCGTCGGCGAGATGCACATCCACCACGTGGTGTTCGGCGTGGTGCTGACCATGCTCGGCGGGGTGTCGGGTCTGATCGTCTCTGGCATCTCGCAGAGCTGGTACGCCGTGACGGCGGGCATCTTCGGCATCGGCGCCGCCCTGATCCTGGACGAGTTCGCGCTGATCCTGCACCTGCGCGACGTCTACTGGGAGGAGGAGGGCCGCACATCGGTCGACGCCGTCTTCATCGCGGTCGCGATCACCGGCCTGCTCCTGCTCGGTCTGCGCCCGCTCGGCTGGGAGGGCTCCTACGGCACTCTGCCAGGCACCTGGCTCGCCACCGGGATCATCGTGGTCAACCTCGTGCTCGCGGTGGTCACGCTGCTCAAGGGCAAGATCTGGACCGGTCTGGCCGGTCTGTTCGTCCCCCTCCTGCTGATCCCCGGCGCCCTGCGGCTGGCGCGGCCGGGGTCGCCCTGGGCCCACTGGTTCATGGCGTCCGGTGCCCGCCGCCCCCGGCCCCGGAAGATGGCCACGGCCGAACGCCGGGAGGAGCGCTGGCGCCGCCCGGTGATCCGCGCCAAGATCGCGTTCCAGGAGTTCGTCTCGGGCCGCCACGACCTCCCCTCCACCCGGCGCAGGATCCGCCGCTGAGCGGGCGGGCCGCCGTACCCGCGGGTGACATCTCGGCCGCGTGATCGACCATCCGCAGGGCATCGCCACGGGCGGTAGCGACCTGCGAGGACGCAAGTCGCTCAAGCTCGCCGCTCTTACCGCGTCCGCCGCCGAGGGTGCGTGCTGTCCCGGGCGGGCCGGTGCGGTTCCCGAAGGTACGTCGGCAGGAACAACCGCCCGCGCCCGGGGTGCAGCGCAGTGGCCGTGGCGCTCAGGCCGGGCCGTGGCCTCAGGCGGCGATGATCAACTGACCGCCCCCTGATCAGCCGGCTCGGCCGAGAGCCGGAGCATGGCGATCGTCATGGTCGGGCAGGCGCGAGGGCGGCGGGCGAAGGCGTGGCGAGGAGGTCGCGGACGGCGTCGTCGATGAAGGCGGCGTTCACGGGATCGGCGCCGCCACCCGTGAGGTGGCCCCAGACGCCGGGGATCACGCGTACCTGACCATGAGGGATGTGGCGGGCAGCGCGAACCTCGTCCTCCGGCGGGAAGTACAGGTCCTTCTCCGCAGGCAGGGCGAGGACCTCGGCCCGGATGGAGCCGAGGGCGCGTTCGATGTCGCCCGCCAGTCCGGGCGTGGTCGAGACGTCGGCGTCCTGCCAGGTACGGAGCATGGCGAGGAGGTCGCCTGCGTCCTGGCCGATGAAGTTGGCCTCCCAGAAGCCGGTCAGGAACTCCGCCAGCGAGTCGAACCCGAGCTGCCGGTATGTCTCCTCCCAGTAGAAGGCCTGCGAGAAACCCCAGCCGGCGTACACGCGGGCGAACGCCCTGATCCCCGCCAGCGGCTGCGTCCGATAGTGCCCGCTCTCGTAGGCGGCGTCGAGTGTGAGAGTGGCGCGCAGGCTCTCGATGAAGACCGCGTTGTGCGGCGACGTCCGCGGCGCTCCGCAGAACGGAAGGGCGCGCTCGACCATGTCGGGATGGCTGACCGCCCATTGGTATGTCTGCAGGGCGCCCATCGAGCAGCCGAGCACCAGCGCCAGCCGCTCGATGCCGAAGTGCTCGGTGACCAGGCGGTGCTGTGCGCGCACGTTGTCGCGGATCGTGACGGCGGGGAAGCCCGCGGCGTCATGGGGGGAGGGGGTGTTGGACGGCGAGGAGGACACGCCGTTGCCGAAGAGGTTGGGCACGATGACGAAGTGTTCGCGCGGGTCGAGCGCCTTGCCCGGACCGATGAGCCACTCGTTGGAGGTGTGGTCCCCGGCGAACCAGGTGGGGAAGAGTACGGCGTTCGTGCGGGTGTCGTTCAGCTCGCCGTAGGTCTTGTAGGCCAGCCGTGCCGGGTCGAGGACGGCGCCGCCGTCGAGTTCGAAAGCCGGCAGTTCAAAGGTGTCATGCATTGATCTCTCCAGGTGAAGTGCAAGAGGCGGCGGTTTGGAAGAGGTGCTGTTCGTGTCCGGGACGGCAGATGAGCTGGAGCCCGACCGGCAGGCCGTCCACCGTCCCCGCGGGGATGCTCAGCGCCGGCAGGCCCAGCAGGTTCCACGGGCTGGTCAGCGAGAGCAGGGCTTCTCGTACGGCGACGAGCGTGCCGTCTACGTCGAGTTTCCGGCAGCCGAGTGGCGGGGCGGTGACGGGCACGGTCGGCAGCGCGAGCACGTCATGGTGCTCGAACAGGGCGCCGACCATGTCGGCCAGCCGGGTCCTGGTCGCCAAGGCGCGTTCGTACCGCCGCTGGGGGATCGTGGCGGCGGCCCGCAGGCGCTGCAGCACCTCGCCGTCGAACAGAGAGGGGCGCTTCGCCATGCGGTCCGCGTGCACGGCGACCACCTCGCGGCTCTGGATGGCGGTGAACGCCTCCTTCAGGTCGCCGGCGTCCTCCGCGGACAGCCGGTGCTCGGTCACCGCGCCGGCCACGGACGTCAGGGCTTGACGTGCCGTACGGATCACGCGTGGGTCGCAGGGGAACAAGGCGGCGGGATCAAGCCAGGTGACTCCCGGCCGGGCGGCCGGTGCGAGCCCGGTGCCGGGTGTTCCCCGGCCGGGGTCCGGCGTGGTGAGGGCACGATAGGCGAGCAGGCAGTCCTGGCTATGGCCCGCGAGCACGCCGACGTGGTCCAGGGATCGCGCCAGGGGGAACACGCCGTCGGCCGGGATGGCGCCGTAGGCAGGCTTGAAGCCGGCGATCCCGCACAGCGCCGCGGGGACGCGGGACGAGCCGCCGGTGTCAGTGCCGAGCGCGAGCGGGACCATGCCCGCTGCCACGGCCACCGCGCTGCCCCCGCTGGACCCGCCCGACATGCGGGAGGCGTCCCACGGGTTGAGCGACGGGCCGGTGGCCGAGCAGTCGCCGGTCGGGCCGTACGCGAACTCGTGGGTGGTGGTCTTGCCGACGATGACCGCTCCGGCCTGACGCAGCCGGGTCACGGAGACGGCGTCGGCGTCGGCGACGTACTCGGCGAAATGCCGCGAGCCCATGGTCGCGGGCAGACCCACGACCATGATGACGTCCTTCACCCCGGCAGGCAGGCCGTGCAGCGGCCCCCGGTCGGTGCCGCACGCCAGCTCCCTGTCGGCATCGCCGGCCGCGGCCAGTGCGCCTTCCGCATCGACGGTGACGAACGCGTTGAGCAGGGGGTCCAGCGCTGCGACGGCGTCGAGCGCGTGCCGGGTCAGCTCCACCGACGTGGTGCGTCCCGCGCGCAGATCCTCTGCGAGCTCGGAGATCGTACGGCCGGCGAAGTGTCCGCGCCGGCCGAGGTGCGGTCGCTCGCCAACGCTGGGTGTCGGCATGGAGTCCTTTCCGGTCATGTGAGGTGGAAGCCGGGAAGCAGGCCGAGGAGAGGGATGATCGCCGCCGTGCACACGGCCATGGCCGCGGTGTAGGCGACCATGGGCTGGACGTCGTCCGGCAGCCGCCGGGCCAGCGCCGCCGCGAGCGGGGGAGCGGCGGCGGCGCCGAGCACGGCCCCAGCCACGATCGACGGCAGCGTGCCGCCGAAGGCCAGCACGGTGGCCGGTGCCACGGAGACGATCGGGACGAAGGTCGGGTACCAGCCGCTGGACGCCCACCGTCCGCCCCAGAACAGAACCCCGCAGGCGGCGGTCAGCACCTGCGTCGCGAGCAGTTGGGGGAACAGCCCGCTGCCGTATACGGGCGCCGCGGGGTTGAGGAGGAAATGCAGGACGCAGCCCAGCAGCAGGCCCGCTCCCGCCCACTCGTTGCCGTAGAAGTGCGATTCGGTGAAGTCCGCCAGGATGCGGCGCGGCACCCAGGAGGGTCCGTACCGGGCCGGCGTCTCCTCCGCTCGGTGCGGCGGTGCGGTGCGCGTCGTGCGTGGTGGCGGGAACCAGGGCAGCCGCCGGCACAGCCAGAAGGCGGCGAGCCCGCCGAGTGACATGGCCAGGGTGCTTCCGACCACGGGCGACATGTTCAGCGGTACGCACACCAGGTTCACCAGCACCAGAGCGATCGGCGTGACCAGCATCGCGCCGAGGGCGGCACCGGTCGTCGCGACGCGCCAGCCGGGGCCGTACACCATCACGAGGGCGGGCGGGACGGACACGAGCGGGGCGAAGGTCGGCTGCCAGCCGCCCAGAGTCCAGCCCCAGAGCAGGTTGCTGGCCAGCAGTCCCATGCCGGCGGCGACCAGCACCCACGGCCACAGGTCGCCCGTGCCGCACGCCAACGCGAACCCCTGCCACCGCCGGCCGCGGCGCCGGGCGACGTGTGCCAGCGTGGCCCCGGCGACCATCAGCAGGCCGCCGAGCGCCGACTTCACCAGGGTCGGCTCGGTGATGTCGCCGAGAATCCAGTATGCGTACCAGGTCGGGTCCGTGTATCCCAGTCCCCAGGAGGCGTAGCCCGGGACGAGCGACGGCAGGGCGGGCTGTGCGGCCGCCAGCGACGTGGCCAGCAGGGCCGCCGCCGCGACGACCGCGGCCGCGGCGCTCAGCCGTCGCGCGCCGAGGCGGGCCGGTGCGATGGTGGCGGCCATCAGCGCGGCGCCGCCTGGCCCATCGTGTAACCGAGCATCGGGTCGTACAGGTCGCCACGCCGGTCGCGGACCAGATCGTTGAGCTGGTTCCAGATCGGCGCGCTCCGCGCGGAGACGATGTCGATGTCGGCCGTCAGGATGGTCTCCTCCTCGGCGCCCGCCACTTGACCGATGGGCCAGCCGTTGGTGCCGGCGATGAGGGAGCAGCCCAGGAAACGGGCGCCCCGGTCGGTGCCGACCCGGTTGGCGGCGGCGATGAAGACGTTGTTCACGTGCGCGGCGGTCATGGTCAGGTACGAGGCCATGCACCGGCCGGTCTCGTCGAAGATCGGAGGGGGCGTCCAGACCCAGTTGTTGACGCTGCAGATGATGTCCGCTCCCTGCAGGGCCAGGAGTCTCGGCACCTCGGGGAACCAGATGTCCCAGCAGATCAGCAGGCCGATGCGGCCGATCGGGGTCTCGAAAACGGGAAAGCCGAGGTCACCGGGCGTGAACCAGAGCTTCTCCCGGTTCCACAGATGGGTCTTGCGGTAGCGGCCGACGTATCCGTCCGGGCCCACGAGGACAGCGGTGTCGTAGAGCCGCACACCGTCGCGTTCGGCCAGGCCGCCGACCAGGTGCACCCCGTGTTCGCGGGCGAAGGACTCCCACGCCTTGACGGTCGCCCCGTCCGGGACTCCTTCGGCGTGCTCGTATGCCTCGGAGCGGTCGCGAAAGCTGTATCCCGTGGTCGACAGCTCGGGCAGGACGATCAGTGTCGCCCCGTCCTGGGCCGCGCGGGTGGCGAGCGAGAGCGCCCGATCGGTGTTGGCCGCACGATTGTCCAAGCCGACCTGGGGATCGAACTGGACCACCGCCACTCGGGCCGGGCTGACAGGCGGGTCCGCTACGTCGGTCATTTCACGTTCCTTCCAGAACCCAAACGTTTGGGCCAAACGTTTGGGTTAGCATGGACTCCGCTTCGGTACGCCGTCAAGAGGGCCTATCGTGATACCTGACCCGGAAAGCGAGGCTTCGTGGCTGACCCCAAGGCGCGCCAGGTGACGTTACGCTCCATCGCCGACCAGCTCGGCCTGCATGTCTCGACGGTGTCCCGGGTTCTGAACGGGGGTGCCGACGACGGCGCTCGTGCGGCGTCCGGCGACACCGCCACGCGGATCCGGCGCCTGGCGCAGGAACTGGGATACCAGCCGGATCCCCATGGGAGCGGCCTGCGTACGGGGCGGAGCAAACTCGTCGGTGTCCTCGTGCCGCGGTTGTCCGACCTGGTGCTTGCGATGATCTACGAGGGCATCGACGAGGCGGCGGGAGAGCTCGGGCTCACCACCATCACCGCGAACAGCCACGATGACGAGAAGACGCGACGGCTGCGGACCAGGATGCTGCTCGCCCGCCGGGTGGACGGGCTCATCTTCGGCGACGCCAGCCTGGACAGCGGCTTCCTCGATGAGCTGGCCGCGGACGGCGGGAAGTTCGTGCTGGTCAACCGGGGCGCCGGTGAGCATCCATCGGTCACCGCTGACGACCTGCTGGGCGGGCGGCTGGCCGCCGATCACCTGCTCGGACTGGGCCACACCGAGGTTGCGGTGATCGCGGGAGAGCCGTACGCGAGCACGGGTGCCGACCGCACCGCCGGGTTCGTCGGCCGCTACCGGAATCGCGGCCTGCCCGCGCCGCGGGTGCTGTACTCGCCGTTCGACACCGCGGGCGGGCGGGCGGCAGCCGAGCGACTGCTCGCCGGTCCTGATCGGCCGACTGCGATCTTCGCGGTGAACGACTTCGCGGCCATCGGCGCCATGGGCGCGGCCCGCGACCACGGCCTCACCGTCGGGATCGACATCTCGATCATGGGCTACAACGACACGCCGCTGGCAGCCGAGCTGCCCATCCCTCTGACCAGCGTCTCCGTGCCCATGCAGGAGATGGGGCGCAGGGCGCTGCAGATGCTGACCCGCCTCCTGTTCGGAGGAGAGGTGCGGTCGGAGCGCCTTCCTCCGGCCCTGGCCGCGCGAGCCTCCACCGCCACCGTTGCCTGACCCCGTGGTCCGGGATCGGGCCTCGCTCACCCAGCGGCAGGTGAGGATCGATCAAGGACCATTCCTCAACGGTGAGATCTCCACGCGCCATGACGATGGCCTACCAGGATCGCAGACCGAAACGCAGGCGAATCCCTCTGATTTCAACTCCGTACAGGCCCTGTGCTGCGGCGGAGGCGGCATCCGATGATGGCGTGGACAGTTCCCTCGCCTTGATGAGGCCGATGGTGGTCATCTCCTTCTTGTCTTCAATCTCGTTGCGGCCAGGTCTGTGGTCGAACCGAGAGCTGTATGCCCGGGTGAGCCCACTGGTTCATGGCGTCCGGTGCCCGCCGACCCCGGCCCCGGAAGATGGCCACGGCCGAACGCCGGGAGGCCGCACCCCCGGTGGCGGAGAAAGAGACCGGGGTGCGCATACTCGCCCCCTGGCCGGGCAGTTGGCGGGCCTTCCTGCCGAAGGAGTGTGGATCGTGGGTCTCATCGAGAAGCTCAATCTGCGTGAGGTGAAGGCCAGGGCCAAGCGGAAGCTGGGCAACCGGACCGGCAACCGCCGGATGGTCGCCGAGGGGCGGACCGAGGAGGCCGAGGCGAAGCTGCTCAAGACCCAGGACGAGATCCTGGACACCGTGGCGGAGATGCGCAGGGAGTACGGGGTCAAGCGGCGCGGCTGATCCGCGGACCGCCGCACCGGGTGCCGGCGTTCCGTCCGTCAGGGACGGCTCCGGACGACGGCACCCCGGTGGTCACATCCGGTCGCGCCCGGCCCGGTGATTCCGGGGCGAGAAGAACCGGTGGATTCGCCGCCGGATCGACCGGTCAGGCGGTTGCCAGCCGGAGGAGGAACGCGGTCTCGGCGTCGTGCGGACCGTGGCTGAGACGGGGGACCGCGAGGAGGATCGCGATGGCCCGGCACCAGAGCATCAGGCGCCCGTGATCCACATCGAGTTGGGCGATGTTCTCCCGGAGCCGGTCGAGGTCGTCGGCGGGGAGGACCCAGTCGACGGCATCGAAGGTGGGGTCGCCGACACTGGGCCGGGGGTCGATGACCACCGGTCCTCGGGGCCCGCCGTCGAGGACGTTGCCGGGGTGCAAGTCGCCGTGGACCAGGCCGATCGGGCCGTCCTCCGCCAGGGCGAGCGCGGCGGCCAGCGAACGGTCGAGCACGTCATCTTCAAGGGCGCCCGGCCGCAGGCGCCTGCGGGTCAACTCGAAGAGGAACGCGACCCGCTCGCGCAGCGGGGGCAGGCCGTCAGGAACCTCGGTGACTCGAAGCGACTTCAGCAGCCCGGAGATCTCCTGCGGAGCGGGTCTCCCGCCGGGGCGGTCGGCCGTCGTGCCGGGCTCCACGGCATCCAGGAGCAGCGCTCCGGCCGCCACGTCCGCCGCGACCAGGTCGACGACCTGCGGGGTGTCCGCCCAGGCGTTCAGGGCGAGAGCCTCGGCCGCGCAGATCGCCGGCTCCGGGGTGAGTTTCAGGAAGGCTCCGCCGCTGTCCGCCCGCCGTACCCGGAAGATCCGTGAGGTGCCGCCCCGGGAGACGGCCTCGACGATCTCCAGGTCCCACCGTACGGCCAGCCGCTCGGCGAGGGCGGGCAGCGCGGTCAGCCAGGGGCGGACCCCAGGGCCGAAACGGTTGACCAGACGGGCTTCGGCGACGGGGTCAACGCGAAGATCGAGCATGGGGGGATTCTCCCACGGACGCAGGTGGGAGCAGCAGGGCCGTCGAGCTGTACGTCAACTTCGGTTGACGTACGTTTTCATGTCAACCGATGGTGGCGTCGTCGGCTTCCGGCGGCGGAACCGGGCCGGGTGCTCGGGGCGAGTAAAAGGGCGGTAGATAGATAGGACGGCGACCGGGGGCCGGTCACGCCGTTCAGAGGAGTGGAAATTGGCCGAGACCGCCTCCTGGCGACTTCTGTTCGCCTCCGTCCTCCCGCACCGGCGGGCACTGTTCCTCGGCGGGGCGCTCAGCCTCGTCGGCTCGCTGGCCGGGCTGGCCATGCCGCTGCTGGCCAAGACGGTCATCGACGCCTTCGGCGAGCAGCGCTCCCTGGTCGGGCCGGTGCTCGGCCTGACGGCCGCCGTGCTGGTGGGGGCCGGGGTCGGCGCGCTCGGCAGATACGTGCTGGAGCGCATGGGAGAGGGCGTCGTGTTCGCCGCCCGGCGCAGCCTGGTGGACCGGATGCTGCGGCTGAGGGTGTCGGAGGTGGACCGGCTCAAGCCGGGCGATCTGCTGTCGCGGGTGACCTCCGACACCACCCTGCTCCGGGCGGTGTTCACCGACGGCGTCGTCGAGATGGTCAGTTCGGCGTTCATGCTCGTGGGCGCCGTGGTGATGATGGCGCTCATGGACTGGCTGCTGCTGCTCATCACGCTGGTGGTCCTGGTCGTGGTCGGTTCGCTCGTGGGCCTGGTCATGCCGCGCATCCGCCGGGCCTCGACGCAGGCGCAGATCGCGGTGGGCGAGATGGGAGCGGTGCTCGACCGGGTGCTGCAGGCCTTCCGCACCGTCAAGGCCAGCGGCGCCGAGGACCGCGAGATCGCCACGGTGGTCGAAGCGGCCCGCGAGGCGCGGGACAGGGGCATCGCGGTCGCCTGGTGGACCTCCATCGCGGGCATCTCGGCATGGGTGTCCGCGCAGCTCGCCTTCGTCGCGGTCCTGGGCGTGGGCGGCGCACGGGTCGCCTCCGGCGCGCTGGCGGTCTCCTCGCTGATCGCCTTCCTGCTCTACCTGTTCTACCTGGTCGCCCCGATCGGCCAGCTGATCCAGGGCGTCACCCAGATACAGAACGGCCTGGCGGCGGTGAAGCGGATCCGCGAGATCGAGGAGCTCCCGGCCGAGGAGGCCGAGAAGGCGGCCGGCGTGGTCGGTGCGGCTCCCGCGGGGGTGAGCTTCGAGGGTGTCGCGTTCCGCTACGGCGACGACCGGCCGGTGGTCCACCACGACGTCTCCTTCACGGTCCCGGCGGGCGGCATGACCGCGCTCGTCGGTCCGTCGGGGGCGGGCAAGTCCACGGTGTTCGCCCTGCTCGAACGGTTCTACGAGCAGCAGGCCGGGACGATCACGGTCGACGGCCGCGACATCAGGCAGTGGCCGCTGGGCGAGCTGCGCGCCTCCCTCGGCTATGTCGAGCAGGACGCGCCGGTGCTGGACGGCTCGCTCCGGGAGAACCTCGTCTTCGCCGCGCCGGGTGTGGGCGAGACCGACATCCGCAGGGCGCTCGCGCTGACCCGGCTGGAGGATCTGGTCGCCCGGCTCCCCGAAGGGCTGGAGACCAAGGTCGGCCATCGTGGGATCATGCTCTCCGGCGGAGAGCGCCAGCGGGTCGCCATCGCGCGCGCCCTGCTGCGGCGGCCCCGGCTGCTCCTGCTCGACGAGGCCACCTCCCAGCTCGACGCGGTCAACGAACTGAGACTCCGCGAGGTGATCGCCGAGGTGGCCAGGGAGACGACTGTGCTGGTGATCGCCCATCGCCTGTCCACGGTGACCAGCGCCGACCGGATCGTGGTGATGGAGGCGGGCCGGGTGCGGGCCGTGGGCACCCACGGTGAGCTGCTCGACGCCGACGACCTCTACCGTGAGCTCGCCGCCACCCAGTTCCTGCTGCGGACGTAGATCCGAGTTAGCGGCCGGTGCCCCCGCACGCAAATTCCCGCGGAGCGTAACGGGATAGTTCGGTCACCGGCCCCGCCGACTGGTTGGCCGCCCAGGAAAGCGGGAATCCGGCCTGTGCGAAGCCTCTCCTTCGTCTGGGGGTGCCAGTCGGGCACTCGCCGTGTCCGGTCTCCGGTCCAGTCCGTGCGGGACGGGGCCAGGGTGAGGGCTGGACCGGCAATCGGAAAAGGGCATCCCGGATGTGCTGTCCGGGATGCCCTCTTCCTCCGGGTTGACCGGTAGCCTCCGGGTGACAAATATGAATGCGTTCATTCAGCTTTGATGGGGAGGTTCGGTCATGACCGGCAGCCGGATCGTGCGCGCACCACGCGGCACCACACTCACCGCCAAGGGGTGGCCGCAGGAGGCGGCACTCCGCATGATCCAGAACAATCTGGATCCCGAGGTGGCCGAGCATCCTGAGCAGCTCGTCGTCTACGGCGGTTCGGGCAAGGCCGCCCGTGACTGGCGTTCCTTCGACGCGATCACCCGCACCCTGACCACACTGGAGGGCGACGAGACGCTGCTGGTGCAGTCCGGCCGCCCTGTCGGGGTGTTCCGCACGCACGAGTGGGCCCCCCGGGTCCTCATCGCCAACTCCAACCTCGTGCCCGACTGGGCCAACTGGGAGGAGTTCCGCCGCCTGGAGGCCGCGGGCCTGACCATGTACGGGCAGATGACCGCCGGTTCCTGGATCTACATCGGCACCCAGGGCATCCTGCAGGGGACCTACGAGACCTTCGCGGCCGTCGCCGCCAAACGGTTCGGCGGCACGCTGGCCGGGACGATCACTCTCACCGCCGGGCTCGGCGGTATGGGCGGCGCCCAGCCGCTCGCCGTGACCATGAACGACGGTGTGGCGATCTGCGTCGACTGCGACCCCCGGTCCATCGAACGGCGGATCGAGCACCGCTACCTGGACGTGCGGGCCGACAGCCTCGACGAGGCGCTGCGCCTGGCCTATCAGGCCCGGGACCAGCGCAGGCCGCTGAGCATCGGGGTCGAGGCCAACGCGGCCGAGGCCGTGCCCGAGCTGCTCCGCCGGGGCGCGGAGATCGACATCGTCACCGACCAGACCTCCGCGCACGACCCGCTGATGTACCTGCCGACCGGCGTGGCCTTCGAGGACATGGCCGCCGAGCGGGAGAAGGACCCGGCCGGCTTCACCCGGAAGGCGCGCGAGGCCATGGCCAGGCACGTCGAGGCCATGGTCGGGTTCCAGGACGCGGGCGCCGAGGTCTTCGACTACGGAAACTCCATCCGGGGCGAGGCGCAGCTCGCCGGCTACACCCGAGCCTTCGACTTCCCCGGCTTCGTGCCCGCCTACATCCGGCCGCTGTTCTGCGAGGGCAGGGGACCGTTCCGCTGGGCGGCGCTGTCCGGGTCCGCCCGCGACATCGCCAGGACCGACCAGGCCATCCTTGAGCTGTTCCCGGACAACGAGCCGCTGGCCCGCTGGATCCGGATGGCCCAGGAGCGGGTCCATTTCCAGGGCCTGCCCGCGCGGATCTGCTGGCTCGGGTACGGCGAGCGCCATCTGGCCGGTGAGCGGTTCAACGACATGGTGGCCTCCGGCGAGATCGAGGCCCCCCTGGTGATCGGCCGGGACCACCTCGACTGCGGCTCGGTCGCCTCGCCGTACCGGGAGACCGAGGGCATGGCCGACGGCTCCGACGCGATCGCCGACTGGCCGCTGCTGAACGCCATGCTCAACGTGGCCTCCGGCGCCGCCTGGGTCTCCATCCACCACGGCGGCGGCGTCGGCATCGGCCGCTCCATCCACGCCGGCCAGGTCACCGTCGCCGACGGGACCAGGCTCGGTGGCGAGAAGCTGACCAGGGTCCTCACCAACGACCCCGGTACGGGAGTGATCCGCCACGTCGACGCCGGCTACGACGAGGCCGTCACGGTCGCGGAGGAGCGCGGCGTCCGCGTCCCGATGCGCGAGTCCTGAAGGGCGTGCGTGTCCCTCCCACCCGGTGCGTGAGCTCGCTCGCCCGGTGTGTGAGCCGGCCGGCCGGACCGCGCTCCGGGTGGGGTGGGCGGGGGCGGGAATGCCCGCGGATGATCGAACGGTTGGAGGGGACGTGGGTGACATACTCGATCAGCTTCTCGGGGATCGCCGGCTGTCGCCTGTGCAGCGGAGGATCGCGCGCTACCTCGACGACCATCTGGCCGAGGCCATCTTCCTGTCCAGTGTGGAGCTTGCCGACCGGGCCGGGGTGAGCCAGCCGTCGGTGACCAGGTTCGCGACGGTGCTCGGGTTCGCGGGCTATCCCGAGCTGCGGCAGGCGTTGCGGCCCTTCGTGCTGGGCGAGCGGAACCCGTCACGGGCCAACGACCTGCAGACCGCGATCGATGGGGAGATCGAGAACCTGAGGAACGTCCGGGACCGGCTGGCCGACCCGTCGTCCGTCACCGAGCTGGCCACCCGGCTGGCCGGGTGCGAGCCGCTGCCGGTTCTCGGGCTGCGGGTCTCCAGCGGGCTGGCCACCACGTTCGCCTACTTCGCCCGCCGGATCCACCCCGACGTCCGCCTGCTGACCCACGGCGGCTCGGAGCTGTCCGACGGCCTGCACGCGGCGCGGCGGGCGGGGGCGGCCTGGCTGGTCGCGGTGATCCTGCCCCGCTACCCGGCCGAGGCGGTGGCGGCCCTGGAGAGCGCCCGCGAGCTGGGCCTGCGGACAGCGGTGATCACCGACCGGCCGGACGTGCCATTCGAGGCCGACGTGATCCTGGACGCCCCGGTCGGTGAGCGGCTGGTGTTCGACTCGCACGCGGCGCCGCTCGCCCTGGCCATGGTGCTGGTGGAGGCCATGGCGGACGCGGCGCCGCTGCGGACGCAGGCCCGGCTGGAGGAGTACGAACGGATGACCGACCGGGCCGGGGTCTTCGTCGACCAGCCGGGCCGGCTCCGAACCTGACCGGGTCTCCCCGGACCGGCCCGCCTGTTTCCCATCGAGGGTCTCCTCAGACCGGCACGCCTGTTCCCATCAAGGATCTCCCCGGTCGACGCTCGGGTGAGGCCACTGACCGGCCAGGTGGGAGCGAGGGCGCCGGAGTAGGGTGAACCGTATGTTCGAACGCCCGACCGCACTGGTCACCGGAGCCTCCCGAGGGGTCGGCGCCGCCATCGCGCACGCCCTCGCCCCCACCCACGACCTGCTGCTCGGCGGGCGGGACACCGAGGCGCTGGCCAAGGTCTGCGCCGGGCTGCCGGACGCGCGGCCGTGGCCGGTGGAGCTCACCGCCGTCACCGAGGCCGATGTCGCCGGGATCGACCGGCTCGACGTGCTGGTGCACAGCGCCGGCGTGGTGACCCTGGGGCGGATCGCCGAGACCCCCGCCGAGGTCTGGCGGCGGACGATGGAGGTCAACGTGGTCGCGGTGGCCGAGCTGACCCGGCTGCTGCTGCCCGCGCTGCGCGCGGCCCACGGCCAGGTGGCGCTGGTCAACTCGGGGGCGGGACAGCGGGCCAACCCGGCCTGGGGATCCTACGCGGCCAGCAAGTTCGCGCTGCGCGCCTTCGCCGACGCGCTCCGGCTGGAGGAGCCCGACCTCCGGGTGACCACGGTCTACCCGGGACGGGTGGACACCGACATGCAGCGCAGCGTGCGGGAGCAGGAGAGCGGGACCTACGAGCCGGAGAGATACCTGGCGCCGGAGTCGGTGGCCAGGGCGGTGGTCGCGGCCGTGACGGCCTCTCCCGACGCCCATGTCACCGACATCACCGTCCGCCCGACGGCTGGACCCGTGCGCTGAGGGCGGCGTCGGCTCGCCAATGAATGACTCCATTCAGATAATGGAGGGATGTTCGACGAGATGTGGGGTGCCATCGCGCACCTCGGACGTGACGCCCGGACCCGGGGCTACCTGCGCGACGCGTGGTCGCCCGCCGATCTGGAGCTACGGCAGTGGTTTCGGCAGGAGGCCGCACGGCGGAGCCTCGACCTGAGAGAAGACCGCAACGGCAACCTGTGGGCCTGGTGGGGTGACCCGTCGGGCCGGCCGGGCGTCGTCACGGGCAGCCACCTCGACTCGGTACGCCACGGCGGCGCCTTCGACGGTCCCCTCGGCGTCGTGTCCGCCTTCGCCGCCCTCGACACGCTGCGGGCCAGGGGCTTCGAGCCCGGCCGCCCGCTGGGAGTCGCCTGCTTCACCGACGAGGAGGGGGCCAGGTTCGGAGTCCCCTGCATGGGCTCCCGGCTGCTCACCGGCGCACTCGACGCCGACCGGGCGCGTGGCCTGACCGACGACGACGGCGACTCGATGGCCGAGGTGCTGCGCCGGTCCGGACGCGATCCGGGCGGGCTGGGCCGCGACGACGAGACGCTCGGCCACGTCGGCGTCTTCGTGGAGCTCCACGTCGAGCAGGGCCAGGAACTGGTTCACCGGGACGCGCCCGTCGGCGTGGCCGCCGCCATCTGGCCACACGGCCGCTGGCGCTTCGACTTCCACGGCCAGGCCAACCACGCGGGCACCACCCGGCTGGAGGACCGCGACGACCCGATGCTGCCCTTCGCCCGGACCGTGCTGCACGCACGCCAGGCCGCCCAGCGGCAGGGGGTGGTGGCCACCTTCGGCAGGGTCCGCGTGTCGCCCAACAACGCCAACGCCATCCCGGGGCTGGTCAGCGCCTGGCTGGACGCCCGAGGCGGTGACGAGGACGCGGTCCGCGACCTGGTCTTCGAGCTGACGGACTTCTCCGGAGCCGAGGTCAGCGCCGAGTCGTGGACCCCCGTCGTCGACTTCGACGAGGCTCTGCGGGAGCGGATCGTCTCGGTCCTGGGGGGCGTGCCCGTTCTGCCGACCGGGGCCGGCCACGACGCCGGGATCCTGGCCTCCGCGGGTGTGCCCAGCGCGATGGTGTTCGTTCGCAATCCAACGGGAATCTCACACTCCCCGGACGAACACGCCGAGGTGGCCGACTGCCACGCGGGCGTCGCCGCCCTCGCGACCACTCTGGAGGAGCTGTGCCGGAGCTGAACTACTGGTGTGAGCTGGCCTGGCTACCGCCCGGCGAGGTCGTCGCGGGGGTGCTCGTCCGGGTCGAGGGCTCCCGGATCGCGGAGATCACTCCCGGTATGGCCGACCCGCCCGCGGGAGCCGTCCGGCTCGACGGGCTGACCGTCCCCGGCCTGGCGAACGCGCACTCCCACGCCTTCCACCGGGCCATGCGGGGGGTGACGCAGCGGGAGAAGGGCAGCTTCTGGACCTGGCGCGAGCAGATGTACGGCGTGGCCGCGACACTGAACCCCGACTCCTACCTCAAGCTGGCCAGGGCCACGTTCGCCGAGATGGCGCTGGCCGGGATCACCGCCGTCGGGGAGTTCCACTATCTGCACCACGGGCCGGGCGGCACGCCGTACGACGACCCGAACGTCATGGGCCACGCGCTCGTCCAGGCCGCGCGGGACGCCGGTCTGCGCATAGCCCTGCTGGACGCCTGCTACCTGAGCGGCGGGTTCGGCGCCCCGCTGGCCGGCACCCAGCTCCGCTTCGGCGACGGCGACGCCGACAGGTGGGCCGTACGGGTCGAGGCCCTCGCCGACGTCTACCGGAAGGCCGAGGACGTGGAGGTCGGGGTGGCCGTCCATTCGGTCCGCGCGGTCCCCTGCGAGCAGATGCCGACCGTCAGCAGGTTCTCCCACCAGCACGCGTTCCCGATGCACGTCCACGTGTCGGAGCAGCGCGCGGAGAACGCCGCCTGCGTGGAGATGTACGCCGCCGGCCCGGTCCGGGTGCTGGCCGAGCACGACGTGCTCGGCCCCCGCTCCACGGCGGTGCACGCGACGCACGTGTCCGACTCCGACATCGCGCTGCTCGGCCAGTCGGGCACCCACGTCTGCATGTGCCCGACGACCGAACGCGACCTGGCCGACGGCATCGGCCCGGCCAGGGCGCTGTCCGAGGCGGGCTCGCCGATCACCCTCGGTTCGGACAGCCACGCGGTCGTCGACCTGTTCGAGGAGGCCCGCGCGGTCGAGCTGGACGAGCGGCTGGCCACCGAGCAGCGCGGACACTGGACGGCCGCCGAGCTGCTCCAGGCCGCGACCGCCGCCGGGCACGCCTCCCTGGGCTTCCCCGACGCGGGCATGCTCGTGCCGGGCGCGTGGGCGGACCTGGTGTCCGTGCGACTGGATTCGGTCCGCACGGCGGGCGCGTCCGCCGGCGGCGCCCCGGAGATGGTGGTCTTCGCCGCGACGGCCGCGGATGTGCACTCGGTGGTGTCGGGCGGCAACCGGGTCGTGGTGGATGGCCGGCACGCCCTCGGGAACGTCGGTGCGCTGCTCGGCGAGGCGATCGCCGAGGCGCGGGGAGAGAAGGAGTGAGCGGCCGGTGAGAGGCGGGGAGATTAGGAGTGAGCGGCCGGTGAGTGTGCTCTTTGATCGGATCGGACTGCTCTACACCGGTGGTCCGGAGCGGGAGGAGATCGAGAACGCCGCCCTGGTGATCGAGGACGGCCGGGTCGCATGGGCCGGAGCGGCAGGCGAGGACCCCGGCGCCGACGAGCGCGTGGACGTGGGCGGGCGCTGTGTGATCCCCGGCTTCGTCGACAGCCACGCCCATCTGGTCTTCGCCGGCGACCGCACGGCCGAGTTCGCCGCCCGCATGTCGGGGGAGCCCTACACGGCCGGGGGCATCCGCACCACGGTCGCCGCGACCCGTGCGGCCACCGGCGACCTGCTGGCGGGCCGGACGGCCGCCCTGGTCGCCGAGATGCTCGCCCAGGGAACCACCACCGTCGAGATCAAGAGCGGTTACGGCCTGACGGTCGAGGACGAGCGCCGCTCCCTGGAGATCGCCCGGCGGTTCACCGCGGAGACGACCTATCTGGGCGCTCACATCGTGCCACCCGGCGTGTCATCTGCCGACGACTACGTCCGCACGGTCACCGGGGAGATGCTCACGGCCTGCGCGCCGTACGCCAGGTGGGTCGACGTGTTCTGCGAGCGCGGCGCGTTCGACGCCGACCAGAGCAGGGAGATCCTGCTCGCCGGGGTGAAGGCCGGGCTGCTGCCGCGGATCCACGCCAACCAGCTCGGCAACGGTCCGGGCGCGCAGATCGCCGCCGAGGTGGGCGCCGCCTCAGCCGACCACTGCACCCACCTGACCGCCGAGGACGTCCTCGCGCTGTCCTCGGCCGGGGTGGTGGCCACCCTGCTGCCCGGCGCGGAGTTCTCCACCCGCTCGCCGTACCCGGACGCGCGCCGTCTGCTGGACGCGGGGGTGACCGTCGCACTGGCCACCGACTGCAATCCCGGCTCGTCCTTCACCTCTTCCATGCCGTTCTGCCTGGCGTTGGCGGTCCGCGAGATGCGGATGACGCCGCTGGAGGCGATCAGGGCCGCCACCTACGGCGGAGCCAGGGCACTGCGCCGCGACGACGTCGGCACACTGCGAGTGGGAGCTCGCGGTGACCTGGTGGTGCTGGACGCCCCCTCCTACGTCCACCTCGCCTACCGCCCCGGCGTGCCCCTGGTGGCTCAGGTCTGGCGGGAGGGCCGTCGCCTGGTTTGAAGCCCCATCGGCCGGGCAGCCCGCTATGCCTGTGACGTCATGTTCGGAGACATCCTCCTTGGGGAGGAAATTCAAACCGTTCTCCGGGCGTACTTCTTTAGGGAATCTTTGCGCTGATCCGAGCGTTGGTCAGGTAAGCGACATGTGGGTAGGCGCGGGGCATTGAACGAGCGTGCGGACATGTCATAAGCAGGCGGAGCGAGGTGCCATCGGATGGCAAGGCCGACGGGGAATCGGACGCAGGATCAGCAGGTCACCGACAGGGACCTGCTGGGGACCTACCTGGCTGAGATCGGGCGGGTTCCCCTGCTCACCGCGGAGGAGGAGGTCGAGCTCGCCAAGCGGATCGAGGCCGGCCTCTTCGCGGAGCAATTGCTGGACGGCGGACTGGCGGAGCCGCGGATCGCGGACGCCGCCGA
Source organism: Streptosporangium sp. NBC_01639 (assembly GCF_045209755.1). Classification (NCBI taxonomy): domain Bacteria; kingdom Bacillati; phylum Actinomycetota; class Actinomycetes; order Streptosporangiales; family Streptosporangiaceae; genus Streptosporangium; species Streptosporangium sp. NBC_01639. The sequence continues at coordinate 2,693,532 of NZ_CP109272.1, read as the reverse complement.
TGAGGAGCTTGAACGGCTGGCAGTTTCGGGGCAGCGGGCCAAAGACGAATTCATCCAGGCCAATCTACGTCTTGTGGTGGCGGTCGCGCGCAAATACTCCGGACGGGGAATGCCGTTGATCGATCTGGTCCAGGAGGGAAATCTGGGCCTGGTGCGGGCGGTCGAGAAATTCGATTACCGGCGAGGCTACAAGTTCTCCACATACGCCACCTGGTGGATCCGGCAGTCCGTGGGCCGCGCGATCCACGAGCAGGCCCGGCCGGTCCGGCTGCCCACCCACGCGGGTGAGCAGATGACCCGGTTGATGCGGGTCCGGCGCGACATGCTGGCCGAGTTCGACCAGGAGCCGACGGACGCCGATCTGGCCACGGTGCTGGAGTTGCCGATCGAGCGGGTCCGCGAGTTGCGCCGTTGGGCGTCCGACCCTGTCTCCCTCCAGCTCGGCGTGGGCGACGAGGACGAGACCGAGCTCGGCGACATGATCGCTGACGAGACCTGGGCCGACCCGGAGCAGCAGGCCATGGACATCCTGGAGCGGGAGCGCCTGGAGCAGTGGCTGACGGGACTGGAAGGCCAGACCCGCGAGATGCTCCGCTGGCGTTACGGCCTGATGGACGGCCGCGAGCACACGCTGACCGAGGTCGGCGAGCGCTACGGCATCGGCCGTGACCGCGCCCGCCGCATCGAGCGCGACGCGCTGGCCCGGTTGCGGAAGATGGCCATGGCCGCCTGACCTGCTGGCCTTGACACCTTCCGGCACGGCTCATCTGGGCCGTGCCGGAGCTGTTATGCCTGTCTGTTCGGGTTGTTCTGGGCTGTGTGGGTTGCGCTGTTCTAAAGGCGTTTCCCCGGTGGGTGGTCCGGTTTGTCGCTGCGGGTGTTTCTGGGTGCGGTGGTTTCGCGGTTCGGTGGGTGGATGCTTTGGGTTTTCGCCGTGCGCGCTGCGGTGGGTGGGTGTTCCGGCCGGCCGTCGCAGTTGCCGTCTCGTTTTTCAGGCCTCCGGACTGACGGGCGCGCTGGTTGCGCTTTTTTATAAGCCGGCCGGAACACCCACCCACCTCCGCGCCAGACGGCCCCGCCGTACGGCGTGCGGGCCGTAGTTGCTTGCTTTCGGGCCGCCGGCGGGCTCTTTGACGCTGAAGCGATCCGTTCGGGACCGTTCAGGGCCGGTCGCCGTAGCTGACGCGTATCTCTCCGACCAGTGCAGGGCCGACCGCCGCGGCGGCCGGCGGCCGTGTCGAGCTGATGGACGCCTCGGGGTGCAGGTTGGCCAAGGCCCGCCTGCCCGAGTGGGTGGCGGCCCGCTCGTGGACCTCAGGAGATGGGCCGAAAGCGATCCGGGGCGGGCGGCGCACCGGTCAGGTCCAGGCGGGTGGCTTCAGCTCTCCGCTCGGGCGGATGAGCGAGGCCGCGGCATCGCGTGAGGCCATCGCATCGAGGAGGCGGGTGCCACGCTGCTGGAGCAGGCGCACGGTGAGCGCGGGTGTCACGCCGAGGACGGTGGCGGCCAGCAGGACGGCGACGAGGGCGGTCACCCACCACGGACCGCCGATGACGCCGGGCAGGATGGCGGCCAGCAGGGCCACAGGGAAGATCGTCATTTGTCCGCCCGTCGGATCGCCCGCTTGCTGCCCCGGGTAGATGCGATCGCGGGCGTCGGTGCCCACGGCCGGCATCACGAGCGCGAGCAGCGGTGCCCCGGCGCAGCCCGCCGCGGCCGCGGCGATGGCGCCACCGACGGCGGCACCTCCCAAGGGAGAGCCGGTCGCGGCCCACAGCACGGCCGCCAGCGCAATGGACGGCAGGCCGAACAGCAGCGCCCACGCCGCCATCCGCCCATGCACGTCGGCCTTGAAGGCGCCCGGTGTGGTGAGGAGCTGCCATAGGGCCGTGCCGTCCAGGGCGTAGGTGTTGATCGCGACCATCGCGCCGAACACGGCTGCCGCGGGGCCTACCAGCGGCAGCGCCCAGCTCCAGTCGGTGAAGGCGATGATGAGCGCCATCAGCAGCGGTGTCAGCCAGGCGCTGCGCAGCTCAACGCCGCGCGCCGGGTCACGCAGCCAGGTGACCAGTTCTCGCGAGACGACCGCGGCCACCTGCGGCGTCATGAACGGCAAAGACAGTCCACGTCCCGGTACGGCGGGCCGCCGCGAACTCGCCCGGCGAGGCGGCCGGCGCAGGGCGCGAGCCGTCAGCGCGATCCAGCACAGCTGCAACAGGGCGCCCAAGGCCAGCAGCGCCGCCAGTGGCAGCAGGACCGGTCCCATCCCGGCGCCGTCGCGTGCGGCGAGTGCCGCGCCGTATCCCCAGCCGGTGGGCGACGCGGCGAGCACGTCGATCATCGGCTCGGGCAGTTGCCCGGCCGTGGGGGTGACCAGGGCTATGTCCCCCTCGCCGAGACGCGGCAGCAGCCAGGCCGCGACTGGCACCCATCCGGCGAACGACAGCGCGAGCATGATCGCGGTCTGTACGGCGGCCAGCGTCATCCCGACCCGGGTCTGCAGCAGCCAGGCCGCCAGCGCCGCCACCGTCTTGCCCACCCAGATGAGCAGATACAGCTGGGCAACCACCGCAGCCACGGCGGCCGCAACCGCCGCCGGGCCACCCGGCGCGGCCAGCACCACCAGCGACGACAGGCACGCCAGCGTGATCAGCGGGCCGACGCCCAGCAGTTCGGTCCACGACAGCGCCCGCGCCAGCCGCCACGACCGCAGCGGATAACCGCGCAACCACTCGCGGGAGATGACCGACGGATCATGGCGAGGCTGAGCCAGCGGCCCGAACAGCCACATGCCACCCCACACCGTGAGCGCCACGGCGATCCAGCCCTCGTGGATCACGCCATGGGCGGTCAAGGACGCGCCCGCGATCACTAGGGCGGCCAGGACCAGTCCGGTGACCAGGCCGAAGGCGCGCTCGTTGTGCGGGCCGTTGCGGAACAGGCGCAGCTTGAGTGCGAACAAGGCCCGGGTCACGTCAGCCACTCCAGCGGCCGCACCGGATCGGCGCCCACCAGCTCGACGAACCGCTCGTTCAGCGTCGAGCCCGCGGCCACCTCCTCCACCGGCCCCTCAACCAGCACCCGGCCATCGGCCACCACCGCCATCCGGCGGCAGTTGCGCTCGACGAAGTCCATGATGTGGCTCGACAGGACCACCGTGCCGCCGGCGTCGACGTACTGCTTGAGCACCTGCTCGATGGAGTGGGCCGATACCGGGTCGATCGCCTCGAACGGCTCGTCCAGTACGAGTACCCGGGGCCGGTGCAGCAGCGCCAGCGCAAGATTGATCTTCTTGCGCATGCCTGTGGAGTACTCCACGATCAGCGTGCGCGGAACCGCGTCGAGTCCGAGGATCTCCAGCAGGTCGCCCGCCTGCGCCCGCCAGCCGTCGTCCAGGCCGCGCAGCCCGGCGCTATAACGCAGGACCTCGGTGGCGGTCAGCCGTTCGGGCAGGGACAGGCCGTCCATCATGACGCCGAGCTGGGCGAGCGCGGCCTCCCGCGCGGTGCGCAGATCATGACCGGTGACCCTGACCGTGCCCGCGGTCGGCTCCCGCAACCCGCACATGGCCATCAACGCGGTGGACTTACCGGCGCCGTTGGGGCCTACGATGCCGTAGAACATCCCCGGCGGGATGCTCAGGCTGAGCCGGTCGACGGCGAGCACGGCACCGAAGCGCTGAGTCAGGTCCGCCACTTCGATGGCGGGAACGCAGGGATCTTGCAACAGACTTCCTCACTCGGCCGTGTGCGTGAGGATCGCGTCGGCCAGCTCCTGGTGGGTCTCCAGCGGCAGCGTGTGCCCCATGCCCGCCACGATCATCAGCCGCGCCCCCGGGATCTGCTCGGCGATGATCGCGCCGTGACCCGGTTTGACCGGCTCGTGGCTGCCCTCGATGACCAGCGTGGGCGCCTGCACCCGGTGCAGCGCGCCCACCGGCTCAAAGTCGGGGCTGGCCCCTGCGGCCAGCCGGTGGTTGGCCACCGCCGACAGGTCGCGGGCCCGGTCGTAGATGCGTTCCTGCAGTCGGCGTGCCGCGTCCTCGTCGAACGGCAGCCCGGTGCCGTGCAGCACGCGCTGCTCGGCGATCATGCTGTCGATCAGCGCGCGGCGGTCCTGGGCGGGCGGGGCGGCCATCAGCGCGCGGAAGAATTCCACGAACTCCGGCTCCGGCTCCGGCAGGCTGCCCTCGGGCTGCGGCTGGCCCATCAGGGCCCGCAGGAGCACCTGGCCCTCGCCGCCGCCGAGCGGCGAGGAGGCGACGACGGTCAGCGACCGCACCCGCTCCGGCGCCTCCACGGCGATGAGCTGGCCGAGCAGCCCGCCCGCCGAATGGCCCACCAGGTGGGCGCTGTCCAGGCCGTGGGCCTCCAGCACGCGGTAGACGTCGTTCTTGATGTCGTCCCAGGTGTACGGCTCGGCCGCGAAGTCGACGGTGCCCGACATGCCGGTGTCACGGTGGTCGTACCGGATCACCCGGCGGCCGCCGGCCGTCAGCCGGCCGACGAGCTCGTCCGGCCACAGGATGCCCTGCGACATCGAACCCATGATCAACAGGATCGGCGCGTCCGTCTCGGCGCCGAACTCTTCACTCCAGATGGTCACGTTTTGCATGCCTCAAAGCATGTCGCCTCCGGCTACGGGAGCCTTCTGTAGAACTACTAGCCGCGCCAGATCCGTACGGGAGCCGATGCCCAGCTTCGGATAGACCTTGTACAGGTGGTACTCGACCGTACGCGTGCTCAGGAAGAGCTGGGCGGCGATCTGCTTGCTCGACAACCCGTCGGCGACCAGGCCCGCGATGCGCAGTTCCTGCGGGGTCAGCGCGTCGAGCACGCTGGGGGGCGGGGCGCTGCCGGTCTCGCCCGCCGCCCGCAGCTCCTCCTGCGCGCGCCGCGCCCACGGCCGGGCGCCGGCCTGCTCGAAAATCTCCCACGCCATCCGCAGATGCGCTCGCGCCTGGCCCGGCCGCTGCGCGCGGCGCAGACGCTCACCCAGCAGCAGGGCCGTCCTGGCCGCCTCGAACGGGTTGGTGTGCAGCCGCAGCGCCTCGCCGAAAGCCTCCTCAGCCGATTCGGCCAGGCCTCGGCAGCGGGCCAGCAGCGCGCGCGACTCGGACGTCGCGGCGTGCTCGGTCGATCGCTCGTAGGCCGAAAGCGCCGCTCGGGCACCGGCCTCGTCGCCCGCCCCCACTGCGGCCTCGACCCGGTCCGGCATGGTCCGCCACGCCACGGTCGGATGCCCCGCGCCCGGCCCCGCCACCGCGATCGCCCGGAAACGGTCGTGCGCCGACGCGTAGCGGCCCAGGCACAAATCGAGCATCGCCAGCGCGTACGCGGCCACCCCCGCGCGCAGTCCCACCCGGTGCGGCAGGGCGATGGCCAGCGCCTCGCGGGCCTGCCGTTCGCAGGGCTCCTCCTCGCCGCGCAGAGCCGCCAGCACCGCCAGATTGGCCAGGTGCGCGGCCACCGTGTTCTCGTACCCGGCCTCCCGCGCCAGCGCCAGGCCCTCCTCGGAGACGGCCTGGCTGCGCGCGAGCCGCCCGGCGAGGCGGTCGGCGGTCGCCACGAACTCCAGCACGACGGGCAACTGCCCGGTCATCCCCGACACCCTGGCCACTCGCCCGGCCCGCTCGGCCATCTCGGTCGCCAGATCCGACTCGCCCAGAGCGCTGGCCGCGGCCGTCGCCCACAGGTAGCCCGCCGCATCCTCCAGCTCGCCGGCCCGCGCCAGTGCCCGCCGCAGCAGGCCCGGCCCGGCAGCGTCGCCGTTCAGAGTCAGCCCGATCCCGGCCACCGTGTCCCGCAAGAACCCCTCGGGGTGCGCCGCCGCCCGTCGGCCGAGCTCAACGATGGCCGCCGTGTCGCCGACGTACGAGGCCGCCTCCACGGCGTCGGCCAGCATGTCCAGGCTGTCGCCCGCCGCCAGGATCCGCACGGCCTCGGCGGCGTTGCCCGAGTTCAGCTCGAACCGGCCCCGGAGCTGGGCGATCTCCATCGCGAGCGGGATGTCCCTGCCGGCCCCTTCGCGTGCCTCGGCCAGCAGCGATTCCGCCTGTCCCGGCCGGCCGGCGAGCCAGGCCGCGACGGCGGCGTCCTTCAGCCGGACGGCGCGGGCGCGCGGCTCGGGGGTCAGCTCGGCGGCCCTGGTCAGGGCGGTGGCGGCGGCGCCGTACCCGCCGCGGTCGCGAGCCCGCTCGGCGGCCTCCGCCAGCGCGACGGCGACCGGCTCGGCCTGGCCCAGGGCGGCTCCGGCCAGGTGCCAGGCCCTACGGTCGCCCGCGGTCAGCTCCGCCAGGACGGCGTGCACGTGGCGGACCTCGGCGGGGGTGGCCGCCTCGTGGATCGCGGATCGCATGAGCGGGTGACGGAAGCGCACGCCTGTGCCCGACACCTCGGCCAGCCCGCTCTCCTCCAGCTCGGCGAAGGCCGCCGCCTCCGAACCCGCCGCCGCCCCGGCCGCCAGCCGCTCGGCGGCAAGCAGGACCACCTCGAGGTCGGTCTCGACGGCGGCGAGCAGGGCGACCAGCCGGGCGGGGGCCGACAAGCCGGTCACCCGGTCGCCGAAAAGCCGGGCGCCGCCGGGCAGCGGGTCGGGCAGCGGTTCGCGGCCGGCGAGTTGCGCGGGCGTCAGCCGGGCGGCGATCTCGTCCAGGGCCAGGGGGTTAGCCCCGGTCAGCGTGATGAGTTCCCGTCTCACCGGGGCGGCCAGCAGCCCGTGCCGGGACTCCAACAGCTCGGCCGCGGCGTCCTCGGGCAGGCCGCGCACGCCCACCGTCGACGGCACGCCCTTGACAGGAGCGTCGCCGCGGACGGCGAGCAACATCGCGATCCGTTCGGTACCCAGCCGCCTGGCGGCGAACAGCAGCGCGTCGGCCGAGGCCCGGTCGACCCATTGGAAGTCGTCTACCACGCAGATCAGGCCCTCCGGGCTGGCGGCCTCGACCAGCAACGACAGCACGCCGGCGCCCAGTAGGAAGCGGTCGCCCGCGCCGCCGACGGCGTGCCCCAGGGCCGCTCGCACGGCGTCGCCCTGCGGCCCTGGTAGCGCGTCGATCAATCCGGCCACCGGCCACAGCAGCTGGTGCAGCGCCGCGAACGCCAGGTCGGACTCGGACTCGACGCCGCCGGTCCGCAGCACCCTCATCGCCTCGCCCCGCGCGGCCGCTGCGTCGAGCAGGGCGGTCTTGCCCGCGCCGGCCTCACCCCGGAGTGCTACCGCCCCGCCGCAGCCATGGCGGGCCTGTGCGATCACCTCGTCGAGCGCGCTGATTTCCACAGATCTTCCGTAAAGCACAGAAACCCACTGTAAAGGGGGCGGCCGGCTCGCCTTGAAGGCCGCCGCCCTCGCCCGCGGGGCGCAGCGCCCCCTGGTATGACCCGGTGCGAGGGCGAGCCGGGCCTCATGCGGCGGGAAGCCGATCGGCAGGGCCCGCCACTTGATCCCGTACCGGGTCACATAACCGATCGCGTCGAGCGCCGCGCGCAGGTCATGCACCATCGGCCGGCCGGTGGCGGCGACCCGCTCGGCCATCACCGCCCGCGCCTCGCCTTCCAGCACCGCCCATTCGGCAACGGTCAGATCCGACGGGTATGCCGGTTTGCGGCCGTGACATCGGCACCCCAGTGAGGCGCAATCGCCGGCGTTCACGGACGCGGGCGTGTAGACAGACAATCACGGGCTCCTGGTCGCCGAGTTGCGCAGACAACACCCCAGCTACCAGGAGCCCGCTCCTGGTAGCTGGGGTATTCCGTCGAAGACGGCCTCGACCAGGGCATCCTTGGTCCCAGCCTCAGCGGCCGAATTCTTTGTCGGCAGGCTCCAAGAGTCGAGGGGTTCAGCGTGCCGTGGCCGGAACGGTGAGTTCTTCCGGTCTCGTGCCGGTGCCGACCGGTGGGCCGGGGCGGCCCTTGGGCAGGACGGTCAGCGCCACGGCCACCGCGATGGCCAGCAGGATGCCGGAGATCCCCAGGCTCAACGCGTAGCCGTGGGTGAGGGCCGTGGGATCGGTGCTCGACCCGGTGCGCCGGCCCGCGACGGTCGTGAGCACCGCCAGGCCGATACAGCCGCCGATCTGGCGGGCGCTGTTGATGAGTCCCGAGGCCATCCCGGCCTCGTGGGGCGGTGCGCCGGCGGTGGCCGCGCCCGCCAGCGGGGCCAGGCACATGCCGAGACCGATGCTGGTGACCAGCGACGGGCCCAGGACGTGGACGACGAAGCTTCCAGTGGGGCTGATGAGGCTGAACCAGCCGAAGCCCGCCGCGGCGAGGAGGCCACCGGGGACCAGTAGAGCGCGGAGGGTGAGGCGACGTGCCGCCCTGGTGGCGATCACGGTGCCGCAGATCAGACCGGCGCTGAAGGGGAGGAAGGCCGCTCCGGTCGCGGCCGGGCTCATACGCAGCACTCCCTGCATGTACAGCGAGACGAAATAGAAGGCGGCGAACTGGCCCGCGAACAGGAGGAACACGAAGAGGTTGGCTCCGGCCACCGTCCGGTTGGCCAGCAGGCCCAGCCGGAACAGGGGAGCCTTGGCGATTCTTGCCTCCACCAGGATGAATCCGGAGAGGAGCACCGCGGCGACGGCCAGGGTGCCGAGGGTCTCCGCCGAGGTCCAGGGGTGGTCGTGGGTGCGGACGACGCCGAAGACCAGCAGGCCCAGACCGCAGGTTCCGAGAACCGCGCCGAGCAGGTCAAGCCGTCCGCGGTGCGGGCCGGGGGAGTCGGCGGGCACCGTCACCGCTGTCAGGGCGAGCGCGCCGACGACGACGGGCACATTGATCAGCATCACCCACCGCCACCCCGCGTACTCGGTCAGCAGACCGCCGGCCATCACGCCCACGGCGCCGCCCGTGCCGGCCACGGCGCCCCATACGCCCAGGGCCCGGGCGCGGGCGCGCCCTTCGGTGAAGGTCGTGGTCAGCATGGCCAGGGCCGAGGGGGTCAGCGCGGCCGCCGCCAGGCCCTGCACCGCTCGGGCGGTGACCAGTTGGCCGGGTGACTGCGCCAGCCCGCCGGCCAGAGAGGCGAGGCCGAACAGTGCGAATCCGAGCACGAACAGCCGCCGCCGCCCGTACAGGTCACCCGCCCGGCCGCCGAGCAGCAGGAGTCCGCCGAGCAGCAGGGCATAGGCGTCCACGACCCACTGCAGCCCGGCCGGATCGAAACCGAGGCCCGAGCGGATCGCGGGCAGGGCGACGTTCACCACGGACATGTCCAGCGACACCATGAACTGCGCGATGGCCACCACCACCAGGATCAGCGAAGGTTTTCCCATCCATTTTTTATACATGTATAAAAATTAGCCTCGCCGCTCTCCCGGCGTCAACCTCGCTCGGTGCCGCCCCTCGGGATGGGCGATGATGGGCCCATGTCGTCAGCAACTCCGCACCGTCCCCGCGCCGGTAGGCCGCCCAGGATCTCCCGGCGGGAGATCCTGGACGCGGCCCTTCGGATCATCGAGCGCGACGGTATGGAGAGCCTCACGATGCGGCGGTTGGCCAAGGACGTCGGCAGCACTCCCATGGCGCTCTACCACCACGTACAGGACAAGGAAGAGCTCCTGCTGCTGCTCCTCGACGACTACGCCGGGCAGCTGCCGCGCCCGGTCCTGCCGGAGGAGCCCCGGGAGCGGCTCGTCGCCGCCGCGCAGGCGATGCACGACAGCCTGGCCGGTTGCCCGTGGATCGTCGAGGTCCTCACCGCCGACGATCTGCTGTCGGCCTCCGCGCTCTGGTTTCCGGAGAACATCGTCGACTCCGCCGTGAAGTGCGGCCTGACACCCGAACAGGGCGTGCACGCCTACCGGGCCATCTGGTACTACACCGCCGGAGAGATCATCATCCGCGCCGCCGCCACGCGCCGCCGGGACGCCGACCGGCCGACCTACCGAGACCAGGTCTTCGCCGACCTGGACCCGCAGGCCCTGCCGCGGCTGGCGTCCCTGGGGGGTCGCTGGAACGCGCTGACCGCCGAGGACACCTACCGGCAAGGCCTGATCGCCCTCGTCGACGGGCTCCTCGGGCCTTAGCGGATGTTCCTCAACGGCGGTCGATACCCCGAGGCCGCCGGGGCGGGACCACAGCCTGATCGTTTGCTGTATCGGCAACTTTACTTGTCAGGTCAGCGGCCGCGCCGCACCGTGGACGCAGATGATGAGCAGAAGGAGCGCACGGTGAACGAGATGTACGACGTGGTGGTGGTGGGCGGCGGCGCGGCCGGGCTGAGCGGGGCCCTGGCGCTGGTGCGAGCGCGGCGGTCGGTGCTGGTGGTGGACGCCGGGGAGCCGCGCAACGCCCCGGCCGGGCACGTGCACAACTACCTGGCCCGGGAGGGTACGCCGCCTGCCGAGCTGGTGGCCGCCGGGCGCGACGAGGTGACCCGATACGGCGGCGAGATCGTCGCCGGATACGCCGAAGCCGCAACGAAGGAGGGCGACGGGTTCCTTGTGAAGCTGGACGGCGGACGCGGCGTGCGGGCGCGGCGGCTGCTCGTGACGACCGGGCTCGTCGACGAGCTGCCCGACGTGCCCGGGGTGGCCGAGCGGTGGGGTCGCGACGTGCTGCACTGTCCGTACTGCCACGGCTGGGAAGTCCGCGACCGGCGGATCGGCGTGCTGGCCACCGGGCCGATGGGCCCGCACCAAGCGCACCTGTGGCGTCAGTGGAGCCCGCACGTCCTGCTCCTGCTGCACGGCACCCCGCCACCGGGCGCCGAGGAGGCCGAGCGGCTCGCGGCCCGCGAGATCGCCGTCGTGGACGGCCCGGTCGCGGGGCTTGAGGTGGCCGGCGACGCGTTGACCGGGGTGCGGCTGGCTTCGGGCGAGGTCGTCACGCTCGACACGGTGGTCGTCGCGCCCCGGTTCACCGCTCGCGCGGGTGTGCTGGAGTCGCTCGGGCTGAAGCCGGTCGACCTGGAGATGGGTGGGCACGTCCTCGGCAGTCAGGTCCCCGCCGACTCGACCGGGGCCACCGACGTGCCCGGTGTGTGGGTGGCGGGCAACGTGGCCGACGTGCGCGCCCAAGTGATCACGGCCGCTGCGGCGGGCCTGAACGCCGGCGCGGCGATCAACGCCGACCTCATCGCCGAGGAGACCCGCGCCGCCGTCGACGCGTACCGGCACCGGATCGACACGATGTTCGGGGAGGCCGCCTGGGAGGAGCGCTACCGCGCCAAGCCGGCGATCTGGAGCGGACGCCCCAACCCGCAGCTCGTCGCCGAGGCCACCGGCCTGACCCCGGGCCGGGCGCTCGACGTCGGCTGCGGCGAGGGCGCCGACGCCGTCTGGCTCGCCGGGCGGGGCTGGCGGGTGACGGCGGTCGATATCTCCGCCACCGCACTTGAGCGCGCGGCCTCCCACGCTGCGGACGCCGGGGCGGAGGTCGCCGCACGTATCAGCTGGGCACAGGGGGACCTGGGTGACCGGGTGCCCGCCGAGGGCGGGTACGACCTCGTGTCGTCACAGTTCATGCACCTGCCCGGCGAGCAGCGCCGGCCCCTGTTCGCCCGGCTGGCCGCCGCGGTGGCCCCGGGCGGCACCCTGCTGATCGTCGGGCACCACCCGTCCGACCTGCGGACCACGGCCCACCGGATGCACTTCCCGGACATGATGTTCACCGGTGAGGAGGTCGCGGCCTCCCTCGACCCCGCCGGGTGGGAGGTGGTGGTCGCCGAGGCCCGGCCGCGTGTCGCGGTCTCCCCCGAAGGGGGCGACATCACCATCCACGACGCCGTCCTGGTCGCGCGCCGCCGCGGGTGAACCGCCCGGTAACCGTCGCACCCATCGAAGTCTGCCGCTCACGATTCGTGGCGCCCGTCAGCTGCCGACCAGCTCAACGGCGGGTGTCGCGGAATCATGGGCTCCTGCCCGCCAGGCCGTGTCAGGCACGGTCGAAGAGGTCTGTTGACAGACCTTGATCGCCGATCATACGCTGCGACGGGCATCCCCAAATGGGGAATGCGAATTCCGTGCACGATTAATCGTGGAGGTTTTCATGAGTCCTGCGGAGATTGCTCAGATCAAGAGCAGCCTGATGGCGGGGAACGGCTCCAGGCAGTCGCTCGGCACGCCTTTTGCCGACGAATTGGAGCAGCTGGCGGCGGACTTCGTCGGCTGTGTCAACAGCGGCGGATTCAGTTCCGGCATCTAAACTGAAACTCAGTATCCCTCCACCTTTCATTAGGGAGAGGGATGCTTTCATTGGTGGCGGGGGTAGGTCGTGTCGGAATTAATCCAGCTTGCCGTGTCCAATCGCAAGGAATGGCCGGAGAGCGGCCTGGACGTGGCGGCGCTGCGCGCCGGAGAATGGCAGCAGCCGCCATTCGATCTGTTTATCGTCAAGATTCATGAGCGCTGCAATCTGGCATGCACGTACTGCTATATGTACGAAATGGCAGATCAGTCGTGGCTCGGTCGGCCGATGGCGATGGCCGGCGAGACCATCGACGCACTCGCCAGGCGCATTTCCGAGCACGTCGACGCGCACGATTTGAAAACCATCTATGTGGTCCTCCACGGGGGCGAGCCCCTGCTGGCCGGTCCTGACATGATCGACCATTTTGTGCGCACCGTGCGCGGCGCCGTCGAAGACCGGGCCGAAGTGCGGTTCAAAATGCAGACGAACGGTCTGCTGCTCGACGAGCGGATGCTCGACGTGTTGCTCGCTCACGATGTCCGCATCGGGGTGAGTTTGGACGGCGGCATGAAGGAGAACGACCGGAGCCGTAAATACCGCAACGGTCGGGGCAGCTATTCGGATGTGGCGCGCGCAATGGAGCTCCTCGGCTCCGGGCGGTTCCGGCGGTCCTTCTCCGGATTCCTCTGCGCCATCGACCTGAGAAATGACCCGATAGAGTGCTACGAGGCGCTGGCTGAATTCTCTCCGCCGGCCATCGATTTCATGCTTCCCCATGCGAACTGGACGACCCCTCCGCCGCGCGCCGAGAGTGGTTCCAGCCCCGCGCCGTACGCGGACTGGCTGATCCGGATATACGAATACTGGCGAAAGAATCCGGACAAGCCGAAGGTGCGGTTCTTCCAGAACATCTTCCGGCTGTCGCTGGGCGGCCCCAGCACGGTGGAATACATAGGACTGTCACCGGTCCGGCTCGTCGTCATCGACACCGACGGCAGTCTCCAGCAGGCCGATTCGCTGAAGTCGACCTTCCCGGGAGCCCCCGAGACCGGGCTGAACGTCTTCGAGCACAGCTTCGACACGGCCCTGGACCACCCGGCGGTGATCGCCCGGCAGATAGGCGTCTCAGGCCTCAGCGCGACGTGTCAGGCATGCGCAATCAGCGACGTGTGCGGCGGCGGGCACTACACACACAGATATCGCAGTGGCTCGGGATTCCTCAACCCGTCGGTATATTGCGCCGATCTGATGCGCCTGGTCACACATATTCAGCAGGACATGAGACGAGAGCTTCTCGCGGACAGGGAAGCGTCGGATGCCTGAACTCCGCATCCCCCCATACCGGCTTCCAGGGGGAGCGAAACCGTTCGCCCGGCGCCTGCGCGCGCTGTTGTCCGCAGGCCGGCCCGCCGCCTGCCCCGTGCCCATCGGCCTTGCGGCTCCGCAGCCGCTGTCGGATACGGTCGCGATCTGTACGCACGCCATCGCCAGGCACCTGGTGGAGGGTGACGCCGCCGCCTTGCCGATCTTCAATACCCGGCCGCCCGACACGTGGCGGATTCTCACCGCGGCCAGTCGGAACCGCCCGGACGCCTTCACCGAGGAGTTCGGCGACCTGCCCGCCGACCTGGCGTCAGACCTCTGGCTCCAGGTCGATCAGGTGTGCCGCGACAGGGACTCTCTCCCGCCCCCCGCGTTACGCGCCGCCGCCGACCTGCTACTCCGCTTGGGATACCCGAAGAAGGCGGCCGAGCTTCTCGGCATGTCCGGGACGAAGGCCGACGCTCATCGCTTCAATCCCCGGCTCGCCCGCGAGGAGATGTCGGTTCTCTTCAGATTTCACCATGACTCGGCCCAGCTTGAGCAGCTCGCACTGAATGCGGCGGCGGACGAGGAAATCGACGCGTACGCGCGCCTCATGTTGGCGAACTTCATCGTGGTGCGTAACGGCAAGAGAGGGACCGACACGCCGGAGGCACATCAGGCGGCGGAGTTGGGCAGAGCGGCGCTGGCATCCCTCGACGACACGGAAACGGTCAAAGCTCTGGCCGAGCACACCTGGTTGCGCGCGGTGGCCTACCTTCCCTTCCTGAAGTCGGACGTCAAGGCCACGCTCGCGATACTCGACCGCGCGGAGGAGTGTCTCGCCCTCGGACGGCCCTCGCAGGGGACGTTGCGCATTCTGGCCTGGGAGGATCACGCCACGCCCCTGTACGAGACGCTGGCGAAGACCCTCATCCTCTTCGGCCAGGCAGAGCGGGCCGTCGCGGCGACGGACCGGTTGGTCGAGCTCAACCCGCACGATCACCGGACATGGAACCGCCGCGGGCAGGCCCTTGTCGCGGCGGGGCGCATCGACGAGGCGCTGCACGCGTTCGAGCGCACGCTCCCGCTGGGCGGCATCGCGGTCGCCGAAGCGGCCTTCCACCTGGGCTGGGTCTACGAACAACTGGGGAAGCCGGACCTCGCTCGCGACCACTACCTGCTGTCCCAACGGGTGGATCCCACAGTCGACGTGGTGGATGAGCGGTTGAAGAACCTGCCGCAATGACGGTGATCGACGAGAAGCCCCCGGCGTTATGGCGGAACAGGAACTTCGTCCTCCTCTGGATCGGCTCCGCGGCGTCCGTCATGGGCAGCCGGGTCTCCAGCATCGCGCTTCCCCTGCTCGTGCTGGCACTGACCGGTTCGCCGGTGCAGGCGGGCTGGGTCGCGTTCGCCGGCATGCTCCCCGACCTCCTGCTCTACCTGCCGGCGGGCCCCCTCGTCGACCGGTGGGACTGGCGGAGAGTGATGGTGCTGTCCGAGCTCGGACGGGGACTGGCCGTCTGCGCCCTGGTCATCTCCTTGGTCTTCGGGACTCCGGGCATCGCCCTCATCATCGCGGTCGCCTTCGTCGAAGGGGCCCTGGGCGTTTTCTACCGCCTGGCCGAGCGGCTCTCCGTCCCGTCGGTCGTACCCGAGGGCCAGATCGCGGGTGCCCTGGCGGCGAACGAGACCCGGATGAATTCCGCCCTGCTGCTGGGCCGCTCGCTGGGCGGCTTCCTCTTCGGCCTCGGACGGGTCGTCCCCTTCGTCGTCGACGCACTCTCGTTCGCCGTCTCGTTCGGGACGCTCGTCTCAATGCGGGGGACCGTCAGGCGGCCGACCCGCGAGCGACGGCACATCCTGCGGGAGATGATCGAAGGGCTCAGCTGGGTGGGACGCGACCCGTTCCTGCGAGCCGACCTCGTGGTGACGGTGGGCGTGGGCATCTGCGTGCACGCGCTGATCCTCACCTTCCTGGCGGGCGCCCAGCAGCACGGGGTGTCGCCGTTCCTGATCGGGGTGACCCTCTCGATGCCGGGTATCGGCGGGGTGGTCGGCGCACTCGTCGCAGCCCCGATCTTCCGGCGCTTCGGCTTCTCGGTGACTCTCGCGCAAATGTGGATCTGGGCCGGCGCGCTCGCCTTCCCGCTCCTGGGCGTCGGTATCCTCCCGGTGGCGGGTGCCCTGCTGGTCACCGGGTTCGTCGGCTCGGTGGGAAACGTGTCCATGAACATGTATCTGGTTCGGCAGGCCCCCGCGCACATGCTGGGCCGGGTGTCCGGCGTCGCACTCATGGCGCTGTTCGTCGGCAACGCGGTGGGGCCTCTCTACGGCGGATTTCTCGCAGAGCACCTGGGCGTCGACGCCGTCGCGCCGATCCTGTTCGCCGGAATGCTGCTCCTCGCCGTCTGGGCCACCACCGTTCCGGCCATCCGCCGTCCGCCGGCCTTCATGGCCGGATCCACCGCCTGAAGGAACGGTCGCGAGTGAGCCGCCGGGGTATCACGTCCGAGAAGGGCGCACCGGCCGTGACCGCCTCGTCCGCTATGGCTTCGCGTACTTCTCCAGATCGTCGAGGATCTTCCCGGCGGCGGTGACACCGATACCGGTCATCCAGGTCTCGTCGTCGACGTTGTGGGCCTTGCCGTCCTTGACCGGCGGCAGGTTCTTCCAGAGTGGGCCGCCGATGACCGTGGCCTGGCTCTCCGCGGCCTTGGCGCCGTAGGCGCTGTAGAAGAGCACGTCGCCGCCGGCCTGGGAAAGGTTCTCCTGGCTCAGCTCGCCGAACCGCTTGTCCTGGGCGGTTGCCAGGCGCTGCGGTTCGGGACGACCGAAACCGGCGTCGCCGACGACGATGCCGCTGAACGACTCGGGGCCGTACATCCGGATCTGCGCGGGCATGAAGCGGATGATGCTCACGTTGACCGCGTCGGAGCCGCCGAGGGACCGTGCCCGGGTCTGGTAGTCGGCGAGGAGCTTCTCCGCCTGCGCCTTCCTGCCCAGCGCGTCGGCGTCGAGGAGCAGGTTCTCCTTCCACGTGGTCCCGACCTTCTCGGTGAACACGGTGGGGGCGATCTGGCGGAGCTTGTCGTAGAACTGTTCCTGCCGGAACTTCGTGCCGAGGATCAGGTCCGGCTTGAGCGCGGCGATGGCCTCAAGATTGAGCGCCTGGAGGGTGCCGACCGGCTTGGTGGCGTCCAGGGTGGATCCCAGGTATTTCGGCCATGCCTGGTTCTCGGCCGCCTGCGCGGCACCGACCGGTGTGAGGCCCAGGGAGACCATGGTGTCAAGCTTGTCGGTGTCGAGCACGATAACCCGCTTGGGGGATTCAGGGACCTTCGTCTCGCCCATCGCGTGCTTGATCGTGCGGGTCGAACCCTCGGCGGCCTGGTCGTCGGCGGAGGAGCCGCAGGCCGTGAGAGCGAGGGCGGACAGCAGGACGGCGGCCGCGGCCCTGGCCATACGGATGGTCATCGGATCCCCTCGGGAGTTTAGGTAAGGCATGCCTGAGGGTAGTTGTGGTCATCTACTGGTCAAGCTCCGACCCAGCCGAAACGTCCCTGAAACACCGCATGGCCGAGATTCACAGATGCGAAACACACACGGTTGTGGCCTGAAACGGCAGAAGAAGACGCTTTGGCGCAACGTCAGTGCGCGGCCGGTCGACGAAGCCCAGGAAGCGTTCACTGCGACCGTGAAATCGGCCACACGCCATTTGTAAGGGAGGGTCGCGTCGAATGAAGATCGATGGCGGCACCACTGCCTGGATGCTCACAGCCACCGCACTGGTGTTGCTGATGACTCCCGGGCTCGCGTTCTTCTACGGGGGCATGACCAGGGCCAAGAGCGTTCTCAACATGATGATGATGTCGTGGGTCAGCATCATCGTCGTGACGATCGCCTGGGTTCTCTACGGCCACTCACTGGCCTTCGACGTTGCCGGAGACGGTACGGGCATCGTCAACAAGCTCATCGGCGGTCTTGACAACCTCGGCCTGGCCGGGATGGTGGAGACCGCGACCAAGGATGACGGCACGGGGATGCCGAGCCTGGTCTTCTCCATGTTCCAGATGACCTTCGCGATCATCACAGTGGCCCTGATCAGTGGTGCGCTCGCCGACCGCGTCAAGTTCGGCGCCTGGGTCGTCTTCGGCCTCGTCTGGGTGAGCCTCGTCTACTTCCCCGTGGCCCACTGGGTGTGGGGCGGCGGCTGGCTGAGCAGCCTCGGCATCGAGGACTTCGCCGGAGGCACGGTCGTGCACATCAACGCCGGTGCCGCGGCCCTGGCGGTCGCGCTCGTGATCGGCAAGCGCGTCGGCTGGGGCAAGGACCCGATGCGGCCCCACAACCTCACGCTCGTTCTGCTGGGTGCCGGTCTGCTGTGGTTCGGCTGGTTCGGTTTCAACGCCGGCTCCGAGCTCGCCGTGGACGGGACGACCGGTCTGGCGTTCATCAACACCCAGATCGCCACCGCGGTCGCCGCCGGCGCCTGGCTGCTGGTGGAGAAGCTCCGTGACGGTCACTCCACCAGCCTCGGTGTGGCCTCGGGCGCCGTCGCCGGTCTGGTCGCCATCACCCCGGCCTGTGGCTTCGTCGACCCCTGGGCGGCGTTCGTCATCGGCGCGATCGCCGGTGTCGTCTGCGCCTACGCGGTCGGCCTGAAGTACAAGCTGGGTTACGACGACTCCCTCGACGTGGTCGGCGTCCACCTGGTCGGCGGTGTCGTCGGCGCGGTGGCGCTCGGTTTCGTCGCGGCCTACCCGTTCGCCGACGGCCAGGAGAAGGGGATCCTCCTCGGAGGCCCGATCTCCCAGCTCGGCGTGCAGGTGCTGGGGCCGGTCGCGGTCGGCCTCTACTCCTTCGTCGTATCGTGGATCGTCGCCAAGGTCATCGACAAGACGATGGGCTTCCGGATCAACACCGAGGAAGAGATCACCGGCATCGACATCACCTCCCACGCCGAGACCGGTTACGACCTCGGCACCATCCACTCCTCAGGCGTGGCCGCCGTCAACGGTCCGGTCGTCGCCCCGGCGTCCAAGAAGGTCGACGCATGAGACTCATCACCGCGGTCATCAAGCCCTTCAAGCTCGATGACGTGAAGGCAGCCCTGGAGCAGTTCGGCGTCAAGGGCATGACGGTCAGCGAGGCCAGCGGGTACGGCCGCCAGCGCGGCCACACCGAGGTCTACCGGGGCGCCGAGTACCAGGTGGACCTGGTGCCCAAGGTCCGGCTTGAGGTGCTCGCCGAGGAGGAGGACGCCGAGGACGTCATCGACGTCATCGTCAAGGCCGCGCAGACCGGCAAGATCGGCGACGGCAAGGTCTGGTCCGTTCCGGTGGACACGGTGATCCGGGTCCGCACCGGAGAGCGCGGACCCGAGGCGCTCTAGCCGGTGAGAGGCGAAACCCGCTCGTACGCCGCGGCCCGTAAGGAACGGGCCGCGGACATCGACCGCTGGCTGACGGACCTGATCCGAAGTGCCTGCGGCGTGCCGTACGGGCGCACCGCGAAGAACGGGGATCCCAGAAACACCGACGAGCGCGGCGCCCTCAGTGGCGTCGCGCTCGTCGCGGTCGGCAGCCTGGGCCGCGCGGAGCTCGCTCCGGGCAGCGACCTGGATCTGGTCCTCCTGCACAACGGCCGCGACGACGTGGCACAGATCGCCGACCGCATCTGGTATCCCGTCTGGGACTCCGGGGTCGGTCTGGACCATTCGGTGCGGACCGTGGACGAGGCGGCCGTGGTCGCCAGGGATGATCTCAAGGCGGTGCTCGGGCTGATCCAGGCCCGGCACGTGGCGGGGGATCCCGAGCTGACGCGGGCGGCGCGAGAGGTCGTGCTGTCGGAGTGGCGGTCCGACTCCAAGCGCCGGCTGGGTGAGCTGCGCGACGCGACCGACAAGCGCGCCGAAGCGAGCGGTGAGCTGTCGTTCCTGCTCGAACCCGATCTCAAGGACTCGCACGGCGGGATCCGCGATGTGCAGGCGATGCAGGCCGTGGCCGCCGCCTGGGTCGCCTCGGCCCCGGGCCCCCGGGTCCGTGAGGCCTACGAGCTTCTGCTCGACGTACGGCATGCGCTGCATCTGGTGACCGCCCGGGGGGCCGACCGCCTGGTGCTCCAGGAGCAGGACGCAGTCGCCGGGATGCTGGGCCTGCTCGACGCCGAGGCACTGATGCGCAGGCTCGCCGAGGCCGGGCGGACGGTCGCCCACGCCTTCGACGCCACCTGGCGCACCGTCGACCGGTTGCTGACGGGCCCCGCGCCGAGGGGCCGCCGTCCGCTCGCCGACGGCGTCGTCGAGCACGGTGGCGAGGTCGTGCTCGCCCGCGGAGTCAATCCGCGCAAGGACCCGGTGCTCGTGCTCCGGGCCGCCGCGGCCGCCGCCGAGGCGGGGCTGCCTCTCGCACCCGCCACCGTGAACGCGCTGGCCGCCCAGTCCCCGCCGCTCCCGGTCCCATGGCCGGACGATGCGCGGGACGCGCTGGTCGCGCTGCTCGGCACGGGCCGCGCGGCGGTGCCGGTCTGGGAGGAGCTGGACCAGGCGGGGGTGCTGGTCCGGCTGCTGCCCGACTGGGAGCGGGTGCGGCATCGCCCGCAGCGCAACCCCGTGCACCGTTACACGGTGGACCGCCATCTGATCGAGGCCGCCGCCGGGGCCGCCTCGTTCACCCGTGAGGTGTCCCGGCCCGATCTGCTGCTCATCTCCGCCCTCCTGCACGACATCGGCAAGGGCTGGCCCGGTGACCACTCGACCACCGGTGCGGTCGTGGCCCGCGACATCGGCACCCGGATCGGCCTGTCCCCGGCCGACGTGGACATCCTGGAGACCGTGGTCCGCCACCACCTGCTGCTGCCCGAGACGGCGACCCGCCGTGACCTGGACGACCCGGTGACGATCTCCCGGGTGGCGCAGGCCGTCGGCTCGCGCGAGGTCCTCGAACTGCTGGCCGCGCTCGCCGTGGCCGATGGCAACGCGACCGGTCCGGCGGCCTGGAACTCCTGGAAGGCCTCCCTGGTCGCCGATCTGGTCCGCCGGGTGCGCTCGGTCCTGTCCGGCACCCCGCTGCCGCCCGCGCCGGCGCTCTCGACGGCCCAGGCGTCTCTCGCCCGGCACGGCGGCGGTGCCATCCGGGTCAACGGGGGAGCGGTCACCGTGGTCGCCCCCGACCGGGCGGGGCTGCTCTGGCGTGCGGCCGGGGTGCTGGCCGCGCACCGGATGGTGGTCCGCGCCGCCTCGGCCGCCTCTGCGGGGTCCACCGCCGTCATCGAGTTCTCGGTGGTCCCCGAGTACGGCTCACCGCCCGATCCGGCGACGCTGGAGGCCGATCTGCGGCTGGTTCTGGCCGGTCGGCTCGACATCGAGCAACGCCTGGCCAGGAGGACCCGGTCCATGCGGCCGGCCCGGGTGCCGGTGGCTCCGCCGCGGGTCACGCTCGTCGACGACGCGTCCAACACGGCGACCGTCGTGGAGGTCCGCGCGCACGACCGTCCCGGCCTCCTGTGGCGGATCGGCAGAGCTTTTGGGGACTGTGGTCTTGACGTACGCGCTGCGCGTGTAGAGACTCTCGGCGCAGAGGTGGTGGACGTCTTCTATGTCGTGGATCGGGTCGGGCGTCCTCTGACCGATGAGGCTCAGCGGGCACAAGTACGGGACCACGTGCTCGCCGCCTTGAAATAACCGCAGGCAGTCGTTCTCTCGTCACCTTCGTAACAATTAAGTCCGGTTTGTCGGATATGTCGAATTCGTCCCGTGACCTTGTGGTCTGATGTTGTGCCACATATGTCGTGACGGTGAGGGGTAACGAGAGCGGTGACGGCGACATCCGAGAGCGGCGGTGCTCCGGCACACGACCGTGGTAAGCGGCCTGCCGCCCGGTTCGGCCTGCGGAATTGGCGCGTGCGGTCGCGTCTCACGGCGCTGATCCTGGTGCCGACCGTGGTGGGCGTCCTGCTCGGCGGAACCCGCGTGGTCGCCTCTGTCGACAACGTGACGGGCTACCAGCGGACCGCGTCGGCGGCCGAGTACTCCGGTGATCTCCGCAACCTGGCCCAGGCCCTCGGCCTGGAACGCGACCGGACGGCGTGGGCTTCGTTCCAGCCCTCGAACAAGGGGCTGAAGAGCAGCGCCGAGGAACAGCGCAAGACCGTTGACGCGCTGGTCGGCAGGGTCCGGCTGGACCTGGAGGCGCTCGACGAGTCCTACGGCGACCGGGCGGTCAATGCCGCCAAGGACGTGACCTACCAGCTCGCCGGCCTGAAGGAGCTGCGCCAGCTGTCCGGAACGACGCAGGCGGAGCGGTACGCCTACATGATCTCCCCGTTGCTCCAGCTCCACGAGGAGCTCACGCTGGTCAGCGAGGACACGGAGATCGTCGGCAACATGCGTGCGCTCAGCGCACTGGCCTACGCCAAGGAGGAGGTCTCCAAGGAGCGGGCCCGCCTGCTGGCCGGCTACTACGCGCCCTCGCTGATCAACGCCCAGGAGATCGAGAAGTTCATCGCCTCCCGGTCGCGCCTGGAGGAGTACAAGGCGGACTTCGGTGTCGAGGCGGGCCCGGAGAGCAGCCAGCTCCTGGTCAAGGCCATGATCGACGAGAAGATGCACCGCGCCGAGCTGACCAAGTCCAGGGCGATCGTGCTCGCCAGCGACCCGGGCAACACCGGGCGCCTGCTCTCCGACTTCAACCAGGTCAAGCAGTGGTTCTCGGACAACGCCGCGGTCCTGGACGCGATGCGGAAGGTCGAGACCAAGGTCGCCGCCGATGTGATCACCCGGGCCCGCATGCTGGAGGAGACCGAGCAGCGCAACGCGATCATCGTCTCCGGGATCATCCTGCTCAGCCTGCTCCTGATCCTCGTCCTGACCATCCTGATCGCCCGGTCGATGGTCCTGCCGCTGCGCCGCCTGCGCGCCGAGGCGCTGGACGTCGCCGGATTCACCCTTCCCGAAGCCGTACGCAGGCTCCGGGTCTCCGGAAACTCGCAGGCCCCCGACATCGCCCCCATCTCGGTCGACACCAAGGACGAGATCGGGGAGGTCGCCAAGGCCTTCGACGAGGTCCACCGGCAGGCCGTACGGCTGGCCACCGAGGAGTCCGAGCTCCGCTCCAACATCAGTGCGATGTTCGTCAACCTGTCGCGCCGTACCCAGACACTGGTGGAGCGGCAGATCTCGCTGATCGACGGCCTGGAGAAGGGCGAGGAGGACGGCGGCCGCCTGGCGGACCTGTTCAAGCTCGACCACCTCGCCACCCGTATGCGGCGCAACTCCGAGAACCTCCTGGTCCTCGCCGGGCACGAGCCGACCCGCAGGCGCAGCCAGCCGGCCAAGCTCGTCGACGTCGTGCGCGCCTCGCTGTCGGAGGTCGAGGACTACGAGCGGGTCCAGATCAAGGTGCACCGCACGATCTCGGTCGCCGGAAGCACCGCCAACGACATCGTCCACCTGGTCGCCGAACTGGTGGAGAACGCCATCCAGTTCTCCCCGCGGGCCAGCCAGGTCGTGGTCTCCAGCAGCATGATCGAAGGCGGCGGAGCACTGCTCGCGGTCAGCGACGCCGGCATCGGCATGACCACCGACGAACTGATCGAGACCAACCGGCGCCTGGCCGACCCGCCCGTCGTCGACGTCTCGGTGTCACGGCGGATGGGCCTGTTCGTGGTCGGCCGGCTGGCCCTGCGGCACGGTATCCGCGTCCAGCTCCGCCCGCAGGAGGCCGGTGGCCTCATCGCCATGGTCCTCTTCCCGCCGGAGCTCGTCGTCGAGGCGGTCCAGCCGCCCATCACCCCGTCATGGGGCACAGAGTCGCAGGCCCAGCAGGCTTCCGGGCAGGCTTCCCCGTTCGGCCAGAGCTCGTTCGGGCACGCCTCGTCCGGGCAGGACTCCCCGTTCGGCCAGAGCTCGTTCGGACACACCTCGTTCGGACACACTTCGTCCGGACACACCTCGTCCGGGCAGAGCTCCTTCGGCCAGGGTTCGTTCGGGCAGGTCCCCGAGCCGGAGTCCGCCCCGTTCGGCTCCACGTCGTTCCCGGCGCTCGGACGGCAGCAGGACGAGCCCGCCGCCCCGGTGACGGGCGGCCACCCCCTCCCCAAACGTCAGGTCCCGGGTGCGAACGGTGCCAGGAGCATTCCGAACTCCGGCTCCCCGCCCTGGGAGCAGACCTCCGAGGAGGACCCGGCGACCGCCTCGATGCCGGCCGTACGGGTCTCCCCGCTCGAATCCGAACAGGAGGAGTACCTGCCGATCTTCGCCGCCACCGAGTCGGCCTGGTTCCGCCGGTCCGCCGACCCGGACGGCCGCGAGGCCGGAGAGTACGCACGGCACGCGGCGTCTCCGCAGCCTGGCCTGCCCGATCCGGTGATCGAGGCGCCCACACCCGTGAACGGCATGCCGGTCCAGGAGTGGGTGCCGGCCCGGGAGTCGGACGGCTGGCAGACCGCGGCCGACGCCGGGTGGCAGGCCGCCCAGGCGGCGAGCGACCCAGCCCTCGGCGGGCTCACCTCCTCGGGCCTGCCCAAGCGCACGCCCAAGGCCAACCTGGTGCCCGGTGCCGTGACCGCCGCGCCGTCCAGCCCGATGCCGCCGCTCTCGCCCGAACGGGCACGCAACCGTCTGTCGAGTTTCCAGCAGGGGGTACGGCGGGGCCGTGCCGAACTGAACGAGAATCCCGCCAGGAACCTGGCGGCCGATGAGGAGGGCTCGTGACGACTCTCAGCCATGAGGCGCGTAAGTTCGACTGGCTGATCACCGAGTTCGTCCGCGGCACCCCCGGTGTCGCACACGCGGTGTGCGTCTCCGCGGACGGACTGCGGATCGCCAGCTCGGAGGGTTTCCCGGATGACCGGGCCGATCAACTGGCCGCCGTCGCAGCCGGTCTGCTCAGCCTGACGGTAGGCGCGTCCCGGGTGTTCGAGGGCGGGGCCGTGACCCAGACGGTGGTCGAGATGGAGCGCGGCCTGATGCTGGTCATGGCGATCAGCGACGGTTCCGTGCTCGCCGTCCTGGCCTCCCCCGACTGCGACATGGGCCTGGTCGCCTACCAGATGACCCTGCTCGTGGACCGAGCCGGTCAGGTGCTCACCCCGGCTCTCCGGGCCGAGCTGCAGACCTCCCGGGGGCGGTAGTGACCGAGCTCTGCACGGGAGAGGGACGTGCTCGGGCATGACGGAACCGGGGACGACGAGCCCCTGTTCCGTCCGTATGCAGTAACCGGTGGCCGTTCCGAGCCCCGGTATCACCTGGCGATGGAGACCCTGGTCTCCTCCTCGTTCATCATGGATGAGGAGTTGGCTTTGCTCACCCCCGAGCAGGATGCCATCATCAGGCTCTGCCGCGCGTTCCGGTCGGTCGCCGAGATCTCGGCGCTGCTGAGGGTCCCGCTCGGCGTGGCCCGCGTGCTGGTGGCGGACATGGCGGACGAGGGGCTCGTCCGTCTCCACCAGCCACGCCTCGACCAGGGGCAACCGGATCTCAACATGCTCGAAAGGGTGCTCAGTGGACTTCGCAGACTCTAACCATGCCGGCCTGACGTCGACGAAGATCGTCGTCGCGGGTGGGTTCGGCGTCGGCAAGACCACGTTCGTGGGCGCCGTGTCGGAGATCCTCCCGCTGACCACGGAGGCGGTGATGACCGACGCCAGCGCCGGCATCGACGACCTCGGCCTCACCCCGAACAAGGCGACGACCACGGTCGCGATGGACTTCGGCCGTCTCTCACTGGACCGTGACCTGATCCTGTACCTGTTCGGTACGCCGGGTCAGCACCGGTTCTGGTTCATGTGGGACGACCTCGTGAAGGGCGCGATCGGCGCGGTCGTCCTGATCGACACCCGGCGCCTGGCCGACGGCTTCCCCGCGATCGACTACTTCGAGGAGGCCAAGCTCCCCTTCGTGGTCGGCGTCAACGGCTGGGACGGGCAGTTCCACCACACGGAGGAGGAGGTGCGGGAGGCCCTGGCCCTCGCACCCCATGTGCCCATCGTGCGCACCGACGCCCGTTCCCGTGACTCCGTCAAGAGCACGCTGATCACGCTGGTCGAGCACGTTCTGCGGGTCCGGTCGGCCTACGGGACGTCGGTCTGAGCCGCTGCCCCGCGTCTCGTCGAGACGGGGGCGCGACGGGCGGCCGACCCCGGCGGGCAATCCGGCCAAGGTGAGAGTGCAGGGCGCGCGGGCGCGCGCCCGGGACGGCTTCGGCTCTCAGGACCGCTGGGCCAGCCACCACTGCGCGGCGACGAGTTCGGCGACCAGGGTCTCGGTGAGCAGGGCGACCCCGGGATCGTCGTCGTGGAGGTAGCGGACGGCGGCTCGGGCGCCCGGCAGTTCGCCGCCGACGGTGAGCACGGTGGAGCCGCGCTCGCTGATCCAGTCCATCGCCTGACCGTCGTAACGGGAACCGGGGAACAGGATGGCGCGATAGTCGAGGGTCTTGGTCAGGTAGACGTCCACATGGGACCAGTCGCCGGTCTCGCAGGCGTCGGCGGCACGGCGGGGGCCCTCACGGAACATCAGGGCCGACTGCTGGGCCGAGGACAGGCGTTCGGCGGGAGCGATCGTGTAGACCCCGGCCGGACCGTCGAGCAGGGCCATCGCCTCCTCCAGCCACTGGCCCCGGCGCTCCAGCAGGTCGGCGGTGGCCTCGGCCGTACGGTGGAGCAGGCGGGGCACGTCCAGGCCGGGCTCGTCCAGGGCGGTGCCGGGGACGCCGGACGCGCCGCCCGCGCCGGTGAGGCGGTTCCGCAGGGCCAGGAGCAGGCCGACGGTGTGCTGGAAGGTCCGGCAGGACACGCCGCCGCGCTCCTCGCCGGCGAGCATCGGCACCACCAGGTCGGCACCCTCGGTGATCGCCGAGCCGGGCTGGTTGGTCAGCGCCAGCACGAAGGAGCGGCCATGGTGGGGGGCGACCGCGTCGAGGGTCTCCCGGCTGCCGCCGGTGGCGGAGACCGCGACGACCAGGGTGTCGGGCGACGCCGGGGAGGAGATGCCGGCCGAGGCGTACTCGGCGACCGCGTCGACGCCCACCGCCCTCAGCCGCAGCGCGGCGACCCCGGCGGCGTATCGGGAACTGCCCATGCCGAGGAAGACCACCCGCCGGATCCCGGCCGGGATTTCGTCGAACGGGTCGGCTGTCGTCAGGGCGCTCGCCAGTCCGGCCAGCGCGGACGGCTTGGCCTCCAGGTCTGCGAGGTACAGCTCGGGGTCCACTGTCTCTCCTTGATTCGGTCGGCGGTACGGGGATCGGCTGGCGATGCGGGCATGGCCGCCGGGACGGGGCGGCTACCGGTACCAGGACCGGAGGACGCCCATGGGGGCGTAACGCCAGCGGGGGAGATGGCGGGCGGCGTAGACGAGCTCCCGGCACTCCTGCTCGATCTCGAACGGGCGGACCAGGGAACGATCCAGCAGGGCGGCGTGGCCGTGCCCGTCGAGGCGGGCGAGATAGGCGGACTCCAGGGCGTCGCGGGCGGCGGCGGTCCACGCGGCGATCACCACGGGATGGGCGTCACGGCGCCTGACGGCGACCTGGCCGACGTGTTCGAGGCTGGTGGTCAGCTGGGCGAGGTCGCGGGCGGCGGGCTGGAAGGGGTCGGCGCCGGTGACCGTCGGATTGCCGTCGAAGTCGATCACCGCGTAGCCGTCCCGCCAGCGGAGTATCTGGCCCACATGCAGGTCGCCGTGGATGCGGATCAGCGGGGTGGCGGCCGACCAGGTCAGCGGGGTGAGCTCGGCGCGGAGCGCGTCGGCGTGGGCCGCGAGCCAGTCGCCGTCCTCGCCGTCGGTCAGCGCGAGCGCCTCGTCCAGCGCGGCCCCGGCGCGGACGGACCAGGCGGTCACCCCCGCCTCCGGTACGGCGGGCACCCGCCGTACCGGGTCGGGGAAGGTCGTGGACGGGGTGGCCAGCGCGGCGTGCAGGTCAGCGGCCAGGGCGCCCAGGTCGGCGGCGAAGCCGATCCCGCCGGAGACGGCCTCGTCGACGCACCACTCCCAGCCGTCCCCGGCATCCGGCAGATAGGCGGTGACCAGGGCGAGCAGCAGCTCACCGCCGTCGTCGTCGCGGCGGGACACGGCCGCGTACGGCGTGGCGGTGGCGGTGAAGCCGACCGAGGTCAGGTGGGCGAACACGTCCGGGGTCGGCTGGGGGAGCGGTGCCGGTGGAGTGAGCCATTTGACGACCACGCTCTCGCCGACCACCACCGACCTGTTGGTCTGGTCCACGTCGAAGCCCCGTTCGGGCACCGGAGACCCGGCTCCGGCGGCCGGTAACAGTTGAACATCGGTTGAAAATACGGAGGCCGATGTGCCAGGGAGCGGGTGGAAGCGGCGGACCGTGAACGGGTCCGGAACATCGCAGCTCAGAGCAGCGACCAGCGCGCCGGTTCGACCGTCGCCAGGACTCGGCACGGTACCGAGCTGATCCCATATTGAATACGGATTCAACGGGCAAACCAAACTTTCGCAGGGTAACGTCCGGGCAAAGTCTTGCCCAAGTTATTCTGGGCTGCAACACTCCTGCTTTGGTCTGCCGTGTCCGTTACGGCCGGTCTACCCCAATTACACTTGAAATTTAAAGGAGCAGCGGCCGTGTCCCGTATCCGGTACACCCGTCGTCTTCCGGCTGCCGTCCTGGTCGCCGGTCTTGCCATCGCCGTATCGGCCTGTGGCGGAGGGTCCACCGACACCACCGCCGCCGCCCCGGCCGCGAGCGCCTCGTCCGCGCAGCTCGACCCCAACATGGACCTGTCCAAGCAGAGCATCTCCATCTCGGTCTGGCCGGGCTACACCCCCGAGGACCTGCCCAAGAGGGTGAAGGAGACGCTCAAGACCGAGCTCAAGGTCAGCCTGCACGACACCAACGAGATCATCATGGGCAAGCTGACCGCCGGCGCCGACATCGGGCTGGACGTGGCCTTCGTCTCCGGCCAGTACGCCCAGGCCCTCAACGAGGCCGGGCTGCTGGAGCCGATCCACCCCGAGCTGATCCCCAATCTGGCCAACCTCTACCCCGAGGCCAAGGAGCTCTCCTACGACAAGGGGAACGTCTTCTCGGTCCCCTACACCTGGGGCACCACCGGCATCTGCTACCGCACCGACCTGGTGAAGACGGCGCCGACCAGCTGGAACGACATTCTCGACCCGCCGGCCGACGCGAAGAAGAAGGTCACCATGATGACCACCGAGCGCTGGCTGGCCCTGCCCGCCGCCAAGGCGCTCGGCAAGTCGGTCAACACCAAGAGCGACGAGGACATCACCGCGATCAGGGCGAAGCTGATCGAGGCCAAGCCGAAACTGCTGGGCTACGACGACGTCACCTTCGGCGACCGTCTCAAGTCCGGTGAGGCCGTGATGGCCGAGGCGTGGGACGGC
The DNA here is from genome assembly GCF_045209755.1 of Streptosporangium sp. NBC_01639. Lineage (NCBI taxonomy): Bacteria > Bacillati > Actinomycetota > Actinomycetes > Streptosporangiales > Streptosporangiaceae > Streptosporangium > Streptosporangium sp. NBC_01639. Next base: position 2,664,722 of record NZ_CP109272.1, on the reverse strand, counting down.
TGGTGCCCGACCACCGAGAAGAACATCAAGTTCGTGGTGCCGAAGGAGGGCAGCGACCTCTGGGTGGACACGATGGTCGTGCTCAAGAGCTCCAAGAACAAGGAAGCCGCGCACGCGTTCATCAACTTCATCCTGGACCCGAAGATCCACAGCTGGGCCGCGGAGAACATCCTCTACAAGGTCCCCAACAAGGCCGCCATGGACGCCCTCCCCGCCAAGCTCAAGGAGGAGAACGCGCCGCTGCAGATGACCCCGTCGGAGCTGCTCAAGGGCGAGTCCATCATCGACGTGGGTGAGGACTCCATCAAGTTCACCCGGCTGGCGACCGAGGTCAAGGCCGCGAAGTGACCCGTTCCACCGTCTCCGGCGCGACCGCGATCTCGCGGTCGCGCCGGTCGCGTGTGCTCGGACGACTGGTCTTCCTCGGCCCAGGCCTGGCCTACCTGATCGTGCTCCTGCTGATCCCGCTGGCCCTGGTCCTCAGCTACGCGTTCTTCCGCAGGGGCCGTTTCGGCGGTGTCATCTACGAGTTGACCGGGGAGAACTTCACCCGGCTGGTCGACCCGCTCTATCTCGACGTCGTGCTCGGCTCGCTGAAGCTGGCCGCGGCCGCCACACTGATCGCCCTGCTCTTCGGTTATCCGACGGCCTACCTCATCGCCCGGCTGCCCGCCAAGTGGAAGACGATCGCGCTGATCGCGATCGTGCTGCCCTTCTGGACGAACTTCCTGATCCGCATCTATGCCTGGATCGTCCTGCTCAGCGGCCCCGGGCTGGTCAACACGCTGCTGGGCAAGCTGGGCCTGGGGCCGTTCGAGTTCCTCTACAACGACGGCGCGATCGTCACCGGCCTGATCTACTCCTACCTGCCGCTGATGGTGCTCCCGCTGTACGCGGCGATCGAGAAGCTGGACCCGCAGCTCCGCGAGGCCTCGGCCAACCTCGGCGCGAAGCCCGCCCGCACCTTCGTCTCGGTGACGCTGCCGCTGACCCTGCCCGGTGTGATCACCGGATGCATGTTCGTCTTCGTGCCGAGCTTCGGCAACTTCGTCATCCCCGAACTGCTCGGCGGCGGACGCTCGATCATGGTCGGCAACCTGATCAGGGACCAGTTCCTCACCGCCCGCGACTGGCCGTTCGGAGCCACCCTCGCGATGGCGCTGATCGCCGTACTGATCGTCCTGCTGCTCCTGCAGGCATGGAGTGCTCGTCGTGCGTAAACCGCGCCTGTTGTACGTCCCCTTCTGGGCGACCTACGTGTTCCTGTACACACCCATCGTGGTGCTGGTCGTCATGTCGTTCAACGCGGGCAAGTCGCCCTACAACTTCGAGGGCCTCAGCCTGAAGTGGTACGGCAAGCTCGCCGGGAACGCCACCGTCCGGGAAGGCCTGGTCAACACGCTGATCGTGGCCGTCGGGTCCACGGTGCTGGCCACCGTGCTGGGCACCCTGCTGGCGGTGGGCCTGGCCCGGCACAGCAGGTCGCGGCTGCTGGACGGGCTCGGCGTGCTGCCGGCCATCCTGCCCGACCTGGTGCTGGCCATCGGCCTGCTGGTGTTCTACTCCTCGGTCAAGATGACCCTCGGCCTGCACTCGGTGCTGCTGGCCCACACGGTGTTCGGCATGGCGTTCGTGACGGCGGTGGTCCGCACCCGGCTCACCCACACCGACACCTCCCTGGAGGAGGCGTCGAGGGACCTGGGCGGGACACCGGTCACCACGTTCGTGCGCATCACGCTGCCCCAGCTCATGCCGGGTATCACGGCGGGCGCCCTGCTGGCGTTCACGCTCTCCATCGACGAGTTCGTGATCGCGTTCTTCACCGCGGCACCGACCACCCCCACCCTGCCCATCGTCATCTACTCAATGGTCCGCTTCGGGGTCACCCCGGAGATCAACGCGCTGGCGACGCTGCTGCTGGCCGTGAGCTTCACCGTGGTGATCGTGGCCCAGCGGGTGACCCGACTGACGGAGTCGCTGTCCTAATGCTGAAGATCACAGGTGTCAGCCGCCGGTTCGGCGACGTCACGGCCCTCTCGGACGTCTCCCTGGACATCAGGCAGGGGGAGTTCTTCGCGCTGCTGGGTCCCAGCGGCTGCGGCAAGACCACCCTCCTGCGCATCCTGGCGGGCTTCGAGGACCCCGACTCGGGCACCGTCACGCTCGACGGCGACGACCTGCTCGGCCAGGCCGCGCACCGCCGCCCGGTCAACCTCATGTTCCAGTCCTACGCGCTGTTCCCGCACATGAGTGTGGCCAAGAACGTCGCCTACGGACTGGAGCGGGAGAAGCTGCCCAAGGCCGAGATCCGTGAGCGGGTCGGCGAGGTCCTGGAGAAGGTCGGCCTGGCCGCGATGGCCGGGCGTAAGCCGCAGCAGCTCTCCGGCGGCCAGCGGCAGCGGGTCGCGCTGGCGCGTGCGATCGTGAAGCGGCCGCGCCTGCTGCTGCTGGACGAGCCGCTGTCCGCGCTGGACAAGAAGGTCCGCGCGGAGATGCAGCTGGAGCTGAAGCGACTCCAGAACGAGGTCGGCATCACCTTCGTCGTGGTCACCCACGATCAGGAGGAGGCCATGTCGCTGGCCGACCGGATCGCGGTCTTCAACGCGGGCCGGGTGGAGCAGGTGGACGAGCCGGTGGCGCTGTACGAGCGGCCCGGCACGCCGTTCGTCGCCGACTTCGTGGGCGCCAACAACCTCTTCGAGGGCAAGGCGTGCGCGGGCGGTCTGGACAGCCACGAGCTGGGTCTGCTGCCCGGCCATGCCGATCTGGCGGAGGGCACGCCCGCGCTGCTCGCCGTACGGCCGGAGCGGCTCAGGCTGCTGGACCAGGACCAGGACCAGGACACGGACACGGACACGGACCAGGACCAGGACCAGGACCAGGACACGAATACGGACACGGACACGGGTCGGGACACGGTGGCCGGTCGGGGTGTGCTGCGGGCGAAGGTCGCCGACGTCAGCTTCTACGGCGGCATCTCACACGTCTCGGTCCAGGTGGACGGGCGTCGGACGCCGATCCTGGTGGCCACGCAGGGGGCCACCCAGGTTCAGGCGGGCTCCTCGGTCGCCCTCACCTGGGATGCCGAGGACGGGGTGCTGATCCCTCAATGAGACGTCTTGAGCGGGTTACCCGTGGCGGTCCTGGCGTAGGCCAGGATGAGTTCCGCCGCCTCCTGCGGGCCGATCACCGGGTGGCGGGCCGTTATGCGGTAGCCGTACGCATCCTCGAGCGCGACCAGGTTGCGCGCGACGACGAGGGAGTCGCCGGTCAGCGTGAAGGCCCCGAGAGCGGCCCCGGTCTCCAGGACGCTCTGGTACATGGAGACCTGCCGGTCGTAGAGCGTGGTGAGCAGGAGGGCGTACATCCTGTTCCGGGCGGCGGCGCCGCCGAGCTCGTTGAGCAGCCGCACGTCCGGGTCGTCCGGCCCGTGCGGCAGGCCCGAGTGGATCATCATGACGAGCTTCTCGGCGGGCTCGCGCACGCCGCTGATCCGCTTGAGACGCTGCTCGTAGAAGCGTTCCATCCCGGCGTGGTGGGCGTCCACCAGCAGCTCGCTCAGGTTGGGGTAGTGGTAGAGGACGGCGCCGGAGGTCAGGCCGGCCTCCTCGGCGACGTGGTTGAGGTGAACCCCCTCGGTGCCGTGCCGGATGATCGCCCGGTGCGCGGCTGCAATGAGATCCAGGCGACGATCTGCCCGCCCCTTGCGTGTCATAATCCCCCGCTCGTTGAAAACCAGGCGCTGTGCCGGGGTCCATAGTGACCCCTTTCCGCCCTTTTAGCTAGATCTAAGAATTGAACCATTCTTCAAAACCGGAATTCCCTCTCAACTGGAGGCGTGATGTCGCTCACGGTCCTGTTCATGCCGGAGAGTGCCTACGGGCCGACGAACAACTGCATCGGTATCGGTGACATTCTCCTCAAGCGTGGCCACCGGGTTGTTTTCGCAGCTGAGGCCTCCTGGAAGGGGAAACTGGAGGCTCTCGGATTCGAAGAGGACCTCGTCGATCTCGCACCGCCCTCGGAAGAGGAGCAGGACGCGGGGCAGTTCTGGAAGGACTTCATCCGGGATACCGCTCCGGAATACCGGAAGTCGACCGCGGCCCAGCTTGAGACGGTGACCAAACCGATCTGGGATGCGCTCATCGATGGTGTGAAGTACTGCGAACCGCAGTTGAAGGCGATTATCGATCGGGTCCGGCCCGATGTGATCGTCGAGGACAACGTCATCACCTTCCCGGCGTTGCTCACCGCCGGGAAGCCCTTCGTCCGCATCGTCTCCTGCAACCCGCTGGAGGTGCGCGGTGCGGGCGTCGCACCGGTCTTCTCCGGGCTGCCGGCCGACGACCGGTCCGAGTGGGACGCCTTCCGCGCCGAGTACGACCGGACTCACCGGGAGATCTGGACCGCCTTCAACGAGTGGGTCGTCGCCCAGGGGGCCTCGCCGCTGCCGGACCTCGACTTCATCCACGAGGGGGATCTCAACCTCTACGTCTTCCCCGAGATCGCCGACTACGTCGACGCCCGGCCGCTGGACGGCTCCTGGCACCGCCTGGACTCCTCGGTCCGTGAGACCGACGGCGGCTTCGAGCTGCCCGCCTCGCTCGCCGAGCGGGACGGCGCGCTGGTCTACTTCTCGCTCGGTTCACTCGGTTCGGCTGACGTGGAGCTGATGCAGCGGGTCATCGACGTGCTGGGCACCACCCCGCACCGCTTCATCGTCTCCAAGGGCCCCCTGCATGAGGAGATCAAGCTCGCCGACAACATGTGGGGCGCCGAGTTCGTCCCGCAGACAAAGATCATCCCCATGGTCGACCTGGTGATCACGCACGGCGGCAACAACACCACCACCGAGGCGCTGCACTTCGGCAAGCCGATGATCCTGCTGCCCCTGTTCTGGGACCAGTACGACAACGCGCAGCGGATCCACGAGCTGGGCTACGGCGTCCGCCTGGCCACCTACACCTTCGCCGACGCCGAGCTGACCGGTGCACTGGAGCGTCTGCTCGGCGACGCGGGACTCCGCGAGCGGCTGGCCGCCGCCGGCGAGGAGATCCGCCGCCGGGACGGCCTGCGCAAGGCGGCCGACCTCATCGAGCAGGCCGGCGCCTGAAAGCTCCCGGCACCATCACCACAAGGGACGTTCCATGGGTAAGTTGATCAACCCGGCAGACGGCGGGTCGCTGCGCGAGGTACCGGACACCCCGGTAGCCGAGGTGGCGGCCGCCGTACGGCGGGCACGGGCGGCGTACGAGGAGTGGAGCGGGGTGACCCCCGCCGAACGGGCCAGGGTGCTGCTGCGCTTCGCCGACCTCGTCGAGGCGGACGCCGAGGAGCTCACCCGGCTGGAGGTCGCCGAGACCGGCAAGCCCGCGACGGTGTTCCGTGACGGCGAGCTGCCGTTCGCGGCCGACAACCTCCGTTTCTTCGCCGGGGCGGCCCGCTCGCTGGACGGCACCGGGGCAGGGGTGCTCAGCTCCGGCTACACCTCGGTGCTGGTCCGCCGCCCGGTCGGCGTGGTCGGTTCGATCGCCCCGTGGAACTTCCCGCTCGTGATGGCGGTCTGGAAGCTCGGCCCCGCACTCGCCGCCGGCAACGCGGTGGTCATCAAGCCCGCCCCGCAGACGCCGGGCACCACGCTCCGGCTGGCCGAGCTGTTCGCCGGGGCGGGGGCGCCCGAGGGCCTGCTCCAGGTGGTCCTGGGTGACGCCGAGGTGGGGGAGGCGCTGGTCACCGACCCGGGTGTGGACATGGTGAGCGTCACCGGCTCCACCGAAACGGGCCGAGCCGTCATGCGCGGCGCCGCCGGATCGCTGAAGAGGGTGCACCTGGAACTCGGCGGCAAGGCTCCGGCGCTCGTCTTCGGCGACGCCGACCTGGCCGAGATGGCCAGGGGGGTGGCGATGGGCGCGACCTACAACACCGGCCAGGACTGCACGGCCGCGACCCGCGTCTACATCTCCCGTGAGGTGTACGGCGAGGCGGTCGAGGCGCTGCACGCGACGCTGGCGCGGATCACGGTGGGCGACCCCTGGGACCCGGCGACCGACATCGGCCCGCTGATCTCCGCCGGCCACCGGGCTCGCGTGCACGGCCACGTCGAGCGTGCCGTCGCCTCAGGCGCCTCGGTGCTCTGCGGTGGCGCCCCGCTGGACGGACCCGGTTTCTACTACCCGCCGACGCTCGTCACCGGCGCCCGCCAGGACAGTGAGATCGTTCAGGGAGAGCTGTTCGGCCCGGTGCTGGTCGCCCTGCCGTTCGACGGCGAGGACGAGGCCGTACGGCTGGCCAACGACACCCCCTACGGCCTCGCCTCCTCGGTCTGGTCCGGTGACGTGGCGAGGGCGTTGCGGGTCTCGCACCGCCTCGACGTGGGCGTCACCTGGGTCAACGACCACCTGCCGATCGCCTCGGAGGCTCCGCACGGCGGGGTCAAGGGGAGCGGGTTCGGCAAGGACATGAGTCAGGAGGCCGTCCAGGAGTATTCCGTGACGCGCCATCTGATGATCAAACACCAAGCCCCCGAAGCGAGGGCGTCTTTCCGGCCAGCCTGAAATTTGTAGCTGTTTGTCCCTTTTGTAGGGATATATCAATATTTACTCCATTCGTAGTGACATAAAGGATGTGCTCAAATTGCTTTCGCCGCATCCGTACCCGGCGAGGGGTTAAGGCCAGTGAAGACACAAGACCGCCGGAGCCACCGTGCATCAGGAGTCGGTAGCCGGCTCCTGCCGTCGAACTGGCGCGTCCGTCCTCGTCTGGTCGCGCTGATCCTGCTCCCCACCGCGGCAGCCATGGTGTTGACCGGCCTCCAGCTCACCAGTTCGCTGGCCAGCGCCGGAGAGTACCGCAGGATGACCGAGGTCGCCACGCTCGTCGAGCAGCTCGGCACCCTCTCCCACGAGATGGCCGAGGAACGCGACCTCACCGCCTGGTACATCGTCGACCATCGCGGTCCTCGCCGGTTCGCCAAGGTCAAGCAGCAGCGCCAGGTGGTCAACCAGATCAGCACGCAGGTGCAGAAGTCGATCGACGGCCTCGACCCCGAGCAGGCGGCCCGGGTCCTCACCGAGACCTCCCAGGTGAGCAGATGGCTGAAGGGCCTGCCCGGTCTGCGCAAGCCCATGGAGGGAAGCGTGCTCCCGCGCGCGGCCCTCGGGATCTACTCGCGGATGATCGACGACTTCATCACCCTGCACGACGACCTGGGCCGCAGCGGCGGCGACGAGCGTCTGATCGGTGACGCGCTCGCGCTCGGCGCGCTGACCCGGGCCAAGGAGCAGGTCGCCAGGCAGCGAGGCATCCTGCTCGTCGGCCTGGAGGAGCGCAAGTTCGACTTCGACGACCCCGCCGAATTCCTGGGTGCCTACAAGAGCCAGCTCAGCGAGGTGGCCTCCTTCCGCGCGACCGCGTCGCCCAGTGACGTCAAGCGCTTCGACCAGGCGGTCAGCGGCCCGGACATCGACCAGGCCGACTCGACGACCGCCCTGGTCAGATCCCTCATGCGCGAGTTCAAGCCGTTGCCGGTGATGAGAGCCACGGAGATCAACGGCTGGTTCGCCGTCTCCACGGCGACCGTGGACGCCATGCGGACCGTCGAGCGCGGTCTGAGCGCCGCGGTGGTCGCCCGCAGCCAGGAGATGCAGAGCAACGAGCAGCGCAGCGCCATCATCTCCGGCGCCGCGATCCTGATCCTGCTGATCCTGATCCTGCTGATCACCGCCTGGGTGGCCGGCACGCTGGTCCGGCCGCTGCGCCGGCTGCGCAGCGAGGCCCTCGAAGTGGCCGACACCCGCCTGCCGGAGACCGTCCGGGTGCTGCGGGAGTCCGGCGACCTCGCGCCGAACGTGGAGGTGCCCTCCATCGGGGTGGCCTCCCGAGACGAGATCGGGGAAGTGGCCAGGGCCTTCGACGAGGTCCACCGCGAGGCCATCCGGCTGGCGGGCGACGAGGCCCGGCTGCGGAACAACGTCAACGCCATGTTCGTCAACCTCTCCCGGCGCACCCAGTCGCTCGTGGAGCGGCAGATCGACCTCATCGACGACCTGGAGCAGGGCGAGCAGGACGACGGCCGGCTGTCCAGCCTCTTCAAGCTGGACCACCTCGCCACCCGCATGCGCCGCAACTCCGAGAACCTCCTGGTCCTCGCCGGTCAGGAGCAGAGCCGCCGGTGGAGCGAGCCGGTCCCGCTGAGCGACGTCGTGCGCGCCTCGCTGTCGGAGGTCGAGAACTACGAGCGGGTGTCGCTCCGGGTGGAGTCCGGCACCTCGATCATCGGTTCGGCCGTCAACGACATCGTCCACCTGATCGCCGAGCTGGTCGAGAACGCCATCTTCTTCTCGCCGCAGGACACCAAGATCACGGTGACCAGCAACAGCAACGAGACGGGCGCCATCATCCTGGCCGTCACCGACATGGGCATCGGTATGAGCGACGAGGAGCTGGCCGAGGTCAACCGGAGGCTGGCCGAGCCCCCCGCGGTGGACCTTTCGGTCTCCCGCCGGATGGGCCTGTTCGTGGTCGGCCGGCTGGCCATGCGACACGGCATCCGTGTCCAGCTCCGCCGCCCGGACATCGGTGGCCTGAGCGCCGTCGTGCTGCTCCCGCTGCAGGTGGTGGCCCAGGCCCAGCCGGCCATGGTCGGCCAGGGCGGGGCGGCGGCGCTCGGCATCGGATCCCGTACGGACTCGTTCGGCACCGGATCGTCCCAGGACCCGTTCGGTGCCGGGCAGTCCCAGGACCCGTTCGGTGCCGGGCCGGACCCGGACCCGTTCGCCTCCGCCTGGGGATCCGCCAGCCGGCCGTCCCCGGTCCACAGCGCTCCGGTCCCGCCTCCGGCGGCCGATCTCTGGTCGGCGCCGGTGGTGTCGGCGTCCGCGGTGGAGGACCTGTGGTCGTCGCCGTTCACGTCGGCCTCCTCGCCCCCGGCTCCGCAGTCGGCACCGGCTCCGCAGCCGTCGGCCCCGTCCGCCTGGCCGGAGGTCCCGCCGATCGATCCGTGGACGCCCCAGCGGCAGGAGGCGGTGGAGAACACCCAGAACCTGCCCGCGGTCGAGGTGTCGTCGACGGAGCCGGAGCCGGAGGAGTTCCTGCCGATTTTCGCGGCGGTGGGCTCCGACTGGTTCCGCAGCGGCCCCGCCGCCGAACTCCCGCCCGAGCCCGGCATCGAGTCCATGTTCTCGTCCGGCCCCCCGGACTCCGCCGAGACCACCGCCAGGCCCAAGCCGCTGGACACCGTCAGGCCCAGGCCGCTGGACCAGCCGGTTCAGGAGCCCCAGCCGGCGTCGGAGGCCCCGCCGCTGCCGGTCCGGCAGCCCCGGCAGGACCCCTCCGCCGAGCGGCAGCCGTGGAGCACCCCCTCCGACCAGGGGTGGGCGGCAGCCGAGGTGGCCAAGAAGCCCGTTGAGGGCGGCACGACAGGAGCGGGCCTGCCCAAGCGGGTGCCGAAGGCCAACCTCGTCCCCGGGGCCGCCTCAGCGGCGCAGACGGCGCCGCCCGCGATGCCGCCGATCTCGGCGGACCGGGTACGCAGTCGTCTGTCCAGTTTCCAGCAAGGCGTACGGCAGGGCCGCGCTGAGATGAATGAGCGGTCCAACGCCGCCGAGGGAGAGAAGCAGTGAACCACCAACTCAGTCAGGCCGCCCGCGGCTTCAATTGGCTGATCACCGAGTTCGTCAAGGAGATGCCCGGAGTCGCCCACGCGGTGATCGTCTCCGCGGACGGTCTTCCACTGGCCTACTCGCAGGGCTTCCCGAGGGACCGCGCCGACCAGCTCGCCGCGATCACGGCCGGCCTGATCAGCCTGACCCAGGGGGCCTCACGGGTCTTCGAGGGCGGCCCCGTGGCCCAGACCGTGATCGAGATGCAGCGGGGCCTGCTGCTGACCATGTCGATCAGTGACGGTTCCGCGCTCGCCGTGCTGGCCTCGCCGGACTGCGACATGGGCCTGGTGGCCTACCAGATGACACTGCTTGCAGAGCGAGCCGGGCAGGCGCTCACGCCTGCGCTCAGGGCCGAGCTGCAGTCAGCTCAGCGATAGGGAGGTGATATGGACGCACCGGGATGGCGTGGGCCGGGAGAGGAATACCCGAACACGTCTCAGGCCAAGAGCGGGCGAGATCGTTTGATTCGCCCCTACGCTGTTACCGGGGGAAGGACCGCCCCTCGGATGCAGCTCGCACTCGAGGCGCTGGTCTCCTCGGCGACGTTCGTGAGCGTGGATACGGGCACGCTCTCCACGGAGTATCAGGCCATCATCTCGTTGTCCCAGCAAGTGCGTTCGGTTGCGGAGCTCTCGGCTCTGCTGCGCATGCCGCTGGGCGTGACCCGGGTCCTGATCGCGGACATGGCGGCCGAGGGCCTGGTGCAGATCCACCAGCCGTCACTGGATGCCGGAAAGCCGGATCTCAACTTGCTTGAAAGGGTGCTCAGTGGGCTTCGCAGGCTCTGACGCCGGATTGACGTCGACGAAGATCGTTGTTGCCGGCGGATTCGGTGTCGGCAAGACGACCTTCGTCGGCGCGGTCTCCGAGATCATGCCGCTGACCACGGAAGCGGTAATGACAGAGGCCAGTGCGGAGGTCGACGACCTCTCGCACATCCCGACCAAGCGGACCACCACGGTGGCCATGGACTTCGGTCGGGTTTCGCTGGACCGTGACCTGATCCTGTACCTGTTCGGTACGCCGGGTCAGCACCGGTTCTGGTTCATGTGGGACGACCTCGTGAAGGGCGCGATCGGTGCGATCGTGCTGGTCGACACCCGGCGGCTGGCCGACAGCTTCCCGGCGATCGACTACTTCGAAGAGGCCGGACTGCCGTTCGTCGTGGCCCTCAACGGCTTCGGCGGCTCGCACATCCACGGTGCGGAGGAGGTGCGGGAGGCTCTGACGATCTCCCCGCACATTCCGATCGTCCAGACCGACGCCCGGTCCCGCGACGCCGTGAAGTCGACCTTGATCACTTTGGTCGAGCACGTCCTCACGCTCCGGGTGTGAACCGCGGCGTGGGGCCCGCTCCGATCGCCGAGCCGTACGGCTCGCCTTCGGCCGGTGGGCCCCACGCCGCGGCTTCTCCGGCGGACCCCGCCGGCTACGCGAGGTATGCCGCAGCCGGTCCCGGCCGGGCGTCCGCGCCGGGTGGCGCTCAGTCCCGCAGCGCCTCGACGGCGGAGGCCCCGCCCACCAACTCGATCCGGCGGTTGAACCGCAGGCCGGACTCGGCCAGCAGCTCGCCGTACTCCGAGACGCTGCGCTCCATCCCCGCACCGAACAGGGTGAGCATCCGGATGTCCACGTCCTTGCTGGGGTGGGGACGGTCGTCATCCGGCATGACGAACTCCACCAGCAGCACCCGGCCGGCTTCGGCCATGGCGTCCCGGACGTTGCGCAGGATCCGCACGGCGTCCTCGTCCGACCAGTTGTGGATCACGCTGCTCAGCAGGTAGACGTCCGCCGCGGGGGGCACGGAGACGAAGAAGTCACCGCTGACGAATTCGCACCGGTCTTCGAGACCGGCCTTGGACATGAGCTCCCGCGCCCCTGGGATCACGTGCTCCTGGTCGAACAGCACTCCTCGCACCTCCGGGTGGGAGCCCAGGACGGAGGCCAGGATGTGCCCCTTGCCGCCGGCCACGTCCACCAGGGTCCGCACGCCGGAGAAGTCACAGCGGGAGGCCACCGCCCGCGCGAACGGCCAGGCCCTGGCGGCCATGTAGTCGTCGAACAGCCGGCCCGCCCCGGGATTGTCCCTGAGATAGCCGTACAGCGGGCCGAAGCGCTCGTCGAAGGCCGACCTGCCGGTCCGGACCGTCCGGGCGGTGGCGCCCATGGCGTACCAGAAACCCTCCTCGGCGATCATCCGTACGGCGGGGCGCAACGTGTCGGGCGCGTTCTCGCGCAGTGTGGCGCCCGCCTCGGTCAGCGCGTAGACGCCTGGGGCCGTGGTCGCCACCATGCCCATGGAGGCGAGCTGGCGCAGCACTCTGCGCAGCGCCGAGGGGTCGGCCTGGCAGCGCAGCGCGAGATCTTCGGCGCTCAGCGGGCCGTCGTGCAGGTGGTCCGCGCAGCCCAGCTCGGCCATGGCGGCCAGGGCGGCGAAGCGGGAGACCCCGCCGATCGCGTCCCAGACCGGTGCCTGCGGGTCGTTCATCGAAAAATCCTCTCTGTTCGTCGGTCCGCCTCCGGCGGCCGACAGGTCGGCACCGCGCGGGGCGGTGGGGCGGACGGTCCGCCGCCATGGGTACGGGCCGGGGCCGGATGCCGACCGCGACAGGTCCTCAGGTCGTCTGCCTGGCGGTCCGGTGCCACGACAGGATGCGCCGTTCGGCCGCGAGGAACGCCGAGTTCAACGCGTATCCCAGGACGCCGATCACGACGATGGTCCCCCACACGCCGGGGAGGTCGTAGGACCTCTGGGCGTCCAGAAGCTGGAAGCCGATCCCGTCGGTGCTGCCCACCAGCTCGGAGATGACCATCAGGATCAGTGCCAGGGAGAGGCTGACCCGCAGGCCGGCGAAGATGCTCGGCATCGCCGAGGGCAGGATGACCCGCAGTAACCGCTGCCCTCGTGACAGGCCGAAGACTTCGGCGGTCTCCAGGTGCATGCGGTCGACGTGCCGGGTCCCCTGAGCGGTGTTGATCAGGATCGGCCAGATGACGCCGAACACGATCACGTTGATCTGCGTCCACGTGCCGATGGCGAACAGGGCCATGAAGAAGGGCAGAAGCATGGGAGGGGGGATGGCGCGGGCGAACTGGACGAGGGGGTCCAGGAACCGGAAGAGCACGGGGGAGCGGCCGAGCGCGATCCCGAGAGCCGTTCCGGCCACTCCCGCCACCAGCCATCCGGCCAGCAGTCGGCCGACGCTCGCCGGGATGTTGGTCAGCGCCGCGTCGCTGAGCCACAGCCGCTCGGCAGGACCGGTGAGCCACATCCTGTGCATGCCACCGGCGATCTCCGTCGGAGGGGGGAAGGACAGGTTGCCCGCGGCGCGGGCGGCGAACTCCCATATCCCCAGCACGACCGGCACCGGCCACAGGCGGGCTGCGGCGCGCAGGATCCGCATCATCATGCCGCCTCCGTCCGGATGACGTGCCAGCGGAAGATCCGCCGCTCCACCAGCACGAGCAGCGTGTTGCTGACGACCCCGACGGCCCCGGCCCAGATCGCGGCGGCGATGATGTACTCCAGCGCGTCGGCGCTGCCGCCCGCCTCGATGACGAAGGTCCCGATGCCGCTCGCGCCTCCGGCGAGCAGTTCCACGCTGACCGCCACGATGAGCGCGATCGCGGCGGCCAGCCGCATCCCGGTGGCGATGAACGGCGCGGTGCTGGGCAGCGAGACCCGCCACAGTACGGCCAGCGGACCGAACCCGAAGCTGCGAAGCGTCTCCTTGGCGAGCGGGTCGACGTCCTTGAGGCCGTACATGGTGTTGATCAGGACCGGCCAGCTCGCCGCGTAGACGATCAGCGTGATCTTCATGTCGAACCTGTCGGAGAACAGGACCAGCGCGAGTGGGATCAGCGCGACCGAGGGAATCGGGCGCAGGAACTCCAGGACGGGGCGGAACGTCCGCTCCACGCGTGGCAGGGTGCCGAGCGCGAACCCGGCGGGCACGGCGATCACGACGGTGAGCAGGAGGCCGATGGCCCACGCGCCGAGCGTCGAGGCGATGTCGGCGAGAAAGTCCCCGTCGGTCGCGAGTTCGGCCGCCCGGCCGAGCACGGTCGAGGCGAGAGGGAACACGACCGGGCTGATCAATCCGGTCCGGCCGGCGCCCTCCAGGACGCAGAACAGCCCCACGGCGCCGAGGGCGCCGCAGAGCGGTCTGCTGTCCAGTAGGCGTCGTCCGATCACCCGGGGGTTCCAGGGAGGACGACCTTGGCCTCGATCCTGCTCTTCAGGTAGCCCTGATCCAGCATCAGGTCGGCCACTCGCTGCAGGCGGGACTCGTCGAGCCTGGTGGGGAAGGTGCCGAGCGTGATGGCGGCGGCGGTGGCCGCGTCGATTCTGGTGTAGGTGGGGAGGATCTCCTCGACCGCCTTGCGGTCGGCGGCGGCGATCTGCTGGCCCTGGGCGAGTGCCCGCTGGAAGGCGGCCACCGTCTTCGGATTCTTGCCCGTGAACGCCTCGGTGGCCACCACCCCGGCGATGGGGAGGTCGGCGGTCGAGCCGGCCATGGTGTCGGCGAGCTTCCGGGCGCCGATGTTCTTCTGCGCCGCGGTGAGGTGCGGCTCGGTCATCCATGCCGCGTCGACCGCGCCCTGCTCCAGCTTGCCCGCCATGTCGGGGAAGGGGAACTCCAGGAACTGGACGTCCTTCTCCGACAGCCCCTGTGTCTTGAGCACCGAGGTCACCGCCAGGGTGCCGACGTTCTTGAGGCTGTTCACCGCGATCTTCTTGCCCCTGAGGTCGGTCAGGCTTTTGATCGGGGAGTTCTCGGAGACCATGAGATTGAAGGAGTTCGGGGTCGCCTGATACAGATCAGCAATGATCTTCATTCTGTTTCCCGCGGCCACCGCGAGGAAGGTCGAGACGTAATTGGACTGCGTGAAGTCCAGCGAGCCGCCCATAAGGCTCTGCTGCGCCTGCGCACCGCCCTGGACGGCCTGAATCTCGACCGTCAGCCCTTCTTTCTGGAAGAAACCCCGCTTGTCGGCGATGTACAGCGCCGCCGAGTCGGGAATGGGGAGGGCGCCAATCGTGATCTTGCTCTTTTCGAGTCCGCCTCCGCCGCCGGCGTCGGTGCCGGTGCCGGTGTCCGAACCGCCGCAGGCGCCGAGGGCCAGCGTGGCGACGATTCCCGCGATGAGCGCCCGGCTCGCGAGCCTGAACCTCATGGGTCTCCTTAGGTGCGTCTGACCGCCCTCGCCGGGACCGGGCGAAAGCTGTCGGACGACATGGAGACGGTCCTGGGAGGGGTGCGGCCATTTGGGGGGTGTGCCGACCGTCGATCAGAGTAGCGGAATGAGTCGGTCAAATTACAAATATCATTCTAAAAGCCCAGTATGTGGATATATCTACCTATCTCCCGTGGTGATAAATCGTTGCCGCCCGTTTTGTCCAGCGAGCGGGCATGTGGCAATGAAGGAAACCATCCGGCCCTCCTGCGAAGTTTGGGGATTCAAGCAAGGATTGGCTGGCCGACTGCATGTCTGATGCCGGCTTTGGTGACAAGGGGGATTTCCATCCTGCTGGATGGACTCACCGGCCGGTGGTGCGGTGCCCCCGGCCCTGGCCGCGTCGGGGTCGCCCTCGCCTCGTCACGGCCGATCCCCGCACCACGCCCGCCGATCACCGATCGCCGGCCGCGGGAGTACGTTCCGCCGGGCCGTCAGCCGTTACCGCGGGCGCCGCGGTGCCAGACGAGCATGCGCCGCTCGAAGCGGAGGAAAGCGGTGTTCAGCACGAGCCCCAGCAACCCGAGGAGCACGATCGCGGTCCACATGGACAGCACGTCCACCTGGCTCTGGGCGATCAGCATGCGGTAACCGATCCCCTCGGTACTGCCGACGTACTCCGAGACGATCATCATGATCAGGGCCAGCGCGACGCTGATCCTCAGTCCGGCGAAGATCTTGGGAGACGCGGCCGGAAGGATGACCCGGGTCAGCCGTTCCATCCTGGACACACCGAACACCTGGGCCGCCTCCAGGTATCGCCGGTCCACATGGCGGGCGCCGTCCAGCGCGTTGAGGAGGACGGGCCAGGAGACACCGAAGACGATGGCCGTCAGCTGAAGCGGCGTGCCCACGCCCGTCATGGTCATGAAGATCGGGATCAGCAGGGGCGGCGGGACCGAGCGGAAGAAGTGGACCAGTGGGTTGACGATGTCGCACAGCACCGCCGACCGGCCCAGCGCGACCCCCGCCGCGATCGCGACGACGCAGGCACCCGCCCAGCCCAGGACCAGACGGCCCAGGCTGGGCAGTAGATGATCGAGTGCCTCCTGGGTCAGGAAGGCGTGGCGAAGCGGCCCGGAGAACCACAGCTCGTGCAGGCGTACCAGGATGGCCGAAGGCGGCGGGAAGTAGACGGCCCCGGCCATCCTGGAGACCGCCTCCCACGCGAGGAAGGCGGTCGGCACGATCCACATCCAGGCGATCCGCAAGATGATCGATCTCATGTCGCCTCCTCTCCGGCCTGGGCGCGGTGCCAGCGGAAGAGCCGCCGTTCCGCGCCGGCCAGCACCGAGTTGACCGCCAGGCCGATCATCCCCGTCCACAGAGTGGCCGCGATCATCAAGTCGCGACGGTTGCCCGCGGCGGCGCCGGTCACGAAGGTGCCGATGCCCTCCCCGCCCGCCACCAGTTCCACGCTCACCGCGACGATGAGGGCGACCGAGCTCGCGATCCGCACACCCGTGCCGATGAACGGCGCCGCACTCGGCAACGACACCAGCCGTACGACGGAGTAGGGGCCGAAACCGAAGCCGCGCAGCGTCTCCTTGGCGAGCGGGTCGACGTCGTGCAGGCCGTACAGCGTGTTGATGAGCAGCGGCCAGCAGGATGTGTAGACGACGAGTGCGATCTTCCCCTGCTCTCCGGAGGAGAACAGGAACATGGCCAGGGGCAGCAGGGCGACCGAGGGGATCGGTCGCAGAAACTCCACCAGCGGCCGTACGGCGCGCTCGACCCCGGGCAGGGTGCCCATCACCACGCCGGACGGCACTGCTGCCGCGACGGCCAGCGTCAGACCGATCACGCAGGAGGAGAGGGTGGCACCGACCGCGCGGCGGAAACCCCCGTCGGCGAGAAGACCGGCCGTGCCGGCCAGGACGGTGGAGGGGAGCGGGAGCAGATAGGGGTCGATGACCCCGGTCCTGCCCAGGACCTCCAGGACGAGGAGGAACCCCGCGACGCCCAGGACGCCGCGGACCGCCCTTCCGGCCGTCATCGCGGGGTGGCGGCCACGAGGGTGGTGGCGTCGATCTTCGACTTGGTGATCTGGAACTCGTTCAGCAGATCGGCCACGCGCTGGATGCGGGCCGGGTCGAGCGAGGTGGAGAAGGTGCCCATGGTCATGGTCGAGGCGACCTCGGCGGGAATCCGGGTGAAGGCCGGGATGACCTTGTTGAGCTCCTGCCGGTCGGAGGCGGCGATCTGCTGTGCCCGGCCGATCGCGCGCTGGAAGGCGGCGGCGGTCTTGGGATACTTCGCCACCCAGTCTGCGGTGGCCGCCCAGCCGTCCAGCGGAAGCCCCTCGGTCGGGCCGGACAGGGTGTCGATCAGCAGACGGCCGCCGAGGTCCTGCTTCGCGGCGGATATGTAGGGCTCGGTGAGCCAGGCCGCGTCGACGGTGCCGGCCTTGAGCTGGTTGAGCTGCTCGGCGAAGGGCACCGGCACGAAGGTGACGTCACCCGGGGCCAGGCCCGCGGCCTTCAGTTGCGCGCTGACGGTCACCTCGCCGAGGGCCTTGAGCACGTTCACCGCGATCTTCTTGCCCTTGAGGTCCTTCGGTTCGGAGATCGGAGAGTCCTTGGTGACGACGACCCCGTTGACGCCAGGGGCGCCCTGCTGCGACTCCGCGAGCATCTTGAGTCTGGCCACGCCGGAGTCGCTGATCGTGATCAGCGACACGTAGCTGGTCAGGAACGCGTCGATACCACCGTTGAGGATCTTCGGCATCACTGTCTGGGGCGCCTGGATGGTCTCCGTCCTGACGGTCAGGCCCTCGGCTTCGAAGAAACCCTTCTCCTGTGCGATGAAGAGGGGGGCGGACGAGGGCACCGGGACGACACCGACGGTGAGCTCGGTCTTCTCCAGGCCCCCGGGGCCGGCGGGCTTGGCCGCCTCGGTGCCCGAACCGCCACAGGCGGTGAGCGTGAGAGCCGTCATGAGGCCGATGAGGGAACTGCGGACGAGGTGTCTGAGCCTCATGGATTCTCCTGAGCCGAAGAGAGCTGAAGGAAACCGCGCGCTGCGTGTGTACGGGATCATCGGTGTCGGCAAGATAACGAAACAACGGTGTGTCAGTTTAGCGGACAAAGATCGTCAGATTCGATTATGCAGCTGGGAACGCATATGTCGAATGGGGTCCTTGACAGAACTCCCTCATGTCGCAAGAAATCAGAAATGCGAAAATTCTGATTACGATTCGGGTGCGATTCGGATGCGGAGGGCGTTATTTTTCCGGAGTCCGGACGGGCTTTATCCGCCGGTGCCGAGCGGATTCCGCCGGAACGCGCGATCGGGTGAGAGCCGGGCGGTCATGAAACGGCGGGGCCGGGAGTGACGAGGATCACCGGGACCGCCGCGTCACGAACCGGTCCACAATTTGAATTGATCATCAGGAAAAGCGCGCATGCGTGAATCGCGCATGGCGAGGGCTGCGACCTGGGGTTCATGATCCGGTCGCAGTTTTTGAATCGCCGTTCAGGTCGTCATGAGGTGACGGCGGCCTGGAACCCTCTGACCAGGCGCCCGACCTCGGCGCGGAGCCGGACGAACTCCGGGTGTTCCCTGGTGGAGATCTGGTTACGGGGACCTGGGAGGTTCACGCGCAGGTCACCGACGACCTTCGCGGGTGCCTTGGACAGCACGACGACCCGGTCCCCGACGTAGACGCTCTCGTCGATGTCGTGGGTGATCAGGACGATCGTCATCTTGTGGTGCTCCCTGACCTGCAGGACGAGATCCTCCAAGTCCTCCCGGGTCTGGGCGTCGACGGAGCCGAACGGCTCGTCCATCAGCATCAGCGCGGGGCGGTAGGCCAGCGCGCGGGCGATCGCCACCCGCTGCTGCATGCCGCCGGACAGCTCGAACGGATACTTGCCCGCGGCCGCGGGCAGGCCGACCTGCTCCAACGCGTCCTGGGCGGCCGCCTTGCGCTGCTTGCGGTCCATGTTCCGCCGGCGCAGGGGCAGGGCGACGTTGTCGCCCACCGACATCCAGGGGAACAGCGAGCGGCTGTAGTCCTGGAAGACGACGGCCAGGTTGTCGGGCGTCTGCCGTACCGGGATCCCGCCCACGCTGATGTCTCCGGCGGTCGGCTTGATGAGGCCGGCGATGGAGCGCAGCAGGGTCGACTTTCCGCAGCCTGAAGGGCCGACGATGCAGAGGAGTTCACCTTCGGCGACGCTCAGTTCGAGTCCGTCAATGGCCCGGTGCGCGTTCTCGCCACTGCCGTAGGTGTGGGTGAGGTTGGCGATCTCAAGCAAGGTGATTCCTAGGATGCGATCAGCTGGGGCGTGTGCGGGGACTCTAGCGGAGTCCAAATGCCGTAGTCACGGTATGTCCACTTTGTGCCCTTGTGTCGATATTTGCCGCCAATGGCCCTAAACCGGAAATTTGATACTGAAGTGTCAGAAGTCATTTCATAGACATGTATGTGCGCTACGATCCTCACCATTCCCTTCTCGAAGATCGTTTCTTCATGCTGTGCGGTCTTCTCTTGCTGTGCGGTCCTGGAGGATCCATGAAACTCCGCTCGTCAATTGTCGGGATCCTGGCGTTGGCACTTATGGCGGTCGCCGGATGTGGCGGCGCCGACGAGACCACCAAGGCTTCCGCCGGTGGTTCCGGTCTGGAGAAAGTTAAGATCAACATCGGCATGATGCCGGTGGTCGACACGGCCCCCCTGCAGATCGCCATGGACAAGGGCCTGTTCAAGGCCGAAGGGCTCGAAGTCTCGATGGTGAAGCTCGCGGGTGGCGCGGAGGCCATCCCGAAGCTCAAGGGCGGCAGCCTGGACTTCAGCTTCGGGAACTACGTCTCCTTCTTCGCGGCCACCGCGAAGAAGGCCATCGATCTGAAGATCGTTTCTGACGGTTTCCAGAGCGCGCCCAAGACTCATGTGGTCTTGGTCCCCAAGGACAGCAAGATCCAGACCATGGCCGACCTCGCGGGCAAGACCGTCGCGATCAACACCAAGCGCAACGTCTCCTCGATGCTGGTCCGCGTCGCCGCCAAGGCGCACAACGTCGAGCTCGACGAGGACAAGAACTTCGTGGAGGCCCCCTTCCCGGAGATGGAGGGCCTGCTGAAGGCCGGCACGGTCGACGCCGCCCAGGTCGTTGAGCCGTTCGGCACCTTCATCAGCCAGAACATCGGCGCCCGCGTCATCTGGGACACCTCGCAGGGCCCGACCGCGGACTTCCCGATCGCCGGCTACGCGACCACCTCGGAGTTCGCCAAGGCGAACCCCAACACCGTGGCGGCGTTCCAGCGGGCGATGTCCAAGGCCCAGGCGCTGGCGGCCGACCGGGCGCTCGTGGTCGCGGCCATTCCGAAGTACACGACGATCCCGGCCGCCGTGGCCGGTAGCCTCGCCATCGGCGGCTTCCCCACCACGCTCAACGCCACTCGGATCCAGCGGGTCGCCGACAGCATGAAGGAGTACGGCCTCCTCGACACGGCGCTGAACGTCCAGGACCTCATCGTCGACAGCAAATGAACAGAACCCGTGTCATCCGAGGGGTGATCGGCGTCTGCGCGGCGGTGGCGCTGGCCGAGGCGATCGCCCGGCTGGGGATCGTCGATCCGGAGATCGTCCCGCCGATCTCCGCCGTGCTGCTCCGATCCGTCACGCTGGCGGGGGACCCCGTGTTCCTCGCCGGCGTGACGGACACGGTCCTTGCCTGGCTGGCCGGGCTGGCGCTGGCCGCCGTCGCGGCGGTCGTCCTCGGCGTACTGCTCGGATCGGTCCCGTGGCTCAGCGCGCCGAGCCGGATGGTGGTGGAGTTCCTCCGCCCGATCCCCTCGGTGGCGCTGATCCCGCTGGCGATCCTGCTGTTCGGGTCGGAGATGGAGATGAAGGTGTCCCTCATCTTCTACGCGGCGATCTGGCCCATCCTGTTCAACACCCTCTATGCCCTCCGAGACGTGGATCCGGTGGCGAAGGACGCGATGCGCAGCTTCGGGTTCGGCCCCCTGGCCGTGCTCTGGCGGGTCTCCCTGCCGAGCGCCGCGCCGTTCGTCGCGACCGGGGTACGCGTCGCCGCGGGCGTGGCGCTAGTCGTGGTCGTGGGCGCCGAACTGCTCAGCGGCGGCCAGAGCGGGCTCGGCATCTTCCTCATCGACGCGGGCAGCGCCGGAGGCAACACCGACGTGACGCTGGCCGGCGCGGTCTGGGCGGGAGTACTCGGACTCATCGTCAACACACTGCTGGTCCGGGTGGAACGCGGCGCGTTCCGCTGGCACTTCGCGCGCACGGAGAGGACGCGATGATGAGCTGGACCGGTCCGGTGGCACGCGGCGTCCTCGCCGTGGTGTCCCGACTGTGGCTGGCCGCCGCACTGTTCACGGCCTGGGAGGTGGCGGCCCGGATCATCCAGGAGAGCTACTTCCCGCCGCCGTCGGAGATCGTCACGGCGATGCACGAACTGTGGTTCTCCGGCCCGGCGGGACGGCTGTTCCTCACCGAGCGGGCGCTGGACGACTTCGGGCACAGCCTGTACAACCTCTTCGGCGGCTGGGTGCTCGCCTGTCTGGCGGGGATCGCCGTCGGCGTCGCGCTGGGCCTGTCGCGCACGCTGGCCGACTACGTGGAGCCGATGGTCCACTTCGGGCGGGCGATCCCGCCGCCCACCCTTCTCTCCTTCTACATCGCGGCGTTCCAGCTCGGGACGCCCATGCAGGTGGCGACCATCGTCTCCGGAGTCGTCTGGCCGGTACTGCTCAACACCGTCGACGGTGTCCGCACGGTGGACCGGCTCCATCTGGAGAGCGCCGAGGTCTTCGGCGTACGGGGGATACGCAGGCTGCTGTTGATCGTCATCCCCGCCGCGTCTCCCAAGATCGTGGCCGGGGTCCGCATCAGCCTGGGCATCGCCCTGATTCTGATGGTCCTGTCCGAGCTCGTCGGGAGCACCGCGGGCATCGGCTCCCTGCTCATCGGCGCCCAGCGCAGCTTCGACCTGCCCCAGATGTGGGCGGGAATCGTGCTTCTGGGCCTGCTGGGATACCTGTTCAACGCCGTCTTCGTAACGGTGGAGAAGCGGGCTCTCAGGTGGCATCTGAACGCCCGGGGCACGTCATGAGCCTCCATCAGACATCGAGGAAGTCATGAGAGTACTGATCATCGGGGGCGGCATCGGAGGGCTCACCACCGCGCTCAGCCTCCATGCCGCGGGCATCGACTGCGAGGTCGTGGAGTCGGTCGTGGAGCCGCGCCCCCTCGGCGTGGGCATCAACCTGCAGCCCCACGCCGTCCGCGAGCTCACCGAGCTCGGACTGGGGGAGGCGCTCGCCGAGATCGGCGTCCCGACGAGCTACCTGACCTACACCGACAGGTTCGGCGGGGCGATCCTGTCGCTCCCCCGCGGGAGGTTCGCGGGGTACGACTGGCCCCAGTACTCCATCCACCGCGGCGAACTGCAGATGCTGCTCCTGGAGACGGCGCGTGAGCGTCTCGGCACCGTCAGGACGGGACTGTCTCTGGAGGACTTCGAGCAGGACGGGACCGGGGTCACGGTGTCGCTGCGCGACGTGCGGACCGGTGAGCACCTGAAGGAGACGGCCGACGTCCTCGTGGGCGCGGACGGTATCCACTCGACCGTCCGTGCCCGGCTGCACCCCGACGACGGGCCGCTGCTCTGGAACGGGATCCGGATGTGGCGCGGGACGACGGAGGGGGAGCCCTTCCTCGACGGCACCACATTGATCGTCGCCGGTTCCAACCTGTCGGCCAAGTTCGTGGCCTATCCCATCTCGGCGCGGCTCCGGGCCCGCGGGCGGGCGCTGATCAACTGGGTGGCCGAGGTGACGGTCGCCGAGCCGGGCCCCGTCCCGGTGGCCGACTGGTCCCGGCCCGGCCGTCTGGAGGACGTGCTGCCGCACTTCGACGGCTGGCGCTTCCCCTACCTGGACGTGCCCGCCGTCATCTCCGGCTCGGAACGGATCCTGGAGTACCCCATGGTGGACAAGGATCCGCTCCCGCGCTGGGGGGACGGCCGGGTGACGCTGCTGGGTGACGCCGCGCATCCGTTGTATCCGGTGGGCTCCAACGGCGGCTCGCAGGCCGTACTGGACGCCCGTGTCCTGGCCAGGGAACTGGCCGGCGCGGCCGATCCGGCCGCCGGGCTGGCCGCGTACGAGCAGGAGCGCAGGACCGCCACCACGGGACTCGTGCTCGCCCATCGTGAGCTGCCCATGGAGGAGACCATCGCGGTGGTCACGGAGCGGGCCCCCGACGGGTTCGACGACATCGCCGACGTGCTCACGCCGGAGGAACTGGCGAACATGGCCGCCGCCCAGCGGCGGACCACCGATATGGACATTAAGGCACTTAATAGCCGTTCTTCCTGGAATGTTGCATATAAGGCGTATCGGTGATGGGACGTCGAATAGGTGACATGGATACCGGAAGCCGCTTGCGAGAGAATTAAGCAGATATGGATATAAAGTCCGATTTGAGGGGTTTAGAGGCATTGGCTGAACTCGTGGAGCTGTGCTCCAATAACCCTCACCCCATGGACGCGTCGGTGTCCCATACCGCTCAGGTGTGTGACGTGGTCTTCTCCGCACCCGGTCGCCCGATGAGAGGCAGCGGATACCTATGAGGACGTCATCATCGCGCGAGGACTCCGGCGTCGGTCCAGCCGAGACCCCGGCGTCCAGTGATCAGGACACCGGCGGAGCCTCCGGAAACCACGGCTCCCATGGCCGGCGTGGCCGCAAGCTCGCACTGCGCAACTGGCGCGTACGGTCCAGGCTGATAGCCCTCGTCCTCATCCCGACCCTGGCCGGCGTCGTCCTCGGCGGTCTCCGGATCGTCTCCTCGGTCTCCAGCGCCGCCGACTACGGGCGCACCGGGAAGATCGCCGAGTTCGCCCTTCAGCTGAGCACCCTCACGCATGAGCTTGCCCTGGAGCGCGACCTCTCCACGCGCTTCATCGCCGAGCGCCGCGCTCCCAGCAGGCGCATGGCGATGAAGAAGCAGCAGGCGGTCGTCAACACCGCCGCCGACAAGGTCCGTGCGACGATCGACTCGGCGGAGCTGGTCAGTATGGACAGCACGGGCGGGCAGCGCGTCCGAGAGAAGATCGCTCAGGTGCGCACCCGGCTGGCGGAACTGGCGAGCGTGCGGCAGACCGTCGCGAGCACCCAGCTGCTGGCCCAGCCCACCCTGGACATGTACTCCCGGGCGATCCAGGACCTGCACGCGATCCACGACGAGATCGGCCAGGACGTCACCAACGACGAAGCCCTCACCGGCAGCGTCTCCGCGTTCGCCGCGCTGACCCGCGCGAAGGAGCAGGTCTCCCGCGAGCGCGCCGCCCTCGCGATCGTCATCGCCTCCGGCCAGTTCAGCGGGGAGAGCTTCGACACCTTCGTCTCCACCCGCGCGCAGCGCGACAGCGAGCTCGTCACCTTCCGGACCGAGGCCTCGCTCGCCCAGCGCCAGGCCTACGACGACACGGTGAGCGGCCCGAAGAAGGACCGGGCCGAACTGTTCCGCATCCGCGCCCTGGTCTTCCCGACGCTGAAGCTGAAGCCCGGCACCCCCTCCCTGCTGCCTCCGTCGCAGGTCGACAGATGGTTCGACTCCGCCAGTGATGTCATCTCGCGCATGCGCGACGTCCAGGAGAGCATCGGCGACTCGATCGTCTTCCGGACCAAGGAGCTCCAGGACGACGAGCAGCGCAACGCACTGATCGTCGGTGCGGTCGTCACCGCCCTGCTGCTCCTCGTCCTCGGCATCACCGTCCTGATGGCCCAGTCGCTGGTCCGCCCGCTGCGCACGCTGCGCACCGAGGCCCTGTCGATCGCCGGCCGCCAGCTTCCCGAGACCGTGCAGAAGCTGCGGGAGACCGGGGAGCCGGCCGAGCTTGAGCAGATCTCTCCGATCGGGGTCAACTCCGACGACGAGATCGGGCAGGTGGCACGGGCCTTCGACGAGGTCCACCGCGAAGCCGTACGGCTGGCGGGCCAGGAGGCCACGCTGCGGAGCAACGTCAACGCGATGTTCGTCAACCTCTCCCGGCGCAGCCAGACCCTGGTCGAACGTCAGCTTTCCCTCATCGAGAGCCTGGAGCAGGGCGAACAGGACGAGAACCGTCTTGGCAGCCTGTTCCGGCTCGACCACCTGGCCACTCGCATGCGCCGCAACAGCGAGAACCTCCTGGTCCTCGCCGGCCAGGAGCCCGCGCGCCGGTGGAGCCAGCCGATCGCACTGATCGACGTGGTCCGCGCCTCGCTCTCGGAGGTCGAGAACTACGAGCGGGTCGACCTGAGGCTCTCCGGCGGCGTGTCCGTGGCCGGCACCTCGGTCAACGACGTCGTGCACCTGATCGCCGAGCTCGTGGAGAACGCGATCTCCTTCTCCCCCAGGGAGACCAAGGTCATCGTGTCCAGCAACCGGATCGACGGCGGCGGCGTGATGGTCTCGATCACCGACATCGGCATCGGCATGACTCCCGAGGAGCTCGCCCAGGCGAACTGGCGGCTGGCCAACCCGCCGGTGGTGGACGTCTCGGTGTCCCGTCGCATGGGCCTGTTCGTGGTCGGCCGGCTGGCCTTGCGGCACGGTATCCGCGTGCAGCTCCGCCAGCAGGACAGCGGCGGTCTGACCGCCATGGTGCTGCTGCCCGACTCCCTGCTCTCCCTGGCCGGCGCCCCCGCGACACCGGCCGGTCCGGCCGCGATGCCCATGGGCGACTGGGCCTCCTCCATGGCCTCGATGGACCGGTCGTCCGTGCTGGCCAGTCCCACCCCGCTCGATTCCGGCCATCCGTCGTTCGCCTCCTTCGAGGCGGCCCACCCGTCGCTCGCCTCCCTCGACATGGGGCAGTTCAACTCCTTCGAGGCCATGCGGCCCGCCCCGGGAGAGGGCGGCCACTTCGGCCAGGCCCCGGTCGACACCCCCTGGCCCGGCCACACGCCGCCGCCGGGCGCCGACCCCGGCTGGCCGAGCGCGTCGCAGGCGGACACCGGAGTGTGGCCGAACCCGCCGTCGCGCGGTGGTGACTCCGGAGGGTGGGCGAGTCCGCCGTCGCGCGGTGGTGACTCCGGCATGTGGTCGGATCAGCCGTCGCGCGGTGGTGACTCCGGCATGTGGTCCAGCCCGCCGTCACGCGGCGGCGATTCCGGAGTGTGGTCGGATCAGCCGTCCCGTGACCGTGACTCCCGAGGGCGGTCCGGCGGGGATTCGGGGGCGTTCCAGCGGAGCCCCTTCGAAGCGGCCGACAACACCGGCCCGCTGCCCGTGGTCCGTGACTCCTCGCCGATGGAAGAGGCGAAAGAGGAGTTTCTGCCGATTTTCGCCGCGGTCGAGTCCGACTGGTTCAGGAAGGTCGAACCCGCGGTCCCCGACCAGGCGGTGGCCGAGGAACCCACGGCCAAGATCGCGGCCAAGGCCCCCAGCCCGCCCAAGCCCGCACCGGCACCCGAGGCCTGGTCCTCACCCGCCGACGCCGGCTGGCAGGCGGCCAAGGCGGCGAGCGAACCCACACTCGGCGGAATCACCGGCTCCGGCCTGCCGAAGCGCGTGCCCAAGGCGAATCTGGTGCCCGGTACAGCCGCGCCCGACCTGAGCGCGGCACCCCAGACCCCTGTTCTCCGGCCCACCGTCTCCCCTGAGGCGGTGCGCAACAGGCTGGCGAGCTTCCAGAAGGGAGTACGGCAGGGCCGTGCCGCGGCCAGGGGCGAAGCCGGTGCCGAGCAGGCGTACCCCGACTTCGGCCGGGGCGTTGAAGGAAACAAGGAGGACCGGTGAGCGAGCTCATCATGGTCGCCAAGGAGGATGACACGTGCGCGAAATGAGCCAGGCCGCCCGGGGGGTCAATTGGCTGATCACTGACTTTGTGAACAATGTCCCAGGAGTTGCGCACACGGTCGTGGTGTCGGCGGACGGTCTGCCGTTGGCGTATTCCGACGGATTCCCCCGTGACCGGGCGGACCAGCTGGCGGCAGTGGCAGCCGGCCTGATCAGCCTGACCCAGGGCGCCTCCAGGGTCTTCGAGGGCGGCGCCGTCACCCAGACGGTGGTGGAGATGCAGCGAGGGCTGCTCCTCATCATGTCGATCAGTGACGGCTCCTGCCTTGCCGTCCTGGCGGCGGCCGACTGTGACATGGGCCTGGTGGCCTATCAGATGACCCTGCTCGTCGAGCGGGCCGGTCAGGTGCTGACGCCCGCCGTCCGCGCCGAACTCCAGGCCTCCCACCCCAGGTGAGGACGATGACCCTAGGAGGATGCCGTGGCAGGCCGCGGCTGGGCTGGTGAAGGTGACCCGCTGGGCGGGTCGCCTTACCAATCGATGGACGACCCCTACCAACAACAGGGTGGTCCTTCACATCTCATGCAACCGGCACCGGCGGAACAGAGTTCTCTGGTCCGGCCATACGCCGTGACCGGGGGGCGGACCGCCCCCCGGACCCAGCTCGCCATGGAGGCACTCGTCTCCTCGGCGACGTCCATACATCATGATCTGTCCAACCGCACTCCGGAGTATCAGGCGATCAGCGCCCTGTGCCGGCAGGTGCGTTCGGTCGCTGAGATCTCCGCGATGCTCCGCATCCCGCTCGGCGTGACCCGGATCCTGGTCGCGGACATGGCGGCCGAGAACCTGGTCCAGCTGCATCAGCCGCAGCTGGACGCGGGCAAGCCGGATCTCAACCTGCTGGAAAGGGTGCTCAGTGGACTTCGCAGACTCTAACCGCGGCGGCGGCCTGTCATCGACGAAGATCGTCGTAGCCGGTGGATTCGGCGTGGGTAAGACCACATTCGTGGGGGCGGTCTCGGAGATCCTGCCGCTCACCACGGAGGCGGTGATGACCGACGCCAGCGCCGGCATCGACGACCTCGGCCTCACCCCGAACAAGACCACCACCACGGTCGCGATGGACTTCGGCCGGGTTTCGCTGGACCGTGACCTGATCCTGTACCTGTTCGGTACGCCGGGTCAGCACCGGTTCTGGTTCATGTGGGACGACCTCGTGAAGGGCGCGATCGGTGCGATCGTGCTGGTCGACACCCGGCGGCTGGCCGACAGCTTCCCGGCGATCGACTACTTCGAAGAGGCCAAGCTCCCCTTCGTGGTCGCGGTCAACGGCTGGGACGGGACCTATCTGCACGGTGAGGAAGAGATACGGGAGGCCCTGACGCTGGCGCCGCACATCCCGATCTCGCGGACCGACGCTCGATCACGGGACGCGGTGAAGGCCACGCTCATCACCCTGGTGGAGCACGCACTGACCGTGCGGATGGCCGTTCCCGGATGGGGGCGCTGACCGTGTCGGCGACCTTCTCCGGAGAGGATCGCCGGCCACCGGGGCGTTAGTCGTGCCTCCCAACGGATAGGCTGGGGGGTCGAGTCGCAGACCTGTAGCGCAGAGGCTGGCCAATCACGTGTTCGAGACGCTTTCCGACCGGCTCACATCGGTCTTCTCCTCCCTCCGTTCCAAGGGTCGGCTGTCCGAGGCCGACATCGACGCGACCTGCCGCGAGATCCGCATCGCGCTGCTCGAGGCCGACGTCGCGCTACCCGTGGTCAGGACGTTCGTCGCCCAGGTCAAGGAGCGTGCCCGCGGTGTCGAGGTCTCCCAGGCGCTGAATCCGGCGCAGCAGGTCGTCAAGATCGTCAATGACGAGCTGATCGAGATCCTCGGCGGCGAGACCCGGCGGCTTCGCTACGCGAAGAACCCGCCGACCGTCATCATGCTCGCGGGTCTCCAGGGTGCCGGTAAGACCACCCTGGCGGGCAAGCTCGCCCGCTGGCTGCGGGAGCAGAACCACACGCCCATGCTGGTCGCCGCCGACCTTCAGCGTCCGAACGCGGTCCAGCAGCTCCAGGTCATGGCGGAGCGCGCGGGTGTCGCGGTCTACGCGCCCGAGCCCGGCAACGGCGTGGGCGATCCGATCGCCGTCGCACGGCAGTCGATCGACCACGCCAGACGGCAGCAGCACGACATCGTCATCATCGACACGGCCGGCCGTCTGGGCATCGACCAGGAGCTGATGAAGCAGGCCGCGGACATCCGCGACGCGGTCTCACCCGACGAGGTCCTGTTCGTCGTCGACGCCATGATCGGCCAGGACGCCGTCTCCACGGCTCAGGCCTTCATGGAGGGCGTCGGCTTCGACGGCGTCGTGCTCACCAAGCTCGACGGCGACGCCCGCGGCGGCGCCGCCCTGTCGGTCCGCCACATCACCGGCAAGCCGATCATGTTCGCGTCCACCGGTGAGAAGCTGGAGGACTTCGACGCCTTCCACCCGGACCGGATGGCCTCCCGCATCCTCGACATGGGTGACATCCTCACCCTGATCGAGCAGGCCCAGAAGACCTTTGACGAGGCCGAGGCCGTCAAGATGGCGGGCAAGCTCACCTCGGGTGAGGGCTTCACGCTGGAGGACTTCCTCGAGCAGATGATGATGGTCCAGAAGATGGGCCCCATCAAGAACCTGCTCGGCATGATGCCCGGCATGGGGCAGATGCGCGACCAGATCAACCAGGTCGACGACCGCGACCTGGACCGCATCGCCGCCATCATCCGCTCGATGACCCCGGGCGAGCGCCAGAACCCCAAGATGATCGACGGCTCCCGGCGGGCTCGCATCGCCAAGGGGTCCGGCGTGACGGTGACCGAGGTGAACGGCCTGGTCACCCGGTTCTTCGACGCGCAGAAGATGATGAAGAAGATGGCCGGCGGGATGGGCATCCCCGGCATGCCCGGCGGACGCAAGGCGGGCAAGGCCGCGCAGAAGAAGGCGGCCAAGGGGCGGCGGGTCAGCGGTGACCCGCGCAAGGCCGCGCTCGGCAAGGGTTCCTCGGAACCGGCCGACGTCCCCGCCGGCGGCGCCCTCGGCAGACTGGGCGCGGGCCAGCTTCCGCCCGGCCTCGAACTGCCCCCCGGCTTCGACCCCTCGAAGTTCAAGCTCCCCGGTCAGAAGTAAATGGGCGACAGCGGGTTCCACGGGCGGGCCCGGTGGATCTGGCTGGTCATCATGGTGGGATTCATCGCCGTGGCGGCGCTGGAACTGCTGGGAGTGCGGCCCAAGTAGGGACGACGGGCGGCGGGGATGGCGGAGGGATCCGCCATCCCCGTTCTCCGTTTGTCATCTTCCGGCTTACGGGCCATTCGCCCCTCGGATCCGGGGGGATTACCGAGATTTGCCCTCGGACGGGCGTTCAGGATGGGCCTGGTTTGGCTGGGCACTCCCGTACGTCTGGCACAATGACATGTTGGAACATCGTGACCACGTGGGTGCCCTCTCACCCCCGCGTGCCACGCCTGTCCCTACGAACGGTTCTCTCTTCGTGCCCCACTCGACGAGATGCCGCTCACCCACGCTCTAATGCAGGAGAGACCACACCAGTGGCAGTCAAGATCAAGCTCAAGCGGCTCGGTATGATCCGCAACCCGCAGTACCGCATCGTCATCGCCGACAGCCGCACCAAGCGTGACGGCCGGGCGATCGAGGAGATCGGCCTGTACCACCCGAAGGAGAACCCCTCGCGCATCGAGGTCGACTCCGAGCGGGCGGCTTACTGGCTGGGTGTCGGCGCGCAGCCGACCGAGCCCGTGCTCAAGCTCCTCAAGCTCACCGGTGACTGGCAGAAGTTCAAGGGCGAGCCGGCTCCGGCTCCGCTCAAGGTCGCCGAGCCCAAGGCCGACCGGCACGCCGTCTACGAGGCCGCGGCCAAGGAGGCGCTGTCCCTGGACGCCGCCGCCACCACGCCGAAGAAGCCGGCCAAGAAGGCTGTGAAGGCCGACGAGCCCGCCGCTGAGACTCCGGCTGAGCCGGTCGCGGAGGAGAAGCCGGAAGGCGAGGCCTGAGATGCTCGAGGAGGCCCTCGAGCACCTGGTGAAGGGCATCGTCGAACATCCCGACGAGGTCCAGGTTCACGCTCGCCGCATTCGCAGCGGACGTGTGCTTGAGGTCCGGGTCCACCCCGAGGACCTCGGCAAGGTCATCGGCCGTGGTGGCCGTACGGCCAAGGCGTTGCGCACCGTCGTGAACGCCCTGGGCGACGGTAAATACGTTCGGGTCGATCTGCTCGACCTGAACGAGGCCCGCTAGCCGACACGAGATCCATCGAGTCAACGGGTCACCCACCCAGCGTGGGTGGCCCGTTTGCTTTCTGCGACACACGAACATTTTGGGAGGCGGGCGTGCAGCTTGTCATCGGCCGGATCGGCCGCCCGCACGGACTCCGCGGTGACGTGTCCGTGGAGGTGCGCACCGATGACCCGGAGCGGCGTTTCGCCCCGGGTACGGCCATCGTCACCGACCCCGCGTCGGCCGGTCCGCTCGTCGTCGAGTCCCGGCGCTGGCACTCCGGCGTCCTGCTGGTCAGGTTCGAGGGAGTCAACGACCGCAACCGTGCCGAGGAGATCCGCGGCACCACGCTCGTCGTCGACTCGGCGGACATCCCGCCGCCGGACGACCCCGACGAGTTCTACGACCACCAGCTCATCGGCCTCACCGTCGTCACCCCCGACGGCGAGCCGGTCGGAGAGGTGGCCGACGTCCTCCACCACGGGCAGGACCTGCTCGTGGTGAGCCGAGGCGGCACCGAGGTCTACGTGCCGTTCGTGAAGGCGATCGTCCCGGTGATCGACCTGGAGGCGGGCACCCTCGTCGTGGACGGGCCCGCCGGGCTGCTCGATCCGGACACGATCGCCTGACATGCGCATCGACGTCATCTCGATCTTCCCCGAGTACTTCGCCCCGCTCGACGTCTCCCTCATCGGAAAGGCCCGCGAGCGCGGCATCCTCGACATCCGCCTCCACCAACTCCGCGACTGGGCCCACGACGTGCACCACACGGTGGACGACACCCCCTACGGCGGCGGTCCCGGCATGGTCATGAAGCCCGGCCCCTGGGGGGAGGCCATCGACACCGTCCTCGCCACCGACCCCGCCACGCGGCCCAGGCTCATCGTGCCGACCCCCAGCGGGGTGCCCTTCACCCAGAAGCTGGCCATGGAGTACGCCTCCGAACCATGGCTGCTGTTCACCCCGGCCCGCTACGAGGGCATCGACTCCCGGGTCATGGCCGAGTACGGCTCGCGCATGCGGGTGGACGAGGTCGGCATCGGTGACTACGTGCTCGCCGGCGGTGAGGTGGCGGTGCTGGTGATGGTCGAGGCCGTCGGGCGGCTGCTGCCCGGAGTGCTCGGCAACGCCCACTCGGCCGTGGACGACTCGTTCGCGCCCGGTGCGATGGAGAACCTCCTCGAAGGGCCGGTCTACACCAAGCCGCCCGAGTGGCGGGGACACGAGGTCCCGGAGATCCTGCTCTCCGGCCACCACGGCAAGGTCGCCCGATGGCGGCGGGACGAGGCGCTCCGCCGTACCGCGAAGAACCGTCCCGAACTGCTGGCGGCGCTCGATCCCGAGGGGCTGGACAAGCGGGATCGGCAGGTCCTCGAAGAGCTCGGCCTGCTCGGCTGACCACGGCGCCGTGAGCCGCCGCCCGAGGGCCGCGACGGCGGGCCTTGACAGGTTGATTTCCGGTCGGTCGCGAAAATATGGCACACTGAACCGTTGCCGCCGACTGTCCACTGGCCGGCGCGCGCCGTCGGGCAGATGGGCCTGACTCCCAAGACACCGTCCAATTCAGCACGCGTGTCCATCGCGACGCCGCTTGATCGCGGCCGGGTGGACCTCCGGGTGCTCGCGTAAATGAGGTACCACTGCCATGCACACGCTGATCACCGAGCTTGAGAAGGCCACGCTCCGCAGCGACGTCCCGGACTTCCGTCCCGGTGACACGCTCGAAGTCCACGTCCGCGTGATCGAGGGCAGCCGCTCCCGTGTCCAGGTCTTCAAGGGCTTCGTCCTGCGCCGCCAGGGCAGTGGCGCCCGCGAGACCTTCACCGTCCGCAAGGTCAGCTACAGCGTCGGCGTCGAGCGCACCTTCCCGGTGCACAGCCCGGTCATCGAGAAGATCACCGTGGTGACCCGTGGCGACGTCCGCCGCGCCAAGCTCTACTACATGCGTGACCTGCGCGGCAAGGCCGCCCGCATCCGCGAGAAGCGCGTCGCCCGCTAGGCTGCGCCGCCCATCGTTCTGGCCCGTCCCCTTCGTGGGGTGCGGGCCAGTGCCGTACAAGGAGGTTTGACCTCCTATGGGTAAGACGCATAGCTGTGTCCAACCGGCAGGAGACGAGCCGATGTCGGCCATCATCTAGGCTCGTCCCCGATGACTAGCGAAGACCGGGAGTACGGCGCAGCCTCGCGTCGACCTGTCGAGGACGAGGTGAACGTGGTCGCCGAAGACACCCAGAAGACCGCAGACGGCGGCAAGGACAAGAAGAAGGGCTCCTTCTGGAAGGAGCTCCCCGTCCTGATCGCCGTCGCGCTGGTCCTCGCATTCGTGATTAAGAGCTTTGTGATCCAGGCGTTCTACATCCCGTCGGAGTCGATGGAGAACACCCTCCTGACGAACGACCGGGTCCTGGTGAACAAGCTCGTCTACCACACCCGCCCCATCGAGCGCGGTGACATCGTGGTGTTCTCCGGCGTCGACTCCTGGGACGGCGAGGTGCCGTTCGAGGAGCCGTCCAACCCGGTCTCCGCGTTCTTCCGCTGGATCGGCACGGCCTTCGGCGTGGTCCCCGGCGAGAAGGACTACATCAAGCGCGTCATCGGTGTCGCCGGTGACACCGTGAAGTGCTGTGACGTCCAGGGCCGGGTCACGGTCAACGGGGTCCCCCTGGACGAGGAGTCCTACCTCTACCCGGGCGACGTTCCGTCCGACAGGACCTTCGAGGCCAAGATCCCGCAGGATCGTCTGTGGGTCATGGGCGACCACCGTTCGGTCTCCCTCGACTCCCGCTCCCACCTGGATGACCCCGGAAAGGGGACCATTCCGGTGGACAAGGTGATCGGCCGGGCCTTCGTGATCGTGTGGCCGTTCTCCAGGGCGAAAATCCTCCCCATCCCTGAAACCTTCCAGCAGCCCGCCCTCAAGGCGGCCGCCGCCCTCGGAGGGGCCGCCCCGCTTCTCCTGGGTCTCGCGGGGGCTGCGCCGCTGGTGCTGTGGCGTCGGCGCTGGATCTCAAGGCGGTAGCCGTACCTCATGTCTGTGGAATCCGACAACACATCCGCCGAGTCCGAGAAGGAGCCCGAGAAGGCGAAGGGGAAGCCGTCCCGCAAGGGAGGCCTGCGCGAGTCGCTGACTCTGATCGTGTCCGGCGTGGTGGTGGCGCTGCTGCTGCAGGCCTTCGTCTTCCAGAATTTCGTGATCCCCTCGGAGTCGATGGAGAACACCCTGCGCGAGGGTGACCGCGTCGTCGTCAATCAGTTGCACGGTGCGAGCGAGCGCGGTGACGTGGTGGTCTTCGAGGGATGGCCGGGCGGCGACACCATCAAGCGGGTCATCGCGATCGGCGGTGACACCGTGAAGTGCTGCGACGCCCAGAAGCGGATCACCGTCAACGGGGTCCCGATCGACGAGAAGGCCTATCTGCACCCCGATGACTTCCCCTCGGGCGACAAGTTCGAGAAGGTCGTGCCCCGGGGCCGCCTGTGGGTCATGGGAGACCACCGTTCCGCCTCCGGTGACTCGCGCAGCCACGAGGAGATGGAGGGGGACGGCACGATCTCCGAGGACGACGTGATCGGCCGGGCCTTCGCGATCTACTGGCCGCTCTCCCGCATGACCGTCCTCTCGACACCGGACACCTTCGCCAGACCGGACGCCTTCACCAAGCCGGGATGATCGGAGATCCTCCCTGGGAGGAGACCTGCCCGCCCGGTAGGTGATAGTGGTACCGAACGGTCCGGATGGGGCGTACTCTCGGCTCATGGTCGCTGTGTCTGCCGTGCTGCCATGACAGTCGCGTTCCGTCCTGCGCCGAGTGTGGTCCGGCGCGACGCGGGACTGTACGGCTATGAGCGGGCTCTCACGCGCCGCGGGCTGGGGCCCGTGGCCGGGGTCGACGAGGCCGGCCGGGGGGCCTGTGCGGGGCCGCTGGTGGTCGCCGCGGTGGTGCTCGGCCACCGGATCGACGGTCTGAACGACTCCAAGCTGCTCACGGCCGCCCGGCGTGAGCAACTGTACGGAATGATCACGACGGCCGCGGAGGCGGTCAGCGTGGTGGTGATCCCTCCGGCCGAGATCGACGCGCGTGGCCTGCACAGATCCAACATCGAGGGAATGCGCCGCGCCGTCGCGCGGTTGCCAGGTGAGCCCGGTTACGTGCTCACCGACGGCTTCCCCGTGCCGGGCCTGCCCGTGCCGTCACTCGGCGTGTGGAAGGGTGACCAGGTGGCGGCCTGCGTCGCGGCGGCCTCGATCGTGGCGAAGGTGACGCGAGACAGGATGATGACCGCGCTGGACGGCCACCATCCCGAGTACGGTTTCGCGGCGCACAAGGGGTATGGCACCGTGAGTCATCGCAGGGCACTCAAGGCGCACGGCCCGTGTCCGGCCCACCGATTCTCGTTCGCGACGGTGGCGCGGTCCGGGTCGGGCGAGGTGATGGGTGAGAATGAAGTGGGGGCCGGTCCCACCTGATCGGGTGGACCGGGAAGGCGTGCAACAGGAGGACCGGTATGAGCGCAGAAGATCTCGAAAAGTACGAAACCGAGATGGAGCTGCAGCTTTACCGTGAATACCGCGACGTCGTCGGGCTGTTCGGCTACGTCGTCGAAACGGAGCGGCGCTTCTATCTGACCAACTCCGTCGATCTCGATGTCCGGACGGCCGAGAACGGTGACGTGTTCTTCGACGTGAAGATGCAGGACGCCTGGGTCTGGGACATGTACCGACCGGCGAGGTTCGTGAAGAACGTCCGTGTGGTCACCTTCAAGGACGTCAACGTCGAGGAGCTTGCCAAGCCCGACCTGGAGATGCCCAAGGAGGGCTTCTCCAGTTAAGGCGTTCTCCACAGACGCGGCCCGTCCTTGACCGGGTATCCACAGAATCGGATTCGGCCTGCTGGGGGCGGGCCGGGCTGAGCCAAGGTCGGGGACCGGAGGTGGTCCCATGGCCGCGAAGGACGAGCTCGGCAGGCACGGTGAACAGGTCGCCGTCGACTATCTGCTGGCTCAGGGCATGCAGATCCTGGATCGCAACTGGCGGTGCCCGGACGGAGAGATCGACGTGGTCGCCCGTGAGGGGCGGTCGCTTGTCGTGGTGGAGGTGAAGACCCGGTCGGGCCGCACCCACGGCACCGCCTTCGAGGCGGTGACCGAGGTGAAGCTCGCCCGGCTGCGCAGGCTCTCCGGCAAGTGGCTGGCCGCGCAGTGCGAGCGGTTCGACTCGATCCGGGTCGATGTCATCGCCCTGGAGCGGTTCGCCGGAGACATCGCCATCCGCCACGAGCGGGGGGTGTGCTAGATGTCCTCCGGACCGACGGCCCCCGGGCTGTCCTGGATCGCCCGCCGGGTCAGGGGGGTGGCGTGAGTGGCCGTCGCACGCACCCGCTGCATCGCGCTGATCGGGGTGACCGGCCATCCTGTCGACGTCGAGGCCGACGTCGGCAGCGGCATGGCCGGCCTGCACCTCATCGGAATGCTGGACACCGCGCTGAGCGAGGCACGGGACCGGGTCCGGTCAGCCGTGGTCAACAGCCGTTACGGGTGGCCCGACGCGCGGATCACCGTCAGCCTGTTCCCCGCCAGTCTCCCCAAACGCGGAAGCGTCTTCGATCTCGCGATCGCCGTCGCCCTGCTCGCGGCGGCCGGCATCGTGCCCCGTGCCAGGGTCGCCGAACCGTTCTTCCTGGGGGAGCTCGGCCTCGACGGTTCGGTGAGACCCGTGCGGGGCGTGCTGCCGGCCGTGCTGGCGGCGGCCGGAGCCGGTGCCGACACCGTCGTGGTTCCCGTGCACAACGCCGCAGAGGCCGGTCTCGTACCGGACGTGACCGTGATCCCCGTCGCCAACCTCGGGGAGCTGGTGAGTCGGCTGCGCAGCGACGACCCGGTCGCCGCGCCCGTGCCCGGAGGCACCCGGTGCGCTGAGCCGCTCCACCCGGGCGGCGGAGCGGATGGTGCGCGGTCGCCCTCCCCGGGTGACCCCGGTGAGATCGTCCCCGACCTGGGGGACGTGGCGGGCCAGCCCTTCGCCCGCCGTGCGCTGGAGGTCTGCGCCGCGGGGGGCCACAACTTCTGGATGCTGGGTCAGCCGGGCACCGGCAAGACGATGCTCGCCGAGCGGCTGCCCGCCCTGCTCCCGCCCCTGGAGCGGGACGAGGCACTCGAGGTCACCGCGATCCATTCCGTCGCCGGGGTGCTGCCCATGGACCGCCCGCTGCTGACCCGCCCGCCGTTCGTGGCTCCCCACCACACCGCGACCGTCGCGGCCGTGATCGGCGGGGGCAGCGGGATGATCCGTCCGGGCGCGGTGTCACTCGCGCACCGGGGTGTCCTGTTCATGGACGAGGCCCCGGAATATTCGGGGACCGTCCTCGACTCGCTCAGGCAGCCGCTCGAATCGGGCAGGGTGACGGTCTCCAGGGCGCTGGGCTCGATCACGTTTCCCGCCCGGTTCATGCTGGTGCTGGCGGCCAACCAGTGCCCCTGCGCCCGGCCGTCCGGCTCCGACGACCCGTGCCGCTGCGCTCCCGCGGCCCGCCGCCGCTACCTGGCCCGGCTCTCCGGTCCGCTGCTGGACCGGATCGACGTCAAGACCACCCTGTACCGGTCGACCCGGCGGGAGCTCCTCGCCGACCGCCGGTTCATCGAGCCCAGCCGGGTGGTGGCCGAGCGGGTGCTCATCGCCCGTGAACGCGCCGCCAGACGGTTCGAGGGCAGGCCATGGCGGTGCAACGCGGAGATGCCGACCCGGGCGCTCCACGCCGACCACCGTCCGTCGCCGAAGGCGATGTCGCCCCTGCTCCGGTGCCTGGACAGCGGCGAGCTGAGCGCCCGAGGCCTGGACCGCGTGATCAGGGTGGCCTGGACACTGGCCGACCTCGGCGGCAGGGACAGGCCCGGAGTCGAGGAGACCAATGCCGCCCTCGGACTGTGGCTGGGGGAGGAACGGTGAGCGACCGGCTCGCGCGAGTCACGCTGATGCGGTTGGCCGAGCCGGGCGACGCCGTCATGGGCAGGCTCGTCGCCTCACGCGGTCCTGAGGCCGCCGTCGGACAGATCAGGGAGGGGCACCCGGACCCTGAGTTCGCCCGATGGTTCGCGGCCTCCCACTGCCAGACAGGGTCTCGGCGGGAGCGGCTCACGGACCGGCTTGAGCGGATGTTCGCCTCCTGGGCGGCCCGGCTGGAGACGGCCGAGCCCGCTCGCGACCTGGACGAAGGAGAGCGGGCCGGAGCCCGGCTGGTGGTTCCGGGCGACCGCGGGTGGCCGACCCAGCTTGACGACCTGGGCGACTCCCGCCCCCATGCCCTCTGGCTGCACGGTGAGGCCGACCTGCGCTTCTCCTGCCTGCGGTCCGTCGCCGTCGTCGGCTCCCGGGCGGTCACGCCGTACGGCACGCACGTCGCGGCGGAGTTCGGGGCAGGGCTGAGCGAGCGCGGATGGACCGTCGTCTCAGGAGGCGCGTACGGCGTGGACGGGGCGGCTCACCGCGGCGCCCTCTCCGGCGGGACGCCGACCGTCGCCGTGCTCGCCTGCGGGGCCGACGTCGCCTATCCCAGCGCACACCATTCGCTGTTTGCGGCAGTCCGTTCCCAGGGACTGCTGGTGAGCGAGTGCCCGATGGGCGCCCACCCGACCCGGCCGCGTTTCCTGGTCCGTAACCGGCTCATCGCCGCGCTGTCACGGGGCACCGTGGTGATCGAGGCGGCCCTGCGCAGCGGGGCGCTCAACACCGCGGGGCACGCGGTGGCGCTCAACCGTCATCTGGCCGCCGTGCCGGGGCCGGTGACCTCGGAAACCTCGGCGGGCTGTCATCGGTTGATCCGTCAGGGGACGGCCGTCTGCGTGACCACCCCCGAGGAGATGGTCGAGCTCGTCGGCGCGATGGGCGAGGACCTGGCTCCCGAGCCACGAGGCCCGGTGCTCCCGCGTGACCGGCTGGATCCCGAGACCCGCGCGGTCCTCGAAGCGGTGCCCGCCCGGTCCGGGGCAGGTCCGGCGACGATAGCGCTGGCCGCGGGGGTCGACCTGGAGACCGTGCTGTCCTGCCTTGGCGGCTTGGCCGCCGCCGGATACGTCGAGCGTGTTCCCCGGGGCTGGCGGCTACGCCCCGGAAAGCCGGGCGGGTAGGCATCCCGGGGCCGGTTGGATGCCCCGGTGGGCTCGTGCCGAAGGAGCGGCGGGCGGCGCCGATCGTCCGGCACGGCCCCGGAGCCCGCTCGTCCCTTCGCGGAGCCGGCCCGACTACGCGGGCTAGAAGGCAGCAGCCGGCCCGGTTACGCGGGCCGCAGGGGCAGCAGCCGGTCTGGTTACGCGGGCCGGCGGGGCCGGCGTCGGTTCGGCTACGCGGGCCGCAGGGGCAGCAGGGGCAGCAGTCGGTCCGGCTATGCGGGCCGGCGGGGCAGCAGCCGGACCTGGCCCCGTCCCAGCAGGAGCAGCGGATCGAGATACAGGCGGTCGCGGAGCAGGCCCCAGTGCAGGCAGCTGGCCGGGCAGTGCCCCGGAACATCCTGGACGACGCCGATCACCTCGCCCCGTTCCACCTGCTGCCCGCGTCGCACCGACGACCGGAGCGGCAGGTAGGTGGTCCGCAGGCCGTCGGCGTGAAGCACACTCACCACCCCCCGCTCCGCGAGCGGCCCCGCGTAACCGACCGTCCCGGCTCCGGCCGCGCGGACCCGCTCACCGGGGGTCGCGGCGAGGTCGACGCCTCGGTGCCCGGCCAGCCACGGCTGGGGCGGGGGCGCGAAGCCGCGGAGCACGCGAGGTCGCCCGGCGAGAGGCCAGTCCCATCGGGCCGGGGTCTCCGGCATCCGGCTCAGGGAGGTCCGGCCGACCATGTCGTGTGCGCCCGTGACCTCCGGTGCGGCGAGCAGCAGCGCGGACAGCAGGGCGGATAGCGAAGCCCGTGTCCCGGGAGTGCGGAAGCGATTCATCTTCCCGAGGATGGGAGATCCGTGACGGGTCCAGGCCTGCCGAGCGGGATTCTGTGGACGGGGGATCCAGAGCTGTGGACGCCACCCTTGTCCGTGGCAGCGGTGCACCCACCCTTTCCCGCGCCGAGACGCCCCCGTAGCCTCGGACAGGAGGCCCGCGTGGAAGGACACGACGTGCGAGAACCGGTTGTCCTGCGCCGCACGCTCTCGGTTCGGGACCTGATCGTCTACGGTCTGCTGTTCATCGGGCCGCTTGCCCCGGTGGGCGTGTTCGGAGTGCTCGATGCCAAGAGCGGCGGCGCGGTCGCGCTGGTCTACGTCATCGCCACGATCGCGATGGCCTTCACCGCCGTCTCCTACGCCGAGATGTCCCGGGTGGTGCCGGAGGCGGGGTCGGTGTTCGCCTACGCCTCGGCCGGACTGGGACACCGTGCGGGATTCCTGGCGGGCTGGCTGGTGATGCTCGACTACCTGCTCATCCCCAGCGTGGCGTACCTCTTCTCCGGCATCGCCCTGCACGCGCTCTTCCCGGCGGTTCCCGCCTGGGTCTTCACCGGCCTGGCCTTCGTGCTCACCACGGCACTGAACCTCTCCGGAGTGCGGCTGGCCGCCCGGGTGGGCCTCGCCGTTCTCATCGCGGAGATCGTGGTGCTGGCCGTGTTCGTGGTCATGGCGGTGGCCGTACTGGTCGGTGAGGGACCGGTCAGACCGTGGCTGTCGCCGTTCACCGGAGTCGGGGGGACCACCATGACCGCGGTGATCGGGGCCGTCTCGGTCGCGGTCCTGTCGTTCCTCGGCTTCGACGCCATCGCCTCCTTCGCGGAGGAGACGACCGGCGACTCCCGCCAGGTGGGCAGGGCGGTGCTGCTCTGCCTGTGCGTGGCCGGGGTGCTGTTCGTGCTCCAGACCTATCTGGCCGCGGTGCTCGATCCGGTGCCTCCGGCGGAACTGGCCGCCCATCCCGCCGCGCAGGGCACCGCCTTCTACGACGTGACCGGCGCGTCGGTCTCGCCCTGGCTGGCCACCCTGATGAAGATCGCAAAGGCGGTGGGCCCGGCGTTCGCCGCGATGGCCGCGGTGGCGGCGGCCGGACGGCTGTTGTACGGCATGGCCAGGGGCGGCGGGCTGCCCCACGCGCTTTCCTCGGTGGACTCCAGGTCGGGGACGCCCCGGGTGGCCCTGCTCAGCGCCGGGGCGGTCACGCTGGTGGTCTCGGTCTGGGCGGCGAGCCGCGACGACGGCCTCGATGTGCTGGTCTCGGTCGTGGACATCGGGGCGCTGGCGGCGTTCACGATGCTGCACGCCTCCGTGATCGGGTATTTCCGGGTCCGGCGCAGCAGCCGGGACTGGCTGCGGCACCTGCTGGTGCCGATCGCCGGTGCGCTGGTCGCGATCTGGATCATCGTTCTGGCCGGCTCCCTCGCCAAGCTCGTCGGTCTGGTCTGGCTGGCCGCCGGGCTCATCGTGCTCGCTGTGCGGAGGTACGGCGCAGCGGGGAGAGCCAGATCGTCGGGATCATGATGAGCGCCACTCCCGCCGCGCACAGCCACAGCACCGGGCGCAGACCCAGCAGCTCGCCCATGACGCCGCCGAAGAGACCCCCGAGGGCGAGGACGCCCTGCATCGCGAAGCCCATCGTGGCGTTGATCCGGCCGCGCAGCTCCGCGGGGGCCTCCCTGAGGGTGATCGCGCCGAAGGAGATGGAGAAGGAGATGACGGCCGCGCCGCTGATGAGCGCGCTGGCGGCCATGAGGGCGAACATGGCCCAGACCGGCCCGTCGGCGAGGGCGGCGACCACGAAGTCGAGCGGGAACAGCAGCACCGAGCAGGTCAGCATCCGGTTCTCGCCGACCCGCTCGACCAGGCGGGAGGTGATGAGGGCGCCCAGCAGGCCGCCCACGCCGAAGCACGCGGTGATCACGCCGACCATCCCGGCGGGCAGGCGCAGGACGGTGAGCGCGTAGATCACGAAGAGTGCCATGTAGGCGCTGCCGAAGAAGTTGACCGTGATCCCGGAGCCGCAGAGCGCGCGCAGCGTCGGGTCCACGACCACGGCGCGCAGGCCCTCACGGATTTCTGTCCATATGCCGCGCGGGGGAGCGGGCGTGTGGGTCTCCGGTGCCCTGATGCCGCGGATCAGGAGCGCCGAGACCAGGAAGGACACCGCGTCGATCAGCATCGCGAAGGGCGCGGTGACGGCCTGGACCAGCAGACCGGAAAGACCGGGCCCGCCGACGACCGCGAGCGAGTGGGCCGACTGGAATCCGGCCAGGGCCTGGGGGCGCTGGCTCTCGTGGACCACCACGGCCAGGTGGGGGAAGTTGAAGGCCCGGAAGATCACCGAACAGGTGCCGACGACGAACGTCACCGCGATCAGCCACGGCACGGTCAGCAGCCCGGCGAGCCAGGCCGCGGGGATCGTGACGATCGCGCCGGCCGAGACCAGCTCGCAGCCGATCATGACTGGGCGGTGCCGTCGCAGCCGGTCGGCGACCGCGCCCGCCTGCAGCCCGATCAGCAGGTAGGGCAGCGAGGCGGCGGCGGTGAGCATGCCCATCTGGGTGGGGGAGGCGCCGAGCAGGGTGGCGGCGGTGAGCGGCACGGCCAGCCGGGTGACCTCGGCCCCTGTCTCGGAGACGGCGCGGGCGGACAGCAGCAGCCGGTAGTCGCGCTGCTTGCGCAGGGGGAGGGACTGGAACACGGGATCACGCCGCTTTCTGAAGGGAATGCTTCACAACTATGAAGATAA
The DNA here is from genome assembly GCF_045209755.1 of Streptosporangium sp. NBC_01639. Taxonomy (NCBI): domain Bacteria; kingdom Bacillati; phylum Actinomycetota; class Actinomycetes; order Streptosporangiales; family Streptosporangiaceae; genus Streptosporangium; species Streptosporangium sp. NBC_01639. The sequence goes on along the minus strand of NZ_CP109272.1, from coordinate 2,622,107 downwards.
CCCTTCATAATTGTGAAGGCAATCCTTCAGACCGAAAATGGGTACGGTTTGCACATGACCGAGGCACGGAAGCCGCTCACCGATCCCATGGCGATGCGCGCACTCGCCCATCCCGCGCGGCTCGCCATCCTGACCCGGCTCCAGACCGAGGGGTCCGCCACCGCGACCGACGTGGCCGAGGTCGTCGGCATCACGCCGAGCGCGGCGAGCTACCACCTGCGCATGCTCGCCAAGTACGGCTTCGCGGAGGACGCTCCGGCGCGCGGCGACGGAAGGGAGCGGCTGTGGCAGGTCGCCCTCGGTGGCAGTTTCATCGTCAGCCCCGAGCCGGACGACCGGCCCGAGGACCGGGCGGCGAAGGACCTGCTGATCAAAGCCGTGCGCGACCAGGCGGCGCACGAGGTGGCCCGGGCCATGAGCGACTTCGACCGTGAGCCTCCCGAGTGGCGGGCGGCCTCGGTGTTCCACCGGACCCTCCTGCTGGTGGACGCCGAGGAGCTGCGGCGGCTGAACGAGCAGATCGACGAACTGCTCTCCCCCTACCGGGCCACCGTCCGGGAGCGCGCCCAGGTCCCGGCCGGGGCGCGGATCTCGGAGGCGCAGGTGAGCCTCTTCCCGCGCGCCGAGCGGCGGCCGCACGGAATCCCCCGCGAGTGATCCGAACGGCGGTGCCGGCCGGAAGACCCTCCCGGAATGATCAGGAATGATCAGGGTGGCCTTGACGCGCTGAGGTCAGGGGAAGAGCCGGTTGCGGGTACACTTTTCGATGGCCTGTCACTCACGGGCCGACTTCGCATGCCCCGTCAAGAATCGTTCCCTCGGTCCGGGTGAGAACCCGGCAGGAGCCGGTTCGGGGCATCAGGGCGACAGCCGCAGGCTGCCGCGTCAACCGAGAACAGCGCCCGTCCGGGCGCTCCGACCTGGAGGACAATCACATGTCCACCCCCGTCGTCACCATGCGACAGCTGCTTGAGAGCGGCGTCCACTTCGGTCACCAGACTCGTCGCTGGAACCCGAAGATGAAGCGCTTCATCTTCACCGAGCGCAACGGCATCTACATCATCGACCTGCAGAAGTCGCTGGCCTTCATCGACCGGGCCTACGACTTCGTCAAGGAGACCGTCGCGCACGGCGGCACGATCATGTTCATCGGCACGAAGAAGCAGGCCCAGGAGGCCATCGCCGAGCAGGCCGCGCGCGTCGGCATGCCGTACGTCAACCAGCGCTGGCTGGGTGGCATGCTCACCAACTTCTCCACCGTGCACAAGAGGCTTCAGCGTCTGAAGGAGCTCGAGGAGCTCGACTTCGACAACGTGGCCGCGTCGGGGCTCACCAAGAAGGAGCTCCTCATGCGCCGGCGTGAGAAGGAGAAGCTGGAGCGCACCCTCGGCGGTATCCGCGACATGTCCCGCGTGCCCAGCGCGGTGTGGGTCGTCGACACCAAGAAGGAGCACATCGGGATCAGCGAGGCCCGCAAGCTCAACATCCCGGTCGTCGCGATCCTCGACACCAACTGCGACCCGGACGAGGTCGACTACCCGATTCCGGGTAACGACGACGCCATCCGCGCCGTCGGCCTGCTGACCCGCGTCGTCGCCGACGCCGTCGCCGCAGGCCTCATGGCCCGCGCCGGCGCCAACCGCGGCGACGACAAGCCGGCCGTCGCCGGTGGCGCCGAGCCGCTGGCCGAGTGGGAGCAGGAACTGCTCGCCGGCGATGCCGCTCCGGCCGCCGCTGAGGCCCCGGCCGCCGAGGCCGAGGCCGAAGCCGCCCCGGTCGCCGACGAGGCTCCGGCCGCCGAGGCTCCCGCCGACGAGGCTCCGGCCGCTGAGGCTCCGGCCGCTGAGGCCGAGGCTGAGGCCCCGGCCGCCCCGGCCGCCGAGAACGACGCCGACGCCGAGAAGCAGGCCTAGGTCCTTTCCGTACGGCCTGGCCGTACGACCCGCAAGGCCCTTTCCGGGTGGGTGCGCTCAGCTGAGGGCACCCACCCGATCCACGACGATTCCCACGAGGAAAGACAATGGCTTCCGTGAACATGGCCGACGTCAAGCGGCTTCGTGAGCTGACCGCCGCCGGCATGATGGACTGCAAGAAGGCTCTTGAGGAGTCCGAGGGCGACTTCGACCGCGCCGTCGAGCTCCTGCGTCTCAAGGGCGCCAAGGATGTCGGCAAGCGCGAGGCCCGCACCGCCTCCAACGGCCTGGTCGCCCTGAAGCAGGACGGCGACTCCGCCGCCGCGCTGCTCGAGCTCAACTGCGAGACCGACTTCGTCGCCAAGGGTGAGCGCTTCCAGGAGCTCGCAGCCCAGGTCGTCGCGCACATCCTGGCCGGCCGACCGGCTGACGTGCCCTCCCTGCTCGAATCCGAGCTGGACGGCAAGCCCGTCAAGGAGCACCTGGACGAGGCCAACGCCGCGCTCGGCGAGAAGATCGAGATCCGCCGTTTCGCGGTGCTCGAGGGCGCCTTCGTCGGCTCCTACATGCACAAGACCGACCCGCAGCTTCCGCCCACGGTCGGCGTGCTCGTGCAGCTCGACGCCCCCAACGCCCAGGTCGCCAAGGACATCGCGCAGCACGCCGCCGCGATGGCCCCGAAGTACCTCAACCCCGACGCCGTCCCCGCCGATGTCATCGAGAAGGAGCGCGCGCTCTTCGAGGAGATGACCCGCGAGGAGGGCAAGCCCGAGGCCGCCATCGGCAAGATCGTCGACGGCCGCGTCAACGGCTGGTACAAGGACTTCACCCTGCTGGAGCAGGCCTTCGTGAAGGACAACAAGAAGTCCATCGCCAAGTTCGCCGATGAGAACGGCGTCAAGGTCGAGGCCTTTGTCCGCTTCAAGGTTGGTCAGGCTTAGGCTTAACTCAGCTTCTCTCAGTAGCAGCAGCGCACCAAAACGAGGAGGCCGTCGTCGTGTCGGAGAATCCAGAACCCGCTACGTCGGCGGTTTCGTCGTATTCGGGCCCGCTCCGTTGGAAGCGGGTCATGTTGAAGCTGTCGGGCGAGGCGTTCGCCGGCCGGGAAGCGCTGGGAATCGATCCCCTCGTGGTCGGTCACCTCGCGGACTCGATCGCCGAGGCTGTCCGTGAGGGCGTGCAGGTCGCGGTCGTGGTCGGCGGCGGAAACATGTTCCGCGGCGCCGCCCTGTCCGAGCGTGGCATGGACCGCGCCCGGGCCGACTACATGGGCATGCTCGGCACGGTGATCAACTGCCTGGCCCTTCAGGACTTCCTGGAGAAGCGGGGCATCGACACCCGCGTCCAGACGGCCATCACCATGCAGCAGGTCGCAGAGCCCTTCCTGCCCCGCCGCGCCACCCGCCACCTGGAGAAGGGGCGTGTGGTCATCTTCGGGGCCGGACTCGGTTCACCGTTCTTCTCCACCGACACCTGCGCCGCGCAGCGTGCGCTGGAGATCGGGGCGGAGGCGCTGCTCAAGGGCACCCAGGTGGACGGCGTCTATGACGCCGATCCCCGGAAGAACCCCGACGCCGTCCGGTTCGACCACCTCGAATATGGTGAGGTGCTGACCCGCGGTCTCGGGGTGATGGACGCCACCGCCATCAGCCTGTGCATGGACAACGGTCTGCCCATCGTCGTCTTCGACCTCATGGGCGAGGGCAACATCCTGCGGGCGGTGCGCGGTGAAAAGATCGGCACGCTGGTGAGTCCGGCAGGGAAATAGGGAGCGAGCCTGACGCAGCGAGCGGAGTGGTACGCGACACAGAAGTGTCCCGCGAAGTGAGTGGGGAAGGTGAGCGACCTGATGGACGGGAGCGAGCCTGACGCAGCGAGCGGAGCGGTACGCGACACGTGTTCGCCGGAGGTACGCCTCCGGTGCGACGGCGTTCCGCGAAGTGAGCGGGGAATGGTGAGTGACCGAGATAACAGGGAGCCGCTGTGATCGACGAAACCCTCCTCGAAGCCGAGGAAAAGATGGACAAGGCCGTATCGGTGGCGAAGGACGACTTCGCAAGTATCCGCACGGGCCGCGTCACCCCGTCGATGTTCAACAAGATCAGTGCTGAGTACTACGGGACACCCACTCCCATTCAGCAACTGGCCTCGTTCCACGTCCCCGAGGCTCGTATGGTCATCATTCAGCCCTTCGACAAGGGCTCGATGGCCGCGATCGAGAAGGCGATCCGCAACTCCGACCTCGGTGTGAACCCCGGCAACGACGGCCAGGTCATCCGAGTGGCCTTCCCGGAGCTGTCGGAGGAGCGCCGCAAGGAGTACATCAAGGTCGCCCGGAACAAGGCAGAGCACTCCAGGGTCTCCATTCGCAACATCCGCCGCAGCGCCAAGGAGACCCTTGACAAGATGGTCAAGGACAGCGAGGCCGGTGAGGACGAGGTGCGTCGCGCGGAGAAGGAGCTCGACGACCTCACCCAGAAGCACGTAGCCAAGATCGATGAGCTGCTCAAGCACAAGGAAGCCGAGCTGCTCGAAGTCTGATCCCTGGGATCCTTGTCTCGCGTGGGCCACTCGCGCGGGACAAGGATTTTGTGTATGAGAGTAGGACCCCCTTGGAACCTGCGGCGGGCGGTAGCCGTACCGGCCGGAATCTTCCCGTCGCGATCGCGGTGGGTGCCGGTCTGGGAGCTGTGAGCATCGGCTCCCTCTACTTCGTCAAAGTGCTCTTCCTCGTCGTGGTGATCGCGGCCGTGGGCATCGGTGTGACAGAACTGGTCAAGTCGTTCGCGGCCAGAGACGTCCACGTTCCGTTGATCCCCGTGCTGGTCGGCATGGCCGCCATGATCGGCGGCGCCTACCAGGGCGGCCCGGCGTGGCTGGTCGGCATCTTCGCCATGACCGTGCTCGTCCTGATGATCTGGCGGATGTTCCAGGGCACCGACGGTTATGTCCGCGACATCACCGCCACCATCCTGGTCACGGTCTATCCCGCGCTGCTCGCCGGATTCGTGGCGCTGCTGCTCGCACACCCGCTCGACGGCCCCGACCGGGTGGTCGTCTTCATCGCCACCACGGTCGCCAGCGACGTCGGCGGATACTTCGCGGGGATCTCGCTCGGCAAGCACAGGATGTCTCCGCTGATCAGCCCGAAGAAGACCTGGGAGGGTTTCGCCGGGTCGGCGCTGGCATGCATGGCCGTGGGCGGCTGGCTGGTGGCATGGCTGCTGGACGACGCCGTCTGGAAGGGCGTGCTGATCGGTGCCGTCGTGGTGGTCTTCGCCACGCTCGGCGACCTGGTGGAGTCGGTGATCAAGCGTGACCTCGGGGTCAAGGACATGGGCAGCGTACTGCCCGGCCACGGTGGTCTGATGGACCGGCTCGACTCTCTCGTGTCCGCGCTGATCCCGGTCTGGGCGCTGCTCACCCTGCTCGTCTGAGCCACCGCCTCCGTGCTTGGGTCCCTGTCCGCACCTCGCCCTGGGGCACTCCCGCGAAACCGTACGGCGTGGACCGAGCGGTGCGGTCTGGGCGGCGCGCTCCAGCGGTTCGGTCTGAGCGGTTCGGTCTGAGCGGTTCGGTCTGGGCGGTGCGGTTCGGGCGGTGCGGTTCGGGCGGTGCGGTTCGGGCGGTTCGGTCTGGGTGGTGCGGCTTGGGCGGTGCGGTCACCTCGCTTGGGTGAGCCGCTCGGCCGACAGCCGGGGGAGCAGCGTCCGGTAGCCGCTCTCCGCGACCAGACGCAGCTCGTCGGCGGTGATCGGGACGGGCCAGAGCCACCGTACGGCGTCCCCGCCGAAGGTGAAGCCCGACAGGTCGGGCAGGCCCGGCAGGTCGGTCAGCAGGATGACGCCGCTGTAGGCGGAGCCCAGTGGGAACGTCTCCGGCCGGTGATACCACTTCGCGGTGTGGCCGTGCCCGAGCCAGGTGACCGAGTGCCAGGGATACTGGCCCAGCCACAGGAAGAGCCGGGCCGCGTCCCGCGCGTCGCCGGCCGTGGCGACGGCGAGCTCCACCCGCGCGTAGGCGTCCGGCCGGTCGATGTACTGCTCCACGGTGGGCATCCGCTGGCAGCTCATCCCCACGGTCGACAGGATCGTGTGCTCCCGGTCCCGTTCCGGAGGCCGCTCGGTGATGCCGATGGTCGGCAACCGGTCGCCGCCGGCGTCCCAGAACCGGCCCGGGGTGCCGGCCGTCCGGTCCAGATGGCCCATCACGAACTGCTGGAAGTGTGTCCAGGCGCCGTCGCCGCCCCGCCAGTCCCAGTAGGACCGGGCCTTGGCCAGCCGGAGGGCCAGGCCCTCATGGGCGTCCTCCAGCGACCAGGCGAACGGCGACTCGCCCACCGCGTCGCGGGAGTAGCCCGGCATGCCCCTGCTCATGTCGGCCCAGCCCGGAATGACCGCGAGCAGTTCGTCGTTCTCGTACAGGGCGACGCCGTCGCCCTCCTCGAACCACAGCGGTCGCAGCGTGCCCAGCGGCGGCCTGCCGTCGGGGTGCCGGGTGTTCGCCCGGGGCACCGTCGGAGGCAGCTCGGAGTTCAGCCGGTTCAGGTCGATCGCCGCCGGAGCCGGGCCGTGATTGGCCAGCCATACCGCTCCGTGCACCGTCCCTCCGGGCTCGCACAGGTAAGCTACCGAGGAAGTCTCGTCGCGTTCGACCACCAGGGTGCGACTCCCATAGGGATTGACGTCGGTGAGCACGACCTCGACGCCGTTTCCCCGCTCGCCTGAGGGCCGGATTGTCGCCATACCTCCGGACTCTAGATCAGAGTCGAGTACCGCTTCGAGTAACCGTCGAGAGAAGGCGTTGGACTTGTCGACTGTCAGCCCGCCCGGGACCCCCGAGCCCGGCCAGCTCACCTTCGTGGCCCCCCGCAGGGCGAAGCCCGCGCGCCACCTGGCCGACCTGACCATGGCCGAGCGCCGGTCGGTGGTCGCCGAACTGGGGGAGAAGCCCTTCCGCGCCGACCAGCTGTCCCGGCACTACTTCGAGAAGCTCAACGGCGACCCCGAACTCATGACGGATCTGCCGGCCGCGGCCAGGGAGAAGTTCGCCTCCGCGCTCTTCCCCAAGTTGCTGACCTCGGTCCGGGAGATGACGACCGACGCCGGCACCACCCGCAAGACACTGTGGCGGCTGTTCGACGGCGCGCTGGTCGAGTCGGTCCTCATGCGCTACACCGACCGCACCACCATGTGCGTGTCCTCCCAGGCGGGCTGCGGCATGAACTGCCCGTTCTGCGCCACCGGCCAGGCCGGCCTGACCCGCAACATGACCACCGCCGAGATCGTCGAGCAGGTCGTCGCCGGTGCGCGGGCCCTGGCCGCCGGCGAGGTCCCCGGCGGCCCCGGCCGGGTCAGCAACGTGGTCTTCATGGGCATGGGCGAGCCGATGGCCAACTACAAGGCCGTGATCGGCGCCGTGCGCCGGATGGTCGAGCCGGCCCCCGACGGCCTGGGCATCTCCGCGCGGGGCATCACGGTCTCCACCGTCGGCCTGGTCCCCGCGATCGGCAAGCTCGCCGCCGAGGGCCTGCCGGTTACGTTGGCCCTCTCCCTGCACGCGCCCGACGACGAGCTCCGCGACACCCTGGTGCCGATCAACACCCGGTGGAAGGTCGCCGAGGTCCTCGACGCCGCCTGGAACTACGCCGCCGTCACCAAGCGCCGCGTCTCCATCGAGTACGCGCTGATCAAGGACATCAACGACCAGGAATGGCGGGCCGACCTGCTCGGCAGGCTCATCAAGAACAAGCTGGTGCACGTCAACCTGATCCCGCTCAACCCGACTCCGGGTTCGAAGTGGACGGCCTCCCGCCCCGAGGACGAGCGGGCCTTCGTCCGCCGTCTGGAGCACCACGGCGTCCCGGTGACCGTCCGCGACACCCGGGGACGCGAGATCGACGGTGCCTGCGGCCAGCTCGCCGCCGCCGAGTGACTCCTCCCGCCGGGCGCGCGGACCGCCCGCCCGGCAGGGAGACCACGACGGGTGGGTCGGTTGCGCCCGCACACGATCTGGTCGCATCGTGCTACGTTCTCGCAGATCGCCACCGTGAGCGCGGCCACTGTTGAGGACACCTCAGCAGTGGCGGCTGGTGCTGTGACCGGAAACGTTCATCGGTTGCCGCCAGCCGGACGAGCGAAGGTCGCAGGATCTCTGCTAGACACGCGTCCATGAACTCGCCTACGACTCAGCACCTGCGCATCGTTTCCCCAGTGTTCGCCGTCGAGCAACTGCCGCATACGGCGTCACCCGGAGACGACTGGGTCGTGCTTGTCCGCGGGCCGGAAGGGCTGACCGTTGTCCGCGCGGTCCGGCCTCTGGAGTCAGGGGAACGGTGGATCGGTTTCTACAGTGGTGCCACCGCCCATGACCTGGACGTCCCCGGAATGCTGGCGGCGATCGTCACACCGCTGGCAGAGGCGGCGATACCGGTGTTCGTCGCCTCCACCTTCCACGCCGACCTGGTTCTGGTTCCCCAGCAGACAGAGCAGCAGGCCGTCATCGCCCTGGAGGAAGCGGGACACCACGTGGAAAGCGGGGACGGCGAGGCCGATGAACCTTTCTGGTCACAACACCAGATCAGCGAGGGTACCGGTCACGATCTCGGCGAGTTGAGCGCCCGTCGACACCACCTTCCTCACTCCTCCATCAGACTATGGCGAGCATGACGGGTTCGCAGCATTGACCGCGGAAGAACTGCAGCCAATGCTGCTCCGGAGTCACACGGGGTTCCGGTGACCGTCCGCGGCACCCGGGGGTGCGAGATCAACGGCGACCGACTAGAGCGGCGACGAGCGTTTCCCGACGGATGGCCGTCAGACCCGGTACACGCGCTAGATCTCGAGGGGGCCATTGATGTCCATACGGGTGGCTCTCGCCCGGTCGGTCAGTTCGGAACGGCGAGCGGCGAGTTCTGCCAGCTCGTTCCGCAGCCTGTGGAGGTCGGGTGCATCTATTCTGTGCGTTCTGGCGAGTTGGAGCCCCTCGTTCACATGGCGTTGCGCGTCGTCCAGATGCGCGGCCGTGTGCCTGCCGAACTGCGCTTCGACCTGCTCCAACTGCGTCGCCTGTCGGGAGAGGTGCAACCTTTCCAGCTCATTCAGCCAAGGGTGGTTGGCCAAGCCTCTTTCCCTGAGAAGTTGTAGTTCGAAGGAATCTATCTTCCCGCGGGCGAATGCGGGGCCGATCCTGGCGAAGGCGGTCTGCCTGGCCTTGCTCACAGCCGATTCGGCACTGCGCAGCCGTTCCTCGGCCCGACCCATGCCCTCGGTGGCCCGGCCCGTTGAGATCCTGGCGCGCATGGCCTTGGTCTGTATGAACTCGGCGTGCTTCACTGCCCCGACGCGTTGTATCTGCTGCTGTTCCGCTGTCAACCGCTGGCCGACCCGCTGCTTGGCCGTCGTTCCGCGTACCAGGTCTGCCAGGCGGGTGAAGAGCCGGCCGACGGACTGCATGGCGGCCCGGATCCAGCCCTGTACTCGATGGGCGAATGGCCGCAACCGCAGCAGCATCACCCGTCCCTGCGGAGTGAAAGCGGCGAGCCCGGCCAGCCCGGCCAGCCCGGCGATCAGCCCCCCGGCCCACTTGACCACGGTCGTCGCAACCTGTGAAACGCTCGCCGCCACCGAGGCATGCTGCGTGTGATCGGTGCTCCGCGACAACAGGCCGGCTTTTCCCGCCACGTGCTCGTCCAGCGCGTCATTGGCGATGCCGGCGTTCCCCGCGCCGAGCCGGTGCGCGCGAGCCCCATCGTCACCGAGCGATCTCCGCGAGCTCACCGCCGCCTCCAGCACACCGGTCTGCCGCTCAAGCTCGTTGGTGTCCGGCGGCCTCGGAACGCCCAGCACCCCGAAACCGGTCGAATCAAGCGCAGCCGTCATGGTCGGCCCTCACCGCCGTTCGCCGCCTCGGCCTGCGCGTTCCGGGCCGCCATCAGGGCTTGGCCGTCTCCGGTCCTGCCCCACTGAGCGGTCAATTCCTCAGAGCCACCGAACAGCGCGCCGATGAACTCCTGATAGGGGCCGGCGAACTCCGGATAGGGCAACGGGCTTCCGCCACCCATCTGCGCTCGGAGGCCCTGGTGGGATTGCTGCTGCTCATCTGTCAGCGTACGGAATCTCTGGCCGGATGCCTGCCGCCCATCCACATCCCATGTGATCTCATCATTTGTCATGACATCTCACCTTTCTTCCAGGCGGCGGAGCGTCTCATCGAGGCTCGACGTCAATCGGGCGAAATCGTGGGAGGCCTGAGCCTCCATGTCGTCCAGGCGGCGCATGAACTCCTCCGGAAGGACACCCTCCTCGGCGGACGCGGCCTCGTCCATCCGCTCCAGCCGATCCTGCTGTGCCGCCCGTACGGCGGAGACGATGTGGTCCGCCAGGTCCATGGATCCGAAACGCATCGCCCGCGCGTCCAGCCGCAGCGTAGCCAGCAGGCCGTCCGCACCCACGGCGGCGCCGATCATGCCTCCGGCGGCCTCTCCGGTGCCGGTGAGTTCGCCACCCTCAGGTGTCGCGGTCATATCATCACTCCAGCCTCACACGCCATTTTCGATGCACCAGAATCAAAGGTATTAAACCGCCATATATCGCCGCTGGCCATTGGTGCGGCGACATATTGATCATGTGAGGTTCAGTGATAAGCCGGCCATCGCGGAGGGTGGCGCGGCGACCGGCCAGGGCGACGGCGAGCATTTCCCGACGGATGGTGGTCAGACTGGATACACGTCCTGGATCTTGAAGGGACCGTTGATGTTCATACGGGTGGTCCACGCCTGGTCGGCCAGTTCGTAACGGCGCGAGGCGAGTTCAGACACCTCACTCTGCAGTTTATAGAGGTCGGACGTGTTCGCCCCGTTCGTCTTGGCGAGGTCGAGCCCCTCGTTCACATGGCGTTGTGCGTCGTTCAGATGCCCCGTCGTGTGCCTGCCGCCAAGCCGTGCTTCGAGCTGTTCCAACCGCGTCGCCTGCTGGGAAAGGTGACTCCTGGTCAGGTCATCCAGCCAGGGGTGGTTGGCCCAACCTTCATGGCCTGCCTTGAGCCGTGCCCGAGCGGCAGCGTCGATCTCCCCGCGGGCGTATGCGGCGTCGACCCTGGCGTGGACGGCGTTCCTGGCGTCGAGCAGAGACGATTCGATGCGGCGCAACTGTTCCTCGGCCCGATTTAGCTTTTGAGTGGCCTGGCCCGTTGAGATCCTGGCGCGCACGGTTGCGGCGCGTGTCGGCGCGGCGCGTCGCCACTGTGCCGACATCTGCCGCCGTTTCGCCTCCAACTCCCTGCCGACCCGGCCCTTGGCCGTCGTACCGCGTACCAGGTCTGCCAGGCGGGTGAAGAGCCGGCCGACGGACTGCATGGCGGCCCGGATCCAGCCCTGTACTCGATGGGCGAATGGCCGCAACCGCAGCAGCATCACCCGTCCCTGCGGAGTGAAAGCGGCGAGCCCGGCCAGCCCGGCCAGCCCGGCGATCAGCCCCCCGGCCCACTTGACCACGGTCGTCGCAACCTGTGAAACGCTCGCCGCCACCGAGGCATGCTGCGTGTGATCGGTGCTCCGCGACAACAGGCCGGCTTTTCCCGCCACGTGCTCGTCCAGCGCGTCATTGGCGATGCCGGCGTTCCCCGCGCCGAGCCGGTGCGCGCGAGCGCCGTCGTCATCGAGCGATCTCCGCGAGCTCACCGCCGCCTCCAGCACACCGGCCTGCCGCTCAAGCTCGTTGGTGTCCGGCGGCCTCGGAACGCCCAGCACTCCGAAACCGAATGAATCAAGCCCAGCCGTCATGGTCGGCCCTCACCCACGACGGCGCCAACCATGCCCCCGGCGGCCTCTCCGGTGCCGGTGAGCTCATCATTCTCAGGTGCCGCAGGCACGTCATCACTCCAGCCTCAAGCGCCACTTCTGGCAGATCATAATCAAAGGTATTAAACCGCCATATCCCACTACTGGCCATTGGCGCGGCGACATATCGATCATGCAAGGTCCGGAGCACGCCGGCGCCGGTCGGTGGGGCATCGGACCCGGCCGGCCTGCGGCGGGCCGCTCCTCCCCGCGCTCGGGAGTGTCTTCGCCCGGAGGCGCGAGGCCACCTTCGCAGCCACCGGTGGCTCTCTGCCCCGCGCCGTTCCCGGACTGCCCGTCTCCGTCGACGCGTTGGCAGCAGCTTGGGTTCTTCCGGCTGGAGACCACGACCACGATTGTGCGTACGGTCATCCAGCCGGTCGGGAACGGGCCCGCTCCGCCGAGGTTCCATCACGCGACTAAAACGTCAGCAACCCAGCGACTGATCTGTCAGCAACCCGGCGACCATTCTGTCAGCCGACCACCGACTGTGCCATCCTGAACCAATGGTCAGCAGTGCACAGACTCCTCTCGGCAAGGTTCTGCCACGGCGCGCCGAAAAAGCTGTGGAAGAGGCGCTGTCCGACACCCGCGTGACTCTCGTCACGGGGGCCCGCCAGTGTGGCAAGAGCACCCTGGTCCGGCTCCTCGCCAAGGGGCGTGCGGGGGAGTGGCGTAATCTCGACACTCCGGCAGCCCGTCAGGCCGCGATCGCGGATCCTGCCGGCTTCGTGGCGTTCCCCGAACTCATGGTGATCGACGAGATCCAGCGCGCCCCCGACCTGCTGCTCGCCATCAAGGAGCAGGTGGATTCCGATCCCAGACCGGGTCGCTACCTGCTGACCGGTTCGGCCCGGATACTCGGGCTCCGGGTCCTTCCCGACGCGCTGCCTGGCCGGATGGAGACCATCGAGCTGTGGCCGTTCTCGCAGGGCGAGATCGACGGCGCGGCCGACGGGTTCATGGACGCGATCTTCGCCGAAGGCGAGAACCTCCACCACACGTCGGCGGTCAGCCGCGTCGAGTACGCGGAGCGGATCGTCCGAGGTGGATTTCCCGAGGCGGTCGCACGGACCAACGTCCGCAGGAGGGAGCGATTTCTTGACTCGTATGTCGCGGATCTCATCGCACGTGATGTGAGCCAATTGGCGGAGATCGAACGGACAGCGGAGATGCGGGCTCTGATCCGGCTGCTGGCAGCTCGGTCGGGCCAGTTGCTGGTCGCCGCGTCTCTGGGTAACGAGATCGGGCTTTCCGCGAGCACGGTGCATCGTTACCTGAGCCTGCTGGAAGAGGTGTTCCTGATCAAGCGGATCCCCGCCTGGTCACGTAACCTCAGTAGCCGCGCGGTCGGAACGCCCAAGGTCGCCTTCGTCGATTCGGGAATCGCGGCGAACCTCCTGGGCGCGGACTCCAGGAGTCTGCTCCGTCCCGACGGCGCCTTCGGCCCGCTCCTGGAGGGCTTCGTCCTCATGGAGCTGGCCCGCCAGCTCACCTGGTCCGACGAGCGCGTGGAACTGTTCCACTACCGCACCAAGGACAAGGTGGAGGTCGACGTCGTTCTGGAGAATCGCCAGGGGCGGGTGGTCGGCATCGAAGTGAAGGCATCGTCGACGGTACGACCGGATGATTTCCGGGGACTACGGCATCTCGCCGACCGTCTCGGTGACGACTTCGCGGTGGGGGTGGTCCTTTACACCGGGACGCAGACGCTCCCGTTCGGGGAGCGGATGCGCGCGATGCCGGTGAGCGCTCTCTGGGAGGTGGCCGCGCCTCGTTAGAGGTGTTGCGGTGCTGCGGCCGTCCGGTGGAACCCCCCGCAGTCCGGGGCGGAGGTACGGCCGGCCGTTCAGGGGCGAGTACGGCGGAGCCGTAGGTAGGCGGCCAGGCCCGCCACGGTCCAGAAGAGTGCCGCGGCGGAGAGCGCGGGCAGGGCACCGCCGAGCGTGCCGGCGTTGGCGGCGCGCATCCAGGGCATGATCGGCACTGTGAAACGGCCTGCGGGGCTGATGCTGATCAGCAGTAGGGCCAGATAGCCGCCGAACAGGACCAGCATCGAGACGGCGGGGGAGGGCAGGATCGGCCTGCTGGTCAGCGCGCCCAACGCCGTCCCGACGCTCAGACCGACCAGGTGCAGCACGATGCCCTGGGCCAGGTCGCCCGGGGCCGGCAGGGCGGCGAAGCCGATGCCCAGCGGCAGCACGACCGCGACCGCCGCCATCCCGAAGTTGACGGCGAGCGCGGCGAGCAGCCCGGCGCCCACCTCCCGGCCGGGCCGGCCGGCCGCCGTCATCGAGATCAGCCGCTGCGTCGCCGGCTCGGTGTCGAGCAGCCCCCGGGCGGCCCAGGCGAAGACGAGGATGAGCAGCCCGGCGGAGTCGGCGTAGGAGGACAGCTCCTTGCCCGCCGGGACCGTCGTCGAGTAGAAGACGGCCAGCATCGCGAACAGCCCGATCATCGGCTGGAACAGCCGGTGCGACCGGGCGTAGGCGGCCAGCTTGAAACGGACGAGGGGGATCATTCATGTCTCCCGGGCGTGCGGCGGGTGCCGCCGTGTCGTGCGGAAGGGGCTCCCGCGGCCGTGGGACGGCCGTCACCGGGTGGAAGCTCGCCGGCCCTCACGAGATCCGCCTGGTGGTGTGGCCGTCTGCACGGAGCTTCTGTTCGACCTCGTCGGCCGCCGCGGCGTCGACGAGCACCTCGATGACCGCCTGCCTCGGCCGTTCGCCGGACCGGGCGGTGACCGCTCCGCCGTCGACCAGCCAGTGGTCGGCGCCGGGGAAGTCCTGGAGTTGGTTCTGGTGGTCGCTGACCACGACCGTCCCGCCGTTCGCGGCGATCTCGCCGATGATCACGGGGAGTTCGGTGCGGGTCTGCTCGTCCAGCCCGGCGAACGGCTCGTCCAGGATCAGCAGGTCGGGCGGGGCCAGCAGCGCCTGGATCAGCCCGGTCTTCTGCGCGCTGCCCTTGGACAGATCGCCGAGCGGCTGGTCCAGCAGGTGCGTCGCGTTCAGCCGCTCGGCCAGCTCCTGTGCTCCGGCGGCGGAGACGCCCCGGATCCGGGCCAGGTGGGTGAGGTAGGCGGTGACGGTGAACGGCTGGTCCACCGGGAAGACGTCGGGGGCGTAACCGACGACCCGGGGCCGGTCGGCGATCGAGCCTGTGGACGGCGGGATGATCCCGGCGAGCAGGCGGAGCAGGGTGGACTTGCCCGCGCCGTTACGGCCGGTGACCTCGATGACGGAACCCGCGCGGAGGGTGAGCTCGACGTCCCGCAGGACCCAGGGACCGCGACGCGCGTATCTGAAGGACACACCGGAGAGCCGCATAGATCCGCAACACTACCGCGATCACTCGCTTTACCGGTCCTGTCGGATCAGAATGAAGACCATCGAAACGGAGGAAAGGGTCCGGGGTTGAATCGTTTCCCGCGGGTGCTGGCGGTACGTGCCGGATATGACCCCGACCAGGTCGACGCGTTGGTCCGCCGGATCGAAGGCACCCTCGGCAGGGGCGCCCCGGACGGGGAGCCGATCACCGCCGACGAGATCCGTGCCGTGCGGTTCCGGACGAAACTCGGCGGTTACCACGAGGTGGCCGTGGACTTCGCGCTGCAGGCGTTCATCGTCGCGGTCGAGAGCCGGGCCGCCGAGGGCGGCGGGCCGACGGCCTCCCGCGCGGAGCCGAGTTACGAGGAGCACGCGGCCAGGATCGAACGGGCCGCCTTCCGGGCCGGGCGGCTGGGCATGGGCTATGACGAGGATCAGGTGGACACCTTCCTGGACCGGATCGTCGCCACCCTGCGCGGCACCACCGACCAGCCCGTCACCCCCGGCGACGTGCGCGCGGCCAGGTTCGCCACGGTGATCCTCAAGCCCGGCTACGCGGTCAAAGAGGTGGACACGCTCCTCGCCGACCTCGCCGGCGTCCTGGAGACGCGCTCCGGCCGATGACGTCCGAGCCGCGGCGTCGCGCTCGTCGGTTTCGACCGGCGCTGTTCGAGCGATGGCGTCGGTTTCGATCGGTGGCGTCCGAGCCGTGGCATCGGTCTCGGCCGGTGGCGTCCGAGCCGTGCGGCTGCGCCTCAGGCGGTGAGACCGAGCTGCCCGGCCGCCCGGACCGCCAGCCACACCTCGGCGAACGCGCCGGTGGACGACAGGTCGCGGCCGGTCAGCGCGGTGAACCTGCGCAGCCGGTAGGCCAGCGTGTTGGGATGGATGTGCAGCGCCGCGGCCGCGTCCTCGGTGCGTCTGTCCCGCTCCATCCAGGTGCGGACCGAGGCCAGCAGTTGGGAGTCGTGGGCGGCGTCGTAGCGGAGCACCTCGCCGAGCACGTGTTCCACCAGTGCGGCCAGCACCGACGGGTCGTCGGGCAGCCATCTCCCCATGGTGTCGTCGCCGTAGCGGATCAGCGGCTGTCCTGACTCGGCCGCTCGGGAGGCCGCCCAGACCGATTCTCGCCGGGCGACCCGGAGCGACGTCCCGGCCGGGAACGGCCGGCTCATTCCGGCAGCGGCCGAGGGCAGCGCGGCGATCGCCGGACCCAGCTCCGCCGAGCCGAGCACGTAGCGGTCGTCGCCCCGGCGGAGCAGAAGGCAGGGGCGCCCGTCGAGGGCACGGAGCAGCGCGTCGTCGGGCACGCCGCGAACCGTCAGCAGGACGAGATCCTCGGCCGGCAGCCCCAGCCGGATCAGCCGCCGCCGGGCCGTGGCCGGGTCGAGCACGTCCTGGAGCAGCTCGGCCAGGATCTCGGCGCCCTCCCGCCGCAGGGTCTCGCGTTCGTGGCGGACCATCGCGACCCGGAGCGCGGCGACGGTGGCGATGTGCTGCACCACCGCCAACCCGGCCGGTCGGGCGCCCTCCCGCTCGAAGGCCACCAGGAATCCGGCGGGACCGCCCGGCGCGGGCACGGGCAGCGCGAAGCCGCCGGGGATCGTCGGGGGCGCGTCGGCCGACCTCGGCAGGACCCCGGGATCGGGCACCGGGACGCCGGGCAGCAGCGGGCGCCCCTGCGGTGTGCAGAGATACACCTGGTAGCCGGACAGGCGCTCCAGCCGGCGGAACAGCGCGGGGGTGTCCAGGTCCTCCGAGGCCAGCCAGTGCAGCGCGCCGAACACCTGCAGCTGTGCGCCGAGCCGCTGGCCGGGATCCTCCTGTACGGCCGCCGCCACCTCCTGGGCGATCGCGATGAACGGCACCGCCAGCGGCACCTCCAGCACCGGCATGCCCCGCTCCTCGGCCGCCGCGAAGAACGTCTCGTGCAGCGGCGGCACGTGGAGCTGGGCGGAGAGGGCCAGCGCGGACACCCCGGCGTCGTCGAGCCGTTCGAGGTAGGCCCGTTGCCGCGCCGCCGAGCGGGGGATCGCCATGCCCGTCGTCATGATGACCTCGGCGCCGAGCAGCCAGGGCGTGGGGTCGTCGAGCTCGCTGACATGCGCCCAGGACACCGAGCGGGTCAGTCCGGCCTCGCCGGCCATGACGCGTAGCTGGAGAGCGGGGAACCTGGTCAGATCCTCGACGGTGAGTTTGTGTTCAGCCACAAGAAACACCGTACTGCTCTGTGGCTCACCCAGTTGCACATCGTGGGCAGAGCATCGCAGACTTGCCAAAACACCCTGCTGACCTGGTACTTCCTGAAAGGACCGCGCCGTATGACCGAGCCCCGGGGCCCTGTCGACTCCTCCCGCGTCCCGCGCTTCGCGGGCCCGGCGACCTTCGCGCGGCTGCCGCGGCTGGACGAGGTCGGCCGCTGCGACGTGGCCGTGGTGGGGGTGCCGTTCGACAGCGGGGTCTCCTACCGGCCCGGCGCCCGGTTCGGCCCCTCCGCGGTCCGTGAGGCCAGCCGGCTGCTCCGGCCGTACCACCCGGGTCTGGACGTCTCGCCGTTCGCCGCGCTGCAGGTGGCCGACGCCGGCGACATCGCCTGCAACCCGTTCAATATCGGCGAGGCGGTCGAGACGATCGAGCACGCCGCCACCGAGCTCCAGGCCGACGGGACCCGGCTGGTCACGATCGGCGGTGACCACACGATCGCGCTGCCGCTGCTGCGCTCGCTGGCCCGGCGGCACGGGCCGGTGGCACTGCTCCACTTCGACGCCCACCTCGACACCTGGGACACCTACTTCGGCGCCGAGTACACCCACGGCACGCCGTTCCGCCGGGCCGTCGAGGAGGGCATCCTCGACACCGAGGCGGTCGGCCACGTCGGCACCCGCGGGCCGCTGTACGGCAAGAAGGACCTCGAAGACGACCGGCGGATGGGCTTCGGCATCGTGACCTCGGCCGATGTGCTGCGCCGGGGCGTGGACGAGGTCGTGGACGCGCTCCGGCAGCGGATCGGCGCCCGCCCGCTGTACGTCTCCGTCGACATCGACGTGCTCGACCCCGCGCACGCCCCCGGCACCGGCACCCCGGAGGCGGGCGGCCTGACCAGCCGCGAGCTGCTGGAGATCCTGCGCGGTCTGGCCGGGGCCAACCTGGTCGGGGCCGACGTGGTCGAGGTCGCCCCCGCCTACGACCACGCCGAGATCACCTCGGTCGCCGCCTCCCACGTCGCCTACGACCTGGTCAGCCTGCTGACCCTGGCCACCCCCGCCCCGGAGAAGAGCCCATGAGCCATCCCCCCTCCGTCACCGAGATCGAGCAGCACGGTGTCGAGCGCATCCCGGACGCCGAGCGCACGGCCCGCCCGATCGACCTGTTCCGCCTGGCCTTCGGCGGGGCGAACACCTTCGCCACCTGTGTGCTCGGCGCGTTCCCCATCCTGTTCGGCCTCTCCTTCTGGCAGGGGCTCGCGGCGACGGTGCTGGGCCTGGTGACCGGGGCGCTGATCCTCGCGCCGCTGGCCGTCTTCGGTCCGGTGAACGGCACCAACAACGCCGTCTCCTCCTCGGCCCACCTGGGCGTGCACGGCCGCGTCGTCGGCTCGTTCCTCTCCCTGCTCACCGCGATCGCGTTCTTCTCGATCTCGGTCTGGTCCTCCGGTGACGCCCTGATCGGCGGTGCGCACCGGCTGGCCGGGCTGCCGGAGTCCGGTTTCTCCTACGGCCTGGCCTACGCGCTGTTCGCCGGGCTGGTCCTGGCCGTCTGCGTGTACGGCTTCCGCTTCATGCTGCTCGTGAACAAGGTCGCGGTGGCGGCGGCCTCGGTGCTGTTCGTGCTCGGTGTCTTCGCCTTCGCCGGTGACTTCGACCCCTCCTACCCCGGGGTGTTCGCCTCCACGGCGGACCCGGCGTTCTGGCCGTCGTTCATCGGCGCCGCGCTGATCGTGCTCTCCAACCCGGTCTCGTTCGGCGCCTTCCTCGGCGACTGGTCCCGCTACATCCCCGCCGCGACCCCGCGCACCCGGGTGATGGGGGCGGCCTTCCTGGCCCAGCTGGCCACCCTCCTGCCGTTCTTCTTCGGCCTGGCCACCGCCTCGATCATCGCGACCAAGGCGGCCGAGTACGTCGACCCCGCGGCTCCCAACTACGTCGGCGGGCTGCTGGCGGTCTCGCCCACCTGGTATTTCCTGCCGGTCTGCCTGATCGCCCTGATCGGCGGCATGTCCACCGGCACCACCGCGCTGTACGGCACCGGACTGGACTTCTCCAGCGTCTTCCCGCGCTTCAGCCGGGTGCAGGCGACGATGTTCATCGGCGTGCTGTCGATCGGCTTCATCTTCCTCGGCCGGTTCGCGCTCAACCTGACCCAGAGCATCTCCACCTTCGCCACCCTGATCATCACCTGCACCGCCCCCTGGATGGTGATCATGATGCTCGGTTACGTGACCCGCCGGGGCTGGTACGACCCCGAGGCCCTGCAGGTCTTCAACCGCCGCCAGCGGGGCGGCCGTTACTGGTTCACCCACGGCTGGAACTGGCGGGGCATGAGCGCCTGGCTCCTCGCCGCGGTCGTGGCCATCCTGTCCGTCAACGTCCCCGGCCAGTTCGTCGGCCCGCTGGGCGGCCTCGCCGGCGGCGTCGACATCTCCCTGCCCCTGGGCCTGGCGATCGCCGCGGTGCTCTACCTGGTCCTGCTGGCGGCCTTCCCCGAGCCGCGCGGCGTCTACGGTCCGGACGGACCCCGGCTGGTCCGCGCGTCCGACGCCGAGGTCGCGCCCGTCGAGGGGCCCGGCGCCGCGGTGGCGGAGGCGCGGGCGTGATCCGGGTCCGGCCCCTGCGGTCGCGCCCGCCGTACGGCGCCGGACCGGGCACGGGTCAGCGGGTTCCCCAGGAGTAGGTCTGCTTGTGGAGCTTGAGGTAGACGAAGGTCTCCGTGGCGCGCACGGTGGGGATGGCGCGGATCTTGCCGAGGATCTCCAGCAGGTGCTGGTCGCTCTCGCAGACGACCTCGACCATGATGTCCAGGGATCCGGCGGTCAGGACGACGTAGTCGATCTCCTGGATGGCCGACAGTTCGTCCGCCACCATCTCCAGGTCGCCCTCGCACTTGATGCCGATCATGGCCTGGCGGGGGAACCCCAGGATCAGCGGGTCGGTGACGGCGACGATCTGCATGACCCCGGCGTCGAGCAGGCGCTGGACCCGCTGGCGGACGGCGGCCTCGGACAGGCCCACGGCCTTTCCGATGGCGGCGTACGGTTTGCGCCCGTCGCCCTGTAACTGTTCGATGATCTGCTTGGAGATCTCGTCGAGGACGACGGGGCCTGGCCTGGCGTCGTTTTCGCGGCGTACCTTGGGCGGCGTCGTCATCCGCGCTCCCTGGCGTCATATTGCGGGGTTGTTGCCGACAGGTTGCGGCTCTGATGCGACATGCTGTCAGTTCTGCGGCCTCTGTCAAGCGAATTCGTAGCAATTTGGTATCTTCACAACGAAATCCCTTGTCGCGAGGCACCTACTCTGTAAGAGTCGCGACAACTCGGCCCCACTGCGCAAGGAGGTCAACGTTGACCACCCCGGTTGAGAACATCGAGTCCACCCGTCTGCGGAACTATGTCAACGGCGAATACGTGGACGGCAGAAGCGGCCGCTTCTCCGACGTCATCGACCCCTGCACCGGAGAGGCCTATTTTCAGGCGCCGATCTCCGGGCAGCAGGACGTGGACGCCGCCTACGCCGCCGCTGCCGCGGCATTCGAGCAGTGGAGCGGGCTCACGCCCGGCGAGCGCGCCAACCTGCTGCTCAAGGTGGCCGACGCCATCGACGCGCGGGCCGAGGAACTGAACGAGGCCGAGTGCCGCAACACCGGCAAGCCCCGGGCCCGGATGGCCGAGGACGAGACCCCGATCGCCGCCGACCACTTCCGGTTCTTCGCGGGCGCCGCGCGCACGCTGGAGGGCCCGACGTCGGCCGAGTTCCTCGCCGACCACACCTCGGTCGTCCGGCACGAGCCGATCGGCGTCGTGGGCCAGGTCACGCCCTGGAACTACCCCCTGATGATGGCGGTCTGGAAGATCGCCCCCGCGCTGGCCGCGGGCAACACCATCGTGCTCAAGCCCTCCGACACCACCCCGGTCTCCACGGTCAAGCTGGCCGAGATCATCGGTGGGATCCTGCCGAAGGGCGTCTTCAACGTCGTCGTCGGCGACCGCGAGACCGGCGCCCTGGTGGTGAGTCACCCGACCGCGCAGATGGTCGCGATCACCGGTTCGGTCGGGGCGGGCATGGCCGTGGCCAGGTCCGCGGCCGAGGACCTCAAGCGGGTCCACCTGGAGCTCGGCGGCAAGGCCCCCGTCGTCGTCTTCGACGACGTCAAGGACCTCAGGGCGGCCGCCGAGGCCATCGCCACGGCGGGCCTCTACAACGCCGGCCAGGACTGCACCGCCGCCTGCCGCGTACTGGTCCACCAGGACGTCCACGACGAGTTCGTCGCCGCGCTCACCGAGGCGGCCGCGGGCACCGTGACCGGCGACCTGTCCAACGAGGACGCCCTGTACGGCCCGCTCAACAACGCCGCCCAGTTCGCCCGCGTCGCCGCCTTCTTCGACCGGGTGCCCGGCCACGCCAAGGTCCTGACCGGCGGGCACCAGGTGGGTGAGAAGGGCTACTTCTTCGCCCCCACCATCGTGGACGGCCTCCAGCAGGACGACGAGATGGTGCAGAACGAGGTCTTCGGGCCCGTCATCACCGTCCAGACCTTCTCCGACGAGGCCGACGCGGTGGCCAAGGCCAACGGCGTCAGGTACGGCCTGTCGAGTTCGGTGTGGACCTCCGACCACGGCAGGGCCATGCGGATGTCGAAGCGTCTCGATTTCGGGGTGGTATGGGTGAACACTCACATCCCATTCGTCTCGGAGATGCCGCACGGTGGCTTCAAGCACTCCGGTTACGGTAAAGATTTGTCCGTTTTCGGACTGCATGACTACCTTCGCGTTAAGCACGTCATGCATTACATCGGCGAATAGCCGCGAACAGAGGGATAAGCCTGGCATGACTGAAATTCAGGCGGGTCTGGAGGCGGCTGACGCCGGCTCCGACTCGCCCACCGTGCCCGCCATCGAACTCGGCGGAGTCGTCAAGGAATACCTCGCTCACGGAGAAGTCGTCCAGGCGGTCAGGGGAATCACCCTGACGATCACCGAGGGGGAGTTCTTCTCCCTCCTCGGCCCCTCCGGCTGCGGCAAGACCACCACGATGCGCATGATCGCGGGGTTCGAGGATCCGTCGCGCGGCACGGTGTGGCTGCACGGCAAGGACGTGACCGACGTTCCGCCCAACAAGCGCGACGTGAACATGGTCTTCCAGTCGTACGCGCTGTTCCCCCACATGAACGTCTGGGAGAACGTCGCGTTCGGCCTCAGGCGCAAGAAGATCGCCGACGCGGAGATCAGACGCCGGGTCGGCGAGATGCTGGAGATCGTGGACCTCACCGGCCGCGAGAAGCGCCGTCCCCGGGAGCTGTCCGGCGGCCAGCAGCAGCGGGTGGCCCTGGCCCGAGCCCTGGTCAACAAGCCCCGCGCGCTTCTGCTGGACGAGCCGCTCGGCGCCCTCGACCTCAAGCTCCGCCAGGCCATGCAGATCGAGCTCAAGCGCATCCAGCGCGAGGTCGGCATCACCTTCGTCTACGTCACGCATGACCAGAACGAGGCGCTCACCATGAGCGACCGCATCGCCGTCATGAACGACGGCCGGGTCGAGCAGCTCGCCTCGCCCCGGGAGATCTACGAAAGCCCCGCCACCGCCTTCGTGGCGGGCTTCATCGGCACCTCCAACCTGCTCAACGGCACCGTGGACCGGATCGTCTCCGGCTCCGCCGTGCTCAAGCTGGGGGAACGGGGCCGTGTCCTGGTCGCGGGGGACGGCTTCCGGGTCGCCGAGCCGATCGCGGTCACCGTACGCCCCGAAAAGATCACGATCTCCGCGGAGGAGCCGACAGGCGAGGTCAGCGTCGTGCCCGGTGTCGTCTCCGAGGTGGTCTACCTGGGCCTCTACAACAGCTACGCGGTCAGCCTGGCCGACGGCGCCGAGGTCACCGTGTTCCAGCAGAACGCGCTCGACAGCACGAGTACGGCGGAGCGTGGCGACGCCGTCTGGTTGTCGTGGCAGCCGCACCACTCGTACGCGATCGGAAGTTGAGTACCGCCATGCACCCCTCCCACGATCCGGCCTTCCTGCGGGGTATGACGCAGAGCCGTTCGGTCACCCGCCGTGACGCCTTCCGCCTGGCGGGTCTGTCCGCGGCCGGCCTTGCCCTGGCCGCCTGCGGTGTCCAGGGCAAGAAGGTCGCCGCGCCCAAGGCGGACGCCGTCGCCGACTACTGGTCCGCCAAGAAGAAGAACGGCACCCTGCGCTTCGCCAACTGGCCGCTCTACATCGACAAGGACGGCAAGAAATACCCGTCCCTGGAGATGTTCACCGCCGACACCGGCATCCAGGTGGCCTATCAGGAGGCCATCCAGGACAACGGCAGCTTCTTCGGCAAGATCCAGCCGCTGCTCGCCGCCAACAACGACATCGGCTTCGACCTGATGGTCCTGACCAACGGCCTCCAGCTGAGCAAGGCCATCGCGCTGGGCTACCTGGTCCCGCTGGACCACTCCCAGCTGCCGAACTTCGCCGCCAACGCCGCCCCGAAGGTGAAGAACCCGACCTGGGACCCGAACAACGTGCACACCGTCCCGTGGACGGTCGGGCTGACCGGCATCGCCTACAACCCCAAGTACGTGGACGAGGTCACGAGCATCCAGGACCTCTGGAACCCCAAGTACAAGGGCAAGGTCGGCATGATGCTCGACACCCAGGAGGTCGCGAACTTCGGCCTGTTCTCCCTGGGCATCGACCCCGACAAGTCCACCGAGGCCGACTGGCGCAAGGCGGGGGACAAGCTCCGGCAGCAGCGTGACGCGGGGCTCGTGCGCAAGTACTACGAGAACGACTACGTCGACGCGCTCGTCCGGGGCGACGTGTGGATCACCATGGCCTGGTCCGGTGACATCTTCCAGCAGGTCGCCGAGGGCAAGGACCTCAGGTTCGTGGTGCCCGCGGAGGGCGGCACGATCTGGACCGACAACATGTGCATCCCCAAGACCGCGCAGAACCCGGTGGACGCCCTGACGCTGATGGACTACGTCTACCAGCCCAAGATCGCCACGATGCTGGTCGAGTACATCAACTACATCACCCCGGTGCCCGCCACCAAGGACCTGGTCCTCGCCGACGCCGCGAAGGCCAAGGGCGAGGACAGGGCGTCGCTGGAGCAGATCGCCAAGAGCCCGCTGATCTTCCCCTCCGACGCCGACATGGCCAAGCTGCGGTCGTACAAGACCCTGACCACGGCCGAGGAGAAGGTCTTCGAATCCATCTTCCAGCCGATCACCCAGGGCTAGCGGGCCATGAAGCGTCTCGCCCCCTACCTGCTCATCCTGCCGGGCGGCCTCTGGCTGGCGATCTTCCTGGTGGTGCCGATGGTCTTCATGGCCTCGGTCTCCACCCAAGAGGGCGACATGGTGAACGGGTTCGTCCAGACGTTCAACTTCTCGGTGTACGGCGACGCCCTGGCGCTCTACCAGACGCAGTTCCTGCGCTCGGCCGGTTATGGTCTGGTCGCGACGGTCGTCTCCGTCGCGCTCGCCTACCCGATGGCCTACTGGATCGCCTTCAAGGGCGGCACCCGCAAGTCCACCTACCTGCTGCTGGTGCTGCTGCCGTTCTTCGTGTCGTTCGTCCTGCGCACGGTGTCGTGGAAGTTCCTGCTCGCCGACGACGGCATGATCCTGGGGCCGCTGAAGGCGACGGGCCTGGTGCCCGACGACTTCCATGTGCTGCAGACGACGGTGGCGGTGATCGGCGGCCTGGTCTACAACTACCTGCCGTTCATGATCCTGCCGATCTACGTGGCGCTGGAGCGGGTGGACCCCCGGGTGGTCGAGGCAGCCCAGGACCTGTACGCGGCCAGGCGCCAGGCGTTCACCAAGGTCGTGCTCCCGCTCTCGCTGCCGGGCGTCTTCGCCGGAGTGCTGATGACGTTCGTGCCGATGACGGCGGACTACGTCAACGCCGGCATCCTCGGCGGCCCGGAGAACACGATGATCGGCAACATCATCCAGACCAAGTATCTCGTCAACAACGACTATCCGACCGCCGCCGCGCTGTCGTTCACGCTGATGGCGGCGATGCTGGTCGGCATCTTCGCCTACGCCAAGGCGCTCGGCACCGAGAACGTGCTGGAGGCGGCGGCCCGATGAGCACGATGACCCCCCAGAAGACGACGGCCCCCGCGACGCGGGAGCGCGGCAGGTCGCGGCTCGGCGACCGGGTGCTCAAGGTCTACGTCTGGCTCATCCTCGCCTGGCTGTTCCTGCCGATCGCGGTGATGATCGTGTTCGGCTTCAACGACACCCGGAGCAAGTCCAATGTGACCTGGCAGGGCTTCACCTTCAAATGGTGGGGCCGGCTGGGGGACTATCCCGAGTTGACCCTCGCGGTGCAGAACTCACTCCAGATCGCCGTGCTCTCCACGGTGATCACGACGGTGCTCGGCACCCTGATGGGCCTGGCCCTGGGGCGCTACCGGTTCCGCGGGCAGGGCGCGACCAATCTGGTGATGTTCGCCGCGATCGCCTCTCCGGAACTCGTCATGGGAGCCTCGCTGCTGTCGCTGTTCATCAGTGGCGGGGTGCAGACCGGTTTCGTGACCGTGGTCGTCGCGCACGTGCTGTTCTCCCTGTCGTTCGTGGCCATCACCGTGCGGGCCCGGGTGATCGGACTGGACCCGTCGATCGAGGAGGCGGCCCGGGACCTGGGCGCGTCCACCTGGGTGACGTTCTGGCGGGTGACGTTCCCGATGATCCTGCCCGGCGTCGTCGCGGGCGCGCTGCTGGCGTTCGCGCTCTCCATCGACGACTTCGTGATCACCCAGTTCACCAGCGGAGCCCTCCAGACGTTCCCGCTGTGGATCTGGGGCGCCACCCGTATCGGGGTGCCGCCTCAGGTCAACATCATCGGAACGCTTATATTCGCGATAGGCGTCGCGATCGCCGTGTTCAACACGGTGATCTCCCGCCGCCGCACCTAGCTGCCGTCAAGCCCCGTGCCGCCACCGGTGGCACGGGGCTTCGGTGTACTCGGATCCTCGGCAGAGAACAGGGAGGCGAGATCGGACTCAGGCGGGGGGAACCCGCGCGTGGTCTCCGTGACCACGCGATACACACAAAAAACTCTGACTCACCGTAGGGAAGTGAGATTTGTGGATCCGCTGAAGGCTCTTGCTGATGCGGAGCGCAAGCCGTACTGGCTCGACAGTCCGGCGAAACCCGAGCCGCTGCCGCGGCTCCCCGGAGACACGACCGCCGATCTGGCGGTGGTCGGCGGCGGCTTCTCAGGGCTGTGGGCCGCCCTGATGGCCAAGGAACGCGACCCGTCGCTCGACGTGGTCCTGCTGGAGGGCCGCCGGATCGGCTGGGCGGCGTCCGGCCGCAACGGCGGCTTCGCGATGGCGACGCTCACCCACGGGATCGCCAACGGGCTGGAGCGCTGGCCCGAGGAGATCTCCACCCTCGAACGCCTGGGGGCCGAAAACCTCGACGAGATCGGCGAGACCGTCGCCCGGTACGACATCGACTGCGGCTACGAACGGACCGGTGAGCTGAACGTGGCCACCGAGCCCTGGCAGCTTGAGGAGATGAACGAGAGCGTCCGGATCGCCCACGAGCTGGGCATCCGCTTCGACGTCCTCGACGCGGACCAGACCCGGGCGGAGGTGAACTCCCCCACCTACATCGGCGGTTTCTGGGAGCGCGACGGCTGCGCGATGGTCGACCCCGCCCGGCTCGCCTGGGGGCTCCGGCAGGCCTGCCTCTCGGTGGGCGTGCGCATCTACGAGCGCACGCCGGTCAGGAACGTCAGGGACACCCAGGCGAACATGGAGCTGCTCACCCCGCACGGCACCGTCAAGGCCGCCAAGGTCGCCCTCGGCACCGGCGTGTTCCAGCCGCTGCTGCGGCGGCTGAGGCACTTCCTGGTGCCGGTCTACGACTACGCGCTGATGACCGAACCGCTCTCGGCCGAGCAGCTGGCCTCCGTCGGCTGGCACAACCGGCAGGGGGTCGGCGACTCGGCCAACCAGTTCCACTACTACCGGCTGACCGCCGACAACCGCATCCTCTGGGGCGGCTACGACGCGGTCTACTACAACGGCGGCAAGATCAAGCCGGAGTACGAGCAGCGCGACGAGACCTTCGTCAAGCTGGCCGGGCACTTCTCCGCCACCTTCCCCCAGCTCTCCGGGCTGCGCTTCACCCACAGGTGGGGCGGCGTCATCGACACCTGCAGCCGGTTCAGCGCCTTCTACGGCCAGTCGCACGGCGGGCGCCTCGCCTACGCCGCCGGCTACACCGGCATGGGCGTCGGCGCCACCCGCTTCGGGGCGAACGTCATGCTCGACCTGCTGGCCGGCGAGCAGACCGAGCGGACCGAGCTGCGGATGGTGAAGGAGAAGCCGCTCCCCTTCCCACCCGAACCGGTCCGCTCGGCCGGAATCCAGATGACCCGCTGGTCGATCGCCCAGGCCGACCTCCACCAGGGCCGCCGCAACCTCTGGCTGCGCACCCTGGACCGGATGGGCCTCGGGTTCGACTCCTAGGCACCCTCCCGCGTTGTCCACGGGGTGCCCCCGATCTCGGCCGGGGGCACCCCGTGCGGCACACGGCACCCCTGACTGTCGCCGCCGGCTGGCAGGATGTCCGGCATGACGAAATCAGACCCGAAGTCGGATCTTCACCGTTACCTGAAGGCCGCCCGCGAATCTCTGGTGTGGAAGCTCGACGGGCTCTCGGAGTACGACATCCGCCGCCCCCTGACGCCCACCGGGACCAACCTCCTCGGGCTGGTCAAACACGTGGCCAGCACCGAATTCGGATACTTCGGGGAAACCTTCGCGAGGCCGTCCGCCGAGCCGCTGCCCTGGTTCGAGGACGGCGCCGAACCCAACGCGGACATGTGGGCGACCGCCGAGGAGTCGCGCGAAGAGATCATCGGGCTGTACCACCGGGCGTGGGCGCACGCGGACGCGACGATCGAGGCGCTCGCGCCGGACGCGATCGGCCGGGTGCCGTGGTGGCCGGAGGACCGGAGCGAGGTGACGCTGCACCTGGTCCTAATCCACATGATCGCCGAGACCAACCGGCACGCCGGGCACGCCGACATCGTCCGGGAACTCGTCGACGGGACCGCCGGGCTGCGTGCGGGCAACGAGAACATGCCGCCGGTCGACCAGGCGTGGTGGGGGGAGTACCGCGACCGGCTGGAGCGCGTGGCACAGGAGGCCGGCCGGAGCTGAGCCCGCGGTCCGGCCCGGGGTGGCAGCGCAACCGGAGCCCCGGAGCGTCACGGAAGTCGCGGATCTGGATGGTCACCCTCCCGTTGGCGGCCTTGACGACGGTGCGGCCGTCCTCTCGTTCGCTTCCGGGGCGGGAGCCGTACAGACTGGAGAGCGTGACGGAGAGAGTTGAGTTCGACGTCGACGGGGTCAGGCTCGTCGGCGACCTGAGGCTGCCGCCCTCGGCCGGCCCGCACCCGGCGCTGGTCCTCACCGGGCCGTTCACCGGCACCCGGGACCAGGTGACCGGGCTGTACGCGGCCAGGCTGGCCGAGGCCGGATACGCCACGCTGGCCTTCGACCACCGCAACTGGGGCGAGTCGGGCGGGGCGCCGCGCGGGCACGAGGACGCCCAGGGCAAGCTGCACGACCTGCGGGCCGCGGTCTCGCTGCTCCGCTCGCGGCCCGAGGTCGACGGCGCCAGGATCGGCGCGGTCGGGATCTGCCTGGGCGCCGGCTACGCGCTCAGGTTCGCCGCGTTCGACCCCCGGGTGAAGGTCTTCGCCGGCATCGCCGGGGCCTACAACAACCCCTACGGCATGCGGGCCGGCATGTCGCCCAGCGGCTACCAGGACGCGCTGGCCTCCTTCACCGAGGTGCTGGAACGCCAGGACCGGGGCGGTGGGATCGCGTACCTGCCCGCGGTGGCCGCCGAGGGCGAGGCCGCGATGCCGGGCGACGAGCCGTTCGCCTACTACGGCACCGAGCGCGGCGCCTCGGCGCACTGGCGCAACCAGGTCACCAGGGCCTCCATCCGCGAGCTGATCACGCTGGACAACATGACCGGAGCCGACTTCCTGTCTCCCAAGCCCGCGCTGATCGTGCACGGTGTGGTCGACCGGTTCTGCTCCCCGGAGGGCGCCGAGGAGGCGTACAAGCGGATGGACGACCCCAAACGGCTCGTCTGGCTGGACGCCAGGCTGCACATCGACCTCTACGACACCGAGCCCCACGTCACCCAGGCCGTCGAGGCCGCCGTGGCGTTCCTCGGCGAGCACCTTTAAGCCGATGTACGTTCTGGGACTGGACATCGGCGGCACGTCCTCGCGCGCCCTCCTCATCGACGCCTCGGGGCGGCGGATCGGGCACGGCAAGGCCGCCGGGGGCAATCCGGCGGCCCACGGCACCGAGACGGCCGCCGCCAACATCCGGCAGGCGCTGGAGCCGGCCCTGCGGGGGGTGGATCCCGCCGAGGTCGCCGGGGCCGTCATCGGGATGGCCGGAGTCAAGGCACTCGACCGGCCCGTCTTCGACCGGATGTGGGCCTCGGCCGGGCTGCGCTGCGCCCCCGCCGTGGCAGGCGACCTCGGCATCGCCTTCGCCGCCGGTACGGCGGAGCCGCACGGCACCGTGCTCATCGCGGGCACCGGGGCCGTCGCCGCCCGCATCGAGGACGGAAGCCCGACGGCGATCTCCGACGGGCTGGGCTGGCTGCTCGGGGACCAGGGTTCGGGCTTCTGGCTGGGGCGGGAGGCGGCTCGCGCGGCCGTGCACAGCCTCGGCCGTGGAGAGAGCGACGGACTGCTGACCAGGCTGGTCGCCGGACACGTCCGCGACGAACGGGCCGACCGGCTCCCGGACACCGGCGGAGAGGCGGCCGGGGCACCTCCGGAGAGCGGCGGACCCACCACGACGCCCGCGAGCACCGGGCAGGGCCCCGAAGCGGGATGGCCGCCCGTGGACGGCAGGGCGGAGGCCATCCGGATCGTGGTCCAACTCCAGGGGCGACCTCCGCTGGAGCTGGCCAGGCTGGCACCGCTGGTGAGCCGGGCCGCGGAGGAGGGCGACCCCGACGCTTTGAAGATCGTTTCAACGGCGGCCGGGCTGCTCTGCGCGACGGTGGCCGAGGTGCGCGCGGAGGGGGAGAGCACCCCCGTCGTACTGGCCGGGAGCGTGCTGACCAGCCAGGGGCCGATCTGCGCGGCCGTGCGGGGCGGACTGGACGCGCCGACGGTCCTGGCCGGGGACGCGGCCGGGGCGGCGGCCTGGCTGGCGGCGAAGGAGGCGTTCGGCCTGGACCACGAGGCGGCGCGGCGGCTGCACCGGCGGATCCTGCGGGAGGAGTGAGCGCGAGGCCGCGAGGCTGCATGGCGGATCCTGCGGGAGGGGTGAGCGCGAGGCCGCGAGGCTGCGCGGCGGATCCTGAGGAGGGGTGAGCACAGGACCACGAGGCGGCGCGGCGGATCCTGCGGCGGGTGGGCACGGGACCGGCCCTCGAACCGAGCCGGTACCGGCCGCACACGGCGCCTCGGACTCATCGGATAACGGATGATAAAGTAATAGACAAATCAATCAAAGGTGGGGGTCGGGCTTGTCGCGGAAGGTGGTCGGCGCGGTCGCCGCACTTCTGCTGGCCCTTTTCGCCGTCGTCCATGCGCCGCTCCAGGCGCCGGACGGCCGCCACCATGAGCCGGGACTCGCGATCACGCTGGCGGGCGGCGCGGTGCTTCCCCTGGTGCTCCAGCAACAGGTGGACCACGCGCTGCCCCCGCCGGGCGCCGGACCGGCTCAGCCGGGTCCGGGCACCCGGGTCACCGCCGCCCGTCCCCGGACATCTCCCCTCACGCCCGCCGTACACGACATCTCCGAACCCCGCGCGCCTCCGTCCGGCGATCTCTGACACCTGACACCGGATCGCTCGACGGAGGTTTCCATGTTCCACGAACGTACGTGCACCATGCCCGGATTCTGCCCCGAAAGGGGATACCGTGGCACTGGGTGACGCTCTCATCGCCCTCGGCGGGTCCTTCCTCGCCGCAGGGATCATCGCCAGGCTCGGCACGCGGATAGGGCTGCCGACGATCCCGCTGTTCATGCTCGCGGGCATCCTCTTCGGTCCGCACACCCCCGGCCTCGCCCTGGTCGACAACCCGGCGGACCTGAAGGTCATCGCCGCGCTCGGCCTGATCTTCCTGCTGTTCTATCTCGGCCTGGAGTTCTCCCTGGACGACCTCGTCGAGGGAGGCAGCCGGCTGGTGCTGGCCGGGGTGGGCTACCTCCTGCTCAACGTCGGAGGCGGCCTGGCCTTCGGGCTCGCCCTCGGCTGGGGGAGCAGGGAGGCGCTGGTCCTGGCGGGAGTGGTCGGCATCTCCTCCTCGGCCATCGTGACCAAGCTGCTCGTTGACCTCGGGCGGCTGGGCAACCCGGAGAGCCGCCTCATCCTCGGCATCATCGTGGTCGAGGACGTCTTCCTCGCGCTCTACCTGGCCGTGCTGCAGCCGGTCCTCAGCGGCGCCGACACCTTCGCCGCCGCCGCGGTCTCCTTCGGCAAGGCGTTCGTCTTCCTGATCGCGCTGACCGCGCTGGCCCGATGGGGGACGCGGCTGGTCAACAAGCTCGTCACGACCAGGGACGACGAGCTGCTCGTGGTGATGTTCACCGGCCTGGCGATCTTCACCGCGGGAGTGGCGGAGGAGCTCGGCGTCTCCGACGCCATCGGTGCCTTCATGGTCGGTCTCATCCTGAGTTCGACCAGAGCCGCGCCGCGCATCCGCCAGCTCGTCCACCCGCTCCGGGACGCCTTCGCCGCGCTGTTCTTCTTCGCGTTCGGCCTGTCCATCGAGCCGGGTGACATGCTCTCGGTGGCCTGGCCCATCGTGATCGCGGTGGCGATCACGGTGCTGCTCAACGTCGTGGCAGGAGCGCTGGCCGCGAAGCTCAACTCCTTCGGCAGGGCGCAGGCGGTCAACATCGCACTCACCGTGCTCTCCCGCGGCGAGTTCGCCCTCGTCCTGGCCACCATGGCACTGGCCGCGGGGCTGGACGGCAGGCTCGCGCCGTTCATCGCGGGATACGTGCTCGTACTGGCCCTGCTCGGCCCGCTGATCGCCAGCCGCTCGGAGTCGATCATGAGGCTGCTCTCCAGGCGAAGGGAGCCCCAGGAGCGGCCCGTCTCCTGAGCCGTTCCACCCGGGGTGCGGGGGCGCGGCCCGCCGCCTTCTCACCCCGGGCACGCGAGGGCGCTCGTCAACGTCTCCTCGCACCAGGACCGGGCCGTCCGCTCACGGCTGCCTGACCCCGCCGGGATCCGGCTCCGTCGGCGGTACGTCAGCCGTCCAGGTCGCGTGCCCACGGCGGGTTGGCGCCGGCCACCGAGCAGGTGAGCGCGGCGACGCGGACGGCGAAGGCCGCCGCGTCCCGGGCCTGGTCGAGGCTCAGGGCGTCGAGTCGTCCACCGAGCAGGCCGGAGGTGTGCAGCCGGTGCAGGAGGCCGGCGGTGAAGGAGTCGCCGGCGCCGACGGTGTCCACCACGTCCGTGGCGGGCGCGGGCACCGTCGCGCGCCCGCCGTCCAGGGAGACGGTCACCCCATGGGAGCCGCGGGTCACCACGATCAGGCGGGCGCCCGCGGCGTGCCAGGTGTCGCAGACCCGGTCGAGGGCCTCCCCGGGGTGGATACACCGCAGGTCGTCGTCGCTCAGCTTGACGACGTCGGCCAGTGCGCACCACCGGGGCATCCGCTCTCGGTAGACGGCCGGGTCGATCAGGCCGGCGCGCACGTTGGGGTCGATCGACACGGTGGCCCAGCCGGCGACCTGGCCCAGCAGCCTCTCGATGTGCTCGGCGCCGGGGGCGCGGACCAGGGCGAGGGAACCGGTGTGCAGGCAGGAGACGTCGCCGAACCGTTCGGCGGTCAGCTCCGCCTCGCTCCACGCCCAGTCGGCGGCGCCCTCAGCGTGGAAGGAGTAGCCGGCCTGCCCCGACTCGTCCAGGGTGGCTACCGCCAGCGTGCTGGGCTCGTCGGCGGTGACGCAGCCGGTCAGGTCGACTCCGGAGGCCTCCAGATGGGTGCGGAACAGGCCGCCGAAGGAGTCACGGGAGATGCGCCCGAAGAACCGGGTGGGGGTGCCGAGACGGGAGAGGGCCACGGCGGTGTTCGCGGGGCTGCCGCCGGGCAGGACACGCAGGATGAGCTCGCCCTGCGACGCGCTCCCGGTCGCGAAGGCGTCGGCGACGCACTCGCCGAGCACGGCGACCTTGGTGGAGTCCATTAACCTGCCTTTCGAAAGGGCCGGGCGACACGCATCCGGCTCTGGCCAGATGGGAACGGGTCCTCTCCAGGGACTCTGCGATGCTGGCGCTGTGCCGCTCACATCCTTCACCCCGGAGCCCGTCACACCCGACCCGACCCGCCGCACGCCGCATCCGCTGCTCACCCAGTCGTGGCTCGACATGGCGTTCCTGCACTGGGCCGCGGATCCGGCCGACGTGGCACCCCTGCTGCCGGCCGGGACCGTCCCCGACACCCTCGACGGATCGACCTACGTCGGTCTCGTCGCCTTCCGGATGCACCGCATCGGATGGTTCCGCCTCCCCGGCATCCCCTATCTGGGCACCTTCCCCGAGACCAACGTCCGCCTCTACACGGTCGACGCCCACGGGAGGCGTGGCGTGGCCTTCCGGTCGCTCGACGCCGCACGCCTGATCCCGGTGATGGTCGCGCGTGCCGCCTTCCGGCTCCCGTACCTGTGGTCGCGGATGGCCGTCCGCCACGACGGCGATGTCATCACCTACACCGGAACCCGTCGCTGGCCGGGGCCGCGTGGCGCGCACAGCCGGATCGTCATCCGGGCCGGTGGGCGCATCGAGGATCCCACCGAGCTCGAACACTTCCTGACCGCCCGCTGGGGCATGCACAACACCTTCTTCGGGCGGCCGATGTACTTGCCCAACACCCATCCGCGCTGGCCGCTGCACCGGGCCGACCTGATCGAGTGCGACGAGGACCTCGTGGCGGCGGCGGGGCTGCCCGCCCCGGCCGGGCAGCCGGTGAGCGTGCTGTACTCACCGGGTGTCCCCGTGCGCTTCGGGCGCCCCGCCCTCAGCCGGTGACCACCGTGCCCGAGGTGCCGTCCACGGTGATCCGCTGACCGGTGACGATGTGCTCGCTCGCCCGGGCGACGCCCACGACGGCCGGGATACCGTACTCGCGGGCGACCACGGCACCGTGGGAGTTCGCGCCTCCCATCTCCATCACCAGGCCGCCCGCGGTCAGGAACAGCGGGGTCCAGCCCGGATCGGTGGAGGGGCAGACCAGGATCTCGCCCGGCTCCAGGTGGGCGCCGACGGGGTCGAGCACGACCCTGGCCGTGCCGGTCACGTTCCCCGCGGAGGCGGGGGTGCCGGTGAGCGCGCCGTCCACCGGGACCGCCGTGGCGACGGCCTCGGGTTCGGTGCCGTCCGACAGCAGGACGCGCGGCACATGCCGGCGGCGCGCTTCGCGTGCGAACTCCTCGCGCCGCGCGGAGACGAGTGCCCGCAGCGTGCCGGGGTACGGCGACGCCGTACCGGCGGTGACGCCGCCCTGCCCGGAGACGGCCGTGAGGGCGGTGCGGACCTCTACCAACGTCAGGGAGAAGACGTCGCCGGGAGAGTCAAGCAGGCCGCGGGCGGTCAGGTCGGCGCCGATGGTCCGCAGCTCCGCGCGCATGGCGGCCAGCACGGTGATCATGGTGAACTTGGGCAGTTCGCGCAGGCCGGCCAGGGCCCGGGTCCGGCCGAGGGCGAAACGGACGACCCGGCCCCGGACACCCCCCACGCGGGCACCCAGAGTTCCGATCATGGCGATGGCCTCCGCGGCGCCCCTGGCGAACAGGGCGTCGGGGGCCAGGGCCGGGTCCTCCAGCCGGAGGTAGTTGGCCAGGACGCCGATGATGTGCGTCGGGTCCTCCGACCAGCGCGGGACGCCGAGATCGATCTCGGCGACCGCCCGCACTCCGTACATCTCGAGGAATCCCGCCAGGCCCTTCTGGACGGAGCCGGGCAGCGACCCGGCGTGGAAGCGCCCGGCGAGCTCGGCGGCGGGGGTGCCGAGCAGCAGGGCCACGGCGGCACCGTCCGCGCGGATCCGCTCGGCCAGGTGCCACAGAGCCAGGTCCATCTCCGTGGTCACGTTGTGCGGGAGCCCCCGCAGGACGGTCTGCAGCTCGCCGGGCCGGGCACGGTCGCCGAGCAGACGGTAGGCCAGGCCGAGCATGGCGAACCCGGCCGCCGCGCCCGGGAGGATCTCGGGGAGCAACGGGACGGCCCGGCTGCCCAGGATCTGTTCGACGCGGTCAAGCCGCTGCAGGGAGGTGGCGTCCGTCGGAGGCGCCAGCCGTACCCGCAGGAGTGCCCCGAGCCGATCCGCCCTCCGGTGCGCGGACGCGGGGTCCAGCAGGGCGGCCACGGCGCGCGACGGGATGCGGAAGCGGGCCGCGTTCCTGACGAGCCGGCGCAGGGCGGGCCGGACGGAGCGCTGCGTCACGCTGAACCGGGGGTCGCCGGCCAGGCCGCGCAGCACCGTGGCGGACCGGGCCTCCATCACGTCCAGCAGCCGGGGGAAGATCACCCGGCCCACCCTGCTGCGGATGATCCCGGTGGCGTCGATGAACGGCCGCCCACCCGCCTCGGCGAACTGCGGGGCCCCCGCCGACCGGTCGGCCACCGGGTTCCCCATCAGGTCGGCGACCGACGACGACAGCACCCGGAAGGCCGACATGCCCATCGGGGTGATCGGTACGTAGAGTCCCTGGGCCAGGCTCAGGCAGAAGTAGATCCGCGCCCCCGGCGGCCGGTCGGCCGCGGAGCGGCGGGGGATCGGATACAGCGTGGTGATCGGACGCGACTGGGTCAGCCACAGCGTGCCCTTCGCGTCGATCGCCCATTCGGTGTCCTGCGGGGAGCCGTAGTGCTCCTCGACCCGGTCGCCCAGCTCGGCCAGCGCCCTGACCTGCGCGTCGGTGACGCAAACACCTTCCGTGGCGGTCTCGACCCGCTCGACGCCGCCACCGGGCAGGGACCGTACGGCCAGCCGCTTGTCGCCCGGCCGCCGCTCGGTGATCCGCCCGGTGGCGACGTCCACCACGAAGTGGTCGGGGTTGACCGCACCGGAGACCACCGCCTCGCCAAGCCCCGGGCTCGCGTCGATGACCGCCTCTCGCCGCCGTCCGGTGACCGGATTGGCGGTGAACAGCACCCCGGCGACCTCGGACTGGACCATCTCCTGGATGACCACCGCCAGCCGCACCGCCCGGTGGTCGATATGGCCGGCAGCCCGGTAGGCCACGGCCCGGTCGGTCCAGAGCGAGGCCCAGCAGCGCCGGACCGCGTCCAGGACGGCCTCGTCGCCGATCACGTTGAGGTAGGTGTCCTGCTGTCCGGCGAAGCTGGCGTACGGCAGGTCCTCGGCGGTGGCGGAGGATCGGACCGCGACGGGACCGTGTGCGCTCCGCCGTACGGCCTCGGCGATGTCGTCGGGCACGGGGGCGGAGAGAACCAGGGCGCGGGCCCGGCCGGCCAGCTCGTTCAGGGCCTGCACGTCGTCGGCGCGGGTGACGGCCAGCGCGTCGAGCACACCGTCAAGGCCGGCCCGCTCGGTGACCCGGCGATAGGCCTCGGTGGTGACGCACAGTCCCGGCGGGACGGGGAACCCGGCGGTGGTGAGCACCCCGAGATTGACGGCCTTGCCGCCGACGAGAGGCAGCATCTCTGCCCCGATGTCAGCAAATTTCAGGATCAGGGGAGTGGGCATGAGTGTCTCCTTGAAGCTTCCCCGGGCAGGCGACGGCCCGGATCGTGAGCTCACGGAGCGTCCGGACGGCCGAGGGCGTCGAGCGTCGCAACCTGGATCACGGAGGGCTCGCCGCTCTCGAGTCCGTGGGGAGGCAGGGAGCGGGCTCGCCTGCAACGCTAGGCCGGGGCGGCAAAGAAGTCAACAAGTGATGAAATTACCTCGAAGCCGAAGCCGAAGCCGAAGCCGAAGCCAGGGCTGGGGCCGAAGCCAAGGCTGGGGCTGGGGCCGAAGCCGGGGCGCCGCAAGCCGGGTGCCGAGGGCCGGGTGTCGGGTGTCGTCCGACGGGACGCCGGGCGGACAACACGACGGCGGCGCCGACCGTGAAGAGGTCGGCGCCGCCGCCGTCATGAGAGTGCGCAGCCGGCAGGCCCTGCGGCTTAGCTGTTACTCCACGCCAGGAGCCAGACCTGCCCGTTGGCGCCGTAGCGGTTCTTCTGCCACGG
Organism: Streptosporangium sp. NBC_01639; assembly: GCF_045209755.1. NCBI lineage: Bacteria > Bacillati > Actinomycetota > Actinomycetes > Streptosporangiales > Streptosporangiaceae > Streptosporangium > Streptosporangium sp. NBC_01639. Next base: position 2,584,607 of record NZ_CP109272.1, on the reverse strand, counting down.
GTGGATCCGGGAAGCGCAGGCGCCCGTCTGGGGGTTGTACTGCGTACAGAAGTGCCAGCGGTCGGTGACGTCCCAGACGTTCCAGTTGACCCCGTAGTTCTCGACGGTCTGGCAGCCCTCGTACTTGTAGGTGGGCCCGTTCGAACCGCCGGTGCAGCTCGCCGAGGTGTAGGTGACCCGGTTGCCGTCACCGCACCAGGTGTGGTCGGCGGTCCCCCCGAGGTTGGGGGCGCCGTATCCCGTCTGCAGATACCAGCAGCCGGAGACGTAGTTCCTGTTGCTGCTCTTGCTGGGCCGCTTGACGGGGGCCAGGACGTTCGCGGCGGACCTGTTCCTGGAGGCGTCGACGATGCGAGGAGGGGTCTCCCGCAGGTTGGACAGGTCGACGTACTGGCTCAGTCCCTTCCTGCGGATCTCGGCGGCGGTCAGGGCGCGGCCCTTGGGCTCGATGGGGTCCGCCGCCCGGGACTGCGGGGCGGGCGAGGCGGCTGGGATGCTGGTTTGCGCGTAGGAGAAAGCTCCGAGACTCATGACGGTCGCCGCTGCGAGGGCGCAGGTCACCGTGGTTCGGACGAATTGTCGCTTCGATGGCATGCAGCATACTCCTTATACAAAATGGCGCATCACGAGTGAGACGGTTGGTATTCCCATTCGCAGTGCGATCTTGTCGGCCTAGGAAACATATAAACTCTCCCTTCGGAGTGTGGGGAGTTTGCAAACATCGAAGGTAAACGAAACTTTACGCATGTGTTCGACCATTGGACTTGCATATTCCTGGATCTGTGAAGCGGCCCCATTCTGGCTGTTGGGCGATCTATCTGCCCTTTTGTAAATTGTCGCTGTACGGGTGGAGCAACCTGTCCAAACCGCCTTTTCAGTATTTATGGGAATCCTGCGCGCCCGCCGGCATTCCCGGCCCTGTGCCCGCCGTAGATATCAACGGAAAACGGAGAGGCGTCCCGGGCGGCGGCGGTGAAAGCGGTTCGCGTGGTGAATCGCGCCCTCGGCGCAGGCGGACCACCGGATTCGTCCGCGGCGCTCCGGTGTTCACGCCGGACCCTCCCGCGGAGCGGGACAGGAAACGCCGATTCGCCGCCGGAGCGAATCGGCGTCCGGTAAGTACTGCCGTCCGGTGAGTATCGGCGCCCGGTGCGTCGAGCGCGTCAATCCTCGATGGTGATCCCCATGGCGCCCGCCAGGCTGTAGACCAGCCCCTGGGCGTCCTGGCTCTTGATGGTCGCCCCTCGGAGACTGGTCACCCCGCCGATCCCCAGCAGCACGCACTCGGCGAAGCGGGCCCCTTCCAACTGTGCCCCGGAGAACTGGGCCCCGGTCAGGTTGCAACGCTCGAACCGGACCCCCCTCAAGTCCGCGTTCTGGAAGGTGACCTCCGGCATGGCGCAGTCGCGGAAGACGGTGTTCTTGAAGGTCGAGAACCGGAACGCCGTCAGGTCGGCGCGGCAGCCGTCGAACGTCACGTCTTTGAACCCGCACTCCGTCCAGGTCATCCCGGTCAACCGGCTCGCCGACACCCGGGTGCGGTGCATCGAGGCCATGCCGGCCGTCATGCCCGACAGGTCGCAGCGCTCCAGTTCCACGTTGGAGAAGCCGCCCCGGCGCATCGCCGTACCCGAGAACCGCGTGTCGACGAACCGGCATCCGTCGAACTCGACGCCGTCGGCGTTCCGCGATGTCAGATCGACGCCCCTGAACTCCGTCGACGAGTAGGCGCCGTCCTCCTCAAGATCGTCATCGACGAGTTCCACGGTGACGAGTGACGCCGCCAGTTTGGGGGAAAGGGGCTCTTTCAGACGCCGGGACCGGGCCGGAGAGATGTGAGAAGGCATGCGGCGGAGCTTAGCCAGGCCGGAGGCGGGCCGGTTGTCCCACCTCCGATCGGAGCCGGAGCCGAGCGGTTTCGGCGCCGGCCGACGGAACCGGACACCGAGCGGTGGCGATCGGCCAATGGAGTCCGCAAGGACGGAGCCTGCGTCCGCCGGACGGGTCAAGGCGGTGGCCCCGATGCGAGTCCCGGAGAAGCGTCCTCCGCGTCCGTTGGAACCGGTACGAATCGGATAGGAACAGATCATGACCACCGAGCAGACATTCGTCATCGTCGGAGCGGGCCTGGCCGGGGCAAAGGCGGCCCAGTCGCTGCGGGAGGAGGGGTTCGGGGGCCGGATCGTGCTGATCGGCGCAGAGTCCGAACGCCCCTACGAACGGCCTCCGCTCTCGAAGGGCTACCTGATCGGCAAGGAGGAGAGGGACAAGGCCTACGTCCACGACGAGGGCTGGTACGCGGAGAACGCCGTCGAACTGCTGCTCGGGCACCGCGTGACGGGCGTCGACCGGGCCGGGCACCGGGTGGAGCTCGACGACGGCCGGACGATCGGCTACGACAAACTGCTGCTCACCCCCGGCTCGTCTCCCCGTCCCCTCGACGTGCCCGGTGCCGACCTGGACGGCGTTCACTATCTGCGCACCGTCGGCGACTCGGAGAAGCTCCGTGCGGCCATCCGGGACGGTGGCCGGGTCGTCGTCGTGGGCGCCGGGTGGATCGGGCTGGAGACCGCGGCCGCCGCCCGGGGCTACGGCTGCGAGGTGACGGTCGTCGAGCCGCAGCCGGCGCCGCTGCAGACCGCGCTCGGTCCGGAGATGGGCGCCTTCTTCGCCGGCGTGCACCGGCGTCAGGGCGTCGACATACGGCTCGGACGCCAGGTGACCGGTCTCGTCGGCGACGGTCGGGTCCGGGCGGTGACCGTCGACGACGGCACCGAGATCCCGGCGGATGTGGTGATCGTGGGTACCGGGGTGCGGCCCGACACCGAACTCGCCGAGCGGGCGGGCCTGGCCGTGGACAACGGGATCGTCGTCGACGAGTCGCTGCGTACCGACGACCCCGACATCTACGCGGCCGGTGACGTGGCCAACGCCTTCAACCCGCTGTACGGCACCCGGATCCGTGCCGAGCATTGGGCCAACGCGCTGAACGGCGGCCAGGCCGCGGGGAAGGCGATGCTCGGCCAGGAGGTCGTCTACGACCGGCCGCCCTACTTCTTCACCGACCAGTACGACGTCGGCATGGAGTTCTCCGGCTGGTTCGCACCCGGCGGGTACGACGCGGTCGTCACCCGTGGCGACCTGGAGGCGCAGACCTTCTACGCCTTCTGGCTCTCCGGGGGCCGCGTCGTGGCGGGCATGCACGTCAACCAGTGGGACGACGGCATCGGCCCGGTCCAGGACCTGATCCGCGGTGGCGCCCGGGTCGACCCGGCCCGGCTCGCCGACCTCTCGGTCCCGCCGGCCGACCTCGCCAAGGGCTGACCGGCGATCCCGTGTCCTTCGCCGCGACCGGTCGCGGCGAAGGACACGGGCCATCCGTCCATGGCCGGGTTCGCCGCCTGCCGAGGGCCGTGCGGCACGCGTCGGCCGACGTCGATCCGGCGTTCGGCGATCACGGCCGGACGGATCCGAGGGGCCGGACCAGGAAGCCGAGCCGTGAACCGGCGGCTTTCGTTACGAGCGGGGAAGCCGGACGGTGAGCTCGTACAGTCGCGTGATCTGCGTGGCGTTGCCGTTGTCGTCGCTGACCATCAGCAGCTTCAACCGGCCGTCGCGTGTGTGCCCGACCGCGGTGACGCCTTCGATGTTGTCCAGCAGCGGGTTCGGCTGAGGCTGTTTGGTGGTGGCGCCGAGGGACGGGCAGTCGGCGATGTCGGCGAGAAGGGTCTTGGACACCAACCGCACCCCGGGCTGGCCGGTGAGGGCGTCGACACGGCTGACGTCGGAAGCACGCCGCGGGTCGGCGAGGGACAGACGCGCCGTGTTGCCGACGCCCGGGGTGTATCCGCGCTCCAGCACCAGCAGCCGGCCGTCGCCCGCGGACGCGATGTCGGAGATGTTCAGCCCCGCGTCAGCCTGGAAGCCGTACTGGGCGGCAACGCGGAAGTTGCTGGAATTTCCGGCGCGGCGCCAGGTCTGCAGGCGGCGGATGCCGGCGCTGTCGCCGGTGAGTGAGCCCTCCATGGAGGCCACGAGGGTGTCGGCGCCCGGTAGCAGCGCCATTCCCTCGAACGTCAGGTTGTCTGCGGCCTTCCCGGCCGGCGCGACCTGGAGGGAGTCCGGCACCGGCAGGCGGCCGATGAACTTGCCCGTACGGGTGTAGCGGAGGATGGACGGTTCTGTCTCGGAGGTCACCAGCCGAGTGCCGTCGCGGTCGACCGCCACCGCCTCGGAGTCCAGCGGCTGCCCGTTCTCGTCCACGAGCGGAAGGACGGATACCGGCCGCTTGGTCCGTGAGTCCAGGGTGAAGAGACGAGATTCGTCGGCCACCGCGAGGATCTGCCCGTTGGCGTCGACCGAGAGGCCCGACAGTTCGCTGACGGTGGCGTCGCCGGTGACGGCCTTGTCCAGTGTGTCGGAGAACCCGTCGATGTCCACCCAGTTGGAGCAGGCGTTGTGGGTGCTGCTTTCGGCGGCCTGGGCCGAAGGAGTCGCGATGGCAAAGGAGGAGATCGCCATCAGGACCGCGGCGGCGAGGGGAGGTACGCGCAGTTGCACAGCCAGACCTTTCAAACCGAATAGTTGTAGATCTTGGGATGATAGCTTCGCGGCTTCCGAAGGCTCATCCAGGCCTCCTCTGCGCCGACCGCCCGCGGACAGAGTAAGTCCAATTTGTGGCTTAAGATGGCTGATTGTTGTGTTCTGAACGAATACCTGCAATGACCGCACGGCGGCCGCTACCAGCGGTATCTACCCCGGTCGAAGCCCACCACGACGGTGCGCCCCCGGACCGGGCGGCGCTCCGTCTGGACTCGGACGGAGACTGTTGAAGTCCTATCTCGCCGTGCTCGGTTCCCCCGGGGCCTGGCGGTTCCTCGTTCCCGCGTTCGTGGCGCGCCTGCCGTACGCCATGTTGCAGCTCGGCATCCTCCTGCTTGTGCAGTGGTCCACCGGCTCGTACGGCGTGGCCGGGATCGCCGCCGCGGCCGGTGCCGTCACCCAGGCGGTCGTCGGCCCGCAGACCGGGCGGCTCGCCGACCGGTACGGCCAGCGGAAGGTGCTGATCCCGCAGGTCGCGGCGCACGCCGTCGCGCTGGGCGTGCTGCTGGCACTCGCGGCGTCGCACGCCCCGGCGCCCGCACTGGTGACCCTCTCGGCGCTGGCCGGTGCCTCGATGCCGCAGGTCGGCTCGATGGTCCGGGTCCGCTGGGCGCACCTGCTCGGTGGTTCCGGCAGGCTCGGTACGGCCTTCGCCGTCGAGTCGATCACCGACGAACTGACCTTCACCCTCGCCCCGGTGCTGCTGGTGGCGGTCTCGACCGGTTTCTCGCCCGTCTGGGCGTTGCTGGCGGCGCTGGTCATGGTCGTGGTGGGGACGCTGGCGTTCGCCGCGGTCGGCGAGGGCGCCCCCGAGCCGATGCCGATCCGGGTCCGTTCCCAGCGAGGCGTGCTGCGGCTGCGCGGCATGGCCGTACTCGCGTCGGCGTTCGTCGCGCTCGGCACCGTCTTCGGCAGCCTCCAGGTCGGCATCACCTCCTCCACCGCCGCGCTCGGCCAGGCTTCCGCGGCAGGCCCGATCTACGCGACCTTCTCCGGCGCCAGCTTCGCCGGCGGCATCCTCTACGGCGTCGTCGGCTGGCGGATCGGCGCCCCGGTCCGGCTGGCGGCCACCGTCGGCCTGCTCTCCGCCGCCACCGCCGCCCTGACCCTCGCCGGTTCCATCCCCACGCTGTACGGCGGAGCCGCCGTGGCCGGCCTCGTCATCGCTCCCGCCGTCATCACCGGCTACACCCTGGTCGAGACCCTGGTGCCCGCCGAGGTCAGGACCGAGGCGTTCACCTGGCTCAACGGCTCGATCGGCCTGGGCATCGCGGCCGGCGCGGCCGTCGCGGGCCAGCTCGTGGACCGCTCCGACTCCAGCGCGGCCTTCCTGGTCCCGCCGGTCACCACCGGCCTGGCGGCCCTGCTGATCCTGACCTTCCTGCGCAGCCTGAAGCCCACGACCGACCGGTCCCCGGCCCGGGAGCCGGCCCCCATCACCTGAGGTGCCTGTCGATCGGCTGTGAACGCAAGAATCCCCGGGACCGTTCCCAACGGTCCCGGGGATCCCGGAGCGGAAGTCAGGCGCCGGCGGCCTGGCGGGCGCGGCGGGCTTCGCGACGCTCGACGAAGCGGGAGGCGGAGACCTCCAAGCGGGCGAGGAAGTCTGAGAGCTCCTCGCGGGCCTTCTCGCCATCGGAGTCCAGGTCCTTCATGTCGAAGACGGCCCACTGGCGCAGGACGGGCATCAGGACGTCGTCGAGGTGCAGGCGCAGGTCGTAGATTCCGGCGTTGGCGATGGTCATCGCCTTGCGGGTGAACCCCTCGATCCCGGTGCCGGGCATCTGGAAGGTGGTCACCACGTCGGTGACCGCGCGCATCGTCTGGCTCGGGGTGAGCTGGAAGGCCGCGTTGAGCAGGTTGCGGTAGAAGAGCATGTGCAGGTTCTCGTCGGCGGCGATCCTGGCGAGCAGGCGCTCGCAGTTCGGGTCCTGGGACGCCTTGCCGGTGTTGCGGTGCGAGATGCGGGTGGCCAGTTCCTGGAAGGAGACGTAGGCCAGTGAGTGGAGCACGCCCTCGTAGGCGTTGGTGAACCCCTCTCCCATGTGCACCATGCGGGCCCGCTCCAGGGCGACCGGGTCGACCGCGCGGGTGACCGTCAGATAGTCGCGGATGGCGGTGCCGTGGCGGCCCTCCTCGGCGGTCCACCGGTGCACCCAGGTGCCCCAGGCGGCGTCACGGCCGAAGGTGGTGGCGATCTCGTAGTGGTAGCTGGGGAGATTGTCCTCGGTCAGCAGGTTGACGATGAGGGAGGTCCGGGCCTCCTCGGGAAGCTTGGAGTCCGTCTCGACCCACGCGTCGCCCTCGAAGACGCCGTCGTAGTCCCTGCCCTGGGACCACGGGACGTACTCATGCGGAAACCACTCCTTGGCAACCTTGTGATGCCGGTCCAGCTCTCCGGCGACGACGGGTTCAAGCTCAAGCAGCAGCTCGGTCTGACTGAACTCTCGCATAAGGCTCTCCCTCACTGACTACGGAACCGTAACCTACGTTAGCGTAGGTAAGGCGGAGCCCGGTAAGCGAGGTATGCGACCTTTCAACGCCGCCTTGTGGGTTTCACCGCCGGGTACGGACGGTGAACGCCGGACGGCCGCGCCCTACGCGGCCCGTTGTGCGGGAACCGCCACCACGACGTCCCGAGAGCCGGAGGCCGGGCGCCTCCCCATGCTCCGGGCGGCCAGGAAGACCAGGGCCGTCTCGCCGATCATCAGCAGGCGTTCGACCAGGCCGTAATAGCCGGTGCCGTCGACCAGGTCCGCGGCCGGCGATCCCGGGCGCGCCACCAGGAACACGACCAGGAGCGCCGCGGACGCCGCGCTGACGGCCGAGAGCGCCGGGACCCGGAACCGGCGTCCCAGCATCCAGCCCGCACAGGGCAGCGCGGTGGAGACCACCGCCGCCGCCCAGTTGTGGATCGTCCCGGCGGCCGAGGTGACACCGGCGGCCGCCTCGGCGGGGTACACCGCGGTGAGCAGGAGGCCCAGCGCCCCCGCGACGAGCAGCACGCGCGCCGCGGCGCTACGTGCCGGGTCCACCCGCGCCAGGCCGTACGCGACCCATATCGTGCTCACCGCCAGAATGATCGTGCCGCCGGTCATCGCCCACGCACTGGCGTCGAGCAGGGCGTAGTCGCCGACCAGGCCGGTCACCGGGTCCACCGTGCCGGCGGCGGCGAGATGCGCGTAGGCCACCAAGGCCACGGCGGTGGCCGCGCCGGCCATGCCGGGCCAGCGCACCGGTTCTCCGCCCGCCCTGCCACCCCTGAACGGATCGGTCGCGGAACTCATCGCGCCACCTCTCGGTAGATCGCCCCGGACCGGGCGAGGAGCGCCCGGTGGCCGTGGGTCGCCCAGCCCATGCTGGCACGCCGTCCGGGGGAGCGGAGCAGATGATCGAGACGGCAGGACGGATCTTTGACGTCGCCCGGCTGGACCAGGTGGCCGTTCAAGGGCACTCCTCTCAGGCGGATGAAGACACGGCGAGACGGTTGGTACGCCTCACCGGAGCGTCCGGGAAGGGTCTTCCGATGGGCTGGTAGCAGCGTCCCGTGTCCGGCTACGCGAGGGCCATAGGGGTTCTCCCTGATGTGGGCGGGGATTCCCTGATATCAAGGTCGGGGGTTGTTGACCCGCTGGCTTCGTTTATCGTAGTTTCGCGGGCATGAATCTGGTCGGAGCCTGGCGGCTGGTCGAGTGGCGGACCACTCGTCCGGGCGGCCGAATCTCCCACCCGTTCGGCCGCGACGCGGTCGGGCTGCTCTGCTACACCCCCGACGGCTACGTGAGCGTGACCATCGCACAGGCCGGGCGTCCGCCGCTGCCCGGAGGCGTTCCCCGGAAGGCCCCTCTCCAGGCGCGGGCCGAGGCCTTCACGTCGTTCTTCTGCTACTCGGGCCGCTACGAGGTCCGTGACGGCCATGTGGCCCACGACGTGGAGGTGGCACTCAACCCGTCCTTCACCGGCACCATCCAGATCCGCGAGGCGAACTTCGACGGCAACCGGCTCATCCTGGCCGCCGACGAGGAGGGCAGGTGGCACACCCTGATCTGGAGGCGGGGCTGAGCACCGGCCCGCCGGACGGGCGACCCGGCGGTCAGTCACGCGAGCCGGCGAGGACCGGTTCCACGGCGGTACTGCGGCGCCGCACATGCCGGACCACCTCGACCACCGCGGTGATCGACAGAGCGATGCCCAGACCGAGCAGCAGGCCCTTGACCGGGTCGTTCTCGAAGGCCGCTCCGCCCACGTAGCCGATCAGCCCCGAGTAGGCCGCCCAGGAGACGGCGGCGACGGCGTCGAAAAGGGCGAACGGACGCCGGGGATAGGCGACCGCGCCCATGGTGAGGGTGCAGGCGGTCCGGCCGCCGGGGATGTAACGGGCCACCACCAGTACGAGCCCGCCCCGTTCGGCCAGCGTCCGCTCCGCCCAGGCGAAGGCCTTGCCGCTCCGCCTGCCCGCACGGAGCCGGCTGCCGGTGGTGCGCCCGATGGCATAGGAGACGTGGTCGCCCGCGAACGCGCCCAGTGCCGCCACCACGATCACCAGCCCGAGGTCCGGCGCACCGGTGGAGGCGGCGAACACCCCCGCCGTGATGACGGACGTCTCGGCGGGGACCACGGGGAAGAACCCGTCGAGCATCGCCAGGGCGAACAGCGCCGGATAGATCCAGGGTGAGGTCATCACCTCATGCAGGATGTCCAGGATGGCCTGTGTCACGGTCATGCTCCTCGGGCTGTGGGGGATCTCTCCAGTACGTTGACGGCCCGCCGAGGTCCGGGCATCGGGGAAGGGCCCCTGAAGTCCGCGAACCGTGCCCCTGAGATTCCTCGGAGATCCGTCCCGACGAACCTAGAAACCGGGCGGGATCCGCCGCATCGCGCGAACGGCTGCCCCGGCCCCCTACTTTCGTCAGGGGAGTTCCACCACCTCCGGCGGGGACGCGGAGCCGGGACGGCCTTGTAACGTCGCAGGAGTGATGAGGTGGGTCCGGCGGTCAAGCCGGCGGGAGGCGCTGCGCGACCTGCTGCTCTGGGCACTGCTGTGCCTGCCGGCGGTCCTGGCTCCGGTGGTTCCTCCCTGGTGGGAGCCGTCCGACGGCTGGGCGGCATGGGCGGCCGTCGCCGGGGCGGTCGGGCTGGGCGGCGCCGTGCTCGTGAGCCGCAGGGCGCCGCTGGTGGGCATGCTGATCGTCCTGGCGGCGGGATCGTGGAACGTCGGCGAGGGCCTGGCCACCGTCCGGCTCTGGAGGCTCGACGGTCTGGTCACGCTGGGCCCCCTGAACGGGTTCACGCCCGCGATCGTCGTGCTCTCCTGGCTGACCGGCCGCCGGGCGGCCAGGTCGCGCCCCGCGGCACTGGCCTTCACCGCGATCCTGGGCACGGCCACGGCCCTGACCCTGGTCACCTCCTGCGGTCCGCGACCCGACCCCGCGACCTCGCGCTTCTGGTTTCCCCTGCTGTCCGGCATCCTGCTGTCCGCCCTCCTGCCGTGGGGGGTCGGCCGACTGCGCTGGCAGCGGGTGGAGCAGCGCGCCCGTGAGCAGAGTCTGATCGTCGGTCAGGCGCAGCTCCACGAGCGCAACCGCATCGCCCAGGACATGCACGACTCCCTCGGTCACGACCTCGCGCTCATCGCGCTGCGCGCCGCCGCCCTGGAGATGGCACCCGACCTGGCCGAACAGCACCGCAGGGCCGCCGGTGAGCTCCGCGAGGCCGCCGCCGACACCACCGAACGCCTGCGCACGGTCATCGGCGTGCTCCGCGAGGGTGAACGGGCACCGCTGACCCCGCCGCGGGAGAGCGTCGCCGAGCTCGTCGAGCGGGCCAGGGAGTCGGGTGTCCGGGTGGAACTGACCGGCGAGGAGTCGCTCCGGGACCGTACGGCGTGCCGGGTCGTCCAGGAGGCGCTGACCAACGCGACCAAACACGCCCCCGGCTCTCCGGTGACGGTCCAGGTCCTCCGGACCTCCGACGAGATCACGGTGACCGTGACCAACCGGGCGGCCCCGGCGCCCCCGGGCCGTCCCCGTGGCGGGCTGGGCCTGATCGGGCTGCACGAGCGGGTACGGCTCGCAGGCGGTACGTTCACGTCGGGATGGACGGGCGCCGGCTTCCGGGTCGTGGCGCGCTTCCCGCCGGAGGCCTTCCCCCGGGAGACGGAAGACCTCTCCCAGAAGAACGGAGCAACGTGATCCGGGTACTGCTGGCCGACGACGAGGCCATGATCCGAGCCGGGGTGCGCGCGATCCTGGCCACCGACCACGGGATCGAGGTGGTCGCGGAGGCGGGCGACGGGCGGGAGGCGGTCACCCTGGCGTTGGGCCACCGCCCCGACATCGTCCTGCTCGACATCCGGATGCCCCGGATGGACGGGCTCGCGGCCCTGGCCGAGCTACGCCGGGTGGCACCCGCGAGTGCCGTCGTGATGCTGACCACCTTCGGTGAGGACGACTACATCGCCCGGGCGCTGGGCGAGGGCGCGGGAGGGTTCCTGCTCAAGTCCGGTGACCCGCGCGAGTTGCTGGCCGGGATCCACGCCGTCGCCGACGGAGCCGCCTACCTGTCGCCGCGCGTCGCGCACCGCGTCATCGCCGAGCTCGCGGGCGGCCGCCGGATGACCCGCGCGACGGCCGCCCGCGAGCGGGTGGCCGCGCTCACGCCCCGGGAGCGCGACGTGCTGGCGCTGGTCGGGGCAGGGCTGTCCAACGGGCAGATCGCCCGTCGCCTGTATCTGGTGGAGGGCACCGTCAAGGCCCACGTGAGCGCCATCCTCACCCGGCTCGGCGCGCGCAACCGGGTCCAGGCCGCGATCCTCGCCTACGAGGCCGGGCTGCCGGACTCGGTCGAACCGCCGGACGGCGGAGTCGGCTGAGGTCCCGCGGCGGATCGTGGACCTTCCCGCCACCGCCGCCGATCGGTCTCCGACACCGCTGCCCGGCGTCGTCCGAACCGGGGGATCCGGTGTGTTCCTAGGCGGAGGTGAGGGCGGGGGGCTGGTCGTGCTGGAGGCGGCGTAGCACGCGCCGGAAGGCGTAGACCGACACGGCCACCGCCAGGCCGCTGATCAGGGCGACGACCGAGGTGCGGACCAGCAGGTAGGTGCTGACCGACTGGTGGACCAGAAGCCAGATGCTCACCGCGGAGTTGGTCAGCAGCACGAAGGCCCACAGCAGGGTGATCCGGGCGAAGAACCGGCGGACCCGTTCGTGCTTCAGCACCGCCGCGGGCAGGTGGATGTAGTCGAGGGTCAGTCTCTGCACCAGCGGTCGGTTCAGCCGTACCGACGCCAGGAAGACCATACTGATGCAGATCGTCCCCAGCTCGGGCTGGAGGAGGAAGAACTTCATGCTCCCGGTCCACAGCCCGATCAGCGCCCGCAGGGTGATCGCGATGGCTGCGAGGACCATCGTCCCCGGCACTCGGACCCGCCGGATCAACCGCCAGCCCACCCCTGCGTAGACCCAGCTCACCGCCGTGATGAGCGCGCCGCGCTCACCGAGGACGGCCAGCGCGGCGTAGAAGACGGCGAGGGGGGCGACGACGCCTTCCAGCACCTTCGGCACCGCCTGCCGGGCCAGGACGGTGAGGCGGGGGAGGACGACGGGTACATGGCTCATAACGCTCCACGGAGGCGGTGGAATGGCCGGCGCTGGGGATCCGCGCCTACCCCGGCACGGGGTCATCAGACGTACCGGGCTCATCGTATGAACTTACGGAAAGGCTACTGCGATGTTCACGGGCCATTTACCGTACCCGAGCCTTGTCTATGCCTCCGCTGTACCTGGGCGCTACGGTCCAGACGATTCGGGTATGACCCCGCGTACGCCCGTCCGGCGGGTCAGCCGAGCGTCGCGGTGGCCAGCCTCGCCCCGAAGCCGATGAACAGCGCGCCCACCCCCGAGGTCAGCCCGGCCGACAGCTTGCGGCGTGCCCGGAACTGGCGGGCCAGGAACGTTCCGCCGAAGATCAGGGCGGAGAGGTAGACCGCGCTGAACAGCTGGCAGATCGCCCCCAGGATGAGGAACGGCACCGCGGGTGTGCCGTAGGCGGGATCCACGAACTGGATGAAGAACGAGATGAAGAACAGGATCGCCTTCGGGTTCATCAGGCTGATCGTCAGTGCCTTGCGGAACGGGTTCTCCGCGGCCGCCTTCTCCGCCGGGACGGCCTCCGAGATCTCCGTCGCCCGCCAGGAACGCCAGGCCCCCCGCAGCATCTGGAACCCGAGCCACGCCAGGTAGGCCGCTCCGGCGTACTTGACGACGTCGAACAGGATCGGTGTCGACCTCAGGAGCGAGGCGGCCCCCGCGGCGGCGAGCACCATCAGGACGGTGTCACCGAGGAAGACGCCCATCGCCCCGCGGTACCCCTCCCGCACTCCGCGCTGCGCGGCGGTGCTGAGCACGTAGAGGGAGTTCGGGCCGGGCAGCAGGATGATGAAGAAGGCACCGATGACGTAAGTCCAGATGTCGGTGACGCCGAAGAACATAGGGGTACTCCAGAGGCTTTACGGGATATGCACACCTTACTCTCCCAAAGGTCACCCTCTCAAAGATCACTCCCCTCGGGGCCGCTCGCCGTCCCGCCGTCGAAGGTGATTCGGTCCACCCGGCATATTTACCTTTAATTCCTATCGATTTAATCTGTAATCGCTTGGGGGCGTATCGCAGGACGATGGATGAGGTCGTGAGATGAGCGAGAAGGATTCCCCCGGCGGAACCGAAGGCCGGACGGCGATCAACGAGGACTGGGCGGCCACGATCGTCGGCCTCGTGCTGCTGGCGCTGGTGCTCACCGGTGTCATCCCCGTCGGGCTGGTGCCCTGATGAGCACCGAGGGCCACCGGGACGCCCCGGTCGAGACGCCCACCGGCCCCGGGGACGCGACGGTCCGCACACCCGCCGGTCCCGGAGACGCGACAGCGCACACATCTGGCGGTCCCGGAGAAGCGACAGTCCGCACACCCGCCGGTCCCACGGACGCCTCCGGCGGCGGGCCGGGATGGGCGCTGCTCGGTGTCCTCGTCGTCCTGCTGCTGGGCGCGGGCACCCGCTACCTGGACAAGAACGTGCCCGGTCTGCTTGAGGGCACCGCGCTGGAGGACATCGGCGCGGCCGTCGAGTATCCGGTGTACGCGATCATCCTGGGGCTGGCGGGTAACGCCCTCCTCACCGCGAGCGGGCTGCGTGACCGCCTCGCCGCGGGCTTCCGCACCGAGTTCTTCATCAAGACGGGCCTGGTCCTGCTGGGCGCCTCGATCAATCTCAAGGTGATCGTGACGGCGGCGGGCCCGGCGATCATCCAGGCGATCGTGCTGATCACCACGGTGTTCCTGTTCACCTGGTGGCTCGGCGGCCGGTTCGGCCTGGACGACAAACTCCGTGCGCTGCTGTCGGCCGCGGTGTCGATCTGCGGGGTGAGCGCGGCCATCGCGGCGGCGGGCGCCGTACAGGCCAGGCGCGAGCAACTCGCCTACAGCGCCAGCCTGGTGATCGCGTTCGCGCTGCCGTCCATCTTCATCCTGCCCTGGCTGGCCGGCGCGTTCGGGTTCAGCCCCGAGGTGGCCGGGGCGTGGATCGGCGGCAACATCGACACCACCGCCGCGGTGACCGCCGCCGGCGCCATCGTCGGGGACGACGCGCTGGCGGTGGCGAGCATCGTGAAGGTCACCCAGAACGCCCTGATCGGCATCGTGACCATCGCGCTGACCGCCTACTTCGCCTTCCGGATCGAGCGCCGCGCGGACGCGGCGCGCCCGGGGATCGGCGAATTCTGGCGCCGCTTCCCGAAGTTCGTGCTCGGCTTCGTCGCGGCCTCCGTGATCGCCACCTGGTGGCTGTCCACGGTGAGCGCCGCCGACGGCAAGGCGGTCATCGGAGTGGTCAACGACCTGCGGGTCTGGTTCCTGATCCTGGCCTTCGTCAGCATCGGCCTGGAGTTCCGGGTGGCCTCGCTCCGGGAGGCGGGCTGGCGCCCGGTCGGAGTCTTCGCCGCCGCGACCGTGGTCAACGTGGTCGTCGCCCTCGGACTGGCCCTCCTGCTGTTCAGCGGCTTCCACGTCACATGAGGCCCGGGGCCCGGCACGGCGTACCGTGCCGGGCCCGCGGTCGGATGCCCCATGAGGCCGGCGAGCACCGCCGAAAGGCGAAGGAGCGCCCGCCGAATTCTATTACTCTCGGTATCGAATCATGTTCAAAGAGTAAAGGCATAGGGGGATATCGCTCCATGGGTATGGCGGGCAGCATGAAGACGACCGTGGACATTCCCGATGGACTCCTGAGGGAGGCCCGTCAGGTGGCTCGGGCCGAGGGGACGACGTTGCGGTCGCTGGTCGAGGAAGGGCTGCGCTCCGTGCTCGCGCGACGGGCGCAGAGGGAGGGTTACCGGCTGCCCGACGCGACCGTGGGCGGCCATGGCCTGCAGCCGCAGGCCCAGGACGCGTCACGGGAGGACACCCGGTCGCCGGCCTACGGAGATCGCCTGTGATCGCCGCTGACAACGAACATCCTGGTCTACGCGCACCGGCGGGACGACGGGTTTCACAACGGAGCCGAAGCCGGTGATCACGCCGTCGGCGGCCATCGGGTTCGGACGGGCCGGTGGGTGGGGCCGTTCCTTGAGGCATGCGGTCGTCGCGTGAAGTGATTGGAACGTGCCTGGCTGGGTTGTTGAAACCTGGAGTTTTTGGGCCTTGTGAAGCACTTCTGTCAAGGCTACGATCGCGGCAACTCTTAGGAAACTTTCCTAAAAGAAATCTCCCCAAGAGGAGGAGCCGTGGCCCGATCTCCACCGGCCGATGAGATGTCATGCTGCGGAAACTCGACGGCGGCAGCCGTCCCCGCGTGAAGGTCCGACCGTCCGGACGCCTCATACCCCCCGAGTCCCCCATTCATGGGAGCGACCATGCGGCGCGCCTTTCCTTTGCTGATCCTGACAATCCCAGCAAGCCTTCGTGGTGAACCGCCCGCGTCCGGCAGAGCCGACGTGGAGCCCCCCGGACAGGAAGGCCGGGCCGCGCAGGTGATCGACGACGCCGCTGTCCGGTGCACAGGCCGTCCTCCTCCATGACCGCACCGGCCCACCGCGAACCTTCGACGGCCACGGGTCCACCAGCGGGACGATCGGCCGTCTGAGCCCGGAATGCCGCGAGACGACAGGCCATGAGAGAACTGGCGACGGCGGCACTCCCACCACCGCGCCGGCGAAGGGCCTACCCCACCCCGGTCCGTCCCCGCAGGTCCGGGGCCACCCCCCCGCACGCCGTACGGCTCGCTCCTCGCCTCCTCGTCCTCGCCGGGGAGCACCCCCCGAAAGGCGTGAGCCGTACGGTCACCCCCCACCGAATTCATGAGGTTAACGTGAAGTTTCGCGTCATCTCTCGATCACTTGTCGCCTTGGCGGCTCTCGTCCTGGCGATGGTCGCACTCCCTGCCCAGGCCGCTTCGGCCTCCGCCGTCTTCACCAAGGTCTCCGACTGGGGCAGTGGTTTCGAGGGCAAGTACACGATCACCAATGGCGGTACGACCACGGTCAACGGCTGGTCGGTGGCGTTCGATCTGCCGTCGGGTGCGTCGGTCGGTTCCTTCTGGGACGCTTCGCTGAGTCGGAGCGGGCAGCGTTTCACTTTCACCAATGTCGGGTGGAACGGCACGCTGGCTCCGGGTGCGTCGGCGAGTTTCGGTTTCAACGGCAGTCCGGGTGGTGTCACCCCGGCCAACTGCACGCTCAACGGCAGTCCCTGCGGGGGCGGCACCGGCAATCCCGGCGCCCCGGGCACCCCCGGCGCGGTGTCGGCGACGGGCGGTGCGAACAGTGTCGCGCTGTCCTGGGGCGCGTCGAGCGGCACGGTCACCGGTTACCGGGTCTACGAGGGCACGACCCTGAAGACCACTGTCACCGGGACCGGCGCCACGATCTCCGGTCTGGGCACCTGCGAGACCCACACCTACACGGTCAAGGCGTACAACTCCGTCGGTGAGTCGGCCGGCAGTTCGGGCAGCGCCACCACCACCGGCTGTCCCGTCAGCCCGTTGCCCAAGCACTTCCTCACCGGCTACTGGCACAACTTCGACAACCCCGCCGTCGAGCTCAAGCTGTCGGCGGTCCCCAACGAGTACGACCTGGTCGCGGTGGCCTTCGGCGAGTCCACCGCCACCCCCGGCGAGGTCGTCTTCAGCGTCGACCCCGGTCTGTCGTCCTCCCTCGGTGGCTACACCGACGCCCAGTTCAAGGCCGACGTGCAGACGCTCCACTCACGCGGCAAGAAGGTCATCCTCTCGGTCGGCGGCGAACTCGGTCGCGTGCAGGTGTCCGGCGCCGCCGCCGCGACGAAATTCGCCGACACCGTATACGCCCTGATGCAGAGCTACGGCTTCGACGGCGTGGACATCGACCTGGAGAACGGCCTCAACGCCACCTACATGGGCCAGGCGCTGCGGGCGCTGCGCGCCAAGGCAGGCACAGGGCTGATCATCACAATGGCTCCGCAGACCATCGACATGCAGTCCACCGGCGCGGAGTACTTCAAGCTCGCGCTGAACATCAAGGACATCCTCACCGTCGTCCACACCCAGTTCTACAACTCCGGTTCGATGCTCGGCTGCGACCAGATGGCCGCCTACGGGCAGGGCACGGTCAACTTCATGACCGCGCTGGCCTGCATCCAGCTGGAGAACGGCCTCCGCCCCGACCAGGTGTCGCTCGGTCTGCCGGCCGGACCCGGCGCGGCCGGCGGCGGAGTCGTCGCCCCCGGGCTGGTGAACCAGGCACTGACCTGCCTGGCCACCCGGACCGGCTGCGGCAGCTTCGTGCCGCCGCATGCCTACCCCGGGATCCGCGGCGCGATGACCTGGTCCGTCAACTGGGACGCCTCGAACAACTGGAACTTCTCCAAGACCGTCAAACCGCACCTCGCCACCCTGCCCTGACACCCCCCGAACAGAGGAAAACGATGAGATTTCGTCGAACAGCAGTCGCGGTCCTGGCCGCACTCGGCCTGATGGCGGTCGCGGCGCCCGCCCAGGCCGCGGCGTCTCCCACCGCCGTCTTCACCAAGGTCTCCGACTGGGGCAGTGGTTTCGAGGGCAAGTACACGATCACCAATGGCGGTACGACCACGGTCAACGGCTGGTCGGTGGCGTTCGATCTGCCGTCGGGTGCGTCGGTCGGTTCCTTCTGGGACGCTTCGCTGAGTCGGAGCGGGCAGCGTTTCACTTTCACCAATGTCGGGTGGAACGGCACGCTGGCTCCGGGTGCGTCGGCGAGTTTCGGTTTCAACGGCAGTCCGGGTGGTGTCACCCCGGCCAACTGCACGCTCAACGGCAGTCCCTGCGGCGGGGGGACCGGCAATCCCGGCGCCCCGGGCACCCCCGGCGCGGTGAGCGCCACCGCGACCAACTCCTCGATCAGCCTGTCCTGGGGCGCGTCGAGCGGCACGGTCACCGGTTACCGCGTCTACGAGGGCACGACCCTGAAGACCACCGTCACCGGGACCGGCGCCACGATCTCCGGTCTGGGCACCTGCCAGACGCACACCTACACGGTCAAGGCGTACAACTCCGCCGGTGAGTCGGCCGGCAGTTCGGGCAGCGCCACCACCACCGGGTGCACCAACCCCGACCCGGGCGGCAAGATGGCCGGTGCGCCATACCTCTATACCGGCTGGGGTAACCCGCCCAGCCCGGCCACGGTCATGAGCGCCACCGGAGTCAAGTCGTTCACCATGGCGTTCATCCTGTCCAGCGGCGGCTGCAACCCGGCGTGGGACGGGCAGCGCCCGCTCACCGGCGGTACCGACCAAGCGGCGATCAACCAGATCAAGGCCGCGGGCGGCAGCGTGCAGATCTCCTTCGGCGGCTGGCAGGGCAACAAGCTCGGTCCGAACTGCTCCACCCCGGCGGCCTTCGCCGGCGCCGTGCAGCAGGTCATCAACGCCGTCGGCCCGGCGGTGGTCGACTTCGACATCGAGAACACCGACGAGTTCGAGAACTACACCGTCCAGGACCGGATCCTCAACGGCCTGAAGATCGTCAAGGCGAACAACCCGAACGTCAAGGTCGTCGTCACCTTCGGCACCTCGACCACCGGCCCGACCGCCCCCGGCATCCGCCTGATCAACCAGGCCAAGGCGCTGGGCGTGCCGATCGACAACTACACGATCATGCCGTTCGACTTCGGCGGCGGCGCGAACATGTACCAGAGCACGGTCAACGCGGCCGAAGGCCTGAAGAACGCACTGAAGTCGGCCAACGGCTGGACCGACGCGCAGGCCTACGCCCGCTCGGGCATCTCCGGCATGAACGGCCTGTCCGACCAGCAGGAGCAGACCTCCCCGGCCCAGTGGACCCAGATCCGCGACTGGGCCAAGTCCAAGGGCCTGACCCGCTTCGCGTTCTGGTCCGTCAACCGCGACCGCCCCTGCCCAGGCGGCGGCGTCCAGGAGAGCTGCAGCGGCATCGCCCAGGCCGACTGGGAGTTCACCCGGATCACCGCGGGCTTCTAGCCGGTACGGCCCGCACCCCGCCCCCGTGGTGCGGGCCGTACCCACGGTGACACCCCTACTCAGCCGCACAGGGCAGGCCATGAACCTTCGATCGAACCTCAGGAAACTCGCGGCGACTGCGGGCCGTACCGGCCGCGTGGCGTCCACCCGAACCTGCGGGGCCTGATGGCCTGGTCGGTCAACCGGGACAGGTACGGCTCCTTCGCCTTCTCCCGCGGCCGCCGGGCCTGTCTCGACGGCCTGGGCTGAAACCCCTCGCCGCCGGGGGAGACGGACCCCCGGCGGCGAGGTCACCGTCCACCGGACCCGGCTGCCGGCGATGCGGCCGTGCCGTGCCCGCCGCGGTCATCGGTCCCACCCCGGACGAGGGGCGCGTACGGCCTGGCGGCCGGTCGCGGCGCGGCTGCGGTAGACGACGTAGGGGCGGAACAGGTAGCCCACCGGCGCGGAGAAGGCGTGCACCAGGCGGGTGAAGGGGAACAGCATGATCAGTAGCATGCCGACCAGCGTGTGCAGCTTGAAGGTCCACGGGGCGCGGACCATGGCCGCGCTGTCGGGTTGCAGGACGAAGATCCCACGGAACCACGGAGAGACCGTCTGACGGTAGTCGTGGGACTGGAACGCGGAGCTGAGCAGCGTGGTCATGAGCCCGGCGAGGAGCGCGGCGACCAGCACGACGTACATCAGCTTGTCGTTCTTCGTGGTGGCCATGAAGACCGGGCCGGTGGTGCGGCGGCGGTAGATCAGCAGGGCGATCCCGGCGAGTGTGCACACCCCCGCGACGCCTCCCACGATCAGTGCGATCGCGTGGTAGACCGTCTCGCTCATCCCGATCGCGTCCGTCCAGCTCTCCGGGATCACCAGCCCGAACAAATGGCCGAAGATCACGAACAGCAGTCCGAAGTGGAACAGCGGGCTGCCGATCCGCAGCAGCCGGCTCTCGTACAGCTCCGAGGATCGGGTGGTCCAGCCGAATCTGTCGTAGTGGTGCCGCCAGAGCAGCCCGCCGACCAGGATCACCAACGTCAGGTACGGCGTGACCACCCAGAGGGCGATCTCGGCCCAGCTCACCCGCGCCCCCTCACCGGCTCGCTCATCCGCGGCCGCCCCATGGATCCGCTCACCCGTAGACCCCCACGGACTCCGCCGGCGGCCCCTGGCCGGCCAGCCGGGCCACCGCCGCCCGCTCGGCCCCGCTGATCGGCGGGAGCGCGGCGCACACAGTGTCGATCACCGACCCGTACGGCGAGGCGCACTCGTGCAGCGCCAGCCGCAGCAGTTCCAGCCCGGCCCGGTTCTCCCGCAGGATCTCGGCCCCACCCGGGTCGAGCGCGGCGAATTCCAGGATCACCGGCAGGTAGTCGGGCAGTTCGTCCTCGCACAGCTCCCACCCGCCGGCCCGGTAGCGGGTCTTCAGCCCGGCCAGCGACTCGCCCCGCCGCCGGGTGTCCCCGTCGGTGTAGTAGGTCAGGTAGAGGCAGCACCGGCGCCTGAAGTCGAAGGTCTCCACGTACTGCGCGGCCAGCTCACCGCGGTCCGTCCGCGCGAGGTGGTCCAGGAACGGTCCGAAACGGGTGCCCGCCGCCGCGCGGACCAGCGGCAGCCGCGCCCAGAAGTCCCCCTCCGGGTAGCCGAGCAGGTGTGCGGCGGCCTGCCACACCACGCGGGCTGTCTCAGGGCCGTCGGGATGGTCGCTCATCGAATCTCCTTGAGTGTGGAGACCCCGGGCTTCAGCCATGGGGAGGAAGTCAACGGGTGCCCTTCCTGGGGAACATGCCCTTGGGGACGCCCTTCCCGTCCCAGTTGAGGAGGTTGACGCGATCATGGGTGACCTCCTCACTCGTCTGGCGCTGCTTGAGCGAGTGGAAGCTCTCGATCGACACCGGCACCGGCTGCCCGGAGGCCTCGCCGAACGGGCCCGTCATGCCGGGGCCGCCGTCGTAGTCGAGGCTGCAGCCGATCTCCTCGACCGCCCCGGGCTGGGTGGCGTAGGCCGTCGGGATCACATAGCGGTCCTCGTATCTGGCCAGTGCCAGCAGCCGGTACATGCCGTCGATGTCGTCGCCGGTCAGTCCGGCGCGCGCGCCGATCGACGGGTCGGGCTCCTCGCCGAGGTTGATCCTGCGCATGTGGGCGCGCATCGCGGCCAGCCGCCGCAGCGAGGCCGTCACCGGTGCCGGGTCCCCGGCGGTGAAGAGCTCGGCCAGATACTCCACCGGGATGCGCAGGGTCTCGATGGCGCCGAACAGGTTGCCGGCGTCCTCCCCGTCGTGCCCGCTCCCGGCCAGCGCGTCGACCACGGGCGACAGCGGCGGCACGTACCAGACCATCGGCATCGTCCGGTACTCCGGATGCAGCGGCAGCGCGATCCGGTATTTGACGATCAGGTCGTGGATCGGTGACCGGAGGGCCGCCGCCAGCCAGTCGTCGGGGATGCCCGACCGCCTCGCCGCCTCGGCCACCTCCGGATCGCCGGGGTCGAGGAACAGTGACAGCTGCGCCTCGTACAGGTCCTGGTCGCGGGGCACCGAGGCGGCCTCGGTGACCCGGTCGGCGTCGTAGAGGAGCACCCCGAGGTAGCGCAGCCGCCCCACGCACGTCTCCGAGCAGACCGTCGGCAGCCCGACCTCCACCCGGGGGTAGCAGAGCGTGCACTTCTCGGCCTTGCCGGTCCGATGGTTGAAGTAGACCTTCTTGTACGGGCATCCGGTGACGCACATCCGCCAGCCCCGGCACCGGTCCTGGTCCACCAGGACGATCCCGTCCTCCGACCGCTTGTACATCGCCCCGGAGGGGCATGCCGCGACGCACGCCGGATTGAGGCAGTGCTCGCAGATCCGGGGGAGGTAGAACATGAAGGCGTTCTCGAAGTCGAGCCGCACCCGGTCGCCGATCTTCTCCACCACCGGGTCGCGGGCGGCCAGTGCGGGGCCGCCGCCGAGGTCGTCGTCCCAGTTCGCGCCCCACCGCACGGCCATCGGCCGGTTGCTGATCAGTGAACGCGGCGGGGCCACCGGGACGTGCTCCGACAGCGGCGCCGAGGTGAGGTTCTCGTAGTCGTAGGTCCAGGGCTCGTAGTAGTCCTGGATGGACGGCATGATCGGGTTGGCGAAGATGCTCAGCAGCCTGCGCAGCCGCCCGCCGGATTTGAGCGTCAGCCGCCCCTTGCGGTCGAGCTCCCAGCCGCCCCGCCACTTCTCCTGGTCCTGGTAGCGGCGCGGGTATCCCAGCCCGGGCCGGGTCTCGACGTTGTTGAACCAGACGTACTCCACACCGCTCCGGTTGGTCCATGTCTGCTTGCAGGTCACGGAACAGGTGTGGCAGCCGATGCACTTGTCCAGGTTCATCACCATGGCGATCTGGGCCATGACTCTCACTGCTCGCTCATCTCCTCGTCTGCCGTGCGGGTGGCCCCGAGGCCCGGCCGACCGCCGCGCTCACCGCGCCGGTCCGTTCCTGTCACCGGTAACGCACCTCCTGGGAGCGGCGGCGGATGATCGTGATCTCGTCGCGCTGGTTGCCGGTGGGGCCGAGATAGTTGAAGGCGTACGAGAGCTGCCCGTACGCGCCGATCATGTGGGTCGGCTTGATCAGCACCCGGGTCAGCGAGTTGTGGATGCCGCCGCGGCGGCCCGTCCGCTCCGAGAGCGGCACGTCCACCACCCGGTCCTGCGCGTGGTAGACGTACACCGTCCCGGCGGGCATCCGGTGCGACACGATCGCCCTGGCCACGACCACCCCGTTGCGGTTGACCGCCTCGACCCAGTCGTTGTCGGCCACCCCGATCGCCGAGGCGTCCTCGACCGACATCCAGACGGTCGGGCCGCCCCGCGAGAGGGTCAGCATGATCAGGTTGTCCTGGTACTCGGAGTGGATCGACCACTTGGAGTGCGGGGTGAGGTAGCGGACCACGATGCCGCCCTGCACCGGCCCGTCCTCGCCGTACAGCGCCGCGATGTCCAGCGGCGGGCGGTAGACCGGCAGCGCCTCGCCGTACTCATGCATCCAGTCGTGGTCGAGGAAGAAGTGCATGCGCCCGGTGAGCGTGTGCCAGGGCTTGTCGTGTTCGACGTTGATGGTGAAGGGCGAGTAGCGGCGGTTGTGCGCCTCCTTGCCCGACCACTCCGGGCTGGAGGCCACATGGACCGGCCTGGCCTGGGTGTCGGAGAACACGATCCGATGGTCCTCGTGCGTCAGCCCCGACAGATCGGTTCCGGTGCGCTCGGACAGCTGGGCGAAGCCCTGTACGGCCAGCCGCCCGTTGCTGACGCCCGACAGTGCCAGGATCGCCTCGCACGCCCTCGCCCCGGTGTTCAGCAGCGGCCGTCCCCGGCCGATCCCCTCATGGGCCAGCCCGTTGCTCTGGCCGAGCCAGGCCACCTCCTCGTCGGGCCGGAACACCACTCCCTTGGCCGGCAGCCCGAGTTTCTCGGCGAGCGGGCCGAGAGAGGCCATCTTTGCGGCGATCGCCCCGTAGTCACGCTCCACCACGACCAGGTCGGGCACGACCGGTCCGTCCGGCGCCCGGCCGCCGGGCTGCGCGGTCTCTCCCGGCGTGTCGTGCTGGGGGGTCGAGACCACCACGTCCCGGCGCACCCCCAGGTGCTCGGCGGCCAGCTCCGAGAACCGGGCCGCGATGGCGTGGAAGGCGTCGAAGTCGGTCTTCGTCTCCCAGGGCGAGGTGATCGCCGGGTTGAAGGCGTGCACGAACGGGTGCATGTCGGTGGAGGACAGATCGTGCTTCTCGTACCAGGTCGCGGCGGGCAGCACGATGTCGGAGAACAGCGTCGTGGAGGTCATCCGGAAGTCCAGCGAGAGCAATAGGTCCAGCTTGCCGCGCGGGGCGGCCGGATCGGGCTCCGGCAGGTTGGAGTCCGCGCCCAGCAGGTGATGCAGGAAGTACTCGTTGCCCTTGGCCGAGGAGCCGAGCAGGTTGGAGCGCCACACCGTGAGCACCCGCGGCCAGTTGCGCGGATCGTCGGGGTCCTCGGCGGCGAACCGCAGCCGGCCCTCCCGCAGCTCCCGGCGGGTGAACTCCACCGGGTCCGCGGCCTCGCCCAGCTCCAGCGGGTTGCGGTCGAAGGCGGGCGCCATCGGCATCCAGCCGTTGCGCACCGCCTGCGCCACCAGATCGGCCGTGTGCAGCCCGTTGAACTTTCCCGGTCCCAGCGGGGAGCAGAGCTCTCCTGCGTCGAACCGGTCGTAGCGCCACTGGTCGGTGTGCAGGTACCAGTACGGCGTGCCCGGTGTCTGCCTCGGCGGCCGGGACCAGTCGAGCCCGCCCGCCAGCTGCGCCCAGCCGCTCAGCGGCCGGCACTTCTCCTGGCCGACGTAGTGCGCCCAGCCGCCGCCGTTGACGCCCTGGCAGCCGGTGAGCAGCAGCAGCGACAGGAAGGCCCGGTAGATCGTGTCGCCGTGGAACCACTGGGTGGTTCCCGCACCCAGCACGATCATGAAGCGGCCCTGCGTCTTGGCGGCCGTCTCCGCCATCTCCCGGGCGATCCGCACCGCCCTGTCCGCCGGGACCGAGGTGATCGCCTCCTGCCAGGCGGGGGTGTACGGCTCGGCCGGGTCGTCGTAGCCGCCCGGCCACGTCCCGGGCAGGCCGTCCCTGGCCACGCCGTACTGGGCGAGCATCAGGTCGAAGACCGTGGTCACCAGGTGCTCGCCCACCCGCCGCACCGGCACGCCCCGGCGCACGCTGCCCGCTCCGCCGTCGAAGCGCGGCAGGTCGACCGCGACCGCCTGACCGCCGTACAGGGTCAGCAGCGGGTCGGTGTCCTGCCGGAGGTTCCAGCGGCCCACACCGGAGTCGGTCCAGCGGAAGCCGAGCGAGCCGTTGGGCACCGACGGCTCGCCGTCGGCGCCCATCAGGACCGTCTTCCACTGAGCGCCCTCGCCGGTGTCGCCCAGATCAGCCGAGGTGAGGAACTTGTCCGGCACGTGGACGCCGTCGCGCTCGCGCAGCCGTACCAGGAAGGGGAGGTCGGTGAAGCGCTTGACGTAGCCGGTGAAGTACGGCACCTGCCGCTCGACGAAGAACTCCCTCAGCAGCACGTGGCCCATCGCCATGGCCAGCGCGCCGTCGGTGCCCGGCCGGATCGCGAGCCACTCGTCGGCGAACTTCGCCGCGTCGTTGTAGTCGGGCGAGACCACGACGACCTTCTGGCCCCGGTAACGGGCCTCGGCCATGTAGTGCGCGTCCGGGGTCCTGGTGACCGGGACGTTCGCGCCCCACAGGACCAGGTAGGCGGCGTCCCACCAGTCGGCGGACTCGGGCACGTCGGTCTGGTCGCCGAAGACCTGGGGGGAGGCGACGGGCAGGTCGGCGTACCAGTCGTAGAACGACAGCATGGTCCCGCCGATCAGCGAGACGAACCGCGAGCCGACCGCGTGGGAGACCATCGACATGGCGGGAATCGGGGAGAAACCGGCCACCCGGTCGGGGCCGTAGGCCTTGATCGTGTGCACGTGCGCGGCGGCGATCATCTCGACCGCCTCGGGCCAGCCGATCCTGACCAGCCCGCCCCTGCCGCGGGCGCCCTGGTACTCCCGCCGTCTGACGGGATCGGTGGTGATCTCCGCCCAGGCGGCGACCGGGTCGAGGCCGCCGCGCCGGGCCGCGCGGTACATCTCCACCAGCACCCCGCGCGCGTAGGGATAGCGGATCCGGGTGGGGGAGTAGGTGTACCAGGAGAAGGCGGCCCCCCGGGGACAGCCGCGCGGTTCGTACTCGGGACGGTCCGGGCCCACGCTCGGGTAGTCGGTCTGCTGGGTCTCCCAGGTGATGATCCCGTCCTTGACGTAGACCTTCCAGGAGCACGAGCCGGTGCAGTTCACCCCGTGTGTCGAGCGGACCACCTTGTCGTGGCTCCAGCGGTCCCGATAGAAGGAGTCGCCCTCCCGGCCCCCGGTCAGGTACAGCGTGCGCGGATCGTCGTTCGCCGGTGCCCGCCTGAAGAACCGGCCCGTCTTGAGGAGTAGATTCTCGACATCGGACGCCATGTGTTCAGTTCATCACATTAAGTTAATATTTAAGGCTCTGGATGGCATATATGTCGGATGAACTCCGTAAAGGACAGACGGCCAACCTGGTTCTCGCCACAACCGCCTTCGCGATCACCTTCTGGGCGTGGAACCTGATCGGTCCGCTCGCGGGCAGCTACAGCAGGCAGCTCGGCCTGTCACCGACCCAGACGTCCATGCTGGTCGCGATCCCGGTGCTGGTCGGCTCCCTCGGCCGCATCCCGGTCGGCGTGCTCGCCGACCGGTTCGGCGGGCGGCTGATGTTCGCGGTCATCTGCTTCACCACGATCGTGCCCGTCCTTTTCGTGGGCTGGGTGGAGCCCTACGGATGGCTGCTGCTGTGGGGCTTCCTGCTCGGCGTCGGAGGCACCTCGTTCGCGGTGGGCATCCCCTTCGTCAACGCCTGGTACGACCCCGCCCGCCGCGGCTTCGCCACCGGCGTCTTCGGCGCCGGCATGGGAGGCACGGCGCTGTCGGCGTTCCTCACCCCCCGCCTGGTCGAATCCGTCGGCCGGACGCAGACCCACGTGCTGATAGCCGCGCTCCTGGCGGTGATGGGCATCGTCATGCTGCTGTTCAGCCGCGACTCGCCCGCCTGGAGACCGTCCACCGGTCCGGCGCTGCCCCGCATGGGCGAGGCCACGAGGATCAGGGCCACCTGGCAGTGCGCGTTCCTCTACGCCGTCGCCTTCGGCGGGTTCGTCGCGTTCTCCACCTACCTGCCCACCCTGCTGCAGAACGTCTACGGCTTCACGCAGACCGGCGCCGGGCTGCGGACCGCGGGCTTCTCGCTCGCCGCGGTCGCCGCCCGCCCGCTGGGCGGGGTGCTCTCCGACCGGACCGGCCCGATCAGGGTGCTGCTGGTCTCGTTCGCAGGGACCGCGATCATGGCGATGGCGCTGGCCTTCACACCGCCGCCGGAGATCCCCGCCGGAATCTGCTCCGTGTTGATGGCCGTCTTCCTCGGCCTCGGCACCGGCGGTGTGTTCGCCCTGGTCGCCAGGCTCGTCGAGCCGTCCAGAGTGGGCACCGTGACCGGCCTGGTGGGTGCGGCCGGTGGGCTGGGCGGTTACTTCCCGCCATTGGTCATGGGCGTCGTCTACGCCACCACCGGGGCCTACGTGATCGGCTACGTCCTGCTCGCCGCGACGGCGCTGGCCGCGCTGCTCTACACCCGCGGGGCGTTCACCTCCGCTTCGCCGACCGGCGGCGGAGCAGCACTCCGATGACCACGCCGACCAGTGCCACAGCCAGCAGGGCGATCCAGAGCGGCGAGGTCACGGTGAACGTCAGCCACTGGATCCGGACGGGGACGCGGTTCTGCGCGATGAAGATCGCGCCGAGCACGGCCAGCACCAGGGCGACCCACACCCGTGGCGGCAGCGCGGCGAGCCGCCTGCCGAACCCCCCGGGCTCGCCCACCGGTGTTCTCGCCACGAGCACCCCCATTGCTGCAAAATGCGACCGACCACCTACTCTAAGCTACAAAAGCTGAGAGGCTGGTCTCGTTTTGGCGGCCAGGTAGGTGGTCGGTCACGCGTTCCGGCAGTCTGGTAACCGTCATGGACTACGCAATTCTCACGGGGCTCGTCCTCGTCTCAGGTGTCGTGCTCGCCGTCCTCGCGCAGTGGAAGGGCTGGCGGCCGTCGCTTCTCGCCATCCTCGCGGTCGGAATCGGTTTCCGGGTGCTCATCATGGCGACCTCGGCGATCGACACCTGGCAGCCGGTCGACTTCGTCAACAGCTTCAAGCCCGCCGGCGAGGCGATCCTGAACCACCGGGACCCCGTGCTCGGCAGCAACGGCGGCTGGCACTTCCTGCCGACCATCCCCTACGTGTACGGCCTGCTGCTCTGGCTGGGCATCCCGTGGGAGATCGGCGGCCGGCTGGTCACCGTGGTGGCCGACATCGCGCTGATCCCGCTGGTCGGCAAGCTCGCCGGCGGCCCCAGAGCCTCGCTGCGCGCCTTCCAGTACGCCTGCAACCCGCTGGCCATCCTCGTCGCCTCCGTGCACGGCCAGGTCGAGCCGGTCGCGCTGGTCTTCGGCGTCGCGGCGTTCGTGGTCGCCCGCGGCCCCGGAGCCGCCGACCGGCCGGGCCTCGTCAACGACCCGATCACGCTGGCGCGGCAGAGCGTCTCGGCCCTCGGCTTCGGCGGCGCCGTACGGCACGCCCTGTCGGCGGCGCCGGATGCGGTGCGCCGGGCGCTCGCCCCGCACCCCGGCGAGAAGCCGGACCTGCGCCGGGCGCTCCTCGCCGGCCTGCTGATGGGGCTTGCCCTGTGCGCCAAGAGCTGGCCGATCTGGCTGATCCCCGGCATGCTCCTGCTGCTGCCGACCGTCCGCGCCCGGGTCGTCGCCTTCGTCGCCACCGGCGTCGCCCCGGTCTTCTTCCTCGCCACCCTGCCGATCTTCGCCGGCACCTCGCTGAGCCAGCTTCCCGAGGTCATCCGGGTGATCCAGGACATCCGCCCGATCGTCGGCGAATGGGGCTACAGCGCGATCCTGGTCGGCGGCGACTGGACGCTCGACGCCGGAATAGCCACCTTCGGCACCCGGCTGATCTACGTCACGATGGTCGTGGTGGCCATCCTGTGGCGCCGCGCCGACCCGGTGGACGTCACCACGGCGCTGCTGCTCGCCTTCATGGTCGTCACCCCCCGTCTCGGCGCGCAGTACCTGCTGTGGTTCATGCCGTTCCTGGTCGCCCGGCCCACCCGGTTCGCCTGGCCCGCCATCATCGGCGTCTCCCTCTGGGCCGGATACGGCTACCTCTACATGACCCAGTTCGACAGCAAAACCTGGTGGGAGCTGCACTCCGTCTGGGCCCAGTGCTCCGTCGTGCTCCTGCCGATCCTCGCCCTGGCCATGCCCTGGGGCCGTCGCGTCTCCAAGGCTCCCGCCGAACCGCTGGAGCCGCTCTCTCCGGGCCCCGTCCCCGCGCCCGCCTGACCTCCTCTCCGTGACGGACGCCGGGGCGCTTCCCCGACGACCGTCGGGACTTCCACGAGGGAGGTCGGGCGGCCACCGGAGGGACCGGGCAGCAGCACGCTCGCTAGGTTGGGAAATGTGACGAACAACGTGGAAATTCTGCGCTACACCGCTTTCGCTCACGATCCCAAGGGCGGCAACCCCGCCGGCGTCGTCCTCGACGCCTCGGGCCTCTCCGGCGCCGAGATGCGCGCCATCGCCGCCGAGGTCGGCTACTCCGAGACCGCGTTCATCACCGCCCGCGATGACGAGAGCCGCATCTTCCAGGTCCGCTATTTCGCCCCTTCGGCCGAGGTGGCGTTCTGCGGACACGCCACGATCGCCACCGCGGTGGCCCTGGCCGAGCGGATCGGAGTCGGGCGGGTGGTGTTCGACACCGAAGCGGGTGAGATCGCCGTGGACACCTTCGTCGACGGGGACACGCTGCGGGCCACGCTCACCAGCGTGCCCACGCGTTCCAGGCCGGTGGACGAGCCGGTGCTGGACGAGACGCTCGCCGCGCTCGGCTGGTCCCGCGACGACCTGGACAGGGCGTTCCCGCCGCACGTCGCTTTCGGCGGGAACGAGCACCTCATGCTTGCCGCGGCCTCCCGAGAACGGCTCACCGACCTTGACTACGACTTCGACGGCCTGCGCTCGATCATGGCACGCGAGGGCTGGACGACGGTGAACCTGTTCTGGCAGGAGAGCGATCGGCGCTTCCACTCCCGCAACCCGTTCCCGGTCGGCGGCATCGTCGAGGACCCGGCGACCGGTGCCGCGGCCGCCGCCTTCGGCGGTTACCTCCGGACGCTGGGGACCGGCTCGGACGAGTTCACGATCATCCAGGGCGTCGACATGGGACAGCCCAGCGAACTCAAGGTCTCGATCGCCGAGGCCGATGGGCGTACCAGGGTGAGCGGCGGGGCCGTCGTCATATAGGCCTCGGGCCCGAGCGCAGGTGGCACGGCCGGTCCGCGGCATGGGTTAATCAGGTCATGGACGCATACCTCAAACGGATCGGCGCCGACCGCCCCCTCACCCCCGACGCGGAGTCGCTCCGTGAACTGCAGCTGCGCCATCTGCTGACGGTCCCGTTCGAGAACCTGAGCATCCACCTCGGCGAACCCGTCGTGCTCGACGACCAGGCGCTCGTCGAGAAGATCGTCGGCAGGCGGCGGGGCGGCTTCTGCTACGAGGTCAACGGCGCCTTCGCCGCGCTGCTCCGCTCGCTGGGATACCAGGTGACCATGCTCTCCGCCCGGCCCTCCAGCGGCGGCTCCGTGGGGGTTCCCTTCGATCACCTCGCCCTCCGGGTGGACGCCCCCGAGCCGTGGCTCGTCGACGTCGGGTTCGGAACGTTCAGCCACTTCCCACTCCGCCTCGACCTGCGCACCGACCAACCCGACCCGGGCGGGGTCTTCCGCGTCGTCGAGACCGCCGACGGCGACCTCGACGTGCTCAAGGACGGTGTGCTCGAATACCGTCTCGAACAGCGGCCCCGCGTCCTGGCCGACTACGTGCCGACCTGCTGGTGGCACCAGACCTCACCGTTGTCGCACTTCACCCGGTCCCTCGTCTGCTCGCTCCTCACCGAGACGGGGCGCGTGACCCTGAGTGACAGGCTGCTCGTCCACACCTCGGCGGGCGAGCGGAGGGAAGAGCGTCTGAGCACCGACGCCGAGACGTTCGCCGCCTACCGTGATCTCTTCGGCATCGAGCTGACCCGGCTGCCCACGGTCTCCGTCCGGACGGAGGGATGAGGCGGCGAAGGACCACGGGCATCGGGGATGCCTGTCCGGTACATCCGCCGGTCGGGGACGCCCGGATGCACGCCTCACCCTGTCACGTCGTTGCACGCCCGCCGGGCGGCCGGGAACCCCGTACGCCTACGGCCGGTTCACGAGCCGCCTCATGGACACCCCGGTCAGTCGCCTGACCTCGTTGGCCATGTGCGCCTGGTCGGCATAGCCGCTGGCCACCGCGACCTCGGCCAGTGCTCTTCCTCGCCGGGCCAGCCGCAACGCCCGCTGGAGGCGGATCACCCGCTGAAGCGTCTTGGGCCCGTACCCGAAGGCCCGCAGCGATCTCCGGTGGAGCTGCCGCTCACTGAGCCCGAGCTCCCAGGCGACCTCTCCGACGCTCCTACCGGCCCGCAACGCCGCCGCGATCGCCGGCGCGGCCGGGTCGGGGCCGGGCGTCGTGCGGAGCCGTACGGCCAGGGCCTGCTGCATGGTCTCCGCCGTCGGCTCCGGCAGGTCTGCCAGCTTCGTCAGCTCCGTCGGTACGCCCAGCTCGGTCAGCGGCACCCGCAGGTCACGCAGGGCGTCAATCGGTACGCCGAGCGCGTCGCCCACCGCGCCCGGCCGGAACCGGATCCCCAGATAGCGGTCACCGGGAGCCATCTCGACGGCCTTCGGCCCGGTGTCCGGCCCGGCGACCTGCGGACCCTCCGGAGCCCAGATCAGATCGGCCGAGCCGTCGGGGACCACCAGCTTCGTCACCGACGAGGTCGCGGTCACCGTCCAGAGACAGATCACCCGTCCGGCGATCGCCGGATCCGGGGCCCACTCGCGGTACATGCCCCCAGGTTACGGTCGGCGCCGGTGCGGCCGTGGCACGGCCGCCGACCTGGTCCGGATCGGGTCGGGACCTGAAGATCCCGGGCCGCCGTGCCGTAGGAGCCGCGGGCCCGTGATCCGGCAGTGCCGGCGGAGACCCAGCCGTCATGCACGGCCGTCTTCCGGCGAGGTGAAGGAAGCCGTCCCGGCCAGAGCCGGGACGGTCATGGCCGCTTCCTCCGAGGGGCCGCCTTCGGCGACTCAGGCGCACCGGTGAGAGAGCCGTCGGAAGGACCGGAGGGGGGCACTCCCGAGATGAGAGCCGCAGCCCATCCACCGTTGGGATCACTGTCGATCAGCAGCGCGCGGACCAGCAGGCTGAGGGGGATGGCGAGCAGCGCGCCCAGCGGGCCGAGCACGAACGCCCACATGAGGAGTGACAGCAACGTCATGGTCGTGGACAGTCCCACGGCGTCACCGAGGAACTTCGGCTGGATCAGCGACTGGATCACGAAGTTGATCAGCAGGTAGGAGACGATCACAAAGAGCATGGTCTTGGGACCGCCCGCCAGCAGGCCGAGCAGAGCGGGAGGGACCAGCCCGATGACGAAGCCCAGGTTGGGGATGTAGTTGGTGATCAGCGCCAGCACACCCCAGAGCAGCGGGAGCGGCACGTCGAGCAGGAAGAGGGCGACCATGTCCAGGACGGCGCAGATGAGTCCGAACACGGTCGAGACGACGAGGTAGCGCCGGGTTCTGTGGGCGAACTCGTTGAGCGCCCGGACGAGTTCGGGCCGGTGCGCGGCCCCCAGGGCGAGGATCCGTGAGAAGGACTGCGCGTCCAGGCACATGGCCAGCAACAGGATCACGATGAGAACCAGGCTGGAGAAAACGCCGAGCAACCCGCTCGCGAACCCCTGGACGAACGTGAAGATCTTTCCCAGATCGAACGACTTGATCGCCTGGTTCACCTGATCGGTGCCGAGGCCGAGCTTCGCCGCCAGGTTCTGTGCCTCGGTGAGGAGCCGGTTGAACTGCGGACCGTAGGTCGAGGCGAGCTTGGCCGTCTGCGCGACCGCGATGGTCAGGATCGCCACAATGCCGAACAGCATGAGCAGCACGAGAGCCAGCGGTGCCGCGACCAGGGTCCATCCGGGCGCGTTCCGTTTGTCGAGCCACGTCCGTAGGGGGGAGACCGCCAGCACGAGCACCAGAGCCAGCAGCACCGGTCCGGCGATCGACCCGACGGCCATGAGACCGGACAGCGTGACCACGGCGCCGGCGGTGCAGAGCAGCACGATGAGGGCCCGAGGTACCAGCCTTTGCTCCGTCATGCGGGATCCCTACCCACCCGGAGAGGAACACGTCTTCTCGGCGCTGCCATCGATTTGACGGAAGGTGGCGGCGTACATAGAGTTCACAGGCCCGAGGGGGTGGCGGAGATCGCTAAGACCTCGGAAACCCCTTCTGATCATTTCCCCTGACTGGGACACGTGTGTCCCTGGCAGGATTCGATTGGACAACAGTCGGATGTTGGAGTAAGTTAGAAGGGTTGCTCCGGAAACGGGGCAGGTCGAGATCCTCACGGATCCGGCGGGTTCGGATCGACTCCAGCGAAAGCGACAAGTTGACACGAACCGGGCGGATCTGCTAGGATGGAGACACGGAATGGAACGCCCTGAAGCCGGATCGCATGATCACGGCGACGGAGAACGCGTCCGTTTCTTGAGAACTCAACAGTGTGTTAAAAGCCAGTGCATGAAGCACAACTCCCGTCCCACCCATCTTCTGGTGGGAGGACGGATTCCTTTGGTTGAACATCCGGCATTCGGTGCCGGGTGCTTTCAGCCGGGAGAACTTCTCAAACATTGTTTGGAGAGTTTGATCCTGGCTCAGGACGAACGCTGGCGGCGTGCTTAACACATGCAAGTCGAGCGGAAAGGCCCTTCGGGGTACTCGAGCGGCGAACGGGTGAGTAACACGTGAGTAACCTGCCCCTGACTCTGGGATAAGCCCGGGAAACTGGGTCTAATACCGGATACGACCACTTCTCGCATGGGATGGTGGTGGAAAGTTTTTCGGTTGGGGATGGACTCGCGGCCTATCAGCTTGTTGGTGGGGTAACGGCCTACCAAGGCGACGACGGGTAGCCGGCCTGAGAGGGCGACCGGCCACACTGGGACTGAGACACGGCCCAGACTCCTACGGGAGGCAGCAGTGGGGAATATTGCGCAATGGGCGAAAGCCTGACGCAGCGACGCCGCGTGGGGGATGACGGCCTTCGGGTTGTAAACCTCTTTCAGCAGGGACGAAGTTGACGTGTACCTGCAGAAGAAGCGCCGGCTAACTACGTGCCAGCAGCCGCGGTAATACGTAGGGCGCAAGCGTTGTCCGGAATTATTGGGCGTAAAGAGCTCGTAGGTGGCTTGTCACGTCGGGTGTGAAAGCTTGGGGCTTAACTCCAGGTCTGCATTCGATACGGGCTGGCTAGAGGTAGGTAGGGGAGAACGGAATTCCTGGTGTAGCGGTGAAATGCGCAGATATCAGGAGGAACACCGGTGGCGAAGGCGGTTCTCTGGGCCTTACCTGACGCTGAGGAGCGAAAGCGTGGGGAGCGAACAGGATTAGATACCCTGGTAGTCCACGCTGTAAACGTTGGGCGCTAGGTGTGGGGACCTTCCACGGTTTCCGCGCCGTAGCTAACGCATTAAGCGCCCCGCCTGGGGAGTACGGCCGCAAGGCTAAAACTCAAAGGAATTGACGGGGGCCCGCACAAGCGGCGGAGCATGTTGCTTAATTCGACGCAACGCGAAGAACCTTACCAAGGCTTGACATCGCCCGGAAACACTCAGAGATGGGTGCCTCTTCGGATCGGGTGACAGGTGGTGCATGGCTGTCGTCAGCTCGTGTCGTGAGATGTTGGGTTAAGTCCCGCAACGAGCGCAACCCTTGTTCAATGTTGCCAGCACGCTCTTCGGGGTGGTGGGGACTCATTGGAGACTGCCGGGGTCAACTCGGAGGAAGGTGGGGATGACGTCAAGTCATCATGCCCCTTATGTCTTGGGCTGCAAACATGCTACAATGGCCGGTACAGAGGGCTGCGATACCGTAAGGTGGAGCGAATCCCAAAAAGCCGGTCTCAGTTCGGATTGGGGTCTGCAACTCGACCCCATGAAGTCGGAGTCGCTAGTAATCGCAGATCAGCAACGCTGCGGTGAATACGTTCCCGGGCCTTGTACACACCGCCCGTCACGTCACGAAAGTCGGCAACACCCGAAGCCCGTGGCCCAACCAGCTTGCTGGGGGGAGCGGTCGAAGGTGGGGCTGGCGATTGGGACGAAGTCGTAACAAGGTAGCCGTACCGGAAGGTGCGGCTGGATCACCTCCTTTCTAAGGAGCATCGACTGCGGCCACCTGGTGGTTCGTGGTCCAGCCGTGTCCGTGGGCGAATGTCTCACGCTCGGCGCGCTCATTAGTGGAGCACTGGTTAATCGGATGATCTGGGTCTGCCCGGGTCGGTTGGTACCGCCTGAACCCTTCGCGGGGGACGGGAGTGGGAACGCCGGCTGGGGGGCGCGGATGGGTTCGGACACACTGTTGGGTCCTGAGGAAACGGACATTGGTGGGCCCGCTGTGGCGGGCTTGCTGTCTGTTTGACCTCGTGCGGGACCAGCCTCCTGTCATACCAGCTCGCCTTTGGTGGGTGTTGGTGGTGGGGTGGGTGTGGTTGCTGTTTGTTGTTTGAGATTTGCATAGTGGACGCGAGCATCTTTGTGGCCAAGTTTTTTAGGGCACACGGTGGATGCCTTGGCATCAGGAGCCGATGAAGGACGTGGGAGGCTGCGTTAAGCCCCGGGGAGTCGCCAACCTGACTTTGATCCGGGGATGTCCGAATGGGGAAACCTAGCACCAGTCATGTGGTGTTGCCTCCGCCTGAATGTATAGGGCGGTTGGTGGTAACGCGGGGAAGTGAAACATCTCAGTACCCGTAGGAAGAGAAAACAAATTAGTGATTCCGTGAGTAGTGGTGAGCGAAAGCGGAAGAGGCTAAACCGTATGCGTGTGATAGCCGGCAGGCGTTGCGTGTGCGGGGTTGTGGGACCCTCTGATGGTTTCTGCCGAGACTGTAGACAGTGAGAAATCGATGGGATAGTCGAAGTTTCTGGGAAGTTGCGCCGTAGACCGTGAGAGCCGGGTAGGCGAAATCTTGTCGACTGTTTGAGGGGATCCCAAGTAGCACGGGGCCCGAGAAATCCTGTGTGAATCTGCCAGGACCACCTGGTAAGCCTAAATACTCCCTGATGACCGATAGTGAACAAGTACCGTGAGGGAAAGGTGAAAAGCGCCCCGGTGAGGGGTCGTGAAATAGTACCTGAAACCGTGTGCCTACAAGCCGTAGGAGCGTAGACGTTTTCGGATGTCTGTGATGTGACTGCGTGCCTTTTGAAGAATGAGCCTGCGAGTTATGGTGTGTGGCGAGGTTAACCCGTGTGGGGTAGCCGTAGCGAAAGCGAGTCTGAATAGGGCGTTGTTAGTCGCATGCTGTAGACCCGAAGCGGAGTGATCTAGGCATGGGCAGGTTGAAGCGCGGGTAAGACCGCGTGGAGGACCGAACCCACCAGGGTTGAAAACCTGGGGGATGACCTGTGTTTAGGGGTGAAAGGCCAATCAAACTCCGTGATAGCTGGTTCTCCCCGAAATGCATTTAGGTGCAGCGTTACGTGTTTCTTGCCGGAGGTAGAGCACTGGATGGCTAATGGGCCCGACAAGGTTACTGACGTCAGCCAAACTCCGAATGCCGGTAAGTGAGAGCGTAGCAGTGAGACTGCGGGGGATAAGCTCCGTAGTCGAGAGGGAAACAGCCCAGACCACCGACTAAGGCCCCTAAGCGTGTGCTAAGTGGGAAAGGATGTGGAGTCGCAGTGACAACCAGGAGGTTGGCTTAGAAGCAGCCACCCTTGAAAGAGTGCGTAATAGCTCACTGGTCAAGTGATTCCGCGCCGACAATGTAGCGGGGCTCAAGTACACCGCCGAAGTCGTGGCATTCACACGTTAGCTTGGCAGCTTGTCTGTCTAGGTGTGTGGATGGGTAGGGGAGCGTCGTGCAGCCGGCGAAGCAGCAGAGTGATCTAGTTGTGGAGGCTGTGCGAGTGAGAATGCAGGCATGAGTAGCGAATCAGAAGTGAGAAACTTCTGCGCCGGATGACCAAGGGTTCCTGGGCCAGGCTAATCCGCCCAGGGTAAGTCGGGACCTAAGGCGAGGCCGACAGGCGTAGTCGATGGACAACGGGTTGATATTCCCGTACCCGCTATGGTGCGCCAATACTGAATCCAGTGATACTAAGGGTCCTTAACCCCCCTAAAGCCTTCGGGCTTGGGGTGAGGGTGAACGCCTGGCCTGATCTGGTAGTAGGTAAGCGATGGGGTGACGCAGGAAGGTAGTCCAGCCCAGGCGATGGTAGTCCTGGGGTAAGCGTGTAGGGCGTGTCGTAGGCAAATCCGCGGCACATTGAGCCTGAGACGTGATGCCGAGCCGATTGTGGCGAAGTGGGTGATCCTATGCTGCCGAGAAAAGCCTCTAGTGAGTGCCGTGGCGGCCCGTACCCCAAACCGACTCAGGTGGTCAGGTAGAGAATACTAAGGCGATCGGGTGAACTGTGGTTAAGGAACTCGGCAAATTGCCCCCGTAACTTCGGGAGAAGGGGGGCCTTCGCTGGTGATCAGACTTGCTCTGTGAGCTGGTGGGGGTCGCAGAGGCCAGGGGGAAGCGACTGTTTACTAAAAACACAGGTCCGTGCGAAGTCGTAAGACGATGTATACGGACTGACGCCTGCCCGGTGCTGGAACGTTAAGGGGACCGGTTAGTCGCACGTGTGTGGCGAAGCTGAGAACTTAAGCGCCAGTAAACGGCGGTGGTAACTATAACCATCCTAAGGTAGCGAAATTCCTTGTCGGGTAAGTTCCGACCTGCACGAATGGCGTAACGACTTCCCCGCTGTCTCAACCGCAGACCCGGCGAAATTGCACTACGAGTAAAGATGCTCGTTACGCGCAGCAGGACGGAAAGACCCCGGGACCTTCACTATAGCTTGACATTGGCGTTTGGAACGTCTTGTGTAGGATAGGTGGGAGACGGTGAAGCTGTCACGCTAGTGGTGGTGGAGTCATTGGTGAAATACCACTCTGGTCGTTTTGAACGTCTAACTTCGGTCCGTGATCCGGATCAGGGACAGTGTCTGGTGGGTAGTTTAACTGGGGCGGTTGCCTCCTAAAGAGTAACGGAGGCGCCCAAAGGTTCCCTCAGCCTGGTTGGTAATCAGGTGTCGAGTGTAAGTGCACAAGGGAGCTTGACTGTGAGACCGACGGGTCGAGCAGGAGCGAAAGCTGGGACTAGTGATCCGGCGGTGGCTTGTGGAAGCGCCGTCGCTCAACGGCTAAAAGGTACCCCGGGGATAACAGGCTGATCTTCCCCAAGAGTCCATATCGACGGGATGGTTTGGCACCTCGATGTCGGCTCGTCGCATCCTGGGGCTGGAGTAGGTCCCAAGGGTTGGGCTGTTCGCCCATTAAAGCGGTACGCGAGCTGGGTTTAGAACGTCGCGAGACAGTTCGGTCCCTATCCGCTGCGCGCGCAGGAGACTTGAAAGGAGCTGTCCCTAGTACGAGAGGACCGGGACGGACGAACCTCTGGTGTGCCAGTTGTTCCGCCAGGAGCACGGCTGGTTGGCTACGTTCGGAAGGGATAACCGCTGAAAGCATCTAAGCGGGAAGCTCGCCTTGAGATGAGGTCTCCCACCACGAGAGTGGGTAAGGCTCCCAATAGACGATTGGGTTGATAGGCCGGAGGTGGAAGCACGGTAACGTGTGGAGCTGACCGGTACTAATAGGCCGAGGACTTGACCACAAAGCATTCTTGCTCGCGTCCACTATGTAATTCTGAGACAGCAGACACGTTCTCGTGTTTGACAGTTTCATAGAGTTACGGCGGTTATGGCGAAGGGGAAACACCCGGTTACATTCCGAACCCGGAAGTTAAGCTCTTCAGCGCCGATGGTACTGCACCGGGGACGGTGTGGGAGAGTAGGTCGCCGCCGGACAATTTTTTGTCGCAGTTGAGGCCATCCCGGTTGGGGTGGCCTTTTCTGTTTTCCCGGGTCCGGTCACCTTCCCCCGGCCCGGTCACGTTCCCTAGGCCGTTTTCCGAGCAGGTCACGTTTCCCGGTCCTGTTCTTGGGCCGGCCGCGTTCCCCGTGACTGATCACATTTCCCGGCTTGGGCCTGTTCCCGGGCAGGTCACGTTTCCCAGGCCTGTTTTCCCATGGGTCTCCCTGCTGGAAACCCCTGCTGGATCCCCCTGCCCGGGAGTGCCTTTTCTGCTGTCCTGGGAAACTTGAGAAGCCGTTCCTCCCCATGTCGATCTCCTCCAACAAGAAAGCTCCGACCCTGACACAGGGCCGGAGCTTTCTCCTTGGGAGGGCCGGGTCAGGGGGTGATGAACAGACCGTCGCCCACGGTCCGCTCAGCACCGTCCGAAGGACGGTTGACGACCTTGTGGCCCACGACCATCACGCTCGATCCGCCGCCGTCGAGATTCATGGCCTGCTTCGCACCCAGCCAGCGCATCAGTTGAGCCGCTTCCACCATCGAAGCGCCCACCGTGACGCCGGGGTTGCGGCCGTCCACCGTGACCAGGATCAGGCCACCGGACTTGGTGACACCGGCCATGGTGCGCGGGTGGCGACGGAGCATCATGTTGAAGGAGGCCTGCCCGTCGGCCTGGGCGGTGATCTGCACCCGGCCGTTCCTCACGAGCCCCACTCCGCCGCCCATGACGTATGTCTCCGGGGTGAGCGGCACGGTCCGTTTGGTCCGCAGATCGATGACCTTGGTGTCGACCTTCATGGTGGAGGCCTCCAAAGCGTGCTCCAGGAGCCAGTCGGCCATGATGCCGGTGCCGTGGAGCACGTAGGTGCCGCGCGAGACGATGCCTCCGCCCTCGCGGACATTGATGATCTTTCCCTGGGCGTCGACCACGATCTCGGTGCCGCCGTCGGCTGCCATCTTGGTGCCGAATTCCTCGGTGTAAAGGATGAGTTCGTCCGTCCCGGCAGCCCGGTTGATGCCTTTGACCTCGGTCCTCGCTCCGTCGGCCGGGGTCGCGGTGACCGTCGTCTTCAGCTCGGTGATCCGGACCTTGCGGCCGGTGATGACGATGCCGCTGCGACCGGGGACCGCTTCGCTGAGAAGTTTTCCGCCCACCACGGAGATCCCCATGGGGTCACCCTGGAGTGCCTTGGGTGTGTGGATGTTGAAGAAGCCGCCGTTGACGCCGGCGATGGCACCGGCCCGTTTGGCCATCGAGCTGATCGTCTCGCGCTTGGCGACATTGGCCCCGACGCTCGTTCTGAACGATCCTCTGAAGAGCTTGGGGTCCACCATCAGAACGTTCATGGCCCAGGGGCCTGTGGTCTGCAAGCCGTCGTCAGCGAGATAGTCGGTCTTGGCCCGGATGTCGAGCTCCTTGAGCTCCTTCACCACCTTGTCGGCTTTGGCGCGCTCCGCGAACGTCCACAGCCCGATGCGGACAAGGTAACGTTCCACGGCCGGAGCATCCGCGGCGGCGGGTTGCACGACCTTCTGCAGGGCCGGGGTGAAGCCGGCGGCCTCGACCTCCGCGGCCTTGGTCTGGGCGGTGGTCAGCTTGCCGTCCTCGTGCCCGTTCGGCATCAGCACCGTCACGGTCCACCCTTCGGTGGACTTCCCCTGTTTCAAGCTGAAAAGCTCCACACCCGGCACTACGCTGCGCTGGCTTCTGGCCGGCGCGGCACTGTCACCAAGTGGGAACGTCGAGGTGGGGAAGGCCAGGCTCGCCCCTTCGGCTTGGGCGGAAATCGGTGTGATGCTGAGTACTACAGCCGAAAGCCCGACGACGATACGTCGTGACATGGATGCCTCTCTCCCCGTTGATGACCAAGACTTCGGTGCACCATCGTGCCGAGATCTTCCTGGCAAGGGGAGCGAAACGCGTTAAACATCCCAAGAAAGTGTTGTCCCGCGGATGGGCTCATATGAGAGGTGACGGAATTCCGCTAGTCCGAAACTGCCTCAACCGGGTCAATCACGCTGGTCAATAGGGGTTAGTCCCCGCCGTTTCACTGCGGTGGCGGCACCAGGGCGCTACGGTTCAGTACGCCGCACTCCGCAGATCAAGCGGCACTCTTTCCGAGAGGCAGCCATCATGGGGCTGAACATTCTCATCGTGATCGTCGCAAGCATGGTCTTCGGATTCATCCTTGGCGTGATCACGGCGCGACCGCGTCGCTGGGATCTCTACGTCTGCGCCGATGACACCATCCACGTGGACGCCGCATCCGATCGAGACGGTTGACGGGCGCGACCAGGCAGGCGCAAGCCGTACGGAATCTGGGTCCAGTACGGCTTGCGCCGTGGTCATTCTCAGCCCAGGCAGTGATACACCTTCCGCAGCGTCTCGTGGACGATCCAGGTGGTCTTGGCGCCCTTGGCGAGGAGACAGACCGAGCCCGGGACGAGCTCGATGGTGGCACCACCGTCGACGTCCACGGTGGCCCGGCCGGACATGACCACGAAGATCTCGTCATGTTCGACGTCGGTCATCGTGCCCGGGGTGATCTCCCAGATGCCCCGGCTCTGCGAGCCGTCGGGTGAGGACCACAGTTCGACCGCGGAGATCTGCGGCGAGCCGGCGAGGATCTGGACGGGGTCCAGCTCCTCAGGGGAGAGTTGCACGTCGCCCGTTGGAACGGCGAAGATCCCGGCGGCAGCGATCATGCGGGCCAGGTCGGCGGTCTCGGGGACGAGGATGTCGGGCATGGGGACCTTTCAGCTGCGGATGTTGTCTCTCCGGAACGACTCCTGCGCCAGCAGGGCGACATGAAGGGAGAGACAAGACTCGACGTCATCCAGGTTGGTGTCGAGGATCCGTTCCAGCCTGCGGAGCCGGTCGTAGAAGGCCGGCCGGGACAGGTGGGCTTTCTGGGCGGCGACGGCCTTGTTGCGTCCGGCGTCCAGGTAGATCCGGAGGATCCTGGTCAGGTCGCCACCGCGCTGGGCGTCGTGGGCCAGTAGCGGGCCGAGCTCGCGTTCGGCGAAGGTCTGCAGCCGGGCGTCGTCTCTCAGCAGGTGAAGCAGGCCACGCAGCCGCAGATCGGGCAGGCGGTAGAACGGCCGGCCATCGGGCTGTCTGACGGCCACGTCCGCGACCTGCTCCGCCTCCAGGAAACTGCGCCGTACGTCACGGAGGGATTCGACCACGGAGCCGGCGGCGAGCACGAACGAGGTGGTGAGGGCCGCTCGCAGGCGGTCGGCGAGCATGACCAGCGTGGGTTCGGCGAGAGTGCGGGGAGGGAGCGGGAGCAGGACGCCGATGCGGTTCTGGTCCAAGGCACCGACCAGAGCGGGGAGGCGGGCCTCGCGGCAGGCGGCGGCGGTGGCGTCGGCCAGCTCACCGAGCCTGGCGAGTTGCTCCTGGCCGTCCAGTGGGCTCTCCGGTTGTTCGGCGAGCCGGAGCACCAAGCTGATCAGTTTGCGGCCGGTCAACGGGACGCCGACCGCCCGGGCCCGGGCGGCGGCCTCGTCGGGGTCGGCGTAGGCGTGGGTCAGGATGCCGGTGATGATCGTGCCGTGGGCCTGACGTTCCAGTGACTCCTGGTGGCGCTCCAGCAGGCGTCCCAGGGCGAGGGTGGTCGCGGCGCGTTCGGCGAGCACGATCTCGCGCGGGCCGGGCTCGCTGCCGCAGAGCAGGATCAACCTGCCCCAGTCCTGGCCGCGTGCGCCGACCATGGTGACCAGCCACCCGGAGGCCGAGTCGTAGGCGGTGCGCTGGTCCGGAGCCACCGCCCGGGACCGTGTCTCCCAGCTCGCCAGCAGCGTCCCGGTGTCGCGCCCGGCCGTCTCGCAGGCCAGCACCTGGTGGGCGAGGTTCTCCAGGAGCACCGGCCGTCCGGAGAGCCGGGCGACCTGGCTGAGCACCTCGGCGGGGGAGGCGCCCTCGACCGAAAGTTCGGTGAAGACCTCGTGGAGCTGCTCCGAGGCGCGCAGCTCCTCCAGCTGGATGTCGATGATTCTGGCGTGGACCGACTCGGTGATCTGCACGAACGGGGTCTCACGGGCCAGTGTGATCAGTGGCAGGCCGTGCCGCTCGGCGGCGCTGACCACGCTTCGGGGCAGATCCTTGACGAACTTGCGGCCCAGCTCCACGATCAGCCCGGCCGCGCCGACGGCGGCCAGTTCGCCGATGTAGTCGGCCAGCATCTCAGGGTCGTCGGGTAGGGCGATGCCGGTGGTGAGCACCAGCTCTCCGCCTCGCAGCAGGTGGGCGATGTCAGTGACCTCGCCGACGTGCACCCATCGCACCCGGGTGTCCAGGCGGTCGGCTCCCGCGACGACCCGGGGATTGCCGCGGCGGACGGTGTCCAGGGAGAGAACGTCGGCGATGGTAGGGAGCACAGCCCGAGACTATCCGATCAGGCTGTAAGTTCGGATTGCATCTGCTTTACAGGTTGTTGCACGGGTTGGATGTCATGTCATGT
Source organism: Streptosporangium sp. NBC_01639 (assembly GCF_045209755.1). NCBI lineage: Bacteria > Bacillati > Actinomycetota > Actinomycetes > Streptosporangiales > Streptosporangiaceae > Streptosporangium > Streptosporangium sp. NBC_01639. Next base: position 2,541,379 of record NZ_CP109272.1, on the reverse strand, counting down.
CTGATGACTGTTTTCTGGTTCGCCTTCCGATCAACACCGTTGAGACCCCGCGGCGAACTCCGGTGCGTCGGCGCGGATCACGGCAGAGCCGGTGGCGGACCGGTCGCCGGCCGCCGCCTGGCGTATGGGGCCGGTGTGAAGAATCAGCCCGTTCCGCCGGCCGCCGCCTGGCGCATGGGCCTGTATGAAGGATCAGCCCGCTCCGCCGCCGGCTCCCGGTCGCGCGTGCGGAGTCGCCTGGGCCTGGGCCGAGCGGCTCAGGCGTGCCTCCAGGCCGTCGAGGATGCAGGTTAGTCCGAAGTCGAAGTTGAGCAGGCGGGCGGTCTGCAGGTCGATGCCGGTGCCGTGGTAGTCCGCATAGCGTTCCGCCAGCTCGGGATAGTTACGCGCGGCCTGTTCCACCACAGGCTTCATTGACGCCGTCAGCTCTTCGTCGCTCATGCCGGAGTGGGCCGCGGCCGCGCTCCAGGCGATCTCGGGCGTGGTGACACCCAGCACGTAGGCCAGCAGGGCGGAGGAGGCGTACTCCTGTTCCGTGGCCGTGAAACCCGCCTGGCTGAACGTGCTCAGCAGCCGGGCGCTCAACTCCATGGCGTTGGGGCCGAGGGTCGGCCCGGTGCCGACGAGGGTGACCGCCCAGGGGTGGGCCAAGAGCGCCGCGCGCAGGCCGTAGGCGAAAGCCGAGGCCTCGTCCCGCCAGCCGGTCGTCGCGGGGGCGGGCAGGGCGACCTTGCCGAAGACCTCGTCGAGGACCAGCTCCAGCAGTTCGTCCTTGTTGGCCACGTGCCAGTAGATGCTGGTCGCGCCGGAGCCGAGCCGGGCGCCCAGGCGGCGCATGCTCAGCGAGTCCATCCCTTCGGCGTCGAGCAGGTCCACGGCGGCACGCACGATCTGCGTACGGCTGAGTGTCGTGCTCCTGGCGGGTCGGCTCTCGCGCGTCCAGACCGAGGTGATGGGCTGCTTCACCTCTTGAGTATAAATCCGCTCGCACGATGTTCGAGTTTATCGTACGCTGTGCGAGTGACATCGAACACTGTACGAGAAGGTCGTGATCCCCGGCGTTGGTGGATCCTTGGCGTGCTCTGTCTGAGCCTGCTGGTCCTGGTGGTGGACAACACTGTCCTGAATCTGGCCATCCCAGCGCTGATGACCGATCTCGGTGCCAGCCCTTCGGACATCCAGTGGATCATCGACGCCTATGTCCTGGTCTTCGCCGGCCTGCTGCTCACCTCGGGCAGCCTGTCCGACCGCTATGGCCGCAAGCGTTTCCTGATCATCGGTCTCGTGTTGTTCGGCGGAGCCTCGCTGATCGCGCTGCTGGTCACCGAGCCCTGGCAGCTCATCGCCGCCCGCGCGCTGATGGGCGTCGGCGGGTCCATCCTGATGCCGAGCACCCTGTCAATCCTGATCACCGTCTTCGACGACGACGAGCGGCGCAAGGCCATCGCCGCCTGGAGCGCGGTCGCCATGGTCGGCGTGATCGCCGGTCCCACGCTGGGCGGTTTCCTGCTGGAGCACTACTGGTGGGGCTCGATCTTCCTGCTCAACGTGCCGATCACGATCGTCGCCGTCGTCGCGGCCGTGCTGCTGATGCCCGAGACACGCGGTCCGGCGCGGAAGCTCGACCCGGTCGGTGTGCTGCTGTCCACCGTCGGCATGAGCGCCCTGGTCTTCGTGGTCATCTCGGCTCCCGGTGCGGGCTGGACCTCGCCGCGGGTGCTGGTCGCCGCGGTGCTGGCCGTACTGGCTCTGGGGGCGTTCGTGCTCTGGGAGCGGCGGGCGGAGCACCCGATGCTGCCGCTCGGACTGTTCCGCGACCGCAACTTCAGCGGTTCGTCGTTCTCGATCGTGCTGATGTCGTTCGGTACGGGCGCGCTGCTGCTGATGCTCACCCAGTACCTGCAGTTCGTGCTGGGCTACGGTCCCATGAGGGCCGGTCTGGCGCTGCTGCCGTACGCCGTGGCCGCCGCGCTGTTCAACGGGGTCGGCGCCGGTCTGGGGCAGCGGGTCAGCAACCGGGTGCTGGTCGCCGCCGGTCTCGGTGTGATGGCCCTCGGCTTCGGTGTGCTCGCCTTCATGACCGCCGACACCGGGTACGGCATGCTGATCACCGGTCTCATGCTCATGGGAGTCGGCGGCGGTCTCGCCGGGCCCGCGGCGTACGCGACCCTGATGGGGGCGGTGCCGCCCGAGCACGCCGGTGTGGGATCGGCGCTCAACGACACCGTTCAGCAGGTGGGCATGGCACTGAGCGTGGCCGTGCTCGGCAGCGTGCTGGCCGGGGTCTACACCTCATCGATGCCCGATGGCGCCCCGGACGCCGCGCGGGATTCGATCAGCGGGGCGCTGCTGCTGGGCGATCCGGGACTGGCCAGGACCGCGCAGGAGGCGTTCGTGTCGGCCATGTCGTTCGGCTCCTGGGTGGGCGCCGCCTTCACCTTCGCGGCCGCCGCGCTGGCGTTCACGGTGCTCCGCCCGGTTCTCAAGGCCCCGGCTCCGGCGCCGGACCTGGTGGAGTCGGGGAGCTGAGGGATTCTCCAGGCTGTCGAGTCTGGGTGTCCGCTCATCGTGGCCGACCTGCGGAGCAGGTCGGCCATCGGCGCGTAGCGGCGAGATCGGTCAACTGGTCGTCGGTCGGGCCGGTGGCCTGCCCTCTGCCGTGCTGCCACGTCCCCGAAACGGCGCCAGCAGCCGCTCGGTCTCCGGTGCGGCGGCCCCCACCCCCACGTGGGCGGGGTCGGGGAAGACCTTCTGGTCGCCCCAGCGGAACGGCCAGACGAAGCGGCGGGCGACGGACCAGCAGAGCCGACCGTCGAGATCGTCGTCCCGGCCGGGCTGCGCGATGACCGTGCCGTCCTCGAACGCCACCGCCCAGGTGTCCTCATCCAGCGCGAACGTCGGGGTGAGCCGGAGCCGGTCGCCGATGTCGCGGCCGGTGAACAAGAGCGGGCGACGGGCGGCCGGGGTGTGGTGGAAGGGGTGGTCGGCCACGATCTCGCCGGTCTCGGGGCACAGGAAACGCACCGCGTGCGAGCCGATCGCGATCAGCACGTCGTCGGCGGGCCATTCCAGGCCGAAGCCGTGAGCCCACTGGCCGACGGTGCGCCGGATGCCGTCCAGGACGCGCACCCGTTCGGGGCGTTCACCGAGCGACCAGATCTCGATCCGCCCCTCGGCGGTGACACAGGCGGCCCGCTCGCCGTCCGGCGACCAGGCCCACGACCGGGCGTCCCAGCCGCGCGGGTTGGAGGCGTCCGCCCGAACGTTCAGGTCGTACCTGTGCTTGCCGGTCACCGCGTCGATGATCCCGACGGTCCCGCCCGCCGGGTCCACCACCGCCAGCCGGCCGCCCGGCCCCCAGCACAGGACATCGGCGCCCGGGTAGCCCGGAAGCTCCGCCGTCGTCTCACCCGTCAGCGCGTCGGCGATGATGAGCTTTCCGTCGCGCCGGTAGGCCAGGAGCCGTTCGTCCAGGCTCCACTCGGGCGGAGCCGAATCCTGATCCTCTTCCAGGCCCAGGATCCAGGAGACCTGCCGTTTCTGCACGTCGAGCGAGATCGCCGCGTACTCGTCCGGCGCCTCTCCGTAGACACGGGAGCCGTCGCGCGACCAGAACGCCCGGCCGAGGGTGAGCTCGGGCTCGTCACTCCAGGTTTCCCGGGACTCGTCCGGCAGCGGCCCGCTGAACTCGATCGGCTCCGTTCCCTCCGGGTGGGCGTCCGGTGGCCCGGCGACCGATCCCTCGTGCATCGCCACGATGACGTTGCGCAGGTAATCCGACTCGCCTCCGTAGACGAACGCGCGCCTGCCCTCGGGGGCGAGGGCCATGCCCAACGGCCTGCCGGAGGCGAGGAAGAACGCGTTGGCGATCGGCTCGTGGGCGGTGCCGAACGGGTCCCACACGCCGGTCGCGTTGGTGTTGTACTCCAGCGCGATCCGCGTGCCGTCCGCCGACCACTGGAGGCTGCGCGTGTAGTCCGGGAAGCCGATGCCGCCCATGATGCCGTCGATCGCGTGGACGCAGCGGCCGGTGGCGACCTCGAAGATCTGCAGGACACCGCCCCGGTCGTAGTCGTCGCCGGTCCGGCTTCCGACCGAGAGGTGGCGGCCGTCCGGGCTGAGCGCGTGGCCGTTCAGCTCGCCGTGGTGCACGTCGGAGTGGCGCAGCAGCGCGCCCGCGTCGCGGAGCCGGGCGGTCGCGAGGTGATGCGCGCCGGTGACGCCGTGGGCGCGCTCCAGAGCCTGGAGGGCGTCCCGCAGCGGCACGGTGTCGCGCTCTGGGGAGAACGCGGACCAGTCGGCGTTCTTGAGGGTATTGAGGGCCTCGTCGGGTCCCATCCGCTCATTCGGGACGCCGGTGAACGGCGGGGACGGCGGCACAGTGCCGGGCTCCCGACCTTCGAGCACGGCCGCCAGCGCGTCCTCGTCGTAGATCGGAACGCCGCGCACCGCCGCCGGGCCCGCTTCGGCACCCGACTTCGCCCCGGCGAAGACCAGGTCCGTCTTCGCCGAGACCGACGCGGTCACCGTCGCGCCCAACGCCTCCAGGCCGCGTTTGGCCTCACCCTTCGGAAACCGGCCGAACCGCCCGGCCAGCACGACCGTACTGCCAGAGATGATCATGCCAAGCGACCGTAGTGGAGATGACCGACACTTCATCTCTTGTTCGGCGAGCACGCTTCGGTTTCACCTGCCCACAAGCCATCACCAGATCGCTGTAGGCCGGTGGTCGTGGCCAGGCCGAAGCACCGTCGAGGACGCAATGGGCCATGCGACCAGAGCGGCCGCTGGTGGTGTTTGGTCATAGGAAGCGTGGATCCTGATCGTCTCGCCGAGTCGGTAGGCCGGGTGCGTGGCGGTATCGACGGTGGGCGGGAGTGTAAAACCAGGCGGTGATGAGGCCTGCCGATCCATCCGCGCCAGTTCACCCCACCTGGTCCCACGGGATGGCCTCGATGCGCTCGACGTGCTCCTCGCCCCACTCCCCGAGCGGTGCCATCGCGGTGTTCAGTGAATGGCCAAACTCGGTGAGCGAGTACTCCACCTTCGGCGGGACCTGGTGATAGACCTCACGATGCAGCAGCCCGGTGGTTTCCATCTCCCGCAACTGCAGGATCAGCACCCGCTCACTGATGCCGGGCACCGCGCGCCGCAACTCCCCGAAGCGCAGGGGGCCCTCCTGAAGCGCGAACAGGATCAGTCCCTTCCACTTGCCTCCCATGACGGCGATGGCAGCATCGAGACCGCAGGTGAACGTCCGCTTCTTCGTCTCCTTCACCGGCCCATACTCACACTTATGTCAGTACCCGGCAAAAATGTAGGTACTTGAGAGAATGCAGGCGCTCCGGCCAGCATGGACCAGGCCCGCGTCAGACCACAACGGTTTCCAAGACAGCGCGCCCGCCTCCTTATCTCTGTGGCTGGAGTATGCATATGACTGCAAAGAACATGACACCCGTGACCGTCATCGGACTGGGCTCGATGGGCACAGCACTGGCCGAGGCCTTCGTCAAGGCCGGACACCCGACCACCGTCTGGAACAGAACCGCCGCCAAAGCCGCGCCCCTCATCGCCATGGGAGCCAGGCATGCGGAGGCCATTGAGGACGCGGTAACGGCAAGTCCCCTGGTCATCACCTGCCTGACCACCTTCGATGACACCCGGCTGGCACTGCGGCCCGCCGGCGCGTCGCTGTATGGACGGGCCCTGGTCACCCTCAACAGCGGTTCCCCCGCTGGCGCCCGCGAGACGGCCGCCTGGGCCATCGACCATGGCGCCCGGTTCCTGGCCGGCGCGGTCAAGAACGTGCCTTCGGCCGTGGGAGCGCCGGACACCCTGCTGTACTACAGCGGCGACAAGGCCCTCCGCGGGACTGTACGGTTTACTGGACAGACCCGCTGGTCAGGCAGCAGATTGGCCAGCGCGGTCCGGACGGCGGCGCGGCTCACCCCCTGCGCGCGTGCGAGTGCCGCGATCGAGGCGCCTTGGTCCTGGAACGCTGACCGCACCTCCTCGAGCTGGGCGCCGGTCAGCGCGGGCGGCCGGCCGCGATAGCGGCCTTCGGCTTCCGCCGCAGCGATCCCCTCGGCCGTCAGCTCGTTCTGCAGGTCGCGCTGGAACTGCCCGACGGCAGTGATCACGTTGATGATCAGGGCGGTGGCCGCGTCGTTGGCGGCCAGGTCGTGGAAGTTCGACAGCGGCCCGGACAGGACCCGCAGCACCACGCCGCGGGCCTGGCACCAGTCGCGGACAGCGTGGATGTCGACCAGGTCGCGGCACAGCCGGAACAGCTCCGACACCGTGAGGGTGTCTCCGGGATGCGCGGCGGCGGCAACCTTGGCGAACGCGGGCCGCTCCAGCGCGGGAATCTTGGAGGTCGTCGCCGGGTCCTCGAACAGCCGCACCCCCGGAGCCGGGTGGAACCCCTCGGCCACACCCTCGGTCCGGACCAGCAGCCCGGCCTCGGTGAGGATATGCCGCTGCCGCAGCAGGGACTGGGTCGCGGTGGACGAGCGGGAGTAGACGATCCGCACCGGCGCTCCTCAGGAAGGACGAAGCCCCGTTCTACCTGTCGGAAAATACTGTCGTCAATGAAACCCGAAATGGCCCGCCAAGCGTGGTGTTTTGTCCTCCTATACCCGTTTCTCAGGGCCAGGTGAGCGCCCTGTCGGGAAACCATCTAATCCCGGCACCTTCGCGAAGGTGCCGCAGCGAGATCACGACTACTTTGGGGCTGGGGGCACCTTCGGGAGCGGAGGGCCGCGCCGATCAACTCATCCGGCTCCCCACAGGTCGGTCTCGTCAGGGTTCGGTGGCGAGTGATCGGAGTTCCGCGATCACGTCCGCGCCGGCGGGCGCGTGGTCCGGATCAAGCAACCACTGCATCATCAGGCCGGTCAGCAGGGCGAGCGGGACCGAGCCGCCGAGTCCCTCCCGTCCCTCCCTCTGCCCTCTGGCGAGGTGTTCGCGTACCTCCGGCGACCGCTCCGCCTGCACCGCGGCCTCCAGCTGCGCCACCCACAACGCCCGATGGGTGGTGAAGCTGTCGATCAGGGCCTGCCAGCGCTGCTCCGACTCGTCCGAGGGGGTGCGGCGGGCGAGTTCGTCGCTGAGTTCGTCGACCGCCTCCACCAGAGCCTGGGTGAGCAGAGCGTCCTTGGAGCCGAAGTGGTAGCCGATGGCGGCATGGCTGACTCCGGCGGCCGAGGCGATGTCCCGGACGGTCGTGCGAGCCCAGCCCCGCTCGATCAAGCACCGCTTGGCTCCGGCCAGCAGATCCTCTCGGTTTCCCATACGGTGCAGCATAGTCGATGATTTGCCCGTCCGGTCTATCCAAATGGATTGACCAAATGGTCAAATCGGCTTACCGTCATGCCATGACCAAGACGAAAGTGCTGATCTCAGGCGCGAGCGTGGCCGGACCCGCCCTCGCCTTCTTCCTGAACCGCGACGGGTACGAGGTGAGCGTGGTCGAGCGCGCGCCCGAGCTTCGCGACAGCGGCTACGCGGTGGACTTCCGCGGCGAGGCGTTCGACGTGCTGGAGGAACTGGGCGTCCTCGCCGAGATGCGCGGACACGACACCAAGATGCGCGGCACCACCTTGCTGGACGACAAAGGCGTGGAGACCGGACGGCTGCCCGCCGAGGTGTTCGCCGGCGAACTGGAGGTGCCGAAACAGGAGCTGACCCGGATCCTTCACCGCATCACCGCCGACGACGTGACCTACGTGTTCGACGATTCGATCAGCGCGCTGACCCAGCACGGGTCGGGCGTCGCGGTCGAGTTCGAGCGCGGCACCGCCCGCGAGTTCGACTTGGTGGTCGGAGCCGACGGCGTCTATTCCAAGGTGCGGCAACTGGCCTTCGGCCCGCACGCCAGCACGCTGCGCCACCTGGGCCTCTCCGGAGCCGGCTTCAGCATCGCCAACCACCTCGGCCTGGAGCGCAGCGGCCTGCTGCAGCAAGGCCCCGGCGCGGCGCTCTATCTGTTCAGCTCCGGCGCACCGGACCGCCTTACAGTCAGCTTCTCCTTCGCCACCGCCTCACCCGCACTGGACCGACGCAGCCGAGACGAGCAGGAGAACGCAGTGCGAGCGGCTTTCGCCGACTTCGGCGGGGAGGCGCCCCGGCTGCTGGAGGCGATGAGCGAAGCGGACGACTTCCACTTCTCCTCGACCTGCCAGGTCCACCTGGACCACTGGTCGTGCGGCCGGATCGCTCTGGTCGGCGACGCGGGCTACTGCGCCGCCCCGACCAGCGGCATGGGCACCTCACAAGCGCTGATCGGTGCCCGAACCCTCACCCGCAGCCTGGCCTCGGCGGCCGGAGACCACATGGCCGCCTTCGCTGCCTACGAACAAGAGCTACGGCCCTACGTCACCGGGAACCAGGCCGCGGGCCGCCAGGCCGCAACGATGTTCGGCGGCCACGCCGACCTGGCCGACTCATAAGGCGTTCTGGCAAGAAGAGGGGCCGGTACCCCTCACGGGGTCCCGGTAGTAATGAAGAAATTTCCAACGGATATGCCGTTGATCTGCGCCGAAGTGGAGAGCCGGGCAAGGTCAGCGGCATCTTCGGGGCCCCGGTAGTAATCGCGAAAAATCCAACGGAAATGCCCCTGGCCTGCTCTGATGTGAGGGCGTCGCATGGCTGGTGTGTCGGTTGGTGGATGTGGCGGGCTGGGCCGAGGATGCCGCTGACTTCGCCGGAATGCTTCACGTCGACGCTGGCGAAGCGATATCCGTTGGATTTTCCGCCGTTGCTACCGGGACCCCTCGGCCTACCCCGGGAGCCCCAGCCGACTTGATCGATCAGGCGGCGGCGGCCGCCGTCTCGGCGAGGATGCCGAGGAAGTGCAGCCAGCCCTCGGCGTGGGGCGGGACCTGCGACTCCGGCAGGTTCGAGTGGGTCAGGTCGACCCGCGTGCCGGTGGCCGTCGGCGTCAGGCGGAACGCCACCTCGGTCGATCCGGCAGGGAGGACGTCGTTGGCCTCCAGGCCCCAGGTGACGACGACCGAGCGGGGCCGGTCGACCTCGACGAACTCACCGCGGATCGGGTTCCCGTCGATGTCGACGGCGAACACGCCGCCCGGCCGGGGATCGAGCTCGGCGCGCCGGCCCATCCACGCCAGCATCCCGTCGACCGTGACGAGGTGGTCGAACACGATCTCGGGCGGGGCCTCGATGTCGATGGAGGTTGCGAACTCAGCCATTGGTCCTCGCGGTCTTCTCGGCGGCGGCCTTGAGAGCGGCCAGGTGATCGGGCCAGAAGCCCTCCAGGAACTGGCGGACGGCGGCGAAGCCGTCGGTGCGCACGACGAACAGGTGGCGGGTGCCCTCCCGCGTCTCGGTGACGAGCCCGGCCCCCCGGAGCACCCGGAGGTGGTGGGAGACGGCCTGCTGGCTCATCGCCATCGCCTCGGCGACCTCGCCCACCGCCCGAGGTTCGTCCCGAACGATGTTCAGGATGGCGCGGCGGTTGCCGTCGGCCAGCGCCCGAAGGGTGCTGTCCAGCACCTCGGCGGTGGCGGCGCTCACGGCGTCCGGCCGAGGTAGGCGATGAGCTGCTCGGACGCCGTTGCGCCGATGTCGAGCGCCGGGCCGAAGGCGTCGCCACGCTGCGCCTCCCCGAGGGCCGCGTGGGCGAAGGCGAGGACGGCGAGCGCGAGGTCCTCCGGGATGGACGCCGCTTCGCCGCTCGCCTGGCTGATGTCCCAGCCGTGGACGACGGCCTCGAGCAGGGTCGCCGACGCCATGACCGGCCCGGGCATCGTCCCGAACGGCAGCTCGTAGGTGCGGTCCATCACGCCGGGCTGCCGCCAGGCGAGCCGGGTCCGGGCCGCGAGGTCGGCCATGGCGGCGTCCCATGGTCCGGTGGCGGTGGCGCCGCCGCCGTCGAGGGCGTCGGCGAAGATCGCCAGGGTCTCGACGGTGTGGTCGAGCAGCGTCCGGAGGTCCCAGTCGTCGCAGGGGGTGGGGACATAGAGGGCATCGGCTGGGACGGCGGCGATGCGGGCCGTCGTCCACGCCAGGCCCTCGTCGAGCAGGTCGGGGGTGTCGGTGATGAGCATGGCTTCTACACAAACAATGATTTGTACAAAAGTCAATTGGTTTTTTGTAGACGGACCGATGAGGTAGGACGTGTCCCGGCGTCGGAGGAACCATGGACGCGCAACCTCGCCAACCGGCTCTCTGCCGACGACGGCGAGATGAGCCATCGGACGACGTTGTTGTACAGCAGTGCCGTACAGCAACACCGTCTTACGCGATCACATCTCCGAACCGCATCTACCGCCTGACCAGCGCGTAAGCCCGCCGACCTGGCTCCCGCCGTTGACTCGTAATGGGGTCCCGGTAGCAACGGCGGAAAATCCAACGGATATCGCTTCGCCAGCGTCGACGTGGAGCATTCCGGCGAAGTCAGCGGCATCCTCGGCCCAGTCCGCCACATCCACCAACCGGCACACCAGCCATGCGACGCCCTCACATCAGAGCAGGCCAGGGGCATTTCCGTTGGATTTTTCGCGATTACTACCGGGACCCCCTCACCCGCAACGGTTATGAGCATGCTCCGCGACCACGACGCGGCCGAACAAGCGACCGGCCCTGACCAAGCCTAACGACGCCACGTTCGGAGACTTCAAGCGCAATCAAGACCTACCTGGCGGCTGGGGACACGTTCGGGAGCGGAGGGCCCTATCCGACCTTGAGGGCCAGCTTCCCGACGTAGTGATCGTTTAGGGCGCGATGCGCATCCTTGACTCGCTCCATCGGGAAGGTCCGGGCGACGTGGACCTCGAAGGAGCTCGCCTCGATGATCGCGTTCAGCCGATCGGTGGCGGTGCGGCTACGATCGCCGTCGTAGTAGGACATCGTCGCGCCCGGCGGCGTTACGGGCACGGGCAGGACACCGTTCGGCCAGGCGATCCGTCCCGAGCTCTTGATCGCGCGAAGAGATCGTTCGGTGGTCTCGCCTCCCACGGTGACCAGCGCCGCATCGAGCCCGCCTGGTGCGAACTCGAGCGCCGCGGCCAGCACATCCACTTTGCGTCCGTCGATGGCGTCGTCGGCGCCCAGCCGCCGGGCCAGGGCGACACCGTCGTCACCAGAGGCCACGGCCAACACTCGGATGCCGCTGTGCCGCGCCAGCTGCACGGCCATGTGGCCGACACCCCCGCTGGCCCCGAAGACCATGAGCGTCTCGTCCGGCCGCAGGCCGAGCAGATCGAGGCCGCTCAGTGCAGTCAGGGCATCCCAAGCCATCGCGCCGGCCTGTTCGGTCGGCATCCGGTCGGGCGCGCGCGCCACGAACTCCGCCTCAACGACGCCGTACGCGGCGTAGAAGCCGCCACGCCGCACCGGCATCGTCGCAGCGTAGACACGCTCGCCCACGTCGAACCGGGTGACGTTGCGTCCGACCGCAGCCACCGTACCCGCCGCGTCCCAGCCGAGGACATAGGGGAAGGCCGACGCGACGCCGAAAGCGCCGTCGTAGTCCCCCTCTCGCTCGACCGCGTCCCAGGACGCGACGCCTGCGAACTCCACCCGGATGAGGACGTCGTCGTCGCCGACCTCCGGGAGCGGTATCCGGCGCGGCGAGAGTTCGTTGACTCCGCCGAACCGGTCAAGGACGATCGCGTCCATCTGCGGCACCACGATCGCGCCATCCGCTGTGCTCTCGACTCTGCTGTCCATCGGCTCACCTCGTTTACTTGAGTGAATCAAGGATTATTGGACCACAGCTAATTGATGGAATCAAGTAATTGCTCTAAACTGGGAGCCATGGCGCTGCCGAACGGACCCGTAGCCACCTCGTCCGGGGTTGAGGCCGTCCTCTTCGACCTGGTCGACGTATATGACCGCGCCTACGAGGCGGCCGCGGCCGAGCTGTCGCTCAGCTCGGCGCAGGCATGTGTGCTCGGGCGACTCGATGAGCGACGCGGTATGGGCGCCTTGGCCGAGGAGCTCGGCTGCGATGCCTCCAACATCACCCAGATCGTCGCGCGTCTCGAAGCGCTCGGCCTCGTGACCCGCGAACCGAATCCCCGGGACCGCCGCGCACGACTCGTCGCGCGAACTTCCCGAGGAGATGAGATCAACCACCAGTTCGCAACGGCCTTCACCTTCGCCCGCACGGCGGTAGGACGACTCTCACCCGACGAACAGGATCAGTTGACGGCGCTGCTGCGCAAAGCACTGGGCTGATACGCGCCCGCAGCCCCACGGGTACACCCTGGGAATGCCTGCGGAAAGGCCGGCAAAAATTCATGCATTCCAGATTGCTTTAGTAGGAAATTTGGATGACGATGAATCCGTGAGCCGCTCGGCTTCGAAGCCCGGGCGGGGGAACCTTGGGGGGTGCTCCGCCCGATGCCCTGTACGGCTTGCGCCGCCCGTCGCAGGGCGCAAGCCGTACAGGGCCAGGGCCCTGCGGCCCATGAGGGCGGCCCGGGACGGTGTCACCGGCCGCGCCGTACGGGTCCGGGGATGACGGGAAGGCGTCCGGGGCGCCACCGGTCGCGCCGTACGGGTCCGAAGATGACAGTGTGATGGCTTAGACGGCTATCTCCCGACATGTTGTCGGTAGGAGCGGTCGCCCCGAGCCGCGATACTCGATACATGTCGGACCTTCTTGCGCGCCATCGGGCGGTAATGCCCAACTGGATGGCCCTTTACTACAACGAGCCCATCGAGATCGTCAGCGGTAAGGGCAACCGAGTCGTCGATGCCTCGGGCAAGACCTACCTGGACTTCTTCGCGGGCATCCTGACCAACATGATCGGGTATGACGTGCCCGAGGTGCGTGAGGCCGTCGAGCGCCAGCTCGCCACCGGCGTCGTGCACACCTCCACGGTCTACCTGCTCCGCGGCCAGGTCGAACTCGCCGAGAAGATCGCCAAACTGTCCGGTATCAAGGACGCGAAGGTCTTCTTCACCAACTCCGGCACCGAGGCCAACGAGACGGCGCTGCTGCTGGCGACGTATGCGCGCGGGTCCGACCAGGTGCTCGCCATGCGGCAGAGCTACCACGGCCGTTCCTTCGGTACGGTCAGCGTGACCGGCAACCGCGCCTGGAAGAACAGCTCGCTGTCACCGCTGAACGTCCACTTTCTGCACGGCGCCGACCGCCACCTCACCCAGTTCCGCGGTCTGTCGGACGCCGACTACATCGCGGCATGCGTGGACGATCTGCGCCATGTGCTCTCCACTGCCACCGGAGGCGACGTCGCCGCGCTGATCGCCGAGCCGATCCAGGGGGTGGGCGGGTTCACCATGGCCCCCGACGGGCTGTTCGCCGCCTACAAGGAGGTCCTGGACGCGGAGGGCATCCTGTTCATCTCGGATGAGGTGCAGACCGGCTGGGGCCGCACCGGATCGGCCTTCTTCGGCATCCAGAACCACGGTGTCACGCCGGACATGATGACCTTCGCCAAGGGCCTGGGCAACGGGTTCGCGGTCGGCGGCGTCGTGGCGCGCGGTGACCTGATGGACAATCTGCACGCGGTGGGCCTGGCGACCTTCGGCGGCAACCCGATCTCGATGGCCGCCGCCAACGCCACGCTGGACTACGTGCTCGACCACGACCTGCAGGCCGGTGCCGCCAGGACCGGTGCCCTGATCATCGACGGGCTCCGCGAGGCCGCGCCGCGCCTGCCGATCGTCGGCGACATCCGCGGCAAGGGCCTGATGTTCGCGATCGAGCTGGTCGACCCGGCGACCGGTGAGCCCTCTCCGGCGCTCGCCGCCCGGTTCATGGAGGAGACCCGCAAGGCCGGGCTGCTGGCGGGCAAGGGCGGCCTGTACGGCAACGTGCTCCGGATGGCCCCGCCGCTCACCCTGACGATGGAGGAGGCCGCCGAAGGCCTCGGGATCATCGTCACCGCACTCGAAGCCGTCAACGCCGAGGTCGCCTCGTGAAGAACGTCACCCACTGGATCAACGGAGCCCCTGTCGAGGGCGGCGGCCGTACATCCGAGATCTTCAACCCCGCGACCGGCGAGGTCAGCGGCCGGGTCCACCTCGCCTCGGCGGACGAGGCCGACGCCGCCGTGGCGGCCGCGGTCGCGGCCTATCCGGCCTGGCGGGACACCTCGCTGGTCAAGCGATCGCAGGTGCTGTTCCGCTTCCGCGAGCTGATGTACGCCAACCGCGACGAACTGGCCCGGCTCATCTCCGCGGAGCACGGCAAGGTCCACTCCGACGCGCTGGGCGAGGTGGCCCGGGGCCTGGAGGTCGTGGAGTTCGCCTGCGGCATCCCTCATCTGCTCAAGGGCGGTTTCTCCGAGGGCGTCTCCACCCGGGTCGACTCCTACTCCATCCGCCAGCCGCTGGGCGTCGTCGCCGGGATCACCCCGTTCAACTTCCCGGCCATGGTGCCGATGTGGATGTTCCCGATCGCGATCGCGGCCGGCAACACCTTCATCCTCAAGCCTTCCGAGAAGGACCCGTCCGCGTCGCTGCTGATGGCCTCCCTCTGGAAGGAGGCCGGGCTGCCGGACGGGGTCTTCACCGTCCTCCAGGGCGACAAGGTGGCGGTGGACCGGCTGCTGGAGCATCCGGACGTGCGCGCCGTCTCGTTCGTGGGGTCCACGCCCATCGCCAGATACGTCTACGAGACCGCCACCTCCCACGGCAAGCGGGTCCAGGCGCTCGGCGGGGCGAAGAACCACATGCTCGTGCTGCCCGACGCCGATCTCGACCTGGTCGCCGACGCGGCGGTGTCGGCGGGCTTCGGCTCGGCCGGCGAGCGCTGCATGGCGATCTCGGTCGTGCTCGCCGTCGACCCGGTCGGCGATGAACTGGTCGACAAGATCGTCTCCCGTGTCTCCACGCTGACCGTCGGCCCCGGCGACGACCCCGCCTCCGAGATGGGTCCCCTCGTCACCGGGGTCCACCGCGACAAGGTGGCCTCCTACCTCGACCTGGGCGTCTCCGAGGGGGCCAAGCTGGTCGTGGACGGCCGCCGGACCCCGGTCGCCGGCGGCGCGGCCGCCGCCGAGACCCCGGGCTTCTGGCTCGGCCCGACGGTCCTCGACCACGTCCCGGCCGACTCCCGCGTCCACCGGGAGGAGATCTTCGGCCCGGTCCTGGCGATCGTGCGCGTGTCCTCCTACGAGGAGGGACTGAAGCTGATCAACGACGGTGAGTTCGGCAACGGCACCGCGGTCTTCACCAACGACGGGGGCGCCGCCCGGCGTTTCCAGAACGAGGTGGAGGTCGGCATGATCGGGATCAACGTACCGATCCCGGTGCCGATGGCCTTCTACAGCTTCGGCGGCTGGAAGGCCTCGCTGTTCGGCGACACCCACGTCCACGGGGCCGAGGGCGTGCACTTCTACACCCGTGGCAAGGTCGTCACCTCACGCTGGCTCGACCCGAGCCACGGCGGCGTCAACCTGGGGTTCCCGACCAACGAGTAGTTCCGCACGGCCGTTCTCGCACGGCCGTTCCCGGGCGGCGGGCCCCGTGAGAGACCTCTCGCGGGCCCGCCGCGCATCCGTCCGGGCCGTTCCCGAAGCCGCGTTCCGTCGCGGTGACGGTGAGCCGTGGCTCCGCCGGCCGGAGCCCGGTCTCTCAGATGGTCTGGAAACGCGTACGGTCGCCGGCCGTCCCCTCGGCGTGGTCCAGGAGTTTCCGCTCGGCGTGGTCCAGGAGCAGGGCGAGCTTGGCCGCCGCGGCCGAACCGGTCTCCGTCGTGTAGACGACGATCAGCAGGTCGGGGGCGCCCGGCACGGTCAGGGTCTCGTACCCGACCTCGAACTCGCCGACGAGGGGATGGCACAGTCGTTTCCCGCCGGACGACTTCTCCTTCACCTGGTGCTCGGTCCACAGGCGTTCGAACACCGGGTTCGCCGCCGACAGTTCTGCGACCATGGTGGCGAGGCGGCGGTCGGCGGGATGCCGGGCGCTGTCCAGGCGCAGGTGCGCCGCCGTCTCGGCGGCGACCGCCTCCCAGTCGGGATAGAACGCGGACGCCTCCGGGTTCAGGAACGCATGGCGCGCCATGTTGCGAGCCTGCCGTTCCATCCGGGAGAAATCCATGACCGCGTCGGCGCGGGCGTTCCACGCGAGCACGTCCATGCACCGGCCGAGCACGAACGCCGGTGCGCCGATCACGTCGAGCAGCCCCTGAATCCCCGGCCGGGAGGAGGAGGCGGGCGCCGTGTCGCGCGGCGGGTGGGCGAGAATCCGCAGATGGGCGTGCTCGGTCGGGTCGAGGCGCAGGACGCGGGCGACGGAGTCGAGGACCGCGTCGGAGACGTTCAGATCGCGGCCCTGTTCCAGCCGGACGTAGTAGTCCACGCTCACCCCGGCGAGCTGGGCGACCTCTTCGCGGCGCAGGCCCGGCACGCGGCGGCGGTCGCCCGCGGGTAGTCCGACGTCTCGCGGCTGGATCCGCGCGCGGCGGGAGCGCAGGAAACCGCCCAGGTCGTCGGCAGGTGCGTTGCTCATGCTGACAACCAGTCGGTAGATGCGTTGCTCATGCCGACAACCATAGGAAACCCGGTGCTCTGCCCGGCACCGGGGTGAACCTGGTTCTCGCAGACCTAGGAAAACCGGCGCCCTGGGCACGTCCTGAGCGCTGCGGCAAGGTCGTCCATGTCAGCAGGACAGCACCACAGCACCAGCCAGGAGTAACAGTCATGAGCTTCACCTCTCTCACCGGTCGTACCGCCGTCGTCACCGGAGCCGCCAGCGGCATGGGCGCCGCCACCGCCCGCCTCCTCGCCGCGCACGGTGTTCGCGTCGCGCTGCTGGCCCGGCGTGAGGACCGCCTGAAGGATCTCGTGGCCGCCATAGAGGCCGACGGCGGCCGTGCGATCGCGGTGGCGGTCGACGTCACCGACGCGGCCTCCGTCGAGGCGGGGGCCGCGCGGGTCCACACCGAGCTCGGCCGGGTGGACCTCGTCGTCAACGCCGCCGGCGTCATGCTCCCCAACCCCGTCGACGACGGCCGGATGGACGAGTGGACGCGGATGATCGACACCAACGTCACCGGGGCGCTCCGCATCATCCGGGCGTTCACCGCCGACCTGGTCGAGTCCGCCGCCGGCGGTGCCACCGCGGATCTCGTCAACATCTCCTCGATCGGCGCCCACGTCCCCTTCCCCGGCTATGCCGTCTACGGGGCCACCAAGGCCGCCCTCACCCACCTGTCCGCGACGCTGCGCACCGAGTTCGGCCCGCGTGACGTCAGGGTGACGAACATCGAGCCCGGCCTGACCGACACCGAGCTGGCCGACCACATCGACAACCCGGAGCTGGGCACGGACGGCCAGCTCGGTGCGATGTTCGACACGATCGGCTCGCTGTCCGCCGACGAGATCGCCGATCTGATCGGCTACGTGGCCAGCCGCCCCCGGCACGTGAACCTGCGCCAGATCATCGTGATGCCCACCCGCCAGGCGTGACCCCGGCCTCCCGGGAGCAGCCGGCGGGGTGCCGGCCGCGCACCGGCGGCCGCGCGTCTGCGCCGGTGGGAGATCCGATCTTCCGCCGACAGGGAGAAGGGCGGATAAGCTCCGAACAGGTCGGCAGCGGCATCGTGGGGGGACTTGATGAGCAGGGACAGGCTCCGCCGTACACGTCTGGGGGCGCTGGCGGGCGGGCTGGCGCTCGCCGCGATGGCCTCGTCGGGAGCCTCGGGCGCCGTCCAGCCGACAGGAGGCCCGTCGGCTCCGGGCACGCCGTCGAGCACCCCCTCGGCGTCGCCCAGCCGGAGTGCCGCTTCCAGCCCTAGCTCGACGCCCTCGGTGTCCGTCGGCAAGGGGGAGGGCACGCTGCAGGTGCTCACGTTCCAGGGCCAGGTCGAGTACGGCGGGGCCAGCTCCACGGCCAACTGGGTCACCCCGTTCGAGCAGAAGACCGGGTGCCGGGTCGTGCGGCTCGACCGGGTGCGGACGGGCGAGGAGATGTCCGCCAAGCTCGCCGACAACTCCTACGATGTCATCTCGCCACCGCCGGAGCTGGCCGGGCGGCTGGTGGCGGAGGGTTCGGTCGCGCCGGTCGACACCTCCCTGGTCGAGTCCTACCAGGACATCCCCAAGCTGCTGCGTGAACTGCCCGCCGTACGCCGGGGAGGCAAGGTCTACGGCATCCCCTACCTGTGGGGGGTCAACCAGGTCGTCTACGAGCAGGGCAGGCCGCAGGGGCCCGAGGACCTCTACCGGACCGCTCCCGTGGCGATCAGGGACAGCCCGCTGAGCATCGCCGACGCCGCGCTCGCGCTCAGCCGGACCAGTCCCGGGCTCGGGATCAAGGATCCGTTCCAGCTCACCCCCGCTCAGCTCGACGCCGCGGTGAAGCTGCTCGCCGAGCAGGACGGCTCCGACCGGGTCTACTGGAAGGACTCCCTCGAGGTGATCCGGGCCCTCTCGACGGGAACGGTGCGGCTCGCCCAGGCACTGCCCTACCACCGTGACCTCTTCAAGCGCGCGGACCGGCCGATGAAGGCGCTGAACGGGTCACCGATGACCGGGTGGGTCGACTCATGGATGCTCACGGCCAAGCCAGCCAGCCCGAACTGCGCCTACAAGTGGCTCAGCTGGACCGCCTCGGCCGGCGTCCAGCGCTCGGCCGCCGCCTGGACGGGCCTCGCCCCGGCCAACCCCAAGGCGTGTGCCAGGCGCGCCGAGCACATGTGCGAGATCTACCACGTCCGCGACGACGACTGGATCCGGCGCGTCTCCTTCGCCGTCCGCCCGGCAAAGGATTGCGGCGGCGGGACCGGGGAATGCACTGACTACACCGACTGGATGCAGAGGTGGAAGAACCTCGTGAACTGAGCGGGGCTCCGGTGACCTGGTCTTGACGGGCCGCGGGCACGTCCATCCCCCCGCTGGGCGTGGCCTGCCAGGAGCGCTCCGGGTGTCCCCCCGACCCCGGAGCGTTCCGCCTCTCCTCGGCCATGTCCGTTCATCTTTGAAATCACCACGGTTTCCGTCGTGATTGTCAACATCAACAATGGAATCAGTGGTCAAATCATGTTCTCAGTATCGACTGGTTGACCAGTCAGCGAGTACGCTCCTGTCATGAGGATCCTTCTTGTGGGAGCGGGCGGGGTTGGCTCCGCCGTGGTTCCGATCGCCGCACGCCGAGATTTCTTCGAACACATCGTGGTGGCCGACTCCAGACAGGACCGCGCCGCGGACGCCGTGGCCAAGATCGACGATCCGCGCTTCAGCGCCATCGGACTGGACGCCGCCGACCAGGCGGCGGTTGAGGCGGCCCTGGACGAGCACCGCTGTGACGTGCTCTTCAACGCCGTGGATCCGCGTTTCACCATGTCCCTGTTCCGGGCCGCGCTCAACGCCGGCGCGCGCTACCTCGACATGGCGATGTCGCTGTCGCGGCCCCATCCCCGCAGGCCGTACGAGCTGACCGGGGTGAAGCTGGGCGACGAGCAGTTCGCGCTGGACGGCGCCTGGCGCGCCAAGGACGTGCTGGCGTTGGTGGGGATGGGCGTGGAGCCCGGGCTCGCCGACGTGTTCGCCCGCTACGCGGCCGAGCACCTCTTCGAGAGCATCGAGGAGATCGGCATCCGCGACGGGTCGAACCTGGTGGTCGAGGGCTACGACTTCGCGCCGACCTTCTCCATCTGGACGACCATCGAGGAGTGCCTCAACCCGCCGGTCGTCTGGGAGGACGGCGAATGGCACACCACCGAGCCGTTCAGCGAGCCGGAGGTCTTCGACTTCCCCGAGGGGATCGGCCCGGTCGAGTGCGTGAACGTCGAGCACGAGGAGGTGCTGCTCGTCCCGCGCTGGATCGACGCCAGGCGGGTGACGTTCAAATACGGTCTCGGTGCGGAGTTCATCGACGTCCTGAAGACCCTGCACAAGCTCGGCCTGGACAGCCCGGACAAGATCAGGGTCGGCGGCGTCGAGGCCTCGCCCCGTGACATGGTCGCCGCCAGCCTGCCCGACCCGGCCACGCTCGGCGACCGGATGCGCGGCAAGACCTGCGCGGGCACCTGGGTGAAGGGCGTCGGCAAGGACGGTGAGCCGCGCGAGGTCTACCTCTACCACGTGGTCGACAACGAGTGGTCGATGCGGGAGTACGGCTGTCAGGCCGTGGTCTGGCAGACCGCCGTGCATCCCGTCGTCGCGCTGGAACTGCTGGCCACCGGCGGCTGGTCGGGCACGGGAGTGCTGGGCCCCGAGGCGTTCGACGCCGTGCCGTTCCTGGAGTTGCTCAACGCCTACGGCTCGCCGTGGGGCATGCGGGACCAGGCCGGCCAGGTCCTCCGGGCCGCCTGACCCGGCTCTGTTCGGCCCGTCCGACCTGGCTCTGCCCGGAGCACCGGGACGCCGAGGCCCGGCCCCGGCCCGCGCTGTGGATGACGGCCGTCTCCGCAGCCGGTGCCGTCCTCCCAGGGGCGTCCTCCCGAGGGCGGCGGCCATGGATCGCCATGGTCGCGGCCCTCGGCATGTCATGTGCAAAATGGGAAAACGGTGCTGACGCCGATGGCGTCGGGGGACTGATCGTTTACCGACCGTCATCTGTTACAGAATCCGGACATCCCGAATCCGGATCGTTACGCCAGGCGGTAGGAGGCAGCGTTCACTCGCCGGTATCGTTTCGCTCATCCCGTCACAAAGAAGTCATAACGGGATTAAGCGTGCGCTAACGGGGAAAGAGCGACGCCCGCATCCGCGAGCGACCGACGCCGCCCCTCGCGCTCCCGAGCGCTACACGAGGGGAGGACGATGGGTTCCTACCTGCTGAAACGGTTGATCAGCAATGTCCTGCTGGTAGCCATCGCCGCGAGCATGGCGTACTTCCTCGCCGCCACCAGCCTGAATCCGAGGGCCAAGTACGAAGGCCGTCAGCCACCCGTGGCGACGGCCGTCGTCGACGCGACGCTGGACGACTACAACCTCAACGACAAGACGCCGGTCTTCGAGCGTTACGTCACCTGGGTCTCCGGCGTCGTCACCGGCGATCTCGGCAGGACCTGGGAGGGCAAGTCGGTCAACGAGGAGATGGGCCGCCGGATCGGCGTCAGCCTGCGGTTGCTGCTCCTCGGCACGATCATCGGCTGCGGTGTCGGTGTGGCCGTCGGCGCCTACGCCGCGGTCAGACAGTACAAGATCAGCGATCGGGTGGTCAGCGTGACCTCCTTCGTCATCATGGCGATCCCGGTCTTCGTGATCGCGACGATGCTCACCATCGGGGCGGTCGGGCTCAACGAATCCCTGGGGTTCACCCTGCTGGAGTACACCGGCGAGTACAGTCCGGGGCTGAGCGGCTGGGCGCAGTTCACCAACCGGCTCAACCACCTGATCCTGCCGACGATCTCCCTCTCGCTCGGGCAGATCGCCTTCTACAGCAGGATCCAGCGCAACATGATGCTGGACGTGCTGGGCCAGGACTTCGTCCGCACCGCCAGGGCCAAGGGTCTCAGCCGTAAGAAGGCGCTGTCCAAACACGCGCTGCGGACCGCGCTGATCCCGGCGGCGACCTACTTCGCCTTCGCCTTCGGCACGCTGCTGACCGGTGCGACCTTCACCGAGAAGATCTTCGGCTGGCACGGCATGGGGGCCTGGCTGGTGGACTCGATCCAGCAGAACGACACCAACGCGGTCGCGGCGGTGAGCCTGTTCGCGGCGGCGTGCGTCCTGGTCGCCGGTCTGCTGTCGGACCTCGTCGTGGCCGCCCTCGACCCCCGGGTGCGGGTGAGCTAGATGCGATCGAAAGTCGTCCTCGCCCGCATGCTGCGCAACCCGCAGGCCCGCTACGGTCTGCTCGCGCTGCTCCTGCTCCTGGTGCTCGCCTACGTCGGCCCGTTCGTCGGCCGCCACGACTGGACCGAGAAGGACTTCCTGGCCTTCCTGGAGCCGCCTTCGGCCGAGCACTGGTGGGGCACCACCCAGGTCGGCCAGGACGTCTACGCGGTCACGTTGCGCGGCATGCAGAAGTCGATCGTCATCGGCTTCCTCGTCGCGATCTTCTCCACCGGTGCCGCCGCCCTGGTCGGCGCCGCCGCCGGCTACTTCGGCGGGTGGGTGGACCGGGCCCTGATGTGGGGCGCGGACCTGCTGCTCGTGCTGCCCAGCTTCCTGATCATCGCGATCCTCTCGCCGAACCTCAAGGGCGGCTCGTGGCTCTGGTTCGTGGTCCTGCTGGGCGCCTTCTCCTGGATGATCACCTCCCGGGTGGTGCGGAGCATGACGCTCTCCCTGCGGGAACGGGAGTACATCCTGGCCGCCCACTACATGGGCATCCCCGGCTGGAAGATCATTCTTCGGCACATCGTGCCCAACCTCTCATCCCTGCTGATCATCGACGCCACGCTCAACGTCAGCGGCGCGATCCTCGGTGAGGCGTCCCTGTCGTTCTTCGGGTTCGGCATCCAGCCGCCCGACGTGTCACTCGGCACACTGATCGCGGACGGAAGCAGCAAGGTCACCGGCTATCCCTGGCTGTTCCTCTTCCCGGCCGGACTGCTCGTGCTGATCGTGCTGAGCATCAACCTCATCGGCGACGGCCTGCGGGACGCACTCGACCCGGGGAGCAACCAGTGAACGAGCGGACCGGTGTGCTCGGCGGCTCACCAGCCGAGACGGGCACGCCCATCCTTGAAGTCAACGACCTCAACGTCACCTTCCGCGGCGGCATCAAGGCCGTCCGGGGCGTGAGCTACCGGCTCAGCCGGGGCGAGGTGCTCGGTATCGTCGGCGAGTCGGGCTCCGGCAAGTCGGTCACCTCGCTGGCGGTGATGGGCCTGCTTCCGCCGGGGGCCGAGGTCAGCGGCTCGGTCAGGCTGCACGGCCAGGAACTGCTCGACATGCCGGAGGAGAAGCTCACCCGGCTCCGCGGCAAGTCCATCGGCATGATCTTCCAGGACCCGCTGTCGGCTTTCACCCCCGTCTACACCATCGGCGACCAGATCGCCGAGGCGGTGCGGATCCACCAGAAGGTCGGCAAGGACAAGGCCGCGAAGCGGGCCGTCGAGCTGCTCGACCTGGTCGGCATCCCGCACCCGGACGTCCGGGCCAAGGCGTTCCCGCACGAGTTCTCCGGCGGCATGCGCCAGCGCGCCATGATCGCCATGGCCATCGCCAACGACCCCGACGTGCTGGTCTGCGACGAGCCGACCACCGCGCTCGACGTCACCATCCAGGCCCAGGTGCTGGAGGTGCTGAAGACCGCGCAGCGGGAGACCGGCGCGGGCATCGTGATGATCACCCATGACCTGGGGGTCGTCGCGGGCATCGCCGACCGGGTGCTGGTCATGTACGCCGGCAAGCCGGTCGAGCTCGGCACCGTGGACGAGATCTACTACCGGCCGCGCATGCCGTACACGATGGGCCTGCTCGCCTCGATCCCGCGGATGGACCGCCCGGAGGGGCGGCTGGTCCCGATCGAGGGGAACCCGCCCTCGCCGGCCGCGCTACCGCCGGGCTGTCCTTTCGCCCCGCGCTGCCCGATGCGGGTCACCGCCTGCGACGAGGTCGAGCCCGACCTGGAGCGGGTCGGTCCCGGCGGCCGGCAGACGGCCTGCATCCGCTCGCACGAGATCGACCTCAAGGGACTCGACGGCACCACGATCTACCCGGTGCCCGAGGCTCCCGCCGAGGCCGTGCCGCGCGGACCCCGGGAGGGGCGGGAGACCGTGCTGAGGGTCGAGAACATGATCCGGCACTACCCGCTCATGAAGGGCGCGGTGTTCAAGCGCCGGGTCGGCACCGTGCACGCGGTGGACGGCATCAGCTTCGACATCGCCGAGGGTGAGACGCTGGCCCTGGTCGGCGAGTCGGGCTGCGGCAAGACCACCACCCTCCAGCAGATCATGCAGTTGGCGGCACCGCAGGGCGGCACGGTCGTCGTGCTCGGCAAGGACAGCGCCGCGCTGGCCAAGGCCGACCGCAAGGCGCTCCGCAGAGACCTGCAGATCGTCTTCCAGGACCCGATGGCCGCGCTCGACCCGCGCATGCCGGTCGGTGACATCCTCGCCGAGCCGCTCCGCGCGCACGGTCACAAGGATGTCAGGGGCCGGATCGCCGAACTGCTCACCCTGGTGGGCCTGGACCCGAGCCACGCCGAGCGCTACCCGCAGCACTTCTCCGGCGGTCAGCGCCAGCGCATCGGCATCGCCCGCGCCCTGGCCCTGGAGCCCAGGCTGATCGTGCTCGACGAGCCGGTCTCGGCGCTGGACGTGTCCATCCAGGCGGGTGTGATCAACCTGCTGGAGGACCTGAAGGCCCGGCTCGGCCTGTCCTACCTGTTCGTCGCCCACGACCTGTCGGTGGTCCGGCACCTCGCGGACCGGGTCGCCGTCATGTACCTCGGCAAGATCGCCGAGATCGGCACCGTCGAGGAGGTGTACGGCGGGCCCGCCCATCCCTACACCCGGGCGCTGCTGTCGGCGATCCCGCTGCCCGACCCCGAGCTGGAGCGCTCCCGCGAGCGGATCCTGCTCGAAGGCGACCTGCCCAGCCCGGCCGACCCCCCGTCCGGCTGCCGCTTCCGCACCCGCTGTCCCAAGCGCGCCCTGCTGGGCGCGGCGGAGGCACGCAGGTGCGACGAGGAGGAGCCCGCCGTCGTACGGCTCGCATCCGCCGCTGACCACGGCGCCGCCTGTCATTACCCCGAGGAGACCGAGGTCGTCCCGGCCTCGCGTCCCTGAAGAACCCCTGTTGGAGGAACACGTGAAGGTTGGTTACAAGGCGGTCGCCGGGACCGCGCTCCTGGCGATGGCCCTCACCGCCTGCGCCGGTGGCGGCGACGGCGACGCGAAGCCGGAGGCCGCGTCGAGCCAGGCCGCCCAGGAGCAGGCCGCCACGCTTCCCGGAAGCACGACGAACCCGGTCGCCTACGACCAGGTCGCCGACGGCGGCACGGTGAAGCTGGCGCTCAACCAGTGGCAGGCGCAGTGGAACTACAACCAGGTCAACGGCACCAACGCCAACACCGACGACGTGATCGAGCCGCTGATGCCGCTCATCTCCATCGCCAACGACAAGGCCGAGGTCGTCAACAACCCGGACTACGTCACCGAGTGGAAGATGGAGCTCACCGGGGGCAAGCAGACCGTCACCTACAAGATCAACGACAAGGCCGCGTGGTCTGACGGCGAGCCGATCACCTATAAGGACTTCCAGGCCCAGTGGAAGGCCCTGAACGGCGAGAACAAGAAGTACCAGGTCTCCTCGACCGACGGTTACGACCGGGTCGAGTCGGTGGAGAAGGGCGCCACCGACAAGGACGTGGTGGTGACCTTCGCCAAGAACTACCCGGACTGGAAGGGCATGTTCTCCCCGCTCTACCCGGCCTCGACGAACGAGACACCCGAGGGGTTCAACAAGGGCTGGGTCGACAAGATCCCGGTCACCGCGGGCCCGTTCAAGGTCGAGTCCATGGACCAGACCAGCAAGACCGCGACCCTCGTCCGCGACGACAAGTGGTGGGGTCAGAAGGCCAAGCTCGACAAGGTCATCTTCCGTACCCTCCTGGACACCGCCAAGCTGAACACTTTCGCCAACGGCGAGATCGACGCGGTGGAGATCGCGGCGAGCGCCGCCGACCTCAAGCGGGCGAAGGAGGTGCCGAACGTCGACATCCGCAAGGCCGCGGCCCCGAACTGGCGCCACTTCACCGTCAACGGCTCGGCGGAGTTCCTGAAGGACAAGTCGGTCCGCCAGGCCGTCCAGCTCGGCATCAACCGCGAGGTGATCGCCCAGTCCGACCTCAAGGACATGGACTGGCCGATCCAGACGCTCAACAACCACGTCTACATGAACACCCACAAGGGCTATGTGGACAACTCCGGTGAGCTGGGCAAGTACAACCCGGAGAAGGCCAAGCAACTGCTGGACGCGGCCGGCTGGAAGATGGAGGGGGAGTATCGCAAGAAGGACGGCAAGGAGTTCGCGCTTCGCTTCATCGTCCCCGCCTCCCTGCCCACCTCCAAGCAGGAGGGTGAGCTCACCCAGGCGATGCTGAAGGAGATCGGCATCAAGGTCAACATCGAGCCGGTCCCCGACGACAAGCTCTTCGACGACTTCATCATCCCCGGCAACTTCGACATCGCCCCGTTCTCCTGGCTGGGCACGCCGTTCCCGAACACCTCCCTGCCGCAGATCTACAAGACGCCCACGAGCCCGGAGAACTACGGCAGCAACTTCCCGCGGATCGGCACCCCCGAGCTGGACGCGCTGATCGACCAGGCCGCGAGTGAGATGGACCCGGCCAAGGCGATCGAGCTGGGCAACGCGGCGGACAAGCTGATCTGGGACGAGGTGCACACCATCCCGATGTACCAGCGCCCCGACATCTACGCCGTCAAGAAGACCCTGGCGAACTACGGCGCCTTCGGCTTCGCCGACAAGAACTGGACGACCATCGGCTACACCAAGTAGTCACCGGAACGTCACGTGCCCTCCCCCGCTCTCGCGGGGGAGGGCACGTCCGTTTTCCTCCGTCCCTGTCCGGGCAAGGACGGAGAGCTCAGAAGGCCACGCGGCGAGGGAGAGGGTAGACGTTCTCCTGGAGGTCCTGGATCAGCCCGTCCGCACACTCCGGGCAGGCGAACAGGGCTCCGTCGTCGGGCAGGCGGCCGATCCTGATCCGCGGGCGCGGCCACTTCTTGTGGCAGGCCACGCAGGCGTCGCCCTCACGCTGAGTGCGAGTCAGGCCCTCAGGATCGAATGTCAGCGTGTTCCGCACCGTACTGCTCGGCCCCCAGTTCATCGCGCCTCCCGTCTTGATCGCGCAGTGTCGTATCGGAACCGTTATAACGCCGTGACGGCCCGTGATCGCTTTGGTAGATGTCAAGCGGTGGTTAAATCACTCCCTCGCTGCAGGTCGTACAGCAGCAAAAGGGACACCCGGTCGCAAGCCGGGTGCCCCTTTTATTGTGATCTAAACGGTCAGACCTCGCTGATGGCCTT
Source organism: Streptosporangium sp. NBC_01639 (assembly GCF_045209755.1). Classification (NCBI taxonomy): domain Bacteria; kingdom Bacillati; phylum Actinomycetota; class Actinomycetes; order Streptosporangiales; family Streptosporangiaceae; genus Streptosporangium; species Streptosporangium sp. NBC_01639. The sequence goes on along the minus strand of NZ_CP109272.1, from coordinate 2,514,485 downwards.
CTCCAGAATCGCCAGACCCTCTTCCAGCAGGTGGTCGGGCATGACCAGCGGCGGCAGGAAACGCAGCACGTTGCCGTAGGTGCCCGCGGTCAGCACGAGCAGCCCCTCGGCGTGACACCTCCTGGCGATCTCGCCCGCCGCGGTCGGGTGCGGGTCCTTGGTACCGGGGACCACCAACTCGATGGCGATCATCGCACCGCGGCCGCGCACGTCGCCGACCACCGGGTTCTTCTCGGCGATGGCGCGCAGCCGGGGGAGCATGACCTCGCCGATGCGGCGGGCCTTGCCGGTCAGGTCGTCGGCCTCGATGGTCTCCAGCACGCCCAGCGCCGCCTCACAGGCGAGCGGGTTGCCGCCGTAGGTGCCGCCCAGCCCGCCGACGTGGACCTTGTCCAGGATTTCGGCGCGGCCGGTGACGGCCGACAGGGGCAGGCCGCCCGCGATGCCCTTGGCGGTGACGATGATGTCCGGGACGATGCCCTCGTCCTCGCAGGCGAACAGGTCGCCGGTGCGCGAGAAGCCGGTCTGGACCTCGTCGGCGATGAAGACGATGCCGTTCTCCCGGCAGAACTCCACGATCCTGGGCAGGAAGCCCTTGGCGGGCTCGATGAATCCGCCCTCGCCCGCGATCGGCTCGATCACCACGGCGGCCACGTTCTCCGCGCCGATCTGCTTGGTGATCTGGTCGATCGCCTGGGCGGCTGCCTCCTCCGCACAGTTCTCCGGGCCCGTGGGCCAGCGGAAGGGGTAGGCCAGCGGCACCCGGTAGACCTCGGGGGCGAACGGGCCGAACCTGTGCTTGTAGGGCATGTTCTTGGCCGTCAGCGACATCGTCAGCAGGGTCCGGCCGTGGTAGCCGTGGTCGAACACGACGACCGCCTGGCGCCCCGTGGCGTGCCGGGCCACCTTGACCGCGTTCTCCACGGCCTCGGCGCCGCTGTTGAGGAGGAAGGTGCGCTTCTCGTGGTCACCGGGCGTGAGCTCGTTGAGCTTCTCGCAGACCTCGACGTAGGACTCGTACGGCGTGACCATGAAACAGGTGTGGGTGAAGTCCGCGACCTGCCTCTGCACCCGCTCGACCACGCGCGGGGCGGCGTTGCCGACACCCGTCACCGCGATGCCGGAGCCGAAGTCGATCAGCGAGTTGCCGTCGGCGTCCACGACGACACCACCGCCGGCGTGCGTCACGAAGACCGGCAGCGTGATGCCGATGCCCTGGGGAACGGCGGCCTGCTTGCGCGCGAACATCTCGCGGGACTTCGGGCCGGGGATCTCGGTGACGACCCGGCGCTCCTGCGGAAGCGAGGGGCCGCCCTGGAGGACGGTGCTCATACTGCGACGGTATGTCGCATATGTCGATGTGCAGATGATGCACTATGGCAAAATTGCCGGTAGCACTCTGGCCGTATCGTACAAATCGGGGGTGGTTGTGGCGCCGACGCTCCGCACCGTCGTTCGGCGTCTGCCGCTCAAGCTCAGCCTGCTCACCGGGCAGGACGCGCTCGACCGGCCGGTGCGCTGGGTGGCGGTCAGCGAGCTGGAGGACCCCACCCCGTTCCTGGAGGGCGGCGAGCTGGTCCTGACCACGGGCATGCGCCTCGACGCCGGCAACGCCGGGCCGTACGTCGACCGGCTGGTCGGCAGGGAGGTCACCGGGCTCGGATTCGGCGTCGGGCTGGGACACGAGACGATCCCGGCCGAGCTGGTGGACGCGGCGGTCCGGGCGGGTCTGCCATTGATCGAGGTGCCCCGCGCCACCCCGTTCGTCGCGATCGGCAAGCTGGTCAGCGAACTGATCGCCGCCGAGCAGTACGACGAGATCAGCCGGGCCTTCGCCACCCAGGGCCGCCTCACCCGTGCCGCCCTCCGTCCCGAGGGGCCCCGCGCGGTGATCGAGTGCCTGGCGCGCGAGCTCGGCGGCTGGGCCGTCCTGCTCGACGAGACGGGAGCCGTACGGCACGCGGCAGGGAAGGGGGCGGCAGCCGTGGCCGGCCTCGTCCCCGAACTGGAGCGCCTGAGGAAGCCCGCGGGCGGCGGTGCGCCCGCGACGCTGGCAATCTCCACGCCGCAGGAGCACGTCATCGTGCAGCCGCTCGGCGCCCGCCGGGTCAGGGGCTTCTTCGCGGTCGGCCTCGGCCGCCCCTTCACTCCGGTCGCGCACACCGTGGTCAACGCCGCCGGCTCCCTGCTGACCCTCGCCGTCGAACACGGCCGTGAGCACCTGGCGGCCGAGCGGAAGGTCCGCTCGGCAGTGCTCCGGCTGCTCCTGGCGGGGGAGACGCAGGCCGGGCAGGAGGCACTGGAGCGGCTGGGGTGCGGACTGCCCCGCGGGCCGCTGACGGTGCTGGCCGTCGGCGGCGACCAGGAGGCGGTGCTGGAGGCCGCGGCCGACGAGTTCGCGGTGGCCGTCGACGACAGGGTGGTGGCCGTCGTCGCAGCCGACCGGGTCGACAGGGTGGTCTCAGCACTGCGGGAACACGGTCCGGTCGGGATCGGCTCCCCGGTCGGACCCGACGAGCTGCGCAGCGGGATGGAGCAGGCAGACCGGGCGCTCACCTCGGCCCGCCGCACCGCCCGCGAGGTCGTCCGCTCCGCCGACCTCGCGGGCCAGGGCCTGCTGTCGCTGCTGGACCCCGACGCCGCCACGGCGTTCTCCTCGGCGCTGCTCGCCCCCCTGCGCGAGTACGGTTCGCGCGCCGACCTGCTGGAGTCCCTCCGCGCCTACCTGATGTGCAACGGGCACTGGGACGCGGCGGCGCAACGGCTCGGTGTGCACCGGCACACCCTGCGCTACCGCATGCGTCGGGTCGCCGAACTCCTCGGACGCGATCTCGACGACCCGGCGGTCCGTGCCGAACTCTGGGTCGCGCTGGCCGCGACGGGCTGCCCGGCCACGCCGCGGTGAACGGCGGGGCTTCAGGACCTGTCGACCAGATAACGGGAGACGGTGGCGTAGGTGACCGCGTCGTAGGTGCGGCTGTCCCGCAGGTGTCCCGCACGTTCCAGGCTGATGGCCCCCTGGGCGGCGGCCCAGAGAGCGTCGGCGATCTGCCTGGGCTGGGTCGGGACGATGTACCCCGAGGAGATGCAGTCGGCGATCACCCGGTCGAGGATGTTGAGCGCCGCCCGGGCCAGGGTCCTGGCCCGCTCACTCGGCGCGAAACCGGGAATCGCCCGTTCGAACATCAGGGCGTAGTAACCCGGCTCGGCCAGCGCAGCCTCCCGGTAGGCGGGGCCGAGGGCGGTCAGGTGCTCCAGCGCGTTCCGGCGCGCGGGCACGGACTCCAGGCGTCGCCGGAAGCGCTCGAAACCCTCCAGGTAAAGTGCCTCGGCCAGGCCTTCCTTGCTGCCGAACATGGTGTAGATGACAGTCGTCGAACATCCGGCCTCGGTGGCGATGCGGCGCATCGACAGGCTCTCCGGGCCGATGGTGACGAGAAGCTGACTGGCCACGTCGAGAAGCTTGCCGCGGAGCTCGTCCTGTCCGGCCCGCTCGCCGACCAGATAGGCGCCCTGCAGTCCGCGTGGCGCCGAGGAGGTCATGCGGCCGCGCCCTTCCGCTCATGGGGAGTTGCATTCTGTGACTTAGCCAGGGCAGCGATCTCTCAAACCGCTGACATGTAAGAAATATCCTTAACGCACCACATTTTCGTTACAGGCAAGCAGAAGAAATATTTTTATGCGTAACGGCGTACCAGGGTAGATGTCTTGTGCGTAGTGGAGTAAAGCCGCCCCCGAGCCGGTGGCATACCGTCGGAGCCATGGACGTGCGCCCCTTCTGGCTCGCCGGCCGCCCCGCCACGGGGGACGCCGAGCTTACCGTGACCAACTCGCATGACGGCCGTGTCGTCGGCGTCTGCTCCGTGCCCACCGCCGACCAGGTCGAAGAGGCCGTCGCCGCGGCGACGGCCGTACAGAGGCAGGCCGCGGCCCTCCCCGTGCACGTGCGGGCCGATGCTCTCGCCCACGTCTCGCGCCGCCTGGCCGAGCGGGCCGAGGAGATCGCCCGCCTGATCATGGAGGAGAACGGCAAGCCGATCTTCTGGGCGCGTGGTGAGGTCAACCGTGCGATCTCCACCTTCCGGTTCGCCGCCGAGGAGACCCGCCGTCTCGGCGGTGAAACCGTGCGCCTGGACACCGAGGCGGGCTCCGCCGGCCGTCTCGCCTATGTCTCGCGTGTCCCGCACGGCCCGGTCCTGGCGATCACACCGTTCAACTTCCCGCTCAACCTGGTGGCCCACAAGGTCGCCCCGGCCATCGCGGTGGGCGCCCCGATCATCGTCAAGCCGGCTCCGGCGACGCCGATCTCCTCCCTGGTACTGGGCGAGATCCTGGCCGAGACCGCGCTGCCCGAGGGCATGTTCTCCGTGCTCCCGGTGCCCAACGACCGTGCCGCCACCCTGGTCGACGACCCGCGCCTGCCGGTCGTCTCCTTCACGGGCTCCGGACCGGTCGGTTACGCGATCATGGACCAGGTGCCGCGCAAGCACGTCACCCTTGAGCTCGGCGGCAACGCCGCCGCCGTCGTGCTCGCCGACGCCGACCTCGACTGGGCCGCCTCCCGGGTGGCACTGTTCTCCAACTACCAGGCCGGGCAGAGCTGCATCGCCGTCCAGCGAGTGATCGTCGAGGAGTCGGTGCGCGAGGACTTCGTGGCCAGGCTGGTCCCCGCCGTCGAGGCACTCGTCACCGGAGACCCCACCGACGACCGCACCCAGGTCGGGCCGCTCGTCTCGGTCGAGGCCGCCGAGCGCGTCGAGCAGTGGATCAAGGAGGCCGTCGCGGCCGGTGCCCGGCTGCTGGCCGGCGGCACCCGCGACGGCGCCACCGTCGCGCCGACCGTCCTGGCCGACGTGCCGCACGACGCCAAGGTCTCCCGCGAGGAGGTCTTCGGACCCGTGATGATCGTCCAGTCCGTGCCCGGGGTCGACGAGGCCTTCGCCGCGGTCAACGACTCCGCGTACGGCCTGCAGGCCGGAGTGTTCACCCGCAACCTGGACATCGCCTTCCGCGCCAACCGGGAGCTTGAGGTCGGCGGCGTGATCATCGGGGATGTCCCGTCCTACCGCGCCGACCAGATGCCGTACGGCGGCGTCAAGGCCTCGGGCGTCGGCCGCGAGGGCGTCCGCTCGGCCATGGCGGACTTCACCTACGAGAAGGTCATGGTCCTCACCGGGCTGTCCCTCTGACCTCACGTACAGCCTGCGCCCCGTCACCCCGGGGCGCGGGCTGTGTCTTTTGCGGCGCGTTTCATGCGGTGTACCCGTCTGGGACTTGTCCTTGGTGGAGCGGGCTTGTCGCTGTGCGCGCTGCGGTGGGTGGATGTTCCGGGTTTCGCGGTGCGCGCTGTGGGTGTTTCGATTTTCGCCGTGCGCGCTGCGGTGGGTGGGTGTTCCGGCCGGCCGTCGCAGTCACCGTCTCGTTTTTCAGGCCTCCGGCCTGACGGGCGCGGTGGTTACGCTTTTTTATAAGCCGGCCGGAACACCCACCCACCTCCGCGCCAGGCTGTCTCGCCGTACGGCGTGCGGACCGTAGTCGCTCCCTTCCGAGCCGCCCAGCGATCTCGCGGACGCTGAAGCAATCCGCGCAGGGGCCGTGCAGAGGTGCCCGCCGTAGCTGACGCGTTCCTCTCCGACCAGTGCAGGGCTGAGCGCCGCCTGTTGCTTCGGGGAACCCAAATTTGAGCGTCCTGCCTGCTCGGAACAGGACGATCACCTACGACTGGATGTCGAAATCACCGTTCTTGACGCCACTGATAAAAGCCCGCCAGCTCTCTAAGGCGAAGATCAGGACTAGTCCGGTCTTGTCTTTGCTGTCGCGGACGCCCACACGGCCATAGGGAAGCGCGGCGACTTCCACGCAGTCCCCGTTGCCTCCGCTGCGTGAACTCTTGTGCCAAACGGCGTCTGTCAGATCTATCGGGGTGGACATCCCGCGCCCTTCCGATGGAAGTTCACGCCAGATTCTTCAGCGCGCCCATCAGCATAGCTGTGGTGTCTGCTGGACTGAGGGCCGCTGCTCTGAGGTAGTCAAAAACGGATATGTACCGTCGAATGTTCGTGGCGTCTTCCAGATACAAGCCGCTGGACATGTTCTCCAAATAGATGACGTCCATGTCGCTCGGAGCAGGGAACCCCACGAGGGTGAACGACCCGGTCATCGCCGGGTGCGCCCCAGCGCGGTAGGGGAGTATCTGCACCATGATGTTGGGGCGCCGGCTTATTTCGGTGAGATGTTGGAGTTGGTCGGTTGTGATCTGAGCCGTTCCGACGTGTTGATGCACCACTCCTTCGCCGAGGATGACGGAAAGCTCCAAACAGTCTCCTTCCGTGAGCCGTTTTTGGCGCTCCATCCGTACGGCGACCCTGCGTTCCACCTCTTCCGGAGCGTCACCAGGGCGCGAGGCTGCGATGACTGTTTGGGCGTACTCAGCGGTCTGTAGCAGCCCGGGAACCAATGTCTGCTGGTAGGTCCTGATGGATGTCGCCTCGGCTTCCAGGCCGATGAGGGTTGCGTACTCACCCGGTAGGACGTCTCCGTAGTTCTGCCACCATCCTCGTTGCCGTGCCTCCTTGGATAGCGCCAGCAATGCCTCCCGGTCGGCCTCGGGGACCTCGTACATATCCAGGAAGGCTCGAAGGTCCCGCGGCCGGATGCCCCTACGGCCGGTCTCGATGCGGCTGACGGAGGCCGCCGTGAGGTCCATGCGGTCGGCCACCTCCTGCATGGACAACCCGTGTTCGATTCGCAGTCGCCGCAACTCCGACGCCAGGCGACGCCTGCGCACCGTGGGACTCGTATCGGCAGCCATGGCCGCACCTTCTTCCGCCCTGAACGTCGAGATTTATCTTTGGAAGTTGCCAAAGGTAGCTACCAAAAGAAAGTGATCTGAGGTAGCTTCCACGGATTGTAATCGAACGACCACGAATCTGGAGGAGTGATGTCGATACTGATACGTGGAGGCGATCCGCAGGAGCAGTGCGTTCGCCTGGTACGGCTGAGCGGGAGTCTCAAAGAGCTGGGGATGTGCACCTCCCTCGTTCTTTCCACCACAGGGCCGCCGGTGCTAGAGGTGCTATCGGCGGGCCGGGCACGGGTGCGCATCACCGTCATTCGCAGGGCCTACGGCTGGGTCTTCATCTGGCGGCCCTGGTGGGCTCGGCTGTGGCGACCTGGTCAGTGGGTCTGCGCCGAGGCTGACAATGTCGCCGACATCATCGTCTCGGCGGTGGTGATCACATGAACCTGCCCCTGGTCACCTGCCGCTACGAACGCCACCGGGTCACCTCCACCCGCTGGACCACTCTGCGCCTGCTCGGCCACGCTGACTTCCCTGCCACCCCGTACTCGGCACCCGTAGCACGTCAGTGGGTCCGGCACCTGCTGGCCGGAAAAGTCGCCGAGGCAGTCCTCGATGACGTGATGTTGCTGCTCAGCGAAGTCGTTACCAACGCTGTCGTCCACTCTGACTCCAGCCACAGCCCCAGCGGGTCGGTGACAGTCTGCTTGGCTGCGGGCAACGGTCGCCTGCACATCGAGGTCATAGACGATGGCTCGGCTGGAAGTATCCCCTTCGTTCGAGCCAGCGACCACGACAGTGACGGCGGGCGCGGTCCGTTGCTGGTCGACCTCATCGCCACCGCCTGGGGTGCCCATCACGACCAGTCGAGCACCGTCGTCTGGTTCCATCTCCCCAGCGGCATCTCAGGGCAACCTTTTTGAAGATCAGCTGAAGGCCACCGAACCATTCGCCCGGGAAGCATCCGTCGTACAAGCGGCATGACCTCTCCCTTCCCGGCGGACGACGGCTCACTGGCCGTACGGCGCGCGGACCGTAGCCGCTCACTCCCAGGCCGCTCAGCGGACCCTCTGCCGCTGAAGCAATCCGCGCCGGGGCCGTTCAAGGCCGGTCGCGGCCGCTGAAGCCTCTCTTTCCCACCACTTCAGGGCCGGTTGCCGTTGTCTCGCCCTCCAACCCGCTTCTGCCGGTCGGAAGGCGTGCGGCGGGGCACCGGCAGGTTGAAGCCCGAGCTCAGTCGAGCAATGCGAGGACGGCGGCCAGCGCGGCCGGGCGCCGATCCACCGGCAGATGATCGACCAGGTGAACCTTGCAGCCCAGTGCCGCGGCCCCGCCGTCGGCGGCGGGGTTGTCGCCCACCATGAGCACGTCGTCGGGGGCCAGGTCGAGCCGGTCGCAGGCGGTCTGGAAAAGCACGGAGTCGGGCTTCTGAATCCCCTGTTCGTAGGAGAGAAGGTAGGCGGTGACGAGATGGTCCACACCATGGTCGCGAAAGACCGGGCGAATGTCCCAGCCGCTCCTGCCTCTGGTGATGCTCGGATAGGTACGGCGTTCGGCCCTGCACTGGTCGGAGAGGAACGCGTCAGCTGCGGCGGGCGACTCTGCACGGCCCCTGCGCGGATTGCTTCAGCGTCCGCGAGATCGCTGGGCGGTCCGGAAGGGAGCGGCTACGGCCTGCACGCCGTACGGCGAGGCAGTCTGGCGCGGAGGTGGGTGGGTGTTCCGGCCGGCTTATAAAAAAGCGTAACCACCGCGCCCGTCAGGCCGGAGGCCTGAAAAACGAGACGGTGACTGCGACGGCCGGCCGGAACACCCACCCACCGCAGCGCGAACGGCCCACATACCCAGACGGGCCACTGTTGTACGCGTCCGCTGCCGAGCCAGGGAGTAAGGGCCTTGATCACAACAGGTCGAAGGACGGCTCAATTCCTTCGACCGGTTGTGATCAAGCCGCCGCCGTCTGCTCGGTGATGAAGCTCTTCGAGGTGAGCCATGAACTCGTCGGCTGAATCGAAGGTCTGGTGGTTTCCCGCCGCACGGTTCTCCTCGGCTTCGCGCTCTCGGGCCTGCCATGTGGGGCTCCGGAACCAGGCGTCCTCATGAGGCACGATCTTCGCGATGCGCACGCCGTCCACTGTGAGATAGAGGACTTCTCCGAGCATCGAGGCCCGGCCGATGATGTCGCCGAGACGGTCGCCGAACTCGCTCATCGACACCTCACGGGCATTCTCGCTCATTATCCGAGTGTAGGTCTGGGCACTCATCGTGGTCACGACCGTTCGGCGGTGGTGTAGAGCTCCTTGACCGTGGTGCCGAAGTAGGGGCCGTACATGGTGCTCCGGTCGTCGCTGTATTTGAAGCTGCTCACCGAGGTGATCGTGCCGCGTCCGGTGGGGGTGTCGAAGCTGCTCAGCCAGGGACCGCCGCTGGATCCGGCGGTCATGTCGCAGTGCATGCCCTGGTCGCCGGTCTGGTCATGGGGGTCGGCGCGGACCGGGCCGGCGCAGTAGACCAGGTGCTCACCGTCGTAGGGCGACTCGGCGGGGAAGCCGAAGGTGTGCGCCGGGCGGCCCCGGGCGCCGCCGAAGGCGATGTCCTGACCTCCGACGACGTCCTCCACATGTTTACCGGCCCCGGGGTTGAGCGCCACCATGCCGACGTCGTAGCTGTCGTCGGCGCTGCGTGACCACGGGCCCGTGACGAACATGCGGCGGGCGGTGAACTGCCCGTAGGGCTGGCGCCCCGCGTCGTAACCGGGCACGAAGGTCCAGTTGTCGGCCCAGGCACCGGTGCCGTCCTTGACGCAGTGGCCGGCGGTCACCACGAGGTCCTTGTTGGCGCTTTTCACCGAGCTGGCCGAGCACACGAAGTCGAGCCCGCCGACGGTGAGGAAGACCCGGCCGGTGGTGCGGGTCACCGAGCCACCCGCTCCCCAGCGCGCTCCGCCGATGCGGGGGCTCCGCTGGTGGACGGGCGTGCCCGGTGCGCCGAGCACCTTGGCCGCCGCCCCGAGCAGGTCGATCGGGGCGGCGGCCGCCATCCGGCGAGGGGTCCAGTAATCGAGCACGCCGTTCCGGCCCGCCACGCCGCCGGCGACCACGTGCTCGACGATGTCACCCCGTTCCGGGACGGCCTCCGCGGCCGGTTGGAGCGGGCGGGCGGCACGCCCGTGCTCCGTGGTCGTCGCGGTGGCGGGGGAGACGCCCATCAGACCGGCGACGAGCACGGCACTCGCGAACAGGGGGAGGGTCAAGGTCATGGGACCGATTTTGCACTACCCGTTGTGTCGCTATAACTACTTTCGGTCAAAATCAGGAGGTGCCGGTGGCCTGCGCGGCCTCGTAGACGGCCTGCGCGTCGGTTCCGAAATAGGGGCCGAACATCCAGCCGGTGGCGAATCCGTACTTGAAGCTGTTCACCGAGTTCAGCGTGCCCGCCCCGGTGCTCTCGTCGAAGCCGGTGAACCAGGGGCCGCCGCTCGACCCGCCGGTCATGGCGCAGTTCAGGCCGATGTCACGGGACATCAGGAAGTCGTCGAACGCCCGGCCCGCACAGTAGACCAGTTTCGATCCGTCGTAGGGGGCGGCGGCCGGATATCCGAAGGAGTGCATCTGCTGCCGCCTGGCCTGGTTGAAGGCGACGCCCTGGCCGCCGACCACGTCGGTCAGCGACCGGCCGTTCAACGGGGCCACCACGGCCGCGGCCACGTCGTAGTTGACGTCCTCGCTGTTGTTCCACTGCGGGGTGGTGTAGAGCGTGGTCGCCACCCAGGTGCCGTACGGCCGGTCGCCGTTGTCGTAGCCCGGAACGAAGACCCAGTTGCCGTGGAAGGCGCCGCCCATCCTCACGCAGTGCCCCGCGGTGATCACAGTGCTCTTGTTGTCGCTGGTCACCGCGTTGCCCGAGCAGGAGGCGTTACGGCCCTGGTAGGTGAAGAAGACCCGTCCGACGGTTGTGGAGATCACCCCCTTGCCCTTCCATGGCGACCCGGTGGAGGCGCGGGCGGTCACCGAGCGCCGCGTGGTCGTGACGGTGACGCCGTCGGGCGGGGTCGCGGGGACCGAGACGGGGTCGGCGGCCGCCTGCGCTGCGATCGCCGCCGCGGTGAGCCGGACGCCGTCCTTCCTGGGGGCGAGGGCGTCGAGTGGCTGGGCCGCCTCCATCTTCGCCTCCGTCCAGTAGCGCTGGACGGTGCGTTGCTCGGTTCCGGTGTCGGCGGCCTTCCTGTCGACGGGCTGGGGGGCGGCCGACACCACGGCGGTGGCGTGCGCGACCCCCGGGGGGAGCAGGGTGCCGCCCACGACGAGAGCGAGTAGGGGAACCAGGCGTGCCGTACGGCGCATTTGTACCTCCCAAGACCTGATGCTGAGTCGGGAAGCTAGTGCGCCGGATAACTATATTTCTCAACATTTACCACTATTGATATAGCGAAATTCCGGCGTAAGTAACGCCTTTTATCGTGTGTTTCATCCTTCACTGCTGTCGATACCGATTCGACAGGGAGCCGGGAGCCGGGAGAATGGGACGGTGCAGCCAGACACCACTCGCTCCGTCGTCCTGCTCGGCTCGACCGGCTCCATCGGGACCCAGTCCCTCGATGTCATCGCCCGCAACCCCGGCCGGTTCCGGGTGGCGGCGCTCGCCGCCGGGGGCGGCAGGGTCGACCTGCTGGCCCGCCAGGCGGCCGAGTTCCGGCCCGACGCGGTGGCCGTCGCCGACCCCTCGGCCGTGCCGGCGCTGCGGGAGGCCCTGGCCGCACACAGGGTGAGCGTCGAGGTCCTCGCCGGGCCGGAGGGGGTCGCGGAGGCGGCCGCCTGGCCGGCTGACACGGTGCTCAACGGCATCACCGGCGCGCTGGGGCTGACCTCGACGCTGGCCGCGCTCGATGCGGGCAGGGTGCTCGCCCTCGCCAACAAGGAGTCGCTGATCATCGGTGGGCCGCTGGTGAAGCGTCTCGCCAAGCCGGGACAGCTGATACCGGTCGACTCCGAGCACGCCGCGCTGGCCCAGTGCCTGTGGGCCGCCGGACCCTCCGGCCCCGACGCGTCGGCCGTACGGAGGCTCATCGTCACCGCCAGCGGCGGCCCCTTCCGCGGCAGGTCGCGCGCGAAGCTCGAGAACGTGACCCCCGAGCAGGCCCTGGCCCACCCCACCTGGTCGATGGGACCGGTCATCACAGTGAATTCGGCCACTCTGGTGAACAAGGGCCTGGAGGTCATCGAGGCCCATCTGCTCTTCGACATCGGCTTCGACAGGATCACCGTCGTGGTCCATCCGCAGTCGGTGGTCCACTCCATGGTCGAGTTCGTGGACGGCTCGGTCATCGCCCAGGCCAGCCCGCCGGACATGAGGCTGCCGATCGCGCTGGCCCTCGGGTGGCCGGAACGGGTCGCCGATGCCGCCCCCACCGTCGACTGGACGGAGGCCCATGCCTGGACGTTCGAACCGCTCGACGACGAGGCGTTCCCCTCCGTCGCGCTGGCCCGTCAGGTCGGCTCGGCGGGAGGCACCGCCCCCGCCGTCTACAACGCGGCCAACGAGGTCTGCGTCGACGCCTTCCTGGCCGGGCGGTTGCCCTTCCTCGGCATCGTCGACACGGTGGCCCGAGTTGTCTCCGAGCACATCGTTACCAAAGCAGATTCCGTAGCAGAAGTGCTCGATGCCGACGAATGGGCGCGGGCAAGGTCTCGGGAGCTCACCGGGACTGCCTAGACTGGGTAATGTCGTCGACTCTTCAAGGGCTGAAAATGACTTCTGTTGCTCTCGGTATCCCTTCCGTAAGGACCAGGCCGATCGCCGAGCGACGCAAATCCCGTCAGATCATGGTCGGCTCCGTCCCGGTGGGTGGAGACGCCCCCGTCTCGGTGCAGTCGATGACCACCACGGTCACCGCTGACGTCAACGCCACGCTCCAGCAGATCGCCGCGCTGACCGCATCGGGCTGTCAGATCGTCCGGGTGGCCGTGCCCTCCCAGGACGACGCCGAGGCGCTGCCGATCATCGCGAAGAAGTCGCAGATCCCGGTCATCGCCGACATCCACTTCCAGCCGAAGTACGTCTTCGCCGCGATCGAAGCGGGCTGCGCGGCGGTCCGGGTCAATCCGGGCAACATCAAGAAGTTCGATGACAAGGTCGGCGAGATCGCCCGGGCCGCCGCGGACCACGGGGTGCCGATCCGGATCGGCGTCAACGCCGGTTCGCTCGACCCCCGGTTGCTGCAGAAGTACGGCAAGGCCACCCCCGAGGCGCTGGTGGAGTCGGCGCTGTGGGAGTGCTCGCTGTTCGAGGAGCACGGCTTCCGCGACATCAAGATCTCGGTCAAGCACAACGACCCGGTCGTGATGATCCAGGCATACCGCCTGCTGGCCGCCCAGTGCGAATACCCCCTGCACCTGGGGGTCACCGAGGCGGGTCCGGCGTTCCAGGGCACGATCAAGTCGGCGGTCGCGTTCGGCGCGCTGCTGGCCGAGGGCATCGGCGACACCATCCGCGTGTCGCTGTCGGCCCCTCCGGTGGAGGAGGTCAAGGTCGGCAACCAGATCCTGGAGTCGCTGAACCTGCGCGAGCGCGGCCTGGAGATCGTCTCCTGTCCCTCCTGCGGTCGCGCCCAGGTCGACGTCTACACCCTGGCGGAGCAGGTCCAGGCCGGCCTTGAGGGGCTGAAGGTCCCGCTGCGTGTCGCGGTGATGGGCTGCGTCGTCAACGGTCCCGGTGAGGCCCGCGAGGCCGACCTCGGAGTGGCCTCCGGCAACGGCAAGGGCCAGATCTTCGTCAAGGGAGAGGTCATCAAGACCGTCCCGGAGTCCCAGATCGTGGAGACCCTCATCGAGGAGGCTCTGCGTCTCGCCGAGGAGATGGGCGTGGACGTCGATCTCGACGGGGACGACTCGGGTCCCGAGGTCGTCGTCGGCTAGTAGGGCGTCTCCGAGCCGAGAATTTCCCGGTCGACGTTCGGCGCGAGGCCACTGGCGGCCGTCTGAACGACCGCGGTAGGCGAAAGGATCGGCAGGGCAGGCCCTGAGCTCCGATCCACCAGGACCGTCCGGCGCACCGTCGCGGTGTGCGCCGGGCGGTCCTGTTCTGTGCGGAGCGGCTCCGCACGCGGGGTGGGCTCGGCGTAGCCCAGCGGGATGTCCTTGGCGCCATTGGTCGCATGTGGTAATCACTCGCATACATATTGTTAAGAATCCGGCCGTGTTCCCTGTGGCCGCGCCCTCACCTGGGAGATCATCGCCTCGGCCTTACCGGGAGGGAACGTCTGTGAAAAGGGTTGTCGGGGTTGTCGCGGTCATCGCAGTGCTGGCCGTCACCATGGGGGATCCACAGGGAGCTGTGGCGCAGCAGGAGCGGAGTGAGCTGCTCTGGGGCCCCTGCGGCGGTGCGCCCAAGACCGGCCTGCTCGACGGCGTGCTGGCCGCTCCGGCCGAGGCCAAGGCGGGTGAGGTGGAGTGCGCGAACCTGAGGGTTCCCCTCGACTACGGTGACTCCTCCCAGACCATCAGCCTGGCTCTGAACCGGATCAGGGGAAAGGCCGCCCGGGGCGGCGACCATCTCGGCGTGCTGCTGGTCAACCCCGGAGGCCCTGGGGCATCCGGCCGCAGCCTGGCCAAATACGTCGCCGCCCAGCTTCCCGCCGGCCTGGCGGAGCGATTCGACGTGGTCGGCTTCGACCCGCGGGGGGTGGGAAGCAGCGAGCCCGCGCTCCGATGCGTGGACCCGGCGAAATACTACGCTCCGCCGCTCCCCGACCATGTGCCCGGCAACGCGCGGGAGGAGACCGCGCTGATCGGCAGGGCCCAGCAGTACGCCACGGCGTGCGGGCAGCGGTGGAAGTGGCTGTTGCCCCACATGACCAGCGAGAACTCCGCCAGGGACATGGACGCGATCCGAGCGGCGCTCGGCGAGTCCAAAATCAGCTTCCTGGGTTACTCCTATGGGAGTTACCTCGGCGAGGTCTACGCGACGCTCTTCCCCAGCAGGGTCAAGCGGCTCATCCTGGACAGCGTGGTGGATCCCCGCGGTGTCTGGTACGACTCCAACCTCGTTCAGGACGTCTCCTTCGACCGGCGGCACCAGGAATTCCTGAAGTGGACGGCCCGCCACAATGACGTCTACAAGCTGGGCGCGACCGGCAAGTCGGTCTCCTTCGCGTGGTACGCCATGCGGGATCGGCTGCGCACCCGTCCAGCCGGCGGGGTGGTCGGCCCGAGTGAGCTCGACGACATCTACACCGCCGGCGGCTACTCCGACATGATCTGGCCGCAGCTCGCCAGGGCGTTCTCCGCCTACGTCAAGAAGGACGACACGGAGCCGATGCTCGCCGCCTACCGCCGGCACGCGGAGAACGACGCCAAGGCGGAGAACGCGTACGCCGTCTACCTGGCCGTGCAGTGCAGCGACGCCGCCTGGCCCCGGGACTGGTCCCGGTGGCGGACCGACATGACCAGGCTGTACGCCAAGGCCCCCTTTCTCACCTGGCCGAATGCCTGGTACAACGCACCCTGTGCGTTCTGGCCCGAGCGGGGAGGCACGCCGGTGAAGATCCAGGACCATCCGGAGCTGCCGCCGATCATGCTCATCCAGGCCGAGCGCGACCCTGCCACGCCCTACTCGGGGGCTCTGCACGTCCGCAAGCTGTTCGGCGAATCCCGGCTGGTGACCGTGCCCGGCGGCAACCACGGGGTCTCGTTCGGCGGGAACCGCTGTGTGGACCGCCACCTGCAGGCTTACCTCAGGGACGGCACCCTGCCCGGCCCGGCTCGGCGTAGCGCCGCCACTCCGGATGCCCGCTGCGCGGGGACGCCGGAGGTCGGATCCGCGCAGCGGGCGGCGGCGGCGGAGCAGCCGGCTGGGTAGGTGGAGATGACTGGCTCTATGTTGGTTCCTGCCAAAATCGCAGGGGTCGCGTAGGCTGAGCGCGTGATGCTGCGCACAACAGCGTCGCGCGTGCTCGATGACAACGATCGTGACGAGGTGCTGGCGCTTCTGGACGCCGATCCCGTCGCCAATGTCTTCGTCGCCTCCAGAGTCCGTGCCGTCGGGCTCAATCCGGCCAGGCTCGGTGGTCAGATGTGGGGATTCGGGCCACGCGGCGGTCTGACCTCTCTCTGCTATGCCGGGGCCAACCTGGTCCCGGTGAACGCCGGTGCCGACGCCGTGCACGCCTTCGCCGACCGCGCCCGCAGGCAGGGCCGTCGCTGTTCTTCGATCGTCGGCCCCGCGGACGCCGTGGCGCCGCTGTGGGAGCGGCTGGAGCCCCACTGGGGTGCGGCCCGTGCGATCCGCCGGGCACAGCCGGTGATGGCGGTCGCCACACCGTCCCCCGTCCCGGCCGACCCGCTGGTCCGGCGGGTGCGGCCGGAGGAGTTCGAGATCCTGCTCCCGGCCTGCGTGGCGATGTTCACCGAGGAGGTGGGGATCTCCCCGGAGGCGGGGGACGGCGGCGCCCTTTACCGGTCCCGGGTGGCCGAGCTGATCCGGATCGGCCGGTCCTACGCGCGGATCGAGCACGGCAGGGTCGTCTTCAAGGCCGAGATCGGTGCCGTCACGCCGCTGGCCTGCCAGATCCAGGGCGTCTGGGTCCATCCCGACCTGCGTGGCCGGGGTCACGCGGTGGCGGGGATGGCCTCGGTGGTCAAGCACGCGCTCGACTGTTTCGCGCCCGTGGTCTCGCTCTACGTCAACGACTACAACGCCCCCGCCCGGGCGGTCTACCGCAGAGCCGGGTTCACCGAGGTCGGCACCTTCATGTCGGTGCTCTTCTAGACGCTCAGAGGCTGCGGACCAGGCAGGTCACCAGGCGCTCAAGCTCGGCTTCGGGGTCGGCGGTGAGACCAGCGTGGACCGGGCCGGTCTGCACGATCGTGCTGCGCGGAGCGGTCAGCCAGCGGAACCGGCCACCGAGGGGCTCCTCGGTCAGCGGCCCCGCGTCGGTGGTGCAGGAACGCTGGTACGCGCCGAGTGCGTGCCGTACGCCGTCGAGGTCCGCATGGGGGTCGAGCGCGCGCAACCGCGCCTCGTCCAGCTCCACCCGAGCACACAGGTAGTCGCGCGGCTGGCAGTAGAGCACCACTCCGGCGTTGATCAGCTCGCCCCGCTCCACGCGGGGGACCACCCGGATCACGGCGTACTCGTAGACGTCTCTCACCGGCTGTCCTTCCAGAACGCGCCCACCGAGCCGGTCTTCTTCTGCGTGGCGGAACCCGACGGTCCGGGCAGCCATCCGCGGGGCCCCTGCGCGCGGGCCAGCAGATGCTCGACATACGCCTGCCGTACGGCCTGCGCCCCGTCGAACCCGGGCTCGTCCTCCAGCCACTCGTCGGGGACCACGTCCACCACCCCGTCGAGGAGATCCCGGGTGATCTTTTCACTGAGTTCGGCGTCGGTCTCCGCCATCCGGGTGGCGAAGGGAGCCAGCACGTGGTCGCGCGCGTCGAAGCCGCGTTGCGGATCGGCGGTGGGCCAGTTGTGGTGGAACCAGAGGGCGGCACCGTGGTCGATCAGCCAGGTCTCACCGTGCCAGACGAGCAGGTTCGGGTTGCGCCAGCTCCGGTCCACGTTGTGGACCAGAGCGTCGAACCAGAGCAGCCGGGAGGCGTAACCGGGCTCCGGGGGCCAGACGAGCGGCTCGAAGCCGAGTGCGCCGGGCAGGAAGTCGACCGCCAGGTTGTGGCCCTCGCTGGCCTTGAGCAGGTCCTGGATCTCCTCGTCCGGCTCCCGCGCACCGATCTGCGGATCGACGTCGATCACTTTCAGCTCGGGGGTGCGGAAGCCGAGCCGCCTGGCCAGCTCGGCACAGATGATCTCCGCGACGAGCACCCGGCGACCCTGCCCGGCGCCGCGGAACTTCACGACATAGGTGCCGAGGTCATCGGCCTCGACCACCCCGGGGAGCGACCCGCCCTCACGCAGAGGCGTCACGTAGCGAGTCGCCGTGATCTGTTCCAGCACCCCGCCAGGTTACCGGTCGTCCCGTCCCTGACGGCGCGCACCATCACCCGCCGGACCGGCCCGCCGCTCGGCCGGACGACCCCGGGAAGATCATCGCAGGATCGCTCCAGCTCACGGATCCGGCCCGCACCGAGATGGGCGTGGACGGAAGCTGAGCTCCAGCGCGCGGAATGAAGCCGCACTATTGGGGTGATGTCCATCGTTTCTCCTGACCTGAGCATTACATGAGTGTCACGGTGCGGACCTCAAGCGCTTCACCACGGTTGACTGCCGGGAATACCTCTTCTTGAGTGGGAAGAGTGGTGGGGAGGGGAGGGTCGCGTGCCGCATGCCCAACCGCTCAGGACAGGGGACCTCGAAAAACTCGGCGAGTACGCGATCGTCGGCCGGCTGGGAGAGGGCGGCCAAGGCGTGGTCTATCTCGGGGTGCACCCCGAGACCGGCTCGGAGCCTTACGCGATCAAGCTGTTGCACGGTCCGCTCGGAGAGGACGAGGCGGTCTTCCTGCGCGAGGTCGAGCTGGCCAAGCAGGTGGCCCGGTTCTGCACCGCCCAGGTGGTCGATGCGGGGCTGGCCGGTGACCGCCCCTACATCGTCAGCGAATACATCGACGGTCCCTCCCTCCACCGGGAGGTCGTGGCCGCCGGTCCCCGTGGGGGAGGGGCGCTGGAGCGTCTGGCCATCGGTACGGCCACCGCGCTCGCGGCCATTCATCGTGCCGGGATCGTGCATCGCGACTTCAAGCCGCAGAATGTGCTGCTGGGCCCCGACGGGCCGAGGGTCATCGACTTCGGGCTGGCCAGGGCGCTGGAGGCGGGAGCCACGCAGAGCGGGCGCGGCGCGGGCACACCCGCCTACATGGCGCCCGAGCAGGTGGAGGGGGCCGAGATCAGTCCGGCGGCCGATGTCTTCGCCTGGGGCGCCACCGTCTGCTTCGCGGCCAACGCCCACGCCCCGTTCGGCCAGGACTCGGTCGCCGCCGTGTTCCATCGCATCCTCAGCGCGCCTCCGGAGCTCGGCCACCTCGACGGGCAGCTCGGCGGACTGGTCGCCGACTGCCTGGAGAAGGACCCCCGAAACCGCCCCACCAGTCGCGAACTCCTGCTCTTCCTGCTCGGTGACGACGCACGGCCGGCGCCGGCGAAACCCCCGTCGGCCCGGGGACCGGTGTCGTCCGGATTCCCGCCGGTGCCGGCCCTGACAGCGGCACCGGGCCGGCGGCCCCGCGGCGGGCTCGCCGAGCCGCAGACCCGTCCGGGACGGGCGGCCACCAGGGCGTCGGTGGCGGTGTCGGGAGCGCTGCTGGTGAGCGCGGCCGTGCTGGTGGGTGTGCTGGTCCCGGCCCTGAGCGGGAGCGGCGACCCGGCGGGGCGGAGTGAGCCTCGGAGATCGACGGGGGTGTCCGGTACGCCGGCCGAACTCACCCCGCAGCAGGCCAGGGCCACCCGCCCTGCCCCGCCCGCGTCGAGGGCCGGTACCACGGCCCCTTCGCCCCCTCCGGTCTCCGCCTCCGTGCCGCCTCCGGTGCCGGTACCAGTCGCGGTGCCGGTGCTCGCCGGGCTGGATCGCGCGGAGGCGTCGCGCCTGATCAAACAGGCGGGACTGGTCACCGGGACTGTCACGCGGGCCGACTCCGACCGCCGGGTCGGGCAGGTGCTCAGCACCGTGCCGGCGGCGGGGGCCATGGTCGTCAAGGGCGCCAAGGTCAACCTGGAGGTCTCGGCGGGAGTGCCGGTGCCCGCGTTGGCCGGCCTCGGCCGGAAGCAGGCCGAGGCCGCTCTCGTCCAGGCGGGACTGGTTCTGGGCGAGGTCACCACGCGCTGCTCGGCGGAGCCCGCGGGGCGGGTACTCACCAGTACGCCCGCCGCGGGAGAGCACGTCTCCTCAGGCAGTGCGGTGACGCTCGCCGTGTCCAAACGCGGGGCCGAGGTGCCCTCGGTCGTCGGCCGGAAGGAGGCGGACGCACGGAGCGCGCTGAGCGAGGCGGGCTTCGCCGTACGGGTGCGCCCCCGGCTTGTCGGCGATCCCTCCCAGGCCGGCGTGGTGCTGGCGCAGAGCGGGGCGTCCGGCCCGTGTGCCCGGCCGGACGCCGTGGTCGTGATCACGGTCGGCGTCGAGGGGCAGACCGGTCCCGGCCCCGACCCCGACCCCGATCCCGGCTCTGGTCCTGGCCCTGGGGAGACGAGCACTCCCACCGATCCCATGAGCTCGGAGGTGCCAGGGTCGGCCGGAGAGCAAGGCTGAGAGGCCACCCGGCGCGTGTGGACCGGAGAGCCGGTAGAGGCCGACTCCGTGGTGGGCCCGAGCCGGGAGCCGTGTACGTTCTGTACGCACGAATAAGGCGGCGTTTCACGGTATTTCATCTTTTTAATAGGGCGGTCACCGATGTCTGGCTTGCTGGGGCAGTTGGGAGGCTGGTGCGCGAGGCACGGCAGGATCGTGCTGGCGTTCTGGGTGGCCGCGGCGGTGCTGTTGACCGCCGGATCGATCGTGTTCGCCGGCCCGGTGAGCAACAACGTGTCCATACCCGGCTCGGATGCCCAGCAGGCCCACGATCTGATGCGCGAGGGCTTCGGTCCCGGTTACGGGGCGGGAGGCACGGTCCAGGTCGTGCTCTACTCCGCGGACGGTCCCCTCACCTCGCAGGACCGGATGCGCGCGGTGCGCCGGGCGATGGACGAGATCCGCGGGATTCCGCACGTGGCGGAGGTCCTCACCCCCTACCGGGTCGGCGGCCTGGCGCCCAGCCTGCAGATCGGCCTCCTCACGGTCAAGCTTGAGGGACACGACAACAGCAGGCTGGCCGAGACCACCCGGCGCATCTCCGAAGCGGCCCAGCCGGTACGCGCGCTGGGCGTGGAAGCCGTACCCGCCGACGCCTCCACCCCGGCGGACAAGGAGATCAAGACCGGCACCAGCGAGGTCATCGGTGTGCTCTGCGCGCTGCTGGTGCTGCTGTTCGCGTTCGGCACGCTGGTCGCTGCGGCCATTCCCGTCTTCACGGCGCTGATCAGCATCGCGACCGGGCTGGGAGTGATCAGCCTGCTCGGACACCTGGTGGACGTCCCCAAGCAGGCCTCCATCATGGCGACGATGATCGGCCTCGGAGTCGGCATCGACTACGCCCTCTTCCTGCTCAGCAGGCATCGCAAGCTGCTGGCCGAGGGCCTGCTGGTGCCCGAGGCGGTACGCCGGACGGCAGCGAGCTCGGGCGGGGCCGTGGTGTTCGCCGGCGGGACGGTCATCATCGCGCTCAGCGCGCTGATGCTCGCCGGCTTCCCACTGCTGCAGACGCTCGGCTGGATCACCGGCATCTCGGTCGTCTGCGCGGTGCTCACCTCGATCACGCTGGTCCCCGCCCTGCTCGGCCTGCTCGGACACCGGGTCAACGCGCTGCGCCTGCCCTTCATGGGCCGTCGCACGGCCGTGGAGGGCCTTTCCGGCTGGGGCGCGCTGGGCGCCTGGGTCGCCAGGCGTCCCTGGAGCGTGCTCGCGCTCAGCGTTGTCGTCCTCGCCGCGCTGACCGCGCCCGCCCTCGCGCTCAGACTCGGCCCGCTCGACGACGGTTACGGTGACAAGGGCACCGCGGCCCGCCGCTCCTACGAGCTCATGCAGGCCGGTTTCGGGCCGGGGATCAACGGACCGCTGATCGTGGTCGCCTCCCTCCAGGAGCGGGTCGTCGACCGGGTGCCCGCGCCCGCCGTGCTCCGGGAGCTGAAGGAAGAGGTCGGCGCGGTCAAGGGGATGGCCCATGTGGGCGATCCCCTGCTGAACGACGACGGCACCGCCGTACTGGTCCAGGCGGTCTCCGAGTACGCGCCCAGTGACCCGCGGGCGCTCGAGGTGGTCGAGGCCGTGCGCGGGATCCAGGTCGGGGGAGCGCGGGTACACGTGGGCGGGGAGGTGGCGGCCATGGCCGACGCGAGCGACAGAATCGCCGGCCGCACCCCCCTGGTGGTCGGTGTGGTGGTGCTGCTCAGCGCCGCGCTGCTGCTCCTGGCGTTCCGTTCGCCGGTGGTGGCGATCAAGGCCGCGCTGATGAACCTGGTCTCTCTCGGAGCCGCGTTCGGGGCGCTCTCGATCGTCTTCTCCCTCGGCCTGGGCAGCGGCCTGGTCGGCATGGACCCGCCGGTGAGCATGGACGACTCCTACCTGGCCACGCTGTTCTTCACGGTGCCGATCGACGGCTACATCCCGCTGATGCTGTTCGCGGTGCTGTTCGGCCTGTCGATGGACTACGAGGTCTTCCTGCTCACCGCGGTACGGCAGGCATACCTGAAGCACGGCGACAACCGCAGGGCGGTGGCCGAGGGGCTGGGCACGACCGGCCGGGTCATCACCTCCGCCGCCCTGATCATGGTCGCCGTCTTCGTGGCCTTCATCGCCTATCCCGATCCCATGGTCAAGATCTTCGGTGTCGGCCTGGCCGTGGCGGTGGCGGTGGACGCCACCATCATCCGCGGCTTCCTGGTCCCCGCGACCATGGTCCTGCTCGGCAGGTTCAACTGGTGGTGTCCCGGCTGGCTGGAACGGATCCTGCCCGATCTCTCCATCGAGGGGAGCGAGGAGGAGACCTTCACCGGCGAGGCTCCTCGGGAACTCGCCGGAGCCGTCCACGGCTGACCGCCGACCGGAGCCGCCTAGCGCGGGGCCGATGGTTCGCGTCGCCTGTCCGGGTGTCCGCCGGGAGGCACCGCCCCGCGTGCGCTCCCACCTGAAAGAACTGTCGGATATGACGCTCAATGGCTAGTCCATTGAAGACTGTCGGTTCACCATGCCTATGGATACAAATGACGTATTGATGGCGTTCCATAGCGAGTCGCCGTGAGACCTGCCGTCATAAGTTGATATAACGTCTTCAGAGTTCAGAGTTCAGGGCGCAGATCATCCCCCCGAGTGGTCGGAAGTCTCCCTTTCCGGCTATTTACACAAAACAACTCATTGGGGATTTCATGCGACGTCTCTTGTGTCTGACCACCGCGGGGCTCTTCCTTCTCGGAGGTACGGCCACCGCAGCCGCCCAGCCCTCGCCGTCCGAAGCCGACCAGCCCATCGCCCAGCCTCTTCCGCCGCCGCCCCAGCCGGGAGAGCCGGGCTATCCCCCTCCGCCGGGTGGCTATCCCGGCTACCCGCCTCCCCGGCCTACACCGGTCCCGCCGCAGCCCGGCTATCCCAACTATTTGCCGCCGCGGCCCACGCCGACTCCGCAGTGGCCCTACCCCGGCTACCCCATCCCGCCGTGGCCGTATCCGACGACGCAGCACGAGGAGCTCACGCTGACCGTTGTCAAGACAAGGGATCCAAGGTCCAGGCCGGAGTATGCCCGGCTCAGATGCAGCCCACCGGGAGGAACGCACCCCCGCAGGCGTGAGGCGTGCGCTGTGCTGGTTCCGGCGCACGGGAATCCCGCCATGGTTTCGTATCCGTCGGGGGTGTTCTGCTCGAGGGTGTACGACCCCGTCAGAGCGACCGCGACCGGCGTCTGGAACGGCCGCTACGTCCGGTTCGAGCAGACCTACAGCAATCCCTGCATGATGCGCAGGGCGACCGGTCCGGTCTTCTGGTTCTAGGACATGTTTTACGCGCGTTCGGGTGATTTGCCTTGCCCGAACGCGCGTCCGGGGTGGGGGTTCCTGCGGATCCGGGCTGCCGCTTGGATTTCATGCCGTGTATATGCGCGACGTTATTTGCAGCCAAATCATGACATGAGAGGTGAAGTGCATGAAGAGGTGGCGAAGGTTTTATGTCCATGGCATTTATTTGCTTCTTCTGAACTATGTCAACGAGGGATCTCCTGCGCTCTGAAGGTATTTTCTGATTAATCGCCGTCGTGCGGCGTGATCGATAGAAATTTCCTGCCATTAAGAACGTCAGGGGAAGTTAAGTGCTCCATCAGATAAATAAATTGACATTAAGTACTTCCTTTGGAAGGCGTGTCGGAGCCGTGGCCGTAGCGGCCATGACCGGCGCCCTCCTCGTCTCGTCGAATCCAATGCCGGTCAATGCGGACACCGGGCAGATGGAAGTGGCCGCATCCCCGTCCGCCGCCAATGACGGTATCCCCATCCCGGTCCGCGCCCCCGCCCCCGCTGCGCACGTCGTAGTGAAGAAGGCCCGCTGTGGGGGCGGTCACTGCGGATGCCGGAGAAGGCACTGCGGGTGCTGCAGAAGGCACTGCGGGTGCTGGCACGGGCACCGTGGCTGCGACGGCAGAAACGGCAGGGACGGTAGAAACGGCAGAGACGGCAGGGACGGTCTGGACGGCCGACCTGGTCTTCCGTGCGGCGTGGGCATCTCGGGTATAGACAGTGCCATCGGTCCCGCCGGCCCCGCTGGTCCTGTGGGTCCTGCGGGGCCTGAAGGTGCCGCAGGTCCCGTTGGTCCTGCGGGGCCTGAAGGTGCCGCCGGTCCCGCTGGTCTTGCCGGGCCTGCCGGTCCTGTGGGTCCCTCCGGTCCTGTGGGTCCTGCCGGGCCTACGGGTGCCACCGGCCCCACAGGTCCGGAAGGTCCTTCCGGGCCTTCCGGACCTACAGGTGCCACCGGACCGACCGGACCTACCGGTCCCGTCGGTCCCGTCGGTGGGCCTCTGTCCGGACCCCCTGATCCGCCCGGGCCCACAGATTCTGCCAATCCCCCCGGTCCGGAAGGCCCTATCGGTCTTGCCGGTCCCAGAGGTCTTGCCGGTCCCAGAGGTCTTGCCGGTCCCAGAGGTCCTGCCGGTCCCAGAGGTCCTGCCAGCCCCGTGGGGCCTGCCGGGCAGGTGTATCTCGGCAATCCCACCTCAAGTGCCGGGGGCTGTGTGACCTGCTGGACGTGCATGCCCGCGTCCTTCGGGTCCTCCGTGACCGCCTGGTCATCCCTGGCCTCCTCCTGGACCTATCAGTCTCCCGGAGTGTGTCTCACCGGGCTCGCGCCGTGAGCTGAGGAGAACGGAGAAGGCGCGACTGTCGTGTCCGGTCACACCGGGCACGACAGTCGTCGTTGCCGGCGGCCGTTCTGCCGCCGCCCGCACGCCCGGGAACACCCGGGTGTCCGTCCGCGACCGGCCTGCGGGACACCGCAGCGGAATCCCGGCTTGGGAACGAACACCCGGACCGCCGAGCTTGAGGCGGAACCGGAGTGATCGTGCCGCATCGTGCGGCGGCGCCCGCCTGACCGGCGCTGAGAGGCGTCCTCTTCCGGGCCATCGCCCTGTCCGGTCAGACCGGCACCTTCGCCCGGCGCCTCCCCTGATAGCCACGGTGGACCAGGACGTCGGCGGGTTCGACGGCGAGCGGCATGGCCGGGATCGTCGTGCTGACCACGGGGTCGACCCGGCGGTGGCGCCGGCCGCGTAGGGGAGCGTCCGGGACGAAAGTGGAAGTCTCGACGGCCGGACGTTCCCGGAGACGGCGTCTGCCCTGGTAGGGGGCGTGAGGGCCGTCGTGGCGACGTGGGGCCGGGACGGTCCCCCCTGGCCGGGGGGAGTCGGTCCAGCCGATCTCCTCGACGCGGGGGAGCGAGGTCATGGTGATCGAAAACGACTCGGGCACCGTGGCCGCCGGGAACGTTCTCTCAGAAACGATCTTCGCCGTGGGGCGGGCGGGAACGCCCTTGGTGATCCGGCGACGGCCGGGGACCCGGTGCCCGGAAGCCCGGCGGCCGGGAGCCCGGCGGGACGGCCGGGCGGGGACGGTGCCCCCTTCGGCGAACGCGAGCCGTACCTTCGACTGCCGGACCCTGGTATGGGCGATGATCGCGACTGCGGCGAGCAGGACCGGGGCCAGTACGGCGGGAGTGCCGAACTGGGGGACGTGCGAGGGGAGGTCGTCACGGAGAGCCATGGGGGCCGCCGCGAGTGCGTTCGTGTCCGCGGCGGCGGGCTTGGCGTGCTTGCCGCCGGTGGTACCACGACCGGCTGCCGTCTGAGGGGGAACAGTGGACCGGCCGGCCTCCGGGGCGCTTGCCGGGGTGCTCTTCCCGTCCTTGGGGGAGGGAGTGCTGCGCTCGGTGGCGGGTTTGGCGGGTTTGGCGGGCTTGGAACCGGCCTTGACCTGATCGGGGCGGCTCTGGGAGGTGTCGTTCCCGGTCGCGAGATCGGGTGCGGGGACCATCGCGAGCAGGTTCGGCCCCGAGGTCAACGCAACAGAGTTGCCCGTCTGCGCGTCGGCGGGGGTGACGATCGTCTGCTTCTGGGACGCCTCCCTGTCCATCCGGGCCTTGATCTTCTCCGGATATCCGTAGCCGACGACCTTGCCGGTGTCGCGTTCTTTGCGCTTGGCGACGCCTCCGTCGATGTTCCCCTCGATCGTGTGGATCGTCCTGCCCGTCACCTTGGTGACGATCCCCACGTGGTCGATGTTGTCGATCTTCTTTGTACCGCTCCAGTCGAAGAAGACGATGGCGCCGGGCTTGGGAGTGGTGCCCCAGGCGTCCTGCTCCTTGAACCACATGGCGTGATGAACGGTATAGGCGAACTGCCCTACCCAGTCCTGGTAGCCGAGCTTGTCGGCCGCCCACGACAGGTACATGTCACACCAGGGTGCCGCGGTGTAGTCGGCGTCGAACTCGACGTTGTCGCCGTACCAGTGGCCGAACTTGGTGTAACCGCCGCTCTTCTCGGAGTATCCGAGCTCGTTCTCCAGCAGCTCGATGAACTTCTGCATCTCAGGTGTCATAGATAGCTTCGAGGGGACCCCCGGCAGCCGTGCAGGCATGGTCGCGCCGCCCTCGCAACCCGGCTACCGGGAGACGGGTTGAGCGATGGCGCGTGCACGCGGACCGTTCCCGGGGGGCGGGCGTGGCGTGTGTGGCGGCACCATTGACCGGTTGTCTTCCGTG
The DNA here is from genome assembly GCF_045209755.1 of Streptosporangium sp. NBC_01639. Lineage (NCBI taxonomy): Bacteria > Bacillati > Actinomycetota > Actinomycetes > Streptosporangiales > Streptosporangiaceae > Streptosporangium > Streptosporangium sp. NBC_01639. The sequence continues at coordinate 2,487,916 of NZ_CP109272.1, read as the reverse complement.
ACCAGGGAGGCTACCCGGACCCGGTCCAAGGTCAAGACATGATAAAGCGCACATCAAGCGGACGTAACGCTGTTTGGGCGACAAGTGCCGACGTCAGAGGCGTTTCTAGGATTTTTGCACCTTCGGCTCGCCGGCCAAAAAATCTTCGGATCGCGTTGACGGCAGATGCTCCAGGGTTACCCGTGCCGTGTCCCGGGGTGGCGAAGTCACGAGGGGGCCAGGGGTACGTGCCCTGCCGTTCTCCTTCCCCAAGGGATCCGCTCAAAGAAGTAGGTACGGATGTGGGTATTTCTCCCGTTATGTCCAAATCTTCGGTGAGAGATCCTGTTGGAGACGGTAAGGCTCCACCGTAGTCGGCAAGGAATCGAAGGTACGAGCCATGTGTCAGCACCAACCTCCGTGTCCGCCCACGAGCGCGTCCGATCACGAGGCCGCCGCGCTGGTGGCCTTCCACCCGGAGCAGGGCTGGGGGCTGCTCTGCAACGGGGTGGTGGTCTTCGAGGACACCGGCGGGCTCATGCCCGACGGGCGCAGCATCCCGGTCCACTGCCAGCCCTGTGGGCAGGCGGCGTGACTCCCTGCAGCGCTCCCACCGGCCAGGCGAGCGTGCCATCACAGAAGAACGGCCCGGCCGGTCCGGCGGTCGTCGCCTGCGCGTGTGGTTGCGCCCACCTCCGGCACCGGCTCGGGATCGACTCCGGCCATCTCCGCGTCGAGGTCGGCCGCACTCTCGGAGAGCCGAGCGGCCAGGAGGCGCCCTGGACGCTCCCGCCCGAACCGTGCTCCGTGCCCCGGGCCCGTCATCTGGTCCGCGACTGGCTGGCCGCCCGCGGACTGGACGGGCAGACCGAGGTCGCCGAGCTCCTCGCCAGCGAACTGGTCACCAACGCCCTGCGCCACGCGCGAGGGACAATCCGGCTCGCCCTCTTCTTCGAGGACGGCCTGCTCCGCTGTGAGGTCGAGGACGGCAACCCGGCCCTCCCCCGGCCGGGCCGGGCCCACGAGGACGACGAGGGAGGACGCGGACTGCACCTGCTCGAACTGCTGTCCTGCTGCTGGGGAAGCGCCTGGACGCCCATGGGCAAGGCCGTCTGGTTCGAGCTGCCCACACATGCCATTTTCAAAGGCTGAAGGGCCTTTCTCCCCTTTCCTCTCCCTTCGGCCGGGGCGCCGGAGGCGGCAGGGTCACCACAGGTGCCGGCTCCGGCGTCCCCCTCGGTGGCATGTGACCTGTTGTCAGCGGCCGGGCAGGTGCTCGCCGTTTCCCGCCTGGGTCTGCTCGCCGATCCAGACGGCGACCTGGGCGCGCGAGTGGAAGCCGAGCTTGTTCAGGATGTGCTCGATATGTCCTTCGGCGGTGCGCTGGGAGATCACCAGCGCAGCCGCGATGTCCTTGTTGCTCAGACCTTGGGCGACGAGCCGGGCTATCTCCGTCTCCCTGCGGGTCAGCGGCGACGGCTCTCCGCTCTCCTCGGAGGGGGTCCCCGCCGTGTCCACCCTCTCTTCGAGGGCGAAGGAGAGCGCCTCCGGGTAGGGGATCTCGGCGCCCTGCCTGACGGCCGTGTCGAACGCCTGCTCCCCGAGGGCTCTACGGGTACGGGACTCGCATTCGTCGTGGTAGCCGATCAGATGCCCGTACCCGGACAGCGGTGCTTTGATCGTCCGCCAGACGGCGTCCAGGATTCCCAGCAGCTTCGCCGCCCGCTGGTACCGGTTCTGCGCGGCGGCGATCCAGGCCAGCACCTCCAGATTGATCCCCACGCCCAGCAGATCGTCGATCGAGCGGTTGAACCTCAAGCTCTCCTTCTCGAGTTCGACCGCGCGCCGGGCGTCGCCCTGCCGCCAGATCTCGATGCCGAGCGCCATCATCATGTACGCCCGGTGCCAGTTCTCCCCATGAGCGGCGCACAGGGCGAGGCACTCCTCCCCGGTTGCGACGGCGAGCGGAGAGTCGCCGCGGAAGGAATGGGCCAGGGAGAGCCGGATGAGTCCCAGCGCCAGGCCCATCGGGTCACCGGCGGCGCGGTGCAGGGCCACGGCCTCCTCGTAGAGCGGAATCGCGGATTCGACGTCCCCCCGATACATGGCGACCATCCCCGAGTAGAGCGCGGCGTAGGCGACGATCGTCCGCTGTCCCAGCCGCTCTCCGAGCATCCGGGCCTCCTGCAGCATGACCGTGGCGGAGGCGACGTCGGCCTGGATGACGGCCAGCCAGCTGCCGGCCCACAGCGCGCGGGCCCGTATCTCGCCCGGCTCGGTGTAGGCGAGGAGTCCCTTGTCCAGCCAGCCGCGTCCCTCGGCGAGGTAGTAGCTCGTGATCCAGTGATAGAGCAGGTCGGCGGTCATCTCCAGGCCGGCCGCGACGTCCTTCGGTTCGGTGAAACAGCACTCCAGGGCGCCGCGCAGGTTGGCGTGCTCAAGCCGTAGCCGGTTGAACCAGGCAACCTGGGACGGGCCGAACCGCTGCGCGTACGCCTCGGCCGCGAGCTTGCGATAGTAGTCGCGGTGCCGCCGTCGCAGTGCGGCCTCCTGCCCGCGTGCCACCAGCCGCTCCCGGCCGTACTGCCGGACCGTCTCCAGCAGCCGGTACCGGACCACCGAGTGATCGGACGGGCGGTCGTCCCTCACCAGGATGGACTTGTCCACCAGCCCGATCACCAGGTCGGCGACCTCCTCACGGTCGATCCCCTCCCCGGAGCAGACCTCCTCGGCGGCTTCCAGATCCAGGCCGTCGGCGAACACCGACACCCGTGCCCACAGCAGTTGCTCCTGTTCGGTGCAGAGGTCATGGCTCCAGTCGATCAGCGCGCGCAGGGTCTGCTGGCGGGGCAGCGCCGTCCGTGGTCCCGAGGTGAGCAGCCGGAACCGGTCGTCCAACCTGGCCAGCAACTGCTCGGCGGAGAGCGCCCGCAGCCGGACGGCCGCCAGTTCGATCGCGAGGGGAATGCCGTCCAGCCGGCGGCAGATCCCCTCCACGGTGTCCCGGTTCTCCTCGGTGAGGGCGAAATCTGGTAGGACGGCCCTCGCCCGTTCGACGAACAGCCGGATCGCGTCGCGCTGCGCGAGTGATGTGACGGAGGGGCGCAAGATGCCGGGGGCCGACACCGAGAGTGTCGGCACGGCCATCGTCTGCTCGCCGGCGACGCCCAGCGGCTGGCGGCTGGTGGCGATGATCCGCACGACGGACGTGGAGCGTGTCAATGTTTCGGCCATCACGGCGCAGTCCGGTAACAGGTGTTCGCAGTTGTCCAGGATCAGCAGCGCCTGCTTGTCCCGCAGATGATCGGTGAGTATCTCCATGGGAGGCCGGGAGGAGTGGACCTGGATCTTCATGGCCTCGGTCACCGCCTGGACGAGGAGTTCCGGACCGCTGAGCCTGGAGAGTTCGACCAGCCACACGCCGTCCCGGAAACTCCTGCCCACCTCGGCGGCGACCCGCAGGGCGAGCCTGGTCTTGCCGACTCCGCCGACGCCGGTGAGGGTCACCAGACGCGCATCGCACAGCAGCCGTCTGGCCTCGGCCACCTCGTGCCGACGCCCTACGAAACTGGTCACCTCGGCGGGCAGGACCACGGCCTGCCTGCGCTTCGGGCCAGTCGATTCTTCCGTGTCCATCAGCGCCTCGCGCCGGCTCAGATCAGTGGGTCACCATGCACTGAAATCGGGCCGACAACATCCACATTATGTGTAGGCCCTTTATGCTCCGCTCGCCGTGCCGCGCTGAACGCCGTTCCCCGCCGCTCGCCTGGCCGTGAAGCCGCCGGGGACGGCGGCGCGGAAGACCGCGACCGCCGACGGGACGGTCGGCGCCACTGCGGGCGGGGCACCTGCCGCCGGTCACCGAGCCGGCGTGGCCTGCCGGCTCACCGGGGCGTCGTTTCCGGTGGATCCGTCGGGGACGGCTCCGTCGTCGGTGGCCTGCTCCGAGCCGGCGAGGCCCGGGTCCGGGTCCGGTTGGCAGGGAGGCAGGCCGAGCCGTACGTCGCTGGACCGCATGTCGCCGCCGGGGACGGTGGTGATCGTCACGACCCGGTGGGCGTACTCGCCGCATTCAGGCAGTGCGGCGAACTGCACCGCGACCTCGCGTGTGTAGTCCGTCCGACCGGACAGCTCAAGCGCCTGGACGTCGCTGGTGAACCCGCCCTGGCCGCCGACGACCTTCTGGGCGGACCCCAGTTTCACGGTGACCGCGGAGGTGTCGCCGGTCCGGACCCGGAAGCGGACCGTGCTGCCGTCGAAGGAGGTGATGTCCACGCTCTCGACCGAGGGGGTCGGACACGGGGCGCCCCGGACCTCGGTCGTACGGCTCCGCGGGCCGCCGGCGGCCTGGGGCGAGGTGGAGACCGTGACCCGCCGGTAGAGGGTCTGCCCGCAGGACGGCACGGTGAAGGTGTGCGGGACGGTGGGTGCGTAGCCGGCGGCTCCGGCGAGCGTGAAGCTGCGCGAAGGAGCCTCGGTGAGCCGGTCGGGGGCCGGTCCCTCGGCGAACCCGACGGTGAGCACGACCTTCGCCGGAGTCGACGCCCGCAGGCCGATCGTGGTGCCGTCCGTGCCGATGCCGGTGATCGTCAGGCCGCTGACCGCGTGCACGGGTGGCGGCGACCCGGTGAAGGTCGGACCGGGTGCCGTCGGGGGAGTCCTCGACGAGATCGGGGCGGGCCGGGCGGAGCGGTTCGGACGGCCCGGGTTGGCGCTCTCCGAGGAGGGCGCGGCCCGGCCGGTGCGCCGCGACGGCCCGAGGGTGGTGACCGGCTCGGGGGGCGGGGATCCGGTCCTCTCTCCCGACGGGGTCCTCGTCGGAGGCTTCGGCGTGCCGTCTTCCACCGGAGGCCGTGGTGCCGGAGTGAAGACCGTGTCCGCGGAGAGTCTGTCGGGCGCCCGGCCGGCGGCGACCAGACCGACGGCGACCGCGACAGTGATCACCACCATCCCGGCCACGACCCGGAGGCCCGGCCGGGGACGGCGTATGCCGCCCGAGCGGCCCACCACACTCCGCGTGAGCGAACCGCCCGCCTCCGGCGCGGAGCCGGCCAGCGGGAATTCCAGTGCCAGCAGGGTGGCGAGTTCGGCCAGGTGCCGCCGGCCGCGCTGCTCCCACTGGGGACCATAGGCCGACAGTGCCGCCGTCTCCAGTTCGGCGACGAACGCCCGGGCCGTCGGCGGCCGGTCCGCCGGATCCTTGGCCATCCCCTGGGCGACCAGCCCGCGCACCGAGCCCGGCACCGCCTCCAGCGGGATCGGCGCCGTCCGGTGCCGGTGCATGAGCGTGGTGGGATGGTCCGCCCCGTACGGCCGGCGACCGGTGAGGCACTCGAAGAACACGCAGGTGGCCGCGTACACGTCGCTCGCGGGGCCGGCCGGCTCCCCGGCCCGGAGCTCGGGCGCCAGGTAGGACGGGGTGCCCGCGGGTGTGCCCGCGTCCCCGGACCGGGCGGCGATGCCCAGATCCGCCAGCTTGCCGGTGCCGTCCGCCTGGATCAGCATGTTCTCCGGCTTGTGGTCGCGGTGCACGATCCCCGCGGAGTGCGCGGAGGCCAGTCCCGCCAGCGAGTCCTTGAGCACCGCCAGCGCCGCCTCGGGGCTCATGGTGCCGGGGCCGTCCAGGATCTTCCTGAGCGCGACGCCGTCCACCAGCTCCATCACGATCGCGGCTTCGAGCACGTCCTCGTAGTACTCGTAGAACCGGACCAGGTTCGGGTCGCGCAGCTCCACCATGACTCGCGCCTGCCCGCGGAGGCGCGTCATGGACGCATGGTCGTCCCGCAGAGCGGCGCTCAGGTATTTGATGGCCACGTAGGCGCCGGTGGGGACATAAGTGGCCAGCACCACCCGGCCGCTTACTCCGGTGCCGAGCTCTCGTACCTCGCGGTATCCCGGAACCATCAAGTCCCCCTCCGAGCGCCGTCGCTTGTTCGACGATCTCACCCCCGCGGTCGGTTGTCATGGTTCGCGAACTTTCGCGGAGGGCAGTAAGGCAGTTACTCTCTGTGATTCATTTCGGGGGCCTGATGCGCACGCGAAAGCCCGACATCCCACTGGTGACCGTCGCCGTGGGATTGCTGCTCGCCGTGGTGCTGTGGGGGGCGTTCTTCACCGACTCGCTGAACTCGACCGGGGCGGGCGCACTCGCCTGGGTGCTGGCCGATTTCGGCTGGCTGTTCGTGGTTGCCGCCGACCTCTTCCTGATCCTGGCGGTCGTGCTCGCGTTCGGCCGGTTCGGCGGGATCCGCCTCGGGAAGGACGACGACACCCCCGAATTCTCCAACCTGGCCTGGATCGCGATGATGTTCAGCGCCGGCATGGGCATCGGCCTCATGTTCTACGGCGTCGCCGAGCCGATCACGCACCTGCTCAGGCCGCCGCCCAGCCTGGGCATCACGCCCGACTCGGCGCAGGCCGCGCGCACCGCGATGGAGTACTCGCTGTTCCACTGGACTCTGCATCCGTGGGCCATCTACGCGATCACGGGTCTGGCCCTGGCCTACTCCACCTTCCGGATGGGCCGGGGCAACCAGTTCAGTGCCGCGTTCACCCCGCTGTTCGGCGGCAGGCCCCGGCCGTACGTGGGGCGGGCGCTGGACCTGCTGGCCGTCCTCGCCACGGTCTTCGGCACCGCCACCAGCCTGGGCCTGGGAGCACTTCAGGTGGAGTACGGGCTCAACGAGCTGTTCGGGTTCAGCGGGCGGAGGCTGGAGGTGATCGTCATCATCGTGCTGACCGCCGCGTTCATCGTCTCGGCGGCGACCGGGGTGCACCGGGGCGTGCAGTGGCTCAGCACCGCCAACATCTACCTGGCCGCCGTGCTCGCCCTGCTCATCTTCGCCTTCGGCCCGACCGTCGCCGTCCTCGACCTGATCCCCGCCTCGATCGGCGGCTACCTGAACGACCTGATCCCGATGGCCTCGCGGACGGGCGCGTTCGTCGACAAGCGGTGGCTCGGTGCCTGGACCATCTTCTACTGGGCGTGGTGGATGTCCTGGGCGCCGTTCGTGGGCGCCTTCATCGCTCGGATCTCCCGGGGGCGGACCATCCGCGAGTTCGTCATCGGCGTCCTGCTCGTCCCGTCCGGTGTCAGCGTGCTCTGGTTCGCGGTCAGCGGCGGCAGCGCCGTATGGCTCCAGCGCACGGGCAGAGCGGATTTCACCGGATCCGTCGCCAAGGGCCCGGAGGCGGCGATGTTCACGCTGCTCGGCCAACTCCCGCTGACCACGCTCACCACCGTGATCACCGTGCTCCTCGTCGCGCTCTACTTCGTCAGCGGCGCGGACGCGGCCTCGCTGGTGCTCGGCTCGCTGTGCAGCGGGGGCTCGCTCCACCCGTCCCGGCTGCTGGTGACGATGTGGGGCGTGCTGGTCGGCGCGATCGCCCTGGTGCTCCTGCTGGCCGGCGGACTGGAAGGACTGCAGCAGGCCACGATCCTGGTCGCGCTGCCATTCGTGGTCGTCATGCTCCTGCTCTGCGTGGCGCTCGTGAAAGAGCTGCGTCAGGATCCCGGGGGGAGACCGGGGCCCCGTGCCCACCCCTCCGGCCTGTCGGGGGCCATCCGCCGGGTTTACGGCGGGGACGACACCGAGTGAGACACGCCGTGTCCGTGGCAGGGCTCAGCGACCCTGGCCGGCACCGATCCCCCTGAGCCGGGTGTCCACGACCCGGACGGCGGAGGCACCCGGGGTAATTAGCCTAAAACCGGCATAACGCGGCAAGATGCCCTCTGGTCGGTTGCAGGAGCGGCGGGCCTCGCGACGGCTCCGGGCGGGCCGTGCTGGAAGGGAGCGGCTGATGCCCGTCCTCGACGTGTCGCAGTGGGCGGTGGTCCTGCTCTCCCTGTTCCTCGTCGGCTTCTCCAAGACGGGTGTCTCCGGTGCGGGAACGGTGGCGGTGGCCCTGTTCGCGATCGTCCTGCCCGCCAAACAGTCCACCGGCGTCCTGCTGCCGCTGCTGCTCGTCGGTGACGTGGTCGCCGTGGCCGTCTACCGCAGCCACGCGGACTGGCCGAAGCTGATCAGGCTCTTCCCCTGGGTGGCCGGCGGCGTGGTCGTCGGCGCCCTCGTCGTCCGCTGGGTCGACGACACGCAGATGAAACGGCTCATCGGCGGGATCCTGCTGACGATCCTCGTCGTCCATCTGTGGAACCGGCGCCGCGACCCCGAGGCCTCGCTCGCCCATCACCGGCCGGTGGCCGCCCTGGCGGGGGCCTTCGCCGGCTTCGCCACCATGGCGGCCAACGCGGCAGGACCCATCATGGCCCTGTACCTGCTGGCGGCCGGCCTGCCCGTCCTGGGATTCCTCGGGACCAGCGCCTGGTTCTTCCTCATCCTCAACGCGTTCAAGGTGCCCTTCAGCGTCGCGCTGGGCCTCATCACCCCCGCCACGCTGGCGTTCGGCGCCCTGGTCTTCCCGGCCGTCCTGGCCGGGGCGGCGGCCGGCCGGGTCGTCGTGCGCCGCATCGATCGCAAGCGCTTCGAGCAGGTCACGGTGGCGCTCACGGTTCTCGCGGCGGTGCGCCTGCTCGTCTGAGGCCACGGGGACCGGACCAGGAGGCGCCGACCGGGTATGCGCGGTCTTTCGCGGTGAGAGCCGGTCCCGGTGGATGCACGGCGGTGCCGCGGACCTCCCTCGGGGAGGTCCGCGGCGTGTGGTGCGGCGCCTGACCGGCGGGGACCGACCCCGCGCCGATCAGGCGGGTTCAGGACCTCACGGGTAGGAGACGATCTTGGAAGGGATCGTCGCCGTACCGGAGGCGGGGCCGCCGGTGCCGTTGATCACGTGGTTGACCCGGCCGTTGCCCCCGAGGGAGACGGTGAGCAGGCTGTGGAACTTGACGCCCGGCTTCACCGGAGTCTCGAACCCGTTCTCCACCTCGATCGTCGGGTCGACGTTGAAGTAGACGTAACTGCCGAGCCCCCAGCCCTCGTGGGTGTTGACCGCGGGACCGACCTTGTAGGCCGCCCATCCCTTGGTGCTGCCGTTCATGTAGGCCGCCTGGTTCGGCGGGTCGTACGCCTTCTCGTTCTGGAAGAAGATCGTCCGGCCGCGCTCGCCGTACCACTCGACGTCGTACTTGCGGTAGTGCTCGACGAACAGGCCGGTGGCCAGGACGTCGTCGCCGTTGACGACCAGGCCGGTCTCGGCGGTGTTGACGTTCCAGCCGATGCCGTCGCCGTGGTCGCCGCGCCACAGCCAGGTGTGGTCGATGATCACGTCGTCGCTGTTGACCACGACGCTGGTGGTGGCGTTGCCGGCGAAGGCGCCGCCGATCCGGACGAACACATCCTGCAGCGTGGTCGGATTGGCGGCGTGGTCGGCGCTCGACCCCTGCGGGCCGACCTCGATGAGCACGTCGGACTTCTGGGTGCCCGCGTCGACCAGGAACCCGGCGAGCTTCACGCCGTCCACGTCGGCCACCTTGACCGCGCTGGCGCCGCCGCCCGGGATGATCGTCGCCAGGCCGAGACCCAGGACCACGGTGTTGGCCCGGGTCACGTTGATCGGCTGGCTGAGGTTGTAGATGCCGGGGGTGAGCAGCAGGTGCAGACCCTGGGCGAGCGCGGCGTTGATGGTCGCGGCCGAGTCACCGGGCTTGGCGACGAAGAACTGGCCGAGCGGGAGCGAGGTGCCGGGGGTGGCACCGTTGGCCCAGCTCACACCGCGCGCATCGGTCCGCTTGGACGGGACGAACACGCGGTACTCGTTGCCGGCGAAGTAGAGGTACGGCTTCTCGCGGCTGATCGGGGTGGTGTCCAGCGTGGTGTAGGACTGGTCCGGGAAATTCGTGGCGGGAGCGCCCTGGACTCCGGAGAAGACCATGTTCCACACGCCGTTGACCCAGCCGCCGACGGAGCTGTCCCGGGTGTACCACTGCTGCTGCGAGTACGGGCCGACGGCACCGTCGATCTTGCTGTCGGCGATGTAGCCGCCGCTGGCCCAGCCGTAGCCGGTGGGGGCCAGGTTGAGCGCGCCCTTGATGTGCATGCGGCGGAACGGCGCGGCCTGCGAGACGGCCCACTGGTTGGTGCCGCCGGGGGGCTGCACCGACAGGTTCTCCGTGGAGCGCCAGAAGTTCTGGGTGGCGTTGCCGCCGAACCAGCCCGCGTCGACGGTCACGCCGTTGAGGGTGACGTCGTCGGGGTTCTGGCCCAGGCCGATGATCGAGGTGTAGAACCCGACCTTGGCGTTGACGTTGTAGGTGCCCGGCTTGAACAGGAAGGCATGCCGCCCGGTGCCGAACTGGGCCGACTCCTGCTGGGCGAAGACCGCGTCGAGCTGGCTCTGGATGGTGGCGCTCGACATCGACGGGTCGAAGACGTGGACGTTCGGGCCCAGCGGCCCGCCGCCGGGGATCACCGGACCGTCCGACGTCGTCTGCACGCTGAACTCCCACAGTGAGTATCCGTAACCGGTGGCCCGCGTGACGCCCTGCATTCGGACATACCGGGCGGTGCCGCTCACGTCATGCGACTGGACGCCGCCGGTGGAGCCGGTGACCGACTTCAGGTCGTTCCAGGTGGTGCCATTGACCGACCCCTGGAGCTTGAAGGCGCTCGCGTACGCGGCCTCCCACCTCAGACCGATCTTGCAGACGGTCTGCTCCGAGCCGAGATCCACCTGTACCCACTGCGCGTCGCCGGTCGCGCTGGCCCAGCGGGTCCCGTTGTCGCCGTCGAAGGCGGCGCTCGCCGGGGTTCCGCCGTTCTCGGTCGACGACGCGCCGGCGGGCTTGTTCAGCGCGGCGTTGGTGGTTCCGCACTGTCCCCCGGTTCCCCCGGTGGCACCGAAGACCTGGAACTCCCAGAGGGAGTAGCCGTAGCCGGTGGCCCGCGTGGTGCCGAGCATCCGGACGTACCGGCCGTTGCCGGTGACGTCCCAGGTGTCGGCCCCGCCGTCACCGCCGGTGACGGTCTTCAGGTCCGTCCAGGTGGTCCCGTTCTCGGAAGCCTGGATCTTGTACGCACTGCCGTAGGCGGCTTCCCAGGTGAGCACGACCCTGCTGATGCCGGCTGAGGCTCCCAGATCGACCTGAAGCCATTGGGAGTCGGTGCTCGCGCTGGACCAGCGGGTGCCGGTGTTGCCGTCGACCGCGTTGGCCGGGCCGGTGCCGCCGTTCTCGGAGGATGAGGCTGTCGCGGTCTTGCCCTGCGACAGCAACGTGTCCGCCAGGGCCGGACTGGACGGTACGGCGATCAGAGCCGCTACGACCGCCGAGGCGACCCATAAAGCGGCAGGACGGAACAGACCTCTCATGCGTGTCTCCACAGGGGATCGGGGGGTGGAAGGTCCAACGTCAGGCAGGCGCGACCGGTGGCAGAACGTAAATCAACGCCTTATTTCTTTACTTGATTTAACTTATTGGAAAGATGGCCGTCAAGAGGCGGGGCTTCACTCCTGAGTCGGCCTGGGAGAGCGCCCTCACGTCGGGCGACCCGTCCGAGTGCGACGGTGTTCCGCACGGGACCTTACGGCCGGTCGCGCTTCTTCCGGGACGGCATGGCCGGAGGCGTCGGGCCGGAGGTCACTTGGGCGGGAGCGTCCACGTCACGGTGCGGGTCAAGGTCCCGTAGGTGTCGTAGGACCTGGCCCATCCCAGGGTTTCGAACCGCCCGTTCTCCTGGTTGATCCACTTGTCTTCCCGGTTGAAGTTGTAGCGGTCATAGGCGTGGACGGTGACCTCCATGGTCGCCTGATCGCCGTTGACCTTGACGTCGGAACTGCCCCAGATCGAGTGGCGGCCGAGTGCGAACTCCCAGTTCTTGGTCGCGCTGTCGGTGACCTTCGCCGGCTCACCCGTCATCTGGAAGTCCCGGTGGCCGGTCTCCCGGTAGAGGCGCTCGGCGTTCTCCTGGGCTCGGCGTATCTCCGCGTCGACGGCCTCACGGACCGCCTTGTCCTCGTGGTAGGCCTTGTCGTAGTCGATCCGGTAGTCGCTGCCGGAGCCGTCCAGGTAATGCTTGAAGGTGGCCGCCGCCTCGTCGTAACCGGGCATCGCCTCCTCGCCCTGCAGCAGCGCCTGCCATTTGTACCAGAGCGCGTAGTCCCCGGAAGAGGGCCGCGCGTCGGGATCGTACGGCCAGGGATCGTCGTAGGGAATGCCGGGATCCCGGGGCGGGCCGAGGTCGTACTTCCCGTCCCGCGGGCCCTCCTCCGGAGGCTGCGGCGGTGGATGCGGGTGCGCTGCCGGCCGCTGTTCCATCATCCAGGTGACACCCGAAGCCGTCGCGGCCACGCCTGCGGGCCCGAGCGCCCTGCGGAGACGTGAGCCTTTCGCGGCTGTTGCGAAGGTGGGGGCCTTGGCGCCGAGCAGGCGGCGCAGGCGGGTCTCCACGGCGCGGATGAGTTTTTGGCCGAAGTATCGTTCGAGTTTGTGGCGCAGGGTCGCCATGGCTTTCCTGGCGAAGAGGCGCAGGGCCGCGATGAAGCTCCGGGCCTGGAGTGCGGCGAGGCCGCCGGAGATCACGGCCATGGTCATGGCCCAGGCGACGGCGATCAGGGCGTAGGTCGCGAGGAGTTTCAGCAGGAGCTTGACGATGGTGATGACCTTGGCGAACAGGTCGTGGCCGTCGGCCAGGGCGTGCAGGGAGGTCGCGAGGTTCTGCAGGTGGCCGGTCTGCTGGTCGTCGCCTTGGTAGTCGGCCCAGTGGTCGTTGAGCTCGTCGATGTGGTCGCCGGAGTTCTTCGCGGCGGCGTGTGCGACGGCGCCGTTGGCCGTGGGGTTCACCTCGCCGTCGAGGGCGGTGGCGCAGGTGCGGAGGGCCGCCCCGCACGCGTGGAGGTGGTCTTCGTCCTCTGGCGGCCATTCCACGCCGAGTAGGCCGAACGGGGCCTCCAGCTGAGCCGGGAGGGTCACCGCCATCGTGTCAGGCCGTATGGGGGTTGCTTGCCGGGACGATGGCCTGGACGGTGTCCTGGACGTCGAGCTCGTTCACGCGCATGTTATGCGCCATCATCTGGACGCCTTCCCCGGTCAGGTGGAGGTTGCCGTGAAGCTGTCCACAGGCCTGATGGAGCAGTTCGGTGAGCTGGTCCATGGCCTGGCCGGTGGCGCTGCCGCCCCATGCCGTTCCCCCGGTGCCGTGGACGACCGCGAGCAGGTTGCCGGTGTGCCGCTGAAACAGGGCGGCGGTGTCCAGCAGGTGCCGTCCCGCCTCGTTCAGCGATGTGTGGTCGAACCGGAGTTCCGCACTCACTGTCCATCTCCTGCGGCAATGATCCATCTTTACGGATGGGACTTTATCGGACCTTGGTATTCGGCGGTATGTATTCAGATCGAGCTCGTCCGGAATGTGATCGCTGTACGGGACGCCGCCGGGTGTGACATGTCGGGCCGTCGCCGTTTCCTCTCGTCCGCCGTGGTGATCGCGCTCACTGCGACCGCCCTGCGGATCGCCGACGTCGACCGTCCGGGATCGCGGCTGTCCGGTCGTGTCCTGGCTCGATGGTGAGCCTGTGTCCGGATGCCGGATGCCGGCAAGAATGGTGATCTTGCGGACGATGCCTTTTGGTGTAACCCTGTACCGATATCTGGAACCAAGGAAGGCACTCATGGCCCGGGAACCTGACGGCCGGACGAGGCCCGCACCGATCAGCAGCTCCGATCTGTGGGATCTGAGGTCCGATCCGGCACGGCTGGAGATGCTCGCCGGCACCTGGCGGAGTCTGGGGGCCAAGGCGGGCGCCGCGGAGGGCAGGGTCAACACCGCCGCGCAGAACGTGTTCTCCAACGAACACTGGACGGGCGAGACCGCCGACGCGTTCAACGACTACCGCAAGAAGCTGACCGCCGATGTCGAGCTGTTCGGCACGTGGGCGACCAACATCGCCGACACGCTCGACATCACGGCCACCACGCTGCGCGTGCAGCAAGGACTCCTCGACGAGGAGCGCCGGAAACTCAGCGCGGTGCCGGTGACCACGGATCTCGCGGGTGTGACCTTCCGCCCGAAGGACGCCGAGCAGTCGAGCCTGGTCAGCGGGGCGATCTCCGCGGCGACGGAGATCCGCACACGGGTGGACGGGGTGCTTGAGGAGAAGCGGCAGGACCTCACGTTCTTCCAGGAGCAGTTCGACCTGATAGCCAAGCAGTGGAAGCCCCGTACGGTGCGCCTGCTGAATCTCAATGTCGGCCAGGGGGCCGGCAACTCTCCGGGCGACTCCGCCGGCACGGACTCCGGCGGGGACATCTCCAAGATCGCGCAGGTGGTCGCCGACCAGAAGGCGGACATCGCCACCGTGCAGGAGGTCTTCAAGCACGACATGTTCGACCTCGAGGAGGAGCTCGAAAGCCGCACCGGGGACAACTGGGACGTCAGATTCGAAGAGGCGAGCAAGAAGTACCACGCCAGCGACGACGTGCCCATCCTCGGGGACGTCATCAACGCGCCGTTCGGCAATGCCGTGCTCGTCCGCGAAGGCGACGTCATCGAGGGCACGGGGGACAGCGAGCGGATCAAGCTCGACGTCGACGGCGGAGACATCACCCTTCCGGCCAACACGCCGGGGGCGGGCGACACGAAGATCGACGACGGCGAGGGACGGTCCGCGGCCATGGCGGAGGTCAACATCAGGCCGAGGTGAGCGGCTACCAGTTCGGGATCTCCACGTCGACCTGCTGGCCGTCGTGGTCGGAGGTGGCCCCGTCCACCAGGACGGGCTGCCCGTTCATGGTGAGGCCCGGCGAGCCGGTCACGTGGTCGATGCGGGTGCCCGAGGGTGAGGTGCCGACGACCTTCCCGTCCTCGTTGGCCGCGCCCGAGTAGACCGTGTAGCCCTCTTCCTTGAGGTCGTGGATGGCATCGGCGGAGGAGGTGTTCTTCGGGTTGTCGCCGTTGTTCGTCACGATGTTGAGGTCGGCGCCCAGCAGTGACGGGCCGCGGTTCATGGCGTCGTGGAGCTTGTCGATCTGACCGGTCCGCACGAAGTCGTCGTATTTGTGCAGGCCATGACTGTGCACGTGGGCGCTGTAGACGTCGAAGCCCTTGGCGGCGCCGGCGAAGAGACGGTCGGCGATATCGTCGTCCAGCTCCCTGAAAGCGGTGACGACCTTGCGGAGCCGTCCCTGGTCCGCGTCGAGCACTCCGATGAGGATCTCCGCCAGGCCGTCGGCCGCCGCCTGCAGATCCGCGTGCGCGGACCCCGCCGAGGTGGCCTTGCCGGTGTTGCCGAACGCGTTGGAGCCGGGCACGCTCGGCACCGGCACGTAGGTGACGGCTCCGGGGCCTCCCGCAAGGGCGGTGCGGCCCTGCTCCACGGCCTTGCGGGCCTCGTCCACCTGGTCGGCCAGCTCGCTGACCGCGCTGAACCTCATGCTTGGCTCGACATCCATGGTCGCCGAGCCTAGCCCCGTCTTAGCGGCCTCATCAAGGGACATCCCCACCAAAGGATCTTGTTTCACGAAGGGGTTCTCCGGGCGGCACGGCGGTGCGGTCGAGAGGCAGGTGGCCGGCGGTCCGCGGCCGGAACGCGGGTGTAGCGTTTCCGGATGACCGTGCTGCTCCCCGGTGTCGCGCTCACCGACCACGTCTTCACCGTCCCCCTCGACCACGCCGATCCCGGCGGCCGGACGATGGAGGTCTTCGCGCGCGAGGCGGTGGACCCGGCCAAGCAGGACCGGGAGCTGCCGTGGCTGCTCTTCCTGCAGGGCGGCCCCGGAGACAAGTCGCCGAGGCCGAAGGCGGCCGATGGCTGGCTGGGGCACGCGCTCAGGACGCACCGGGTGCTCCTGCTCGACCAGCGGGGAACCGGCCGGAGCACCCCCGTCACCGCCGGGACGCCGACCGGTACGGACCCGGAACTGGCCGCCTACCTCCGGCGCTTCCGCGCCGACTCGATCGTGGCCGACGCCGAGCTGATCCGGCGCGAGCTCTGCGGCGACCGGCCCTGGGAGACGCTCGGTCAGAGCTACGGCGGGTTCATCACGCTGACCTATCTGTCCCGGGCCCCCGAAGGGCTCAGGGCCTGCTACGTGACGGGTGGCCTGCCGGGGCTGGACGCCTCCGCCGACGAGGTCTACTCCCGCACCTACCCCCGGGTCCGCGGCAAGGTGGACCGCTACTTCGCCCGCTATCCCGGTGACGACGCCCGTCTGAACACGGTGGCCGAGCGGCTGCGCCGCGAGGAGACCCTGCTGCCCGACGGCGACACGCTGACCGTCCGGCGCCTGCAGACGCTGGGCCGGTGCCTGGGCATGAGCGACGGCGCGGAGTATCTGCACTGGCTGCTGGAGACCGCCTGGAGCGGGGAGCGACTCTCCGACCTGTTCCTGTACGAGGTCATGATGGCCACCGGATTCGTCGGCAACCCGCTCTACGCGGTGCTGCACGAGTCGATCTACGCCCAGGGCGGGCCCACCGGGTGGGCCGCCGACCGGCTGCTGCCCGAGGAGTTCGACCCAGACGCGGACCCGCTGCTCCCCGTCGGGGAGATGATCTACCCCTGGATGTTCGACGAGATCGCGGCCCTGCGCCCCTTCAAGGGCGCCGCCGACATCCTCGCCGCCGATGACACCTGGCCCGACCTCTACGACCCGGTACGGCTGGCCGCCAACCGGGTCCCGGTCGCCGCCGCCGTCTACTACGACGACATGTACGTCGACGAGGACCTGTCCACCCGGACCGCGCGCACGGTCGGCAACGTGCGGACCTGGGTGACCAACGAGTGGGAGCACGACGGCGTCCGCGTCTCCGGCGGGCAGGTGCTGGCCCGCCTGATGGACACGGTCGGCGGGGCGCACGGCTCCTGAACGCCCCCGCTCCTACCCGGATGATCGGACGTGGGGGTGGTTCAGGGGGCGGGGATCTCGGTCAGCGGCAGCCGTACCTGGAAGCGGGTGTCGCCGGGCGCCGACTCCATGCGCAGGTCGCCGCCGTGCCGGCCGGCGACGATGCGGAAGGAGATGTCCAGACCCAGGCCGGTGCCCTCACCGACGGCCTTCGTGGTGAAGAACGGTTCGAAGATCCGCTCGCGTAGCTGCTCGGGGACGCCGGGACCGGTGTCGCAGATCTCGATCAGAGCCGTGGTGTCGTGTTCCAGGCGGGTGCGGACGGTCAGTATGCCGGTGCCCTCCATCGCGTCCAGCGCGTTGTGGATCAGGTTGGTCCACACCTGGTTGAGCTCTCCGGCGTAGCCGGGGATCGGCGGCAGCTCGGGGTCGTAGTCGGTGGCCAGGCTGATCCCGGGCGGGATCTTGCCCCGGAACATGGTGAGCGTGCTGTCCAGCAGCTCCCGGACGTCCACCGTCTGGTACGGCGCGCGGTCCATCTGGGAGTACTGCTTGGCGGAGGCGAGCAGCGAGGAGATCCGCTCGGTCGCGTCGGTCACCTCGTTCAGCATCTGGTTGATCTCGATGGCCGCGGCGAGCCAGTGCGTGGCCCCGGACAGGTGCTCCTCGCCGACGGCCTCGCGGACCTTCTCCATCCCAGTGGCCGTGAACCCGGCGGCCACCAGCGGCGGCGCGAGCTCCCAGCCGTCGGCCACCCCGGCCTCCTCCAACGCGTCGCCCAGCTCGTCCTCGGCGTCGGAGATCTCCAGCGGGGACCGCGAGGGCAGGGCCGCGGTCTTGTCCGTGCAGCCTTCCTGCAGGTCGATCAGCGCGCGCAGCTGTCCGGCCGAGATGCCGTCCTCGGCCAGCGCGGCGAGCTGCCGTCGGGCCGTCCGGATCTTGTCCCGCAGCTCGCCCACGGCCCGTACGGCGGACGCGGCCGGATTGTTCAGCTCGTGGGTGAGCCCCGCGGTGATCGTGCCGAGCGCGGTCAGCCGCTGCCGCCGGTCGATGAGCTCACGCTGGGCCAGCCCGCCGAGCCGCACCCCGTCGAGCAGGTGCACCGCCATCGGGAACCACTCGCCGACCATCATCCCGTACTTCTTGGCGGGGAGCACGAAGAGCCGCGAGGGCTTGGTCGCGCGCAGCGAGTGGCCGTAGGTCTCCGGGGCGCGGTCGCCCAGGTACGCGGAGGTCGCCCCGGCGTAGACCCCGCGCTGGGCGGTGGGGCTCATGGCGACCGGCCCGGAGGGGGTCTCGGTGATCATGACGATCTCACCGTCGATGAGCACGAAGAAGCACGCGGCCGGGTCGCCCTGGCGCAGGATCAGCTCGCCCGCGTCGAAGTCGCGCTCCTCGCCGTGGGCGGCCAGCCATTCCAGCTGCCCCTCGTCGAGCTTCTCGAAGAGGAACAGCTCACGAAGAACATCCGTACTGATCACACGGCCTCCTCCGTCTCTCGGGGTCCAGGCGCGGTGCCCGGCGGGGCGCCGGCTCGGCTCGGTCATGCCTTCTCCAGGTAGCGGTGGACGAGTGCCACGGCCATCGCCCCTTCGCCGACCGCGGAGGCGACCCGCTTGATCGAGTCGGCACGCACGTCCCCGGCGGCGAAGACCCCGGGCACGTTGGTCTCCAGGTGGTACGGCTCGCGGCGGAGCGGCCAGTTACGGGGGCGGTTCTCGGTGGCGGTCAGATCGGGGCCGGTGATGACGAAGCCCTTGGCGTCACGCTCGATCGTGTCACCGAGCCAGTCGGTGAACGGTTCGGCGCCGATGAAGACGAACACCCACTCGGTGTCGACCGTCCGCTCGCCGTCCGGTCCCTTCAGGGTGAGCCGGTTCAGGTGGTCGTCGCCCTCCGCGCCGACCACCTGGGTGCCGGTGTGCAGCTCGATGTTCGGAATGTTCGAGATCTGCTCGATCAGGTAGTGCGACATGGACTTCTCCAGCCCGTCGCTCCGGACGATCAGATGGACCTTGCTGGCGAAGCCGGAGAGGTAGACCGCGCCCTGCCCGGCGGAGTTGGCGGCGCCGACGATGTAGACCTCGCAGCCCCTGCACTCGGGCGCCTCGGTCACGGCGGCACCGTAGTAGGTCCCCCGGCCCACGAAGTCGTCCAGACCGGGAGCGGACAGCCGCCGATAGGAGACACCGGTGGCGATGATCACGGTGTGCGCGGCGATGCTGCCGCCGTCGGCGAAACCGACCACCCGGGCCTGACCCCTGACCTCCAGGCTGGTGACCTTGCGGGTCGTGAGCAGCTCGGCGCCGAATTTCAGCGCCTGGCGGCGGGCGCGGTCGGCGAGCTGGGAGCCGGAGACGCCGTCGGGGAAGCCCAGGTAGTTCTCGATGCGGGAGCTCTGGCCGGCCTGCCCGCCGGAGGCGTGCTGCTCGACCATCACGGTGCGCAGCCCCTCCGACGCTCCGTAGACCGCCGCGCCCAGCCCGCCGGGGCCGCCGCCGATGACGATCAGGTCGTAGAAGTCGGTGGCCGGGGCGGTGGACAGGCCGACGGCGCCCGCGAGTTCGGAGGTGCTGGGGGCGGTGAGCATCGTGCCGTCGGCGGTGATGACCAGCGGCAGCCTGGCCGGGCTGATCTCGCCTTCCTCGCCGGCGGCGGCGAGGAGCTGCGCACCCTCGGGATCCTCGGCCAGCATCCAGCGGTAGGGCACCTGGTTGCGGGACAGGAAGTCGCGGATCTTGTAGGACCTGGCCGACCAGCGTGCTCCCACCACGCGCAGCTCGTCGGATTCGCGCCGCTCGACCCGGTGCCAGGCGTCGAGCAGGTCGTCCAGGACCGGGTAGAACTTCTCCTCCGGAGGGTCCCACGGCTTGAGCATGTAGTGGTCGAGGTCGACCACGTTGATCGCCTGGATCGCCGCGTCGGTGTCGGCGTAGGCGGTGAGCAGCACCCGGCGGGCGTACGGATACAGATCCATGGCCTGCTCCAGGAACTCCACGCCGTTCATCTGGGGCATCCGGTAGTCGGCGAGGATGGCCGCGACGTCGTCGCCGCGCAGCCGGAGCTGACGGACGCTGTCCATCCCCTCGACCGCGGTGTCGGCCCGGACGATGCGGTAGGCGTGGCCGTAACGGCGTCGTAGGTCGCGCGCCACGGAGCGTGAGACGCCCGGGTCGTCGTCGACCGTCATGATGACCGGCTTGTCCATGACCTGCTTCCCCCTGGTATGGAGACAACCTCTCTCGAAGGATGTCACATCAGCTCAAATGTCTCGGATCACCCTGCTGGAAGGACCGGGGCAGGGCACCCGGCGGCGCGGAGCAGGGCGGCCGGGCGGCCGTGGCCGGCGCGCAGCCGGGTGAACTCCGGATCGCTGGTCCAGAATTCACGCAGCGACTCGTGTCCCACCCGGTCGGCGATGATCTGCAGGGCGATGTCGTGCCTGATGTACTCCACCGCCATCAGGACCACGGCCGGGTCCTCGGTGTAGACGCCCCAGGCCGATCCGCCCACGAAGCCGCCGATCAGAGCCTCGCGCCGGTCGCCGGCGACGACCAGGAGGCGGCAGCCCAGGTCCTCCATGATCACATCGGGGGTGGAGAACCGGTGCTCGTACAGGTGCCCCACCACTTCCTGGGCAGGGCCGAAGTGCATCATGGAAGCGTCGACACCGCGCTCGACCGCCTGTCTGACCAGCGGTGAGAGCCGTCTCATCTCCTCGGGCCAGATCGACAGGAACAGGTCGGTACGCGAGGCGGCCACCACGTCCTCGGCCCGGGCGAGCAGCGCCTCGGCGTCCTTGAGATTGTGGATCAGATGAGCCTCGGGCGGCGCCACGATCGTGGGCAGCGAGGCCTGCAGCGACTCGATCGAGTCGTCGAACTCCCGGCGCATCCGCTCCAGCAGCGACCGGGGCGGCAGCGGCAGATAGTCGGTGGCGTCCTCGATTCCCCGCACCTCGTAGGCCGCGCCCTTGGCGACCAGCTTGCCCAGGGTCTCGTAGACCGTGCTGCGCGGCACCCCCGAGCGCTTGGCGACCTCGTATCCGTTGAGCGGCTGCCCGGAGCCGACCAGCGTGACATAGGCCTTGGCCTCGTAACCTGACATGCCCAGGCGCTGCAACTGTTCCACTACGTCCCGCATCGCAGTCATCGTACGGCGCGCGACGGCATATTTGTGTTGTCCTAAAGCGCCTAATTTATGTTTGTATTTACCGGCCTGAAGTTGAGCCGGTGATCCGGCCGCCATGGACCGGCCCGCCCGGTGTCGGGCGCTTTCCGCCGGTCTCCGTGGAAACCGGATCGGATCTGTCGCGCACGACCGGGCGGTCGGAGTGAAACCGCATGACGGAGGCCGTGACCACCCCCGGCAGGGTGGTCACGGCCTCCGTCGTACCGGATCAGACCTGGCCGGCCTTCTCCAGGGCGGCGCAGCAGGTGCCCACGATGAGGCGGGTCACCTGGTAAGGGTCGACGTTGGCGTTGGGGCGACGGTCCTCGATGTAGCCCTTCTTCTCCACCTCGACCTGCCACGGGATGCGGACCGAGGCGCCGCGGTCGGAGACGCCGTAGCTGAACTCGTTCCACGGGGCGGTCTCGTGGTGACCGGTGAGACGGTCCTCGATGTCGGCGCCGTAGTACTTGACGTGCTCCGCGGCGTTCGTGGCGAGGGCCTCGCAGGCGGTGATGATCGGGTCGTAGCCCTCGCGCATCGCCTTGGTGGAGAAGTTGGTGTGCGCGCCGGCGCCGTTCCAGTCGCCCTTGACCGGCTTGGCGTCAAGCGTGGCGGCGACGTTGAAGTCCTCGGCGACGCGGTAGAGCAGCCAGCGGGCGACCCACATGTGGTCGGAGACCTCCACCGGGCCCGCCGGGCCAACCTGGAACTCCCACTGACCGGGCATGACCTCGGCGTTGATGCCGGAGATCGCCAGGCCGGCCTCAAGGCAGAGGTCGAGGTGCTTTTCGACGATCTCGCGGCCGAAGACCTCGTCGGCGCCGACGCCGCAGTAGTAGCCACCCTGCGGGGCGGGGAAGCCGCCGAGCGGGAAACCCAGCGGGCGGCCCTCCTTGAAGAAGGTGTACTCCTGCTCGATGCCGAACCACGACTCCTGGTCGGCGAACTTCTCGGCCACCTCGACGAGCGCGGCGCGGGTGTTGCTGGCGTGCGGGGTCATGTCGATGTCGAGGACCTCGCAGAGCACCAGCACGTTGCTGCCGCCGCGGATCGGGTCCGGGCAGGTGAACACCGGCTTGAGCACGCGGTCGGAGGAGGAGCCGTCGGCCTGGTTGGTGCTGGATCCGTCGAAACCCCAGATCGGGAGTTCGGCGCCGTCGGCCAGGACCCTGGTCTTCGAACGGAGCTTGGCGGTCGGCTTGGTGCCGTCGATCCAGATGTATTCAGCCTTGAAGGTCATCGGCGGAGTCCTTGAGAGGGAGAGGTTCGCTGCTCCTCCAGAGTCGCAAGTCGCGATTTCGCATCTGTTGCCCGAATGTGAACAGGACGTTACCCGTGCCCGTTTGGCCAGGCAGGGATGGCGGAAAAGTTCGCACATCTCTTTTCCGCAGGTGTGAGCCGCCCGGCCGGCCTCGGTTCGGCGAGGTCACTCCCCGGAGTCGTCGAGGAGGTGCGCCGAGGCGGATTCGTGGGCGAGGCGGCGCAGGATGTCGAGGATCCGGCCCCTCACCACGGTGCCGATGACCAGGGCCTCGACCGCGGCCTCGCGGGGGCCCCGCAGCGGGATGGTGCCGATCTCGTGCTCGACGAGGTCGACGGCGGTCTGCACGTAGGGGCGCAGGGACTCGCCGGAGGCGGGCATGCCGAGCCGGTCGAGGGTGAGGAGGGCCTGGGCCAGCTCGTCGCGGGTGGGGGCGTCGGGGTGTATCCGCCAGCCGAGGTCGGCGATCAGGTCGTCGGCCTTGATGCGGGCGCGCCGCCAGTCCTCGTCGCCGGGGTGGGGTTCGACCGCCGGGGCGATGGCGTAGTGGGCGGTGCCGAGCACCTCGTGCATGCCCAGGCTCTCGTCGTCCACGGCGGCGATCACCTGCTGGATGGCCGCGATGGGCAGCCGGCCGACCTCCAGCAGTGCGCGGATCAGCCGCAGCCGGCGCACATGGCTCTCGCCGTACTCCGCCCGGGTGGCCGACGTCTGCTCCCCCGCGGGGAGCAGGCCTTCGCGCAGGTAGTACTTGATCGTGGGGATGGGGACGCCCGACGCGGTGCTGAGCTGGGATATCCGCATCCTTAGATAGTACAACTAGCCAATAGGGGGCCGGTGCGAGCCCGCCGGTCAGGGCACTCGGGCGACCGCGCCGAGAATGCTGGGCAGGGTGAAGTCGATCGTGACGTCCTCCTCGGGCTCCGGGCGCCAGGCCTCGACCGGGACGATCCCGGGAGTCAGGACCTCCAGGCCTTCCAGGTAGGCGGCGAGTTCGGCGGGCCCGCGCGAGGTGATCGATCCGGCGGTGGTGGAGCGGTAGACCCTGTCGGCTCTGGCGTGCGCCTCCTCGCTGGACCGGCCGGCGAAGGCATGGGAGATCACCAGATGGCTGCCGGAGGGCAGCACCTCCCGCACCGAGGCGACGATCTGGTCGGCGACGGCGTCGTCCGGGACGAAGTGCAGCATCGCCAGCAGGATCAGGGCCACCGGTTCGTCGAAGTCGATGCTCGCGCGGATCTCGGGGCTGTCGAGCAGGGCCTTGGGTTCCCGCATGTCTCCCGGGACCACGATGGTGTACGGGTTGTCGCTCAGCAGGGCCCGGCCGTGGGCCAGGACGATCGGATCGTTGTCCACGTAGGTGACCCGGGCGTCGGGGATGATCCGGTGGGCCACCTGGTGGACGTTCTCCTGCGTGGGCAGTCCGGAGCCGATGTCGAGGAACTGGCGGATGCCCTGGCCGGCGAGCTCGGTCACCGCCCGGCGCAGGAAGACACGGTTGGCCTGGGCCATCATCCGGATACCCGGGACGATCTCGATGAACTTCTCGGCGGCCGCACGGTCGGAGGCGAAGTTGTCCTTGCCGCCGAGGTAGTAGTCGTACATGCGCGCCACGCTCGGAATCGTCGGATCGACTCCCTGCGGTGCCTGCTCCTCGGCCATCGATTCTCCTTTGCCCCGATTCGATGAGATTTATAGAGAATGCTAGAGGATCATGACTGATGTCGGACCTTGCTCGTGCTGCACGGTCCGTTTCCCTGCCGGCCCGTCGTGTGCCGAGCCGGATCCCGCCCGCCGGACCGGTGGCCTCGCGTCGCACGCTCGTGTTCCCGGGGCTTGAACGGCGCGTTCGGCGACGGATCATTGCCAAAAGGGGATGAATGTCAATAACTGACATTAAGCAGCTGTTGAACGACGTTTCTCGCCGATGATCCAACGATTCGGGAGAGAATCGTGCCGGGGGTTGACCGAGAGGGCTCGCTAAGAATAATTTTCATCCAATCATCCAGTGGGTGAAAGGAATACTTGTGGCGGCAGGGGCCCTCGGACGCATCCAGACCGAGACGCCCGCGCTGCCCGAGGCGCTGCGCCGGGTCGGTGAGGCCATCTTGGCCGACCCGGCCGGGGCCGCCCGATCCACGATCATCGCGCTGGCCGAGCGGAGCGGCAGCTCGCCCGCCACCGTCACGCGGTTCTGCCGGTTGTTCGGTTTCACCGGATACGCCGGGCTGCGGGTCGCGCTGGCCACCGAGACCGGCCGCGCCTCGCAGGCCAACTGGGACACCAGCGTCGGCCACGAGATCGGCCCGACCGACCCGCTCGACGCGGCGATCGGCGTGATGGCCGCCGCCGACTCCCGGCTCATCAGGGAGACCGCGGCCCAGCTCGACGCGGGGACCGTCGCCGAGGTCGCCGACGCGATCGTCGCGGCCCGTCGAGTGCTGATCTTCGGGGTCTCCATCAGCGGGGGAGTGGCCGGCATGATCGGCGGACGGCTCCGCAGGATCCGGGTGCCCTGCTGGAGCCACGCCGACGCCCATGAGGCGCTCGCCGACGCGGCACTGCTGGCCGAGGGCGACGTCGCGATCGGGATCTCCCACCAGGGCCGCACCCGCGAGGTGCTGGAGTCGCTCGCCGAGGCCGGGGATCGGGGGGCGCTGACGGTCGCCGTCACCTCCTTCGCCCGGTCGCCGCTGGCCGACCTGGCCGACCTGGTGCTGACCACCGCGAGCCGGGAGACCACCTTCAGGCTGGGTGGCCTGGCCGCCGTCCACTCCCAGCTGTTCGTTCTCGACACCGTCTACGTGGCGGTCGCACAGCGCACCTACGGGCAGACCAACGAGGCGTTCGAGCTGACCATGCGTGCTCTGGAGAGCCACCGCGTAGAGAGGAACTGACCGTGAACATCGGCGCCGCCGACTACGTCCACGAAGTGAAGGCCCTGGTGGACGAGGTCTCCCACACCCAGGGGGCCGCCGTCAGGAAGGCGGCCGGCCTGCTGGTCGGGTCGCTGATGGGCGGCGGGATCATCCAGGCGTTCGGTTCCGGTCACTCCGAGGCGATCGCCATGGAGATCGCCGGCCGTGCCGGCGGGCTGGTCCCCAGCAACCGGCTCGCGCTGCGCGACGTCGTCCTGTACGGCGACGCCCCGGTGGACGTGCTCCTGGGCGCCCCGGGCGAACTGGAGCGCGACCCGTCGATCGCCCAGCGGATCTACGATCTCGCCCCCGTCCAGCCGCAGGACGTCTTCGTGCTCATCTCCAGTTCCGGGGTGAACGGCTCGGTGGTGGAACTGGCCTCCATCGTCAAGGACAGAGGGCACGGCCTGGTCGCCCTGACCTCCGTGCAGCACAGCACCGCGATGGCCTCCCGCCACCCCTCGGGCCGCAAGCTGCTCGACCTCGCCGACGTGGTGCTGGACAACGGGGCGCCGTACGGCGACGCGGTTCTGCCGCTCCCGGACGGCGGCGCGTTCGGCGCCGTCTCCACGATCACCTCGGCGCTGCTGGCCCAGATGGTGGTGACCGAGGTGGTGCGCGGCCTGATTGAGGCAGGCCACACCCCGCCGGTCTACCGGTCCGCGAACGTGGTCGGCGGGGACGAGCACAACCGGGCTCTCGATGATCGCTACGCCGGAAGGATCCGGCGAGGTGCCTGAAACACCCCCTGCAGGAGGAAGCATGACCCACCTGTCCCGGCGCGAGCTTCTGCGCAGTGCGGTCCTGGCAGGGATCGCCCTGCCGGTCCTGTCCGCGTGCGCCACCCCCTCCGGCGGCGGCGCCTCTCCGGCGGCGCCGGCCGCCGGAGCCACCAGCGCGGCCAACCCGCTCGGCCTCGTCGACGGCAAGCCCCTGGAAATCTGGATCTTCGACGGCGGCTTCGGTGACGGCTACGCGACGGACGTGCACGAGCCGCTGCTCAAGGCCAGATTCCCCAAACTGGAGATCAAGCACAACACGACCAAGGAGATCGCCAAGACCCTCCAGCCGCGCTTCGCCGGCGGCAACCCTCCCGAGTTCGTCAACAACTCGGGAGCCAACGCGATGGACTTCGGTGCCTTGATCCAGGACGGCCAGCTCGCCGACCTCACCCCCCTCTACGCCGCGCCGAGCTGGGACGATCCCGCCGTCACGGTGCGCGACACGATCGACCCCGCCGCGATCGAGCTGGGCAGCTACGACGGCAAACCGTACGTCCTGCCCTACGCCAACACCGTCTGGGGCATCTGGTACTCGCGGAAACTCTTCGAAGCGGAGGGCTGGCAGCCGCCCAAGACCTGGCAGGAGTTCCTGGACCTCTGCGAGACGATCAAGAAGTCGGGCAAGACCGCACCGTTCACCTATGCGGGCAAGCATCCCTTCTACATCTACGAGACCATCCTCACGCTCGCCGCGAAGATCGGCGGCAAGGACGTGCTGAAGAACATCGACAACCTGGAGGACGGCGCCTGGAAGGCCGAGCCGATCATCCAGGCCGCGACCGCCTTCGCCGAGATCGGGGCCAAATACCTGCTCCAGGGCACCGCCGGCCTGGACCACGTGCAGACCCAGACGGCGCACAACAAGGGCCAGGTCGCCATGCTGCCCTGCGGCTCCTGGCTGGAGAACGAGCAGAAGGACTCCACCCCGGCCGACTTCGGCTACGCCATGTTCCCGCTGCCGGACTTCGGATCCGCCGACGCCCTGCCGTACGGCACGCTGCACGCCCAGCCGGGCGAGGAGTACGTCGTGCCGGCCAAGTCGGCCAATCCCCAGGCGGGCCTGGAGTACATGCGGGCCATGCTCTCCAAGGAGGGCGCCGGGAAGTTCATGGAGCTGGTCTCCACGCTGACCATCGTCAAGGGCGCGGGCGAGGGCCGCACGCTCAAGCCGGGCCTGGAGAGCGCCTCGACCGCGCTGGCCGCCGCGGGCGACAACGCCGTCTGGTTCCTGCTCCGCAAGTGGTACGTCGAGATGCACGACGAGGTGGCCGCGGCGACCGGGCAGCTCATGAACGGCAAGCTGACCGTCGACCAGTGGGCGGGCCGCGTGCAGAAGAAGGCCGACTCGATCAAGAACGACTCCTCCGTGAAGAAGTTCAAGAGGTAGTCGAGGTGGGCGGCGGCGCCGGGCGACCGGCAGGGAGCGGAGGCGGATCCGGCGTGGCGGACGGAGCAGGCGCAGAAGGGGCGGGCGACCGATGAACCACGGCAGGACGAGGTTCGTCACCGGGTTCCTCGCGATCCCGGTGGCGCTCTACCTGATCTACGTGATCTCCCCCTATGCGCAGGCGTTCTACATCGCGCTCACCGACTGGCGCGGGGTGAGCGCCACCCCGCGGTTCGTGGGCCTGGAGAACTTCCGGAGGCTCCTCGACGACGACGTCTTCTGGAGAGCGGTCGGTCACAACCTGCTGCTGCTGGTCCTGATGCCGCTGCTCACCGTCGCCGTCGCCCTCTTCTTCGCCTTCCTGCTCAACGCGGGCGGGCGGGGCGGCACCGGGGGCATCTGGGGGTCGAAGTTCTACCGGGTGGTGTTCTTCTTCCCCCAGGTTCTCGCCGTCGCCGTGGTCGCGGTCCTGTTCCAGCAGATCTTCCGGCCCGACCGGAGCGGCATGCTCAACGCGCCGCTGATGGCTCTCGGGTTCGAGCCGGTCGGGTTCCTGTCCGACACCGACGTGGCGCTGTGGGCGATCCTCGGCGTGCTCGTCTGGCAGGCGGTCGGCTTCTATGTGGTGCTGTTCTCGGCGGGCATCGCCTCCATCCCGCGTGACATGTTCGAGGCGGCGGCGATCGACGGCGCCGGAGGGGTGCAGCTCTTCTTCCGGATCACGTTGCCCCTGCTCTGGGACACCATCCAGGTCGGCTGGGTCTATCTCGGCATCGCGGCGCTGGACGTCTTCGCCGTCGTGTGGGTGATGACGGCCGAGCACGGCGGGCCCGACCACTCCACGACCGTGATGGCGGCGGAGGTCTACCGCACCGCCTTCCAGTACTTCAAGTTCGGCTACGCCTCCGCGATGGGCGTGGTGCTGTTCTTCTTCACCATCGGGTTCGCGGCGCTGGCCCTGCGCCTGTCGCGGCGTGAGCGGATCGAGTTCTAGTGGCAGACGCGGCGATTCCCCGGAGCCGGGCCTATGCCCGGGAAGAGCGCAGGAGGCGGCTCGGGCCCCTTTCGGTCCTGACGCACGTCACACTTCTGGTGTGGACGGCCCTGGTCGCGATCCCGATCGTGTGGACGTTCCTGGCGTCGATCAAGAGCGAGGACGAGATCTTCGGCGACGCCTGGTCGCTGCCGGCCTCGTTGCGCCTCGACAACTGGGCGCGGGCCTGGGAGCAGGCCCACATCGGCCAGTACATGATCAACAGCCTCGTCGTCGTGGCGTTCGGCACGTTCGGCACGATGCTGTTCGGCTCGATGGCCGCCTACGTGCTGGCCCGTTATCCCTTCCGCGGCAACCGGGCCGTCTACCTGCTGTTCGTCTCGGGCCTGGCCTTCCCGGTCTACCTTGCGCTGTCCCCGCTGTTCTTCGTCGTGCAGAACATGGGCGCGATCCCGGTGATCGGCCAGTTCATCGGCCTGAACACGCACGGCGGGCTCGTGCTGGTCTACATCGCCTACTCGCTGCCGTTCACCGTGTTCTTCCTCGCCGCGTTCTTCCGGACGCTGCCGGGTGCGGTGGCCGAGGCCGCGTTCGTGGACGGGGCCTCGCATGCCCGGGTGTTCTTCCAGATCATGCTCCCGATGGCCAAGCCGGGCATCGTCAGCGTGACCATCTTCAACGTGCTGGGGCAGTGGAACCAGTACCAGCTTCCGCTGGTCCTGCTCACCTCCGACCGGCAGAAGTGGGTGCTCACCCAGGGCATCGCGGAGATCTCCACCGCCGCCGGCTACGACGCCGACTGGTCGGCGCTGTTCGCCGCGCTCAGCATGGCCATCCTCCCGATGCTGGTCGTCTACACGATCTTCCAGAGCCAGATCCAGAAGGGCCTCACCGCCGGGGCGCTCAAGTAGCCTGGAAGATCGTGTTGACCGTCGGGAGAGAGCGGGCCGGCTCATGGGGCGGGTGGTGGGCCGGTCGCGCTGAGAAGCCTTCCCGCCGGTTGAGCGCGGCCCCTCGCCTCCGCCCTTCCCCCTCATCCCCTGGAGAGCCACGTGCCCATCTCGTCAGACCCGCGCCCCGGCCACCGGTCCCGGTGGCTCCTCGTCCCGGTCATGGCCGCCGCCCCCGCCCTGGTCGTGCTGCCGGGCCCCGGGCACGCCGCCGAGCCCGTCCCGGCCCCCGCCGTGTCCTCGCAGGCGACGCCCTCCGACGCCGGGGCCGATCTCACCGACCCGGGTAAGAAGGACATCGCGATGCGGCTCGTCTCCAGCGCGGAGAACTCCTCCCTCGACTGGAAGGCGCAGTACGAGTACATCGAGGACATAGATGACGGGCGCGGCTACACCGCCGGGATCATCGGCTTCTGCTCCGGCACCGGCGACATGCTCGACCTCGTCGAGCTCTACACCCGGCGCAAGCCCCAGAACGTGCTCGCCGGATACCTGCCCGCGCTGCGCAAGGCCGACGGCACCGACTCCCACAAAGGCCTGGGCCCGAAGTACACCAGGGCCTGGGCCGTCGCCGCCAAGGACACGGTCTTCCAGCAGGCGCAGAACGACGAGCGTGACCGGGTCTACTTCACCCCCGCGGTCCGGCAGGCGAAGAAGGACGGCCTGCGCGCCCTGGGGCAGTTCGTTTACTACGACGCCATCGTCATGCACGGCGGCGGGGACGACCCGCAGAGCTTCGGCGCGATCCGCCGGAACGCGCTGAAGAAGGCCGAACCGCCCGCACAGGGCGGCGACGAGACGGCATACCTGCACGCCTTCCTCGACGCCCGCAAGAAAGCCATGAGGGCCGAGGAGGCGCACGAGGACACCAGCCGGGTCGACACCGCTCAGCGGGTCTTCCTCAACAAGGGCAACCTCGACCTGGACACCCCGCTTTCCTGGAAGGTCTACGGCGACCCCTACCGGATCGGCTGACCGGTTTCATGACGGAAGGAGGAATCATGAACGACAAGGATTTCAGCACTCCGACGTCGGGAGGAGTGCCGATCACTGACGATCTCGTCGGACGCTTGGCGGACGAGGCCGAGGAGGGCTACGAGGTCACCGATCTCCGTCGTCGGGGAGGGAGACGCCCCATGGGCTCCGCGGCGGCGGATGTGGTCCCGGTCCGGCTGGATCCAGAGCTCAGGGCCGCGCTTGTACGGCGTGCCGAGTATGAGCACATCAGTGCCGGCGAAGTCATCCGCAGCGCTCTGCGCGCCTGGCTGGACGTCGCCTGACAAGAAGGACGAGGGTGAACGGGAGCCGTACCGGAAGGTCAGCCGGGGGGGAGGTTCTTCAGGGCCTCGCGCCTGCTGAGGCCGCTGAGGCCGACATGCTCCACGTAGCGCAGGACGGCCCGCGGGTCGGTCTTGGCGTATTCGCGCAGGGCCCAGCCGATCGCCTTGCGCGCGAAGAAGTCGTTGTCCGACAGGCTCGGCTCGATGCAGGCGTAGAGCAGGCCGGTGTCCGTGGCGGTCCTGAACCTGTTCTGGCAGAGAATGGCGGTGCGCCGCATCCACAGGTCGCCGTCGCGGGCCCACTTCAGCATGAGCGGGCGCATCGTGTCGGGGAAGGCCGCCAGGAGGCCGCCGACGCGATGGACGGCGAGCTCGTCGACGTAGTCCCACCAGGCTCCGGCGACGATCATCTCCTCGTACATCGGGAGGGTGGCGAGCGTCTGGAACCCCTGGTACCGCCGGAGGCCGGTCAGCGTGATCGCGGCGTAGCGCTCCTCACGGTATTCGGCGTCCCGCCACAGGGAGAGCACCATCCCGCGCCACTCGGTCTCGCTCTCCGCTGCGTGCTCGGAGAAGACCCTTCTCAGCACCGTACGGCGGGGCGCGGCCTGGACCCCGAGGAACGGCATGTCCGACTTCATGTAGGCCTGCATCATCGGGGCCTTGCCGGCGTCCGCCACCTCGGTGAGGGCCAGTCGCACGGCTTTGTGCAGGGTGTCCACGCTCGCCCACCACTCCTCGTCCGTTTCGCGGACGGCTCGTCTCTGCCAGATCCCTCGCGGACGTCACACCCGGTGACTGCTCCGCTCCCCGGTGGCCAGGCCGTCGAACAGGACGGTGATGTAGTGCTCGGCGAGGCCGGTGGTGTCGAGGCGGCCTCCCGGGCGGAACCAGCGGACCGTGACCCAGATGGTGTCGCGGATCATGCGGTAGGTGAGTTTGGGGTCCACGTCGGCGCGGACCTGACCCGCCGCCTGGCCGAGTCTGATCTGCTCGACCCACATGCGCTCGACCTCGTCCTCGGCCTTGACCAGGTAGTCGAAACGGCCGCCGGGCAGGGAGCGCAGGTAGTTCCAGTCGTTCTGCATGACGGTGATCGCCGCGCGGTGCGGTTCGAGGGTGCCGAACCCGATGCGCACCATCTCTGAGAGGATGGCGACCGGCTCACCCTTCTGCTCCAGCGCGACGCGGTAGCGGCCGACGATGTCGTCGAGGAAGGTGGTCAGCACCTCGTCGACGATCGACTCCTTGGAGTCGAAGTGGTGGTAGAGGCTTCCGGACAGGATGCCCGCCTCCTCCGCGATCTCGCGGACGGTGGTCGCCTGGAAGCCCTTACGGGCGAAAAGCTCGGCGGCGAGCCTGACGAGATGGTCGCGGCGCTCGGAGGCGGAGCCCGATGAGGCGGCGCGCTTCGTCACCTGGCGCCTGACCGGGGTGGTGGTCGCGCCGCCGGAGTTCTTTCGCGTGTTCACGCCCCCATTATGAGCCCTTGCTCAATCGCTTGTTCACGTGAATGTGCCAGCTCACCCCGGTCTTTTGGCACGGCCAAGCGCTTGGTAATCCCGGTCGGCCGGAAACTCCGGCCTTCGGCGGTGAGATCACGGCCGGCGCGTGGATAACGTGGCTCGGATGAGGCGGAAGGCGGTAGTGGCCAAGGACGTCCTGCTGTGGGCGGTCCTGTGCCTGCCCCTGCTCTGGGGTGCCCTCACCTCCTTTCTCGCCGACGGATACACCTGGTGGGAGGTGGGCGCGGGGGCGGCCGCCATCGGAGTGGCGGTGACGCTCGGCCGGTCCCGTCCGCTGCCGGCGATGCTCGTCACCGCGGCACTGTGGCTGCTCGCGGTCGTCGTCGGCAAGGCGACGGCGTTCTTCCCGGTGATGGCGGCCATGAGCTACCTGGCGGGAGTCCGGACGGTGCGGGTCCGGCCCGCGGTGTCCGCGCTGGGCGCGACCGCCGCCGCGGCCGTGGTCGCCGTTCCGCTGCTGCGCTGGGACGCCGGGAGCTGGTTCGTCGCGGTCGCGGGGATCGTACTGTTCGAGGTCGTCCCCTGGCTGGCCGGACGTGCCCGGCACCAGCACCTGGAGCTGGTCCGTGCGGGCTGGGAGCGCGCCGAGCACCTGGAGCGCGAGCAGCGCATCCTCACCGAGCAGGTCCGGCTGCGGGAACGGGCCCGTATCGCGGGGGACATGCACGACCTGCTCGGCCACGAGCTGAGCCTGGTCGCGCTCCGGATCGGCGGGCTGGAGGTGGCCCCCGGCCTCGACGAGCGCTACCGCGAGGCCGCCGGTGAGGCCCGCTCGGCGGTCACCGCCGCGTCCGACCGCCTCCGGGAGATCGTCGAGGTGCTCCGTGACGACTCCGATCCCGAGCCGGACCGGCGAGACGTCGCGGAGCTGGTGGGACGGGCCCGGGCCGCCGGGATGCGGGTCGAGCTGCACGGCGGGGAGGACGACGTACGGCTTCCGCCGATGGCGGAGCGGGCGCTCAGGCGGGTGGTGCAGGAGGGGCTGACCAATGCCGCGAAGCACGCGCCGGGCGTCCCGGTGGTGATCCGGTTCGGCCGTTCGGCGGGCGAGACCGTGGTGACCGTGTCCAACGGCGCGCCGCCCGCGGCCCCGGCGGGCGACCACGGCCCGGCGCCCGCCCGGCCTCCGGCCGGAGGGTACGGCCTGGCCGGGCTGACCGAGCGGGTACGCCTGTGCGGCGGGTCCCTCCACACGGTTCGTCAGGATGGGGGATTCGAACTGACGGCCGCGCTGCCCCACACCCCGGGCCCCGTCAGGCAGGCCCCGCTCCCGTCCTCGTCCGCCGTCCACCTGCGGGAGGCGCGGCGGCGGGTGCGCCGTACGCGCGTGACCGCGATCGCCGTGGCCCTGGTCGCCGGTGCGGGGGCGACGGCGACCGTACTCGGCTTCATGACGTACGACGCCGTCACCTCCGTCCTGTCGCCGGCCGACTTCGGGCGGCTGCGGGTGGGCCGGCCGGAGCCCGCGGTCGAGGCGGTGCTGCCGGCCAGGACCCGGATCGACGGGCCGGCGGCGGGAGAGCCTCCGGTGCCCGCCGGGGCCGGCTGCCGTTACTACGGCACGCGCCCGGACCCCTTCGATGCGCTGAGCCGTGAGCTGTACCGGCTGTGCTTCGCGGACGGCCGGTTGGTGAGCAAGGATTTCCTGCCGGCGGACCGGGTTCCGTAGAGTCGGGCGACAGCTCAGGGGGAGGACATCGTGGTCCGTGTCGTACTGGCCGATGACGAGGCCGTGGTCCGCGCGGGAGTGCGGGCGATCCTGTCGGCCGACCCGGAGATCGAGGTGGTGGCCGAGGCCGCGGACGGACGGATCCTGGTCGAGCTGGTCCGCGCGCACCGGCCGGACGTCGCGCTGGTCGACATCCGGATGCCGGAGCTCGACGGGCTGGCCGCGGTTCCCGAGCTCCGCCGCGTCGCCCCCGGTACCGCGGTGCTGATCATGACCACCTTCGGCGCGGACGCCCACATCGCCCGGGCGCTCGGCGACGGCGCCGCCGGGTTCCTGCTCAAGACCGGAGACCCGCGCGAGTTCCTGCTGGGGGTGCGGGCGGTGGCCGACGGGGCCGCGTACCTGTCTCCCCGGGTGGCCGCACGGGTGATCGACGAGCTCACCGGCGACAGGCTTGGCAGAAGGACCGTCGCCCTCGACCGGATCGGCGTGCTCACCAAGCGGGAGCGGGAGGTCCTCGGCCTGGTCGGCGCGGGCCTGTCCAATGCGGAGATCGCCCGCTCCCTGCACCTCGTCGAGGGCAGCGTCAAAACGTACGTGAGCACGATCCTGGGGCGGCTCGGGGTGCGCAACCGCGTGCAGGCGGCCGTCCTCGCCCATGAGGCCGGGCTGGCCGTACGGCCCTGACGGGCCGTGTCCCGGGGCGGGCGCCCGTCACCGCCTGTTCCGGTCCCGCCTCTCGCCTTACCGCCGGTCGCCGCCGGTGTCCGCCACCAGCGGCCGCAGGGCGGCGTGCTCCCGCACTCTCCGCACCAGCCAGGTCGCCGGTGCGACCAGGGCCAGGACGGCCGGCGGCGCCACGACCGCACCGAGCAGCAGGCCCGCCAGGACGTCGTGCGGGAAATGGACGCCGACGAAGACGCGGGAGAAGGCTCCCAGCGCCGCCAGGACCGGCACGTAGAGCAGCGTGCGGCGCCATGCGATGGCCAGCGCCACCGCCGTGGCGCCGGCGAGGGTCGCGTGGTTGCTGGGCAGTGACCAGTCCCCGTACTCCGGGCACCCGGCGATGGTGACGACGCCGTGGACCAGGCGGCAGGGCCGGTCGATCCGCAGCGTGTTCTTGACGATCTCACTGACCAGGTAGGACATCACCATCGCGACGGGCGCGAGGAGCGCCAGCGCCATCGTCCGGTCGTCTCCGCGCCGGGCCCGCCACCACGCGCCCAGGAAGAGGGCAGCGAAGATCAGCAGCACGGCCTCCGTGCCGATCTCGGCCAGATCCTGGAACCAGGGCGGGGTGGTCCGGGCGAACTCGGTGATCTCCCGGTACCACTCGGCGCTGATGTCGGGGACGTCCTCTATCTCGTTGTGCACGCTTCCTCCGCGTTGTTCCAGGTATGTCCTACGACCGTAGGGAGCGGGGGACCTGGCGAACCGTCACCGAACGTCGTCGGCCGCCATTGACTTTCGTCAATGTCGTCCGGCCCTCCGGCGGGTCGGTGAAGGGGCCGGGGAGGACCCGCAACCTCGCCCTCATGCCGTGAATCGCGTCAGTGCGGGGACGCCGCCTCGAAGACCCATGGTCAGCCCACTAGCAATTAGGAAACTTTCCTATTAGATTTGCGCCAAGCCTCAGGGAGAGCGCTTTCTCCCGAGGAGCCCACACAACGTTGTTGTCTGCGTGTCTTCGGCAAGGGATGCCGGTCGGCTGTCAGGCGAGGAGGGTGCATGAAGCGCGACCCAGAGCTGCTCCGCCTGGCGGACACGGTCGTCCTGCCGGGGTTCGAGGGAAAGGCGCCACCTGACTGGCTCCGCCGGCGTCTGGCCGACGGCCTGACCGGAGTCGTGCTCTTCTCCAGGAATATCGCCGGCCCGTCCCAGGTGGCCGACCTGACGGCCGCGCTCCGGGCGGAGAACCCCCAGGTCCTCGTCGGCATCGACGAGGAGTCGGGAGAGGTCACGCGCCTGGAGGCCGTGGCGGGGAGCACCCGGCCGGGGAGTTACGCCCTCGGGGTCGTCGACGACCCCGAACTGACCGAGGGGATCGCCCGCGACCTCGGCCGCGACCTCGCCATGGCAGGGGTCAATCTCGACTTCGCCCCCTCCGCGGACGTGAACTCCAACCCGGACAACCCGGTCATCGGCCTGCGTTCCTTCGGCGCCGACCCGGAACTGGTCGCCCGGCACACCGCCGCCTGGATCCGGGGGCTGCAGTCGGCCGGTGTCGCGGCGTGCGCCAAGCACTTCCCCGGGCACGGCGACACCTCCGTCGACTCCCACCACGGTGTCCCGCTGGTCGCCGCGGGCGTCGAGGAGCTCCACGAGGTGGCGCTGCGCCCCTTCCGTGCGGCCATCGCCGAAGGCGTGCGCACGGTCATGACCGGACACCTCCTGGTCCCCGCCTACGACGCCGTCCTGCCCGCCACACTCAGCGGCCGGGTGCTGCACGACCTGCTCCGGGTCGAGCTGGGCTTCGAGGGCGTCATCGTCACCGACGGCATCGAGATGACGGCCGTCTCCGGCCCCTACGGCATCGGCGGTGCCTCGGCGCTGGCCGTCGCCGGCGGCGCCGACGCGATCTGCGTGGGCGGTGAGCACGCCGACGAGCACACCGCGACCGAGGTCCGCGACGCCATCGTGGACGCCGTGATCGAGGGCCGCCTCCCCGAGGAGCGGCTGGCCGACGCGGCCGGCCGGGTCCGCGAGCTCGCCCGCTGGGGCGCGTCCGCCGCGCACCGACGCCCGGCGCCCGGCCACGACGACGACGTCGCGATCGGCATGGCCGCGGCCCGGCGGGCCCTGCGGATCACCCGCCGATCCGCGACGGCGATCCTCCCGCTGCCCGCTCCGCCGCACGTCGTCGAGCTGGCTCCCGAGATGAACCTCGCGATCGAGAAGGACACCCCCTGGGGCGTGGGGGAGCCGCTCGGCAAGCTCCTCCCCGGCACCACGGTGACCCGGCTGGACGCCTCGACCGCCACCGGCGGCGCGGTCGAGTCCGCCCTGGCCGCCGCCGCCGACCGCCCCCTGGTCACCGTCGTCCGCGACGCGCACCGCCACCCCTGGCAGACCGACGCCCTGAACCACCTCCTGGCCGCCCGCCCGGACGCCGTCGTGGTCGAGATGGGGCTGCCCGGCCGTTCCGACCTCGGTGCCGTCCACATCGCCACCCATGGCTCCGCCCGGGTCTGCGGCCAGGCTGCCGCCGAACTCCTCGCCGGAGACACCCGGATCTGAACGCCGTCCGGTCCCCGCCCGCGCCGCCCGGGCCGGGCCGTACGCCCCCGGCTCCGCCCGGGGCCGGGCGGCCGGCGGCCCCGAGGTCGCGGCCGGACGGTTCTGTCGGCCGGGACTGGTTGAATCGCGTGATGGATGTGGCGCGGCTGCTCGCGGACGAGCGGGAGATCACCAGGGTGGACCTCACCGAGGTCTCGATCACGGAGCACCTCGTCGAGGACGGTCCTCCCTACGTCTTCAGAGACTGCGATCTCTCCAGGGCGGGATTCGCCGACGCGAGCCTGGTGCGGGCCTCGTTCGAGGGGTGCGTGCTGGAGGGGGCCGACTTCCGGCATGCCGACCTGGACGGAGCGGCCTTCTCCGGAGGCGGGGGAGCGGGGATGCGCTTCGGTCACGCGGAGATGATCGACACGGCCTTCACCGACGTCGACCTCGCCGGGGCGGTCTTCGAGGGCGCGCTGCTCACCGACGCGTCCTTCACCGGCTGCCGCATGGTCGGTGCGGTGCTGTCCGGGTGCCGGGGCACCGGATACCGGTTCACCGGCTGCAACCTCATGCTGGCCGACATGGTCGGCTGCTCGCTGCGCGGTGCCCGGCTCGAAGGTGTGCGCCTGGACGAGGCCAACCTCTCCGGCGTCGACTTCACCAAGGCGGTGTTCACCGAGTGCCGCATGATCGGCGCCCGGACCGTCGAGACGGTCTTCGCCAAGGCCGATCTCCGCGGAGCCGACCTCGGCACGGTCGACGACACCCGGCTCCGCTCGCTCCGCGGTGCGATCCTCAGCTCCACCCAGGCGGCCGCGATCCTCGCCGAGAGAGGACTGACCGTTGTTTAGCCTCACCATTCATCTGAAAAACGGACATACTTCGTAAAGGCGCGGCTGACGGATCGCGGGCTCCGACATGCCGGCTTCCTCGGCCGCCCCCACCGGTCTACCGGGTGGCAGGGCCGTCACACCGTGGCGTTCCGCCCGCTGCGCCCTCGGGTGCGCACTGCGTGAGCGGCGAAATGTGTAATGTGCATAGAGTTCTGTTGCTACTTACGTATAGGACATCGAGTGAGCACTTCCGTGGCGTATGTGACTTTCGTCGACCCGAACGGGTTCGACGACGAGAAGGAGATCGCCCTCGCGGCCTGGGCCGGGGCCGGGATCACCGGGCGCGTCGTGCGCTGGGACGACCCCGAGGCCGACTGGGCCGCGTTCGACTCCGTCGTGGTCCGTTCCGCCTGGGACTATGTCGACCGCCGGGCGGAGTTCCTCGACTGGGCCCGCCGGGTCGAGTCCGTCACCCGGCTGCTCAACCCGGCCGCCGTGCTGGCGCGCAACACCGACAAGACCTACCTGCGCTCCCTCGGCGACCTGGCCATCCCCACCTACTGGGTCGCGCCGGGCGAGGCCGTCGACTTCCCGGACCTCGACGAGTACGTGGTCAAGCCCTCGGTGTCGTCCGGCGCGCGCGACACGATCAGGACCGGTGACCGGAAGAAGGCCGAGACCCATGCGGCCCAGCTGGCCGCCGATGGACGGACCGCGATGATCCAGCCGTATCTGGACATGGTCGAGACTGAGGGGGAGACCTCGCTGCTCTACTTCGGCGGACGGTTCAGCCATGCCGTACGGCGCAACCCGGCGCTGACCGGCGGAGCGCTCGGATCGGAGCGGCAGAACGGCCGGGCCGAGCTCCGCAGCCCCGAGCCCGACCAGCTCGCCCTGGCCGAGCGGGTGCTGGCCGAGTTCCCCGAGGTCCTCTACGCCCGTGTCGACCTGGTCCGCCTGTCCGACGGCGCCCCGGTCCTCATCGAACTGGAGCTCACCGAGCCCTACCTGTTCCTGCGCTACGCGCCCGGCGCGGCGGCCAACCTGGCCCGCGCGCTGGCCGAGGTGCTCTGACGTCTCGCCCGGCGAGCGCGGCGCGCGCCCGGAGCGGGGCGTGCGCCATGCTCGCCGGGGGTGTTCCGCCGGAAGCCTGTTCCGTGGATCGGCTCAGTCAGGGCTGCGATCGTTGATGGGGCGAGGGCCGATCTGGCGCGCTGTTCGGGCGAAGGCGCGGATGAGCGGGCTCTCCGCTCCGGTGCGCCAGACGAGCACCCATTCGGTCGGCGGGGCGTCCCGGATCGGCAGCAAGACGATGCCGGGATGGGTGTAGTAGCGCGCCACATGAGCGTTGAGCGGGCACATGCCTTGCCCAGCGGCGACGAGGCCGAGAACCTCGTGAAAGGTCCTGGCGGCGGGGCCGCGAGGCACGGGGCGTCCGCTCGGCGTGTGACCGGGCGCCATGGCCTCGATCCAGTAGTCCGGCGGCCCCGCTGCGGGAGCGAGGGTGGGATGGTCGCCGAAGTCCTCCATCGAGGCCGCCTCCTTGACGGCCATCGGATGGTCGGCCGCGATCGCGAGCACACGGCCCTCGGTCAGCGTGACAGGGCCGACGGTCATGCCGGGTTCGCGGACGGGCGACCACATCAGTTGCACGTCGACGGCATTTTCGCGCAGTGGGGTGAAGGCGTCGGCGAAATGGAACTCCTGGAGCTGGACGTCGCAGTCGGGGTGGCGGGCGCGGAACGCGTCGATCACCGGGCGCAGTTCGTTTCCCAGCGCGCCCATGACACCCAGTCGGAGTGTCCCACTCGCTCCGAGGCCCGCGGCGGTCGCGCGGGCGAGACCGGCCTGGATCAGGTCGTATCCCTGCCGGAGGTCATCGCGTAGCCGGCAGCCGATCGGCGTCAGGGTCACCGTACGGCTGGTGCGGTCGAACAGGGCGGCGCCGATGCGTCGCTCCTGTCTTTTGATCGACTGGCTGACCCGCGCCGAGGACACGTGCAACCGCTCGGCGGTCCGGCCGAAGTGCAGCTCCTCGGCCAAAGTCAGGAAGATCTCGATGTCCCGAAGCTCCATAAACACCCATATTTCATTAAGTGTCAGGTTACGGAACGCTATCCGATCTGGCGTTGATCCCGATCAGGGTGCTGCCCGAGGCTGGGGACTGCCTGAAAACACCTTTTCGGCTTGCTTCGTAAGGGGATCAGTGAACATCACCACCACCACCGTCTCGCTGAACGTCGAGGATGTGGCTGCCTCGAGTGAGTTCTTCACCACCCACCTGGGGTTTCGGGAAGCTGTCGCGGCCGAGGGGTTCGTTTCTCTCGTCCGCGACGACGCGGCGGCCGACATCGTGCTGCTGAGCCGCGGCACCGAGGTGCTGCCGCCCGAGCAGAGGGGCCAGCACGCGGGCGGCGTCATCGTGGCCTTCACCGTCACCGGTATCGCCGCCGAGCAGGAACGGCTCCGCCGGGAAGGCGCCGCCATCACCATGCCGCTGCGCACCGAGCCCTGGGGCGAGCGGCTGTTCCAACTCACCGACCCCAACGGCATCGTGGTCCAGCTGGTCGAATGGGTCGCCCCGAGCGAGGGGTGAACCGAGGTCTGACAGGTGGGTCGTCCGCCAGGGGCCGCATGACCCCGGACGGCTGCCGCCCTGCCCAGATCCGGATGATCCACTCGACGCCGGGACCCCAAGGCCGTAAGCGGGCGCGACCGGACTCCTGGTCCTCGGCGAAACACGCAACCAGCCCTGACAGCCCCCACCCCGTAAGGAAACCGCAGATGTCCCTGATCGTGCCGGACTTCGATGAGTCCGTGATCGTCCGTTCTGCCGAGGCCGAAGTGATCGGCCGGGCTCCGACCACCATCCGGCTGCTGGCCGACAGCGGCTCCACCGGCGGCGCCCTGTCCGCGCAGCGGGTCACCCTGATCAACGGCGCCGACGGAGCCAAGCCGCACCACCACGCGGGCTCCGCCGAGCTGTTCTACATGCTGGAGGGCGCCGCCCAGCTGCTGTCCGGTGAGCAGGTCGTCACCGCGGAACGCGGCGACCTGGTCATCGTGCCGCCCGGCCTGGCGCACGCCTTCGCGGCCGCCCCGGGTGAGGACGCCGACATCCTCATCGTCATCACCCCCGGCGTCGAACGGTTCGAATACTTCCGCCACCTGGAGCGTGTCGCCTACGGCAAGGTGCCACCGGAGAGCCTGCTGGAGGTCCAGGAGCTCTACGACACCTACTTCCGTGACAGCACCGCATGGAAGGACCGTCCTTCGGCATGAGGAAGATCCTCCACACGGCTCACATCTACATGATCGTCGGTGTGGTCAGCGGCCTGTACTACCGCGAGATCACCAAGCTGAACGACTTCACCGGCGACACTCAGCTCGGGGTCGTGCACACGCACCTGCTCGCGCTCGGGATGTTGTTCTTCCTCATCGTGCTGATACTGGAAAAGACCTTCACCCTGACCGCCAGCAGGCTCTTCACCTGGTTCTTCTGGGTCTACAACGCGGGCCTGGCACTGACCGTGCTCATGATGACCGTCCACGGCACCCAGACCGTGCTCGGCGCTCAGACGAGTCCGGTGATCCCCGGTATCGCCGGACTCGGCCACATCCTGCTGACCGTCGGCCTGATCCTGCTGTTCACCAACCTCGGCAAGCGACTCCCGGCCAAGACCGGCTGACCGGGATCCATGGGGCCCGCCTGCGGTCCGGGCCGGCCGGCTCGCGCGGGGACGGCACCCGGGTGACCGTCCCTTCCAGCACGTGGTGATGAGGGGCGTCCCAGCCGAGACACCCCTCCATGGGCAAGGTTCTCAGCGGTCTTCCACGGGGCTAGGACGTCGCCCCGTGGGCGGAGATGCCGCCGTCCACCGGGATGACCGTCCCGGTCAGATAGGCGCCGGCCCGCGACGACAGGAAGATCGCGGTCCCGGCCATGTCCTCGGGGCGCCCGATCCGGCCCAGCGGCACATGGGACTCGATCGCCGCGCGGCTCGCCGGGTCGTCGAGTGCGAAGGCCATCATCTTCGACTCGAACGGGCCGGGCGCGATGGCGTTGACCGTGATCGACTCCTTGGCCAGCCGCTGGGACAGGTGCCGGGTCAGCATGTGCACGGCCGCCTTGGTCGCCGAGTAGGCGTAGCTCTCCATCGCGGGCACCCGGATGCCGTCGATCGATCCGATGGTGATCACCCTGGCCGGGTCGTCGGGGCTCGCGGCGGCGCGCAGCAGCGGCAGGAACCGCTGGGTCAGGAAGAACACACCCTTGACGTTGACCCCCCAGAGCTTGTCGAAGGCGTGCTCCGGATACTCCGCGAGCGGCGCGCCCCAGGCCGCCCCGGCGTTGTTGACCAGCACGTCCAGTCGTGACTCCCGCGCCGAGACCGCCTCCACGAGCGTGCGGACGCCGTCCTCGGTGGACAGGTCGGCCGGTACGGCGGAGCAACCCAGTTCGGCCGCCGTCTTCTCCACCTCGGCGGTTTTGCGCGAGGAGATGTAGACCGTCGCGCCGGCGTCCACGAACCCCGCCGCGATCATCCGGCCGATCCCCCGTGAGCCTCCGGTGACGACGACCGTCTTGCCTTCCACCGAGAACAGAGTCATGTTCCGCAGCATGCCGCACCACGGGAGAGTTCGTCCATACCGGGCGGTCGGTTGAAGAATAATGCCGATTAAGAAAACGGGAATGAAACAATCCTCCACTGCTCGTTGACATGCGGTATCTCTATGGTGTGCCTTCGTCTACAACGGTTCATCGGTATGGAGATGGGGCACCACGATGACGAGAATGGGCGCGCGGCTGGCCGCGCTTGGCCTGACACTGTTATTGGCGACGCTCCCGGCCACTCAGGCAATGGCCAGGCAGGCGCCCGAGCCGGGGAAGAAGATCGTGCGGCTGGGCGTGACGCAGGCCGTGGACTCGATGAGCCCGTTCCTCGCGGTCCGCCTGATCGCGTCGTCGATCCACCGCTGGACGTACGGCTACCTGACGGTTCCCGACCCCAAGACCCTGCAGCCGAGCCCCGACCTGGCCGAGTCGTGGACGACGTCGGACGACAAGCTCACCTGGACCTTCAAGATCCGCGACACCACGTGGTCGGACGGCCGTCCCGTCACCGCGCAGGACGCCGTGTGGACCTTCAACACGGTCATGACCGTCGACGCGGCCAAGCAGGCCAACGGCCCCGCGGTCGAGAACTTCGAGAGGGTCACGGCGACCGACGACCGGACCCTGGTCATCAAGACCAAGAAGCCGCAGGCCTCGATGCTGGAGAACCCGATCCCGATCGTGCCCAAGCACGTCTGGGAGAAGGTCGGTGACATCGGCGCGTTCGAGAACGACGTCTACCCGGTCGTCGGCAGCGGGCCGTTCGTCGTGGTCGAACACAAGAAGGACGCCTACGTCAAGCTCAAGGCCAACCCCGGCTACTGGCAGGGCGCTCCCAAGATCGACGAGTTGCACGTCATCTTCTACGAGAACCCCGAGGCCGCCATCGCCGGCCTGAAGAAGGGCGACATCGACCTGATCGGCCGCCTGGACGCCGCCCAGTTCCAGTCGCTCGCCGGCAACCCGGACATCGTGCAGTGGAACACCCCCGGCCGCCGGGCCGCCTACCTGCAGATCAACCACGGCGCGCAGACGATCGACAACAAGCCGGTCGGCGACGGCCACCCCGCCCTGAAGGACCCGAAGGTCCGTCAGGCCATCCACTACGCGATCGACAAGCAGGCCCTGGTCGACCAGGTGCAGAACGGCCTGGCCGTACCGGCCGACGGGTCCATCGTCCCGCCGATGTACAAGGACTTCTTCTGGCAGGCCGAGGGCGACGACCTCGTCACCCACGACGCCGCCAGGGCCAACCGGATCCTCGACGAGGCCGGCTACAAGAAGGGCCCCGACGGCGTCCGCACGATGCCCGACGGCAAGCGCAAGCTGGAGATGCGGTTCAGCATCCACACCGACACCCCGGTGGAGGACAAGCTCGCGCAGTACCTGACCGGCTGGTTCAAGGACATCGGCATCGCGCTGTCGACCAAGAAGCTCGAACCCAGCAAGTTCACCGAGGAGACCGGGTTCACCGGCCTGTTCGACATCGCGATCAGCGGCTGGTCGGTCAACCCCGACCCCGAGGAGATCCTGGCCACCCACCTGTGCAGCCGCAGGCCCACGGCCGGCGGCGAGGGCGGCGGCACCGAGTCGTTCTACTGCGACCCCGCCTACGAGAAGCTCTACCAGGAGCAGCTGAGCGAGCTCGACCGCACCAAGCGCGCCGACATCATCAAGCAGATGCAGAAGCGTCTCTACACCGACGCGCCGGTCATCGCCCTCTACTACCCGAACAACCTCGAGGGCTACCGCAAGGACCAGATCACCAGCATCACGTCGATGCCCGAGGAGAAGGGCCTC
The DNA here is from genome assembly GCF_045209755.1 of Streptosporangium sp. NBC_01639. Classification (NCBI taxonomy): domain Bacteria; kingdom Bacillati; phylum Actinomycetota; class Actinomycetes; order Streptosporangiales; family Streptosporangiaceae; genus Streptosporangium; species Streptosporangium sp. NBC_01639. Next base: position 2,443,795 of record NZ_CP109272.1, on the reverse strand, counting down.
CTGTACGGCGCGAGCGGCTACTGGCCCGTCTACTCCCTCGACGCGGTGGCCACGCCGGCCGCCGGCTCGGCCGGCGGTTCCAGCACGGGTCTCGTCGTGGGCGGCGTCGCGGCCGTCGTGATCCTGGTCGCCGGCGGGTTCTTCCTGGCCAGGCGGCGCCGCTCCGTCGCGGACGATCGCGAGTAGCGCCTCGATGACAGCTCCTCTCGACACCGAGCCCGCCGCCGCAGCGGCGGCGGGCCCCGGGAAGGACCGCGACTCCCATCGGGGGGTGCCGCGCTACGCGCTGGCGAAGGCCGGCGGGGCCGTGCTCAGCATCGCCATGGTCATCGTCGCGACGTTCTTCGTGTTCCGGTTGATCCCCGGCGACCCGGCGATCGCCTACACACGGGACGTGCCGCTCAGCCCGGAGCAGCTCGACCTGCTCCGCCGCCAGATGGGGCTCGACAAGCCCCTGATGCAGCAGTTCCTCGACTTCGTGCTGCGGACCGTCCGGCTGGACCTCGGCACCTCCTACGAGTACAAGCGCCCGGTCATCGACCTCATCGGAGAGCGGGTGGGCCCCACGGCGGTGCTGGTGGGCACCGGCCTGGTCATCTCCGTCAGCCTGGGCCTGTGGCAGGGCACGAGGGCGGCGTGGAAGCACGGCAGCCGGTTCGACCGCCTCTCCACCGGGATCTCGCTCGTCCTGTGGTCGGTGCCGACGTTCTGGCTCGGCCTGCTGCTCCTGATGGTCTTCGCCGCCGGAGTAGGGCCGATCCCGGGAATCTTCCCCACCCGGGGCATGGAGGACATCGACGCGCCCGACGGGCCGCTCTACCTCCTGCACGTCGCCCACCATCTGGTGCTGCCGTGCCTCACCCTGGTCGCCGTGGTCTACGCCCAGTACCTGCTGGTGATGCGCTCCTCGCTGCTGGACGAGATCGGCCAGGACTACGTGACCACCGCCCGGGCCAAAGGGCTGCGCGACGACGAGGTACGGCGGCGCCACGCCGTCCCCAACGCGCTGCTGCCGACCGTGACGCTGGTGTTCATCAACATCGGCTTCGTCGTGGGCGGCGCGGTGTCGGTGGAGACCGTCTACTCCTGGCCGGGGCTCGGCCTGCTGTTCTACGAGGCGATCAAGGGGCCGGACTTCGCGGTCATGCAGGGGACGTTCATCGTGGTGTGCACCGCCGTGATCATCATGAACACGCTGGCCGACGTGGTCTACCGCGTCCTGGACCCGAGGGTGAGGTCGGTATGAGCACCACCGGCATCGCCCGGACCCGGCGCAGGCTCGCACTGGCGCGCTTCTGGCGCGACTACCGCCGTCAGCGCGCCGGGCTGTACGGCGCCGCGATCCTGGTCGCGGCGGTCGTCCTGGCCCTCGTCACCCCGCTGGTCACCGACCCGCTCGGCCTGGACGTCACCAAGGCGACCGGCGCCAAGATGAGTGCCCCCGACCTGGACTTCCCCCTGGGCACCGACGAGTCGGGCCGGTCCGTCCTGCTCATGGTCCTGTGGGGCTCGCGCGTCTCGCTGCTCATCGGCTTCATGGCGGCCCTGCTCAGCATGGGCATCGGCACGGTCGTCGGCATCGCGGCCGGCCACTTCCGGGGCTGGACGTCGGCCGTGCTGATGCGGATCACCGACTGGTTCCTGGTCCTGCCGTCGCTCGTGCTGGCCCTGGTGCTCGCCGCCATCCTCGGCGGCGGCACCACCACGATCGTCGTGGCGATCGGGGTGACCTCCTGGGCGTCCACGGCCCGGATGATCAGGTCGCAGACGCTGTCGGTCGAGACCAGACCGTATATCGAGCGCTCCCGGGCGCTCGGCGCCGGGCACTGGCACGTCATGACCCGCCACGTGCTGCCGAACGTCGCCCCGCTGGTGCTGGCCAACACGACCCTGCAGGTGGCCCACGCCATCGTCGCCGAGTCGACCCTGGCCTTCCTCGGCGCCGACTCCGGCCAGGTGTCGTGGGGCGGCCTGCTGCGCGGCTCCTACGACTGGGGCGCCGCCACCTCCGGCGCGTGGTGGTACATCCTCGCGCCCGGCCTGTGCATCGTCGTGGTCGTCATGGCGTTCACGCTGTGCGGCCGGGCGCTGGAGGCCGTACTCAACCCACGCCTGCGGGGAGTCTCCCGATGAGCCTGCTGCATCTGCGCGACGTCGCGGTGACCTACCGGGTCGCCGCGGGCGAGGTGCCCGCCGTGCGCGGGGTCTCGCTGGAACTGGAGGCGGGCCGGGCGCTCGGTGTGGCGGGGGAGTCGGGGTCGGGCAAGTCGACCCTGGCCATGGCCCTGCTGCGGCTGCTTCCCCGGGATGCCCGGGTGACCGGCGAGATCCTGCTGGACGGCGAGGACGTCCTGACGATGAAGTGGGGACGGCTGCGCGCGGTGCGCTGGGCCTCGGCCTCGGTGGTCTTCCAGGGCGCCCAGCACGCCCTCAACCCGGTGCGCCGGGTCGGGGACCAGATCGCGGAGCCGCTGCTGGTCCACGGGCCGGCCACCCCCGCCGAGGCGCGCCGGAAGGTGGCGGAGCTGCTGGAGCAGGTCGGCCTGCCCGCCTGGCGGGCCCGCAGTCACCCGCACGAGCTGTCCGGCGGACAGCGCCAGCGGGTGATGATCGCCATGGCGCTGGCCTGCTCACCGCGCCTGATCATCGCCGATGAGCCGACGACCGCCCTGGACGTGATGATCCAGGCGCAGGTGCTCACGCTGATCCGCTCGCTCATCGCCGAGCAGGGCATCAGCCTGATCATGATCTCTCACGACCTGTCGGTCCTGGCCTCCATGTGCGACCGGCTGGCGGTCATGTACGCGGGCCGGGTGGTCGAGTCGGGGCCCTCGCACGAGGTCTTCCAGGACGCGCGCCATCCCTACGGCAAGGCGCTGGCCGCGGCCTTCCCCACGGTCGGGGACCCCGCCTCCCGGCTGGCGCCCCGGGGTCTGGGCGGCGACCCGCCCGACCCGATGCGCCTGCCGGGAGGCTGCTCCTTCCACCCCCGGTGCCCGGTGTCGCTGCCGTCGTGCGCGTCGGCGGACGTCGAGCTGTGGCCCGCGGGCGAGAGCCGTACCGCCGCCTGCGTGCACGTCCGGCCGGCGGACGAAAAGACCGAAATCCCCGGCACCTCGGTCATGCGACCGGCGAAGGAGGACGCATGACCCTGCTCGAAGCCTGGGACCTGCAGGTGGAGTTCGCCTCGCGCGGGCGGCGCGCCCGCGCGGTCGACGGGGTGAACCTCCAGGTGGGCGAGGGAGAGATCGTCGCGCTGGTCGGCGAGTCCGGCTGCGGCAAGACGACGCTGGCCCGCACCCTGCTCGGCCTGGAGCGGCCCACCTCCGGTTCGGTCCGCTACGGCGGAGCCCCGCTGTCCTACTCCTCGCGCGCGCTGAAGGCCTATCGCCGCGAGGTGCAGCTCGTGCTGCAGGACCCGACCGGGTCGCTCAACCCCCGGCACACCGTCTACGAGGCGGTGGCAGAGGGGCCGCGCATCCACGGTCTGCCCGACGAGGAGGAGCGGGTCACCTCGGCGCTGTCACGTGCCGGCCTCCGTCCGCCGGAGCGATTCCTGCACTCCTACCCGCACGAGCTCTCCGGCGGGCAGCGGCAGCGCGTCGTCATCGCCGGAGCCCTCGCGCTGGACCCCCGGGTCCTGGTCGCCGACGAGCCGGTGGCCTCGCTGGACGCCTCGGTCCGCGGTGAGATCCTCGCCCTGATTCTCCGGCTCCGCGCCGAGCTTGGGCTGTCCGCCCTGGTCGTCACCCACGATCTTGGCCTGGCCTGGAACATCGCCGACCGTGTCGCGGTGATGTATCTCGGCAGGATCGTCGAGTCGGGGCCCGTCGAGCAGGTCCTGACGGCGCCGTCACACCCCTACACGCAGGCCCTGCTGTCGGTCCTGCCGGAGTCGCCGTCGCCCGTGGTGCTGGGCGGTGAGCCGCCGGACCCGACCCGGATCCCCCAGGGCTGCCGCTTTCACCCGCGCTGTCAGGTCCTCGCCGCCGGTGTGGCGGCCGAGGCCGGGGTCGACGGGCCGTGCAGGTCACAGCGGCTTCCGGTGCTGCCCGCCGCGGCCGGCCCCCAGGTCGCCTGCCACTACGCCGCGGTACGCCAGGGGTAACCGTCGCCCGGCGTCCGTCCCGGCGTCCGCCCCCCGGGTGCGATGGGTGGTTCATCCGCACATCACAACTTTGTCGCCACGCCGTGCATCCAAGAGGGGAAGATCGCACTACGGGGAGGACGACGTGGCGACGGCGTTGATCGATGGGGACCCTCAGCGGCTGGGGAAGTACTGGCTGGCCGGCCGACTCGGCGCGGGCGGTCAGGGGGTCGTCTACGAGGCCTACGGCGAGGACGGTCTCCGGGTGGCGATCAAGGTGCTGCACGGGGACCCGGCGAACGACCCTGAGCTGCGGGAACGGTTCGGCAAGGAGGCCACGGCGGCGCAGCGGGTGGCCTCGTTCTGCACCGCCGGTGTGATCGCGGCCGATCTGGACGGGGCCAGGCCGTACATCGTCAGCGAGTACGTCGAAGGGGTGAGCCTGCGCCAGGCCGTCCTCGGCGGACGCAGGTTCGCCGGAGACGACCTGCACCGCCTGGGCACGGCGATCGCCACCGCGCTGACCGCGATCCACGACGCCGGGGTGATCCACCGGGACATGAAGCCGGACAACGTGCTGCTCGGCCCGGACGGCCCCCGGGTGATCGACTTCGGGGTGGCCCGCACACTGGAGATGTCGCTGACCGCCACCGGACTGGTGACGGGCACGCCGACCTACATGGCGCCCGAGGTGTTCACCGGACAGCGGGCCGGTGCCCCGGCGGACGTGTTCGCCTGGGGCGGCATCATGCTGTTCGCCGCGACCGGCCAGGACCCGTTCGAGGGGGAGAGCCTGGGCGGGGTGATGCACCGGGTGCTGTCGTCGGATCCCGATCTGAGCTCGCTGCCCGGCTCGCTGCGCGGCCTGGTCGGCGCCGCCCTGGACAAGGACCCGGCGGCCAGACCGACGGCGAGGCAGCTGCTGCTCGCGCTGATCAGCGGCGACGGACGACTGGACACGGTCCGGCTGCTCGCCGAGGGCAGCCGGGAGGGCGGCCGCGTCCAGGTGGCCGTCGACGACCCGGGAATGGGCATCCTCGCGGAGGATTCCTATGCGATGCTCGACCCTGCGGAGCAGGCCCTGGCCCCCGAGGTGTTCCTGCGGCTGATCACCGTCGACGACGACGGCGGGCTGCGGGCCCGGCGGGCAGGGCGGGCCGAGTTCCCCGACGGGGCCCGGCGGCTGCTGGAGGTGTTCGCCTACCTGATCACCGGTGACGGCCGGGAGGTCTGGCTGACCAGGCGCGCGCTGCTGCACGCCTGGCCCCGGCTGCGGTCGTGGGTGGAGGCCAACCGGGACGGTCTGGCCGCGCACCGGGAGATCTGGACCGCCATGCGACGCTGGGAGACCCGCGGACGCAGGGACGCCGACCTGCTGCAGGGCCACAGTCTGCGGGCAGCCGTCCGGTGGGCCGCCACCGGGCGCCGCGACATCGTGCTCAGCCCGGCCGAACGCGACTTCCTCGACGAGGGGACGGCTCTTGCCCGGCGCCGGTCCAGGCGGTCCCGCCTGCTGACCGTCGCGCTGGCCGGACTGCTGGTCGTCGCGCTGGCCGCGGGGGCGCTCGCCGTACGGCAGAGCGGGGTCGCCGACGAGCGCAGCGCCACGATCGCGGTCCAGCACGACCGGTCCGAGGCCAGGCGGCTCGCGACGCTCGCCGACACCCTGCGGGTCACCGAGCCGGTGAAGGCGATGCTGCTCAGCGTGGCGTCCTGGCGGATCGCGCGGGTCCCGGAGGCCAGGGCGGCGCTGAGCGGCTCGCTGACCCAGCAGGAGACGGCGGCCTTCCACGATCCGGCGACGGCCGCCCAGACCCTCAGGGTGCTCAGCCGCGACGGTCGCACGCTGGTCAGCGTCGGCGAGGACTCCGTCCGGATGTGGGACATCCGGACCGGCCGGAAGACCGGCGGTTTCACCGGCGTCGGGAAGAACGTGCGCGCCGTCGCGCTCAGCCCGAGCGGACGGACCCTCGCCGTGCTGGGCGGCGGAGGGGTGCGGGTCTGGGACGTGCGGACCGGCAGGGCGAGGGGTGCGCGCCTGCCCCTGCGGGCCCCGGAGATCGAGACGGTCCAGCCCGGTCTCCTGTTCGGGCAGGCCGAGGAGCTCCTCGTCGTCACCCACGACGAGGAGCAGACGGTCTGGAACCTCAGGACGGGAGAGCGGCGGAAACCGCCCGTCCAGGTGCTCGACACCGCACCGGACGGGCGGCACATCGTGGGTGACGGCCCGGCCCGGGAGATAGAGATCCGGGACCTCTCCGGCCCGGGGAGGATCTCGCTCGACAGGGTCTGCGACGCCTGCGGGTTCACCGCCGCCTACAGCGCCGACGGGAAGCTCGTCGCGGTCGCCAAGGGCGGCTCCGTCGAGGTCAAGGAGACCGCCACCGGCAGGACGGCCGCCGACACGCTCAGTGACGGCAGCCGCGGTGGGCTGCTCTTCAGCCCCGATGGACGGCACCTGGCCTCATATACCGGCAGTTCCATCACGATCTGGTCGGATTTCAACCTCGTCCCCGTCCTGGTCCGCAAGATCGACTCGATCACGCCGTCGCTCGCCTTCGACCCGGACGGGCGCACGGTCCGCTATCTCGACGAGGACACGGTCGTCACCCTCGACCTCGGCGCCCTGCTCAGACCCGCCCGGCTCAAGGGGACGGACGGCGGGGCGGTGCTCAGCCCCGACGGCCGCCTGCTCGCCGCCCGCCGGGAGGGGACCCACCGGGTCACGCTCTGGGACGTACGGCGCCGCAGGCCGGTCGGCGCACCGCTGGACGTCGGCCGGGGGTCCTTCTTCCAGATGGCGTTCACCCCCGACGGCCGGAGGCTCGCCGTGAGCAGGCAGGGCGGCGGCGGGGGCGGCTCCGTCATCGGGATCTGGGACACCTCGTCCCTCAAGCGGGTCGCCACCGTCTCCGCCAAGGAGCCGGGCGAGGTGGCCGCGATGGCGCTCAGCCCGGACGGCACGGCGCTGGCCGCCTCCGTGGAGGAGGCCGCCGCGCCCCCGGACAGCACCGTCCACCTGTGGGACCTGCCCGGGGGCAGACAGCGCTGGGTGCTCCGCCAGGATGCCGTGACCGGCCTCGCATTCCATCCCGACGGCAGGTCCCTCGGGGTCGCCGGCGGCGAGAACAGGCTGGTGGACGTCGCCACCGGCAAGGCTGTCGGCCGTCCCTACGGCGCGCCGGCGTCCAACGTCCGGGTCGCCGCTCTGGCGTTCAGCAAGGACGGTTCCCGCATCGCGGTCGGCTCGGGCATCGGCTCCGGCGGCGATGTCGAGGCGGGACGGCTCTCGGTCTGGGACACGGCCACCCGGAGCAGCCGGGGCGCGCAGCTCCGCGCGGGTACGGCCGGGGTCTTCCTGCTGGCCTACTCGCCGCGTGGTGACGTGGTCGCCGCCGTCGTGGACGACAAGAAGGTGCTGCTGTGGGACGTGAACTCCGGGATGCGCCTGGGCCAGCCGATCGCCGCGCACACGGATCACATCGAGTCACTGGCCTTCAACGCCGACGGCTCGCGGCTGCTCAGCGTCGACGCGACCGGCACGCTGGCCGAGCATGTCGTCGACCCCGACCAGGCGGCCTCCGCCGTCTGCGCCCGCGCGGGCAGGACGCTGACCGAGGCCGAGTGGCACGGCTACCTGCCGTCCCTGGCCTACCGGGATGTCTGCCGGCGGTGACGGCGGGAGGCGCGGGTACGGCCCGCCTCCCCACGGGACATCAGGTGGTCCGGTCCATGGCGCCTCGGCCTGCGAGAACCCCGGGCCGGGCGGTCCCTGCGGGACGGAGCGGCCCGTCGCCTCGCCGAGAGCTCTCGGCGAGGCGCGGCCGGCCGGGTCTCCGGGCCTTTCTCAGAGGCCGGGGAGGCGGCCGTTGCGGAACAGGTCGACGAAGAGCTGGTGGTCGGTCCTGGCCTGCGCGCCGTAGGCGTGGGCGAAGTCGACGAGCATGCCGGTGAAACCGCCGAGGTCATCGCCGATCACGGCCGTGATCGCGTCCTCGGTGGAGAAGTCGACCAGGTCGTGGCTGGACTCGTCGTCGGCGACCGAGTGCATGCGGGCCACGGCCCGGCCGAGGTCGCGGATCACCGAGGCCAGCTCGTCCGGTTCGTTGACATCCCCCCAGTCCAGGTCGGAGGAGTAGGGGGAGACCTCCGCGACGAGCTGGCCGACGCCGTTCAGCGTGGTGTAGCCGAGCCAGGGGTCGGCGTAGGCCTGCAGGGCGCGTTGCGACTCGGCGGTGCGGTGGCCCTGGTGTTTGAAGTAGCCGTGCACCTTCTCGTCGGTGATGTGCCGGGCCACGGCCGGGACCTGGGCCTGCTTCATGTAGAGGATGACGTCGTTCTCCAGAGCCTGGGTGTGGCCCTCCAGCAGCATGTTGTAGGAGGGCAACCCCGCCGAGCCGATGCCGACTCCGGTGCGGAGCGCGAAGTCCTTGATCGTGTGCTCGACCTCGGAGGTCGTGGGGAGCGTGGTCAGGTAGTCCCGGAAGGCCGCCTCCACCGCCTGCCTGGTCTCCTCGTCGATCGGGTGACGGCCGTCCATGGCGGCGAACCTGCGGTCGAAGCCGTCGATCGTGGTCTCCGCGTCCAGCAGCGCCACCCGGGTGTTCAGCCGGGCCACCTGCAGCACCCGGTGGAGCACGCCGGTGGTGGTCTCCAGGGTCAGCGAGCCGATCGCGTCGTCCCCGCCCGCCGAGATGCCGGTCAGTTCGGCGAGGTAGGCCTGGGCGAACCCGGTCACCAGCTCGGTGATCACATCGTCCGACAGGGCCTTGGCGTACCCGATGAGCGCGACGCTGGCCACGAACCGCTTGAGGTCCCAGACGTAAGGACCGACGTAGGCCTCGTCGAAGTCGTTGACGTTGAAGACCAGGACACCCGAGGCGTTCATGTAGGTGCCGAAGTTCTCGGCGTGCAGGTCGCCGTGGATCCACACCCGGCGGGTCTGGTCGTCGAGGAAGGAGTCGTCGGCGAACGTCCCCGTCATGTCCGCGTAGAAGAGGGAGGCACTGCCCCGGTAGAAGGCGAACGGGGTGGCCGCCATCTTCCGGAACTTGCGCCGGAAGGCGGCGGGGTCACGCCTGATGGAGTCGCCGAACTCGGTGATCAGGACGTCGAGAATGTGCGCCGAGCGCCCATCGGTGGTCATGAGGGGCAGGGTAGGGGGAAGAGCCGGACTTCGCCAGGCGGCAGGTCGGCGGTGTGCACCCCGGACGGCCGTCCGACGCCGGGCGACGGTCCGAGGGCCCGGCCGGCCGCCGCCGTCCCCGCGCGGGGACGGCGGCGGCCGGCCGCACGGTGTCAGCAGTCCCGGCGCGGCAGGGTGACGTCGCGCCGCACGTCGCTGTGCGGCAGCGGACGCACGGTGAACGTCGAGGAACGGTGCCCGTCGGCTGTGACCGTCACCTCGGCCCGCAGCAGCCCGCCCTGGATCCAGCCGGCGTACCGCCCGTCGGCATCGGTGCCCAGGGTCCACGAATCCCGGCCTCGCTTGATGGTCACCGTCGCCCCTGCCAGGGGCGTCGCCTTTCCGTCACAGGCTTCCGACAGCACCTGGCCGGACAGCCGTGCCCAGGACCACGGCGCCTCGGCTTTGAGTGTCACGCCGACACTCGGGGCCTTGTAGGGGGTGTCCTCGCGTACGGTCAGCATCGCTTCGTACGTGCCGGGCTGGGCGACCTGCCGGGCATCGAGAGTGAGGGTGATCTTTACGCTGCGGCCGGGGGCGAGCGTGCCCCGCTGCGGGTGCACGCTGAGCCACGGCACGCCGGTGCCCGCCGGATCGCAGCCGCCATAGCCGGGCAGCATCTCGTTGAACGGCAGCACACGCGGGCCGTCGCCACCGCCGATCTTGTAGAAGCCGCAGGCGGCGGCGCCTCGCCAGAGGGCGTAGCCGGAGTTCGGCAGCGCCGTCCAGGTGTCGGTGTCGGCGTCGTACGCGAACGTCTCGTTGGTCACCGTGCTCCCGGCTTTCGCCACCCCGCCCGCGACGACCAGCGTCCCGTTGGCCACCGCGTAGCTGCTCGCCCACAGGTCGAGCGGCAGGTCGGCGGCGCGGGTCCAGCTGTTCCGACCGGGATCGTAGGCGTAGGCGTGTTGCGTGCCGTGCGGACCGGCGGCCAGCCCACCGGCGCAGACGACCTTGCCGTCGACCCCGCCGCAGGACGGCCAGGAGACCGGCTCGGGGTACGGCGCGGCGGCGGTGAAGCTGTCGCTCGCCACGTCGTACACCGTGACCTGGTCCGTGGCACTCTGGCACTCACCGGCACAGCCCCCGACGGAGTAGATCTTTCCGTCGAGTACGGCGGAGCCGACCGCCCCCCAGGGGTGCGGATTGTCCGCGCCGGTGCTCCAGCCGTCGGTCTCGGGGTCGTAGACGAGGGTGGTGGCGGCTGGGGCGCCCTGGGAGCCCCAGCCGGCGACGACGTAGAACCGGCCGTCGACGAACGCCGATGCGGGCTTCTGGCGGGCGTCCGGCATGTCGGCGAGCCGCGTCCACGACGTCGCGATCGGGTCGTAGACGTACGACGCGGGCGTCGCGGCCTCTCCGCGGAGCGAACCCCCGAAGGAGTACACCCGGCCGTCGTGGTAGCCGGCGGCGTTGTCCCTGATCGTGGTCGGGTAGTCGGCGATCGTGGTCCACGGGGCGGCCGCCGCGCCGGAGCGCGGTCCGGTCTCCTCGCCGGCGGCGGGCCTGGTGACCGGACCGGGTGAGATACCGGTCACCTCGACCCTGCGTGGGGGCGCCCCCTGCGAACGTGTCGCCGACGCGGAGAGGCCGATGCCGTCTGCGCGCCGGATCGCGGAGTCGCGCGCCGACTCCGCGAAGTCGTAGGTGAGCGGGGCGGTGCCCCGATTGGTGATGGTCAGTTGCCTCTTCACCTCCGTTCCGAGCGGGGTCTTCTCCGACATGTCGCCCGACTTGAGGGCGAGCAGGCCCGCGGTGAGGGAGAAGTCGATCCTGGACACCTTGTCCGCTCCGGCGCGCACCAGGGCGGTGACGGACCGGTAGCCGCGCTGGGCGGCGGTGAGAACGCGCTTCTCCGACATGGGGGAGAACACCCGGTAGAACCCGTCCGGCAGCGCCGGGTCGTCCGGAGTGGCCGCGGTGTCGTTCTCGCCGCCGCCGCTCGTGACCGTCGCGGTGTTGACCGGTTTGCCGGTGTTGGCGTCGGTCACGGCTCCGTAGACGAGCCCGCCGGGTACCGGCTGGCAGTTGCCGCCCTCGGCGGCGTAACCCGGCGCGGAGCAGGACGTGGCGTCGATCTCCGCCGCGAAGTTCGCGGACATGTCACTTTCGACGGTGATCTGGCCGGTCACCGGCCGGTATCCGGGATAGCGCGGGGTGACGGTCACCTGGTAGGTGCCGCCCACGGGCAGGTCGAGAGCCGCCCGCCCGTCGCCCGGGGCCGTGAACCAGGTGCGCGAGGTGCCCTCGACGGTGAGCGCCGCGTAGATCGGCCACCCGTGCCCGGAGCCGTCCGCGACCCGGACGGTCGCGGTCGCCCGAGCCGCCGGGGAGAGCGCGACGTCCCGCGTGGTCGTCTTCTCGCCGGTCACGTGTACGGCTTCGACGGTCCGGGTGTCGTAGCCGAAGAAAGAGACGCCCAGGGCGTAGCCGCCCTCGTCGAGATAGAGGTGGTACGTGCCGTCCCCGGCGGTCGTGGTCTCCAGCCCGCGCGGCCCGGTGGCGGTGACCCGCACACCCTCCATCGGCTTGCCCGTGCTTGCGTCGGTGACCGCGCCGGTCAGCTCGCCGGTGCCGGCGCGGGGCGACGCGCCGACGGCCCGGTGGACGTCGAGCATGCCCTCGCCGTACACGTTGTTGTCCTCGGCGGTGCCGCCACAGGTGGTGTCGGCATGGTCGTGGGCGGTCCGGTCGAGGATGGCCCGGGTCGCGGCGATGTCGCCGACCAGCGCGGGCGCAGCGGACCACAGGAGGGCGACCGCGCCGCTCACGTGCGGGGTGGCCATCGACGTGCCGTTCTGGACCTGGTAGCCCCCGCCCGGCACGCTGGACCGGACGCCCTGGCCCGGCGCGACGATGTCCGGCTTGCTGCCGGCGGATTCGGCCGTGCCGCGCGAGGAGAACCAGGCCACGGCGCCGTTCTTGTCGACGGCCCCGACGGCGTACGACTCGGGGTACTCACCCGGCGCGTGCTGGGTGCCGCACTTCGGCCCGTCGTTGCCGACGGCGAAGGCCGGGAAGATGCCGGCCGCGACCCACTGGCGGACGTAGTCCTGATACCACGGGTCTCCCGGCGCCGAGGACCAGGAGTTGTTGAGGATGTTGGGCCGCTTGGACGGGTCGGGGCCGGAACCGTCCGGTGCCGTCGGGGCGAGCATCCACTGCGCGGAGAGCGCCAGCGCCAGCTCGCCGCACTGATCGCTCTGGCAGCCCTTCGCCGCGATCCACCGAGCGCCGGGTGCGACGCCGATCTGGTTTCCCGGACCGCCGTCGCCCACCATCGTGCCCATGGTGTGCGTCCCGTGGCCGAAGTTGTCGCACGGAGCGGACGGTGACGTGCCGCAGACCCCGGTGGGGTCGAACCAGTTGTAGTCGTGGGTGAAGGTTCCGTCGCCGTCGTTGCCCCGGTAGGACGCGACAAGAGCGGGATGATCGAAGTCCACCCCGGAGTCGATGTTGCCGATCACGATGCCGCGCCCGGTGGTTCCGTACTCGCTCCACACCTTGTCGGCGTGAATGGCGCTCAGCCCCCACTCCACCGGGTCGGCCGAGGCGACACGTTCACCCGGCGACGGCTTGGGCAGGGTGTACGTGCGTGGCACGCGGATCCGCTCGACCCCCGGATCGGCCGCCAGTCTCTCCGCCAGATCGGGGGAGCCGTCGTACACATAGATCGAATTGTTGATGTACAGGGACGTGTGGCGGACACCCGCGTCCCGCAACAGGCCGAGCACGCCCGCCTGGCTGGACTCCGCGGTCGACCGCAACGCGGTCACCACGGCCGCACCGCGCGCCGACCAGCCCTGGACCTTCGCCGCCGGATTCAGGCCCGCCTGCGCCTTGAACTCCACCCAGAAATCGGTGCTGCCGCCGGTGACGAAGTGCGCCGACAGTTCCGGCTGGATCGTTTCCGCGGGGGCCGGATCGGTCGCCGCTCCGGCCGGGGACGGCGCGGTCATCCCGGCCAGGACGAGCACCACGGCGAGCACGATCAGCGCGGTATGGCGCAACCCGTTGAATTCCCACTCCCGGCTTGACGGCAGCCCAGCCGAAGAGGTGTCCTGATGCACCGAGCCTCCAAGTACAAGACGCCCAGCCATCGGATTCGACGGCGCCACGAACGCCGCCGATCAGCCTGGCTCAAGGTCTGTGCTCGACTCAAGTCCTGGTCAAGGCAGCATCACGACATGACGTAAACGAGCCATCCCCGGCGAAGCCTCCCGGGGTGACCGGGGTGAGACGTCGTCGCCGCGAAGGCGTACACGAGGGAGCCCCGTCACGGCTTCGGTTCAAGAGGTCATTGCAACACCCGACGCAGGGGGACGCGATGGACTTCGCGATCCGGGAGAACCGCAGGCAGAGGGGTCCGGGAGGGGGCCGGTGGTGATGGAGACGTGCCCTGGCGGGCGTGGGGGACCCGCCAGGGCACGCTCCGCTCCGGCGCGGCGGGTGAGGACCCCGGCGAGGGTTGGGGTCCTCACACCGCCTAGTCGCGCGCGGAGTCGGTGGGAGGAGAGGGGTGGGCCCTGGGGTCCGTCCTCTCCTCGTGGGGGGATTCGGCGGTCGTCGGACGGCGGTAGTGCCGTGAGATGAGCCGGGCCGCCCCGACCGGGTCGTCGGCCGGGTGGGAGGACTCGCGGCCGTCCTCACTCCATACGAAAAGCCCGTTTTTACACCAAACGGTCAGATCGGTCTGTACCGAAAGCACGGACATCCCATTCCCATTGCTCTGGTAGGTGTGGGTGAACCCCTGACGGTGCAACGCGTAGCGCAGTAGACGCGTCGCCTCGCAGGGATCGCGCCAGGGCAGGTACGGCGCGTCCGAGTGGACTGACAGCACTGACCTCACCCCCCTTGGCAGACCTTTCGATGGATTTGTACCAACGATTGGATAATGCGGGTTGCGGGAGGTTGGGTCAAGGGGCTGTTCCCCACTAGAACCAGATCGTCTAGTTTTGTTGGCACAAAGGGGACCAAATGGCACGGTCAACGCTGTATCAGTTGGTGGCTTCCGAACTTCGGAGGACCATCTACTCCGGTGCGCTCGGACCGGGAGATCAGCTGCCGACCGAAGTGGAGCTCATGCTGGCCCATCAGGTCAGCCGCAACACCGTGCGGCTCGCCCTCGGTGAGCTGGTCAACGAGGGCCTGGTCACCCGCACCCCGCGCCGGGGGACCGTGGTCAGGGAGCGCCGTCCGCTGCTCATCCACCCCCAGCGAGAGCTCCAGCCGCAGCCCCTGGAGACCAGGGAGGCGTTCGCCTGGGCGGTCTCCCAGGAGGGGCGTGCGCCCAGCCAGGAGATCGAGGTCGCGATCGTGCATCCGGTCGAGGAGGTCGTCAGCAGGCTGGAACTGCCCGACGAGGAGCTCGCCGTGGTCCGCCGCCGGCTGCGGTTCGTGGACGGCCAGCCGTACAACACCAACGACTCCTACTTCCCCCTGGCGCTGGTCGCGGACTCCGAGATCGCCCGTCCCGGTGACATCGTGCGCGGCGCCAACAGAGTGCTGGAGGAGCTCGGCCACGCTCAGGTCCGGGTGGTGGACGACATCTGGGCGCGGATGCCCACCAGTTCGGAGACCGAGCGGCTCCAGCTCCAGTCGGGAACGCCCGTCGTCGTCTACGTCCGGGTCGGATACGACGAGACGGACACCCCCGTACGTGTCGCGGTGTCCGTGCTCCCCGCCGACAAGCATCTGATCAGATACGAGCTGGAAAGCCGTTGACGCTCCCGTGGCCGCCCTGAGGGGGCGGCCCCAGTGCCGTCCGCGCCGCCGGCGACCACCTGGCCGCACCCGCCGGACGGATAGGCCCGGACGGCCATCGGGTCGCGTCCGCCGGACGACCGGACGCGGCCTTCTTCCCCTGCTCGCCTCATACCCCTAGGCGTTCCGCCTAGCTCGGCATGGATACCGTGCGCCATTGTTCGATCACTTTCCGTGTCATTCAGCGCACCCAGCGCAACGAAGGGATGAATCATGCACTCCAACACCGTCAACCCCACCGCGATGCACCGGCTCACGCTCCGCAGGGCCGGCGAAGGCGACCTCCCGGGAGTCCTCGCGCTTCTCGCGGAGAGCGCCGGCTGGCTGAACGCCAGGGGCGTACGCCAGTGGCCCGCCGGGGGCTTCCCCGCCGGGCGCATCGCCCCGCTGATCGAGGAGGGAACCATGTACCTGCTGGACGGCGAGGAGGGGCCGGCCGCCACGCTCGCCCTGGACGGCCACGCCGACCCCGAGTTCTGGGCCGACGAGGACGACCCGGGATCCGCGCTCTACGTCCACAAGCTCTCGGTGGCACGCGCCCACTCCGGCCGGGGCCTGGGTGAGGCGCTGCTCGACTGGGCGGGCCTGCGGGTCCTGGGAACGGGCAGGAGATGGCTCCGGCTTGACTGCTCCAAGGACAACGCGCGACTGCAGGACTACTATCGGGGCCAGCGTTTCACCCACCTCCGCACGGTCGATCTGCCGCACCGTGCGTCGGGGGCGCTGTTCCAGCGGGCCGGCGGGCTCCGTGGCGGCGCCCGCGGCGCCGCCGTGCCGCTCTTCGTGGACCGTCGTGGGCCATCCGTGCGGCAGCATGTCTGAACCACGGCGATCCCAGGACAAAGTCATCCGATAGCCTCACCCCATGACCGGATCCTTGCTTGAGGTGATCGCGCTCGACGTGCGCGATGCCGTCGCGGCGGAA
This sequence comes from Streptosporangium sp. NBC_01639, assembly GCF_045209755.1. Classification (NCBI taxonomy): domain Bacteria; kingdom Bacillati; phylum Actinomycetota; class Actinomycetes; order Streptosporangiales; family Streptosporangiaceae; genus Streptosporangium; species Streptosporangium sp. NBC_01639. The sequence goes on along the minus strand of NZ_CP109272.1, from coordinate 2,427,835 downwards.
GAAGGCGGTGCCGACCGCCTGGAGATCGTCGTCGACATGGCCTCCGACGGGCTCACCCCGGCTGCGGAGACGGTCGCGGCGATCTCCAAGGAGTGCGCGCTGCCGCAGATGGTGATGCTGCGCGGCGAGGCCTCGTTCCTGGCCACGCCCGAATCGCTGGAGGGACTGCGGCGCGATGCCAAGATCCTTTCCGAGGCGGGCGCGGCCGGGTTCGTGTTCGGCTTCCTCGACTCCGCCGGCGCGGTCGACCTGGCCGCCACCGAGGCGCTCATCCACGCCGTCGCCCCGCTGCCCTGGACCTTCCACCGGGCGGTGGACCACGCGGCCGACACCCAGGCGAGCTGGCGGGCCGTCCGGCTGCTGCCCAACCTCGCCACCGTGCTCACCTCGGGCGCACCCGGCGGCGTGGCCGACGGGCTGCCGGCGATCAAGACCCGGTGCGAGGCCGGGGACGGTCCGCTGATCATGGCGGGCGGCGGGCTGCGGCCGGGTCTCGTCCCGGTGCTCATGGACTACGGTGTGCGGGCCTTCCACGTCGGCAGCGCCGTACGGGCGTCATGGTCCGATCCGGTCGAGGCGCGTCTGGTGCGTCAGTGGCGTGAGCTGATCGACTGACGCGTACGGACGGTCCACCAGGCGAGGCATGGCGGATCTCCGGCGGTGCCGGCTCCACGGGATCCGCCGGCCCGTTCTCGCGGGTGCCGGACGGGTCCGTTCAGGCGTTGCCCAGCGCGAGGTCGGCCCGGCGCAGGGCGGTGACCATCGTCTTGACGGTGGCCGGTTCGTCCATCACCCCGCCTTCCGCCCCGCGCTGCTCCTCCCAGGCCCGCACCCGCTGCGCGTACTCCTCGTAGTGCGACAGATGGAAGTGGTAGACCGCGACGTAGCGGCTGACCAGGTGGGAGGGGTGCATGTCCCAGCCCTGGTAGAAGCCGTGGCTCAGCGAATGCCTGATCAGGCCCACATGCCGCCACCACAGGTTGCGCACGACGTATCTGTCGTCGGCGGCCGGGAAGGCGGCCATCGAGCCGTCCGACAGCTCCACCCCGGTCCCGGCGAACGACGTCTGCATGACGTGCCGGGCATGGTCGCAGGCCGGGTGGTCCAGCCGCTGCTCGTGCGGGGGCAGCGAGCAGCTCGCGGTGTAGTCGAAGACGCCGAAGTGCGCCGCGGCCAGCCTGCCCCCGAGCGCGGTGACCAGGGCGGCGTCGAGGAAGCGCACCGTCTGGGGGGCCTCCACCTGCATCTCGAAACGGAGCCTGCCCTCGGTGAGGCCGAGTCCCTTCTCCAGCGCCTCCAGGCAGCCGGCGAACTGGCCCAGATATGCCTTCATCAGGACCTTCGGGAAGGTCACCACGAAACCGTCGGGCAGCTGCCCGACCCGATCGATCACCTCGGTGAGGAACCCGTCCAGCGTCCGGATGCTCCGGACCGGGTCGCCGTCGGCGAACGACTTCACCCGCAGTCCCCACCGGCGTGGGAGCGTTCCAGCGGCGTGCAGGGCCGCGATCGCCTCCGCGGCCCGCGTGACATGGCCGTCCTCCTCCTCTGCGGGACGAAGGCCGTAGCCGTCCTCGAAATCCACCCGCAGATCCTCGATGGGATCGGTGCCGAGCTTCGCCGTCACCTTCTCGTGCACGGTCCTCGCCGTCTGCTCGTGCATCTCGAAGAACCTGGTCATGTCCTTCCTGGACAGGTGCCGGCGCAGCAGGTCCAGTGCGGCGGCCCCCCACGCGGCCACCGTGCCCGCGTCGAACCGATCGGCGGGGACGTAGACGGTGTGCACCGGCTGCCACTCCACCGCGGTCGCGGGATAGGCCGCCGACTGCTCCCGGTGGACCTGTTCGAAGCCGGGGATCAGGGCCTGCGGATCGCCGAGCGTGACGCGCATGGGAGTGCTCCTCGTGACATGTCCGACCAACCGCACCCATGCTCTGCCCTGTCCGGCCGCCGTGTCCATGGCATCGTGATTTCCGGCCCCCCGCCTCTCCGGTGCCCCGGCCGCCCCGGGTCAGCGGCCGGAGGCGGTGAGCATGGCGGCGAGGCCGAGGAGTTTGACCCGGTCGCCACGGCCCAGGGTCCTGGCCAGGGCGGCCTCGGCCGCCTCGATGGACAGCCAGTGCCGGTAGGTGATGGGGGAGACGCCCCGGGACGCGAGAAGGGCGTCGAGGTCGGCGTGCCGCGCCGGCTCACGGCCGGCGAGGTCGGCCAGCAGGGTACGGACCGTCTCGGCGGCGTCGGACTTGTTGGTGCCGATCACGCCCGTGGGGCCGCGCTTGAGCCAGCCCGCCACGTACTCGCGGTCGCGGACCCGGCCGGACTCGTTCGGCACGGTCATGGTGGTCTCGGAGAAGGGGACGCCCGGCAGCGGAACGCTCCGGTAGCCGACCGAGCGCAGGACCATCCCGACGGGAAGCGTCTCGAACTCGCCGGTGCCCACGACGCGGCCGTCCACCAGACGGGTGCGTTCGAGCCGGAGCGCCTCCACCCGGCCCTCGCCGAGGATCTCCACCGGGCGCATCCAGAACCGCACGTCCAGCCGTCTGGGACGGCCTGCCGGGCCGCGCGCGGCCCAGCTCTGCAGCACCTCGACGTTCCCCCGGATCTGCCGGGACATCCCGGCGACGTCCGCCACCGCCTCCTCGGGCCGTACGCACACGTCGGCGTTGACCAGCTCGCCCAGCTCCCGCAGCTCCTTCAGGGTGAACTTGGCGTGCTCGGGGCCCCGGCGGCCGATCATGTGGACGGCCTTGACCTGGCTGCCGGCCAGCCGGGTCAGCACCTCGTCGGGCACGTCGGTGGCGCGCAGCTCCTCCGCGCTCTTGGCGAGGACGCGCACCACGTCGACCGCGACGTTGCCCACGCCGATCACGGCGACCTCCGGGCTGTCGAGGACGAAGCGGTCGGCGGGCACGTCGGGATGGCCGCAGTACCAGTTCACGAAATCGGTGGCCGCCACGCTGCCGGGCAGGTCCTCGCCGGGGATGCCCATCCGGCGGTCCACCATCGCGCCGGTGCAGTAGACCACCGCGTCGTAGCAGGCCAGCAGGTCGGTGACGGAGAGGTCCCGGCCGAGCTCGACACCGCCCAGGAACCGCACACCCGGCAGCTCCAGCACCCGGCTCAGGTATTCCGCGATCGACTTGATCGAGGTGTGGTCGGGGGCCACGCCGTACCGGACCAGACCGTACGGCGTGGGCAGCCGTTCGAGCACGTCCACCTCGACGGACCCGGGAGCCTGTTTCATCAGTGCCTCGGCCGTGTAGATCCCGGCAGGTCCTGACCCGACAACCGCGACTCGCAGTGACACGTCGCCTCCTAGGAACTGGCTCCCGTGAAGGCGATTCTGTATCAACGGGGCCTGCCCTGCCAGCCACGACAGGCAGGTGTGGCCAGAAGATCCAGGTGGCCGGTGCGCCCCCGCCCTCCGCGAAGGTTCTGGAGCCTTACCGGATATATCCGTCTACATGGTGGCCAAACCGGGGCTTGCGGGGACAGGCGCCGCGGCTCACAGTTGGTTCTCGTGACCTCAGGGGCGGACAGACGGCGAAAAGCAGACGCGCGACGCCAGAACGACGGCCCGCCCCCGGACCGGCGAGGATCGCGCGCGGCGGCCCGATCCCCGGTGGCGCCCGACGAGGTCCGGCCGGTCGACGCCCGCAGGTTCGAGGCCCTCGGCCGGGTGATGGCCGGGCTGGCGGCCGAGGCCGGGCTCATGGAGTCCTGCCGTGACCTGACCTGGTGGCAGGGGGTCGACCACGGCTGGAACGTCGAATGGCGCGAAGGCCCCGACGCCGCCGAGGTCGCCGCCGCGCTGGCCGGGCACGTCCACGACCCCGGCGTCCCCGGAGCGCTGGCCACCCCGGCGGGGCCGGCCACCTCCGCCACCGCCGCTCTCGACGTCCTGGGCATCCTGTTCGTCCTGCGGGCGGTCGATCCCGTGGGGCGGAGACGCATCCGCAGCCGCCCCGGCTTCTGGCGGCTGGCCGAGGCGTTCGACACGGCCCGCAGCACCCCCTCCCGCCAGCCCTGGGAGGAGCTCCTCGGCGGCTGACCCGCCGGTGACCGGAGCGGGCAGGGCCGCCCCGGGGGAGCCGTGCCCCATGCGGGAGAATGGAACCGTCCCCGAAGGCCCGGTACGGACCGGCACCGCCCGCCCGGCCGGCGGGCGACCTCGCGAGGTCCGGACGGCTCCCGACCGGCCCGCCCGGATGGGAACCGACCTTCGCCTACTGGGGAACATTTGCCGGTTTTGGCAAGTTCTTGCAGGTCAGATAACTTTTATATGGCCACAGGCGAACGCGGATCGGGGGATCAGTGGTTACGGTTGACCAGAACAACATGATCGACCAGCACTATGTCGAAGCCTTCCGCGCCGACGATCAGCAGGAGCGGGCGATCGTCCTGCACATGGTGCTCTCACTCGTCGGCGGGCTGCTGCTCGGCGCCGTCGGTGCGGCGCTCTCCTACGGTCCCGACCCGCTGTACGCGATCTACGAGCCCTACGCCTACCTGCTGTTCGTCGTCGTCGTGGGACGGACCGCCGTCGGTCTCGGCTGGGCGGCGCTGACCAGCGCGCTGGCCACACTCGGCACGCTGATCTCCCTGCTGGTCGCCTCGATCTTCAAGGCGGGCAACGAGCTGACCCTCGGCAGTGGCGGCGCCACGCTGAACCTCACGCTCCTCGTCATCGCCTCCCTGGGCCTGCTGTCCTACTTCACCCGGCGCGACGACCTCTGGGGAGATTTCGCCGGCGGCGCGATGGCGGGGATGGTCGCGATCCACGTCATGGGCAAGGCGCTGCCCCACTGGCCCACGTACGTCCCCGGGTACGGGCCGTGGAACGTCCTGGTCGTGACCGGCCTCGCGGTGGGACTGCTGCTCTTCCTGCGACGGGGGATCGCGCCCCGGCTCCGCGCCCTGCTGGTGGCACTGATCATCGCGTGCTCCTACTTCGTGTTCGTCGTGGGTCTCTGACGGCGGCCGTCCCGCCCAACGGCAGACAACCGGGTTGCGCGAGTCGATAGCCTGTAGCCATCGATCCCTGCTAGCTAGGAGTAGCCGTGCTGCTGCGCATGTCGTCGTTGTTTCTTAGAACGCTGAGGGACGACCCGGCAGACGCGGAAGTCCCGAGCCACAAGCTGCTCGTCCGCGCCGGTTATGTTCGTCGTGTCGCACCTGGCATCTACTCCTGGCTGCCGCTCGGCAAGATGGTTCTGGAGAACGTCACGCGCGTCGTGCGTGAGGAGATGAACCGCATGGGCGGGCAGGAGGTGCTCTTCCCCGCTCTCCTGCCCCGCGAGTACTACGAGACGACCGGCCGCTGGACGGAGTACGGCGACACGCTCTTCCGTCTCAAGGACCGCAAGGGCGCCGACTACCTTCTCGGTCCCACCCATGAGGAGATGTTCACCGACATGGTCAAGGGGGAATATTCCTCCTACAAGGACTACCCGGTGACCCTCTACCAGATCCAGACGAAATACCGCGACGAAGCCCGTCCCCGGGCCGGCATCCTGCGCGGCCGCGAGTTCGTCATGAAGGACTCCTACTCCTTCGACCTCGACGACGAGGGGCTCAAGCACTCCTACGAGCGGCACCGCGACACCTACATCAGGATCTTCGACCGCCTCGGCATCACCTACAAGATCTGCTTCGCCACCTCCGGGGCGATGGGCGGCTCCGCCTCCGAGGAGTTCCTCGCGCCCGCCGCCACGGGCGAGGACACCTTCGTCGCCTGCCACCAGTGCGGCTACGCGGCCAACGCCGAGGCGGTCACCACGCCCGCGCCCGCCGCGATCACCGGAGAACAGCCGCCCCTGCGGGTCCTCGACACCCCCGACACCCCGACCATCGAGTCGCTGGTCGGCCACGTCAACGAGCACCACGGCCTGAACATCACCGCCGCCGAGACGCTCAAGAACATCGTCGTCAAGGTCACCACTCCCGGCTCCGGCAAGACCGAGACGCTGATCGTCGGCGTGCCGGGCGACCGGGAGGTCGACTTCAAGCGGCTGGAGGCCTCCGTGGCCCCCGGCGAGCCCGCCATCTTCGAGGCCGAGGACTTCGCCAGGCACCCCGGCCTGGTCCGCGGCTACATCGGCCCGCAGGTGCTCAAGGACCTCGGCATCCGCTACCTGGTCGACCCCCGGGTGGTCGACGGCAGCGCCTGGGTGACCGGGGCCAACGAGCCCGGCAGGCACGCGGCGGGCGTGGTCGCCGGCCGCGACTTCGTCGCCGACGGCACGATCGAGGCCGCCGAGGTCCGGGCCGGTGACGCCTGCCCGGTCTGCGGCTCCGCCCTCTCCATCGACCGGGGCATCGAGATCGGCCACATCTTCCAGCTCGGCCGCAAGTACGCCGACGCCGCGAAGCTGGACGCCCTCGGCCCCGACGGCAAGCCGGTCCGCGTCACCATGGGCTCCTACGGCGTCGGCGTCTCCCGCGCGGTGGCCGTGCTGGCCGAGCAGCTGCACGACGAGCTCGGCCTGGTCTGGCCCCGCGAGGTCGCCCCGGTGGACGTCCACATCGTGGGCACCGGCAAGGACGGCCAGATCGAGGCCGCCACCCAGATCGCCGAAGACCTCCAGGCCCGCGGCCTGCGCGTGCTGGTGGACGACCGCCCCGGGGTCTCCCCGGGCGTGAAGTTCAAGGACGCCGAGCTGCTCGGCATGCCGACCGTCCTGATCGTCGGCCGGGGGCTCGCCCAGGGCGTCGCCGAGCTGCGCGACCGCTCCACCGGCGTCAAGGAGGAGATCCCCCTCGCCGAGGCCGCCGACCGCGTCCTGGCCGCCTGCCGCGCCTGACCCAAGGGCCCCGGCGTACGGCAGGTGTTTCCTCCACCTGCCGTACGGGCAGGTCAACCCCTGGGGGATGAGGGAACGGGGGGCCTCATGGGGCAGGTGTTCGACCCGGCCGCATACGGTCGTGCCATCGCCGACGTCTACGACGACATCTACGTCACGACCATGGCGGACAGGGCCACGGAATCGGCGGTGGACCGGCTGCACGGACTCGCCGAGGGGCTGCCGGTGCTGGAGTTCGGCATCGGCACCGGCCGGCTGGCCCTGCCCCTGGCGGCCCGGGGGCTGACCGTCGCGGGCGTCGAAGGCTCCGCCGAGATGGTGCGGGAGCTCCGCGCCAAACCGGGGGGCGACCGCATCCCGGTGGCGGTGGGCGACTTCGCCGCCACCCGGGTCGAGGGCGAGTTCGGCCTGGTCGTGCTGGCGATCAACACGATCTTCGCGCTGCCCTCACAGGAGGCGCAGGTCGACTGCTTCCGCAACGCGGCGGCCCACCTGCGGCCCGGCGGCCGGTTCGTGGTCGAGACCTGGATCCCCGATCTGGCGGCGTTCCGGAACGGGACGGCGCTGCGCCTGCTGTCGCTGAGCGAGGACAGGGTCTTCGCGGAGGCGGCACGGCTGTCCCGCGCCGACCAGATGATGTACACCACCAAGGTCAACCTGACCTCCGGCGGTCTGCGGCTCCTGCCCGCCAACCACCGGTACGCCTGGCCCGCCGAGCTCGACCTGATGGCACGGCTGGCGGGCATGGAGCTCGAACACCGATGGGCCGACTGGGACACCGCCCCGTTCACCGACGACAGCCGGGCGCACGTGTCGGTCTATCGTCTCTGACCTGTCCACCAGCCTTCCGCCGTCAGGGGAGACCACGATGCGACTACCCGCTCCCCGGGGACCCGTCACCGCCCTGTTCTTCGAACACCTCACGTGCCGGCCCCACGCGTTCGACCCGTCGTCCGTGTGCTCCGGGGAGCCGGCCGTCGAGGACGAGGATCTGCAGCTCGCCCTCTTCGTCTGCTACGAGCTGCACTACCGGGGCTTCGACGAGGTGGACGACGGCTGGGAGTGGAACCCGTCGCTGCTGGAAGCCAGGCAGGTGCTGGAACGGCGGTTCGAGGACGGCCTGGCGGAAGCCGTACCGCGCCCGGTCCCCACGCCGTCCGTGCCCATGCGCCGGGTCCTGGCCGAACTGGTCGCCGCCGCCGGCGACGACCCCTCCCTCGCGGCCTTCCTGGAGAGGAAGGCCGATCTCGGGCAGTTCCGCGAGTTCGTCGTGCACCGGTCGATCTACCACCTGAAGGAGGCCGACCCGCACACCTGGGCGATTCCCCGGCTGCACGGGGGCGCCAAGGCCGCCCTGGTGGAGATCCAGGCCGACGAGTACGGCGGCGGAAGGCTGGAACGGATGCATTCGGAGCTGTTCCGGGCCACGATGCGCAAGCTGGACCTGGACGACTCCTACGGTGCCTACCTCGGCCGGATCCCGGCGATCACGCTGGCGGTCGGCAACGTCATGTCGCTGTTCGGCCTCCACCGGCGGCGCCGGGGGGCGCTGCTGGGCCATCTCGCGGCATTCGAGATGACCTCCTCCCTGCCCAACCTCAGATACGGTCACGGACTGCGGCGGCTCGGCGGCGACGCGACGGCCTGCCGTTTCTACGACGAACACGTGCGCGCCGACGCCGTCCACGAGCAGGTCGCCGCCCACGACATGTGCGGCGGGTTCGCCGCCGCACATCCCGACCTGGCCGGTGACGTCCTGTACGGGGCCGCCTGCGCCCTCGCGCTCGACCGGCTCTTCACCGGGCACGTCCTGGACCGCTGGACGCGCGGGGCCACGTCGCTGCGGGAGGCGGACCTGGCGGTGGGCAGCCGATGATGGACCTCGACTACGTGCTTCCACTGCGCTGGGACGACGACTCGGGTCTGGACGAGCTGACCGCCTACCTGCGCCGGCTCGGCCGGAGTGTACGGATCGTCGTCGTCGACGGTTCCCCACCCGAGCTGTTCGACCGGCACGCCGCCCGGTGGGCCGGGCTCGTCCGGCACATGAGGCCCGACGCCGATCTCCGCTTCGCCAACGGCAAGGTCAACGGGGTGATCACCGGCATGCGCCGGGCGGCCGCCGAGCACGTGGTCATCGCCGATGACGACGTCCGCTACGGCGAGGCTGAGCTGGCCAGGGTCGACGCCCTGCTGGCGGAGGCGGATCTGGTCCGGCCGCAGAACTACTTCGACCCGCTGCCCTGGCACGCCCGCTGGGACACCGCCCGCGTGCTGCTCAACCGCAGCTTCGGCGCCGACTACCCGGGCACGTTCGGCGTGCGCCGGTCGACCTTCCTGGAGATGGGGGGCTACGACGGCGACGTGCTGTTCGAGAACCTGGAGCTCATCCGCACGGTCCGTGCCCACGGTGGACGCGAGTGCCGTCCCCGGGATCTCTATGTGCGCCGTCTCCCGCCCGACCCGGCGAGATTCTGGTCCCAGCGCGTCCGGCAGGCCTACGACGACCTGGCGCAGCCGGCCCGGATGGCGTTCTTCCTCGCCGTCCTGCCCGCGCTGGCCGCCGGGGTGCTACGGCGGCGGCATGGGGCGGTCCTCGCCGGTGCCGGCCTGGCGGTGGGGGTGGCGGAGCTGGGCCGCCGCAGGGCCGGCGGCCGCCGGGTCTTCCCCTTCACCACCGCGCTGTTCGCCCCGGTCTGGCTGCTTGAGCGAGCCACCTGCAGTTGGCTGGCGCTGGCGGCCCGCTCCGTCCGCGGGGGCGTCCCCTACGCCGGTCGCCGGATGCGGACCGCGGCGCACTCCGCCCGCCGGCTCGGAGCACGCACTCAGGGTGTGGGGTCCGGCTCGGTCGGCGCGCTGAACCCGGCCGGCCGGTGCGAGCCGTCGCAGAACGGCTTGGCCGACGAGCGCCCGCAGCGGCACAGTGCGACCGTGCTCCGGCCGGGGTCGATGACGACTCCGTCCTGAGTCACCAGGGTGAACGATCCCCGCAGCAGCAGCGGCCCGTCCTCGCAGGGGGTCACTGTGACCGGATCGTCCGTTTTGTGCTGCATGTGAACATGGTGCCCGGCGGGGCCGCTGGGAAACGCCGCCCGCGCGGCCTCCCCGCCGGAGACCAGGTGTGCAAGAGCCGGCTATCGGGAGCTGCCGCGGAGGGTCTTGCGCCAGTGGAAGCCCCCGGGCAGGTTCACGCTCAGCGTGCGCCGCCCGTCGGCGGTCTTGGTGACCCGGAAGGCGCGGTTGCCCCAGCTGTGACCGACCCCGCTGCGCGACAGGTTGACGCGGAACGGGCCGAACTTCATCGACTTCCTGTATCCCCAGCCCATTGCTTCCTCCTTGACTGGCCGGTCTTGCTCTGTCAGCGGAGGTTCAGCTACCCGTCAGCGATCGTCCAAACATGGGCAAACGATGATGGTCTACGCGATCAGGAGGAGGGAGTCGTCGCTGTGGAGGTGGGGGTGGGATCGGGCCGCACGGGCATTCCGGGGAAGGTCTCGACGGCCGGCCGCAGGCCGTACGCCCGGACCGCGCACTCCTGCATGGCCAGCGCGGCCATCTTCCGCAGAGCCGGATCGCCGGACGCGGTCAGCTCCAGGTAGGCGCCCGTCACCCCCTGCTCGACCAGCACCGCCAGCTCCACGGCCTGGGCCGCGGTGGACGGAGTGACCGGCAGCCGGTAGTTGGGGCTCGGCTCGGCCGGATCGCCGCCACGGGCGATGACCAGGGTGCGGAGCCGGTCGCGGCGGGCGCGGTGGGCGTTGAAGGCGTCGATCGCCACGGCGCGCAGCTCTCCCGTGGTCCTGGCGCCGATGACCCCGTAGGCGTAGACGGCCGCGTGCTCGGCCGCCAGGGCCGTGCTGAGCGCCTGATCGACCCTCACAGCGACCTCGCCAGGGCGAAGGCGTGCGCGGCCTCGCAGGCCCCGATGGAGGCGATCAACTGGGCCAGCGCGGGGGAGACCCCCTCGATCTGGCGGGGACGGAGCGCCGCCGCCTTCTGTTCCAGCCGCTGCAGGCTCCGCAGAGAGGCCTTCGGGCTCGGCGCCGGGGTGCCCGAGGAGGCCGGAGCGCCCGACGGGGCCGGGGTGCCCGAGGCCGGAGCGGGGGTGGACGCCACCTCGGGAGGCAGTCTCCGGCGCAGCTCGGCGAGATGGGCCTCGTGCCGCTCTCTGAAGGGCGCGAGCTTGGCGGAGGCGATCGAGGAGTAGAGCGCGATGGTCTGCTCCTTGCCTGCGATCAGCTGCTTGAGCAGCACGGTCTCCGGATCGGGCGGCTCGGCCCGCGGCGGCTCCTGCTTCTCGGCGGCGCACCCCGCGACCGCCACGGCGGTCGCCCCGAGAGCGCCGCCCCGCAGCAGGGCGCGCCGGGACAGGGAACGCACGGACGACCTCCGGTCATGGGTGGGCTGTTACGCCTCTAGCATCGTAAGGGCTTGGAATCGCATTCACCGCGCTTCTCGGACGGGCTCGCCGCACCGAGTGGCGCTCTTTCCACGCCCTGGTGTGGATAGGCTGGTGAACCGCATGGGCGAGGTCCGCCCGGCTGAGATTGTGACAATGGGAGGTCGGCATGGGCAGCGCCACATCCCGCGACCGCCTGATGAAGCTTCTGGAACCCGTCACCCTCGCCTCCGGGCTCGATCTGGAGGATGTCACGGTCACACCGGCGGGCAAGCGGCGACTGCTGCGCGTCGTCGTCGACCGTGACGGTGGCGTGAGCCTGGACGACGTCGCCGAGGTCAGCCTCGCCGTCTCCACCGCGCTGGACGCCGACGACGTGATGGGGGCCACCCCCTACGTGCTTGAGGTCTCCTCACCTGGAGTCGACCGCCCGCTCACCGAGCCGCGCCACTGGCGCAGAGCGGTCAAGCGGCTGGTCAAGGCCGATCTGCGGGATGGCACCTCGGTGGAGGGCCGGATCGTCTCCACTGACGAGACCGGTGTGGAGCTTGACGTTGCGGGCGCACCGCGCCGCATCGATTATGAAGACCTGACCCGAGGCCGGGTGCAGGTGGAATTCCGCCGGTTGGACGACGCCGAAGACGACGGCGAAGACGGCGACGAAGGCTAAGGGGGAGCCTCGTGGACATCGACATGAGCGTCCTGCGCAGCCTGGAGCGGGAGAAGGACATCTCCTTCGACCTGGTCGTCAAGGCGATCGAGGATGCGCTACTGATCGCATACTTCCGGAGCGAGGGCGCGGCCGCCAAGGCCCGGGCCGAGCTCGACCGGCAGTCCGGGCACGTGACCATTTTCGCGGCCGAGATCGACGACGAGAGCGGGGAGGTGCTCAGGGAGTTCGACGACACCCCGGGCAACTTCAGCCGCATCGCCGCGACCACTGCCAAGCAGGTCATCCTGCAGCAGCTCAGAGACGCCGAGGACGAGATCAACTTCGGTGAGTTCGCCAGCCGTGAGGGCGAACTCGTGGCCGGGGTCATCCAGCAGGGCAAGGACCCGAGGGTCGTCCTGGTGGACCTCGGCAGGATCGAGGCCGTGCTGCCGCACAACGAGCAGGTCCCCGGTGAGGACTACGTCCACGGCGAGCGGCTCCGCTGCTACGTGGTCCAGGTCAAGAAGGGCCACAAGGGCCCGTCGGTGACGCTGTCGCGTACCCACCCCGGTCTGGTGAAGAAGCTCTTCGCCCTCGAGGTGCCCGAGATCGCCGACGGGACGGTGGAGATCGCCGCCATCGCGCGCGAGGCGGGGCACCGGACCAAGATCGCGGTACGTTCGCGCCGTCCCGGCGTGAACGCCAAGGGCGCCTGTATCGGCCCGATGGGCTCGCGGGTGCGCAACGTGATGGCCGAACTGCACGGCGAGAAGATCGACATCATCGACTGGTCGGACGATCCCGCGGAGTTCGTGGGGAATGCCCTCTCGCCCTCCCGTGTTTCCAAGGTCGAGGTGATCGACGCCGACGGTCGCGCGGCCCGCGTGACCGTTCCTGACTACCAGCTCTCCCTCGCGATCGGCAAGGAAGGGCAGAACGCCCGGCTGGCGGCCAGGCTCACCGGATGGCGGATCGACATCCGTCCGGACACCCAAGCAGAGGACGCGGCCGGTTCCGCAGATGCGTCCACACGGTAAGCTGGAATATGGTGGCCAGGCCGCCCCACTGAGAACCTGTGTGGGGTGCCGGGTTCGCACGGTCTCCTCCGAGCTGCTCCGCCTGGTGGTGGTTGAGGACGTTATCGTCCCTGACCTGCGACGACGGCTCCAGGGACGTGGTGCTTCACTGCATCCCTCCCTGAGCTGTCTGGAGCTCGCCGAGCGTCGCCGAGCGTTTCCGCGCGCATTTCGCGTCGCGGGTCCGCTTGATCTGTCGCAGGTGCGAGGCCACCTGGAAGAGGTTCACGCTGAAAGGAACGGGTGAAATGGTCACCGACTGTCATGTAGGACGCCGAGTTGATGGGCTGGTCAGATAGCTATGAGCGCCTGATGAGCATGCGGCGATGAGTACGTCTACGTAACGACGGTCCGGCGGCACTGCCTCCCGGGCCGAGTAAGGGAGTGCAGTGGCGAAGGTCCGGGTATACGAGCTCGCCAAGGAGTTCGGTGTAGAGAGCAAGGTCGTCATGGCCAAGCTCCAGGAGATGGGCGAGTTCGTGCGTTCGGCGTCCTCGACTATCGAAGCACCGGTAGTCCGTAGGCTCACGGAAGCTTTGGGCGGTCCCCCCAGGGGATCGTCCGACAGGGGCGGCAACAGGTCGCCCAGGCCGCCTCAGGCGGCCCCCCGGCCGGCTGAGAGCCAGGCCGGAAACGGCGCCCCGGCGGCGCCGTCATCCATTCCCAAGCCGGGACCGGCTCCCAAGCCGGGCCCGAGGCCCAGTCCCGCGGCGCGTCCGGCGGCCCCCGCGCCGCAGGCACCGCCCGTGGTGCCCGAGCCGCAGCAGGCGCCTGTGCAGCAGCAGCCGCCCTCGCCGGTTCAGCCGCCGCGTTTCGAGGCTCCGCGCCCCGAGGCCGGCCGCCCTGCGGCCTCCGGCCCCAAGCCGGGTCCGCGCCCGGCTCCGGCCCCGCGTCCGGGTCCGGCTGCCCGGCCCGAGGCCGCGCGTCCGGAAGGCCGCCCCTCCGGCGGTCCGGGTGGAGCCGCCCCTTCGGGCGCTCGGCCCGGTGCCGGCGCCTCCGGCCCCAAGCCGGGTCCGCGTCCGGGGCCCCGTGGCCCGCGCCCCGGCAACAACCCGTTCTCGTCGAACGCCAGCGGTATGGGTCAGGCCCGTCCGCCGCGGCCCGGCGGTCCCAGTGGACCCGGTGGTCCCGGAGGCCGTGAAGGCGGCCCCGGCGACCGGGGCCCGCGTCCTGGGCCGCGCGAGGATCGCGGCCCCCGCGAGCAGGGACAGCGCGATGGCGCCGGCCCCCGCCCGCCGGGTGCCCGCTCCGGGCCTCCCGGTGCCGCCGGCCCGCGCCCGGGCCCCGGTGCCGGTGGTCCCCGTCCCGGCGGTGGCGCCGGTGCCGGCGGCCCGCGTCCCGGTGGTCCCCGTCCCAGCCCGATGATGATGCCGCAGGGCCGTCCTGCCGGTCCCGGTGGCGGCGCAGGCCGTCCCGGCCCCGGTGGCGGTGGCGGTCGTCCCGGTGGCGGCGCAGGCCGTCCCGGTGGCGGCGGCGGCCGTCCGGGTGGCGGCGGCGGTTTCGCCGGCCGTCCCGGTGGCGGCGCAGGCCGTCCCGGCACCGGCACCGGTGGTCCCGGTGGTGGCGGCGGCGGTTTCGCCGGCCGTCCCGGCGGCGGTGGCCGTGGTCGCGGCGGCGGTACGGCGGGTGCCTTCGGGCGTCCGGGCGGACGCCCGACCCGTGGCCGCAAGTCCAAGCGCCAGCGGCGTCAAGAGTTCGACAACATGCAGGCCCCGGCGATCGGTGGCGTGCAGGCTCCTCGCGGCAACGGACAGACGATCCGCCTGTCGCGCGGCGCCTCGCTGTCGGACTTCGCCGACAAGATCGGCGCGATCCCGGCGTCCCTGGTGCAGATCATGCTGCACCTGGGCGAGATGGTGACCGCCACGCAGTCGGTCAACGAGGAGACGCTGCAGCTTCTCGCCGCCGAGCTCGACTACAACCTGCTTGTGGTCAGCCCGGAGGAGGAGGACCGCGAGCTCCTGGAGACCTTCGACATCGAGTTCGGCGAGGACGAGGGCGACGAGTCCGACCTGGTCGCGCGCCCGCCGGTGGTGACCGTCATGGGTCACGTCGACCACGGTAAGACCAAGCTGCTCGACGCCATCCGGCACACCAACGAGGTGGCGCGCGAGGCCGGTGGGATCACCCAGCACATCGGTGCCTACCAGATCGCCACCGAGCACGAGGGCCAGGACCGTCGGATCACCTTCATCGACACCCCGGGTCACGAGGCGTTCACCGCCATGCGTGCCCGCGGTGCCAAGGTCACCGACATCGCCGTCCTGGTCGTTGCGGCCGACGACGGTGTGAAGCCGCAGACCATCGAGGCGCTGAACCACGCCCAGGCGGCCGACGTGCCGATCGTGGTCGCGGTCAACAAGGTCGACAAGGAGGGCGCCGACCCGGGCAAGGTCCGGGCACAGCTCACCGAGTACGGCCTGGTCGCCGAGGAGTACGGCGGCACCACGATGTTCGTCGACATCTCCGCCAAGAACGGGATCGGCATCGAGCAGCTGCTCGAGGCCATCCTGCTCACCGCGGACGCCGAGCTCGACCTGCGGGCCAACGCCACGATGGACGCCCAGGGCGTCGCGATCGAGGCGCACCTCGACAGGGGCCGCGGCCCGGTCGCGACCGTGCTGGTCCAGCGCGGCACGCTCCGCGTCGGCGACTCGATCGTCTGTGGCGAGGCCTTCGGCCGCGTCCGGGCGATGCTGGACGACAACGGCGAGGCGATTCAGGAAGCCGACCCGTCGCGTCCGGTGCTGGTCCTCGGTCTGACCGCGGTGCCGGGTGCCGGTGACAACTTCATCGTCGTCACCGACGACCGGATGGCGCGTCAGATCGCCCAGCAGCGTGCGGCTCGCAAGCGCATCGCGGACATGGCCAAGTCCGGCCGTCGCCGCACCCTCGAAGAGCTCTTCAGCGAGATGGAGAAGGGCCAGGTCGACGAGCTCAAGCTCATCATCAAGGGTGACGTCTCCGGTTCGGTCGAAGCCCTCGAGGACGCGCTGCTCAAGATCGACGTCGGCGACGAGGTGCGCCTGCGGGTGCTCCACCGCGCCGTCGGTGCGATCACCGAGTACGACGTCAACCTGGCCGTCGCCGACGACAACGCCGTCATCATCGGTTTCAACGTGCGCCCCGAAGTCCGGGCGCGCGACCTGGCCGAGCGCGAGGGCGTCGACATCCGCTACTACTCGGTCATCTACCAGGCGATCGAGGAGATCGAGGCGGCCCTCAAGGGCATGCTCAAGCCGGAGTTCGAAGAGGTCCAGATGGGCACCGCCGAAGTCCGCGAGGTCTTCAAGGTGCCGAAGATCGGCAACATCGCCGGTGCGCTGGTCCGCTCGGGCACGATCGTCCGCAACAGCAAGGCGCGGATCAT
Source organism: Streptosporangium sp. NBC_01639 (assembly GCF_045209755.1). Classification (NCBI taxonomy): domain Bacteria; kingdom Bacillati; phylum Actinomycetota; class Actinomycetes; order Streptosporangiales; family Streptosporangiaceae; genus Streptosporangium; species Streptosporangium sp. NBC_01639. Next base: position 2,411,532 of record NZ_CP109272.1, on the reverse strand, counting down.
CCGCGGCGGGGTCGTCATCTCCGACAACCTCACCGTGTCCTCGCTGCGTCGTTTCAAGGACGACGCGACCGAGGTCCGCGAGGGCTACGAGTGCGGTGTCGGTGTCGGCTACAGCGACATCAAGATCGACGACGTCATCGAGACGTTCGAGATGCGGGAGAAGCCGCGCGTCTGATGCTCCGATCCGGCAAGGGGACCGCTTGCCGGCCTGGGGCCCCGCCCATCCGATGGGCGGGGCCCCGGGCCGGCGGGCGTCCCGGCGCCGTCGGTGGCACGGTGACGTCCGTGGCGAAATCCACTATGTATGTAGGTGCCCTCACACTGGACATCCTGCTCGGCGACGTTCATTCGCTGAAGCAGAAGCGCTCTGTGGTGCGTCCCATCATCGCCGAGGTGCAACGACGGTTCCCGGGTGTGGCCGTCGCCGAGACCGGCCATCTGGATCTGCACCGCCGTACCGAGATCGGGATCGCGGTCGTCTCCGCCACCGCCGCCAACTGCGGCGGGGTGCTGGACGACTGCGAACGCCTGATCGCCTTCCACCCGGAGATCGAGCTGCTGTCCGCCCGGCAGCGGCTCTACAACGAGGACGAGGACTAGTCACCGGACGGCCGGTCGCGGAATCACCTTTCTGCGTCCGGTCGTTACTGTGAAGAGGGGGGAGCGAAATGGACGCCGCACGCGCACGTAAGATCGCTGACCGGATCCAGCAGATCGTCGCCGAGATGCTGGAGCGCCGGATCAAGGATCCGAGACTGGGTTTCGTGACGGTGACGGACACGCGGATCACCAACGACCTGGGCGAGGCCACGGTGTTCTACACCGTGTTCGGCTCGGAGGCCGAGCGGGCGGACTCCGCCGCGGCGCTGGAGAGCGCCAAGGGGCTCATCCGTTCGGAGGTGGGCCGTCAGACGGGTCTGCGCCACACGCCGACGCTGACGTTCATCCACGATCCGCTTCCCGACAGCGCCCGGCATCTCGACGGGCTTCTCGCCGAGGCGAAGGCCAGGGACATCGAGATCGCCAAGCGGGCCGAGGGCGCGCAGCATGCCGGCGACGCCGACCCGTACCGCAAGCCCGACGAGGACGATGACGGATCCGGCGAGAACGACGACGAGCCGTCAGAGCGCGCGGGACACTCCGCAACGTGACACCCGACCTGCGCGATGTCGATCCGGTCCCGGTCGGTGACTGGGACCGGGCCGTCGGTCTGATCTCGTCCGCGGACGAGATCGCACTGGCGTGCCACATCTCGCCGGACGGCGACGCGCTCGGCTCCATGCTGGCGCTCGGCATGGCGCTGCGAGCGGCGGGCAAGCGGGTCGCGGCCTCCTTCGGGGAACACCGGTTCCGGGTGCCCCGGCTGCTGCGCTTCCTGCCCGGACAGGAACTCCTGACCGAGCCCGACGACTACCCGGCCGCGCCCGATCTGATGATCACCTTCGACGTCCCCATCGTCGACCGGCTCGGTGCGCTCGCCGGCAACGCGGTCAAGGCCCGCGAGTTGATCGTGGTGGACCACCATCCGTCCAACACCGGTTTCGGCACGCTCAACCTGGTCGACCCCGGCGCCGCGGCCACCGCCGTGCTGGCCGAGAAGCTGATCGACCGGCTCGGCCTGCCGATCGACAAGGCCATCGCCACCTGCCTGTACGCCGGGCTGGTCACCGACACCGGTTCGTTCCGGCACTCCTCCACCACCCCCGGGGTGCACCTCATGGCCTCCCGGCTGATGGCCACCGGGCTGAACCCCGAGGAGATCGCTCGCGAGCTGTGGGACCGCTCCCCGTTCGGTTACCTCAGGGTGCTCGGCGCCGTCCTGGACCGGGTGGTGTTGGAGCCCGAGGTGGGCGAGGGGCTGGTCTGGACATTCGTCACCCGGGCCGACCGGGCCGCCCACGGTCTGCCGTATGACGAGGTGGAAGGGATCATCGACGTGATCCGGCGCACCGACGAGGCGGACCTGGCCGTGATCCTCAAGGAGGACGACGACGGCGTCTGGCAGGTCTCCACCCGCTCCAAGGGAGCGGTGGACGTCTCCCGCGTCTGCGCCGCCCTGGGCGGTGGCGGGCACACCAAGGCGGCCGGCTTCACCTCCCACCTGCCCGTCGAGCAGACGATGGCACGTCTCCGCGCACTCCTGTAGAAGGACTATTTTCGAATGAGTACGGCCCGCGCCAAGCGCACCCCGCCGCCGAGCGGGCTGATCATCGTGGACAAGCCCGCCGAGTGGACCTCGCACGACGTCGTCGGCAAGCTCCGCGGCATCGCCGGCACCCGCAAGGTCGGCCACGCGGGCACCCTGGATCCGATGGCCACCGGGGTGCTGGTGGTCGGCGTGGAGAAGGCCACCCGGCTGCTGGGCCACCTCGCGCTCACCGAGAAGGGCTACGACGGGACGATCCGCCTCGGTCAGGCCACCAACACCGACGACGCCGAGGGCGAGGTCACCGCGACGGCCTCGGCCGCCGAGGTGACCGACGAGGAGATCAGAAAGGGCGTCGCCGCCCTGACCGGCCCGATCATGCAGGTTCCGCCGCAGGTCAGCGCGATCAAGGTGAACGGCGAGCGTGCCTACAAGCGGGCCAGGGCGGGGGAGGAGGTCAAGCTCCAGTCGCGTCCGGTGACCGTGTCGGGCTTCGAGATCACCGCTGTCCGGCGCGACGGCGACCTGGTCGACGTCGACGTCTCGGTCACCTGCTCCAGCGGCACCTACATCCGCGCGCTCGCCCGGGACCTGGGTGCCGACCTGGGCACCGGTGGCCACCTGACCTACCTGCGCCGCACCCGCGTGGGGCCCTACGACCTGTCGATGGCGCGCACCGTCGAGCAGCTCTCCGCCGACTGCGTGATCCTGCCGATGGCCGAGGCCGTCGCGGCGGCCTTCCCCCGCCGCGACGTGACGGCCGAGGAGGCGGGCACCGTCGCGCACGGCGGGCGGCTGCCCTCGGTGGGGCTGGGCAAGGGGCCGATCGGCGTGTTCGGCCCGGACGGCACCCTGCTGGCCCTGGCCGAGGAGCACGGCGCGATCACCAGGTCACTGGCGGTCTTCGTGCCCTGACCCGGTCTCCCGGGTGACCTGACGGTGCTTTAAGGTTCATAAACCGAACCATTTAGCTCTGTTAGGAGTCGCCTCATGGAGGTGTCCCTCTCCTCCCTCGCCCCCGCTGAGATCGCCGCCGACCTGCTCGTCCTGCCGGTGCGCGAGGGGCGCGACCCCGGGCTCGGCCTGGGGGGCGTGCTCGGCCAGGTCAGGTTCACCGGCCGGGCCGGCCAGGAGCTGCTGCTGCCGCGCCGGGACAGCGACGCCTTCCGTGCGGCCGCCGTCCTGCTGGTCGGCCTCGGCGCCGACGACGACGCGCACGCGGTACGGCGGGCGGTGGGCCGCGTCGCGCCCCGGCTCGCCGAGTTCCCCACCGTTGCGGTGGCCTTCCCGAACGTGGAGGCGGTCATCGAAGGTGTGCGGCTGGGCGGCTACCGGTTCGACGGATACAAGAGCGAGCCGTCGCGGCCTGCCGTACGCGAACTGATCATTCTGGCGGGCGAGGACCCGCGGGGGGTGGCGCGAGCCGGGATCGTCGCCGACGCGGTGACCTTCGCCCGGGACCTGGTCAACACCCCGGCCGGCGACCTGGTCCCGATGGACCTGGCCGAGCGTGCCCGGGAGATGGCCGCGGCGTGCGGGCTGGGCGTGCGGGTGCTGGACGCCGATGCGCTCCGCGAGGGCGGTTTCGGCGGCATCCTCGGCGTCGGCGCGGCCAGCGTGAACCCGCCCTGCCTGATCGAGGTGAGCTACCCCGGCGACGGTACGGGCGGCACGGTCGGTCTCGCGGGCAAGGGCATCACCTTCGACTCCGGTGGTCTTGCGATCAAGGGCCTCGGGGCGATGTCCACCATGAAGTGCGACATGGCGGGCGGCGCGACCATGCTCGCGGCCGTCCAGGCCGCCGCCCGGCTGAGGTTGCCGGTGGGGGTCACCGCCGTGGTCCCCGCCGCCGAGAACATGGTCAGCGGTTCCGCCACCCGGCCCGGAGACGTGCTCACCCACCGCAACGGGCGGACCACCGAGGTCACCGACACCGACAGCGAGGGCCGCCTGGTGCTGGCCGACGCGCTCGCCTACCTGGCCGAGAGCTCGCCGGACGTGCTGATCGACGCCGCCACGTTGACCTACTCGGTGATGCACGCGCTCGGGGAGGACATCACCGGGGTGATCGGCAGCGACCGGAAGCTGGTCGGCGAGCTGATCGCGGCCGGTGCGCGGGCCGGCGAGCCGATGTGGGAGCTGCCGCTCTGGGAGCCGTACGCCGACAGGCTCGCCTCCGCGGTGGCCGACGCGAAGAACGAGGGCGGCAGCCTGGCCGACGCGACGATCGCCGCGCTGTTCCTGCGGCCGTTCACCGCCGGGCTGCCCTGGGCCCACCTGGACTTCGCCACGACCGCCTACCTGGACAAGGCCACCGACCTCGGCCCGGCGGGGGCGACCGGGGCGATGGTCCGCACGCTGATCGGCTATCTGGAGACCCGCTCCTAGGCCGGGCCTTCTGCGGCGGAGCCGCTGTCCGGAGGCCCGATCCTGGCCGGGACCGGTCTTCTGCGGCGGCGCCGCTGTCCGGAGGCCCGATCCTGGCCGGGACCGGTCTTCTGCGGCGGCGCCGCTGTCCGGAGGCCCGATCCTGGCCAGGCCGGCCTTCTGCAACGGAGCCGCTATCCGGGGACCCGCTCCTGGGCGCGTTCGAGCATGGCGCGCATCATGTCGGAGGTGAGCGTGAAGTGCTCCTCCGCGAGGGAGCCCGCCTGTTCGGCGTCGCCGGCCGCGATGGCTTGGTAGATCTTCCGGTGCTCGGTCAGCGCCCGCCGGTAGTTCTCCGGATCGTCCTCCCCGTACGGCTCGACGGGGAATCCCAGGCTCACCCGCGTCAGAATGTCCCTGCTGAGCGCGCTGATCTTCGGGTTGCCCGTCGCGGCCAGCACGGCACCGTGGAAGGCCGCGTCGGCGGCCTGCTCCTGGCCCAGCGTGCGGGCCTGGGCGTAGTCGTCCAGCGCCGCGCGCATGGCCGACAGGTCCTCGTCCGTACGGCGGAGCGCGGCGGCCCGGGCGACCAGCCCTTCCACCAGGCAGCGCAGGTCGAAAAGCTGCTCCAGCTCGGACCAGCGGGGCAGGAGCGTCCGGCGCACGGCTGAGGCCGTGGCCTCGGTCCAGCTCGTCCTGACATAGGCCCCGCCGGTCCGGCCGCGCTTGATCTCCACGATGCCCACCGCCTGGAGCCGGCCGATGGCCTCGCGGACCGTCGCGCGGCTCACGTCGAGGATCGTGGCCAGCTCGCGTTCGCCGGGGAGGCGTTCGCCGGGCAGGTAGTCGCCGATCGCGACGGCGGTCATCAGCCGGTCGGCCACCTCGGTGGCCACCGACTGCACCCTGACGGGGCTGAGTACGGCGTGCTGGGCGGCGTCGCCCAGCACCTGACCCAGCATGCGGGAGAGGTCGTCGGTGGTCGGGGGCGTCGAGTCGGGGTGCACACCCGGAACGTTACACAACCACACGATTCTAAAAAAGGTATTGTGTTCAGGCCATTAATCCATATGATGTCCACAACACGGACATTCGTCTCATCTGGTGGCATATGCCCCACTTGCTATCTGGAGGACTGCGGTGGCGATCCCCGCACCGACCACCCAGGGCTCGGCCCCCTTCGAGGACGGGCATACCTGGTACCGCGTCACGGGCGACCTGAACGCGGGCAAGGCCCCCCTCGTCGTGCTGCACGGCGGTCCCGGCGCGGCCCACGACTACACGCTGCGCATGGCGCGGCTGGCCGAGCAGGGCCGGGCCGTCGTCCACTACGACCAGTTCGGCGTGGGGCTCTCCACCCACCTGCCCGACCGCGGCGCGGACTTCTGGACCGTCCGGCTCTTCCTCGACGAACTGGACAACCTGCTCGCCCACCTCGGCATCGCCGACCGCTACCACCTGATCGGACAGTCGTGGGGCGGCATGCTGGCCGCCGAACACGCGGTGCTCCGGCCCGGGGGTCTCAAGGGACTGGTCATCGCCGACTCGCCCGCCTCGATGCACCTCTGGCGCGAGGAGTGCGACCGGCTGCGCGCCGAACTCCCGGCCGAGGTCGAGCGGACACTCCGCGAGCACGAGGCCGCCGGGACCACCGGCAGCCCCGAATACCGCGCGGCGGAGAAGGTGTTCAACGCCCGCCACGTCTGCACGGTCGTGCCCAACCCGCCGGAGGTGCTGGCCAGCGACGCCAAGACCGCCGAGGACCCGACCGTTTACCACACCATGAACGGGCCGAGCGAGTTCCACGTCGTCGGCACCCTGCGGGACTGGTCGGTCGTCGACCGGCTGCACCAGGTGACCGCGCCGACCCTGCTCGTCTCCGGGCGGCATGACGAGGCCACCCCTCGCACCGTGCAGCCTTTCGCAGACCACATCCCCGACGTCCGGTGGCAGGTCTTCGAGCACTCCAGTCACATGCCGCACATCGAGGAAGAGGAGCTCTTCCTGCAGGTGGTCGGCTCATTCCTCGACTCCACGGACTAGGACCCCCATGAAGCGCAACATCTCGATCGCGGCGGGCGCGGCCCTGCTCGCCCTGTCCCTCGCCGCATGCTCCGGCGGCTCGTCCCCGGCCGGAGCGGCCGGATCGGCCGACCCGGCCGGCTCCTCCCAGGCGAGCTCCGCGGGGTTCCAGGAACAGCACAGAGGCGGCACGCTCCGCCTACAGGCCAAGGCCGGCGACGGCACGCTCGACCCGCACATCAACTACAGCAACGGCAACTGGCAGGTCTTCCAGGCCCTGTACGACGGCCTGCTGGCCTTCAAGAAGGTCGGCGGCGAGGCCTCCTACGACCTGGTCCCGGACCTGGCCGAGGCCATGCCCCAGGTCAGCCAGGACGGCAGGTCCTACACCTTCACCCTCCGCAAGGGCGTGAAGTTCGCCGGTGGCGGCGAGGTCACCGTCGACGACGTGGTGGCCTCCTTCGAGCGGATCTACAAGGTCTCCGGGCCCACCTCCGGCACCTTCTACGCCGGGATCGTCGGCGCCGCCGCCTGTGTCAAGAAGCCCAAGGAGTGCACGCTCGACAAGGGCGTGGTGGCCGACAAGGCCAAGAACACGGTCACGATCAACCTGGTCGAGCCGGACTCGGAGTTCCCGCTCAAGCTCGCCCTGCCGCACGCGGCCGTGCTGCCGAAGGACACCCCGGACAAGGACCAGGGCACCAAGCCGATCGGCGGCACCGGGCCCTACACGGCGGTCTCCTACGACCCCAACAAGGAGCTCAAGCTCGTCCGCAACCCCGACTTCACCGAGTGGTCGCGCGAGGCGCAGCCGCAGGGCTACCCCGACGAGATCGTCTACTCCTACGGCCTCACCGCCGAGGCCGCGGTCACCGCGATCCAGAACGGCCAGGCCGACTGGGTCTTCGACCCGCTGCCCGCCGACCGGCTCAGCGAGATCGGTACCAAGTACGCCTCCCAGGCGCACGTGAACCAGCTGTCGGCCTTCTGGTACATGCCGCTCAACGTCAACCTGGCCCCGTTCGACAAGCCTGAGGCCCGTCAGGCGCTCAACTGGGCGATCGACCGCCAGGCCGTGGTGAAGATGTTCGGCGGGGCCAACGTGGCCCAGCCCGCCTGCACGCTTCTGCCGCCCGGCATCCCCGGTCACGCCGACTTCTGCGACTTCCCCAAGCCGGATCTGGCCAAGGCCAAGGAGCTCGTCCAGCAGTCGGGCACCGCGGGCCAGGAGGTCTCCGTGGTCGTCGCCGACGACGAGGTGGGCAAGCAGATCGGCGAGTACGTCCGCAGCACCCTGGAGCAGATCGGCTACCAGGCCAAGCTCAAGGTCATCTCGACGAACATCCACTTCACCTACATCCAGAACGACAAGAACAAGGTCCAGATCAGCGTCTCCCAGTGGTACGCCGACTACCCCGCCGCCTCGGACTTCCTGCACGTGCTGCTCTCCTGCGCGTCCTTCCGTCCGGGCAGCGACTCCAGCATCAACATCTCCGGTTACTGCGACAAGGACATCGACGCCCGGATGGCCGAGGCCATGACGCTGGACCGGACCGACAAGAACGCCGCGAACGTCAAGTGGGGCGAGATCGACCGCGACCTGACCAAGGCGAGCCCGATCATCCCGCTGTTCACCCCCAAGCAGGTGGACTTCGTCTCCAGCAGGGTCGGCAACTACCAGTTCCACAAGCAGTTCTTCATGCTCCTCTCCCAGCTCTGGGTCAAGTAGGTGAGCACGGTGAGCGGGGCTGAGCCCATCCCCGTCGTCGCCGCCGCGGTCCGGCCCGGTGCCGGTCCGTGGCGGCAGGCCGCCACCCGGATCCTGCGTAACCGCTCCGCGACGACCGCCGGAGCCGGGCTGCTCCTCATCGCGCTCGTCTGCCTGCTGGCCCCGGTCTACGCGGGTTCGATCGCGCACACCGAGCCGTTCGTCTCCAACGTCTCCGGCACCACGGTCGTGGGCGGCCAGGAGGTCCAGGTCCTCCAGCAGAGCACCGAGGGCCTCGGCCTGGGCGTCACGCCGATCGGCCCGACCGGCGACCCCGGCCACTACCTGCTCGGCGCGGACAACCAGGGCCGCGACGTCATGGCCAGGCTCCTGTACGGCGGGCGCAACAGCCTGCTGATCGGCGTCTCCTCGGCGCTGCTCTGCTGTGCGCTGGCCACCGTGCTCGGCGTGCTCGCCGGTTACTACGGCGGCTGGATCGACGCGGTGCTCTCCCGGTTCTTCGACGTGATCTGGGCCTTCCCGGTCTACCTGCTGGCCATCTGCCTGTCAGTGGTGCTGCTCACCAGCGGCCTGCACCTGGGGCCGGTCCACATCGACGCGGGCAGCCTCGCGCTGCCGATCGTCATCATCGCGCTGATCTACGTCCCCTATGTGGCCCGGCCGCTGCGCGGCCAGGTCATGGCGCTGCGCGACAAGGAGTTCCTGCACGCGGCCGTCGGCCTGGGGGCGAGCGACCTGCGGATCATGCGCCGCGAGGTGCTGCCGAACATCCTGCCCACGGTGGTGGTGTTCCTGCCGCTGATGACCGCGCTCAACATGCTCACCGAGTCGGCGCTGTCGTTCCTGTCAGTCGGCGTACAGTCGCCTGACGCGAGCTGGGGCACGATCATCAACGACGGCCTCGCCCTGCTCTACACCCGGCCGATGATCACTATCGCCGCCGGGCTGTTCGTCGCGCTGACCGCGGTCGCGCTCAACGTCCTGGGCGACGGAGTGCGGGACGCGCTCGACCCGAACGCCCGGCTGCGGGGAGGTGCCTGATGATCGGCTACATCCTGCGGCGCTTCGGCGCCGCGGTGCTCGTCCTCTTCGCGATCAGCGTGCTGGTCTTCCTGATCTTCTTCGCCACTCCGGGCGTGGATCCGGCGGCCCGCATCGCGGGCAAGAACGCCGACCCGGCCACGCTGGAGCAGGTGCGCGCCTCCTTCGGCTTCGACCGGCCGCTGCCCGTGCAGTACCTGATGATGATGAAGCACCTGTTCGTCAGCCACGACCTCGCCTCCTTCGTCAACCGGGGCACGCTGGTGATCCCGCAGGTCATGGCCGCGGTCCCGGTCACGCTCTCGCTCGTGGTGGGCGCCGCGGTGATCTGGATGGTGCTGGGGGTGGCGATGGGCACCCTCGCCGGCGCCATGCGCGGCACGCTGGTCGACCCGCTGGTCATGCTGCTCGGCGTGTTCGGTGTCTCGCTGCCGGTCTACTGGCTGGGTGAGGTGGTCAACCTGGTCACCCAGAAGGAGCTGCACGACTCGGTCTTCTCCTGGGTGCCGCCGCTCGGCTACGTCCCGTTCTCGCAGAACCCGGGACAGTGGGCGCTGCACCTGCTCCTGCCGTGGCTGACCCTGGCCCTGCTGTACGCGGGGATCTACGCCAGGCTGCTGCGCGGCGAGCTGATCCAGGCCCTGAACGAGGACTACGTGCGCACCGCCCGCGCCAAGGGCCTGTCCGAACGGCGCATCCTGATCAGGCACGCCCTGCGCTGCTCGCTGATCCCGATCGTGTCGCTGTTCGGCCTGGATTTCGGTGCCCTGGTGGGCGGCGCGGCACTGCTCACCGAAGTGGTCTTCGGCCTGCCGGGGGTCGGCAAGCTCACCTACCAGGCGCTGCAGAACCTGGACCTGCCCGTGATCATGGGCACGGTCCTCTATGCCGCCTTCTTCGTCGTGCTGGCCAACGCCGTGGTGGACGTCCTGTACGCCCGGCTCGACCCGAGGGTGCGCCGTGCCTGACCAACCGCTTCTCGAAGTCGACGATCTCCGGGTGCGCTTCCGCACCGGCAGGGGCCATTTCACGGCCGTCGACGGACTGTCGTTCTCCGTACGGCCCGGCGAGGTGCTGGGCGTCGTGGGGGAGTCGGGTTCCGGCAAGAGCGTGTCAATGCTCGGCGTGCTCCGGCTGATCCGTACCCCCAACGCTGAAATCTCAGGAAATGTCATCTTCCGTGGCAGGGATCTGCTGGCGCTGAAGGACCGGGAGATGCGCGCCATCCGCGGCCGGGAGATCGCCATGATCTTCCAGGACCCGATGACGGCCCTCACCCCCGTCTACACGGTCGGCTGGCAGATCGCCGAGCAGATCCGCGCGCACGAGAGGATCTCGAAGAAGGCGGCCCGCGACCGCGCGGTCGAACTGCTCGACGAGGTCGGCATCCCGGCCCCCGGCAAGCGGGTGAACTCCTACCCGCACGAGTTCTCCGGTGGCATGCGCCAGCGCGTGGTCATCGCCATGGCGCTGTCGTGCAACCCCGGACTGCTGATCGCCGACGAGCCCACCACCGCGCTCGACGTCACCACCCAGGCGCAGATCCTCGACCTGATGCGCGGCCTGCGCACCGACCACGGATCGGCGATCATCATGATCACCCACGACATGGGAGTGGTCTCGGAGATCGCGGACGAGGTCCTGGTCATGTACGGCGGGCGGGCGGTCGAGCGCGGTCTCCGCGAGAACGTCTTCCACACCCCCCGCCATCCCTACACCTGGGGCCTGCTCGATTCGGTGCCCAGGGTGGACGGGCCACGCCTCCGGCGGCTGGCCACGATCCCGGGCACGCCCGGCGCCTCGGGGGGCGGCTGCCCCTTCGCAGGCCGCTGCGCCCACCGCCACGCGGCCTGCGACGAGGTCCCCTCCCTCGTCGGCGGGCCCGGCCATCTCGACGCCTGCTGGCTGCCCGAGGAGGACAGGTCGGAGATCCGGCGCGGCGACCGGAGCGGCCTGGAGGCCACCCCGGCACGACGAAGCGCCCGCACTGCGGACGAGGAGCGGTGAGCAACCCGTGAACACACCAGATACGACGTCGAGCACCCTGCTCAGGGCCACCGACGTGGTCAAGCACTTCAAGGCGCGCGGCGGCGGCGTGCGGGCCGTCAACGGGGTCTCGCTGGAGGTGCGCGCCGGGGAGACCCTCGGCGTGGTCGGCGAGTCCGGGTGCGGCAAGTCCACGCTCGGCCGCTGCCTGGTCCGGCTGACCGACGTCACCGCGGGCAGGGTGGAGTTCGACGGGCAGGACATCACCGGCCTGTCCCGGCGCGCCCTCCGCCCGGTCCGCAAGGGCCTGCAGCTCGTCTTCCAGGACCCCTACGCCTCGCTCAACCCGCGCCGCACGGCAGGTGACGCCGTCGCCGAACCGCTCAGGATCCACGGGTACGGCGACGCCGGCGCGGTCAGGAAACGCGTGGGCGAGCTGTTCGACCTGGTCGGCCTGGCCAGGACCCACCTGGACCGCTACCCGCACGAGTTCTCCGGCGGCCAGCGCCAGCGGATCGGCATCGCCAGGGCCATCGCCCTGGCGCCCAGGCTCGTGGTGGCCGACGAGCCGGTCTCCGCGCTCGACGTGTCGGTTCAGGCGCAGGTGCTCAACCTCTTCGCCGATCTCCAGGAGGAGCTCGGGCTCACCTACGTCTTCATCGCCCACGACCTGGGCGTGGTCCGGCACGTGTCCGACCGGATCGCGGTGATGTACCTCGGGGAGATCGTCGAGGTGGCCGAGGCCGAGGAGCTGTACGCGGCTCCCTCGCATCCCTACACTCACGCGCTGCTGTCAGCCGTCCCCGAGATCGACGACGGGTCCGGAGCGCCGCGCCGGGAGCGTGTCGTGCTGACCGGCGACGTGCCCAGTCCGATCGACCGGCCCACCGGCTGCTCCTTCCACCCTCGCTGCCCGATCGCCCAGGAGCGGTGCCGTACCGAACGTCCCGCGCTCAGCCTCGCCGGAGGACGTCAGGTGGCCTGTCACTTTCCAATGCGCTCCCCGATTGGAGAGATGGCCGCCAGGCATGGCAGGCTTTAGGGATCGATCCGCTACAAGGGGAAGAGGCTGCGGTGCGAGGCTGGCACGGATTGGACGACGTGCCCGAAGACTGGGGCAGGTCCGTCATCACGATCGGCGTCTTCGACGGGGTTCACCTCGGCCACCAGCAGATGGTGGCCCGCGCGGTCGAGATGGCCGGTGAGCTCGGGCTGCTCTCGGTCGTGGTGACCTTCGACCCGCATCCGGAGGAGGTGGTGCGGCCCGGTACGCACCCGCCCCGGCTGACGACGGCCCGGCACCGCACCGAGCTGCTCGCCGAGCTTGGCGTGGACGCGGTGTGCGTGCTGCCGTTCACCCTGGAGTTCTCCCGGATGAGCCCGGACGAGTTCGTACAGACGGTGCTGGTCGACCGGTTGCACGCGGGCGGGGTCGTGGTGGGGGAGAACTTCCGCTTCGGGCACAAGGCCGCCGGCGACGTCGAGACCCTGCAGACCCTCGGCGAGAAGTACGACTTCGTGGCCGAGGCGGTCCCGCTGGTGAGCAACGGGGAGACCATCTCCTCGACCCTCATCCGCGAGCGGCTCGACGCCGGGGACATGGCGGCCGTCGCCACGGCGCTCGGCCGGCCGCACCGGGTCGAGGGCGTGGTCGTCCGCGGTTACCAGCGCGGCCGTCAGCTCGGCTTCCCCACGGCGAACGTGGAGCCGCCCGAGTTCACCGCGATCCCCGCCGACGGCGTCTACGCCGGTTGGCTGCAGGGGATCTCGACGGGCAACCTGCCGGCCGTCTACGGCGGTGAGCGCTGGCCCGCCGCCATCTCGGTGGGCACCAACCCCACCTTCGAGGGGGTGCCGCGCACCGTCGAGGCCTACGCCATCGACCGCGACGACCTGGACCTCTACGGTGCCCACATGGCCGTGGACTTCGGACCCCGGCTCCGCGCCAACCTGAAGTTCGACTCGATCGAGGCGCTCATCCGGCAGATGCACGCGGATGTGGACGAGGCCCGCCGTCTCACCTCCTGAGCTTCTCTCCGGGAGTCGGCCGGTTGCGCGGCGTGTCCGAGAATGTGCGACGGTCCGGGGCCGGTGGTAACCTGGCATGTCAGCTCTGTAACCGGTGGTGTCACAACTCCGGCGCTGATCTCGCCACGGCGACTGTAGGCACGCACGGTCGCTCGGGCATCTTGTACATCGCGCGTGCCCGTAGAAGTTCAAGGAGAAAAGTGTCGCTCGACACCGCAGCCAAGAAGCAGATCATCGGTGAGTACGCCAAGGGTGAGACCGACACCGGTTCCCCCGAGGTGCAGATCGCGCTGCTGAGCAAGCGCATCAGCGAGCTCACCGAGCACCTGAAGACGCACAAGCACGACCACCACAGCCGCCGCGGTCTGCTGCTGCTCGTCGGTCGTCGCCGGCGCCTGCTGAAGTACCTGCAGAGCAAGGACATCACGCGTTACCGTTCGCTCATCGAGCGGCTCGGCCTGCGTCGATAGAGTCGTGAGGGAGTGGCGTCCGCGCCACTCCCTCATCACATAGCGGATCTCTCGGAGACGGATTCGGCGCGTCGCGCCACACGGACACCGCTCCGATGAGCAAACTGAATAGCCGAGACAGTGCCCCGCGTCCGCCAGCAAGCGCGCCCCACGGCGTCGGAGGGCCGGTCCTCGGTAGTGGCCCCCGGTCATCACGGCATAAGCCGTACGGAACCGGGCGCTTCGATCGAAGACCGGCGCTGCACCTACGGGGAGCAGGCTAAGAAGACGACTCAGGTGCGAGACGCGTGCCTGAGGGGACGCGGGCGACCGACACAAGGAGGTCCCCCGTGGAGGGTGTCCACAGCAGCGAAGCCGTTATCGACAACGGCTCTTTCGGCACGCGTACCATCCGGTTCGAGACCGGGCGGCTCGCGCGCCAGGCGGCGGGTTCCGCCGTCGTCTATCTGGATGACGAGACGATGGTCCTCTCTGCGACCACCGCCTCCAAGCATCCCAAGGAGAACCTCGACTTCTTCCCTCTCACGGTGGACGTCGAGGAGCGGATGTACGCCGCGGGCCGGATCCCCGGCTCGTTCTTCCGCCGTGAGGGCCGTCCCTCCGAGGACGCCATCCTCACCTGCCGCCTGATCGACCGGCCGCTGCGCCCGTCCTTCGTCAAGGGCCTGCGCAACGAGATCCAGGTCGTGGCGACCATCATGGCGCTCAACCCCGACCACCTGTACGACGTGGTCGCGATCAACGCCGCGTCCCTGTCCACCCAGCTCGCCGGGCTGCCCTTCTCCGGCCCGATCGGCGGCGTCCGCGTCGCGCTGATCGAGGGCCAGTGGGTCGCCTTCCCGACCCACTCGGAGCTGGCGAACGCCACCTTCGACATGGTGGTCGCCGGGCGGACCCTGGAGGACGGCGATGTCGCGATCATGATGGTCGAGGCCGAGTCCACCCGCGACACGCTCAAGCTCATCGCCGACGGCGCCGTCGCGCCGAACGAGGAGACCGTGGCCCAGGGCCTGGAGGCCTCCAAGCCCTTCATCAAGGTCCTGTGCGAGGCGCAGTCCAGGATCGCCCAGGTCGCCGCCAAGGAGACCGCGGAGTACCCGCTGTTCCTCGACTACCAGGACGACGTCCTGGAGGCCGTGACCAACGCGGTCAAGAGCGAGCTCGCCGCCGCGCTGACCATCGCCGGCAAGCAGGAGCGCGAGGCCGAGCTCGACCGCGTCAAGGCGCTGGCCGTCGAGAAGGTCGGTTCCGAGTTTGAGGGCCGGGAGAAGGAGATCAGCGCCGCGTTCCGCTCGCTGACCAAGAAGCTCATGCGCGAGCGGGTCATCGCCGAGGGCGTCCGCATCGACGGCCGTGGCGTCAAGGACATCCGCCAGCTCAACGCCGAGGTCCACGTGGTGCCCCGGGTGCACGGCTCGGCCCTGTTCGAGCGCGGTGAGACCCAGATCCTGGGCATCACGACGCTGAACATGCTCCGCATGGAGCAGATGATCGACACGCTCAACCCCGAGCGCACCAAGCGCTACATGCACAACTACAACTTCCCGCCGTACTCCACCGGTGAGACCGGCCGCGTGGGTTCTCCCAAGCGCCGCGAGATCGGCCACGGCGCGCTCGCCGAGCGGGCGCTCGTCCCGGTCCTCCCGGCCCGCGAGGAGTTCCCCTACGCGATCCGTCAGGTCTCCGAGGCACTCGGCTCCAACGGCTCGACCTCCATGGGGTCGGTCTGCGCCTCGACCATGGCGCTGCTCGACGCGGGTGTCCCGCTCAAGGGCATCGTCGCGGGCATCGCGATGGGCCTGATCAACGAGGGCGACCAGTACGTCACGCTGACCGACATCCTCGGTGCCGAGGACGCCATGGGCGACATGGACTTCAAGGTCGCCGGCACCAAGGACGTCATCACCGCCCTCCAGCTCGACACCAAGCTCGACGGCATCCCGGCGTCGATCCTGGCGGCCGCGCTGAAGCAGGCCAAGGGTGCCCGGCTGGCCATCATCGACGTGATGCAGGAGGCCATCGACTCTCCGGCGGAGATGAACGCGACGGCTCCGCGCATCATCACGATCAAGGTCCCGGTGGACAAGATCGGCGAAGTCATCGGCCCGAAGGGCAAGATGATCAACCAGATCCAGGACGACACCGGCGCCGAGATCACGATCGAGGACGACGGAACCATCTACATCGGCGCCACCGACGGCCCGTCCGCCGAGGCGGCCAGGTCGGCGATCAACGCCATCGCGAACCCGCACATGCCGGAGGTCGGCGAGCGTTACCTGGGCACGGTCGTCAAGATCGCCGCCTTCGGTGCCTTCATCTCCCTCATGCCGGGCAAGGACGGCCTGCTGCACGTCTCCCAGATCCGCAAGCTGCACGGTGGCAAGCGCATCGAGAACGTCGAGGACGTCATGAACGTCGGCGAGAAGGTCCAGGTGGAGATCGCCGAGATCGACTCGCGCGGCAAGCTCTCCCTGGTCCCGGTCGAGGTGGTCGAGAAGGAGGCCGCGGCCAAGGCCGAGGGCGGCGCTCCCGAGGAGCAGCCCGCGGCGCCCGCGGCGTCCGCGGCGCCCGCAGCCGACGAGCGGCCCCGCCGCACCCGCACCCGCACCAGCGGCGGCGGCGGCAACCGTGGTGGAGAAGACCGCAACTCGTGACGACCACCACTCTGTACCCCGGCAAGGACGGTGCCGGGGTCGTGCAGCGCACCGTCCTCCCCGGTGGGCTCCGGGTGGTGACCGAGTCCATGCCGACCGTGCGTTCCGTCGCGGTCGGCATGTGGGTCGGCATCGGATCCAGAGACGAGTCCCCCGAGCACATGGGGTCCTCCCACTTCCTTGAGCACCTGCTGTTCAAGGGCACTCCGACGCGGGACGCGCTGGAGATCTCCGCCGCGATCGAGGGCATCGGCGGTGAGATCAACGCCTTCACCGCCAAGGAGTACACCTGCTACTACGCGCGGGTTCTCGACGAGGACCTGCGGGTGGCGATCGACGTGCTCGCCGACGTGGTGACCTCCTCGCTCATCACTCCGGAGGACGTCGAGGCCGAGCGTGGCGTGATCCTGGAGGAGATCGCCATGCACGACGACGACCCGTCCGACATGGTGCACGAGCAGTTCTCCGCGGAGATGTACGGCGACACGCCCATCGGCCGGCCGATCCTCGGCACGGTCGATTCGATCAACGCCGTCAGCCGTGACCGGATCGCGGAGTACTACCGCCGTTACTACCTGCCGACGCACACCGTGGTGTCGGTGGCGGGCAACGTCTCCCACGAGCAGGTCGTGGCGCTGGTCGCCGCCGCCTACGAGCGGGCCGGCGCCCTCGGCGGGGACGCCTCGCCGGTCGCCCCGCGGCTGTCGGGTCCCGGCGCCGAGGCCCGTCCCGGAGTGCGGATGGTGCACCGGCCGACCGAGCAGGCCAACCTGGTCCTCGGCACGACCGGCCTCACCCGCACCGACGAGCGCCGCTTCGCGCTCGGCGTGTTCAACGCGGCCCTGGGCGGCGGCATGTCCTCGCGGCTGTTCCAGGAGATCAGGGAGAAGCGGGGGCTGGCCTACTCCGCCTACTCCTACACCTCCTCCTACGCCGACACCGGGCAGTTCGGCATCTACGTCGGCTGTCTGCCGTCGAAGATCGACGAAGTGCTGAAGATCTGCCGGGAGGAGGTCCTCCAGGCGGTCACGGACGGCATCACCGAGGAGGAGATCGCCCGCGGCAAGGGTCAGATGCGCGGCGGTCTCGTGCTCGGGCTGGAGGACACCGGCTCCAGGATGTCCAGGATCGGCAAGGGCGAGCTCGTCTACGACGAGCTGCTCTCGGTCGACGAGGTCCTCGCCAAAATCGAGGCGGTGACTCCCGAGGAGATCACGGACATCGCCCGTGACGTCCTCAACCGGCCGATGACCCTTGCGGTGATCGGTCCCTACGAGGACAAGGACTTCGGCTGGGCCGTGAACGGCTAGCCGTACGTCTCCACGGACGGCCCCGGCGTTTCACCGCCGGGGCCGTCCTGTTTCCGGGGCACGGTCCATCCGCTCTCCGGCCCGGAGGCGAGGGCGAGGTACGGCTCCGCTCTCCGGCTCACGGTCCATCCGCTCTGCGGTCCGGCCGGCCCGGCCCGGGGGCGGGGTACGGCTCCGCTTTCCGGGTGGCCCGCAGAGCCGCGATCCGGCTCGCGACCCGGTGCGATCCGTGCCCCGGACGGCTCGCGAGCTTCCGGGCGGGGCGACGGTATAACCTTGGGGCCGTGATCAGGGTTGGAGTTCTCGGCGCCCGAGGGCGTGTCGGTATCGAAGTGTGCAAGGCCGTCGAGGCGGCGGACGATCTGGAGCTGGTCGCGGCCGTCGACGCGGGCGACCCGATCGAGGGCCTGACCGGCGCCGAGGTGGTGGTCGACTTCACCCACCCCGACGTGGTCATGGGCAACCTCGAATGGTGCGTCTCACACGGTATCCACCCGGTGGTCGGCACCACCGGGTTCGACGCCGGCCGCCTGGCGACCGTCAGGGGCTGGCTGGACGACAATCCCGGCGTCAACGCGCTGATCGCGCCCAACTTCGGCATCGCGGCCGTGCTGATGATGCACTTCGCCCAGCAGGCCGCCCGCTACTTCGACTCCGTCGAGATCGTCGAGCTGCACCACCCGAACAAGGCCGACGCGCCCTCCGGGACCGCCCGCCGTACGGCGGAGCTGGTCGCGGAGGCGCGGCGGAAGGCCGGATCCGCGCCGATGCCCGACGCGACCAGCGCGGAGCTGGACGGGGCCCGTGGGGCGGAGGTGGACGGAGTCCACGTGCACTCGGTCCGGCTGGCCGGGCTGATCGCCCACCAGGAGGTGCTGCTGGGCGGCGACGGCGAGACCCTCACCATCCGCCACGACACCATGAACCGCTCGTCCTTCACACCGGGCGTGCTGCTCGGCGTCCGCCGGGTGGGGGAGACCCCGGGGCTGACCGTGGGCCTGGAGCACCTGCTTGATCTTTAGGCCGGGGCGTCGCAGCGCGGGCAGGCGCTCACCGCTCAGGGTGGGCGCCTGGCAGTGGGCAGCGGCAGGACCGATGAGATCATCCGTGGTCGACGGTGACGATGATCTTGCCCACCTGGGCGCTCGCCTCCAGGTAGCGGTGTGCTTCGACGATCTCGTCCAAGCCGAAGGTGCGGTCCACGACGGGCTGGAAGGCGCCGGTACGCAGACCTGAGGAGACGAACGCCTCGGCCCGGCGCAGCCGCTCCGGATCGGTGGTCGTCTCATGGAGGGTGTAGGTGCGCATGTTCAGCGCGGGCATGCCGAGCTCGAACCCCGGATAGGGGGTCACCTCGCCGCTCAGCCCACCGTAGATGAACAGGGTGCCGCCGGGGGCGACCACCTTGCCCAGGTTCACCACACCGGGGCCGGCGACGGCGTCGAAGACGAACTCGGCGCCCCGTCCTCGGGTCAGGTCGAGCACTCGCTCGACGACGTCCTCCTCGTCGGTGACGATCACCTCGGCCGCTCCCGCCTTGAGCAGCGCGGCCTTCTTGGCACTGGTGCGGGTGGTGGCGATGGGCGTCGCCCCGACCCGGTTGGCGGTCTGGATCGCGGCCAGGCCCACACTGCTGGAGGCGGCGGTCAGCACGACCGTGTCCCCGGCACCCATCCCGCCGACCTCCACCAGCGCGCCGTAGGCCGTCACGTACGGCATCCACACCGCCGCGCCCTCGACCGCGTCGAGCCCGTCGGGGCGGTGCAGCACCGCGGACGCGGGGACGATCGCACGCTCGGCGTAGACGCCGTAGTCGTTCATCGAGAACGCGGGCACCACGCTGACCGGCTGACCGATCTCGAACCCCGCCGCGTGCGCGCCGACGGCCTCGACCACTCCTGCGGCCTCGGCTCCGAGCCGGGCGGGGAACCGCTTGACCGATTCGATGTAGTGGCCGCTGCGGAACAGTATCTCGGCACGGTTGAGGCCGATCGCGTCCACCCGGATCAACAGCTCATCGGGTCGGGGATCGCCGACCGTCACGTCCTCCAGTCGCAGCACATCCGGGCCTCCGTACTCATGGAACCGCACCGTCCTGGCCATCACGCGTCATCCCTTCCGATCCGGTGTCGGCGGCGCGGAACTCGCGGCGCCGTGCCTCACTCAAGCGGAAAGTACGATAACTGTCAAACTTTGATGTTCGTAGTACTTTGACGTGTGTCGTACGATGTGTGCGGGAGGTCGACAGGCGATGGCGGTAACGCGGCGAAACGGGCAGGAACGCATCCCGCCCCACCCGGACATCCGGACGATCGGTCTTCAGCAGGTGCTCGAGGCCCTGGTCGATCCGGTGCGCCGCCTGATCGTCAGTGAGCTGTACGCGGCCGGCCACGACTTCAGCTGCGGCACGATCGACCTGCCGGTCAGCAAGTCCACCGCCACCCACCACTTCAACGTGCTGCGCGAGGCCGGCCTCATTCGCCAGTACTACGTCGGCACCTCCCGCATGAACGCGCTGCGTCGCGACGAGGTCGACGGAGCGTTCCCGGGGCTTCTCGACGCACTGGTGGCCAAGCGCGACCGGGACTGAACCGCCCGCCCTGCGTCATGGGAATGATCTCACCGAGTGCTGTGGTAAACGCGCCTCCCGGCGGTTCGACGCCCTTCGCTCACGCGGGCCGCTCGCGTATGTCGCATGCCCGCGCCGCTTACGCGTGCGGCTCGCGTATGTCGCATGCCCGCGCCGCTCACGCGGGCCGCTCGCGTGTGTCGATCAGCCGAGTGGCGGCTCGCCGAAGCTGTGGGAGATCCAGGCCGTGTCGTGCTGGGCCAGAAGCCGCGTGACGGCCGATGCCAGCCGCTCCCGGTCGGCGTCCGGCAGCTCGCCTGCCAGGGTGTCCAGCCGCCCGGTCACATCCCGGTGCGACTCGATGGCGAGCCGTGAGCCCTCGTCGGTCAGCGTGACCCGGCAGGCGCGCCGGTCGCGGCCGTCGCGGACCCGGGAGACCAGGCCGCGCCGCTCCACCCGGTCCACCAGCCCGGTGAGGCTGGACCTCTCCAGGTGAAGGAGCCGGCTGAGCTCGGTCATGCCGACCGGGCCGCCGACCAGTATGCAGAGGAGTTGCGTCTGCTGCGGGGTGATGTCGTGGTCGCGGCTCACGTCGGCGAACACGTGCTGCACCAGATGCGACATCCGCACCAGCGCGGCGGCGAATCCCAGCTCCTCGGTTACCTCGGACGTCGTGGTCATGGCACCTCCCGATCTCGAGTGTAGTTGACGGTGTTTCGTTCTACGAACTAATCTATTTCGTATAGCGAATATTTCGTCTTACGAAGTAGAGGTGTTCCATGACCGCGAACGTACAGCCGGGCGGTGAGCCGACCGCCCGGCAGGCGAACGGCGTCCCGCCGGACTCCGCGCCGGACTCCGGCCCGAGCGGCACCAAGACCCTGATCGCGCTGTCCGCGGCGGTCTTCGGTTACGCCCTCATGCAGACCGTGGTGGTACCGGCCCTGCGGCTGCTGGAGCGCGAGCTGGACACCACCCCCACCTGGTCCGCCTGGATCCTCAGCGCGTTCCTGCTCTCCAGCGCCGTGCTGACCCCGCTCCTCGGCCGCCTGGGCGACCTGTACGGCAAGCGGCAAGTGATGATCGCCGTGCTCATCGCGTACGCGGTCGGAATGGTCGCGGCGTCGGCGTCCCAGAACATCGGCCAGCTCATCGCCGCCCGCGTCATCCAGGGCGCGGCGCTGTCGGTGGTGCCGCTGTCGATGGCGATCCTGCGCGAGGCGCTGCCCCGTGAACGGCTGCCGTTCGCGATGGGACTGGTCTCCGGCATCGTCGGGGCCGGTGCGGGGGCAGGCCTGGTGATCGGCGGGCTGCTGGCCGACTACCTGTCCTGGCGGTACCTGTTCGTGCTCGGCGCGCTGCTCGCGGTGATCAGCCTGCTGCTGGTGCTGCGGTGGGTGCGCGCGAGCCGGCACACCGCGACCGGCGGGCTCGACATCCCCGGCGCGGTGCTGCTCGGCCTCAGCCTGGTCGCGGTGCTGCTCGCCCTCACCCAGGGGCCGTCCTGGGGCTGGACCTCGGTGCCGGTGCTCGGCCTCTTCGTGCTCGGTGTGCTGCTGTTCGCCGCGCTCATGGCGGTGGAACGGCGCAAGTCCGACGCGCTCATCGACGTCAGCGAGCTGACCGACCGGCCGATGACGGTGACGCACCTCGCCGCCCTGCTGTTCGGCGCGGCGTCATACTTCTTCTACCTGGGGATGCCGCTCTTCGCGCAGCAGCAGCCGAGTTCGGGTGGTGTCGGCTTCGGGGCCTCCGTCACCATGGCCGGACTGCTGATGCTCCCGGGCATGCTGGCCATCATCCCGGCGAGCATGGCCGTCGGCCGCATCGCCACCGCGTACGGCCCCCGCTGGCCGTTGGCGGGCGGGTTCGTGCTGTTCACCGTGGGATCGGTGCTGCTCGCCTCCGCCCATGCCGCCGAGTGGGAGCACCTGGTGTTCTACGCGATCGTCGGGGCGGGGTCCGGGCTGATCATGGGCGCGCTGCCCAAGCTGATCGCCGACATCGTGCCGTTGACCCGGACCGGCACCGCCAACGGCATCAACAACATCGCCCGTACCGGCGGCAGCGTCATCGGCAGCCAGCTCGCCGCCGCAGTGATGGCCTCCAGCGTCGTCTCCCGGGCCGCCGGGGTGCCCGACTCCGCGTTCACCACCCTGTTCTGGCTGGGCGCGATCGCGGCCGTCCTCGGGGTGGTGATCTCGCCCCTCGCCGTACGGCGTGCCGCAGCCACGACCGCACCCAACGCTCCGCAACCGGCCGAGCAAGAACTCCAGCGGTAGGCACGGCGTTTCCAGTCGGACGGACATGTGACTTCCCCCACGGCTGAAGCCCGGGGTCTCCACGCTCAAGGAAAATCGATGAGTATCTTCACCAACCTCGAACTCGCCTACCTGCATGGCGAACGCCTGCTCGGGAGGCTGGCCACCGTCGGACCGGACGGCATGCCGCACGTCGCACCGGTCGGCTGGTCCCTCGACGGCGCGGGCCTGGTCATCGAGATCAGCGGCCGTAACTTCGGCCGGTCCAAGAAGTTCCGGGACGTGGCACGCACCGGCCGCGCGGCCCTGGTCGTCGACGACGTGCTGCCGCCGTGGCGGCCACGGGGCGTGGAGGTGCGAGGCCGCGCCGAGGCCGTCCCCGGCGCCCAGGCGCGGATCCTGCTGTATCCGACGCGGATCGTCAGCTGGGGCCTGGAGAGCGGCCAGACCATTGAGGACACCTACCGCGCCCGCGACGTCGAAGGGGCCGTCGATGCCTGACTACGGACACGATCTGCTGTTCGCCGCCAACATCATCCCGTCCGCTCCGGACGCGGACGCGGTGGTACGGCTCGCCCAGACCGCCGAACGCGCGGGCGCGGATCTGATCACCTTCCAGGACCACCCGTACCAGCCCGCGTTCCTCGACACCTGGACGCTGCTCTCCTACGTCGCGGCGGCCACGAGCAGCGTCCGGCTGGCGGGCAACGTCCACCCGCTGCCGCTGCGGCCCCCGGCGGTGCTCGCCCAGAGCGCCGCCAGCCTCGACCTTCTCAGCGGCGGCCGGTTCGAGCTCGCACTGGGTGCCGGGGCGTTCTGGGACGCCATCGAAGCCATGGGCGGTCCGCGCCGCACAGCGGGTGACTCGGTCACGGCGCTTGAGGAGGCCATCCAGATCATCCGCGCTCTCTGGGACACCGGCACGCCCGGCGGTGTCCACGTCGACGGGCGGCACTACCAGGTCCGCGGGGCCCATCGCGGTCCTCGCCCCGCCCATGACATCGGCATCTGGCTCGGCGCGTACGGACCGCGCATGCTCCGGCTGACCGCACGGGTCGCCGACGGCTGGCTCCCGTCTCTCCCGCGCCTCGGAACCCCCGCCCGGCTCGCCGAGGGCAACGCCGTCATCGACGAGGCCGCCGAGGCGGCGGGTCGATCACCCGGTCAGATCCGCCGCCTGCTCAACCTCGGCGACGAACTGCCCGCCGAGTCGATCGCCGATCTCGCCCTCAGCTACGGGGTCAGCGTCTTCACACTGATGGTCCACAGTTCCTCGCAGATCCAGCGGTTCGTCCGCGAGATCGCTCCGGCCGTCCGCGAACTGGTCGCAAAGGAACGGGCTTGACCGCGCTGAAGGGTGCCGACCCCCAGGGCGCCAACCCTCAGGGTGTGGAACTGGCCCGGCGGCTCGTGACCATCCACGGGCACATGCGCCACGGCCTCGACCAGGTCCGGCACCTGATGGCCGAGGCCGCCGACGGCGACGGCGCGACCGAGGCGGTGTCGGCCGCGCTCCGCCTCCGCCGGTCCTGGGTGCTGCGCCGGCAATGCACGAACTTCTGCAGTCTTGTCCAGGGCCACCACACGATCGAGGACGCCGCGATCTTCCCCGCGCTGCGCCGTATCCAGCCGGAGCTCGCCGCGGTCATCGACCGGCTCGAATCCGAGCACCACGAACTCGTCGACCATCTGGACGCGCTGGAACCTGCCCTCGCGGCCCTCCCGGGCGACGACGCCGCCCGGGCCGCCGCCTCCGCCGCGATCGACAGGCTCACCCGGCATCTGGATGATCACCTCCGGTACGAGGAGGCGCACCTCATCCCCGCGATGACCCGGCTCACCTTCGCCGACGTCCACTGAGGCATGTCGTCCATCGCCGGCTTCGCCGCTATAACCTGCGTTCCATGACAAGCACGCGACCTGTGACGTCGGCTGAGGTCCGCTGGGCCGAGGCCGGGGAGCTCCCCGGCCTCGTAGCGGTGGAGCACGCCGCCGACGGAGTGTTCGCCCAGGTGGGGATCGCCTTCCCGGCGGGGACCACCATGATCGAGGAGACCGACGACCCGTCACGGGCCCTGGTCGCCGGTGCCCCGCCGGTCGGTTTCGCGATGATCGGCCGGGTTGACGGGCTGGTCCACCTCGACCAGCTCGCGGTCCATCCGGACCACGGCCGGCAGGGCATCGGCGGGCGCCTGCTGGAGGCGGTCTGCGACCACGCCGCCTCGACCGGTTCGGCGGCGGTGACGCTGACGACCTTCCGCGACGTGCCGTGGAACGGGTCGTGGTACGCCCAGCGGGGTTTCACCGTGCTCGACCCGGCCGAGTGGGGGCCGGAGCTGGCCGCGCTGGTGGCCCATGAGCGGGAGCTGGGCATCGAACTCGCGCCGCGCGTCGTGATGCGCCGGCTGCTTTCCGGGGAGGCCGGAGGCTCAGGGCCTCGGTGAGGCGGCTCCCCCGGACCGGTCCAGGGGAGCCGCCGCGATCCGGGCCGCAGCCGCTCCGGGGAGCCGTGCTTCCGTCTGCGCCGGGCTCCGGTCGGCGGCCGTACGGCGCCGCGGTCCGTTCGGCGATCAGCGGCGGGTCCCCGAGCCTCGTTCACCGGCCTTCCGTAGGATCTCCTCGGCATCGTCGACCGGCGGGCGGATCGCGTTCAGAATCATGTCCTTCCGCTCCTTCGCCTCCGCTCCGGTCAGCCGCACCTCGCGCTCCCAGCCCGCAGTGGTGACGGCGCCGGCGGCCCCGAGGTCAAGGCAGGTGACGTACGGATCGGGCGCGAAATCCATCAGCGGCAGCCCGAGCAGGTCGGCGGCGGCGTTGTGGCCGGCAACCTTCCCCATCGGGATGGCGTGCTGGCAGCTCTGCAGGACATGGTGGTCCGGATCGGCGTGGGCGGCGGCGATGTCGCCGGCGGCGAAGACGTCATCGGAGACCCGCAGCCACCGGTCGACCACCAGCCGGCCCAGCCGGTCCCGGTCGCCGGGGATCTGCGAGGTGAGCGGGCTGGCCAGCACTCCCGCCGTCCACACGACCGCGTCGGCCGCGATCCGCGTGCCGTCGGCCAGGACCGCGCCCTCGCCGTCCACGGCGGCGAGGCTCGTACCGAGGCGCGTCCGGACTCCGAGCTCGGCCAGGGCCGCCTCGATCACGGGGCGCGGGCCGGGTCCGAGGTCGGGCCCGATGACATCCGAGCGCTCCACCAGCACCACGTTCCCGCGGCTCGCCAGCTCGGTGGCGACCTCCAATCCGGTGAACCCCGCTCCGACGACCACGGCCGTGAACCCGTCCCGCCCTCTCAGATGGGCTTGGAGCCGGGCCGTGCCCTCAGCGGTGTCGACGTCGAACAACTGCTCGGCTCCGGGTAGCCCCGGCCAGGTCAGGCGACTGCCGGCCGCGAGCACGAGGCGGTCGTAGCCGATCGAGCGGCCGTCCGCGACGATCCGGCGCCCGGCGGTGTCGATCCCGGTCACCGCCGCGCGCAGATGCTCGACGTCCACCGGCGCCAGGATCCGCTTCAGCGGCACCCGGGAACCGTCCGGGTCGAGCCGATGCAGCAGGGGGCGCAGCACGAGGTCCTCGTCCGGTGCGACGAGCGTGATGCGCAGGTCCTTTCTGTCACCGCGCACGCGTGCCGCCGCGGCGGCGCTCCAGACACCGGCGAAGCCGCCTCCGATGATAACAATATGTGACATTCTCATCCTCTCCCAGGTTTCTCAGAGAGGACGAGACGGAACGGCCCACTGTGACATCGCGGCCCTTCGGCTCCTCATGCGACGTTCCTCGGCGGAGGGCGCGAACCGGTGGCCGTGAACCGGTGACCGAGGACCCGAGGTTGCGAACCGGAGGCGTGAACCGGTGGCCGAGGACCCGAGGTTGCGAACCGGAGGCGTGAACCGGTGGCCGAGGACCGGAGGGTGTGAACCGGTGGCCGAGGATCCGCGGTCGCCGGGGCGGCCTCCAGAGTGATCGTTCTACAGCGCCTGGAGCGCCAGGCCGAGGGTGAACAGCGCGCCGTAGACGAGTTGGAAGCGGCCGGTCTGCTGGAGCGTGGCGATCAGGGCGGGGCCGGTCGCACCCTGCCTGACGGCTCGCACCGGGCCGATCGCGAGCGGTGTGGCGAGCACGGCGAGAGCGGTGAGCGGCTGCCACGGCACCATGGCCAGCGCGACGGCCAGGGGGAGCGTCAGGCAGAGGGTGTAGAGGGTGCGGGTGCGGTGATCGCCGAGCACCACGGCCATGGTGCGCTTACCCGCCGGGCCGTCGGTGGCGATGTCACGCAGGTTGTTGACCACCAGCATCGCGCAGGCCAGCAGGCCCACCGGTACCGAGGCGGCCAGCGCGGTCCAGGGCAGCCATTCGAGCTGCACGAACGTGGTGCCGGCCACCGCGACCAGGCCGAAGAACACGAACACCGATATCTCACCGAGCGCGCGGTAGCCGTAGGGCCGTGAGCCGCCGGTGTAGAACCAGGCCGCCGCGATCGACAGCGCGCCGACCAGGAGCAGCCACCACGCACCGGTGACCACGACCAGCGCCAGCCCCGCCACCGCGGCGGCCACGAAGCAGGCCAGGGCCGCGCCGAGGACCTCGCGGGGCGCCGCCGCCGCCGAGCCGACCAGGCGCATGGGGCCGACCCGGTCGTCGTCGGTGCCGCGCACTCCGTCGCTGTAGTCGTTGGCGTAGTTCACGCCGATCTGCAGGGCGAGCGCCACGAACAGGGCGAGCAGGGCCCGCCACCAGACTGCTCCGCCGTATCCGATCGCGACGCCCGTGCCGACGGCGACGGGGACGACGGCGGCGGGAAGGGTGCGCGGACGGGCTCCGGCGATCCACTGGCTCGGGGTGGCCATGGCGTTGCGGTGTTCCTCTCAGGTGTTTCCTACCGGCGGTCCGGGAGCATGCCGACTACGTCGGTCCCGGCCCGTCGGCCCTGGGGCGTGGCCGCGGATCCTTCCGCCTGCCGCGGTCTCCGCGGATGGCGCCCCGCCGCGCTGTCGTCGGCGCTCATGACTCTGTCACAAGCCCCTCCTCCGCTCTGCGGTGCGTCCATCCGGACGATCCTCGCGAAGCCGAGGATCCACGGACGCGCCCTAGCTGATGTCGGTGGTCAGGCGGATCATCCGCACCGGCCGGCCTATGTTGAGAACCCTCTCGGCACCGTCCTCGCCCCAGCCCGCCGACTCCAGGAACCCGAGCGGGCCGTGGTTGTCGGCGAACACCCAGGTCACGATGGTGTGGTAGCCGTCGTCGCGGAGATAGTCGACCGTCGCGTTGAGCAGGCGGCTGCCATGTCCGCGTCGGACGTGGTCGGGGTCCACCAGGAAGGTGAGCATCTCGGCGGTGGTGGTCGGGTCGAGGTCGGGATCCTCCGCCGGTGCGTGGGAGGCGAGCCCCACCACGCGCTCGGCGCCCCGCATCGCCGCCATGGCCTCGATCCCGCCGGGACCGAGGGCGGGGAACGCGTCGGTGTCGAGGACGACCTGCTCCACCGCGACCAGCACCCGGTGCCGGGAGGACGGCGGGGTGACGATCGCCTCATCCCACTGGCGCCGCCACATCTCCTCGGCGGCGGGACCGGTCATCTGCTCCAGCGGCCCCTCCGGAAGGAAATCCCGGTAACCGTACTTCCAGGCGCGTATCTGGGTGGTCGTCACAGCGGCGACATCATCGTGCCGAGCCGCCCGCACGCCTACGTCTGCCATCTCGGCCCGCTCCTTCTCTGCCGTCTACCGTCGCCTCGGGAAGCACTGTCTCGTGGGTGTCGTGCCACGCGAGCGGGCATCAGGCGGGTCGATTCCCGAGACAGGCTCCTACACCGTATCGGGGAATCGGACTCACAGATGACGCGAACCTGTCTCCGTCTGGCGCCGAGCCCGATATGCCCGAGTCTTGGTGCGGTTACCGCACACTCTCATGGAACACCATGATCGCGAACGGTTCTTGGACGAGTCGACGAACGCCCACTGACAGGTGCTCTCGGTGCACACCTTCAGCCTCGGCCACATCCCGTCGGCCTGCGCACCCATCACCGCGGCCGCGATCCTGGCCAGCCCGCCCGTCACCCCCGCGGCGACCGGTTCGAGGGCGGGCCCGTCGGCCGTCAGGATGACCCGCAGCGAGAGCCCGGCGAACGGGTGGGGCGGTCCCGGCTCGTGGTCGTGATTGTGGCGGAGCGCCACGCGCAGGGCCTCGCGGAGGTCGACGGCCAAGGCCAGGTGGTCGTTCCCGGCCGTGTCCTCCGGGCCGATCAGGTCATGCCTGCCGAGCCACGCGGCCAGCGTCGCGGGGGACGTGAGCGTGTCGGCCCCGCTCTCCACGTCGTAGGTGTTGACGAAGTCGCACACCAGCTCGGCGGGGTTGCCCATGGATTCCATCACCTCTTCGAAACCACTGTATGTCATTAGGGGGTTGTATCCATTGCGACACTGACATGGCTTTTTCACCGGTGTTTCGGCGCGGGTCATGCGGAATCCCATGATCTTCGCCGCGAGCCGACCCGTCCCCGGCGGCTCAGGAGCCGTCCAGCGCCGTCGCCAGCCGCCGGACGCCTTCCACCAGTTCCGGCAGGTGAAGGGCGGCCGAGTGGGTCACCCGGATCCGGGGCCCCGAAGGCTCGGCCGGGTGGTAGACGCCTCCCGGGCTCACCAGGACCCCGGCCCGCCTGGCCGCCTCCACCACGGTGTCCTCGTCCCGGTCGGGCGGGAGCCGTACCCACAGGTGCATGCCGCCCCTGGGCAGGAGATGGACCTCGGCGGCGGGTATCCGCGTGGCGAGTGCGGTGACGAGCGCGTCCCTGCGCGCCGTCAGTTCGGCGCTCAGGCCGGCCAGGTGGCGCGGCCACGCGGATGAGCCGACGAACTCCAGCGCCGTCTCCTGCAGGGGCCTGGCCACGAAGAACGACTCCACGAGGTGGGTCGCCCGCAGCCGCCGCGCGGCCGGGCCCCGGGCGACGACCCCGGCGACCCGCATGCTGGGTGACAGGACCTTGGTGAGGGAGTTGACGTGCACGACCGTGCCGTTTGCGTCCAGGGAGATCATCGGAGGCGGGATCGGGGCCGTCGCGAAATACCTGGCGTAGTCGTCCTCGATGACGAACGCCCCCGCCGCCCGGGCGACGTCCAGCACCTGCCGGCGCCGTTCGAGGGTCAGGGTCGCACCGGTGGGATTGTGCAGGGTCGGCTGGCAGAAGAAGACCCGCGCGCCCGTGACGGCGAAGGCCTCCGCGAGAAGCTCCGGGCGCACTCCGTCGCGATCCATCGGTACGGCCGTCGCCCGGAGCCCGGCGGCCCGCGCGGCGGCGAGCACCCCCGGATAGGTCGGGGTCTCGACGAGGATCGGGGTGTCGGGCGCGGCGAGGGCGCGGAAGGCGTGGGTGAGGGCGGACTGCCCGCCGCTGAGGATGAGGGCGTCCGACGGGGTCACGTCGCCTCCCGTCTCGCCCGCGAACCACCTGCGCAGCTCGGGAAGGCCGGTCAGCGGCGGCATCGCCCAGACGTCGGGGCGGCGGAGGGCGCGGACGGCGGCGGCCGACAGGGCCTTGGTAGGGCGCAGCGCCGGATTGAGGTAACCACCGGTGAGCGGGATGACGCCCTCCGGCGGAGGGGTGAGCAGGCCGCTCACCACCGTGTCGTCCACCACCCGGTCGCCGAGCGCCACCGTCTGCCAGGACAGGTCCACCGCGTCGCTGGGGCGTTTGAGGACGGGGGCGACATAGGTCCCGCTGCCCGGCCTGATGATCACCCGACCTTCCGCGGCAAGCCGGGCGAGTGCCCGTGACACGGTCACCGGGCTGACGCCGTGGAGCCGCATCAGCTCCCGGCTCGATGGCAGCCTGTCCCCGGGGCGCAGCCGTGCCGCCTCCGTGCGGATCATGGCTGCCAGGCGGACGATACTGCTATCGTCATTCATGAAAGACAACGATAGCGCTATCGTCTCCAGTCGAGTAGCGGTCGTCCCCGCGACGGATCTCACGCCCGGCCCGTGGGCCTCCCTGGGCCCGGCGTGGCGGGGAAGCATCCTGGCGGGCCTCGGCGTGCTCTCCTTCTCGGGCTCGTTTCCGGCGACGGTCTTCGCGATGCGGGGGTTCGACCCCTATCTCGTGGCGATCGGGCGGGCCGCGGTGGCCGCCGTCGCGGCGCTGGCCCTCCTGCTGGTCGCCCGGGTGCCGTTGCTGCCGCCCAGGACGCAGTTGCGGTCCTACCTCGTCATCGTGGCCGGTGTGGTGTTCGGATTCCCCCTCTTCAGCGGGCTGGCGCTCGACGCCGGGGCGAGCGCCTCCCACGCCGCGGTGGTCATCGGCCTGCTGCCGGCCGCCACCGCGGCCTGCGCCGTCCTGCGAGGGGGAGAACGGCCCCGGCCGCTGTTCTGGGTGTCCTGCGCTCTGGGGGCCGTGGCGATCACGGCCTTCACCCTCAGCCGCGGCGGCGACCACGCCACCGGCGCCGACCTGCTCCTCGTCGGCGCGCTCGGGTCGGCGGCCGTCGGCTACACCGAGGGCGGGCGCCTCGCCCGCGAGACCTCCGGCTGGCGGGTGATCTCCCACGCCCTGGTCGTCGCCGCCCCGCTCACCGTCCCGGCGACGGTCGTCCTGGCGTTGAGCACCGAGCCACGTCCCGGCGCGGCGTCGCTGGCCGGGTTCGCCTACGTGGGAGTGGTCTCGATGTTCCTGGGTTTCATCCCCTGGTACGCCGGCCTGGCCACCGGAGGGATCGCCCGCGCCGGGCAGACCCAGCTCGCCCAGCCCCTGCTGACCCTGCTGTGGGCCTGGCTCCTGCTCGGTGAGCGGTTCGGGCCGGCCACGGTCGCGGCCGCGCTGGCCGTACTCGTGTGTGTCGCCCTGACGCAGCGGGCACGCTCTTGAAAGATGTGACATCAAGGCGCAGGATGTGAGCTGGAGCTGTCACAAAAGGGGTGGATCATGACGGACCTGTCGATTCCCGAGGGCGGCTTCTGGCCTGCTCCGGAGATCCCCCAACCGAACATCTACCCGATGGAGTGGCGGGTCGAGACCGAGAAGCTGGCGGCCATCTACGAGAAGTCCAAGCGCATGGTCTGGAACCCCGCCGACCTGCCCTGGGACGACCTCGATCCCGGCGACTTCACCGCCGAACAGCGTCTCGGGATCATGTACTGGTTCTCGGTGCTGGCCAACTTCGACGCCTCCGGCCCGGCCGTCTTCGCCCGCGCCACCATCCAGGCGTTCGAGAAGCACGAGGAGGATCCGGTCCGCAAGTGCTTCTTCTCGATCACGCGGGACGAGATGAACCACGAGGAGTGCTGCCAGCGCACCATCGCCAAGCTCTGGCCGGGCGGGCCGCTGGACTGGACCCCGGTCACCGACCTGGAGAAGGCCGCCCACAACAACATCGGCTGGCTCTACCACAACGGGGGCCGCTACTGGACGGGCTACAACAGCGCCGTCGGCAAGTACAGCCTGCCGGTGCTGTTCACCAGCTTCATGATGGGGGAGATGGCCGCCTCCACCCTGTTCCGCGGCATGGCGAGCGGGACCAGGCATCCGGTCTTCGGTGACATGTTCCACCGCATCGGCCGCGACGAGTCGCGCCATCTCCAGATCTGCATGACCATCCTGGAGAACGAGTGGCCCGGCCTCACCGACGACGTCCGCTCGCTGATCACCCGCCAGCTCCGCGCCGGTTTCGTCTTCCTCTCCATGATCCTCTGGGAGCCGCCGGGCGGCTTCTGGGAGCTGCCGCCCTACTTCCTGCACAACCACCGCGTCCTGATGGACCATGCCCGCGACGCCGGCCTGGGCGTGCTCTCCTACCAGGAGCAGGCCGACAACTGGCGGACGGCCATGGCCAAGATCCGTGCCATCGTGGAGCGCTGGGGCATCGAGTTCCCGGCCATCCCCGAACTCGACATCGAGGGGGTCGAGGTCGACTTCCTCGATCCCGAGGAGATCATCCCAGTGTTCTAGGTGCCCTGGCAGGAAGATCGGAATGGTTCCTGGTCAGGCAGTAGCCCCCCCGCTGGGTCCCAACCGCGAGCTCGGCATTGATGAGACCCTCCCGGGCTGTGACCTATGGGGCGCCCCCTTGCCGGGGAGGCCTGATGGACGTTCTGGACGACCTGGTGGGTCAGGACCTGCGTCTGAAGCTGGCCCTGATCGAGGCCCTGCATGAGGAGGCGGAACGGCTGGCTGCCAGTTGATCGCCCTGGTCCCGGTTCCGGCGAGGGAACCAGGACCAGGACGTTGGGCGGCCTCCGCCCGGGGGCACGGCCAGAGGCCGCATCCGACAGGAGACGTGAGGATCTCACTGCCGGAGTCTG
This sequence comes from Streptosporangium sp. NBC_01639, assembly GCF_045209755.1. NCBI lineage: Bacteria > Bacillati > Actinomycetota > Actinomycetes > Streptosporangiales > Streptosporangiaceae > Streptosporangium > Streptosporangium sp. NBC_01639. The sequence goes on along the minus strand of NZ_CP109272.1, from coordinate 2,378,659 downwards.
TGAGCGCGGTTCCCGCCCCCGACCCCTCCGACGAGGGCGGGAACCACTTGCCTCGTGTGCCGCTGTTCAACACGGAGGCCAACCCAGGACCTCGGCGCCTGCGCGCGCTCTGCTCCTGGGGTCCTGCACCCGGCCGTCGCGCACCCGGAGGCACGACAGCCGGGCTGTCTAGGGGAATCCGACCGTGTGCCTACCAACGGCCACCGGCTGGCAAGGCCGGGGCTCATGGCGGCCGGACGCTGATCGTGCGCACCGGCGCCGCTGTTCAGCCGATCCGTGGCCCAATGCCTCGTACAGGGTGTGGTCGACCCGCGGTATGACGAGCAAGCCTTGGCCGCAGTGGAGGCACAGAGGATCTACGCGCTGTCCGTCGATCATGACGGCGTCTCGACTGCCCGCAGGAGCGCTGCCAGGCCGTCCGGTGTCCCTGCCTCCACCGCCGGGGCGCCCAGCAGGTCCACAGTTGCGGGAGCCGCACAGAACCGGTCGGTGTCGGCGAACCGCAGGATCGTCCACCGGGGGAAGTCACGGCGTAGCTGCAACACCGGGTCTTTGTCGAGTTGGACGGCCAGGCGTACGGCCGCGCCCTCGGGGTCGCAGACGGGGTGCCAGGACCACAGGCCGGTCTCGCTGGGCCAGCGGAACCGCTCGGGACCACACCACACCAGCACGCCTTGGGCGACGCTGAGCGTCGGGTGGCCGCTGCGCATCACCATGACGTCGGTGTCCAACGTCGGAATATCCAGCCCTTGTAGTGCCACTCTCCTGCGGTTTATTGCCTGGTCAGGGGTCATGGCTGCCAAGCTAGTGCCGTGACCGCTATGGTTCGCCGGGTTGAGACGGAGGACCGTGGTGTTTGTGGAGATCGTCTTCGTGGGGCTGCCGATCGACCGTGATGAGGTCGAGGAGGCATTGGAAGCGGCGTTCGAGCTCGACGGCGAGATCACGGGCGCGGGCAGCGGCATGGGTCGTTGCCATCTTGACCTTGAGATCGCGGAGGGCTCGGACGCGACCGCGGTCCTGGAGCGGCTCTGGGCTGTGCTGTCTGAACTGGGAGTCGCGGACCACGCGACCTTGGATGTCAGCGAGTGATCAGGCTGCCATCTGCGCTCGTCCGCCCCAGCGGACGCCCTTCTCGCTGCGGACACGGGCGCGTTCGCGGCGTTCGGCCGCCAGGACATCTCGATGGCGGGCGTTGGCGTTGCGCCAGCGCAGGTAGGCGTGCAGAGCCCGGGTCTGGACCGTGTGGTTGGGGTGGTTGGAGTTGGCGATGGTGAACTGCCGCAGCGGCCCGAAGTGCGCCTCGATCGGATTTGCCCAGGACGCGTAGGTCGGTGTGAAGCACAGTTCGACCTGGTGCTTTTTGGCCCAGGCGCGGATCTTCTCGCCCTTGTGCGCGGACAGGTTGTCCAAGATCACGTAGATGGGGGCGCCGTCTGGGCGGACCGCCCGGATCGACCTGAGGGCGGCCAGCGTGTTGCCGGCGCCCTTCTTTCGCCGGTTGATGCCCCAGAGCGTGTCGTCACCGACCGAGTAGCAGCCGTGGAAGTACCGGACCCCGTGGGTGCGGTGGTAGGTCGCGGGGTGCCGTTCAGGGTGCCCGGCAGCTGCCCACCCCGAGCCGCCGGTCGGCCGGATTCCCAGCGGACCGAACTCGTCGAACGCGAAAACGCGGTCGGGGAAGCGGTCCAGGACGTGCTCGATCCGGTCGAGCTTGGTGTCACGGTCTGGGTCGGGCGACTCCTTCCAGGTCTTCGTGCGCTGGAAGGTGACGCCGCGGCGGGCCAGCAGGCACCGTAACGCCTCGCGGCCGATCCGGATGACGCGGCCATGGACCCGGTGCAGGTAAATGACGAGCTTGCGGATGGACCAGCGGGTGAAGGGCTGGCCGAGCTTGGTCGGGCGGGTGGTGGCCGTCGCGACGACGAAGTCCTCGTCGTCAGGAGTGAGCTGGCGGGGACGGCCTCCCGCCCAGCGAGGGTCCAGACAGGCCAGGCCGATCTTGTTGAACCGGTGGATCACGTCGCGGACGGTGTCCTCGTCCGCCTGCACCAGCTGGGCGATGACCGGGACGCGGTTCCCGCCGGCCGAGGCCAGCAGCATCATCGCCCGCCGGTAGCGAACCGAACTGGTGCTACCCCGGCGCACGATCTGCTGCAGCTTCTGCCCTTCCTGGTCGGTCAGTCTGCGCACACGGACAGGCTCGGCCACCGCACCTCCACGGGTCGGATCGGACGTCACCGCACATCCAACCGCCCCGACCACCAACCCGGCGAACCAATCCGGTCACAGCACTAGATCGCCCCGGCGATGGCGAGGGACACAGTTTGTGCCCCCGTGTTTAGGTCAGACCAGAAGGCCGATCCGGTCGGCAAGCTCGCGCGCCTGTGGCCGCAGACGCACCGGACCCTCGGTGAGTTCCAAGGTCATCCGCCTGGCGTAGCCGTTGTACCGGATCGTCTCCGGCGCGGTCTGCTGGGCAAGCTCCAGCGTGCCGAGCACGGCCGCATGGTCACGCTGGAGCTGATGGGCACGAGCGACCTCGATGAGGTGACGGCCCCGGCGAGGGCGTGATGGGATCGGCGCGGACAGCGCACTGTCAGCCTGCCGTGCGGACTCGCCGCCCTGGTGGAGCTCGACGGCCACCGTCACCGCGTGTGCCCCCATGATGACCTGGGAGAACGATGTCCAGGGTTGATAGTAGGCGGCTGGGAGCCGCTCGGCGACTCGGGCCGCCTCCTCCCAATGCAGCCACGCGTCCCCGGTCTCACCGAGCCGCGCCGAAGTGAACGCCAACTCGAAGCAGAGCGCACCCCACATGGCCTGCAGGTCGACACTCGGATTGGTCATGGCCGGCTCGACGGCGGCCATGCCCTGCTGGTTGATGCCCTGAGCCGCCTCGAAGTCGCCGGTGTCGCGGTGGGCAGCGACCAGGAACCATACGGCGCAGGTGAGTGCCAGCGGGTCTTCCGACTCCTGCGCGGCCATCAGCGCCCGGTCGGCCACTCGCCAGAGCAGATCCTGGGCGGGCTGGTAGGCGAGGAACATCTGTGTGAGGCCGTACGTCTCGGCGAGCAGGGCAAGCGCTCGTCGTCGGTCGGCGTCGCGGTACATCCCCGCAGCGAGCTGAACGTCACGCAGAAGAGCCGGCAAAAGCTGACCAAGGGCGGTCCGATGATCGGGCGAGGAGTGCCGGATCCGCCAGGCGGCATCCAGTCGGGCGCGCAACGTGGCGAGCGGCTGCACAATGCCGGTCGGCATCAGCGGGGCAAAGTTGATCGCAGCCCGTACGTCTTCGAGCGCGGGATGCCCGGGGCCGGTGAACATGCGGACCGGCATGGATTGATCGCCAGTCAACTCCGCCAGGTCCCGGACGCGGAGCGCCTCTGCGAGCTGGAGAATGATCGGCAGTCGCGGGTTCTGCTGAAGTCGGCCGGATTCAACGGCCTTGAGCCAGCTGGCGGATTTGCCCACCAGGCCGGCCAGGACTTCCCTGGTCATGCCGCGCTGTTCGCGTTTGATTCGGATCCTCTGCCCAATAGTGAGTGCCGGTCCGAGGGCATCGTTGGTACCGTCGTTCATAGGCCCTGCACCTTCCTGAGCGTCTCGACAACCTCAGGCTACGGCGCAGGGCCTTTGCTGTGCAGGGAAGTCATCCGTGGAATGGGATCTACAGCGGGAAGAAGCCCCCGCCAACCAGCAGAGGCTCCCCAACGCGGCGTTGGTTACTGCTCGGCCTCCTCCTCCCGAACGTGTCCCTGGCCCCAAAGTAAGCCGATCTGCGCAGGTCACCCGACTTCCGAGAAGACTGTGTTCTCGGAAGCGGAGACGGTCACGACTTCTGAGAAAACGCACGGCTGAGAGGCAAAACCCCAGTTCGGCACCTCCGCGAACAGGACCGCGTCGCTCGTTGGCGGCTGGGGCCACCTTCGGGAGGAGGACGCCAGGACGACGCGCTCGGCGTCGATCTCCGGGCGGGTGAGCGCGTATTCGATTATCTCAGTCGTCGTGGGCGATGAGCATGAGCTGCCGCCACAGCAGCACCACGAACACCGCGGAACCAGCGAAGGCGAACCAGAACGGCGCCGCGACACCGAAGCGGGTGGCCAGAACACCGCCGATCAGCGAGCCGACCACCAGACCGGCGTAGACGCAGATGGTGTTGACGCTGCCCACCCGGCCCTGTAGCTCGCGTGGGACCGCGCGCTGGCGGACGGTGACCGAGGTCGTGCCCCAGATGAACGCGTGCGCGCCGAAGACCAGGAAGATGCCCCCGGCGACCCACGGCGAATGGGTCAGGGCGAGGCCCAGGTGGGTGAACGTTTCGATGATGAGTCCGATCCGCATCAGGGCGCCGAGGCTCACTTTGCGGGTGATGGCCCCGTACAGGCCAGTGCCGATCAGGCCACCGATCCCGCCGATGGTGGTCATCAGGCCGAAGCCCATGGCGCCGAGGCCGAGCTGCTCCTGGGTGTAGAGGACGAGAACAGACCAGGCCGCGCCGAACGTGAAGTTGAAGATCAGGATCGTGAGCGCCAGCGTGCGGACCGCCGCGTGCCGGATGGTCCAGCTGAACCCGGCGATGAGTTCCTGTACGGTGTCGGGCTTGGGATCGGCGCCCTGTCGGCCGTGCGGCGGCAACGTGATCCGTGATACCAGGACGATCCCCGCCACCATCAGGAGCAGCTGGCCCGCGAACGGCCAGGTCAAGCCCAGGCCGAACAGTGCCGCGCCGATCGGAGGCCCGGCGAGCTGATTGAGGGTGATGAATCCCGTGCCCAGGCGGGCGTTGGCGATGACGAGATCGTCCTTGCTGACCATCATGGGCGTCAACGTGGCCGTCGCGCTGTCGGCGAACACTTCGGCGATGGATCGGAGCGTGAGCGCCGCCAGCGCCGTCGTCACGGTCACCGTGTCGGTCACCATGAGCGCGACGAGCGCCGCCAGCACCACGGCCCGCATCGCGTTCGCGACGAGCACGATCCTGCGCCGGTTGTACCGATCCGACAGCACGCCCGCATACAGGCTGAACAGCAGCGGCGGCGCCCAGCCCACCAGGGCAGACAGCGAAATCATCAGCGGGTCGCGGGTCAACGTCGCGATCAGCAGTGGGCCCGCGGCGGCCGCTACCCCGTCACCGAGATTTGTCAGCCAGCTCGAGGCCAGCAACCATCGGAATCCTGTCCCCAGCCGGACAGGCAGGACTCGCTCCATCATTGTGATCACGAGCGCACAACCATACGTTTTGAGAAGCATCTGCGACAACGCGTTTTCGCGTCTACGCACGGTGTGGGGTAAGCAACAGTTCTTGAATTGAGGGCGCTGGACCCTCCTCTCAGCCGTGCGTTTTCTCAGAAGTCGTGACCGTCTCCGCTTCCGAGAACACAGTCTTCTCGGAAGTCGAGTGACCTGCGCAGATCGGCTTACTTTAGGGCTAGGGACACGTTCGGGAGGAGGAGGAGGCCTGCTCGACGCGTTCGATCCCGATGGCCAGAACTCCAAGAGCTTCTTTCTCGGGCCCGTAGATGCGGCGGATGTTGGCCAGCTGCTCCTCGCGAGGTGAGTCCGGGTTGACGTTCGCTGGCCCCTCGGTGTCGAGCATCTCCTCGAAGGAGGAGTAGCAGGCGACACACGTGATGTGGGTCAGGCATTCATCGCCCTCGGAGGTGAAGCGGATGTGGTCGCCCATCTTGAGGCTGCGCAGCTTGGGATAGCAGACGCGAACCTCAACGGTCTTACGGCCTGCAGCGACCAGGTCGAAATACTCTCGGTAGAGATTCATCTCCCAGAGGACAGGGCGGGCCGTCATTGGTGTCGCGTGATGGGGTAACCGACCTCGAACCGAGAGGCGTCGCGGCGGGTGACGTTGACCTCCACCACTCGGTCGGCGGCGGCTCCGGAACTGGCGATAGTGGTTCGGATCACGCACAGCACCGGTACACCCGGATCCAGATCGAGTAGGGCGGACTCCGTCGGAGTCGCAGCCCGAGCGGAAATTGTGCCCGCCCACTGCAGAGCACCCCATCCGAGGTCTGCCTCCATGCGGTCGTAGATACCGCCTGGCCCGGTATCCGCCTCGGCCAGCACGGTGCTGGCGGCGAGGTCTGTGGGCAGGTAGCTGGTGGCGAGCTGTATCACGCGACCGGTTGTCGGATCACCCATCACCCGGTCGCGGATCACCACTGGGTCACCGCTTGTCAGTCCAAGTACGGCGGCGACGTCGGGTGGGCATGGACCTTCGGTCACGGTCGGCGGTTGCACCGCGCGTAGCGCCTGGACGGCCTGGCCGAAATAGTAGCCAAGCTCGTCACGATGAGCTTGTAAGTCCAGGGTGAGGCTTTGCCGTGGTGGCTGTTGCCGAACGGTGGTGCCGCCCCTGCGGACGGGCTGTAGGAGGCCCTCGCTCGCGAGCTGGGCGACGGCTCGGCGCACCGTTGTGCGACTGACTCCGTACCGTTCTTCCAGCTGTTCCTCTTTGGGGATCTTCGTTCCCGGCGCGTAGACGCCGGTTGTGATGGCGGTGCGCAGTTCAGCGGCGACTTCGTGCCAGCGAGCCATAGTTTCCTCCCTCTCTTTGAAATTACATCACTACCTATTGACCGTTCGTCTACGCTACCTGACAGTCTCAATAGGTCATTATCTATTAGGTCAGGGAGGTAGATCATGCGGATGACCCCCGTGGTCACCGTGGCTCTGAGCGGACCCGACAACGTCGGCAAGACCACTCAGATCCGACTACTGGCACGGCGCTACGGCGCACACAACCTCGGTCCTCTGGACGACTACGACGCCCGCTGGCAGGACGCCAAGCGTCAGGGCCTGTCCTCGTGGTGGTTCAAGGCAGCGCCCCTGCACGAGGTCGTCGACGTTCTGGCCTGCTCCTACCTGGCGCGCTCGGTCGCCGCGCAGGCACGCCTGGACGGCGAGCAGATCCTGCTCGACCTGGGCAGACGTACCGAAGTACGTCTGCCCAGGGGTGAGGCCCTCCAGCATCGACTCCCGGCTCATATAGGTGTAGCCGGAGGAGCAGTTGTCCGAGCTGATGCCGCGGTTGGTGACGCTGGGGGTGAGCACCACCGCGCCCGAGCTGTTGTTGAGCCGCACCTCCGGGGACAGGAAGATGCGGTCCTTCCCTACGCCAAGCCGCATACGAACCGGCACACGGCAGCGTCTCGTCTCGTGCAGTCGGGCGTTCCGATCATTCAGGTGAAAGAGATCCTGGGGCACGACTCGATCGAGACGACGATGCAGCAATCCCATCACGACCCGGAGGCGAACGCTGACATCAAGAGGGCGTGGAAGAAGCGCCTGGAGGGCCCGGGACGCACCAGTGACGCACGATCAGCGGACGGATCTACCTCTTGACGTTCTGGCCTGGCTCTTTGTGAAATGTGAGAACACATCATCCCGGTGTTCCGACCCCGGCGGAGACCGTCCCGGACCACGGCCGGACGTCACCCCGGACGAGAGGTCCCGCCCCCGGCCTGCCCGCAGCCCAGGCCGGGGGCGGGGGCTCTTGAGGAAGGGGCCGCTCAGGAAGGAGACCGGGCCGGCCCCGAGCGAGGCAGGCCGGATCGGCCGCCGGACGGCGCCGGGTGGACGATCGCGGGGATGTCCTGCTCGGACTCGGGCCGGGTGTTCCAGGCGGGAGCCGTGACGACGGGTGTTCCTCATCCCCGGAATCCCCGGGGCCGCGTGGGAGGGCGGCGTTTCCGGCGAGCCACGCGGTCGTCGCGCTTTCGATGCGGCAGACTCGACCTCGTACGGCCGGGCCGGTGAGAGCGGAGACTCGGATATGGCGACCACCGGCCGGTCCGGGCGGATGACGACCGCCGGCACGGGCTCCGCCCGGCGGCGCGTTCCGGAGCCGCCCGTCGAGGACGGCCGGCGAAGGCCCGGCGCGTGGGGACGGTGAATCCCGCGGTCGAGTCGGCGCGACGGTGGAGTTACGCCGTCCTGGTCCTGCTGACCCTGGCGGCGGGTGCCATGGACGCGATCGCCTTCCTGGGACTCGGCGGCGTCTTCACCGCGAACATGACCGGCAACCTGATCCTTGTCGCCCTCGTCGGCGGCGAGGACTGGCAGGCCCGCGCGCTCCGCGCGGGACTCGCATGCGTGATCTTCTGCGCCGGGCTCCTCGCCGGGTTCGCAATGCCCGGCTCCGGACGGGGAGGCGGGCGACGGCCGTCGGCCGTCACCCATCTGATCTGGGCGGACCTCGCCCTCCAGCTCGTCTTCCTCGCCGCCTGGACGCTCTGCGGCGCCACACCCGGGCCGGTCCTGACGCTCGTGTTGATCGCGGTGGCGTCCTGCGCCATGGGACTGCAGGTGGCGGCGGCCCGCCGGATCAACATCGCGGGCATCACCACCGCGTTCGTCACCGGCACCCTCACCTCCCTGGTCGAGTCGTCGGTGTCGCGCGGGTCCACCGACCTCGCACGGCGGGCGGTCATCGTCACGGCGCTCGTCACGGGCGCGCTCTGCTCGTCACTGCTCCTGCACCTCGCGCCGGCCTGGGCGGGCGCGCTCCCACCGGTCTTCCTGCTTCTCGCGCTCGTCACCATCGCCTCGCGCCTGCGAGACTTGGCCTGACAGAGGCGCCGGAGACCGGCGGTGAGCGATCACGGTGACACGAGGAGGACAGGTCATGGGTGCAGCCCCTGCTGTTGGAGACACCGTCGAGGACTTCGAACTCCCCGACGAGACCGGTACGGCACGGCGGCTCAGCGACTTCCTCGCCAAAGGGCCCGTGGTGCTCTTCTTCTATCCGGCGGCCATGACGTCGGGATGCACAGCGGAGAGCTGCCACTTCCGGGACCTGGCGGCCGAGTTCGCCGCGGTGGGCGCGACCCGGATCGGGATCAGCCGTGACGCGGTGGACCGGCAGCGGATGTTCGCCGAGCGCAACCAGCTGGGATATCCCCTGCTGTCTGATCCGGACGGCACCGTCGCCCGGCGGTTGGGCGCCCGCCGCAGCATCGGCGTGGGACCGTTCCTCACCCGCCGGATGACCTTCGTCATCGACGTCGATCGCCGCCTTCTCGAAGTGATCCACAGTGAGACCAGCATGCAGGCCCACGCCGACCGGGCCCTGGTGGCCCTGCGGGCACGGGCCGGGACGTGATCCGACGGTGGCGACCGCCCGGTCTGGGTCCGGCCCCGCACGCCTGATGCGGTGACCGGACCTACGGGGAACGTCGCGGCGCCGGTCGATCAGCCGATGGCGGCGGTGACGGCCGGCAGGTAGCCCCAGTACTGCCCGCGCTTGTTGGGGTGGTAGGACTGCCAGGCGTCCGTCGGCACGATGCGGTTGACCCACTCCCGCTGGATTCCGCCGGGGGCGCACACCCCGTGCCCGGCGAAGGCCGCGCTCACGTCGACGTAGCGGAAACCGGACTTCTCCGCCTGCTCCTCGATGACCGTGTTGAGATGGTCGACGAGCAGGTTCATCCGCTGGCGCCGCCATTCGGCGACACCGCAGCCGAGGGAGCGGCCCAGCTCGAACAGGTGCGGGTAACCGGTGACGAAGACCTTCGCCTGCGGAGCGGATTCGCTGATCGCGCCGTAGGTCCAGGCGAGCTTGCCGGGGAGCACCTGGTCGATGAACCGCCCGGACCTGTCGAGGACCCGGTTGCACTCGTCGGGGTCGCTGTCGACCACGACGCACTTGACGATGGCCGACTCGAAGTCGGCGTCGTTGCCGCCGATGGTGAGGGTGACCACGGTGGTGTTGTCGTCCAGGGCGTCCGGGATCTGGTTCTTCACCACGTCCTCGGTCACCGCACCGCCGCAGGCGTCGTACTCGAAGCTGTCGGGGCGGTGGTTGCGGGCCCACAGGATCGGGTGGGAGTTGCCACTGCGACGGCACAGCCCGCTGAAGGGGTCGTAGTTCCCGGCGCCCGAGCCGGAGGCGAAGGAGTCTCCCAGGGCCGCGTAGTGCACCGCGCCGGAGCCGGCGGCGGGAGCGGCGGGGACGGCCGCAGGGGCGGGAACGGCAGCGGGGGCGGGAACGGGGGCGGGCACGGCGGCGGGGGCGTGCACGGCGGCGGGGACGTCGAGGGCGGGGACGGAGTCGGCGGTGGCCGGGCCCGTGCCGACGCCGAAAGTGATCAGGGGAGCGGTGACGAGAGCCGCGAGAAGGTGGTGACGCACGGTGTTCTCCTGTGGCTGGGACGGCCGAACATGACGGTCGGAAATGTATTGACCGCACTGCGTGACGACACCGTGGCGGGGGGAGAAATGGGGAAACGGCAACTCGGGTTTGCCTTTCGCCGACCGGCGGTTGCCTGACAAGGGTGTTCAAGTGGTGATGTGTTTACCGGCCGGGGCTCAAGGTGTGGCAAGACGTCATCCGGTCCGGCGATGGAAGGGCCGTCGCAGGCGACCTCTCCATCGCGGTCCTGTGCGAGGTCTGCGGTCAGGACGGAAGGGCCCACCTGGGCGAGCGCGCGGGCGGGCGTCCCGCACCCGGGCCCGTCGAGCCGGTCGTCGTCCGCCGCCGCGGTGTCAGGGAGTAAGAACGATCTTTCCCTTCGCGCGGCCGGACTCGCTGAGTGTGTGGGCTCCGGCCACTTCCTCCAGCGGCAGGATCCGATCGACGACGACTCGGAGACGGCCGTGTTCCACAAGGTCGGTGACGCTCTCAAGATCGGCTCCAGAGGGAATGAAGCCGAACTCGACGTATCGCAGCCCGCGTGCCTCGGCCTGCTCCCGGACGACGCTCCGGTCGGGGCCGGTGCCCCGCACGTCGATGAGGATCCCGTCCGGCGCGAGCGTGTCCAGCGATCGGAGCCCGTAGTCGCCGCCGATCGGGTCCAGGACCACATCGATGTCGCGTGCCGCCGCGGCGAAGTCGACGGCGGTGTAGTCGATGAGCTCGTCGGCGCCGAGCCCGTGCAGGAACTCGTGCTTCTCCTCGCGGGCCGTGCCGATGACATACGCGCCGCGTGCCTTGGCGATCTGCACGGCCAGGTGGCCGACTCCGCCCGCCGCCGCGTGGACGAGCACACGCTGCCCGGCGCCGACGGCGGCGACGCGCACCAGCGGCTGCCAGGCGGTGAGCGCCACGACGGGAAGCGCGGCGGCATGCGCGTGGTCGATGCTCGGCGGCTTGGCGGCGAGCATCTCCACCGGCGCGGTCGCATATTCGGCGTAGGCGCCGTAGGGCGGGAACGAGCAGCCGTACACCTCGTCGCCCGGCCGGAATCGCGTCACCTGCTCGCCGACCTCCTCCACCACACCGCTGAGATCCAGGCCCAGGGTGAACGGCGGCTCGCCGAACCTCCGTACGGCTCCGGAGCGGATCCTCCAGTCGGCGGGATTCACTCCGGCGGCGCGGACGCGCACGAGTGCCTCGCCCGGACCTGGCGCCGGCCGATCGACCTCGATGACCTTGAGGACCTCCGGGCCGCCGTAAACAGACTGGCTGATCGCGCGCATGCGGTTGTCGTTCATGAAGGGGATCTCCTTTGGGCGGCTGGGCGATCGCCCGGATCGCTTGCTGCACGATCCTCCGCCAAGGCGGTACCTATTGTGAAGTAGGCACTTATTTGATATCTAGGTACCTCATGGATACCAAGCAGGGCCCGGCTCCCGTGGACTGGGTCGCCACCTACCGCCGTGACTGCCCTTCGCGCACCGTGGTCGAGGTGCTCGCCAACAAGTGGGCGTTGTACATCCTGGGAGCCCTCCGACGGCATGATCGGCCGATGAGATTCAACGAGCTCCGGCGGCTCCTCGACGGGATCACACAGAAGATGCTGACCCAGACGCTGCGCGCGCTGGAGCGGGACGGCCTCGTCCGCCGCACGGTCTATCCCACTGTCCCGCCTCGCGTGGAGTACGGACTCACCCCGCTCGGAATCGAGGCCGGACGGCTGACCGTCGCCATCGCCGAATGGTCCGTGGAACACGTCCCGGAGATCCAGGCCGCCCGCCGGGACTTCGACGACCGGGCCGTCGCGGAACCCGAGCCCGTCCGGTAGGAAACCGTCCGCATGGCCGGCTACCGGTGGGCCGGTCGGGACCCGTGGGTGACCTCCGCCGGTGCGGTCCGCGTCGCCTATTTCGCCGGGTCGGGCCACGCTTCGGGTTGTGACACGTAGGTGCCGCGGTGGCGGACGGTGAAAACCCAGCCCTGCTCGCGGAGGAACGCGACGGAGTTGCGGACGGTGACCTTGGCGACGCCGTACTGCTCCATGAGCGCCTTCTCGCTGGGAATCGCCCGATTAGGGAGAAATTCGCCCTCGCGGATGCGCCCGGCGATCTCATTGGCGATCTGCTGGTAGACAGGCGTCTTGCGAGGGGCTCGCGGGACCTCCGGCTCGCCGACGAAGGTGCCCTCGCCCTGAACCGTGTAGACGAGGCCCTGCTCCCGGAGCTCTCGGGCGACCCGGCGTGCCGTTGTGCGGGCGATGTCGTACTCGCCCTCGAGTTCGGTCTCGCTGGGCATGGCTTCGCCGGGCGTGATGTCGCCGCTGACGATCCGTTCGCGGATCGCCTCCGCTATTTGCTTGTAGATCGGTATGGGACCGTCACGATCAAGCACAGCTGAACACTAGACCAATGCAGACGTATACCTACAAACCAGACGCTCATTGGGATGAGAGGATACGAGTAGGTAGACCGAAGAGTACGAGCTGTCTTATAGTTACCGGCGTGAGTGAAGGCGGTGGCAGGAGGGATGGGATGCCGGGGGAGCGGCATCACGGGCACCACGTGGGGGTTCTACAGGCGTCGCATCAGCTGATCGACTGGCGGCCGACGGTGCCGAGGGCCGACCGGGTGAAGGTGAAGGAACACACCTGTGACTGCCGGGCGACCTTCTACGAGCTGTGCCGGGCAGGCGGACTGATGTTCGTACGGCGGACGCATCGGCTGGGAGGGGCGGTGACCGTGCACGAGTCGCCCTGGGAGCTCTCCAAGCAGGTGGAGGCGCTGTGGATGCGGCTGCTGATCGGCAGCGCTCGTTGACAGGCGTTCACGGCTCTTACCCGGCCATCCAGTGACTCCCTGCTTCTCCGAGGCGGCCATGACGCTCGGGGAGGCAGGGCGGTGGTCCCGCGTCTGTTGAAGGGCGGATGCGGGACCACCACTCAAGACCCCCGGCGGGCATCCCTTCCCACCACCCGCCGGGTCTCACTCCCGGCGGGCATCACACGCAGCCGCCCGCCGGGGCCGATGGCGGCCCCGTGTCATCCGGGTGATGCGGGGCCGCCGTCACAGGCATCGCGGTCAGAGGACGATGCGGCGCCAGGCGGTGTCGGTGACGATCACGTGGTCGAGGAAACGGAGGCCGACGGTCTCGGCGGCCTCACGGAGACGGGCGGTGGTCTCCAGATCGGCTGTGCTGGGGTCGAGGGCGCCGCTGGGATGATTGTGCGCCAGGCCGAACGATGAGCCACCCGAGGTCAGGACGGTGGCGATGATCTCCCGGACGGGAGCCGGTGCGTGGTCGCTGCCGCCCTCGCCGACGATCGCCCTGCGGGTCACCGCACCACTCGGGTCGCAGACCACGACGACCACGCGTTCGTGGCCGATGCCGCGCAGGAGCGGGGCGGCGACGGCGGCCAGGTCGCCGGAGCAGGTGATCCGGCGGGGTTCCGGCTCCGACTGCGCCTGCCGTACGAGGTGGAAGGCGGCGACGACCCGGGCGGCCTTGGCCGGTCCTATGCCGGGGACCGACATCAGGCGGTGGGCGTCGGAGCGGGCCAGTCCGCGCAGGTCGCCGCAGTGGGCGATCAGGTGGGAGGCGAGCTCGACGGCATTGGTGCCACGGCCCCCCGAGCCGATCAGCAGGGCGAGCAGCTCCCGGTCGGCCAGGGCGGTCGCACCGCCCGCCAGGAGCCGCTCGCGCGGCTGGTCGCTGGGGGGCATGTCCTTGACGCGCAATCGGCACCTCCGGCTCGGGAAACCAGGTCGGTTGTACCAGGGAGCGCCGACATTCCAGCCCTGACCGGCGGGTTGCGCCGCCGCGCCTCCGGGTCCGGGTCGGCGGCGATCCTGTGGTGGAGGCGTGCCCCGGCGCAGGCGAACGCTCGTCGGCGGAGGGCGTGCGAGGGCGGGGCCGGGGGCTCAATGAGGGGTCGGCGCCCGCTCCAGGGCGTCGAAGGAGCGGTTCGGCAGGGCCGGGGGCTCAGCGAGGGGCCAGCGCCCGCTCCAGGGCGTCGAAGGAGCGGTTCAGCAGGGCGGTGTGGTCCGCGATGACGTCGTCGGGGCGCTCGCCCGCGAGGATCCTGCGGGCGGCGAAGATGTATGCCGCGCGGTAGGCCGAGACGACCAGCGCCGCCGCCACCGTGGGCCACGGGTCGTCCGGGTCGGCTCCGGTGGCCTCGGCCAGCAGCGAGCCGAGCAGGTGCTCCAGCCCGTCCACCAGTTCTCTGGCCCGTGCCTGCAGCGCCGGGGAGTCCAGCACGACCTGCCAGAAGAACTGGTAGTTCTCGCCGATCCCGCCGAGGGGGTGGCGTTGGTTCAGGAGGCTCAGCAGCAGCCGGCGCAGCGCGGCCAGCGGCTCCTCGCCCTCGGGGCGCTCCCGGACCGCCCTGGTGATCAGTTCGGCGGCTTCCGGGAACCGGTCGAGGTAAAGGTCCTCCTTCTTCGGGAAGTAGTTGAAGACCGTCTTCGTCGAGACGTTGGCCGCCTCGGCCACCTCGGCCACCGTGACGTTGTCGAAACCGCGCTGGATGAAGAGCCCCGAGGCCGTGTCCGAGATCATCTTGCGGGTCTGCAGCTTCTTCCGCTCCCGGAGGCCAGGTTCATTGCTCACCGAAGTAACGATAGTTGATAAAAAAATTTAGTAGCGGTAAATTTTTAGTGAAGGTAGGAAATTTTCGGGAGGTGGCATGTCGTACGACGTTGACGTGGTGGTGGCCGGCGGCGGTCCGGTGGGGCTGATGCTGGCCTGCGAGCTACGGATCCATGGCGTGTCGGTCGTGGTGCTGGAGCGGCTGGCCGAGGCGGACCCCACCATCAAGGCCGGATCGCTGAACACGCCCAGTGTGGAGGCGCTCTACCGGCGCGGTCTGCTGCCCGACCTCCAGCAGGCCCAGGAACGGAACATGGAGCAGTTCGCCGCGTTCATGCGGCAGCGGCTCCCCGAAGGAAAACCCGCCGCGGTGCCACCGAGGTTCGCCGGTCACTTCGCGGGGATCACGCTCCGCGCGGACCTGCTCGACGCGTCCGATCCCGAGTTGGCCGGACACGGTCCCGCCGATCAGGTCGGCCTGGTCAGTCAGCAGCAGCTTGAGGAGATCCTCGCCCGGCGTGCCGCCGAACTGGGAGTCGAGGTGCGCCGGGGTGTGGAGGTGACCGGTTTCGAGGCCGATGCCGACGGGGTGACCGTCGCGATGGGCGAGGGGACGGTCCGCGGCCGCTGGCTGGTCGGCTGCGACGGGGGCCGGAGCACGGTCCGCAAGCTCGCCGGGTTCGACTTTCCGGGTACCGGCCCGGAGATCACCGCCCACCAGGCGATGGTGGAGATGGAGGGCTCCGAGAGCCTGGGCGTGGGCTGGCACGCCACTCCCACCGGTGTCTACGCGCACGGCCCGGTGCCCGGCCGCATCCTGACCGTGGAGTTCGGCGGCACGCCGGCCGGGCGGGACGCCCCCGTCACCGCCGAGGAGCTCCAGAGGTCGATCAGGAATGTCAGTGGGGCCGACGTCGTCGTCACCGGGGTCAAAACCGCGACCCGGTTCACCGACAACGCCCGCCAGGCGACCACCTACCGGATCGGACGGGTGCTGCTGGCGGGCGACGCCGCCCACGTCCACTCGCCCTTCGGCGGCCAGGGGCTGAACCTGGGCCTCGGAGACGCGGTGAACCTCGGCTGGAAGCTCGCCGCGACGGTTCGAGGCTGGGCGCCGGAAGGACTACTGGACACCTACACCACCGAACGCCACTCGATCGGCGCCTGGGTGCTGGACTGGACACGCGCCCAGATCGCGGTGATGCGCCCCGATCCTCACGCCAGGGCGCTCCGCGAGGTGATTGGCCAACTGACGGAGACCGTCGCCGGCACCACCTACTTCGTCAAGAAGATCTCCGGGGTCTGGCAGCGCTACGAGCTTCCCGGTGACCATCCGCTGATCGGTGGCAGCGCTCCGGACCTCGAACTGGCCGACGGTTCCAGGCTCGCCGACCACCTGCATGAGGGCAGGGCGCTGCTCCTGGACCCGGCGGGTGAGCTGCGGGACGCGGTCGACGGCTACGGCGACCGGGTGAAGACGGTGGCGGTGGCCGTCCCCGGGTATCCCGGACTGGCCGGGCTGCTCGTACGGCCTGACGGGGTCGTCGCCTGGGCCGCCGACGCCGACCGGGCGGATCCGAGCTCGCTGGAGACGGCCCGCTCGCTGAAGGCGGCGCTGTCCTCCTGGCTTGGCTCACCGGCCGTGACGGACGCCGACGCCGACGCCGACGTGCTCGCCGGGTCGTCGGGGAGGTCCTCGTGAGACCCGTCCCCGGCGCCCAGGGTCCCGTTCCTCGTTGGAAGCGTGGATCCCCTACCGCCCCGGAGCGCCGAGGACGGGAAGGCCATCCCGTGACCTCGAATTCACGACCTTCGTCGAGGAACGTCGTCTAGGACTGCAGGGGGTGGGTGTAGACCAGGCGGTAGCGGTCGCCGGGGATGACGATGTCGCTGGTCTCGACCGGGCGGTCACCGGCCCAGTGGGTCCGTTCCACGTGCAGCACGTGGACACCGGTCGGAAGGGCCAGGGTGTCGCTCTCGGCGGGCTGGGGGACGCGGGTGTAGACCTGCTCCACTATTTCAGTGATCTTGAAGCCGAGGGCGGACAGGCGGGCGACCGGGCCGCGGAGGTTCTCCTCGGCGGCGGCCTCGCCGAGCCCGGCGGGCTCGTAGGAGGTGGCGAGCTGGATCGGCCTGCCATCCCCCCGGAAGACATAGTGGGTGCGGGTCACCGGGGCGGAGTCGTCCAGGCGCAGTCGCTGGGCGATGTCCGGGGTCGCCTCCGCGGGTTCGATCCGCCAGTCCCAGGTGGTGCGGGTGCCGTGCGACGAGATGTCGGCGCCGAAGGGGGCGTGGTGGTCGTGGAAGCGCAGGCGGTGCAGGGGGAGCAGCACGGGCTGGGTCCGGACGTAGTGTCCGGAGCCGACGCGGCCGACGATCAGCCCTTCGGCGGCCAGCACGCGCAGCGCGTGGCGGGCGGCGGTCTCGCCCACGCCGTACTTTCGGGTGAGCTGGGCGCGGGAGGGGATCGACGCGCCCGGGGGGAGGGAGCCGTCGACGATCTGCCGGCGGATGTCGGCGACGACGCGCAGATAGACAGGATCGGAGGTTGCCACGTGTCCATCCCTGGGTTCGACAGGCGTCCCATCCTGTCGTATTCGATGGACAACTCAGGGTAATGGCGGCAATTTGGAGCTCCAACTTTGAGCTCACTCTGAAAGCGGCAGAAAATATCTCAGAGACCGTGTAACACCCGCGTAAGCGGCCGCGATTCATCGGTAGAGACCGTCGATGTGTGTACCCCCGAGCACATATCGGCGGTCTTCTTCATGTTCGGCAAGGCGTTGGCCGATTGAAACGGACGCGGAGCCCCTTGCCGGGTTTTTCCGAAGAAACGGTAGTTGATCTTTCGCTCCGATGAGGTCGTGCGCCGCCACCCGTCCAGCCTCGGTACATCGATGGATGTAAAGGGGATAGACCTGCGAACTCCGTATTTCCTGGCTTACCGCTCGGATGTCTCGCCTTGCCGGCAGGTGCGGCCGGAATACGGCAGGAACGGCCGTCACGCCCCTGGTTCGTTGCCGAGTAGGGGGTGAGAATGGGCGCGGACTGTCCGGCCGTACCGATCGATGAGCCGGTCACCGATATCGAGGTGGCTCCGACCGGGAAACCGGGCGGTTCACCACGGATGGGAGCTGTCCGGCCCGGTGTACGCCGGCCTGTTCCCTCCGGGAAAACCGGACGCCCGGCATCACCCGACCCGGAAGGGGTCCTCGTGCCGGTCGGCGGCGGGTGCGGCGGTGGTTCGCGGACCTGGAAGAGGTCATGATCCGTCAGCAGGAGTGATCGCTCGCCGCCGGAACGTTTCCGCGTCTCACGCAACGAGCGATCACCCAGCAAAACACCCAATAAAGCCGGAAATAGGGGCTTTCGTAGGGGTATTCGCCCTTACGTCCATCGATGTACCGAGGCTAGACGGGGTGGCGGAGTCCACCGGTCGTATGGATCCGGGTACCGTTCGGTTTATGGCAGTGCCAACCGGAACCTTCGACGCGCCCTTCGGCCGCATGCTGACCGCCATGGTCACGCCGTTCACCGACGGCGGCGCGGTCGACTACGAGGGCGCGCAGCGCCTGGCCGCCTACCTGGTGGACGAACAGCGCAACGACGGTCTCGTGGTGAGCGGTACCACGGGTGAGTCCCCGACCACCTCCGACGACGAGAAGGAGCGCCTCCTGCGCGCCGTCGTCGAAGCCGTGGGCGACCGTGCCGCCGTCGTGGCCGGAGCGGGCAGCAACGACACCCGCCACAGTGTCGAGCTGGCCCGGAGCGCCGAGCGCGCCGGGGCCCACGGTCTCCTGCTGGTGACGCCTTACTACAGCAAACCTCCGCAGGAGGGTCTCTACCGCCATTTCACCGTCATCGCCGACGCCACCGGCCTGCCGGTCATGCTCTATGACATCCCAGGTCGCAGCGGCGTGCCCATCCAGAGCGATACGCTCGTACGGCTGGCCCGCCATGAACGGATCGTCGCGGTCAAGGACGCCAAGGCGGACCTGTTCGCCGGGTCGCAGGTGATGGCGGCTACCGACCTGGTGTTCTACTCGGGCGACGACACCCTCAATCTGCCGTGGCTCTCGGTCGGAGCCGCGGGGTGTGTCAGCGTCGTCGGGCACGTCGTGGGCGCGGAGATCGCTGCGATGATGGAGCTGTACCGCTCGGGCGACGTCTCGGGCGCGCTCGCCGTCCACCGCAGACTGCTCCCGGTGATCTCGGGGATCATGACGCAGGCCGGTGGTGCGATCATGGCGAAGGCGGCGCTGACCATGGTGGGGCGATCCGCGGGGCCGGCCCGACTGCCGTTGGTGGAGGCCACCGAAGAGCAGATCGCGCGGCTGAGAGAAGACTTGATCGCGGGCGGCGTGAAGCCGTCCGACGGGGTTGTGTCATGAGAAGGAACGTGGCGACCGGCATCGGTCGCAGTGGGGAGGAACGGGAGTTTGAACAACAGAGGACACAGCCGTCCGCCGAAGGGCGGAGTGCTCGGCGAGGGAGCAGTCCTGACGTCCGGGAGATCCGCCGACGTTTGTAAGAGAGGTGTGGCCGAATGAGTCACCCCCATCCCGAACTCGGGCCGCCGCCGGCGTTGCCCGAAGGCGCGCTGCGAATCGTCGCGCTGGGCGGTCTCGGTGAGATCGGCCGCAACATGGCGGTGTTCGAATACGAAGGCCGCCTGCTGATCGTCGACTGCGGGGTGCTCTTCCCCGAGCCCGACCAGCCGGGCATCGACCTGATCCTGCCCGACTTCGAATACATCCGGGACCGCCTGGACGACATCGAGGCCGTGGTGCTCACCCATGGGCACGAGGACCACATCGGCGCCGTGCCGTACCTGCTGCGCGAGCGTCGCGACATCCCGGTCGTGGGGTCGAAGCTGACGCTGGCGCTGATCGAGGCCAAGCTGACCGAGCACCGCATCCAGCCCTCCAAGAAGGAGGTGGTCGAAGGGGAGCGGCACCGGTTCGGGCCCTTCGAGTGCGAGTTCCTCGCGGTCAACCACTCGATCCCGGACGCGTTGGCCGTCGCGATCAGGACGCCCGCGGGCATCGTCCTGCACACCGGTGACTTCCGGATGGACCAGTTGCCCAGCGACGGGCGGCTGACCGACCTGGGAGGGTTCGCCAGGCTCGGCGCCGAAGGCGTCGACCTGCTGATGTCCGACTCGACGAACGCCGAGGTGCCGGGTTTCGTCACCAGTGAGCGGGAGATCGGGCCGGTCATCGACGAGGTGATCCGCACCGCGAGCAAGCGCGTGATCGTGGCGAGCTTCGCCTCCCACGTCCACCGCGTCCAGCAGGTCATCGACGCCGCCGAGAACCACGGCCGCAAGGTCGCGCTGGTCGGCCGCTCCATGGTGCGCAACATGGGCATCGCCCGCGACCTGGGTTACCTGAGGGTGCCGCCGGGCCTGATCGTCGACTCCAAGGAGATCGAGACCTGGCCGCCGGAGGACGTGGTGCTGATCTGCACCGGCTCCCAGGGCGAGCCGATGGCGGCGCTGTCGCGCATGGCCAACCGCGACCACCCCATCAGGGTGGCCGAGGGCGACACCGTGCTGCTGGCCTCCTCCTTGGTGCCCGGCAACGAGACCTCGGTCAACAAGGTCATCAACGGGCTGGTCCGCTGGGGCGCCCGCGTGGTGCACAAGGGCAACGCGAAGGTCCACGTCTCCGGGCACGCCGCCGCGGGCGAGCTGCTCTACGTGCTCAACATGACCCGGCCGTCCAACTTCATGCCGGTGCACGGCGAGTGGCGGCACATGCGGGCGCACGCCAAGATCGCCGCGCTGTCCGGAGTGCCGGAAGACCACATCGTGATCGCCGAGGACGGCGTCGTGGTGGACCTGGTCGACGGCCGCGCGAAGGTCGTGGGAGCGGTCCCGGCGGGTTACGTCTACGTGGACGGCACCTCGGTGGGCGACGTCACCGACTTCGCGCTCAAGGACCGGCGGATCCTGGGCGAGGAGGGCTTCATCTCCGTCGTCATCGTGGTCGACACCGCCAACGGCAAGCTGGCCGGTGGACCGGAGATCCACGCCAGGGGATCGGGCATCGACCCCGACCGGCTGGAGGAGGTCCTCCCGCAGATCGAGAAGGCCATGGAGGAGCACGCGGCCGACGGGGTGGTGGACATCCAGCAGATCCGCCGGGTGGTCCGCAGGACCGTCGGGCGCTGGGTGAGCGACACCTACCGCCGCCGCCCGATGATCATCCCCGTGGTGATCGAGGTCTGATCCCGTCGCCGTACGGTGGCCGCACCGGCCACCGTACGGTCCGTGTCCGCCCCATCGGACGGCACGCCGAGGCAGAGCCCGCCGGCGGCGTTCGCCGGCGGGTGCGCCCCCGCGGCAGGGGCGAGTGCGGACGCCGCGCCGGAGTCCCGGCCACGGCGTCCGCGACGACCGCCGCAGCACATGCTTCGACGCGCTCCCGGAGTCTGATGCTGTGTGACACGGTCGTCTCCCTTCGAAGCCTGGCTCGTTGAGCCTGTCAGGCAGGGCTGAAGAGTTGTTTCACAACATAGGACTAGATCCCGTTAAGTGGAACAGCTCGCCGGTAACTATCTTCTCGCCTTCCGGAAAGCGCATTCCGTCCTATGTATTGACATTGTGTTTCATGTAATAGAACCTCCTCACCAACAGGGCGTTGGGAGGAGACACATGTCCGTACTCGACTGGTCCGTTCTGGGGGCGTATTTCCTTGTCATGATCGGCATCGGGGTGTGGTCGAAGGGCCGCATCAAGAACGTGGCCGACTTCTTCACGGCGGGAGGCCGGATCCCCTGGTGGCTCTCCGGCGTCTCCCACCACATGTCGGGCTACAGCGCGATCATGTTCGTGGCGTTCGCCGCGGTCGCCTACACCTATGGCCTGGCCATGTACGTCTGGTGGGCGCTGACGATCGGCATCGGCGTGGGCATCGGCGCGTTCGTCTGGGCGGCCAGGTGGAACCGGCTGCGTTCCAAGCACGGCGTGGTCTCCCCGCTGGAGTATCTCGCCCGCCGCTACAACCTGCCCACCCAGCAGGTGCTGGCCTACAGCGGGGCGCTGCTGAAGGTCGTGGACATCGCGGCCAAGTGGGTGGCGATCTCCATCCTGCTCAGGGGCTTCGCGGGGATCCCCCTCCAGTGGGGCATCCTGATCACCGGTGCCGTCACCCTCGTCTACATCACGGCCGGCGGCCTGTGGGCGGACGTGCTGACCGACTTCGGGCAGTTCCTCATCCAGGGGATCGCCGGCGTGGCCATGTTCGTCGCGATCATGAGTCACCTGGACGGCGTCGCGACACTGTGGACGATGTGGGACAAGCTCCCGCCGGGACACGGCGACCCGTTCGCGGGGCCGTACACGACCACGTTCTTCCTCGCCCTGCTGTTCATCAAGACCTTCGAGTACAACGGCGGCATGTGGAACCTGGCCCAGCGCTACATGGCCTCGCCCTCGGGTTCGGCGGCGAAGCGCTCGGCGTTGCTGTCCAGCGTTCTCTGGCTGGTCTGGCCGCTGGTCCTGTTCATCCCGATGTTCGCCGCGCCGCTCATCGTTCCCGGCCTGGCGAACGCGGAGGAGGCCTACATCCGGCTGGCCCAGACCCTGCTGCCGCAGGGCGTGATCGGCCTGGTGCTCGCGGGCTTCTTCTCCCACACCATGGCCATGGTCGCCTCCGACGCCAACGTGATCTCCTCGGTCATCACCAGGGACATCGCGCCGGTGATCGTCCGCAGGGTGCGCGAGCTGTCCGCGAAGGCCGAGTTGACCTTCGCCCGGGTGACCACCTTCACCTTCGTGCTGGTCAGCATGGCGATCGCGATCACGACTCAGGGCAAGGGGGCGGTCCTGACGATCGTCGTCGACCTGGTCGCCGCCACGATGGGGCCGATCTCGATCCCGCTGATGCTGGGCATGCTGCCCTGGTTCAGGCGGAGCGGCCCCACGGCGGCGATCGTCTCCTGGGCGGCGGGCCTGGGCGTCTGGGCGTACATCAAGTGGATCATCGAGTCCAAGGACACCGCGATGGTCGTCGGGGTGCCGCTGGCCACCTCGCTGATCCTGTATGTGGCGATAGGGCTGCTGAAGCCGGAGAGCCGTCCGGACCGCGACGCCCTGATCGACTCACTCGGCACCGACCCGGAGGCCGAACGGGCCACCGTGGGCACCTGACGGCCGCCACGGGGCGGTGACGGGAGGAGGGGCCGGACGATCGGCCCCTCCTCCCGTGCTCATTTGTCCGACTCCAGGACGCCGCCGTTGGCCACGTCGGACTTCTCGATCTCGGTGAAGACGATGCGCACCGCCTGGGGGCGGGCCTTCAGAATGGCCACGGCGGCCTCGGTCACCGCGGCGACGAACTCCCGGCGCTGGTCGAGGGTCCGTCCTGAGAGTAACTCGACGGTGATGTTCGGCATATCGGCCTCCAATCCAGTATATTGCATAACATAAGACCACATTCCATTACATGAAACAAGGAGTCGTTGTGGACATGGTCGTGCTGGGTGAGCCGCTCGTGGAGTTCTCCGCGGACCGTGCCCTGTCCGAGGCCGGGACCTTCCACCTGTCCTTCTCGGGTGACGCGCTCAACGCCTCGGTGACCGCCGCCGCACAGGGCGCGCGGGTGGCGCTGGTGACCCGCGTGGGGGCCGACGAGTTCGGTGCGCGCCTGATCCGTTTCGCGGCCGAGCGCGGTGTGGACACGCGGTGGATGGCCAGGGACGAGGGGTCCACGGGCGCCTACGCGGTCGGGGCGGACCCGTCGGGCGAGCGTGCCTTCGCCTACTTCCGCCACGGCAGCGCCGCCTCACGCATGGGCCCCGAGGACGTGGACCGCTCTCCCGTCGCGGACGCCCGCGTGGTGCTGCTCGGCGGCATCACCGCGGCGATCTCCGATTCCTGCGCGCAGGCCGTACGGCATGCGGCCAAGACGGCGTCGGGACGGGTCGTCTACGACCCCAACTTCCGCTCCCGGCTGACCACCCCGGAGGCCGCCGCCGCCGTCCTGCGGGACGTGGCCCCGCACGCCGCCCTGGTCAAGATCTCCGCCCCCGGTGACAGCGGTGCCCTCCTCGGCCTCACCGAACCCCACGAGATCGCCCGTGCCTGCCTGGACCTGGGAGCCGGATCCGTGGCCGTGACCCTCGGCGAAGGCGGGGTGCTGCTGGCCGAGGGGGACGCCACACCGGTGCGCGTCCCGGCGTTCCCGGCCGCCGAGGTCGTCGACCAGACCGGCGCGGGCGACAGCTTCGCGGGCACCCTGGCGGCGTGGCTCGCCCGGGGGGAGAGCCTGACGGCGGCGGTCAGGGCCGGTACGGCCGCCGCCTCGATCAGCCTCGGCGGCCGGGGCGGCACCGGCCGGGTGGCCACCCGTGACCAGGTCGAGGCCGTGCTCGGCTGAGGATGCCCGCGACAGGTCAGCGGAGGGCGGTGGGCGACGGGGCGCCGAGAGCCAGGGAGACCTCGCGGGCGGCGGCGACGACCTCGGGCGCGAACTGCTCGACGTCGTCACGGCCCATGTCCATGGCGAGAGCGGAGATGGAGATGCCGCCGAGCACCTGACCGGTGTGGTCGAAGACCGGGGCCCCGACGCAGAGGATGCCGGGGAGGTTCTCCTCGTCGTCCAGCGCGTAGCCGCGGGCGCGCACCTCGGCGAGGTGGGCCAGCAGGTCGTCGACGGTCGTCAGCGTGTTGGGGGTCATGCCGGGCAGACCCGTGCGGGCGCAGATGGCGCGGACCTCGTCGTCGGGGAGCTGGGCGAGCACGGCCTTGCCGATCGCGGTGCAGTGCAGGCGCAGGCTCATGCCGACGCGTGAGGGCATCTGGTACGGCCGGCGGCCTTCGAGCTTGTCGATGTAGACCGCCTCGTCACCGCTGCGGATCGCGAAGTGCGTGGTGTAGCCGGTGCGTTCGTGCAGGACGCTCAGCGCCCCGGAGGCCTGGCGGGCCGGGTCGAACCTGTTCATGACCCGGCCCGCCAGGGTGAGGATGCGGGGGCCGGGCTCGTAGCCCCCGCTGCCGTTGGACCGCGCGAACCCCCACTCGACCAGCGACTGGAGGATGCGATGGACGGTCGACTTGGACACCCCCGTCGCGGCGGCGATGTCGGTTACGCGGTGGTGCTCGGCGATCGCCTCCAGCACCGCCAGCGCCTTGTCGATGGAACTGCCTTCCCTGACCACGCTCGTGAGCCTACTGGTCAGCGTGCCAGCCAGCCTCCGTCCACCGCCAGCAGATGGCCGTTGACGTAGTCGGAGGCCCTGGAGGCGAGGAAGACGGCGGCCCCCACGAGGTCTTCGGGCTCGCCCCAGCGCCCGGCCGGGATGCGCTCCCTGATCTCGCTCTCCCGCACGGGGTCGTCCCGCAGCCGCCGGGTGTTGCCGGTCGCGATGTAGCCCGGGGCGATCGCGTTGACCTGCACCCCGGAGGCCGCCCACTCGCACGCCAGCGCCCGGGTGAGTCCGGCGACGGCGTGTTTGGCCGCCGTGTAGCCGACGACGTTGACGCCTCCCTGGAAGGAAAGCATCGAGGCGATCATGATGATCTTCCCCGAGCCCCGGGCGAGCATCCGCGCGCCGACGGCCTGGCTGAGCAGGAAGACCGACTCCAGGTTGACGTCGAGCACCTCCCGGAAGGCGGTGTGGGGGTGCTCGGCCGCGGGGGACCTGCGGATGATCCCGGCGTTGTTGACCAGCACGTCGATGGGGCCCAGGCGCTCCACCGCCTCGGGAACGCGCCGGGGGTCGGCCAGGTCGAGGATCCACCGGGTGGCCCTGCTGCCGGTCCCGCGCACCTCGGCCTCGACCTCGTCCAGGTCGTCGTCACGCCCGTGCAGCACGATGTCGGCTCCCGCCGCGGCCATGCCCACGGCGAGGGCCCGGCCGATCCCGGTGCGCGCGCCGGTGACGAGCACGGTCCTGCCGTCCAGGGAGAACATCAGCGCATCTCGCCGATCGCGACCGGTTCCATGTCGTCGAAGGCCTGGTTCTCCCCGCCCATGGCCCAGACGAAGGAGTAGTTGTGGGTGCCGAAACCGCAGTGCACCGACCAGGACGGCGAGATCACGGCCTGCCGGTCGGCGACGACGAGGTTGCGGGTCTCGTCGGGCCGTCCCATCAGATGGATCACCCGCTGGTCGGCGGGCAGGTCGAAGTAGAGGTAGACCTCGGTCCTGCGTCCATGGGTGTGGCAGGGCATGGTGTTCCACATGCTGCCGGGCTCCAGCACGGTCACACCGAGCACGAGCTGGCAGCTCTGGATGCCCTCGGCGTGGACGTACTTGTAGATCGTGCGGTCGTTCGACCCCTCCCCGCCGCCCAGTCTGACGGGCTCGGCCTCCTCCAGGGTGGCCCTGACCGTCGGGCGATCGGCGTGCGCGGGGGTGGAGACCAGGTAGAACGCGCCGTTCTCGAAGGTCACCTCGCGGGCCCCGCGGCCGACGTAGAGGCACTCCCTGGGCGCCAGCCCGTACGGCACGCCGTCCACCGTCACCGTGCCGGCCGCGCCCACGTTGACCACGCCGAGCTCACGGCGCTCCAGGAAGTACTCCGCCCGGAGCGGAGCGGGGCAGGGCAGCTCCAGCGGCCCCTCGGCGGGCAGGGCGCCGCCGACCACCATGCGGTCCTCGTGGGAGTAGAGCAGGTGGACCTCGCCGGGCACGAAGAGCCGTTCCGCCAGGAACCGGCGGCGTAGCCAGTCGGTCGTCGCGCCGGGGATCTGGTCGGGCGCCGTGGCATGCCGTACGTCCATCGACCCTCCGTGGTTCTATTACATGAAATTAGACGCTGCTACATAGAACATTAGGAGCATACAGCGGCACTCTCTCCGGCGCACCCGCCGCAGACATGGAAAGATCACGGACCGTTCTCGGCAACCGGGCCGCCACCGCGGCGCGCCCACCCCGGCGCCGGTGGGAAGGCCGGTGAGAAGATCGCCCGCGGCCGTCTCCCCCGGGGGGTCAGACCGCCCGGTTGCGCAGCAGGTCGGTGATCTGCCGCGCGGCCCGGACCAACGTGGCGACGATGTGCTCCTGATGGGCCTCGTCGAGACGGACCAGCGGAATCGAGGCGCTGATCGCGTCCGTCACCGGCAGCCGGTACGGCAGGGCCACCGCGAAGCAGCCGAGCCCCGGCACGTTCTGCTCGCGCTCACTGGCGTAGCCACGCTCCCGCGCCTGCTTCAGCTCGGACAGGAGCAGGTCGCGGTCGGTGACGGTGTGCGGGGTGATGGGGAGCAGCACCGGGGGCATCAGCTCGGCGGCGTCGGGCCGCTCGGACAGGACCGCCCGGCCGAGGGCGGTGGCGTGGGCGGGCTGCCTGCGGCCCACCCGCGAGCTGAAGCGCAGGTGGTGCTGCGACTCGCGGCTGACGAGGTAGACCATGTCGGCACCGTCCAGCCGGGCCAGGTGGACGGTCTCGTTGATCTCCCCGCGGACCTGCTCCAGAACGAGCGCGGCGGCGCGGACCACGGGATCACGGTCGAGATAGGAGGTGCCGACGAGCAGGGCGCGTACTCCGATGCCGTAGGCGGAGCCCGCGGGGTCGCACTCGACCCAGCCCCGGCCGGCCAGCGTCCGCAGCAGCATGGAGAGGCTCGACTTGGGATAGCCCAGCTCACGCTGGAGCTCGGCCAGGGTCAACCGGCGGTCGGCCCGCGCCAGCGCCTCCAGCAGCGCGACTGTCCGGTCGGCCGACTTGACGGGGGGCCGCGCATCCATTCCGGCTCCTTTGCCATGGCGTCGCACCGGAACGGCGCCGACACGGCGGCGCGTCGTGCGCCCTTGACGCCGTCCAGATGATTTTCACAGACTCCGCGCGCGGTGCGGGCGATCCGCGGGATGCCGTCCGCTCCGTGCCGGCGGCAGACCCTGCCTCGCCTGCGTCAGCGCGCGCTCTGCCCCTCCATCCTGGTGCATGAACGGCCCTGGTGCATGAACGGCCCCGGCGTGTGAACGGCCCGGTGCGTGAACGGCCCCGGCGTGTGAACGGCCCCGGCGTGTGAACGGCGCCGGCGCCTCTCCGACTCCCGTGAGGTTCTCACCGGGCACACCGACGGCCCCGGACGGGCATGTCGCCGGACCGGACGGGTATGGCCCTACCGGTCCCGGCGAGCCTGCACGCTATTCATCACGTGTCTCGCTAGCCTCATTACCATGGCCACCCGTACGTCTAAAGGCGCCTCAGGTAAGACCTCTGCCAAGAGGTCCTCTGGCCGGTCCGGATCCCCCTCGTCCCGTACGGCTCCCGCCAGGCGGCCCGCCACGCGGACGAAGGCCACGACCTCGGCCCGCAGGCCCGTCACGCCGAACCAGGACCCGATCGGCTGGGTCTTCACCATGATCGGCAAGCTCTTCATGGGGATCTGGATGCTGCTCGCGGGTGGCATCGGCAGCGCGGCGCGCGCCCTGGGGCAGAACGCGCGAGAGCTCGACCCCGTGCACCGCCGCGACGGGCTCGGCCTCGCGGTGTTCTCCGGGGCGATCGTGCTGGCCGCGATGACCTGGCGGGAGAGCACCGGCACGGTCTCCACCGTGGTCAACGCCGTCATGCACGGGGTGTTCGGATCGCTGGCCTGGCTGATCCCCATCCTGCTGGCCCTGCTGGCCTGGCGGCTGCTGCGTCATCCGGACCAGAACGCCGACACCGGCCGGATGGGCATCGGATGGTCCGCTCTCACCGTCGGGGTCCTCGGCATCGTGCACGTCGTGCACGACACGCCGTACCCCTCGGGAGGCGGCTCCGACGGGATGGACAACGTGGCGGCCGCCGGCGGCATGATCGGCTTTGTGATCTCGGCGCCCCCGGCGAGCATCCTGCCCGCCTTCGTCACCATCCCGCTGCTGCTGATCCTGTCCGGCTTCGGCGTTCTGGTGATCACGGCCACGCCGGTGCACCGGATCCCGGAGCGGCTGTCCGAGATCAAGCACATGCTCTTCAACAAGGACGTTCCGCCCCGGAAGCGGCCTTCGCGCAAGAAGCAGCCGGACGAGGGGGCCGAGACCGGCGACAACGTCAAGCCCTACGACACGCCGGTCGTCACCGAACCCCGGAACAGACCGCTCGCCGACCACTCCCCGGAGATCGTGCCGGGGCTGGTGGAGGAGGAGGCTCCGGCCCGCCCGGTCGAGGCGCCCGAGCCGACTCCGGCGCCGCGCAAGGTGGAGCAGCTCGTGCTCTCCTCGCAGGACGGCCCGTACACCTTGCCGGACACGCAGCTCCTGCGTCCGGGCAGCGCGCCGAAACCGCAGACCAAGGCCAACACCGTCGTGGTCAACGCGCTGACCAGCGTGCTGGAGCAGTTCGCCATCGACGCCCAGGTGATCGGGTTCACCCGCGGGCCGACCGTGACGCGCTACGAGATCGAGCTGGGCCCGGCCGTCAAGGTCGAGAAGGTCACCGCGCTCACCAAGAACATCGCCTACGCGGTCAAGTCGGTGGACGTCCGGATCCTGAGCCCGATCCCCGGAAAGTCGGCCATCGGCGTCGAGATCCCGAACACCGACAAGGACCTCGTCTCACTCGGCGACATCCTGCGCTCCCAGGTGGCCCACGCCGATCAGCACCCGATGATCGTCGGCCTGGGCAAGGACGTCGAAGGCCGCACCATCGTGGCCAACCTGGCCAAGATGCCGCATCTGCTCATCGCGGGCGCCACCGGCGCGGGCAAGTCGGTCTGCGTCAACGGGCTCATCTCCTCGATTCTGATGCGCGCCACCCCGGACGAGGTGCGCATGGTGCTGGTCGACCCCAAGCGGGTCGAGCTCAGCATCTACGAGGGCATCCCGCACCTCATCACACCGATCATCACCAACCCCAAGAAGGCCGCCGAGGCGCTGGAATGGGTGGTGGGGGAGATGGACCGCCGCTACGACGACCTGGCCGCCAGCGGCTTCCGGCACGTCGACGACTTCAACAAGGCGGTGCGCGCGGGCAAGCTCGTGCCGCCGCCGGGCAGCGAGCGGGTCTACCAGCCCTACCCCTACCTCCTGGTGATCGTGGACGAGCTCGCCGACCTGATGATGGTCGCCCCGCGCGACGTCGAGGACTCCATCGTCCGCATCACCCAGCTCGCCCGTGCGGCCGGCATCCACCTGGTGATCGCCACACAGCGGCCGTCGGTGGACGTCGTCACCGGCCTGATCAAGGCCAATGTGCCCTCCCGGCTCGCGTTCGCCACCTCCTCCCTGGCCGACTCCAGGGTCATCCTGGACCAGCCCGGCGCCGAGAAGCTGGTCGGCCAGGGTGACGCGCTGTTCCTGCCGATGGGGGCGAGCAAGCCCATGCGGCTGCAGAACGCCTTCGTCTCCGAAAAGGAGATCGGCGAGATCGTCACGCACTGCAAGACCCAGATGGCGGCCGAGTACCGCTCCGACATCGCGGCCGTGTCCGCCGTCAAAAAGGAGATCGACGAGGACATCGGCGACGATCTCGACCTGCTGGTCCAGGCGGCCGAGCTGATCGTGACCACCCAGTTCGGCTCCACGTCGATGCTCCAGCGCAAGCTGCGGGTCGGCTTCGCCAAGGCGGGCCGCCTGATGGATCTGCTGGAGAGCCGCAACGTGGTCGGGCCGAGTGAGGGGTCGAAGGCGCGGGAAGTGATGGTCAAACCCGACGAGCTGGCCGGCCTGCTCATCGACCTGCGGGGAGAATGACCCTCTGACCTGCGCAAAGAATGACCCCCCGCGGTACGCCTCCCGTCCGGTTACTGATTGAATAGGACTCACTACGCAGCGTCGGGGGCTGAGGGGCGTGCGCTATGAGTATTGGCAGCAACCTGGCAGAGGCACGTCGGGCGGCGGGTCTGACGGTCGGCCAGCTGAGCGCGCGTACGCGCGTTCGAGAGGCGTTGATCCACGGGATCGAACGGGATGACTTCTCCCAGTGCGGAGGAGACTTCTACGCGCGGGGACACGTCCGCAACATCGCCAAGGTCGTCGGGCTGGATCCCGAGGCCATGGTGCACGAATACGACGAACTCCACGGC
Organism: Streptosporangium sp. NBC_01639; assembly: GCF_045209755.1. Classification (NCBI taxonomy): domain Bacteria; kingdom Bacillati; phylum Actinomycetota; class Actinomycetes; order Streptosporangiales; family Streptosporangiaceae; genus Streptosporangium; species Streptosporangium sp. NBC_01639. Next base: position 2,347,952 of record NZ_CP109272.1, on the reverse strand, counting down.
GGCGTGCCGCTGCCGGTGCGGGCGGCCAGCGTGTTCCAGGCCGACACGCCCATCAAGATCCGGGAAAGCCGTTCGCCCAACTGGACGACCGCCATGGCGGTCGCGCTGGCGATCGTCGTGGTGTTCGGGGTGGTGAAGATGATGGGCGGGGGCGGTGACGACACGCCCGCGACGGTGGCCCACCCGGCCTCGGCGCCGGCCGTTCCGCCGCCGGCCGCGGCGGTCGACGCGTTCGGCCGGCCCAAGGTGCCGCCGGTCGCCGGCAAGCGGGTCGGGCCGGTCGTCCTCCAGGTCAAGGCGGTCCGTCCGGCCTGGCTCGACGTGCGAGAGACCGGGGGGCGCAAACTCTTCTCCGGGATGATGGAGGAGGGGAAGACCTCCGTATGGAAGACGAAGAAGGGGGTGAAGGTCACCTTCGGCGACGGGGGGGCCTTCCGGCTCCGGGTGAACGGCAAGAACCTCGGAACCCCCGGTCCTTCCGGGGAGGTTCTCACCCGCTCCTACGGGGCGTCCGCGCCCGAACCGGGTTAGCCGGGCGATGTTGAACGGGGGGAGGTGCATCGGTAGTGGCCAACTCCCGATACCGTAGTGTTCACCATGTCATCCCGCCGAACCGCATCGCTGATCACACTGGGCTGCGCGCGCAACGAGGTCGACTCCGAGGAGCTCGCCGCGCGTCTTGAGGCTGCCGGTTGGCAGGTGGGCGACGACGATCCCGATGTCATCGTCGTCAACACCTGCGGCTTCATCGACTCAGCGAAAAAGGACTCCATCGACACGCTGCTCGCCGCAGCCGACTCCGGCGCCAAGGTGGTCGCCGCGGGCTGTATGGCCGAGCGTTACGGCGACCAGCTCGCCGACGCGCTGCCCGAAGCGGCGGCTGTCATCTCCTTCGACGATTACACTCAGATCGGCACGCGTCTGGACGACGTGCTGGCGGGCAGATCGCTCGTCCCGCACAGTCCCCGCGACCGCAGGACCCTGCTCCCCATCTCTCCGGTCGAGCGTGCCGCCGCCCCCAAGACCAACATCCCCGGCCACGGCGAGCTACCCGAGGGCGTGGCCCCGGCCAGTGGCCCCCGGCCGCTGCGCAAGCGACTCGGCGACGGGCCGGTGGCCTCGCTGAAGCTGGCCTCCGGCTGTGACCGGCGCTGCACGTTCTGCGCCATCCCCGCCTTCCGTGGCGCCTACGTCTCACGTGATCCCGCCGAGCTGCTCGGCGAGGCCGCCTGGCTGGCCGAGCAGGGGGTCAAGGAGCTCGTGCTGGTCAGCGAGAACTCCACCTCCTACGGCAAGGACCTCGGCGACCTTCGGGCGCTGGAGAAGCTGCTCCCCTCCCTGGCCGCCGTCGAGGGCATCGAGCGGGTGCGGGTCAGCTACCTGCAGCCCGCCGAGCTTCGTCCGGGCCTGCTGGAGATGATCGCCTCAACCGAGGGCGTGGCCCCCTACTTCGATCTCTCCTTCCAGCACGCCAGCGGCTCGGTGCTGCGCCGGATGCGCCGTTTCGGCGACCCCAAGCGCTTCCTCGGACTGCTGGAGACGGTCCGGGAGACCGCCCCCGAGGCGGGTGTGCGCTCCAACTTCATCGTGGGCTTCCCCGGCGAGACCGAGGAGGAGTTCGGCGAGCTGGTGGCCTTCCTCCAGGAGGCCAGGCTCGACGTGATCGGTGTCTTCGGCTACTCCGACGAGGACGGCACCGAGGCGGCCGTGCTGCCCGGGAAGTTGGACCAGGAGACCGTCGACGCCCGCGTGAGTGCGCTCACCGAGCTGGCCGAGGAGCTCATGGCCCAGCGGGCCGAGGAGCGGATCGGCACCGAGGTGGACGTCCTCATCGAGGAGGATCTCGGTGACGGCGGCTACGAGGGCCGCGCGGCCCACCAGGGGCCGGAGGTCGACGGTTCTGTCACGGTCCAGGGCATCGGCCTGGTCCCCGGTCAGATCGTCCGGGCCATCGTGGTCGACTCCGAAGGGGTCGACCTGATCGCCCGCATCAAGGCGGCACCATGAACGCGCCGCCGGGCCGGGAGAGCGTATGACCAACACGCCAGAGACCGGCACCGACCCGACCGAGGCGGCTGCGCACCCCAAGGTGAGTGTGTGGAACATCGCCAACGTCGTCACGGTGATACGACTGGCGATGGTTCCGTTCTTCGTGGTCTGCCTCTTCCTGCCGGGTTCCGGCTGGCGGGTCGCCGCCCTGGTGGTCTTCCTGGTGGCCTCGCTCACCGACCTGCTCGACGGTGAGCTGGCCCGCCGTTACGGGCTGGTCACCGACTTCGGGAAGATCGCTGATCCGATCGCGGACAAGGCGCTGATCGGCGCGGCACTGATCAGTCTCTCGGTCCTGGACGAGCTGTCCTGGTGGATCACCGTCGTGATCCTCGGCAGGGAGGTGGGGGTCACCCTCCTGCGCTTCGCGGTCATCAGGCACGGTGTCATCCCCGCCAGTTACGGCGGCAAGGTGAAGACCGTCCTGCAGATCGCGGCGATCGTCTCCTATATGTGGCCGGGGGTGCCCGAGCCGATCCGCTGGGCCGTGATGGGTGCCGCCACTGTCGTGACCGTGGCCACCGGGCTCGATTACGTGGTCCGCGCGCTCAAGCTGCGGCAGGTGGCGAAACGGGCGCGCGCCCAATGAGTCACCGTCTGCTGGCCGCCACCACCGTGCTCTCGCTGCTCGTCCGCCGGGGCGAGACGGTCGCGGTCGCCGAGTCCCTGACGGCCGGACTGATCGGCGCGGCGCTCACCGGCCCCTCCGGGGCGTCGGCGGCCTTCGTGGGCGGAGTCATCTCCTATGCCACCGAGCTCAAGCACCGCCTGCTGGGGGTTCCAGCGGAGCTGCTGGAGCGTGAGGGGGCCGTGCATCCACAGGTCGCGGCGGCGATGGCGACCGGCGTGCGTGAGCTCACCGGCTCCACCTATGGCCTGTCCGCAACCGGGGTGGCCGGTCCGGACCCGCAGGACGGCAGACCGGTAGGCACCGTGCATCTGGCCGTTAGTGGTCCCGATGGGCGGGTATGGCACCGGGATGTCCTTCTTGTCGGAACGCGCGAGGAGATCCGGCAGGCGACGGTGAATGAGGCCGTGGACCTACTTCAAGGTGTGCTGGAGGCGAACGTGGGGGAACATTTCGGGTGATTACTGTGTTACGTCCCCAGCGAACATGCTCACCACGGTCTGCCGCGGTGTCGGTGGATACGGGTACGGTGGAGATGTGAGTGAGGTAAAGGTCAAGCGATGATGACGGCGAGGAGTATGTACCAAGGGTCGCGTTCAAAGAACGGGCAGCACGAACCGATCGCGCGGAGTGTCGCGAAGACACCCGCACCGGGGAGGGAGCGACAGATGGTCCTGCTGCGTCAGCTGCTCGGCGACGTGTTGCGGCGGCTGCGGGTGCGGCAGAGTCGCACCTTGCGTGAGGTGTCCACACTTGCCCGTGTCTCTCTCGGATATCTGTCCGAGGTGGAGCGCGGTCAGAAGGAGGCCTCTTCCGAGCTACTCGCGTCAATCTGCGGCGCCCTTGGCGTGCCGCTTTCACAGGTGCTCCGCGAAGTGTCCGACCAGTTCGCACTGGCCGAGCTTCAGCACGCCCCGGTGCTCTCCGGCGATGTCCCCGAGCGGGAGCGTCTGCCGATCGCCGAGACCGTGCCCAGTGCCATTGCAGATTCCGTGTTCCCAGAGGTCAACGATATGGTCGCCGCCTGACCGCCTAACCGGCCGGCTGACAGTGACGGCACCAGAAGATCAGCCGTTCCTGCGACTGTGCCCCCATCTCTCCACGACTGACCCGATGCCCGCAGCGTAGGCACGGTCTTCCCGCCCTGCCATAGACCCAGGTGCCCCGCCCCGGACGGAGATCACCGGTTGTCGTCCTGCTGCTGCGCTCTCTGTTGGCGTGCAGCAGTTTCTGCGCGAGCCGCACCACCACTCCCATGTCCTCGACCGCTTCCACGGGCCGCCACGGCGAGATCTTCGTGAGAAACAACGTCTCGGCCCGATAGACGGTGCCGAGGCCGGCCAGGTTGCGCTGGTCGAGCAGCGCCTCCCCGACGGTCAGCCCGGGTCTCCCCGCCAGACGCCGTACGGCCTCCACCGGATCCCAGTCGGGTCCGAGCGGGTCGGGGCCGAGATGCCCGACCAGCCGATCCTCCTCAGCCGTCGCCACCAGGTCGACCACGCCCAGCCGTACTCCCACCGCCTGCCATTCGTCATTGGCCAGCACCAGGCGCACCACGTCGCCCGGGGGCAGTGGGCGGCCGGCGGGGGCGATCTGCCAGCTCCCCTCCATCCGCAGGTGCGTGTGGAGGGTCAGAGCGCCTTCGATCCGGGTGAGCAGGTGTTTGCCGCGCGAAACGGTCTCCAGCACGGCCCGGCCGGTGAGGTCGGCGGTGGCATAACGCGGCACTCGGAAGTCGGAACGCGTCAGCGGTCGGCCGTCCAGCGCCTGGCCGAGCCGCCTCGCGGTGCGGTAGACGACGTCGCCCTCGGGCACGAGATCCCGATCAGTCCCATGCGGCGGGATCGGCGGCGAGCTGGCGGACACGCTCCGGCAGCGTTCCGGTGGCCACGCCGGCCAGCGTGACCTCCTCCAGGATCGCCCGCTCGCTGGCCCGCAGTGCGATCCAGACCTGCTGCAACGACTCCGCGGGTCCCCGATAGCCGACGTGCTCGGGCCGTTCGCCCCGCACATTGGCCAGCGGGCCGTCCACGGCCCGGATCACATCGGCCAGAGTGATCTCAGTGGCGGGACGGGCCAGAACGTAGCCGCCCTCGGGGCCGCGCTGGCCGCGGACCAGCCCGGCCCGGCGCATCTGCAGGAGGATGTTCTCCAGGTACTTGGGAGGCATGTCCTGCTCTTTTGCCAGCTCACCCACGGTGGTTGGTCCGTCACCGGCGGCGGCGAGTTCGGCGGCGGCGCGCAGGGCATAGTCGACACGAGCGGATAGGCGCATGTAGTCGATTATCCCGCCTGCTATTGACTGCTTAGGCGTGAGGTCGCAAGAGAACCGATCGTGTCTGTCGCTCCCCGCCCTCACCGGCGGATCGGCACCGGATCGGTGGACGGAGAGGCTGTCCGGCCGAGACGGGTCCGGCGGCCGGACAGTGCGGCGGGGGCGCCTCCGCGACCCCCTCGACTGCCATGCGCGGGGCTGAACTATCAGGAAGCTTTATTAATGAATAGGATCGCTATTCTTGTACGAATGTGAAGCTGACGGGGAAACGGCGGACAAGAGAGCATGCGTATGGAGCGACGTCCTGGCGTGCCCAGGCTGCTGAGGGAGATCAACGACCGGGCCGCCCTGGAGCTGTTGTTCGACTCGGGACCGCTGACACGGGGCCAGATCGGTGAGCTCACCGGCCTTTCCAAAGTGACGGCGTCGCAGACGCTGGCCCGGTTGGAGGGACGCGGGCTGGTCGAGGTGACGGGGGAGCAGGCGGGCGGTAGGGGGCCGAACGCAGCACTTTATGGAATCATTCCGTCCTCTGCTTATGTAGCGGGCCTGGATGTCGGCCCGGAATTCGTCACCACCGCCATCGCGGACATCCACGGCGAGATCGTCTCCGAGGTGGCGGTCGCACCGAACGGGCACGACGACCCGGTCGCCCTCGTGCACAGTGCGGTCGTCAAGGCGTGCCGTTCGGCCAAGGTCGCGCTGTCCAAGCTGCGGACGGTCGTGATCGGCACGCCGGGTGTGGTCGATCCCCGGACCGGGGACGTGCGGTTCTCCTTCGACCTGCCGGGTTGGCACGAGGGCATCCATGAGGCGCTCGCCCGTGACCTGCGCCGCGATGTAAGGATCGAAAACGATGTGAACCTCGTCGCCGTCGCTGAGCGTGCCCTCGGCGCGGCGCGTGGCGTCGACGACTTCGTACTGCTCTGGGTAGGCCGCGGCATCGGCCTGGGCGTCGTGCTCGGCGGCCGTCTGCACCGCGGCCGGTCCGGCAGCGCGGGTGAGATCGGCTATCTTCCGGTGCCCGGTGTGCCGCTGGCCGCGGACGTGCGGGCGGTGCCCGGGCGGCTGCCCTCGCTGGCCGGCGGTCTGCAGTCACTGGTCAGTGCCGAAGCGGTCACCGAACTCGCCGCCACCTACGGCTTCGGGGGAGCCGGCGCCGCCGAGTGCGTGGCGGCGGTCGTGGCGGCGGGGAAGCGTGGCGAGCCGCTGCTGGACGAGATCGCCGGGCGGCTGGCGCTGGGAGTGGCGTCGGTCTCCGTCGTGCTCGACCCCGGGCTCGTGGTGCTGGCCGGCGAGATCAGCCAGGCGGGCGGCGGCGCGCTGACCTCCAGGATCGAGGAGGCGGTGGCCCGGATCTGCCCGGTCCGCCCCCAGGTGGTGGTCAGCGAGGTGGAGGGGAACCCGGTGCTGCGCGGTGCCGTGCTCGCCGCCCTGGATCAGGCGCGGGAGGAGATCTTCGCGTCCTGAGGGACCTGGCCGCGGATGTGGACGGTCGGGCGGGGCGTCCCGACGGGTTCCGTACGGTTTGTGCCGCTCGCCTGCGGTCAGCGGAGACCTTTGCGGTGCCGGAGCCGCTTCAGCGCGAGCCGGCGGGGGCCGTCGAAGAGTGACCGGCCAGGATTTCAGCCGCAGCCTGGGCGTTGGCACGGGCCGCGCCGTACGTGGCCAGATAGGTCGCACCCTCGGGGCGCCAGATCGGCAGGCCCATCTCCACGACCGTGGCGTCCGGACGGGTGGCCAGCAGCGCCGACACCACCGTCTGGCTGCTCTCGTAGCGGTGGGCGTCCTTGACCACGACGACCAGGGAACGGCCGACGGCACGTTCCAGAATGGCCGGCACGTCCGCGGCCTCCGGTCTGACCCGGACGACCTCCGCCTGCGGCATCAGGAGCGCGAATCCCCACGGTACGTCGCCGACGGCGATGGTCGGCGGGGTGTCCACCTCGACTACCAGCGGGTCGACCAGCGGGGCCGCGGAGCCGGTGAGGGTGACCGCGCGACGGGCCGCGGTCAGGCCGATCACGCTCTCCTCGGCCCGGCCCGTCCGGGGCGCGCCGGACCAGGCACGGAGGCGGGCCACGCGCTCGGCCGCGGCCTCCAGCCTGGCAGCGGGCAGCCGCCCGTCCCCCACCGCGGCGACGATCTCGTCGACGATCCGGCGGACATCGTTCTCGGTCGGTAGCGGGCCCAGACAGAGGAGATCGGCCCCGGCGGCGAGCGAGAGCACCGCGCCGCCGGCCAGGCCGACGCTCTCGGTGATGGCGCGCATGTCGAGGGCGTCGGTGACGACCACGCCGTCGTAACCCATCTCGCCGCGCAGCAGACCGGTCAGCGCGGCCGCCGACAGGGTGGCGGGGGCCGTACCGGTCAGGGCGGGGACGCGGACGTGCGCGGTCATGACCGACTTGGTCCCAGCGCCGATCGCGGCGCGGAAGGGCGCCAGTTCGCGTTCGCGCAGCAGCTCGATGGAGGCGTCGACGAGCGGGATCTCCAGATGGGAGTCCTGCCGGGTGGCGCCGTGCCCGGGGAAGTGCTTGACGCAGGCGGCCACCTGGGCCGACTGCAGGCCGTGGACGGCCGCGACGGTGTGCCGGGCGACCAGTGCGGTGTCCGGCCCGAAGGAGCGGGTTCCGATCACCGGATTGTCGTCGGCGGTGTTCACGTCGGCGGACGGGGCCATGTCCAGGTTGACGCCGCACCGCGCCAGGTCGTCGCCGATGGACCGGTAGACGCGCCGGGTCAGCTCGACGTCGTCGACGGCGCCCAGGGCGGCGTTGCCGGGGTAGGGGCTGCCCACGTGGTAGTCGAGCCGGGTGACGTCGCCGCCCTCCTCGTCCAGTGAGATGACCGGCTCGCCTGCCTCGCGCAGGCGAGCGGTGAGCGTGGAGAGCTGCACGGGGTCGGCGACGTTGAAGCCGAAGAGGGTGACGCCGCCCAGGCCGCCCGCAAGCTCCCGTAGGACCCATTCGGGAGGGGTGACGCCCTGGAAGGCGACGAGCAGGGTGCCGGCTGCGAGACGGCGCAGTCCCTGGTCGCTGGGGTCCGCGAGGTGCTCAGACATGGCGCTGGGTGATTCCTTACCTGAGGTTGGCGGATGTCGGATGTGGCCTGGCCGGTACGGCTCGCGCCTTGTGGACGCGGAGCCGTACCGGTGCCGATGGGAAGGGGTTCAGCCCTTGACGGCGCCCGCGACGAGGCCGGTGACCATCCGCCGCTGCACCAGGAGGAAGAAGATGACGACGGGGATGGTCATCATCGTGGAGCCGGCCATGATGGCGCCCCAGTCGGTCCCTCGCTGCCCGAAGAAGAACTGCAGCGCGACCGGCATCGTGTAGCCCGAGGAGTCGGACATCAGGATGAGCGCGAAGATCAGCTCGTTCCAGGCGGTGATGAACGAGAAGATGCTCGTCGCCACCAGGCCGGGAGCCACCAGCGGGAACAGGATCTTCCAGAAGGTCATCAGCCGGCTGGCGCCGTCGATCCAGGCGGCCTCCTCCAGAGACTTGGGCACCGCGGCGACGAACGTGCGCAGCATCCAGATGCCGAAGGGGAGGGTCAGGCCGACGTTGATGACGATCAGGCCCAGCAGCTGGTCGTAGAGGCCGAGCCGCTTGACGTTGAGGAAGAGCGGGATGAGCAGGGCCTCGGACGGGATCATCTGGACGATGAGCAGCAGGACCAGGAAGCTGCTGCGGCCCTTGAACGTGAAGCGGGCGATGGCGGTGGCCGCCAGCAGTGCGAAGACGGCGCCGATGAGCACGGTACCCAGGGCGACGATCGCGCTGTTGCGCATGTAGAGCCAGATGGAGTTGCCCGCCACGCCCTCGCTGAGCACCCGGTCCAGGTGTTCGAAGGTGAACTGCGTGGGGAACGGGATGAAGTCCGTCGTGAAGATCTGGTCGTTGGTCTTGAAGGAGGTCGAGACCATCCAGTAGACGGGGAACACCGCGAAGACGAAGACCAGGACGCCGGCCGTGTTGAGCGCGATCTTCCCGAGACGCTTGCGTGCGAGCGGGGTCATCACATCTCCTCCGTCTTCACGATCTGCCGGACGTAGACGGCGGTGACGACGAGCAGGAGCAGCGTCAGGATCACCGCGATCGCCGCTCCGGTGCCCATCTTCGGCGGGCTGCGGAAGGCCTCGGCGAAGGAGAACATGGACAGGTTGAACGCCTCGCGGTTGGTCGGCCCGTTCATCAGCACGTAGAGCTGGCTGAAGACCTTGAAGTTCCAGATGATGGACAGGATCGTCAGCACCGAGAAGACCGGCTTGAGCAGTGGGAAAGTGATCTTCCGGAAGGTCCGCCAGGGGGTGGCCCCGTCAACTCTGGCCGCCTCGTAGAGCTCTGCGGGGATGCCCTTGAGACCGGCCAGCACCGACACCGCGATGAACGGGAACGACGCCCAGACCACGCAGAGGACCAGCACCAGGTAGACGGTGATCGCGTCGTTCAGCCAGGGCTCGCCGGTCCAGTCGGCCCGGCCGAACAGCAGGTCGGACAGCCCGTCGGGGAGCAGGTTGAGCGCCCAGTTGATCATCCCGGCGTCGGCGTCGAAGAGCCACCGCCAGATGACGCCCTGGGCGACCGGTGGCACGGCCCAGGCGGACATGATGCCGACGACCACGAACGTGGACATCTTCGTGCCCAGCTTGTTGAGCAGGGTGCCGACCGCGGTCCCGAGGACCAGCGTCAGAGTCACCGTGACGACGGCGAACACGACGGTGTTGCGGAGGGAGGACCAGAAGACCTCGTTGTCGAGGATCTTGGTGTAGTTGTCCCAGCCCACCCAGGTCGCCGGCTTCTTGCCGTTGATCTGGGGGATGCCGACCTTCTGGAAGGAAATGACGATCATCTGGAACAGCGGGTAGAGCAGCAGCCCGGCGATCACCAGCAGGCCGGGAACGAGCAGGACGTACGGGATGGCCTTGGGAGGGAGCCCGCTGGCCTTGACGGGTCGCTGCGGACTGCGGCGCCGCCCCGAGGCGGAGGGATTGCCTCCGCCCCGGGCGATCGTAGACGTGTTTGTCATGTGTCTACTGGTTCAGGATCTCTTCGATTTCCCCGTTGGCCTTGGTGAGAGCCTCGTCCGGGGTGGCCTTGCCCTCGATCACGGAGCGCGCGGCGTTCTGCAGCACGGCCTTGGTCTCGTTGGCCTCGGTCCAGTTGGGGTCGGCGGGGAAGGCCTTGGCCTTGGCGAAGGCCGCCGCGAACGGAGCCTGCGCCGGGTCCGAGCTCAGCTTCGCCAGCGCCTCGGGGTAGATCGGCAGCAGACCGCCTTCGGCGGCGTAGCGGTCGGCCCACTCCTTGTTGGTGGCCAGCTTCAGATAGTCGGCCGCGAGCTCCTTGTTCTTGGCACCGTCCCAGACGGCGATGTCGTTGCCGCCGAAGAAGGACGGGGCCTCGCCGCCGGACTTGGCGGGGAGCGGGAAGAAGGCCAGTTTGTCGGCCTTCAGCTTGCCCTTGCTGTCCACCTCGATGCCGGGCAGGTCCCAGCCGGCGGTCAGGTACATGCCGACCTTGTTGTTGGCGAACCGCTTACGGATGTCCACCGTGTTCTGGGTGAGACGCGACTTGCCGGACAGACCGTCGGTGACCAGGCCGGTGTAGGTGGCGAAACCGGCCTTGAACTTGGGGTCGGTCACCTTGCCGACCCACTTGTCGCCCTCCTTGAGGGCGTACTCGCCGCCCTCGGACCAGGCGAGCGCGCCGAGCAGGTGGTTGGCGTCGGAGCCGCCGTTGAAGGCGAAGCCGTCGACGTCCTTGCCCTTCTCGGCCTGGATCTTCTTGGCCGCCGCGACCAGCTCGTCCCACGTCTTCGGAACCTCGATGCCGAGGTCGGCGAACCAGTCCTTGCGGTAGAGGACCGCTCGGGCGCCGGCGCCCCAGGGCAGGGCATAGACCTCGTTGTCGATGGTCTCCAGGCCGAGCAGGTTCTTCGGGATCTCGGTCTGGTCGCCGGCCTCCACCAGGGCGGTGACCGGGGAGAGTGCCTCCTGGCTCTGCCAGAGCGGCACCTGGTCGTTGCCGATCTCGGTGACGTCCGGGCCGGCGCCGCCCGCCGCGGAGGCGGTGAACTTGTCGTTCACCTGGGGCCAGGGGATCCACTCCAGCTTGACCTTGGCACCGGACTCCTTCTCGAAGGCCGCGTTCAGCTCGTCCATATATTTCTGGGCGGCCGGGTTGCTGTCACCGAGACGCCACACGGTCAGCGTCTGACCGGCATATTTCGGGCCGCTGGCAGCGGCGGAGGCGCCGGCCTGGGACTCGGTCTTGGCGGGCTCATCAGTGGAACCACAGGCGGTGAGGCCCAGGGCCAAGGCGGCGGTGGTAGCAGTCGTAACCGCGAACTTCGTGATTTTCACTTCGGGGTTCTCCCTTCCCGGCTTCGCGTCGGGGTCGCACTTCGGGTGCCGGCGCGGTCCCCGTGCCTCGCCGCACCTGGTCGAAGGCGCCTCCTCACGGTCGGCGCTCTGACATCCCGCGGCCGGCTGTGACACTTGCCTGCGGGCTGACTACGGTTAAACTAACAATAAACTTTCTTAAAAGAAACGATCGTTAGCGGATCGTGACGGGGGGAGCCGACCTTGCCCAGCCATCCGGGAACGCCTCAGTTGCTACGCCGGCTCAATGACCGGGCGGCACTGGAACTTCTGTTGTCCAGCGGCCCACTCACCCGTGCCGAGCTGGGAGAACATACCGGGCTCTCAAAGGTGACCGCAGGTCAGCTGCTCGCCAGGCTCCAGGAGCGCGACCTCGTCACCGTGGTCGGTGAGCAGGCCGGTGGACGTGGTCCCAACGCCGCGCTCTACGGTGTCGTGCCGTCATGCGCGTACGTGGTGGGACTTGACGTGCTGCCGGACCGGATCAGCGCCGGAGTGGCCGACATCACCGGCGCGATCGTCGCCGAGGTGTCGGTGGATCCCAACGGCCACGACGACCCGGTACGGCTCGTGCGCAGCGCCGTCGAGAAGGCATGTGCCTCGGGGGACATCCCCATGGCCGGCCTGCGGGCCTTCGTGATCGGCACCCGAGGCGTGGTCGATCCCCGCACCGGCGACGTCAGGTTCTCCTTCGACCTGCCCTCCTGGCACAAGGGGGTGCTCGCCGGGCTCCGGCGTGACCTCGACGTCCCCGTGACGATCGAGAACGACGTGAACCTGGCGGCGCTGGCCGAGCGCTCGCACGGCGCGGCGCTGGGCATGGACGACTTCGTGCTGGTGTGGGCGGGAGTCGGCCAAGGCCTCGGGGTCATGCTCGGCGGACGTGTCCACCGCGGTTTCACCGGCGGCGCGGGTGAGATCGGCTGGCTGCCCGTCCCCGGGGAGCCGCTCCCCACCGACGTGAACGAGCCGCAGTCGGGCTCGTTCCAGCGTCTGGTCGGCGGCGACGCCGTAGCCGGCCTGGCGAGCGCGCACGGTATCGCCTCCCGTTCCGACGGCTCCGTCGGCGGCTACGTCCGTACGGCCGTCGCCGAGGGGGCCGAGGGTTTTCTCGACGAGTTGGCAGGGAGACTGGCGGTCGGCGTGGCGGCGGTGGCCGTGGTGCTGGATCCGGCGCTGATCGTGCTCGGCGGTGACGTGGGCCGGGCCGGGGGGACCGCGCTCGCGGCCAGGGTCGAGGAGGCCGTGGCCAGGGTCTGCCCGAGCCGGCCGGCGGTCGTGGTGACGGGCGTGCAGGGCAATCCGGTGTTGCGCGGAGCCCTGGATTCGGCACTTCAGCAGGCCCGGGAACAGGTGTTCTCTGAGACGGTGTGAGAATTGCCGCTATGCGCGACATCGTTTTGATCTCCGATCCCCGAGTCACCGCGGTCCCGGTCAAGGAGTCCGGAGAGCGGTTGACGGACGTCCGGGGGCGGCTGCGGGTGGACGGGCGGATGGCCGATCCCAGGGGAGCGTTCTCCCATCTCCGGGAGGGGCTGCTGGTCCGGCTGGAGGGCGCGCAGGCCCACCTTCCGTCCGGGTACCGGCTGCTGGTCGTGGAGGGTTACCGGCCGCTGGCGGCGCAGCAGCGGATCTTTGAGGAGTACTCGGCGGAATTGCGGGTGACATTTCCGAAAATGTCGCCCGAGGAGATCCATGTGGCGGCCAGTCGCTACGTCTCGCCCGTCGAGGTCGCGCCGCACACCGCGGGCGCGGCGGTGGACCTGACCCTGTGCACCGAGGACGGGGACGAGCTCGACATGGGCACCCCGCTCAACGCCACCCCGGAGCAGAGCGGCGGCGCGTGCTACACCGACGCCCCCGGCCTGTCGCCCGAGGCCCGTCACCACCGTGACCTCCTGGGGCGTGCACTCGGCTCCGCCGGCCTGGTCAACTACCCCACCGAGTGGTGGCACTGGTCCTACGGCGACCGCTACTGGGCCATGACCACCGGGGCCGGCTCCGCCGTCTACGGTCCCACCTCCGTCTGATCCCGCGCGGCCGCCGATGGTCGTGATGGGGGAGGAGGCCAGAGGTCAGGGAGAGGGCCGCGCCAGGCCGGGGGCGATCGACGGCCGGTCCTTGGGACGCCGCGGACCCGTCCGTCGCGCCGCGAGACGGACGGGCCCGCACCGCGCGGGAGGCTTCCGGGGGCGGCCTGTGATCACGGGTCGTCCCCCATCCGGTCGGGTCACCGGGGACATGCCTTCCCGGGCGGGCGGGGTGCGGTGTTCAGGCGTTTCTGGCCTGGGCGACTCCACCGGCGTCCATGTAGTCACGGCAGTGGACGATGCGGCCGTCCCTGACCCGTAGCACCAGCAGGCCGGGCACCCGGAACGGGTGGCCTGCGGTGCCCGCGGTGCCCACGACCTCGTGCTCGACGACGATCACCTCGGGGTCGGTGGCCTGGTAGGTGACCACGTTGCGGATCTCCTCCACCCGTGCCGGGGACGCCCCCCACATGGCCCGGTATCCGGCGCGGATCTTCTCGCGCCCCTCGAATCGGGATGGCAGGCCAGGAGTGGTGAAGGGGAACTCGTGGACGGCGTCCTCGGTGTAGAGGTCCGCGAGGGCGTCGGCCGACTTGTGAATCATCGCATCGTGATAGCGGGTGACGACCGCTGTGTTCTGCATGACCGCTCCTTTGCTCAACAACCGTTGAGTGTATAGGTGCGACCCTATTGGGTCAACGACTGTAGAGTCACTCCGTGAACCTCTCCCGGGCCGAGCGGCGGAGCCGCTCCGAGCGGCGCATCCTCGAAGCGGCGCGCGGACTGTTCGCCGAGCGGGGCTTCGAGCGCACGACCATCAGGGCCGTCGCCGCGGAGGCGGGAGTCGACCCGGCCCTCGTCATGCAGCACTTCGGCTCCAAGCAGGAGCTGTTCAGCCGGGCCGTCCAGGACGCTCCGGTGCCGGAGGGCGCGGAGCCCGGGGATCTCATCGAGCGGATGTTGGAGACGCTCGGCGTGAAGTTGAGCGGGCTGCCCCCGGCCTCACTGGCGATGATGCGCTCGATGCTCACCCACCCCGAGGCGGCCGACTCCGCCCGGGCCGCGCTGGGCAGGCAGATCGACCAGGTCGGGGCGGTCCTTTCCGGCGACGACGCCCGTCTGCGCGCGGCGCTGGTGACCTCGATCATGATCGGCGTCACCATCGGTCACCAACTGCTCGACCTCGATCCCCTGCGCGACGCGTCCCAGGAGGAGATCGACCGCCTGATGCGCCCCTGCCTGCTCGCGCTCCTGCACGACCAGGCGTGACGTCAGTGCGATCGATGATCGCTGTCGGGGCGTCTCCGCCGGGGCGGAGGGCGCGCACGTCACGGAGTCGCGGGTTCGCCCGGCAGTTCGGTGGCCCCGCCGGCCCGTAGGCCGTCGAGCATCAGGTGCAGAAACCTGGCGGGCTGGGCGGCCACGTGCACGGGCAGTTCGGCGAGGTGGCAGGTGAAGACGTTGAGCAGCAGCACGATGTCGCCTGTGCCGACATCCGCGCGCATCGACCCCTCGGACTGGGCGTCGCGCACGAGGCCGTCGAGCAGTCCGATCCACTGCTTCCGGGCCCTCGCGAACTCCGGCGTGGCCAGGAACGCCGGATCGGCCTCGCCGGCCAGTTCGCCGAGTAGCACAAGATCCCGAAACCGGGACACCAGTGCGACGTTCCTCAGCGGAGGTCGCGGACAGACGGCCGACGACCGCCGTACTCGCCTATCGGCAGGAACGGCTCGATCAACGTCCACTGTTCGTCGGTGAGTTGCCTGCGCGTCACGACCGTCTTCCTACCGGATCCGCCCTCCAGACGGGTCCGGATCGGCAAAGTTGATCGCGACATCAAACAGACCCTAGCGGCTGGCCGCGAGGAGTTGGTGTGCGTACCCGGCGCGCAGGTCCTCCACGATGCGTCGTTGCCACGGGCGGCGGATCACGGCGTGGGTGAGCCGTCGTGAGGTGCGGGGCGTAGCCGCGATGGCCGAGGCGATCTGTCGGGCACGGTTCATGACGTGCTCGGCCGGGAGGATCTCGTTGACCAGGCCCCACCGCAGAGCGGTGGCGGCGTCGATCTTTTGGCCGGTGTAGGCCAGGTAGGCGGCGCGCTTGGTGCCGAGGAGTTCCTGCAGGACCAGGTGCATGCCGTCGCCGGGGACCGAGCCGGCGGTGAAGTTTCCGTCGGCGATGAGGGTGTCGTCGGCGCACAGGGTGATGTCGCACATCAAGGCGAGTTCCATGCGGGGGCCGGGGCCGTTCACCGCGGCGATGGTCGGGATGTCGACGTCGAAGGCAAGGCTCTCCAGCAGTTTCATCCCGTCGGAGTACTGCTCGTAGAGCACGTCGCTGGGCCATTGCGACGGCGGCTCGGAGAAGGACCGGGGATCGAAGCCCGCGATCCACTGGCGGCCGGTGCCGGTGATGATGAGCACCTCGTTGTCGCGATCGGCGCCGACGTCCCTGAGCACGTGGCCCCAGGCGTTGAGCAGGCCGCGCGAGAACATCGCGGGCCCGCCGCCGGTGTGCATCCTGACTTCCACGATTCCGGCGTCCCGGCGGATGTCGAAGTGCTCACCGTATCTGGGCGCGTACTGATCGAGGCTCGGTCGGTC
Organism: Streptosporangium sp. NBC_01639; assembly: GCF_045209755.1. Lineage (NCBI taxonomy): Bacteria > Bacillati > Actinomycetota > Actinomycetes > Streptosporangiales > Streptosporangiaceae > Streptosporangium > Streptosporangium sp. NBC_01639. The sequence continues at coordinate 2,331,982 of NZ_CP109272.1, read as the reverse complement.
GACGAAACCGCCGAGGCGCTGGTCGCGGTCGTTCAGCGTGTCAGTCATGGAGTTCCTCACGGGTAGACGGCGTGCGCAGTCTGCCATAATAAATGGGGTCAGACCCCATCTAGTGGCAGGGAGGGACGTTCGGTGAATGTCGGCCGAACCCGTCGCACGCGCGCGGACGCCGTAAGAAGCCGCGACCGCATCCTCACTGCTGCCCGCGAGGTCTTTGCCGAGGAAGGGATCGCGGCCTCCCTGGAGAAGATCGCCCAGCGGGCGGGGGCGGGGTCGGCGACACTGCATCGCCACTTTGCCGGACGGGCCGCCCTGGCCGAAGCGGTGCTGCATGACAGGGTTGAGGCGCTTTGTGCCCAGGCGCGGTGTCTATCTGCCGATCCCGATCCCGGCGCTGCCCTTCGGACATGGCTGCGGGCGGTCGTGGACCATAGCAACTCCTTTCGCGGGCTGGCCGTCCTGCTGTCGGGCAAGGAGACGGCGCACCACGATCGGATCCGGTCGGCCGGCTCTGAACTCCTGCTCAAGGCGCAGGGTTCGGGCGAGGCCAGGGACGATGTCACGATCTCCGAGCTGCTCCAACTCGCCAACGGGATCGCGGTCGCCACCGAGCGATCAAAGGATCGAGCGTCCGATGCCGACCGATTGCTGAACCTCATGATCACCGGCGTGAGACCGCGCAGCCGATAACCCCTCATCATCTTGGGCCAGGCGTGGCGGGCAGGGCCGCGATCGAGCCAGCCTGGGGCCTGCCGTCGGCCATCAGCAGGGGCCAATCGCTGCTCGGCGCCGGGATACCCGGTTTGGTGGCTAGTGACAGCCACGATAACGGCACCCCGAGTTCCTCGACCCGTGAGCGGAGGGCCGATCAGAACCTACTTTGGGGCTGGGGACGCCGACGGCTCCAACCTGCGGGTGCGCTCCTCGGGCATCGTGCACGACGTCGCGATGACCCGCTGGTTCGCCGACGAGCACATGCCCGGCCCGGCCTGCATGGTCGGCGTCGGCGGCTGGGATCCGGCCGCAGCCCATCCCGACCGGGGCGCGGTCACCTGCCGCCGCTGCCTGAAACTCACGCACGCCGAGCCGTCGGCGAGCAGCTGGAGCTGTTCGCGGGCCACGCCTCTACTGAAGACACCCAGTGAAGGCCCTCTGCATCGCAAGCCAGGGCATATCCGACCAAAGTTTCTTCAGGACCACCGGGTCCCCGTGACCATCGGCATTCAATGACTGTCGTGCAGCTCAGCGCGAGAGCCGCACGCCACCGGCCAGGGCCGCGCCTTCCGCCGGTCGCCGCCGGCGCTCCCGCAGCCACAGGTAGAGCGGGAGCCCGACCGAGGCGCCGGCGAGCGAACCGATGACGACCCACACGCGATCGCGGATGTGCAGGGCGCGGTCGGTGACGGCCGCGGCGAGCAATACCACCACCGCGATGACGACGTCCCAGACGAAGAACGCGGAGATGTCATTGGCGAGCATGTCGTCGACGAAACGCGGCAGGTCGAGTCCGTGCTCTCCGAGCCAGCCGATGGCGTGGCGATAGGGGACGATGATGCCAATGGCGAGCAGCAGCAGGTAGAGGCGTTGTCGCGGGGTGCTCATCGGGTCTCCTGACATGTACTGAGGAATCGGGGCAGTGCTGGGTGCAGTGCGCCCTGGTTGGCCTCCGGGGAGGCTGAGTGCAGAAATTAGCTGTAGCACTTTCCGTGACATAGGTGACTGACAGTGCAGGCGCATGTTTCGGTTCGGATGTTCCTTGCGGCGTGAGTGCGTCGGAAAACGAGGGCGCGCTCAAAGGGTCGATGCATCACCGCTGTTCAAGATCTCAGCGTAGATCTCTGTCGGAGTGCGATAGCCATGGATCTTGCGGGGCGGTGGTTGAGCTCGACGGCGCGAGCGGCCACGGCCCCGGAGGGCCTGAGCGCCGAGGCCGCCCGCCAGGGCAGGACGGACGTGTCCCTGGTCAGCGTGGACTCCACGATCGCCCGTGCTCACCACGACGCCGCCGGGATGCTCGTCGGCAAGGACGTCATGGAGGCTCTGGACGAGGCCGCCGCCGAGCAGGAACAGGCCCGGCAAAAGGGGGGGCGACGAGGGGAACAAAACGGGTGGGACGACGGAAACGATCCTGAGCGGGAAGAACGCCGACGCGTCCGCCGCCGCCGCAGGCTCCGAAGGAAGCCCTGCTCGGCAGGTCCCGCGGCGGACTGACCAGCAAGATTCACCTCGCCGCCGATCGTAGGCGCCGGCCGCTGTCGTTCGTTCTGACAGCCGGGCAGGCCGCGGACAGCCCCAGTTCATCCCCGTGCTGAAGAAGATCCGCGTCCGCCTGCCGGTCGCCCGGCCGGCCCCGCACCCGGCCGGGCGCGGTGGCTGCGGACAAGGCGTACTCGTCCCGCGCCAACCGCGTCTACCTACGCCAACGCCATATCAAGGCGGTCATCCCGGAGAAGAAGGACCAGGCGGCCAACCGCAAAGAAAGGCAGCCGGGGCGGGCGGCCCGTCAGCCACGACGCCGACCTCTACAAGGAACGGAACGCCGTCGAGCGCCTGATCAACCGGCTGAAGGACTGGCGCGGCATCGCCACACGCTTCGACAAGCCGCCCGAGAGCTACCTCGCCGGCCTCGAACTCCGCGCCTCGATGATCTGACTCGAAGATCTCTTGCAAGCAGCCAATTGATCGCGACATCACACGGCCCCTAGGCCCGCAGGCGCAGCCCCCGAGGAGTCGGGTGGAACCCGGCGTCCTCCAGAGCGGCGCCCAGCGGAGAGTCGTTGATGGCGGCGCCGTCCGCCCGCTCCACGGTCAGTTTGCCGAGGGCGCCGTCGCGGACGGCCAGGGCCAGCGCGTCCACGGCGGGCCTGAGACGGTCGTCGTCGGTGAAGGACAGCAGGGTCTTGCCGCCGCGTTCGACGTAGAGCACCAGGTGCCCGTCCACGAGCACCACCAGAGAGCCCGCCTTCCGGCCCGGCTTGTGGGACACCTCGCCGGGATGGGCGGGCCAGGACAGGGCCGCACCGTACGGGTTGGCAGGATCGGCCGCCGCCAGCACCACCGCTCGCCGGCCGTCTCCGTCCGGTTTCCGGGTGCTCCACGGGTCGGATGCGCCGCCGCCCGGTGGCGTGGCGGTGGCGCGCATCCGGTCGACGGCTCCGGGGAGGGCGAACTGGGCGCCGCCCAGCCCCTCGACGAAATAGCCCCGGCGGCACCGGCCGCTCTCCTCGAAGGCGCGGAGCACCTGGTAGATCGCGGCGAACCCACCGGGTAGCCGCTCGGCGGTCACCGCGCCCCGCGTCACCACACCGTGCCGCTCCAGCAGCACCTCGGCCTGGGCGTGCGCCCGCTGGGTCGGGTCGCCGGCCGCCTGCGGCAGCAGCCACCAGCGTCCGCCCACGGTCGGCGGCCCGCTCCGGGTGGGCAGCACCGGCCGCCGCCTGCGCGTCGTGGCCGGCCGGTGGGCGGGCCGGCCGGTGCCGAGCGTGGCCCGCAGCGGTGCGAGCGTGTCACCGGTGACCCGCCCGGCCCACGCCAGGTCCCACACGGCGGCGGCCAGCATCGCGTCATCCGGGACCGATCCGGCCAGCAGGGCGCCGGCCCGGCCCGCCACCTCCCGGAAGAACAGTGCTCCGCCACCGCCGAGCACCTCCACGACCGCCTCGTGGAGCGGGGTGAGGGTGATCTCCAGCGGCTCGGGCATCAGCACGGGGGCGGTGTCGGCGAAGTACAGGGCCACCCAGCCGTCCCCGCCCGGCAGGGACCCCTGCCCCGCCCAGACGACCTCACCGGAGGACGTCAGCTCGTCCAGCAGCGACGGGTCGTATCCGGGCACCCTCGAGGGCAGGATCAGCGTCTCCAGCGCGGAGGCGGGCACCGCCGCCCCCTGGAGCTGCTCGATCGCGCCGACCAGCGCGTCGATGGGCGGCCTGCCCCGTTGCGGGCTGCCGGTGATGCCGTGCCAGGCGGGGGCGAAGGCGGCCAGGGTCTCGGGGGTGACCGGCTCCACCTCCTTGCGGAGCCGGGCCAGGGATCTGCGGCGCAGCATCCGCAACACCCCGGCGTCGCACCACTCCTCTCCCCGACCACCCGGCCTGAACTCCCCGTTCACCACCCGGCCGGAGGCGGCCAGGCGGCGCAGCGCGTCGGTGACGACCGCCGGGCCGAGACCGAACCTGGCGGCGGCCGTGTCGGCCGGGAACGGGGTGCGGGTGCGGGCGTGCCGGGCGACCAGATCGCCCAGCGGGTCGTCCACCGGCTCCAGGAAGGCGTGTGGCACCCCCACCGGCAGCGGCACGCCGAGCGCGTCGCGCAACCGAGCGGCGTCCTCGATCGCCGCCCACTGCTCCTGTCCGGCCACCCGTACCCGGATCGCCCGCCGGGCGCCCTCCAAGTCGGCCAGCCAGGTGGGGTCGCCCTCGCGCAGGCTCACGTCGGTCGCGAGGAGGGGACCGTGCGAGCGGAGCAGGTCGGCCAGGTCCTCGGCGTCACGGAGCGGCCGGTCCAGCCGGGCCAGTTCGCGCTCGGTGTCGGCGATCACATCGGGGTCGAGCAGCTCGCGCAGGTCCGCCTGGCCCAGCAGTTCGGCCAGCAGGCTCGTGTCGAGCGCGAGTGCCTGGGCGCGGCGCTCGGCCAGCGGGGCGTCCCCCTCGTACATGAACGCGCCGACATAGTTGAACAGCAGCGACGCCGCGAACGGAGACGCCTGGGAGGTCTCGACCTCGACCAGCCGCACCCGCCGCGCCGAGATGTCCCGCATGAGCTGGACCAGCCCAGGAACGTCGAACACGTCCTGCAGGCACTCACGCATCGTCTCCAGCACCACCGGGAACGAACCGTAGCGGCCGGCCACGTTCAGCAGGTGCGAGGCCCGCTGACGCTGCTGCCAGAGCGGGGTGCGCCTGCCGGGCGTGCGGCGCGGTAGCAGCAGGGACCGTCCCGCGCACTCCCGGAACCTCGCCGCGAACAGCGCCGACCCGCCGAGCTCCTCGGTGACGATCTGCTCGATCTCCTCCGCGTCGAAGGTCGCCACGTCCGACGGGGGACCGGAGAGGGTGTCGGGGATGCGCAGCACGATCCCGTCGTCGGAGTGGACGGCCTGGACGTCGACGCCGTAGCGCTCCCGCAGCCGCCGCCCGATCGCCAGGGCCCACGGCGCGTGCACCCGCGCCCCGTACGGTGAGTGCACCACGACCCGCCAGTCGCCCAACTCGTCGTGGAACCGTTCGACCACCAGCGTCCGGTCGTCCGGCACGTATCCGGTGGCCTCCCGCTGCTCGGCCAGGTAGGAGAGCAGGTTGGCCGCGGCGAACTCGTCGAGTCCGGCCGCTCTGATCCGCTCCAGCGCCCCCCCGCGCGCCGAACCTCCCGGCCCGGCCCCGGTGCCGGCGCCCGCGGCCGACATCTCGCGGAGGAACGCGCCGATCGCCCTGCCCAGCTCCGCCGGCCGCCCCGCGTTGTCACCGTGCCAGAACGGCAGCTTGCCCGGCTGACCGGGCGCGGGGGAGACCAGCACCCGGTCGGCCGTGATGTCCTCGATCCGCCAGGAGGTCGCGCCCAGCACGAACACGTCCCCGACCCGGGACTCGTAGACCATCTCCTCGTCCAGCTCGCCGACCCGGGAGGACTTCTCTCCGACCAGGAAGACGCCGAAGAGCCCTCGGTCGGGGATCGTGCCGCCGTTGGTGACGGCCAGCCGCTGGGCCCCGGGCCGGCCCCGCAGGGTGCCGGTGACCCGGTCCCACACGATGCGCGGGCGCAGCTCGGCGAACTCCTCACTCGGGTAACGCCCCGCGAGCATGTCGAGCGTCGCCTCCAGCGCGCTGCGGGGCAGCGTCCGGTAGGGGGCGGCCCGCCGCAGGAGGGTCTCCAGCTCGTCGACCGTCCACTCGTCGAGCGCGGTCATCGCCACGATCTGCTGGGCGAGCACGTCGAGGGGGTTGCGGGGATAGCGGAGCTCCTCGATCTCCCCGCTTCTCATCCGCTCGGCCACCACGGTCGTCTGGACCAGGTCCCCCCGGTACTTCGGGAAGATCACACCCCGTGAGACGGCCCCCACCTGGTGCCCGGCCCGGCCGATCCGCTGCAGGCCGCTGGCCACGCTCGGCGGCGACTCCACGCAGGCGACCAGGTCCACCGAGCCCATGTCGATGCCGAGCTCCAGGCTGGAGGTCGCGACCACCGCCGGCAGCCGCCCCGACTTGAGCGCCTCCTCGATCTGGGAGCGCTCCTCCTTCGACACCGACCCGTGGTGCGCCCGCACGATCTCCGGAATCGCCCCCTTGGCGGCTCCGGCCTGGGCCATCATCGCCGCGGGCGTGGACAGGGAGGCGGGCGGCGCGGCCGGGCCGACGGGCGGCGTGGGGAACCCCTCCGCCCAGTGCGCGGGCTCCTGCGCCGGCGCGCCGTCGGTCCTGCGCTCCCATGCCAGCTCGTTGAGACGGGTGCACAGCCGCTCGGCCAGCCGCCGGGAGTTGGCGAAGACGATCGTCGAGCTGTGCTCTCCGATCAAGTCGAACAGCCGCTCCTCCACATGCGGCCAGATGGTCCGCCGGGCTGGTGGCTCGACCAGCCACTGGTCGTCGTCATCGGGCCGAGGCGGTCGCGGGGCGCCGTCGAGCTCGGTCATGTCCTCGATCGGGACGACCACCTCGATCTCGATCTCCTTCTCGGAGGGCGGCTGGACCACCGTCGCGGGGCGGGAGCCGCCGAGGAAGGCGGCCACCTCGCTCACCGGCCGGACGGTCGCCGACAGGCCGATGCGCTGTGCGGGCTCGGGGAGCAGGGCGTCGAGCCGCTCCAGGCTGAGGGCCAGGTGCGCACCGCGCTTGGTGGCGGCCACCGCGTGCACCTCGTCGACGATCACCGTCTGCACTCCCCGCAGCGCCTCGCGGGCCTGGCTGGTCAGCAGCAGGAACAGTGACTCCGGGGTGGTGATGAGGATGTCCGCCGGCCTGGCCGCGAAACGGCGCCGCTCCTGTGCCGGGGTGTCGCCCGAGCGGATCGCCACCGAGATCTCCGGCACCACGAGTCCGAGCCGCCGCGCGGTCTGCCGCATTCCCGCCAGCGGGGCCCGGAGGTTGCGCTCGACGTCCACCGCCAAAGCCTTGAGCGGGGACACGTAGAGCACCCGGCACAGACCGGCGGGCCCGTCGTCCTCGGCACGGGAGCGGTCTCGCGTGCGGGTGCCGCCCGCGCCGCCGGACGGCGCCGAGGGCCGTCGGTCCGGTATGGGCCCGCCGCCCGCCGACCCTTCGTCCGGCTTCCCGCCCGGCTCCCCGGCCGCATGCTCGGTGGCCAGGCGGTCGAGCGACCACAGGAAGGCGGCCAGCGTCTTGCCGGAGCCGGTGGGCGCGACCACCAGCGTGTTGTCCCCCCGGGCGATCGACGTCCACGCCCCCTCCTGGGCGGCGGTGGGGGAGGCGAAGGCACCGGCGAACCAGTCCCTGGTCACGGGGCTGAAGTGGTCGAGCGCTGATCCGGTCACGGCTCCATAGTGCATCGCCCCACCGACAGAACCGGTCATCGTCGAAAACGCCCCACGGCTGGAACCGGTTGTCTCCATCCGGCCCTGCCGCCGGAGGCGGGCGCGAGGGGGACGCCGTATGGCATGCCCAAAGATCTACGTTGCTCGTCGCTCCCCGGGGAACCGGACCGGAGAAGATCATGGACGTTCACGCGGCCCGGCCGCCCCGCGGTCCCTCCGCTCTCACCCCGGCCGCCGGTCGGAACGGCTGCTCGCCGGTCGGCTCGGTTCCGTCGCACCGGGCGACCGGGAGGGGAGACCGCCACCGGGTCCGCGTTCCCGGACCCCGGTACGTCCATGGAGACCGTGAAGAAGATCCCCCCACCGCGGCGTGACGGCCGGGGAAGGTTCGCGGCGGCCCGTCGCGGAGATAGAGATCGGACAAGCATCCGACGCATCGGGCAGTGAGCCAGCGAGGTGACCCAGCGGTGAGCATCGACCATCCGGCGATGGAGACGGCACGCGAGAGAATCAGGGCGGAGCGCCTGCGAGAACACCGGCCGCCGAGCAGCGCGCGGGGCCTGCACCACTTCGCACTGATCTCCTCCGACGTCGAGACGACGATCGCGTTCTACCAGGACCTCCTGGAGTTCCCGTTGACGGAGATTTTCGAAAACCGCGACCAGCGGGGATCAAGCCACTTCTTCTTCGACATCGGCGGCGGCAACCTGCTGGCCTTCTTCGACTTCCCCGGGCTCGACCTCGGTCCGTACAGAGAGGTGCTCGGCGGTCTGCACCACATCGCCGTCTCCGTCGATCCGTCGACCTGGGAGCGGTTACGGGGCAAGCTGGAGGCCGCGGGCGTGGCGCACCAGATCGAGAGCGGCGCCTCGATCCACTTCAGGGACCCCGACGGAGCCCGTCTGGAGCTGCTCGCCGACCCGCTCGGCGAGATGTACGGCTCCCGCGTCCTCTGACACAGACGGGTCCGCACGTCCTCATGTCCTCCGTCTCCCGGGTGCGGATCGCCGCGCCGCGCGCCCCTGCCCGGTCACGAGCATGCCGGGGAGGGGCCACACTTGGGGGATGCGCCTGTCGGAGTTCTGGAACCGGATGAAACTGCACTTCGGCGATCCGTACGCGGAGTCGTGGGCCCGCGACTACAACATCGCCGAGCTTGGCGGCCGGACCGTGAACCAGGCGCTGGCCGACGGCATCGCCGCGAAGGACGTCTGGCGGGCCGTGTGCGGAGTGTCCGACGTCCCCGCCCGGCTGCGCTGAAACACGGAGGCGCCGGAGGACCGGGTGCGCGACACCGCCAGGCCCGGGCGCCGGAGGGGGCGGTGTGCGGGGGCGCTCGGACGGTGGCGGAGCCGACGGAGATGTCCCGGGCCAGGCGGCCCTCGGCGGCTTGCTCGGCCTGATCGCGGTCGGCGGCATCTGCCAGGTTCCGTCGGCCGACCAGCGGCGGTGCCGCCTATAGGGTGCCGCCTATAGAGCGTGATCCACGGGCCGAACCGCTCGGACAGATCACGCCAGGGCAGTCCGGTCCGGGCCCGGTGCGACACGCCGTCGATCGTCGGGCGACGGTCATTCCACCGCCCGCCCCGACGGCCACCCTCGGGTAGCAGCGGCTCCAGCCGCTCCCCCTCCGCGCTTGTCGAGTCACCACGACCCACGTACCAATCGTGACAACATCACCACGATCAGTCAGCAGATCTTAAGAACCAGCTCTGGCCGTCAATTCCAACGCCCACAGACATGATCAATCGGGGTTGACCGTGGACGCCTCGCTGCGGCTCTCTGGGACGGCAGTGCCGGCGGTGTTGGCCTGGAGAAACGAGGTGAGAGCGGCGGCGACCTCGGCGGGCCGTTCGGCGTGGGGCAGGTGGCCCGTACCGTCGAAGACACGGAGCTTGGCATGGGGCAGGGCGGTGCGTAGGCGCTCGGGCTCAGGCATCGGAGTGACACGGTCCCTGCGCCCCCAGAGTACGAGCGTGGGAACGCCCCGGTCGTCGTTGCGCCGGTAGAGGGTGCCGGCGTCGTGGACGGGCATCCGGCGCACGGAGGAGAGCACGGCCCGCTGAAATCCGGGCGCGGTGGCGTAGGGACGGAACCGCGAGCGCAACGCCTGGACGATATCGGGCCGGTCGGAGTAATCGGGCAGGCGGGACAGCAGGACGGCGGTGCCGGCGACCGCGAGCAGCGCGTCGCCGAGCACCGGACGCTGCATCAGCCGCACGGCCGGGGACATGCGGACGCCGAAGCCGTCCGGCGCGACGTAGGTCAGACTCGCCACCCGTTCGGGACGGCGGTCGGTGAAGCGGGCGGTGACGAGGGCTCCGAACGCGAGCGCGACCAGGTGCACGGGCCCGGTCGGCTGGACATGGTCGAGCAACTCGGTGAGCTGGCGGTCGAAGGCGTCGGCGTCGTAGGAGATGCGCGGTGCGGCCGAGGCGCCCCGGCCGATCAGGTCGTAGCGCAGTACGCGGTGGCCGTTGGCGGCGACGGTGTCGGCAAGTCCGTCCCAGACGAACATCGGCAGGGTGGCGCCGGGCACGAAGACGACGAGGGGCGCGTCGGCCGGCCCGTCGAGTCGGTAGTGGGTACGGCCGGCGGGCAGATCGAGGAACTGGTCGGTCAGGTCAGGCACCGTCGGGGCTTCCTTCGTTGAGGAGGTGGCGGGTGGCAGAAGAGGACTGGGCGATGGTGTCGTGGGCGAGGCCGCGCATGATTCGCCGCCAACCCTCGATCGCGGCCGGGCCGGCGGCACCGAAGACGGCGGACAGATGGGCGAGCTGGGGGCCGGTGGCGGCGCGTTCGAGCGCCTGCCCCTCGGCGGTGGCCGACAGCGACCGCTCGCGCCCGCTGCGTGCGGAGACGTCGCCCGTGACCAGGCCGCGGCGCCGCAGGTCCGACAGCGGCCGGTGCAGCGCCTGGCGGGAGATGCCGAGCGCCGCGGCCAACTCGCCGACGCTGATGCCGGCACTGCGGGCCACGACGTACAGCACCCGGTGATGCACCCGGCTGAGCCCGTGCTCGGCGAGTACGGTGTCGGCGTCATCGACGAAGGAACGCCAGCCAAGGAAGAACAGTGCAACATCACGCTCGTCTACGAACACATCAACAATGTTGACGCATTCCAGCGGAGCTGGGCAAGTGGGCCCTCCACTCGGATCGGCGTCACCGGGGATGAGGTGGCTGTGAGTGATCGGCTCCCATCATCCGATGGGAATCCGGATCGCATCGTGGCTGTTCATCGGCCCCGTGAGAAGACCGACCCGGACGACCGCGGAGCGCCATGGCTTCGCATCCTGATCGAGGCTGCTGTCGGAAGACTTTGACCTGGCCTTTCTCGCTACCTTGCCCTTGCCGGCGCCGACCCGGGTGGAGGACCACTCTGGCAGCCCCGGTGATCTGGCTCCGCGCGTGATCCAGGAAACGGCTCTCAGCCGTCAGACGCGTTCCGAGGGGTGCCGTCCAGCAGCTTTCCGAGCAGGTCGGCCACGTGGACCGGCTCCTCGGCACGCCCCTGGCCGCCCGGCGACCACAGAAAAAGCCAGCCGTCCGCAGCCGGGCCGGCGAAGACGATCGTCTGTCTCCCGCTGCGCGGATGCCATACCCACAGCACCGGAGCGCCGGTTCCGAGCATGCGGCTCGCCAGCCCCCGGGCGGCCAGTTCGGTGGCCAGGGACTCAAGGTGGGCCAGGCGTTGCCGGGCGAACTCGGCGGTCACATCGGGCACATCGGGCACCTCGGGATCCGTTTTCCTTCAGCATCGCCCCAGGTCAGCTCATTGACAACACGACACATGGAATGCCCGGGAATGTCTCCTCCAAGATGGGGTCCACCGTCCTCCGTGGCCTGCGGCGTCCGGGAAACACGTGACGGAGTCGAGCCACGATCGAACAGTCGTTCGGCTATATTGGTCACGCCGTCACTCGTGGCGTGCTCTCCAGAAAATGTCGGTGGCACCCCGTAGCTTTCTGGCAACCGATTCAACCCGCGACCCTTCAGGGGGCTCCCATGGCTGCTAACGACCGCGAGAAGGCGCTTGAGACCGCGCTGGCTCAGATCGAGCGCCAGTTCGGCAAGGGCTCTGTCATGCGCCTCGGTGACGAGACCCGTGCGCCCATCGAAGTGATCCCGACCAGTTCCATCGCGCTCGACGTGGCCCTGGGCATCGGCGGATTCCCGCGTGGCCGCATCATCGAGGTCTACGGTCCCGAGTCCTCGGGTAAGACCACCGTCGCCCTGCACGCGGTGGCCAACGCCCAGAAGGCCGGCGGCATCGCGGCGTTCATCGACGCCGAGCACGCCCTCGACCCGGACTACGCCAAGAAGCTGGGCGTCGACACCGACGCACTGCTCGTCTCCCAGCCCGACACCGGTGAGCAGGCGCTGGAGATCGCCGACATGCTGATCCGGTCGGGCGCCGTCGACATCCTGGTCATCGACTCGGTCGCGGCCCTGGTGCCCAAGGCCGAGATCGAGGGCGAGATGGGCGACAGCCACGTCGGCCTCCAGGCCCGCCTGATGTCCCAGGCACTGCGCAAGGTGGCCGGTGCGCTCAACAACACCGGCACCACCGCGATCTTCATCAACCAGCTCCGCGAGAAGATCGGCGTCATGTTCGGCTCACCCGAGACCACGACCGGTGGAAAGGCGCTGAAGTTCTACGCCTCGGTCCGTCTCGACATCCGTCGTATCGAGACGCTGAAGGACGGCACCGAGGCGGTCGGCAACCGCACCAGGGTGAAGGTCGTCAAGAACAAGATGGCCCCGCCCTTCCGGGTGGCCGAATTCGACATCCTCTACGGCGTCGGCATCTCCCGTGAGGGCGGCCTGATCGACATGGGTGTCGAGCACGGCTTCGTCCGCAAGTCCGGCGCCTGGTACACCTACGAGGGCGACCAGCTCGGGCAGGGTAAGGAGAACGCCCGCAACTTCATGAAGAGCCACCCCGACACGGCCAACGAGATCGAGAAGAAGATCAAGGAGAAGCTCGGCATCGGCCCGCGCCTCGACAGCCCGGCCACTCCGCCGCCCGCGGCTCCGGTTCCCGCCACGTCCGGTCGCGGTTCCAAGGCGGCCACTCCCAAGCCGGGTGACGTCTGAGCCGGTTGACCGATGACAACGGGACCTGACTCCGGTCCGGCCGACGCGGCCGGACCGAGGGACTGGGGAGCCTGGCCGGATGTGCCGGAGGCCGGTCGCTCCGGGGCGGGCAGACGGGGAGGCGGCCGGTCCCGGCGCTCACGCCGGGATCAGCCTGACGCGTGGGGTGGCTCCGAGGCCGAAGACGACCGCGGTCCCACCCCATCGGACGACTCCGGGCACGAGCCTGGCGACCGCTCCGACACGGAGTCCCGAGGCCGGGGTAGGCGGGAGTCCCGCCGTGGTGGGAAGCGGTCCCAGAGCTCCAGGCCGGGGATTCTGCCCGACGGGCCGGTCGACGGTTCTCCAGCGAGCCAGGGACCGCCGGCGGATCCGCGTGCCGTAGCACGGGCGATCTGCCTGCGGCTGCTGACCATGGCACCGCGCACCCGTGCCCAACTCGCCGAGGCGCTGCGCAAGCGCGAGGTGCCCGACGAGGCGGCCGAGGCCGTGCTGGAGCGGTTCTCCGAGGTCGGGCTCATCGATGACGAGGCGTTTGCCGCGGCGTGGGTGAGTTCGCGCCATGCCGGGCGAGGCCTTGCCCGCAGGGCGCTCGCCTCGGAGCTACGTCACCGCGGGGTGGATGAGGAGACCGTCAAGGAGGCGATGGAGCAGCTCGACCCCGAGCAGGAGGTGGAGACGGCTCGCAGGCTCGTGGCGCGCAAGCTCCCGTCGACTCGCGGACTGGATACGGCGGTCAGGACACGGAGGCTGGCCGGCATGCTCGCCCGAAAGGGATACGGCCCCGGTCTCGCCTTCCGTGTGGTCCGTGAGGCGCTTGAGAGTGAAGAGGCGGAAAATCCCGCATTTTCGGCGGAGTTGGATTATCCGCCTGACGAGTAAGAAACACATCGGGACGGTGCGGGCCGCCAGGTGAGTGGCATCCTACTCAGGTAGTCGGATGCCGGTGCGCCTGGATGGGATCAAGGGAGCGACGATTCACCATGCTCCACCCGCAACGGTGAGTGAAGAAAATCCAACCTTCATGTTTAGCCGATCCCCCATGCTCCTTTGCTTGCCCGTTACCTCTTTGAGGCCTAATCTCGACGGCAGTGAGGAGTTACTCCGCGCAGTGCGGATTGTCATAACGGAGAATTGCGGACGAGCAAGCTTGACGGATGCGGGCAGCCGGAGCGCTGGCGGGATCAGCCGGTGCGGTGGCAGGCCTGAGTTCATATCTGTCCTGGTGGAGCCAGCGCTTGGACATTCCGTGCCGTGCGTGTGACCCCTCGCGTGCTGATATCTGCGACGCGAGGAGAGCGGAGCGCGCATGGATCCGGTTGTGGTCGTCATACTGGCGGGAGCGGTTGCGGTTCTTGCCGTGGTGATGACAGCCGCGCTGATCGTGTTGCTGCGTCGCACCGGTGGACTGAGCGGGAAGAGCGGCCCTTCTCCCGAGCAGGAGGCGGAGATCCAGGCCGTGCTGGAGGCGGCCGGGCACGAAGCCGCCGAGATCCGGGCAAAGGCCCAGAACGACGCGGAAGAAGTTCTACGCAGAGCCGAAGCCGCCGTAGAGGCGGCCACCGGGCTGCGTAAGGAGGCCGAGGCCGAAAACCGGGTGCTGAAGCATGAGCTCAAGGAATTCCGGTCCGACCTGGAGCGCAGGGAGAGCCGGCTGGCCGAGCGAGAACAGCGCCTCGACGAGGAGGCCGGGCGGCAGGCCGACCGGGCGCGAAAGCTCGCCGAGACGGAGATCCAGCTCGCAGACCGTCGCGAGGATCTCGAACGGGTCGCCCAGGAACGCAGGGCCATCCTGGAGCGGGTGGCCGGGCTCACCGGTGAACAGGCCAGGGCCGAGCTGGTCCGGGAGATCGAGAACCAGGCCAAGCGAGAAGCAGCGCTGATCGTCAGGGAGATCGAGACCGACGCCCGCAAGGAGGGCGAGAAGCGGGCCACCAAGATTGTCACGCTGGCCGTCCAGCGCGTGGCCACCGAGCAGACCGCCGAATCCGTCGTCAGTGTCCTGCACCTGCCCGGCGATGAGATGAAGGGGCGCATCATCGGCCGCGAGGGCCGTAACATCCGCGCCTTCGAGTCGACCACCGGGGTGAACCTGATCATCGATGACACGCCGGAGGCGGTGCTGCTGTCGTGCTTCGACCCGGTCCGTCGCGAGACCGCCCGGCTGACGCTGGAGAAGCTCGTCCTCGACGGCCGTATCCACCCCCAGCGCATCGAGGAGGCGCACGAGCGCAGCAAGGCCGAGGTCCAGGAGCTCTGCGTGCGCGCCGGTGAGGACGCGCTGATGGAGCTCGGCATCACCGAGATGCACCCAGAGCTGATCACCCTGCTCGGGCAGCTCCGCTACCGCACCTCCTATGGTCAGAACGTGCTCGGTCATCTCGTGGAGTCCGCCCATATCGCGGGGATCATGGCGGCCGAGCTGCGGCTCGACTCGACGCTGCTCAAGCGCTGTACGGTCCTGCACGACATCGGCAAGGCGCTCACGCACGAGGTCGAGGGCAGCCACGCGCTCATCGGTGCCGAGATCGCCAGACGGTACGGCGAGCACGAGGACGTCGTCCATGCGATCGAGGCCCACCACAACGAGGTCGAGGTCAAGACCGTCGAGGCCGTCCTCACCCAGGCCGCCGACGCCATCAGCGGTGGTCGTCCGGGTGCCCGTCGCGAGTCGCTGGAGGCCTACGTCAAACGGCTGGAGCGCCTGGAGGAGATCGCAACCTCCTATGACGGCGTTGACAAGGTCTTCGCCATGCAGGCGGGCCGGGAGATCCGGGTCATGGTGAAGCCCGACTCGGTCGACGACATCCAGGCCCAGGTGATCGCCCGTGATGTCGCCAAGCAGGTCGAGGAGGAGCTGACCTATCCCGGCCAGGTCCGTATCACGGTCGTCCGCGAGTCCAGGGCCACCGAGTTCGCGCGCTGATCCGCCTCGGAGAGCCGTGTGCGTCCCGCTGGGCGGCGTATCGGCCCCTTTGAGGAGTCCCGGTCTTCTGTGGTCGGCAGAAGGCCGTTCAGTGCCGGAAGTCTCGGGCCTCTGAGGTCGGGAGGCGACCGATCAGCGCCGGAAGTCCCCGTCCTCCGTAGTCGGCAGAAGGCCGATCAGTGCCGGAAGTCTCGGGCCTCTGAGGTTGGGAGGAGTTCGATCAGTGCCGGAAGCTCCGGTCCTTAGAGGTCGGGAGGAGGTCGGTCAGCGCCGGAAGATCTGCTGGTAGAAGGCGAGTTCGGTGGCCAGCGCCGCGCTGCGCGTCTCGGCACGGCGGAAACCGTGGGCCTCGCCTTCGAAGGTGAGGTAGGTGCACGGGACGCCGCGCTCGGCCAGAGCGTCGGCGAAGGCCTGCGATTGGACGGCGGGGACCACCGGGTCGGACAGGCCCTGCAGGAGCAGCATCGGGCAGGTCACCCCGGCGACCTGTCCGAGGGGTTCGCGTGAGCCGTAGAGTGCCGGGTCGGCGGGACCCACCAGCCACTCGACGTAGCGGGACTCGAAGTCGTGGGTCGTCGCGACGAACGGGGCCAGCGTGCTCACGCCGTAGTAGGAGACCCCGCCGGCGAACGCGCCGGACACACAGCAGGCCGCCATCACCGTCCAGCCACCCGCGCTGCCGCCCCGGATCGCGATCCGTTCCGGGTCCGCCAGGCCCTCCTCGGCCAGCCACTCGGCTGCGGCGACCGTGTCCTCCACATCCATCACGCCCCACTGGCCGCGCAGCCGGTCGCGGTAGGCGCGGCCGTAGCCGGTGGAGCCGCCGTAGTTGACGTCGAGCACGCCGATGCCCCGGCTGGTGAAGAACGCCTTCTCCAGATCGAGTGCGCCGGTGCTGTGCCCGGTGGGGCCACCGTGGACGAACACGACGTACGGTGCGGGGCCGTCGCCCCGGGCCCTGGGATTGGACGGCGGGTAGAGGAACGCGTGCACCCGGCGTCCGAACCGGCCCTCGATCTCCACGGCCCGCGTCCGCGGCAGATAGGCCGTGTCGGGCGGCGTTTCGACGTCGCGGCGGAGCGCCTGCGTCTGCCCGGTCACGGTGTCCACCCGGACGATCGACCGGGGCACCGCGGTGCCGTACCCGATCCCGGCCAGCATGTGCCCGTCCGAGGCGAGCACCGTGTCCCAGCCGTCGTAGGGCGTCTCCAGATCGGCCAGCGTGCCGCTGTCCGGATCGAGGATGCCCAGCCGCAGGTCTCCCCGGCCGTGCAGGACCGCGATCCGCCCGTCGGCCAGCACCTGGTACGGCGAGGCGCCGAGCTGCCACAGCGGTCCGGCGAACTCCTCCTCCACCGGGTGGAGCGCCTGGAGTGACGTGCCGTTCATCCCGATCCGGTAGAGGTTCCACCAGCCCGACCAGTCGGAGATCAGATAGAGGTGCCGGTTGTCGCGCCACTGCGGGGCGAGCACCGACTCGGCGGGCCCGCCCTTGACCGTCCAGGAGACGCCGTCGGCCAGTCTGGTGATCCGCAGCTCGGTGCCGTTCCACGGCATGCGGGGGTGGTCCCAGCAGACGTGGGCCAGATGCTCGCCGTCGGGGGAGAGGGCGAGGCCGGCGTAGAAGTCGCTCCCGCTCACCCGCTCGCGCGGTGCCTCGCCGCCGTCCAACGGGACGGACACGATCGAACGGCTGATTCCGCCGTCGTGGTGCCGCTCCTGGACGGACCAGACCTGCCCGTCGTGGACGACCATGTCCGCATAGCGGAGCCCGGCCTCCCGCTTGGGTTCCGGCGTGATCGGCCGAGGCCTCCCACCGGGAGGCAACAGGTAGAGCCGTTGGTCGGTGAGGTTGGCGAACACCACGCCGCCCCCGGGGACCACCGCGTAGGACCGTCCGCCGTACTCGTGGACACGGGTCCGGGCGCTCCAGGGCGCGGCCAGCAGCTCCCGGTGCGTTCCGTCGGCATCCCGGTGCACGATCGTGGTCCGCCCGCCCTCCGCGGGACGGTCCTCGGTCCACCACACCTCCTCGCCGAGCACCGTCGGGAATCCCAGGCGCAGCCCGGACCGGGCCACCCCGGTGCTGGAGATCGGAGAAGGCCAGGTGGCGTACGGCAGGACGACCTGCTCGGGGGACATGGCGTAATCCTGCCCGATAACCCGCCGCCTGTCGCCGGTATGGCGCTCATCCCGCGCGACATGCGGGGATTCTGTTTTCCGGAACGCCGGAGGGCGGCCACCGCGACCGGTGACCGCCCTCGACGGAACCTGGACAAGCCCGCCGGAAGCTGGGCTGCCGACGGACAGAGCCCCCTTTTAGTCCACCGCGGAGATGTCGCCCGAACCGGGCGCCACGACCGCCCCGGGCGGGGCGACCGGCTGGGCCGAGGTCTTGCGGCTGCGGCGGCTGCGCCGCTCCAACCAGATGGCGATGACCCCGGTGATCAGATTGATGATGATGTAGACGATCGCGATGACGATCACTGCCGGGATGATGTTGTTGAAGTTGGACGGCAGTACGCGTGCCCCCGCGTTCAACAGGTCCTCGAACGAGACGATGAACCCCAGGGCGGTGTCCTTGAGGAGCACGACGAGCTGCGCGACGATCGCCGGCATCATGGCCGTGACCCCCTGCGGCAGCAGGATCATCCGCATGACCTGGCCCTTGCGCAGCCCGATCGCGAGTGCCGCCTCCGACTGGCCGCGCGGGATGGACAGGATGCCCGCCCGCACGATCTCCGCCAGCACCGACCCGTTGTACAGGACCAGGCCGGTCACCACCGCCATGAACGGGGTCACGGTCAGCCCGAAGACCACGTTCCCGCCGTACATCACCGCGAAGATCATGATGAGCAGCGGGATGGCCCGGAAGAACTCGACCACCGCTCCCGCCGGGACGCGGATCCAGGCGTGGTCGGACAGCCGGCCGATGCCGAAGACGAACCCGAACGGCACCGCGATCAGCGCGGCGACCGCCGCCGCGCTGAGCGTGTTGAACAGGCCGGGCAGGATCAGGTTGATCCACACGTCGCCCCGGAGGAACGGGGTCCACAGGTCGGCGTTGAGCTGGTTCTTCTCATCCAGCTTGGTCACCATCACGTAGACGGCGAGCAGCGCTATGAGCACCACCACCACCGTGAGCACGGTGTTGCGCATCCGGGCGCGGGGACCGGGCGCGTCGTAGAGGACGCTGACCCGATCCGGTACGGACGCGCGTTTGCCTGTCTGCTTCGGCTCCGCGGTCAGCGTGCTCATCGGATCACCGCCAGTCGCTTGGACAGCCAGGTGAACAGCAGTCCGGTGGGCAGAGTCAGGATCAGGAAGCCGACCGCGAACCCGAAGAAGATCGGGACGACCGCGTCACCGTGCGACTCGAAAAGCGTCTTCATTGTCAGGGAGGCCTCACCCACGCCGATGGCGGCGGCGATGGTGGTGTTCTTGATCAGCGCGATCAGGACGCTGCCCAGCGGGGCGATCACCGCGCGGAGCGCCTGGGGCAGCACGATCAGCCGCAGGTTCTGGAAGAAGGTCAGGCCGATGGCGCGGGCCGCCTCGGCCTGGCCGAGCGGCACCGTGTTGATGCCGGCTCGGATCGCCTCGCAGACGAACGCCGCCGTGTAGCTCGACAGGCCGATGATGGACAGCCAGAGATAGTTCGTGGACAGGCTCGTGGAGAACGAGACGTCCAGCACCAGGCCGAGACCCAGCCCGCAGAACACGATCACCAGCGTCAACGGGGTGTTCCGCACGATGTTCACGTACGCCGTGCCGAGTCCGCGCAGCACGGGCAGCGGGCTGACGCGCATCCCGGCGAGGATCGTCCCGAGGACCAGCGCCAGCAGCCCGCTGGCGAGCGTGAGCCGTATCGTCAGCCAGAAGGCGCCCAGGATGACCGGGAATTCGTCGAAGAGTGCCTGCACTCATCCCTCCAATAGCCGTCGGCCGGAGCGTTCGCACGCCCCGGCCGATTCGTGGCCGATCAGTAACGCTCGACGGCCGGCGGGGTGGTGAAGAACTTTCCGAACTCGCCGAAGTTGGCGTCGACGGCCTTCTTCCAGCTGCCGTCCTTGAACATCTTCTCCACGGCCGCGTTGAGCTTCTCGCGGGTGTCCTTGTCGTCCAGCTTCACGCCGATGCCGTACTTCTCCTCGGAGAAGGGCTTGCCGACGAGGCGGAACTTGCCGGGCGACTGGGTGGCGAACCCGGCCAGGATCGTCGCGTCGGTGGAGATCGCGTCGACCTGCTTGTTCTCCAGCAGGGGCAGGCAGGCGCCGTAGCCCTGCTGCTCGGTGAGGTACTGGCCCTTCCAGGCCTCGCCGAACTTGTCGACCAGACGCTTGGGCGAGGACGACCCCTGGGCGCCGCAGACCTTCTTGGCCTTCAGGTCGTCGACACTGTTGATCGTCGTGTCGTCCGCGCGGGTCAGGATGTCCTGGCCGGTGACCAGGTAAGGACCGGCGAATCCGATCTTCTTCTTGCGGTCGTCGGTGATCGAGTAGGTCGCGATCACGATGTTGACCTGGCCCTGCTGGACGAAGGACTCGCGGTTGGCCGAGATGGCCTCCTTGAACTCGACCTTGTCGTCGGTGTAACCGAGCTCCTTGGCGAGATACTTGGCCACGTCGACGTCGAAACCCTTGAACGAACCATCCGGCTGCTTCTGTCCCAGGCCGGGCTGGTCGAACTTGATTCCGACAACGAACTTGTCGCTGTCGCCGCTGCACGCGGTGAGACTCGCGGCCGCGGCCGCCACCGCGATCACTACGGCTCCAATACGACGTACACGCATCCTGCTACCTCTTCATTCTTTAAAGGGGGTGAGCCGTTAGTGCGTAAGGATCTTGGAGAGGAAGTCCTTCGCCCGGTCCGTCCGCGGGGCGGTGAAGAACTCCTCGGGGGTGTTCTCCTCGACGACCTGGCCCTCGGCCATGAACACCACCCGGTTCGCCGCGCGGCGGGCGAATCCCATCTCGTGGGTGACGACCATCATCGTCATGCCCTCCTGGGCGAGACCGATCATGACGTCGAGCACCTCCTGAACCATCTCCGGGTCCAGGGCCGAGGTCGGCTCATCGAACAGGATCATCTTGGGATCCATGGCCAGGGCGCGGGCGATGGCCACACGCTGCTGCTGGCCTCCCGAGAGCTGCGCCGGATACTTCGACGCCTGGGCGCCGATCCCGACCCGTTCGAGCAGCTCCATGCCCCGCCGCTCGGCCTCTGCCTTGGCGATGCCGCGGACCTTGATCGGCCCGAGTGTGACGTTCTCCAGGATCGTCTTGTGCGCGAACAGGTTGAAGGACTGGAACACCATGCCGACCTCGGACCTGAGTCTGGCCAGTGTCTTGCCCTCCGCCGCGAGCGGCTGCCCGTCGAAGGTGATCGTTCCGCTGTCTATCGTCTCCAACCGGTTGATCGTCCGGCACAGGGTCGACTTGCCGCCGCCCGAAGGGCCGATGACGACGAGGACCTCGCCACGGGAGATCGTCAGATTGATGTCGCGCAGGACATGCAGGTTACCGAAGTGCTTGTTGACATCCGCAAGCACGACCAAAGGAGTCGTGTCCCCGTTCTCCGTCATGGTGGACAAGGTAATTCCGCGGAGGGCACCTCAGGCTAACCCTGTGGTACCGATCAGATCACGACCTGCCCGTTTCCGGTAAAATTTGCTTCAAGATCTGTCAGATCTCCGCCAGATACGTCGGATCAAGAGCAAGATCGCATGTTTCGGTGAGTTACGTCACTTTTCCTGCGGCAATGCAGTGAGTGAGCTGCTAGTCGGCTTTCGCGTTACGGCTGCAGGCGAATGCGACCGGAAGTCGATCACCGGCCCGTCCTCGGGAGAACGGCATCCCGATCCGCCGGAAACGGGGTGTGCCCGCTGCCGCGTGCCGGGCGGGCCGGGTCTTCCGGTCCGGCGCCGCGGCGACCGTCGAGAGGATCCCGGCCGCCGCCGTATCCGGAGGACGCGCGGAGCGCCTACCCTTGTCTGTTGAGATGACTGTCACCGTGGAGAGCGCCCGCACGTACGAGGTTCGTACCTACGGGTGCCAGATGAACGTGCACGACTCCGAGCGCCTGTCGGGCCTTCTCGAAGACGCGGGCTACATCCCCGCGCCCGAGGGGGAGACGGCCGACGTGGTCGTGTTCAACACCTGCGCCGTGCGGGAGAACGCCGACAACAAGCTCTACGGCAATCTCGGGCACCTGCGCCCCTCGAAGGTGGGCAACCCCGGCATGCAGATCGCCGTGGGTGGCTGCCTGGCGCAGAAGGACCAAGGGGAGATCGTCCGCAAGGCGCCCTGGGTGGACGTGGTGTTCGGCACCCACAACATCGGCTCGCTGCCGGTGCTGCTGGAGCGGGCACGCGTCCAGCAGGAGGCCCAGGTCGAGATCAAGGAATCCCTGGAGACCTTCCCGAGCACGCTGCCGACCAAGCGGGAGTCCGCCTACGCCGCGTGGGTGTCGGTCTCCGTCGGGTGCAACAACACCTGCACGTTCTGCATCGTGCCGGCGCTGCGCGGCAAGGAGAAGGACCGCCGCCCCGGCGACGTCCTCAACGAGGTGCGGACCCTGGTCGACCAGGGCGTGCTGGAGATCACCCTGCTCGGCCAGAACGTCAACACCTACGGGGTGGAGTTCGGTGACCGGCTCGCCTTCGGCAAGCTGCTGCGGGCCTGCGGCGACATCGACGGGCTGGAGCGGGTCCGCTTCACCAGCCCGCACCCGGCCGCGTTCACCGACGACGTCATCGCGGCCATGGCCGAGACGCCCAATGTGATGCACCAGCTCCACATGCCGCTGCAGTCCGGCTCCGACCGGGTCCTCAAGGCGATGCGCCGCTCCTACCGGGCCGAGCGCTACCTGGGCATCATCGAGCGGGTCCGCGCGGCCATGCCCGACGCGGCCATCTCCACCGACATCATCGTGGGCTTCCCCGGCGAGACCGAGGAGGACTTCCAGGGCACCCTTGACGTGGTGCGCGAGTCGCGGTTCGCCAACGCCTTCACGTTCCAGTACTCCATCCGGCCCGGCACCCCCGCCGCCACCATGGACGACCAGATCCCCAAGGAGGTCGTGCAGGAGCGTTATGAGCGGCTCGTCGCCCTGCAGACCGAGATCTCCTGGGAGGAGAACAAGAAGCAGGTGGGCCGGACGCTCGAGGTGCTGGTCGCCGAGGGGGAGGGCCGTAAGGACGAGGCGACCCGCCGCCTGTCCGGCCGCGCCCCCGACAACCGCCTGGTTCACTTCACGCCGGGTGCCGAGGTCCCGCGCCCTGGTGACGTGGTGAGCGCCGAGGTCACCTATGCGGCGCCGCACCACCTGGTCGCCGACGGTCCCGCGCTGAGGCTCCGCCGCACCCGCGCGGGCGACGCCTGGGAGGCCCGGCAGGGCGCCCCGGCGAGCGCCGGTCCCGGAGTCATGCTCGGCATGCCCTCGATCGGCCGCCCCGCTCCGCTCCCCGAGGCCTCCGGCTGCTCCATCCCCTCCTGAGCTCCGGCACCGGGGGCTGAGCCCCCGGGGGAAGGCCGCACCCCGAGCCGGAGCCCGGATGCGGAGATCCCCGAGGCGGTCACCGTCCCGGGTGTCTCCGCACCACAGCCATCCCGGGCGGTGTGCCGGAAGCGGTTCCGGATGTTTTCGTGCGCCGGATGTGAGCCGCCCCGCCACGCTCCGGGGCGGCGGGGCGTGGCCGGTTCCGCGGTGCCGCCGTTCATCGGAAACCCCGACGGGAGCGGCGATCCCGGCGCCGGAACGGTTCTCGCCGGAGCGGGTGCGTACGGCAGCGCCGCAGATCTCCTAAATGATGATATTTCGTGATTCAGTTGTTGTTGCTGTGCGAGCACTTCCCTGCTGTGACTACTGTGGTTCCGCACCCTCGGAAGCCGTGGAGGTTTCCCCCCGAGAACCGCAGGGAGTTTTTCTCATGCACGTCCCCCCTCAATCTCCGCTCGGTCCCGGAGAGCCAGAGATCCTCACCGGCCCCGGTGACGGGCCGAACCCCCGCCGCAGGAAAAGCAGGAGAAACGGCCCGGCCATAGCCGCTTTCTCCGTCCTCGCCGCCGCCCTGCTGGGCGGAGGCGCCTTCTTCGCCCTCACGAACGACGGTGCGGACGGACCCGGCGCCGCGCAGGTGTCGCAGCCACCGCAGAGCGCCCAGGACCCATCATCGGATCCCGGATCGGGCGAGAGCGCCGAGCAGGCCGGGAAGCAGAAGCCCGACCAGAAGTCGGATGTCGCGTCTGGCCGGCAGAACACCTCCGGCGGAGACACCGGCACCGGAACCGGCACCGGCACGCGCGCCGACGCCAACGCGGGCAAGGCGGCCGAGAAGGACTCGGGCGGTTCGGGCACCGGCAGGCAGACGGCCGACAAGCCGGCCAAGGAGCAGCAGAGCAGTCCGCAGCAGTCGGACGAAGGTCAGGTCGACTCCCGTAGTGACGGCGCCACCGGATACGTCGCTCCTTATGAAGGCGGGAACTGACGATCCCGCACCGGCCGTACCTCTCGGTCCGTGAGGCGCCGGTGCCCATGACCCGGGGCACGTTGATTCCACTCAAGGGTCCGTGAGGCCGTCGGCCGGGGCACGACAGGGACGCGGGGCACAGTGAACTCTCACCGTGCCCCGCGTCGGCAGTACGAGAACGCCGCGAACCTGATCGCGGGCATGCACGGTGAACTCTCACCGCGCCCCGCGTCGCCGTCCGGGCGGTCTCCTCGCCGTGGAACGGCGAGCGGTCTGTGGAGGACGGCCCGCCGGTCTGGATTAGTCTGGCGGGGTGCTTGTCGCCGCGGCCGTGTGCCCGCACCCTCCCCTGTTGGTCCCCGAGCTGGCCGGTGCCGCGGCCGCGGAGCTCGACGGGCTCCGCGCGGCCTGCGCGGCGGCGGTCGGGGCGTTGCGCGACGCCGGTCCCGACGTGCTCCTCGTGGTGGGCGGCGCCGACCAGGACGTCACCTACGGTGCGGACGCCGCCGGAAGCCTGGCGCCCTGGGGCCTCGACGTCCGGACCGGGCGGGGAGAGCCGGTCCTGCCGCTGTCGTTGTCGATCGGCCGCTGGCTGCTCGAAAGGGAACGGCTGACCGCTTCGGCGTTCCACGCGGTCTCCTTCGACGCCGCCCCCGCGGAGTGCGCGGCCCTCGGCGAGCGGCTGGCGGCGGCGGCCGGACGCGTGGCGATGCTCGTCATGGCCGACGGGTCGGCCTGCCTCACCGAGAAGTCACCGGGTTACCTCGACCCCCGCGCGCAGCCGTACAACGCCGCGATCGTCGAGGCGCTCGCCCGGGCCGAGGCTCCGGCGCTCGCGGAGCTCGACGCCGGCGAGGCCGCCGGGCTGTGGGTCGCCGGACGCGCCGCCCTGCAGGTCCTCGGCGGAGCGGCGAGCCCTCTGAACGGAGAGATCCTCTACGACGGCGCCCCCTACGGCGTCGGCTACTTCGTCGCCCGCTGGACGGGATGATCCCGCGCGCCTTCCTGAGATGTCGCCCGGTGCCCGTGGTGGGCTTCGCCGGGGTGAAGGTCCACGCGACAACCGGCTGGGCGTCGGTCGCCGTCAGCCGGTAGGTGGCGGGCTCGGCCGTCGCGCCTGCCCACCGGCCGCGGGCAGCGTCGGAGGCTCAGGACAGGCGGTACGGCGCCTGGCCCCGATCCGCTGACCTCGTACGGTGGTCAGCCGCGCCTGGGGACCGGCACCCGCATCAGGTCCTTGGCCGGCACCACTTCACCGTCGAAGCTGCGACGGACCTCCTCCAGGAACGACGGTTCGTCCGCCGGGCCGTACCTCTCGGAGAAATGCGTCAGCACCAGCCGCCGCACCCCGCACTCGGCGGCGACCCGGCCGCAGTCGAACGCGGTCAGGTGACCGTACTCCTTGGCCAGCGCGGCCTCCGAGGACAGGAAGGTCGATTCGATCACCAGCAGGTCCACGCCCGCGGCCAGGGCGAAAACCCCGTCGCACAGCCGGGTGTCCATGACGAACGCCGCGCTCTGGCCGGGGCGGGGTTCGCTGCACTCCTCCAGCCGGACCGTTGTTCCGTCGGGAGCGGTCACCGTGCCGGTGCGCTGCAGCTCGCCGACCGACGGGCCCCGGATGCCCCGCTCGGCGAGGAGGGAGGGGACCATGCGGCGGCCGTCCGGCTCGTCGAGGCGGTAGCCGTAGGACTCGACGGGGTGGGAGAGCGGTCGTGCGGTGAGGGCCACCGGGCCCGCGTCGAAGGTGGCGACCGGTCCGGAGACGGGACGTTCGACGATCACCGAGGTGTCGGCGAAGGCACTGGCGTGGCGCAGGCGGCGCCAGTAGGTCTCACCGGCGGCGGGGTAGGCCGCCCGGACCTCGTGGGTGACGCCGTCCCTGGCGATGCGCTGGACGATTCCGGGAACACCCAGGCAGTGGTCGCCGTGGAAGTGGGTGACGCAGATCCAGGTGATGTCGTGGGAGCCCACGCCCGCCCGGATCATCTGCCGCTGGGTGCCCTCGCCGGGGTCGAACAGGAAGCCCTGACCGTCCCATCGCAGGAGATATCCGTTGTGGTTACGGTGGCGGGTGGGCACCGCGCTTGAGGTGCCGAGGACGACGAGTTCGCGAAGGGACACAGTCGACATGGTAGGAACCGTGGCGTTCGGGAGCGTCCCGACACCGCTGGGGGACATGACGGTCGCCGTCACGGAGGACGGTGTCGCGGCCGTCGGCTGGAACGCCCGGCCGGAGGGGCTCAGAGCCCGTGTCCTCGCGGGGCACGGGCTGGTCGAGGTGGACGAGCCCGGCCGGACGGCGGTGGCGCTCGGTGAGCTCGCCGAATACTACGCGGGCAGGCTGCGGACCTTCGGTGTTCCGGTGGACTGGAGGCTGACCTCTCCCACGCAGCGCAGGGTGCTCGGCACGCTGTACGAGACGGTGAAGTACGGCCAGGCCGTGACCTACGGCGAGCTGGCCGCGCGGAGCGGGACGGGTGTCCCCGCGCGGGCGATCGGATCGATCATGGGCGCCAACCCCCTCCCCGTCATCGTCCCCTGCCACCGGGTGGTCGCCGGGAACGGCCTGGGCGGGTTCAGCGGGGGAGAGGGCGTGGAGTCCAAGCGGTGGCTGCTGACCATGGAGGGATACCTGCAGCCGACGCTGGACTGGGACTGAGCGCGGCAGCACGGAAACCGCCCGGGCCGGGCCCGGGCGGTCCGCGTCGGATCACACCGGCCTAGCCGGGGTACGGAGGCGTGCCGGTTCCCTCGGGTCGCTGCGGCGGCCGGGTCTCGTCGGTGCCTTCCGGCGGAGTCGTTCCGCCAGGGGCCTGGGACGTGCCGGGCCCGTCGGGCGTCTGGGGTCTGTCGATCTTGCCGTCCAGCGTGTCCGCCTGCTTTCTGGCCATCTCGGCGGCACTGTCGATCTGCTGGTCGTATTTGCCGCCCGTCTTCTCCTTGGCCAGCTGCGCTGCCTTGTCGATGCCCTGGTTGGCGAGTTGCTCGGCTTTGTCGCCGTGCTCGCCGAGCATGCTCTTGACCTTGTCGAATAGCGACATAGGTGGATCCCCCGATCACCATCATGCATTCCGTAGGGGCAAGAAGAACCATCTCCGTCCTTCTTAGGGGCGCGTGTCCGTTTTATAGTCTGCGGAAACAAAAATTCGCCTCAAAAGAGGGTCTCGCCCTGGCGTCCCCGCGTGCTCCGGCCGGCGGGCCGTCCGGTGCGGGAGATCGCCGTTCCCCCGCACCCCCGGGTAGTTGACACACTTGTTCCGTGCGTCAACTACCAGTCATCGCCGTCGTCGGGCCCACGGCGGCCGGAAAGTCCGATCTCGCAGTGGACCTCGCCCTCCGGCTGGGAGGTGAGGTCGTCAACACCGACTCCATGCAGCTCTACCGGGGGATGGACATCGGAACGGCGAAGCTGTCCGTGGCCGAGCGCCGCGGGGTTCCCCATCACCTGCTCGACATCTGGGACGTGACCAGGACAGCGAGCGTGGCCGAATACCAGGCGCTGGTCCGGCCGCTGATCGACGACCTGCGGGCCAGGGAGGTCGTGCCGATCCTGGTGGGCGGCTCCGGGCTCTACGTGCGTGCGGCCCTCGACGACCTGGAGTTTCCCGGCACCGATCCGGAGATCCGTGCCCGGCTGGAGGCGGAGCTTGAGCGTACGGGCCCGGCACCGCTGTACGAACGCCTCCGCGAGTGCGACCCCAGGGCCGCCGAGGTGATCCTGCCCGGCAACGGCCGCAGGATCGTCCGCGCGCTGGAGGTCGTCGAGTTCTCCGGGCGGCCGTTCTCGGCGACGATGCCGTCCTACGACGCGGTCTACGACAGCGTGCAGATCGGTGTGGAGGTGCCGAGGGAGGTTTTGGACGACAGGGTCGCCACACGGGTGGAACGCATGTGGGAGGCCGGACTGGTGGACGAGGTCCGGGAGCTCGCCGCGAGAGGACTCGCCGCAGGCCGTACGGCCAGCCGGGCACTCGGCTACGCCCAGGTGCTGAGGTTCCTCGACGGGGAGTGGACCGAACGGCAGGCGATGGACGAGACGGTCCGCGCGACGCGCCGGTTCGTCCGCCGCCAGGAGTCGTGGTTCCGTCGAGACCCCCGGGTGGTCTGGCTCCCTCAGCAGGCCCCCGACCTCCTCGACCGGGCGCTCGCGAGGGTGCGCCGCTGATCACGACGCCGGGCGAGGGGTCCCGACCGGCGCGGCTAGAGTCGGGATATGCGATTCGTAAAGGGACACGGAACCGAGAACGACTTCATCATTCTGCCCGACCCCGACGGTGAGCTGGACCTGCCCGCCACGCTGGTGGCCGCGGTGTGCGACCGGCGGGTCGGGCTCGGCGCCGACGGAGTGCTGCATGTGATGCGGACGAAGCTCAGCCCGGAGGTGGCCGACCAGGCGGGAGAGGCCGAGTGGTTCATGGACTACCGCAACGCCGACGGCGGCATGGCCGAGATGTGCGGCAACGGGATACGGGTCTTCGCCCGTTACCTGGTCGAGGCGGGGCTGGTCGATGCGGGCGAGTTCGGGGTGGCGACCCGGGGCGGGGTCAAGCGCGTCCGCCTGATGGAGAGCGGCGACGTGAGCGTGGACATGGGACGCCCCAGGATACTGGGCCGCAGCCGTACGGTCGTGGCCGGCCAGGAGTACGAAGGCCTCCGCATCGACATGGGAAACCCGCACCTGGCCTGCGTCATCGGTGACCCGGTGGTCCAGCTCGACCTGGGCTACCAGCCCGTCTTCGACCCCGAGGTGTTCCCCAGCGGGGTGAACATCGAACTGTTCAACCCGGTCGGTCCGCGCCGGGTCGTGATGCGGGTCTTCGAGCGGGGCTCGGGGGAGACGCGGTCCTGCGGCACCGGCGCGGTCGCCTCCGCGGTGGCGGCCGCGGAGCTGGCGGGAGAGACCACCGGCACCTGGGCCGTGGATGTGCTGGGCGGCAGCCTCACCGTCACGCTCGACGAGCGCACCAGCCACCTGGCGGGTCCCGCCGTCCTGGTCGCATCGGGAGAAGTCACCCTCTAACGGCTCGCATGAGCCAAGTCGTTTGGGGCATGCCCGCCGACCTGGCAGACTGACGTCCCATGGACGTGGACATCTGGGCTTGGGTCGGCGACACCCAGCGGCAACTGCACGAAGCCGGGCACACCGGTCTGGCCATGGCGATCGGTGACGTGCCCGGGCAGGCGCTGGAGGGCCGCTACGCGCAGCTCGACGTGCTGGCGCCGGCCATCGCGCAGCAGGCGGAGAACTTGGAGCTGCCCTGGCTTGAGTTCTACGCCCGTTACTGGCACCTGATCGGCCGGGTCGGCGACCGCGCCCAGGGCGCGGTCGCGATGGCCGACGCGGAGACGTTGGTCGAGTTCGCCCGGCGCGAAGACGTCCGCGACTGCCCGGCGGCCCCCGGCGCCGTCATCGCGCTGGTCGTCGCCCAGGTCAACACCGACGGACCCGGCTACGCGGCCGAGCGGCTGGCGGCCCTGTCCGCCACCGGGGTCGAGCCCGAGTCACTGGCCTTCTCCGCCGTCGCCGAACAGTACGTCGCCGCCCTGGTGGACGCCGGCCGCGTCGACGAGGCGATCACTCACGCCGAGTCCGCCGTGGCGAAGCTGGGCGCCGTCGGCCGTGAGGCGAGCTGGGAGCTGGGGGCGGCCTCGGCCCGTGCCCTCCTCGCCGCCGGACGCGCGGAGGACGCGCTCACCGCGCTCACCGCCGCAGCCGACTTCAAGCCGGACGACCCGGTGGCCAAGGAGCACCGTGACGGTGTGCTGCGCGCGCTCGTGCTCGCGAGTCTGGACCGGGTGCAGGAGGCCGTCGACGCCCTTCCCGATCTTGACGTGGTCGGCGACCACCCGCGCGACTGGGTCGAGTGGGCGCACGCCATCGGCAGGCTCGCCGGATCCGCGCAGATCACCAACAGCTGGCAGCTCGGCCGGGTGCTCAAGCAGTGGGTCGACTACTTCGCCATGATGGGCGGTTACCGCGCCCGGGTCGAGCTCGCGCTCATCGCCGGTGAGCTGGCCGTCGCCAGGCAGGGGGTGTGGCAGGCCCGGTCGCTGGCCGACCTCGCCGAGTCCGCCGCCGGGGAGCTCAAGAACCCCGGTGACATCGCCGAGCGGATCGCCGCACTACGCGCCGGAGCCGACGCGGTCACCCCGCAGGCCGCCCCCGGCCCCACGGCCGAGCTGGTCGGCTACTTCGACGCCGCCGACGGCTTCAACGCCGACCCCGAGCGCTGGGTGGGCTGGCTGACCCCGCTGTCCGGACAGGACCTCGAGGCCACCCGGCGGCACACCACCACGCTGGGCTTCCTCGGTTTCCCCGCCAAGGGCGCCGACATCTACTGGACCATGCTGGTCGCCTCCGGCGACATCGAGACCGCCGACCCGCAGGATGTCTCCTATCTCACCGGTCTGCTGATCGAGGCCCGCCAGGACGAGCGGCTGGAGCAGATGGCCGAGCGGCTCCCCGCCGCCCAGCGCCACCTGGCCCTGGGCCGTCTGCACCGTGCGCGGGAGCGCTGGGAGCAGGCCGCGGAAGAGGGTGAGGCGGCGGTCAACGCCGGTGCGGGTGCCGAGGCGAGCCGCCTGTGGTCCAGTGCCGTCCAGCAGAACGGTGACAACGCCAAGGGCGCACAGATCCTGCGCGGGCTCATCGACGCCGAGGACACCGAGCCCGAGGACGTCTGGCGCATGATCACCATGGCGACGGCCGCCGAGGACTGGGAGACCGTCCGGGTGGGCGCCGCCAAGGTCGGCATGCCGCTCCAGTCGGCCGAGGGGCCGATCGAGGAGGAGATGGGCCTGGTGCGCGTCATCCTGCCCGCTCCCGACGGCAGCCAGCGCGCGGTCATCAGTCTCCGGACCGGTCCCGCCACCGCCCGGCTGGCCATCCCGCAGCCTCCTGGTATGGACTACAACGCCGGTGACCTGGTCGTCTTCGACCCGCAGCTGCTGGAGCCGGTCCCGGAGAGCGCGGAGGAGCAGGAGAACTTCATCCCGCCGTTCGCCGCGGTGAGCATGCTCCGCCCAGGTGGCTACACCAGCTGGTTCTTCGACGGGGCGGCTCCCAGCGAGGCCGACTGGACCGAGTTCAACGAGGTCCTGGCCGAGCGCGGCTGGCCGATGTGGGTCTACAGCGACGAGAACTACACCGTGAGCCACCCGACCTCGGGCGAGCGGCTGCAGGGGGTGTTCGGCTGGATCGCGGTCCCGCCGGATGTCACGCCGGTCGAGGTCGACGCGCTGCTCGACGACGCCACCGAGCGCTGGGTGCACCCGCTGGCCTGGCTCGACCTGGCCAAGGCCGTTGACGTCGAGGTGGAGCGGCACGAGCGCATCACCAAGGAGTACGGCCTGTAGGGACGGTTCCGGCGGCCGAAGGTCCCGGACGCATCGCACCGCCCATGAGGGAACCCCCTCATGGGCGGTGTGCTCTCCATCTCTAGAATCTCATTCTGTCATTCTGTGCGGTGGGTTCCGCGCCGAGGAGGAGGATCTGGATGCTGGACCGATTCCGGTTGGACGGCAAGGTCGCGATCGTCACCGGAGCGTCCTCGGGGCTCGGCGTCGCGTTCGCGCGCGGCCTGGCCGAGGCGGGGGCGGACATCGTGATCGGTGCGCGCCGCAAGGAACGCCTTGAGGAGACCCGCGCCTTGGTCGAGGAGACCGGCAGGCGATGTGTCGCCGCGGTGACCGACGTGGCCCGCCCGGAGGACTGCCGGTCGCTGGTCGAGACGGCGGTCGCGGAGCTGGGCGCGGTGGACATTCTGATCAACAACGCCGGTGTCGGTACCGCGGTGCCCGCGCTCAAGGAGACTCCCGAGCAGTTCCGGCAAGTGGTGGAGATCAACCTGTACGGCACCTACTGGATGGCCCAGGCCTGTGCCCGGGTCATGCGGCCCGGCTCCTCCATCGTCAACGTCGGCAGTGTCCTGGGGGAGACGACGGCGGACCTGCCGCAGGCCGCCTACAGTTCCTCCAAGGCGGCGGTCGTCGGGCTCACCCGTGACCTGGCCCAGCAGTGGACCGGCCGGCGCGGCATCCGGGTCAACTGCGTCGAGCCCGGCTTCTTCGCCTCGGAGATGACCGAGCAGTACGCCGAGGGATACCTGGCGCGGCAGCTTGAGCACCGTGTGCTGATGGGGCGCCCCGGCGATCCGGCCGAGCTCGTCGCGGCGGCGATCTTCCTTGCCTCCGACGCGGGGTCCTACGTGACCGGGGCCGTGATCCCGGTGGACGGCGGAATTCTCGTCACCTGAAACACGGTCTCCTTTCGCCATCCCTTTCGATACATGGGGTAATTTGCCACTTCATGGGTAATGAATGCACGTGAGAGGTGGCATGGCGCAGTCGGCGCTGGTAAGAGGTGCGGTCGTCGCGACGGTCGCGTTCACATTGGCCGGTTGCGGCCTCGAAGGTCAGGGCGGCGGCGACCAGGCCGCCGGAACGGGGCAGTCCGCTGCCTCCGCGCTCAAGGACCTCAAGAAACTCGAGGTCAAGGGGCGCGCCCCGATGACCGGATTCGACCGGGACGAGTTCGGTCCCGCCTGGACGGATGTCGACCACAACGGCTGCGACACCCGCAACGACATCCTCAAACGCGATCTCAAGGACGAGACCTTCAAGCAGGGAACCCACGACTGCATCGTGCTGACCGGGGTCCTCGACGATCCGTACAGCGGCAAGACCATCTCGTTCACCCGCGGTCAGAAGACGAGCACGGCGGTGCAGATCGACCACGTGGTCGCCCTGGCCGACGCGTGGCAGAAGGGCGCCCAGCAACTGCCGGAGAGCAGGCGCAAAGAACTGGCCAACGATCCACTGAACCTGCTGGCCACCGACGGCCCGCTGAACGGTCAGAAGGGCGCCGGTGACGCGGCGACCTGGCTGCCGCCGCGCCGCGCCTACCGGTGCACCTATGTCTCACGCCAGATCGAGGTGAAGGTCAAGTACGACCTGTGGGTGACGTCCGCCGAGAAGGACGCCATGCAGACCGTGCTCGACTCCTGCTGATCAGTCGTCGGAACCGTGCCCGTGCCCGTGCCGGTCCTCATGCTCGCGCTCGTACTTGACGATCTTTCCGGTCCTGGCCGACACGTAGACCTCGTACTCCCGGCCGCCCTTGCGCAGTTCGACCTTCCAGACGCGCTGGCCGTGCTCCCACTCACGCTCGACCTCGGTCACGCGTGCGCCGGGGACGCGCTTCCTGGCGATCTGGACGGCCCTGCTGGAGGAGATGCCCGCTGCGGCCGGTGCGGCGACGGCGGCGGCGGACACGGTCGTGGTGGTGGTGGCGGTCGCCGCCTGGCTCGCGGCGAGGGCGATACCGCCCCCGCCGACCAGGAGAGCGGCGGTTCCGATGGACGCGACGGTGATTCTGGTGATCTGTTTCATGGCTCCAGCTTCGCCGCGATCGAGATAGGGCCGCGCTAAGCCTCCGCTAAGAAGAGCGTCACGCTCGCGCCGCCCGTCTCGGAGGCGCTCAGGGAGAGAGAACCGCCCGACGACTCCGCCGTACGGCGGGCGATGTCGAGACCGAGCCCGGTGGATCCGGCGCCGCTCTCCCCACGCTCCAGCAGGGCGGGCGTGGGGAAGCCGGGCCCGGAGTCGGCCACGGTCAGCAGTGCGCCGCCGCGGGCGGGCTCCAGCCGTACGGCGAAGGAGACCCCCTCGGGAGTGTGCGCGAAGACGTTGCCGAGCAGCGCGTCCACACAGGCCGCCAGATCACCCGCGGCGACCCTGACCTGCAGCGGGCCGGAGGCCAGCTGGAGCGTGAAACGGCGTGACTGGTCCTCGGCGAGTACCGACCAGAAGGCGACCCGGGCCTCGGTCACCGCCGCCGCGTCACAGCGGTCCTGATCCTGCGTCCGCCGTCTGGCTTCGATGATCACCGAGGTGACGGCCCGTTCCAGGGCGTCCACCCGGGCCTCGATCCGGGCGGCCTCCTCGGGGTCGCCCAGGGACTCGGCCTCCAGCCGCAACCCGGTCAGCGGGGTGCGCAGCCGGTGGGACAGATCGGCCGCGTTCTCCCGCTCCTCGGCGAGCAGGCCGGTGATGCGCTCGGCGAGATGGTTCAGCGCGAGTCCGACCGCGTGGACCTCCGGGGGACCGTCCGGCACGGTCCTCGCGGACAGGTCGCCGGCGGCAAGCCGGTGCGACACCCGGGCCAGCGAGGAGACCGGCCGGATCACCGCACGGGCGAGCCGGTCGGCGACGCCGATCCCCAGCCCGATCAGGGCGAGGCCGAGAGCCGCCAGTCCGGCCCACACCCGGGGCACGCCTTGGGCCAGGTCGGCGTCGGCGAGGTAGACCCGGACCACGGCCGTGCCGCCGGGCGCTCCCTGGACCGCGACCAGGATCTCCCGTCCACCGGGGACCGCCGCGGTGACGCTGCGGCCCCGGGCGGCGAGCTCGACGGCGGCGGACCGCGGGGCGGGCGCACCGATCATCCGGCCGTCCGGGAGGAAGACCGTCACCGGGTGCGCCGCCCGCTCGGCGGTGAGCCGCAGGGCCTCGGTGCCGACGGTGCCCACCGCCACCGCGACCGAGTCGGCCTCGCTCCCCGCCCGGCTCACCGCTCCGCTTTCGGCCACCGTACGGACCAGCAGCGCGAGCGGGACCAGCAGGGCGATCAGGACCAGGGAGGTGGTCGCCGCCACCAGCAGGGCCAGCCAGCGCCTCATGCCGGAGCGGCCAGTCGCACCCCGACACCGCGCACGGTCTGCAGGTAGCGGGGTTCCGCGGAGGTCTCACCCAGCTTGCGGCGGAGCCAGGAGAGGTGGACGTCCACCGTCTTGTCCGCTCCGCCGTACGGGATCTGCCAGACGTGGGTGAGCAGCTCACGCTTGGTGATCACCTCACCCGGCCGCGCGGCCAGGTAGTGGAGCAGCTCGAACTCCTTGGGACTGAGGTCCAGCACCGCGCCGTCCAGGGTGGCCTCCCGGGTGCGCGGGTCCACCCGCAGACCCCCGACCGTCACCGAGCTGTCGGCACGGCTCTCGCCGGTCCGCCGGAGCACCGCCCGGATCCGGGCGTCGAGCTGGGCGGCGCTGAACGGTTTGACCACGTAGTCGTCGGCTCCCGCATCCAGCAGCCTGACCATCTCCGCATCGCCGTCCCTCGCCGTCGCCACGATCACCGGGATCCGGCTCACCGCGCGGAGCATGCGCAGCAGGTCGAGCCCGTCGAGATCGGGCAGGCCGAGGTCGAGCACGACGAGGTCGGGACGTTCCTCGACCGCCAGCCGGAGACCGTCGAGGGCGGCGGAGGCGGACGACACGGCGTGGCCCCGGTCACGCAGGCCCCGGGTCAGCGAGGTGCGGATCGCGGCGTCGTCTTCGATGAGCAGCACATTGGACATTTGCCGCTACGTTAGCCCGGCGGAGACCTGCGGCATAAGTTCGTTATCGAGGCCTTAACCGGGTCTTAGCGTCCGGAGTGCGAAAGTGGACGCGTGCGCCGACCCCTCCCTCTCGCCATGGCCGGATGGCTGATCACCGGATCTCTAGCGACCGGAGCGGGGGTCGCGGTGATCAACCTTCTGGGCGAGCCGCTCACGTCCGCCGCGCACCGCCCCCTCTCCTCCGCCGAGATCGGTGAGGCGCTCGCCCGCACCACCCCGGCGGCGGTGCGCCACCCGACGTCCACACCCCGTCCGGCGTCCACGCCCACCGCCTCTCCGGCCGCAGAGGCCGCAGAGGACGCAGAGGACGCAGAGGACCGGAGCCGGTTGATCGGCACCGAAGGCGGGACCGTGATCGCCTGGTGCGAAGCGGGGCTGGTGGCTCTGCGATCCTGGAGCCCCGGAGAGGGCTTCCAGGTCAAGAGCGTCGACCGAGGGCCGGACGAGCGCGCCCGTGTCGAGTTCGAGTCGGATGAGACCAAGGTCAAGGTCGAGGTGCGCTGCTCGCCGTCCGGCTCCCCGATCCACACGGTCGACGACTGACAGCATTGACATCCCCCTCCCCGAAGGGCGGGGATTCCCAGCCTGCGGGACCGCGTGACGACGGGAGGCGACAGGGTCAGCGGACGCGGCCTCGGGGCTTCAGCCGGGTCGTCGGGAGGGCGGGGGCCGGCAGCGGGGCGTCTCCTGCGCCGCGGACGGTGCCGAAAGCCCCGCCCTCCGCCCACTCCTGCCGGAAGGCGACGATCTCGTCATGGTCGCGGCCGATGAAGTTCCACCACATCACGATCTCCTCCTCGAACGGCTCGCCGCCGAGCAGCAGCAGGCGTCCCTGCCCGGCCAACCGGAGATCCGGCCGTCCCGAGCCGAGATACAGCAGCGTCCCGCGGTCCAGCCGGGCACCGGCCACCTCGACATCGCCGGACAGCAGGAGGGCCGCATGCTCGAAACCGGGTTCCAGCGGCAGGACGGCGTCACCGGAGATCGTGACCTCGGCGCCGAGCAGCGGCGTGTAGGCGCGGGCCGGCGAGGTGACACCGCCCAGCGAGCCCGTGATCACGGTGACCCGAGCGTCCCCTTCGGTCAGGACCGGCAGGTCGGCGTGGTGCTCGAAGTGCGGGGCCACCTGCCGGTCACCGTCCGGCAGGGCCACCCAGAGCTGCACTCCGTGCAGCAGTGCCTCGGCCGACTCCTCCGCGTGGGAGATGCCACGCCCGGCCGTCATCAGGTTGAGCTGGCCCGGCCGTACCTCCTGCCGGCTTCCGACGCTGTCGCGGTGCAGCACTTCCCCCGAGAGCAGCCAGGTGACCGTCTGCAGCCCGGTGTGCGGGTGCGGCGGCACCCGCATGGCGGCCGCCTCGGGGCCGTAGTCGTCGATGAAACACCATGCGCCGACCATCCGCCGCTCCCGGTTGGGCAGCGTGCGCGTGACCGTCATCGCCCGCGGCCCGCCCAGCGCCACCGCGTGCCCGGTCAGCCGCTCGACGACCGGTCCGGGGGCGGGTGCGGCGGCGCACAGGGTCTCCTGCGGGGCTGTCTCCAGGTTGCTCACCCCCTGACCTTACGGTGCGCGCGGACACGCCCGGCCGGCCGGAGGGCGGCACCCCACGCCGCCCTCCGGCCGGGCCGCGCGGCTCCGGGCACGCCCTCGACCGGGGCACGCCCTCGCTCCACTCGCGTCGCGCACCGTGGATCGGAGGCACCGATCCTCCCCAGCCGTCAGGGTATGGACGGACTTTTCCTGCGCCGAGCCCGGTGGGCGTGCGGTACTAGGATCCGCCCTCTATAAAGAGGGAGTAAAGGAGAAAAGATGAACGCACAGAAGGCCGGCGCGAGACGGCCGCTGGTGAGGTGGTTCCTGCTGGCGGTCGCCGCGGTGGTGGTGCTCGGTTTGGTGCTCAGCGGCTGCTCCCGGGTCAGCACCCAGCCCGACGAGATGGTCCTGCACTACGCGGGAGGCACCTTCGAGGCCATCAAGTTCGAGAGGTGCATCAACCCCTCCAGCGGTGCCACGATCCTCGGTCCCGGTGACACGTCCTACTCCTATCCGTTCGGCCAGCGGACCTTCGACTTCTCCGGGGTCGAGGACGCCGAGTCCAAGCCGTTGTCCGTCGTGTCGAAGGACAACGTCGAGATGACGGTGTCCGGGGTGGCGACGTTCACGCTGAACACCGACTGCAAGACGCTCCAGTACTTCCACGAGAAGATCGGGCTGAAGTTCCGCGCCTACTACGAGGACGGTGAGTCCGCGGGATGGCGGCGGATGCTCAACACCTACATGCGGCTGCCGCTGGACCGGGCCATGGACGCCGCGTCGCAGGAGTTCGAGTGGCGGGGGCTGTTCAACGACCCGAAGGTGAAGCAGGAGTGGGAGACGCGGGTCGGAGTGCTCGCCCGGCAGTTCATCAAGGAGACGGCCGGGGCCGACTATTTCTGCAACCAGAACTACACCGGCAGCGGTGAGTGCGGCGACATCTCCCTGACCATCCAGAAGCCCGAGCCGCCGGATGAGCTGGTGAGCGCCCTCGCCTCCGAGCAGGCCGCGAAGGCCGAGAACGTGGCCCAGGCCCAGCGCAACGCCAAGGTCCGCACCGAGATCGAGTCCATCAAGGACCTCGTCAAGGTCCTCGGTCCGCAGGGCGCCGTGCTCTGGCAGGCCATCCAGAAGGGCCAGGTCTCGGTGGTCCCGGTGCCTCAGGGCAGCAACCTCAACATCACCCCGCAGTCCCCGACCCGCTAGCCGTACGGCCGGCGTCACCCATCCGAAACGTCACTCCGCAGGCCCCGAACCGCTAGCCGTACGGCCGGCGTCACCCATCCGAGGAGGGCCGTACGGGATCCCCGTCCGGCCCGTCCCACGACCGGACGGGGGGCGCCGGCGGCCGGTCCCGCACACTCCCGTTCACCAGACCGGCAGGGCTGGGGCCCAGTTCGGCTCCGAAGTCACGCGCGATCCTCCGCATGCCGTCGGCGAGCTTCTCCCGGTCGAGCGCGTCGATCCGTTCGGCCGGGCCGGACACCGACATTGCGGCGACCATCCGCGCCCCGTCGTGCACCCCTACGGCCAGGCAGTGCACGCCGAACTCCTCCTCGCCCAGGTCCATCGCATATCCCCGCATCCGCACCCGCTCAAGTTCGGTGAGCATGGCGGGCAGGTCGGTGATCGTGTTCTCGGTCCGCCGGGGCATGCCGGTCCGCATCACCAGCGAGGACACCTCCGCGTCCGCCCGGTCGGCCATCAGCACCTTCCCCACCGCGGTGCTGTGCGGCAGCACCCGCCTGCCGACCTCGGCGAACATCCGCAGCCGCCGGGGCGAGGGCACCTGGGCGACATAAATCACGAAGTCGCCCTCCAACACCGCCAGATTGGCCGTCTCACCGGACAGCTCCACCATCCGCGTCAGGTACGGCTGCGCCCAGGTGCCGACCATCCGCTCGGCGACCCCGCCGAGCCGTACCAGCGCGCCGCCCAGCGCGTAACGGCGGTCGGACTCCTGGCGGACGTACCCCCGGTCGAGCAGGGCGCGCAGCAGCCGGTGGATCGTCCCGTACGGCAGGCCGGTCCTGGCCGCGATCTCCGAGAGTCCGGCCTCACCGCCCCGTTCGGCCAGCGCCTCCAGTACGTCCAGCGCCCGGTCGACCGACTGGACCCCACTCATACGACCCCCTCGCCTGGCGGCTCGGAGTCCGCATTCGCGGACACCCTGTGCTGTTTGGTTCGCTCGCTGTGCTCGCTCATGCGACCCCCTCGCCTGGCGGCTCGGAGTCCGCATTCGCGGACACCCTGTGCTGTTTGGTTCGCTCGCTGCGCTCGCTCATGCGACCCCCTCGCCTGGCGGCTCGGAGTCCGCATTCGCGGACACCCCGCACTGACCGTTGTGCTCGCTCATGCGACCCTCCGCAGGCCCCGCAGGGAGGCGTCCAGAACCTGGGCGAGGTGCGCGACGGGGAGCGCCTCGGCGCCCCGGCGGCGGATGGCCGAGGTGATCTGCATGGTGCAGCCGGGGTTGGCCGAGACCAGGAGGTCGGCACCGGTGGCCAGCACCCGTTCCGCCTTTCGGTCCCCGAGTTCGCGGGCGGCCTCGGGCTGGAACAGGTTGTAGGTTCCCGCGGAACCGCAGCAGATGGCCGACTCGGCGATCTCTCTCACCTCCAGCTCGGGGATGGCGGCGAGCAGGTGACGGGGCTGGGACCGGATCCCCTGCGCATGGGCCAGGTGGCAGGCGTCGTGGTAGGCCACCGTGAGCGGCAGCGGATGCCGAACGGCCGCCGGGCCGAGTTCGGCGAGATACTCCGCCAGGTCGACGGTCCTGATCGCCCGTGCCCGGTCGGCCCACTCGCCCTCGAGGATCTCCGCGTACTCCTTCATGGTCGATCCGCACCCCGCCGCGTTGACCACCACCGTGTCCACGCCCGCCCGCTCGAAGGTGGCGATCGTCCGCCGGGCGAACCGCTCGGCCTGCCCCTGCTGCCCGGAGTGCAGCGAGAGCGCGCCGCAGCAGCCCTGCGAGGGCGGGATCACCACCTCGCACCCCTCCATCGCGAGCACCCGGGCGGTGGCGGCGTTGACCTGCGGGAAGAACTCGCCCTGCACACACCCGGTGAGCATCCCGACGGTGGCCCGGTGCCTGCCTCTCGCGGCAACCCGGTGCGGCAGCCGCACCCGCGCCGAGACCGGGGGAGCGAGGTCGGCCATCGCCGCCATCGACGGGTTGATCCGCTCCAACCTCGGTGCGATCCTCCGGCGCAGCCCACCGCTGAGCCGCAACGGCAGCCGCATCGCCCGCAACCGCCGGGGATAGGGGAAGAGCTGGAAGACCACGGCCCGCAACGCCCGGTCGTCCGGCTCCCTCACGTGTTTCCGCTCCACCTCGGCCCGGGTCTGCTCGATCAGCCGGTCGTAGCGGACCCCGGAGGGACAGGCCGTCACGCAGGCCATGCATCCCAGGCACGCGTCGAAGTGCCCGGCCATCTCCGGAGTCAGCGCAGTGCCCTCGACATGCTGCTTCATCAGATGGATCCGGCCGCGTGGGGAGTCCATCTCCTCGCCCCACAGGACGTACGTCGGGCACGTCGGCAGGCAGAAACCGCAGTGCACGCAGTCATTGATCAGCTCGGGGTCCATTCAGATCCCTCCCACAGACCGGCCAGGAGACATCCTCCTGCCGGGGTCGAACCGTTCCTTGACCCGCCGCATCAGCGGCAGCGCGCCGACCGGACCCCAGCGGTCGAGCCGGCCGGTGAGCTCCTGCGGAGCGGCGAGCACGGTCAGCCTGCCGCCCAGGTCGCCGAGGTCGTCACGGAGACGGGAAACATACTCGGTGAGGGCCGCTCCGCTCAGGGCCGCGGGCAACGCGATCTGCAGGACCGCGACCGCGACCGACCCGCGCACGTGCGCGGGCAGTCCCGCGGCCGCCACCGCCCGCAGCGCGCCGCCCATGCGGGACGGCGGGACGCGCAACTCCAGCAGCACGTCCTGGCCGGGAGGGACCCCCCACCAGCCGGGAGGCCCCGTCGTGGTCCTCGCCGTCCCGTACTCCTCCATCAGTGTCTGTACGGCCCCTGCCCGGGTCCCGGCCGCCGTCCCCTCGACCAGGACGGACACCATGGGCCCGATCCGGGCGTCGGGCCAGTCGACCTCGATCGCGCTCGGCTCGACCTGGGACGCCGCGAGCCCGGCGACGAGCGCGCCGAGGCCCGGCGGGACGTTCGTCCGCGCGGCGGCGGGTGTGTCCGGACCCGGCATGAGGTCCGTCCGCCCGGCGGCTCCGGCCTCGGGTGGTGCGACGCTGATCCAGCGGCGGTCGTCCGGGACGGGGTGGAGGCGGAAGGTGGCCTCGGTGATGACGCCGAGCGTGCCGTAGGAGCCGGTGAACAGCTTGCCGAGGTCGTAGCCCGCGACGTTCTTGACGACCTTGCCGCCTGACCTGGCGGTCGTGCCGTCCGCCAGCACGACCGTGATGCCGATCAACAGGTCGCGGGCCGTGCCGTACCGGAACCTGCGGGGGCCGGCGACCGCGGTGGCGAGCGTGCCGCCGACGGTGGCGCCGTCGACGGGGACGTCGAGGGAGAGTTGCTGGCCCTCGGCGGCGAGGGTCTCGGCGAGGGCGTCCATGGTGACGCCCGCCTGGACACGGACGACCAGGTCGCCGGCGGCGTGTTCCAGCACCTGGTTCAGACAGCAGGTGTCGATCAGCAGGTCACAGCGCTCCGGCGGGTTGCCCCAGTGCAGCTTCGTACCGCCGCCGACCGGGGTCACGGCGAGATCGTGTCCGGCCGAGACCCGCATCAGCGCGGCGACCTCGTCGGTCGTCTCCGGCAGCGCCACCCAGCGGGGCATGACTCCGGCCACGTCGTCATCGGGGCCCGCCTCCCGGACCGTCACGCCCGTCTCGCGCAGCGCGTCCGTCGGAAACGCTCCGCCCATTTCGTACAGCGCGTCCATCAGAACTGTTCCGCCTGCCCTGACTCGACCAGCGGGTGCACACCTCTGCGCACTCCCGGGACCTCACCGCACAGGCGCGGGGTGGGGAAGATCTTGCCCGGGTTCGACAGGCCGCGGGGGTCGAAGGCGCAGCGCACCAGTTGCATGGTGTCGAGATCCTTGTCGGAGAACATTCTCGACATATATCGGGATTTGTCGACGCCTACGCCGTGCTCACCGGTGATGGACCCGCCATGCTCGATACAGAGGTCGAGGATCTTCCCCGAGACCAGCTCCGCCCGCTCGCCCGCGCCGGCCTCCGCGTCGTCGAACAGCACCAGCGGATGCAGGTTGCCGTCCCCGGCGTGGAAGACGTTGGCCACCCGGATGCCGTACTCCTTCGACAGCAGGTCGATCCGGCCCAGCACCTCGGGTAGCGCCGTCCTGGGGACGACCCCGTCCTGCACGATGTAGGCAGGGCTGATCCGGCCCACCGCGGCGAAGGCCGACTTACGGCCCTTCCAGATGGCCGCGCGCTCGGCCGGGTCGGCGGCGACCCGCAGTTCGAACGCGCCGTTCTCCCGGCAGATCCGCGTCACCGCCTCGAACTGGTGGGTCACCTCCGCGTCCGGGCCGTCCAGCTCCACGATGAGCACCGCCCCCGCCCCCTCGGGGTAGGCACAGGCCACGGCGGCCTCGGCCGCCTCGATCGCCAGGGCGTCCATCATCTCGATCGCGGCGGGCACGATGCCGCCGCCGATGATCGCCGACACCGCCTGACCGCCCTGCTCGATGCCGTCGAACGCCGCGAGCAGGGTCGTCACGGTCTCCGGCGCCCGGGTCAACCGTACGGTGATCTTGGTGGCGACGCCGAGCGTGCCCTCCGAGCCGACGAACGCGCCCAGCAGGTCGTATCCGGGATCGGTGTCCGACAGTTCGACGATGTCGCCGTCGGGGGTGACGATCTCCAGGGCGAGCACGTGGTTGACCGTGAAGCCGTACTTCAGGCAGTGCGCGCCGCCCGAGTTCTCCGCCACGTTGCCGCCGATCGTGCAGACCTGCTGGCTGGAGGGGTCGGGGGCGTAGTAGTAGCCCAGGTCGCGCACCGCTTCGGTGATCGCCAGATTGGTGACCCCGGGCTCCACCACGGCACGCCGGTTCGCCACGTCGACGGAGAGGATCCGCCGCATCCTGGAGGTGACGATCAGCACTCCGTCGGTCCGCGGCAGCGCTCCGCCGGACAGTCCCGTCCCCGCGCCCCTGGCCACGAACGGCACGTCGTAGGTGTTGCAGACACCGACCACGGCCGCGATCTGCTCGGCGGTCTCCGGCAGCACCACGACGCCGGGAGTGGCCCGATGATGGGTCAGCCCGTCGCACTCGTAGGTGCGCAGCCGTACCGGATCGGTGATCACCGCTGTGTCGCCGAGCAGTCCCCGGAAATGCCGGGCCAGCTCGTCGAGTGTCCTCGTCCCCATCACTCCTCCTCCCACCTGCGCGGGAGCTCGGCGGCGTGCTCACCTCCCCGACCAGCCGGCCGATCGGGGACGTCACCCCTCCCTGTCGCATTCTCGCTCACCACCGGGGAGGATGGGCGCGGGGAGTCCCGCCGAGGGCTCCGCGCCCCCGGACTCAGGGCATCCGCGCGTAGGCGGGAAGGGT
The DNA here is from genome assembly GCF_045209755.1 of Streptosporangium sp. NBC_01639. NCBI lineage: Bacteria > Bacillati > Actinomycetota > Actinomycetes > Streptosporangiales > Streptosporangiaceae > Streptosporangium > Streptosporangium sp. NBC_01639. Next base: position 2,288,519 of record NZ_CP109272.1, on the reverse strand, counting down.
CAGGAAATCCGCGAAGTCGTCGTCCAGGGCGACCTCCTTGAACAGGGCGGTCGCCTGGGCGTAGCGGGCCTCGTCGTAGCCCGGCTCTGCCTTGATCTTCGTGAGCTCCTCGTCGATGATCCGCTCGACGAGCTCCTTCGTGACGACGGTCCCGGTGTCGGCGAGCTCGATGTCGTTGTGGATCCACTGCCAGATCTGGGAGCGGGAGATCTCGGCGGTGGCGGCGTCCTCCATCAGGTTGTGGATCGCCACCGCCCCCAGGCCGCCCATCCATGCGGCCAGGTAGCGGAGCGCCACGTCCACGTTGTTGCGCAGGCCCGCCTCGGTGATGTCGCCGGGTGTCTTGGAGACCGACAGCAGGTCGGCGGCGGAGACCGAGACGTCCTTGCGCAGCCGGTCGAGCTGGTTCGGCCGGGTTCCGAGAACGCCGTCGAAGACGTCCCGGCAGATCGGGACCAGATCGGGGTGGGCGACCCAGGAACCGTCGAAGCCGTCACCGGACTCGCGGGACTTGTCGGCGGTGACCTTCTCCAGGGCGATCTTGTTGATCTCGGGGTCGCGGCGCGAGGGGATGAACGCGGCCATGCCGCCGATGGCGTGGGCGCCGCGCTTGTGGCAGGTGCGGACCAGAAGCTCGGTGTAGGCGCGCATGAACGGAGCGGTCATGGTCACCGCGTTGCGCTCGGGCAGCAGGAACTCCCGGCCCCGGGTGCGGAACTTCTTGATCACGCTGAACAGGTAGTCCCAGCGGCCGGCGTTGAGACCGGCGGAGTGGTCGCGGAGCTCGTAGAGGATCTCCTCCATCTCGAACGCGGCCGGATAGGTCTCGATCAGGACGGTCGCGCGGATCGTGCCCTGCGGGATGCCGAGCAGGTCCTGGGCCCTGACGAAGACGTCGTTCCAGAGGCGGGCCTCCAGGTGCGACTCCATCTTCGGCAGATAGAAGTAGGGGCCCTTGCCCTTGGCGATCTGACGGGCCGCGCAGTGGAAGAAATAGAGGCCGAAGTCGACGAGAGAGGCGGAGAACGGGACGCCGTCAAGCGTGAGGTGCTTCTCCTCCAGGTGCCAGCCGCGCGGGCGGACCACGATGGTGGCGAGTTCATCGTCGTGCTTGAGCGCGTAGTTCTTCTCCCCGGCGGAGAAGTCGATCGTCCGGTCCAGTGCGCTCCGCAGGTTGAGCTGGCCGTTGACGGTGTTCTCCCAGGTGGGGGCGTTGGCGTCCTCGAAGTCTGCCAGCCAGACCTTGGCGCCGGAGTTCAGTGCGTTGATCGTCATCTTCCGGTCGACCGGGCCGGTGATCTCCACTCGGCGGTCCGCCAGGGCGGGTGCGGGCGGAACGACCTGCCACTCCGACTCGCGCACGTGCCTGGTCTCGGGCAGGAAGTCCAGAGTGCCGCCGGCCGACAGCTCCGCCTGGCGTGCCTGGCGGGCGTCCAGCAGCTCAAGGCGCCGGGCGCCGAACTCGCGCTGAAGGGTGGCGACGAAGGCCAGCGCCTCCGGCGTGAGGATCTCGTCGAACCGGTCATGAGAGGGGCCGGTGATCTCAACGCCGTCCATGGGCTTCCTTTCCACATTATGGAAAATAGCTTCTGAATTATGGAATTTACGCTACTCGATGGTCACTGCCCGGTCAAAGACCGGGGTACCCCTCAGGGCGGAGTGGGGGAGTTCCCCGATGAGCCGGGAGTCCTGTTCGGTCACAGTTGAGTCGGCTCCCTCCGCAGAGGGAGCCGGAAACGGGCCGCGAGAGGGAGGCGGAGAACCTCCTGGAAACCGAGGATTGGGCCATGAAGAAGAAAGTGATCGTCGGGGGAGCGCTCCTGGGCTCCGTCCTCGTGCTCTCCGGCTGCCGGGTCGACCTCGACTTCGGCGACCGGCGGCAGGAGGTCGTCTCCTATGACGTCTCCGGCAAGCTGACGGCGCTGGACCTGCACGCCGACTCCGGGGACGTCGTCGTCAACGAGTCGGACCGGTCCGGGGTCCGGGTGACCGAGACGATCCACTGGAGCGGCGACAAGAAGGACAGGCCCAAGACCGAGCATCCCGTGGACGGTGGCACGCTCACGCTGCGCCAGGACTGCTCCGACTGCTCGGTCGACTACAAGGTCGAGGTCCCCAAGGGTCTCAAGGTCACGACGAAGGCCGACTCCGGCGATGTCACGCTGCGCTCGCTGACCGGCGAGGTGAACGCCGCCGCCGACTCCGGCGACATCGCTGCCAACGGCCTGGGCGCCAAGCGCCTGGTCGTCGACGCCGGGTCGGGTGACATCGAGGTGCGGTTCACCGCCGTACCGGATCACGTCGAGGTCGAGACAGGCTCGGGGGACATCATGCTGCGGCTGCCGAAGGCCGGCTACAACGTGGCGGCCGAGACCGGTTCGGGTGACAAGAACGTCAAGGTCACCAACGATCCCTCCGCCTCCAGCACCGTCTCGGCGCGGACGGGCTCCGGCGACGTCGAGGTCGTGCCCTCCTGAACGGCGGGGAGCGGTCGGCACGGTTCCGGCCGGAGGCCGATGTCTCCTTCCGGCTTGAAACGGCCGATCGGAGATGCCGGGCGCGGACCTCTGGCTTTGGCCGTGGGGCAAGCCCAGTGCGGGAGGGCCGCCAGGCCGAGCGTGCGCTGACCTGAGGGGCGTTCTCCTTGAGAAGGTAATCGAATCTTTGAGCGGTAGATGGCTTCCTTCTGCATACTGATCAGGGTGATGGTGACGCTCGGACGAACGGCACCATCGCTTTCCGGTGCGCGTTTCAGGTGGTGGGGTGCCCCACGTGTCGGCGGCGGGTTCTGGGTGGTCGGATCGAAGAGCGGCTTGACCAGGTGATCTGTGAGGTGATCGAGGGGAAGGGGGCGTGGCTGGTGGAGCTCGATGCCATGGCCGACCCCGTTCGCCTGCTGGTCGAGGTGGACCCCCGATTCGGGATCCACCGGTTGGTCAAGGCCGTTAAAGGCCGTATTTCTCGCCTGATTGGCGAGGAATTCCCGGTACTGAAGTCGAAGCTGTCGACCGTGTGGACGGACTCCTGCTTCGTGGCGACCGTGGGTGGTGTGCCCCTGGAGGCGGTCGAGTGCTCCGTCGAGAACCGGAAGAACCGGTGATCGCCGATGCTCACCGGACGTAAGTACCGCCTGGACTTCACCCTTGAGCAGGGTGAGTTCGCCGAACGTATCGGCGGGGCGTGCCGGTCGGTGTGGAACACCGCGCTGGAACAGCGCCGGATCTACCGTCGGCGCGGTGGGTGGATCGGTTATCACGACCAGGCCCGCCAGGTGGCTGAGGCGAAAGATGACTTCCCCTGGCTGGCCGAGGTGCCCGGTCACTGTCTGCAGCAGGCGTTGATCGATTTGGATCAGGCGTGTGCCAGGCACGGCACGTGGAAAGTCCGCTGGAAGTCGAAGGCCGGCAACCCGCCGAGCTTCCGGTTCCCCGAGGGCGGGAAGATCACGGTCGAGCGGCTCAACCGGCGCTGGGCGCGAGTGAAGCTGCCGAAATTCGGCTGGGTCCGCTTCCGGATCACCCGCCCGCTCGGCGGGAAGGTCAAGAACGCCACCGTCAGCCGGGACGGTGGGCACTGGTACATCAGCTTTCTCGTCGAGGACGGCGTCGCCTCGCCTGAGCGGCACGCCGACCCCGGCAGCGCCGTGGGGATCGACCGGGGTGTGGTCAAGGTCGTGACCCGCTCCGATGGCCGCTTCCATCATCGGGTGTTCGCCCGTGATCGGGAGGTCGAGCATGCCAAGAAGCTTCAGCAAGGCTTCGCCCGGACCGTGAAGGGCTCGGCCCGGCGGAAGAAGGCTGCCGCGCGGGTCGCCGACCTGGCGCGGACGGTCCGCAGGCGTCGGGAGGACTTCGCCGCCAAGACCGCTCATACCCTGGCCGCGGGTTTTGAGATGGTGGTGTTCGAGGCGCTCACGATCAAGAACATGACCGCCGGCGTCGAACCCCGGCCAGATCCGGAGCGGCCGGGGGTGTTCGTGCCGAACGGGGCCGCCGCCAAGGCCGGGCTGAACCGGTCCATCGTGGACAAGGGCTGGTATCGGATCGAGCTGGCTACCCGGAGTAGGGCCCGGTATACGGGCACCCATGTGATCACTGTCAATCCGGCGTACACGAGTCAGACGTGCAACGTGTGCAAGGTGGTGGATCGGAAGTCCCGCGAGAGCCAAGCGGTCTTCCGGTGCACCTCTTGCGAACACGTCGAGCACGCCGACGTGAACGCCGCCAAGAACGTACTCACCGCCGGGAGGGCGGAGTTCGCGCAGCCCAGGCCGGGTGTGCGAACTGGGGCGCGCAAACCACGCAACCGTGTGGGCCGGAAGGTCAACCGCCAAGCAACAGCAGCGCAGGCCACCGCAACAGCGGCGTCCGGGCTGGCTGGAATCCCCCGGCTCTAGCCGTGGGAGCGCTTCAAAACCAGATGAGACGCGGGCGTTCCCATGGCACCATCTGAGGGAAGAGACCCGAGGGGTTCAGGCGTTCCACTCTTTAGAGAGGACGCATATGAACCACGCATCTGAATGGAGCAACGACATAGACACTCGTGAGCCGCTGGACATCGACCAGTTCGACGACCTGCCCGAGATCGGTGAGATGGATCTGGCCGAACGCCAGGCGCTGCGCCGGGTCGTGGGACTCTCCACAGAGCTTGAGGACGTCACCGAGGTCGAATACCGCCAGCTGCGACTTGAGCGGGTCGTCCTGGTCGGCGTCTGGACCTCGGGTACGGCGACCGACGCCGAAAACTCACTGCTCGAACTGAAGCTTCTCGCCGAGACCGCCGGTTCGGAGGTGCTGGAAGGTGTGATCCAGCGCCGCCAGAAGCCCGACACGGCCACCTACATCGGTTCGGGCAAGGCCCAGGAGCTCGCCGACATCGTCTCCGCCACCGGCGCCGACACCGTCGTGTGCGACGGTGAGCTGAGCCCCGGCCAGCTCCGTCAGCTCGAAGAGGTCGTCAAGGTCAAGGTCATCGACCGGACCATGCTGATCCTCGACATCTTCGCCCAGCACGCGAAGAGCCGCGAGGGCAAGGCACAGGTGGAGCTCGCCCAGCTCAACTACCTGCTGCCGCGCCTCCGCGGCTGGGGTGGCAACCTGTCCCGGCAGGTCGGCGGACGCGCCGCGGGCGGCGTCGGCATGGGCGGTCGCGGCCCCGGTGAGACCAAGATCGAGTTGGACCGCCGCCGGATCCGTGAGCGGATGGCCAAGCTGCGCCGCCAGATCGTCGAGATGACCACCGCGCGCGAGACCAAGCGGTCGCGGCGGCTGGAGCGCGAGGTCCCGGCCGTGGCCATCGCCGGTTACACCAACGCGGGCAAGTCCTCGTTGCTGAACCGGCTGACCGGCGCCGGCGTGCTGGTCGAGGACGCCCTGTTCGCCACGCTGGACCCCACCGTCCGCAGAGCCCACACGCCCGACGGCCGGTTGTTCACCCTGGCCGACACCGTCGGATTCGTCCGGCATCTGCCGCACCAGCTCGTCGAGGCCTTCCGCTCCACGCTGGAGGAGGTCGGCGACGCCGACCTGATCCTGCACGTGGTCGACGGCTCGCACCCCGACCCGGAGTCGCAGCTCGCCGCCGTGCGAGAGGTCGTCTCCGACATCGAGGACGCCCGGAACATCCCGGAGATCGTGGTCATCAACAAGTCCGACGCCGCCGACCCGGTGGTGCTGGCCCAGTTGACCGCGCGCGAGAAGCACACCGTCGTGGTCTCGGCCCGTACCGGCGCCGGGATCGACGAGTTGATGGCCGTCATCGAGCGCGAACTGCCCCGCTTCGACCAGGAGGTCCGGCTGCTCGTGCCGTACCAGCGCGGCGACCTGATCTCCCGGGCGCACAAGGAGGGCGAGGTCCTGGGCGTCGAGCACACCGGGGACGGCACGATCCTGCACGCCAGGGTCCTGCCCGGGCTCTTCGCCGAACTGGAGAAGACCGCCAAGCCGGTCGAGACCGTCTGACGACGGTCGTCGCGGCCCGCCTCGCCGTACGACGCTCCCCTTCGGGGGAAGGTACGGCGGGGTGCGGCCTACACGCGGCGGAAGGCCACGAGCGCCACGTCGTCCTCCCGGGCGCCGAACTGTTCGATGAGCCGGTCGCAGAAGATCTCGAGGTCGGACTCCACGACCTCCGCCAGTTGCCGCACGACCTCCAGGCTCTCGTCGAGCAGCTTGTCGCGGTCCTCGATGAGCCCGTCGGTGAACATCAGCACCGCCCCTCCCTCCGGGAGGGTCAGCCGGTCGACCCGGTAGGTCTCCTCGGCCACGCCCAGCAGCAGGTTGCCCAGTCGGTGGTAGCGGGGCTCCCCGCCGCCGATGAGCAGAAGAGGGATGTGACCCGCGTTGGCGACCTCCATCTCCCCGGTCTCCGGGTTGAGGAGGACCAGGCATACGGTGGCGGTCATGCCGGGGTGATAGCGCCGCAGCACGTCGTTGAGCAGAGCCATGGACACCCCCAGATCGACCGTGCCGATCAGGGAGGCGCGCAGCGCGTGGCGGATCTCCGCCATGACCGTCGCGGCGAGCAGGGAGTGCCCCTGGACGTCGCCGATGGCGATGAGCACCCGGTCTCCCAGTCGCAGCACCTCGTAGAAGTCCCCGCCGACCTCGATATTGTCGATGGCCGGCTGGTACCGCCAGCTGATCACGAGGCCGGGCGTCTCCGGAATCCGCGCGGGCAGGAGACTCCGCTGCAGGGTGAGAGCGATCGCGTGCTCCTCGGCGTAGGCGCGCAGGGCGTCCACCGCCAGGGCCAGGGCCTGGCCGAGCTGGCGCAGGATGTTGAGCTCGTCCCCGTCGAGAGGAGGGACGGTCTCCGTTCCGAGGTAGACGGCCGGTCGGCCGACCTTGGTGCGGCAGATGACGCCCGAGACGTCGCTCCGAAGGTCGGCGTCGGGCAGCAGCCGCACCCAGTCGGCGGCGGGGACGGTGAAGACCTCCGTCCCCGCCGCCTTCCCCAGGGACATCGCACCCAGGGTGAGCAGGGTGTTCGGGGCCGCGGGCCTGGGGACGGCGGTGTTCTCCGGAGGTCTGGCGGTGAACCTGCGGATCCGGCCGTCCGGTGGGAGCGCGAGCGCACCCGCCCGCCTGCCCAGGATCCGGGTCGCGCCCTCGACGGCCGTGGTGAGGAGCTCGTCGAAGGTGTCGGCGGAGTTCATCGCGAGGGTGACCTCGGTGAGGGCCGCCAGCCGCTCGGCCATCCGCTCCGCCCGCTGCCGGGCGCGGTAATAGCGCAGCGTGGCCTCGACCGTCGCCGCGAACTCGTCCGGCTCGACCGGCTCGGCCAGGTAGGCGTCGGCGCCGCGCTCAAGCCCCTGAGCCCGGTCCGCAGGGGTGATCGCCGCTCCGGAGATCTGAATGACCGGTATCGAGGAGGTCGACGGGTCCGCCTTGATCTGCTCGCAGACCTCGTAGCCGCTGATGTCGGGCAACCGTACGTCGAGGACGACCAGGTCCGGCCGGAGCTCTTTGACCTTGACGAGTGCCTCCAGGCCGCCGGTGGCCTGCACCACCTGATGCCCTGATCGCCGTAGCCAGCTGGACAGGATGTAGAGCTTGGTCGGGGTGTCGTCCACGACCAGCACAGTCGCCGACGTCTCATCCATCGTTGTGGCCCAGCACGTTCCGTACGGCCTCCAGGAGGCTCTCCCTGCGCAGCCCGTGCTTGGAGATCACGGTGCTGACTTCCTGCGGGTAGTGACTGGACGTCGCCACGGTCACCACGACCACGGGCACCTCGCGCAGCCGCTCGTCCCTGGCCATCCGGTGGATCAGGGCGGCCCCGTCGAGCCGGGGCATCAGCAGGTCCACCAGCGCGAGGTCCGGGGGGTTCTCCGCCATCATCTGCAGCGCGACCAGTCCGTCGGGTGCCTCGTCGACATGGACGGCGAAACCGGTGAGCATCCGTCGGACGGCGGCGCGGAAGTCGTCGTCGTCGTCCGCGACGAGCACCCGGCCGACCACCGGTGCGCCGTCCTCGCGGTGCGGCAGCCGCAGGGTCACCGTGGTTCCCGCCTCGCCCGTGCTGGCCAGCTGGAGTGTGCCTCCCAGTGCCTCGGCGAGCCGACGGGCGTACGGCAGCCCGAGCCCGGTGCCCTTCGCCCGGGCCTGGATGGGGCCCGGAACCTGGTAGAACTCCTCGAAGACGCGCTCCAGATGCTCCTCGGGGACACCGATCCCGGTGTCGGTCACCGTGAAGACGATCTCGTGGGTGGTGGTGTCGAGGTTCACCTCAAGCCTGACCTCGCCCGTCTCGGTGAACTTCAGCCCGTTGGAGAGCAGGTTGCGCAGGATCCGGGTGAGCATCACCTCGTCCACGAACACCTCCGCCGCGCTGTCCGCGACCTCCACCGAGAGTGTGACCCGGTCGGTGCCGCTGGTGGGGTGCAGCGTCATGCGCAGCCGTTCGGCCAACGCGAACAGATCCACCGTGGACGGCTGCGGGTCGAGCCGTCCCGCTTCGGCCTTGGCCATGTCGAGCAACTCGCTCACCAGCGACAGGAGGGTCTCCGCCGAGGAGCCGATGAGCTGGATCTGGTGGTGTTGCTCCTCTGCCAGGGGGTCGCCGCCGGGACCCACCAGGAGGCGGACCAGACCGATGATCGAGTTGAGCGGGGTGCGCAGCTCGTGGCTGACCGTCGCCCAGAACCGGTCCTTGGCGAGGCTGGACTCCCGGAGCTGCGCGGATTTCTCGTCCAGCTCCGCGTACAGCGCCACGACACCCCTGTTGGTCTCCTCCAGCTCTTCCGAGAGCTGGTTGTACAGGGCGAGCACCCCCTGGTTGGTCTCCTGCAGTTCGGTGTTGAGCTGCAGGACCTCCTCCAGTGTGGCGGCGAGCTCGTGGTTCTGCTGACGCAGTTCCTCAAGAGCGGTGGCGGGGGTCAGCTTGGCGAGTCTGGCGCGGATCTCTTCCAGAGGGGGCCGGAAGGCACTGGGCGGGAGCCGTTTGACCATGTGTATCCGTCCTCTGGCGAGGTCAAGCTCGATCGTGTCGACGAGAAGTCTCGCCAGCGTCACGCCGTCGCCCGGATGGAAGCCGGCCACCGCCGGCATGGCGATGGTGATGATCAGGCTGTCCTGCCCGAGCAGGAAGACGGCGGTCGCGTCGACGCCCTCGCCGAGAACCTCCCGCCCGATCTCACTCAGCGCCGTGGCCACCCGGATCTGATCCTGGGACTCCAGCCCGACCGCCTCGGCGACCTCGCGGCCCAGCTTGCGCATGGCGAACACGTCCTGGTCGTGCTGGACGCGGATCCGAATCAGCTCGTCTCCGGTCATGGCGCCTGTCATGTCCATGGCCTCAGGGCGACCACGCACGCGTCGTCCCTGCGGGTTCCCGCGTCGCGCAGCAGCGTGGCGGCGACGACGGAGGGGGTCCGCGCGACGAGGCCAGGATAGGAGGTGATGTCCCAGCGGTCCGACAGCCCGTCGGAGTGGAGAACGATCACGCTGTCCGGCGGTGCGTTGTATTCGTACTGGCGCAACGTGCGGGCCGCGTAACCGGCTATGCCCGGCACCGAGATCATCCCCTGACGCCCTTCGGGGTGCGTGATCCACGCCGAGACGTTGCCCAGACCGGCGAAGCTCACCGTGCCCGCCGTCCGGTCGATGCGGGCCACGGCGACGGCGCCCCCCCGCGTCGTGCCGAGGCCGCGATGGATCCGTTCCAGGACGGCGACGGGGCCGAGGTCCATGTGCTCAAGGAACAGGCGTGACGCCTCCTGCGAGGCGTACGCGGCCGCGCTGCCATGGCCGAGGCCGTCACAGAGCATCACGTTCGTCGTGGTGCCGTCGTCGGTGCTCGCGAACGCGTCGCCGCAGACGACCTCCTCGCCGATCGGGCGGGTCAGGCCGCTCAGCCGCGACGCGGGGTGCGGGGCGTCGCGTGCGGTGAAGTACATGTCGAGCACGGTTCCCCGGCCGGGCATGGAGTGAACCTCGTATCCGCTCGTCATCCGTGCGATGCCGCCGAGGCCGATGCCGAGCGTGCCCGTCGTGGAGTAGCCGTCGCGCAGGGCGCGGGAGACGTCGCGCATGCCGGGACCCCGGTCGATTGCGATGACCTCGACCGCCGAGTCCAGTTCGGGATGCGGCCGGACCAGCATGACGCCCTCGACGGCGTGTTTCACCATGTTCGACGCGGCCTCGCTCACCGCGACGGCCACCCGGCCGGCGTCCTCCTCGTCGAATCCCCGTTCCTCGGCGAGCGTGACGGCGGCACGGCGGAGGGCGCCGATCGCACTGGCGTCCTCGGCCCTTACCCAGTTGTCGTCCTGAGAGCGGATCACCTTGCCCATTTCGTCACCGTGACCAGCGTCCCCTCGCCGGGAGCCGACTGCAGGTCGAACTCGTCGACCAGGCGGCGGGAGCCGCTGAGCCCGAGGCCGAGGCCGCCACCGGTGGTCCAGCCGTCGACGAGTGCCTGCTGGATGTCGGGGATGCCGGGCCCGTTGTCGCTGAACGCCAGCCGCAGGCCCTGCCGGAGACCGGTGTGCACGATCTCGATCAGCACCTGCCCCCCGCCCGCGTAGACCAGTGCGTTACGGGCCAGTTCGCTGGCGGCGGTCACCACCTTCGTCTGGTCGACCAGAGAGAGCCCGACGTTGACGGCGGCGGTTCTGACGTGCTGGCGCACCAGGACGACGTCGCCGTTGGTCTTGATGGGCAGTTCGGTGGAGGTCGTCACCGGGCGGCCGTGACGATCTGCGCGCCTTCGAGGTGGTTCAGCAGAACGACGCCCTTTTCGAGGTTGAGGGCGGTGCGCACACCACCGAGCGAGAGACCCAGCTCCACAAGCGTGATCGCCACCGCCGGCCGCATGCCGACGACGACGGTCTCGGCGTCGAGCATGCGGGAGATCGCGGCGATGGTGGCCAGCATGCGGCCGATGAACGAGTCGACGATCTCCACGGCCGTGATGTCGATGATCACACCCCGGGCACCGGTCGCGACCACCCGGTCTGCCAGATCCTCCTGGAGCGCGAGCACGCTCTGGTCCTGCAGGTCGATCTGGATGGAGACGATGAGGATGTCTCCGAGCTTGAGGACGGGTACGCGATCCATCAGCCCTCCACGGTCCGTACGGCGATGCGGGTCGCTCTGTTCTTGACGAACTCGACGCCGCTCTGCCGGAGCGCGTGCGCGAGCGCGTCGGCGAGCGAGGCCTTGGTCACGATGTCGCCGAACTCGATTCCGAGGGTGACGATGGTGTGGGCGATCTGCGGGCGGATCCCGGAGATCACGCATTCCGCGCCCATCAGCCGCGCCGCCACCACTGTCTTGAGCAGGTGCTGGGCGACCTGGGTGTCCACCGCGGGCACACCGGTGATGTCGATGACCGCATGCTCGGAACCGGTGTCCACCAGTGTCTGCAGCAGTTTCTCCATCACCACCTGGGTCCTGGCCGAGTCGAGCGTGCCGACCAGCGGCACCGCGACGATGCCCTCCCAGAGCTTGACCACCGGGGTGGAGAGCTCCAGGAGCTGCTCGGCCTGGTCGATGATGACCTTTTCCCTGGCGGTGGCGTAGGTCTCCATCGTGAAGAGCCCGAGCTCGTCGACGAGCTGGGAGAACCAGATGAAACCTCGCAGTGCCTCGGGGGAGCCGTCGTTCTCCACGATTTCGTACAGCGACTCCTTGAGCCCGAACACCACGACGGCGGTCTCGGTCGGCGTGAATCCCCGGCGGGCACGGGTCCGGGACAGTTCGGCGAGCAAGCCGCGCAGATCGCTGGAGTCGCTGGAGTCGCTGAGCGATCGGCGGAGCGCCTGGTAGATCTCGCGGAGCTGTCCGACCATGTCGACACGGTCCACCTGGCCGCTCGTGGAGGAACCGGCGATCTCCAGCCATCGCTTGAAGATGGGTTCCTCGTTCTCCCGGAGGAGTACTTCGATGCGATGCCGACCGGCATCCGCGTGGACGGACAAGGCAACTCCCATATGTGTGACCTGTGTACAGCTCGCACGAAAGATTACACCAAACGTCCTGCTTAGAGCCTATTTCGCAGGTTGCTAGACGGCCTCCACCGGTGAATCCGACAGCCCCGGCTTCGCGTGCGGTTCAGGGGATTCGGCCTTCCTCCGGAGGCCTCTCCCGGCACGGGGCGAGGTGGCCTCCGCCTCTCTCTCCGGGAACCGTCCGTCCGTTCGGGCGGGACGTCGGACTCCGGCCGCGCCGTGCGCTTCCGCCGGCCGCTCGGTGCCGGGAAGACCGTCGAAGATCGGGCAGTCCTCCTGTGTCGGGCGACGAGGCGTCCTGGTTACAGGCTAGGCAGATTCTGTGACTCCTTTCAATGGACGGGCTTGCCCTGAAAGGGATTCGTGGGCTGCACTGGCAATGCAGGAAAACCGACAAAAGCCTTAAAGGTGACAGTGGTCGGCCAGGGTTTGGGTTGCTACCATAAGGCAAATCTACCGAGATGTTAGGGTGCAAGTTGTCTCGGAGGCTGCTGTTGCAGGCGGGAAAATAGGGCCTTGAGCTGCCCGAACACGCTCGGGGTCCAGGGCGGCCATCCAGTCGGTGCGCCAGAGGTGGTTAGGGCGGAGCGGCGTTCTTCCCAATTAGCCTGTACAGCGAGCTCGCTTGTGAAATAACGTAACTGAACTGAAATCGCCTGATCATGATCCCGGCGATACTGTCGCCGCACCACGAACACGCGGATGAGAGCAGGAGACCCCCCAATGTCGTCCGGACTCACAGCGGACCCGGTGGGCATGGAGTCCGGCAACGGCTGGGCTCGTTCATCGTGTCCGGAAGCGGTCTCCCTTCCGATGTCTTTACCTGCGCACAAGGCGGTGATGCGATGACAGTCCGCCTTCTGACCAACATCGGCCGGCTCTGGACCGGTAACGACGTGTGCAGCAACGCCGCGATCCTGGTCCACAACGACCGGATCGCCTGGGTCGGCCGCGCCGCCGACCTGCCCCAGAGCGTGCCCGGCGTGGTGGACGACATCGTCGATGTCGACCACGTCGAGAACCTGGGCGGCGCGCTGGTCACACCCGGTCTGATCGACGCCCACACCCATCCGGTCTACGCGGGCAACCGTTACGCCGAGATGGCGATGCGCTCCGGGGGCTCCACGCCGTCCGCGATCACCGCGGCCGGTGGCGGCATCGGCTCCACCGTCACGGTGACCCGGGGCACCGACCCGTGGACCCTGTGCAACGGCGTCCGCGAGCGCCTGCGTGACTGGCTGCTCGGCGGCACCACCACTGTGGAGGCCAAGACCGGCTACCACCTCACCAGAGACGGCGAGCTGGCCGACGTACGGCTCCTGCGCGAGCTCGAAAAAGAGCCGATGATGCCGCGCGTGCACGTCACCTTCATGGCCGCGCACGTCGTCCCGCCGGAATACTTCGGCCGCCAGCGTGACTACGTCGAGGCCGTGGGCGCTTGGTGCGCCGACGCGGCCGCCGCCGGCGCCGACAGCGTCGACGTCTACTGCGACGAAGGCCACTTCACCACCGACGAGGCCCGTTGGGTGCTCGCCTCCGGCCGCAACGTCGGCCTGCTGCCCCGGGTGCACGCCGGTGCCTACAGCCGTCGCGGCGCCGTACAGCTCGCAGCCGAGCTCGGCTGCGCCTCCGCCGACCTGCTCCACCACACCTCCGACGAGGACATCTCGGTCCTGGCCCGCTACGGCGTCCCCGCGGTGGTCTGCCCGGGAACGGCCCTCCAGCGCGGCAGCCTGCCCCCGGTCCGCCGGATGATGGCTCAGGGCGTCACGATCGCCCTCGGCAGTGACCACAACCCCGGACATTGCGGGATCACCTCGATGTCCCTGGTCATCAGCCTCGCCGTAGCCGCCTTCGGCATGAGCGTCAATGACGCGCTCCGTGCCGCCACCCTCGGCGGAGCCACCGTCCTCGGCGTCCCCGACCGCGGCGTCCTCGCCCCCGGCCGCCTGGCCGACATCGTCCAGTGGGACGCCGACCACGAAGGTGCCTTCGCCTGGGCCTTCGGTCTCAAGCCCCGCCGCGTCTGGCGTGGCGGCACTCCCGTCCAGTAGAGCGCCTCTCCAGCGAGGCGGCGCTGCCGGGCGGCATGTCGCACGGAGAGCGGCCGGAGATCGTTCCGGCCCTGGTCAGGCGGCACCTTCTGGGTAATCTCTATACATGTCGCCATCGGTCGCCGTCGTCACGGACTCCACCGCGTATCTTCCCCGGGACGAGGTCGTCCGCCTGGGGATCACCGTGGTGCCGCTCCAGGTCGTGGTGGGCGGCCGGGCGCTCGACGACGTGGTGGAGATCGACGGCGTGGGGATGAACGACGCGCTCAGGGAGTGGGCTCCGGTGACGACCTCCCGGCCCGCTCCCCAGCGCTTCGCGGACGCCTACGACGAGGCGGCGGCGCGGGGAGCGGTCGCCGTCGTCTCCATCCACCTGTCGGGAGAGATGTCGGGAACGGTCGAGGCAGCCCGAGTCGGAGCCGAGGACGCGCTGATCCCGGTCGAGGTCATCGACAGCAGATCGATCTCCATGGGCCTGGGATTTCCCGTTCTCGCCGCGGCCGAAGCCGCGGCGAGAGGCGCGACTCCGGCCGAGGTGACCGATGCCGCCCGCCGGTGCATCCGCTCCAGCCGCAGCTTCTTCTACGTGGACACCCTGGAGTACCTGCGCAGGGGAGGCCGTATCGGGGCGGCGGCGACCCTGCTCGGATCCGCCTTGATGATCAAACCGCTGCTGCACATAGCGGATGGGGTGATCGTCCCTCTGGAGAAGGTCCGCACCTCCGCCCGGGCCATCGCCCGCCTTGAGGACCTCGCCGTCCAGGCCGCCGGGACCGGCCAGGTGAACATCGCCGTCCAGCATCTCGCCGCCCGATCCCGTGCCGAGGCACTGGCCGCACGTCTGCCCCGGCGTCTCCCCGGACTCGGCGAGGTCACCGTGGTCGAGGTCGGCGCGGTCATCGGTGCGCACGTCGGCCCCGGCATGCTCGGCCTGACGGTCTCCCCTCCGTCCGGCTCGCTGACTTATCTTGACGTTCCGACGGCCTGACGTGGCCTGTCCACAGCTTCACCGCATGCTCGGACAGGTTGTCCACAGAGCCGGACTCGGTCGGTAACCAGGCGCCGACGCCGCCATAGCGTCCTGGACGTGCGGACCACAGATCAGGCCACCGAGCGCTTCCGGGCCGAGTCACGGCTGCGGGTGCTGACGGCGGCCGACGCCCCCACAGCCGTGCCGGACCTCCCTCGACGTCCGGCCCATCGGGTCGGCCCCGCCCACCCTGATGGATCCATCCGGCCTGATGGCCCGGTCGGGTCCGACGGTCCGGCGGCATGGATGCGCTCCGCACCCGTTCCGCCGTCCTTCGAAGCTCTCCGCGCGGTCGTCGCCACTCAGGGCACCGCGCTCGCCCCCGGCCGCCCGGGAATGCGCCTGCTCCTTGTCATCGCCCTCATCGCGGTCGTCGCCGGCGGCGTCTACGCCTGGCGAGCCCAGCCTGAGCCCGAGCCTCTCGCCCCGCCTCCACTCGTCTCCGGCTCTCCGCTCCCGGTATCGGCCTCCGCTCTTTCCCCACAGCCCGGTCCTCCGCAGTCCGGTTCCCCACGGTCCGTCGGCGGCGCCGAGGTCACCATCCATGTCACCGGAAAGGTCCACCGGCCCGGGGTGCTGACCCTGCCCGCCGGTTCCCGGGTCACCGATGCGATTCAGGCCGCCGGAGGGCTCCGCAAGAGGGCTGCCGCCGGTCCTCTCAACCTCGCCCGCAGGCTCGTCGACGGCGAGCAGATCGTCGTGGGCGCCCCCGGGCCCGTGGCGGCACCCGTCACGGCCGACCCCGCCGCGGTCGTCCTCGATCTCAATACCGCCACCCCGCAGCAGCTCGAACAGCTGCCGGGCGTCGGTGAGGTGCTCGCTCGCCGCATCGTCGAATACCGCGACGGCCACGGCGGTTTCCGCACCGTCGAGCAGCTCCGTGAGGTCAGCGGTATCGGCGAGCGGAAGTACGCCGAGATGAAGGACAGGGTTCACGTCTGATGTGGTGCTTTCGAGGGCCGCCGTCGGAAGAACGACAGGATGCGAACGGCGCGGCGCCGCTTTGGCGCGTGCACGCCCTCCATCTGGTTCTGCCCGCCCTTGCCTCATGGGCGACCGCTCTCGCCCTTCTGGGCTGTCCACCGCTGGTGAGCGCCGCGGTGGCCGGGGTCGCAGCCGTGGGCGCGCTCTCAGCGACCGTGATGATTCCCGCCGATGGGATCGCCGGTTGGCGTAATGCGGTGATCGGGGTGCTGGGGTGTGTGGCGGCCGTCGCCGGGACGGTGGCCCTGCACGTGCACGCGATCAGCACGGGGCCGGTGGCCGAGATGGCGGAGAGGAGGGCTTCGGCGACGGTGGAGGCGGTGGTGACGGACGACCCCCGGGAGCTGGCGCAGCACGGAGGACCGCATCGGCGGGAGAGTTTCGTGGTGCCCGCGCGGATCGAGGCGGTGGGGATCGGGCCGGCCAGGACGACCGTGCGGGTCCCCGTGGTGATGCTCGCCTCCGGAGGCGAGTGGAGATCCCTGCTGCCCAGCCAGCGAATCGCCGTCCAGGGGCGCTTCGGGCCGGCCGACTCCGGCGAGCTGCTCGCGGCGGTGATGCTGGTGCGGGGGCCGCCGCGGGTGTTGAGCGGACCCTCATGGGTGCAGAGCACAGCGGGAGCGCTCCGGTCGGGGCTGCGGGAGGCCGCCGGTGTGCTGCCGCCGTTGCAGAGCGGCCTGTTGCCGGGACTTGTGGTCGGCGACGTCTCCCATCTGGACAGGCAGGTGAAAGCCGATTTCAAGGACGCCGGACTCAGCCACCTCACCGCTGTCTCCGGTGCCAATCTGGCGATCGTGGCGGGTGCGGCGGTCGCGCTGGCCCGGACCGCGGGGCTGCCTCTCGCGGTCCGGGCGGCACTGGCGGTGCTCGCCATGCTCACCTTCGCGATCGTCGCCCGCCCGTCGCCCAGCGTGCTCCGTGCCCTTCTGATGGGCACCGTCGCCGCGACGGCGCTCGGCACGGGCCGATCGCGCGACGGCGTGGCGGCCCTGTCGGCGACCGTTCTGGGGCTGATCCTCTTCGACCCCGTCCTCGCCCGGTCCTACGGCTTCGCCCTGTCGGTCTGCGCCACCGGTGGCATCCTGGTCATCGCACCCCGCTGGCGAGACCGGCTGGCGACGCGGATGCCCCGCTGGGTCGCCGAGGCGATCGCCGTGCCCGCGGCGGCCCAGGCGGCCGTCACCCCGGTGCTGGTCCTGATGTCCGGGCAGCTCGCCCCGGTGGCGATCCCCGCCAATCTGCTCGCGGGCCCCGCCGTCGCACCCGCGACCCTGCTCGGCTCCGTCGCGGCGCTGGTCGCCCCCCTGCACATGGGGTTCGCCCAGGTGCTGGTCCGCCCGGCGGGGCTCGCCACCGGATGGATCATCATGGTGGCGGAACGCGCCGCCGGGCTCCCACTCGCGGTCATTCCGTGGCCGGGGGGCGTCATCGGCCTGGCCGTCCTGGCGGTCACGGCTCCGATCGCCATCCTGGCGCTGCGCCGTCGGTGGTCACGCAGGGTCGTCCTGGCGGTGACGGCAGGGGTGATTCTCGCCGTCACCACGGTCGCGCCGATCGTGGCTCGCTGGCCGCCCAGAGGCTGGTTGCTGGTCGCGTGCGACGTCGGCCAGGGAGACGCGCTGCTGGTCGCGGCGGGACCGGGCCGTGCGGTGGTGGTGGACGCGGGGCCCGACCCGGTGCTGATGGACCGGTGCCTGCGGTCCATGGGTGTCAGCGAGGTGCCACTGGTCGTTCTCACCCACCCGCACTTCGACCACGTCGGTGGATTGGACGGAGTCTTCCGAGGGCGCCGGGTGGGAGCGGTGGTGGTCACCCCGCACCGGGTCGCCGAGCGGGAGAGCGGCAGGTTGAGCAACGATCTCGCCCGTCGCAGGGTCGCCGAGTGGGCGGCGCTGCCGGGTGCGAGCTGGCGCTTCGGTCCCTCCGAACTCACGGTCATCGCCCCGCCGGACGGGAGGCCCCCGGAGGGTGGAGGGGAAGGGGCGGTCGTCAACAACGCCAGTGTCGTGCTCTATGTGCGCTGGGCCGCCGGTGCGGCCCTGCTCAGTGGAGACATCGAGACCGAGACCCAGAGGGAGCTGCTGCGACGGGGCCTACCCCAGGTCGATGTTCTGAAAATCCCTCATCACGGATCAAATGGGCATGATCCAGACTTCTTTGCAGCGTCAGGTGCTCGTGCCGCCTTGATCAGTGTCGGAGCCGACAACGACTACGGCCATCCCGCCCCGTCGACCATGGCCCGGCTGAACATGCTCGGTGTCCGGGCCTACCGGACCGACCTGGCGGGGGACCTCGCCGTGGTGGCCCGGGACGGAGGTCTGGCCGTCGTCACCCGAGGTCCGGCCGGCCGGTGAGCGGCACTTGCCGGTCATGACGACAGGTGACACCGGTCGGGCCGAAAGCGATGAGAGAGCCTGGGCGGTCGGCCGGGGCCGGGATCGGGGTGGATGCGAACAGTCGCGTCATTTCCGCATCCGCACGGAAGATGTTCGACAAATATGTCGTACGTTGTACCGTACAGAGTACGATTCATGCTGAGTCGCCGGGGACGGGTCCGCCCGCCCCTCCAGGTGAGCCCCCGCCCTGGCGTATCGGACAACGTGTGCAGGCAACGAAGGAGTGGACAGTGACGGAAGCCCGGAAATCCCCATTCGGCGGCGGTGCCTTCACCCCGACGGCGGAAGATCGGCGGAGCGTCGAGGCCTGGTTCGCCGAGTACGACGCCCACAGTGCGAAGGCCGACGTCGAGCGCATGGCCGACATGGCGATGTTCCCTCTCAACGTGGTGACCGACAGCGCCGACGGTGAGGGTCTGGCGGCCCAGTGGACGCGTGAGCGGTTCATGCGCACGATGGCCGGGGTGATGGGAGGCGACGGGCAGGGCGACATCCAGATGGAGTCCACCCGTACACCGCACTTCCTGACCGAGCACCTGGTCGTCGTCGTCACCGATGCGACGGTGACGGCGAACGGCGAGCCGTACGGCATGCGTTACGCGGATCTGCTGGTGAAAGCCGACGGCCGGTGGGTCTTCCAGACCATGGTGCAGGGAGGGTGGGCCGAGGCGTGGAAGGAGACCCGGCAGGGCGCCTGACATCCATGCGCGTTCCCGGCGCACCGGCTTCTCATCCGCTGTCCCCGGTGCTGTCCCCGGTTTCCCGTGCGGTGGTCAGACCGTGATCTTGGCCGGACCGCGGAACCCGGCGTCCCGGCCGGTGGCGTAGACCGACTGGCTGCGGCGCACAGAGTGATACATGACGGGACCTTCAACCCGTTGATTGCTCCACAGCTGCCGTGCGGCGCCTGTGATCGGATTGCGAACGGCTTGCTGTCGGCGATCCGGTCGCCGGCACGTGGCATGCTGCTGACATGGTGGCAACCGACCCGGCATCTGTGACCCTGGTAATCGGCGACGAGGAGTTGCTGGCCGACCGTGCGGTGGGGGAGGTGATCGCGGCGGCACGGGTGGCTGACCCGGGCACCGAGGTGCACGATCTCATCGGTGGGAAGGTCGAGCTGGGGGAGCTGACCCGGCTGACCTCGCCCTCACTGTTCGGTGACAGATCCGTGGTGGCGATCCGCTCGGCCCAGGATCTGGCCAAGGACGTCATCGCGGAGATCGTCTCCTATACCGCCCATCCGGCCGAGGAGACCGTGATCGTCCTCGTCCATCCCGGTGGGGTCAAGGGGAAGGCCCTGGTCGACGGGGTCAAGAAGGCCGGTGCCCGAGTGGTCACCGTCACCAAGCTCACCAAACCGGCCGAACGGCTCGCCTTCGTCAAGGCAGAGCTGAAGCGGGCGGGGCGGAGCATCGGGACTGACGCGGCCACCGCCCTACTCGACGCGGTCGGCAACGACCTGCGGGAACTCGCCGCCGCCTGTAGCCAACTCGCCTTCGACACCCCGGGCAAGACCATCGACGAGGCGGCTGTCGCCCGCTACCACCGGGGCCGGGCCGAGGTCAGCGGGTTCACCGTGGCGGACTCGGCCGTCGAAGGCCGCCTGGGTGACGCCCTTGAGCAACTCCGCTGGGCGCTCGCCACCGGAACGGCCCCCGTGCTACTGGTGAGCGCGCTCGCCGGGGGGCTGCGGTCGCTGGCCAAGGTGGGCGGCGCCCCGCGCAACCTGCGGGGTGGACAGCTCGCCAGTCACCTCGGGATGCCGCCCTGGAAGATCGACCGGGTTCAGCGGCAGCTGAACGGCTGGGGCCCCAATGGCATCGCCCGGGCGATCCAGGCCGCTGCCGCAGCGGACGAACAGGTCAAGGGGGGTGGCGCCGATCCCGCCTATGCCCTGGAGCACATGATTCAGACCGTTGTGGCCAGCCGTACGGGTCGTTAGCACTCCGTTCGCGGACGAGTATGGCGCGGGCGGCGCTGATTTTGCTGGGGCCGGCGGTGATGTGCTGCAGGGCGCGTCAGCGTTTGGGCGAGGAGGGCGAAGCCGCGTTCGCCGAGGCGGCGCAGTGTGTTGCGGGTGTGGGTGTCGACATCGAGGATGTTGCCGTCGGCGGGTTGGCGGACCGGGACGCGGATGCCGATTCCGGCCCCACCGTAGCCGGGTCGGCCAGAAGGGGCAGGCCGTGGGCGCAGGCGGGATGCAGGAGCGGTAGGACGTGAATGCGGGCGGCGATGATGTCGTGGACCTATCTCGGTTCGCGCTCATCGACGCTGCTTGATGGCGGAAACCTCAGATGCGCAAATCGTTCTCGCTGAGATCGCCTCGGTGGCAAGCGACCAAGGCGATCAAGAAAACACGAAGGCCCAGGACGGCGTAGCGCCTGTTCAAGGGCCTTCGTGCAGCTGTGCGGCCGGAGGTACGCGAGACCTCAACCTTCTGATCCGCAGTTCAGAGCAGGCACTTTGCCGATGACGGCGCGCACGGATCAGATGGTGAATACGGTGCGGTGGAGTGTGACACCTCGCCAGACAGTTAGGTAACTCCGGCCCTTAAATCTCTCTGGCGCGGGGCAGCGCTAGCCTCGGGCTTTCACGGTGAATTTCGCTGAGCTTGATCGTTTACATGAGAAAAGTGCCTGTGACCTGGAAGGATCGGACTTGTCGAAGGTCCCGTCCCCACCAGTTCACGAGGCACTTTTCACGTGAAGACTACCGCTTCCCACCGCAAGATCACTGTGTCCACCGACGGCTCTGGTCTCGTCTCCCAATCAGGCGCTCTGCTCCTGCTGGAAACCCTGCGCGTCACCGGCCTGGACCAGGCCCTATCGGAGCACCTACAGCGGTGGCGGCCATCTCGTGCGATCCACGACCCCGGCAAGACCATCGCCGATCTCGCCCTCACCCTCGCCCTGGGCGGCGACTGCCTGGCCGACATCGCGCTGCTGCGCTCCCAGCCCGACCTGTTCGGCCCCATCGCCTCCGACCCGACCGTCTCCCGGCTCATCGACCGGCTCGCCGCCGACCCCGACCGGGCGCTCAAAGCGATCCGTGCCGCCCGCGCAGGCGCCCGCTCCCGTGCCTGGCACCTGGCCGGGCAACATGCGCCCGGTGCCGATGGTGAACCGATCCCGATCGATCTGGACGCCACCATCGTCATCGCCCACTCCGACAAACAACACGCGACCCCCACCTGGAAGAAGACCTTCGGCTTCCACCCCATGACCGTCTTCGCCGACCACGGCAGCAGCGGCTCCGGCGAACCCCTGGCCATCACACTGCGGCCCGGCAACGCCGGCTCCAACACCGCCGCCGACCACATCACCGCAGTCCGCCTGGCCCAAGCCCAACTGCCGGCACACCTGCGCCGTCAGGTGCTGATCCGCGCCGACGCCGGCGGCGGCACCCACGCGTTCCTGTCCTGGCTGAGCAGACCCGGCCGATGGCTGAGGTACTCGATCGGCTTCACCCTCACCGACGACATCGGCGCCGCGATTCTCCGGCTCCCGGCCACCGCGTGGACACCGGCCTACGACGCGGGCGGCCAGGTCCGGCCCGGCGCGTGGGTCGCCGAGATCACCGGCCTGCTCGATCTGACCTCATGGCCGAAGGGCATGCGCGTCATCATCCGCAAAGAACGCCCGCACCCGGGCGCGCAACTACGCTTCACCGACTCGGGCGGACACCGCTTCACCTGCTTCGTCACCAACACCAAGCACGGCCAGCTCGCCGACCTGGAACTACGCCACCGCCGCCGGGCCCGCTGCGAGGACCGCATCCGCTGCGCCAAGGACACCGGCCTGGCCAACCTGCCCCTGCACGACTTCACCCAGAACCAGATCTGGTGCGAGATCGTCGCGCTGGCCTGCGAACTCCTGGCTTGGATGCAGCTGCTCGCATTGGACGGCCCGGCCCGCCGCTACGAACCCAAACGCCTGCGACTGCGCCTGCTGGCAGTGGCCGGACGGCTGGTCCGCGGGGGACGCCGCGTCCGCCTGCGCCTGGCCGCCCGATGGCCCTGGGTGATACAGATCATTACGGCCATCGCTCGCCTGCAGGCTCTGCCCGCGCCGACCTGACCAGCGAAAACCCGTGTCCACGACAAGCAAGAAGGATCCAACGGGCCAGTGGAACCCCGCCCACCCGGCGCGACAGCCGGGCCACCACGCTGACCAGAAAGCGAAATCAACCCTCAGCCGAATGCCTCAGCCGACCACACGAAGATCGTGAAAGATCGAGGCTAGAGGCACTTGTCTATCTCTTCCTGGACCTGCTTCTCCTTCGCGCCAAAGGCTTTGAAGTCATTGTCGATGTTCACCTTGCCATCAATGATGCCTTGCAATGTGGCCTGGT
Organism: Streptosporangium sp. NBC_01639; assembly: GCF_045209755.1. NCBI lineage: Bacteria > Bacillati > Actinomycetota > Actinomycetes > Streptosporangiales > Streptosporangiaceae > Streptosporangium > Streptosporangium sp. NBC_01639. The sequence goes on along the minus strand of NZ_CP109272.1, from coordinate 2,265,749 downwards.
CGCCGTGCTTCATCAAGACACCGACCATGCAGTCCATGGTTGAAGTCGGAATATCCTTCGATTCCGGCTTCTCCTTCATCTTGTCGATCAAAGTGGCCTTGTCGACGTTCCCGGCACCAGCACTTCCCGCAGTGCTGTCCCCACCGCCGCAGGCAGAGACCGTCGACACCAGGGCCAGAGCCGTGAGGGCCATCGCGGCGGAACGGACGATACTCGAAATATGCATAAAAGAACCTTCCAATTAATGAGGGCATGGCGAAAGAACGCCTTGAGACGTTAGGCACATCAACGATGTATCGCAGTGCCTGATCGATCACCGATCCATCAGGAACCCGGCGACAGACGCGTCGGGTGATTTAGCTCGGTGGAGAAGCTTGCTGATGATCATAGTACGACAACCGAAGATCGTAATATTTACCGAAGGTGTCCGGTACGTGACGTAGGGTGTCCGTGATGACTTGGGTCCGCGGCTTCGTGACCGGGCACCTGGCCACTACCGAAGCGGTCGCGGTGCTGGATGAGTCCGGGCAGGGGAAGAAGAGCACCGCCATGGCCAGGGTGAAACGCCAGCACATCCGCTGCGCAGGCCGGGTCTCCAACGGGATCAATGTCGTGTACCGCAGCTATGCGTCCCCTGCCGGGCACGCACTGGTCGGCGCCCGCTCCTGTTCGCCCAAGGAGTGGGCAGACGGCATCAAACGCCGTCAGGCGGCCGAGTGCCCTTCGCAGCCAAGCCGGAACCGGGCAGCCGAATCCTCGCCGACCTGCACGAGTGAGGATGATCGCCACAGGCGGTCTACGTAATGATCGTCAAGGGTTACCGTCCTCGGCTCGCTCTCCTCGTCGAGATCGAGGAGGTCTTCTACTACGGGCCGCAGTACGGCCTGGCGCCTGTACGACTGACGAGCCACGGAGGGGCACGCGTGTCCCGGCGCTCTGTTCACGGTGCTGTCAGGAGGTTCAAGAGGAGTCATGCGGGCCGGAATGGTCCGATCGGTGGATCCACAGAACGGCGACCTGGGAGGCCTACCGGGCGGAACGCCAGAACGCCGCACCCCTTTAAAGGGGTGCGGCGTCCGGAAGAGCCTGAACTACTTGGCGGCCGACAGCTCGCCGACGCGCTGGGCGATCGCCGACTTGCGGTTGGCAGCCTGGTTCTTGTGAATCACGCCCTTGCTGGCCGCCTTGTCCAGCTGACGGGAGGCGACGCGCTGCAGCGCGACGGCCTCGTCGACGTTGCCCTGGTCGGCGGCCTCGCGGAACTTGCGGACCGCCGTCTTCAGGGAAGACTTGACAGCCTTGTTACGCAGCCGGGCCTTTTCGTTCTGCCGGTTGCGCTTGATCTGGGACTTGATGTTCGCCACGAAGAAGCCTCGGTGAATGTCGTCGGAGTGGGGCGCGCGGGCAGAGAGGGCGCGCCACACGCAGTTGAACAGGCTACCGTCTGTCCGGACGGTCGCTCAAATCGACTGCCTGGACAGAGGGATGCCTAGTTAGTCTAACGTGCCGCTCTCATGCGTGTGACCAGAAACGCTCGTATTCGGCCCAGTCTTCCGCCGTCGCCGCGAAGTCGACGTACAGCGCCAGCCCGAACCGCTCGCGGGGCCGGCCATGGGCGGTCAACGCCAGCCGAGCGCCCTCGGCCGCGGTCGCGACGCTCTCCGCTCCGTCGACCCAGGGCACGCCGTGGTCGTGATAGGCCGGGGCGCCGAGCAGCAGGGTCTTGTCCGATGGCACGAGCTCCAGCGCAATGGTGCCCTGCCGTACGACGTGACCGCCGTAGAGCAGCTCGGAGGGGAGGAAGGAGTCGTAGGTCATGATCGCAACCTGGTCGGTGCGGGCCACGACCTCCTTGAAGTAGTCGGGTGACCAGTACTTGTCGTGGCCGATGACGGCGCGGACGGCCGGGCGCGTCAGCGGGAACGGTTCGATCTGCGGAGTGGAGCTGGAGACCAGGCCGTCACCCACGACCGCGCGTGTCCGGGACAGCAGATCGAGGAAGTCGGTGTCGCCACTGCCGATCGGCTCGAAGTTGTAGTGCACTCCGTCGAAGCCCAGCGCCATGACACGGCTCACGCTGCCCAGCACGTTTTGCCTGGAGGCCGGGTCGTCGAGGTTCAGGACGCCGTCGACCTTCTGGCCGAGCCAGGCCGATACCCGGATGTCCGGCAGCTCCGCATGCCACCATTTCAAGAAATCGCCAGCTTTGGGGTATTTCGCCGTGGGCAGCGTCCCATCGGAGGAGAAAGGCCCCGAGTGGACGTACACGTCCTTGATCCCCGTCTTGCGGAGCCGTACGGCGAGGCCCTTCACGTCGGCGGCGTTCTTGCGGCCGTCAACCCATGCATGGCCGAGCCAGAGGGCATCGTGACCGGTGGTTTTCGCCCACGAAGCGGGTGTCCCGGTAAACTGGATGGTGAGAGTGGCCGCGGCCACTCCTGGCAGCACAAGGAGCACGGCGGCCACCATCGCGAGAAACCGCAGGCTGCGCCGTGCTCTGGTCCGGGCAATCACCCGGACATGTCACCATGGAAGACGGCTGGTATGCCAGTCGTCGATCGTCATCAATCCCGTCGAAACGGACACCGGTGCGCATTCAGCCTGGCCAGACCGATCCCGCGGTGATCCGCAACTTCTGCATCATCGCGCACATCGACCATGGCAAGTCGACGCTTGCCGATCGCATGCTGCAGATCACCGGCGTGGTCGACGATCGCTCCATGCGCGCCCAGTATCTCGACCGTATGGACATCGAGCGCGAGCGCGGCATCACCATCAAGTCGCAGGCGGTCCGGCTGCCGTGGAAGATGGACGACACCGACTACGTCCTCAACATGATCGACACTCCCGGCCACGTCGACTTCACCTACGAGGTGTCCCGCTCGCTTCAGGCGTGTGAGGGAGCGATCCTGCTGGTGGACGCCGCGCAGGGCATCGAGGCGCAGACCCTGGCGAACCTCTATCTGGCCATGAACAACGACATGACGATCATCCCGGTGCTCAACAAGATCGACCTGCCGGCCGCCCAGCCGGAGAAGTACGCCGCGGAGATCGCCCACCTCATCGGCTGCGAGCCGGAGGACGTGCTCAAGGTCTCCGGCAAGACCGGCGTGGGTGTCCGGGAGCTGCTCGACCACGTGGTGCGCAACGTCCCGGCCCCGGTCGGCGACGCCGACGCGCCCGCCCGTGCGCTGATCTTCGACTCCGTCTACGACACCTACCGCGGCGTCATCACCTACGTCCGGGTCATGGACGGTCACCTGGGCAAGCGCGAGCGCATCCTGATGATGTCCACCGCCGCGGCCCACGAGACCCTGGAGATCGGCGTCATCTCGCCGGAGCCGAAGATCGCCGAAAAGGGGCTCGGCGTGGGCGAGGTGGGCTACCTCATCACCGGGGTGAAGGACGTCCGCCAGTCGCGGGTCGGCGACACCGTCACCTCCGTCGGGCGCCCGGCCACCGAGGCGCTCAGCGGTTACGAGCACCCCAAGCCGATGGTCTTCTCCGGGCTTTACCCGATCGACGGCGACGACTATCCCGAGCTCCGCGAGGCTCTGGACAAGCTCCAGCTCAACGACGCCGCCCTGGTCTACGAGCCGGAGACCTCCGCGGCCCTGGGCTTCGGCTTCCGCTGCGGCTTCCTCGGCCTGCTCCACATGGAGATCGTCCGTGAGCGGCTGGAACGCGAGTTCAACCTCTCGCTCATCTCCACCGCGCCCAACGTGGTCTACCGGGTGATCATGGAGGACGGCAAGGAGGTCACGGTGACCAACCCGTCGGAGTTCCCGACGGGCAAGGTCGACAAGGTCTTCGAGCCGATGGTGAAATCCACGGTGCTGGTCCCCTCGGAGTTCATCGGGGCCATCATGGAGCTCTGCCAGAACCGCCGGGGAAACCTGCAGGGCATGGACTACCTGTCCGAGGACCGCGTCGAGATCCGCTACACCATGCCGCTCGGTGAGATCATCTTCGACTTCTTCGACCAGCTCAAGTCCCGGACCCGCGGCTACGCGTCGCTGGACTACGAGCCCTCGGGCGAGCAGGAGTCCGATCTGGTTAAGGTCGACATCCTGCTCCAGGGGGAGGCGGTGGACGCCTTCAGCGCCATCGTCCACCGGGAGAAGTCCTACGGCTACGGCGTCGAGATGGCCAAGAAGCTCCGGGAACTCATCCCGAGGCAGCAGTTCGAGGTCCCGATCCAGGCCGCCATCGGCGCCCGTGTCATCGCCCGGGAGAACATCCGCGCCATCCGCAAGGACGTCCTCGCCAAGTGCTACGGCGGCGACATCTCCCGTAAGCGCAAGCTGCTGGAGAAGCAGAAGGAAGGCAAGAAGCGGATGAAGATGGTCGGCCGCGTCGAGGTGCCCCAGGAGGCCTTCGTCGCCGCGCTGTCCACCGAGTCCTCCATCGACAAGGCCAAGAAGTAGCCTGACCGGCTCCGGCGCGGGCCGGTGAGCTTCGGCCCGCGGTACGGGGCATCGCGGCCGGAGCGGCAGACTGGGTGTCGTGCCATCCACACTTCCCGACGGTGACCCCGTACCGGCCTCGGGCCGGCTCCCCGACAGCGCGCTCCACGGGCTCGGCGGGCGGCCCTTCGGCTTCTACGTCCACGTGCCCTTCTGCGTGACCCGCTGCGGTTACTGCGACTTCAACACCTACACGGCGTCCGAACTGGGCCCGGGCGCCTCGCACCAGGATTACGCCGACACCGCCGTCGACGAGGTGCGGCGGGCGCGTGCCAACCTCGGCGACGTGGAACTGCCGGTCGAGACCGTGTTCTTCGGCGGGGGCACCCCCACCCTGCTGCCGGCGGCGGACCTGGTCCGGATCCTGGGCGCGATCGAGGAGGAGTTCGGGCTCGCCCCGGGCGCCGAGGTGACCATCGAGGCCAATCCCGAGTCCGTGGATCCGTCCTACCTGGCCGAGCTCCGGGCCGGTGGGTTCACCCGGATGAGCTTCGGCATGCAGAGCGCCCGCGAGCACGTGCTCGCGGTGCTGGACCGCCGGCACACGCCCGGCCGCCCGGCGAGTGCCGTACGGGAGGCGAGGGAGGCCGGGTTCGACCACGTCAACCTCGACCTGATCTACAGCACGCCGGGGGAGAGCGACGACGACTGGCGTGCCTCGCTGACGGCGGCGATCGAGGCCGGGCCCGACCACGTGTCGGCCTACTCGCTGATCGTCGAGGACGGCACCAGGCTGGCCGCCAGGATCCGGCGCGGCGAGCTGCCCATGCCCGACGACGACGTGGCCGCCGACCGTTACCTCATCGCCGACGCGATGCTCGCCGAGGCCGGGTTCGAGTGGTACGAGGTGTCCAACTGGGCCACCTCGGAGGCCGGGCGCTGCCGTCACAACCTGCTCTACTGGACCGGTGGCGACTGGTGGGGCGTCGGCCCCGGCGCGCACAGCCATGTCGGCGGCACCCGGTGGTGGAACGTCAAGCATCCGGCGGCCTACGCCCAGCGTCTGGCCGCCGGCACCTCGCCCGCGCACGCGCGCGAGGTGCTGACCCCGCAGGACAGGGCGGTGGAGCGGCTGATGCTGGAGCTCAGGCTGGTCCAGGGCTTCCCGCTCAAGGAGCTCGAACGGCCGCCGGTGGTGGCCCGGGCACTGGCCGACGGGCTGCTGGAGGTGGAACCGTTCAAGGCAGGCCGCGCGGTGCTGACACTGCGCGGCCGTCTCCTGGCCGACGCCCTGGTCCGCGACCTGACCTGAGACCGTCCGCGTTCACCTGAGGAAGCGGATGCTCAGCGGGTAGCGGTAGTTCTCCCCCCGGTTGGCCGCGACGGCGGCGATGATCATGAAGACGATCGAGCCGATCCAGACCACCGGCATCAGGAGGAAGCCGATCAGCATGAACGCCAGGATCCAGGAGACCACGTAGGCGATCACCAGGGTGAGCTGGAAGTTGAGCGCCTCGGCCGCCTGGTCCCGCACGTAGGGGGACTCGTCCTTCTTGACGAGATACAGCACCAGCGGGCCGATGAACCAGGTCAGCAGCCCCAGCAGATGGGCGAGCGTGGCCATGGTGGTGTCGTCGCTCCCGGGCCGGGGGCCGTACGTCCCCGGAGGCGCCGGATGCCCGTAGCCGGGCGGACGCCCGTAGCCGGGGGGCGGGCCGTACCCGCCATATGGCCCGGGAGGCTGGTAGGCACCCGGGTAGCCGTGCCCACCCGGGCCGTACGGCGGGGCACCCTGGTAGCCGTGGCCGCCCGTTCCGTACGGCGGGGCGGGCGGCGGATAGCCCTGGCCGGCCTGCGGATGGTCGTGGCCGCCCGCTCCGTACGGCGGGGCGGCGGGTGAAGGGTGCCCCTGGCCGGGCTGGAAGGGGCCGGAGGGCTCATAGGCGCCCGGGTAGCCGTGGCCGCCCGTCCCGTACGGCGGGGCGGGCGGGGGAGGGCCCTGGCCGGGCTGGGAGGCGCCGGACCGAGGTGGTCGATCGATGCGCCTGGTGTGCTCCTCGGCTGCGGGTTCCTGTCGTGGATCCTCGGGACGGTCGCTCATGGCCCCTCCTGACGGGGTGCGGCGTGGTCAGTCGTTCTCGCCCGGAGCGGTTACGAAGTCGATCAGCTCCTCGACCGGGCCGAGGAGTTCCGGCTCCAGGTCGGCATAGGTGGTGACCGATCCGAGAATACGGCGCCAGGCGTCTCTGGGCTCCAGGTCCCAGCCTAGGGCGGCGATGACGCCCTCTTTCCAGGGAAGACCGCGCGGGACCGGCGGCCAGGAGGCGATCTTCAGTACGGAGGGTCTGACCGCCTGCCAGACGTCCACGAACGGATGCCCCACGATCAGCACGTGTGGCGAGGAGACCTGGGAGGCGATCCGGCTCTCCTTCGAGCCGGGGACCAGATGGTCGACGAGCACGCCCAGACGGCGGTCGGGACCCGGCCCGAACTCCGCCACGATCGAGGGCAGGTGGTCGATTCCCTCGAGATACTCCACGACCACGCCTTCGACCCGGAGGTCGTGGCCCCAGACCTTCTCCACGAGGGCGGCGTCGTGCACGCCCTCCACATAGATCCGGCTCTCCTTCGCCACCCGGGCCCGCAGGCCCTCCACCGCGATGGAGCCCGAGGCGCTCCTCCGGGGAGCCTGCGGCGCGGCGGCGGGCCGTACCAGCGTCACCACCTTGCCCTCCAGGAGGAAGGCGGCGGGCTCCAGCGGGAACAGCCGCCGCCGCCCGAACCGGTCCTCCAGCGTGACGGCTTCCTTGTCGCAGGCCACCACGGCGCCGCAGAAGCCGCCACCGGCGTCCTCCACGACCAGGTCGAGCTCGGCGGGGACCTGGGGGATCTTCCCCTTGAGAGGGCGTCGCCAGTTCTCCGCAAGCACGTCACGCTCGTACATCAGCCACCGCCCGCTCTCTCATCTCGGATCAAGGGGACGGTAGCAAAAAGCCGCGATCACCCGCCGTGCGGCCGCGGCCTGACGCTGCGGGCCGCAGGGCTGTCGAGGTGCGCCGTAGCCCGGTACGTCCGAGGTGGTCCCGCCGGGGGGCATGTCATAAATTGTGAGTCTTACCGCTTGTGTGGCGATAGGGGTTGCTTGACAACCGCTCGACTCTGTCATCCTGACGTCGTGTTATCGCACCCCGCGGGCAAGGGCCGTACACTTGGCACTCGGGAACACAGAGTGCCAGACCTGGCGTTTCGCGTTCGGGTGCGGGCAAGGAGGTGAGCGCGTTGGTCGACGACCGCAAGTTGGCGGTGCTCCGCGCCATCGTCGAGGACTACGTGTCCACCAACGAGCCGGTGGGCTCCAAGGCCCTCGTCGAACGGCACAACCTGGGTGTCTCGCCCGCGACCATCCGTAACGACATGGCGGTGCTGGAGGAGCAGGGCTACATCGCCCAACCCCACACCAGCGCCGGCAGGGTCCCCACCGACAAGGGTTACCGGCTGTTCGTCGACCGGCTTTCGCAGGTGAAGCCGCTGTCGAGCGCGGAGCGGAAGGCCATCGAGACCTTCCTCGCCGGAGCCATGGACATCGACGACGTCGTGATGCGCACGGTGCGGCTGCTGGCGCAGCTCACCCGTCAGGTCGCCGTCGTGCAATATCCCACCCTGACGAACTCCGCGGTCCGCCACGTCGAGCTGGTCCCGCTGAGTGAGCGCCGGCTGATGTTCGTGCTCATCACCAACACGGGACGGGTCGAGCAGCGCGTGGTCGAACTGCCCGACGTGGTCGACGAGACCCGCGTCGCCCATCTGCGCGCGACTCTCAACGCCTGCCTGGACGGCTGCGGGCTGGCCCGTGTCCCGGACATGGTCGCCGACCTGCCCGCCCGGCTTCCGGCGGAGGACCGGCCGCTCGCGGCCACGGTCCTGTCGGTGCTGCTGGAGTCCCTGGTGGACCGGCATGATGAAAAGATTGTCTTCGCCGGGGCCGCCAACCTCGCGGGAGCCGACTTCACCGTCGGACTCCGCGATGTGCTGGAGGCCCTGGAAGAGCAGGTCGTGCTCATGCGCCTGCTCGGTGAGACCTCGGACCTTTCGGCTCTGACGGTGCGGATCGGCTCGGAGAACCCCTACACGGGTCTCCAGGGCACATCGCTCGTCGCCGCCGGATACGGTTCGGGGGACAAGCAACTGGCCCGGCTCGGTGTGCTGGGTCCGACGCGAATGGACTACCCGGTCACGATGGGCGCGGTGCGCGCGGTGGCACGCTACGTCAGCCAGATCCTGGCTGCATCCTAAGAGGTCAACTAAGTGGCTAAGAGCGACTACTACGGCACCCTCGGGGTGCGCCGCGACGCCAGTGCGGAAGAGATCAAGAAGGCATACCGCCGCCTGGCTCGAGAGTTGCATCCCGACGTGAACCCCGACCCTGAGACCCAGGAGCGGTTCAAGGACATCACACAGGCATACGAGGTGCTGTCCGACGCCAACAAGCGTCAGATGTACGACATGGGCGCCGATCCGTTCGCCTCGGGTGCCGGCGCCGGTGCCGGGGGCTTCGGGGCGGGCTTCCCGTTCAGCGACATCATGGACGCCTTCTTCGGCGCAGCCGGCGGCGGCGGTGGCCGCGGTCCGCGGTCACGTGCCCGACGGGGTCGCAACGCGACCATCCGGGTGGAGCTCGACCTGAGCGAGTCGGCCTTCGGCACCACCCGCGAGCTGGTGGTGGACACCGCCGTGCTCTGCGAGGTCTGCACGGGCTCCGGCGCCGCGGCCGGCACCCATCCTGACACCTGTGACATGTGCCATGGCCGCGGTGAGATCTCCCAGGTCACGCGGTCCTTCCTGGGGCAGGTCATGACCTCCCGTCCCTGCCCCCAGTGCGGCGGGTTCGGTTCGATCATCCGCAACCCCTGTCAGGAGTGCTCCGGTGACGGCCGGGTCCGCACCCGGCGGACCATCAAGGTCCGCATCCCGGCCGGGGTGGAGGACGGCACCCACATCCAGCTCGCCGGCGAAGGCGAGATCGGTCCGGGTGGCGGCCCGCCCGGCGACCTGTTCCTGGAGATCGTTGAGCGCTCGCACGAGATCTTCGAACGCCGGGGTGACGATCTGCACTGCACCGTGCAGATCCCGATGACCGCGGCCTCGCTGGGCACCATCCTGACCATGGAGACGCTCGACGGTCCGGAGGAGCTCGACATCCGGCCGGGCACCCAGTCCGGGCAGACCATCCCGCTCTACGGCCGGGGCGTCCAGCACCTCAACGAGAACGGCCGCGGGGATCTGCTGATCCATGTCAACGTGGAGACACCCGCCCGCCTCGACCCGGCCCAGGAAGAGCTCATGCGCGAGCTCGCCAAGCTCCGGGGCGAGGAGCGCCCGCCCGGCAAGTTCGCCCCCGGCCAGCAGGGGTTCTTCTCCCGGCTGCGGGACGCTTTCAATGGCCGCTGACAGGGGCGCCCGCCGGCACGGCTCCAACGGCCGATGACGGCTCCGGTCTTCCTGGCCGAGGCGGCCGATCTGGCCCGTACGGAGTTCACGTTCGGCGGGCCGGAGGGACGGCACGCCGCGGCCGTACGGCGGCTGCGGGCCGGAGAACGGCTGGACCTGACCGATGGCGCAGGCACCGTGGCCGAGTGCGTGGTCCGCGATGCGGGCAAGGACTCCCTCCGTGTCGAGGTGCTCCGCCGTTACGAGGTTCCGGTCCCGCAGCCGCGCCTGGTCGTGGTGCAGGGCCTGCCCAAGGGCGACCGGGGCGAGCTGGCCGTGGAGATGATGACCGAGGCGGGGGTCGACGTGATCGTTCCCTGGGCCGCGGCCCGGTCCGTGACCCGGTGGAAGGGCGACCGGGCGGCCAAGTCGCTCGATCGCTGGCGCTCCACGGCGAGGGAGGCGGGCAAGCAGTCTCGACGGTTTCACCTACCCGAGGTGACCGGACCCGTGACCACCGCCGGAGTGGCCGCGCTGCTGTCGTCGGCCGCCCTGGGGATCGTGCTGCACGAGGAGGCGTCCTCCGCGCTCTCCGCCCTGGAGCTTCCCGGCGCCGGCGACATCGTCGTGGTGGTCGGACCTGAGGGCGGGGTCGCGGAAGAGGAGATCGTCGCGTTCCGGGAGGCGGGAGCCGTACCGGCGCTGCTCGGTCCGACGGTGCTGCGCACCTCGACGGCCGGGGTCGCCGCGGCGGCCGTGCTTCAGACGCGCTCCGGCCGCTGGTGATCTCCTAGCGGCCGGAGGAGACGGAGGTCGGCGCCTCCGTCGGCATCGGTGGCGCCGGTTCGTCGGGCGGCGGGCACTCCTCGACCGGGCAGGGGGTCTCCGAAGGGGTGACGGAATCCGATGGCTTCGAGGTCGGTGTCTCCTTGCACTCCTCCGTGAGCTCCTCCGGCTCGCCCGGTGTGCTTTCGGGGAGCGTCGTGGGGCAGGTGACGGACGGCGTGGGTTTCGGGGTGGGTTTCGGAGTCGGCTTCGGCGTGGCCCTGGGGCTCGGTCCGGTGCTCTTGGCGTGGGTGGGGAGCGGCGCGGGTGCCGTGGTGCCCGACCCCGACCTGGTGACGACCGGGAGGGGGTTGTGATTGTTCGAGGGAGCCCGCGAGGTGGCGGACAGGTCAGGTGCGGTCGACTGGGTGTAGGTGATTTCCTTGCTGTTCACCGTCTGGCTCACCTGCTCGCGGAATGTCGGCACCACCATGACCACGGTGGCCGCGACCAGGACGGCCCCGGCGACAGAGGCTCCGGCGCGCCACCACATCAGGCCGCGGAGCCCGCGTCTTTCCACGCGGGCGCGGATGATCTCCAGTCCGTCGGGGGAGGGAACGACCGAGTTCGCCTCCGCACTGAGGACACGGCGGAGCAGCTCGCCGTACTCGTCGGGGGAGTCGGTCATGACAGTTGCTCCAGTGAGGTCCGTAAGGCGGCCATGCCACGAGCGGTGTGGCTCTTGACCGCGCCCTTGCTGATGCCCATGGCATGGGCGATCTGCGCTTCTGAAAGGTCTCCGTAATAGCGCAGGACCAGTGCCTCGCGCTGGCGTGCGGGCAGCCCGCGCAGTGCCTCGATGACGGCGGACCGCTCGAACTCCCCGATCGCGCCGTTCTCGGCGCTCGGTGCGTCCGGCATGCCCTTGGGGGCGTACTTCTCCACGACTGCCCGGTGCCGAAGCACCGAGCGGGATCGGTTGACGACCGATTGGCGCAGGTAGGCGAGTGCCTTGTCGGTGTCACGCAGGCGACGCCAGGCGCCATGGATGGCGACGAACGCGTCCTGCACGACCTCCTCCGCGGTTGCCATATCACGGACGAGTAGCACAGCGAGACGCACGAGCGACCGGTAATGCGCGCTGTACAGCGCGGTAACGGCCATGTCGGCATCCCACCCGACGGGCACCGCCCCCAGCGACCTGTCGGCCACGAGGGTCTCGGTGGTCACATCAGTGGGACGCTCGGCCTTCCCAGAGGGTTTACGCTCTTCCGGTTCATTAGGGGGCATGACCCAGTCGTGTCCTCGCCAGGCGGCCATATCGTGCGAATCGTAATGGGCTGTGGTTGTTGAAGTTTTGCATACCCACCATATCCGGGTGGATCTTTCTTTGCTGGCGATGCACCATCACCGATTGGCAACGTCAGGGGAGGATAGGGTGCCTGCATGGTGAGCGAAGCCGACTGCCTGTTCTGCAAGATCGTGGCCGGAGAGATCCCCGCGAAGATCGTCCATGAGACCGATCGCACGCTGGCCTTCCGCGATGTCAACCCGCAGGCGCCCACGCACGTGCTCGTGGTCCCCAAGGACCATTACCCGGACGCGGCCGCGCTGGCCGCGGCCGACCACGGACTCGCCGACGACGTGCTCAAGGCCGCACACGCGGTCGCCGAGCAGGAGGGCGTCGCCGACTCGGGATACCGCCTGGTCTTCAACACCGGGCCCGGGGCGGGCCAGACCGTCTTCCACGTGCACGGACACGTGCTGGGCGGGCGTGGTCTGACCTGGCCGCCCGGGTAAAAACCGGTAAGCGCGACAGCGTCGATCACGGATACGATGGCGGAGTAGTTCCGCGCCGATACCTGGAGGCGAACAGGCCGAAAGGCCCGCCTATGTCCGAGACAAACGATTCCAGCAGAACGTCCCCACCACGATCGAAGGGCCCCAGCCGGACCCAAGCAAAGGTGGTGATTCCGGACGATCATTCGATGGTCAGCCTGCTGGGCTCGCGCGATGAGTTGTTGCGGGTCATCGAGGGTGCCTTCCGTGCCGACATCCACGTCCGGGGCAACGAGATCACGATCACCGGCAGCCCGGAGGAGAGCAGCACCGTGGTGCGTCTCTTCGAAGAGCTGTCGGAGCTCGTCCAGGGAGGGGCAGAGCTCACGACGGACGCCGTGGAGCGCAGCATCGCGATGCTGCGGATGACCTCCGACCGTCCTGCCGAGGTGCTCTCCCTCGACATCATCTCCTCACGGGGCCGGACCATCCGTCCGAAGACCGTGAACCAGAAGCGCTACGTCGACGCGATCGACAAGCACACCGTCGTCTTCGGCATCGGTCCGGCCGGCACCGGCAAGACCTACCTCGCGATGGCCAAGGCGGTGAAGGCCCTTCAGGAGAAGAAGGTCAACCGGATCATCCTGACCCGTCCTGCGGTCGAAGCGGGTGAGCGGCTGGGTTTCCTGCCCGGCACGCTCTACGAGAAGATCGATCCCTACCTGCGCCCGCTCTACGACGCGCTGCACGACATGCTCGATCCCGAGTCGATCCCCCGGCTGATGGCCGCGGGCACGATCGAGGTCGCCCCTCTCGCCTACATGCGAGGCCGCACGCTCAACGACGCCTACATCATCCTGGACGAGGCGCAGAACACCTCGCCCGAGCAGATGAAGATGTTCCTGACGCGTCTGGGATTCAACTCGAAGATCGTTGTCACCGGTGACGTCACCCAGGTCGACCTGCCGGGTGGCACACTGAGCGGCCTGAGAGTGGTTCAGGAGATCCTCGAAGGCATCCCTGACATTCACTTCAGCCGCCTGACCAGTGCGGATGTGGTGCGGCACAAGCTGGTGGCCGACATCGTGGACGCCTACGGGCGTTATGACGAGACGCAGCGGCAGACCAACGCGGCACCGGTGATCAAGGGTGTGGTCAAACGCTCCCGGGAGAGAACATGACGAGCGGGCCGCGGAGTGAGCGGGAAGCGGTGAACGACCAGTGAGCGCGGAGCGAATCCGACGCGGTGAGTGGAGCGGGTCGCGAGGTATGAGCGGGCCGCGGAGTGAGCGAGAAGCGGTGAACGACCAGTGAGTGTCGAGGTCAACAACGAATCCGGGGTGGAGGTCGACGAGGGGCTCATCGTCTCCCTGGCCGGATATGTGCTGGGACGGATGGGCATCAACCCGCTCGCCGAGCTGTCGATCCTGATCGTGGACGAAGACGCCATGGCGGTGCTGCACGAGCAGTGGATGGGGGAGCCCGGCCCGACGGATGTGCTCTCCTTCCCGATGGACGAGCTGCGTCCGGGCCCGGGCTCCGGAGCCCGGCAGGAGGGGGACGCCCCCACCGACCCCGCGCTCCTCGGCGACGTGGTGCTCTGCCCGCAGGTGGCTGCCAGGCAGGCGTCCGAGGCCGGGCACAGCACCGAGGCGGAGTTGGAGTTGCTGTGCACGCACGGCATTCTCCATCTGCTCGGTTACGACCACGCGGAGCCCGATGAGCACAAGGAGATGTTCGGCCTGCAGGGCGAACTCCTGGAATCGTGGCGGGAGGTGCGCACCCAACGGTGAACTTCGCCAACGGGTGGTTGTTCTCAGCCATCGTCCTCGTCGTGATCGGCGGGCTGATAGCCAGCGCGGAGACGGCTCTGGCCCGCATCTCGCGCGTCCGCGCTGAGGAGTTCGGCCGTGACGGACGCCGGGGCGCGGGGCGCCTGCAGGCGATCGTCGCCGATCCACCGCGCTATCTCAACCTGCTGCTTCTGCTCAGACTGAGCTGCGAACTGATCGCCACGGTGATCGCCACGCTGCTCTTCATCGACTGGCTCGACGACCAGGGCTGGGCCTACGCCGCCGCGGCCGCGGTCATGATCGTGGTCAGTTACGTCATCGTCGGCGTCTCTCCGCGCACGCTGGGCCGCCAGCACGCCGAGCCGATCGCACTCGCCAGCGCCCCTCTCGTGTACGGCCTGACCCGTATCTTCGGCCCGCTCCCCAAGCTGCTCATCCTGCTCGGCAACGCGGTGACGCCCGGCAAGGGTTTCCGGGAGGGGCCGTTCACCTCCGAGGCCGAGCTGCGCGACCTGGTCGACCTGGCCGAGGAGCGCAGGGTCATCGAGCCGGACGAACGGGAGATGATCCACTCGGTCTTCGAGCTCGGGGACACCCTGGTCCGCGAGGTCATGGTGCCCCGCACCGACATGGTGTTCATCGAACGCGGCAAGACGTTGAACCAGTCCCTGTCGCTCGCCCTGCGCAGCGGGTTCTCCCGGATCCCCGTGGTCGGTGAGAACGAGGACGACGTCATCGGCATCGCCTATCTCAAGGACATCGTGCGCCGGGTGCAGGAGACCGGTGACGGCGGCCAGGCCGAACAGGTCGAGACGATCATGCGTCCGGCCACCTACGTGCCGGAGAGCAAACCCATCGACCAGCTCCTCCGTGAGATGCAGGCCCGCCAGATCCACCAGGCCATCGTCATCGACGAGTACGGCGGGACGGCCGGCCTGGTCACCATCGAGGATGTCCTCGAAGAGATCGTGGGTGAGATCACCGATGAATACGACCAGGAGGCTCCCCGGGTGGAGCCGCTGGACGACGGCTCGGTCCGGGTGACGGCCAGGCTTCCCGTGGGCGACCTGGCGGACCTGTTCGGCATCGAGCTCGAGGTGGACGACGTCGAGACCGTCGGCGGTCTGCTGGCGCACGCGCTGGGCAGGGTGCCGATCGCCGGTTCCGAGGCGGTGGTGGAGGGACTCAGCCTGACGGCGGAGAGCCTCGCCGGGCGCCGTAACCGGATCGGCACGGTTCTCGTCAGGCGGACCGTCACCGCCGAGTCCGACTCGGTCGGAGCCTCGTCAGAACAGGATTGACCCCATAGGGCGATGAACGACGCCGATTGACAGATCCGGTGCGGGGACACGGCGAGCCGCGGGAAAGCCGGCCGCGTCGACGAGTTCCAAACGTTCCGCAACCGATCTGCAAGCGGTGCCTGTCATTCTCGCATTACGGCACCCGGTCGCGCGGGAGCCGGTGGAGATCGTCTTCGATGCCGGGGGGTCAGTGGCACCAGGGATGGCTCCGTGGGGGAAGAGCGCCAAGGTGGCCGTCATCCGGTCCCGCGTCGCTCACTTAAGGGTGTTCTCAAGCGCATAACGCGGTTGAGAACACCCTTTACGTGTTTCTCGATGATTGCCGCTTTTGCCGAGGGGGAAGAAAGCGGAGCGGCGGGGACAGTATTCCTCGCACGTGACATTCGGGGGAACGGTCATGAGGCGAGGGGTCCGAACGGCCATCGCGGTGGGCGCCTGCGGGGTTCTGGCCGGTGTGTCGGCGGCGTGCGGTGCCGGGATGAACTACAGCGAAAAGACGGGAAAAGACGCCGGCGCGGAGCTGGTGCGGCTGCGGGGGCTGTTACCGAAGGCGCAGGAACTACCGGACGGATTCTCCGCCCAGCCCGGTGAGGCGTGGAAGTCTCCTTTCCGCCCGGCCGGTCGCGACTGCCGGCTCGTCTTCGCCATGGCGGGGGGCAGCGCCCCGCAGTGGGCGCCGGAGAGCCGGGTGGACGCGACCTACGCCGGTGAGGAACTGGGTGAGCTGGCCGGTGTCGGTCTGGCGTCCTACACCGTCGACGGCGCCGAGCATCGCTTCGAGGAGCTGACCGAGGCCCTGAACGGCTGTCCGGTCGCCCGGAGTTCCCGGCCGGGCAGGGGCACCTCCCTGAGGGTGTCCAGTCTGGAGCTGGAGGCCTTCGGCGACGACGTGCAGGCCAAACGGCTACGCGGCCGGCTGGACGGATACCCCTACGAGATGCACGTGGTCTTCGCCCGGGTCGGGGGGACCCTGGTCTCGCTGGTGCACACCGGGCTCGCGGACGTCGATGTCAGGCGCACCCAGCAGTTCGCCCGGTTCCTTGTGGAGCGGGCGACCCCCTGACCAGAGCCGGGCCTCATTCCGGCCGGCGGTACGGGACGGCAGGCAGGTCGATGGGGACCGGAGGCCGGATGCTGGCTACCCTTGCGCTGTGAGTGACGCGACCCTCGACCCCGAGGACAACAAGATCATCGTTCTGGCCCGGTCCGCCCGTGCCCGTAACGGCGCCGCCGAGGGTGCCGCCGTACGCGACGAGACCGGCCGGACCTATGCGGCGACGAACGTGGCACTGCCGTCGCTGACGCTCTCGGCGCTGCAGGTCGCCGTGGCGATGGCCGTCTCCAGCGGCGCGGAGTCCCTGGAGGCGGCGGCGCTGGTCACCGCGGGGGCCGGACCGGCCGACGCGGACGCGCGGGCGGTCCGCGAAATGGGCGGTACGACGCTGCTCGTGGCCGACCCCAGCGGCACCGTGCGTCAGAACTGAGGCCGGCATCGGCGACAATGGTTGACGTGAGTTCCTCAGCTGCTGATTTCCATGCCGGTTTCGCCTGCTTCGTCGGCCGGCCCAATGTCGGAAAATCCACGCTGATGAACGCGTTGGTCGGCACGAAGGTGGCGATCACCTCTTCCAAGCCCCAGACCACCCGCCGGGCCATCCGTGGCATCGTGCACCGCCCGGACGCCCAGCTCATCATCGTCGACACACCCGGCCTGCACCGGCCCCGCACCCTGCTGGGCGAGCGACTGGACAGCCTGGTGCTGTCCACGCTCACCGAGGTCGACGTGATCGGGTTCTGCGTGCCCGCAAACGAGCCCATCGGCAAGGGTGACCGGTTCATCGCCGAGAAGCTCGCCGCGGTCAAGAAGACCCCCGTCGTCGCCGTCGTGACGAAGTGCGATCTGGCCACCCGCGAGCAGATCGCCGCCCAACTGCTGGCGCTCTCCCAGCTCGCGGACTTCGCCGAGATCGTCCCGGTCTCGGCGCAGTCGGGTGAGCAGCTCGACGTGCTGGCCGGTGTGCTGATCGACCGGCTCCCCGAAAGCCCCCCGTTGTACGAGGGCGGCCAGCTCACCGACGAGCCCGAGCAGGTGCTGGTGGGCGAGCTGATCCGGGAGGCGGCGCTGGAGGGCGTCCGGGACGAGCTGCCGCACTCGATCGCGGTCGTCGTCGACGAGATGCTGCCCCGGGAGGGCCGCGACGACCTGCTCGACATCTACGCGCACATGTTCGTCGAGCGGCCGTCGCAGAAGGCCATCGTGATCGGGCACAAGGGCAGCCGGCTCAAGGACGTCGGCAGCCGCGCACGTCAGCAGATCGAGGCGCTGCTCGGCACCAGGGTCTATCTCGATCTGCGGATCAGCGTCGCCAAGGACTGGCAGCGCGACCCCAAGCAGCTCCGTCGCCTGGGGTTCTACGACTGATCCCGTCGGGCTGTGCCGTCCGGGCGTGGCCGTCCGCCTGTGTCCGTCCGCCTGTGGCTGGCTGACTGTGCCCATCCGGGCGTGGCCGTCCGAGCGCGTCCGGCTGACTGTGCCCGTCCGAGCGTGTCCGGCTGACTGTGCCCGGCTGACCGTGCCCGTCCGCCTGTGCCCGGCTGACCGTGACCGATCAACGGAACCCGGTCGGCCGGGCCGAGGGCCGGGTGGTGCCGGTCCGGACTCCGCAGCCGGGACTCCTGCGATCAGGCCCAGGCCGGTGCGTTGCCGGTGTCCAGGTGGGACGTGCCCTCTCTCAGGCGCCGCCGCAGCTCGACGGCGTCCCCGCCGAGCGCGGAGACCAGGGTGCCGGGCCCGGCCAGGGGGAGCAGCGCCCAGCCGTCCCCGATCACCGACGCGGGTGCCCGCCCGCTGGTCAGGACGCTGCCGACGCACCGGGCGCCGCCGTACACGGCGGGGCCGGTGTCGATCGCCGGATCACCCACGACGAGCTCCTGCCGGAGCAGCGGGCCGTCCCCGGTTGTGGCGTCGAAGCGGGAGTGGCATCGGCCGGGGCTTTCGCCGTACCGGCCGAAGACGATCTCCTCGCGCCAGAACACCCGGGCGTCCTCGGCCAGTGACAGCCGTACCACCATGCGGTGCAGGCAGCCCGCCGCCAGCACAGTCGGCTCGGGGGCGAACCAGAGCGACGCTCCCGCGCCCACCCTGGCTGTGATCGTCATCAGCGACTCGGCCGGTCCGGAGCCGGGGAGCACCAGCGTGCTCGCGACCGACCGCACGTCCAGCGTGCTGCCCGGTCCCACCTCGATGTCGAGCGCGAGGTCGTCACCGCCGAGTGGCCCGGCGGCGGTGGACACCAGGTGCACCTGACCCGGCGCGGTCCCGCGCAGTGTAAGCGGCGGGTCGGACCGCATCCTGGCGAGCACGGTCCGCCCGCCCGGGCCGCGTTCGGTGACGATCGCGGCCCGGGCGGTCATCGAGCGCCGGGGGGCCGATCGTTCCAGCCGGCCGGTCGTCGGCATGCGGGTCAGACGTGGGTGTGGTCGTGGGACCAGGACCCGACGAGCCCGAGGACCCATTCGGCGACGGCGTGTGCGCCCGGTTCCTCCCTGACCGAGGTGAACAGCACCGGCCTGCCGCCCCGTACGGCCGCCGCGTCGCGGGACATGACCGTGAGATCGGCGCCGACCATGTGAGCCAGGTCGATCTTGTTGATCACGAGCAGATCGGCCGCCGTCACACCGGGGCCGCCCTTGCGGGGGACCTTGTCGCCGCCCGACACGTCCAGCACGAAGATCTGCCTGTCGGCCAGGCCCCTGCTGAAGGTGGCGGTGAGGTTGTCGCCTCCGCTCTCCACGATCACCAGGTCGAGCGGGCCGAACCGCTCCTCCAGGGTCTCCACCGCGTCGAGGTTGGCGGCGATGTCGTCGCGGATGGCGGTGTGCGGGCAGCACCCGGTCTGCACGGCGGCGATCCGCTCCGGGTCGAGCACCCCCGCCGCGCGCAGGAACTCGGCGTCCTCGGTGGTGTAGATGTCGTTGGTCACCACGCCGAGGCGCAGCGTCCGGCCGAGCGTCCGGCACAGGGCCGCGGTCAGCGCGGTCTTGCCGCTGCCCACCGGTCCGCCGATGCCCAGGCGGAGCGCCCGCCCGTGCGGGTCGGCCGCCTGATGGTGGTCGTCGTGGTTGGCGCCCATGGGCGTTACCGTCCTCTCAGGTGCTGGGGTGACGTCGGGTGTTCAGGAGACGAACAATCTCGATTCGGCGCGGGCGTGCCCTTCGGCGAGCAGATCGAGTGCGGGTGCGGCGTGTGCCGGGAGCGCCTCCCACCTGGCCGGAACGCTCGCGGCGATCCGCTCCAGCTGCGGGGCGAGGTCGGCGAGGAGCCGGTGGACCGGGACCGGATCGAGCCCCAGCAGCCGCACCGCCGCGGTGGCCGGTCCGGTGACGGCGGTGTAGGCCGCCGCGAGAGCGGCCTCTCCGGGGGCGCATCCGGCCGCCGCGGCCGCCGCGCCGAGTGCGATCGGATGATGGGCTCCCTGCGGTACGGCACCGGCCAGGTCGTCGAGCACCGGTGACGGCCAGATTCGCCGCGCGGTGCGCAGCAGCAGTCGGCCCTGGGTGCGCCCGGCCTCCCGCTGGGCAGGGGAGGCGGTCCTGGCGTCGGCCTCCGCGTCCAGCCGGGCCCACGGTCCGGTACGGCCGGCGGGAGCCTCCCGGCCGGCTCTCCCCGCGGACGGGTCGGTTGCGTCCGCGGCGCTGCCCGTCCCCGGAACCTCTCCTGCGAGCCGATGGCCGGGCCGACCGGGAAGGTGGTCACCGTTCGCCGGGTCGTCACCGACGACGCGGCGACCGGGAAGGTGGTCACCGTTCGCCGGGTGGTCGCCGACGACGCGGCCGGACGCGCCGAGTTCGCAGGCGGCCGCCGCCAGGCCCGCCGCCACCAGCCCCGCGGTGGCCAGCCGCCCCCGCAGGAAGGAGGCCAGGCTGGACAGGTCGTGGACCGCACCGGTCCTGATCGCCTCCTCGGTGCCCCCCGAGTGCCCGTGGCCCCCGGCGGGCAGCCGGGAGTCGGCCAGCAGCAGCAGCGCGGCGTGCATCAGAAGAGGAAGTAACGCTGGGTCATGGGCAGGGACGCGACAGGGGCGGGCTCGATCAGCTCGCCGTCCACGCGGACGGCGAAGGTGTCGGGATCCACCTCGATCCGGGGCATGGCGTCATTGAGCGGCATGCTCTCCTTACCCCGGCGCCGGACGTCGGCCACCGGCAGCAGGCGCCGCCGTACGGCGAGACGGTCGGCGAGCCCGTCCTCGATCGCGAGAGGGGCGACGAAGTGGACCGAGGTGGCGGCGGCGGTGACCGGGGCGGCGCCGAACATGGGGCGGGGCATGACCGGCTGAGGGGTGGGGATGGAGGCGTTGGCGTCGCCCATCTGGGCGTAGGCGATGACGCCGCCCTTGATCACCAGGTCCGGTTTGACGCCGAAGAAGGCCGGGTCCCACAGGACCAGGTCGGCCAGCTTGCCCGGCTCGACCGAGCCGACCTCTCCGTCCAGGCCGTGGGCGACCGCGGGACAGATCGTGTACTTCGCCACGTAGCGCCGGGCCCGGAGGTTGTCCGCGCGGCCGTCGCCCGCGAGCGTGCCCCGGCGTCCCTTCATCACGTGCGCGGTCTGCCAGGTCCGGATGATGGTCTCGCCCACCCGGCCCATCGCCTGGGAGTCCGAGCCGATCATCGAGATCGCGCCCATGTCGTGCAGCACGTCCTCGGCGGCCATCGTCGACGGCCGGATCCGGGACTCGGCGAACGCCAGGTCCTCGGGGATCGTGGGGTTGAGATGGTGGCAGACCATCAGCATGTCGAGGTGCTCGTGCAACGTGTTGACGGTGTGCGGGCGGGTCGGGTTGGTGGAGGAGGGCAGGATGTTGCCGTGGGAGGCGACCCGGATGATGTCCGGCGCGTGGCCGCCGCCCGCCCCCTCGGTGTGGTAGGCGTGGATCGTCCGGCCGCTGATCGCCTGCAGCGTGGACTCCACGAACCCGGCCTCGTTCAGGGTGTCGGTGTGCAGCGCCACCTGGACACCGGAGCTGTCGGCCACCGACAGGCAGGCGTCGATGGCGGCGGGGGTGCTGCCCCAGTCCTCGTGCAGTTTGAAACCCGAGGCCCCGGCACGGAGCTGTTCCAGCAGGCCCTCGGTGCTGACCGTGTTGCCCTTGCCGAGCAACGCGACATTGACCGGGTAGGAGTCGAGTGACTCCAGCATCCGCGCGAGATACCAGGCACCGGTCACCGTGGTGGCCTTGGTGCCCTCGGCGGGGCCGGTGCCGCCGCCGACGATCGTCGTCACCCCCGCGGCCAGGGCCTCGTCCAGGATCTGCGGGCAGATCAGGTGGACGTGGGAGTCGATCGCCCCGGCGGTCAGGATCTTCCCGTTGCCCGCGAGGATCTCAGTGGACGGGCCGATCACCAGACCGGGGTGGACGCCGTCCATGGTGTCGGGATTGCCGGCCTTGCCGATCGCGACGATCCGGCCGTCCCGGACGCCGATGTCGGCCTTGATCACGCCCCAGTGGTCGAGGATCACCGCGCCGGTGATCACCAGGTCGGGTGCGCCGTCGGCCCGGGTGGTCCTGGCCTGGCCCATCGACTCGCGGATGACCTTGCCGCCGCCGAACACGGCCTCGTCGCCCGCCCCCGCGGGACCCATCGCCAGGTCGTCGGTGACCTCGACGAACAGGTCGGTGTCGGCGAGCCTGATCCGGTCGCCGGTGGTGGGACCGTACAGCGCGGCGTAACGGGATCGTTCAATGAACATGGGGACTCCCGTCGAGAGGGCCGGCCCACTCCGCGCGCAGGCCGGGGACGATCCGTTGTCCGGTGATCGGCACGAGGGTCACGTCGCGCTCGACGCCGGGCTCGAACCGCACCGCCGTCCCCGCCGGCACGTCGAGACGGGTGCCCCAGGCCGCCTGGCGGTCGAACTCCAGGCCGGGGTTGGCGGCGGCGAAGTGGTAGTGCGACCCGACCTGGATCGGTCGGTCGGCGGTGTTGACGACACGGACGACGACGCGCTCGCGGCCCGGGTTGAGCGGGATGGGCGCCTCGCCGTACTGGATCTCACCGGGTCTCATCGCCCGCGGCTCCCCGGTCACGGGATCGGCTGGTGGACGGTGACGAGCTTGGTGCCGTCGGGGAAGGTGGCCTCGATCTGCACCGATTCCAGCATCTCGGGCACGCCGTCCATGACGTCCTGCCGGGACAGCACGGTCCGTCCCGCTTCCATCAGGTCCGCGACGGTCCGCCCGTCCCTGGCACCCTCCATCAGGAAGGACGCGATGAGCGCGGTGGCCTCGGGGTGGTTGAGCCGGAGTCCCCGGGACCTGCGGTCACGGGCGACACCGGCGGCGACGTGGATGAGCAGGCGTTCCTGCTCGTGTGGGGTGAGCCGCATCACCAGACCATAGGAACCGGCGGTTTCCGAAATGTTGCACGGCGATGTCGGGGCGGTTTCCGCATCCCTCGCGGCTCACCTGTGCCCTGCCGCGTACCCCGAGCATACCTTCGCGTGCCTCGGCGGACGGCCGGCGGCCCCCGCTCCGGCCGCCTCCGGCGTGCCGGCCGTGACCTTCGGCCGGGTCGGCGCCCTACGGCACGGCGACCCGGAGCGGAGGATACTGAGCGATCTTGATCTGCACCGACGAGGCGCCGGTGGGCAGTGCGAAAAGGCTCCAGAACTCCTTCGGCCGGCCCGGCGCGATATTTCCCGTGCTCAGGCGGACGCCCGCCATCTCGGTGCAGGCGCAGTAGGTGTCGGTTCCGTCGTCGGTCTGCACCAGGATCCTGCCCGGCAGGTACTGCCGCCGGGCGGCGGCGTCCGTCAACCGCACGTTGCTGGCGGCATGGTACTTGTACGACATCCAGTCGGCCGACCAGTTCAGCTCGTGGTTCCAGGCCTCCGCGTCACCCTCGTTGGAGATCTTGTAAGTGAGGACGCCCAGGTCGCCCGCGAGCCGCCGCAGGCCGGTCACCTCCACGGCGAACGGCTGCCCGTCGTACTTGGCGCGCGACGTGGGGCCGTTCCCGTCCGGCACCGGATCCGCCCCGGGAGTGGTCGCGGGCCGCGTCTCGGCGGGCCGCGGCTTGGCGAACGTCACGGTGACGCGCCGGTTGCGCCGCCGCCCCTCCTCGTCGTCGTTGCTGTAGAGCGGCTTGCGTGAGCCGTACCCCTTGGCCTGGAAGCGCACTCCCGACCTGGTCAGCAGGCCGGACAGGGCGCGCTGCACGGTTTGGGCGCGGCGCTGGGAGAGCGGGTCGTTGATGGCGTCGGTGCCCGAGGAGTCGGCGTGCCCCTCGACCGTGACCGTGGCGCCCGCGGAGGTGTCGACCAGCTTGGCGGTGCGTGTGAGCACGGCCTTGGCCCGGGACGTCAGGTCGGCCTTGTTCAGTGCGAAGAGCACGTCGGAGGAGAGGTTCACCTGCAGATCCCGGCCGTCGTCCGCGGTCTCCTCGGACTTGTCGAGCGACTCCGACGGCACCGTGACCCGGTGACTGATCACGGTGACCGGCTGGGCGTCGGGGTCGGGGATGTCCTGGCCGGGCGGTGGTGTGACGGGGTCGTCGCTGATGGGCACATCGATCATGGGAGGACCGGGTGGGGCGACGACGGTGGTGGTGGCCGGGTTGCCCGAGGGGGCGGGGGTGACGGCGTACACGGTGATCGACTTACCGGGTTCGATGAAGTAGCCCAGGTCGTCACGCTGCTCGTCGCTGCACAGGCAGGGGCTGTCCGCTGGCTTGTAGGGCAGGATCCACCGGTGGGCCGGGGCGTCGAGCACGCCGATCCCCGAGGCCCAGCGGATCTCGCCGAGCGGGCGGGTGTTGTCCCCGAGTTCGCCGGTCCAGGAGAGCTGCTTGTCGGTGCCGGTGTTGGAGAGCCTGAGCTGGATCACCAGGTGCTTGCCCGCGACCCGGTTCAGACCGACAACTTCGATCTTCAAGGTCGGGGTCTCGGTGCTCTGTGTGCTCGCCAGCGCGGGACGGGTGTCCGCTCCGTCACCGGTCGGCGAGGAGGACGCGGACGTCGACGCAGGGACATTCGGCCGCGCGGTGGGTGCGGCCCCGGACTGGCGTTCCTCACCGCCGCCGCCCTGCCGGACACCCGTCAGCCCGCATGACGTCAGCATTGCCGTCACCACTGTCATGGTCACGAGCGACGTCCGTTTCCTCACCATCGCCAGCTCCTCATCCGAAAGGTCCAAGGGAGTCCTCAGGTTAGTGAGCCGACATTCAGGATCGGCATAGTCCCCCACCGGAGGGCCCGGATGCGGGGCGGCCGGCACCGGGGCACGGGCACCGGCGAGGACGGCCGCCCCTTCTGCCCGCGTCGGTCCCAAAGCGGTGTCGCGGGTGGATAGCGGCTGGTCAAAGCGGTGCTCGTGTCCGCGGTTAGCTCACGGTAAACCGCAATTAACAGATGCGATCTCCATGGGAAATCTCACTCGGTCACCTTGACGGCAGATAGATCGGTGCGGGGGCCGTACCGGCAAGGAGGAAGAGCCATTGAGGAATTCAGCCTGGCGTTCCGGTGTCGCCCTCGCGACGTTGGCCACCGCTCTCACCGCGTGCAGTGGCGGGGCTCCCGCCAAGGAGAGCGCCGCCGTCTCCGGCGGTGGTGACGATATCAAGGTCGGCGTACTGCACTCCCTGAGCGGCACGATGGCCATCAGCGAGGTCACGGTCAGGGACGCCGAACTGCTCGCCATCGAGGAGATCAACGCGGCCGGCGGCGTGCTCGGCAAGAAGCTGGTCCCCGTGGTGGAGGATGGCGCCTCGGACTGGCCGACCTTCGCGGAGAAGGCCACCAAGCTCATCCGGCAGGACAAGGTGGCCACCACCTTCGGCGGCTGGACCTCGGCGAGCCGCAAGGCGATGCTGCCGGTCTTCGAGCGGAGCAAGGCGCTGCTGTGGTACCCGGTGCAGTACGAGGGGCTGGAGAGCTCGCCGTACATCTTCTACACCGGCGCCACCACCAACCAGCAGATCATCCCCGGCCTGGACTACCTCAAGGAGCAGGGCAAGAGGAAACTCTTCCTGGTCGGCAGCGACTACGTCTTCCCCCGCACCGCCAACAAGATCATCAAGGCGTACGCGGCGGCGAACGGCATGGAGATCCTCGGTGAGGAGTACACCCCCCTCGGCCACACCGAGTACAGCACGCTGACCAACAAGGTCGTCCAGGCCAAGCCGGACGCGGTCTTCAACACCCTCAACGGTGACAGCAACGTCGCCTTCTTCAAGCAGCTCAACAGCGCCGGAATCACCGCGGAGAAGATGCCCGTCCTGTCGGTGAGCGTCGCCGAAGAGGAGGTCAAGGGTATCGGCGTGGACAACATCGCCGGTCACCCGGTCGCCTGGAACTACTACCAGACCACCGACACCCCGGCGAACGGGAAGTTCGTCGCCGCGTTCAAGGCCGAGTACGGCGCCGACAAGGTGACCTCCGATCCGATGGAGGCCGGCTACAACGCCGTCTACCTCTGGGCGGAGGCGGCCAAGAGGGCCGGCACCGTCGAGGTCGAGGCCGTGCGCAAGGCCGCCGGGGGGATCACCCTGGCCCGCCCCGAGGGCAAGGTCACCATCGACGGCGAGAACC
This sequence comes from Streptosporangium sp. NBC_01639, assembly GCF_045209755.1. NCBI lineage: Bacteria > Bacillati > Actinomycetota > Actinomycetes > Streptosporangiales > Streptosporangiaceae > Streptosporangium > Streptosporangium sp. NBC_01639. The sequence continues at coordinate 2,239,690 of NZ_CP109272.1, read as the reverse complement.
AGCACATGTACAAGACGGCCCGGATCGGAGTCATCCAGCCGGACGGCCTCATCAAGGAGGTCTGGAACTCCGGCGAGCCGATCAAGCCCGACCCCTACCTGAAGGGCTACCCCTGGGCGAGCGGTCTGGCCACCGGCTGACGCCCTCCACAGAGACGGGCGGCCCGCCGGCCGCCCCCGCAGACCGGCTCCGGAGCGCGACGGTCGAACGACCCGCGGACAGAACCGCGGCGCCGCTCCCGCTCCGGAGCCAGACACTCGTAGGAAAGGGACACCGGTGGAGGCGTTTCTCAACCAGCTGCCGATCGGCCTGTCGATCGGCGCGGTGCTGCTCCTCATCGCCCTCGGGCTGACCTTCACGTTCGGCCAGATGGGTGTGATCAACATGGCCCACGGCGAGTTCATCATGGCCGGGGCGTACACGGCCTACCTGCTGCAGGACCTCACCGGCCGGACGGCCGTGATCGTCGCCCTCCCGGTGGCCTTCCTGGTCGCCGGGCTGATGGGGCTCATCCTGGAACGGACCGCCATCCGGCACTTCTACGGCCGCCCACTCGACACCCTGCTGCTCACCTGGGGCGTCAGCCTCGTGCTCCAGCAGCTCGCCCGCGACCTGTTCGGAGCGCCCAACGTCCAGGTCCAGGCCCCGGCCTGGCTGCGGGGCGGAATCGGCATGCTGCCCTACAACCGGCTGTTCATCTTCGCCCTGGCGCTCGCCACCGTCGCCGGCATCTGGGCCTATATGAACCGCACCGGCCAGGGCCGCCGGATGCAGGCCGTGATGCAGAACCGGCGGCTCGCCGCGGTCAGCGGCATCAACACCGGCCGGGTGGACCAGCGGACCTTCTTCATCGGCTCCGGTCTCGCCGGGGTGGCCGGGGTGGCCCTCACCCTGGTCGGCCCGGTCGGTCCGGCGCTGGGCACCTACTACATCGTCGACGCCTTCCTGGTGGTCGTCGCCGGCGGGCTCGGCCAGCTCCGCGGCGCCGTCATCGCCGCCGCCGGGCTCGGCCTGCTGAACTCCTACGCCGAGTTCTGGACCGATGCCAGCCTGGCCAAGGTGATCGTGTTCGCCGGGGTCATCGCCTTCCTCCAGTTCCGGCCCCAGGGGCTGTTCGTCCTCCGATCGAGGGTGCTGTCGTGAACCTCGCACGTCTGAGAGGACCGGCCGTCTTCGCGGCGGTGGCCGTGCTCGCCCTGGTCGTCGCGCCACTCCTACTGGAGCCCTTCCGGCTCGGCCTGCTGGCCAAATACCTCTGCTTCGCGATCGTCGCCCTCGGCATCGGTCTCGCCTGGGGGCAGGGCGGCATGCTGGCCCTGGGACAGGGCGTGTTCTTCGGGCTCGGCGGCTACGCGATGGGCATGCACCTGAAACTGGTGGACGCCCGGGGAGAGCTGCCCGACTTCATGGTGTGGAGCGGGGTCGAGCACCTGCCCGCGCTCTGGAAACCGTTCGCCAACCCGGTGTTCGCGCTGGCCATGGTCGTTGTCGGGCCGATGCTGATCGCCACCCTGCTGGGGCTGCTGGTGTTCCGGCAACGGGTACGCGGCGCGTACTTCGCGATCCTCACCCAGGCACTCGCCGCCGCGTTCGTCATCCTGCTCGTCGGGCAGCAGGGCCTGACCGGAGGCACCAACGGGCTGACCAACTTCTTCGACCTGTTCGGCCGGGACCTGGCGGCGGACTCTACCCAGCGCGGGCTGTATTTCGTGGTCGCGGTCGTGCTCGGCCTGCTCTACCTCGGTGCGCGGCAGTTGGTGAACAGCCGTTTCGGGCGGCTGCTCGTCGCGGTCAGGGACGGCGAGGACCGGGTCAGGTTCCTCGGCTACGACCCGGCCGTCGTCAAGACCGTCACCTTCGCGATCTCGGCGGGCATGGCCGGGCTCGCGGGCGCGCTGTTCGTGCCGGTCGTCGGGATCATCTCACCCGCGCTGCTGGGTGTGGTCCCCTCGCTCGAACTGGTGGTCGGGGTGGCGGTGGGCGGCCGGTCGGTGCTGGCCGGCGCCGTCCTGGGAGCGGTGGTCATGGGATACGCCAAGACGTCCTTCAGCGAGCAGTTCGCCGACGGCTGGCTGTACCTGCAGGGCGCGCTGTTCGTCCTCGTCATGACCCTGGCGCCCAGGGGGATCCTCGGCCTGGCGGCGACGGCGCGCGACGCCCTCGGCCGCCGCAGGGGAGCCGGCCGTACCGGTCCGGCCGCCCGGTCCGCCGAGCCGGGCGCGGCCCGGGTGATGGAGGAGGTCGGATGAGTCCGATGATCGAGATACGCGGGCTTGAGGTGGTGTTCGACGGTTTCCGGGCCATCGACGGCATCGACCTGACCGTCGAGCAGGGGGAGCTGCGGTTCCTGATCGGCCCCAACGGGGCGGGCAAGACGACCCTCGTCGACGTCATCACCGGTCTCACCCGTCCGTCCGCGGGCGAGGTCAGGCTCGGCGGCCGGGACCTGACCGGCCTGCGCGAGCACCAGATCGTCCGGCTCGGCGTCGGGCGGACCTTCCAGACCTCGGTGGTCTTCGAGGAGCTCACGGTCCTGGAGAACCTCGACCTGGCCGCCTCGTTCCGCCTCCCGCTCTGGTCCTTGGCCCGGCGCAGGCGCGGTGCCGGAGAAGCCGTCACCGAGGCGCTGGAGACGACCGGGCTGGGGCCGTTGACCGACCGGCCCGCCGGGGTGCTCTCCCATGGGCAGCGGCAGTGGCTGGAGATCGGCATGCTGCTCGCCCAGCGGCCCCGGCTGCTCCTGCTCGACGAGCCGGTGGCCGGGATGTCGACGGAGGAGCGTGAGCGCACCGGCGAGCTGCTGACGTCGGTGGCGCGCGATCACACGGTGATCGTGATCGAACACGACATGGAGTTTCTGCGCAGGTACGCCTCGCAGGTCACGGTCCTGCACGAAGGCAAGGTGCTGGTCGAGGGGTCGGTCGAGCAGGTGCGCGGCGACCCTCGCGTGCAGGAGGTCTATCTCGGAAGGAGGCCGAGCGATGCTGTCGGTACAGGATCTTGACGCCGGGTACGGCAGGGCCCGGGTGCTGTTCGGGATCTCTCTGGAGGTCGAACCCGGCCAGCTCGTCTGCGTGATGGGCCGCAACGGCGTGGGAAAGACCACCCTGCTCGACACGGTGATGGGGGTGCTCGGGGCGACCGCGGGATCGGTCACCTTCGACGGGCGCGACGTGACCCGCCTCGCGCCGCACGAACGGGTACGGCTCGGCATGGCCTACGTCCCCCAGGGCCATGAGACCTTTCCCCAGCTCAGCGTCCTGGGCAACCTGCTGGTGACGTTGGAGGCCGCAGGCGGTCCGCAGGAGGCGCTGGAGCAGGCCCTGGAGACCTTCCCCCGCCTCAAGCCCCTGCTCAAGCGCCGTGCCGGATTCCTGTCCGGTGGTCAGCAGCAGCAGCTCGCCATCGCCCGCGCGCTGGTCACCCGGCCCAGACTGCTCATCCTGGACGAGCCCACCGAGGGCGTCCAGCCGTCCATCGTCATCGAGATCGAGGAGGCGATCGAGCGCCTGCACGGCTCGGGGCTCGCCGTGCTGCTGGTCGAGCAGTACGTGGATGTGGCCCTGCGCCTGGCGGACCGCTTCCTGATCCTCGACGCCGGGCGCGTCGTCCATTCGGGGGCGGCCGAGGAACTCCGCGGTGAGGAGGTCCACCGCCTGCTCGCGGTCTGACCGGCTCCGGGCGTGCCCGGAGCCGGTCACCGGTTCAGCGGCAGCGCCTCGAAGGAGTTGAAGCTGACCTCCACGCCGGAGCCGCCACCCGCCGCGTGGGCGAACATGCCGATGGAGCCGGAGGCGAACGCGTCCTTCCTGTCGATCCGGGAGACGACCTGCCTGCCGTTGACGCGCAGGCTCAGGCTGGTCCCCGCCGCGACGCTGCGGCAGGTCGCCTGCAGGCTGACGAGCCGGCCGGGGTGGTAACCGGGCACGCGGCCGCGTTTCACCGTGGCGGGCGACTCGCCGCTCTTGGCGATGGAGGCGGCGCCGTCGCTGGTGATCGAGAACTCGTAGCGCCGGGCGCCCCTGTTCAGGCCGCGGCAGAAGACGCCGAAGGTGCCTTCGCCGTCCAGCATCTGGAGTTTCGCGGTGATGGTGGTGTTCTTCACCGGGGTGCTCACCGGGGCGATGAGCGGGAGGTAGTCGTCCGACGCGGCGACGATCCGGTAGGCGCCCCGGACCGGCCGGTGCTTGCCCCTGCCCCGCGCCGCCACGGTCCAGCCGCTTTGCGGGCCGCTGAAGTCGTCCGTGAACGGCAGGGTCCGTGCCGCTGCGGGCTCCGCCGCCGTCGTGGTGGCGGACGGCGAAGGGGCGGCGGACGGTGCCGTGGTGGCGGCCGGCGACGGGGTCGCGGGCGTGGAGAGCGGCGGGAAGTCCGTGGGCCCGGCCGGACCGCTCAGCTCGACGGCCGGTTGCGTCGGGGGCTCGCGGTCGACCGTCGCGCTGTCGTCCGGGAGGAAGAAGGAGACACCGGCGATGACCAGCGCGACCGCCACCCCTCCGGCGAGGGGAAGGGCGACCGACCGCTGCCACCTCGTCGAGGAGGCGCCCACCGGGGCCGGGCCCGGCGGGCGAGCCGCCGGCCGTTCTCTTACGGCGGGGAGCGCGGGGGGCCGTTCCCGCACGGCGGGCGGGCCGGGAGGCCGTTCCCTCGTGGCGGGGAGCGCGGGGGGCCGTTCCTTCGCGGCGGGTGGACCGGGGGTCCGGGAGAGGCGCGGGTCCGGCCCGGCGAGCGGGATGCGGGGGAGGGCCGGGTTGGTGGGAAGGTCGAGTGGTCCCATGTCCTGCGGGCTCGGCGGGGCGAGCGGCGGGGCGAGGGACGTGATGGGGTTGGCGGCGCCCGTCAGGATCCTGAGGATGTCCTGCACGCTCGGGCGGTGCGCGGGATCCCAGGCGAGGGCGCGCCCGGCCAGGTCGCGGAGCGGACCGTGTAGCCCGCTCAGGTCCGGCTCGACGCTGCCACCGGGCGGTACGGCCGGGCCGGGTTCGAGGCCGTTGCCGTGCAGTCCGGTCAGGCCGGGTCCGACGTGGTCACCGTACAGTCCCGTGCCGCCACCGGACGGGGCACGGCCGGTGGCCGCGTACAGGACGACACCGCCCCAGGCGAACACGTCGGACGCGGCGCCGACCTCCTCGCCCCGCGTCTCCTCCGGCGACACGTACCAGGGTGTGCCCGCCCGGCCGGTGAGATGGGCGACGCCGAAGCCGATCACCCTCGGCCCGAGCGGACCCAGCAGGACGGCGGACGGCCGCAGGTTGCGGTGCACGACCCCGGCGGCGTGGACGGCCTGCAGGGCGACGGCGGTGGAGACGGCCAGCGTGCCCAGGGCCGAACCGGTGAGGGGGCCGTCGGATTCGACCCGCCGGCGCAGGTCCGGACCGTCGACGTACTCGGTGACCAGGTAGGCCTGGTCACCGTCGAGCCTGGTGTCCAGAACCGGGGCGATGCAGGACCTGGCGGCACGGGAGGCGGCGACCGCCTCCGGCTGGAACCGCTGCCGGAACACCGGCCCGACGGCCAGGTGCGGGTGGACGAGCTTGACGGCGACCTGGCGGCCGTCGGGGTCACGGGCGAGGAACACCTCGCCCGTGCTGCCCTGCCCGAGCCCGCGCACCACGCGGTACGGCCCAATGACACGATCCATCGTCCCCTGCTTCCAGAGATCTGCCAGTGGATTTTAAGGGGTATTTCGGTCATTGAGTCGGTAGGACGTTTGATCTCGTCTTATTGGCTTTCTCCTTACGGCTGAATCGGGAGTCTCCGCACTTTAAGAGTTTTGTCGAAGAAGCACCCGATCCCGGTGGCGGCGGCATAGTCTGCCAGACAGACCGGGAGCCCGGAGGTGTCATGAGCAAAGAGCCTGCGGACGTGGCAAGGCCGGCAGAGGATCCGCCGGTCCCCTCCGAAGATCACGGCATCCGGCTCGGGCCGGAGCCCGGGCCGCCGTCGGCCTTCGGCATCCCGTCCGAGCCCGTCCGGCCGCCACGGATAAGACGGTTCCGGCTCGCGGCGTGGGTCGCCCTGATCCTGGCCGCACTCGTGGTCGGGGCATCCGTCATGTGGGTGAACGGGCCGCCCACCGAGGCCGACTTGCGGGAGCAGGCCGGGCTGTTCACCAAGGACAGGCTCCGGATCGGGGTGAAGGCCGACACCCCGGGCATCGCCCTCCAGGAGAAGACCGGCAGGCGTGCCTTCACGGGGTTCGACATCCAGATCGCCTACCTGGTCGCCGCAGATCTGGGCTACCCGCCGGACAAGGTTGACTTCCTGGCCATCGAGACCGAGGACAGGGCGCGCATGCAGGCCCTGGACGACAGGGGCCGGTTCGTCAGGGTGGATCTCGTGGTCGCCAGCTTCAGCGTGACGCGCGCCCGGCAGGAGGACCCCGCCGTCGGATTCTCCACCCCCTACCTCTACACCGAGCAGTCCGTGGTGACCAGGTCCGTTCCGCCGGTGAAGATCACCTCGTTGGGTCAGCTGGCGGGTGAGAAGGTCTGCACGCTCGGCACCTCCACCTCCGAGAAGGAGCTGGAGAGCGCGACCAGGGCCGTCGTCACCGCCAAGAACCTGATCAGTGACTGCATGACGGGTCTGCAGGGGAACGAGTTCGACGCGGTGACCACCGACGCGGCCATCCTGGCCGGGTTCGTCGCCGAGTCCCCCGGAGAGCTCAGCCACCATGACATCGCGCTGGAGAAGACCGAGATGTGGGCCGTCAACGCCGGCTCCAACCGCGCGCTGCGGACCCTGGTCGACCTCGCCCTCTACCGTTCCTACGCCGACCCCCAGGATCAGAGGTGGGAAGAGGCCTACCGGACCTACCTCGACCCGCTGCTGGCGGCCAGTCCCAGCGTGAACGTCGCCCAGGCGGAGCAGCCCTGCGCACTGCCCCCGGCGGTGCGCAGGTGGCCGTGGGAGCGCACGCTTCCCGTCCAGGAGTGTCCGTCCCGTTGAAAAGCGTCGGGCGGGTCAAGGACGCGCCGAGGAACCAGGAGTGGTTGCTCACGCTCCTCCCGATCTTCCCCCTCGTCCTGCTGGTGATGCGGCTCTGGTACGCCAGCCGGCAGGACACCCAGACGTTGCTCCTGCTCCTGCAGAACATCAGCCCGCTGGGTCTGCTCAGCGCGGTCCTGCTGACCACCCTCTGGGTGCTGCCCGCGCTCATTCTCGGCGGCCGGGTGCTCGGCACCCTGTACTGGATCAGCACGGGCCGCTCCTCCTGGCTGGTGCGCGCCGCCGAACGGCTGCCCGGCTGGGTGGTGGTCCTGGCCGTCGTGGTGGGCCTGTTCACCTGGCAGCTGCGGTTCCTGCCGACCCTGGCGATGCTGTCGCTGACCGTGGTGGGGCTGACGGTGCGCGACCGGTTCCCCCGCAACGAGTGGCTGCGGGCCGTCGTCTGCTACGCGCTGCCCGTGACGGTCGCGGTGATCTCCTACATCGTGCTCTGGCCGGCCGTCGGTACGGCGGTCGCCGCACACGACGTGGCCACCTCGCTTCTTCTCACGCTCCCGCAGGGGCTCGCGGTGCTGCTGACCGGCCCCGTTCCCCGGGCGCCCGCCTGGGGACTCACCCACGGCATCGCGGTCGCGATGGCGGTGCTCACGCCGTTCCTGGTGGGTGTGGTCGTGATGAAGGCGCCGATCCTCCCACTGATGGCGCTGCAACTGAGCGAGGACGAGAAACCGCAGGTGCTCGTGGGCTATCTGGTCGCCAGTGACGACCAGATGTCCACCGTCCTGGGGCGCGACGGTGTCGTCAGTTTCGTCAGGAACGACCGGCTGCAGTCGAAGGTGCTCTGTCCGGACTTCGGCGAGGTGCCCAGGACCTGGGCGAACCTGCACGGCTGGTATGTCGAGCAGAGCGTGGTCTCCTGGGTCGCCCCGGCTCCGCCACCGGCTCCGGTCGACCCACGGTGCCAGGGCCGCCCCAAGGACCAGCGGACCGTACGGCCCGCGCCGACACCGTCGGAGGCCTCCCCTCCGGCGTGACGGGCGGCCACCCGGCCGGCCTGCCCGGCGAGGCCGCTACGCGCGGCTCCCTACTGGCGATACTCCTCGACCTCGTCGATCGTCCTCGGCGCGGCCGAGTCGGGATCCTCCCCGAACTCCCGGCGTGCCCGGCGCTGCCTGAGCAGGTCCCAGGCTTGGTCGAGGGCCTCCTCCAACTGCGTGATCCGGTTGTTCTCCTCGTGTGAGGAGATCCCGCCGGAGGCCAGCCGCTGCCGGAGGCCGTGCTCCTCGGCGATGAGCTCGTGGATATGGGTGAGGATGTCGTCGTCCTTCATCGCGTTCTCCCATCATGGCTTATTTCGGACTGTATCCGATCAGCGGATGACCGCTCCGATCAGCCGGAACGTGGGAGCGGGGCGCAGGAGGAAGAACCCGCCTCAGGCCCGGAAGACGGTGATGTCGTGGGCGCGGAGCGCCGCCACCGCCTCCTCGGGGGCGTCGTGGCCGGTGACCACGGTGTCGATACGGGACACCGGCGCGATGCGCACGGCACTGCGGCGGCTGAACTTGCTGTGGTCGGCCAGCACCGTCAGGCGACGGGCGGTCGTGATCATGTTGCGGTCCGTCTCGGCCTCGGCGAGATGGGCCCCGAGCATGCCGTACTCGGGGTCGAGGCCGTAGGCGCTGAAGAAGGCCTGGTCGATGTGGATGTCGGCCAGGGCCTGGGTGGTCAGGTGGCCGAGCAGGGAGAGCTCGACGTTGCGCATGAGGCCGCCGAGCACCAGCACCTGCACGTCCTCGGCGGTGGTGCCGATCTCGTAGGCGATCGCGATCGAGTTGGTGACCACGGTGACGTCGGGCGCCGCACTCAGGTGCGGCACCATCTGGGCGGTGGTGGAGCCGCCGGTGAGCAGGATGGTGCTGCCCGGCGTGATGAGCTCGACTGCTTTTGCGGCGATGCGCCGCTTCTCCTCAAGATTGCGGACGGCCCGCTCCGTTATCGAGGTCTCAACAGGCACCGGCACCTCGTCGCCGTCGACGGCCAGCGCCCCGCCGTGCACCCGGCGCAGCAGGCCTCGCCCGTCCATGTCGTCCAGGTCGCGACGGACCGTCGAGACGCTGACGTTCAGCAGTTCGGCGAGGTTTTCCACGCTGATCGACCCGTTGCTCCGGACATGGTGCAGCAGCGTGCTTCTGCGCTTCTCGCTCAGCATCGGTAGCCGGCCTCTCTGTCCACCGGTTTCAGGCGAGGTTCCCTGACGGTCAGGTGACGCCGGTCGGGCCCGTGAACCGGTGAGCTGCACGGGTTTTCGCGGGGCTCGACTGACATCTCGTTTCTATCAGTTTCGCGCGGAAGGCGGCAATCTCTCTCATTGGTCGCAGGACGGTGCGGAACAGGGTGGCACGGTCTCCGCCTCGGTGGCGTTGACAGGCTCGTGTGCTGCTGTCTACGGTTCCATCGTGGAAGTTATGAGAGTTTTTGAAGGTTTTTGATGCATTCGAGCTTAGGAGATCCGCAGTGACCACGCCCCAGCCCGTACTCGCCCGCCACACGCAGGCCGAGGTCGACAGTCAGCCGGAGGTCTGGCAGCGGGTCGTCGACGCCGCCCAGAGTCTGAGCGCGATCCTGCCCCGGTCCGGAGCCAATGTGCTCGGGGCCGGCTGCGGCACCTCCTACTACATCCTCGACTCCTACGCGCACCTGCGGCAGCGCCTCGGCCAGGGCAGGACCCGCGCGGTGATCGCCACCGAGCTCGACGACACCGACCCCTATGACGTGGCCATCCTGCTGTCCCGCTCCGGCACGACCAGCGACCTCGTCCGGCTGGCACGGGAGCTGTCGGAGCGCATGACCACGATCGCGGTGACCGGCACCCCCGGCTCTCCGATCACCGAGGTCACCCACCGGCACGTCCTGCTCGACTTCGCCGACGAGCGCTCCGTGGTGCAGACCCGCTTCGCCACCTCCGCCCTCACCCTGCTGCGCGCCTCGGCGGGCGAAGACGTGGCCGCGCTGCCCGCCCAGGCCGCCGCGGCACTCGACGAGCCGCCGGTCGCCGATCCGGCGGACTACGACCACCTGGTCTTCCTCGGCACCGGCTGGAGCCGGGGCCTGGCCGACGAGGCCGCGCTCAAGTGCCGGGAGGCCGCCCGGCTGTGGACCGAGTCCTACGCCACGCTGGAATACCGCCACGGTCCCATCGCCTGCGCGGGCCCGCGCAGCCTGGTCTGGTCGTTCGCCCCGCTGCCCGCCGACGTCGTCGCCGCGATCACGGCCACCGGGGCGACCCTGCGCGTGGCCGCCGCCGATCCGCAGGCCGAGCTGGTACGGGTCCATCGCCTCGCGATCGCCTACGCCCGCGCCCGCGGACTGGAGTGCGACACGCCCGAGCACCTGTCCCGCGCGGTCGTCGTCGAATAGCCCCCGTCCCGCCCCTTCGATCCCGATCGCCGAGTGAGCCGCCATGCCCTTCCTCCCGCCCGTCACCGGGGAGCCCGACCCGGACCCCTACCCGCCGTCCGTGACGCCGGCCCGGTCCTGGCACCGTGGCCACACCGGCGAGGGAGCGCCGACGTGATCGTCACCGTCACCCTCAACCCGGCGCTCGACGTCACCTACCGTCTCGACGCGCTGACCCTCGACGCCACCAACCGGGTCGCCGAGGTGTCCTGCCGCGCCGGGGGAAAAGGCGTCAACGTGGCCCGGCTGCTGCACGGCCTCTCCGGGGGGCCCGCGACGGCATGCGGCCTCCCCGGCGGGCCCGAAGGAGGAGGCGGCGCCTTCCCGGAAGAGTTCGGGGGGGTGGAGGTGGTGGCCGTCGGACTGGCCGGGGGAACGGCCGGGACGGCCTTCCTGGCCGACCTCGACGAGGCCGGGCTCGCATACGCGTTCGTGCCGTGTGCGGCGGAGACCCGCCGCACGGTCGCCGTCGTCGACAGCGGCGCCGCCACGGTGACCATGCTCAACGAGCCGGGGCCGGTCGTCACCCCGGCCGAGTGGAAGGCGCTGTGCCACCGGCTGCAGGAGCTCCTCCCCGAGGCCACGGTCGTCGTGCTGAGCGGCAGCCTGCCCCCCGGGCTGCCCCCGGACGCCTACGCCACGCTCGTCAGGCAGGCGGAGCGGCACGGCGTGCCCGCCGTCCTCGACGCGGACGGCGGTGCGCTCCTCGCCGCCCTCTCCGCCGGTCCCGAGATCGTGAAACCCAACATCTCCGAGCTGGCCCGGGCGCTGACCGCTCGGAACGGCGCATCCGGATCCGGTGAACCCGCGGGCCCGCCGGACGCGGCCGGGGGAGCGGCGTGGATGCGGCAGGAAGGGGCGCGCGCGGTGGTGGTGTCGGACGGTCCACGCGGTCTGTACGCCGACACCCCCGACGGGCGGTGGCAGGCCGTGCCGCCGGAGGTGCGGGGAGGCAACCCCACCGGGGCGGGCGACGCGGCCGTGGCCGCGCTGGCACTCGGCCTCGCCCTGGGCTGGGACTGGCCCCGCACGCTCGTCCGGGCCGCCGCCCTGTCGGCCGCCGCCGTCCGTCACCCGCTGGCGGGACAGATCGACCCGGCGGTTTATCTCGACCACGTGGGCCGCGTCCGCCTGGAACGCGCCCGGAGCGAAAGTGAGGACAGTCAGTGCCGTTGACACCGACCGGTGAGCTGGTCGCCGAGGCCGCGCGGGCCGGGCGAGGGGTGGGGGCGTTCAACGTCATCCAGATCGAGCACGCCGAGGGCATCGTCTCCGGTGCGCAGCACGCCGGGAGACCGGTGATCCTGCAGATCAGCGAGAACACCGTCGCCTACCACGGCGCGCTGGCGCCGATCGGGGCCGCGTGCCTGGCCATCGCGCGGGCGGCGGCCGTACCGGTCGCGGTCCACCTCGATCACGCGACCCGCGCCGACCTGGTCGACGAGGCGGTGGAGCTGGGTTTCGGCTCGGTCATGTTCGACGCCTCCGCGCTGCCCTACGAGGCCAATGTGGCGGCGACGGCGGAGGTGGCCGCCCGGGTACGGCGGCGCGGGGTCTTCGTGGAGGCCGAACTCGGCGAGGTCGGTGGCAAGGACGGCGTGCACGCGCCCGGAGCGCGCACCGAGCCGGAGCAGGCCGCCGGCTACGTGGCGGCCACGGGAGTGGACGCGCTCGCGGTGGCCGTCGGCTCGTCGCACGCGATGCTCACCCGCGACGCCGTGCTCGATCTCGACCTCATCGCCGAACTCCGCAGGGCCGTTCCGGTCCCGCTCGTGCTGCACGGCTCCTCGGGTGTGCCCGACGACGGCCTCGCGCTGGCCGTACGGCACGGCATGACGAAGGTCAACATCGCCACCCACCTCAACAAGGCGTTCACCGCGGCCGTCCGGGACAGGCTCGCCGCCCGGCGCGAGAAGGTCGACCCGCGCGACTACCTCGGTGCCGCCCGTGACGCGGTCGCCGCCCAGGTCGCCCACCTGCTGGGCGTTCTGGACCCGACCCGTCGGGGAGCCGGCACCTGAGTGGGAACGCCCCATGCCGTTCCCGGGAGGTTCCGACCGACGGTGAGCAGGAAGATCTCACGATGTGAGCTCGCGTCCCGGGCATCCGCCACCGTCTGCTAGCGTGCTAATCATGCTGCGCGGCCTGCTTCTTAGCTGCCGCGACGAGGGCCTGTAAGAGGTCGGCTCCCTCGTCGCGGAGCGAGCCATGCGTGTCGGCCACGATTGCCTTTCCAGTCGAGGAGCCTCTCCATGTATCCGCAGCAGCAGCCCAGCCCCATGCCGTTCAAGCGCTACGAGTCCTACGCGCCGGTCCGGCTCGACGACCGCACCTGGCCCGGCAAGGTCATCGACCGGGCCCCCCGGTGGTGCGCGGTGGACCTGCGTGACGGCAACCAGGCGCTGATCGACCCGATGGACTCCCACCGCAAGCTCAAGATGTTCGAGCTGCTGGTGAAGATGGGCTACAAGGAGATCGAGGTAGGTTTCCCGGCCGCGTCGCAGACCGACTTCGACTTCGTCCGGCAGATCATCGAAGAGGGCCTGGTCCCTGACGACGTGGTGATCCAGGTCCTGACCCAGGCCCGGCCCGAGCTGATCGAGCGGACCTTCGAGTCGATCGAGGGCGCGAAGACGGCCATCGTCCACCTGTACAACTCCACCTCCACCCTGCAGCGCCGGGTCGTCTTCGGCCAGGACCGCGAGGGCATCACCGCCATCGCGGTCGAGGGCGCCAAGCTCTGCCGGAAGCTGGCCGAGGCCACCGACGTGGACGTCTACTTCCAGTATTCGCCGGAGTCCTTCACCGGGACCGAGCTGGAGTACGCCGTGGAGGTCTGCGACGCCGTCAACGACGTCTGGCAGCCCACCCCGGACCGCAAGGTCATCGTCAACCTGCCCGCCACCGTCGAGATGGCCACGCCGAACGTCTACGCCGACCAGATCGAGTGGATGCACCGCAACCTGGCCTACCGCGACTCGATCATCCTCTCGCTGCACCCGCACAACGACCGGGGCACCGCGGTGGCCGCCGCCGAGCTGGGCTACATGGCGGGGGCCGACCGGATCGAGGGCTGCCTGTTCGGCAACGGCGAGCGCACCGGCAACGTGTGCCTGGTCACGCTGGGCATGAACCTGTTCTCCCAGGGCGTCGACCCGGAGATCGACCTGTCCGACATCGACGAGGTCCGCCGGATCACCGAATACTGCAACCAGTTGCCCGTCCACCCGCGTCACCCCTGGGGCGGCGAGCTGGTCTACACCGCCTTCTCCGGCTCCCACCAGGACGCGATCAAAAAGGGCTTCGAGCACCTGGAGCGCGACGCGGCCGCCGCGGGGGTTCCGGTGGACGAGTTCACCTGGGCCGTACCGTACCTGCCGATCGACCCCAAGGACATCGGCCGCAACTACGAGGCGGTCATCCGGGTCAACAGCCAGTCGGGCAAGGGCGGGGTCGCCTACATCATGAAGGCCGACCACCAGCTCGACCTGCCGCGCCGCCTGCAGATCGAGTTCTCCCGCGTCGTCCAGGCCCGCACCGACGCCCTCGGCGGTGAGGTGAGCCCGGCCCAGATGTTCGAGGTCTTCACCGACGAATACCTCCCGAACCCGGCCAGTCCGTGGGGCCGGCTGGGCCTGCTGGCCCATCGCACCGTCTCGCAGGGCGACGACAAGGACGCCATCAGCGCCGACCTGCGCGTCCACGGGGAGATCCGCGAGATCGAGGGGATCGGCAACGGTCCCATCTCCGCCTTCTGCGACGCGCTGGCCGGAATCGGCATCCAGGTCCGTGTCCTGGACTACGCCGAGCACGCGATGAGCGCGGGCACCGACGCCAAGGCCGCCTCCTACATCGAGTGCGAGATCGCCGGTGAGCCCATGTGGGGCGTCGGCATCGACGCCAACACCACCACCGCCTCCCTGAAGGCCGTCATCTCCGCCGTCAACCGCGCCACCCGCTAAGGCGTCCTGCGGGCTTTTCCGCAGAACACGCCCGGTACGGCTTACGCGGCCCCGGTACGACCTGCCGGGGCGACGCGTCCGACAAGCGCCCACAAGGCCTCACGTCGTCTATTCGACCGCGCCCTCCGCGTGACCCGCGGACGCGCGGTCGAGTCATTTCCTCCGACATGGCGGAGGCCGAGGGCCCGGCCGCGGTCTCCTCGGACCCGCAGGCAGGGCACGGCCGCGTCACCGGCGGTGACCGCGATCTCATATACTTTATGAGTAAAATACTTTCTAAGCACATGAGTGGGGGCCATGAGGGGACGACCGGGCATGCTCGTACGGCGGCTGCCGCTGAAGGGAGCGTTCCGGCTCGGCCGGTTCGGCGACATCTGGCACAAGCACGCGCTCAGCGCGGTCGTCGCCCTGGCGGTCCCCGATCTGATCCTCCTCGCGCTCGGCCGCCTGGACCTGGCGGTCTACCCCTCCGCCGGGGCGATGTGCGCCCTGTACGCGCACGGCCTGCCGTACGCGGCCCGAGCGCGCACCCTGTCCTGGGTGGCGCTGGGCATGATCGCGAGCGTGGGGGTGGCGCTGACCGCGGCCGGCCTCACCCGGTCCACCATCGCCCTGATCCTCGTGACCGCGGTGCTGGCCGCCCTGCACAAGGTGATGTGCGACGCCGCCCGGATCGGCCCGCCCGGAAATGTGATCTTCACCTTCATGGCCGCGACGTGTGCCTTCATGCCCCAGCGGCTCAGCGAGGTGCCCTTCCACCTGGTGCTCGCGATGGCGGGTGCGGTCCTCGCCTGGCTGGTCTGCATGGCCCCCGCGCTCGTCCGGCCCGACGGCCCCCAGCGCATCGCCGTCGCCCGTGCCCTGGAGGCGGCCGGCCGCGCCTTGGCGGCGGCCGCGAGGGGCCCGGCGGCGGACGCCGCCGCGTCCCGGGCCCGCCATGACGCCGCCGCGGCGGTGAACGCCGCCTGGCACACCCTCCTCCTCGTGCCCGCGGGGCCGGGCCGGAGCGCTCTGGAGCGCCTCCTGGCGCACGCCGAGGAGTCCCTCGCGACAGGATCCGCCGGGGAAGCCGGCCGGCTCGCCGGCTGGGCCGGGGACCTGCGCCGGAACCGGCCGCTGCCCGAGACGGGCCTCACCGAGGCCGAAGCCGCCGAGCTGACGGGCATAGCGGTGGAACGGGCCGCCCGCAGCGGCCGGCCGCGTCTGCTGCGGGCGTTTCACCCGGCCTCCCCGCTGTTCCCGATCGGGATCCGCGTCGCCGTCGGATCCGCTCTCGCCGGGCTGATATCGATGGCGGCCGGGGTGGGCCACCCCTACTGGGCGATCGTGACGGCCGCCGCCGTCTTCCAGGCCAACGCCGTGCTGTCCTGGCATCGGGCGCTGCAACGCGCGCTCGGCAACTTCGCCGGTCTTCTCCTCTTCACAGCGCTGCTGCCGGTCAGCCGGACCGGGCAGCTCGCGCTGGTGCTGCTCGTGCTGGTCCTCCAGTTCGTCACCGAGGCACTGATCACCCGCAACTACTGGTTCGGCACCGTGTGCGTGACCCCGATGGCCCTGCTGCTGACCGAGTTCCCCGGATACCGGCCCGCCGGGCAGTTGATCACCGATCGTTGGCTGGACACCTGTGTCGGCGTCGCGGCGGGACTGCTCGGCTGCCTGCTGGTGACCAACCGCCGTACGGCCGGCCGGGTCGACGCCGCCCTCCACCGGGTGGCCGCCACCCAGGCCGCGGCGGAGCGCCTGCTGGCGCCCGGTTCTCCCGGACCCGGTGACGTCTCCCGGGTCCGCGGCCTGCTCACCGCCGCCCTGGTGGAGCTCCGCGAGGCCGCCGAGGTCGCCGCCGGCGAGTGGTGGCAGCGCGCACTGCCGGAGGAGCGGATCGCCGGTGCCGAACAGCGAGGCCACCGGACGCTCGCACGACTGGCCGGGCCGGTCCGGGATAGAGTCTGCTGCGGATCGACGGACGGCTGAGGGAAGCGGGGGCGTGGAGGACATCGTCGCGCAGGTGATGCGCCAGTGGCAGCGCATCAACCCGGAGCTGGACACCGCGCCGATGGCCGTGATCGGACGCCTCAACCGTTGTTTCCTGCTGATCCAGCAGGCCACCGACGCGCCGCTGCGCGGGCACGGTCTGACCCGGCCCGAGTTCGACATCCTCGGCACGCTGAGACGGCTGGACCGGGAACTCACCCCCAGCCAGATCGCCAGGGAGACCTTCGCCTCCGGGGCCGCGGTCACCAAGCGCCTGCGGTTCCTCCAGGAACGCGGGCTGGTGATCCGCCGCCCCGACGACCGCGACCGGCGGGTCTCCCACCTCTCGCTCACCGAGCAGGGCCGTACGATCATCGATCGGATGCTTCCCGAGCAGGTCGGATACGACGCGTCGCTGCTGTCGGGTCTGGACGCGGAGCGGCAGCGGGAGCTGGCGGGACTTCTCGGTGAGCTGCTGCTTCTGCTGGAAGGACGGCTGGGCGCCCGCCAGCCCTGACCGCAGTCCTCCGACCTTCCCGACAATGCCCCCATATACCATCAAACTCCCCACCGGTCCCCCAACCGGTCTGATGAGCCCGGCGCGACCATGAGCGGCCCCGGTGACGGTCATCCCGCCGTCACCGGGGCCGCAGGCGCGCCGGTGCCGGCTGCAGAGAGGACATATCGGTGAGCGAACCGCAGACGAACTGGGCGGGCAACGTCACCTACGGGGCGGCACGCCTCCACCGCCCCGACAGTGTCGAGCGGCTGCAGGACGTGGTCGCCGGCAGCGGCCGGCTGCGAGCGCTCGGCACCCGCCACTCCTTCAACCGCATCGCCGACTGCCCGGACGGCGACCTCGTCTCGCTGGAGAACCTGCCGGCCTCGATGGAACTGGACACCGTACGCCACACGGTCACGGTCTCCGCCGGAGTCCGGTACGGCGAGCTGGCCCGGTGGCTGCACGATAAGGGCTACGCCCTGCACAACCTCGGCTCGTTGCCGCATATCTCGGTCGCCGGAGCCTGCGCCACGGCCACGCACGGCTCGGGGGACGCCAACGGGAACCTGTCGACGGCGGTGGCGGGCATCGAGATGGTCACCGCCGACGGCGAGATCACCGTCCTCACCCGGGAGCGGGACGGCGACCGCCTCCGCGGGGCGGTGGTCGGCCTCGGCGCGCTGGGGATCGTCACCCGGCTCACCCTCGACGTCGTCCCAGCGTTCGACATACGGCAGGACGTGTATGAGAACCTCCCCTGGGCGCGGCTGGAGGATCACTTCGAGGAGATCTTCTCCGCGACGTACAGCGTGAGCCTGTTCACCCGCTGGCGGGGACCGCAGATCGACCAGGTATGGCTGAAACGGCGCGTCGACGGATCCGGGGACGCCTGGGAGGCGGCGCCGGAGTGGCTGGACGCCACCCTGGCGGAGACCGAGCTGCACCCGCTGCCCGGGATGCCGGCCGCCAACTGCACCCGGCAGCTGGGCGTGCCGGGCCCGTGGCACGAGCGGCTGCCGCACTTCCGCCTGGACTTCACGCCCAGCAGCGGGGAGGAGCTGCAGTCCGAATACCTGGTGCCGCGCCGGCACGCGATCGGCGCGCTCCGCGCGCTGGACCGCATCAGGGACGGCGTGGCCTCCGTCCTGCAGGTGTCGGAGATCCGGACCGTCGCGGCGGACGATCTGTGGATGAGCCCCTGCTACGGGCAGGGGGCGGTCGCCCTCCACTTCACCTGGAAGAAGGACTGGCCGGCGGTGAGCCGGGTGCTCACCCTGGTCGAGGAGGCATTGGAGCCCTTCGAGGCACGGCCGCACTGGGGCAAGCTCTTCGTCACCAGCCCGGAACGCCTGCGGTCCCGGTACGAGCGGCTGCCGGACTTCCAGCGGCTGCTCGGCGTCCACGATCCCACGGGCAAGTTCCGCAACACGTTCGTCGACGACTACATCCTCGGCGAAAACCCTCGGTGACGAGCCTGCGCCCGGCCCCATCCAGACCACCGGACTGTGTCGGTTCTCCTACCTCTGGGTAGGTAACCACCGTTTCGATCGGTTCATCTGGGGCCGGGCGGCGGGGGAGGGTGTGACGGACCTCCGGCCCTTCTTGCGGCAATCGGGGGGCGGAAACCATGGGACACAACGCACCATCCGGATATGACAGGCCCCGGCAGCCGACGGCCTCGGACTACTCGGGGCCCGGCGTCGAAGCCGAGTTGCCCGGAGCCGAGGGCGGTGACGTCGGCTACGTCCCCCTTTACACGGCACGCGCCTCCTCAGTGGGCGGCAGAACGGGCCGGGTGCGGACGGACGACGGCCTCCTCGACCTGGAGGTCCGCGCGCCGGAGCAGCTCGGCGGCCCCGGTGGCGCCACCAACCCCGAGCAGCTCATGGCCGCGGGGTACGCGGCCTGCTTCCACAGCTCCCTCGTGCTGGTCGCCGGCAGGGAGGGCCTGAACACCGACGGGGTCAGCGTCGAGGCGACCGTGGAACTGCGCAAGCGCGGCAAGCACGACGACTACGCGATCGGCGTCGACGTGACGGTCCACCTGCCGGAGCTGGACCCGCGGCTCGCCGGTCCTCTCGTCGAGCGGGCCCACGAGCACTGCCCGTACTCCAAGGCGCTGCTGGGAAGCGTCGAGGTCGGGGTGCACCTCGCCTGATCCGGTTCCTGGCTGGGCGCAGTCTCAATCTTGAATCGGACATCAAATCATGAGCCGGATCACATATCCGAATTAGGGTAGTCAACTCCCATCACAGTGTTAACAAGGCGATATCTGCCATTGGAAGCGCGAAATTCGCCACTGTGGCAAAGGGGGAAGCAGATGAAACGCAACACCGTCGTGCGCGCCATGCACGATGTCGGGCTGGCCGCCTGGTTCGGGGGCTCGTTGATGGGCGCCATCGGCCTCAACGGCGCCGCCTCCATCGTCAGCGAACGGAGCGAGCGCATGCGGGTGGCGAACACCGGGTGGGAACGGTGGGCGCCGGTCAGCACGCTGGCCGTCGCCGCGCATGTCATCGGCGGGGTCGGACTGCTGATGGCCAACAGGCAACGGATCGCGCACCAGGCCGGAGTGGGCACGAGCACCCTGACCAAGGTCGCGCTGACCGGCGTGGCGCTGGCCGCGACCGCCTACACCGGCGCGCTCGGCGCCAGGATGAAGCAGGCGGGCGAGGTGCCGGTGAAGGGAGCCGTGCAGCCGGACAAGGACACCCCGGAGGACGTGGCGAAGGCGCAGAGGCAGCTACGGGTCCTGCAGTGGGTCATCCCGGCCACCACCGGGACGCTCATCGTCCTGACCTCCCTGCACGGGGAGCAGCAGCGGCCGGGGGAGATGCTGCGCGGCATGGTGCACAACGCCTTTTCAGCCGGAAGCAGGTAGCAGACCGGACTGACCCGCCGGGCGGTCCCGCGGCGATCGCCGCAGGACCGCCCGGCCCCTGCGTGGAACCGGGACGCGTGTCGCCCGCCGGTCCCCGGGTTGGCCCGCCTCCCACTGGAGAGGTCGCCGGGGAAGGACGGGCCCCATCAGACACCTGGACGGAGCCTTATCCTATGCCCCGCACCGTCGTCGGCCGTCATGTGATCTTGATTTGTCCGTGCCGCTGAACGATCATGTAATAGCCGCGCCTGTGCATCCTCAGCCGGGGATGCAATATCCGTTGTCAGGCGTAGGCCGACCGGTAGTACCTCGGCTGCCGGCCCCCGCCGACCTCTGGAGACAGTCCCATGACCAACGGTGCGCCCCCTCCGGGAAACCCCGCCGAGCCGGACTTCTCCTCCGTCTTTCCGCCGGGAGTCGATCTGAGCACCCCCAGCACCGCCCGGATGTACGACTACTACCTCGGGGGGAAGGACAACTTCGCCTCCGACCGTGAGGCGGCGGAGAGGATCATCGCGCTGGTGCCCGGCACGCGCGAGGTCGCGCTGGCCAACCGCGCCTTTCTCGGCCGGGCGGTACGACACCTCGCGGCGGCGGGGATCCGGCAGTTCGTCGACATCGGCACCGGCCTGCCCACGCAGGAGAACGTGCACCAGGTCGCCGGCCGTGAGGCACCCGGCTCCCGGGTGGTCTACGTCGACAACGACCCGATCGTCTTGGCCCATGCCCGCGCGCTGCTCGCCAACAATCCGGACACGATCGTCGTCGAGGGGGACGCGCGTGAGCCCGAGGCCGTCCTCGGTGATCACAGGGTGCGGGCCCATATCGACTTCGACCGGCCGGTCGCGGTCCTGCTCGTCGCGATCCTGCACTTCATCCCGGACGACGAGCAGGTCGCCGGGATCGTCGCGAGCCTGCTGCGTCCGCTGGCCCCCGGCAGTCACCTGGTCATCTCCCACATCTACGCCGGTGACCACGACGACGTGACCATCAGGAAGGGGGCGGACGTCTACGCCAGGTCCAATGCGAGATCCATCACCGCGCGTGGCCCCGAGCACCTGCGCCGCTACTTCGACGGGCTGGACCTGGTGGGGCCGGGCATCGTCCCGGTGGAGGCGTGGCACCCCGGGGAGGACGTGGAGGCCGACCTCGTCAAGCCCGGCATCCTCGGGGTCGTCGGCCGGGTGCGGTGACCTCTCCCCTCGTCGGACAGTGATCAGCCGCTTCCCTCGGACGGGGTGGCACCGAGATCAGTCGGTCGACGTGTACGTCATCACGGATGGCAGGGTCCTGGAGCCCATCTTGGACAAGTACGTCGAGCGCGGTCCGGCCGAGTTGAGGCCTACGGTGCTGACTCTCCCGCCGCTCAGAGATCTGGGCAGCCCGTCGGAGCCGGCGGTCCGTTCCCGCGGAGGAGCGAAGCTCCGGGAGATCCTGGACAGGCTGGGAGATCGTGTCTATGACGCTGCCTAACTACAAGCCACTTTTAGTTTGATGCTTGATCAACACATCAAACTAAAAGTCGTAGGAGACCCGGCCGCAGCACCAGCACCGCCTGGGCGAAGGTGCTCAGCGCCCGTCGGCCTCGGCGCGTCCCGCTCTTGCTGCGCAGTCGGTGCAGCAACGAGGCCAGGTATTCGGCTGTCTCACGGCGGACATCCAACATGGCGGTGTGGGTGATACTGGAAGACACGCAAAACCCCTCGGTCGACCTCATGTTCGCAACATCGGTCTACCAGGGGTTTTGTGCTGTCCAGGCCCTATCGGAGGTCCTAAAAAAATGATCTCTGTCCATGCCTGGGCAGGCTGTTGAGCGTCGATCTGCACGTGAGGAAGGGTGAACGGCCGCCATGGAAGTACAGGTCCGCGTTGGGCAGTTCGGTCTCGCCCTCGACGCCAGAGGCGTGCAGCGTCCGCCGGCCGCGCGGGCTCGGTCGGCGGCCGCTCGGTCGTGGCCAGTCCCTGTCGCGACAGGCTGAACGTGGCATATGCCGCGCTGTAGCGATCGGGGAGATGGATGGCTTCTCGGCCGGTTCGCCTCAGGAGGGGGCAGGGGCCGCGAGTATCCCGGCGGCCATGACGTGCAGCGCCGCGGCCAGCCGCGGCGCCTCTCCGCGCTCCAGCAGCCGCAGCACCGGTTCGCTTTGAAGGCTGCCCAGCAGGATGTGCGCCAGCAGCTCTCCGTCCAGGTCGGGGCGCCGCTCGGCGATCAGTGCGCTGGTGTGGCCGTGCCAGAACCGGTAGACGGGATGGTCGTCCCGCGAGTCCGGAACGTGGTCACCGCCTTCGCCCCGGTGCTCGCCGTGCTCCTTCCACTCCGGCCTGGGCGCTGCCGTGGCGGCGTGGCCGAGCGCCGCGAGGAGCCCCTTGTTGCGGCCGACGACGTCGACGATCGCGTCCAGGAAGGCCGTCAGTCGCTCCTCGGGCGGGGCGCCGGGCCCCAGCGGCGGAGGTCCGCTCGCCACGGCCTCCTCCAGGGCGTAGGCCCGCTCCTGCATCAGCGCGACCATCAGCCCCATCCGGCTGCCGAAACGATGGAACACCGTGCCCTTACCGACCCCGGCTGCGGCGGCGACCTGTTCCATGGAGATCTGCTCGGGCCGGTGCCGGGCGAGAAGGTCCTCGGTCGCCCGCAGGATGGCGCGACGGTTGCGTGCCGCATCAGCGCGTTCGCGACGTTCCTCGATCATCGGCTCCTCTTCCCGTGGACAACTGGACCGCCGGTCAAGTACGCTCGCACCGAACTTGACCACAGGTCCACTTTATCCTCAATGAGGGAGGACGGCATGCGCCGAATCCGTTACCACACCTATGGCGGCCCCGAAGTGCTCACCATGGAAGAGGTGGAGATCCCCAGCCCGGGCCCGGGTCAGGTGCGCATCCGCACCGAGGCGATCGGCGCCAACTTCGTCGACGTGAAGTTCCGCCAGGGGCCGGAGACCGGCGGGATCTACCGGCGCGACCTGCCCGCCGTGCTCACCGGCGACGTGGTCGGCACGGTCGACGCGGTGGGGCCCGGCGTCGACCCCGGCCTCACCGGCCGGCGGGTCGCCGCGCTGGCCGAGGACGCCTTCGCCGACCACGTCCTCGCCGACGCCGAATGGCTCGCGCCCGTGCCAGAGGGAATCGACGACGCCACCGCGAGCATGCTGCCGATGGGCGCCCCCGTGGCGCTGGGCACGTTGCGCGCCGCCCGACTGTCGCCCGGCGAGACCGTGCTCATTCACGCCGCCGCGGGAGGCATCGGCCACCTGGCCGTGCAACTCGCCAAGATCGCCGGCGCCGGCACCGTGATCGCCACAGCAGGCTCCCCCGCCAAGCTGGACTTCACCCGCACGCTCGGCGCCGACGTGGCCGTCGACTACTCCGCGGAGGACTGGCCCGACCAGGTGCGCGAGGCCGCACCAGGAGGAGTCGACGTCGTCCTGGACTCCGTCGGCGGCCGTATCCTGCTGCGCAGCCTCGACCTCCTGGCACCGTTCGGCCGGGCCGTCGTCTACGGAGCAGCCAGCGGCGGGGCAACCGACATCCCGCTGACCAGCCTTTTCGCAATGAGATCGGTAGCCGGATTCTCGCTGATCGCTTGGCGCGCCGCCGCACCGAAACAAGCACGCGAGGACATGGACCAGGTCATACAGCACGCGGTCGAGGGGAGGCTACGCGCCAGGCTGCACACCCGGCTTCCGCTCGACAAGGCAGCCGAGGCGCATCGGATCATGGAGAGCCGCTCCCAGCTCGGCCGCGTCCTCCTCGTGCCCTGAGTCCACCAAGAACCCCCGACTCGATCATCGACGCGTACCAAGCCCGGAGCCGTGCGGGGTGCGACGGCGGGGCTGTTCGGTTACGGCCCGAGGGCGGCTGCTGCCGCTCCACCTTCGGCAGCAGCCGCTCGATCCGCTCCCACAACTCGTCCGGCACGATCCACGGCGGCTGTTCACCCTGACGCGCAGATCGACGTTCGGCAGCCTGCCCGGGTACGGGCAGAGATCATTTGTTGGGACCTCTCAAGGGCTTCCCGAGACGCCCACCCCACCCGCGCGAACTGCACGCTCCGTGACGAGCCATTGCCGAGAAGGGGGTCAGTGAGGTCGGTCTTCGGGAGGTGTGCGAGGCGACCGGAGGCTCAGGAGGGTTCTACACGCCGAGGCCGGTGATCCGGTTCGCGGCCAGGCGGTCGTTCATGTCGCTGGGGGAGAGCATCCTCGGTCTCTGAATTTTTCGTCGACACGATTGATTGCTGCGACGCTTCTTTGATTTCAAGCCGTACGGGGAAGGCTCTCGATTCTACTGAGGGCCTTCCCCGTGCTGAATGCTTCAGCGGCTAGTCGAAATCGCCGTTTTTCACGCCTCCGATGAATGCGTTCCATTCGTCGGGAGTGAAGACCAGCGCCGGGCCGGACGGATTCTTGCTGTCTCTGACACCTCTGCGCCCACGGGACAACTCAGCGACCTCAACGCAGTTGCCGCCGTCAGGTCCCGACCGGGTGGACTTGCACCATGTGACAGTGTGGAGTTCTTGGATTAGCTCGTCCATCGCGGCAGCGTCTCCTTGATCAGCTCTAGGGATTCGCGCTGGGACAGTGCTTCGGAGCGAATCCCGTCGTATCTGTATGCTAGAACGCTGACGTCCTCTGGTCGCTCTGTTACTCGGCTCATGACTCCAGCGGACTCGACGTACGCAGTGTCAAAGACTCCCTGTGTTTGTGCGATGGCGAATCCGCCAGCAAGGCCGGTCGTGGAGTACGCCTTCAGAGGAAGAACCTGGATGGTGACACGGGGGGCCTGGCCGGCTTCGAGAAGGCGGGTGATCTGCGCCGCCATTACAGCGGGGCTACCGATCGGCCGATGGAGGACCGCTTCGTCGATAACCACCCAGTACAGAGGCGGCTTGGCGCGCTTGAGAATGTTCTGGCGCTCCATTCGAGCGGTCACCTGCTCTTCGGTCTGCTCGGGCGTCACGCCGATATCACCGTTCAGGATGGCCCTGGCATAGTCCTCCGTCTGGAGGAGGCCGGGAACAACCAGCGGTTCCCAGGAGCGGAGGGCCTCTGCGGTGGCTTCCACGTCGAGCCACGGCCGGAACCAGGTGGGGGCCGCCGTGTGGCTGACCATCGGCCACAGTCTGATCAGCGCGCCTTCTGCCTCCAGTGCCTCGTCGCAGTGCCGGGCGAACTCCTCCGACGGTCCCCGGCTCGCGGTCTCGATCATGCTGATCGTTCCGACCGAGTAGGGAATCGCCTTCGACAACCGGATCTGGGACCAGCCTCGGGCCTTGCGGTGCCGCCGCAGCTCAAAGCCGAAGAGAGCGGTCGGGGATTCCGACGGATAGAGATCACTTTCCTTTGGCATCTGACCTCCGGGGGAACTTTCACCAACATTTCAGGGATCACCCCGTCGAAACTGTTGATGACTGCTTGAAGTCGATCGACTACCGAATGTATCCGAGGTTTGGGACAGGGCCCCGGCAAGTTGATGTTTTGAACGGATTCGTTCGTATTCGTCCAGCGGCGTAAGTAGGGGCGGGTAAGGAAATACCAAGCCCGCAACGACGGAAAGGCACGGCTCCCGAAGATCAGAGGTGTCTAAAGCCGCCTGATCGAATGAGGAAACCGTGCCTGTCGCGCCATCATCGCTGATCAACGCTGTCGGCTGCGAGCAAGTTGGGCAAACGGATACCGATTCTTCCGCCCGGCTGAAGCTCACCGACCGGTTCGCCCTGATTTCCGACCCACGCTCAGCGCGAGGGCGACGCCACTCGCTGGCCTCGATCCTGGCGATCGTGGCATGTGCCACCGTGGCGGTGGGCGGCGACTGCCTGACCGCGATCGAACAGTGGGCCGACAACGCCCCCCAGCAGGTCCTGGCCGACCTGCACATCTGGCGCGATCCATTCACCGGCCTGCACCAGCCGCCCAGCGAACGCACCATCCGCCGCGTCCTGGCCGGCTTGGACGGTGACGAACTCGACGCCTGCCTGGCAACCTTCCTCGGCCAGCCGCCCACCGTCGAACCGTACGAGCGCGCCCCAGCACCGGTGAGCCGGCGCACCGAGCGCGAAGCCCGCCGCGCCGCTCGCCGATCTCCCGCGCAGACGCCGGGCCTATTGCCGGCCTACGCCGTCGACGGCAAGCGCCTCAAAGGTGCCCACCACCCCGGCGGCGGCCGCGTTCACTTGATCAGCCTGGCCGCCCACCTCGACGCCACCGTCCACGCACAACGCCAGATCCCCGCCAAAAGCAGCGAGATCAGCGCCCTGGACGCGCTGCTGCGTCAGGCCACCGACACCGAACTGACCGGCGCTGTCATCACCGCCGACGCCCTGCACACCCAGCGCGCCTCCGCACGACTGCTGATCGACGACCATCACGCGCACTACGTCATGATCGTCAAAGCCAATCAGCCCACTCTGCGCGCCGCCGCCATCACCGCACTGACCGGCCCCGACGCCAACTTCATTACCGTCACCCACCGCGAGTTCGACCGCGGACACGGCCGCACCGAGCACCGCATCCTTCGCACAGCCCCGGCCGGCGACATCGATTTCCCCCATGCCGCTCAGGTCTTTCGCATCCTGCGCCATCGAGGTGGCCTGGACGGCATACGTCACAGCAAGGAAGTCTGCTACGGCATCACCGATCTGACTCCGCGGCAGGCCGGACCGGCCCAGCTCGCCGCCTACGTCCGCGGCCACTGGAAGGCCATCGAAAACGGCGTCCATCACGTCCGCGACGTCACCTTCGCCGAGGACGCCTGCCAAGCGCGGACCGCCACCTTGCCCCGCGCCTTGGCTGCTTTCCGCAACCTCGCCACCGGCACCCTACGCCGAGCGGGCCATGTCAATATCGCCCATGCCCGCCGCGATTACGGCTACGACCACCAGCGCGTCCTTGACCTGTTCAACCTCGGACCGAAGTGATCACACCGACCAAATCACAAACTTGCCGGGGCCCTGAGGTTTGGGACGGTGGGAAGGGCGAGCGGGATCGACTTCTCCGAGTGGGTGAGTTCATGAAAGCGACGAGTCCGGAGCCGAAGCTCCATGGCGATGTCAGCCTTCCCAGCGTCCGTGATTCTGTTTCACGAGCGCGCTCCGAAGTGCGCCGATGGCTCGGAAACACGCATCCCGTGATCGACGACGTGGTGCTGGCCACGTCGGAACTGGTGACGAATGCGATCATGCACTCCAACGCGAGAGCAAACGATTTCATCCGCCTCACCGTCACCGAAGCGGAGGAGTTCATCGGCATAGAAGTCAATGATCCGGGTTCAACATTTTCGGGACCTCATGTCCGAAAAGAAGCAAACGCGGAAGATGGCCGGGGCCTGCTGATCGTTCGCGAGATCTCGTTGGCATGGGGTGTCCGCGAGCACGGCTGCGGCCTGGGCCGTACGGTCTGGTGCGCCATCCGAACCGTCCCGCTCCCGGATTGCTCGTCCGCTCCCGAACCGGTCTCCGGGCAGGGCGACGGACGCGGCTCCCCGGCCGGTCGCGCGCCGGTGGCCGGGGAACCGGGTGGCCCTGCCTTCTCCGTGGAGGGGTGAGAGGCAGGGCAACCGCCAGATGTCCGGCCGGAGCTTCCCCCGCGACCCGGCCGGATCGACCCCCCGATGAAGCCCCGTCCCACCCCCATCGGGGGGTCAACCCTTGGCGGAAGGTTCCGGCTACGCCGTACGGTCACCGGGGCGGTTGGACGGACGGGATCTGCCGATCCCGGAGGTCACAGTCACTGCCGGGACCCTTTTGAGACAGCCCGTGCGGTCACTGGTTCAGGCGTGCGAGGACCAGGTCGGTGAACCCGTTGGCCAGCAGGATGACGGCGATGGCGGTCAGCAGGATGCCCGCGACCCGGTCCAGAATCATGGCGCCCTGCAGGGAGATGCGACGTTCGAGGTGGCCGGCCAGGTAGAGGGTGATCCCGGTGACGGCTGCGAAAGCGACCGCGGCGACCGACAGCCACGCCTTCTCCGGAAGGCCCGTGGCCGCCGCGGACGCCGCGACGCCGAAGGCGAAGGTGGTCCCCCCGACCGTCAGCGGGAACGACAACGGCGTGAACAGCACCGACTTCGGGTTCACCGCCTCCGATGGCGTGGCCGGGACGACGGCCGGGACGACGGCCGGGTCGAGCTGCTGCTGCTGCCTTTCCAGCTCCTGTTGCTTCTCCAGCTCCTGTTGCTTCTCCAGTTCCTCGACGGCGCCCGCCTTGCCGCGCATGAGGGGAATGGAGGCGTAGGCCAGGGCGATGCCGCCGGTGGCGGTGAGCGCGGCGGTGCTGATCCCCAGGAGTTTCAGCAGCGGCTCACCGACCCAGAGGGCGGCCAGCACGAACACGAGGACATTGCAGGCCAGTCCCAGCGACAGGCGCACGACCTGTACGTGGTTGAAAGGGCGCACGATCGGCAGGTAGGACGCCAGCGCCGCGACCGGACTGTAGAGGCCGAACAGGGCCAGGAACAGGATCAGCGCGGGGTGAGCGCTCATCGCGCGCCCTTTCGACGACGGTGAGCGGTCACGGAGCGTCCCGCAGGATCGGGCAGGTCATGCAGTGGCCGCCGCCGCGGCCCTTGCCCAGTTCGAATCCCTCGATCTCCACGACCTCGACGCCGTGATCGCGGAGCTTGTGGTTGGTGAACTCGTTCTTGTGATAGCCCACGACCACCCCGGGTTCGAGTGCGACGAAGTTGCTGCCGCTGTCCCACTGTTCCCGGGCCTGCTGGAAGTCGTCCCCGCCGGTGGGGATCACGTCCAGCTTGCCGATGCCCAGGGCGTCGGCGATCGCGGCGGCCAGGCCGGGGTCGCGGTGGACCTCCAGGGTCGCGTCCTTGTCGCCCGGTCGCAGCGAGTACACCTCGGCGTTGTCCACCACCGGCGGGTAGCCGGTGGCCTTGTCGACGTCCAGCAGGGTGAAGACCGTGTCCAGGTGCATGTAGGAGCGGTGGGGCGGGATGTTCACCGCGATCACGCGTGTCGCGGCCTGCTGGGCGAACAGTTCCAGGGCGAGGTGCTCGATCATCCGCGTGGTGGTGCGCTCGCTCACCCCGATCGCGACCGCCCCGTTGCCGATCGGCATCATGTCGCCGCCTTCGAGCGAGGCCTGGCCGAAGTCCTCTTCGTCGAAGCTGCCGTCGTCGCCCATCGGCGGATACCAGTACGTGAAGCCGTCGTCGGCGAACATCGGATGGTGGTGGTAGATGAGGCTCTGGTTGAGCGTCTCCAACCGCCTGGCGTGGAAGTACAGCGGGTTCAGCGACACTCCGCCGTACAGCCACGCTGACGGGTCGCGTTGATAGAGCGTGTTGGGCAGCGGAGGCAGAATGAACGCGTACGGATCGGCCATGGCGGCGACCAGACAGCGTGAGTTGAACCCTTCGCGGCTCTCCGTGGCCTCGGCGAAGAACTCCGCCTTGGTCAATCCGCCGATCAGGTGCCGGGCCAGCTTCGTCCCGTCCCAGCCCGCCAGTTCGCTGCGGACCGCATCGACCAGCACCGGCCCGACCGACAGGTGGGTGACCGTGCGCTCGATGGCGTGCCGCTTGGCCTCGGCGCTGGAATCCAGCGCCTGGGCGAGCAGTTCCTGGTGGTAGAACACCTCGATCCCGCGCTCACGCATCACCGCGACGAACGCGTCGTGCTCGATCTGGGCGCGGCTGACCCACAGCACGTCGTCGTAGAGCAGATCTTTCTTGTTCGAAGGCGTCAGCCGTTTCAGGCTGAGATCGGGCCGGTGCACGATCACCTGCCGCAGCCGGCCCACCTCGGAGTGGACTCCGTATCCGGTGCTCATGGCGCCCCCTGATCGCAGGTGATGAAGAAGCCGAAGACTCAGCCGACGACCGGTCGTGTGCTGCGCCCGCCTGGCGTCAGGCAGAAGGCGCGAATCCGATCCGACGGATCTGGCGATGCATTACGCAGTCATTCCACTGCGGCGGTCCCGGCAAATCTCTCGGTGGCAAAAACCAGGCAAAAGGTAGCGGCTGCCCTGCCGCGGTGCTCCGCGAGAACATCGGCTCAGGCAGGTCCTCCTGCGATCTGCCGGTGCTGACGCGCCGCCCGACGGTGCGGGCCGGGACCGGCCTGAGCCGGAGACCCGGCCCACGGCCGCCGGGCGGCGTCAGCGGCTCACCGGGTGGAGCGCGGTTCGATCCCCCATGAGGACGATTCGGCGACCGCCTTCAACGCTCTTGCTCCTCGGTGGTCACGGGCAGGGCGGCGTGCTGAACACCACGCCGTCCAGGAAGTTGCCGACCGCCGGGCTGCCACCCGCGGCCGACACCGAGTGGAAGGCGAATCGGGTGGTGGTCTGCCCCGGCGGCACGATGTACACCCCGGTGTAGCGGCCCCAGGCGGTGTCATCGTCGGAGATGTCCGCCGAGGAGGCCCCGGTGGGCACCTGAGCCACGGTCGCGCCCGGTGCGCCGATGAGCACCTGCATCACGTCGGTACCCAGCCGGCCTCGGTGATACAGCGACCAGGTCATCGGTGTTCCCGGAACGGTGGGAACGTCTTGGTAGAGCGTGGAGACCTGGGTGGCGTTGAGTTCGGCGAATTGCTGGCCGTCGGCTGCCGGGACCCCGCTCGCGCCGCCCCGCCAGAACTCCAGCTTGTTGTCGGTGGCGGTGGTGTGCCAGCCGACGCTCGGGTTGCTGGAGGCGTCGGGGATGGACCAGTCGATCGTGGCCACGGGCGGCGCCTCGAAGCTGCCGTTGACCAGGTTGACCGGTACGGGGTTGCAGGGGACCTTGACGGTGACCGTCGCAGTGCTGGTTCCGCAGGCGGTGGTGATGGTGTAGGTGAAGCTGTCGGTGCCGGCGAAGCCCGGAGCGGGTGTGTAGACCACGCTGCCGCCGGAGATCGTCGCGGTGCCCTTGCCCGGTTGGGTGAGGCCGCTGATCGTCGGCGAGGTCGCGGTGTCGTTGGCCAGGACGGGCACGCTGACGGCGGTGCCCATTGTGGTGGTGGCGGTGTCGTCGGCAGCCCTGGTGGGTGAGATGGACTGCCCGCCCACGATCTGGATCGGAGGGGCGGCGGTGTTGTTGCCGAGCTGGCCCGGAGCGGCGATGACGCTGCTGATCCCGCTCGGCCGGATGGTCATGCTGTTTCCGATGGTGCCTTGCCTGACCTGGAAGGTGATGGTCTTCGCGGCCGGGTCGGTCTTGGAGCCCTGCGAGGGGATCGTCAGGGTGGTGCCGCCGATGGCGCCGGCCCCCGACTGGGCGATGACGTCGGCGTTGGCCAGCAGGGACGACAGGTCCCAGGTGGTGGTGTAGCTCCTGACCAGCAGCGGCCACTGGGCCGTGCGGTGCGTCAGGGTGAGGGTGAAGGTGCCGCCCGGGGTGATCTGCCCGCCCCACAGGGGCGGGGCGGTGTCGACCGAGATCGACCCGCTGCCCAGCCGCATGCCGAACGCGTTCTTCCAGTAGTACTCGACGGGATAGGCCGCCTGCCCCTGCCGGATGCACGGCGCGGCGGCCCGGGTGGCGGTCTGCCGCGCCGTGGTGGCGGCGTGCGCACCGGTATCGGCCGCCACCTGCGTCCCCGATGCGGCCAGCAGCGCCGACAGGGCGCAGGCCAGCACGGTGAGCGTGGATCTGGGTCGTTGTGACATCAACGCTGAACTCCCACTTCGTTGTGAGGGATGTCTTCGTAGATCGACTTCACAGCGACGTTACTATCTGCGATCGATACGTTGCTCTAGGTGTCGGGTCGTGTGATCTCCGTGTCGCACTCCGGGCCGGTGGGGGTGCGCTGTCCGGTCGCGGTGAGCACGCCGGGGCGGCACCCTATGGCGGGGTGTCCTCGATCTCGTGGGAAAGCCGGTATTCGATCGTGGGCGGGTGGCCGGGTGCGGTGACCTGTGCCCGGCCGGCCGTGGTGCGGCGGGGCCGGCGATCCGGCGCCTTCAGGCGCCCTCGCCCTGCCGGGAGGGGAGGCCGAGCATGGCCGCGGAGCAGCGCATGGCATGGTCGAAGGCCGGGCCGCGGTCGATGATCGTGTTGTTGAACTGGCCGAAGAGTTCGAAGTTGAGCCAGCCGAACAGCCCCGTCCAGGCGATCAGGGCGCGGACGATCACGTCGTCGGGGACGTCGGGGATGATCGATCGGACGCGTGCGGCGTCCTCCCCGAACGAGGCGGGGACGGGCGGGTGGATGTCCGGGGGGTTCAGGGCTCCGGCCTGGTGGGCGTCGGAGATGATCCGGCCGTAGACGACGGTGTCGCGGATCGCCGCGGCGACGGTGTCCTGCGGTGCCTGGTAGCCGGGCACGGGCGAGCCGTACAGCAGGGCGTACTCGTGCGGATGGGCCAGCGCCCAGTCCCGTACGGCGTGGCACACCGCCAGCCAGCGGCCGGTGTGGTCTCCGGGCGGGCAGGTCGCGTCGGCGTTCTCCACGGTCTCGCCGAGGGCGTTGTAGCCGTCGATGATCAGGGCGGTGAGCAGGTCGTCCCTGGAGGGGAAGTAGCGGTAGATCGCCGAGGAGACCATGCCCATCTCGCGGGCGACCGCGCGCAGGGAGAGGCCGCCCGCACCCTCGGTGGCCAGGTGTCTCCGGGCGATGTCGGTGATCTCACTCGTCAGTTCGGCGCGGACTCGTTCCCGTGCCGTGCGGCTTGAACTCATGCCGGTCACCTTATCAGAGCACTGAAAATAAAAGAGAGCACTGCTCTTGACGAGTTGTGCTCTCTTGGTAGAGCATTGCTCTCAGAACGGAACGCCACTCTCAAGGAGCCCCCAGATGCTGTCCCTGGCCAAGAACACCAACCTTCTCGTCATGTTCCTGCTGGAGCTGGGCGTTCTTGCCTCGGTCGGTTACTGGGGCTTCGTCACCGGCCAGAACTGGCCGGTGAAGCTGCTCCTCGGACTGGGCGGGCCCGCGCTGTTCATCGCGGTCTGGGCGCTGTTCGGCGCGGCCAACGGCGCCACGATCCCGCTCACCGGCCTCGCCCGGGTCGGCCTGGAGGTTCTCTGGTTCGGTGGCGGCGCGCTGGCGCTGGTCATGGCCGGCCGCCTCACCCCGGGGATCGTCTTCGCCGCCGTCTACGTCGTCAACGCCGTCCTACGGCTCGTCTGGAACCAGTGAGCTCTACGGCACCGGTGAGCTCCACGCGGCCCGCAGACCGGCGGATCCGCGCAGCGGTGAAGCAGCAGTGAAACGGATGAAATCAGTGAAAGGAAGAACGGCCATGGCCAAGCACGTCGTCGTCGGAGCCGGGCAGATCGGTTCCGAGGTGGCCCGCCTGCTGGCGAGCCAGGGACACGAGGTCGTCCTCGTCAGCCGCTCGGGCTCCGGTCCCGACCTGCCGGGGGTCCGCAAGGTCGCGGCGGACGCCTCCGACCGGGAACGGCTGATCGCGCTGACCGAGGGGGCCGACGCGCTCTACAACTGCGTCAACCCGCTCTACCACCGCTGGATGCAGGACTGGCCGCCGATCGCGGCCTCCCTGCTGGCGACCGCCGAGGCCACCGGCGCGGGATACGTCATCCTCGGCAACCTCTACATCTACGGTCCCCCCAGCGGGCCGATGGGGGAGAGCCACCCGCTCCGGCCGACCAGCGAGAAGGCGGAGGTGCGGATCCGGATGTGGCGCGACGCCATGGCCGCGCACGAGGCCGGCCGGGTCCGGGTGACCGAGGTGCGGGGATCGGACTACTTCGGTCCCGGCTGCCTCGACCAGTCGCACCTGGGGGAGCGGTTCGTTCCCCGGCTCCTGGCGGGCAAGCCCGTCCGTTTCATCGGAGACCCGCTCCAGCCGCACAGCTGGACCTACGTGCCCGACGTGGCCCGTGCCCTGGTGACGGCCGCCACCGACGACCGGTCCTGGGGCAGGGCCTGGCACATCCCGACCGCCCCCGCCCTGGCGGCCCAGCAGGTCGCCGACCGTCTCTGCGCGCTGGCCGGCGTCCCCAACCCGGGGGTCAAGGTCATGCCGCACTGGCTCGTCCGCACGATGGGCACCGTCTCGCCCATGCTCGGCGAACTGGAGCACGTCCGCTACCAGTTCGTCAGCCCCTTCGTCATCGACTCCACCGACTTCCAGGCCACCTTCGGCATGGCCCCCACGCCGGTGGACGAGGCGCTCACCGCGACCGTCGCGTGGTGGCGGGAGCGCCTGGCCGTGGCGGCGTAAGCCGTACGCTTTCATCGTGACTTCCTCCTCGGGGTTGAAGCCCGGGGGCTCCACGCGCAAGGAGATTCGATGAAGACCGCTGTGATCGGCCTCGGGGACATCGCGGAGAAGGCGTACCTGCCCGTTCTCTCCGCGACGTCCGGCCTCGATCTCCACCTGTGCACCCGGGACTCCGCCACCCTCGACCGGCTGGGCGACGCCTACCGGATCGAGCGTCGCTTCGCCTCGGTGGACGAGCTGCTCGACGCCGGGGTCGAGGCGGCGTTCGTGCACGCGGCCACGAGCGCCCACGTGAAGATCGTCGAACCGCTGCTCCGCGCGGGCGTCCACGTCTATTTGGACAAGCCCATCGCCTACACCCTCGCCGAGTCCGAGCGTCTGGTACGGCTGGCACAGGAGATGGGTCGATCGCTGTTCGTCGGTTTCAACCGCCGCCGGGCCCCTTCCTACACGGCGCTGCTGGACCTGCCCCGTCACCTGGTGGTGATGCAGAAGCACCGCAGAGACCTGGCCGAGGACCCGCGGACCGCGATCTTCGACGACTTCGTCCACGTCGTCGACACCCTCCGGTTCCTGGTGCCGGGCACGGTCGAGCACACCGGGATCCGGACCCGGGTCCGGGGCGGGCTGCTGGAGCACGTGACACTGGAGCTGTCCGGGGACGGCTTCACCGCGCTCGGGATCATGAACAGGGTGAGCGGGGCGGCCGAGGAGACCGTGGAGGTCATGGGAGGCGGTGTCAAGCGCCGGGTGGTCAACATCGCCGATGTGATCGACTACTCCGGGACGGAGACGCTGGCCCGGCGCGGCGACTGGACGCCGGTCTCCCGCCAGCGCGGCATCGAGCAGGCCTGCCTGGAGTTTCTGGACGCGGTCCGCTCCGGCGTCGTGCTCGACGCCGACGACGCCCTGGCCACCCACCGGATCTGTGAGGACATCGTCCGGGCGGCGAGCCGGTCGGACGCGTGACCTGATCCGGGCGGTGAGCCGGTCGGACGCGTGACCTGATCCGGGCGGTGAGCCGGTCGGACGCGTGACCTGATCCGGGCGGCCCCATCCGGGGTCACCCGGGCCGCGTCGCAGGGCGGTCCGGATGCCCCTCGGACGAGGTGTCCGTCGTCCCCGGGGCGGGACCGTCCCCGAGCCGTCAGCGCTCGGACAGGTAGCGCCGCCCGAGGTCGCGCAGCCGCCCGTGGGCCGACTCGTAGACGTCGGGCCGGCCGAGATAGGCCTTGGGGATCTTGGCGAGCATCGTGTAGTTGGTGTCGCAGACGTTGCCGACCGGTGCCTCGCCGATCTGGCTGACCAGCTGGTAGGCGTCCAGGGTGTCCAGGCCGGTGAGGTCGGCGGCCCAGGTGACCAGGTCGTGCTGGCTGATCCGGAAGGCGTCCTCCAGCGGGCGCGCCGAGCCGGTCGACATCAGGTGGTCGTCGTCCTCCAGGCGCGGCCACGGGGTGCTCACGCCCTTGATCAGCTCCACCGCGACCACGGTGTTCATCGCCGCCTCGACGGCGGTGCCGCACACCTCGCCGTGTCCCTGACGGGCATGCCCGTCACCCACCGCGAACAGCCCGCCCTCGACGTTGACCCCGAGGTAGACGGTCACCCCGGCGCGTAGTTCGGGGGTGTCCATGTTGCCGCCGTGGGCGTCCGGAGTGATCGTCATCCGGGCTTCGGAGGCACCGGGCGCGACACCGACGGTGCCGTGCATGGGGTCCAGCGGGAGCTCCACCGTGTAGTCGCCCCGGCGGGCGTGGTAGCGAGCCACGCCCTTCTCCACGTCGATGTCGTAGCGCCAGACGACCTCGTCCAGCGGCGGGGTGAGCATGGCGGTGGTGTGCGTCCCGGTCAGCGCGCCGAAGTGCGGGAACGTGGCGGACACCGCCCAGTCCCTGGCCGGCTCGATGGAGACGAAGTGCAGGGCGAGCGTGTCGCCGGGCTCGGCACCCTCCACGTGGAAGGGGCCGGTGACCGGGTTCAGGTAGGGAAAGTCGCAGACGTTCGACGGCAGATCGTCGACCGTGCGCACCCGGCCGGCGAAGCAGTCCTCGGTGTACATCTCGACGATCGTGCCGGGCCGGATCCGGCCGACGGCCGGGCGCCCGCCGAAGGTGTAACTCAGCTCTTCGAGAGCGGGCCGGTAGGAGACGACGTTCATCGTGCCTCCGCCCGGCCAGGGCCCGTCGCCGGAGTGGGTCGTGAAGAGGTGAGCCATTCCTCGGTCTCGAGGAAGATATCGAACATGCGGTCCGTCCTTGGGTGATCGGAAAAGTGCAGGCGGGAGAGGGCCGCTACGGCTTCGCGGCCGTCTCCGGCGTGTCGTGCATACCCGCCAGGGTGGGACGCCGACCCCGGGCGTAGGAGACGCCGAGCAGCACCAGGCCGATGGCGAGCCAGATGATCCCGAGCGTCTGGGCCGCGATGCTCGCGTTGACGACGACGTAGACCAGGATCAAGAAGCCGATCACCGGGGCGATCAGGTGCCGCCACCAGTCGCGGCTGCCCTTGCGGACCACGTAGTGGACGACCACCGAGATGTGCAGCGCGAGGAAGGCGGTCATGGCGCCGAAGTTGACCAGCCCGCTGATCAGGGTGATGCCGTCCTCGCGGCTGGCCAGGTAGAGCCCGACGACGAGGGAGACGGCGGCCACGAGCAGGGTGGCGTTGACCGGCACCTTGTGCTTGGGGTGGATCTTGGCGAGGAAGGAGGGGAGCTGCCGGTCGCGGGCCATCGCGTACAGCAGGCGCGAGGTGGCGGCCTGGGCGACCAGCGAGTTGGCGAAGCCCCAGGCGATGGCGGTGGCGACGGCGGTCAGCACACTGAGCCAGTGGCCTCCGGCGAACTCGGCCATGTCGTAGAACGCGGTGCCCGCGGGGTCGCCCTTGCTGAGCAGCTCGGCCCGGTTGGGGGTGAGCAGCGCGGCCACCCAGGTCTGCACGATGAACAGCGCGCCCGCCAGGCCGAGCGCCGCGACCATGGACTTGCCCAGCTTGCGGCTGTCCACCTTGCTCTCCTCGGCCAGCATCGAGATGCCGTCGAAGCCGAGGAAGGACAGCACCGCGATCGAGACGGCCCCGAAGACCAGCGGCCAGGAGAACGTCGAGGAGTCGAACAGCGGGCTGAGGGCGTTCACCTGGGCCTTGCCCTGGGCCAGCGCCACCAGGCCGACGACGATGAAGATCGCCAACACGATGAGCTCGCCGACCAGCATGATCTTCGTGATCCGCGCGGTCATCTGGATGCCGCTGTAGTTCACGACCGTGTTGAGCACCACGAACACGATCAGCCAGCCCCAGATCGGGATGGCGGGGATGAACGAGGCCATCGCCGCGCTCGCGATGAGGTAGAGCAGGGCGGGCACCAGCACGTAGTCGAGCAGGATCACCCAGCCCGATAGGAAACCGACCGGCGCGGCGATGCCGCGGCCCGCGTAGGTGTAGACCGATCCGGCCATCGGGAAGGCCCGGGCCATCTGCGCGTAGGACAGCGCGGTGAAGGCCATCGCCACCATGCCGATGACGTAGGCGAGCGCCACCATGCCGCCGGAGCCCTGGTAGACGCTGCCGAAGATGCCGAAGGGGGCGATCGGCACCATGAAGATCAGGCCGTAGACGAGCAGGTCGGTGAAGGTCAGGGACCTGCGGAGTTCCTGCTGGTAGCCGAATTGCTCCAGGGAGGGCTCAGTGGTCATGGACGGTTCCTCTGGGTGAGTGCAGCTGTATCAGCAGATAAGGGGAGCAATCCTCAGAATATGGCTATTTCTTGAAAAGGAAAAATTTCCGACTGGAAGCTTTTAACGGACGATGTCGAAGTCCAGCCCGTCCGCCCTCCCGATGTGCGCGCGCAGCCGTACTCCCCGGTCCTGAAGCGTCAGCCGGCCCCGCGCGGTGACGATGGAGGTGCCGTCGGCGATGGCGTCCACCGCGGGTACGGCGAGCGTCCCGGCGCGCGAGCCGAGTGCGGCGAGCATCAGCACCGCTTCGTAGCAGCCCTGTCCATGCCCGTTGAGCAGGGGTGCGCTGCTGCCGAACCGGCGGATGTAGCGCTCGCCGAGGCTCAGGCTGTCGTCGGTGACCATGCTGGCGAAGTAGCCCATCGCCCCGTAGAGCTCGCCGGTCGCGTCCCCGCCGATGCCGAGCAGGCCGTGCTCCTCCAGCGCCCCGCAGAGCCTCGGGCACGACAGCCCCGCCGCGGTGAAGGCCCGGTTGAAGGTGACGAGATCTCTGCCGATCAGGCTGATCAGCACCGCGTCGGCCCGGCTGGCCGCGAGCTGTTCCAGGACCAGGGGGAGATCCCGCATGCCGTACGGCACGAACCGTTCGCCGACGACCGTGACGTTGCGGGCGGCGAGATGGCGGCGGGCGGCCTCGTGGACCAGGCGCGGCCAGACGTAGTCGTTGCCGAGCAGGAACCACCTGCGGGCCCGGCGCCGCTCGATGAGCCAGTCGATACCCGGCCGGAGCTGGCGGCCGGGTGTCTCACCCAGGAAGTAGACCCCGGGCAGGTGGCCACTCCCCTCGTACGGCGGGGCGTAGACGAACGGCACCCGCCCGGCCAGCGCCCGGACCACCGCGATCCGTACGTCGCTGCCGTGGGTGCCGGTCACCGCGTCGATCGCCCCGCCGTCCACCAGCGTCGCGACCTCGGCGGCCACCCGCCTCGCGGGGCCGCCGCCGTCGATCAGAACCAGTTCGACCGGCCTGCCGAGCACCCCGCCCGCGAGGTTGACCTCGTCGGCGGCGAGGATCGCGCAGTTGATCGCGCACGGTCCCACCAGGCCGAGGACCCCGGAGACCGGCACCACGAGTCCGACGCGCAGGGCGTCGCTCCGGATGAGCTGGGCTTCCAGAGGATCGATGACCGATGTGACGGTTTCTGCCACGCAGCCGAGTATCCTCCCAAAAGAAGCTTTGGTGGAGCTTTTGCACAATCGGGATACAGGCGGGAGCCTCACGTGGTGACGACCGGACTGGGATCCTCGCTCGCCTACCTGCTCAGCAGGGCGGAGCGGAGCGTCAACCGCGGTCTCGCCGCCGCGGTGACCGCGGAGGATGTCACGGTCGAGCAGTGGCGCATCCTGCGCGCTCTGGCCGATGGGCGGGGCCACTCGATGGGTGAGCTGGCCGAGGCCGTGCTGATGCCGCATCCGACGCTGACCAAGGCGATCGACCGGCTGATCGACCGCTCGCTCGTCTACCGGGGGCACGACCCGGCCGACCGGCGCAGGGTCGCGGTCTTCCTGTCCGACCGGGGGGCCGAACTGCTCGCCCGGGTGGAGGGCGGGGTGGCCGGCCACCACCGGCTGATCGAGGCGGCCTACGGCATCGAACGCACCGAACAGCTCATGCGTGACCTGCACAGCCTGGTCACGGCCCTGGACGAGCCCGCGCGGCCGGCCGAGAGGCCGGACCCGGGTGGTCCCGCCCGTTCGTGACACACCGGCGTTCGTTCGGCGTCCCGTCCACCGATCCGGCCCGCCGGGGGAGGGCCCGGCCCCCGAAACCGCCGGGGAGACCGGGCCGCCCCGTCAGGGGTGGAGACCGCGCAGCCGGTGGGCCTCGGCGACCCTGCCCACACCGATGAGGTGGGCGGCCTGGCGCAGGCTGACCCCGCGCTCCGCGGACATCGCCGTGACCGCGTCGAAGGCGTTCTCCATGAGCTCGCGGAGCTTGGCGTCGACCTCGGCCGCGCTCCAGGAGCAGGCCTGCAGGTTCTGCATCCACTCAAGGTAGGAGACGATCACACCGCCCGCGTTGGCCAGGATGTCGGGGATCACCGTGGTCCCGGCGTCGGCCAGGATCCGGTCCGCCTCCGGCGTGGTGGGCCCGTTGGCGCCCTCCACGATCAGACGGGCCCCGATCCTCGGCGCGTTCTCCGCCGTGATCACGCCTTCCAGCGCGGCGGGGACGAGCACGTCCACGTCGAGTTCCAGCAGGTCGTCGTGGGACAGCGCGTCGGCGTGGCGGTAGCCGTACACGCCCCCCGTCTCCTTCACCCACGCCCGCAGGTCGTCGATGTCCAGGCCGGAGCGGTCGACCACGGCGCCGGTGGCGTCGGAGACGGCCACCACGCGGCAGCCGGCGTCGGCGAGCCGGCGGGCGGCCGGCGCGCCGACCTTCCCGAAGCCCTGGACCGCGACGGTGCGACCCTCGGGAGAGCCCGGCAGGGCCTTGAGCGTGGCGATCAGCACGCCGCGGGAGGTGGCGCCGGACCGGCCCAGGGAGCCGCCGAGGGCCGCCGGCTTGCCGGTCACCACGCCGGGCACGGAGTAACCCGCACTCACCGAGTAGGTGTCCATGATCCAGGCCATGGTCTGCTCGTCGGTGCCGACGTCCGGAGCGGGGATGTCCTTGTCCGGGCCGATGATGGGCAGGATCTCGTTGACGTAGCGGCGGGTGACCCGCTCCAGTTCCCGGGTGGTCAGCGAGGCCGGGTCCACCGAGACGCCGCCCTTGGCGCCGCCGTACGGGATGCCGACCAGCGCGCACTTCCAGGTCATCCACATGGCCAGCGCGGTGACCTCGTGGATGTCGGTGGAGGGGTGGAAGCGGATTCCGCCCTTGGCCGGGCCGCGGGTGGTGTTGTGCTGGACCCGGAAGCCCTGCACGACGTCCATCCGCCCGTCCTCGCGGCGGACGGGCACCGCGACGGTCAGCGAGCGCCGCGGGGTGGCCAGCATCGTGCGCACGCCGTCGTCCAGGTGGAGCCGGTCGGCCGCCTGGTCGAGCTGGAACAGCGCGGAGTCGAGGGCCTGCCGGCCGGGACTGATGAGGGTGGTGGCTGCCGGCGTCGTTGACGGCACCATGAGAGTCATGAAGGAGAGCCTCCGTATGGGGAGCGGAGCGCCGTTGCTCCGCTCAGGGCTACTGGTAATGATCACACTGTTCCGGACTCTTTGCCGGGCCGCGTGAAATTTTGTGTACTTATGTATGTTTTTTGTGTCTTTCCTCACTTTCAGTCTGCTCCGTAGTTATCGATCAGATCCGATGGGCACGGTGGGGGCAACGCGCCAATATGGCAGGCTTCTGTTGGCATGCCTGCCGTTCTGTAGTGCTGAAGGGATCAACGTGCCGGAACTTGTGGTCGGGCCACTGCTGCGTTACGTGAACGAGACCAGCGCGTCGGTGTGGGTGGAGACCAGCGAGCCGTGCGAGGTGACGGTCGAGGTCGGCGGAGCGCGGTCACAGGCGCTGACGTTCACCGTGCACGGCCACCACTACGCGATCGTGGACGTCGGTGCCGAGGGCGCCTACGAGGTCCGGCTGGGCGAGGAGACCGTATGGCCCCCGCCGGGCCAGCGGCCCAGCCGCATCCGCTTTCTCGGCCCCGGCGGGCCGAACCGGGTGGTGTTCGGCTCCTGCCGGACCAGCGTGCCGCATGACACGCTGCACACCATCTCGCACGGGGTCGACGTCCTGCGGGCGTACGGCTGCAGCATGATGGACAGCCCCGAGGAGGAGTGGCCCGACATGCTGCTGCTGCTCGGTGACCAGGTCTACGCCGACGAGCCGTCGGTGGAGATGCTGGAGTTCATCAAGGGCCGCAGGGACGGCGAGCCGGTGGGCGAGATCGCCGACTTCGAGGAGTACGCCGAGCTGTACCGGCAGGCGTGGACCGACCCGGAGATCCGCTGGATCCTCTCCACGGTGCCCAGCGCGATGATCTTCGACGACCACGACCTGCGCGACGACTTCAACACCTCCGCCTCCTGGCGCGAGCAGATGGCCACGGTCTCCTGGTGGCCGCGCCGGGTGACCTCCGGGCTCGGGGCCTACTGGATCTACCAGCACCTGGGCAACATGTCACCGGAGGAGCGCTCCTCGGACGAGCTGCTCAGCAAGCTCTGCGCGGCCGAGGAGGACGGGGGCGAACTGCTCGACACATTCGCCTGGCACGCCTACGAGATCCCCGCCGACAGCCGGTGGAGCTACTCCCGCGACCTCGGCGACACCCGCCTGATCATGCTCGACTCCCGCTGCGCCCGGCAGCTCACCCCGGGAGACCGGCGGATGATCGACCCGGTGGAGTGGGAGTGGCTGACCGAGGAGCTCCGCAGGGGCGGCGTGGAGCGCTTCGTGATCGGCACATCCGTGCCGTTCCTGCTCCCGGCCGGCATCCATCACATCCAGAACTGGAACGAGGCGCTG
Organism: Streptosporangium sp. NBC_01639; assembly: GCF_045209755.1. NCBI lineage: Bacteria > Bacillati > Actinomycetota > Actinomycetes > Streptosporangiales > Streptosporangiaceae > Streptosporangium > Streptosporangium sp. NBC_01639. The sequence goes on along the minus strand of NZ_CP109272.1, from coordinate 2,197,697 downwards.
GCCCAAGGGGCCTGGGGCAGGACGGTGGCCCGCTGGTCCGAAGCGCTCCGCCAGGCCGTCGACCTGGAGCACTGGGCGGCCTTCCGGCGCTCCTTCGAGGACCTGTCCAGACTGCTGGCCGGGACCGGCAAACCGGTGATCCTGCTCTCCGGGGACGTGCACTACTCCTACGTGGCCAAGGCCGACGGACTGCCCGTCTACCAGCTCGTCTGCTCCCCGATCCGCAACCCGCTGAGCCGTACGCTCCGGCTGGCCAACATCATCGCCCAGTTCGGAGTCGCCACGCTGATCGGCGGCTGGCTCTCCCGCCTGGCCAGGATCCCCAAACCCCCGTTCAAGTGGCGGATCACCAACGGCCCCTGGTTCTCCAACGCGATGGCCACCCTGTCCCTGGACACCACGCCGCTGTCCGTCCGCTGGGACACCGCCACCGGCACCGATCTGTCGGAGGTCACCACGGTGAAGCTGCCCGACCCCAGGTGACGGGCTTCGCGGTGAGCCGTACCCACGCCTTTCCGGGGCCGGTACGGCGAGGCGTTCATCGTGTGGCGGGGCGAACTCGGCGATTCCACTTCGGAAGTTGCTCTCATTGATGAAAGTTCCAGCGAAGTTACTAACACCAATGAGAGCACGGCACGGTGCAGTCCATCGGCCGCAAGCGTGAGCTCGGGGGGCGGAGTCCTTCCGATGATCGCCGTCTCGAGGTCCGGGGTGACCACGGGGGGCCTGGCCGCCGCCTACGGACCCGAGGATCTGCTACAGGCCTGGAAATGAGGTCCGGTACGGCCCGCGCACCGGGGCGCGGGGCCGTACCGGGGGGTCACTCCGCGAACTCGGCGAGGGCGTCGACGAGCTGGTCGACGGCCCAGACGAGGTCCTCCTCGGAGACGACGATCGGCGGGGCCAGCCGGATGGTGGAGCCGTGGGTGTCCTTGGCGAGGACGCCGCGACGCATCAGCGCCTTGGATATCTCGCGCCCTGTCGCCAGGGAGGGATCGATGTCGATGCCCGCCCACAGGCCGCGGCCGCGTACGGTCACCACGCCCTGGCCGATGAGGCCGCGCAGTCTCTCGTGCAGGACCGCCCCGAGCTCCTTGGCCCGTGCCTGGTACTCGCCGGTGTTGAGGAGTTCGATGACCGCGCAGGCCACCGCGCAGGCGAGCGGGTTGCCGCCGAAGGTGGATCCGTGCTGGCCCGGCTTGATCACGCCGAGGACGTCCTCGTTGGCGGTGATCGCCGAGACGGGGACGACCCCGCCGCCCAGGGCCTTGCCCAGCACGTAGATGTCGGGGACGACCCCCTCGTGGTCGCAGGCGAAGGTGTCACCGGTGCGGCCGAGGCCGGACTGGATCTCGTCGGCGATCATCAGGATGTTCTCGGCGGTGCAGAGCTCGCGGACCTGGGTGAGGTAGCCGTCCGGCGGGACCAGCACGCCGGCCTCGCCCTGGATGGGCTCCAGCAGCACCGCGACGGTGTTGGCGTCGACGGCCTCGCGGATCGCCTCGACGGAGCCGTACTTCACCACCGTGAAGCCCGGAGTGTAGGGGCCGAAACCGTCATGGGCGTCGGGATCGGTGGAGAAGCTGACGATCGTGGTGGTGCGGCCGTGGAAGTTGTCCTCCATCACGATGATGTTGGCCTGGTCGGGGGCGACGCCCTTGACCTCGTAGCCCCACTTGCGGGCCACCTTGATCGCGGTCTCCACGGCCTCGGCGCCGGTGTTCATCGGCAGGACCATTTCCTTGCCGGTGAGATCGCCCAGCCCGGCGGCGAAGGCGGCGAACTGATCGTGGAAGAAGGCGCGGCTGGTCAGGGTGAGCCTGGCCAGCTGCTGCTGCGCCGCCTCAACGATCTTCGGATTACCGTGGCCGAAGTTCAGCGAGGAGTAACCGGACAGGCAGTCCAGGAACCGCTTGCCCTCCACATCGGTCACCCAGGCGCCCTGCGCCTCGTGGATCACGATGGGAAGCGGGTGGTAGTTGTGCGCGCTGCGGCGCTCACTGAGCTCGATGAACTCGTCTGTGGTGGTCATCCGATATTTGCCGTTTCTTTAGCTTTGGCCGTTATATCCACTTTCATCCCCGAATTTCGAGCGTGCAGCACTTCGGGCCGCCACCTGCTTTGCGTAGCTCCGACAGGTCGACGGGGATGACCTCGAAGCCGCGCCGCTTGAGCTCCAGTTGGAGGTTGGCCGCCTCGACGTTGATCACCACGTGCGTGCCGTCGCTGACTGCGTTGAGGCCCAGTACGGTCGCGTCGCTCTCGTCCGCGAGGACGGCGTCGGGGAACAGATTCCGTAGCACCTCTCGGCTTCCCGCCGAGAAGGCCCCTGGGAAGTATGCCACGTTATGTCCGTTTAGTGGGAACAGTGCGGTGTCCAGGTGGTAGAAGCGTGGGTCCACCAACTGCAGCGTCACCACCGGACGGCCGAGGAACTCCTGGGCCTCCTTGTGCGCGGTGATGTTCGTCCGGAAGCCCGTCCCGGCCAGCACCAACTGGTCGAGGGTGAGGAAGTCGCCCTCGCCCTCATTGGTGAAGGCCGCCTCGTGCACCCGGTCGTAGCCGTTGGCGACGAACCACCTCAGATACGCCGGTCCTTCGGCGGCGCGTTCCTGGTGGGCGAACCGCGCGCCGTAAACCCGGCCGCCGACGACCAGCGCCCCGTTGGCGGCGAAGACCATGTCCGGCAGACCCTCCACCGGGTCGATCAGGCTGACCTGGTGCCCGAGCTCCTCGTATGCGCTCTTGAGTCCTTCCCACTGCCGGACCGCCACCTCCCGGTCGGCGCCGGCCTCGGGGTGCATCCACGGGTTGATCGCATATTCAACCGCAAAGTAGGCGGGCCGACACATGAGGTAGTGCTTGGACATGGAGAACCCCAAAGGATGTCGTGGTGGGAACGGCAACAGCCTAGGAAGAGAGGTTCACGCAGGCCAAGAGTCCGATCGTGCGCGTTGGCGCAGTTCTCTTGCGTATATCAGGCAATAGACGGCGATTCGTTGTGCGCGGTGAGCAACGGAGCGTCGATCAGCCGGGAGAGCACGATGGAGCTCTTGGTCCGCACCACGAAGGCCTCCGAGGCGATGCGCTCGATCACCTGTTCCACGTGGCGCACGTCGGTGGCCCTGATGTGCAGCAGTGCGTCGGCCTCGCCGGTGATGGTGCATGCCGAGACCACCTCGGGAAGGCGGGCGACGGCCACCCCGATCTCCGCCGGCGAGGTCTTGCCCGCGCAGAAGAGCTCCACGTAGGCCTCGGTGGTCCAGCCGAGCGCCGCGGGCTCCACCCGCGTGGTGAACCCGGTGATGGCCCCCGTCTCGCGCAGCCGGTCCACCCGCCGTTTCACCGCCGACGCTGACAGGCCCACCCGCTGCCCGATCTCCGCATAGGTGCTGCGGGCGTCCTCGACGAGCGCCCCGATGATGTCACGATCCAGCCGATCCAGTTCCACGCTGCTTTGTAACACAACAGTTCACACCGGTGGGCGGCGCCGGTCGTGAAACGGCGGCGAGCCGCTCCGCGGCAGGGGAAGCGGGCGCTCCAGGACGCGGGAAGTGGGCCGCTCCGGACACGGGAAGCGGGCCGCTCCAGGACAGAAGCAGGTCGCTCCAGGACATGGGAAGCAGGCCGTTCCAAAACATGGAAAGAGGACCGCGACGGAATGTCGCGGTCCTCTTACCGTCTTACCGTAGTACGGCGGTCCGGATCCGGTATGTCCCGGCCGGGCGCAGGCAGACTAGGCGGGCTCGGCCTCGCCGGTGGCCTGCTCCATGGCCTCCTCCGGAGACGCCTCCAGGTCGTCGCCCGCCTGGGTGAGCGCCGACTGCTTGTCCAGGCGGACCCAGCTCGTCACGCTCTCGATGGCGAACAGCACACCGAGGTAGAGGGTGAGCGCGGCCAGCACCCAGGTCAGCACGTCGAACGCGGCACCGGCACCGATCAGCAGCAGCCGGAGCTCCCAGCCCAGTCCCGCCTTGAACACCCAGTCGGGCGGCCAGATGCTCTGCCTGGTCCGGTAAACCGTGTCGTAGGTGTGGTAGCCGATCACATAGATCAGCACGAAGAGCAGCCACTTGGGCGCGTCGGCGGCCAGGCCGATCAAAATGATCGTGAGGAACTCGGTGGTCCGGATCAGCGGCGGCATCAGCCAGTCGAGCTTGCCCAGATGGTCGCGGGCCGCCGTCGGCAGCACCAGGACCACCATGACCAGAACAGGGACGAGCAGCACGAAACCCTCGTCCAGCATCCCGGTCACCCCGATCGCGACGATCGCGAGCAGCGCGGCGAGCGCGGCCGGCACCGGGGGCAGCCCCGGCCCCATCTTGTCGCGGAGCGCCATCACCAGCGGACCGTCGTCACGGTAGGCGAGCAGCCGCGCCGTCTGGATGCGCAGCCGTTCCTCGTAGGGGTCGGGGACGGGGCTGGTCTGCGGCTGGGTGATCATGCGAGTGACCTCATCAGACGTCCGGTGAGCGTGTAGGTGGCGGCGATGCCGCCCCAGATGATCAGCGTGAGGAAGGTGACCCGGGCGTCGAAGAGGGCGCTGACGATGGCGATGGCGGCGAAACGCTCACCGATCGGGAAGACGATCATCTTGCGGGCCCAGTACACGGACCGGTGCTTGCCCGCCTTGCTCCACATCTTCAGCAGGCCTCTGATCCCGCCGCTACGCGCGATCTTGCGCTGCTCCAGCGCCGCGCGCAGGTCGGTGTCGGCGCTGACCGTCAGCGACACCGAGGGCAGCGGTGACGGGGGCTTGCGCCGGTTGGCCGCGCCGAACGAGAAGTCCAGCAGGTGCTTGCCGGACTGCAGGCTCAGCGCGATCAGCGCCAGTGTCCACACGTCGCCCACACCGGAGACAGCCGCGCCGATCGCCAGGCCGGCGAAGACCACATACTCCTTGAAACGGTCGAAGGTGGCATCCAGCCAGGCCCCGAGCACACCGAACTTGCGGGCGTAGCGGGCGACCTGCCCGTCCACGCAGTCGAACACGAACGCGAAGTAGATCAGGATGCCGCCGGCGACCATCCCCACCCTCGCCCCGGTGGCGAAACAGGCCGCCGCCGCCACACCCAGGGCGATGGAGATCAGCGTGACCTGGTTGGGCGTCAGCCCCCGCCGGGCCGCCCAGCGGGCGATGAAGCGGGAGTAGGTGCTGACGAAATAGGTGGTGAAGAAGCCGTCGGCACCCTTGACCGCGTTGTTCAGCCGGGCTTTGTCCTCGTTGATCAGGGACATCTCGGCCACCGACTCGTCGGCCTGCTCACGACTGACCAGCCGGCGGAAGTACAGGTCGCGGCGGCCTCGGATGCCGACCGAGACGCCTCGCCGTACCAGCCCCAGGACCAGGAGCTGGACCAGGTCGTCCTCGGGGCCGAGCAGGTGCGCCATGTCGGCGAGCTCGCGGGCGGCCTCGGCCAGCGTGGGCGCGTGCTTGTGGTGCAGGTGCAGCGGGCCGAGCAGGACGGCGTTGGGCCGGGTCACCGCGTGGTAGGCCGAGCCCACCGAGATCACCCGGGACTTGCTGACGCGTGCCCGGACTGGCAGGTCTTCCCAGACGTGGTCGCCGATCTCCGGCTCCGCCTCGTCGATCGGGACGTTGGGGACGATGGTGTCGCCGTTCTCGTCCTCCTCACGAGGCTCCTTGGCGACCAGCGCGAGCGCTCCGCGCTTCGACTTGGTGATCTGGTAGATCAGCTCGTCGTGGATCAGGGAGTTGGCCGGGAGAATGAGCAGGTTCTCCGTGGCGTGCTCGACCGCGTCGGCCACGGCGCGCAGGTCGCCGGCGAGATCGGAGGTCTCCACGAGACGACCGGGGAAGCCCCGGTAGGCCGGAGCGTCGCCGGTGCGGGCGATCGTCACCGGTGCGGAGTCGAGCGAGGCGAGCTGACCGTGCAGCTTGCCGATCACAGTGGGGCAGCCGGGCAGCGCGGGCAGAGTCAGCGCGGCGGACGGCGTCGACTGGGCCGGAGCGGCATCGGGGCCGGGCGATGAGCCCAGCAGGACCACGCGGGGCATGGCACCCTTTCGTGCGGGGGCGGGGTAAAACGTGGCGCGGGGAGGTCGCCAGAGGCCAAAGTTTAGTGAGTTTTGGATGAACAACATGCACTCGTGATCTATCTGTGCCACTTGACCATGATTGAAACCCTGTCACGCAGGGCATCCCACTAGACTGATCCAGTGAGTCTTTACCGTGATGACGGCATCGTGCTGCGCACCCACAAGCTGGGCGAGGCCGACCGGATCGTCACGGTCCTGACGAGGCGCACCGGCAAGATCCGAGGGGTCGCCAAAGGAGTCCGGCGGACCATGTCACGGTTCGGTGCCCGACTGGAACCGTTCACTCACGTGGATCTTCAGCTGCACACCGGCCGCACACTCGACGTGATCACTCAGGCCGAGACGATCCGCCCGTACGGCGAGGCGCTCGTCGCGGACTATCCGCGCTACACCGCGGGCAGCGCGATGCTGGAGACCGCCGACCGGCTGACCCTGGGGGAGAAGGAGCCGGCGCTCCGCCAGTTCCTGCTGCTCGTCGGTGGCCTGCGCACACTCGGTTCGGGAGAGCACGAGGCCCGGCTGGTGCTGGACGCCTACTTCCTGCGTTCGCTGGCCGTCGCCGGTTACGCCCCGGCGCTGGAGTCGTGCGCCCGCTGCCGGGCCCCCGCGATCCGGGCGTTCGCCATCGTGGCAGGGGGCGTGGTGTGCGGGGGCTGCCGTCCCGCGGGCGCCGCCGTGCCCGCCGGGGAGACCCTCGCCCTGATGATCGCGCTGCTGAAGGGCGACTGGCTCGCCGCCGACGCCTCCGCGGGCCGGCACCGCGCCGAATGCAGCGGACTGGTCGCCGCATACCTCCAATGGCACCTGGAACACGGCATACGCTCTCTCCGACACGTAGAAAGGGAGCCTGCCTCGTGAATGTCCGTCCCCCGGTCCCGCACCCCTCCGGTGCTGTCCCGCCCCCCATCCCGCGCGACCTCGTGCCCCGGCACGTGGCGATCGTGATGGACGGCAACGGCCGCTGGGCCAAACAGCGCGGGCTGCCGCGGACCGAGGGCCACAAGGCGGGTGAGGCATCGCTTTTCGACGTGATCGAGGGGGCGATCGAGCTCGGCATCCCCTACCTGTCGGCCTACGCCTTCTCCACCGAGAACTGGAAGCGCTCTCCCGACGAGGTGCGCTTCCTGATGGGTTTCAACCGTGACGTCATCCGCCGCCGCAGGGACGAGCTCCACGCCATGGGCGTGCGGGTCCGCTGGGCCGGCCGTCCCGGACGGCTGTGGAAGAGCGTCATCTCCGAGTTGCAGGACGCCGAGAGGATGACCGAGCGCAACTCCACACTGACCCTGCAGTTCTGCGTCAACTACGGCGGGCGCGCCGAGATCGTGGACGCGGCGCTGCGCCTGGCCGAGGACATCGCCGCCGGACGGGTGAAGCCGGGCCGGGTGCGGGAGGAGACCTTCGCCCGCTACCTCGACGAGCCCGAGATCCCCGACGTCGACCTGTTCGTGCGTTCCTCGGGCGAGCAGCGCACCTCCAACTACCTGATCTGGCAGATGGCCTACGCCGAGATGGTCTTCCTCAACCGGCTGTGGCCCGACTTCGACCGCCGGGACCTGTGGGAGGCCTGCGAGACCTACGCCAAACGCGACAGGCGGTACGGCGGGGCACTGCCCAACCCGGTCTGATCCCCCGGCGGGCGGGCGGGGCCCGGCGGCCGGTGAGACCGCCGGGCACGTTCCGGTTCATCGGAGGGTGGAGGAGACCGTCTTCGGCCTGCCGGCGCCGAGGAAGAAGATGCCGGGGAAGCCCTTCGTCTCGAACTTCCCGCTGCGGTTGTCGCGCAGGATGGACTTTTCGATGGTCATGCCGCCGGTGCGGTCGTTGCTGACGAAGAAGACGGCTCCGCCGCCCTCGGCGGCGCTGTTGTGCTCGATGACCGAGCCGGCGATCCGCACGGTGAACCTGTCGCCGTCGGTGTAGACGGCTCCGCCGCTGCCCCCGCCGGGCGTGCCGCCGCGCGCCGGGTTGGCGCCGTTCCCGATCGCCCGGTTGTGGGTCATGACGCTGTTGAGGATCACCCATGACACGCCGATGCTGCTCAGCGCGCCGCCGTTGGAGCACACACCGCCCTGGCCCGCGGCCCCGCCGAACGTGCTGTCGACCACGTAGACCGGCTGGTCGCGCCACTGGTCGAGCACCCGGATGGCCGCCCCGCCGAGGTCCGGCCCGGTGGGCTCGCACCGGTTGCGGACGAAGGAGGAGCCGACCACCTTGAGCCTGCCGCCGCGCACGAACACCGCGCCGCCGCCTCCGCCGTCGGCCCGCTGCCCGGTGGCGTTGCCGTCGGCGAACGTCAGGTTCTGGACCGTGAGCTGCGGCCTGTCCTGGTCTTGGCAGTGCGAGGTGGTCCACTTCTGCGCCTTGTCGCAGGTGTTCATGTAGAGGATCCGCCGCCTGCCCTCGCCGCTGAGCGTCACCTTGCCGCCGCCGTCGAGGACGACCCGCGCGCTGGTGTTGACCACCTTCGCGGTCGCCTTCATCCTGATCGTCACCGGCTTCGGGCCGCAGGAGAAGGTGATGATGCCGCCCGCGGCGACCGCCGCCACCACGGCCTGCGAGGTGCAGCTCGCAGGGGTGCCCCTGCCCACGACGCGGGTGGGCCGGGAGGTGTCGACCGCGCGTGCCTCGGCCGGGACGGACGCGCGCCCTCTCGGGTTGCCCGGGGCGGACCGCACGCCGCTCGGGGTCGACGACAACGAATCACCGGTGCTCCGGGCTACGCCCGCCGCCACCGGGGGGAGGCCCACCGCACCGCCGGCCAGCAGCACAAAACTTGACATAAGGGAGATAACGCCATGCTTTACGTGCATGCCGGGACCTTACCGGTCTCCGCCTCGGCTCCGTGGTGCTTTGCCACGTTCGATGACCGTCTGCTTCGCCTCGGGAGCGGGACGCCACGGCGACTTCGGTGCGCGCCGAGGAGCGGTCAGGCCTTGACCTCGCGCAGGCGGCCGGTCTCGACGTCGTAGATGAAACCGCGCACGGAGTCGGTGTGCGGGATGAAGGGGTCGTCCTTGATGCGGTTGATGGACTGCACGATGTCCTCTTCGAGGTCGGTGAAGGCCTCGGCCGCCCAATCCGGCTTGATCCCGACCTCCGCCTGGATCTGCTGCTTGAACCCGTCGTCGGTGAAGGTGAGCATGCCGCAGTCGGTGTGGTGGATGAGGATGATCTCTCGAGTGCCGAGCAGGCGCTGGCTGATGGCCAGGCTGCGGCGCTCGTCGGCGGTCACCACGCCGCCCGCGTTGCGGATGACGTGCGCGTCGCCTTCGGTGAGCCCCAGCAGGCCGTAGGGGTTGAGGCGAGCGTCCATGCAGGCCAGCACGGCCACCTGGCGTGCCGGCGGCAGCGGCAGCTCGCCCTTGTCGAAGGTCGTCGCGTAACGCTCGGCGTTGGCCAGAAGCTCGTCGGTGACACTCATGGATTCTCCTTCGGGGGATCGAGTCGTCACAGGACAACCTATCCCCATTACCTACTCAGTCAATAGGTAATAACGGAGTGTAGTGTCAGGCGCGGCGGCGGGCGCGGTAGGCGGCGACGTGCATGCGGTTTCCGCACGTCCGGCTGTCGCAGTAGACCCGGGAGCGGTTGCGCGACTCGTCCACGAAGACGTGACCGCAGTCGGGGGCCGAGCAGGTGCGCAGCCGTCCCCACTCGCCCTCGACGAGCAGGTGGGAGAGTGCGACGCCCAGGTCCGCGGAGAGGTGTTCGGCGAGCGAGGCGCCGGGGGCGAAGTAGTGGACGTGCAGGGCGTGGCCGTCGTGCTCGGTCAGGCGCGGGGTGATGCGGCTGCCGCTCAACAACGTGTTCAGCCGGATGACCGCGGTGGGCTGGTCGGGAGCGGTGAAAACCTTGTGGAAGGCCTCGCGCAGGGCGCGCACCTGGCTCAGGTCCGTGGCGTCGAGATCGCCGATGCCGCTCACCTCACGGCGTTCCACGAACTCGCAGAGCTGCGCCAGGTCGGTCAGCCGGTCCTCGCCTCCGGTGGAGGGAGAGGTGTTGACAAGATCGACCACTGTGGCGAGCGAGTACACCATGTCATGTCCGAATGGCATGTTGACTCCCGTTGATGCGGTTTCAGTGTTGAGTTGAGAGGTCCGTACGGCGGCTCGCCGTCTCGGAAGAGTACCTCTCCGGCATGCGTCCTGGGAGATCATGTGATCGCACAACGTCACACGGTACGGGGTGCGCGACCGGTGTGATGCCCACGGCGTCGTTCCCGGCTGCCGCGTCCCGTTCGGTGGCGGCACGCTCCGTCCCCGCATGCGGTCAGGCCCGCCCGGTGTGGCCCGGGTGCCTGTGGCCCGTCAGGCCCGGCTCGACGCCTCCGCGGGTCTGACGGCCACCGAGCAGGAGCCGCAGGTGCCGAAGACCTCGATGGTATGGGTGATCTCGGTGAAGCCGTGTTCGGAGCCGACCGCCTCGGCCCAGCGCTCCACCGCGGGTCCGGCCACCTCCACGGTGCGTCCGCAGCGGCGGCAGACCAGGTGGTGGTGGTGGTCACTGCTGGTGCACGCGCGGTAGACCGACTCGCCGTCGTCGGTCCTGAGCATGTCGACATGACCGCTGTCGGCCAGCGCCTGAAGCGCCCGGTACACCGTGGTCAGGCCGATCTTCGCCCCTTCCGCGCGCATCTCGGCGTAGACGTCCTGCGCGCTGCGGAAGCCCTTGCTCTGGCGGAGAATCTCGTGGACGGCATCACGTCTGTTGCTCATCGGATGGGCTCCTCTGCTCGGCTCCGGCGTACGAATCTACCGAGCCCGAGGGCAAGGACGAACCCCGCGAGAGCCACGATCACGATGATCGCGCCCGGGGGCACCTCGACGTAGAACGAGGAGGTCAATCCGCCGACCGTGGCGACCATCCCGAAAACCATGGAAAGCCCCATCGTGCTCAAGAAACCCCGGGTGAGCTGTTGGCTGGCGGCCACCGGGACCACCATCAACGCGCTGACCAGCAGCAGCCCTACCACGCGCATGGCGATGACGACGGTCAGCGCGGCGGTGACGGCGATCAGCAGGCTGAGGAAGCGCACCGGCAGGCCGCTCGCCCGGGCGACCTCCTCGTCCTGGCAGAGCACGTACAGCTCGCGCCCGAAGAAGGCCACCACGCCCAGCACGGCGATCGCCAGCAAGCCGATCACCCACACGTCCTGGGCGCTGACGCTGCTGATCGAGCCGAACAGGTAGGACATCAGGGTGGCGTTGCTGCCGCCTGGAGCCAGCGAGATGAGCAGCACGCCTCCGGCGATGCCGCCGTAGAAGAGCAGCGCGAGCGCCACGTCGCCACTGGTCCTGCCACGTGCCCGGACCAGTTCGATCGCCACGGCGCCGAGCACCGAGACCACCACGGCGGTCAGCACGGGCGCGGTACCGGTCAGGAAGCCGAGCGCCACACCGGTCAGGGCGACGTGTCCGATGCCGTCGCCCAGCAGGGCCAGCCGGCGCTGCACGATGAACGTGCCGATGGCCGGGGCGGCCAGGCCGACCAGGAGGGCGGCGATCAGCGCCCGCTGCATGAAGTCGAACTGCAGAAGGTCGATCACGGTACCGGTCTCCAGTCGAGCGGGCTTGAGGGTTTCTCCTCGGCGTGCGGATGCACATGGTCATGACCGGGCAGCGCGTGCGTGCCGACGGCGTGGGGCGGCGGCCCGTCATGGCAGACGCATCCGTCTCTGATCACCACCGCCCGGGTGATGAGCGGCTCCAGAGGGCCGAGTTCGTGGGCGACGAGCAGGACCGTCTTGCCCTGCCCGACGAGCACCGACAGGGTGTCGGCCAGCAGCTGCTGGCTCTCGGAGTCCACGCCCGCCGTGGGCTCGTCCATCACGAAGGCGTCGGGCTCTCCGGCCAGGGCGCGGGCGATCAGCACCCGCTGCTGCTGCCCGCCGGACAGGGCCTGGACCGGGTCTCCGGCGCGATGGGCCATGCCGACGGCCTCCAGTGCGGCGGTGGTCGCCGCACGGTCGGCGGAACTGGTCGGACGGAGCCGCCGCTGCCGGGCGATCCTGCCCGAGGCGACGACCTCGCGGATGGTGGTCGGCACGCCGCCGCCCACCGAGAGCCGCTGGGGGACGTAGCCGATCCGCCGCCACTCGCGGAAACGCGCGGGTGGTGTGCCGTACAGAAGGGTCGAACCACCGGACAACGGGGTCAGGCCGAGCAGGGCGCGGATGAGGGTGGATTTGCCCGACCCGTTCGCGCCGAGCACGGCCACGACCTCACCGGGCTCGATGGTCAGGTCGACGCCGCGGAGCACCGGGCGGTGGTCCAGACTGACCTGGCCGCCGCGCATGGTGAAAACAGTTTGGTTGGATGTCACGAGTCGCCTTTATGAGCAGCCGAGGGCCGCTTGAAGTGCGGTGAGGTTCTGGCGCATGGCGGACAGGTAGTCGCCGGTCGCCGGCTGGCTTTCGACCGGGTCGAGGACCGCGGTTTTGGCACCGACCTCCTGGGCGAGCACCTCGGCGACCTTGGGGCTGACGAGGGTCTCGGTGAAAATGGTAGTCACCTTCTCCTGTTTGGACACCTTCACGACCTCGGCGATGCGGGCGGGAGAGGGCTCGGCGTCCGGATTGAGGCCGCTGACCCCGACCTGGCGGAGCTTGTATCGGTCGGCGAGATAGCCGAACGCGGTGTGGCTGGTGACGATCGCCTGCGAACCGCAGGTGCTCAGACCCTGCGCCAGTTCGCCGTCCAGGGCGTTGAGATCGGCCACGGTCGTGGCGGCCCGCTCCCGGTAACCCTGCGCGTGGGCGGGGTCCGCGGTGGCGAGCCGCTCACCGAGCTTGGTCGCGACCGTCGCGAAACGGGAGGGATCCAGCCAGAGGTGCGGGTCGTAGCCGGGGCCGTGGCCGGGTTCCTCGCCCTCGTGCTCCTCGCCGGCGACCGCAGGGAGGGTCGTGACCGTGGTCGCCGCGTCGAAGTCCCGGCCGGCGGCGTGCTGCGCGACCGCCTCGTCCACGGCGGGCTGCACGCCTTTGATGTAGGCGACCAGAGCGGTCTCCTGCAGCCCGGCCACCTGGAGCGGAGTGAGCTCCAGGTCGTGCGGCTCGACGCCCGGCTTGGTCAGACCGGTGACGGTGGCATCGGGACCGCCCACCCGTTCGGCCAGCCACTGCAGGGGATACATGGCGGCGGTGATGTTGGTCTTCCCCCCGGATGCGCCCCCCGACTGGGCGGTGTCGGCCGAGCCGGAACCGCAGGCGGCGGTGGCGGCGAGAACGGTCGAGAGGGCGAGCGCACTAACCGCACGCACAGGTATACGTCGGGAGAAGTCGGACATCATAGGGACCAGTATGGACGCTAATGAAAACGATTGTCAAAATCAATACGGCGAAGCCGGCCCCTGAGGCACGGGTGGTCCCGCCGACCGGCGGGCTCCGAAGCCGATGCGGCGTCTCCGAACCCCGACCGGGCCTCCCGGACCGGTCCGCCTGCTTCCCGCCGAGGATTTCCCGGTCGGCGTTCGGTGGGAGCCGCTAGAAGGCCCCGAAACGATCGGCGGCGAGCAGGATGAGGAAGGTGATCAGGACGACACGCAGCAGACGGCCCCGGACGCCGAGCGACGGCCAGGACATGTAGGCGAGCCAGCCGACGAATCCGAGCACCGGCAGCACCGCGAGGCCGCCCCAGAAGGACGGCACCGCGAAGCCGACCAGAAGCAGGACCACGAGCGCCACCGGGGCGATCCACCGGGGAAGCTGGAACAGGAAGACCAGCGGGGCCGCGCTGCGACGCTCGACCTCCTTCCGCAGGCCGGTCGCGCCCGGGGTGAAGAACTGCTCGCCTGGCGGGAGCGGGCGTTTCCCCTGCTGGGGACGGCGCTGGGCGAGCGGGTGTGCGGGGCGTTCGTTGCGCTTGTCGGCCACAGGTCCGAGCCTAATGCCGGGATGCCCGGGGCAGATAGGGAGCGGGCGCGTGCGTGGTCACCTGCGAGTCCTGCGGAAGGGAGCGGGCGGCAGGGCTCTGGCATGCTGTGCGGATGCTTGCTCTCATCCGTTACTCGGTGCCGTCCGGCAGGACCGAGGAGTTCTTGTCCCAGGCTCACGACATCGTCGACACCTTCGCCGCGCAGCCCGGTTACGTGCGCGGCAAGGTGGTCCGGTCGGTGGACGAGCCGGCGTTGTGGGCGCTGGTCAGCGAGTGGGAGGGGGCCGGCTTCTACCGGAGGGCCCTGGGCGCTGCGCGGATGGCGATGTATCCGCTGATGACATTGATGATCAATGAGCCGAGCGCCTTCGAGGACGTTAGCCGTTCCTGAAGGGCTTTTCGGGGACAAGGCGGGCGTGATGCTCCATGCGCGCCTGCGCTCCCTGCCGACTCCCCTAAGCTGGGAACTCAATTATTCCTCGCCGACCTCCAGCCGGATGGAGATTTTCCCTTATGGCACGCCGTACGGACATCATGGACACCATCGTCAGCCTTGCCAAGCGACGTGGCCTTGTCTACCCCTCCAGTGAGATCTACGGCGGCCTGCGGGCCTCGTGGGACTACGGTCCGCTGGGTGTGGAGCTCAAGAGCAATGTGAAGCGGCAGTGGTGGAAGAGCATGGTGCAGGGCCGCGACGATGTGGTCGGCCTTGACTCCTCCGTGATCCTGGCCCGTGAGGTGTGGCAGGCCAGCGGCCACGTCGAGACGTTCACCGACCCGCTGACCGAGTGCCAGGCGTGTCACAAGCGCTACCGTGCCGACCACCTCGAAGAGGCCTACGAGGAGAAGCACGGCAAGGCGCCCGCTGAAGGCCTGGCCGACATCACCTGCCCCAACTGCGGCAACAAGGGCTCCTTCACCGCGCCCAAGCAGTTCAGCGGCCTGCTGAAGACCTACCTCGGCGCGGTCGAGGACGAGTCCGGTCTGGCCTACCTGCGGCCGGAGACCGCCCAGGGCATCTTCATCAACTACCTCAACGTGCAGCAGTCCGCGCGCAAGAAGATCCCGTTCGGTATCGGTCAGATCGGCAAGTCGTTCCGCAACGAGATCACCCCGGGTAACTTCATCTTCCGCACCCGCGAGTTCGAGCAGATGGAGATGGAGTTCTTCGTCAAGCCGGGCACCGACGAGGAGTGGCACCAGTACTGGATCGACGAGCGCTTCGGCTGGTACACCGACCTGGGCATCAACCCGGAGAACCTCCGCATCTACGAGCACCCGCAGGAGAAGCTGTCCCACTACTCCAAGCGGACCGTCGACATCGAGTACCGCTTCAACTTCACCGGCAGCGAGTGGGGTGAGCTCGAAGGCGTCGCCAACCGGACGGACTTCGACCTGACCGCGCACGGCAAGGCCTCCGGCACCGACCTCAGCTTCTTCGAGCAGGACACCGGCGAGCGCTACGTTCCGTACGTGATCGAGCCGGCCGCCGGCGTCGACCGCGCCACGCTCACCTTCCTGCTCGACGCCTACACCGAGGACGAGGCGCCCAACGCCAAGGGCGTCCTGGAGAAGCGCACGGTCATGCGCCTCGACCACCGCCTCGCGCCCGTCAAGGTCGCGGTGCTCCCGCTCTCCCGCAACGCCGACCTGTCGCCGAAGGCCAAGGACCTGGCCGCCCAGCTCCGCCGCCGCTGGAACGTCGAGTTCGACGACGCGGGCGCGATCGGCCGCCGCTACCGCCGCCAGGACGAGATCGGCACGCCGTTCTGCGTCACCGTCGACTTCGACACCCTCGACGACCACGCGGTGACCATCCGCGAGCGCGACTCGATGGCGCAGGAGCGGGTGGCTCTCGACCAGGTCGAGTCCTACTTCCGCCAGCACCTCAACGACTGATCTTCACCGGTTCCGGATACGGCTCCCGCCACACAGGTGGGAGCCGTATCCGTCTGTCCGGGGTCGACCGCGCTGAACAGCGACAGCCCGTGTCCCTGCGGACGGCGACGCAGCTCACCAGACGGTCGTCCGGCCGGTCCTCCCGGATGGGAATGACGGGCAGCGAGCTCGACCGGTCCTCCCGGATGGGAATGACGGGCAGCGAGCTCGACCGGTCCTCCCGGATGGGAATGACGGGCAGCGAGCTCGACCGGTCCTTGCTGGGGCTGCGCTCGAACAGCGGGGCGAGCCGCCGGTCGCAGCCCCTCTCGGCCGGATGGTCGACCCTTCTCTGGCCCGGCCACCTCCCCTCGGGCCGGTCGAACCTGGCCGGCACCGCACCCTCGTGCGCGTCGGTGCACTCGGCGGGAATCACGTCCCCCACGGTTTCGTCGAACACGTCATCCACGCACGTACCCGGCACGATGCCGTTGATGTAAGCGATCTTTCTGTCGTCCCCGGCCGACTCCTCTGAATGCCGGGTAATTGGTTTATACCAATTGGTTTATACCAATTCTCAGGACGGCCGATACGGCAGTTGATTTGGCGCCGATTATCATTGGATTAGACCGCAGCATGGTGCTTGAGCTGCTCAAACGTGGTGTATGGCATTGAGTGATGTTTCATCATCTTATTCATCGGTAGAGTCCGAAGAGAGGCGGAACCACGCGTCGTTTGAAGTCGCAGAAGGAGCAACCGTGCCCAAGTACGTTTACGACTTCACCGAGGGCAACAAAGATCTCAAAGATCTGCTCGGCGGTAAGGGTGCCAACCTGGCGGAGATGACCAATCTTGGGCTGCCGGTGCCCCCCGGCTTCACCATCACCACCGACGCGTGCCGCCGTTTCCTGAAGGACGGTGCGCTCCCCGACGGCCTGGACGAGGAGGTCTCCGGCCACCTGGCCGCCCTGGAGCGGCGGATGGGACGTCGTCTGGGCCAGGCCGACGACCCGCTGCTGGTCAGCGTGCGCTCCGGGGCGAAGTTCTCCATGCCCGGGATGATGGAGACCGTTCTCAACATCGGGCTGAACGATGAGTCGGTGCACGGCCTGGCCAAGCAGTCCGGCGGCAACGAGCGCTTCGCCTGGGACTCCTACCGGCGTCTCATCCAGATGTTCGGCAAGACCGTCCAGGACATCGACGCCGCGCTGTTCGACGACGCCCTCGAGGAGCTCAAGAACGGCCGTGACGACCTGGATCTGGAGGCGGCCGACTTCCAGCGGCTCGTCGAGACCTACAAGGGCATCATCCGCACCCAGACCGGACAGGACTTCCCGGCCGACCCGCACCAGCAGATGAGCATGGCCGTCAAGGCGGTCTTCGACTCCTGGAACGCCCCGCGCGCCATCCTCTACCGCCGCCAGGAGCGCATCCCGGCCGACCTCGGTACGGCGGTCAACGTCTGTTCGATGGTCTTCGGCAACTGCGGCATGGACTCCGGCACCGGTGTCGCCTTCACCCGCGACCCCGGTACCGGGCAGCAGGGTGTCTACGGCGACTACCTGCAGAACGCCCAGGGGGAGGACGTGGTCGCGGGCATCCGCAACACCATGTCGCTGCAGGAGCTGGAGGGCATCGACAAGTCCGTCTACGACGAACTCCTGCAGATCATGGGGAAGCTGGAGAACCACTACCGCGACCTGTGCGACATCGAGTTCACCGTCGAACGCGGCAAGCTCTGGATGCTCCAGACCCGCGTGGGCAAGCGGACCGCGGGCGCCGCGTTCCGCATCGCCGTGCAGCTCGTCGACCAGGGTCTGATCGACCTCGACGAGGCTGTCAGCCGGGTCACCGGCGACCAGCTCGCCCAGTTGATGTTCCCGCGTTTCGCCAAGGACGCGGAGCGGACGAAGATCACCACCGGGATGAACGCCTCTCCCGGGGCGGCCGTCGGCAGGGCCGTCTTCTCCTCCGAACGGGCGGTCGAGCTCGCGGCCCGGGGCGAGGCCGTCATCCTGGTCCGGCACGAGACCAACCCGGACGACCTGTCCGGCATGATCGCCGCGCAGGGGGTGCTGACGGGCCGGGGCGGCAAGACCTCGCACGCCGCCGTGGTCGCCCGCGGCATGGGCAAGACCTGCGTCTGCGGCGCCGAGGAGCTGAGGGTCTCCGCCGACGATCGCAGTTTCACCGCTCCCGGTGGCGTCGTGGTCTCCGAGGGAGACGTCATCTCCATCGACGGCTCCAGCGGAGCCGTCTACCTCGGGGAGGTGCCCGTGGTCGCCTCCCCGGTCGTGGAGTACTTCGAGGGGACGGGCGACACCGGCGACGAGCTGGTCCAGGCGGTGCACCGCCTCATGGGCCACGCCGACGCGTCCCGGCGGCTGGACGTGCGGGCCAACGCCGACAACGCCGAGGACGCCGCCCGCGCCCGCCGATTCGGCGCCCAGGGAATCGGGCTGTGCCGTACCGAGCACATGTTCCTCGGAGACCGCCGCCGGCTCGTCGAGGATCTGGTCCTGGCCGTCTCGCCCGAGGAGCGGGAGCGGGCGCTGGCCGCGCTGCAGCCGCTGCAGAAGGCGGACTTCACCGAGATCTTCCAGGCGATGGACGGCCTGCCCGTCACGGTCCGTCTGATCGACCCGCCGCTGCACGAGTTCCTGCCCGACTTCACCGACCTGTCGGTCAAGGTCGCCCTCGCCGGCGAGCAGGCCGATGACAGGGACCGCAGGCTGCTCGCCGCGGTCAAGCGCCTGCACGAGCAGAACCCGATGCTGGGCCTGCGCGGGGTACGGCTCGGCCTGGTCATCCCCGGCCTGTTCGCCATGCAGGTCAGGGCGGTCGCCGAGGCGGCCAAGGCGGTCCCGGGAGCCCGCGCGGAGATCATGATTCCGCTCGTCGCCGCCGTTCAGGAGCTGGAGATCGTCCGGGACGAGGCGCGGGCGATCCTCGCCGAGGCCGGGGTCGAAGCGCTGGTCGGCACCATGATCGAGGTGCCGCGCGCGGCGCTGACCGCGGGGCAGATCGCCGAGGCCGCCGAGTTCTTCTCCTTCGGCACCAACGACCTGACCCAGTTGACCTGGGGCTTCTCCCGTGACGACGTCGAGGCCGCGTTCTTCGCCAAGTATCTGGATCTGGGCGTCTTCGGAGTCTCCCCGTTCGAGTCCCTGGACCGAGACGGTGTCGGCCGGCTCGTCCGGATCGCCGTCGAGGAGGGACGCCGGACCCGTCCCGACCTCAAGCTCGGCATCTGCGGTGAACACGGCGGCGACCCCGGCTCCGTCCATTTCTGCCACGAGGCCGGCCTGGACTACGTGTCCTGCTCGCCGTTCCGCATCCCGGTCGCCCGGCTGGAGGCCGGCCGCGCGGCCCTGGCGGAGGGCGCAGGCACCCGCTGACCCCTCGCTCTCGGGGGCCCTCCACCCGCGGGCGGCGGGCCCCCGAGAGCGTCGTGTGGCCCGATGCCGGGTCGGTGAGGATCGCGACCGGGTGCGTGACCTGGCGGAGGGTCCCCGAGAGCGTCGTGCGGCCGGACGCCACTGATGACCGCAGCTCAGCGGTCGTCAGGTGTTTCCCTGCCATTGGGTATGGGGCGCCACTTTCATGGATAAAATCACTGCACTTATGCACGGTTATGACGAGCACGACCAGGCGAGATGGGTACCGGAACCCCCCGGCAACCCGGAGCGAGGCTCGTTCCAGCGGGATCGGGCACGGGTGCTGCACAGCGCGGGGCTGCGGCGGCTCGCCGCCAAGACCCAGGTGGTCGGGCCCGGGGAGACCCTCGGCAGCGGGCAGCACATACCGCGCACCCGGCTGACCCATTCGCTGGAGTGCGCCCAGATCGGCCGGGAGATGGGGCAGTCGCTCGGCCGCGACCCCGACCTGATGGAGACCGCCTGCCTGGCCCACGACCTCGGGCATCCACCGTTCGGGCACAACGGGGAGACAGCGCTCAACGAGCTCGCCGCCGGGTGCGGCGGATTCGAGGGGAACGCGCAAAGCCTGCGCCTGCTGACCCGGCTGGAGGCCAAGGTCCTCACCGAGGACGGCCGCAGCGCCGGGCTCAACCTCACCCGCGCCTCCCTGGACGCCGCGGTCAAATACCCGTGGACTCGCGAGACGAGTCCCAAATACTGCGCCTACGGCGACGACATGGCCGTCTTCGAATGGATCAGGCAGGGCGCCCCGGAGGGACGGGTCAGCTTCGAGGCCCAGATCATGGACTGGGCCGACGACGTCGCCTATTCGGTGCACGACCTGGAAGACGCCGTCCACTCGGGTGCCGTCGTGCCGGAGGGCCTGCGCGACCCCGGCGAGCGCCGGGAGGTCTGCGCGACCACCCGGGTCTGGTACGCCCCGGAGGCCGACCCCGAGGAGCTGGAGGACATCTTCGGACGTCTGGTCGCCCAGCCGCTCTGGCCCCGCCACTTCGACGGCTCGCTCACCGACCTCGCCGCGATCAAGAGCCTCACCAGCTCACTCATCGGCCGTCTCTGCCGGTCGGCGCAGCTGGCCACCCAGGAGGCCTACGGTCAGGCGGGCGGCCGATACAGCGCCGACCTGATCGTGCCCCGGGCCATCCGGCTGGAGTGCGCCCTGTTGAAGGGGCTCACCGCCCACTACGTGATGACCCGGGACGCGCACAACGCCAACCAGGCCAGGCAGCGCGAGCTCATCCACGACCTGGCCCACCTGATCATGCTGGGCGCGCCCGGCACGCTGGAGCCCGCGCTCCGGCCCTCGTTCGTCAGGGCCGGGAGCGACGCCGCGCGGCTGCGCGTGGTCATCGACCAGATCGCCTCGCTCACCGACACCTCCGCGGTCACCTGGCAGAGACACCTGTCCGGCCGCTGACCCCGGGAGCGGTCAACCGCCCACCGTGATGTGTTCGTCGTTGGCCTTCGGGGGTTTCTCGCTGGGCTTGGGCTTGGCACCCGGCTTGGACGCGCACAGGGTCACGCACTTGGGCGCCGCTCCCGTCTGGTTCATCACGGCCTGCATCTCGTCCTTGGGGGAGAGCGTGCGGTTGCCGTTCAGCCAGGCGTCCAGGTAGTTCCACGGGTTGACCATGCCCCGCCGTACCCACCAGAGCGCGGGGGAGGTCTTCCAGGAGATCGCGAAGTAGAGGTTGCTGGCGGTGGAGCGGGCATTGCCCGAGTTGCCGACCTGGCCGAGGAGTTGGCCCGCGCTGACCCGGGTGCCCGGTGCGATCCCGGGAGTGACCCTGTCCAGGTGCCCGCCGAGATAGCGCACGCCGTCGTCCCCGACGACCGTGACGAACCGGCCCTCGCGGTCGGCTCCCCGGTCGGTGGAGGGCTTCCACCGGTTCGTGGTGTTGACCTCGTCGACCACCCCGTTCACGGGCGAGACGAACGAGCATCCCTTGCCGGACCAGATCGTCGTCTTGGGCAGGACCAGCAGCCTGCTCTCGTAGGTCACCCGGCAGTTCTTCACGGGGAAGACGTAGGTGTGTTCGGACACCTTCGGCGGGGGCACCTGCACCGGAGCGGCGGCCTTGGGCCGTTTGATCACTACCGGCACCTTGGGGGCGGGCGTTCCTGTCGGGGGCGGCAGCGTCGAGGTCACCGCGCCGGGCGTCGCGGCGACGACTTCGGCCGCAGAGGCCGGGGGCAGGGTGCCGACGCCTGCCACACCTCCCGGTGACGCGCAGGCCCCCGTGACGAGCACCGCTCCGGTCACGGCGGTCAATCGTGCTATGTGCCCCGATCGCATGATCTCCACCCAGTTAACTTATCGAGAATCCGCCTTTACCTTTGTAACGGACCTTCCGATTGGTCACGACCCGTTCTGGAAAGTCACCTCTGTCGGCAGAGGTCGAGCCGCCGGAGCAGGGCCTGTCCTGCGGCCTCGCCGTGCCGAGACGCCGCCCGGACGACCGCGGTAGGCAAAAGATCTAGGGGCAGGGCCTAGACTCACGGCGTGGCAGGCCGGATCAGTGACGAGGACATCGCGCTCGTGCGGGAGCGCTCACCGATCGCCGACATCGTGGGTGAGCACATTCAGCTCCGCAACGCGGGCGGCGGAAACCTGAAGGGACTGTGCCCCTTCCATGACGAGAAGAGTCCGTCCTTCAACGTCACCCCCACCCGGGGATACTGGTACTGCTTCGGCTGCGCCGAGGGCGGCGACGTCATCACCTTCGTCCGGCGGTTGGAGCACCTGTCGTTCGGCGAGGCGGTGGAACGCCTGGCGAACCGGGCCGGCATCCACCTCCGCTACGAGCAAGGCGGTTACGTCCCCGGCCGGGAGCAGGGGGAGCGGAGCCGGCTGATCGAGGCGCACCGGGCGGCGGCGGAGTTCTACGCCTCGAAGCTGGCCGGGCCGGACGCCGCGATCGGGCGCAAGTTCCTGTCAGAGCGCGGGTTCGAACGGGTCGACGCCGAGCACTTCGGGGTGGGTTACGCGCCCGCCGAGTGGGAGGCGCTCGCGCGGCACCTGATGGCCCGGGGATTCACCAGCGCGGAGCTGGTCAAGGGCGGCCTGGCCAAGGAGGGGCGACGGGGCCCGATCGACCGGTTCCGGGGACGGCTGGTCTGGCCGATCCGCGACATCACCGGTGATGTGATCGGTTTCGGTGCGCGGAAGCTGAACGAGGCCGAGGACGGTCCCAAGTACCTCAACACCCCGGAAAGCCCGCTCTACAAGAAGAGCGAGGTCCTCTACGGCATCGACCTGGCCAAGCGGGAGATCTCCAAGCGCGCCCAGGCGGTGATCGTCGAGGGCTACACCGACGTGATGGCCTGCCATCTGTCGGGACTGCCGACGGCGGTGGCCACCTGCGGGACCGCGTTCGGGGCCGAGCACATCAAGGTGCTGCGGCGGCTGCTGCTGGACCAGTCGGGGTCGCAGGGCGAGGTGATCTTCACCTTCGACGGTGACGCGGCCGGGCAGAAGGCGGCGCTGCGGGCCTTCGCCGACGAGCAGAAGTTCGTCACGCAGACCTTCGTGGCCGTCCAGCCCGATGGGCTCGACCCATGCGAACTGCGCATCAAGCAGGGCGAAGCGGCCGTACGGGACCTGATCGCCAGCAGGGAGCCGCTGTTCGCCTTCGCGATCCGCAGCGTGATCTCCCGCTACGACGTGAGTACCAACGAGGGCCGGCTGTCGGCTCTGGACGCCGCCGCGCCGATCGTGGCCGCCATCAAGGACCGGGCACTCCGTCAGCTCTACGGCGTGGACCTCGACCGGTGGCTGGGTTTCAACAACGAGCGGTTCGTCATGGACCGGATCGCGGAGATCTCCGCCACCCCCCAGTCGCGTCCCCAGCGACCCTCCGGGCCGCGGAAGGTCGC
This sequence comes from Streptosporangium sp. NBC_01639, assembly GCF_045209755.1. NCBI lineage: Bacteria > Bacillati > Actinomycetota > Actinomycetes > Streptosporangiales > Streptosporangiaceae > Streptosporangium > Streptosporangium sp. NBC_01639. The sequence continues at coordinate 2,174,569 of NZ_CP109272.1, read as the reverse complement.
CGATCTCACCGATCCCGGGGTGCGGATCGAGACCGAGGTGCTGAAGCTGGCCGTGCAGCGCCCCGCGTTGATCGGCCCCGGGTTCGACGCCATCGGTGCCGAGGCGTTCACGCTGCCCGAGCATGCCGCGCTCTACAAGCTGATCATGGATGCCGGGGGCACCCCGGCGGCCGGGCACGGCGGCAGGGAGTGGGTGGACCGGCTGCTGGCCGAGGTGACCGACGCGCTGCGCGGGGTGGTCACCCGGTTCGCGGTGGAGGAGCTGCGCGCGGACGTGGCGAGCGAGGAGCGCTACGCCTCGGCCATGCTGGCCGCGCTGGAGCTCGTCTCGGTGACCCGGGCGATCGAGCAGTTGAAGTCGCTCATGCAGCGGACCAACCCGGTCGACGAACAGCAGGACTACAACCGGCTGTTCGGGGAGCTGGTCGCACTGGAACAGCAGCGCCGCGTACTGAAGGAACGCGCCGCCGGAAGTTGATCGCGTAATTGGCTTTAATTTCCATACGGCGATTCGACCAAACCCTAATAAGGTCTCGGTTCGATAATGATCGCGGCCTTACCTTCGGTGCCAAAAATAGGTCTGCCATTTTGGGGGCCCAATACAGCAGACTGTCTCCCGTGGGTGCATCGGTGCTGCCAAGTGGGCCGCCATCGGTAGACCAGGTGGCCGACCTCGTTGCGAAAGGAAGGGAGCGCGGAAGCGTCACGGTCGACGACGTGGCCGCTGCTCTCGACAAATCCGAGCTGCCGTCGGACGCGCTCGAACGCGTCGTCCGCATGCTCGCCGAGCACGGAGTGGAGGTCCTCGAGCCCCAGAGCGACGAGGAGACCACCCGCTCCGATGAGGAGGATGTCGGTAAAAGGGCTCCGACCAGCGATCTGGTCCGCATCTATCTGCGGGAGATCGGACGGGTGCCGCTGCTCACGGCTGAGGAGGAGGTGGAGCTCGCCAAGTCCATCGAGGCTGGGCTGTTCGCCGAGGACAAGCTGACAAGCGTCGTCTCACGACTGGCCTTCCCGGAGTTCAAGGAACTGGTCTGGCAGGGCACACGGGCCAAGCAGAGGCTGATCGAGGCCAATCTGCGGCTCGTCGTATCGATCGCCAAAAGATATGTGGGCCGCGGGATGCTGTTCCTGGATCTGATCCAGGAGGGCAACCTCGGGCTCATCCGGGCAGTCGAGAAATTCGACTACACCAAGGGATACAAGTTCTCCACGTATGCCACATGGTGGATTCGCCAGGCGATCACACGGGCGATCGCCGACCAGGCGCGCACCATACGCATTCCGGTGCACATGGTCGAAACGATCAATAAGTTGGTCCGGGTGCAGCGCCAGCTCCACCAGGACCTCGGCCGCGAGCCGGCGCCCGAGGAGATCGCACTGGAGATGGATCTTCCGATCGACAGGGTGATCGAGATCCAGCGCATCGCCCAGGAGCCCGTCTCGCTGCAGTCGCCGATCGGCGAGGAGGACTCCGACCTCGGCGACTTCATCGAGGACGCGGACGCGGTCGTACCGATGGAGGCCGCGGCCTTCATCATGCTGCAGGACCAGCTCGACGACATCCTCGCGACGCTGTCCGACCGCGAGCAGCGCATCATCCAGTTGCGCTTCGGTCTCGCCGACGGCCATCCCCGGACGTTGGAGGAGGTCGGCCGGGAATTCGGCGTGACGAGGGAGCGCATCCGGCAGATCGAATCCAAGACCCTGGCCAAACTCCGCCATCCGACCCGAGCGCAGATGCTCCGCGACTATCTCGACTGAGAGTCCGTACGGCGAAGGCCCCCTGGTTCCGTTCCCGGGGGCCTTCGCCGTTCTCCGGCCCGAGTCCCCGATAACGGTGAGTGACTTTTTTTGCCCCATCGGTAACTCTGTGGATTGGCAAGATGAGGTAAGGGAAAGCTAAGTCAGGGATGCCAACCGACCATCGGGAGCCTTGATGCCCTCCACCCTCCGCCCAGTCGCCGCCCACGGCCTTCTCGCCGCACGCACCGCCGGCGGTCCGGCCGGTGACGGTCCCGCCGCCCTCGCGGGCTGATCCTTCCGGGAAGGGGAGACATGCCTGATCTCAGCCGACGCAGGCTCCTGACCGGAGCCGGCCTCGCCATGGGTGCCGGTGCCGCCGCGGCCGCGGGAACCGGTCTGATCCGGCAGCCGGAGCCGGTCCGGCCCGACCCGGCGGGCGCCGTGGTCCCGTTCCACGGAGCACACCAGGCGGGGATCGCCACGCCGGTCCAGGGCCGGCTGCACTTCGCCGCCTTCGACCTGAGCACCGGCTCCCGCGAGGAGGTCAGGGCGATGCTGAAGGCCTGGACCGCCGCGGCCGTCCGGATGACCGCGGCGCAGGAGATCGGCGGCGGGGCCACGGGGGCGGAGCTCGCCCCACCGGACGACACCGGTGAGGCCATCGGTCTGCCCGCCTCGCGGCTCACGCTGACCGTGGGCTTCGGCCCCTCGTTCTTCGACAGGCTCAAGCTGCCCCGGCCGGCCCGGCTCAAGGAGTTGCCGCACTTCCCCGCCGACCGGCTCGACCCGGCCCGCAGCGGTGGCGACCTCTGCGTGCAGGCGTGTGCCGACGACCCCCAGGTGGCGGTGCACGCCGTACGGAACCTGGTGCGGATCGGCTTCGGCACGGCCGCCATCCGATGGTCCCAGCTCGGCTTCGGCAAGACGTCCTCGACCACGCCGGACGTGCAGACCCCGCGCAACCTGATGGGCTTCAAGGACGGCACCAACAACATCGCCGGCACCGACGGCGGGAAACTGGACGAGCACGTCTGGGTGGGTGCCGAGGGGCCCGAGTGGCTGCGCGGCGGTTCCTATCTGGTGGCCCGGCGGATCCGGATGCACATCGAGACCTGGGACCGCACCTCGCTGAAGGAGCAGGAGGACATCTTCGGCCGGACGAAGCGCGAGGGCGCCCCGTACGGAGGCGTGCGCGAGCACGATTCCGTGGTCCTGGACAAGATGCCGATCGACGCCCACGTACGGCTGGCCAACCCGGCGGCCCTGGGCGGGGTGACGATCCTGCGCCGGGGCTACTCCTTCACCGACGGCAGCGACGGCCTGGGGCGGCTGGAGGCGGGTCTGTTCTTCCTGGCCTACCAGCGCGACCCCGAAAAGGGCTTCATCCCGATCCAGCGTGCGCTGGCGGCGAAGGACTCGCTCAACGAGTACATCCAGCACGTCGGATCCGGCATCTTCGCCTGCCCGGGAGGGGTGCGGCCGGGCTCGTTCTGGGGCGCGGGGCTCCTGGCCTGAGAGTGCCGGAAGGAGCACGCGGCACCGCCCGGTGGCGGTGCCGTTCATCAGGCGTTAAACACTTTTTGATGTATTTGAGGAGCATGGGATGGGTAAAGCTCTGTTCTATGAGTGATTGCAGGCGCAGACTGGGCAAATGGAGCTGCGGTCGGCGGTAGACGACGCCGCTCTCCGGCGCGAGGCATGGTCGGTGCTCGACGCGAACTGGACGGGATCCGCCACGGTGCCCGCACCCGGCCTCTACCCCCACCAGTGGAACTGGGACGCGACCTTCGTCTCGATCGGCCTGGCCCGATGCGCCCCACGGAGAGCGGGGACCGAACTGCTCAGCCTGATGGCGGGGCAGTGGAGCACCGGCATGGTGCCGCACATCGTCTTCCACCCGGCCCGAGCCGAGGGCTACTTCCCCGGCCCCTCCGTCTGGCGTTCGCAGGACCACCCGGCGTCTCCCAACCGGGTGGCCACCTCCGGGCTGACCCAGCCGCCGCTGCACGCCCTGGCCGTGTGGCGGGTGTGGCGGTACGCCGCCGACCGTGATGAGGCGGCCGCCCTCGTCCGCCGGGTGTATCCGATGCTGGCGGCCCAGCACGGATATCTCGCCGGGACCAGGGACCTGGGCGGCGGCGGGCTGGCCGCCATCGTGCACCCGTGGGAGTCGGGGATGGACGACAGCCCCGCGTGGGACGCCCCGATGGCCGCCCTGCCCCCGGTCCGGCGTTCCCATCGGCGCGGTGAACCTCCCGGCTGTCATCTCGACTCCTATCAGGACCGCTACGTCTGGCTGGCCACGTGTTACCGCGACACCGGTTACGACGGCGCCTACCTGCGTGAGGACCACCCGTTCGCGGTCGAGGACCCGCTGTTCAACGGGATCTGGCTGGCCTCCTGCCAGGCGCTGGCCGAGCTGGCACCGCTGGCGGGCGCCGACCCGGAGCCGTACCGGGAGGCGGCCGAGCGGATCCGTGCGGGGCTCCTGGAGCGGCTCTGGGCCGACGGTGTCTTCCGCGCCCGCGACCTGCGCAGCGGGCGGTTCAGTCCCGTGTGCACGGTCGGATGCTTCGGGCCGATGCTCGATCCAGGCCTGCCCGACGACCTGGTGAAGAAGCTGGTGAGCGTGCTGGAGTCCCCCCGTTTCATGGGCGCCGCCGGATATCCGGTGCCGAGCTGCGAGATCCGCGCCGCGCAGTTCGACCGGACCCGCTACTGGCGGGGGCCCTCGTGGGTGAACACCAACTGGCTGCTCCGGCAGGCGCTGGCCGTACACGGTCTGACGGAGATGGTGTCACTGCTCGGCACGGCCACCCTGCGGATGGTCCGGCAGGCAGGGTTCCGTGAGTGCTTCGACCCCTTCGACGGCAGCGGGCGAGGCGGCCGGGACTTCTCCTGGTCGGCCGCGCTCACCCTCGACCTGCTCACGGATAACGTTGGTCCATGAAGCTCTTCAACCGCATGCCCGCCGAGGTCCGCACCGCCGTCGCGCCGACCGACCGGGTGCTCACCTACGCCGGAGGGCCGGACGGTTACGTGATCGCCACGGACCGGGCACTCTACCTGGGCGGCACCCGGCTGCCGTGGTTCCAGGTGGATCGCGGCGTGTGGGACGAGCAGGGGCTGACGGTCGTCACCACGGCGGGGGAGTCGTACCGCGCCCTGCTACCCGAGCCGGGGCGGATCCCCGAGGCCGTGCGGGAACGGGTGACCGCCTCGATCCTGGTGAACCAGTACGCCCCTCTCGACGCACGCGGGGGAGTCCTGCTGGTGGCCAGGAAGACCGACGACGACCGGGTGGTCTGGGAGTTCGTCTTCGACGCGGGGCTGGACCCCGCCGACCCCGGCCTGCGGGCCCTCGCCGAGCAGGCGCTGGAGGAGACCCGCCGCAGTTTCGGCGTCTGACTCGCGCCGATCGGCCGCCGGCGCCGCGGGTCATCGGGGCCCGGACAGGCGGAAGGCCCCCGAGGGGGCCTTCCGCAGCCGGTCGATCAGGGATGCGGGGCGTGGGCCCGCTCGTCCTCCGGCCAGCCGACTCCGGTCTCGTCGTGCTTCTGGGCCTGCCAGCCGTTCTCCGACTGCAGGAACGGCAGCCGGTTCCTGGCCACGTGGGACACCTTCGTCCTGGCCACATTGGTGACCTTGGAGATCCGGGCGCCCACCAGACCGGCGGTCTCCTGCACCGAGGGGTTGTCGGACACCCGCTGAGCGAGCCGCTTGATCTCTTCGTAACGCTCCCGGCCGGCCCGGCTCCCCAGGATGTAGCCCACCGCGAGACCCACCCCGAACATCATTCGATAACGCATCTCCACCTCCACAACCGTGCTCCGCCAGGCCCCTACCCACGGACCGCGTGTTCTCTCGGACCTACCCCGGTGGATCGATGCGACACACACCCGCAGAGTGCGCTAATCTATTCCTGCGCCGCAAGGAGCGGGGAAAACATCCCAGGCCAAGCGGCGCAGAGCACGATCCCGTGTAGCTCAATCGGCAGAGCAGCCGGCTGTTAACCGGCAGGTTATAGGTTCGAGTCCTATCGCGGGAGCATCATTCAGAGGCCCCAGGAGCCATGCTCCTGGGGCCTCTGCGTTTGTGTACTGATTTGGAAGACAAAACACCTTCAGTCATAGAAGATGACAGATGTCGCGTCACTATCGCTATGATCGCCTGTCAGCGAGGGCGACGCGGCCGCCGCGGAACACACAGCGATCGCAGTGGGGCAAGGGCCGCTGCACACAGGGCACCGCGCCGCCCGGAACGGCCGTCCGTGCCCGTGCACGCATAGGTGGCTGTTCTGTGCTGATCTGGCGAGGGTTCCCCACCCGTACACCGGACCTGATTCACGGTGTCCAGCGAGTGGTGTCCATGTTCTTGAAGACGAAGGAGTTCGTTCCGGTCGTGCAGGGAATCGACATTGCCGCGGTTGCGGACTTCTTCCAGTTGTTCTACCGGGAGAACCCGGCCGCGGGGCCGATGGAGGCTCGCCTGCGCGAGGTCCAGGTCGAGATCTACCAGACGGGAACCTACACCCACACCCCCGAGGAGCTCGCCTTCGGCGCCCGGGTGGCCTGGCGCAACAGCTCCCGGTGCATCGGGCGGCTCTACTGGCACTCGCTGCAGGTGCGTGACCGGCGGTGGGTGAACACGGCCGAGGGTGTGGCCGTGGAGTGCGTGAACCACCTCAGGGAAGCGGCGCCCAACCGCAGGATCCGGCCGACGATCACGGTGTTCGCCCCGGACCGGCCGGGCAGGCCGGGGCCGAGGATCTGGAACGAACAGCTGATCCGCTACGCCGGATACGCGATGGACGACGGGTCCGTCGTCGGCGACCCCCGATATGTGGACTTCACCACGATGGTGCGCAAGCTCGGCTGGCCCGGAGGGCCCGGCACGCCCTTCGACGTGCTGCCGCTGCTCGTCTCGATGGGCGACGGACCGCCGTTGATGGCCACGGTGCCCGGTGACGCCGTGCTGGAGGTGCCGCTCTCCCATCCGTCCTATCCGTGGTTCGAGAGGCTGGGGCTGCGCTGGCACGCCGTACCGGCCATCTCCAACATGTGCCTGGAGATCGGCGGGATCCACTACCGGGCGGCGCCGTTCAACGGCTGGTACATGGGCACCGAGATCGGCGCACGGAACTTCGCCGACACCGACCGCTACAACATGATGCCGATCGTCGCCCACTACCTGGGCCTGGACACCACCAACGAGCGCTCGCTCTGGCGCGACCACGCCATGGTGGAGATCAATGTGGCGGTGCTGCACTCCTTCGACCGGGCGGAGGTGACGATAACCGACCACCACACCGAGTCACAGCGCTTCCTGACCCACCTGAAGCGCGAGGAGAAGGCCGGCCGGGTCTGCCCGGCCGACTGGAGCTGGATCGTGCCACCGATGTCGGGCTCCACCACACCGGTCTTCCACCGCTACTACGACGAGGCCGACCTCTCGCCGAACTTCGCCCACCACCCCGACTCGCTGGAGCGGGGACTCGGTCATGGGAACGTGGCGGGGTGGTGATCCCGGCGAGCCGGGATCGGGCCGTACGTGTGGGGATCCACCTCGTGGTGGAGCGGACCTGAGGGTTCCGCCAGGCCGTGCCGTGTGATGCGGGTGAGGCCGTACGGCAGTGCGCGGGTGAGGCCGTGCCGTGTGACGCGGGTGAGGCCGTACGGCAAGGGCGCGGGACGGCGCTGAGAGGGGCGGGCGCTCCTGAGCCGGCGCGGTTCCTGTCGTAAAGTCGGGAGCCCGACTGCTCAGGAGGATGCCGTGCGCATCGCATTCGCCGGACTGGCCACCAGCCACCCCTTCACCGACGCCCGCACCGTCGCCCGCCGTGCCGAGCTGGTGGTGTGGGAGGACGACGCCGCGCGGCTGGCGCGTTTCACCGAGGAACACCCGGCGGCCACCGTGGTCTCCAGCCTGAAGGAGCTCCTGGCGGCGGAGCCCGACGGCGTCGTCCTCACGGTGCCCACGCCGCGGACGGCGGAGGCGCTGGGACCGGTGCTGGAGACGGGGGCGCCCTGTTTCGTCAACAAGCCGGCCGCCGCCACCCGTGAGGGGCTGCGGGAGCTGGACGAGCTGATCGCGCCGGTCGCCGGGCGGGTGATGTCCGGCTCGGTGCTGCGCTTCGCTCCCGGATTCGCCGGTTACCGCGTCGACCCCGCGCGGGTGCTGGCGGTCCGGGCGACGGTCCGGCACGACGTGGGGATCTGGGCCACCGGCTACAACCCCTGGCAGGACGATCCGGCGGAGGGAGGCGGCACGATGGTGACGATGGGCATCCACGGGGTGGAGCTGCTCGTCGCCCTGCTCGGTCCCGACGTGCGGCTCGTCGGCGCGGCGGGTGCGACCCGTCACTACGGTCCGCTCCGCTCGGAGGACACCGGTGTCATGGCGCTGCAGTGGGGTAACGGCATTCCCGGCACCGTCGAGATCCTCGGGGTCTCCGAGGAGGAGTCCTACACGGTGACCGTCCACACCCGCGACGCCGCCGAGACGGTCGTGCTCCGGGGCGGGGACGACGTGCTCCGCGCACTGGGCTACGAGGGCACGATCGAGGCGTTCCTCGCCATGGTCGGCGGAGCGCCCAGCCCCGTTCCGTGGGAGCAGACCCGCGCCATCCTCGACGTGCTGATCTCGGCGCGGGAGACCGTCTCACCGAGCTGACGCTCCGCCGTGTCCATTGACATTCGTAGCTCGTCAAATTTACGGTCTGGACCGTAAATGAGAGCGAACGGGCCGCCACGGCGCCGGTGCCCGGATCCGGCCGAGTACCTGTCACCGGGCCGGCTCGCCGAGATCGACCGGCTCCGGCGGCTCACCCCTGGCTTCGAGATGCCGACTTCGCCGCCGGGGGCCTCGACCGGCGGCTGGGCTAGAGGGTCAGCCGGTACATGGTCAGTGGGCGGCCGCTCGAACCGCTCGAAAGGTTTCCGGTGCGTTCGGCGAGTCCCGAGAGCTCCAGGCGGTGCAGCATCCGGCGGGCCGTCCGCTGCTGCACCCCGAGGCGCTCGGCGATCTCGCGGGTGGTGAGCGGTTCGTCGCCCACGGCGGCCTGGGCCTCGAGCAACTTCTCCAGTGTCGGGACCGACAGCCCCACCCGGCGCGCGATCACGTTGAGGTTCTTCCCGCCGACCGGCGCGGCGGTGACCGATTCGAGCACGATGTCGGTGTCGGCGCGGAGTGACAGCACCGCGGCCACATCGCCGATGCGGCGGGCGCGGGCGAGGGCGCGACGCGCCAGGCTCTCGGCCTCCGCCGCGCTGCGGCCCAGGCCGAACCCCACCCGCACGACCCGGTTGTGGCTCGCCAGGCGCGACAGCATGGGCAGCGAGGAGAAGCCGCCCGTCGCGTCGGAGAGCGGGCCGCGCGTGGTGACGAGCAGGTGGGTGCCACCGCGGAAGGCGGCCAGCGTGCCGCCGAGCGCGGCGGCCTCACGCAACAGGCCCTCCTCGCCCTCCACCTCGATCAGCCCCAGCGCGATCTGCGCGTCCTCCTGCGCCTGCCCCTCGGCCGACAGCAGAAGCTGGCGCAGGGCGACACGTACCGAGTGCGCCGAAGGGGCCAGGCGCAGCACGTGCATCTCCTCTCGCAGCGCCTCGTGGACCGAGCTGAGGCAGGTGACCGCGGCGTGTTCCCGCCCCCTGCGATGGAACGCGACGGCCTTCTTCGAGCTCATCCCCTGGCGGTAGGGGAGTATTCGGAGATCCTCGGTGGGCAGGCCCGCCTCGGTGAAGGTCGCCACGATGTCGGCGGCGGCGAGAGTGTCGACGGACAGCCGGGTGACGTCCTGTCCTTCGCGCTGCAGGCGGACCAGCGCGCTGAGCAGGGTGGCGCCGGAGTAGTCGACGAACGCGGCGGGCCGGGTGAGCACGTCGGCGTCGCGTGCCAGCATGTACGGCACGATGCCGGTGAACAGCCACCCCTCGACCGCCGGCGCGTGAGCCTCCACGATCGCGGGCGCCTGCGACTCGTGGTCGTAGTCCAGCCGCAGCGCGCTCACCCCGAGCTGCTCGTCGCAGATCGCGGCCACCTCGTCCACCAGGTCGTGAGGGCCGACGACTCCGATGACTGTGCCCACCCGGGCCTCCTCGTTCCCTATTACGGTCGAGACCGCTATCGTTCGATTCTATCTTTGCGAGGTGCTCGTCGAGCCTGACCTTCCCCGGCGTGGCCGGACCGGACGGGCGGACTCTCGGCGACGAGGAGGTGGCCGCCGCCCCCGATCCCGGAGACGGGATCAGCACGACCCCGTGGACCGGCTTCGGCACGGTGGCCCCCATCTTGGCGCAGAACGCCGTTCCTGTCTTCGCGGACGCCGATCCGCTGACGGGGAAGCTCGATCCGGCCGCGGTGGCCGCGCTCGTCGGCCCGCCTGTCAGGTCGCCGCGGCCGATCCGAGCCGGGCATCGCGGCCGATCCGAGCCGGGGACCGCCGGATGCACGCCGCCGGACGCGGCGTCTAGGCTCGCCGGATGCACATCGATTCACGGGCGGCCCTGCTGCGCGACCGGCTGCGCGGCATGCTGGTCGCGGCGGCGGCCACCCCCATGACCGCCGCGGGTGAGGTGGACCTCGACCTCGCCGACGCCTACCTGAGAGGCCTCGTCGCCGACGGGGCCGACGCCCTGGCCGTGCTCGCACACACCGGGCGCGGACCCTTCCTCGCACCGGAGGTCCGTGCGGGCCTGATCGGCCGTGCCGTCGCCACCGGCGTGCCGGTGGTCGTGGGAGTCGGTGGATCCCCTGGTACGGCGGGCGCGGAAGGACCGTCCGGCACGGAGGGCGCCAGCGGCTCTCCGGCCGCGGATCCGGGTACGGCGGCCGGTGCCGACGCGGTCCTCGCCCGGATGGTGGCCGAGGCGCGGACGGCGGCCGACCTCGGTGCGGACGCCGTCCTGGTGTTCCCCGCCGACGATCCGGTGGCCGCCCACGACGCGATCTGGCGTTCGACCGGCCTGCCGATGATCGCCTTCGACCTCTACGTCAGGCCCTACCCGGCCGACGTGCTGCGCCGGGTGGTCAGCCACCCCGGGGTCGCGGGGCTGAAGACGGCGCTGCTGTCGGACGCCATGGGCTGCCAGGAGGCGATCGCTCTCACCCGTGCGGCGGGCAGGCTCGCCATCACCGGCGAGGACCGGATGTTCGGCCCGTCGCTGCTGTGGGGGGCCGAAGCCGCACTGGTGGGCATCGCGGCGGCCCGCGTCGAGGTGACGGCGGAGGTGCTCCACGCCTTCACCGGTTCCGACCTGCGCCGGTTCGAGTGGGCGTCGGCGCGGCTCGACCGGCTCGCGGCGGCGACCTTCACCGAGCCGATGGAGGGGTATGTCCAGCGCATGCTCTGGCTGGCCGCCGCCGAGGGGCGCATCCCGGACAGCCACGCCCACGATCCGTACGGCCCCGGCCTGGCGGAAGACCGGGAGCTCCTGGTGGCCGGTGAGCGTCACGTCCGCTCGCGTACCGAGGAGGCCGGCGACCTCTCCGCCGGCCTCCTCGGCGAGGGCAGGCTGCCGGCGACCGGGCGGACGGAGCCGTCCGCGACGTCACCGTGAGCCGTCGCCGGTCCGGTCAGCGCCGGCCGGAGATCGCGATGCGGACGAGGTTCCGGCCGCGCAGGCCGTACAGCGCGCGACCCGACGGGTCGAGGGAGAGTTTCGGCTCCCCGCCGAACCACTCGCCCGCCAGGCCGCCGGCGATCGTCGTCGCGGTGAGCCGGGGCAGGTCGACCTTGTAGACGCGGTCGCCGTCGGTGCCGTAGGCCACGAGGCCGGTGACGACGAGTTCGCCGCCGCGGTCGGCGACCTTGGCGGTCCGGGTGACCTTGCGGCGCAGGAAGTCGTACTCGAACAACACACCTGTGTTGGTCAGGCCGTACAGGGCGAGAGGGGTCTGCCCGAGGGCGGCGACGTACTGCGCGCCCGGCACCGGTTCGAGCTCCCAGACGAGCTTGCGCTTCCGGAGGTCGAACGCCGCCAGCCGGGCCGTGGTGGTCACCGGCGGCAGACCGAGTCCCTCCTGGATGTTCGTGCCGAGGTAGGCCGTGCCGAGCCGGGTGGCTACCGAGTACACGCTCTGGCGCTCGACGACCGGCCGGTAGGTGTCGAACGCGCCGGTGCGCGGGGAGTACAGCGACAGCGCCCCGTTGATGTGCCCGGGCTCGGGCTGGGTGGGCATCACGATCAGCCCGGTCAGGGTGTCATAGGCCAGGTCGCGTGGCCGGTCCTGCTGGTTGCCGGTCCGGGCCAGCAGCCGCGCCGAGCTCTCGCCGGGCCGGTGGGCGTAGAGCAGCCCCTGGGTGTAGACGCCGAGATACGTGGTGTCCTTGAGCGTCAGCGCCGTCTTCGGCTCGCCCGGGATGCCCAGCCGGGTACGGGTCCCCGCGGCCACGTCGTGGATGTCGGCGCCGCCCTTCCCGCCCACGTAGACGTGGTGGCCGTCGGAGTGCACGGACATCGGCTGCTCGGGCGCGGCCCGGAAGCCGCGCTGGACGAGGCTGCGGTACTCCAGTGAACCGGTCGCCGGGTCGTAGACGAAGACCGCGCCGTCCTGGATGCCGTAGACGCGGCCGTCGTGGACCAGGAGCCGATGGGTGGCGGCCTCGGGATAGGCCACGCCGAGCGACTCGACCTCGCCTCCGGACAGCGGGCACCGGTACAGGGCACCCGACGGCCGGCCGGCGAAGTAGACGTAGCCGTCGTGGATGACCACCGAGGTCACGTACTTCTCCCCCGGGGCGGTCGCCTTGAGGATCCGGTGGTCGGCGGGGTCGGAGGTGGACAGCACGAGCACCTCGCCGGACGACGAGATGCCCGCCGCGAGGTGGGTCCCGGAGAGGGTCATGCTCGCCACGAAGTCCCGGCTCGCGAGCTCGGCCGGGAGGATCTCCCGCTTCGCGCCCGTGGCGCGGTCGATCGCCACCAGGTGGGCATGCGCGCCGACCCCCGCGTAGACGGTGGTGTCGTCGGCGGCGACGCTGCGCACGTACTGCTCGCCCGGCGTCGCGACACCCAGGTCACGGCTGGTGCCGGCGGCCGGGTCGTACTCGACCACCCGGCCGGTCGGCGACAGGCCCATGTAGACCTTGCCGTCGGGCGAGGCCGCCATGGCCCAGATGTAGTCGTCGGAGTAGCCGGCGGCCTTGGTGACGGTACCGGTGAGGGTGTCGAGCCGGTAGAGGTCGGAGGCGCCTCCGTGGGTGCCGATGTACACGTCGGTGCCGGTGGCGCACATCGCCCACACCCCGATGCCGGTGGGGATGTCGAAATGGGCGGTGACCGCGTCCGCGGCGAGGTCGTAGGAGCCCACCGCGTTGGGGGAGAGCCCGCGGGTGGCGGCGTAGAGGACGCCACCGGCGAACTCGGCGTTTCCCAGGGCGCTGGTGACGCTCGCAGGGCCGAGGTCGGTGAGCGTCCCCTCGGGTTCGCCCGTGGCTCCGTGGGCGGGCGCCGACGGGACGGCCGCCGAGACGGCGCCCGTGGCGACCGATCCCGCGGCGAGTTGGAGGAACCGGCGGCGGGGGATCGTGCGTGGGGGGATCATGCGTGCCTCCGAGAAGTTGGGTCGGGCGCAAGGTATAACGGCCCTAGCCGTAATGTCCATAAGCCTTTCTCTGGCATGCCGGTCAAGGCATTGACGCGCGTTTATCCGTCTGGGAAGATTTCGGTCCGTGCCGAAATTGACGGATCTGTCGGTGGTCGACGCCTGGCGCCTGGTCGGGCCCGTGCCGTTCGACGATCTCCCCGCCGATCCCCGGCCGGACATGGACCGGCTGGGGATCGAAGCGGCCTGCGTCACCCACACCCTCAGCCTTTACTCCGACCCGTCGGCCGGGAACGAGGCTCTGTTCGCCCTCGACGATCCCCGGCTGATCCCGGTGCCGGTGGTGGTCCCCGGGGTGCCGGGGGCGAGCGCCCCGGCGACCCTGGACGAGGTGCTCGCCTGGGACGTCAGGTTCGTGCGACTCTGCCCGGAAAGGCATAGGTTCGAGCTGACCGGCCCCGTCGCGCTGCGCTGGCTGGAGGCGATGGCCGGGCGCGACCTGACGGTGGCCGTCGACCTGGAGGAGACCTCGCCCGAGCGGCTCCGCACCCTGGCCGCCGCGCTCCCGCACCTGCGCGTGCTCCTGCTCAATCCCGGTTACCGGCGGCTGCGCGCGGTCGCCGAGCTGATGGCCGAGCTGCCGAACCTCTGGCTGGAGATCGGCACGGTCAACACCCAGCGCGGGGTCGAGTGGCTGGCCGAGCGGTACGGCGCGGACCGGCTGGTGTTCGGCACCGGCGCGCCGGTGCTCGACGACTGCGGGCCCCGGTTCCTCCTCGACCATCTCGACCTCACGCCCGCCGAGGTGGCGCTGATCGCCTCGGGCACCCTGCGGAGGCTGCTGTGATCCTCGACGCCCACGGACACGTCGGCGCCTGGCCCGACTTCCTCATCCCCGACCCCTCGGCCGCGGGGCTGGCCGCGATGATGGACCGGCTCGGCATCGCCGCGATGGGCGTCAGCGACCTGCTCGGTGTCGGGCCGGACGCGGTGGCGGGCAACCGCCGCGCCTTCGAGACGGCGGCGGCGCATCCCGGCAGGTTCGGAGTCTGGCAGGTCTACAACCCGCACCACCGCACGCCGCTGACCGATCGGCCGGAGGCCTGGGGCGTCAAGCTCCACCCCGACGTGCACCAGTGCCGCCTTGACGACCCGCGCTACGAGCCGGTCTTCGCCCTCGGGCTGCCGGTCCTCGCGCACAGCCAGACCGACTCGCCCTGGGGCGATCCCGCGCAGTTCGCCACGGTGGCGGCGCGCCACCCGGACGTGCCGCTGCTGATGGGCCACACCGGCCTGTGGTCGTACGGCTTCACCCGCGCGGCCCGGCTGGTGGCCGACCACCCGTCGGTGCTGCTGGAGGTCTGCGGATCGAAGATCACCGGTCGCTGGATCTCCCGTCTGGCCGCGCTCGCCGGGCCCGAGCGGGTGGTCTACGGCTCCGACGCCTGCTTCCTGGACCTGCGTGCCGGGCTCGGCCGGGTCGCCCTGGCGCCGCTCGCCGAGGTCGATCGCGACCTGATCCTGGGCGGTAACCTCGCTCGCGTCCTGGGCGACCGCCTGACCCTCCCGTCCTCCCCGTCACCGAGGGCCGGGATCTCCCCGCTGGAAGGAAACGGATGAAACTCGCCATCGACGGGGGAACCCCCGTCCGCTCCGCGCCCTGGCCGTCCTGGCCGCCTCCGCTCTCTCCCGCGCAGCGCGAGCTGGTCGGCGAAGTGCTGGAGAGCGGAAACTGGGGAGCCACCCAGGGATCCCGCTGCGCCGAGCTTGCGGCGGCGTTCGCGGCCCGGTCCGCCGTGTCGTACGGCACGGCGGTCGGGAACGCCACCCTGGGGCTGTTCGCCGCCCTGCGCGGCCTCGGCGTGGGGCCGGGGGACGAGGTGATCGTCCCGGCGTACACCTTCGTGGCCTCGGCCACCTCGGTCCTGCTGACCGGGGCGACCCCGGTGATCGTCGACGTCGACCCGGTGGACCTGCACCTGTCCGTGCCGGCCGTCGAGGCGGCGATCACCCCGAGGACGGCCGCGATCATGCCGGTCCACCTCGCGGGCAGCCCTGCGGACATGGACGGCCTGACCGCGTCGGCCGTACGGCACGGCCTGGCGGTCGTGGAGGACAGCGCACAGGCGCACGGCGCCGCCTACCGGGGCCGCCCGGTCGGCGGCCTGGGTGACGCGGGGGTGTTCAGCTTCCAGTCGAGCAAGGCCATGACCGCGGGAGAGGGGGGCATGATCGTCTGCCGGGACGAGGACGTCCACTCCCGCATCTGGTCGGTGTGCAACCTCGGGCGGCGGATCGGCGGTCAGTGGTACGGCCATCCCGAGGTCGGCTGGAACCTGCGGCTGACCGAGATCCAGGCGGCCCTGCTGCTGCCCTGGCTGGACCGGCTGGAAGAGGAGATCGCGCGGCGGAACGCGTTCTGCGTGGCGGTGGAGCGCGAGCTCGCCCGCCTTCCGGCGCTCCCGGCGGCCGGGTCCGGAGACGGCGGGCCTCCGGTGACCGTGGTGCCGCAGCCGCCCGGGACCACCCTGGACTCCCGGCATCTGCTCATGCTGCGGGTGAACGCCCCCGTCGACCGGGAGTTCCTGCTGGCCGCGATGGCGGCCGAGGGGGTGCCGCTGGAGGGCGGCTATCCGCCGCTCGGCACGATGGCGGCCCTGACGGACGCGGGCGCCCGGGTCGAGCCCTGCCCGTCGGCCGAAACCGCCTCGCGGACGGTGGTCTGGCTGCGGCAGTCGATGCTGATGGACGATCCGGCCGGCGCCTCCGACGTCGCCGAGGCGCTGGCCAGGGTGCTGGCCCGCCGGGGCTGACGGCGGATCCGGGTGGGGCCTCGGCCGATCGGTCGCGGACCCGTGTCGGCAGGGGCGTTGCGGAGAAGATGTAGAACATGATTCGGTAGGAGGCGGGCAAGGAGGCGGGAAATGCTGGATCTGGTGCTGTCGTCTGTCGACCGGGGCGTGTTGACGCTGACGTTCAACCGCCCGGACCGGCTCAACGCGTGGACCGACGCGATGGGGCGGCGCTACTTCGACCTGCTGGCCGAGGCCGAGAAGGACCCCGAGGTCCGGGTGATCGTGGTGACCGGAGCGGGGAGGGGCTTCTGTGCCGGCGCCGACTTCCAGACCCTCGACGCCATCCGGGACGGTTCCTACGAGAGAGAGCCGGACAGGCGGCCCCCCACCTTCCCGACCACGATCGGCAAGCCGGTCCTCGCGGCCGTCAACGGCGCCTGCGCCGGGCTCGGCATGGTCCACGCCCTGGTCTGCGACCTGGTCTTCACCGCCGACGAGGCCAAGTGGACCACCGCCTTCGCCCGCCGCGGCCTGATCGCCGAATACGGTCTGTCGTGGATCCTGCCCCGGCTCGCCGGTCAGGTGCGGGCCATGGACCTGTTGCTGTCCGGTCGCACGTTCACCGGTGCGGAGGCCTACGAGCTCGGCCTGGTCAACCGGTCGGTGCCCGGCGAGCACCTGCTGGCGGAGGTCCGGGCGTACGCCCGCGAACTGGTCGCGCACAGCTCCCCGGCGTCGATGGCCGTGATCAAGCGTCAGGTCTGGGGCGACGGGAGCCGGACCATGGAGGCGGCGGAGACCGCCGCCGTGCGCCTGATGGCCGAGTCGTTCGGCCGCCCGGACTTCGCCGAGGGGGTGGCCAGCTTCGTCGAACGCCGCGCCCCCGACTTCCCGCCGCTGTAGGCGTCTGCGCGGCTCTCAGGTCACCTGGGAGAGCCAGTGGGGGGCGGCTCCGAAGGGGGCGGAACCCGCGGTGACGGCCTTCATGAGCCGGGCGGCCGTGGTGCGGGCGTTCTCGATGACGTCCGGGGGATAGGCGTAGCGGACCTGGTGCTCGGCGAACTCGTCCTCGTCGTCCAGGATGATCCGGCCGTCCCGCATGCGGATCACGTCGAGGTCGAGGTCGACCATGGTCACCTGGCCGTCGCTCCACTGGGGCACCGTCGCGATGTCGCAGTAGATCTCGGTCTTGTTCGGTGCGGCGTTGAAGTTGGCCGTCCACCAGGCGTCGCGAGGGAGGAGCAGCACGAACGCGTGCTGCCAGGTGATCGGGGGCTCGGTGCCCTTGCTGCCGGTGGTCCCCGCGGGGCAGCCCGTCCAGACGCCGTGCTCGTCCTCGCCGAGCAGCCGGGCCCGATGGTTCCAGTGCAGCGAGCCGTCGTATTTCCGATAGATCACATTCACCATTTCATGCGACATCCCCCGACAATAAGGCTTGACAGAGATCTATGCATTTCCTACCTTCTAACTAGGTTAAGAGTGTCAGTGCAGAGCCCCGGCTCACTGACCGGCAACCCTCGCGCCGCGGCGGGGTGCCCCCGGGGAAGACCGGGCGGCACGGTGGGCGTGCCGCAAGCGCGGACCCCTCAACGGGTCACCGAGGCATGCCTGGGAGCAGCACATGTCCGAGATCACACTTACCTATGCCGGTCCCGTGGACTTCGACACCTACGGCCGTTACCGGCCGGGTGGCCGGCCCGGTCCGCGCTACCCCTTCCAGGGGCGGATCACCGTGGACGGCACCGGCGAGTTCCCCGCCGAACCCGGGCGCTACCACCTCTACGTCGCGGCGGTCTGTCCCTACGCGCAGCGCGCGGCGATCGTGCGATCCCTCAAAGGGCTACAGGACGTGGTCTCGCTGTCCTATGTGGACGACGAGCGCGACGGTCGCGGCTGGGCGTTCCGGGAGCGGCGCGGAGCCGACCCGGTGAACGGGTTCGCCACGCTCCGCGAGGCCTACGAGGCGACCGAGCCGGGGTTCGACGGGCATGTCTCGGTGCCGACGCTCTGGGACAGGACGTCCGGGCGGATCGTCAGCAACGACTTCCCCGACATCACGATCGACCTGGGCACCCGGTTCGGCGGTGACCCGGACGTCGACCTCTACCCCGAAGAGCTCCGCCCGGAGATCGACGCGCTCAACGTCAGGATCTACGAATACGCCAACACGGCGGCGGGCCGCATCGCCTCGGCCACCACCGAGGCGGAGTACGGCGCGGCGCGGCGGGCGGTGATCTCCTTCCTGGAGGAGCTCGACGCCCGGCTCGCCGACCGCAGGTTCCTGTTCGGCTCGGGGATCACCGAGGCGGACGTGCGGCTCTGGCCGACGCTGCTCCGCTTCGACCTGAGCGACAATCCGGCGGCCGGGATCAGCGAGCGCCCGCTGACCGCCTTCCCCAACCTCTGGGCCTACGCCAGGGACCTCTACCGGCACCCAGCCTTCCGCGAGAACACCGACTTCACCGCCATCACGGCCCCCGCCGCCGCGGAGACCGCCGCCTGGCGGATCCGGGTGGCCCCGCTCCACGCCGACTGGGACGAGCCGCACCGCAGAGCCGCCGTATGAAGCCGCCGCAGAGGACCGCCGCGTCACCGGGCGGGGGGACCGCATGAGCGCCGCCATCGCCGTCGTCGGAGCCGGGCCGACGGGCACCTGCCTGGTGGAGCGGATCTGCGCCAACGCCGCCGACCTGCTCGACTGGCCGTCGCTGGACATCCACGTCATCGACCCCTACCCGCCGGGCGGCGGCCGGGTCTGGCGTGCCGAGCAGCCCGAACTGCTCTGGATGAACTCCACCGCGGCCGACGTGACGCTGTTCACCGACGAGTCGGTCCAGTGCCGGGGCCCGATCCGCCCCGGCCCCTCGCTGGCCGAGTGGCTCGGCGGCGACCCCGGCAGGTTCGCCTCCCGGCCGGTCCAGAACGCCTACCTGTCGCACGTCTTCCAGCGTGCGGTCACCACCGCCCCCCGCGGCGTCCGCGTCCACGTCCACGCCACCCGCGCGCTGGACCTCACCGACATCCCCGGTGGGCAGGCGGTGACCCTGGAGAACGGCCGGACGCTCGAAGTGGACGCGGTGATCCTCGCCCAGGGGAACGGCGACGTGACCCCGACCGGGCAGGAGCGGCAGCTGGCGGGCGTGGCCGGTCGCGACGGGCTGCTCTACCTGCCCACCGGCTACACCGCCGACCTCGACCTGGATCAGGTGCCCGCCGGTGAACCGGTGATCGTGCGGGGCATGGGGCTGGCCTCCGTCGACCTGATGGTGCTGCTCACCTCGGGACGCGGCGGCCGCTTCGTCCGCGAGTACGACGGGGAACTGGTCTACCTGCCCAGCGGCCGGGAGCCGCTGCTGCAGATGGGGTCGCGCCGCGGTGTGCCGTACCACGCGAAGACCGGATACCCGTTCCGGGGCGCCCGCCCGCCGGTGCCGCGCTTCCTCACCGCGGCGGCACTGGGCGAGGGGCCGTGGACCTTCCGCCGGGACGTGTGGCCGCTGGTCGCCAAGGAACTGGGGTTCGCGTACTACCACGAGCTCATCACCGCCCATCCGAGCCGGTCCCGGGTGAGCTGGGCGGAGTTCGAGGAGGCGTACGCGGCAGAGGAGTGGCGCAGCGCCGGGATGCGGGCACTGATCCGCAGGGCCGTACCCCGGTACCTGGACCGGCTGGACTTCGATCGGCTGGATCGCCCGCTGGAGCGCATGCGGTTCGGCGACTCGGCGGGACTGCGCAGATGGATGAACGGCTACCTGGGCGCCGACCTGGAGCGGCGCTCCGACCCGGCGCACAGCGCCGACCACGCCATGATCCTCGGGCTGCTGTCCGTCTACGGCGTCCTCGCCGAGCTGGGTGTCTCCGACCCGTGGTTCCACGGCTTCTTCAGTTACCTCGCCAGCGGCCCGCCCGGTCCCCGGCTGGAGGAACTGCGGGCGCTCGCCGCGGCGGGCGTGGTCACCTTCCTCGGCGCGGACCTGAGGGTCGAGCACCGTGACCGGAGCTGGTGGGCCCACAGCCCCACCGTCCCCGGCGGGGTGGCGGCCAGGACCCTGATCGAGGCCCGGCTGCCCGCACCCAGCGTGAGCCGGGCCACCGATCCGCTGATCTCCGCACTCCGTGACCGGGGCGAGGCCGGCGAGGACTCCGGGCTGCTGAAGGTCCGGCCCGCCGACCGGCGCGTGCTGGACCGGTCTGACGCCCCCCACCCCCGCAGATTCGCCTTCGGCCCGTGGGTCGCCGGTGGCCGGGCCACCGGCGGATTCGCCCGGCCCGGGCTCAACGCCCCGCTTTTCCGGCACGCCGACGCGCTCGCCCGACTCGTGCTGTCCGAGGCCGTCACCACCCAGATCAGACATGTCGCCTGAGCCGCCTGAGCCGTTCGAGCCGTTCGAGCCGTCCGAGTCGTTGAGGAGAAGAGCGTGAAGGTGAGATGGGGTGTCCTGACCCTGGCCGGGGTGCTGGCGATCACGGCCTGCGGAGCCGAGGCGCAGTCCCCGACGGCCGCGGCCGGCGGCGGTGACGGCGGGTCGCTGACCTGGGCGGTGGAGACGCAGCCCACCACGTTCAACCCCCAGCAGTGGGGCCAGAACAAGGCCCGCCTGCTGGTGCACAACCAGTTCGACTCGTTGATCGCCCGCAGCGGCGACGGCGGGTTCCTGCCATGGCTGGCCACGTCCTGGAAGGTCTCCAAGGACGGCCTGACCTACACCTTCCAGCTCCGCGACGACGTCACCTTCCACGACGGGGAGAAGTTCGACGCGGCGTCGGTGAAGGCCAACCTCGACCAGTTCCTCGTGCCGGGCTACAACGCGGCGGTGGCCGCCATCCAGCTCCGCAACCTCGGAAAGACCGAGGTGACCGGCACGCACACCCTCAAGGTCACGCTGAAGGCGCCGGACGGGCTGTTCCTGGACTTCCTGTCCTCGCCCTACGCCGGTCAGGTCTCCCCGAAGTCGCTGAAGAACGCCAAGGACCTCAAGGCCGGCGGCGTCGACGTCGTCGGCACCGGGCCGTTCATCCTCGACCGGTTCACACCCGGCCAGGAGGTCCACTACAAGCGCAACCCGAACTACAACTGGCCGCCCGCCGGATCGGCCCACCAGGGCCCGGCGTACCTGTCGGAGGTGACCTACCGCTTCCTGCCCGAGGCGGCGGTCCGGGTCGGTGCGCTCACCTCGGGCCAGGTCCAGGTGATCGAGGGCGTGCCGGCCACCGAGATCGGCCTCATCAAGGCCGACTCCCGGTTGAGGTTCGAGACCAGCCTCAACTCCGGCAGCGCCTTCTCCTACTACTTCAACGTCTCCCACCCCCCGTTCGACGACAAGCGGATCCGCCAGGCGTTCCGGGACGCCGTCGACGTCGACACCGTGCTCGACTCGGTCTACCAGGGCACCGCCAAGCGGGCCTGGAGTATCATCGGACAGGGCAGCCCGCAGTTCTACGACGCCTCACTGGAGAACACCTTCGGCGACGACTCGGCGCGGGCCAACAAGCTGCTCGACGAGGCCGGCTGGGACAAGCGCGACGCCGAGGGCTTCCGGGTCAAGGACGGCAAGCGGCTGACCGTGCGGACCGTGGCCTCGGCCCCGTTCGTCAGGGACCGCCGCGACATCCTCGCCCAGGCGATCCAGGCCGCGGTGAAACAGAGCGCCGGCATCGACTTCCAGGTCAGGCTGGTCGACCAGGGCACCGCGCTGAAGGCCTACGAGGGCAACCAGTACGAGGTCTTCGAGAACTCACGCGGCGACACCGACGCCGGGGCGGCGCTCAACCTGATCCTGCCGAAGGGTGCCGCGATCAACCGCACCCACTACGAGAGCGCCGAGCTGGAGCGCCTCCTCGACGAGGCGTCGGCCGGCTCCGACGCCGCCGAGCGCAAAAAGCTCTACGCCAAGGTGCAGAAATTCGTCACCGACGAGGCACTGCTCCTCCCGCTCTACGTGCCGGCCGACCAGGTCGCCTACGGCTCCGGGGTCACCGGGCTCACCTTCGAGCCGGTCTCCGGCACCCCCAACAGTGCTTACGACGTCCGGATAGGGACGTGAGCACCCTCACACTCACCCGGCGGCGGGGGCTGGCCGCCGCCGGGTGGCTCGGCCCGGTGGCCCGGCGGCTCGGATCCGGCCTCGCCGTACTCTGGGCCGCCGCCACCGCGGCCTACGTCTCGTTGCTGCTCGTCCCCGGCGACACCGTCGACGTCCTGATCGGCGACGGCCTCGACACCCCCGAACGGCGGGCGCAGATCGTCGCCGAATGGGGGCTGGACCGCTCGGCCCTGCACCAGTACGGCGACTACCTGGCCCGGCTGTTCCACGGCGACCTCGGCCGTTCCTACATCCTGCAGCGCGGCGTCGGCGACGTCCTGGCCTCACAGATCGGGCCGACGGTCCGGCTCGCCCTCGCCGCCGCGCTCATCGGAACCGTCCTGGCCCTGGCGCTCGCGCTGGCCACCGCCGGGCGCCGGACCTGGCTCGGTGGGCTGGCCGGTCTGTCGGAGCTGGTGGCGGTGTCCGTCCCGCCGTTCCTGATCGGGATCCTGCTGCTCGCCGTGTTCTCCTTCACTCTCGGCTGGTTCCCCGTCTCCGGTGACCAGGGGCTCGTCTCCCTGGTACTGCCCGCCGTGGCGCTGAGCCTCCCGATCTGCGGTGTGCTCGGGCAGGTGCTGCGCGAGGGTTTGGAGCGGGCGCTGGAGGAGCCGTTCGCGGTGACCGCGCGCTCGCGCGGCATCACCGAATGGCGGCTGGTCGCCCGGCACGCCCTGCGGCACGCCCTGCTCCCGGCCGTCACCCTCACCGGCTGGTTCACCGGCACCCTGCTCAGCGGCGCGATCATCGTGGAGGCGGTGTTCGGCCGTCCCGGGCTCGGCCAGGTGACCCTGACGGCGGTGACCGGCAAGGACATGCCGGTGGTGATGGCGGTCGTGCTGCTGTCGGCCCTGGTCTACGTCACGGTCAGCACGATCGTCGACCTCACCTACCTCGCGATCGACCCCCGCCTGAGGAGCAGCCGATGACCGCCGTCACCCAGGCGCCGCCGGTCACGGCCGCCGCCCCCACCCCCGCCGGGCGCCGGTACGGCGTGCGCCCCGGGCTGGTCGTTCCGCTGCTCTTCCTGGCCTTCGTCGCGGTCGCCGCCCTGGCCCCGAAGCTGCTGGGCGGCGTGGACCCGCTGGCCGCCGACCCACTGCACGCGCTCACCGCACCGGGCGCCGGGCACTGGTTCGGCACCGACCACCTCGGCCGGGACGTACTGGCCCGGGTCGTCCACGGCGCCGGGCACTCGCTGGGCATCGGCGCGGCCGCGATCCTGTTCGCCACCGGGGCCGGCACCCTGCTGGGCGTGCTGGCCGGGCTGTCCCCCCGCTACCTCGACGAGCTGCTCAGCCGCCTGTTCGACGTGCTGGCCACCTTCCCCGAGCTGCTGCTGGCCCTGCTGGTCATCGCGGTCACCGGCCCCGGTACCGGCAACGTCATCCTCGCCATCGGCCTGGCCCAGGTGCCCAACTACGCCCGCGTGATCCGGGCCCAGACCTTCGTCGTCCGCCGGTCCGGCTATGTCGAGCAGGCGGTCACCTTCGGCCTGCGCCGCCCGGTCCTGGTCCTGCGCCACGTGCTGCCCAACGTCCTGGGCCCCCTGCCGGTGCTCGCCACGATCGGCATGGGCACCGCCATCATCGCCACCTCGGGGCTCAGCTTCCTCGGCATGGGCCCGCAGCCGCCCAGCCCGGAATGGGGCTCCATGCTGTCGGAGGCGCGCAACTACCTGCGCGTCGCCTGGTGGACGGCGCTGTTCCCCGGCCTCGCCGTCACGCTGACCGTCATCAGCCTCACCCTGGTCGGGCGCCGCCTGCAGCGCCGTTTCGAAGGGAGACACCGGTGAGCCTCATCGAGATCGAGGACCTGCGGGTCGCCTTCCCCGCCTCCGGGGTGGAGGCCGTACGAGGGGTGAACCTGTCGATGGCGGCGGGCGAGTGCGTGGCGATCGTCGGGGAGTCGGGTTCCGGCAAGAGCGTCACCGCCAGGAGCCTGGTCGGGCTGGCCGGTCCCGGTTCGGTGGTGACCGCGGCGAAGTTCACCGTGAAGGGCGGAGACGCACTCCGGTTCGGAGCACGCGACTGGCGGCGGCTGCGCGGCCGGTTCGCGGGTCTGGTGTTGCAGGACGCCCTCGGCTCCCTCGACCCGCTCCGCACAGTCGGCGACGAGATCGCCGAGGTGCTCGCCGCCCATGACGTGGTGCCGCGTGCCGGCCGCAGGGCGAAGATGATCGAACTGCTCGACGCGGTAGGGGTGCCGGAGCCTGAGGTGCGTGCCCGGCAGTACGCCCACCAGCTCTCCGGAGGGCTGCGCCAGCGTGCCCTCATCGCCTCGGCCATCGCCGCCGACCCACCGCTCATCATCGCCGACGAGCCGACGACCGCGCTCGACGTCACCGTGCAGGCCCAGATCCTGCGCCTGCTCGCCGCCCGCAGGGCCGCTGGCACCGCACTGCTCATGATCAGCCACGACCTGGCCGTGGTCTCCTCCGTCGCCGACCGTGTGCTGGTCATGAAGGACGGCGTGGTCGTCGAGGAGGGGCCGACCGGCCGTGTGCTGTCCGCGCCCGAGCACGACTACACCAGGCTGCTGCTGGCCGCCGTCCCCTCGTCCGCCTCGCGCGGCACCCGGCTGTCCGCCGTCGCCACCGGGGGAGTCTCGCTGCGCGTCCCGCTGCCCGAGCGGACCGTGGACCGCGACGCGCCGATCGTGCAGGTCTCGGGTCTTTCCGCCGCGTACGGCTCCCGCCGCGTGGTGGACGACGTCTCCTTCGAGGTCCATCCCGGCGAGACCGTCGGCATCGTGGGGGAGTCGGGCTCGGGTAAGACGACCGTCGCCCGGCTGGTGCTGGGCCTGCTGCCACCCCTCTCCGGTGAGGTGCGACTGGACGGCGCACCCTGGTCGGCGGTCTCCGAGCGCAGACGCCGCCCCCACCGGTCCGCCATCCAGGTGATCTCCCAGAACCCACTCGACTCCTTCGACCCCCGCTACACCGTCGGCCGCCTGGTCGCCGAGCCGCTCGCCGGGGTCTCCGGGGAGCGGAAGGCACGGGTGGCCGAGCTGCTGGCGCGGGTGGGCCTGCCGGCCGACATCGCCGGACGGCATCCCCGGCGGCTCTCCGGCGGACAGCGTCAGCGGGTGGCCATCGCCAGGGCTCTCGCTCCCCGCCCCCGCGTCATCGTCTGCGACGAACCCGTCTCCGCGCTGGACGTGTCGATCCAGGCCCAGGTGCTCGACCTGCTCGCGGAGATCCAGGCGGCCGACGGGACCGCCCTGATCTTCATCTCCCACGACCTGGGAGTGGTGCACCACATCAGCGACCGGGTGCTGGTCATGCGCGAAGGCCGGGTCGTGGAGGAGGGGCATGTGGACGAGGTGTTCTTCCTCCCCAGGCACGACTACACCCGGGAGTTGCTCGGCGCGGTGCCCAAGCTCGTGTCCGCGGCACCCTGATCGGGCCGGCCGGGGGTCCGGCCGGACTGGCGGAGGCCGGTGGGAGCCTGACCGGACGGGTGGAGGCCGGTGGGTTCCCGGCCGGCCGGGGGGAGGTCGCCGGGGGCCTCGCCGGACGGGGAGAGGGGCTCCCGGTCCGGCGGGCCGGCCTCGGCATTCGCCCGGCCGAGCCGGCGCACGTCGGGCAGGGCCAGTACCCCCAGGCAGGAGAGGGCGATCAGGGCCGCCGCGCCGTACAGCGTGGGGGCCGTCCCCGCAACCGCGGACAGCGGTCCGGCCAGGGCCATGCCGAGTGGCATCAGCCCCAGGGAGAGCATCCAGTCGTAGGCCGACACCCGTGAGATCGCCTCGGCGGGGATGTGCTCCTGAACTGCGGTCTCCCAGAAGGGGGACATGAACGCCAGGCCGCCGGCCATCAGCCCGTAGGCCGCCGCGACGACCAGGGCGGGCGCCCCGGCGGCGAGTGTGACCAGGGGGAGCGCGCCGAGCGCGAGCGCGAGGTTGGCCGCGACGAGGGGGCTGCGCGGTCTGGCCCGCAGCGCGAGCAACGCCCCGCAGAGGGCGCCGACCGTGCCGCCCTGCACGATCGTCCCCCAGGCCAGCTGACCGCCGAGGCCGGTGACGGCGATCAGCGGGCCGAGCGTGATCAGGACGCAGCGGCCCAGGTTCCACAGTGCGTGGCCGATGAGGTTCGTCCAGTACCACCGGTGGCGGCGCAACACGGTCCAGCCCTCGACGAGTTGCCTGCCGAACCGCTCACGCGGCGCGGACGGGATCGGCGCGAGCCGCAGACGGCCCAGCAGCACCGCGCTGACCGCGAACGTCGCGGCGTCGAGGATCAGCGCCCAGCCCGGCCCGGCGGTCAGCGCGAGGGCGGTGGCGATCCCGGGACCGAGCAGCATGGATCCGCGCTTGGCGATCGCCATGAGCGCGTTGGCCCGGGCCAGGTGCTCGGCGTCGACGGTGGCGGGCACCAGTCCGGTGGTGGCGGGCAGGAAGAACGCCGTCGCCGCGCCGCAGATCGCGGCGAGCACCGCCAGATGGACGATGTCGACCGTTCCGGTGATCAGCTCGATGCCGATGGCGGTGTAGGCCAGCCCGCGGACCACGTCGGCGACCAGCATCACACGCTGGCGGGGGAGCCGGTCGGCCCAGACACCGCCGGGCAGCATCAGCGCCACCGTGGCCGCCGACTGGGCGGCCAGGACCAGACCGAGGTCGATGGCCGAGCCCGTCGCGGTGACGATCGCCAGGGCGAGGGCGACGGGGGTGACGGCGTCGCCGATGTGCGAAAGGGTCTGGCCGGTCCACAACAGACGGAAGCGTGGATCTCGCAAGGGGGTCATACGGGCGAAGTTACTACGAAATAAAAATATACGCATTCATATAAAGCTGACCGCTAATCTGTGGTCATGTCAGAGCAGGACTCGGTCGACCGCCACATCGCGCACTGGTCACGCGAGCTGTCCGACCTCGACCCGCAGGTCGAGGGGATCGTGACGCGCATGCAGATACTCGTGCGGCTGCTGCGGCGCAACAAGGAGACCTGGCTGGCCTCGTCCGGGTTCAAGCCCTGGGAGTTCGAGGTGCTCCACCACCTCGTCGCGGCCGGCCCGCCCTACCAGGTGACGCCGTCGCTGCTGACCGAGTGGCTGGACACCCACCCCGCCACGCTGACCAACCGGCTCGACCGGCTGGAACGGGCCGGATACATCACCCGCGTGCCCGACCCCGGTGACCGCCGCCGCCTGCTCGTCGCGCTGACCGACGGGGGGCGCGCGGTGTGGGAGGAGCGCATGGAGGAGGGCGACCGGTCGGAAAGGGCACTGCTGGACCTGCTCGACCCCGGTGAGCGCGAACTGCTCGACGGCCTGCTGCGCCGACTGGTCCGCGGCGTGGAGGCGGACGGTCCGCCGCTGATGCCGGACTGGTCCCTGGGCGACCGGAAACCCTCTGCCGTCCCGGGGCGCGGTTCGTCGTGAGGGCATGACGAACCGGGTGAT
This sequence comes from Streptosporangium sp. NBC_01639, assembly GCF_045209755.1. Taxonomy (NCBI): domain Bacteria; kingdom Bacillati; phylum Actinomycetota; class Actinomycetes; order Streptosporangiales; family Streptosporangiaceae; genus Streptosporangium; species Streptosporangium sp. NBC_01639. Next base: position 2,146,993 of record NZ_CP109272.1, on the reverse strand, counting down.
GCTCGGCGGCGGTAGGAAGGCTCAGCCGAGCCGGCGGGCCCCGGCGGCCGGGGTGGCGGGGTAGATCTCCGGCGCGGCCCAGCCGCGCTCGGCGTAGGCCCGGGCGACCGACTCCCGTACCGACTCCACCCGGTCGTCGGCGACCAGTGCGATGGCCGATCCGCCGAACCCGCCGCCGGTCATCCGCGCGCCTCTGGCCCCGCCCCGGACCGCCGACTCCACGGCCACGTCCAGCTCGGCGCAGGACACCTCGAACTGGTCGCGCAGCGACAGATGGGAGGCGTTCAGCAGGGCCCCGATCTCCCGCACCGCTCCGGCGCGCAGCAGCCCGATCAGCGCCTCGACCCGGTGGTTCTCGGTCACCACGTGCTGGGTGCGCCTGCGCTCGTCGCCGCTGAGCCCGGCCAGGGCGCCGGCCAGGTCGGTGACGTCGCGCAGCGCGTCCACTCCCAGGCGCTTGGCGGCGTTCTCGCAGTCCTGGCGGCGGCGGGCGTACTGCCCGTCGGCGAGCTCGTGGCGGACCCCGGTGTTGATGATCAGCAGTTGGAGGCCGTGCTGGGCCAGGTCGAACGGGATGTTCCTGGTGGCGAGGCTCCGGCAGTCCATGAACAGGGCCTTGCCCTGCTCGGCGAGGGCCGACGCCGCCTGGTCCATGATCCCGCACGGCATGCCCACGAAGTCGTTCTCGGCCTTCTGCCCGGCCAGGGCGATCTCCATCTTGCTCAGGCCCAGGCCGTACAGCTCGTTGAGCGCGGTCCCGACGACCACCTCCAGCGCCGCGCTCGACGACAATCCCGCCCCCTGCGGCACGTCCCCGTCGATCACCAGATCGGCGCCCCGCACCGGCTGTCCGGCATCCCGGAGCGCCCAGAACACGCCGGCGACGTAGCGCGCCCACCCCTCGGCCTGGTCGAGGGTTTCGATGGTGAGCGGCTCGCCCGCCTGGAGCGACCGGAGCCGGACGACGTCGTCCTCGCGTGGCGCAACCGCCGCGGTGATCCCCCACGGCACGGCGAACGGCAGCACGAAGCCGTCGTTGTAGTCGGTGTGCTCGCCGATCAGGTTGACCCGCCCCGGAGCGTGCCACACTCCCCGTGGGTCCGCACCGAACGACTCACGGAAAGCATCAACAACGCGCATGATCCAACACCCCTCGACATCGTCCCCCCGTAGATTAGCGAGTCCGCCGAGCGCCGGTTCCGCCGCCAAAGGTCACATCTTGAACGCGTACCGCCCGGCGGATGTGCGAACGGGGCGGACCTTTGGTTGAATGCCGCAGTACGGCATGCGCGCGAGGGGCGGTAGCTCAGCCGGTTAGAGCAGGGGACTCATAATCCCTGGGTCGCGGGTTCGAGTCCCGCCCGCCCTACCTCTCGTGACCATACGAAAAGCGCCCCTGACCTGGGTGATCCCGGTCAGGGGCGCTTTCGTCGTGTCCGGTCGTCCAGGGCCGTCGCCGATCGTTCGCGGCCGGCCGTACGGCTCCCGCGGCGACAATCAGGATCGCCGCGGGAACGCCGCAGGTCAGCGTCCTACGGGACGATCTCCATCTGCGCCATCATGCCGAGGGAGGAGTGCTCGAGGAAGTGGCAGTGGTAGACGTACGTGCCGAGGTGGTCGGCGAAGGTCGCCTGCACGCGCATCTTCCCGTTCTCCGACACGTGCACGGTGTCCTTCAGCCCGGCGTCCTGCGGCAGGGGCTTGCCGCCGTCGCGCTCCAGCACCCGGAAGTTCGTCATGTGCAGGTGGAAGGTGTGCTGGACGCCGGGGATGGTGTCGGCGTTGGTGATGTTCCAGATCTCCGTGGTGCCCCGCTTGATCTGGAAATCGATCCGGTTCGGGTCGTACGGCTTGCCGTTGACCAGACCGACCGGCCCGGTGCCCGCCAGGTCGAAGCTCATCGCCACATCGCGCTCGATCGTGGCGGCGGGCAGCGCGGGCAGCGGGCGCAGCGTGCCGGGCAGGCGGCTGAGGTCTATGGCCGGGCGCACCACGTCGAACCGCAGGACGGGGTCGCTCCCGTTGGAGAGCACCAGTTTGGTGCCGACGGGGTAGCGGGCGAAGTCGATCACGATCTCGGCCCGTTCCGCCGAGGAGAGCACCAGTTCGGTCAGGGGCACCGGTGCGGGTAGCAGGCCGCTGTCGGAGGCGATCTGCACCATCTCCTTGCCGCCGAGGTTCAGCCGGAAGACGTGCTCGTTGGCGGCGTTGAGCAGGCGGAACCGGTACTTGCGCGCGGCCACCGGGAAGTACGGCTGGATCTTGCCGTTGGCCAGGATGGTGGTGCGGTTCGCCGGGTCGTCGAAGAAGACCAGGCCGCCGTCCTGATCGAACTGCGCGTCACGCAGCATGATGGGTACGTCGTACTTCCCCTGCGGCAGCGCGAGCCTGTTCTCGGCAGGGTCATCGATGAGGTAGAAGCCGTGCAGGCCGCGGTAGACGTGCTCGGCCTCGGTGTGGTGGCTGTGGTCGTGGTACCACAGGGTCGCGCCCTGCTGGCGGTTCGGGTAGTCGTACACCCGTGACTGGCCGGGCTGGATGACGTCCATGGGGTGGCCGTCGCTGGCCGCGGGCACGTGGCCGCCGTGCAGGTGCACGTTCGCCTGCTCGGTCAGCTGGTTGACGTACGTCACCTTCACGGGGCGGCCGGTCCTGGCGCGGATGGTGGGCCCGACCAGCGAGCCGCCGTAGGTCAGCACGGGTGTCTTGAGGCCGGGGAGAAGCTCGGCGGTCGAGGCCTGGATGGCGATCTTGTAGACGTCCACGCCGGAGGCCGACTGCACCGGCTGGAGCACCGGCGGCACGGGCATCTGCTCGGTGAACGCCGTCACGGTCGGCCGTACCCCGGTGCCGGCGGCCGGCTGGCCGATGCGGTGGGGATTGTGGATCGGATCCCGATCCTCGGCGTCCACGGGGATCAGCCTGGTGAACGGCAGCGCCGTCGCACCGCCCAGTGTGGCACCGAGCACCAGCAATCGCCGTCGGTTCAGCATGCTTTCCCCAATCGATGACCGGCATGAAGCGGCCCCCGGGGTCCGCCGCTAGACCCTCCGCCAGCGAGACGTTCGCCACCAAGAACGTTGCACGTGTGATCTCCGCGTGTCTTCCTCTAAATTGCTCACCGTTCGCTGTTTCTCGGCGTTCACCGGTGCGAAGCGAGTGAGCCGTAAGCCCCGGCAACCCCTCCGACAGACGGTGAAACAAATGCCGATCACCGGCCACTACCCAGTGATGTTTCCCCGATGATCGGAGAACCGGGTGCAGAGAACGACAAGGTGGGCCGGCGTCGCCGTGCTCACCGCGGCCCTGACCGTCCAGCCACAGGCGGTCGCGGAGGCAGGCGACCAGGCGGTGACCGGCGTGCGGACGGTCACACTGGTCACCGGTGACAAGGTGACGGTGACCGGCCCGACGAGCGCGATCGTCGAGCCGGGCGAGGGCCGGGAAAAGGTCACCTTCCTCACCGACGAAGCACGGGGGCGGCTCCGCGTCTTACCCGGCGACGCCGCGGTACTGGTTCGCGCCGGACGGCTGGACCCCCGGCTGTTCGACGTGACAGGGCTGCTGGAGCTCGGATACGACGACGGCCGCAAGGAACTCCCCCTGCTCGTGACCGGGGCCTCCGGTCCCGCGCCGGCCGTCCGCGCGATGACCGGGTTCAGATCGCTGGGCGCGGTGCGGGGCTTCGCCGTACGGCAGCGCAGAGACGACGCCGCGCGGACGTGGCAGGCCCTCGCGGGCGGTACGGGGAAGGTCTGGCTCGACGGGCGCCGGCGCGTCTCGCTCGACGTGAGCGTCAAACAGGTCGGCGCGCCGCAGGCGTGGGAGCGCGGGCACACCGGCGCCGGCGTCAAGGTGGCGGTGCTCGACACCGGGATCGACGCGACCCATCCCGACCTCGCCGGGCGGGTCACGGCACGGGCCGACTTCACCGAGGCCCAGGACGAACGCGACGTGATCGGGCACGGCACGCACGTGGCCTCCACCATCGCGGGCACCGGCGCCGCCTCAGGCGGCACGTACCGTGGCGTCGCGCCGGACGTGACGCTGCTGGACGGCAAGGTGTGCGAGTCGCTGTGGTGCACGGACTCGTCCATCCTGGCGGGCATGCAGTGGGCGGCCGAACAGGGCGCGAGAGTCGTCAACATGAGCCTCGGGTCCACCGACACCCCCGAACTCGACCCTCTGGAAGAGGCCGTAAAGACGCTCACCGAACGCTACGGCACTCTGTTCGTGGTGGCGGCCGGCAACTACGCCGCCGATCGCACGATCAGCTCGCCCGCCACCGCCGACGCGGCGCTCGCGGTCGGCGCGGTCAGCAAGTCGGGCGAGCAGGCCGACTTCGCCAGCCGCGGGCCGCGCGCCGGTGACGACGGCCTCAAGCCGGATATCACCGCCCCCGGCGTGGACATCACCGCGGCCCGTGGCAAGGACAGCCCGGGCGACGGCTCCTACGTCGCCATGTCCGGCACCTCCATGGCCACCCCGCACGTCGCGGGCGTCGCCGCGCTGCTGGCCGGGGCGCACCCCGGCTGGAAGGGCGGCACGCTCAAGGCGGCCCTCATGGGCACCGCCCGGCCGCTGCCGGGGATCGGGGTCTTCGCTCAGGGCGCGGGGCTCGTCGACGCCGCCCGCGGCACCGGCCAGGCCGTCACCGCCGAACCGCCCGGCCTCGGTTTCGGCCGGCAGGCGTGGCCGCACGACGACGACCGGCCGGCCAGTCAGAAGATCGTCTACCGCAACCACCAGCAGCAGCCGGTGACCCTCCGCCTGGAGGTGCGTGGCGACACGTCCTTCGGCGTCACGCCCGCCACGCTGGCCATCCCCGCGGGCGGGCAGGCCGAGGCCACCGTCACCTCCGACACCCGCGCCGGAGGGCCCGACGGCCTCCTCGGCGGGCACGTCGTCGCCACCGGCGACGGAGGGCTGACCCTCAGCACGCCGGTCGGGGTCAACAAGGAGGTGGAGAGCTACGATCTCACGCTCCGGCACACCGACAGGAACGGCCGGCCGGCCACCCAGGTCTACACGACGCTGTACCGGCTGGACGCCGATCAGACGCCGATCGACCTGGAGGAGCCCGAGGGACCGGTCACCCTGCGGCTGCCCAAGGGCAGATGGCAGATCAGGACCGTCATCGTCGACGATCAGAGCAGGACGCTCCTCGTCCACCCGGACCTCCACCTGGACCGGCCGCAGACCGTGGAGGCCGACGCGCGGCTGGGCCGGCCGATCTCGCTGACGCTTCCCCGCGCCGACGCCGCCCCGCTACTGGCCGAGATCGTCTACCAGTGGCAGGAAGCCGACGGGACGCCGCGTAGCTGGGGCTGGCTCGCCGACTCCTACGACGGTGCGTTCACCGCCCAGCTCGGCCCCGCCCGCGCCCATCCGGGCGTGCGCACCAAGGTCGCCGGACAGTGGGCCGCAGCCCGGACCGGCAGCCCGTACGCCTACCGCCTGACCTGGTTCCACACCGGAGGCATGGTCAACGGATTCGAGCGGCGCGTGGCCCAGCGCGACCTGGCCGCCATCCCCACCGACTACGCCCGCCACCTGCCCGACGCGGAGGCCGAAGCGGCCAGCCGCGCCTGGCCGCGCGACGGCGCCATCTTCTCCTACCTGTCGCAGACCACGTTCGGCACGCCGTTCAAGCAGGTCGAGTACGTCAACACCGACGACGGCATCCGCTGGCAGCGCTACCTGTTCGAGTATGCCCCCGACGGCCGGATCAACCGCTTCGAGTCGCCCTTCACGGTCTACCGGTCCGGGCGCACGTACCCGGAAGCGTGGAACCGCGGCGTCTTCTCGCCCGCCCTGCCCTGGGCGGGCGCGCCGGGACATGGCGGCGTCAGCCGCACCGGCGACGTCATCTCGACCGATCTGCTCATGTACGGCGACGCCAGAGGATCGCTCGGCTACTCCTCCCGGGCCACGCAGCGGACCGCCCTCTACCGGGACGGCACCCTCGTGGGCGAGCAGCCGGAGATCGAGACGAGTTTCACCGTGCCCGCAGGGGAGGCCGCCTACCGCCTCGTCGTCGACACCGAGCGCGGGGCGCCCGCGACGCTGTCCACGCGCGTGTCCGGTGTGTGGACGTTCCGGTCCGGGCACGTCACGGGTGAGACGCCCGAGCGGCTGCCCGTGTCGGTCGTGCGCTTCGGCCCTGCCCTCGACAGCGAGAACTCCGCCCCGTCCGGGCGGCGCTTCACCGTGCCGGTGACCGTTCAGCCGTTGGCGGGAAGCGCCGCCGGCCCTGTCAGGCGGCTCTCGGTCGAGGTCTCCTACGACGACGGCGCCACCTGGACCAAGGCCGAGATCCACGGGTCGGCGGCCGTCCTGCGCCACCCGGCCGGCGACGGGTTCGTGTCCCTGCGCGCCCGAGCGCTGGACAAGGCGGGCAACACCGCGGAGCAGACGGTCATCCGGGCCTACCGGATCCGGCCGTCGTGACCCGGTAGCCGTACCGGACACCCGGTGGAGCGGCCGGCCCCGGCCGGCCGCTCCTGGCCGGCCGGGGCCGTCGAATCTTGCAGGCTTCCCTTATCGCCAGGCTGTACTGCTGTCGGCTGGCAAGGGCTCAGGTCTTTCGGCCGTCGCCCGGGTGTATGTGAACTTTTCATCTCGTGAAAGTTTCATCGTCGATTGACAATGGGAAAACGCTTTCCTACCGTGTCAGTGTTCATCTATGTGTATATCGATCACATATGTGAACGCTGAGTGCTCGCTGGGGGGAACCCGAACCGCAGACCACACCGGTCTGCCGGACCAGCAAGGAGCCCGGAAGTGAAACGAAGGATCAACGGAAAGATCGCCGTCGCCGCCGTCGCCGGCGCACTCGGCGCCTCGGGACTGGTCGCCGGCGTGGCCACCGCCGCGGCGGCCGCACCCGCACCCGGGGCCTACACCCTGGTCAACGCCGCAAGCAGCCTCTGCCTCTCCGTACCGGCCGCCAGCACCGCAGACGGCGTACAACTCGTCCAGAACGGCTGCGCCGGCACCGCCGGCCAGACCTGGAACCTGACCGCCGTCAGCGGCGGATTCCAGCTCAAAGCCGCCCACAGCGGCAAATGCGCCGGCGTCAAAGACGCCAGCACCTCCGCCGGCAAAGCCGTCCAGCAGGAAGGCTGCTCGGGCGCCTCGTCCCAGACCTGGCAGCTCACCGCCTCCGGATCCGACTACCGGGTGGTCAACGCCAACGGCGGCAAGTGCCTCAACACCAAGGACAACGCGACCTCGGCCGGCGCCCTCGTCCAGCAGAACTCCTGCGACTCGGTGGCGACCAAGCAGTGGCGACTGGTCTCCGCGGGTTCCGTGACCCCGACGCCCACGGTGACGCCCACGGCGACCCCCACGGTGACACCCACCGCGACGCCGACCGCGACCCCCACGGTGACGCCGACCGGCTCTCCGGGGAACGCCGCAGGTCTGGAAGGTTTCGCGACCCTGAACCTGTACGGCCGGGCCGGCACGAACGGCGGCGCCGGCGGTGAGACGGTGACCGTCAGCACCTACGCGCAGTTGGCGTCCGCTGTCGCCGACGACGCGCCCCGGATCGTCCGGGTGTCCGGCACGATCAGCGGCAACGGTACGGAGATGCTGGACGTCGGGTCGAACAAGACCGTCATAGGCGTCGGGTCGAACGCGACGATCAGCGGATTCGGCTTCGACGTCAACGGGTGGGGCCCGGACGAGGTCGCGTGGGGCGGCGACCTCTGCGACCCTGCCGAGAAGGACGCGTTCACGCACACCCAGAATGTGATCATCCGGAACCTGACGTTCCGGGACTCCGCCGATGACTCGGTCAACGTGCAGTGCTACTCGCACCACGTGTGGGTCGACCACAACACGTTCTACCCGTCCTACGACGGCTCGGTGGACGTCAAGCGCGGGTCGGACCTGGTGACGGTCTCCTACAACCGGTTCGTCGGCACGGACAAGTCGATGCTGCTGGGTCACAGCGACAGCAACGGCGCGCAGGACACGGGTTACCTGCGTGCCACCTACCACCACAACTGGTTCGACCGGTCGAACACCCGTCACCCGCGGGTGCGGTTCGGGTACGCCCACCTGTTCGCCAACTACGTGGACGTCACCGACTACTTCATCGGCCTGGGCAAGAGCGGCAAGATCTACGCCGACGGCAACTACGTGAAGGCCGCGAAGACGATCACGGAGGACCACGGCGACGCGAAGCTGACGTGGACGGGCAGCAACTTCTACGACATCTCCACGATCACGCGGGCGAACAGCAGTGGCAGCACCATGAGCGACTGGCTGCGCGCCGACGGCAGCGTCGCGCCGCCGCCGTACGGCTACTCGGCCGGTTCCGCGTCCTCCAGCCCGCCGGCCGCGGGCGCCGGTGTCGGCGGCGCGGACTCGGTCCCGCAGTGATCCCACCCGGGTAGACCGGGGCCGCGCCGTCGTCCGCAACCGCTCGATCCGCCTCCGGGGCGGCCGGATCGGTCCGGCGGGGGAGAGGAACCACGGCGTCCGGGCTCGGGACTCATGCCCGCACCACGGGCCTTTCCCGTCCGTGACCTACGGACGGGAAAGGCCCGCCGCGTTACCGCTGACACCGGCCGTCACCACCCGGAGAGGTCTCCACGGTTCCGGCGATCGTCCGGATTCTCGCACCGAGCCCCGTGGTGGGGGCGGGGGCGGGACGGACTCGTCGTCCGGTACGGCGAGCAGCCGGGCGGGCCGGTCCAGGTCATGGTCCACGGTCGTGGCTGTGATGATCGCCGCGATGAGCCGCTCGTTACCGGCCGGACGGCCGCGGTCAGCCGTTCTGGACGTTCCGGGCCAGCGTTGCGAGCACCCGCTCGAAGGCGGCGACGTCCTCCTGCTCCAGGCCCGAGCGCAGCTGCCGGTCGAAAGCCATGGCGGCTTCCCGCAGCCGGTGGAACAGCGCCTCCCCTTCCTGGGTGAACTCCACCATGTGGGCCCGCCGGTTGGCCGGGTCGCGGCGGCGGGTGAGCAGGCCCGTGCTCTCCATCGCGTTGAGGTGGTGGGTCAACGTGGCCCCCTGGATGCCGACCGCCTCGGCGAGCTCACGCTGGTTGCCCAGCTGCCGGGTCTTGAGGGAGATGAGGATCAGCCACACCGGCAACGATCCGCCCGCCGCGGCCAGTGCCTCGTCGAAGGCGCGGCCGACGGATTTGGCGGTGCGGGTCAGGTGCAGGCCGATCGGCGGCCCGAAGGGTGGCGGCATGCGCCAACGCTAACATCGCTCTCTAAACGTTTGACATCGAATCATTAGATATCTATGTTTTTTGGCAGGGGGCCGCCGAGATGCGACCGCCCATCTCGCATCGACAGAGAGCCCTCGCATCCACAGGGAGATTCGATGAACGCCCTCACCTTCACCCGGAGCCCGCGATGACCGCCACGACGCACTCGGCCGGAGACCGGCCGCTCGCCGGCAGGGTCGCCCTCGTCGCCGGAGCCAGCCGCGGCATCGGCGCCGTCACCGCTAGGGCCTTCGCCCAGGCCGGCGCCGCCGTCGTACTGGGTGCCCGCGACGGGCAGGCGGTGGAGTCCGTGGCGGAGTCCATCCGCGCCGAAGACGGTGAGGCGCTGGCCGTGCTCACCGATGTGGGCGACGCCATGTCCTCCGAGCGGCTGGTCCGGCAGGCGCTGGACGTGTTCGGCCGCCTGGACGCCGCGTTCAACAACGCCACCGACGGGCCCCCGCTCGCCCCGCTGGCCGACATCGACCCCGACGACTTCGACCGGGGTATCCGCACCAACATCCGCGGCACGTTCCTGGGCATGAAGTACCAGATCCCGGCGATGCTCGCCTCGGGCGGCGGTGCCATCGTCAACATGGCCTCCACCGCCGGTATCCAGGGCACCGCCAACCTTGCCGCCTACGTGGCCGGCAAGGCGGGAATCATCGGCCTGACCAAGGTCGCCGCACTCGACTACGCCGACCAGGGGATCCGCGTCAACGTCGTGGCTCCGGGGCCGATCCTCACCCACCACATCCAGGCCGCGGGCGAGGAGGCCCAGCGACTGGCCGGTCTCGCCACACCGATGCGCCGCATCGGTCAGGCCGCGGAGGTCGCCGACGCCGTCGTGTGGCTCTGCTCCGACCGGGCCTCTTTCGTCACCGGCGTCACCCTGCCCATCGACGGCGGCCAGCAGGCCGGCAACAAGCCGCCGCAGATGTATCGTCAGGGCAGCCCCGTGCAACCGCGGAATCCGTGACCCCGGGAGAAGGGGGGCTGCCGGCGCCGGTCATCGCTTGACCATCACCTCGACCCGTACGGCCGCCCCAGCCTTGAGCGTCACCTTGGCATAGGGGAACTTGCGCGCGGCGAGCGCCTTGTCCAGCTGTGCCACGGTGCACTTGTGCGGGGCCTTGGCCTTACCGGTGCCCTTGCCGCAGATCGTTCCCAGCGTGTCGAGCACCGCCGCGTCCGGGCTGAGCGTGACCTGCTGGGCGTCGCCGTCACCGATCTGCACCGTGATCCGGCCCGGCTGATCCGCGCTCGCGCTGAGCTCTCCGAGCAGGTAGGTGGCGGGCCCCGCGTCTCCGGCCCCGTCGTCCTCGCCCGGCGCATCCGTTGCCGCACCTGTTGCCGCATCCGTTGTGGGCTCCGGGGACGCGGGCTCCGTGGAGGGGGCCGGGGCGGGAGGCGTGGTGACGGCGGCCTCCGGCCCGGTCGAGGAGGCGGAGGCGGCCGGGGCCGCGGAGGAGGCAGACGAGTTGTCCTCCGCCGAACAGGCGGAGAGGCCGGCGGCGAACGCGGCCACCAGGAGGACGTGTGTCATCTTCAACGATCTGCTCATAAGGCGCAACGATCCCACGAGGCCCGGTGTAACGGCTAACCGTCGCTGCGGCGCGGATGGGGGATGCGGTGGTCCTCGGGGTGGCGCGTGTTCCGAGTCGCCCTACCGGCAGGTCCTACCGGCGGGGAGCCGTCACGGCTCGCGGGCGTTCAGGGCGGGGAGCCGTCACGGCTCGCGGGCGTTCAGGGCGCGGAGCCGTCACGGCTCGCGGGCGTTCAGGGCGCGGAGCTGGAAGCCCTCCTGCTGCCCTTCCTCGATGTCGAACCCGACGGCGTCTCCCTCACGGAGAGTGCGGTAGCCGTCTGCGGCGACCGCGCTGAAACGGACGAAGGCGTCGCCGCGGCCGGCGGGAAGGGCTGTGATGGCGTACTCGCGCGCTCGTCCGGTGACCTGCTTGGCGATCTAGACAAATGCGAGTAGAAGCTTGTATTCTCGCCAAAAGGCGAGCTAAAGCTCGCATGTTTGTTACTCCGGGGAGACGACAGATGGCAGAGAACACAGCTTTTTCCGTCGATCGGCGGTCGATGCTGGCGGCGGCGGGGCTGGCGGGACTCGCGGTCGTGGGAACGGCCGGGCGTGCCGAAGCGGCTCCTGCTCCGGCCAAGGGCGCCGCCCGGCGGTTCGAGGACAAGGTCGTCGTCATCACGGGTGCGACGTCCGGAATCGGGCGGGCCACCGCGGTGGCCTTCGCCCAGGAAGGCGCGAAGGTCGGTTTCTGCGGGCGCCGTACCCAGTTGGGGCGCGAGGTGGAACAGGAGATCCGCAGAGCCGGAGGCGAGGCCACCTACGTCAGGGCCGATGTCCGACGGGAAGACGACGTGCGCAGATTCGTCGACCAGATCGCCGGCAAGTACGGCGGGCTGGACATCGCCTTCAACAACGCCGGTGTCAACTGGTTCGTGGAGCTGGAGAAGACCTCGCTGGACCAGTGGAACGACCTGATGGCCACCAATGTCACGGGGGTGTTCCTGGCGATGAAGTATCAGATCCCGCACATGGTCAACCGCGGTGGCGGGGTCATCATCGTCACCTCCTCGGTGGCCGGCACCGCCACCCGGCCCGGCGGATCCGCCTACGCCGCCAGCAAGCGGGCGCTCGCCGGGATCGTCCAGGCGGCTGCGCTCGACTACGGGAGCAAGAAGATCCGGACGGTCGCGATCGCTCCCGGCACGATCCGCACCCCGATCTTCGAGGTGAACCGTCCGGATGGACTGACCGACGAGCAGTGGGAGGCGGAGGTGGTCAAGTGGGGCGCGGCCAACGTCGACGCGCTCAAACGGATCGGCCGGCCCGAGGAGCTCGCCGCCTCCGTCCTGGCCGTGGCGGAGCCGGGGCAGAGCTTCCTGACGGGCACCGAGATCCTTGTCGACGGCGGGATGACCGCCGGCCTGTAGCCGGGCCGGTCCGATGGGGCGCGGCTCACGGTGTCCGCGCCGAGGCGCCGGGGGCTGCGCGGGGGCGGTCCGGGAGGACCAGGGTGGGGCATCCCCGGGAGGCAGGACCGGCTCCCGGGGCCTCGCCCGGTCAGGATGGTGTCGCGCGACGGTGGCGGGGGTATCCGGCCCAAAGGGGAAAAGACCAGCTGACCGTGCTCGATCGGCTCGGGAAGGATGCGAGACGATGCCTTTGAAGCAACCTCGTCACACCGGCCGCGGAAGCCGGGACCTGGAGATCAATCCGATCTTCAGCCGGGAGCCCGTCCGGGTTCCCCGCCACGCCATGCCGGACGGGGAGATGGAGCCGGACACGGCCTACCAGGTGGTGCACGACGAGTTGATGCTGGACGGCAACGCGCGGCTGAATCTGGCGACGTTCGTCACCACCTGGGCGGAGCCGCAGGCGCAGCGGCTGATGGCCGAGTGCGTCCAGAAAAACATGATCGACAAGGATGAGTATCCGCAGACCGCGGAGCTGGAGATGCGGTGCGTGGACATGCTCGCCCGGCTCTGGCATGCCGAGGATCCCCATCGCGCGACGGGCTGCTCGACCACCGGATCGAGCGAGGCGGCGATGCTGGGTGGTCTGGCGCTCAAGCGGCGCTGGCAGCACCGCCGCCGCGGGGAGGGCAGGCCGGCCGACCGGCCCAACCTGGTGATGGGCGTCAACGTGCAGGTCTGCTGGGAGAAGTTCGCCGACTACTTCGATGTCGAACCCCGGTACGTGCCCATGGAGGGCGACCGGTACCACCTGAGCCCCGAGACGGCGGTCGAACTGTGCGACGAGAACACCATCGGTGTCGTCGCCGTCCTCGGTTCCACCTTCGACGGCAGCTACGAGCCCGTCGCCGGCATCGCCGCCGCCCTGGACGACCTGCAGGCCCGGACCGGACTCGATGTGCCGATCCACGTGGACGGCGCCTCCGGTGCGATGATCGCCCCCTTCCTCGACCCTGACCTGCACTGGGACTTCCGGGTGCCGAGGGTGGCGTCGATCAACACCTCCGGGCACAAGTACGGACTGGTGATGCCCGGGGTGGGCTGGGCACTGTGGCGTGATTCCGATGCGCTCCCGGACGACCTGGTCTTTCACGTCAACTACCTCGGCGGGGACATGCCGACCTTCGCGTTGAACTTCTCCCGCCCAGGAGCCCAGGTGGTCGCGCAGTACTACACCTTCCTGCGACTGGGTTTCGACGGCTACCGCCGGGTCCAGCAGACGTGCAGGGACGTGGCGACCCGCCTGGCCGGGGAGATCGCCAAGCTGGACCAGTTCGAGCTGATCACCGACGGCGGCCAGGCGCCGGTGTTCGCCTTCCGGGTACGTGAGGGGATCGACACCTTCACGGTCTTCGACGTCTCGGCCGCGCTGCGTGAGCGCGGCTGGCTGGTGCCCGCCTACACCTTTCCGAAGAACCGCACGGACCTGGCGGTGCTGAGGATCGTCGTCCGCAACGGCTTCAGCAACGACCTGGCCGATCTGCTGATGGAAGACCTGCGCCGGGTCCTGCCCCGGCTGGAGGGCCAAGGTGAACCGCAGCGCAGCGCCGATGACGCCGGCGGCTTCGCGCACGGCGTCGAGACCGAACGCCCCCGGCAGCCGGGCCGCGGTTGAAAGCGTCCGGTCATCGGCCGGGTACGGCCGCCGGTCGCGCAGGGCCTCCGTGGTGAGGGCCGGAGCCACGGCTCCACGCCGGTGGCCGACGGAGTCGATGGAGAGGAGACCCGAGATGTGCCGTCTGTTCGGACTGAGCAGTGTCCCGCAACGTACACATGCCACCTTCTGGCTGCTGGACGCGCCCGACAGCCTGAGCGACCAGAGCCGCCGTGATCCCGACGGGACCGGCCTGGGCTACTTCGACGCCGACGGCACCCCGGAGGTGCACAAGGCCCCCATCGCCGCCTACCAGGACCGGCGCTTCGCCGAAGAGGCCAGGGACGTGGAATCCGCCACCTTCCTGGCCCACGTCCGGTTCGCCTCCACCGGAGGCCTGGAGACCCGCAACACCCATCCCTTCCTGCAGGACGGGCGGCTCTTCGCCCACAACGGGGTGATCGAGGACATGGCCGGACTCGACGCGGAGCTGGGAGAAGACCGGTCGCTGGTCAAAGGGGACACCGACTCCGAGCGCTTCTTCGCCCTGATCACCCGCGAAACCAGGGCGCACGGCGGCGACGTCACCGCAGGCATCGAGAGCGCCGCCCGCTGGATCGCCCGGAACCTGCCCGTCTACGCCCTCAACCTGGTCCTCACCACCCCGGAGGAGCTGTGGGCGCTGCGCTACCCCGACACTCACGAGCTGTACGTGCTCCAGCGTGCCGCCGGCGGCCACCACGGCGACCGGCACCTCGACCACAGCGGCAGCGCGGGCCGCATGCGTGTCCGCTCCCGCGAGCTGGCCGACGCTCCCGCGATCGTGGTCGCCAGCGAACGCATGGACGACAACCCCCACTGGCGCCTGATGGAGCCCGGCGAGCTGCTTCACATCGGACCGGATCTCAGCGCCGCGCACCAGGTCGTGCTGCCCGACGAGCCGGCACACCGGCTGAGCCTCACCGACCTGCGCCCCGAGGCCGCCGCCTCGCAGCGGGCAACCTGAGAACGGGTTCACCTCCTCGTCGGGCATGCGAGGGGATGGCCGCGGTCTGCGGCATCGGGCGCGAGCGCTGATCGGCGGTCACCCCGCCGTTCGGCATAGGGATCCACCTTCCGGCCGCCGGACAGCCGGAGCGAAGGTCACTTCGTGGTCGCGGCCGGTTTCGCGCAGGAGGAGCGGATGACGAGCTGGGCGCCCACCCGGTAGGCCCGGCCGGCCCGGCCCCTCTGGTCCGGAGCCGTTGACCGGTCGGTCCGTTCGATCTGCTGTAGTAGGAGGTTCATGGCGAGATCCCCGAGCTCGCGGGCCCCGTTGTCGACGACGGTGATGGGAGGTTGCCACCAGCGCAGCCAGGGGATGTCCTCGTAGCAGATCAGCGAGAGCTGCTCGGGGATGACGATGCCCGCGCCGACGAGGGTGGGCAGCATGCCGAACACGGCCTCGTGGTTCGCGGCGAACAGCGCCGTCATCTCCGGGTTGCGGCGCAGCAGCCGCTCCGTCGCCTCGGCGCCGAAGGCGGAGTCGAACGGCCCGCGTTCGACGAGCGACTCGTCGACCTGATGGCCGCGTTCCCTCAGCGCCTGCTCGTAGCCGGCGAAACGCTCCAGTCCGGAGTTGGCGCTAGGCAGGCCGCCGATGAAGCCGATCCGCTCGTGACCCAGGTCGAGCAGATGTGAGGTGGCCGCGTGTGCGCCCTCGCGGTCGGAGGCGAGCACCGACGGTGCGGCGCTCTCTGCGGCGGCGCGGATGACGTTGACGACCCCGATGCCCTCGGCGAGCAGCGCGTTGGCCATGGCCACGTTCCGGCCCGTTCCTATCATGATCAGCCCGTCCACCCCGTGCGCGGCGAGGGTCCGCAGGAAGGACTCCTCCCGTCGCGGGTCCGCGTCGGTGATGCAGAGCATCACCTGGTAGCCCTCGGCCGCGGCACGGCGCTGCACGACCTCGGCGATGGTGTGGAAGGACGCGTTGATGAGGTTGTTCAGCACCAGTCCCACGACGTGGGACTGCTTGGAACGCAGGGCGCTGGCCGCGCGGTTGAGGCGGTAGCCCATCCGGTCCGCTACCTCTTTCACCGCCACCCGGGTCTCCGAGGCGATCAGCGGTGAGCCGCTCAGTGCGCGGGAGGCCGTACTGCGCGACACCCCGGCTGCGGCGGCGACGTCCTTCAGCGTGATCGCCATCGTCCTTCTTTCTGGGATCGATCCCATTCAGAGGAGAATTTTGCCACAAGATCATAAAAACTTGGCGAGGTGGAGGGAAATTAACCCAGGTTAAAAACATATTTCAGCCTTGACCTGAACCTCCGGAGTGCTGCAACCTAATGCAAGCGATCCCAAAAAATGACTACAACATTGACCTCCGGGGGTTCCATGAACCGCGACGACGTCACCTGGCACGGCTACTGGCCGGCCGCTCCCACCCCTTTCGCCAGCGAAGGCGGGCTGGACGAGGACGCGTGGCGCGCGCTGCTCCGGCTCTACGCCGCCCAGGGAGTGCACGGAGTCCTGGTCAATGGGAGCACCGGTGAGTGGTTCAGCCAGAGCGCGGTCGAGCGCCGCCGGGTCGCGGAGATCGCGGTGTCCGAGCTCTCCGGCAGGATCCCGGTGATCATCGGTGTCACGGCCTACACCGCCGCCGAGGCGATCGAGTTCGCGCGGCACGCCGCCGAGGTGGGAGCGGACGGCGTGCTCGCCACGCCCCCGCCATACGTGCATCCGGGTGCTGAGGACATCCTCGCCTTCTACCGGCAGGTCAGCTCCGCGACGGACCTGCCGTTCATGGTCTACAACTGGCCGCGCGGCGTGGCCGTCGACATCTCCGCCCACCCCGGGCTGATGTCGAGGCTGGCCGACCTGGACAACGTGGTGGCCATCAAGGACAGCACCGGCGACTGGCTGCGGATGCTCGGCACGGTTGAGGAGGTCAGCGACCGGGTCCGAGTGTTCGGCAGCTTCCTGCACCGGCGAGGGCTCGCCGTACTGCTGGAACTGGGCGGGGACGGGAACATCGACGGCGGCGGCATCGGTGCTCCGTTCGCGGTCCCCTACTACGAGGCGGTCGCGGCCGCCGACCGCGAAGCGGCGCGCGGCTGGGTCGACCGGTACGCGGGGCTCTCCTCCCGGCTGATCAACCCCGACTACAGCGGCGTGTACGGCACGCCCATCGCCCAGCTCAAGGCCGCCATGGCGATGATCGGCCAGCCGGGCGGGCACGTCCGCCCGCCGCTCCTGCCGATCACCGACCCGGAGAAGCTCGCCGCGATCGGTGCGGTGCTGAAGGAGTCCGGCCTGGTCGGCGCCCTGGGGCAGGAGGGGCGATGACAACGGCGCGGGGCCGCACCGCTCCTCGGACGCGGATCGTCGTCGACGGCGACTCCGTGCACGCCGTCGACGGCATCAGTCTCGCCGCCGTCCTCGTCGGCGAGCGGCGGTGGAGCCTGCGGCGCAACCCGGTGGGCGACGACCCACGTGGCCCGTTCTGCGGGATGGGCGTGTGCTTCGAATGCGAGGTGACCGTGGACGGCCGTCCGGGGGTCCGCGCCTGCATCACCAAGATCTATGACGGCATGCGGGTCGAGACGGCCGTGGAGGAAGAGGCTCCGCATGACCGCTGAGCGCAGCGCGGCCCTCCACGGTGAGGTCGTCGAGCGGGACGTCGTGATAGTCGGCGGCGGTCCGGCGGGGCTCAGCGCCGCCGCCAGGCTGGCCTCCGCGGGGCTGGCCGTGACGATCCTCGACGAGCAGCCCGAGCTGGGCGGGCAGTACTACCGGAGACCCGCGCCCGCGGTGGCGGAGCAGTGGGGCGACCACCGGCCCGATGGCGGTCGGCTGATCGCTCGGGTGCGCGCGGCCGGCGCCGAGTGCCGTACCGGCCATCTGGTCTGGGGCGTGGACGACGACGGGCGCACGCTACTCGCCTCCGACGCCGCCGGGCATCCGGTGCGGTTGCGCGCCCGCCACCTGGTGCTGGCGACCGGCGCCTTCGAGCGGGTGTTTCCCTTCCCCGGCTGGCAGCTTCCCGGCGTGACCACCCCGGGCTTCGCCCAGCACCTGGCCGCCGGCGACCACACCACCATCGGGGAGCGGGTGGTCCTGGCGGGTTCCGGCCCGTTCCTGCTGCCGGTCGCCTGCTCGCTGATCGAACTCGGCGTGACCGTGGTGGGAATCGCCGAGGCGGGCAGGCCGTACCGGCCGAGCCTGCGGGCACTGGGCACGCTCGGTCACCCCGCGCGCCTGCGCGAGCTGGCCGGCTACGTCGCGAGGCTGGCCCGCGCCCGGGTGCCCATCTGGCAGGAGACCGTCGTGCTCCGCGCCGACGGCCGCGACCGGGTCTCCTCGGTGACCCTCGCCGCCGCGGCCAGGCCTGCGCGTCCGGTCCGCACCGTCGAGGTGGACGCGCTCTGCGTCGGGTACGGCTTCCGCCCCCAGACCGACCTGGCCCGCATGCTGGGCTGCGCGGTGCGGGTCGACGTGGCGAGTGGAGACGCGGTCCCGGTGACCGACGCGGCGGGCCGCGCCTCCCGGGCGGATGTGTACGTGGTGGGCGAGGCCGCGGGAATCGGCGGCGTGCACGCGGCGAAGGCCAGAGGACTCGCCGCCGCGCACGACATCCTGACCCGTGAGGCCCACGAGACCGTACCGGTGGCCGAGGTCCGGCGGGTGGCGTCGGCCAGGCGCCGTCTGGCACGTTTCACCGCGCTGACCGACTCCCTCTACCCCGGCCCGGCGGCGCTGCTCGCCACGCTGGCGCCCGCGCTGCCCGCCGACACCATGGTCTGCCGGTGCGAGGCGGTCCGCGCGGAGGAGATCCGCGCCACCGCCGCGGGAAGCGCCGACGGCGATCTCAACGCGACCAAGGCCCGGAGCCGCGCGGGAATGGGTCCCTGCCAGGGCAGGGAATGCGGGTTCGCGGTCGCCGGCCTCGTCCGGTCGGTCGCGCCCCGCCCCGGCGCGGGTGACGGCGAGTCCCGGGTGGAGGTCTTCCCCTCCCGGCTGCCGGTCCGCCCCATCCCCCTCGCCACGCTGCTGGAGCTGGCCGGACCCGACTCGCAGGAAGGCGACCGATCATGACCACGCGGACTGCGGACGCGGTGATCGTGGGGGCTGGGGTGCTCGGTGCCTCGGTGGCCAGCAACCTGGCCCGCAGCGGCCACCGGGTGCTCGTGCTCGACCGCGGCGCGCCCGGCAGGGAGGGATCCGGCACCACTGCGGGCAACCTGCACATGCAGGCGGTGCACACCAAGCGCCCCGGCCAGGCCGTGCCGCTGGACAGCGCGCGATTCCTGCCGCTGCAGCGCGCTGCGAGCGACCGGTGGGAGACGCTGGAGGAGGAACTGGAAACCTCGGTCGAGGTCCGCCGCACCGGCGGCTTCACCATCGCCGAGACCAATGAGCAGTGCCGGGAACTGCACGACAAGCACGGCTGGGAGGCCGCCGCCGGGATCCCCACCGAGATCCTCGACGGAGACGCCGCGCGAGCCGCGCTGCCCCTGCTCGGGCCGACCGTGGCCGCCGCCACCTGGTGCGACCTGGACGGTTACGCCAACCCGCTGAAGGTCACCCCCGCCTACCTGGACTCGGCGGCCAGACACGGCGGCCGGACGCTGGCGTTCGCACCGGTCCGGCGGATCACCCGCAACGGCGACGGCTGGCGGGTGGTCGCCGGGCACGGCGCCGCCGAGCGGGTCGTCGACACCCCCGTGGTGGTCGACGTCGCGGGGCCCTGGCTGGGAGAGATCGCGGCGATGGCCGGGATCACGCTGCGGATGACACCGGTGGCGATCCAGATGCACGCCACGGTGCGCTCGTCGGCCACGATGTCCCACCTGGTTCAGCACATCGGTGAGGGACTGTCGGTGAAGCAGGTCGCCGCCGGCAACCTGCTGATCGGCGGCGGCTGGCCGGCACTGAGCATGGACCTGGCCGGACGGAGCGGCACCAGCCTGGACAGCCTGGTGGGCAACGTCGCGCTGGCCGTCCGGGTGCTGCCGTTCATCCGGGATCTGCGGCTGCTGCGGATGTGGGCCGGGCCGCTCGCGGCCACGCCCGACGAGATGCCGGTGATCGGCGAGGTGCCCGGCGCCCCCGGATTCTACGTGGCCGGAGGCACCTACGCCTTCACCTTCGCCCCGCTGTGGGGGGAGACGCTGCGCTGCCTGATCGAGGGGAAGCCACCGCCGGTGGACATCTCCGATCTCGGGCCCGGCCGGCTGATGGTGCCGGCCGGTGGGTCAGCGCGGGACAACGGCTTGGAGCAGGAAAACCCTCAGGACAGAAGGAGCAAGCGGTGCTGACATCACCTCGGCTACGGCCCACGTCGGAGCCCGAGACCCTCTGGTTGACCGGTGGGCACGTCGTGGACGTCCGATCAGGAGTGATCCGCAGGAACGCCAACGTGCTCGTCGCGGCCGGGCGGATCGAGCGGATCACGGCCGACGCCCCGCCCCCGGGAGCGCAGACCGTCGAGCTGGGTGGCAGGTATCTGATGCCCGGCCTGATCTCGGTGCACACCCATCTGTCGGTGCTCTACCCCTTCTCCGCCACCGACGAGTCGGAGGACTCCGGGCTGACCGCGCTGCGCGCACTGTCGCGGGCGCAGGACGCCCTCGTAGCGGGGGTCACCACCATCCGCTGCGTCCACGAGCAGAACCGCGCCGACCTGCTCGTGCGCACCGCCGCCGACCAGGGCTGGGTGGCCGCGCCGCGGATCGTCGGCGCGGGCCGTGCCATCTCCACCACCGGCGGCCACGGTAAGGGCGCCGACTGCTCCTACGCCGACGGGCACGACGGCTTCCTGCGCGCGGCCAGGCAGGAGCTGGACGCGGGCGCCGATCTGCTCAAGATCTTCATCACCGGCGGCATCGCCCACCAGGGCGAGTCGTTCACCGGCGCGCAGATGACCGCCGAGGAGATGCGGGCCGTGGTCCGCGCAGCCGAGGAGCACGGCAGTTACGTGACCGCGCACGCCGGCGCCGGCTCGGCGATCCGCGAGGCGCTCGCCGCCGGAGTACGCGGCTACGAGCACGCCTACGACCTGGACGACGACACGGCCGCTCAGATGGCGGACCGGCGGGTGTTCCTCACCCCGACCCTGTGCGTCACCCGCTGCCCCGACTGGATGGCCGAGCACAGCTTCACGCCCTGGCAGATCGAGCGGGCGGTGGAGGTCGGCCCCGGCCACCTGGCCAGCATCCGGCGGGCGGTCGCGGCCGGCATCGCCGACCCGGACGACCCCGGCGCGCCGGGCATCACCATGCTCGCCGGCACCGACTACCCGCCGGGCGAGCCCATCGAGGACACCGTCGTGGCGGTCCGCGAGATGGAGTTCCTCACCGACGCGGGCCTCAGCCCCATCCAGGCGGTACGGGCGGGCACGTCCGAGGCCGCGCGCCTGGTCGGGCTGGCAGGCCAGGCCGGTGCCGTCGAGGAGGGCCACCTCGCCGACCTGATCGTCACCGAGCGGGACCCGCTGAGCGACGTCTCCGCGCTGCGCCGGATCCCCTTCGTCATGCAGGCCGGCCGGATCGTCCGTGACGATCTGCCGGTCGTCCCCGTCCCGCAGCAGGTCCCTGGAGGTGCCCTGTGAATTCCCCCGACACTCCGGCCGGACTCACCCGGTTCGCCGTGGACATCGGTGGCACGTTCGTCGACGCGATCGCCTACGACGAGGAGACGGGACAGATCCGGTTGCACAAGGCCTCGACCACTCCGGGCGCCCCGGAACAGGGGGTCCTGGACGCGGTGGGCGGCCTCGCCACCCGGCTGGACGGCGTGGAGGCGTTCGTGCACGGCACCACGCTCGGCCTGAACGCGATCCTGCAGCGCCGCGGCGCGAACCTCGGCATCATCACCAACGAGGGCTTCAGGGACCTGCTGGAGATCGCCCGCGCCAACGTCCCCGGTCAGCACATGTACGACTTCTCCTACGCTCCGCCGCCGCCGCTGGTGCCGCGCCACCGGCGGGTCGGCGTGCCCGGCCGGATCGACGCCCAGGGCGACGTGGTGCGGGACCTGGACGAGGACGCCGTGCGTGAGGCCGGGCGGGTCCTGGTCGAGGAGCAGGGGTTGCGCTCGCTGGCCATCTGCTTCCTGCACTCCTACGCCAACCCCGAGCACGAGCGGCGGGCCGCGCGCATCCTGCGCGAGCTCTACCCGGACGTCTCGATCTCGGTCTCCACCGACATCACCCGTGAGTACCGCGAGTACGAGCGGACCAGCACCGTCACCCTGGACGCCTACATCCGGCCGGTGCTGAGCGACTACATCGGCACCCTGGAGGACAGGCTGACCGAGGCGGGGCTCACCCACCCGCTGCACATCATGCGCTCGGGCGGTGGCGCCATGACCGCGGAGCTGGCCCGCCGTGCTCCGCTGATGACCGTGCTGTCCGGTCCCGCCGGGGGAGTGGTGGGCGCCTCCTTCCTGGCCCGCGAGCAGCACCTGCCCAAACTGATCTCCTTCGACGTCGGCGGCACCAGCGTGGACTGCTGCGTGATCGAGGACGGCGAGCCCAGCGAGGTGCACGAGGCGGGCATCGACGGCTTCCCGCTGCTGATCCCGATCTTCGACATCCGTACCGTGGGCGCGGGCGGCGGCTCGATCGCCTGGATCGACGAAGGGCTGCTCAAGGTCGGCCCGCACAGCGCCGGCGCCGTGCCGGGACCGGTGGCGTACGGCGCGGGCGGCACCGAGCCGACCGTCACCGACGCCTCGCTGGCACTCGGCTACCTGGACCCTGCCGCGTTCCTCGGCGGCGACATGACCATCGACGCGGACGCGGCCCGCGCCGCGATCGACGCCAAGCTGGCCGGTCCGCTCGGGGTGAGTGTGACCCAGGCCGCCGCGAGCGTACTGCGGGTGCTGCTGGCCCGCATGGTCGGTGCGCTGCGCGAGATCACCGTGGAGCGGGCGCTGGACCCGCGCGAGTTCGCGCTGCTGGCCATCGGCGGTGCCGGTCCGCTGCTCGGCCCGATGCTGGCCCGCGAGATGGGGATCGCCACCACGATCGTCCCTCAGGTGCCCGCCGCGTTCTCCGCCTTCGGCATGCTCATGTCCGACCTGGAGTACGAGTTCGCCGCCACCGTGCTGCGCTCCCTCAGCGACGACAGCCTGGCCGCCCTGGAAGGCGAGTTCACCGAGCTGGAGGCGCAGGGCGACGAGGTGCTGTCCGCCCAGGGCATCAAGCCGGAGGACCGCACCCTGATCCGCCGGCTGGACATCCGCT
Source organism: Streptosporangium sp. NBC_01639 (assembly GCF_045209755.1). Lineage (NCBI taxonomy): Bacteria > Bacillati > Actinomycetota > Actinomycetes > Streptosporangiales > Streptosporangiaceae > Streptosporangium > Streptosporangium sp. NBC_01639. The sequence continues at coordinate 2,123,940 of NZ_CP109272.1, read as the reverse complement.
ACCACGGCCAGGAGCACAGCCTCGGCATCGACCTGCAGCCCGGCGACACCGCCGCCGCCGTACTGGCCCGCTTCAACGCCCAGCACGAGGCGCGGTACGGCCACGCGATGGCCGACACCGGGCAGATCCTCACCCTGCGGGTGCGGGCGGTGGGACGGCTGGCCAAGCCGGCGCTGCGCAAGCTGGCGCCCGCCGGGTCCGGTGGGCCGGAGGCGGTCGGTGAGCGGCCCGCCTTCGACGTCGCCGCCGGGGAGATCGGCACGTTCCTGGTCTACGACCGCGCAACCCTGGCGCCCGGCCACGAGGTGAGCGGCCCGGCGATCGTCGAGGAGGGCACCTCGACGACGGTGATCTTCGGTGATCAGCGGCTCACCGTCGACATCTATGGACAGCTGCTGGTGACCGCCACCGGAGGAACCCGATGAACAGCCCCGAACGTCTGGACGGTGCGACCGTCGAGGTGATCCGCAACTACCTGGTCTCGGTGGGCGAGCAGATGCGCCGCACCCTGGTGCGGGCGGCCTTCAACCCGGTGATCTACGAGGTGCTCGACTTCGGCATCTCGATCTACAACGCCGACCTGGACCTGACCGCCGAGGCCGCGGGAATCACCTCGTTCCTCGGTGCCAACGACCACGCCATCGCCAAGGGCGTGGAATACGTCGGCCGGGAGAACTTCGCACCGGGCGACGTCTACCTGCTGAACTACCCGTACTGGAGCGGCGCGCACTCCTACGACGCGATGCTCTTCGCCCCGGTCTTCCGTGACGGGCACGAGGGCCCCGCCGCCTACCTCGCAGTGCGCGCGCACTGGATGGACCTCGGCGCCAAGTCCCCGGGCTACGTCCTGGACTCCACCGACATGCACCAGGAAGGTCTCATCTTCCCGGGTACCAAGATCGTGAGTCGTGGCGAGGTGGTCCGCGACATCGTCGAGCTCATCCGGTTCAACTCCCGGCTGCCCGACCTGACCATCGGTGACTTCCACGCCCAGCTCGCGGCCCTGCGCACCGGAGAGAACCGGCTGGCGCAGGTCTGGGAGAAGTTCGGCGGCGAAACCGTCGACCAGGCCATCAGGCAGGTCATCGAGCACGGTGAGCGGGTCGCCCGCAAGGCCGTGGCCGCGCTGCCCGACGGCACCTGGACCGCCTTCGACTACTGCGACGACGACGGTATCACCGACGACCTCATCCGGATGGAGGTCAAGGTCACCATCGACGGGGACCGGATGGAGGTCGACTTCAACGGCTCCGACGGCGCGGTGGCCGGCCCGGTCAACCTGCCGATCGGCTCCACCGAGAGCCTGGGTAAGGCCATCTTCAAGGAGCTGACCACGCCCACCGAGCCTTCCAACGCCGGGCACTACCGGGCACTGGAGGTCAAGGCTGATCCCGGCAACTTCTTCCACGCCGTCTACCCGGCCGCGACGTTCACCCAGTGGAGCGCCATCGTCGCGTTCGAACTGATCCACAAGGCGCTGGCCCAGGTGATGGACTCGATCCCGGCCTCCTCCGGCGGCGACGAGCCGGGCTTCATGGCGCTCGGCCACGACCCGCGCACCGGCGCGGACTTCGTGATCAGTAACAACGAGGGCATCGGCTGGGGCGCGCGCAAGGACCGTGACGGCGCCAACGCCCAGCAGCACCCCTCCCAGAGCGTCGTCCGCAACACCCCAGTCGAGGTGCTGGAGCACAAGTCCACCGTGTTCCACGAGCGGCTGGAGCTGATACCCGACTCCGGCGGCGCCGGCCGGTTCCGTGGCGGCGTCGGCGTGCTCAGGCAGGTCCGCTACCTCGCCGACGGCGAGGTGCTTTCGATGAAGAAGAAGAGCAAGACCCGGCCATGGGCGCTGGACGGCGGCCAGGAGCCCGAGCCCAGCGAGATGGTGCTGTGGCCGGACACCGACCAGGCGAAGCGGGTCGGAATGTATCGGGCCGCGATGAAGGCCGGCGACCGGTTCGTGAACCGGACCGCCGGAGGCGGCGGCTACGGCGACCCCCTCGACCGCGACCCGGCGGCGGTGGTGGCCGACGTGCTCGACGGCTACGTCAGCGCCGAGGCCGCGGAGCAGTCCTATGGCGTGATCGTGGACGGCGACGGCTGGCGGCCCACGTCGGCCAGGGCCGCCCGACTCAAGAGTGAAGGGTAGACGACAGTGCACCAACCCCCCGCCACGCCGGTGACGGCGCCGGCCAGGCGACGTGGCCGCAGGGGCACCCTGGGCCTGACCTCCGTCATGCTCGTCGGCGCGCTGGCCCTCGCGGCCTGCGGTCAGAGCACCTCGGGCGCCTCCGGTGGCTCCGACGTCCGCAAGCAGACGCTGATCATCGCGGAGAACGAGCCGCCGGCCACCTTCGACCCGGTCCAGGCCGACAACTCGACCGTCGACGAGGTCTCCATCCCCGCCTACGACACCCTGGTCAAGTACGGCAAGGGCGGCGTGATCGCCCCGGCCGTGGCCACCGAGTGGGCGTTCGCCAAGGACGGTAAGAGCATCAAGCTGACGCTCCGCGGCGACGTGACCTTCCACGACGGCACCAAGCTGACCGCCACCGACGTGAAGTACACGTTGGACCGGATCGGCAGGTTGCAGATGGGCGTCGCGTCGCTGGTGACCGCCTACGACTCCGCGGAGATCGTCGACGACACCCATCTGACGATCAAGCTGAAGCAGTCCTACGCGCCGTTCCTGGGGGCGCTGTCGCGGGTCTACCTGCTCAACTCCAAACTGGTACAGGCCAACGCCGGCTCCGACGACGGCCGCCAGTGGCTGGCGGCCAACGACGCGGGTTCCGGGCCGTACAAGCTGACCGGCTACACCCCCAACCAGGAGGCCAAGTTCACCCGGAACGACGGCTACTGGGGCGGTTTCACCGGCCAGGCCAAGGACGTGGTGATCCGCTACCTGCCGCAGGCGGCGACCCAGAAGACCGCGCTGAGCAACGGTGACGTGGACATCGCGATGGACGTCGACCCCAACGACTGGGCCGGGCTCGAGAGCGGCGGCTACGTGGTGGACAAGGCCGACACCAACGTGCAGCTCTACGTCTTCTTCAAGATGAAGGACTCGCCGGTGGCCGACAAGGCCCTGCGCGAGGCCATCACCTACGCCTACGACTACGACCAGCACCAGTCGGCCATCCTCAAGGGGGCGGGCAAGAAGGCCGCCGGCGTGCTGGCGAGCACGATGGTCTGCGCCGACCCCACCGTCGCGCAGCCCGGCTACGACCTGCAGAAGGCGAAGAGCATCCTGGCCGCCGCCGGGCTGAAGGACGTCACGCTGACGATGAGCTACCTCAAGGCCACCGCCGAGATGGAGCAGGCCGCCACGCTGCTCCAGTCCGACCTGGCCAAGATCGGGGTGAAGGTCGAACTGTCGGCGGTCACCTACCCGCAGTACGTCGAGATGCTCAAGAGCAACGCGACCACGCCCGACCTCGGCATGATCTACGGCTTCCCGCCCAACCCGGACCCGGACTCGGTGCTGCACCTGCAGTTCGACTCGGTGTTCATCAACAACGGGCAGAACAGCGGCGGCTATGACAACCCGAAGGTCGACAAGCTGGTCGAGGACGCCCAGAAGCTGACCGATGAGGATGCCCGCTGCGCCCTCTACAAGGAGGCCCAGCAGACCATCGCGGCCGATTCCGCCTCGATCAACATGTCCAACCCGCAGTACGTGACGGTCTACCGCAAGGGGCTCACCGGCTACGCCTACGACCCCGCGCACCACCAGACGGTGGACGTCTACCAGGTGCAGGTCGGCTGATCCGCCGGGCCCGGCGCGGATCCCCGCGCCGGGCCCGCCCACCATCGGAGATCACCACTGAGGGGAGGTACCCCATGGCTCGTTTTCTGCTGCGGCGGCTCGTGACCAGCGTCGTCGTTCTGGCCGGCCTGGCCGTTGTCACCTTTCTGATGACCCAGGTACTGCCTGGCGACCCGGCCAGGACGGCCGCGGGGCGTAACGCGACCGCCGAACAGGTGGCACAGGTACGGATCCAGCTCGGCCTGGACCAGCCCCTGTGGCAGCAGTTCACCGGCTATCTGGACCGGTTGCTCCACGGCGACCTGGGCATCTCGGTGTTCACCCAGCGGCCGGTGCTCGACGACATCACCGCCATGCTGCCCTCCTCGGTGGAACTCGTGCTCGCCGCGATGGTGATCAACATCGTGGTGGCGGTACCGCTGGGCGTGTACGCCGCCTACCGGCGAGGCCGGCCGGCCGACATCGCCGCCCGGCTCATCGCCCTGCTGGGCGCGGCGGTCCCGGTCTTCTGGCTCGGCCTCATGCTCCAACTCGTCTTCGCCGCCCAACTCAAACTGCTGCCACTGACCGGCCAGCTCGCCTTCGGCCAGGCCGTACCGAAGATCACTGGAATGACCTCGCTGGACGCGCTGCTGAGCGGGAACCTGCCGGCCCTCGGCGACGCCCTGCAGCACCTGGTACTTCCCGCTCTCACACTGGCCGCCTCGTTCGTCGCGGTCGTGGCCCGTACGGTGCGCTCCTCGATGATCACCACGCTGGACTCCGACTACATCACGCTGGCCCGGGCGACCGGCGCCTCGGAGCTGCGTGTGGTGGTGCGGCACGGCCTGCGTAACGCCATGGTCCCGGCCAGCACGATCCTGGGCATGCAGCTCGGCTGGATGCTCGGCTCCACGGTGCTGGTGGAATCCATCTTCGGCAGAACGGGGATCGGCGCCCAAGCGGTCTCCGCCGTCCTGCAGAGCGACCTCTACACCGTGATCGGCACGGTTCTCGTGATCGGAGTGGTCTTCGTGGTGGCGAACATCGCCGTGGACCTGGTCCAGCTCTGGCTCAACCCGCGGCTGCGCAGGACGAAGCGCCGCACGGGTGAGCCGGCCGCACCCACTCTCGCGGAGGTGAGAGCGTGAGCGCCGACGCCCCGGCGGTCACCGGCACGCGGCGCCGCGTCCGGCCCCGCACCCCGATCGTCGAGCTCGCCGCGGTGACGGTGGCCGTGGCGATGGTGCTCCTCGCCGTCGTGGGCCCGCTGATCGCGCCGCACGATCCCTACGCGGTCGACCTGTCCAAGGCCCTGCTGTCCCCTTCCGGCGATCACTGGTTCGGCACCGACGCCAGCGGCCGTGACGTGCTCAGCCGGGTCCTGTCCGGCGCACGGGTGACCCTGCCGGCCACGATGATCGTGATCATCGTGGCGGCCCTGATCGGGACCGTGCTCGGCACCGTCGCCGCCCTCGGCGGCAAGGTCGCCGACGAGGTGCTGATGCGGATCACCGACATCGGCCTCTCGCTCCCGTCGATCATCCTGGCCCTCGGCCTGGCCGCCGCGCTCGGCTCCGGTCTGCAGTCCGCGGTGATCGCCCTGTCCCTCACCTGGTGGCCGGGGTACGCACGGCTGGTGCGTACGCTGGTCCGCGACGTCAAGGACGCCGAGTACGTCGACGCGGCCCGGATGCTGGGCGTCTCCCGGCCCCGTCTCGTCTTCCGGCACATCCTGCCCAACGCGCTGAACACCCTGTACGTGCAGACCACGCTGGACGTCGCCGCCGTGATGCTGGTCATCTCCGGCCTGTCCTTCGTCGGTGTCGGCGCGCAGGTGCCGTCCGCCGAATGGGGGGCGATGATCGCTGTGGCGGCCAACAACCTCACCAACGGCTGGTGGGCGGTGGCCTTCCCCGGCCTGGCCATCATGCTGACCGCGATCTCTTTCAACCTGCTGGGCGACTGGCTGCGGGTGCGCAACGACCCGACGATCCGCGAAGGGGCCGGCCGATGACGAACCCACCGCTGCTCGCCGTACGAGATCTGCGGGCGAGTTTCCCCGGGCCCACCGGGCCGGTCGAGGTCGTGCACGGCGTCGACCTGGAACTGGCCCGCGGCGAGAAGGTCGCGCTGGTCGGCGAGTCGGGCTCCGGCAAGTCGGTCACCGCGCGAGCCGTACTGCGACTGGATGCCGGCGCCACGCTGACCGGGCGGATCGAACTGGACGGCACCGACCTGCTGACGCTGCCGCCACGCCGGATGCGCGAGATCCGCGGTTCGAGAGTCGGCCTGGTCTTCCAGGACCCGCTCGCCTCGCTCAACCCGGTGATGACGATCGGCTGGCAGATCATGCAGCCGCTGGTCATCCGAGGGGTGCCCAAGCGGGTCGCCCGGCGTCGCGGCGTCGAACTGCTCACCCGGCTGGGCGTGCGCGACGCCGAACACCGCTTCGACGACTACCCCCACCAGTTCTCCGGCGGGATGCGCCAGCGGGTGGTGATCGCCATCGCGGTCATCGCCGAACCCGCACTGCTCATCGCCGACGAGCCGACCACCGCGCTCGACGTGCGGGTCCAGGCGCAGGTGCTGCGACTGCTGCACGAACTGGCCGACGAGCGGGACATGGCGGTCCTGCTGATCACTCACGACCTGGGCATCGTGGCCGGATTCGCCGAACGGGTGGTGGTGATGCGCCACGGCCTGGCGGTGGAGACCGGCCAGGTCGAGGAGATCTACGCCCGGCCCCGCCATCCCTACACCAGGGCGCTGCTTGCAGCCGTGCCCCGCATCGGGGGCGACCTGTCCCGGCCGCTGGCCACCATCGGCTCCGCTGCTGAGAAAGCGTCCGAGGAAGCGGCTGAGGAAGGAACGGTGAGCCAGGCATGAGTGAGCCCCTGCTGCGGGTGCGGAACCTGGTCAAGACCTTCGAGGGCAGACGCGTGCTGGACGACGTCTCCTTCGACATGATGCCGGGTGAGGTGCTCGGCCTGGTCGGGGAGTCGGGCTCCGGCAAGTCCACCACCGCGCGGTGTGTGGCGCGGCTGACCGAACCCGACTCGGGCCGGGTGGAGCTCGGCGGGCGCGACGTGCTGGCGGCCGGACGGAAGGAACTGCGCTCCTTCCGTCGCGAGATGCAGATGGTGTTCCAGGACCCGTACTCGTCGCTGAACCCCCGGATGACCGTGGCCGAACTGCTTGAGGAGCCGCTCGCCGTACACGGGCTGGAACCGGACCGGCGTCGGCGCCGGGACCGCGCGGCGGCCCTGTTGGAGACGGTGAGCATGTCCGCCGAACACCTGGACCGCTACCCCAGGTCGTTCTCCGGCGGGCAGCGCCAGCGCATCGCCATCGCCAGGGCTCTGGCGGTCGAGCCCCGGCTGCTCATCTGCGACGAGCCGATCTCCTCCCTGGACGTCTCGGTGCAGGCGCAGGTGCTCAACCTGCTCCGGGACCTGCGCCGGCGGCTGAACCTGTCCATCCTTTTCATCGCGCACGATCTGGCCGTCGTCTACTACCTCTGCGATCGGATCGCGGTCATGGAGCAGGGACGGCTGGCCGAGATCGGCACCCGGGAGCAGGTGTACGAGGCGCCGGAGCACCCCTACACCCGGTCGCTGCTGGCGGCCGTCCCGATCCCCGACCCGGCCGCCGAGCGTGCCCGCCGCGCGGCAGAACCCCAGGACTGAAGGAGGACCCGTGGAGAGTCTGCGGATGTTCGTCAACGGCCAGGCGATGTCAGGCGGCAGCCTGAACACCGCGCTGAGCGGCGCCCGGTTCGTCGGCCCCGCCGAGACCGCGCCCCGCTACCGGTTCTACTCGGTACGCGACGAGTTCCCCGGCCTGTACCAGGTGACCTCCGACGGGCACGCCGTACCCGGCGAGCTGTACGAGGTGACCTACGAGATCCTGCGCGAGCACCTGCTGCCGAACGAGCCCGAGGAACTGGAGCTGAGTGTGATCGAGCTCGCCGACGGCAGCGGATCGCTGTCCATGCGGATGCGCGACGAGTCGCTCACTCTGCCCGGGGTCACCGACATCAGTACGGCCGGCGGCTGGCGCGCCTACCTCGCAGGAGCGTCCGTCCAGCCGGAGGACACGGTTCGATGAGGCCCGCCGAGCTGGTGGTCCGGGGCGGAACCGTGGTCGAGGCGGGATGGTCCGCCCCCGCGGACGTGTTCGTGGCCGGCGGCGTCGTCGTCGCCCTGGCCGAGCCCGGCACACCCGCGCCGGGCACCGCCACCGAGATCGACGCGACCGGACGGCTGGTCATGCCGGGTGGGGTGGACCCGCACTGCCACGTCGGCTTCACCTCCGGCGACTTCACCTCGCTCGACGACTACACCCAGTGCACGACGGCCGCGGTGTTCGGCGGCACCACCACGATCGTGGACTTCGCCATCCCCCGGCCCGGCCAGGCGCCCGCCGACGCGGCGTACGCCCAACGGGCCAAGGCGGCCCTGGGACTGTGCGACAGCGCCCTGCACGCCTGCGTCGTGGAGTGGGACGAGACGGTGCCCGGTCAGCTCGGCGCGCTGGTTGCGGACGGCATGCCCACAGTGAAGATGTTCACCACCTACCGCGGCGAGACCATGGCGGGCGAGGACACCATCCTGCGGACCATGAAGACGCTGCGCGACCTGGGCGGCATGGTGGTGATCCACTGTGAGGCCAACCACATCATCGAGGACACCCAGGAGCGGCACGCGACGAGTGGCAGGATCGGCGCCGAGCACATGGCCGAGACCCGTCCCGAACTGGCCGAGACCGCCTCGGTGGCCGAGGTGCTGGCCATCGCCGAGTCGCTGCGGGCACCGGTCTACTTCGTGCACCAGTCCACCGCCGAGGCCGTCGAACTGGTGGCGGCGGCCAGGCGGCGCGGCGTGCCGGCGTTCACCGAGTCGGTCGCCCACCACCTGGTGCTGGACGATGGCCACTACGCCGGCCCGGCCCCGGAACGGTTCGTCTGCTGCCCGCCGCTCCGCTCCCGCCAGGCGGTCGACGCGCTGGGACGTCACCTGTTCACCGGGGAGATCACCACGATCGGTAGCGACCACTGCTGCTACGACGTGGCCCAGAAGGAGTCGCGGCGCACCGACGTGCGGGCCATGCCCAACGGCCTGCCCGGGGTGGAGACCCGGCTACCGGTGATCTTCTCTGGCTACGTCGCCGGGGCCGGGCTGCCCGCCACCCGGTTCGTCGAGCTGACCTCGGCCAACCCGGCCAGGACCAACGGCCTGTACCCGCGCAAGGGCACGCTGATGCCGGGCGCCGACGCCGACATCGCGATCTGGGATCCGGCCGTCCGGTGGCAGGTGAGCGCCGGTGACCTGCACATGGCGACGGACTACACGCCCTACGAGGGCATGACTCTGACCGGCAGGCCTCGGACGGTCCTGGTCGGCGGCCGAATCGTGGTCCACGACGGCACCCTGGTCGACCCCGTCCCCCGAGGCCGGCACCTGTCCGCGGGACCGATCTCGCTCACCCCGGCACTGGGGCGCGCGGTCCCGTGACGACGGCGGCATGGTCGCGCTGTTTCGCCCGATCGCTCGCACTCCGCGACCAGCCGCCCCATCCACCGCGGCGTATGCAGGGGTCAGTGCCCAGGAGCGTTTCCGGCGCGGGCGATCGGCCGATCCACTTTCACGCGGTTACGTCGCCGGATCGCTCGGCCGGCTGTGCGGTGAGAACGCCGGCCGTGCGCCCCACATGACGGCACCGGCCAGCCCCACCACGGTCAGGGCCGTCCACGGCAGTACGGTCACTCCTGCGGTGGCCAGCAGCAGCCCGCCGAACAGCGCGCCACCACCGATGCCCAGGTTGAACGCGGCAACGTACCAGGATGAGGCCGCGTCGGGAGCGGCCGCGCCCAGCCGGAGGACCGCTGTCTGCAGGCTCACCGGCAGGGACGCCAAGGCGAACCCCCACAGCGCGATGGCCGTCGTGGCGATCGGTGGCAGATGCGCACCGAGGCCCAGCGCGGCCAGCGCGACGGCCATCGACGCGGCGGCACCGAACACGACCAGCCGTGGTCGCCGGTCCACGAGCGTTCCGCTGAACCAGGTGCCGGCCAGGCCGGCCAGGCCGTATATCGACAGCAGCGCGCCGACCGCGGCGTCGGCGGTCCCGGCCTGATGCAGCAGCGGCGTTATGTAGGTGTAGAGGGAAAAATGTCCAAGGATCAGCAATGCGGTCGCCGCCACCACGGGCCCTAGCCGCGGCAGGCGCAGCACCTTGGGCATGTCCGCCGATCGGAGGGCGGCCCCGCCAGGGATGTGTGGAAGGGCGCGCAGTGCCGCGGCGACGGTGACGAGGGCCAGGAGGGCCATGACCCAGAAGGCCGTGCGCCACCCGGCGGCCGCGCCCAGGGTGGCGCCCAGGGGGACGCCCAGAACGAGGGCGGCCGAGTTTCCTGCGAAGACGATGGACGTCGCACGCCCGATGCGTCCGGGACCGGCAAGTGCCGCGGCGTAACCGGCGATGATCGACCAGAACACCCCGTGTGCGGTGCCGCACAGGAAGCGTGCCAGGAGCAGTGTCGGGTAGTCCACTGCGAGCCCGGACAGCACCGTGCCCAAGGCGAACACCGCGCACACCCCGATGAAGAGCCGTTTGCGCGGCCACCGTGACGTCCATGCCGTGAGCGGAGCCGCGGTCAGCCCCACGGTGAAGGCGTACACCGTCACCAGCAAGCCGGCCCGTGACTGCGTGACCCCCAGGTCCTCACTGATCGACGGCAGCAACCCGACCGGCAGCAACTCGGTGGTGACGACGACGAACGTGCTGATCGCGAGCACTGCCAGGCCGACACGTCGGCGCGACGAAGACGCGGTGGGCGGGCCGGCCTGCTCGGTACCGGGAAGAGCCGTCACGCCGGCCGCGGGGCGATCGTCGCGAGGAACTCGCGGACGAGCTGCAGCCAGGTCGCGCGATCGGGCTCCTCCAGAACGTGCGCGGCGCCGGGAAGCTCGACGAGCTTGGCTTCGGGGATGCCGGCGGCCAGGCGGTAGGAACTGTCGGGGAGGACCAGCCGGTCACCGGTCGGCACCACGACGAGGGTGGGTACGGTCACCCGCGCGAGATCCTCGCGCACATCCACCCGCGACACCAGGTCGAAGTGGTCCACCGTTCCCGGTGGCATCACCTCCTGGATCTGCGCCACCATGGCGTCAAGGTCGGCCGGGGGGATCTCCGCCAGGCGCGCCGGTGACATGCACGACAGGCAGGCCAGGCGAGCCAGGGCGCTCCACTCACCCGCACGGGCCAGCGTCTTGATGAGCTGGGCGGCCAGCGCCAGGACCGGATCGGCGACGGGGAACCCCGCGGTGAGCACGAGTGCGGTGACCCGCCGGGGGTGCCGGCTGGCGACCCGGACCGCCACGGCACTGCCCAGCGACTCACCCAGGACGGCGAAGGAGTCGTGTCCCTGCGCGACGGCGGACGCCACCAACTGGTCGGCCAGCTCGTCGAGCTGCAGCGGTTCCGTGGCGACGGGCGTGGCGCCGGCACCCGGGTAGTGCGGGCCGATGACGGTGTGGTCACGTGAGAGGTCGTCGAGGACCAGGCCGAAGTTGCCGTGGATCCCGCCGCCGGCACCGTGGGCGAGCAGGAGCGCGGGACCGTCGCCCTGTACCAGAACATCGAAGCGAGGCTGGGGAAGCGGGTATTCGTTCGTCATGCCGGTCACGCTAAACTCCGACATCAATGTCAGAGTCAAGCCCGGCCGGTGTGAGGCGGAACACATGCGGATGAAGGAGATGGTCCGGCGCACCGGAGTCCATGAGCGGCTGCTGCGCTACTACGAGCAGCAAGGACTGCTCAACCCCGAAAGGCTGCCGAGCGGCTACCGGGTCTACAGCGACTCCGACGTGGAAACGGTGCGCCGTATCCGCTGCCTGCTGACCGCCGGACTCACCACCACCCTGATCGGTCAGGTCCTGCCCTGCATCCGTACGGACGGGGAACGGCTCGTCCCCGTCTGCCCCGACCTGGTCGCCCAGCTGCAGCAGGAACGGCAACGCATCACCACGGCCATCCAGGAGCTGCAGACGTCGCGCACCATGCTGGACCTCGTCATCACCGCCGCACCACACCAGATGGAGGAACAACCGGACGCCTCGGCAGCGTGAGCGCTGCGCCGCTTCCGTCCGTGATCTCGGGAACGTAGCCGGACGGTCTACCGGGTCAACTGGGCCGTAGCAGTTCGACGAGTTCCGGGGCGATGCCCGAAAATTTCCGGTCCGCGGTGAGCAGCGCGTCGGCCCCCACCTCACGGGCGGTTGCGATGATGAGGGCGTCCGGCACGCGAATCGTCAGGTCCGCGGCTCTGAGCAGGGCCGCGGCCTCAGCCGTCGCCTCGTCCACCTCGACGATCCGGTCGATGACGGCGGCACGGAACGCCCCGAGCATCTTCTCGGCCGCGACACTCTTGCGGACCGCCCCCACCCGCAGTTCACTCCAGGTGATCACGGAGACGGTGAACGAGGCCGCCTTGTCCTCCCAGCGGCGAACGGCGTCAAGAGCATGGTTGTGCAGCGCGTCGTCGGGGTTGAGCAGGCCGACGACGACGTTGGTGTCGAGCATGACAATCGGCACCCGTCATCTCCAGCTCTCGCGGCTCGCCTCGACGTCCACGGCCTCGGTGAAGCCCGGGATGGTGCCGATCACACCGTCGAGACGGCTGCGGTGTCGCCGGATGATGATCTGGCCGCCTTCTTCGGCGATGTCGACCGGGTCTCCCGCGTGCAGGCCGAGCTTGCGCAGCACCGCCGCCGGCAGAGTCACCTGGTTCTTGCTGGAGATGCGCGCCGGCCCCGTACGCCTGGCACGTGTTCCCTTGCCGTGCTCCATAACCTTTACTTTAGCCATCACAAGTAAAGGTTAAACTGTGTCGCGCAGAGTATGTGAGCGATCTCAGAAAGTTACCAGCTGTCGTTGAGACCAGCTGATCCGGAGATCCGGCCTCGTGACCGTGCGGCACGTACATTTGGAGATGTGACCGCTGCCCATGACTATGAGGGCATGCATCACCTGGTCGACCGGCTTCCATCTCCGGCCTGAAAGCGGAGGCCCGCCAGAGTCAGCTCCAGCCCGGCGAGGAACTGCTCCCTGTCGTCGTGCCCGTCGAACTCCTCGACGATGTCGTGCACGAACGGAAACTCCTCAGCGTCGAGCGCACGCCACGTCTCGGCATAGCGACCGAGGAACTCGTCGCGGTCCACGAAGCCGTCGAGCACCTCCTGGGGCGGCTCCTGCCCCATGTCGGCGGCGTTGCCGACCACAACACTCACGATCGCCGACACGGCGTGGAACCGCTGCCGTGGCGTGAGGTCGAGTCGAAGCGTCTGCTGCCCTAGCTCTTCATAAAGTCGCAACGAGTTGCCCGGGACGTCGATGTTGTGCATGAAGTGCGCACCCAGCCACGGTCGGTCCACGATCGCGTCGAACAGCGTGACGGCCATCACGCGCAGGTCATCGATCGGGTCGCCGCTGCTGGTCTGTCCTTCGATGGCGGTCAGCACCCCGCCGAGCACGTGGTCGATGGCGCGTTCGAGCAGGTCGTCCTTGCTTGAGACGTACCAGTAGATGCTGCCGACGCCGGTGCCGAGCCGGGCCGCGAGGGCGCGGAGGGTCAGCGCCGGCTCGCCCGCCTCGTCGAGCAGGGCCACGGCCGCAGTGAGAACGGCCTCGATGGAGTGCGAGGCACGTTGACGCCCTCGGGAAGGACGATCGGCGGGTCGTGGTCGCGAGCCTGTCATGGTGCATATCCAATCACAACTTGCACAATTATCGAACCTCGTTCTATTGTCGAACGTCGTTCGATGTTCGGCGACGTTCCGATAGGAGGCCCACCATGACCACGACTGCCACCGCGCCCGCCGCATCACGCACCTATCCGTCCCTGCGCGCGGCATGGATTCCCCTGGCCGCGCTCTGCCTGGCCTTCTTCGTCGAGATGGTCGACAACACGCTGCTCTCGATCGCGCTGCCCACGATCGGCCGAGACCTCGGCAGCGGCACGACCGCGCTGCAGTGGGTCACCGGCGCGTACTCGCTGACGTTCGGCGGCCTGCTGCTGACGGCAGGATCGATGGCCGACCGGCTCGGGCGCCGACGTGTGCTGCTGATCGGCCTGGCGGTGTTCGGTCTGCTGAGCCTGGGCGTCGTCGCGGTCACCACCGCAGGGGAGCTCATCACCTTGCGGGCCGGCCTCGGCATCGCCGCAGCGGCGATGGCCCCCATCACCAACTCGCTGGTCTTCCGGCTGTTCGACGACAAGGCGCTGCGGATGCGCGCGATGACCCTGATGATCATCGTCGGCATGTCCGGCTTCGTCCTCGGCCCCCTGCTGGGCGGCACCGCCCTGGCCCACGCGCGGTGGCAGTGGCTCCTGGTCGTCAACGCCCCGATCGCACTGATCGCGGCCATCGGCATCCGTTTCGGGGTCCCGGCCGACCGGCCGCAGGACCTGACCCACGACAAGCTCGATCTGCCGGGTGCCGCGCTGAGCGTCACCACCATCGGCCTCGCCTGCTACTCGCTGACCAGCGGCGTCGAGCACGGCTGGCTCTCCGCGTCCACACTCGCATCACTCCTCGGCGCCATCGCCGCGGGCATCGCGTTCGTGTGGCACGAGCGCCGCAGCCCATCGCCCATGCTGGACCTCCGCCTCTTCTCCAACGGCACCGTCCGCGGCGCCGCCATCGCGCAGATCGGCACGGCCATCGCGATGGCCGCCGTGATGTTCGGGCTGATCCTCCACTTCCAGTACGCCTACGGGTGGAGCCCCGTACGGGCCGGCCTGGCGAACCTGCCGCTCATCGTGACCATGATCGCTGCCACCCCCCTGTCCGAGTGGCTCGCGGGAAGGTTCGGCCACCGCGTCGCCTGCCTGGTCGGCGCGGCCTGCCTGGCCGGCTCACTGGCCGGCCTGTCCTGGGGCGTCGACCACGGGTACGGTGCCATCGCGGTCTGCATGGTCGTGATGACCGTCGGACTGCGCACCGTCATGACGATCTGCGCCATCGCGCTCGTCGATGCGATGCCGAGCAACCGCACCTCGATCGGCACGGCACTCAACGACACCGCCCAGGAGGTCGGAACCAGCATCGGCACCGCCGTGGTCGGCACCCTGATCGCCGCGCTGGTCACCACACAGCTGCCCGCAGGCACCTGGAGCAACGCTCTGGTGGCGTCGTTCTTCCACGGCGAGCGGATCACCTACGCCGTGGTAGCGGTCGTCGTCGGCCTGGTCGCGGCGGGCGGTGCACTCACACTCACCAACTCCCGCGTCACCGAAGAGCCCCGCTGAGCGGCTTCGGTGAGGTTCGCCGCCGATGCCTGGACGCGGGACCGCCGGCGGGTGAGTGCCTGGTCCGCGGCGGTGCCGATGGGTGCGACGCCGGTGGGCCCGGTCGGGGCCGCCGCCAGACAGGAACCTCGGCGCCGATACCCTCCGCGGTCAGGTCCAGGGCGCCGGCTCCGCCGGGCTTGGTGCGTCCGGAGAACACGGGGCGCTTCACACCCGGTCCGTCTCGTTCCGCCGGTCATGTTTCACCGGGTGGCCTCCAAGGCGTCGCGAGCGTCCATGAGGGCGAAGCCGAGCAGGTTCGGGCCCCGCCACGTGGCGGGGGAGGCGGCACGTCGGTCATCGGCGGTGAGCCCGATGCCCCAGATCCGATCGACGGGGCTGGCTTCGACCAGAACACATGCGCGGGTGCCGAGCAGGAAATCCCTCAGCTCCGGGTGCTGGCCGAACTTGGCGAGGTTGCCACGTACCACGATCTCGTAACGGTGCTCGTCCCATACGGCCTCGTCGAAGCCATGGACCTCGCGGCCGAGCTTTTTGGCCTCGCCGGGATGCTCGGCGGCGAGGATCCGCGCCGCGGTCTTGTCGTCGCCGAACAGCCACGCCTTGTGCGCCATCATGTAGTGCTCGGCCGACCGGAAGACGTGTCCGTCCGCGGTGAAGGTGACCTCCCACCACTGGCTGAGGCATCCGGCGCCGACACCACCGTCACGCGGCGGCTGATGGCCCCAGAAGAACAGGTAACGCAACGGCCGGCCGTCCCGTTCCGCGGTGACGGCCTCGGTAACCGAGCGGGGCAGCTTGCTGAGATCGAACACCGTCATACCGTGCCATGTGCGGCTACCGTCCGGCCAGCGGGTTGTCGGCTCCGTTGGAATTAAGCCCGCCGTGTCTCCCGCGACCGGTGCGCAGAAGCGGCATCAGCCGCTGACCCTGCTCTGGGCGATCGGCCGCGCGGCCAGGGTGAGCCACGCCTCACGCCGGGGAGCACCTATCGCGAGCTCGGATGGCTCATCGAGGAGTTCGGTCTTGAAGAGGACCGGCCCAACCCGGAGTTCCCGGTGCTCTGGCTCTACCACCACGGCCTGTGGGATCTGCCCGGTCACGCCAATGTGCCGTCCGCTGGCGGTCGGCCCGCGCAGCGGTGGATGAAGATTGAGGAGAGCTGGCTTTTCTTGGCTCAGTCGCTGCTACCCGCACGCGTCGCAAGCGCCGGTTGAAGGAAGCTGCACGGAGCAGCGGGGACAGATCTGGGAAGGCCTCTCCGAGCGTACGCTTCGACGGTCGATGGCTGCTTGATGCTTTGGGGCCAGTGCGGGAGTGCCCCCACCAGGGGGCAGGGTTGCGCCGAAGCGCCGGTAGCATTCCAGCCGGGAGTGAGCGGCGTGCTTCTCGCGAGCGAGAACATCGTCTGCCGGCGGCTCTCCTGCGACCTCAAGAACCTCCTTGTAGCCCTCGCCCACCATGCCGTCGTCGGAGTGCACCACCAGAGCGGTGAGCGGCGGGTCGCCGCGGCGATGAGCCTCCCGAACCACCTTGCTCAGAACACCTCCGATCCAGTTGTGGAGCAGAACCCTGGTACGGATACCGGTGCTCTCCTGAATCTTCTCGGCAAGCTCCTTGTAGGTGATGACCGCGTGATACGTATGTGCCACACCAACGAGCAAGGGGTAGGCCTCACGGGCCCAGATCTCTCGGGCCTCCGCTGTCGCCACGGGGGTGTCGTCAGATACGCGCCAATAGCCATGTTGCGACATGTCTAGCCCTCCGAACCCACCGTGCGTTCAGTCGTCCAGCGTCATCCTTCCGTACGCTGCGCGCATGCGCCGTGAATTCGCTTGAGCTGGTTTGATACCGGCCACGTGGCGCAGGCCCCCCGAAGCGCCAATCTCTTTCGAATACGGCTATCGGGCATGAAAGTCGTCGAGATCACCTCATTCTCCATGTATGGGTCAGGCGTTGCTGCTTCGTGGTGAGTGCTGGAATTCCAGGTCATTCATCTGGGTCAGTAGGTCCTGGACGTTTCTGGCTTCGATAGGGGCGGGTGCGTTGGGGAGCCAGGTGGGGAAGGCCCAGTAGCGGCGTGCCCAGCGGCGCCAGAGGATGACCCAGCCTGGATGGCGAGCTTCTAGGCCCTGGGCCAGATCAGTGGCATTGTCCGTGCTCGCTGCGGGTTCCGGGGCGGGGAGGTCGGTGCCACGACGGCGGCGGCCTCGGAGACGGAGGAGGTCGTTTGCTGAGGTGATCATGAGAATCATCGCTTTCCGTCGTGCAGGGATGGGGGAGGCCGGCGTCCCGGACCGGAGTGGGATCAGGGCCGTGGACGCCGGCCTTTTGGAAGGTCCATGCTCGGCGCGGGGGAGCCGTGAGCATGGACCGGCTCCGGGCCCAGGGAGATCGGGGGATGATCCCGCCTGCCCCGGAGGGGCGGGGAGATCAGGGCCGGTGCTGCTGGGCCGGAAGGTCGAACCAGACGCCGGTGGCGAGCTGGCCGGTGCCGCACAGCCGAGTCCATTGGGCGCCGCAACGCCCGTGGGTGAGTTCGGTGACGATGCGCAGGCCCCGCCCGCCGACTTCGAGGTCGTCAACGCGATCGGGGACAGGAAGAGGGCGGTTAAGGAGGTATTCGATCAGGGCGGCCCCGGCGCCGGCGTCGACCACTTCGGCTCTGACCGGCAGGCGGTGGTCGTGCAGGAGGCGTAGTTCGTAGGGGCCGGGGGCGTAGCGGGTGGCGTTGGTGGCCAACTCAGAGACCACGATCTCCAGCTCGTCAAGCACGTCGGCGGCGAGAGGCAGGCCGGACAACCGGTCGCGGAGCAGTCCCCGGGCGCGACGGGCCGCGCCGGTGGGAGGCAGGCACCAGGCGGTCATCCGGAAGCGGCTGCGTGGTTTGCCGTGCCCGCCGGGGTCCGGGACGGGAACGTGCTCGATGAGCATCGTCGCTCCTAACGGGTGGGAATGGGGACGTTTCACCGGCGACGGAAACCGGCTTCAGTGGGTCGCCCATGGCGGGGTGGGACCTGTTCATCAGTGCATGCGCGGAATAGCCGCTCTATTCACCTGTCTGTAACAAATTGATTGCGGAGTGTGATTCAGTAGGGGCGGGCTGGGTCCGACGGCCTCCAGAAAACCCTGTCACCCGCCTCATGAACAGGCGAATCTCGTTGTCCCCGGTTGTCCCCTCCGGCGGGAAGCCCCTCACGGCCTGTTCGAGTGGATTAATCAGATTTACAGTTCGAGGAAGGAGGGGATGTGCATGCCCGAACCAGTGCCCACGCAGCCTGGCGGAGTTTTCGTACACCCTTTGAGCTACGTCCGTGCCGACCGCGGATGGACCTACCAGGACCTGGTGAACGTCATCGCCAGGCGAGTCGGCAATATGGCACGAAGGAGGGAGAAGGCATGGCGCTGGGAGCACTGGGGAGTCGTGCCCGACCGTGAGACACAACTCGCTCTGGCGGCCGAACTCGAGGTCTCCGAAGAGCTTCTCCACGTGCAGCCATGGCCCGATTGGCTGCCCGTCGGCGACCCCATCCGAGTCGACTTCTCCTGGGACCAGCCGGGCAGCATACTCGCTCTCAATCACGCACTGGAAAAGGCGATGATGGACCGACGCGGTTTCATGCGGCTGACCGGAATGAGCCTGGCGGGGTTCGCGACCGACTGGCTCAACGTCGAACCGGCTCAGCTGATGTCCGTACTGCGCGGTGGCCGGATCACTGAGGAGTTCGTGGCCCAGATCGAGGCGGGCCTGCCCCGTCTACGCATGCTGGGAGACAGCTATGGCGGGCAACGGTCACGCAGACTGATCGACGCCGAGCTTGGCATGGTCGTTGAGGTGCTGGAGAAGTCCTCCTACAGCGCGACCGTCGCCCAGCGTCTTCATGGACTGGCTGCGGAACTCGGACGTCTGGCAGGTTTCGCCTCCTTCGACGAGGGCTTGCATTCCGCAGCCCAGCGTTACTGGGTCGCAGCCGTTCACTCCGCGCACGCGGCCGGCGACCGTGCTGTAGGCGCGAACATCCTCAAGTCGATGGCCCTGCAGTGCAAGGACTTCGGGAACTTCGCCGACGGTCTGACCATCGCCCGCACCGCCTACGAGAGCGCCGGAGAGGTCACACCACGAACCGCCAGCATGCTGGCCGTACGTCTGGCCGGTGCTCACGCGAGTGTTGGCGACGTGGCTGAGACCCATCGCCTACTGGGCATCGCCGACACCCAATTCGGGCGCGGTACACGCGCAGACGATCCAGCATGGGCTGGGTGGTTCGACGAAGGGGCTTTCCACGACCACGTCGGTGTGTGTTACCTCGACCTGGGCAACCTGCGACGCGCGGACTCCCACTTGGACAAGGCCCGAGAAGGGTTTTCCCCGACCAGACGCAGAGACCATGCCACCTACCTGATCAGGCATGCCCACGTCCAGAACGGCCTCGGCAACGCCGACCAGGCCGGAGACCTGCTCCACCAGGCGATTCCGCTGATCGAGCAGGCCCCTTCCCAACGCAACGTCGGAAAGCTGCTCGCCGTTCGTGATCGCCTGCCCAATGACACCCGCCGGAGCGACCTCGACCAACGGCTGTCCACTCTGACGGGATGACGGCCTGTAGGCCGGTGAGGACGCGACCGTCGACCTTTATCGCACCACCAGTGACCTGCTGAAGTCCGATGCGCTGTCGCCGAAGGTGTCGCTGTCCCTCCTCACCACGATCGCCAAGGACCTCCCATGAACAAGAACATCCTCGACCCGGCCTGGATCGAGACCCAGCTTCGTGAAGCTCGCTGGCAGACCAGCAGTCTCAGCAGCGGCGGCACCAACTGCGTCCAGGTTGCCTTCCTGTATCAGGGCGTTGTGGCACTCCGCGACTCCAAGCACCCTGAGAAGGCCCCGCACCTGTTCACCGACGCTGAGTACGACGCCTTCACCGGCGGCATCGAGCGTGGCGAACTCCGTCGTCCCTGAGCCTGCCGGTCATGGCGTGACAGGGATCGTCCCAACCCCGGTTCGCAGCCACTTCAGCACCTGCGATCACATCCGGCAGGCAGGTCGCTTTTGATGTGTCCGGAGGATGCGGAGCACCTCAAGGGAGGCCGTGGACCCGCTGGATGAACGTGAACCACTCACCTGGCCGGGTGCCGGTGTGACCGTTATGCCGCAGGGTCAACTCCAAGGTTCGTCTGAGCGGATGCGGAGATTGCATGATGGCTTCGTTTCGCCGCGCCAGCCTGGTCATTTCCGCCGGTGTCGGTGGCCGGTCACTCTTCTGTCTGTTGCACGGTGCGTGTGTGGGGGCCAGGTTCCATACCGCGTCCAGGTCTGGTGTCGTGCCCCGGTCTCCGGGGCCGAGAAGGCGACTCATGAACGAGTAGGGGAAGACGTGGTCGACGGCGATATCGTCGACCCCCGGTGTGATGGGTACCCCGCAGATCAGGCAGAGACCGTGCTGGAAGCCGATGACCGCGTCCGTGACGCCGGCGACCGATCGACGACGCTGTCTGTCGGTGATCCGCAGCGTGGCCATGTCCACGGCGACCCCTTCAAGGACCAGACTTCGGCCGATCCCGGCGGCGAAGGACGTCTCCACAATGCTCCAGCGAGCTGACAGTTCGCCCCGCAGACTCGCGGACTGCTCCGACCGGGCGATGTCGCGGAGATGTTCGCTCAGCCGTACGACCCGCTCTCGGGAGCTTCCCGTCACCTCGTAGAAACGGTGTGGCACCTCCACTCCCTCGCTACGCAGGTTGTGGAATTTCTTCATCACCATCCTGGGCATGGACTGGAGGGTGGCCGCCAGGAGTTCTTCGGTGGGGTGCCCGAGTTCCAGTGACTCCGTGGCCTCTCTTCCGGCCACCGAGAGGAAGTCCGACTCTCCGGTCTTCGCGTTCGAGGACACCTGCGGTGCCTGACCGAGATGCCGGACCAGCCCCATCGCATACGGCACCGCCAGGTCCCGAAGAAGGATCTCCGACCGTCCTTCCGCGGCGGCGTCCAGGAGCGCGGCACCGAGCGCGAACTTGTACGTGCGGGTGTTCGCCCCCATCAGTACGGCCAGGCGCCACGAAGATCGCGCGGTCGGCTCCAGACGGAAGAAATCCATATCCATATGACCCCGCCGCCCTGGTGTGTATTTGCCGAAATACAGGCTATTTTCACCGTCTGCTCAGGGGAACCGGTGCAGCAGAGAAATCCGGTACCGAGATAGGCTCCGTGGCTGCGGAAGGAATCTGGCGCGTGCGGAGGCGAGGCCTGACATGGGAAAACTCGTGCGGGACGGAATTCCGGAGCTCATTCGGCAGCACGGCAGGGAGCCGGTGGTGACCGTTCTCGGCGACGCCGACTATCGCAGGGCTCTACTGGAGAAACTGTTCGAGGAGTCGACGGAGCTCAGCGAGGCTCCGGCAACCGAAGTGGCGGAGGAGATCGCCGACGTGCTCGAAGTGCTGCGGGCCATCGCCACACTGCACGGGCACGAGTGGGCGGACATCGAGAAGGTCGCCGAGGTCAAGCGAGCCGAGCGGGGGGCGTTCCTCGAACGCGTCTACCTCGAAGGATGACGTAACCGGGTAATCCGCAGTCCTTCCTCCCGTCCCCAACGCCGCCCTCCGGAGTCCGGCGAATGATCGAAAATGGGTTGATCCTCTCGGTAGGGTGAACGCGAATGCCGGTTCGAAACCGAGCCGTTCCATGTGGGGGCTGTAGCGCAGTCGGCCGTCGCGCTTTCTCTGGCAGGGGAGAGAAATCCAGCCGGCCCCACCCCAGGGAGGATGACGTGGACTCCGAGACCGTCTCGATGGTCTTGCGAGCGCTCGGCGAGGCCAGGCGGCTCCCGATGGACGATCCGGATCGCAAGTGGATCGCGCACGCGGCGCTCGCACTGGTCCGTGACGGGCAGCAGCGCCGCAAACAGGACCGCGGTCGTGACGCGAAAGAGGCCGATGCCGCAGTGCTGGCGGCCACCGTGATGGGCAGTCCGGGCCGGGTCGTCGACGCTCCTCTCCCGGAGAGACCGGTGGGAGAGCCCGCCGGAGAGCTGCGCAGGCCGCGGCGTTGCTACGTCTGCAAGGATCAGTTCACCCGGGTGGGCAACCTGTATCACCTGCTCTGTCCCTCATGCGCGGCCTTCAACGCCGCGCGCCGTACGGCCCGTGCCGATCTGTCGGGGCGGCGGGCGCTCATCACCGGGGGACGGACGAAGATAGGGCACCAGCTCGCGCTGAAGATGCTCCGCGACGGCGCCCATGTCACGGTGACCACCCGTTTTCCGGCCGACGCGGTCAGGAGGTTCGCCGAAAGCGGTGACTGGGGCGGGCGCCTGGAGGTTGTGGGGATCGATCTGTGCGACCCTCGCCAGGTCATCGCGCTCGGCGACCGGTTCCTGGCGGCCGGAGACCCGCTGGACATCCTGGTCAACAATGCCGCTCAGACCCTGCGCCGGCCGCTGTCGGCTTACGCCGCGCTGGTCGAGGGGGAGCGGGACGGGCTTCCGCCGGGAGCGTCGACGGTGCCGGGGTTCCTGCCGGGGGCCGTGCCGGGACTTACGGTGCCGCTGTCTGGGGGTGGGAACCGGGCTCTGCCGGATCTTACGGTGCCGTCGGGTGACGGGGCCTGGGATGTATCCCCTTCCGGGGATGAGACTCGAGGGCTGCCGGTCCCGACTTCCATGGACGAGGCCGAGCGACTGCGGGTCTCGTCTTCCGGGGGTGAGACCCGAAGGCTGCCGGTCCCGACTTCCATGGACGAGGCCGAGCGGCTACCGGTCTCCCCTTCCGGGGATGTGAATCTGGAGCTGCCGGACGTATCCGGTCTGTTGCTGGACCCGTCGGCACGGAACTCCTGGTCGGTGCGGATCGGGGAGATCGATCCGGCCGAGTTGCTGGAGGTTCAGCTCATCAACGCGGTCGCGCCGTTCTTGCTGATCGACCGGCTGCTGCCGTTGCTGCGCGAGGCGCCCTTCCCGCGCCGGTACATCGTGAACGTCTCGGCGGTGGAGGGCCAGTTCGCGGTGCCGAACAAGACCGGCCGTCACCCGCACACCAACATGGCCAAGGCCGGGCTGAACATGCTGACCCGTACCAGCGCCGCCGATCTGGCGCAGCAGGGTGTGTATATGTGCGGCGTGGACACCGGCTGGATCACCGACGAGAACCCAGTGCCGGTGCGAGAGTGGCTCGACCGCCGGACACCGCTGGACGTCATCGACGGTGCCGCCCGGGTCTACGACCCGATCGTGCGCGGCGAGGCGGGCGATCCGGTGCACGGCGTCTTCCTCAAGGACTACGCGGAGGCACCGTGGTAGGCGGGCCGCATGACGGGGATCGTACGGGCAGCATGGTGGCCGAGCGGCGCGACCAGAACGACGCCGCCCACAAGGATCACACGGGCATCGTGACAGCCGAGCCTCACGCCCGGGATCGTGTGGATATGTCGTGGTAACCGAGCATTCCGGCAAGGACCATGCAGAGCCGCGCGACCTCGATGGGTGGCCACGGTTCTCGGTCGCTCCGGACGGTTGCGACGGCCCATGAAGCGGAGAGCCAGGTACGGTTTCAGCCGGGTGGCGTCTCGCGCGCCCATCGGGGCGGCTTGCGTCTGGCGGCTTCGATCGCCGCGCGGGTGGGACGTCCGACCGAGCCGGGGATCCGGTCGAGGGGGACGCCGAGTGCCTCGGCCCAGAGGCCGCGCCAGGAGAGCCGCCGGGCGGCTTTCCGTTCGGCGCGGTGACGGCGACGATCGGCCTCCGCCCGGGCAGCGGACTCGTCCCGCAGCCACGGCGGGGTTTTCCGGAGCAGCCCCGCGACGTGGTCGGCCGCCCAACGGCCGCTTGCCGGGCGGAGTTGCCGGATCACGTCAACGGGTATGCCGAACAGCTCGGCCACGGACTCGTCGGACAGCCGGGAGGCCACTCGGGCGGCCTGGTCGACAGCGGCTCGCTCGACTCGGTGCCGCTGGGAGGATTCTTCGACGGCACGCTGCTCCTCCGCGTGGACGGCTCGTTGCAACTCCACCTCCGCCCGCGCCCGCAGTAGCCAGGGAGGAGGTGCGGAGACCGTCTCGCGGAGGAGGGGAGCCAGCAGGTGGTCGCCGAAATGGGGCAGCTCTGCTGGGACCATCTCGATGGGCACACCCAGCTCCCGTTCCGCGTCCCGGGGCGAGACCAGGAGACGTACAGGCTCCACTGCTCTCGGGGCGAGTTCGGCGAGCATCACCTCCAGCTCGGTGCGAGAGAGCCGGGCATCGCGCAGCATCTCGGTGAGCGGTGGGACGCGAGGGTCCGCCATACGCTGAAGGGGTCTGAGAGGCCCCGGCCAGACGCCGGCGGCGGCCATCAGCGCAGCGGTCCACAGAAGAACCCGCACGTGGTCCGCGTCGAGGGTGGGCTTGATCGTTTCTATCTCCGCGCGGGCCGCGACAGTGCGCGCGATGTTCAGCTTGCGGGTCTGGACGGCCTTCCTGGCGGCTTCGGAGCGGGAGACCGCCCGCGCGGCGGCGCGTAGTTCGGCGTCCGCGTGGACATGGTCGGCCAGAGCGTCCACGTCGGCGGCACGGTAGTAGCGGACGGTGAGGGTCCGGCCGTACTTCCGGATCTGCTCGGTGGCCACGGGCGCCAGACCGGCGGCGGCGACGATCCGTTTGAAGCGGTCGGCCGAGACGCCGAGCCTGGTCGACGCCTCGGTAATGGTGCAGCGGCGCTCCGCGGCGAGTAATCGCCGGAAGTGCTCGATATCGGCTTCGGCCGCCCTGACGGAGACGGGATCGAAGGTCCGGTCGGGAAGGCGCCGGAGCAGACCGGTCGTGACCGCGAGCTCGATCTCCCAGACGCCGAGCCCGAGCAGCTGCCGGACCATGTTCCTGCCCAGGCCCCGTGCCATGGCCCCACCTCCCGTGTCGGACATCAGTGTGCTGGGCCGCTACGACATTTCAGCGAGTCATCATTTCGCCACGGCGAGTAATCGAGTCTCGTCGTAGGCGTGGCAGACGTCATCACCCAGGAGATCGCCGTTACCGGTGACGCACCGGGACTCCGGCGGGGAGCTGTCAGTGCCTGCGCTTCTTGCCGCGGCCGCTGGGACGGCCCCGCGAGCCGGGCCTCGGGCTCGGCACGAGGCGCAGCCGGTCGCTCCGGGTCAGCATCGGCTCGTACACCAGTGCGCGCAGTTCCTCCAGGGCCACGCGCGCGGGGTGCCCCGAGTCCAGCACTGCCGCGACGAGCTCGGGCGCGTCCCTGCCCGCCGACTCGCGGAGCTGCTCCATGACGGCCTCGGGACCGCCCAGCTCCAGCAGGAAGATCAACCCCTCGGCCAGCAGCAGTGCGTGCTCGTCGTCGGTGAGATCCTCGGGGCGCAGCTCTTCCTTTTCCAGGAGGGTGGTCAGCACGACGGTCCCCAGCACCGGATCACGCCGGAGCCCCGCCCGCATCGACTGGCCGTCGGGGAGCGCCTCCACCAGGGTGGAGAGCATGGCGGCGGCACGGGTACGGAAGGGGCAGGCGCGTATGGCGTCCAGCAGCGGCTCGACGTCACCTCCGTGCGCCGCCAGCCAGCCTTCGAGCTCGACCGCAGCCGTCTCCCGGGGGTAGTGCTGGGCGAGGACGCCCAGCAGTTCGCCTGCCGTGGCGTCCGTCAGCTCCCCGATCAGCGGGGCGTCCCGCCCGTCGGTGAGCATCCGCTCCCGTACGGCTCGCGTGCCCAGGGGTGTCAGCCGTACCAGCGGACCCGGCTCCGCCAGGCGCTGCAGGAGCCGGGCGCACACCTCGGGCGGCAATGGCAGGTCGTCCTCGGTGAGCTCGTCGAACTTGCCGAAGGCACCGGGACGCAGGTCACTGGAGTACAGCTCGTCGGCCACGCCATGGCTCAGCTCGACGGCACCGAGGCCGGAAAGGACATCGAACACCGCGAGCAGGTCGTTTTCCACCTTGCGGTGCCAGACGTCCTGACGGAGGCCGTCCTCCTCGGGGTCGAGCAGGAAGTACTCCTGGCAGGTCAGCCATACCGTCTCCTGCAGCCGGGCCACCGGGACCGGGGTCGGCATGCTGTACATCGTGTTCAGTACGTCGGGCAGCAGCATGTCGAATGCCGGGACGAGCATCGAGTAAGGGGCCCACCCGAAAGTGGGTGTGCAGATCGCGGCGCCCAGCTCGAAGGTCGCCTCGAACGCGCGCCGCCACAGCGCCTCCGGGTCACGCAGGACGGGGGCGGCCTTGGCCACCTGGACCAGGCGGCCCTTGCGCACCCGCACCAGGCCCGTCTTCTTCGCCCACGCCAGCAGGAGGCTCACCCGGGGCAGCTCCGCGGAGCTGCGCGCCCGCAGCTCCTGCTCTCCGGTGCCCAGCAGGGCCGCCAGTTCGCGGGCGTCGGCCAGCCGCAGGTTTCCGGTCTTGGTGAGGGGCTGCCCATCCGTCCCCACCCAGCCGGTCAGGGCGGCCAACTGCCGTACGACCTCGCTCCGGGCGGCCTCGGCGGCGAGTTCGGCGGCCGGAGGGAGGGCGACGGGACGCTGGCTGAAGGCCCGCTCATCGTCGGGTCCGGCATCGGTGAGCTCGGCATCGAGGAGCTTGTCGAGCACCTCGGCATCGAAATGTATCCGGCCTGTGTCGATGTCGCGCTGGAACCTGGCCACGGCCCTTTCGTCGTCGAGGACGATGCCGTTGTCGAGGGCGGTCTGCGCCCAGAACTTCCCGGTGCCCTGCCGGACCGGGTCGGCCAGCGCCGCCGGATACTCGGCCGCGGCCTCCGCCACGGCCGCCTCCAGCTCCGCCGGGGAAGCCCCCCGAGGGTCGCGAAGGCCGGACGCGGCGAGGTAGCGCAGGAGCGTCAGCAGGCTTTCCGGTGCGGTGGCGAGGACCTCCCGTTCGGCCGCGAGGTGCCGGGGAATCCATTCCAGGAGGAAACGCCGCACCTGCCGGGCGTCCCAGTGGGCCAGCCGCCCGTCGCGGCTGCGGTGCCGCGCGTCCAGGGCCGCCGTCAGCATCGCCTCGTCGGCTCGCATGCCGTGCTCACCCGCCCAGGCGAGGCAGCGGCGGACCAGCAGGTCCTTCGCCGCCTCGAACTCCTCGGCCTCCTCCGGATCGAAGTGCGTCCGCACCATGAACCCCCGTACTCATGTTGCCGCGATCGGATCGAGTCGCTCTTTCCCGAGCGCTCCCGCTGCCCGTGCCATGTCCCCGCGGTCCTTTTCCGCCGGGAGGTATACGCAGGTCGTCGGCCAGGAAGTCGTAGAGGACGAGTCCCTCTTCGACATGCACCCGATCCATCGTGCCACTATCGCCGACGGCACGGGATCCTTTGCCCGCCTCCGCCCGCGTGGTGTTTGGCTTTCGCAACCTCACCAACCAGCGCCGCCGCATACGGTTGGCCTGCACACATCAAACGATCAACGTGCCAGCGGCATGAGGGTGAACATCCCCTTCAAATCGAAGAGCCGTCAAACTCCGCTGCTGCCTTCACGGGGACCCCATCATGCAACAGTTTCCGTCTCTGGCTCCTCTTAGAGGTGAGGGAACGACGAAAGGCGAGAGCTGTTGGAAGCTGACCCCCATTACGCGGAGTTCGTCGCCGAACGTGGCGACGCGCTGCTGCGCTACGGCTACATGCTGGCCGGGAATCCGCATGACGCGGCCGACCTGGTCCAGGAGGCGTTGCTGAAGCTGCGCGGGGCCTGGCATCGATTGCACTCGAAGGGAAATCCGGAGAGTTACGCGCGTACCACGATGGCCAGGCTGCACATCGCCACCTGGCGGTTACGCAGGCGCGAGCAGCTTGCCTGGGACCTGCCGGAACGTGAGCACCACGACTCGCTGCCCAGCGGCGACGAGCGAAGAATGTGGCAGGCGCTGGCCGGCCTGCCGCGCAAGCAGCGCGCGGTGCTGGTGCTGCGCTATTACGAGCAACTTGACGACGCCGAGATCGCTGCCGTGCTCGGGATCTCGCGCGGCACGGTACGCAGTCAGGCCGCCCGCGCGCTCGACAAACTCCGCGGCGCCGTCCCGACTAAGCCGATGACCAGGGAGAACGTACGATGACCGAGGTTGAGGAGACTCTCCGTAGGACGTTCGGCCAGGCCGCCGGGCAGGCGCCCCGGTTGCCCGCCTTGCTATCTGAGCGGCTCGAGCGGATCCATCGGCGCAGGAGGCAGCGGGCCCGGATGGCGCTGGCCGCCGCGGCGGTCGTGCTGGTCGCGGGCGGAGCCGTCGCCGTGATGCCCGGCGGCGACACCCTGACGGTCGTGACCGCTTCGGAGAGGCGCTCCGCGACGCCAGCCGAGCACGTGGAGAAGGTCTGGCCGGAGGCGGTGCGGAAGGTCCCGGCGAAGGGGCCCGACGGGGCGTCGTGGCAACCGGAGAGGTTCATCGACGACCGTACGCTGCTCGTGACGGCTCCGGCGGGATTCGACCAGCCGACCGCCGTCTACGCCTACGATGTCGACGACAACTCGCGACGCAAGATTGCCGACCTGCCGTCGCCCGAGGGCACGTCGGGTTTCGCCAACGGTTTCGCCGTGGGCAACGGACATGTGGTGTGGTGGACCGCGACGAAGGATCGCATCGCACACCTTTGGGCCGTGCCGGTGGACGGTGGGACGGCAAAGCTCGTTGCCGACCAGAGCATCAAGGAGGGGGACGGCAGCGGAATCGACTCGCTCACCGTGGCCGACGGCAAGATTATTTTCTCGCTCTACACGGGCGGGGTCTTCGCCGTCCCCCTAGAGGGCGGCACGGTGGAACCGGTCAAGGGAGGCGCCGGGATGCATCTGCTGGCCTGGCCGTGGATCGGCACGCCGGGGTGGGGAGGCGAGCCCCACGGTACCAAGTTCGCCCGGATCCTGAACGTGGAGACCGGTGAGACCAGAACTGCCGTCACCCACCCCGGCGAGGCGATCCGATTCTGCGGCGTGACGATCTGCCTGGGCAGTACCTCGGAACTCCAGACCTTCTTCCGGCATCGGGACGGCTCCTCGCAGAAGATGGTGCCTGCCCACGTGGCCGGTTCGATACCGCCGACCCAGGACCGCTTCTACGTCTCGGCGTACGGCGATGAGAAGTTCGATGGCGTGGGACTGTACGACTTGAACACCGGCGAATCGGGCTATCTGGGCATTCGGGGGGAGGGCTCCACCATAAGCATGCCGTTCGAGGATCCGACCGGCAGGCTCATCAGCTACACGCTCGGGAACGACCTTTACATGATCGATCTGGCCAAGATCCGGTAGCCCGCCGCCGACCCTCTCCTGGACAGGCCCGCTGGCGCATGGTCAACGCACCCCATCTCGTCACCCTGGTCCGGCGCGGACCGTGAGACTGAGCGGGCAGGGGATCTGTCGCCTGGGACGGCTATCTCGACGGGCGGGCGGGTGATCTGTCACCCGGGATGTCCCTCTCGACGTGCGGACGCGTCCGCGCTGCCGGCGACGGTGGAATTGTCGGAGTGGATCACTACTGTTCGCGGCATGTCCAGCCCATACCAACACCCCCCTCTGCTGCCGCACGCGCAGACGACGTCCCCCACGCCCGCCGGCTCCGTCGCCGAGGGGTCCCTCCGGACCGCCCGTCGTCGTGAACGAGCCGGCGCGACCGCCTGGGACGAGATCCGCGGGTTCGTCGACCGCCAGGATGCCTCCGCCGTCGCGGCCCGGGTCGTCGAACTGGACGAGGCGGCGCGCAAGGAGGTCGCCCGCCGCCTTCCCGGATACCTGAAGGTGCTCCGCGACGGACGCGAGTCGTGGGAGGGCGTCGGCGACTACGCCGCGGTGCTCCGCGCGGCCGGGGCCGGGGTCCTTCCCGGCGCGGCCGCCGTGGCGACCTGGTTGAACCGTCGCGACTTCGCCTCCCGCTGGGGCGCGCCGTACGAGGACACCGACCGCATCATGGCGATCCTCGCGACCCGGCCGCCGGAATGGCGGGCCGAGCTGGCCCGGCGGCTCGTGCTGAGGCTCCGGACGGGAGAGGACCGCGGCGTCGAGCTGGCTCTGGCCCTGTTGCGGGCGACCGGGATCGAGGCCCCGATCCACGACCCGCTGGTCGTCGGATGGCTGGAGACCGCCGGCAGGCGGCTGGTGCCGTCCGAGGACCCGCTGTTCGACCTCATGCTTCCCCGCATCTTCGACGCTCAGGGGGTGGGGCGGGCGCTGCAGTGGGAGAGCGGTCCCACCGGGCCGTGGCTGAAGGCTCTCTGCGACCTGGCCACCGGGGACGCGGCGAAACGGCCGACCCTGCTGGAAGGGTGCGTCAGGCGGTTCCTGCTCGGTGGTTCGGCGCTGGACCTGCGGTTCTTCGCCCGCCTGCACGAGGCCCTCGACCCCGCGCCGCACGAGATCGAGCCGCGCGCCCGTGACTACCTGCGGCTGCTGCCCGCCGCGCCGGGACCGGTCGCCGAGCTGGCGCTGCGGCGGTTGCGCAGGCTGGACGGGCTCGACCCCGCCGACCTCGCCGAGGCGTGGGAGGCACTGTTCTTCCGGCCCGAGCGCAAGCTCGTACGCGCCGGGCTCACCTGGCTGGACCAGCTCGTACGGCTCTCGCCCGAGCTGGCCGGGTCGATCGCCGGACCGCTGGCGCTGGCGTTCGCCGCGGACTCCGCCGAGCTGCAGGAAAAGGCGGTGGCGCTCGCGATCAAGCATGCGGGCCGGATGGGCGACGAGGGGCGTGCCGCCGTCGGTGACGCGCTCGGTCTGCTCCCGCCCGACCTCGGACGGCGTGTCCACGCGGTCTTCGGCGGTGTGGATCCGGCCGGGCCCGACCCCGATCCGCAGGACATCTTCGCTCCGCTCCCGCGGCCCGATGGCCCGCGGCGGATGCCCGATCCGATCGGTTCCGTGACGGAGCTGCTGCCCCTGCTGGACGGTTCCGCCGGCTGGCAGGCAGGGGAACGGCTGCTGGCCGGGTTCGTCGCCTTCGTGCACCGGGATCGCGAGGGCACGGCCGCCGCGCTCAAGCCCGGCCTGGCCGGCCGGTACGAACACCTGTACGGGGGCGGTGATCGCTGGCACCGGATCGACCACTGGAACCAGGTCGACCACTGGCTGATCGGTGCCGCGTGCTCCCTCACCGGCATCGCTCCGGTGCGGAACGCCTGGAAGGACCGGCTTCCCGACGCCCGTCATCTCTGCCCGCCCGACCTGCTCCTGCTGCACCGGGCAGCAGAGATCCAGATGGCGGTCGAGGAGGACGTCGTCCCGCCGCTGCTGCTGTCCACGCCCACTCTCACCACCGGGCATGTGGAAGCGTCCGAGCTGGTGACGAGGATGGAGATCATTGAGGCCGCCGGGGCGAAGCCGCTGGCCGCGGACCTGCAGCAGGCCCTGCTGCGGCTGCCGGGGGAGCACGATCCGGAGGCGGCCGGCCGCGCCGGGCGCCTCTCCTCACCGGCCGGTCGCCTGGTGGCCCGATGGCTGGCCGGGGCCCGGCTCGCGGACCCGGTGGTGGAGGTGCGCTGGTCCTACGGCGAGTACGGGGAAAGAAAGTGGTTTGAAGACGGCGAACCGGATGTCTTCCCCGGGGTGAAGCTCGTGCCGTCGCTGCACGCGCCGGCCACCGGGCTGCCGCTCGTCGACCGGGTGTTCGGCGACCCTCGGAGCAGCAGCGGGGTTCATCCGGCATGGTGGCCGTCGATGTTCCCGTCCCACCGGGAGGTGGCCGCCGCTCATCTGCTGCCTCATCTTCTGCACGGTGAGTGGGATGAGCCGAAGGTGCGGGTGAGCCACCTTCGCCGGCTCGCCCGGCTCGACGGTCCGCCGGGAGTCGCGGTCTCGCTCGTCCTGGCCCGCCTGCTGGGCAACCCGGACATGCCCGAGGCCGTCGACGTCCTGTTGGCGATGGCGGGCCGCGGCGACCTGCCCACCGCGGAACTCGGCCGGCAGGCGGCGCTGCTGGTCGGACGCGATCAGATGAGGCTCCGTCAGCTGACGGCGGCTCTGGAGTCGGCGTCCCGCCAGGGCGCCCACCAGGAGGTGTGGACGGCGGTCGCCGCGGCGCTGCCGTCGCTCGTTCCCCGGCCGGGTCGCCGGCCGCACCACGGGTCCGCCGAGTTTCTGGCGCTGGGCACCACCGCGGCGGCGTGGTGCCGTGCCCGTGGCGCGATCCCCGAGGTCGAGGCCGTCGCGGCGCGCAAGGGATCGAGCAACCTGCTCCGTGAGGCACGCCGCCTGCACGAGCTGTTGACCGCGAAGGAAGGATGACCCATGCGCTCGAACCATCACGAGGCGTGCCGCGTGCGGCTGGCGATCGGCGACCTGGTCCGGGCCGCCGCACCTGCCGGCTGGACCGGTGCCACGGTCCGCTGCGCCCAGGTCGGCCGGTTCTCCCTGATCACGGTGGACTGCGACGGGGTGGAGATCGGCGTTCAGGGGCTGGCGGAGCCGTTCCACCTGCTCCGTGAGCTGTCCCATCGCGACGGCGAGGGCAGCTGGTTCTCCTGCGAGCTGCGCTTCACGCCGGAGAGCAGGGCCTACCGGGGACAGGTGGACGCCGAGGAGTTCCCCTTTCCGGAGGGTACGGACGTCCCCGACAACGCGTCGCTGGAAGAACTGACGGTGTTTCCCCGCGACGCCGTTCCCGGCTGGCTGCTGGACGCACTGCCGACCGCGGTCCCGGTCGGGCTCCGCGAGCCCGAGGATCCCTGGCAGCAGCTGCACCGCCAGAGCAGGCCGCCGGTGCCCGAACCGGTCATCTCCGGAGAGCTGGCCTACACGCCGATCGGGCGCCTGGCCGCCCACGGATTCGAGTTCAGGGGAGATCTCGGGGGGCCCACCGTCGTGCTGAACGAGAAGGCCGGGGGCGGTGGCGACTACCTTCTCTTCATCGCCCGTAGCGGCAAGGGCGACCCGCGCTACTGGGTGACCCGCGAGGACATGCGGGGCGCCGGCGGTGGCATCACCGCCTGTGCGCTCGACGAGCGGCGGCTCGTCCTGCATCTCACCCCCGAAGCGGCGGACGCCATGGAGACCGAGACCGTCCTCAGCGTCGACCTGCACCTGGAGGCCGACGAGATGGAGCGGCTCCGGACCGTTCTCGGCAGGATCCTCCGCATCGGAGGGCCCGATCTGACGCCTTCGCTCACCGGGCTCTGATCCCGGGACGGCTGTCGAGGCGGTTGAGCGCGATCACCGGGATGACGCGGGTGGTGCCGGCCTGGTAGGCGGCGAACGCCGGGTCGAGTCCGGACTGGACCGCGTAGAGGCGGTCGCGCTCGTCGCCTTCCAGCGGCACCGCCTCGGCGGCGTACGTCTCGATGCCGCCGTCGCCGGTGCCGATGGCGACGGTGACCCGCGGGTCGGCCAGCAGGTTGTGGTACCAGGCGGGGTTTCTGGGTCCGCCCGCGTTGGAGGCGAAGACCAGGACCCGGTCACCGTCGCGCAGACAGACCGCCGGGGTGGTGTGGGGCCGGCCGCTCCGGGCGCCGGTCGTGGTCAGCAGGACGAGCGGGGCGCCCTCGAACATCCCGCCCACCCTGCCGCCGTTCGCGCGGAACTCGTCCATGACGAACTGGTTGAACTCCGCCGGGGTGGGTTGCCGCTCTGCCATGGGGAAGCACCTCTTCGATAACATCAGCAGGGAAAACAGTTTTGCTATGACATTAAAGCTATTTGTGAATGAAAGCTATTGAGCGGGGTGGCGGATGTCAACCGGTGGTCAGGGCGCGGGCGGCTCCGGGCTGGGCGTCGACGACACGATCCGGACACTGCTGCTGCTCATGCCGCGGATGGTCGGACGGGCCAAGCGGATCCGGATCCCCGAGGAGCTCCAGTCGTTCTCGCTCGCTCCCCGGCACCTGTCGCTGCTCGCCTACCTGCTGTTCGACGGGCCGCTGGCCGTGAACGAACTGGCGGCCCGGCTGGAGGTGGCGCCGGCGACGGTGAGCCTGATGGTCGGCGAGTTGAGCCGTAAGGGCATCCTGGAGCGGCGTGAGGACGAGGACGACCGGCGCCGGAAGATCGTGAGCATCGCCGACGCGCACCGGCCCGCGATCGACGGCTGGCTGGGACAGGGTGCCGGCGCCTGGCGCAAGGCGCTGGAGCCGTTGACGGCGGACCAGCGGCGGATGTTCGTCGACACGCTGGCCGCGTATGAGCGTGGAATCACCGGGGAACGGGAGGACGAGAGCCCCGCGTAAGCGGTCTTCCGGATGATCCGTGATGCTCGGAACGGGGCGTTTGGAGATCCCGAAGGAGGGCCTGCCTCCACCACCTGACGTGCCTCGGCGCAGATCGGTGATCGGAACGTCAGGGCGGCGGTACGGCCGGTGATGGACACGGGACGGCGGGCCGGACTAGGGAAGTTCCGGGGCGGCGGGCTCGTCGTCCGTCCAGCCCGCCTCCAGGACCACCTCGACCTCCTCTCCCGCCGTTCCCGGCCCGCCCGTGTCGGTGGAGGACAGCACCCGGGAGCTGGCCGGGTCGATGATCAGCGTCCGCTGGACGGTCGCAGTGGTCCGCACGGTGAAGGAGAACGCGGCCCCCGCCCGGCCCCGCTCGTCCGTGGTCGTGCCCAGGTAACGGACGTTCGGTAGTTCCGCGAGAGCCCGGTAGGCGGCCGCGCGCACGTCGGGTGGTGACGGCTTGCTCCACAGCAGGCCACTGAGCGCGTCCGCCACGACCCCGTCGACCGAACCGGCCGGTACATCCCGCACCACCTCGGCGACCCGGTTCTTCAGAGCCGCGGGATCGGCCGGCAGCCCCTGGATCTCCCCGAAGCCCATCTCATGCCCGGCCATGCTGAAGGGCGCCCTACCGGTGACGGCGTTGAGGAGGCCTTTGCCCGGCGCGGTGGACAGCCGCCGGTCCGCCCACTCGGTGGGGGAGCCGTCGCGGCGCCAGGCCTCCGTGTCGGCCGGGCTCTCCGGTCGTGCTCCCAGCGTCCGGGAGCCGGCCCACATCCGGCCGTCGGCCGCCACCCACTGCTCGGTGAGCCGCGATTCCACCACCCGGTAACGGTTCCCACCCCTCCCCAGAGGCTCCGGGTAGGTCCGCCGGTGCAGCTTCCTGACACGCCAGTAGCCGTGTGCCGTCGCCGGGTCCGACTCCGCCCTGGTCGCCGCCGTGAGAAGGATCGACCGCCCGGAGATCTCCGTGGCCCGGTCCGGCGGACCCGTCTCCCCGGTCATTCCCGGAAACGCGATCGCCACCGCCGTCGCCGCGGCGGCGAGGCCGGTGACCGCCACCGTCCACGGCAGCCGCCGGCGGCGCCGGAATTCGGTCTCCAGCCGCCTCCGCACCCTGGTCTCCAGGAGCGGATCGGCAGGCGGCTCGCCGTACAGTTCGCGGACCTTCTCCAGCTCATCCACGGTCGGCCTCCTCGGGTTCGAGCATCGGGTTGGTGTCGCCCAGCGCGGCGCGCAGCTTCTTTCTGGCCCGGTTCAACCGCGACCCGACGGTCCCGTACGGGATGCCCAGGGCGGTGGCGATCTCCTCATGGCTCAGTCCGGCCAGGGCCACGAGGAGCAGGACATCGCGGTCCCGTTGGTGGAGCCCGGCCAGAGCCGTCGCCAGGCTCGGTCGCAGGCTCTCCGCACTGACCTGTGCGGCGACCCGCTCCTCGTGCCCCGCGGCGTCGGATTCCAGACCGTAGCGTCCGAGTGCGCGCAGCGTGCGCACCTCGACGCGGCGCTGCCTGCCGATGAGGTTGGTGGCGATGCCGTACAGCCACGCCCGCACACCGGCACGGGACGGGTCGTAACGCCCTCGCTTGCGGAACGCGGTGAGGAAGGTCTCCGCGACGATGTCCTCCGCGCTGTCGCCACCGAGTCTCTGCGTGACGTAGCGGTTGATCTCGCCGCCGTAGCGGTCGAAGATCGCACCGAATCGTTCGGGCTCGTCGAGGGAGAGCCGGACGGCCTCGGCGTCCCCCACCGGATGAGCGGCCTGGAACATCATGGTCACAATGGTCTCTCCGTCATGCGCACCCTTTCTGACGTGACAGGTGGTCCCTCTTTATCGCCCGATCCGCCGATCTGCTTTCACGGTCGGCGGAGCTGCTCCAGCACCCCCGGATCCGGTCGGGACTCTCTCCGCCCCGTTCGGTCGGTCGCCGAGCACGCCGTAGGTCGTGGGACGCGGAGCCCGGCATCCATGAGCCTTTCGGCGGCACCGAGGGGAGCCTGATGTGGCCCGGCGACATACCGACCGGAGGCGATCTCATCCTCACGTCCGTCACCCCTGCTCCGGCCCACCCGTGACCGGCGCGGTCCACGCCGTACGGAACCGCACCGAAGGAGCGTGAACAGCGAGAACTTCCGGGGGCCGTCCCGGGCCGGCCGGCCGGGGGGGCGGCGGCTCCCACGGGACGGCTCCCGCCACCGCCCTGGCCGCCGACCCTCGTGACACGGCCGGATGGCCCGGCCTAACACCACTTCCCCACGGGTTGTGGGGACGCCGCACATGGACCCGCCATGGCGCTTCTCCTAGCCTTTCGGCCAATGCGGTCAGGTTAACCGCCTGAACTTTCCCCGATCTCCTCGATGACGGCAGAAAAGAGTTGACCATGGGTCGAAAGAGTTACGCGGGCCGGATGCCCGCGGTACTGGCCACCGCGACGGCTCTGCTCCTCGCCGCGGCATGCGGCAGCCCGAACACCGCCGATTCGGGGAGCGGTGGTGCCAAGGCTGCGGAGTCGGTCAAGGTGGGGCTCGTCTACTCCAAGTCGGGTCCGCTCGCGACATACGGCAAGCAGTACCTGGAGGGATTCCAGGCCGGGCTCGACTACGCCACCCAGGGGAGCAAGAAGGTCGGCGGCCAGGCGATCGAGGTCACCGAGGTCGACGACGGCGGCGACCCGGCCAAGGCCGTGTCCGCGGCGAAGGACCTGATCGGCAAGGGCTACAAGATCATCGCGGGATCGACCTCGTCGGGCGTGGCCACGCAGGTCGCTCCGATCACCGAGCAGAACAAGGTGCTGTTCATCTCGGGGCCGGCCGCCACCGACGCGGTCACCGGCGCCGGCGCCCACACCTTCCGGTCCGGGCGGCAGACCTCCCAGGACATCAGCACCGCCGCCGCCTTCATCGGCGACGTCCAGGGCAAGAAGGTCGTCGTCTTCGCCCAGGACAGCGCGTTCGGCCAGGCCAACGTGGCCGGGGTGAAAGCGGTGCTGGGGGCCAAGGGGGCCACGGTCGAGCCGCTGCTCGTCCCGGCGAGCGCCACCGACTTCACCCCGTTCGCCACCCAGGCCAAGGAGACCGAGGCGGACCTGCTGTTCGTCGCCTGGGCGGGCACGACCGCGCAGGCCATGTGGACCTCCCTCGGCCAGCAGGGCGTCTTCGACGCGACCAAGGTCGTCACCGGCCTGGACATCACCGCCACCTGGCCGTCCTACGGAAAGGTGGCAGACAAGGTCAACTTCCTGTCGCACTACTTCGCCGGGGCGGCGGGCACCGACATCGAGAAGGCCATGACCGAGCGGGTCACCAAGGCCGGCGGCACGGTCGACCTGTTCACCGGTGACGGCTTCACCGCCGCGCAGATGATCGTGCACGCCGCGGAGCAGGGCACCGACCCGGACGCGATGGCCAAGGCCCTCGCCGGTTGGAGCTTCGACGGCGTCAAGGGCAAGCTCACCGTCCGGGCGGAGGACCACGCGCTGCTCCAGCCGATGTTCCAGGCCAAGCTGACCGGCGGTGAGACGCCCACCGCGGAGCTGGTCGAGAAGCTCGAGGCCGACGCCGTCGCACCCCCGGTCGTCAAGAAGTGACCGCAGCCGCGACCGCCCCCGCCCAGCCGGTCCTGCGCGTGCGCGGGCTCGGCTGGGCGGTCGGCGGCGCCCACATCGTGTCGGATGTCGGCTTCGACGTCGCCGAGGGCGAGTTCGTCGCCGTGATCGGTCCCAACGGAGCGGGCAAGACCTCGCTGTTCAATCTCATCTCGGGGCTGGTCCGGCCGACCGCCGGCACCATCGAGCTGGACCGGGCCGACATCACCGGCACGCCGCCGCACCGGCGGGCGCGACGCGGCCTCGGCCGTACCTTCCAGTCCTCCAGCGTCTTCCCGGCACTGACGGTGGCGGAGAACGTACGGCTGGCCGCGGCGGCCCACCGCGGCACCTGTCTGCGGATCTGGCGGAAGGCCGAATCGGACGGCGAGGCGTGGGCGGCCACCGCGGACGCGCTCCGGCGCGTCGGTCTCGCCGACCGGGCGGCGGAGGTCGCCGGCTCGCTGTCCCACGGGGACAAGCGCAAGCTGGAGATCGCCATCCTGCTCGCCACCGACCCGCGCATCATCCTGCTGGACGAGCCCATGGCCGGGGTCGGCGTGGCCGACGTGCCCGCCCTCACCGACGTCATCCGGGCCGTGCACCGCCAGGAGGGCCGCACGGTCCTGATGGTGGAACACCACATGGACGTCCTGCTCGGCCTGGCCGACCGGGTCGCCGTCATGCACCACGGCAGCCTGCTCACCATCGACGTGCCGGAGAAGGTCATGGCCGATCCCGTCGTCCAGGACGCCTACCTCGGGGAGGCCCTGTGAAACCGCTCCTTGAGGTCGCCGACCTGCACGTGCGGATCGGCACGTCCCACATCCTGCAGGGCGTCGGTTTCACGGTCGCCCCCCAGGGGGTCACCGCCCTGCTCGGACGGAACGGCGCGGGCAAGACCACCACCCTGAAGGCGGTGCTCGGCATCGTGCCGAAGACCGGGACCGTACGGCTCGACGGCCAGGACATCTCCGGCCTGCCCACCCACCTGATCGTCCGTCGGGGACTGGGCTACGCGCCCGAGGACCGCAACGTCTTCGCCGGCCTCACCGTCACCGAGAACCTGCGACTCGCCGAACGCGGGCGCGGGCCGCACCGCTACGACCTGGTCTACGAGATGTTCCCCGAGCTGAAGCAGCGGGGCGCGCAGCGCGCGGGCACCCTGTCGGGCGGACAGCAGCAGATGGTCGCGATCGGCCGCACGCTGCTCAACGACAACCGGATGCTCCTGGTGGACGAGCCGACCAAGGGGCTCGCGCCGAGGATCGTCACCGAGGTCGCCGACGTGCTGGAGCGCGCCTCCCACGACGTGCCCATCCTGCTGGTGGAGCAGAACCTCGCCCTGGTGCGCCGGATCGCCGACCACGTCGTCGTCATCGAGCAGGGGAGCGTCGTGCACACCGGGGACGCCGACTCGCTGCTCACCGACCCCGAACTCACCCGCGACCTCCTGGGGGTGGCGTGAGCAACGTCGTTCTCCTCGCGCTCACCGGCCTCGGCCTGGGCGCGCTGTACTTCCTCATCGCGTCCGGACTCTCGCTGATCTTCGGCCTGGCGGACGTGCTGAACTTCGCCCACGGCCTGTTCCTCGCGGTCGGCGCCTACGGCACCTGGTGGTCCTCGGCGCACCTGGGCCTCGCCTTCGTGCCGGCCGTCGTGTTCGGCGTGGTGGCCGGTACGGCCGTCGCCGTACTGGTCGAGGTGCTGCTGATCCGGCCGCTCTACACCCGGACGATCGAGCAGGTCCTGGTCACCGTCGGGCTCAGCCTGGCAGGGGTGGCGCTGCTGCAGGCCACCTTCGGCGCCGACCCGCTGACCTTCCCCAAACCGGCGTGGGCCGGGGAGACCACCCGCGTGCTCGGGGCGATCGTCCCCAACGACCGGTTCCTGCTGATCGGCGCCGCCGCGGTGGTGCTGGTCGCGATCCAGGTGTTCCTGCGCCGCACCCGCTTCGGCCTGATCGTCCGGGCGGGCGTCGAGGACCGGACCATGGTCACCGCGCTCGGCATCAACGTGCGGACCGCCTTCACGCTGGTGTTCGCCATCGGCGGCGCCGCGGCGGCGCTGGCCGGGGCGCTGGCCGGGGTCTACTTCGGCAACGTCTCACCCGGGCAGGGCACCTCCCTGCTCATCTTCGCCTTCATCGTCGTCGTCATCGGAGGCATGGGCTCGGTCACCGGCTCGGCGGTCGCCGCCGTCCTGGTCGGCCTGGTCCAGCAGTTCACCAGTTTCTACGCCGCCGCAGGGGTCGGAGAGGCCTCGGTGGTGCTCTTGCTCGCCGTGGTCCTGCTGACCCGGCCGGGCGGTCTGGCCGGGAGGGCCGCGTGATCAGAACAGCCATGGCGGACAGAGCCGTGACCGTCGACGACATCCGGCCGCACCCGGAGCCGGCCAGGCGGCGCCTGGTCCGCCGCGCCGTACCCGTGGCCGTGGTCGCCCTGCTGGCGATCCTGCCGTTCTCCACCCTGGATCTGCCCGCGCTGCTCCCCGGCGTGGTCAACAGCCCGGGTTCGCTGCAACTGCTGGCGATCTGCCTGGTGTTCGCCGGGCTCGCGGCCACCTACGACCTGCTCTTCGGCCACACGGGGCTGCTCTCCTTCGGGCACGCCCTCTACATCGCCCTGGGCAGCTACACCGTCAACATCGCGGTGACCAAGCTCGGCCTCTCGCTGCCCGCCGCCCTGCTGCTGGCCGTGCTGGTAGGCCTCGTGGTGCCCGCGCTGCTGGGAGCCGTGGCCCTGCGGGTGAACGGCATCGCCTTCTCCATGGTGACCCTGGCCATGGCGCAGGTCGGCTCCATCGTGGTGATGAGCGACCCGGGCCGGCTCACCGGCGGTGAGGAGGGGCTGTCGCTGGCGCCCACCGCGCTGCCCGATTTCCTGTCCGGGGTGGCCAACACCGCCAACCTCTACTGGCTCGCCCTCGGCTACCTGATCCTGGTGCTGGCCGTCATCGGCTGGGCGGTGAACTCCGAGCCCGGCCGGGTCTGGCAGGCGATCCGGGAGAACGAACTGCGGGTGTCGGTGCTGGGGCTGCCGTCCTACCACTTCCGCCTGCTCTCCTTCGTGGTCGCGTCCTTCCTGGCGATGCTCGGCGGGGTCGTGCACCTCTTCCTGGTCGGCGGGTCCAGCCCGCAGATCACCACCTCCAACTTCACTCTCGCCTTCCTGGTCATGGTGGTGCTCGGCGGTACGGGGAGCAGGTGGGGGGCGATGCTCGGCGGAGTCCTCTACACCTACCTCGACCACCGGCTCGCCGCACTGGGCACCTCCGACGCCGTCGCGAACCTGCCGGCGGTGCTGCGGGCACCGCTGTCGGAGCCGCTGTTCGTGCTCGGCGTGCTGTTCATCGTGATGGTGTACTTCATGCCGGGCGGCCTGGCGAGCCTGGCCACCCGGCTGCGCCGGAGTCCGGCGGGGAAGTGATCGCGGAGGAGTACGGTCCCTCTGGTCCCGGCGGGTGAGACGACCGCGGTGGTGCCGTCCTCCTCTCTGGTCCCGGCGGGTGAGACGACCGCGGGCCGCCGTCCTCCTTCCCGGAGTGCCCGGGGAGGAGGACGGCGGCCCGTGACGGGTGGTTCGGCCGGCTCGGGAGCGCGTCCTCGCCAGGTGGCTCAGCTTGCCGGGAGCGTGTCCTCGACCGCCAGCGACGCCCCGGTGGCGGCGCGCACCTCGTCCACACTGACGCCGGGCGCGAGCTCACGCAGGGCCAGGCCGTACGGTGTGACGTCGATGACGGCCAGGTCGGTGATGACGCGGTCGACCACGCCCTGACCGGTCAGCGGGAGCGAGCACTCCTCGACGATCTTGGGTGAGCCGTCCCTGGCCACGTGCTCCATCAGGACGACCACTCGTCGGGCGCCGTGGACGAGGTCCATCGCGCCGCCCATACCCTTGATCATCTTTCCGGGGATGGTCCAGTTGGCCAGGTCGCCGGTCGCGGAGACCTGCATGGCGCCGAGCACGGCGGCGTCCAGGTGACCGCCGCGGATCACCCCGAAGGACAGGGCCGAGTCGAAGAACGAGGAGCCGGGCAGGAGGGTCACGGTCTCCTTGCCCGCGTTGATCAGATCGGGGTCCTCCTGACCCGCATACGGGTAGGGGCCCAGGCCGAGGATGCCGTTCTCGCTGTGCAGGATCACCTCCACACCCTCCGGCAGGAAGTTCGGGATCAGCGTGGGCAGGCCGATGCCGAGGTTGACGTACTGGCCGTCGGTCAGTTCGAGTGCGGCCCGGGCGGCCATCTGCTCGCGGGTCAGTGCCATCAGAAGGTCCCTTCCGGAACGGGGCGGACCGTCGTCCGTTCGATCCTCTTCTCCGTCCGTCCCACGTGGACGACCCGCTGCACGAAGATCCCCGGCAGGTGCACCTCGCCGGGATCGAGCGCGTCGACAACCTCTTCTACCTGGGCGACGGCCACCCGGCCGGCCATCGCGCACAGCGGGTTGAAGTTCTGCGCGGAGGCGTTGAAGCGCAGGTTGCCGAACCGGTCGCCGACGGCGGCGTGGACCAGCGCGAAATCGGTGACGATCGCCTCTTCGAGGACGTAGGGGCGGTCGCCGAAACTGCGCGTCTCCCGCTCGGGGGAGGCGGTGACGACCGCCCCTCCGGCGTCGTGGCTCCAGGGCAGCCCGCCCTGGGCGATCTGGGTGCCGACCCCGGCCGGGGTGTAGAAGGCGGGTACGCCGCAACCGCCCGCGCGCAGGCGTTCGGCCAGGGTCCCCTGCGGCACCAGCTCCACCTCCAGTTCGCCGTTGAGGTACTGCCGGGCGAACTCCTTGTTCTCTCCCACGTACGAGCTGGTCATCCGGGCGATCCGCCGGTCGGCCAGGAGGATGCCGAGGCCCCAGTCCTGCACGCCGCAGTTGTTGGAGACCACCCGCAGCCCGGAGACGCCGAGCGCGTGCACCTCGCGGATCAACTCCATCGGCGTCCCGCACAGCCCGAAGCCGCCCACGGCGACCGAGGACCCGTCCGAGATGTCGGTCACCGCCGTG
The DNA here is from genome assembly GCF_045209755.1 of Streptosporangium sp. NBC_01639. Taxonomy (NCBI): domain Bacteria; kingdom Bacillati; phylum Actinomycetota; class Actinomycetes; order Streptosporangiales; family Streptosporangiaceae; genus Streptosporangium; species Streptosporangium sp. NBC_01639. The sequence continues at coordinate 2,081,212 of NZ_CP109272.1, read as the reverse complement.
GCGGCCGAACTCGTCAACTTGTTCATGACTGTCGAACGTAGGCGGGCGCGGGGGCCGTGCCTACGTGGCCGATCCACATTGTCCGAGGTCAGAGGGTGGTGGAGCGAGCTTCGCGGAGGAGCCGTCAGGGTTCCGGAGCCGAGGGGGTCTGTTGAACACCCGATGATGACGGGCCAGTGAACTTTCAGGGCCAAAAGTGAAGTGATCATTTGGGGCCGGTGAAAGCCCTGAGCCGGATGGTATTTTTGAGCCCATCGGTACCTGGGAGTTCTGGACGTGCGCGGGTGGGCGAAGTGCTTCGGTCGGAGGTAAGAGGGCCGAGTGGGAAACGCGTCCCCAGCGGGCGCGCCACGGTGCCCCCGCCTCGGCCGTCTGTCCCGGCCCACCTCGGCGAGGTCGCGAGCATCCGCGACGGACTGAAGGCGAACGCCGCGGCATGTGAGGCCGCCGAGTTTCCGTCTGGTGGATGAGGCCCATGGGGTTCGACAGTTTCTGGGTGCCGGATTGGGCCAAGCCGTACGTGGGCTGGGCCGTGGGCATGGACTGGCCCGAAGGCGACGAGTCGCGATGCTTCCGGCTGGCCGACGCGTGCGCGGCCACGGCCAGGAAGGTCGCGGGGGAGGGCCCGCTGTCCTCCCAGGGGCCGCTGAGGGCGTCACCGGCGGGCGCTGTGCAGTGGGACGGAGAGGCGCTCAAGGCGTTCGCCGAGCACGTCAAGCTGGTCCCGGGCGGTAGGCAGGCCGAGCTGGTCGATCGCCTGGTGGCGGCGGCGCTGGAGCTCAACAACGCCGGAGTCCAGGTCGAGTACACCAAAAAGATGATCGTGGTGTCGATCTGGTTCCTGATCTTCCAAATCGGCTGGCTGCTGGCGGCGTCGATGGGGCCGTGGGGCGGGGTGTCGCTGGCATTGATCGGCGCACGGGTGCAGCTCACCCGGATGACGATCAGGCAGATCGGGATACGCCTGCTGATCAACATGGGCCTGTTCGGCGGGATCGTCGCCGGGTTGGACCTGGGGGTGCAGGCGTCCCAAGCACGGCGCGACGGCATCGACTGGGAGCAGGTCGGGGCATCGGCGGAGATGGGCGCGCTGGCCGGTGCGCTGCTCACCGGCGTGTCGGCCGGGCTGTCGCAGCTGTCGACCGCGGGCCTGCAGGCGGGGTTGAGCAGAGCCGAGATGACGGTCTTCGAGAAGGTGCTGGCGGCTTCCACCAAGTCGGTGTGGGGCATGATGGGCCAGTCGGGAGCGGCCAACGGGCTGGCCGGCGCGATCAACCTGGGCATGAACGGCCAGTTCGACTGGGACCTGGTGTTCAAGAACACCGTGGCCGGTGTGGTCGGTGGCGCGGACGCGCACTGGGCGGGCTGGAATCCCTCCTGGCGTACGGCGGGCGCCGATGGGCCCGGCGACGTCCGAGGCTCCGGCGGAGGATCGCACCCGGGGCCCGATCCCTCGCCGAATCCGGGCAGCGGTCCTCGCCCGGACAGTCACGCGGTCCCGGAGGGTGACTCCTCCGTCCCGTTGCGGCGGGATCGGTTGGCGGAGGTGGATTCGGCGGGGTTGGAGCCAATGGCCGGGCGACTTCCGGACCATCACGACCCGGCCGCGACCCAGGCACGAACCGCATCGGATGGAAACACCCGGCAGGAGGGTGGGATGGAGCCTGCGCCGCAGCAGGTCCGCCATCCTGTCGCCGAACCTGCGCCTCGGGTTGCCGCCGAACCTGTGCCGCGAGCTGCGGACGGTTCGGCACGGTCTGCGGACGGTTCCACGACGAAGCACGCCACACCGGAGCGCGTGGAAGCGGACGGCGCGACACCCAGAACCCAGCCCAATCTCGACGAGCGTCTCAACCACGGAAAAACGGTGGGCGGACGCGAGCGAGATGCCGGACCTGCCCCGGTGAGGCACCCTCCGGACCCTCCCGGCATACCGTCGCCTGCCCGCGCCGCGGAACCGGTGAGCAGGCCGGCGTCGATCCCGGCGCTTCTTCCCGACGGTTCGCTCTCCACTGATCCGGCCCGACCGGTTCCGTCTGCCGACCCGCAGGTGACGGCGGGTGTCGGCGACCCGCCGTCGCACACCGCGCCCGTTCCATCGGATGGATCCATTCGGACATCGTCTCCGGACACGCCCGGCGTGCCGCCCGCGGACGCCCAGTCGGCGCGGTCCGGCTCCGAACTCTCCGGAGCCGACCGGCACGCGCACGACTCCGCGCACTTCGCTCTGTTCAATGAGCGGCACATGCCGCCGGCGAAGGTCGGAGAGGTGTGGGACTCGCTGACGCCGTCGCAACGCGAGCTGTCGATGCTGATCCAGGGCGCTCGGATCGGCGCGCTGGACGGCATCCCCGTGGCGGCCAGGGATCAGGTCAACAGACCCGTGCTCGCGGACCTGAAAACCCGGCTGATCGCGGAGCGGGACCGTATCGAGGCCCTGCCGACGACCGATCGCGCGGAGACGAAGCGGCTGGAGAAGCGACTGCGGCGGTTGAACGACAAGCTGAACGGCATCCATGCGATCGAGGAGCGGCTGGCGGTGCCGCCGAGCGCCGCGCAACCGCGGCCGTACCTGCTGATGGTCAGCAACATGGGGCCGGGATGTGCGATCGTCGCCGTCGGCGATCCGGACACCGCCGCGAATGTGGCGACCTTCGTACCGGGTACCCGCTCCAGGGTCGGCCTGATGGACCTCTATCTCAAGCGAGCCGACGCGATGTGGCTCTCCGCCACGAAGGCCGGCTCGCCGTCGACTTCGGTGATCATGTGGATGGGTTACCGGGCGCCACAGACGATCACGACGGAAGCGGGGTCGGCACGGTTCGCGGAGTTCGCGGTGGACAGGCTGAACCGGTTCCAGGACGGCTTGCGGGTGACACACGACGGGCCGCGTTCGCACAACACCGTGATCGGACACAGCTACGGCGCCACGGTCGTCGGTTACGCCGGCAGAGACGGGGTGCTGAACGCCGACGACGTGGTGTTCCTGGCCAGTCCGGGAGTGGGGGTGAAACATGCCGGCCAGCTGCGGCTGACCGATGTCGACCCGGCGGACGTCAGCGGACGGGTGCACGCCTCGGTCGCCCGGCATGATTTCATCAAGCTCGTCGCACGCCACGGTCCGGCACCGGACCTGCCGCCCTTCGGAGGAAACAGGTTCACCTCAAGCTCCGAACCCGGACGCCGCTATGACGTCCCGCGCAAGGGAATCCACAGTGGGTACTGGGAGCCGGGCAGCGACGCTCTGGTCAACCTGGGCCGTCTGATCGCCGGCCTGCCGTCTTTTTAGCGGAGGAATCATGCCGCTCAGGCTGTCCCTGGAACAGGCCACCCGAGGAGTGGAGGACAACTTCCGGAAGGCGTTCGCACAACTGCCCGCGCACGCGCGGGCCGAGAAGATCGCCGAGGGCACGTCGCCAGGTGATGAGCCGGTCGGCGGCGGACCCCCGGGAGGGGTCGTGGCCTCGGTCGACTACCGGATCCATGGCCTGTCGCCCGCGGAGTACGGCCACTGGTTCGACGTGTTGAGCGCCTGGTGGACCGGCAACGGGTTCGTCGTGCTGGCCGATGCCCGGCCGCGGGGGCTCTACCTCTGGGTGGAGGACGGCGCGGCCGGGTTCCGGATGGCCGCTCAGGCGAACGACGCCGGCGGCCTGTTCCTCACCGCCACCTCTCCCCGCGTCCGGCCCGGCAGCGGCCCGTGACGAGAGGCGCGACCCCGGATCGGTCGCGATCGTGGCCGATCTCCCTTGACCGCGGACCACCGCCTTGGTGAACGGGGCCCGCACCGAAGGGATTCAGCCCGGCGGTGCCGGCACGGATCGGGGCGGTGGGAGATCCGGCAGGTCACTCCAGTCCGATCGACCCCGCCTCCGCGTGCGGGGCCGGGGGCACCAGCGGGTACGCGACGAACATCTCCAGTGCGACGGCGCTGCGCTGGTCGTCGAGTGTGGTGAGCGCCCAGCCCGCCTGGGCGGCCAGCAGCGCCGCCTGGTAGGTGCGGGCCATCCCCCACGCCACCTCGCGGCAGGCAGCGGGATCGGGTTCACGTGAGGTGAGGTCCCGTACGGCGGCGCGGATGGTCTCTGCGGCTGCTTCGACACGGGGGTGCGGATGAGCGGCGAGCTGCGCCTCGACGTCGTCGCGGAACGCGGCGGCGGCCTCGGGATCGGCCAGCGCCCGCATGACGTCGAGGGCCAGGACGTTCGTCGTGCCCTCCCAGATGGACTGGACCTGCACGTCGCGCAGGACCTGCGGGATGCCGGTGTCCTCCAGGTAGCCCGCGCCACCGAACGACTCCAGCAGTTCCGAGCACGTCCGCACGGCCTGGCGGGCGGTCGACATCTTGGCGAGCGGCACCACGACGCGGGCCAGCCGCTCGTCGCCGGAGCCGCTCTCCCGCAGGCCGACGAGCTGGGCGGCGCGCAGCGCCATCTGCACCATGGCCTCGTACTCGGCCGCGATCTCGGCGAGCCAGCCCAGGTGGACGGGCGACTCCGCCAGCGGGACGCCGCCCCGCACCCGGCGCCTGCGGGCGTAGTCGCGGGCGAGCTGGAGGAGGTGGCCCGTCGCGCCGGGCCCCGCCTGGGCCGACTCCATACGGGCGACGTTGAGCACGGTCACGATCTTGGCTATGCCGTCACCGATCCCGCCGACCGGGGTCGCCACCGTGCCGTCCAGATCGAGCTCCGCGGTGGGCAGGCCGTGGGTGCCGTACTTGTCCTTCAGCCGGCGCACGCGCAGGCCGTTCCAGGAGCCGTCCGGCCTGCGCAGCTCCAGTGCGAACAGGGACAGGCCGCGGCTGCCGCGTTCGGCGCCCGCGGGCCGCGCCAGGGCGACGGCGATGTCGGCGGTGGTCGCCGAGGTGAACCACTTGGTCCCGCGGAGTGCCCAGGTGCCGTCGCCGAGGGGCGTCGCGACGGTTCCCGAGCGGGACAGGTCGGAGCCGCCCTCCTTCTCCGTCATCCACTGGCCGGAGGTCCAGCCGCCCACCCGCCTGGTCAGCAGCGGGACGTATCTGGCGGCGAGGCCCGCGTCGTGCTCCCGGAGGCACGCGACCGCGCCGTCGCTCATGCCGAGCGGGCAGAGCGCCGTGGCGCTCACGGCCTGCGCCATCTGGAAGAGGACGGCCTGCACGACACGGCTGTGCGGGCCGTACGTTCCTTCGTGGGGGATGGCCACCGCGCCGAGCCCCTGCAGGAGTGCCACCAGCTCCGTCCACGCCGGATCGATCTCGATCCGGTCGACCCGGTTGCCCCAGGCGTCGTAGGGCACGTGCCGGGGCGGGTTGGCCTCCGCGCGCGCACCCAGCGGCGCCATCTCGGTCACGCAACGCTCCGCGGCGTGCTCCAGGTCTTCGGCGGCCTTCGCGAAGACGTCGGCGGGAAGGAGCCGCCGCACCGCCTGACGCAGCACCCGGTCCGCCGTCCAGCGGTTGGCGAGCCGCGGCGCCTCCTGGACGAACGGGTCCACCTCGAACTGCTCAGCCGGCATCGGCACTCACCCCTGTCACGTTCAGCACCAGTGTTGTCACGGCGGCGATTCGGGTCAAGAGGTTCCGGACGGCGCCCGCCGGCCGGGCGACGATCCGGCCGGCGGACATGGTGCCTCCGGAGGCCGATCCGGGCGAGGAGGGTCAGCGCACCGGGTCGAAGTCCCGCAGGGCCGCGGGCTGCCGGCCGGTGGTGATCTGCTCGGCGAGCATGCGTCCGGTCACCGGCCCGTGGGTGAGTCCCCACATGCCGTGGCCGCCGGCGACGAACCTGCCGGGGGCGTTGGTGGCTCCGATGAGGGGGCGCCCGTCGGGCGTGACGGGACGCGGGCCGACCCAGGTGTCGGTGCGCTCGGCCCAGGAGACGCCGGTGAGCAGCTTCCGGGCGGACCTGATGATCGCGTCGACCCGCCCGGAGTGCAGCGGGGCGTCGGCGTCACGGAACTCCATCGTCCCGGCGACGCGCAGCTTGCCCTGGTACGGCGTGCAGGCCACGCGTACGGCGGGCAGGTAGATCGGCCCGGACACGGGTTCCTCGGTCGGCACGGTGAACGAGTAGCCGCGCCCGGCGCGGACCGGCACGCGGACGCCCCACTCCCTGCCCAGCCCGTTCAGCCAGGCTCCGGTGGCCAGGACGACGACGTCGGCCCGCACGGAGTCTCCGTCGCCCGACCGGACGACGAGCCCGCCGGAGCCGTTGTCCACCCCGGTGACCAGGAAGCCGGACCGGATCGTGCCGCCGCGAGCGGTGACGGCGCCGGCCAGCGACCGGGTGAACCGCCCGGGGTCGACGTAGCGCTGACCGTCCAGCCTGATCCCGGCCTTCGCGCTGAGGGAGAGCTGCGGTGCCTGCTTGTGGAGGTCCTCACCCTCGAACGCGCTGTAGTCGATCCGCAGCCCGGACCGGTTGATGCGCTGGAGCTCGTGCAGGAGCCCCACGGCCTGCCGAGGGTTCTCGAACGCGGCCATGATCGGGGCTTCGACCGTGGGAGCCTCGACGCCCCCCGCGGTGAGCACGTCGAACGCCTCCAGGCACTCCTCGTTGAACGGGAGGTTGGCCTGTACGGCGCGGCCCCAGGACTTCCAGGTGCAGTTCGCGGCGAACCGGGCGAGGAAGGACCACAGCCCCGGGTCGGGGGTGGCCGGCACGTGCAGCGGCGCGTTCCGGTCGAGCAGGGAGCGCAGGCCGTAGCGCAGGACTCCCGGTTCGTTCAGTGGGATGGCCAGCCCCGGCGAGAGCCAGCCCGCGTTCCCCCACGATGCGCCCGCGGCCACCCCGTCACGATCGACCACGGTGACGTCCACGCCGCGTTCCTGCAGGAACCACGCGGTGGACAGCCCGACCACGCCGGCGCCGATCACCACCGCTGAGCGCGGCCCACCATCGATACCCATGACCATTTCTCCGCTCTGACCTCTGCTGCCTGGCGCGAGCGTCGCCCGCGCGACACGAGCATCGCCCGCGCGGCACGAGAACGGTCTGTGCGTGTTGGACAAGAGGGCGGGGAGACTCTGTCCGGTCCCGACAAACGCCGGAGATCAGGGCTGCCCGTCCTGGTGTACGGCCAGCGCGATGATCATCGCCAGCCGTTTCTCCGGCAGTTCGAGCCGCAGGTCCGTGAGCTCGGCCATCCTCCGGAGCCGGTAGCGGACGGTGTTCGGATGGACGTCGAGGCGGCCGGCGGCGGCGGCCAGCTCGCCCTGGGCCTCCAGCCAGGCGCGTAACGTCGCGATATACCGGGTGCCGTGCTCCGCGTCGTGCCGGGTCAGCTCGGCGACCGGTCCACGAGCGGGAACGCGCCCTGACGAGGCGGCCGCCCGGAGACGTTGCAGCAGGATCTCGTCCCACGACTCGTCGTAGACGACCGCCAGGGCGCCGCCGGGCCGTCCCGCCCGCAGGGCGAGGCTCTCGTCGGCTTCCTGCCTGCTCGCGGGCAGCTGGGCGGGCTCCGCCACGCCGCCGATGCCGGCGAACACGGTGACCCGCCGCGGCAGGACGTTCACGATCGAGGCGAGCCAGTCGTGGGCGGGCGTGACGTCGTTGTCGCAGGGCAGCAGGGTGTAGAGGGTGTTGCCGAACAGCGTGCTGCGTCCCGGCCGCGACCAGCCGAAACCCGTGGTCGCGCGTTCGAAGGCCAGCAGGATCGCGGCATGCCTCTCCTCGGCGACGTGCGCCTGGATGGCGATCACCCGGAACCGGCCCGGTGGCAGGCCGAGCCTGCTGACCACGGCGGGCGCGTCGGGCGCGCCCTCCAGCAACCGGATGACGAGGTCGGATTCCACCTGACGCTCCAGGTCCGCGCTGACCCGGGAACGCAGGAGATGCAGTGCGACCGCGCGTGCCCCGTCCCCCAGGACGATCCGGCGCTCCTCGGAGAGCGGGCGCTGGCACTCGACCCATATCGATCCCAGCAGCTCGCGTCCGGCGCGCACCGCGACGACCATGCGGCCGGTGAGGCCGTGTTCCGCCGAGGGGGCGACGAACAGCGGTTCGTCGGAGGTCGCCAGATGGGCGAAGACGCCCTCCCGCTTGAAGAGCCGGCGCATGGTGTCCGGCACCCGCCTGCCCAGGATCGTCTCCAGCCGTGCCGGGTCGGCGGTCTGCTGCAAGCCGGAGTAGGCCAGGACGCGGGACATCTGGTCCTCGATCGTCACCGCGGAGCCGACCTCGGCCGCGAGCGTGTCGGCGAAGGCGAACAGGCCGGTCGGCCCGCGCCCCGCCTCGGTCTCGCGGCCTTCGAGCACCAGGCCGTACACCACGCCGAAAAGCTGGCTCCAGGACACCTCCGGCTCCACGAGCAGCACGGCGATCCCGCCGTCCCGGGCGTCCGCCAGGGCGTCCCCCTCCAGTGGCGGGCTCCCGCGCACCAGCACCACAGAGGCCCGCGCGGACCGGGCCAGGCGCACGGCGTCGGCCGCCGAATCCACGCCGACGGCCAGGAACACGTCACCGGTGGTGGGGCGGGTGTCGGTCGGATCGTGCACCATCACACTGCGCAGCTCCACCTCCCGGGACGCGGGAGCGCAGCAGAGCCGGGCCCCGTAACCGCCCAGGACGTTCACCAGCCGATCCAGCCGCAGCATCCGCCTGCCCCCTTCTGCCCTGCCGTGCCTCCTCACCCGCGGCCGTACCCGGTGAAGCGGGTGGTCCTGCACCCCGTCACCGGCTCCCGAGTGGATCCGTTCCCTGTCAATGATCCTCCCTTGTCCCCACAAGTAGGACATTCGCGACAGGAACGCCGGCCGAGCAGGGCCAGCAGACCGATCATGACAAGTCCGAGGACGGCCAGCCCGATGCGGTCGGCGAGGGTCTCGGCGTTGGCGATCAGCCCGAACACGGTGTGGGCCGTCAGAGCGCCGCAGGCCAGGGCGAGGCTGTGCCGGTCGGTCCATCCGCCACCTGTCGTCCAGCGGCGTACCAGCCACCCGGCGACCACCGCGAGGGCCGCCGCGGCCAGCATCGGCACCGCCACCCAGCCGCCCCGGGTGAAGGCGGGCTGGACGGCCCCGCCGAACGGGTACAGCAGGGCGAGATACCCGAAGGCGGCCAGGCCGCAGGAGACGCCCACGGTCCACGGGCGGGGCGGGAGCACCCGCGGCGCGGACGGCTCGACGGGGGCCGACGACAGCCGGGGGCCCACACCCAGCGCCACGGCCGCGAGCAGGGCGACGGCCGCCAGGCAACCCGCCACGATCGGGGCCGGCGCCTGGTAGCCGGGGTCCATGAAAACCGCCACGCTCCACCGCAGCAGGACTCCGCCCAGCACGAACGCCGCGGCGGCGACCACGAGACCGATCCTGCCCAGGTAGGGGCGGCGGCGCAGGCCGGGGAAGAGCAGGTCGGCCAGCAGGATCGGCAGCGCCACGCTGAACACCGCGTGGTAAAGGATGTTGAGCTCGGTGTAGGCGCTGTTCAGGCCGAGAATCCTGGGGGCCCAGTCCGCCACGCCGTACAGGGTGGGACTGCTGAGCGACTGCAGCACCAGGCCCTCCTCGACGATGCCGTAGGCGGCTCCGAGGAGGAGGATCGCGGGCCAGCCGGCGCCGCTCCGCCGTACCAGCTCGCGGACCAGCACGGTGCCCCCGCCGTAGATCGGCACCCACAGGAGCAGCAACCAGACCTGGCTGAGCGGCGGGTTGCCCAGCGTGAACTCGGCGACGATCGGGGTGATGAGCGCGAGCAGCAGCGCGGCCCACCGGCCGGGTGCCCTGGAAACAGTTGTGGTCATGCGATCAGGGTGGCCCGCGGCCGGGGCCCGTCGCCGCTGCCGGAAGGCCGCACCGTGGCAACCCGGGTCGACTCCGATCGGCGACTTTGGTTGCTGCCGGACCACCCGGGAGGCGGGCTACGATCTGTGGCTGTGTTCCTGGCCAACGTGGAAAACGTACGGCCCGGCCGGATTCGGTCCCGGCGGGACCGGGCGGTCGCCGCCGGCGGCTCTGTGCTCGCGCTCGCCGGGGCGGCCGCGGTGGTCTGGGGTGATCTGGCCGGTTCGCCGGTGCCCCCCTGGTATCTGGTCGCCGACGTGGTGGGTGGCGCATCGGCCTGCGCGGCGCTGTGGTTCTGCCGCAGGTGGCCGGTCGCCGCGGGGCTGGCCGTCGTCGCGCTGTCGGTACCCGCGGCGGCCGCATCGGTGGCGGCCGGGATCGCCACGCTGATCGCGGCCCTGTATCGGCGGCCGCCCGCGGCGATCGCGGTGGGGGCGGCGGGCGTGTCGGCGACGCTGGTCCGGTTCGCCTGGCGGCCGCCCGGCCTGGCGCCCTACCCGGTCTGGGCGCTGGTCGGTGTGCTGATCGGCGGGGCGCTGACCGGCTGGGGCATGCTGGCGCGCACCCGGCGGGAGCTGATGCTGTCGCTGGCGGAACGTGCCCGCAGGGCCGAGGCCGACCAGCGGCTCCGCGCCGAGCAGGCCCGCCGCGCCGAACGCGTCGGCATCGCACGCGAGATGCACGACGTGCTCGCGCACCGGCTGTCGCTGCTGGCGCTGCACGCCGGGGCGCTGGAGTTCAACGCGCAGGCGAAGCCCGGTGAGGTCGCCGAGGCCGCAGGAGTGATCCGGTCGAGTGCGCACCTGGCGCTTCAGGATCTGCGGGCGGTCATCTCGGTGCTCCGTGAGGCTCCGGCGTCGGAGGACTACGCGGTGCCGAGCGGCGACCGTGCGGGCCCCGCCGACCTCGCGTCTCTCGTCGAGGAGTCCCGGCGGGCCGGGACCCGGGTCGAACTGCTCGACCACGGAGTACGGCTCTCCGACCTGCCGGACGCCACCGGCCGCGCCGCCTTCCGCATCGTCCAGGAGGGACTCACCAACGCGCGCAAGCACGCCCCCGGCAGGCCGGTCACCGTGGTCCTCTCGGGTACGGCGGGCGCCGGGCTGACGATCGAGATACGCAACCCGCTGCCCGGCGGAGCCGTCGCGCCGGACAGGCCGGGGCCCCCGCGCCCGCCCGGTGCCGACATCGAGCTGACCGGAGCGGGTGCGGGACTGGCCGGGCTGACCGAGCGGGCCTCGCTGGCCGGCGGGCGGCTGGAGCACGGGCACACCGCGGACGACGAGTTCCGGCTGACGGCGTGGTTACCATGGCCGACGTGAACGGGCCACGCCCACCGATCAGGGTGCTGATCGTCGACGACGACGCGCTCGTCCGCGCCGGTCTGACGCTGATGCTCGGCGGCGCGGCCGACCTCCAGGTGGTGGCCGGGGTGGCCGACGGCGGCGAGGTCCAGGCCGCGGTCGACGCCCACGCTCCCGACGTGGTGCTGATGGACATCCGGATGTCCGGCCTGGACGGCATCGAGGCCACCCGCCGCCTGCGCCGCCGCCCGAACCCGCCCGAGGTGATCATCCTCACCACCTTCGACGCCGACGACCATGTCTTCCGCGCCCTACGGGAGGGCGCGAGCGGCTTCCTGCTCAAAGACACCCCGCCGGAGGGGATCGTGGACGCCGTCCGCCGGGTCGTCGGTGGCGAGCCCGCCCTGTCGCCCAGCGTCACCCGGCGGCTGATCGCCCACCTGGTGCCGGAGGAGGAGAGCCGCCGCCGCGCCGACGCCCGGCGGGTGCTCGCCCGGCTCAGCGCGCGGGAGCGCGAGGTGGCCCTGGCGGTCGGCCAGGGTAAGCCCAACGCGCTCATCGCCGCGGAGTTGCACATGAGCGTGGGCACGGTCAAGAGCTACATCTCCCGCATCCTCACGAAGGCGTCCCTGGACAACCGCGTCCAGCTCGCCCTCGTCGTCCACGAAGCCGAGGCCCCGTAGGCCGCCCGCGGGTCCGCGGGAGCGGGGCTCCTAACGGCTGTTCCGCTGTTCCTCAATTGGGATGCCCGCCGGCCGGACGGGTCAGAGAGTGTCGAAGCCGCGCAACATGGCCTCGAGCGCGAAGTCGAAGCGAGGGTCCGGCCCGGAGGAACGCCGCAATCGTGTGGCCTGGGCGAGGAGCGGGGTCTGCTGCAGGTCCTGGTCGGGTATCGCCCGCATCCCTCTGGCCGGCGTGTGCCCGTCCCGCCCGGCGGCCAGGATGGCGACGTGGCCGACGACGAAACCGGTCACGGCGTACAGCATGTCCAACGCTCGCTCCGGCGGCAATCCCGCAGCCTGCAGCGTGTGGAGCGCGTTCTCCATGAGGCGGTGGTTGTGCGGAGTGATCGCGGGACGGCTCACCACCAGAGGGATGACGTTCGGGTGCGCAAGCAGGACGCGCAGCAGCGCGCGGGCGTACTCGCGCAGGCCTTCCTGCCATGAGGCCGCCTCGGTAAGCGGTGGCGCGGCCTGCGTGAAGATCTGCTCCACCAGCCCGTCCAGCAAGGCGTCCTTGCTGGCGACATGCTGGTAGAGGGACATGGCCTCGACCCCGAGTTCTTGGCCGATGCGGCGCATCGACAACGCCTTCAGCCCATCGCGGTCGGCCAGCGTCAGGGCCGCCTGGAGGATGGCCTGGCGGGTCAGCCCGGCGTTCTGGCCGCGGGTGCGGTTCGGGGACATGGTGGCCTTTCTCACATCAACGATTCTTACGTCGTAAGTATAGTGGCGGCATGCTAAACATACGTTGTAAGAATCCGAGTCGGCTGACGCCCTGCCGGGAAGCCACCAGCCACGCTTGCCGATCCACGCTTACGGAAGGACTCACGCCATGACAACGCTGGCAACGAACAAGCAAGGAGCTCTCGCAACGATGTACGTCGGCGCCGGGCTCACGGTCGTCGCTACCCTCTTCGCGTTCATCGACCGGGCCGGCTTGGCCGATCACATTCGGGCGGGTTACCCGGCTTACGGACCGGCGGAGATCGACAGCGCCGTCACCGCATACACGGCGATCCTGTCCGGGGTGGGGGCACTGGGACTGCTCGGCTGGCTCGGCACCGTCTGGGTGGTCCGCATCGGCAAGGGCGGTGCCCGCTGGTTGGCAAGCGGCCTCTTCACGATCGCGATCTGCGTCGCGCTCGCTGCCCTGACCGTCCAGGACACCAATGGTGAGGTCGGTCTTGCGCCGCTGCTGGGCTGGCTTCAGGTCCTTCCGTGCGTCGCCGGTCTCGCAACGGCCGTGCTGTTGTGGAGAAGGTCGGGGTGAGCGCCAGGTATGTCGCGCGGGCCGTCATGCGCGGGGCCGCGGCGTTCAAGCGCTGGATGTATCGAGACGGGTGGCCCAACGCCTTCATGCGGCGCGTGAACCGTTTCGACGTGCTGATGTACGGGTCCCGGTTGCTGTCGCCGCGCCATGCCGCCGTCCTCAAGGTGATGGGGCGCCGCAGCGGGCGCCTCACGTCGCTTCCGGTCGTGGTCACCGAACACCGGGGTGCCGAGTTCCTCGTGTCGATGCTCGGGCCGGAGGCGAACTGGGTGCGGAACGTCCAAGCCGCGGGTGGCAAGGCCGTTCTGTGCCGTCACGGTCGCGAGACTCCGGTCGCGCTGAAGGAAGTCCCGCCCGAGCAGCGTGCTGAGATTCTGCGTCGCTATCTCGCCGTCGCCCCCGGTGCGCGGCCGCACATCCCGGTGAACCGGCATGCCCCACTGCCGGAGTTCGAGAAGATCACGCACCAATACCCGGTCTTCCGGATTGCCGGCCCCGATACCCCGCTACTCCAGCTGTAGTTCGTGATGATCTGTGGGGCAGGGTAGGAGCATGTCTACGTACGAGACGATGTCGTTCCACCTTGAGACCGAGCGGCTGATAGTGCGGCCGTGGGCCGAGTCGGACGCCGCCGAGCTCTGGAATCCACGGGGCCATCCCCGGCATCAGGGCAACCAGTTTCGGATCCAGCTGCGCCCCGGACCGCCGTGCCATCCTCACCGGGTACGAGATGAAACGGCTCGGCCGGTCGCGGGCCAGTCGCCCGCGCGGCCGAGCTGGGCGGGCACCCGGCCGCCCAGTCCGGCCTCGACGAGGGCCGCGGCGGCGAGCACGCCGGTCAGGTCGGCGCCGGTCGTCACGCCTGAGCGGTGCAGCAGGTAGAGCAGGTCCTCGGTGGCGATGTTGCCGGTCGCGGCGGGTGCGAAGGGGCAGCCGCCGATGCCGCCGGCGCTGGCGTCCAGGGACGCGGCACCCACTTCCAGAGCGGCGAGGGCGTTGGCGTAGCCGGTGTTGCGGGTGTTGTGGAAGTGGAACCGCAACGGGAGCGCCGAGACCTCCCGGACCGCCTCCACCAGGCGGCGCACGTCGGCCGGGACGCCCACACCGATGGTGTCGGCCAGCGCCACCTCCTGCGCGCCGGGGCAGCGCCGTACCAGCTCGGCGACCCACGCGGGGTCGACCTCGCCCTCGAACGGGCAGCCGAAGCTCGCGGCCACGGTCAGCGTCACTCCGAGGCCGGCCTCGCGTGCGCGCTCGGCGATCGCGCCGAAGCCGCGGACCGCGTCGCCGACCGACATGCCCTGGTTGCGCTGGGAGAAGGTCTCGGTGGCGACCACGACGACGTTCACCTCGTCCACGCCGGCTTTCAGCGCCCGGTCCAGGCCACGCCCGTTGAGCACCAGCCCGGCGTAGCGGACCCCGGTGACGCGGGGCACCCGGGCCATGACCTCCTCGGCGTCGGCCATCTGCGGCACCCGGCCCGGATGTACGAAGCTGACCGCCTCGATCCGTCTCAGACCCGCGGCCACCAGCGCCTCGACGTAGGCGACCTTCACGGCGGAGGGCACGGTCACCGGCTCGTTCTGCAGGCCGTCACGCGGACCGACCTCGACCACCTCGACGTTCATGAATTGTATGCAACCCCTTGTGATAGGACAGGCATATACCCATCATGGTGACATCCGCCCCGGAGGAATGTACACATGCCAGTGATCGATGATGTCCGCAGCCTGATCCTCGGAGGGCGGTACGCCCCCGGTGACCGGCTCGGTGAGGTCGAGCTGGCCGAGGCGCTCAGCGTCAGCCGGACCCCGGTCCGCGAGGCGCTGCGGCGCCTGCAGGCCGAGGGACTCGTCGAGATCACGGCCAACAAGGGCGCCCGCGTCATGGAGTACCCCCGGGGCGACCTGGAGACGATCTTCGAGCTGCGGGCCAGGATCGAGGGGCTCGCCGCCCGCCAGGCGGCCACCATCGCGACCGCCGAGCACGCCGAAGCCCTCCACGAGGTCGCCCTCGCGATAAGGGAGCACGCCGAGCGGGGTGACTCCGACGCGGTCTACCGGCTCAACGCCGAGTTCCACCAGTCCCTGGTGGGGATCGGCGGCAGCGCCGTACTCGCCCAGTCGATCAGCTCGCTGGTCCACTCACCGGTGCTGCTGCGCACCTACGGCTCCTTCGACGAGGAGGCCATGCGCCGCAGCGTCAACCACCACATCGAGATCGTGGCGGCCATCCGGGCCGGAGACCCCGAATGGGCGGAGGCGGTCATGCGCGCCCACCTGTTCTCGGCCAGGGCGTCACTGCTGGGCCCCCGACACCAGGAGAACCCGTGACCTCCTTCCCAAGGGCCGAAGCCCGGGGTCCCCACGCGCAAGGAGATTCGATGAGAGGCCTGCCACTCGGCGACGTACGCGTCGTCGAACTCGGCCAGCTACTGGCCGGGCCGTTCTGCGGCCAACTGCTCGGCGACTTCGGCGCCGAAGTGATCAAGGTCGAGGACCCCGGCCGAGGTGACCCGATGCGGCAGTGGGGCCGGGAGAAGCCGTACGGGAAGTCGCTGTGGTGGCCGGTCGTGGCGCGCAACAAGAAGTCGGTGACATGCGACCTGCGCACCTCCCGAGGGCAGGAGCTGGTCCGCGGGCTGGTCGAGAAGGCCGACGTGCTGCTGGAGAACTTCCGGCCCGGCACCCTGGAGCGCTGGGGCATGTCCCCGCGGGAACTGCACGCGATCAACCCCCGGCTGGTCGTCACCCGGGTCAGCGGGTTCGGCCAGACGGGACCGTACGCGCCACAGGCCGGGTACGGCTCGATCGGCGAGGCCATGGGCGGCATCCGCTACGTCACCGGCGACCCCGACCGGCCGCCGTCGCGCGCCGGCATCTCGCTCGGCGACTCCCTCGCCGCCGTGCACGCCTGCATCGGCACCCTGGTCGCGCTGCACGAGCGCGACCGCAGCGGGCATGGCCAGGTCGTCGACTCGGCGATCTACGAGGCGGTGCTCGCCATGATGGAGTCGATGCTGCCGGAGTGGCAGCAGGCCTCCTACCAGCGCGAGCGCACCGGTTCCGTGCTGCCCAACGTCTCGCCGAGCAACGTCTACCCCACCGAGGACGGCGACTCCATCCTCATCGCCGCCAACCAGGACAGCGTGTTCCGCCGGCTGACCGCCGTGATGGGCGCGGAGGAGCTGGCCGAGGACCCCCGCTATGCCACGCACGGCGCGCGCGGCGAGCACATGGCCGCGCTCGACCAGATCATCGCCACCTGGACGGCGGGATCCCCCGCCGCGGAGTTGCTGGCCCTGCTCAACGGGGGCGGCGTCCCCGCCGGGCGCATCTACCGGGCCAAGGACATGTTCGAGGACCCGCACTTCGCGGCACGTGAGGCGATCGTCCGCGTCCCCCATCCGGACTTCGGTGAGCTGGCCATGCACAACGTCGTGCCCAAGCTGTCGGCCACCCCCGGCAGCGTGCGCACCACCGGCCCCACCCTCGGCCAGCACAACGACGAGGTCTACCGCGAGCTGCTCGGCCTGACCGCCGAGGAGATCGCCGGCCTGTCGGCCGACGGCGTCATCTGACCCCTGAAGAACCTATGCGGCCCCTGCGGTGAGGAGTGCGGCCCGGTGACCAGAGCCCACGAGGAGGTGTTCGGAGGCACCCTGCCGTTCGGGGAGCGTCCGGCGCTCGTTCTCATCGACCTGATGCGCGCCTACTTCGAACCGGGCGCCGAGCTCTACCTGGGCTCGCGCGCCTGTCTGGACGCGGCGGCCCGCATCCTGGCCGCCGCCCGCGCCGCCGGTGTCCCGATCATCCACACCCGTGTCGCCTTCGGTCCCGGCGGCGTCGACGGCGGCCTGTTCTTCCGCAAGGTCGCCCCGCTCCGCCACCTGGTGGGCGATGGGCCACTCGGCGCCCTGATGCCCGAGGTGGCCCCGATCCCCGGCGAACTGGTGATCGTCAAGCAGTACGCCAGCGCCTTCTTCGGCACCACCCTGGCCTCGACCCTCACCGCGCTGCGCGCCGACACCCTGCTCATCACCGGCGTCTCCACCAGCGGCTGCGTCCGGGCCACCGCCGTCGACGCCGTCCAGCACGGCTTCGTGCCCGTCGTCGTCCGCCAGGCCGTCGGCGACCGCGACCCCCGACCGCACGAGGCGAACCTGTTCGACATCCAGGCCAAGTACGGCGAAGTCTGGGACGACACCCGGGTGATCGCCCGGCTGACCGGGCGGGAGTGATCAGACCGGAGACCCGGCTGACCGAGCGAGGGTGATCAGACCGGAGGGCGGTGGCCGCCGAGCCGCCACGCCGGCCGGCGGCGCCGTTCCATGGGCGGACGTCCGTCAGGTCGCGGTACGAGGGCCGAGGATGTCGCGCGGCGCGTCCGCGGCGGCCCGCTGCGAGGCCGGACTACCATCGAAAATGTGGCCGCCGAGGGGGACGCCGTCACACAGGGCAACCACGGTCCGCGGCCACCCGCGGAACCGTCGAGGAGGCTCCGATGGAGGAATCCAGTCTTCAGGAGCTCGTGGGCCGGGTCGTGCTGGACATGGGGGCCGCGTTCGGAGCGGCGACGGTCGTGATCGGCGACCGGCTCGGCCTGTGGAAGGCGATGGCCGGGGCGGGACCGCTCAGCGCCGGTGAGCTGGCCCGGCGAACCGGCACCGGCGAACGGCTCGTCGCCGAATGGCTGGCCGCGCAGGCCGCCGCCGGATACGTCTCCTATTCCGGCGGTTCCGGTGCGGGCGGCACCGAGGGTTCGGGTGGTTCCGGCGGTTCCCGTGGCGGCGGCGCGGAGGGTTCTCGCGGTTCCGGCGAGAGTGGCGCGAAAGGCTCCGGTGGTTCCGGTGCGGGTGGCACGTACACGTTGACCGAGGAGCAGGCGACGGTGTTCGCCGACGACTCCAGTCCGGTCTTCATGACCGGGCTCGCCGAAGTGATCTCGTCGGTCTACCGTGACGAGGACAAGATCGTGGACGCCTACCGCGGCGGCAAGGCCCTGGCCTGGGGCGACCACGACCCGGCGCTGTTCGAGGGCACCGAACGGTTCTTCCGCCCCGGATACGCCGCCAACCTGCCGACCGACTGGATCCCCGCGCTCCGCGGTGTCCAGGAGAAGCTGACCGGCGGAGCCCGGGTGGCCGATGTGGGCTGCGGGCACGGCGCCTCGACCCTGGTGCTGGCCCGGACATATCCGGAGGCGCGCCTCACCGGCTTCGACTCCCACGGACCCTCGATCACCCGGGCCCGCGAGCTGGCCGTACAGGCCGGGGTGGCGGACCGGGTGACCTTCGAGACGGCCCGCGCCGACGACTACCCCGGCACCGGCTACGACCTGGTCTGCCTGTTCGACTGCCTGCACGACATGGGAGACCCCGTCGGTGCCCTGCGGCACATCCGCACGACCCTCGCCCCCGACGGCACCGTGCTGCTGGTCGAGCCGTTCGCGTACGGCAGGCTGCCGGACGACCTCAACCCGGTGGGCCGGCTCTTCTTCAACGCCTCCGCCACGGTCTGCGTGCCCGGCGCGCTCTCCCAGGGGGCGACGAAGGCACTGGGTGCCCAGGCCGGGCAGGAGCGATTGTTCGAGGTGGCCGGGCAGGCGGGGTTCACCCGGTCGCGCCAGGCGGCCGCCACTCCGTTCAACCTGGTGCTGGAGCTGAAACCGTAGCGAGCGGATCTCGCCGCTCCATGTCTGACAGGGATCGGGTTCGCGGACATCGGCCCGCGAGGGTCCGCGCTCGGTACGGGGAGCCGTACGTGGACCGGCTGTGGACGGTCAGTTGACATGACTGCGCCGGAGACCCGACGTCCCTTCCCAGAAGCGACGCCTTGGCGACCAGAGGACGTGTTTCGAAAAATAGGTCCATGCCGTCAATGTGCTGGGCGAGGTACCGATCGGCACAGTTCGCCATGACAGGCTCAAGACATGACTTGACCTGACCTGACCTGCGCCTAGCTGAGCAGCACATCGCAGGCTGAGGTGCTCGGGCTCGCCTTATCGGGGCAGCCAAGAGAAGTTACTTGAAAAGCGGCCTCATGAGACCGCCAGCAGCTTTTCTATCTCGTCTATCGCCTGGGTGTTGTTCTGGTAGTGAATCGCGTGAATGCCAGCGTCGCGTGCGCCGGCGACGAACCCATCCACATCATCGAGAAACACCATCTCCTCGGGGCGAACGCCAAGTCGTGCACAGGTGAGTGCGTAAATTCGCGGATCGGGCTTACTCATGCCGACCTCGTGTGAATAGATGATCTGCTCGACAAGGTCTTCGAATCCGTAAGCCGTCTGCTCTTGTTCCCGGGCG
Source organism: Streptosporangium sp. NBC_01639 (assembly GCF_045209755.1). NCBI lineage: Bacteria > Bacillati > Actinomycetota > Actinomycetes > Streptosporangiales > Streptosporangiaceae > Streptosporangium > Streptosporangium sp. NBC_01639. The sequence continues at coordinate 2,061,849 of NZ_CP109272.1, read as the reverse complement.
CCGACGAAGCTATTGCTGAGTATCGCAGTGCGGCACCGTGAGCGGAGCTCGCGGACATATTCGATCAATTCAGTGTTGGGTACGCCGAGGTATTGCCGCCAGATGGCAGCCATGAACGCTTCGACGTGCTGGTCGGCCAGACCGAGGCGGTCGGCAATCGCTTGGTGCACCTCGTTCTCGGTGATCGTGCCGACACTGCCCGCCATCCAGACATCGAACATACGGTTGTTGAGTTCACCGGCGGGCAAGCTGAGATGCTCCTCCCACTGCTCAGCGACCCCGAGGTCTGCAGTGATCTCCAATACGCCGCCGACATCGAACACCACCGCGCGAATCGTCACGATCATCAAGCTACGGTAGCCATTGTGAATGGATCAACCCTCTATCGATGCCGTCCCGCGGACGTTCCGCTCGGCAAAACTGAAGACGATGTCATCCGATGCCACAACGTCGGCCTGATCGATGTCGTGCACGCGTTCTCACATGCCCACTTTCGAGGCCCGGGTGAGCGGGCGAATGCTCCAGCTCAAGAGCTGGAGCATCCTCCGCAAGCTCCGCTGCAGCCCCAACAAGGCCGGGCACTTGTGCAAGGCCATCGCCGTCCTGCAGAACCACCGGATCGCTCAATGATGAAAAGGTTCATTGTGTCGGTCGGTGCTGCGAGCATGACGAAATGATCGCGCCCCCTGACGACTATGCCTGGTTCTCCTACGAGCGCTTCCCCGACCTGGCGGAGGCCTACTGCTTCACCTACGTCCGCGGCCTGACACCCGAGCAACTCGTGGCCCGGCTCGGTGCCCGGCCGGAGGACTTCACGCTTATGACGCTTGAGGAGCTGATCGCGACCAGCTACAAGCACGGCTACGGCAACGCGTTCCTCGGCGCCACGACCATCGGCGACTGGGCGTTCGTCGTCGAGCCCAACGGCGGAATCGGTGCCGATGAAGGAATCATCACGCCGTTGTCGGCGGGCACCCGCATCGTCTCCCACTTCCGCGACGTCGAAGGCGTCGAATCCTTCTACTGGAGCGAAGATGGAGAGATCCGGTTCTGCTTCATCGCTGATGACGGTTACTCGGAAGAGGCGCCGGAGGAGATCGTGGAGAGCATGCAGCGGATCGACTCCGACTACAGACGCCTCTACCCCAGCGAAGGGCCGGCGTTCCTCATGGCTGAGCGTCTCACCGGAATCACGCTGACACCGGAACTGCTGGAGGGATCCACCTACCTGTGCGGAGCCATTCCCGAACCGGGGTGAGCAGGATCCATTGTCTGTGACCTCCGCAGGCTAGCCGCAGCCGGTGGATCACTCCGCTGCAAGCTCCTACGAGATTCACCGGGGGCACCGTTCTGCGCAGACCCGCTGTACTAGGCCATCAGGGTGAAAAGCTTCACTGGGGCGTCCCTGGTCTTCGCCGGTATTGTCGCGAACTACGAACGATCGTGCTCCAATAAGATCACGGAACTAAGGTATGAAACCTGAGCTTTATCCTGCGAATATGCGGCGTTGGCTCGGGGTTGTGATTGCTGTTGTAGTTGTCATGGGTATTACCGGTTGCACGCCTGCCATAGGCGGGATGACTGGAGTGAGTGTTGACGCGGAGGGTCATCCGATCATCGTTCTGGCGTGGTGTGACGGTGCGACTCCTGACGGTGTGATCGTTTACCACGACGAGGATACCTCGGGGGTGCCAGATGTCGGTATCTCAGGTGAAAGTTCCGCCCTCCCGAGCATTACATCGTCGACTAAGGTTGTCGATGATGTGCGTTTCAGCGCGCCATCTCTCGATGGGCAGAGCGCTTCAGTCCGCCTTGACGTACCAACCGATGGTTGGACTGTGCAACCGAGACCGTTCGTCATGGTGCCGGGGGTTGAGTATCACGCGTTCGGTGGCAGGCGCGACAACAATTTCAGTACCGCTCATGTCAGTTTCACTGTTGGTGATATCGCAAAGCTCAAGCCTGGAGTGGTTCTTCTCCAGCAGTACGACGAGAAGGCAACGCCGGGAGGCGACTGGGTTGATGTAACGATCTCCCAGGAGGAGTTTGACCGCCAAGGCCAGGAGCGATCCAGCTGTGCAGGAAACTGAGAAGACGCCGATCCGGCAAGGCAAATCGGGATGGAAAGTGGCGCGGCATCTACTGAGGCGATCTCAGTGGGATCAACTTGGAAGGTTGGAATTTGATCTCGCTAGAGTGGTGCTGGAGTACATGAAATGATGGGCGACATGGGTGAGTTGATCGCATTCTTGCGCAATCGTATCGACGATGACGAGCAAGAATGGCGTACTCCACCTCGAAAACTGAGATCGATATCTTCAAGGATGCTTGGCGACGTCGAGGCGAGACGACGGATAATTGACCGCATCTCCGGTGGTGATCAGACCCATGATGACCTGCTGGTTTTAATGGGGCTCGCCACGCGTTACTTCGACCACCCCGACTATCGGCGAAAATGGTGGACGTATCCAGATGAGTAAATAGTCACGAAAGATCAATTTGAAAGCCGCTGAGTTTGCCTTACTTCTAAATGACAGAAGAGGCTTCGCGAGCCGATTGTCATTTCTGATGTCGCCGCAGGTCGCGATCGTGCGGAATCGTAACCCGATCTACAGTAAGCCTTTTTCATCCTCGTACCCCGGACGTCCTGAGCCCGGTCGGCAGGGGACGGATCGGATGGGATCGCAGGATGGCCTGCCAGATAGTGCTTCTTGCCTCCTCGCGAAGGAAGTCACCCTGCTGGGCTGCGGCAACAGGCTGGAAAAGACTTGATCTCTTTCTACGTCGATAACCTGGCCGTGATCGCCTCAGCAGGGCCAGGTGGACGCACTCACCTCGAAGGTGTCATCCGAGTCCGGGTCGAACCGTACTTCGAGGCTGACCTCTGCGTCTTTGACCTCCTTGACCATGCATCTCGGCTTGTCGGCGGAGCCCTCGGTAGGGAGGAGCTTCCAGCCGTTGCGCAAGGCGAGGTCTCGATAGAAGGACTCAATGTCCTTGGGCGAGCTGTGCTGCCCCGAAAGGCGGTAGGAGCGGCCGACGGTGGCATGGTGGTCGTCAGTGTCAGGGCACTCGCGGTCGCGCTCTCCGTCCAGGGCCACACCGGCCGGGGTGGCATCCGGGACGTCGAACGACGTCAAAGCGGATTCGACCCTGTCGTAGTTCTCGTCGCAGGCCCTCCGATGCTCCCAGCCTCCGGAGATCAGGGGGGCGGCGAGACCGGCCACCACCAAGGAGCTCGCCACCACCATCAACGAACAACTGAGCATCCTTTTCATGATCAAGACCATAGCGGCCTCAGCGACGTTGCGTAATGAATCTTTTCGTCCCCGAGTGACGGTCTGTCCGGTCACATCACGATCGCGAGTGCGGCGTTCGCCTAATGACGCAAAGAAGCTCCTGGTAAACGGGCCGATGAGGATGAAAAAGGCTCAGTGTGTGTCGCCTCCTGAGGTTTCCAGGCAACCGCCTGGTTCCGCCTCTCCATTCCCTGATACGCCCTCATGAAGATCATTTGTTGAGAAGTGCACGCCCTTCGGGCAATCCGACCGTGCACTTCTCAACAAACGATCACTGGTCGGCGGGCCCGCACCTCCATCCGATCCCTCCTCTCTACGGCGGTCGGCCCTGCACTGGTCGGAGAGGAACGCGTCAGCTACGGTGATCGACTCTGAACGGCCCGCACGGATCGCTTCAGCATCGGCGAGATCCATGGGCGGCCGGAAAGCAAGCAACTGCGGTCCGCACGCCGTACGGCGAGACAGCCTGGCGCGGAGGTGGGTGGGTGTTCCGGCCGGCTTATAAAAAACCGTAACCACCGCGCCCGTCAGGCCGGAGGCCTGAAAAACGAGACGGTCACTGCGACGGCCGGCCGGAACACCCACCCACCGCAGCGCGAACGGCGAACCCCCCGAACACCCGCCCCAGCGAGAACGCCGGTAAACCCTCAGTCCGAAACACCCATAGCGCGTACAGTGAACGCCGCATCAGCGGCACCGCCGAAGCAGATGACACCCTGTTTCCCCAGCGCCCGCCAAGCCTTCCAACTGCGCTGCGGTGTCGGCGATCTGGACGGCGTCCGGACCAGCAAAGAGATCGTGTACGGCATCACCGGCCTGCCCGCCGAAGCGGCCGGGACCGCTCATCTCCACCACTGTGAACGGGCGCACCCGGGGAGGTGGAAAACCGTCTCCAGTGGGTTCGTGACATGGCATTCCGGGATGATAGTTCCCAGGCCAGGACAGGAACTCACCCCTCGGTAGCCTCGTCTCCGCGTCGCGTTCTCCAACGCCAAGATCAAGCGGCCACTACGTATGGCCGGTACCGCACTGCTGGCCCGGCGCGTTCTCATCGGTCGTATCGAGATGAGTGAGGCCGATGTCCGGGGTAAGGGGGATCGGGTCCGCGGACATCGGCCTGTGAGGGTCCACGCCCGGCACGGGGGAACCGTACGTGGACCGGTCATGGGGGGACGGGCGGTCAGTGACCGCCGCGAGGCTCCTGCGGGAGGCTGGTGATCAGGAGGTACGGAGGCTCGGTGGTGCGCGCGGGGCTTTTTTCTGAGGGGAGAGCAAGCTCGGCGGTGATGCCAGGACCGGTGGCGGGAGATACCGGCTCCGCGCTGACACTCTCGGGATTGGGAGCGAGCAGGGGGAACGGAGTCAGGAATTCGACGTGGCGCATCTGGTCCAGTAGCTCCTGGATGTCCCCGGCTTCGAGTGGCTCGGGGGCGTCGGTGATCCAGAGAGGGAAGGCCCAGAACCGTCGGGCCCAGCAGCGCCAGAGGACGACCCAGCCGGGGTGACGGGACTCCAGGTCACCGGCGTCGGCGGCGGCGTTGTCCAGAATCCTCACGTGCTCCGGGCTCTCAGGGGTGGCGCGTCCCGGGCCTGCTCTGCGGCGGCGACGACCACCGCGTCGGAAAGGATCTCCTTCGGGCCTGACCATGAAAACCACCAGCCTTCTCACTGTGTCGTAAAGGCGTTTTCGGATGGAGTCGGTGAATGGCGGTCTTGAAGTCGGTGCGCGGGCCGTACCTTTGAAGCACCTGGCCGACCGGGTCATTGCGGTACGGCGAACCAGATCACTTTTCCGCCGCAGCCTTGTGCTCCTGCGAGTTTCAAATGGCGTATGCCGCAGTCTCCCTGGGAGAGCGCGACGACGGCGAGGAGGCCGCGCCCATGTTCAAGCGCTGTGAGTTCGGTGGAGTCGATCTCGCCCAGCGTCACCTCGGGGATCGGACTGCTGGGCAGGAGCACCGTCTTGCAGTCGCCGTCGGCGAACTCCACGACGGTACGGCGATGCGTGTGGTAGACCCGCAGCTCATAGGGCGGGCAGGCGTGAGCTTCCGCGTTGCTGGCGACCTCGTTGACCATGAACAGAGCGTCATCGAGGTTGTCGAACTTGGCGGGTAGCGCGATCAGCGCCGTTTTGAGCAAGCGTCTGGCCTGACGCGCGAGCGGAGCCTCCACGGTCAGGGGCCATAAGAGAATCGCGGTGTGGGCAGAGCGGCGGCGACGCTGGCCGCTCTCGGCTGTGGACGGGATCATCGCCGTCTTCCCTTCGAGGTGGGCAGGCATGAAGGCACTCGCGCGTCTCACACCACATGGAGAAACTGTGACGATGTCGCTACGGAAAGTGCTGGACGGCTATCATTATGCGGAACTTCCCTACTCCGCAATGACTCATTGATGAGAATTCTCAAACTCGCGACTGTCTTACGAGGATGAATTCCAAAGAATTCATGACAGTAACGGACATAGAGGTGATGAAATGCGGTACAGCTTGTCAGTCCGCGGACGCAGGTTGCTGAGAGAACTGCGCGCCATCCGCGAATCGCGTGGCCTGTCGCCCGAACAGGTCGCCAAGCGACTGGGCTGGTCCCGATCGAAGATCTATCGCGTGGAAAACGGCGAGAGCCGCCTGATCCTCGAAGACCTCGAACTGCTCCTCAACGTCTACGGGGTGCCCTCGCCGCAGGCGGAAGCGCTCGGCAAACTCTGCCGGGAGGCATGGAAGCGCGGTTGGTGGCTGGCCTACAGCGACATGTACAAAGGGGGCTCGTACTTCGTTCTGGAAGACGACGCCTCAGCGATCACGTTCGTCGCCCACAACATCCCTGGACTGCTGCAAACCCCTGAGTACGCTCACGCTCTGATCGCGGAGACCTTGTTGGACGGATCTGATCAGGAGATACGTCGACGTGCTGAGACGCGCGTCGCCCGCCATCAGATTCTCGGCCGTGCCAACGCACCTCGGATCACCGTCATCCTGGACGAGGCCATCCTGTGGCGAGCCGTCGGCGGGACCGAAGTCGCCCACGCTCAACTCGACCACCTGATCGGTGTCGCAGCCCATCCGGAGATCACCGTTCACGTCATCCCTTTCAATGCGGGAGGTCATCCGGGCCTGGATGGGGAATTCACCATTCTGGATTTTCCCGACAAGGAGGACCCTCCTGTGGCCTATCAGGAGGGTCTGTTCGGAGATATCTTCGTGGAGGCGCCCGAAGACGTCGCCCGTTACTACCGGGCCGCCGATACCGCACGCGAAAGAGCCCTTGTCCACGACGATTCGGTGGCGCTGATCAAGGACGTGAGGAAGGCGACACGATGACCGGCGAGCAGGAATGGATCACCAGCAGCTACAGCGGCAGCGGCCAGCAGTGCGTTCAGATGAAGCCGACACCGTCCGGAGTCACCGTTCGCGACTCCAAGAATCCGGACGGCGCATGGCTGTCGTGCACTTCTGAGGCCTGGCGGTCACTGGTGGCCGCAGCCAAGGACGGCGTCTACGATCTGCCCGCGCACGTGCGGGAAGCACCATCTCGGCCGGCGAAACCAGCCTTTGGAGACCTTCGCCTGATGACAGCCAGGTGGCTGCCCGTTCCCCGTCGAGACGATGGGCACCTGTCGATCGCGTTCGTTGACGACCACGTGGCGATGAGGCTCTCCCCAAGGCCTGAGACGCTCGTCTTCACCCCGGGTGAATGGGACGCGTGGCTGTGCGGGGCCAGAGACGGAGAGTTCGACCGTCTTGCTCCTGTGCTTTGTGCGGAGGATTAGCCAAGGTGTTGCCGCTGCTCCTCGCCATCGCCAAGGAGCCCTGATGGACGAGACCCCTCAGAAGGCTCCGTCCTTCTCCAGCGCGAAGAACCAGATGGCCCCAAGACCGATGTTCCAGTCCGGCTCGTATGTGCCGGTGCGGACCGTGGTGTTGTCGATGATCCGCAGGTGCCCGGTGAACGCCTCGGCGCCGGAGGCCGGAATCCGTCACCAGCGCATGTGGACCTGTTCGGCCCAGCCGAGCAGGCCGTCCACCTCGATCGGAGACCCGCCGGCGGGGCGGATGACGCCGGAGTAGTGGCCGAAGCACTGGTGGGTGTCGTTGAGGATCAGACCGGTATCGGTCCGGTCGGCGCGTTCGTGGAACGGGGTGAAGGTCAGCTCGACCCGATCGGATCCGGGGGTCCGGACCGTCCAGGGGCCGAGGAAGTCGGAGTATCCCCAGTCGAGCTCTTCACCGATCTTGGTGAGCCGGCCGTCCACGCACAGCGCGTTCTCGGTCATCCCGGTACCGACGGTCCACTTGCCGCCCAACTGCAGGCCCACCGTGTGCCCGCCGGTGTATCCCGAGGCCGCGCCCCAGTTCCACAGGGTGTCGTACGGCCAGCGTCCCCGGCCGTGGTCGAGGACTCCCCAGCCGCCGGTGAAGTCGATCGCGGTCGAGCCGATCCGGACGGTGCCCTCGGCGGGGCGGGCGGTGTGCTTGGAGGTGTACTGGAAACGGCGCCCGCTCCACGGGACGACCACGCTGAGCGTTTCGTGCCCGGGTGGGAGGGCGACCAGAAGATCCGCTTCCAGCGGCCCGTCAGGGGTGGCGCACCGGGCCGTCAGGCGGGTGCCGCTCTCCTCCTGCCGGATCCCGACGGTCACCGCGCCCCGTACGGTCACGTCCCCGTCGCCGAGACTCTGCGGCAGCCGCACGCCGCGAGCGAGAGGGATCATGCTGGTTCTGGCGAGCTCGCGGCCGCCGTACTCCAGGAAGTAGACGCTGTTGAGGCCCAGGTAGTCGATGTCGCTGACGGTGATGGCGATCAGGTGCGTCGGTGTCGTGACGCACCAGTACTCCCAGCGTTTGGTCCGGCCCCAGCCACGCAGGTTGCAGCGGTGCAGCGGTGTCCGCGACCAGCCGACGGCCGCCGGGTTGAGCCGCCCGCCGGGAGTGCACAGATCGGTCGGCGCGGTGATCTCCCGCTCGTGGGTGGACGCCTCGTGAGTGGACATGGGCCGCAGCCTAACCGGATGCGGCCGGCGGTCGACAGCATCCGGTGCCGTGCGTGAGAGGCTGCCGAAGCAGGCTCGGATTCGCGGTGGCCGTCGGCTCAGCGCCCGGCGGGGGTGATGGCGGAGATCTGCGTGGCGAGCGCGGCCAGATGCGTGAGCGAGGAGTCGGCGGCGGCGTCGGGGACGGCGACGATGACGTGGTCGATGCCCAGGGCGGCCAGGTCGCCGCAGCGCTGGACACTCTCCTCGACACTCTGGCCGTCGGGGATGCGCATGTGGAGGGTCTTCTCGATCTCCTCGTAGGGCCGCCCCAGCCGTGCACAGTGAGCGCGCAGCACACCGAGTTTGTGCGGCACGTCGGCGCCGTACAGGAAGTTGCAGGCGTCGGCGTACTCGGCGACGAGACGGAGGGTCTTCTTCTCACCGCTGCCGCCGATCAGGATCGGCGGGCGTGCCTGGGGCGCGTTGAGCGTACGCTCCAGCCGGTAGTGCCGGCCCTCGTACGGCTTGTCGTCATCGCTCCACATCTGCTCGGCGATCTGGAGCGTCTCCTCCAGCCGCTCGAACCGTTCGGCCAGGGAAGGGAAGCGGAGGCCGAGACCGCGGGCCTCCTGCTCGTACCAGCCGGCGCCGATGCCGAGGACGGCGCGTCCACCGGAGAGCGCGTCCAGGGTGCTGACCTGTTTCACCAGCAGGCCGGGCTCGCGGTAGACGGCGCCGGTGACGAGGGTGCCCAGCGTGACCCGGCTGGTGAGGGCGGCGGCGTAGGACAGCGCGCCGTACGCCTCCAGCATCGGATCCTCCACGGCGCCGAAGTTGGGGATCTGGAAGAAATGGTCCATCACCCACAGACTGTGCAGCCCCGCTTCGTCGGCGCCGCGGGCGACGGCCGCGAACCGCCCGGCGATGGCGGAGTCACCGCCGGTCCAGGTGAAGCGCGGGCAGGTCAGACCGAGTTTCATCGAATCTCCTTGATCGGGTGGGCATACCGGCCGCAGGATGACGCGCCACTGCGGCTGCGGGCATGAAAAAACCCTCTCGACCGGGTTGCTGGACCCGAGGCCGAGAGGGCGTCGTAGGAATGATTATCTCATGGGCTGCGCGCGACACCCGCTTGAGGCTTGGCGGCCGTGACGAAACCGAGCAAGGCGGAACCGGATGCGTTGGTCGAAGAGGCCACCGTCTCGGCCAACGCCGTACCCAGGCCTTGGCGGCGAACCGTCGCCGGAGAAGGTCATCAAGGGCAAGGCGCTGTGTTGCATCGTCTGTGACGGACGACTGCTGGCGAACGCCCATGTCCTCCAGTCGGGGCAAGGCGCCCTACTGGGCCTGCTCTCCACCTGATCCCGATGATGCCGGCCGAGGTAGATCAACCGATGAGCAGCGGTGTCGTTGCTCGCGGGTGGCTCGGTCCGGTTACCGTGGGAGAGGTGGATGAGAACCGGGCACGGCGGGTCGTCGACACGTTGCGCGAGCGCGGCATAGACGCTCACCTGGCGAGAGTCGGCGTCTATCAGTTCGGAGTGCGGGTGCTGCTGCCCGGAGGGCGTGAGGCGGACTGGGACACCGACGGCACCGCGGGTCTCGAAGCGCAGGTGATGCGGAACGGGATGCTGGTCGGGTTCGTGCCGGTGATCGAGGGGTCGGAGGACTTCGACGAGCAGCAGGTCGTGGACGCCATCGCGCGGACCGACTACGACCGGCCCATCGCCCGGCAGCACGCGGTGGCGCCGCCGCCGGCCGAGCCGCTGCCCCGCCTGGGCGGGCTCTTCCGTCGCTTCCTCGACGGCTTCCGCTATCGGTGACGGCCGCCTCCGTGCCATGAGTGCGACGCCGAGGTGATCAAGCCGAGGCCGCCGACCGCAGGGCCGACACCAGCAGACGGCCCGGATACTCACGCAGCCGGGGGTGGGCGCTTCGGTGATGGCGGTTCCCGCCGCGGCTCGTCGGCGGCTTGCCAACGGTAGTGGGCGTCGGGGAGGTGCTCCTCGTTGCCGCCGCCGTCTCCCAGCGCCATCGGGGTGAAGCCGTACCGCTCGTAGAAGCGCCGGGCGCCGGTGTTCCGCTGGAACACGTGCAGGTCGAGCAGGTGGGGCCGGGCCTTCTTGGCCTGGGAGAGCAGGGCCGCGCCGAGGCCGTGGCCCTGGGCGTCCGGGGCGACGTACAGGTGCTCCAGCCACTGGCCGTCCAGTGCGGCGAACCCGGCGATCCGGCCGTGCCGTTCGGCCACCCACACCTCGTGCCGGGCGACCACGACACCGGCGATCCAGGCCCTGGTCTCCTCGTCGGTGTGCAGGCGCGGCAGGTAGGTCATCTGGCCGCGTGCGGCCAGGAAGACGTCCGCGATCCGTTCCGCGTCGCCGCGCCAGGCCCGGCGCACGAGCGGCAGCGCGTCGTGCGCCACGAGCTCGGCCATCTTGTGCAGCCGCAGGAAGTAGGTGAACGCCTCATGGAAGGACCGGGGATGGCCGAGCCGTACGGCACGCAGGTCGGCCAGGCAGTTTCGCAGGATGCCCCGATGGTCGGGATGCAGGGATCCGCCCCGGCGCAGGTAGGTCCATACGCAGCCCGCGACGACCGAGTCCAGCACGGCCAGATCGGCCTTGTCCACGGACGGCACCTCCGGGAAGGGCAGCCGTTCGTGCCGGGCCCACAGGGCCTGGACCGTCTGGTGCATCGCCTCGTGCGCGTCCGGTCCCGGCCAGCGCCAGCCGTGCCGGTAGTGGTGCTCGGCGGCGGACACGGTGCGGCGATCACGCTTCTCCGCCGTACGGCGCAGCGCGAACGCCGTCGTCTCCGCCAGCCGAGCCTCCCTGCTGGTCTCCAGGATGTCCAGCGCGCGGAGCAGGGCGACCTCGTCCGTGCGCACCCGCCCGGCGCGGCCGGTGATGTAGTCCCAGGTCGCGTTGTAGCCCAACGGCATGTAGCGCTCGACCGCGCATCTGAGAGCTGTGTGGCGCCGGCCGTACGGAAGATCCTGATTCCGGACCTGGCGCGCGTAACTGCCGAAGCTCATGATCCCGCTTGGGGGATATCGCGGGCGCTCGGATCAGGGCATGGCATTGCCATACAGTGCCATGTCCGGATGTGAACGGGCCAGTGGATATCGCGGCGTCCCCACGCTCCTCCGCTGCCGGTCCGGCCGTCGGTCAGAGCCAGAAGGTGTCGTGGCGGAAGTAGAAGGCGGCCAGCTCCTCGTCACTGGGACGGCCGGAGACGGCGAAGTCCGCCAGACCTTCGAAGTAGCCCTCGCGGGGAGCGCCCGGGGCGAAGTGCAGCAGCATCGAGGCGGGCTCGCCCGACTCGTTGCGGAACGCGTGCACGCCGCCCTCGGGGACGTGCACGAAGTCACCCGGCTTGGTGTCGATCCAGCGGGTGCCGTCGTAGATCCGCACGGTCCCGGTGAGGATGAAGAACGACTCGGAGATCGACCGATGGAAGTGCTGGTCGGGGCCGCTGGGCTGCGGTCCCATCTCCCAGCGGTAGAGACCGAAATTGCCGTTGGTGGAGGCCCCCGTCGCCAGATAGTGCACCGTGTTGCCGGTCTGGTAGGTCAGCTCGGGTTCATGGGCGGCCGGGCGGTAGGTCGCATTGATTTCACCCTTGTCGCCGAAGTAGATCGGATCCGGATATGTCATGATCTGCCCTCTCACCTGCCTGGTACCCGCGTTTCCCGGGCTCCGTACGGCGCGGCCGGGAGCGCCACGACCTTCTCGGGAACACCGGCCCGGGGGTGACCAGGCGCACCTGCTCACCCCTCGGCGCCCCGAGCATGTCGCGGCGCCCGGCCGGCACCTCGGCCGATCCTGCCAGCTCCGGGCGGTCGTCCGCCAGACTCACCCGGTGAGGAACTCCCTCAACGAGGGAACCTCCCAGTCCACACGGTGAACTCCGGCCCCCCCAGAGCGGGGAGCACGTCAACCGGCCAGCACCTCCACCGTGCCGCGCTCGCCGTCGACCCGGATGCGGTCGCCGTCCCGTAGCCGCATGGTCGCGTTGCCGGTGCCGACCACGGCCGGGATGCCGAGCTCGCGCGCGACGATCGAGGCGTGGGAGAGGGGAGCGCCCATGTCGGTCACCACGGCGGCGGCGCGGGGGAACATCGGGGTCCAGCCGATGTTGGTCAGCGTCGTCACCAGGATCTCGCCGGGAGCGAGCCGGTCGCCGTCCTCGGGTCCGGCGATGACGCGGGCGACACCCTCGACGACGCCGGGCGCGCCGGGGAAACCGGTCACCGTGTCGCTCACCGGCGCGCTGCCGCCCCGCGCGTCGAAGATGTCGCCGCGCCGGTCGGGATCGGCGGCCCAGCGGACCGGGTCGAACCGGCCGACGATCAGCGTGGGGTAGGCGGGCAGGGCCGCGTAGCGCTCGTGGGTGGCCCGCCGGACCGCTACCCGTGCGAGCGGGGTGCCGTCGCCGCGCAGGACGGCGAGGATCTCCTGGATCGACAGGAAGAACAGGTCGTCACCGTGCCCGGTCAGCTCTCCGGCCCGCTGGACGAAGGCGCGCAGCGCCCAGAAGGCCCGGACCACCTCCGAGCGGGTGCTCTCCCGGTCGCGGACGATCGCGTTCCACCGCCGCACCTGCTCGCGCGTCTTCGCCGCCTTACCGGGATGACGCCGCTCGAACCGCTCCCAGGCCGCCTCGCCGGCCTCCCGCTGGCGGGCGAGCAGCGTGTCCGCCTGGTGCCGGGTGTCGGTCATGGCCGCGAGCTGCGCGTCGATCCACTCCGGGTCCTCGCCGGGACGGGGGAGGGAGACCTCGAACTCGTGCGCGCCGCGGTGCCCGTAGGTGCGGGCGAACGCCTCCCGGTCGATCTCACCCCTCGCGAGCTTCCCCAGGCCGACGATGGGCCCGAGGCTGGCCAGCTCTCCGTCGGCGTTGGCCCCGGTGAGCATCGCCTCGGCGTCGGTCTCGCCCGCCAGCTTGCGCAACCTGTCACGGGTCAGGACCAGGGCGGCGCCGCCCTGCCGCCCGGCGGCCTCCAGCATCTGGCAGGCCTCGACGAAGTGCGGCAGCAGCTCCCGCTCCCACAGCGTGGTCAGCTCGTCCGCCGTCGTGGCCGCGGCGGCCCGCTCGCGCAGCGTCGTGCACCGCCGCTGTGCCGTGGCGAGGAAACCGGGCATCTTCGCGACGTTGGCCGCCACCCGTCTGCGCAGGCTGAAGACGAGCGGCAGCACGCTCTTGGCGACCTGCCAGCGTGAGGCGGGCAGCAGCGGCACGTCCAGACCGGGCGGGAGTTTGCCGAAGACCTGCTCGATCGCGCCGAGCCTGCTCCCCATGCCCATCGCCTTGGCGATCGAGAACGCGATGCTCAGGTTCATGTAGAAGCGGCCGCCGATGTTGCCGACCAGGTTGAAGCCGGGCATGGCGGAGGTGGACATGGCCTCGCGGATGAAGATCTGGACGAGGGACCAGGTGCAGGGGGTCATCACGTCGGGGATGGCCTCACCGAGGTTCGCGCCGGTCCACAGGTAGTCGCCGGTCAGGCTGTCGTTCCACTCCTCGACCTGCTGCCTGAGCCGGGTGATCGGGCGGGCCTGCACGATGAAGAAGGTCCCGTCGTGCACGGCCCACTCGACGTCCATGGCCGTGCCGTACAGTTCCTCGATCTCCGTGCCGAGCCGTGCGAGCCGTACGGCCTGCGCCCGGTCGAGCACGCGGCGGTGACGCAGTTCCTCGGGCACCGGCTCCTCGTGGGTGCCGCCGGGCGTGCGGACCGTCATGACGGCCTTGTCGCCCACGTGCTCCTCGACGACGTCGCCGCCGGCCTTGCCGACGACGACGGTGTCGGGCGTCACCTGCCCGCCGACGACGGCCTCGCCGAGGCCCCAGGAGGCGTTGATCACGACGCGGTCGCGCGCGCCGGTGACCGGGTCGGCGGTGAACAGGATGCCCGCCGCGTCGGCGGGCACCAGCTCCTGGACGACCACCGCCAGCGCCACGTCGCCGTGCGGCACGCCGTTCCCGGCCCGGTAGGCGATGGCGCGCGCGGTCCAGAGCGAGGCCCAGCAGCGCCTGACCGCGTCCAGCAGGGCGTCGCCGCGGATGTTGAGGTAGGTGTCCTGCTGCCCGGCGAACGACATGTCGGGAAGGTCCTCGGCGGTGGCCGACGACCGTACGGCGACCGGCACGTCGTCGCCGAGCTTGGTGTAGGCCGCGAGGATCTCCTCGGCGGTCTCCCGCGGCATCTCGTGCTCGGCGAACAGCGCCGCGATCCGCGGGGCGGCCTGCTCCGGCGGCAGGTCCGAGACGGCGCGCAGAACCTCGTCGTGCAGGCCGCCGGTGCGGACGAAGTCCCGGTAGGCGTCCGTGGTGACGTGGAAGCCACCGGGGACCGGCAGGCCCGCGCGGGCCAGCCGGGCCAGCGAGCTGCCCTTGCCACCGGTCAGGGCGAGGTCGGCCGCCTCGTCGGGGAGGGGGAGGACGTTCACTTCACATTCTCCTCAGAGCCGAGGGACGCACGCAGCTTCTGCTGCGCGCGCTCCACGGCGAAGTCCACGAAATCCAGGGTCGCCCGCGCGATCGCGCGGGCGTTCTCCGCCGTCATCGGGCCGTCGGTCTCCATCGTGCGGCTTCCGGCGTCGGCGAGCAGTTCCACCAGCCGTTCGTTGGACGGCCGGTACTCCTCGGGCATCATCTGCGGCACCAGAAGGAACCCGTACAGGACGGAGACGAGTGCGGTCACGTGTTCGGCGGGTGAGAGGTCGGTTCGCAGGGCGCCGTGCCTGAGCAGCGCACCGAGGTAGGTCTCGAAACCGTCGCGCAGGCCGATGCCGGCGCCGTCCCGCTTCATCCGGGTGAGCTTGCCCAGCACCTCCGAGTCGCCGAGCAGGACCGCTCTCACCAGGGGTCTGTTCACGATCTCGAAGGCCAGTAGTCCGAGCAGGTCGCGCAGCGTGCCGGGGCTTTCCTCGACGCGCCGCCGCACCTCGTCAAGCATCTCGACCCGCTCCCGGCGCAGCAGCGCGGCGAACAGCTCCTCGCGCGTTCTCCAGTGCAGGTAGATCGTGCCCTTGGCGACTCCGGCCCGCCGGGCGATGTCCTCGATGGTGGTCTTGTCGTAACCCCAGCGCAGGATCAGGTCCGTCGCGGCGTCCAGGATACGGTGCGCCCGCTCCAGGTGGTGTGCGACGTCCTTGGGTGGCCGCCCCGCCTTTCTGGCCTGTGGCTTCATGGCTCCGCGTCCCACCGTCCATCAAAACTTGACCAAATGAATTTATTTGGTCATTTAATTGATAGCACACCATTGGGCAGGAGTACCAGGGAGGGGCGTCCGGTGCCGGTCAGGACGCGCCGCCGCGCCGGAGGACTCAGCGCAGCACGCAGGACAGAACTCAGGGCAGGACCCGGCGCAGGGATCAAGGCAGGGCTCAGCGCAGCACGAGCACGCTCCCGGCGCGGGGGATCAGCTCACCGATCACCGGGGCGCCGGGGAGTTCCCCGGCGACGAGCAGCCCACCGGAGGTCTGCGCGTCGGCGAGCAGCAGGCGGGTCTCCTCGTCGGTCCGCCCGAAGTCGGTGTGCGGCGCCACCCAGTCCAGGTTCCGGCGCGACCCGCCGGGGACGTATCCGTCCCGTGCGGCCTCACGTGCCCCCGCGAGATACGGTACGGCCGCCGTGTCGACGACCGCCGTCACCCCGGAGGCCCGGGCCAATTTGTAGAGGTGGCCGAGCAGCCCGAAGCCGGTCACGTCGGTGGCGCACGCGATGCCTGCCTCGACGGCGGCCCGGCCCGCGGCGGCGTTCAGCCGGGTCATCGTCTCGACCGCCTCGGGGAAGCTCTCCCCGGTCGCCTTGTGCCGGTTGTTGAGCACACCGAGACCGAGGGGTTTGGACAGGCTGAGCGGCAGGCCGGGACGGCCGGCGTCGTTGCGGAGCAGTCGGTCGGGATCGGCGACACCGGTCACCGCCATGCCGTACTTGGGCTCGGGGTCGGTGATGCTGTGCCCCCCGGCGAGATGGCAGCCGGCCTCGGCGGCGACGACCGCGCCGCCGCGCAGCACCTCGCGGGCGAGGTCGTAGGAGAGGGTTCCGGTGGGCCAGCAGAGCAGGTTGAGCGCGACCAGAGGGCGTCCGCCCATCGCGTAGACGTCGGAGAGCGCGTTGGCGGCGGCGATCCTGCCCCAGTCGAAAGGGTCGTCGACGACGGGGGTGAAGAAGTCCACGGTGCTCACGACAGCCACGTCGTCCCGGATGCGGACCACCGCGGCGTCGTCCCCGGTCTCCAGGCCGACGAGCAGTTCGCCGGGGGCGTGGCGGGGCGGTGTGACGCCGAGCCCGGCGAGGGTCTGCTCCAGCTCACCCGGCGGGATCTTGCACGCGCATCCGCCGCCCTGGGCGTACTGCGTCAGTCGTCGTTCCATCGGTGCCCCTCGTGGGAAGTCGGGTGTGCACGGCGCCGGTGGTCCGGCCGCTGTGCGGATCCTTCCCCGTCCACCCGCGTGCCACCATGACGGGACGCGGGCCGTCCGGTCGCGGGGTGCCGGCAAGGTTGGCCCCACCAGCCGCCATCTGTGGCATTTCCGCAGTTGGAGGCCGCTGGCGACACGGTATTCCTGCACTGCTTGCCCGGGTACCGATGGGGCTGGACTCACACGTGTCTGTCGCGAGCCTGCCGGGGGTGGGTACCAGCGGTCATCGAGCCTTCAGGGCGCAGTCGGAGTGCGGCAACGATGAGCAGGATGATCGCGAGGCGCGTGGTCTTGCGGCGACCGGGAACCGGGCCGGGATGAATGCGGCTGCGATTCGGAGGGGCTTCGGTTCCGCCCTGCGGGTCGGAAGGGTATCGGTGCGACGAGCGCCCCCTCTGACGTGCGAGTTCCGGAGTCGGTCTGCCAATCGTGATCGGCGGAACATCCATCCCGAGCCAGACCGATGCCAATCTGTGCCAATATGGCTTGTTAGTGGCATCACGGTGTGCCATAGTGATGCCATGGACTTGACCCCGTATGTGGCCTCCCTCGGTCGCGAGCTGCTGACCGCCGTCGAGACCGGTGATGGTGACGCCAATGTGCTGATCGAGCGATTGACCGTGTCGATGGAGCCGGCGATCCGGCTCACCCTGCTCGAGGTGTTGTCGGCGGCTGCCGACGAGATCACCCGAGACCTGGCTCCCGGTTCGGTCCAGGTGCACCTGCGTGGACGTGACCCGAACTTCGTCGTGACGGTTCAGCAGACGGAGCAGCCATTCCAGGACACCCCGGATCTGGGCGCGGTGCCGGCTGACGACGCCGCGGCGCGCTTCGAGGACGGCCCAGTGACACGGATCAACGTCCGCCTCCCGGAACAGCTCAAGGCCGCGATCGAGGAGGCGGCAGGCAAGGAAGGCCGCTCGCTCAACGCCTGGCTGGTGCGGGCCGCCTCGACCGTACTGCGCGCCACGGAGCGCGACCACGGCTCCGACCGGCGAGGCAAACGCAGCGCGCAGCGTTACACCGGCTGGGCTCGCTAGCCACGCCGACACCCAGAACCACTTTCTTCGTACATCCCCGACCAGCGGGGATGTACTTCCGACCCATTCCGAGGAGATAGCCATGCCTGTTTTCGCTACGCCTGAACCGATTTTCGCCACGATTGAGCTCTCCGTCGGTGACGTGCAGATCATCGCGAGCGATCGGACCGACACCGTCGTCGAGGTGCGGCCGAGCGATGAGACCGACGCGTCCGATGTGGACGCCGCGCAGAAGACGCGCGTCGAGTACGCCGACGGCACGTTGACGGTCCGTGGGCCGAAGACCCGCATTGCCGACTTCTCCAAGAAGACCAGGTCGGTCGACGTGCTGATCGAACTTCCCACCGGCTCGCACGTGCACGCGGACCTGTCGGCAGCGGACCTGCGCGGCGTCGGCACACTGGGGGAGTGCCGGCTCAAGGCGTCGGTCGGGCATTTCCGCCTCGACCGGACCGGACCGCTACGACTGGGCACCTCCGGTGGCGACATCACCGTCGAAACAGTCGCGGGCAACGCCGATGTCTCCACCGGCGCCGGGCGCGTGCACATCGGCGAGATCGGCGGCACCGCCGTCATCAAGAACTCCAACGGCAAAACCGACATCGGCACTGTCGCCGGCGAGCTGCAGGTGCGCTCGGCCAACGGCGACATCTCCGTCGGCCGGGCCGACGCCATGGTGGAGGCCAAGACCTCCAACGGAACCATCCGCGTCGGCCAGGTCACGCGCGACACCGTCACGCTACGCACCTCGACCGGCCACCTCGAAATCGGTGTCGCCGCCGGCACCGCCGCATGGTTCGACCTGAACACCTCATACGGGCGGGTGGAGAACTCGCTGGAGGGTCTCAGCGAAGCACCGGAGAAGTCCGAGCAGACCGTCGAAGTCCACGCGCACACGTCGTTCGGCGACATCACCGTCCGCCGTTCCTGACCAGATCTCGAAAGGGGTCTCATGACCATGCCGTCCCAATCTGCGATCACGGCGACCGGACTGCGCCGATCGTACGGCGACCACGTCGTGCTCGACGGCGTCGACCTGAACGTCCCGCATGGCACCGTTTTCTCGTTGCTCGGCGCCAACGGCGCCGGCAAGACCACCACAGTCAAGATCTTGTCCACCCTGATCCGCGCAGACGGGGGCAGCGCGCGGATCGCGGGTCACGACCTGTCCGCCGAGCCGGACGCGGTGCGTGCCGCGATCGGCGTCACCGGCCAGTTCTCGGCGGTCGACAACCTGCTGACCGGTCAGGAGAACCTGACCCTGATGGCTGATCTGCACCGTCTCGGCCGGAAGGCGGGCAGGCGCAGGACCGCCCAGCTGCTCGAACAGTTCGACCTCGTCGATGCAGCCAAGAAGACGGCGGCGACCTACTCCGGCGGGATGCGGCGGCGGCTCGACCTCGCGATGACGCTGGTCGGCTCACCGCAGGTGATCTTCCTCGACGAGCCGACCACCGGGCTGGACCCGCGTAGCCGCCGCGCCATGTGGCAGATTGTGCGGGAGCTCGTGGCGGGTGGCGTCACCATCTTCCTCACCACCCAGTACCTGGAGGAGGCCGATGAGCTCGCCGACCGGATCGCGGTGCTCGACCACGGGAAGATCGTCGCCGAGGGCACCGCGGACGAGCTCAAGCGGCGCATTCCCGGCGGCCACGTCCTGCTGCGGTTCGCCGACGAGCGTGACCTCCAATCCGCCGCGCGCGCCGTGGGCCGGGTGTCTGGCGACAGCGACACGCTCGTCTTGCGTGTATCGCACGACGGCAGCCTCAGGTCGCTGAAGGCGCTGCTCGACCGGCTTGACCAGAACGCGGTCGTGGTCGACTCGCTGAGCGTGCACACCCCCGACCTCGACGACGTCTTCCTCGCTCTCACCGGCAACAAGGAGAAGGTGACCGCACGATGAGCACTGTGTCGTACGCCCTGACCGACTCGGCGACGATGCTTCGCCGCAACCTCAAGCGCATGGCGCGCTACCCGTCCATGACACTGATGCTCATCGGCATGCCGATCGTCTTCCTGCTGTTGTTCGTCTACGTCTTCGGCGGCACGCTCGGCGCCGGGCTCGGCGGCGTCTCCGGCGGACGTGCGGAGTACGTCAACTACGTCACCCCCGCGATCATCCTGATGACGATCACCGCCGCGGTCCAGGGCACCACCATCGCGATCGCCATGGACATGACCGAGGGCATCGTCGACCGGTTCCGCACCATGGCCATCGCCCGCGTGTCCGTCCTGACCGGACACGTCATCGGCAGCCTCATCCAGACGATGCTCAGCATCGCGGCGGTCATCGGCGTCGCGCTGCTCATCGGCTTCCGGCCGTCGGCGGGGCCCGGCGACTGGCTCGCCCTCATCGGTGTCCTGGTGATGATGAGCTTCGCCTTCATCTGGCTGGCGGTCGCGCTCGGTCTGGCCAGCAAGACCGTCGAGGCCTCGAGCAACGTCGGTATGCCGCTGCTGCTGCTCCCGTTCCTGGGCAGCGGGTTCGTCCCGACCGACTCGATGCCCACCGTGCTGCGCTGGTTCGCCGAGTACCAGCCGTTCACGCCGCTCATCGAGACCCTGCGCGGCCTGCTGCTGGGCACGCCGATCGGGAACAACGCCGTCATCGCGGTCGGCTGGTGCGCCGTCATCGCGCTCGGCGGCTACCTCTGGTCGAAGAAGCTGTTCAACCGCGAGTCCACCCGCTAAGCCACACCTGAGCCAAGGAGAAACGATGCAGCACCAACAGATTTCGCCGGTCGACTCACTGCCCGTCACCCGCCCCGAGGGTTGCCCGTTCGATCCGCCACAGGAACTGGGCCGGATCCGTGAGGCGAACCCGATCACCAGGCTGACCTATCCCGACGGGCACGTCGGCTGGCTGGTCACCGGCCATGCCTCAACCCGCGCGGTCCTGGCCGACACCCGGTTCAGCTCCCGGTACGAGCTCATGCACTTCCCGCTGCCGATTCCGGGCGTCACCGAGTTGCCGCCCGCGCCGGTCGGCGATCTCACCGGGATCGACGCGCCCGAGCACACCCGCTACCGCAAGCTGCTCACCGGCAGGTTCACCGTGCGCCGGATGCGGGTGCTCACCGAACGCGTCGGGCAGATCACCGCCGAGTACTTGGACGCCATGGAGAACCACGGTCCGTCCGTGGATCTGGTCGAGGCATTCGCCCACCCTGTCCCGGCGATGATGATCTGCGAACTGCTCGGCGTGCCGTACGAGGACCGCGTGACCTTCAACCGTCATGCGAAGGCGCTGACCTCCTCGGACACCTCCCAGGAGGAGATGTACGCGGCCTGGAACGCGCTGCAGGAGTACATGTATGGACTGGTGCAGGCCAAACGCGCGAACCCCACCGACGACGTGCTCAGCGAGCTGACCGCGAGCGGCCTGAGCGACGAGGAGGTCGCCGGCCTCGGCGCGTTCCTGCTCGGTGCCGGGCTCGACACCACCGCCAACATGATCGCGCTCGGCACCTTCGCCCTGCTGAGCCACCCGGACCAGCTCGCCGCACTGCGCGCCGACCCGAGCGGCGTGGACCGGGCGGTGGAGGAACTGCTGCGCTACCTGACCATCACGCACACCAGCATCCGGGCGGCGTTGGAGGACGTCGAGCTGGACGGACACCTGATCAAGGCGGGCGAGACGGTCACCCTCGCGGTCCAGACCGCCAACCGCGACCCGGAGAAATTCCCCGACCCGGACGCCCTCGACCTGAGCAGGCAGGCCACCGGGCACCTGGCCTTCGGCCATGGCATCCACCAGTGCCTCGGCCAGCAGTTGGCCCGAGTCGAGATGCGGGTCGCGCTGCCCGCGCTGTTCGGCCGGTTCCCGACCCTCCGCCTGGCCGTCCCGGCCGAGGACGTTCCGTTGCGCCACAACATGAACATCTATGGCGTGCACCGGCTCGAGGTCACCTGGGACCAGGAATAGCCGCCCGGAATCGTTCGACGCCTGGGGAGGCGATTACTCCGTCTCCCTCTCCCAGGTGGTCGTCACGGCGATCGTGCTAGTCCAGCGGGTCGGCGACCGGGCACTGGAAGAACGGTACGCGCCCGGCCGGTGGGGGTGGCCGCCGCGGGCTGCACGGGACTGCTCGCGGTGCTCACCTGGCAGCCCGGACGGAGCGTCGGCGGTAGGGGATTTCCTGATTGCCGTGTCGGGAGATTCTGCGGGGGAACGTGACCTGATATGACACCCCCTGTTCCCGAAGCCGGACCGGTCTCCCTCAAAAGGGCCATCGGTCCCAAGCTCCTCATCCTCTTCATCGTCGGTGACATCCTCGGCACCGGCGTCTACGCCCTCACCGGCAAGGTGGCGGGCAAGGTCGGCGGCGCCCTGTGGGCGCCGTTCCTGATCGGGTTCGTCATCGCGCTGCTGACCGCGATGTCCTACGTCGAACTCGTGACGAAGTATCCCCGGGCGGCCGGCGCCGCCCTCTACACCCAGCGTGCCTTCCGGACGCCGTTCCTGACGTTCATGGTGGCCTTCGCGGTCATGTGCTCCGGGCTCACCTCGGCGAGCGCGGCGGCTCGCGCCATCGGGGGCGACTACCTGGAGGAGTTCGTCACGATTCCCGCCGTCGTCGTGGGCGTCATCTTCATCGTGGCGGTCGCGCTGCTGAACTACCGGGGCGTCTCGGAGTCGGTGAAGACCAACATCGTGTTCACGATCATCGAGCTGACCGGGCTCGCAGTGATCATCGCCATCGGCGTGTACGCGGTCGTCACCGGTGCCGGCGAGCCGGCCCGGCTGACCGAGTTCCGCACCGACCAGGGAGGCGGCCTGCTCCTCGCGCTGCTCGGCAGCACGGCCCTGGCCTTCTTCGCGTTCGTCGGATTCGAGGACTCGGTGAACATGGCCGAGGAGACCCAGGACCCCTCGCGCAACTTCCCCCGGGCGATCTTCCTCGGGGTGGCGATCACCAGCGTGATCTACATCCTCGTCGCCCTCACCTCCTCGCTCCTGGTCGACTACCGGGTTCTGGAGAAGTCGTCGGGACCGCTGCTGGAGGTGGTCAAGGCCGGTGGGATCAGCTTCCCGCCCCAGCTGTTCGCGGCGATCGCCATGTTCGCGGTGGCCAACTCCGCGCTGATCAATATGATGATGGCCTCCCGGCTGGTGTACGGCCTGGCCGGCGAAGGGGTGGTGCCACGCGCGCTGGGCTGGGTCGATCCGCGCCGCCGTACCCCGGTGGTCGGCATCCTCTTCACCACGGCGCTCGCCATCGCCCTGATCTCGACGGGGGAGATCGCCGGCCTCGGCGACACCACCGCGTTCCTGCTGCTGTGCGTCTTCGTGGTCGTGAACGTGGCCGTCCTCGTGCTCCGCAAGGACACCGTGGAACACGCGCACTACCGGGTGCCGACGGCCCTGCCCGTGATCGGCGCCGCCTTGGCCTTCGTCCTTGCCAGCCCCCTGACGGGCCGGCCCGCGGAGGTCTACATCCGGGCCGGTGTCCTGATGGGCATCGGCCTCCTGCTGTGGGTGGTCAACTGGTTGGTGACCCGCCGCCAGGTGCCCGCCGGGTGACCGGGTGACCGGGTGCCGTGGCATGTCACGGCACCCGGTCAGGGCACCGGCCCGGCGGTGTCGAGGACGGGTCATCGCTCCCGTGTCACGCGACTCTGATGTCTATCTGCGGGGAGCGCTTCGGATCCATCCAGCGCAGCACCTGCAGCAGTTCGTCGACCGGCAGGCTGACGCAGCCGGCGGTGGGCGCGCCGGTACTGGCGTGAAGGAAGATCGCACTGCCCAGGTAGGGCGTGCGGTTCTCAGTATTGTAGGCGATCACGGCGCCGTGGTCGTAGGCCGGGGGATTCGCCATGTTCTCGGGATCGGCCCCGGGATCGGCGCGGCGGGCGTCCACCCACGTGTTGTAGAGGGGACTGGTGGGGTCGTCATCCCACTTGTCGTAGGAGAACACCTGCCGGTACGGGAACCTCACGCCGGGGTCGGGCTTGATCCCGAACATGAAGTCGAACCCGAACGTGCCGGACGGGGTGCGCCCGTCGCCCTCCCGTTTCTGGCCCGGCGGCGCGATGCCGTTCTCGCCGACGTTCGCCGTCCACGGCCCGTACGCCTTCACCCAGCGGCCGTCCTGCGCGGTGTAGGCGACCAGCGTGGCGGTGGTCTCCTGGTAGGAGTCGGCCCTCACGGTGATGAGCTGCCGTCCCGGAGACGGGGGTGGCAGGGTGGCCTCGGCGGCGGACGCGGCACGGGTGCCGGAAAACCCGCTGAAAATCATGACGAGTGCAAGCAGGGCGGCACTCACCCGGACGGAAGCCGTTCTCGGGTCCGCGGCCGCTCTCCGATCAGCGTTGTCCATACAGGTCACGCTAACCAGGTGAGAGGCATGCCCGGCATGGCGCCCCCGCTCTTCCGGCCGCGGCCGTGGGGGAGACCTCGTCGCGGAGAGGTCATCGCCCGTTCTGGGAGAAGTGCTGGTAGTCCTTCTCGCTCGACCAGGACCCGCCCCAGCCCCAGCCGATCTTCTTGAACGCGTTCACCACGTTGTCACCGGGGTTGATGACCCCCGGCCGGTCCAGAGGCCGCCGGACGTAGTTCTTCGCGTTCGGGGGAGCGACGGTGCCCCCTGGATAGGGATGGATGTAGGGATTCAACCGGGGGTTGACGTCGATCGCCAGGCCGTAGGCGTGCTGCGACCAGCTGCCGCTGGTCTCGACGCGCCGGCAGTTGAAGGCCGAGGTGTTGTCCGCCGCCATGGAGGCGTCGTCGCTGCCCTTGTAGGCGTCCACCGGCCGCATCTGCCGGATCGGGAAGCGCTGACCGTACAGCTTCCTGAAGACCGATACGACCTCCTCGGCTACTGATTCATTGACCACCAGCTCTCCCTTGTGGGGCCTGTCGTCGAAGCCCCAGTAGGTCATGCTGATCATCCTGAGGTCGCCGGGACCCACCGGGCAACCCCGGCGCCAGGAGTGGCGCAACCGGTCCGGGGACACCGGCGTCACCGTGGCGGTGAACGCCTGCGGTGTGTCGGAGGGAGCGGGCGTCGGCGGTGCCGCCGCAGCCGTCGTCATGGCGATGCCGGTCACGCCGAGCAGGACGAGTGCCGCTGCGGTCGGCGTGCGGTGCGGGATGTGTGCCATCTCCTCAGCGTAGGCAATCGCCGGTCGGCTGCTCCGATCGACCGGAGCCGACCGGCCGGGCGGCACCGTTCTTTGCGCAGTTCATGTCATCTGTTGGCCATCGAATGCGTGTCGTCGGCGACACACGGGAGATCTCACTAATAATCGGAAAGTACTGTCCGGCATTCGAGGGCTCGGCGATCGCCGGCCGCGGGGCAGGTCACATGTCCTCGGGCGCCGAAGCCGGCGGCCCGTCCGTGACCGCGGCGCCCGCCTCCAGGGCGGTTCACAGAAAGGGCGAGCCGTACAGCTTCCAGAAGAGGGACGTACATGGCGAACCCCAGAAAGCTTCCTGAGATCACCGGCGAGCTGGCCGCCGAGTTCGCGGGGACCATGATTCTGATCCTGTTCGGCGTGGGCGTCGTCGCCCAGGTGGTCGCCGGCGGACTCGGTGACCACGACAGCATCGCGTGGGCATGGGGACTGGGTGTCACGTTCGGCGTCTACGTGGCGGGCCGGATCAGCGGGGCGCATCTCAACCCGGCGGTCACCATCGCCCTCGCGGCCTTCAAGGGCTTCTCCTGGCGCAAGGTGCTGCCATACTCCCTGGCGCAGACCGCGGGCGCGTTCGTGGCGGCCCTCATCGTGCGGTGGAACTACACCGATGTGCTCGCGGCGTTCGATCCCGGCCACACGATCAAGAGCCAGTTCGTCTTCTCCACCCTGCCGGGCAACGGGTCGTCGCTCATCGGCACCTGGGGCGGGTTCCGCGACCAGATCATCGGCACCGCGATCCTGCTGTTCCTCATCTTGGCCGTCACCGATCTGAGCAACTCGCCTCCCGCCGCCAACCTCGCCCCCTTCATCATCGGCCTGATCGTGGTGGCGATCGGCATGGCCTGGGGCACCAACGCGGGCTACGCGATCAACCCGGCGCGTGACTTCGGGCCCCGGCTCGCGTCGTTCCTCACCGGCTACGCGACAGCCTGGCGAGATCAGAACGGCCAGCTCTACTTCTGGGTACCCATCGTGGCACCGGTGATCGGTGGATTACTGGGCGCCGCCCTGTACGAACTGCTCGTCGGCCGGTTCCTGCCGCCCGTGGAGCAGGCCGAGGTCGACCGTTTCCCCAGCGAACCCGAACCCGGCCGTCTCCCCAGCGAGCCCGAACGCGGACCCGACTGAACCGCCGGAACATCAGAGAGGAGGCGGGACTCCATGGCTGACTTCGTCGGAGCCGTCGACCAGGGAACCACGAGCACCCGTTTCATGATCTTCGATCACGGTGGCAACGAGATCGCCCGCTACCAGCTCGAGCACGAGCAGATCCTGCCGCGGGCCGGCTGGGTCGAGCACAACCCGCTGGAGATCTGGGAGCGCACCCGCGCGGTGATCGAGACGACGCTGAACAGGGCGGACCTGTCGGCGTCCGATCTGGCCGCGCTCGGTGTCACCAACCAGCGCGAGACGGCCGTGGTCTGGAACCGGATCACCGGGCGCCCCTACTACAACGCCATCGTCTGGCAGGACACCCGGACCGACCGCATCGCCTCCGCACTCGACCGGGAGGGCAAAGGCGACGTCATCCGGCGGAAGGCCGGTCTGCCGCCCGCCACCTACTTCTCGGCGGGCAAGATCCAGTGGATCCTGGAGAACGTCGACGGGGTGCGGAAGGCGGCCGAGGCGGGGGAGGCGATCTTCGGCAACACCGACACGTGGCTGCTGTGGAACCTCACCGGCGGGATCGACGGTGGTGTGCACGTGACGGATCCGACCAATGCCAGCCGGACGATGCTGATGGATCTGGAGACGCTGGACTGGGATGAGGAGCTGTTGTCCTTCTTCGGTATCCCCCGGCGGATGCTGCCCGACATCCAGCCCTCCTCCAACCCCGGCTTCTATGGCCTGACCAGGAGCAATGGCCCGTTGCGGGGGGAGGTGCCGCTGTCGGGTGATCTCGGTGACCAGCAGGCGGCCACCGTGGGGCAGGTGTGTTTCGAGGTGGGGGAGGCCAAGAACACCTACGGCACGGGCAATTTCCTGCTGCTGAACACCGGTCATGAGCTGGTGCGCTCGCAGAGCGGGTTGCTGACCACGGTCTGCTACCGGTTCGGGGCGGATCGGCCGGTGTATGCGTTGGAGGGGTCGATCGCGGTGACCGGTTCGGCGGTGCAGTGGCTGCGTGACCAGTTGGGGATCATCTCGGGGGCGGCCGAGAGCGAGGCGCTGGCCCGGCAGGTGGCCGACAACGGCGGGGTGTACTTCGTGCCGGCTTTTTCGGGGTTGTTCGCGCCGTATTGGCGGTCGGACGCGCGGGGGGCGATCGTCGGGCTGTCGCGGTTCAACACCAACGCGCATATCGCGCGGGCCACGCTGGAGGCGATCTGTTATCAGAGCCGGGATGTGGTGGAGGCGATGCGGCGGGATTCGGGGGTGGCGCTGGATGTGTTGCGGGTCGACGGCGGGGTGACGGCCAACGAGCTGTGTATGCAGATCCAGGCCGATGTGCTGGGGGTGGCGGTGTCGAAGCCGGTGGTGGCCGAGACCACGGCGTTGGGTGCGGCGTACGCGGCGGGGTTGGCGGTCGGGTTCTGGAAGTCGACCGAGGAGTTGAAGCAGAACTGGAACGAGGATCGGCGCTGGCAGCCGCAGTGGTCCGACGAGCAGCGGGCCGAGGGGTATGCCGGGTGGAAGAAGGCCGTCGAGCGCACCCTCGACTGGGTCGACGTCGACTGACCGGCCACCCGCCCCCGTCCAGGCCGCGACCGGACCGCGACCGCACCGCGACCGGGCAGCGTCCGGGCAGCGTCCGCACCGGACGACACCGGGCCCCGACCTCAATCGGACCCTGACCGCACCGGAAGACAGCGCTCGCCCTGAACGAGAGGAAGTCCTACCGTGAAATCTGCAGCACTGGGACCGCGAAACCGTGCGACGGCACTACGGGAGATGAGCGAGAACACCTACGACGTGCTCGTCATCGGTGGCGGCATCGTCGGCGCCGGAGCCGCGCTCGACGCGGCGTCCCGCGGCATGTCGGTCGCGTTGGTCGAGGCCCGTGACTGGGCGTCCGGCAGTTCGAGCCGGTCCAGTAAACTGATCCACGGTGGCCTGCGCTATCTCGAACAGCTGGACTTCCGGCTCGTCCGGGAGGCGCTCAAGGAGCGCCACCTGCTGCTGACCAGGCTGGCCCCCCACCTCGTCCATCCCGTTCCGTTCCTCTTCCCGCTCAAGCACCGGATCTGGGAACGGTTCTACATCGGCGCCGGCATGACCCTGTACGACTTCCTGGGCGGGCTGCGTTCCGTCGTCCCCCGCCACCGGTATCTCAACCACCGCCGCGCACTCGAGGAGGCGCCCGGTCTGCGTCCCGACGCGCTCATCGGAGCCCTGCAGTACTTCGACGGACAGACCGACGACGCGCGGATGACCCTGGCGGTCGTGCGTACGGCCGCGGCCTACGGTGCCGACGTCGCCAACCGGGCCCGCGCCACCGAGCTGCTCCGCGAGGGGGAGCGCGTCACCGGGGCACGCGTGCTGGACCTGGAGAGCGGCCAGGAGACCACCGTGCGCGCCCGCCAGGTGATCAGCGCCACCGGTGTCTGGACCGACCAGATCCTGGCGATGGCCGACATCGGGGGGACCCCCACCATGAAGCCGTCGAAGGGCGTGCACCTCGTGGTACCGCGTGAGGTGATCGACCTCCGCAGCGCCATGATCCTCCGGACCGAGACGAGCGTGCTCTTCGTGATCCCGTGGGGGCAGTACTGGGTCATCGGGACCACGGACACGCGGTGGAGCCTCGACGAGGACCATCCCGTGGCGAGCCGTGCCGACATCGACTACCTGCTCGACCACGTCAACACGGTGCTGCGCAGGCCGCTGACCCGCGACGACATCGAAGGCGTGTACGCGGGGCTCCGCCCCCTGATCTCCGGCGACGCGGCGAACACCGCGAAGCTCTCGCGCGAGCACCTGGTCGCGACCCCCGCCCCGGGCCTCGTGATCGTCGCCGGAGGCAAGTACACCACCTACCGGATCATGGCCGAGGACGCCGTCGACATGGCGGTGAAGGACCTCGACGGTGTCGTACCGGAGTCCGTCACCGAACGGGTTCCGCTCCTCGGCGCGGCCGGGTACGAGGCGCGGTGGAACGGTCGTCGCCGGCTCGCCGCGCGTTCCGGGCTGAGTGTCCTCACCGTGGAACGCCTCCTGCGCCGTTACGGTTCGGACGTCGAAGAGGTGCTCGAACCGGTCGCCGCCGACCCCACCCTGGGACAGCCGCTCCACGGAGCCCCGAGCTACCTGAGGGCCGAGGTCGTCTACGCCGCGTCGCACGAGCAGGCGCTGCACCTGGAGGACGTGCTGACCCGCCGGACCCACATCTCGATCGAGGAACGGGACCGGGGTCTCGCCGCCGCGCCCGAGGCGGCCGCCCTCATGGCCACGGTGCTGGGCTGGGACGACGACACGCTGCGCCGCGAAACGGAGAACTACCGGCTGCACGTCGAGGCGGAGATCGCCGCGGAGAGACAACCGGACGACGTCACGGCGGAGGTGATCCTGCACGACGTCCCGGAGCCGTCCGCCTTCTCCGGCGCCGCTGAGACGAGCCTTTGACGTTCCGCCGCGCCGGCGCCCTTCCCATCGGGCCGGACGTTCCGCTCCGGCGGCCCAGGTGCCGCCGTCATGATCGATATCCGTGAACGCGATCCCGGCGGGCACCCGTAAGGTGGGGTCCCAATTGCCGGGCTCGGAATCGATGGCGGAAATCGTGGGTGGTTGGGAACAGACGCCGGACCTACTCGTCGGCCGATATCGGCTGGAGGAGTTGATCGGCCGGGGCGGGACGGGCGAGGTATGGCGGGGGCACGACCTGCGGCCGGACTGGCCGGTAGCGGTCAAGCTCCTGTTGCCGGAGGTGGCCGACATCCCGATGCGCGAGCGGTTCGCCCGGGAGGCACGGACCGCCGCGCGGATCGTCCACCGCAATGTGGTGACGGTTTTCGACGTGGGGGAGCACGAGGGCAGGCCGTTCCTGGTGATGGAACTGCTGGCCGGTCGCGACCTCGCCACCGAGTTGGCCAAGAACGGCCCGCTGGATGTTTCCGCGGTGTGTCGCCTGGTGGGGCAGGCGGCGATCGGACTGGACGCCGCACACCGAGCCGGGGTCGTGCACCGCGATGTCAAACCGGCCAACCTGCACCAGAGCGCGGACGGCGTGCTCAAGGTGGTCGACTTCGGGACCGCCCGTGTCGCGACCGAGGCCGCGGCCCGGCTGACCTCGACGGGAAGCGTCATCGGCACGGCCGCCTACCTGTCACCCGAGCAGATTCTCGGCGAGGCGGGCACCGCGGCCTCCGACCTGTACGCGCTCGGCTGCGTGTGCTACGAGCTGTTGTGCGGACGTCCCCCGTTCGTCGGACCGGTGTCGGACCTGATCTCCCAGCATGTCCGCGATCTTCCAGACCCACTCCGCCGACACCGCCCGGACGTCCCGGTGGAGCTGGAGCGGCTGGTGCTGGCGCTGCTGGAGAAGGATCCCGCCGCACGGCCCGCCAGCGGAGAGATCGTCCGCCGGGTGCTGGCCGAGGTAGTCCGGCGGGCTGTGCCCCGCGCCCGTGACGGCGTGGTGTCCCCGCTGCCGGAGCCCGGCCGGTCGCCGGAGCCGCGCGCAGCGGTGATTTCCACGGCTGAGACTCATGCAACGCGGACTCGGGCCCCGGAGGCGTGGACGGCGGAGACTCATACGGCGGAGGTATGGGCGGCGAAGCTCATTCCGGACCGCCTGCGGAGACGGCACGTCGGGGCCGCGCTGGGCGTGGTCGCCGTGCTCATGGTCGGGGTCGTGTGGACATCGGCCCCGTCGGATCCGGCGGAATCGGCCGGCGCCGTCGCGATCCCGTCCGCGCAGCGGTCCGTACCACCGTCGCCGACCGTCTCCCGCAGTGTGAGCGCGGTCCCGTCCCCGGCTCCCAGCCGGACCCCGCGGCCGTCGCCGGCGGCGGTCGGGTGGCAGGCACGTCTGCAGGCCTTCAGCCGGGCCGTCACCGACCAGGAACGGCGCGGTGGCATCGACGCCAAGCTGGCCCGCAGGCTCCGCGAGAAGATCGCCAAAATCACCAGGAAGCTTCAGGAGGGCAAGGGCCGGGATGTCCGTGGCGAACTGCGCGACCTGGGCCGTGATCTGGCCAGGGCACGGCAGAAGGGCGAGCTCGCCTCCGAGGGGCCGCTCGTCGTCTTCCTCCGCGAGTCCGGTTTCACCCTTCCGGCCCGCGAACGCGAGTCCGACGACGACTGACGCCGCGGCGGTGAGATGGTTCAGCGCGTCGAACCGCTCCGGCGTTTCGCCCAGACGTCGAAGGCCACGGCGGCGAGCAGCACCAGGCCCTTGAAGAGCATCACCCGTTCGCTCGGCGCGCCGATGAGGGACATGCCGTTGTTGATCACGGCCATGATGAGGCCGCCGGTGATGGCCCCGACCACCTTGCCGACCCCGCCCTGGACGGCGGCGCCGCCGATGAACGCGGCCGCGATGGCGTCCAGTTCGAAGCCGTTCCCGGCGGTGGGGCCCGCCTGGTTCAGCCGTCCGGCGAAGATGACGCCCGCGAGGGCGGCGAGCACGCCCATGTTGACGAAGATCCAGAACGTGACGGACTTGACCTTGATACCGGACAGGCCCGCGGCGTGCACGTTGCCGCCGATGGCGTAGATGTGGCGGCCGAAGACGGCGCGGCTGGTCAGGAGGCTGTAGGCCAGGACGAGCGCCGCCAGGAGCACCAGGACCCAGGGCAGGTTCTTGAACCGCGCCAGTTGCACGATGACCGTCATCACCACCACCGAGGCGGCGGCGATCCGGAGCAGGAACAGGGGCAGCGTGTCGACCTTCTGCCGGTAGCCGATCCGCGCCTGGCGGGCGCGCCACTGCGTGACGACGATCGCGGCCACCGCGACCAGGCCGACGAGCAGCGTGAACAGGTCCGCGCCGTCGAGCGGGCCGAGGCCGATGTTGCCGAGGTAGGAGGGGGTGAAGCCGTTGGACAGCGTGCGCACCGCGTCGGGGAAGGGGCCGATGCCCTGGTTGCCCAGCACGGTCATGGTCAGGGCCCTGAAGATCAGCATGCCGGCCAGGGTCACGATGAACGCCGGGATGCCGAAGTAGGCGATCCAGTACCCCTGCCAGGCCCCGATCAGTGCGCCCGCGGCGAGTGTGACGAGCACCGCCAGCGGCCAGGCCATGTGCTGGTCGACCATCAGCACCGCCGAGATGGCGCCGGTGAGGGCGACCACCGATCCCGCGGACAGATCGATGTGACCGGCGATGATGATCAGGATCATGCCGATCGCGAGGATCAGGATGTAGGAGTTCTGCACCATGATGTTCGAGATGTTCTGCGGTTTGAGCAGCTCACCGTCGGTCACGAAGGAGAACAGGACAATGATCAGTGCGAACGCGATGTAGATGCCGCCCTGCCGCAGGTTGACCGAGAAACGGCTTCCCGGCGCCCGCGGGGGGACGGCGGCGGCGCCCGCAGGCGGGCTCTGACGGGCGGGGGCCTGGCCGCTGCTCATCTGCGCCATTCCTCTCTTTCCTTGTTCTCGGTCACGGATTCCCCGGTCACCGGCTCTCCCTGGTCATGAGTTGCATGAGCCGCTCCGGGGTGGCGTCCGCCCGGGTGACCTCACCGGTGACGCGCCCGGCCGACAGGGCGTAGATGCGGTCGCAGACACCCAGGAGCTCGGGAAGCTCCGAGGAGATGACCAGGATGGCTCTGCCCTGGTCGGCGAGTTCGTTGATGATGGAGTAGATCTCGTACTTGGCGCCCACGTCGATGCCGCGGGTCGGCTCGTCGAGGATCAGCACGTCGGCGTCAGTGAAGATCCACTTCGACAGCACCACCTTCTGCTGGTTGCCGCCGCTGAGCTTCCCGGTGACCGACAGGACGCTGGGGGCCTTGATGTTCATGCTGTCGCGGAAGCCGTCGGCGACCCGGTACTCCTCGTTGTCGTCGACCCAGCCCCGCCTGGCCAGTTTCCCCAGCGCGGCGGCCGAGACGTTGCGTTTGATGTCCTCGATCAGGTTGAGCCCGTACCGCTTGCGGTCCTCGGTGGCGTAGGCGAGCCCGTGCCCGATCGCCTCGCCGACCGAGCGGAGCTGGATCTCCTTGCCGTCCTTGTAGACGCGGCCGGAGATGCCGACCCCGTAGCTGCGGCCGAACACGCTCATCGCCAGCTCCGTACGGCCGGCGCCCATGAGACCGGCCAGGCCGACGATCTCACCGCGGCGCAGCGTCAGGTCGACGCCGGACACGACGACGCGGCCGTGCTGGGTGGGGCTGTGCACGGTCCAGTCCTCGATCCGCAGCACCTCCTCGCCGATTTTCGGCTCGTGTGGCGGGAAGCGGTGTTCCAGGTCACGGCCGACCATGCCCGCGATGATCCGCTCCTCGGTGACCCCGGCACCCCGCATGTCCAGGGTCTCGATCGTCCGCCCGTCGCGCAGGATCGTGGTGGAGTCGGCGACGGCCTCGATCTCGTTCAGCTTGTGGGAGATGATCACCGAGGTGATGCCCTCCTCGCGCAGTCCGCGCAGCAGGCCGAGCAGGTGGGCCGAGTCCTCGTCGTTGAGTGCCGCGGTCGGCTCGTCGAGGATCAGCAGCCGAACCCGTTTGGACAGCGCTTTGGCGATCTCGACCAGCTGCTGCTTGCCCACCCCGATGTCCATCGCGAGCGTCACCGGGTTCTCGTGGAGCCCGACCCGCTCCAGCAGCTCCGCGGCCTCGGCGTTGGTGCGGTTCCAGTCGATCAGGCCGCGGGTCGCCCGCTCGTTGCCGAGGAAGATGTTCTCGGCGATCGACAGATAGGGGATGAGGGCGAGCTCCTGGTGGATGATGACGATGCCGCGTCGCTCGCTCTGCCTGATGTCGGCGAACCGGCACGGCTCTCCGTCGAAGACGATCTCACCCTCGTAGGAACCGTGGGGGTGGACGCCGGACAGCACCTTCATCAGGGTCGACTTGCCGGCGCCGTTCTCCCCGCAGATCGCGTGTATCTCACCTCTCCGTACCGCCAGGTTGACGTCCTGGAGGGCGCTGACCCCCGGGAACGCCTTGGTGATCCCGCGCATCCGGAGTATGTCGTCGGTCATGCCGTCCGCCTCCTCGGTGCCCTCCGGGGTGCGGGTGGTGAGCACGTCACCTGAGCTGGTCCTCGGTGTAGTAGCCGGAATCGATGAGGATCTTCTTGTAGTTGTCCTTGTAGACCACGACGGGATCGAGCAGGTAGGACGGGACGACCTTGTTCCCGTTGTCGTAGTCCTCGGTGTTGTTCACCTCGGGCTTGGTGCCCTTGAGTACGGCGTCGGCCATCTTGACGGTGACCGCGGCCAGTTCGCGGGTGTCCTTGTAGATCGTGGCGTACTGCTCGTCGGCGACGATCGACTTGACCGAGGCGACCTCGGCGTCCTGGCCGGTGACGACCGGGTAGGGCTGGCCGGCCGTGCCGTACCCGCTGCTCTTCAGCGCGGACAGGATGCCGATGGACAGGCCGTCGTACGGCGAGAGCACGCCGTCGACCAGGGTGTCGCCGGAGTAGGACTTGGTGATCAGGTCCTCCATCCGCTTCTGCGCGGTGGCCGGGTCCCAGCGCAGGATGGCGACGGTCTTGAAGTCGGTCTGACCGCTCTTGACGACCAGGGTGCCGGCGTCGATGTAGGGCTTCAGGGTCTCCATGGCGCCGTTGAAGAAGAAGGTGGCGTTGTTGTCGTCCGGTGATCCGGCGAAGAGCTCGATGTTGAACGGGCCC
This sequence comes from Streptosporangium sp. NBC_01639, assembly GCF_045209755.1. Classification (NCBI taxonomy): domain Bacteria; kingdom Bacillati; phylum Actinomycetota; class Actinomycetes; order Streptosporangiales; family Streptosporangiaceae; genus Streptosporangium; species Streptosporangium sp. NBC_01639. The sequence goes on along the minus strand of NZ_CP109272.1, from coordinate 2,027,223 downwards.
TTGGCGTCGCCGTCGGAGCCGTCCTCCTTCTTCAGCCCCAGGCCCACCAGCAGCGAGGTCGCCTGCTGCACGCCCACCTTGAAGTTGTCGAACGTGGTGTAGTAGTCGACGTTGGGCGTGTTGCGGATGAGCCTGTCGTAGGCGATCACCGGGATCTTCTTGTCGGCCGCCTGCTGCAGCTGCGTGGTGATCGCGGTGCCGTCGATCGAGGCGACGATCAGCAGCTTGGCGCCCTTGGTGATCTGGTTCTCGATCTGGTTGACCTGGGTGGGGATGTCGTTCTCCGCGTACTGCAGGTCGACCTGGTAGCCCAGCTTCTCCAGGGAGCTCTTGACGTTGTCGCCGTCGTGGATCCAGCGTTCCGACGACTTGGTGGGCATGGTGACGCCGATCAGGGCGTTGGCCGGCACCGTCGCCGCGCCCGAGGCGCTCTGGTCGACGGTCTTGGTGCTCGAACCGCAGGCGGATATTCCCATGACGAGAACCAGGCCCACCGGTACGGCGGCCAGCTTCGCGAACCTCATGTCTCTCCTTCGGATGGCGCGGTACGCAGAGGCACGCGTCCGTGGCGCGGTCTCCCGGCGCTCACGGTTCGGCTCTGCATCTGGGGGGTGATGGCGGGTGTGGAGGCGGCGGAGGGAGTCGACGGGCTCGGGACGTCGCCGGGCCGGCGGGCGAGGTGAGCGAAGCCGGTGACGCCGTCGCGCGGGCCGGCACACCCGGCGGCCTGACCCACCCGGTGGTGTTAACGCTCACATCAACCGTTGCAGACCTTGCGATGATCCGATTGGCTGTGTGACGAGTTATCAAATGCCTGCGTCGGCCGACTGTCAAGCCTTTTGTGATCATCGCTGGTGAGACCCGTACCGCGGAGATCCCGGCGGCCGGTGACAGGACCGGGGCTTCCTGGGTAACTCCTCGGGTATGACTTCACCGACAGGCGATCCGCTGGCGGATCTCGACCCTTTCGACATCTTCGACACCGAGGCGGCCCGCCTGGACCGTCATTTCTCCCGGCTCGACGAGGAGGGCTGGAACCGTCCCTCCCGGTGCGCCGGCTGGTCGGTGCGGGACGTGCTGGCCCACCTGGCCGGGGAGGAGCTGTACAACCACGCCTGCCTGGACGGCGACATCGAGGGGTTCTCCGCGATGCTCGGGCGCGAGGGGGTCACCGGCGGGTTCGACGGTTTCAACGACTGGTGCGTACGGCGCCGCCGTGACGTGCCCGTCGAGGAGGTGCTCCGGGAGTGGCGGCGCGCGAACGGGGAGACGCGTGAGCGCATGCGCGCGCTCGGCCGCGACGCGGAGCTGCAGACCCTGGCCGGGCCGTACCCGGTGGGTCTGCAGGCCTTCCACTACGACTCCGAGTACGCCACGCACGCCGACGACGTGGGAGCCTCCGTAGCGGAGGACGAGGCCGGCGAGCGGGCCCGGTGGCGGGCCGAGGTGGCGGCGTTCGTGCTGGTGGAGCAGGGTGCCAAGGCGCAGGTCGAGATGACCGCCGAGCGGGTCTGGGTGCACGTGTCCGGGATGAGCGAGCAGTTGCCCGTCGCCGCCTTCGTCGAGGCGACGGTCGGCCGGCTGCCGGACGGCCATCCGCTGGACCGCAGGTTCAGGGCCGCGCTGCGCTGCCTGGCCTGAACTCCCGGCCATCGGCCAGGGCGAACGGGCTCCTGTGCGACCTCCTCGGCTCCCGGGTGATCCGTCGATGCTCCGGCTCCGGGCCGGGGAGCACGTCAAAGGCCGGAGTTCGTCGATTCGGCGTTCGGCGCCTCCGTTCGCGATGGCCGGGTCACTTACTACTACCGCGAATGAAGCTAAGTTTCTAGAGGGTGCGACAGAAAGAAAATTTATTCCTGTCCCTTATTGACCGGAACGTCATTTCGTCGGAAAGCTTTGTGCACAGCCGAGGCGAAGGGACCCGAGGGTGACGATCACTGTGCGCGCTTTTGCCGGGGGGGACGAGTCCGCCCTGCTCGACGGGTGGAACCGGAGCCTGCCCGCCGACCCCACGACGGCCGGCTGGCTGCGGGACTGCGTGCTCCTCGACCCCAACTTCGACCCGGCCGGGTTGCGGGTCGCCGTCCTGGCCGGTCAGGTCGTGGGAGCCTGCTACGCCGTGCGACGGCTGACCCCGCTCGCCGGCACGGACCTCGATCCGGAGACCGGCTGGATCCCGTTCTTCTTCGTCGCCCCCGAGCACCGCCGTGGCGGCCTCGGCCGCCGGCTGCTCGGAGAGGCGCTGGACTTCCTCCGCGGCGAGGGCCGTACCCAGGTCGACTTCGCCTCCTACACGCCGAATTATGTGCTGCCCGGAATCGATCCGGAGGCATATCCCGACGGCCACCGGCTGCTGACCGGCCTCGGTTTCACGACGCTCTACTCACCGGTGGCCATGGACCGCGGTCTGGTCGGCTACGTCACGCCGGACGAGGTCCGCGAGCTCCGGGCCGGGCGGGCCGGCGACGGTTACGACTTCCGCAGCCCGCGGGACGGGGAGCTGCCCGAGCTGATCCGGTTCGCCGCCGACGTCTTCAACCCCGACTGGGGTGAGGCGCTGAGGAACGCCGTCCTCGGCGGCATCCCGCGTGAGCGCATCCTGATCGCCCGCAGGGACGGGATCGTGGGTTTCGCGATGTACGGGGCCTACCGCGGCGTCCCCGAGCGGTTCGGCCCGTTCGGCGTCGACCCCGCCGAGCGCGGCACCGGGCTCGGCAAGATCCTGCTGCACGCCACGATGACCCGGATGCGCGCCGAGGGACTGCACTCTTCGTGGTTCCTGTGGACCGGGGAGACCAGCCCCGCCGGCCACCTCTACACCAGGGCCGGCTACGCGATCACCAGGAGATTCCACGTCATGAGGTGGCGGGCGGACGAGCACGGCGAGACCACCGGCTGACAGAGCACGGCTCAGGAGGAAGCATGACCCATGTCCTGGCCATCGGCGCCCACGCGGGCGACATGGACCTCACGGCGGGCGCCGTACTCGCCCAGCACGTCCAGGCGGGAGACCAGGCCACCCTGCTGCACCTGACGCTCGGCGAGCGCGGCCATCCCCGCGTCCCCGTCGCCGAGTACGCGGAGCAGAAGCGGGAGGAGGCGGAGAGGTTCGCGGCGGCGATCGGCGCGGGCGTCCGGTTCCTCGACTACGAGGACGGCCTGCTCCCCGAGGACGAGGACGTCAAGATGCGGGTCGGCGACCTGATCAGGGAGCTGCGGCCGGACGTCGTCCTGACGCACTGGAGCGAGAGCATCCACAAGGACCACGCCCGCACCCACCGCATCGTGCTGGACGCCCGCTTCTACGGCGGTCTGCGGACCCTGGCACGCGAACTGCCCGCGTACTGGGCGGGAGAGCTCTACTACGCCGACAACTGGGAGGACGCCGAGGGCTACCGGCCCGACGTCTCCGTCGAGCTGACCGAGGAGGCCTACGAGACCTGGTCGCAGGCCATCACCGGGTACGCGTTCGCCCGGGGCGAGACCTACGGCTTTCCCTACGTCGACTACTACCGCGCCCTGACGATCGTGCGCGGCGCCCCCGCCGGATTCCGGCGGGCGCAGGCGTTCATGGCCCCCAAGGGATCCCGGGACGTCCGGACCCGCTATTTCGGAAAGAGGGATGCCGCATGAGCGCGCGCCACTGGAAACGGTCCCGTACCTCGCTCCGCCACCTGCCGATCGCGGCCGTGGCGGCCCTGGTGCTGGCCGGCTGCTCGGGCGCGCCCCAGGAGAAGGGCGCCGCCGCCGGAGGGGAAGCTCCGCCGCTGGTGATCCACGCCATCGACGCCGGCTCCTTCCAGGAGGACTTCAACCCCTTCCACCTGGAGGGGGTGAACTTCGGCAGCACCGGGATGATCTACGAGACGCTGGAGTTCGTCAACAAGCTCAAGCCCGGCGAGAGCACCCCCTGGCTGGCCACGAAGCACGAATGGGCGGACAAGGGCAAGACCCTGACCATCACCCTGCGCCAGGGGGTGAAGTGGTCCGACGGCACGCCGTTCACCGCCGACGACGTGGCCTTCACGTTCGACACGCTGAAGAAGCACCCCGAGCTCAACACGGGCGCCCTCGACCTGACGGGCACCACGGTGCTCGCCCCCGACAAGGTCGAGCTCGACTTCGGCTCGACGTCGTACGCCAAGCTGTACAACATCGTCGGCAACCGGGCGATCGTGGCCAAGCACCTGTTCGAGAAGGAGAACCCGGTCACCTTCACCAACCCCAAGCCGGTCGGCACCGGGCCGTACGTCCTCTCGGCGTTCTCCTCCCAGCTCTACGAGATGAAGAAGAACCCCGCCTACTGGCAGCCGGGCAAGCCCGTGGTGCCGACCCTGCGCTTCCCGGCCTACACCGCCAACGCCGTGCAGAGCGGCCTGCAGCAGGGGGAGATCGACTGGGCCGGCGCCTTCGTGCCCGACATCGACAAGATCTACGTCCAGGGACAGCCGGAGACCAACAAGTACTACTTCCCGCCCGAGGGGCTGGTCTCGCTCTATCTCAACCTGACCAAGCCGGCCTTCGCCAAGCCCGAGGTACGGCAGGCGATCAGCCTCGCGGTCGACCGGGACAGGATCGTCAAGGTCGCCGAACGCGACTACACCACCGTGGCGCACCCGAGCGGCGTGCCGATGCCGGGCGGTGACGCCTACCTGCCGCCCGAGCACAAGGATGCCGAGTACGCCGTCGACGTGGCCAAGGCCAAGCAGCTGCTCCAGCAGTCGGGCGTGAACCCGGCGGAGCTGTCCTTCACGCTGCTGGTGCCCTCGCCCTACACCGACTGGGTGAACGCCGCCCAGCTCATCCGGGAGGACCTGGCCAAAATCGGTGTCAAGGTCGAGACACGGGGCGTGGCCTTCCAGGACTGGGTCTCCAAGGTCGGCAAGGGCACCTACGACATGACGATCCGCGGCACGCCCGGCGGTCCCACGCCGTACTCCGCGCTGCGCACCCTGCTCGACGGGGACCTGGCCAAGCCGGTCGGCACCTCCTCCTCCGGCAACTACGAGCGCTGGAAGGACGGGGAGACCGACAAGCTGATCGCCGACTACGCCGCGACCGACGACCAGGCCGCGCAGGAGCAGGCCGTGCAGGGGCTCGGAAAGATCATGGTGGAGAAGCTGCCCGTCCTGCCGCTGTTCTACAGCCCCGCCTGGTCCCAGTACCGCACCGGCAAGTATGTCGGCTGGCCCAGCGAGCAGGATCCGTACGCGATGCCCTCGCCGTACACCTCTCCCGACGCGGCGGTGGTGCTGCTCCACCTCCGGCCGGCGGGCACGTGAGATTCCTCGCCAGGCGGCTCGGGTTCTACCTCCTCACGGCCTGGGCCGCCGTCACCCTCAACTTCCTCATCCCCCGGCTGATGCCGGGGGACCCGGTCGACCTGCTGGTGGCCCGGTTGAAGGGCAACGTCGACCCGGCCGCGATCGACGCGATGAAGCGCGCGTTCGGGATCAGCGATGCCGGTGTCTGGCAGCAGTACCTCGACTACCTGGGGAACCTGTTCCACGGCGAGCTGGGCCGGTCGATCACGTTCTTCCCCACCGAGGTGTCCACGATCATCGCCGGCAGCCTGCCGTGGACGGTCGGCCTGGTCGGGGTCGCCACGCTGCTCAGCTACCTGGTGGGCACCTTCCTCGGGGTGATCGTCGCGTGGAGACGGGGGAGCTGGCTCGACGGGGTGCTGCCCGCCACGACGTTCATGCACGCGGTGCCGTACTTCTGGGTGGCCCTGGCGCTGGTGTTCGTCTTCGGGGTGACGCTGCGGTGGTTCCCGGTGAGCCGCGCCTACGGCCTGGACGTCATGCCCGCCTTCGACGGTCCGTTCGTGTCGAGTGTGCTCTACCACGCGGCGCTGCCGGCCATCACGATCGTGATCGCCTCGATGGCCGACCGCATCCTCGGGATGCGCAACGTCATGGTCACCACGCTGGGTGAGGACTACGTGGTGATGGCCGAGGCCAAGGGGCTCACCAGCCGCCGGGTCATGTGGGCCTACGCCGCCCGCAACGCGATCCTGCCCAACATCACCAGCTTCGCCCTGTCGCTCGGGTTCGTGGTCGGCGGCTCGGTGCTCACCGAGATCGTCTTCTCCTACCCGGGCATCGGGTCGATGCTGCTCAAGGGCGTGGAGAACGAGGACTTCCCGCTGATGCAGGGCATCTTCCTGGTCATCTCGCTGGCGGTGCTGGCCGCCAACCTCCTCGCCGACCTGGCCTACGTCGTGCTCGACCCCCGCACCCGGCAGGAGGCCTGACATGCGCTCGTGGAAGATCAGGATCGGCCTGCTGATCCTCGCCTTCTTCGCCCTGATGGCGATCTTCGGGCCACTGCTGCTCACCGGCGACCCGTCCGCCACCGGCGGCGAGGCGCTGGCGGGGCCGTCGGCCGAGCACTGGCTCGGCACCACGCAGACCGGCCAGGACATCCTCCTGCAGGTCGTGCACGGCTCCCGTGTCTCGCTGGGCGTGGGGGTGCTGTCAGCGGTGATCGCCACCGTGGTGTCGATCGCCGTCGGACTGGTCGGCGGCTACTTCGGCGGCGTCGTGGACGAGACGCTCTCGGTGCTCACCAACATCTTCCTGGTGCTGCCGGCGCTGCCGCTGGTGATCGTGCTCGCGGGCTACCTGCCCCAGCGCGGCGTCGCCTCCGTCGCGGTCGTCATCGCGGCGACCGGCTGGGCCTGGGGCGCCCGCATCCTGCGCGCACAGACCCTGTCCATCCGCCGCCGCGACTTCGTCGAGGCCGCCAGGGCCGGCGGTGAGAAGCCACTGAGGATCATCTTCTACGAGATCCTCCCGGTCGAGCTGCCGGTGATCGCCACCAGTTTCCTGGCCACCGTCGTGGCCGCGATCCTCGCCGAGGCGGGGCTGTCGTTCCTCGGCCTGGCCGACCTGTCCACCGTCAGCTGGGGGAGCATGCTCTACTTCGCGCAGAACGGCCAGGCCCTGCTCGTCGGCGCCTGGTGGTGGTTCATCCCGCCGGGGCTGTGCATCGCACTCGTCGGCGCCGGGCTCGGCCTGATGAACTTCGGCATCGACGAGATCGCGAACCCCCGGCTGCGGACCGTGCGGGCGCCCCGGCGCTCCCGCCGTGGATCCACCGCGGTGCTCGAGACCGCGGGAGAGGTGGGCCCGTGAACATCCTGGAGATCCGCGGCCTCAGCGTGGACTACCTGTCGGCGGGAGGTACCGTGCACGCGGTCGACGACGTCTCGCTGGACCTGCGGCGCGGTGAGATCCTCGGGGTCGCGGGGGAGAGCGGCAGCGGCAAGTCGACGCTCGCGCACGCTCTCGGACGGCTGCTGCGGCCCCCGGCCGTGGTCACCGGCGGCTCCATCCTCTACCACCGGGCCGGCGGCGGGCCGGTCGACGTCCTGGACCTCGACCGGGCGGCGCTGCGGGCGTTCCGCTGGAAGGAGCTCGCGATCGTCTTCCAGAGCGCGATGAACTCCCTCAACCCGGTGAGCACCGTCGGCGCCCAGATCGACGACGTGCTCCGCACCCACGAGCGCGAGCTGCCGCGCAAGGCCAGGACCGAACGGGCGGCCGAACTGCTGCACCGGGTCGGCATCGGCGCGGACCGGTTGCGCAGCTACCCCCATGAGCTCTCCGGGGGCATGCGGCAGCGTGCCGTGATCGCCATCGCGCTCGCCCTCAACCCCGAGATCATCATCATGGACGAGCCGACGACCGCCCTCGACGTCGTCGTCCAGCGCGACATCCTGCACGAGATCCGGGCGCTGAAGGACGAGTTCGGCTTCGCGGTCGTCTTCATCACGCACGACCTGTCGCTGCTCATGGAGATCTCCGACCGTATCGCGGTCATGTACGCCGGCCGGGTCGTGGAGACCGGGGACGCCCGCGCACTGCACCGGGCGCCGCGTCATCCGTACACGCTCGGTCTGCTGCGGTCCTTCCCCAAGCTGCGCGGGCCCCGTCAGGAGCTGCTCAGCATCCCCGGCACACCGCCGGACCTGCGGGAGCCGCCGCCCGGCTGCGCCTTCCACCCCCGCTGCCGCTTCGCCCTCGACGAGTGCCGCTCGACGCATCCGCTGCTGCGTCCCGGCCCCGAGGGAGCGGTCGCCTGCCTGCTGCACGACGGGACCGGCGTGCCCGTCCCCACCGGACCGACGTCGGAGGTCGACGCATGAGCGCAGAAGTGGTGCTGGAGGGACGGAACCTGACCAAGCACTTCACCGCGGCCCGGGGTCCGAGAGGGCGGCTGGGCCGGCGCCCGCCGATCCGCGCGGTGGACGACGTGTCGCTGGCGCTGCGGGCCGGCTCGGTGACCGCACTGGTGGGGGAGAGCGGCTGCGGCAAGAGCACGGTCGCCCGGCTGCTGGCGCAGGTCTATCCCGCGACCTCGGGGGAGGTGCTGCTGCGCGGCCGTCCGGTGCGGGCCCACCGGGGGGCGGAGTTCCGCGACTACCGCCGCCAGGTACAGCTGATCTTCCAGGACCCCTTCGCGTCGCTCAACCCCTTCCACCGGGTCCGCTACCACCTGGCCAGGCCGTTGCGGATCCACGGTCACGCGCGCTCGTCCGCCGAGGAGACCGAGCAGGTGGCCGAACTCCTCGAAAGGGTCAGCCTCACTCCGGTCGAGCAGTTCATGGACAAGCTTCCGCACGAGCTGTCGGGCGGGCAGCGCCAGCGGGTGGCGATCGCCAGGGCCCTCGCCGTACGGCCGGCCGTGCTGATCGCCGACGAGCCGGTCTCCATGCTCGACGTGTCGATCCGGCTGGGGGTGCTGCGGCTGCTGGAGCGGCTGGCCGACGAGAGCGGCCTGGCCCTGCTGTACATCACCCACGACATCGCGAGCGCGCGCTACTTCGCCGAGGACATCACGGTGATGTACGCCGGACGGCTCATCGAGAGCGGTCCGGGGGAGGTCCTCACCCAGGAGCCGACGCATCCGTACACCCGCCTGCTCCTGTCGGCCGCCCCCGATCCGGATCGCGTGTCACCACCGGAGATCCTCAGCCGCGGCGAGCCCCCCAGCCTGGCCGATCCGCCGGGCGGCTGCCGGTTCCATCCCCGCTGCCCGATCGCCCTGCCGGTCTGTTCGGAGCGGATCCCGCTCCGCACCGAACTCGGCGACGGCCGCTGGACCGAGTGCTGGCACTACGGGGACGGCTGAGCCGGGGCGCCCGGCTGCGGCGGATCGTCCAGCCGCCGCAGCCGGTTGCGGACGCCCTCGAAGTGGGCGTGCACCGCGGCGATGGCCGCCGCCTTGTCCCCGGCCGCGACGGCGGCGTGGATGTCGCGGTGCCGCCGCACGACGTCGGCCGGGGACTCGTCTGGGCTCCCCAGATTGTCGCGTAGCTGGTGGTAGACATCCCAGAAGGCGCCGAGAAGCTGCCCGACCAGGGGGTTGCCCAGCGGGCGGTAGAGCACGTCGTGGAAGAGCCGGTCGGTGTCCGGTGAGACGTCTCCTACGAGAGCCTCGGCCTCCATCTGCTCCATCACCACGTCGACCGGGGACAGGTCGGCCTCCTGATGCCGGTCGATCAGCCGCTGGACCAGGCCGGTTTCGAGGATCTCGCGGATCTCGATGAGGTGGCCGAGATCGTTCCGGCCGTCCTGCATCGTGATCCGGCCGTGGAAGGCCAGTTCGTCGACCAGGCCGGTCAGCGACATCCGGCCCACGAACATCCCGAAGCCGTGGCGGATGTCCACGATGCCGACGGCCTGCAGGGCCTTGAGCGCCTCGCGGACCGAGTTGCGGCTGATCCCGAGCTCCTCGATCAGCTCGGACTCGGTGGGCAGCGGGTCACCGGCCGCGAGCCTGCGCCGCAGGATGATGTCCTTGACGGCCTCTTGGACCTCGACGGCACGGCTGAGCCGGCCGCGGAACGGGCGGGGGGCTGTGGTCACGGTGGTTCCCCTGTGATCGGCGGCCGGTGGCGGTGCCCCGCGCCGGGTGGCAGTCGTCGGTGGTGCGAGACCAGGTCCCCGGCTTGCTCCCGACCCGACAGCATACGACGCGGTTTTCCGGTCGGTGACGCGGCGGAGCCGCCGGAGGGTGGTCCCGACGAAACATCGCGGACACATTCCCGCCGACTTCTGTTGACCAGACGACGGCTCGCCCTCTACGGTCCACTCTAATACACAACGTAGGACGTAGGACGTCCTAGGAATTCTTTCCCTGGTTCCGACGCCTGTAGGAGGCACCGTGAGCGCCCCCCCATTCCGGCCCGCCCTCAGCCGCCGCGACTTCCTGCGCTACAGCGGAGCGGCAGGTGCGGCGGCGGCCATCGCGACCTCCCTCTCCGCCTGTTCGGGCGGACCCGCCTCGACCGGCTCGGTCGGCGCCGGATCGGACAAGGACCTGGTCACCGCCGTCATCGGATACGGCAACGACCAGAGCTGGGACCCGACGCAGACCGCCTCCGCGTTCACGATGGCCGGCATCAGCCACATCTACGAGGGGCTGCTGGACACCGACCCGATCACGCGCGAGCCGTATCCCGCCCTGGCCACCGCCTTGCCGGCGGACCCGGCGGCCACCTCGTGGAAGTTCACCCTCCGCGAAGGCGCGAAGTGGCACGACGGCCGGCCGGTGACCGCCGACGACGTGGTCTTCACCTTCCAGCGGATCCTCGACCCGGCCGAGAACGTGCTCGTCGGCAACTTCTTCAAGGCATGGCTGCGGGAGGTGAAGAAGATCGACGACCGCAACGTCGAACTGGTCTTCAAGTTCCCCTTCCCCGACGCGGCGCCCCGGCTGACGATCGCCAAGATCATGCCCAAGCACGTCTTCGGCGCCCCCGGCGCCTGGGACGCGGCCAAGGGCGGCAAGACCTGCGGATCCGGCCCCTACCGGCAGACCGCGCACAACCCCAAGTCGAACACGACCTTCGAGGCGTTCGCCGACTACAACGGCCCGCGGCCGGCCACCGTCAAGAAGATGAACTGGCTGTCCATCGTCGACGCGGCGGCGCGGGTCGCCAAGATCTCCGGCGGCGCGGCCGAGGCGCAGATCGCCGACAACGTCCCCTACGCCAACATCGACCAGCTCGCCGCATCAGGGCTGACCGTCGAGGGCGGCAAGGGCATGAACCACCTGTTCCTCATGTTCAACACCGGTACGAAACCCTTCGACGACGTGCGGGTACGGCAGGCGCTGCACTACGCGATCGACCGGCAGAAGATGATCCAGGTGGCGCTCAAGGGGCACGGCACCGCGTCGAGCTCCTTCCTCAACGAGGGGCACCCCGACCACGCCAGGGCGGCCACCGTCTACGACTACGACCCGGACAAGGCCAGGGCGTTGCTCAAGGAGGCCGGGGCCGAGAACCTGACGATCAACCTGATGGCGGTCAACCTGAGCTGGATCACCGACTGCCTGCCGACCATCGCCGCCTCCTGGGAGGCGGTCGGCGTCAAGACCACGCTGGAGCCGCAGGACACCGCCGCGCTGTTCGCCAAGATGGACCAGTTCCAGGAGTACCAGGTGGTCGCCGCCGCGTCGAACCCCAACCAGTTCGGCATGGACGCCGACCTGATCCTGCACTACAACTACGTCCGCGGCGGCCTGTGGATGAAGTACAGCCGCTGGGAGGGCGGCAAGGCGGCCAAGGACCTCTTCGAGATGATGGACAGGGCCACCGAGGAGCCGGACAAGTCGGCGAAGACCGAGCTGGTCCGCGAATACATCGACGTCATCGCCGAGCAGGCGGTGCTCTACCCGGTCGTGCACACCGAGTTGATGACCGCCTGGGATCCGAGGAAGGTCTCCGGAGTCCGCCCGCAGCCGTACCCGGGCATCAACCTGCTGCAGGCCAAGCGCACCTGACCATGGCCGTCATCGCCAGGATGCTTCTCCGCCGCGTCCTCATCCTGATCCCGCTGCTGCTGGGCGTCGTCCTGTTCGTCTTCATCGTCATGCGGTTCTCGAACAGCAAGCCCGAGTACGCCTACTTCCAGGGCGCCAACCCGACCCCGGAACAGATCCACCGGTTCCAGGTCGAGAACGGCCTGCTGGACCCGCTGCCGCTGCGGTACGTGCGCTTCGTCGGCGACCTGCTCCACGGTGACATGGGCACCAGCGTGCTCACCAAGGCCCCCGTGCTCGACTCGGTGCTCACCGCGCTGCCGCTGACCGTCCAGCTCACCTTCCTGGGGCTGGGAATCGCCGTGGTCGTCGCCCTGGTCTTCGGCGTCACCGCGGCGCTCTTCCGGGATCGCTGGCCCGATCAGGTGATCCGGGTGGTGTCGCTGGTCGGGGTGGCGGCCCCGGCCTTCTGGCTGGCGCTGCTGATGATCCAGTGGCTCGCGGTGAGCAAGGGGATCTTCCCGACCGGCGGATACATCAACCCCGCCGACTCCCTCACCGGCTGGCTGCGGTCGATGACACTGCCCGCCCTGTCGCTGTCCCTCCCGGTGGCGGCCCAGCTCATCCGGATCATCCGCACCTCCATGGTCGAGGAACTGGACCGGGACTACGTCCGCACCGCGATCGGCAGCGGGCTCCCCCCGCTGGTGGTCGTCGGGCGCAACGTGCTGCGCAACGCGCTGATCAACCCGCTCACGGTGCTGGGCCTGCGGATCGGGTACCTGCTCGGCGGCGCGGTGGTCATCGAGCAGATCTACTCCCTCCCCGGAATGGGGCAACTAATGATCAATGCCGTACGTGACGGCGACCCGGCGGTGGTCCAGGGTGTGGTGCTGACCATCGCCGTCGGATTCATGGTCGTCAACCTGGTCGTCGACATCCTCTACCTGCTGGTCAATCCCCGGCTGAGGAGCGCGGCCTGATGCGAAGAGGACTGACGGACGCGCTGACCCGGCCCGGGATCACCTTCCGGAGGCTGTCTCCGCTGTCGTGGGCCGCCCTGGGCATTCTGGCGGTGGTCATCCTCGCCGCCCTGTTCGCACCCCTGCTGGCCCCGCACTCGCCGTACCTCCAGCAGGCCGCCGGCGGCGGGCCCTCCGCCGGCCACTGGATGGGGCTGGACAGCGCCAACCGCGACATCCTGAGCCGGCTGATGCACGGGGCGCGCTGGTCGCTCCTCATCGGTCTGGGAGCGACCGCCCTGGCGCTGGTGGCCGGGTCCGTCGTCGGAGCCGTCGCCGCCACCTCCCGCAGGTGGATCGACGAGACGATCATGCGGGTCCTCGACGTCGTCATGGCCTTTCCCGGGATCGCGCTGGCCGCGGTGCTGGTGGCGGTCTTCGGCGGCAGCGTCACGGTGCTGGTGGCCGCGATCGGCTTCCTGTACATGCCGTCGGTGGCCCGCGTGGTCCGGGCCAACGTGCTGGCGCAGTACGGAGAGGACTACGTGGCGGCCGAGAGGATCATCGGTGCCCGGACCCCGCACATCCTGATCAGGCATGTGGCCGTCAACTGTGCGGCGCCCGTGCTGGTGTTCTGCACGGTGACGGTCGCCGACGCCATCGTCTTCGAGGCGTCGCTGTCCTTCATCGGCGCCGGGGTCCGGCCGCCCGACCCGTCCTGGGGCAGCGTCATCGCCGACGGCAGGAACATGGTGCTTCTCGGAGGATGGTGGGCCACCGTCTTCCCCGGCCTGCTGATCCTGCTCACCGTGCTCTCGCTGAACATCCTGTCCGAAGGGGTGTCCGACGCCTGGGCGGCACCGGCGGCACCGGCGGCCCGTCGGCCCGCCGACCCGGAGAAGCCCGCCGAGGTGGATGCCCTGGAGCAGGCGCGGCCCGGGACCGGAGAGGTCACCGAACTGCCGGGGCTGGCCGAGGCGGCCCGTCGCCTGGCCGGACGTGCCCGCCCGCTGCCCACCGGCGAGCCGGTCCTGCGGGTGACCGACCTGGCCGTCGGCTTCGACGGCCGGCACGACGGCGTGGACATCGTCGACGGGATCTCCTTCGACGTCCGGCCGGGCGAGGTGCTCGGGCTGGTCGGCGAGTCCGGGTGCGGCAAATCGCTCACCGCGCTGACGGTCATGGGCCTGCAGCCGCGCGGAGCGCGGATCCGCGGCGAGATCCGCTTCGACGGCAAGGATCTGCTGAGGCTCTCCCGGCCGGCCCGCCGCAGGCTGCTCGGACACGACATGGCGATGATCTACCAGGACGCCCTCTCCTCGCTGAACCCCGCGATGACCATCAAGGCACAGCTGAAGCAGGTGGTCAGGCGGGGCGGCAGGCGGAGCGCGGCCGAACTTCTGGAGCTGGTCGGGCTGGACCCGGCGCGGACCCTGCCCGCCTACCCGCACGAGCTGTCCGGCGGCCAGCGCCAGCGGGTGCTCATCGCGATGGCCCTGTCCCGCAGCCCCAAACTGATCATCGCCGACGAGCCCACCACCGCCCTGGACGTGACGGTCCAGGCGCAGGTGATCGAACTGCTGCTGCGGCTCCGGTCCGAACTCGGCTTCGCCCTGGTCCTGGTCTCCCACGACCTCGCCCTGGTGGCCGACGTCACCGATCGAATCGTGGTGATGTACGGCGGGCAGATCGTCGAGACCGGGATCACCGCAGCACTCGTCGGAGCCCCGGCGCACCACTACGCCCGGGGGCTGCTCGGCTCGGTGCTGTCGCTGGAGGCCGGCGCGGAGCGGCTCACCCAGATCCGCGGGGTGGTCCCGTCCCCCGCCGACTTCCCCGCCGGCTGCCGGTTCGCCGACCGCTGCCCGATGTCCACGGACGTCTGCCGCACGGACGCCCCCGGGCTGGACGGAGACGTCCACCGCCACTCGGTGGCCTGCCACCATCCGGCGGTCGAGATCACGACTCCGGTGTTCGCCGGGAAGGAGACCTGATGGCGACGGACCCCGGCCCGGCCGAGACCCTGCTCGAACTCGCCGACGTCCATGTCGTGCACCGGGCGCGCTCCGGCGGCCTGTTCTCCCGCGACCGGGTGTACGCCCTCACCGGGGCGGACCTGACCGTCGCCGCCGGTCAGACGGTCGGTGTCGTGGGGGAGTCCGGCTGCGGCAAGTCCACCCTGGCCAAGGTGCTCGTGGGGTTGCAGCGGCCCACCTCCGGCACGGTGTCCTTCAGAGGGCGGGACCTCTGGTCGACGAAGGACGCCGAGCGCCGGACGCTCGTCGGGTCGAGCACCGGAATGATCTTCCAGGATCCGTCCACCGCGCTCAACCGCCGGCTGCCCGTCCAGCAGATCCTGCGTGACCCGCTGAACGTGCACCGGCGCGGCACCGCGCGGTGGCGGGACGAGCGGGTGCGCGAGCTGCTCGACCTGGTCGGCCTGCCCCCGAGCTCCGCCGACCTGCTGCCGGGCCGGCTCTCCGGAGGCCAGCGCCAGCGCGTGGCCATCGCCAGGGCGCTCGCGCTCGAACCGGAGCTGCTGATCGCGGACGAGCCGACGAGCGCGCTGGACGTCTCGGTCCGCGCCCAGATCCTGAACCTGCTGCTGGAGCTGAAGGGCAGACTCGGCCTGACGCTGGTCTTCGTCTCGCACGACATCCAGACGGTGCGGCGGATGAGCGACCAGGTCGTCACGATGTACCTGGGACGGGTCGTCGAACGGGCCTCCGCGCAGGCCGTACCGGACCATGCCCGCCATCCGTACACCCGGGCACTGTTCTCCGCCACGCCGGGACTGCTCTCGCCGATCAATCCGATCCCGCTGGTGGGCTCGGTGCCGTCGGCGACGCGGCCGCCGAGCGGATGTCCCTTCCGCACCCGGTGCTGGAAGGCCGACGACGCGTGCGCCGTGGAGATGCCGGCGATGCGGGCCGGCGGCGGCCCGTCCGGCGACCACCTGTTCCGCTGCCACCACCCGGTCCCCGCCGGGGCCACCGACCTCGACCTGATCAGCCAAGCACAGGAGCGTCAATGACAACCGCCACCGCACTGACCGGCGTCATCCCCCCGGTGTGCACCCCGTTGACCCCGGACTTCGAGGTCGACACCGGATCGCTGACCCGGCTGGTGGACCATCTGCTGGCCGGCGGGGTGGACGGGCTGTTCGTCCTCGGCTCCTCCTCGGAGGTGGCGTTCCTGCCGGACGGACACCGCAGGATCGTGCTGGACACGGTGCTGGGGCACGTGGGCGGCCAGGTCCCGGTGCTGGCCGGTGTGATCGACATGACCACCCCGAGGGTGCTGGAGCACGTGCGGGCCGCCGTCAAGGCGGGCGCGGACGGGATCGTGGCGACCGCGCCGTTCTACGCCCGTACCCACCCCGTGGAGATCGCCGCGCACTTCCGGGCCGTCGCCGACCGGGCCGGTCTGCCGCTGTACGCCTACGACCTGCCCGTCTCCGTGCACAGCAAGCTCGGCGCCGACCTCCTGCTCGGCCTGGCGGCCGACGGCGTGCTGGCCGGGGTGAAGGACTCCAGCGGTGACGACGCCGGCCTGCGCGAGGTGATCCTCGGCCGGCGGGAACGGAGTGACGTCGGCTCCTTCAGCGTGCTGACCGGATCCGAGCTGACCGTCGACTCCGCCCTGTGGATGGGGGCCGACGGCGTGGTGCCCGGACTGGGCAACGTCGACCCCCACGGGTACGCGCGGTTGTTCCGCTCGGCGTCGGAGGGCGACTGGGCGGCCGCCCGCGCCGAGCAGGAACGGCTGTTCCGCCTGTTCGAGCTGGTGAGGGTCGGCGGGGCGCGGATGGGGGCGGGGTCCTCGGCGATGGGTGCCTTCAAGGCGGCCCTGCACCTGCGCGGGATCATCGACCACCCGACCACCGCGCTGCCGCAGATCCCGCTGGACGGGGACGAGACGGGTCGCGTCGGCGAATACCTGGCCGCGGCCGGCCTGCTGTGACGGACCGGTCCGGCCGCCCGGCCGGGCCGCTGGAAGGGAGCGTCGAAAATGAGCAGGATGGATCGGCTGTACCGGCGGCTGGGGGGCATCGCCTACGGCGGTGACTACAACCCCGAGCAGTGGCCGGAGGAGGTGCACACCGAGGACGTCAAGCTGATGCGGGAAGCCGGGGTCAACCTGGTCAGCCTGGGCGTCTTCTCCTGGGCCGTCGTGCAGCCGGAGCCGGACCGGCTGGAGTTCGGCCGGCTCGACAAGATCATGGACCTGCTGGCGGACGGCGGCGTCGGCGTCGGCCTGGCCACCATGACCGCCTCCCCGCCCCCCTGGCTGAGCGCCCGCCACCCCGAGACGCTGCCGGAGCAGGCGGACGGGACCCGGCTCTGGCCGGGCGCGCGCCAGCACTACTGCCCTTCCAGCCCGGTCTACCGGGAGCACGCGGCACACCTGGTCACCGCCGTGGCCGAGCGCTACGGCGACCACCCGGCGCTGGTCATGTGGCATGTCGGCAACGAGTACGGCTGCCATGTGCGGGCGTGCTACTGCGACGTCTCCGCCGAGGCGTTCCGCGGCTGGCTGCGCGGGCGCTACGGCGACGTCGAGGCGCTCAACGACGCCTGGTCGACGGCGTTCTGGTCGCAGCGGTACGCCTCCTTCGAGGAGGTGCTGCCGCCCCGCACCGCGCCGACCATCCCCAACCCCGCCCAGCAGATCGACTTCGCCCGGTTCGGCTCCGACGAGCTGCTCGCCTGCTACCTCGCCGAGAGGCGGATCCTCGACCGGATCACCCCCGAGGTGCCCGCCACGACCAACTTCGTGCCGCTGGCCAAGACCCTCGACCTGTTCCAGTGGGCCCCCCACCTGGACGTCGTCAGCTACGACTCCTACCCCGACCCGTACGACGAGCACGCCGCGCCCAGGGCCGCCCTCTCCTACGACGTGATGCGGTCGCTGCGGGACGGCCAGCCGTACCTGCTCATGGAGCAGGCGCCGAGTGCCGTCAACTGGCGGGCCTGCAACGCGCCCAAACCGCCCGGCGTCATGCGGCTGTGGAGCTGGCAGGCCGTCGCGCACGGCGCCGACGCGGTGATGTTCTTCCAGTGGCGGCAGTCGCGCGGCGGGGCCGAGAAGTACCACTCGGCGATGGTCCCGCACGGCGGCACCGGTACCCGGACCTTCCGGGAGGTGCGGGAGCTCGGCCGGGAGCTCGCGAGCGTGCCGGAGCTGTTCGGCACGCGGTCGCCCCGCGCCGACGTGGCCGTCGTCCTGGACTGGCAGAGCTGGTGGGGCCTGGAACAGGCCGCCCGTCCCAGCGCCGGCCTTCGTCTCGACGACCTCGTGTTCGCCCACTACCTGCCCCTCCACCAGGACAACGTGGCGTGCGACGTCGTCCGGCCGGGCGGTGACCTGACCGGCTACCGGCTGGTCGTCGTGCCCAACCTCTACATGGCCGGCGAGGAGGAGGCGGCCAACCTCGAACGGTACGTCGAGGGCGGCGGGACACTGCTGATGTCCTTCTTCTCGGGGATCGTCGACCCGTGCGACCGGGTCCACCTCGGCGGTTACCCGGCTCCCTTCCGGCGGATGCTCGGCCTGCGCGTGGAGGAGTTCTGGCCGCTCGACGACGGGGGCACCGTGGAGCTATCCCAGGGGAGGGGCAGCCTGTGGTCGGAGGAGATCGCGCTGGAGGGGGCCGAGGCCGTCGAGTCCTTCGCCGCCGGTGAGCTCACCGGCCTGCCCGCCGTCACCCGGCACCGTTTCGGGCTGGGCACCGCCTGGTATCTCGGCACCCTCCCCGATCCCGCCACGATGCGCGCGGTGCTGCGCCGCGCCGCGGCGGAGGCGGGCGTCCGGCCCGTCCTGCCCGGCCTGCCCGGCGGCGTGCAGGCACGGGTACGGCAGGCGGCCGACGGCACCTCCCGCTACGTGCTGCTCAACCACTCCGCCGCAGCGGTGACCGTACCCCTGCCGGCCCCGATGACCGACGACCTCACCGGCGCCGGCCCGTCGGACCACGTACGGCTCGCCCCCCGGGGGGTGGCCCTGCTCCGCCCGGCGGCCGTACCCGCCTGACGGAGTCCTCGCAGCGGGAGCGGCCGGAGCGGCGGGCTTGGACTCCGGTGATCCGCGCCGGCGCTGAGCCGTACCTGCGGCTCAGCGTCCGGTGGCCCGGCCGAGCACGCGATCCCAGTCGGACAGGAAGCGGCCGAGGCCGTAGCGGGCGAGCGCGGCGGTCCGGGCGGCCTTCCCGCACTGCCGGGCCCGGGCCGGGTCGGTGACGAAGCCCCGCAGCGCGTCGGTGAGGGTGGCGACGCGGGTCGAGATCACCCCCGCCTCCGGCGGCACCGCCTCCACGGCCTCGGTGGTGGCCAGCGCCACGACGGGCATGCCGAGCAGCATGGCCTCGATCAGGGAGGGCCCGAGCGAGGTCCACCGGTAGGGGTGCAGGTAGACCCGCCGACGGGCCAGTTCGGCGTGCATCTTCTCCCGCGGCAGGTCCTCGAAGGTCCCGAACGGGAAGCGGAGCCGGTACGGCAGGCCGGTGACCTTCAGGCCGAAGACGTCGAGCGGGGCCGCGGCGGCGAACCTCGGGAGCAGGTCCGTTCCGGTGACCCGGGCGCGCCGGATCGGATCGTCGACGACGGCGCCGGCGCGCGGGAGCTCACCCGTGTAGTGGTGGCCGGGGTCGACGACGCCGTGCTCGACCACCTCGGTGGGGGCCCTGCCGGAGTCCCAGAACAGGTCGTTGAAGTGGGTCACGTGGACCAACGGGATGTCGTCACGGCCGGCCAGCGGGTGCCGGGTGCCGGGTGCGTTCCCCGCCGGAGCGTCGTGCTCGACGTAGACGGCCGGCACGTCCCGGCCCGGCCGGCGGCGCAGCCAGCGCCGGACGAGGTCCAGCTCGCGGGGGCGCTGCAGGACGACCAGGTCGACGTCTTCGCCGCGGAGCCGGTTCCACGGCACCTCGCGCACGGTGGCGGGCCAGGGGGAGGCCCGCGGGCGGCCGCGTCCGTCGGGGCCGCGGTCCGGGACGAGGGGGACGAGATAGTCGTGGGCGCCCCGGACGAACGCCGTCGTCCAGCGTTCGTGGACGTGCCAGAGCAGGATTCTCATGGACGGGTCCCGGCGTCCGGACGGGCTCCCGGCACGGGCTCCATCCGGACGGTGCCGTGGTCGCGGGGAACGTCCGCGATCGGGGCGCCGGCACGGTCGGGCAGGACGGCGGCTGGAGGTCTACGGCTCGGCACGGGCGTCTCCGGGGTGTTCTCGGTAACGGGTTCGGTACGCGGCGGGCCGATAGAAAAAAGCCCCAAAAAACTACAGAAAGTGACATATGCAGATATGCAGGTCTCTTACCTGGACTTTTCCCCGTTCCTTCGTTTTGAGAAGCGCTCCGCTCGGTAGTTAACCAGTTACACACGAGAGGCGAATCCATGAGATTTCTCGGGATAAACGCGATCTTCCATGACCCGGCGGCGGTGCTCGTCGTCCACGGGGACCAGGGGAAGCCACGCGCCGCCTACGCCCGCCGCGCCCCGGTTGTCCCGGCCGTGCCGATCCGGAAGCCGTCATGAGCCCCGGTGGGCGCCCGGCCGGGGAGGCGCCGGTCATGGTGGTGCTGCGCGGCCCCGGCCTCGGTGGCCTCCTCACCGCGGTCCCGGCGCTGCGCGCCCTGCGGCGCGCCCACTCCGAGCACCGGATCGTGCTGGCCGCGCCCGCCTCGCTGGCCGGTCTGCTGCCGCTGATCGGCGCGGTGGACGAGCTGCTGGACGTGGCGGGGCCGGGCCCGCTGCCGCCCGTCCCGTCTCCTGACATCGCGGTCAACCTGCACGACGGGAGCCCGCAGAGCATCGCCGCGCTGCGCCGTACCCACCCGGGACGGCTGCTCACGCACGCCCACCCCGGCTTCCCCGACGTGCCGGGACCGTCATGGCGCCAGGACGCGCACGAGGTCCGGCGCTGGTGCGACCTCCTCGGCTGGTACGGCATCGCCGCGGACCCGGCCGATCTGGCGCTGAAGGTCCCGCTGCCCGGAGAGCCCGCACCGGTCGTCGTCCACCCCGGAGCCGCCGGCCCGGCCAGGCGCTGGCCGCCGGAGCGGTTCGCGCTGGTGTCCTTCGTGCTGCGGCAGGCCGGTCACGACGTGGTGATCACCGGGAGCGCCGGGGGGCGGGCACTCGCCGAGCACGTGGCCTCCCTCGCCTGCCTGCCGGAGACGTCCGTGCTCGCCGGCCGTACCGACCTGGGCGAACTGGCCGCACTGGTCGCGCGGGCCCGGCTGGTCATCTGCGGCGACACCGGCGTGGCCCGGCTGGCCACCGCGCTCGCCACCCCCTCCGTGGTGCTGTTCGGGCCCGTCTCGCCCGCTCGATGGGGACCGCCCCCCGGATCGCACGTTTCCCTGTGGGCGGGACGCTCCGGCGACCTCTACGGGAACCTGCCCGATGAGGGCCTGCTGGAGATCGGCGTCCGGGATGTCCTCGGCGCCGCCGTCAATCTGCTGGAGGTAAGGGCCCGATGAACATGCGGCGGGTGGTGGTGACCGGCGGAGCCGGTCTCCTGGGGTCGTATCTGTGTGAACGCCTTCTCGCGGAGGGAGCGGGCGTGATCTGCATGGACAACTTCCTGACCGGCTCGCCGCGCAATGTCGAGCAGCTGATGGGCCGGGCCGCGTTCCGCCTGGTGGAGTGCGACCTCACGGGATTCGTCCATGTCTCCGGCGACGTCGACCTGGTGCTCCACTTCGCCTCGGCGGCCTCTCCGGCCGACTACCTGCGCTACCCGATAGAGACGCTCAAGGTGGGCAGCATCGGCACGCTGCACGCCCTCGGGCTGGCCAGGGAGAAGGGCGCCCGCTTCGTGCTGGCCTCCACCAGCGAGGTGTACGGCGACCCGCTGGAGCACCCGCAGCGGGAGGGCTACTGGGGCAACGTCAACCCGGTGGGGCCGCGGAGCGTGTACGACGAGGCCAAGCGGTTCGCCGAGTCGCTGACGACGGCCTATCGCAACTCCCACGGGACCGACACCGCGATCGTGCGGATCTTCAACACCTATGGGCCGAGGATGCGGCCCCACGACGGCAGGGCCATCCCCACCTTCATCCGCCAGGCCCTGCGCGGCGAGCCGATCACCGTGACCGGCGACGGCGGGCAGACCCGGTCCATCTGCTACGTGGACGACACGGTCGAGGGGGTCCTCGCCCTCGCCGGCAGCGACTTCGCGGGCCCGGTCAACATCGGCAACCCGGTCGAGCTGACCATGCTCGCCCTCGCGGAGACGATCCGGGAGCTGACCGGCTCGGACTCGCCGATCCACTTCGTCGACCGTCCCGCCGAGGACCCGGAGGTCCGGTGCCCGGACATCTCCCTGGCCGCCTCCCGGCTGGGGTGGGCGCCGAAGGTGGACATCGTCGACGGGCTGAGCCGTACCATCTCCTGGTTCGCCGAGGAGCTGCGCGAGCCGGAGGAACTCCTCCGGCACTAGCATCCGATCGTCTGCGGGCCCTCGGACTTCTCCGGGCTCGGCGGCCGTCGGGCGGGCCGGTCCTCCTGTCCGGGTGACACCGGCCTGCCGCCGGCCCACCGCTGGTCGGCACCGGAGAAGCGCGGGGGCGCGACTACAGTGCTTCGACCAGCTGGGGCTCGGCGGCCGCGGGCTTGGCGTCGTCTCCCTGACGGGCTCGCCTGCCGCTGTTCTCGTGCAGCCAGTGGGCGAACTTGTCGAGCGCGACGTTGATGGCGATGAAGATGACGGCGATGAGGATGGCGGCGGGGATGACGTTGGAGAAGTTCGCGGCGATGCCGTTGAGACCCCGGTCCACCAGCTCGTCGTAGCCGACGATGAACCCGAGCGCGGAGTCCTTGAGCAGCACCACGCACTGGCTGACGATCGCGGGCATCATGGTGCGGACGGCCTGGGGGAGCAGGACGAGCCGCATGACCTGGCTCTTGCGCATGCCCAGCGCGTAGGCGGCCTCCGCCTGGCCCTTGGGCAGGTTGTGCACGCCGGACCTGACGATCTCGGCGATCACCGAGCCGTTGTAGAGCGTGAGCCCGAAGACGACGGCGGTGAACGCGGAGACGCTCGTCCCGATGAGCACGAACGAGCCGAAGAACGCGAAGAAGATGAGCAGCAGCAGCGGGACGGCGCGGAAGAACTCCACGACCACGGCGGCGGGCACCCTGAGCCAGCGGTGCTCGGACATCCGGGCGGCCGCGAAGACGAACCCGAAGACGGTGGCGAGGAAGATCCCCGCGACGGCGGCCTTCAGCGTGCCGAACAGGCCGGGCAGGATGAACGTGCTCCACACGTCGGGGCGGATCAGCGGTGACCACTTCTCCGCCGCCCACTGCTCGTTCGCGTCGAACCTGACGTAGACGAGGACGGCGACGGCGATCATGACCACGGTCGCGGCCGCGGCCAGCATCCGGTTGCGGCGGACGCTGCGCGGGCCCGGGGGCTCGTAGAGGTTGCCGGGGGCCGCGCTCATCGGGCCACCGCCAGACGGCGCGACAGCCAGCCGAAGAACAGCCCGGTGGGCAGGCAGAGCAGGACGAATCCGGCAGCGAATCCGAAGAAGATCTGAATCACCTGGTCTCCGTACACCTCGATCATCTCCCGCATCCGCACGGATGCCTCGGCCACCCCGACCACGAGGGCGATGGTGGTGTTCTTGGTCAGCGCGATCAGGATGCTGCCCAGCGGCACGACGACGGCCCGGAACGCCTGGGGCAGGATGATCAGGCGCAGGGTCTGCTGGAAGGTGAGCCCGATCGAGCGGGCGGCCTCGGCCTGGCCGACCGGCACGGTGTTGATGCCGGAGCGCAGCGCCTCGCACACGAAGGCGGAGGTGTAGGCGGTCAGCCCGATCACGGCGAGCCAGAAGTTGTTCACGTTGATGTCGTCGGATAACTCGACACCGAGGTTCGCGCCCACGCCCAGGCCGGTGAACAGGAGCACGAGGGTCAGCGGGGTGTTGCGGGCCACGGTGACGTACCCGCCGGCGGCGGTGCGCAGGACCGACAGCGGCGAGACCCGCATCGCGGCCAACAGGGTGCCGAGCACGAGCGAGCCGACGGTGCTGACCGCGGTGAGCCGTACGGTCATCCAGAAGGCCAGGAGGATGGTGTCTCGCTCGAGGATCAGTGCGTTCATGGGTACCTCAAGTCCGGTCGAGGTACAGCGGGCACCGGACAGGATGCGATGCCCGCCGTACGGGGAGGGGGGTCAGTACCTCTCGAGCTTCGGCACCTCGGGGGCGGCGAAGCCGGCGGCGCCGAAGTTGGCGTCGATCGCCTTCTTCCAGCTCCCGTCGGCGAACATCTTGGTCAGCGCCTCGTTGATGGCGTCACGGCCCTGCTTGTCGTCCTTCTTGAGGCCGATGCCGTACTTCTCGGTGCTGAACGGCTTGCCGGCCACCTTGAGCTTGCCGGTGTGCTGGGCGGCGTAGCCGGCGAGGATCACGTTGTCGGTGGTGAGGGCGTCGAGCTGGCCGCCGAGCACCCGGTCCACGCACGCGGAGTAGGCCCGCTCCTCCTGGAGCTGGACCTCCTTGGCGTAGGCGTCCTTGACCTTCTGCGCGGAGGTCGAGCCGGCGACGGAGCACAGCTTCTTGCCGTTGAGCGCCTCGGGCCCGGTCAGCGTGTTGTCGTCGGCACGGACGAGCAGGTCCTGCCCGGCGACGAAGTACGGCCCGGCGAAGGAGATCTTCTGCTTGCGGGCGTCGGTGATGGAGTAGGTCGCCACCACCATGTCGACCTGGCCCTGCTCGATGAACGCCTCGCGGTTGGCCGAGACGGTCTCCTTGAAGGTGATGTTGGCGGCGTCGACGCCGAGGGCCTTGGCGACGTACTTGGCGACCTCGATGTCGAAGCCCGCGAAGGTGCCGTCGGGCGTGCGCAGGCCGAGGCCGGGCTGGTCGGCCTTGACGCCGATGACGAGCTTCTTCTCGTTCTTCGCCTTGTCCACGATGGAGGCGGAGGCGTCGTCGCCGCCGCACGCGGAGGTCAGGGTGACGAGGGCCAGGGCGAACGCGGTGACGATGGATCGTCTGAACATGGTCATCCTTCTGGGGGTCAGTGACTGAGAATCTTGGCGAGGAAGGACTGGGCGCGCTCGCTGCGCGGCGCGGTGAAGAAGAGGTCGGGGGTGTTCTCCTCGACGATCTGGCCGTCGGCCATGAACACGACCCGGTCGGCGGCGCGGCGGGCGAAGCCCATCTCGTGGGTGACCACGAGCATCGTCATGCCGTCGCCGGCGAGTGCCGTCATCACGTCGAGCACCTCGTTGACCATCTCGGGGTCGAGCGCGGAGGTGGGTTCGTCGAAGAGCATCACCTTGGGGTCCATGGCCAGCGAACGGGCGATGGCGACGCGTTGCTGCTGCCCGCCGGACAGCTGCGCCGGATACTTGCCGGCCTGGTTGCCGATGCCCACCCGGTCGAGCAGTTCGCGGCCCCGCCGCTCGGCCGCGTCCTTGCTCTTCCCGAGCACGGTGACCGGTCCGAGCGTGACGTTCTCCAGGACCGTCTTGTGGGCGAAGAGGTTGAAGTTCTGGAACACCATGCCGACGTCGGCGCGGAGCCGGGCGAGCTGCCGCCCCTCGGCGGGCAGCGGGGTGCCGTCGATGGTGATGGCACCCGAGTCGATGCTCTCCAGCCGGTTGATCGCGCGGCACAGGGTGGACTTGCCCGACCCGGACGGCCCGATGATCACGATCACTTCGCCGCGCCGGACGCTCAGGTCGATGTCCTGAAGCACGTGCAGCTCGCCGTAATGCTTGTTGACCTTGTCCAGCACCACCAGCGGCGCCTCCGCGGAGGCGGGCTCCTCGGTGGCCACCCCGTGTACGGTCATCGTCACGCTCCTTCAATCCGGCGATCAACTGTCCGCAGGCCGCACCGGACCGTCGGATCGTCGGATCATCGGGTGGAGGGCGCGTCGAGCGGCGTTGGCGTAACGGTAGAAGCCGCTTGTGTCACGAAAGGTGTTGTGCGCGTTTTGCTCAGTGCCGGTCGGATGCGGGCTTGGCCTGTCCGGCGGCGGCGCCCGCGACGCCGATGGTGTCCCGGAAGGCGCGGTCCCACCGGCCGTCGCGCAGGTAGCCCGCGATCAGCCCGTCGAGATAGCCGCGGAAGGCGGCGTCGTCGCGGCGGACGCCCATGCCGTACGGCTCCCTGCCGAACGGCTTGCCCAGCAGCCGCACCTGCTCCGGGTGCTGGAGCATCAGCCCGAGCAGGATCGTGTCGTCGGTGCTGATCGCGTCGATCCGCCCGGTGATCAGGGCGGTCACGCACTCCATGTAGGTGTCGACGATCTCGAGCTTGGCGCGGGGGACGGTGGACCGCAGCCGGTCCACCGAGGTGGAGCCCCTGGCCGTGCACACCTTCTTGCCGCCCATGTCCGCCGGTTCCTGGACGGCCGTGTCGTCGGCACGGACCAGCACGTCCTGCCCGGCGTAGTAGTAGGGGTCGGTGAAGCCGACCAACCTGCGCCGCGCGGGTGTGATCGAGTACGTCGCGAGGACGACGTCGACCACGCCGCGCTGCAGGAAGTCCTCGCGGTTGCGGGGGATGGTCTCGATGAAGCGGATGTTGCTCTCACTGCCGGTGAGGTCTTTGGCGACGAGCCGGGCGATCTCCGCGTCGAATCCGGTGATCCGCCCGGTGGCCGGGTCCTTGTAGCCGAACAGCGGATGGTCGAACTTGATGCCCACGGTGAGGACGCCGCGCTCCCGGATGAGGGCCATGGTGGAGCCGTCGGGGAACGCCGAGTGCTGCGAGGGCGAGCCGGACACGCCGCAGCCGGCGAGCGCCAGCCAGATCAGCGCGGCGAGCGCCGCCCTGAAGGCGGTCACGGCATCCGCATCCGGTACCTGTGCTGCGGGCGGCCCGTCGGTCCGTAACGCAGGCCCGACTCGACCTGCCCCAGCTCGGCGAGGTACTCCAGATAGCGCCGGGCGGTCGCCCTGCTGACGCCGATCGTCTGCGCCATCTCGTGCGCGGACAGATCGGCCTCGGCCGCGGCCAGCGCGTCGAGCACCGACTGCTCGGTGGCCGCGGAGATGCTCTTCGGCCGGGCCGTCTGGTCCAGGTGCAGCGAGCGGAAGATCCGGTCGATCTCCTGCTGCTCGATGCTTCCGGACCCCGCCAGTTGCGCGATGGTCGCGGCGTACCGGTGCAGCGTCTGTTCCAGGGTGTCCACGCGGGTGGGCTTGACCAGGTAGTAGAGGGCGCCGCGCTGCATCGCCGCCCTGACGGCGGCCGAGTCCTTCTGGCCGGAGACCACGATGACGTCCATGGGCGGCTGGTTGGGCCGCCGGAGCTGGTGGGCGACCTCCAGGCCGGGCAGGTCGGGCAGGTGCAGGTCGAGCAGGACGAGCCGCGGTGCGAAGTGGTGCGCGGCGGCCAGGGCCGCCTGCCCGGTGTGTGCGATGCCCACCACCTTGAAGCCGAAGATCCGGTTCACCTGCGCGCGCAGCGCGGTGGTGACGACCGGATCGTCATCCACGATGAGGACGGTGATGTCCGTCGTCACGCTGCTCCTATGTCCGTGCTCCTCTGACGCTTGCGTCATCTTAAAGGCGTTTTGTTACAGCCAGGAATCTTCTGTTCCTTCTGCTCATGGGGATCCACTCCGCAGATCCGATCCCTTTACTATCAGGGCCTGAAACGGGGACTGGGCGGCGTCAGCCGCAGGCGGGGTGACGAGATTGAAAGGGCTGTTCGCCGTCACGGCGCTGTGGATCCTGCTCGGCATGCTGCCGCTGGCACTGTTGACCTCCTCCAGCATCACTCTGTCGGAGCAGGCCGTCCGCAGTGAGGTGCGCGATCGGGTGGAGACCACCGCCTCGGTGAGCCGGGTCGTGGTCGAGCAGCAGATGGGTTCGCTCAAGCAGTTGGTCGGCGCCTTCGCCCAGCGGCCGGAGGTACGGCAGGCGGTGATCTCCGGCGAGTCGGCGGCCCGCCTCGCGCTGTCCGGATATCTGAAGGAACTGGCCCACATGCGCGGCGGGATCAGCGGTGTGATCGTCATCGGGCCGGACGGCGACATGATCGGCGCGGAGCCGCCGAGCGGGCTGCCGCAGGACGTGAGCACCACCGACTGGTACCTCGCGGTGCGCAGCCGCGGCCAGGCACACGTGTCGCAGGCGTACACACCCACCATGCGGGGCGTGTCCAGGGCCGTCGCGGTGGCGGCGCCCATCCCGGCCGCCGACGGCGGAGAGCCGCCCGGCATCCTCGCGGCGGTCTACAGCCTGGACGCCATTCAGGACTTCGCCTCACAGGCGGCCGAGGCGCAGGGGATCCGGCTGCTCATCACCGACCAGTCCGGCGTGCTCGTCGCAGACCCCGGACGGAAGGTCTACGCGCTCACCTCCCTGCGGGAGGACCGGAGGGTGGACGCCGCGCTGGCCGGCCGTTCGCTGTTCACCGGATTCGACGGCACGGTGCTGTCCGCCTCGGAGCCCATTCCCGACATCGGCTGGACGGTGACCGCCGAGGTGCCCACCGCCGAGGCACTGGCCTCGGCGGCGACCCTCCGGATGCGGGTGCTGTCCGTGGCCGCGCTGCTGGCGGTTCTCATCGTCGCCGGACTGGTGGTGCAGATCCGCACCACCCGGGGCCGCCGCCGGGCGCAGGCCACCCTGGCCAGGTACGCGGAGGCGCTCGCGGCGGCACGGGACGAGGCGGTCAGCGCGTCCGTGGCCAAGACCGAGTTCCTGGCCAAGGTCAGCCACGAGATACGCACTCCCATCAACGGCGTGCTCGGCATGAACGGCCTGCTGCTCGGCACCCGGATGGACGACGAGCAGCGCCACTACGCGGGCACCGTCCAGGCGTCGGCACAGAACCTGCTGCGCCTGCTCGACGACTTCCTCGATCTGTCGAAGATCGAGGCCGGCCGGCTGGAGGCCGAGGCCGTGCCGTTCGACCTGCCCCGGTTGTGCGACGAGGTCGTGGCGCCGCTGGCTCCGCAGGCCTATCGGCAGGGGCTCTGGCTCACCCTCCGCCTGGACGACGACGTGCCCCAGCACGTCGTCGGCGACCCGGTACGGCTGCGCCAGGTGCTCAGCAACCTGATCGGCAACGCGCTGAAGTTCACCGTGCAGGGCGGAGTCGACCTGGAGGTCGCGCTGGAGCCGGCCGAAGGGGAGGGTGCGGCCGGGGATGATCATGTCACGCTGCGGTTCGCCGTCACCGACACCGGGGTGGGCGTGGGGCCCGACGACAGGAGCCGGGTCTTCGAGGTCTTCCGCCAGGTGGACTCGCCCATCACCCGCCGTACCGGCGGCAGCGGGCTCGGCCTGGCCATCAGCCGGCAGCTCACCGAGCTGATGGGCGGCCGGATCGGGCTGGACAGCATGGAGGGGATCGGCAGCAGGTTCCACCTCACCCTGCCGGTGGACGTGCTGACCTGGTCGGCCCCCGCCTCCGCGGCGTTGCGCGGCCGGCGGGTCCTCGTCGCCGACACGCGGCAGGAGGACCGCGCGTCGGCCGGGCGGATCCTGGCCGGTGCGGGACTCGTCGCCGAGCAGGCGCAGGACGCGACGGCCGCGCTCGCGACGCTGCGGGCCGCCGCCGGCGACGGCCACCCCTTCGACCTGGCCGTCGTCGACCTCGACATGAGTGCCGTCCCCGAGGCCGACGAGCCGGTCTCGCTCGCCGACGCCATCCTGTCCGACCCCCTGCTCCACGCCACGAACGTGGTCGTGCTGGTCACCCCGGGACGGACCGGATCGGCCTGGCCGGACGTGTCCGTCGCCCCCGACCGGATCGTGCAGTCGATGACCCGTCCGCTCAGCCGCCGCCGCCTGCTCGCCGCCGTCGAGAACACGCTGCCCACGGCCGACCGGGACGACGAGTCCGGCATGGCCGAAGTGGCGTCCAGGTCCGAGCCGGTACGGATCCTCGTCGCCGAGGACGACGAGGTGAGCCGCGAGGTCGCCAGGCTCGTCCTGCGCAAGGCCGGGCACCGGGTCGACGTGGTCGGCGACGGAGAGCAGGCGGTGCGGGCGGTCCTCGGTGGCGACTACGACCTGGTCTTCATGGACTGTCAGCTTCCCGTGCTCGACGGTCTGGCGGCGACGGTGGACATCCGGCGGCAGGAGCGGCCCGGCCGTACACCGATCATCGCGATGACCGCCGCCGCGATGCCGGACGACCGGGTCCGCTGCCTTGAGGCGGGGATGAACGCCCACCTCACCAAGCCAGTGGACTGGCAGCACGTGCTCGGCCAGATCCCGGTCTGGGTGAGCCCGGAGGTCCCGGCCGAGCTGGAGGGCCTGTCGCCGGAGGAGGTGGCGGACGTCGCGCAGGCGTTCCTGTCCAGCGTGCCCGGCGTCCTTCGCGAGCTGCAGGAGGCGGTGGGCGCGGGGCGTCTCGAGCGGGCCGGGTCGCTCGCGCACCGCCTCAAGGGCAGTTGCGCGGCTGTCGGCGCGGTGCGGGCCGCCGAGCTGTGCCGGCATGTCGAGGAGGATCCCGCGATGAGTGCCGTGTCGGAGCTGGCGGCGGAACTGGAGCGGGTGTTCGACGAGATGACACGCCTAGCAAGCGGACAAGTGATGATTAACGGGGCATAGCATCACATTAAACACATTAGTAACATTGGCTATGTAACATCCCTTTGTCATCAGTTGTGATATCCAGTGATGTTCGGCAAGAGGGAATGACGATGACGGCCTCCGATGAGCCCAGCCCCGCAGCGACCAGCAGTCCCAGTCCCACCGGTAGGGACAATCCGTCTCCCACGGCGAGTCCGTCGCCCACGGATGACTCGTCTCCTACGCCGAGTCCGTCTCCCACGGGTGGCCCGTCTCCGAGTGCCTCGCCCGGCCCGGGTTCGCCCGAGACGCCGAGCGCCACGCCGACCCCCACCTACGGCCCGTATGTGCCCGTCCGCCCGGTCTCGCCCCCTTCGAGTGGGAATGCCTCGGCCGACCAGGTCGTCATCGACTGGACGTCCATCCGAAAGCTGGCCAGGTTGTTCGATCAGACGGGCGATGCCATCGCGCTCGAGAGCGCCGTCGCCATGGACCTGGCGAGCACGCGGGGCCTCGTCGGCGACGACGAGGACGGCGTGGCGTTCGCCGAATGGTACGGCGAGGGCTTCCACGCCCTCACCTCCGCCATCAATGACATGGCGGAGGTGAGTTTCTCGGTGGCCGGAGGCCTGCGCGACTTCAGGAAACTCTGGGACATGCTCGAAGAGAACATCATCACGTCGCTCCCGTCGATCGCCGAGCTTTCCAGCCCCCCGATTCCCGAGTCTCCCCCTGCCAAGACGGGTGCCTGAGCCACGATGGGTGATGTCCAGACATGATGGATCCATTTCAGGCGCTCGCCTGGTTCGCGGGCGTGCGCGTGCCCGAGGCCGACACGTCCAACCTCCGAGCCCGCGCGCAGAGCCTGCGGGCCTTCGCGGACTCGATCGAGAAGATCGCCGGCCGTACGGGGGCGGGCGTCAGCATGGTGCGCAAGAGCAATGACAGCCGTACGGTCGACCGTTTCGCCGATCTCTGGCCGGATCAGCTCGCTCCTCGCTACTCCGTCATGGTGACGAACCTGAGGGAACTCGCCGATGGTTGCGATGAGTACGCCGAGATGGTGGACGAGCACCGCGAACAGCTCAAGATCATCGGTACCCAGCTCGCCGCCATGGCGTTCACCATGCTGTTCGGCTACCTGTACCCCTCCGCGAGGTTCATGGCGGAGGCGGCCATGAAATCGCTGGTGGCCAGGGCGAAGCTGGAGAAGACCATCTTTCAGAAAATCATCAAGATGGTTCTCGCCAAGCGGATCGGCAAGTATCAGGTGGGCACCTACCTCGTGCGCGAAGGGCTCGACGCGGTGTCCGACGCCGTCGTCTGGACCGTGGTGAAGACGGGCGTGCACGTGGCGTCCTCGGTCGCCAGCGGCCAGCCCGTCGGCTCGATCCCGGAGTACATGGCCAAGCACTTCGCCGCCGAGCTGGCCTACAACGGCGGCATCAAGGCGATGCGCGACGTGCGCAAGTTCATTCCGGCCACAAAGGTCACCGAGACGCTTCTCGGCAACGGTCACGCGGGCCGCTTCTTCCGGCGCACGGTGTCGGCCTCGCTGGTCTACAACGGTGTCACCGGATCGATATCCGACGAGGCGACGCTCCGGTCCGCCCTCGCGCACGCCCCGCGGGCCTTCATCCTCAAGCGGTGAGCGGTCAGCGGCGGTCGTCGCCCCATGACGGATCTATGAGGGGCTGGGTCAAGGCGGTCATCTGGTTCGTGACGTCCTCCTCGGCCTGCCTGACCGCCTCCAGGATCGTCTCGGCCAGCACCTCGGAGCCGAGCCGCATCGCGCGCGGATCGATTCGCAGCGTCGCGAGCGAGCCGGTGGCCAGGACCTCGACGGTGACCTGGCCGTTCGCTCCCTCGCCGCGCCCCCTGGTCTCCTCGATCTGGCGCCTGACCTCCTCGAACCCGGCTGTCTCCGCCATGAACTGGGACAGTGCGCGGTCGATCTCCGGGTCGCCGGTCTGCCAGGAATTATCCCCAGATGTCGTCATTCGATTCCTTCTATCGCTTTACTGCTTTATGAGTGGTATGTCGAGCGTAGCGGCGCATCGACCACCATCTTGCCGCCCATGATCTCGGTGTCCGGCAGTGCGAGCCGTCCCTGACCCGGTAAGCGCCTCCTCGCCCAGCGGATGCGTGGCCACCGGGTGGAGCCGCCCGCCCCCGTCGAGCACGCCCCGTTCCCGGTTCGCCGGAACGGGCCGAAACAGGTGAGAACCCGTCTCACGGTGTCCGCGAGGGCCTCGGTCAGGTGCCGACGTAGGCCGCGAGGTGCTCGCCGGTGAGGGTGGAGCGGGCGTCGACGAGGTCGGCGGGTGTGCCCTCGAAGACGATCCGGCCGCCGTCGTGGCCGGCGCCGGGCCCGAGGTCGATGATCCAGTCGGCGTGCGCCATGACCGCCTGGTGGTGCTCGACGACGATGACCGACTTGCCGGAGTCGACGAGCCGGTCGAGCAGGCCGAGCAACTGCTCGACGTCGGCGAGGTGCAGGCCGGCGGTCGGCTCGTCGAGGACGTAGACGCCGCCCTTATCGGCCATGTGGGTGGCCAGCTTGAGCCGCTGCCGCTCGCCGCCGGACAGCGTGGTGAGCGGCTGGCCGAGGCTGAGGTAGCCGAGCCCGACGTCGGCGAGCCGGTCGAGGATGGCGTGCGCGGCCGGCGTGCGCGCCTCGCCGGCGCCGAAGAACTCCTTGGCCTCGGTCACCGACATCGCGAGCACCTCGCTGATGTCGCGGCCGCCGAGGTGGTGGTCCAGCACCGATGCCTGGAACCGCTTCCCCTCGCACTCCTCGCAGGTGGTGGCGACGCCGGCCATCATCGCCAGGTCGGTGTAGATGACGCCGGCGCCGTTGCAGTTGGGGCAGGCGCCCTCGGAGTTGGCGCTGAACAGCGCCGGCTTCACGCCGTTGGCCTTCGCGAACGCCTTGCGGATCGGGTCGAGCAGCCCGGTGTAGGTCGCCGGGTTGCTCCGTCGCGAGCCGCGGATCGCGCCCTGGCCGATCGACACCACATCCGCGCCGCGGGGGATCGACCCGTGCACGAGCGAGCTCTTGCCGGAGCCGGCGACGCCGGTGACGACGACGAGCACCCCGAGCGGGACATCGACGGCGACGTCACGCAGGTTGTGCGCCGTCGCGCCGCGGATCTCCAGCGTGCCGGTGGGCGTCCGCACCTTCTCCTTGAGGGCGGCCCGGTCGTCGAGATGGCGGCCGGTGACGGTGCCACTGGCCCGCAGCCCCTCGACGGTGCCCTCGAAACAGATGGTGCCGCCCGCCGTACCGGCGCCGGGGCCGAGGTCGACGACGTGGTCGGCGATCGCGATCGTCTCCGGCTTGTGCTCCACGACGAGCACCGTGTTGCCCTTGTCCCGCAGCCGCAGCAGCAGGCCGTTCATCCGCTGGATGTCATGGGGGTGCAGGCCGATGGTGGGCTCGTCGAAGACGTAGGTGACGTCGGTGAGCGCGGAGCCGAGGTGGCGGATCATCTTGACGCGCTGTGCCTCGCCGCCTGACAGCGTGCCCGACGGCCGGTCGAGCGAGAGGTAGCCCAGCCCGATCTCCACGAACGATTCGAGAGTCTGCCGCAGCGTGGTGAGCAGCGGCGCCACCGACGGCTCGTCGAGGCCGCGGATCCATTCGGCCAGGTCGCTGATCTGCATCGTGCAGGCGTCGGCGATGCCGATCCCCTTGATCTTGGAGGACCGGGCCGCCTCGCTGAGCCGGGTGCCCCCGCACTCGGGACAGGAGGTGAACGTCACCGCCCGCTCCACGAAGGCCCGGATGTGCGACTGCAGCGCCTCCTTGTCCTTGGACAGCATCGACTTCTGGATCTTCGGGACCAGGCCCTCGTACGTCAGGTTGATGCCTTCGACCTTGATCTTGGTCGGCTCCTTGTAGAGCAGGTCGTGGAGCTCGGCCTCGGTGTACTCGCGGATCGGCCTGTCGGGGTCGAAGAAGCCGCAGCCGCTGAAGATCCGGCCGTACCAGCCGTCCATGCTGTAGCCGGGGATCGTGAGCGCACCCTCGTTGAGCGACTTGGAGTCGTCGTAGAGCTGGGACAGGTCGATGTCGGTGACCCGGCCCATGCCCTCGCAGCGCGGGCACATGCCGCCGGTGACGTTGAAGTCGCGCCGCTCCTTCACACTCTTCCCGCCGCGCTCGAACGAGACCGCACCTGATCCGCTGATGGAGGCGACGTTGAAGGAGAAGGCCTGGGGCGAGCCGATGTGCGGTCGGCCGAGCCGGCTGAAGAGGATGCGCAGCATCGCGTTGACATCGGTGACGGTGCCGACCGTGGAGCGGGGGTTGGCCCCCATCCGCTCCTGGTCGACGATGATCGCGGTCGTCAGCCCTTCGAGGACGTCGACCTCGGGCCGTGCCAGCGTCGGCATGAAGCCCTGCACGAAGGCGCTGTACGTCTCGTTGATCAGCCGCTGCGACTCGGCGGCGATCGTGCCGAACACCAGAGAGCTCTTGCCCGAGCCGGAGACGCCGGTGAACACCGTCAGCCGGTGCTTCGGGATCTCGACGCTGACGTCCTTGAGGTTGTTCTCGCGCGCGCCCTGCACACGGATCAAGCGGACCACATCGTGGCTGCCGGCGATGTACGGCGCAGGCGACTGCGTATCTGTCCTCGTGGTCATGCTCAACGTGTCTCCATCTGTTACGCGGGCCGTCTTCACGGTCTTCGTCGGCGTCGCCTGGCTCGATCTAACCAGCTTTGGATAGTACGTCTGGTTTTCGGTCGTCGACGTGGTCGCGGCTGTCCATGGCAGTCACGCTAGGCGTAGCCCGGTGACCGGCGCTTCTCGATTCCTGATCGGTCTGGCCACCTGTTTCGCCACGCCCGACGGCATCCCCGCCATCGCGCACGCCGCCTGGCGCCGATGGCCGCCAGATGACCCCTGGCCCGGCTCGACAGGGATGTTCCCGTGCGGATCGGGTGCGCCGGGAGCGGGTGGTCGATCCGGCCGGAGTCAGCCGGTGAGGCGGGCCAGTTCCCACGGGTCGTGGGCGCTGAAGACGCTGACCTGGTCGCCGTGGTCGCGCACCAGTTCCCGCAGCCGGGCGTGGGTGCCCAGTCGCAGGTCGTGGTGCACCTCCGAGGAGGTCTGGACGAAGTCGAGCAGCGGGTGCGGGTGGGGATCGGGCTGGATTTCGCGGTGGTAGTAGTAGGCGTCGCCTGCGTGCAGCAGCCAGCGGTCGCCGTCCCGGACGGCCACCCCGGTGTGGCCGTGGGTGTGGCCGCCGAGCGGGACCAGCAGGATGTCCGAGAGCCCCTGCGCGGCCACGGCGTCGAACCCGAACCACTGCTCGGCGGGCTGGGTGACGGTGTAGGTGACCCAGTGGGGGCCGTGTGCCCAGTGCGCCGGGCGGTAGCGGAAGCTGGGCGCCTCGGCCAGCGCGGCGTCGAGTTCGGCGGCCATGACGTGGACTTGGGCGTGGGGGAAGTCGGGCAGGCCACCGCAGTGGTCCACGTCCAGGTGGGTGACGATGACGTGCCGCACGTCGGCGGGGGAGTAGCCCAGGCGTTCGATCTGCCGGATGGCGGTCTCCTGCTCGTCGAGCACGGGCTGGGCCATCTCGACCCAGTCGGCGCCCAGGGTGCCTGCGGGGTCGCGCACGTCGTCCAGGCCAAGACCGGTCTCGACCAGCACCAGGCCGTCGTTGTCGGTCTCGATCAGCAGGCAGTGGTTGACCGCGTGCGCGGGCGTCGGTCCGTTGTAGGTGGCCTCGATCTCTCGCACGGATCCGCAGTTGAGGTGGTGGATTCGCATGGCGGCAGACTCCTTTAGAGTACGAACGTTCGTCTGTTTTTGACGAACGATCGGTAGGTTATGCTCGGATCATGAGCCCGCGCAAGTCCGTCGTCGAAACGG
Organism: Streptosporangium sp. NBC_01639; assembly: GCF_045209755.1. Classification (NCBI taxonomy): domain Bacteria; kingdom Bacillati; phylum Actinomycetota; class Actinomycetes; order Streptosporangiales; family Streptosporangiaceae; genus Streptosporangium; species Streptosporangium sp. NBC_01639. The sequence continues at coordinate 1,991,098 of NZ_CP109272.1, read as the reverse complement.
CCGCCACCCGCACCCGCATCATCGAGTGCGCCCTGGCCGCGGCCTCGGCCGACGGCCTCGAAGGTGTCACGATCGGCCGCCTGGCCGGCGAGCTGGACATGAGCAAGGCCGGAGTGATCGGCCACTTCGGCACCAAGGAGGCCCTGCAACTGGCCGTCCTCGACGCCGCCGTCGACAGGTTCGTCCGGCGGGTGCCCGCGCAGGTGATGGGCGCGCAACCGGGTGCCGAACGGCTGGCGCGCGCGTTCGGCGAGTGGTTCGACTACATGGCCGACGACCACAGAGGCTGCTTCCTCACCTCGGTCGCCACCGAGTTCGATGACCGCCCCGGCCCGGTCAGGGACGCCGTCATCGCCGCTCTGTCCCGATGGTCGGCCTACGTCCTGGACGAGCTCGGCGCAGCCGTCGACTCCGGCGAGCTTCCCCGCGGCACCGACCCCGCCCAGCTCGCCTTCGAGCTCAACGGCGTCGCCCTGGCCACCGCGCAGGCCGTACAACTGCACCACGACCCGCTGGCCGCCACCCGCGCCCGCCGCGCGCTGGCCCGCCTCCTGCCCTCGTAGGTCCTCCGCCCGGGTCGCGACTTCGTGCACGGTGCCCGACGAGTGCACCCGCAGGTTCGAGCCGTCGGGGTAGGCGGCCCGCGCCGCGGCGGCGATCGCGGGCTGCCCGGGGTACTACCAGGCTTGTCCCTCCGGCAGGTCGCCCAGGCCCGGGGCGGACAGGTGCAGTACCTCGTAGCGCTCGGTCGCGTCCTCGTCCGGCGCGGACGTGTCCGCCCACAACACGAACCGCAGCAACTGCCAGTGGTGGGGGTCGACGGCCAGTGCGGCGGTGTGCACGCCGTCATGGCGGGAGAGCCGTTGCAGCTGTTCGGCCTCCCGCGCGAGCAGCGCGGACAGGCCCACGCCGGTGCCGTCCGGGTCCGCGTCGGAAGGCACAGGGGTGAGGCGGCGCGAGGCTGCCCTGGGAGGAGCCGTACGGGCGGGGCCGGCGTGGCAGGCGATGCCTGTCCAGTGGTGGACGATGGGGCGGCCGAAGTCCCGGATGATGTTCTGGAATCCGCCGCCTCCGACGAGGAAGTGGGCCATCGGGCCGGTGCCGTTCCACAGGTAGAAGGGGGCGTACTGGTTGACCGGCGAGCCGTCGACGCCGCGTTCGCGGATGACATACGCCTTCAGGCCCAGTCCGGCGCGGTCGTCGAGGGCGTGGCCGCCATCGGCCACTCGCTTGCGGATGATCTTCATGTCGTAGTCGGCGGGCAGGGTGATCTCGTATTGCGTGGCGTGCACGAAGGGTGCTGCCTTTCCCGGTGAATGGTCAGTGGGGCAGAGAGCCGGTGGAGTGTTCGGCCTCGGTGTTTCCACAGCAGTTCGCGAGTGCTTGCGATGAGACGTTCCGCAGTGCTTATGAGATGACTATACATACTAGTAGGTACAGTCATATCCTGAGGCTTTCCGGGCAACTGTGGACCCTCACGGACAGGGGCGGTTGCCAGGGTTTCGCGCTCCGGCGGCCGTCGATCCCGTTCCCGCAGGTCGCCGTGCGTAGCAGCCTCGCAAAACAGGCATGTTGTGCGAGACGGTTCTGAGAGAGCTTCGGTCAGGGTGATATGCCGGGCGTTTCAACCTGAGGCGCGGCCGCGCACGTCTATGCGGACCGCCAGACGACCTCACCGTCGACCCGGCCGTCGGTCGGGACGAGACCGATCCGGCGGGCCACCGCCGAGGAGGCCGCGTGATCGGGGTGGACCGTCGCGACGAGGGAGTCCACGCCGTGTTCCCCGAGCCAGCCGGTGAGGGCGAGCGCGGCCTCACCGGCGATGCCCCGGCCCTGCCAGGGGGTGCCGACCACCCAGGCCAGCGCCGCCCGGCCGGAGGTCACGGTGGCCTGGACGTAGCCGACCAGGCGGTTCGGACCGTCCAGGCGGATCACCCAGTTGAGCCAGGCGTCGTCACCGCCGGCCGGCGGCCCGGCGACCATGCGGGTGTAACGGTCGCGGAGCTGCTCGGCGGTCGCGGGGGAGCCTCCGATGAATGTGTGGAGAGCCGGGTCGCTGAGCGCTTCGGCCATCTCGGCGGCGTGCTCCACGGCCAGCGGTTCGAGCATCAGCCGTGGGGTCCTGATCGGTTCGGCGTCCATGGCGGGCAGCATCCCACGATCAGGCGCGGGTGACGGCCTGGTCGACGGTGCCGGGCGCCAGGACGTGCTCGATGACCATGACGGCCGCGCCGATCACCCCCGCGCGGTCGCCGAGCTCGCTGGCGGTGATCGTCAGGTGCTGGGTGGCGAGAGGGAGGGATCGGCTGTAGATGACCTCGCGGAGGCCGGCGAGGATCTGCTCGCCGGCCTCCGCGATGTCGCCGCCGACCACGATCACCGAGGGGTTGAAGAAGTTCACGATCGACGCGAGGACGTCGCCGACCTCGCGGCCGGACTGGCGGATGAGCTGGACGGCCTGGGTGTTGCCGCTGCGCACCAGGCGCACCACGTCGCGGCTGTCGGAGGCCTCCACCCCGGCGGCGGACAGCCGGGCGGACACGGCGGCGCCACTGGCGACGGCCTCCAGGCAGCCGAGGTTGCCGCAGCGGCAGACGGTGTCGACGGCCGAGGCCACCTGGATGTGGCCGATGTCGCCGGCCGCGCCCTGGGCGCCGCGGTGCAGGTGGCGGTCGCTGATGATGCCGCAGCCGATGCCGGTGCCGATCTTGACGAAGATGAGGTGGTCGGCCTCGGGGCGGGCGGCCCAGTGCTCGCCGAGGGCCATGATGTTCACGTCGTTGTCGACGAGCACGGGTGCGCCGAACCGCTCGCCGAGCCACTCGGGGACGGGAAAACCGTCCCAGCCCGGCATTATCGGCGGATTGACCGGCCGGCCCGAGCTGTGCTCGACCGGACCGGGCAGGCCGACGCCGATGCCGCAGACCTCCGCCACGGTGTGCCCGGTCTCGGCGAGCATGTCCTCGAAGGTGTGCTGGAGCCAGGTGAGCGTCTCCACGGGGCCGCGGTCTATCGACACCTCGTCCGCCCGCTCGGCCAGCACCTCGGTGCCCAGGTCGGTGATCGCCACCCGGGCGTGGGTGGCGCCGAGGTCGGCGGCCAGGACGATACGGGCGGTGCGGTTGAAGGTGAAGGCGACGGCGGGGCGGCCTCCCGAGGAGATGGCCTCCTCGGTCGGGACGATCCACTGCTGGCTCAGCAGCGCGTCGAGCCGCTGTCCGAGGGTGGACCGTGCCAGCCCGGTCAGCTGCACCAGTTCGGCCCGGGTCCGGGCCTGACCGTCACGCAGGATCGTCAGAAGCGCCCCCGCGCCGGCGATTGAACCGTTCGCTTCCCTCAGCATGCGCACAGTCAACACTCCTCGTTTACACCGCGTCAAAGCAGCTTACGCTTGCCCATGTCTCCATTATGCCTATATGTCATCGACTTTTGCTTGACCATCGCCATAAGTTGCCTTTGGCATCTCGCAATGTGGAGGCAATCGGCCGGTTGCCGGCGGATGCGCCCTGTACGAGTGTCGTCGGAACCGCACAGCGCCTGGAGGCGGACGCGTCGGGATGCTGAAGATGCGCGGTATCGCCAAGAGCCTCCCCGGAGTACGCGTGCTGAGCGGGGTCGGCCTGGAGGCCGTCGCAGGCGAGGGCGAGGGCGAGGGTAGTCGGTGAGCGACCGAGCGGCAATCAGAATTTACAAGATCTTGACGAATGAATATTGGTTATGGATAACATGTATGTAGCTGATTGACCGCGCCATCGGAGCCTGCGGGCCATGACGACCTCTGCCATGAGCCGGGCCCGGTTGATCGTCTTTTTTGTGGTCTCCGCAATGAAAAGGCGTGCGAATGCCGATTTCTGCCGGCTGGTGGGCCGGAACGGCTGCGGAAGATTTCGCTACACCGAACAATCCTCAGTAAGGAGAACTTCTGTGCGCAAATTCAAACAGGGTGCCCTGTTGACGCTCGCCACCATGGTCGCGTTTTCCGGATCCATCTTCACGAGCAGCTCGGCGATGGCGGCGTCGTCGCCGGTCGCGGCCTGCGGCGGCGGCTCCTACCACGTGATCGACAAGCACGACCTCGGCAAAGCCGTCATCTACCTGATGTACAACGGCACCACCAACTGCGTGGTCACCTGGAAGGACAGCCCGGACAGCAAAAAAGTCGTGGCCGGGATCCTGGTCCAGGGGAACACACAGGAAAATCGCGACGCCGATTACTACCAGTATTACGCCGGTCCGGTGAAGGCCTCCGCTGCGGGAAAATGCATCATATGGGGCGGCGCGTACGGTGCCGGTGATTACGATTACTCGGGCTCCTGGTACCGCTCGCCCTGGGAGCACTGCGGCTGATCAGGCCCCTGTCTGGTCCGGATTCTTCGTCGATCTCGCGCGGATGACCCGGCGCGGGCGACAGCCGGTCCGGATCTGACGGGCAGATCCCCATGATGTGCGGGCCCGCCTGCCGAGCGCGCGGGCCCGTCTGCGGATGCGCCGGTCTCCCGAGGAAGCCCTCCTTGCGGTCCGATCAATGGCCGGTCCTGTCGGGTAAGGCTTGTCGAACAGCCTCTATATCGGTTGAATGATCGGACCAATCGCCGGGGAGAGCCATGATCGACGCGCATCACCACGTCTGGGACCTGTCCGTACGGGACCAGGAGTGGATCACCGGCCCGGAGATGGCCCCGCTGCGGAGGAATTTCGGCGTCGAGGACCTGCCGGCGGCCGCCTCCGGGGTGACGGCCACCGTGCTCGTGCAGACGATCACCACGCCGGAGGAGACGCCGGAGTTCCTGGCCCTGGCCGAGGCGCACGACCTGGTCGCGGCGGTGGTCGGCTGGACCGACCTGACCGCGCCCTCGGTGGCCGACGACCTGGCCGCGCTGCTGGCCGCACCGGGGGGCCGCTACCTGCGCGGCATCCGGCACCAGGTGCAGGGCGAGGCCGACCCGCGCTGGCTCTGCCGCGACGACGTACGGCGCGGCCTCGCGGCCGTCGGGCGGGCCGGACTCGTCTACGAGCTGCTCACCCTCCCGCACCAGCTGCCCGCCGCGATCGAGACCGTGACCGCGCTGCCCGAGGTGGCCTTCGTCCTGGACCACTGTGCCAAGCCGCCGGTCGCCTCGGGTGAGCTGGAGCCGTGGGCCACGCCGATCCGCGGGCTGGCCGCCCGTCCGAACGTCACATGCAAGCTGTCCGGCCTGGTCACCGAGGCCGACTGGGGCGGCTGGACGGTCCGGGACCTACGGCCCTACGCCGACGTGGTGCTGGACGCCTTCGGGCCCGCACGGGTCATGTTCGGCTCCGACTGGCCGGTATGCCTGCTGGCCGCGCCGTACGAGACCGTGCTGCAGAGCGCCCGCGAGCTCACCGCGCACCTGTCGGCCGCCGAGCGGGACGGGGTGTTCGGCGAGGTGGCCGCCCGCGTCTACGGTCTCACCTGAACCCGCCGGAGGTTCCGCACCTCGCTGACCAGGTAGGGAACTCCGGCGACCGGTAGATTCGATACATGTAGAGTAACTCTATGAAGCTCGACGCGCTCCGCGGGCAACTGGACGCACTGATCCTGGCGGTGCTGGAGCAGGGGCCACTGCACGGCTACGCCATCATCACCACCCTCAAGTCCCGCAGCGGCGGATCCCTCGACCTTCCCACCGGGACCGTCTACCCGGCGCTCCGCCGGTTGGAGCGGGCCGGGCACGTCAGCAGCGACTGGAGCACCGTCGCCGGACGCAAGCGCCGGACCTACGAGCTGACCTCCGCCGGACACCGAGCGCTCGCCGGCGAACGCGCGACCTGGAAGACGTTCAGCGGCATCGTGGGCACGGTGCTGGGCTCCGACTGACCGGAAAACGCCGGGCCCGCGCTGCAACCGCTCCGACAACGCCGGGCTCACGCCACGCCGATCGACGCTCGTGCCAAGCCCGCACGCCGCATCCGAGGCGCCGGGTTCCCACGGAGACGCCGGGCCCGCCCGGCCGCGACGCCGCGCCGGGCGGGCCGTCACGGAGTGGCCGGGGCCCGTCCGGCCCGCCTGAAGAAGGCGGCCACCGCGTACGGGTCGATCGGGTCGGTGAGCAGGGCGAGCATCTCCTCCCGCCGTGCCGGGTCCACCTTGAACGGGTGGCCGAACACGCGCGGCCCCTCCCCGTCGCCCAGCAGCCTGGTCAGCATCAGATCGCCGGGCAGGGCCTGCTGGGGGAGCAGCTCGTCGGTCAGCGTCACCGGCTCCCCGCCGTCACCCCCGGTCTCCCGCAGGGTGATCCGGTCTCCGGCGACGTCGACGACCTCCCACAGGCGCAGCGGCGTCCTGCGCCAGGACTCCAGCAGCCGCACCTCGTCGTCGCGCAGCCAGTCGCTTCGCGCATCCAGGAACTCGCCGACGACGTCGTTCTCGAACAGCGCCAGGTCGGCCAGAGCGGGCTCGGCCACCCGGACGCTCAGCGTCACCAGGTCGTCGATCAGGCGGCGGCGGGCCGGGCGGTAGCCGTACGCGAGCAACTGCCGGAACAGATGCGCGGCCCGCACGGGCAGCGGGTCGTCCGGAGCGGTACGGCAGGCGGCGTACTCGGCCGCGTCCCGCTGGGCCGGGGCCAGGTCCGGGGCGAGAGAGAGCACCTCGGTGATGAGCCCGGCGGCCTCGAACGACCGCCCCTCGCCCTCGGCCGACCGGGCGAGGAGCAGCAGCGCGGCCGGTTCGTCACGGGGGAGCGCCCCGACCAACCCGGGGCCCAGCGGCTCGCGTTCCACCTCGTCGGCGATCCTCGCGAGCACCGCCTCCGACCGGGACAGGTAGGCGACCGCCTTGGACAGATCGGCGCCCTCGTCGTAGGTGCGCAGTGCGCTGCGCACCAGCGCGAGCCTGATGATGTCCAGCGGGGCCAGGTCGGCGACCGACTCGGTGTCCCAGGGCGCGCCCACGATGCCGACCCGTCCGCCCCGCACCTCCAGCGTGGCCTCGCGCAGCAGCGGGGCCAGCGGCGGGAGCGGATCGGCGAAGGTCTCCGGCGCCTTCATCAGCAGCTCCAGGACCACCACGTCGATCGAGACGCCGGGGCTGGGCTCCAGCCCTTCGGCGAAGGCGCGCAACGCCTCCAGCGCCTGCTCGCCGAACTCCTCGACGACCTGGATCGCCCGTTCCGCGGGGAAGTCGGTCAGCGTCGCGGTGGACAGCTCCAGCGCGCCGTCGCGCAGGCGGAGCGCGACCATGTCCTCGGGCTCCACCCCCGCCAGCCAACCGGCCGGTCCCGTCAGGGAGGGCTCGCCCGTCTCGACCACGGTGCGGACCACCCCGCCCCCGGCCAGCGGCAGCCCCTCACCGTCGGCCAGCCGTGCCCACAGCCGCAGGTCGTCGACGGCCGTCAGGGCGCCGGCCGCCAGCTCGGCACGGGTGACCAGGTGTGTCAGCACCGCGCCCTCGCTCAGCCTCAGAAGCTCGCTCATCCGTCCATTCTTCTCGACCTCCCGACACGACGGCGCCGCCGCCCCTTCCGGACGGCGGCGCCGACCGGTGGGGGAGGTCAGGGAGAGGTGCCGAACCGGGGGTTGCCGGTCAGCCAGGCGGTATACCGCGGGTTGCGCCGTACCGCGTCGGCGTGCGCGGCCTTGGCCTGCTCGGCGACCGCTGTCGCGACCCGCGCGGCGGGTGCCTCCGGATGCCAGCCGAGCAGTTGCCGCCAGTGCAGCGGCGCGTCGGCGAGCGGCACCATCGCCACACCCGGGGCCGGCTGGAAGGTCGCCTTGCACAGTACGGCGGCGCGGCCGACGGCGGCCAGGTGCAGGCAGGTGGCCACGTCGGTCTCGTAGATGGTCTGGGGGGTGAAGCCCGCACGGGCGCAGGCCGTGACGAAGCAGTCGCCGAAACAGCTGTCGCCGGGCGTGCCCGCCCACCGCTCGCCGGCCAGTTCGGCCAGCGCCACCTCCTTGCGGTGGGCGAGCGGGTGATCCTCGTCGAGCAGCACGAAGACCGGGTCCACGCCCACCGTCAGCCACACCACCGGGCCGGCCGTCGGAGGCGGGCTCTCCCCGCAGGCGCCGATGAGCGCGAAGTCGAGCCGGCCGAGCATGACCATCGTGGTGAGTTCTCTGGAGGACCAGGAGGTGTGGGTGCTCACCGGGGTCGACGGCCACGCTGTGGCGAGCCGGTCCACCAGCCCGCCCAGGATCGGTCCGTTGGTGGCGCCCAGCCGGTAGCTGGGGACGTCCCTGCCCGCGTTGGCGAACCGCACCGCCTCCTCCTGGAGTTCCCGGGCGGCGGGCAGCAGCACCATCGCCCTGGACAGCACCAGCTCGCCGAGGGGAGTGGGCCGTGCGCCGTTGTGGTCACGTTTGAAAAGAGCTCCCCCGAGCACCCGCTCTATCCGTTTGAGCTGTGCGGTCAGCGCAGGCTGGGCCAGCCCGAGGTGGGTGGCCGCCTTGGTGACGCTCCCGGCTTCGGCGACCGCACGCACGATCTTGAGATGTCGGAGCTCAAGGTCCATACCGGGAAAGGTAAGGCCGTCACGTTATGCCTGCAATGCAAATAAGTCATGAAATATGACTCAATTTAGTGAAATCGTTCTAATAGAAACGACGGAGCATGGAGTGAGGAAAGGTCGTGACGGGGTAGCGAGATCTCATGACCATGGGAATCGATCCGGCAGACTTGACAGAGGACGACATGCTCCGCGAGTTGCGGCACCTGCACGCGACCCGCACCGAGGCGCTCCTGCACGGTTCCGGCGACGCGCTCGCCAACCACACCACGCGCACCGAGGAACTGGAGCGGGAATACCTGCGCCGCCATCCCGAGCGGGACATCGACCCCGGTCGATTGCGTGACGGCGCACGGCGGCGTTAGGAGGCGCGATCACGGACGGCCGCCCGGCGTCCACGGCGCTCATCGAATCTCCTTGAGCGTGGAGACCCCGGGCGGCCGTCCGTGGGAGGAGATCAGTCCTGCCAGACCTTGGCCACGACGTCGATGACGGCGGGGGCCTGGGCGAGGCCGGCCTCGAAGGCGGGCCGCCACAGGCCCGGATCGAGGACGTTGGCGCCGAACACGGCGACGGCCGCCTCGTCGGGGGCCACGTGGGCCACCGCGGCGTCGCCCAGCTCGGCGAGCTCGGCTTCGAACCGAGCTCTGGGGGCGACGTGCGCCAACGGCTCCAGGATGACCACGGTCGCGCTGCCCGCCGCCAGGTCGGCGTTCGTGGCCGAGCGCACCCCACCGTCCATGTAACGGCGTCCGTTGATCTCCACCGGCGGGAAGATGCAGGGGACCGCGCAGCTGGACGCGACCGCCGACACCAGCGGTGCGCCGGAGTCGCGCTCCCAGACCACGAACTCGCCGGTCCCGGCGTCGACCGCGGTGATCAGCAGGCGGCGGTCCGGCCACTCCTTCACCGGCAGCCGGTCGCCGATCGTGTCGATCCGGTGACCGTTGTCCCTGACCGCCAGGGCCAGCTCGCCGACCCGCCGCCGGGCCTCCCCGGGTTGCAGGGACGGGTCGTACAGGATGCCGAAGGCGGCCATCACCGGCTCCATGTCGATCGCGGGGACCGTCACGGTCTCCGCGCCCGCCGAGGCCGCGACCGAACTCTCCAGGTCGGCTCCGGTGGCGACGAGCGCCCCCACCACCGACCCGGCCGAGGTGCCGACCACCACCTCGGCCTCTCCCAGATCCAGGCCCGCACTCCGCAGGCCGGTGATGATCCCCGCCTCCCAGGCGATTCCCGCCACGCCTCCGCCACCCAGCACCAGTGTCTTCGTCATGCGCCCATTGTCGTCCACTCACCCCGTGAGTCCAGAGCGGGAAACCCTCTCGCTACGCGGCTCCGCGCCCGCATGGTCGCCCGACCGCCTCGGCACTCTCTTCCACCTGGGCGAACGTCATGGGCCGAACAGGCGACCTCACCTATGGTTGAGGTCGGGCTAGAGTAAGGCGTGCCCAAGAATGTGGAGATCACCGTCGGCCAGCTGGCCTCCCGCAGTGGGGTCGCCGTCTCGGCCCTGCACTTCTACGAGTCCAAGGGGTTGATCCGCAGCCGCCGTACGGCCGGCAACCAGCGCCGCTTCACCCGCGACACGCTGCGCAGGATCGCCTTCATCCGGGTCTCGCAGCGGGTCGGCATCCCGCTCAGGACGATCCAGGAAGCGCTGACCGCCCTGCCCGACGAGCGCACTCCCACCCGGGATGACTGGGCGAGGCTCTCGATGGCCTGGCGGAGCGAGCTGGACGACCGGATCAAGCAGCTCCAGCGGCTCCGCGACGGCCTGACCGAGTGCATCGGCTGCGGTTGCCTGTCCCTGGGCCTCTGCGTGCTGGCCAACCCCGATGACGTGGCGGCGGCCCGCGGTCCCGGCTCGCGCCTGATGGTCCTCCCGCGCCGCGACTGCGTCTCTTCCTCTCCTTGCGAAGACCCGGCCGCGGACCCTTCGGAGACCCCGGAGGTGTGACGACGGCGCCCGGAGAGCGCGGAGAGGACGCGACGGCGTCCGCCGGGGAGGTCAGCGGGCGAGGGTGAGGGTGAGGTCAGATGCCGTGGGCGCGGAGCCAGGCGCGGTTGGCGCGCTGGTCGGCCAGGATCCGGTCGAGGTCCTGGCCGGAGCCCGGAACGTCCTGCTCGACGACCAGCCAGCCCTGGTAGCCGCCGAGCGCGCCCAGCACGGCGGGCAGGTCGACCTCTCCCGCGCCGAGTGCGGGAAACGCCCCGCCCGCGACGGCCGCGGCCAGGTCGCCGCCGGCCGCCCGCGCCCGGTCGTGTGCCTCCCGGCTCGCGTCCTTCAGATGGAACTGGCCGATCCGGTCGCCCCACTCCCGCAGCGCCGTCACCGGATCGCCGCCGGCCAGCCAGAGGTGACCGGTGTCCAGGCAGAGCGAGACGTCGGTGAGCTCCAGCAGCCGCTCGACCTCCTCGGGGGTCTCCACGAGCGTTCCCGCGTGATGGTGGAAGACGGGCTCCAGTCCGTGGTCCCGGCATCGGTCGGCCGCCCGCTGGACGCGGGAGGCGAACGCCGCCCACTCCTCGCCCGGCAGGCCGGGGGCGGCCCCCCCGGCGAACCGCGGCGGGTGGGCGGGGCAGGCCAGGGTGGGCCGGGGTGCGAACCGCCCGTCGGCGACCGGCACGCTCGCGAACACCGCCAGCGCCGCGTCCAGTCCGGCCAGATCGGCCGCGAAGGCGCCGGGGTCCTCGTAGCGCAGGTCCACCCAGCCGCCGGCCAGTCCCATCCCGGTCCGCTCCAGCCGCTCCCGCAGCCGGGCGCCGGTGCCCAGGTAGCCGATCGGGCCCGAGTCGATCCCGGCGTAGCCGGCCCCGGCGAGCGCGCCGAGCAGGGCGTCGGCGTCCAGCGGGGCGCCCTCCACCCGGTAGACCCCGAAATTGACGGGGGCGTTCGCGACCTTGATCGACACGGGTTACTCCAGGTGGCTCAGCCAGCGGAGGGGGTTGTCGTGGGTGATCAGGCGGATGGTCTCCTCGCTGACCCCGGACTCGCGCAGCCGGGGCAGGAAGGTGCGGAACAGGTGGCTGTAGCCGGCTCCGCCGTACCGCTCGATCTCGGAGACCTTGGACAGGCCGCTGCTGAGCAGCAGGCGGTGGGCGTATCCGGCCTCGATGAGGTCCAGTGCCTGCCGGAGCCGGTCACCGCCGAGGGAGGAGAGGCAGACGTAGCCGCCACTCTCCACGATCTTACCGGGGATCGACGGGTCGGTCCCCGAGCCGGCGACGCTGACCCGGTGGGCGGGCAGGCCCTCGTCGAGCAGGATCTCCAGTAGCGCCAGGCCGCCGCGGTGGTGGGTGGCGACGGGCAGGCCGGAGGCCAGGGCGGCCCTGGCGGCGGCGGCCACGCAGCGCTTGTCGGCGGGGGTGGGCTCCTGGCCCCAGATGCCGATCTCGCCGATCACACCGGGACGGATGCTGGTGCCGTCCAGGCCGTCCTCGATCTCGGTCAGCAGGTGCGCGGTGAGGGTGTCCACGTCGGCGTCGAGGGCCCAGGAGGGGGTGAAGGGGCCGGAGAAGAAGCCGGTCCCGGCCACCACGGCCACCCGGCTGCCGGCGGTGATCCGGGCCAGCGTGGCGACGTCGCGGCCCATGCCGATGCAGCTCAGCTCGACGACCAGGCCGAGCCTGTCGGACTGGCGCAGCCCGCACAGCTCCCGGGTGACCTCCTGCTCCTCGTCCAGCCAGCGGTGCGGGTCGGATCCCGCGTCGGCGGCCCTGCGCATGTCGCTGCGCAGGTGCTCGCGGGGAAGGACGGCCCCGTCGACGGCGGACGGGGTGCAGGAGCCGGTGACGGTCCTGACAAGGGGAGCCTCGATTGTGTCGAGGAGAGCCTTGGGCATGAACGGACATTAACCCATATTTTGGTTAAACATAATGGAAGTCCCAAGGGTTTTACCTTGGCACCCTTAGTTGGATCGGCAAACTATTGACGATCCTTGCGCAGTATGTGAACCTCTGGGCGTTCATGCACGCGCATCATGGGCGGTCGAAGGTCAGGGTCCCGTCACCTGATCGTGCATGGCGGTTTGTCCGTTGCTCTGCGAAGGGAAGCCGTACATGCGAAGAAGGCTGTTCAGCATGCTCGCCGCCGTGGCGGTGGCGTGCGCGGCGATCGGCACCGCCGCCGGAGGAGGGGCCGCGTCGGCGTCCTCCTCCACGGCCGCCGCCGAGTCGTACGAATGGAAGAACGTCCGGATCGACGGCGGCGGGTTCGTGCCGGGGATCATCTTCAACCAGACCGAGAAGAATCTGATCTACGCCCGCACCGACATCGGCGGCGCCTACCGCTGGGAGCAGGCGTCCAAGACCTGGACCCCGCTCCTCGACTGGGTGGGCCAGGACAAGTGGGGCTACAACGGCGTGGTCAGCCTCGCCACCGACCCGGTGGAGACCAACCGGGTCTACGTCGCCGCCGGGATGTACACCAACAGCTGGGACCCCAACAACGGCGCGATCCTGCGTTCGGCCGACAAGGGGAAGACCTGGCAGGCGACACCCCTGCCGTTCAAGCTCGGCGGCAACATGCCGGGGCGCGGGATGGGCGAGCGGCTGACCGTGGACCCCAACGACAACCGCGTCGTCTATCTCGGGGCACCGGACGGCAACGGCCTGTGGCGCAGCACCGACAAGGGCGTGACCTGGGCCAAGGTCGCGAGCTTCCCCAACCCCGGCAACTACGCCCAGGACCCCGGTGATCCCAGCGGCTACCTCAGCCACCGGCCGGGCGTGGTCTGGGTGACCTTCGACCCGTCCTCGGCGACCAAGGGGACCCCGACGAAGAAGATCTACGTCGGGGTCGCCGACAAGGAGAACACGGTTTACAGCTCCGCCGACGCCGGTGCCACCTGGACCAGGGTCGCCGGGCAGCCGACCGGCTACATCGCGCACAAGGGCGTTCTGGACCATGCGGGCCACGCGCTGTACATCGCCACCAGCGACACCGGCGGGCCGTACGACGGCGCCAAGGGCGACGTCTGGAAGCTGGACACCGTCGGCGGCGCGTGGACCCGGATCAGCCCGATCCCGTCGACCTCGGCCGACGACTACTTCGGCTACAGCGGCCTCACCATCGACCGGCAGCATCCCGGCACCCTGATGGTCGCCACCCAGATCTCCTGGTGGCCGGACGTGATCTTCTTCCGGACCACCGACGGCGGCGCCACCTGGACCCGGATCTGGGACTTCACCTCCTACCCCAACCGCAGTTTCCGCTACACGATGGACGTCTCCTCCTCGCCGTGGCTCACCTTCGGGACGAACCCGCAGCCACCGGAGACGACGCCCAAACTCGGCTGGATGACGGAGTCGCTGGAGATCGACCCGTTCGACTCCAACCGCATGATGTACGGCACGGGCGCCACGCTCTACGGCACCGAGGACCTGCTGAAGTGGGACACCGGCGGCCAGTTCACCATCAAGCCGATGGTGCGGGGGCTTGAGGAGACCGCCGTCCTCGACCTGATCAGCCCGCCCTCCGGTGCCCCGCTGATCAGCGGCCTCGGGGACATCGGCGGCTTCCGGCACGCCAACCTCGACGCCGTGCCGCCCATGATGTTCACCTCGCCCGGCTTCACCTCGACGACGAGTCTCGACTACGCCGAGACCAACCCGGCCGTCATGGTCCGCGCGGGTAACTTCACCGACGCGGACCGGCCGGGCGACAGCCACGTCGCCTTCTCCACCGACGGCGGCGCCAACTGGTTCCAGGGCACCGAGCCGGCCGGGATCAACGAGGGCGGCACGGTCGCGACGGCCGCCGACGGATCACGGTCCGTCTGGGCGCCCAAGGGTGTGGCCGTGCACTACTCGGTGGGCTTCGGCACCTCCTGGACCGCCTCCACCGGCATCCCCGCCGACGCCGTGGTCGAGTCCGACCGGGTCAACCCCAGCAGGTTCTACGGTTTCAGCGCCGGGAAGTTCTACGCCAGCACCAACGGCGGAGCGTCCTTCACGGCCACCGCCGCGACCGGGCTGCCGTCCACGGGCAACGTCAAGTTCAAGGCCGTCCCCGGCCGCGAGGGGGACATCTGGCTGGCGGGCGGTGACTCCGGCCTGCTGCACTCCACCAACGGCGGCGCGTCGTTCACCAAGGTCTCCGGTGTCACGACCGCGGGCAACATCGGCTTCGGCAAGGCCGCGCCCGGCAGGAGCTACCAGGTGCTCTACGCGGCCGCCACGGTCGGCGGGGTGTCCGGCGTCTTCCGCTCCGACGACACCGGCGCGACCTGGGTCAGGATCAACGACGACCAGCACCAGTACGGCAACATGGGCGAGGCCATCACCGGCGATCCCCGGGTCTACGGCCGCGTCTACCTCGGCACCAACGGCCGGGGCGTCCTCTACGCCGACAACGGCGGGACCGTCCCGCCCGGCGACACCACCCCGCCGTCCAAACCCGGCAAGCCGGTCGCCTCGGCGATCACCTCCTCGGGCGCCACGCTGACCTGGACGGCGTCCACCGACAACACCGCGGTGACCGGCTACGACGTCTACCGGGAGGCCGGGACGACCGACGTGCAGGCCGGTTCGCCCTCCTCGGCCTCGTTCGCGCTGACCGGTCTGGCCGCCGACACCTCCTTCACCTACTATGTGGTCGCCCGTGACGCGGCGGGCAACAGCTCCACCGCCTCCGACCCGGTCACCTTCAAGACGGCCGCCGGATCGGGTGGCGGCGCCGGGTGCTCCGCGGCCTACAAGGTCACCAACTCCTGGACCGGCGGCTTCCAGGGCGAGGTGACGGTGAAGAACACCGGGACCTCGGCGATCAGCGCCTGGACCGTCACCTGGTCGTTCGCGAACGGCCAGCAGATCACCCAGCTCTGGAGCGGCGTCCACACCCAGACCGGCGCCGCCGTCACCGTCAAGAACGCGAGCTGGAACGGCGCCCTGGGAGGCGGGGCGTCCACGACGTTCGGCTTCGGTGCCAGCTGGACCGGTACCAACGGCGTCCCCGCCACCGTCACCTGCACGGCCGGCTGACCGGCCGTACCGACCCCGGTCCCGCGCGGTCCTCCGAGGCCGCGCGGGACCATCACCGTCGTCCCCGCCGTGCGCCTGGGGTCGCGGATGCGTCTCCTTCTCCGGAACAGGCGCGGCTCATCCCCCAGGAGGAGCGGCGACGAAACGGGCTGGCCTATTCTGGAACGAAACCGACTGTCCGGGGGATCACGTGGCTATCTCTGATGAGGTGCGGAACACCCAGGCGGCGGCCGGGCGGCCGTCCGAGACCGGTGACGCCGACGCCCTGAAAGCCGAGGCGGTGCGGCGGTCGGGCATCCACGGCCGGCTTGACGGCATCAGGGCCACCCGGGCGGGCCGGCTCACCCTCAAGATCGTCATCGGTGTCCTCGGTGCCGTGCTGGTCACCGCGGGCCTCATCATGGTGCCCTTTCCCGGGCCGGGCTGGCTGGTGGTCTTCGCCGGCCTCGCCGTGCTCGCCACCGAGTTCCACTGGGCGCACCGGCTGCTGGCGTTCGGCAAGCAGACCCTGTCCACCTGGACGGCCTGGCTCGGCCGCCGGGGCTGGACCGTCAAGATCCTGGTCGTCCTGATGGCCGCCGCGGCCGCCGCGGCCATCGTCTACTACGGCCTCAAGCTCAGCTTCCACTTCGACCTGATCACCGAGGCGCAGAAGCTGCTGAACCGCCAGGCACGGTGATCGACCGGGGCCGTCTCCCCGGTCCCGGCGCCGGCCGGGTCGTCCGGCCGAGGTGATCGCGTCCCCTGCCGGGTGTGACGTCTCCGGCGAGGTTTTACCAGGACCTGCCAGTCACATGATCATTTCGGGATGTCGCCCTCCGTAGTCTCTCTCCGTCTGATCTTCGAAGCCGGATACAAGGAGAGTGACGTCCGATGCGCGCCCTGACCTCGATGGTCGCCCTGGCGGCGGCCGGAATCGTTGTCGTGACCGGCGTCTCCGCCCGGGCCGACACCGTCAACCTGGGGGCGACGATCCTGCCCGGTGCCGAGGTGTTCCTCGCCAAGGGACTCGTCCCCACGGCTCCGTACAAGGGCAAGGTCCTGGTCAAGCTGGAGAACAACACCGTGCCGACCGAGGTGAAGATCGGCACCTGCAAGGGCAGGTACATCGGCGCGGTGACCATCGTCGCCAACGACCACGCGCCCTACGTCGCCGCCGACCCCGACACGGCCCCGGCCTGCATCCGCTTCAAGGTGAAGAACCTCGGCACCACCCCCGCCACCATCGCGGGCGCCGGTTACTTCTGACCCCGTTCCGGCGCCGGGGCCGGGACGCCCCGAACGGCCGTCCGTGGCGTTCCCGCATGTAACGGAGGAACCCGCATCCTTTACATGTCGGTCACAGGATCCGACAGGGGATGTAACTCGCGGTAGCCAGCCTGGGGTGCATGAGTGAGACGGAACGGAGACGATCCGCCTCGGGGTGGACGCTCAACAGGGAACTGCTCAACGTCGGCGCGATCATCGTCGCCGCAGGTATAGCCCACCTCGTCATGGGCCTGATCGGGCACGACAAGTACGGTCCGGTGATGCTTCTGCTGCTCGGCGCGATCCTGGTGGTGGCCGCTCTGGGTCACCGGTTCTACGAGGAGCGGCGGCTCCGCGTCACGATGGCGGCCGAGTGCGCACGATGCGGGGAGGTGGCGGCCGCCGCCCCGGAGCCGGTACGGCGGAGCTGATCCGGTGCCGGTACGGCGGAGCCGGCCCGGAGCGGCGGGTCCGCAGGCCCTTCGCCGCCCGTGCGGGTGTCCGGGCGGCCACCGGGGTGGCCGGCCGCCCCGCTCCGTGCGCGGAAGGCCACGTGATCAGCCGGCCAGAGCCCGGCTGTCGAGTGAGATCGCGTTCTTGGCCCGCTCGACCGACTCCTCGGAGGCCGGGGCGCCGGGGTTCTCGGTGGCGAGTGCCTGGTTGAGCTCGACGAACGGGCGCATGCGCTCCTCGTAGCGGGCGAACGCGGCGCGGTGGTCGCCGCCCGCCCCGCCGAGCTCCTCGGCCAGCACATGGGCGCCGACCAGGGCCAGGCTGGTGCCCTGGCCGGACAGCGGCGAGGGGCAGTGGGCGGCGTCGCCCAGCAGCACGACCCGGTCGTCCGACCAGCGGTCCATATGGATCTGGGCCATCGCGTCGAAGTAGAAGTCGTGCGCCTTCCACATGGCCTCCAGCAGCCTGGTCGCCTCCCAGCGCAGGCCGGTGATCTGCTCGGCGACGATCCGCTTCTGCTGCTCGATGTCGCGGTGGTCGTAGTCCAGCGGTGACGAGCCGAAGCCGAACGAGATCTGGAGCTCGGTGTTCCCGCGCGCCGGGTAGATGCCGTAGCCCTTGTCGCCGTCCCGGAGCCACATCTGCCAGTCGTCGAGGTTCAGGAAGTTGTCGGCGCGGAAGATCGCAAGATAGGTGCCCAGGTGGTGGATGAAGCGGGACTCCTCGCCGAAGACGAGCCGGCGTACGTTGGAGTGCAGGCCGTCGGCGCCGACCACCAGGTCGAAGGTGCGGGGCTCGGCGCGCTCGAAGGCCACCCGGGCGCCGTGCCCGTCCTGCTCGACGGCGGTGATCGAGTCGCCGAAGACGTACTCCACGCCGTCGCGCGTCCTGTCCATGAGCAGGCGGATCAGGTCGTCGCGCATGATCTCGATGTCGTCGTTGTCGAGCCTGCCGGAACTGTAGGTCGCCTCGGTCGTGCGCATCACCTCGTTGCCGTCGCCGTCGAGCACGGACATCCCGCGCATCCGGGTGGCGAGCGCGCGCGCCCCGGTCAGGATGTCCATCCGGCCGGCCACGTCGAGAGCCACGCCGCGGATGTCGACCGCCTGACCGCCGCGGCGCGGCTCGGGCGCCCGCTCGACGATGGTCGGACGGAAGCCGTGGCGGAGCAGCGAGCATGCCAGGGCAGGGCCGGCGATGCTTCCGCCGGAGATGAGGATGTTCTTCATGGACTCTCCTAATACGTCGTACGCAAAGCTGAATGTACGGCGTACGCACAAAGCTCGCAACTCGCATTTTCCCTGTTTAATAAGGCAAACAGCACTAGTACAGGCTGGTGGTCATGGGGCGATTTGGGCTGCTGTCAGGTGATACTCTGTCCTAGTACAGAAGGACCGAGGAGGCGCGATGGGCCCGCAAACGGTTCCGCCCTATGTCCGGATCGTCACCGAGATCCGCCGCCGGATCGCAGACGCTGAGATCGGCCCGGGGGAGCGCGTGCCGTCGACCCGGCAGATCGCCAGGGAGTGGGGGGTCGCCCTGGCCACCGCCACGAAGGCGCTGACCGTCCTGCGTCAGGAAGGTCTCGTCCGTGCCGAGCCCCGGGTCGGCACCGTGGTCGCCGAGGCGCCACCGGTCCGGTCCGGTCACCCGGCAGCCTCCGGGCGCGGTCCGGCCTCCGGCCACGGATCGCCCCATGGGCCTGGACCGGCCCGCGACCACGGGCCGGCTCCGGAGCGTGAGCTGACCCGCGAGCGCGTCGTGCGCGCCGCCATCGAGATCGCCGACACCGAGGGGCTGGCCGCCCTGTCCATGCGCAGCGTCGCGGCCCGGTTGGGTGTCGCCACCATGTCGCCCTACCGGCACGTCGCCGGCAAGGACGACCTCGTCCTGCTGATGACCGACGCCGCGTTCGGTGAAAGCTCCTATCCCGCCGAGGCCCCCTCCGGCTGGCGGGCCCGCCTGGAGCTGAGCGCGCGCATGCTCTGGGCCCTGTGTCGCAGACATCCGTGGCTGGCCCAGGTCAGCTCGCTGACCCGGCCGTTGCTGCTGCCCAACCTGATGATCCACGCCGAGTGGGCGCTGAGCGCCCTCGACGGCCTCGGCCTCGACCCGGCGGTCATGATGAACCTGCATGTGCTGGTCTACAGCTACGTCCAGGGCATCGCGGTCAACCTGGAGAGGGAGGCGCAGGCCGAGGCCGTCACGGGCCTGTCGGAGGAGCAGTGGATGGACACCCAGGAGTCCGCGTTCGCCGCGTTGGCCGCGTCGGGTGACTATCCGACGTTCGTCAGGCTCTCCGGAGCCCTGGAGTACGACCTCCGCCTCGACGAGCTGTTCGAGTTCGGCCTCAAGCCGATGCTCGACGGCCTGGCCGTGTTCATCGAGAGCCAGAGGGCGGAGAGATCCACCTGACCGGTCGTGCTCGTCGAGAGCCGGAGCGGACCACCTGATCGGCCGGGCTCCCACGCGGCCGATCGGGTGGACGGGGTGCCGCCCTGTCCAGCGGACGGGGAAACGTCCGACCGCTGATTCTTTAATACGGCCCCGACATTTACGCATTAATATGCCGCCGCCGATGAATGTGCCCGATAAACCAATCCGGCATGGGGAAGATATCGGGCTGATTCCCGGATTAAAATGCCGCCGTGTCTGTGACTCCTGGGATTTACCGACTGCTCGGCTGCGCCGTCATCGCCGTTTCGGCGGCCGCGCTGACCCCGACCGCCTCATCCGCCGCCAGATCCGTGGACGTCGCGCTCCCCGACACCCGGGTGACCCTGCGCGAGAACGCCGCGGACCCACTCAAGATCACCTCCTACACCCTCGGCAACGTGGCATACCTGCGCAGGAACACCGGGTTCGTCAAACAGAACGGCTATCAGGAGATCACCGTCGCGCCGAAGGGGGCCATGGCCCTCGCGGTGCCCACCTCCTACAGCGCGGGCCGTGACTCGGTGCTCCTCGCCGACCTGGTGACGAACAAGGCCGGCAAGGTCGAGACCGTCGCCAAGCCGTACATCGCCAAGTTCGCCCACTGGTCCCGCAGCGGAGGAAAGGCGGTCCTCACCGTCCAGCGGAAGAACGGCACGATCTGGGAGACGACGGGCTTCGTGATCGTCGACGCGACGGCGAAGACCGCCCGGACGGTGACCGTGCAGGGGGTGGACCGGGCCGCGAGGTTCCGCTGGAGTCCCGACGGCGCCGATGTGGTGGCCGACTACCAGGGGGGCACCCGTTTCTACGGCCAGGACGGTGCGCTCCGGCGCACGCTGGCCAAGACGGGGATCCCGGCCGGCGGCGAGGACGTCTTCTCGCCCTCCGGAGGCACCCTCATGACCTGGTGCCCGGCGACCTACACCGAGTACGTCTGCTTCTGGAACCGCACCTCGGGAAAGCTCACCGCCAAGGCGAACGTCAAGCCGAAGGCCCTGCTGGGCTGGTGGGACGACAAGCACGTCCTCGCCGTGGTGGCCAGTGGGAGCGCCTACCGGGTCGCCGTGATCGACCTCCAGGGCAAGGCCACCCGGGTGCTCGCCGACATCTCCGCCGAGGACTGGAAGAACAAGGTCTATCTCAGCTACACCCGGCGGTGACGGCTCCGGTCCGGTACGGCGAACGCCCGCCGTACCGGACCGCCTCGCCTCGCCGAAGACTCCCGGCACCGGGCGCCCCGGCACCGGCCACCGGCGGGTCGCGCCCTTGGAACCTGCCGACAAAGGCTTAAATGCTCGTGGGTACGGGACCGGTGCAGGGAGGTCCGTAACCCTCGTGGGGTAGAGTCCCGGCACATGATCGACATCCCGCTCTGGTCAGCGGCTCCTCCCGGCACGGCTACTGGTGAACCGCCCGGCCTGACGCTGTACGGAACGGACACCCCGGCCTCGGGTGCGGTGGTGGTGTGCCCCGGCGGCGGTTACGCCAGACTGGCCGAGAATGAGAGCACGGACGTGGCCCGCTGGCTGGTCATGCTGGGCGTCGACGCCTACGTGCTCCGCTACCGGGTGGCCGAGGGCGAATTGGGCCGCGAGCCGCTGCATCCGGCTCCCTTGCACGACCTGCGCCAGGCGATGAACGTCGTCCGGCAACGCGGCGCCACGCGGGTCGCCGTCATGGGGTTCTCCGCCGGCGGCCATCTCGCCGCCACCCTCGCCACCTCCAAAGACGGCTCGAACGCCGGGGATCGCCCGGATGCCGTGGTGCTCGGTTACCCGGTCATCGACCTCACCGGGGTGCACTCCTCGTCGCGCCACCGACTGCTCGGCACCGACGGCAGCGAGGAGCAGGCGACAGCCCTATCCGCCCACCTGAACGTGACGGCCGAGACGCCGCCGACATTCCTCTGGCACACCGCGAACGACACTGTGGTCCCGGTCGACAACAGCCTGCTGTATGCCGCCGCACTCGCCCGCGCCGGGACACCGTTCGAGCTCCACGTCTTTCCCGAGGGCAAACACGGGCTTGGGCTCGCCCAGGGCGAACAGGCCGCGTCCGCTTGGACCAGCCTCTGCGCCACCTGGCTCGCGGCCCAAGGCTTCGGCCCGCGTCCCTGATCGCCGCCGCCCGCAAGGGGCGGCGGCCTGTGGCCTTCCTTTTGCCAGCAGGCTCTTACAGGTACAGGCCGGTGCCGTTGTCGGTCTGCGGGGTGGCGATGGCGTGCAGGTCGCGTTCGCGCATGATCAGATAGGTCCGGCTGTGGACCTCGACTTCGTACTGGTCCTCGGGATTGAACAGCACCTTGTCGCCCACCTTCACCGCCCGGGCGTTCGGGCCCGCACCGCAGACCTCACCCCAGGCGAGCCGGTTGGCCAGCTTCACCGTCGCGGGGATGACGATGCCCGCCGTGCTGCGTCGCTCCTCCGACTCCTGATCGACCTTGATCATGACGCGGTCGTGGAGCATCTGGATTTCGAACTTCGGGTCACCCACAACAGAAAGCTTATGGGACCGCCGGGATCACCCCGGCGGATCCGGCGGCCCGGCTGTCCCCGGCGGAGGGCCGCAGGCGGGCCCGTACCGGCCGGAATCCCGCGGTGGACCGGATCCGGCCGGTCACCGCGCGGCTCAGGGGAGTCTCAGTTCGGCGAAGACGGCCCGGTGGTCGGTGCCGGGGACACGGTGGACACCGAACGACCGGACCGCGATCCGGGGGTCGGCGAGCACATGGTCGAGGGTCACACCGGGGACCGGCTCCCAGCCCTGCTGGGGCCAGGTCGGGGTGAACCCCTGCCCGGTGACGTCGGCGGCGTCGCGGTAGCCGGCGATGAGGAGTTCCCGCATGACCGCATGGTCGAGGGTGGCGTTGAAGTCCCCGGCCAGGATCCGGTACGGCCCGGCGCCGGGCCTGGGCAGCGCCCGCAGGCCCTGGGCCCAGCAGGCCGCCTTGTAGTCGAACCGGGGGGCACAGGGGTGGACCGAGACGATCTGGAGGTTCTGCTCGGGCGCGACGGCCACCGACTGGCGGAAGTTGCCGTAGTTGAGCGCGGCCTGGTCCGCGCGGAGCGGGAACCGTGCGTAGACGCCGGAGCCCCAGACGCCCGGGACGGGCTCGCCGACCATGTGGGGGAGGGCCTTGCGGATGCCCGCCTTCTCCAGGCGCCCGGCCGCCTCGGGGGTGAGCTCCTGGAGGGTCAGGACGTCGGGCCTGAGCCGCAGGACGAGGTCCATGACCGTCTTGGTGTCGGCGTCGCCGCGTGCGAGGTTGGCGGCCAGCACCCGCAACGGGGTCCCGCCGGAGGGCGGCGGGGTGTCGGCGAGGGCCCGGGGGAGCACCGCCCCCGCGAACGCTCCCACGATGACCACGCCCACCACGCCCGCCGCCCAGCGGCGCAGGACCAGGGCGAGCAGCGCGACGGCGACCGAGGCCGCCGCCACGTACGGGGTGAACGCCACGAGCTGGATCCACCGGAACCCGGCGTCCCACCCGGTCGTCCGCAGCACCGCCCAGGCCGCGAACGGCGTCACCAGGATCCAGATCAGGACGCCGATCCAGCGCCTCCGGCGCGGGCGGCCGGCGGGCGGGGCCGTAGTGGAGATCGTTTCAGTGGTCATTCCGCCGGACGCTACCGGTTCGGGAACGCCGAAAGAAGACCTGGATCACCGCTCCTGCGGGGGTGGCGGTGGCTCAGCAGGTTTTCCGGCCGGCACACTCCAGGACCTCGCAGAGTCCGGTCAGCGTGGTGAACCGGATGTCAGGAGTGCGGAGTAGGCTCACCGGACATGACGGACCTCTCCCCTGACCTGGTCGGTGACTACCTCGACTGGTACCTCGCGGCCAACCCCATCCACGCCGCCCTCGCGGGCGCGGAGGGCTATGACAGGACCCTCGGCGACTTCACCGAGGCCGGCATCCTCGCCCGTGAGCGGGAGTCGCGCCACTGGCTGGAGCGCTTCCAGGCGGTGCGGGGCGGAGACTTCGAGGACGTGCTCGACCGCGAGCTGATCATGTCCACCCTGCGCGGCGGGCTCGCCTACGAGTCCTGGCCCGCCTGGCGGCGCGACCCGTCCGTCTATCTGGGGCCGGTCTTCAACTCGATGTTCAGTCCGTTCCTGAGCCGGCTCGCACCCGAGGGTGAGCTGGTCGAGGCGGCCGTCGCGCGGCTGGCCGAGGTGCCCGGCGTCATCGCGGCCTGCCGGACGAACCTCGACCCGGCGCTGGCGGCCCCGCTGCTCATCGAGCGGGGCCTGGGCCAGGCGCGGACGGCCCGGCGCTTCCTCACCGAGACGATCCCCGGTCAGGTGGCGGACGAGACACTGCGCGCCCGGCTGGTCGCGGCGGCCGAGCCCGCGGCGGCGGCCTTCGACGGGTTGGTGGAGTTCCTGGAGGGTTTCCAGGCCACCGGCGCCTGGCGGATGGGGGAGGAGCTCTACTCCACGCTGCTGCGCGAGCGGGAGATGCTCGGTTACGGAGCCGACGAGCTGCTCAAGCGCGGCCAGGCGGCCTACGACGACCTGGACGCGCAGATGCGCGAGGTCGCCCGGCTGCTGCCGGGGGGCTCCGACGACTGGCACGCGGCGGTCGTCGCCCTTCAGGACGACCACGCGCCGACCCTGGAGGACATGCGGGCCGAGTACGACGCCGAGACCGAGCGGGCCAGGAGGTTCGTGCGCGAGCACGGCCTGGTGACGTTCGCCGAGGGCGAGGAGTGCCGGGTGGTGCCGTCGCCGGAGTTCCAGCGGCCCGTTCTCGCCGTCGCCTCCTACCTGCAGCCCCCACCCCTGTCCACCTCGCGCGTCGGGCACTTCTTCGTGCCGTTCACCCCCGACTCCTTCACCGAGGAGCAGGTGCGCCAGCGGCTGCGCACCAACGCCAGGGCGCAGATGCCCTCCATCGCCGTCCACGAGGCCTACCCCGGCCACCACTGGCACCTGTCCTGGATGGCGGGCAACCCGCGCCGGGCCCGCAGGCTGTTCCGCACCCCTTACTTCACCGAGGGCTGGGCCCTGTACGTCGAGAAGGTCATGCGGGAGCAGGGTTACTTCACCACCCCCGCCCAGGAGCTCGCCCACCTGGACTTCCGCCTCTTCCGGGCGGCCCGCATCATCGTGGACACCTCGCTGCACTGCGGCGACATGAACGTCGAGGAGGCCGAGGCGTTCATGACCACCCGCTCCTCGCTCACCCCCGGCACGGCCAAGGGCGAGGTCGCCCGCTACTGCGCCTGGCCCACCCAGGCCCCCTCCTACCTGACCGGTGCCCTGGAGATCGACCGCATCCGCGACGACTACCTGGCCGCGGGCCGCGGTGACCTGCGCACCTTCCACGACAGTCTGGCGGGCTCCGGCGGCCTCCCCCTGGGGCTGGCCCGCCGGGTGGCTCTGGAAGGCTGACGGCATGTCCGACGATGAGGCGAGGGTCCTGGACGCCCTGGACGAGGCGGAGACGGTCCGGCTCCTGACCGAGCTGGTGCGGGTGCCGAGTGTGACCGGCACCGACGCCGAGTCGGACCTGCAGCATCGCTGCGGGAGACTGCTCGGTGAGGCGGGGCTGGACGTCGACGTCTGGAAGCTCGACCTCGACGCCCTCCGGGCCGCCCCCGGCTTCCCCGGCACGGAGGCGCCCCGGGTCGAGGGCTACGGCGTCGTCGGCGTCACCGAGGGCGAGGGCGACCCCGCGCTGGTCCTGCAGGGGCACGTGGACGTGGTGCCGACCGGTGACCTGGCCAGATGGGAGGGGGGCGACCCCTTCGGCGCCCGGATCGGCGGGAACGTCCTGCACGGCAGGGGTGCCTGCGACATGAAGGCGGGGCTGGCGGCGAACCTCGCCGTCGTCGCCGCCCTCCGCAGGGCGAAGGTACGGCTGGCCCGGCCACTGGCCGTGCACTGCGTGGTGGGGGAGGAGGACGGCGGCCTGGGCGCGTTCGCCACCCTGGCCCGCGGTCACCGGGGCGAGGCCGCGGTGATCACCGAGCCGACCGGCGGGGCGATCATCGCGGCGGCGGCCGGCGCGCTGACGTTCCGGATCGAGGTCGCCGGGCGGGCGGCCCACGGCGCCACCCGCTACGAGGGTGTCAACGCCCTGGAGGTCTTCTGGCCGGTCTTCGAGGCGATCAGGCGGCTGGAGGCCGACCGCAACCGCGACCCGGACCCGGTCTTCGACGGCAACCCGCTGCCTTACCCGATCGAGATCGGGACAGTCCGTGCGGGTGACTGGGCCAGCAGCGTGCCGGACCTGCTCGTCGCCGAGGGCCGTCTCGGCGTGCGCCTGGACGAGGACCCGGCCGACGCCCGTCTCGCCCTGGAGACCGTGATCGGCGAGCTCGGCCACCCGTGGCTGCGCGAGCACCCTCCGGCCGTCACCTGGCCGGGGGGCCAGTTCGCCAGCGGGCGGCTGCCCGCCGGACACGAGCTGCTCGATCAGGTGGCCGCCGCGGTGGCCGACGTGAGCGGGATCCGTCCCGCCGAGACGGCCGCGCCGTACGGGAGCGATCTGCGCCTGTACGCCGCGGGCGGCATCCCGGCCCTGCACTACGGGCCGGGTGACGTCCGCTTCGCCCACGCTCCGCGCGAGCAGGTCGATCTGCGCGAGCTCCGCGACGTCACCCGGGCGCTCGCCCTGCTGGTGCTGCGCCGCTGCGGAGTCAGGGGCTGAGCATCAGCGGATGCCGTGGAGCCCGCTATGGACGTCAGGCTGCGGGAACGAGGCCGGTATGGGTGATCCGTCCGGGTGGTGTACCGGTCAGGCGTAGTTGCCGCGGACCTCGACGATGTCGGCCAGCGGGAACTCCAGATAGTCTCCGGCCTCCTCGCACCACGCGTCGAGCACACCGCTGCGCAGCTCGCCGTGGCTGATGGTGGCGGTCAGGCCGTCGGTCAGCGTGATCGCCGCCCGCACCCCGCGGTCCACCACGAAGCCGAGCAGCGACTGCTGGGCGGTCGGCAGCCGGGTGGCCATCCGGCCGATGACCGCCCATGTCCTGCCCTGCTGGTGGGCGGCGTCGTCCTCGGCGGCGAGCAGCCGCCGCGCGTGCTCGTGCGGGTCGGGCGGCGGCTCCAGCAGGGGATACGACTGCTCCAGCTCGGCCACCCGGCCGCCGGGCAGCAGGATCAGCCGCCCGTTCTGCGGCTCCTCGATCCGGGCGCGGCGGATGGTGATCTCCCCGGTGTCCTCGATCGGCACCGGCGCGTAGCCGTTCTCCCGGAGCGCGGCGAGGGTCCGGTCGGCGGGCATCGCGCTGGCCAGCACGGTCGGCGCGAGCAGTCGCAGGCCCAGTCTGCCCAGCCGCCGGTGCCCGGCGATCTCGGCCAGCAGCACCGGGTCGGAGGCCTGCACGATGCAGGCGACCGTGGTCACGGTGACCTCGCCGTGCCGCCTGGCCACGTCGTGCACCAGATAGTCGAGGGGCTGCGGCACCGTGCCCACCTCGGCGAGGTCGGCCAGGAGGGCGTCGGCACCGTAGCCCGCGTCCATCGCCCGGCGCACACTCGCCGGGGTGAACCGCCACACCGAGGCCGCGCCGCGTGACTCGCGTTCGGCGGTCCGGTCCAGCAGTTCGGCCAGTTCGGTGGAGGGCGGCCCGGTCACCACAGCGGTGAGGTCGGCGCCGAACAGGGCGCTCCGCCGTACGCTGGCCAGCGCGCGGGTGGAGCACTCCGCCAGCACCGGGTCGTGCTCCACGGCCGGGGTGGAGTCGTCGTTCTCGTCGCCCGCCCAGGCGTCCAGGGCGGCCAGCGCGCGGCCCAGGTCGGTGATCGTGTCACCGGCGACGAGCCCGAGCATCCGGGCCTCCTCCAGTACGGCGGGGGCGCACTCGGCCAGGAGCGACTGCTCCAGCAGCGGGGCATGCCAGTGCGCGGCCCTGACCAGCCCGGCCCGGTCCGCGCACGCCGTACTGGCGGGCAGCCGTGCCAGCACGCCGAGCACCGCCCGCCGGGCCCGGCCGACCGCGGCTCCGGCGGGGTCGTCGCCGAGCACCGTGCCGTATTTGCCGTCGATCCTGCGGAGCGACGAGCGCTCCATCCGCCACCACGCCGCCAGCAGCACCCGTAGCCTGGCCGCCGCGTCGTCCAGCCGCCAGCGGTCGAACTTCTCGGTGGGCACCAGCCCTCCGGCCGACTCGTCCCAGGCCAGCAGCCGGGCCACCGCGCAGATCTCCAGCAGGAGCCGGGTCTCGTCCTCGTCGCAGCCGGTGTCCTTGGCCAGCCGGCGGATCTCGCGCACCCCGATCCCGCCCGCCTTCAGCAGCGGCAGCGGAACCTTGGCGGTGTTCTCCAGCATCGCGGCGCAGCGTTCGACCACGTGCGGGGCGGCCAGCGTCATCAGGTGGTCCACGGTCTCGGGATCCACCGGGACGGTCGCGAGGTCGGGCGGACGGGGGGTGAACGGCGGGTGGTAGTCGGGGCCGCGCAGCGCGAGCGCCACCTCCCGGGGCATCTCGGCCACGTTCCAGCTCGGCCGGAAGAGCAGTCCGTGGTCGGCGACCCACTTCTCCGGCGTGCCCGGCATGACGAACCGGCCGCCGTCCACGTCGCGGATCGGGCCGTCCCAGGCGAACTCCTCCAGCAGCCGCTCGGTGCCGCTCGGAGCGCGCTCGACCATGGCGGTCACCCGCCGGGGATCGGAGAGCACCTCGGTGACCCTGGCGACCGTGCGCCTTTTGGGGCCGTGGGGCAGGCCCAGCGCCCTGGCCAGCGCGCGGAGGGCGTCGGTACTGACCGTCCAGGAGTTCAGGTAGTGCGAGAGCGGCTCACCGAGCCCGCAGGGGGCCGTCCACCAACGGGAGACCCCGTCGGCGACGCGGATCCGCCCCTCGTCGTCCGGCCAGGCCAGGGCATGGTCGAACAGTCGGTCGATCCAGGGGGCCACCTCGGCCTCCGGCACGCCCATGAAGTGGGCCAGTGTCTCCAGGCTGACCCGGTCGCCCAGGGACAGGGCGGCCTGCGCGACCTCCAGGCACGGGAGGGGGAGTCCGCGCATGACGGCCATCAGCGCGAACCCGTTGCCCAGCCGCTGCGCCAGGGTGTCCAGGCGGCGCGGCCACGGCGGGGCGATGGCGTCCGGCCGGTTCGCCAGCACGTGGGTGAGCCGTTCTTCGTCGAGGGTTTTCAACCAGCCGAGCAGGTGATCGTCCATCTCGCAGCTCTCTCAGGAATCTCTCGCGGGGACTCTCCGTGAGCCATGGCAATCCACGGTAATGCAGAGGGCATCCCCGACGGCATGTACCGCGCAGAATGCGACGTGTTCCGGGGGCGTTCTCCCGCATTCTTGACCGATCCCGGGACCGCCGGCGGGGGAGGCTCGGCGGCCCGGGACCGATCGGCGCCTGATGAGGGGAAGAGGCGGCGCCTTCACGGGAAGGTCTTCTGATGGGAGAGGCCTGCTGGGGCCTGCTCACGGGTGTTACCGGAGGATCGCCCAGACGATCTTTCCATAGGGGGCCAGCGGCGCCCACCCCCAGCGGAGGCTGAGCGACTCGACGATGTGCAGGCCAAGGCCGCCGATCTCCAGCGGTGACGGGTCACGGAGTGCGGGAAGACCCGCTCCGGGATCGTTGAGCGCGCAGGCGACGAGGTCGTCCCGGCGGAGCAGGGAGAGTCTGATCGGTTCCCTGGCGCGCGACTCGGCCAGCCGCAGGCCGTGCCGGAAGGCGTTGGTGGCCAGCTCCGAGACGACCAGTTCCATGCTCTCGCTCAGCTCGGTGAGGTTCCACCCGGTGAGGGTGCCCGTCGCGAAGCTGCGAGCCGAGTGGACGGACTCGGCCTGCGGGGGGAGCACGAAGGTGGCGCTGGCCATGGCCGGTGACCCGGACAGGAGATCACGCGCCGCGTCTGGCCACCAGCCGACTGGAGGCCACCAGTCGAGCGCTGTCCAGGACGTTCGGGGGGGCGCGGTTTGGGCGGACTGCACATCGGTCATCATGGTGCAAACTCATGTGCAGGTGCAAGAGCGAATGCACGTGCATAAGGGGTGTGCAACCGCTACGGTTACCCCAGATTCGGCAATCCGCACGGAAAGGGGACCTTGTCCGCGGCTAAGGAATCTTGGCCCGCATAGTGACAGACTGTCGGTCAGGGAAGCGAGCAAGGAGCACATACGTGTCCATGGACCCGCCCGGTACCGGTTCCACCGTTCGGCGCATCATGCTCGGCGCAAGCCTGCGCCGCCTGCGTGAGGAGAAGGGGCTCACCCGTGAGGTGGCCGGATTCCACATCCGCGCCTCCGAGTCCAAGATCAGCAGAATGGAACTCGGCCGCGTGGGATTCAAGACCCGGGACGTGGAAGACCTGCTCACCCTATACGGCGTGCTCGACGACGCCGAACGGCGCGGCCTGCTGGAGATGGTCCGCGAGGCGAACACCCCCGGCTGGTGGCACAAGTTCGGCGATCTGCTGCCGAACTGGTTCACCACCTACGTGGGGCTGGAGGAGTCGGCGGACGTGATCCGCACCTACGAGGTGCAGTTCGTCCCCGGTCTGCTGCAGACGTCCGCCTATACGCGCACGGTGATGCGGCTGGGCTATCCGGACGCGCCGGAGGTGGAGATCGACCGTCGTGTGCATATGCGCATGCAGCGGCAGGAACGCCTGACGAAGAAGAACGGCCCGCGTCTGTGGGCGGTCGTCGACGAGGCGGCCCTGAGGCGACCCATCGGAGGCAAGGAGATCATGCGTGAACAGCTCCAGCATCTGCTGGAGGTGGCCACGTTGCCCAACATCACCCTCCAGGTGATGCCCTTCCGATTCGGTATGCACGCGGCCGAGGGGGGCGCGTTCAGCATCTTGCGGTTTCCCGAGTCCGACTTGTCGGACGTCGTTTATGTCGAGCAGCTCTGGGGTGCCCTCTACCTGGACAAACGTGAGGACGTCGATCCATACCTCACGGCCATGGAGCAGTTGTGCGTGGAAAGCACCACGCCCGGGGGTACCGCCGAGATCCTCGGCGACCTTCTCAGAGAGATCTAAATGGAGCAGATCTACAACGGCATGCCCGCCACGGACCTGGCCGGAGCCAGTTGGCGCAAGAGCCGTCACAGCAACTCACAGGGCAACTGCGTGGAGCTCGCCAAGCTGTCGGACGGCAGCATCGCGGTCCGTAACTCCCGTTTTCCCGACGGTCCAGCCCTGATCTACACCCGCGACGAGATCCGTGCGCTGGTGCTCGGGGTGAAGGACGGCGAGTTTGACAGCCTGACGGTGTAACACTGTTTTTACATCCGCCCCGCTCCGTAACCCTGGTGCGTCGATGATGTAACGCAAGAAGTAGGCAGGTCAGGCAGAGTCTGAGTTCCCAGAGGATATTGGGGCGGAGAAAATGGGGGCCCAGACCATGCTTGACCAGATGACCTTGTATCCCGTGGCGGACGACGTGCTGTTCGCGCCCGGTGGCCGGGTCGTGATCCGCACCTATGGCGTCGCCTCGGTGGCCATGCATGAGGGAGACGTCTCCTCGGTCGCCTATCGGACATGGGTCACCGGGGTCCGTGACCAGCCCCGTTACTGGCGTTGGGGGCACTTCGAAGACGCCTGCCAGGGGCATCGCAAGGTTCTGGAGTGGCTGACCGGGCGAGGACCGCAGCCGCAGCCGCACGCCGCGGCCGCCTGACCTGGACTCTTGAAGGGTGTGGTGGCCGCCGGCCGGGGCCTCGGTTTTCACCGCGGGGCCGATGCCGGGCCTCGGTTTTCACCGCGGGGCCGGTGCCGGGTGATCGGCGCCGGGTGCGGCCACCGACCGCGCCCGGCGCTCCGTTCGCTCTGATCAGACGGGGGCGTTCCAGGCGAGGACGACGGGTTCGCCGTGCTCGAAGCCGAGCCGGGAGTAGGTGCCGGTGTCCAGGCGGAAGAACCGGCCGTCCTGCGGGGCAAGGCCGAGCCAACGGGCACACAGCACCCGCAGGTAGTGCCCGTGGGCGACCAGCACCACGTCGCCGTCGACCGCACGGGCCCGGTCGATCAGCCGGTCGGTGCGGGCTGCGACCTCCTCCACGCTCTCGCCGGGGTGCTCGGTGTCGCCGGGGATGACCCCGTCACGCCACAGATACCAGTCGGGGCGGGTCCGGCGGATGTCCGGCGTGGTGATGCCCTCGTAACCGCCGTAGTCCCATTCCCACAGGTCGGGATCGGTGTCATAGGCCGTGAGCCCGGCGAGGTCGGCCGTCCGTTGGGCGCGCAGCGCGGGGCTGACGAGAGCCAGGTCGAAGGTCCGGCCCTTGACCAGCGGGGCGAGTGCCCGCGCCTGGTTCTCGCCCTTGCCGGTGAGCGGCAGGTCGGTGCGCCCGGTGTGGCGTCCGTCCCTGCTCCACTCGGTCTCGCCGTGCCTCAGCAGAATCATCTCTTTCATGGTGGTCCCCATCATGCCGGTACGGCCTGCGATGACCGGGCAGCGCCCCGCGAGATCCACAGGCTCCGCACGGCACCCGAAGACCGTGATCGGAACATGGCGGCGTGAGAAGCTGGGCCAGTGACGATATCTGTGGGTTTGGTGGGCGCGGGGCCCTGGGCGGAGAAGGTGCACGCGCCGATGCTGGCCGCCGGACCCCACACGCGCCTGGCGGGCGTGTGGGCGCGGCGCCCCGAGGCGGCCTCGAGATTCGGCGTCCCCGTCTTCGAGCGTGTCGAGGAGCTGTTCGACAACTGCGAGGCGGTCGCGTTCTCGGTGCCGCCCGCCGTACAGGCCGAGATCGGTGTCCTCGCCGCCAACGCGGGTAAGGCGCTGCTGCTGGAGAAGCCGCTCGCCGCGGACCTGGACGGGGCACGGCGGCTGGCCGAGGCTGTCGGCGAGGCGGGTGTCGCCTCACAGATGGTGCTCACCTGGCGCTACTCGGCCGCCACCCGCTCCTTCCTGGCACGGGTGTCGGCCCTCGAACCGTTCGGCGGGTACGCGGCCAACATCTCCGGGGCACTGCTCGGCGGTGACTTCGCCAGTCCGTGGCGGCTGGAGCGCGGGGCGATCCTCGACGTCGGCCCACACATGATCGACATGCTGGACGCCGCGCTCGGCCGGGTCACCGGGGTCCGCGCCCACGGCAACACGCTGGGCTGGGCCGGCCTGCTGCTGGAGCATGAGACCGGCGCGGTGAGCGAGGCCTCGCTCTGCATGAGCGTGCCGGGCGAGACACCGCCCTCCAGGGTGGAGGTCTACGGCAGGCTGGGCCGGGAGGCCATCGACGGCGGCCAGCTCGGTTCCGACACCTTCGCCGTCATGCTCACCGAGTTCGCCCAGACCGTGCGCCGGGGCGGCGGCCACCCCCTCGACGCCGCGCACGGCCTGCACCTCCAAGAGATCATCTCCGCCGCGGAGGAGCAGCTCGGGTAGAGGGGTGGCGCACCGTGCCGGTCACCGGGACCGCACCGGGTGCCACCGGCGCCTTGCGCGGTCATCGGCCGATGCCCAGCTGTTCCGCGGTGGGGACCGTCCTGCCCGTACGGCGTGCGTGCCAGAGCATGAGCGCGCCCAGTGTGCACCCGATGAGGATGGGCGCACCGTGCTCGTCGCCGATCACCACCAGGACGACCGCCCCGGCCGGCAGCGCCGCCGCCGTCACACGGGGAGGGACGGGCAGCCGGGCGTGGCCGAGGCCCACCCAGGCGGCGAGTCCGCCGAGCAGGCCGGCGATGGCGACCGAGGACCCGGCGCCGTAGTTGTCCGTCGCGTAGCTGAAGATCTCTCCCGCGAGCGCTCCGGCCAGGTAGAGCGTGCCCCAGCGGAGCCGGCCGTAGACCCGCTCGGCGACCGTGCCGAGGACGAGCAGCGCTGCGGCGTTGAAGATGATCTGGTGCCAGCCCTCCGGGTTGATCGATATCGGGCTGATCAGCCGCCACCACTCGCCCGTGAAGAAGGCCGGGGCTCTGTCCAGTGCCGATCTCGTCGCGGGGGAGAGCAGGCCCGCGGCCGTGGTCGCCGCCGTGACGGCGAAGACGGTCCAGGTCAGCCAGGCCCGGTGAGGGCGCGTGGCGGCAAGGCCGGAGCGGCGCGGAAAGGCCGCAGGCCGGGGGTCGTCGGTCATCGAATCTCCTTACCGGCGGGCCTGAGGTGCCGCCGAGATGACTGCCGACAAGCGAGGGAGGCCATGGTCGTGACTATAAACGAAAAATTTACATCTGGACAATATTTCGTCCCAGACTATTTTTATCCTTGGTATATTTGGTGGCATGGCCGAGGAACCGCGCCTGCGTGAGCGCAAGAAGCTGCAGACCCGCCGTGCCCTGTGGCACACCGCGATCGGCCTGTTCGTGGAGCGAGGCTTCGACAACGTCTCCGTCGCGGAGATCGCAGCGGCCACCGACGTCTCCAAGAAGACCGTCTTCAACTACTTCCCCGCCAAGGAAGACCTGGTCATGGCACCGATGGAGGAGCATGTGGACGAGCCGGCCCGGATCGTCCGGGACCGGGCGGCCGGGGAGTCGGCGGTCACGGCCCTGCGCCGCCATTTCGTCGCCGCGCTGGCCGCCCGGGACGCGGCGACCGGCCTCAGCGACGCCCCCGGGACGCTCGACGTCCAGCGGCTCATCCGTACCACCCCCACCCTGATGCAGCGCGCCTATGCCTTCTTCGCCCGGAGTGAGGATCTTCTGGCACGCGAGCTGGCCGCCCAGACGCAGGCGGCGGGCACCACCGCGCGGGTGCCGGCCATCGCCGCCCGTGTCGCGGCCGCGCAGATCATGGGTGTCCACAACGCGCTCGTGGCGGAGAACCTGCGGCGGATCCTGGACGGGGAGTCCGCGGACGCCGTTCATCCCTCCGCGGTCGCCAACGCCGAACACGCCTTCGACGTGCTCGAAAACGGCCTCGGTTCCTACTGCACCCGTGAGGCGGTCGAGGGCCGGCCGACCGACGTACGGCACCCGGCTTGACTTCTTCCCCACGGCCGAAGCCGAGGTCTCCACGCACAAGGAGATTCGATGAGCGCCGCATGACGGCCGGGGAGAAGGCGGGTGACGGGTGGAGGGGGCGGGCGGAAACCCACGGCGATGGAGAGGGGCGGGCGGGAGCCCGGGGCGGTGAAGAGGCCGGGGTGGAAACCTCCGGCACACTTGGTAACGTTTGTCCCACGCGCAGCGCATAGCGAAGTCCGGTGTGAGTCCGGCGCTGTCCCGCAACTGTCATGGTCCTCATGGATCGAGCCAGGTCGCCTTCCGCTGCGTCGACGCCGTCAACCCTCGTGGAAAAGGGTGATCCGTCCCATCTGCGGGTCTCTCGGTTCCGGTCACTGAAAGGACCTCGCTTGAGGCCCGT
Organism: Streptosporangium sp. NBC_01639; assembly: GCF_045209755.1. NCBI lineage: Bacteria > Bacillati > Actinomycetota > Actinomycetes > Streptosporangiales > Streptosporangiaceae > Streptosporangium > Streptosporangium sp. NBC_01639. The sequence continues at coordinate 1,956,271 of NZ_CP109272.1, read as the reverse complement.
ACGTACCGCACTCGCCGGCGCGCTCCTCGGCGTGCTGACTCTGGCCGGATGCGGCCAGACCTCCCCCGCCCCGGACGCGGACGCCGCGTCCCCGGCCTCCTCGGCAGTCTCCCCAGCCGCCGCCGGCTTCCCGGTGACCGTCGAAGCGGGCAACGGCTCGGTCGCCTTCGCCAAGAGGCCCGAGCGGATCATCTCGCTGTCGCCCACCGCCACCGAGAGCCTGTTCGCGATCGGAGCCGGCCCCCTGGTCGTCGCGGTGGACGACCAGTCGAACTACCCGGCCGAGGCGCCGAAGAGCGACCTGTCGGGCTTCAAGCCGAACGCGGAGGCGATCATCGCCCAGAAGCCCGACCTGGTGGTGCTCGCCAACGACAGCGACAACATCGTGGCCAAGCTGACCAAGATCAACGTCCCGGTGCTGCTGGAACCCTCGGCCACCAAACTCGACGAGGCCTACGACCAGATCACCGACCTCGGCGCGGCCACCGGCAACAAGGCCAAGGCCGACGAGGTCGTGGCCGGGATGCGGAAGCAGATCGACGCGCTCGCCGCGGCCGCCCCGAAGGACAAGAAGCTCACCTATTACCACGAGCTGGACATCACGCCTTACGCGGCCACGTCCACCACCTTCATCGGCCAGATCTACGGCCTGTTCGGCCTGACCAACGTCGCGGACAAGGCCCCCGATGCGGCCGGCGGCTACCCCAAGCTCTCCGCCGAGTTCGTCGCCCAGACCGACCCGGACCTCATCTTCCTGGCCGACACCAAGTGCTGCGCCCAGTCCAGAGACGCCCTCGCCAAGCGCCCCGGCTGGTCCAAGCTCTCCGCTGTCAAGAACGACCAGGTCGTCGGCCTCGACGACGACATCGCCTCCCGGTGGGGGCCGCGCATCGTGGACCTCGCAAAGGAGGTCGGCGACGCCGTCCAGAAGGCCACGACCGACTAGATGACCGATCTCTCCCGTCCCACCGGAGCCACCCACCCGGCTGGAACCGCCGGGGCAACCGATCCTCCCGCCCCGGACGACCCTGCAGCGGGGCGTGACGCAGGCCTGCCGCAGGGCCCGGTGGCGGAGCCCGGCGCGGACTCCTCGCAGGAGCCTGGTGCGGACTCCTTGCAGGACCATGCGGCGGAACCCGGCGCGGACTCCCCGCCGGGCTCGGTGGCGGAGCCTGGCGCGGTCTCCTCGCAGGACGGGACGGCGGGGCGTGATGTGAAGGCGACCGGTGTCCCGCCGCGGCGGGCGACCGGTCTCCGTCGGCTGGCATGGTTGCCGGCCTCGGTCTTCCTGCTGGTGAGCATGCTCGCCGCCCTGCTGATCGGTGCGGCGGACATCGCGCCGGGGAAGGTGGTGCTGCAACTGCTCGACTGGCTGCCCTTCGTCTCCGCCGACTCCGGGCTGGCACCGGTCGAGCAGGGCCTGCTGCTGGAGCTCCGGCTGCCCAGGGTCCTGCTCGCCGCGATCGTCGGCGGGCTGCTGGCCGCCGCGGGCGCCGGCTACCAGGGTGTGTTCCGCAACCCGCTGGCCGATCCCTACCTGCTGGGAGCCGCCGCGGGCGCCGGTCTCACGACCACGGCGGCGATCGTGTTCATGAAGGGCGACAACGACGCCCTCCTCATCCCGGTCGCCGCGTTCGCGGGTGCCATCGGCGGCGTCCTGCTCGCCTACGCCCTGGGTAACGTCGCCGGCCGGGGCGGCGGCACCGCCACGCTGGTCCTCGCCGGCGTGGCGGTCTCATCCTTCCTCACCGCCGTCCAGACCTTCCTGCAACAGCTCAGGGTGGACGAGCTCCAGCGCATCTACGCCTGGATCCTCGGTGACGTCGGCGGCGGCTGGGACCAGGTCAGGCTGGTCACGCCGTACGCCGTGGTGTCGGTGGTGATCATGCTGCTCCACGGCAGGCTGCTCGACGTGCTCTCGGTCGGCGACGACGAGGCGGCCAGTCTCGGCCTGAACGTCGCCCGGGTCAGGCTGACCGTACTGCTCGCCGCCTCCCTGGCCACCGCGGCCGCCGTCGCGGTCAGCGGACTGATCGGCTTCGTCGGCATCGTCGTCCCGCACGTGGTCCGCCGCCTGTTCGGCGGCTCGTACCGTGTCGTCCTCCCGCTCTCGCTGCTCGGTGGCGCCGTCTTCCTGGTCTTCGCCGACCTGATCGCCCGGACCGTACTGGCCCCGGCCGAACTGCCCATCGGCGTCGTCACCGCCTTCTTCGGCGCGCCGTTCTTCGTCGCCGTGCTGCGCATGACCAGGCGGGTGGAGACGTGAGCGGCCCGGCCGCCACGCGCGGCGCACCCGATCGCGCGGACACGGGTCCGCAGAACGGAGGAGCGGCGTGAGCCACATCGAGGCGCGGGACCTCACCGTCGTCCTGGAGCCGCGGACCGTGCTGTCCGGCATCGACTTCCAGGTGCGCGGCGGTGACTGGCTGGCCGTCATCGGGGCCAACGGCGCGGGGAAGTCCACTCTGCTCAGGGCGCTCGCCGGGGTGCTGCCGTGCTCCGGCGAGGTGCTCATCGACGGCACACCCGTCCGACGGCTCAGGCCCAGGGACAGAGCTCGGCTGCTCGCCTACGCCCCGCAGGCCCCGGCGCTCCCCGTCGACATGACCGTGTTCGACTACGCCCTGCTGGGCCGCACGCCGTACATCTCCTATCTGGGCAGGGAGAGCCGCCGTGACCGCGAGGTGACCGCGTCGGTGCTGGACCGGCTCGATCTGGCGTCGTTCGCCTCCCGCTCCCTCGGCCACCTGTCGGGAGGTGAGCGCCAGCGCGTCGTGCTCGCCAGGGCACTGACCCAGCAGGCCCCCGTGCTTCTGCTCGACGAACCCACCACCGCCCTGGACCTGGGGCACCAGCAGCAGGTCCTGGAACTCCTGGACCGGCTCCGCCTGGCCGACGGGCTGACCGTGGTCACGACCCTGCACGACCTGAGCCTCGCCGGCCAGTACGCCGACTCGATGATGCTGATCGCCGGAGGCCGGGTGGCGGCCTCCGGCGTCCCGGTCGAGGTGCTGACGGAGAAGCTCATCGGCGAGCACTTCGACGCCCGCGTCCGTGTCGGAACGGGTGCCGGTGGCCGTCCCGAGGTCCATCTGGAACGCCCGTGAGACGGGGGTGTGCCGTCCCGGACGGGGATGTGGACAAGGTGCCCGGGGAGCCCGGGTGTACCGGCCTGGGCCGGGATGTGAACGGGGTGCCCGGGGAACGGGGCACCGGCCTGGACCGGGATGTGAATGAAGTGCCCGGGGAGCCGGGGTGTGCCGGCCTGGGCCGGGATGTGGACGGGGTGTCCATGGCATCGGGGTGTACCGGCCTGGACCGAGACATGGAGGAGTGCCTGTGAAGCTGAGCCACCGGCAGGAGGGCGGGGCCCGGCTGGCCTCGCTGCTGTGGGAGTTCGGCCCCGGCCGGCGGGCGATCTCCTCGGCCATGGTCGGCGGCGGCATCGGCCCGGTGAAGTGGGTGCTCAACGCCCAGGTGGCCGGCGGTTACGCGCGGATGGATCCGGTGAACCACCTGCTGGAGATGGCCCCGCCGGGACCCGGCGTCGGCATGCTGACCGCGGCCTCGGTCGACCGGTTCACCCGGGCGGCCGACGGGGGAGTGGAAGCGGTGGCGACCGTCGGCCTGCGCGTCCCCACCTGGGCCGCCGCCCCCGACGGCGTCCCCGACCCCGAGCTCGCACCCATCCATCTCCCCGGCACGGTCAACATCATCGTCGCCGTACCGGTCGCGATGAGCGATGCCGCGCTGGTCAACGCGGTCATGACGGTGACCGAGGCCAAGACCCAGGCACTGCTGGAGGCCGGCTTCCCCTGTACGGGCACGGCCTCCGACGCGGTCTGCGTGGCCGTACGCGACGACGGCCCCGAGGAGCTGTTCGGCGGACCCCGGTCGACCTGGGGTGCCCGCGTCGCCCGTGCCGTCCACGACGCCGTACGGCGAGGCGCCCGTGACTGGGCGGAACGCGACCGGCCGACTACTTTGAGTCAAGAAATTATGGGAAGTAGCATGTGAACGAGCGCGAGACTCCCGACAATGAGCAGGTGACCGCGATGGCGACGACAGAGCCGACTACCAGGCGGACGGTTCTTCAAGGAGAGCCGCCGTTCACCGTCAACGACCTGCTCACGTTCCCCGACGACGGGAACCGCTATGAGCTCTTCAACGGGAGCCTACTGGTGAGTCCCTCTCCAACCCCCCTGCACCAATATGCGAGTCTGCGCCTTGTGCGGATCATCGAAGACGCCGCACCGCCGGAGTTTCAGCCTCTGCAGGAGGTCAACCTCCGGGTGGGCACCCAGGACTTCTTCATCCCCGATCTCGTCGTGGTGCGGGCGGAGACCGTCGAGGACACGGAGCTCATGTTCACCCCGAAGGACATCCTGCTGGCCATCGAGCTGGTCAGCCCGACCTCCCAGATGCGCGACAGGCACATGAAGAGGTCCGCCTACGCGGCGGCGGGCATCCCGCTGTACTGGCGGATCGAGCTCGGCGACGGTCCTTCCCTGCATGTCCACGAGCTGGCCGGCGACGACTACAAGCCCGCGGCCAGGCATGAGGCGGGGAAGGTCGCGACGCTGTTCGCCCCCTTCGAGGTCTCTCTCGACCCCGCCGTGCTCCTGCGTCCGCGCGTCTGACCGGGCCGTCATTCCCGTTGTGAGTCCGATCCGTCCTTTTTATGTTCTGATTTCGTATTCATAGATATGGCCGTGCCCGCCGGATTTCCGAGAAAGCGCGGGTTGTTCGCCTGGTAATCGGCTGTCTGGCCGTTGTTCTATTGACTTCTGCACTACGGTTGCCACGCTGGTCCTTATCCCCTTTTATGGAGTGGCGATGCGGCGATTCGGCTCGGCTCTGACGATCTTCGGCGGCCTCGTGCTGGCCGTCGCCGCGATGTCCCCCGCCCTGGCGCACGAGCATCCCAGCGGGATCACCGATCTGGTCACCCCCGCGGTCGTCCGGATCGAGGCGGAGGCGCGCGTCGACATCACCCTGCTGGACCACATCGGCGAGCTGGTCCACGTGGAGCGGAGCTATACGGTGCCGATCGGCAGCGGCACCGGCACCGTGATCAACCCCGAGGGCGGCATGGTCACCCTCACCCGGGTGGTCAAGACCGACAAGGACCTTGAGGTCTACGCCGCCAACAAGGTCTTCGCCGAGCACCACAAGGTCAAGATCCCCGACGACTTCAAGCGGCACACGATCAAGAACGATCAGCTCAACCACCATCTGCAGGAGTGCTACCCGCCCAAGCAGCCCACCGCGACCTGCATCATCAACGTGACCACCGAGATCCACGCCTTCCCCAACATCTCGCCTCCCGACAAGGAGGGGTTCAAGGCCGAGATCGTCCGCGCCGACGCCAAGCCCGACGGCCCCGCGGTGCTGGTGCCTGTCGGGCGTGCCGACGGCGGCGCGGGTCTGCCCACGGCGCCGCTCGCGGCCACGGTGCCGGACAAGGACGGGTCGCCGGTGGCGGTCGCCGGGTTCACCGGGCGGCCCGCCGTCAACCTGCCCGAGACCGTGGACATCGCGCACCTGCGCGCCGGGGGCACCGGTGAGAGCGGGCGGCAGTTCAGGGACCCGCAGAACAAGGCCAACGAGCCGGAGAAACTGGGCGCCCTCGTCGACAAGGGGTTGGTCGGCGGACCGGTGATCGAGGACAAAAAGGGTGAGGTCGTCGGGCTGCTGGTCGGCGGCGGCAAGGACGGCCGGATGATCGGCGTCCGGGAGATCACCAAGGCGCTGGCCGAGGCGAAGGTCGCGCCCCGGCGCGGTCCGATCGACGCGGCCTTCGAGCAGGCGCTGACCCGTTTCCACACCAAGTACTACGGCGACGCCGTGCCCGCCTTCCAGCGCGTCCTGGACCTGTATCCCGGGCACACCGTGGCGGCGGCGCATCTGAAGACGTCCCAGCAGAAACGCGGCACCGCCGAGGACGAGGGGGCCAAGAAGGCGGACGCCGCCGTCGACGGAGGCGACGGGCCGCCGCTGTGGCTGTTCCCGGCCGTCGGCGGCGTGCTGGTGGTGGCCGTGGTGGCCGCCGCGCTGCTGCTCTGGAGGCGCAGGTCATCGCCGGAGCCCGGGGAGGTCCGGTCCGCGGTCACCCGCCCCGGTGACACCTCCACCGGGGGCACCCGGTCCGGGAACACCCCGCTGCCGGTCCCGGGGCCGCCGCCTCCGCTGCGGCGTCCGCTGCCCGACGAGGGGGCCGCCCCGACCGTGGTGGTCGGCCGGTCCTTCCCCGCGCTGCCCAAGATGTCCCCGACCTCACCGGGGCAGCCCGTACTGGTCGCGCGAGATCCCGGCGCCAAACCGGCGGACCCGGCCGCCCCGGGGCACACCGGTGCCAGATCGGCGGACCCGGCGGCCCAGAAGTACTGCACCGCCTGCGGGATGCGGCTGGGCCCCGCGCACCGCTTCTGCGGCTACTGCGGCCACCCCTCCGAGGCGTGACGGCCGTGAACGAGCGGGCCCTGATCGGGCAGGAGGTGGCCGGTTACCACATCGAGGACATCATCGGTAAGGGCGGCATGGCCGTGGTCTACCTCGCGGTGGATCCCCGGCTCAACCGCCGGGTGGCGCTGAAGATCCTCAATCCGCTGCTGGGTGAGGACGACCGGTTCCGCCAGCGCTTCGTCCTGGAGTCGCGGACGGTCGCGAGCATGGACCACCCCAACATCATCCCGATCTACGAGGCCGACTCGGCCGCCGACGGGACGCTCTACATCGCGATGCGCTACGTCGACGGGCCCGACCTGCGCCGTCTCTTCTACGACCGGGGGCCGATGCCGGTCAGCCAGGTCAACAGGATCTTCGCCCAGGTGGCCGCCGCGCTGGACACCGCGCACGCGCACGACCTGATCCACCGAGACGTCAAGCCCGCCAACATCCTGATCGCCGGCCACACCGAGGGGGACCACGCCTACCTCACCGACTTCGGCATCACCAAGCACCGCACCTCGATCTCCGGGCTGACCCAGACCGACCAGTTCATCGGCACCCCCCGCTACATGTCTCCCGAACAGATCAACAAGGAGCACATCGACGGCCGCTGCGACCAGTACGGCCTGGCCTGCGTGGTCTACGAGGCGTTGGCCGGGCGGCTGCCGTTCCAGCGTGACAACGAGATCGCGCTGCTCTGGGCCCATCTGGCCGAGACGCCCACCCCGCTCAGCACGCTCCGGCCCGAGCTTCCGATGGAGGTCGACGGTGTCATGATGCGGGCGCTGGCCAAGTCGCCCGAGCAGCGGTACGACACGTGCACGCAGTTCATCGCCGAACTCCGGGACGCGATCAGCGGCCAGCCCTACCAGCTCGCCCAGAGTCCCCCGGCGGCGCAGCCGAAGCAGAAGCGGCAGAAGGAGCCCAGGGCAGGTGGCCGGGGCATCCTCATCGGCGCGGGAGCGGCGATCGCGGTGATCGTCGCGCTGGTGGTGGTGCTCGCGACGGTGCTGCGGGGCGGCGACTCCTGGGTGGCCTACGAGGGCTCCGCCGCCGTGCCGATCGCCTTCGAGCGTCCCGCCGACTGGACTCTGCGCCCGCACGCGGACGTGTTCGTGGTGGCCTCGCCGAAGGTGGGGGAGTTCGACACGCTGTTCGGCACACCGGTCACCGCCGACTGGGCGGCCGTCAACGAGATCATCAAGGACACGCCGGAGGAGGCCACCGGCGTCTACGCACAGACCCTGGACACCCTCGATCCCCGCAGCGGCGCCCAGCAGCTCCAGGAGACCCTGCAGTCCTCACTGCCCGGTACGGTCAACGTCTACTCCGAGGTGGTCCAGGTGCGGGTGGGCGGCACACCCGCCGTACGGCTGGAGGGGTCGATCACGGACCCGCAGCGCGGTGGCCGGCTCGACTTCACAGGGTGGGCGGTGGAGCGGGCGGACAAGCCCGCCCTCATGATCTACTTCTGCGCGCCCGGCACCTGTGACGACGCGCTCGCCAACCGGTTCGTGCGGAGTGTGTCGTTTCAGGCGTCGTGACTTGTCGTCCGGTTGCAATTGACTTATTGGGAGGATTTGTCCTATAGGAAAGGCCGGTACGAGCATTTAGTCTCCCGACATGGCGGTTCCCCTTCCCTCTGTCCGAGGCCTCAGCGCGGTGCCGTTCACCCGGCTTCTGCACACCGTGCCACCCAAGGAGGAGAAGTGAACATCCGTGTCGTGATCGCCGACGATCAGGCGATGGTCCGCGCCGGTCTCAAGCTCGTCGTGCAGGGCGAGCCCGGCATGGAGGTGGTGGGGGAGGCGTCCGACGGGCTGGAGGCCGTCGCGGTGGCCTGCCGTACCCGGCCGGACGTCGTGTTGATGGACATCTCCATGCCGCGCATGGACGGTCTCACCGCGGCCGGGCAGCTGCTCGGCCGGCCGGATCCGCCGAAGGTCGTCATGCTGACCACCTTCGACACCGACGAGAACCTCTACGCCGCACTCCGGGTCGGGACCAGCGGATTCCTGCTCAAGGTGTCGCCGCCCGAGCAACTCCTGGAGGCCGTCCGGGTCGTCTTCGGTGGTGACGCCCTGCTCGACCCGGCCGTCACCACCCGGGTCATCGCCTCCTTCGCCGGCCGTCACGACCCCGTACCCCCGCCCCAGCTCGCCGGCCTCACCCCGCGCGAGCTGGAGGTGCTGCGGTTCCTGGCCCGTGGCCTGACCAACGCCGAGATCGCGAGCATGCTGTTCGTCGGCGAGGCCACGGTCAAGACGCACGTGGCGCGGGTGCTGATGAAGCTCCATCTGCGGGATCGGGCTCAGGCGGTGGTGTTCGCGTACGAGTCGGGCGTGGTGCGGCCGGGGGCGGCCGTCGGATAGTAGGAGATCCACTCTTCCCGGTCCATCCGGAGCATCCTGATCCCGAGCGAGCCCAGCGCGACCACCGGGACGGCCCACATCACGACCGTCGCCGGGCCGTAGGGGACCAGGAGCGAGGTGCCGTAGCCGATGCCGACGGCGAGTGGGACCCACCAGTGCGCGAACCCGGAGCGCCAGACGCCGACCAGCAGGACGGGCAGGCCGAAGAGGGCGAAGAAGATCCACGGCATCTGGAAACCGAAGACGACGCCGGGCAGGTTCAGCATCTCGTCAAGGATCTGGGCGCTCTTCTCGGGGCTGTTGTGCTGTCCGAGCCACCACTCCACCGGGTCGATCATGAGCAGCCCCGACAGGTTGATGTAGCCGAGAGCGGTCAGCGGGCCCACGATGTGGCCGAAGAGCACCATCCGGCGGCGCATCACATGCAGGAGGGCGAGGGCGACCAGGGCCATCAGCAGGTAGGCCCAGTGGTACATGGCCGACTCGGTCTGGGCGAGAGCGGGATTGACGCCGTAGCTGACGGCCTCGCGGTCGTCACCCCAGGTGCCGGGGTCGAGGACGACGGCGATCGACTGGAGGAGGGGGGCGACGATCAGCAGCACGCCGGAGGCGATGCGCCGGAAGTCGGCGGAGTCCTTGAACATGGGGCTTCCTTGCCTGTGCGGGGTTGTCGCACAGGACGGTAGGCCGCGTGCCTCCCTCCGGTCGTCCGCCGCCTGACGGACGACCGGTCCCCCTCGCGGACTAGAAGGTTCAGATCATGTGACGGGCGCGAGGCTGCGGACCCAGAGGATGGCGCGCGTAGGTGGAGCCCGGCGAGGTAGCTGTCAGAGGACTTGTCGCATTTGTTCTGCACCGTTGATGTCGGAGGCGGCCGCGGTCAGGGCGCGTGGGTGGCCACGGCGACGACGGCGTCGGTGAGCGCGGCGGCGTAGGCGTCGGTGAGCTTGCCGACGTCGAACAGCAGCGCGTACCACATCGGGCCGAAGACCAGGTCGATGAGCACCTCGTCGTCGGTGTGGGCGACCTGCCCCCGGTCCCGCGCCCGGCTGAGGATCTGGCGGACGGCGTCGCGGCGCGGCGCGATCAGTTCGCTGTTCACGCGCTGGGCGAAGGCGGGGGCCTGTAGCGCCTCGGCGGCCAGGGCCTGGTTGAGTGCGCCGGGCACGCCGCGCTGGGCGGCGAAGGTGTTCTCCAGCAGGGCCAGCAGGTCTTCGCGCAGGTCGCCGGTGTCGGGCGTGGGCAGCCGGGTGCGGGCGTAGGCGGCCAGCACGTCCAAGATCACCTCACCCTTGCCCGGGTAGCGGCGGTAGACCGCCTGTTTGGACACGCCGCTGCGGGCGGCGATGCCCTCCATGCTCACCCCCCGATAGCCCTGCTCGGTGATCAGGTCCAGGGCGGCCTGGCGGATGGCGTCGTCGACGGCGGGATCACGGGGTCGTCCGGTCATGGTCCGCAGTCTATTTGACATACGCACCGGTCCGTATTTAAATCTCATACGCAACGAACCGTATTGAAAGGTCGGAGTATGCGCCCCCGTTCCTCCACCCCCGCGCTACTGTCGCTGGCCCTGGGGTACTTCGCGCTGGGCACCGCCTCACTGGCGGTGGTCGGTCTCAGCGGCCCGATGGCCGCCGACCTGCAGGTGTCGGCCGCCACCGTCGGCACCCTGGTCACTGTCTTCTCCCTGGCATTCGCCGTGGCCGCCCCGATCGCGGCGGTAGCCCTGGGCCGCCTGGACCGCCGCCGGGTGCTGCTGCTGGGCCTGGCACTGATGACGATCGGCGGCATCGCCGGCGCGGTGGCCCCCACTTTCGCGGCCCTGGCCGCCGCCCGGGTGGCCGCCGGACTGGGGGCGGCGATCTTCGGCCCGGCCGCCTCGGCCACCGGCTCGATGATCGTTTCGGTCGAGCAGCGCCCCCGCGCGCTGGCGGTGGTGTTCGGCGGGATGACCGCCGCCACCGTGCTGGGCGTGCCGCTGGCCTCGGCCGTGGGCGCCGCGATCGGCTGGCGGGCCACGATGACCGCGGTGGTGGCGCTGACTCTGGTGGCGGGCGGGCTGCTGGCGGTGCTACTGCCGCCGGTGGCGGCGGGACCGGCCCCCACCGCGCGGGCGTTCGCCGGGGTGCTGCACACCCCCGGAGCCCTATCGATGATCGCCACCACGCTGCTGGTGCTGACCGCCCAGTTCACGGTCTACGGAGTCGCCGGGGCCTACCTGGCCACCCGGTTCGGCGCCGGTCCCGGCCTGGTGTCGCTGACCCTGCTGGTCTTCGGCGCCCTGGGCATGGCCGGCAACGCCGCCGGGGCCCGCATCTACACCCGTCTGGGTGGCGGACGCACCATCGCACTGGCGCTGGCCGGGCTGACCATCACCTTCCTGGCCCTGAGCGGCGTTCCCGCCCTGCCCGCAGCCGGTGTCGCGGTGTTCGCCTTCTGGGCCGTCTTCAACACCCTGTTCATGGCCCCGCAGCAGGGCCGCCTGGTGGAGTTGCTGCCTGAGCAGCGCGGCATCCTGCTGGCCCTGAACGCCTCGGCCCTGTACCTGGGCATGAGCCTGGGCAGCCTGCTGGGCAGCAGCCTGCTGCCCGCCCTGGGCGGGCGCTGGCTCCCGGTCCTGGCGCTGCTGCCACTGGCCCTGGCCGCCGGTGCGCACGCCGCCTCGCTACGCCCGCACCCCACCCGCCCGATCGCCCCGGATGCCACCTCCGCTCCAGCGCGCCACTGACTTTCCTGCTCTCCCGCCATCCATCAAGCACCACCGTCAACGATCACAGGAGAACCAGATGTCCCAGCCCGCCGCTCAGCTCGTGCGTGACTACTTCGAACTGGTGTGGAACCAGGGCCGCACCGAGCTGGCCGATCAGTTCCTGGCCGCCGGCCTGATTCAGCACAACCCCAACCTGTCCAACGGCCGCCAGCCGCTGGCCGAGTTCATCGACGGGATGCGCGCCCAGCTGCCCCAGGCCCGCTTCGAGATCTGCCGCATGGCCGTCGACGGCGACCTGGTGTTCACCCACAGCCTGTTCACCGCCCAGCCCGGCCACTCCGGCATCGCGGTGGTGGACGTGTTCCGCATCGCCGACGGCCTGATCGCCGAACACTGGGACCTGCGCGAGGACGTCCCCGAGTCCACCGTCAGCGGCAACCCGATCGTCTGACCCCGCCCCATCCCGCTTTCAAGCCCTGCGAGGTCGAACCCCGTGACCACCTACGGCACCCGCCCGTTGCACGACCAGACCATCCTGATCACCGGCGCCACCGACGGCCTCGGCCGCGCCCTGGCCCACCGCCTTGCCGCCCAGGGCGCCACCTTGATCCTGCACGGCCGCAACCCGGCCAAGGGTCAGGCGCTGCTGACCGAACTACATGACCAGACCGGCAACGACCGGCTCACCTTCGAACAGGCCGACTTCGCCTCCATCGACCAGATCCGCGCCCTGGCGGACCGTCTGGCAGACCGCGACCGACTGAACGTCCTGGTCAACAACGCCGGAATCGGCGTCGAGACGACCCCTCAGCGCAGCGCCGACGGCCTGGAGCTGACCTTCCAGGTCGACTACCTGGCCACCTACATGCTCAGCTGCCTGCTCACCCCGCTACTGGCAAGCACCGCCGCCCTGCGTTCAGCCACCACGCACCCGGCCCCCGCCAGGATCGTCAACGTCAGCTCCGCAGGACAGTCGCCCTTGGACTTCGACGATGTGCTGCTGGAGCGCCACTGGGACGGCGTGCAGGCCTACTGCCAGGCCAAACTCGCCCAGATCATGCTCACGCTCGACCACGCCGAACTACTGCGCGACCACGGCGTCACCGTCAACGCCCTGCACCCCGCCTCCTACATGCCCACCAAGATCGTGACTCACCTGTTCACTGTGCAAAGCACCCTGGACGAAGGCGTCACCCACACCGCGCGCTTGGTCACCGACCCCGCCCTGGCCGAGGTCACCGGCACCTACTTCAACCGGGCCCGCCCCGCCCACGCCCACCACCAGGCCTATGACACCGCTGCCCGAACCCGCCTGCGGGAGATCAGCCGGCACCTCACCGGCGTGCCCTTCCCCACCACGCCACTCCAGGCCGCCTGACCCTCCACCACCCGCCGCGCGGCTGAAGACGCCGCCGAACGATACGGCGCGGAGCACACCGGAACACTCAAGAGGCGATCAATGCTGGCCGCTGAACCCCCGGTACAAGCGAAGCAACCGAGGGATGCCTGCCAGGCGTTCTTCCCTGTCGAGACGGTGAGCTCGACCGCGATGGCTGGGCGACGGGGGACACCCCCGTCGCCCAGCGCGAGGGCGAAGGTGAGCATGTCGTCGTCGATGACCTCCAGCCGGCCCCGTGGATTATCGCGTGCTGTGTCCATGGGAACAAAGTCGTTCCCGATGGCGTCCAACTCCCATGATCAGCGTGACGCTCTCTCTGCTGCTGGCCCTGTCCCCTGTGACCGTGACCGAGATTCCGAGGAACTTCCTGCTGACCGAACGCGACGCGCGAAGGCACTTGAGCCCGGAAGAGGCAGCCGAACTGGGCTACGAGATCAGCGACAAGCTCACCAAGCCTTTGGAGCTGAACCCGTGCGTGCACCGGAGCTCCGTCGACCGCGACCGGGTGGCGGCCCGCACGATCTCGCACTGGACCAGCGGTCCCAGCGGCTCCTCCGAACAACTCGTCATCTACAAGAGCTCCCGCGCCGCGCACGCGGCGTTCACTCTTTTGCGCGCCGAGGCCAAGAAGTGCGCACGCAAGAGCATCCCCTCGGCACCCGAACTCAAGATTCAGTGGCGAACGAGCAAGGCCAAGGTGGGGAGCGAGGCCGTCGGCATGGGCTACCAGACTCGGCAGGACGGCAGCGTGAACGAGACGATCAGCGGTCTCATCGCCCGCAAGGGCAGAGCACTGATGATCTACACCACCACTGAGGGAGAGTACGAGCCTGGCCGGATGACCAAGGACGCCAAGAAGATGGCCGCCAAGGTGTGCAAGTTGCGCGGCGTCTGCTAGTGCTCCGTTCCTCAAAGTAGGTAGATAAAGCGATGCCGGCGCTGCCGAGGGGAAAGGGCTGGTCGACCCCAGATCCAACGATCACGTCCTTCGGAGGCGACGGGCAAGGTCGGGGTCGAGCAGGAAGGCGGTGCCGTACGGCGAGAGCGAGCCGGTCGGCGCCCCACCGGACGGGACCATGCCGGGGGGCATACCGGAAAATCCCTGGCAGCCTTCCGGCAGGAAGCCCGACAATCATTCGATGGAGCACGTCACCTTGACCACGCGGCGCCTTCTGCTGCGTCCTCTTGAGCCCCTCGACACCGAGGCCGTCTTCCTCGCCTGCCAGGACCCCGACATCCAGCGCTGGACCACCATCCCTTCGCCGTACGAACGTCAGCACGCCGAGTACTTCCTGGAGCAGGTGGTACCGGAGGGGTTGCGGAGCCGGACCATGTTCCACTTCGCCGTGGAACCCCGTTCCGGTGGACCCCTGCTGGCCTCGGTCAATGTGCACAATCACACCGGCACCTGGGAAGTCGGCTACTGGACGGTCAAGGAGCACCGGGGCCACGGTTACGCGACCGAGGCGGTGGGCGCGATAGCCCGCTGGGCCTTCGGCGCATTGGGCGTGCAGCGCCTGGAGTGGCGTGCCGAGGCCGGCAACGAGGGTTCGCGGACGGTTGCCGAGAAGGCGGGTTTCGTCTTCGAGGGAGTGCTGCGCGCGGCGTTGATGACCAGAGACACGGTGCGGGACGTCTGGATCGGCGCGCTTCTCCCGTCCGATCTCGGACCGTCCTCCGCTGACGCCGCATAGCGGCCCTGTTCGGGCGATCTGCCCGAACCGGCCGTCATGGTCTCAGGGCGTCTTCGACCCCGTCGGCCGCCGAGAGCCGTCCGGACCCGGAGCGCGCCCAGCCGTGTGGTCGCTGCGCGTGACGCTCCTGAGGGGGCCCGTTCTCCGAGCCGTCGGGCGCGGAGTCGTCCGACGGAGGCGTGGGCCGATGGGTCAGGGGGACGGGGCGATGCCGTTCATGACGGTGGCTACCAGGTCGTCCACGAAACCGGGCGGGACCTCCAGAGAGGTTGGGGCGGAACCGCGGAACAGGTGGGGCAGGACCAGTTCGTGGCAGGCTCCGACGACCATCGTGGCGGCGGCCTCGGCGCGGGCGTGCCGGGCGAGGCGGCCGAGATCCTGCTCGGCCCGGAGGTATGCGGTCAGCTCCGCCTTGAGCCCGTGCCCTTTCCCGACGGGGTCGGGCATGCCGGTCAGCAGGCTGAGGACCTCCGGCTGGGACAGCAGCCCGGCGAAGGCGGGCAGGATGGCGGTGTGCAGCGCCAGGCCGTAGACGACGTAGGCACGCAGGTTGGCCTCGACGGTGCCGCTGCCCGCCGCTGCGGGCAACTCGCCCAACCGGCGCCGGACGGTCTGGACGTGGGCCTGCAGGGCGAGCGCGATGAGCTCTTCCTTGCCCGCGAAGTGGTTGTAGAGCACCCCGTCGGCGACCTGTGCCGCACGGGCGATGTCACGCACGGTGAGCCCGGCGGTGCCCCGCTGGGCTATGAGGCGTTCGGCGGCGGCGACCAGGTGCTCGCGCAGGCTCTGGCCGCCGCCGTCACGCAGGACCGCTGCTTTTCTCGGTGACATCACAGTGCATCGTAGGAGCGCCGCGCCCCGGCTGTCGCCGCCGCGTGGCCGTACGGCCACAGACCGGTGGCCGGGTCGCGGTGGCCGGTCATGCGGTACGGCCTCGGAGTGGGGCTCGGGTCGCGGTGACCGGTCATGCGGCACGGCTCCGGAGCGGGCGGTGGTGAGCGGCCGGATGGCGCGGGAGGAGTGTGGCCCGGATCAGGGGCGGTAGGGGTGAACGGCCGGGTGGTGCGGGACGGGCGTGACTCGGGTCAGGGGCGGGTGGCGGTGACCAGCCAGGCGGCGCCGCGCAGCCGTACGGCGTCGGGCTCCTCGTAGGGGCGCAGCGCCGCGGTGAGCGCGGCACGGGCACGAGCGGCGGCGGCCTCGTCGACCTGGTCGAGCATGAAGCGGAGTGGGCCCCACGCACCGAGGAAATCCCCCGCGTCCTCGGCGTCCCGGCCCCACACCTGGGGGGCGTCGACGGCTGTCGAGGTCACCTGCTCGAACCCCGCGCCGGTCAGCACCTCCCGGATGCGCGCCGGGTCGGCCAGTGACTCCGGCCCGGCGGCGCCGGGCCCGGTGGAGGCGGGCCTTGCCGGGAGATGCCGTGCCATCGCGGTGAGAACGGGGCCGAGGTCGTTGTCTCCCATGTCCCGCAGCGACAGGAAGGCCAGCCGTCCACCTGGCCGCAGCGCGCGGCCGATGTTGGCGAACGCGGCGACCGGGTCGGCGAAGAACATGATCCCGAACCGGCTGAGGGCGACGTCGAAACCGCCGTCCGAGAAGGGGTGGATCTGGGCGTCACCGCGCTCGAACGCCACATTGGCGATCCCCTCGCCGGCCGCACCGGCCTCGGCCCGCCGCAGCATCGGCGCCGACAGGTCGATCCCGGTGGTGTGCCCGAGCCGTGCCCGCCGGGCGGCCAGCCGGGTCACCTGCCCGTTGCCGCAGCCGATGTCGAGCACGCGGTCGCGCTCACCGATGGCGGCCGCCCCGATGAGGTGGTCGTTGAAGCCGCTGTTGACGGCGTCGTAACGATCCTGGTGGTCGGCCCAGTGGTTGCCCTCGTAGCCGTTCCACGCCTCGGCCTGATGGGTGTTGACGACGGACTGCATCTACTTCCTCCTGCGGTCGTCCCCGGGTGCCGCCGGATGATCCCGTCGGTCCCGGATGCTCTGCGATTTCGTTGTGAACGCTTGTTCATGAACGTATGTTCATAATGAGGCGACAGGTCGAGAGGTGTCAACAGGACACGACACCGATGGCAGCCGGTCGCCGACCGGCTATGACGTCTCCCGGACAGGTCCCCGTGTTCTCCCGGACGGGTCCCTGCATTCCTCCGGACGGGTCCCTGCGTTCTTCCGGAGGGGTTCTCTGCGTTCTCCCGGACGAGTCCCCGTGTTCTCCCGTACGCCGAAGGACCGACGCCCATCTCCGGCGACCGCTCGTGGGAATGGTCGAAGGCAGGCCGGGTGATTCGAACGGTGTCGCCGATGGAATCGCCGTTCAAGCTGCTCTCTGTCCGCACGGCCTTTCCCGGGGCGGTGCCCCGGATCGGAGAGCGGTGACGAATCGAGGCTCTCCGGCAGGCGTTTTCACTTCGGCCGTTCTCCCGGCGGCGTCAGGTCGAACCAGCCTTTCTTGGCCCTGCGGAGAAACGCCTCCCAGGCGTCGAAGCCGAATGCGACCTCGCCCTGTTCCGGGGCGCCGATCCGGACCTCGTCGCGAGTGATGACCACGATCACCCGCATGCCGGCTCCGCCGGGGTGGAGCCGGTGTCGAGGGCGCACCACACGGTCCGTCCCAGGTCGCCGTGGTCACGGACTCCCCAGCGCTGTACGGAGATCTCGCCGACGATGGCCAGGCCGCGTCCGCTCTCCTCGTCGTCGGGTACGGCCTCGGGCGTTCGCGGCCTCCACGAGGTGCCGCCCGGATCCGTGACCGCCAGGTAGAACAGGTCCGCCGTCTGGGTGAGTGTGAGCATTATCAGGTCGTGCGGGCGTGGCCGGCCGGTATGGACGACGGCGTTCGTCACCAATTCGGATGTCGCCAGCCGTACGTTCTCATATGCCGGGTGGTCGGCGCCGATCCAGGCGCGTATATGGGCGCGGGCCTGCCCGGCGGAGGTGGGATCGATTTTCAGATAAGCCTCCCCGAGAACTTTGGATTCTCCGTCCATGTCCTTCTCCCTGACACTCATGGCGGTATTCACATCGACCCGCTCTGCCGATCGGATTCCCGATATTCCTGTGCAGGATCGCACCGAGCGGATACATTAAGTAGTCGAACGACTGCGGAATGCGTTCAACGAATCATGTGAAACCCGTGAGTGAAACCTCATATGAAACCCGTGCGTGAAACCGAGGTGCCCCCGATGCCCGGACTCAAGGAACTCGACCCCGGCACGTCGCCGATCGCGTTATTCGGCTACGAGCTGCGCCGATACCGCCAGGAGGCGGGTCTGTCCCAGTCGAAGCTGGCCAGACGGATGGGATATTCGCTGGGCACCGTGTCGATGGCCGAGACCGGCAGGCGACCGCCGACGGAGGACTTCGCGCGGCGATGCGACGAGGCCCTGGGTGCCGAGGGCGCGCTCGTCCGGATCAAGGAGATGATCGACAACGTCGCCGCCCGGCTACCGGCCTGGTTCCGGCCGTGGGCCGAGATCGAACAGACAGCCGAGAGCCTTCACACATGGGAACCACTCATCGTTCCCGGGCTGCTCCAGACAGCGGACTACGCGCGGGTGCTCTTCAACGGTGAGCTGCATCCCTTGCCGGAAGAGGTGGAGAAGGACGTGGCCGCCCGGCTGGAGCGTCAGCGCATTCTGGAGCGGGAGAATCCACCTCGGCTCTGGGCGGTCATCGACGAGGGCGTGCTCGGCCGTCGTATCGGTAACGACCTGATCATGTCGGCTCAGCTCGACCACCTTATTCAGGTGGCTGGTCTGCCGCATGTCGCCATTCAGGTTCTGCCGTTTGATTCGGGCTGTACGGTCGGCCTGCTGGGTGGATTCGTCATTGCACAGGCCCGAGGGCTTACCAATACTGTCTACATGGAGTCGGCAGGCCGGGGTCAGGTCACCGACCGGCCCGATGACGTGGCGGACATCATGACCAAATATGAGGCGATTCGAACTGAGGCACTTCCTCAGCGGCTGTCGCTGAAACTCATTGGGGAGATGAAGGACCGATGGATCGGGAACTGAATGAGGCCGTGTGGGTGAAGTCGTCCTTCTCGGGTGGCAACGGCGGTAACTGCGTTGAGGTCGCAAAGCTGTCGAGGGGCCGGGTGGGTGTCCGGGACAGCAAGGACCAGGCGGGTCCGGCGCTGGTGTTCACCCCGGGGGAGTGGGCCGCTTTCACCCGCTGGATCCGTACCGACGGAACGGTCTGATGCTCTGACGAGCCGGTGTCTCGACCGCGCATACGGCCGGACGGGGGGCACGTCCCGCCGTATGTGCGGGTCGAGAGTGGGATTTTCTTCGCAGCGACCTTGAGAGCATGCTGACAAAGGATTCGGTCGCTGAGGCCGGGGCCAGGGATGCCCTGGTCGAGGTCATTTTCGAGTGATACGCCCGCGAACAGAAGCGGGCTCTTGATAGCCGAGGTGTTGTCTACGCAACGCGGCGGCCAGGAGCCCGTGATTGTCTGTCTACTCGTGCGCATATCCGCCGCGTTCAACCCTGGCCTCAAGGGGGTGGACTTTTCCGCCCTGGGTCTTCCTGCTCAGGGCCGCCCGTCTTGTGACCGAGAGGGCTGTGGCGTGGGGAGCGGAAGGGCCAGGCCGGTCTTGACGGTGTCGAAGACGAGCAGGGTTTCGTAACGCCTGATGTTGTCGTCGGCCTTGAACAGGCGGTTGCCGAGGCGGCTGCAGTCGCGCATGCTTCGTGCGGCCAGGACGACTATGTAGTCCCACGGTCCCGCGACCTGGTAGCACTGCTGGACCTGCGGGTTCGAGCGCATCCGTTCGGCGAAGGCCTGGTGGTGCTCGAACGATTCCTGCTCCAGGGTCACCAGGACCGTGGCTAGGACGGTGGGGCCGAAGCGGTGCGGGTCGAGGACGGCGACCTGCCTGGTGATAAGGCCATCCTTGCGGTAGCGAGCGATCCGCCGCTGGACGGCGCTCGCTGAGAGGCCGATCTGTTCACCGAGGTCGTGCAGGGTGCGTCCAGCGTCGTGTTGGAGCAGGTCCAGCAGCTGGGCGTCGATCTCGTCCAGGCGCGGTGGCGGTGATTCGGGCATGCAAGATTATTGCGTTTCGGCGCGAGAATTCTCAATCGCTTCGATCGGGAGTTCGGATAGCGTCGGCCGGGTCCGCAGGGCTCCGAAGAAAGGCGACGCGCATGGACCTGGACGTGGCGCGAATCGAGAAGGCCGTACAGGTGATCGATCCGGTGTTCCTCAACACCCCGCAGTACCTCGACGAGCAGCTGTGCCAAGCGCTGGGCGGTCGCGCGGTGACGGTGAAGGTGGAGACGGCCAACCCGGTACGCAGCTTCAAGGGTCGGGGTGCCGACCTGATGCTGAGCACGCTCGCCCCCGGCACGCCGGTGGTGTGCGCCAGCTCGGGCAACTTCGGGCAGGCCGTCGCCTACGCGGGGCGCGCCCGGGGGATGCCGGTCGAGGTGTTCGTGCCCGAGACGGTCAATCCCGCCAAGCGGGAGCGGATGGAAACCTTCGGCGCCCGGGTCGTCACGGCGGGGGCGGACGGTACATCGGCGCGAGAGGCCGCGGCCGCCCACGCCGAACGCCATCCTGACCGCGTCTACCTGCAGGATGGCCTGCAGGCGGCGATCGCCGAGGGCGCCGGGACGATCGGTGTCGAACTGACCCACGGCGCACCGGGTGGCCCGGGCGGTCCGGGCTACGACGCCGTTGTGCTCCCAGTCGGCGACGGAGCGCTGATCAACGGCGTGGGGCGCTGGATGAAGGCGCACGCTCCCGGCACCCGGATCGTGGGGGTCAATGCCGAAGGCGCTCCCTCGATGCTGGAAAGCCTGCGCGTCGGCCGCGCGGTCCGCATCGAATGCGCTCGCACCTTCGCCGACGGCATAGCGGTGCGTGGCCCGCTGGAGGCCTCGGTGCGGCGGGCCCGCGCCCTGGTGGACGAGATCGTCCTGGTGACAGACGAGGCCATCGCCGCCGCCATGGAGCTGGCGGCGCGCACGCTCGGGATCGTCCTGGAACCGGCGGGGGCGGCTGGCCTGGCGGCGATCGCCGAGGGCGAGGTCTCCGGTCACCGATTGGCCACAGTGCTGACCGGCGCCAACCCGCGTCCCGAACAGGCCCGGGAGCTGGCGGCCCGGCTGACACGGGCTGTCCGGAACGCGCCGGACCCGGCAGAAACCCGAACCCCTGGGGGCATCGGGCCCGCAGGACGTACAACTCTCCGATAAGGCTTCGTTAGGTCCTGTGATGGGGTTCGGGGGTTGGCGCGGGTTGGCCGCATATCGAGCAGACGCCGGTCCAGGTGGCCAGGAGGGCCCGGGGTTCGCGGAGAACCGCGTAGCGGGTCAGGCCGGCGCAGGGACTTTTGGGTCGAGCCTGAGCAGGGTGCAGAAGCCTGGGCGAGTGAGGCGAGGGTGACGTGGCGGTGCCAGCTGAGGTGGATGCGGCGTCCCCGCCACGCCCTCACAAAGATCATTTGTTGAGAAGTGCACGCCCCACGGGCAATCCGATCGTGCACTTCTCAACAAACGATCACCGGTCGGCGAGCCCGTACTTCCCTCCCAAGCCTCCCTACGGCGGTCGGCCCTGCACTGGTCGGAGAGGAACGCGTCAGCTACGGCGGTCGACCCTGAACGGTCCCGCACGGATCGCTTCAGCGTCAGCGAGATCCATGGGCGGTCCGAAAGCAGGAAACTGCGGTCCGCACGCCGTACGGCGAGACAGCCTGGCGCGGAGGTGGGTGGGTGTTCCGGCCGGCTTGTAAAAAACCGTAACCACCGCGCCCGTCAGGCCGGAGGCCTGAAAAACGAGACGGTGACTGCGACGGCCGGCCGGAATACCCACCCACCGCAGCGCGCACGGCCACCCACCCGGCCGGAACGCCCATCCACCGCACCGCGAACCGCGAAACCCGAACACCCATCGCAGCGCGAACGGCGAACCCCCGTCGGCTGGTGGTCACCTTGACGTTGACCGCGTGCGCCCCGCTCGTGGTCGACGGCGACAGCATCGCGGCGATCCGGCCGGGATACGGCCGGACGAACACGTCCGGCCGTATCCCGGAGCATCGGCCACGATGCCTGCCGCTGCTCATCGGTCGGATGCCCGCGCACGCTGTCCGTTGACACGCCGCGATCGGCGCAGCGAGAACCAACGCGGGGATCACCTTATGAAACGGACCTCAGTACGCCAGGGCCCAGAACTTGGTGCCGGCGATCTTGGTCGTGGTGCAGTAGTAGCCCGGGCCGGCCACGTTGGCGTCATTGTGGCACTGCGTCGCGCCCTTTGTGGTGTACGAGTAGATCCGGCTGATCGTCTGGGCGGAGGCCGCGCCCGGCAGCAGGGTGACGGTCACGGCAGTGGCTGCGACAAGGGTGGCCATCCCGGCGGACAGGCGCTTGAGGGTGGTCTTCATGGTTTGTTCCCCTTTGGAGCGATAGCTGTATCGAGATCCCGTGCCGTGGGTGCCAGGCACTCACGGGGACAATCTTCGCGAAGCACTTATAGTGCGGCAAGATCGACATTTGGGAGCATACAAGCTCGGCTAACTCCCTGTCAGTAGGCGTGGCAGGAATCGAGCGACCCGAACCCACCCTCCGCTCTAGCGCATTTCTGAACAAAAAGGACAAAATTGCATTAAATCGAACATATGTGTCGAGATGTGGACTTTCTTCGCAGTGGCCTTAAGGGCGACTGTGGCTTTGCGGCCATTCCTGCGGTGAGAACGAGCGTGGTTCGACGGTCCACGGATGAGTCCAGCCTGTTCAGAAGGCCAAGCCGGCCCTGATGTCCGTCTGGTGTTCCATCGGCCGTCGGGACGGCTTCGTGCGCCGGGACGCGATCATCGCCCCGGCGCACGGGGGTCAGGCGGGGTGACCGGCGAGAGCGGTCGCCGTGGCCGCGCGGCCGGCGAGGAGGGAGTCGCGGATCTCGCCGGCGCGGACGGCGATGGTGGACAGGAGGGTGGAGCTGAGGCCGTGGGTGTGCTCGGTGCCTCCCTGGAGGTAGATACCGGCGGTTACCTCGGGGGCGACCTCGACGCGGTGGTCGCGGCCGACCCGGACGGAGTCCTCGTCGTCGCGCAGGCAGAGCTTGGCCGCCTCGCCCAGGAGGGCGCCGATGTCCTGGGGGCGGTAGCCGGTGGCGTGGAGGAGAACGTCGGCGGTGAGGACTTCCTGCTCGCCGGTGGGCAGGAACTCCACGGTGATCTCCAGGCGGTCGTCCAGAGCGCGCACCTCCCGGATGCGGGAGACGTTGAGGATGCGCAGGCGCTCGGTGCCCTGGACCTTCTCGCGGTAGGCGGTCGCGTACAGGGACTGGATGAGGTCCATGTCGACCACCGAATAGTTGGTGCTGCGGTGGTAGTCGAAGAGGGACCGCTTCACCTCGGAGGGGGCGTTGAAGTAGACGTCGACCGCCTCGGGATCGAAGATCCGGTTGGCGAAGGGGCTGTCGTCGGCGGGGGTGTAGCCGTACTTGGCGAAGACCGCGCAGACCTCGGCTCCGTCGAAGGTGCGGTGCAGGTAGTCGACCGCCTCGGCGGCGCTCTGCCCGGCGCCGAGCACCAGGACGCGACGCACCGGGGTGCCGGCGCCGGTCAGTTCGGCGACGCGGGGGATCAGTTCGCTGTTGTGCCAGACCCGGTCGGAAAGGACGGTGCTCGGCGGCAGGTGGGGTTCCAGGCCGGTGGCCACGGAGATGTTGCGGGCCCGGTGCGTCACGGTGCGGCCCGGCTCATCCGGGTCGCGGCTGATCACGTCGAACCAGCGGACCTCTCCGTCCTCCATCACCACCGGCTCGATGGAGAGGACCTCGGCGGAGTAGTCGACCAGGTGGTCCACCCGGGCGGCGGCCCATTCGAGGTAGTCGTGGAACTCGACGCGCAGCGGGAAAAGGGTCTTCTGGTTGAGAAAGTCCGCCAGCCTGCCGCGGTCTTTCAGGTAGCACAGGAAACTGAACTCACTTGTCGGGTCGCGCATCGTGACCAGGTCCTTCAGGAAGGACACCTGCATTGTCGCGTCGTCGATGAGCATGCCCCGGTGCCAACCGAAATGCGGTTGCTTCTCCAGGAATCCGGCATGGAGCCGTTCCGCCGCGGGAGCCCCCGCGTTGTGCTCCTCGACGGCTATGGCCAGCGCGAGGTTCGAGGGTCCGAAACCGACTCCCAGAATGTCGTAGATGCTGTCTGGCCCACTGCGCAGCGTGTCCACCGCGGCATCGCCTCCCTCTGTGCGTCACACCCTAAATAAGGTTAGCCTTGCCTTGCAATGATGCATGCCGAGAAGAGAATCCACCATGGGGGTCGCCATGTTCGTCTGTCAGACCTGGGGCCGTCGCGCGCTTCCAGCGTGACCGCCGTCCGTCGCCCGAGGCGACCGCCGGCGGAGGGGTCAGGCCGTCTCGGCGACCACGCCGGTGCCGGAGGCGTCGTGGTGGCGGCCCATCGGGATGATCAATGGTGTGCCGCTCACCGGGTCCGTCATGACCTGGCAGCGCAGATCGAAGATCTCCTCCACGGCCTGGGCGGTGATGACATCGGCCGGGGCGCCCTCGGCGACGATGTGGCCGGACTTCATGGCGATGACGTGATCGGCATACCGGCAGGCCTGGTTGAGGTCGTGAAGGACCATCACGACCGTACGGCCTTCGCGCCGGTTGAGGTCGGTGATCAGGTCCAGGACGTCGATCTGGTGGGCCAGGTCCAGGTAGGTCGTCGGCTCGTCCAGGAGCAGCACCGGGGTGCCCTGGGCGACGGCCATCGCGATCCAGGCGCGCTGGCGCTGGCCGCCGGAGAGTTCGTCGACCGTACGGTTGGCGAGGTCGGTCATGCCGGTGGCGGCCAGCGCACCGTGGACGGCCTGCTCGTCGGCCTTCGACCACTGCCGCCACCAGGTCTGGTGCGGTGACCGGCCCCGGTTGACCAGGTCGATGACGGTCAGCCCCTCCGGGGCGACCGGTGTCTGCGGCAGGATGCCCAGCCGCTGGGCCAGTTCTCTGGTGGGGATGGACTGCAGAGCACGACCGTCGAGCTGGACGGTGCCCTGACGCGGCGCGAGCAGCCGGGCCAGGGCCCGCAGCAACGTGGACTTGCCGCAGGCGTTGGCGCCGACGATGGCGGTGATGCTGCCCGGCGGGATGACCAGGTCGAGGTCCTCGACGACCAGCCGGTCGTCGTATGCCAGGTGCAGGCCGCTCGCCCGCAGGTCCGGGCCATTGGTCGACATGCGTTCAGCCTCCTGAGCCCGCGCGGTTGGCGCGGATGAGTAGCCAGAGCAGGACCGGTGCGCCGAGCACACCGGTGACGATCCCGACCGGCAGTTCCATACCGGAGATCAGGTTGCGTGCGACGAGGTCGCCGGAGAGGACGACCAGGGCCCCGGTCAGCCCCGAGGTGATCGGGGGCGGCCAGGCGGTGTGCGCCAGCCGCTGGGCTATCTGCGGTGCGGCGAGTGCCACGAAGGCGATCGGCCCGGCCGCCGCGGTGCCGAAGGCGACCAGCCCGACACCGGTGAGCAGCAGCGCGAGGCGGACCGGCTGTACGCGGGTGCCGAGGCCGGCCGCGACGTCGTCTCCGAGTTGGAGCGTGCGCATCAGGCGGCCCAGTATCAGTGCCGCCGGCATCAGCAGCGCCATGACGACGATGAGCGGGACCACCTGGTCCCAGGTGCGGCCGTTGAGGTTGCCCACCAGCCAGCCGAGCGAGGCCTGTGCCTGGAACCGTTCGCCGTTGGCCATCAGGTAGTCGGTGGCGCTGGTGCAGATCCACGAAACCCCGATGCCCACCAGGATGATCCGGTAGCCGGTGGTGCCGTTCTTCCAGGCCAATGTGTAGATGAGCAAGGCGGTGATCAGCGCGCCGAGCAGCCCGAGCGTCTGGGTGCCGAGGCCGCCGTCCCAGCCGAGGACGATGCCGGCGACCACGGCGGTGCTGGCGCCCTCGGTGATGCCGATCATGTCCGGGCTGGCCAGCGGATTACGGGTCATGGTCTGAAACAGCGCGCCGGAAACGGCGAAGGCGATGCCGACCAGGAGCCCGATCACGGCGCGCGGCAGCCGCAGTTCCCGGACGACCAGCAGGGTTCCGGGGTCGCCGGAGCCGATCAGCGCCCTCATCACGTCGGTCAGACCGATCGGGTAGTCCCCGACCGAGATGCCCCAGCAGAAGACCAGGAAGGTGGCGACGGTGAGTGCCGCGCACACCGCGATCAGGCGGGGCCGCAGGAACCCGGAGACGGGCGGCGCGGCCAGCCGGAAGGGCCGGTGGGAGGGGGAGGAGACGGGCTCGCCGGGACGGTGCGAGGTCCTTCGGGGACGCAGGGGCGAGAGACGGGTCATGCTCACACCTCCGCGAGCCGACGGCGGCGGACCAGGGCGATGAAGAACGGGCCGCCGATGAAGGCGACCAGGAGTCCGGCCTGGATCTCGGCAGGCCGGCCGACGACCCGTCCGATGATGTCCGCGGCGAGCAGCAGACAGGGGGCGAGCAGCGCAGACAGCGGCAGCAGCCAGCGGTGGTCGGGTCCCAGCCCGGCGTACTGGGCGAGGACCCGGGCGATGTGCGGGACCACCAGCCCGAGGAAGACGACCGGGCCGATGACCGCCACCGCCCCGCCGGTCAGCAGGGTGATCGCGACCACGCCCTGGAGGCGGATGAGACCGAGCCGCCGCCCCAGTGAGGCGGCCACGTCATCGCCGAGGGCCAGGCTGTTGAGCGTGGGCGCACAGGCCAGCGCCAGCACCGCGCCGGCGACGACGAATGGCAGGAGCCGGAGGACCACATCGCCGTCCTGGCCGGCGAGCGAGCCGGCCGACCAGAAACGGTAGCGGTTGAGCGCCTCCGGGTTGGTCAGGACGACGGCGCTGGTGAGCGAGAACAGCAGCGAGGTCACGGCGACCCCGGCGAGCGCGAGTTTGACGGGCGTCAGGCCGGAACGTCCCATTCTGCCCAGCAGGAAGACCAGGACGCTCGCGATGAACGCGCCCGCGAACGCGAACCAGATGTAGCCGAACAACGACCTCAGCCCGAGCACCGCGACGGCCAGCACGATCGCGAAGGCGGCGCCCGCGCTCACCCCGAGCACACCGGGGTCGGCGAGCGGATTGCGGGTCAGCGCCTGCATGAGCGCGCCGGACAGTCCGAGGGCCAGGCCGGCCGTCAGGCCCAGCGCGGTGCGCGGCACGCGTACGGACCAGATGACGTTCTCGACGAGCCGGCTGCCCGGGTGACCGGACAGGGTCCGCACGACCTGGTCGAGGGGGACGTTCAGGGCGCCGAGCGCGATCGACAGCAGGCAGAGCAGGACAAGGGCCGCACCGAGCAGTGCGACGAGAAAGGCTGGGCGGAGTCCCTCGCTCCGGGTCATCGGGCTTTCCCCACTTTGCGACTTCCTTAGGTTGGGCAGGCCTCGACTTCGGCCATCGGGGGACGCGGTCCCTCTCTGCTAAGATCTATCTACTTAGGTAATGCTTACCTTAGTGCAAGGTCGCTCATGGCTCGGCGGGGCCGGGCCCAGGTGCACGGGAAAGGGACCGGGCCGCGAAACGCTTCGCGGCCCGGTCCCCTTCC
Organism: Streptosporangium sp. NBC_01639; assembly: GCF_045209755.1. Lineage (NCBI taxonomy): Bacteria > Bacillati > Actinomycetota > Actinomycetes > Streptosporangiales > Streptosporangiaceae > Streptosporangium > Streptosporangium sp. NBC_01639. The sequence continues at coordinate 1,929,094 of NZ_CP109272.1, read as the reverse complement.
GCGTCGTACGCCCGCTCAGGAGCTCGGCTGCACCACCTTCGTGGCGGCGTCGCCGTCGACCGCCGCCGCGAGCTGCGGGACGAGCCGGTCCAGGACGTACGGCAGGCTCAGCACCGTGACGAACGAGAAGGCCTTGCCGTAGTCGCCGTTCTCATTGATGAAGATCTCGCGATCCTGCTTCACCACCTGCAGGTCCTTGTAGACCTTGTCCTTGTGGAGTGTGTCCGAGTCCTTGGCGATGTCGGGCACGGTCCACACGATCGCGTCCTGGTCGAGCAGGTCGCTGCGCTCCTTGCTGATGCTGGCGCCGAACTTGTCGCCGATGACCTTGTCGAGATCGGCCGGCAGCGTGAAGCCGAGCGAGGTGAGGGTGCGTGAGCGGGGGTCCTGGCTGCCGTAGACGAAAAATCCCTCGTAGGGTGTGGTCACCACCGCGCCGGCCCCGGTGAACTCCGGGTGCTCCTTCCGCGCGGCCGCGAACCCGGCCTCGACGTCCTCGATGAGTTTCCCGCTCTCGGCCTCCTTGCCGAGGGCCTTACCGACGATCTCGGTCTGCCTCTGCCAGGGAATGCCGTAGTCCTTGTACTCCTTCGGCTGGGCCACGACCGGAGCCAGCTTCGACAGGGTCTCGTACTGCTCCTTGGTGAGACCCGAGTACAGCGCGAAGATCAGATCGGGCGCGAGCGCGGCGATCTTCTCCACCTGAGGTCCGGTGCCGGTGTCGGTCAGCATGGTCGGCGCGGCGGCACCGCCCAGTTTGCCGGTGGCCCAGGGGCCGATGGCGCCGGTGTAGCCGCCGAGCCAGTCGGTGGTGCCGACCGGGATCTTGCCGAGGGCCAGCACGGCGTCCTGGTCGGTCAGGCCGACCGTGACGATCCGCTTGGGTTCGGACGTGATGGTGGTGCTGCCGAACTTGTGCTCGATCGTCACCGGGAAGGCGCCGCTCTTCGGCGCGGTGGCCGCGTGGTCGGCGGGAGCGGGGGCGGGGTCGGAGCCGCATGCGACGGCGGAGAGCAGCACGGCGGCGAGTGCCGTGGCAAGCCGGCGGCCTCTCAGGAAACGGATCATCGAAGGGTCCTTCACGTTCTCTTACAGGTGGTGGGTTCGTCGGGTGCAGGGGGTGACGACGAGCGATGGCACGGATGTCCGAGTGTTTTCGTCGAGTCCCGCGGGCCGTGGCCGGTACGGTTCCCGGGCGGGTGTCGTGCCGCTCCCGGGCGGATCGGAGTGGACACCGGTCCCGTGTGACGGGAACCGGGCGACGGCCGGGAAAGGCATCACTCGTACTGCTCGGAACGGCCCATCCGCCAGTAGCCCATGAACGCCACCGACCGGCGGTTCAGCCCGCGCTCGGCGACCAGGTGGCGGCGGAGCGTCCTGATGACGGCCGCCTCACCGGCCAGCCACGCGTACATCGGACGGGGCAGTTCGTGCATGCCCGTTGTCCGCGAACAGGTCGAGATCGTCGCCGGTGAAGGTCACCCGCAGGAACGAAGGGCTGAGCCGTACCAGCCTGCTCACCCGCACATGAAAAATGCGGAAGGGGTCGATCATCGGGCTCTCCCTTGGCTGCGTCCGCCCGTCGGTGGCAAAGTAAAGTTAGGCTAACCTATCTTTCGATTGGAAGGACTTGCGGCCTCCGCGCGCTGTCGCGGACAGGGCCGGACGAGCTGATCACCGCGTTGACGTTGCCGGCCGAAGGCGGGGCCGTTCAGGTCGAGGCGCGGCCAGGGCCGTTCAGGTCGAGGCGCGGACGGTACGGTACGGAAGCGGTGGGGGAGGCCCGCCGTACCCGCGCAGAGGAGTTCGGACAGTGTTCCTTGTGACCGGCATTCAGGCGGCCGGGAAGTCGACCGTCGCGCAGCTGCTCGCCGAACGGCTGCCGCGCTCGGTGCACGTGCGCGGTGACGCGTTCCGCTGCATGGTGGTCGGAGGGCAGGAGGAGATGACTCCTGAGCCGTCGGAGGAAGCCCTGCGGCAGCTCCGGCTGCGCCATCGGCTGACCGCACAGGTGAGTGAGAGCTACACCGAGGCGGGGTTCACCGTCGTCGCGCAGGACGTGATCCTCGGCGAGCATCTGGCCGAGACGGTCGCGCTGATCAGGGTCCGTCCGCTCCGCGTCGTCGTGCTCGCTCCGCACCCGGATGCCATAGCCGTCCGCGAAGCCGGGCGGGACAAGGATTCCTACGATGTCTGGGCGGTCAGGCAGTTGGATCACATCCTGCGGCATGAGACGCCCCGCATCGGTCTCTGGCTGGACACTTCCGACCAGACGCCCGCCGAGACGGTTGAGGAGATCCTCGTCCGCGCGCGAAGCGAGCCCTGAGACCGCACCCGGTTCCAGGGTTCTGTCCTGCGCGGCCGTGAAAAATCCCGCCGACGCCATCGGGTCCCGGACCGCCGCGGCGGGAGATCGGGGAAAGCCGCCTCGCCGTGGTTTCTCCATGAGCGGATGGAATCGCTCAGGGTGTTCAGCGGAATCACCGTACCCTGCCACGCATCCCGCGGATCCTCTTCCCAGCCTGATCCTTCACTTCTTCTCATGAGCGTCGCCCGACGGGTGAGACCGCTTGAATTCCTCCACGAATTTTTCTTTTTCTTCCCTGGTCGTGAACCCGTCGAAGGACTCCCATATCCGCCGGGCGTCTTGCCTGGGGAGCCCGGCCTGCTCGATCGCCGAGGCGAGATCCATGATCGGTTGCCCGAATTCTCGGCGCGCGAACGCATTGTTCATGAACAGGAATTCAGGGTCGGGTCGACCGCCGAGTATCCAAGCGCGCACATTGGACACGAATCTGTCTCTTCCCCGGTCGAGCTCGCCCTGCCAGTCGCCGCCTTTCGACTTCAGAGCCATGATGTTTCTCGCGCAGTCGTCGACACCGATCAGGTTGATTCGCAGTACGGCTTCGCGGACCAGCGGATCGGTGAGGATGCCTGGCATGAGGATGGGGTTCAGCCCATGCAGAGGTGTTGGATTGTCGCGTTCGAGGGCCTGGATGGGATGGCCGTCCTCATGAACTCGAACGGGGCTCGACAGCGGCCCCTGCGTGGTTTCCTCGATGGCATAGAGTGCCCAGTTGCTCCGGAACGTGAGCTCGACCTCCTTTGGAGGGAGTAAATCGTACAGCGGGGATCCGGCGTTACTCCGGTCGAGTCCCAGATGGAATTCGTAACCCTGCTTCGATTCGGGATGCGGATCGCCCGGAGATTGGGAGAAAAACATATAGCGCCCCGTGAATGACGTCTCCGGGTACATGGCGGTCAATATCTCTTGAATGGTCCCCCGGAAGCCGTTGTCGACGATGGTGACGGCGCCTTCGCGACCGACGGGAACTCCGCTGAGTTGGAGATGCTTGGTCAACCGCTGAGCGGCCCCGTCGACGTCACCGGAATCCACAAGCTTTGCGAAATGCCGGAACTTCTCCAGCTGGGGAAAGGTTCTGCCGGTGCGCTCCAGGTCCTGGATCGCGGATTCGGCTAATTTTCGGGACACGAGAGCCATGGTGCAATGGCGATCAAAGAATTCCGGATCCAGTGCCCGGGCCGCGATGGCCATGGTGGCTCCGTCGCGTCCGAGGTAGACGATCGTGCGGCCTGCGTCCGCGTCCGCTTTCACGTCGGGGAGCATTTTCATGACGCATCTCACGATGTATGGCCCGTGATTTGCTCTGACCACGTCATACGCCACCTTCAGGGCGTTCAGAGCCTCTGGATCCGACAGACCCAACGCTGTGCTGATCTTTTCGACCGCTTGGGCTCGTTGATGCTGATAGTCGAGTGCGCTCGGCGCCGAACCGTTGCCGGCCTCGGTACCGTGCGCTTCCACCGCGGTCCGTACCCACTCGGATGTGGTCAGCCGCGCGTGATCCGACGGTTGTCGATGCGCCTGGGGCCGGGGGTGCTCGGCAGCATGCGTGACGGTTGCGCCGCCCGCCTGGGGCGGCGTTCCACCGGGAGCGATCCCCTGGGCGTTGTGATCGGCACTCTCGGGATTTCCGGTCACGTCGGCGACGTGTGCGGGCTCCGTCGTGGTCCGCCCGCCCTTGGCGGGGTCCGGGCCGGCGGGTTCGGCCCCGCCGGATGTGCCGGGCACGTGCGGGTGGGCGGGCGCGGGCGGTCCGGCACTGTCGGAGAGCGCGGTGGCCGGGGGCTTCGCGGTGGGGTTGAGCAGCCGCTCGATCCGGCCGGCCGGAGCCTCGTCACCGGAGGTTCTGTGATGGGACACCGGCGGGGCGTCCCCATCGGCTCGTGCCGGCGGGGCCGCCGCAGGCAAGTCCCGTGGAGCGTCCGCCGCGCGGGAGAGGGAGACCGGATCGCCGGTGCTCGCGGGGCCGTCGTGATGAGGACGGTCAGGGTGCGGGCCGTCGTGAGCAGCGGAGGAGAAGGACGTCGCTTCCGGGGTGGTGGCGTTGCTCAACGTGGTGTCACGGGCGGTGCCCGTGAGGGGGTCGAAACCCCTCCTGGGCGGTTCGGAATCCCCGGGCGGTTCGGAATCCCTGGACGGTTCGGGGTCCCTCCTGGGGGGTTCGGAAACCCTGGACGGTTCGAGACCGGGCAGGGGGCCGGGGCCGGGCGGGGCGTCAGGGGCAGGGGGCGCGGGATGGGCGAATGGAGACGGGCCACCACCAGGCGTGCTGCCACCGGGCGGAGCGCCACCGTGGGGAGCGCTGCCGGGCGGGGGGCCTCCGGGTGGCGGGCTGCCGGGTGGCGGGGAGCTTCCGGGTGGCGGTGGGCTGCCGTGGGGGAGGGTCGTGGTGAAATGCTGGCCGTCGGCGCCCAGCGCGCTGGAGGTGACGGCCTTGGCGAGCAGGTCCCAGTCGAAGTCGCCGCTGATGATCATGCTGCCCGCGGTGGTGATACCACCGGTCAGCGCGTACTGCGCGGCCTGCCCGTACAGGGAGCTGGTGGCGGCGGCCAGCAGTTTTTCGGCCACGCTCATCTCTGCCCGCGACAACCCCGCCTGCAGGGCCGGGGTGGCCAGATGGGTCAGTCCACCCGACAACCCGCCCATCAGGGCGCCCATCGCCCCGCCGGTCACCGCGGAGATCAGCAGCTGCCGTTCGTCGAAGTCGTCGCGGCGGCCCCGGGCGATCTGCAGGGCCTGGACCCCGCCCTCCATCCCGCCGACGATGGCGGCGAACAGCACCATGTTGGCCAGCGCCCGCCGGACGATCTGCCTGACCATCAGCCGGGCCAACTGCACCCGGGCCGGGATGAACGCCAGACTCGCGCCCCCGCTGGCCACCGCCATGGCCAGCAGGTAGCCCACCTGCACGATCAGCAGCCACACGGTGGCCTCGATCATGTACCTGGCGTACTGGATCTGCACCCCGACGTTGTTCAACCTGACGGCGGCGCCGATCAGCCGGTTGACCAGATCGGCCACCTGCCCGCCCGCGACCCGGGTGACATGCTCGGCGAAGGCCTCGTGTGCCGCACCGTCCCACGCCTGGCCGATCTTGTCCGCACTCCGCGGCAGATCGGCCCAGGTGCCCGCAACGACCTCATGCGCAGCGGTCACACAGGCGTCGGCGAGCCGGAAACACCCCTCCTCGTCCCCCTCGGGCCAGTCCATCCCGACCACCCAGCCGATATACGGCTTGGCCCAATCCGGAACCAGAATCCCATCGAACCCCACAGGCGATCAGCCGCTGCCGCCAGGCTGCTCGATGTGGTGGTACCTTCCGGCGCCGGCGCGCAGCCCACCGGCGATACCGTCCCGTTCTTCGACGCAGGCGTCGAAGGCGCCGAAGATCCCGGCTTCGACGCCGGGCGGCTGGTTCTCCAGCTCGGCCACGTACCGATCGTCTCCGAGGGCACGCCGGGACCGGTCGAAGGCCGCACGCAGCACCTCCCGCGCCCGGAGTACGTCATCGCGCCGCTCTCCGGAGACCGGAGCCTGCCGGTTCGGCGCCGAGCGCTCCACGGAGTAGCCGGGCTCCGTCACGCCGTACTCCCCGGGGCCGCCGCCGAGCGCCACCGGCGGGAACGGACCGGGACCCGTATCCACGCCAAGGGCCTCCTCATTCGGCGGTCCCTCGGGCATCAGCGGCTCCATGATCAAGTAGGCGAATTGCGAAAGGAGACCGTTTTCACGACGGCATGGCGGGAGGTTTCGATGCTTCCGGGGTCGCCGGTAGGCGGGCGGGACGAACCGGCGATGGCCCTCGCCTCCAGCACGAGCGCGTCCTGCCGGAAAATCATCTTCGTCTCCGCGTCAATGAAGGTCAACTTCGCCCCGGCCGCCCCCACGGCGCTGGACGAGTAGGTCCCGTCGGGTCGGTGGTCCCCGCGCGCCGGTCTCCTGCGCGCCACGTCCCCGAAGGGCACGCACGGCCAGGCAAGCGGATCGCTCGCTGTCGCCGGATTCCATTCCACTGTGCTCCGCCCGTGTCGCACCGAGCCCGGGATCCCCGGTGGGCGGCGGATCCGGCGCTGCCGGTGTCGATCATCCCGCCGCCGGTGGGAGGCCTTCACTTCGGCTGCGCCGTAAGGGATATGTCAATATTTGGATGGATTGTGTATATTTTCCGGTATTGAGTCTCGTCTGAGGGAGGATTTATCGTGAGAGCTTTCCCGCGCGTGCTGTTCGACGAGGCGCACAGCGAGTCGTGGACCATCCGGCGGGACGTGGCCGAGACGATGAATCCGGGACATCCCGACGACAACGGCTACGTCCGCGCCGCCGACGTCCTGCGCCGCCTGGGTCACACCGTGGCCGCGCACACCGAGGGCCCGATCACCCCCGCCCTGCTGAACTCCAACGACGTCTTCGTGATCGCGCACCCCTCGGCCGACCGCTGGGAGCGCACCACCGGACTGGGCAGCCCGGTCTTCCCCGTCGAGGAGCTCGACGCGATCGAGGCCTACGTCAGCGACGGCGGCGGCCTGGTCGTGCTGGCCGAGTGCGAGCAGGAGAAGTACGGCAGCAACCTCGACGAACTGCTCGCCCGGTTCGGCGCCGGCGTCGAGCACACCACCGTCCAGGACCCCAGGAGCGCCCACAACGGCGTGGCCTCCTGGGTCCTGGGTTCCCCCGTCGACGCCGACGACCAGGATCTCCTCGCCGGAGCCCGGCGCGCGTGCTTCTACCGTGCCGGAGTCCTGACCGCGCCCGCCGATGCGACCGTCCTGTTCCGGACGTCGCCCACCGCCGACCCCGCGGGCCGGCCGCTGGCGGTGGCGATACGGCACGGCAGGGGCCGCGTCGTGGTGCTCGCCGACTCCGACCTGTTCGGCGACGACTCGATCGGCGACTACGACCACACCGCGCTCTGGGGCAATCTCGTCACCTGGGCCGCGCGCGTCCCCGTCCCGGCGGCGACCACCGGGGAGTCGGCGGCGCGTGCGGCGTTCCGGGAGCTCAAGGACGCCGTGGAGGCGATCAGGCCGCTCCAGGCCAAGGACGGTTCGATCGAGGGCGACCGTGACCGGGCGGCCGAGCTGGTCTCCGAGATCGTCGACCACGTCGTACGGCTCGCGCCCCGCTTCCCGCATGACGAGGCCTACCTGGCCGCGGTGGTCGCCGACTTCCGCAAGTGGGTCGAGCAGGGCCTGGGCGTGCCCGACTTCCTGGACTCGCTCGACGCCTTCCACCCCGACACCCAGCGGATCGACGGCCTGGAGCATCTGGTCGTCTTCCCGATGTACACCCAGAACGGCACCACCTTCCGGCACATCGAGGCCGTCTGGATCCGGACCATCTGGCCGGAGTGGCTGGCCGAGCTGGAGAGCTCCGGCTACGACAACCCGATGTTCGTGCCGATCGCGTTCGAGGACTTCACCTCCGGTTACGACACCAACTCCGCGGTGCTCTTCCCCGAGACGGTCGCGGTCCGGCAGACCCCGCCCCGCTTCACCTGGGGCGGCATCTTCGCCGACCGTGAGGCCGCCCGGTTCCGCGCGGTGAGCGAGGCCGCCGCGGCGACGCTCAAGCTGGCGCTGCCGCCGGACGCGGCCCGGCTGATCGAGTCGCAGGACCTGGCGCAGGACACCTTCGTCCTCTGGGACCTGATTCACGACCGCACCCACAGCCACGGCGACCTGCCCTTCGACCCGTTCATGATCAAGCAGCGCATGCCGTACTGGCTGTACTCCCTGGAGGAGCTCCGCTGCGACCTGACCGCGTACGGCGAGGCCGTGAAGCTGGAGAAGGAGGGCGTTCCGCACGCCCGCTACGTGCGGCTCGCGATCCTCTTCGACCGGCTCTTCCGCTTCCCGATCACCGGTGACCGGGTCCGCAACTACGACGGGCTCGGCGGCCAGCTCCTCTTCGCCTACCTGCACCGCAACGACATCGTCCGGTGGACCGACAACCGGCTGAGCGTCGACTGGAGCCGGGTCGCCGACGGGGTCGCGGACCTGCGCGGCGAGGTGGAGAAGCTCTACCGCGACGGCATCGACCGCGCCAAGCTCGCCCACTGGCTGGCCGCGCACCAGCTCGTCGCCGCCTACGTCGCGCCGCACCCCGCCTCCGCCTGGGCCCGCGGCGTGGACGCGCTGCCCGTCGAGGGGTTCCCGAAGGCCGTGGTGGACGCGGTGCTGCCCGACGAGTTCCCCCTGAGCATGTTCTACGAGGCCCTGCGTCGTAAGCTCGGCGATGTCGTCGAAGCCACGAAGGGGATCCGAGCATGATCATCCTTGTTACCGGAGCGGCCGGCCCCGCCGGTCAGGCCGTTGTCCGCCGCTTCACCGACAAGGGGCACACGGTCGTCGGCGTGGACAAGTCCGGCGCCGACGGGACGCTGGCGGTCGACCTGCTCGACTTCGACGCGGTGAAGAGGCTCGCCCGGGACGTCGAGGCCGAGCACGGCCACCTGGACGGGATCGCCCACCTGGTCGGCGGCTGGCGCGGCGCCAAGACCTTCGCCGAGACGGACCTCGCGGACTGGGACCTCCTGCACGACCTGCTGATCCGCACCCTCCAGCACGTCACGCTCGCCTTCGAGCCGCTGCTGAAGGCGAGCGGGCGGGGCCGGTTCGCCATCGTCTCCGCCAAGGCGGCCGAGCACCCCACCCAGGGCGGCGCGGCCTACGGCACCGCCAAGGCCGCCTCCGAGGCATGGACCCTGGCCTTCGCCGACGCCCTGGCGGGCACCGGCGCGACGGCCAATATCCTGGTGGTGAAGGCGCTGGTGAACGAGGCCATGCGCGTGGCGAGCCCGGAACGCAAGTTCCCCGGCTTCACCGACGTCGACGATCTCGCCGCGGCGATCGAGGGTCTCTGGGACACCGACGCCAACGGCACCAGGATCGACCTCACCCACGGGTGAGCGCCCGCGGTCGGGGGGACGCGCACGACGGCGCCCCGTCACCGGCGGTGAGAGGCACGCACGACGGCGGCCCGCCCTCAGGTGGCGGGCCGCCCTGCTAAGGGGAACAAGTGACCGACGCGATTCGCAGGCATGACCCGCTGGTGAAGGGTTTCGCCAGCGACAACTACGCCGGGGTGCACCCGGAGATCCTCCAGGCGATCGCCCTGGCCAACGGGGGGCACCAGACCTCCTACGGCGGCGACGTCTACACCCAGGCGCTGCAGGAGGTCTTCAGAAAGCACTTCGGCCCGGCGGCCGAGGCCTGGCCGGTGTTCAACGGCACCGGCGCCAACGTGGTGGCGCTCCGCGCGATGACCGCGCACTGGGAGGCGGTGGTCTGCACCGAGTCGGCGCACATCCACACCGACGAGGGCGGGGCACCGGAGCGTACGGCCGGGCTCAAGCTGCTGCCCGTTCCCACTCCGGACGGCAAGCTCACCCCGGAGCTGATCGACCGGCAGGCGTGGGGCTTCGGCGACGAGCACCGTGCCCAGCCCAAGGTGGTCTCGATCACACAGACCACCGAGCTGGGCACGCTCTACACCCCTGAGGAGATCGCGGCGATCTGCGAGCACGCCCACGGGCTGGGCATGCTCGTCCACCTCGACGGTTCCCGTGCCACCAACGCGGCCGCCGCGCTGGACGTGCCGCTGCGCGCGTTCACCACGGACGCGGGGGTGGACGTGCTGTCCTTCGGCGGCACCAAGGCCGGGCTGATGTTCGGCGAGGCCGTCGTGGTGCTCAACCCCGACGCCGTGCGCGGCCTGCGCTACCTGCGCAAGACCGCGATGCAGCTCGCCTCCAAGATGCGGTTCGTCTCGGTGCAGTTCGAGGCGCTGCTCGGCGGTGACCTGTGGCTGCGCAACGCCCGCAACGCCAACGCCATGGCCCGGCGGCTGGCCGCCGCCGTCCGGGAGATCCCGGGCGTCGAGGTGCCGCGCCCGGTGCAGGCCAACGCGGTCTTCGCGATCCTGCCGCCGGAGGTGACCGAGCGCCTGCAGAAGCGCTTCCGGTTCTACACCTGGAACGAGGCCACCGGCGAGGTCCGCTGGATGACCGCGTTCGACACGACCGAGGCCGACGTGGACGCCTTTGCCCGCGCGGTCGCGGAGGAGATAAGATCCTGACCATGAGCACGCACAGTCTGGGTCTGTGGCGGGCCGCCCATCGGCGGACCCGCTAGCCAGCCTCGACTGCGCAACCAGACGGCCGCCGTGAACCGGCGGCCGTTCTCCGTTTCCGGGTACGGCCCGGCGCGCGGCGGTCCCTTCCCACCAAGGAGTGACCATCATGACCAAGCGCGTCTTCTCGGGGTTCCAGCCCACCGGCCACCTCACGATCGGCAACCTGCTCGGCGCGATCCGGCCCGCCGTACAGCTCCAGGACGAGGCCGACTGCGTCTACGCGGTCGTCGACCTGCACGCCCTGACCGTCAGGCACGATCCGGAGCGCCTGCGTGCCCGGACCAGGGAGGCGGCGACGCTGCTGCTCGCCTGCGGCCTGGACCGATCGCTGGTCTACATCCAGTCCCAGGTGCCCGCGCACACCGAGCTGTCCTACCTGCTGGAGAGCACCGCCTACTTCGGCGAGATGCGGCGGATGATCCAGTTCAAGGAGAAATCGGCCGGGCAGGAGGAGGTCCGGCTCTCGCTGCTCACCTATCCCGCGCTGATGGCCGCCGACATCCTGCTGCACCGGACGGACCTCGTGCCCGTGGGGGAGGACCAGCGCCAGCACGTCGAGCTCACCCGTGACCTCGCCCTGCGGTTCAACCGCCTCTATGGCGAGACGTTCACCGTGCCCGAGGCGGTGCACCCGCGGGTCGCCGCCCGGGTCATGGACCTGACCACGCCCACCTCGAAGATGGGCAAGTCCAACGGCTCGACCGCCGGGACGGTCTACATGCTCGACCCGCCCGCCGACGTCCGCCGCAAGGTGATGCGCGCGGTCACGGACTCCGGCACCGAGGTCCGTTACGACCCGCAGGACAAGCCCGGCGTCTCCAACCTGCTCGCCGTCCTCGCGGCCTGTTCCGGGCGGCCGGTCGAGTCGCTCGCCCACGAGACGTACGGCGCGCTCAAGCGGGACACCGCCGAGGCCGTGGTGGAGACGCTGCGGCCGATCCAGGAGCGCTATCTGGAACTGTCGGCCGACCCGGCCGAACTGTCGCGGCTGCTGGCCGCCGGTGCCGCGCGGGCCGCCGAACGCGGCGCCGGCCTGCTGGCCGCCGCCCGGGAGGCGATCGGCCTGCCCTGAAGGGAGCCGGACGGTCCGGCGCCCCGCGGGTCAGTTCTTCCGGCCCGTCTCCTGCTCGTAGGCGGTGAGCTGCTGTTCCAGGGCCTTCATCAGCTCGAACACCTGGCTCGGAGGGATCCGGATCCGGCTGACGATCCGGGTCGGCACACTGACGAAGTGCTGCCCGGAGGAGGGGTCGTTGGCGAGCTGGGGAGGTCTGGTGATCACCGCGAAATCCAGGACGAACCCATCCTCGGTATGCCAGACGGAGGCGAAGTTCGCGTACTGTCCCGCTTCTACCTCAGCGGAGATACTCACCTCCAGGCGGTTCTCCGGCTCATCGTTCACCATGATGTTCCCGTCTCCTCCGGCCAGGTTGGCTCCATGCTGCCCTGGCCGGAAACCGGCCGCGCAAGGACGCGCCGACGCTATCTAAGGATGGAAGGCAGCGGTTGGGCGCCGCGCTGCCGCAGCATGTCGGTCATCAGCTTGATCTCACCCGTCTGACCCTCGACGATGTGCCTGGCCATGGTGGCCACCTCGTCGCGGTCCGACAGTTTCAGCAGGCCCTGCGCCATCTGCACGCCGCCCTCGTGGTGGCGGATCATGAGCTGCAGGAAGAGGACCTCCTGGTCCTTGCCGGTGGCCTCGCGGAGCCTTGTGAGCTCCTCCTCGCTGGCCATACCGGGCATCGCGGCGGAGGCCGGGGCTGTTGCACCGTGGCCGTGACCGGCCATCCACGCCATCGACGGCCGCTCGCCGGCCTGGTCCAGCCCCCACTGCTGCAGCCAGCCGCTGAAGATTCCGCGCTGGGCGGTCTGCGTGACGATGATGTCGTACGCGAGCCGCCGTAGCTCCTCGTCCTTGCTGCCGTCTCTGGCGGCGAAGGACATCTCGACGGCCTGGGCGTGATGGACGGCCATGTCGCGGGCGAACCCCGCCTCGGCGGAGGCGTCGGTCGGGGTCGTGCTCCTGCCGACGATCAGCAGCAGGACGGCCGCCACGGCCAGGCAGCCGAGCAGCAGGCCGAGCGCCACACGGCGTCTGGGGTTCGGATTGTCACGGGGAGGCGTTTCCATCGCCTGCCCAGCGTACCCACTGTCAGGAATCGTTGCTGTATCACCCGTTGTGTTGGCTTTATTCTCCACACACGCTAGTAGGGCATAGTGTGACCCGAAATCAGTTCCCGGCTGGAGGGTCGATGACGGAGAAAAAGGCGCAGGCGAGACGGGAACATCTCGACCGGATGCGCCAGGAGCAGAAGCGCAAGGAGCGCCGGACCGCGTTCCTGATGTGGGGCGCCGGTGGCGTCGTCATCGTCCTGCTCGTCGGGCTCGTCGGCTTCTACCTGGTCAACGAGCGGGCGGTGAGTTCGCTGGACGCCGTCACCAGCGCCAAGTATCCGGGCAGCGTGCACGTCCAGACCAAGGTGGCCTACAAGGAGAACCCCCCGATGGGGGGTGAGCACAATCCGGCCTGGCAGGACTGCGGCATCTACGACCAGCCGATCAACAACGAGAACGCCGTGCACGCCATGGAGCACGGTGCCGTGTGGATCACCTACCAGCCGGACCTGCCCAAGGCCCAGGTGGACAGGCTCAAGGAACTGTCCTCCAAGGAGTACATGCTCCTGAGCCCGTACCCGGGACTGCCCGCCAAGGTCGTGGCCAGTTCCTGGAACAAGCAGCTCAAGCTGGACAGCGCCGAAGACCCGCGCCTGCCCAAGTACATCGCCAAGTACCGGAACAACAGCGCCGAGACCCCCGAGTTCGGCGCCTCCTGCAGCGGGGGCGTGGGCACCACCACCGCCGAGGCCCCGATCCCGGCGACCACCCCGACGGCCGCCCCGAGCGGGGACCCGTCGGCGGACCCGTCCACGGCCCCGGAGGCGACCCCCTCGCCCAGCTCGACTCCGAGCTCCTGACCCCGCCGCCGCGGCCCGCATCCCCCGCGGCAAGCCCGTCCGGTACGGCCCGCACCCCGGTGCGGGCCGTACCGGGCCGGAGCACCGCTCAGGCCAGCACCCGCTCCAGGGGCACCGCCTCCAGCCCGTGGGCCTCGGCCACGGGCCGGCTGGTCAGGTGCCCCTCGTGCGTGTTCAGGCCCCCGGCCAGCGCGGGGTCGCCGCGCAGCGCCTCGCGCCAGCCCAGGTCGGCGATCGCCAGCGCATAGGGCAGGGTCACGTTGGTCAGCGCGTACGTCGAGGTGTGCGGGACCGCGCCCGGCATGTTGGCCACGCAGTAGAAGATCGAGTCGTGCACCCGGTAGGTGGGCGCGTCATGGGTGGTCGGCCGGGAGTCCTCGAAGCAGCCGCCCTGGTCGATGGAGATGTCGACCAGGACCGAGCCGGGCCTCATCCGCGAGACCAGTTCGTTGCTCACCAGCCTCGGTGCCTTCGCACCGGGCACCAGCACCGCTCCGATGACCAGATCGGCGGCCAGGACCGCGCGCTCGACCTCGTAGCTGTTCGACGCGACGGTCTGGCAGTGGCCCTGGTAGATGATGTCGGCCTGGCGGAGCCGGTCGATGTTGCGGTCCAGCAGGACCACCTCGGCCTGCATGCCGAGCGCGATGACCGCGGCGTTCATGCCGGACACTCCGGCGCCGATCACGACCACGTTGGCCGCGTGCACGCCCGACACCCCGCCCATGAGAACGCCCCGCCCGCCTTCGAGCCGCATCAGGTGGTACGCCCCCACCTGCGGGGCGAGCCGTCCGGCCACCTCCGACATCGGGGCCAGCAGCGGCAGCGAGCCGTTCTCACTCTGCACGGTCTCGTAGGCGATGCCGGTGACGCCGGATTCGAGCATGGCCCGGGTGCACGGCTCGGACGCGGCCAGATGCAGATAGGTGAAGAGCACCTGCCCCTTGCGCATCCGGTGGTACTCCTCGGCGATCGGCTCCTTCACCTTCAGCACCAGATCGCCCTCGGCCCACACCTCGTCCGCCGACTCCAGGATGGTCGCGCCCACGCTCTGGAAGTCGGCGTCGGTGATCGAGGATCCGGTGCCGGCGTCCTTCTCGACGAAGACCCGGTGACCGTGCCGGACGAACTCGTGGGCTCCGGCGGGAGTGAGGGCCACGCGATACTCGTGGCTTTTGACCTCGCGGGGAACTGCGATCTTCACGGCCCCTCCAGGATTGCACCTGTACCTTCTTCACTCTGCGTCCCCTGGGAGGGGGGCACCATGCGCATGATGGAAGGAATCAACAAAAGTTGCTGCCGCTTTGTCAGGAAGCGTAAAACGCTGGTCCGCAGAGCCGGCCCGCCCGGCCGGTTACCGGCTCTTTTCGGTGATCGGTAGGCTCTCCGCGAACCAGATGTGAGGATTGCAGTCATATGACGATGGAGACGCACGCGGGTCCGGGCGACCCACCCGTACCGCAGGGGCCTCCACCTGGGCCGCGGGACCCCCTTTCCGGGCCGTCCGGGCCGCATGATCCCCCGCTCGCCGGTCCTCCCTCGGGGCCGGGAGGCCCGCAGGGACCGGGGAGGCCGGGGACCGGTCCCGGTGACGGCGCGCCGAAGGACCCCCGGGCGAGCCGGGTCACCACCGTCATCCTGGTCGTCGCCCTGGTCGTCGTCGTGCTCACCACCGGCGTGCTCGGCACTCTCGCGGTGCTCATGACCAGGGATCCCGGCGTGCCGCTCGGCGCGCCCCCTCCCCAGCGCCTGCGGGTCCCCATCCACTTCGCCCCGGTGACCGGCTCGCAGCCCGGCGCCTGCACGACCCCCGACGGCGTGCCCGACGACGCGGGACAGAACTGCTACACCCTCGCCGCCGGAGTCAGCGTGAACGCGGTGCGGAAGATCGAGACGGTTCAGGACAAGAGCGGCGCCTACTCGGTCAGGATCGCCTTCGCGCCCGCCTTCCGCGACCAGATCAACGACCTGACCCAGGAGGCGGTCAGGCAGCAGCTCGCGATCGTCGCGGGGGAGAAGGTGGTGGCGGCGCCCCGGGTCGCCCAGGTGATCACCGAGGACAGTCTCAGCATCGCGGGCTCCTTCACCAAGGAGCAGGCGGACGCCATGGTCGTACGGCTGACCGGGGCCCCGGGCACCGCGACGCCGGTCCCCGGCCAGTCGCAGCCGGCCCCGGTGGCCACATCCCCGGCCCCCGGCCAGTCGCAGCCCGCCCCGGTCGGCACGCCCCCGCCCACCGGCGGACCCGTGACCCCACCGGCGACCACCGCTCCCACCACCGCTCCCACCGGGGCGACCACGGCTCCCACCGGCGCGCCGATCGCCTCGGCGAACGGCGCGACCGCGGCTCCGGCCGGCAACAGGACAAGGGACACGGCCACCGGGCCTTCGACGGCGACCTCCGCCGACGGCTCCGAACGCAGGTATCCCAGCTGCGAGGCCGCGGTCAAGGAGGGCTACGGCGGGCCCTACTACCGGGGTGTCCACCCGCAGTACGCGTGGTATCCCGACAAGGACAACGACGGCATCGCCTGCGACCGGGAATGACGCACCCTAGACGAACAGTCCCCGGATGCCCTCGACGGCGAAATACGCCGCGAAGACCAGCGTGACCACCCAGAGCAGCCACGGGACGCCCCGGGCCCGGCCGGTCGCCGCCTGGATGACCGTGTAGGTGACCACACCGGCTCCGACGCCGTTGGTGATGCTGTAGGTGAACGGCATCAGGGCGATCGTCAGGAACGCCGGAACGGCCAGCGTCAGATCCTCCCAGGGCACGTTCCTGGCCTGCGTCATCATCAGCGCGCCCACCAGCACCAGCGCGGGCGCCGCCGCCGCGGCCGGGACGACCGTCGCCAGCGGGGTGATGAAGAGGGTCAGCACGAACATGCCGCCGGTGACCAGGGCGGCCAGGCCGGTCCGGGCCCCCTCGCCGACACCGGCCGCCGACTCGACGAAGACCGTGTTGGCCGAGGCACTGGAGAACCCGCCGATCGCCCCGGCCACGCCGTCGGCGGTCAGGATCGCCCCCAGCCGGGGCACCCGGCCCTCGGCGTCCACCAGGCCCGCCTCGTCGCTCACCCCGATGATCGTGCCCATCGCGTCGAAGAACCCCGACAGCACCAGGGTGAACAGCACGACCGTCGCGGTCACCACCCCCGCGCGGGCGAACCCGCCGAACAGGTCCACCTGGCCGATCAACCCGGTGTCCGGCAGCGACACCACCGCGTCCGGCACCCGGGGCACCACGACGCCCCAGGTCGCCGGGTCGATCGTCGCGACCGAGTTGACCACGATCGCCAGTACGGCGGTGACCACGATGCCGATCAGGATGGCACCCCGGACCTTGCGCAGGAACAGCACGATCACCAGCAGCAGACCGAAGCAGAACACCGCCACCGGCCAGCCCGTCAGGTGTCCGGTGGCGCCGAGCTGTATCGGCGTCCCCGTCCCCTTGGCGACGAACCCGGCGTCCACCAGCCCGATCAGTGTGATGAACATCCCGATCCCCACGCTGATCGCGTGCTTCAGGGCGAGCGGGATGGCGTTCATGATGAGCCGGCGAACCCCGGAGACCGCCAGCACCACGATCACCAGTCCCTCCAGCACGACCAGCCCCATCGCCTGCGCCCAGGTCATGAACGGCGCGGCCTGGTAGGCGACCACCGCGTTCAGTCCCAGCCCGGCGGCGACGCCGAAGGGGGCGTTGCCCACCAGCCCGATCAGGATCGTGCTCACCGCCGCGGCGATGATGGTCGACGTGGTGAGCTGGAGGATCGACAGCTTCGCCCCGGTGACGTCGACGGGTCCGCCCAGGATGATCGGGTTCAGCAGGATGATGTAGGCCATCGCCATGAACGTGGTCAGACCGCCCCTGACCTCCTGCCCGACACTCGACCCGCGTGCCGTCAGCTCGAAGAACCGATCCATGACCCCCCTCTCACGAGCGGGGGATGAGCGGTTCCTACCCGTTCAACGCGATGTCATGGGGGCGGATGGGCACGCGGCGCAGGGGCAGGCCGGTGGCGGCCCGTACGGCGGCGGCCACGGCCGGGGTGGACGACAGGGTGGGGGGCTCACCCGCGCCGCGCAGGCCGTAGGGGGCGTTCGGGTCGGGGTTCTCCAGGATCGACACCCGTATGGGCGGCATGTCGAGGATGGTGGGGATCAGGTAGTCGGTGAAGGAGGGGTTGAGCACCCGTCCGCCGGTGACCTGGATCTCCTCCATCAACGCCAGCCCCAGTCCCTGTGCGGAGCCGCCGTGGATCTGCCCCTCCAGCGCCTGCAGGTTCATGATCTTTCCTACGTCCTGTACGGCCGCCAGCTCCACCACCTTGACCAGGCCGAGTTCGGTGTCCACGTCGACGACGGCACGGTGCACGCACAGCGCGAGCTGGGTGTGGGAGTCGCCCTGACCGGTGACCGGGTCCAGCGGGAAGGTCGGCCGGTGCCGGTACTCGCGAGTCTCCTCGACCGCACCCGCCCGCTCCAGCGCCTCCTCCAGCGTCACGCCGCCGGCCCGCAGGTCGTCCAGCCGCTTCCGGACGGCCTCACAGGCGGCCTTCACCGCGCCGCCGGTGACGTAGGACTGGCGGGAGGCGGACGAGGACCCGGCCGAACCCACCGTCGTGTCGGCCTGGGCGACCGTCACCCGGTCGATGCCCAGCTCGGTGCGGGCGATCTGCTCCTGGAGCGTCACCAGGCCCTGGCCGACCTCCGCGGCGGCGGTGTGCACCAGGGCGTGCGGCTCGCCGCCGAGCAGCTCGACCCTGACCCGGGCGGTGGAGTAGTCGTCGAACCCCTCGGAGAAGCAGATGTTCTTGATGCCCACGCCGTACCCGACGCCCCGCCGCACCCCCTCGCCGCGGGTGGTCTGCGACACGCCGCCGGGCATGTCCAGCAGGCCCGCGCCACCGGGCTCGGGCAGCGGCATGGCCGCCAGCTCGCGGAGCATGTCGGCCAGCGGCGCGGGGCTGTCGATCACCTGCCCGGTGGCCAGCGTGGAGCCCTGGGAGACCGCGTTGCGAACGCGGACCTCTACCGGGGAGATGCCGCACGCCTCGGCCAGCGCGTCCATCTGCGACTCGTAGGCGTAGCAGGCCTGCACGGCGCCGAAACCGCGCATCGCCCCGCAGGGCGGGTTGTTGGTATAGACGCCGTAGGCGTCGATCCGGACGTTGTCCACCTCGTACGGGCCCACTCCGAGTGAGGCGGCGTTGCCCACCACGGCCAGGGAGGACGAGCAGTAGGCGCCGCCGTCGAGCAGGATCTCCGCCTGCACGTAGACCAGCCTGCCGTCCGCGGTCGCGCCGTGCTCGTAGCGCATCCGGGCCGGATGCCGGTGCACGTGCCCGAAGAACGACTCCTCACGGCCGTAGACGATCTTCACGGGGCGGCCGGTCCGCAGCGCCAGCATGCACGCGTGCACCTGCATGGACAGGTCCTCGCGGGCCCCGAACGCGCCGCCGACCCCGGCCAGCGACAGCCGTACCCGCTCCGGTTCCAGTCCGAGGCAGGGTGCGATCTGGTCGCGGTCCACGTGCAGCCACTGGGTGGCGACGAACAGGTCCACCCCGCCGTCCTCGGCCGGTACGGCCAGGCCGGACTCCGGGCCGAGGAAGGCCTGGTCCTGCATGCCCACCTCGTACTCCCCGGTGACCACCACCGGGGCCTCGAAGTGCGAGCCGACCCGGACCGGCTGGTGGCGCAGCACGTTGCCATGCTCGTGGACGGCCGGGCAGGAGGGGTCGAAGGCGGCCCGGCGCGGGTCGACGACCGCCTCGCGGACCTCGTACTCCACGACGATCGCCGCGGCCGCCCGTCTGGCCCGTTCGGGATGGTCGGCGGCCACCAGCGCCACCGGCTCCCCCTGGTAGCGGACCTGGTCAATGGCCAGCACCGGCTGGTCCCGGTGCTCCAGGCCGTAGAACTTCTCGCCCGGCACGTCCTCGTGGGTGAGCACCGCCAGCACGCCCGGCATGGCCAGCGCGGGACCGATGTCGACGGAGCGGATCCAGGCCGACGGATGCGGGCTGCGCAGGGTCACCCCCCAGATCATGTCCGCGAGGTAGAGGTCGGAGGAGTAGGCGAACTCGCCCGTCACCTTCAGCGTCCCGTCGGGGCGCGGCGCACTCGTGCCGACGCCGCGGTCCCGCGCCGGACCCCGTGTCGCGCCCTGGCTCTGGCGAGTCTCTGTGCCGCTCACCATTGCAGTACATCAGCCCAGGTCAAGGGTGAACATGGCGGAGGCGACGAAACGCGGGACGGGGTGGTTGACGGCGCTTGTAGTTTTATCCAATCATGCGGATACGTGACCTGGTCGGGATGGCCGAGCTCGGGCTCACCCTGCTTGCCGGCGAGGAGCAGCTGGACCGCGACTTCAGCGGCGTGCAGATCACCGACCTGCCCGATCCCGGACGCTATCTGTCGGGCGGGGAGCTGGTCCTGTCCGGGCTCATGTGGCGCAACGGCCCCGAGGACTCCGAACGGTTCGTCGGCCGGTTGGCGGAGGCGGGGGTGGCCGCGCTCGGCGCCGGCAGCGCCTGGCTCGGCGCGGTGCCCGAGGACCTCGTCCGGGCCTGCCACGCGCACGGCCTGCCGCTGCTCGCGGTACCCGTCGAGGTCTCGTTCCGGACGGTCGCGGAGCTGGTCGCCCCCCGACACGCCGAGTTGCGCGACGCCCTCGGCCGCCACCGCAGGATCGTCGCGGCGGTCGCCGAAGGGGCCGGCCTGCCGGAACTGTTCGCGTTGATGGGCACCGAACTCGCGATGGAGGGCGCGGTCGTCTCGGCCGTCGGCACGGTGATCGCCGGAACCCTCGACCAGGCGGACGCCGTACGGCTGGCACACGGGTATCTGGCCGCGCCCCGGCTGCCGCACGTGGTCCGCGCCCCGTCGGGGACCTTCACGCTCTTCGGCGTGGGCCGCGAGCACCGCGCCGCCGGTTGGGCCCTGGCCTGCGGCGGCGACCTGCTCGGCGAGGCCGACCTCGGCTTCGAGCTGGCGGCCTGCGTCGCACTGGAGCGGAGCAGGGCAGAGGAGGGCAGGCGGGTCGAGCGCCGTCTCGCCGAGCAGCTGATCGCGCTGGCCTGCTCGGCGGGCGGCGATCCGGCCGAGCTCAACGCGGGGCTGCGTACCTGCGGGATCGGCCCGGCCGAACCGTACTCCGTGGTCAACGTGACCGTCACCCGTCCCGGCGCGACCCGGGGACCGGACCCGGCGCGGCTCGGCGGGCAGGTGCTGGAGGAGCTGCTGCACCCTCGGGTGGTGGCCGCGGCGGGGGCGGACGGGGCGGTGGCGCTGGTGCCGTTGGCGCCGCCGTCCGCACCGGCGGGCGAGCCGATCGGCACGGCGGGCAAGTCGACCGGCACGGTGGGTGAGCCGATTGGCGCTGCGGGCGTGCCGGCCGGTACGGCGGGCGAGCTGGCCGAGAGACTGCGGGCCGGTGCGCGGGTGCTGACGGCCGGGTTGCCCGGCATCCGGGTCTCGATCGGGGTGAGTGCCGCGCTGCGCGGCCCGTCGGCGGTCCGGGGCGGCGTGGCGGAGGCGGGTCACGCGCGGCGGCTGGCCGAGGCCCGGGGCGGGGCGGTCGTGACCAGCGACGAGATCTACACGCACGCGCTGCTGCTGGCCACCGTCCCCGACGATGTGCGGCGCTCGTTCGCGGCCAGGACACTGGATCCGCTGTTCGACTACGACCGGCGGCACGGTTCGGAGCTCGTGCGGACCCTCGGCACGTTCCTCGACTGCGTGGGCTCGTGGAACGCCTGCGCCGAGCGCATGAACGTGCACGTCAACACGGTCCGCTACCGCATCCGCCGGGTGGAGGAGCTCACCGGCCGGGACCTGTCCACGATGACCGACCGGGTCGACCTGTTCCTGGCCCTCAGGGGGTCATGACCCTGTCCGGGACCGTGAGAGGCCTGCCGCGCGCGGCCAGGAGGGCTTCCCTCTCCTGCGCCAGCGGTTTCTCCAGCAACCGGTCTCTTGTCACCTCGGCGGTCGCGAAGGCCCGCTCCAGGTAGGCCGACGCCTGCTCGACCTCGCCGAGGAGCCGGGAGGAGCGGGCCAGGCCGAGCAGCATGTAGGGCTCGGCGACCGTCACTTTCGCTGTGTGCGCGCAGGACAGCGCGGCTCTGTAATGGTCCCTGGCCGCCGCGGGATCCCCCCGGTCGAGATGGATGTCGCCGAGCTTCTCAAGCACGCTCGTCTCCTGGTAGACGTCGCCGTTCCTCCGGGTCCGAGCCAAGGCGTCTCCCAGCACGGTGAACGCCTGGTCCAACCGGCCCAGGTGATGGTGCGCGGCGCCGATCATGGTGAGGGCGTGATGCTGACCCCGGTTGTGGCCGAGCGCGGTGGCGATCCTCCACTGCCCTTCGGCGAAACCGAGTGCCTCCTCGTAGTGGTTCAGGCGGAGATGAAGCTCGGCGAGGCTGCCCAGAGCTCTTCGCTCCCCGTGCGGATCGGACAGTTCACGGCAGAGGAACAGCTGCCTCTGGACGTGGCGCACGGCATCTTCACAACGGTTGGCCATGCTCAGGGAGATGGCCAGATAGTTGTGCGCGTCCGCCTCGATGCCGCGATCGCCCAGCCGTTGACCGGCCGCGAGACACTGCTGGTTGACCGCGTGAAATCCCGGGGGGAGCCCTGAGTGGTGGAAGTGCCAGAAGAGCGAGAAGGTGAGGGCGACCCCGAGCCGGGCAGTCCGTTCCTCCGGGGCCTCCATCGCCTGTGAAGCGGCCGACAGGAGATTGGCCCGCTCCCGCCGCAGCCACGTACGAGCCTCCTCTTCGGAGGCCAGCGGAGCGGGATCCGTGCTGAGATCGACTTCCGCCGGCGCTCCGTTCGGATAATCGAGGAGATCCACGGCCAGGCGCGCCGTCGCGACATAGGAGCTCAACGCCCGATCCAGTGCGGCACCGCGGGCCGCCGGAGTTCCCTGCTGCGGGGCCTGCTCGTTCGCGAACAGCCGCACCAAGTCGTGCAGCCGGTATCTCCCGGTCTCGTCCACCTCCGCGAGATGCCCGTCGACCAGCCGCTCCATCGCGCGTTCGGCCAAGTCGGAGGGCACGTCCAGGAGCGCGCCGACGATATGGGGTGCTACGTCGGGCACCTGCAGCAAACCGAGCTCGCACAGGGCGCGGGCGGCCATCCGGTTGAGGGGGTGGGCGCTGCCGAGCAGCAGGTCGTAGCTGACCGTCAGGCTGGACCTGACCGCGAGGTCGCCGACCTCCAGCTCGTGCAGCCGCCGCCGTTCGTTCGCCAGCCGTTCCACCAGGTCGGCCACGTGCCAGTGCGGCCGGTTCGCCAGCCGGGCTCCCGCGATGCGCACCGCCAGGGGCAGGCTCCCGCAGAGACTGATGAGGTGCGCCGTGGCCGTCATGTCCTCGGCGACCCGCTGGGCGCCGGCCAGTTTCGCCAAGATGGCGGACGCCTCCGTCCCGCGCAGGCTGCCGAGCGGCACCTCGGCGCAGCCGTCGAGCATGGCGAAGGTCTCCCGGCTGGTCGTCAGGATCGTGTTTCCCACCGGGACCGACAGCAGCGGACGGACCTGTGCCAGGTCGGCGGCGTCGTCCAGCACGACGAGGATCTTGCGGCCGTCGAGCTCGCTGCGCCACACCGCGGCCGCCTCATCGGCGTCATCGGGGACGATGTGCGGAGGGACCCCCAGATCGCGCAGGAACCGGCCGATCACCTCGGCGGGCTCAAGCTGCTTGATCCCCGGTGTGGCCCCGTGCAGATTCGCGTAAAGCTGCCCGTCCGGAAAGTGACCGCGAGCCATGTGGGCGGCCCGGACGGCCAGGGTCGACTTCCCCGATCCCGGTGCCCCGGTGATCGCGACGATGTGCTGGGGCGGGTTGCCGTCCCATGGGGCGAGCAGCGATCCCAGCCGGACGAGTTCTTCCGCCCGCCCGACGAAGTCGGCGGGATCGCGCGGCAGCTGCCGGGGGATCGGGGCCTGCGGACGTGCCTCGACGGCGGGGAGGGGAGCCTGCGGCGCCGTCAGGTCGAGGACGCTCGCGGAGGCGAGGATCCGCTGATGGAGATTCTGGATCGGCCGGCTTGGCTCGAGCCCTGTCTCCTCCACGATCGTCTTCCTGAGGCCCTGATAGGTGCTCAGCGCCGCGGCACGGTCTCCTGCCCCGTACAGGCCCAGCATCAGCTGTCCCCACAGCCGCTCTCGTAACGGGTTGGCGCTGACCGCCGGGCGCAGGTCGGACACCACCTCCCGGTATCTGCCCAGACTGAGCCGGATCTCCGAAAGCTCCTCCAGAGAGGCGACGTACTCCTCGGAGAGGCGGGCCGCGGCGTCGTCGAGAGCCCGGCTCCCCTTGGTGTCCAGAAGAGGTTTGCCGCGCCACAGGTCCAGGGCCCGTTCGAAGTGGTGGTGCGCGGTGTCCGAATCCCGGTTCCGTGCGGCACGCTTGGCCTGCCGGACGTGGTCTCGGAAAACCGATAGATCGAGATCGTCCCGGTCGAGGGCGATGAGATATCCGTCCGCCTGTGTCTCTATCGGTGTCGAGCGCAGATCATCGGGACAGAGCAACTTGCGCAATGTATGAACGTATGTCTTGATGTTTCGCTCTGCGGACGGCGGAGGGTCGTCACCCCAGAGCGACTCCATCAGCTGATGATTGGAGACGGGGAAGTTGGCCTCAAGGAGAAGTGTCGCCAGAAGCTGGCGATGCTTAAGGCGCCGGACGGGGACGATCGTGCCGTTGACGTCGCGGATCTCCAGCCTGCCGAGCATCAGAAAGTTCATGCGGTCAGTCCTAATGCCATGGCGCCAAGTCGCCTCAAGTGCTTTCAATGAATCCTTTGTCGCCAATGATATTCCCCGAGAGCGTGGCGGGACGGGTGCGGAGCAGTCGCCGGTCGCAATGTATTCACGGTGTATCGCCGCTCCTGGAATCGACATCCACCGGTGGTGGAATCGGAACTCGCCGGATGCGTCCTTCCGGGTGGGCGGGGGATCGCGGCGCCTGGTCTGCCGCGGTGCGCCACTCGTCTCGCGACGGGCGTCCAGCCTGGCGTGGAGCGGCTACGCGCAGGTGGCCCGGGCCGGTGGGAACGGCGACCGCCCGGCATGGGGGGAGGGATGCGAAGCCTGCCGAAAGGTCGAAGCAGCTTAGCCGCCGGAGGCCGACTCGATGGGTCAGGTCGCGCCGCCGTGCTGGACGGGCGAATGACGCCATGGGAAAAATCGCGTCAGAACCGGAACGGTGCACGATCGCCGCATCGACGGTTCGCCGTTTTCGATGGCCATGTGATCCGGGTGCTTCCGTCGGAATCCGTCCACATCCGGTGTGATGCCTTTGTTCGGGGAATCCTCGCCGCCGGTCGAACGGTTCGACCCCGATGGAAAATCTTCATCAGTTCGACAGGAAAGCGGATGGGATTTCATCCCGTTCTTGTCTGTGAAATCAAAAAGCGATCCATGGAATGCGCCGCATTCTTTGGGTGCCCATCCGTGATCCGGGTGCGGATCGGCAGTGGCCGCGGATGGCGCGCAGACGCTTTCCGTGTCATAGGCGGAGTGACACGTCAAGCATCTGCGCGTTGAAGCCCTCAACAGATCATCTTCTACCTGTGCCGGCCCCGTGGCTGGGGGCGGCGGCCGTGCGGGGTGGTGATCTTTCGGTGCCGCACGGGAGGCGGGCCTGCGCTTTATTCAGGCCAGGTCCAACCGGACTGCAGTGTCGTGGTCTCAGGGGAAGACGAAACGGCGGTCGCAGCCGTAGCATTACCGGTGATGGCGAACGTGGCCGCGAAGGCGGCGGTGAGGGCGGCCAAAGCGAGACGTTGTCGCATGGGGGAGACTCCTGTCATGGGTTCTGCTGCTCAAACGATATCTTTCAAGGAGTAACGTGGTCGGTCAAGACTTGGTGGGGCAGCGCATCAAAGCCACGCGGCGTCAGCGCGGTTTCTCTCAGGCCCAACTCGCTCATCCGGAATTATCCGATAGCTACGTCTCTCTCATCGAGAGCGGTAAGCGTACCCCTACACCGGCGGTCCTAGAGCTTCTGGCCGAGAAACTCGACTGTTCCCTCACTTATCTCATCAACGGCGTGACGGCCGAACAGATGGAGGAGATCGAGCACGCGCTGAGTTACGCCCGGCTGGCTCTGAACAACGGAGAGGTGGTCGAGGCGCGCACTCGCTACGCGGAGCTGCTCGGCGACAGCGGCCTTGCGGGCCTGTCCCAGCAGAGGCAGGACGCGGAGTACGGTCTCGCGCTGGCCACCGAGGCCTGTGGCGATCTGGACGGGGCGATCGCCCTTCTCAATGGGCTGAGGCGGAACTCGGTGGCCGGAATGGCTCCCGAACGGCATGTCAGTGTGGCCGTCGCGCTCAGCCGCTGCTACCGCGAGCGCGGTGATCTGACCCAGGCCGTACAGGTCGCGGAGGACATCCTGGGCGGCGCTGTCCGCCCGGTCTGGAGCGAGGGGTTGATCGAGCTCGGTACAGCCCTGCTGGCGGCCTACGCCGAGCGCGGAGACCTGCTCAGAGCGCACCAGTTCGGCATCGAGCTGCTCGCCGCGGCCGAGCTGGTCAACACTCCCCGGGCCATGGTGCTGGCTCTCTGGGCAGAGGCGATCGTCGCCGTGGAAACCGGGCGCTTCGACAACGCCGTCGCCATGGCAGACCGGGCCCTGGCCATCTACTCCGAGTACGGCCAGCCACGTGGGGTGGCCAAACTCCGCCTTGACTACGCGCAGATCCAGCTGATCGCACGGCCGTCCGAAGCCGCGCTCTGCCGCGACATGATGACGCGGGTGGAGACCGAACTCCGGGAAAGCTCTGCCGTCGCGGCGGACAAGATCCGGTGTGTGCACCATCTGACCCGCGCCGAGTTGATGCTCGACCATCCCGAGCAGGCCAGGGAGCACATCCAGAGTGTTCTCACCATGGTCGAGGACATGTCCAAGGAGCTCCAGACCGAGGCTCACCTGCTGGCCGGTGAGGCGATGGCCAAGCTCGACCGGTCCGAAGAGGCCTCCCGCGAACTCACGGCGGTGGCCGACCTGCTCGAACAGGCGCCGCCCACCAGGCAGGCCGCTCACTGGTGGCTGTCCGCCGCCCAGGTCCTGGAGCGGATCGACGAACCGGCCCGGAGCGTGGACGCCTACCAGCGGGCACTGGCCTGCGTGGGACTGTAGACCGGGACGGGGAGGTCGGACCGTGTCGGGGCGTCGGTAGCCTTGGAGATGTCATGAAGACTTCCCCAGTCGCGGTCGTTCTCGCGCTTCTCGCCGCCCTCGTCCTCGGCACGGCCTTCGCCTCGCCCGCTCTCGCCCATGACACGCTCAAAAGCAGCACCCCTGCCAAGGGCGCCAAGGTCGAGAGCCTGAAGCAGGTGAAGCTGACGTTCAGCGCCACGGTGCGCTTCCCGAACGTCATCGTGCACACCGAGGACAACACCGCCCACCAGGACGGCAAGCCCGTCGTCGACGGCCCGGTGGTCACCCAGAAGCTCAAGGACGACCTGCCGCCCGGTGAATACGTCATCGCCTACCGGGTGGTGTCCTCGGACGGCCACCCGATCGAAGGGGAGATCCCCTTCACCCTCGTCGGCCAGAAGTCCCCGTCCCCGTCGGTGAGTGCCTCGACGGCCGCGGCGCCCGCCCCGGCCACGCTCGCGGCCACGCCCACTCCGGCACCGGTCGCGGCTACGCAGAGTGAGTCCGAGCCCACAGGCGGCGTGCCCGGCTGGGCGTGGCTCGTCGTCGGCGGTCTGCTCGGGGTCGGCATCGGCCTGTTCTTCAGCATGAGGAAAAAGAAGCAGCCGTGAGCAACCAGGAGCAGGAGACGGTCGTCCAGGAGACGCGGACGGGGAACGGCCGGACGGTGAAGGTCGCGCTCGCGGGCGTGGCTGCGGCCGTGGCCGCCCTGGTGATCGCCATGATCGCCGGAGGCGCCGCGTTCCCGCGCATCATCCCCGGCCTGCCCGACGAGGGCGCGTTCACCCGCTGGGGGCTGCCGCTGTCCAAGCTGGCGATGGACGGGGCGGGTGTGCTCACCGTGGGCGCGCTGCTGGCCGCCGCGGTCTTCCTCCCCAACGACAAGGGCCTGCTCGGCAGGCCCGCCCTCGCCTACATCAGAGCCGCTTCGTGGTCCGCCCTGGCCTGGGCGGTCGCGGCGGCCGCGACGATGGTGTTCAGCCTGTCCGAGGTGCTCGGCCTGCCCGTCGCCGACGTGCTCGCCGGCAGCGAGCTCACCAGCTTCGCCAGCCAGGTGTCCCAGGGCATCGCACTGACCCTGGTCGTGCTGTTCGGAGTGGCGATCGCGCTGTTCGCCCGGGGGGCGATCACCGTCGGCGCGGCCGGCGGTCTGCTCGTGCTCGCCCTGGTCACCCTGCTGCCTCCCGCGCTGACCGGGCACTCCGCCTCCTCGCCCAACCACGACCTGGCCACCACCGGGGTCGCGGTTCACCTGATGGCCCTCGCGCTCTGGGTGGGCGGGCTCGCCGTCCTCTGCTTCCACGCGCTGCGCCGGCAGTCGCTGCTGGAGGTCGCCGCCACCCGGTTCTCCTCGATGGCGCTGTGGTGCTTCGTCGCCGTCGGCCTGTCGGGGCTGTTCAGCGTCGTCGCCCGGCTGACCTCGGTCTCGGAGCTGTTCACCTCCGCCTACGGTGTGCTGCTGCTGGCCAAGACCGTGGCGTTCGCGGGTCTCGGCGCCATCGGCTGGTGGCACCGGAAGCGGACCCTGCCCCGGCTCGCCGCCGGCGGCCCGGGGACCTTCGTCCGGTTCGCCTCCTGTGAGATCCTCATCATGTTCGCGACCGTCGGACTGGCCGTCGCCCTCTCCCGTACCGCTCCGCCGGAGGCGGTCCTCCCCGCCGACCGCGCCTTCGAGGTGCTCGGCTACTCCATGCCGCCGGAGATCTCGCCGGCCAACCTGGCCACGCTGTGGTGGTTCGACCTGTTCTCCGGCACGCTGATCGTCCTGCTCGGCGGCCTCTACCTGGCCGGAGTCGTACGGCTCGCGCGACGCGGCGACTCCTGGCCGGTGGGCCGTACCGTCGCGTGGTTCACCGGTGTGCTGATCCTGATCATCGCCACCCAGAGCGGCGTCGCCCGCTATGCCAAGGTGCTGTTCAGCGTGCACATGGCCGAGCACATGACGCTCTCCATGCTGGTGCCGATCTTCCTGGTGCTCGGCGCTCCGGTGACGCTCGCGCTGCGCGCGCTCAGGCCCGCCGCCCGCCGGGGAGACCGGGGGCCTCGCGAGTGGCTGACCACGATCCTGCACAGCAGGTTCGTCGGCTTCGTGGCCCACCCGGCGATCGCCACTGCCATCTTCATCGTCTCCACCTACGCGCTGTACTTCACCCCGCTGTTCGCCGCCGCGATGGAGGAGCACCTCGGCCACATCGCCATGACGGTGCACTTCCTGCTCAGCGGCTCCCTGTTCTTCTGGGTGATCATCGGCGTGGACCCGGCACCCCACAAGCTGCCCCATGTCGCCAGACTGATGGTGCTGTTCGTCACGATGCCCTTCCACGCGTTCTTCGGCATCGCGCTGATGAGCATGGGCACGGTGCTGGCCGGTGAGTGGTACGACCAGCTCGGCCGCACCTGGGGCGCCTCCTCGGTCGCCGACCAGCAGACCGGCGGCGCCATCGCCTGGGGCTTCGGCGAGATCCCGACGCTGATCGTGCTGCTCGCGCTGGCCTTCCAGTGGTGGCAGGACGACGATCGCAAGGCCCGCCGGGCCGACCGCCGCGCCGATGCCGCCGCAGCTCTCACCGGAGGCACCGGTGACGTGCAGCTCGACGCCTACAACGATTACCTGGCCAAGCTCAGTAAGCGAGACGGCGCCGAGTAGCCGGGTGGATACGGCTTCTAAACTTTATCTCTCCTTTCATGCCCCTCCGGTAGCCTTGGATGGGGGATAAGGCATCATCGCAGCGGGTGCAGCATCTGATCATCGCGCCACACCTGGTCACACGCGTCAGCCATATGCTGAGGCCGGGAACCGGTGGCTCCCATGTGCATGGGGAAGGTCGAGCAGTGTCCGAGGAAGTACGCATGCGTGAGAGGCGGAGCCGTAGTCTCGCCCAAGATCTTGAGGAGTATCTCTCCCGGTGGACCGAACGCACCGGAATCGCCGTCGAGGTCTGGGCGTTGCCCGCCGACGGCACCTCGACCAGGGTCGCCCAGGCCGTGCTGGCCACGCTGAGCGAGGCGCTCACCAACGTCGAGCGGCACAGCAACGCCGATGTCGTCTCCATCGCGGTTACGCTGGGTGACAGAGGGCTGCGCATGACGGTCAGCGACGACGGTGTCGGGTTCTCCGGTCCGGCCGCCGGCAGAGGCGTCACCGCCATGCGGGCCAACTTCGCCGACCTCGGAGGCACGCTCACCGTCAACGGCGTCGAAGGCGGAGGCACCACCGTCACCGCGACGGCGCCCCGGCGAGCCCGCGGAGTTTGAGACGGCGGGGCCCGGCGCCGGGCACGGGCAGGCTTCGGGATCCTGGGCGGCGCCGGGCACGGGCAGGCTTCGGGATCCGGGGCGGCGCCGGGCTCAGGGCAGCGTCAGGACCTCATGGCCGGTGTCGGTGACCAGGATGGTGTGCTCGAACTGCGCGGTCCGCTTGCGATCCTTGGTCACCGCGGTCCAGTTGTCGGGCCAGACGTCGTAGTCGATGGTGCCGAGGGTCAGCATGGGCTCGATGGTGAACGTCATGCCGGGCTCCAGCGTGACGGCCAGCGCCGGATCGTCGTAGTGCGGGACGATCAGACCGGAGTGGAACGTGGTGCCGATGCCGTGACCGGTGAAGTCACGGACCACGCCGTAGCCGAACCGCTTGGCGTAGGCCTCGATGATGCGTCCGACCACGTTGAGCTGGCGACCGGGGGCTACGGCCTTGATGGCCCGGTTGGTGGCCTCAAGGGTGCGCTCGACCAGCAGGCGTGACTCCTCGTCCACGTCGCCGACCAGGAAGGTGGCGTCGGTGTCGCCATGCACGCCGCCGATGAAGGCGGTGATGTCGATGTTGACGATGTCGCCGTCGCGCAGCACCGTGTCGTCCGGGATGCCGTGGCAGATCACCTCGTTGATCGAAGTGCACAGCGACTTGGGGTAGCCCCGGTAGCCGAGCGTGCTGGGGTAGGCCCCGTGGTCGCAGAGGAACTCATGGCCGATCCGGTCGAGCTCGTCGGTGGTGACGCCGGGCGCCACGTGCCTGCCGACCTCTTCGAGCGCCTGGCCGGCCAGCTTGCCCGCGACGCGCATCCGCTCGATGATCTCGGGCGACTTGACGTCGGGCTCGCCGGTCTTCGGGGATTTCTTCCCGACATACTCCGGCCGCTCGATGCCGGCGGGAACCTTGCGGAGGGGCGAGATCCGCCCGGGCTGGAGCAGTGTCGTCATGGTCGCTCAGTCTAGTTGCGGTTCCCAGTGGGCAGTATTGCCGTCATGAGTGATCGATGGTGGTTCTGTCTCACGCACATGGCGGTCGAGCCTGACGAGGGCTGCCCCAACAAGGACCGGATGGGGCCTTACGAGACCCGGCAGGCCGCGGCCAACGCGTTGAAGACCGCGGCCGACCGTAACGAGGCGTGGAAGGAGGAGGACAAGTCCTGGAACGGGGACGACTAGGAGTCTTCCAGGCGGGCACGACCGGGCGAGTCGGCCGATGGGTTCCCCGTTCGCGGAGGAACCCATCGATGCGCGGCCGGTCCGTCGGTGTCCGGCTGTACGCGTGACGTTGCGGATGGACGACTCCGTGCGACACGGCGTGTTCCCGGCCCCGGTGGGCTCACCGTCCCGGCCGGCGTGGCCACGCCCTGTCCTGGGACGCGGGTGAAAGACCTGGGATGCTATCCGTCCACGACCGCGTAGGCACGGACCGGGAAGGTGCCCAGGCCGGCGACCATCGGCGGAGCGGCGTGGAAGCGGAATCCCGTGTCGGGGAGCGCGGCCAGGCCGGTCATGTGCTCCACGATCGGGATGCCCGCACCGAGCAGGAGCGTGTGCGCGGGACGCTCGCCCCGGGGCGGGGTGTCGTCGATGTTCAGCGTGTCGATCCCGACGAGTGCCGCGCCCTGGTCCGCGAGCCACCCGGCCGCCGAGGGTTCGAGGTAGGGGTGGCCGTGGAAGTATTCCTCGGTGCCGAAGTGCCGGTCCCAGCCGGTCTGGACGAGCACGGCCTTCCCGCGCACGTCGAGTCCGGCGAACCGGTCCCGGCCCACCGAGCGCAACCCCTCGGCCCGTACCACCAGACCGGGCAGGTCGGCGATCGCCTCCAGCGGGACGCCGGACAGGTCGGGGCCGTCCGGGTAGCGGTGGTGGGGGGTGTCGAGGTAGGTGCCGGTGTTGGCGACCAGTTCGATGCTGCCGATGTGGAACTCGGTGCCGGGCGCGTAGACCTCGCGTGAGGCCTCCCGGCTCAGGTGCACACCGAGCCGCGGTCCGGGCACCCCCGGATAGGTCCGCATGCCCTCGGTGATGCGGTGGCTCAGTTCGATCAGCCGGGTCATGGGGTGTTCACCGTTCTCTTTCCGGTCCGGACCGTGACCATCCTGGTGATGGCCGTCAGGCCGATCACGCTCCAGACGACGTTGAGGATCGCCGAGGGCCAGGCGGAGTGGTAGGACGAGTTGACCATCAGGGCGATCGCCCCGATGAGGTTGAGCATCTGGTACGGCAGGCCGTCTCCGGCCATCCGGGAGGCGGAGACCATGGAATAGCCGTACAGCATGACGACGGCGCCGATCCAGCCGAGCGCGTTGAGCAGGACGGACACCGGATCACGCACCGGTTGCGGGGGTGGGCATGCCCCAATGGTCCCGGTTCCCTTCACTGAAGGGCAAGTGAAGTCTCCTTAACTTCTACGTAAGCTCAGCTTCATGGAAATCGACCCCCGCCGCCTGCGGGTACTGCATGAGGTCGCACGGCGCGGAGGCGTCATGCGCGCGGCCGAGGCACTGCACCTGACCGCCTCGGCGGTCTCCCAGCAGCTGGCCCTCCTGGAGCGGGAGGTCGGCCTCGCCCTCGTCGACCGGTCACAGCGCAGGGTGGCGCTCACCCCGGTCGGCCGGGTCCTCGCCGGATACGCCGAACGGATCGAGGAGGAGCTGACCGAGGCGAAACGGGAGCTGACCCGGTTCGCCGAGCTGCTGGCCGGGCCGGTGTCGATCGCGGCGTTCCCCACGGTCATCCGGCACCTGCTGGTGCCCGCGCTGGACACGCTGGCCGGACGCCATCCGCAGATCAGGCCCCGCATCCAGGAACTGTACGGCCCGCCCGCGCTGCAGGAGCTCCGCCTCGGCGGTATCGACCTGGCCATCGTCGAGCAGGATGCCGACAAACCCGTCCCGGTGCGGTCCTCGACCGTCCACCACCCCCTGCACGTGGACGAGTACCGCATCGTGGCGCCGCCGGGCTGGGCCCGGATCCCGCGCGACGTCACGGAGCTGGGCGGAGTGCCCTGGGTGGCGGGACCACCCGACCAGGCCTGCGGGTACGCACTGGACCGGCTGGCCACCCTGCACGGTTTCACCCCGCACCGGGCGCACGTGATCGAGGAGTTCCCGCCCGCCCTCGCGCTGGTCGCGGCGGGGCACGGGGTGGCGGTCGTGCCGTCGCTGGCGCTGCTGGAGGTCCCGGCCGGAGAGGTGGTGGTCACCGGCATCACCGGCGTGGGCGCCCGCCGGTTGGACGCCGTCACCCGCGTCGGCCGCACCCGGTCGGGGGAGCCCGGCCCGGTACAGGCCGTGGTCATCGCCGCGCTCAGGGAGGCGGCGGAGGGCTTGGCCGTGCGACTCGGGGAGCGCGAGGGAGGATGACCGGGCAGACCCACCGGCGGCGTCACCACGTACATCGCTGTCAGTCGGTGAACTGAGGTCCGCTGACCCGCTCCAGCAGTCTGGCCAGCCGGTCGCGCAGGCCCGGGCGCCGGCCCACCTCGCCCGCCGCCATGCTGACCAGGTGCTGAGCCCCGTCGAAGGTGATCGGGCCCTGGCCGGGGACCGTCAGTGCGTCGTGGGCCAGGTCCTCCAGGCGGCGGTCTCCGCCGTCCAGCGCCAGGATCGTCGCCCCGGTGCGCCGGGCGTCGCCCACTCGCTCCAGCAGCGAGTCGGGGGCCTGCCGCTCGGTCACCACGAACAGCGTCTCACCACGGCGGGCGTGTTCGAGCCGTTCCAGCCCGACCCGCAGATGCGCGGGCGCGTCCGCGGCGGGTGTCCAGCGGACCAGCGTCGGCGCGAGCTGGGGCAGCCCGGCCAGCCGGGCCTCGTCGCTGAGGTGTGCGGTCAGGTGCCAGGGTTCGTCCGCGGGGGAGCCCACCATCAGCAGGCCTCCCGGGGACCGCGTCGCGCGCAGCGCGAGACCGAGTTCGCGGGTGCGCTGCACCCACCCGGTGGAGTCGAGAACCTCGCGCAGGAGTGCCACCGACTGAGCGTCCATGCGCCCCATCGTGCCCCAGTCACCCCTGAATGGTCCCGGGAACACGCACCCTGGCATCATCGGACCATGCCCTACGGCCGGACGAGCCCGATGCCGGCCGGCCAGGAACGACGAGGAGCGACGAGTGAGCACTGACAGCCCGGACGTGAGCGGGATCTCGATCGGGATCCTTGGCGGCACCGGTGATCAGGGCAAAGGCCTTGCCCGGCGGTTCGCCCTGGCGGGACACACCGTGCTGATCGGGTCGCGTAGCGCGGAACGGGCCCAGGAGGCGGCGGAGGCCATCGGGCTGTCGGCGCGCGGCGCCGAGAACGCGGCCGTGGCAGCCGAGGCCGACGTGGTGATCGTCGCCATTCCCTGGGACGGCCACAGGTCCACCCTGGAGTCCCTGCGAGCCGAGCTGGCCGGAAAGATCGTCATCGACTGCGTCAACCCGCTGGGCTTCGACAAGCAGGGCGCCTACGCGCTGGTCGTCGAGGAGGGCAGCGCCGCCCAGCAGGCCGCCGCGGTCCTCCCGGACAGCCGTGTGGTCGCCGCCTTCCACCACGTCTCGGCCGTCCTGCTGCTGGACCCCGAGGTCGCCGAGATCGCCCTGGACGTGCTGGTCCTGGGCGACGACCGCGAGGCCACCGACACGGTCCAGGAACTCGCGAGCCGGATTCCGGGAGCCCGCGGCGTGTACGGCGGCCGCCTGCGCAACGCCCACCAGGTCGAGGCGCTGACCGCCAACCTCATCTCGATCAACCGCCGTTACAAGGCCCACGCCGGGTTCCGCGTCACCGACGTCTAGGACCGGTACGGACTTCGGATCTTCCGGCGGGTCGGCGGCTTCGGATCCACATCCCGAACCTCCCCGGGTCCAGCCTGACGACCCTTCGGCCCGCGTGGACTCGGGGAGATCTCGACCCTCCGCGGGGAGAGGACGGCGTTTCAGCAGTCGCAACTGCAGTTGCAGCACTCGCAGCACTCGCAGCAACCGCTACAGCCGTCGCAGCACTGCCCACAGGCGTCGCAACCGCCGCAGTCGAAGCGCTCACCGCACGATTTGAAGCGGTCCTCGTCCCATGGCGGCCGGTACAGCCCGCACGTGCAACAGGCCAGTGCGACGCACAACCCCGACAGCAGCCCGCCGGGATCGGGCTTCAGCCGCGGATCGCGGGGCGGGGATTGAGGGCTCTCCTGCTCGGCCGCCGCGAAGGTCCTGGTGACGGCGTGCCCGACCTCCCTGACCAGCAGCGCCTTGACCAGAGCGGGTCGCTCAAGGTCGAGTTCGGCCACTGCCAGGCGCAGGCCGGCGAGCGCGTCGTCACAGTGCCCCCTGGCGGCGGCCAGGCCGGTGCCGGAGGCGGCCAGCGGGTTGAACGCCCCCGAGGCGTGATCGCTCGCAAGGTCTTCGACGGCGTCGAGCAGGTGCGCCAGCCGGCCGAAGTAGCGTCCCACCTCGCGCAGCGTCTCCTGGTTGTGCGGCTTTCCGGCCAGCAGGGCGGTGTGCGCGAAGGCGGCGGCGACGGCGGCCTCGGTGGGCGCGGTCAGCTCCAGCGGGCCCAGGCCCGGCACGCTCTCCAGCCGGGCTTGCTCCTCGACCGCGCCCGTCAGGGGGGCGGGGTCGAGTCCGAGGGCGGTAGCCGTACCCGTGCCTGCGGCCGCCCAGCGATCGGCGAGCCGCGAGGCACCCGCGGCCACCAGCCTGTTCGCATAGAGCCCGTCGCCGTCGGCGACGTGGTCGCCGACCTTGCCCGCGGCCAGGATCAGCGAGACCGCGGCCGCCAGCCGTACCCCCTCGGCCTCGGCGACGTCGGCGCCCTTGAACCCGCGCAGGGCGCAGGCCGCCGCACGGCGGCGCGGGGAGGACCTCGGCGCCTGCGCCTCCACCAGCACCGACACCAGCAGGCCGTCGTAGTTGGTCACCAGGCGGGCGGCGTGCCCGTGCTCGTCCCTGAGCGCCAGGCAGAGCCCGCACAGATGCGCCATCCACTCTTTGAACAACCCACTGCACATCCCATGGCGGCATGGACGGACGATCCCAAACACTTTGCACCCTTCTGTCGTACGGCCTGCGCCAGCCTCCCAGCCCTTGCTTGCCAACCGCTACCGGGCCCGCCTTTTCGCCAGGACCGAACTGGCCCGCCTGTCGGACCTCTGACGCCGCCACCCCGCCGACGGCTGCGCCCGTACGGTTGTTCGTGCGGGCCCTGGAGCGCCGCCTCCAGACCGTGGCCGCCCGGTTCGGCTCGCCGGAGCAGGCGGAGTTCCCGCCGCGTGGAGGGCCGGCCTTGGGTGTGCCACCGAAGTCCGAGCGATGACGGAACAGCGCATCGTCTTCGAATATGCCGCCCTGGGTTCAACCACAGACAAAACAGAACTCGTTGCCTTCCGGGTCGGCCATGACCTGGAAGGAGCCCTGATCGTCGGTCGCGGTCTCGCCGATCTGCGTAGCGCCCATCCGCAGCGCCTGGGCGATGGCCGGCTCGATCGCCACGACCGCGATGTCCAGGTGAAGCCGGTTCTTCACTGCCTTGTCCTCGGCCACCGGCTGGAAGGCCAGCCGTACGCTCCCAGGCGGTTCGACGTGGGACCAGCCCCGGGTGTGATCCACCGGATCGCCGCCGAGCAGGGCAGCCCAGAAGCGTACGAGGCTCCGTGGATCCCTGCAATCCACCACGATCTGGTTGAGGCGTGCATTCATGACGGCCAGGGTAGTGAGTGACCTGGGCAAGCCATATCGCGATCGCTCAGGCTTCGGTGGCACGCATTCAAGGTTCGCTGTCACAGGTTCAAGGTTTGCTGTCACAGGACGTCCGCGGCTGCCGTGCCCGGGAGACGGGCACGAGGCCCATGCCGGATCGTGCTGCGGAGGTGGCGCCGGTGCCGCCGATGTTGCGCTAGTCCAGCGCTACCCAAGGCAGCGTCGGGCCAAAGAGGGTTCTTACATCCGTTTTGGCGATCTGGCGTATTTCTGTCTCCGATAGACCGCTGACTCCGCGCAGGTCCGCACCGTCCAGGTCCGTGCCGAGCAGATTCGTGTCGCTCAGGTCCGCGCGGTCCAGATTGGCGGGGCTTAGCTCGGCGAGGTGAGGTTATGCCCTGAGGGATTTCGGCGACGGGCCGCCGAGCTCGTTAACGAACTGATCGACGACGACCACCACCCGAACATGGACGCCTACCTCCAGGCGCGTCCCGGACGGTCGAAACACCGGAAACTCGATATGGTGCCCGATAATGTCCCGAAGTGATCAATGCGAACAAAGGCTCACCACCGACCGCTGGTCCGATGTGTGAAGGATTGAACGCTATGACGACGCTGCCACTTTCGTCCGCCGCCCTGAGCTCGTCCAAGACCCGGTGATCCGCAAGCGCGCCGCGCGGCCCGCGCGGCCCACGCAGCGGATCGATGTGACCGACCTTCCCGAGGACGTCGTGGCTCTCATCGACGCCCTCCAGCCCGGTGAGAGCCTGGTCGTCACACGGGACGGCCAGTCGATCGCGGCGATCTCCAGCACTATCGACGTGCTCCAAGGCGCCGTCGTCGATCGCGACACGCCAGAGGAGGCCGACGACCAACCGCCGATCGACTACGACGGCGTGACCGTCGTCGCCACCGCGATGAAGCTGTCAAAGGCGGCCCGGATGTCGCTGTCCACCCAACTGGGGGCGGACTACATCGTGCTCGACATGCACGCGGCTCCCGCAACGGCCGACGTGCTGCTGGCACCGCCGGTCAGTCCACAGTTGATCGGAAATCTCCGATCGATGTTCCCGAAGGCTCGCGTCATCATCACCGAAGTCGAGGACGAGGAGCTCGGAGTCAATTACCACGGCCCGGTCCGACGCCTGCTCAACGCCGGTGCCGACGCCTACCTGCCCGCGACGAGCGTCCCTCGTCTGGCCAGGCAACTCGACTACACGCTCACTCATGGGCTTCAGCTCACCGGCGGGATCGCCACACCACGAGAGATCGCACCGGTCACGGAACCACCGGATCCCGAAGACGACTGATCCCGTGATCGTTGTCTGGGGTGGCCAAGCGAACCAGCCGGTCAACCGCTTGAAGGCCGTCAAGCCACGTAAGGCGAGTAGGCCGGCCGTCACTGCCGCGCCGGTGGATCGTCGAGAGCTTCATGTCCGGCCGGCTGGAGCGCGCGCTGCGAACCGGTGGCAACCTCCTGGAGGCCGGCCAGGTGAGCGTCAACGCCACGGGTGCGGGCGAGTGCGGCAGCCTCAGATAAAGGTCCCGTATTCTATGATCATGGTCCTATGGGCCAATTGCCCACGCTGTCTGCCACGGATGTCCCTTCGGAACGGCTCCTGCTGCGCAAGGCGCACGATGCCGACCGTGAAGGATTCATCGAGCTCCTGACCGACCCCGAGGTTCGGGCATACCTCGGTGGTCCCCGGCCTCGGAGCGGGAGCTATATCCAGCCGGCGTCCTCGGCGATCCGGATGGCCTCGATCTTGTTGCGGGCACCGGCCTTGGTGATGGCGTTCGTCAGGTAGTTGCGGACCGTCCCGGGGGAGAGATGCAGCCGTCCGGCGATCTCCTCCGCCGAGGCGCCCTTCGCGGCCTCCCGCAGCACGGTGGCCTCGCGGGGCGTCAGCGGGCTCGCGCCGTACTCGACGGCGGTGGCGACCAGTTCCGGATCCAGCACCCGCAAGCCCTGGGCGGTGCGCCGGATCGCGTCCGCCAGATGGTCACCGGGGGCGTCCTTGACCAGGAACGCCTGGATGCCCCCCGCCAGCGCCCTGCGCACCTGTCCCGGCTGACCCATCGCGGTGAGGATCAGCACCCGGCAGCCGGGCAGCCGCTCCCGCAGCTCCATCGAGGCGGTGATGCCGTCGACGCCGGGCAGGTCGATGTCCAGCACCGCCACGTCCGGCCTGGTCCGCAGGGCGGCGGGGACGATCTCGTCACCGCGGACGACCTCGGCGACCAGTTCGATGTCGGACTCCAGTCTCAGCAGCGCGCCGAGCGCCGCCCTGATCATGTGCATGTCCTCGGCGAGCAGCACCCGGATCAAGCGGGCACCTCCCGCTCGGCCCGGAATCCGTCTCCGCCGGTCACGGCGTCGACCTCCACGGCGAGCCGGAACCCGCCGTTCCCGGTCCGTTCCGCGCTGACCGAGCCGCCCAGGCCGCCGATCCGCTCCCGCAGGCCGGTCAGGCCGTTGCCGTCCGCCGCGCCCTTACCGGCCCGGTCATTGACCAGCTCCAGCCGTACGGTGCCCGCTCCGGCGGAGGTGCTGATCGAGCAGGTCGTCGCGTGGCTGTGCCGTACGACGTTGGTGGCACCCTCACGCACCGCCCAGGCCAGCGCCTCGTCGACCGGCCGGGAGACCCGGAGGTCGGCGAGGTTGGTCTGGCAGCTCACCCCGGAGGCCTCCAGCAGCGCGACCGCCCGGTGAACCTCCTCGGCCAGCGATATCTCCCGATAGCCCGATGCCCAGGCCCAGGAACAGCGCCACGGACGTGCTCAACGCCAGGCGATCCCGCCAGAACAGCCGGCCGTTGAAGCGGGTCACCACCGCCAGATCGCGTGCCGACATGCTCACGCCACCTCCTTCTCGTGCTTGCCGTCCTGCTCGCCGGCGGCGAGGTCCAGGAACAGGTCTTCGAGCGTCGCGGTACGGACCTCCAGCCCGCGCAGGCGCAGGCCGCGCTCGCCGGCCCAGCCCAGCAGGGTCTGCGCGGCGAGGTCGGGGTCGGCGACGCGGCACACCGCGACCCGGCCCTCCATCGAGGAGACCGGGACCGGCAACTCCTCCGGGGAGACGGAGGCGGGCAGCTCGAAGGTGACCCGGCCGGTCTGGGCGGCCAGGGTCTCGGCCATGCCGCCGCCGGCGACGATCCGCCCCCGATCCATGATCACCATGCTGGCGGCCAGCCGCTGGGCCTCCTCCAGGTAGTGCGTGGTGAGCAGGACCGTGGTGCCTCGCCCGGCGAGGTCCCGGATGAGCTCCCAGGTGCTCTGGCGCGCCTCGGGGTCCATCCCGGTGGTGGGCTCGTCCAGGAACAGCACGTCGGGCCGGCTCAGGACGGCCAGGGCCAGGTCCAGGCGGCGCTTCTCCCCACCGGAGAGCCGGCGCACCTTCGTGGCCGCCCTGGCCCCCAGCCCGACCGACTCCAGGGCCTCGGCGCGGGGCCGGGGCGCGGCGACGAAATCCCGCCAGGCGTCCACCGTCTGCGCCACGGTCAGGTCGGGGAAGAACCCCGCCTCCTGGAGCAGGATCCCGATGCGTGCCCGTGTTTCGGCACGGTACCGGACCGGATCGAGACCGAGCACGCGCACCGTGCCCTCATCCGGCGCCTGGAAGCCCGCCAGGACCTCCACCGTCGTGGTCTTCCCGGCACCGTTCCGCCCGAGCAGGGCGAAGATCTCTCCCTGGGGAACATCGAACGAGACGCCCCTGACGGCCGCGAAGTCTCCGTAGCTCTTTGTGAGCCCTTCCACCTGAATCGCTGTCATGCCTCCGATCCTGGAGATCATCGGCGTCCGGCGACAGTGAGAAATTCACGACCGTGACCGGTCGCCCGCTTTCACGGCCCGCCTCGGGCCTTTCGGGGCGGTCGTGCGGCGCGGGCTTCCGGGACGGTCGTGCGGTGTGGGCTCCCGGGACGGTGATGCGGCGCGGCCTTCCGAGAAGGTCGCGTGGCGCAGGCCTTCCGGACCGTCGCTCAGCGCGGGCCCCGGGACCGTCGCCGTGGGATCAGTCGCGGACCCCACCTCACCTGGGCTTTTCCATGACCCGGCGATGACCACTCCGCCATCTGCCCGCTCGGAGGCGGTGGCTAGACTCGGTTCTCATGTCCAGCGAGCCCAGTGAACTCCGTCCGGAGACCCGCACCGTCCACCTTCCGCAGCCGCAGCTCCACGGCAGTCGCCCCATCGCGGTGCCGTTGTACCAGACCTCGGGTTTCGTCTTCGACGATCCGGCCGTCTTCGCCGACGGGATGGGCCGTCCCGACGGCGCCTTCGTCTACGGGCGGCTGTCGAACCCCACCGTGCGTTCGCTGGAGGAGGCCGTCGCCGGACTGGAGGGCGGGGTGGGCGCCGTCGCCACCGGTTCGGGTATGGGGGCCATCAACTCCGTGCTGCTCGGCCTGCTCAAGCCCGGAGACCACCTGATCGCGCAGAAACCGCTCTACGGCGGCACCGCCGCGATGATCAACGACCTGGCCGGGCGGTTCCAGATCTCGGTCTCCTACGTGCCCGAGGACGACCCGGCGGCGCTGCGCGCGGCCGTACGGCCGGAGACCAGGCTGGTCTATCTGGAGACCATCGCCAATCCGGTCACCCAGGTCGCCGACCTGCCGGGGATGTGCGCGGTGGCCCGGGAGAAGGGGCTGATCTCGGTGGTGGACAACACCTTCGCCTCGCCGATCCTGTGCCGCCCGCTGGAGCACGGCGCCGACATCGTCGTCCACTCCACCACCAAGTATCTGAGCGGGCACACCGACGTGCTCGGCGGCATCGCGGTCTTCGCCTCCGAGGAGCTCTACCGGAAGGTGTGGCATTTCGCGGTCGAGCTGGGTGCCACGGCCGACCCGTTCGCCGCCTGGCTCACCCTGCGGGGCATCCAGACCCTGCCACTGCGGATGGAGCGCCACTGCTTCAACACCCGCGAGCTGGCGACCCGCCTGGACGGCCACCCGGCGGTGTCGGCCGTGCACTGGCCGGGCCTGCCCTCACACCCCTCGCACGAGCTGGCCACCAAGCTGCTGCCGGACTTCGGCGGGGTGTTCTCCTTCGACCTGGCCGGCGGGCGTGCGGCGGGGGAGCGGTTCATGAGCGCGGTACGGCTGGCGCTGCTGGCCCCGTCGCTCGGCGGCGTGGAGACGCTGATCCTGCATCCGGCGACCACCTCCCACCGCTCGCTGACGGCCGAGGAGCTCGCCCGGCACGGGATCGGGGAGGGCACGATCCGGGTCGCGGTCGGCATCGAACACATCGAGGATCTGTGGGCGGATTTCGCCCAGGCGCTTTCCTGATTTTTCGCGGAATGCGACTGTGTAGTCCGGAAAGTCGTTCTTTTCGGAAGGTGGAGCAATGCCGCTGAAGAGCTACGGGGTTCTCGCCGGACGGGCCGTCGCGAGCCGGCGCGAGGGCGGGGCCGACACTCCGCACTACCAGATCCACCTCACCGACCAGGCGGGCACCTCCTACCGCGTCGCGGTCAACGTCGAGTCCCAGGAGATCCCGTCTGATCTGCTCCAGCTCGTCGTCGACGACTTCCGGCACCCGGTGACCCAGGGCCTGCCCCGGACCGCCGCCGGCTGGACGGCACTGCCGTCCCGTTCCGGCGGCGCCGCCCTCGACTACATCCGGGGCAACCTGTTCGACCCCGCGGCCGTGCGGCCCCTCCCGCCCGACCTGCCGGGCGTGGACAACGACCTGGCCGACCGGCTCGACCACTACGTCCAGCGGGCGATCGCCGATCCGGGCGCGATCGTCTACGCCTTCGGTGAGCGCTGGGGCCCCGAACCGGCGACCCCCGACAAGGTCTTCGGGTTCCGGCCGGGCAACGGCGTGCACGACATCCACATGAACCAGGGGAACTCCGGGCGCTTCCGCGGCGACGACGGCGTGTGGCAGGACGGCGGCCTGCTGCTGTACTTCCCCGCCGAACCGCGCTGGGTCGCGATCTTCCTGGCCTTCCAGTCCCAGAGCTGGCACACCGACGACGCCACCGGGCACACCCTGGACGGCGCCCCCGTACGGCCGGGCGCCGGAGAGGAGCCCGTCCGCGTCCTCGCGGCACTGGTCAACCCCGCCGGTCCCGCCCCCGAGCCGGAGAGCGTCCTGGTGATCAACGCCTCGCCGGATCCGGTCGACCTCACCGGCTGGCGGCTGGCCGACCAGCAGAAGAACACCTTCCCGCTGCCGCCCGGCCCGCTGGCCCCCGGCACCACGCTCACGATCGCCGTCGCGGCCCCGTTCGCACTCGGCAACGGGGGAGGAGCGATCACCGTGCTCGATGCCGCCGGACTCAAGGTCCACGGAGTCTCCTACACTACGGCGCAGGGCCGCCGGGAAGGCTGGACGGTCACCTTCTGAGGGGGGATCCGTACATGAGCGTGTCTGTCGAGGACGTGCGCGAGGCCGCTGAACGGATCGCCGGGTACGCCCGCCGTACTCCGGTGCTGGAGGTGTCGTCCGGGCTGGTGCTGAAGCTGGAGGGGATGCAGCACGCCGGATCGTTCAAGGTCCGGGGTGGCTTCAACCGTGTGCTGGCCGCGGGGCCGCTCCCCGAGGCGGGGGTGATCGCGGCGAGCGGCGGCAACCACGGCCTGGCGGTGGCGTACGTGGCGCGGACCCTCGGCGTCAGGGCCGAGATCTTCGTGCCGGAGGTGTCCAGCCCGGTCAAGGTCGCCGGACTGCGGGCACTGGGCGCGCGGGTGACCCAGACCGGTGCCATCTACGCCGAGGCGTACGAGGCGTCGGCCAAGCGGGCGGCCGAGAGCGGCGCCCTGGAGATCCACGCCTACGACCAGGTCGAGGTGATCGCCGGGCAGGGCACCGTCGGGCTGGAGGTGCTGGAGCAGACCGGGGGAGTGGACACGATCCTGGTGGCGGTCGGCGGCGGTGGACTGGTCGCCGGGATCGCCGCCGCCGTCGACGGCCGGGCACACGTGGTCGCGGTCGAGCCCGAGCTCATCCCGACCCTGAATCGGGCGCTGGAGGCCGGAGGCCCGGTGCCGGTGGGGGTCAGCGGTGTGGGGGCGGACGCCCTGGGCGCCAGCCGGATCGGCGCGATCGCCTATGACGTCACCGCCGCCGCGGGAGTCCAGAGCGTCCTGGTCTCCGACGAGGCCATCGTCGAGGCCCGGCGGGAGATGTGGCGGTTCTACCGGATCGCCGCCGAGCACGCGGGAGCCACGGCCTTCGCCGCCCTGCGTTCGGGCGCCTACACCCCGGCGCCCGGAGAGCGGGTGGCCGTGGTCGTCTGCGGCGCCAACACCGATCCGGCGACACTGGTCTGAGCGGCTTCCCTTCCACGCCGGCCCGCGGTCCCTGCGCGCACCGCCCCCGCGCGGCCTGGACTTCCAGGAGCGCGAGGGCGGCGGTCGGTGACGCGTCGGCGGCGGCCGTACTCGGGGGTGGGTCAGCGGTAGCTGTGCTCGGGGGCCGGGAAGGCTCCGGCCGTCACCTCGTCGGCGAAGGCACGGACGGCCCGGTCCATCTCCCCGGCCAGGTCGGAGTACTTCTTGACGAACTTGGCGGGCTGGGCGGTCAGGCCCATCAGATCCTGCCAGACCAGGACCTGCGCGTCGGTGGCCGGGCCCGCGCCGATGCCGACGGTGGGGATCGACAGGGACGTGGTGACCCGTTCCGCGAGGTCGGCGGGGACGCACTCCAGGACCACGGAGAAGGCCCCGGCGTACTCCAGGTCCTTGGCGTCCGACATCAGCTCGTCCCCGGACTGACCGCGGCCCTGCACCCGGTAGCCGCCGAAGGCGTTGACCGACTGGGGGGTCAGGCCGAGGTGGGCCATGACGGGGATGCCGGCCGAGACCAGCGCCTCGACCTGGGGGAGCACGCGCCGGCCGCCCTCCAGCTTGACCGCGTGGGCACCGGCCTCCTTCATGAAGCGGGCGGCCGTCTCCAGCGCCTGCTGCGGTGAGGACTGGTAGGAGCCGAACGGCAGGTCGGCGACCACCAGCGCGCGGGACGAGCCGCGCACCACGGCGGCCGTCAGCGGCATGAGGTCGTCCACCGAGACCGGCAGCGTCGAGTCGTAGCCGTACACGACCATGGCGGCCGAGTCGCCGACGAGCAGCACCGGGATGCCGGCCTCGTCGAAGACCCTGGCGGTCATCGCGTCATACGCG
Organism: Streptosporangium sp. NBC_01639; assembly: GCF_045209755.1. Taxonomy (NCBI): domain Bacteria; kingdom Bacillati; phylum Actinomycetota; class Actinomycetes; order Streptosporangiales; family Streptosporangiaceae; genus Streptosporangium; species Streptosporangium sp. NBC_01639. Next base: position 1,884,383 of record NZ_CP109272.1, on the reverse strand, counting down.
GTGACCATCGGCCACTTCTCCCCGCGCTCCTTGGCGGCGGCGATGTCGCGGACGGTGATCCTTCGTCCTGCCTGGCCGCCGTAGAGAGCGGTCGACCGGCTGGTGACAGAAGAGGACATGAGAACCCTCCAGAAGAGTCTCGAGGCGCCCCAGTGGCGTCCCCGGACGTTTCCGATGATTGCACGCGTGCGACGTGTTAAACACCCCCGGCCCCGCAGGTAATCCAGTGGCGGAACTGTCGGTGCCATACGCCACAATGCATGCGGAGGTAAGCAATCACAATGGCTATAGAACCTTACCGTCGCCTGCTCACCCTTCCGGGCGTGCGGACGTTGATGCTGGTGGGCCTGCTCGCCCGGATCCCGTCCACGGCGACGGGCATCACGCTGACGCTGCACATCCGCAGCCTCGGTCTGAGCTGGCTGGCGGCAGGGGCGGTCGGTACGGCCACCACGGTGGGGATGGCGGTCGGATCGCCGCTGGCCGGGCGGTTCGTCGACCGGCACGGCCTCCGTCCGGTGCTGCTGGTGACCGGCGTCGCGCAGCTCGCCTTCTGGTCTTCGGCCTGGGCGCTGCCGTACCCCGTGCTGCTGGTCGCCGCGGTGGTCGCCGGGCTGCTGGCCCTGCCGGTGTTCAGCGTGATCAGGCAGTGCCTGGCCGCGCTGGTCCCGGTGGAGCAGCGCAGGATCGGGTTCTCCCTCGACTCGATAATGGTCGAGCTGTCCTACATGGCCGGCCCGGCCCTCGGCGTCCTCGGGAGCACCATGCTCGGCAGCACGTGGACGATGTGCGTCGTCGCGGCCGGTCTCACCTGTTCCGGCGTGGCTCTGATCCTGCTGAACCCGCCGACCCGCTCGGCCGAGGAGCTGGAGGCTCCGGCGGAGAAGGTCCTGAGGCGGCAGTGGCTCACCCCCGGCCTCCTCACGCTGCTCGGCACCGCCGCCGCGGCCACCTTCGTGCTGACCGCGACCGAGCTCGCGCTGGTGGCGGTGATGGATCACTCCGGGGAGACCGAGTGGACCGGACTGGCCATCGGACTCTGGTGCGTCTGCTCGCTGGTCGGCGGTTTCGTGTACGGAGGCCTGTCGAAGGGCTTCTCGCCGCTGGTCCTGATCGGTGGGATGGGCCTGCTCACCATCCCGGTGGGACTGGTGGGCGGTGACTGGCGATGGGTGATCGTGGCGCTCGTCCCGTCGGGGGTGCTGTGCGCCCCCGGGCTGTCGTCCACGGTCGAGGCCCTCAGCCGCTGGGTCCCGGCGGGGGCTCGGGGCGAGGCGATGGGCCTGCACGGTACGGCGCTGCTCATCGGCGGCGCGGTCTCCTCGCCGATCGCCGGAGCGGTCATCGACGGTGCCGGTCCCGGCTGGGCCTTCGCTGTCGCGGGGCTGGTCAGCGTGACGATGGTGCTGATCGCCCTGCCGTTCTGGCGCCGGATCCCGTCGCCGATGGAGCAACCGATGGAGCAGCCGATGGCGGCCGCCGCCTGATGTCCCGTGTGAACGGCATGTAAATACGAAACGACACTGTTGCGTATCGAAAATCGAAGCGCTACGGTTGCGTTGCGAAACTTTGCCGTATCGAAAACGGGGACTCATGGAACAGCAGCTCGGACATCCGAGACGGTGGCAGATCCTGGGAGTGCTGGTCTTCAGCCTTCTTGCCGTCGTGCTCGACAACACCATCCTCAACGTCGCACTGAAAACGATCGCCGACCCGGGCGAGGGCCTGGGCGCCACCCAGAGCCAGCTGGAATGGGCGATCAACTCCTACACGCTCGTCTTCGCCGGTCTGCTGTTCACCTTCGGGGTCATCGGTGACCGGACCGGCCGCAAGCGCATGCTGCTCGTCGGGATGGTGCTCTTCGGGCTCGCCTCGCTGGCCAGTGCCTACGCCCAGGACCCGGGGCAGCTCATCGTGGCCCGCGCGTTCATGGGGATCGGCGGCGCCGCGATCATGCCGGCCACGCTGGCGATCATCTCCAACGTCTTCCCGCCCCAGGAGCGCGGCAAGGCGATCGGCGTCTGGGCCGGCGGCGTCGGCCTCGCCGTGGCGATCGGCCCGATCACCGGCGGCCTGCTCATCGAGCACTTCTGGTGGGGCTCGGTCTTCCTGATCAACCTGCCGATCGTGCTGATCGGCCTGGTGCTCATCGGCATGGTCGTGCCCGAGTCGCGTGACCCCAAGCCGTCCAAGCTCGACCCGGTCGGCGTGCTGCTGTCCATCGTGGGCCTGGTGGCCATCACCTACGGCATCATCCGGGGCGGGGAGCTGGCCACCGTCGCCAGCGCCCAGGTGCTGGTCCCGACCCTCCTGGGCGTGGCCGTGCTGGCCGGCTTCGTCTGGTACGAGCGCCGCATCGACCACCCGGCCTTCGACGTCACCTACTTCCGTGACGCCCGCTTCGCCACCGCGGTCGGCATGATCGGCGTCGTGTTCTTCGCGATGATGGGCGCGATGTTCTTCCTGGTCTTCTATCTGCAGATCGTGCTGGGCTTCAGCGCGCTGCAGGCCGGCGCGCTGATGATCCCGTTCGCCGCCGCCCAGCTCATCTTCGCCCCGCTCAGCCAGCAGATCACCAAGCGCTTCGGCGGCAAGCTGGCCAGCACGGTGAGCATGGTCATCGTGGCCGCCGCACTGGGCAGTTACGCACTGATGGACCAGAACACCTCCGTCCTGGTGATCGAGATCGTCTTCTTCGTCCAGGGCGCGGCGATGGCCAACATCATGCCGCCCGCGACCACCGCCATCATGGAGTCGCTGCCCCGGGAGAAGGCCGGTGTGGGCTCGGCCATGAGCAACACCGTCCGCCAGCTCGCGGGCGCCCTCGGCGTCGCCCTGCTGGGCTCGCTGCTCTCGGCGACCTATCGCGACGAGATCGCCCCCGCGCTGACCGGCCTGACCGACCAGCTCCGGCACGTCGCGGGCGAGTCCCTGACCGGCACGCTCGGCGTGGCGGGCAGTCTCGGCGAGCGCGGCGCGGCGCTGATCGCACCCGCCAAGCAGGCATTCATCGAAGGCATGCACGTCACCGCCCTGGTGTCGGCGGTGATCGCACTGCTCGGCGCCCTGGTGGCGCTCAGGTGGATGCCCGGCAAGCAGGTTCTGGCCGCTCCCGCCGAACGCGCGGATCACGACAAGGAACCGGCAGTAGTGTAGACACGCTATGACGACGACGGATGAGACGCAGGCGGCCCGCCCGGCGGGCCGCCCCCGCAGCGCCCGGGCAGAGAAGGCGATCATTGACGCCACCCTCGACCTGATAGGCGAGGGCATCGGCCTCGGCGAGCTGTCGATCGAGGCGATCGCGGCCCGGGCCGGGGTGGGCAAGACCACGATCTATCGGCGCTGGTCCAACAAGGAGGACCTGTTCGTCGACGCGATGGCCAAGCTCAAGTCGCCTCTGCCGAAGCTGGGCGGCGGGTCGGTCCGCGAGGATCTGATCGCCTACCTTGAGGTCGTCCGCCATGACGCGTGCGACGCGCGCAGCCGGTGCGTCCTGAGCATCGTGATGAACGACGCCGAGCGGCACCCGCGCCTCGCGGAGCGGGTCCGCCAGGCCTCGATCGAGCCGCGCAGGGCGGCGATGACCGAGTTGCTCCGCCGGGGCATCGCGACAGGCGAGCTCCGCTCGGACCTCGACGTGCCCATCGCCATGTCGACCCTGATCGGCACCATGATGTGGTACGCCCGGAGCCTGAGATTCGGCGAGGACGCCGAGCTTCCGGACGACATCGCCGAGCGGATCGTCGACGAACTCCTGGCCGGCCTCGCCCCCCGCTGAAGTCCTCCGCGTGTCCTGGGGCTGAGGTGTGGGTGCCTCCGGGAAAGGGCCTCCTACCCTCCCGCTCATCGTCCCGCTGCGGGTGAAACCACCGTGAACCTTGCTGAGAACCCCGGCAGCCACCTGCCGGGGTTCTCGCATTTCGGAAACGGCCTCAAGTGGTGTCATCCGCCATCCTCGCGGGCGCAGCGCGCCAGGATGAAGGCGACGTACTTGACGTACTTGACGTACTTTAGATAGAGATGGACAATCGGTTCGGGAGGCCCTGTGACATCTCTGCATTACGACAGTTACACCGAGGCACGTGCCCATCTGAAGGATCTTCTGGACGCGGCCGAACGCGGTCAGACCGCTACTCTTCGCCGGGACACGGCCAGAGCGGTGGTCGTCGATGTTGGGCGTCTAAGGGATTTCCTGGCCATGGTGACTCCGTCCCGAGCCGAGGTGGTGCCCGAGGACGGCGGCTGGTCCGTGTTCATCCCCGGGCTGCCGGTGGCGGCGGACGGTCCCACCTTTGACACGGCGATCGATGAGATGGTCGACGCTCTCCGCGACTATGCCGAGGATTGGCAGGATCATCTCCTCGACGCGCCCAACCATCGGGACAACTGGGGCCTGGTTCAGCTGATCACCCTTAGCGACGATGGTGAGCTCCGTCGCTGGCTCACAGGACAGGCGTCGTGACCTGGCCCCCGGCAGCCAGAGAGGACCACGAGAAATTCTGTCTGTCAGAGGGGTGGACCAGGGTCCGCGACGCACGTGGCCGTTCGGGGACCCATCACGTAACCTACGAACTACATCTTCCGGACGGCCGGATCCTGCGGACCCGGATTTCCCATCCGCCCGACCGCACCTCCTACGGCCGCAGCCTCTGGATCCACATCCTCCGTGACCAGCTCCACGTCACCGAGGAGGAGTTCTGGAGATGCGTGAAGGAAGGTCGAAAGCCGGACCGGGGCATACCGATCATTCCGGCGGAGACGCTCCCCGCCGACCTCGTCCACCTGCTGATCATGAGAGTCGGCCTCTCCGAGGCAGAGGTCGCGAAGATGACAAGGGAAGCGGCCATCGCTCGGCTGCAGGCCTTCTGGTCTGACGGGGTGTGATCTCGGCGAGGTTGCTGACCATTCTCGCTACATGCTTCGCCCCTTTCAGGATTAGGGCCCCGGGGTTGATTCGCTGTATCCCGGTTCGTTGGATTGATCAGATGGCATGAATGTCGGGGCTCTGGGGTGTTCGCGGGGTTCGCTGTGTGGTCGGGGGTTTCGCTGTGCGCGCTGCGGTGGGTGGGTGTTCCGGTTTTCGCCGTGCGCGCTGCGGTGGGTGGGTGTTCCGGCCGGCCGTCGCAGTCGCCGTCTCGTTTTTCAGGCCTCCGGCCTGACGGGCGCGGTGGTTACGGTTTTTTACAAGCCGGCCGGAACACCCACCCACCTCCGCGCCAGGCTGTCTCGCCGTACGGCGTGCGGACCGTAGTTGCTTGCTTTCCGGCCGCCCATGGATCTCGCTGACGCTGAAGCGATCCGTGCGGGGCCGTTCAGGGCCGGTCGCCGTAGCTGACGCGTTCCTCTCCGACCAGTGCAGGGCCGACCACCGTAATGAGGGAGGAGGGGCGGGCTTGCCGACATTGCCTATGCCCGCGTCATTGTTTCCTCGTCCATGAGGCCGCCTTCGCCGTTTACGGCATCCGATCAACGATCCCTAATCGGATAGATCCCATGAACGCCGGGGCCGTGTTTTCAGGATGAATGACGGGCACCCGGCCCGGCGAGGACGGGTGCCAGGTGTGAGACCGTCAGTCGTCGAACTCGCCGAGCTTCACTCCGGCGACGAAGGCGTCCCACTCGGCCTGGGTGAAGAACAGTTTCGCCCCGTCGGGGTCCTTGGAGTCGCGGAGCACGTGGAGGGAGCCGAGGTCCGCCTTGTGACCGGTGCCGGGAGCGTCCACGACGGCCACCTCGACGCACTCGCCGCCGCTGGAGCCGCTGCGCGAGGACTTGCGCCAGGTCGCGCCGGTCAGATCTGCTGCCATTCCGTCATCACCTTCGCTATGAGGTCGGCGCTGGCCCGCGCGGGCAGGGCCGCCGAGCGGATCGACTCGTATCGCTTGCAGATCACCGCCACGTCGCGCGGATGGTCCGTGACGTGCCCTACGGCGGCGGACTCCACGAATACACTATCCAGGCTGCCCTCGATGCCCGCAATGAGGAATCCCCCTTCCAGACCCGCGATCGCGCCTCCGGTGGCCCCCGACTCTCTCGACAGGACCTGTACGGAGACCTGCCTGCGCTCCGACACGGCCAGCAGGGCGGCGAGCTGGTCCCGCATGACCTCCGGCCCGCCGATACTGCGCCGCAGGACCCCCTCGTCGAGCACGGTCCACAGCAGCGGAGGGGCGGTGCTCGCCAGCATCTTCTGGCGCTCCAGCCGGGCGGTGAGAAGCTCCTCGACCCGCTCGTCGGTCACCCCGGGATCGGCCTGCAGGATCGTGCGGGCGTAGCCGGGAGTCTGCAGGAGTCCCGGAACCAGCAAGGGGTGCCAGCCCCGCAGCGTGTGGGCCTGCCGCTCGATGTCCACCCACGGGCGGAACCGCGACGGAAGGGCGCCGTAGGCCAGCATCGGCCAGATCCGGACGAGCGTGCCGTCGGTGTCGAGCGCCTGGTCGCACCGTTCGGCGAAATCCAGCGACGGGATGCGCCGGGCCGTCTCGACCATGCTGATCAGGCCGTTCGAATAGGAGATCTCCTGGCCGAGCCGGCCCTGTGACCATCCGGCCTGTTCGCGCAGGCGGCGAAGCTCGGTGGCGAAGAAGGCGAGGGGACTGGCCTCGCCCTCGGGTTCACGCGCGGGGGGCATCGCGGACTCCTTTCCCGCGCCGGACCCGCTCAGGGAGCCCGCCGCAGCTGTCGTAATCAGTCAACTACGAAAAGTAATGGCTCGTTGCGGCGATGGAAAGCGCATCTCCAAAATGCGGCGAAAAGTGTTTCTGGTTCATGATCGATCGGTTCGGGGGCGCATATTTCCCCGCCGTCCGCCAGGCCCTTCCTATTAACACCTTCGACTGTTGAGAATCGGGGATAATATGTTGAGGCTCTGTTGTTCCGGCGTCTCTCCCCGAGGAGGCCAGGCGAGTTGGCGGAGTTTGTCGGCATTGATCCGGCCGGTGCGCGGCGCCTCATCAGCTCCATGGGCGATGCCGTGCAGCGCGCCAAGACGCTCCGGCCGTCGCTGTCGGCCTCCATCGCCGAGGCGGGGCCGGACTGGCCGGCCGGTCCCGGCGCGGAGGTGCTCGACAACGTCGGACGCTTCCTCTCCGAGGCGCAGCGGGACCTGACCTGGCGGGTGCAGACGATCGAGCGCGTCGAGAAGACCACGGCCCAGGGCGGCCTCACGACGGCCGAGCTGCCCTTCGGTGACGCTTCGTCGGCCCGCGCCGCCGGGACGCTCGCCGGGGAACAGGCCCTGGCGGCCTGGCGGGACTACCTCAAGGACCCCGGCGTCAAGAACTGGGAGAAGGTCCAGGCGACGCTCCGGGAGGGGCGGGGGAGAGCCGCCGACCCGGCATATTCGACCGGACTGCTGACCACGCTGGGCGCCACGGCCTTCGGCGCCGTCTTCGCCACGGTGAGCGCGCGCAACCAGAACGACCCGCGCGGCTACAGCCCCGACAACCTGAAGGAGGCGGGAAAGGACCTGAAGCCGCTGGCCGAGGCGTTCGCGTCGGCCGACGCGGCGGGCACCCTCCCCAAGGACCTGCGGGACCATGCGCTGGGGGATCTCCCGATCGGCGGCATGGCCGCACTTCTGGGCCTGGCCCGCCAGTCACGCGAGTTCGTCCTGCAGGCCGGAGCCAAGGTGCTCCAGTACGGCGGAAACCGCGACAGCGGGAAAGACTGGAACACCTACTGGCTGGTCAAAGCGCTGAGCCAGGACGTCGGGACGACCCAGAGATTCCTCACCACCGGCGACAACGCGGCGCTGCTGCTACGCCCCGAGGTGGTGAACGGCCTCCCGGGCACGGATTTCGAAGACCTGCTGGCCACGGCCCTGGACAGGGCGCTGGCCCCCGGGGCGGGAGACGCCGTCCTTCGCCGTGACGCCTGGCTCAACATCATCGACCTCTACAGCAGAAAGAACTTCTGGCCCGCACTGAAGGATCCATCCCCGGTCGGCCGGGTGCTCGCCACACACATCTCACAGTATTTTCCCGACCTCATCGCTGTATGGCGGAGAGATCGCGATTCTGTGAAGACGGCGTCAAGTGCTGAATGGGAGGGACTCAAGTCTGATGCGGTCGTCGGTTTTATTGGGGGTCTGCTGCAGAGTCCTGAAGTGCTGGTGCCGCTCAAAAAGGGTTATGGGGACTTCCTGCGAAATATCGATTTGGGGAAAGACCATCCTTTTGGTGATGCTCCTACTGAATATGCCAGGCAGGGACAGCGTGATCGCTTCTACGGAAAGGTGGTGACGGTGGGGGCGCTGGCATCGCTTCTTTTTAGTGGACTGCATGAAGCTGATCTGTCTGCCGATGATGCCGATAAGGCAATTGTGGAGCTTCTGGTGCTCCCTCTGGACGTGCTCACTGCAGGAGTGAGTGGTAAATTCATCGACGGCGTAGTGAGAGAAACCTTTTTTGGAAAAGCGCTCGACTTGAGTCAGAAGAACCCCTTGAAAGATACGGTCGAGAGCTATCTCGATGGCGAAAGGCCGGGAGATGCCTCGGATCTGGTTGAGGTTCTGGTCGATGCTCAGGTGTCTGCCTTCAATGCCTCCCGTCAGAGCCACGGGCGCTCACCCCTCAGTCGAACGGACTTGGATCAGCTAAAGGCAATCTTTTCTGGGCAGCTTACTCCGGTTCTTAGTTCGGCACTCGAAGCGCGCGGAGGATAATGGTGGAACCAGCCAACTTGCTCCGCCAAGCGGAGGAGAAGGAGTTGCTCGCTGACCGCTTCGAAGGCTACATGAAGAGCCTGGAAAATCTTCTCGATCGTGCCAAGACCGATTCGGCCGACGATGGTCCGGTCTGGACGGGAGCTGCCGCTCAGCGTTTTGAGCAAGATGCTATGCGAAGGCGATCGGATGTGATCCGACTTGCAGAACAGTGTCAGGCGGCTGCACGTAGCCTAAGGAAGTCCGCTTTGCAGCTCCGGGAACGAGCCCGTCTTTTGCGAGTTCCTCTCTGATCGGCTTTCGCTCGGAAGGCAGTCGGTTTTACCAATGATCTCTATGTTCGGGGCGGAATCCTGTATAAGAAGGATGAAAGTAATTCCAGGGTCCTTCTTGTGGAGAACAACAGAACTGCGACCGGGGCGTGCCCAGCTCGCGCTGCGATCAATCTCATAACCCAGTCCTACAAGATTGCTCTGCAGGGGATCGCTGGCCAGATCGGCTCGTTCGGCTTGCTCGGCGGGGGTCATTTGACCGCTTTCGTCGAAGCTTCCGCTGAATTGGTAGGAGCGAGTTGCGGTGCCCCCTGGACAGCCCGCGGCGTCATCGTTCCCTTCGCCGGTCTTGTCGACGGTTTTCTTGCCAGCCATCGAATAGGAGGACTCAAGTTTCTTGGCGTCCGCAGCCAGCACCTGGGCGGCCTCGTCGAGAGTCGGGCCGCCGCTCGTACAGCCTGCGGCCAGCAGCACTACCAGCAGGGCACATCCCACGACACGACGCACCCTGCCGACTGTACTGATCGTTTCCCTGCCAGGGGAGCCCACTGGCCGGAAACGGTCTTGGTCTCAGAAAATCAAGATCTCAGAAGATCAGGCGGTCGTCTCGCGCCAGCGGTTGGTGATGGGCAGGCGGCGGTCACGGCCGAAGTTCTTGGGGGTGATCTTGGGGCCCGGAGGATATTGGCGGCGCTTGTACTCGGCGAGGTCGACCAGGCGGATGACGCGGGCGACCAGGGCGGGGTCGTGGCCGACGGCGATCAACTCGGCGGAGCCCATGTCCTTTTCGACGTAGTCGTCCAAGAGACGGTCCAGTACGTCGTACTCCGGCAGGGAGTCGGTGTCGCGCTGGTCGGGGCGGAGCTCGGCGCTGGGCTCCTTCTCGATGGAGTTCTCCGGGATCGGCGGTGCCGTGAAGCCGTGCAGGAACGCACCCGAGATGCCCGCCTGGGCGTTGCGCCACCGCGACAGCTTCCAGACCTGGGTCTTCAGCACGTCCTTGATGGGGGCGAAACCACCCGCGGAGTCGCCGTAGAGGGTGGAGTAGCCGGTGGCCAGCTCGCTCTTGTTGCCGGTGGTGAGCACCAGGTGCCCGTGCTGGTTGGACAGGCCCATCAGGATCATGCCGCGCACCCGGGCCTGGAGGTTCTCCGCCGCCAGGCCGGACAGCTCGATCTCCTTCTCGAAACCGTCCACGATGTCGGCGATCGCCACCACCTGGGCGTTGATCCCCTGCCGGCGGACCAGCTCCCAGGCGTCCTCCAGGGAGTGCTCCGAGGAGTAGCGCGAGGGCATCAGGACCGCGTGCACCCGGTCGGGGCCGATCGCGTCGGAGGCGATCGTGGCGGTCAGGGCGGAGTCGATTCCGCCGGACAGGCCCAGGATGACCGACTCGAAGCCGTTCTTGGCCACGTAGTCGCGGACCGCGAGGACCAGCGCGGAGTAGACCTCGGCGCTGTCGTCGAGGTGCGGGGCGACCGAGGGGGTCTCCGGGGCGTACGGCTCCACCGGGAAGGCCGACAGCTCCATCCGCTCCACCGTGATGACGGTCCCGTCCCCGGCGTCCACCTGGAAGGTGCCGAGACCGCCGAACCTGGCCTCGGGTAGCTCCAGATCGGTGATCAGCAGCTCCTCGGTGAACTGCGCGGCCCGCGAGACCAGCTCACCGGAGGCCGAGACGATGATCGAGTCGCCGTCGAAGACCAGCTCGTCCTGGCCGCCCACCTGGTTGACGTAGGCCAGGGCGCAGCCCGCCTCCTGTGCCCGGCGGGAGACGAGGGCGAGCCGTACGTCGTCCTTCTCCTTCTCGTACGGCGAGGCGTTCGGCACCACCAGCAGCCCGGCTCCCGCCTCGGCCACCACCGCGACCGGCCCGCCCTCCTGCCACAGGTCCTCGCAGACCGCGATCGCCACGTCGACTCCGTGCAGCCGGAAGATCGGCAGTCGGTCCCCGCGTACGAAGTAGCGGTATTCGTCGAAGACGCCGTAGTTCGGCAGGTGGTGCTTGGCGGTCTTGGTGACCACCTGGCCCCGGTGGAGCAGCGCGGCCGCGTCGAGCGGGGAGCCCTTGGGCTGCCCCACCCGCGGAGCCAGGTCCGCCCGGTCCACGTAGCCGACGACCACCGGGATCTCACCGAGCCCCTCGTCGGCCAGCCGCCGGGCGAGGGCCCCGACCGCGGTGATCGAGGCTTCCACGAATGAGCTACGCAGCACCAGGTCCTCGACTGGATACCCGGTCAGGAACATCTCGGTGAACACCACCAGATGCGCGCCGCGGTCGGCGGCGCGCCGGGTCCACTCGACGAGCTTGTCGGCGTTTGCCGCCAGGTCACCGACTACGGGATCGGTCTGGGCCAGAGCGATACGGAGTTGAGCCACGTGCTCCACCCTATTCCCGTCGGCGGACGTGCCCGCTCACGGGTGATCGGCCCTCCGCGGGGGCGGGGTCTCCCTTCCCCGCCTCCGCGGAGGCCTGCCGAGCGGCGTTCCACGCCCCGGGGCCTTCCGGTGGCGATCCGGCCGAGAACTCCGGCGGGGAGCCGGTCAAGAATCCCGGCGAGGAGTCAGCTGAGCACCCTGGCGGGGAGCCGGCCGAGAACCTCGGCGGGGCGTCAACCGAGAACCCCGGTGAGGAGCCGGCCGAGAATCCCGGTGGCGAGTCAGCCGAGCACGCCGAGCAGACCGAGTTTCCTGGCCTTGGTGGGCTCGGCCACGCGCTGGAGCTCCTTGCCGGAGGCATTGAGGATCACCAGCGTGTTGGCGGTCCCGCCCTTGACCCGGACCGCGAGCCGGCCGTCGCGCAGGTAGCGGGCGCCCAGCAGGGTGCCTCCGACCGGGATGGTGATCTTCTTACCCGTCTTGGTGTCGTAGATCGACGGGGTGAACGACGTGGACCAGGAGCCGTCGCCGGCGGGGTCGTTCGCGCTGATCGCGTTCACCACGACCCGGCGGCTGTCGGGGGACAGGCTCTCCACGTGGTTGGCGAGCTTGATTCCGAGAGCCTTGCGGGAGACGCGGGACCGGGTGTCCAGCAGGTGGACGCCACGGGTGTCCCCGGCGTACCCGGCGAGCGTCCTGCCGTCGGCCGACCAGGTCAGGTGGCAGATGCCGACGGTCTTGCCGGAGTCGACCACGTTCCTGCCGTCGGCGCCGACCACGATCACGGTCGTGGCCGTCGCGGTGCCCTTCTTCGGGTAGGCGATCCTCCTGCCGTCGGCGGTCCAGGCGGGGGTCAAGCAGGGACTGCCGTAGGCGGCGTCCCTGGCGATCACTTTATCCCCGCTCGCGGACTTGACGTGCAGGCGGCTCTTCTCGTCGATCCAGGCGACGCGCTTTCCGTCGGGCGCCGCGGAGAACTGCCCGGAGAAGGCTCCGCCGCCGACGGCCAGAGAGGTCCAGCCACCCCGGTGGGTCAACACCTCGATCTTGCTGCCCTGGTAGCCGAAGTAGACGGCGCCGGTGACCGGCGCCGTCCGCGACGAGGCCAGGGCGGGGGTTGCGACGGCGGCGGTGGACACGGCCAGTGCGGTGCCGACGGCTATGGCCCAGTGCTTCATACGATCTCCTCAGGTCAGTTCCTCAAACGGATAGTTAGAGACCTGAGCGACCGGAAAGGTTCACAGCTCGGGCCGATCACCGGGTCATGGGAGGTCGCGGGCAGTCAGATCCCGGCGGGTTCGCGGTCCGTTCACCGGCGTCATGGGAGGTCGCGGGCGGTCAGACCCCGGCCGGGTCGCGGTCCGTTCGGGCATCCGACGCGGGCCAGTGTCTCAGCGTGCCGTCGAGAGCGTCGATGATCCTGTCCCAGGACGCCTGGAGGTCGCGCGGGTGACCGAACCCCCCGGCGGCCTCAAGACTGGTGAACCCGTGAAAGGTGCTGCGGAGCAGGCGCACCGCGTCGGTCAGGTCCGGTTCGACCAGGCCGTACGCGCGCAGCAGCGAAGAGGTGGTCTCGTTGCCCCGCAGGGCCGCCGCGGCCTTGGCGACGACGGCGGGGTCGAGCCGGATCTGGGTCGCCGCGTATCGGCCGGGGTGGGCCAGCGCGAACTCCCGGTAGGCGCCGGCGAACGCGGCCAGGGCGTCCTTGCCGGACCGGCCCGCTATCGCCGAGGTGACGCGGTCGCTGAGTTCGCCCGCCGCGCGCAGCGCGACCCGGGTCCGGAGGTCCTGAACGTTTTTGACGTGAGAGTAGATGCTCGCGTCCGCGACCCCGAAGCCCCGTGCCAGTGCGGAGATCGTGACATTCTCGAACCCGACGGCGTCCGCCAGATCCGCGGCCGCCTCCGTCACGCGATCGGCCGTCAACCCCGCACGAGCCATCCGGCACCTCCGCAGCGAAAAGCTTGCCTTCCTAGGATATAACCTAGGGTATCTAGGTTTCCTGGCGCAAGCCGGTGCGCGCGACGGACCGGGCCGCATTGAACGGACCGGATTGAACGGACCGGATTGAACGGACCGGATTGAACGGACCGGATTGAACGGACCGGGCCGCGTCGATCGGCCACGACCGGCGTCAGATCCGGCCGACCGGGATCGGCAGGACGGCCTCCACCAGCGTGCCACCGCCCGGGGCCTCGCCGATCACACACGTCCCGCCGAGTTCGGCGGCGCGCTCGCGCATGGACAGCAGGCCCACGCCGGAGCGCGACCCCGTCCGCAGCCCGTGGCCGTCGTCCTGGACCCGGACCACCAGTGATTCGCCGCGCCGCAGCGACACCGTCGCCGAACGGGCCCGCGCGTGCTTGCGGATGTTGGTGAGCCCCTCCTGCGCGATCCGGTAGGCGGCCACCTCGGCGGCGGCGGGGAGATCGGACAGGTCTCCTTCGGTCTCCACGGCCACCTGCGGATCGCCCTCGACGGCCAGCGCCCGTACGGCTTCCGCCAGGCCGAGCTCGTCCAGGGTCGGCGGGCGCAGGCCGTACACCAGTTCCCTGATCTCCTGGCCGACCGCGTCCATGCCGGTGCGCAGCTCGGCCAGGAGCCGGTCGGCCGAGGCGGGGGCGGAACGCAGGTTGATCCTGGCCATGTTGATCGACATCGCCATGTCGGTCAGGGCGTGGCCGAGCCCGTCGTGCAGGTCCCGGCGCAGCCGGCGCCGCTCCTCCTCGCGGGCGGTGAGGATGCGCTCGCGGGAGCGCTGCAGGTCGGCGGTCATCCGTACGGCGTGCACCACGTCCGCCATGTACGGGGTGACCACCGCGATCAGCCGGTCGTTGTGGGCGGCGGCGAACCTGCGGGGGCCGGGCGAGCCGAGCAGCAGCCGCCCGACCGGTTCGCCGTGCCAGATCAGCGGCACCGCGCGCGGAGCCGGGTCCAGCAGGCCGATCTCCACCCGCCTGGTCCCCGGGTCGTTCACCTCGACCGCGACGCCGGTGACGCCCAGCCCCTCACGGATCACGGCGGCCGTGGCGGCGAGCGCGTTGGCGGGCTCCGCCTCGCCGACCTCCTGGGCCAGCCGGGCGGCGAGGGCCCGCGGGTCGCCGTGCGTGCCGTACATGAGCCGGTCGACCCAGCGCCGCAGCAGCCGGCGCAGCGGGTGGAAGACCGCCCCGGCGAACAGCGCCGCCGCCAGGCCGCCGATCCGGTCGTATCCGGACAGGGTCAGCCCGGCGAGCGCACCGGCCCCGAAGTAGACCGCGCTGACCGCGGCGATCAGCCCGGCGGCCACGAAGGCCCGGCTGACCACGGTGTCGATGCCGTACAGCCGGTAGCGCAGCATCGAGAAGGCGATGGCGACGGGGATCAGCCCGGTCGCGATCGTGCCCGCCAGCCACCAGCTCTCCCCGGCCAGCAGGCAGACGATGTAGAGGGCGAACGAGGTCAGCGGCCAGGCGATCTGGCGGCGGGTGGTGGGGTCGGCCCGGTGGGCGCGCAGGGCCAGGGAGAGCAGCGACAGGACCGCGAGAACATTGATCAGCAGCGCCAGGGAGTCCTGGATCGTGGCGTGGTAGGGGCTGAGCGCCTCGATCGCGAGCGGATTGGGGATGATCCGGGGCAGCGGGTAGTTCTCGGCGGGCGGTGTCGGGCGCACGACGAGCCGGGCCGCCTCGGCCACCATGACCAGGGCCGCCGCGGCCACCATCGGCCGCCAGCGCCGGGAGGGCAGCCGCCCGTCGGGGGAGTACAGCGGGAGCATGATCGCCAGCAGGGTGCCGCCCACGATCCAGCCGAGTCCGCCGACGTAGCGGTAGTGGCCGGCCGTCGCCAGCGCGCCGTCGGCGCCGGCGCGGAGCATCATGGCGGAGCCGAAGATGTTGAGGGCGCAGCCGATCCCGCCGACGTACATCACCCAGGCGGCGGCCGAACGCGGGCGGTGCACCAGCAGGAAGGCGCCCACCAGCGGGAAGGCCAGGCCGGCGGCGTGATCGGGGGTCGCGGGCGGGTCGGAGACCCAGCTGGACGGCAGGCCGCCGGTGATGACGATCCCGGCCACGGTGAGCGCGAACGCGCCGACGGACACGGCGACGATCGCCAGGCGCAGCGGGGAGGCCGGCAGGTCACGTGTGACGCTCGTGGCCGGACGCAGGGGGGTCATCTGGATATCGCTATCTGCCCACGCCGCCCGGACTGACCAGCCCCGACTCGTAGGCCGCCACGACGAGCTGGGCCCGGTCGAACAGTCCCAGGTGGTCCAGGAGCCGGGACACCGACTGTGCCACCGCACGCTCGGGGACCGACAGGGTCACGGCGATCTGCCGGTTGGTGAGCCCCCGGGTGACGAGCTTCATCAGGTCCAGCTCGGCGTCGCCGAGACCGGCGAGGCCGGGCGGGGCCAGCGGGTCGGTACGCCCGGCGAAGGAGGCGATCAGCCGGGTGGTGACGGCCGGGTCGATCAGCGCGTCACCGGCCTGCGCGGCACGCAGCGCCGTGATGAGCTGCTCGGGAGCCGAGGTCTTGAGCACGAAGCCGCTCACCCCGGCCCGCAGCGCCGCATAGAGGTTGTCGTCCGTGCCGAACGTGGTCATCATGATCACCTTCGGCGGGGACGGGTCGGCGAGGATGCGCCGCGCGGCGGTCAGGCCGTCCAGCCGGGGCATCTGGATGTCCATCAGGACCAGGTCGGGTGAGGTCTCCCGGACGGCCGCGATCGCCTGCTCGCCGTCCCCGGCCTCGGCCACGAGGCGGAAGCCGGGTTCGTTGTCCAGCACGACCCGCAGGCCGGTGCGGACCAGGGCCTGGTCGTCGGCCACCACGACACGCAGGTCGGCCGGCGCCGCCGTCCGCTCCGCCCGCCGTTCGGCAGTGCGCACGAAGACCGTCTCCCCGGACGCCGCGGGCGGGTCCAGGTGGGCGGCCTGTGACAGCATGTCGGACTCCAGTCGCTGGAGGGTGGCGCCGAGGTCGAGACCGAGTTCGTCGCGGAGCACCCCCCTGGCCCGGCGGAGCGCGCCGAGCGCGTCGCCCTGCCTGCCGCGGTGGTAGAGGGCCAGCGCGAGCAGCCGCCAGGCCTCCTCCCGCAGCGGATGGGCCGAGGCGTGCGCCTCCAGGTCGGCGACCAGGGCGCTGGAGCGCCCGAGCAGCAGGCCCGCGTCGGCGCGGCGCTCGACCGCGATCAGCCGCAGCTCCTCCAGCCGCCCGGCCTCGCTCATCGCCCAGGGCAGATCGGCGAACTCGGCCAGCGCGGGTCCACGCCACAGGGCGAGAGCGTCGTCCAGCCGCCCCCACACGGCGGCCGGCCCGCCCTCCGTCTTGACCGCGTTCTCGAAGGCCCAGCAGTCCACCTGGCCGGGGGCGGCGCGCAGCGCGTATCCCGGTGGGGCGGAGACCAGCACCTCCGCCTCCTCGCGGGGCGCGCGGCCGGGTTCCAGGGCGCGCCGCAGTCGCGACACGTAGCCCTGGATGGTCGACAGCGCCTGGGCCGGGGGCTCTCCCGGCCAGAGCTCGTCGATGAGCACGCTTACCGGTACGGCGCGACCGCCCGCCACCAGAAGCCGGGCCAGCACCGCCATCTGGCGTTGGCCGCCGAGGTCGAGCGTCACGTCGCCGTGGCACGCCTTGAACGGTCCTAGAGCATGAAATGTCAGCATTTCGGGGGCAAGCGTAGAGCCACCTGGTCGTACGTCATACCGCAATTCCCGCCATCGTTCGCAAGCTGTGAGAAACCATCAGCTGTCAGATTGTGAGCTCCACATCGCGCGACAGATCGGAAACACCGGGCTCGGCCCGCCCGCCGCCCCGGCCCCGCTCCGTCCTGCTCAAGGAGACCGTAACGGGCGCGGACCGCAGATCGATCAACAAGCGTTCAACGCGGGACCGACGCCGTACGGCGGCGCAGCGCCGGGCCGAGCGCGAGCAGTCCCGCGGCGGCCACCAGATCGACGGCGCCGATGGTCAGCCAGAGCGCGGCCGGGTTCACCTCCAGCAGTCCGGCGCCGAGCAACGGGGCGAGCAGGGCCCCGCCCGACCACGCCAAGCCGTACATGCCGGCATAGCGTCCGCGCAGGTGAGGAGGGGCGAGCGCGGCCACGATCGCGCCCGGGATGCCCGCGGTGACGATCTCGCCCGCCGTCCACAGGACCACCGAGGCCGCATATCCGGTGAGATCGGAGACGAAGGCGGTCAGCGCGAAGCCCACACCGATCACCGCCGAGCCGGCGGCGAGCACCGTGGTGTGGTCGCGCCCGCCGAACCAGGCGCCGGTCAGCGGCTGGACGATCACGATCAGGACGCCGTTGACGGCGATGACCAGGCCGTAGTCGACGGTGGTGAAACCCGCGTGGGTCATCGCCAGCGGCAGGGTCGTGAACGCCTGGGTGTAGGCCACGGTGGAGACGACGGTGATCAGGCTGAAGGCGACCATCAGCCGGTCTCCGAGCACGTCGGCGAACCGGCCGCGGGGCCGTGAGCCGGGCGCCGGCAGCGTCTCCGGCACCGCCCGCCATACCAGCAGGCCGAAGATCAGCGAAGTGACGGCGTTGACCCCGAACATCCAGCCGTACCCGACCTGGGCGAGCCAGCCACCCGCGACCATCGCCACCGCGAAGCCCAGGTTCAGCGCCCAGAAGATCAGGCCGTAGGCGCGCGGCCGGTCCTGGGGCGGGATCAGATCGGCCACCAGGGCGTTGGACGCCGGCCGGTAGAGGTCCATGCTCAGACCGAGCAGGAACATGGTGGCGACGATCGCCGGGAGCGAGGTGCTGTAGCCGAGCGCCACCATGATGAACGCGGTCGCGACCATGCCGCCGGTCAGCGTGATCCGCCTGCCGAACCGGTCGGCCAGCCATCCGGCGATGATCTGTGACAGCAGCGAGCCGACGCCGAAGACCGCCATCACCGTGCCGGCGCCGGAGTAGGACATGCCGCGCATCTGGGTCAGATAGACGCCGATGAACGGCTGGACCATCATGCCCACCCGGTTCACCAGCGTGCCCGTCCACAATGCCCAGAATGCCGGGGGCAGACCGCCGATCTTCGACTGCAGGAAACCGGGGCGGGCAAGGGTGGCGTTCGTCATGGCAGCAGAGTTGGACACAGGCCCGGCGGTGCGCGAACCTTTTAGCCGTGCCTAAAAAGTCCTGTCGCGTCGAATGGATCTTCACCCCCGGCGACGTGGCCCGGATCCGCTTCGCGTTCTCCCCCATCTGGGAGCTGGTCGCCAGCCTGCGCGCGCTGCGCGATCCGGCCGGGCACTCCCTCCACCTGCCCTGGGTGCGCGCGGTTCGGCCCCGCCTCGACGGCGCCGAACTGGCGGAGCTGTTCGCGCTGGTCCCGCTCCGGGGCTACCTCGTCGACTTCCTGACCCCCACGCCGCAGACCCCGATCCCCGACTTCGCCGCCGACCTCGACCGGGTGCGGCGGACTCCTCCCGCGCGAGCGGCCGAGGAGGCGGGCTGGGTGACCGGGTCCGACCCCCGCGTCATCGAGCGCTTCAGGGCCGACCCCGAGGCGGGCGTGGCACGGGTCGCCGACACCCTGGAGCGCTACTGGGAGGCGGCGTTCGCCGAGTTCTGGCCCCGGATCTACGGCCTGCTGGAGGCCGACGTGCTCCGGCGCTCCCGGCAGCTCGCGGTCGGCGGGGCCCGCGAGCTCTTCACCGACCTGCACCCGAGCGTGCGCTGGCGCGGCGACCGGCTCAGCGTCACCCGCTCCTGGGACTACTCCGAGCCGATCGGCGGCGACGGCCTGGTGCTCGTGCCGACCGCCTTCTACTGGCCGGACACGGCCGTGATGGTCGAGCCGTACCAGCCGATGCTCCTCTACCCGGCGACGGGTGTCGGCACGCTGTGGACCTCGGGCCCGCCGCCCGCCCCCGGAGCCCTCGCCGCGCTGCTCGGCCGTACCCGGGCGCAGATCCTGACCGCCCTGGCCGACCCCGCGACCACCACGGCGCTCGCCCGGCGAATGGAGCTCACTCCCGGCGCGGTCAGCCAGCACCTGACGGTCCTGGCCGACGGGGGCCTGGTGACCCGTCGCCGTCTCGGCCGCGAGGTCGTCTACCGCCGCACCCCGGTGGGCGACTCCCTGACCTGCGTTTCCTGACGGGCCGGCGGAGGCGCGGTCACGTCATGCCGTACCTGCTGGACTCCAGGAGCCATTCCAGCTGTGCCCGGGGAGCCGCGAGGAACGCGCACGCCACCTTGCTGAGATCCCTCGCCTGCGCCGCCGGGATCCCGAACCGGTCGAACATCTCCGGCAGCCGTATGGCGGCGGCCCGCAGGTCGCCGGCGCGTTCGGCGATCCGGTCGTTCACCCACGCGACGGCGTCGGCGTCGGCGAACCCGAACGTGTCGGCGGCGACCGTCACGTAGTTGTGCACGTCCCCGTGCGCGCGCTCCTTGGGATACGACGCCACGTCGTTGCACCACGCGGTCACGTCGTTGCAGGCGTCCACCAGCGTCCGCCAGGTCGGGCTCTCTCGCAGCGCCGGCGGCACCTCCACCCCCAGGCACGGTTCGACCAGGTCGAACAGGTAGGGTCCGGCCGTTCCCCGCCGGAGCGCCGGATACTCCCCGATCGAGGGCACCCGGCCGGTGCGCCTGTTGTCCGCCTCCGTACGGCAGGCCGCCCCCTGCTCGCGCAGCCCCCGCGCGAACCGCTCCCGCCAGTGCGTGCTCATCCGCCCGGCGGTGAGCCGCCAGAGGTCCTGGAAGGCCACCTCGACCGGGGTGCCGCCCGCCGCCTGGGGCGGTACGGCACCCGCCAGCCGCCCCAGGCGGGCGAAGGTGGCCTCCACGGTCTCGGTCGCGTGCCCGGCGGGCTTCTCGTCCCATTCGTCGTCGAAGTGGAACAGCCAGGTCAGCCACTTGGCGAACAGCAGCGCCGCGTCCACGCCGAACCCCGCGAAGGCCCGGCCGGCCATCCGCTCGAACCTCGCCCCCTCGGGTGGTTCCAGGCCCACCTCGCGGGCCCATCGGGCGAGGGAGAGTTCGATCCGCTCGACGGCGGGGTGCATGCGACACGGTGCGGCCATCGCGGGTATCCGGCCGACGAGAGGCAGCAGCAGGGCCGCGGCCGTCGGGGGACCGCCTTCCCGCGGTGACCGTACCCCCGTCTCGTCGGCTCCTCTGGGGGCCGTCTCGGTGAACATCACTACAGCGGGCCGAACAGCCAGTTGCCGGCCGCGTGCGGGTCGGCGCTCGTGTAGTACTGCCGGACCGCCTCGACCAGCTCGCCGACCGGAATGCTCCCGTCGTAATCCCGGTCGAGCCGGTCGAAGGCGGCGTCCACGTCGTCGTGCGCCGTACCGAAGGCGGTCAGCATGACCCGGAACCCGGCAGGTCTGACGGCCCCGTCCCCATCGGTGTCGCACAGCTCCGCGATCGTCTCCGCCACCGGCCGCAACACTGCGTCGAACCGGTCGCCCTCGACGAACGCCGAGGTCATGGCCGAGCGGAACTCCTGCGGGGAGATCGCGCCGTCGGCGTCGATCCCGGCCGACAGGGTCTGCCAGAGTGACTCGAAGGCATGGACGAGCCTGCTGCCGGTGGGTGTGGTCGGCGACTCGCCGAAGCCGATCAGGATCCGGGCGCCGAGCCCGAGCAGGTCGTCGCGTTCGATCTTCCCGTTGCCGTTCACGTCCATATGCGCGAAGGCGCGGTCCAGTTTGTGATGGAGAAGCTCTGTGCTCATCGTGACCCCCGTATTACTAAAAGAACTCGTACGGTTACCGCAAGTGACGATAGCGGGATGATTCCAAGAGCCACTCCAGGTAAGCCCTGGGAATGGTCAAGAAAGCACAGACGACCTGTGTCACCTCGCGGGAGGCGGTGAGACCGAGGCCGTGCCGTTCCAGGACCGGGGGAACCGCGCGGGCGGCGGTCCACAGCTCCTCCATCCGGGCCGTCACACGGTCGATCACCCACCGCTCGGCCGCCGCGCCGTGCAGACCCAGCGAGACCGAGGCCGAGGTCAGGTAGCCGCTCCCGGCCATCAGGTCGTGACACCAGGCGGCCACGTCGCCGCTCGCCTCGGCGACCGCCCGCCACGGGGCGCTCTCCCGGACCGGTGCGGGCACCTCCACCCCCGTGCAGGGCTCCACCAGGTCGAACAGATAGGACCCGAACCCGGCCCGGCCCAGGGCCGGGTAGTCCCCGACCGGCGGGGTCCGGGTGTCGAGCAGCGCGGCGTGCTGTGCGGCCAGCCCGGTCAGGAAGCGCTCGCGCCACCCGTCGCCCGCCCCGGGCGCGGGGGTCCGCCACAGGTCGGCGAAGGCACGCTCCAGTGGCGCCCCCGGTTCGCCGCCCGCGGCCACGGCGATCACCCCGGCGAACGCCGAGGGGCTCTCCCGGAGATGGGACGCCCAGGTCAGCCAGCGCGCGAACAGGGTGGCCGGGCCTGTGCCGTACCGGGCGAACACCCGTCCGGCCAGCAGGTGGGCGCCCACCCCGGGGGCGGCGCCCAGGCCGGCCTCGCGTGACCAGTCGATGACCGCGGCCTCGATCTGGTAGGTCGACGGGTGGGCCGGGCACGGGACCGTCATCGCCGCCAGCCGTTCGCTGAACGAGATGTGCGGCATTGCCCCGTTCGGTGGTCGGTCGTGTTCGGTGCGCATCGTCTCTTCCCCCCGGACGGCACGTCAGCGGCTCCGGCGCACACTGTAAGAGGGGACGGGGTGAGGACCGGGGAGGCGCGACGAAGGCAGGTCGCGGACGGGGGGAGAGGGGGCCGATGCGGCATCTCACCGCGCTTCCTCGTAACGTGTGCGAAACACGGAGCGGGCAGACTGGGAGAAGACCAGGCGTGTCACACCGCGTCGGTGTCGGAAGTGAAGGAGAAGGCCTTGGACCGCCAGCAGGAGTTCGTTCTCCGCACTCTTGAGGAGCGCGACATCCGGTTCATCCGGCTCTGGTTCACCGACGTGCTCGGGTTCCTCAAATCAGTGGCGATCGCCCCCGCCGAGCTCGAAGGGGCCTTCGCCGAGGGCATCGGCTTCGACGGTTCGGCGATCGAGGGCTTCGCCCGGGTCTACGAGTCGGACATGCTGGCCAAGCCGGACCCGTCGACGTTCCAGATCCTGCCCTGGCGCAGCGAGACGCCGGGCGCGGCCAGGATGTTCTGCGACATCCTCATGCCGGACGGCTCGCCCTCGCACGCCGACCCGCGCTGGGTGCTCAAGCGCACCCTGGCCAAGGCCTCCGACATGGGGTTCAGCTTCTACACCCACCCCGAGGTCGAGTTCTTCCTGCTGAAGAGCCGGCCCGAGCGCGGCGCGCGTCCCGAGCCGATCGACGACGGCGGCTACTTCGACCACACCCCGCACAGCTCCGGCCACGACTTCCGGCGCAACGCGATCATGATGCTCGAGTCGATGGGCATCTCGGTGGAGTACAGCCACCACGAGGGCGGCCCCGGCCAGCAGGAGATCGACCTGCGCTACGCCGACGCGCTGACCACCGCCGACAACATCATGACCTTCCGCCTGGTGATGAAGGAGGTCGCGCTGGAGCAGGGCATCTGGGCGAGCTTCATGCCCAAGCCTTTCACCGAGCATCCCGGCTCCGGCATGCACACCCACATGTCGCTGTTCGAGGGTGACCGCAACGCCTTCTACGAGCCCGGTGCGGACTACCAGCTCTCCAAGGTCGGCCGTTCCTTCATCGGCGGGCTGCTCCGGCACGCCGCCGAGATCACCGCGGTCTGTAACCAGTGGGTGAATTCTTACAAACGCCTGTGGGGCGGAGCCGAGGCGATCGCCGGAGCCGGCGGCGAGGCCCCCAGCTACGTCTCCTGGGGCCACAACAACCGCTCGGCCCTGGTCCGGGTGCCGATGTACAAGCCGCACAAGAGCGGCTCCACCCGCATCGAGTTCCGCTCGCTCGACTCGGCCTGCAACCCCTATCTCGCCTTCGCGGTGATCCTGGCCGCGGGCCTGAAGGGCATCGAGGAGGGCTATGAGATGCCCCCCGGCGCCGAGGACGACGTCTGGGCGCTGACCTCGGCCGAGCGCCGTGCGCTGGGCATCCAGCCGCTACCCCAGTCGCTGGACGAGGCCATCGCGGTCATGGAGCGCAGCGAGCTGGTCGCCGAGACCCTCGGCGAGCACGTCTTCGACTACTTCCTGCGCAACAAGCGGAGCGAGTGGAACGAATACCGCCGCCAGGTCACCGAATTCGAGCTCGGCCGGTATCTTCCTGTGCTGTAGGAGGTCCCGCTCTCCGGGGCGGGGCCGCCGGCCCGTACGGCATGCCGCGCGCTGCCGTACCACTCCGGCACCATCGACCCCCTGATTCGCTGCGCACGCATCGGTTCCGGTAAAATCGGTCGGTCCCTTTAGAGTGATTTTTGACGATCAATAGCCATATAAGGCGATAGGGAGGTCGGCATGACGACGGCTGCCGAGCTGCAGACCGTGGTGACCGTTCCGGCGCGTTTCCGCGGGCCCGAAGGCACCGCGAACGGCGGTTGGATCGCGGGCACGGTCACCGAGGCCCTGCACGGTGCCCGGCACGACTCGGCCGTCGAGGTCACGCTGCACGCCCCCACGCCGCTGGACACCGAGCTGGCCCTGCGCCACCTCGCCAGCACCGCGACCCTCACCCACGGCGACACCCTTCTCGTCGAGGCCATTCCGGTCACCGAGGAGCTCGACGCCCCGGCGTTCGTGCCCTTCAACAAGGCGGCCCTGGCCGAGGGCGGCTTCGCCGGATTCGCCGGCCACGCCTTCCCCGGCTGCTTCGTCTGCGGCCTGCGCGACCCCGGCGACGGCCTGCGGATCTTCCCCGGCTCGGTGGCCGGCACCGACCTCGTCGCCGCCGGCTGGCGGGTGCCGATGACCGTCACCGACGAGGACGGCGCCGTCCCCGACTCGATCATCTGGGCCGCGCTCGACTGCGTCACCGGCTGGGCCCACTTCGCGCCCGGCGAGTTCGCCCTGCTCGGCCGCCTGACCGCGCAGGTCCACCGCCGGGTCTACCCCGGTGGCACCTACTCCGTGGTCGGCCGCGCCACCGGCCGCGAGGGCCGCAAGCTCTTCGGCGAGAGCGCCGTCTACGAGGTGGACGGCACCTTGGTCGCCGCCGCCAAGGCCGTCTGGATCGCTCCCGCCTGAAAGTACCGGGTCCGCTCCGGGCCGAGCATCGATCCGTTCCGGACTGAGCCGCCGGTCCGCCCGGACTGAGCCCCCGGCCCGGGTCGGGCGGACCGGCGGACCATCGGGCCGCTCCAGCCAGGCGGTCAGGCCGCCCGGACCGGGTCGGCGAGCTGCGCCAGGCCGAACCATCCGTCCGATTCCGGCGTTTACCATGCCGTGGTGATGTCGCAGAGACTCGGCGCCGGCGATCCGCAGCGCATCGGTGACCATCTCCTGGCCGGCCGTCTCGGCGAGGGCGGCCAGGGAGTGGTCTACGACGCGTACGACCCCGACGGGCACCGGGTCGCGATCAAACTGCTGCACGCCGACGCCGACCGGGCCCGGATCGCCAGGGAGATCGCCGCCGCGACCAGGGTCTCCTCGTTCTGCACCGCCCGGGTGCTGCACGCCGATCTCGACGTGCCCCGCCCCTACATCGTCAGCGAGTTCATCGACGGGCCCAGCCTGCGCCAGGCCGTACAGGACACGGGGCCGTTGGCGGGGGACCGGCTTCGCCGCCTGGCCATCGCCGTCGCCACCGCGATGACCGCCATCCACGGGGCCGGGGTGGTCCACCGCGATCTCAAACCGGACAACGTGCTGCTCGGCCCCGACGGCCCCCGGGTCATCGACTTCGGCATCGCCCGCACCGCCGAGATGTCCCTCACCTCGACGGGGCTCGTCGTCGGCACCCCGACCTACATGGCGCCCGAGGTCCTCGCCGGGGCACGGGCCGGCGCCCCCGCCGACGTCTTCGCCTTCGGCGCCATCGTGCTCTACGCGGCCACCGGCCACGACCCCTTCCGCGCCGAGACCCTCGGCGCGGTCATGCACCGCGTGCTCTCCGTCCAGCCCGACGTCTCATCCCTGCCGCCGGATGTGCGCCCGCTGGTCTCGGCCGCCCTGGCCAAGGACCCCGCCGGCCGGCCGGCCGCCCGCGAACTGCTGCTGGCGCTGCTCGGCCAGGACAGCCCGGAGGCCGGGAGCCGGGCCGCCGCCGTCCTGCGGGCCGAGGCCGCACCCTCGCTCGGCCAGGTCGCCGAGGAGGTGTTCGCCCGGCTCGGGCCCGGCGAGCAGGAGGTCGTCCCCCAGATCCTGCTGCGCCTGGTCAGCGCGGACGGCTGTGAAGCCCGCGGCGCCGGGCGGGCCGAGATCGACGCCTCACCGGAGGCCGAACGGGTGCTGGCCGCGTTCGCCGCCGCCGGGCTGGTCCGGGTGACGGCCGAGATCGTCACGCTGGAGCGGCCGGGTCTGCTGCGGGCCTGGCCGCGCCTGCGCGAATGGTCCGCCACCGAGCTGCCCGGTCTGCCGGTCCGGCAACGGGTCAGCGACGCCGCGCGGCTCTGGGAGGCGGGCGGGCGCAAGGACGGTGACCTCCTGCAGGGCACCCCACTCGACGAGGCGATGGAGTGGGCCGCCACCGGCCGCGGCCACATCAGGCTCAACCACCTGGAGACCGCGTTCCTGCGGGCCGCCGCCTCCCTGAGCCGCCACCGGGTCCGCAGGCGCCGCCTGTTCACCGCCGCCCTGGCCGTACTGCTCGCGGTGGCGCTGGCGGCGACGGTCATCGCCGAGCAGCGCCGGATCACGGTGGCCGCGCAGGGTGAGCGCATCGCCGCCCAGCTGGACGAGGCCGTCGCCCGCCGCCTGGCCGGTCAGGCCGACGCGCTGAGGCGGGCCGACCCGCTGACCGCGATGCGGCTCAGCACGGCTGCCTACGCGATCGCCCCGGTGGCCGAGTCCCGGGCGGCCCTGCAGAGCTCCCTCACCCAGCGGGAGACCTCGGTCGTGCCGGCGCCCCGATCCGGAACGCACTACACGCTGAGCGTCGACGGCACGACGATGGTCGGCGCGGGCACCGGCGTGATCACCCTCTGGGACGCGGCCAGCGGTCGGGAACTGCGCTCGATCCGGGCCCCCGGCCTGGTCCCGACCGGCATCGCGCAGGGCGCCACGCGGGAGTACGCCGCGATCGACACCGCCGGGGGCCTGCGCCTGTGGGACCTGCGAACCGGCAGGCGACTGCCCGGAGCGTACGGCGAGGCGGGAAGCTGGGCCGCGATCAGTCCGGCCGGCACGGACCTGCTGTCGTTCGACGGCCCCACCCTGGTCGTCCGCGACCTCGAACATCGCAAGGAGAGGCTGCGTGTCCCGGGTGACCAGGTCTGGGGCCGGGCCGCAGGGGGCGGCCGCGCTGTGACGACCTCGGGGACGGGGGCCGTCCGGCTGTGGGACCTGCGGACCGGCAGGGCGCTGCGTGCCCCGGCGCTGCCCGAGGG
This sequence comes from Streptosporangium sp. NBC_01639, assembly GCF_045209755.1. Classification (NCBI taxonomy): domain Bacteria; kingdom Bacillati; phylum Actinomycetota; class Actinomycetes; order Streptosporangiales; family Streptosporangiaceae; genus Streptosporangium; species Streptosporangium sp. NBC_01639. Next base: position 1,857,656 of record NZ_CP109272.1, on the reverse strand, counting down.
GACCGGAACGGTCGACGCCGCGCTGAGCGCCGACGGGCGGACCCTGGTGCTGGAGCGGGAGGGCGCGCTGACGTTCCGGGACGTGGACTCAGGCAGGCGGCTCGGCGAGATCGACGTCCCGCGAGGAGGACACCTGCTGTTCGCCCCGGACGGCCGCACCCTGGCGGTGCTCCATCAGGGCGGGGTCACCCTGGTGGGCGTGCCCGGTGTCGTGACGCTGCTGGACTACTCCACCGACGAGCAGCCCACTGTCGAGAGTGTGCGCTTCTCCGAGGACGGCCGGGCGCTGCGCTTCGTCGACGGTGCCGGTTCGGTGGTCACGCTCAGCGTCCCCGGACGGTCCGGTGCCGGGATCGTCCAGGGCGGGACGCTCAGCCCGGACGGTGCCCGCACCGCCGCCCAGACCGCCTTCGGCACCCACCGGAAGGTCGAGGTGCGAGACGCCCGCACGGGCCGGGCCGCGGTCACGATGACCGTACCGCCGACCCCGCCGGCCCCCGAGTCGGGCGCCGGGTCGCTGGGCCTCGTCTTCAGCCCCGACGGTGCGACCCTCGCCGTCATCCCCGACTCCGAACCGGTGGTGCACCTGTTCGACACCACCTCGGGTGCACGCCTGGGCGAGCTGCGCTGGGACGGCAAGTCCGCGTCGCGGGTCGCGTTCGACGCCGCGGGGAAGGGTCTCGCCGTCGCCGCGTCCAGCAGATCCGACCGGCCGTTCGTCCAGTTGTGGGATGTCGCCTCCCGCAGGCAGGTCGGCCGGCTACCGGGCGGGGACACGACGGCCCTCGCTCTGGCGTTCCATCCGGACGGTGCGCGGCTGGCCCAGGGGAGTCCCGGCGGGGTCGCCCTGACGCCGCTGCGCGACGGCGCCGCCGCCGCGCTCGACGGGGTGGGCGACGCGCGTGCGGTGTCGTTCGACCCCGGCGGAGGGCTGCTCGCCGTCGGCGACGCCGCCGGGCGGGTCCAGCTGTGGGAGACCGCCACCCGGAGGCCGCGCGGTCCGGCGATCGCCGCGCACCCCGGAGGGGTGGATCTCGCGGTGTTCTCGCCGGACGGCAGGCTGCTGGTCACCTCGGGCGGTGGCCGGGTGGCGCTGTGGGACACGGCGGGCGGCGGGCAGATCGGGCAGCCCGCGGCGGGTGTGGAGCGGGCCGTGACGGGTGTGGCGTTCCCGGACGGCGGCAGGACGCTGCGGACGGTCAGCGCGGACGGCACCGTCGTCGACCGGCCACTCGACCCGGGCCGTGCCGCCGGCGCGGTGTGCTCCCGCGCCGGCGGCGGGCTGTCCCCCCAGGCCTGGGCCCGGCACATCCCCGAACTCGCCTACCGCCCCACCTGCCGGTGACCGCCGCTCAGCCGGACAGCCGGTCGGCGACCAGGGAGGCGCAGCGGTCCTCCAGCAGGATGGTGTAGTGGTTGCAGTCGTCGACCAGTTCGTCCTCCAGCGCGGGCAACCGCTCGGTCCAGGTGGCGGCCAGTTCCGCGGGGATCATGCCGACCGGCTGGTCGAGCAGCCCACGCGGGGCCCGCAGCAGCGACAGCGGCGACTTCACCGCGTGCAGCGCGGTCCCGATCGCCTCGCTCTCGGTGAGCAGCCACCGGCCGTCCTCGCGGACCGGCTCCTCCTGGGCCCGCGAGCGCACCGCGCCCTCCGGCCCGGTCGCGTCGTAGCGGACGTACTCCTCCACCAGGTCGTTCCAGTTCCCGGCGAAGGCGGGGTGCGCCTTGAAGAAGTCGACGTAGGCGCCGGTGCTCGGGAAGGTCTGGCCGAGCCGGGCGATGGCCGGGCCGAGCGTGGCAGACAGGACCGCGTCGGGGTCCAGCCCGGGAGGCAGCGGCAGCGGGAGACCGCCGTCGACCAGCACGACCTTGGCGTAGTCGCGGTCGGCCGCGGCCAGGGCGGCGACGTAGGCGCCCATCGAGTGACCGGTCAGCACGATGTCGGACTCCGCGCCCAGGGACCGGGCGACCAGGCCGACGTCCTCGGCATGCCGCCGCAGGCCGTACGGGCCGGGAAGACCGGCGCTGTGACCGCGGCCCCGCAGGTCCATCGCGACCAGCGACCACTCCGCGGGCAGCCGCCGTGCGACCCCGGCCCAGGCCATGAGCGAGGCGGTGATGCCGTGTACGGCCACCACCAGACGCGGCCCGGTGCCGAACCGGGCGACCCGCAGCCGTCCCCCGGGGACGTCGACATCGCCGAAAACAGGGTTCAAGGGGTTCTCCTCGGGATCGGCAGGAGCTATCGCAAACTTGGAGCATGCTCCCACAGCTCATAATTACCGCATGAGGGTTACCGTTGTTGAGCATGAAGCCGCCGCCGGTCTTGGGTTCTTCGCGGGGTGGCTGGACGCCGCAGGGGTCGGGTGCGAGGTCGTCCGGCCCTATCTGGGCGAGGCGGTGCCGGAGCGCGCCGGGGACGGGCTGATCGTGCTCGGCGGCGAGGCGGCGGCGTGGGAGGACGAACAGTACCCCTGGCTGCCCGCCACCCGCGACCTGATCCGGAGCTCGGTCGGCGGCGGCGTGCCGACCCTGGGAATCTGCCTGGGCGCCCAGCTCATGACGCTCGCCTGCGGAGGCGCCGTGGAACGGGGCGAGCACGGACTGGAGGTGGGCGCGACGGAGATCGTCCCGCTGCCGGCCGCCGACGCCGACCCGCTGTTCGCCGGGATCGGCCCCGCCCTCGCCGTCCAGTACCACGGGGACGCGATGACCCGGCTGCCCGCGGGCGCGGTACGGCTGGCCACCGGGGATCCCTACCCCAACCAGGCCTACCGGCTGGGCGAGCGGGCGTGGGCCGTGCAGTTCCACCCCGAGGCCACTCCGGAGATCTTCACGGAGTGGACCAGCGGATCGGCCGACCAGCTGACCGCCCGGGGTTACTCGGTCGAGGAGCTCGGCACGCAGGTGAAGGAGGCCGAACCGCGCCTCATCGACGCCTGGCGGCCGCTCGCCCGACGTTTCGCCGCCGCCGTCCAAACCGCGTGACCGCGCGATTACGTTGCGAATCCGCTAACGACGCTGCACACTTTCAGGATTAGCGTGTGCGATGGCGCCTCCGGTCGCCTGGAGGGTGGGGCGGCCCCGGGAGAGCGGGCGCAGGAGGAGCGGCGCCGTCCGCGCGGCCGGCCGGGACCGGAGCCGGGCGCGACCTCGGGCGGACGCGCTCCTTCGATCCGTCGGGACAGGGATGTCGGGGTAGGGATTGGGAAAGGCCACCCGTGCTTGCGATGGAGGACGAGGGAGGGTCGGTGAACGCCGCATCCCGGATGCAGACGACCGCGGGGAGACTGGCCATGATCGGTTTCGCCGACGGGGCCAGGGCCGAGAGGCTCCTCGACGAGCTGGGCCCCGAGGCGGTCGGCGACTTCGACCTGCTGGGCTCCCTGGTCGTCACGGCGGACCCCGATCTGGCGCTCACCTCGCTCAACAGGCTGACCGAACAGGACCCGAGTGTCCTCGGCGCGCTCCGGTCCGACCCCGGCCTGCGCCGCCGCCTTCTCGGGGTCTTCGGCGTCAGCGCCGCTCTCGGAGAGCACGTGGTCAGGCATCCCGAGCACTGGCGGCTCCTCGGCGAAACGCAGGCCGTACAGCGCCCGACCTCGCAGCAGCTTCGCGCGGAGCTGCTGCTCGCGGTCGGCGCCGACCCCGACGACCCCGAGCCGCGGGCGGTGGACGCGGGCACCGCCACCCTGGTCGCGCTCCGGGTCGCCTACCGGGGCCGGCTGCTCCAGTTGGCCGCACGCGACGTCACCGGCGCGGCCTCGCTCACCGAGATCGCCGCGGAGCTGTCGGACCTGGCGGGAGCCGCGCTGGAGGCGGGACTCGCCGTCGCACGGGCCGAACACCCGGAGTCCGGCTCGGTACGGCTGGCCGTCATCGGCATGGGCAAGTGCGGAGCCCGCGAACTCAACTACATCAGCGACGTCGACGTCGTCTTCGTGGCCGAACCCCAAAAGGACGCCTCGGGGGCCGTTGACGAGACCAAGGCCCTCCAGCTCGCCACCCGCCTGGCCCAGGGCATGATGCGCGCCTGCTCGGCCAGCACCCCCGAAGGCTCGCTCTGGGAGGTGGACGCGGCACTGCGTCCCGAGGGCAAGGCCGGCCCGCTGGTCCGCACCCTCGCCAGTCACCAGGCCTACTACCGGCGCTGGGCCAAGACCTGGGAGTTCCAGGCGTTGCTGAAGGCCCGGCCGGTGGCGGGCGACCCCGCGCTCGGCGAGCAGTACGTCTCCGCGATGAACGAGATGGTCTGGCAGGCCGCCACCCGTGAGAGATTCGTCGAGGACGTGCAGGCCATGCGCCGCCGGGTCGAGGAGCACATCCGCGCCGGCGAGGCCGAACGCCAGCTCAAGCTCGGGCCGGGCGGCCTTCGCGACATCGAGTTCGCGGTCCAGCTGCTCCAGCTCGTCCACGGCCGCCTGGACCCCCTGCTACGCCGCCGTGCCACGCTCCCCGCGCTCGCCGCGCTGTCCCGAGGCGGCTACGTCGCCAGGGAGGACGCCAAGGCCCTCGCCGAGGCCTACACGTTCCTGCGCCAGGTCGAGCACCTGATCCAGCTGCACCGGCTCCGCCGTACCCACGTGGTGCCGGAGGACGTCAACGACCTGCGGCGGCTCGGCCGGGGGCTGGGCATGACCAGCGACCCGGTGGGGGAGTTCACCACCCGATGGAGGCGGCACGCGATGGAGGCCAGGCGCCTGCACGAGAAACTCTTCTACCGGCCGCTGCTGCAGGCCGTGGCCCGCCTGCCGGAGTCCGAGGCCCGGCTGTCGGCCGTCGCCGCGCAGGCCCGGCTGGAGGCGCTCGGCTACACCGACCCGGCCGGGGCGCTCCGCCACATCAGCGCGTTGACCAGCGGCGTCTCACGCCGTGCGGCGATCCAGCGGACGCTGCTGCCCGTCATGCTCGGCTGGTTCGCCGACGCCCCCGACCCCGACGCCGGCCTGCTCGGCTTCCGCCAGATCTCCGACAAACTCGGCGCCACCCCGTGGTATCTGCGGCTGCTGCGTGACGAGACCGCGGTGGCCGCCCGGCTCGCCCGGCTGCTCGGCACCAGCCGTTACGCGACGGGACTGCTGCTGCACGCCCCCGACGCGGTCGCGATGCTCGCCTCGGACACGGAGCTGGATCCCCGGCCGCCCGAGGCCCTGCTGGCGGAGGCGCGGGCGACGGTGGGCCGCTACCCCGCCCACGCGGAGAACGCGGTGGCCGCGGTGCGCGGGCTGCGGCGCAGGGAGCTGTTCCGCACGGCGGTCGCCGACCTCACCGGGCACATCGACATCGAACAGGTCGGCCTGGCGCTGTCCGCGCTCAACGACACCACGATCCAGGCCGCACTGGACGCCGCGATCGGCAAGGTCGAGATGGAACGGCGGGCCCCGCTGGGCACCCGGTTCGCGGTGATCGCGATGGGCCGCCTCGGCGGGCTCGAATGCTCCTACGGCAGCGACGCCGACGTGATGTTCGTGCACGCGCCGCTGGCGGGGGTCCCGGAGCGGGAGTCGACCGACGCGGCCTTCGCGGTGGCCAACGAGCTGCGCCGCCTGCTGACCCTGCCGGCCCCGGACCCGCCGCTGCTCATCGACCCCGACCTGCGTCCCGAGGGCCGTCAGGGCCCGCTGGTCCGCACGCTGGCCTCCTACGCCGCCTACTACGAGCGCTGGTCGTCGCCGTGGGAGTCCCAGGCGCTGCTGCGTGCCCGGTTCGCCGCGGGGGATCCCTTGCTCGGAGCCGGCCTCCTCGCGCTGGCCGACCCGCTGCGCTACCCGCCCGGCGGCATATCAGACACGGCGCTGCTGGAGATCAGGAAACTGAAGGCACGCATGGAGGCCGAGCGGCTGCCCCGGGGGGCCGACCCGGCTCTGCACACCAAGCTCGGCCCCGGAGGGCTGTCCGACGTGGAGTGGGTGGCCCAGCTCATCCAGCTCCGCCACGCCGGGCGCCTGCCGTCACTGCGGACCACCCGCACCCTGGAGACGCTCCGCGCGGCGGTCGCCGAGGGGCTGCTGTCCGCCGAGGACGAGACCGCACTGGCCCAGGCGTGGCGGTTCGCCTCACGCATCCGCGACGCCGTCGTCCTGGTCCGGGGCCGTGCGGCCGACTCGATCCCGGTGGACCTGCGCGAGCGCGCGCTCATCTCCCGCGCGATGGGATATCCGTCCGACAGCAGCGAGGACCTCGTGGAGGACTACCGTCGCATCACCCGCCGTGCCCGCCGGGTCATGGAACGTGCCTTCTACGAGGACTGATACTTCTCCCGCAGTTAACCTCAAGATCACTTTCTGTTCGGTTCCCACCTTGAGGATCTTTTTCGGCCTGTTAAAAAACGGGTCACATCCCGAGGAAAGGAACCCCATGCGCAGGTCTGTGAAGGCTCTCGCCGCGGCCGGAGCGCTGGCCGGCGGACTGATGCTGGTCCAGCCCACGTCGGCGACGGCCGCGGTCGACCCCGCGGGTGTGTGCGGGTCGGGCTACCGGGTCATCGACAGCCAGGCGCTGAAGAGCGGGAGCCTGACGCTCGCGACCGTCTACCTGACCTACAACTCGGGCAACGGCTACAACTGCGTCGTCACCACCCTCGCCCACCCCAACGGTGCCCGGTACTACCTGAAGGCGACCCTCCAGGCCTCAGGCGGCAGCCAGAAGGTCGACTCCGGCGAGTTCACGTCGTACGCCGGGCCCCTGTACGTGTCCGCGACGGACAAGTGCGTGAAGTGGGGCGGCCAGTTCGACACCGACCCGGGCTTCAAGTACACCAGCCCGTTCGAGCACTGCGGCTGACGTTCCAGGTCCCGGTACGGCACGCTTGGAGCGGGTGCCGTACCGGGACCACCGGAACTTTCGACGGCGTCGCGCCTGCCGGAACCCTGGAAGGCATTGCGCTTGCCGGGACGGACGTGTATCAAAGTTGCGGGTGATCCACTTTGATATCCGTTTACATTGATCTGGCCATCGGGCTGGTTCTGGCCTTCCTGATGCTCTCGCTCCTGGTGAGCGGGATCAACGAGGCCTTCGTCCGGCTGTTCGGGATCCGCAGCAAGTTCCTGTGGGCCTACATCCGCGACACCATGGACGGCGGTCCGCAGGAGGGGCGGTCGTGGATTCCGGCGAAGGTCGCCGACGTCTTCGCCAGGCTGCCCTTCTCCGGGAACGATCCGCGTCCCCGGCACGACCCGGACCCCGCGCCGCCGGTGGTCGACCCGGTGCCGATCGACCCCGCCGCGGTGCTCGCCACCGAGACACCCGCCCCGGCGGTCGACATGACCGGGCGGCTGTACGGCCGGCTCCAGGAGATCGACCACCCCAGGGGCACGCGGACCGGCATCGCGAACATCCCGCCCGAACGGTTCTCCGGGGCGATGCTGGAGTTGGTCTCCGCCGAGGAGGGCGGGGTCGACGGCCTGCTCGGCAAGCTGGAGGCCATCGGCAGCCCGCTGGCCGGGCACCTGCGGGGTGTCTGGGAAGGCGCGCAGCGGGACCTGGGGAAGTTCCGCAAGGGAGTGGAGGCCTGGTTCGACGGCGAGATGCAGCGGCTGTCCACGCTGTACCGCCGCTACGTCAAATGGGTGATCCTCGCGCTCGGTCTGGTGCTGACGCTGCTGTTCAGCATGGACGCGCTGGAGTACGGCAAGACCCTGCTGCGCGACAACGCCTACCGCGCCGGGGTCGCGGCCATCGCGGGCGGTAGCGAGGACGGCCTGAGCGCGCTGCGGGACAAGTGCGCGGTGGACGGCGCCACCGAACCCTACGCCTGCGTGACCGAGTCCTTCAGCTCCCCGGCCCTGGTGAAGATCTTCGACCACGCCATCGTGAGCGTGACGATCCCCCCCGACGGCTCGGCGGACCCGTCCTTCAACTGGAACGGCGCCCTCTGGTGGGAACGCCTGACCTCCCCGGGCCACTGGCCCGGTTACCTGGTCAGCGTGGTCGCCCTGCTGTTCGGGGCGTCCTTCTGGTGGGACGTCCTGCGCCGGCTGACCGGCATCCGGAGCCACCGCTCGTAACCTCTCCGGCCGCGCCGCCGCGCGGTCTCCGGGTGCGCCCGGGGCCGGCTCTCAGCGCAGCTCCGCCAGCACCAGTTCTATCTGGGGGAGGGGGTCCGGTCCGAACGGGCGGAGCACCACCGTGTCGGCGCCCGCCTCCCACAGCGTCCTGACCTGGTCGGCGGCGGACTCGGGGGAACCCACCGCCATCACCACCTCGTCCGGGCCGACGCGCAGGAACTCCGCCGTGCCGGCCGCCAGGCGCGGGCCCACCGTGGGATCGTCGCCGACGTAGAAGTTGGTGAACACCACCAGTTCGTGGTCGTCTCCACCGGTCAGCTTCCGCGCTTCCCCGATCTGGGCGGGGCCGACGCCTTCGGGCAGGATCGTGCCCTGCGCCACCCGCCCGGACAGCTCCAGCGAGCGGGGCCGTACGACCCCCGCGAGGACCGGCGGCACGGCCGCGGGCGGATGGACCAGGCTCACCCCGTCGATCCGTACGGCCCGCCCCTGGAGGGTAACCGTCTCGCCGCGCAGCAGTGCGCGCACGGCCACGACGGTCTCCTCCAGCAGTGCCAGCGGCGAGGGGGCCAGTGCGCCCACCTGACGCATCCAGTCCTGGACGCCGTGGCCGATGCCGGCCGCCAGCCGGTGCGGATGCAGGCGGGCCAGGTTGCCGAGCTCCATGGCCAGCAGCGCCGGATTGCGCAGCGGGGCCGGGGCGATCCCGATGCCCACGCGGAGCCGTTCGGTGACGGCGAGCGCGGTGGCCGCCGACGAGATCGAGCCGGTCCAGCCCAGGTCCTCCACCACCCAGAGATCGTCGACCCCGGCCGTGTCCAGCTCGCGGCAGAAGGGGATGAGCGACTCCGGAGGAAGGTCGCGGTCGAACATCACGCCCAGGCGCATATCTCTCCTACTGGTAGCGGAAGTAGCCGGCGAAACCCTTGACGGCCGTCAGGCGGTCGATCCGGATCTCGGTGCCGGTTCTCAGCGCGTTGATCATTCTTCCCCGGCCGACGTAGATGCCGACATGGTGGGTCTTCACCCTACGGTCGCCGATCTTGCCGTAGAACACCAGGTCGCCCGGCCGGGCCTTCGCGGCGGGCACCTCCGTGAGCCGCCTGACGTGGTCGTCGGTGTTGCCCGGCCCCAGGACGTCGCGGCCGTAGGCCAGGCGGTAGACCCACCGGGCCAGCCCGGAGCAGTCAAGCCCGAGGGTGTCGGTGGCGGGACAGGGGCGGATCGCGCCGCTGTAGCCGCGGCAGGTGCCGAGCGAGGGGCCGGGGTCGTCGTCGTGGCCGCCGCCCCACGAATAGGGGATCGTCCCGCCCGGCCAGCCCGGTTGCCCCTGCCCGGCTTTGATCGCGTAGGCGATGGCGGTCACCCGGTTCAGGGTGGCGGGCAGCAGCGGCACCGAGCCGCTGACGACCACGAGCATCCCGGCGAGTACGGCCAGCGTGACCGGCCACCGGTGCCACGGGGAGATCTCCGGATTCCACCGCACGCCCCGGGGTGTCCCGGCCACATCCACCCACCTCGATTTATCGCTGTAAGTCAGGATTTATTCTGCCCAACGTATTGCCGTTCTGCGGTGTGCGCTCGCAACTGCCGCCGCGCTGTCGCTGCTCTGTCGCGGGCGACCGCCGGGGGCGGGATGAGCGGCGACACGCCGCAGGTCACTCATCGTGACCGGTCCGCCGGGAACGACCCGGCACGATGTTACTTTCGGTGACGAGATCACCCCGGCGGATCAGCTGCTCGGGTGAATCAGCGATGTCGCGTGCGGAGCGCGGCAGTGTGGAGAGCCGAAGGTGACCATCCGGCTGAGGCGTGGCAGTGTCGCCCTGCTGAGCGGCGCGTGCCTGCTGTGGATGATGGGCCCGGCCCAGGCGGGGACGCCCCCTCCCACCCCCGAAACGGACTTCTCGTTGACGGTGAGCCCGACCCGGCTTGCCGTCCAGCCCGACGACCTCGGCAGGAAGCAGGTGTTTCAGGTCCTGAACCAGGGCCGGCTACCGGTCGAGGTCGAGGTCCGCAGGGCGGATTTCACGTCACGGCTGGACGGCACACTGCTCTTTCGGTCTGGCGCCGCCTACTCCGCCAGAGACTGGGCCACCGTCACCCCCCGCCGCTTCCGCCTGGCGGCGGGGAGGTCCGCGCCGGTGTCCGTCCGGATCAGGGTGCCGTCCGATCCGGAACCGGGTGATCATCAGCTTGCCGTGGTCTTCCTGGTGCCGGCCGGGACCGGCACCGGCAACATCCACATCAACCGGGGGATCGGTGCCCCGGTCTACGTCGCCGTGCCCGGTCCCGCCGACGACTCGGTGGAGGTCACGGACCTGCGCGCACCGGGTTTCACGCTGGGCGGGCCACTCACCTTCACCGCGAGGGTCCGCGACACCGGGACCGTGCACCGGGACTTCCGCGGCACCGGCCGCCTGCGTCTGCAGGTGAACGGAGAGAGTGTCCCGTTTCCCGACTTCACCGTGGGCCGGGGCGCCACGCGTGAGATCGCCACGACCTTCGACCCGCCGCTGCTGTGTCTGTGCCGGGCCACCGTGTCCCTGCCCGGAGGAACGTCCACAGGTGTGACCGTCGTCGTCTTTCCGCTGCACTGGCTGGCCGCCATGATCCTGCTCGGCGGACCGCTCCTTTTGATGATGTTCCTACGCAGGCGCCACCTGGCCCGGATGAGCGCCGCTACGCGTGTCCCGAGCGGGATCGAGGAGGAGAACGACGTCGGGCAGCCGCGGTGAGCGATCCTCCGGGGCCGCGACCCGGGCCGCCGAGGTGCCCAGGCCGGTCGGCAGGAACGAGAACCCGGCCGGCGCCGGGGGCCGGCTGCGCCGGAGCTCGGCCTCGGTGTACCGCGCGCACCGGCGATGCCACTCCAGGATCCCCGACATCCACTCCTTGAGGTCGTCGGCGTGCCGGGTGAGGATCTCACGGACCGGCCCGTCGAGGGCGAAGTCCTCGAACAGCGCCGGCAGGTCGTTGGCGACGATGTGCTCGAACTGCCGCATCCGTGCCGCCATCAGGTCGGCCACGATGTCCCGGGCCTTCCAGCGGTCCACCTCCAGGAAGTTCTCCACGACCAGGACGAGGTTGTGGACCTCACCCTCGAACTCGATCTCCTTCTGGTAGGAGAACAGGTCGTTGGTGAAACAGGCATAGTCCTGCGCCGCGGTGTCCAGCTCGCGCATCACCCGCGTCTGGTAGAGCTCCGGAGGGACCACGTCCGAATGCGCGAGCCGGGCCAGGCTCATCGTCATGTCCGACCCGAACGTCCTGCGGCGCATCTCGATGTAGTCGACCGGGTCGGGGACCCGGTTCTGGGCCTGGTTGGCCAGCTCCCACAGCCAACTGGAGGTCATCTCCTCGACCGCTGTACGGAACTGCCGCCGGGCGGGCGGGCTCATCGGCGCCGCGGTGCGCCGCCACAGGTCCGCGAGGCCCCGTTCGACGGCATTCGTCGGCTCCGGGACGGCCGCCTCGGTCTCCAGCGGCATGAACGCCGACAGCCGTTCGTTGCAGAGCTTCGCCGCCGCGAGATCGCGGGGAGCCCCGAACACCACGGGGAAGTAGTCGTCGCCGTAGGTCCCCCACGCCAGCCAGTCGGAGGACAGGTTGAGCTGTTCGGAGCTCGCGTCGGCATGGATCATCGCGGCGCAGTGGGCGAAGTCGAAACCGACGAAGCGCCGTTCGTCCCAGAGCCCGCCGGCCTCCACCCCGGGCGCCGAGTCGAACATGCCCATCCGCCGCGCCCAGCCGACCGCGTAGCGTCGCGCGGCCGCCAGATGCGGGCTGGTCCGGATCGGGTAGGGCATGTAGAGCTCCGGCAGCGGCAGGTGCCCCACCGGCTGAAACGGCAGGTACGACTGCTGCCTGACCCTGCGCCGCAGTCCGAGTTTCGCGGGGGAGAACGCCAGCCGGGCGGCGGAGGTGCCCAGACCGGTCGGGCTCCCCAGCGCGCCGCCGGGGTCGGTGACGGCCCCCTCGTTCATGTAGCGGCTGGAGCGCGCGTGCCACTCGTGGCCGCCGGACTGCCAGTCCTGCAGGCCCTTGACGTAGGCGGCCACTCCGGCCTGCTCGTGCGCCGGCACGGCGTGCTCGGCCAGCAGGGCCGGGACCTCGGTCAGCGTCGTGTTCTCGAACTGCTGCAGCCGGGAGGTCAGCAGCTCGTTGACCAGCTCGGCCGCGTCCTGCGTCGAGCAGTCGAAGAACTTCTCGAAGACCAGAACCGCGTTGGAGTTCTCTCCCTCCTCCCGGACCTCACGCTGGTAGGAGAAGAGGTCGTTGCGCAGGTGCACGGCGTCGGAGAAGGTGTCCGACAGGACGCGCATCGGCCGCATCCCGGCGAGGCCGTCGGGGATCTCCGCACCGACGGCGTACTCGACGAGGTTCGCCGACCACGGCGCTCCGCCGACCCTGCGCCGCATCTGAACGTATTCGATCGGATTGGCTATCCGGCCGCGGTCGATGTTGTCCAGCTCCCACATCGACTCGACCATCAGGTTGTGCGTGCTGGTGATGAAGCGCTCCCGCCACCCGTGCGACATCGACGGGACCGTGCGCGCCCACAGGTCCTTCAGTCCCGCCTCCGCCGGGTTGGCCGGCTCCGGAGGCGTCTCCCCCTCCGCGGTCATGAACAGCTCGAGGCGGTCGAGGTGGGCCTTGGCGCCGGGAAGGTCGCGGGAGTATTTGAACTGCTCCAGAAAGTGGTCGTCGAAGAAGAACACCCAGACGTACCAGTCGGTGATCAGGTCCAGGGCGGGGCCGTCGCAGTCGGGATGGGTGTAGGCGCACATCAGCGCGTAGTCCATCCTGGCCAGCGCCGCCTCGTCCCAGACGACGCCGCCGCCCGGCTTGGGCGAGTCGAGCATGCCCATCTGCCGGGCCCAGGCCGCGCTGTGCTCGCGGGAGCGTTCCAGATGGGGATTGATCCTGGCTGGATACGGCATGTAGAAGTCGGGGAGCGTGAAAGCCTGCATGAGCGCGCCTACTCTCTTGGACCGACTGGCAAACTTCACTTAAAGTGACGGTAAACGAACCTAGAGTACCGCCTCGTGCCGCCCGGCCGAGTGGTATCCCCGAATATCCGCCCGTCGCAGGTGTCACGCCGGGATCGTCCGCCGTCCGCCGCTTACCCCGTTCGCCGGTCACCCTGTTTCGCCGTCCGCCGCTCACCCCGTTTCGCCATCTGTCCGTTCGCCGTCCGCCCCGTCCGCCGTCCGTCCGGTCACCCCGTCGCCGGGGGCTCCCGCGTCCCGGCGACAGGCAACCGCTCGGTCCGCGTGCCGGGCCGGCTGAGCGCGACGGCGCTCCCGTCGCGCTCCCTCCGCCCGTGTGCCGCGACGTCAGGCGATCATGCGGAGGTTGAGATCTGCCCGTTGGGGATCGCCTCGAGAAGCCGGCCCCACTCCGGATAGGTCGCGACCTTCTTCAGGTGCATCTTCATGATCTTTTCGTTCAGTTCGGGATCCGCGTCATCCGACAGGCGGACCGCCGAGAGCCTCGCGAAGTGGGGGAGGATCCCGGAATCGCCGTCGAGGTGAACCTGGTCGTACAGGTAGCGCTCCAGTGCCGCCAGGTCCTCGACCGCCGCGCAGTACGCGTGGGTGTAGCCCTCGGCGGGGTCGCCGAGATCCTGGCCGACGGTCGAGAACGACACCGACTCGACGGCCGCCGTACGTCTCATCGCCGCCAGCACTTCGGCCTTCTTCTCCTCCGTGGTTCCGTCTTTGAAGCTGAAGCGCAAGATGTTGACAATCATGGATGCTTCCCTCGTACCCGTTGGTGGGTCTTGAATTGAACTTGTCGGTTCACTGTAATGATCTGGTTAGGTAAGGACAAGCAGGTTCGTAGAAATGGACCACCCGGTTCAGATCACCTGCGGGAACGGTTACAGTGCGAGGGTGACGGGAGTGACAACCTCGGCCGGGCGGACGGCCTCAAGAGGGCGTATCGACAAGCGGCAGGCGATCCTGGATGCCGCTTTCGCGGTTTTCGCCCGAAAGGGTTACTCGCAGGCCTGCGTACAGGAGATCGCCGAAGAGGCAGGCGTCGCCAAGCTGACGGTCTACAACCACCTCGGCGACAAGGAGAACCTGTTCCGGCATGCGATGGAGGCCGCGGCCGACGCGGTGATGGCAGAGAACCTCGCCGTCGTCGAGCGGCTGCGTGACCCCGGTGACGACCTGCGCGCGACCATGGAGGACGTGGGGTACCGCATGCTCCAGGTGTGCTGCAGCGAGCGCTCCCGTGCGCTGCGGTGGCTGACCTATGCGCAGGTCGCGCGTTTCCCCGACATCATCGAGGTCGTCCAGGGGCGCACCTCGAACCGGCTCGGCGAGGCGTTGGCGGACCGGCTGGCACGGCTCTCGCTGTCCGGGCGCGTACGGTCGTGCGACCCGGCGCAGGCCGCGGAGCAGTTCCTGGCGCTGCTCACCGGTCCGATGGAGGCGCGTTCCGGGCTGGGCACCCGCAAGGTCTCCGCCGCCGAGACGCGCACCGTGGCGCAGGCCGCGGTCGACACCTTCCTACGGGCGTACGGGACGGCGGCCGACCAGGCCGGCTGACCTCGGCCCCGTGACCGGTCGGGCCGGTGCGCGGCCGGGAGGAACGCAGACGAAAGGCCGTCGAGCGTGCCCTCAGCGGAGGGACGGTCGACGGCCTTCGCGAGAACGCCTGAATGCCCTGTGCGGCCCCCGGCGGATCAGCGGCTCATCGGCTCAGACGTCGTAGTAGAGCTCGAACTCGTGCGGGTGCGGACGCAGGCGGATCGGGTCGACCTCGTTCTCGCGCTTGTAGGCGATCCAGGTCTCGATCAGGTCCGGCGTGAACACGCCGCCCTCCAGCAGGTATTCGTGGTCGGCCTCAAGGGCGGCGAGCACGTCCGGCAGCGAGCCCGGGACCTGCGGGATGTTGCGCGCCTCCTCCGGAGGAAGCTCGTAGAGGTCCTTGTCGACCGGCTCGACCGGCTCGATCTTGTTGCGGATGCCGTCGATGCCGGCCATGAGCTGGGCGGCGAAGGCGAAGTACGGGTTGCAGGACGGGTCCGGCACGCGGAACTCGATGCGCTTGGCCTTCGGGTTGGAGCCCGTGATCGGGATGCGGATGCACGCCGAGCGGTTGCGCTGGGAGTAGACCAGGTTGACCGGGGCCTCGTAGCCGGGGACCAGGCGGTGGTAGGAGTTCACCGTCGGGTTGGTGAAGGCGAGCAGCGACGGGGCGTGCTTGAGCAGGCCGCCGATGTAGTAGCGGGCGGTGTCGGACAGGCCCGCGTAGCCGACCTCGTCGTAGAAGAGCGGCTCGCCGTCCTTCCAGAGCGACTGGTGGCAGTGCATGCCGGAGCCATTGTCACCGAAGAGCGGCTTGGGCATGAAGGTGACCGTGTGGCCGTGCTCCAGCGCCGTGCTCTTGACGATGTACTTGTACAGCATCAGGGTGTCGGCGGCCTTGAGCAGCGTGTTGAACCTGAAGTCGATCTCGGCCTGACCGGCCGTGCCCACCTCGTGGTGCTGCATCTCCACCTCGACGCCGGCGTCGATCAGCCGGCGGACCATCTCCGAACGCAGGTCGGTGAAGTGGTCCATCGGCGGGACCGGGAAGTAGCCGCCCTTGTAGCGCGGCTTGTAACCGAGGTTGCCGCCGTCCTGGGCCTTGCCAGTGTTCCAGGCACCCTCGATCGAGTCGATGTGGTAGTAGCTCGAGTGCGCGCTGGTCTCGAACCGCACGTCGTCGAAGATGTAGAACTCGGCCTCGGGACCGAAGTAGACCGTGTCGGCGATGCCGGTGCCCTTGAGATACTCCTCGGCCTTGCGGGCGACGTTGCGCGGGTCGCGGCTGTAGGCCTCACCGGTCAGCGGGTCGTGCACGAAGAAGTTGATGTTGAGCGTCTTGTGCTGCCGGAACGGGTCCAGCACGGCCGTGGACGGGTCGGGCAGCAGGAGCATGTCCGACTCGTGGATGGCCTGGAAGCCACGGATCGACGAACCGTCGAACATGAGACCGTCGGTGAAGACGCTCGCACCGAAGTTCTCCGTGGGGAAAGTGAAGTGGTGCGTCGTCCCCGGCAGGTCGGTGAACCTGACATCGACGAACTGCACCCCTTCATCCTTGATGAACTTCAGGACGTCGTCGGCGGAGTTGAACACGCGAACCTCCCAAGGGGCACGGGCTATCAGAGCCGAAGGTAGGCCTGTGCCGTTACCGCCCCGTGTCTCGTTTGTTTCACTCGTGTTAAGGGAAAGCAGCCTCCACGTTAGCCTTGCGATCCGGTGGACCGAGGCATGAAAGGCGGTCTTTTGCCCGACTCTTACGCCTGGGGCTGCCTGCGCCCTATGTCCGGAGCCGCCCGAATCCTCTGGCCGGGCCGTCCGCGTCTCACGTCCGGCCCGACCTGGATCTCACATCCTGGCCACCCGGATCTCACGCCCGGGGCCGCTCGGATCTCAGGTCCGGGACGCCAGCTGACAGCCTTCGCCGTGCGTCTCCTCGCGGGAGTAGGGATCCGTGGGGGCGCCGGTGGCCGCTGCGGCCTTTTCGTCAGTCTCCGAGTCGGAGTAGAAGGGGTGGACGAAGCCGTCGTCGACGTCGCACCGGGCCGGAGTCGTGCCGCCGCTGTTCCACTGCGCCACCCAGAACCGCAGCCGGCCGCTGTCCTTCCACGCCTCCAGTGTGCCCACGCTGTGCGCGACGAGCCGCATCGTGGTGGCCGGCTGTCCCGGCCGCCGGATCGCGTACACGAACAGGTAGTTCACCTTGATGCGGACGATCCTCCTGCCGTGGTCGCGGAAGACGGACAGCCGCGTTTCGCCGTTCACCTTGATGGCCTTGACGGCGAGTTCGGCTGTTCCGGGGGCGAGACTGGTCACCCATGGCCGGCTGTCCGTCCTGCTCTTCCCACTGCGGTCGAGATTCCTGGCGAACCACTCCCGCTGCTCGGCCTCCAGCAGGGCGAGCAGCTTCTTCGGCCGGCCGCCCATCAGCACTCCGCGATCCAGATGCGAGGCCGCAAGCAGTTTCCCGGCCCGTTCCAGCGCGGCGGACACCTCCTTGCGGCTCAGCCCGCCCATCGCCTTGGCCTCCGGCATCACCAGGCCCTTGGCGCCCTCGGCGTACTTCTCGGCGGGTGAGCCGTAGAAGGGGGAGAGTTCCACCGGTTTCACGTCCACCGGCATGGTCTCCTCGGGGATCGCGCCGAGATTCATGCCGCCGTCCACTCCGGTGAGTCCCGTGTGGATCCCATCGACGAGATCGGGCCGGTAGGTGACGGTCAGCCCGGTGCCCGCCAGCACGGCGACCGCGATGACCGCTGCGATCCGCAGCCTCCGGCGGCGACCGCGCCGCAGCGGGCGCGTCTGCCCCCGGGCGGCGGAGCTGGCCATCCTCTGACGCTCGTCCTGGCTGATCTGAGCGGTGAGCGCGTTGAAACGCTGGTCGATGTCATCTATGTCAGACATTTGGGGGGTTCTCCGGGAAATGTGCTTGAAGAGAAGGGTGATGCACATGATCCACGGCTTTCGCATGATCCGGGTAGCGGGCTCGGGCGGATGCGGGGGCGCCCTCCGGGGCAGATACCGTTTAACAATGAGCAGCAGGCAGCAACCCCGTTGGACCCAGACCTGGCTCGGCGGCGTCCGGTCGGCCGGAGTCGACCTGGGCTACCCCGGGGAGCAACTCGGACTGCCCCGGCAGGGCAGTGGAGCGGTGGCGGGGTTCGGCCGCCGGATCGGCGCCATCGTGATCGACTGGCTGATCTGCACCTGGGCCATCGCCCAGGGACTCCTGCGGGTGAACGCGGCCGAGCAGGGCTGGGTGCCGCTTGCGATCTTCGCCGCGGCCAACATCCTGCTGGTGGGCACCATGGGCATGACCTTCGGCATGCGGTTGCTCAACATCCGGGTCGCCGCGCTCGGCGGCGGTCGTCCCGGCCTCGTCGCGGTGCTGGTGCGGACCCTGCTGCTCTGCCTGGCCGTACCGGCGCTCATCTGGGACCGCGACCAGCGCGGCCTGCACGACCGCGCGGCGAACACCGTGGTCGTGCGACTCTGAGCCCCTCCCCAGGAGGGCGAGGCGGCCCCTCCTGCCCGCTCGGACGGAGTCCCTCAGGGCGGAGCGGACGTCAGGGCAGAGTGGACGTCAGGCCGGTCGCACGCAGGTGAAGATCGCGGTGCCGGGCAGGTGCCGGCCGCGCAGCGGACTCCAGCCGCCCCACTCGCGGTCGTGACCGTCGGGCCACTCCGGCTCCACCAGAGCGGTGAGCGTCAGACCCGAGCCGACGATGTGCCCGATCCAGTCGGCCATCGTGCGGTGGTGCTCGACGTAGGAGGGCCGCCCGTCGTCGCCGATCTCCACGTACGGCGAGCGGTCGAAATAGGAGCGGTCGGCGGTCAGTCCGCGGGGGCCCGGATCGTCGGGGAAGGCCCAGCGGACCGGGTGGCTGACCGAGAAGACGAGGCGTCCGCCGGGGCGCAGCACCCGGCGGGCCTCGGTGAGGACGGCCGGCACGTCGGCCACGAACGGCAGCGCGCCGAAGGCCGAGCAGACCAGGTCGAACGCCTCGTCGGCGAAGGGCAGGACCTCGGCGTCGGCCTGGACCACCGGGAGCGGCGAGCCGCCACCGAAGTCGATCCGGCGGGAGTGCTGGAGCTGGCGGAAGGACAGGTCGAAAGCCACGACCCTGGCTCCCTGCCCGGCCAGCCACCGCCCGCACTGCCCCGCCCCGCAGCCGATCTCCAGGACGTCTCTGCCCGCGACGTCGCCCAGCAGGCGGGCGTCGGCTTCGTCGAGGCCCTCCGGGCACCAGACGAAGCCGGAGTCACGGAGGAAGTCTCCGTGCTCGGCCTGGTATTCGTCGGCGGCGCCGTCCCACCAGCCGCGGTTGGCCCGCGAGGTGCCGGCGGCGTCCACCTGGCGCCGCTCGACTCCTGCGAGATCCATCAGCGCATCTTCGGCCGGGGCATTCTCGCCCCGCGCGGCAGCGGGCCCTTGGGCATCTGCACCGTCTGGGGGAGGGCCTTGAGCCGGTTGTTGATCTCATAGACCGCGGGCTTCTTGAGGTTGCGCGGCAGCTTCATCAGGTGGCGCTGCAGCTTGGCGAGCGGGATCTGCCCCTCACCGTCACCGGACTGGATGTCGTAGACCGGGACGTCGAGCGCGACCCGCTGGACGCGCTTCTTCTCGGCGACCAGCATCTTCTGCACGCGGCTGCCCGGCCCCTCGGAGACCAGGACGATGCCGGGGAAACCGACCACCCGGTGCACGAGGTCCTGGTCACGGTTGAGCGCGACGGCAGGAGTGACCTCCCAGTTGCCGCGCATTCCCTGCAGGATCGAGGCGGCGGCGCCGAGCTGGCCGTGCAGCATCGAATACTGCGACCTCTGGGCGATCTGCCCGAACACCACCAGCCCCACGGTGAGAGCCAGCATGACCCCGATGAAGAGCAGGTACCAGAACCAGCCGGTGACCAGGCCGATCACGATGCACAGCGCGAGCGTGCCAAGTGCCGACGCGTAGACGATCGGCATCCCCTTGGGGTTAACCTCCTTGACGATCTGCGCGACCATACGGAGTTGCTTGATGCGCCCCGGGCGCTCTGGGTCTTCGGGCTTCTTGGCCATACTCCGAAGGATACAAATCCAGGGGTCAAGAAATGAAAACGTGACCTACCGCGTACCAGCGGTCCGGCGGGTGATGTGACGATTCACACAGCGCCGGCCGGTGAGGTCCGGTCCACCGGGAAAACGCCATGGGCCCCGCGCGTCAGCGCGGGGCCCATGGCCGAGGTGGACGTCAGGCGTGCTGACGGGCCTCGATGGCCTGCTTGTAGAGGCGGCCGGCCCGGTAGGAGGAGCGGACCAGCGGGCCGGACAGGACACCGGCGAAACCGATGGCCTCGGCCTCCTTCTGGAGCTCCACGAACTCCTCGGGCTTCACCCAGCGGTCCACCGGGTGGTGGCGCGGGGTGGGCCGCAGATACTGCGTGACGGTCAGCAGGTCGCAGCCGGCCTCGTGCAGGTCGCGCATCGCCTGGACGACCTCCTCGCGGTCCTCGCCCATGCCGAGGATCAGGTTGGACTTGGTCACCAGCCCCGCCTCGCGCGCCTTGGTGATCACACCCAGGGACCGCTCGTAACGGAATCCGGGACGGATCCGCTTGAAGATCCGCGGCACGGTCTCGACGTTGTGCGCGAAGACCTCGGGTGCGGCGGAGAAGACCTCCTGGAGCTGGTCCTCGTCGCCGTTGAAGTCGGGCACCAGCAGTTCGACGCCGCAGCCGGGCAGCAGCGCGTGGATCTGCCTGGCGGTCTCGGCGTACAGCCACGCGCCACCGTCGGGCAGGTCGTCACGGGCGACGCCGGTCACGGTCGCGTAGTTGAGGCCCATCTGCTGGACCGACTCCGCCACTCGCCGCGGCTCGTCGGTGTCGTACGCCTTGGGCTTGCCGGTGTCGATCTGGCAGAAGTCACATCGCCTGGTGCACTGGTCGCCGCCGATGAGGAAGGTGGCCTCGCGGTCCTCCCAGCACTCCGAGATGTTGGGACATCCGGCCTCCTGGCAGACGGTGTGCAGGCCCTCCCGTTTGACCAGTGCGCGCAGCTCGGTGTGGTTGGGACCGGTCCTGAACTTGGTCTTGATCCACTCGGGCTTCTTCTCGATGGGGGTCTCGGCGTTGCGGACCTCCAGGCGGAGAAGTTTCCGGCCTTCCGGAGCCACGGTCATGCGACCTCCCTCGTCGGTCGCGGGACCGAGATGCCTTGTCTATTCGCTCGCTCGCTACGCTCGCTCACCGCCCCAGCTTATGTCCCGCCGGAGCATGGCCGTGCGCGGGGGTGGGGCGCTCCGGGCGCCGCTCAGCGCCGGAAGAGGTCCTCCTCCGGAAGCTCGAAGGACTGCGCGTCGAGCGCCTCGGCCAGATGCTTCTCGGCGTACGGCATGACCTCGTCGACCACGATCCTGCGGCCGGTCTCGGCCGACAGCGAGGAGACCCCGGCGTCGCTGATCCCGCACGGGACGATCCGGTTGTACCAGCTCGGGTCGTTGGAGCAGTTGAGCGAGAACCCGTGCATGGTGACCCCTCGCGCCACCCGGATGCCGATCGCGCCGACCTTCCGGTCGGGCAGGCCGTGCGAGGGGTCGCCGGCCACCCAGACGCCGCTGCGTCCCGCCACCCGTCCGGCCTGCACCCCGAAGTCGGCGCAGACACGGATGAGCGTGTCCTCCAGGAGGCGGACGTAGGAGATCACGTCCAGCCGCTCACCCAGTCCGACGATCGGGTAGCCCACGAGCTGGCCGGGACCGTGCCAGGTGATCCGGCCACCCCGGTCGACGTCGATGACCGGGGTACCGTCGGTGGGCCGTTCGCTCGGGGCGGTGCGCTTGCCGGCCGTGTAGACCGGCGCGTGTTCGAGCAGCAGGCAGGTGTCGGGAATCTCGCCGGCCACCCGGCGGGCGTGGATCCGCCGCTGGAGATCCCAGGCCTGCTCATAGGGGAAGTCAACGCCAAGACGGACGATCGCCAGGTCACTCACGTATCAAGAGTAGTTGACCCGCTCGTGGTCATGCCGTGAGAAGTCGAGGCTCGATGCGGAACTCCTTCACCCCGCCCGTTCCGTCGTGCTCGATCCGGTAGGCGTAGCCCTTCGGATCGACGGTGACGGCCTGGATGAACTCGGTGCCCACATAGTGCAGGGCGACGCCCTCGTCGGCGGCGTAGCCGTCGGGCAGCTCACCCGAGGCCACCGCCTCGTGCAGCAGCGCGCGGCGCTGCGGGTCGGAATTGTAATGAACGCCACAGGAGTGCGGAAGCAGCCCGAGCCCGTCCGCCCACGTCCGCAGGGTCGGCCCGAAGGAGTCGGTGTTGCCGCCCACGTGCCAGCAGAGCGCCCCGGCGCTCTGCCCGGACAGCACCACGCCCGCCTGCCACGCCTCCTCGAACGCCTCGTCCAGGCCGTGCAGCCGCCACAGCGCCGCCAGGTTGGCCACGCTGCCGCCGCTGACGTAGATGACGTCCTGGCTCAGGATCCACTCGCGGGGATCCTCGACGTTGGGCATGGAGAACACGGTCAGATGGCTGACCTCCACGTCCCAGTCGCGGAACGCTCCGTACATCTTCAGCAGCCAGTCGGAGTCGTCGCCCAGGGCGGTGGCGAGCAGGCCCAGCTTCGGCCGGTCCTGGCCGGTCAGGTCAAGGGCGTACCGCAGCAGCGGGCTCGCCTCTATGAACCCGTGGCGCTCGGACGGACGGAACGAGCCACCCCCGATGGCAAGGATGTGAGACTGCCCGGAACTGCGCATACGTGACCTCTTCGACGGCTTTGGTGGAAACAGGGACCCTAGAGTACGGCGGCCAGCGCCTCGTTGAGACGCGTATGCCGGAACGCGTGGCCAGACTCCAGGAGGCGCCGGGGCAGCACCCGTTGCCCGGTCAGCACCCCTTCCTCGGCGAACCCGCCGATGGCCGTGCGCAGCGCGAACCCGGGCACGGCGATCGGCATGGTGGGCCGGTGCAGGGCCTCTCCGAGCGCCTTGGTGAACTCCGCGTTGGTGACCGGCTGCGGGGCGGTGAGGTTGACCGGGCCCGAGATCTCCGGATCGTCCAGGATGCGCAGTACGGCGTGCACCCAGTCGTCGATCGAGATCCACGACCAGTACTGCCTCCCCGATCCCAGGGGCGCGCCCAGCCCCAGCTTGAAGATCGGCAGGATCTTCGCCAGCATGCCGCCCTCGCCGCTCAGCACCAGGCCGGTGCGGAGCCGGGCCACCCGGATGCCGGCCTCCTCGGCGGGTGCCGTCGCGGCCTCCCAGGGCACCACCACCTCCTGGGCGAGGAATCCCTCGCCCGGCGGCGCCGTCTCGTCGACCTCGCGGTCCCCGGTGTCGCCGTAGTAGCCGATCGCCGACGCGGACAGCAGCGTCGGAGGCCGGTCCGGCAGCTCCACCAGCGCCTTCGCGAGCGTCCTGGTCCCCTCGACCCGGCTGCGGACCAGTTCGCGCTTGACGTCGTCGCTCCAGCGCCGGTCGCCGATCCCCGCTCCGGCGAGGTGGACCACCGCCTGCGCGCCCTGCAGGGCCGCCGGGTCGATGAGCCCCTTTCCCGGGTTCCAGAACGACTCGTCGGCGCCCTTCGGCGCCCGCCGTACCAACCTGACCACCCGGGTGCCGTCGGCCCGCAGAGCCTTGACCAGAGCCGATCCAAGCAGGCCCGAGGATCCGGTCACGATGATCGCCATACCGTCCAATCTAGTCGACCTCCCCTGCGATCTTCGGGAGCCCGGCGGTCACCGGACGCGCCCGGAGCGGAAGACGCCCGCGAAAGGTGACACGGAAAGGACGGAGAGCGGGAACGGACCGGGCCGGCCCGCGGAACGCGGACCGGCCCGGCGGGACGGAACGGTGACTAGCCGTTGAGACCCAGCTGGTTCTCGAAGCGGCCCTCCTCCAGGCGACGCTTGATCGTCGTCAGGAAGCGGGCGGCGTCGGCGCCGTCGACCAGGCGGTGGTCGTAGCTGAGCGCGAGGTACACCATCGAGCGGACGGCGATGACCTCGCCATCGGCGGTGTCCACGACGATCGGGCGCTTGACGACCACACCGGTGCCCAGCATGCCGACCTGCGGCTGGTTGAGGATCGGCGTGTCGAACAGCGCGCCCCGGCTGCCGGTGTTGGTCAGCGTGAACGTGCCGCCGCCGAGCTCGTCCGGGCTCACCTTGTTGGTGCGGGTCCGCTCGGCCAGGTCGGCGATCTTACGGGCGAGGCCGGCGATGTTGAGGTCGCCCGCGTCCTTGATCACCGGAACGACCAGGCCGCGCTCGGTGTCCGTCGCGAAACCGAGGTGCTCGGCGTCGAAGTAGGTGACCTCGTTGGTCGCGCTGTTGATCGTGGCGTTCAGCTTCGGGTGCTGCTTGAGCGCCTCGATCGCGGCGAGGGCGAAGAACGGCATGAACGAGAGCTTGACGCCCTCACGCCGCTGGAACTCGCCCTTCGCCCGGTCGCGCAGCCGCGCGATCTTGGTGACGTCGACCTCGACCACGCTGGTGAGCTGGGCCGAGACCTGCAGCGATTCGACCATGCGCTTGGCGATGGTCTGACGCAGGCGCGACATCTTCTCGGTACGGCCGCGCAGCGTGGTGTCCACCGCGACCGGCTCGGGGGCCTGGGCCGGGGCGGACGCCTGGGCCGGAGCCTGGGCGGCGGCCTGGGGGGCCGGCGCCTGCGCGGCGGCCTGCTCGCGATGGTTGCGGGCGGCCTCGAGCACGTCCTGCTTGCGGATGCGGCCGCCGACGCCGGTGCCGTTCAGCGCGTCGAGGTCGACGTTGTGCTCGCCGGCGAGCTTGCGCACCAGCGGGGTGACGTACGGGCTGTCGCCCGACGCCGGGGTCGCGGCGGGGGCCTGGGCAGCCGGGGCCTGCGGGGCCGGGGCCTGAGCCTGCGGGGCCGGGGCCTGCGGAGCGGGAGCCTGTGGGGCCGGTGCCGGGGCGGGAGCCTGGGGGGCCGGAGCCGGGGCGGCGGCCTGGGGGGCGGGCTGCGGGATCGAGGAGATCGGCTGGGCCGGCTCGGGGGCCGGCTCGGGAGCGGCCTCCTGGGCCGGGGCCGAAGCCGCGCCCTCGGTGCCGTTCTCGTCGATGACGGCCAGTTCGGCGCCGACCTCGACGGTCTCGTCCTCGGCGACGACGATCTTGGTGAGGATGCCCGCGGCCGGCGACGGGATCTCGGTGTCGACCTTGTCGGTGGAGACTTCGAGGAGCGGCTCGTCGGCCTCGACGCGCTCGCCTTCCTTCTTCAGCCAGCGGGTGACGGTGCCCTCGGTGACGCTCTCGCCGAGCTGGGGCATCTGTACGGACTTCGGCATGGGGTGTCTTCTCTCGCGTTCCGAGTGAGGGCTGGTATCAGTTGTGGACGTGCAGGGGCTTGCCTGCGAGGGCGAGCATCGCCTCGCCGACGGCCTCGGACTGGGTGGGGTGCGCGTGGATGAGCTGCGCGACCTCGGAGGGGAGTGCCTCCCAGTTGTAGATGAGCTGACCCTCGGTCACGAGCTCACCGACGCGACGGCCGACCATGTGCACACCGAGCACCGGGCCGTCCTTCGCGGTGATGACCTTCACCGCGCCCTGGGTCTGCAGGATCTGGCTCTTGGGGTTGCCGGCGAGGTCGTAGGTGAACTCGACGATCTCGTGACCACGCTCGCGGGCCTGGGCGGAGGTGATGCCCACCGACGCGACCTCGGGATCGGAGTAGGTGATCCGCGGCACGCCGTCGTAGTCGATCGGCACCGGGTTGAGCCCGGCGATGTGCTCGGCCACCAGGATGCCCTCGGCGAAGCCCGCGTGGGCGAGCTGCAGGGTCGGGATCAGGTCGCCGACCGCGTACACGCCCGGCACGCTGGTCTGGCAGAACTCGTCGACGGTGACGGTGCCCCGCTCGATCGCGATGCCCGCCTCCTCGAAGCCCATGCCCGTGGAGACGGCGCCACGGCCGACGGCGACGAGCAGCAGCTCGGCGTCGAGGGTCTTGCCGTTGGCGAGTGTGACGACCACGCCGGTTTCGGTGCTCTTGACGCCCTCGAAGAAGACGCCCAGCTCCTGCTTGATGCCGCGGCGGCGGAAGGAGCGCTCCAGCAGCTTGGAGCTCGACTCCTCCTCCAGCGGGAGCAGGTGCGGCAGGGCCTCGACGATCGTCACCTCGGCGCCGAAGGAGCGCCACACGCTGGCGAACTCCACGCCGATGACGCCGCCGCCCAGCACGATGACCGAGGTCGGCACCCGGTCGAGCTTGAGCGCGTGCTCGCTGGTGATGACCCGCTCGCCGTCGATGTCCAGGCCGGGCAGCGACCGGGGCGCCGAGCCCGTCGCCAGCACGATGTTGCGGCCCTCGTAGACGTCGGAGCCCACGGTGACCCGGTTCGGGCCGGTGAGCCGGCCCTCGCCCTCGACGATCGTGATGCCCTTGCTCTTGAGCAGGCCCTGCACGCCCTTCCAGGCGCGGGTGACGATCTTGTCCTTGAACGCGTGGACGCCGTCCATGTCGATGCCCTCGAACCGGGCCTTGACGCCGAACGCCGCGCTCTCCCGCGTCTCGTCGGCCACCTCCGCCGAGTGCAGAAGGGTCTTGGTGGGGATGCATCCCCGGTGCAGACAGGTGCCGCCGATCTTGTCCTTCTCGATCAGCGCGACCGTCTTGCCCAGTTCGGCCGCCCGCAGGGCGCAGGCATACCCACCGCTACCGCCCCCCAGGACCACGATGTCGTAGGGGCCGCTGCCATCAGCCACAGGAAAGCTCCTTGTCAGATTGGAATACCGTCTTCGCGGCCGCGCCCGCTCCGTACCCGGGCCGGACGTCCGTGGAGACCGTTCTCGTCTCCATGCACTCCCCCGGGACGGCTCGCCGCACCGCCGGGGTCCGGCCCCGGCAACCGCATCTTTTCATCTGTCCATGTCGTACGTGACCCGCTTGCACGGCGTCAGCCCGCGTAGCGCTCGGCGAGGCCGACGAGGGTCCGGGTGATCGCCCCGGTGCCGCCCTTCGGGGTGTAGCCGTGCGGTTCGCCCTTGTTGAAGGCGGGGCCTGCCATGTCGATGTGTGCCCAGCGGACTCCTTCCGGCACGAATTCGCGCAGGAAGATGGCGGCCGTCAGCATGCCGCCGAAGCGCTCCGGGTGGAGGTTGGCGATGTCGGCGACAGGAGAGTCGAGCCCCTTGCGGAGCTCCTCCGGCAGGGGCATGCCCCAGGCGGCCTCGCCCTGCTCGCCGGCGGCCAGGACGACCTCCTCGCGGAGCTCGTCGTCGTTGGCCATGACGCCGGCCGTACGCCAGCCCAGCGCCACGATCTGCGCGCCGGTGAGCGTGGCGATGTCCACGATCACGTCGGGGTTGTCCTGACCGGCGCGGGCTATGCCGTCGATCAGGACCAGGCGGCCCTCCGCGTCGGTGTCGAGCACCTCGACGGTCTTGCCCGCGTAGCTGGTGAAGACGTCGGAGGGGCGCTGGGCGGTGCCGCTGGGCATGTTCTCCGCCAGGCAGAGGTAACCGACCGCGTTGACCTTGAGACCCAGCTTGGCGATCGCGACGAGCGAGCCGAAGACCGCCCCCGCGCCGCCCATGTCCGACTTCATCCAGTCCATCGCGGCCGACGGCTTGAGCGACAGGCCGCCCGAGTCGAAGGTGATGCCCTTGCCGACGAACGCGAGCGTCTTGGTGGCCTCCGGGTGGTTGTAGGCGAGGCGGACCAGGCGCGGCGGCCTGGCCGATCCCTGGCCCACCGCGACGATGCCGCCGAAGCCCTGCTCCTTGAGCGCGTCCTCGTCCAGGACCTCCACCGACAGGCCCGCCTTCGAGCCGGTCTGCTCGGCGATCTCGGCGAAGCGGGCCGGCCACAGGTCCGAGGGCGGGGTGTTGACCAGGTCGCGGACGAGGGTGACCGACTCGGCCAGGGTGGTGGCGCGCTCGATCGCGGCCTGGGCGCCGTCGGCGGCGCTCAGCACGGTCAGCTCGGCCACCGGGGCGGTCTGCTCACCGGTGGTCCGGTAGGTGGTGAAGGTGTAGGCGCCGAGCAGGCCGCCCAGGGCGACGGCTCCGGCGCGCTCGGCGTCCGCGGCGGGCAGGGCGAGCGCGACGCGGGAGGTCCCCGCGAGGGCCCGGGTGGCCGTACCGGCGGCGCGGCGCAGCGTCTCGGGGTCGTAGCCGCCCTCGGGGGCGTCGCCGAGGCCGACGACGGCCAGCAGCGGGGCGGTCAGCGCGCCGAAGGTCGGAAGCTTGGCGATCTCGCCCACTTTGCCCTTGACGCCCATCGCGCCGAGCGTCGCGGCGAGCCTGCCGCCGAGCGCCTCGTCCAGGCTCTCGGCCCCCGGAGCGGGGCGGGGGCCGTCCGGACCGGTATGGACGCCGACGACCAGCGCGTCGGTATCAAACGAGACAGCGTTGTCAGTTGAGTTCAGCCGCACAGTGGTCACGTCGCCTGATGCTAGTCGGCTTTGGCAGTACGCATAAACGCGGGTTCGTCCTACGAATTTTAGGCTCCCGATGAAACCAATGCGACTAGCACCATCTTAACCATGGTGCTAGTGTAAGTAGCATCATGTTGCTCACTTTGGATCTGAACGACCCCCGGCCGCTCCACGAGCAGGTCTCCGGGACGATCCGGCGTGCCATCGCCGACGGCTCCTACGCGCCCGGAGACCGGCTGCCGCCCGCCCGGGATCTGGCGGACGCGCTGGGAATCAACGCCAACACCGTGCTGCGCGCGCTGCGTGAACTGCGCGACGAGGGCCTGCTGGAGTTCCGCCGCGGGCGGGGCGTCAGCGTGCTCAGCCGGCCCGACGCCCGCGTGGTGCTGGAGGAGGCGGCGCGCGAGCTGCTCGCCGAGGCCGACCGGTACGGCTACGGCCCCGAAGAAGTCATCCACATCATCAGGGAGTTGTCATGACCCGGCCCGTACGGCTGCCGCCCGCACATGACACCCGAGAAGAAGGAGGTGACATGGCCGCCCGAGGCCGCACCGTCGCCGTGGTCTGGGGCGCGCTCGTCACCGCCCTGCTGGCCGCCGTCCCCCTCGTGCTGCGCGACCGCCTGCCCGAACCGCTGGCGACGCACTGGAACGGATCCACCGCCGACCAGGCCATGTCCTTCGCCGGCAACCTCGCGTTCGGCCTGGCCCTCTGGCTGGTGGCCTGGGCCCTCCTGCTCGGCGCAGCGTTCCGTGGCGCGGCCTGGCGCACCCGGCTGGGGCGTGTCCACTGGTGGGCCTTCCTCTTCGGCTGGGCGGTGCTCGCCCTCGGCGTGACGGGCTCCATCCTTTATGCGAACCTGGACGTCGCCGACTGGCGTCAGGCCGCGCTGCCCGGCCCGCTGATCGCCGCCGTGATCGGCGCCGCCGTCGCGGTCGGCGTGCTGGCGGGCTATCTCGGCAGGGGAGAGCCCGACCGGCCCCGCGACCACACGGAGACCGCGGCCATGCGGCTGCGGCCGGGACAGCGCGCGGTCTGGGTGGGACGCGTCTCCAACCCCTGGCTGGTCGGTGCCTCCACCGTGGCCCTGGTGGCCACCGTGGCCGTGGGCGGGCTCTACGCGGTGGGCGTGCCGGCCGGCCGATCGGCCTGGGGCATCCTCATCCCCCTGCTGGTGGTGACCCTGCTGGGATTCGCCACGAGTTCGGTCGGCGTCCGGGTCGACGGCGGCGGTCTGCGCGTCGGCTTCGGCCCGCTCGGCCGGCTCGCCTACCGCGTCCCGATCGGCAAGATCGAGTCGGCCTGGGCGGAGGAGCGCCTCCCCACCCAGGTCGGGGGCTGGGGCCTGCGCGGTCTGCCCGGCACAGGCCGGATGACGGTCATGCTGCGCGGCGGTGACCACCTGGTCATCCGGCGTACCGGGGGAGGCGTGTTCGCCGTCTCCGCCGACGACGCCGAGCGCGGCGCGGCCCTCCTGAACGCCTACATCGCCGAGCGCTCCGGTTCGTGACCCGCCGCGTCCCCGGCCTGCTGCCCGGTCCCGGCCCCTGCCCGCCCCGCCCGCTCCCGTTCTCGGGACGGGCCGGTCCCTCTCCCGCTCCCCGACGTTTTCGAAGGTTGCGTCATGTCACGTCGTTCCTCCGACCTCCGGCTGTTCCTGCTCGCCGCGTTCGGCCTGTCCTGGCTGGTCGCCCTCCCCATCTGGCTGACCGACGTCCCGCTCGGCTCCCCGCTGATCACATTGTTCGGCGGCGTGATGATGTTCACCCCCGCACTCGGCGTCCTCGCCGTCCGGCTGTACGGCAGGCGGCGGGAAGAGCCCCGGACCACCCGGCGTGAGTGGGCCCGGCGGACCGGCCTGACCTTCGGTGAGAGCCGGGGCGGCACGTTCGCCCTCATGGCGCTGGCCTGGCTCGGCACTCCGCTGCTGGTCGTCGTGGCGATCGCGCTCAGCGCCGCCCTCGGCCTGCTCGCCGTCGATCTCGACGGGCTCAGCCTGTTCCGCGCGGCCCTGGCCGCAGGCCCCGGGGGGCAGCCACCCGGGATGGACCCCGCGACGCTGGCCGCCGTGCAGCTCGCGGCCGCCCTCCTGATCGCCCCGCTGATCAACTCGATCGCGGCGTTCGGTGAGGAGTGGGGCTGGCGGGGCTGGCTCCTGCCGCGCCTGATGCCACTGGGCACCTCGCGGGCACTGCTGGTCTCCGGGGTGATCTGGGGCGCCTGGCACGCCCCGCTCACCCTGCGCGGCTACAACTACCCCCAGCTCGGCGCGTGGGCGGCACCCATGTTCGTCGTCTTCTGCGTGGCCTACGGGGCCCTGCTCGGCTGGCTCCGTCTCCGCTCCGGCAGCATCTGGCCCGCCGTCATCGGCCACGGCGCGCTGAACGCGTCAGGGAGCATCATCCTGCTCGTGGGCGACGCCGCCCACCCGCCGAACCTCGTCGTCGCCGGGATCACCGGCCTGGTCGGCTCGGCGCTGCTGGCCGTGGTCGCCGCCGCGCTGTTCCGGTTCCGGCCGGTCCGGCGGCCCGATCCGGTCGCCGTCTGACCTGGGTTTCCCAGGGGTCTCGTCGTCCGGGACCGGTGGCTCGACAGCGGCCACCCGATCAGCCCACGGCCATCGCGCACACCACCAGCACGGTGGCCGTGGCGACCTCGACGAGGGCGCCGAGCACGTCGCCGGTGATCCCGCCCAGCCGCCGTACCGCCCTGCGCCGCAGGGCCCACGCGGCCGTCAACCCCGCCAGGACGGCAGCGGGCAGGCCCCAGATCACCGTGGCCGTCTCATTCCACCGCAGGAGCAGGCCGTCCGTCGGGAAGGACCCGGTGGTCTCGAAAGCGTCGAGGTCGCCGATCCCGGCGGTGATCCGGTATTCACCGGGCGACGGGAACGGTGACGTCGCCCCCGCGAGCCACGGCTCCAAGACCCCGGTGAAGTGCAGGAGCGCCCACGCGACCGTCCCGGCGAGCACGAACGCCGTCACGGCGAGCGCGGGGCCTCGCCGTACGGTGCCCGCGACCATCGAGCCGAGCCCCCCGGGACGGGCGGAGGGGACGCCCGCGCGGCAGGCCCAGGTGAGCGCCAGTCTTCCCGTCGCGCAGGCGACGACCACCGCGGCCGGGCCCATCCCGGCCGCGGTGACCTCCGCCAGCGTCGCCACCTGGACCAGCAGGGTGAGGACCAGCGTCACGACGCCGAACGGCCCGATATCGGACTTTTTCATGATGTCCAGTGCTGGTCCGGCCGGTCGGCCGCTGCCCAGCCCGTCGGCCAGGTCGGCCAGTCCGTCCAGGTGCAGTCCCCGGGTGAGCAGTGCCAGCGCCGCCACGGCCAGCACCGACGCGGGGAGCGGCGTCACCCCCAGCCGGAGCGCCACCGCGAGCACGGCCCCGGCGACGACTCCGATCAGCGCTCCGACGAACGGGGCGGCCGTCATCGCGATCCCCGCGGCCCTGCGGTCGACCACCCCGGGGCGGACCGGGAACACGCTCAGCGTGCCGATCGCGAGACGCACCCCGTCGGCGAACGTGGACGGGCTCTCCGAAGGCGGCGTTCCAGACACGGTCGACGAGCGTAGCCCGTGCACCCGCCCGCGGGCCGGGTGCCCGTCCGGACGGGCACTCAGACGGGCAGTCAGACGGGCAGTCAGACGGGCAGGGGGAGGACGCGGCCCGCCACCACCAGCGCGACGTCCTCGGATTCGAGCGCCAGCCGCTGGTTCAGGCGACCCAGGGCGTCGCGGAACATCCGGCCGCTGGAGGTGGCGGGCACCACGCCGAGCCCGACCTCGTCGGAGACCGCGACGACCGGTACCCGGACCTGCCGCCAGGCGGCGACCAACTCGTCGCACCGGGCCGTGACCGCCTCCCGGCCGTCCCCGCTCCAGGCGTCGCACGCGTCGAAGACCGCGGCGATCCAGGTGCCGAGCCCGTCGATCAGCATCGGAATCTCGGCGGCCCGGAGCAGTCCGGCCAGGTCGGTGGTCTCGGCCGTGCCCCAGTGGGCGGGCCGGCGCTCCCGGTGCGCCCGGACCCGTCGGCCCCATTCGGCGTCACCGTCGCCGGACGGCCCGGTCGCGACGTAGAGGACCTCGGGCTCGGCGGCCAGTCGGAGCTCGGCCTCGGCCGACTTGCCGGAACGGGTCCCGCCCAGGACCAGGGTGCGCCGCGGCCGCGTGGGCGGGGCGGGCACGGGCCCGTCGGTGTCGAGGACCGTCCCGTCCGGTACGGCCCGCACCCCCCAGAACGCGGCCCGGCGGGCCAGCTCCGCCTCCGTCGGCACCCGGTGGTCGATGTCCACGGCCACGACGTGGGTCCGCTCGCCGACCACGCCGCGGCGGCGCAGATCCCCCAGCCGCTCCGGCCGGTCGAGCACGTCCATCAGCACCAGCCCGTACGTGGACCGCGCGTCCTCCGCGGGCGCCGGGTCTGGAGCGCCCTTCGTGTACGCCGGGTCCGGGGAGTCCTCCGTGGATGCCGAGGACGGCCCCCGCCCGGTCCGCTCGCCGTACCGGCCAGGGGGAGGGGAGGGGAGGGGGGCCGCGTAGAGGATCCGTTCCCCGCTGGGAGCGGTGAGGGTGAGGCCGTCGGGGCCGGTCGAGGTCCGGTACCCGGGTGGGAGGGGACCTGCGGGCGGGAGCCGTACGGGTCCGTCGGAGGTGGGCCCGGCGGGTGCGGGCTGTACAGGTGCGTCGGGGATGGGGCCGGTGGGCGGGAGCCGTGTGAGGCCGGGAGTGGGTCCGGTGGGCGGGGGCGGCGCGGGATCGGTGAGGACGACGTCGGTGGGGCGGCGGTGGCCGGGGGCGAGCCGCGTGCAGGAGGCGCACTCGCAGCCCGGCGCGGGCCAGCCGTCGCCGGCCGCCGTTCCGGAGATCAGGACCTTCACCGCTTCAGCGTAGGGGCGGGGTTCCGCCGTCCGGCCGGGGTCGTGTCGCGGGTGCTCGCACCCGCCTGTCTCCGGGACGTGCGATGTAGGGTTCGCTGGAGTCGTCGGAGGCACCGGGAACACGCGCGAAGGGACCGTATGGCATGACGTGGCACTGGCGTTATGAAAACGCGAATGGCGGCATCGTGACGGAGGGGGTCACGCCGTCCGACACGTTTCCGAGTCAGGCGGATGCGGAGTCATGGCTCGGGGAGAGCTGGCGTGAGCTGCTGGAGTCCGGTGTCGAGAAGGTCACTCTGCTCGATGGCGACCGGGTCGAATACGAGAAGATGTCGCTGCGCGCCGAATAAAGCCGAATAAAGCCGCGCCGAACAAGTCGAATGACTGAGAAACCCCCGGGTCTCCGTCACGGAGGCCCGGGGGTCGTCTGTCTGTCAGGGGCGCTTCGCGGGGCTGACGGTCTTGGCCGGGTCCCGCTCGATGACCGGGCCGAGGACGTCGTCGATCTTCTTCAGCACCTCGGCGTCCAGCTTCACACCGGAGGCCTTGACGTTGTCGCGGACCTGCTCGGGCTTGGTCGCGCCGATGATGGCGGAGGCCACGTTCTGGTTCTGCAGCACCCACGCCACCGCGAGCTGGGCCATGCTCAGCCCGAGGTCGGCGGCGATCGGCTTCAGGTCCTGGACGCGGGTGAGCACGTCGTCGTTCAGCATCCGGGAGATGAAGTTGCCACCGCTGGGGTCGGTGGCCCGGGAGCCCGCGGGCGGCGGCTGGCCCGGCAGATACTTGCCGGTGAGCACGCCCTGGGCGATCGGGGACCAGACGATCTGGCTGAGGCCCTCCTTCTCGGAGAGCGGCACGACCTCGGACTCGATGACCCGCCACAGCATGGAGTACTGGGGCTGGTTGGAGACCAGGCGGTCGAAGCCCATCTCGTCGGCGATCCTCAACGCCTGGGCGATCTGGTCGGCGGTCCACTCGCTGACGCCGACGTAGAGGACCTTGCCCTGCCGGACGAGGTCGTCGAAGGTCTTGAGGGTCTCCTCCAGCGGCGTCTCGTTGTCGAAACGGTGGGCCTGGTAGAGGTCGACGTAGTCGGTCTGCAGGCGACGCAGGGAGCCGTGGATGGACTCGGTGATGTGCTTGCGCGACAGGCCGCGGTCATTGGGACCGGGGCCGGTGGGCCAGAAGACCTTGGTGAAGATCTCCAAGGACTCGCGGCGGACCCCCTTCAGGGCACGTCCGAGCACCTCCTCCGCCTTGGTGCCCGCGTATACGTCGGCGGTGTCGAAGGTGGTGATCCCTTCGTCGAGGGCCGCCTGCACGCACTCCTTCGCGGCGTCCTCCTCGACCTGGGAGCCATGAGTGATCCAGTTGCCATAGCTGATCTCGCTGACCATGAGACCGCTGCGGCCAAGGTGACGGAATTCCATGCTTCGACCTTAGTAGGTGCCATCCGACAGATCTTTTCGGGATACTCTGCCCGGCGTGCTGCGCTTGATCACTTCTCGATGGGTACGGCTCGCGGCCGCGGCCGCCGTGGTGACGGCGATCGTCGTGATGGTCCTGCGGCTACGCCGTGCCCCTGCCGTCCCCGGGGCAGCCCGCCGGGCCGGGGCCGATCCGGATGCCCGGTCCGCCGCGGCCGGCCGGAGCGGCCTCCATGCCGAGGCCGTGCCTCCGTGGCCCCCCGTCCCGATCCTCGGCGTCCCCACCGCCGACGATCTCAGGCGCTATGCCAAAAAGTCCTACATCCCTGGCTTCCTCAGCGCCGAGTCCTCTCCGCGGCAGCCCCTGGACGCCGCCGCCCGCCGCCGCCTGAACCGCTGGGGCGCCGTCGCGGCGGCGCTGTGCCTGCTGGTCTTCGGCACCCAGGCGCTGGAGAACGCGACCTTCTCCAAGGAGACGGGCGGGGAGGCCGAGTACGCCGAGACGTACTACCCCGCCGAGGTCGGGGAAGACCGTTACGGCGTGGTCTCCGGCTCCGTGACCGGCTCGTGTCACCTCCCGTACGCGGAACCGCCGGGCACCTATGCCGGCCCGCTCTGCGATGCGGGCGTGAGTGACGGGGACCTGGAGGCCGCGGTACGGGAACGGCTCTCGTCCCACGCCGACGCCACTCCGGGGCCGGCCCCCACCGCCACGGGGGATCCGGACGGGTCGGCTCCGGACGCCGACTGCCACCCCGCGGCGCGGGCTCCGCGGGTGCGGGCGCTCAGCCCGAGGATGGTTCGGGCGGTCGGCAGGCAGTGGGCGCGGATCGAGAGGTGGCTGAAGGCCAACGACCCCGCGAGCTACCGCACGCTCGGACCGCCCGCCAGGGCCCGGACGATCGCGGTCGCGGAGGCGCAGATGGGCCTGCGGTTCCCCGACGACCTGCGGGCCTCGCTGATGCGGCACAACGGGGCCACGGCGACGGGTGGGAGCTGGCCGTTCGGCTTTCTGGGAAACATGGGGATGGGTGTCCGGGAGATCCGCGACACCTGGCGGATGCTGTGCGAGATCGACGACATCGACAAGGGCGACCCGCGTGCGGAGTGGTGGGACGGGCGCATGATCCCCTTCGGTTCCGACGGGAGCGGCAACCACCTCGTGGTCGACTCGGTCCGGCGCGACGTGGGGGACACCGACCACGAGGGCCAGCTGAGTTTCACGCCGGGCGGCGTCCCGATCCGCTCGCACTACGCGCTGCTCAAGGCGACCGCCGCCGCGATGGAGACCGGTGGGTCCGTCGGCTACTGGAGACCCGCGATGATCGAGGGCGGGTTCGACTGGGAGATCGTGGACTGAGCGCCAGGTGGACCGATGATTCGCCTGCGAAACGACAAAAAGCCCGTCCCCGGGGAGGGGACGGGCTTTTGTGGCTCAGTTCTTCGGCGGGACGGGCTTGCCGCCGGGCAGCAGGGCGGGGGGTGGGAAGCGCAGCTTGCGGATCTGCAGCGCACGCATGGCGGCGTAGAAGCCGACGCCCTTGGTGCTCTCGCCGGGGAACTTCTCGGTCACCAGCTTCTTGACCTTCCACGACACCCAGACCGAGGTGAGCAGCACGCCCACCATCATGATCGGCCAGCCGATCGTGATGACCGCGACGTTGACGTAGCCGCGGATCTCGCCGGGGAAGGGGACCCAGGTGAGAAGCAGGATCAGCAGCGAGAAAGGCAGGAAGTACTGGCTGACGACCCGGCGGGAGTCGACCCAGTCACGGGCGAACTTGCGGGCCGGGCCCCGGTCGCGCGCCGGGAAGTAGCGCTCGTCGCCGCGCATCATGCCCTCGCGCGCCTTGACGCGGTCGTTGGCCTGGCGCTCACGGAGTTGCTTGTATGCCTCTTTGCGGTTCTGGGGGGCGTTCACCGGCTGGCGGCGACGGCCTTCGGCGTCCCGGCGCTTGGGTGTGGGACGCCCCTTGCCCGCAGGCTTAGGATCGTTAGCGGAGGCGGGGGAGTCGTCCGCAGTGGTCTGGGTACGTCGGAACACATCGTCAGCCTACCGGGACTGCAACTTAGTGACGCCCTCGTGCGTTATGCGTAGGGTGAACCTAGGTGGCTCCAGTGCTTTCTTGGGGGGCTGGAATCACTGGGTGACCCGAAGGCATTTGAAGAAGGGGACGGCCGACGCGCATGAGCGTGATGAAGAGACTTTCGCTGATCTTCCGGTCCAAGGCGAACAACGCGTTGGACAAGATGGAAGATCCTCGCGAAACCCTGGACTACTCATATCAGCGCCAGCTTGAGCTGTTGCAGAAGGTGCGCCGGGGAGTGGCCGACGTCGCCACCTCGCGCAAGCGGGTGGAGCTGCAGATCAACCAGATCGAGGCCCAGTCGCGCAAGCTTGAGGAGCAGGGGCGCAAGGCGCTCGGCGTCGGCCGCGAGGACCTCGCCCGCGAGGCGCTGAGTCGCCGGTCGAGCCTGCAGACCCAGAT
The DNA here is from genome assembly GCF_045209755.1 of Streptosporangium sp. NBC_01639. Taxonomy (NCBI): domain Bacteria; kingdom Bacillati; phylum Actinomycetota; class Actinomycetes; order Streptosporangiales; family Streptosporangiaceae; genus Streptosporangium; species Streptosporangium sp. NBC_01639. The sequence goes on along the minus strand of NZ_CP109272.1, from coordinate 1,820,919 downwards.
CGCCGACCTCCGCGTGCAGCACGACAACCTGCAGGGCGAGGAGGAGAAGCTCACCACCGCCTCACACCGGCTGCAGGCCAAGGTCGACTCCTTCCGTACCCGCAAGGAGACGATCAAGGCGACCTACACCGCGGCCGAGGCGCAGACGCGGATCAACGAGGCCTTCTCCGGCATCTCCGAGGAGATGGGCGACGTCGGTCTGGCCATCCAGCGGGCCGAGGACAAGACGGCCTCGATGCAGGCCCGTGCGGGTGCCATCGACGAGCTGCTGGCCAGCGGGGCGCTCGACGACTTCAGCGGGCAGCGCGGCGACGACATCCAGGCCGAGCTGGACCGCATGGGCGGCGGCCACGACGTGGAGCTGGAGATCGCCCGGATGAAGGCCGAGCTCGGTCAGGGCCCCGCGCCCAAGAGCGCGATCGAGTCCGGTGGCCCCCAGCCGCAGCAGCAGCCTCAGCAGCCGCAGCAGTCCCCCCAGACGCAGCAGTACCGTCAGCCGGGGGAGGGGCTGTGATCGTTCGCATCATGGGTGAGGGGCAGACCGAGATCGCGCCGAGTGATCTCGACGTCCTGAACGCCCTGGACAGTGAGCTTGAGGCGGCCATCGAGGCCGGCGACGAGGAGACGTTCAGATCTCGCCTGCACGACCTGCTGGACAAGGTGCGTCACGTGGGGAAGGCACTTCCGGACGACAGCCTGGAGCCCTCCGAGCTGATTTTGCCTCCGGCCGACGCTTCCATGGAAGAAGTGCGGGAGATGCTCGGCGATGAAGGGCTGATTCCCGGATAGTTTGGGCATATGGCACAGACCCGGTTTGCCCCGGACCGGGGCTTGACCAGCCGCATGGTTGCGACCATGTTCCTGCTCGGACTGCTGTATGTGATCTTCGTGGGTGCGTTGGTCGCCCTGGGGGTCCGAACCCTCCTGGTGCTGCTCATCGCCGGAGGCGCCCTGCTGGTCCAGTACTTCATGTCCGACCGCATCGCGCTGTTCGCGATGCACGGACATGAGGTCACTCCGGAGCAGGCCCCCGAGCTGCACGGCATGATCGACCGGCTCAGCGCCATGGCCGACATGCCCAAGCCGAGGGTGGCGATCGCCGACTCGGACATCCCGAACGCGTTCGCCACCGGCCGCAACCAGAAGAACTCCGTGGTGTGCGTGACCACCGGCCTGCTGCGCCGTCTGGACCGGGCCGAGCTTGAGGGCGTGCTCGCCCACGAGATGTCCCATGTCGCCCACCGCGACGTCGCCGTGATGACCATCGCCTCCTTCCTCGGCATCGCCGCCGGCCTGATGACCAGATTCGCGCTCTACTCCGGTCTGGGGCGTGGCCGCGACGACAGGGGCGGTCTGCCGATCGGCCTGATCATCATGCTGGTCTCGCTCCTGGTGTACGCGGTCAGCTTCCTGCTCACCCGTGCCCTGTCCCGCTACCGTGAGCTGGCCGCCGACCGCGCCGGCGCGCTCCTCACCCAGCGCCCCTCGGTGCTGGCGAGCGCACTGGTCAAGATCAGCGGAGAGATGGCCCGCATCCCGACCAGGGACCTGCGTGAGGCCGAGCCGTTCAACGCCTTCTTCTTCGCCCCGGCGCTGTCCGGGGGCACCAGCCTGGCCGCGCTGCTCGCGACCCACCCGCCGTTGAACCGGCGCCTGGAGCAGCTCGCCAGGATATCCGCCCAGCTCGGACAGGGAGTGTAACGGTGAAGTGGTGGGACGCGTTGCTGGGCCGTACCGACCCTGTCCAACCGGACCTGGACGCGCTGTTCGCGCTGCCGTCGGCGGCGGTGACCCTGCAGGCCGCGACCGGGCTGGTGCCGGCCGGGACGGGGGCGGTCTGCTTCCGCGCGGCCGAGGGCGGGGCCTTCGCCGAGCTGGAGCGCGACGTCGCCGGGCTGCTCGCCGCCGGGGACGGGCCGCCGGTGGAGGAGTCCACGGACACCTACGGTTACAGCTGGCTGCTGGTGCGCCGCCCGCCCGAGCAGCTCAGCGAGCTGGTCACCGACCTGCACGCGGTCAACTCCTCCCTGGAGGCGGCGGGCTTCGGCCCCTCCCTGCTCTGCTCGCTGGTCTCCTTCGCCGACGGTTCCGCCCGCAACGTCGCCCTGGTCTACCTCTACAAACGAGGCACCTTCTACCCGTTCGCGCCGCTGTCCGGACAGCACCGGGACAACGCGCTGGAGCTTCAGGTGCGCGGCGCGATCGAGGGCGAGCTGCCGCTCGAACCCGATCTCGGCCGATGGTTTCCCCTGTGGGGCGCGCCAGGGCTCTGAGGAGATGCGCGCCGGGCGGAGGCTGACCAAGGTCGCGGCCTACGCGTTCGCCGTCGCGGCCGTGGGGTACAGCGCCTGGGTTCCGGTGCAGTTCCTCAACACCGGCCTCGGCGGGCCGGGCGCCTACGTCAGCGAGCTGGCCGCGGCCGACCAGCCGTGGTCGTGGCTGGTACGGGCCGCCGATGTGCTCTCCGGGATCGCCTGCCTGACCGCCGTGGCGCTGGTGCCCGACGAGCGTCCCGGCCGCTGGGCGACGGCCGGCTGGCTCGGTCTCGCGCTGCTGGGCGTGATGACGATCCTGGACAGCGGCGCCTTCCCGCTGGACTGCGCCGCGCTGAGCGACCCCTCCTGCACCGCGGCCGAGGCGGCGGGACGGGTCTCGGCCGCGCACCGGATCCACACGGTGACCAGCGCCCTGGCGGCCGCGGGAGCGATACTCAGCCTGGTGGCGCTGCCGGTGAGCGCGCTGCGGCGGCACAGGTGGCCGCTGATCGGGTACGGCGGGGCGGTACTGGCCGTGCTCATGACCGCCGCCACGGCCTGGACCCTGGCGGCCATCGCGTCCGGCGCCCCGGTGGGGGTCGCGCAGCGGTTCCAGGTGGCGGTCATCGGGCTCTGGCTGCTGCTGCCGGCGGTCGCGCTCTGGCGGGACCGGACGGTGCCGCCCCCACCGAAGGCGCACGTCCTGCTGGAGGGAGCCGGCACGCCCCCGGTGCTGATCTGCGCCGGCATGGCGGCGGCGTGGTTCCACTGGGACCGGGTCGCCGCCGACCTGGGCCGCGACCACCTGGTGATCCGGTTCGACCGGCCGGGCCTGGGACTCAGCTCCGGCCACCGCACGCCGCCCACGTTGCGCGAGGAGGCGGAGCGGATCGGCGCGCTGGCGGACGTCCCCATGGTGGTGGCCCACTCGGCGGCGGGCCGGCACGCGGAGGCGTTCGCCCGGCTCCATCCGGGGCGGGTGGCGGGGCTGGTGCTGGTCGACCCCAGCTGCGACCCCGTGGCACGGCCCCGGGGCACCGTGCGCGCGGCAGCCGTACGCGCCGTGCAGCGCGCGCTGCCCGCGCTCGGCGGCACGTTCGGCGCGACCGTCCTCGCCGCTGTCGTGCTGCCCGTCGCGCACCGCCTCCTCATGGGGGCGCACGACCGCGCCCGGGCCGTGTACGGCAGGGGCCGCGTGCTGGCCGCCGCGCTGGCCGAGTGGCTCGCCTACCGGGACATGGCCGTCGAACTCGGCGGGTTGCGCGTGACCCACCCCTTCCCGGACGTCCCCGTCGTCATCCTCAGCGCCGGCCCGCGGGACCGCTGCCACCGTGACCTCGCCGCGCTGCTGAACGCCACGCTGATCTCCCTTCCGGACAGCGGGCACGAAGTCGAACTGGAACGGCCCGGCGCGATCGCCGAAGCGGTACGGATGATCAGTAGATTTCACGATACGTAGCCGGGTATACGACCTGGGTAGCGATCCTCTCGGGGGTGTGGTGATGGCATCTCGGCCGAAGGGGCGGCGCTGGACGGCGGCGGTGCCCCGGACGCTGGGCGTGTTCTTCGCGGTGCTGGCGGCCTACTCGACCGCCATCGCGGTCTTCGGTCCGCTGCGGAGGCTGCTGCGGCCGATCACCGACGCGGTCAGCACCAGCATCTTCTCGGTCGAGGCGAACCTCGGCTACGCCGTGTTCGTGGCCATCCTCTCCGGAGCCGTCGCCCGCCGCAAGCGCGCGGCGTACTGGCTGCTGGTGGTGCTGCTGTCGCTGACCGCGCTGCTCGACGTGATCCTCCTGCCGCCGTTCTCCCCACTGGGCGACAACGTCATCCGGCGGCTCGGATCCACCTGGTTCCTGGTCACGGGCACGATCAACCTGGTCTTCGCCACCGGTCTGCTGGCCGTACTGGTGCTCGCCCGCCGCGAGTTCTACGCCAAGGTGCAGCGCGGCGCCTTCCGCAAGGCGCTGCTGACCCTCCTCGTCCTGCTCGCGGCCTCCTTCGGCGTCGCCTACCTGCTGGTCACCCTCTTCCCCGGCACGCTGACCCCGCCGGGCAGGTCCGCCTGGGCGCTGGAGAAGGCGCTGGGCGGCGCGGTCACCTTCGACCTCGACCGCGTGGGGCATCCACCCGCCTGGGTCGGCTTCGTCGTGGGCCTGCTGACCGCCGTCGCGATCCTGTCGGCCTTCCTGGTGCTGTTCCGCTCCCAGCGGGCCAGCGCCGGGCTGCTCCCGTCGGAGGAGGCCCGGATACGCGCGCTGCTGGCCGCCACGGGAGAGCGCGACTCGCTGGGATACTTCGCCACCCGGAGGGACCGGGCCGCCGTCTTCTCGGCGAGCGGCAAGGCGGCCGTCTCCTACCGGGTGGTCGCCGGCGTCAGCCTGGCCGGGGGCGACCCGATCGGCGACGTGGAGGCCTGGGAGCCGGCCATCCGGACCTGGATGGACCAGGCGGGCGAGTACGGCTGGACCGCGGCGGCCATCGGAGCGAGCGAGGAGGGCGCCCGGGCCTACAACCGGGCGGGACTGCGGGTGCTCCAGCTCGGCGACGAGGCCGTGATCGAGGTGGCCTCCTTCGGCCTGTCCGGCCGGGAGATGCGCGGCGTACGGCAGGCGGTCAACCGGGTCGAGCGGGCCGGATACACGCTGCGCGTCCGGCGGCACGAGGAGCTGACCCCGCAGGAGATGCACCAGATCATCGACCGGGCCGAGGCGTGGCGGGACACCGAGGCCGAACGCGGTTTCTCGATGGCGCTGGGCAGGCTGGGGGATCCGGCTGACGGCAGATGCGTCCTGGTCGAGGCTCTCGCGCCGGACGGCGGCCACGCCGCGCTGCTGTCCTTCGTGCCGTGGGGCGAGCACGGCCTGTCCCTGGACCTGATGCGCCGGGACCGCGAGTCCGACAACGGCCTGATGGAGTTCATGGTCTCCGGCCTCGTCGGGCAGGCGCCCGCCCTGGGGGTGGCGCACATCTCGCTGAACTTCGCGGTCTTCCGCGCCGCCTTCGAGGAGGGCGCCAGGATCGGCGCCGGGCCGGTGCTGCGGGCCTGGCGGGGGATGCTGCTGTTCTTCTCCCGCTGGTGGCAGCTGGAGTCGCTGTACCGGTCGAACGTGAAGTACCGCCCCGCGTGGGTGCCGCGCTACCTGGCCTACGAGGACGGCCGTGACCTGCCCAAGGTCGGTCTGGCCTCGGTGATCGCCGAAGGTTTCCTGGGGCACGGGCCGAGTCTGCCCACACTGCTGCGGCGCGGGGAGAGACCGGTCCCGCCGGCGGCGGAGGCTCCCCGCACCGCGACGGCGGACGCCGCGCCGGACCGGGACGAGAGCCGCCGGGGCCCGGCCGTACCGGAACAGATGCGGGTCCGTCTCGCCAAGCTGGACCGGATCCGGGCCGAGGGCGGCGATCCGTACCCGGTGGGCCGTCCGCGCACCCACACCGCCGCCGAGGTGCGGCTGGCCCACCCCGGCGTCCCCGCCGACGTGCGGACCGGAGAGCGGGTCACGGTGGCGGGGCGGGTGATGCTGGTCCGCGACCACGGGAAGCTGCTGTTCGCCACCGTCACCGACTGGACCGGCACCCTGCAGCTCATGCTCGACCAGAGCGCGGACCTGGCACGCTGGCGCCGTACCGTCGACCTGGGAGATCACGTCGGCTGCACCGGCGAGGTCGTCACCAGCCGGGCCGGGGAGCTCTCCGTGCTCGCCGGGGAGTGGGCGGTGACCGCCAAATGCCTGCGCCCGCTCCCCGGCGGGCAGCACGGCACGGCCGGTCCGCGGGCGCGGGTACGGCGACGCTACCTCGACCTGGTGACCGACGCCGAGGCCCGCGAGACACTGCGGATCCGGGGCGCGGTCCTGCACGGCCTGCGGGACGCGCTGGTCCGCCGGGGTTTCCTGGAGGTCGAGACGCCTGTCCTGCAGCCCGTCCACGGGGGCGCCGACGCCCGGCCGTTCACCACCCACATGAACGCCTACGACCTGAGGCTCTCCCTGCGGATCTCGCCGGAGCCGCACCTGAAGCGCCTGTGTGTGGGCGGCGTGGAGCAGATCTTCGAACTCGGCCCGGTCTTCCGCAACGAGGGGGTCTCCTACCGGCACAACCCCGAGTTCACGATGCTGGAGGCGTACCAGGCCTACGCCGACTACCGGGCGATGCTGGACCTCGCCCGCGAACTCGTCCAGGAGGCGGCCACCGCGGCGTTCGGCGCACCGGTGGTCCGCAGGCACGGGCAGGAGATCGACATCTCCGGAGCCTGGCCGGTGACCACCGTGAACGAGGCCGTCTCGGCGGCCGCGGGGGAGCAGGTGACCGCGGACACCTCCGTCCAGGAGCTTCGCAAGCTGGCCGGTCGGCTGGCGGTGCCGTACGACCCGAAATGGGAGCGGGGCGCGATGCTGGTGGAGCTGTACGAGCGGCTCGTGGAGGAGCGGACCGTCGAACCGGCCTTCTACACCGACTTTCCGGCGGAGGTATCCCCCCTCGCCCAGCCGCACCGCGGTGACCGGCGGCTGGCCGAGCAGTGGGACCTGGTCGCCTTCGGAGTCGAGATCGGTACCGCCTGCTCCGAGCTGACCGACCCGGTCGAGCAGCGCCGCCGGCTGACCGAGCAGTCGCTGCGGGCCGCCGCCGCCGGAAATCCGGACGCGATGGACCTGGACGAGGACTTCCTGCAGGCGCTGGAGTACGCCATGCCGCCCACCGGCGGGCTCGGCATCGGCGTCGACCGGCTCATCATGATGCTGACCGGGAGGTCGGTCAGGCAGTCGCTGACCTTCCCGCTGGTCCGGCCCCGCGATTGACCCACCAACTGTGACTATTTGCCCGCACAATAGGCGATAAAGGGCCATCGGCGGGGGTGCGGTCATGCCGGATCTCGTGTCCTTACGAGCTGGGGACCCGGAGCGGGTGCGGGAGTATCGGCAGGCGGAGACGACGGCCGGGCGGCCGGGACCCGGGCGCCAGCCGGCACCTCGCCGCCTGGCGGCGCGGCGGCGTCGGGCGCGAGGCGGTGGTGATCGATATCGGGTGCGAGGCGGTAGTGATCGACTTCCGGGGGCAGGTGAGCCGCGCGCCGGCCACCAGCACCGGCGGCACCGAGTACGACAGGTAGTTCACGCGCTTCACACGGGAGGACCGAGTTGAGGGACTGGACCCACGCCGAGCACGTCCAGGCGGCCGTCAGGGAGATCACCGAGATGGCGGAGGCCCTTCGGGACCGCGACATGTCCACCCCGGTGCTCACCTGCCCGGGCTGGGACGTGGCCGCACTCACCGTGCACACCGGCAGTGTGCACCGATGGGCCGCCGCGATGGTCCGCGACCTGGCCGGGCGGCGCTACGACCGCGACGCCATGGAGATGGGCCTGCCGGCGGACCCCGGCGGCTACGCCGCCTGGCTGGGGGAGGGGTCCGGTCTCCTGTCCGAGGCGTTGCTGTCGCATCCGCCCGAGGCGCCGATGTGGTCCTGGGGCGCCGACCGGAGCGTGCGGTTCTGGTCGCGGCGGCAGCTCCACGAGACCGTGGTCCACCGGATCGACGCCGAGCTGGCACTGGGCCTGCCGGTCTCGGTCGACGAGGACGTGGCGGCCGACGGAGTGGAGGAGTTTCTCGACGTCCTGCCGTACGCGCGCTGGAGTCCGGGCGTGGCCGACCTGCGGGGTGCGGGCGAGACGATCTCCCTGCAGGCCGACACCGGCGCCGGATGGGTGGTCACGCTCGATCCGGACCGCTTCCACCATGTGCGCTCCCTCCAGCCGGGGAGCGTCACGGTCCGCGCCGCCACCTCGGCGGACCTGCTGCAGGTCGTGTGGGGCCGCCGCAGCGCCGACGACTACGCCGTGGAGGGCGACACCGCGCTGTTCGGCTGGTGGCGGGAACGCACGGTGATCTGACGTTCCACGGTGATCTGACGTTCAAGGTATGACAGGGCACACCGACGGTTCCCCGCCGCCGTCGCCGCCCCGTGCTGCCATGATCTTATGATCAAGATGACTCATGCCGTGGCCACGGCCGCGCTCCTCACCATGGGCATGTTCGGCGGGACCGCGTCCGCCGACCCCGCTCCCCGGCACGGTCTCCGTTCCGGCCTCGCGAAGGTGACGCTGGAGGACGATCGGTCGCGGATCACGGTCGTGGGGGAGGGCTCCCAGTCCGCCGTCCCCGACGTCATGCGCCTGAACGCCGGCGTCGAGGTGCGCCGCGCCACCGCGGGCACCGCCTTCGCCGACGCGCGGGCAGCCGCCGCGAAGCTGACCGAGGCGCTGAAGGCGGCGGGGATCCAGGCCAAGGACCTGCGGACCAACGAACTGTCCCTCGGCCCCGAGTACAGCACCTATCCCACCGTCTCCGGTTACCGGGCGGCGCAGGGCGTCGAGGCCGTGGTTCGCGACATCGCCTCCGCCGACAAGGTGATCGACACGGTGGCCGGCGTGGGCGAGGAGGCCCGCCTGAACGGCATCTCCTTCGAGGTGTCCGACAACCGCAGGCTGGTGCGGGCCGCGCGCGACGCGGCGTTCAGGGACGCCACCGCCCGCGCCGCCCAGTACGCCAGGCTGTCCGGCCGCAGGCTCGGCCCCGTCCTGACGGTCGCCGAGGAGGACGCGTCGCCCCCGCCGATCAGGTTCGCCGGTGCCGCGCTGGCCGACAAGGCGTCCATCAGCCCCGGCCAGCAGTCCATCTCGGTCCATGTCCGGGTGGTCTACGAACTGCTCTAGCCCTGGGGCGTGGGACGGCGGCCCCGTCCCACGCCCCAGGAGGACCCTCAGGGAAGGGCCAGCATCCGGTCCAGGGCGACCTTGGCCCAGCGGGTGGTGTCCTCGTCCACGGTGATCTGGTTGACGACCTGACCGGCCGCCAGGGACTCCAGTGCCCAGACCAGGTGCGGCAGGTCGATCCGGTTCATCGTCGAGCAGTAGCAGACGGTCCGGTCCAGGAACGTGACGTTCTTGTCGGGGAACATCTGCCCGAGCCGCTTGACCAGGTTCAGCTCGGTCCCCACCGCCCAGGAGGACCCCGCCGGGGCCTCTTCGAGCTTCTTGATGATGTATTCGGTCGAGCCGACGTGGTCGGCCTTGGTGACCACCTCGTGCCTGCACTCGGGGTGCACCAGCACGTTGACGCCGGGGATCCGCTCGCGGACGTCGTCGACGCACTCGGGGCTGAAACGCCCGTGCACCGAGCAGTGCCCCTTCCACAGGATCACCTTGGCGTTCTCGAGCTGCTCGGTGGTCAGCCCGCCGTTCGGCCGGTGCGGGTTGTACACGACGCAGTCGTCCAGCGACAGGCCCATCTCCAGCACCGCGGTGTTGCGTCCCAGGTGCTGATCGGGCAGGAAGAGCACCTTCTCGCCGCGGGAGAACGCCCAGTCGAGGGCCCGCCTGGCGTTGGAGGAGGTGCACACCACACCGCCGTTGCGTCCGCAGAACGCCTTGATGTCGGCGCTGGAGTTCATGTAGGTGACCGGCACCGTGACACCGGCGATCCCGGCGTCCTCCAGCGCCTCCCAGCACTCCTCGACCTGGTCGAACGTGGCCATGTCGGCCATCGAGCATCCCGCGGCGAGATCGGGCAGCACGACTCTCTGCGCGTCGCCGGTGAGGATGTCGGCCGACTCGGCCATGAAGTGCACGCCGCAGAAGACGATGTACTCGGCATCCGGCCGGGCCGCGGCCTCCCGGGCGAGTTTGAAGGAGTCCCCGGTCACATCGGCGAACTGGATGACCTCGTCACGCTGGTAGTGGTGACCCAGCACGAAGACCCGGTCGCCCAGCGCCGCCTTGGCCCGTCTGGCGCGCTCCACGAGCGCCGGATCCGAGGCGGACGGCAACTCACCGGGACAGTCGACACCGCGCTCGCTGTGCGAGTCGGTCCCCCTGCCGAGGACGAAGAGCGGAAGTCCGGTATCGGTGGTCGTCACGACCACACCCCCTTATCGTCGAACTGACGACTATGATGACACACGGCCCCCGGGGCTTTATTCCGGGGCGGAGGGGTAGTTCCGGACCGAGGAATGTGTAGCCGTCGGCGGGTGTTGGTAGCGTCTAAGAAGGACGTCAGAAACAGACAGCCGTTCCGACCGGGCGGTTGACGCAGACGCGGGAGTCACCACATGTCGGTTGAGAGCAGCGAGACCACGGCGCAGGGTCTGATCCTTAGTGACGCGGCCTCCGCCAAGGTCAAGAGCCTGCTGGAGCAGCAGGGCGAGGAAGGTCTCCAGCTTCGCGTGGCCGTGCAGCCCGGTGGCTGTTCCGGCCTGCGCTATCAGCTCTTCTTCGACGATCGTTCCATGGACGGCGACGTCGTCACGGACTTCAACGGTGTCAGCGTGGTCACCGACCGGATGAGCGCTCCCTACCTGGTGGGTGCCACGGTCGACTTCGTCGACACGATCGAGAAGCAGGGCTTCACGATCGACAACCCGAACGCCACGGGTTCGTGCGCCTGCGGCGACTCGTTCAACTAGTCGCCGAAACGCCGCACGCCAGGCGAAAAGCTGGGAAGCGACGGCCCCGTAGGGTGAGATCTGTCACCCTGCGGGGCCGTCGCGTGTCTGCGAGGTCGCGTATTCTTGCTGGGTTTCACTGCCCGCTCTTTTCTCAGATGCTGACAACGAGGAGAAAGATCCCGTGCGCATCGCCGTCACCGGCTCTATCGCGACCGATCACCTGATGACCTTTCCCGGCAGCTTCCGGGATCAGCTCATCGCCGAACAGCTCGACCGGGTGTCCCTGTCGTTCCTCATCGACGATTTGCAGATCCGCCGCGGCGGCTGCGCGGCCAACATCGCCTTCGGCATGGGCTGCCTGGGACTGACCCCCATCCTGGTCGGTGCCGTCGGCGCGGACTTCGCCGACTACCGTTCCTGGCTGGAGCGGCACGGAGTCGACTGTGAATCGGTCCACGTCTCCGAGCTCCACCACACCGCCCGGTTCCTGTGCACCACGGACGAGGATCACAACCAGATCGCGTCCTTCTACACCGGTGCGATGGCCGAGGCCCGGCTGATCGAGCTCGGCCCGATCGCCCAGCGCCTCGGCGGCCTGGATCTGGTGCTGGTCAGTCCCAACGACCCCGATGCGATGCTCCGGCACACCGAGGAGGCTCGCGGGCGGGGCATCCCGTTCGCAGCGGACCCGTCGCAGCAGCTCGCCCGGATGCCCGGTGAGGACATCCGCCTGCTGATCGACGGCGCCGCCTACCTTTTCAGCAACGACTACGAAAAGGGTCTCATCGAGCAGAAGACCGGCTGGTCGGACGAGGAGGTCCTCAACCGGGTCGGCGTCCGGGTCACCACGCTCGGTCCCAAGGGCGTCGTGATCGATCGCAAGGGCGAGCCGTCCCTGCACGTCCCGGCCGCCCCCGAGCTCGGCAAGGTCGACCCCACCGGGGTGGGCGACGCCTTCCGCGCCGGCTTCCTGTCCGCCCTCGCCTGGGAGCTGCCGCTGGAGCGCTGCGCCCAGGTCGGCAACCTCGCCGCCACCCACGTCCTGGAGCACGTCGGCGGCCAGGAGTACCAGCTCGGCCAGAAGGTCTTCCTGGAGCGCTTCACCGCCGCCTACGGAGCGGAGGCCGCCGCCGAGGTGGCGCCTTCCGTGAAGTGCCACCACGCCTGATCTTTCACTGCCGACGAGTACGGCGGGCCCGGTGAGGGCCGTCCGCCGCCCACCGGGCCCGCCGTACTCCACGCTCCTCGCCGGACACCGCCGCCCGCCGTCGCGTCGGAACCGTCGTGCCGCCGGGCGGGTCAGGCTCCCGCGTAGATGCGGTGGACGAAGTCGGCGAGCTGGTCGTCCGGGAGGTGCCTGGCCAGATCCGCCTCGCTGATCATCCCGATGATGCGGTTGTTCTCGATCACCGGGAGGCGCTTGATCTGGTGCTCCTCCATCTTGGCCAGAACCTCGGAGACGGTGGCGTTCGAGGGCACCCAGACCAGGCCGGTGGCCATCTCCCCGGCGGTGACCTGCGACGGGTCCTTGCCGGCCGCCACGCACTTCACCACGATGTCGCGGTCGGTGATGATGCCCTTGAGCCGGTCGTCGCTTCCGCAGATGGGCAGCGCCCCCACTTTCAGCTCCCGCATCAGCTGCGCGGCCCGGTCGAGCGTCTCGTGTGCCTCTATGCACCGGGCACCCGAACTCATCAGGTCCCTGGCGGTCTCACCGTTCATATGTTCCCCCCGAAACGTATGCGGACTTTTCGGGAGAGTCTTACCCGTTTTCCGATAAGTCAGTAGTTGCGCCGTACGTGGATGGCCCAGCCGCCCCCGGGCAGCTCGTGGCTCGCCACGTGGTGGTGGGACTTCAACCGGCACCAGGCCGGGATGTCGGTGAAGGCCGCGGGGTCGTCGGCCAGCACCGAGACGATCGCGTTGCGCGGCACGGCGTTGATCTGCTCGGCGAGCATGATGATGGGGATCGGGCACTTCTTGCCCAATGCGTCGATGGTCAGTGCCGGAGGCTGGGTGGATCCCTCGGTGGCGGCGTGCCTGGACGTCATGACGCCTTCCCTCCCCAAACGCTGGTCACAACTTTACTCCCGCATCTTCGCGGATCTTCTTCACTATGTCAGGAAGAACGGTGAGGAAGCGGTCGACATCCGCCGCGGACGCGCCCTGCGGCAGCGACACCCGGATGTTCCCGTGGGTGAGGACGCCCATGGCCTCCAGGACGTGTGACGGCCGGAGCGTGCTCGCCGTACAGGAGCTGCCGGAGGAGATGGCGAATCCCGCCTTGTCCAGCTCCGTCAACAGCGCTTCCCCCTCCACGTAAAGACACGAAAAGGTGACAATGTGCGGGGCTCGTGCGACGGGGTCGCCGATGACCTCGACGTCCGGGACGAGCCGGGGCACCTCCGTCCTGATCCGGTCCACGAGCGCCGAGAGCCGCGCCGACTCCCGCGCCCACCCGGCCGTCATGGCGCGCAGCGCGGTGGCGGCCGCGACGATCGCCGGGACGTTCTCGAAGCCGGGGACCCGGCGGTACTCCCGGTCGTCCTCGGGGAGCGGGCTGCGCCACCGGGTGCCCTTGCGGACCACCAGCACGCCGACCCCGGCCGGGCCGCCCCACTTGTGCGCGCTCGCCGTCAGCACCGACCAGCCACCCGGCAGCGGCATCCGGCCCACCGTCTGCGCCGCGTCCACCAGCAGCGGAACGCCCGCCCTGGCGCACAGGGCCGCCACCTCGGTGACCGGCTGGACGGTCCCGACCTCGTGGTTGGCGCTCTGCAGGCAGGCCAGGGCCGTGCCGTCGGTGAGGACCGCCTCCTCGAACGCCGCCAGGTCCACCGCGCCGGTGCGGCCGACGCCGACCGTCTCCACCAAACCGCCGGAGCGTTCGTGCACACCGGCGGCGTGCAGCACACTGGAGTGCTCCACCGCCGACGTCACCAGGCGGCGCCCGGCGCGGCGCCGTCCGTGCAGGGCACCGAGCACGCCCAGATGCACGGCCTGGGTCCCCGAGGTGGTGAACGAGACCTCGTCGGGCCGGACGCCGAGCACTTCGGCGACCTCGGTCCGCGCCTGTTCCAGTAACATCCTTGCCCGGCGGGCGGGACCGTACAGTCTTGCCGGGTCGGCCCAGCCGACGTCGAGCGCCGCGATCAGAGCCTCGCGTGCCTGAGGGTGCAGCGGCTCGGTGGAGGCCGCGTCGAAGTACGCCACTCCTCAATCGTCGCACCATGTGCGACGCATGCGGGGGCTGCGCGGGGGGGCGAGGGCAGTCCGCGCTAGTGTGTCCCCCAGCGTAAAGCTGTGAACTACATGTTGTAAGCACGAATAAACGACCGCTCAGGAGCGACTCCTGGGCTTCATCTGTGGGGTAGGCGATCCGTGAGTCCGACCCGCCGTTCTGCACGGCGTCCGTTGGCCCGCCGCCGGGTGCCACGCGCTGCCGCTCTGGCGCTGCTGCTGGTGTCCGCAACGGCGTGCAGTGCCGAAGACTGGTCCCGAGGTGGCTTGCCCAAGGGCATCACCAAGCAGGCCGAGACCGTTCAGAATCTGTGGAACGGGTCCTGGATCGCCGCTCTCGCCACCGGTGTGGTCGTGTGGGGCCTGATCCTGTGGTCCGTTGCCTTCCACCGCAAGAAGAAGCACTCGAAGGACGAGCTGCCGCCCCAGGTGCGCTACAACCTCCCCATCGAGATCCTCTACACGGTGGTGCCGATCATCATGGTCGGCGTGTTCTTCTTCTTCACCGCGCGCGACCAGAACTATGTCAACGCGATGTCCGGCCATCCTGACGTGAAGGTCAAGGTCGAGGGCTTCCAGTGGAGCTGGCGCTTCACGACGGACTACAACGGCAAGCAGGTCGAAGTGGTCGGCAGGCCCGCCGGTGACTACACCAAGGGGCCGCAGCTGGTGCTCCCGGCCGGCAAGAAGGTCGAGTTCGACCTCGTCTCCCCGGACGTCATCCACTCGTTCTGGGTCCCGGCCTTCCACTTCAAGCGCGACGTGATCCCGGGTGTCGACAACAAGTTCGAGGTCGACACGCTGGAGAAGAGCGGCGTCTTCGCCGGCCGTTGCGCCGAGCTCTGCGGCGTGGACCACAGCCGCATGCTCTTTTCGGTGAAGCTCGTGCCCCAGGCCGAGTTCGACCAGTACATCGCTAGCCAGGCGGGTGCCCAGTGACCGCACTTAACGAACCCATCACCATTTCGCCGGTGGCGACCCGTAAAGGGTCGATCATCGCGAAGTGGACCTCGTCCACCGATCACAAGATCATTGGACATCTCTACCTGATCACCTCGTTCGTCTTCTTCCTGATCGGCGGCGTCATGGCGCTGATCATGCGAGCCGAACTGGCCCAGCCGGGCCTGCAGTTCACCAGCAACGAGCAGTTCAACCAGCTGTTCACCATGCACGGCACGGTCATGCTGCTCATGTTCGCGACGCCGCTGTTCGCCGGCTTCGCCAACGAGCTCATGCCGCTGCAGATCGGCGCGCCCGACGTGGCGTTCCCCCGGCTGAACATGGTCAGCTACTGGCTCTTCACCTTCGGCAGCACCATCGCCCTGTCGGGGTTCATCACCCCCGGCGGCGCGGCCAGCTTCGGCTGGTTCGCCTACACCCCGCTGTCGAACGCGATCAGCTCGCCCGGCATCGGCGGCGACCTGTGGATCGTCGGCCTGACCATCAGCGGTCTGGGCACGATCCTCGGCTCGGTGAACTTCATCACCACGATCGTCTGCATGCGCGCACCCGGCATGACCATGTTCCGGATGCCGATGTTCACCTGGAACATCCTGCTCACCTCGATCCTGGTGCTGATGGCCTTCCCGGTGCTCGCCGCCGCCCTGCTGGCCCTGGAGGCCGACCGCAAGCTCGGCACCCACATCTTCGATCCGGCCACCGGAGGCGCGCTGCTCTGGCAGCACCTGTTCTGGTTCTTCGGCCATCCCGAGGTCTACATCATCGCGCTGCCGTTCTTCGGCATCGTGACCGAGATCCTGCCGGTCTTCAGCCGCAAGCCGCTGTTCGGCTACATCAGCCTCGTCGGGGCGACCATCGCCATCGCGGGTCTGTCGATCACCGTGTGGGCGCACCACATGTTCCCGACCGGCCAGGTGCTGCTGCCGTTCTTCTCGTTCATGACCTTCCTCATCGCGGTCCCGACCGGAGTGAAGTTCTTCAACTGGATCGGCACGATGTGGCGGGGACACCTGTCCTTCGAGTCGCCGATGCTGTTCTCGATCGGCTTCCTGGTCACCTTCCTCTTCGGTGGTCTGACCGGCGTCATCCTGGCCTCGCCGCCGCTGGACTTCCAGGTGGCGGACTCCTACTTCGTCGTGGCCCACTTCCACTACGTCGTCTTCGGCACCGTGGTGTTCGCCATGTTCGCGGGCTTCTACTTCTGGTGGCCCAAGTTCACCGGCAAGATGCTCAACGACAAGCTGGGCAAGGTGCACTTCTGGACGCTGTTCATCGGCTTCCACACCACCTTCCTGGTCCAGCACTGGCTGGGCGCCCAGGGCTTCCCGCGCCGCTACGCCGACTACAGCCCGATCGACGGCTTCACCGACCTGAACATGGTCTCCTCGGTCGGCGCCTTCCTGCTCGGTGCCTCCACACTGCCGTTCCTCTACAACGTGTGGAAGACCCACAAGACCGCGCCGAAGGTGACCGTGGACGACCCGTGGGGCTTCGGCAACTCCCTGGAGTGGGCGACCTCCTGCCCGCCGCCGCGGCACAACTTCACCTCGCTGCCGCGCATCCGGTCCGAGCGCCCGGCGTTCGATCTCAAGCACCCGTATGCCACGTCCCCCCGTGAGCTGGAGGAGGTCTGATGAGGGTTCAGGGTTGGTTGTTCATCCTCTGCGGAGTCTTCTTCGCGGCGGTGGACGTCGTCTACTGGTTCTGGTCCAGGGAACCGGTCGGTACGACGGCGATGGCCATCTCGGTGGGCTTCGCCTTCATGATCGGCTATTACCTCATGTACACCGCCCGCCGCATCGGCGAGCAGCCTGAGGACAACAAGCAGGGTGAGATCAGCGAGGGGGCCGGCGAGCTCGGCTTCTTCAGCCCGCACAGCTGGTGGCCGCTGTTCGTCTGCCTGGCCGTCGCGCTCAGCGCGGTCGGCCTGGTCATCGGCTGGTGGCTCTTCATCATCGGTGTCTTCGCGATCATCATGAGCATGATCGGGTTTGTCTTCGAGTACTACCGGGGGCATTTCTCGCACTGATTTCTGCCGACTCTCCACCGAAAAGCGGACCACGGAAAATTTCTGTGGTCCGCTTTTTGGCGTTTGTTGGCAGGTTAGGTCGGATGTCCTCCGTGGTGAACCGCTTACTCCGGGTAGTAACAGAATCAGTAGATCAGTCCGGGACAGGGGAGTTCACGTGGGGCAGGCGATCCGTGGTTCGAGCCAGGGGGCCGGGTTGCTGGCTCTGGTGCTGGTGACCTCATGTGCGGCCGGGGGCGGCGCCGGTGCCGGTGCGCCGGTCACGGCGAGTTCCAAAGGGTACGAGGACGCCGTCGTCACCGTGGCGCCCGCGGACAAGGCAGGCAGGGTGCCCACCGATGCGACCGTCCTGGTGGCGGCGCAGGGCGGGGTGCTGAAAAAGGTCACCGTGCGAGGCCCCAAAGGCTCCCTGCCGGGCGTGCTGAGCGCCGACGGCACCCGGTGGCGCAGCCGGGGTACGGCGACTCCTGGGACCTCCTACCAGGTCAGCGCGTCGGCGGTGAACCCGGCGGGCAAGGTCACCGAGACCACCACCTCCTTCGCCACGGCCAAGGCCGACAAGACCTTCGCCATCGACAGCTTCATGCCGAGCAAGGACATGACGGGACTCACCGTCGGCGTCGGCATGCCGGTCATGATCACCTTCGACCAGCCCATCACCGACCGCGTCTCGGTGGAGCGGAACCTGCTGGTCCACAGCTCCAAGCCGGTCTTCGGGGCGTGGCACTGGTTCGACGACAAGACGGTGCACTTCCGTCCCCGGAAGTTCTGGCCGGCCCACACCAAGGTCCGGGTCGAGGCCCGGCTGGCGGGCGTGCGCGGCGGCGAGGGCCTGTACGGCAAGCGGAACCAGGGCATCGACTTCACGGTCGGCCGCTCCCAGATCACCCGGGGCAGCACCCAGTCCCACCATCTGATCGTCAAGCGCGACGGCAGGAAGATCCGGGAGATCCCCATGAGCGCGGGGCAGGGCGGTGTCTGGAAGTACTACACCACCAGCGGCGTCCACCTGGCCATGTCCCGTGAGCCGGTCACCGTCATGACCTCGCCCGGCATCGGTCCGGGGCAGTCGGGCTACTACCAGATGACCGTCTACAACACCGTCAGGATCTCCAACAGCGGTGAGTACATCCACAGCGCCCCGTGGTCGACGGGCTCGCAGGGCTACGCCAACGTCAGCCACGGCTGCGTCAACGTGAGCCCGGAGAACGCCAGCTGGTTCATCGACAACACCCTGATCGGCGATCCGATCATCATCACCGGCTCGCCCCGCAAGCTGGAGCCCACGAACGGCTGGGGCCACTGGCAGGAGGACTGGAAGGAGTGGCTCAAGTGGAGCAGCGTCAAGAACTTCACCACCGAGTCCCGCTGACCGCCGGCGGAGGATTCCGGAAGGGTCTCAGGAGACGCTGAGCGGGCCGCAGGGCCCATCGGGGCCGCAGCGCGCCCGCAGGTGCCGGGCCGGGCCCAGAGGCAGGTCAGCGGCCGTTTCAGAGAAGCGACAGGGCCCGGACACCGAGGTGTCCGGGCCCTGTCCGTGGCGAATCAGCGGATCAGTGGGTGAGGGACCTGTCGTCCTCCGTGCCCGAGCCGATGGCTGCGTGCTCGTCGTGGCCGTGGTCGCCGTCGAGCGGGATCTTCTCGCCGCCGTAGACCTTGCTCAGCTTGGCGCGGAGCCTGCCGAGCGGACCGCGCATCGCCTTCGACGGGACGCCGTCGGTGTCGGCGTCGGGTCCGGCGACCATCGGGACGGCCGTCTTGCCCCGCATGTGGGCCGCGATGTCCTCGTTCGGCGGGACGTGGACCTCGATGTACTCGCCGGAGGGCAGGCGCTTGATCACACCGGACTCCACGCCGTGCCCGATCACCGCGGCGTCGCTGCGCTGCAGGCCCAGGCAGAACCGGTAGGTGATGAGGTAGGCCACCGCCGGGCCGACGAAGATCAGCACCCGGCCGATGTAGGTCGTCCAGTTCAGCGAGACGTGGAAGAACGCGGCGATCTCGTCGTTCGCGCCCAGCAGCCACAGGATGCCGTAGAACGTGACCGCGGAGATGCCGATCGAGGTGCGGTGCGGGTTGTTGCGGGGGCGCTCGGCGACGTGGTGCTCGCTGCGGTCCCCGGTGACCCACTGCTCGATGAAGGGATACAGGGCCAGGCCCGTCATGATGATCCCCATCGGGACCAGCGCCGGGATCAGCACGCTCATCGGCAGTGTGAAGCCCAGGACGTTGATCTCCCACGCGGGCATCAGGCGGAGCGAGCCCTCCAGGAAGCCCATGTAGAAGTCGGGCTGCGAACCCGCCGAGATGTCGGCCGGCGTGTAGGGGCCGAACAGCCAGATCGGGTTGATCTGCGCGAAGGTGCCCAGCAGCGCGATGGTGCCGAACGTGAACATGAAGTACGCACCGGCCTTGGCCATGAAGGCCGGGTAGAACGGCGCGCCCACCACGTTGGTGTTCGTACGGCCCTTGCCCGGCATCTGCGTGTGCTTCTGCACCCACATCAGGATCATGTGAGCGGTGATGAGCGCCAGCAGGATGCCCGGGATGAGCAGGATGTGCAGCGAGTAGAACCGCGAGACCACGTCCTCGCCGGGGTATTCGCCGCCGAACAGGAAGAAGGTGATCCAGGTGCCGACCAGCGGCAGCGAGATCGCCACACCCTCGGTGATCCGCAGACCGGCGCCGGAGAGCAGGTCGTCGGGGAGGGAGTAGCCGGTCAGACCTTCGAGCAGGGCCAGCGTCAGCAGCCCGACGCCGATCAGCCAGTTGAGCTCACGCGGCTTGCGGTACGCACCGGTGAAGAACACTCGGAGCGCGTGCACCATCATGCCGGCGACGAACAGCAGGGCGGCCCAGTGGTGCATCTGCCGCATCAGCAGACCGCCGCGCACGTCGAAGCTGATGTGCAGCGACGAGGCGTAGGCCTCGGACATCATGACGCCCTTGAGCGGCTCGTAGGAGCCGTCGTAGACGACGTGACCCATGCTGGGCTTGAAGAAGAAGGTCAGGAAGGTGCCGGTCAGCAGCAGGATGATGAACGAGTACAGCGCGATCTCACCCAGCAGGAACGACCAGTGGTCGGGGAAGATCTTCCGCAGGTTGCGCTTGAGGAAGTTTCCCGCGCCGATGCGGTCGTCGATGAAGCTGCTCGCACCCGCTATGGGCTTGGGGACGTTTCCGGTGCTCATGCGTGGCCTCCGTTCTCACGGACCTCGGCCTCGGCGTCGCCGCGTTCCCAGAAGCTGGGCCCGGGTGGGACGGCGAAGTCCGCCGTGGCGACGAGGTAACCCTCGCTGTCCACGGCGATGGGCAGCTGCGGCAGAGGCCGGGCGGCCGGACCGAAGATGACCTTGGCGCCGTCGGCGGCGTCGAAGGTGGACTGGTGGCACGGGCACAGGATGTGATGAGTGCTCTGCTCGTACAGGGCCGCGGGGCAGCCGACGTGCGTGCAGATCTTGGAGTACGCCACGATGCCGTTGTGCGTCCAGTTCAGGTTCGTTCCGGACTTGATCTCTTCCGGGCGGAATTTGATCAGGATCAGGGTGGCCTTGGCCAGTGCGTTCAGGTCGTGCTCGTAGCCTTCGGGCACGACCGACAGGATGCCGCCGGGGGAGTTGAAGTCCGCCGCGCGGATCGGCGCGCCGGTGCCCTCGACGACGAGCTTGCGGGGCTTGCCGTCCTTGGTCTTCTCGCCCCAGACGGTGTGCCTGAGCTTGCTCGGGAAGTTGGCGTAGGCCGGGCCGAGGTCGCGCAGCAGGACCAGCGGGGCCAGGCCCAGCGGGGCCGCGGCCAGCAGCAGCGTCCGGCGGAGCAGCGGCCGCTTGGTGACGCCGCTCTCCGCCACACCCTGGGTGAAGGTCTCGGCGACGTACTGCCGGGTCTGGCTGTCGGAGGCCATCTCGTGGCGCTCCTGGACCAGCTTGTACTTCGGCATGATCATCCGGACCCAGACCACGATCCCCGCGGCCAGCGCGAGCAACGCCACCGTGAGCGAGCCGCCCAGGGCGAGGGTGGAGATCTGGGTCTTCTCGACGTCGCCGACCTGGAACACCACATAGGCGACGATGAAGGCGATGCCCGCGATGAGGGCGACCGTGAAGAGCAGGGCGGCGATCTTCTCGCCCTTCTTCGCCGTCGCCTCGTCCTGCAGGGTCACGCCGGGGACGTCGTGGTCTGCGGCGCGCTGCTCCTCCGCTCCCAGCAGGGACGTGCCCGTCGCGGAGGAGGGAGTGCCGATGACGCGCTTGGGCACGCGGTCCTCGGGCTGCTCGATGTCGTGATTGCTGTCAGTCATTGGTGGGCCTGTCGCTTCTTCGCGGTGATCCAGATGGCGGCCAGGGCGAGCAGGCTGATGCCCGCGATCCAGGCCACCAGGCCCTCGGTTACCGGGCCGATGCGGCCGAGACCTGCGCCGCCGGGGTTGGGCTCCTCACGCACGCCCACGATGTAGGCGATCATGTCCCGCTTCTGCTCGGGAGTGATGATGCTGTCGTTGAACACCGGCATCGCCTGCGGACCGGTGATCATGGCCTCGTAGATCTGCGTCGGAGTGGCCTCGTGGAGCGGCGGGGCGTACTTGCCCTGAGTCAGGGCGCCGCCGGAGCCGACGAAGTTGTGGCACTGGATGCAGTTCGCGCGAAACAGCTCGCCACCCTTCGCCTTGTCGCCCTTCGCGGGGTCGACCTGCTCCTGCGCGGGAACGGTCGGGCCGCCGCCGAGGGACTGGATGTAGGCCCCGAGCTGACGGACGGTGTCGTCGTTCACCCACGGCGCCGGAGCCTTGCGGGGGGCCTGGGAGCTGGGGTTGGCCAGGGGCATACGGCCACTGCTGACCTGGAAGTCCACAGCCGCCGCGCCCACGCCGATGAGCGACGGGCCCTGCGCGCTGCCCTCGGCGTTGAAGCCGTGGCAGCTGGCGCAGCTCGTCTCGAAGAGTTTCTTGCCCTGCGCGACGTCGTCTGCCCTGCCGGAGGCGATGGCCGCGTCGGCTCGCTCGCTCGGCGGGGCGACGAGGGTGTAGAACCCTCCGACCAGCGCGAGGGCCAGGAGCAGGACGGCGTATCTCGCGAGGGGATGCCGCCGCCTAGCGGTGATCCTGTTCACTGAGATCCCCGATTCCTTAATGAATGCCGTAGATGGTCACGAAAAGGCCAATCCAGACCACGTCCACGAAGTGCCAGTAGTAGGACACGACGATGGCGCTGGTCGCCTGCTCACGGGTGAAGCGCTTCGCGGCGTACGTGCGTCCCAGCATGAACAGGAACGCGATCAGTCCACCGGTCACGTGAAGGCCGTGGAAGCCCGTGGTCAGGTAGAACACCGAGTCGTACGCGGAGTGCGACAGGGTGTGCCCCTCATGGACCAGCTGGCTGTACTCGTACAGCTGGCCGCCGACGAACACGGCGCCCATCAGGAAGCTGACGATGTACCAGAAGCGCAGCTTGGCGACCTGGCCCTTCTCTGCCGCCCACACGCCCATCTGGCAGGTCACACTCGACAGGACCAGGATGATCGTGTTGACCAGCGAGAACTTGACGTTCAAATCGGCCTCGGGCCAGGGCAGGCCCTGGCCGAGGCTCACTGACCGGATGGTGAAGTACATCGCGAACAGCGCCGCGAAGAACATGAGCTCGGAGGACAGCCAGACGATCGTCCCCACGCTGACCAGATCGGGCCGGCGGGACGAATGTGCTGTCGTCGTCGTTGAGATTGCGGATGCTGTCGCCACGCCAGCATTATTGCGGCTCTCCAGCTCGGGTCGCCGCACGACCCCCCAGTAGAGACCTCAAATGTCCATTCAAACTGGATATACGGGGCATTTTTCTCGCTGGAGCCTCCGGCCTGGGTCCTCGGGCCAGGTGACCGGTACCATCCCAGGTGACCATACATCGACAAGGGATAGTGAGCGCGACCGTGAGCACCGACGACAAGATGAGGGTCCTCGTCTACAGCGACGACGCGAGCACCCGCGAGAAGGTGCGGCAGGCGATCGGCCGGCGTCCCGCCGCCGACGTGCCCCTCGTGGAGATCGTGGAGTGCGCCACCCACGCGAAGGTCGTCCAGCACCTCGACTCCGGTGAGATCGACGTCGCCGTGCTCGACGCCGAGGCCCAGCCGGCCGGTGGCATGGGTGTGGCCCGCCAGGCCAAGGACGAGGTCCACGACTGCCCGCCGATCTGCCTGCTGATCGCCCGCCGGGACGACCGATGGCTGGCCGAATGGTCCCGAGCCGAGGCCGTCGTGCCGCAGCCGATCGACCCGGTGGTCCTGGCGGACACCGTCGCCGACCTGATGCGCCGTCGCCTCTCCACCCGTCTGCCCGCCCGGTAAACACCCAGGAGACCCCCATGGACGCGCGCACCACCTGGCCCGCGCTGCTGACAGCCCTGATCGCCGGCGAGCACCTGACGGCGGACGAGACCGCCTGGGCGATGAATGAGATCATGTCCGGCTCGGCCACGTCCGCGCAGATCGCCGGCTTCGCCGTGGCGCTGCGAGCGAAGGGGGAGACGCCCGCGGAGGTGACCGGACTGGCGCGCACGATGCTGGAGCGGGCCGTCCCGCTGTCGGTCGAGGGCCCCGTCGTCGACATCGTCGGCACCGGCGGCGACCGCGCACACACCGTCAACGTGTCGACCATGGCCGCGATCGTGGCCGCCGCCGCGGGCGCGCGGGTGGTCAAGCACGGCAACCGCGCAGCTTCCTCCTCGTGCGGCGCCGCCGACGTGCTGGAGCATCTGGGGGTCGTGCTCGACCTGCCTCCCGCCGGCACGGCACAGGTCGCGGTGGAGGCCGGCATCGCCTTCTGCTTCGCGCCGTTCTACCACCCGGCGCTGCGCTTCGTCGGTCCGGCGCGCAAAGAGCTCGGCATCCCGACGGTCTTCAACTTCCTGGGCCCGCTGACCAACCCGGCCCGCCCCCAGGCGCAGGCGATCGGCATCTTCGATCCGGGCATGCTCCCCGTGGTCGCGGGTGTCTTCGCCGAACGCGGAGTGTCGGCGCTGGTCTTCCGGGGCGACGACGGGCTGGACGAGCTCACCACCGCCACCACCTCCACGGTCTGGGTGGTCCGCGAGGGCACCGCCACGCGGACCGTCCTCGACCCGGCCGCGCTGGGCATCCCCAGATCCCCGGCCGACGCGCTGCGCGGCGGGGACGTCACGTTCAACGCCCGGGCCGTGCACGACCTGCTCCAGGGCGGGACCGGTCCGATCCGTGACGCGGTGCTGCTCAACGCCGCCGCCGCGCTGGTCGCCCTCGACGGCGTCGGAGAGGACCTGGAGGCGGCCATGTCCGCCGGCTACGCGCGGGCCGCCCAGGCCGTCGACTCCGGCGCCGCCGCCACGACCCTCGACCGCTGGGTCGAGATCAGCCGGTCGCTGAAGCAGCGCTGACCTCGGCTCTCCCCTCACGGGCGGATGGAGGATCCGCCCGTGAGGGGATGCGGGCAGCGCGGGCCCGCCCTGGATCGCGCTCATGTGGCGTGTCGCCCTCCCGGCCGAGCCGGTGCCGCTCCTCCTGGCGCTGTCCGTGCTGTCCGGTCTCTGCCTGGTCGTCGTGGCACTCGCCCGGGACCGCCGGCGCCTGCTCCGCAGACTCCGCGGCCCGCGCGCGGACGTCAGTCGGACTCGCCGAGACCGATCGAGAAGGCGGCGTCGAGGTCGTGCCGGGAGTAGGTGCGGAAGGCGATGTGCGTCTCGGTGCGCAGCACACCCTCGACCTTGTTGATCCGCCCGGGAATGACCTCGGCGATCTCCTCGTAGGCGGAGACGCGGACCATGGCCATCAGGTCGTACTCCCCGGTGACCGAGTAGACCTCGCTCACCCCGTCGATCTCGGCGATCGTCTGGGCGACCTCGGGAATCCGGTCCACCTCGGCGTTGATGTGCACGATGGCGGTGACCACGAGCTTCCTCCTCGTTGAGTACGGCTTGCAGGCTCTGAAGCTATCAGCGCGTCGGGCGGCCCTCACGCGCCTGGTGCGGTTCGGAGGACCGGTAGGCGCGGTCGAGGCGGGCCTTGAGCCGCCCCGCGCCGTCGATCGGCAGGCTCCAGGTGCCGTCCACCTGCACCAGCCGCACCCCCGGGGTCTCCAGCCAGCGCAGGATGCACTCGGTCTCCTCGGCGCTGGCGGCGGGGACGGGGCCCGGTCCCGGTACGACGGTCTCGGCGGTGGCCACCAACGCGTCCACGAACGGGGTGGGATGGGCGCCCCGGGGCATCACCCCGGCCGATGCCAGCCGGCCGTGCCGGACGACGTGGATCTGCCAGCCGCCGCCCGCCGCGGGGGAGGCCGCGACCATCTGGGGGATCACGGTCAGCGCCCGCAGCCGCTGCATGCGGGCGGAGGCGCGGACGTAGGAGGCGAGCCGGTCGCGGTCGGCCGCGGCCTCCTCGTAGCGCTCGTCGAGGGCCAGCCGCTCCATCCGCTTCTGGACGGCCGAGAAGACCGGGGTGACGTCCAGCTCCATCGCCCGTCGCGCGGCCGTGGCGTGCAGGCCGTACTCCTCGACGCTCTGGTGGCCCTCGCACGGCGCTCCACATCTGCCGAGCCCGGCGAGAGCACAGGCGGAGCGCCGGGTGCGCGGGGTGATCCTCTCGGTGCACTGCCGCAGCGGGATCGCCTCGTGCAGCGCGGTGCGGGCGTCCTCCGCCGCCCGGGCGCTGGTGAACGGTCCCAGGTAGCCGGCACCGTCGTCCCTGATTTCGCGGACGACCGACAGCCGGGGGAACGCCTCGTCGGTGAGCTTGAGCCAGACCATCTTCTCCGGGAAACGGGATCTGCGGTTGTAGCGCGGTTTGGCCGAGCCGATCAGCCGCAGTTCCCTGACCTCGGCCTCCAACGCGGTCGCGCAGACGATCGGCCTGACCCGCTCGACGATGCCGATCATCTCGCGGATCCGGGGCCGGGTCTCGCTGGCGGTGAAGTAACTGCGCACGCGGCTGCGGAGATTGGTGCTCTTGCCGACGTAGAGCGGGTCGCCGCGCTCGTCCTCGAACACGTAGACGCCGGGGCCGGTCGGCACCGTGTCGGCCAGGTGCCGTTTGCGGCGCTGCTCCGGCGTCGGCGCGCGGACGAAGCCCTTCAACTCCTCCAGGGTGTGCACCCCGAAGGAGCCCGCCCGCTCCAGCAGCGCGTGGAGCACGTCCACGGTGGCCTGGGCGTCGGCGAGCGCGCGGTGGCACGGCTCCGTCCTGCTGAAGATCCGCGCCAGCGTGGCGAGCTTGCAGTTCGGTGCCTCGTCGCGGGTCAGCAGCTTGCGCGCCAGCACGACGGTGTCGACCACCGGATGGGTGGGCGCGGGGTAGCCGTGGGCGGCGCAGGCGGACTTGAGGAACCCCAGGTCGAACCCGGCGTTGTGCGCCACGAGGGTGGTGCCCTCGGCGAACTCCAGGAACGACGGCAGCACCGACTCGATCCTCGGAGCCGCCACGACCATGGCGTCGGTGATGCCCGTCAGCACCGAGATGAAAGGCGGGATCGGCGACCCGGGATCGACCAGGGTGGCGAACTCCCCCAGGACCTCACCGCCCCTGACCTTGACCGCCCCGATCTCGGTGATCGCGTGCTCACCCGCCGAAACCCCGGTGGTCTCCAGGTCGAACACGACGAACGTGAGCCGGCTGAGCGGTGTGCCGAGCTCGTCCAGCGTTCCCTGCACGGCGTAATCCACGACTCAGACCATAGGAGCCTTGACTGACATTTAACATTCCGGTCCCCGGCGCACCGGTCGCCGCGACGGTCACGGACCGGTGCGCTCTCCCGCATGCCGATCATGCCCGGCTCGCTCCCGAACGGCATGGGTCACCTGTCGCCGGAGGCGGTCTTATACCTAAGATCACAACTTATCCCCATACAGTTCACCTTTATGCCCGGTAAAAGCATGATTTCTGGTCATGTCCGGGTCGGGGTGCGGTAGCCGTACCCTTGATGTGAAGACCAATCCGAGTAGGGGCCGTGATGAGTTCAGCCGGAGAAGGCCTGTCTCGTCCGTTGCCCGAGCAGGTTCGCTTACATGTCGTGGAGCTGGCATCCCAGGTTCTCGGGTCGATGCCCGCCACCACGGTGCCCCTGCCGCTCAGAGGGATCGCGAAATTCGATCCTCGTAAACGGGCCAAACTGGGTAGTGCTCCGATCGCCGCCCAGCTGGAGAGTGACAAGGAGTTCCGGGAGCTCGTCGCCGAGACCCTGAGCACGGGCTGGCCCGAGCTGGTGACGAGCCTCGCCGAGGGCATCGTGCCGCCGGCCGCCGAGCCCGTCCTGGTCGCCGCCGCCGCCTACCTGACCCGGCCGCCGAGCTGGGCGGAGATGGTGGAGGCGGCCCGCGCGGACCTGGAGCGGTCGGCCGCCGCGGCCGAGGGCACGGCGCAGGAGCAGACCCTCAACCGGCTGCGCGAGCAGCTGGCCGGGCAGAAGACCTCGGCCAAGGAGGAGTCCGACCGATTGCGCGAGCAGCTCAAGGTGGCGCGCTCGGAGATCTCCGACCTGCGCCGTAAGCTGCACGACGCCCGCGAGCGGGCCAAGGCGGCCGACGCGCGGGCCGCCGAGGTGGAAGAGGCCGCCCAGGAGATCAGGGCCGCCGCCGCGTCGGCGGGCAGCGCGGGGGAGAGCGAGCTGCGCCGCCTGCGCGACCGGCTGGCCGACGCCGAGCGGCAGCTGGAGGCCACTCGCAGGGCCGCACGCGAGGGCCGCAGCGTGGAGGACACCAAGGTCCGCATGCTGCTCGACGCGCTCCAGGACGCCGCCGCGGGGTTGCGCAGAGAGCTCGCCCTGCCCTCCAGCATCAGCAGGCCCGCCGACTCGGTGGCCTCGGTCGCTCCCGGCAGGCAGGGGGTCCAGGCGGTGCCGGCCAGGGCCCTCGCCGACGACGACCCGGTGCTCCTCGACCAGTTGCTCGCGCTGCCGCAGATCCATCTGATCGTGGACGGCTACAACGTGACCAAGACCGGCTACGGCTCACTCACCCTCGCCGACCAGCGCAACCGCCTGCTCACCGGCCTGGGCGCGCTCTACGCGCAGACCCGCACCGAGCTGACCTGCGTCTTCGACGGCGCCGAGCTGAACGCCCCGGTCCCGGTGTCGGCTCCCCGGGGGGTCCGGGTGATGTTCAGCGCTCCCAACCAGATCGCCGACGACCTGATCCGCCAGCTGGTCCGCGCCGAGCCCGCCGGCCGTGCCGTCGCGGTCGTCTCCTCCGATCGCGAGGTGGCCGACTCGGTGCGCCGGATGGGGGCGCGACCGGTCCCTTCGGTCTTGCTTCTGCGGCGTCTCGGGCGGGGATAGACCTTCCGGGCTTATGGTGCATCGGATCACATTGGAGGTTGATTCGATGCAGAAGATCGTCGCGCTGTCCTGTGCCGCCCTCGTCGCCGCCACGGCCGCCGCCGCTCCCGGGATCCCCCGGGGCTTCCTGCTGTCCGAGAGGGCCGCGGCCACGAAGGACGCGGACCCCCAGACGAACTGGAAGGTCAGCGACTCGCTGAAGACCCGGTTCGCGCTGGACCCGTGCGGCAGGAACGCCCCCGGCAGGACCGGCCGGGTGGCCGCGCGGACGGTGACCTTCACCGGGGTGCCGGACTTCATGAAAGTCGAACAGGTGCTCCTGTACGGCTCGCAGGCGAGCGCCGCGCGGGCCGTGTCCCAGGTCCGTGCCGCCCTGTCCGCGTGCGGCTCCAGGAAGGACGGCGGCTCCGCCTACCGTTACGCCTCCACGGCCGTGACCGGGCTCGGTGACGAGGCTCTGAAGGTCTCCGGGCAGATCTACTACGGCGCGAAGGCCGGCGTGGGCGGGGACCGGACCGTGCTCGTCCGCAGGGGCAACGCCGTGCTGGTCTACCTGCGGGCGGGGGAGTACGCCAAGCCGGTCGGGCGGGACTGGGCCGACCAGCTGCGGGACGCCACCAGGATGACCGCGAAGATCTGCGGGATCGCCACCTGCTCCTAAAGGGTAAAACGGCCAAAAAGGTGAGCTGATCCTTACTTGTTCTGTACTATTCCGCCCAGGTCTTTGCACTGGGGAGGCGGCAGCGTGGCCGTGGCGGGTATGCCGGTTGGGTTCGGGCGGATGCCGATTGCCGCAGGGTTGGCTCTCGCGTTCCTGCTGTTACCGGTCGGCGGTGCGCTCGCGGAGCCGAAACCGACCGCGGCCGCGGCCAAGAAGAGGCTGGAGAAGCTCAACGACCAGGCCGACAAGATCGTTGAGAAGTACAACCAGGCCGGCGAGAACCTGAAGAAGGCCCGGAAGAAGTACGCGACGCTGGACGCCGACCTCACTCGCCGGAACGCCAAGGTCGCCGGGCTGCGCAAGGAGCTCATCACCATGGCTGTGAGCTCCTACCAGCTCGGCGGCGTGAGCGGCTGGGAGGGCCTGGTCAACCTGCCCGACCCCGTCACGCTGCTCAGCGGCATGGCCGCGGCCGATCAGATGTCGGCCTCCCGGGCCCTGGCGCTGAACGCCTTCGACGCGGAGAACAAGGCGCTGAGCGACAACCGCGACAAGGCCAAGGTGGCCCTGTCGGAGGCCGACGAGAAGCGCGACGACCTGGCCGACGCGAAGGCCAAGGCCGACAAGATGGTGAAGGAGCAGACCCGCCTGCTGAACAAGCTCAACGCCTTCCAGCCGGGAAACCCCAACAGCACCGGGCTCCAGTACAACGGCCCGGCCTCGGGCAACGCCAGGGCCGCGCTGAGCTTCGCCTTCGCGCAGATCGGCAAGCCGTACCGGTACGGTGGCACGGGACCGAGCGGCTGGGACTGCTCGGGCCTCATTCAGGCCTCCTGGCGCAGCGGCGGTGTCAGCCTCCCCCGCACGACCTGGGAGCAGTGGAGCTGGGGTGCGAGCCGTAAGGTGTCGATGAGCGAACTCCAGGCGGGGGACCTCATCTTCAGCGAGGGTCTGGGCCACGTGGGCATGTACGCGGGCAACGGTAAGGTCGTCCACGCCCCCCAGACCGGAGACGTGGTCAAGGTCGTCCCGCTGTCCTCCTACGGCCGCCGCGTGGTCGGAGCCGTCCGCCCGTAGGTCACACCGGCACGATGCCGGTCCCGGCGCCGCCGAGCGCCGCTGTGGCGGCGTCGGCGACGGAGCCGATGGGCGGCCGGTGCCCGCCCATCGTGACCGCTTCCGTCCAGCTGGCGACTCCGTCCAGCTGGCGACTCCGTCCAGCCGGCGGCTCGGGTCAGGCGCCGGCGATCGCGGGCTGACGCCGCCCTGGAGCGCGGGCTGACCCCGCGCCGGTCGACGTCGAAGTCCCGCCACCCCGGTTCGGGGCGCATGGCCTGTCCGGTCGCGGAGAGACCCGGCGCCGGGAGAGACGGCTTCCCGGGGACGACGCGACGGCCCCGGCCTCGCGGGACCCGCGCTGCCGGCCGGCTCCGCCGTGCGGCGGCACCGATCCGCTCCGTCGGACGCCGCGGTCGTCTCCCGGCGCACCGCGGCGGTCCGAACGCGGGGGCGTACCGATGACGGCGGGCTCCGGGCGATCCCCGGCCGTTCGCCGCCTCACATGATCAACAGCCGCTCAACCGACTTCGCCGAAGCTCCGGGGTATCCCAAGGCGCCCCTTGGCGGGGCGATGCCGGTCGTTCTACGAGCCGGGAAACAAAGATCAAAAACCGGAAAACAAAGATCACACCCAATGTGATGAAAGTTACAGAAGTAATGTGCTTTTAGATCTTGATGCAGTGAATGTGACGAGAGTCATAGCCCAATGGGGGAGCCGCATATCACGCGGTGATCAAGAGGCCGGGAAGGGGCTTACCGATCTCCATATTCATGGCATTGCTTTGCCGAAATTTTTGGTTCGCGGTAACTTCTGGCGGCGCGGTGACATGCCATGTCACCGCATTGTGTGACTGCTCTCCGGAGTAGGCATCGCGCTAGAAATCCAATTGGCCGCTGCTCCCCTAAGGGGTTGATCCCCATGGCGGCGGCCTGCCGAATCCGTGCAGCCAGGAGGCACGGAACCGGGGACCCAAAGGCCTTCGCGTAAGGCCAGGGGTGAATCGGCATATGTCATGCCGTAGGGCGACTTCCCTGCCCGAATCCGTCAGCTAACCCGGTAGGCATCAGTGGAAGTCCCAAGGAGAAATCCTGTCTACCACCCTGCGTAACCCCCGTCTGTCGCGCCTTGCCCGCCTTTCCCTGGGCGGTGCCGTACTCACACTGGCCGCTTCGTCGGGAGCGGTCGTACTGGGATCCACAACGGCACAGGCGACGGCCGACACCGGGCCCACTCTCCAGGTCAGAAGCACCGGCTCTCAGGCTGAGAGCACGGTCAAGGCCTCCGCCGGCACCGCGGCGCGCAGCAGCGCCAAGAAGGCGAAGGCCAAGAAGACCACGTTGAGCAGGGCCGCACTGCAGAAGGTGAAGGCCGGTAAGGCGGTCTCGGCGGCCAGGAAGCAGATCGGCGATCCGTACCGGTGGGGAGCCTCCGGTCCCGGCGCGTTCGACTGCTCCGGGCTCGTCCAGTACGCGTGGCGCAAGGCTGGGGTGACCCTCCCCAGGATCACGACCAGCCAGTACCGCGCCGTCCGGAAGAAGGTCTCGTGGCGCAGCCTGCGCCCCGGCGACCTGATGTTCTTCTACGGCAAGGGCCACGTGGGCATGTACGTCGGCAAGGGCAAGATGGTGCACTCGCCGAGCAGCGGCAAGACGGTCCGGACCGTGAGCCTGAAGGGGTACTACAGGTCCTCCTTCGCCGGCGCGGTCCGTCCCGGCGGCTAGACCGAGGAAATCGGCCCAGTCCGCCCTCCGTGGAGACACCGTTGGCGAAGTAGATCAACGGAAACGGCCTCGTGATCACTGGCGTGATCGCGAGGCCGTTCCGTGTGTGGAGCCGTATGCCGATCCGGCTGCACCGCTGAGCTTGTTCTTCTGTCCTCCGGATTTTTGTAGCGCTGTGAGGGTGCGGCCGCGTGCGACGGTCTTGCCGACGTCGCAGCGAGGCGTGGGTCGACGGTCGCCGAGATGCGGACGTGCGGTTCAGCCGGTCCGGAAGGCGTCGGCGTTGCGTGCGCACCAGGCGGCGAAGGTGCGGGGCTTGCGCTGGAGCAGGCGCTCCACGGTGTCGGTGCGGAATCCGGCGGTGTCGGCGCGCATGAGGTGGAACCCCTCGGTGATGGCCTCGGCCAGCGCCGGAGGTGCCCCTTGGGGGAATCGGGAGGCGACGGCCTCCTCTGCGGTGGTCACTGCCCGGACCGCGATGTCCCGGCCGACCGCCGCGGCGAGGATCTCGACCTGTTCGGTGACGGTGAACAGCTCCTCGCCGGTGAGGACATACTCCTGGCCTTGGTGGCCGTCGCCGGTCAGCGCCAGGGCGGCGACGGCGGCGATGTCGGCGGGGTCGATCGGCGCGTACCGGCCGGGGCCGGCCGGATCGAGGACATAGTCCGCCTCGCGGATGGTGGGCAGCCAGTCGAAGGCGTTGGTCATGAAGCCGCCGGGCCGCAGGAAGGTGGCCGGGATGTCGGAGGCCCGGATGGCCTGCTCGCGTTCGTGGTGCCAGCGACCCATGGCGGGCATGGGGTCGCCGAGCACGTTGAACGAGGACAGGTGCACGATGTGGCGCACCCCTGCGGTCTGGGCGGCGGCCACGGCGTGCCTGGTGTGGTCGAGGCCGATGCCGGGGGTGAGCAGGAACAGCCGGTCGACTCCGGCGAAGGCGGGCGGCAGCGTCGCCGGGTCGCTCAGGTCCGCCACGACGCGTTCGGCCCGCTCGGGCAGCGTGGCGGCGCGGGCCGGGTCGCGGACCAGGATGCGGAACGTCACGCCGAGCTCGTCCAGTTGGTGGACGAGCTCGCGGCCGATGTTCCCGGTGGCGCCGGTGACGAGTATCATGAAGATCCCTAAATCGTGTACCGGTTAACGAACGAGAAGAACGTTAACCGGTACACGATCTACCGTCAACCGCACCCTGGCGTCACCGGAGGTCTCGACGTGCCCGAGTTCCTGGACCTGCACAGCAAGATGTCCAAGGCGCTGCGGGCGGCGGCCGAGACGGCCGTACGGCGGCACGGGCTGCACCTGGGGCAAGATCACCTGCTCGCGGTGCTGTGGCGGCAAGACGGCCGCACTCCGGGCGAGGTCGCCGCCATGCTGAACGTCACCACCCCCAACGTGGTCAAGGCGGCAACCCGGATGGCCGCGGCCGGCCTGCTCACCCGGCGCCGCGACGACCGGGACAACCGGCTGGTCCGACTGTGGCTCACCGACGCCGCACGCGCCCTGCAAGCCCCCATCGAAAAGGAACGGCGGCTGCTCGAAGAGCAGGTCACCGCCGACCTCACCGATGCCGAACGCGAACATCTCCTCAGCGCACTGACGAAGATCCACCGCTCGGCGGCGGCCTTGCTGAACGCCCCCGCTGATCAACGCAACCCGGCCGTCACCTGACGCCACGATCTCCAGGGCCTTTTCCCCGAGCCCGGTCTGCTCTGAGCATCGCCTTGATCGTTTACTTTGCCGGCGGCGTCTCCTCCGTGGACGGGCGGGGCCGCTCCATGTCCGTCGAGTAGCATCGATCCCTGTGTCCGTCCCGAGAGGGCGCCGCGCCGTGCTCACCGGGATGCTGGCGCTGATCGGCGCCGGCCTGCTCACCGGGGCGGAGCCGCCGTCGCGGGAGACGCACGGCCCGTGGCCGGGCGCCGCCACCGTGGTCCGCGGTGAGCACTCCGTCGTGATCGGCCACCATGTCCCGCCCGCCCGCCTCCGTGACCTGGCCTCCTGTGCCGACCGCGCGCACCGTGCCGTCGGGCGGATCTGGGGACCGGTCCGGGCCGTGATCCTCTTCCCCGCCACCGACGCGGAGGCGGCGGAACTCGCGGGCGCCGGAAGCACCCGCGGGCTGGCCGCGATGGCCACCTCCGACCGGGTGATCGTCCTGCCGTCGGGCTACGCGAGGCTCACCGGGACGGGCCGGGACGTGGTGGTGGCCCACGAGCTCACGCATGTGGCCACCGGCGCGACCAGGGGCGGCCGGGTGCCGATGTGGCTGTCGGAGGGCTTCGCCGACTACGTGGGATACCGCGACTCCGGGATCGGGGTCCGCGAGGCCGCCGCCGAGCTGGCCCAGGAGGTGCGCGCGGGGCTGCTGCCCGCCCGGCTCCCGGTGGCCGCGGACTTCGCCCCCGGTGCCCCCAGGCTCGCACAGGCCTACGAGGAGGCGTGGCTCGCCTGCCGCTACATCGCGGAGCGCTTCGGCGAGAAGGCACTGGTGAGGCTCTACGGTAGCGATGTCGGCAGCGCGCTCGGCCTGTCGCAGGCGGAGCTCACCGCCGCCTGGCGTGACCACCTCCGGGAGGAACTGGCATGACGCAGACCATGACGGAGACGCGCCCGCGCAGCCGGGCGGCGGGGTGGGCGCTGGCCGCCCTCGGCGTGGTCACGCTGGCGGTCGTGGCGTTCACCACCCCCTGGCGGGCGCTGCCCGCCTCCGCCCCGTCCGTCGTCCCGGACCCGGCCCGCGATTTCACCCCCGGCCAGATCGCCCGCGCCGGCGCCTTCGACGCCGCGGTCAGCGCGCCCGCCTACCTCTCGCTCGGCCTGACCCTGGTGGCGGCCGGGGTCCTGGTGGGCACCCCGCTGGGCGCGCGGCTCGCCGGCCGGCTGAGGGGCCCGTGGTGGCTGAGGGTGCTGCTGGGCGTCCTCGTGCTCTCGGTGGCGGTGGCGGTCCTGCGCTGGCCCCTGGGCATGTGGTCGGAGACCCAGCTGCGCGCGTACGGCCTGTCCACCCAGGACTGGCTGTCGTGGAGCACCGACCGGATCAAGAACCTCGGCATCGGGACCGCACTGACCGCGATCATGGTGCTCGCGCTGGTCGCGCTGGCCCGCCGTTACCGGCGCTGGTGGATCCCCGCCGCCGTCGGCGCGTTCACGCTGACCGTGGTCGCCTCCTTCGCCTATCCGGTGCTGATCGAACCGGTCTTCAACGACTTCACGCCGATGGCCGCCGGACAGCTCCGCGACGACCTGCTCACCATGGCCGCCCGCGACGGGGTGCCCGTCGAGGACGTCCTGGTGGCCGACGCCTCGCGGCGGACCACCGCGCTCAACGCCTACGTGTCCGGGTTCGGCGCGACCCGCAGGATCGTGGTCTACGACACGCTGCTCCGGGCGCCCGCGGACGAGGTCGAGCTGGTGGTCGCGCACGAGCTGGGCCACGCCAAGGCCGGTGACGTGCTGTACGGCACACTCGTCGGCGGCCTGGGCGCGGCCTGCGGGGCCTGCCTGCTCTACCTGCTGACGTCGTGGGAGCCCCTGCGGCGGCGCACCGGGGTCGCCTCGGTCGCCGATCCGAAGGCGGTGGGGCTGCTCGTGGGGCTGCTCAGCCTGGCCACGTTCCTGTCCGGCCCGGCGCAGAACGTGGTGAGCAGGCAGATCGAGGCCCGCGCCGACGCGCACGCGCTGGACCTGACCAGGGATCCGGCCGTGTTCGTCTCCATGCAGAGAAGGCTGTCCGTGACCAACATCTCGGATCTGACGCCGGACGTCTTCGAGTACGTCCTCTACGGCTCGCATCCCACGGCGCCCGAGCGCATCGCGATGGCACGCTCATGGGCACTGCTGAACGGCATGCGGGAGCCGTGAGCCGGGCGCTGATCGTCACCAACGACTTCCCGCCCCGGGCCGGCGGCATCCAGTCGTTCGTGCACGGTCTCGCCGCCGGCCGCCCGCCGGACTCGGTGGTCGTCTACGCTCCTCGGTGGCCCGGCTGCGACGGCTTCGACGCCGGCCGGCCGTATCCCGTCGTACGGCATGCCACCTCGCTGATGCTGCCCACCCGCGCGGTCGCCCGCCGGGCCGTGGAGCTGGTCGCCGAGTTCGGGTGCGACACGGTGGTGTTCGGGGCGGCGGCCCCGCTCGGCCTGCTCGCGCCCGCCGTGCGTGCCGCCGGGGTGCGGCGCGTCGTCATGATCACCCACGGCCACGAGGCGTCCTGGACGCAGGTCCCGCTCACCCGCCCCCTGCTGGCCAGGATCGGCGGCCACGCCGACGTGGTCACCTATCTGGGGGAGTACACCCGGCAGAGACTGGCCCGCGTCATCCCCGAGGAGAAGCTGGTACGGCTCGCGCCGGGCGTCGACACCGCCGTGTTCCATCCGGACGCCGGCCGGGAGAAGGTGCGCGCGGCGCTGGGGCTGGGGGACCGGCCGGTCGTGGTCTGCCTGTCCCGGCTGGTCCCCCGCAAGGGCCAGGACGTCCTGTTGCGGGCCTGGCCGCGCGTGCTGCGCGCGGTGCCGGACGCCGTACTGCTGATCGTCGGCGGTGGGCCGTACCGCAGGACCCTGGAGCGGCTGGCCCGGCCGGTGGCGGGCTCGGTCAGGATCATCGGGCCGGTGCCGTCGGCGGCGCTGCCCGCCCACCTCGCCGCCGGCGACGTGTTCGCCATGCCCTGCCGTACCAGGTTCGGCGGCATCGACGTGGAAGGACTCGGCATCGTCTACCTGGAGGCCTCCGCCAGCGGGCTGCCGGTGGTGGCGGGTTCGTCGGGCGGGGCCCCCGACGCGGTGCTGCGGGGGGAGACCGGCCTGGTCGTGGACGGGACCTCCCCGGCCGAGGTGGCCGGGGCCCTCGTCGACCTGCTGCGGGACCCGGAACGGGCCCGGACGTTGGGGGAGCGCGGGCGCGAGTGGGTCACCCGGGAGTGGGGCTGGGAGCTCGTCGCCGCCCGGTTCGCCCGACTGCTCGACCCCGTGCTCTGAAGGGCCCGTTCCAGGCCGGTCCCGTGCTCTGAGCCGCCTGTCCCCGGCCGGTCCCGCGCTCTGAGGGGTCCGTTCCCGGCCGGGGATGAGCGGCCGTCAGCCGTACAGGGAGTCGATCTGCTGGGCGAAGTCGCGCATCACGAGGTTGCGCTTGACCTTGAGGGTCGGGGTGAGGTGCCCGCTCTCCTCGGTGATGTCGATGTCGAGCACCGTGAATTTCTTGATCTGCTCGGCCTTGGAGACCGACGCGTTGGCCCTGTCCACCGCCTTCTGCACCTCGGCGAGGATCACGGGGTCGGTGCTGAGGCCGGCGAGGGTGGCCCCGGCCTTGCCGTTGGCGCCCTTCCACTGCTCCAGGGCCTCGGGATCGAGTGTGACGATCGCCGCGACGAACGGCCGGTCGTCGCCGACCACCATCGCCTGGCTGATCAGCGGATGGGCCCGGATGAGGTCCTCCAGCGGCCCCGGGGCGACGTTCTTGCCCGCGGCGGTGACGATGAGCTCCTTCTTGCGGCCGGTGATGCGCAGGTAGCCGTCCCCGTCGAGCTCGCCGATGTCGCCGGTGTGGAACCAGCCGCCGGGGTCGACCGTCTCGGCGGTGGCCTTGTCGTCGTTCCAGTAGCCGGCGAAGACGTGCCGGCCCTTGACCAGCACCTCGCCGTCCTCGCCGACGCCGATCGTGACACCGGGGAACGGCTTGCCGACGGTGCCGATCTTGTTGGCGCCAGGGATGTTCACCGCGGACGGCGCCGAGGTCTCGGTCAGGCCCCAGCCCTCCAGGATCTCGATGCCCGCGCCGCGGAAGAAGTGCCCGAGCCGCTCGCCCAGGGCGGAGCCCCCGCAGACGGCGGCACGGAGCCTGCCGCCGGTGGCGGCACGGAGCTTGCCGTACACCAGCCGGTCGAACAGGACGTGCTTGAGCCGCAGGCCCAGCCCGGCGCCACCCGACGTCTCCGCCCGGCTCCACGCCACGGAGACGTCGGCCGCGGCGTGGAAGATCTTGCCCTTGCCGCCGGAGACGGCCTTCTGCTCGGCGGCGTTGTAGACCTTCTCGAACACCCGCGGCACCCCCAGCAGGAGCGTCGGCCTGAAGGTCTGCAGGTCGGGGCCGACGTTCTTCATGTTCGGGCTGTGCCCGAGGACCGTGCCGGTCTCGACCGCCACGACCTGGATGATCCGGGCGAAGACGTGCGCGAGCGGCAGGAACAGCAGCACCGCCCCGTCGCCGGCGCCGAGCAGCTGCTCCAGCGGGCCGTACGCCACGTTCCTTGCGGTGAACAGCAGGTTGTCGTGAGTCAGGGCGCAGCCCTTGGGCCTGCCGGTGGTGCCCGAGGTGTAGACGATGGTGGCCAGGTCCGCGCCGCCGCGGCCGGTCCTGCGCTCGTTCAGCGTCTCGTCGGACACCTCGGCGCCTCGCTCGGCCAGCTCCGCGAGGGCGCCGCCCTCGATGCTCCAGACGTCCTTGAGCTCCGGCAGCTCGTCCAGCACCGCACGGACGGTCTCCTCGTGCGAGGGCAGCTCCACGAAGGCGGCCTTCGCGCCGCTGTCGGAGGCGATCCACTTGACCTGGTCGGACGAGGAGGTCTCGTAGATCGGCACGGTGACCGCGCCGGCCGTCCAGACGGCGTAGTCGATCACGGCCCACTCGTAGCGGGTGCGTGCCATCAGGGCCACCCGGTCACCGGGGCCGACGCCCGCCGCGATCAGTCCCCTGGCGACGCCGGCGACCTGGTCGCGGAACTCCCCGGCGGTGACGGCGGCCCAGTCGTCGCCGTCCTTACGGCGTAGGCGGACGGTGCCCGGCTCCCGCTCGGCACGCTGGAACACCGTGTCGGTCAGATTGGCTGAGGAGGGGACATCCACCAGTACGGGGACGCTGTACTCGCGCACGGGTCGCTCCTGAAGACGCACGGATCAATGGGACGCCTGAAGCTATCGCGATGGGTTACGCGTGGGTAGATCCGTGCTCCAGGCGGTGCCGAGGGCGATTTCACGGTATCAGCCGTGCGATGTGACGCCCCCGGGTCGCCCTTCACCAGCAGCGTTGCCTCTAAGTTGTTACTTTTGTCCGTATTTTGCCAACGGTTAGGATGTCCGGCATGCGGGTTCATGTCGTCAGCGATGTGCACGGAAGGACCGACGCCCTGGCACGTGCGGGAGACGGCGCCGACGCGCTCGTCTGCCTGGGCGACCTGATCCTGTTCGTCGACTACGACGACCACTCCCAGGGCATCTTCCCCGACCTGTTCGGGCGGGAGAGGGCCACGCAGCTCGTCACGCTCCGGACGGCCAAGCGGTTCGACGAGGCGCGGGCCCTGTCGGCCGAGCTCTGGGCGTCGCTGGACGGCGACCCCCGCGACCACATCGAGCGATCGGTCCGCCGGCAGTACGACGAGATCTTCGCCGCCATGCCGACCCCGGCCTATCTCACCCACGGCAACGTCGACCTGCCGCACTACTGGCCCGACTACCTCAGGGAGGGCCACCACATGCTCGACGGGCAGACCGTGGAGATCGGCGGGCTCCGGTTCGGCTTCGTCGGAGGCGGGCTGCGCACGCCGTACCGGACGCCTAACGAGATCGACGACGAGGAGTTCGCCCGCAAGGTGGAGGCGGTGGGGGAGGTGGACGTGCTCTGCTGCCACATTCCCCCCGCCGTCCCCGAACTGCTCTACGACGTGGTCGCCCGGCGCTTCGAGCGGGGCAGCGAGGCCACCCTGGAGGCGATCCGGCGGACCCAGCCGCGTTACGCCCTGTTCGGCCACGTGCACCAGCCCCTGGCCGCCCGCACCCGGATCGGCAGCACCGAATGCCTCAACGTCGGACACTTCCGCAGCCGGGGAGTCCCCTTCGTCCTTGAGTGGTGAGCCGTGGGCCCACGGGGAAAGGATCAACGAGTACGGTGATCCCATGGCTGATCGCACCACTTCGAGCATCATGATCGGCGCAGGCCGGTCCCCCATCATGACGGTGATCGCCGACTTCGCCGCATACCCGGAATGGGCGGGTCAGGTGAAGTCGGCGCGGGTCCTGTCCACCGGCGAGGACGGGCTCCCGGCCACCGTCCGGTTCGTCCTGGACGCGGGTGTGATCAGCGACGAGTACACCCTCGCCTACACCTGGCACGGCGAGGACTCCGTCGACTGGCGGGTCGCGGAGGCCGGGAAGATGGTCTCCGGGCTCACCGGGAGTTACCGCCTCGCAAGCGGGGGCGGCGGCACGGAGGTGACGTACGAACTCGCCGTCGACCTCAAAGTGCCGATGATCGGCATGATCAGGCGGAAGGCGGAGAAGGTCATCATCGACACCGCGCTGAAGGGACTGAAGAAGCGCGTCGAGGCAGTGTGAGCGGGCCCGGGGCCGGGCCGCGGAAGGAGAGGACCCGTGAGCAGGATCCTGCTGTTCACCGGCAAGGGCGGCGTCGGCAAGACGACCGCGGCGGCGGCCACCGCCACGCTCGCGGCCCGGTCGGGGCGCAAGACGCTGGTGGTCTCCACCGACACCGCCCACTCGCTCGCCGACACGCTCGGGGTGACCGCCGGCAGCGAGCCCACCGAGGTCTCGCCCGGCCTCTACCTGCACCAGGTGGACACTCAGAAGGCGCTGGAGCGCCAGTGGGGTGACCTGCGCGACTACGCCAGAGACTTCCTCACCGAGCTGGGCCTCGACGAGGTCACCGCCGAGGAGATCACCGTGCTGCCGGGCGCCGAGGAGGTCATCGCCCTGCTGGAGCTGCGCGAGCAGGCGCGCAGCGGCCGCTGGGACGTCGTCGTCATCGACTGCGCGCCCACCGCCGAGACGCTCCGGCTGCTCGCGCTGCCCGAGGCCCTCGACTGGCACGTCAACCGCCTGCTGCCGGTCGGCAGGCGCCTGCTGCGCACGTTCTCCCCGCTGGTCCGCCGGGTGGCGCAGGTCAGCGTGCCCGAGGACCATGTGATCGGCGCGGGGGAGCGGCTCCACCGGGGACTGCTGGAGGTCCGCGAGCTGCTCACCGGCCCCGGCGCCAGCGTCCGGCTGGTGCTCACCCCCGAGGCGGTCGTGCTGGCCGAGGCCCGCCGTACGCTCACCTCCCTCAGCCTGTACGGCTACCGCGTCGACGCGGTGATCGCCAACCGGGTCTTCCCTGCCGCCGGCGCCGACCCGTGGCGGCAGCGGTGGGTCGCGGCCCAGGCCGGGCATCTGGCCGACGTCGAGCGGTCCTTCGCCCCGCTGCCCGTCCACCGGGTGCCCTATTTGGACGCCGAGCCCATCGGGACCGACGCCCTCGCCGGGGTCGCCGAGGCCATGTACGGCGAGACCGACCCCTTCGCCCCGCCGACCGGGGACCCGCCGCTGCGGATCACCCCCGAGGGCGAGCTGATCCTGGCACTGCCGCTCGCCGGCAAGGACGAGGTCGACCTGGCCCGCAAGGGCGACGAGCTGATCGTCAACGCGGGCCCCTACCGCCGGGTGCTGGCCCTGCCCGCGGCCCTGGCCCGCAGGCCCGTGCAGAGCGCGGTGCTCCGGGACGGCCTTCTCCGGGTACGGTTCCAATCGGGAGGGCCTGATGACTGAGAAGACCGAGAAGCCGGAAAACGACAGAGACCCGCTGGGCAGCGCGGCCGAGGAGGCGCTCAAGCTTTTCGACGCGCTTCAGCAGAGAGCGGCGCGGGAACTGCGCAAGAACCTGGTCCGAGGCACGATGTCCGGGTTCGGCAGCGCGTTCTCCGGCGGATCGGAGCGCGGTGGCGGCCGGGACGTGTGGGGGGAGGCGGTCTCCGAGCACGACGAATACATCTGCCGGGCCTGTCCCGTCTGCCGGGCGATGGCCGCCCAGCGCGAGTCCGGCGGAGCGGTCACCGACAACCTGATGCAGGCGGGCAGCGAGCTGTTCGCCGTCTTCAAGTCGGCCGTCGACGGGCTCAACAGGCCCTCGCCCGCGCAGCGGGCACGGGAGCGCGGCAGGGACGAGACCCCCGTGGAGCACATCGACCTGGGGTGATCCCAGGGAGGACTGGGGTCATCCCAGAGAGAGAACTGGGTTATCCCAGGAAGAAAGGGTGGACAATGGCGCTGACCATCGGCGTTGACATCGGCGGCACCAAGGTCGCGGCGGGCGTCGTGGACGACGACGGCCGGATCGTCGAACAGCTTCTCCGGCCCACCCCGGCCACCGATCCCGAACAGGTCGCCGAGACGATCGCCGAGGCGGTCCGGGAGCTGTCGAAGGGCAGGGAGATCGAGGCCGTGGGCCTCGGCGCGGCCGGCTTCGTCGACGAGACCCGCTCCATGGTGCGGTTCGCGCCCAACCTCGCCTGGCGGGAGGAGCCGCTGCGGAAGAAGGTCTCCGACCTCGTCGGCCTGCCCGTGGTGGTGGAGAACGACGCCAACGCGATGGCCTGGGGCGAGGCCAGGTTCGGCGCCGGGCGTGGTGAGAGCCATCTGGTCTGCGTGACCGTCGGCACCGGCATCGGCGGCGGGATCGTGTTCGACGGCTCCCTCTACCGGGGCCGCTGGGGTATGGGCGCCGAACTCGGCCACATGCAGGTGGTCCCCGAGGGGCGGCTGTGCGGCTGCACGAACCTGGGCTGCTGGGAGCAGTACGCCAGTGGCAACGCCCTGGTCGCCGAGGCCAGGACGATCGCCGAGGCCGATCCGGCACGGGCCGCCACCCTGCTGGAGATCGCGGGCGGCACCCCCGACCAGATCGAGGGCCAGGAGGTCACCGAGGCGGCGAGGCGGGGCGACCCGGCCGCGCTGGCGGCCTTCTCCTCCCTGGCCGAGTGGCTCGCCCAGGGACTGAACGACCTCGCCGCGATCCTCGACCCCAGCTGTTTCGTCCTCGGCGGCGGGGTCTCGCGGGCCTCGGACCTCTGGATCGACCAGGTCCGTGCGGCCTTCGCCCGCAACCTGACCGGCCACGGGCACCGGCCCCTGGCCGACATCCGCCTCGCCGAGCTGGGCGCGTCGGCGGGACTGGTCGGCGCGGCCGACCTCGCCAGGAGGCGCTGAGGCGGCTGCGGGCCCTGGCCCGCCAGGGCCCGCAGAGCTACGCTCGCGGCATGTCTCATCGCATTTCATGGCGTTTCGCCAAGTGAGGTAGCCGTGGTGCTCAGGGTCGCCAGCTACAACGTGCGTTCCATGAAAGACGACGTCGCCGCGCTGGGGCGGGTGATCACCGTGCTCCGCGCCGACGTGCTCTGCGTCCAGGAGGCACCCCGGTTCCTGAGGTGGCGCCACCGCCGCGGACTGCTGGCCGCCTCCGGCGGACTGACCGTGGCGGCGGGTCGCCGGCGGGGCGGGGTCGCCGTGCTGGTCGGCCGGGATGTGCGCCTGCTGCACGGCGAAGGGCACCTGCTGACGTGCTTCCCCGGCCTGGAGCGGCGTGCGATCGCGATCGCGGTGGTGGAGGCGGGGGGACATCGGACGGCCGTCGGATCGATCCACCTGGACCTCGACGGGGCCGCGAGACTCCACCACGCCGGAGAGGCGCTGGCCCTGCTGCGGGCGGTCGCCGACCGGTTCGGCGCACTTCCGGTGCTCGCCGGGGACATCAACGAGCACTCCCACGAGCCGACCTGGTGCCACCTCGCCGGGCACCTGACCGACTGCTATCCGGCCTCGCCACGCGGTGACGGCCTCACCTTCCCCGCACGGGGCGCGCGAGGGCGCATCGATGCGATCTTCGCGGCGGAGAGGTTCCCGGTCATCTCCTGCGGCGGGGCCGAGGCGGACCCCGCCGACCTGCGAGCCGCCACCGATCACCTGCCGGTGGTCGTCGAGCTGGGCCCGCCGCGGCCCGTGGGCGGCGAGCTCCGGGGAGGATGACCGGGGAGTTGTACGCGGTGCCGGGCGTGGCCCGTACCATTTGAGGCATGACCAGTCGCCTTCCGCGGCGTGCACTGGCGCTGTGCGCGGGAAGCGTGCTCCTGTTCTCCACGCCTGTGCTCGCCGCCTACGCCGAGCCTGTCCGCCCGCCCGCCGCCGAGGCGTGGCAGGCGCCGACCAGCGCCCGGCTGACCCGCGACGGGTCGCTGTCCGACGTGGTCGGGGTCTCCGCCACCGATGTCTGGGCGGTGGGGCAGCAGAGCGTCTGGGACATCTGGCAGAGCCGTGGTGCGATCACGCACTGGGACGGCGCGCGCTGGACCGAGATCGGCATCCGCAACGACCCCACCGGCGCCGGTCTGCTGCGGTCGGTGGCCGCCGCGTCCTCCACCGAGATGTGGGCGGCCGGGGAAGGGCATGACAGCCTTCCCTACCTGGCGAGGGGAGACGGGACGGCCTTCGACAGGGTCACCGTCGACAAGCTGCGGGTGGGCGACTGGCTGGGCGGGGTCGCCGCCGTCCCGGACCGGGTGGTCGCGGTCGGCCGGCGCGACAAGCAGCCGCTCGTCGTCACCGGCGCCGGGGACGGCAAGTGGAAGATCACGCAGCTCAAGCAGGAGGGCACGCTGTACGGCGTGGCGCTCTCGGGGAAGAGCGGCGGATGGGCGGTGGGCGACGCCGAGGACAGACCGCTGATCGCGAGGCTCTCCGACGGCCGCTGGAAGACCTTCCAGGCCCCCGACATCCCCGGTGGCTACCTGCGCGACATCCATCTTGACGGGCCGAAGCGGGCACTGGCCGTCGGCGGCGTCTACGACGACTCCGGCAGTGGGATCACGCCGCTGGTCCTGTCCTGGAACGGCAAGAAGTGGCACCGGGTGAGCCCGCCCCGGGGCGACGTGCGCCTGTACGGCGTGACCGGCGACGGCAAGGGTCGTTTCTGGATCTCCGGAGTGGACCTGAACCGGCCCGGCGAGGCGTTCCTGCTCCACTACGACGGTCACACGTTCACGGCGCGCCGCGGCGCGGCCGGTGCCGCGGCGCAGACCGTCCGGCTCCAGTCGGCGGCCTACCTGCC
The DNA here is from genome assembly GCF_045209755.1 of Streptosporangium sp. NBC_01639. Lineage (NCBI taxonomy): Bacteria > Bacillati > Actinomycetota > Actinomycetes > Streptosporangiales > Streptosporangiaceae > Streptosporangium > Streptosporangium sp. NBC_01639. Next base: position 1,776,402 of record NZ_CP109272.1, on the reverse strand, counting down.
GGGCAGCGGCACCGTGCTGACCGTGGGGCACGTGGTGGACGCGGCCGGCCGCTACACCGACGTGATCGAGCGACTCGACACGGCGGAGCGGCACGGCGCGTCGGAGCACGACAAGTCGTAGCCGCCGGGCGGCGGTGCGGGCATCCCGGCCGTGGCCGTCAGAGGACCGCGCCGTCGTCCCAGCCGGAGTCGTTGGGCGGACCGTCGCCCATCCGCACCACCAGTGCCACGAAACCGCCGATGAACGCCGCGACCGCGGTGAACAGCATCCAGCCCTGCAGGTTCCAGTTCAGGGCGGCGCTGAGCAACAGGTATGCCGGACCGCCGAAGAGACCCAGCCATGCGACCTTGGTCGTGGCGTCCGTCCTGGGCAGCGGAGGCGGCGGCGGGGGGACGTAGTGGCCCTCGTCGTCGGGATCCTCCTGCTCGGCGTCGTCACCGCCACCCTCGGCGGCGGAGTCGGCCTTCACCGAGGGGCGCTCGTCCTCCTCCGACTGTTTGACCACGCGTCGGAGAGGCTCGGAGGGCAGGTTCTCGCTGTCCGGCCACGGCTGGTCGGCAGCGTCGCGTTCAGCGGTGTCATTGAAGGACGCGACGATCTGACGCCAGACCTCGTCCTCATCGCTTTGAGGTGTCACTTAGGTGAGCTCGTTACTCATCGGCCGGCCACTTCCTCCCGGAAACCGCGCATCCCCATGTGCGATCAGTCCCTCCGCAAGGGTACCGAGGCGTTCGTATGGATGAACTCCACGCTCCCCGCAAAGATCCGATCCGCGTCGTTGTCGAGCGTTGCGACGTGGTAGCTGTCGTTGAGCTCCACCACATTAAGATTCCCCCCGCTCAGCCTCTCACGCAGGATACGCACACTGGCCGGTTTCACCACATGGTCCTGTGGACTGTGGAAGACCAGCACCGGCTGGGTGACCTTGCCCAGTTCCGCCTGGGTCAGCGCCCACAGCCGGGGAAGGGTGGCCGCGGCCCTGACCGGCGTGCGTGCGTAGCCCAGCTCGGACACCCCCTCTTTCCTGATGTCGCCCGCCACGCCCGGGACGGACGAGACCACCAGCCTGAGCAGTGGCGCCAGCCGGAGCAGCGGCACGTCGTTGGTGATCGACGGGTTGACGACCACCAGTCCCCTGATCCCCTCACCGTGGACCTCCGCCAGCCGGAGCGCCATGCAGCCGCCCAGCGACAGGCCCATCACGAAGACCTCGGCGCAGCGGCCGCGCAGGTCAGCCAGGGTCTTGTCCAGTTCGGCGTACCAGTCCTCCCAGCGGGTGCGGTTCATCTCCTGCCAGGTGGTGCCGTGGCCGGGCAGCCGGGGCAGCGCCACGGTCATGCCCGCCGCCGCCAGGTGCTCGCCCCAGGGGCGCAGGGACTGGGGCGACCCGGTGAATCCATGGCAGAGCAGGACGCCGATCTGCCCACCTTTATGGTGGTACGGCTCTGCGCCGGGCATGACTGGCATCGCAGCTCCTTGTAATGTTCGCCCGATCGTCGCACGAGTGGGGCGTATTTTGCGAGAGGTCGATATGAGTGGTTTCGCAATGTAGGTGGCCGGGTCCGAAGGTGCGAAGATACTTCCAGGTCCCTCTGCCGATCGAAGGAGCCCCGCGTGTTCTACTGGGTGGTGAAGGCCATCCTCTGGCCCTTCCTGCATGGTGTCTTCCGTCCGTGGGCGGAAGGGGTGAAGAACGTGCCCAAGGAGGGACCGGTGATCCTGGCCGGCAACCACCTGTCGTTCGCCGACCATTTCTTCGGAGCGCTGTTCCTGCCGCGAAAGGTGATCACTCTCGGCAAGTCCGACTACTTCACCGGCCGTGGCATCAAGGGCATTCTCAGCCGCGGCTTCTTCAGCGGCGTCGGGACCGTTCCCATCGACCGTTCGGGGGGCAAGGCGAGCGAGGCGGCGCTGCGCACGGGCAAGCGCATCCTCGGCGAGGGGCAGGTGCTCGCCATCTACCCCGAGGGCACCCGATCCCACGACGGCCGCCTCTACAAGGGCAAGACCGGCGTGGCCAGGCTGGCCCTGGAGTCGCGAGTGCCGGTCATCCCGTGGGCGATGGTCAACACCTTCGAGATGATGCCTCCCGGCCGGCCTCTCCCCAAGCTGGGCATCCGCCCGGGGGTGAGGTTCGGCAAGCCGCTGGACTTCTCCCGCTACTACGGGATGGAGGAGGACCGTCTCGTCCTGCGCGCCGTCACCGATGAGATCATGTACGCGCTGATGGAGCTCTCCGGCCAGCAGTACATCGACAAGTACGCGGCGAGTGCCAAGGCCGAGGCCGCCCAGTCGGCGAAGGAGAAGGGCAAGCGCCGGGGCTAGGCCGGTGCGGGCGAGGCGACGGGGGGGATCTGTGGCCGAGACACCTGACGCACCCGGCCGTCGTGCGCCCGATCCGGTGACCGCTCCCGGTGTCGACCCGCGCGCCGGCCGTCGGCGCGCCGAGCTGCGCCGGGCGCCGTGGGCGATCCTCGGTGCGATCTCGGCCGGGGGCGTGCTCGGGGCGCTGGCCCGTCACGGACTGACCGTCGCGTTCCCGCATCCGCCGGGAGGGTTCGCCTGGGCGACCTTCGGCATCAATGTGACCGGATGCCTGCTGATCGGTGTGCTGATGGTGCTGATCACCGAGACCTGGCAGGCCCACCGGCTGGTCCGCCCGTTCCTGGGGGTCGGGGTGCTGGGCGGGTTCACCACGTTCTCCACCTACGTCGTCGACATCGGCCGCGCCGCCGCGGCGGGCGCCCCGCGGACCGCTCTGGTCTACCTGGCGGCCACGGTGGCCGGCGCGCTGGCCGCGGTCTACGCCGGAACCGCCCTGACCCGCGTGGTCACCCGCAGGCTGCGACCGGACGGAGGGCGCTCATGAAGCTTCAGGGGCCGGCCCTCCGGTTGACGATCTTCATAGGCGAGACCGACCAGTGGCGTCACAAGCCGCTCTACCACGAGATCGTGCACCGGGCCCACCGGGCCGGACTGGCCGGGGCGAGCGTGCTGCGCGGCATCGAGGGCTATGGCGCCTCCAACCACATCCACACCACCCGGATCCTGTCGCTGTCGGAGGACCTCCCGCTCGCCATCGTGATCGTCGACGCAGCGGAGCGGGTCCGGGCGTTCCTTCCCCAACTCGACGAACTGGTCGGTGAAGGGCTGGTCGTCATCGACGAGGTCGAGGTGATCCGCTACGTCGGCCGGCCGGGCGACCCGGCACGGGAGACGCGGTGAGCGTCCTGCTGGTCGCACTCGGCGCCGCCGTCGGCGCGCCGTTGCGCTATCTGACCGACCGGGCCGTCCAGGCCCGCCACGACACGCTGTTCCCCTGGGGCACCTTCACGGTCAACGTCGTCGGGTCGGCCGTTCTGGGCTTCCTGGCCGCCCTGCCGGCGAGCGGAGCGGTGATGGAGCTGGCCGGGGCCGGGTTCTGCGGCGCGCTCACCACCTACTCCACTTTCAGCTACGAGACATTGCGGCTGGTCGAGGACGGTGCCCGCCTGTTCGCGCTGGCGAACGTCGTCGCCGGCGTCGTCGCCGGTCTCGCCGCCGCCTTCTGCGGCATGTCCCTGGCCCAGCTGCTCGCCGCCTGACACAGGTCCGGCGCCGCTCGCGCCGCCCCGGTCTCCCGGCCGGACCTGGATAGTCTGAGCGGATGTGGGGCGGAGCGTAGCCCGGGGGGTGTTCAGGCCGGGGTGGTGTCCGCCGGCCGGTCGGCGGCGATGCCCGTGGTGGTCAGGGAGAGCATCCGGTCGATCATCCCGGTCGGCTCGGCCGACTGCTCGCTCGCCCAGGCGATGCCCGCCACGAGGGCGAGGAGTTCGCCCGCGGTGAGATCGGCGCGGACGGCTCCGGACTCCTGGGCTCGCGCGAGGAGGCGGCCGCCGGCGGCCCGCATGGCGTGACAGGAGGCGTGGAGCTCGGAGCTCTCTTCGCGCAGAGCGGTCATCACCGACTCGGGGAGGCCGCGGTAGGCGGTCGAGCCGACGGCGAACTCACGCAGCCAGGCGAGCAGTCCGTCGCGGGGGGAGGGGGCGCCGAGGAGGTCCTCGGCGCTGGCCCGGAGGACGTCGAAGCGACTGCTCATCAGGGCTTCGAGCAGGGTTTCGCGGGTGGGGAAGTGCCGGTACAGGGTGCCGATCCCGACGCCCGCGCGGCGGGCGACGTCGCGGAGGGAGGCGTCGGTCCCGTGTTCGGCGAAGGCCTCCCCGGCGACGGCCAGCAAGTGCTCGTAGTTACGGCGCGCGTCGGCGCGCACTGCCTCGGCCATGCGATGGGTCCTCCGGTGTTCTCTCGGCGTTGACAAAGGGAGCAGTGCTCCGTTTAATATCGGAGCACTGCTCCACATACTAGCCGAGGAGAGACATGTCCGACTCGAAGAAGATCATTCTGGTTACCGGCGCCACCGGGCAGCAGGGCGGTGCCGCGGCGAGGCGGCTGCTGGCCGACGGATGGCGGGTCCGGGCCCTGGTCAGGGACGCGTCGGCCGAGGCGGCCCAGGCGATCGCCGGAGCGGGTGCCGAGCTGGTCAAAGGCGACATGGGTGACCGGGCCTCGCTGGACGCGGCGGCCGAAGGCGTCCACGGCGTCTTCAGCGTCCAGCCGGCCTTCGGCGCGCCGCACAACGACGGCGGCGAGGTGCGGTTCGGGGTGAACGTCGCCGACGCGGCGCTCGCGGCCGGAGCCCGGCACCTCGTCTACGCCTCGGTCGGCGGGGCGGACCGCGACACCGGCATCAGCCACTGGAACACCAAGTGGGAGATCGAGCAGCACATCCGCGCGATCGGCCTGCCGCACACGATCCTGCGCCCCGTGATGTTCATGGAGAACCACGCGTCGGGGCCGTTCGGCGTGTTCGGCGAGACCGCGCTGATCAGGATGATCCCGGCGCACTCCACGGTCCAGCTCATCGCGGTGACCGACATCGGCGCGTTCGCCGGGCTGGCCTTCGCCGACCCCGGCACCTACCTCGGCAAGGCCATCGAGCTGGCCGGTGACGAGCTGACGCACCCGCAGCTCGTCGCCGCCATCGAGCAGGTCGTCGGGCGCACGCTCCTGACCGAGTCCATCACGACCGAGAAGCTCAAGGAGGCCGGGGTGAACACCGAAGACACGGCCCGCGCCGAATCCTTCGGCGGCTGGCAGGCCGACATCCCCGCCCTGCGCGCGCTGCACCCCGGCCTGATGGACTTCGCCACCTGGCTGGATCGGGAGGGCAAGGCCAAGTTCGACGCCCTGACGGACGGTCTGGCATAGATCCCGTGTTCAAAGCCCCGACGGACAGCCTGGCGTGGATCCTGTCTCGGCATCCCGAGGCAGGGCCCTTCCCGCCCCCGTGGCTCCGGGGCCGGGCCGTCTTCTGCCGCTCTGCGGAGGCGTGGCAGGAGACGGCCGGAGAGCTCAGCGGGTCGACTCGCGGACGACCAGTTCGGGCTGGAACATGATCTGCTGGTGGGCGTGGGACTCCGGGTTGTCGCACTCGTCGAGCAGCAGCTCGGTGGCGACCCGGCCCAGCCGGTGGGTCGGCTGCCGGATCGAGCTGAGCGAGACCGCCGAGGCCGAGGCGAAGTCGATGTCGTCGTAGCCGATGAGCGCGACGTCCCCGGGCACCCGGACCCCCGCCTGCAGGAGCCCGCGCAACAGGCCCAGGGCCAGGAGGTCGTTGGCGCAGAACACGGCGTCCGGCAGCCGCCCCTCGGAGATCATCTTCTCGGCCGCCTCCTGGCCCGCCCGGGCGGTCATCGCGCCCGTCGTGATCTGCCGCATCGCCTCGCCCGGGTCGCGGCCCGCCGCCACGAGCGCCCGCTCGGCCCCGATCCGCCGGTCGAGGCACTGGCGGATCGTGAGAGGACCGGTGACGTAGGCGAGCTGCCCGGCCCCGCCGTCCAGCAGGTGGGAGAGCGCCAGAAAACCGCCGGTGACGTCGTTGACCGCCACGGAGCACTGGTCGGGCCCCGTCGCCGGATAGTCCACCAGGACCGTGTGGATGCCGCGTTCCCTGAGCCGCTCCAGCTCGCCGGGCCCGGTTCCCGTCGGGGTGATGAGCACGCCCCGGACCCGGTGCTCGGCGAAGACCAGCAGGTTGCGCTCCTCCTTGAGCCGGTCGCCCGAGGAGTTGCCCAGGATCACCGCGTACCCGCGCTCGCTGGCCACCTCCTCCACCCCCGCCGCCACGTCGGTGAAGAAGGGGTTGCCGATGTCGATGACCGACAGGCCGACCGTGCGGCTGTGCCCGGCCCGCAGGCTGGAGGCCGAGCCGTGGCGGACGAATCCGAGCTCGCGGATGGCCCCCTCGACCCGGGCGCGGGTGGATCCGGCGACCTTCTCCGGGCGGTTGAGCACGTTGGACACCGTGCCGGGGGAGACCCCGGCACGCGCCGCGACGTCCTTGATGCTCACCGAACTCATGGACACCGATTAAAACGTAACAACCGCCCGGATGCCATCAGGCTCTCAGCGCTTCCGACGGGCCGGCGGCGCCGTTCTCGGAGCCGGAGGAGGGCCGTCCGCCGGTCCGCAGGTCCCGGGCGACCTTCAACTGCTCGGCCACCTGGGCGGACTGGCCGCCCTCGTGGCCGTTGAACCGCCACACGCGGATGTCCTTGGGGCCCGCGTAGTGGTTGTAGGCGGCGAAGCCGGTGGAGGCGGGGGTCACGCCGTCGAGCAGGGCGACCGAGAAGAGGGCCGGGGTGGTGTTGCGGGCGGCGAAGTGCAAGCCGTCGAAGTAGTCGAGGGTGGTGAAGACCTGGTCGATGCGGTGGCGGTGGTTCCGCATGAACTGGTTGAGCTCGCCGTAGGGGTTCTCGTCGGTGATCTCGAGGGCCCGGCGGATGTGGGTCATGAACGGCACGTCGATGAAGGCGAACAGCAGGTCGGGGACCAGCGCGCTGACGGCCATCGCGGAGCCGCCGCCCTGGCTGCCGCCCGCGACGACGACGCGGGCGGGGTCCACCAGCGGGTGGGAGCGGGCGGCCTCGACCGCGCGGACGCCGTCGGTGTACAGGCGGCGGTAGTAGTAGCCGTCGGGGTCCAGCACGCCCTGGGTGAGCTTGCCGCTCACCTGCGGTCCGTTGCCGCCCACCGGGTCGGCGGTGTCGCCGGTACGCCAGCCGCCGCCCTGCCCCCGGGTGTCCATCACGAAGGTCGCCCAGCCGGCCGCCGGCCAGGTCAGCCAATCGTGCGGCAGGCCCCGGCCGCCGCCGTAGCCGATGTACTCCACCACGCACGGCAGCGGGCCCTCGGCCGTGGCGGGCACCAGCAACCAGCCCCGGATCTCGTGGCCGCCGAAGCCCGCGTAGCGGACGTCGAAGCAGCGGATCAGGGTCAGGCCCATGTCCACCTCGGTGAAGACGGGGTTCAGGTCGTGCTGTCGCGCCTCGGCCAGGGTCCGCTCCCAGAACGCGTCAAAATCGGCGGGCTCGTGACGCTCGGGCTGGTATTTCCTGAGTTGTTCCAGAGGCATGTCGACGAACACGGAAGTCTCCCGATGGTGAAGCATTTTCAATGGCGGGCCGGGTGAGCCGATGGCGTCCGGCCCCGAGGGGTGCCGCGACGTCCCCGATCGGCGCCGCCGACGGCACCGGCCATTCTGTCCGTTCACCCGGGCATCCGCCAAGGGGGGTTCTCGCCGCCTGTGCGGCCACGCCCGCCGGGCGCGGGGGTGTTGACAGTGGTCACACGGCCCGCGTAGGTTCGCCGGCAGTATGTTAAATCGTTTTTAAACGAGGTGTCCATGAAGCGCGTCTGCTTCCTGCTGAAGGTGCGGCCGGACCGGCTGGAGGAATACCGCGAACGCCACGCCGCGGTGTGGCCGGAGATGCTCGACGCCCTGCGGTCCGCCGGCTGGCACAACTACTCGCTGTTCACGCGGGAGGACGGACTCCTCGTCGGCTACCTGGAGACCGACGACTTCGAGGCGGCCCTGGCGGGGATGGCCGCGACCGAGGTCAACGCGCGGTGGCAGGCGGAGATGGCGCCGTTCTTCGAGAACTTGGAGGGCCACCCCGACGAGGGCATGGCGGCCCTCGCCGAGGTCTTCCACCTCGACTGATCCGCAGGCCCCGGGCTCAGCCGGCTTTCAGGTGCTCGCGGATCTGACGGATGTGCTCGGGGGTGGTGCGGCAGCATCCTCCGACGAAGGCGGCGCCCGCGGCGTGCCACCCGGCCGCCGCCTCGCCGAACCCGACGGGGTCGGCCGGCCCGAGCCAGCGGCGCCCCGCGGCGTCCCAGGCCTCGCCGGAGTTCGGGTAGGCCATCACCGGCTTGCCGTCGATCCGGCCGATGAGGCCGGGCACGTGACGGGGGGCCGTGCAGTTGACGCCGACCGCGATCACCTGCGGGTTGCCGGCGAACAGCGCGGCGGCGTCCTCGATCGGGGTGCCGTCGTTGATGTGCGCGCCGTCTCGGCAGGAGAAGCTCACCCACGCCCGCATCCCGGGCGTCTCGGCGAGCAGCCGGCCGAACGCCCTGGCCTCCGGGTAGGACGGGACGGTCTCGCAGGCCAGCAGGTCGGCCCCGCTGCCGGCCAGGATGTGCCAGCGCTCCCGGTGCCAGTCGGCCAGACCGTCCTCGTCGAGGTCGTAGTCGCCCGTGTACTCGGCACCGTTGGCCAGGTAGGCGCCGTAGGGGCCGACGCTCGCGGCCACCGTTCCGGTGCCGTGCAGGTCCCGGGCCTCCACGGCCAGGCGTACCGAGAGGAGGATCAGCTTCTCGGCCTCGTCCGCGCCGAGCCCCCGGCGGACGAACGCCGGGATGCTCGCCTGGTAACTCGCCGTGGTCGCCACCTCGGCCCCCGCGGCGAAGTAGTCGAGGTGCGCCTGCCTGATCAACGAGGGATTCTCCAGCAGGAGCTTCGCCGACCAGAGCTCGTCCCGCAGCTCGGCGCCGAGCGCCTCCAGATGCGTGGCCAGGCCGCCGTCCAGAATCACCATCTCGCTCCTCAGGTCACTCGTCGTGCCCGCGCCGGACCTCCCCGGCGACCCCACCCGTCCGGAAAGACCCGTGCGCGACCGTGACCCGGATCGCGGGCGGCCGTCGGCCGGGCTCCCGCGATCCGGACGGAATTCTTCCCGGCGTCAGCCGATCCTACGCAGGGCGTCGGCCAGGCCGGCCAGGCCGACCGGCCCGAGATCCAGTGCGGCGGTGTGCCAGCGGCGCAGGTCGAAGTCCGCGCCCAGGCGCTGCCGGGCCTCCTCACGGGCGGCCAGCCAGGCGCGCTCGCCGAGCTTGTAGGAAGGGGCCTGGCCCGGCCAGCCGAAGTAGCGGACCACCTCGGCATGGACCCGGTGCGGTTCGCTGCGGCCCCGGTTGAGCAGCACGTCGCAGGCCTTTTCGAAGGTCCACTTCGAGCCGTCGGGGAGCGGCAGGTCCAGATGGACGCCGATGTCGATGACCACCCGTGCGGCCCGCAGCGCCGACCCGCCGAGCATGCCCAGCCGGGTGCCCGGCTCGGTGAACCAGCCCAGTTCGTCGGCCAGCCGCTCGGAGTAGAGCGCCCAGCCCTCGCCGTGGCCGCTCACCCAGGAGTTCTTCCCGAAACGCGACAGGTCGTCCCCGGCCACCCGGGTGGCCCCGAGCTGGAGGTGGTGACCGGGCACGCCCTCGTGGAAGATGGTGGTCAGCTCGCTCCAGGTCGCGAACCTGGTCTGGTCGCCGTTCACTGGCCACCAGGTACGGCCCGGCCGGGTCAGGTCCTCGTTCGGCGAGGTGTAGGAGGCCGCCCCCGAGGTCGAGCCCAGGGCCAGCGTGACGTCCACCCGGCGCAGCGGCTCGGCGATGTCGAAGTGGGTGCCGTGCAGCTCCTGGATCGCCCAGTCGTGACGCTCCTGCAGCCAGCCCCGGTAGGCGTCCAGGCCTTCGACGTAGTACGTCTCGTTCAGGATCGCGGTCGCCTCCTCCAGCGAGGCGCCCGGCCGTACCCGTCCCGCCTCGGCCGTCAGTTCGGCCTCGATGCGGGCCAGTTCGGCCCAGCCCCACTCGTAGGCGTCCACCAGGTCGATGTCGGCACCCAGGTTGAGCCGGGCGGCCACCGCGTAACGCTCGGCGCCGACCGCGTCCCCCGCCGCCGCCCGGGGGGCGTAGTCCTCGCGCAGGTAGCGGGCGGCCTCGGCATAGCCGGCGTGTGCGGCCGCGGCGCCCCGGTCCAGCTCGCCGCGGACCGGGCCGTCGCCGTACTTCGCGATGAACTCCCCGTGGGTGCCGTCCGCGGCGAACAGGTCGAGCTGTACGGCCAGCTCCAGAGCCTGGCGGCGGGCGGCCCGCAGGTCCTGGGCCAGACCCGACTCCAGGCTCGCCCGCCAGCTGTCCAGCATCCCCGGAACGGCCGCGAGCCTGGCCGCCACGTCACGCCACTGGTCGTCGGTGCCGTGCGGCAGCAGGTCCACGCTGTCGCGCAGGTCGCTGACCAGGCCGAACGGTGCCTGCACATCGCGGAGCGGCTCACCGATCCCGTGCCAGGCGAGCTTGGCCTCCAGACGCTCGCGCAGGTGCGCCGCGGCCCGCACGTCCGCCTCGTTCTGCGGCTGCAGGAGGGTGAGCCTGCCCAGCGTCTCGCTGATCAGGGCGGCCCGGGCGGCGTGACCGTCCGGGCCGTAGTCGGTGGCCGGGGCGAACGCGACGTCGAGGCCGTCCATCCCGGCACGGACCGGGTCGAGCACCGCTAGCCGGGTTACGTATTCATCGCAAAGGGCGAAAATCGGGCTGGTCATTTCGGCACTTTAACCGACCTTTCGGGTAATCGACCTGACCCCTTTGGCGGCGGTCTACCTCTTCCAGAACGGCCGTCGCTCTCCGGGCCGGATCAGCGCCTGCAGCCCGTCGACGGCCCGGCGCCACAGCGCCACCACGTCCCCGCCGGCCTGCAGGTCCGCGGCCAGGGACTCGAGCTCCGGGTGGCCGCCCAGGTAGACCGCCAGGGCCGCCAGGCGGCTGCCCAGGTCGGCCAGGTAGCGCAGCCGGTCGGCGGCGCCGAGCGACTCGGCGGCGCGCAGCCGCTTCAGCTCCTCCTCGATCTCGGCCCTGGGCAGTTCCCTCGCCACGACGGGCGCCGGAGCGGAGCGGGGCGCCCTCGGGGCGCCGCGGGTGGCCTCGGGGGCCCCGGCCCACGGGGTGGGGCTCATCCCACCGGCTGCGAACCTCGGCGCTCCGCCGGGCGCGGGGGGTGCGGGCGCGCCCGCCTGGGGCTGGGCCATCGAGGTCAGCATCATCGGTGACGCCGTGACGGCCGGGCTCTCCCAGCCGCTGGGCAGTTCCACCGGCTGGATCACCCGGTGCCCCGGTCCGCCCTCGGCGACCACCGTGCTGTCGACCGCGACGAACGCGGTGAACCGGCAGAGCACGCCGTACCCGAGCGAGATCCCGACGATCTCCTCCTCCAGCGAGTGGTCACCCGCGGCGTAGCGGTCCTCCAGGGTCCGCAGCCGGGTCCGCGCCCAGATCGCCCGGGTCGCGGGACTGTCCGCGCGCGTCCCGGCGACCCGCCGCTCCCAGGGCTGCCCGGCCGCGTCCAGCCCGTGCACGGTCAGCGCTCCGGCGGCGGCTCCCCGATAGCGTCCCAGGACGGTGAGCGGCACGCCCGGGTAGATCGAGCCGAGGTGGCCGACCGTGCCGGGGACCAGGTCGAGCCCGTCGGCCTTGAGGGACAGGTCGGTGACCAGGGGGGCGCCGATCCTGCGGTGGATGTGCTCCATCGCCTCGTCCAGGCGGTCCTCCGACTCCACCAGCTCGCACCGGCCCGCACCCAGGCCGGCCAGCCTGCCGAGGAATCCGGCGTTGACCGCGCGGTCGATGCCGACCGTGTGCACCCGCATTCCGGACAGCCCGCCGCCGATCCGCTCCAGGATCTGGTCCTCGTTGCCGACCTGCCCGTCGGTGACGAGCACCAGGACCCGGTCCCGGGCCGAGTCGGCGAGCAGCGCGACGGCCTGCTCCAGCGGGGCCAGCATCTCGGTGCCGCCCCGCGCCTCCAGTCGGGCGAGGTGCTCCACCGCCCGGTAGCGGTTGCGGTCGGATGCCTGCGACAGTCCCCGGCCGAGCCCCTCGGGCGTCTCCACCACGGTGTCGAAGGAGAGCACCGCGAACCGGTCGCCGCCGGTGAGCGTGTCGACGATGCGGGCGGCGGCGCGCCGGGCGGCGACCATCTTCCAGCCGGTCATGCTGCCCGAGCGGTCCAGCACCAGCACGACGTCCTTGGGGGTGGCCGTGACCCGGGCCTGCTCGGGGACGACGGTCAGCGTGAACGTGCCCTCCTCGCCGCCGTCGGGGTCGGGGACCAGCGCCAGCGAGGTGGAGGTGTCGAAGGACAGGCGCAGGATGAAGTCGCGGTCCAGTCGCTCGCCCGGCTGGAGCCGGACCGTCGTCCCCTCCTGGAGGACGGCGTGCAGGCTGGAGCCGAGCTCGCGCAGCTCCAGCCCGGCCGGGTCGACGGAGACCGCGAGCGAGAGCCGTACCGGATTGGGGAAGCCGGGCAGCAGCACCGGGGGCGTGATCCGGGAGGCGTCCGGGACCGCGTCGGTGTCCGGGGACCAGCCGCCGCCGGACGGCTCCCCGTCGAGCGGAGTGCCGGGGATGTAGCGGGGGGCGACGACCAGCGGGAAGCGGAAGGTCGCCGCGCCGTCCTCGTAGGGGAGCGGCTGGTTGAGCGTGAGATGCACGGTGACCCGCTCGCCCGGCACGATGTTGCCGACCCTGATGGTGAAGACGTCGGGCCGGTCCTCCTCGGCGATCGCGGCCCGCTTGCCCTCGGCGATCGCCCGGTCGTAGTCGGCCCTGGCCTGGCCGCGCTCCTTGAGGATCCCCTCGATGACCCGTCCGTCGGCCTCCATCCTGAAGGCGGTCACGGCGGCCCGGTCGGGCAGCGGGAAGACGTAGGTGGCCTCAAGAGCCACGTCGTGCGGGTTGCGGAAGCCCTGGACCACCTCGACCCCGGCGATCAGCCCGGCCACGGCGGCGGTGACGTCCACGCTCTCCAGCGGCAGGTTGCCGCGCTCGGTGATGAGTGCTCCCAGTCCGGCGTCCGGGACGGGCTCGCACTCCTCCGGTCGGAGCGTTGCGATCGAGGTGATCATGACGATTTCCCTTCAGCAGGTGCGAGGTCGTGTTTGCGCAGGACCGCCAGGAGCGCCCCGGAAGCGGCGGTGATCTCGGCGAGGGCCTCGGGCGAGGCGGTACGGCCGCCGCTGTCGAGCAGCAGCGTCACGCCGGTCGCCAGCCGTACGCCGTGGACGAGCACGGCGGGTGGCACGGGCGGCGGGGCCCCGGTGCCGGACGCGTGCGGCGGCGCGGCGGGCCGGGGAGCCGGTGGCCGCGGTGCGGCGGGACCGGCTGGGGCGCGGCGCGGGGTGGAGGGCGGCTCGGCCCAGAACCGCGGGCGGGCCGCCCTGGGCGCGGCCGGTTCCACCGGGGGCGCCGGGATGCCGGCGATCGACTCCAGGAGCTGGTCGCCGGCCCCGGCCAGCTCGGCCTGGATCTCGGCGATCGTCCGGCCGTCGGCCTGGCGGCGCTTGACGGCGATGAGCTGGAGAAGGTGGCGCCTGCCGTAGACGGCGACGCGACCGCGGCGGGCCGACGGCGGGTCGAGCAGCCCGATCGTGGAATACCACCGGATGACGCGCTCGGTGGGCACGTCTGTGACCCGCCCGTTGAGCTGGGCGGTGGGGGCCAGCGCCGCGGAGGCCCGCTCAGCCAGTTCACCGATGGTCCATTCCATACCTCGATAATGACACTGTAATCGTGACAGTGTCAATGTTGGAGAGGTCTCGACATAAGGGGAGGGGTGAGTGGGTAGGGACATTTCAGTACAAATAGGAAACTGACGTCGAAACGGGGGGACGTTTCATGTCCGCGATCACCAGCCCGCTCAATCCCGAAGCCAAGAAGGTCGTCGGCACCGTGCTCCAGGGCGCGCTCGTCGACCTGCTCGACCTGTCGCTGCTGACCAAGCAGGCGCACTGGAACGTGATCGGCCACAACTTCCGCTCGCTGCACCTGCAGCTCGACAAGATCGTTTCAGCGGCCAGGAAGCACGCGGACACCGTCGCCGAGCGCGCGGTTGCCCTCGGGTGCAACCCCGACGGCCGGGCTTCGACGATCGCGAGCACGACCGAGGTGCCGCAACTGGAGACGGGTTACATCAACGACGGCAAGGTCGTCGCCGCGATGACGGACATCCTCGGGTCCATCACCCGCCGGATGCGTGAGCGCATCACCGCCACCGAGGAGGCCGACCTGGTGACCCAGGACATCCTGATCGAGATCACGCAGGACCTGGAGAAGCACCACTGGATGATCGAGGCCCAGCGCTAGACCGTCCCGCCGCCACCCAAGGTGCCCCGGACCGCGCGGTCCGGGGCACCTTCTCGTCCTCGGGCTCCGTACCGATGTGCCGATGTGCCGATGTGCCGATCGAGCGTGCCCGCCGGTCATGAGGGTGGCGGAGGGCGGTGCGGCGGGGGACGGCGGTCGCCGGCCCCGACGGGCCTGCGGGGTGCGTAGGGTGGCGGCGGTCACCGGCTCCGACGACAGGTCTGCGGGGGTGCGTAGGGTGGCGCCGTGACGGAGACGGAGAGCACCGGCTACGACGGCCTGTCGTCTCGCCTGGTTCCGGAGGCCGAGCTGCGGGCGTTCCTGCTGGACTGCTTCGGGGTCGCCGGGCACGAGTTGTTCGTCGGCCACGACGACCGGGTCGACGAGGAGCTGCGGGACGTCCCACGGGACAAGGTGTTCGCCGCGTTCTGCACGTACCGGCCGACCTCCGGCCACTTCGCGATGGGCTTCGACGTCGGCATCGAGGGCCGGTTGGCCGACCGGGTCGGCCGCCGGGAGTTCGCCGAACGGTTCGCCGCCCGTTTCGACTCCTACGTGCTGTACGGCGACACCGAAGCGCCGGGACTGTGGACGGTGATCCTGGCGGACGGCAGCCGCCTCCTCGCCGCGATGGACGAGGAAGACGACCGGTACATGCTCTACGCGGCCACGGCGCCGGTGCCGGGCCTGCCAGGGCTCCGGGTGGACGAGGGGCTCTGGCGGATCCGCTGACCGACCCCCACGGGGACTCGGAACGGTGATGCGACGGAGTACGCCGTGGACTTTCCCGGGCCTGGCCGCGAACTCTCCGCCGACTACGCCCTGGAGTGGTTCCTTCGCCGCTGCTCTTGGGAGGGATAGGGCAAAAAAGGCGTTTCGCTGTTCATCGCGATCATCGATGTGTTGAATGGCGACATGATCGGAAGTCCTATCGAGGGGCCATCGGACTCGTCGACGAGCCGGGGGCAGGGACCGCTACTGTCGCCGTTCACCCGCACGCTGACCGGTCCTCCCGGCCGCTGGCTGCTCCCTCTCGTCGCGTTCGCCGGGCTCGTCCTGCTGTACGGCGTGAGCGCCCCCGGCGGGTACTTCATGGAGACGATGTTCGGCGGTTTCCTGGGCCTGGTCCTCGTGATCGTCTGGGCTCCCCGGTTCGTCGTGGCGCTGTGCCGCGCGGACGGCCGTCCGGGGCTGCGCAGGCACTGGACGCGCTGGGCGGCGGCCCCGCTCATGGGGGTGGCTGTGATCGGACTTGTGCACTTCGACGTCCCCTACACCGCCCGGTTCGCGCTCTCCGAGACGAGCCTGGAGCGCTACGCCCAGGCGGTGGCGGCGGGAACGGAGCCCGAGATTCAGGAAAAGACGGTGGGACTGTTCTCCCTGGCGTCGATCGAGCGCACCGGCACCGGTGCGCGGTTCCGGGTGCGGGGCACGGGTTTCCTCAGCTCCTATGGTTTTGCCTGGAGTCCCGGAGGGGAACCCTCGGGTGACTATGAGGGTGAGTACGAGCACCTGCGCGGGCACTGGTACGAATGGATGGAAGGATCCTGGTAGTGAACATCCCCGGCAAGCCGGCCGTCTGGATCGGTGTCGTCGTCGCCGTCTTCATGGCGATGTTCCTGCTTCCTGGTGACGTCACCTGGCTCCTGGTCCTGGTCGTCGCGCCGGCCGCCATGTTCGCCGCCGTGATCACGGCCTATCAGGAGGCCGCCCGATTCCGGGCCGCCGAGCACCCGGCTGAGCCGGCCGTCGGTGTGCCGGATCTCGACCCCACACATGACTGACCGGAGGACGGATCAGGCGCAACCCTCTTCGAGGTCCTACGGGGCGGACGCTTCGGCCTCACATTCCCCGAGCCAGACCAGATCGGAGCGGAGTCGCCACGCTGCACGGTGGGCGTTGGTCCATCGGCCGAACCCGTGACCGTTCGCGCCGACGGTCGCCGCTGTTCCATCCGGTAGTGCCAGCCCATAGGCCACCACCTCCGTCAGGCTCTCGCCGTCGTCCTCGTCGAACTCCTGGACCAGGGCGAACATGCGCGGGAGGTCACCGCTCGGCATACAGGCACCCTTGCATGCACGCTTCGAAACTGTGCTCTGCGGGTCACGTCCGTCGAAGTCCTGAACGTGGTGGGCGGATGACTGGTCGGAACCGGTGTGGTGCTCCATGTCGTGGTGCTCCCTTCTGGCGCTGAACCTAAGTGGAGATTTGGCGGACGGCTCCGATCCGGTTTCCCTATGTTCTCGATCGGATACCGAATGTGACCATCCAGGTCCTGCCGTTCACCGTCGGCGCGCACGCCAGTCCGGAAGGATCCTTCACGATCTTCGACATGCCGGAACCCTACGTTGACGTGGCGTATGTGGAGACCAGGGGAGGGGCCGTCTACACCGAAGCGGAAGATGCCGAGGTTTTCGCGCGAGCGTACGATTCGCTCCAAAGCGCCGCACTCACCCCGGATGCGTCCGCGATTGTCATCCGAGATGCGGTCAGCCGTGTCGGATAAGCGAAAGGGAGGGGCGCGTGATGGTCACCCCCGAAGAGTTGGCGGGCGTTGCCTGGCATATCAGCACCAGGAGCGCCAACGGTGGCGGTCAGTGTGTCGAGGCCGGGCCACTGGCCGACGGCAGTGGGCGCGTCGCCGTACGGCACAGCCATCATCCCGACGGAATGGTGATCGTCTACACCCGGGCCGAGTGGGAGGCGTTCGTGGGCGGCGTCAAGGACGGCGAATTCGATTTCCCCGCCGGGTGACCGCTCCCATCTCTGTTGTCGCCCTTTTTCGGACCAAGGCATGTGACGGCTTCTCTGCCTGTTCCTAGGACGTCGTGATCCACTGGAAGAGCCTGCGAGGCGTGCGTCGTCACCACATCGCGCTGACGCCATGGTGGCGGCCATCGACAGGGAACTTGGGACACGGGCGAAGGGACTGAAAGTGACACCGGAGGAGCAACTGGAGATGCTCGGGGCACGGCTGTACGACGCGATCGGCGGCGCCTACATCGCGACACGGCGTACCGAGCCGCGGATCGCCGCGCAGATCTGGGACGCGCTCGGGGATGCCCAGACGGTGCTGAACGTCGGGGCCGGCACCGGCTCCTACGAGCCTGCTGATCGCGACGTGACCGCGGTGGAGCCATCGGCGGTCATGCGGGGGCAGCGGCCTGCCGGCTCGGCGCCGTGTGTGGCCGCCGCCGCCGAGAGTCTGCCGTTCGAGGACCACTCCTTCGACGTCGCGATGGCCGTCTCCACCGTTCACCACTGGGGGGACCCGATAACGGGGCTGCGCGAGATGCGGCGCGTGGCCCGCCGCGTGGTGGTGCTCACGTTCGACACCGACGAGCCCGGATGGCAGGACCGGTTCTGGCTTACCCGCGACTACCTGCCCGAGTTCGCCGCCGTCCTCGCGGAATTTCCCTTGCTTACTAAGATGGCCGACGCGATCGGCGCCCACGCTGAGCCGGTGCCCATCCCGTGGGACTGCGCTGACGGCCTGTTCGAGGCGTACTGGCGCCGACCGGGGGCGTATCTGGAGGATCACGTGCGCCGTGCGATGTCGGTGTGGACGAGGGTCGGGCCGAAGGCCGAGCAGCGGGCGGTACGAAGCCTCAGCGACGACCTCGACTCCGGCCGGTGGGCCGAGCGCAACAGCGACCTCGCCGACCTCGACGCGGCAGATCTCGGCCTCCGCCTGCTCATAGCTTGAACCGCGTCGCAGCGTCTGTGTCATGGCGGCTCCTGGACGGCCCGCCGGTCATATGCGGCGCTGACCGGGCATGGCGCTGTGGACAGGACAGGACCGGCGGGTCGACCCGGCATGCCCAGGTCGATTGACGGGGTTGGCGTCGTTGCACCATGAGGCTGTCAACGTGGCTTGGCGCGGAACGTCCGGCGGTAGGCGCCGGGCGTTGTGCCCAGGGCATTGTGGAAGCGCCTGCGCAGGTTGGTGGCCGAGGAGAGGCCGACACGGCGGGCGATGGCGTCCAACGGGAGGTCGGTAGATTCCAGCAGGTCCTGGGCCGTGGCGATCCGCTGGGCCAGCAGCCACCGCCCTGGGCTGGTGCCGAGTTGGTCGGCGAATTGCCGGGCGAGGGTACGCGTTGAGACGCCCGCGTGCCCGGCCATGCCCTCGATGGTGACCGGTTCGCCGAATCTCTCGGTGATCCACTCCAGCAGCGGCGCGAGTGTGCCATCCATCTGTGCGGGATGTGGCGGCGCCGCGTACTGCAACTGCCCGCCCTCGCGGTGCGGCGGCATCACCATGGTCCGTGCGACATGTGCGGCGTACCGAGCGCCCTGGTCCTTGCGGATCAGGTGCATGCACAGGTCGAAGCCGGCCCCGGCGCCGGCACTGGTGGCCACGTCACCGTGGTCCACGTACAGCACGTCCGGGTCGATGTGAATGTGCGGGAAGCACGCTGCGAGCTCGTCCGCCAGCTCCCAGTGGGTGGTCGCCCTTCGTCCGTCCAGCAGGCCGGCGTGCGCTAGCGCGAAGACGCCGGAGCAAATGCTGACCACCCGTGCTCCGCGGGAGTGTGCGCGGCGCAGCGCCCGGACGACCGCAGACGAGGGTGGCTCCTTGACGGGCAGCCAGCCGGGGATGATCACGATGTCCGCTCGGTCGAGTGCGTCCAGCCCATCGGTGACGAGCATGTCGTACCCGGCGTGTGTCGCGATCGGCCCGGGCTGCTCCGTGCACACGCTGAAGGCGTACCGCGTCGGAAGTCCTGGCCGCTCGATACCGAACACCTGGGCCGCGCAGCCGAGTTCGAAGGTCGATTGCGGTGGGCGGATGAGGGCCACTACGCGGTGCATGGCAGGAAAGTACCGCATGATGTCTTTCCTGGCACTCGGCGCGATAAGCGGTCGGCCGCCAGGCTGGCTCCATGACGCCAGAACAGAACATGGCTGCCTATATGTCGCCTGCCGTCCCAAACGGCGCTGAGGATGCCGTGGGCTGGTTTGGGGGGCGCAGCTAGATGACCAAGAATGAAACAGTTTCGGGAACGTCTCCATGGCGTGCCCGGGCTGCGGTTCTGACCCTGGGAACGTTCGCGGTCGGAACTGACGGATTCGTCATCGTGGGTCTCCTTCCCCAGATCCAGAAAACGCTCCAAGTCAGTACTGCTGCAGCCGGTCAACTGGTGAGTGTGTTCGCCATTGCCTACGCGCTCTTGGGGCCCGTCTTCGCCGCACTCACGGGCAGGTGGTCCAAGCGCCGGGTCCTCGTGACTGGGATCGCGCTGCTCGCGGCGGGAAACGCCGTGACGGCGTCGGCTCACGTTTACGGGCTGGTCCTCGCGTCCCGTGTCCTGGCCGGGTCCGGCGCGGCGCTGTTCGTCGCGAGCGCTGTGGCTACGGCCGCACACCTCGCCGGCGAACAGCGGCGGGGGAAGGCCATCGCCATGGTGACCGCTGGAGCGACGCTCTCGCTGGTGCTGGGTGCTCCGCTGGGTACGCTCATCGGCGGCGCATGGGGCTGGCAGATGGCCATTTGGTTCGTCGCCGCAGTCGCCGTAGGCGTCGCGGTCGTCATCGCCGTGCTGCTGCCGCCGATCAGACTCGATCAAGGCGCGACACTGCGGCAGCGCATCGCGCCGTTGACCGACCAGCGGGTCCTGCGGGTCCTGGTCGTCACACTGCTGACGTTCATCGGCATTTTTCTTCCCTTCACGTACATGAGCGCGGTTTTCGCGCCGGCGATCGGCGGCGAGCAAGCCAGACTCGCGCTCCTACTACTGGTGTTCGGAGTCGCGGCCACGGCAGGCAACCTGACGGCTGGCTCGTTGACCGATCGGTACGGCTCGCGGCGCGTCGTCATCGGCGCCGCCATGGGCGTCGCCGCGGTGTGCGTGGTCATGCTTGCGGTTCAGCAAGTCTTCATCCTCGTGGCGATCGCCCAAGCGCTCAGCGGTGTCGTGTCGTACTCAGTCATGGGACCTCAGCAGCATCGGATCATCGCCTACGCGGCTCCTGAGAGCGCGTCGCTCGTGACCTCGCTGAACACGTCTGCCGGCTACCTCGGCAACTTCTTGGCCAGCAGCATCGGAGCGGCCATCCTCACCATCACCGGTTCCGCGGCCCCCCTCCTGCTCATCGCTGCGGCCTTCGCCGCGTTCGCGGCGTTCCTCGCCTGGTGGCTGTCACGATCCACCGGAGAACGCGGTGGGGAGGCTGTCGACGAGACCGGCGAGCCGACCACCACACCGCCGGAACAGGCACCTTCGACACGATGAGATGGAAGCGCACGTCGAGCACATTGCGTGGCGGGCACGAGCGGACGTCGGCCAAGAGAGCTGCGCGCTGCGGTAGGGAGCGCTCGGCGTCGTTGAACCGCGTCCAGCCGCCGGCGGTCGCGGTGTACGTCACCTCCTGATAAGACCTGCGTCGACGTACACCTCATCCTCGGTCGGCGGCAGAACACCGGCTGGTGCGACGGCGACTGGCACCTGCCGTCGGGGCACTTGGACTCGGGTGAGTCAGCAAGCGCCGCGCTGATCCGGGAGGCGGCCGGTCGTACTGCGGGTCGGAGTCGTCCTCGTACGGCATACCTGCGACGTGCCATATCAACACGCGCTCGCCGGGACGCGGCCCGGCCGCCCGGGCCGGGAGCTCGGCAGAACGCCGTCACGGATTTCCGGAAAAATTTGTCCGGGGGCAGCCGTCCTGTTCATGTGAGTTTGATCAACTGGACGCGTACCGTGGAGGCAACGAGGAGGCGCCATGCTTCGCCGTACGTTGATGCGAACCGGGGGACTGGCCGCCGGGGCGGCCTTCGCCGGATCGCTCTGGCAGGGGGCCGCGCAGGCTCTCCCGCGTCGTGGCCCCGGCCCCTACGGTCCGCTCGTCGCGCCCGACGTCAACGGCGTCGCGTTGCCCGCCGCGTCCACCGGCCGCTCCACCTGCGAGCCCTACGCGGTGAAGCCGGCCTCCCGGTCGGCAGCCGCGAGCTGCTCGAAGAAGCGCTTGTGCACCCAGTGCTTCTCGCCGAGGAGCTCGATCGTCCACCAGTTGCCGTGGCCCGGACCGAGCTTGGTGCGGCGCGGCATCGTGCCCAGCAGCTTCTGCGGGCTGGCGCCGCCGGACAGCTTGGTGCTGTCGAGCACGTAGATCTCGTCCTTCGTGACGGCCACGCACCGGTACTTGTTGACGAGCATCGTCAGACCGGTCATGTACGTCACGACGAAGAACAGGAAGTTCGGCGCGCTCTGCGCGATGAACGCCTGTCGGATCTCGCTGCCCGGCGGCAGGAACTCCACCGCGCGCGACACCAGGTCCGGCCGAGGTTCAGGGTTCAACCGGCTGCTCTTGTTGGCTTCCTGGGTCACCGTTGTTCCACCCGTGTCTCTGATCAGCTGCCGGACGCAGCGAGGCTACCGCAGGGACAGCCACGGCCGCCGTCCCCAACGCGACCACCCGATAGTCGACTTGAAAACTTCCGACCACCGGGGCCGTTCGCCAAGGGCTGTCCCGTACAGCTGTTGGCCTCGGCAGATGGATCAGTGAGCGCGGGGAAGAGGCAGCGAGCATCCATAGACCGCCGATTCGCCGCGCGGCATCCTGATCGAGATAGGCGTCCAGGTGCCGATCGTGGTCGGTGATCACGGCGTGGACCAGTGGCCGGGCTGGTCGGATGACTCTGAACTCCGTGGAACCGAGCCGTAGAGGCCGTGTGCGGGTCACCCAGGTGGCGATTGAGCAGGCGTGTCGTTGCGGACTACTTGCGCGCCGCAGCCGGCCGGAGATGGTGCGGTCCGAGGCCGTCGAGGTGATGCGTATCACTCTGTGGGCGCCTCGGGCCGGGCGTGCGCAATCATGACCGGAATGAACACGCGTTTCCTTGGTATCACTGATCTGGTCGAAACCCCGCCCGTGGCGGTCGTCGTCGACGTCATGCGTGCTTTCACCGTGGCTGCCTGGGCCTTTGCCCAGGGGGCGGAGAAGATCGTGCTTGCCGAGTCGCTGGACGAAGCCCAGGCGCTCAAGGCTCGCCACCCGGATTGGGTGGCACTCAAAGACGGCCCGCCCATGCCAGGGTTCGACGCCGTCAACTCGCCGGCCCTGCTGCGGTCGATCGACCTCGGCGGACGGACCGTTGTGCAGAAAACCACGGCAGGGACGGTCGGCGCCCTTGTGGTCAAGGAGGCGCCGCTGGTGCTGTGCGCCGGCTTCGTGGTGGCGGAGGCGACGGCTCGCCTCTTGCGGGCGCGCAAGAGCGACAGCGTCACGTTCGTGGTCACCGGCGAAGACGGACAGGCCGATGAAGATCTGGCGTGTGCTCAGTACATCGCTCGGAGAGTCACCGAGGCTGGGACGGACGCTGCTGAGTTCCTTCGCCGCGCCGCCGAGTCGCGCGCCGCCGCCGAACTGGCGGAGGGGGTGCGTCAAGGAGTCCATCCTGATGACGTCGCGCTCTGCCTTGAGGTCGACCGGTTCCCCTTCGCCATGGTGGCGACCCTGGAAGGCACGCTCATGGTCCTGCGTCCACACGCGATGCCTTCGCCGACCGACGAGGACCCGGTCTGATCGCCGGTGAGGTCTACTTTCAGCGAATTCGCCGACGTCTTGCAGTGCCTGGAGGCGCCGCTCGACTCGGTGCGGAGGTGAACGTAGGGGCGGGCGCCGTAGAAAGCGGTGCGAACGCCGTCGCGGATTTCCGGAAAAATTTGTCCGGGGGCAGCCGTCCTGTTCATGTGAGTTTGATCAACTGGACGCGTACCGTGGAGGCAACGAGGAGGCGCCATGCTTCGCCGTACGTTGATGCGAACCGGGGGACTGGCCGCCGGGGCGGCCTTCGCCGGATCGCTCTGGCAGGGGGCCGCGCAGGCTCTCCCGCGTCGTGGCCCCGGCCCCTACGGTCCGCTCGTCGCGCCCGACGTCAACGGGGTCGCGTTGCCCGCCGGGTTCACCGGCCGGGTCGTCGCCCGCACCGGTCGGCGGGTCGGCGGGGTGCTCTGGCATCCGGCGCCGGACGGCGGCGCGTGCTTCCCGGACGGTGACGGCTGGATCTACGTCTCCAACTCCGAGGTCCCGCTGCTCGGCGGCGCGACGGCGATCAGGTTCGGCCCGGGGGGAGCCGTCCGCGGCGCCTACCGGATCCTGTCGGGCACCAACCTCAACTGCGCCGGTGGCCGTACGCCCTGGAACACCTGGCTGTCGTGCGAGGAGATCCTGCGTGGGCGGGTCTTCGAGTGCGACCCGTACGGCTCGCGCGCCGCGATGCCGCGCCTGGCCATGGGCAGGTTCAAGCACGAGGCCGCCGCCTGCGACCCGGACCGGCAGGTGGTCTACCTGACCGAGGACGAGCCGGACGGCTGCTTCTACCGGTTCCGGCCGGCCCACTGGGGTGATCTGACGGCGGGCCGGCTGGACGTGCTCTGCGCCTCCTCCGCCGGGGCGGTGACCTGGCAGCGGGTGCCGAACCCGGCGGCGCTGCTGGAGGCGACCCGCCACCAGGTGGACGCCGCCCGACATTTCAACGGCGGAGAGGGGTGCCACTACGCCGACGGTGTCTGTTTCTTCACCACCAAGGGTGACAACCGGGTGTGGGGCTACGACGCGGAGCACGAGCGCCTGGAGATCGTCTACGACGCCGACGCCCCGCTGGGGGTCGTGGACAACCTCACCGGCACTCCCGGCGGGGATCTCTACGTCGCCGAGGACACCGGGAACATGGAGATCAACCTGATCACCCCCGACCGGGTGGTCACCCCGTTCCTCCGGGTCGACGGTCACCCGAAGTCGGAGATCACCGGCCCCGCCTTCTCTCCCGACGGCCGCCGCCTCTACTTCTCCTCCCAGCGTGGCGTCCGGGGGGACACCGCCGGGACGGACGGCGTCACCTACGAGGTCACCGGCCCGTTCCGCCACTGAGCCCGGCCCTCTCGCGGCGGTCTCAAGGAGGTTGATGCACCACGAGGAACCTCGGAACCGGAGCGCGCCTGCACTCTCGGTAATCGAATTCTCGCAGAGTGCCGAACCTGGCTTCTGTACTCATCGTCCCCGGTGACCCTTCGGACAGTTCTGGCGACTGGTGCACCGGGGTCCCAGGCGGCTGAATCCGGTTGCAGCGGGACTGGTGCGCCTGATGAGGTACCTGCATGGACGGGGACACGCAGCAGGCGCAACGGGTGAGGACAGGAAGAGACCGTGCGACCACGCGGCGACCGGCTCCATGGCACAGGCCGGCGGTGCTCGGGGCCCTGATGCTGGCCGCCCTCACCTTCAACACCGCGGAGAACCTGCCGGTCGGCCTCCTGGAGCTCATCTCTGAAGACCTGCGGGTGTCCCTGTCAGCGGTCGGTCTGCTGGTCACCTGTTACGGCGTGACGGTGGCCATCGCGTCTGTGCCGCTCGCCCACGTCGTGCGGGCCGTGCCCCGACGCCATGTGCTCACGGGACTGCTGGCCGCGCTCGTGGTGTCGAGTCTCGTTGCGGCGCTGGCCCCCTCTTACTGGCTGCTCCTCGTGGCGCGGCTGCTGACCGCGCTCGCCCAGGCGCTGTTCTGGGCCGTGATGGGGCCGGTCGCGGTAGGCCTGTTCGCACCCGAGGTCCGGGGGCGGGTGGTCGGGGCGCTGTCCGTGGCTGGTTCGCTCGCCCTCGTGCTCGGTGTTCCCGCCGGGACCTGGCTGGGCCGGCAGAGTGACTGGCAGGTGCCCATCGCCATGCTGGCGGCGCTGGGGCTCGTCTCTCTGGTGACGATCGCCGTTCTGCTGCCGACTTCGCGTCCGGAAGAGGAGCCCGCCGCGTATGCGAGCAGTCCCGACGTCCGGCGGTTCGGGACGGTGCTGACGGCCGGGACCCTGTCCGCCACCGGGGCGTTCACGGGATACACCTACATCGTGACGTTCCTGGGGGACGTGAGCGGGTTCTCCCCGAGCGCGGTCAGCGCCCTGTTCGTGGTGTTCGGTGTCGCGTGTCTGGCCGGGGTGAGCATCACCGGGGCGTTACTGGACCGCTTTCCGCAGTCCGCGCTGACCACCGCCGTGGCCACGCAGGCGGTGGGCATGCTCGGCCTGTACGCGTTCGGCGGCCATCCGGTGGCGGCGGTGATGTTCCTTACGCTGATGGGCGGCGCACTCGGTCCGGTGTTCATGACCACCCAGAACGCGATGCTGTACTGCGCGCCGGGCCGCACGGACATGGCCTTCGCGGCGAACTCCGGTGCCTACAACGCCGGCATCGCGGCGGGCGCCGCGCTTGGCGGACTGGTCCTGCCGCTTGCCGGTGTACGGGGCACCTTCCTCGCCGGCGGGCTGCTGACCGTCGGGTCCTGCGCCGTCCTGCTCGGCGGCCGGCTGCTCCCTGGGCCGCGCCGTACAGAAGGCTCAATACCCTGACAAGAGGGCAGCGGCTCGTACCATCGGCGGCGGCCGCCTCCGGTGCGCGCCGCCCCAGGCGAGGATGTGGTTCGGGTCGATGTCGAGGCCTTCTCGACCGCCCGGCGTCTCCCCGGTGTCTCGGCGTTCTCCGTCTCCTCCTCGGACCGGGCTCCTACGGAGACGGGGTCAGGCCGGGGGCCAGGTAGGCCAGCAGCATGGCCTTCAGTTCGGCGATCAGCTCCGGTGCCCGCTCCGGCGGCGCGACCGCGACCAGGGGCATCACCGCCTTGACCGCCGCCACCGCCATCGTGGCGAGGACCAGGCGGCGCTCGCCGTCCAGGTGGGGCGCACGCAGCGCGAAGAGCCCGGCCAGCCGCCCGGCGACCCCCAGGTGGAGCTGTTCGGACGCGGCCGCCAGGCGGTCGCCGGTGGCCGAACCGTGCAGGAGCGCCCAGTAGGCCGGGCGGGTGGTCTTGTAGGCGACGATCTCGTCGACCAGCCGGTCGATCAGCTCCGGCAGGGGCATGTGCGCGAGGTCGCCGGTGAGCCGCGTCTCCCAGTGCTCGCGCCGCCCGTCGGTGAACCGGTCGAGCAGCCCCTGCAGGATCTCGTCCTTGTTGTGGAAGAACTGGTACAGCGAGCCCGGTGACATCCCCGCCCGGGCGGCGACCGCGTTGGTGGTCATCTCGGCGTATCCCACCTCGGTGATCACCAGTTCGGCCGCGTCGAGGATCTCCTCCATGCGCCTGAGGCCGCGCGCCTGCCGCCTCACCGTGCGCTGCTCTTCGGGCATGCGTCTCCCCGATTCCCGGGCATGCCCCGTCGCTTGGGCACGCGCCGTCCCGTTGACAAACACGAGCAATTACTTGTATTTCTGTTCCGAACGCTTAATGCGAGCAGTTTACCGACTTTCGGGGATGATCATGAAAACCGATACGCGCCCCGCCGTGGCGCCACCGGCCGTTCCACGTCTACGCAGGCTGGGATACCTGCTGGTCCGCCGCCGCCGGCTGGTGATGATCGTCTCCCTGCTGGCCACGCTCGCCATGGCCGTGCTGGCGGTCGGCGCGGTGGGCGGCCTGTCGCTGGCCCGCTTCGAGGCGCCGGGCTCGGAGTCCGACCGGGCGGGGGCCGAGCTCGCCGAGCGGTTCGGCACCGGCAGCGTGGACCTGATCCTCCTCGTCACCGCCAGGAGCGGCGACGTGAACGCCCCCGCCGTCGTCGCCGCCGGGCAGGCGCTGACGCGGGAGCTGGCCGCGTCGGGCGGGGTCGCCGAGGCGGCCTCCTACTGGACGCGGGGCCGTCCGGCGACCCTGCGCAGCGAGGACGGCCGCCACGCACTGGTCGTCGCCCGCATCCCCGGTGACGCCGATGCCGTGCGCTCCCGGATCCTCCCGGAGCTGGTACCCCGGCTCACCAAGGGGAACGAGGTGATCTCGGTCAGGTCCGGCGGGGGCGAGGAGGTGTTCCGGCAGACCGTCCCGCAGGCCAGACAGGACTTCGTCCGGGCCGAGATGGTGATCTTCCCCCTCGTCTTCGTGCTGCTCTGGCTGTTCCTGCGCCGCGCGGTCGCCGCCCTGCTGCCGATCCTGGTGGGCGTGTCCGCCATGGTGACGGCGCTGGCGCTGCTGCGCGGGGTCCTGCTGTTCGCCGACGTCTCCACCTTCGCGCTGAACCTGACCCTGGCCATGGGCCTCGGTCTGGGCATCGACTACTCGCTGTTCGTGATCTCCCGGTTCCGGGAGGAGGTGGCTCGGGGGCACGGTCTCCACGAGGCCGTCGCGCGCAGCGTGGAGCGGGCCGGCCGTACGGTGATCTTCAGCGGGGTGACCGTCGCCGCCTCCGTCGCGGTGCTGCTGGCGCTGCCGTTCGACTTCCTGCGCTCCTTCGCCTACGCCGGGATCGCGGTCGTCGTCGGCGGGATGGCCGGTGCGGTCGTCGTGCTGCCCGCGATCCTGGGCGCGGTGGGCCACCGGGTGCTGCCCCGACGTGACCGGGGCGAACGGACCGAGGGGTTCTGGCACGCCCTGGCCACCCGGGTCATGCGCAGGCCGGTGGTCTACGGCGGCGTGGCGACGCTCGTCCTGCTCATGCTCGGCTCGCCGTTCCTGGGACTGCGCTTCGGTGTCGCCGACGACCGGGTCCTGCCCGCCTCCGCTCCCGCCCGGCAGACCCAGGAGGTGATCCGGGCCGGCTTCCCCGCCGAGGAGACCGACGCGCTGCAGATCGTCTCGACGGGCACGGCGGCGGACGTGGCGGGATACGCCACGACGCTGTCCCGGCTGCCGGGCGTGGCGCAGGTCGACTCCGCGGCCGGCTCCTTCGCGGCGGGCCGCCGGGTCGGCGACGGGGATCCGGCGCGGTTCACCGGAACGGAGGGGACCTGGCTGTCGGTGGTGCCCTCGGCCGAACTGATGGAGGACGATCCCGTCCGCCTCGTCGAGCGGGTCAGGGCGGTCCGGGCACCGTTCGGGGTGCTGGTCGGCGGCTACCCCGCCGAGCTCGCCGACTACCGCTCCTCGGTGGTCGACCGGTTGCCGCTGCTGCTGGCCGTCATGCTCGCGGTGACCTTCGTCGTGCTGTTCCTGATGACCGGGAGCGTGCTGATCCCGTTGAAGGCGACCGTGCTGAACCTGCTGAGCATGTCGGTGATGTTCGGCGCGCTGGTCTGGGTCTACCAGGACGGCCACCTGTCCGGGCTGCTCGGCTTCACCCCGACGGGCACCCTCGATCCGAGCATCCCGATCCTGATGTTCTGCGTCGCCTACGGGCTGTCGATGGACTATGAGGTGTTCGTGCTGTCGCGGATCAGGGAGGAGTACGGGCGCACGGGTGACACTCCGGCGGCGGTCGCGGCGGGCCTGCAGCGCAGCGCCCCACTGATCACGGCGGCGGGTGTGATCCTGGCGCTCTCCTTCGCCGTCTACGCGAGCGCGGGGGTGGTGTTCGTGCAGATGCTCGGGGTCGGCATGGCCGTCGCGATCCTCGTGGACGCCACAGTCATCCGGGCGGTCCTCGTCCCGGCCTTCATGAGGCTGGCCGGTCCGGCCAACTGGTGGGCACCGGCTCCGCTGCGCCGCCTGCACGCCCGCCTGGGTCTGTCCGACTGACCGCGGGGCCGGGCGGGGGACCGCCCGGCCGCGATCCTGGTCACCCGCGCCACGAAGCCCTGGCCCCAGCCGTACTCCTGGCCGTGCGGCACGCCTGCCGGTACCCCACCCGGCCGCCGGCCGCCGTACGGCTGCGCTAAGTTCGCAGACTGGTCGGCAGAGGGCGCTCTGCCTGCGGTTCGCATAAGTCGTCCCGCTGCGGTGAGAGGAACACGATGACTGAGCTTGCGTATATCGGTGGATACACCTCTGACACCGGCGGATCGGGCGCGGGGATCACGCTGGTGGATCTGGACGGCCTCGTACGGCTCGGCGAGACGGAGGCCTCGGGCCCGTCCTTCCTCGCCGCCCACCCCCATCTCCCGATCCTGTACGCGGTGGGGGAGGGCGAGCAGGGCACGGTGAGCGTCTTCGGCCGTGCCGACGACGACGCCCTGACCCTCCTCGCCCGGCGGCCGAGTGAGGGATCGTTCCCCTGCCAGCTGGCCGTCGACCCGTCGGGCACCCTGCTCGCGGTGGCCAACTACGGCGACGGCACGGTGAGCGTACACGGGATCGACGGCTCCGGCCTGCTCACCGACCTGTGGACCTTCCCGCACCGGGAGGGCTCCCACGCCCACCAGGCCGTCTTCGGCCCCGACGGCGTGCTGTACGTCACCGACCTGGGCACCGACGAGGTCCGCCGCCACCTCGTCGACGGCGAGGTGACGGCGCATCCCGGCGGTCCGGTACGGCTCGCGTCCGGCATGGGCCCCCGGCACATGGCCCGGTCCGGGGACCGCTGGTACGTCGCCGGGGAGCTGGACGGCACGGTCCGGGTCTACGACGAGGCCTGGCGCGAGCTCCGGGCCGTCCCCGCCGGTGCCGGCGGGGGCGAGAACGCCCCCTCGCACCTGGAGGTGTCCGGCGGATACGTCTACGTCGGCAACCGGGGTCCCGACACGATCTCGGTGTTCTCCGCTGCCCTGGACCCGATCGCGGAGGTCGGCTGCGGGGGCGTCTGGCCGAGGCACTTCGCCGTCGCCGGCGACCGGATGTACGTGGCCAACCAGCGCTCCGACGGCGTCGCCGTACTGGCGGTGCAGGACGGGATCCCGCGGTTCGACGGGGAGGTGTTCGCGGTGGGCACCCCTTCGTGCGTACTGCCGCACGCCTGACACCAAGATCCCTCCAAGTCCGGTGCGGGAGACCCCCGCGCGGGACATGCTGCCGACCATGTTCCGAGTGCCGCTGTGCATGGCCGTCGCGCTGACGCTGACCCTGGTCGTCGGGTGCTCCGCCCCCGGCGGGTCCGCGACCTCCGGAGACGGCTCCTTCGCGCAAGAGAGCCCCTCCCCGGCCGGTGGCGCGGCTCCGGCGGGGAGGGCGGGAGCCGCCGACGTCACCCAGGCGGCGAGAGACGCCACCGTGGCCGAGAACGCCAGGGCGGGAGACCCGCGCTGGCGGCTCCGTGAGCCCGGCGCCGAGCACGAGATCGAGGGCTTCGCCGACCGGGTGAGCGTACTGCCGGGGGAGGACTTCCGGCTGTACGTCTCGACCACGGCCGGCCACTACACCGCCCGCGCCTTCCGGATGGGCTGGTACGGCGGAGCCGGGGCCAGGCAGGTCTGGAAGTCCGCCGAGCTGCCCGGCCGGAGGCAGGCTCCGCCCAGGACGGTCGCCGCCACCCGCACGGTGACCGCCGTCCACTGGAGGCCGGGCCCCGAGGTGGACACCTCCGGCTGGCCCGAGGGCACCTACCTGATCCGGCTGGACGCCGCCACCGGAGGCCGGCGCTACGTCCCCCTCACGGTCAGATCCGCCTCCACCCGGGGCCGCCTGGTCATCGTCAACGCGGTCACCACCTGGCAGGCCTACAACGACTGGGGTGGCCGCAGCCTCTACAAGGGGCCCGGCGGCTTCGCGGACAGGTCCCGCGCGGTCAGCTTCGACCGCCCCTACGACACCTCCGGGGCCCGGCTCTTCCTGGACATGGAACGCGACGCCGTCGCACTCGCCGAGCGCGACGGCCTGCCCCTCGCCTACGTCACGGACGTGGAGCTCGACCGCGACCCCCACGTCCTCGACGGCGCCCGGGGCCTGGTCTCCCTCGGCCACGACGAATACTGGTCGGACCGCATGCGCCGCACCGTCGAGGCGGCCCGCGACCACGGCACCAACATCGCCTTCCTGGGAGCCAACGCCGTCTACTGGCGGATCCGTTTCGCCGCGACGCCCCTGGGTCCCGGCCGCCTCGTCGTCTGCCACAAGGACGCGGCCGAGGATCCCACGACGACCCTCTGGCGGGAGAGCGGCAAGCCGGAGAGCTCCCTGACGGGTCCGATGTACGACTGCTATCCCTCCGAGTCCGCCTACGTGGTCGACCGTCCCGGAAACTGGATCTTCAAGGGGACCGGGGTCCGGCGCGGAACCTCCTTCCCCGGCATGGCCGGGGTGGAGACCGACCGGGTCGGCGCGGGCGCGCCCCGTCCCATGGAGGTCCTGTCGGTCTCCCCGGTCGACTGCGGCGGCCGGACCACGGTCGCGCACAGCGCCTACTACACCGTGCCGAGCGGCGCCGCGGTGTTCAGCTCCGGCACGATGCGCTGGGTGTGCGCGATGAGAGGCGCCCGCTGCGGCCACGGCGTCACCGGACGGGCCGGTGTCTTCGTCCGGAGAGCCACCGGGAACATCCTGCGGGCCTTCGCGGCCGGACCGGCCGGGCGCAGCCACCCGGCCGACGACAACCTCGAATCCCTGGGGCTGGCCGGACCGGTGCTCCGTTGAGGGGCCTTCCCCGGTACCGCTCCGCCGACTTCCGGAGTGCGGGAGGGTGGCGCGGAACGGTCGCCTGCAAGCACGCGGAAAAGGTGGAGACTGGAAGGGGGGAGACGGCGTCACACGAGCTCGGCCGCTCCGGCGACGCCGATGAGAACCGGCGACCGAGAAATCGGGACTCCGCCAATTTGGTCTAGACCATTGGCCACATCAGCAGGCAGAATGCGTTGCGTCGGCGGCGGAAATCCCTCGTCGGCCGCACCACCACGCTTAGTCTGGCCGTCTTGCCTCGGAACCACCACGGAGGATGCCATGCGTATTGGAGTGCTAACCGGAGGCGGCGACTGCCCCGGCCTGAACGCCGTTATCCGGGCGGTCGTGCGCAAGGGGGTCAGCGTCTACGGGCACGAGTTCGTCGGATTCCGCGACGGCTGGCGCGGCCCGCTCGAAGGCGACACCATGCCGCTGGACATCCATGCCGTACGGGGCATCCTGCCGCGGGGCGGCACGATCCTCGGCTCGTCGCGGACCAACCCGATCAAGATCGACGGCGGCGTTGAGAAGATCAAGGACAACCTGCTGGCGAGCGGGGTCGACGCGCTGATCGCGATCGGCGGCGAAGACACCCTGGGGGTCGCCAAGGAGCTCTTCGACAGGGGAGTGAAGGTCGTCGGGGTGCCGAAGACGATCGACAACGACCTCAACGCCACCGACTACACCTTCGGATTCGACACCGCCGTCAACATCGCCACCGAGGCGATCGACCGGCTGCACACCACCGCCGAGTCCCACCACCGCGCGCTGATCTGCGAGGTCATGGGCCGGCACGCGGGCTGGATCGCCCTGCACGCGGGCATGGCCGGCGGCGCCAACGTCATCCTCATCCCGGAGAAGCCCTTCGACATCGACCGGGTGTGCGCCTACGTCGAGTCCCGCTTCAAGACCCGTTACGCACCGATCATCGTCGTCGCGGAGGGAGCCCACCCGATCGAGGGCCAGATGGCGTCGCAGGCGGGTGAGCTCGACTCCTTCGGCCACGTCCGGCTGGGCGGCATCGGCGAGGTGCTCGCCAAGGAGATCGAGAAGCGGACCGGCAAGGAGGCCCGCACCACCGTGCTCGGCCACATCCAGCGCGGCGGCACGCCCACGGCCTTCGACCGGGTGCTGGCCACCCGGTTCGGCCTGCAGGCCATCGACGCCGTGCACGACGGCCAGTTCGGCGTCATGGTCGCGCTGCAGGGCACCGACATCGTCCGGGTCGGTCTCGCCGAGGCCACCAAGGAGCTGAAGACCGTGCCGGTCAGCCGCTACGAGGAGGCCGAGGTCTTCTTCGGCTGACACGCCGGTGAGGGGGCTCACGGGCCCCCTCACCCTCAGCGGACGGGCGACCGCGATCTCGCGGCGGCGGACGGTGGTGGCCTGGCCTCGTCCGCATACGGCGCTCACCTCGATCAGACGGCCTGCGATGACGCAGGCCGTACGCCGGTTCTCGCCGGGGCCGAACTCAGCTCTTGCCGGGGTCGAACAGCGAGGGCCGCTCCGGTGCCCCGGCCGGCGATGCGGCCGGCGATATGGACGGGGTGAGGGGCGGAGCCGCGCTCTGCA
The DNA here is from genome assembly GCF_045209755.1 of Streptosporangium sp. NBC_01639. Taxonomy (NCBI): domain Bacteria; kingdom Bacillati; phylum Actinomycetota; class Actinomycetes; order Streptosporangiales; family Streptosporangiaceae; genus Streptosporangium; species Streptosporangium sp. NBC_01639. The sequence goes on along the minus strand of NZ_CP109272.1, from coordinate 1,743,316 downwards.
GAGTCTCCAGCTGTGCCAGCAGCGCGTCGTCGTCCTGCTGTTCCTGCTCCGAAGGCGACAGCACCACGGCCAGCAACAGGCCGAGCGTCAGCAGGCTGACCACGACCAGGGTGGGCAGGATGAAGTCTCCGCCCCGCATCCCGGTGACCGGCGTCAGGGAGACCTGGGACTGCACCTCCACCGCGAACATGCCGACGTAGTGCATGCCGCATACCGCGATGGCCATGATCAGGGCCGCGCCGCCGGTGGCGAGCGCGCCGTCGACCCGCCGGGTGAACCAGAGCGCCACGGTCGAGGCGGCTATCGCGATCACCACCGAGAGCCCCACCAGCAGCGGGTCGTAGGAGATGCGCGCCGACATGTTCATCGCGAACATGCCGACGTAGTGCATCCCGGCCATGCCGAGACCGGTGAGCAGCCCACCGCCGAGAAGAGGGACCAGCCTCTCGTCCCCGCGGGAGGCCAGGAACAGGCCGGCGCAGACGACGACCACCGCCGGCACCGCCGAGCCGATCGTCATGGGTACGTCGTAGCGGATCCGGCCGCCCACGGTGAACCCCATCATGGCGATGAAGTGCATGCCCCAGACGCCGGTGCCGCCGATGGACAGTGCCCCGCCGATCAGCCATCGCAGCCGGGACGGACCTGTGGTCACCCGTGCCCTCGCGGTGAGCAGCAGGCCCAGCAGGCAGCCGATGCCCGACATGACATAGGCCAGCACGGGGGTGAGCAGGCCGTAGGAGAAGTGGTCTACGTGAGACATGATCCATTTCTCTATGTGGGGGAACGGCGATTATCGCAGCTGATCATGGTTCCACCGGTACAGATGGCCGGATCTCCTGGCGATCGGGTGGCCGTCCGAGCGGACCGTCGCGAGTGCCGTGCCGTCCGTAGTCGCGCCCCACACCCGCGCCTCGCGCCCCATACTCCGCGCCCCACACTCCGCGCTCCGCACCCCGCACCCCGCGCTCGGACCTTGTACGGCGGCCCGCCGACCTCGCCGGAGTCCATGGGAAATGCTGAGAAATCCAGCTATACCTGACCGGCCCGGCGAAAGCATTTCCCGCAGATGATGGGTTCAGGTCGCGATGACCTACCGGGTCGTTGCACTCGGGAGCTGAGGAAATCCTTTGGAAGAAAGGCCCTCGGCGGATAAATGTAGCCGAGTGTGACCGGGTGGTCCCTGTCGGTTCCAGTGGCGAATCGAAGGGTAATCCCGGTGAATGAATGCTTTTGCCTCGCTGTTATAAGCGCCGAAGTTCTCCTCAACTAGCGTGGAATTTGGATTATGTGCCGTATCGGCTTTTTCGTGACGTCGATTCGGCGATCCGCCGGCCCGGGTACTGCCCGGGCATGTCCGTGCGATGCGAAGGAATCTCTCATGATCAAGGTCAAGAACACATTCGCCGCCGGTGTGATGGCGGCCTCCGCTCTCATCGTCCCCATGACGATGCCGGGCCAGGCCGCAAGTGCCGCCACGCCGTCCTACGCCGCTACGACATCCGTTTCCATGGGACATCCGTGCGAGTTCCACAACAATCCCGCGCGCTGTAGACGAAGAGGCCATCAACAGCAGCAGCAGCAGCAGCAGCAGCAGCAGCAGCAACAGCAGCAGCAGCAGCAGCAGCAGCAGCAGCAGCAGCAGCAGCAACAGCAGCAACAGCAGCAACAGCAACAGCAACAGCAACAGCAACAGCAGCAACAGCAGCAGCAACAGCAGCAACAGCAGCAGCAACAGCAGCAGCAACAGCAGTAACGACCGGACTGACGCGGGCGGGAACCGGAGCCTGCCGGACGGCGGGTGAGCCCTCATGGCCGGCCCCCGGGGGAGTGAAACGGACGCTGCCCGGGTGTCGGCCCGTCAGAACGGCTCCGGCGCCGAAGGCAATACCTGCGGAGTCCCTTCGGAAGGCGATGATAATTCCTGAGGTGATCGTGCCATTGCCGCCGGACGATCCCCGCCTGGCAGGAAGGCGATTCAGGAAGTGAGGTCTTCGGTCGCCGTCGGTGCAGAAAGGCGGTGATCGGCCGAGGGGATCGAAATGGGGTCCGGTGCCCGGATCATCGATTGTCGAATGGTCCGGGTGTCGCCGGGGCATCGAATCCCGGATAATCGCAGATTCGGCGCGTCATTTTCATGCGCGTAATTCGTGCTGCGCGGAACCGGCCCTTTAAATTACCGCCGGTGGTATTTCGGCATGCGTTTTCACTGTGGCGATTTCCGGGTGGGCGAGCCCGGGGCCGACCGCGATGTCGCGGCCGGCCCCGGGACGTCCATGCGACACGTCCATGCGGCAGGCGAGATCGCGCCCATGCCAGGTGCCGGCGGCCACAACCCCGTACGGGCCCGGCGCCGGCGGCATCGGCGGGGTTCCCTATGCGAGCCACTCCATCAGCAGGCGGTTGAACTCTTCGGGACGTTCCACATTGGACAGGTGCCCGGCGCCCTCGATCACGGTAAGCCGCGCACCGGGCACCGCCGCGACGATGGCCTCGCTCTCCACCACGCCGGTGACGAGGTCACGGTCACCGGCGACGACCATCGTGGGTACGGTGAGCGTGCCGAGCGCGTCGCTGTGATCGGTCTCGGCCATCGACGAGGCGGCGTAGGCATAGCCGGGCAGCCGGATCGACCGGGTCATCGCGGCCGCCACCCGCTCCACCAGTTCGGCGGGCGCCTCGGGGGACACCAGCCTCGGACCTCGGGCCGCGGCGAACGCGGCCGGGCCGAGTTCGCCCAGTTCGGCCGCCCGGGATCGCATCGCCGCAGCCTGCGCGGCCGTACGGCCGGAACCGCGCAGCGAGTCGACCAGCACAAGCGACCGGAGCACGTCAGGATGCTCAAGCGCGAGCCGGGTGGCGATCACGCCGCCCCAGGAGACTCCCACCACGTGTGCGGGGGTCGCTCCGCGTTCCCGCAGCAGCAGCGCCGCGAGCGCGGCGTAACCGGACATGCCGGGTGCCGCGTCCGGATCGGCCGAACGGGCGTAGCCGGGCGCGTCCCAGGCCAGCACCCGATGGCGGGACGACAGGGCGGCGAACTGCTCGGTGAAGGAGTCGGCGCTGCCGCCGATGCCGTGCAGCAGCAGGACCGGATCGCCCGTCCCGCCGCTGTCACGGACATGGAGGCCCTCCAGGGCGGCCGCGGGGACGGATCGCACAGCATCGCCGGTGCGGGTGTCCGCCGCGCCCGCCGCGGCACCGTAGGTGTCACTCATCGCGCCAGTTCCCTCAGCGCCGTCAGTACGGCGTGCGGCACGACCTGGCTGCTGGCCGGGTTCTGCTCCGACGGCCGGTTGCGGATCTCGAACCGGTAGTCGCCCGCCGGTCCCGATGCGGTGATCACATGCGAGGTCAGCGTGGCGGCGGGGTCGGCCATGACGACCGCCTCGACGATGTCGAAGGAACCGGCCGCGAGCGCCACCGCCGCGGCCACGTTGGTGGACTTGGGGAAGGCCGCCGCGATCTGCCTGGCCGGACCGCGCATGACCTCCACCGGCCCGCCCGTATCCGGGACGCCCAGGGTGGACGGCTTCTTGGTGGTGACGATCCGTACCGTCTCCAGCGGCGCCATCAGCGCGGCGGCGCGGAGCAGGTCCAGTCCGCCGATCGCGCCCGAGGTGAGGAAGAGCCGGCCGGGTCCGCCGCGCAGCCGCTCGTGCAGGGCGTCGTCGGTGAGCGCGCCGATCGAGACGACGAGCAGATCCTTGCCGGCGTCGATCACCTTGGGGCCGAGTTCGGCCAGGGCGCGTTGCCCGGCGCATTCGACCACGAGGTCGGCGAGGGGGAGGGCGTCCTCCAGCGAGTCGCCGAGGTTCACCACGGCGGTCAACCGGGCGCCCGGAACCTCCCCGGATTCCAGTGCGGAGATGACCACACCGCCGATCGCGCCGCTGCCCAGCACGGCTACCCGCATCACTTCTCCCTCCTTCGGACCGGCTCGGCGGTCAGCGAACGCATGGTCTCGTCCGCCTCACCGGACGGGCGGGTGCCGGTCTGCTCCGGAGCCGGTACGGCGCGGCATCGCTTGAACATGTCAGTCCCGGGTGACGCCGTGCATCGCCGAGGTGGCCGGGTAGGTGGGAACCTGCGGCTTCTGCGTCCCGATGACCACGCAGAACAGCGCGTCGGTGTCGCCGATGTTGCGCAGGCTCCTGGGGACGCCCGCGGGCACCCGGATCAGGTCTCGGTAGCCGAGCACGCGGCTCGCGGTCTTCGTGCCGTCCTCGACGTCGTGCACGGTGACCTCGAGGGTGCCCTCCAGGACGAAGAAGGCCTCCTCCGCGTCATGGTGGGTGTGCTCGGGCCCCACGGCACCGACCGGCAGGCGCATGTTGGAGAAGGTGAAGCCGCCCGAGGGGATGATCCGGTTGTCGGTCTCGTGGTTGCCGGTGGCGCCGGAGCCGACGTAGCGGATCTGTGCGCGGCGGAACTCGTCGCCCGCCTTGGCCTGGAAGCCCAGGGTGTCCCAGTCCTCGTAGCGGCTGTCACGGCTCGCGATGCACGAGTCGATGAGGGCGTCGAGGTTCACTGGAGTGGTGGCTTCGGGCTGGCTCATGGGAGTTGTCCTGCTTCCGTGTCGACGACAATTAGCTTGGTGCAAAGATATTTTGCTATAAGTGTTTTAGCACCAAGCTAAATATGGACGCAACCCCGCCGGGCAACATGTGGGATCTTGCGCAGGGCACGGGCCTGCCGATGCGGCGGAGCGGCCCTCGCTGTCGCTCAGACGCCTGCCCAGGGCAGCGGCTCCTCGCCCATTCCCCAGTAGAGGCTCTTCTGCCGGGCGTAGGCGAGGATGCCCTCGCGCCCCTTCTCCGTGCCCGTGCCGCTCTGCTTCCACCCGCCGAAGGGTGTGGAGATGCTGAACTGCTTGTAGGTGTTGATCCAGACCGTGCCCGCCTCGATCCGGCGGGCCACCCGCCAGGCCGTGCGGTAGTCGCGCGTCCAGATGCCGCAGGCCAGGCCGTACACGCTGTCGTTGGCCTGCTGCACCAGGTCTTCCTCGTCGGCGAACGGGAGGGCGACGAGCACCGGGCCGAAGATCTCCTCCTGGCAGGTGGCCGAGCCGTTGGACAGGCCGTCGAGAATGGTCGGCAGGTAGTAGGCGCCCGCGGCGTACTCCGGTCCCTCCGGCGGCCGGCCGCCGCACAGCACCCGGGCGCCCTCCTCGCGGGCCCGGTCCACCATCGCGGCCACCCGGTCGCGGTGCGCGTGGGTCACCAGCGGGGCCACCTGCGTGGCCGGATCGCCGCCCGGACCGATCCGTAGCTTCTCGGTGTGCCGTACGAGCCGGTCGAGCACCTCGTCGTAGTGGTCGGCGTGGATGAACACCCGGGACCCCGCGATGCAGCTCTGACCCGACGAGGAGAAGATCCCGTAGAGGATGCCGGCCACGGTCAGGTCGAGGTCGGCGTCGGGGAAGACGATCGTCGGCGACTTGCCGCCCAGTTCCAGCGAGACCGGCATGATCTTCTCGGCGGCGGCCGCGCCGATGGCGCGGCCGGTGACCGTGCCACCGGTGAAGGTCACCTTGCCCACCAGGGGATGCCGGACGACCGCGTCGCCGATCGTCCTGCCCGGCCCCGGCAGCACCGACAGCAGCCCGGCCGGCAGTCCCGCCTCCGTGATCAGCCGGCCGAGGGCCAGGGACACGAGCGGAGTCCATTCGGCCGGTTTGAGCACCACCGCGTTGCCGGCGGCGAGGGCGGGAGCGATCTTCTGGGCATCGCTGGCGATCGGCGAGTTCCACGGCGTGATCGCGCCGACGACTCCGATCGGCTCGTGCACGCTCATGCTCAGATACTGGCCGCGCGGGGGAGTCCGGGCTCCCTCCAGGGTCTCCAGCGCCGCGGCGAAGTAGCGGAACGTTCCAGCGGCGCTGGCCACCAGCGCCCGCGTCTCGTTGACGGACTTCCCGGTGTCCGTGGTCTGCAGCGTGGCGAGCTTCTCGGCCCGTTCGTCGATCAGGCCGGCGATCCGGACGAGGAGACGCGCCCGCTCGTGGGGGAGCAGGTCCCGCCATCCGGGTTCGGCGGCGGCCCGGCGTCCGGACTCCACCGCCTGGTGCACGTCGTCGAGGTCGGCGCCGTGAATCGCGGTGATCACCTCACCGGTCGCGGGGTCGCGCGTCTCGATGAGCTCGCCGCCGCCCCGCCGCCACACACCGCCGATCAGGATCTCGTCGGTGAACCGCATGTCATCGTCTCCTGTTCTGGGCGGCCCGCATCGACTCTTCGAGGACGGACAGGGCATCGGCGATCCGCGCGCGGTCCTCCGGTGACAGGTCGCCCAGCAGGGCCTCCTCGTTGGCGAGGTGCACCGCGAAGGCCTCGTCGATGAGCTTGATGCCCGCGTCGGTCAGCTCGGCGTACATCACCCGGCGGTCGGTAGGGTGGGGCGTGCGCCTGATGAGGCCCTGGCCTTCGAGTCCGTCGAGGCGGCCGGTCATCGCGCCGCTGGACAGCAGCGACGACTCGGCCAGCTGGGACGGGGTCTTGCGGTAGGGGGCGCCGCCTCTGCGGAGGTTGGCGAGCACGTCGAAGGACTTCGGCGTCAGGCCGAACGGGGCCAGGTAGGCCTCCAGCTCGTGGCGGGACATCTCGGCCGCCTGGCGCAACCGGGCGAAGACGCCTATCGGCGAGGCGTCGAGATCGGGCCTCTCGCGGCGCCACTCGTGAAGCACCTTCTCAACAGAGTCCATCGTCGCCACCCGTAGGTAAGGGGAAATCCAGCCGGGGTATCGTAGCGGAACCAAGATACCTTGACACAAGCTACTTGCTGTAGAAATACTTTGCACCAAGTTAATTTGCCATGTCCATCCCCAGGCGATGGATGTTCCCGCGGACGGCCGGCGTCGTCTGCTTTCAGCTCAGATGAGGCAGTGATGCGTAAACCTTTCACCTCTCTCCGCTGGCCGCGCAGGACGCTTCCGGGTGCTCTCCTGGCGGTTACGGCGCTCCTCGCCGTCTCCGCGTGCGGGGGGTCCGGCGACTCCCAGGACGGGGCCGAGCAGGCGTCGGTCAAGGTGCGGACGGACGTCTTCTACACGGGCGCCGTGCTTCCCCTGCTGGCCGGGGTGGACAAGGGCATCTACCGCAAGCACGGCATCGACGTGACGCTGAACCCCGGCAAGGGGTCGGCCACCACGATCCAGACCGTGGGCAACGGCTCCGACGACATCGGCTACGCCGACGGCGGCGCCCTGGTCCAGGCCGTCGGCAAGGAGGTGCCCGTCAAGATGGTCGCGGGCATGGTCCAGCGTTCCCCGCTGACCCTCTTCGTCAGGGCGGACTCCGGGATCAAGAGCGCCAAGGACCTGGCCGGCAAGACCTCCGGCTTCACCGCGGGTTCCGCCTCCGAGATCCTCTTCCCCGCCTTCGCCAAGGCCAGCGGCCTCGACCCCGCCTTGGTGACCTTCAACAAGGTGGACATTCCCACTCGGGACAGCCTCTTCGTGCAGGGCGAGTCGCAGTTCACCTTCGGACTGCTGAACGTCACCAAGGCGAACATGGAGGAGAAGTGCAAGTGCGAGCTGGTCGAGTTCAGCTACGCCGACGCCGGGCTCGACGTGCTCAGCTCGGGCATCGTCGCCTCTGACACCTTCGTCAAGGAACAGCCGGAGACGCTGAAGAAGTTCCTCGCCGCCACCGCCGAGGCCGTCGAGTACACCAACAAGAACATCGACGACGCCGTGGGCTCCTTCTTCAAGGTGGCCAAGACCAGCGCCCTGTCCAAGGAGGTCGTCAAGGCCCAGTGGCTGGCCTCGGCCGACCTGATGACGACCAAGGCCAGTGAGGGCCAGCCGTTCGGCTGCACCGCCGAGGCCGACTGGACGAGCACCATCAAGCTGATGGAACAGTACGGCGGAGTCGCTGCGGGGAAGGTCACGCCCGCGGGCGCCGCGAGCAACGCCCTGCTGTCGGGCTGTACGGACTCTCTCGGAGAGGGGAAGTAGCCGATGGCCACCGTAGCCCCCTTCGTGGAGTTCGACCGTTTCGCCAAGGCGTTCGACACCGGGAACGGCGTCGTCACCGCGGTCGAGGAGATGTCCTTCGACCTGGATCGCGGCGAGTTCCTGGCGATCGTCGGGCCGAGCGGTTGCGGCAAGAGCACGCTGCTGATGGCGCTGGCCGGGCTGACCCAGCCGACCGGAGGCCAGGTGCGGGTGTCCGGCCGCCCGGTGCTGGAGCCGTACACCGACCTGGGGATGGTCTTCCAGAACGCCGAACTGCTGCCCTGGCGTACGGCACTGCAGAACGTGATGCTGCAGGCGGAGATCAGACGCACCGCCAGGGACCAGGCGGAGGCGCGGGCCCGTGAACTCCTCGCGCAGGTGGGCCTGGCCGGGTTCGAGGACCACCACCCCGACGAGCTGTCCGGCGGCATGCAGCAGCGGGTCGCGCTGTGCAGGGCGCTGCTGCACGACCCGGAGATCCTCGTCATGGACGAGCCCTTCGGCGCGCTCGACGCGCTGACCCGCGACCAGATCCAGATCGACCTGCAGCGGCTGTGGATGGAGCGGCGCAAGACCGTCGTGTTCGTCACCCACAGCATCGATGAGGCGGTGTTCCTGGCCGACCGGGTGCTGGTGTTCTCGCCGCGCCCGGCCAGGATCGCCGCGGAGTTCCGCGTTCCGCTGGAGCGCCCGCGCCATCTGAGCGTGCGGGGATCACGGGAGTTCGCCGACCTCGTCGGAGACATCCGGCACGTCTTCGAGAACCTCGGTGTGCTCAAGGAGGAGGACAAGTGACCCAGACCGACCAGCGTCCGGCGGCGTCCCCCGTTCGGGGAGGACGGCGCCGTCCCGCCCCGCAGGGCCCGCCGCTGAAGGAGCGGGTGGCCGACTGGGCGCTGCCGATCGGCCTCGTCATCGTGATCATCGCGATCTGGCAGGGGCTGGTGACCTTCGGCGGCCTGAAGGAGTACGTCCTTCCCGCTCCCGGCGACGTCATCGCGAAGATGTTCACCGACCTCGACGTGTTCGCCGAGCAGTCGGTGCCGACGATCATCGCCATCTTCGTCGGGTTCGCGCTGGCGATCGTCGTCGCACTGCCCATCGCGGTCGCCATGATCTACAGCAGCATCGTGCGCCGGGCGGTGTATCCCCTGCTCATCGTCGCGCAGGTGGTGCCCAAGGTGGCGATCGCGCCGCTGTTCATCATCTGGTTCGGCTTCGGTCAGCTACCGAAGATCCTGATGGTCGCGCTGATCTGCTTCTTCCCCGTGGTCATCGACGCGCTCGTCGGCTTCCGCGCGGCCAGGCCGGAGAGCCTGATGCTGGTCAGGTCGATGGGGGCCAACCGGTGGCAGGCGTTCTGGAAGGTCCGCTGGCCCTGGGCGCTGCCGAGCATCTTCGCCGGCATCAAGGTCGGCATCACGCTGGCCGTCGTGGGCGCCGTGGTGGCCGAGTTCGTCGGCGCCGACACCGGCCTGGGCGTGCTGCTCATCACCGCGCGCGGTGACATGGACAGCCTCACCGTCTTCGCCGCGATCGCCTGGCTCACGATCATCGGCTTCGCGCTGTTCATCCTGGTCGAGGTGCTCGAACGGATGCTCGTGCCGGGCAGGCGCGGCAAGCGCGGCTTCGAGGCGTCGGGAGGCCTGTGATGAGTACCCAGACCGCCGTCGTCTACGCGGAGCCGGGGCGGGCCGAGGTCCGCGAGGTCCCGCTGCCCTCCCTCGACGTACGGCCGGCGCCCGGCGTCCTGCCGAGGCGATGCGACCACGGTGTGATCATCCGGACTCTCGCCACCGGCGTGTGCGGCTCCGACCAGCACACCCTGCACGGCCCCGGCGCGGCCCCGGGCATGGTGCTCGGGCACGAGCTCACCGGGGTCGTCACCGAGGTCGGCAGAGACGTCGAGCGGGTCAGCGTGGGCGATGTCTGCTCGGTGCCGTTCAACGTGGCCTGCGGGCGGTGTGCGAACTGCCGCTCCGGGCTCACCAGCCACTGCCTGAGCGTCAACCCGGCCAGACCGGGCGGGACCTACGGGATGGGCGAGGGTTTCGGCGGCTGGTGCGGCCTGCAGGCCGAATTCGCGCTGGTGCCCTACGCCGACTTCAACCTGTACGTCCTCCCCGACGCCGACCAGGCGGGAGAACGCCTGCTCGACGTCGCCCTGCTCGGCGACGTCCTGCCCACCGGCTACCACGCCGCGTTGAACGCCCGGGTCCGTCCCGGCTCGACCGTCTACATCGCGGGTGCGGGACCTGTCGGGCTGGCGTGCGCGGCGGCCTGCCGGCTGCTCGGCGCCGCCGCCGTCCTGATCGGCGACTTCAACACCGAGCGCCTCACGCACGCCCGGACCGTCGGCTTCGAGCCCGTCGACCTCTCCCGGGGCGACCTCGCGGACGCGGTGGCGGAGATCACCGGACGGCGGCACGTGGACGCGGGCATCGACTGCGTGGGGGCCTCGGCCCCCGGGCTCGACGGCGAGGGCACACCACCGGCCGCCGCGTTCAACGACGTGGTGTCGGTGGTGGGGCCGGGCGGCGCCGTCGCCGTCCCCGGCGTCTACCCGGGAGGCGGGGCACCCCTGGGAGTACGGCTGGGCGGGATCTGGTCCAAGGCGCTCACCGTGACCTCGGGCGCCACCCCCGCCCGCCGCTACCAGGACGAACTGGCCCGTGCCGTGCTCCTGGGCGGGTTCGACGCCGGGAAGATCGTCGGAGCCACCGCCGTGCCGCTGGCCCAGGCCGGCGACGCCTACGCGCGGTTCGCGGCGGGTGCGGGACGGAAGTTCATCCTGGTCCCGTGACGCATGGCCCGTCCGCCGGGCCCGGATCCCGGCGAGGGCAGGTCATGGGGGCGACTAAAGTGGCGAGGCCGAGCCTTTGTCTTTACGCGACCACGCGCGACACTTGGCGATGAACCTACATTCCCCTCAAAGCGCCACCGGAGGTTGCACCATGACCATGTCCGCCTTGGGCGAGCCCTGCGTTCTGCTCAAACTGGGCGAGGTCGTCCTCAAGGGAAACAACCGCGAGCTTTTCGAACAGCGGTTGCAGGCCAACATCAAGGCGGCCCTGAGGGATTTCGACTTCAAGGTGGACGTGCGCCAACGCCACGGCGTGATCGCCCTCTTCCTGCCCGACGGCACCTCCGCGGAGGTCGCCGACGCGGTCGCCGAGCGGGTCACCTACGTCCCCGGGCTGGTCTGGGTCCACCGGGCATGGCGGGTGGAGAAGGACCCGGGGGCGGTCACCAAGGCGGCGATCGAGCTGCTGGCCGACCGGGACGACGTCAGGCGCGGGGTCTCCTTCGCGGTCCGCTCCCGCCGCCGCGACAAGCGCTTCCCGATGACCTCGATGGAGATCGACCGTTCGGTCGGCGGCGAGCTCAACGACATCTACGGCCTGCCGGTCGATCTGAAGAACCCCGAGCTGGTCGTCTCCATCGAGGTGGACAGGGACGAGGTCTTCGTCTTCACCGGCGGCCTGCCCGGCCAGGGCGGCCTGCCGGTCGGCACCAGCGGCCGGGCGCTGGTGCTGATGTCCGGCGGCATCGACTCCCCGGTGGCCGCCTACCGGATGATGCGGCGCGGTCTGCGGGTGGACTTCCTGCACTTCTCCGGCATCCCGTTCACCACGTCGGAGTCCATCTACAAGGCGTACGCCCTGGTGCGCGCCCTGGACAAGTTCCAGGGCCGGTCACGGCTCTGGGTCGTCCCCTTCGGCAAGGCCCAGCAGTCGATCAAGGCCTCCGGTCAGGAGCGCCTGGCGATCATCGCCCAGCGCCGCCTCATGCTCAAGACCGCCGAGGAGGTCGCCCGCCGTCTCCGTGCCAGGGCGCTGATCACCGGTGACTCCCTCGGTCAGGTCTCCTCCCAGACCCTGCAGAACATCACCGCCCAGGACGACGCCGTCGACCTGCCGATCCTGCGCCCGCTCATCGGCCTCGACAAGACCGAGATCATGGCCGAGGCCCGCCGTATCGGCACCCTGGAGATCTCCGAGCTCCCCGACGAGGACTGCTGCACCCTGCTGGCCCCCCGCCGCGTCGAGACCGCCGCCAAGATCGCGGATCTGAAGCAGATCGAGAGGCGGCTGGACGCCGAGGAGCTCGCCGTCCAGCTCGCCGGATCCCTCCAGGAGTACCGGCTGGAGGGCTGAGCCCGTCCCGGCCCGAACCACCGGTGAGACACGGCCGGCGGCTTGTGGTGCCGCGGCCGTGGCGTGGGTGCACAGGGCGTGATCCGGCGACGGTCAGGCGGGCGTCAGCGTGTCGCCCGCCGCGACCTTGCCCACCAGCGGCGGGAACTCGCGCAGCACGCGGGCGAGCTCGTGCAGATCCCCGTCGACCAGGGCCTGGGGGCCGTCGCAGAGGGCCAGCTCGGGGTGCGGGTGGACGTCGATGATCACGCCGTCGGCACCGACCGCGATGGCGGCGCGGGTGAGCGGCAGGACCAGGTCCCGCAGGCCGCCGGAGTGGGACGGGTCGACGATGACCGGAAGGTGGGACAGGCGCTGGGCGACCGGGACCGCGGAGACGTCCAGGGTGTTGCGGGTCGCGGTCTCGAAGGTGCGGATGCCGCGCTCGCACAGCACGATGTCGAGGTTGCCGCGCTGGGCGATGTACTCGGCGGCCATCAGCCACTCCTCGATGGTGGCGTTCATGCCGCGCTTGAGCATGACCGGCTTGCCGATGGCGCCGACCGCCTGCAGCAGCGCGAAGTTCTGCGCGTTGCGGGTGCCGACCTGCAGCATGTCGGCGTAGGAGGCGACCAGTTCGACGTCGTGGGCGTCCACCACCTCGGTGACCACGGGCAGCCCGGTCTGCTCACGCACGTCGGCGAGGATGCGCAGGCCCGCCTCACCCAGTCCCTGGAAGGCGTAGGGGGAGGTGCGGGGCTTGTAGGCGCCGCCGCGCAGCAGGGTCGCCCCGGCGGCCTTGGCCATCTCGGCCGCCTCCAGGGTCTGCTGCGGGGTCTCCACCGCGCACGGGCCGGCGATCAGGGTGACCGTGCCGGGGCCGATCGGCACGCCGCCGACCCGGACCGTGGACCGCTCGGGATGGTTGTCCCTGCTCACCAGCTTGTACGGGGCGGTCACCCGGATCACGTCGGCCACTCCGCGCATGCCGCGCAGGTCGAGTGTGCCGAACTGGACGACGTCGCCCACCAGCCCGATGATCGTGCGGCTCACCCCCCGGCTGACGAACGCCTCGCCACCCGCCCCGCCGATGGTCTCAACGATCGCCTCGATGTCCGCCGGTACGGCGTCGGGGCCCATGACGATGACCATGTCTCTCCTTCGATGAAAAGGTCCGCCAACGCAGAAGGCCCCGGGTCCGTAATCGGACCCGGGGCCTTCGCGTTCGCCTGGCTGTCAGCGCAGCATCTGGTGGCGAACGGTCCGACCCACGGGTCCGTCGCCATACCAAAACCAGAACACGGTACGCATTGCCGGAAAGGATACCGCACCGCCGGAGCACGTCCGCGCCCCGGGCGCTCCGGCGTACGGCCCGGGGCGCCCGGGGTACGGCCTCCGAGCGGGCGAGAAGGCGTTATCCGGTGGCCGCCGGGGCGGCGCGGGAGACGCGATGGCAGGATTACCCCGTGCCGTCGGGGAAGAGGATCACCGCGTGCGAGCGGGACACGGCGAGGGGAGTGACGGTGGAGCAGCCCGAACCCCCGGAGGAGGCTCGCCTGCCTCCGGGCCAGTACGTCCCCCGGGGACGTCCTGTGATTCACTACGGCCGGGTGCCCACGTTCCGCCCGGCGACGTGGGAGTTCCGCGTCATGGGCGCGACCGCCTCGGGCGAGCAGTACAGGTTCACCTGGCCCGAGTTCTCCGAGCTGCCGCGGACCACGGTCCTGGCGGACTTCCACTGCGTCACCAAGTTCTCGATCATGGGCAACGAGTGGCGCGGGGTGTCCGCGGCGACGCTGATGGAGCTGGCCCCGCCCGCCCCGGGGGTGAAGCACGTGATGGTCTGGGCCGAGTACGGCTACAGCGCCAACCTGCGGATGAGCGACTTCGCCCGCCCCCACACGCTGTTCGCCCTCGAACTCGACGAGAAGCCCCTCTCCCCGGAGCGCGGGTTCCCGGTCCGGGTGGTCGTCCCTCATCTGTACGCGTGGAAGAGCGTCAAATGGGTGCGCGCGGTGGAGTATCTCCTGGAGGACAGGCGCGGCTTCTGGGAGGAGCGCGGATACCACAACGTCGCCGACCCCTGGCGGGAACAGCGCTACTCCTATCAGGAGGAGCCGGGCGAGGGGCCACCGTGATCGATTACCGGGAGGAAGCGGGCGAAAGCCCGCCGTGATCGGCGTTCCCCCCTGATCCGCAGGAGCGGTTGACTACGGTTTCCCGCATGTGGTCGACCGGCGGCTGGGTGCTGCTCTGCGCTGTCAGCACTCTTCTCGGGTTCGTCCTGTCCCGTCGCCGGCCGCCGTCCCCCCGCCACCGGTCCGTCTCGGCGGGCGAGACCACCTTCGCCACCCTGCACGTCGCCGCGCTGGCGGCGCCGTCCCTGCGTGCCGGACTGACGCGCGACTCGGCCCGCCGGGCGGTCCGCCACCTGCGCGCGCTGCTGGGCGCCAGCGCCGTCGCGGTGACCGACGCCGACGGCGTGCTCGCCTGGGACGGAGCGGCGGACTGCCACCGCGGGCACGCGTCCGAGCACGTCCGCACCGTGCTCTCGTCGGGCCGTCCGCACGTGGTGGCGGGGAGCGCGCTCGACTGCGGCACGCCGGGCTGCGTGATCCGGGGGGCGGCGGTGGCGCCGCTCACCGTGGACGGCCGGGTGATCGGCGCGCTGACCGCCTATGACACCGAGATGAGCGTGGCGCTGGTCCGGGCCGTCACCGAGGTCGCCCGCTGGGTCTCCGGCCAGCTCGAACTGGCCGACCTCGACTCATCCCGCAGACGCGCGACGGAGGCCGAGACCCGGGCGCTGCGCGCGCAGATCTCCCCGCACTTCGTCTACAACTCCCTGACCACCATCGCCTCCTTCGTTCGCACCGACCCCGAGCGGGCCCGCGAGCTGCTGATGGACTTCGCCGACTTCACCCGGCACGCGCTGCGCCGAGGGGGGGACTTCACCACCCTGGCCGACGAGCTGCGCTGCGTGGACCGCTATCTGCTGCTGGAACGGGCCAGGTTCGGCGAACGGCTCCGCTTCACCGTCCGGGTCGCCCAGGAGGTGCTGCCGGTGCCCGTGCCGTTCCTGTGCCTGCAGCCGCTCGTCGAGAACGCCATCAAGCACGGCATAGCGGCCACCGGCGGCTCCGGTGAGGTGCGGGTGGTGGTCAGGGACGCCGGCCCCGAGGCCCACATCAGCGTCGAGGACGACGGACTCGGCATGGACCCGGCGCGGGCCAGGCGGCTGCTCGGCGACGGCCCGTCCCGGGGGCCGGATGAGGGCGGGATCGGCCTGGCGAACGTGGACGTGCGGTTCCGGCACATCTACGGCGAGGAGTACGGGCTCGTGGTGGAGACCGCTCTGGGCGCGGGGACCAAAATACGGCTGCGCGTACCCAAGCTTCCCTCCAGTAATAGCTATTAGTAGTCATACTTTTACTTAAAGTTGACATTTCTATTGCGCTGAACGCGCTTCGGGGGCAGCGTGGGGCCATGCTGCGAGTCCTGGCCGTTGACGACGAGGTCCCTGCGCTGGCGGAGCTGGCTTATCTGCTCCGCCACGACCCTCGCATCGAGCACGTCTCCACTGCCCCCGGAGGAATCACCGCGCTTCAGGACATGGTTCAGATGATCGGCGCCGGCGAACGGCTCGACGGCGTCTTCCTCGACATCCGGATGCCCGGTCTCGGCGGCCTCGACCTGGCCCGCCTCATCGGCGCCTTCCCCAACCCGCCCCGGCTGGTCTTCGTCACCGCTCACGAGGACTGCGCCATCCAGGCCTTCGACCTGGAGGCCGTGGACTACCTGCTCAAGCCGGTCCGGGCCGACCGTCTGGCGGAGGCCGTACGGCGTCTGGAGTCCATGACGCCGGCGGCGAGCGAGCCGGTGCCGGAGGACGTCATCCCGGTCGAGCTGGGCGGCCGGACCCGGTTCATCGCCCAGCAGGCGGTCCGGTTCGCCGAGGCGCAGGGAGACTACGTGCGGCTGCACACGGCCGACGGCACCTACCTGGTGCGCATGTCCCTGGCCGCGCTGGAGCGGCGCTGGGCCGGCTCGGGGTTCATCCGCGTGCACCGCAGCACGCTGGTCTCGATGCGGCATGTGAGCGAGCTGCGCTTCGACGGCGGGCGGGTGACGCTTCAGGTCGGCTCGGAGACGCTGCCGGTCAGCCGCCGGCACACCCCGCTGGTCCGCGCCCAGCTCATCCGGAACCGCCAGCTTCAGGACCGGCCGCTGTCCTCCGGTGCGACCCGATAGAACGACCGCTCGTCGCTCTCGTCCGACCGCTCGTCGCGTCGTAGCGCTCCGCACATCGACGGCTACCCACCGTTGGTCGCGCTGGCCGCAAAGCACGAGTCGCCCGTCTGGGCGCCCCTCTAGTGTTCCCCTCATCGGAGAACCGAAACCGCCGCATCAGGGGGGACAGAGCCGGAAGGCTCGAACAAGATCTGGTGCGCGGAGTCCCGGAGGGCCGCCGACGGCAGGCCGTCCGGTTGCCGGCCCCTGCTTTTTTGGGGGGAGGGGCCGGCGATCTCCGGTGAGACGGGACGCCCGCGTCAGCCCACTGGCCGGACCGTGATCTGGCCAGCGGGGGCGGCCGGATCACGAGAGCGGGCGTCCCGTCCCACCCCGCCGCCGACGGAGTGGGACGAGGTCAGCGGGCGAAGCCCGCGGCGTCGTGGACCAGGACGCCGCCGACCGCGGTGGCGAGCACCGTGACGTCACGGATGCGCTCGGCCGGCACCGTGAACAGGTCGTCGGAGAGCACGGCGAGGTCGGCCAGCTTCCCCCGGCTGAGATCGCCCTTCAGCCGGTCCTCGTGCACCGCGTGCGCCGAGCCGACGGTGAAGGCGTGCAGCGCCTGCGCGACGGTGAGCGCCTCGGCCGGGTTGAAGGGGGCCCCGGTGGCGGTGCGCTGGTTGACCAGGTCGTGGATACCGAGCAGCGGGGCGCCGTCGGCGACCGGGCAGTCGGAGCTGCCGGGCAGGATGATCCCGGCGTCGAGGAAGGACCGCTGCCGGTAGCAGCCGCGCGACCGCTCGGGACCGAGCGCGGCGAGCATCCCGTCGCCGAGTTCGGAGACGAAGCGGCCCTGCGGGACCGGGATCACGCCGAGCCGGGCGATCCTGGCCACCTGGGCGTCGTCGGTGACCGCGCAGTGCTCGATCCGGTGGCGGGCGTCGGGCCGCGGGTGGCGGGCCTGTGCCTCCTCGTAGGCGTTCAGGATCACCTCGACCGCGTGGTCGCCGATGGCGTGTGTGGCGATCTGCCAGCCGGAGGCGTGGGCGCGCAGGATGAAGGCGCGGAGCGCCTCGGCGTCCTCCTGCAGCAGCCCCCGGTTGCCCGGGTCCTCCTGGTAGTCGCAGCACATGGCCGCGGTCCTGCCGATCAGCGAGCCGTCGGAGAACAGCTTGACCGGGCCGATCCGCAGCCGCTCGTCTCCCAGGCCGGTGCCGATCCCGAGATCCAGCCCCAGCTGGTCGGCGCCCACGTCGTGCAGGTTGGGCGATCCCGGCATGAGGGTGGCGCGCTGCAGCAGCAGGCCCTGCCGTACCGCCTCCTGGAAGGCGGCCACGTCCCAGGCGCCGTTCCCGGCCAGGCCGTGTCCGACCCCCGGTTCGGTGAAGCTGGTCAGCCCCTCGGCGGCGGCCACCCGGCTGGCGAGCGCCAGGCCCCGGATGTAGTCCTCGTGGGAGACCGGCCGCAGCACCCGGTTGGCGAGTCCCTGGGCCTGTTCGGTGAGCAGGCCGTCGGGCAGCCCGGCGGCGTCCCGCCCCACCGTGCCGCCGGGGACCTCCGGGACGTCCTCCAGCCGGGGGAAGCCCATCAGCGCGAAGGCCGCGGTGCTGGCGACGCCCATGTGGCCGGAGACATGCTGGAGCCAGACCGGGCGCCCGCCCGCGGCCCTGTCCAGGCCTTCACGCGTGGGATGGGCTCCCAGCTTGTTCTGGTCGTATCCGGCGCCGCGGACCCACGCGTCCCGGGGCAGTCCGGCCGCGCGCTCGGCCACCTTCGCGTACAGCTCGTCCAGCGACCCCACCTGGCTCTCGCGCAGGTCCACCTCGCGCAGCCGCTGGCCCCGCATGCTCAGGTGGTGGTGGGCGTCGTTGAAGCCGGGCACCACCGGGGCGCCGCCGAGGTCGATCACGAGATCGGCGGTGACGCCGTCCAGTTCCTCGTCCAGCCCCGCGATCCGGCCGCCGAACACGCCCAGACGGGTGGCCTGCGGCCGGCGGGGGTCCAGCGTGGTGAACCGGCCGTTGACGAACAGCGCGTCGAGACGCATGGCGACCCTTCTCTACTCTCGGTTCTCTCAGGCGCTCACGGGGGCCGGTTCGACGGCGGCCGCCGAGCGGCGGTTCAGCGCGGCGACACAGGCCATGGTGAGCAGGATGATGAGGATGTACTGGATGACGACCGTCCAGATCGTGCCGGACCAGCCCAGCAGGGCCTGGGCGATCATCGGGGCGGTGCCGCCGAGCAGCGCGCCGCAGAGCTGGTAGGACAGCGAGATCCCGGTGTAGCGGACCCGGGCGGGGAACACCTCGGCGAGGAAGCCGGCCAGCGCGGCGTAGGACGAGCCGCCGAACACGATGCTCAACGCCAGGCCCAGGGTGGCCAGCACGGGCGATCCGGTCCCCACCATCAGGAACGTGATCGGCGTGCAGACCAGCAGCGCCGTGAAGGCGATCAGCATGTACCGGGCCGCGCCCCACTTCTGGCCGAGCACCGCGCCGATCGGCTGGGTGACGAACTGGGTGACCGCCACGATGAGCAGCACGTTCAGCATGGTGCCCTTGGCGATGCCCAGGTCGGTGGTGGCCCACGACAGGATGAAGGTGTTGGTGAAGTAGGCGGAGGCGATGCCGACGCCGCTCGCGCCGATGCCGAGCAGGACCAGCGGCCACGCCGTACGGAAGACCTCCACGACGGGGAGCTTGACGACCTCGCGCTCCTCGCGCATCTTGACGAACTCCGGCGACTCCTCGACTTTGAGCCGGATGACCAGGCCGATCGCCAGCAGCACGGCGGACGCCAGGAACGGGATGCGCCAGCCGTACGACAGGAAGGCGTCCTCGGGGAGCAGGCTGACCAGCGCGAACATGCCGGTGGCGAGGATCGAGCCGGCCGGCGAGCCCTGCTGGGCGAAGGCGGCGTACAGGACGCGCTTCGGCCCGGCGTGCTCGGCGGCGATCAACACCGCGCCGCCCCATTCGCCGCCGACCGCGATGCCCTGCACCAGGCGCAGTACGGCCAGCAGGACGGGGGCGAGCATGCCGGCCGTCGCGTAGGTGGGCAGCGCGCCCACCAGCGTGGTCGCGCCGCCCATCATCAGCAGCGTGGCCACCAGTGTGCCCTTGCGCCCGATGCGGTCGCCCAGGTGACCGAAGATCACACCGCCGAGCGGCCGGGCCAGGAAACCCACCCAGAACGTGGCGAAGGACGCCATGACTCCGGCGGTGGGGCTGGCCTCGGGGAAGAAGAGCCTGCCGAAGACCAGCGCGGACGCGGTTCCGTAGATGTAGAAGTCGTACCACTCGATGGAGGTGCCGACGAAGGAGGCGAGACCCGCACCGCGGGCTTTCGACGTGCTCATAGAGGTCACCAGGGGGGCTAGGCGAAGTGATGGAGACGGGCGAGGGGCACCTCGGTCGCGGGCGCCACGTCGACCTCGGCCCCGTCCACGAGGACGGGACCGGGATCGCGAGGTACCTCAACCCGGGGGGTCGCGGTATTACGGCACATGTCGGCCCTGGTCAGGCCGCGGGAGTGCCGGATGGCCGCGTAGCGCAGGCCGGTGGGCAGCGCGTCGCGGGATTCGGCGGAGTCGAGCGCCTCGTGAGCGACGAAGATCCGCGACAGCCGGCTCGGCGCGTCGCCGAGCCCGCCGAAGTAGGGGCGGTAGGCGCGGGGCTGGGTGAGCCGGGTGGAGCCCGAACCGCTGCCGGACACGCCGTGGGCGACGAAGCCGCCCTTGAGCACGAGTTCGGGTTTGGTGCCGAACCACGCCGGGTGCCAGAGCACGATGTCGGCCAGCCGGCCCGGCTGCAGGGTGCCCACCTCGTGGGCGAGGCCGTGGGCGACGGCCGGGTTCAGGGTCAGCTTGGCCAGGTAGCGCAGCACCCGGGCGTTGTCGACGCCCGGCGTGCCCGCACGCAGGGCCTGCAGATGGGCGAGCTGCCAGGTGCGGCGGACGGTCTCGGCGACCCGGCCCATGCCCATCGAGTCGGAGTTGACGATGCTGATCGCGCCCAGGTCGTGCAGCACGTTCTCGGCGGCGATGCCGTGGACGCGCAACCGGGTCTTCGTCACCTCCACGTCGCTGTCGATGTGGTGGTTCTGCCGGTGCACCGTCATCGTCATCGGGAACAGCTCGCCGACCGTGTTGGTGGTGTAGGGGATGGTGGGGGTGGTGGAGGAGGCGAGGATGTGCCGCTCGCCGAGGATCTCCAGCAGGTCGGGGTGCCCGCCGCCGCCCTCCACGTGGTAGGCGTGCACGGTACGGCCCCGCGTGGCCGCGACGGTGTCGGCGAGGTAACCGGACTCGTTCATCGAGTCCGAGTGCAGCGCCACCGGCAGGTCCGCCTGCTCGGCGACGCCGAGGCAGGTGTCCACGATGCGGGGGGTGGCGCCGAAGTCCTCATGGATCTTGAAACCGCCGGCCCCGGCCAGCACCGCCTCCTCCAGCAGGGTCGAGGAGCTGGAGGAGCCCCTGGCCAGGAACGCGACGTTCAACGGGGTGCCGCGCCAGGCGCTCATCAGGGTGTGCAGGTTGTGCGCCGGGTTGCAGCCCACGTCCCAGACGCCGCCCAGGCCCATGCCCACGATCGTCGTGACGCCGGAGGCCAGCGCCGCCGGAGCGATCTCCGGGGACGACAGGTGGACGTGCGAGTCGACGACGCCGGGAGTGGCGATCAGTCCCTCGCCGGGCACGATCGCGGTGTGGGAGTCGATGACGGCGCCCTCGAAGGGGACGATCCGGCCGTCCTTGACGCCGATGTGGGTCTTGCGCACCCCCAGCACCGGGTCCATCAGCACGACCCCCGCCACCACCACGTCCAGCGCGGAGTCGCGGTCGCCGCGCGGACTGGCCAGCAGGCCGTCACGCAGGGTCTTGCCGCAGCCGCCCAGCAGCTCGTCGCCGTGCGGGACGTCGTCGTGCTCGATCTCGACCCACAGGCAGGTGTCGCCGAGGCGGACCCGGTCTCCGGCGGTCGGGCCGTACAGCTTGTTGTAGGTGTCGCGGGACACGCCGCTCATGACGACCTCACCACCAGTTCAACCTCCAGGGTCTCGCCGGGAGGGAAGGCGGTGGCCGTCCCGGCCGGGATGTCGAGCCGCATTCCCGCCGCCCGCTCCCTGTCGAAGCTGAGGGCGGTGTTGACCTCCGTCAGCGGGAAGTGCGAGGACACGTAGACGGTGCGGTCGCCTTCGTTGCGTACGGCGAGGGTGAGCCGTTCGCGTCCCAGGTTCAGTTCCACCGAACCCTCGCCGGTCTCGACCCACCCCGGTCCCCGCTCGGCGGGGTGGCCGAAGGGGGCGTCCACCGCGACCAGCGCGGTGCCGTTCGGGAAGAGCGCCTCCACCTGGACCTGGGTGACCAGGGACGGCACGCCGTCCATCACGTCCTCGGCGGACAGCAGGTTCCGCGCGGCCGAGACGACCTCCTCCAGCGGGGCGCCGTCCCAGGCGTGCTCCAGGATCTCGTCGCAGATCAGCGCGATCGCCTCGGGGGCGTTGAGGCGACGGCCCCGGGAGCGTCTCCGGCGGGCGAGCTCCGCCACGGTGAAGATGGTGAGCCGCTCCTGCTCACGAGGTGTCAGGTGCACAGTGCCCGCGCTCCCTTCCGGCTTGTAATGTCCCATTCACCGTATGGGCAGGTCAGAGAGGTATCCAACGTCGATACGGCGCGTAAATGAGCCGGTAGATTGTGCATGTGCCCAATGAAGTGCTCTCCCGACTGGCCCTGGAATGCCTGGCCGACCTCCAGAAGCTCATCGAGGGCTGGGCCGACGAGGTGATGGCGCTGGAGCCGTACGCCGAGGGACGCGTGAGCCGCGAGGAGGTCGGCGAGGGGGCCCGGATCGGGTTCGCGCTCATCCTGCGGCACGTCGCCGAGGGCAGGGTCCCGCCCGAGCTGGCCGAGCACTCCGAGGCGCTGGGAGAGCGGCGGGCCGGGCAGGGCGTGCCGCTGGCGTCCCTGCTGGCCGCCGGGCGGCTGGACGCGCGGGCGCTGTGGCAGGGGCTGATCGGCCGGGCCGCCCCGGAGGACATGAGCGAGCTGCTGCGAGGCGCGCACCTGCTCTGGGAGGCGGTCGAACAGCACGTCACCGGGCTGATGGCGGGCTACCAGCGGGCGGTGCTGGAGATGGGCAGGCAGCGCGAGGACCAGCGCCGTGCCTGGTTCGCCCGGCTTATCGACAACGACGGCCGCAACCCCGACGTGGTGCGGGACGCCGGACAGGTGCTGGGCTTCGACGTCTCCGGCCGGTTCTTCGTGGCGGTCGCCGACCCGGCGGCGAGCGCCGGGCTGCGGGCCGCCGTGATCGCGACGATCTCCTCGGGCCTGCGCTGCCACCGGCACGAGTCGCCGGGCGGGGACATCCTCGTGATGCAGTTCCCGGCACGGGCGCCCGCACCGGAGAGGTCGGTGCTGAGCCTGCTTCGCGGCGTGCGGTGCGGGGTGTCACCCCAGGTGGGCGACCTCGCCCAGGTCCCCTACGCGGTACGGCTGGCGGCGGCGGCCGCCCGGCCGGGGGCCGAGGGGCCGCAACGGCTGGAGGACCGCTGGTTGGACGTCTTCGCCGCGCACACCCCCGAGCTGGCCGCCGCGCTCGCCGACCGGGTGCTGGGACCGCTGGCCGCCATCGGCGCGGCCGAGCGCGACCGGCTGCTGGAGACCGTGCGCACCCACCTGTCGGGCACCGGATCGATCGCCGACACCGCGACCGCGCTCTACTGCCACCGCAACACGATCCAGCACCGCTTCGCCCGCTTCCGCGAGCTCACCGGCCGTGACGTCCGCGCTCCCGGCGACGCCGCCGTCGTCGCCCTCGCCCTCCGTGCCGAGGCACTGAACCCGGCCAGGTGAGCCGGGTCCCGGCGGGCCCGCCGGGATGCCCGACCCGACCTGACCGAAGTGGTCCGTGTCCTCGCTCGCCGGGGGTGCCGGGCCCGGCGGGTCGGGTCGGGCGGTCAGCTGTCGCGGAGCTTCTTCAGCAGCTCGATGTCTTCGCGGTGCTTGTCCACGCCGCCCGGGGTCTCGATGCAGAGCGGCACTCCGGCGGCGACCGGATGGCGCATCAGCTCCGCGAAGGGCTCGATGCCGATGTGTCCGTCGCCGATGTTCTCGTGCCGGTCCTTCTTGGAGTCGCAGACGTCCTTGGAGTCGTTGGCGTGGATCAGCTTGAGACGGCCCGGGGCGATCGCGTGCAGGGCGTCGAGGGTCTCCTGGACGCCGTCGGCGGTCGACAGGTCGTGGCCGGCGGAGAAGGCGTGGCAGGTGTCCAGGCAGATGCCCGCCTTCGGGTGCCAGTCGAGGGCGGCCAGATAGGGCTCCAGGTCCTGGACGGTCGCGCAGAGCATCGCGCCCTGCCCCGCCATCGGCTCCAGCAGCAGGTCCGGGCCGTCGTCGGGGATCTCCTCCAGCAGGGGGAGCAGCTGCTCGTGCAGCTGACGCAGGGCGTCGTCGCGGTGCCGGCTCACCGCCGAGCCGGTGTGGACCACCAGGCCCGCGGCGCCGATCACGTGGGAGCGTTGCAGGCCGTGCCGCACGGTGGCCACCGACTTCTCCAGCGTGTCGGCGCTGGGGGAGCCCATGTTGACGAGGTGGGGCGCGTGCACGAAGGAGAGCATGCCCGACTCGCGTAGTTTGACGTCCTGAGCGGGGTCGCCCGCGGAGAGTGACCAGCCGCGGGGGTTGGTGACGAACACCTGGATCATCTCGGCGCCGATGTCCGAGGCGTACCGCAGGCCGCCCTTGGCCAGGCCGCCGGTGACGGACACCTGTCCGCCGATGAGGGAGAGAGAAGTCATGATGCCGTCATTTTAGGCGCGACGGCCGACATTTCCCGGGCGGGCGCGGTCACCGATCCGGCGGAGCCGGCCGCCGACCTGGTCAGACGGTTCCCCGGCGGGCGCGGTCACCGGACCGGTGGAGCCGGCCGCCGACCTGGTCAGACGGTTCCCGGGCGGGCGCGCTCACCGGACCGGCCGGGCGTCCGGCGACCCCCTCGCAACCGGCCGGTCGCGGCGATCTCCGTCGGGCGGCGCCGGACCGCTTTGGAGCATGACACGAAAAGGCGGGGCGAACCTTTAGCCCACTTGGGAGTTCTCGCTGCTGGACCCGGTGCGGTGGCGGTGTGTGTACTGCTCACATGCCGAAAGCGAATTCCGCGGCGCGGGTGCCGGGACCGGCCGGCTTCAACGCGCTCGGCGCGGCCGAGGCCGAGGCCGGGCTGCTGACGTGCTGCGCGTCCCGGGCCTTCGCCCGCGAGGTGGCCGCGCGGCGCCCCTACCGTGACCTCGCCGACCTGGCCGAGGCGGCCGAGGCGGCCGTACGGGACCTGACCTGGCCGGACATCCGGGAGGCGCTGGCCGCGCATCCAAGGATCGGCGAGCCGCCCCGCGAGAGCGGCCGGGCCGCACCTGCGTCCGTGGCAAGGATCGGCGAGCCGCCCCGCGAGAGCGGCCGGGCCGCACCTGCGTCCGTGGCGAGGATCGGTGAGCCGCCCCGCGAGAGCGGCCGGGCCGCACCTGCGTCCGTGGCGAGGATCGGTGAGCCGCCCGACGACGGCGAGGCCGCAGCGGGGACCGGTGAGCCGCCCGATGGCGGCGCGGCCACGGCGGCGGAGGGGCGGGAGGCGTCCTGGTCGCGTCAGGAGCAGTCCGGCGTGGACGCGGCCGGCCAGGCGGTGCTCGACGGGTTGGCCGAGGGCAACCGTGCCTACGAGGAGCGCTTCGGTCACGTCTACCTGGTCTGCGCCACCGGTATGACGGCCGAGGAGATGCTGGATCGCCTGCGGGAACGGCTCCGCAACGACGAGTCCACCGAACGAGGCGTCGTCCGGACCGAGCTCGCCAGGATCACCCGCCTGCGGGTGGCCAAGCTGCTGGGGGAGGAAACGTGAGCGAGCCGTACCAGGCCGGGAGATCGGGAGGCACCGGATGAGCCTGTCCACACACATCCTGGACGCCGCGCTGGGCCGGCCCGCGGCAGGCGTCGCCGTACGGCTGGAGCGGGCGGGCACCGTGCTCGCCGAGGGCGTCACCGATGCCGACGGCCGGATCGGCGGGTGGGTCCCCGGAGCGGGCGCCCACCGGCTGGTCTTCGACACCGGCGGCTACTTCGCCGCCCGCGCGGTGGACGCCTTCTACCCGGAGGTGGCGATCGACTTCACCGTCACGGACCCCGGTGAGCACTACCACGTGCCCCTGCTGCTGAGCCCGTTCGCCTATTCGACGTACCGAGGGAGCTAGGCATGGCCGTCATTCTCGGCCCCAACCGCTACGGCAAGGCGGAGACCCGGGTGGTCCGTGTCGTCAGAGACGGCGGCGTCCACCGCATCAAGGACGTCAACGTCAGCTCCGCCCTCTCGGGTGACATGGACGAGGTCCACCTGAGCGGCGACAACAGCGCCGTGCTGCCGACGGACACGCAGAAGAACACCGCCTACGTCTTCGCCAGGAAGTACGGTCTGGAGCAGATCGAGGACTTCGCGCTCCTGCTGGCCCGCCACTACGTGGACTCCCAGCCCGCCGTCCACCACGCCCGGGTGGAGATCGAGGAGTATCTCTGGGACCGCATCCCCCTCCCCGGTCCGCAGGCCGAGCGGCACTCCTTCGTCCGCTCGGGCAGGGAGACGCGCACCTGCGTGGTCCACCACGACCGCGACGGGACCACCACCGTGGTCTCCGGGCTCAAGGATCTGGTGGTGCTCAACTCGACCGGCTCGGAGTTCTCCGGATTCGCCGTGGACGAGTACACGACGCTCCAACCGGCCACCGACCGGGTGCTGGCCACCGAGGTGTCGGCCGGATGGCGCCATGTCCCGGGAGCCTCTCCGGCCGGCGGATCAGCCGGGTTCGGCGAGTCGTACAGTGAAGTACGGCGATGCCTGCTGGAGGCGTTCGCCGACACGCACAGCCTGTCGTTGCAGCAGACGCTCTACGCGATGGGCAGGCGGGTGCTGGAGACGCGCGGCGAGATCTGCGAGGTGCGCCTGGCGATGCCGAACAAGCACCACTTCCCGGTGGACCTGACCCCGTTCGGGCTGGACAACCCGGGCGAGGTGTTCTACGCCGCCGACCGCCCCTACGGGCTGATCGAGGGCGTCGTGCTCGACGACGGCACCCCCGCCGCCCCCTCGGCCTGGGAGTGACGACCATGGAATTCCTGCGGCCCGCCACCTGGGCGGAGGCACTGGAGGCCAAGGCCGGCCTGCCGGCGGCGGCGCCCATCCAGGGCGGCACCGACCTGATGGTGGAGCTCAACTTCGACGTGCACCGGCCCGCCGCGCTGCTCGACCTGAACCGGATCGCCGAACTCACCCGATGGACCACCGAGGACGACGGGCGGCTCCGGATCGGCGCGGGCGTGCCGTACGCGCGGCTGATCGCCGAACTCGGCGACCGGCTACCGGGCCTGGCGCAGGCGGCGCGCACGGTCGGCTCGCCGCAGATCCGCAACCGCGGCACCGTCGGAGGCAACCTCGGCGCGGCCTCGCCCGCCGGCGACAGCCACCCGCCGCTGCTGGCCGGGGACGCGGTCATCGAGGTCGAGTCCGCCGCCCGCGGCGTACGGATGATCCCCGCCGCCGCGTTCTACCTCGGGGTCAAGCGGAGCGCGCTGCGATCCGACGAACTGATCAGGGCGTTCTGGATGAGCCCGGCGAGCGGCCCCCAGTACTTCTCCAAGGTCGGCACCCGCAACGCCATGGTCATCGCGGTCTGCTCGTTCGCGATCGCGCTGCACCCCGGCGAGCGGCGGGTGGGCACCGGCATCGGCTCGGCCGCCCCCACCCCCCGCAGGGCGGTCGCGGCCGAGGAGTTCCTCGCCGCCGAGCTCGACTGGGACGCCCGGCTCGACCCCGAGGTGCTGGCGCGTTTCGGCGAGCTGGCGGCGGAGGCGGCCTCGCCGATCGACGACGTGCGCGGCACCGCCGACTACCGCAGGCACGCCGTCGGCGTGATGGCACGCCGCACCCTGACCTGGGCGTGGCACGAGTTCCGGTCCGGACAGCACGGAAGGAGGGCGGGCTGATGCGCGTCAGCTTCACCGTCAACGGCCGCCGGGAGACGGCCGACGACGTCTGGGAGGGCGAGAGCCTGCTGTACGTCCTGCGTGAGCGGGTCGGCCTGCCCGGTTCCAAGAACGCCTGCGAGCAGGGCGAGTGCGGCTCGTGCACCGTCTACCTCGACGGTCTGCCCGTCTGCGCCTGCCTGGTGGCGGCCGGCCAGGTGGAGGGGCGTGAGGTCCGCACGGTCGAGGGGCTCGCCGAGGGCGACCGGCTGGATCCGGTCCAGGAGGCCTTCGTCGAGTGCGGCGCCGTCCAGTGCGGCTTCTGCACCCCCGGCCTCGTCGTCCAGGCGCACGACCTGATCGGGCGGATCCCGCGGCCCTCCGACGCCGAGATCCGGGAGGCCCTGGCGGGCAACCTCTGCCGGTGCACCGGCTACGAGAAGATCATTGACGCCGTACGGCTCGCCGCGGCCCGTAAGGCGGAGACCCGGTGAGCACCATTCTGGTGGAGAACGTCCACATCGCCCCGGTGGTGGGCCCGGAGATCCCCTCCGGTCACATCCACATCGAGGGCGACCGGATCGCGGCCCTCGGCGCCGGGCCCGCCCCGGCGGTCCCGGACGCCGTCAGGATCGACGGCACCGGCTGCCTGGCCACCCCCGGCCTGGTGAACACCCACCACCACCTCTACCAGTGGGCCTCCCAGGGACTGGCCCAGAACGCCACGCTCTTCGAGTGGCTGGTGGAGCTCTACGAGATATGGGCGGCGATGGACGCCGAGGTGGTCAGGGGCGCGGCCGGCGCGGGCCTGGGCTACCTGGCCCTGTCCGGCTGCACCACCTCTTCCGACCACCACTACGTCTTCCCCAAGGGCCGCGGCGACCTGTTCGCCGCGGAGATCGAGGCGGCCCGGGAGCTGGGCATCCGCTTCCATCCCGCGCGGGGGTCGATGGACCGCGGAAAGTCCCAGGGCGGCCTGCCGCCGGACGTCGTGGTCGAGGAACTCGACGAGATCCTGGCCGCCACGGCCGAGGCCGTCGACACCTACCACGACCCGTCCTTCTCCTCGAAGCTGCGGGTCGCGGTCGCCCCGTGCTCGCCGTTCTCGGTCAGCGCCGACCTGATGATCGAGGCCGCCGCGCTGGCCAGGTCCAAGGGGGTGCGCCTGCACACCCATCTCGCCGAGACCCTCGACGAGGAGGAGCACTGCCTGGCCCAGGTCGGCCTGCGCCCGGTCGACTACATGGAGCGGCTCGGCTGGCTCGGCCCGGACGTGTGGTTCGCCCACGCGGTCCACCTGAGCGACACCGACATCGACACGTTCGCCCAGACGGGCACCGGCTCCGCGCACTGCCCGAGCTCCAACGGCCGCCTCGGCGCCGGCATCGCCCGGGTGTCGGAGATGCTGCGGCGCGGCGCCGTCGTCGGTCTCGGGGTGGACGGCAGCGCCTCCGCCGAGCTGACCTCGCTGTCCGGGGAGATGCGCCAGGCCCTGCTGTTCCAGCGGGCCAGGTACGGGCCCACCGCGCTCACCGCCCGGCAGGCCCTGGAGATCGCCACCCTCGGCGGGGCCAGGAACCTGGGCCGTCAGGAGGAGATCGGCTCCCTGGAGGCCGGGAAGCTCGCCGACATCGCGCTGTGGCGGACCGGCGGCGCCTTCGCCTCGGCCGTCACCGACCCGGTCTGCGCCCTGGTCTTCGGCAGCCGCCAGCCGCCCCTGGCCCGCCTCCTGGTGGGCGGCGAGACGGTCGTCGAGGACGACGAGCTGCGCACGGTCGCCCAGGACGCGCTGGGCCGCGCGGGCGGCGAGGCCCACCGCCGCCTCCTGCGGCTCGCCGGGGAGCGGGGCTCCGTCGCCCGCAGGGAGGTCGGCCGCTGAGCGGGCTCCGGGAGCGCGGGCCGGCTGATCGCGGGCCGTGGCGGAGAGTCTTTTTCGGGAGTGCGGGTTGGAGGCCGTCACCGGCCGGGTGTGATGATGGTCGTCCGTCTCACCGGCTTCCGGGAGGCGCCGCTGCCCGCTCGCACCGGGCCGGGGCGCGTGTCCGCCGGTTCTTCACCAAGGAGCAGGGTTGTCTGAGTCTACGGGACATGTCCTCATCGCCCCGGACAAGTTCAAGGGGTCGCTGACCGGGGCGGAGGTCGCCGCCCGGGTGGCGGCGGGGCTGGGCCCGGATGTCGTCACGGTGGCGCTGCCGGTGGCCGACGGCGGCGACGGCACCGTGGACGCCGTCGTGGCCTGCGGGTTCACCCGGGTCGAGGTCGAGGTCACCGGTCCCACCGGGCAGCCGGTCCGCGCCGCCTACGCCTGGCGCGAGCCGGCCGGTGCCGGAGAGGCCGGTCCGTCCGTCGTGCCCTCCCCGGTGGACGGGGTGCCGACGGCCGTCGTCGAGCTCGCCGAGGCGTCGGGCCTGCGCCGCCTGCCCGGTGGGCTCCAGGCGCTGACCGCGACCAGCTACGGCACCGGCGAGCTGATCGCCCACGCCGTACGGCGTGGCGCCCGGCGGATCGTGCTCGGGCTCGGCGGCAGCGCCTGCACCGACGGTGGCACCGGCATGATGCGGGCGCTGGGCGTACGGTTCCTCGACGCCTCAGGGCAGGAACTGCCCCCTGGTGGAGCCGCCCTGCGCAGCCTGGAAAAAATTGATAAATCAGGACTTATGGCGATGGATGATGTCGAATTCGTGGTGGCCAGCGACGTCGACAACCCGCTGCTGGGCCCGCACGGCGCCGCCGCCGTGTACGGCCCGCAGAAGGGCGCGAGCCCCGAGGAGGTGAAGCTCCTCGAAGGAGCCCTCGCCCGGCTCGCCGCCGTCGCCGCGCACACCCACGGCCTGGCCGGCGCCATCGAGCACGACGGGATCGTCCGGCCCATGGGCGTGGCCGCCCAGCCGGGTGCGGGAGCCGCCGGAGGGGTGGGCTTCGCCGCCCTGGCCTTCCTGGCCGCCGACATCCGCCCCGGCATCGAGTATCTGCTCGACCTGCTCGGCTTCCACGACCGGCTGGACGGCGCCCGCCTCGTCATCACCGGCGAGGGCTCGCTGGACGAGCAGACCCTGCACGGCAAGGCCCCCGCCGGGGTGGCGGCCGCCGCCGCCAAGGCCGGAGTCCCCGTCGTCGCCGTCTGCGGCCGCCGCGCCCTCGGCGACGAGGAGCTGAACGCGGCGGGCATCACGGCCGCCTACGCACTCACCGACATCGAGCCCGACCCGGCCGTGTGCATGGCCGAGGCGGGACCGCTGCTGGAGCGGCTCGCGCGCGAGGTCGCCCGGAGACACCTTTGACGGATGTCCGGCCGCCGGATCACCCGCGCCACCTCGTGGCACGGACGGTCCGGCGGCCGGGCGGAGAATACGGGAGGCGCTGAACGTGCGGACCGAACAGGCGGTGGACCTGGTCATCCGGTCGCGCCGGGCCGTACTGCCCGGCGGAGAGGGACCGGCGGCGGTGAGTGTGCGGGAGGGCAGAATCGCCGGCCTGCACGCCTACGACGCCGACCTGGCGGCCGCCGAACAGATCGACCTCGGCGGCACCGCGCTGCTGCCCGGGCTGGTGGACACCCACGTGCACGTCAACGAGCCGGGGCGCACGCACTGGGAGGGCTTCGCCTCCGCCACCCGGGCCGCGGCGGCCGGCGGCGTCACCACGATCGTCGACATGCCGCTCAACTCGCTGCCGCCGACCGTGAACGTGGACGCGCTGGCCGAGAAGAAGCGGGCCGCGGCCGGGCAGTGCCTGGTGGACGTGGGCTTCTGGGGCGGCGCGATCCCCGGCAATCTCAAGGACCTCAAGGGGCTGCACGAGGCCGGGGTGCACGGCTTCAAGTGCTTCCTGTCCCCGTCCGGCGTGGAGGAGTTCCCGCCGCTCGGCGCGGACGAGCTACGGGCGGTCATGGTGGAGATCGCCTCCTTCGGCGGCCTGCTGGTCGTCCACGCCGAGGACCCGGCCCTGCTCGGCGAACCGGCGGGCCCCGGTTATCCCGAGTTCCTCGACTCCCGTCCCGGCCAGGCCGAGCTCCGGGCGGTCGAGCGGGTCGTCGCGCTGGCGGAGGAGACCGGCGTGCGGGCGCACATCCTGCACGTGTCGTCCGCGCTCTGCCTGGCGCCGCTGGCCGAGGCGCGGCGGCGGGGCGTGCGGATCACCGCGGAGACCTGCCCGCACTACCTGACGCTGACGGCCGAGGAGGTGCCGCCCGGCGCGACCCAGTTCAAGTGCTGCCCGCCGATCCGCTCCTCGGCCAACCGCGAGGAACTCTGGCGCGGACTCGCCGACACCGTGTTGAGCTGCGTCGTCTCCGACCACTCGCCGTCCACCCCGGATCTGAAGGTGCCCGACTTCGCCACCGCCTGGGGCGGGATCTCCTCCCTCCAGCTCGGCCTGCCCGCTGTCTGGGCGGAGGCCTCGCAGCGCGGGTACGGCCTCGGTCAGGTGGTCCGGTGGATGTCGGAGAACCCGGCGGCGCTGGCCGGGCTGGCCGGTAAGGGGGCCATCGCCGTGGGCAACGACGCCGACCTGGTCGCCTTCGACGCCGACGCCGACCACCCCGTGGACGTGGCCGCCCTGCACCACAGGAACCCGGTCACGCCCTACCACGGCAGGACGCTGCGCGGGTCGGTCCGCGCCACCTGGCTGCGCGGTCAGGTCGTGGACGACGTCCCCAGGGGAGTCTTCCTGCGCCCGAGTCCGGCGGGCGCCACGGCCGGGTCGCGTCGTACGGAACCGGGGGACGCCACGGCCGGGTCGCGCCCTGCACGACCGGAACGCACCGCAGAAGAGAGGCCCTCCCGTGAGTGAGTTCATCGCCCTGCCCGACCTCGCCCTGCGCACCCTCGGCGGATCGGTCATCGCGGCCAGCGACGAGTCCTTCGCCGAGCGGGAGAGCCTGATCCGCCCCGGCCGCCCCGGCTTCCAGGCGCACACCTTCGGGGCCAAGGGACAGGTCTACGACGGCTGGGAGACCCGGCGGCGGCGCGAGCCCGGCCACGACTGGGCACTGGTCAGACTCGGCCTGCCCGGGGTGATCCGCGGCGTCGTGATCGACACCGCGTGGTTCCGGGGCAACTACCCGCCGCAGGCCTCCGTCGAGGCCACCGCGGTCGAGGGGTATCCCACCGCGGCCGAACTGGAGGCCGCCGACTGGGTGGAGATCGTCCCCAAGAGCGATCTCGGGGGCGACGCCGAGCACTTCTTCGCCGTGACCGACGAGCGGCGCCACACGCACGTCCGGCTGAACATGTTCCCCGACGGCGGCATCGCCCGGCTGCGCGTGCACGGCGAGGTCAGACCCGACCTGACGCCGTACGGCGACCTCGGCCTGGACCTGGCCGCGCTGGCCAACGGCGCGCTGGTCGTCGGCTGCTCCAACGAGTTCTACTCCTCGCCCAACAACGTCATCGCCCCCGGCCTGGCCCGGCACCAGGCCGAGGGCTGGGAGACCGCCCGCCGCCGCGACGACGGCAACGACTGGCTGCTGATCCGCCTGGCGGGTCCCGGCGTCGTCAGGCTCGCGGAGATCGACACGACCAACCTGCTGTTCAACGCTCCGGGCGCGGTCGCGCTCACCGGCACCGCGGACGGGGCCACCTGGACCGAACTGCTGCCCAGGACCCGCCTGCAGCCCGACACCCCGCACCGCTTCCGCATCGACGACGCGCCCGTGGTCACCCACGTCCGGGTCGACGTCTACCCCGACGGCGGCCTCGCCCGCGTCCGCCTGCACGGCTTCCTGGGGGCCCGGTAGTAATAAAGAAATCTTCCACGGACATGCCGCTGACCTGCGCCGAGGTGGAGACCTGGGCAAGGTCGGCGGCATCCGCTGGATTTTCCGCGATCACCACCGGGACTCCAAGGAACAACCGGGGACCCGTCCGAAGGCTCACCTTCCCCCCGGCCCATGGGCTTGACATCCACAAACCCCGATCAGTCGATGAGGCTCACGAGCGGCGGAAGGTGGGCAGAGGGTCCCATGAGCGTCGCCTCATTGCCATACCCCCGCAGCTGATCATTCGCGCACGGGTAGACCATAGGAGACCGCCAGGCGGCCGAGCGCCGCGCTGAGCGCGGTCTGCTCGGACGAGGTGAGGTCGGCGGCGAGTTTCGCGTCGAGAGCGAGCGCCTTAGCGGTGCATTCCGCGAGGAGGTCGCGCCCCTTGTCGGTGAGGCTCAGGATCTGGCGGCGACGGTCGGCCGGGGCGCGGAGCCGCTCGATGGCGCCCATGGATTCGAGGCGGTCGGCGAGGGAGACCACGAGGCTGGGCGCCACCCGCAGCAGCTGGGCGATCTCGAGCTGTGAGGCGGCCAACCCCGAGTCGAGGACGCCCAGCAGGCCGACGTGCTTGGGCTTCAGATCGTGGACGGCCAGAGCCTTCGCGTACTGATCGGCGACCAGTGCGCCCAGGGCGCCGAGCCGGAAGCTGAGGGTCTCGCTCCACTTGACATCGTTCACAACCAGCATGCTACCGTCTTCAAATAATTCAGCCTATGAATGATTTTGGATGAGAACAATGATCGATCATCGCACCCTGCAGATCGTCTTCGCCGACCTGCAGGACAGCATCGTGGCCCTGAGCAGCACAAACAGCCCCGAGACCATCAGGCGCTCGGCCGGGGTGCTCGGCAAGGTCGCCCAAACGCTGGACATCCCGTTCACCGTGTCGGTCGCCCCCAGGCCCGACGGACCCGGCGTCATCGCCGAACTTCCCGAAACATCCCCGTTCGTGCGCGGCGGACCGTGCTGCTGGGACGACCGGGCATGGCGCGAAGCGATCACCGCCCAGGCCCGCAAAACACTGGCCATCTGCGGCGTGACCTCAGAGATCGTGGTCCTGCACACCGCACTCGCCGCCCTGGCCGACGGCTACGACGTGATCGTCCTGGTCGACGCGAGCGGCGGCATATCGGAGCGCACGGAGAACGCGGCACTGCGCCAGATCGAAGCAGCGGGCGGCACGGTGACGTCGGTGGCGAGCCTCGTCACGAGCATGGTGCGCGACTTCACCACCCCCACCGGCCGCACCGTCATCACCGCACTGCACGACCTGACGGGCTGACCAGCGCTGCCGCAGCCCTTGCCCTCACCTTGTCACCAGCCGCCCAGGCCTCCGAAAGAAGTCCCATGAAACTCGCACCCCATCTGCACCGCCTCGGCAACGATCTCGTGGCGTGCTATCTCGTCGACACCGCCGAGGGCATCACGCTCATCGACGCCGGACTGCCCGGCCACTGGCAGGACCTGCAGCGCGAACTCCGCTCCCTGGGCAAGTCCGTCGCCGACATCCGCGGACTCGTGCTGACCCACGGCGACTCCGACCACATCGGCTTCGCCGAACGCCTGCGCAGCGAGCACGGCGTACCGGTGTTCGTACACGCCGCCGACGCCGTCCGCACCCGCACGGGAGAAAAGCCCAAGGTCGCGGTCGGCCCCATGCGCCTGGGCCCGACGCTCGGATTCTTCGGGTACTCCATCCGCAAGAACGGCCTGCGCACCCGCTACGTCGGCGAGGTCACCGAGATCGGTGACGGCGACGTCCTGGACCTGCCCGGCAAACCGGTGATCGTGGACATGCCGGGGCACTCCCCGGGCAGCGTGGCGGTGCACGTCCCGCTCGCCGACGCGGTCTTCGTCGGCGACGCCCTGACCACGCGGCACGTCCTCACCGGCCGCACAGGCCCCCAGCCCGCGCCCTTCACCGACGACCCGGCCGAAGCGCTCTCCTCCCTCGACCGGATCGCCAGACTGTCGGCATCCTGGGTGCTCCCCGGCCACGGCGCCCCCTGGCGCACCGCACCGGCCCAGGTGAGCGAGGCGGTTCGGTCAGCATCAGTGCGCTAAGTGGTCGTCGCCGAACTGGCCTCACACGTCCTCGACGCTTGGCCTGCTGGCGGCCGCGGGGCCGGTTCATCTCGTCGATCGGGCATTCGACGAGGCGGCCGGTCATCTGGTGGATCTCGACCTTGTGCCGAAGCTCCAGGAACAGGAAGAACGTCTGAGAGGGCAGGCAACCTGCACGGTCTCCTCGGAGAGATCGGGAAAGAGGGCCGGCCCCCGTGGGGGCCGGCCCTCTCACCCCGGGCAGCGCGCCCCGGTCGCTCAGTGCCAGAGGGTCACCTCGGTGCCCGGCGGAACCTGCTGCCCGCCCGGCGGGAGCTGGGCCAGGACCGTGGCCCGCCCCGAGCCCCTCTTCACCTTCACCTTCACCCCCGCCGCGCGCAGCTCGTCGCGGGCGGCCCGCAGATCCTTGAACAGCACGTTGGGGACGACGACGATCTGCCGGTCCTCGTTGACGTTCTGGTCGTTGTTCTCCCAGGGCCAATGCCACTCGCCGTTGTTGCACTGCGACAGGGTCATCCGGATGACGGCGCCCTTGTCGATCTCCGCGTTGGGCTGGGGGTCCTGGGCGATGACCGTGCAGGGCTGGGCGGCGTCGGTCTGCTCGACGAACTCGGGCACGAAGCCCGCGCCCCGCAGCATGGCGTCGGCCTGGTCCCGGGGCATGCCCTTGACGTCCGGCGCGAGCAGGCCCGCGCTCATCACCAGGGCGACCTTGCTGCCCTCCTTGACCTGGTTGCCCACCGCGGGGCTGGTCTTCATCACCTGGCCGCGCGGCACGGTCTCGCTGGCCTGTTTCTTGGCGCCGCTGACGACCAGTCCGACCTCCGCCAGCTTCGTCCGCGCGCTGTTCTCGTCCAGGCCCACGACGTTGGGCACCGGGATCCGCTTGGGGCCCGCCGAGGCGATGAGGATCAGCTTGGACTTGCCCTCCACCTCGGCACCCGCCACCGGGTCGGTCCGGATCACGTTGCCCTTGGGCACGTCCTCGCTGTTCTCGGCCTTGCCGATCTCGACGACGAAGCCGATCTGCTTGGCCTCGCCCTCGGCGATCGTCACGTTCTTGCCGACCAGCTTGGGCACCACGATGGTGGTGCTCTGGGAGAACAGCCAGCCGGTCACCCCGACCGCGGCCACCATCACCACGGCCAGTGTGATCACGAACCAGTTGGGCCGGAACTGCTTGCGCGCCGGGGAGGCGGGCGGGGCGTGGTCGGAGACGGGGCTGGTGAGCAGGTCGACGCGCGGCTGGATCAGGGTGTGGTTGGCGGGCGGGGGCGCCGAGCCCTGCCCGTGCACGGCGCCGGCGGGGCCGACGGGGACGGACGGCACCGGGCCGCTCTCCCGAGGCAGGGTCCGGTGCGCCTCCACCGCGGCGACCAGCAGCGCGGTCGCGTCCGCCGGGCGGTCCGCGGGATCGCGCGCCGTCGCCTGGGCCACCAGCGTGTCCAGCAGCGGTGAGATCTCCGGCAGCAGGGCCGAGGGCATGGGCACGCTGTCGTGCACGTGCCGGTAGGCCACCGACATGGGAGTGTCGCCCTCGTACGGCTGACGGCCGGTGATCAGCTCGAACAGCATGATCCCGGCCGAGTAGACGTCGCTGCGGACGTCGGCTGCTCCGGAGGTCACCTGCTCGGGCGACATGTAGCCGATGGTGCCGATCATGACACCCGTACGGGTCTGGTTGGTCGCCTCGATCGCACGGGCCAGGCCGAAGTCCACCACCTTGATCCGGCCGTCGTCGCTGAGCAGTACGTTCTCCGGCTTGACGTCCCGGTGAACCAGCCCGGCCTGGTGCGCGGCGCCCAGCGCGGCGAGCACCGGGATCATGACCTCGAGGGCCTCGCGGGCGGGCAGCCTGCCCCGGGCGCGGAGCACGTCGCGCAGGGTGCGTCCCGGCACGTACTCCATCGACAGGTAGACGTTGTCTCCGTCGGTGCCCTGGTCGAAGACGTGCACCACGTTCGGATGCGAGAGGCTCGCAACCGACTTGGCCTCGCCGATGAACCGCCGCACGAACGCGGGGTCCTCGGCGAGGGAACGGTGCATCACCTTCACCGCGACCGTGCGGTCGAGCCGGATGTCCAGAGCCACATAGACGGTCGCCATGCCGCCCCGGGCAATCCGGGACTCAACGCGGTAACGCCCGTCGAGGAGCTTCCCGACGAGGGGGTCCGTAAGCGTCGTGTCCACGCGGCTGAGTTTACGGGCGATTTGATGCCCGCAGGGTCCTCGTGTTCCAAACCGATGCCGAGAAGTTGGCCGTTTCTTATGGATTCATCGGTGAGGAGGCCTCAGCGTAGCGCCGCCGGGGGATCCGTCCGGCCAGCCGGGCCTGGCGGCCCGCGACGACCGCCGAGCGCATGGCCTGCGCCATCAGCTCCGGCCGCTGCGCCCGGGTGACCGCCGTGGCCAGCAGCACCGCGTCGCACCCCAGCTCCATCGCCAGGGCCGCGTCGCTGGCCGTGCCGATTCCGGCGTCCAGGATCACCGGCACCCCGGCGGACTCCACGATGAGCTCGATGTTGTGCGGGTTGCGGATGCCCAGTCCCGAGCCGATCGGCGCGCCCAGCGGCATCACGGCCGCACAGCCCGCCTGCTCCAGCCTCCGGGCCAGCGCCGGATCGTCGCCGATGTAGGGCAGCACCGTGAACCCGTCGGCGACCAGTCGCTCGGCCGCGTCGAACGTCTCGATCGGGTCGGGAAGCAGGGTGCGCTCGTCGGAGATGACCTCCAGCTTGACCCAGGAGGTCTCCAGCGCCTCCCTGGCCAGTCTGGCGGTCAGCACGGCCTCGCCGGCCGTGAAACAGCCGGCGGTGTTCGGCAGGACCTTGATGCCGCGCCGGCGCAGCACGTCGAGCACGGAACCCCGTGAGGCCGGATCCAGCCGCCGCATCGCGACCGTGGTCAGCTCGGTGCCCGAGGCGGCGAGCGACTGGTCCAGGACCTCCAGCGAGGGCGCGCCCCCGGTGCCCATGATGAGGCGGGAGGAGAACTTCTCCCCGCCGATGATCAGGTCGTCGTCCATCTCCGTCACCCTCCCTGCACCGCGGTCAGCACCTCGACCCGGTCGGCCTCCGCCAGCGCCGTCGCGTCCCACGCGCCCCGTGAGACGACCTCGTCGTTCACCGCCACGGCCACGCCGCTCCTGACCTCGGTCAGCGTCCGTACGGCCTGCGTCACGGTGGCCCCGGCGGGCAGTTCGTGCGAGGCGCCGTTGATCGTCACGTTCAAGAATGCTCCTGGAAGCGCAGCGGCGAGCAGATCGCCGACAGTTCGGGGCCGGCCTCGCCGGAACAGAGGTCGGCGGTGAGCGGGGCGAGCAGTACCCCGCCCCGGTGGTGCCCCGTGGCCAGGGACAGGCCGGGCAGCGCGGTCGGGCCGACCAGCGGCAGGTTGTCCGGGGTGCCGGGGCGCAGTCCGGCGATCACGTCGGCGAGCTCCAGCTCCGTCACGCCGGGGACCAGCTCCCGCGCGTCGCGCAGCAGCTCCCACAGCCCTCCGGCGGTCACGCGGGTGTCGAACCCCATCTCCTCCTGGGTGGCCCCGACGACCGTCTCCCCGTCGCCGCGCGGCACGAGGTAGACGTGCGCGCCGTGCACGACGCCCCGCACGCAACGCCGCAGGATCGGCGTGGGGGAGCGCAGCCGCATGATCTGGCCCTTGATCGGCCGCACCGGCGGCAGCACCTCGGGCGGCAGCCCCTCCAACGTGCCCGACCAGGCCCCGGCCGCCAGGACCACCCGGGCGGCCCCGACGGTCTCCCCGGACGCCAGCCGTACCCCTGTGACGGCCTCAGCGGTCGTCTCCAGCCCCGCGACCCGGGCCCGCACCTGAGCGCCGCCCCGGCGTTCCAGAGCGGCCAGGAGGGCCCTGGTGACCCTCCTGGGGTCCACCCACGCGTCCGCCCCGGCCAGCAGGCCGCCGCGGACGGCCGGTGCGAGCATCGGCTCCAGCCGGCGGCACTCGCGGCCGGTGAGCCGCTCGGCGGGCAGTCCCAGTTTGTCGACGAACGCGGCGAGATCGTCCAGCACCGCGAGGTCGTCGGCGCCGAAGGCGACGTCCAGTGTGCCGTCGGTGCGGTAGTCGAGGTCGTGGCCGCTGTCGGCGGTGAGCTCGGCGGCGAACGCCGGCCATCGCTCCAGGGAGGCCAGTCCCAGCCGGAGGAGGGGCTCCTCGGTGTAGGTGACCTCGCTGACGGGTGCGAGCATGCCCGCCGCCGCGTGCGAGGCCCCCGAGGCGGGTGCGGGATCGACCACCGCCACCTTCAGGCCCCGCCGGGCCGTACGCCATGCCACCGACAGCCCGACGATGCCCCCGCCGATGACGAGGACGTCGAAGTGGTGCGTCATAGGTGCTCCGCTCCCTTCGCCGGCATGATCCGGATCAGGTTCGTGGCGGTCGAGGGCTCGCTTGCGGCCGCACCGGGATCGCCGTCCGCCCCTGTGCCGTGCCCGTCAGCGCCTGAGGCGCGACCTTTCCCGCACGTCACCGGGCCCACCGCGGCCCTCGTCGCTCCGCAGCCCTCCTCTCAGCCCGGTGCGTTCCGGGCTCCCGCGCGTCTTGTCCCTCCCACCTTAAGGGCATCGGACAACACCATCATCGCGCTGGATGTGAGCTAAATACCGTTTTCGTTATCGAACCGCGTTGGTAGCGGGTCGTCCCGGCCGTTTAGGCTCGTGAGTTGTGAATCATGTCGTGGTGGTTGGCGCCGGCCTCGCCGGCGTGCGAAGTGTCGAGGCACTACGGGCCCACGGGTTCGGCGGCACGATCACGTTGATCGGGGAGGAGGCGCACCGGCCCTACGACCGCCCGCCGCTGTCGAAGAGCGTCCTGCTGGGCGAGACCGACTCCACGGTCGTCGACTCCGACCTGGACGCCCTGGAGGTCGACTTTCGCGCGAGCGTCGTCGCCAAGGGGCTCCGCGAGGGCGTGGTGGAGACCACGGAGGGCGAGCTGGCCTACGACGGGCTGGTGATCGCCACCGGATCGCGCCCGATCCGCCTCCGCGGCGACGGCAGGCAGCATGTGCTGCGCACCATCGACGACGCGCTGGAACTGCGTGCCCTGCTCACCGCGGGCACGAAGGTCGCCGTCATCGGCGCGGGCTGGATCGGCGCCGAGGTCACCACCGCGGCCCGCAGGGCGGGCTGCGAGGTGACCGTCGTCGAGGCCGCCGACGTCCCCCTCAGCGCCGCCCTCGGCCCGGTGGGCGCGCACACCGTCTCCTGGTACGGCCAGGCGGGTGCGGACCTGCGCCTGGGCACCGCGGTCGCCTCGGTCGACCAGGGCGGGCTGACCCTGGGCGACGGCTCCCTGGTCGAGGCCGACGTGGTCGTCACCGGCGTCGGGGTGCGGCCCGCGGTCGAGTGGCTCGCCGGCTCCGGCGTCGAACTCGACAACGGGGTCGTCACCGACGAGCACCTGCGCACCTCGCTGCCCGACGTGGTCGCCGTGGGCGACTGCGCGGCCTGGTGGTCGCGCCGCTACGGCCGCCGCCTCCGGGTCGAGCACTGGGACACCGCGCTGGGGGCTCCCGACGTGGCCGTGGCCAGCCTCCTGGGTGACGAGGCGGTCTACGACCCGGTGCCCTATTTCTGGTCCGAGCAGTTCGGCCACATGGTGCAGTACGCCGGGGACCACGACGGCGGCCGCCTGGTCCTGCGCGGAGATCCGGCGACCGACACCAGGTGGGGGGTCTGCTGGGTGAGCGAGGAGGGCAGGCTCACGGCGGTGCTCGCGGTCAACCGTCCCCGCGACCTCGTCCAGGGCCGCCGCCTCATCGAGCGGGGGCAGCGTCTCGACGTCGAGCGTCTGGCCGACCCTGCGGTAGCGTTGCGCGACTGTACGGCGGCGTAACCTCGCCGCCAGGTGTTTGGCGAAGGGCTCGATGTGGTAGTGGTGGATTCGTGACGCTTTCTGTTGCGCAGATCGACCGGGAAACCGACCAGTTGGTGGGCGAGTGGCTCACCCTGAGCGAGGTGGCCAGGAGGCTCAACCTCAGCGCCGGTCGCGCCAAGCAACTTCTCAAGGACCGCAAGCTCATCGGAGTGCGCCGGGGAGGCGGAGAGCCCCAGGTCCCCGCCGCCTTCATCGCCGCCGACGACGTCGTCAAGGGACTGCCGGGCACGCTCACCGTGCTGCTCGACGCGGGCTACAGCGACGTCGAGTCGCTCCGGTGGCTGTTCACCCCGGACGACACACTGCCGGGCTCACCGGTGGACGCGATCGTCGCGGGCCGCCATACCGAGGTCAAGCGACGTGCCCAGGCCCTCGGTTTCTGACGCCCGCCTCTACCTGTGCACCGACGGACGCCGTGACCGCGGAGACCTCGCCGACTTCCTCGACGCCGCCCTGGCCGGCGGCGTCGACATCGTGCAGTTGCGCGAGAAGGGCCTGGAGGCGCGCGAGGAGCTCGAACTCCTTGAGGTCTTCCGTGCGGCCTGCGACCGCCACGGCAGGCTCCTGGCGGTCAACGACCGCGCGGACATCGCCTACGCGGCCCGTCCCGACGTGCTCCACCTCGGCCAGGACGACCTGCCGGTGCCGGTCGTGCGCGAGATGCTCGGCGACGACATCCTCATCGGGCGTTCCACTCACGCCGCCGACGAGGCGTCCGCCGCCGCCGTCGAACCCGGGGTCGACTACTTCTGCTGCGGCCCGATCTGGCCGACGCCCACCAAGCCGGGACGGCACGCCCCGGGGCCCGGTCTGCTCCGGCACGCCGCGTCCCTGGCCGGGGACCGGCCCTGGTTCGGCATCGGCGGCATCGATCTCGCCAACCTGGACGAGGTCATGTCGTACGGCGTGCGCCGGGTCG
This sequence comes from Streptosporangium sp. NBC_01639, assembly GCF_045209755.1. Lineage (NCBI taxonomy): Bacteria > Bacillati > Actinomycetota > Actinomycetes > Streptosporangiales > Streptosporangiaceae > Streptosporangium > Streptosporangium sp. NBC_01639. The sequence goes on along the minus strand of NZ_CP109272.1, from coordinate 1,701,343 downwards.
TGGTGGTGCGGGCCATCACCGAGGCCGACGACCCGAAGGCGGCCGCAGAGGAGTTCCAGCGGCGGCTGGCCGGTCACGGGTGACCCGGCCCGAGTGACCCGGTCCGGAGCGGTCAGGCGAGGTGACCGGCCCGTGCTGACCCGGACCGGAGCGGCCGGCTGAGGTGACCGGCGCGGTCCGGCGGGTCCGGGGCGGTCGGGCCCGGAGTGACCGGCTCCGTGCCGGTTCTGGTGCCGGTCCTGGTGCCGGTCCTGGAGCCGGTCAGGTGCGGCGCGACGTCGCGGCCACGGCCAGCTCGGCCAGGGCCGTGCGGGCCTCCGCGGTGATCGGGGCGTCGTCCAGCGAGCCCAGGGCGTCTTCGAGATACTTCTTGATCATTTCCTCGCAGGCGAGGAGCGCCCCGGTCTCCTCGATGATCTGGCGGAGCCGCTCGACCCCGGCCACGTCCAGTTCCGGGTCGCCGAGCGTGGTCCGCACGGCCTCCGCCTGGGCGGGGGAGGCCGCGGCGAGCGTGCGGGCGACGAGCATCGTCCGCTTGCCCTCACGCAGGTCGTCCCCGGCGGGTTTGCCGGTCTCCGCCGGGTCGCCGAACACGCCGAGGATGTCGTCGCGGAGCTGGAAGGCGATGCCCACGCACTGGCCGTAGTCCTCGCACAACCGGTCGATCCACGGTGCGCGCTCCCGCGCGGCCAGCACCAGTCCGAGCCGGAGCGGTTGCTCGACGGAGTATTTGCCGCTCTTGAAGAGGGCGACCCGCAGCGCGCTGTCGAAGCTGTTCTCGCCGGTGGCCTGTTCCAGCAGGTCCAGATACTGGCCGCACATCAGCTCGGTGCGCATGTGGTCGTGGACCTCCTGCGCCGCGGCGAGCGAGGCGGGCGGCAGGCCGCTGCCCCGCCACATCTCACCGGACCAGATGAGCATCAGGTTGCCCAGCAGGATGGCGGCGCCCTCGCCGAACTGCTCGGCGGAACCATGCCAGCCGGCCTTCTCGTGCAGCGCCTGGAACCTGCGGTGCGCCGACGGCATCCCCCGGCGCAGATCGCTGGCGTCCATGACGTCGTCGTGCACCAGGGCGCTCGCCTGGAGCAGTTCGAGAGAGGCGGCGGCCGTGAAGAGCGCGGGGTCCTCGCCGCCTCCCGCGCCGCGCCAGCCCCAGTAGCAGAACGCCGGTCGCAACCGCTTTCCGCCCGCGAGGAATTCCTCGGCGGCCGAAATGAGAGGGGCCACCTCGGGAGCGCTGACCCGAGGTCGCTGCCGCTCGACGAATTCCCTGAGTGAATGATCCACTTCAGAGCGGATGGTGTCGAGCGCGGCTGCGGAACTGGTCATGCCATGACATTATCGGGCCTTAGCAGTGACTCCTATCTGTAGAGGTGGGTGTTTCACCACTAATTGGGGTTATTGGCAGCGGCGGTGTGACCAGTACCCTAGGAGTCATGGCTCTGGGTCGCTCGTCAGTCCTTCCCGACCGCGTGCCCACCGTCCGCGAGATCCTCGCCGCCGGTGGCCGGTCGTTCTCCTTCGAGTTCATGCCTCCGAAGACCGATGAGGGGGAGCGGCAGCTCTGGCGCGCCATCCGGGAGCTGGAGGCGCTGCGCCCGTCGTTCGTGTCGGTCACCTACGGCGCGGGCGGCGGCACCCGCGACCGCACGGTCGAGATCGTCGAGCGGCTCGCCCACGAGACCACGCTGACCCCGGTCGCCCACTTCACCGCGGTCAACCACTCCATCCGCGAGCTGCGTCATCTGGTCGGCCGTTTCGCGGACGCGGGCGTGCGCAACATCCTCGCCGTGCGGGGAGACCCGCCCGGCGACCCCATGGGGGAGTGGGTGCGCCACCCCGAGGGCGTCCGCTACGCCGACGACCTGGTCCGGCTGATCCGCCAGGCCGGCGACTTCTGCGTGGGCGTGGCCGCCTTCCCCTACAAGCACCCCAGGTCGACCTCGGTGGAGGCCGACACCGAGCACTTCGTGCGCAAGTGCCGTGCGGGCGCCGACTACGCGATCACTCAGATGTTCTTCCAGGCGGACGACTACCTGCGGCTGCGCGACCGGGTGGCGGCCAAGGGCTGTGACACCCCGATCATCCCCGGCATCATGCCGGTCACCCAGATGAGCACGATCGCCCGGTCCGAGCAGCTCTCCGGCGCGCCGTTCCCGGCGGACGTGGCGGCGAGGTTCGCGGCCGTCGCCGACGATCCGGCCGCCGTGCGGCGGCTGGGCATCGAGCACGCCGCGGAGCTCTGCCAGACCCTGCTCGACGAGGGCGTGCCCGGGATCCACTTCATCACCTTCAACCGCTCCAGCGCGACCCGCGAGGTCTTCCAGGCCCTCGACGTCGAGCGCCAGGCGGCCACGCTGGGCGTCTGACCGGCCCGTCCGGCCCCTCCGGTCGGCCCCTCCGGTCGGCGGGCGTCACCCACGCTGAGAGCCGGGGCGGCTTCGGCCGTACCGCCTGAGCAGTGGACCGGTTGGTGGCGGCTTCGGCCGTACCGCCTGAGCGGCGGGCCGGTTGGTGGCGGCTTCGGCCGCGTCGCCCGAGCAGCGGGCCGGTCGGCGGGCGTCATCCGCTCAGCGGGAGCACCGCCCCGAGGATCGCGTAGCGTTCGTAGCCGCCCGGGAAGACGAACTGGGTGAGCAGATCCACGAAGCCGGCGCTGCGGTAGAGGTGGCGGGCCGCGGTGGGCTGGTCGCGGGTGGACAGTACGGCGGTGCGTTCCGGTCGGCCGGCGCACATGCCCGTGACCAGGGTCCGGCCGATGCCCTTGCCCTGGTAGTCGGGGTGGACGTGGATCTCGGCGAGCTCCAGGGCGTCGCCGAGCCAGCCGCGCGCGCTGCCCTCGCCGTACAGCTCCGCCATGGCCTGGTGGACGACGTCGTGCCACCACTGCCCACCGGCCCCGTGGAAGCCGTAGGCCACACCCACCGGCATCCCGTCGGACCGCTCGGCGAACAGGCAGGTGAAACCCGGGTGGACGGCGTGGTTTCCCATGATCGTCTTACGCCCGGACAACTGGTCGGCGGGCGGGTTCATCGCCGCGGTGTAGATCTCCAGAACCGCGTCCAGCCGGGTCGCGAACTCCCCGGGGCCGACCTGTCGCAGTCCGATCACTCCACGCACCCTAGCAGGGCGGACATCGCCGGTCGGTGAAAGGTGCGTAAGTGACGTTTGGTAGTTCTCGCTGATTCGCCGAACGTCTTTTCCGCCGTCCCCGCCTTGGAGATCAACGTTTTTCCGCCGTCCCCGCCTTGGAGATCACGGACCCTGGAGCGGGGACGGGCAGGTCTTCCGCCCGCGGCCGGGCGGCGGCGGGACCGCGGACGCCGGCTCCCGCGGTGCGGGAGCCGGCGTCCGTCAGCGCTCCACGTCCGTCGGGACGCCGCCGGTGATGCGGACGAGTTCGGCGAAGGAGGTGGGGAAGACCGTGTGCGGATGGCCCGCTGCGGCCCAGACCACCGGGTGCCGGTCGAGCCAGGTGTCGACCAGCGTCCTGAGCGGGGCGGGGTGGCCGACCGGGGCGACGCCGCCGATGACCTGGCCGGTGGCGGCGCGGACGAAGTCCGGGCCGGCCCGCTTTATCTTCGACGCGCCCACCTGCTCCGCGATCAGGGCGGTGTCCACCCGGTGGGCGCCGCTGGTGAGGACGAGCAGCGGGTCTCCGTCGGCCTCGAAGACCAGGCTGTTGGCGATGGCGCCGACCTCGCAGCCGATCTGCGCGGCGGCGGCCACCGCGGTCGGGGCGGCCTCCGCGAACACGACGATCTCACCGGAGACACCGTGCTCGTCCAAGACGGCGGCGACCTTCTCAATGTTGGGATGCAACTTTTCTGGCACGCGGCCACTCTAAACAGATCGACCATTGATTACCGCTTCATTACTAATGGTAGAGGCGGGTGATCCATACGCTATGGTCCCTTGATCCACGCATTAGTTATATGAGGGGATGATTTCAGGTGGGGGTTGACCGACGGCTCGGAGTGGCCGCGCTCATGACGGCGGGGGCCGTGTTCGTCTCTACTCTCGGCTCCCCCGGGGTCGCGAGCGCCCGGACCGCCGTCGCGGCGCCATCGGCCGTCGCGGTGGCGGCAACAGCGGCGGCGACGGGGACGACGGGGGCGGCGACGGGGACGGCCGCGTTCGCCGCGCCCGGCAAGACACTCAAAATCGGCGCCAAGGGCGCCGCGGTCAAGGTGCTGCAGACCCGGCTGAAGGAGCTCGGCTACCTGCCGGGCAAGATCGACAGCCGGTACGGCGGCGCCACCCAGGCCGCCGTCTGGGCCTTCCAGAAGGTCAACGGCATCGCACCGACCAGCACCGTGGCCCGCAGGACGTGGACCGCGCTCGAGGCCCCGAAGGCGCCCAAGGTGCTGGTGCCCCGCGGCAAGCCGACCCGGGTCGAGATGAACCTCACCACGCAGGTGATGGTCCTCTACGTCGGCGGCCGGGTGAAGCTGATCAGCCACACCTCCTCCGGCAGCGGGATCCCGTACTGCGAGACGGCGACCTGGGGCGGCAAGGTGCAGCGGTTCTGCGGCGATGCCCGCACGCCGACGGGGGACTACAAGACGACCTGGCGCAGGGACGGCTGGCACAAGTCCTACCTCGGCCAGCTCTACAACCCGATCTTCTTCAACGGCGGCATCGCCTTCCACGGCGCGCTGTCGGTGCCGCTGGCCCCGGCCTCGCACGGCTGCGTCCGGCTCCCCATGAACGTGGCGGCGGTGCTTCCCGGCCTGCTGGGCAAGGGTGTTCCGGTGCACGTGAGGGGCAAGTTCGTCCGATAGCCGCAGGTGAAGGCCCCGGGAGATCACGATCTTCCGGGGCCTTGCCGTTTCCGGGAGTAGCGGGCTTCCGTCCATCGCTTCACTTGACACTACGAGTGATCGAATTTATGTTCGATGTAATGACGTGAGACTCGCGGATCACGTCCAGGGTGGTCGATCGGGTCCGCGTCGTCGTCGCAGACGATCGGGCCAGGTCGGGGCGGACGGGGAGAGGGGAAGCTCCTCGTCCGGCCGCCCGGCGGATTTGTCGGTGGGGTCTGCAAGTGTTGACATCACCGGCGAAAACACCGGGAGCCGCTTGCGATCTAGGAGGCTGAAGCACATGACCCCTCGGCTCAGCGATTCCGGCGGGCCCCGATTGTCGTCCGCCGCGCGGGCGCGTCTGTCCGACGCGCGCGACTGCCTGGAGGAGGCGGCCGCCGCCCGGACCCCCGCCACCCGTTACGTCGCCGCCCACCTGGCGGCGCTCAGAGCCGCGGCCGCCATCCTGGCGGCACGGCCGCGCCCGATGGACGGCCGCCGGCGCCAGCTGCGCAGCGCCTGGGAGCTGCTTCCTGAGGCCGAGCCGCGCCTCGCCGACTGGGCGCCCTACTTCGAGATGAGCGCGGCCAAGCGGGCCTCGGCCGAGGCGGGGCTGACCCGCGTGGTGTCGGCACGGGACGCGGAAGAGCTGATCTCCGAAGCGGAGCGGTTCGTCACCACGGTGGAGAAGCTGCTGGGCGTGCCCACCCAGCCCACGCTGCTCGGCCGCGTCCCCCTCGCCGGTTAGCTCCGGCCCGCCCGCGCATCCCGCCGATCAGGCCGCCGTGGAGGTCGCCGTAGAGGCGGCCGGGTGGGCCGCGCGCTGACGCAGCAGGAGCATGGCCGCGTCGTCGCCCAGCGGACGGCCCACGTGCCGCAGCAGGTCGGCGCGGAGGGCGTCCAGGGAGAGCTGCGGATCGGCGCCGTTCAGCAGATGGGCCCGTGCGGAGAGGGGATAGAACTCTCCCGCCCCGTTGCGCGCCTCGATGACCCCGTCGGTGTAGAAGAGGACCTGGTCGCCCGGCTCGAAGGGGATCTGGTACGGCACCGGATCGCTGGCCTTCAGCGATCCCATGCCCAGGGGGAGCGCCTCGTCCGGAGGGTCGGCGAACCAGTGCTTGGCGTCGGTGCCGAGCACCATGGGTGACGGGTGGCCGCAGTTGATCACGGTGATGGAGGCCCCGCCGATGATCTCGGCCAGGATCGCGGTGACGAACTGCTCGCCGGACAGCTCACGGGTCAGGGCGTTCTCCAGCCGGGTCACCACCCCCTGGAGCTTGGCCTCGTCGTGAGCCGCCTCCCGGAAGGCGCCGAGCACCACGGCCGCGGTCTCCACCGCCTCCAGGCCCTTGCCCTGGACGTCTCCCACGATGATCCGGACCCCGTGCGGGGTGGCGACGACCTCGTACAGGTCGCCGCCGATCCGGGCCTCCGCGGTGGCCGAGGTGTAGGAGACGGCGACGCCGATCCCCGGCCCTGCCCGGCGCGGCACCGGCCGCAGCAGCACGCGCTGGGCGGCCTCGGCCACCGATCGGACGTCGGCGAGCTGGCGCTCGTGGCGGAGCCGTCCGGCGCTGGCCAGCACGCTGGCCACGGTGACACCGAGGATGGCGAGCATGGTGATGTTGGTGCGGGAGGTCCAGAGGATGTCGTTGTAGAGGCCGAGCGCGACGCACAGGGCCAGGGCGACGACGCCGACCAGCGTGGTCCTGGCCAGCCCGCAGGCCACGCTGGCGAACGCCGGACCGAGGGCGAGCAGGGGGAGAAGACCGGCGGTCGGGCCGGAGGCGAAGTCGATCAGGGCCACCACCGCCATGACGGTGAAGGGCAGGAGCCTCAGGGTCTCCTGGGTCCTGTCGCCTCCGACGGAGGTCAGCAGTCTCAGGAAGGCACGGGTCTTGGTCGATCCCAGCAGCGCCATGAGAGTGTCGATACGGCTCCGCGGGCGCCTCCGAGAGTGATCATGCCGATCCTCTCCCCCTGCCATGTCCACCACATCTCGTTAAATGCCATGTTTGCCTTTTCCTACCACAGGGATCGTCGACCGTGGCGGTATGCAGGCGAGGTTCTGGCAACAGAGAGAGATTCGCCGGATCCACCGGGGGTGGGCACGCCGGTCACCGGCGCACCCACGACCGGACGGCTGTCAGAAGGAGTCGACGGCGCGACGTGCCTCGGGGTCCAGAACACCCCAGCTGATGAGCTCCTCGGTGAGTTCGGTGGGGGACTTGTCATAGATCACGGCAAGGGAGCGCAGGTCCTCCTGGCGGATGGACAGCACCTTGCCGTTGTAGTCGCCACGCTGGCTCTGGATCGTGGCGGCGTAGCGGGCGAGGGCGCCTGCCTTCTCCTTGGGGAGCTGGGCAAGACGCTCAAGGTCGATCACAAGCTTCGGTGTCGGGCCGAGCGGGCTCGGGGCGGCGCCGCCTGGCAGCAGCTCCGAGACCGGGACTCCGTAGAAATCAGCCAGTTCGGCAAGCTTCTGCACCGTTACGGCACGGTCCCCGCGCTCGTAGGAGCCGACGACAACCGCCTTCCAGCGTCCACGGGACTTCTCTTCGACTCCGTGCAGGGACAGGCCCTGCTGGGTGCGGATCGCGCGGAGTCGTGCACCCAGCGACTTGGCGTACTCAGACGGCATCGTGTGGCCCCCCGGCTCTGTTATGTGCTGCTTTCACTTGATTGTGCTCCCTCGCAACATATGCCCCAACCACCGGGTTGATGCCTGGGGTAGCACCTTCGGTGACGGGGAGGTTGGGGTTTACCCGATAACGCCGCGAGGTGTGGTTACGGACAGTGACGGTAAAGCGATGGGCGCCTAAGGTCAAGCTGATTGGAAAAAAGATGCCGAATCCGATCCGGTATGGTCCTCCTCAAACGCCACACTTGTCCCATCTCTCCGGGTGACCCGTCAGAGTTTTCCCTGCTCACCGAGGATCCCGGGCTTCCTGGGCGGGTTTCGGGGCAACATCATCACCGGGCAGGGCGCGGAGCGTATGATCTTCGACGAGATGTCGCCGAGGAAGACCCGGCGCAACGGTCCCGTTTCGCTGGAGGCGCAGACCAGCATCGCCCCCTCGCAGTCGGTGGCGCCGAGTGCCGCTGCCACGTTCCTGCCCTCCAGGACCTCCACCTCCACCTCCAGACGCCCGTGACCCCGGGCGGCGGCCCTGAGGTCGGCCATGACCCTCTCCCGCAGCCGGTTGAGCATCTCCTCCTCCATCCTCGCCTGCCGTCCGCCGCGCACGACCAGGGTGATCAGACGCAGCGGCACGCCCATCCGCGCGGCGATCACGGCGGCCCGCAGGACCGCCTCGTCGGATGCGGGATCGCGCCGGTAGGCCACGGTGAGTCGCCGGATTCCGGGCGGGTGGTCCTCGCCGTATCCCCTGGGCGCCAGGGCGACGGGCACGGGGGAGGCGTGCAGGAGCTGGTCGGCGGTGCTGCCCAGGCGGATACGCCCCCGGACGCCTCCGGGGGCGGGGCCGATGACCACCACGTCGGCCTTGCTCCGGCCGGCGAGCTGCACCAGGCCGCGCCCGCTGCCCCGGTTGCCGGTGAGGACGTAGTCGATCGGCACGTCGCGCACGTCCGCCAGCAGGCGCCGTGCCTGTTCGAGGCTATGGGCGGCGTCCTCGGCCACGTAGGCCTGCCACTCCGCGTCGACCTTGCCCGGCCCCGGCGTGGTCCAGGCGGGCGCGTGCACGTAGGCCACCGTCAGCCGGGCCCCGCTCTGCCTGGCCAGCAGTACGGCCAGCGCCAGCCCGTCCCTGCATCGCGGCTCGGGGACGAACCCGGCGAGGACATGCTCGATCTTCATCGAATCTCCTTGACCATGGAGACCCCGGACTGCGGCCCCGGGGCGGAAGTCAACGGACGCTCCGGTTGAGGCGGGAGTGGCGGTAGCCGTACAGGAAGTAGGCGAGCAGGCCGACCAGCATCCAGATCGTGAAGGCCAGCCAGGTGACTCCGGCCAGTCCGAACATCACGATGACGCAGAAGACCACCCCGAGCACCGGCGTGACCGGGAAGAACGGTGTCCGGAAGCTGCGGGGCAGGTCGGGCCGGGTACGGCGGAGCACCAGTACGCCGACGTTGACGATGGCGAAGGCGAACAGGGTGCCGATGCTGGTGGCCTCGGCGAGCTGGCCCAGCGGGATGAACCCGGCGAGCACGGAGATGAACAGGGCCACGATGAGCGTGTTGGCCACCGGGACCTGGCGCCGCGGGTCCACCTTCTGGAAGATCTTCGGTATCAGGCCGTCGCGCGACATCGCGAACAGGATGCGGGTCTGCCCGTACATCACGGTGAGGACGACACTGGCGATGGCGACGACGGCTCCGAAGGAGATGATGACGCCCGCCCAGGTGGAGCCGGTGGCCCGGTTCGCGATGAGGGCGAGGCTGGCCTCGGTGGTGTTCGGGTCGAACTGCTGCCAGGGCATGGCGCCGACGGCGGCCAGCGCCACCGCCACGTAGACGACCGTGACGATGACGAGTGAGAAGACGATCGCCAGGGGCAGGTCGCGCCGGGGGTTCTTGGCCTCGTCGCCGGCGGTGGACGCCGCGTCGAAGCCGATGTAGGAGAAGAAGACCTGGGAGGCGGCGGCGGTGATGCCGGCGATGCCCAGCGGGGCGAACGGGGCCAGGTTGCCCGTGTTGAACGCGGTGAAGGCCACGAAGCAGAAGAACACCAGTACCGCGACCTTGAGCAGCACGAAGATCACGTTGGCGGCGGCGCTCTCGGACGCGCCGCGCATCAGCAGCCAGGTCGCGAGCAGGACGATCAGGATCGCGGTGAGGTTGAAGACGCCGCCCTGGCTGCCGGGGGAGTGGGTGATGGCGGCCGGTAACTGCCAGCCAAACAGGTCGTGGAAGAAACGGTTGAGATATTCGCCCCAGCCGACCGCCACCGCCGCCACCGAGACGGCGTACTCCAGCATCAGGCACCAGCCGCACACCCAGGCCACCAGTTCGCCCAGGGTCGCGTAGGCGTAGGAGTAGGACGACCCGGAGACGGGGAGCGTGCCGGCCAGTTCGGCGTAGGACAGGGCCGAGAACAGGGCCGTGATCGCCGCCAGCACGAAGGAGGCCACCACGGCGGGGCCGGCCTTCGGCACGGCCTGGCCGAGGATGACGAAGATGCCGGTACCGAGTGTGGCGCCGACGCTGAAGAGGGTGAGCTGCCACAGGGTCATGGTCCGGCGCAGTTCGCCGCCCTCGCCGTGGCCGCCCTCGGCGACGATCTCGTCGGCGGGTTTGGTGCGGAACAGCCGCTGCGCCACCGGAGCCATGTCGTGTCCCCCTTGACCGGGCCTGGATAGTGATGGTCTGTCGTGTGGGGGGACCGGGGCCTGACCGCCGAAACGCGGACCCGGACCCCGGATCAGAGGGTGCTGGCCAGCGGCCAGGTGGCGTTGGGGGTGACGATCGTGCCCCCCATGCCCTCCAGGATCCGCTCCGCCTCGTCCAGCATGCCGATCGCGGCCATGTCGCCGGTCGTCTCCACGAACCGGCAGGCCGCCTCCACCTTCGGGCCCATCGAGCCGGCCGGGAACTTCTCGGCGCGCAGCTGGTGGGGTGTGGTGTGGGTGATGTCCTCCTGCTGGGGGGTGCCGAAGTTCCTGGCCACCCGTGGCACGTCGGTCAGCATCATGAAGACGTCCGCCTCCAGCGCCTCGGCGAGCACCGATCCGGTGAGGTCCTTGTCGATGACCGCCTCGACGCCCTGGAGCCGGCCCTTCTCGTTGCGGATGACCGGGATGCCGCCGCCGCCCGCGCAGACGGTCAGGACGCCCTCGCGGACCAGGCGGCCGATCAGCCGGGTCTCCACAAGCCGCTGCGGGGTGGGGGAGGGCACGACCCTCCGCCAGTACCGCCCGTCCTGCTTGATCGTCCAGCCATACTCCTGGGCCAGTTTCTCGGCCTCCTCCTGGCTGTAGACCTCGCCGACGAACTTGGTGGGATTCTCGAACGCGGGGTCCACTGCGGAGACGAGCGTCTGGGTGACCAGCGCCGCGACCTGCCGTCCGGGCAGCGCGTTCTGCAACGCCTGGAGCAGCCAGTAGCCGATCATGCCCTGGGTCTCGGCGACGATCGTGTCGAGGGGGTAGGGCCTGGTCAGGTTGGGGTCCTGGGAGCTCTCCAGCGCCAGCACGCCCACCTGCGGGCCGTTCCCGTGCGTGATGATCAGCTCATGCCGTTCGGCGAGCCTGGCCAGTGACGTGACCGAGGCGCGGAGGTTGTTCTGCTGGATGTCGGCGTCGGGGCTCTGCCCCCGCCGGAGCAGCGCGTTTCCTCCCAGGGCTACCAGAACACGCATCGGTCGCTCCCCCGTGGTGGTGTGGTGTGGCATGGTGTGTGTGGTCTCGGTGTTCCAGGGTGGCCGGGCCTGCTCGTGCCTTGATGGTGTGGTGTGTGTGGTCTCGGTGTTCCAGGGTGGCCGGGCCTGCTCGTGCCTTGATGGTGTGGTGTGTGTGGTCTCGGTGTTCCAGGGTGGCCGGGCCTGCTCGTGCCTTGATGGTGTGGAGTGCACGGGTCTCAGTCCCCCAGGGTGGCCACCATGATGGCCTTGATGGTGTGAAGCCGGTTCTCGGCCTGGTCGAAGACGATCGAGCGCGGGGATTCGAAGACCCCTTCGGTGACCTCCAGCGCGTCGTGGCCGGTCTTCTCGAACAGTTCCTCGCCGACCTTCGTCTCCCGGTTGTGGAAGGCCGGCAGGCAGTGCATGAACTTGACTCCCGGATTGCCGGTGGCCCGCAGCACCTCCGCGTTGACCTGGTACGGCATGAGCAGTTCGATGCGCTCGTCCCACACCTCCCCGGGCTCGCCCATGGACACCCACACGTCGGTGTAGAGGTAGTCCACGCCCTTGACGCCCTCGGCCACGTCCTCGGTGATGGTGATCGTGGCGCCGGTCTTCCTGGCGAGGTCCCTGGCCGGGCCGACGATCGCCTCCTCGTCCGGCCAGAGGTCCCGGGGCGCGACCATCCGCACGTCCATGCCGAGCATCGCGCCGGTGACCAGCAGCGAGTGGCCCATGTTGTTGCGGGCGTCGCCGAGGTAGGCGTAGGAGATCTCGTGCAGGGGCTTGTCGCTGTGCTCCTGCATGGTGAGCATGTCGGCGAGCATCTGCGTCGGGTGCCATTCGTCGGTGAGGCCGTTCCAGACGGGCACGCCGGAGTAGGCCGCGAGTTCCTCGACATGGGCCTGTCTGCTCCCCCGGTACTCGATCCCGTCGAACATGCGGCCGAGGACCCGCGCGGTGTCCTTCACCGACTCCTTGTGGCCCATCTGGGAGCCGCCGGGGTCGAGGTAGGTGACGTGGGCGCCCTGGTCGTGGGCGCCGACCTCGAACGCGCACCGGGTGCGGGTCGAGGACTTCTCGAAGATCAGCACGATGTTCTTGCCGGCGAGGTGGGGGACCTCGCTCCCGGCGTACTTGGCGGCCTTGAGGTCGGCCGACAGCTTGATCAGGAACTTGAACTCCTCCGGAGTGAAGTCCAGCTCCTTCAGGAAGCTGCGGTTGCGCAGGTTGTATGCCATGTGTGTCCCCCGGGCCGGTGGAGCGGGTCAGATGCCGTCGCGTTCGAGTGGGCAGCTCATACAGCGGGGGCCGCCGCGGCCCCGGCCGAGCTCGCCGCCGGGGGTCGTGATCACCTCGACGCCGTTGTCGCGCAGGTAGTCGTTCGTGGTCGTGTTCCGTTCGTAGGCGACGACGACACCGGGTTCGACGGCCAGTACGTTGCAGCCGTCGTCCCACTGCTCCCGCTCGGCGGCGTAGACGTCCTGCGTGGGGGTGAGGACCTTGATGTCGTCCAGGTCGAGGGCCCGGGCGATGGCCTTGTGCATGTCCTCGGCGGGATGGTCGGTGATCTTCAGTTCCTTCTCCGTGTCACCGGGTTCGACCGTGTAGGAGGGCAGCATGCCCAGACCGGCGAACTTGGTGAACACCCCGACGTCCACGTTCGTCATGACGGTGTCCAGGTGCATGAACGCCCGGGCCTTCGGCATGTCCAGCGCGACGATCCGCTCTGCGGCGCCTTTGCTGAACAGGCTCCGCGCGAGCATCTCCACCGCCTGCGGCTGGGTGCGCTCGCTCATCCCGACCAGTACCGACCCCCGGCCGATGACGAGCACGTCGCCGCCCTCGATGGTGGCCGGCGCGGCGGCCAGCCCCCGCATCCAGACGTTGTAGCCGCCCTCGCCGGGCCGGTCGTAACCGGGGGCGAACATCGGGTGGTAGCGGTAGACGGCCTCGTAGTTCACGGTCTCGCGCTGGCGGGCCTTCTTCCGCATCGCGTTGACGGAGACGCCGTCGTAGATCCAGCAGGAGGTGTCACGGGTGAACATGTGGTTGGGCAGCGGCGGCAGGACGAAGCCGTCGGGCGGGAGCGTGTGGAACGCCAGGCTCTTGGGGTCGGTTCCCCTGTCCACCAGTTCGCGCTTGGTGATGCCCCCGACGAGGTAGAGGGAGAGCTCGTCGGAGTCCATCGCGTCCAGCACGTTGCGGAGGGCGTCGACGGCCATCGGCCCGAAGTACCGTTCGTCGACGACGTTGTCCAGGATGTACTTGCGGGCTTCGGGGATCTCCACCGTCTCGTGCAGCAGGTCGTCCAGCAGGTGGACGGTGATGCCCCGGTCGCGCAGCACCCGCTGGAACTGCTCGTGCTCCTCCAGCGCGCGTTGCACCCACAGCACGTCGTCGAAGAGGAAGTCGTCCTTGTTCGACGGGGTGAGCCGCTTCAGCGCCAGCTCGGGCTTGTACAGCAGGACCTGATGGAGCCTGCCCACCTCGGAGTCGACATGAAAGGTCATTCGCGTCTTCCTTCGTCGTTGTCAGAGCGGTCGGGGAGCCGGAGCCTCGTTCCTTGGGCCGTATTCGCCGCGTTTCGCCTTGGCCCAGATGTAGACCGGGATACCCACGAGCATCATCAGGAAGCCGATGAAGACCGCCTCCATGCCGGCGCCGTACGCCATCCAGAAGCCGAACAGGATCGCCACGGCGGTTATGGCCAGGTCACGGCCCAGGCGGGCCCCCTGCACCGTTCTGCCTCCGGTGGCCAGCCAGAAGAGCTGGGCGCACGCGGAGAAGAAGTAGGGGATGATCGTGGTGAAGGTGGCGATCAGCAGGATCTTGTCGAAGCCGTTGACCGTGCCGAAGTAGTTGTAGAGCGCGACCAGCGTGGTCAGCGCGGTGCCCATGACGATGCCCACCCACGGGGCGCCCCGGCGGTTCTCCCTGGTGAAGATCTGCGGGAACAGGCCGTCCCTGGCCGCGGCCATCGGCATCTCGGCCACCAGCATGGTCCAGCCGTTGATGGCGCCGATGCCGGAGACCACCGCGCAGGCCGCCATGACGCCGCCCCCGACGCCGCCGCCGAACATGTTGTTGATCGCGTCGGCGAACGGGGCGCTGGAGGTGGCGAGGGCGGCGTGCGGGACGGTGCCGAAGATGGCGACGGTGCTGAGCAGGTACATCGCGGCGCAGATCAGCACGCCGTAGACACTGGCCCGGCCGATGTTGCGCGCCGGATCCTTGATCTTCTCCGCCACGATGGTGACGCTCTCCACGCCGGAGTAGATGAACAGCGCCAGCGCGCCCGCGGTGGACAGGGCGCCGACCCAGTTGCCGTCGGTGGCGTTGAACGGGCCGAAACTGGCGCTCCTGACGAAGAAGAGACCGACCACGGCGACGAAGATCAGCGGGATGAACTTCAGCACGGTGGTGACCAGGGTGAACATGCCGATGTTCCGCACACCGCTCAGGTTGATCAGGGCCGGGATCCACAGGGCGGCGAGCGCCAGGGCCAGCTGGCCGGCGGCCGAGTCCCAGTGCAGGAAGTAGTTGGCGTAGTTGACCCAGACGACGGCGATCGCGGCGTTGCCGATCCAGGCGGTCAGCCAGAACGACCAGGCGTTCCAGAAGCCGGGAAACTCGCCGAAGGCGTCCTTGGCGTAGGCGTAGGGTCCGCCCGCGGCGGGCACCCGCGCGCCGAGCCTGCCGAAGACGACGGCGAGCGCGATGGCGCCGATCGACACCAGGCCCATCGCCAGGATGCCGACCGTGCCGTAGGCGGCGAGGGAGGCGGGCAGCAGGAACACCCCCGTGCCCACGATGTTGCCGACGACGAGCGAGGTCGCCGCGGGGAGGCCGAGCTTGCCGTGCTCGGCCGCCAGGGTCGCCGCCGCTCCGTCGCGAAGTGCGTCCTCCTCCGCGGCGATCCGTCCCCGCGGAGGCTCGCCAGAAGATTCCTCCATCTCGCCCCCCGGCACAGGTCCCCCGTGTCACCCGGGTCCATGGGTGATATCGATGAGTTCCCCGAGGTCAGAAGGTATGAAACTCCCTTTAACGGCTCAGATGTCACCCGGCTTCCCCTGCTTCGTGGACCCTGGGACGCGCCCGGGGCCGGGGCATGGTGACGGCGGGGCCGGAGTTCGGTCACCACCGGCCGTGCCCCGGCGGTCCTGCACCACGTCCGGGGCGGCATGAGTTTGCCGATCAATGATCTACACCGGCCATGGAGTACTGTATGTAGACCTATGTCCTGGTTTGTCATCGTTACGGAATCAAGAGACCGATTCCGGCGTGCCGCCGTACGGCTGCTAACGTGAGGGCGTTGACTTCCTTTAAGACCCGTCCTGTGAGGCGGGAAAGGTGGTGTTTTCTTTGACTGATGCGATTTCGCATGCCCGCGGCAGCGTCCGTGCGGTCCTCGAGGGACCTGACATCAACCGCGCGCTGATCCGCATCTCCCACGAGATCCTTGAGCGCACCAAGGGCGCCGAGGACATCGTCCTTCTCGGGATCCCCACCCGGGGCGTGCACCTGGCCCGCCGGCTGGCCGCCTACGTCAAGCAGTTCGAGGGCCGTTCGGTGCCCGTCGGATCCCTTGACGTGACGATGTACCGCGACGATCTCCGGCTCCGTCCCGCCCGCGCCCTGGGTCGCACCGAGCTGCCCGCCGACGGCATCGACGGCAGGGTCGTCGTCCTCGTCGACGACGTCCTCTACTCCGGCCGCACGGTCCGCTCCGCGCTCGACGCGCTCAACGACCTGGGCCGCCCGCAGGCCGTCCAGCTCGCCGCCCTGGTGGACCGCGGTCACCGCGAGCTGCCCATCCGGGCCGACTACGTGGGAAAGAACCTCCCGACCTCCAAGTCCGAGATCGTCAAGGTCTACCTGGAGGAGAACGACGGCCGCGACGCGGTCCTGCTGCTGAAGGAAGACGACAAGTGAAGCGGCATCTGATCTCGGCGGCCGACCTGAGCCGTGATGACGCCCTGCTCATCCTGGACACCGCCGACGAACTGGCGAAGATCTCGGAACGTTCCATCAAGAAGCTGCCGACCCTGCGCGGCCGTACCGTGGTCAACCTCTTCTTCGAGGACTCCACCCGGACCAGGATCTCCTTCGAGGCCGCGGCCAAGCGCCTGTCGGCGGACGTCATCAACTTCTCCGCCAAGGGCTCCAGCGTGTCCAAGGGCGAGTCGCTCAAGGACACCGCGCTCACCCTGGAGGCGATGGGCGCCGACGCCGTCGTCATCCGGCACGGCGCCTCCGGCGCGCCGCACCGGCTGGCCGGCTGGGTGCGCGGCAGCGTCGTCAACGCCGGCGACGGCACCCACGAGCACCCCACCCAGGCCCTGCTGGACGCCTTCACCATGCGCCGCCGCCTCGGCCCGCTGGACGGCAGGAGGGTCACCATCGTCGGCGACGTGCTGCACAGCCGGGTGGCCCGCTCCAACGTGCTGCTGCTGAGCACGCTCGGCGCCGAGGTGACCCTGGTCGCCCCGCCCACCCTGCTCCCGGTGACCGTGGACTCCTGGCCCTGCGAGGTCTCCTACGACCTCGACACCGTGCTGCCGAAGTCGGACGTGGTCATGATGCTGCGCGTGCAGCGCGAGCGGATGAACGCGGCGTTCTTCCCCACCGAGCGGGAGTACAGCCGCCGCTACGGCCTCGACCGCGACCGCGTCGCCAAGATGCACGACGACGCCATCGTGATGCACCCCGGCCCGATGAACCGGGGAATGGAGATCGCGGCCGAGGTGGCCGACTCTCCGCGCTCGACGATCGTCGAGCAGGTCGCCAACGGTGTGACCACTCGCATGGCCGTCCTTTACCTGCTGCTTGGCGGCGCCGACCTCGGGGGAGAGATCCAGTGACCAGCATCGTCATCAAGGGCGCGAGAATCATCGGCGGCGAGCCGGCCGACATCCTGATCCGCGACGGCCTCGTGGCGGAGATCGGACAGGGGCTGAGCGGCGACGAGACGGTCGACGCCCGCGGCCTCATCGCCCTGCCCGGCCTGGTGGACCTGCACACCCATCTGCGCGAGCCCGGCCGCGAGGACGCCGAGACCGTCGCCACCGGCACCCGCGCCGCCGCCCTGGGCGGCTACACCGCCGTGCACGCCATGGCCAACACCGAGCCGGTCGCCGACACCGCGGGCGTCGTGGAGCAGGTCTGGCGGCTGGGCCAGGAGGCCGGCCACTGCGACGTGCGCCCGGTCGGGGCCGTCACCGTCGGCCTCCAGGGTGAGCGGCTGGCCGAGCTCGGCGCGATGGCCGACTCCGCCGCGCGGGTCCGCGTCTTCTCCGATGACGGCAAGTGTGTCTCCGACGCGGTGCTCATGCGCCGCGCGCTGGAGTACGTCAAGGCCTTCGACGGGGTGGTCGCCCAGCACGCCCAGGAGCCGCGCCTGACCTCCGGCGCCCAGATGAACGAGGGCGCGGTCTCCGGCCGGCTCGGCCTCACCGGCTGGCCGGCGGTCGCCGAGGAGGCGATCATCGCCCGCGACTGCCTGCTCGCCGCGCACGTCGGCTCCCGCCTGCACGTCTGCCACCTGTCCACGGCGGGTTCGGTGGAGATCGTCCGCTGGGCCAAGTCCAAGGGCTGGGACGTCACCGCCGAGGTGACCCCGCACCACCTGCTCCTCACCGACGACCTCGTCGAGGACTCTCCCGTCGGCTCCTACAACCCGATCTACAAGGTGAACCCGCCGCTGCGCACCCGCGCCGACGTGGCGGCGCTGCGCGAGGCGCTGGCCGACGGCACGATCGACTGCGTCGCCACCGACCACGCCCCGCACCCGCTCGAGGACAAGGAGACCGAGTGGGCCGCCGCGGCGATGGGCATGATCGGTCTGGAGACGGCGCTGTCGGTGGTCCAGGAGGCCATGGTGGAGACCGGGCTGCTCGACTGGGCCGGTGTCGCCGAGCGCATGTCCGCCGCCCCGGCCAGGATCGGCCGGCTGGAGGGCCACGGGCAGCCGATCGAGGTCGGCGCCCCGGCCAACATCACCCTCTACGACGCCGCCGTCCGCGCCGAGGTGGACCCCGCGGGCTACGCCTCCAAGAGCCGTAACACGCCGTACGAGGGCAGATCCCTGCCCGGCCGCGTCGTGGCCGTCTTCCTGCGTGGCCGGCCGACCGTCCTGGACGGAAAGCTCGCGTGACGGCACTCACCCCCAGGCGCGGCCGGGCCGTGCGCGGGGGCGTCCCACATCGTGGAGGCCCGCCTCTCCGATGTGCCGGATATTTCATACTTTGCGGAGCAATGACCGAGACGATCGGGGTGTTTGAGTGACCGCAGTGCTTGTGCTGGAAGACGGCCGTGTCTTCCATGGGATTCCCTACGGTGCCGAGGGCGAGACCTTCGGCGAGATGGTCTTCAACACCGGGATGACCGGTTACCAGGAGACGCTCACCGACCCCTCCTACCACCGCCAGATCGTCGCGATGACCGCGCCGCACATCGGCAACACCGGGGTCAACGACGAAGACCCCGAGTCCTCGCGCGTCTGGGTCGCGGGCTACGTGGTCCGCGAGCCCGCGCGCGTCTCCTCCAACTGGCGCGCCGACCGCTCCCTCGACGACTACCTCAAGGGGCAGGGCGTCGTCGGCATCGCCATCGCCGGCACCCGTGCCCTCACCCGCCATCTGCGCGAGCGCGGCGCCATGCGCGCCGGAGTCTTCTCCGGAGGGGCGCTCGCCCCCGTCGAGGAGCTGCTGGAACGGGTACGGCGCAGCCCCGCGATGGAGGGCGCGGACCTGGCCGAGGCGGTCTCCACCGCCGAGCCGTACGTCGTCCCGGCGATCGGCGCCAAGCGGTTCACCGTCGCGGCCGTGGACCTCGGCATCAAGGCGATGACCCCGCACCGGATGGCCGAACGCGGCTGCGAGGTGCACGTCCTGCCCGCCTCCAGCACCGCCGCCGACATCCTCGCGCTCAACCCCGACGGAGTGTTCTTCTCCAACGGCCCCGGCGACCCGGCCACCGCCGACGGGCCGGTCGAGGCGCTACGCGGCGTCCTCGACTCCGGCACGCCGTTCTTCGGCATCTGCTTCGGCAACCAGATCTTCGGACGGGCCCTCGGCCTGGGCACCTACAAGCTGCGCTACGGCCACCGCGGGGTCAACCAGCCGGTCCAGGACCGCCGCACCGGCAAGGTGGAGATCTCCGCGCACAACCACGGCTTCGCCGTACAGGCCCCCCTGGAGGGGCGCTTCGACACGCCGTACGGCCCGGCGGAGGTCAGCCACGTCAACCTCAACGACGACTGCGTCGAGGGGCTGCGGCTGGTCGACCGTCCCGCCTTCAGCGTCCAGTACCACCCCGAGGCCGCGGCCGGCCCGCACGACTCCGCGGGGCTGTTCGACCGGTTCTGCGCGTCGATGGAGCAGGCGAGGGGACGCGTCCGCGCAGCGGGTGAGGAGCCGAGCGCGACCATGAGCACAGAGGAGAGCAAGGGTGCCTAAGCGCACGGACATCCAGTCGGTCATGGTGATCGGCTCCGGCCCGATCGTGATCGGGCAGGCCTGCGAGTTCGACTACTCGGGCACCCAGGCCTGCCGCGTGCTGCGCGCCGAGGGCTACCGCGTGATCCTCGTCAACAGCAACCCGGCGACGATCATGACGGACCCCGAGTTCGCCGACGCCACCTACGTCGAGCCGATCACCCCGGACATCGTCGAGAAGATCATCGCGAAGGAGCGCCCCGACGCGCTGCTGCCCACCCTCGGCGGGCAGACCGCGCTGAACACCGCGATCGCCCTGCACGAGGCCGGCGTCCTGGCCAAGTACGACGTCGAGCTGATCGGCGCCGATGTGGCGGCCATCCAGGCGGGCGAGAACCGCGAGCTGTTCAAGGGCATCGTGGCCAAGGTCGCCGCCGAACGCGGCCTCAACGCCGAGTCGGCCCGCAGCGTCGTCTGCCACACCATGGACGAGTGCCTGGCCGCCGTGGGCGAGCTGGGCTACCCGCTGGTGGTACGCCCCTCCTTCACCATGGGCGGTGTCGGCTCCGGCTTCGCCTACGACGAGGAGGGCCTGCGCCGCATCGCCGGGGC
This sequence comes from Streptosporangium sp. NBC_01639, assembly GCF_045209755.1. Taxonomy (NCBI): domain Bacteria; kingdom Bacillati; phylum Actinomycetota; class Actinomycetes; order Streptosporangiales; family Streptosporangiaceae; genus Streptosporangium; species Streptosporangium sp. NBC_01639. Next base: position 1,681,184 of record NZ_CP109272.1, on the reverse strand, counting down.
GGGCCTGGACGCCTCGCCGACCACCGAGGTGCTCCTGGAGGAGTCCATCATCGGCTGGAAGGAGTACGAGCTGGAGGTCATGCGCGACAAGGCCGACAACGTCGTCATCGTCTGCTCCATCGAGAACATCGACCCGATGGGCGTGCACACCGGCGACAGCGTCACCGTGGCCCCCGCCCTGACGCTCACCGACCGCGAGTACCAGAACATGCGCGACGTCGCCATCGCGGTCATCCGCGAGGTCGGCGTGGACACCGGCGGCTGCAACATCCAGTTCGCCGTGGACCCGCGCACCGGCCGCATGGTCGTCATCGAGATGAACCCGCGCGTCTCCCGCTCCAGCGCCCTGGCCTCCAAGGCCACCGGCTTCCCGATCGCGAAGATCGCCGCCAAGCTGGCCGTCGGCTACACCCTGGACGAGATCCCCAACGACATCACCAGGGAGACCCCGGCGTCGTTCGAGCCCTCGCTCGACTACATCGTGGTCAAGGTGCCGCGCTTCGCCTTCGACAAGTTCCCCGGGGCCGACCAGACCCTGACGACCCACATGAAGTCCGTCGGCGAGGCCATGGCCATCGGCCGCTCCTTCCCGGAGGCTCTGCAGAAGGCGCTGCGCTCGCTGGAGAAGAAGGGCGCCGTCTTCACCTGGGCCGGGGAGCCGGGCGACAAGGACGCCCTCCTCGCGGCCTGCCGCACCCCGCACGACGGGCGCCTGTTCACCATGCAGCAGGCCATCCGCGCCGGGGCCACGCCCGAGGAGCTGTTCGAGGCCACCGCGGTGGACCCGTGGTTCGTGGACCAGCTGTTCGCGATCGACGAGGTCGCCGCCGAGCTGCGCAAGGCGCCCCAGCTCACCGCCGAGGTGCTGGCGAGGGTCAAGCGGTACGGTTTCAGCGACCTGCAGATCGCCGAGCTGCGCGACATGACGGAGCCGAGGGTGCGCGACCTGCGCCACGCCCTGGGCGTCCGGCCGGTCTACAACACCGTCGACACCTGCGCCGCCGAGTTCGCCGCGCAGACGCCCTACCTCTACTCCACCTACGACGAGGAGACCGAGGTCCCCTACGGCGATCGCCCCAAGGTGCTCATCCTCGGCTCCGGGCCGAACCGGATCGGCCAGGGCATCGAGTTCGACTACGCGTGCGTGCACGCCTCCTTCGAGCTGTCGGCGGCCGGATTCGAGACCGTCATGGTCAACTGCAACCCCGAGACGGTCTCCACCGACTACGACACCTCCGACCGCCTCTACTTCGAGCCGCTCACCCTGGAGGACGTCCTGGAGGTCGTCCACGCCGAGCAGCAGACCGGACCGGTCGCCGGCGTCATCGTCCAGCTCGGCGGTCAGACCCCGCTCGGCCTCGCCCAGGCGCTCAAGGACGCTGGGGTCCCGGTCGTCGGCACCTCTCCGGAGTCGATCCACCTGGCCGAGGAGCGCGGCGCGTTCGGCCGCGTCCTGGCGGAGGCCGGGCTGCCCGCGCCCAAGCACGGCACCGCGGTGACCGTGGACGAGGCGCTGGCGATCGCCGAGGAGATCGGCTACCCGGTCCTGGTCCGGCCCTCCTACGTCCTCGGCGGCGCGGGCATGGCCATCGTCTACGACGACGAGACGCTGACCACCTACATGTCCAGGGCGGGCGCGGCCAGCGACCACCCGGTGCTGGTGGACAAGTTCCTCGACGAGGCCGTCGAGATCGACGTGGACGCGCTGTTCGACGGCGAGGAGCTCTACCTCGGCGGGGTGATGGAGCACATCGAGGAGGCCGGGATCCACTCCGGCGACTCGGCGTGCTCGTTGCCCCCGATGACGCTCGGCAGCCACGACATCAAGCGCATCCGCACCGCCACCGAGGCCATCGCCCGCGGGGTGGGCGTGCGCGGCCTGCTCAACGTGCAGTACGCGATGTCGGCCAACATCCTCTACGTGCTGGAGGCCAACCCGCGTGCCAGCCGTACGGTGCCGTTCGTCTCCAAGGCCACGGCGGTGCCGCTGGCCAAGGCGGCGGCCCGGGTGATGATGGGGGCCACGGTGGCCGAGCTGCGCGCGGAGGGCATGCTCCCGGCCGAGGGCGACGGCGGCACGCTGCCGCTCGACGCGCCCATCGCGGTCAAGGAGGCGGTGCTGCCGTTCAACCGGTTCCGGGGCGTCGACACCATCCTGGGCCCGGAGATGCGCTCCACCGGCGAGGTCATGGGGATCGACGAGTTCTTCGGCACGGCTTACGCCAAGTCGCAGGCCGCCGCCTACGGCTCGCTGCCGACCAAGGGGCGGGCGTTCGTCTCGGTGGCGAACCGGGACAAGCGCGCCATGATCTTCCCGGTCAAGGCGCTCGCGGACCTCGGTTTCGAGATTCTGGCCACCGAGGGAACGGCAGAGGTGCTGCGCCGCAACGGCGTCCATGCCAAGATCGTGCGAAAGCAGAGCGAGGGAACGGGCCCCGAGGGTGAGCCGACCATCGGCCGTCGCATCCTGGATGGCGAGGTGGATCTCATCGTGAACACGCCCTTCGGCAGCCCCGGCCAGTCCGGGCCGCGGCTGGACGGCTACGAGATCCGCACCGCCGCCGTGCTGCGGGGCATCCCCTGCATCACGACGGTCCAGGGACTCGCCGCCGCCGTCCAGGGCATTCAGGCCATCGTCCGCGGCGACATCGGCGTACGGTCGCTCCAGGAGCACGGCGAGCGGCTCAGGGGACGGATGAGCGGAGTGGCCGGTGAAGGATGAGCCGTCCGCGGAGCGAATGAGGAGCCGGGCGCGACCATGGGCACGAGCGGCTCAGGGGACGGATGAGCGGAGTGGCCGGTGAAGGATGAGCCGTCCGCGGAGCGAATGAGGAGCCGGGCGCGACCATTGGCACTGCGGCTGCGGGGCTGATGCCCGGGCGGAGGTGAGAAAGACGCCTGTTACTCCGGTGCAGGTGACGGGCACGGTGCTGACGACGCGCCGGGTCGACGCCTACCATGCGCTGACCGTGGTGGCGCCCGGCATCGCCGAGCGCTTCCGGCCCGGCCATTTCGTCGCCGTGGCGGTCGGCGGTGCGCAGACGGCGATGCTGACGCGCCGTGCCTTCTCCGTGCACGACGTCAAGCCCGACTACGGCGGCACGGTGGAGTTCGTCTTCTCGGTGCGCGGTCCGGGCACGACGTGGCTGGCCGAGCGCCGCGCCCGCGACACGCTCGACCTCGTCGGGCCGCTGGGCCGGCCGTTCCCGCTGCCGCGCGATCCGGTGAACTGCGTTCTCGTCGGCGGCGAGTACGGCTCGGCGACGCTGTTCGCGGTGGCCGACGCGCTCCAGCAGCGTGGCTGCCGGGTCGACTTCGTGCTCGGCGCGGCCTCGGCCGACCGGGTGTTCGGCGCGCTGCGCGCCCGGCGGATGGGTGAGACGACCACGCTGACCACCGAAGACGGCTCGCTGGGCCTGCGCGGCCGGGTGACCGACGTGCTGCCCGGGGTGATCGCCGACGTCCGGGCCGACGCGGTCTACGCCTGCGGTCCGATGCCGATGCTGCGCGGCGTCACCGCGGTGGCGGTCGAGTTCGACATCCCGGTCCAGGTGGCCGTGGAGGAGCGGATGGCGTGCGGGGTGGGCGTGTGCATGACGTGCGTGCTGCCGGTCATCGGGGACGACGGTGTCACCCGGATGGTCCGCTCGTGCGTCGAAGGACCGGTCTTCCGGGGCGAGCGCGTCCGCTTCGACGATGTGGGAACGATCCCGTTCGACGCGCTCGGAGCGCCCGGTGGGGGATCGCGGAACAATGCCGGTTGACATGCGGACGTACCTGGGGCACGTGGAACTGGTCAATCCGATCACCACGGCCGCCGGGTGCGCGGCGTCGGGCTCCGAGCTCTCCCAGTTCTTCGACCTGGGCCGGATCGGCGCGCTGACCACGCGGTCGATCACGATGGCCCCCAGAGCGGGCCGTCCGACCCCCAGGATGGCCGAGACGCCCTCGGGCATGCTCAACGCCGTGGGACTCCAGGGGCCGGGCGTGGACGCCTTCCTGGAGCGCGAGCTGCCCTGGCTGGCCCAGCGGAGCATCAGGACCGTGGTCTCGATCGGCGGCGGCACCGTGGCCGAGTACACCGCGCTGGCCCGGAGGCTCACCGACGCCCCCGGGGTGAGCGCGGTGGAGGTCAACCTGTCATGCCCCAACATCGAGGACCGGGGCCGGGTCTTCGCCCGCGACGGCGCCGCCTCGGCCGAGGTGATCGCCTCGGTGCGCTCGGTGATGCGCTACGACGTGCCCGTGGTGGCCAAGCTCTCCCCGGACGTGGTGGACATCGTGAGCGTCGCCCGTGCGTGCGTGGACGGCGGCGCCGACGCGCTCTCAATGATCAACAACCCACTCGGCATGAGCATCGACACCGAGGCCATGCGCCCCTCGCTGGCCGCGGTCACCGGCGGGCTGTCCGGACCGGCCATCCGCCCGCTGGCCGTACGCTGCGTCTGGCAGGTCCACGCGGCGCTGCCCAGCGTGCCCATCATCGGCATGGGCGGTGTGCTGACCGGCAGGGACGCCTTCGAGCTCATCCTCGCCGGGGCCTGCGTCGTCGCGGTGGGCACGGCGCTGTTCCACGACCCCTACGCCTGCCTGCGCATCCTGCGCGAGCTGGAGGAGCTCCTGGCGGCCCGGGGGTTCCACCGGCTGGCCGACGCGGTCGGGCTGGCCCATCGCCCGCCGGGGGCGTCCACCCGGCATCGGATAGATCTAGAGGAGAGTTCCCTGTGAGGCCCGCACCCATCGCCGTTGCCCTGGACGCACCCGACCTGGAGACCGCCGCCCACTGGGCGAGTCTGGTGACGCCTCATGTCAGCACCGTCAAGATCGGACTCGAACTCTATCTCCGCTACGGCCCCGAGGTGATCGCCTCGATCCGCGGGGCGAGCGGTGTCCAGGTGTTCCTGGACCTGAAGCTCCACGACATCCCGAACACCGTCGAGGGGGCGGCCAGGGCCGTGGCACGGCTCAGGCCCGCCATCCTGACCGTCCACGCGGGCGGTGGCCCCGCGATGATCAGTGCGGCCGTGGAGGCCCTGCCCGCCACCCAGATCGCGGCCGTGACGGTGCTCACGTCGCTCTCCGAGGCCGATCTGGAGCGCATCGGCATCGCCGGACCCTCCGAGGACGCCGTGCGCCGCATGTCGGCCATGGCCGTCGGCGCGGGCGCCCAGGCCCTCGTGTGCTCGCCGCGTGAGGTCGCCACGGTGCGGGCAGAGGTCGGACCGGACATCACCCTCATCACTCCGGGCATCCGCCCCGCCGGCGCCGAGAGTCAGGATCAGGCAAGAATAGCGACTCCCGAGCAGGCTCTCGCCGACGGGGCCGATCTTCTCGTGATCGGCCGCCCGATCACCGGTGCGGCCGACCCGGGAGCCGCCGCCGCGGGGATCGCCGCGGCGCTCCGGCGCACCCTCGCCGACAGTGATCGCGCGGTCTGATCGCCGGTGTGATCCACATCGCTGGAAACGCCGGGTCCGGCCTACTTTTGTAGACACTCAGCGATATCGTCGGCACACAGAGTGACGAAGTAGATTTTCTACGGTGAGAAACCGGTCTTGACGTTGCTTGAAGCGCCATGACCAGCTAGTTTCCCTTCCCGTCCGAGTACATCGACAGGAAATTCGAGGTGACCCGGCGTGGCTCTTCCTCCCCTTACCCCTGAGCAGCGCGCCGCAGCCCTAGAGAAGGCTGCCAAGGCCCGCCGAGAGCGTGCCGAGGTTAAGAATCGCCTGAAGCACGGTGCGATCTCTCTGACCGAGGTGCTCAAAGACGGGCAGGCCGACGACGTCATCGGAAAGATGAAGGTGTCGGCGCTTCTGGAGTCGCTCCCCGGCGTGGGCAAGGTCCGCGCCAAGCAGCTGATGGAGCGGCTCGGCATCGCAGAGTCCCGCCGCGTGCGGGGTCTCGGTGCCAACCAGCGGGCTTCGCTCGAGCGTGAGTTCGGCGGTGCCGAGAGCTAGTCTCGGTTCAGAAGGAACACGCTCACCCCGGATCAACGGGGATGGCAACAACGGGGGGTTGTGGAGTGACCGGAACATCGTGGTCCGACGAGAGTCGGGTCCCGGAGGAGACCGCTGAGAGCGGGTCCGGTGGCTTCACCTCCCCGGTCGGAGGTCCGGAGGCGGCGCGAGCCTTCGCCGGACCGACCGGCAAGCGCCTGACGGTCCTCTCAGGGCCGTCAGGCGTCGGCAAGTCCACGGTCGTCGCCGAGCTTCGGCGGGCATACCCCGAGGTGTGGCTGTCGGTCTCGGTGACCACCAGGAAGCCCCGGCCGGGGGAGACCCACGGGGTGGAGTACTTCTTCGCCGACGACGACGAGTTCGACCGGTTGGCCGCCTCCGGCGAGCTGCTGGAGTGGGCCGAGTTCGCCGGCAACAGATACGGCACGCCGCGCGGTCCGGTGCTCCGGAAGATCGACGCCGGGGTGCCCACGCTGCTGGAGATCGATCTCCAGGGCGCGCGCCAGGTCCGGGCGAGCATGCCCGAGGCGACACTGATCTTCCTGGCTCCGCCCACCTGGGAGGAGCTGGAGAAGCGCCTGCGGGGCAGAGGCACCGAGCCGGAGGACGTCATCGCCCGCCGCCTGGCGGCCGGCCGGATCGAGATGGCGGCCGAGCAGGAATTCGACCTGACTCTTGTGAACACGTCCGTCCAGGATGTATGTCATCGGCTGATAGCCTTACTGGCTGATGCTCCCGAGGCTTCGCGCCCCGGACGTTCACCTAGCTAGGGGAAATCACAACGTGGCAACGAACGCCGCCTACTCCGAAGGCATCACCAACCCGTCGATCGACGCGCTGCTCGACATCGTCGACAGCAAGTACAGCCTTGTGATCTTCGGCTCGAAGCGCGCGCGCCAGATCAACGCCTACTACTCCCAGCTCGGCGAAGGCCTGCTGGAGTACGTCGGCCCGCTCGTGGAGACCCACGCGCAGGAGAAGCCGCTCTCCATCGCGCTGCGCGAGGTCAGTGAGGGTCTGCTCACCTCCGAGCCGATCGAGGGCTAGTCCCACCGATGGGTGGCCGACCCGCCGTCGTGCTTGGCGTGAGCGCGGGCATCGCCGCATACAAGGCCTGCGAGTTGCTCCGCCTGTTCACGGAGTCGGGCCACGACGTCCGTGTCGTCCCGACCAGGGAGGCGCTCCGTTTCGTCGGCGAGCCGACCTGGGCGGCGCTGTCCGGCAACCCCGTGACGGCCGACGTCTGGGACTCCGTGCACGAGGTCCCGCACGTGCGGATCGGCCAGGACGCCGACCTGGTGGTGGTCGCTCCCGCGACCGCCGACGTGCTCGCCAGGGCCGCCCACGGGCTGGCCGGTGACCTGCTCACCAACACCCTGCTCACCGCGCGGTGCCCGGTCGTGTTCGCTCCCGCGATGCACACCGAGATGTGGGAGCACCCCGCGACCCGGGCCAACGTGGCCACCCTCCGCGAGCGCGGCTCGATCGTCATCGACCCCGCCGCAGGCCGCCTGACGGGCGCCGACACCGGCCGCGGCCGGCTGCCCGATCCCAAGGAGATCTTCGAGGTCTGCCGCAGAGTCCTGACCGGGCGCCCCGCCGACCTGGCCGGCCGCCGCCTGGTGATCTCCGCCGGAGGGACTCGCGAGGCCATCGACCCGGTCCGTTTCATCGGCAACCGCTCCTCGGGCCTGCAGGGCTACGCGCTGGCCCGTACGGCGGTGGCCCGCGGCGCCGAGGTCACCCTGGTGAGCGCGAACGTCGCGCTGCCCGACCCGGCCGGGGCCACGGTGATCCGGGTGGAGTCGGCCGCGGAGCTGCGCGACGCCGTGCTGGGCGCGGTGGGGGGCGCCGACGCCGTGGTCATGGCCGCCGCGGTCGCCGACTTCCGGCCCCTCGTGCAGAGCGATTTGAAGATCAAGAAGACCTCGGCCGACCCTGACCCCATCCATCTGACGAAAAATCCCGACATCCTCGCCGAGCTGGGAGATCGCCGCCGCACGGGGCTCAAGCCGTACCCGCCGGTGATCGTGGGGTTCGCGGCCGAGACCGACGACGTCCTCGCCAACGGACAGGCCAAGCTCGCCCGCAAGGGCTGTGATCTGCTCGTCGTCAACCAGGTGGGCGCGGGCGTCGCCTTCGGCACCCCGGACAACGCGGCGGTGGTCCTGGTCGCCGGCGGGGAGTCGGTGGAGATCCCGCGCGGCCCCAAGGAGGACCTCGCCGACACCGTCTGGGATCTTGTCGTCCACCGGCTTCCCTGATCCGCTTGCCGGGGATCTCCCCGGGGCGGATACTGCGTCCGAAATGACCTGGCACGTTGCAGCGTGAAGGGATTCGATCATGCCGGTGCCCGCCGCTGTCAGGGCTCGCTGTCGCGCTCTGCTCCCTCCGGGGGAGGAGATGCGCTATGTCCTGCCCGCACTGTCGGTGGGTTCGCCGGGGATGGCGACCTTCCTGATCGTGGTCACCGACCGTTCGATCGCCGTGCTGTCCACCAAGTTCTTCGACCAGGACGCGCCGACCTCGGTCTACGCCACCCACACGCGCCGCACCCGGCTCGGCCCGGTGGAGTTCTCCACGGGTGCCGCCATCGAGCTCGGCGGCATGGTGTTCGAGATCGACGAGGAGTACGCCGCGGTGGTCCGCGCAGCCGACGCCGAGGTCTTCGAGCCCGAGACGTTGCCCCCCGATCCACTGCCCGACCTGTGACCTCATACCCTGAACGGGTGGGGGTCCGTAGGGGCAGGGAGACCACTTGGCGATGATCCGGTCCGCGGGGCGGTTGCGGGGCCGGTGGGGGGCTGCGGGTGCTACATCTCGTCCGTGTGCTGGTCGCGCTGGCTCTGACGCTGCCGCCGGGGGATCCCGTGGCGCGCGTCGACCCGCCGGCCGCCGTCTCGGCGCAGGTGACCGACCGAGCGGGCGTGCTCGGTGGGCGCCGGGCCGAGGTCGAGGCGGCCGTCGCGAAACTGCGGGCCCACCGGGGGGTGCGCCTGTACGTCGTCTACGTCGAGAGCTTCTCCGGTTCGAGCGCGACCGACTGGGCCGCGGGGACGGCCCGGCTCAGCGGTCTGGGCCGGCTCGACCTGCTGCTGGCCGTCGCCACCGCGGACGGCCGTTACGCCGTCTTCGCCGACCAGGCCTTCCCGCTCTCCGGCGAGCAGCTCGACTCGGTGGCCGCGACCACGATCGAACCCGAGCTCCGGCGGTCCGATTGGGCGGGGGCGCCGATCGTCGCGGCGAGGGAGTACGACGCGGTGCTGGCCTCGCCGAGCGTGGTCTCCGCGTCGGCTCCGTTCCGGTCCGTTCCCCCCGGTGGGCGGCCGGGGAAGGGCCCGCTGACCAGCCTTAAGGAGAAAATTTGGGCGGCGCACTCAAATTGAGCACGTATGGTTTCGCGGCGCTGCTCCGGGTACGGCTAGACTTCGGCTCAGCGCTACTGGTGTCGTGTCGACGCCAGAGCCCCCAGACGCCAGCAGCCGCTGCATGAGGAGCAACTGTCTTGTCCCGTCGCCTGTTCACCTCCGAGTCGGTCACCGAGGGCCACCCGGACAAGATCGCCGACCAGATCAGTGACGCGATTCTCGACGCCATGCTCAAGGGTGACCCCAAGAGCCGCGTCGCAGTCGAGACACTGATCACCACCGGTCAGGTCCACGTCGCCGGAGAGGTGACGACGGAGACCTACGTGGACATCCCCGGTCTCATCCGGGAGAAGATCCTCGAGATCGGTTACGACGCCTCCCACAAGGGCTTCGACGGTGCCTCCTGCGGCGTGTCGGTGTCCATCGGCGCGCAGTCGCCCGACATCGCGCAGGGCGTCGACGACGCCTACGAGAACCGCGAGGGTGAAGGCGCCGACGAGCTCGACCGCCAGGGCGCCGGCGACCAGGGCCTGATGTTCGGCTACGCCTGCCGCGAGACCCCCGAGCTGATGCCGCTGCCGATCCAGCTGGCGCACCGCCTGGCCGCGCGCCTGTCGCAGGTCCGCAAGGACGGCACCGTGCCCTACCTGCGCCCCGACGGCAAGACCCAGGTCACCATCGAGTACGACGGCGACAAGCCGGTCCGTCTCGACACCGTGGTGGTCTCCACCCAGCACGCCGCGGAGATCGACCTCAAGGAGATGCTCGCGCCGGACATCAAGGAGCACGTGGTCGACCCGGTGCTCGCCGACCTGGAGATCTCCACCGAGGGCTACCGCCTGCTGGTCAACCCGACCGGCCGCTTCGAGATCGGCGGCCCGATGGGTGACGCCGGCCTGACGGGTCGCAAGATCATCGTTGACACCTACGGCGGTATGGCCCGCCACGGTGGCGGCGCCTTCTCCGGCAAGGACCCGTCCAAGGTGGACCGCTCGGCCGCCTACGCCATGCGCTGGGTCGCCAAGAACATCGTGGCCGCGGGGCTGTCCGACCGCGCCGAGGTCCAGGTCGCCTACGCCATCGGCAAGGCGCACCCGGTCGGCGTCTTCGTCGAGACCTTCGGCACCGAGAAGGTCGAGATCGAGACGATCCAGAAGGCCGTGCTCCAGGTCTTCGACCTGCGCCCGGCCGCGATCATCCGCGACCTCGACCTGCTGCGCCCGATCTACTCGGCGACCTCCGCCTATGGACACTTCGGCCGGTCCGACTTCTCCTGGGAGGCCACCGACCGCGCCGAGGCCCTGCGCACCGCCGCCGGTCTCTGACGCTTCTCCGTCCGCAGCCCCCGGTGAGAGCTCTCACCGGGGGCTGCGCCGTTCCCGCGGGCGGGGCCCGGCGTTCTGACAGACGGCGAAGCGGGGACGCCGTGGTCCGCCGGACGGTCGTCTTCGCCGCCTCGGGAATCTGGTAGGACAAGTGGGTGACCCACCCCAGCCCCTCATCGGACGACGACGCCCTGCTACCGCTCGACGCCGTGCGTGAGCGGCCCGCGCCCGGCTCCGCCAAGCCCGCCAGGGGGGTGCCGGAGCCGGCCGCCGTGCTGCCGATCGCCCGGGTCGCCGTGGACACGCCGCTGCCGCACCTCGACCGATTGTTCGACTACGTCGTCCCGGTCACCCTGGACGCCGACGCGGTGCCGGGCTCGCGAGTCCGCGTCCGGTTCGCCGGAAAGCTCGTCGACGGTTTTCTGCTGGAGCGGGTGGCCGGCAGCGAGCACGAGGGAAAGCTCTCCCGTCTGGAGAGGGTGGTCTCCCCCGAGCCCGTCCTCGTCCCTGAGATCGCCGCTCTGGCCCGCGCCGTGGCCGACCGCTATGCCGGGACCATGGCCGACGTGCTGCGCCTGGCCGTGCCTCCGCGCCACGCCAGGGTGGAGGCCGAGGACCGCGCGGCGATCCGGCCCGGCCCGGAGGCCGGCGCCGGTGTCCCGGACGTCCGGGTTCCGCCGAAGGCCGCGGACGGCGCCGGTGTCCCGGACGGCCCGCTTCCGCCGAAGGCCGCGGACGGCGCCGGTGTCCCGGACGGCCCGCTTCCGCCGAAGGCCCCGGACAGGGCCGGCGGGCCCGGTGCATGGGCGGACTACCCCGACGGGCAGGCGTTCCTGGCGGCCCTGGCCGGTGGGGGTGCGCCGCGCGCCGTGTGGACCGCACTGCCCGGGACCGGGGACGGCGGGCCCGAGTGGCCCGGGGCCGTGGCGGTGGCCGTCCGGGAGACCCTGCGCAGCGGCAGGGGGGCGGTGGTGGTGCTTCCCGACGGAAAGGACGTGGCGCTGGCCGACGCGGCGCTGGGCGCCGTCCTGGGGCCCGGAGAGCACGTGGCGCTCACCGCGGACCTGGGGCCCGCGGAACGCTACCGCCGATGGCTCCGGGTGGCCCGGGGACAGGTGCGCGCCGTCGTCGGCACCAGGGGGGCGGCCTTCGCGCCGGTCAGGGAGCTCGGGCTGGCGGTGGTCTGGGACGACGGCGACGACCTGCACGCCGAGCGGCTCGCCCCGTACCCGCACACCCGGGAGATCCTCGCGCTCCGTGCCCACCAGGGCCGCGCGGGCCTGCTCATCGGCGGATACGCCCGTACTGCCGAGGCCACCCAGCTCGTCGCAGGAGGCTGGGCCGGTCCCCTCGTCGCCGCCAGGGAGACGGTCAGGGGCAGGGCCCCCAGGGTCCGGCCGGCCGGTGAGGACTCCGAGCTGGCCAGGGACGAGGCGGCCAGGGCGGCCCGGCTGCCCAGCCTCGCCTGGCGGGCGCTGCGTGCCGGCCTGACGACCGGCCCGGTGCTGGTGCAGGTCCCCCGGCGGGGCTACCTGCCGGCGCTGGCCTGCCAGAACTGCCGGGCGCCGGCCCGATGCGGCCACTGCAGCGGACCGCTCGCGCTGCGCGGCGGCCACGCCGCCCCCTACTGCCGCTGGTGCGGCCGGATCGCGGGGGAGTGGCGCTGCCCCGCCTGCGGGGGCGTCCGGGTGCGGGCGCAGGTGGTGGGCGCCCGCCGTACGGCCGAGGAGCTGGGGCGCGCCTTCCCCTCGGTCAAGGTCAGGACCTCGGGCAAGGACGGCGTGCTCGCCACGGTGGGCGCGGCCCCCGCGCTGGTGGTGGCCACCCCGGGGGCCGAACCGGTGGCCGAGGGCGGTTACGCGGCGGCCGTGCTGCTGGACGGGTGGGCGCTGCTCGGCCGGCCGGACCTACGGGTCGCGGAGGAGACGTTGCGCCGGTGGATGAACGCCGCCGCGCTGCTGCGGCCCAGAGCCGAACTGGTCGTGCTGGCCGACTCCTCGGTGCTCGCCGTACAGGCGCTGCTGCGCTGGGACCCCGTCACTCACGCCGAGCGCGAACTGGCCGGCAGGACAGAACTCGGTTTCCCCCCGGCGGTGCGGATGGCCACGCTGACCGGTTCTCCTTCGGCGGTCAGGGAAATGCTCGGGGAGGCCGTGCTGCCGGGGGAGGCTCAGGTGCTCGGGCCCGTCCCTCTCGACTCGCCCAGGGGCGATCAGGTGCGGGAACGCGCCATGGTGAGGGTTCCCCGAGGGTCGGGGGCGGCGCTGTCCGCGGCGTTGAAGGGGGCCGTCGGAGTGCGGTCCGCACGCAAGACTCCTGAGGTGGTCAGGGTATGCATTGACCCTCTCGACGTGATTTGAGCTGTTTCCCCGATTCGCGGTGCTGACAGTAAGCCGTTAATTTTCCCCTGTGTCGATCGAATGGGTAAATCGGGCCGTAGACGATCTGCGTGCGTGGGGGCGCGCGCACGGCCTGGACGTTGACGTGGACGAGGTGCGGCTGCTCTGCGACTATGCGAGCGATTATCTGAACGTGAACGAGCTGGGTGATTTCACTCCCGTCACTTTCGAGGAACTGCTGCTCAACATCTACCCGCGCAAGGTCATCGCCCCACCGGAAAGTGCCCCCGAGACCGTTGCCGCCGCCCGCACCCTTGTCGATTTCCTGCTCGCGACCGAGGAGATCGGCGGCAAGATGGCCGTCCGCATGCGGGTGGTCCTGGACCGGATCGAGCCCGAGATGCCGATCGCGCTCGCCGACACCTCCAGATTCGGCATGGCCAAGAGCCTGTTCAGCGCGATGGGCGCCGACTCGCTGGAGCAGGGCGACGTCTCGGTGTCGGCGGTGGCGGAGCCCCCCGACGACCCCTGCGAGTGCCCGGGCTGCTCCCCCCTGCCGCCGGCGCGGCTGGCACCCCGTGAGGCGCTCGCCGAGAGCGCCCTGCGGGTTCCCCTCGTGACCGACGTCCGGCGGCTGGTCCAGTGGATGCTGGCCGGAGGCCGCAGGCCGACCGTCAAAGGGCGCCTGAGGGTCCGCGACGCCGCCGAGGCGGCCGCCCAGCTCGCGGTGGCCGACCCCGGCTTCCTGTGGAGGCTGGCGGTGCACACCGGCCTGGTGGAGGTCGAGGGCACCGCCATCTTCGACGGCGAGGACCCCGACCCGCTCGACGTCTGGGCCGCGCTGGTCGACCACCTCGTGGAGAAGGAGACAGGCGGCGCCGTGACCGGCAGCCCCTCCCTCGACGAGGAGCTCTACGGCCTGTGCGACATGCTCTACCGGCTGCAGGCACCGGTGCCGATCCCGCTCGTCAGCGCCTACCTGGAGGAGATCGGCCTGGTCGACCACGGGGAGGTGGATGTCGCCGAGGCTGTACGGGGGTTGGCCTACTGCGGCATCGCCGAGCAGAGCGAGGAGACCCTGGAGCTGTCCGCGCTGGCGGTCTGGGGCCTGCGGGAGCACTACACCGATCTGGGCATCGAGGCGCCCGAGGCCGCCGACCTGACCGCGGCCGACGCGCCCGACCTCATCGAGGGACTGCTCTCCGGGCTGCCCACCGAGATGGCCGAGGCGGACATCCAGGGCTGGCTGCGGAGCCGGACCCCCCAGGAGGCCGCCACCGAGATGCTCGGTGCCGCCTCCGGAGCGCCCTCGATCGTCCGTGGCATCGCGGTGACGATCGTGGACCGGCTCGGCCCGGAGGCCGAGCCCGCGGTCCGCCCGTACCTCGACGAGGCCGAGCTGCGCCCGCACGCCGTCAGCTGGCTCTCCGCCCGGGGCCTGGTCGCCCCGGCGCTCTCCCAGGATGAGGTGCTCTGGATGAGCGTGGACATGCTCGCCCTGGCCATCTCCACCGCCGAGGACGATCCGGAGGCGTTCGCCGAGAATCTGGCGTCCTCCGGTCCGCCGACGCACATGATCGAGGAGATGTGGCGGGTGGACCACCCCGAGGTCGTCGAGGTCCTTGAGCTGCTCGGTCGTTCCCTGAACGACCAGAACGTGGCCAAGGCCGCCCGTAAGGCCGCTTTCAAAGCACGTTCTCGCGCGATCGGTTAGCCGTACACCCGTGGGGCTCCAGTGCAGTAAGTTTCACGGGTGGCAAAGAGCGGGAACATGGGCAATGTCTTCGATCTCGGCGAGCTGCGCAGGCTGGTGGACGAGCTGGGATCGGGGTCCCGTGAGGCCCGCGCGACCATGCTCGACGCGGTCTCCGCGGCAGGCAAGGACTGTGAGTGCCAGAGCTGCGGCACCGAGGCGCTGAGCTTCCCGCCGGTCGTGCTCGCCACCGACGACGTGCTCGCCGCCGCCGTCCTCAGGGTCCCGTTGGTGCGGGACGCCCAGCGGCTGGCGGCGTGGACCGGCACCCGGCAGCTGACCCCCGAGGGTCTGCTGCCCGACCCGTTCCTGCCCTGCGCCGAGCTCGGGGTGCCCAACCCGGCGCGACTGCACCTGCTCTGGGTCGTCGCGGTCAACACCGGAATGGTGCGCATCGTCCGGGGCGTGGCGACGGCCGGCCCGCTGGCGCTCTCCGCCGAGCTGCCCGCCGCGGCCCTGCTGGGATTCTGGGACGGCGTGGTCATGGACGTCCTGGACCGCGCGGACGAGAGCCTGACCGGGTCGGAGGTGGTCGACGACCATCTCGCCGAGATGCTCGCCACGATGTACGCCGTGAGCGACGGCCTGTCTGCCGCCACCCTGGTCAAGGGGATCCTGCAGTCGCACGAGGTGGCCTGCGAGACCCGGCCCGCGCAGATGCGGGAACTGGCCGCCGTGCTCCCGGCCGAGCTGGAGGGCGCGCTGTCGCTGCTGGGCTACTGCGGGCTCGTCGAGCCGTCCGAGGCGGGCCGGCCCCGGCTGACGCCACTGGGCATGTGGGCGGTCCGCCAGGACCTGCTGCGGGAGGGGCACGACGCCCCCACCGAGGCCGAGGTGGCCGTCTTCGCCGACCTCGGCGCCGACGAGCTGGTTGACGCGATCATGAAGCGCTCCGCCGCCCCCAGCGCCGTCACCGTGTGGCTGGAGTCCCGCCTCCCCGAGACCGCCGCCCGCGAGCTGGTCAAGATCGCCGCATCCGGTACGGCAGGCCAGCGCGGCACCGTGGGGACGATCCTGGAGGAGCTCGGGCCCGAGGCGGAGGCCCCGCTGCGGGAGGCGCTCACCGAGCCCGCCATGTGGCGTTACGCCGCCTCCTGGCTGCACATCCGCGACCTGCCGGCGCCCGCGCTCACCCCCGCCGACAGCACCTGGATCGCCGTCGACACGATCGCCTCGCTGATCCACCTGGGCAACGCCCCCGAGGCCGTGTGCGAGTTCGGCATGCTCGAACCCGCTGAGGATCTGGTCCGGGTCGTCGAGGAGATGACCCTGGTGGACCACCCCGACACGATCGCCGTGCTGGACCTGCTGGGCGCCCGGCACAGCGACGCGGCGGTCGCCAAGGCGGCCCGGAAGGCGGCCATGAAGGCCCGCTCACGCTGAACCGCATCTCCTCGCAGGCCGGCGGGGGAGCGGAAGATCCGAGGGGCACTCCATGCGGCCCTTAGACTGTGGGCATCCCCGAAAAGTGTGAGGAGAGCCCTGTTGGCCATTCAGTCGATCCGCCTTTTCGGCGACCCCGTGCTGCGCACCCCCGCGGAGCCGGTCAAGGACTTTGACAAGGAGCTGCGCAAGCTCGTCAAGGACCTCACCGACACGATGCTGGACGCCCCCGGAGCCGGGCTTGCCGCCCCGCAGATCGGTGTCGGCCTGCGGGTCTTCACCTACTACGTGGACGAGCAGCTCGGGCATCTGATCAATCCCAACCTCGACCTCTCCGACGACTTGGACGAGGAGGGCGAGGAGGGCTGCCTGTCCTTCCCCGGCCTGTCGTTCCCCACACCCCGGGCGATCCGGGCGGTGGCGAAGGGCGTCAACATGCACGGCGAGCCGGTGACCCTTGAGGGCACCGACCTGATGGCCCGCTGCTTCCAGCACGAGACCGACCACCTGGACGGGGTGCTGTTCATCGACCGGATGGACCTGCGGCAGCGCAAGCTCGCCATGAAGGAGATCCGCGAGGCGGAGTGGAGCGGGCTGTCGGCCCCCGCGTTCAAGTTCTCCCCGCATGCCACCCAAGGGAAGGCTCTGTAGGAACGTGCGCCTGGTCTTCGCCGGAACCCCGGACACCGCCCTGCCCTCGTTGCGGGCCCTGCTCGACTCGCCGCGCCACGACGTCGTCGCCGTCGTCACCCGGCCGGACGCCCAGTCGGGCCGGGGCCGCAAGGTCCACCCGAGCCCCGTCGCCGAGCTGGCCCGGGAGGCGGGCGTGGAGGTCCTGCGGCCGCCGAAGGCGGGGGATCCCGAGTTCCTGGAGCGGTTGCGGCAGATCGATCCCGACTGCTGTCCGGTGGTGGCCTACGGAGCGCTCCTGCCGCAGGCCGCCCTGGACATCCCCCGGCACGGCTGGGTCAACCTCCACTTCTCGTTGCTGCCCGCCTGGCGGGGGGCCGCCCCCGTGCAGCACGCCGTGCTCCACGGGGACCAGATCACCGGCGCGACCACCTTCCAGATCGTCAAGGAGCTGGACGCGGGCCCGGTCTACGGCGTGGTCACCGAGGAGCTCCGGCCCGCCGACACCAGCGGCGACCTGCTCGCCCGGCTCGCCGATTCCGGCGCCGGACTGCTGGTGGCCACCATGGACGGGATCGAGGACGGCAAGCTGGAGGCCGTGCCCCAGCCCGCCGAGGGGCTGAGCTTCACCCGGAAGATCAGCGTGGACGACGCCCGGGTCGACTGGTCCGGGTCCGCCATGCGGGTGGACCGCCTCATCCGTGCCTGCACCCCGGCCCCGGGCGCGTGGACGGAGTTCCGCGGCCAGCGGGTCAAGCTCGGTCCGGTACGGCCCGCACCCGACGCCCCGGCCCTGGAGGCCGGGCGGATCGCGGCGTCCAAGAAGTCCGTCCTGGTCGGCACGGCCACCCACCCGGTCGAGCTGGGCGAGGTGCAGCCGCAGGGCAAGCGCCCGATGGGCGCGGAAGAATGGGCCCGCGGTGTGCGGCCCGCAGACGAAGATCGGCTGGGATAGACCATGAGCGATCGGGGGAGCGGCGGGGACGCCTCGCGCGGCGGCCACGGTCCGGGGAACCGCTCACGCGGCGGTCGGACGGGTGCGTCCGGCAGCCGGGAGCACGGTTCCGGCGGTGGCCGGGGCGGTGGGCAGCCAGGGGCCTCCGGCGGGAAGCAGGGCTCCGGCGGGAGTCGCGGCCAGGCCGGCTCCGCCGGCCGGGGGCGGGGTTCCGATGGTCAGACGGGTGCGTCCGGCGGTCAGGGCCGGGGTCCCGGAGGGAGCCGAGGCGGCCGTCCGGCCAGGCCGGTCCGTGACGAGGCCCGCAATGTCGCCTACGACCTCCTGCGCGCCGTGGACGAGCGAGACGCCTACGCCAACCTCCTGATGCCCACGCTGCTGCGTGAGCGCCGCCTGTCCGGACGGGACGCGGGCCTGGCGACCGAGCTGGCCTACGGCACCCTGCGCGGCCTCGGCACCTACGACGAGGTCATCGCGGCCTGCAGCGACCGGGCTCCGGAGGACCTGGACCCACCGCTGCTCGACGCCATCCGCCTGGGCGTGCACCAGCTGCTCAAGACCCGGATCCCCCCGCACGCCGCGGTCGGCACGACCGTCGACCTGGTAAGGCTGCGCGTGGGCACCGGCGCGTCGAAGTACGCCAACGCCGTGTTGCGCAAGGTCGCCGGACGCTCGCTGGAGCAGTGGCTGCCCATCGTGGCCCCCGACCCCGAGCAGGATCCGGTCGGTCACCTGGCCGTGGCGCACAGCCATCCCCGGTGGATCGTCACCGCGCTGCGCGACGCCGTGGGCGGCGACTTCGACGAGACGGCCGCCCTGCTGGCCGCCGACAACGAGCGCCCCCGGGTCACCCTGGTCGCCCGGCCGGGCCTCTCGTCGGTCGAGGAGCTGCTCACCTCCGGTGCGGAGCCGGCTCACTACTCCCCCTACGCCGCCTACCTGTCCGAGGGCGACCCCGGCCTGATCCGGGCCGTGGCCGAGGCGCGTGCCGCCGTGCAGGACGAGGCCAGCCAGCTCGTGGCGCTGGCCCTGACCCGCGTCCCGGTGACCGGTGGCGACACCCGCTGGCTCGACCTGTGCGCGGGACCCGGCGGCAAGGCCGGCCTGCTGGACGCCATCGCCGTCCACGGTGACGAGGCCGCCCCGGCCCGGAGGGGACTCGACGAGGAGCCCCGGGAGCCGTATGGACCGTCCGGCGCCGGGCGGGAGCCCCGCGGGCAGCAGCAGGGGCCCGGTCCCGTTTCCTTCACGGGCGGGGCCCGCCTGCTGGCCGCCGAGCTTCAGTACCACCGCGCCCGCCTGGTCCGGCAGACCACCCGCGAGGCGGCGGTGATCACCGCCGACGGCACGGTCCCCGCCTGGCGTGCCGGAGCCTTCGACCGGGTCATGGTCGACGCGCCCTGCACCGGGCTGGGCGCCCTTCGCCGCCGCCCGGAAGCCCGCTGGCGGCGCGACCCCCGGAGCCTCCCCGATCTCGGCAGGCTCCAGCGTGAGCTGCTCACCTCGGCCCTGGAGGCGGTCCGTCCGGGGGGAGTGGTCGCGTACGTCACCTGCTCGCCCCATCTGGCCGAGACCGTCACCGTGGTCGGAGACGTCCTGCGCCGCCGCGACGACGTGGAGGCCCTCGACGCCCGCGCCTACCTTCCCGGGGTGGAGGGACTGGGCGAGGGACCCCACGCCCAGTTCTGGCCGCACCGCCACGGCACCGACGGGATGTTCCTCGCCCTCCTGCGCCGGGGATGAGCTCCTCGCCCCCGGCGCATAGCGGCAGTCGATCGCCTGTTACAAATGAATTTGGTCACGAAAACCAAGTGGGCCTGGAGCAGGAAACACAGTGCCTACCGGTCCTTGTCGCTGTATTCGGCCACAACCCAATGTTGGATCAGGCAGGATTGCGGCCATGAGCGGGCAGGGGATGGTCAAGCGGCAGCGCGGGCATAAAGCCCGCCTGGAGCTGACCTGCGCTCAGTCCGCGCTCCTGGACGGGCAGGTGTCCGCCGCGATCACCGTGTGGAACTGCCTGCACGCCTATTGGACGCATTTCTCCGGCAGAAGGCCGACCCTGGCCCAGGCCTATCAGACGATTCGTCAATGAGGTCTAGCCAGGAATCCCGGCCCCCCAGGGCCGGGAGGAATGGCTTCCCTGCCTGCGCCCGGACGCCAGTCCGGGCGTTTTTGGTTCTCGATGTACTCGCGGATGATCTGAAGCGGTGCGCCGCCGCAAGATCCGGCGAAATACGAGGGCGACCACAGGTGGCCATGCATGATGTGCCGGTTGATCCGGCCGGTGAACTCCTTGCGCAGGTAGTGCGCGGAGACGCCTTTGAGTCGGTTGACCAAGGTCGTGATGGGCAGCTTGGGCGAGTAGTGCACGAGCAGGTGCACGTGATCGTCCTCGCCGTTGAACTCCCGCAAGGTCGCGCCGAGCTGGGCGCACACGTCCCGCATGACGTCCTCGCAGCGGGTGAGCATGGCGTCGGTGAGGACATCACGCCGATACTTCGTGACAAAGACAAGATGTACGTGAAGGTCGTAGACGACGCTACGACCGCGCCTTACCAGCGGATCTGGTTCCCACCGTGGTGACATGGATAAGAAGCTACAATATGGGAATGAAGATCGTGGTGCAGGTGAAACTGCTCCCGGACGCGCCCACCGAGACAGCCCTCCGGGAGACGCTTCGCGCCTGCAACCACGCCGCCAATCACGCCTCCCGCCGCGCGTTCGACACCGGGATAACAGGCAAGACCTCGTTACAGCGCCTGGTGTACGGGGAGCTGAAGGAGATGGGCCTGTCTGCTCAGCCCGCGATCCATGCCGCCCGCAAGACGGCCGGGGCCTACGCGACGCTGACGGCGAACCTGAAGGCCGGGAACTACGGCCGCGAAGGATCGAAGCGACGCACGATCGTCGAGGCCAAGCCGATCCGGTTCCGCAAGGACGCCGCCCAGCCGTTCGACGACCGATGCCTGTCCTGGCAGACGGACGCCCGCACCGTCTCGATCTGGACCGTGCGTGGACGCTCCGGCCGTATCCCCTTCGCGTGCTCCCCGCAGCAGTTGAAGACGCTCACCGAGCACCGCCGGGGCGAAAGCGACCTGGTGTACCGGGGCGGCCAGTGGTACCTGTACGCCACCTGCGACATTCCCGAGCCCGAACTGATCGAGCCGGACGCTTTTCTCGGCGTCGACCTCGGCATCGCCAACATCGCCACCACTAACGACGGCACCGTCCACGCGGGCAAACACTTAAACCAGGTCCGCCACCGCAACCGCCGCCTGCGCAGTCGCCTCCAGGCCAAGGGCACCACATCCGCCAAACGGCTCCTGCGCAGGCTCTCCGGCCGGGAAGCACGCTTCGCCGCCGACACCAACCATCGCATCTCCAAGCAGATCGTGACCGAGGCCCAACGCACCTGTCGCGGCATCGCCCTGGAAGACCTGGGCGGCATCCGCGAGAGGGTACGGCTCCGCAAGCCCCAGCGGGTCACGCTGCATTCCTGGAGCTTCCGGCAGCTCGGCGCATATATCGCCTACAAGGCGACCCGCGCCGGGCTGCCGGTGGTTCATGTGGACCCCCGTTACACCTCTCAGGGGTGTTCGGCATGCGGCCACATCGACAAGAAGAACCGGCCCGACCAGGCCACCTTCTCCTGCACGTCGTGCGGCTTCGCTGAGCACGCCGACGTGAACGCAGCCCGTAACATCGCCGCGCGCGGTGCCGCGAGCTGGGCAGTGAGTCACGCTGCCGACGACGCGGCCTGATCCGTGCACCCCATGCACGGCGAGGAGCTGCAAGCTCGACCCTTCAGGGCCGAGAAGCTGACCGCCCCCTGGTCGATGAAGACCTTCGACGGCAGGGAGAAGAGCCTGCTGCGCGCCGCCTCGGCCGACCTCCTGCCGCGTTCGGTCCTGGAACGGCGCAAGAGCCCCTACCCTTCGACGCAGGACCCGGCCTACGGGCAGGCCCTGCGTGCGGAGGCGGCCCGGCTGCTCGACCAGGGCGACGTGGCCGCGGCGCCGCTGATCGACCTGGAGAAGGTCAGGGCCATTCTGGACCGGCCGACGGATGCCGGCGGATCCCGGGCGTCGCTGGAGCGGTTCCTCCAGCTCAACGCCTGGCTGGAGGACTACGGGGTGCAGATCGGCCTCTGACGACCCGGCTGGGCCGTCCACCGATGACGTGCCGCCGGTGGCCGCGCCATAGAATCGACCGCATCATGGCCGTACAGATCTCGCCCAGCATCCTGTCCGCCGACTTCGCCCGCCTCGCCGAGGCGGCCGCGGCGGTTCCCAACGCCGACTGGCTGCACGTGGACGTCATGGACAACCACTTCGTGCCCAACCTGACGCTCGGCCTTCCGGTCGTCGAGTCCCTGCTCAAGGCCACCTCGCTGCCACTCGACTGCCATCTCATGATCGAGGATCCGGACCGCTGGGCCCCGGCCTACGCCGAGGCCGGGGCGGGCAGCGTGACCATCCACGCCGAGGCGGCCAAGGCCCCGATCCGCACCCTGCGCGAGATCCGCGCCGCCGGGGCGCGTTCCGGTCTCGCGCTGAACCCGGGCACCCCGGTCGAGCCGTACGAGGACCTGCTCGGTGAGATCGACATGCTGCTGCTGATGACCGTCGAGCCCGGGTTCGGCGGCCAGAAGTTCCTCGACGTGGTCCTCCCGAAGATCCGCCGGGCCCGCGCGCTGATCGACAAGCATGGGGGCCGGGTCTGGCTCCAGGTGGACGGCGGGGTGTCGGACCGCACCATCGAGCGCTGCGCCGAGGCGGGGGCCGACGTCTTCGTGGCGGGCAACGCCGTCTACGGTGCCGACGACCCGGCCATGGCGGTGGACAGCCTGCGGTCCATGGCCGAGAAGAGCTGATCTCCCCTCCGCTCCCTCCGCGCCGGACCGCCAGGGGGTCCTTAGGCCGGTCGTCGTTGCACGACGTCGGCGATGGCCGCTGTCACGAACGTGTCGACGGCTGCAGTGGTCGGCGGGTCGAGGTCGCGGTCTGCGAACAGGAGATGCCCGCCGCCGACCAGGGAGAGGGTGAGTGAGTCGATGTCGGCGTCGGCCGCGATGCGGCCCAGTTCACGCTCGTCGGTCAGATAGGCGGAGATCGCGGTCGTGGCCTGGGCGAGGATCGCGATGCCGCCTCCGGGTCTGGCCTGCCGCAGCCGTGCGCGCAGCTCGTCCCGGAAGGTGATGAGCGGGATGATCCCCATCGGGATCGGTCCGAACAGGGTGGTCAGCGCGCTGGTGAGGTTGGCGGCCACCGTGCCGACGCCGGCGGACTCGCCCAGCGCACTCGCCTGCGTCTCGAGCTGCGCGGCCCGGTCGAGTACGAGGTCGGTGAGGAAGGCGTCGAAGTCGGTGAAGTGCCGGTGCAGGACGCCTTTGGCGCAGCCTGCCTCGTCGGTGACGGCCCGGCTGGTCAGCCCGTTCGGCCCGTCCCGCAGGAGCACGCGTTCGGCGGCGTCGAACAGCTGCTGCCGCGCGTCGCGAAGGTGCACACCAGTCGGCACTCAGAGATCCTTTCGTGCGTCGACCCGCTGGCATCCGTTGCCTAGTGGGCATGTGCCCACTAAGGTGGGCGCATGCCCATACTACCTCGAGAGCAATCGGAACCGTCCCCGTCGGAGTCGCACAAGGCCCGGCGGATGGCCGAGTCGTTCGGCGTGGACGCGCAACGCTACGACCAGGCCCGGCCCGGCTACCCCGATGCGCTGGTGGCGCGGATCATCGCCGGGAGCCCCGGGTCTGACGTGCTCGACGTCGGCTGCGGTACCGGCATCGCGGCCCGCCAGTTCCAGGCCGCCGGCTGCGCCGTACTCGGTGTCGAGCCCGATGCGCGGATGGCCGACTTCGCGCGATCCCGCGGCCTGCAGGTCGAGGTGGCGGCCTTCGAGTCCTGGCAGCCGGCCGGTCGGACGTTCGACGCGGTCATCGCCGCCCAGTCGTGGCACTGGGTGGATCCGGTCGCCGGAGCCGGGCAGGCGGCACGTGTGCTGCGTCCGAGGGGACGGCTGGCGATCTTCGGGCACGTGTACGAGCCGCCTGCCGAGGTGGCCGAGCCGTTCGCCGCCGCCTACCGGCGGGTGGCGCCCGACTCCCCGTTCAACGACCAACCGGCCCGACGTCTGCTCGACCTCTACCAGGCGGCGTACGTGAAGTTCGCCGACAAGCTCTGCGAGACCGGACAGTTCAACGATCCCGAACAGTGGCGATTCGACTGGGAGCGGTCCTACACGCGCGACCAGTGGCTGGACCTGCTCCCCACCACCGGCGGCCTCACCCGGCTCCGTCCCGATCAGCTGGCCGAGATACTGGACGCGGTCGGGAGCGCCATCGACTCCCTGGGTGGACGCTTCACGATGAACTACACCACCCTGGCCGCGACCGCCGTACGCGCCGACCCCTCCTGAGTCCCTCCGCCGAATCGCCGCCGATCCGGGAATCCGCGCGGCCGTTCGACGCTCCGCCGGGAGTCGCCGGCACGGGATCCGGGGGCGCCGTCGCGAAACGGTCCACGCCGATCAATGGCCCGGTTGTCCATTCTTTTTGTGTGGTTTCAATCAGGTCATGGCGGTAATTCCGTTGATCGTGTTCGAGGGGCGGAGATGACAGCCGAATCCCCGGAAAGTTGATATTCACCGGCCTGTGACATGCTGATGGTATGGCCATGACGGTGCGTTCCGACGTCGCCGCCCGTGCCGAGGTCGCAGGATCGGCGGGACGTGTGCTGTCCGGCCGACGGGGTGGTTCGGGCAGGTGCGAGGGAGGTGGCGCATGGACCACGGGCTGTTCGGGCCGGGTTCGGTGACCTGGCGGGTGATGGGGGAGCCGATCCTGCTGGTCGGCGGGTTCCGGGCGCTGCTCATGCAGGGGCTTCACCCCCGGGCGATGCGCGGAGTCGCGCAGAACTCCTCCCTCATGGACCCGGCCGAGGCGTGGTCGCGTTTCCTGCGCACCACCGAGTTCGTCCGCGTGCGCACCTACGGCACCAGCGCCGAGGTCGCCGCCGCCGGCGCGCGGGTCAGGAGGATCCACTCCCGGCTCACCGCGTTCGACCCCGACACCGGGGAGCGCTTCCGCCTCGACGACCCCGCGGCGCTCCTCTGGGTCCACGTCGGCGAGGTCGACTCCTACCTGTCGGTGGCCCGGCGCGCGGGGGTGCGCCTGAGCGACGAGGAGGCCGACCGGTTCGTGCACGAGTGGCGGCGAGCCGCCGAGGTCGTCGGCCTGAGCCCCGGCGACGTGCCCGGTTCGGTCGGCGAGATGCGCGACTACATCCAGGGGTGCCGTCCCGGCCTCTACTTCGCCCCCGAGGTGCCCCATCCGATGCGCCAGTCCCTGAGCCAGTCCCTCGGCGCGCCGCTGCCGACGTACCTGCTCCCGCTCAAGCCGGTCATCCCGATGCTCACCGTGCTGGCCTTCGCGACCCTGCCACGCTGGGCCCGCAGGCTGTACGGCCTGCCCGCGACGCCGCTCGGCGACCTGTGGGCGACGGTCACGCTGAAGGCTCTGCAGACCGGGATCGGCCTGGTGCCGGCCCCGGTCAGATACGGTCCGGACGCCCGCAGGGCGCGGCAGGTGACGGCGGAGCGGGCCGCCTAGGGCCGGGGGGCCAGGGGCGGGTCGCATACGACCCTGGGGTGTTCCTCCGCTTGCCGGTCATGGCACACTGATGTATGGGAAGCGGACCCGAAGGGCGAGCGACCCGTCAGGCAAACAGCGTGCTCCGGGGTCGGTGAAAGTCCGAACCGGCGGTTACAGTCCGCGACCCGGTCGAGTCCATCGACCGGTTGACCCGGTGGAATTCCGGGACCGACGGTTAAAGTCCGGATGGGAGGCAGCGCGCGAACGGAGAGTGTCTTCGGGCACCCTCCGTCAGAAGGGTGTGCACACACCCGTGATCCCCCGGGGCCCGCCGTGGCAAAAAGCTACTGGCGAGTAGGAGACCCGGGTGACTGATCAGGCGCACATGCGCCGGGCGATCGAGCTCGCCGCGCACGGACGCGGCACCACCAGCCCCAACCCCGTCGTCGGATGCGTCGTCCTCGACGCCGCAGGGCAGGTCGCGGGAGAGGGCTTCCACGCCTACGCCGGCGGCCCGCACGCCGAGGTGGTCGCGTTGCGCGCCGCCGGGGAGCGTGCCAGGGGCGGCACCGCGTACGTCACCCTCGAACCCTGTGACCACACCGGGCGCACCGGGCCCTGCGTGCTCGCCCTGCTGGAGGCCGGGATCGCCCGCGTCGTCGTCGCGGTGAGCGACCCCAACCCGATGGCGGCCGGCGGCGCCGACCGCCTCAGGCGGCACGGTGTCACCGTGGTGACCGGTGTGCTCGCCGAGGAGGCCGGGCGCGGCAACGCCGAGTGGCTGACCTCCGTCCGTCTCGGCCGGCCACACGTCACCTGGAAGTACGCCGCCACGCTGGACGGCCGCTCGGCCGCCGCGGACGGCACCAGCCAGTGGATCACCTCACCCGAGTCCCGCGCGGACGTGCACCGCCTGCGCGGCGAGGCCGGCGCGATCATCGCGGGCATCGGCACCGTCCTCGCCGACGACCCCCGGCTCACCGTCCGCCGCCCGCCCGGGGACGGCCCGTCCGCGGCGGGAAGCCCGCTCCACACGACCGTGGACGGCCCGCCGTCCGCCGTGCCGCCGCTCCGCGTGGTCGTGGACAGCGACGCCCGGACCCCGCTCACCGCCCGCGTCCTGGACGGCCGGGCGCCGACGCTGGTGGCCGTCGCCGCCGACGCCGACGCCGGCGCGCTCGCCGCCAGGACCGAGGTGGTACGGCTGGCGCGGCGGCGGCCGTACGGGATCGACCTGGGAGAGCTCCTGGCCGAGCTGCACCGCCGCCAGATCGTCAGCGTGTTGCTGGAAGGCGGACCGGCCCTCGCGGGTTCCTTCCTACGGGAGGGCCTGATCGACCGGGTCGTCGGCTACCTCGCCCCGGCGCTGCTGGGCGCGGGAGCCGCCGCGCTCGGTCCGGCGGGCGTCGCCACGATCGCCGAGACCCACCGCCTGGAGTTCGAGGATGTCACCCCCACCGGACCGGACCTGCGTCTGACCGCCCGGCCGGTACCTGCGAAGGAGCTGTGAATGTTCACCGGAATCGTTGAGGAACTGGGCGAGGTCACCGCGATCGAGCCGTTACGGGACGCGGCCCGGATGTCGATCCGCGGCAGGGTCGTCACGGCCGACGCCGGGCACGGCGACTCGATCGCCGTCAACGGCGTCTGCCTGACCGTGGCGGAGGTGGACGGCGAGGTGTTCACCGCGGACGTGATGAAGGAGACCCTGGACCGCAGCTGCCTGGGGGCGCTGCGGCCCGGCTCCCGGGTCAACCTGGAGCGCGCGGTCCGCGCCGACCAGCGGCTGGGCGGCCACATCGTGCAGGGCCACGTGGACGGGACCGGTGCGCTGCTGTCGCGCGAGCCCGGCGAGCACTGGGAGGTCGTCCGGCTCTCGCTCCCGGAGGGGCTGGACCGCTACGTGGTCGAGAAGGGCTCGATCGCGGTGGACGGCATCAGCCTGACCGTGGTCGGCGTGGACCGCGACGGGTTCACCGTCAGCCTGATCCCCACCACCCTGCGGATGACCACCCTCGGCGCCAAGCAACCGGGGGACCCGGTGAACCTCGAGGTCGACGTGATCGCCAAGCACGTGGAGAAGCTCGTGGGCGCGTACGGTCCGGGGGCCGGCCGGTGAACTGGGCGGAAGCGGGCTTCGAGGCCTTCGGGGTGCACGTCCTCTGGACGGACCTGGTCGGGAACGTGGCCGCCCTGGCCACCGTACTGCTGGCCATCCGCAAGTCGATCTGGACCTGGCCGGTGCAGCTGACCGGCTCGGTGCTGCTCTTCGTCGCCTCGGTCAACGCGCACATCACCGGTAACGCGCTCAAGCAGTTCATGTTCGGCGCCCTGGCCGTCTACGGCTGGTGGCGCTGGACCCGCGGCACCCAGGAGGGCCGCGGGCTGGCCGTGCGCCCCGCGACGACCCTCGAACGGTTCGGGCTGGTCGGGATCATGCTCCTGGGCACGCTCGCGGTCGCGGTGATCTTCTTCGTCACCAAGCTGTCCTGGGGCGCCTCCATCCCGCCGCCCAAGGGCTACCTCCTCGTCCTGGCCGACGCCTACATCTTCGTCGGCAGCGCGGTCGCCACCTGGGCGCAGGGCCAGGCGCTGGTCGACTTCTGGCTGATCTGGATCGCCGTCGACCTGGTCGGCGTACCGCTGGCCTTCAGCTCGGGGCTCGTCGTCTCCGGGGCGGTGTACGGAGTGTTCTTCGTGCTCGTCCTGGTCGGATTCTTCAACTGGCTGAAGGAGTACCGGTCAAGGGCCGTGCTCGTCCCCGAGGAGGCAGTGTGACCAGGCTGGACCCGATCGACAGGGCGATCGCCGACATCCGCGACGGCCGGCCCGTGGTGGTCGTCGACGACGAGAACCGCGAGAACGAGGGCGACATCATCTTCGCCGCGGCCAAGGCCACGCCGGAGCTGCTGGCCTTCACCATCCGCCACACCAGCGGCGTGATCTGCGTGTCGATGCCCGGAGAGGACCTCGACCGGCTCGGCCTGCCGCTGATGGTCCACGACAACAAGGAGCGGCTCCGCACCGCCTACACGATCAGTGTGGACGCCCGCGACGGGGTGAGCACCGGCATCTCGGCGGCGGACCGGGCCCGGACCATCCGGACCCTGTGCGACTCGGCGACCGAGCCGTTCGAGCTGGTACGGCCCGGCCACGTGTTCCCGCTCCGCTACCGCGCCGGCGGCGTGCTGGCCCGGCGCGGCCACACCGAGGCGGCCGTCGACCTGGCCAGGCTCGCCGGGCTGAGCCCGGCGGGCGCGCTCGCCGAGGTCGTCAACGACGACGGGACCATGAAGCGGCTGCCGGAGCTGCGCCGGTTCTGCGACGAGCACGATCTGGCGCTGGTCTCGATCGAGCAGCTCGTGGAGTTCAGGCGCCGCAGCGAGCGGATGGTGACCCGGGTCGCCGAGACGCGTCTGCCGAACAAGTACGGGATGTGGCGCGCCTACGGCTACGCGAGCGCACTGGACGGCGGCGAGCACCTGACGCTGGTCTACGGCGACATCGAGGACGGGGAGAACATCCTGGTCCGGGCGCACTCCGAGTGCCTGACCGGCGACGTGCTCGGGTCACTGCGGTGCGACTGCGGGGTCCAGCTCGACCACGCGATGGCGACGATCGCCGCCGAGGGCCGGGGCGTGGTCGTCTACCTTCGCGGGCACGAGGGCCGCGGGATCGGCCTGCTGGCCAAGCTCAAGGCGTACAGCCTGCAGGACGACGGCCGGGACACCGTGGACGCGAACCTGGAGCTCGGGCTGCCGGTGGACGCCCGGGAGTTCTCCAACGCCGCGCAGATCCTCGCCGACCTCGGGGTGAAGTCGGTCCGGCTGCTGACCAACAACCCGGCCAAGCTGCGCGGCATGGACGGGTACGGCATCAAGGTGCTCGGCCGTGAGCCGATGCCGGTGGCGATGAACCCCTACAACGAGAAATACCTGCAGGCCAAGCGCGAGCGCCTCGGCCACGACATCCACGAGGAGACGCCATGACCGAGCGCGACGGCGGCCGGGGAACGCACCCCGGCCCGCGGAGTGGGGAGCGCGCATGAGCGGCACCGGACGGCCGGCGGCGTCCGCCGTCGAGGCCGGCGGGCTGACCGTCGGCATCGTGGCCGCCCGCTGGCACGAGAAGATCACCGACCAGCTGGTGGCCCGTGCCGTACAGGCCGGCAGCGACAGCGGCGCCGCGGTGACCGTGGTCCGGGTGGCCGGGACCCTGGAGATCCCGGTCGTGGTTCAGGCCCTGGCCAGGCGGTGTGACGCGGTCGTCGCCCTGGGGGCCGTGATCCGGGGGGAGACCGCCCACTTCGACTACGTCTGCGACTCGGTGACGTCGGGCCTGACCCGGATCTCCCTCGACGAGGAGACCCCGATCGGCAACGGTGTGCTGACCTGCGACTCCCTCGACCAGGCCGTCGACCGCTCCGGGCTGCCGGGCAGCCACGAGGACAAGGGCTACGAGGCGACCGTGGCCGCCCTGGAGACCGCCCTGCTGCTGAGGGACCTCCGGGACTGACCGGAGACGGGGCGGGCCCGTCTCCGCTCCCGTCCCGTCCCGTCCCGTCCCGTCCCGTCCCGTCCCGTCCCGTCCCGTCCCGTCCCGCCCCGTCCCGTCCCGCCCCGCGGCGGGGCGGGAGCCTCCCCGCGGAGTCGGGGGCGACGAGGTGGTGCGGTAAATTTCACTCGGCACTGTGTCGGCCGTCACACCGGTTGTGACCGGCGGTTTTCCCAAAGGATCGTGATCTTCGAGTGAGCCCCGAGAACGTCTCTCCGCCCGAGCTGCCCGTGGTGTGGCGGCCCCAGAAGGGACGGATCGTGGCGTACGGCTTCGCGGTGGCGATCATGCTGGGGGCGCTGCTGCTGGCGATCTTCCTGCCGCCGCCGTTCACCCTGGCCGACAAGGTCGCCATGGTCGTGCTCGGCGGGGTGATCGCCGGAGTGCTGCATCTGCTGGGGCGCTGCCGGGTTGAGGCGGACGAGCGGGGGATCACCGTGGTCAACGCGTTGCGGGTGCACCGCTACGAGTGGCCGGAGGTGCTGGGGGTCACGCTGGGCCAGAGCGAGCCCTGGGCGAAGATCGACTTCACGGACGGGGCGACGATCGGGGCCATGGGACTGCAGGGGTCGGAGAAGGACCGGACCGTGCGGCAGGTGCAGGAGCTCGCCGCGCTCATCCGCCGGCGCGGCGAGGCCGAGGAGACCCGTTAGGCCCGACCGCCGGCCAGGCGGCCGTCTGCGGGTCGCCGCCCTGCCGGGTGCCCGGTGGTGGCCGTTCTGCCGGACGGGCACCCGGCGGACTCAGGTCTCCTCGGCGAACCGCTCGGTCTTGTCGGTCTCGCCCGCGACGAGCAGGGTGTCGCCGCCGTTGACGACCGTGTCGGAGGTGGCGTAGGTGAACCTGCCGCCGGGCTGCTTGATCCCGACCACGGTCACCCCGTACTTCTTGCGGATGCCCAGCTCGCCCAGAGTCCTGCCGTTCGCCCACCGGGGTGCCTTGGTCTTGACCAGCGCGTAGTTCTCGTCCACTTCGACGTAGTCGAGCATCCGGCCGGTCACCAGGTGCGCGACCCGCTCGCCCATGTCGTGCTCGGGCTGCACCACGTGGTGGGCGCCGACCCGCTCCAGGATCCTGCTGTGCTGGAGGCTGATCGACTTGGCCCAGATGTCGGGCACGCCGAGATCGGCCAGGATCGAGGTGGTCAGGATGCTCGCCTCGATGTCGGTGCCGATGCCGACCACGGCCCGGCCGAACTCGGCGATGCCCAGCTGGGTGAGCGCGTCGGGATCGGTGGAGTCGGCGCAGACCACATGGGTGAGCCGCCCGGAGAACTCCTGGACGTTCTTGGCGTCGCTGTCCACTCCCAGCACCTCGACGTCGCGTCCCACCAGCTCCGCCGCCAGCGCACCGCCGAACCGGCCCAAACCGATCACCACGACCGCCTCGCCGCGGCTCTTCTTGTCAACCAACTAGGGGACGCTCCTCCGGATAGCGGAACCTACGGGTCTGGACGTGCAGCGCCAGCGCGGCACCGAGGGTCACCGGACCGAGCCGGCCGACGAACATCAGGGCCGTCAGGGTCAGCCGCCCGGCGGTGCCGACGTCAGGGGTGATCCCCGTGGACAGCCCGACCGTGCCGAACGCGGAGACCACTTCGAACAGTACGCGGTCGAGCTTGAACGGGGTGACCATCATCATGACGAACGTCCCGGCGGCGACCGAGGCCACGCTGAGCAGGGCGATGGTCAGCGCCTGCCGCTGGAGCTGCTCGGGGATGCGGCGACGCCCCCCGGTGACGTCGGGCTCACCGCGCAGCTCGGCCAGGATGACGTAGCCGAGCAGCGCGAACGTCGTCACCTTGATGCCGCCGCCGGTGCTCGCGCTGCCCGCACCGATGAACATCAGCACATCGCTGACCAGCCAGGTGTTCTCGTTCATCTGGGAGATGTCGACGGAGTTCAGGCCGCCGCTGCGGGTCATGGCGCTGTGGAAGAAGCCGGCCAGCACGCGCAGCCCCGGGGAGAGCCCGCCCAGTGTGTGGGGATTTCCCCACTCGATGGCGGTGACGGCCACCGTCCCGCCGGACAGCAGGACGGCGGTCACCCCCAGTGTGATCTTGGTGTGCAGCGACCAGCGCGACGGACGACGCCAGCTCTGCCGGAGTACGGCGTAGACCGGGAAGCCGAGCCCCCCGGCGACCACCGCCAGCGCGAGGGGGAGGCAGATCCACGGATCGGTGACGAACCGCATCATGCTGTCCGGCCAGAGCGCGAACCCGGCGTTGGTGAACGCCGAGACCGCGTGGAAGATCCCGTGATAGGCGGCACGGCCGAACGGCTCGCCGTACCCGGTGACGAAACGGGCGGTGAGCACCGCGGCGGTCACCGCCTCCACCACCAGCGTGACCTTGGCGACGCCCGCGATCACCCGGCGGACGTCACCGGGGCCGAAGGTCTTGGTCTCGGCCTGGGTGTTGAGCCGGGCGCGCAGACCGAGCTTGCCGGAGACGACCACGGCGAGGATCGAGGCGAGCGTCATGATCCCGAAACCGCCGATCTGCATCAGCACCAGGATCACCATCTCACCGAAGAACGTCCAGTGCGCCGCCGTGTCCTGCACGGCGAGTCCGGTGACGCACACCGCCGAGGCCGCGGTGAACAGGGCGGAGGTCCAGGACGCCTGCTGGCCCGCCTCGACCGCGGCGGGCAGCGACAGCAGCACCGAGCCGCCGAGGATCACCGCCAGGAAGGCGGCGACCACGACTCGCGAC
This sequence comes from Streptosporangium sp. NBC_01639, assembly GCF_045209755.1. Lineage (NCBI taxonomy): Bacteria > Bacillati > Actinomycetota > Actinomycetes > Streptosporangiales > Streptosporangiaceae > Streptosporangium > Streptosporangium sp. NBC_01639. Next base: position 1,648,610 of record NZ_CP109272.1, on the reverse strand, counting down.
GGGGTGTTGATCTGCCGGATCAGGTTCCTCACAGAGACCTCCGGGCGATGCCCCGGCCTTCGGGCCGGGCAGGAGTCCGGGCCCCGCAAGGGGTGGCCCGGCGGAGCCGGGACAACCCAGGGCGCCAAGCGCACATGACTTTCTCCTTCTGCTTACAGATGTTTATGTGGTGCGGCAAAATGCGAACATGCGTACGGCATACAAGGTGCGGGTCTACCCCACCACCGAACAAGCCGCGGTGCTGAACCGCACGTTCGGCTGCGTACGCCTGGTGTGGAACAAGACGCCGGCATGGCGGCACCGGCGCTACCACCATGACGGAACCAAGACGTCCTACGCGCAGACCGACCGGTACCTGACCGAACTGAAACGCGACCCCGAGTTCGCCTTCTTGTTCGACGTCTCCTCGGTGCCGCTCCAGCAGACATTGCGCCACCAGTACACGGCGTTCGTGAACTTCTTCGCCGGACGCGCCCGCTACCCCCGCTTCAAGTCCCGGCACGGCAAGCAGACGGCGACCTACACCCGCTCGGCGTTCCGCTGGAAGGCCGGGCAACTGTTTCTGGCGAAGATGGACGCCCCGCTGGCGTTCGTGTGGTCCTGGCCCGACATCGATCTCGCGACGTTGGACCCGGCGACGGTGACCGTCTCCCGCGACCCCGACGGCCGCTGGTACGCCTCCCTCGCCGTCGAAACCGCCGACGATCCCGAGCAGGCCCCGCTCACCGGCTCGACGGTCGGTGTCGACCTGGGGGTGAAGGACTTCGCGGTCCTGTCCATCGGCGAGAAGATCGCCAACCCGCGCCCCCTGGAACGCAAAGCCGGGAATCTGGCCCGCTACCAGCGGCGCATGGCCCGCAAGCAGCGCGGCTCCAACAATAGGAAGAAGGCGAAGGCGAAGGTCGCCCGCGCCCACACCAAAGTCCGTGACGCCCGCGCCGACTTCCTGCACAAAACCTCTGCCCGGCTGGTCCGCGACCACGACCTGATCGTGATCGAGGACCTGGCCGTGAAGAACATGATCCGCAACCGCTGCCTCGCGCGGGTCATCTCCGACTGCGGGTGGGGCGAGTTCCGACGGCAGCTGCAGTACAAGACCGCGCGTGCCGGGCGGCACCTGATCGTGATCGACCGCTGGTACCCATCCAGCAAGACCTGTTCGGCGTGCGGACATCTGCTCGCCGAGCTTTCGCTCAGCACCCGGACGTGGCAGTGCCCGTCCTGCGGCACCCGGCACGATCGGGACGTCAACGCCGCCAAGAACATTCTGGCCGCTGGTCGAGCGGTGTCTGCCTGTGGAGCTGATGTGAGACGGCAAGGGTCCTCCCTTCCGCAGTCGGCTGTGAAGCAGGAAACCTCATCCGTGAGGGTGGGAATCCCCCTCCCCTAGGAGGAGGGGGAGGAAGTCAAAGAGGGTGAGAATACGCCCGTCCGGAGCAGGGGCCCGCGCCGCGCACGCGCGAGCCCCGGCGGTACGGGGCCGCGAGGGTGCGCCGGACCGGTGGGACGGCGCTTCTGGGGCCACGGCCGCCGGGCCGCGGAGACCGCCCGATCCCCGTCGCCGTTCGCCGAGCCCGGATCGGCGGTCCGGGCGTAATCTGAGGTGGTGGTGAGGCGGACGATCGAGGCATCGGAGCTGGGCTCGCCCGGAGAGCTGGCGGAGCTGCTCGACCGGCACGCCTACCTCGCCGGCGAGGGACTGGCCACGGCGGCGTTCCTGGCGCTGCGGATGGGCCGTCCACTGCTGCTCGAAGGTGAGGCCGGGGTCGGTAAGACCGAGCTGGCCAGAACCCTGGCGGCGGTGCTGGGCGCGCCGCTGATCCGGTTGCAGTGCTACGAGGGCCTCGACGGTCCCCAGGTGCTCTACGACTGGGACTTCGCCCGCCAGCTCCTGCACCTGAAGGCGGCTGAGGCCGGCGGGCTCACCGATCCGGCCCGGCTGGAGGGCGAGGTCTACGACCGGCGGTTCCTGATCGCCCGGCCGCTGCTCAGAGCCATCGAGACTCAGCCCAGCGTGCTGCTGATCGACGAGATCGACCGGGCCGACGTGGAGTTCGAGGCCATCCTGCTGGAGGTCCTGTCGGACTTCGCGATCTCCATCCCCGAGCTCGGCACGATCCGCGCCGAACGGCCGCCGGTGGTCGTGCTGACCTCCAACCGCACCCGCGAGGTGCACGACGCGCTGAAACGGCGCTGTCTCTACCACTGGCTGGAGCATCCTTCCTTCGACCGGGAGGTGGCGATCCTGCTGCGGCGCCTGCCCGCCTGCTCCGAGACCCTCGCCGAGCAGGTCGCCAAGGCGGCCGGACGGCTCCGTGAGGCCGGTCTCGCCAAGCCGCCCGGGGTCGCCGAGACCATCGACTGGACCGAGGCGCTGCTGACCCTCGGCGCGCGCGAGCTGGACCCCGACCTGGCCGCGGCCACGCTGGGAGCCCTGCTCAAGCACCGCGAGGACCACGAGGCCGTGCTCGGGAACGGCTTCTTCGGTGGCTCCCGTGGCTGAGGGGCACGATCCGTCCGGAGGCGGCCGCGACGGGCCCGGGGAGGGACGAGTGAGCTGGTCCGGGGGCCGTGACGGGCCCGGGGAGAAACGTGCGAGACGGCCCGGGGACCGCGACCGGCCCGGGGACGGCCCGTCCGGGCAGGGGTCGGCCGGGGAGCTGGTCGCCGTCATGACCGGGTTCGCCAGGACACTGCGCGCCGCCGGGGTCCCCGCCGACCACGAGAGGACCCAGGGCCTGCTGCGCGCGCTGGCGCACCTGGACCCGGCGAAACCCCGTGACGTCTACTGGGCGGGCCGGTTCACCCTGTGTGCCTCGGCCGACGACCTGCTCCGCTATGACCGGGTCTTCCACGCCTACTTCGGCGGCCTGCGCGCGGGGCGCGGGGAACCGGCCGCGATCACCGTCACCCGGCACACCGTCGGCATGCTCACGGCCCCCGGCGGTGACGAGGGCCCCGCTCCGGTGGCCAGTGCCAGTGCGGCGGAGGTGCTGCGCAACCGGGACGTGGCCAAGATGACCGGGACCGAACGGGCCGAGGTGCACCGGCTGCTCGCCCTGTTCCGGGTGGGACGCGAGCAGCGCAGGTCGCGGCGGCTGCGACCCTCGCACCGGGGACGGCTGGACAGCAGGGCCACGATCCGCGAGACCCTGAGGCGCGGCGGGGAGACCGCCCGTCTCCGTTACCGCGCGCCCCGCACCAGGCCCCGCAGGGTCGTGCTGCTGGTCGACGTCAGCGGCTCCATGACCCCCTACGCCGACACGCTGCTCCGGCTGGCCCACGCGCTCGTCAGGTGTGAGCCCCGGGCCACCGAGGTGTTCAGCGCGGGCACCCGGCTCACCCGGCTCACCGCCGAGCTGCGCCACCGCGACCCGGCCACCGCGATGGACGCCGTCTCGCGGGCCATCCCCGACTGGAGCGGCGGCACCCGGCTGGGCGAGGAGCTCCGGAGGCTTCTCACCCTGAACGACGCCCGGGGGGCGGTGGTGGTGATCGCCTCCGACGGCTGGGAACGCGGCGACGTCTCGCTGCTCGGCGCGGAGATGGGCCGGCTGTCCCGGATGGCGCACCGGGTGATCTGGGCGAATCCCCACAAGGGGCAGGAGGGTTACCAGCCGCTCACCGCCGGGATGCGCGCCGCGCTGCCGCACATCGACGACTTCGTGGCCGGGCACAGCCTGGCCGCCTTCGAAAAACTGGCCGGCCTGCTGGGAGGGACACATGCGTGACGTGCTGTCACAGATCGTGCGGTGGTGGGAGTCCGGGCAGACGTTCGGACTGGCGACCGTGGTGAACACCTTCCGCAGCGCGCCCCGCCCGCCCGGCGCCTCCATGGCCGTGCTCGGCGGGGAGGCGGAGGGCAGCGTCTCGGGCGGCTGCGTCGAGGGGGCCGTCTACGAGCTGGCCCAGGAGGTGGTCGCTTCCGGGACCCCGGTCCTGCAGCGGTACGGCGTGAGCGACGACGACGCCTTCTCGGCCGGTCTGACCTGCGGTGGCATCCTGGACGTGTTCGTCGAGCCGGTCTCGCGCGAGACGTTCCCCGAATTGGGGGCGATCGCCGGATCGGTGCGGGGACGTGAGCCGGTGGCGGTGGCGACCGTGCTGTCCGGCCCGGGGGCCGTCGGCGCCCGCAGAGTCGTCTGGCCGGACCGCTCCTCCGGCTCGCTGGGCGTCGCCCGGCTGAATGAGGCGGTCGACGACGACGTGCGCGGCATGCTCGCGCAGGGGCTCACCGGGGTCCGGCGGTACGGCTCGCGCGGTGAACGGCGGCTCGACGAGCTGTCGATCTTCGTGCACTCCTTCGCACCGCCGCCCCGGCTGCTGGTCTTCGGCGCGATCGACTTCGCCGCGGCGGTGGCCAGGATCGGCAAGTTCCTCGGCTACCACGTGGTCGTGTGCGACGCCCGCCCGGTCTTCACCACGGCCAAGCGCTTCCCGGAGGCCGACGAGGTGATCGTCAAATGGCCGCACGACTACCTGACCTCGATCAGCGTCGACGAGCGGACCGCGATCTGCGTCCTCACCCACGACCCCAGATTCGACGTTCCCCTGCTGGAGGTGGCGCTGCGCACCTCCGCCGGATATGTCGGTGCGATGGGCTCACGCCGTACCCACGAGGACCGGCTGGCACGGCTGCGCGAGGCGGGCCTGGAGGAGGCCGAGCTGAAGCGGCTCCGCTCGCCGATCGGGCTGGACCTGGGTGCGCGGACCCCGGAGGAGACCGCCGTCTCCATCGCCGCCGAGCTCATCCAGCTGCGCTGGGGCGGCTCGGGACGGCCGCTCACCGACGGCTCCGGCCGGATCCACGGAGACGGGACCCAGGCGTGATCACACGGGCGGAGGCGTCCCTGCGGACGGCGAGCGCGGGGCTGCTGCTGGCGGCCGGATCGGGTTCCCGGCTCGGCATGCCGAAGGCGCTGGTGGAGTTCCGCGGGGAGCGGCTGGTGGACCGCGGGATCCGGCTGCTCCACGACGGCGGCTGCCATCCCGTGGTCGTCGTGCTGGGGGCCGCCACCGCGCAGGTGCGCGGAGCGGTGGCGGTGCGCAATCCGCTGTGGCACTCGGGGATGGGCTCCTCGCTGCGCGTCGGGCTGGCGGCGCTCTCCGACGACGTGGAGCGTGTGGTGATCGCCCTGGTCGACCAGCCGTTCATCGGTCCTCAGGCGGTGGAGCGGCTGATCGGCGCGGCCCGGGACGGTGCCTCGATCGCCGTCGCGACCTACGGTGGGGCGCCGAGGAATCCGGTGCTGATCGGCAGGGAGCACTTCGCGGAGGTCGCCGAGCTCGCGACCGGTGATGTCGGTGCCCGGCCGTTCCTCCGGGCGCATCCGGAGCTGGTCGTCGAGGTGCCCTGTGACGATGTCGGCGACCCCTCCGACGTCGACACCCCGGCGGACCTGTCCGCCCTGCGGGCGACGGAGGCCCGGCCGGGGCCGCGGTGAGCCGGCCGGCCTACCGCCCCGCCATCCGCAGCGTGGCGACGGCGGCGCGGTGGTCGCTGCCGGCGGCCTGTTCGACACCGGAACCGGTGGCGGTGAGCCCCCGGTAGAGGATGTGGTCGGGGCGGGTGATCGGGAAGGACGACGGCCAGGTGAAGCCGAAGCCGGAGCCCGCCTCCTGCTGGGCGTCCGACAGCGGGGGGACCAGGTTCGAGCGCTTGCGGTCGGTGGTGGCGGTGTTGAGGTCGCCGAGCAGGAGCAGGTGCTCGCTGTCGTCCTTGTCGATGAGCCTGCGGGCGTAGGCGAGGGTCTCGTCGCGCTGGGCCGTCTCGCCGGGGCGGGCCGAGGCCAGGTGCATGACGTAGACGGTCAGCTCTCCCTTGGGGGTCCTGACCACGACCCGCAACGCCCTGACCCAGTCGAGACCGATGTCGGCCTTGCGGGCGTCGACGATCGGGAACCGGCTCCACAGGCCGACGGTGGAGACCTGGTAGTGGTGCGGGAACCGTCTGTTGAGCGCTTTGGCCGCCGGGCCGCCGTCGGTCAGCTCCTGCGCGGCGACCAGGTCCCGGCCCTTCGAGACGGCCCGTACGGCCTCCCCGGAGGCGGCGTTGGTCACCCCCACGTTGAGCGTGGCGACCGACAGGTCGCTCGGGCCGCCCGGCGGGGTGCGCAGCAGGGTGGGACCGAACAGGACCGCCCACACGGCCGCCGGGAGCAGTGTCGCGACGACCGTCCGCCACGAGCGGGTGAACAGCGCGGCGACCAGCAGCACCGGCACGGCGAGCCCGAGCCAGGGGAGCCCGCTCTCCAGCACCGGGGTGAAGCCGCCCAGCTCCGGCAGGAGCCCGTGCCCGCCGAGAATCAGGGCCAGCGCCCCCGCCACCGCGATGATCGAACTTCTCAGCACGCCGCTCCTCGTCCGTCTGACCACGGGAGCCGCCTCCGCCCCGGGATGCGTACGCTACCGGCCCCGGCCCGGGGATGCGGGGCTTGGTGCTTCGGTGGTGAGTCGATACCCTTTTGCCTGGAGAGAACGGAACATCATTCGGTTTCGTGGGCGCGCGGAAGGACGATCTCGGGATGCGTATAGGAATGGCCCTGAACTACTCAGGGGGCTTCAAGGAGACGGTGTCCGCATTGGCCGACTACGAGAAGGCCGGTCTCGACATCGTCTTCGTCGCCGAGGCCTACAGCTTCGACGCGGTCAGCCAGATGGGTTACATCGCGGCCAAGACCGAGCGCCTGCAGATCGCCTCCGGCATCCTGCCGATCTACTCCCGGACGCCCACCCTGCTGGCCATGACCGCCGCGGGCATGGACTACGTCTCCGACGGCCGCTTCACCCTGGGCCTCGGTGCCTCGGGCCCGCAGGTCATCGAGGGCTTCCACGGCGTGCCGTACACCGCTCCGCTGGGTCGCACCCGCGAGGTCGTCGAGATCTGCCGCCAGGTCTGGAAGCGTGAGCGCCTGACCTACGAGGGCAGGCACTACACCGTCCCGCTCCCCGCCGGCCAGGGCACCGGCCTGGGCAAGCCTCTGAAGATCATCAACCACCCCGTCCGGGACCGCATCCCCATCGTGATCGCCGCCATCGGCCCCAAGAACGTCGAGCTGTCGGCGGAGCTGGCCGAGGGCTGGGAGCCGATCTTCTACATGCCGGAGAAGGCCGCCGACGTCTGGGGCGCCTCGCTGGCGGCCGGCAAGGCGAGGCGCGACCCGGCCCTGGGTGAGCTGGACGTCATCGCCCAGGCGTCGCTGGCCATCGGCGACGACGTGTCCGGCTGGCTGGAGCTGGGCCGTCCGATGGCCGCCCTCTACATCGGCGGCATGGGCGCCAGGGGCAAGAACTTCTACAACGACCTGGCCCGCCGGTACGGCTACGAGAAGGAGGCCGAGCAGATCCAGAACCTCTATCTCGACGGCAAGAAGGACGAGGCCGCCGCGCTCGTCCCGCACGAACTGCTGGAGAAGATGTCCCTGATCGGCTCCGAGGGCCACGTCCGCGAGCGCATCCAGGCGATGAGGGAGTCGGGTGTCACCACCCTCAACGTCGCGCCGCTCGGCCGCACGCACGAGGAGCGCGTCCGGCTCATCGAGAGGGTCAGGGAACTCGCGTCCTGATATCTCACGTGAAGGGCCCCGTCCTCATGGATCTCGAAGTCCGTCGCGTCCCCGGATCGGGGTGGTGCGGCGACCACCGGAACCCATGCCTGGCCGGGGTCTTTTTCCTGTCCGCGCCTCCCCGGAGGCCTCGACGAGATCCTTTTCTGCGCGTAATGTGATGTGTATCACACAGTAAATCGGAATATATGCTTTGTATGGGGAGGTTCTACCCCCTCGTGAGGTTTTCCCCAGTGATCGTGTGGCTTGTCGAGCGGCTACACGTCGACCTGTGCCGCCTGAACAGCCAGCTCTGTCGCTGAACGCTGTCCCTCCCCCCACATCTCCTCACTCCGCATGTCCGTGTCCGCCCCGGCATGCCCTTCCACGGAGCCCCGTACATGAAAAGGTTCTCTTTCTCCCTGCAGTTGCTGCTGGGCCTGGTCGTCGGTGTCGTCCTCGGGCTCATCGCCCGCGCCGGTGACGTCACCTGGCTCACCACCACCCTGACCGAGGTCGGCAAACTCTTCGTCCAGCTCCTCAAGCTGGCCGTCCCGCCGCTGGTCTTCACCGCCGTCGTCGTCAGCGTGGCCAATCTGCGCAACGTCAACGGAGCCGCCCGACTCGCGGGCAAGACGCTGCTGTGGTTCCTGGCCACCTCGCTGATCGCGGTGGCCTTCGGCATCGGTCTCGGACTGATCCTCAATCCCGGCCTGGGCGTCAACATCGCCACCGAGGGTGCCAAGGCGGTGGACCTGGAAGGCGCCGGAACCTGGGTCGACTTCCTGACCGGCATCATCCCGACCAACATCGTCACCGCCTTCACCGAGCTCAACGTCCTCCAGATCGTCTTCCTGGGAGTCGTCCTGGGCGCCGCCGCCCTGGCGGTGGGGGAGAAGGCCGAGCCGTTCCTGGACTTCAGCCGCTCGGTGCTTGAACTGGTGCAGAAGGCTCTGTGGTGGGTCATCCGGCTGGCCCCGATCGGCACCGCCGGTCTCATCGGCAAGTCCGTCGCCAGCTACGGCTGGGACCTGCTCGCCCCGCTCGCCAAGTTCAGCGCGGGCGTCTACATCGGGTGCCTCCTCGTCCTGCTGGTGAGCTACCCGCTGCTGCTCGCGTTCGTCGGCAAGGTCAGCCCGATCACCTTCTACCGCAACGCCTGGCCCGCCATCGAGCTGGCCTTCGTCTCCCGGTCCTCGGTCGGGACCATGCCGCTCACCCAGCGCGTCACCACCGAGCGCCTCGGCGTGGACCGCGACTACGCCTCCTTCGCGGTGCCGTTCGGCGCGACCACCAAGATGGACGGCTGCGCCGCGATCTACCCGGCACTCGCCGCGATCTTCGTGGCCCAGGTGTTCGACATCCCGCTCGGCGTCGGGGAGTACCTGCTGATCGCGTTCGTCTCCGTGGTGGGTTCCGCCGCGACCGCCGGGCTCACCGGGGCGATCGTGATGCTCACGCTCACCCTGAGCACGCTCGGCCTGCCCCTGGAGGGCGTCGGGCTGCTGCTGGCCATCGACCCGATCCTCGACATGATCCGCACCGCCACCAACGTGGCGGGGCAGCTCGTGGTGCCGGTCCTGGTGGCCCGCTCGGAGGGAAGGCTGGACGAGAGCGTGTTCAACGCCCCGCCGCAGCCGCTCGACGAGGCCCCCCGCTCCACCGTCCGGGTATCGTCCGAACCCCTTCCGGCCTGACACCGCCCGCCGCACGGGCTCCAGCCGCCTGATCGCCGCCCACCGTACGGGCTCCAGCCGGCCGGAGCCCGTACGCACGCCGGTCCCCGGTCCTGGGGCCCGTCCGCGCGCCGGTCCCCGGCCCTGGAGCTCATCCGCGCGCCGTTTCCAGGCCAGGACGGGGAACGGCGCCGGGAACGGTCATAGCATGCGAGTCATGACCGCCACCCACGCTCGCCGCCGTCAGCAGCTCGCGGCCCTGCTCCCGGCCCACGAGGCCGACGCGATCCTGGTCACCCGCGGTGTCAACGTGCGCTACCTGACCGGTCTGGCCAGCTCCAACGCGGCCGTGCTCGTCCGGGCGGACGCCCGCGCCACGCTGGCCACCGACTCCCGCTACGCCGAGACCGCCCGCCGGACCTGCTCCGACATCGAGGTGATCGAAGAGCGTGACGTCGCCGGATGCCTGATCCCGATGGCCGACCGGGTCGCCGTCGAGGCCCATCACATGCCCGTCGCCGACTACTTCCGGCTCGGCGACGATCTGCTGCGCCTGTCCGGAGTGGTGGAGTCGGTACGGCGGATCAAGGACGAGGCCGAGATCGACCTCATCCGCACCGCGTGCGCGCTCACCGACCAGGCCCTCGCCGACGTGCTGCCCACGCTGCGGCCCGGGATGACCGAGAAGGAGATCGCCAGGGCGCTGGAGTCCCGGATGATCAAACTGGGCGCCGAGAAGCCCGCCTTCGAGTCGATCGTGGCGAGTGGCCCCAACGGCTCGATCCCGCACCACTCTCCCTCGGACCGGCCGCTGGAACGCGGTGACCTGGTCACGATGGACTTCGGTGCGCTCTACGAGGGCTACCATGCCGACATGACCCGGACGGTGGCGATCGGCGAGCCCGCCTCCTGGCAGCGTGAGCTGTACGACCTGGTCCGCGCCGCCCAACGGGCCGGTCGCCGTGCCGTACGGCCCGGCGCCGTCACCCATGAGGTGGACGCCGCCGCCCGTGACCTCATCGCCGAGGCGGGCTATGGAGACTACTTCGGGCACGGCCTCGGCCACGGCGTCGGACTGGAGATCCACGAGGCGCCGTTCCTGTCTCCGGCGAAGCCAGAGCCCGACGATGAGCACGCTAGACTAGAGGATCGAGTTCCGGTCACCGTTGAGCCAGGAGTTTACCTACCGGGCAGGGGCGGCGTCCGCATCGAGGACACGCTCGTGACGCGTGATGACGGACCGGAACTTCTCACACGGACGACCAAAGAGCTGCTTGTCCTTTAAGAGCGGCCGTACGCAGGAGAAACTAGTGGCGACGACGAACGACCTCAAGAACGGCCTGGTGCTCAAGCTCGACGGCGGTGAGCTCTGGACGGTCGTGGAGTTCCAGCACGTCAAGCCCGGCAAGGGTGGTGCGTTCGTCCGCACCAAGATGAAGAACATCCTTTCCGGCAAGGTCGTCGACAGGACCTTCAACGCCGGCGTCAAGGTCGAGGTGGCCACCGTCGACAAGCGTGAGATGCAGTTCTCCTACATGGACGGCGACGACTTCGTCTTCATGGACACCGAGACCTACGACATGCTCCACGTCTCCCGGGCCGCGGTCGGCGACGCCGCCAACTACCTGCTGGAGAACATGCTCGCCACGGTGGCGATCAACGAGGGCAACGTGCTCTACGTCGACCTGCCCGCGGCCGTCGAGCTGATCGTCGCCGAGACCGAGCCCGGCCTCCAGGGCGACCGCTCCACCGGCGGCACCAAGCCCGCCACGCTGGAGACCGGCGCCGAGATCAAGGTGCCGCTGTTCATCACGACCGGCGAGAAGGTCAAGGTCGACACCCGCACCGGCGATTACCTCGGCCGGGCCTGATGTCGGCACGGGGTAAGGCGCGTAGGCGCGCGCTGGACATCCTGTTCGAGGCCGAGGCGCGGAGCCAGGACCCGCTGAGCGTCCTGGCCGAGCGCCTGGAACGGGCGGAACCGCCCGTCAACGAATACACCACGACGATCGTCGAGGGCGTGTGCCGGCACCGGACGCGCATCGACGAGCTGATCACCACCTATGCCGAGGGGTGGACGCTCGACCGCATGCCCGCGGTCGACCGCAACCTGCTGCGCGGCGGCACCTACGAGCTCCTGTGGATGCCCGACGTTCCCGAGGGCGTCGTCATCAGCGAGTGGGTCGGCCTGGCCTCCGAGCTGTCGACCGATGAGTCACCGCAGTTCGTCAACGGCCTGATGGCCCGGTTCAAGCAGCTCAAGCCCTCTCTGACGCTGTAGCGCGTGCCGCGGGGGCCGATCTCCGGTCTCCCGCGGTGACGCGGCCCTTGCGGGCTTCGGTCTCTTTTGTCCACCGGGGTTCTCCCGGTGCCGAAAAAGACTCGCCCAAACACGAGTATGGATCGTCCTTGGGCTGCTTCGGGGGCCGCCCGGCGTAGGCTGGGCTCGTCACCCGAAATAGGAGGCGATCTGAAGTTGCACGCCGTAGGCATCTCGCGGCAGGCAGGCACTCCGGCGGTCCGCACCGCCGTCGTCTGGGACGTCCTGCGGGCTGTGCTGGCCGACCGGGTGTCCACCACCGGGCGCGTCCGTCTTGACATCGTCGACGCCGGAGGCGGCACGGGGGGCTTCGCGGTTCCGCTGGCCGAGCTCGGGCACACCGTCACGGTCGTCGATCCCAGCCCCGACTCGCTGGCCGCCCTGGAGCGCCGCGCCGCGGAGGCGGGCGTGGGGGTGCGCGCGCTGCAGGGCGACGCCGCCGATCTGGGGGAGCTGCTCCCGGCCGACTCCGCCGACCTGGTGCTCTGCCACAGCGTGCTGGAGTACGTGGAGGATCCGGCCAGCGCGCTGACGGCCATGGCCGCCCTGCTGCGCGAGGGCGGTGCGATCAGCGTGCTGGCCGCCAATCCGCTCGCCGCCGCGCTGCACCGCTCGATCGCCGGCCGGTTCGACGAGGCCCGTCAGGTGCTGGACGACCCCGAGGGGCGCTGGGGCGACCGTGACCCCACTCCCCGGAGGTTCACCCGCGAGGCCCTGGCCCGGCTTCTCGCGGTGACCGGTTTCACCCCCGGAGAGGTGCACGGTGTCCGGATCTTCGCCGATCTGGTGCCCAGCCGGTTGCTCGACGGCGAGCCGGGGGCCGCACGGGCCCTGGTCGCCCTGGAGCAGGCGGCGGCCGCCCATCCCGTGCTCCGGGACATCGCCACCCAACTGCACGTCCTCGGCCACCGGTGAGGCTTGTGTCGAACGCGCGTTCCCATAGGATGGTGCCGTGTCGAGGAAGCAGCAGATGCCGCGCCCGAGGTCCGATCTGGGCGCCGACGACACCGGCTGCCCGATCCTCCACGTCGACATGGACGCGTTCTACGCCAGTGTCGAGCTGCGCGAGCGCCCGGAGCTCCAGGGCACGCCTGTCATCATCGGCGCGCCCGGCGCGCGCGGCGTGGTGCTCAGCGCCACCTACGAGGCCCGGAGGTTCGGGGTGCACTCGGCCATGCCGATGACCCGGGCCCGCCGGCTCTGCCCCCAGGCGGTGGTCATCCCGCCGAGCCGGGGAAAATACGCCGAGGTGTCCCGCGGCGTGATGGAGATCTTCCACACGTACACCCCCGAGGTCGAGCCGATCGCCTCCGATGAGGCGTTCCTCGACGTGGGCGGGGCGCGCAAGAGGCTCGGTCCGCCGGCCGCCATCGCCGCGATGATCCGTGAGCAGGTCGTGCGGGAGCACGGGATCACCTGCTCCGTCGGCGTGGCGAACAGCAAGTTCGTCGCCAAACTCGCGTCCCAGCACTGCAAGCCAGACGGCCTTCTGGTCGTTCCGGCGGACAGGGTGGTGGATTTCCTCCATCCTCTCCCGGTAGGGGCCCTGTGGGGCGTAGGGGAGCGTACGGAGCAGTCTCTGGTGCGGTTGGGCGTCAGAACCGTCGGTGATCTCGCGGCCATCCCGGTCGCCACTCTGCAGCACCAGCTCGGCCAGGCCGTCGGAGCCCATCTGGCCGCACTCGCCTGGGGGCGCGACGAGCGTCCGGTGACCCCGCATGTGCCGGACAAGAGCATCGGGGCCGAGGAGACATTCGCCACAGACGTCGACGATCCCGTGAAGATCCGCAAGGAGCTGCTCCGCCTCTCCGAACGGGTCGCGGTCAGGCTCAGGGAGGGTGGCCACGTCGGCCGCACGGTCAGCGTGAAACTCCGCCGTGCCGACTTCAGCACCGTCTCCCGGTCCCGGACGCTCCGGGAGCCCACGGATGTCGCCCAGGTGCTCTACGCGACCGCCTGTGACCTCTACGCCGCGGCAGGCCTGGAGAAAGTCCGGCTCCGCCTGGTCGGGGTGCGGGTGGAGAGCCTGCGTCCGGCCGGTGAGGCGCCCAGGCAGCTCGGTCTGGGCGAACGGGAGTCGGGCTGGCGGGAGGCCGAACAGGCGATGGACAGGGCGGCCCGAAGATTCGGTCGCGATGTGGTGCTCCCGGCGTCGCTTGTTCGCCCACCATTTGGTGAAATAGACCCATGACGCCTCCTCCGGTTTGGACTACGTTGGACGTTTTCTTTCGTCTACGTCTACAGCCTCGTATTCTGGGGATAACCGACCGCGAGGTTCGGACACCCCGTGTCGTTCGTCACCGTCTTCCCCGTCCTGGGGCTGTCCTTGGGAGGCGCCGTGCCGCTCTCTGATCACGAGCAGCGCCTGCTCGACCAGATCGAGCAGGCCCTCTACGCTGAGGACCCGAAGTGGGCCAACACCGTGCGGATCAGTGATCCACGCAGCCATTACAAGCGCCGCCTGGTCAAGGCCTCCATCGGCTTCATCCTGGGCATCGTGCTGCTGATGGTCGGCGTCGTGATCATCAACATCCCGCTCGGTGTCGGCGGTTTCGTGGTCATGCTCGCCGCGTGTCTGTGGGGTCTGTCCAGCTGGAAGCGGATGAACGGGTTCGGTGAGGCCGCGGCCGCACCGCCCGGGCGACCAGGTAAGACCAGGCGCCGCGGCGGCGCCCGGCAGAGCTTCATGGAGCGGATGGAAGAACGCTGGCGCCGTCGTCACGACGAGCGTTAGGGCGAAGGCCCCGCCCCTGCCATGGTGGCGGGACCCCTCGCCGATGACCGTGGGCCGCCTCCGGTGGAGACGACCCACAGGTGATCGATCCGGCCTTCCCGCCGGCTCCGGAGCCCTCAGACGCTTCGCCGGGCCGGTCGGCGGAGCCGGAGATTCTCCAGCCGGTCGAAACCGTCCAGCGCCCGCGTCCCCAGCCGTCGCGCCCGCAGGAGGGTCGAGGGCGGCAGCAGCACCGCACGGATCCGCCGGCCCCGGGTCACGGTGGCCGCCAGTGCCCGCCGTACCCGGCGGAGATCCTCGGGCAGCGAGCCGATCTCTCCCGTGGTGCGGGCGAAGAGCATCCGTTCCACCGCCATGGCGATCCTGGACACCGCGGCCTCGGCCTCCGCGTCGAATCCGTACTGCTCGGTGAGCCGCCGGGCCAGCGCCCTGGGACTCTCACTCGGCTGACGTGACATGCCGTAGTCGCACAACGCGTCGTCGAGTTCCGCCCATGCCGCGTTCACCGCCGACTCCCGCCGGTCCGCCCGGACCGCCACGACCTCGGTGGGCTCCGCGCCGGGGGGTCCCGCGGCAGGAGCGTCCGTCCCGCGCGCGTAGGACCTGCGCCGCCGGGCGCGCAGCTCCCAGCGGAGCATCCCGGGGATCAGCGCGATCAGCAACGCGACGGCGGCCCCGATGCCGATCCGCGCCACCAGGGGCATGCCCTCGTCCACCGCGATCGGCGCCCCGCCGAGGTCGCGGTCGAGCAGCGGGTCACGGCGGTCGCGGGCGGCTCCGTCCGGCAGGTCCGTTCCGGTGGGATCCGGGGCCGGAGCCGAGCTCTCCCCGTCATCGTCGACCGGCGCGGCCTGCGCCCGGGTGTAGGACGGCGCCGTCGCGCCGCTCTGCCCCGTGCTGCCTCCCGGCGTGGGCTCGAACCGCAGCCATCCGGTGCCCTCGAAGTAGAGCTCCGGCCAGGCGTGGGAGTCGTGCGTGCGCACCTGCCACTCACCGGCGACGTAGTCGCCACCGGTGTAGCCGATGGCGACCCGGGACGGGATGCCCAGGATCCGCGCCAGAACCGCCATCGAGGCGGCGAACTGCTCGCAGAACCCGGTCCGGCTGCGGATCATGAAATCCGTCAGCGCCTGACCGCTGTGCCCCTGGGTCGACAGGCTGTAGGTGAACCCGCCCTTCTTGGTGAAGAAATCCTGGAGCTGGATCGCCTGCTCGAAGGGGCTGGAGTCCTGCTCCGTCACCCGCCTGGCCAGTTCCCTGATCTCCCGGGGGAGATTCTCCGGCAGCTGCAGGTATCGCTCGTCGACCTGCGCGGCGGCCGATGCCCTGAGCGCCTCCGGAGTCGGATCGGGCTCGCCGGTGACGACCTCGTAATTCAGCCCCCCGGCGGTTTCCTCGCTGGAGAACACCATGAGCGTGTCCCGGTCGGCCCGCCAGTCACCCTCGATCCGGACCCGGCTGGCGGGGTAGGGCAGTGGCAGGAACTTCAGCTCTCTGACCTGTTCGCTCACCTTGACCTTGAGAGTCGTCTGCGTGACGGCCAGCCCCGCGGCCTGGCCGGGGGGAGTCGGCAGCGGCCCCTCGGAGACCCGGTCCTCGGCATGGCCCTGCGGGTCCGTCATCGTCCACCGGTCGCCGTCGAAGACGTCCAGCGCGTACAGCCGCAGGTAACGCGGCGCGCCGTCGTTGACCGTGTAGGTCATCATGGTGGCGTTGGTCGGCAGCGAGAGTTTCCCCCGCAGGTCGGCTATCGGGTCCGGGATGGTGATCAGGTTGCCGCCCCCGCCTCTGCCGTTGCCCACCCCGAACCCGAACAGCGGGTTCGGCTCCAGCGTGGGCAGCAGCGCGGGCAGCAGGATGGCCAGCACGATCGCCGTGAAGCCGATGCGCTTACCCGACAGCCGCAGGGATCCGGTGTCGGGGGCGGGCTTCGGGGCCACGAAGGACGGGGTACGGCGTACCAGCACCGCCCGGCCCCAGTGGTTGATCCGTTCACGTCCGTCGGCGGCCAGCAGCCCCAGGTAGCCCAGGGCCGCGATGATGAAAGCCGGCCAGCTGATCGGCTCGGAGACCACCGCGGCGGGGACGGTGAACAGCGCCAGCAACGGCAGGCCGGTGAGCGCGGCCCGGCGCAGCCGGGAGGCCACCAGATCGACAAGGATCGCGATCAGTCCGACGCCGCCGCAGGTCAGCAGGGTGATACTGGTGTTGGCCGGCACCGGGGCGGCGTATCGCTGGATGTCGGTGAAGCCGGTGGCCAGCAGTTTCGCCAGTCCGACGACCGACTCCTTGGTGGGCACCAGCCCCGCCCAGGCCTTGCCGCCGGTGAACACCGCCGTCAGGTAGATCAACACCACGATCAGCTGGGCCAGGGGCACCAGCCAGTTCGGCAGGGCGTAGCGGGTGCCCAGCATGCCGACACCCGTGACCGCCAGGATGATCCCCAGGCACGCCCAGAACCAGCCACCGCCCTGGAACAGGGGGTAGAGCGCGATCGCGACCGCTCCCGTGGCCGCGCCCGCCGCGATGGGAAGTCTCATGAGCCGCTCCCGCTGAGTGTGAATCGTCCGCGCTGTGCGGCGTCCGGCCACACGCTCGCGATCGAGGTGCCCGCGGGCAACCGAACGATGTGCCAGCCCGTCCCGGCGAAGATCGCCTGAGCCGCCCGGTACTCCTCGTTCTGGCCGAGTTCGGGCCGCTCCCAGCCCGCCACGTCCAGCAGCACGGCCACGCCGGTCGCGGTGCCGCGCCTCAGCCTGGCCAGTGCCTGGGCCTGCTCCACGTCGATCCCGCCGAGGACCGCCACGATCAGGCCGTCGCCCCCGCCCTGCCGCAGCGCGTTCAGGCCGTACTCCAGCGACCGCGCCGAACTGGTACGCACCACGGCGAGGGCGTCCAGCAGCGACCAGCTCAGCCCGGTGTCGTTGAGGTGCTCGGCCCCCTGGTCGGTGACCAGGCGCAGGCCGAGCCCCTCCCGTGCCAGGTGCACGCCGATCGAGGCCGCGGTCGAGACCGCCACCTCGAACGACGAGCGGGGACCCTCGCCGCGGTGCGCGTACCGGCGGGTGTCCAGCAGCAGGGCGCCCCGGCTCTGCCGCTGCTGTTCCTCGCGCCGCACCATTAGCTCGCCGTACCGGGCGGTCGAACGCCAGTGCACGCGCCGCAGGTCGTCGCCCTGCCGGTACTCCCGCGGCGCGATGTCGTCGTCACCCGCGGTCGCCACGCTCCGGGTGCGGCTGTCGCCGCCGCCCGTCCACTCGCCGGAGAGGCGGACCTGCGGGAGCGCCGTGACCTGGGGCGTCACCACGAGCGTGTCGCTGATGCTGAACGACCTGGTCAGCTCGACCAGGCCGAACGGGTCGGTGATCTTGATGGTGAGCGGGCCGATCCCGAAGCGGCCGCGCAGGTCGGACCGGACCCGGTAGTCGATCTCCCGGACGCCGTGTGGCTCCACCCGGTCCAGGACGAACCTGGGCCGGGCCCCCAGCGCGTAGGGAACGGTGTCCTCGATCATCAGCAGGCCGGTCGGCAGCCGGGTGACGTTCTCCAGCCGCAGTGTCACGGTCGCCTCTCCGCCCACCTCCGCCCGGGGCGGATCCAGGCGCCGCGCGCAGCTCAGCCGGTAACGGGTGCGGGCCACCACCATGGCCGCCAGCAGCGGCAGGGAGACGACCAGCACCCCGATCCTGAGCAGGTCGTGTTCCCCGAGGACGAAGGCGCACACCAGCGCCGCGACGCCGGACGCGAAGAACGACCGGCCACGGGCGGTGAGCGCCTTGAGGCCGGACATCACTTGCCTTGTGTCTCGGGCACGGGCACCCGGCGGACCAGCTCGGCCATCACCTGCTCGGGTGTACGGCGCTGGCCCTGGGCCTCGACGCTGGGCAGCAGCCGGTGGGCGAGGACGGGCAGGCACAGCTCCTGCAGGTCGTCGGGGATGACATAGTCGCGGCCGGCGAGCGCGGCGTGCGCCCGTGCCGCGCGGACCAGTTGCAGGGTCGAGCGTGGGGAGGCGCCGAGCCTCAGGTCGGGGCTGTGGCGGGTGGCGGTCACCAGATCGATGGCGTACTTCTTGACCGGCTGCGAGACGTAGACCGCGCGTACCGCCTCGATCAGCGCCCGGACCTCGGCGGTGGTCGCCACCGGCTCCAGCTTGTCCAGCGGGGAGGCGGCGCTGTGCACGTCGAGCATCTCCAGCTCGGCCGTGGGTTCGGGGTAGCCCATCGCTATCCGGGCCGTGAAACGGTCGCGCTGCGCCTCGGGGAGGGGGTAGGTGCCCTCCATCTCGATGGGGTTCTGGGTGGCGATCACCATGAACGGGCCGTCCAGCCGGTAGGTCGTGCCGTCGACGGTGACCTGGTGCTCCTCCATGCACTCCAGTAGGGCCGACTGCGTCTTCGGCGAGGCGCGGTTGATCTCGTCGCCCACCACGATGTTGGCGAACACCGGGCCGGGCTTGAACTCGAACTCCCTGGTCTGCTGGTTGTACGCGCTCACTCCGGTGATGTCGCTGGGCAGCAGATCCGGGGTGAACTGGACCCGGCGCACCGGGCAGTCGATGGATCGTGCCAGGGCCTTCGCGAGCATGGTCTTGCCCACTCCGGGCACATCCTCGATGAGCAGATGCCCCTCGGCGAGGAGAACGGTCAAGGTCAGGCGGATGACGTCGCCTTTGCCCTCGATCACCGACTCGATCGCCTGACGGATCCGGTGCGCGGTGACGACCAGATCATCGAGTCGAGGTGAGACGTCATGGGTTACTGCCACCAGGCCTCCATGAAGGTGCGGCGGTTTCGCGCCGGGGTGCGTATTTCCGGGACCTTTGCGATCCCTTTCCATTGTGAGTACCGACACTACGGCGCCATGCGTTCCCGGGCGACTCTATGTGGGCATTAAGGGGCATTTCGGGTGAACGACCATAGTGTCTGTGCTGAGCGTGACGTTCTTATCCGATAGATGTACTGATCTCGTGACAAGTCCGTAGGGTGCTCCATTTTTCACTCCCGGTCACCGCCGGTCAGTCGATTTCGTAATCGCCCGGCCATCGGGGTGCTTCTCGACACGCCCAGCGCGTCCCGGGGGCGCGTCGCCCCTCCACTCCGCTCCACCCGTATTGACCTGGGGAAATATCGCCGGAGTCGGCCGTGAAGACGGGCGGAATCAGTTGACGGTGGAGAGAAGTGGAGTATGGTGGTGCGCAGTGGAGAGCAGGGACTACAGCGCCAGGCGCTCCGCTAGGCACGGGAGGTGGGGCCGGTGTTCCTCGGCACTCATCACCCGCGTCTCGATGACAAGGGACGGCTGTTCCTGCCGGCGAAGTACCGCGAGGAGCTGGCGGAGGGTCTGGTGATCACCAAAGGCCAGGAGCGCTGCCTCTACGTCTTTCCCGTAGAGGAGTTCCAGCGCATCACCGAAGCTCTGCGCGCAGCGCCGGTGACTGCCAAGGCGGTCCGTGACTACAGCCGTGTCTTCTTCGCCAGTGCATCTGACGAGGTCGCCGACAAGCAAGGCCGGATCACCATTCCACAGGCTCTGCGGGAGTATGCCAGCCTGCGCCGTGACTGCACGGTCATCGGAGCCAACACACGGCTGGAGATCTGGGACGCACACGCCTGGGACACCTATCTGGCCGACCAAGAGCAGGCTTTTGCCGATCTGTCGGAGGAGGTGCTGCCAGGGATTCTGTGACTTCACGGTCGACTCATCGGTGAAAACGTCGTTCGGCGAGGTCTCCACCCGCAACCACCATGCACGTGAGCTGATGCACCTTCCCCGGTGTCAGGTGACGGGCGGACGCGTGGGTGCGGATGGGGACCTGGCCGGACGGTCCGGGGGTGGGGGCCAGCAGGGACACCGGTGAACACCCGTCGCGTATCCGCGAGCGCGGCGGCAAGAGGGGGGTTTGCGCTTCATGCGCGCCGAGAACGACATGCGTGATTTTCAGGCCCCGGGCGGCCATGTGCCCGTGATGCTCGACCGGGTGCTTGAGCTCCTGGCTCCCTCGCTGGCAGGTCCCGACCCCGTCGCGGTCGACGCGAACCTGGGTCTCGGCGGCCATGCCGAGGCGCTGCTGGCCGCCCATCCCGCACTGCATCTGATCGGGATCGACCGCGATCCCACCGCGATCGAGCGCTCGACGTCCCGGCTGGCGCCGTACGCCGACCGGATCACCCTGGTCCGCGCGGTCTCCGACGAGCTGACCGAGGTGCTGGCCGAGGCCGGCCGTCCCCGCGTCAACGCCGTCCTGTTCGACCTGGGGGTCTCCTCGCCCCAGCTCGACGAGGCCGAGCGCGGCTTCGCCTACTCCTACGAGGCCCCGCTGGACATGCGGATGGACCGTGACCAGGAGCTGACGGCCGAGATCGTCGTCAACACCTACTCGGCCGCCGAACTCATCCGGATTCTCCGCGATTACGGCGAAGAACGATTCGCTCCGCGTGTCGCGCGCCTAATCATCAAGGAACGGGGCAACGAGGCCATAACGTCGACTAAGCGGCTTGCGGAGATCGTCCGTACGGCGATCCCGGCCGCTACCCGACGAACTGGGGGAAACCCCGCAAAAAGGACTTTTCAGGCATTGCGGATCGAGGTGAACGCGGAGTTGACGGCCCTGGAACGCGCGCTGCCCGCCGCGCTCGACGCGCTGACGCTTGGCGGGCGCGTGGTCGTGCTCGCCTACCACTCCCTTGAGGACCGGCTGACCAAGCAGGTCCTGGCGGCACGGGTCAGGGACACCGGCCCACCGGGGCTGCCCGTCCCGTTGCCGGCCCACCAGCCGCGGTTCGCCCTACTGACAAGAGGAGCCGAGCTTCCGAGCGAAGAGGAGGTGGCCCGCAACCCGCGGGCGGCCTCTGCCCGGTGTCGGGCAGCAGAGAGGATCCGTGAGGCAGTTGACGACGAGGAGTGATTCAGACGTCCGGACCGCGCCGAGCCGCGGCGGGCGACCTGCGCGCGTCCCGCGCGCGACGCCGCAGCCGGTCAGGTCCAGGCCGGTCAGGCCCAGGCCCGTCGCCGACGCCGCGCCCTCGGCCCCGGTTCCGGCCGCCCGGCGGGGACGTTCGCCGCGCGCTCCCTTCGTGCTGCTCGTGGTCAGCCTCCTCTGCGGCGGTCTGATCAGCCTCCTGCTGCTGAACGTCGTCCTCGCTCAGGACTCTTTCAAGGCCAATGAGCTCAGTAGGACCAACGAACAGCTCCGCCAGAAGAAGGATGCGCTGAAGTACGAGAACATGCTCCGGGAGCAGCCCAACGTGCTCGCCCGGGACTCCGCGGGGCAGGGGCAGGTGCCTGACTGGGAGAAGGTCAGGGCCATCACTCCCGACCGGCCCGGCGGCAGCCGGGTCGCGAGTGAAGGCCAGACGCCCACCGGACAGGAGCGAGTGCCGGGCACGGGCCGGTGAGGGAGCCCGGCGGCCGAGGTCCCGGCCGAGGCGGCTCCGGTAACGGATCCGCCGGAGGATCCGGGCGCCGGGCGCCGGGCGGTCCCGGCCGTACCGGTAAGCCGCCCGGCCCGGACGCGGCAGGAAGGCCGGGCCCCTCCGGCAGGCCCGCCCGCCCGGAGGGACCGGGCAGGACCGACGGCCCCGACGGTCCCGGCAGGCCTGCCAGGACCGAGGGGCAGGGCGCGTCCGGCCGGCCCGACGGAGCCGGGGGAAGGCAGGGCGGTCCTGCGGGGACCGGCAAGGACGGGGCTCCGAGGACGGGGAAGTCCGGCGCCCCGGGCGGATCCGGCGCCCCCGGTAAACCTGGCGTCTCGGGTAAGTCCGGCGCTCCGGGTAAGTCCGGCGCCTCCGGTAAGTCCGGCGCCTCGGGCAGGTCCGGCGCCCAGGGCAGGCCGGCCGGGGCCGGCAGGCAGCGTTCCGACGGTCCCGCCAGACCGGGTGGTCCTCCGGCGGCGGGCAGGTCCGCGCGCCCCGAGGGCGCCGGCAGGCCGTCGGGTCCGGAGACGTCGCGCAGGCCACGCAGCTCTCCGCGGCCGGACGCGCCGGAGCGGGGCCCGCGCGGAGCGGGAGCCGGGAGCGGCCGTACGCCGGGCAGGAGCGGACCGGGCGGCCGGCCGCCCCGGCCGCCGGTGCGCCCGCCCGCGGTGCTGCGCCTGGGCAACCCCGGCCGGCGGATCAACATCGGCCTGATCGTGATGATCTTCGTGCTGTCCGTCTTCGCCGGACGGCTGGTGCAGCTCCAGGGCCTCGACTCCAAGCTCTACGTCGCGCAGGCGGCCAAACAGCGGGTCCAGGCCGAGAAGCTGACCGCACGACGGGGCTCGATCACCGATGTCAACGGGCACGAGCTCGCGCTGACCCTGAAGGCGCGCGAGATCTTCGTCGACCCTTCGGAGATCACCCCGGCCAAGCGCGACCAGGTGGCCACCGCACTGGCCGCCGAGCTGAACCAGCCCAAGGAGCAGATCGCGGCCAAGCTCGTCAACAGCGCCAGCCGCTACCAGCAGGTGGCCGCCGCCGTCGAACCGTCCGTCGCCCAGCGGATCATGGACCACGAGCCCAGGCTCGTGGGGGTCGGGAGCAAGGACGTCTACCGGCGCGACTACCCGGGCGGTGACCTGGCGGGCACCCTGCTGGGCTTCGTCGGCGCGGACGGCACCGGCCTGAGCGGACTGGAGAGCACCTATGACGAACTGCTCGCCGGCCGTGACGGCGAGCAGTTCGTCGAGACAGGCCGCGGCGGGCAGCGCATCCCGATGACCCGCAGCACCCTCAAGGCGCCCGTGGAGGGCAGGGATGTGCGGCTCACCGTCGACCGCGACATCCAGTGGGCCGCCCAGAAGGCGATCACCGACCAGGTCGCGGCCACCGGCGCGCGCACCGGCAGCGCCATCGTGATCGACGTGCCCACCGGCCAGGTGGTCGCCATGGCCAACGCGCCCGAGCTCGACCTGAAGAACTGGGCGAAGGCCGCCCCCGAAGACTGGGTCAACCGCTCGGTGACCGACGTGTTCGAGCCGGGCAGCACCAACAAGGTCATCACCGCGGCGGCCGCCCTGGAGTCGGGGGCCGTGCGGCCCGAGACCGTGTTCAAGGTCAACGACAGCATCACGTGTGCCGACCGGGTGCTGAGGGACTCCCACCCGCACCCCATGGAGCGCCTGACCTTCTCCGGCGTGGTCGCGACCTCCAGCAACGTCGGCACGATCCTCGCCTCCCAGAAGGTCGGCGACCAAAAGCTCCACGAGATGCTGCAGCGCTTCGGGTTCGGCGTCAAGCCCGGCACCGGTCTCCTCGGCGAGGAGGCGGGACTGCTGCCGGACTGGAAGAAGTGGTCGGGCAGCCAGCGCTGCACGATCGCCTACGGCCAGGGCGTCTCGGTGACCGCGCTCCAGACGGCCAGCGTCTACCAGACCATCGCCAACGGCGGGACCCGCGTCACCCCGCAGGTCGTGGCCGGCACCACCACCGAGAAGGGCGCGTTCGTGCCGTCCGCGCCGGCCAAGCGGACCCGGGTGGTCAGTGAGCGCACGGCCGAGGAGGTCACCGGGATGCTGGAGGCCGCCGTCAGCGCGGAGGGAACCGGCAATCTCGCCGCCATCGACGGCTACCGGGTCGCCGGCAAGACAGGCACCGCGATGCGCTACGACGTCAAATGTCAGGGATACTGCGGGTACACCTCGACATTCGTTGGTTTCGCCCCGGCGGACCAACCCCGCCTGGTCGTCCTCGCGGTCGTTCAAGACCCCCACAAGGGCTACTACGGTGGGGAGATCGCCGCCCCGGTCTTCAAGAAAGTGATGACGTTCGCGTTGAAGAGCAAGAAGATTCCGCCCACAGGAACGACAGCCTCCTCGGTGCCGATACGCGCCGGGGAGTGATGAGGGAAGGTACGCTCTCGCCGTGCGTCCCCCGTCGTCCATGCGACCGTCAACCAGTTCACCCCGTCCGCTCTCGGGGCTGGCGAGCCTGCTCGGCGCGCCTTCCGGCACGTCACGGGCACCGCTGGCCGCGGTGTCCGGGATCACCATCGATTCGCGCCGAGTCCAGCGCGGAGACCTCTACGTAGCGCTGCCCGGAGCCGCCTCCCACGGAGCCGACTTCTCCGCGCAGGCGCTCGCCGCAGGGGCCAGCGCCATCCTGACCGACGAAGCGGGCCGGCCGGCCGCCGTGGCGACCGGCCTGCCGGTCCTCGTCGTTCCGGACCCGCGCGCCGTGCTCGGCCAGGTCTCCGCCTGGGTGTACGGCCGCCCGGCCGCGGATGTGATGGTCATCGGCGTCACCGGCACCAGCGGCAAGTCCACCACCAGCTTCATGCTGGAGGCCGGGCTGCGGGCCGCCGGGCACCGGACCGGGCTGATCGGTGGTGTGGAGATCCACATCGGCGAGCTGCGCTCCGTGCCCAAGCTGACCACGCCGGAGGCCAGCGACCTGCAGGGGCTGTTCGCCCTCATGCGCGAGCACGGGGTCACCGCGGCCGCGATGGAGGTCTCCAGCCACGCGCTGGCGATGGGCCGCGTGGACGGGGTCTTCTACGACGTCGCGCTGTTCACCAACCTCTCCCAGGACCACCTGGACTTCCACCGGGACCTCGACGACTACTTCGCGACGAAGGCCCGGCTGTTCACGCCCGAGATGAGCCGCGCGGGGGTCGTCAACATCGACGACGCCCACGGACGCGAGCTTCTCGGCCTGAGTAAGATCCCGATGACCACCTTCTCCGCCGAGGGCGCCGTCGAAGCCGACTGGCGGGCCGTGGACGTGCGCCTCGGCGGTGACGGCTCCTCCTTCCGGGTCGTCGGCCCCGGCGGCGTCGAGGAGCAGGCCACGGTGGCCCTGCCCGGCCCGTTCAACGTCGCCAACGCGCTCGGCTCGATCGTCTCCCTCGTGGAGGCCGGGGTGCCCCTGAGGACCGCGGTGGCCGGCGTCGGTACGCTGACCGGTGTGCCCGGCCGGATGGAGCGGGTGTCCGGTGGCCAGGACTTCCAGGCCATCGTCGACTACTCGCACAAACCCGGAGCGGTCGAGGCGGTGCTCCGCGCCCTGCGTCAGATCACGGCCGGCAAGCTGACCGTGGTGCTGGGCTGCGGCGGCGACCGTGACCGGGGCAAACGCCCGATGATGGGGGAGGCCGCCGCGCGGCTGGCGGATGTGGCCATCCTCACCAGTGACAATCCTCGCTCGGAGGATCCGCTGCGGATCCTCGCCGAGATGATGAACGGAGTCCTCGGCGTGTCTCAGCATGAGCGCGCGCATGTGATCATTGAGCCGGACCGGGCTGCGGCCATCGACCTGGCGATCGGCCGGGCCGGTCCCGGCGACATCGTCGTCGTGGCCGGCAAGGGGCACGAGCAGGGCCAGTACGTCAGGGAGGAAATACTCCCGTTCGACGACAGGCAAGTGGTGGCCGACGCGATCGTCAGACGGCGGAACCGGCCGGGCCCCGAAGACACGTATGGAGAGTAGGTAAGACGCATCATGATCCCGTTGCCGCTGGCCAGGATCGCCGAGATCACCTCGGGCGCCCTCGCTGGTATGGCCGATCCCCGTGCGGTCGTACGCGGTCCGGTCGTCATCGACTCCCGCGCCGTCGAGCCTGGGTCGTTGTTCGTCGCCATCAAGGGTGACCGGGTCGACGGGCACGACTTCGCCGCCCAGGCCGTCGAGGCCGGCGCCGTCGCCGTGCTGGCGTCCCGACCCGTCGACGCCCCCGCGGTCGTCGTCGGCGACACCGTGACCGCCCTGGCGGGCCTGGCCAACGCCGTCTGCGCCCAACTGCCGTCGGTCACCGTCATCGGCGTGACCGGCTCCGCGGGCAAGACCACCACCAAGGACCTGCTGGCCCGCCTCACCGCCAGGGTCGGTCCGACGGTCGCCCCGGCCGGCTCGTTCAACAACGAGATCGGCCACCCGCTCACGGTGCTGAAAGCCGACGAGAACACCCGTTACCTGGTGCTGGAGCTCAGTGCGAGATACGCGGGCGACATCGCCCATCTCGCCCGGGTCGCCCCGCCCAGGATCGGGGTGGTCCTCAACGTCGGCACCGCCCATCTGGGCGTCTTCGGCGGCAAGGAGGCGATCGCCAGGGCCAAGGGTGAGCTGGTCGAGGCACTGCCCGCCGACGGCGTGGCCGTACTGAACGCCGACGACCCGCTGGTGGCCGCGATGGCCGGCCGTACCGACGCCCGGATCACCTGGTACGGCCGCGCCGAGTCCGCCGCGGTGCGGGCCGAGGGGGTGACCCTCGACGGGCGCGGCCGGGCCTCCTTCACCCTGCGCACCCCGTCCGGCGCCGCGCCGGTCGCGCTCCGCCTGTACGGCGAGCACGCCGTGGAGAACGCGCTCGCCGCCGCGGCGGCGGCCTACGAACTGGGCCTGCCGGTCGCCACCATCGCCGAGGAGCTGTCGGAGGCCGAGCCCCGCAGCCGGTGGCGGATGGAGGTCACCGACCGGGAGGACGGCGTCACCGTGATCAACGACGCCTACAACGCCAACCCCGACTCCATGCGGGCCGCCTTCGGCACCTTCGACGTCCTCGCGGGCGGACGCCGCCGCTTCGCGGTCATCGCCGCCCTGCGCGAGCTGGGGGAGGAGAGCGCGGCCCTGAACGAGGACCTGGGCCGGCTGGCGGGTGGCGCGGGACTCGCGGGCCTCTTCGTCGTCGGACCCGACGCGGAGGAGATCCTGGCCGGTGCCCGCGCCGCGGCGGGCGGCGCACCGGACGCCACGCGGATCACGCATGTGGCCGACGCCGAGGCGGCGGGTGCCGCGCTGTCGGCACTCCTGGCCCCCGACGACGTGGTGCTGGTCAAGGGGCCCCGCGCCGCCGGGCTGGAGCGCGTGGCCGAGACGCTGCTCGGGGGTGACCGCCGATGAGGGAGATCCTCATCGCGGCGGCGGTGAGCCTGCTGCTGTCCATGTTCGGCACGCCTCTGGCGATCCGCCTGTTCTCCCGGCGCGGCTACGGCCAGAGCATCCGGGAGGAGGGGCCCTCCGGGCACCACGACAAGCGCGGCACCCCCACCATGGGCGGCACCGTGATCGTGATAGCGGCGCTGGCCGGGTTCGCTTGCGCCCACCTGGCCACCTGGACCCAGCCCACCGTCTCCGCGGTCCTGGTGCTGTTCCTGATGGTGGGTCTGGGCGCGGTCGGCTTCCTCGACGACTTCATCAAGATCTACAAACAGCGCAGCCTCGGCCTGCGCAGCGGCGCCAAGGCGCTGGGCCAGCTCGTCATCGGCGCGGTCTTCGCGGTCCTGGTGACCCGCTTCCCGAACGCCTACCTGATCACCCCGGCCGAGACCCGGCTGTCGTTCCTGCGGGACTTCGGCCCGTCCATCGGCATCGTCGGGTTCACGCTCCTGGTGCTGTTCATGATCGTGGGCTTCTCCAACGCGGTGAACCTGACCGACGGCCTCGACGGCCTGGCCAGCGGTGCCACCGGTGTGGTGCTGGCCTCCTACGTGCTGATCGGCAACTGGCAGCTCCGCAACAGCTGCACCACCCAGCTCGGTCCCAACTGCTACTGGGTCCGCGACCCGCTGGACCTGGCCGTGGTCGCCGCCGCCGTGCTCGGCGCGCTGGTGGGCTTCCTGTGGTGGAACGCCCCGCCCGCGAAGATCTTCATGGGCGACACCGGCTCGCTGGCCCTGGGCGGGGTGATCGCCGGTCTGGCCATCACCACCCGCACGCAGCTCCTGCTGGTGATCCTGGCCGGGATGTGCGTGATCATCACGATGTCGGTGATCATCCAGGTCGGCTTCTTCAAGATGACCGGCAAACGGGTCTTCAAAATGGCTCCCCTCCAGCACCACTTCGAGCTGTCGGGGTGGGCGGAGACGACGATCGTGGTCCGCTTCTGGCTCCTCGCCGCGCTCTGCGCCGCCGCCGGCCTCGGGCTGTTCTACGTCGAATGGATGCCGAAGCCGTGACGGCGGCGAGCACGGCCGCGCGGCGGGCAGGAGTGATCACGTGATCTGCGTCGCCGGTCTCGGCGTCTCGGGTACGGCCGCCGCCCGCGCGATGGCCGCCCGGGGCGAGAAGGTGGTCGTCCTGGAGGGCAGGGACGGGGAGCGGGCCAGGGCCACCGCCGCGGAGCTGGCCGGGATCGGGGTCGAGGTCCGTTTCGGCGAACCGGCCGCCCTGCCCGCCGGCGCCTCCCTCGTCGTCGCCACCGGCTGGCCGCCGCACCACCCGCTGCTCGTCGCGGCGGCCGAGGCCGGGGTGGAGGTGATCGGCGAGGTCGAGCTGGCCTGGCGGCTCCGTCCGGCGGACGCCGCGCCCTGGCTGGCGCTGACCGGCACCAACGGCAAGACCACCGTGGTCCGGATGCTCACCTCGATGCTGACCGCCGCCGGGCACCGGGCGCTGGCGGTCGGCAACGTCGGCACCCCCATCGTGGAGGCCGTCACCGGGCCCGCCGACGTGCTGGCGGTGGAGCTGTCCAGCTTCCAGCTCCACCGCTCGCCCAGCCTCGCCCCGCACACCGCCGCCGTCCTCAACGTCGCCCCCGACCACCTTGACTGGCACGGCTCCATGGAGGAGTACGCCCGGGCCAAGGGGGAGATCTTCGCCCGGGCCGGGACGGTCGTCCACAACGCCGACGACGAGTGGGCGGCCCGGCTGGCCGCGCCGTACGACGGGGGCGCGCACACGGTGGGCTTCACCCTCGGAGTGCCGGCGCCCGGCCAGGTCGGCGTGGTCGAGGACCTGCTGGTGGACCGGGCGTTCGTGGCCGACCCGGTGCGCAACGCCACCGAGCTGGCCTCGTTCGCCGACATCCGGCCGTTCGCGCCGCACAACGTGGCCAACGCCCTGGCCGCCGCCACCATGGCCCGCTCCTACGGGGTGCCCCCGGAGGCCGTACGGCAGGGCCTGCTGGACTTCGTCCCCGACCCGCACCGGATGGCGCAGGTCGCCCGGGTCGGCGAGGTCGACTACGTGGACGACTCCAAGGCCACCAACCCGCACGCCGCGGCGGCGTCGCTCGCGGCCTACCCCTCGATCGTCTGGATCGCCGGCGGGCAGCTCAAGGGCGCCGACGTGGACGAGCTGGTCCGGCGGGCCGCGCCACGGCTGCGCGGCGCGGTGCTGCTGGGCGTCGATCGTGAGCGAATCCGGCAGGCTCTGGCGCGACACGCCGAAAATGTCCCGGTGGTGGAGGTGGCCGGCCAAGACACTGGGGTCATGGACCGTGTCGTCACCGAAGCCGCGAGGCTCGCCGTTCCCGGGGACACCGTGCTGCTGGCTCCGGCCGGGGCATCCCTGGACATGTTCCCCAACTACGGGGCGAGGGGGAAAGCCTTCGCTCAGGCCGTCCTCGCGCGCCTGGACGGATCGCGGCGCGATGCCGAGGGCGTGTGATCACGAAGGGTGGGTCCGGTCGGCGGAGCGGGGGGAAAGATGACCGCTGAGACCGATCGGGCGCCGGCCTTCGACTCCTTCAACGGCCGCCTCGCCCGGGTGCGTGAGCTGCTGGCACGCCCCCTCTTCTCCTACCACCTGCTGCTCGGCGTCAGCGCGCTGCTGATGGCCCTGGGGCTGATGATGGTCCTGTCCGCGTCGAGCATCGAGGCGCTCCAGACGCGGCAGTCGGCGTTCGCGCTCTTCGGCCGGCAGTTCATCGCGGCGACGCTGGGCCTGCTGCTGATGTGGATCTGCTCCCGGCTGCCCATCAGGTTCTTCCGGCTGGCCGGCTACCCGCTGATGGTCTTCGCCGCCCTGGGCCTGGTCCTGGTCCTCTTCATCGGCGACGCGGAGCAGGGCGCGCAACGCTGGATCTACATCGGCGAGCTCACCGTCCAGCCGTCGGAGCCGGCCAAGCTCGCACTGGTGGTGTGGGGTGCCGACCTGCTGGCCAGATGGGCGCGGGCCGGGCAGATCGAGTGGCGCAGACTGCTGATCCCCCTCCTGCCCGGGCTGGCGATCATGGCCGTCCTGGTGATGCTGGGTAGTGACCTCGGCACCACCCTGGTGCTGATGATGATCTTCCTTGCCCTGCTCTGGGTGGTGGGCGCGCCGCTGAAGCTGTTCGGCGGCATGCTGGCGGTCATCCTGCTGGCCGTCATCACGATGATCAGCTCTGAGGGCTACCGCTCGAACCGGATCGCCGGCTGGCTCAACCCGCAGGGCACCGCGCAGGGCGCGGGATACCAGTTGGTGCAGGGGCAGATGGGGATAGGCAGCGGCGGCTGGTTCGGGGTCGGGCTGGGGGCCGGCAAGCAGAAGTGGAACTGGACCCCGCACGCCGAGAGCGACTTCATCTTCTCCGTCATCGGTGAGGAGTTCGGTCTGATGGGCACGCTGATCGTGGTGATCCTGTTCGGGCTGCTCGGCTACGCGGGCCTGCGGGTGGCCAGCCGGGTCAGGGACCCGTTCGTCCGGCTCGCCTCGGTCGCCGCGGTCGCCTGGATCGTCGGCCAGGCGATCGTCAACATCGGAGCCGTCACCGGGATGCTGCCCATCACCGGAATCCCGCTGCCGCTGGTCTCCTACGGCGGATCGGCGCTGTTGTCGACCCTGGCCGCGCTGGGGATGCTGCTCGCCTTCGCCAAACACGAGCCCGGCGCGCGGGAGGCTCTGGCGGCGCGTGGCCCCGGACCGGTGGCTCGGGGCCTAAGCTGGCTTGGCCTGGGTGGTCCGGTTAAGAAACGGCGGCCGGTCCGCGCGAGGCGGTAGGCGACCGGGTGGTTCTGCGCGGAAACGACGCCTGGTCCAAGGAAGACGATAAGTGAGATAAGTGAAAGGACCGACATGAGGGTGGTCCTCGCCGGCGGCGGGACGGCCGGTCACATCGAGCCGGCGTTGGCCCTAGCCGACGCGCTCCGCCGACTGGTCCCCGACATCGGGATCACATGCCTTGGCACGGAGCGCGGCCTGGAGACGCGGCTGGTGCCGGCCCGCGGTTACGACCTGCAACTTGTGCCCGCGGTGCCACTGCCCCGGGCGATCACACCCCAGCTGCTGACCGTGCCCGGACGGCTGGCGGGCGCCATCAGCGCCGCCGCCGGCATCATGGAGCGGGTCCAGGCCGACGTGCTGGTCGGGTTCGGCGGCTATGTGGCGACCCCCGCCTACCTGGCGGCGCGGCGGCGAGGGGTGCCGATCGTGGTGCACGAGGCCAACCCGCGGCCGGGTCTGGCCAACCGGCTGGGTGCGCGGCTCACCGACCACGTGTTCACCGGCCACCAGAACACGCCACTGAACCGCGCCGAACACGTGGGCATCCCGCTCCGCCGCGAGATCGTCACGCTGGACAGGCTCTCCATGGGAGACAAGGCGCGTTCCTGGTTCGGCCTGGAGGCCGATCTGCCCACGTTGCTGGTCACCGGGGGCTCCCAGGGCGCGCGGTCGCTCAACCAGGCGGCGCTGGCCGCCGGTCCGGCGCTGCGCCGGGCAGGGGTGCAGGTCCTGCACGTCATCGGGCCGAAGAACACGCTGGCGGAGGAGCCGCCGCCCGGTGACCCGCAGTACGTCGCGCTGCAGTACGTCGACCGGATGGATCTGGCCTACGCCGCGGCGGACTTCGCCCTGTGCCGCAGCGGCGCCATGACGTGCGCCGAGCTGACCGCGGTGGGGCTGCCCGCCGCCTTCATCCCGCTGCCGCACGGCAACGGCGAGCAGCGGCTCAACGCCGAGCCGATCGTGCAGGCCGGTGGCGGCCTCATGATCGACGACGCCGACCTGACACCGGAGTGGATCATCCAGAACGTGCTGCCCATCCTGTCCGATCCCGAGCGGGTGGTCACCATGTCGGAGGCCGCCTCCAGGATGGGCCGGAAGGACGCCGACGTGACGCTCGCCCGTAGGGTGTTGCAGATCGCGTCGGGGGGGAGGGCCTGATGGCCGAGCGAGGAACGAGGTCGTCCGCGTGGCGGACGAGGAGGGGCGAGCGACCGATGAGCGGGGAGCGAGCCCGATGCGGTGAGCACGGCGGCCTGCCGAGGGACGAGGCCGTCCGCGTGGCCAATGAGGAGGGGTGAGCGGCCGATGAGTCTGGTCAAGTTGGTGGATCCGGTCGCGGCCGAGGAGCTCGGGCGTGTCCACTTCATCGGGATCGGCGGCGCCGGCATGTCCGGCATCGCCCGCATCCTGCTCAAGCGGGGCGTGCCGGTCTCCGGCAGTGACGCACGCGGCTCGGACATGGTGACCGAGCTGCGGGAGCTGGGTGGCCGGGTCCACATCGGCCACGCCGCCTCGCACATCAAGAACGTCGACACGGTGGTGGTCTCCACCGCGATCCGCGACTCCAATCCCGAGCTGGGTGAGGCGCTCAGCCAGGGGCTGCGGGTCATCCCCAGGGCCGCCGCGCTCGCCTCGGTCATGGCGGGCCGTACCGGCGTCGCCCTGGCCGGGACCCATGGCAAGACCACCACGACCTCGATGCTCACGGTGGCGCTGCAGAAGTGCGGCGTCGATCCGTCCTACTGCGTCGGAGGTCAGCTCGTGACCACCGGCCTGGGGGCCGACGAGGGGGCGGGCGGGGTGTTCGTCGCCGAGGCCGACGAGAGCGACGGCTCCTTCCTCATGCTGGCGCCGGACATCGCCGTGGTGACCAACGTGGAGCCGGACCACCTGGACAACTACGGTGAGCCGCGCGCGGTCTACGACAGCTTCGCCCGGTTCGTCGAGCGGGTCGGCACCTCCATGGTGATCTGTGTGGACGATCCGGGTTCGGCCGCGCTGATCCCCATCGCCCGTGCACGGGGCCTGAAGGTGATCACGTACGGTGAGACCGAGGACGCCGACTTCCGGGTGAGCGGGATCGTCCCCGACGGTCTGGGCATCTCCTTCGCGGTCGACGGCCGCGGAGAGGTCAGGCTGGCCGTCCCCGGCCGTCACAACGCGCTCAACGCCACCGCGGTCATCGCGGTGGCGATGGAGCTGGGGGTGTCCTTCGACGAGATACGCGACGGCCTGGCCGCCTTCACCGGTGCCAAGCGCCGCTTCGAGGCCAAGGGCGAGGCCGGCGGGGTGGCGGTCTTCGACAGCTACGCCCACCACCCGACCGAGCTGGCCGCGGACCTGCGCGCGGCGCGGGACGTGGTGGCGTCCTTCTCCGGCTCCGGCAGGGTCGTCGCGGTCTTCCAGCCGCACCTCTACTCCCGGACGAGATTCTTCGCCGACGAGTTCGCGACGGCCCTCGGCCTGGCGGACGAGGTCATCGTGCTGGACGTCTACGGCGCCCGCGAGGATCCCGAACCGGGTGTCTCCGGGGCGCTGGTGGCGGGCAAGGTCTCCCTGCCGTCCGGTCAGGTGACCTACGCGCCGCAGCGCGACGCGGTCCCCGACCTGGTGGCGGACCGGGCCAGGCCCGGTGACATCGTGCTCACCATGGGGGCGGGTGACGTGACCGAGCTGGGCCCCCGCATCGTGGCGGCGCTGGCCGCCAGGTGAGCCGCGGCAGGGGGTGCGGGACGCCGGAGCCCGGGCCGCCGGACGAGGTGAGACGGTGAACGGGATGTGGAGGTCGGCCTTCCTGGCCCTGCTCACCGTGGGGGTGGTGGGAATCGCCGCCTGGCTGGTCTTCTTCTCCTCCGTGCTCGGGGTGCGCGACATCCAGGTGCGGGGGAACCTCGGCATTCCCGCCCAGCGGATCCAGCAGGCGACGGGAGTGCCCGAGGGCAGGCCCCTGGCCACCGTGGACGTGCCCGAGGTCGAGGAGCGGATCATGAAGATCCGGCAGATCCAGTCGGTGACGGTCAGCCGCGGCTGGCCCGGCACACTGGTGGTGGAGGTGGTGGAGCGTGAGCCGATCGCGGTGGTACCGGTCGGCACCCGGTTCGCCCTCATGGACCGGCACGGTGTGATGACCGAGGTCAGAGATGTCGCGCCCGCGACGCTTCCGGTGTTGCGCGCGGACCGCGCACAGCCCGGCGATCCCGCGACCGGTGCGGCGCTGGCCGTCATGGAGGCACTGCCGGATGATCTGGTCCCGCGGATCGCGGAGGTGCTCGCCCCCACGTCCGAAACCGTCTCGCTGCGTCTGAAGGACGGCCGCACGGTCATGTGGGGCGGCCGGGACCGGGCGGCGGACAAGGCGAAGATCCTCGTTACGCTGCTGAAACGTCCGGCCGACACCTATGACGTGAGCTCGCCTGACGTCGTGACGGTGAAGTGATCCCGGTCGGCCCGCGCGTTCGCCGAAAAGGACGGCCTGCGACACGCCGGGCGTGCTTGCGGCGCGGTTAGTTGACCCGCCTGGAGCGTAACTCCTACTGTCCGTATCACTCCTCAGGTTGACATAAATCTAAATCTCAACTTGAGGGTGAGAGTTTTGGAAGCGACGGCACGGGCCCCGTGCCGCATGAAATTGCAAGTAAACGAGCGGAAAGGCCCCTCGTCGTGGCAGCACCGCAGAACTACCTCGCGGTCATCAAGGTTGTAGGAATCGGCGGAGGCGGAGTCAACGCCGTCAACCGGATGATCGAGGAGGGACTCAAGGGCGTCGAGTTCATCGCCATCAATACCGACGCTCAGGCGCTGCTGATGAGTGACGCCGACGTCAAGCTCGATGTCGGGCGTGAGCTCACCCGCGGCCTCGGCGCGGGGGCCAACCCCGAAGTCGGGCGGAAGGCGGCCGAGGACCACCGCGAGGAGATCGAAGAGGTCATCAAGGGCGCCGACATGGTGTTCGTCACCGCCGGAGAGGGAGGTGGCACGGGCACCGGCGGCGCCCCGGTGGTGGCCAACATCGCACGTTCGCTGGGCGCACTGACCATCGGCGTGGTCACCCGGCCCTTCAGCTTCGAGGGCCGGCGAAGGGCGATGCAGGCCGAGGCGGGCATCGAGACCCTCCGTGAGGAGGTCGACACCCTCATCGTGATCCCGAACGACCGGCTGCTGTCGATCTCCGACCGGCAGGTGAGCGTGCTTGACGCCTTCAAGGCGGCCGACCAGGTGCTGCTCTCCGGTGTCCAGGGCATCACCGATCTCATCACCACGCCGGGTCTGATCAACCTCGACTTCGCCGATGTGAAATCGGTCATGTCCGGTGCCGGGTCGGCGCTCATGGGCATCGGCCACGCACGCGGCGACGACCGGTCGGTCGCGGCGGCCGAGATGGCCGTCTCCAGCCCATTGCTGGAGGCCAGCATCGACGGTGCGCACGGCGTGCTGCTCTCGATCGCCGGCGGCTCCGACCTCGGACTGTTCGAGATCAACGAGGCGGCCCAGCTCGTCTCCAACGCGGCGGCGCCGGATGCCAACATCATCTTCGGTACGGTCATCGACGACGCCCTCGGTGACGAGGTACGCGTCACGGTGATCGCGGCGGGGTTCGACGAGCCGGTCGCGGAGACCAAGGCCGCCGCACCGCAGCCGGCCGCCCGTCAGCAGTCGGTGCCGCGTCCGGCCCCCGCGACCCCGCCGACGCGTCCGGGACCGCCCACGGTGAAGGCAGAGCCCCGGCCCGAGCCGAGGCCCGAACAGCCGCCGTCGCCGGCCCGGCCGGTCGCCGGCCCCCCGCCCGCGCCGGCGGAGGCGTCGATCACGCCCGCCGCACAGCAGATCCACCCTGTCCAGCCGCCGGCGCATCACTCCGCCGAGCAGGCTGAGCAGTCCCGCGTGGACGAGCCGCCGGCTCCGCCGGTGTCCATCCCGCGCCCGGCTCCCGAGCCGTCGCAGCCCACCCCCATCTCCGCGAGGCTCTCCGACCCCGCCCGACGGCGCCCGGTGATCTTCGAGGAGCAGGAGGAGGAGCTCGACGTTCCCGACTTTCTGAAGTGACATTGCTCACGGCCAGGTGAACGACGGATCACTCGGCAGAGACAGGGAAGATGGATTCCGCCGGTTTGTCGGTAATTGAACGGCGGAGATGTGACGGAAGCAACACGACGTGATGAGATCGCGGCCGGTCTGGCCCAGGTCGAGGCGGAGATCGCCGAAGCCTGCCGGGCCGCCGGCCGTGCCCGCGACGAGCTGACGCTCGTCGCGGTGAGCAAGACCTACCCCGCCTCTGACGTGCGTCTTCTGGCCGCGCTGGGGGTGACGAACGTGGGGGAGAACCGCGACCAGGAGGCCGCGGCCAAGGCGCGTGACTGCGCCGGGCTCGGTCTCACCTGGCACTTCATCGGCCAGTTGCAGACCAACAAGGCCCGCTCCGTGGTCGGCTATGCCGACGTCGTCCACTCGGTGGACCGTCCGCGCCTGGTGGCCGCACTCAGCCAGGAGGCGGTCCGGGCGGGCAGGGAGCTCGGCTGCCTGGTGCAGGTCGCTCTGGACGGCGATCCCGGACGGGGCGGGGCACGGCCGCAGGACGTGCCCGCGCTGGCGGAGGCCCTCGCCGCCGCTCCGGGGCTGCGTTTGGGCGGGGTGATGGCGGTGGCGCCCCTGGGCGGAGAGCCGGCCAGGGCCTTCGCGGAGCTTCGGGAGATCGCGCAGGCCGTACGGGACGCCCACCCGGGCGCCGACGTCATCTCGGCGGGTATGAGCGGCGATATGTCCGAGGCTATTGCGAATGGCGCGACACACCTACGTGTCGGTACGGCGTTGCTCGGTCGCAGGAAGCCCTTAGTCAGGTAATGTCCCTTCAAGTGGACCTTGGCGTCCGCGTATCCAGATAGAGGTCGATCGGTGGTGAGCTCCAAGGGGGTGCGGCTACCGCCCCGGGCAAATCGGAGTAAGGCGGAGGAAGAAGTAGCGATGGCCGGCGCGATGCGCAAGATGGCGGTCTACCTCGGTCTTGTGGAGGATGACCGCTATGAGAGATACGACAGCTATCCCGACGACGAGTACGACGACTTCGACGACTCGCGGCGGGTTGGCGACGAGCGGCCTGGCACGGTCCACGACCGCGATGACGACACCGATCCCGGTGTGCCCGCCCCCAGGCCCGCGACGGCTGTCATAGAGCGTCGTACGACCGATCTGGCGCGTATCACGACACTTCATCCCCGCACCTACAACGAGGCGCGGACAATCGGTGAGCACTTCCGCGACGGGACCCCGGTCATCATGAATCTGACCGAAATGGTTGACAGTGACGCTAAGCGGCTTGTCGATTTCGCGGCAGGTCTTGTCTTTGGCCTACATGGCAGCATTGAACGTGTTACCAACAAGGTGTTCCTGTTGTCCCCTGCCAATGTCGAGGTGACCGCCGAGGACAAGGCCCGAATCGCGGAACGCGGGTTCTTCAACCAGAGCTAGAGTTCCACCATGAACAGTGACTGGCCGGACAGGTCCCGACAAGACCGGGGTTGGCGGAGCAGAGTGGAGGCGGGGACAGACCGTGGGGATCGTTAGCGAGATCTTGGTCATCGTCCTGTCCCTCTACCTGGTGCTGCTGATCGGCAGGATGATCTTTGAGACGGTGCAGGCGTTCGCGCGTCAGTGGCGGCCCACCGGGCCCGTCCTCGTTCTGGCGGAAGCCGTGTACACGGTGACCGATCCACCTCTCAAGTTCCTCCGCCGTTTCATTCCACCACTCCGGTTAGGTACGGTGGCCTTTGACCTAAGCTTCACAGTGCTGTTCATTGTGGTCTTGGTCTTGATCCAACTCGTGTCCGCGCTTCGTTGATCGGGTACCGTCCCTCCGGACAGACTCCAAGCGCGCCAAGGAGACCGAAATGCCGCTGACGCCCGCTGATGTGCGGAACAAGCAATTCAGTACGACTCGGCTCAGGCCGGGTTACGACGAGGAAGAGGTAGACGCCTTCCTTGATGAGGTGGAGTCCGAACTGGACCGCCTCATTCAGGAGAACGAGGAGCTCCGCGCCAAACTGGCGGAGTGCCTCCGGGGCAAGGTGCCCGGCGGGATGGGGATGGCCATGGCCCCGGCCCCCGTCGCCGAGCCCAAGCCCGAGATGATGATGCCGCAGCCGGAGCCCATGCGGGCCCCCGAGCCGGTTCAGCACCAGCAGTCTGTTCCCGTCGGCATGGGGATGCCCCCGGCTGAGGACAACATGGACACCGCGGCCCGCGTGCTCGCGCTGGCCCAGCAGACGGCCGACCAGGCGATCGCCGACGCCCGCCGGGAGGCGGACGAGACGGTGACCCGGGCGCGTCGCGAGGCCGACGACATCCTCGGCAAGGCACGTCGTCAGGCTGAGCAGGTCATCGGTGACGCCCGTGCCCGCGCGGAGACGCTGGAACGCGATGCCCAGGAACGGCACCGTCAGGCCATGGGCTCGCTGGTGCAGACCCGTGACGAGCTTGAGCGCAAGGTCGAGGAGCTCCGCAGTTTCGAGCGCGAGTACCGCAGCCGTCTGAAGCTCTACCTGGAGAACCAGCTCGCCGAGCTGAACGTGGCTGCCGAGGGCAGCGGCGGGTTCCCCATGGTGGGCGGACCCCCGGCCATGTCCCACTCCGTGCCTCAGGGCGGCCAGCAGCCGATCCAGAATGCCCCCAACCCGTTCGGCGGTGAGCCGTCGCAGCATTCGGGTGCCTTCCAGGGCGTTGACGGTCCGCACAACGACCGCCGCTAAGGTGTCGGGTCATTCCCTCTGACCCGTATCCGGGAGTTCCTCTGTGATCCTTATCAGCGCTGGTTTGGTGGTCACGGCCATCGTCCTGCTCATCGCGGGATTTTTGCTGGGCCAAGCCTTTCTGGTCATGTGGTCGATCGCGGTCAGCGTGCTGTCCGCGGTCTTCCTGGTGATCGGGGCGTTGTTGCGCCGCCATGAGCTGTTCCCCAGCGGTGGGCACGCCGGACAGGCTCCGCCCCCGCAGGGGGGACCGGTTCCGGCCGGACCGACGCCCGTGCCGCGCATGGTTCCGGACCAGCACGTCTCCTCGGCCCCGCACGCGATGGCGTCGCAGGGCATGCGGCAGACGGCCACGCCCCAGCCCCGGATGAGTCCGGCGGCCGGGCGGGCTCCCGCCGCGCGGCGGGGACTCCTGGGTGCCAAGGCGATCGTTCTGGTGATCCCCGGGCGCAAGCGGTACCACGTCGCCGGATGCAGGCAGCTGGACAGCAGGGATCATGAGGAGCTGACTCACGAGGAGGCGCGGGAGGAGGGCTTCACGCCCTGCACCACGTGCCTGCCCGAGTTCACCGGCGGGAGCCGGCCCCAGGACGCCTCCTACAAGACGCAGGAGCCGGCCGCGCCCCTGACGTCGTCTCAGGAGTCCGGCACCTCCACCGCCGCCCGCGAGGCCGCCGCCGGACCCACTGCCCGCTTCAGCCCGCCGTACGGGCCTGTCACCTCCTCCAGCCCGCAGGAGACCGCCGGGGTCCGTCCCCGGGGCCAGGGCGCTCCGGCCGCTCAGGAGCCGGTACAGTCCCGGGAGCAGGCCGATCCGCCGCTGCGCGCAAGCAGGCCCGCCGACCGGCCGGCAGCGGAGTCCGACCCGGCCTCCCCACCGCAGACCCCCGACGACTCCGCGGCGACCAGCTGGTTCAGCCGCGACATGGTCGAGTCCGTCGCCGCCGCCTCGGAGACACCGGGCTCCGGCCCTTCCGGGGATTCCGAGGACCAGGTTTCGGCTGAGCCGGAAGAATCCGTCCCCTCCGGTCCCGCCGAGGCCGAGGTTCCCGACCGGTCCGGTGGTCCGGTGGAATCGGGGTCCGCCGAGGCCGAGAGCAGCCCTGTCGGATCCGGTGGCCCGGTGGGACCGGAGTCCGCCGAAGCCGAGATCTCTGTCGGGTCCGGTGGCTCGGTCGGATCGGGGTCCGCCGAGGCCGAGAGCAGCCCTGTCGGATCCGGCGCTCCGGTGGAATCGGAGCCCGCCGAAGCCGAAGCCGAAGCCGAGGACGGGGCCCCGGCCGCGCCCTCCGGATCCGGTGCCCGGCCCGGCCCCGCCGGGCGGAAGCCGTCCG
This sequence comes from Streptosporangium sp. NBC_01639, assembly GCF_045209755.1. NCBI lineage: Bacteria > Bacillati > Actinomycetota > Actinomycetes > Streptosporangiales > Streptosporangiaceae > Streptosporangium > Streptosporangium sp. NBC_01639. The sequence goes on along the minus strand of NZ_CP109272.1, from coordinate 1,608,641 downwards.
CCGAGGAGCAGGACTCCCTCGGCGAGCCCGTGTCCGCGGAGCCGGACAGCACCCCCGAGCCGGTGGAGCCGGCTGAGACCGCACCCGGGCGCGCCGGGCAGCCGGTGTCGGCCGACTCCACCTCGGAGGAGACGGAGCCCTCCACGCCCTCCACGGACGGCCGGAAGGCCGGCGCCCCCGAGGAGGCCGTCGACGAGAACGACGAGGACACCGATACCGCTCCGCACGGAATCCCGGTCATCCAGGACGGGCCGAAACCCGGCAGCCCGGAAACGGTCAAGGTCATCGTCGGCACCCGCCGCTTCCACAGCTCCGCCTGCCCGCTCATCAGGGGCACGGACGACGACGGCATCGAGACCATGTCCCGGGCCGAGGCCGAGGAGTCGGGCCTGACCGGTTGCTCGGTCTGCCAGAACGGCCGCTGAGCACACCCGCCGGGGCACGGACGTACGGACGTCACGCCGGACCGGCCACACCCGCGTGAAGGGCCCCGGGAGGATCTCCTCCCGGGGCCCTTCACACAGGTGCATGTCGGTCCCCTCGGGAAGAGGGGACCGCTGTTCGAGGTCAGACGGTACGGCGGAGCTGGAAGGTCAGACCGAGGTCGGCGTCGTGCCGGCTGGGGAGATCGTCGGTGGCGCCCTCGTTGAGGGAGACGGCGAGGATCTCGGCGGCGACCGTGCCGCCCTGGGTGCGCAGCGCCTCGGCCAGGTCGCCATCGCCGGTGGACCACCACACGTCGATCCGGTCGGTGATGGACAGGCCGGTCGACTTGCGGGCCTCCTGGAGCAGCCGGATGACGTCGCGGAGCAGGCCGGAGCGGCGCAGGTCGTCGGTGATGGTCAGGTCGAGGGCGACCGTCTCGCCGGTGCCGGTGCCGATGGCCCCGGTCTCCACGGCCCAGCCGGACTTCGGCTGCTCGGTGACGATCACTTCCTCGCCGCTCAGCTCGACCGTCCCCAGCTCGCCGGCGTCCACCGAGACCGCCGCTCCCGCGCGGAGGGTGCGGGCGAGTGCTCCGGCGTCGGCGGCGTTGACGGCCGCGGCGACCAGCTTGGTCTGCGAGCCGAACCTCTTGCCCAGCGCCCGGAAGTTGGGCTTGACCGTGAAGGAGACCAGATCGGCCCCCATCCCCGACAGGTCCTCCAGACCCTGCACGTTGAGCTCGTCGGCGATCAGCTCACGCAGCTCCGGAGAGAGCGAGGCCCAGCCGCGAGCGCCGACCAGCGCGCGGCCGAGCGGCTGGCGGGTCTTGACCCCGCTGGAGGCGCGGGCCGAGCGGCCCAGCTCCACCAGGCGGCGGACCAGCGCCATCTGCTCCGAGAGCGCGGGGTTCAGCAGGTCCTCGGCCACGGAGGGCCAGGTGGCCAGGTGGACCGAGGAGGGGCTGCCGGTGTCGCGGAGCACGTCCCAGACGTAGTCGGTGATGAACGGCACCACCGGCGACATCAGCCGGGTGACGGTCTCCAGGCACTCGTACAGGGTGGCGAAGGCTGCGGCGTCACCGGACCAGAACCGGCGGCGGGAGCGCCGCACGTACCAGTTGGACAGGTCGTCGAGGAACTCCGCCAGCCGTCGTCCGACCCGGGCGGTGTCGAACTCGTCCAGCGAGGCGGTGACCTCGGCCACCGTCCGGTGCAGCTCGGCCAGGGCCCAGCGGTCGATCAGCGGGCGCTCGGCGTGCGGGGGGGCCTCGGCGAGCATGGACGGCGACCACGACTCGGCGTTGGCGTAGAGCGTGAAGAAGGACGCGGTGTTCCAGTAGGTCAGCAGGACCTTGCGGACGATCTCCTCCAGTGCGCCGTGCCCCACCCTGCGGGCCGCCCACGGCGAACCGGCGCAGGCCATGTACCAGCGCAGCGCGTCGGCGCCGTTCTGGTCCATCAGCGCGATCGGCTCCAGTACGTTGCCCAGGTGCTTGCTCATCTTGCGGCCGTCCTCGGCGAGGATCAGGCCGAGGCAGAGCACGTTCTCGTACGAGGACCTGCCGAAGACCAGCGTGCCGACCGCCATCAGCGAGTAGAACCAGCCACGCGTCTGGTCGGTGGCCTCGCAGATGAACTGCGCGGGGTAGGCCGTCTCGAGCATGTCGGGGTTCTGGTACGGCGCGCCCCACTGGGCGAACGGCATCGAGCCCGAGTCGTACCAGGCGTCGATCACGTCCGGCACCCGGCGCGCCTCGGCCCCGCAGGTGGGGCAGGGCAGTGTGACGTCGTCCACGTAGGGGCGGTGCGGGTCGAGCGCGGACACGTCCTGGCCCGACAGCCGGCCCAGCTCCTCCAGCGAGCCGACGCAGGTGACGTGTGAATCGTCGGCGGAGCAGATCCACAACGGCAGCGGCGTGCCCCAGTAACGCGACCGCGACAGCGACCAGTCGACGTTGTTGCGCAGCCATTCGCCGAAGCGGCCCCACTTGATCGTCTCGGGGTACCAGTTGGTCTGCTCGTTCTCGGCGAGGAGCTGCTCCTTGATCGCCGTGGTACGGATGTACCAGGCGGGGAGCGCGTAGTAGAGCAGCGCGGTGTGGCAGCGCCAGCAGTGCGGATAGCTGTGCTCGAAGTGGCCGCCCCGGTAGAGCAGGCCGCGGGCCTGAAGGTCCTCGGTGAGGCCCTCGTCGGCCTCCTTGAAGAACTGCCCGCCGACCTGCGGGACGCCGTCGAGGAAGCGCCCGTCGGGACCGATCGGGTTGACCACCGGCAGGCCGTACCGCTTGCAGGTGGTCAGGTCGTCGGCGCCGAAGGCGGGGGCCTGGTGGACCAGTCCGGTGCCGTCCTCGGTGGTGACGTAGTAGCCGAGCACCACGTAGTGCGCGCCGGGGATGTCGATCAGGTCGAAGGGGCGGGAGTAGGTGGTGTGCTCCAGGTCCGCGCCCTGGAAGGTGGCCAGCACCTCGGCGTCCTCGCCCAGCGCGGAGACCAGCAGCGGCTCGGCCACCACCAGCACCTCGTCGGATCCCGCGGGGCGCGCCGCGACGTAGGTCACGTCGGGGTGGACGGCCACCGCGGTGTTGGAGACCAGGGTCCAGGGTGTGGTGGTCCAGATCAGCAGCGAGGCGCCGAGATCGGCCAGCGGACCCGAGGTGGCGGGCATGCGGACGTAGACCGACGGGCTGGAGACGGTCTCGTAGCCGCCCGGCTGGCCGAGCTCGTGGTCGGACAGGCCGGTGCCGCAGCGCGGGCAGTAGGGGGTGATCCGGAAGTCGCGGAACAGCAGGTCCTTGTCGAAGACGACCTTGAGCGACCACCAGACGGACTCCACGTAGGCCGGGTCCATCGTGCGGTAGGCCGCCGACAGGTCGATCCAGTAGCCCATCCGCTCGGTCATGTCCTCGAAGGCGTCCACGTGCCGCAGCACCGACGCGCGGCACTTGTCGTTGAACTCGGCGACGCCGTACGCCTCGATGTCCTTCTTGCCGGAGAGGCCGAGCTCCTTCTCGACGGCGACCTCGACGGGCAGGCCGTGGCAGTCCCAGCCCGCCTTGCGGGGCACGTTGTAGCCCTGCATCGACTTGTAGCGGGGAAAGAGGTCCTTGAAGACGCGGGCCTCGACGTGGTGCACCCCGGGCATGCCGTTGGCGGTGGGCGGGCCCTCGTAGAAGACCCAGTTGGGGCCGCCGGCGTTCTGCTCGACCGAGCGCTCGAAGACCTTGCCGTCCCGCCAGCGGTCGAGCACCTCGTGTTCAAGCGCGGGCAGGTCGACCTGCGCGGGAAGAGAACGGAAATAGGCGGACATGACGGGCGGGACCTCCACGCTGGTGCTGGCAGTGGCGTGGAGGGACGAAGCCATGACGGCCCCGCGGTACCACCCTCCTTGACCTTCCGGTGGGAAGGCCCTCTTCTTTTGGTCGCTGCCGGGTCTACTGGGTTGCGGGAACCGTTCTTCCGGCGGCTCCGGGGTGATTCTCCCTCCGGGCCTCGCCCCGGGCTCACACCGTCCCCGGGTCGCTCGTGCGAGGGGGTTCGGAGGTGGCTGTCCCCATCAACGCCTTGCGAACTCACACGATAACGCACCGGCCTGCTCAAAGCTTCCCGGTATGAACCGCGCGGGGGAATCGGGGGAGCGGGGCCGGATGTTACGGGAGTGGTAAACATCGCGGCGGGTCGTTTGCCGTTCTGTTATGAGGGACCTAGGCTGCCCGCACCGTTTACCGCATGGGATACGGTCCGATCGAGCAAGGAGGCCGACATGGCCGCGACTGTACGCGCAGACGGGAGCGCGGTAGCGCCGTCGGAGGACAGTACCGTCGTCACCTGGTCGGCCGAGGAGCTCGCGGAGGTCCGCGAGCAACTGGCCACGGAGATCCAGGAGCTGAACCGGGAGATCAACAAGGCCGAGACCGAGATCGCCTCAAGTGACGTGGCCGACGGGGCGGGGGACGACCAGGCCGATGCCGGGGCCCGTACGTATGAACGGGAACGCGAGATCGCCCTTACCCTGAATTCACGCGACCTGGTCGCGCAGAACGAGCGGGCGATCGCCCGGATCGACGCGGGAACCTACGGAGTGTGCGAATCGTGCCACAAGCCGATCGGCAAGGAGCGCCTTCAGGCGTTCCCGAGGGCGACGCTGTGCGTGGCCTGCAAGCAGCGGGAGGAGCGCCGCTGACCGGCGACGTCGTGGACGGGGCGGCCGCCGCCCCGTCCGGGGTGCGGCGGATCGCCGTGCTGGCGGCGATCGCCCCGATCGTCTACATACTCGACCTGGTCACCAAGACGGTCGTGTTGAGGACGCTCGAAGACAGGGAGCCGTTTGTCGTCATCCCCGGACTGCTCCAGTTCCGGGTCATCTTCAACTCCGGGGCCGCGTTCAGCATCGGCACCGGCATGACGATCGTCTTCACGTTCGTCGCGGCCGGAGTGGTGATCGCGATTCTGCGTACCGCGCGTCAGCTGCGCAGTCTGCCGTGGGCGGTCACACTCGGCCTGATGCTCGGCGGGGCGTTCGGAAACCTGACCGACCGAATCCTCCGCTGGCCCGCGGGCTTCGGCCGGCCGTCGCCGTTCCAGGGGCATGTGGTCGACTTCATCGAGACCTTCCCGGGACACTTCCCGGTCTTCAACGTCGCCGACTCGGCGATCGTCTGCGGTGGGATCCTGGCCGTCTTCCTCGCCTGGCGGGGCTACCAGATCGACGGCACGCGCGACATGGGAGAGAAGAAGAGCGATGGCTGAACAGCGGAGTCTCCCGGTCCCCGAGGGGCTGGAGGGCGAGCGCCTCGACGCCGCCCTGTCCCGGCTGTTCGGCCTGTCGCGCACCCGTGCGGCCGAGCTGATCGTCTCCGGCGACGTGCTGGTGGACGGCTCGCCCGCCGCCAAGTCCGACCGGGTCCACGCCGGCGCGTGGCTGGAGGTCAGTCTGCCGCCGCCGCCCACCGCGCCGATGCCGGTGGCGGAGCCCGTCCCCGGCATGAAGATCATTTATGAGGACGACGACATCGTGGTCGTCAACAAGCCCATCGGGGTGGCCGCCCATCCCACCACCGGCTGGACCGGGCCCACCGTGATCGGCGGGCTGCTCGGCACCGGGCACCGGGTGGCGACGAGCGGCGCCGCGGAGCGCCAGGGGATCGTGCACCGCCTGGACGCCAACACCACCGGCGCGATGGTCGTGGCCAAGAGCGAGCACGCCTACTCGCATCTCAAGCGGGCCTTCAAGGAGCGCACGGTCGAGAAGCGCTACCACGCGCTGGTCCAGGGCCACCCCGATCCGCTGCGCGGTACCGTCGACGCGCCGATCGACCGGCACCCTTCCGGAGACGGCCGGTTCGCGGTCGTGGCCGGAGGCAAGGAGTCGGTGACCCACTACGACACGATCGAGGCGTTCCGTGCGGCGTCGCTGCTGGACATCAAGCTGGAGACCGGCCGGACCCACCAGATCCGGGTGCACATGTCGGCGCTGCGCCACCCGTGTGTCGGCGACATGATGTACGGCGCGGATCCCACGCTGGCCGCGCGGCTGGGCATGTCGCGGCAGTGGCTGCACGCGGTCTCCCTGGCCTTCGAGCATCCCGCGACGGGCGAGTGGGTCTCCTTCGTCACCGACTACCCCGACGACCTGGCCCATGCCCTGAAGGTCGTCGGCAACGAGTCATAGCGGCCACCCGTACGCGCGGGGCGGCACCCCTCAGCCGTCGGCCTGTCCTGAGGCGCTCGTTCAGTCGTGGAGGGCGGCGGCCTGCTCGGTCAGGGAGTCGTCCGGAGCCTGTCCCCGGTCCTGGGTGACGTCGTCTCCGGAGGTGCCGGGCCCCTGGTCCGCACTCTCATCCGCACCCTCGTCGGGGGCCGGGTCGTCCTGCGGCTTCTCGCCGGAGTCGTCCTTCGGAGGCTTCTTGCCGGGGTCGTCCTTCGGGGGCTGCTCCGTCGGGTCGCTCGACGAGGACGAGGACGGGCTGCGCGACGGTTCCGGGCTCTTGTGGGGCCGCTCCGGGACGGGTGGGGTGGAGGGCCGGTACCGGCCCTCGTCGCCGGTCCTGGCCGGCGAGGTGGGCTCCTTCTTCTCCGTGGGCAGCTGCGCCTGCTGGGTCTTCTTCTCCTGAGTGTCGTCCTCGGCCGGTACGCTCGCCGAGGTGGGAGGCTTCGAGGACGGCTCGGTGGGGGAGTTGAGGGTCACCCAGGCCGCCGCACCCGAGGTCAGGACGACCGCGATCACGGTGGCCACCAGGGCCGCGACGGCCGGCCGCCTGCGCCGTGTCACGGCGGGGGCCACGGCGGTGTCCGCCGCGGTTGCCGCAGCCGCGAACGCAGGGGGTGGCTCGGCCGCCGCGACGGCCGTCTGGACCGGTAGCTGGAACGGCGCGGTGGGCTGCGGTTCGGTCCCGTTCACGACCGCCCGCAGGTGGATCTGCACCTCCTGGGCCGACATCCGCTGCGCGGGGTCCTTGCGGAGCAGGCCGTAGATCACCGGCCCCAGTGGCCCGGCGAACTTCAACGGGGCCGGCTCCTGGTGCATGACCGCGCTGAGCGTCGCCAGCGGGTGGGCGCGCTCGAAGGGGGAACGTCCCTCCACCGCCATGTAGAGCGTCACGCCCAGCGACCACAGGTCGGAGGCGAACTCCGCCGGGCCGCCGCTCGCCCGTTCCGGCGCGATGAAGGCCGGGGTCCCGATCAGGGCGCCGGTCCTGGTCACCGACGAGTCGCCTTCGAGCACCGCGATGCCGAAGTCCGTCAGCACGGCCCGCCCGTCCTTGGCGAGCAGCACGTTGTCGGGCTTCACGTCACGGTGCAGTACGCCCGCCCGGTGCGCGGCGAGCAGTGCCACGAGCACCTCGAACCCGATCTGCGCCACCCGTGCGGGCGGCAGCGGACCGTCCTCCCGGACCACGGCCCCGAGCGTCCGGGAGTCCACGAGCTGCATCACGATCCACGGGCGGCCGTCCTCCTCGAACACGTCGTAGACCGTCGCGACACCCGGGTGCCCGATCCGCCCGGCGGCGCGGGCCTCCCGCAGCGTCCGTACGGTGAACACCTCGCGTTCAGGGTCGGTCAGGTCGGGAGAGGGGATGACCTCCTTGACCGCCACGTCCCTGCCGAGCACCTCGTCCCGTGCTCGCCAGACGGTGCCCATGCCTCCGCGGCCGATGCGTTCCAGCAGCCGGTAGCGGGCGCCGATGATCCCCTGAGAGTCGGACATGGGACTTCGCCTACCCGTGTTTGACGTGGACAATCCGTACAAGTCACACCATATGGACAATGTTGTCGTGGCATGACAGAAAAATTATCGATGGAACGACGTGGCGGCGGGCACCGGACGGGCCCACCGCCACCGATCAAGCGGTGAACCAGCGTAGCGCGGCCGTGGCGATGGCCGCCGACGCGAGCACCACCAGGAAGGGCGCGCGCAGCAGCAGGGCGACCACGGCGGCCCCGAGTCCGGCGGTGCGCGGCAGGTCGAAGTGGAGCGACTGGCCCTGGGCGAAGGTCTGCACCGCGATCAGTGCGGCGAGCAGTGCCACCGGGACCAGGGCGGCGAAGCGCTGCACCGTCGGATGGTCGAGCATCCGGCGCGGGGCCGACAGCCCGGCGAGCTTCAGGGCGTAGCAGCCCGCGCAGGTCACGATGATGGCCCACCAGACGGTCATTTCGGGCTCCTCAGGATCACGGCGAGCACGGCCACCGCCGCGATCAGCACGGGTACGCCCGGCGGGGCGAACGGGGTCGCGGCCAGCGCCGTCACCGCGCCGCCGGCGGCGATCAGCCGCAGCGTGCGGCTCTCGGCGCCGCCGGCGGTCAGCCGGGGCCAGAGGATGGCCAGGAACGTCGCCGGGCCCACCACGTCAAGGCCGAACACGGCGGGGTCGGCCACCTGGGAGGTGCCCACCGCGCCGAGCAGGGTGGTGGCGTTCCAGATCAGATAGAGACTGACGAACGTGACGAGGAACCCGGTCCTGGCCGACCGGGTGTCGGGCTGCGCCAGGGCCACCGCCGTCGTCTCGTCGATCACGCCGTGGGCCGTCGGGAGCCTGCGCCAGCCCCGGGCCCCCAGCAGATCGGACATGCGCAGTCCGTACAGGCCGTTGCGGACCCCGAGCAGCAGCGCACCCGCCGTGCCCGCGACCAGGCTGCCGCCGCCCGCGACGACCCCCACCATGGCGAACTGCGAAGCTCCGGTGAAGGCGAACAGGCTCAGCACGCACGCCTGCGCGACGCTCAGCCCCGCGGTGACCGCGGCGGCGCCGAACGCCACCCCGGACAGTCCCACGGCGATCCCCACGCCCAGTCCGTCCCTGACTGCCGAGGAACGAGTGGTTGAATCCATGACAACGAGGTTATGTCCGGTCGTGGAGTCCTGGCTTGTACGTTCCTGCACGTTGGTAGGCGGCGGGTGGCACGCCGATGATCCGCTTGAAGTGCCTGGTCAGATGGGCCTGGTCGGTGAATCCCAGCTCTGCGGCGACCTGCGCGGCGGGCGTGCCGGAGTCGAGCAGCCCCCGGGCCCGCCGGACCCGGAGCGTGGTCAGGTAGGCGTGCGGCGGCAGGCCCGTCGCGGCTTTGAAGGCCCGGATCAGCGCGAACGGCCGCACCTGTACGGCCTGCGCCAACTCCTCCAGGGTGGGCGGGTCGACGAGGCGTTCGTGCAGGATCTCCCGTGCCCGCCGTACCGCGTGACCGCCCGCCGAGGGCCGGGCGCCCGCCGGGCGGCGGGCGGCGTGGTGCCGCAGCAGGACGCCGAAGGCCGTGCGGGCCAGCGTGGACGAGGCGAGGTCGTCGCCGTGTTCGGTGGCGGCGTGCGCGGCCCGCAGCAGCGCGGCGCTGTGCGGGTGGAACACGACGGCCTCGGGGAAATAGGGGGTGCCGCGCCCGGCCAGGAGTTCGGCGGCGATGTCTCCCATGATCTCGATCGACGGGTACAGCATCCGGTAGGCCCAGCCGCCGGGCTCCCCCGCCTGGCCGGTGTGCGCCTCCTCGGGATCGACCAGCACCAGGCTCCCGCCGCCCGCCCGGTGCCGGGCGCCCCGGTAGTCGAACTCCTCGACCCCGGACAGGATCACCCCGATCGCGTAGCCGCTGTGCGCGTGCCGGGAGAACCGGTGGGTCACGTATCTGGCCTTCAGCAGATCCACCCCCGGCAGCCCCGGGCTGCGCCAGAAGTGCGCGGCCTCCCGCCCGCTCATGGCCGGAAGGTCGCCGTGAAACCGTCGAAGAACACCCTGTTCGCTCGGCCGTCGTCCGGGCTCTCCCAGTAGATCGCGTACGGGCGGCCGGTGGACGTGCGGAAGCCCCGGTCCAGGACGCGCACCCTGACCTTGTCCTTCAGGTAGGTGAACTCCCAGTCCGCGGCCGGGAGCCCGCGGTATCTCAGCGGGGTGATGCCGAACCGCTCGTAGCCCGGCCAGATCTTCTTGGCCAGCCCGCCCCGCTCCACCTTCTCCCAGTGCTTGACCGGGTCCGTCTCGGGGTCCTCGGTCGACTCGATCCACAGGAAGCCGTTCCGGCCCGGAGCCCGGAACTCGACCCGGTCGCGGTCGGAGAACCGCTTGACCGCCCAGCCCTTGGGCACCGCGACGGTGAAGCCCAGCGGGTCCCGGTGCAGCCGCCAGTTTGCGGGGACCGCCGGAGACGGCCGGCGGGACGGGGTCGCGGTGGCGGTCACGCGGGGGGTCACGGAGGGTTCGGTGGAGGCGGTCGTCTCGCCGGGGACCGCCGTGCCGGCCGTCGACGAGACGGCCACCGGGTCGTCCTGGCCGCCCCGGTCGTGGAGGACCAGCCACGCCCCGGCCCCGGCCGCCATCGCGAGCAGGGACGCCCCGGCCGCGAGCGCCATCCGCTCCGCTCTCGGCCGCCGCGCCGGGGGAGCGGACGGGTCGGTCTCGGTGGGCCGGCCCTGGTGCGGCCACCGTTCCGGTCGCGCCGGGTCCTGGTAGGGCGGTCCGACGTGGGTGGGGCCGAGGTGGGGCGGCCGGACCGGGTCGGGGGAGGACTGCCCGGCGGGGGCGGGGCCGCTCGGGTAGGACGGCCGCGCCGGGTCGACGGTGGGGAGTGACCGCCCACCGTGCCCCGCCTGCCACCCGCCCGGCGCCTCCCCGGTCCGCGGGGAGGTCTGCTCGGTGTACGGCCGATCCGCGCCGTACGGGGAGCCGGTGTGGCGGGGCGTCGAAGGCGGCGGCGCGCCGATGGGGTTCCGGTGCCCGGGGGAGCCGCCCGCGGCCGCGCGGCCGAGCAGAGCCATGGCGTGCTCGGCGGTCATCCGGGTGGCGGGGTCCTTGGTCATCAGGCCGAGGACCGCGTCGGTCAGGGGACCGGTGTGCGCCAGGGGGGCGACCTCGCCGTGCAGGACGGCCATCATGGTCGCCGCCGCCGTGGCCCGCTCGAACGGAGGCCGGCCCTCCAGCGCCGCGTACAGCGTCGCGCCGAGAGACCACAGGTCGGACTCGGGGGTGGCGGCCAGCCCGTGGAGCCGTTCCGGGGGGAGGAAGGCCGGGGTGCCGACCATCCCGCCGGTCCGGGTGATCCCCGTCTCCTGCGCCATCGAGGCGATCCCGAAGTCGGTGAGCACCACCCGGCCGTCATGGGCCAGCAGCACGTTCTCCGGCTTGACGTCCCGGTGCAGCACCCCGGCGGCGTGCGCGGCCAGCAGGGCGCCCAGCACCTGCAGTCCGACCGAGGCCACCTGCTCGGGCGCCAGCGGCCCGTCCTCGCGGACGACCTGGCCCAGCGAGCGTGACCGGACCATCTGCATGACGATCCAGGGCCGCCCCTCCTCCTCGACCACGTCGTGCATGATGATCACGGATGGATGGTCGAGCCGTCCGGCGGTCCTGGCCTCCCGGATCGTCCGCCGGTTCAGGTCGGCGCGTGCGGCCTCGTCGACCCCGTGGTAACGGACCTCCTTGACCGCCACCACCCGGTCGAGAAGCTCGTCATGGGCCCGCCAGACGACGCCCATCCCGCCCTCGCCGATGGGCTCAAGCAGGCGGTAACGGCCCGCCACCTTCCGTTCGGACATTCTTCCGCCCCTCCCCAAACGCACGAATCGTAGCCGGTTGGGGCGGACTTCACTTTTTCGAGGAGAAGGTCTGGGTGAACCCCTCGAAGAGCGGGAAGTTCTTCTTCCAGTCCTTCTCCAGGGTGTGCCAGTAGATCGCGTATCCCCGGCCGCCCTTGGTGACGAACCCCCGGTTGATCACCCGGGCCCTGCCCGAACTGGTGTTCCAGGTGAACACCCAGTCGGCGGCCTTCTCCATGTAGTCGACATTCTCGATCCGGACCCGCTTGTAGCCGGGGAAGTTGCCCCGGCTGGCCCGCTCCCCGTCGTACCAGTCCTGCTTCGGGTCGGGCCCCGCCTTGTCGACGTACTCCACGAACACGAAGCTCGTCCGGTCGGGTCCGCGGAACCAGACCTGCTTGCCCGGCCGCCGATCCACGTTCCATCCCTTGGGCAGGCCGATCGAGAAGTCGTTGCTGTCCTTGTGCATGTGCCAGCCCTTGGGGAGCGCCGACTTCTCCTCCGTCTTGGTGGGACTGGGACTGGGAGTGGGACTGGGATCGGAGGTCGGCGAGGTGGACGTGGACGGGGTGGCGTTCGAGGTCGTCTGGGCCGTCCCGGCTGATCCGGCCGATCCGCTCGGGCGCGGCGCCGACCCGGTGTCAGTCTCGCGGCTGCGCATCCCGAGCCATCCCGCTATCGCCCCGACGACCAGAACCGCGGGTACGACCACCAGCAGGCCCCGTTTCACGGAGGACCGGGGCCCTTGCGAGGTCACCGTCGGCGAGGTGGAGTGGTATCCCGCCGCCGGCGCGGCGACCCGGTCTCCACCGGGATCGAAATCCCGCGCCGCCGGGGCGGGAGCGGGGGCGGGCCGAGGCGGCGCGACCGGCTCGGGTCTGGGGCGGGGGACGGGTTCTCGCCGGACCGGGGGGAAGGGGGCGCGTCCGGCCTTGGGCGCCTCTCCGGCCGCCTTGGGCGTCTCCACGGGAGCCTTGGGCGCCTCCGCGAGCGGGGAAGTGGGCTTCTGCCGTACGGCGGCGGGCTTCTGCGGCTCCGGCCGTCGTGCCGGTGCGGCGGGAGGGGGCGGGGCCGGCTCCAGCTTCACCCCGGTCGCGGGGAAGCCCTCCGCCCCGTACTGGATGCCGGGGTCGGTCTCGTCGGTCGGCGAGGTGCCCACGGCGGGCATGACGGTCGTCTTGGCGGGCTTGGCCGCTCTGGCGGGCCGCTGCCTGCCGCCCTCGGCCACCTCGCGCAGCAGCCGCGCCGCCTCGTCGTAGGACATCCGCCGGTCCGGGTCCTTGCGCAGCAGCCCGTCGAGGACCGTGGTCAGCACGCGGCCCGCGTGGACCGGGGGCTCGGGTTCGTCGTTCAGCACGGCGTGCATGGTCGGCAGCGCTCCGCCCCGATCGTGCGGCGGCTTGCCCTCCACGGCCGCGTACAGCGTCGCGCCGAGGGACCACAGGTCCGACTCGCGCTGCGCGCTGCCGCCCTTGATCCGCTCCGGCGGGATGAACGCGGGCGTGCCCGCGATGCCGGTCATGGTCAGCGCGGTCTCGGTCTCCAGCGTCGCGATGCCGAAGTCGGTGAGCACCACCCGGCCGTCATCGGCCAGCAGCACGTTCTCCGGCTTGACGTCCCGGTGCAGCACACCCTGGGCGTGCGCGGCGCGCAGGGCGTCGAGCACCCGGAGCCCGATCTCCGCCACCCGCTCCGGCGGCAGCGGCCCGTCCTGCCGGATGACCTTGCCGAGCGACCGGGACTCCACCAACTGCATGACGATCCAGGGACGCCCGTCCTCCTCGATCACGTCATGGACGACGACCACGTTCGGGTGCGTCAGCCGCCCGGCGGCACGCGCCTCGCGCTTGGTGCGCCGGTTGAAGTCTTCCTGGCTGTCCTCGCCGAGCATGTCGGCGTAGCGGACCTCTTTGACCGCGACCTCACGGTCGAGGAGCTCGTCGTGCGCCCGCCAGACGATGCCCATGCCACCTCGGCCGATGGGCTCGCGCAGGTGGTAGCGGGCGGCAATGCGACGTCCCTCAGAAGACTGTGCTTCGGCCATCAACCGCACCTACCCCTTTCTAAACCCCCGAATACTCTCATAGGCCGAGAACGACGATCGACTTCCGCGGAACCCGAGTGTCCACAATTCGAGACCCATTGTCCAACGGGTGGCGCCTGATCGGGAGATGGCATATCGTCGATTCCGTGACTTGCTATTTCGCGTTTATCGAGCCGGTTCCGGGAGGGCCGGTCGTGACAGCGTGATGTAGCGACCATCCGGAGCCGGCACCAGGCAGAGACCACGTCTCTGCCTTTTTTGTTTCTTACGATTCGCCGGCTCGCGGAGGGTGCGCCGGCTGAGCATGGGGAGCCGAGATGTCGTTGTCGACCGCAGAGCTGGAGCGCGGAGCCGTGAACCTGGGAACACTCGCGGTGGGAACCGGACCGGCCGTGGTGATCGGCGGACCGGGCGCGGACGCCCGCTGGATCAGCCTGCGCGACCATCACGGACGGGTGAGCGCGGCCGGGGCCGTGGCGGCGGTCCGCACCGGCTGGGCCGGGCCGGTCCTGGTGGAGCCGTTCTCCGCGGGCGATCTGCCGGAGGTCGCCGAGCACGCCGACGGTGTGGTGGTCGGCGCGGCCTGGATGCAGGACTTCCAGCTGGTCCGCGCGGTCGCCCGGCTGGGCCTGCCGGTGCTCGTCCAGCGCGGTCCGGCGGCGACCCTGGAGGAGTGGCTGGCCATCGCCGACTACTGCGTGGCCGAGGGCAACGACCGGATCCTGCTCTGCGAGAGCGGCAGCCGTACGCACCTGGCGGGGGTGACCCTCGACCTGACCCTGATGCGGGCCGCCCGGGAGCGGTCGGGCCGCCCCGTCCTGGCCGACCTCGGAGCGGATCCGGCGCTGGCCGCCGCCGCGATCGCCGCCGGAGCCGACGGTCTTCTCCTGGCCCCGGGCGCGGGCGAGCAGGCCGCCCTCGCCGCCCAGGAGGCCGTGAAGGTCGTCGGGGCGCTCACCCGCCCCGAGGCGCCCGGCTCCGTCCTCGCCGCCCGGGGCGCCATCGACCGGGTCGACGCCGCCCTCGCCGTCCTCCTGGAGCGCCGTGCCGAGCTCGCCGGCGTCGTCCAGCGTCTCAAGCCCGTCGGCGGCTTCGCCGGCCGCGACATGGACCGGGAACGCCGTCTGGTCGCCGAGATGGCGCGCCGTGCCCCCACCCTCGGTGAGGAACGGCTCGCCGCCATCATGAACGCCGTCATCGAGGCGGGGCTCCACCTGGCGGAGGAGCGGCGGGCGGGAGGTCAGGCCTGACCTCCCGCCCGCGGTGGTCCGGGGACCGTGACGGTGCCCCGGACCTCCCCGCTGTGACCGCGCCCGGCGCGTTCAGTCAACGGGCACTCCCGGCACTCCCGGCACCTTCGGCAGCTCCGGCGCCTCGACGTGGCGCCGGGAGCCGACGATCCGCCAGCCGGCCACGATGACGACCACCAGCAGGGGGATGCAGAAGAAGGCGATGCGCTGGTCGGCGTCGGCGAACGGCATGAGCAGCACCACCAGGGCGAGGAAGCCCAGGGTCAGCCAGCCGGTGTACGGCGAGCCCGGCATCCGGAAGGGCGGACGTTCGAGCAGGCCCCGCTCGGCGGCGCGGCGCAGCCGGATCTGGCAGAAGACCAGGGTCCCCCAGGTGGTGACCACGCCGAGGGAGGCGATGGCGGTGGCGATGTTGAAGGCGCGCTCCGGGACGAAGTAGTAGAGGACGACCCCGGCGACGAACACGGTCGCGGTGATGAGGATGCCCCCGTAGGGGACGTGGCGGGAGCTGAGCTGCCCGGCGAAGGCGGGGGCCTCGCCCTTTCGGGCCATGGCGCGCAGGATCCTGCCGGTGGAGTAGAGGCCGGAGTTGCACGACGACATGGCCGCGGTGATGACGACCAGGTTCATGGCGTCGGCCGCCCAGGGGGCGCCGAGCGCGGCGAAGACCGTCACGAACGGGGACTGGTCGGGGCCGTAGGCGGTCCACGGCAGGACCATGCCCAGCAGCAGGACCGAGCCGACGTAGAAGAACGCGATCCGCCAGATCACGCTGTTGATCGCCTTGGGCATGACCTTCCTGGGGTCCTTCGTCTCGCCCGCCGCGATGCCCACCACCTCGATCGAGGAGTAGGCGAAGATCACCGACTGGAGGCTCATCAGCACCACGGGGAACCCGTTGGGGAAGAAGCCGTCGTGGGCGGTGAGGTTCGCGATCCCCGCGCTGTTCCCGCCCAGGTCCAGCCCGAAGATCACCAGCACCAGCCCGATCACCAGGAACGCGCAGATGGCCAGCACCTTGAGCAGGGCGAACCAGAACTCCAGCTCGCCGAAGAGCCGTACCGACAGCAGGTTGACGGTCAGCACGAACGCCAGCGCGATCAGCGCGGTGAGCCACCGGGGGAACTGCGGCGCCCACATGCTCACGTAGATGGAGATCGCGGTCAGTTCGGCGATGCCGGTGAACGCCCAGTTGACCCAGTACATCCAGCCGCTGGCGAAGGCCGCCCACGGTCCGACGAAGTCCGCGGCGTACTCCACGAACGAGCCCGAGGTCGGTCGGTAGAGCACCAGTTCGCCGAGGGCCCGCATCACGAAGAACGCCGCGAGCCCGGCGACCGCGTACGACAGCACCAGGGCCGGGCCGGCCGCGTGCAGCCGTCCGCCGGCCCCGAGGAACAGCCCGACGCCGATCGCGCCGCCGATCGCGATCATCTGCACCTGGCGGTTGCCGAGCGCGTGGCTGTACCCCTCTTCGGTCTGCACGACGTCCCCCTGTATGCCCAGCTCAGAAAGAGAGCATTACTCAAAGTAGCGGATCATCGCTCAGCGTGTGCGGGGGTGGGGTCGCGGAGGGGCCGCTCGTGCTTTCGGAACACGCTCACGATCGCGGCGGCGGCGTTCGCCGGACCTCGGTGCGGGCGCGGGTGAGGTCCCGGGGCCGGGTCACCACCATTCGCGCATCCACCTTCTCCACTCGTGATGCCTGCGGTTCTCCCGGGCCCTGAAGTGGTCGCGGTACCGGCGGTACGTCCCGCGCTCGACGGCGCGGCGCTCCCTGGCGAAGCGCCCGCCGGGACGCCTGCTCACCTCCTCGGCCTTCTCCTCCTTCTCGTCCTTCTCCAGGCCGGGGGTGTGACCGCCGCCGAAACGCCCCATGTCGGGGTGGTGGAAGGACGACGGGGGGACGTCCCGCAGGGCGGCGGACATGGACGACACCCAGATCGGGCCGGGCAGGGAGGCGCCCTGGACCTCGCCGTAGTATTCGCCGCCTATCTCCACGTCCCGCAGCGGGTAGCGGTAGGAGCCGCGGATGTCGCCCAGGCTGACCGCGGCGGCCAGGTCGGGGGTGTAACCGGCGAACCACGCCGAGGTGTAGCCGTTGTTGGTGCCGGTCTTGCCCGCCGCGTCGCGGTCGATGCCCTGGCCCGTCATGGTGCCCTTGGTGAACACCCCGGACAGGATGTGGTTGACCGCGTCGGCCACCCCGCGGTCGATCGCCTGGTTGCAGCTCGGCGACACCTGGATCCGCCTGCCGTTCCGCTCGACGATGTCGCTGATGGCCATCGGGCGGCAGTAGCGGCCCCGCGCGCCGAAGGCGGCGAACGCCCCCGCCACCGTCACCGGGTCCATCTCGTTGGCCCCGAGGGTGAAGGTCGGCACCTCGCGCAGCGGCGTGCCGTCCGCGCGGGCGATGCCGAGCGCCTTGGCGGTCTTGACCACCCGGCACAGGCCCACCCGCTGCTCCAGCATCATGTAGAAGATGTTCACCGACTTCCAGGTGCCGGTGGAGAGGCTGTACGGGCCGCCCGAGCCCTCGCCGCCGGCGTTGAAGATCTCGGTGTCGGGGTCGTTGACCTTGTGCCCCCGGCAGTCGGTGAAGCCCGAGCCGGGCACGAAGCTGCCCGGTGTCAGGTAGCCCTGGTCGAACCGCCAGCCCCGGCTCAGCGCGGTCGCCAGGGTGAACACCTTGAACGTGGAACCGGCCTGGAAACCCTGCCCGCCGCCGTGCGCCACGTCGGCGGGCAGGTTGTAGGTGGTCCTGGGGCCGTTGTTGGTGTTGCCGGAGTTTCGGCCGTACTTCTTGCTGGCGGCCATCGCCCGGATCCGTCCGGTGCCCGGTTCGATCATGGCCTCGGCCGCGACCTCGGTGTCGTCGGCGCCGACCCGTGAGGAGATGGCGCGCTGCGCGGCCCGCTGGGCGACCGGGTCCAGCGTGGTGCGCAGCACGGCGCCGCCCTTGGCCAGCCGGCGCTCCCGTTCGGCGCGGGTGTTGCCGAAGACGGGGTTGTTCAGCAGCTCCTTGTGGACGTAGAGGCAGAAGTAGGGGTAGGCACTCTCGGCGCAGCCGCCGGGCTCCGGTTTCAGCCGGATGCGCAGGGGTGCCTTCTTGGTGGCGTCGGCCTTGGCCTGGGTGATGTTCCCCACCTGGGCCATCCTGTCCAGCACGATGTCCCGGCGCTCACGTAAGCGCTTGCGGCGCTGCGTGTCCAGCGACGGGTCCGTCGCGTACGGCGTGCGCACCGCGCCGGCCAGGGTCGCGGCCTGTCGCAGGGACAGCTTGGCGGCCGGCACCGAGAAGAACCGCTGGGCGGCGGCCTCGACCCCGAACGCGCCCGCGCCGAAGTAGGCGATGTTGAGATAGCGCTCCAGGATCTCGGCCTTGCTGTACTTCTTCTCCATCGCCAGCGCGTACCGCAGCTCGATGATCTTCCGTTTGAGGCTCGGCGCCCGGGCCTGGGCGCGCTCGGCGCTGGTCTGGGCGTTCTCGACCAGGATGTTCTTCACGAGCTGCTGGGTGAGGGAGGACCCGCCCTGCCGGACCCCGCCGGCCCGGGCGTTGGTCACCAGCGCCCGGAGGGTTCCCTTGATGTCCAGGCCGGCGTGCTCGTAGAAGCGGGAGTCCTCGATCGCCACGATCGCCTGGCGCATGACCGGGGCGACCTTGCGCAGCGGGACGATCGTGCGATTCTCCGTATAGAACTGGGCGAACTGTTTACCGTTCCGGTCCAGCAGCACCGTGCGCTGCTGGAGCGGGTTCTCGTGCGGGCTGGGAGGCAGGTCGGTCAGGGTGCGCGCGACGCTGTTGGTGGTGATCCCGACGCTGCCGACCACCGGCAGGAGCGTGGCGGCCGCCAGCAGCCCGCCGAGCACGCCGCAGGCCAGCAGCGCCGGCAGGCACACGGCGGGACCGCGCCTCACCTCGTGTCGTCGCGATATCACAGATAGTAAGGTGCAACCGGATGATCAGCCATAAACATCCGGGTGGAAAATTTTACCCCTGGAGGGCCTCCGCCCTGCTGACCTTCAGGCCCAGGGAGGCGAACTGCTCGAACGGGCGGTGGTAGCCCCGCTCGATGTGGTGCACCCCGCGCAACGTGGAGGTGCCCTCCGCCGCGGCGGCGGCGAGCACGGCGGAGAACCCGGCCCGGATGTCGGGCAGCGTCACGTCGGCGCCGCGCAGCTTGGACACGCCCCGCACGACCGCCGAGTGCTTGGCGTTGGTGTCGTGGTAGCGGCACGCGGGGCCGCCGAGGCACACGTCGAAGACCTCGATCTCGCAGCCCATCTTCTGCAGGGCGGGCACATAGACCAGGCGGTTCTCGAACACCGTCTCGTGCAGCACCGACATGCCCTGAGCCTGGGTGAACAGCACCATCAGCGGGGTCTGCCAGTCGGTCATGAACCCCGGATGCGTGTCGGTCTGCACCGCCGCCGCCCGCAGCCCGTCCGGTGCCGACGCCGACACGTAGTCGTCGGTGATGTCCATCTCGGCGCCCATCCGGGCGAGTGTGGTGATCGCGGTGACCAGCCGGTCCTGGGGGCAGCCGTGCACCCGGACCTCGCCGCCGGTGATCAGCCCGGCCGCCAGGTAGGAGAACGCCTCGATCCGGTCGCCGTTGAGCCAGGTGGAGGCGCCGCGCAGCCGTTCCACGCCCTCGATCACGATGCGCCGGTCCGGGCTGAGCTCGATGCGCGCGCCCATGCGCTGCAGGAACAGGGCGAGCTCCACCACCTCGGGCTCCATGGCCGCGCCCTTGAGCACGGTCTTGCCCTCGGCGAGCACCGCCGACATCAGGATCGTCTCGGTCGCGCCGACGCTCGGGTAAGGCAGCTCGATCCGGGTCCCGCGCAGGCGCTTGGCCCTGGCGTAGACGCCGGTGTCGCTCACCTCGACCTCGGCCCCCATGGCGCGCAGCGCCTCGACGTGGAAGTCGACGGGCCGCCGGCCGATCGGGTCGCCGCCCACCAGCGGCACGAACGCCTCGCCCGCCAGGTGCAGCAGCGGACCCAGCATCAGGATGGGGATCCGGTTGAGACCGGTGAACGCGGCGGGCACGTGCGGGTTGATCTGCGGCCCCTGGGCGATCCTGATCTCCCGGGGCGTGATCTCCACGTCGATGCCGAGGGCCCGCAGCATCTGCGCGGTGATCCCGACCTCGCCCACGTCGGGGGCGTTGTGAATCGTGCTCTCGCCGACGCCCAGCATCGCGGCGACCATGTGCTTGGAGACGCCGTTCTTGGACCCGCGGACCTCGACGTCGCCGCGCAGCGGCCCGGACGGTTCGATCAACCATACCTCTTCGTTCACCAGGACAGACTAACGGGATTCGGTCAGAGTCTCGGGGAGCACAGGCCGAGAGGTCGGTAACATCGGGCACATCAGTACACAGGGTGGGGGGACACATTGCGGCACGCGCGCGACTTCGCCGTCACAGTGCTGGTGCTCGGCCTGCTGGGCGTGGGCGCCGGTCTCCTGTGGTCCCTTCTCGCGCCACGCCCGCCGTACGTCGTGACCGAGCGGGGACCCCTGCTCGCCGATCCCTCCACCCAGGCGCTCATCGCGGCCGACGGCTGGTTCGCGGTCGTCACCGGCGCGCTCGGGCTGGCCTGCGGGGCCATCGGCTACGGCCTGTCGCGCAGCGGCCGCCCGCTCGCGGTGGTGCTCGGCCTGGCCGCGGGCGGCCTGCTCGGCGGCTACCTCACGCTGGTGGTCGGCCAGGCGGCCAATCTGGGGGCGGGCAGCGTCACCGCCGCCGGGGCGGCGGTGTCCCTGATCCCCGGCCCGCTGGGCCTGACCGCCCCAGGGGTGATGTGCGCCTGGCCGCTGCTGGCCGTCGGCGTGTTCTTCGGGCTGGAGGGCGTCGCGGGATACCGTGACTCGCCGCTGCGACGCCCGTTCGGCGGGCAGGACCCCTACGGGCCGGTGTCCTCCTACGACATCAGCGGCAGGTGACGCCCGCGGGCGGGTGCGGCCTTCCCGTCCGATGGGCCTCCCGGGGCCGGCTCCGGTGCCGGGTGCGGCGGGTCGTACGAGGTCAGAGGGCCGGTCTGCGCGCGCCGTGCCCGGTCGCCCGCTCGAACGCGTGGGCCAGCCGCAGCACCCCCAGGTCGGCGAAGGGCGGTCCGACGATCTGCACGCCCACCGGCAGCCCGCCGGTGGTGAACCCGCACGGCACGGACGCCGCGGGGGCGTGCAGCACGCTGATCCAGTAGGCCGAGCGCATCCACGCCAGATAGTCCGGCAACTCCTGCCCGTCGATCTCCGAGACGTACGGCGCGTCCACCGGGAACGGCGGCACCTGGCTGACCGGCGCGATCAGGAAGTCGTAGGTGCCGAAGAAGCCGGTCATCCGCCGGTAGAGGCCGCTGCGCAGCCGCTCGGCCCTGGCCAGGTCCGCCCCGGTCACCGCGCGCCCCCGCTCGACGTTCCAGCGGACGTTCTCTCCCAGGGCGTCCTGGGGCAGGTCGCCGAAGGACAGGGCGTAGTACCACGCCCGGTAGATCCGGAACGCGTCCTCGGCGTCCGACAGGTCCAGCTCCACCTGCTCCACCCGCGCCCCCAGGCCGGTGAGCACCGCGGGGGCCCCGGCGGTGACCCGCGCCGTCTCCGCGTCGACCGGCAGGCCGCCCAGGTCCGGGCTCCAGGCGATGCGCAGTCCGGTCAGGTCGAGCTCCAGCGGTCCGGTGAAGACCGTGCCGCTCTCGGTGATCGACAGGGGGGAGGCGGCGTCGAACCCGGCGATCACGCTCATCAGCAGCGCCAGGTCCGCCACGGTGCGGGCCATCGGGCCCGGCACGCCGAGGGTGAACCACGCCGCCGTCGGTGAGGGGGCCGGCACCCGGCCGGGTGTCGGCCGCAGCCCCACCACGTTGCAGAACGAGGCCGGGTTGCGCAGTGAGCCGCCCATGTCGGAGCCGTCGGCCAGGGCCGTCATCCCGGTCGCCAGCGCCGCCGCGGCGCCGCCGCTGCTGCCGCCCGCCGACTTCGACAGGTCGTAGGGGTTGCGGGTGGCGCCGAACAGCTTGTTCACGGTGTGCGAGCCGGTGCCGAACTCCGGGGTGTTGGTCTTGCCGATCGTGATCGCCCCGGCTTCGCGCATCCGCCGCACGATGGGGGAGTCGGTGTCGGGGACGTGGTCGGCGAAGAGCGGCGAGCCGTACGTGGTGCGGATCCCGGCGGTGTCGGTCAGGTCCTTGTGCGCGACCGGCAGGCCGTGCAGCGGCCCGTGCGGGCGCCCCCTCGCCAGATCCCGGTCGGCCTCCGCGGCCTCCTGCCGGGCGCGGTCGGCGGCCAGGGTGACGATCGCGTTGACCCGCGGATTGACCTCCTCGATCCGGTCCAGGTGCGCCTGGAGCAGTTCGGTCGCGCTCACCTGCCTGGTGCGCAGCAGTTCGAGCATCGTGGTGGCGGTCAGATAGTGCATGTGCTCTCCCCGGTCGGGTGCGGCCT
This sequence comes from Streptosporangium sp. NBC_01639, assembly GCF_045209755.1. Lineage (NCBI taxonomy): Bacteria > Bacillati > Actinomycetota > Actinomycetes > Streptosporangiales > Streptosporangiaceae > Streptosporangium > Streptosporangium sp. NBC_01639. The sequence goes on along the minus strand of NZ_CP109272.1, from coordinate 1,586,452 downwards.
GCGCCGAGTCTCGCCGAAGGGGGCCCGGTGCCGCGTCGTCAACCTTTGACGACACGGGCGCCGGGGCCTAACCGGCTCTGCCGATGGGGGCGGTGACCGCCTGCGTCAGCCGTACCAGCTCGGCGGGGGCGGTCTCGATCTGCAGGCCGCGCCGTCCGGCCGAGAAGTAGATCGTCGCGAAGTCCAGTGCCGAGGCGTCGACCACGGTCGGCAGCCGCTTGCGCTGCCCCAGCGGGCTGATCCCGCCCACCACGTAACCGGTGACCCGTTCGACCTTGGCCGCGTCGGCCATCGCCGCCCGCTTGCTGCCCAGTGCCGCCGCGAACGCCTTCAGGTCCAGTTTGCCCGACACCGGCACCACGGCGACGGCCAGCCCGCTCTCCACCTCGGCCACGAGCGTCTTGAAGATCTGCCCGTACGGCACGCCGAGCGCGTCGGCGGCCTCCTCACCGTAGGCCTGGGCGGCGGCGTCGTGCTCGTAGGGGTGAAGGGTGAAGTCGGCGGCGGCCTGGGTCAGTGCCACCGTGGCCGGGGTGCCCTGTCCACCCTTGTTCCTGCTCTTGCTCATCGGAGAACCTTAACCGCTGAATAAAATCTACATTGTAAAGGCCGTGTCCGGATGGCGGACAGAACAGGACCGGGTGCCGGACCTACGTAGACTAGATAGGTGATTTCCCGTACCGACCTGCGCGGAACCCTCCCAGAGGACCTGCGCGACGTGCTGCCCCGTGCCGAGCTCGACGTCGAAGCCGCCCTGGAGAAGGTGCGGCTGATCTGCGAGGACGTGCATCATCGTGGCGTCGAGGCCGTGCGGGAGCTGACCGCGAGGTTCGACGGCGTCGAGCTCGCCTCCACCCGCGTGCCCGCCGAGGCGGTCACCGAGGCGCTGGAGAAGCTCGACCCCAGGGTCCGGGCGGCCCTGGAGGAGTCGATCCGCCGCGCCCGCCTGGTCCACCGCGACCAGCGGCGCACCGACGTCACCACCCAGGTCGTGCCCGGCGGCACCGTCACCGAGCGGTGGGTCCCCGTCGATCGGGTGGGGCTCTACGTCCCCGGTGGCCGGGCGGTCTATCCCTCCAGCGTGGTGATGAACGTCGTCCCGGCGCAGGAGGCGGGGGTGCCGTCTTTGGCGGTGACGTCGCCGGCGCAGAAGGAGTTCGGCGGGTTGCCGCACCCGGCGATCCTGGCCGCGTGCGCTCTGCTCGGGGTGGACGAGGTCTACGCCGTCGGGGGTGCCCAGGCGGTGGCGATGTTCGCCTATGGCACCGAGGAGTGCGCGCGGGCCACCATGGTCACCGGGCCCGGCAACATCTGGGTGGCCGCCGCCAAGCGGTTGCTCAAGGGGCGGATCGGCATCGACTCCGAGGCGGGGCCCACCGAGATCGCGATTCTCGCCGACGCGTCGGCCGATCCGGTGCATGTGGCCGCTGATCTGATCAGTCAGGCCGAGCACGACACGATCGCCGCGGCGGTCCTGGTCACCGATTCGGTGGAGTTGGCTGAGGCGGTGGAGCGTGAGCTGCCCCGCCAGGTCGGTGCCACCAAGCACGGTGAGCGCATCACCGAGGCGCTGTCGGGGCGGCAGTCGGCGATTTTGCTGGTCGATGACATGGAGGCGGGGCTGCGGGTCGTCGATGCTTATGCGGCCGAGCATCTGGAGATCCACACCGTTGACGCGCCTGCGTTGGCGGCCCGGGTCCGCAACGCTGGGGCGATCTTCGTTGGCACGTATGCGCCGGTGTCGCTCGGTGACTATCTCGCCGGGTCCAATCATGTGTTGCCCACCGGTGGTTGTGCCTGTCATTCCTCGGGGTTGTCGGTGCAGAGTTTCCTGCGCGGCATCCATGTCGTGGACTACACCCGTGAGGCCCTCGCCGGCGCGGCCGGGCATGTGTGTGTGCTCGCCGATGCCGAGGATCTGCCCGCGCACGGTGCGGCGGTCCGTGCGCGGTTCGACTGGGAGGTGCCTTCGTGAGGGTCTGCGGGTCCGTGGTGACACCGTGTCCGTTGCGGCTGGGAGGCGTTTCCCCGAGGGGCGTCCGGGCCGTGTCCGTCCGTGTGAGGTTCGATGGGGAGACGTCCGCGTGAAGCTTGAGGATCTGCCGATCCGGGATGATCTGCGGGGGCGGTCGCCGTACGGTGCTCCCCAGATCGATGTCCCGGTCCGGCTCAACACCAATGAGAACCCGTATGGGCCTTCGGCGTCGCTGGTCACCGATCTGGCGGAGGCGGTGCGGCGTGGTGCGGTGGGGCTCAACCGTTATCCCGATCGTGATGCCGTCGCTCTCCGTGGTGAGCTGGCCGATTATCTGGGTCATGGCCTGGGGGTCGAGCAGGTCTGGGCGGCTAATGGGTCCAATGAGGTGCTTCAGCAGATTTTGCAGGCTTTCGGGGGGCATGGTCGTACGGCGCTCGGGTTCGAGCCGTCGTATTCGATGCATCCGATCATCACTACGGGTGCCTCGACTGAGTGGATCTCCGGGGCGCGTGAGGAAGATTTCGGGATTGATCCGGATAAGGCTGTTGCCGCGATCGGTGAGCACCAGCCGGATGTGGTCTTTCTGACGTCGCCCAACAATCCGACCGGTACGGCGCTCGATCCGGCGGTGATCGCTCGGATCGTCGCGGCGGCGCCGGGCATGGTCGTCGTGGACGAGGCCTATTTCGAGTTCGCGCGGGCCGGCACGCCGTCGGCGTTGAGCCTGTTGCCGGACAATCCCCGGTTGATCGTCACGCGGACCATGTCGAAGGCGTTCGCGATGGCGGGCACCCGGCTTGGTTATCTGGCCGCTCATCCGGCGGTGATCGAGGCGTTGCTCCTGGTCCGGCTGCCGTATCACCTGTCGACGCTGACCCAGACGGCGGCGCGGGTGGCGCTGAGTCACCGGGCCGAGTTGCTCGGTGCGGTCGACGCGTTGCGGGCGGAGCGGGACGCCACGGTGGAGTGGTTGCGCGGCAGGGGGTTGGCGGCCGCCGACTCCGATGCGAACTTCGTGTTGTTCGGGCGCTTCGAGGATCGGCATGCGGTCTGGCGGGGCATGCTGGAGCGCGGAGTGTTGATCCGTGAGGTGGGGCCGCCGGAGTGGCTGAGGGTTTCGATCGGAACGACCGAGGAGATGGCGGCCTTCCGGGCCGCTTTGGAGGGGGTCTTGTGAGCAGCGTCGGCGGAGCCGGGTCGGCCAGGCGTTTCGGCCGGGTGGAGCGGGTCACGAAGGAGACCTCGGTGCTGGTGGAGGTCGATCTCGACGGGAGCGGGCACGTGGAGGTGTCCACCGGTGTCGGGTTCTACGACCACATGCTGAACCAGCTCGGTAAGCACGGTCTGTTCGATCTGACCGTCAAGACCGAGGGTGATCTGCACATCGACTCCCATCACACGATCGAGGACACCTCGCTCGCGTTGGGGGCGGCGTTCCGTGAGGCGCTGGGTGACAAGTCGGGTGTGCGGAGGTTCGGTAGCGCGTCGTGTCCGTTGGATGAGGCTCTCGCGCAGGTGACGGTTGATCTGTCCGGTCGGCCGTATCTCGTGCATGCCGAGCCTGAGGGTATGGCGCCGATGATCGGTGCGGAGTACGACACGACGATGACCAGGCACATTCTGGAGTCGTTCGTCGCCCAGGCGGCTATCTGCCTGCATGTGCGGGTGCCTTATGGGCGTAATGCCCATCACATCGTCGAGGCCCAGTTCAAGGCGCTGGCCCGGGCGTTGCGGGAGGCCTCCGAGCTTGATCCTCGGGCGAGCGGGGTGCCGAGCACCAAGGGTGTGCTGTGAGTGGGCGGATCCGTCCGGCGGGGGAGGGCCGGTGAGTGATAACTGGTCGGCCACGGCGATGGCCTTCATCGCTCTTTTCCTGGTCGGCGGGATCGTCTCCTTTTTCAAGCAGGGACTGAAGAAGGGCGCGCTGTTGCTGGCCGTCCTGGCGGTCATGGCGACTACCGCGGCGGTGCTCTGGTGGTGAAGGTAACGGTTCTCGACTACGGGTCGGGCAATCTCCGTTCGGCTGAGCGGGCGCTGGCCCGGGTCGGGGCGGAGGTCACGGTGACGTCCGACTACGAGGCGGCGATGGAGGCCGACGGTCTCGTCGTTCCGGGTGTCGGTGCGTTCGCGGCCTGTATGGCCGGGCTGCGTGCCGTGCGCGGTGACCGCATCATCGATCGGCGTCTGTCGGCCGGGCGGCCGGTTCTGGGGATCTGTGTCGGTATGCAGATCCTGTTCGAGACGGGTGTCGAGCACGGCGTCACGTCCGAGGGGTGTGGTGAGTGGCCGGGGACGGTGGAGCGGCTTGAGGCGCCGGTCCTGCCGCACATGGGCTGGAACACGGTCGAGGCGCCGGAGGGCACGGTGCTGTTCGACGGTATGGATCGTGACACGCGTTTCTATTTCGTCCATTCCTACGGGGTGCGGAGCTGGGGGTTGCAGGCCGGGCCGGGGTTCGCCGATCCGCTGGTCACCTGGGCCGAGCATGGTGTCCCGTTCGTGGCGGCGGTGGAGAACGGTCCGTTGACGGCCACGCAGTTCCACCCGGAGAAGTCGGGTGACGCCGGGGCGCAGTTGCTCACCAACTGGCTGGGGACCGTCAAGTGAGTCCGCCGGCCGGTTCTTCGGCGGGTGGTCGCCGGACGGGTTGCCGGTGGGTCGTCGGTGAGTAAGGAGCGGGCCAGGCGCAGGGCCGAGCGGGAGGCCGAGCAGGCGCGTCAGGCGGCTCTGCGGGCCGAGCGTGAGGTCAGGTCGGCCCGGCGGCGTGAGCGGGTGGGGCGGATCACCGCGTTGCTGCCCGGCAGGCCGGTGCGGATCGCGGTTCAGGGCGGCATCATGGCCCGTCGCCGGCGTGCGCAGAACGGTCTGGTGGCCGTGCTGTTCTTCATTGTTCAGGTGATCGCCTGGTTGTTGTGGTCCTCGTGGGCCGCGCGACTGGGGGTTTTTGTGCTTTCGGTGCTTTTCGTGCCGCTTTTTGTCACTCTTGTTTTCGACCGGAGGTCCTGATCAGATGTCGCTAGAGTTGCTGCCCGCCGTGGACGTCGCCGACGGCCAGGCGGTCCGCCTGGTTCAGGGTGCGGCGGGCACCGAGACCTCCTACGGCGACCCGCTGTCGGCCGCGTTGGCCTGGCAGGAGGCCGGTGCGGAGTGGATCCATCTGGTGGATCTCGACGCGGCTTTCGGCCGGGGTTCCAATCGGGATCTGCTGGCCTCCGTCGTGGCCGCGCTCGATGTCAAGGTGGAGATGTCGGGTGGTATCCGTGATGACGCGTCGTTGGAGCTGGCGCTGGCGACGGGTTGCCGGCGGGTGAACATCGGTACCGCGGCGTTGGAGAATCCCGCCTGGTGCTCCAAGATCATCGCTGAGTACGGTGACCGGGTCGCGATCGGTCTCGATGTCCGCGGCACCACGCTCGCGGCCCGGGGCTGGACGAAGGAGGGCGGTGACCTGTGGGAGGTGCTGGAGCGTCTGGAGGCCGATGGTTGCGCCCGTTATGTGGTCACCGACGTCACCAAGGACGGTACGCTGCGCGGTCCCAATCTCGAGCTGCTCCGTGAGGTCTGTTCCCGTACCGATCGGCCGGTGGTCGCCAGCGGGGGGGTGTCGTCCCTGGACGATCTGCGGGCGCTGGCGGAGCTGGTCCCGCTCGGGGTGGAGGGTGCGATCGTCGGCAAGGCCCTGTACGCGCAGGCTTTCACCCTTGAAGAGGCGCTGGCCGCAGTGAGTTCGTAGGGTGCGTCATTTGGGGGGGAACGCGGTGGCTCACTGCTCGGGCGCCCGGGTGTTCAGCGGTGGTGTCTGGGAGGAGCGGTACGGCTATGCCCGTGCGGTGGTGGCGGGTCCGTGGGTGCTGGTCTCGGGGTGCACCGCCACCGTCGAGGGTGAGGTGCAGCATGTCGGCGACGCCTACCGGCAGGCGTTGACCGCCTTCGGTATCGCGCTGGACGCGGTGGAGAAGGCGGGGCTGTCCCGCCGCGACGTGGTCCGGGTCCGTTACTTCGTGGTCGACGACGCCCATTACGACGAGGTCGGCCGGGCGCACGCCGAGCTGTTCGGTGACGTCCGTCCGGTGTGCACCGGGGTGCGGGTGGCGGGTCTGATCGATCCGCGCATGCTTGTCGAGGCCGAGGTCGAGGCATACCGTGAGTGAGGGAGCTGTGAAGAGATGAGTGTCGCGGTACGAGTGATCCCCTGCCTGGACGTGGATGCCGGGCGGGTCGTCAAGGGTGTCAACTTCGAGAATCTCCGCGATGCGGGGGATCCGGTCGAGCTGGCCCGGCGTTATGACGCCGAGGGGGCGGACGAGCTGACGTTTCTCGACATCACGGCCTCCAGTTCCGACCGGTCGACGATGTATGACGTGGTGCGGCGGACGGCCGAGCAGGTGTTCATTCCGCTGACCGTCGGCGGGGGGGTGCGTGCGGTCGAGGATGTGGACCGGCTGTTGCGCGCGGGGGCGGACAAGGTGGGGTTGAACACCGCGGCGATCGCCCGGCCGGAGTTGCTGACCGAGGCGTCGCAGCGCTATGGCGCGCAGTGCATCGTGTTGTCGGTGGACGCCCGCCGGGTGGTCGACGGTCCGGCGACGCCGTCCGGGTTCGAGGTGACGACTCATGGGGGCCGCCGGGGTACGGGCATCGACGCGGTGGAGTGGGCCCGCCGGGGTGAGGAGCTGGGGGTGGGGGAGATCCTGCTCAACTCCATGGACGGTGACGGCACCCGGCACGGTTATGACCTGGAGATGATCCGGGCGGTCCGGGCGGCCGTGTCGGTTCCGGTGATCGCCAGTGGCGGGGCGGGGGAGCTGGAGGATTTCCCGCCTGCGGTGGAGGCGGGTGCGGACGCGGTGCTGGCGGCGTCGGTGTTCCACTTCGGGCAGTTGCGGATCGGCGAGGTGAAGGACGCGCTGCGCGCGGCGGGGCATCCGGTGCGCTGACTCCGTGTCGGGCGGTCTCGCGGTGCGGGGGCCGGCAGCCGTGTCAGGCGGTCTCGCGGACGGCCGCTTCCTTTTCGGGCCGTCCGGCGGGCCCTGTCGCCGTTGCAGGGCCCGCCGGGTGACGGGCGCCTGTCACCCGGTCAGGTGGACGGGCGCCCGTCATCGGGTCAGGCGCGGAAGGCGTCGGCGTGTTCGGCGGCCCACTGGGCGAAGGTGCGTGCGGGGCGGCCGGTGACCTGTTCGATGGTGGAATTGACGATGTTGGGTTCCTCCGGCACGTTGCCGAAGACGTTGATGAGGAAGTCGATCAGTTCTTCCGGCTGGCCTTCGGCCGCCATCTTCTCGCGTGCCTGCGCTTCGGTGAGTTCGACGAACTCGATGGTGCGGCCGATCGTCTCGCCGATGATGCGGACCTTGTCGCGGGTGGTCAGTCTCTCGGGGCCGGTCAGGCCGTAGGTCCTGCCCGCGTGGCCGTCCTCCGTCAGCGCCTTGGCGGCGACGGCCGCGATGTCGGCCTCGTGGACCATGGCGGTGGTGGCGTCGCCGAAGGGCTCGCGTACCACTCCCGCGCGGACGGCCTCGGTCCAGTGCAGGGCGTTGGACATGAACTCCGTCGGCTGGAGGAAGGTCCAGTCCAGGTCGCCGGCCCTGACGGCCGGTTCCAGTGTCCCCTCGTCCCAGCCGCCCAGGACGGTGGCCTTGCGCACGCCGGCCTTGACGGCAGACTCGACGATCTCCGGGCCGTTGCGGAGTGGTCCGTATCCGTCTCCGCCGAAGGTGATCAGGTGGATCCCGGTGACGCCGTCCAGGGCGGGCAGGAGGCTGTCGGTCGCGGTGAGGTCGCCGGCCACGATCTCCACTTCGGCGGGGAGGTCCGCTCTGGAGGGGTCGCGGGTGAGGGCGCGTACCCGCCGGCCGGCCTGGAGGAGTTCGTCGACCATGTGGCGGCCGACGGTCCCGGTCGCTCCGGTTACAAGGATCGTCATGGGGGTCTCCTCTGTCTGTTGGGCTCTGAGGAAGACGCTATTGACCGGAGCGGCCAGTTTTTGTCCTCAATTGGAGGAATCTGCGGGGTCGCTCCGGACTCCCTGCCTCAAGATCACTGGAGGGGCGCCGACGCGGGTCGACGTCCCGTCTCCGCAGCCGGGTTCGGCGCGTGGGTCGTGGCGTCGAAACCGTCCTCGGTCTTGCCGGGTGACCGTCATGCCGAGGTTCGTGCCCGCCGGTTGTGGAAGAGGCCGTATCCGACCGTCCAGCAGCCGCCCACCACGGCCGCGACCACCCAGACCCAGCCCCATCTGTCGTCGAGGAGCTCGCCGGCGATCCAGAGCGCGGCCAGCGGCGTCACGAGCACCAGCTGCTGGCCGAGCGTGAGGTGCCGCGGCGCGATCCCGGACCGGCTGACCCGCCGGTTGTAGACGCGCTCGGTCACCACGTAGCCCGCTATCACCACTGCTATGGCCAGCAGCGCCAGCTCGGGGGCGATGGCGTCGCTCTGGAACAGCATGACGCCGGCCACCAGCAGGCCGACGGCGGGGAAGAACCAGGCGGGGATCGGGCTGTATCCGGCGGCGCGGGCCTGCTGGGCCGTCTCCAGCGCGGCGGCGGCCTCGGCCGGGGAGGGGCGCTGGAAGCTCTCGTTTGTTTCCATACCAGAAACAGTCACCCAGACTTTCCAAGTTGTCAACACTTGACTTTCCATCGCGGAAACCGAGATGATCGTGATCACCAAGACGGGTCGGGTGAGGCCCCGGGAAGGCCCGGCCGCGCCCGCTGCGGGCGGCACCCGGCACGCCCGTCGCTTTCGGCTCCATGCCGCGCGGCGCGGTCCCGTACGCCTTGGCGGTGATGCGATCGCGGCGCGGTGTACGGGCCGCAGGCGACCGGCGCACGCTGGAGGCCGTGGAACGGGCGCTGCGCGGCCTGGCGCCGCCGCGTGAGCCGGAGCCGGTGGCGGCCTGGTGACGACCATCGGCTGCGCCGCCACCGCGCCTGTGGCGCCCGGGTCACGGGCGCCACAGGCGCGTCGGCGGCCGTCTGGGCGCGGTAGGAGACTAGCGTGCCCACCCGGGGCCGAGGTACGCGCCGCCGGTGGCGTCGAGCACGTTGCCGGTGATCCAGCGGGCGTCGTCGGAGGCGAGGAATGCGACGGCGTCGGCGATGTCGGCCGGCCGGCCGATCCTGCCGAGCGCGGTCAGATCCGTCAGGACGGCCCGGAACTCGGGGTTGTGCAGGGTGTCGGTCACCTCGGTGTCGGTGCTGCCGGGGCTCACCGTGTTCACCGTGATGCCGCGTTCGCCGAGCGCGTTCGCCAGCGTCCGGCTCATGACCTCCAGGGCGCCCTTGGTCATCGCGTAGGCGATCTGGCCGGGCAGGGCGACCCGCGTGGCGAGCGAGGAGATGTTGACGATGCGCCCGCCGTCGGGCATCAGCGGCAGTGTCGCCTGGATGAGGAACAGCGGCGCCTTCACGTTGATCGCGAAGACCTCGTCGAACTGGCCAGGGGTCAGCCGATCGATCGACCCGGCCCGCACCGTGTCCTGGTTTCCGCAGGCCGCGTTGTTGACCAGGATGTCCAGCGGCCGCCCGTGCAGGCCCGTGGTCAGGCCGGTGAGCAACGTTCGAACGTCGCCGTCCGTGCCGAATTCCGCCTGGACCGGGAAAGCCTCGCCACCGGCCTGTTCGATCGTGGCCACTGTCTCCTTGGCCGCGTCGGCGTTGCGGCTGTAGTGCACCGCCACCAGCGCGCCGTCTGCGGCCAGCCGCTGGGCGATGGCTCGGCCCATTCCCCGTGAAGCGCCGGTCACCAGCGCGGTCTTGCCTTTCAGGCCCGTCATGTCGTTCTCCTGTCAGTGATAGGCGATGACCGGAGACTGGCAGGGGCCGCTCACCACGCACTCACCACCCGTACACCGGCCCTTCACCGTCCACCGGCGTCGAACGCGGCCACCGCGGCCAGAGCCTCAGCCGAGGCGGCGGCAGCGGGACGATCTCCGTACGCGCGCGCGGTGGCGAGGGCCTGCCGGTAGTGGAAGCGGGCCTGACCGGCGTCCTGTTCAGCCTCCGCGACCCGGCCTAGGCCGGTGAGAATCCGCCAGCGCGTCTGCGCGGCGCCCATCGATGCCCGGCTGCAGTCTCGCAGCGCCCGGTCGTACAGCTCGCGGGCGGCCGGCAGATCGCCGTGCAGGCGCGCGACGTCCGCGAGCCCGCGCTGGGCGCCGGCCTGGGTCTCGGGCGTGCCGGCGCGGCGGGCGAACTCGATGGCGCGCTCGTACTCCGCGCGTGCGGCGGGCAGCCGGCCGGCGTCGGCCAGCCCGTCGGCGTTCCTGACGAGCAGCCTGGTCAGGTCCTCCACCGCGCCCAGCCGTCCCGCCAGGTCGATGGCCTCCGCCATCAGTGCGGCGAACCCCGTCTCGTCCGCGAGCCCGGCCATCTGCTCCAGGGCGGTGAGGACTCCCCAGCGGTCCCCGATCCCGCGAAACCCCTCCAGCGCGGCGCGGAACGCCCGCTCGGCGGTGTCCCGCTCGCCGTCGAGGAGGCTCTTGACCCCTGATTCCAGGCGGGTGAACGCGTGAGACCACGGATCGGCGGGGACCTCCCCGCCCGCGCGGTGGGGGCCGTTCACCATGAACCGCAGGACGTGCAGGAACGGGTAGCGGAGACGCCGATCGGCAAGGTGCTCCAGATGATCGCGCAGTCGCTGGTCGTGCACGTTGTCGGCGGCCGCGGCGTGCGCCAGGCACAGCGTGTACTCCTCTTCGAGGCCGGCGGGCGGCTCGTCGCCGATCGTCAGGAGCAGGCCGGCGGCCACCGCGGCTCGCTCGCCGGGCAGTCCCCGCAACTGCCCCTGCCACGCCAGGGCGGCGAGCAGGCGGAGCCCGAGCGTGGGGTCGGCGTGCGCCGCCCAGCGGAGCGCCGCGTGGAAGTTGCCGCGTTCGGCGTCGAGGCGGGCCAGCCACTCCAGCTGGTCAGGGTCGCGCAGGTGCGGCTCGGCGGCCTGGGCCAATTCGAGGAAGTACGCCGCGTGGGCCGCTCTCACCTGTTCCCGCTCGCCGTCGGCGGCCAGCCGCTCGGCGCAGAACTCATGGACGGTCTCCAGCATGCGGTACCGGCCCTCGCCGGCCTCCACCAGGGACTTGTCGACGAGGTCGGCGAGCAGTTCGACGACCTCGCCCTCGGACGGCCCGCAGACCCGGGCGGCCGCATGGAGCGGCGCGCCGCCGCTGAAGACCGTCAGCCGCGCGGCCAGCGCCTGTTCGGGGCGGCTCAGCAGGTCCCAGCTCCACCCGATGACCGAGCGGAGCGTCCGGTGCCGGGGCGCCGCCGAACGATCGCCACGCGACAGGAGCCGGAACCGGTCGTCCAGCCGGGCCTCGACCTCCTCCAGCGTCAGCGACCGCATCCGCGCGGCCGCGAGCTCGATCGCCAGCGGCAGTCCGTCGAGCGCCCGGCAGACCCGCAGCACCGCGTCGACGTTGGCGTCGTCGATCAGGAAACCGGGCCGCACGGCTGCGGCCCGATCGGCGAACAGCCGCACCGCCGGATGGCCGAGCGCCTCCGGGCCGCCGCCCTCCAGGGGCAGCGGCGGGACCGGGTGCAGCGTCTCCCCGGTGATGCCCAGCCTCTCCCTGCTGGTGACCAGGATCCGCAGGTCCCGGCAGGCCGCCAGCAGCCGGCGGGCGAGCACGGAGACCTCGGCGGCGACGTGCTCGCAGTTGTCCAGGACGAGCAGCACCCGCCGATCGGCCAGCCCCGCGACCAGCCGTTCCACGGGGTCGATCGGCCCGGACAGCGCAGGCACCAGCCCGGCCTCGCGCAGGCCCAGCGCGTTGATCAGGACCTGCGGGGCTGCCGTACCGTCGGCGAGCGGGGCCAGGTCGACGAAGCGGACCTCATCCTGCTCCCGCCCGGCGGCCTCGACCGCCAGCCGGGTCTTGCCGACCCCGCCCGGCCCGGTGAGCGTGACCAGGCGTCGCTCGCCGAGCAGCGTGCGGACGCGTTCGAGGTCGCCGTCGCGCCCCACGAAACTGGTGAACTGGGCCGGAACGCCGTCGCCCGCCGCCTCGGCGGGCGAGGGCCCGGCGCGCAGCACCGCCAGGTGCACACCACCGAGCTCAGGGGAGGGATCGACACCGAGCTCGGTGGCCAGCGTCCGCCGCGCGTCTTCGAACACCTGGAGCGCCTCGGCCTGCCGGCCGCTGCCGTACAGGGCCCGCATGAGCTGTGCGCGCAGCCGTTCCCGCAGCGGATGCGCCGCCACGATCTCCGGCAGCTCCGCCGCCAGGTCGCGGTGCTCACCGTGCGCCAACCGCGCCTCGACCATGTCTTCGAGTACGGTGACCCGCAACTCCTCCAGCCTGGCGGCCGGCTCCCCGGCGAAGGGCGCGTCGATGACGTCGGCCAGCGCCGGCCCCCGCCACAGTCCCAGGGCCTCGCCCAGGAGCCGGGCGGCGCCACCGTGATCTCCGGCGGCGAGCACGTGCCGCCCTTCGCCGGCGAGCCGCTCGAATCGGTGCGCGTCGACGTCGTCGGGCTCGACGAGCAGCCGGTATCCGGCGGGACCGAACTGGAGCAGATCCTCTGTTTCGCCCGCAACCCCGAGCCGGCGACGCAGCCGGGACACCTGGGACTGCAGGGCGTGTGCCGCACCGCTCGGCGCCTGCGGGCCGTACAGGCCCTCGACGAGCCGCCGCACGCCCACCGTCCGGCCCGCGTTCAGCAGCAGCACCGCCAGCAGCGCACGCAGCCGCGGTCCGCCGACGGCGACCGTCTCGCCGTCGGCGGACCACATCCCCAAGGCACCCAGGACACCGAATCGCACGGCAGGCAGGATAGTCAGAAGCCGGTGAGGGCGGGCACGGCGGCGCCCACCGTCTGCACCGTTGCGGTCATACGGCGCATGGCGTGGCGGGTCCGGAGTCCACGGCGGGTGTTCAGAAGACGCGGAAGTGGTGGAACAGTTCGTAGGCGGTGTCCTGGACGGCGAAGGCCCGGGCCTCGGAGCGTTTGACGGCCAGGTAGGCGGAGCCGCGCAGGGGGCCCAGGGCGTCCATGAGGACGTCGTCGGCCTCCAGCGCGTCGAGAGCCTCGTCCAGGGTGGTCGGGAGGCGGGGGACGCGTCCTTCGGGGAGGGTGGCGGGGTCGACGTTGACGGGCTCGCCGGGGTCGAGTCCGCGGCGGATGCCGTCGAGGCCGGCGTGCAGGACGGCGCCGAGGGAAAGGTAGGGGTTGGCCGAGGAGTCGGAGGGTTTGAACTCCAGGTTGGCCGAGGCTTCGGTGTCCTGCCCGGTGGGGGAGCAGATCCGTACCGCGGCCTCGCGGTTGTCCATGCCGTAGCAGGCGTAGGCGCTCGACCACATGCTCGGTGCCAGCCGGCGGAAGCTGTTGACCGAGCCGCAGGTCAGTGCGGTGAGCGCCGGGAGGTGGGCGATCAGGCCGCCGATGAAGCGGTAGGCGGTGGCCGACAGGCCGTAGCGGTCGGCGGGGTCGCTGAAGGCGTTGACCCGTAGTTCGGGGTCCCACAGGGACAGGTGCAGGTGGGCGCCGTTGCCCGCCTGGCCGGCGAGGGGTTTGGGGGCCAGGGAGGCCCACAGGGACATGCCGAGGGCGACGCCGCGGACGGTCTCGCGGTAGAGGACCTGGTTATCGGCGGCGCGCATGGCGGTGGCGTGGCGGATGGAGAGTTCCTGCTGGCCGTGGCCGAGTTCGGGGTGGTAGTGCTCGACCTGCAGGCCCTGGATCTCCATGGCGTGGACCAGGCGCATCGTGTAGTCGTGGGCCTCATCGAAGCCGGTGGTGGAGTAGCAGAGGCTGTCGTCGACCGGGATCAGCCGGTCCAGGCCGCCCCCCGGGTCGGCTGTCCGGCGGCCGAGGGTGAACTCGGGTTCGTAGGCGGCGACGGCGACGTGGCCCTCGGCGGCCAGGGTGGCGATCGCCTCGCGCAGGAAGGTGCGTGGGCAGCCGGGCCAGGGGGAGCCGTCGATCTGGCGCAGGTCCGACAGCATGGCGGCGGCGCCGGGGGCGTAGGGGAGGGGGACGAAGGTGGTCGGGTCGGGGACGAGGCGGACCTCGCCGACCGGGCCGAGGTGTTCGACGTTCTGGAGCTGGTCGAGCATGTTCATCGCCATCATGGCCACGGTGTGCCCGACGCCGGTGGTGAAGCGTTCGGGCAGCCGGGAGCGTGAGACGGCCTTGCCCCGGATCACTCCGCCGTGGTCGGCGTAGAGGAAACGGATCAGCTCGATGTGCTCGGTCTCGGCGTGTTCGATGGCACGCAGGGCCACCGGGCCGAGCAGATGGACTCCGATGCCGCTGTGACGATCTCCCATGCTCTCTGCGTAACACGTCTGTGCGGGCAGGCAAAGCACATCAGGGAGTGGCTCGGTCTACTGGAGGGTGCGCGCTCCCGCGTGGATCGGACGGGAGCGCCGGGAGAGGGTCGGCAACATGAGTCAGGGGCGGAGCAAACCTCCGCCGGCGGTCAGCTCAGCACACGTGTGAAGAACAGGGCCAGTTGGTCCGCTCCCCTCACGATCCCGTCGAAGACTCCGGTCACCGCGTCCGCCGCCTGGGCGGGTTTGGTGAACAGATAAAAGGCCACGAACGCCACCGCTACGTAGGTAGCGACCTTTTTGACCTGCATGGGGGCCTCCTGCGGTTCCAGTCCCAGCCTTACATACCCGGATTTTAAGGACCTCTGGCATCTTCGGCCCGGGTGGCTCCCGGATTTTGTTGATCATACCTGTCCGGCCGGGGCGAGCCATGGCCAGATCGCTGGATTGGCATGAGTCCCCCTACGCCATCGTGCGGTGGGAAGGGGCACATGTCCAACCCTTACTGCCATATGTACCGGTAGGGGTAGGCCCGGGGCTCCGGCGAGGGGCGACACGGAGGTCGCCGCCGTCGGCCGGTGGACGGCTCCGGCGCCGTGAAGCCCGGGATCCGGCGTCGTCAGCCGCCTGAACGCCTACTCGCCGACCGGCCGGCGCCTCCCGCAGGATGCGCCGGCCGGAGACACGCACGGCGCGACTTCGGGCACCCCACTTCGGGCACCCGGAACCGGGGCGGCGGATGGCAGCCGCCCCGGTCCGGCTCGTCAGCGCAGGCTGAAGGCCCGCGTCACAGTGTGCTTGAGCCGGTTGCCCGCCTCGTCCCATGCCTCGGCCTTCAGGCTGACCGCTCCCTTGGTCGCGGCGAGCGCCGGGTACTTCGTGGTGGCACGGTAGGTGCCGTCGTGCTGCCGTTTCACCTCGACGGGCCGCCAGGTGGCGCCGTCGTCGGTGCTCGCCCACAGCTTGAGCCCGGCGATCTTCGGCATCTTGCCCCCTGACGGGGCGTGGTAGGGCTCGACGGTGAAGGTGTGGGACCTGCCGGCCGCCACGGTGTTGTCCATTCTCAGCTCACGGCCCAGGTCGTAGCCGACGAACACGGCCTGCGTGGGCCCGCACTCCTTGGCGGCGCCCTGGATGATCTGGCCGATGCAGATGAAGCCGGGCTGCGGCGTGCCCTTGACGGGCCGGGAGGCGAAGGTCCACTCGGCCTCCTCCCCCTCCTTCTTCGCGGTGAGCCGGTAGGCGCCCGGCCCCTGAGGGATGGTGAAGGCGGGCGCGTTCTTCAGCGACGGGTCGAGCGGAGCCTTCGGGAGTTCCACGTCGTCCCGGTAGAACTTCACCTCATAGGCCGGGTTGAGCATGCCCAGGTTCCAGAACCCGTTGCTGAAGTCCCTGTCCTCCAGCACCCCGTTCGTGACGCCGATCTCGGCCCACAGCACGTCGCCCTCCACGCAGATGGCGCAGCGCAGGGTCGTGCCCTGCTGGGTTCCCGGCGCCGCCTTCGGGTCGGGGATCGACAGCGCCTTCGCCGGGGCCGACGCGGCGCCGAGCGTGGACGGCGTGGCGAACCACTGCTGACTGGTGCGCGTCGGCCGGTCGAACGCCTCGGTCCGGTACCGGGTCTCGTAGGTGGTCGTCTCGTCGAGGCTCAGCGCGGTCATGCCGTGCAGGTGCGTGACCTTGGGATCGAGCGGGCCGACCCACTCCGACCGGCTGCGGGGCCCGGTGAAGGCCACCGCGCCCCACTCGGACACCGACGTCGCCTCCATGAACAGGTCGTCCTGCTTCCAGAGGTAGCGGAAGTCCTGGAAGCCGGCCGGCTGGGAGGAGTGCACGTCCAGGTCCACCTGGGCCAGGTTCCTCGCACCGAGGTCGTAGCGCATCGAGGCGGGGACCCTGCCCTCCACGTACGGCTTGAGCACGTAGGTGTAGGGAGTCTCGGGGGTCCCGGTCACCCTGACGGTGACCGGCCCGGCCGCGAGGCGTCCGCGCAGGTCCATGGCCTCCTGGTAGGACACCGAGACGTTGCTGACGCCCACCGGCTTGGGGTCGCCGGTGAGCGGCTTCTGGATGATGTCCAGCGGGATCGTGCAGTTCGTGCCCTTCGCAGGGAAGTCAACGATGCCGGCGGCGCCGGCGTCTCTGATCGGGCCGACCCGCTCGACCTGCAGGCCGCAGACCGGGCCGATCCCCCCCTCGTCTCGGTCGGCCTCCACCAGTGCCAGCTTGCCGCGCAGGTCCTTCCCTGCGAGGTCCTCGGGCCGGCCCAGACCGACGTCGACGACCTGCAGGTCCTGCGTTCCGGTGAACGGCACGAAGCCGGGGTGGAAGCTCTGCTGGTCGAGGCGCTCGTGCTGCGGCGTCGCCGGGTGCAGCGTGGTCCGCTTGCGCCCGGTCACGCTCATGGCCACCTCGGCCTGCCCCAGCGTCCATGCGGTCGCGAACCTGAACGCGCCCTTGGTGACCTTCTCGGTCGGCAGCACCCACATCTTGTCCCACGGCTTAGCCGGCGCCGACCCCGCCCAGGTCTCGCCGCCGGCGGTGGTCCGCTGGAAGAAGCCGTAAGAGTTGCTGTTCAGCGGCTCGGCCGGCTTGGGGGTGTCGAAGCGCAGCTGCGAGGCTTTCCTGACGTCGAGCGTGATCTCCGTGTCGCTCTCGACGGCGACCTGCGGGTTCATCAGCCAGGCGGTGTTGTTCCTGTCGTCGCCGTCGGACCAGGAGGCGAGCTGGGTCACGCTCACCGTCCCCTCGGGGACGCGGACGGCGACGGTGCCCTCGCCGACGAGCGCCTGGTCGCCGAGGAGGCCCAGGTTCCCGTCCACGTCGATGGCGTACTGGGTGCTCGGGTTGAGCGGCTTGCCGTCCCTGCCGATCGTGTGCACGGTGAGTGTGTGCATGGGGGCCTCGCGCACGGCGCCCACGGGCGTGGTCAGCCGCACGTCGCCGGCCTGCGCGATGACCGTCCCGGTGAAGCGGCCGATCTCCAGGCCGGCGGGGTCCAGCGTGACGGTGGTCGTGGCCGTGCCGGACGCGGGGACGGTCAGTGAGGACTCCGTCGTCAGCGCGCCCTCGATCGCCGGCCCACGCATGTCGCGCAGCGCGCCGGTCAGCGTGAGCGTGACCGGTTCCGAGCCCAGGTTGGTGTAGCTGATCTTCCGTTCGAGCTTCGCGCCCGGATCGCTCACCGAGGCGAAGTCGGCGGCCGGGGTGGTGGCGAAGACCGTCTGCCGATGCGCGCGGGCCAGGTCGACCCGGCCCGCGCCCTGCTCGTAGACGGCGAGCGCGTCGTCCTTGGCCGTCGACATCAGGGCCGTCTTGATCAGCGGCCCCTTCCAGTCGGGGTGCTGCTGGGCCATGATCGCCGCGGCCCCGGCCACGTGCGGGGTGGCCATCGAGGTGCCGTTCGCCTTGGTGTAGTACTCGTCGACCGGGGCGCCCATCGAGGTACCGGCCGCGCGGCCGGCCGTGATGTCGACGCCGGGGGCGGCGATGTCGGGCTTCAGCGCCATGTCGCCGAAGCGCGGGCCCTGGCTGGAGAAGCCGGCCAGTCGGTCGCTCTTGTCGACGGCGGCCACGGTGAGGGCCGCGTCGGCCGCGCCGGGGGCATCGACCGATCCGACCTTGCCGGCGTTGCCGGCGGCGACGACGAACAGCGCGCCGTTGGCGGCGGTCAGCTCGTTGACGGCCTGGCTCACCGGGTCGGTGCCGTCGGTGACCCCGCCTCCGAGGCTCATGCTGATCACCTTGGCGCCGCTGGCGGCCGCCCACTCCATGCCGTCGATGAGCCAGGAGTCCTGGCCGCTGCCGCCGTTGCTGAGCACCTTGCCGACCAGGAGGTCCGCGCCGGGCGCGACGCCCTTGTTCTTCCCGCCTGATGCGGCTCCGCTGCCCGCGATCGTGGTGGCCACGTGGGTGCCGTGTCCCATGAGGTCCTGCACGGCCTCGTCCGGCACGAACGACCGGGAGCCGGCGATCTTCCCCTTCAGGTCGGGGTGGCCGGCGTCGACACCGGTGTCCAGCACCGCGACCTTGACGCCGGCGCCGTCGTGGCCGCCCGCCCATGCCTCGGGCGCGCCGATCATCGGGACGCTCTCCGCGAGGTCCATCTTGATCTTGCCGTCGAGCCAGATCTTGGAGATCCCGCCGGCGAGCCTGGCCGCGCCAGGGGTGAAGGAGCCGCGGACGGCCTGCCAGAATGTGCCGGACTCGCCCTTGGTCACCTCGACCGCGGCCCCGTGGACGCTCTCCAGGGTGTGCGTGGGCACGCTGGCCGGGATGGCGTCGGCCGTGCTCTTGAGCGAGGCGGCGGCGGGCGCGCCCTGGTACTGCACGATGACCGGGACCTGCGCGGTCGCGTCGTCGGTGTAGCCGTTCTCGGCCAGGTACTTCACGTTGAACAGCCGGCGGTCGAGCTTGCCCGCGTCGATGGCGGGCATCGCGTCGCTCGGCAGGACGTAGAGGCCGTCGGGGCCGCTCAGCGTGGCGAGCGTGGGCAGGTCGCCGTCCGGTCGCGGGACGGGCTCGGTGTCGACGGCGTACCTGCCGGCGCCCATGTCGGTGAGCCTGACCTTGTCTCCGGTGATCAGGGTGACGGCGTGGACGCCGGCACCCAGGCCGGACAACGGGACGGACGGCGGGACGGACGGCGGGGCGGACGGCGGGACGGCGGCCGCGGCCGGTTCCGGCTCGGCCTGGGCGGCCGGCGGGGGAAGCGCCGCGAGGAGCGCGAGCGCGGTCGCGGCGGCGTACAGGGACTTCTTCACAGGCACAGGGGGGACTGCCTTTCCGCAGGGGTGATGCTCATACCGGCTCGAAACCGTCAGGAGGCGCGAGTTCGAACTTCGCATCCGGCTCAGGTCCGGTCTCTGGCTCGGTCTCTGGTTCGGGGTCGGGGGCGGACATGAAGCAAGCCTGGGGGCCGACCGCTGGGAGGAGTTATGGGGAACCCCTGGGGAAAACTCCCCAATTCACCGGTAGAAGAGGGCCAGTTCCGTGCGCGACCGGGCTCCGACCTTGCGCATCGCCGCGCTGAGATGCTTGTCCACCGTCTTCGGTGACAGGAACATCTCCTTGGCGATCTCCTGGTTGGTCAGTCCCGTGGCGGCCAGCCTGGCGACCTGCTCCTGGCGCGAGGACAACGCGGAGCCTCCCGCCTCGCGCGGCTGGGCGAGCTGCGGGAGGCGTACCCCCCAGGTCCGGCCGAGCAGGTTGGCCCGGTCGAGATCCCACCGGGCGCCGAGCTCCGCGTACACCGTGGTCACCGCCTGAAGGATCGGCCCGGCGGCGGGGTCGCCGGCCCTGAGGAGGCAGGCCGCCGCCTGCTCGTCCGCCTGCGCTGCGTCGTAGGCCGCCGGGAGCGCGCGGAAGCCCTCCGCGGCCGCGGTAAGCGACCGGGCGGCCTCGGCCCACCGCTGGTCCGCCGCCTGCAGCAGCCCGCGGGCCTGTCCCAGCGCGGGAACGGCCAGCGGCGCGTCCAGCCCGCGCAGGCGTGCCTCGTAGCGCTCCACCAGCTCGGCGGCGTCATCCCCCCGTCCGGCTGCGAGCAGCGTCTCCACGAGCGCCGGTACCGCGCGCACCCCCGCGGGCCACATCTCCTTGCTCTCCCACGCGCGCACCGCGGCGGCGGTTTCGGCGATCGCCGCGTCGTGCTCGCCGCGCGCGACGGCCAACCGGAGCAGCATCGAGACGGGCACGGGCAGCAGGTCGAAGTCACCCCTGGCGAACGCGCGCCCGACGACGTCGCGCAGGACGTCCAGCGCGAGATCCAGGCGTCCCGGCGCGGGCGCCAGGCACGCCGCGACCGTGTCCACGATGAGGCTCTCGTGTGGCCGGGCGTCACCCTGCCTGCGCAGGGCGTCCACCATCGGGCGGAGTCCGCCCCACGCGCCGCGGCAGTAGTCGACGATGGTCAGCCTCGTCCTGGTCCGTTGCTCGCTGACCCCCTGCAGGTCGGGGTTGGCGGTGTCCAGCGCCGTCTCCAGCAGGCTCCGGGCGAGGTCGTGGTGGCCGGCGTAGCCGGCGTCCTCGGCGATGGAGCAGTAGGCGTTGGCCTCCTGGTGATCGCGGGCGTGACCGCCGGTCTCCGCGCGGAGCTGCTCGGTCAGGTCCGCCCAGCGCGCGTCGCCCATCACGACGAACACCATCGCCAGCTTGCCCAGGATCAGCACCCGCATGGCGCGGTCCTCGACGGCGGGCAGCAGTCCGAGCGCCTGGTTCAGCCGATCGCGCTCCTCCTCGGGCGAGACGCCCGCCACGATCGGCAGTCCCAGCAGCACCAGCGCCCATGCGGCCAGGTCGGGACGGTCGCCCAGATCCTCTAGGGCCCCGGCCAGCACGCTGTTCCTACGCGTGGGATCGTCCCGCGTCACCTCGAAGTGCATGCCCGACAGGAAGCGCAGCTCGCCGCGGAGCGCGGTCGGCAGCTCGGAGCGGAGCGCCTCGGTGATCAGCTCGCGCATCTGCGGGAAGGGCAGCACCTGCAGGGCCGCCCAGCCCAGGCGCACGGTGAGCTGCGCCCGCCGTACCGGATCCAGCTCCGCGTTGCGCAGCAGGTCCTCGAGCAGCCGGGCGGCCTCGGCCTCGTCGCCGAGGGCGGCCGCCTGCTCGGCCGCCCTGGCGGCTGCGTCCGCCCACTCGGGCGTCCGGCCCGACTGCCGCAGGTGGTGCGCCATCTGCCCGAGCGGCACCTGCCGCAGTTCCTGTACGGCCGCCGCCGCGGCGGCGTGCATCGCCCGCCTGCGCCCCACCGGGATCGCCTCGTAGACGGCCTGCGCCGCCAGTACGTGCCGGAACCCCACCGTCCCGTCACGTTCGGCCAGCAGCCCGGAGTCGAGTGCGCCGTCCATCGCCTCGGGCTCGGGCCGGCCGGCCGTGTGCGCCAGCACCGAGACGGGCACCGCGAGCTGGAGCACCGCGGCGGTCTCCACCACGGCCCGCGCCTCGGCGGGCAGCCTGGAGACCCGTTCCTGCACCGAGGCGCGCACGCCCACGGGCACGTCCAGCGCGTCGAGGGTTCGGCGGGCCCAGCCGCCCTCCCATTCGATCAGCGCGCCGCGCGTGCGCAGCAGCGCGAGCAATTCCTGTACGGCCAGCGGCAGCCCCGAGGCACGCGCGCGCAGGTGCTCCGCGAACTCCTCCGTCACCTCGTCCACGCCCAGGATCGCCGCGGCGAGCGTGCGGGTCTGCGCCGTGTCGAGCGGAGCGAGCGCCAGGTGCTCATGCCTGACCGAGTCGGGTGGGCGCGCCGTCATCGCGCGGACGGCCGCGGCGGCCTCGTCGCCCCGGTAGGTCAGCACCACCGACAGCTCTCCCTGCGGTGTTCCCAGCAGATAGCCCAGGAACTCCACGGTCTGCTCGTCAGCCCAGTGCAGGTCCTCCACCACCAGGATGGCGGGGCCCAGCGCGGCCAGCACCTCGACCAGGCCGCGAAACAGCCGGTGCCGTTCGGCCGCCCGGTTCTCCAGCGGCGGAGGAGGTTGCGGGAGCACTCCTTCGAGTTCGGGCAGGAGCCCGCGCAGGGCGCCCGCCACCGGTGACAGGGCGGCGCCGGTCAGGTCGGTGGCGCGGCCGCGTATCGCCTCCACGATCGGGCCCAGTGGGAACGGCTCCCTGATCTGCCCGCAGCCGCCGCTGAGGAGGCGGCGATCCGCCAGCTCGGGCCGGGCGGCCAGCTCGGCCAGCAGCCGTGACTTGCCGATGCCCGCCTCCCCCTCGACCACGGACACCGAGGGGGCCGCGGTCACCGCGGCGACGAGCCTCTCCAGCTCTTGATCCCGGCCGACCAGGAGGGGCGACACCGTCCTGCCCAGTGCCCCGGGTCCGTTCACCAGCACCAGCCGCGCATCTCTCACCGTGCCTTGATCGCCGCACCGGCCATGTAATCATGAAATTTAGCCCCAGGGCATCATAAATTCACGAATATCGGTCGGACGAGAAGGGGCTTTTCGGCTGTCGCCGTTGATGATCGCACCGGCGTCTCGTGTCCGCGGCCCGGCGTGCCCAGGCCGAAGGCGAGCCGGTCGAGCAGAACGTGCCACCGGTCCCGGTGCGCCACGAGGCGCTGGTTGTCGGTATGGAGGTAAGAGACCACCGGCGCTTCGCCGTCGATCCGAGCCGCTGGGACTTCCCGTTCGTCCTCGGCGGCGGCACCGCCTGACGGCCGCCTGCGGTGTCTCAGACGCCCAGCCGGACGTCCATCAGCGCGGCCACGGCCTCCTCGGGGCCGGCCAGGTCGACGAGGGCGTGGGACTGGCGGCCGAAGCAGAACAGCAGCAGCTCACCGGCGGTGCCCGTCACCTCGACCACCGGTGCGTCCCTGGTGCCGCCGAGGGCGACGCCACCGCCGATGCGGTGCAGGACGACGCCGACCGGGGACTTGCGCAGGAACACCCGCCTGCCGGTCCGGACGCGCTTCCAGAAGAGCGCCTCCAGGTCGGCGGGGAGTTCGCGCGGCTCCCAGACCCGTTGCGCACGCCGTACGTCCTCGTGGTGGACGAAGAACTCCAGGGCGTTGACGGTGCTGTCCATGCCGGGTACCCGGTAGAGTCCGGCCGGGCCGGAGCGGATCAGCTCCACCAGGCGCGGGTAGCCGTACCTGGCCTTCAAGGTCTCCTGCACGGAGGCGGTGTATCCGGCCAGCGGCCGGAGGGCGATCCCGCCCGCGGCGTCCGGGCGGCGTTCGCGCAGGACGAGGTGGGCGGCGAGGTCGAAGGTGGTCCAGCCCTCGCAGAGCGTGGGGGCGTCCGGGCCGAGCTGGGCGAGCAGGTCGCCGAGAGCGGCGCGTTCGGCGCGGGCGTGAGTCATCTGATCATCCTAACAATACCGTCACCTGGGCTCCCTCCCCCGTGACCTGGGTTCCCGCCCCCGGTCGGGGCGGGAACCGACACTCCGGGGAGGGGTTGGGGGAATAAGGGGGCGATCGCGCGTGATAGCTACTTACGTAGCAATGTTCATCTTCGAAAGGACACCCCCCGAGTGGCGAGCAAGGTGACTCCCGCCGTCATGCGTAAGGGATTCCACGTACTCGGGGTGGCCATCCGAGCCGAGAAGGCGGTCTTCGCCGCGGCCACCCTGTCCAGCGCGCTCTACGGCGTCATGACGGTCGGGTCGGCGTGGGCGCTCGGCTGGGCCACCGAGCACGTCGTGTTGCCGGCGTTCGCCAAGGGGGACGTCGCGACCGGCACGCTGGTGACGGGTGCGCTGCTCATCCTGGGCGTCGCGCTGCTGAAGGCGTTCGGCGTGGCCGGCCGGCGGTTCTTCGCCGGGGTCATGCAGTACCGGATGCAGGCCCGCTCCCGGCGGGAGGTCACCCGCCAGTACCTCAGGCTCCCGCTGGCCTGGCACCACCGGCACCCGACCGGTCAGCTGCTGTCCAACGCCGGCTCCGACGCCGAGGCGGCCTGGGCTCCGCTGGCCCCGCTGCCGATGGCGGTCGGCGTGGTCGTCATGCTCGTCACCGCCGCCTTCGCGCTGGTGCTCACCGACCCCGTCCTCGCCCTGGTCGGTTTCCTGATCTTCCCGGCGATCGCCGTGCTGAACCTGGTCTACCAGCGCCGGCTCAGCCCCCTGGCGACCCGCGCCCAGCAGTTGCGCGCCGAGGTCAGCGAGATCGCCCACGAGAGCTTCGACGGAGCCCTGGTCGTCAAGACCCTCGGCCGCGAGGACGAGGAGACCGCCAGGTTCCAGGCCAGGGCCGAGGAGCTGCGCGACGCCAACATCGCGGTCGGCCGGGTCCGCGGCCTGTTCGACCCGATGCTGGAGGCGCTGCCCACCCTGGGTGTGCTCGCGGTGCTGGTCGTCGGGGCGTGGCGGCTGGAGGGCGGCGCGGTCAGCTCGGGGGTCCTGGTCCAGGTCGCCTACCTGTTCACCCTGCTGGCCTTCCCGATCCGCGCGCTCGGCTGGGTGCTCGCCGAGCTGCCCCGCGCCGTCGTCGGCTACGAGCGGGTGCAGGCGGTCCTGACCGCGACCGGCTCCATGGAGTACGGCACCGCCACGCTGTCCGGTACGCTCCCGGCCCGGTTGGAGGTCCGCGACCTCGACTACGCCTA
Source organism: Streptosporangium sp. NBC_01639 (assembly GCF_045209755.1). Lineage (NCBI taxonomy): Bacteria > Bacillati > Actinomycetota > Actinomycetes > Streptosporangiales > Streptosporangiaceae > Streptosporangium > Streptosporangium sp. NBC_01639. The sequence continues at coordinate 1,562,160 of NZ_CP109272.1, read as the reverse complement.
CGACGGTTTCCCGGTGCTGCGCGGGGTCGGGTTCGAGGCCGAGCCGGGCCGGACGCTCGCGCTGGTCGGGCCCACCGGTTCGGGCAAGTCCACCCTCACCCAGACCCTCGTCCGCCTGGTCGACCCGGCGGCCGGAGCCGTGCTGGTGGACGGGGTGGACCTGCGTGACGTCGTCCGCGGCGGGGTCAGCGGGGCGGTGGCGCTGGTGGCGCAGCAGACGTTCCTGTTCGACGACACCGTGCGGGACAACGTCACCCTCGGCCTGCCGGTCGGTGACGAGGACGTCTGGGCGGCGCTGCGCCTGGCCCAGGCCGACGGCTTCGTCAGCGCCCTGCCCTCCGGGCTCGACACCAAGGTCGGCGAGCGCGGCACCACCCTGTCCGGTGGCCAGCGCCAGCGCCTGGCCCTGGCCCGCGCGCTGGTCCGCCGGCCCCGGCTGCTCATCCTGGACGACGCCACCTCCAGTGTGGACCCGCAGGTCGAGGCCAGGATCCTGTACGGCCTGCGGGACGCGGCCCAGGCCTCGACCGTGCTGGTCGTCGCCTACCGGATGGCCACCATCGCCCTGGCCGACGAGGTCGTCTACCTCGAACACGGCGAGGTCGCCGACCGGGGGACCCACGAGGAGCTGCTCGTCCGCTGCGGGGGCTACCGCAACCTGGTCACCGCCTACGAACGCGAAGAGGCCGAGCGTGAGGCGCTCGGGGCAGAGGAAGAGGAAGAGGTCAGCGCGTGAGCAGTCTCACGACCACCGACGAGAGGATGGTGCGCCGGTGAGCGGGCGAGCCGGTCGACACAGCGGCGCGGGGAGCCCGCGGGCCGCCGGCCCGTCCGCCGGGAGGCGCGCGTGAGTTCGCTTCACGGGGTCGAGCGGTCGGCGATGGCCACCGTCAGGCACGGGCTGTCGCTCACGCCGGAGTTCCGCAAGGGGCTGGCCGGGACGCTCGCGCTGGCCGTGCTGGCGACCCTGGGCAAGGTGATCGTGCCGATCGCCGTCCAGCAGACCATCGACCGGGGCCTGAAAGGGGAGGTCCCCGACCTGCCCTACATCCGCACCGCCGTGCTGCTGTGCGCCGCGGCCGTGGTGGTCACCGCGCTGTGCGCGTACCTGATGAACATCCGCCTCTACCGGGCCACCGAGACCTCCCTGGCCGGGCTGCGGGTGCGCGGGTTCCGGCATGTGCACGACCTGTCGGTGCTCACCCAGAACTCCGAGCGCCGCGGTGCCCTGGTCTCCCGGGTCACCGGCGACGTGGACCAGATCAGCGTGTTCATGCAGTGGGGCGGGCTGATGATCATCATCGCCCTGGGGCAGCTCCTGGTCGCCACCGTGCTGATGTTCGTCTACTCCTGGCAGCTCGCCCTGCTGGTCTGGGTCTGTTTCCTGCCGCTCCTGGTCGTGCTGCCGCGCTTCCAGCGGTGGCTGTCGGGCGCCTACACGGTGGTCCGCGAGCGCACCGGCGACATGCTCGCCGCCGTCAGCGAGTCGGTGGTGGGCGCGGCGGTGGTCCGGGCCCACGGTTCGGAGGCCCGTACCGCCCAGCGGCTGGACAGCGCGATCGACGCCAACAAGACCGCGCAGGCCCGCACACAGCGGCTGGTGGCGACCGTGTTCCCGCTGACCGAGATCGTCGCGTCGGTGGCGATCGCCGGGGTGGTGCTGCTCGGGGTGAAGCTGGGCATCGCCGGTGAGATCACCGCCGGGCGCCTGATCGCCTTCCTGTTCCTGATCACGTTGTTCGTCTCGCCGCTGCAGACCGCCACCGAGATGCTCAACGAGGCGCAGAACGCGATCGCCGGCTGGCGGCGCATCCTCGGGGTGCTCGACACCCCGCCGGACGTCGCCGACCCCGGTCCGCAGGGCGTCGACCTGCCGCGCGGGCCCATCTCGGTCCGCTTCGAGGAGGTCGGCTTCGCCTACCCGGGCGGAGCGCCGGTGCTCAGCGAGGTGTCGGTGGACATCCCGCCGCGTTCGCGGATCGCGGTGGTGGGGGAGACCGGCTCGGGCAAGACGACCTTCGCCAAGCTGCTCACCCGTCTGATGGACCCGGTCTCCGGCCGCGTCACCGTGGACGGTGAGGACCTGCGCGGGGTCCGCTTCTCCTCGCTGCGCGAGCGGATCGTCATGGTGCCGCAGGACGGGTTCCTGTTCGACGGCACCCTGGAGGAGAACATCCGTTTCGGCCGCCCGGCGGCGACCGGGGCGGAGATCCGGCTGGCCATGACCGAGCTGGGGCTCACCGACTGGTTGGAGGGCCTGCCCGCGGGCCTTTCCACCCGGGTCGGCCAGCGCGGGGAGTCGCTGTCGGCGGGGGAGCGTCAGCTCGTCGCGCTGGCCCGCGCCTATCTGGCCGATCCCGACCTGCTCCTGCTCGACGAGGCCACCTCCGCGGTGGACCCGGCGACGGAGGTACGGCTGGCACGCGCCCTGGAAGGGGTGACGCGGGGCCGTACCGCCATCTCCATCGCCCACCGGCTGTCGACCGCGGAGGCCGCCGACGAGGTGCTCGTCTTCGACCGGGGCCGCATCGTGCAGCGCGGTCCGCACGCCGAGCTCGTCGGGGAGCCCGGCGTCTACGCCGACCTGCACGCCTCCTGGGTCTCGGCCGCCCGCTCATAGCCCTGCCGTACGGCCTGGCGTTCCGGTTCGCGCACGACGGCGCTGGCGGGGCCGAGACCGCACCGGCGGCGCGGAGGATTAGCGACCTCCAAGGGAGGTAGGGGGCAGGAGTGAGCGCGAAGTCTTCTCGGGGGTGGGGATTCATGTCGGATGTGCTGGGCGAGGAGCCCAAGGAGACGCAGTTCCCCGTGCTCGACGTGCGCTCGGCCGTGGCCCGCAGCGACCTGCTGGACGAACTGCCGAACCTGCGGGTTTTGGACGACGATGACGACGATCCCGTCCTGGTGCGGCTGGACGGCACTCCGGTGGACACCTGGCGGGAGCGCTACCCCTACGGGGAGCGGATGGACCGGGCCGAATACGACCGCCTCAAGCGGCTGCTCCAGATCGAGCTGCTCAAGCTGCAGTACTGGATCAAGGACACCGGCGGCCGGCTGGTCGTCCTGTTCGAGGGGCGTGACGCGGCCGGCAAGGGCGGCACGATCAAGCGGTTCATGGAACACCTCAACCCGCGCGGGGCCGCCGTGGTCGCGCTGGAGAAGCCCAGCGAGCGCGAGAGCACCCAGTGGTACTTCCAGCGCTACGTCTCCCACCTGCCGGCCGCGGGGGAGATCGTCTTCTTCGACCGCTCCTGGTACAACCGCGCGGGGGTGGAACGGGTGATGGGCTTCTGCTCGCCCGAGGAGTATCTGGAGTTCATGGAGCAGGCGCCCGAGTTCGAGCGGATGCTCGTCCGCGACGGCATCCACCTGGTGAAGTTCTGGTTCTCGGTCTCCCGCTCCGAGCAGCGCACCCGGTTCGTGATCCGCCAGGTCGACCCGGTGCGCCAGTGGAAGCTGTCACCCATGGACCTGCAGTCGCTGGACAAGTGGGAGCAGTACACCCAGGCCAAGGAGGACATGTTCCTCTACACCGACACGGAGGACGCGCCGTGGACGGTGATCAAGAGCAACGACAAGAAACGGGCCAGGATCGAGGCCATGCGCCACCTCCTCAGCCAGTTCGAATACGACAACAAGGACCACGAGGTCGTGGGTGAGCCCGATCCCAGGATCGTCGTCCAGGCGGCCGACCTGTTCGACGACGACCGCACGCGCTGAGCCGGCGGCGCGGGGCCGCCCTCCGGTTCCGCGCCGGGCCTGCCGCGGGCCTGCTCCGGGCCTGCTCCGGTTCCGCTGCGGGCCTGCTCCGGGCCGGGCCGGGCGTCACCCCTGCCCCCGGCTGCGGCACAATTGCCGCATGTCCCTTGACCCCGCCATCGCGGCACGGCTGAAGCGCACCACCGACGGCCTGGTGCCCGCGATCGTCCAGCAGTACGACACGGGCGAGGTGCTGATGCTCGCCTGGATGGACGACGAGGCCCTGCACCGCACGCTCACCACCGGCCGTGCCACCTACTGGTCGCGCAGCCGCGGATCCTACTGGGTGAAGGGTGACACCTCCGGCCACGTCCAGCACGTCAGGTCCGCGGCCCTCGACTGCGACGGCGACACGATCCTGCTCAAGGTCGACCAGGTGGGCGCCGCCTGCCACACCGGTGACCGGACCTGTTTCGACGCCGACCGGCTGACGGCGGATCCCAGATGACGGCCGGGCGGGCGCTGTGGACCTGGGCGGCGGCCTGCGTGGCGGGAGCCGCGCTCGTGCTGCTCGCCGCCGGGCGTGACTGGTTCACCGTCACCTCCGGCGCGCGCACGGTGGCGGTCCCCGCCGCGGAACTGGCACCCGCCCTCGGACCGGCGGCGTGGGCGGCGCTCGCCGCGGTGGTCGCCGTGCTCGCGACCCGGGGCGTGTGGCGCAGGGTCGTCGGCGTGGTGATCGCGCTCTGCGGGGCGGGTGTGCTCGCCTGGGCCTGGCAGGCGAGCCGTACGGGCGCGGCGTTGCGGGTGGGGACCGAGCGGATCCCCATGGCCGAGACCGGCGGCCTGCACGCCGTGCCGGTGTCCGCCTGGCCGGTGGTCGCCGGGCTGGGCGGCCTGCTCCTGGTGGGCGGGGGAGTGGTGGCGGCCCTGCGGGGCGCCGGATGGCCCGGCATGTCCGACCGCTACGAGCGCCGCGGACCCGGCCGTGCGGGCTCCGGGGAGGCGGGCCGTACCGGCGAGGGCGTTCGGAGCGAGCGGGCGCTGTGGGACGCGATCGACCTCGGCGCCGACCCGACGGTCGGACCGGATGACACGGTTGAGCCGGACAAAAGGGAGCAGTGATGCTCATTCGCACTGCCCTTACGGTCACAACTTGCCTACGGAGGTTATGCGTTTTCTTAGGTGAGACACGGGTTTCGTTAGGCTTCTGCCCGCAACTCGCATATATGGGGAGTCTTATGAGTTACGGGAATCAGTCCGGTGGTTACGGGCCGCCGCAGGGCGGCGGGTACGGTTCCTCCGGCGGGTACGGCCCGCCCCCCGGCGGCGGCTACGATCCCTACGGCTACGGCGCCCCGCCGCCCCGCGGCAACAACGGCATGTCCATCGCCGCGCTGATCCTGGGCATCGCCGGGCTGTTCATGTGCGGTGTCACCTCGGTCGTGGGCATCGTGCTCGGCCATGTCTCGCTGAACCAGATCAAGCGGACGGGCGAAGAGGGGCGGGGCATGGCCATCGCCGGCCTGGTCCTGTCCTATTTCGGGGTGGCCTGCTGGCTGGTCGTGCTGGTGGTCTGGCTGGTCGCGATCGGCGTTCTGGCCGGTTCCGCCTCGCTGTCGGGTTACTGACGGGGGTCCGCGCCCGCCGTGGGTATCGTGGCCGGTGACGGGGGAGGTCCGGTGGCCGGGGAAGGGGCGCGGAGGAGGCCGATGGCGACGGGGAGAGCGGCCGGCGCGCGAAGGGCCGGAAGGGTCGGGGCCCTGCTGGTCCCGTTCGGCGCCGCGCTGACGGCCGGCGCCGCGGTCGCGTTCGTGGGCGTGGTGGACCCGAACGTGCCGGGACACTACCCCACGTGCCCGTTCCTGATGCTCACCGGTCTCTACTGTCCGGGCTGCGGTGGCCTGCGGGCCGTGTACGCGCTGGCCCACGGCGACCCTGTCACCGCTCTCGGGCTCAATCCCCTGATCGTGGCCATGGTCCCGCTCGCGGTCTTCCTGTGGGGGCGCTGGGCGTTGCGTTCCTGGCGGGGTGGAGTGCCGGCCGGGAAAGCCGTACGTCCTGTCTATGCGTGGATATTCCTCGCATTAATGACCGCGTTTTGGATAGTACGAAATATTCCCGGTGCGGAATTATTGGCTCCGTAGTAACCGATAGGCGTCACCCCGTGGCGGGGTGACCTCGGCAAGGCCGATAGCATCGGCTGGACAAGGCAATCGATCGGGAGGGGCCTTACTCGTGAGCGAGTGGAGCGAGCGGACCATGGGCACGGCAGCGTTCGCGGACATGACCTCCGAGTTTCGCGAGGAGGGCAAGTGAGCGTGCTGGAGGAAATCCTCGAAGGAGTCCGCGCCGATCTGGCCGACCGGCAGGGGGCGGTGTCGCTGGCCGAGCTCAAGGAGCGGGCCGGGCGGGCGCCCACCCCCCGCGACGCCTACGCGGCGCTGGGGGGCGACCAGGTGGCGGTCATCGCCGAGGTGAAGCGTTCCAGCCCGTCCAAGGGCGCGCTGGCCGCGATCGCCGATCCCGCCGCGCTCGCCGGTGACTACGAGGCGGGCGGCGCCCACGTCATCAGCGTGCTGACCGAGAGGCGCCGCTTCGGCGGCAGCCTCGACGACCTGGCCGCCGTGCGCGCCGTGGTCGACATCCCGGTGCTGCGCAAGGACTTCGTCATCACCTCCTACCAGCTCTGGGAGGCCCGCGCCTACGGCGCCGACCTGGTGCTGCTGATCGTGGCCGCGCTGGACCAGAACGCGCTGGTCTCGCTCATCGAGCGGGCCGAGTCGATCGGGCTGACCCCGCTGGTCGAGGTGCACACCGAGGAGGAACTCGGACGGGCGCTCGAAGCCGGGGCCAGGATCGTCGGCATCAACGCGCGCAACCTCAAGACCCTCGAGGTGGACCGCGACGTGTTCGCCAAGCTGGCTCCGAAGATCCCCGAAGGCGTCATCAAGATCGCCGAGTCGGGTGTGCGCGGTCCTCACGACCTGCTCGCCTACGCCAGGGCGGGCGCCGACGCCGTCCTGGTGGGCGAGAGCCTGGTCACCGGCAAGGACCCGAGGGCCGCCGTGGTGGACCTGGTCACCGCAGGCGCCCACCCCGCATCCCGACCAGAGGGGCAGTAAGCAGTGGCAACGACAGACGGAATCCTTCTCACCCCGGCCGACCTGGCGGGCAACGGGGTCCACGGCGACGACCCGGACGTCCACGGCAAGTTCGGGATCTTCGGCGGACGTTACGTCCCCGAGGCGCTGATCCCGGCGCTGGACGAGGTGGCCGCCGAGTACGCCAAGGCCAAGAACGACATCGCGTTCCTGCGTGAGTTCGACCACCTGCTGCGCACCTACGCCGGACGGCCGACCACGCTCACCGAGGTGCACCGGTTCGCCGAGCAGGCGGGTGGCGCCCGGATCATCCTGAAGCGTGAGGACCTGACCCACACCGGCGCCCATAAGATCAACAACGTGCTCGGCCAGGCCCTGCTCACCAAGCGCCTGGGCAAGTCGAGGGTGATCGCCGAGACCGGCGCGGGCCAGCACGGCGTGGCCACCGCCACCGCCGCCGCCCTGATGGGCCTGGAGTGCGTGATCTACATGGGGGCCGTCGACTGCGAGCGCCAGGCGCTCAACGTCGCCCGCATGAAGCTGCTCGGCGCCACCGTCGTCCCGGTCACCAACGGCAGCCAGACCCTCAAGGACGCCATCAACGAGGCCTTCCGCGACTGGGTCGCCAACGTCGACGACACCCACTACCTGTTCGGCACGATCGCCGGCCCGCACCCGTTCCCGGAGATCGTCCGCGACTTCGCCCGCATCATCGGTGTCGAGGCCCGCCGGCAGATCCTGGAGCTGACCGGCAGGCTGCCGGACGCCGTCGCGGCGGCGGTCGGCGGCGGATCCAACGCGATCGGCATCTTCCACGCCTTCATCGGCGACGAGGGCGTCCGGCTGCACGGCTACGAGGCGGCCGGCCACGGCCTGGAGAGCGGCAAGCACGCCCTCACCCTCACCGAGGGCTCCATCGGAGTCCTGCACGGCTCGCGCACCTACGTCCTGCAGGACGACGAGGGCCAGACGATCGAGTCCCACTCGATCTCCGCCGGTCTCGACTACCCGGGCGTCGGCCCCGAGCACGCCTGGCTCAAGGACACCGGTCGCGCCTCCTACCACGGCATCACCGACGCCGAGGCGATGGAGGCCTTCGCGCTGCTGGCCCGCACCGAGGGCATCATCCCGGCGATCGAGTCCTCCCACGCGCTCGCCGGGGCCCTCAAGCTCGGTCGCGAGATGGGCCCCGAGGCGACCATCCTGGTCAACCTCTCGGGCCGTGGCGACAAGGACATGGGCACCGCCATGAAGTACTTCAACCTCTGACGACCGCTTGCTTCCCCTCCGGCGGGGTCGGAGGGGACTAAAAGGCCCGAACCGCAACGGAACCCAAGATGACGACTCTTCAGACGGTGTTCGCCAAGGCGAAGGCGGACGATCGCGCCGCCCTCATCGGCTATCTGCCCGCCGGATTCCCCACGAAGGACGGCGCGATCAAGGCCGCCGCCGCCATGGTGGAGGCGGGCTGCGACGTGATCGAGATCGGCCTCCCCTACTCCGATCCGCTCATGGACGGCCCGACGATCCAGGACGCCGTGCACCGGTCGCTGACCAACGGCACCCGCATCGCCGACGTGCTGCGCACCGTCGAGGGAGTGGCCAGGACGGGCGCCGCCACGCTGGTCATGACCTACTGGAACCCGATCGACCGCTACGGCGCCGACCGGTTCGCCCGTGACCTGGCGGCCGCGGGCGGGGTGGGCACCATCACCCCCGACCTGACCCCCGAGGAGTCCGAGCCCTGGCGGGCGGCCAGTTCCGCCGCCGGGATCGACACCGTCTTCCTGGTCGCGCCGAGCTCCCCGGAGAGTCGCATCGGGGCCGTCGCCGGATGCTGCACCGGTTTCGTCTACGCCGCCTCGCTGATGGGCGTCACCGGCGCCCGCGACTCGGTCGGAGAGGCCGCTCAGGGATTGGTGGAGCGGACCCGCCTGCAGACCGATCTGCCGGTCTGCGTCGGGCTGGGCGTCGGCACCGGCAAGCAGGCGGCCGAGGTGGCCCGCTACGCCGACGGCGTCATCGTGGGCTCGGCGTTCATCCGCCGCCTGCTGGACGCCCCCGACGAGGCCTCCGGCCTGGCGGCGGTCCGCGAGCTGGGCGCCGAACTGGCGGCGGGCGTCCGGGAGTAGTCCTCCGTCCTGCGATGCGGCCGTCCGGTGGGACGGCCGCATTCTGCTTTCCCGACAGGCCCGTGCCGGTGCCGTACGGCGGCGCGAAGACGCTGTCTGCCCCTACCGGAACGCAAGTTCGCCGTAGGATGCTGCCTGCTGTACCGGCCCGTCACCTGCGTGTTCCTGGTATGGCGGCTCTGCGATTTCCTGTCCGGTAAATAACTTATTCGACGCTTATCTAGCTCGTGATGGGGTTTTCTCCAGATATAGCCGTATCCGTGGGGGTACGTCATAAATGGGGGCCCGGAATAGGAGACGATGGTGCTCGTGACTTCTGACAAGCCCGTGCTTCGTCGATCGCGTTCGGCGAGTTCAGCGCTACCCTGGGTGACGACCGTCTCCCGGCTGGTGCTGGCGGGTGTTCTGATCTTCGCCGGATGGGGCAAGATCGGCACCCCGGTGCTGTCGGTGCAGTCGGTCAAGGCATACGAACTGCTTCCGGACTCGCTCGCCACGGTGGTCGGCTACGGCCTGCCCATCCTGGAGATCGTCGTAGGGGTGTTGCTGATTGTCGGGCTGCTCACCCGGGCTGCGGGCATCGTCTCCGCGCTGCTCATGCTGGCGTTCGTCATCGGCATCGCCTCGGTGTGGGCGCGCGGGCTGCGGATCGACTGCGGCTGCTTCGGCGGCGGCGGTCAGCTCAAGGCCGGGGTGGAGCCCGACTACCTCATCGACATCCTGCGAGACTCCGGTCTCTTCGTGCTCGGTGTCGTCACCGCCTGGCTGCCGCCGGGACGCTTCGCCCTGGACTCCGCGCTGGGGCTGGCCCCCGACCGGCGGTCGTATGACGACGATGACGACACCGAGGGCGACGAGGAGAAGCCCTACGAAAAGGAGAACCACTGATGGGCAAGGCCGCGCGGGATCAGTCGGCGCGTGATCGGATCAAGGCGCAGCGCGAGGAGCAGCTGCAGAAGGAGCGGCTCCGGCGCATCGTGACGATCACGGCAGCGGCGGTCGTCGCGCTCGGCGCCATCGGGGCCGGCTGGTGGTACGCCGCGCAGGGAAGCAAGTCCGAGCAGGTCACCGAGGCGCTGGCGCCGATCACCGTCGCCGCGGACGGCTCCGTGGTGATGGCCAGACAGGGCGTGGAGAAGCCGGTGCTGGAGGTCTACGAGGACTTCCAGTGTCCCGCCTGCAAGGCGCTGGAGGAGACCAGCGGCGCCACGATCAAGAACCTGGCCGCCGAGGGCAAGGCCAAGGTCGTCTACCATCCGATCACGATCTTCCCGCAGGAGATGAACAAGGGCGTGACCCGCGGCAACTCCGTCCGCGCCGGAGCGGCCTCCCGCTGCGTTCCCGGCGGAGCCCCGTGGATGAAATACCACGACAAGCTGTTCAAGGAGCAGCCGTCGGAGACCGTCGAGGGCTTCAAAGTCGAGGATCTGGCCGCCTGGGGCGAGGACGTGGGAGTCACCGCTCCCGGCTTCGCCACCTGCGTGACCAAGCAGGAGAAGGCCACCCAGCACATCGACTACAGTGCCAAGATCCTGGAGTCGGCCAAGCTCAAGGGCACCCCGACACTGAAGCTCGACGGCACCGAGGTCGACAACGACGTCGCCTTCAAACCAGGCGAACTACGCAAGGCCGTGCTTGATGCGGCCAAGTAGCCCGGGACACGGTAACGTCATCTGACATGCCCCTCGCCTCGATTCCCAGCCCCTCCCAGGGGGTCTGGCACCTCGGCGTGGTCCCCATCAGGGCCTACGCATTGTGCATCGTGCTCGGCGTCATCGTGGCCGTCATCATCGGTGAGCGCCGCTGGCGCGCCCGTGGCGGCGCGCCCGGCACCATCGTGGACCTCGCCGTCTGGGCCGTGCCGTTCGGCCTGGTCGGCGGGCGCCTCTACCACGTCATCACCGACTGGCAGCTCTACTTCGGTCCGGACGCGCCGAACAGGCCCATCGAGGCCCTCTACATCTGGAACGGCGGGCTGGGCATCTGGGGGGCCGTCGCGCTCGGCGCCCTGGGCGTGTGGTTCGGCTGCCGAGGCCGGGGGATCTCGCTGTCCGCGATGGCCGACACCGTCGCCCCCGGCATCGCCGTCGCCCAGGCCATCGGCCGCTGGGGCAACTACTTCAACCAGGAGCTGTTCGGCAGCCCGACCGACCTGCCCTGGGGCCTGGAGATCGATCCCGACCGGCCGGGCACGGTGGCGGGCGTCTCCACCTACCACCCCACGTTCCTGTACGAGTCGATCTGGGACCTGGGCCTTGCCCTCGTCCTGATCTGGGCCGGCCGCAGGTTCGCGCTCCGGCACGGCCGGGTGTTCGCCCTCTACGTCGCGGGCTACACCCTGGGCCGGTTCTGGATCGAGGGTCTGCGGGTGGACACCGCCCACCACATCCTCGGCCTGCGGCTCAACCAGTGGACCTCGATCATCCTGTTCGTCGCGGCCATGGCCTACTTCTGGTACGCCGGGAGGAAGACCGGCGAGGAGTCCGTGGGCGTCACCCCGGAGCCCGTGCCGGACGGCGCGGGGGCCGTCGACCCGGCGCACCCGTCCGACTCGGGCGACGAGGCCGATGAGGCCGACGGCACGGAGCAGTCCGCTGCGACGGACCCCGGCGCGGAGGCCGCCGCCGAGGGGGCCGTCGATCCGGCGCACCCGTCCGACCAGGCCGACGAGGCTGAGCAGGACGAGCACGGCGACGGACCGGACAGGCCCGCGGCCTCTCCCGAGGAGATCACGCCGCACGCCGTGTCCGGGGGAGAGAAAGAGAAGCGGTAGTCGATGAGTTCAGGCGAGTCCGGCGGACGCGCAGAGATCCATCACGCACACCGTGACGTCAACGGCGGCTGGCTGCGGCCTTCGGTGTTCGGTGCCATGGACGGGCTGGTCTCCAACTTCGCCCTGATCGCGGGCGTCGCCGGCGGTACGGCCAGCACGAAGGTCATCGTGCTGGCCGGGATGGCCGGGCTGGCCGCGGGCGCGTTCTCGATGGCCGGCGGCGAGTACGTCTCGGTGGCCAGCCAGCGGGAGCTCGCCCTGGCCGAGATCGACATCGAGCGGCGCGAGCTCCAGCGCAACCCCGAGTCCGAGCAGGATGAGCTGGCCAGACTCTACGAGTCGCGCGGTGTCGACCCCGAGCTCGCGGCCGAGGTGGCCAGGCAGATCTCCCGAGACCCCGAGAAGGCGCTGGAGGTGCACGCCCTGGTCGAGCTGGGGGTCACCCCGGACGACCTGCCCGCACCCGGGACCGCCGCCGTCTCCTCGTTCCTGTCCTTCGGCGTGGGCGCGTTCCTGCCGCTGCTGCCCTACCTGCTGGGGGTCACCAGCCTGGTGAGCTCGGCGGTGATCTCCTGCGTGGCCCTGTTCGGCGCGGGGGCGCTTGTCTCCCGGGTCACCGCCCGCAGCTGGTGGTACAGCGGGCTGCGCCAGCTCCTCGTCGGCGTGGTCGCGGCGGCCCTGACCTTCGGCCTCGGCCGCCTCCTGGGAGGGGGCGGGCTGTGATGGGCACCTCCGCACGCAAGCGCCGCCGTACCCCGGCCAAGGAGCCGTCCTGGAACAGTTCCCGGCTGGAGGAGTGGGGGCTGAGCCGGGGGCAGCAGCGGCTGCTGATGGTCGTCGCGTCGGTGGCCGGTGTGCTGGTCGCCGTTGTCGTCCTCATCTTCGCCATCGGTTCGATAGGCAACGACTTCGTGCCCGAGCGGGCCACCACCGCGGCCATCGCCACCCAGCCCCGGCCGGACGCCTACAAGGGCTGGGTCTCCCCGAAGCTGTTCGCACCGATCGCGCAGCACAAGGCCGATCCCACTCCGCTCACCCTGAAGGACGTCTTCGCGGAGAAGGTCCTCAAGGAGGGCAGGATCACCCTGAGACTGGGGGCCACCAAGCTGGACGCCGGCTGTTCGGCGGCGGTCTGGGGGCAGGGCCTGGTCGACCAGCTCGCCCAGGCCGGCTGTACCCAGGCCGCCCGGGGCGTCTACGCCAGCGCCGACGGCCGCTACATCGCCCAGTACACCCTGCTGAACCTGCGGAACACCGCCGCCGCGGACTCGCTGGTCCAGTCCCTGACGGCCCTGCACCGGGGCGGCTGGACCCGGTCGCTGGAGTCGGGCAGGGCGCACTTCCCGCTCAGCGGCTACACCGAGGCCAGCGGCCATGCCATGGGCCACTACGCGGGCCTGGTCTGGATCGGCCGGGCCGACGGTGCCGAGCCGGGGGTCAAGGACGACTTCGTCTCACTGTCCCTGGCGGTCCGCGGCGCTGAGAAGGTCGTGTTCCGCCGCGTCGTCGCGGCCGCTCCCCCGTCCTAGACCTGCGCGGGAGCGGTGGCCGCAGTAGGCTCATCGGTCATGCGCAAGTGGATCGCCGTCACCGCCGTGCCGCTCGTCGTCATCGCAGGGGCGGCGTTCCTGTGGCTGCGGGACGGACAGGACGCCCCGCGCCCGGCCACCTTGCGGAGCGAGCCGACCACGGCGCACTACGCGCCGATCGCCGCCCGCGCCGCCGACCCCGAGCCGCTGACCGTGGCGGAGATGTTCCCCGCCGGGTCGGTGACCTCGGGTCAGATCACGCTCATGAGTGAGGGGACCGAGACGCTCACCGACTGCGCCTCGGCGGTGTGGGGGAGCGCCGAGGACGCGGTGGCGGGCTGCACCCAGGTGTTGCGGGCCCGCTACGCCTCCCCGGACGGCCGGGTCTCCGGGCAGTTCGTCATCTTCAACCTGGCCGACTCCGCCGCGGCGGACCGGCTGGTGGCCGCCTTCGGAAACGGTGGTTTCGTACGGCAGGCCCCCGGCACCCCCGCGGGTTTCGACGCCTCCCGCAGCTGGGCTCAGGCCCGGGCGCTGGGGCACTACGCCACGGTGAGCTGGGTCGCCCCGGTGGGGCAGGCGAGCCAGGTGGACCTCACCTACCCGCAGGTCGCGGTGGACAGCCTCAGCCTGGTGATCCAGCGGCGTCTGCTGCGGTGAGGGAGGCCGCCACCGCGTCCGGGAGCTGCTCCAGGCGGTGGGCGGGCAGTTCGAGGACGGTGACGTCGTCGGCCCAGGGGGCGACGCCGGTGATGAGCGCCCTGGCCTGCTTCTTGGTCAGGTCGCCCCGGGCCCTGATGAGCGCCTCGCGCCAGGTGTTGGCGAGCTTGCTGTGGGCGGTGTCCAGGATGCGGCGCAGGATCCGCCCGGAGTCCGTTGAGGGGAGCGGCAGCCGTACGGCGTGGATCGTCGCACCCCGGGTGGTCAGTCCGTAGACCGCTGACAGCGGGCCGGTGGGGAGGTCCTGCGGCGGTCCGGCCAGGGTGACGTGGACGTGCTGGGCGCGGGTGGCCAGCAGGAGCCGGGGGAGTGCCGCCTCCAGCCCGGCCGGGACGGCGATCGCCACCCTGGCGGGGTCGCTGGCGTAGGGCTTGGCGAGCCAGGTCGTCAGGCGGGCCCGGGGCGTCTTCGCGAGCAGATCCTTCGGCCATTCGCCGACGAGCACGTCGGGGGCGTCGGTGTCGGTGCTCTGGCCGGCGGCGGCCGCCGTGGGGGAGGCCGGGGCGGCGGACTCGACGGACTGGGGGCCGTGGGTGTAGATGGCGGCGCCGAAGCCGTCGACGCGGGCCGCCACGGCGGGCCAGGTCTTGGTGGTGGGGCGCAGGATGTAGAGGTCGGCGGCGGAGCCGATGGCCTCGGCGCCGTGATAGCGGTTGAAGTCGGGATAGATCGCCTCGTTGACGAGGTTGAGCTGGGAGAGGGTGTGCTGCACCTTGAGGGCGAGGGCCGGGGTGCGTTCGCTGGCTCCGTAGGCCAGCAGGATCCTGCCCCGCTCGCGGTCGCGCAGGCCCTCCGCGGCGCGGGCGGTGAACAGCCCGATGCCCTCGGGGGTGTAGGGCGGGTCGGTGACGGCCAGGTCGGCCCAGGACTGCGCGGCCGCGGGCAGGCCCAGGCGCAGGTCGGCCCAGCGGGTCCGGACGTTGAGGCCGGACCGGCCGGCCTCCTCGTCGATGTAGGCCAGGATGCGCTCGTCGATGTCCACCACGGTCACCTCGACGCCCGGATGCAGCATCGCGGTCGCCAGCGAGGTCAGGTCGTGGTCGCCCACGCACAGCAGGCGGGCCCCGTCCAGCCAGAACCGGGCGTCCAGCAGCAGCGCCCTGCGGACCACGGTGTCGGCGGTCGCGGCCACGTGGTCCAGTGCCTGGCGGCCGCGGGGCGCCTTGGCGACGAGCTCCTCCATCCGGGCCAGCAGGCCGGGGTGACCGGGCAGCAGGTGTGCCACCGGGTCGGCCGGTGCGATCCGGCCTCCCACCAGGCCGGTCAGCGGCTCCCGGAGCCGGAAGCGGTCACCGGAGCGCTCCAGCTCGACCTCGCGCAGCAGGGACTCGACGGTCCGCCGTGAGGTCGCACTCTCCCGGACGAGATCCGCCAGCGTCCACCAGCGGCCGTCGTTCAGGTACGCCAGCACCGTCCGCAGCCGTCTGCCGTCCACACCCGCCTGCGCGATGAGCGCCGCAATCGCTTCCATGGGGCAACCCTAGAGCCCTCACCTGGAATGTCCTGCCCCGCTGCCGCGTTGTGCAGAGCAGACGCACCAGTACGAAATGTTCGCGACACGGACCGGGTAGGCATGTTTCCGGCAGGGTACTGTAATGTCTACACACCACGCAGCAGGGCCAACGTCGTCCCTTTGCTTGTCCACAGAAGCAAGACGACGGGAGGGATTCAATGCCTGCTGCCCACCTCGGCTTCCCCGAGCCCCAGGGCCTGTACCACCCCTCGAACGAGCACGACGCCTGTGGTGTCGCCATGGTCGCGGATGTCGCCGGACGCCGTAGTCACGACATCGTCGAGAAGGCTCTGACCGCGCTCTGCAATCTCGATCACCGAGGGGCTCAGGGTAGTGAGCCGGACACCGGCGACGGCGCCGGAATCCTGACGCAGATCCCCGATGCCTTCTTCCGCGCGGTGACGGCGTTCCCGCTGCCCGCCCCGGGCTCCTACGCCGCCGGCATGGCCTTCCTGCCCGCCGGCGCCGAGGCCCGCGAGGCCGCGGTGCGGATGATCGAGGAGATCGCGGCGGAGGAGGGCCTGACGGTCCTCGGCTGGCGCGAGGTGCCGGTCGACCGGGCTCTGCCCGGCCCGAGCGCCCGCGCGGTGATGCCGTTCTTCGGGCAGCTCTTCGTGAGCTCCCCGGGCGGCGAGAGCGGTCTGGAGCTGGACCGGCTGGCCTTCTGCCTGCGCAAGCGGGCCGAGCACGAGGCGGACGTCTACTTCCCGTCGCTGAGCGCCCGGACGCTTGTCTACAAGGGCATGCTCACCCCCGGCCAGGTCGAGGCGTTCTTCCCCGACCTGAGCGACGAGCGCTACGAGACCGCGATCTCGCTGGTCCACTCGCGCTTCTCCACCAACACCTTCCCGTCGTGGCCGCTGGCTCACCCCTACCGCTACGTCGCCCACAACGGTGAGATCAACACGGTCAAGGGCAACCGCAACTGGATGCGGGCCCGCGAGGCCATGCTGAAGTCCGCCGCCCTTCCGGGTGAGCTGTCGCGGCTCTTCCCGATCTGCGACCCCCAGGGCTCCGACACGGCCTCCTTCGACGAGACGCTGGAGCTGCTCCACCTCGCCGGCCGCAAGCTGCCGCACGCCGTGCTGATGATGATCCCCGAGGCGTGGGAGAACCACACCGAGATGGACCCCGCACGGCGGGCGTTCTACGAGTTCCACTCCACCCTCATGGAGGCCTGGGACGGCCCGGCCTCGATCACCTTCTCCGACGGCACCCTGGTCGGCGCGGTCCTCGACCGCAACGGCCTGCGTCCCGGCCGGTTCTGGGTCACCGCCGACGGCCTGGTCGTGCTGGCCTCCGAGGCGGGTGTGCTCGACATCGCGCCGCAGGACGTGGTCCGCAAGGGCCGCCTGCAGCCCGGCAGGATGTTCCTGATCGACACCGAGCTCGGCAAGATCATCGAAGATGACGAGATCAAGGCCGAGCTGGCCGCCGAGCTGCCCTACGGCGAGTGGCTGCACGCCGGGCTGGTCCGCTTCGAGGAGCTGCCCGCCCGTTCGCGCGAGATCCCGACGCACGAGGCGCTGATCAAGCGGCAGCAGACCTTCGGCTACACCGAGGAAGAGCTGCGGATCATCCTGTCGCCGATGGCCAAGGCGGGTGCCGAGCCGATCGGCTCGATGGGCACCGACACCCCGGTCGCGGTGCTCAGCGAGAAGCCCCGGCTCCTGTTCGACTACTTCAGCCAGCTGTTCGCGCAGGTCACCAACCCGCCGCTGGACGCCATCCGCGAGGAGCTCGTCACCTCCCTGGCCAGCACGCTCGGTCCCGAGGGCAACCTGCTGGACCCGGGCCCGGCCTCCTGCCGCCAGCTCGTGCTGCCGTACCCGGTGATCGACAACGACGAGCTCGCGAAGATCATCCACATCAACGACGAGGGCGCGCTGCCGGGCTTCCACCCGTATGTCGTCTCCGGCCTGTACGAGGTCGCCGGCGGCGGGGAGGCGATGCTGCACCGCATCGAGGAGATCCGCGCCGAGGTCTCGGCCGCGATCGAGGGCGGGGCGCGGATCATCGTGCTCTCCGACCGGGGCTCCTCCGGCGCCCTGGCGCCGATCCCGTCGCTGATGCTCACCGGCGCGGTCCACCACCACCTGATCGCCGAGAAGACCCGCACCCGGGCCGGCCTGGTCATCGAGACCGGTGAGGCCCGCGAGGCCCACCACATGGCACTCCTCGTCGGTTACGGCGCGGGCGCGGTCAACCCCTACCTCGCCATCGAGACCGTCGAGGACATGGTCGACTCCGGCGTCCTGAAGGTCGACAAGCACAAGGCCGTGCGCAACCTCATCAAGGCGTACGGCAAGGGCGTGCTGAAGGTCATGTCCAAGATGGGGGTGTCCACCGTCGCCTCCTACACCGGTGCGCAGATCTTCGAGGCGCTCGGTCTCGGCAAGGACGTCATCGACTCCTGCTTCGCCGGGACGACCTCCCGCCTGGGCGGCGTCGGCTTCGACGTCCTGGCGCAGGAGGTCGCGCTCCGCCACGGGCGGGCCTACCCGCGGGCCGAGAACGCCCACCGCCGCCTGGAGGTCGGCGGGGAGTACCAGTGGCGCCGCGAGGGCGAGCCGCACCTGTTCAACCCCGAGACCGTGTTCAAGCTGCAGCACGCCACCCGCTCGCGCCGTTACGAGATCTTCAAGGAGTACACCGGCCTGGTGGACTCCCAGGCCGAGAAGCTGATGACGCTGCGCGGCCTGTTCAAGTTCAGGGACGGCGTCCGCGAGCCGGTGCCGATCGACGAGGTCGAGCCGGTCTCCGAGATCGTCAAGCGGTTCTCCACCGGTGCGATGTCCTACGGCTCCATCTCGATGGAGGCGCACGAGACCATCGCGATCGCGATGAACCAGCTGGGCGGAAAGTCCAACACCGGTGAGGGCGGCGAGGACCCCGAGCGGCTCCACGACCCCGCCCGCCGTTCGGCCATCAAGCAGGTGGCCTCGGGCCGGTTCGGCGTGACGTCGGAATACCTGGTCAACGCCGACGACATCCAGATCAAGATGGCGCAGGGCGCCAAGCCCGGCGAGGGCGGCCAGCTGCCGGGCCACAAGGTCTACCCGTGGATCGCCAAGACCCGGCACTCCACCCCGGGCGTCGGCCTCATCTCGCCGCCGCCGCACCACGACATCTACTCCATCGAGGACCTCGCCCAGCTCATCCACGACCTGAAGAACGCCAACCCGGTCGCCCGCGTGCACGTCAAGCTCGTGGCCGAGGTCGGCGTCGGCACGGTCGCGGCGGGCGTGTCCAAGGCCCACGCGGACGTCGTGCTCATCTCCGGTCACGACGGAGGCACCGGCGCCTCCCCGCTGACCTCGCTGAAGCACGCGGGCGCCCCCTGGGAGCTCGGCCTGGCCGAGACCCAGCAGACGCTGCTGCTCAACGGCCTGCGCGACCGGATCGTCGTGCAGGTGGACGGCCAGCTCAAGACCGGCCGCGACGTGGTCGTCGCCGCGCTGCTCGGCGCCGAGGAGTACGGCTTCGCCACCGCCCCGCTGGTCGTCTCGGGCTGCGTGATGATGCGCGTCTGCCACCTGGACACCTGCCCGGTCGGCGTCGCCACCCAGAACCCCGAGCTGCGCAAGCGTTTCACCGGCAAGCCCGAGTTCGTGGTCAACTTCTTCGAGTTCATCGCCCAGGAGATCCGCGAACACCTCGCCGCGCTGGGCTTCCGCAGCCTGGACGAGGCCATCGGCCACGCCGAACTGCTGGACACCACCTCGGCCGAGCACCACTGGAAGGCCGCAGGGCTGGACCTGGCGCCGATCCTGCACCAGCCGGAACTGCCCGAGAGCGCCGCGCTCCGCCGTACCCAGGAGCAGGACCACGGGCTGGCGGCGGCGCTGGACCACACGCTGATCCAGCTCGCCGAGGGAGCGCTCAAGGAGGGCCGGCGGGTCACCCTGGAGCTGCCCATCCGCAACGTCAACCGCACGGTCGGCACCATGCTCGGCCACGAGGTGACCAAGCGGTACGGCGGAGCCGGGCTCCCCGACGACACCATCGAGGTCCGGTTCACCGGCTCGGCGGGCAACTCCTTCGGCGCCTTCGTGCCCAGGGGTGTCACGCTGCGGCTGACCGGCGACGCCAACGACTATCTCGGCAAGGGCCTGTCGGGCGGGCGGATCACGGTCCAGCCGCACGACGCGGCCCCGCTGGAGGGCAACATCATCGCCGGCAACGTCGGCCTGTACGGCGCGACCTCCGGCGAGGCGTTCGTCCGCGGCGTCATGGGGGAGCGGTTCTGCGTCCGCAACTCCGGCGCCACCGCGGTCGTCGAAGGAGTCGGCGACCACGGCTGCGAGTACATGACGGGCGGCAGGGTCGTCGTCCTGGGCCCGACCGGCCGTAACTTCGCGGCGGGCATGTCCGGCGGCGTCGCCTACCTGCTCGACCTCAACGCCGACCGGGTCAACCGCGAGATGGTGGAGATCGAGGCGCTGGACGAGGCGGAGTCGGAGACGCTGCGGGAGATCGTCGAGGCGCACCTGACGGAGACCGGTTCCACGGTCGCCAAGGCACTCCTCGCCGACTGGGACCCGGCCCGGTTCAGCAAGATCATGCCGACGGACTACAAGCGGGTCCTGCGGGCCGCCGAGGCCGCGCGCCTCGAAGGCCGTGACATCGACGAGGCGGTCATGGCCGCTGCGGTTCAGGGATAAGGGGGCATACCGATGGCCGACCCGAAGGGTTTCCTCACTCACGGACGCGCGCTGCCGGCGCGTCGCCCGGTCGACGTGCGCATCCGCGACTGGCGGGAGGTCTACCAGGACTTCCCCAAGCCGGAACTGACCAAGCAGGCCGCGCGCTGCATGGACTGCGGCATCCCGTTCTGCCACAACGGCTGCCCGCTGGGCAACCTCATCCCCGAGTGGAACGACCTGGTCTACCGCGACGACTGGCGCGAAGCCATCGAGCGCCTGCACGCCACCAACAACTTCCCGGAGTTCACCGGCCGGCTGTGCCCGGCGCCGTGTGAGGCGGCGTGCGTGCTCGGCATCAACTCCGACCCCGTCGCGATCAAGCGGGTCGAGGTCGAGATCATCGACCGTGCCTTCGACGAGGGCTGGGTCACCCCCCAGCTCCCGACGTCGAAGACCGGCAAGCGGGTCGCGGTCGTCGGGTCGGGCCCCGCGGGACTGGCCGCCGCCCAGCAGCTCACCAGGGCCGGGCACGACGTGGTGGTCTTCGAGCGCGCCGACCGGATCGGCGGCCTGCTCCGCTACGGAATCCCCGAGTTCAAGATGGAGAAGCGGCACATCGACCGCAGACTCGCGCAGATGCGGGCCGAGGGCACCGAGTTCCGTACCGGTGTCGACGTCGGCGTCGACATCACCGCGGCACAGCTGCGCGAGGAGTTCGACGCGATCGTCCTGGCGGGCGGCGCGACCCAGTGGCGGGATCTGCCCGTGGCCGGGCGCGAGCTGGGCGGGGTCCACCAGGCGATGGAGTATCTCCCGCCGTCGAACAAGGTCCAGGAGGGCGACTACCCGGTCTCGCCGATCAGCGCCGAGGGCAAGCACGTCGTCGTGATCGGCGGCGGCGACACCGGAGCCGACTGCATCGGCACCGCGATCCGCCAGGGCGCCGCGTCGGTGACCCAGCTGGAGATCATGCCCCAGCCTCCGGCGGACCGCCCGGGCAGTCAGCCGTGGCCCACGTTCCCCATCCTGTTCAAGATGGAGAGCGCCCACGAGGAGCTGGCCGACGGCGGCGGCGACCGGGTGTACGCGGTCTCCACCACCGAGTTCGTCGGTGACGCCGACGGCAACGTGCGGGCGCTGCGCCTGGTCGAGGTGGGGGGCCCGGCAGAGGGGTTCGCGCCGGTCCCCGGCACCGAGCGGGAGATCCCGGCGGAGCTGGTCACCCTGTCGATGGGCTTCGTCGGCCCGCAGAAGGCCGGTCTCCTGGAGGAGCTGGCCTCGGTCGCCGAGGGCGAGTTCTTCGACGCGCGGGGCAACGTCGCGCGGGACAAGGGCTACATGTCGTCGGTGGACGGCGTGTTCGTGGCCGGTGACGTGGGCCGCGGGCAGTCCCTGATCGTGTGGGCGATCGCCGAGGGCCGGTCGGCCGCCTCGGCGGCCGACCGCTACCTCACCGGCCAGACGGCCCTGCCGGTGGCCATCCCGCCGACCGCCCGTCCCCTGGTCTGATCGTCTACGGTGTTTCCGGTACGGCGCCGCTCGCCGTACCGGAAACAGGGTGGGAATCGGTGTTCAGGGTGTTATGCGGGTTATATCCCTGAAGAGGATTCTTTCTGGTGTAGGTCGATATGGGGGATAAATGAATCGGTGGAGTAGCCGTCTGACCAGTGCGGCGATGGGAGTGGCCTTGACGGGCACTCTCACGGTGGGGGCCCTGGCCGGCGGGACGGCAGCCGCCACCGCGCAGCTCCGCGACTATCTCGTCTTCTACGCCGACGGAGCCCGGGACCGGGCGGTCGCCGCGATCGAGAAGGACGGCGGCACCGCTCTGTCCACCGAGGCCAAGCTCGGCTACGTCGTCGCCCGGGGGCCGGGCGACGGGTTCATCGAAGACCTCTCCGCCAGCGACGCCGTCGCGGGCGTCTCCTCCGACCGCAGGATCGGTTCGGCGACCGCGTTCTCCGGCGCCGGCTCCCCGGGCCGCGCCCCCGCCTCCGACATCCGGGAGATCGTCTCTCCCGGTGAGGAGCCGCTGGCCGGGCGGCAGTGGGACATGAAGATGATGGGCGCCACCGCCGACGGCTCCTACGCCACCGCTCCCGGCAGCAAGAAGGTGCTGGTCGGCATCATCGACACCGGCGTGGACGGAGAGCACCCCGACATCGCCCCGAACTTCAACCGCGAGCTGAGCCGTAACTTCGTGACCGACCGGCCCAAGGACTCCGTGGGGGAGAACTTCGACGGTCCCTGCGAGTTCAAGGGGTGCAAGGACCCGGTCGACTGGGACGACGACGGCCACGGCACCCACGTCGCCAGCACGATCGGCTCGCCGATCAACGGCCTGGGCGTCGCCGGCGTCGCCCCGAACGTGTCCCTGGTCAACCTGCGCGCCGGCCAGGACTCCGGCACGTTCTTCCTCAAGCCCAGCCTCGACGCGCTCACCTACGCCGCGGACGCCGGGATCGACGTGGTCAACATGAGCTACTACGTCGACCCCTGGCTCTTCAACTGCGCCGCCAACCCCGCCGACTCCAAGGCCGAGCAACTCGAGCAGCGCGGTGTCATCACCGGCATGCAGCGCGCCCTGGACTACGCCCGTGCGCACGACGTCACCCTGATCAGCGCCCTCGGCAACGGCATGACCGACCTGGGCAGGCCCAAGGCCGACACCCTCAGCCCCGACTACCCGTCCGGTGCGGCGCGTCCGCGCAAGGTCGACAACTCCTGCATCAACGTCCCGGCCGAGTCCAAGGGCGTGATCTCGGTGTCGGCCCTCGGCGAGAGCGGGCGCAAGGCCTACTACTCCGACTACGGCGTCGAGCAGACGGACCTGTCGGCCCCCGGCGGCGACGAGTACGACGGCACCGGCGAGTCCGACATCACCCGGACCATCCTGGCCGCCGCCCCCGAGAAGGCGATGCGCACCCAGAACCTGATCGACGCCGACGGCCGGCCGAAGAGCCGCTCCGTGGTCCGCGACTGCCACGACGGCACCTGCGCCTACTACCACTATCTCGCGGGCACCTCCATGGCCGCGCCGCACGCCACCGGCGTCGCCGCCATCCTCATCAGCCGTTTCGGCAAGCCGGGCAAGGGCGGTGTCGCGATGCCGCCCGCCGACGTCGAGCGCCTGCTCTACGCCAGCGCGGTCAGGAAGCCCTGCCCCTCGCCGCACACCTACGTCTACCGGCTCGCGGGCCAGAAGATCCCCCAGACCTGTGAGGGCGGCACGGCGCGCAACGGTTTCTACGGCCGGGGCGTCGTCAGCGCCGCCGGGGCGGCCACGGTGGCGCCCCGGCGGTAGACGGCGGCGGAGGGCGTCAGGTGCCGCACCGGTAGAGGTCGCTCACCCCGTCGAGGGGAACCTGGGTGCAGTCGCGTCGCACCCAGGTGAGCCGGGGGTCGTCCTCGGCGCCCTGACCGGTGAAGCCTGACAACTGGACGAACCGCAGGTCGCCCGCCCCGACCAGCCGCTGGAGCCGTTCCAGGCTCACCGCTTGATCCGTGGCGTTGTAACCGCCCATCGCGATCACGTCCTCGCCCGTCGCGATGATGTACGGCGCGGCGCCCGTCGCCGACAGGGTGGCGAGCAGGATCCGGGCCCCGTCCCGGTGGGCGGTGACGTGGTCCAGCACGCTCCGCTGCGACGCGGTCAACGTCCCGTCGGCCACGCCCCACGTGGACAGGCCCCCGCCGCCGCCCGGAAGGCCGCCCCACGCGGCCGGCCCCCCGCCGGTGCCGTCCGTCCTCCAGCCACCCGGGCGGCCCCCGCCGCGCCCGGGAACGCCCCGTCCGGGGCCCATTCCGCCGCCGAAACCCGTCTGCGGCCCGGCCGACGGATTGACCCCGTCGGTGCCGTCCGGCCCGTTGAGAGGCTCGGCCGCCGACCACGCCGCCGGTGCGGCCAGTAGGGCCACGGCCGCCGCCGCGACGGAGACCGCCGCGATCCGCAGCGCGCGCGGGCGGGACGCGCCCAGCAGGAACCGGCCCGCCGGCAGACCGGCCGCTCCCAGCGCCCCGGCCGTCGCGATCAGCGGGGTCAGCCACGGCAGCCAGTCCGGCGTCCGCCGTACCAGCACCAGAGCCCACAGCGCGGTGACCCCCACCGCCACCGGCAGCAGCGCCCAGGCCGCTCCCACCGGCCGCAGGTACAGCCGCCACATCGTCACCGCGCCCGCCCCCGTCAGCGCGGCGACCGCCGGGCCGAGCTGCGTGGTGTAGTACGGGTGGAAGATGCCCTCGGCGAAGCTGAAGACCGCCCAGCACAGCGCCAGCCAGCCGCCCCACAGCACCCACCCCGCCCGGACCGGGCCGGCCGGCGCGGTGCCGTCCGGTGTCCCGTCCCCGTCAGGGGCGTCCGGCCGGCCCCGTGTGACGGCCATGACGACCGCCGCGACCAGGGCCGTCACGCAGAAGGGCAGCAGCCAGCCGATCTGACCGGCCACCTGGTCGTTGAACAGCCGGTCCCATCCGGGGTCGCCGCCCATGCTCGGTCCCGCGTTCCCCAGCCCCGTCCCGGCTCCGTCGCGTGTTCCGAGCACCCGCCCCAGGCCGTTGTAGCCGATCACCAGGTCCCAGGCTCCGCCGTCCCTGCTGCCGCCGATGTACGGCTTGGCCCCCGGCCACAGATCGACCGCCACCACCCACGCCAGCGACACGGCCACCATGACCCCGCCGGCGGCGGCGGCCTGCCACAGCCGCCGCCACGACGGCCGGACCACGAGCCAGGCCGCGAACAGGGCCGGGGCCACCAGCCAGGCCTGCAGCATCTTGGCGGTGAACGCCAGTCCCACCAGCGCGCCGGCCGCGAGCAGCCAGCGCGGCCGGTCGCCCCGGACGGCGCGCGTCGCCGCGTAGGCCGCGCACACCAGCAGCAGGACCAGCAACGTGTCCGGGTTGTCGTCGCGGTTCACCGCCACCGTGACCGGCGTCAGCGCCAGCACCACCGCCGAGATCGAGGCCGCCGCCGGGCCCGCCCAGCGCAGCACGGCCCGGTGCAGGACGGCGACCGCCAGCACCCCCTCGGCGACCTGCGGCACGATGAGCGCCCAGCCGTGGTAGCCGAACACCCGCACCGACAGCGCCTGCACCCACAGCGCGCCCGGCGGTTTGTCCACGGTCGAGACACCCAGCGGGTCGAATGCCCCGAAGAAGAAGTTCGACCAGCTCTGGCTCATCGAGCGGGCCGCCGCCGCGTAGTAGGAGTTGCCGTATCCCATCGAGCCCAGCGCCCAGCCGTACAGCACCCCGCCCAGCGCACACGCCGCGACCAGCGCCCATCTCGACCACCGTGGCTCTCTCCGCACGTCCATGGGCACACCCTCGGGAAAACCCCTCAACGCGCCCTTGGCCCCGCATGAGGATGCGATGAGAACTCTTCGGAATGTTCCGAGGCCGGTTCGCCGCCCAGCAGGAGGCCGGGTAGCGTAATGTCACCGAGTTTTTCATCTGCGCCATGACCAACGTAACAACCGAGTGGTCTGTACCAATTAGGGTGGGACCCGTGACCCGTCGTGCGAAAATCGTCTGTACTCTCGGCCCTGCCACCTCCTCTCCCGAACGCCTCCGCGAGCTCATCGTCGCAGGCATGGACGTGGCCCGTTTCAACCTCAGCCATGGCAGCCACGAGCTGCACAAGGAGGTCTACGACAGGGTGAGGGAGGTCGCCGCCGAACTCGGCCGCGGCGTGGGCGTGCTGGCGGACCTGCAGGGTCCCAAGATCAGAGTGGGCAGATTCGAGGAGGGCCCGGTCCGCCTGGGCTTCGGTGACGTCTTCACCATCACCACCGAAGAGGTCCCCGGCGACCGCGATCAGGTCTCCACCACCTACCTGGGCCTGCATAACGACGTCAAGCCGGGCGACAGCATCCTCGTCGACGACGGCCGCGTCCACCTGGAGGTGACCAGGGTCGACGGCCCGCGCGTCACCACCCGCGTGATCATCGGCGGCATGATCTCCGACAACAAGGGCCTCAACCTGCCCGGCGTCAACGTCAGCGCGCCCGCCCTCACCGACAAGGACGAGACCGACCTGCGCTGGGCACTGCGCACCGGTTTCGACCTGATCGCGCTCTCCTTCGTCCGCCGTCCCTCCGACGCCGACGTGGTGCGCAACATCATGGAGCAGGAGGCCGTC
Source organism: Streptosporangium sp. NBC_01639 (assembly GCF_045209755.1). Lineage (NCBI taxonomy): Bacteria > Bacillati > Actinomycetota > Actinomycetes > Streptosporangiales > Streptosporangiaceae > Streptosporangium > Streptosporangium sp. NBC_01639. The sequence continues at coordinate 1,535,908 of NZ_CP109272.1, read as the reverse complement.
CGCCTTCCGCTGCTCGCCAAGATCGAGAAGCCGCAGGCCGTGGATCGGCTCCCCGAGATCATCGAAGCGTTCGACGGCATCATGGTCGCCCGCGGCGACCTCGGCGTCGAGCTGCCCCTCGAAGAGGTGCCGATCGTGCAGCGGCGGGCCATCGAGCTCTGCCGCGAGAAGGCCCGCCCGGTCATCGTCGCCACCCAGATGCTCGACTCGATGATCAGCGCGCCGCGCCCCACCCGTGCCGAGGCCTCCGACGTCGCCTACGCGGTCATGGACGGCGCCGACGCGGTCATGCTGTCCGGGGAGACCTCGGTCGGCAACTACCCCATCGAGTCCGTGGAGACGATGAGCCGCATCGCGACCACCGCGGAGAAGACCTGGCTGCAGGCCACCCACAGCCTCGACCGGCTGCCGGAGACCACCGGCGGGGCCATCGCCCGCGCCGCGGCCGAGGTCGGCGCCATCGTCGGCGCCAAGGCCCTGGTCGCGTTCACCATGTCCGGTGAGACCGCCCGCCGCCTGGCGCGCTACCGGTCGCCGATCCCGCTGCTGGCCTTCACCTCCGCCCCGCACGTCCGCAACCAGCTCGCGCTGACCTGGGGCGTGGAGACCTTCGAGGTGCCGTTCGTCCACCACACCGACGACATGGTCCGCCAGGTCGAGGCGTCCCTGCTGGCCAACGCGCGTCTGGAGAAAGGCGACAAGGTGGTCATCGTCGCCGGTTCGCCTCCCGGGACAGCCGGCTCCACCAACGCTCTGCGCGTCCACACCATCGGCGCGGCCGTCTCGCACCCGGCCTGACCTCTTCATCGGATACGGCCACCGCCCCGGCCTGATCTCCTTTTCGGATACGGCCACCGCCTCGGCGGTGGCCGTATCCGCATGTTGAGCCACGTTGATCGCGCTGCGTAGCAGCAAAGGCCGAAAAATACGGTCTTGTGGTGTCCCGAACCCCTGTCAGAGGATCAGCACATGGCGTGCGCGGCGATACGCCCGAGGTCTGAGCGAAGGGTGCCGGATGGTGCAGAGCGGTCGACCGGAGGAAGACCGGCGAGACGACGGCGCGGGCGGCGCACCAGGCCGTCCCGGGCAGGTCGCCGGGGGTGCGGACAGGGTCGCCGCGATGATCGAGGCCCGGCTCGGCCGGGCGGTCGACCCCGACGAGAACTTCTTCGAGGCCGGGCTCAACTCGATGGCCCTGGTCGAGCTCCACGCGGAGATCACCGGCGTGTTCGGGATCGACATTCCGGTCACCTCCATGTTCACCCGGCCCAATGTGCGGGCGCTCAGCCGTCTCGTCGAAGGCTCGCAGGAGCCGGGCAGGAACGACCTCACGCGACCACGCCCGACCGGTGGCAGCCGTAGGGACGTCCGCGCGCGCATCCGCAGGGACGGCGGGACGTCTCGGTGACGGGCGGCGCGCCGATCGCGGTGATCGGTGTGGGACCCTGCGCGCCGCTCACGGCCGGAACCGTCGAGGCCGCGCTGGAGGACGCCGGGCACGACCCCGCGGCGCCGCCGGGCGTGCTGGGCGTCCACGAGGAGGCGGCGGAGGCGTGCCGGTCGCTGAGCTCCGGCCACTGCGACGTGGTGGTCACCCGCGCCGGAACGGCCCTGGCCGGCCTCGGCCCGCCGGACGCCGTGATCGTGCTCAGGAGACGGGACGACGCGCTGCTCGACGGTGACTTCGTCCGCGCCGTGCTCGGCTTTTCCGGACCCGGCGGTTCTCCCGGACCCGGCGGTTCTCCCGGACCCGGCGGTTCTCCCGGACCCGGCGGCTCTTCCGGACCCGGCGGTCCTCCGGGGCGGCCGACGGTGGAGAAGGGCTTCGCGCCGGTCCATCTGCCCGCCGGCACCCGGCCTCGTGTGGTTGTGTGGTCCGGCCGTACGGCCGAGGAGGCCGAGAGCGTACGGCAGAGCCTGGCCGGCTTCTTCGCGGCTCTCGGTGAGGCCCGGTTCGCCGACGCCGTGGCCACCCTGCAGCGAGGCCGTACACCGCGACCGGTGCGGGGGGCCGTCGTCTGTTCCACCGCCGCCGCGACCGCGACCGCCCTCGCCGGTGCCCGGACCCCGGGTGAGGCCGCCGGTAGCGCCTCGAAGGTGCGGTTTCACTTCCCCTCGGGTGGCACGGGTCGGCTGGGAGCCGGGCTGTACGGGACCGAACGGCTGTTCAGCGAGACGATGGACGTCTGCCTGGAGGAGTTCGAGCGGCACGGGATCGATCTTTACGACGGATGGCTCGCCGGAGACCGGGACGACGGACCCGTCACGTTCGCCGTGACCTACTCCCTGGCCACCACTGTGGCGGGCTGGGGGGTCACCGCCTGGAGTTGCACGGGTGAGGGGGCGGGTGAGATCGCCGCCGCCGCCTTCTCGGGAACACTCGATTTCGACGAGGCGGTCGCCCGGGTGGCGGCCGGTCTCCTCCCGCCCGGCGGGACGGCCGTGCGGCCGGGGGACGGAGAGGCCCCCGCGCCGACCGGTGGCGGCCCGGAGCCTTCGGGCAGCGGGTCCGACGGGGAGAGGGCAGCGGGGACACCACCCGGCGGTACGGCCGGCACGCTCGTCCTCGGTGCCGATCCGATCCGTCACCGAGCGGGCGGCCCCGTGTTCACCTGCGGGGACGACCGCCAGGGCCTGCTCACCGCGCTCGCCCGGCTGTGGACGCTCGGCTGCCCGGTGGACTGGGTGGCGCTCGACCCCGACCACCCCCTGCAGCGGATGCCGGTCCCCACGACGCTCCGTCCCGCCCACCTCACAGCGGCCCCGGAGCTGGCAGCGCCTCTCGTCTCCGCGCCGCCGACCCACGACGCGGCCCCGGCGGTGTCCGACCGGCCGCACGCCGCACACGAGTATGCGGGATCGCCGGAGCCGGTGGAGGGCTCGGTGGTGTCCGGTGGGGTGCGGTCCGGGCGCGGGTCTGAGGGGCTGCCGGAGCCGGTGGGGGGCTCGGTGGTGTCCGGTGGGGTGCGCTCCGGGCGCGGGCTTGATGGGCTGCCGGAGCCGATGGAGGCGGTGCGCGGGCTGGGCGCCGTTCCCTACTCGTTCTGGGTGCTGGAGCACCTGGCGGGGGCGAGCGGGGTGTCCAACCTGGCGGTGGCGTTCAGAACCCGCGAGCCGTTGCGCTCGTTCCCGCTGCGGAACGCGGTGAACCGCCTGGTCAAGCGGCACCCCGCGCTGCGTCTGAGGTTCCCCGAGGTGGACGGCGTGCCCGTCCGGCACCTCACCGCCCCGCAGGACGCGAAGATCGCGCTGACCGGCGGGCAGACGACCGAGGAGACGATGGTCGCCGATCTTCAGGCGTTCCTGGACGAGCCCTTCGACCTGGCCCGTGACCTGCTGTTCCGGGCGGCCCACTTCACGCTGCCCGACGGGGCGGGCAGCGTGGTCTGCCTGGTCGGCCATCACATCGTCATCGACGCGACGTCGATACAGTCGCTGGTGGAGGAGCTGGGCGGCTTCTACGACGCGCAGACGGGCCAGGACCCGCTGCCCGCCGCGCTCGCGGGCACCGCTCCGATGCTGGAGCCGCAGGAGGCCTCACCCGAGTCGCTCGCCTACTGGCTCGACCGGCTCGACGGGGTCGACCCCGGGGCCATGGTGCTGCCGGGCAGCCGCCCCTCGCCCGCCCGGCCGACGTTCGCCGGGCACACCTGCTCGTGGGAGGTGGACGCGCCGACGCGGCAGGCACTGGACACCCTGCGCGTCAGGCTGCGCACCACCGACAACATCGTGCTGGCCAGTGCCTTCCTGCTGGCCCTGCGCGGCCACGGCGCCGGTCCCGAACTGGTCGCCGGAGTGCCGGTCTCCACCAGGACGGCCGCGACACGCGGCCACGTCGGATACGGCGTGAGCACGCTGCCGCTGCGGGTCCGGACGGATCCGGACGAAGGATTCGCGGCTCTGGTCAGGCGGGTCGAGGACGCCTTCCTCGAAGGGGTCGAGCACGCCGACGCGTCAGTGGAGGCCGTGCTGGTCGTGCGCGGCCACGGCACCGGGGACTGGCGGGTGCCGCTCTTCCGGCACATGTTCAACTACCGGCCGTGGACCGACGAGCAGGTCCGCATCCGCGGCGCCGTGCCCGAGTACGTCGAGGACCTGTTCGACCGCAGCCGCCTGGATCTGCAGTGCATCGCCGTACAGGAGCCGGACCGGCTGACGGTCCGGGTATGGCACAGCACGGAGGTTCACGACGAGGCCGAGGTCGCCGCGTTCGTCGCCCGGATGACCTCGCTGCTCCGGCAGGCCGCGGAGGACGCCGAGCGGCCGCAGCGTGAGCTGGAGGCGTTCTCGGCGGCGGACCGGGAGCTGCTCGGCCGGTTGAACGACACGGCCCGCCGGTGGGACGGTCCGCCCACGCTGCTGGAGCGGATCGCCGCCCACCGGGGTACAGCGGTCCGCGACGGCGACCGGGAGGTCACCTACGACGAACTGCTGGCCTCGGCGGCGGCCGTCAGGGACGCGCTGGTCACCCGTGGGGTCGGGCGCGGCGACATCGTGGCACTCGGCCTGGGGCGGTCGGCGGAGATGGTGGCCGCCGTACTCGGCGTGTGGGCGGCCGGAGCGGCCTACCTCCCGCTGGACCCCCGCCAGCCTGAGCTGCGCCTCTCCTACCAGGTGGAGGACTCCGGGGCCCGGCTGGTCATCGCCGCCTCCGAGGTCTCCTGGGCGGGACAGACCCCCGTCCTCACCGTTTCCAGCGCACCTGACCGTCTTTACGGCGCTGACCCCGTTTCCGGTGGTATGCGTGGGGTATGCGATATTTCTGAGGGTTCTGGGGCGGTCAGTGCTTCCGGTCCCGGTGACGGGTCTGCGTCCGCCACCGGGACCGGGTCCACTTCCGGCGGCGCGTCCGTGTCCTTCACCGAGCTCGGGACCGGAGCCGGCCGCGGGTTCACCTCGGTCCCGCTCACTGCCGGCGACCTCGCCTACGTGATCTACACCTCGGGGTCCACCGGGCTTCCCAAGGGGGTGGCCGTCACCCACGGCAACCTGGCCAACCTCGTCCTGGATTTCGCGGAGCGGCTGGGACTGGACGCCGCGGCCCCGGTGCTGTGGTCGACCACCACGTCGTTCGACATCTCGGCACTGGAGCTGATGCTCCCGCTCACCCTGGGCGCCACCCTGGTCGTGGCCTCCGACGGGCACCAGCTCCAGCCGCGCGAATTCCTTGAGCTCGTCGCGGACCGGGACGTGCGCGTCGTGCAGGCCACGCCGACGGCCTGGCGGCTCATCGCCCCGGAGGCGGCCGGTGAGCTGGCCGGGCGGATCGTGCTGTGCGGTGGGGAGCCGATGCCCGCCGCGCTCGCCAGGGACCTGCTCGGGCTGGGCTGCTGGCTGTTCAACGTCTACGGGCCGACCGAGACGACCATCTGGTCCACCGCCGCGGAGATCTCCGGCGTCCCGCGGGACCCGGTGCCGATCGGGGTGCCGCTGGCCAACACACGGATCTTCATCAGGGACGCGGACGGGCGCGAGGCCCCGCCCGGCGTCCCCGGAGAGCTGTGCGTCGCGGGCGCCGGGGTGAGCGCCGGGTATGTCAACCGGCCCGAGCTCACCGCCGAGCGGTTCGGCGAGCACCCCCGCCACGGCCGCTTCTACCGGACCGGTGACCTGGCCAGGATCAGGCACGACGCCACCGTCGAGCTGCTCGGCCGCGACGACCGCCAGGTCAAGCTGCGCGGGCACCGGATCGAGCTCGGCGAGGTCGAGGCGGTGCTGCACGGCCACGACGGCGTCAAGGTCGCGGCGGTCGTCGTCCACGACGACAGGCTGATGGCGTTCGTGCAGCCCACCCACCTGCCCGACGGCGAGGCGGCGGCCGCCGTGCGGGAGGAGCTGTGGCGCTACGCCAGGACCCGGCTGCCGGACTACGCGGTCCCCTCGGGGATCGTGCTCGTCGAAGGTCTCCCGGAGACCGCCAACGGAAAGATCGACTACCGGGGGCTGGCCGTACCCGAGGAGGACCGCGTGCCGGATTCTCCGGCCGTGTCCGGCTCGGAGCTCGCCGGGGGCATCCTGCGGCTCTGGCGGGAGGCGCTGGGCCGCCCGGGACTGGGCGAGCACGACAACTTCTTCCTCAACGGAGGCCATTCGGTGCTCGCCGTACGGCTGATCACACCGCTGGAGGAGCTCGCCGGGCGGCCGATCACCGTGCGGGCCGTCTTCGACCACCCCACCCCGGCCGAGCTGGCGGCGTTCCTCAAGGAGGTTCGATGAGCGCGCCGTGGTTCGTGCCGGTGGGGGAGCGGGCCGAGGGCCGGGTCCGGCTCTACGTCTTCCCGAACGCGGGCGGGGGTCCCGCGTCCCTCACCGAGCTGGCCGCGGGGTTCCCTCCCGAGGTCGGGGTGTGGGCGGTGAACCTGCCGGGCAGGCAGGCCCGGCTGGCCGAGCCGCCGCTGACCGACCTGCACGAACTGGTCGACCTGCTGGCCCGCGACCTGCTGGCGACCGCGCGCCGGCCGTACGCGCTGTTCGGCTACTGCAGCGGCGCGCTCCTGGCCTACCTGGTCTGCCGCCGCCTGGCCGAGCTGTCGCCGCCGCCCGGCCCCGGAGCGCCGCCCGCCCTCGGAGCGCCCCCGGGGCCCGAGCGGCTGCTGGTCGGCTCGTTCGCCGCCCCCGACGTCGCCCTGCTGCTGCGCAGGCTGCCGTCCCTGCCGTCGTGGCTGTTCTGGGAGCAGCTGATCGAGCTCGGCGGGGTCCCGGCGGAGGTGGCCGGGCGCGAAGCGCTCAGACCGGTCCTGGAACCCGCGCTCCGTGCCGACTTCGGCATGCTCGCGGGCTACCGGCACCACCCGGGGCCGCCGCTGCCCACCCCGATCACCGTCCTGTACGGCAAACGTGACGGCTCCGTGTCACGGGGCGGGCTGCTCGGCTGGCGCAGGCAGAGCGTCTCCAGGCCGTCGCTGCGCGAGCTCGACGCCTCCCACTGGCTGGCCGAGGAGACCCCCGACCGGCTCGCCGCCGTCATCGCAGAGGAGATCGGATGCGCCTGGGCTACAGCATGAGCTACTGGGGCGGGGCCGGCCTCGGTCCCGCCGACCACCTCACCCTGGTCCGCGAGGCCGAGCGGCTGGGGTACGACTCGGTGTGGGCGGCCGAGACCTACGGCACCGACCCGGCCGCCCTGATGGCCTGGGTCGCCGGCCGTACCGAGCGGATCGGCCTGGGCACCGGGGTGCTGCAGATGTCGGGGCGCAAACCCGTGGTGGCGGCGATGGCGGCCGCCACGATCGACCAGGTCTCCGGCGGCCGGGCCCGGCTGGGCGTGGGAGTGTCCGGCCCGCAGGTCGTGGAGGGCTGGCACGGGGAGCCCTTCGACCGGCCGGTGGGCCGGGCCCGCGACTACCTGTCGGTGCTGCGGCTGGCCCTGGCCGGGCGGCCGGTGAGCTACTCGGGCGCGACCATGACGCTGCCGTTGCCCGGCGGCCAGGGCAAGGAGCTCTCTCTCGCCGTGTCCCCGGTCCAGGACCGGCTGCCCGTCTACCTGGCCGCCATGGGCCCGGAGACGACCGCGCTCGCCGGCGAGCTGGCCGACGGGTGGCTGGCGATCCACTTCCCGCCTGAACACCTGGCCGAGCGTACGGCGCAGCTGCGCCGGGGCGCGGAGCGGGCGGGCCGGAGCCTGGACGGCTTCGACGTTGCCCCGATGGTGCTGACCCTGGTCGACGAGGACGAGGAGCTGGCCTTCGACATGATGCGGCCGATGCTCGCGCTCTATCTGGGCGGCATGGGCTCGCGCCGGACCAACTTCTACAACCGCCTGGCCCGCTCCCTCGGCTTCGAGAAGGAGGCCGAGGCGGTCCAGGAGGCGTTTCTGGGCGGGCGGCAGGGAGAGGCGATGTCCCTGCTCCCGGACGCGCTGGTCGACGCGATGACGATGTGCGGGCCGGTGGGCAAGTTGCGCGAGCGGGTGGCCGCCTACCGCGAGGCGGGGGCGACCAGCCTGATCGTCGGCCTGGTCACCCCCACCCTGCGGCTCCGCCTGGAGCAGTTGGAGCTGGTCGCGGAGCTGACCGCCTGACGGACCGGTCCGCGGAAGGTCGCGGCGGGGGCTCCCGGCGCTATGGCGCGGTCCTGGACTTTCCGAGGAGCGCGCGGCGGCCGTACGGAACACCGCCGCCGTCGGCATCCCGGATCCTCGGCCGGAGCTCCTGAATCCGCCGGCCGCGGCGGGCGGCACGGCCGGTCTCAGGGTTTCAGGGTCACCCTGACCCCGTCGGAGAACATCGAATCGTGGAGTTCGATCGTTGTGATCTCCTTGCCCCTCGGCACGTCGAAGGCGACCACGCCGCTCACCTTGCCCCCGGGTTTGATCTCCTCGTAGAGGCTCTTGGACCTCGGATCGGAGGTGACGGCGCTGCTGTCGGCCAGGAACTCGTTGCCCTCGTCGTCCGACAGCTTCTGGTTGTCGCCGAAGAAGATCCGGGCCTCGCCGCCGATGTTCCGTACGGTGAGGTGCACGAGAACGAACCTCCCCCTGGCCTTCCGGGCGAGAGGCCCGTCGCCCACGCTGGACGCCGTGGAGACCTTGGTGACGGTGAACTCGAACGAGCCCTCCCGCACCTTCTTGCCGATGCCGGTCGCTCGGGACTTCGACGGCGGATCCATCGGTTCGCCGAAGGTGTACCTGCCGCAGTTGCCGCCGCAGCCGACGGCGGTGACGACGACGCCGGCCAGAGTGATCAGACTGATCACTCCGGCGGCGACCGTCAGCCGGGTGCGCCTGCCCGGACGGGAGCGTTTACCGGAGGGCGCGGGGCGAGGGTGGGACTGCTGGGGGACGGGTGGCCGCTGCGGAACTTGTCCTTGGGAGTCGGGCATCGGGGGCTCCAAAAGGAGAGGTGCTCGTGCCGTGGCAACACCTGCCACATATACCGGGTTCCCCGGTTTCGGTCCCCTGAGCAGCATTGTTATTAAACTGTATTACTTAGGGTAAGTGTTTGGATGCTGAAAGTCACGATATTTGGTAATTAATTTTAGAGTTTGGGACACCTGGGCCGACTGCCTGCCCTTATCCGAATCGACGGATGCCGTCACGGCCGAGGGATCTCCCTCGTCCTCGGGATGGGGGAGAAGACCAGCAGCAGGATTGGCAGGATGGCACCGGCGACCACCGCGACGAGGATGGCCGGGCGCAGGCCGAGGGCCTCACCGAGCAGACCCGCGCCGAGCGCACCGAGCGGGGCGGGGATCAGGCCGAGGGAGTAGACCGTGCCGATCACCCGGGCCTGCAGGTTCGGCGGGGTGATCGACTGGACCAGGGTCATGTTGCTGACGAAGAAGATCTGGTTGCTGGCCCAGACGATGAACTGGGAGGCGCCCAGCATCACGGCCGCCGTCCAGGCCGAGCCGGAGGCGAACGGCACCAGCAGCAGCGCGCAGTTGCCGATCACCGTGCTCCACAGCAGGGTGGGGCCGATGCCCAGCCGGCGCATGGTCCGCACCGACAGGGTCGCGCCGAGGATCGCCCCGACCCCACCGGTCGCCATGACGACCCCCACCCACTCCACCGGCAGGTTGGGCCCGCCCTTGAGCAGGAACAGCATGTAGATCGACTGCATCGCCCCCATGACGAAGAACGAGTACAGCCCGCTGGCGATGGCCAGCGGCCGGATCAGCGGCTGCTCCATCACCCAGCGGAAACCCTGCCAGATCGCCAGATGAATGCTCGCCGGGGTCTCGTCGTCGGGGACCGGCGGCGCCTCCTGCCTGCGGATCCGCAGCAGGGCCACCGCCGACAGCAGGTAGGACGCCACGTCGATCAGGATCAGCAGCGGCGCGGCCACCACCTTCAGCAGCGCCGACGCCGCACCCGGACCGGCCGTCTGCGCCAGTGACTCGCTCAGCTGCAGCTTGCCGTTGCCGTCCCCCAGATGCTCCATCGGCACCAGGAAGGGGAAGTAGGAGCGGTAGGCCACCTGGAACAGCACCGACAGCAGGCTGAGCACGAACACCACCGCGTACAGCACGCCCAGCGTGAGCGAGTCCATCACGTACAGCAGCGGCACCAGCGCCAGCACCACTGCCCGGCCCAGATCCGACCAGATCAGCACCGGCCGCTTGCGCATCCGGTCCACGTAGACGCCGAACAGCAGGAACCCCAGCATCGGCAGCCGGAGGAGGGCGCCCAGCACCCCCATCTCGGTCGCGCTCGCACCCAGGGTCACGACCGCGATCAGCGGGATCGCGAGATAGGAGATCTGCGACCCGAACTGGGAGAGGGTCTGCCCCGTCCAGAGCCGGAGGAAGTCATGGTTGCGCCAGAGGCTCTCCCCGGTCCCGGCGCTCGCAGGCGGCTCCGGATCGCCCGTGCTCTGCGTGCTCTCAGCCTCCGGTGACACCATTGTCGATCCAACTCCTCAGTTTGGCGGCCGCCTCGGCGACCAGCGGTTCGAACAGGATGACCACCCGCTCGCCGGGGATCGGCTCGATCGCGAGCGCCCCCTTCACCACGGAGCCCCAGCCCAGGTCGGGCCGGTCCCCGGCGGGGGCGAACAGCGCCACGTCCCCGTCGTAGGGGTCGTGCCGGTAGCGGCCGACCGCGTGCGCGTTGGCCCGGAACACCCGCAGGTAGCGCCGGGCCTGCTCGACGTCGGCGGTGTCCGGGGCCAGCCGCCGCTCCCGGCCGGCCGCGTCGATGACCGCCAGGAGCATCTCCTCCGGATCGAGTCCGGCGAACTCGGCGGCGTCCGCCTCCAACGGCCCACCGGCCAGCGCGTGCGTCATGAGCGAGGCGTCGTCCTCCAGCGAGCTGGTGATCACCGGTTCGTCGGCGTCGGAGTAGAACAGCGCCACCAGCGGCACGTCCTCCCCCAGGGCGCGCAGCCGCCGGGCCATCTCCAGCGCGATGTTGCCGCCGATGCAGAAACCGCCCAGGATGTACGGCCCGGCCGGCCGCAGCGCGCGCAGCCGGGCCACGTAGTCCTCCACCATCTCGGCCATGGTGCGATGCGGATCCTCGCCCGGCGCCAGCCCGCTGGCCGCGACGGCGTAGACGGGCTGGTCGGGACCGAGCCTGCGGGCCATCGGCAGGTAGCGGAACACCTGCCCGCCCAGCGCGTGCACCAGGACGATCGGCGGGCGGTCGCCCGCCGCGTTGAGCGTGACCACCCGCTCCTCGGCGCCCATGTCCTCGGGGGCGCGCAGCACGTCGGCCAGGCCCGCGACGGTCGGCGCGGCCAGCACGGCGGCCACCGGCAGTTCCCGGCCGAACTCCTGCCGCACCCGCATGGCCAGCCGGAGCGCCAGCAGGGAGTGCCCGCCCAGGTCGAAGAAGTCGTCGAACGCCCCCACCCCGGTGACGCCCAGCACGTCCTCCCAGATCAGTGCGAGCCGCCCCTCGACGGGATCCCTCGGCGGCACCCGGTATCCCCCGGCGCCCGGCTGGTCCGGCGCGGGCAGCGCGGCCCGGTCCAGCTTGCCGTTCGGGGTGAGCGGCAGGGCGTCCAGCGTGACCCACGCAGACGGGATCATGTGCTCGGGAAGGCCGGCGCGCAGCCGCGCCCGCCAGTCGACCGAGGCGTCCCCGGTGACGAGGTAGCCGATCAGGCGGTCGCCGCGGGCGACGACGGCGGCGGCGCGGACCTCGGGCTGGCCGAGCAGGGCGGCCTCGATCTCGCCGGGTTCGACGCGCATGCCGCGGATCTTGACCTGGGTGTCGAGGCGGCCGAGGTAGTCGAGTTCGCCGTCGGGTCGCCAGCGGGCGCGGTCTCCGGTGGCGTAGAGGCGGGAGCCGGGTGGGCCGTAGGGGTCGGGCAGGAAGCGTTCGGCGGTCAGCGCGGGGCGGCCGAGGTAGCCGCGGGCCAGCTGGACCCCGCCGATGAACAGCTGCCCCGGGCTCCCCACGGGAACGCGCCCGAGCCGGTCGTCGAGCACCTCCAGCCGGGTGTTGTCGACCGGTCGGCCGATCGGCACGACCTGTTCGGCGGGGTCGCACCGGTGCCAGGAGACGTCCACGGCGGCCTCGGTCGGGCCGTAGAGGTTGTGCAGCTCCACCCCGGGCAGCCGGTCGGCGAAGCGCCGTACCAGGTCGGCGGGGAGAGCTTCGCCGGAGCACACGATCCGGCGCAGCCCACCGGCGGCCAGTTCGGGCGTGTCGAGGAACGGGTCCAGCATGGACGGCACGAAATGCGCGGTGGTGATCCGCTCGGTGGTGATCAGCTCGGCGAGGTAGCCGGGCTCGTAGTGGCCGCCGGGCTCGGCGACCACCAGCCCGGCACCGGTGACCAGCGGCCAGAACAGCTCCCACACCGAGACGTCGAAGGAGACCGGCGTCTTGTGCAGCACCCGGTCGGCAGCGGTGAGGCCGTACGCCTCCTGCATCCAGCGCAGCCGGTTCACGATCGCCCGGTGCGAGACCCCCACCCCCTTGGGCCGCCCGGTCGATCCCGAAGTGAAGATCACATAAGCGAGCGCGTCCTCGGCCTCCGGGCCGTCCGGGGGAGCGGCAGCCACCGCGGCCTCCGGCAGCAGGACCACCCGGGGAGCCCGCGGAGCCTGACCCGCCAGGGCCGCGGAGGTGAGCAGCACCGAGGCGCCGGCGTCGGCGAGCATGCTCTCCAGCCGCCCGGCCGGATGGCCGGGCTCCAGCGGCAGGTAGGCGCCTCCGGCGGCCAGCACACCGAGCAGGGCGACGGGCAGGTCCGCGCTCCGCTCCAGGTGGACGCCGACCGGCTGGTCGGGCCCCACCCCCGCCCGGCGCAGCTCCGCCGCGATCCCGGCGGCCCGGCGGGCCAGCTCGCGGTAGGTGATCCACGAACCGCCGAAACCGACCGCCGGGGCGTCCGGGGTCCGGGCGGCCTGGGCGAACACCAGGCCGTGCAGCGTGCCCCCCGGATGATCGCGGCCGGTGGCGTTCCAGCGGGTGATCGCCTCCGTCTCGGCCGCGCCGATCACCGGTTCGCCGGTCAGGGCGTCGAGCACCCGCTCGGTGAGCGTCTCGATCTGCTCACGCGGGAACTCGGCGCGGTCGTAGGAGACGACGAGGGTCAGGCCACCGCCGGGCACCCGGACGAAGGCGACCGTGCACGGCAGGTCGGTCTGCTCGAAGAACTCCTGACCGGTGATCGCCGAGCCCTCGCCCGGCAGCCCGCCGTACACGTGGAAGTCCCTGAAGTCGAACAGCGTGTCCAGCAGCGGCGAACGGCCGGCGGCCCGCTGGATCTCGAACAGCGGATAGTGCCGGTACGGCACCGCCGCCACCTCGGCCTCGAAGACCCGGCGCACCAGTCCGGCCCGGCTTCCGGCGGCCACGTCCACCCGGACGGGCAGTGTGTTGAGGAACAGCCCGAGGACCTCGCCGCCGCCCTCGCTCTCGGGCCGGCCGTGGCTGAGCACGCCCGTCATGACCTCCCGCTCGCCGGTGACCAGGCTCAGCGCCCGCAGGTGCGCGGCCAGCAAAGTCGTGCGCAGCGGGACCCGCAGCTCCCGGCTGTCGCGCTCCAGCACGGCCACCGTCTCCTGCGGCACCGGTACGGCCAGCACCTCGACGGCGCGCGGCCCGCCGGTGGGAAAACCCGGCAGCCGGGGCAGCCGGCTCTGCGGGGCGTCGGCCACCCGCTCCCGCCAGAACTCCCGCGCCCGCGCCGAGGCCACGGCCGAGCGCTCGGCCGCCACCAGATCCCGGAACCGGGCCGCCGGCGGGGCCGGATCGCCGCCGCCGGGCGCGGTGTAGCGGCGCAGCAGCTCGGTGACCAGGGCCGCCACGCTCCAGCCGTCGAGGATCGCGTGGTGGAAGCTGAGGCTGAGCGCGAACGCGTCGTCGGCCAGCACGTGGGCGTACACCCGCATCAACGGCGGCGACGACCACACGAACGGGGTGAGCTTCTCCTCCTCCCGCCACGCGGCCAGCCGCTCCAGGGCGTCGTCGCCGCGCAGGTCGGCGACCTGGAGCGGGAGGACGGCCGTGTCGTGTACGAGCTGCAGCGGCTCGCTGAAGCCGGTCAGGTCGAAGGAGGTGCGCAGCACCGGGTGCCGGGCCGTGACCTCGGCCAGTGCCCCGGTCAGTGCGGCGACGTCGAGTTCGCCGCGCAGGGTGACCGTCATCAGGTCGTGGTAGGTGGGGCCGCCCGGTTCGAGCTCGCTGTGATACAGCATGCCCGCCTGCAGCGCGGCCAGCGGATACGCGTCCTCGATCATCGGTCGCCTTTCCTGAGCTTGGCCAGGTCTTCTGGGCTGAGCAGGCCGAACGCCTCGGTCGCCGGTGCGGGTTCCGGCCCCGCGGAGGGGTCGTGGCCCGGCGCCTCCAAGACGGTGGCCAGCTCCGCGACGGTCTGGTGGGTGAACAGGTGCTGCAGGTCCAGCGCGTAGCCCAGGCTGCGCAGCCGCGCCACCACCGAGAGACTGCGGATGGAGTCGCCGCCGACGGCGAAGAACCCGTCGTGGCGGCCGACCTCGTCCAGGCCCAGTACGGCCTGCCACACCTCCGCCACGACGTCTTCCGCCTTGGTGCGGGGCGGCTCCCAGGGCAGGTCGCCGCCCCGGGGCGGCGGTGGCAGCGCGACCCGGTCGAGCTTGCCGTTCGGGGTGAGCGGCAGGGCGTCCAGCATCACCCAGACGGTGGGGATCATGTGCTCGGGCAGCTCGTCCCGGAGCCAGTCGCGAGGATCGGGCCGCCCGGCGTCACCGGCGGACCCCGTCACGCCCCTGTCTCCGGGCGTGCCTCCGGCTCCGGGTGTGTCCCCGTCTCCGAGCGTGTCTCCGTCTCCGGTCGCGGCCTGATCTGCCGCTCCGTCTCCGGCCCGCCCTGCCACGTCCTCGCGCCGGACCCCGTACCCGACCAGGCGCGCCCCGGAGCCGTCGTGCCACACGCCGACCGCCGCCGCCCGCAGGTCCGGGTGGCGGATGAGCACGGCCTCGATCTCGCCGGGTTCGACGCGCATGCCGCGGATCTTGACCTGGGTGTCGAGGCGGCCGAGGTAGTCGAGTTCGCCGTCGGGTCGCCAGCGGGCGCGGTCTCCGGTGGCGTAGAGGCGGGAGCCGGGTGGGCCGTAGGGGTCGGGCAGGAAGCGTTCGGCGGTCAGCGCGGGGCGGCCGAGGTAGCCGCGGGCCAACTGGACCCCGCCGATGAACAGCTGCCCCGGGGTGCCGACCGGCACCGGACGCAGCGCCTCGTCCAGCACGTACAGGCGGGTGTTGTCGACCGGACGGCCGATCGGCACGACCTGCTCACCCGGCACGTAGCGGTGCCAGGAGACGTCCACGGCGGCCTCGGTCGGGCCGTAGAGGTTGTGCAGCTCCACCCCGGGCAGCCGGTCGGTCAGCCGTCGCGCCGCCCCGGCGGTCAGCTCCTCGCCGCTGCAGACGATCCGGCGCAGCGAACGGCACTCCTCGATCCCCTCCTCGGCGGTGAACGCGGCCAGCATGGAGGGGACGAAATGGGCCGTGGTGATCCGCCGGTCCGTGATGACCTCGCGCAGGTAGACGGGGTCGCGGTGGCCGCCGGGCCGGGCGAGCACCAGCCGCGCCCCGGCGGTCAGCGGCCAGAACAGCTCCCACACCGAGACGTCGAACCCGGCGGGGGTCTTCTGCAGGACGGCGTCGGAGGAGTCGAGGCCGTAGGTCCGCTGCATCCAGCGCAGCCGGTTCACGATCGCCCGGTGCGAGATGCCCACTCCCTTGGGCCGCCCGGTCGACCCCGAGGTGAAGATCACATAGGCGAGCGAGTCCTCCGGGACGTCCCCGCCGCGAGACGCGCCGGCGGACGGCTCCAGGGCGGCGCCGGCCGGTGCTTCCAGGGCGGCGCCGAGCTCCACGGCCCCGGCGTCGGCGAGCATGAGGCGCACGCGGCGCTCCGGCAGACCGGGGTCGAGGGGGAGGTAGGCGGCTCCGCTCTTGAGGACGGCGAGCAGCTGGACGGGCAGGTCGAGGGAGCGTTCCGCGCGCACGGCCAGCACCGAGCCGGGGCCGATACCCCGGGCGGTCAGCCGCCCGGCCAGCAGACCGGCGCGGGCGTCCAACTCGGCGTAGGTGAGCGTCAGATCCTCGAACACCACGGCCGGGGCGTCCGGAGTCCGTACGGCCTGCGCCTCGATGAGGCCGTGCAGCGTCGACGCGGGGGAGAACGCCACCGAGGTGGCGTTCCACCGGGTCAGCACCAGCTCCCGCTCCTCGGGTGAGAGGACCTCCAGGTCGCCCAGCCGGGTGCCGGGGTCGGCGACGGCCGCGCGCAGCAGGGTCCGGAAACCGGCGGCGAGCCGCTCGACCGTGTCCGGCCGGAACAGGTCACGGTCGTAGACGAACCTCGCCGACAGGCCCTCGCCGGTCTCCGCGGCGTACAGCTCCAGATCGAACCGGGTCGTGGTGGTGTCCAGCGAGAACGGCTCGGCCCGCGATCGCCCGGGGCCGGACGTCTGGCCCAGGTAGCTCTGCAGGGCGAACAGCACCTGGACGACGGGCGGGCGAGTGGCGTCCCTGGCCAGGTCCAGCTCGGCGACGAGCTTCTCGAAGGGGAGCTCCTGGTGGGCGTAGACGTCTAGGGCGGCGTCACGGGTACGGCCCAGCAACTCGGCGAAGGTGGGGTCGCCGTCGAGCCTGGCCCGCAACGGCAGCAGGTTGACGAACAGCCCGATCAGGCCCTCGAACTCCGACCGGTCCCGCCCGGAGACCGGCGAGCCCACCGCGAAGTCGCGCTGCCCGGACCAGCGGGCGAGCGTCGCTTGGAAGGCGGCGAGCAGCGTCATGTAGAGGGTCGCTCCGTGGGCACGGGCCAGTTCCCGCAGCGCCGAGGTGAGTGCGCCGTCCAGCCGCAGGTCGTGCCAGGCGCCCCGGTGTCCCCGCCGGACGGTCCTGGGCCCGTCGAGCGGCAGGTCGAGCGGCGGCAGGCCGGCCAGCTCCTGCCGCCAGAACTCCAGATGCCGTTCCAGCCGGGACCCGGCCATCCGGTCGCGCTGCCAGCGCGCGTAGTCGCCGTACCCGATCTCCGGCTCTGCCCGGCTTTGTCCGGTTGTCCGGTCCGCCGGGCCGTGCGCGACCGGGTGCTCCACCGGGCCGTCCTCGCCGGTGAGCAGCTCGTCCAGCAGGATCTCAGCCGACCAGCCGTCGGCCACGATGTGGTGCACGGCGACCAGCAGGACGTGGTCGTCGGGCCCGAGTCCGACCAGCGTCGCCCGCATCAGCGGACCGCGGTCCAGTTCGAAGGGGAGTGCCGCGTCGGCGCCGGCGATCTTACGTGCCTCCTCGGCGGAACCCGCCTCGGCCAACCGCAGCCGGACGCGCGCATCCGGGTCCGCCGCCGCGACGACCCGGACCTCCGGCTGGCCGTCAGGGGTGGCGGGGAAGCGCATGCGCAGGCTCTCGTGCCGCGCCACGACGCCGTCCAGCCGTGCCTGGAGGGCGGCGACGTCCAGCGGTCCGCGCAGCCGTGCCGTGGCGGGCAGCACGTAGGCGGGGGTGCCCGGAGTGAACTGCTCCATGAACCAGAGCCGCTCCTGCGCGAACGACAGGGGCGGCGCCGTGTCCTCCGGCCTCCTCGCCACCTCCGGCCCGGCACCCGGCTTCCTCGGCAGGTCCCGCTCGGACCCTTCCCCGTCCGCGGCCAGCCGGTCCAGCGCCCGCGCCAGGTCCCGGGCGGCGGGATGACCGAACACCAGCTTGAGCGGCACCTCCACGCCCATCGCGGCCGACAGCCTGGCAGTCGTCCGGGTGGCCAGCAGTGAATGCCCGCCGAGCTGGAAGAAGTCGTCGAGCACCCCGACCCGCTCGACCCCGAGGACCTTTGCCCACACCGAGCAGACCAGCTTCTCCGCCGGGGTCCGCGCGGGTCGGTAGCCCCGGTCCGACCGGTGCTCGGGTACGGGCAGCGCCCCCTGGTCGACCTTGCCGGCGGGGGTGAGCGGAATCCGGTCGACCGTCACGACGGCACTCGGCACCAGATGCGGGGGCAGCTCCGCCGCGAGGTAGGCCCGCAGCTCCCCGGCGACCCGGTCGCCGGCCGTTCCGCCTTCGGTGTCCTGCTCGTCGGTCGTCCGGTCCCGGCTGTCTCGGTCGCCGGTGGTCTGGTCGTCGGCCGTTCCGTCTTCGCTGTCCTGGTCGTCGGTCCTCCGGTCCCGGTCGTCCGGGTCGCCGGAGCGCTCCGCCTCCCGAGCCGGCTCCTCCCGTCGCACGACGTAGGCGACCAGCCGGCGGTCGCCGGGTGTGTCCTCCCTGACGGCCACGGTGGCCTGGACGATCAGCGGGTGGGCCAGCAGCCGGGCCTCCACCTCGCCGGGTTCGACGCGGTAACCGCGGATCTTGACCTGACGGTCGAGACGGCCGAGGATCTCCAGGCGCCCGTCGGCCCGGAAACGGGCCCGGTCACCGGTCCGGTAGAGGCGGGATCCGGCCGGACCGTACGGGTCGGGGACGAACCGTGCGGCCGTCAGGCCGGGTGATCCCCGGTAGCCGCGCGACAGCCCGGCGCCGCCGACGCAGAGCTCGCCCGGCACTCCGACGGGGACCTGCTCGCCGTGTTCGTCCAGCACGTGGACCCGGGTGCCGGTGAGCGGGCGTCCCACGGTGGGGCGCCTGGACGCCTCGGAGGGGTCCAGCTCGGCGGCGGTCGCGATGATCGTGGTCTCGGTGGGACCGTAGCTGTTGACCAGGCTGACGCGCTCGCCGTGTGCGGCGTACCAGGCGGCCAGGGCCGGAGCGGGGAGCGGGTCGGCGCCGAGGATGAGCAGGCGCAGCGAGGGAGGCCAGGCCACTTGCGCCGCGACCAGCTCCCGCCAGTAGGACGTGGGCAGGTCGATGACCGTCAGCGCCGCCCCCTGCGGAGTCCGCAGGAAGTCGGGGAGCGGCTCGTCCGGGGCGAGCACGAGCTCGGCCCCCGAGGTGAGCGCGGGATAGATCTCCTCGGCATGCGTGTCGAAGCCGACGGAGGCGGACTGCAGCACGCGATCGCCGGGCCCGATGCCGTACTCCCGCCGCATCCACGTCACGCGTTCGGCCAGCGCCCGCCGCTCGACCTGCACGCCCTTGGGGCGGCCGGTGGAGCCGGAGGTGTAGATCACATACGCCAGGGCCGCCGGATCGGGCGCGGGCGGGGCACCGTCCGACAGACGGACGGCCATGCCGTACGGCGGGCCGGCAGCCGGCGGGAGGGTGATCGCGGGGTCCGGCGAACCGTCGATCGTGATCGCCGGCAGGTCGCACTCCAGCAGGCCGTCCTGGCACAGCAGCAGGGCGGCCCCGGAGTCGCGCGCCATCCAGCGCAGGCGTTCGGCCGGATAGGCCGGATCGAGAGGGAGGTACGCGCCGCCCGCCGCCGCCACCGCCAGCAGTGCCACGACCAGCTCGGGGCTGCGCCGGGCGCACACCGCGACCACCGTCTCGGGCCGCACCCCGGCCGAGGTGAGCCGCGCGGCCAGCCGTACGGCACGGGCGTGCACCTCGGCGTAGCTCAGCCGCCGGTCGCCGTGGCTGACCGCGATCGCGTCCGGTGCCAGCCGTACCCGCTCCGCGAAGAGATCGATCACCCCGGACGCGCTGTCTATTCCAGACGCGTCGCCTATCCCGGATGCACTGCCCGTCCTGGACGCGTCGCCTGCCCCGGATGTGCTGCCTATCCCGGACGTGTCGCCCGTCTCGGACGTGTCGCCCACCCCGAACACGTCGCCCGTCCCGGACGGCCGCACCACCGGTGGAGCCGAGGCGGACGGCCGGATCGAGCCGGACGCGACAGGCAGGGACGCGGTGGTACCGGGAAGGCGGTCCTCGGGCAGGAGCATCGCGGCGCGCAGCCGCGACAACGGGATGTCGCGGTCGTCGGAGGCGGCCTCCAGCATCCGCTCGTACCTGCGCAGCATCCGGTCCACCGTGTCCGGCTCGAACAGGTCGGCGTTGTAGGAGAGCAGCGCGTACAGCGAACCGGAACGCGGCGTCACATCCAGCATCAGGTCGAACTTCGCCTGCCGCGCACCCGGATCGAACATGCCGCTCTCCACGCCGGGCAGCACCAGCTCGGACGCGTCCTTGTCCTGCATCACGAACATGGCCTGGAACAGCGGTGTGGTGCTCAGGTCACGCTCGATCCGCAGGTCGTTCAGCAGCCGCTCGAACGGGATGTCCTGGTGGGCGAACGCGTCCAGCACCGTCGCCCGGGTACGGCCCAGCAGCTCACGGAAGCCCGGGTCGCCCGACAGGTCGCCGCGGAGCGCGAGCGTGTTGGGGAAGAACCCGACCACCGGCTCCAGCTCGGGACGGTCCCGGCCGGCGATCACCGAACCCACGCACACGTCGTCCTGGCCCGAGTGGGCTCCCAGCAGCGCCTGGAAGGCGGCCAGCAGCACGATGAACGGCGTGCACCGCTCCTCCCTGGCGAGCTGCTCCACCCGCGCGGCCAGCTCCGGTCCGATCCGCCGCACCGTGTAGTCGCCGTTCGAGGACCTCACCGGCGGCCGGGGCCGGTCGGGTGGGACGTCGAGCACGGGCACCCCGGCGAGCTGCCCGCTCCAGTAGTCGAGCTGGCGCCGCACGGTCGCCTCGTCCAGCCGCTCACGCTGCCAGGCCGCGTAGTCGGCGTACTCCAGCGGCAGCGCCGGCAGCTCGGCCTCGCGTCCCTCCAGATGGGCGGTGTAGCAGGCGGCGAACTCACGCAGCATGATCTTCAACGACCAGCCGTCGGCCACGATGTGATGCAGCACCACGCAGAGCACGTGGTCGGTCTCCGACAGCGTGATCAGATGGACCCGGAGCAGCGGCCCGAGCGCCAGGTCGAAGGGCCGGTTGGTGAGGTCGGCGACCAGTTCGATCGCGTGGCTCTCCCGTTCGGCGGCCGGCATCCGGGTCAGGTCGATCAGGTCCGGCTCGACGGGCAGCGGCGGTCCGATCTCCTGCACCGGGCCGCCGTCGCGGGAGGTGAAGCGGGCCCGCAGGGTCGCGTGCCGCGCCACCAGGCGGTCGAGCGCGTGGCCGAGCGCGGCCGTGGAGATCCGACCGCGCAGCCGCTGCACCATGAACATGTTGTAGGAGGCGTCCGCCGGGTCGAGCCGATGAAGGAACCAGAGCCGTTCCTGCCCGAAGGAGAGCGGCGGCTCGCTCCCGCCCGCCCGCCGTGGGATGCCCTCCTGCCGCGGCGGCGACGGCTGCCGCCGCATCTTCTCCTCCAGTGCGGCCCGCTGCTCCGGGCTGAGCCGCGCCAGCCGTGCCCTCAGCTCACTCATGCCTCGGGGTCCTCCAGCGCGGCCAGCAGCTCTTCCAGCCCCTCATCCTGCTCAAGCTGCATTTCGAGTACGGCGAGCGCGTGCTCGGCCACCGTGGTGATCTCGAAACACTGCCGCAGCGGCAGCTCCACGCCGTAGCCCTCCCGGTAGCGGGTGACCAGCAGCACCGCCAGCAGCGAATGGCCGCCGAGCTGGAAGAAGTCGTCGTCCACACCGATCTGGTCGCGGCCCAGCAGCTCGGCCCAGAGCGCGCACAGCTCGCCCTCCATCGGGGTACGCGGCTCCAGGTACGGGGTGCCGAGATCGGCCCGGCCGGAACCGCCCGGCGAGGGCAGCGCACTCCGGTCGAGCTTGCCGCTCGGACCGAGCGGGAGGGCGCTGATCCCGACGAACGCCTGAGGGATGAGCGCCGAGGGCAGCCGCCGGGCCAGCGCCCTGCGCAGCTCCCCGGTGAGCTGCGCCGGATCGCCCGCCCAGTCCACGTAGGCGACCAGCCCGCGCCCGCCGGGCGCGTCGTCCCGCAGGGCCACGACCGCCTGGCGCACCTTGGTGTGCTCGGCGAGCACCGCCTCGATCTCACCCGGCTCGACCCGCCAGCCGTGCACCTTCACCTGGTCGTCCAGGCGCCCCAGGAACTCCAGGTCGCCGTCGGCGTTCCACCTGGCCCGGTCGCCGGTGGCGTAGAGCCGCGAGCCCGGCGGGCCGTACGGGTCGGGTACGAACCGTTCGGCCGTCAGGCCGGGCCGGCCCGCGTAGCCGCGCGCGACCTGCGTACCACCGATGTGCAGGTGGCCGGGGACGCCGATCGGCACCGGCTCAAGCCGCCCGTCCAGGACATACAGCTGGTTGCCCGGCATGGGACGGCCGATGGGCAGCGTGTTCCGCGTCCCGCCCGGCTCGCAGCGCCAGGCGGTCACGTCCACCGCCGCCTCCGTCGGCCCATACAGGTTGTGCAGCTCCACATCGGGCAGCCGTTCGAAGAACCGCGCCGCCAGCCGGGGCGGCAGCTCCTCGCCGCTGCAGATCACCCGTTTCAGCGAGCGGCACGACTCGATGCCCGTCTCCTCCACGAACATCGCCAGCATGGAGGGCACGAAGTGCATCGTGGTCACCGCGTGCGCCTTGATCAGGTCGCGCTGGTGGGTGGGGTCGCGGTGCCCGCCGGGCCGGGCCGTCACCAGGTGGGCGCCGGTGACCAGCGGCCAGAAGAACTCCCAGACCGAAACGTCGAAGCTCGCCGGGGTCTTCTGCATGACCGCCTCACCCGGGGTGAGCCCGAACCTGCGCTGCATCCAGCCGAGCCGGTTGACGATGCCGCGATGGCTGTTGACCACCCCCTTGGGCCGCCCGGTCGAACCCGAGGTGTAGATCATGTAGGCGGCGTCGCCGGGACCGGCCACCGGGTCGGGGTTGTCCGCCGGCTGCCGCCCCCAGCTCTCCGGGTCGTCGAGCAGGACCGGTTTGGTCGCCCCCTCGGGGAGCAGACCGCGCAGGTGGCGCTGGGTCAGCAACACCTTGGCCCCGCTGTCGGCCAGCATGAACGCCAACCGGGACGGCGGATACTCCGCGTCCAGCGGGACGTACGCCCCACCGGCCTTCAGTACGGCGAGCAGCCCGACGACCAGTTCGGCCGAGCGCTCGGCGCAGACCGCCACCGGGCTGCCCCGGCGCACTCCGATCCGGCGCAGCCAGTGGGCCAGCCGGTTGGCGCGTTCGTTCAGCTCGGCGTAGGTCAGCGTGACGTCGCCCGCCACCACGGCCCGGGCATCCGGGGTCCTGGCCACCTGGGCCTCGACCAGCCCGGTCAGGGTCGCGCCGGAACCGCCGGCGTGCGCACCCGCACCGAGGGCCAGGACCTCCGCCCGCTCGGCCCCGGTGAGCAGCGGCAGCCGGGAGAGCGGCACATGGGGGTCGGCGACGGCCGCGGTGAGCAGCGTCTCCAGGTTCGCGGCGAACCGTTCGACCGTGGAGCGGTCGAACAGGTCGGTGCTGTACTCCAGGCGGCTGTGCAGCCGGCCCTCGCGCATGTTCAGATCGAGCTGCAGGTCCACCTTGGCGGTGCCGTTGGCGATCTGACCCTCGTTGGAGTCGGCGGCCAGGTTGAACATCACCTGGTACAGCGGCGGCACACTCAGGTCACGGGTCGCCTGCAGCGCCTCCACCAGCCGCTCGAACGGCAGCTCCTGATGGTCCAGCGCCTCGGCGACCGTGGTCCGTACCCGCACCGCCGCCTCGGCGAACGTCGGATCCCCGCCCAGGTCGGTGCGGAGCGCCACCGCGTTCACGAACATGCCGATGACCGGCTCCGTCTCCGGCAGCATCCGCCCCGCCACCGGTGTGCCCACGACGATGTCCCGCAGGCCCGACCAGCGCGACAGCACACCCGCGAACGCGGTGAGCATGACCGTGAACAGCGTCGAGTTCAGATCCTTGGCCAGCCGCTCCACCCCGGACGACAGCTCCGCGGAGAACGCGCCCAGCAGCATCTCCCCCCGGTAGGTGCGCCGACGCGGGCGCGGCCGGTCGGCCGGCAGCCCCAGATCGGCCGGCACCCCGGCGAGCCGCTCCTGCCAGTGGGTCAGCTCCGCCGCCAGGAACTCGCCGGTGAGCCTGCCGCGCTGCCAGACCGCGAAGTCGGCGAACTGGATGGGCAACTCCGGAAGCTTGGGCTCCCGGTTCTCGCCCAGCGCGTCGTAACACTCCTCCAGTTCGTTGAGGAAGATGTGGCTGGACACCCCGTCGAACACGGTGTGGTCGAACACGCAGACCAGCCGCAGGTCGTCGTCGGCCATCTTCACGTGCCGCATCCGCCACAGCGGCGCCTCGTCCATGGCGAACGGCGTCACCCCGTCCGCTCTGGCCAGCCTGGTCAGCTCGGCCTCCCGCTCGGCGGGCGGCAGCTGGGTGAGATCGGTCTCGGTGAGCCGGACCGGGGGAGAGGCGCCGGTGATGATCTGCATCACCTGGCCGTCCCGGAACTCGAACACGGTGCGCAGCACCTCGTGCCGGCTGACCACCCGGGCGACGGCCCGCTCCAGCCGGCGCGGGTCGACCGGCTGGCGGGCGGTCATCGGCATCACCATGCCGATGTTGTAGACGGCCAGCTCGGGTTCGAATCGGGCGAGGAACCACATCCGCTCCTGCCCCGAGGAGGACGGGAAGACATCCACCGCCTGGTCGGTCACCTGGACTCCCCCGCGTCCATGGCCGCACGCAGGCTACGGGGCCGCATGTCCATCCAGACCTCCTCGATGTGGGCCAGGCAGTCCTCCCTGGTCCCGCTGAAACCCTCGTCGTGCCAGCCGTCGGGGTTGTCCCGGCCGGCCGGCCAGACGGAGTACTGCTCCTCGTCGTTGACGACGACCTTCGTCTCGGTGGGGGATTCGCTCACTGCTGCTCACTCCTGCGCGGAAGCCGGGGGATCACGGATTGGTCGGTGGCCGAGGCCGAGGCCGTGGCCGGAGCGGCGGCGCGGGCCTGCTCGATCAGCGAGGTGACCCCGGCGACCGTGGGCTCCTCGAACAGACTGCGCATCGGCAGCCGCACGCCGAGTTCCTTGCGGATGAGCGCGATGAGCTGCACCGCGATCAGCGAGTTGCCACCGAGCTCGAAGAAGTCGTCGTCCACGCCGATGCGCTCACCGCCGAGCACCTCGCTCCACAGCCGGGCGATGGCGGACTCGACCTCACCACGCGGGGCCACGTAGTCGTCGCCCGCCGTACGGGCCGGACGGTCCGCCACGGCGGCGGAGTCCAGCTCCGTCTCGACCGTCTCCTGCGTCACCGAGCCGACGCCCGCGAGGTAGGCGGCCACCGGGGTCGCCGCGATCACCACCTGCGGGCCGAGCGGGGTGGCCAGCAGCCGGTGGAACGCCTCGGCTCCGTCCGCCGGGCGGATGCCGACCGCGTCGGGTCCGCCGCCGGCCGGCGCGACCTGGCCGCCGTGGCTGCCCTGGACGTCCGGCCCGCTCCGCACGGCGGCGGTGGCCGCCCGCTGGGCGCCCGCGCCGGCGGTCACTCCGGCCACCACGGCGTCGGTGTTGATCCGGCGCAGCACGTAGTCGGAGATCTCCGTCACGACGGTGCCGTCCGCGGCGATGAGCGTCACGTCCACCGCGAGCACCTCGTCGGTGTCGCTGTCACGGAACCGCAGATGACTCCAGAACGCGCCGGGCAGCCGGTCCCGCACAGTGATGCGGCCGTAGCCGAGCGGCAGGTAGTGCCCCTGGATGTCCACCCAGGTGAAGGAGGTGGCGCTGTCCATCATCGCGGGGTGCAGGCCCCAGCGGTCCAGGTCCAGCCCGACCAGCTCGTCGGCCTCGAACCAGCCCAGGGCCTCGTTCTGGCCGATGTGGCAGCTCCGCAGGTTGTGGCCCCAGTGCGGGCCGAGCGTGAGCAGCCCCGACAGCGGCACACCGCCCTGCTCGTCGCCCGCAGGGGCGCACCGCTCCACGATGGCCGCCACGTCGACGTGCCCGGCGGGCCCCGGATCGACCCGGGCGGCCGTACCGCGCGCATGCGTGCGCTGCTCGCCGCCGATGACGCTGCGCACCTGGAACTCCGCGCCGTCGGCCTCGGGACTGAACACCACCCTGATCTCGGCGGTCGCCCCGTCGGCCACCGACAGCGGCTCGACGAACACCACGTCACGCAGTTCCACGACCCCGCCGGACGGCGGCAGCACCGCGTCGCTCGCACAGCGGGCCATCTCGACGTGCCCGGTGCCGGGAAGCACCGACACATCGGAGATGCGGTGCTCGTCCAGCGCCCAGTGCGTCTCGGGGGAGATGCTGCCGCCGGCCCAGCCGAGACCGTCACCGTCGGCCTCGTGCCAGGCCGTGAGGATCGGATGGTCGATCGCCCTGATCCGGTCGCCGTGCTGCAGCGCCACGAACCCCGCCGGGGCGGCGACCTCGGCCGCCATGCCGACCTCCAGCCACCTGCCCCAGTTCGCGGAGACGACCGTGGCCGCCCGCCAGCCGTGCTCACCCCTGGCGTGGGCGTCCAGGAAGTTGTTGGCCGCGCAGTAGTCGACCTGGCCGAAACCGCCCGCGACGGCGGTGATGGACGAGCACAGCACGACGGCCTCCAGGTCGAGGTCGCCGAAGGCCTCACGCAGCGCCAGCGTGCCGGCCACCTTGGGAGCCAGCACCCGCTCGGCCGCGGCCCGCTCCTTCACCTCCGCCATGCCGCCGCCGGGCAGCCCCGCCGCGTGCACGATCACGTCCACCCGGCCGAACCTGTCGAGCGTCTCCCGCCTGACCCGCCGCATGTCACCGGCGTCCGTGACGTCCGCCGCCAGCACCAGCACCTCCGCGCCCGCGGCCTCCATCCGGCGGATCGCCGTGACCGCCCGGCCCTCGCGGCCCGCCGCGTGCGCGTCCCACCTGTCCCGGCCAGGCAGCCCCGACCGGGACAGCAGCACCAGCCGCACCCGTGCCCGCTCGGCCAGGTCCTCGGCCAGCGAGATCCCGATCCCGCCCAGGCCACCGGTGATCAGATAAACCTGTCCGTCCCTGGGCCCCGTCTGACCGGCCTCGCCGCCCTCCGGTACGGTGTCCGCCCGGTCCGCGTCCCCGTCGTCGCGCACGGCGCCCGCCCCGCCCGCGCCCGCCCCGCCCGCACCCGTCCCGCCCGCGCCCGTACGGTCCGGTGCGGACCCGGACCCGGACGCGGCCGGAACCTCGATCTGCTCGTAGTGCTGCAGCCACCGCCGGCCACCCCGGACGCTCACCGTCGGCAGCAGCCCGGCCTCGTCCGGCTCGATCCTCCTGGCCAGCTCGGCGACCGCGTGCCTGACCCGGTCACGCCCGTCCAGGTCGACATGGCGGACCCGCAGCCACGGTGTCTCCAACGGCACCACCCGGGGGAACCCGGCCAGCGTCGCGTGCTCCGGACGGAGCAGATCACCACCGGTGACGTCCTGGACCCCGGAGGTCAGCAGGGTCAGCTCCACCCCACCCGCCGGCTGCACCGCCGTCAGCGCCTGCACCAGCGCCAGCACGCTGAAGAAGCCCCGGTCCTGCGCCCGCCAGGTCTCCTCGATCCCCTCGGCCGGATCCCCGTCGAGTGTCCAGGCGTGCACCACCCGGTCCGGCGGCTCACCCACGGCCGACAGCAGCGCGTCATAGTCGGCCCGTTCCGCCGGCCGTACCGTGAAACCGCCGTCCACCGCCGCGAACCCCGCGCCCGGCCGCACCTCGACCACCTCGGCCCCCGACGCGCGCAGCGCACCGGCCAGCGCCGCCGAGTCTCCGTCGGCGAACAGCAGGACACGGGTGAACGGCGACAGCGGCGCCGGACCCGGCGGAGCCTGCCGCCACACGGGAGCGCTGAACCAGCGCTCCAGCGGCAGGTCCTTCTCCTCCTCCGGAGCGTGGTTGGCCACCCCGCCGACGAACGCCCCCTGCGGGTCCGGGTCGATCCACGCGCGCCGCCGCTCCCACGGGTAGGTCGGCAGCGAGATCCGGCGGCCCGGCTCACCGAACTCCCCGAGCGCCACGCCGTTCACCCACAGCGTGCCGAACGCGGCCGACAGCACCCGCAGGTCACCGCCGTCCGCCGGCCCCGGCAACGAGGCGAGCGGCGCGACCGCGCCGGTCGCGACCTGTGCCTTCGCCAGCCCGGCCAGCTGCCTGCCGGGACCGCACTCGATCATGATCCAGTCGCCGTCGGCGAGCAGGTTCGCCACACAGTCGCCGAACCGCACCGGCTCACGCAGATGCCTGGCCCAGTAGGACGGGTCGGTCGCCTCGGCCGCGGTGATCCACGTGCCGGTCACGTTGGACAGGAACGGCAGGCTCGGCGCCGACCGCTCGGTGGCGGCCACCAGCGCGTGGAACTCGCCCAGGATCGGATCCATCATCGCCGAGTGGAAGGCGTGCGAGGTGCGCAGCGGCATCCGGCCGACGCCTTCCTCCTCCAGCAGCGCCGCCAGCTCACCGATCGAGGCGGACGGCCCCGCGACCACGCACGTGCCGGGTCCGTTGACGCCCGCCACCGACACGTCGTCGGGCAGCAGCGGGCCGACCTCGTCCGGGTCGAGCTGCACCGCCAGCATCGACCCCGCGGGCAGGCCCTGCACCAGCCGCCCCCGCGCCGCCACCAGCCGCAGCGCGTCAGGCAGGCTGAACACCCCCGCCACCGTCGCCGCCACGTACTCGCCGATGCTGTGGCCGATCATCCCCGCCGGTTCGGCACCCAGCGAACGCCAGAACCTGGCCAGCGCGTACTCCACGGTGAACAGCGCCGGCTGGGTCAGCGCGGTCTGCCGGAGCCGCTCACCGGCCTCCTCGCCCGTGCCGAACATCAGCTCCCGGATGTCCTCGCCCAGCTCCGGCAGCAGGATCTCGGCGCACTCGTCCACCGCGTCCCTGAAGACCGCCTCGGTCCGGTACAGCTCGGCACCCATGCCCGCGTACTGCGACCCCTGCCCGGAGAACAGGAACGCCAGCTGCGGAGTACGCCGCGACGCGGACCCCGACAGCGTCCGCCGTGGGTCGGCCAGCGCGGCGACCGCGTCGGCGACGTCGGAGACCACCACCGCCGCCCTGCGCGACAGCTCCCTGCGGCCCACCCGCAACGTGTGCGCGACATCGGCCAGATCCGCATCGGGATGCGCCGCCAGATGCGCCGCCAGCCGCTCCCGGGCGGCGGCCAGCGCCGTGTCCGTCCTGGCCGACAGCCGCAGCAGATGCGCCGGACGGGGCTCCCGCTCCTCCCGGACGGAAGACGGCGCCTCCTCCAGCACGATGTGCGCGTTGGTGCCGCCGATCCCGAAGGAACTGATGCCCGCCCGCCGGGGGAAACCGTTCCGCTCCCACTTGGTCGGCGCCGCCGCCACGTAGAACGGGCTCGCCGCGAAGTCGATCTTCGGGTTCGGACTCTCGTAGTGCAGCGTCGGCGGGATCAGCCCGTTCTCCAACGCCAGCACCGCCTTGATGATGCTGGCGATACCCGCCGACTGGCCGAGATGCCCGATGTTGCTCTTCACCGAGCCGATGCCGCACCACTGGGTGTCGTCGGTGTCCTGCCGGAACACCGAACTCAGCGCCGCCACCTCGATCGGATCACCCAGCGCGGTCCCGGTGCCGTGCGCCTCCACGTACGTCACCGTGCGCGGATCCACCCCGCCCACACCCAGCGCCTGCGCGATCACCGCGGCCTGCCCGTCCATGCTGGGCGCCGAGAAACCGACCTTGCTCGCCCCGTCGTTGTTGATCGCGTTGCCCAGCACCACCGCCCGGACGTTGTCACCGTCGGCGAGCGCCTCCGACAACCGCTTCAGCACGACCACCCCGCCGCCGCTGCCCCAGATCGTGCCCGCCGCCTTCGCGTCGAACGCCCGGCAGTGGCCGTCGGGGGAGACGATGCCGTCCTCGTCGTAGACGTACCCCTGCCCCTGCGGCAGGTCCAGCATCGCGCTGCCCGCCAACGCCATGTCGCACTCGCCGTTGCGCAGCGCCTCGGCGGCGACGTGCACCGCCACCAGCGACGTCGAGCACGCCGTGTGCAGCGTGTAGCTCGGGCCGCGCAGATCCAGCTTGTACGACGACAACGTCGCGCAGTAGTCGACGTGGTTGCCGACCATGACGGCCAGCCAGCCCGCGTTCGCATGCGCCTGGGCGTTGCTCCGGATGTTGATCCACTGGTAGAAGTCCGACCCCGAACCGGCGTAGACACCGATCTCACCCGGATACCTGAACGGGTCGTAGCCCGAGTCCTCCAGAGCCGTGTGCGCCAACTCCAGGAAGAGCCGGTGCTGCGGGTCCCGGACCTCCGCCTCCCTGATCGACATGCCGAAGAACGCGGCGTCGAACCCCTGGTGGTCGTCCAGCATCATGGCGGCCGGCACGAAGTTCGGATCGTCCAGCGCCCGCTCCGACACACCGAACGCCCGCTGTTCCTCGCGGGTGAAGTGGGTGAGCGACTCGACTCCGTCGGCGAGATTACGCCAGAACTGCTCAGCGTCTCCGGCTCCCGGCACCCGGCACGAAAGGCCGATGATCGCGATCGGCTCCACGGTGGGTTCCTCGGCCATGCGTGAGTCCCTTTCTCCTTGCCTGAGGCGCGGTGGCGCCGGTGAGAAAATCAGTTCGGTCTCTGGGAACGGTCCTTCAACCGGTCCCGCCGTACGGCGAGCCGGCGGGCCGCACGGTCGAGGCCGGGGGCGTGGCCGCCACCGTCGAGATGGGCCGCCAGGTCGCGGATCGTCGGATGGCGGAACAGATCCACGATGGGCACCTCCCGGCCCACCACCGCGACCAGCCGCGCCTGCACCGCGGCGATCGCCAGCGAATGGCCGCCGATCTCGAAGAAGTTGTCCGTCGGACGGACCCGCGGCACGCCCAGCACGGCCCGCCACACCTCGGCCACCGCCCGCTCCGTCGGCCCCGACAGCTCCCCGCCCGCGCCGCTCTCCGGCCGCGGCGCCGGCCGGCGCAGAGCCGCCCGGTCGATCTTCCCGTTCGGTGTCAGCGGCAGTGCCGCCAGCACCACCACCTCGGCCGGTACGGCGTGCTCCGGCAGCACCTGCCGCAGGTGCTCCAGCAGCCGCTGCGCGGCCGTCCCCGGCCTGCGCGGCACCGCATAGGCGTAGAGCACGGCCTCGCGCCCCTCGCCCCGATCCACCACCGCCGCCGCCGAGCGCACCTCCGGGTGGGCGGCCAGCGCCGCCTCCACCTCGCCCAGCTCCACCCGGAACCCGCGGACCTTTACCTGGTCGTCCCGCCGCCCGACCACGGTCACGGTCCCGTCCGGATTCAACCGCCCCAGATCCCCGGTCCGGAACACCCGCACCCGCCCGCGGGCCGCCGCACCGGGCGTCTCCCGGACCTCCGCGCCGGGCCCTCCCGCGCCGGGCAGATCGGGAGCGAAACGGAGCCGGGTCAGACCGGCGTCGAGATAGCCGTCCGCGAGGTTGACGCTGCGCACCACCACCTCGCCCAGCTCACCCACCCCGGCCCGGCCGCCGTGCCCGGCCAGCACGACCAGCTCACTGCCCTCCACCCCGCGCCCCGCGGGGACCGGTTCGGCGCTCTCCCGCAGACCCTCCGGAACCTCGTACCAGCCATGCGCCTGCGGCGTCTCCGTCGCGCCGTAGAACGCCACCAGCCGGGCACCCGGCACCAGCCGGCGCAGCCGTACGGCGTCGGCCTGGGTGAGACGGTCACCCCCGGTCGCGACCAGCCGCACCTGCGGCAGCACCCCGCCCGTCCCGCAGAGCATCCGCGCGAGCTGCGGGGTCAGATGCAGCACGGTC
This sequence comes from Streptosporangium sp. NBC_01639, assembly GCF_045209755.1. NCBI lineage: Bacteria > Bacillati > Actinomycetota > Actinomycetes > Streptosporangiales > Streptosporangiaceae > Streptosporangium > Streptosporangium sp. NBC_01639. The sequence goes on along the minus strand of NZ_CP109272.1, from coordinate 1,504,511 downwards.
ACCCGGTGCTCACGCAGCCACGCCGCCAGCCGTACCGGATCACGGACCAGCTCCCGCTCCGGCACGCACAGCCGGGCGCCCGTGGCCAGCGGCACGAACAGGTCACGCAACGCCGGATCATGCGCCGGCCCCGACAGCAGCGCGAACCGGTCGGCCGGCGTCACCCCGAACGTCACCGCGTACCAGTGGACGAAATGCGCCAGCGGCCCCTCACCGGTCACCACCGGCTTCGGATCACCGGTCGTGCCCGACGTGAGCGACAGATACCCCCGCTCGGGATACGGCACCTCCGCCGGTCCGCCGTCATCGGATCCGCCGTAAGCGGACCTGTTGTCCTCGGGCCTGTTGTCAGCGGACCCGTCGTCATCGGGCAGGAGGATCTCCGGCAGTCCCGGCAGCGGTGGCGCGCCCGGACAGCGCACCACGGCCCGCACCCCGGCCACTGCGGCCTGCCGGGCCAGCACCGCCTGCGGATACGCCGGATCGAGGATCACCCACCTGGCCCCACCGGCCAGCACACCCAGCAGCAACCCCGGCAGCTCCGGGACCCGGGCCGCCAGCACGCCGACCGCCGCACCCGGCCCGACCCCGGCTGCACGGACCGCCCCGGCCACCCGGCGGCGCAGCGACGCCAGCCCGGCACGGTCCAGCACTCGCCCGGCACCCTCCACCACGACATCCCCGTGCAGGGTGTCCAGCAGGCCCGGCCCCTCCCAGACCGGCAACGGCACCGGCACCGGCTCCGGCGCCAGCCGCGCCCGCTCCACTGCCGCATCCGGACGGTCCAGCAGATCACCCAGCAGACACGCGTAACCCGCCAGCAGGGCGTCCATCCGGGCCGCCGAGAACAGATCGGGGTTGTAGACCAGCTGCAGGGCGTAACCGTCGCCCAGCTCGCTGACGTACAACGTCAGATCGAACAGCGACCCCGGCAGCCCGGCCGCCAACGGCTCGGCCACGCAGCCCGGCAGATCCAGCCGCGCCTCGGCGAAGTTGTACATGTTGAACAACACCTGCGTCACCGGGTTGCGCCCCAGATCACGCGGGACCCGCAGCGCCTCCACCACACGGTCCAGCGGGACGTCGCCGTGCGCGACCACCGCCGCCAGCTCGTCCCGGCAGCACGCCACCTGCTCCTCGAACGAGGCCGCACCATCCAGCCGCAGCCGCAGCGGCAGCACCCGCACGCACATCCCCACCAGCGACTCGAACGCGACATCCCCCCGATCGGCGTACGGCGTGCCGACCACCAGGTCCCGCTGCCCCGACAGCCGCGAGAGCAGCTCCCCGAACGCCGCCAGCAGAACCGGATACGGCGTCACCCCCAACCGGGCCGCCAACTCCCCGACCCGCCCGCCCAGCGCCCCGTCCAGCTCCGCCCGGCGCACCGCCCCCCGGAACGTCTGCACCGGCGGCCGGGCGGCGTCCCTCGGCAGGTCCACCACCACGGGCGCGTCCCGCAGATGCTCACGCCACCACTCCAGGCCGCCGCCGTCCGCCCGCTCCCGCGACCAGCGCACATAGTCGGCGAACCCCGCCCCCGCCGGCTCCAGCACGCCACCCCGGTAGGCCACTCCCAGATCCCGGTAGAAGACGTCCTGCGACCAGCCGTCGAACACGAGATGATGCACCGTCACGGCCAGCACGTGATCGTCGTCGGCCAGCCGTACCAGCCGCGCCCGCAGCAGCGGCCCGGCCGCCAGATCGAACCGCGTCCGCGCCTCCGCCTCCAGCAGCTCCGCCAGCGCCGCCTCTCGCGCCTCCACCCCGGGCGGTTCCGCCAGCGCCGCCTCTCGCGACTCCGGCTCCGGCGACTCCGCCGGCGCCGCCCCCCATGCCTCCGGCTTCCGGGCATCCCCGCCGTCGTCCGCCCGCCCGGCGCGGGAGGCCCGCGCCGGAGCCTCCACCACCTGCGGCGACAGATCGACCAGCGGCAGCGGCACCTCACCCGCCGGAGCCACCGACACGCACGGCACCCCGCCGGAGGCGGCGATCCGCCAGCGCAGCGCCTCGTGCCGCGCCACCACCGCCGTCAGCGCCCGCCGCAACGCGCCATGGTCGAGCGGGCCGCGGATCCGCTCCGCCATCGCGATGTTGTGCGCCGGCGTCTCCGGAGCCAGCCGCTCCACGAACCACATCCGCCGCTGCGCCGCCGACAACACCGGCGCCTCACCAGCCGAGACCCGACCAGCGACCGCCGGCGGCGCATCTGCCACACCCGACGCGAGCGCCCCGAAGGTGCGGGCCGCGTACACCTCCTCCACCGAGATGTCCCGGCCCAGCTCCGCCCGGACCGCCGACACCAGCCGCATCGCCCGCAGCGAATGACCACCACGCGCGAAGAAGTCGTCCTCCGCCACCGGATCGGGAGCCTCCAGCACCCGCGCCCAGATCCCCGCCAGCCCCTCGGCGGCTCCACCCGGCACGGCCCGCCGATCCGCCGCCCGCAACGCCTCGACGTCCACCTTGCCCGACGCGTTCAACGGCAGCGCGGGGACCCGCACCACCCGGGTCGGCACCATGTACGGCGGCAGCCGCATCGCGCAGTACTCCCGCAGCTCCGCCAGATCGGGGGCGTCCAGCGGGGCGACATACGCCACCAGCTCGCCCGGCGCGTCGACCACGGCCTGCAACACACCCGGATGAGCCCGGACCACCGACTCGACCTCGCCGATCTCGACCCGCTGCCCCTGCACCTTCACCTGACGGTCCAACCGCCCCATGAACGCGATCCGGCCGTCCTCCTGCCAGGCGACCCGGTCCCCCGTCCGGTACAGCCGCGCCCCCGGCCCGCCGCCGAACGGATCCGGCACGAACCGCTCCGCGGTCAGCCCCGGCCGCCCCAGATAACCCCGGCTCACCTGGGGGCCGCCGATGTACAGCTCGCCCTCCACCCCCACCGGGCACTCCCGCATCTCCCCGTCCAGCACGTGCGCCCGGCAACCGCCCAGCGGACGGCCGATCGGCAACGGCCGATCCCACACCCCGGAAAGCTCCGCACCGACCACGCACACCGTGGTCTCCGTCGGGCCGTACCAGTTGTGGAAACGCACCCGCCCCGACCAGCGGGCCACCTGCTCCGGACCGGGCGGCTCACCCGCCGTGACCAGATCCCGCAACTGCGGCAGCCCCGCCGGATCGACCAGCGGCAGCAGAGCCGGGGGAACGAACCCCCAGGTGACCTCGTGCGCCTGCAGGAACCGCTGCAACCGCGCCGGATCGACCCGGTCCTCGTCGGGCACCAACTGCACGCACCCGCCCGCCGCCAACGGCGCGAACATGTCGAGCACCGAGACGTCGAACCCCAGCGCCGAGAACGCGATCGACCGGCACGATCCGTCCAGCCCGAAATGAGCCACCGCCGCCGACACGAACGCCGCCGCGGACGCGTGATCAACCACCACCCCCTTGGGACGGCCGGTCGACCCCGAGGTGTACAGCACATAGGCCGCGTTCCCCGGCCGGGCCAGGCCGCCCCGCAGCACACCGGCCACGTCGCCCGCCTCCGGGACCCCGGGAGCGAAGCCGTCCCCGGCCCGCGGCGCACCGAGGTCTCCCACCTGCGGCGCGGCGATGTCTCCCGCTTTCGGAGCGTCGGACTTCCCCGTCTGCGGCGCGGTGACGCCCCCCGCCTCCGGAGCCCCGGCTCGCCCGTCCGTCTCCGGCGCGACCAGCGGGAGGCCGCAGCCGTCGAGCAGGGCACGACCGTCTCCGTCGACCACCACGACCGGTATCGACGCGTCGTCGAGTATCTCCTGCAACCTGCGCCGCGGATGCCCCGGATCCAGCGGGACATAAGCCCCGCCCGCCAGCATGACGCCCAGCGCGGCGACCGGAAGGAACGGTGTACGCCTGGCACACAGCCCCACCCGCGTCTCCGGACCGACTCCCAGAGCCCGCAGCCGTACGGCCAGCGCGCCGGCGGCGGACAGCAGCTCGCGATAGGTGAGGACGACGCCCCACTGGCGGACCGCCGGAGCATCGGGGGTGCGCGCGGCCTGGGCCGCGATGAGGTCACACAGGGAAACGTCGGGAGCGACACGGGGCGGGCCGAACGTCCAGCCGACGGGAACCGGCGACATGGACGGCTCCCACGGCTCCAGCGGCTCCGGCGGCTCCGGGACGATGGATCGCTCTGCTGTCGGTGTCGATGCGGGGGGTGAGGCCGGTGACGGAGTCGGCAGTGATGTCGAGGCCGGTGCCGGCAGCGGGGGCGTGGTCGGGGGTGATGTCGGTGTCGGAGAGGCGGATGACGGACCGGGCGGCGAGGCGGACGAAGGGTCCTCGCGCGTAGCTTCGAGCATTCACCCCCCATAGCCCCAAACAGGGTTTTTGCCCTGTCAGGTATTCACAAGTGGTAAGGCACGACATTCCTACTTATCCAGGCTTGAGGCCGTCAAGAGATGAAAATTCAACGTATGCCAAAATGCCAGTTTCGGGCGTGAAGGAAGATCACAACTCGTCGTCAGACCTCGACATCTGCGCAGGTCAATCCATGATTGCGGGGGAGGGGTGGTCTGCCGCTCACGGTCCACCTGTTGCGTCGCACCCCCCGGACACCAACGAGCAACGGCGGACTACGAAGAGCAAGCAACCCAAATAGGGATTTCGGTCATGGTCCATTTTGATGGGGTTTCGGTTGGATTCGCGGTTGATGAGACCACGCCGTGCAGCCCCGAACCCGACCATGGAACGTCACGACCACACAAAACGGCCCCCGCCGACCAACAGCGGACGTCCCACTGCAGGTGCTCCCACGTCCCGGAGCCGGCGGGCGCGACGTTGCGGGTGCTCTCGCGTTCGCAACGTCAGTGAACGCCCGTTACAGGTGTTCCCACGTCTGCAGCGCCAACGGACGCCCCTTCTCCTCCGCCAGAATCGGTGGCGCATCCGTCAACCGATACCCCGCCGCACGCGCCACCGCCGCGCTCGCCGCATTACCCGCCTCGATCTCCAGCAACAGACGGGCGACCCCCACCGTGCCACGCGCGAAATCCGTCATCACCCGCACCGCCCGGCCCGCCAGCCCCCGCCCCCGATGCGCCACCCCCACGATGTAGCCGATCTCCGCCACATCCAGACCCGCCCCCGACAGCATGAGCATCACCTCGCCCAGCGGCTCGACCCCATCGGCCGTGATCGCCAACTGAACCCGCAACCCCGCCGCCCGCCGCTCCCGCGCCCGCTTCAGATAGACCCGCGCCGCACCCAGATCGAACGGCGAGACCAGCGGCGTCCAGTACGCCACATCCGGATCGTCGAACAGCCTCGCCATCGCCGCGAGATCCCCGTCGTCCCATTCCCGCAACACCAGACCATGCCCGACCAACCGGACGTCGGCCGGAAAAACCCCCGGAACGCCGACGCGATCCCCCTCAACGCGGCTCACCGTTCACCCCTGCCGTTGACCTGGATCCGCCCCTTGCAGGCAACTTACTGGATCGCCGTTTCCGCTCTCCTGTCCCTTCAGTACTTCGGCCCCACGAACATATCCAGCCGCTCGACCGCCTCCCGCTTCGCGACCGAGATCGTGTTGGGCTTGGAGTGGCGCCACGCGACACCGAGAAGGTCGAGTGTCTCCCCGCAGAGCCGGAGGATGTCCCGGGACTCGTTGGCGAAGAGGTAGCGCGGGTATTCGTACCAGCGATTGCTTCCGTTGGAATGGCGCCGAACCCGGTTTGTCCCCCGGTAGCCGTCGGAGTGGATCAGGCCTCGCGCGAATCGACCCGGATGTTCTTCGATGATCTCGCGCTGCCATTGTTCCAACGTGATCTCACGTTCGTGCTTCCGGCCAGGCCCATGCTGAGGGAACAGGCAGGCCCAGTGCTTGGAGTAGCTCTTGACTTCCGTACAGCCCGAGAAGCGGCGGCGGCTGACAGAGGAGGTCGGCATGACCACCGCCATGGTCTCGGCTGCGGCTTCCAGCAATCCGGGCCAGGTGTTACAGCATGCCAGCGAGAGTTGGTAGACATCTTTCTTGCAGAGCAGGATATGGCCGTCACCGAGGTAGAGCCCGAGCAGGTAGGCGTAGGCCTCCAAGTCGAGCGCCCGGTTGTGGCAGCGAGGACATGACCGGTGTCTCCTGATGTCCTCGTTCTCGCTTGTCCGGCGTGTCCGCGTCCGCCATTTCTGTACGGCGCCGAGAGACACGCCGCACAGCTGGGCGACTTCGCGGTCGACCAGTCCGAGGGCGGAGAGTCGGAGTGCGCGGTCAACGGTTTCGCGGGGGTGCATGAAGCAACCATGCCAAATGTCACTGACAGTTTCAGGGCGAGCACATTCGGTAGTGGCCTGGGCCGACCAAGCGACGAAACGGCAGCACGGCTTTTGAGGTCGAAAACCAGTCGAGTGAGTGCCGGAAGCGGGATTCGAACCCGCACACCCTTTCAGGTAGACGCTTTTGAGGCGTCCGCGTATGCCATTTCGCCATTCCGGCCGATATTTCCGGACGTGTCCGGTTTGTGTGCGCCAGTGATGAGCTTACCCAGAACTGGATCAGTCTCAGGCACCAGCGTGGTCCCAATCTAGCGGACGTCGGTACTCTCTTGCTCGTGAGTACTCAGCGGCGCGTAGTGATCGCGGAAGACGAGGCGCTGATCCGTCTCGATCTCAAGGAGATGCTGGAAGAGGACGGGTATGCCGTCGTCGGTGAGGCCGGGGACGGGGAGACCGCGGTCAAACTGGCTGTGGAGCACCGGCCGGACCTGGTGATCCTGGATGTGAAGATGCCCGTCCTGGACGGCATCTCGGCCGCCGAGCAGATCGTGTCGCAGCGGATCGCGCCGTGTTTGATCCTTACCGCGTTCTCGCAGCGGGATCTGGTGGAGCGGGCCAGGGACGCGGGGGCGATGGCGTATCTGGTGAAGCCGTTCACGAAGTCGGATCTGGTTCCGGCGATCGAGATGGCGGTGAGCAGGCATGAGGAGCTCGCCGCGCTGGAGCGGGAGGTGGGGTCGCTCTCGGAGCGGTTGGAGACGCGGAAGTTGGTGGAGCGGGCGAAGGGGCGGCTGATGGATCAGCACGGGTGGAGTGAGCCGCAGGCGTTCCGGTGGATTCAGAAGGCGTCGATGGATCGGCGGTTGAGCATGCGTCAGGTGGCGCAGGTGGTGGTGGACGGGACGCCCGGTCCGGCCGGGTCCGAGGGGTCGGAAGGCGTCTGAGGCGCCGAAGGTGTCCCGGGGGGCCGGGGAGCACCTGAGAGCGCTGAGAGTGTTCCGGGGTGCCTGAGGTGTCGGAGAGTGCCTGAGGCACTGGGGATGCGGGGGCCGGAGAGCGCCTGAGGGGCTGAGGGTGACGGGGGTGCTGAAGGGGTTCTGACGGGGCCGGGGCGGGGTGAGGGGCGTTCTGTCGTTCCTGGTCCCGCCCGGTCGTGGTGTTCCGCCGTGCCGTGGGTGGCCGGTCTTTTCGTGGGTGAGCCCGCGTGTCCTTCGTGTCAAGGGGATGCGTGGGCTTTCGTGCACTCGGAGTGATCATGTCGGGTCCGGGAGATTGCCGTGACCATGGCTTTTGTCGTGGTAGCCGAAAAGAATCGGTGTTGTAACGAAACGATAACCGAGGGCCGTCCTGTATCGACCCGTAACCTCGGCTGGTTGTACTAACCGACACAACCCCCTGGCCACTCCGTCAGGGGAGGGCATCTGTGAACCCGGTCCTGACGCGGGATCGGCGAAAGGAAGGCAACCTTGCGGCCTAAGACTGCTCGCCTCGGTGGAGTGCTCGCTGCCGGTGTGGCGCTCACCCTTGGCCTCGCTGCCTGTGGCGATGGCGGCACGGACGCCAAGCCGGCGGACGGTGGCTCCGGCGCCGCCGCTGCCGGTACGGTCAAGATCGGCTTTATGGGTGACCTGACCGGTCCCAACGCCGGCATCGTCATTCCGCCCAGGAACGGCGCGAAGCTCGTCTTCGACGAGTACAACAAGACCAACCCGGCGACGAAGATCGAGATCGTCGAGTACGACAGCCAGGGTGACGCCTCGAAGGCCGTCGCGCTGGCGCAGCAGGCCATCAAGACCGACAAGGTCGTCGCGCTGCTCGGCCCGGCGTTCTCGGGTGAGTCGGCGCAGGTCGGCCCGGTGCTGGAGGAGGCGGGGATTCCCAGCATCAGCGCCTCGGCGACCAACACCAAGCTCGCTGAGAACGGCTGGAAGTTCTGGCACCGGGTGCTGCCGAACGACGGTGTTCAGGGTCCCGGCATCGCGGACTTCATCGCCGGTGCGGCGGCCGCGAAGAACGCTTTCGTGATCGACGACAAGTCGGAGTACGGCAAGCCGCTGGCCGACGCGGTCCGTGCTCAGCTCGCCACCAAGGGCGTGAAGGTCACGGACGACTCGCTGGACCCGGCGGAGAGCGACTACTCCTCGGTGGTGAACAAGGTGGCGGCGGCGAAGCCGGACGCGATCTTCTTCGGTGGTTACTACGCGGCGGGTGGCAACCTGCTCAAGCAGCTCCGTGACAAGGGTGTGAAGGACGCGAAGTTCTTCTCCGGTGACGGTTCGCTGGACAAGGGTCTGATCGACGGTGCCGGTGCGCCGAACGCCGAGGGCGCCCTGGTCGGTTGCCCGTGCTACATCGCGACGCCGGATGTGACGGACGCCAAGGTCAAGGGCTTCGCCGACGCTTACAAGGCCGCTTACAGCGCCGACCCGGCGATCTACGCGGCTGAGGGCTATGACGCGGCGACGGTGTACGTCGAGGCGATCAAGGCGGGCAACACCACCGCGGACAAGATCAACGAGTTCATCAAGACCGTTGACCTGGCCGGTGTCTCCAAGCAGGTCAAGTTCGCGCCCAACGGCGAGGTCGAGGCCAAGGACATCTACATCTACCAGGTCAAGGACGGCGCCATCACGCTGCTTGGCAAGGCGGCCGAGGCGAAGCTGGGCTAGTCGCGACTTCGAAGACAGCAGGTAGTTGACGCGGGAGCGGGAACTCCGCGGTTGGGTTCCCGCTCTTGGCGTTCTTCCAGAGACCCAAGAGGTTCTGCTGGAAACGGTGTGCTACCGGAAGTGCAGGCGACCCCCGCTAGAAGTGGTAATCCCTAGTGCTCAATGACTTCATCAATCAGTTCTGGCCGGCCACGATCGACGGTCTGGCCTTCGGCTCCATTTATGCCCTGATCGCGCTTGGTTACACGATGGTGTACGGCGTGCTGCGGCTGATCAACTTCGCGCACTCTGAAGTGTTCATGATCGGAACCTTCGGTGCGATGTTCGTCCCCTTTGTGTTCGGCATCAATTCGGCGCTCACGGGTCTTGCCCTGGTGGGTGTGATCGTGTTGATGATCCTGGCCGGCATGCTGGCCTCGGCGGGTACGGCGCTGGCGCTTGAGCAGATCGCCTACCGGCCGCTGCGCAAGCGCGGGGCGTCCCGTCTCGCTGCGCTCATCTCCGCCATCGGTGCTTCGATCTTCCTGCAGGAGCTGTTCGCCCTGTTGGTGATCCCGAAGGTTTTCAACCGTCCGCAGCAGGGCCGTATTCAGATGGCCCTGCCCCGGTTGATGGAGCGGACCGAGCTTTTCTCGATCGCGGGTCACTCGGTCCGGGTGGACCAGGTGCTGGTGATCGTGGCGGCGGTCGGCATGATGATCGCGCTCGACGTGCTGGTGAATCGCACGAAGATCGGCCGTGGTATCCGTGCGACCGCGCAGAACCCCGAGGCGGCCGTGCTGATGGGGGTGGACATCAACAAGATCGTCCGGATGACGTTCCTCATCGGTGGCGGCATGGCCGGTGTGGCCGGTGCGCTCTATCTGATCTCGTATGAGAACACGACTTACTACATCGGCTTCCTGTTCGGTATCAAGGCGTTCACCGCGGCGGTCCTGGGTGGCATCGGCAACCTACGGGGTGCGCTGGTCGGCGGGGTCGTGCTCGGTCTGGTGGAGAACTACGGAGCTATTTTCTTCGGTTCCGACTGGAAGCACGTGATCTCCTTCAGCATCCTCGTCTTGGTCCTGATGTTCCGCCCCACCGGAATTCTCGGTGAATCACTCCAGCAGGCGCGCGCATGAACCAGAACCCCCTGGAACGCTTCCGTACCCAGCTCGGCCGCTACGGCGACGCCATGCACGATCGCTGGCTGCACACGCCCGGCTGGCAGCGGTGGACGCTCTACATTCTTCTGATCGTGGGGGCCCTGCTCCTGCCGTCGGAGTCCATCGGCAGTTTCATGTCGCCCTACACCGACTGGGCGAGCATCCTGTTCTTCCCGATCGGCACCTATGTGGTGCTGGCCATCGGCCTGAACGTGGTCGTCGGTCAGGCGGGTCTGCTGGACCTGGGTTTCGTCGCGTTCTACGCCGTGGGCGGTTACGCGATGGCGCTGATCGGCACGGAGCTCGGCTGGAACTTCTGGCTGATCCTGCTGGCGGGCATCGGGATCTGCGCCCTGTCGGGTATCACCCTGGGCGGTCCGACGCTGCGGTTGCGCGGTGACTATCTGGCGATCGTGACGCTGGGTTTCGGGGAGATCATCCGGATCACCGCGCGGAACACCGACGCGATCGGCGGTCCGAACGGTATCCGCAGCATTCCGCACCCGCCGAGCCTCGACGAGCTGCACATCTTCGGTGTGGACGTCTACGAGCTGCTCGGCGTGAAGATCTTCAAGTACGGCGTGCTGGACCCGCGGCCTTACTACTATCTGCTGGTCGCGCTGGCCGTGATCGTGATCATCCTGGTGAAGCGCTGGGAGAAGAGCCGGGTCGGGCGGGCGTGGGCGGCGATCCGTGAGGACGAGGACGCGGCCGAGGTCATGGGCGTGCCGACGTTCCGGTTCAAGATGCTGGCGTTCGCGATCGGTGCCTCGATCGGTGGCGCGATGGGCGTGCTGTGGGCGTCCAAGGTCATCTCGCTCAATCCGAACGACTTCCAGTTCCTGCTGTCGGCGACGATCCTGGCCGCGGTGGTCATGGGTGGTGCGGGCAACCTGCCCGGCGTCATGCTGGGCGCGTTCGTGGTGGCGTGGCTGCCGGAGCGGTTCCGCGGTCTGCAGGAGTACCGCATGTTGATCTTCGGTGCGGTGCTCGTCGCGTTGATGATCTTCCGTCCCGAGGGCCTGCTGCCGTCGCGTCAACGCAAGGCGGAGTTGAAAGAGGGATCGGGCGGGATGGGCACGCTCGCGGCCGAGGTTCCCGGGCCGGAGTCGCATGGTGAGGAGGTGGCTTCCAAGTGAGCGCTGAGGTGAGCCAGGAGCGGACCGGCCGGGCGATGCTGGAACTGCAGGGTCTGGTCATGCGGTTCGGCGGTGTCACGGCGCTGAAGGATGTCAACCTGACCATCAACGAGGGCGAGATCTTCGCTCTGATCGGTCCGAACGGCGCGGGTAAGACGACGGTGTTCAACGTGATCACCGGTGTCTACCAGCCGACGGAGGGTCAGGTCCGCTTCCAGGGTGAGAAGATCAGCGGCATCAAGCGCTTCAAGATCACCAAGCGGGGCGTCGCCCGTACGTTCCAGAACATCCGGCTTTTCCACAACATGACGGCGATCGAGAACGTCATGGTGGGTGCGGACGCCCATCACCGCTCGGGCATGGTCAGCGTGGCGCTGGGGCTTCCCTGGCACCGCAGGGCCGAGCGCGAGGGCCGTGAGATGGCGATGGAGCTGCTCGACTTCGTCGGCATCTCCCACCGCGCGCACGACCACGCCAAGAACCTGCCCTACGGTGACCAGCGGCGGCTGGAGATCGCCCGTGCGCTGGCGACCCAGCCGAAGCTGCTGCTGCTGGACGAGCCGGCCGCCGGTATGAACCCGGCGGAGAAGGTGGCGCTGCAGCAGTTGATCCGGGACATCCGGGACGCCGGCCGGACGATTCTGATCATCGAGCACGACATGAGCCTCATCATGGGCATCAGTGACCGCATCGCGGTGCTGGACTTCGGTCAGAAGATCGCCGATGGCCTGCCGGACGAGGTGCGGAACGACCCCCGGGTCGTCGAGGCGTATTTGGGGGCTCCCGCAGATGCTTCTTGAGATCAAGGACATCCGTGTCCACTACGGCAAGATCGAGGCGCTCAAGGGCATCTCGGTCGAGGTGAACGAGGGCGAGATCGTCACGCTCATCGGGGCGAACGGGGCGGGCAAGACCACGACCCTGAAGACGATCTCGGGTCTGCGCGGCCTGACGTCGGGGAGTGTCGTCTTCGACGGCAAGGACATCAGCAAGATGCCCGGCCACAAGCGGGTCATGGCGGGGCTGGGCCAGGCCCCCGAGGGCCGGGGCGTCTTCCCCGGCATGACGGTCCACGACAACCTGCTCATGGGCGCGTACACCCGTTCGGGGGACTTCGGCGCGGACCTGAAGGAGGTCTACGAGCTGTTCCCGCGGCTGGCCGAGCGCCGGACGCAGATGGGCGGCACGATGTCGGGCGGTGAGCAGCAGATGCTGGCCATCGGCCGCGCGCTGATGGCCAAGCCGAAGGTGCTGCTGCTGGACGAGCCGTCGATGGGTCTGGCGCCGCTGATGGTGCAGCAGATCTTCGAGATCATCGAGGAGATCAACCGCCGGGGTACCACGGTGCTGCTGGTGGAGCAGAACGCCCAGCAGGCGCTGAAGCTCGCGCACCGGGCCTACGTGCTGGAGACCGGGAAGGTGGTCAAGAGCGCGCCCGCCGCGGATCTGCTCAACGACCCCGACGTGCAGGCCGCCTATCTCGGCGGTGGTCTCGCGCATGACGCGCCGCCGGTGGAGCGGCCCGACACGTCGGCGGAGCGGTCCGGCACGACGCCGGAGCGGGACGCTCCGGCGGAGAGCGGGGCGCCGGAGGGTGACGGACCGGAGGGTACGGCGCCGCGCGAGCAGGCGTGAGCCGTACCAGGTGACACCGGGCAGGCTCGCCGCGTACGGCGTGTGCGGCGGGCCCGCCCGGTCAGGTGAGGGGCACCTTGACGCCGTCGGTGCTGCCGCCGACGCCGAGCGGCGGGTCGCCGAACAACTGGACCGCGGCGGCCTTCGCCTCCTCGGGGATGTCGAACCACAGGTCCAGTTCGATTCTGACCTCGGCGCCGAGGGGGAGCGTGTCGGGCTGGCGTTTGATGGCCTGGGCGAACCTGTCGATGCCGTGGGCCGTGCCGTCGGCGGTGATGAGCTTCTGCCGTTTGGCGTCGAAGCGGGAGTTGGCGCGGCCGGGGTTCTCCACGACGATGCGCACGACCACGTACTGGCCCTTGGCCTGCCATTCGGCGTGGGTGCCGAAGAAGCCGCGCAGGCCAGTCTGCAGGCCGATGACCTGGAAGCGGGTGTCGCCGTCGGTGACCGGCGGGGCGTTGACCGGGCGTTCGCCGGGGCGGACCGGGCGGGGGGTCAGGGCGTAGGCGGGGGTGGGCGTGGCGGAGGGGGCCGTGGATTCCGGTGGCCCGGTCCCGGTGCAGCCGGTGAGGACGGCGCCGGCCAGAACGGCACCGGCGAACCGTAGTGGGGGGGTGCGCACATCGGGCAACGTAACCGAGCGGGACCGCCGAGTTCAATGAGCGGGCCGGTGGTCTCGCGATGCGCGACGGGTCGCCGAAAGCCCGGAACCGCCGCCGGTGGGGCGGGCCGGTTTTCCGGATGCCAGAGCTTGAGCTATCTGGGTGAAATGACCCTGAAGTGCAGGTATAGACTATTTTTAGATTCAGGATCCGATATCAACCGATTCGGATTCGCAGCAGTCGGCTCAAAGGCGAGTCGCCGACCCTTCGATGAACAGGCGCGTCATGATCGGTGCCGGCAGGGTATCGATCGGGCGCCACCGAGTGTGGTTGTTGTCCGAATTGTGTCGTGTCGGTGATCTGCATGGCTATGCACGTGGGGCAGCATCACCAGCACTGAGGTGTCTGTTCGAGATGCGACATTGACTGTGAGGAGGCCTTTGTGGGCCTGAGTTTTCTTTCCCGGCGGACGCTCGCGGTAGGCGCGGTGGTCGTCGCCGGCGCGCTTGGCCTGTCCGCGTGCGGCGGTGACACCACCAGTGCGAGCTCCGACGGCGCCGCCTCGTCGAGCGCCCCGGCCGCCGGAGGTCCCAAGCTCGTCACTCCCGGCAAGCTCACCACCTGCACCAACCTGCCGTACGAGCCCTTCCAGTTCAAGGAGGGCGACAAGACCGTCGGCTTCGACGTCGACATCGTCGACCTGGCGGCCAAGAAGCTCGGCCTGACGCAGGAGATCGTCGACATCGACTTCGCCGTCATCAAGAGCGGTGCAGCGATGGCCGCCGGCAAGTGCGACGTGGCCGCGGCGGGCATGACCATCACCCCGGAGCGCCAGGCGAACATCACCTTCTCGGTGCCCTACTTCGACGCCACCCAGGCGCTGCTGGCCAAGAAGGGTGTCGGCGTCAAGACGCTGGACGAGATCAAGGCCAAGGGCCTCAAGCTCGGCGCCCAGGCCTCGACCACCGGTCTGGACTACGTCAAGAAGCAGGGCCTCAACCCCAAGGAGTTCGCCGACTCTCCCAAGGAGCTCCTGGGTCTGCAGTCCGGTCAGGCCGACGTGATCGTCCAGGACCTGCCCGTCGTTCTGACCTGGCTGAAGAAGCCGGAGATCGCCGACAAGTTCGAGCTGGTGGGCAGTTTGGACACCGGTGAGCAGTACGGCATCGGCCTGAAGAAGCAGGCCGACCCGATTCTGCTCAAGGCCATCAACGACGCGGTCACCACGGCGAAGTCGGACGGCACTTACGAGCAGATCTTCGTGAAGTGGTTCGGCAAGAAGCCCGGCGAACTCGGCTGATCGATGACCGAACAGTCGACGCCGGCTGAGTCGTCCGGTCCTGCCGGGGCTCCCCCCGGCAGGAGCGGGCTCAGCCCCCGTAAGAAGCAGCAGATCAGCCGGATCGTCCAGTACGTCGTGCTTGTGGCCGTCGTGGTCTTCCTCGCGCTGCGCATCGAGTGGGGCCAGCTCGCCGAGAACTTCGCCAAGCCCGAGGTCGCGGCGGAGACGTTGCCGGACCTGTTCACGGTCGCGCTGAAGAACACGATCATCTACTCGGTGGGAGGGTTCTTCTTCGCCTTCCTGCTGGGCCTGGTGTTCGCGCTGATGCGGATGTCGTCGGTGCTGGTGTACCGGTGGATCGCGATCCTCTACATCGAGGTCTTCCGGGGCCTGCCCGCCCTGCTGATCTTCCTGCTCATCCTGTTCCTCCCGCTGGCCCTGCCCGGCTTCGAGGTGCCCGGCGGCACCTACGGCCAGGGCGTCCTGGGCCTGACCATCGTGGGTTCGGCCTACATGGCCGAGACGCTCCGCGCGGGCCTGCAGGCGGTCCCCAAGGGGCAGATGGAGGCGGCGCGGTCGCTGGGCATGTCGCACGCGCGGGCCATGGCGAGCATCGTCATCCCGCAGGCCGTGCGCATCGTGATCCCGCCGACGACCAACCAGTTCGTGTCCCTGCTCAAGGACTCCTCGCTGGTGCTGTTCCTGGGCGTCTCCGGGGAGTACGTCGAGCTCACGAAGTTCGGCAACGACATGGCCTCGACTTTCGCGAACGCCACCCCGATCCTGGTGGTCGGTGTGACGTACCTGCTGGTCACCATCCCGCTGGGGTATCTCGCGTCCCGGCTTGAGAAGCGTCAGGCGAGGGGACGGTGACTCCGGTGAACCACGCGGTCGAGATCCGTGACCTGCACAAGCGTTTCGGCGAGCTCGAAGTGCTGAAGGGGATCGACTTCGCCGTCGACCCCGGCCAGGTGGTCTGCGTCATCGGCCCCTCGGGGTCGGGCAAGTCCACGCTGCTGCGCTGTGTGAACCTGCTGGAGCAGCCCACCTCGGGGAGGGTGGTCCTGGAGGGCGTCGAGCTGACCGACCGCGACGTCGACATCGACGCCGCCCGCCGGCGGGTCGGCATGGTCTTCCAGCAGTTCAACCTGTTCCCCCACATGACCGCGCTGCAGAACGTCATGATCGCCCAGCGGCGGGTGCTCAAGCGGGGCAGGGCGGAGGCCGAGAAGATCGCCAGGGAGAACCTGGAGAAGGTCGGCATCGCCGACAAGTGCGATGCCTATCCGCTGCAGATGTCCGGCGGCCAGCAGCAGCGGGTCGCCATCGCCAGGGCCCTGGCGATGAGCCCGGCGCTGATGCTCTTCGACGAGCCCACCTCGGCGCTGGACCCGGAGCTGGTCGGCGACGTGCTCACGGTCATGCGCAAGCTGGCCGAGGAGGGGATGACCATGCTCGTGGTCACCCACGAGATGGCGTTCGCCCGGGACGTGGCCGACCGGGTGGTCTTCATGGACGGCGGTGTCATCGTGGAGGACGGCCCGGCCGCCCAGGTGATCGGCGACCCGCAGCACGAGCGCACCAAGACCTTCCTGCGCCGCGTGCTCGACCCGACGCACACCGACATCTGAGGACCCGGATCGCCGTACGGCCCGTGCCCACGTGGCGCGGGCCGTCGTCGTACGAGCCCGGGGGAGGCCTTTGGCACCGTACGGAGCTTCCCCGACCCCGCACGTTTTCTACTCGGCCTCCCCACGGGCACCGCTGTGACTCACAGTAGCGGAACATGTGGCAAGAGTGAAGAAAGGGGCGCTCGTGGCATCGGCGAATCCTGGGATCAGAGGTCGCGCAGCATGCAGGTGAGACGTGAGGTGCACACCCGCCGGCCCTGATCGTCGGTGATTTCGATGTCGTAGGTGGCGAGCGTCCGGCCGCCGTGGATCCGGGTCGCCACGCCGGTGACGTGCCCGGCGGTGGCCGAGCGGTGGTGGGTGGCGTTGATCTCGATGCCCACGGCGCCGCGGCCGGGCCCCGCGTGGAGGGCCGCGCCGGTCGAGCCGAGGGTCTCGGCGAGCACGCACGAGGCGCCGCCGTGCAGCAGGCCGTACGGCTGGATGTTGCCCTCCACCGGCATCCGGCCCACCACCCGCTCGGGGGTGGCCTCGGTGATCTCGATCCCCATGCGCTCGACGAGCGTGTCGCGGTGGGAGGCGCCGAGCTGTTCTGCCATGCGGCGGGTGACGTCGTCGGGTTCGGTCATGGTCAACGGGGTGTCTCCTGTCGCGTGTGGCCAGGTTTTCTGTCGCAGGGGCAGACTAGGCTTCTCCTGTGCCGAAGAGCGAAGCGACCCCCTCTCGTCCCTGCCTCCTGCTGCTGGACGGGCATTCCCTGGCCTACCGGGCCTTCTATGCCCTGCCGGAGGAGAATTTCTCCACGACGACGGGTCAGACGACAAACGCGGTCTACGGGTTCACGTCGATGCTGGTCAACGTGCTCCGCGACGAGAAGCCCACGCACGTGGCGGTCTGCTTCGACCGGTCGGAGCCGACGTTCCGGCACGAGGAGTACGCCGAGTACAAGGCGAACCGGAGCGCGAGCCCCGACAGCTTCCGCAGCCAGATGAGCCTGATCTACGAGATGCTCGACGCGTTGAGCGTCCCGCACCTGTCGCTGGCGGGCTACGAGGCCGACGACCTGATCGCCACCCTCGCCACCCGGGCCGCCGACCAGGACATGAACGTCCTGGTCGTCACCGGCGACCGCGACGCGCTGCAACTGGTCGACGAGCGCGTCACGGTGCTGATGACCCGGGTCGGGATCAGCAACATGACCAGGTTCACCCCCGAGGCGGTGCTGGAGAAGTACGAGCTGACCCCGGCCCAGTACCCCGACTTCGCGGCCATCCGCGGCGACTCCAGCGACAACCTCAAGAACATCCCCGGGGTGGGGGAGAAGACCGCGGCCAAGTGGATCCGCGAGTTCGGCTCGCTGGAGGAGCTGGTCGACCGGATCGACGAGGTCAAGGGCAAGGTCGGCGACAAGCTCCGCGACCACCTCGACCAGGTCCTGATGAACCGTCGCCTCACCCAGCTCATGCGCGACGTCCCGCTGGAGCACGAGGTCGGGGCACTGACGGTCGGCCAGGCAGACCGCGACGAGGTCAACAAGATCCTCGACACGCTGGAGTTCCGCGGCGAGATCCGCGACCGCCTGTTCAAGACGCTCGGCTCGGGGGAGGTCGAGGCGGAGGACGGCTTCGAGGTCGAAGCCGTCACGCTCGGCCCCGGCGAGGTCGCCGGATGGCTGGAGGCGCTGCCCGAGGGCCGGGCCGGGCTCGCCTTCAGGGGCGCCTACGGCAGCGGCACCGGGCGGATCGACAGCCTCGCGATCGCCGTGCCCGGCGGCCGCGCCGCGTTCGTCGACCCCACCACGCTGACCGAGGCCGACGAGGCGGCGCTGCGCGCCTGGCTCGGCGACCCCGACAGGCCCAAGGCCGTGCACGACGCCAAGGGGCCGATGCTGGCGCTGTGGGCGCAGGGGATGGACCTGCGCGGCCTGACGTGCGACACGGCGCTGGCGGCCTACCTCGCGATGCCGGGACAGAAGACGTTCCTGCTGGAGGACCTGGTGCGCACCTACCTCCAGCGTGAGCTGCGCAGCGAGGCCGACGCCGGCGGTCAGGCCAGCCTCTTCGACGACGTGGACGCCGACGACGCCCGGGAGCTGGGGCTGCGGGCCCTGGCCGTCCTGGAGCTGGCCGGGGCGCTGGAGGCGTTCCTGGAGCCGCGGGACGGCACCCGGCTGATGCGCGAGGTGGAGCTGCCGCTGGTGACCGTGCTGGCCGAGGTGGAGCGGGCCGGCATCGCCGCCGACCGGGATTACTTCAGCGGCCTGGAGGCCGAGTTCGGCGGCGCGGTCAAGCAGGCCGTCGAGGCGGCGCACGCGTCCGTGGGGGAGCAGTTCAACCTGGGCTCGCCCAAGCAGCTGCAGGAGATCCTCTTCACCCGCCTGAACCTGCCCAAGACCAAGAAGACCAAGACGGGCTACACCACCGACGCCGACGCGCTGGCCTGGCTGGCCGCCCAGACCGAGCACGAGCTGCCGACCATCATGCTGCGCCACCGTGACCAGGCCAAGCTGAAGGTCACGGTGGAGGGGCTGATCAAGGAGATCTCCGACGACGGGCGGATCCACACCACCTACAACCAGATCATCGCGGCCACCGGGCGGATCAGCTCGGAGAAGCCCAACCTGCAGAACATCCCGATCCGCACCGTCGAAGGCCGCCGGATCCGGCAGGGTTTCACGGTCGGGGCGGGATACGAGACGCTGCTGACCGCCGACTACAGCCAGATCGAGCTGCGGATCATGGCGCACCTGTCGGGCGACGAGTCGCTGATCGCGTCGTTCGCCTCCGGGCACGACTTCCACAAGGCCACCGCCGCGCGGGTCTTCGACGTCGAGCCCGAGCAGGTGACGGGGGAGCTGCGGGCCAAGATCAAGGCCATGAACTACGGCCTGGCCTACGGACTGTCGGACTTCGGGCTCTCGGCGCAGCTCACCATCCCGGTGTCGGAGGCGAGGGCGCTCAAGGAGGAATACTTCGAGGAGTTCGGCGGCATCCGCGACTTCCTCAACGCGACCGTCGCCCAGGCCAGGCACGACGGCTACACCGCGACCATCATGGGCCGCCGCCGCTACCTGCCCGACCTCAACAGCGACAACCGCCAGCGCCGCGAGATGGCCGAGCGGATGGCGCTCAACGCGCCGATCCAGGGGTCGGCGGCCGACATCATCAAGGTCGCCATGCTCAACGTGCAGAGCGCCCTGAAGGAGGCGGGCCTGCGCTCCCGGATGCTGCTCCAGGTCCACGACGAGCTCGTGTTCGAGGTGGCGCCGGGCGAGCTGGAGGTTCTGCGCGAGCTGGTCACCGGCCGGATGAACGCCGCCTACGCGCTGCGCGTCCCCCTGGAGGTCTCCGTGGGCTCCGGCCGGACCTGGGAAGACGCCGGTCACTGATCGAGATTGCCCGGCCTGTCCGACTCTGTTCTAGGGTGGTGAGACAGCCAGATTCCTCGACAGGACCGGGAGTTCCGTGCGGAGTTCAGCCCCCTTCACGCTGATCATCATGATGGCCAACGTCGTGGTGGTGGCCGCCGCGGTGGTGGTGCTTCTCACGCTCCCCACGGAGGCCGTCCCGCGGGCCGCGCCGATGACCGGCGCGGTGACGGGCACCCCCGCGCCGCAGCCGTCTCCGGAGCCCGACCTGCCCTCGGCGGATCTTCCGCCGCCGGTCCAGGCGACCCCGGAGTTCGCCCGTCAGGTCAAGGCGAACGAGGCGGGCACGGTTCCGGTGCTGATGTACCACCGGATCATGAAGAAGCGGCTGGCCTCCATCGACCGCACGCCCGCCCAGGTGCGCCAGGAGATGGAGAAACTGGCCGAGGACGGTTATGTGCCGATCACCGCGCGAGAGTTCGTCACCGGAAAGATCAACATTCCGGCGGGCAAGCACCCGGTCGTGCTGACCTTCGACGACGGGCACGCGAGCCACTTCGCGCTGGACGGCAACGGCATGCCGGCCAAGGACACCGCGGTCGGGATCATCTACCAGGTCGCGAAGAAGCATCCGGGGTTCCGGCCCGTCGCCACCTTCTGGGTCAACCGGGAACCGTTCGGCCTGCGTGAACGGCGGGACCAGACGCGCGCCGTGCAGTGGCTGACCTCGCGCGGCTTCGAGGTGGCCAACCACACCTGGACCCACCCCAACCTGCCGGGCCTGTCGAAGAAGAAGGTCGCCGAGCAGATCGTCCGGACCGAGCGGCTGCTCGACAAGCTCGGCGCCGGCCCGTCCGACACCCTCGCGCTGCCGTTCGGCGCGATGCCGCGCAAAAGGTCCACCGCGCAGTCCGGGAAGTGGGACGGGAGCCGCTACGCCTTCAAGGGAGTCTTCCTGGCCGGCGCGCAGCCGTCGGAGTCACCCTTCGTCAAAAATTTCGACTGGCGGGCCATCCAGCGGATCCAGAGCAACGGCAAGAAGGGCGAATGCCGCAAGTGGTGCTCGCAGTACTGGCTGGAGTGGCTGAAGAAGCATCCTGACCGGCTCTACACGGCGGACGGCGACCCCGACAAGGTGTCCGTGCCGAAGAAGATCCGGGGTACCATCACTTCCAAGTGGAGACGGCAGGTCAATGCCTACTAACGTAGGCTGACGCTCTGTTTACGGCGTGTCGTGCCTTCGGATTGACCAGACTCGTCTGGTCTCATATGCTGATCGCTGCGCTGTGGGCTCGCGCGTGTCTCGGACGGAGTGGGCTCGCGCTCGTCACGCCGATGGATTTCTTCGGCTGAACGATAAGAGGCCTGCCGCGTGTTCGCCACATCGACATCTGTCCGCGTTCGGAGCAATTCCACACATGACGAGCAGCACCGAGGCCACCTCGAGCACCCCGCAGGTAGCGGTCAACGACATCGGTTCCGAGGAAGACTTCCTCGCAGCGATCGATCTGACCATCAAGTACTTCAACGACGGCGACATCGTCGAGGGCACCGTCGTCAAGGTCGATCGAGATGAAGTTTTGCTCGACATCGGCTACAAGACCGAGGGTGTCATCCCCTCGCGTGAGCTCTCGATCAAGCACGATGTCGACCCCGCGGACGTCGTCGAGGTTGGCGAGCACGTCGAGGCCCTGGTTCTCCAGAAGGAGGACAAGGAAGGGCGTCTGATCCTGTCCAAGAAGCGCGCTCAGTACGAGCGGGCCTGGGGCACGATCGAGAAGATCAAGGACGAGGACGGCATCGTCACCGGCACCGTCATCGAGGTCGTCAAGGGTGGTCTCATCCTCGACATCGGTCTCCGTGGCTTCCTGCCGGCGTCCCTGGTCGAGATGCGTCGTGTCCGCGACCTCCAGCCGTACGTCGGCCGTGAGCTCGAAGCGAAGATCATAGAGCTGGACAAGAACCGCAACAACGTGGTTCTCTCCCGCCGCGCCTGGCTTGAGCAGACCCAGTCCGAGGTGCGCCAGACGTTCCTCAACACCCTGCAGAAGGGTCAGGTCCGCAAGGGCGTCGTCTCCTCGATCGTCAACTTCGGTGCCTTCGTGGACCTGGGCGGCGTCGACGGTCTGGTCCACGTCTCCGAGCTCTCCTGGAAGCACATCGACCACCCCTCCGAGGTTGTCGAGGTCGGCCAGGAAGTCACCGTCGAGGTTCTCGACGTCGACATGGAGCGCGAGCGGGTCTCCCTGTCGCTCAAGGCGACGCAGGAGGACCCCTGGCAGCAGTTCGCCCGCACCCACCAGATCGGTCAGGTCGTTCCCGGCCGGGTCACCAAGCTGGTGCCGTTCGGTGCGTTCGTCCGCGTCGAAGAGGGCATCGAGGGCCTGGTCCACATCTCCGAGCTGGCCGAGCGCCACGTCGAGATCCCCGAGCAGGTCGTCCAGGTCGGCGAAGAGATCTTCGTCAAGATCATAGACATTGACCTGGAGCGTCGCCGGATCTCGCTGTCGCTCAAGCAGGCGAACGAGAGCGCGGCCGGTGCCGACATCGAGTTCGACCCCACGCTGTACGGCATGGCAGCGACCTACGACGACCAGGGCAACTACATCTACCCCGAGGGCTTCGACTCCGAGACGAGCGAGTGGCTCGAGGGCTTCGAGAAGCAGCGTGACGAGTGGGAGCGGCAGTACGCCGAGGCCCAGACCCGTTTCGAGGCTCACAAGAAGCAGGTGGAGGAGGCCCGCAAGGCCGAGGCCGAGGCGGGCGAGGCTGCCCCCACGTCCTACTCCGGTGAGACCCCGGCTGCCGGTGGTTCGAGCTCCAGCTCCAGCTCCAGCAGCTCTTCTGCTCCGGCGGCGGGTGCCCTCGCCTCCGACGAGGCTCTCGCGGCTCTGCGCGAGAAGCTCGCGGGCGGCCAGAGCTGACGCAGGTGAAGCACTAGGGATCTGAGGATCCCGACGGAAGGGCCCCGCCTCGGCGGGGCCCTTTTCGGTGTCTCCGCTAGGGTTGCGCCGTGACCGTGATCGAATGGGCGGAGCCCGAGGACGCCGGCGAGATCCTGACCGTGCAGCGGGCCGCGTACGTCACCGAGGCCCAGCTTTACGGCGATCCGTTCATCCCGCCCCTGGTGGAGTCCGTCGGGCAGGTCCGCAAGGCCGTCGAGACCGCGACGGTGCTCGTCGCCCGTGAAGGCGGGCGGATCGTCGGCGCGGTCCGCGGCCAGATGTCCGCCACGACCTGCCTGGTCGGCCGTCTGGTGGTGGCGCCGGACGCGCAGGGCCGGGGAGTGGGCGGCACCCTGCTGACGGCCCTGCACGACGAGGTGGCCGCCGCTTCGGCGTTCGACCTGTCCACCGGGCACCTGTCCGAGGGCAACCTGCGGCTCTACCGCCGCCACGGTTACCGCGAGACGCGCCGGGAGCGGATGAGCGACCACCTGACCCTGATCCACATGCGCCGCGACCTCCAGCCATGAATCGCAAAGAATCGTCGATCACCGTCCTGGTCATCCTTCGCGACGGATGATCATCGTCCCGGAGTCCCGGAGTCCCGGAGTCCCGGAGTCCCGGAGTCCCGGAGTCCCGGAGTCCCGGAGTCCCGGAGTCCCGGAGTCCCGGAGTCCCGGAGTCCCGGAGTCCCGGAGTCCCGCTCGGGGGCCG
This sequence comes from Streptosporangium sp. NBC_01639, assembly GCF_045209755.1. Taxonomy (NCBI): domain Bacteria; kingdom Bacillati; phylum Actinomycetota; class Actinomycetes; order Streptosporangiales; family Streptosporangiaceae; genus Streptosporangium; species Streptosporangium sp. NBC_01639. The sequence goes on along the minus strand of NZ_CP109272.1, from coordinate 1,481,163 downwards.
GGCCGTACCGCGTATGCTGCGGATCATGTTGAAAGTGGGTCTCACCGGCGGGATCGGGTCGGGAAAGAGCGAGGTGTCACGGCGGCTGGCGGCCAGAGGGGCCGTGGTCATCGACGCCGACAAGATCGCCCGTGAGGTGGTCGAGCCCGGAACCGCCGGGCTGGCGCGCGTCGTCGGAGTCTTCGGGGACGAGGTGCTGCGCGAGGACGGGTCGCTCAACCGGGAGAAGCTCGGTTCGATCGTCTTCGCCGACTCCGAGAAGCTGGCCGCGCTCAACGCCATCGTGCATCCGCTGGTCGGGGAGCGGGTCGCCGAGCTGCAGCACCAGGCGGACGACGGCGCGATCGTGGTCTACGACGTGCCGCTGCTGGCGGAGAACGGCCTCGCCCCGATGTACGACGTGGTGATCGTCGTCGACGCCGCCGACGACGTCCGGATCACCCGGCTGGTCGAACGGCGCGGCATGAGCGAGCAGGACGCCCGGGCCCGCATCGCGGCCCAGGCGGCCCGCGAGGACCGGCTGAAGGTCGCCGACCTCGTGGTGCCGAACGAAGGGGCGCTGGAGGAACTGGAGGTCAGGGCGGACGAGGTCTGGGCCGAGCTGTCGGCCCGCAACGGCTGAGCGAGGCGGACACCGGCCCGTGACGGGCCCCGAGGCGCCGCCGCCACCCGTCCGTGCCGACGGCGTCAGCCGCGGCCTCCGGCCGCCTGGGCGGGAACACCGGGAGAGACGGCGGCCACCTGATCCCGATAGGGATCCATGTGGTTCAACGCCTGCGTGACGATCTCCGCGACGTCGTGATCCTCATACCCCGCCGGCAACGGCAGCCGTAGGGCGTCGAACAACAGCCTCGCCTCCTCCGCCGTCGGCTCCACGCCGAGCGGGGTGGCCTCCTCCACGGGCACCCGGCGAGCCTGGCTGAGGCTGGTCCGCAGTTCGGTCCGCCAGAGGTTGTAGTGCGGGCTGTCCCGGGTGAACACGACGGCCGGAAAGCGCGGCCCGCGCTGGGTGATGATCAGACGACTACCCGACATGTCCCAGCGGAACAGCGTCATCGTGCCGGAGAGCCGGACCTCCAGATCGAGGATCTGCCGGTAACGTTCCCGGTACCAGCAGGCGGCCAGGATCGTGGCGTACAGGTCCTTGCGGGTGCCCTCGGCGGTCCAGTTCTTCTCCTCGGCACCGGGCGCCGCCAGTTCCTGGTGCAACTGGGTGTACTGGGTGCACAGTCTGTCGTCGGTGGGATCGAGGATCTCGATCCGGAACTCCAGCGGACGGCGCTTGCGCAGCGAGATGGTGATGCACTCGGGCAGGGTGACGGCGCGCGTGTAGGTGCCGGTGCCGCCCTTGAACAGCCAGCGGTCGGTGTCGAGCCGGGCTTCGGCGAGCTCCAGGCTGATGGCCGAACCCGTGAGGGTGCGGGTGCCCTCGGTGGCGCTCAGCAGATCCCTGATGTCACCGGTGCCGGCGACCACCACCGCGACCTGCTGGGAGAGTTTGGTGCTGCGCGAACGGTCACGGAGCCAGGCGAACGCCAGCGCGGCCAGCACCGGCAGGATCGCGCCCGCCGCGTTCGCACCGTCGACCGCGTTCAGCACGTCGAGTGCGCCCACGATCAGTGCGACCAGGAAGACCACGACGAGATCGAAGTTCTCCCATGCGCTGCGCAGGGAGTTGTGGAGCCGTTGAGCGATCCGCATTCTGCCACCTTGATGTGGGCTGACCCGCGACGTCCGTTCTCGTGATCCGAATGCTAACCCGCCGGTCCTCGGCCGGGGAACGTGTTCAGAACTCCGCGTCCAGGGCGATCCGGCGGATCGCCGACAGGTAGGTGTCCAGCTCTCCCGGCTCGAACCTGCGGGTGCCGATGACGTACCAGAACTGCCCGGCCACCTCGCCCGACAGCTTGTAACGGCCGTCCGGGGCGATCGCGGCCCATCCCTCCGGCAGGCCGAGGAGGGTGGCCCGCTGGGTGGGGGCCGCACCGGGCCGGAGGTCCCACAGGACCACCACGCCGTCGTCTCCCGCGCTGGCCAGCAGGTCCCCCGCCGGGGCGAAGGCCACCGACCAGATCCGGCGGGTGTGCCCGGTCAGCGCGTGCAGGTGCCGGCCGGTCTCGGCGTCCCAGAGCCGCACGGTCAGGTCGTCGCCGCCGGTGGCCAGGAGCGAGCCGTCCGGACTGAAGGCGACGGTCCACAGCCGCCCCGAGTGGCGGGTGATGGCGTGCGCGAGCCGCGCCTGCCAGCGGGGCCCGGGGCGCAGGTCCCACACGCGGGCGTCACCGTCGTTGCTCGCGCTGGCCAGCCGTACCCCGTCCGGGCTGAAGGCCACCGAGTAGACCCGGTCGGTGTGGCCCTCCAGGACCGCGACGCACTCCCCGGTCTCGATGTTCCAGATCCGCACCAGCCGGTCGTCGCAGCCGGTGGCCAGGTGGCGGCCGTCCGGGTTGAAGGCGATGGAGCGGACCCGGCCGTGGTGCCCGGCGAGCTTGGTCACCTGGCGGCCCGTCGCCCGGTACCAGACGCAGACGTTGTCGTCGTCGTTGGCGGTGGCGATGTGCTCTCCGCCGGGGCTGAACGCCTCCGCCCACACGTGGTCGGTCTCGACGTCCAGTTCGCGCTCGTAGTCGCCGGTGGCGGCGTTCCAGAAGTGCACGCCGCCGTCGTTGCTCGCGGCGGCGAGCATGGGCCCGGCCGGGCTGAAGGCAGCGGAGATGAGCCGGTCCGCCTGCCCGGTGAACTCCCGCAGGCGGCGGCCGGTACGCGGCTCCCAGATCCGTACGACCCCGTCGTTGCCGCTGGTCGCCAGCATCCTCCCGTCGCCGCTGAACCGCACCGAGGTGATCTTGCGGCCGTGGCCGCGCAGGACGCGCTGGCATCGCCCTTTGACCGGATCCCACAGGCGGACGGTGCCGTCGTTGCTGCTGGTGGCCAGCTGACCGCCGTCGGGCCGGAACACGAACGGCCAGACGGTGCCGCGGTGCCCGGTCAGCTCCACCCGTTCCCCGTCGACGTCGACGCCCCGCAGGTGGACGGCGCCGCCCGCGTCCGAGCTGGCCAGCACCGAGCCGTCCGGGCTGAACCCGACCTGGTAGACGGCCGCCCGGTGGCCGGCGCGCACACCCCGTGAGGCGCCCGACACCGGATCCCAGAGCCGGATCTCGCCGTCGGTGTCGCCGGTCGCCAGCAGCCGGCCGGAGGGGGCGAAGGCCAGCGCGTAGACGCTGCCGGTGTGCCCGGTCAGCTCGTGCAGCACCCGCCCGTCCCGGGGATCCCAGATCCGCACCACGCCTTCACGGTCGCCCGCGGCCAGCAGCGTGCCACCGGGGTCGTAGGCGATGCGGTAGACGGAGCCGTGCTGCCCGGTCAGGGCTCTGATGAGCTCACCGGTCCGCACGTCCCACATCCGGACCGTTCCGCTCGCGTCGCCGGTGACGAGCGTGTCACCGCCCGCGTCGAACGCCGCCGTGTAGATCGGCGCCAGATGGCCGGGGAACTCCCGGTACGGCAGGCCGGTGGCGGTGTCCCAGATCCGCACGGCGCCGTCGGCTCCGCCTGCGGCTATCAACCGCCCGGTGGGACCGAACACCACCGGCCACACCCCGTCGCGGTGACCGGTGAGCACATGGGAGGCGCTCGCGGTGACCGGGTCCCAGAGCCGGACCGTGCCGTCGCTCGCCCCGGTGGCGAGCAGGTCGCCCGAGCGGCTGAAGGTGACGGCGTAGACCCGACCCCGATGCCCCGGCAGGTTCCTGATCGGCAGGCCCGTGCCGCTCTCGCAGAGCAGCACCCCGCCGTCGTCGCTGCCGATCACCACGGTCTCCCCGTCAGGGCTGTAGGCGATGGGTTCGGGCAGCCTGCTGGTCTGGAAGTGATGGCCGTACGGCACGCCGAGTGTGGCCGGGGCCAGCTGGGTCTCCACCGGATGACCCGGTGCGATCGCGGCGCCGCGCAGTTCGGGGATGCCGGCCACCGTGCCGGTGACGTCGATCAGCGCGGCCCGCTGCCAGCGGCTGCCCGCCAGCGACACGTCCCGCAGATCCGCCCTGGACAGCCGGGCCCGGGTCAGATCGGCGCCGCGCAGGTCGGCTCCGGTGAGCCGGGCGTCGTCCAGCCGGGCCCCGACCAGCCGTGCGTCGCGGAGCACGGCGCGCGACAGGTCGGTCCCGACCAGGACGGCGTCGGTCAGGTTCGCGCCGGTGAGGTCCACCTCACGCAGGTCGCGTGCCGACAGGTCCTCGCCGCGCAGGTCGGCGCCGCGCAGGTCGGTCATGGACGGGGTGCGCAGCCGTGTGGTGATCTTGATGGCGTTGGTCCGGGAGACGTCGGGCGCGGTGGGGTCGGCGAGGATCCCGGCGGCCCAGGACTGGCAGGCGCGCACGTCGGCCAGGTCGCACAGGAACTCCACGGTGAGCTGCGTCAGCGGCCTGCGCGCGAGTATCACCGGGTCGGCGAAGGTCGTGGCGATGTACCGGGCGACCAGCCACTCCATGACCGACGAGTGGATGAACCCGAACAGGCCCTCCTCGGTGCGGACCATCAGGCTGCCGGCCCCCACCGCGTGCGCGGTCTGCTCGCCCGACAGCTGTCCGTCCGCCAGGCCGGTCAGCGTCCCGGCGACCTCGGCGAGCTCCGCGGGCCGCAGGTAGGCCTCCCCGCTCTCCCACAGCCGCAGCGCCAGCGTGGTCACCGCCTGCCACAGCTCCCCGGCCCGCAGCCCGGCGGGCGAGCCCGGCACGTCCCGCACCCTGTGCTCCTCGAAGGCGAGCCAGGAGCCGAGGATCTCCTCGTACAGCAGTGCCGCGCTGAGGGTGTGCCGGGCCTTGGCGACGGTGGCCAGCCGCCGGTCGTCGAGGTCGGCGATGAAACTGAGCATGCGCGGGTTGGCCGCCAGACCGAGCAGGTCCTCGATCTCGCTCATCAGCGAGAACCGGTTCCCGGCCGCGCCCTCGTCGCCGTCGTAGCGGTTGACGAGATAGGAGTGGATCTGCGGGCGGGTGAAGTCCTCCACGCTGAGCAGCCGCCGTTGCGGGAGGACCCCCACCTTCTCGCCGAGCTTGGTGAGCACCTGGGTGCTGGACGCGAAGTGCTGGGTACGGCTGGCCACGACGATCTTCGCCCTGTCCTCGGTGGCCTGGAGCAGCGTGTCCAGGTGGTCGGCGGCCCGGTCGTAGGTCACCCGGGTCACCAGTTCGTCGAACCCGTCGAACAGCAGCACGATGCGGCCCTGGCGGAGCAGGTAGTGGAAGGCCTTCAGGTCGATGACGTCCTCGCCGTGGTTGGCCAGGTGCGCGGCGACCAGCCCGTCCAACGAGTGCGCCTTGTCCAGCGCGCGGAGCTCGATCAGGATCGGCACCAGATGGGGCAGCTCCACCGGGATCCGCCTGGCCAGCTCCCGCAGGGCGAAGGTCTTGCCGTGCCCGAAGTCACCCAGCACCAGCAGGAACCGGCCGTGGTCGGTGGCCAGCAGCCGGAGCAGCTCGTCGGTGAGCCCCTCCCGGACGCCCAGGCCCGGACGGTCCAGCTCCCGGAAGCGCTGCGGCACGTACAGCTCCTTCGGGTAGCGCCGGTCGGCGCGCAGCCGCGCCGTCTGGTCGGCCACGTATCCGGTCAGGTCGAGCAGTCCCTGGAACTCGGTGAAGCTGCGCAGCCGCAGCCCTCGCCGGGTCATCTCCTCGCGCAGTGCCCGCGCGGGCGGCGGCCCCTGGTAGACCAGCTCGGCGCCGTGCTCCAGCCCGGAGGCGTGCACCTGCCCGGCGAAGGCCTCCACGTCCGGAAGGCTCAGCTCCCCGGCGTGCGCGCCTATCCGCAGCTGCCGGACGAAGCCGTCTTCGGGATAGGTGACCAGGAGTTGCGGGACGTCGCCCGGCACTTTTCTGATCTTGACGCGCTCGTGCCGGGCCTCGCAGACCTCCGCGATCCGGTCCAGCAGCAGTGCGGTCGGGCCTGCCGCCCGCTCGGGCTCGGCCGCCGCGGGCCGGTCCTGCGGCGGCAGTGCGGCCGGTGCGACGCCTCCGGAGGAGAACGTCAGCCCCGTCGCGGTCCAGCGGCGTGCCAGCTTCTCAGCGGGAACGGGGTCGTCGCGGTCGCGATCCCAGCGGCGCAGGCCGTCGGATGTCAGCTCGACGAGCCGGTGGCGGCCGGGGGCGGGAGCGGGCAGGCAGAGCAGGTCGTCCGGGCCGCCCTCGCCGGCTCCGTGCAACAGCAGGTTCAGCCTCCTGGCCAGCAGGTGGTCAAGGGTCGCCGCGTCCCGCAGGTGGGCCGGCGAGGGCGGATGGGCGACGGCGCCGACCCGCAGCCAGCCCGCCTCCTCGAACGGCCGCAGCCGTTCGGCGAACCACGCGGCCTGTGCCTCGCCCAGGTAGCCGTACCGGTCCTCCTCGCGGTGGCTCATGGCCATGGTGGAGTTCAGCCCGGCCACCACGACCTTCAGGTCGGGGACGGCGAAGAGCGTCCACGGCTGGGCGCTGTCGAACTCCGGACCGTCGAGTCCGAGGTAGAGCTCCTCGAACAGGCCGGTGAAGTGCCGCCACTTGGGCCAGTACGGCGGCTGCGGGTGCACGTCGTCGGCCTCGCAGTTGCTGAAGTACGCCCGCGACGCGGCCTTCGTCACGTCCCGGGGCCCCGGGACGACGATCAGCCGCTGCGGCTCCAGCCCGAGCAGCACCCGCAGTCCGGTCAGGAACGTCGCGGCCTCGCCGAACTCCCGGCGGCTGCCCGACTCGGTCAGGTCCCCGGTCACGACCAGCAGATCCGGCCGCGGCACCCCGGCGTCCCGCAGCCGGGTCATGTCGGCCCAGATCCTCGGCTGCAGCTCCTCGGCCGTCAGCGGCTCGTCCTCGGCGGCCAGTCCCCGGCCGAACCGGGGGCCCGCCACGTGCAGCAGCGTGATCGACTCGCGCGGGGTGTGCGCCGACGGCCCGGCGGGATACGCGGGCGGCGCCACCGGGGTACGGCGGGCGCGGGCAGGCCGGTGCCGGACCGGTGCGGGCAGTATCTCGCCGGGGATGGTCGCGGGGCCGTTGGGGAACGACGGCCGGTCCAGCGGTTTGGCCCGGCCCGCCAGTGCCTGGCCGATCCGGTTCAGCAGCAGGGCCCGCGCCTGGTCGGGGTCGGCCACCCCGACCAGGTCCACCCAGGTGATCGTGGACAGCAACCCCTCCAGCGGGCAGTCCTCCAGCCGGACCGTGACCAGCTTGTTGGAGGGGTTCTCCGGGTCGGCGCGGAGCGCGGCCTGCCACTCCATCCGCCCCCAGCGGGATCTGAGGTAGTTGCGCGACAGCACCGCCACCACCAGCGCGGCCTCGCTGACACCCCGGTCCATGAACTCGATGAACTGGGTTCCCGGCACGAAGTCCCAGGCCTGGATCATGGTCCGGTATCCGGCGGCCTCCAGCTCCCACGCGATCCACGAGGCCCAGCGTTCGTCGGCGGGGGAGTAACTGACGAAGATGTCGACCGGTCTGTCGTCCCGTACCATCGCGTCTGCACCCCTCGCCACCGTCTCCGGAGTTCAGTATTCCCTGTGGGGACGGGGATTTGGAGGGGTTTGATCAAGGGCGTGCGATCTTGGCCGATCTCGTAGATCATGGGCGGTGTGCTGCGGCGACTGAGCGTGCTGGACTGGATCCGGATCGGCCTGCTGGTGGTCGGCGTCCTGTCCGTCGTCACCGGCCTGCTGCCGGCCGAGGAGGCCCGAGGTGAGCTGGCGCGCATCGCGCCCATCCTGCTGTTCCTCGGCGCCGTGATCGTGCTGGCGGAGCTGGTCAAGGAGGCCCAGGTCTTCGATGTGATCGCGACCCGGCTGGCGGTGGTGGGCCGGGGAAACTACGCCGCGCTCTTCCTGCTGTGCACGGCCTTCGCGTCACTGGTCACCATGTTCCTGAACCTGGACACCACGGCGGTGCTGCTGACGCCCGTCATGCTCGCCCTGGCGGCCAGGGCCGGGATCGCCGCGCTTCCGCTGGCCATGACGACCGTCTGGCTGGCCAACACCGCCAGCCTGCTGCTGCCGGTCTCGAACCTGACGAACCTGCTGGCCATGGAGCGGCTCGGCATGTCCACCCAGGAGTTCGCCGGGCGGCTCTGGCTGCCGCAGCTCGTCTCCGTCGCGGTCACCATGGCCTTCCTGTGGACGTTCTTCTGGCGGCGTGGCAGGCGCGGCGCCGACCGTTACGATCCGCCGTCCCCGGTGCCGGTCGCCGACCCGCTGCTGTTCCGGACGGCCGCCACGGTGTGCGCGCTGTTCATCGCCGCGATCCTGCTGGGGCTGCCGATCCAGGCGGCCGCCCTGGTCTCGGCGGTGCTGATGATCGCCGCTTTCGCCTGGCGCGACAGGTCCAAACTCACCTTCGCGCTGTTCCCCTGGCAGCTTCTCGTCTTCGTCACCGGCCTGTTCCTGGTGGTGCCCACCCTGAGCCGGTACGGCCTGGCCGGACTGATGGGCGCCCTGGCCGGGACCGACGGCGACGGCGACGGCGCCTACCGGGCGGCGGCCGTGGGAGCGGGGCTGTCCAACCTGATCAACAACCTGCCCGCCTACACCGCGGTGGAGAAGGTCATCCCGGTCGGGAACCAGGAACAGCTGCTGGCCCTGCTCACCGGCACGAACATTGGGCCGGTGATCACCCCATGGGCCTCGCTCGCCACCCTGCTGTGGTTCGAGTGGTGCCGCCGTCGCGGGGTGCGCGTGCCGCTGGTCACCTTCGTGCTGGCCGGGGCGGGGCTGGCGGTGGTGGGCGTGGCCGCGACCGTGGGCGTGCTGCTGCTCACCGGCTGACCCGGACCGCCTCCAGCAGCTCCTCCTGGAGCCCTGCCCGGCTCGCGACGAAGTCGCGCCCGCCTCCGGTCAGCGGAGCGCAGTCGAAGGGAGTGCCGTCGAAGGCGCTGACCACCGCCCCGGCCTCCTGCGCGATCAGCAGACCGCCCGGCAGGTCGACGATCCCGGTCTGGTAGCCGACGATCCCGTCGATGTCGCCCCGGGCGAGCATCACCCAGGCCAGCAACGGGGCCCAGAGCCGCAGCACCCGGCGGGCACGCCTGTCCAGCCCCGCCTTCAGCGCGCAGGCCACGGTGTCGCCGCGCCGTACGCCGTACCCCTGGATCCAGGCCAGTACGGGGCCGCCGCCGGCAGGCCGGTGGGGCGGGGCGGACAGCGGTCCACCGGGGCCGAGCGCCCCCCGGCCCCGGACGGCCGACCACGTCCTGCCGGTCACGGGCTCGTGCACGACTCCCAGCTCGGGTCGTCCGTGCCGGCACAGGGCCAGGCCCACGGCGTACAGGGGGAGGCCGATCGCGACGTTGTTGGTGCCGTCGAGCGGGTCGATGACCCAGGTCCACTCCGACTCCGCGTCGCCCAGCTCGCCCGACTCCTCGGCGATCACCGCATGGCCGGGGAAGGCGGTCAGCACCCGTTCCAGCAGCAGCTTCTCCGCGGCCAGATCCAGGTCGGTGACCACGTCGCCGTCATCGCCCTTGGCGTTGATCTCGATGGTTCCCCGGGTGCCCGCGACGATCAGCCGGCCCGCGGCCTCCGCGGCCTCGACGGCGATCCGGCGGGCGTGCTCGAGATCCGTCTCCTGGAGCATGCGGTCCTCCTCGGTGGTGCCGCGGGCCGGGCGTCCCGCCGGAGCGGGCGCGCGTCCCGGCGGGTGGCTAGGGCAGACGGTCGGCGGCGTGCAGCGCGGCCCGGGCGGTCTCCCGCGGATCGCAGTGCCGGCGGGGGACGAGATGGGCGCCGAGGTCGGGCGGGCCCAGGGACAGGTCGCTGCGGCCGGGGCGTCCCCGGCCCAGTGCGATGGTCGCGCTCTCCCCGCCGGGGACCACGCTGGCGTGGAACACCCCGGCGGGCAGCGCGTAGGTCTCGCCAGGACCGTACACCTCGCTCATCCCGGGGGAGCACCGCACGGTGCGCGGGGTCGGCCGGATGCGGTCGCCGTCGGCCCCGCTGACCACCTCGAAAACCCGGTGGGTGACGGCGGAGACCGTGTCGCCGACGTCGGCGCGTACGTTCTCCACCTGGCCGTACAGCACGTGGCTGAGCAGGTCCCAGCTGTGGCAGTGGATCTGGGAGGTGGTGGACGCGGCGTGCGGGAGCGCGCCGGACCAGATGTGCACGCACACGCCGTACTCCTCGGTCCGCTCCAGCGGCAGGCAGAGGAAGCCCAGCGGATGGCGTACACCGATGATCGGCGAGTCGCCGGAGCCGATGGCTTCGAGCACTCTCCGCGCCCAGCCGGGCAGGGATTCGCGGGCCGTGCCGCCGATCATCGCGTCATACAGATCCTGGTATCTCATCACAGATACGGGTTCTTGGCCCGAAGCGCCTTTCGCGTGAGGTCGGCGATGTCCCTGTCGGTGTAGGACCGGGGGAGTGGCAGACCGAGGGTCTCGAACAGTCTGCGCACCTCCTCGATCGTGGGCTCCTCGCTGAGCGGGACCGACCGGGCCAGCTCGACCGGAACCCGCCTGGCCTGCTCCAGGCTTGCCATCAGCTCGGTGGTGCAGCTGTCGTAGTAGAAGGAGCCCCTGCGGGTGATGAGCGCGCGGCGGGGATCCTCCCCGGTGATGATCAGCGACGAGGAGGACAGGTCCCACCGGAACGTCGTCATGGTGGCCGACAGCCCGATGTGGAGCTCCAGCAGCCCGAACCGCTGGTGATGCCAGCAGCCCGCGAGGATGGTGCCGAAGGCCTCCTTGCGGGTGCGCTCGGGCGTCCAGACCTCTCCCGTGCCGTCCGGCTCCTGCGACATCGACCGGCGGAAACGGGCGTAGGCCTCGCAGACCCGTTCGTCGCCCGGGTCGATGATCTCCAGGCGCATCAGCAGCGCGCGCCGTTCCCGGCGGGCGGCCGCGACGCATTCGGGCAGCGTCACCGCGCGCAGGTAGGTGCCCGTGCCGCCCTTGAAGATCCAGCGGTCGGTGTCTGCGCGTGCCTCCGCGTGTGCTCTGGCGATCTCCTCGGGGCCGTTGAGCACGTTCACGATCGACAGGTCCTGCAGTGCCCGGCCGGCCCCGGAGACCACGCCCTCCAGCCGTTCCAGCCGCTCCGGCAGCGTCACGGTCCTGGCGAAGCTCTCCCGCATCGCCTTCTCGGCCGGCTCCTGGCGCCAGCGGTCCCGCAGGATGGCGGTGGTCAGCAGCGCCAGCACCAGCAGGGTGCCGGACTCGATCACCTGGTCGCGCAGGGCCTTGTCGATCGAGTCGTCCAGCAGGCCCACCACACCGACGCCCACGGCGAGCAGCAGCGCGACGAAACCGTCGATGTTCTTACCGAGCCATGCCCCGAACCGTGCCATCCGCCCCATGTACGCCCCGTCCGTCCGGCCGCCGGTCAGCCCCGCCGCCATGGTAGATCGAGAACCGGGCCGTACTCCAGGGGTGGGGTGATCACCTGCCGCAGCCGCCGGGGCGGCGGCGCCCGGGTCGTCCGGGCCCTGACAGGCGGGCATCGGGACACTCGGGGGCGTCACACCCCGTCACCCCGGGTGGTCCGCCGGACGCCCGCCCGCCCTCCGCCTCCGCGGAGTGCGTGGACCGTCGTCCGGCAGCCACCGGAGAGGGATCAGAACCAGCCACGCCGCTGGGCCATGGCGTGCAGGCCGGCGCGGAGCGACTGCTCCACCTGCCCCGGGTGGTCGCTGTAGCGGACCGTGAACCGGTTGTAGGTGTCGTGGCTGGAAGTCAGGAAGCCGCCGCGCTTGTCGGCCTCCAGGATGACGTCCATCGCCTGCGGACCGGCGATGAAGGTCAGCTCCAGCTCGTTGAAGTGCCGGGCGTACTCGTGGCCCGCGTAGTACTCGATCTCCTGGAAGAACGGCATCCGCGAGCCGCGCAGGGTGCCGCGCTCCAGGTCGGCCTTCTTGAAGCGGAAGCCCGCGCCGTCCAGTGCGGCGAGCACGTGGTCCTGGGCGGGCAGCGGGCTGACGAACAGCGGGTCGAGGTCGCCCTTGTCCAGCGACCCGGCCAGGGCCAGCTCGGTGGAGACGCCCAGCTGCATGCCGCGCAGCGGATGGCCGCCCACGGCGCTGATCGGGGTCTCCCACGGCACGGGGATCTCGAAGGGGGCCGACTGCTGGGCGCCCGCGGGGAGATGGAACGGGCCGGCGACCTGCTGGCGCAGGAAGCTGTAGGTCGATCGGTGCTCGTTGTCGCCGCTCTCGACCTCGACCACCGCGGTGAGGTCGATGAAGATGCCCTCGACCTTGTAGTCGGAGCCGCCGCCGCGGAAGTTGACCTGCCCCCGCAGGACCTCTCCGGGGCGGACGCCGGAGTTGTTCAGGACCGTGTCGACTTCGACGCCCGCGCCGAACGCGGCCATCAGCTTACGGAACACCATCGGGCACTCCCAGGGGATAGAGGGTTTCAGTTGGGTTCAACGGGCGGCCTGATCTGACCGTTCCCGCGGCCGAGCTGCGGCAGGATCTGGGCCAGGAGCATGGTCGACAGTGCGGAGGACTCCCCGGATCCGCCGTCGGTGCGGACGACGACGGGGCGCGGGGCGTTCTCGGCGAGCCGGGCCCCCACGTCCAGGCGGCGCCGGGCCAGCTCGTACTGGAGCACGGCGCGGTTGTCCCGGTAGGAGTCGGCCAGCCGGCGCAGCCCCTTGGCCTCGTTCTCCGCGGAGGTGAGCTCGGCCCGCCCCTTGGCCTCGATCTCCCAGCGCACCCGCTGCGCCTCGGTCTCGTGCTCCTCCAGCATGCGGGCGACGTCTTTGCGCGCGGTGTTGGCGGCTGCCCGCACCTCCACGATGCGGGCGTCCCGCGTCTTCTTGGAGCGCTCGATCTCCATCAGCAGCGTGTCGATCCGCCGCTTGCGGGTGAGCTCCCACTCCCGTTCGAAGGCCGACAGCTCCTTGGCCACCTTCTCGCGGGTGGCCAGGTGCTGCTGGTACTGGTCGGGAAGCTGCACGTCCGGGATGTTGGCACCGGTGATCTTCACGCCGTACCGGCCGAGCTGGCGGGTCAGCAGCTCCTGCATGTCGCCGACGTCGGAGCCGCGCAGGTCGTAGGCGCGTTCGGTGTGCACCAGGCGGCTGCGCTGGCGGATGGCGTCCTGTACGGCGCTGCTGAGCACCAGGTCGAAGTTGCCCGCGCCGATCGTCCGGACGAAGGCGACGGGGTCGACGATGCGGAACTTCAGGAAGAACTCGATCGACTTCAGCGGCACGTTCTCCGCGGTCGGGCAGGCGACGATCGGGGCGGAGTAGGGGATCTCGGTGGAGGTGTCCACCACCGCGTCCACCCGGTCCCACGGCAGCCACAGGTAGTGGCGGCCCGGGGGCAGGGTGCCCACGATCGCCCCCCACCGGCTGCGCACCCCGGTGGTGCCCTCCTCGATCTCGATGATCGCCCGGCGCCAGAGCCAGACCAGCGCCGCGAGCAGGGACAGCACCGCGCCGAGCGCGGCGAGGGCGGAGAACACCCCGCCGGCCAGCAGTGCCGTACCGGCCAGGTAGAGGGCGAGGAACAGCAGCGTCACCCAGGCGAAGCCGCGGCGGTCCTTGGGGATGACCACCGGGACGAGCTGGCCGGACTCGCCGCCGCGCAGCAGCTGGCGGATCTCCGACCAGGAGGCCAGGGATTCCTTGATCTTGGAGAACTCTCTGCTCACCTCAGACCTCCTCTTCTTCCTGTGCGGTCTCCCGCGCGGCGGGCACCGTCGGCTGCGGAGCTCCGCCCGCGATGGGGAGCGCGGTCTCGGTGACCGGGTTGAGCAGGGCGTCGATCTCCGCGTCGCGGTCCTCGACCCGCTTGCCGATCTCGGTGATCCGTCCTCTGATCGCCGCCATGTCCGCCTCGGAGAACAGCTGCGTCTCCCGGCTGCCGACCAGCTGCCTGGCCAGGACGAGCAGGTCGATGTCGACGGACTCGCCGATCTGCACCACGTGGGGCAGGTGGGAGGCGACCGACTCCAGCTTGTCGAGCAGGTCCTGCTGGAACCGGTAGTCCAGGATCTCGGGGGCCTCGGCGGCGCTGAGCGCGCGGATGTCCAGCGCCTGCGCCTCCAGCAGCGCCGCGTTGGCCTTGGCGGTGGACTCCGCCTCCACCAGCCGCTGGCCGCCCTGCGCCTTCGCCTGGTGGGACGCGCGCTCCAGCGCGGTGTCCATCCGGGCCTGGTATCCGGCGATCTCGGCGTGGATGGCCGAGAGCTGCTCCTGCAGCCCGGCGAGCTCCTTGATCAGGTCGCCCTCGTTCTGCTCCTTGCGCAGCTGGAGTTCGTACTCGTAGGTGTACGCCTCCTTGGCGACCCTGATCATCTCCGGGGCGGCCAGGTCCATCCGGTACTCCTGGCTGGACGGCTCGGCGTGGGTGATGTTCACGTCGGTGAGCCGTACGGCGGGCAGGAACTGCTGGTTGAGGTTGTCCAGCATGCCCATGGTGCTCTCGCCGACCAGGTCGTAGATGTCCTCGGCGCGCTGGGCGTAGATGAGGGAGCGGGTGACCTCGCTGATGGCGTTCTGCAGCTTGGCCTGGAAACCGCCGACCGAGCCGAGGACGAAGATGAACTCGGCGGGGTCCTCGATCCGGAACTGCAGGAACAGGTCCACGCTGGCCTTGACGCCCTGCTGGGTCGGGGCCTCGCGGATGGGTGCGTTGAAGGGATACTCACGGGTGGTGTTGACGATGTAGCTGACCCGCTTCCACGGATTGAACAGGGTCACCCTGCCCGGTTCGGCGATCTGCACGAGCTTGCCGAACTTGGTGATCAGGGCTCTGCAGCCCTCGGGCACCATGACCACGCTCCGCCGCCACCACAGGAACGCGGCGGCCAGCACCAGCACGGCCCAGTAGTGCGGCCCGAACAGCACCCGCGCACCGGGGATGAGGCCGGTGGCGGCCAGTCCGACCAGGCCGAGTGCCGCCAGCACGACCAGGGGGATGACCACCCGGGCCGTGGTGCCCTTGGGGATCACCACCGGCGAGATCACATGGGCCGCCTCGCCGTCCGGGCCGGTGCCGGTGAAGCTGCGGTTGACGATCTCACCGGCCTCGTTCAGCGACGCGGTGCGGGCCTCGATGACCGTGCTCACGGACACGCCCTGCTCGCGGGCGGCCAGGAAGTCGCCCGGATTGAGGGAGAACCCCGGTTCGCCGGATCCCTGGCCCATGACCTGGCCCGCCACCTGACCGGCGAGCTGGCCCACCACCTGCCGCGGATCGCCGCCCTGCCCTATCGCCTGCGCGGCGGCCACCGCCGTCCGCATCGCCTCTCTTGGCCGGGACATCAAACCTCCGGAGTAGATATGTAGCGAACGTCCGATATATCACGATTCGTAAGTGGCTGCACGCGGAACAGTGAAGGGCATCCGGCTTGCGGAACGCTTGCTGGATGATTGAAAGGGACGGCCCGCTCCCGGACGAGAAGGAATGTCGGTGGCTCCACCTACAGTGGGTGGAGTGAGGCCGGTAACTGATTTGCAGCGCAAGGTGGCTCCCTTCGAGGTCGTCACCGACATGACCCCTTCGGGCGACCAGCCCACCGCGATCGCCGAGCTCGAGCGGCGGGTGAAGGCCGGTGCGGTGGACAACGTCCTGCTGGGCGCCACCGGCACGGGCAAGACCGCCACGGTCGCCTGGCTGATCGAGCGGCTGCAGCGGCCGACCCTGGTCATCCAGCCCAACAAGACGCTCGCCGCGCAGTTCGCCAACGAACTGCGCGAGATGATGCCCAACAACGCGGTCGAATACTTCGTCTCCTACTACGACTACTACCAGCCCGAGGCGTACGTCCCGCAGAGCGACACCTACATCGAGAAGGACTCGTCGATCAACGACGAGGTCGAACGGCTGCGCCACTCGGCGACCAACTCGCTGCTGACCCGCCGCGACACGATCGTGGTGGCGTCGGTGTCGTGCATCTACGGCCTGGGCACCCCGCAGGAGTACGTCGACCGGATGACCCGGCTCAAGGTCGGCCAGGAGATCGAGCGCGACAGGCTGCTGCGCCGGCTGGTCGACATGCAGTACACCCGCAACGACCTGGCCTTCACCCGGGGCACCTTCCGGGTGCGCGGCGACACGATCGAGATCATCCCGAAGTACGAAGAGCTCGCGGTGCGCATCGAGATGTTCGGCGACGAGATCGAGAAGCTCTCCACCATGCACCCGCTGACCGGCGAGGTGATCACGGAGGACACCGAGCTCTACATCTTCCCCGCCTCCCACTACGTCGCGGGCACCGAGCGGATGGAGAAGGCCGTCCGGGGCATCGAGGCCGAGCTGGCCCAGACCCTGGAGACGATGGAGCGGCAGGGCAAGCTCCTGGAGGCCCAGCGACTGCGCATGCGCACCACCTACGACCTGGAGATGATGCGCCAGATCGGCACCTGCTCCGGCATCGAGAACTACTCCCGCCACATGGACGACCGCGAGCCGGGCAGCGCCCCCAACACCCTGCTCGACTACTTCCCCGAAGACTTCCTGCTCGTCCTGGACGAGTCGCACCAGACCGTGCCGCAGATCGGCGCGATGTACGAAGGCGACGCCTCCCGCAAGCGCACGCTCGTCGAGCACGGCTTCCGCCTGCCGTCGGCGATGGACAACCGCCCGCTCAAATGGGAGGAGTTCCTGGAGCGGATCGGCCAGACCGTCTACCTGTCGGCCACCCCGGGCAGCTACGAGCTGGGCCGTTCCAAGGGCGACGTGGTGGAGCAGGTCATCCGGCCGACCGGCCTGGTCGACCCCGAGGTGATCGTCAAGCCGACGAAGTCCCAGATCGACGACCTGGTCCACGAGATCAGGACCAGGACCGAGAAGGACGAGCGGGTCCTGGTCACCACGCTCACCAAGAAGATGTCCGAGGACCTCACCGACTACCTCCTGGAGCTCGGCATCCGGGTCCGCTACCTGCACAGCGAGGTCGACACCCTGCGCCGCATCGAGCTGCTCCGGGAGCTGCGGATGGGGGAGTTCGACGTCCTGGTCGGTATCAACCTGCTCCGTGAGGGCCTCGACCTGCCGGAGGTCTCGCTGGTGGCCATCCTGGACGCGGACAAGGAGGGCTTCCTGCGCTCGGAGACCTCGCTGATCCAGACCATCGGCCGCGCGGCCCGTAACGTCTCCGGCCAGGTGCACATGTACGCCGACCGCATCACCCCCTCGATGGAGCGGGCGATCGACGAGACCAACCGGCGCCGGGCCAAGCAGACGGCCTACAACGAGGCCAACGGCATCGACCCGCAGCCGCTCCGGAAGAAGATCGCCGACATCCTCGACTCGCTCAACCGGGAGGACGCCGACACCGCCCAGCTTCTCGGCGGCAGCGGTCGCCAGCAGTCACGCGGCAAGGCCCCGGTCCCCGGCTTCGCGGTCAAACAGGCCGGCCAGCACGCCAAGGCGATCGCGGGGGAGATGCCCCGGGCCCAGCTGGAGGCGCTGGTCGAGTCGCTCACCGACCAGATGCACCAGGCCGCCACCGACCTGCAGTTCGAGGTGGCCGCCCGGCTCCGCGACGAGATCAAGGAGCTCAAGCGCGAGGTCCGCGACATGCGCGAGGCCGGGGTCTCCTGACGGAGCCGATGTCACCTGATCCGGCCGAGGTCACCTGACGTGGTCGGGGCACCTGACGGAGCCGAGGTCTCCTGATCCGGCCGAGGTCACCTGACGGAGCCGAGGTCACCTGACGTGGCCGGGTCTCCTGATCTGGCCGGAGTCTCGGGGGCGGGCCCAGCGTCGATCGCGGCCTGAGACGGCCGGCTCTCCTGGAGAAGGAGCGCCGATCCACCGCCCGCGCGGACGGCTAGGAGCATGAGCGCCGGTATCCGCCGCCCGCACAGGCGGCGGATACCGGCGCGGCGCCGCCGGTCGCCGGTCAGGACAGCCGGGCCTCGGCCCGCAGGAGTGCGGCCAGCGATCCGGCATCGGCCGCGGCCACGCCACGCCCGGCGAACCAGGTGGCGACGTTGCGGGCGTCGCGGTCGAGAAACTCCGCGCCGACAGGGTGGGCCACCACGTCCACGATCTGCGGCAGGTCGATGATGACCAGCCGGTCCTCGTGGACGAGGATGTTGTAGGGCGACAGGTCCCCATGAGCCAGGCCCTCGCGGGCCAGGACCACCATGGCGTCCACGAGCTGCTCCCACAGCTCCGCCAGCCCCTCGGAGACGGCGGCCAGGCGGGGTGCGGCGAAGCCGTCGGGAGTGCCGACGAACTCCTCCAGGATCTCGGTGCCGACGATCTGCACCGGGTACGGCACGGGCACCCCCAGCCCCCGCAGTCGGCACAGCGCCGCGAACTCGGCGCCGGCCCACTGCCCGGCGATCATCTGCTTGCCGAACCGGGATCGGCTGGCCATCGCCCGGCTGATCCGGCTGTCCCGCTCGCCGCGTCCTTCCAGATATCCGGCGTCGCGATGGAAGAGGCGGTTCTCCGCCGAGCGGTAGCGCTTGGCGGCCAGCAGGCAGACCCGGTCGGTGTCCGGGACGCCTCGCGAGATGAGATGGACGTCGGCTTCCTTGCCGGTCTTCAGGATGCCGAGTTCGGTGTCGACGGCGGCCAGTTCGGTGACGAGCCACTCGGGATGCGGCCGGGGGCCGCGCTCGGTGGGGGTGCTCAGGTCCCAGGTGGACCAGCGGTCGCCGGACGGCGGTCCGTCGAGGTCCTCGGGGGTGTTGGCAAGCCATTCGACGTCGTCGTCATCGAGCGCGTACTTGCCACGGCGGCGGTGTTCGGGATGCTTCGGCACTGCGGGTTCTCCGGATCGAGAGGCCCACCGGTGCGGCGATCAGGTCAGCGAGGACCGGTGGGAGAGGACTTGCGGGCATGAGAGAAGAAAGCAGCCACGGTCACCCTCCCTTCGTTCACGGCGCACAGCGGGCGCCGGATGATCGACGTCGACGATTATGCGGGGCCGTCCCGACCTGCCGCAAGCCATTTATCCGCCCGCCCTATGAGAGCGGACGGACAAGGCACTTCCGTCCCTGGTGCAGTGCCGCGTCGATCCTGTGAGGGTTGATCATGAGGCTCGGAATGGGCTGCCGACCCGCATCAGGCAACGTTTGCCCGGTTGTTTCGATGGACGCTTGGTTCTGGTCAGGGCTTGTGGACGTGTGCGTCGTAAAGCCTCCGGAGGAGGTCGTTGAGGTGCCTACGGTCCTGGTCGTCCAGCACACTGAGGAAGTCGTCTTGGCCCAAGGCTGCCGCGGCGGTGATGGTGTCGGCGAGCGTCTTCCCGTGGGCGGTGAGGGTGATCATACGGCGGCGGCCGTCTGCCGGGTCGGGCTGTCGCTTGATCAGTTCTTTGGCGGCCAGCAGATCCAGCACCGGCACGATGTTGCGGGCGTCCATGGCGACCAGGTGCGCGAGGTGCTGCTGGCCGATGGGTCCCTGATCCTTGAGCACCACAAGTATCGAGTGCTGGCTCTGGGACAGCTCGTGGGCGGTCAGGAATGCCGTCCACGAGCGTGCGGCCAGTGATCCCAGACGCGCCAGCAGAAAGCCGGTGCCGCGCTCGAACGCGGGACGGTCTTCGCTGCTTCCATTCATGGCCTCCACACTAGCAAATAGACATGAATCATGTCTTTCGATATACATGAAACATGTCTATTGAGCTGCGTCACACCCACCTGAACACCGGAGACGGCACGCTGCACGTCGTCGAGGCCGGCGACCCGCGCAGTCGGCCGTACCTGTTCCTGCACGGCTGGCCGGAATCGTGGCAGGCTTGGACGGACGTCATGACCCTGGCCGCACCAGACGCCCGCGCCATCGCCATCGACCTGCCGGGGGTGGGCCAGTCAACCGCCACAGGAGACGGGGGCGTCAAGCGGCTCGTGGCCGCCAGAATCCACGAGCTGATCCAGGCCCTGAATCTCACCGACGTCACCCTGGTAGGTCACGACGCCGGAGGGATGGTGGCCTACGCCTACCTCCGCCGATACCCTCAGACCGCTCGCGTCGTCATCATGAACACGGTGATCCCCGGAGTGGAGCCGTGGACCGACGTTCTCAAGAATCCCTATATCTGGCACTTCGGCCTGCACAATGTGCCGACACTGCCCGAGACGCTGGTGCAGGGACATCAGGCCGAGTACTTCGGCTACTTCTACGACGTCTTGTCAGTCGACCCATCGAAGATCGGCCCGGAGTCGCGTGCCGCCCACGCCGCTGCTTACAGCAGTGATGCCTCTCTCACCGCCGGATTCGACTTCTACCGGGCATTTGCTCAAGATGCCCGAGACAACACCGCTTCCGCCGCGGCCATTCGCACCCCGCTGCTCTACCTACGAGGCCAGAGCGAGGGAGGCGACATCGCGACCTACGCAGCCGGATTCCGTGAAGCCGGGATCGAGAACCTGACCACGGCTGTAGTACCAGGAGCGGGCCACTTTGCGCCAGAAGAAGCACCCGCCGAGGTGTGGCGACTCATCCGTGAGTTCGCTACCCGGTAGCTCCGCATCGACTTGCTGAGTGGTTTCGAGGTGAAGAGGTGAGCAAGGTGGCGAGTCCGCACGTCGTGGTGCTGCCTGCGGCGGTGCGCAAGCGGTTGAAGAAGCTCGCGTGTGCCTCGCCCCCGTACCGGCAGGTGGTGAGGGTGAAGATTCTGCTGGCTGCTGCGGGCGGGATGCGCAATACCGCGATCGCTGCCAAGGCCGGGGGTGCATGTGGAGACGGTCTGGCGACTGCGGAAGCGGTTCTGTGCCGAAGGTGAGGCGGCGATGACCGATCGGCCGCGCCCGGGCCGGGTGTCCGTCTACGGGCCTGCGGCGCGACTGAAGATCGTGGAGACGGTGACTGGGGAGAAACCCGAAACCGACTCGCACTGGTCTCGTGCCCTGCCGGCTGCTCACCTGGCTGGGCAGATTGGAATCTCAGCCGCGCAGGTCGGCCGGATCCTGGCTGACCTCGACCTTAAGCCGCACCGGGTCAGGGGCTGGCTGAACCGGCCGAAAGATCCTGAATTCGCGGCCAGAGCCCGCGCGGTCTGCGATCTATATCTGAACCCGACACCGAACGCGGTTGTGTGCCCTCGCATCGGTACCACGGCTGCGGCCGCGAAGGGCGGGCACGTCTTGAGGGGGAGACTCACCCCCCGATGAACGGGCTCAGATCGAGGTCGATGTCAACGTCGAAGCCGATGTAGGTGCGCAGCCGTCTGCGGTGGATGCCGGTGGGCACGTAGGCCTTGACGGAGGGCTCCAGCTCGAAGGTATAGACGACGGGCTGCTCGTCCTCCTGCTCGACTCGCCAGAAATGCCTGATCCCGGCGTCGGAGTATTTGATCGGCTTGGTGGTCCGATCTCGATCCATCGATTCGGGGGAGACCACTTCGACGGCAAGGCGCACGTCCGCGGGTTTGAAGGAGGTCGTCTTCATGGTCATCAACGCCGACCTGTCCACCACCATGATGTCGGGCTCGGGTCGTTGGCGGATCCCGAGCGTCACCGTCATCTCCCGGACGACGGTGAGATCGTCAGGAGGCGTGAGCTCCTGCTCGAAACGCCTCAGCACGAACATGTGAAACGCGGTCTGGGGAGACATCATGATCAGCGACCCGTCGATCAGTTCGACGTGCCGGGGGGCGTCGGGGGGGAGACGATCGAGCATGTCGGCCGTCCACCCGCCCGGCGGGCCCGGGTAGAACCATTCGGGAAGCGCCATGGTCATGGTGACCTCCTTCGACTCGCCCCTCGAAATTGCGCGACGTGTCCATGGTGACACGTTCCGTGGCCGTCAGCGGTGCTCTTCGGGGTGGGAGCGGTCGACCATGGCGCGCCGGTGGAGCTCGTCGATCTGGTCCAGCGGGTCGGGGGCGCGGCGGCGCGCCTCGATCTCGATGTCGGTGCGGTTCTGGATGTCGGCGATCCCGCCGGCCGCGTGCGCCATCTGGTCGTTGAGCAGGTCGGCGCGGATCCGCGCGCAGGAACTGGTCAACTTGGCGTGGTGCTCGCGCAGGCGGCCCAGGGAGGCGTGGTCGGCGTAGGCCGACACCCGGCTGTGCTGGGCGTAGAGACCGAGCTGGGCGTCGAGCTGGTCGGCGTGCGTGCCGATCTCGGCCACCAGCTGGGGCAGGTCGCCCAGGCCCCACCCGTCACGCAGCGCGTGGTCGACGGCCTGGCGGGTCAGGGAGACCTCACGGCGCAGGTCCAGGCGCATCCGCTCGGTCTCGGCGGCGTCGCCGGGGCCCATCGCCGCCATGTGGGAGGCGACCCGGGTGCTCACCTTGCGGGCCTTCTTGGTGGCCTTCTTGCCGACCTTGACCAGAAGGTAGATCCCGGCTCCTCCCAGGAGAAGGAGGAACAAGAAGATCACCAGCACGATGGTGAGGAAAGTGCCGATCGGAGCCACCTCCCGATGGGGGCGAAATGAGATTCTTCGAGCATAGCCCGCGCGTTCGGATGTGTGCGGTCGTCGATCAGCGGCGCTCTCCCCGCACGGTCACCGGTCAGGCCGGACTCCGCCGGAGCGTGCGGCGGCGCCGTACCTTGCGGATCGCCCACCAGGCGAACAGTGCCAGCACGGCCACCCCGATGACGACCAGGACCGGCAGGAAGATCGCGATCAGGCTCATGCCGAGCGCTCCGACGTCCTCCACGGTGCTGACGACGGGCGCGCCGACCCCTGCGGTCGACACGTTGACCACCGGCCTGGCGGTCGTCTTCATCACGTGCACGGCCAGCGCGATCACGATGCCCAGCACCCAGCTCAGCCAGGGGTTGTGGCTCATCCAGGTTGAGCCGTCGAGCCGGGCGGCCGCCTCGGTGGCGCTGAACACCACGCCGCCGGCCGCCGGGCGGACCACGGTCTGGATCATGTCGTTGACGCTGTCGACCACCGGGACCTTGTCGAGCACGACCTCGGCGAGCAGCAGCACGCCGATGATCCCGAGCACCCAGCCGTTGGACAGCCAGGCGAACTCCTGGGGGAGCCGTAGGCGATCGGTGAAGTTGGCGATCAGGCCGACCACGAGCAGGGGGATGTAGGCGTTCAACCCCGCCGCCGTGGAAAGGCCGAGACCGGTCAGTGCCGCGAGCATCGTGCCTCCGTCGTGTTCTCGTCCATCCTTCAACGGTTCCCGGACGCCGATGGATCCCGCCGGGCGCATCCGGATGCCTCCGGATGCGCCCGGGTGCCGCCGTCACGGCCGGGATGGGCGCCCGTCGTCGGTGAGCCGCCGGAGGCGCTCCATGGCGGCGGCGAACTCCTCGACCATGCCGAAGACGGTCTCGCGGGCCGGTCGGACCTGGTTCAGCTGGCCGACGACCTGCCCGACGAAGTAGTTGGCCAGCTCCACCGCCCCCGGCCTGCCCAGTTCGGCCGCCCGGCCGATCCGGGCCATCGCGCTCTCGGCCAGCAGCATCTGCAGCGGCATCGGCAGCGGTCCGGGACTCTCCTGAGCCTCGTCCCACTCCTCGGTCCAGGCGGACTTCAGCTGCCGGGCGGGCTTGCCGGTCCGCGACCGGGACCGCACGGTGTCGGAGGAGGTCGCGGCCAGCAGTTTGCGCTTGACCGCGGGGATGGTCTCGGCCTCCTCGGTGGTCAGCCAGACCGAGCCGCACCACACCCCCTCGGCCCCCAGCGCGAGCGCCGCCGCCACCTGGCGGCCGTCGGCGATGCCTCCCGCCGCCAGTACCGGGACGTCCACGGCGTCCACGACCTGGGGAACCAGCACCATGGTGGAGATCTCCCCGGTGTGTCCGCCCGCCTCCGACCCCTGCGCCACGATCACGTCCACCCCCGCCGCCACCTGGCGCCGGGCGTGCTCGACGGTCCCCACCAGCGCGGCGACCGGCACCCCGGCCTCCCTCGCCTTGCCCATCATCTCCGTCGGCGGCGGCCCGAGAGCGCTGGCGATCAGGGCGATCGGGTGTTTGAGCGCCACGTCGACGAGACCGGTCGCGCCCTCGGCGGTCACCTGCCGGCCCATCTCGTCGGCGTGGGCCGACATCGTGCCGGTGAACGGGTCGGGCGTGGTCACGCCGTACTTGCCGAACAGGTATGCGACGAAGTCGCGGTGCCGCTCGGGAATGGAGTCGGCGAGACGGCCACTCCGGTCGGCCGCCGACGCGTCGATCCTGCCGGGGACGAGGACGTCCACACCGTACGGCCGGCCGCCGACACGCCTGTCGATCCAGCTCAGTTCCGCGTCGAGCTGCCGGGGGGAGTAGGCGACGGCGCCGAGCACGCCGAACCCTCCGGCGTTGGTCACCGCGGCGACCACGTCGCGGCAGTGGCTGAAGGCGAAGAGCGGGAACTCCACGCCGAATCTCTCACAGATCGCGGTGCGCATGCCGCGACCGTAAGTCTCGGAAGCTCGTACGGTCCAGGGCCGGGGCTCGGCCGATGTTCAGCCGGGCCCGGCCGGGCCTCAGCCGGGGCTCAGCCGGGGCTCAGCCGGGCCTCAGCCGCGCCGGCCGGTCCGGCCCCGACCCGCTCGGCTCCGGCCGGTCCGGTGTCCCCGCCGGTCCCGCCGGTCCCGCCGGTCCCGGTGTTCCCGCTGGTCCCGCCGTCCGCGACGGCCTCGGTCTGCTCGGCCGGCTGGGTGCGGGATCCGGCGAGGTGGGGCGGCAGCCATCCGTCTCCGGGCACGTAGCGGCGGACGACCTTGGCCGGCACGCCGGCGATCACGCTGTGGTCGGGGAACTCGCCGCGGACCACGGCTCCGCCCGCGACCACGCACTGCCTGCCGATCCGGGTGCCCGGCAGGATGATCGCGCCGGTGCCCAGCCAGGAGCCCGAGCCGATGACCACGGGATTGTTGCGTGGCCACTGGCGGCCGATCGGCGTCTCCGGGTCGTCGTAGACGTGGTTCTGGTCGGTGATGTAGACGTACGGGCCGGTGAACACGTGATCGCCGATGTCGATCGACTGGTGGCCGACGATGTGGCTGCCCCGGCCGATCGAGCAGCTCCCGCCGATCCGCACGATCGAGGCCGGACCCAGGTCCACCCCCGGGCCCATGCCCGCGGAGATGGAGACGCGCTCGCCGACCAGGGTGTGCTCGCCTATCTCGATCCAGGCCTCGCCGAAGATCGCGCCGACGGGGAACGACAGGCAGGTGCCCTCGCCGAGACGGCGGAAGCGGTAACCGGCCGGATTGGCGGGGCTCACCGTGCCGGCGGCACGGATCGCGGCCCAGCCGCGATGGATGAGGCCGCCGGCGGCACGCCGTATGGCGCCACGAATCGACATAGCGAGCTAAGTTACCGCTTGGTCATGTACCCGGGGGATACGGGGCGGGGAACGTGCGGACGGTCCGCGGGAACCGTTTGATATTCTGAGAGTCCGTGGACAGGTGGGCCGCTATCAGGGTGTGCCGACTGATCTATGACGACCACGGGAGACTTCTTGCGCAGCGCCGCACACACCAAGCATCTGTTCGTCACCGGCGGCGTCGCCTCCAGTCTCGGTAAGGGACTGACGGCGTCGAGCCTCGGGCGTCTTCTCAAACTGCGTGGTCTGCGGGTCACCATGCAGAAGCTCGACCCCTACCTCAACGTCGACCCCGGAACGATGAACCCGTTCCAGCACGGTGAGGTCTTCGTCACCGACGACGGGGCGGAGACCGACCTCGACGTCGGTCACTACGAGCGCTTCCTCGACACCGAGCTGCACGGATCCGCGAACGTGACCACCGGCCAGGTCTACTCCAACGTCATCGCCAAGGAGCGACGCGGCGAGTATCTCGGTGACACCGTGCAGGTCATCCCGCACATCACCAACGAGATCAAGGACCGCATCCGCTCCATGGCCGGCCCCGACGTGGACGTGGTCATCACCGAGGTCGGCGGCACCGTCGGCGACATCGAGTCGCTGCCCTTCCTGGAGGCCGTCCGCCAGGTTCGCCACGAGGTCGGCCGTGACAACGTGTTCTTCCTGCACGTCTCGCTGCTGCCCTACATCGGCCCGAGCGGCGAGCTGAAGACCAAGCCGACGCAGCACTCGGTCGCTGCACTGCGCAGCATCGGCATCCAGCCCGACGCGATCGTCCTGCGCTCCGACCGCCCGGTCAGCACCTCGATCAAGCGCAAGATCAGCCTCATGTGCGACGTCGACGAGGACGCCGTGGTCTCGGCGATCGACGCGCCGAGCATCTACGACATCCCCAAGGTGCTGCACTCCGAGGGCCTGGACGCCTACGTCGTCCGCCGCCTCGGCCTGCCCTTCCGCGACGTCGTCTGGAAGGAGTGGGAGCAGCTCCTGCGCCGGGTGCACCACCCGGCCAAGGAGGTCACGATCGCCCTGGTGGGCAAATACATCGACCTGCCCGACGCCTACCTGTCGGTCACCGAGGCGCTGCGCGCGGGCGGCTTCGCCAACGACGCCCGCGTCAACATCCGCTGGGTCAAGAGCGACGACTGCGAGACTCCCGAAGGAGCCGCCCGCGAGCTGGACGGCGTGGACGGCGTGCTCGTGCCCGGCGGGTTCGGCGTGCGCGGCATCGAGGGCAAGCTCGGTGCGATCCGGCACGTCCGGGAGAACAGGATCCCGCTGCTCGGCATCTGCCTGGGCATGCAGTGCATGGTCATCGAGGCGGCCCGCAACCTCGCCGGCATCGAGGACGCCGGCAGCACCGAGTTCGATCCCGAGACCACCCACCCGGTCATCTCCACCATGGCCGACCAGGAGGACGTCGTCTCCGGCGAGCGTGACATGGGCGGCACCATGCGGCTGGGCCTCTACCCCGCCAAGCTCGCCGAGGGCTCCCTCGCCCGCCAGATGTACGGCATGGCGAAGGTGGACGAGCGCCACCGCCACCGCTACGAGGTCAACAACTCCTACCGGGAGGAGCTGGAGAAGGTCGGCATGGTCTTCTCCGGACTGTCGCCCGACGGCCGCCTGGTGGAGTACGCCGAGCTGCCCGCCGACATCCACCCGTTCTTCGTCGGCACCCAGGCGCATCCGGAGTTCCGCTCCCGGCCGACCCGCTCGCACCCGCTGTTCAAGGGCCTGGTCGGCGCCGCCCTGACCTACGCCGACATCCGGGGCGCCTCCGCCAGGACCGGGCGGGGCAAGTGAGCACTCCCGCGTTCGAGATCCGGGACGTCCCGGAGGAGTGGAAGGTCGTCTCCTCCGCCGAGCACTTCAGCGGACATGTCATCACCGTGGTGACGGACGAGGTCCTCATGCGGGACCAGGAGGTCGTCGGCCGCGACTACGTGGTCCACCCCGGATCGGTGGCCGTCGTCGCGCTCGACGACGCCGGCCGGGTGCTGATGATCCGCCAGTACCGCCACCCGGTCCGGCGCCTGCTCTGGGAGCTGCCGGCGGGTCTGCGCGACGTCGAGGGCGAGGCGCTGCAGGCCGGAGCGGCCCGCGAGCTCGCCGAGGAGGCGGGCTACCGCGCCGGGAGATGGCACACCCTGATCGACACCTTCATCTCGCCGGGAATGACCGACGAGCGGACCCGGATCTTTCTCGCCAGGGACCTCAGCCCCATCCCCGAAGGGGAATCGGACTTCGTCCACCGGCACGAGGAAGTCGACATGCCGGTGGTCTGGATCCCCCTGTCCGACGCGGTTCGGCGTGCCCTGGCGGGAATGATCCACAATTCCCAAGCCGTGGCCGGTATTCTCGCCGCATACGCCGCTTCGGCGGATGGTTTCGCCTCGTTGCGCCCCGCTGACGCACCGGAGGCATGACGGGAGGACACCCTGAGCGAGACGGAGGCCGTCCTCTCCAGCTACCTCACCCATCTGGCGGTGGAACGGGGTCTGGCCGCCAACACCCTGGCCTCCTACCGCCGTGACCTTCTGCGCTACGTGGATCACCTGAAGAGCCGAGGCCATGTCTCCTTCAGAGAGGTGGCCGAGGCCGACGTCACGGCCTTCCTGGCCGCGCTCAGGGAGGGCGACGAGGAGCACCAGGCCCTCGTCGCCAGCTCGGCGGCACGTGCCGTCTCCGCGGTACGCGGCCTGCACCGCTTCGCGCAGCGCGAAGGGGCCGCAGGCCACGACCCGGCCCACGGCGTACGGCTGCCGCGGCAGCTCAGACGGCTGCCCAAGGCGATCAGCGTGCACGACGTGGAGCGGCTCATCGCCGCCTCCGGACCCGAGGGGGCGCCCCTCACGATGCGCAACCGGGCGCTCCTGGAGCTGCTGTACGGCACGGGAGCACGTATCTCCGAGGCCGTTGGTCTCGCCGTGGACGACGTCGATCTGAGCTCACGGGCACAGCAGGTGCGCCTGCGCGGCAAAGGCGGACGCACCCGCCTGGTGCCCCTGGGCCGGTTCGCGAGAGAGGCGCTGGGCGCCTATCTCACCCGGGCGCGACCGGGTATCGCCGCCCACGGCCGGGGCACCTCGGGACTGTTCCTCAACGCCAGAGGCGGGCGGCTCACCCGTCAGGGGGCCTGGGAGGTGCTCCAGGCGGCGGCCGAACGGGGAGGGCTGGCAGGAATCTCACCCCATATCTTGCGACATTCCTTCGCAACACACCTCCTGGACGGGGGTGCAGACGTTAGGGTGGTTCAGGAATTGCTCGGCCACGCCTCGGTGACCACCACGCAGGTATACACCCTGGTAGCAGTCGACAAGCTCCGCGAGGCCTGTGCCGTCGCGCAACCGCGCGCGCGGCATTGACCTTGCTTATGTCCGGGCGTGCCGCCTTGCCGCATACGTGTTGACGCCATAGTGTCCGTCCGGACGGTCCGGTTCAAGGCCGTCAGGGAGGTTCGACTGGTGACTGTGACCACCGACGGTTCTGTCCGGGGAACGACCCCTGGAAACCCCGAGAATCCCTGGGGTGACACCAAAACCGCCGGGACCCCTCGCACTGGGGGAGTTCTCGGCCCGACCGGGCGACCCCGCCCGGTCTTTCCCGACCCGCCTCCTCGTACGGTGCACGGACCGGCGCGTGTCGTGGCCATGGTCAACCAGAAGGGCGGCGTCGGCAAGACGACCACCACCATCAACCTGGGCGCGGCGCTGGCCGAGGCCGGGCTCAAGGTGCTGCTGGTCGACTTCGACCCGCAGGGTGCCCTCTCTGTCGGCCTCGGGATCAACCCCCACCAGCTCGACCTGACGGTCTACAACCTCCTCATGGAGCGGCAGATCACCGCCAGGGACGTGCTGATGGAGACCGGCGTCGACGGCATGGACCTGCTGCCCAGCAACATCGACCTGTCCGCGGCCGAAGTCCAGCTCGTCACGGAGGTCGCCCGCGAGCAGGTGCTCGGCCGGGTGATCAAGCCCCTCCTGCCCGAGTACGACGTGTGCCTGATCGACTGCCAGCCCTCCCTGGGCCTGCTCACGATCAACGCGCTGGCCTGCGCGCACGGTGTCATGGTGCCGCTGGAGTGTGAGTTCTTCGCACTGCGCGGGGTCGCGCTGCTCATGGACACCATCATCAAGGTCCAGCAGCGCATCAACGAGGACCTGGTCATCGAGGGTCTGCTCGCCACCATGTACGACGCGCGGACCCTGCACGGCCGTGAGGTGCTGGCCCGGGTGGTCGAGGCGTTCGACGACAAGGTGTACCACACGGTGATCAACCGGACGGTCCGCTTTCCCGACGCCACCGTGGCCGGTGAGCCCATCACCAGCTTCGACTCCTCCTCGCTCGGCGCCAGCGCCTACCGCGAACTGGCCCGCGAAGTCCTCACCAGGTGGGCCGCGCTGGAACAGTGATCACGGTCCCGGTGCGGGACAATGAGGGAATGACCGAGCAGCCGCAGTTGGCCGACAACACCTTCAGGGTGCACCTGGAGGTCTTCGAGGGCCCTTTCGACCTGCTGCTCGGTCTGATCTCCAAGCACAAGCTCGACATCACCGAGGTCTCGCTCAGCCAGGTCACCGACGAGTTCATCTCCTACATCCGGGCCCGGGGCCCGCAGTGGGACCTGGAGCAGACGAGCCACTTCCTGCTCGTCGCGGCCACTCTGCTCGACCTCAAGGCGGCCAGGTTGCTGCCTTCGGGTGAGGTCGACGACGAGGAGGACCTCGCCCTCCTGGAGGCGCGCGACCTGCTGTTCGCCCGTCTCCTGCAGTACCGGGCCTACAAGGAGGTCGCGAAGGTCTTCTCCGCCCGGATGGCGGAGGAGGCGCTGCGCTTTCCCCGGACGGTGCCGATGGAGGCCCCGTTCGCCGACCTCCTCCCCGAGCTGATCCTGGGCATCGGTCCCGACCGTCTCGCCCAGCTCGCTCAGCGGGCCTTCGCGCCCAAGGCACCCCCGTCGGTCTCCGTCGCCCACATTTACCAACCGCTCGCCAACGTCAAGGATCAGGCGGTTATCCTTGTGGAGCGGCTGCGGCGGGTGCGCCGGGCGACCTTCCGGGCCCTCACCTCCGACTGCGCAGGCACCTTCGAGGTCGTCGCGCGTTTCCTGGCCGTCCTGGAGCTCTACCGGGAGGCGGCCGTCTCCTTCGACCAGGTGGAGCCCCTCGGAGAACTGCACGTGACCTGGACCGGTAGCGACGACGGAGACGTCGCCGTGGCCGACGACTACGACGAGAGCGTCAAGAAAGAGCCGCCTGATGACTGACGTGGTGCCCGAGCCGGACCTGCGCACAGGGCTGGAGGCCATCCTTCTCGTGGTCGACGAACCGGTCAGTGAGATGGCCCTCGCCCAGGTTCTGGAGCGGCCCACCGCCGAGGTCGCCGCCG
Source organism: Streptosporangium sp. NBC_01639 (assembly GCF_045209755.1). Classification (NCBI taxonomy): domain Bacteria; kingdom Bacillati; phylum Actinomycetota; class Actinomycetes; order Streptosporangiales; family Streptosporangiaceae; genus Streptosporangium; species Streptosporangium sp. NBC_01639. Next base: position 1,450,621 of record NZ_CP109272.1, on the reverse strand, counting down.
CACTTCGCCGGCTGTCGGCGGAATACACTGAGGACGGCCGGGGTTTCGATCTGAGAGAGGTCGCAGGCGGCTGGCGGTTCTACACGCGGGCCGAGTGTGCGACCCTCGTGGAGCGGTTCGTCCGCGACGGCCAGCAGGCACGGCTCACCCAGGCCGCGCTGGAGACCCTGGCCGTGGTCGCCTACCGGCAGCCGATCAGCCGGGCACGGGTGGCGGCCGTCCGAGGCGTCAACAGCGACGGTGTCATGCGCACGCTGGTGACGCGAGGGCTGGTCGAAGAGGCCGGCACCGAACCGGAGAGCCAAGCACTGCTCTACCGGACAAGTCCCTATTTTCTCGAGCGGATGGGCCTGCGGGATCTCGACGAGCTCCCCGAGCTGGCACCGTTCCTGCCCGACGACGTGGAAACCTTAGAGGAGCACAAGTAGTGAACAGCAGGCGTAGTACCCCGTCCGGTGATGGACGCGGTCAAGGCCGTGGCGGAGCCCCGCGCGGCGGCAACCCCCGGGGCGGCTCACGCTCCGGCGGACCCCGAGGCGGTTCGCAGGGCGGGTTCCGTTCGGACGGTCCGCGTCGCGACGATCGTGGTGGTTCGCAGGGCGGGTTCCGTTCGGACGGTCCGCGTCGCGACGATCGTGGTGGTTCGCAGGGCGGGTTCCGGTCGGACGGTCCGCGTCGCGACGATCGTGGTGGTTCGCAGGGCGGGTTCCGGTCCGATGCTCCGCGCCGTGATGACCGCGGCGGGTTCCGTGCTGAGCGTGACGGCTCGCGTAGCCGGTACGGCAGGCCCGCCGAGGGCGGTCCGCGCCGTGACGATCGTGGGGGTTCGCAGGGCGGGTTCCGCTCCGATGCTCCGCGCCGCGATGACCGCGGCGGGTTCCGGTCGGACGCCCCGCGTCGTGACGATCGTGGCGGTTCGCAGGGCGGGTTCCGGTCCGATGCTCCGCGTCGCGATGACCGCGGTGGGTTCCGTTCGGACGCTCCGCGCCGCGATGACCGCGGCGGGTTCCGCTCCGACGCCCCGCGTCGTGATGACCGTGACGCGCCCCGTAGTGGTTCGCAAGGCGGGTTCCGCTCCGACGGTCCGCGCCGTGACGGCCGTGGCGGTCCGCGCGGAGCCTCCGGCTCGGACCGTGGCCGTTCCAACGCGTCCGGTGGCGGTTCCCGCGGCCGGTTCGGCAGGACCGACCGGCGGGACGAGATTCAGACGATCGGCGGCAAGCGGCCCGGCTCGTACGGCGAGCGGCGCCCCGGTGCCGACCGCGGCCCCGCGAAGGCCGAGCGCCGTCCCGGTGCGATCGAGAACGACCGGTTCAAGACCGCCCGCCAGCCCAAGCGTGACTCGGACTTCTACGACAGGGACTATGTCGACGAGCGCGACACCACCGAGGTCCCCGACGGCGTCCGGCTGCAGAAGGTCCTGGCCCAGGCGGGCGTGGCCAGCCGCCGGGCCTGCGAGGACATGATCGGCGACGGCCGGGTCACGGTCGACGGCCAGGTGGTCCGCCGCTTCGGTGCCCGGGTCGACCCGGCCAAGCAGGTCATCCACGTCGACGGCAAGCGCCTGCCGACGATGCCCGACCTGGTCTACCTCGCCATCAACAAGCCGATCGGCGTCGTCAGCACCATGTCCGACCCCGACGGCCGCCCCTCGCTGGCCGACTTCGTGGCCGACCGCACCGAGCGGCTTTTCCACGTGGGCCGCCTGGACACCGAGACCGAGGGTCTCATCCTGCTCACCAACGACGGCGAGTTGGCCAACCGGCTCACCCACCCGAGCTACGGCGTGCAGAAGAAGTACTGGGCGAAGGTCCCCGGCAGGATCGAGCGTGATCTGGGCCGCCGCCTGAAGAAGGGCATCGAGCTGGAGGACGGCGTCGCCAAGGCCGACTCCTTCACTCTGGTCCAGGAGCACGGGCAGCAGGCGCTGGTGGAGATCGTCCTGCACGAGGGCCGCAAGCACATCGTCCGCCGCATGCTGGAAGAGGTCGGGCACCCGGTCATCGACCTGGCCCGCATCGAGTTCGGCCCGGTCAAGCTCGGCCGTCTCAAGCCGGGCACCGTCCGTGCGCTGAGCCTCAAGGAAGTCGGCGAGCTCTACGCCGCCGTCGGCCTGTAACCTTCCTGGACGACACGGATTCGACACGCCGGATCGCCTGCGGGCGGTCCGGCGTGAACGGTATGGAGGAGCGACGATGGTGCGGGCGATTCGGGGTGCGGTCCAGGTCGATGGCAACGACCGGGAGGCCATCCTGGTAGGGGTGACCGAGCTGGTCACCGAGGTGATGGAGCGCAACAGGATCACCACCGACGACGTGATCAGCGTGATCTTCACGGCCACCCCCGACCTGACCGCGGAGTTTCCCGCTCTGGCCGCTCGCAAGCTCGGCTTCCACGACGTCCCGCTGATCTGCGCGTCCGAGATCGACGTTCCCGGCGCGCTCCCCCATGTCGTACGGCTGATGGCTCACGTGGAGACCGATCGGCCGCGTCAGGAGATCCAGCACGTCTACCTGCGGGGCGCGGCGGCCCTGCGCGTGGACATCGCCCAGTGATCCTGTCGTGCGTCACCATGCCCAAGAAGCCCAGGGAGGACGTGTGAGCGGTCTCGAGAGCGTCCTCGTCGTCGGAACCGGCCTGATCGGCACCTCCGTCGCCCTGGCGCTGCGCGAGCAGGGGATCACCGTCTACCTGGCCGACCGGGACGAAGGGGTCGTACGGCTGGCACGCGAGCTGGGTGCCGGCACCGAGTGGATCGCCGGGCGAACGGTGGATCTCGCGGTCATCTCGGTCCCCCCGCACCTGGTCGCCGAGCAGCTCGCCGATCTCCAGAAGGCGCGGGCCGCCCGGTTCTACACCGATGTGGCCAGCGTCAAGGTGCTGCCGCTCCAGCAGGCCGCCGACCTCCGCTGCGATCTGACCACCTACATCGCCGGACACCCGCTGGCGGGCCGGGAGCGCTCGGGGCCCGCCGCGGCCCGGGCCGACCTGTTCCTGGGCCGTCCCTGGGCGCTGTGCCCGACAGAGGAGACCCTGCCCGACGCGGTCGAGGTCCTGCTGGAACTGATCAAGCTCTGCGGTGGCGAGGCCGTCAAAGTCGGAGCGGCCGAACACGACCGCGCCGTCGCGATCGTCTCCCATGCCCCGCACGTGGCCGCCGCGGCGGTCGCGGCCCGGCTCGCGGCCGCCCCGGCGGCCGCGCTCGGTCTGGCCGGGCAGGGCGTCCGCGACGTCACGCGCATCGCGGCCGGCGACCCCGGCCTGTGGACCGGCATCCTGTCGGGCAACGCGCTGCCGGTGGCCGACGTGCTGGAGAAGGTGGCCGCCGACCTGGCGGCCGTGGCCGCCTCGCTGCGTGCCTCCACCGACCCCGCGGCGATGGGTCAGGTCACGGAGCTGCTGCACCGGGGTGTCGCGGGCACGGACCGGATCCCCGGCAAGCACGGCGGTCCCGCGCGCGCCTACACGACCGTCCAGGTCATCATCGGCGACCGTCCCGGCGAGCTGGCCCGGCTGTTCCAGGTGGCCGAAGAGGCGGGCGTCAACATCGAGGACGTCCGGTTGGAACACGCCCCCGGCCTGCCGCTGGGCGCCGCCGACCTGTCCGTGCAGCCGGAGACGGTGCCCGCCCTGTCGGCGGCGCTGCGCGCGCACGGCTGGCACCTGCCGTGACGCTCCGCCACGACCCGCTCGGTGAGTCGTGGCGGATCCTTCCCGAGCCGATCGATGCGTGGTTCCGTCCCCGCTCCCGGTAGCCTCGGACAGACAATTGAAACGGGTTGTAAGGGAGAGGCACCGTGACCGGACTGGTCGTCGCCATGGACGGTCCTTCGGGGTCGGGCAAGTCGAGTGCGTCGCGCGGTGTCGCGCGGGCGCTGGGACTGCGTTATCTCGACACCGGAGCGATGTACCGGGCCGTCACGTGGTGGATGCTCGAGCAGGGCGTCGATCTCGCCGATCCGGCGGCGATCGCCGCCAGGGCGCTGGTCCCGGTTCTCTCGATGGGCACCGATCCGGACGCCCCGACGGTGGCCGTGGACGGCGCCGACGCCGCCGTGGCCATCCGCAGCTCCGAGGTCACCGCCGCCGTCTCCGCGATCAGCGCGGTGCCCGAGGTACGTCGTCGGCTGGTGGCCGAGCAGCGTGAGATCATCGGTGCGGGCGGCATCGTCGTCGAGGGCCGTGACATCGGTACGGTGGTCACTCCCGCCGCCCCGGTCAAGATCTATCTGACCGCGAGCGCGGACGCCCGGGCGCTCCGCCGTACGGCGGAGCTGACCGGGACCACGGTGGAGGCGCAGCGGGCCGCGATGGCCCGGCGCGACACCCTGGACTCGACGAGGAAGACCGACCCACTTGCCATGGCGGCTGACGCCGTCGAACTGGACACCACGGCGCTGAACCTGGAAGAGGTCATCGCCGAGGTGCTACGTGTGATTAAGGAAAAGGCGTGACCGGGGAAGAAGAAAGCGGCTGGATCGAGGCTGAGCTGGCCGATCTGGGTACCGAAAACAGCTCTGAGGGCGAGGGTCCGGACGAGGGCCCTCAGCCGGTCGTGGCCGTGGTGGGCCGTCCCAACGTGGGCAAGTCCACCTTGGTCAACCGGATCATCGGCCGCCGTGAGGCGGTCGTGGAGGACGTGCCGGGCGTGACCCGCGACCGGGTCACCTACGACGCCACCTGGCGTGGACGCCGGTTCACGGTGGTCGACACCGGCGGCTGGGACCCCGACGCGACCGGGATGGCACTGAAGATCGCCGAGCAGGCGCAGATCGCGGCCGAACTGGCCGACGTGATCCTGTTCGTGACGGACGCCGTGGTCGGGGTGACCGACGCCGACGAGATCGTCGGTCACGTGCTGCGTGGCTCCGGCAAGCCGGTCATCCTGGCGGCGAACAAGGTCGACAACCAGCAGATGGAGCTGGAGGCCGCCGCTCTGTGGTCTCTCGGCCTGGGCGAGCCGCAGCCGGTCTCGGCCCTGCACGGCCGCTCCAGCGGCGATCTGCTGGACGTGATCCTGGACAAGCTGCCGGAGACGCCGCAGCAGCGTTTCGGCGTCCAGCGCGGACCGCGCCGGGTGGCTCTGGTGGGCAAGCCCAACGTGGGCAAGTCCTCCCTGCTGAACAAGCTGGCAGGCGAGGAGCGCGTGCTCGTCGACCCGATGGCGGGCACCACCCGTGACCCGGTCGACGAGCTGATCCAGCTCGGCGGCAAGCCCTGGCGTTTCGTGGACACCGCGGGCATCCGCCGGCGTGACCGTGAGCTGAAGGGCGCCGACTTCTACGCGAGCATGCGCACCAGGGCGGCCCTGGAGCGCTCGGAGATCGCGGTCGTGCTCATCGACGCCAGCGACGTGCTGACCGAGCAGGACCTGCGGATCATCTCGCTGGTGATCGAGTCGGGCCGTGCGATGGTCGTGGCGTTCAACAAGTGGGACCTCCTCGACGAGGACCGCCGCTACTACCTGGAGAAGGAGATCGACCGGCAGCTCGTCCGGGTGCCGTGGGCGCTGCGGGTCAACATCTCCGCCAAGACCGGCTGGCACGTGGAGAAGCTCGTCCCGGCTCTCGACAAGGCGCTCGACTCCTGGTCCACCCGGGTGCCGACGGCGCGTCTCAACGCCTTCCTCACCGACCTGGTCGCGGCCACCCCGCCCCCGGTCCGCGGCGGCAAGCAGCCCAAGATCCTCTTTGCCACCCAGGCGTCGACGGAGCCGCCCAAGTTCGTGCTGTTCACCTCGGGCTTCCTTGAGGAGACCTACCGCCGCTTCATCGAGCGCCGGATCCGCGAGGAGTTCGGTTTTGCCGGTTCTCCCCTCGAGGTCACGATGAAGATCCGCGAGAAGCGGCAGGGGCAGAAGCAGAAGAAGTGATGTGACCACGTCGCGAACGGCCCGGCTGACGCCGGGCCGTTCGTCGTTTCCGGTCTCTGTCGCACGGCGGCGACGTGCGGTGATCCGTCATCGGGGCGACCGGGCCGGCGCGGGAGGCTGAGGTGCGACACGACTTCGATTACAGAGCGTGATTCTTCGTTCATCGAGTGGCGCGTGTTACCAAGGGCTTGTTGATCTTTCAGCGATGCTCAGGAGATTCGATGAAACTCGTTCCTGCCGGCCAGGTCATGGCCCTGGTCGCCGCCCTGCTCGCCGGTCCGCTCACCGTCACGTCTGCGGCGGACGCGGCGGACGCCGCGTCCGCCGCGCGGCCGGAGGGGCTTAGGGCCAAGTTCACCGCGACCCTGGTGGCCCGGCACAGCGGAAAGTGCCTGGACGTGTCGGGCGTCAGCCTGGAGCAGGGGGCCAACGTCCACCAGTGGACCTGCATTGACGGACAGGCCAACCAGGAGTGGAACCTGGTGGCGACCGACGGCGGCTACTACACGCTGCGGGCGACCCACAGTGGCAAGTGCCTGGACGTTTCGGCTGTCAGCATGAGCGACGGGGCCAACGTCCAGCAGTGGACCTGCCTGTACCACCAGCGCAACCAGGAGTGGAAACTCGTTCAGCAGGACAACGGTTACTTCACCCTGGTGGCCCGGCACAGCGGAAAGTGTCTGGACGTGGCGTCTGTCGGCAGGCAGAACGGTGCCAACGTCCAGCAGTGGACCTGCCTGTACCACCAGCGCAACCAGGAGTGGCGACTCGCCTGATCCGGTGGCTCCGCACCGTTCACACCTCGGGCCCGGGCCGTGGAAGCGACGGGCGTTGTCCTTGGTCGCCCGACTGCGCTCTCAGGGGGTTCGTCATGGCCACGGACGTCGACCACGCCGTGACGGATCGGCCGGCCGGTGCGCTCCCGTTTCAGCAGTGGTATCTCCTTCAGGGGAGAGGCGGCTACTTCGCCCTCGTGGCTCGGCACAGCGGTAAATGCCTGGATGTACAAAGAGCCGGCACGCAGGACGGCGTCAACGTCAGACAGTGGGCCTGCGTCACCGGCCGGCGGAATCAGGAGTGGCGGCTCACCTGAGCTCAGGGTCTCCGCCCGACCCGGGTCGGTCCGGATCTCCTCGCAGGTCGACGCCGTCCCGCCGGTAGGCGTCTCCCGCCGCCGGGAGCCGGAATCTGCGGGCCGGGTCAGCCCGTATCCGTTCTCCGGGACCCCCGTGGGAGCAGCAGAGCCACCACTGTTCCCACCGCGCACAGCGCGGCGGTGATCAGGAAGATCTCGCTGTACTCGGTGTGCAGGGCGGCGCGGACCCGGTCACCGTACTCGGCCAGCCGCCGGGCGTGGACGGCGGGGTCCACGCCGAACGGCAGCGGTGTGTCCAGGTCGGCGGTGAGCGCCTGGAACCGGTGGAAACCCCAAGCCGACAGTCCGGCGACGCCGAGCAGCATGCCCATCATCCGGGCCACCACCACGGCCGCGGACGCCACGCCGTGCTGGACGGCCGGAACGGCCCGCAGCACCGCGGAGGAGACGGGGGCGATCACCAGTCCCAGGCCGAGGCCCGCGACGACGAGGTCGACGTCCATGCGATGCCCGGCGCCGGCCAGGCCGAGGGGCCACTGGCCGATCCGGGCGTAGCCGACCGTGGCGAGCGCCAGCCCGGCCACCGCCACCGCCCGCTCGCCGTACCGGCGGGCCATGACCCCGCCCAGCAGCGCGGCCACCGAGAGGGCGACGAGGAAACGGGACAGCACCAGCGCCCCGTCCAGCGTCCCCAGCCCCAGCAGGGTCTGCGCGGACAGTTGCACGTCCACGAGCGTGACCAGCAGCGCCGCGCCGGTCAGGAAGCTCACCCCGAGGGAGGCGAAGAACGGGCCGCGCAGCACCCCCGCCATGTCGATCAGCCGGGTCGGGGACCGCCGCTCCCACCAGAGGAACGCGAGGGCGGCCACCACCCCGGCCGCGATCGTGGCCGGGCCCCACGCCGGGAGGACCGACCTGCTCGGGTCGGGGTTGTAGAGCCCGGCCACGAGCAGGCCCAGGGCGAGGGCCAGCAGCAGGCCGCCGACCAGGTCGACGCGGGCTGCGCGACCCGGGGCACGCGCCGGTGGCGGTACGGACCGCTGTACGGCGACGGCGGCCAGGACGATGAGGGGGAGGTTCAGCCAGAAGATCGACCGCCAGCCGCCGAGCTGGACGCCGCCCAGACGCAGCGTCGCGGGCACCAGGGCGGTGAGGGCCGCGCCGTACAGGGGGCCGAGCACGCTGCCGAGCTCCTGGGCCGCGCCGATGGCGCCGAGGGCCGTCGGGCGGTCGTGCTCGTCCCACAGGTCTCCGGCCATGGCCATGGTGATGGGCAGCAGCGCGCCGCCCGCGACGCCCTGCAGGCCGCGCCCGGCGACCAGCCAGGGAACCGTGCCGGCCAACGCGGTGACGACCGAGCCGGCCGCGAAGCCCGCCAGGCAGAGGTGGATCAGCGGGCGCCTGCCGTACCGGTCGGAGAGTCCGCCGAGCAGTGGCATGGCAGCGATGTAGCCCAGCAGGAAACCGGTGATGATCGGGGTGGCCCGCTCCAGGTGGTTCACCGGGACGTCGACGTCCCTGGCGATGTCGACGAGGACGGTCACCACGACGTAGGCGTCCAGGGCCGCCAGGAGCACCGCTGTGCCGCCGGCGCCGAGGGCCGTCCGCCGGCTCCTCCGGCCGCTCCGGGACGGGGGACGGGGCCGGTCGGCGGCGGGCCGCGCCACGTGCTCGGTCATTCCGCCGGCGCGGTGACCCGGACCGGCACGTCGTAGTCGTGGAAGGAGACGATCACCTTGCCGCCGTTCAGCGGCAGGTCGGCCTTGAGCAGGCGGCTGGTGGCCTTGTCGATCCAGAGCCTGCTGTTCACGCTCTGCGCGATCCCCGGCACCAGACCGGCGAGGACCTGCTGGGAGAGGGTGGCCGCGACCCGGTAGGCGTCGGTGCCGTCCACCTTCTCCTCGGCCTCGGTCCTGGGGTCCAGGGCGTTGGTCATGAGCTGGACGACGCCCCTGTCGGGGTCGAGGATGGCCGAGGGATCGTAGATCGCGGCCAGCTCGCTCCGCGACATCTTCTGGAATCCGCCGGTCACGCCCTTGAAGTGGACGACCTCTCCGAGAACGACGAAGCTGATCTCCTGGAGGCTGCCCGCCAGGTCGATCTGGATGGTGCCGTCGGCGTCGCCGGTCCCGTTGAGGCGGCCGGTGGCCTTCTTGACCGGCACCGGCGGCGTGCCCTCGGTCTCCATGGTGAAGGCGGCCGATGTGGCGGTCCGCATCGCCTCCGCCGACTTCTTGACCAGTTCGGCCCCGCCGGGCAGTGCCGCCTTGCCGTCGGCGGCACCGCCGCCGCACGCGGTGATCAGGGAGAGCGCGGCGACCACCGCGGCGAGGAGGATCCGGCGAACAGGCATGGGCGGATGGTAGCGACCGCCCGGCCGGCTAGGGGAGGACTCGTCGGTATCGGTTTCGCTTCACCGCAGGCTTTTCAGGTGGCTCACCACGGGGGTGTAGGCCTTCTCCAGCTCGTGGAGCTGGTCGTCGGTGAGCAGGTCGATGAAGTGCTGCCGGACGCTGGACACGTGGTGCGGCGCGACCTTCTGGATGGTGGCCCAGCCGTGCTCGGTGAGCACGGCGAAGGTGCCGCGCCGGTCGTCCGGGCAGTTCTCCCTGGCCACCAGCCCCGCCGCCTCCATCCGGGAGATCTGGTGGGACAGGCGGCTGCGCGACTGGATCGTGGCGTCCGCCAGATCGCTCATCCGCATGCGGTGATCGGGGCTCTCCGAGAGGTTGACCAGGATCTCGTAGTCGTTGACGGAGAGCCCGAAGGGGTGCAGCTCACGGTCGAGGCGGTGTTCCAGAAGCTTGTGCGCGGCCAGGTGGGCACGCCAGGTCCGCTGCTCGATCGAGGTGAGCCAGCGCGGCTCCTCATCGTTCACTGGTCGCTCACCATTCCTTGTCAGCCGGGCGGTTCCGGCCGGTCGGCCGCTGCTCTTCCCATGATGGGTCCGCTCCCGGTCCATGGACCAGAACCTACCTCAGACGGTGGTGACGACCTCGTCGTAAGCCAGCCGGGGCAGGCGGTCGCGCCAGGCGTTCTCGCCGGGCCTGCCGATGTTGACGACCGCCAGCACGGTGTGGGCGCCGTCGAAGAACTCCTTGTCGACGCCGGCGGCGTCGAAGCCGGCCATCGGACCGGCGGCCAGACCCGCGGCCCGGACACCCAGGATGAAGTAGCCGACCTGCAGGGTCGCGTTGAACCTGGCGGACTGGATCCGCTTCGCCTCGTCGCCGGCGAACATCTCCCTGACGCCGGTGGCGTGCGGGAAGACCCTGGGGAGTTCCTCATGGAAGTCCAGGTCGGCGGCGAGGATGGCGACCAGCGGGGCCGCGGCGGTCTTGGCCTGGTTGCCCGGGGACATGAGGCCGACCAGGCGTTCGCGGGCCTCGGGGGAGCGGACCAGGACGATCCGGAGCGGCTGCTGGTTCATCGCGGTGGGGGCGTGCTTGACCAGGTCGTAGATCGCCTGGACCTGATCGTCGCCGACCGGCTCGTCGGTGAAGGTGTTGGCCGTACGGGCATCACGGAAGAGGAGGTTCTGGGCGTCGGAGGAGAGAGCCAGAGTCATCATTAATCCTTTTTGCGTCTTATGGGCTGTTTTTTCTCTCAACCTGGGTGAACGTTCAACTATTCCAGGAGGCCGCGGGACACACGGCACGGGCGCGTACAGTGATCGAGTGGTGGAGGAAACAGGAGAAAAGTCCGGGTCGGAGAGCGTCGGCACGGTGATCGTAGCGGGGCTGGCCAACCTCGCGATCGCGGTGGCCAAGCTGGTCGCGGGTCTGATCAGCGGTTCGTCGGCGATGCTGTCCGAGGCGATGCACTCGGCCGCGGACACGGTCACCGAGGTCCTGCTGTTCGTCGCCGTGCGCCGCGCCGACCATCCCGCCGACTCCCGGCATCCCTTCGGACACGGCATGGCCGGGTTCTTCTGGGCGCTGATGGCCGCTTTCGCCACGCTCATCGGCGGAGCCGGATTCTCGATCACCCATGGCCTGCACGAGATCAGCCACGGTGAGGAGCTCGCCGATCTGAGGATCTCCTACGTGGTCCTCGCGGTCTCGTTCGTGATCGAGGGAATCTCGTTCCTCAAGGCGCTGTCGCAGGTGCGCGGGGAGGCCAGGCGGCTGAGGGTGAGCCCGCAGCGCTACGTCGCCAAGACCTCCGACACGGCGCTCAAGGCCGTGCTCTTCGAGGACGCCGCCGCCCTGGTGGGCCTGCTGATCGCCGCAGGCGGCCTGCTGGCCTACCAGCTGACCGGCTCGTCGCTCTGGGACGGCGTCGCCTCGGTGGTGATCGGCCTGCTGCTGCTCGGGGTCGCGCTCAACCTCATCCGCACCAACGTGTCCCTGCTGATCGGGCAGGCGGCACCCCTGCGGATGGAGCAGGAGATCAGAGCCGAGCTGCTCGCCCAGCCCGAGGTCGACGCCGTGGTGGAACTGCTCACCATGATGCTGGGGCCGAGCGAGGTGCTGGTCGCCGCCCGCGTCGACTTCGCCGACGACACCACGGGAGCCGCCCTGGAACGGGCCGCCGACCAGGTGGAACGCAGGCTCGGTGAGCGTTTCCCGTCGATCTCGCAGGTGTTCCTCGACCCGACCCCCGGAAGGTCAGCCCAGGGTCGCCGGATGGTCGGTGACGACGCAGACCGCGACGCCTGAGCCGGTCCGCCACTCCAGCAGGTGCCTGCCCTCCCACTCCAGGCGGCGGAGCCCGTCCCCGTCGAGGGGGAGCTCGGACAGGTCCGTCGTGCGCAGGTCGTCCATGGTGAGCTCACCCCGTTTGATGAGCGCCTCCTTGCGGACCCAGAAGCGGATCAGTGCCTCGTTGTCGCGGACCAGGGGTCTTTCCACCGGGGCCAGGGCGTGCGTCACCAGGGCCTCGTCAAGCGGGCCCCCGGGGACGCGCTCGGCGTCCACGCCGACCCGTCCCGGGCCCACCGCCGCGCAGACGTAGCCGTTGCAGTGGCTCAGGCTGACGCCGAGCTCGGGAACCTCGGCGAGGTACGGCTTGCCGTGCCCGGGCCCGCAGCGGTCGCAGTGCTGGAGCAGTGTCAGCCGGTCCTCGGGAACGCCGACGACCTTGGCCGCGCACCGCCGTACCAGCAGGTGGGCCGCCACGAAGTCACGCCGGTCGCTCTCCCGGAGGAACTTCGCCGCGCGGTCACGCTCGATCCCGGTCAGGAGATCCATGTCGGCGGGGGTGTGGATCTCGTCGGTGGCGCCGGCCATCACCAGACAATCGCGCATTGATCCAGATTAGGCGGTCCGGCGGCGTCTGCGGGGGTCTTGCCGCCCGCGTTCTGGGCTACTCGTCCTGCTCGGTGCTGTTCGGAGAGGGGGTGGCGGCCGGTTCCACCGTCCTGCCCTGGGGGTCGGTGATCAGCTCGTCGGCCGTGCCCATCACGGTCGCGTCGTTGATCTTCCACTGGCCGCCGGCCTTGACCAGACCGAGCTCCAGATAGGTGCCGAGCATGCGCCGGGTGCCCGCTGTGCTCGTGACCTGGGAGTCCACCACGGTGATCGCCTTCGCCCTGCCCCGGGCGACCTCGGCGACGTAGACGCCTCTGACCGAGGCGGACGAGTTCGCCTTCATCGAGGTGATCACGCTCTCCAGCGGGCCGAACGCCTCGTCGTAGACCTTCTCGAAGTCGGCGTCCGAGATGGCCAGGATCTGGTCGCGATAGGCCTGGAGGTCGGAGTAGTCGTAGGTCTGCAGGGCCATGGAGAACTCACGCGCTCGCGCGAAGACCGCACCGCGCTCGGCCTCCTCCCCGGCCAGGCGATCGGCCGTCGTCCACTGGAGCACGGCGACCGTCGCGGCCGCCGCGAGCGCGGTGGCCGCGGCCGCGTCCAGCAGTCTGCGCCGCCACACCGTGGGCCCCGCGCGGGGCCCACCCCGGCCTCCGTCCCCGCCGGCGGCCGGGTCTGCGATGGCCCGGTCTGCGATGGCCCGGTTCGCGGCGGCCCGGTCCAGGGCCGCCCGGACAGCCGCCGCGGCGACGGAGTTCGGCTCGGTGGGCTCTCCGCCGTCCTCGGGGATCCGGCCGCGAGCCGAGCCCGCCCCCCTGAGGGGTTCCTCGGGCTCCTGAGGGACTGGGCTCACCTGCTGCTCCTGTTCGCGGCGGCGCGGCCCGCGGCCCGTGACCGCGGACTCGCTGTTCACCTTCGGGGCCGGCGCCGGCTCGGCCAGGTCGGCCGCCCTCTTGGGAGTGTTCCCCGCCACGTCTCCATCAGCACGTCAACCCGCGGTACGAACTTCGCAGGCTGCCCGCGAAGCGCCGATCAGGCGGAGAGCGCGCCCAACCAGCCCTCGATCTCGTCGGGGTGGCGGGGCAGCCCGGCCGACATCAGGCGGGCGCCGTCGGCGGTGATGACGAGATCGTCCTCGATGCGCACCCCGATGCCGCGCAGCTCCGGCGGGAGGGTCAGGTCGTCCGGCTGGAGGTAGAGGCCGGGTTCGACGGTGAGCACCTGGCCCTCCTCCAGCACGCCGTCCAGGTAGACCTCCGAGCGGGCCCTGGCGCAGTCGTGGAGGTCCATGCCGAGCATGTGGCCGCTGCTGCACAGGGTGTAGCGGCGGTACAGCCCGCTGTCGGTCTCCATCGCCTCATCGGGGCCGATCTTCAGCACACCCCAGTCGTACAGGCCCTCGGCGATGACCCGCATGGCCGTCCGGTGGAAGTCGCGGAACCTCGCGCCGGGCTTCAGGACGGCGATGGCCGCGCTCTGGGCCTCGTAGACCAGCTCGTAGACCTGGCGCTGGACCGGGCTGAACCGGCCGGAGAGCGGCAGTGTCCTGGTGATGTCGGCGGTGTAGAGGTTGTCGGTCTCCACACCCGCGTCGAGCAGCAGCAGGTCGTCGCCGTTCAGCCGCCCGTCGTTGCGGATCCAGTGCAGCACGCACGCGTGGGCGCCGGAGGCCACGATGCTGTCGTAGCCGACCGCGTTGCCCTCCAGGCGGGCCCGGAGACCGAAGACCCCTTCCAGGTAGCGCTCGCCGCGCCGGTGGGCCAGCGCCGCGGGCAGCGCCCGCACCACGTCCTCGAACCCGCGCGTGGTCGCGTCCACCGAGAACTGCAGCTCGGCGATCTCCCATTCGTCCTTGATCAGCCGCATCTCGGAGAGGAACGCCTCCAGTTCGCCGTCCCCGTCGTGCGGTGCGACCCGGGCGTCCACCGAGGCGTCCACCCCGCGCAGCACCCGTGCGGGTCCGCCGAGCACCTCGTCGAGCCGGTCGGCGGCCGCGCAGTCGATCAGGTAGAGCGCCTCCGCCTCGGCCAGGTCGGGGCGGCGACCCACCCAGAACTCGCCGTAGCGGCGGTCCCGGTAGAACTCCTGCCCGGCCGTTCCGGGCGCCGAGCGCGGCGAGCGCGGTCGCAGGAACAGGGTGGCGGACCCGGACGGTTCGATGACCAGGACGTTGTCCGGTTCCTGATCGCCGGTGAGGTAGGTGAACGCGCTGTGCGCCCGGAACCGGTAGTCGCTGTCGTTGCTGCGGGACTTGAGCGTGCCGGAGGGGATGATCAGCCGCTCGCCGGGGAAGCGCGCGGCGAGCGCGGCGCGGCGCTTGGCGGTGTAGGAGGCCAGCGGCAGCGCGGTCAGGCCGTCGCGGCGGGTGTCGGCCCAGCCGGTCTCCATGAACGAGGCGAGGGCCTCGGAGACCGGCAGGTCGTGGCTGCCGGTGTTGAGCTTGTCGGTCATGGTGTCCCCGAGAGCGAAGATGCGTGGTATTTCACACGCTATCGCTGGCCGGTACGGCTCGCACCCCACTCACGGCCCGTCCTCCCGCGCCGGGCCCGTACGGCTCGCACCCTCCCTCCCGGCCGGTGCGAGCCGTACCCCGGACCGTTGATCAGCCGACCGGCACCGGGTAGTCCTTGGCCAGATCGGAGATCGCCGCCTCCTTGAAGATCACGGCACCGCCGAGCGCCTCCTTGTCCGGCTTGAGGACGAAGGAGGAACGCGAGGCGGGCTTGTCGAACACGCTGAAGTCCATCACCGTGCCGTAGTCGCCGCCCCAGGAGGACTGGGTGCGGTGGGCCGCGACGACGGCGGCGCGGCTCAGGTCCTTGCCCTGGCAGGCCTTCTTCAGCGCGTCGACGACGATCGCCGCCGCCGAGTAACCCGTGGCGACCCCGCTGTCGATGACCTGGCCGGGATACTTCGCCGTGTAGTCCTCCGCCAGTTTCTTCATGGCCGGGAGCGGGGCGCTGATCGGGGCGCCGCCGGTTATGTAGTAGAAGTCCTTGAGCAGGGCGGGGCCGGCCGGGGTGGGCAGCAACTGCGGGGAGTAGGCCGAGTTGCTGCCGACGAACGGCACGTCCATGCCCTTGGCCAGCGAGACGCCGACGAGCGAGGCCGTCTGCTTGGGGCCGACCGAGACCAGCACGGCCTTGACCCCCTCGGCCTTGAAGGCGGCCACCTGGGCGCTCATGTCCTGGTCGGTCGCCTTGATCTTCTGCTCCACGAGCTTCAGGCCGAGTTTCTCCGCGGCGTACTTGGAGCCGTTCAGCGCGCTCTCGCCGTAGTCTCCCTCGAAGTACAGGTGGCCGATCTTGTCCCCGGACTTGAGGCCCTTCTCCTTGACCAGGAAGTCCACCCCGTTGATCATGTCGACGTCGTAGGTGGTGGCGGTGACCTGGATGGCCTTGCTGCCCAGCAGCCCGGTCGCCCAGGCCATCGGGATGGTCAGCAACTGGTCGGCCTCGATGCGCTGCTTGAGCGCGACGACCATGGGAGAGCCGATGAAGTGGGCGATAGCCACGGACTTCGGGGCGATCTCGGTGTAGGCGGCGACGGCCTTCTGCGCGTCGTAACCGTGGTCGCGCACGATGGCCGCGAGCTTGCGGCCGCACACCCCGCCATCCGCGTTGACCTGCTCGAAGTAGAGCTGCTGCGCCTGGGTCAGGCTCTTTCCGAACGAGGCGTAGGGGCCGGTGAGGTCGGTCATGAGCCCCAGGGTGATCGTGTCGGCGGTGACGCCGGGGCCGGTTTTCACCCCGTCGCCGCCGACGGCCGGTGCGGTGGGGGCGCCCCCGGTGGCCTTGTCGCTGGCACACGAGGTGACCGCCAGGGCCAGGAGGACCACCGCCGCGGTCCGCCGGCAGGAGGTGCTTGCGATTGTCATGTCGATTCCTTGTGTCGGGGGGACGGGTTCGGAGAGGGCTGCCTCGCCGCGGACAGGGACGCGATCCGGCGGTTCACGCCGTGGCGCAGCCGGCCGGTCAGGCTGACCAGACCGCCCGGCAGGAAGAGGACGATGACGACGACGGCCGCGCCGTACAGGATCCGGGCGGCCTCGGCGGGGGAGACGCCGCCCGCGCCCGGTTCGGCCACCAGTGGGAGGGCGTCGCTGTAGCGGGTCAGCAGTTGCGGCAGCAGCGAGACGAAGACGGCGCCGATCACCGCGCCCGCGACCGAGCCCAGCCCGCCGATGACGATCATGGCGAGGTAGTCGAGGGAGAGCAGGATGCCGAAGTAGTCCGGCACGGTCCGCTGGAAGACCAGGGCGAGCAGGACGCCGGCCAGCCCGCCGTACATCGACGACAGCACGAACACCCCGGCGCGGTAGCGGGCCACCGGGACGCCCATCACCCCGGCCGCGATCTCGTGGTCCCGGATGGTGTTCATGGCCCGTCCCGGGCGCCCGGCGAGCACTCCGCGGGCGAACAGCGCCGCACCGACCAGGACCGCCAGGCCCAGGAACCACAGCCGTTCCAGCGCGCCGAACGGCACCTGGGCCACCACGAGCGCGGGGGAGTCGGCGAAGACGAGCCCGAACAGCTCCATGGGCGGGACCGGACGGCCGTTGTAGCCGCCCGTCACGGGCGCGGCGTTGAACAGCAGATGCTGGCCGAGGAAGATCAGCGCGAGGGTGGCGATGCCGAGGTAGGCCCCCTTCAGCCGGCCGGCGATCGGGCTGAACACGCCCCCGGCGACACCCGCGGCGAGTACCGCCAGCACCGCCGCGACGGGGGTGGGCAGGCCCAGGCCGCCCAGGCCGTGCTCGGGAGCGGAGGAGAAGTAGACGTAGGAGTAGGACCCGACCGCGAGGAAGAACGCGTGCCCCATGGACAGCTGGCCGGTGGCGCCGGTCAGCAGGTTGATGCCGATCGCCCCCACGGCCGCCGACATCGAGAAGAGCCCCGCCTGCAGCCAGAAGCCCTCCAGATAGAACGGCACGGCCACCGCCACGGCCAGGACCGCCGACCAGGTGAGGACTTTCGCCCATCTGTCAGACACGTGCCAGCTCCCTCGTCCCGAACAGCCCGGCGGGCCGGATCAGCAGGACCACGATCATCACGAGGAACGGCGCGACGTCGCCGACGCCCCTGCCGAGGAAGGTCAGGTCGTTCTGGTAGCCGCTCATCAGGGTCTCGGTGACCCCGATGATCAGACCGCCCGCCAGTGCCCCCGTGGTGGAGTCCAGGCCGCCGAGGATCGCCGCGGGGAACGCCTTCATGGCGGCGAACGTCGTGCTGCGGTCCAGGCCCGGCGTGGGGAACACGCACAGGAAGAGTGCGGCGACGGCGGCCAGGCCCCCGGCGACCGCCCAGGCCCCCATCGACACCCGGCCGCGCCGCACGCCCATCAGTGCGGCGGTCTCGGGGTCTTCGGCGGTGGCGCGCATGGCGACACCCCAGCCGGTGTACTTGAACGCGAGCAGGAACGCGGTGATGAGGGCGGCCGCGACGCCGAGCGCGACGAGCCGGGTCTCCGCGATGCCGACGGCCCCCAGATGCACCACCCGGTCACGCCACGGGTCGCCCAGGGCGAGCACGTCGGTGCCGATCTGCCGGGTCAGCTCGGTGGTCAGCACGATGTCGACGCCGATCGTCACGATCGCGAGGACGCTGTGGGAGGAGGCGTTCGCCCGGCGGATGATCAGAAACTCGATCAGGGCGCCCAGCACGGCCGCACCGGCGACGCCGAGCAGGAGGGCGGCCCAGAAACCGATCACCGGATGCAGTTTCGCGACGACGAAGCCGCCGGCCAGCAGCAGCGAGGCGTGGGCGAAGTTGACCACCTCGGTCGCCTTGAAGATGATGACGAATCCGAGCGCGATCAGCGCGTACACCGCGCCGACGGAGATCCCGTTCGCCAGAAGCTCCAGGAAAGTGATCACGGAGTGTCCTCCCCTGTCTCGCTCGCCGCACCGAGGTAGGCGCGGATGACCTCGGGATCGTTCTGCACCTCGGAGGGCGGCCCGTCGGCGATCCGTCTGCCGAAGTCCAGGACCGTCACCGTGTCGGCGAGCCGCATGACCATTCCCATGTCGTGTTCGACCAGCAGGATCGAGATGCCGAGGCTCTCCCGGACAGCGATGATCAGTTCGGCCATGTCGCGGCGCTCGCCGCCGTTCATGCCGGCCACCGGCTCGTCGAGCAGGAGCAGCCGCGGTTCCATGCACAGGGCCCGAGCCAGTTCGACCCGTTTCTGCACGCCGTACGGCAGGAGCCCGACCGGGGTGGCGAGCCGCTCGGCGAGGCCGGTGAAGGCGGCGATCTCGGTCACCCGGTCGCCGTGCCGCCTGGCCTCCCGCCGTGCCGACGGCAGCCGCAGCCCGGCTGCGACGAATCCGGCGCGGGTCAGCCGGTGCCGGCCGAGCATCAGGTTCTCGCGCACCGACAGGTGCGGCGACAGGGCGATGTTCTGGAAGGTGCGGGCCACGCCCAGGGCGGCGATGCGGTGCGGCGCGAGGGCGGTCAGCTCCGCCTCCCCGAACCGCACGCTGCCCGAGGTCGCCCGGTAGACCCCCGACAGGACGTTGAAGCAGGTCGACTTGCCCGCGCCGTTGGGTCCGATGACCGCGTGGACGCTGCCGGGTTCGACGGTGAAGCCGACCGCGTCCAGCGCGGTGAGCCCGGCGAAGCGCACGGTCAGCTCCCTGACCTCCAGCCGGGGGGCGGAGACGGTGTCCGGGGTTTCGGGCGTGGGGCCGGCGGTGTTCATACCGTCCGGTTGGTATGTGTCGTTCACGCCGACCACCTCGCCAGCACCGGGCGCCCGGCGGCCGGTCCTGCCGGGGAGACGCCTTCGTCCTCGTCCTCGATCCCCAGATAGCGGCGGCGCACCTCGTCGCTCCGGGCGAGATCGGCGGCGGCGCCGGACAGGACCACCTCGCCGACCTCCAGCACGTACGCGTGGGAGGCCAGGGAGAGGGCCATGGCGGCGTTCTGCTCCACCAGGAGCACCGTCGTCCCCCGCGCGTTGATCTCACGGACGGTGTCGGCGATCCGCGCGGCCATCATCGGGGCCAGACCGAGGGTGGGCTCGTCGAGCAGGAGCATCCTCGGCCTCGCCATCAGCGCGCGGCCGATGGCGAGCATCTGCTGCTCGCCGCCCGACAGCAGCCCCGCGCGCTGCCGGGCGCGCTCGGCGAGCACCGGGAAGAGCGCGAGTACGCCCTCCTTGGCCTCGGCCGCGGCCCGGCGGTCGCGCGCCCCCAGCGCCCCGGCCCGCAGGTTCTCCTCCACGGTCATCCGCGCGAAGATCCTGCGTCCCTCGGGCACCTGGACGACGCCCCGGCCGACCACGGCGGAGGCGGCCACCCCCGACAGCCGGGTCCGGTCGAAAACGATCTCGCCCGCCGCGATCCCGCCCCGGTGGAACCTGAGCGTGCCCGAGACGGCGCGCAGCAAGGTGGACTTGCCGGCCCCGTTGCCGCCGAGCACCGCGACGATCGAACCGCGCGGGACACTGAGCGAGATCCCGCGCAGCGCGGTCACCGGTCCGTAGTTCACCGCCAGTTCCCTGACGACCAGCCCGGAGTCCTCGGGCGGTGGAGGGGCGTGGGCATCCCTGCCACCTGGCGGATGAGCTGCTGGATCTACCCGGTGGGTGAATCGCTTCACTGTTATGGTTCTTCCGTTCGAAACGGTCGGGGATGGGCCGCCGCGTACCTCGGCCGAGGGAAACGAGAAGCCACTCCTTTTGGGTGAGCGGAGGAGTTGCACATGCCTCCTGAGGACCGATGAACGCACCTAATCCGGGTGATTCACCAGAGTCCATAGGCGGAGGTGAAGTCGGGGCCCGCGCCCATGAGGGACCGGTGCCGGTTGTGCGTCAGCACAGCGTGTGATCACGAAACAGAACAGAACCCTGTTCTGTTGGGTGTGCGGCTGACACCATTGTCCGATGGGGATCCGCTCCACCGCCGACGACGAGGTGCGCAGGGTCATGCGCATGGCCGCCGCCCGACTGCTGCAGCGGCTCCCTGAGCTCACCGACGAGCTGGTCACCAGGACGCGTGACACCGACGAGGCATACCGCCGGATGGTGCCCACCGACGACCACTGGCAGAGCGTGTACGACGCCCTGCGCGTCGGCATCGGCGCGATCCTGCTGCCCCTCGCGGAACGGCGGGACCTGCAGCAGGCCGAGTCGACCGCCCGGCGCCGCGCCGAACAGGGCCTGCCGATGGACTCGCTGCTGCGCAGTTACCGCGTCTCCGCCCAGGTGATGTGGGACGGGCTGGTGGGAGTCGTCGCCGAGGAGGAGCCGGACAGCATCCCGGTGCTGATCCGGAGCGCCACCAAGGTCTGGCACGCCGTGGACCGGCAGGCGGTCGCCGCCGCCGAGGCCTACCGCAGCCGGGAGGCCGAGATGTTCGGCCGCACAGCCGAACGGGTCCAGGCGCTGCTCGACGCCCTGCTGGAGGACCGGGCCGACACCTTCCTCACCCGCAGCGCCGCCGCGGCGCTGGACCTGCCCGAACTCGGCCGCTACGCGGTCGTCATCACCCGGCTGCCGGGCCGCCACGACCACCGTGACGACGCCGCCCGTCCGACGGCCCTGGGGGTGATGCGGTTGCTGTGGCGGATGCGCCCCGACTACGAGGTCGCGGTCGTCCTGCTCCACGAGGCGGGGATGGAGGACCTGACCCGCGAGCTGCGCCCGCACGTCACCGGCTGCGCCGGGATCAGCCCGGTGGTCGAGGGACTGGCCGAGCTGGGCCGGGCCCGCAGGCTCGCCGAGCTCGCCCTGCGGACCTGTGCGGGGGAGGGGCCGGAGATCGCCCGGCTGGAGGACCGGCTGCCCGCGGCGCTGGTGGTGAGCCAGCCCGAGCTGGCCGGCCACCTCAGCGCCGCCGTGCTCCGGCCCATCCTCGCCCTCGACCCGCCCGACCGGGAGGTGCTGCTCGGCACCCTGGAGGCGTGGCTGCGCTGCGAGGGCTCCGCGATACGCGCCGCCGGGCAGTTGTACTGCCATCGCAACACGGTCTTCAACCGGATCCGCCGCATCGAGCAGCTCACCGGGCGTTCCCTGGCCCGCCCGCTGGACATCGTGGAACTCGCCCTGGCCCTCGACGCGGTACGGCTGCTGCCCCTCACCTGAGGGCGTCTTCTTTGCGGCCGCCGGTGCTTACCGGACGTTTCACTCAGTTCCTGGGCCGTTGCTCGAAGCCCTCGCTGACTCAGACGTCTCGTGCGAAGGGGACGGTGTCCAGGTCAGGTTCCACAGGGACGCAGGAGGGGTAGTCGCGAGCGTTGCCGCGGCGGTCGGGGGCGAAGTTCAGCACGGTCCCCACCAGGCGAGCGCCGACGGAGGAGAGCAGGTCCAGTGCGTGTGCCATGTCTTGCCGACGGGGCCTGCCGCACCCGGCCACGAGGAGTACCCCGTCGCAGCTTGCCGCGAGCGTCGCCGCGTCGGTTACCGGCAATAGCGGCGGTGTATCAATGATCACGATGTCGCAGGTGCCGACGAGTTCGTCGATCAGCAGGCGCATTCGCGGGGAGCCGAGCAGCACGCTCGGGTTGGTCGGCAGCGGCCCGCTGGGCAGGATGGACAGCCGGCCCGCGGGCACGTCCCGTTGCCGCATCACCGCGGACGTCCCGGCCCGGCCGACGAGTACGTCGGTCAGTCCGGGCCGGTTGCTGATCTTCAGGTATTCGCCGATACTCGGCCGTCTCAGGTCACCGTCGACGAGGGTCACCTGCAAGCCCGCCTCGGCCAAGACGATGGCGAGGTTGCTGCAGACCGAGGATACGCCCTCTCCGGACAGGCAACTGGTGACCACCAGCGATCTAGGCCTGTGCTCGGCATTCATGAACTGCAGGTTCGTGCGCAGCGTGTTGAAAGCCTCGGCCCGGGTGGAGGGGCTGCTCTGCTCGGTGATCAGCGGGTTTCGCCGGGCGCCGCGCTCATGGCCGATCTCACCCAGGACCGGCACCGTGGTGACCTGCCGGAGCGCTTGCGGAGTCCGGATCGTCGTGTCCAGCCGATCCTTCAAGATGATCGCGCCCCCGATGACCGTCAGGCCGACCAGCGCGCCCAGAGCTACGTTGATCGACAGCTGCGGTTTGATCGGCACTGACGGCACCTGCGCCTGGTCGACTACCGAGATGCTCACTTTTGCTCCGCCGGAGGATCGAGCGGGGCGTTCGAGGTCGTCGATGAGTTGCGCGAAGGCCTGGCTGAGGGAGTTCGCCAGCCGCGCCGCCCGGTGGGGATCACCGTCGGTGACGGTGGCGCGTAGCAGCACGGTATCGGGTACGGCTTCGGCCTTGACATTCTCCCGCAATTTGTCCACGTCTTCGCCCTTGACGATGGCCTGGATCACCCTCCTGCTGGTGAGCAGGCTCGCATACGACTGCATGCGCTGCTGGGAGAGCAGAGCTGCCTGATAGGCGGTGGACATACCGCGTTCTTGGTTGCTGGCCGAAACCAGCATGGAAACACTCGCGGCGTAGGTCGAGGGCGTGCCGGCGGTCAGCAGCAGCGCCGTCATCACCGACAGCATCAGCGACCCGGCGATGAGCAGCCAGTTCTTTCGCAAGAGCCACAGGCAGGAGAGCAGATTCACCGCGGAACTCCGTCTTTCGAAATGCTTGCCGGTGGAAGCGGCGGCGGAAAAGGATGGCCGGGACTCCATTTCGCCAATACCGGACATTGGGTGCTTAATGCATTTTCGTGCGCCTGTTTCCGGTTGCTCACCTAGCTATGCCAGTGTTGCCTCCATAGTGTCATCGATCAACTGCGATAAGTTATGAACCGTCGTTCGGAGGCCCTTCGTCAACACGCTGCGCGTGCTCATTCTTTGCAGCGAGATTGACGTGGGCGGCAAGGCAAGCGCGAGGCGGTGAGGTGCAGCTGTGCTGGCAGGGATCGTGCCGCTGAAACGGCCTTCGCCGAACCAGGTCGTCGTGCTGGCGATACTCATGACGCCCTTCCTCGTCACCGCAATGGTGAGGTACCCATGGCTGGCGGCCGCAGCGGTCCTCGCACCCTGCGGGCTCGCGCTGGTGCGGCGCCCATGGCGCGGCGGCCTGCTCATAGCACCGTTGGCCGTCATCGGCGGTATGGCCGGGCTGCCCTGGTGGTGCGCCCCGCTGCTGGCACTCGTGACGGCCGCCATGTGTCTGGGTTTCCCCGCGCAGGTCAGGTTCGGCTCTGAGCATGTGATTGTGGCGTTGCTGGTCCTGCTGCTGGTGGTCAGCTGGGTTTTTCCCGCCGGGCAAGGGGCTCCGGGCCACCTGGCTTTGCATGACATGACGCAGGTGACGGCCGGATTGATGATCTCAGCTGTCTGCGCCGCCGCACCGTCTTCCGCGGAGCGACTGCTGACGGTGGTCGCGCTGTCGGGCATGGTCGTTGCGGTGGCGGCGCTGCTCATCGGTGATGCCCATGACGGGACCCGGCTGCAGGGGTTCGGACTGAACCCCAATTACCTGGGGAGCCTGCTGGTCTTGCCCATGGTGGTGTCCTTCGCCATGGCCTGGCTGCGGCGTGCCCTGCTATGGGCGGTTCCCGGCGCGGTGGCGCTGGTCACAGTCGCCGCCACCGATTCGCGGGGGGCGGTGTTCGCGGTCGTGGCCGGCCTGGCGGCCATCGTGCTGCTGCGCGGCTCGCGCTCGGCTCGATTGCTGCTCGCGTCGGCGATCGCGGTCGTGGCGGTGCTGGCCGCCACCGTGCCCGGGGGGCTCAATGTGAGCAGCGGCATCCGCGGTGCCGCCGAACTGGAGCGCAATAACGATGTCAGAGCGCAGTCAGCCGTCCTGGCCGCCAGGATGGCCGCTGAATACCCGCTGCGCGGGATGGGGTACGGCACCTTTCCCGAGCAGGCCGCTCGCTCTCCGCAACTGGGCATCTTCATCAACACCCACAACGACTACCTTCGGCTGGCCGCCGAGAGCGGCGTCGTCTCGGCGCTGCTGCTGGTGCTGCTCGTCTGCCGGGCGGTCCGGCGGGCCGCGGGCGCGTACGAGCACATCCTGGCCGGGGGGATCGTGGCCTACGCGGTCGTGCTGCTGTTCGGCAACACGTTGTCGAACCTGATGGCCAGTACGCAGTTCTGGGTCTGCCTGGGGGCGCTGCTCGGGGCCCGGCGTCGGGAGACAGTGCGTGACGGCTCACCGGACATCACCGCGCACGGCGCGCGGCACATGGCAGGAGACAGCGATGGATGACAACCTTCTTCAGGTCCAGCGGGGTGACCGGTTCGCCTTCGGCCGCAACTGGAAGTCCTTCACCGGCCTCGTCGACGAAAGCCGCATCCGGCACGCGATCGACTCGCTGCGAGCGGCCTTGGGTGTCGAGGACCTCGCGGGGCGCACCTTCCTGGATGTGGGCTGTGGCAGTGGTCTGTTCTCCCTCGCCGCGCACCGCCTGGGAGCGCGGGTGCGTTCCTTCGACTTCGACGCCGAAGCGGTGGAGTCCGCTCTGCGGCTGCGGCGCGCCTTCGCTCCCGAGGCGTCATGGACGATCGAGCAGGGATCGATCCTGGACGGCGGTTACCTCGCCCGGCTGGGGACCTTCGACGTGGTCTACGCCTGGGGGGTCCTGCACCACACCGGTGCCATGTGGGACGCCTTCGACGCCGCCGTCGGACTCGTCGCCCCCGATGGGCTGCTGTTCGTCTCGCTCTACAACGACCAAGGCCGGGAAAGCCGGATCTGGACGGCCGTGAAGCGGCGCTACAACCGGTCGGGACCGGTGGTCCGCGGCGCCCTGATCGCCGGTAGTTCGGCGTACATCTACCGGGCGTGGCCCCTGATCAAGGTCATGGGGTTGCTCCCCGGCCGGAACCGTTCCGCGCCTGCCCGGCCCCGGGGCATGTCGCGCCGGCACGACATGCTCGACTGGGTGGGCGGCTACCCGTTCGAGGTCTCCAAGCCCGAGCAGGTCCTCGCCCGGGCACGCAGGCACGACCTCGGTCTGCTGTATCTCCAGACGTGCGGAGGCGGACTCGGTTGCAACCAGTACGTGCTCCGCAGGCCGGGCGGGTCAGCCGGCGCGCAGGAGCCCGCGGAGCCGGCAGATGATCTCGCGCACCTCGGCGGCGCCCGGGCGGAGCCGGCGCACGGGCACTCCCGTTGAGTGCACGAACCAGCCCACCTGGGCTGCCGCGAGCGCCGTATAGGCGACCGTGGACGCCAGAGCACACCCCGCGACACCCGAACACGGCCCTGCACGGGATGGAGGAAGTCGCAGGGGTCCGCTAATACTGGCCGTCTGCAGTCGGTTGTTCGGTTGGTTGCAGGGGCAGGTGGGTTCGGTGCCAGAGCTCGAACTGCATCAGGGCCCAGATGCGGTTGGCGTGGTCTCGGCCGCCGGCGTGTTCGGTGAGCAGACGGGCGACGATCCGGGGATCGAAGATTCCCCGTTCCCGGGCGGTGGCGTCGGTGAGCAGGTCATGGGCCAGGGGGCGCAGCCCGGTCCTGAGCCAGGAGGCCAGCGGCACCCCGAAGCCCATTTTCGGGCGGTGGAGCAGGTGGGCGGGCAGCCAGCCGGCCAGGGCGTGTTTGAGGAGGTATTTCGTCGTCTGGCCGCGGATTTTCAGGTCGCCGGGCAGGCCCGCGGCCCATTCCATCAGCACGTGGTCCAGGAAGGGGGAGCGGGCTTCGAGTGAGTAGGCCATCGTGCTGATGTCGGCTTTCACCAGCAGGTCGCCGGGCAGGTAGGTGTTGACGTCGACGTCCATGACCCGGGTGAGGTCGCAGCCGGCCGATGACGTCGTGAAGGCCCGCTCGATGATGGTCGCGCTGTGGATGCCCTCCACCCGGGTGCGCTGCTCTGGGGTGTAGAGCTCTCTTTTTTGTTTTTCGGTGAAGTAGGACATCAGGCGTGTGTATCGGTCGGGTGTCGCTAACCCGGCCAGTTCCATCGCCCATCCTGCTTTGCGTAGCAGGGTTCCCTGACGTGAGCGGGCCAGCAGGTTCCTGCCTGCGGCGCCCAGCAGCGGGCAGACCATCGGCGGGACCCGTAGCCGGGAGGCCTGCTGCATCAGCGCGTAGCGGCGGTAGCCGCCAAAGGACTCATCCCCGCCGTCTCCGTTGAGTGCCACCGTCACTTTCTGGCTGCTCATTTGGGCGAGCAGGAGGGTGGGGATCGCTGAGGAGTCGGCGAATGGTTCGTCGAAGTGCCAGGCCAGGGTGGGCAGTACGTCCAGCGGGGTGGCGGGGAGGAGGAGTTCGCAGTGGTCGGTGCCGTAGAGGGCGGCCACTTCTTTGGCGTGTTCTCGCTCGTCGAAGGCGGCTTCTTCGAAGCCGACGCAGAAGGTGCGGACGGGTTGGGAGGATTGCCGGGCCATCGCCGCGACGACCGCGGAGGAGTCGATTCCTCCTGACAGGAAGGCGCCGATGGGGCGTTCGCCGGTCATGCGTAGCCGGGTGGTCTCCAGTAGCAGTTCGCGTAGTCGTTCGGCTTCCTGTTCGGTGGTGGCGGCGGGGCGGGGGGTGGCGTCCAGTCGCCAGTAGCGGTCGATGCGCACCTGGCCGTGCTGCCATACCAGGGTCGAGGCCGGTGGGAGTTTGGCGATGCCCTCGAAGATCGACCAGGGGGCGGGTACGTATTGGAATGTCAGGTAGTGGTGCAGGGCCACCGGGTCGATCTCGCCGCGCCAGCGCGGGTCGCTGATCAGTGCCTTCAGTTCGGAGGCGAAGCGCAGTGAGCCGGAGCGTATCCCCCAGTAGAGCGGTTTTTTGCCGACCCGGTCGCGGGCCAGCAGTAGTCTGCGTTTGCGGCCGTCCCATAGGGCGAAGGCGAACATGCCGCGCAGGCGGTGGACGAGGTCGTCGCCGTGTTCTTCGTAGAGGTGGACCAGGCATTCGGAGTCGCCGTTGGTGCTCAGGCGGTGCCCTTTGGCCAGCAGGTCGGCGCGTAGTTCGGCGAAGTTGTAGATCTCGCCGTTGAACACTGCGACGATCATGCCGTCTTCGCTGTAGACGGGCTGGTCGCCGCCGGGCACATCGATGATGGCCAAGCGGCGTGTGCCGAGTACGGCTGAGGGTTCCACGTGCAGGCCGTCGCCGTCGGGGCCACGGTGGGCGATCGTGTCGCACATGTCGCGGACGGTTTGGGGATCGACTCCGGTCGAGCAGACGGCGCCGGCTATCGCGCACATCGCTCCTCCAGCAGTCGCCGGTACAGGTCCAGGTGCCGGTCGATCATGGAGTCGTGGGTGAGGTTGTCCAGTGCCCAGGTTCGTGCGGCGTTGCCGAGGAAGGCGCTCAGGTGGGGGTCGTGCAGTACGTGTTCCAGGGCGTCGGCCAGCGCTTGCGGGTTTTCCGGTGGGACCAGCAGGCCGCGTCCGTTCAGCAGCTCGCTGGTTCCGCCCACCGCGGTGGCGACGATCGGTTTGCCTGCCGCCATCGCCTCCATGATCGCATTGCTCATCCCTTCGTGGAGGGAGGCGAGGACGGTTACCGATGCCCGGTGCAGCAGGGCTTCGATGTCTCGGCGAAGGCCCAGGAGGCGTAGGTCTACGCCCAGGTTCGCCGCTTGGCGTGTCAGGGCGTCGCGTTCGGGTCCTTCGCCGGCGAGTACCAGGGTGCAGGGGGTGCCTCGGGTGGCCAGCAGGGCGATGGCCTCGATGAGGCAGCGGTGTCCTTTGTGTGTCTTCAGGTTGGCCACCGAGCACACGATCGGTAGGTCGGTGGCGATGGGGGCCGGGGTGGTGGGCAGGAACGCCGATTCGGGCAGCGCGTTGTAGATCACGCTGATTTTCTCTGGGGGGAGGTCTTCCACTCTTTTGGCGTCTTGGGCTACGGCTGCGGCGTTGGCCACGATGTGCCGGGTCAGCCGGGTGGAGAGGCGTTCCAGTGTGTAGCTGCCGTATCGGACCCGTTTGAAGACGCTCAGGCTGCGTCGTCCTGCTATGACGACGGGTACGCGGGCGAGCCAGGCGATCGGTGCGCCGACGACGTAGGCGTGGTAAAGGAAGGCGTGCAGGACGTCTGGTCTGAGGTGTCGTATGAGTCGTGTGAGGCGGGCGGCTGCGAGGAGGTTGCGGGGAAGGGCCAGTGGTCCTGTCGACAGGCCGGTGAATCTGGCGTTGTGGACGGGGATGCCGGCGAGTTC
The DNA here is from genome assembly GCF_045209755.1 of Streptosporangium sp. NBC_01639. NCBI lineage: Bacteria > Bacillati > Actinomycetota > Actinomycetes > Streptosporangiales > Streptosporangiaceae > Streptosporangium > Streptosporangium sp. NBC_01639. The sequence goes on along the minus strand of NZ_CP109272.1, from coordinate 1,422,351 downwards.
CAGGGCGTCGCGGTAGGGGCCGTCGGAGTGCAGGGTTACGACGTTGACGGTTACGCCGTTGCGGGCCAGGCCGGTGGCCAGGAGGAAGACCTGTTTTTCGGTGCCGCCTACTTTGAGTTGCCCGATCAGGAGCACGACGCGGCGGGGTCCGATAGGTGCCGGTTCAGTAGACAAGATCACCCTGCGACTACTCTTCACGTACGCGATCTTACTTTGGGTGATCAGTGCTGGCGTGGGAGGTATCGCCATGACCGGCAAGCGTGTCGCAAAAGGAATCCCACCCGCTCCACCCCAACCCACAGACGCACAGCCGCAGACGACGATGAGGTGCTCAACGACTCCCGACTGTCGGGAAGTCGTCAAGCACCTCATCGGTTCCGCCCAGCGTCGGCACGACCGCGACCTGACCTTCCTCATTTTGAAACGACCTGTTAGAGGGAACAGCGATGGGACAATAGTCAGAGATACCCCAGCCAGGTCGAACCGAGGTGGTGTCCATGCTGATCGGGAGAATTCTGCAAGGCAAGGGAACGGATGTGGCGACCGTCCGCCCCGACGCGACGGTGACCGAACTCCTGGCGATCCTGGCCGAGCGCAACATCGGTGCCGTGGTGGTCTCCGAGGACGGCGCGTCGATCGCGGGCATCGTCTCCGAACGCGACGTGGTGCGGCGGCTGAACGACCAGGGCGCCGACGTGTTGGCCGCCCCGGTGTCCTCCATCATGACGACCGAGGTCCGCACCTGCCCGCCCACTGCCGAAGTCGAACACCTGCGCCAGACCATGACCACCCACCGCATCCGGCACGTCCCCGTCATGGACGGTGAGCGGCTGGCCGGGATCGTGAGCATCGGCGACGTGGTCAAGAGCTCCATCGAGTCGCTGGAGAACGAGAAGGCCTACCTGGTCGACTACCTGCAGCGCTGAGACCCGCGTCGGGGCCGGCACTCCGGTGCCGGGCCCCGACGGGCCCGCTACTGCACCGTTATCTTGTCGACCTCGATCGTGATGCCCTTCACCTGGGGTGTCGACGTGCCCGTCGTCACCGTTCCGGTGCCCGAGCCGACTCCCTTGACCTTCAGCGTGTAGGTCAGGGTGCCACCGGGGGCTCCGGGGGTGCTGGCCACCCGCAGGTCCTGGGTCGGCGGGCCGGTGATCTGGCCGCCGGCCGTACCCTCGTCGTTCTCGGCGCCGACGGTCAGCCCGTAGCTCGCCGGCGGTGCGCCGGGCAGGTTGTCCGGGTCGTAGGTGTAAGTGATGTCCTCGGTCCCGTTCAGCCCGATCCACTGCTGGAAGACCTTGGTGTCGGTCGTGCCGAAGAGGTTGACCCGCCATTCCACCACGAGCCAGTCGCTCACGCCGTCGGTCAGGGTCCCGACATAGACGCCTGGCGCGCCGGTGCCGTCCAGGTCGGTCCAGTAGGAGGCGAGCACGTTGTTCGGGGTGGCCGGATCGGGCAGGGTCTGCGGGGCGAATTCGATGTCACCGGAGCCCGAGCTGCCTCCGGCGACCGTGTAGCCGTTGGAGACGATGCCGAGCCGGGTGTAGGTCTTCCCGGCGTAGGTGAACGCCGGGACGGTGAAGTTCAGCGCCTGCTCGTCACCGATCGGCGTCGGGGCGATGCCGAAGGCGTCGAGCGGCAGGTAGGGTGCCGGGCCGGTGCCCGGGGCGATGCCCGGCCGGTCGGGCTGCCTGGCGGTGAGGGTGGTCTTCGCCGTGGCGATCTGGGAACCGACCTTGGTGGCGCCGGTCACCGAGTTCAGCCGCAGCTTGCCGTTCAGCGTGCTGACCGCCGTCACCTCGGCGTCCTCCAGGGTGCCGTTCTGCACGCTCACCGTGCAGGTGGACTCGCCGGTGTCCCTGGCGATGGTGGCCGGCACACAGGTCTGGTCGACCGGGACGGCGCCCTCCTTGCGGACGAACGCGACAGGCAGGTGCAGGTCACGGCTGCCGCCCACCTGCTTGAGGTTCACCTGGCCGAAGTACTGCCCCTCGGGCAGGTCCGGAGCGGTGACCACCACGGTGATCTTGGCGCTCTTGCCCGGCTTGACGGTGAACAGGGGCGGCAGCACCGTGATGTTCGCCCCGCTCACGGTCGTGCCGGTGGCGGTGTAGGTGAGCGTCTTGTCGGTGACGTTGGTGACCGTCCGCTTGGCGGTGATGAGACCCGGCATGGTCGGGGCGTTCACCGACGGCAGGTTGAGGTCGATGCGGTTCAGTTCGTCGTTCGCGGAGGCGGCGAAGTTCTCCGCCGTCTCGTCGAGGGTCAGGCCGGGGTCGCCGGCCTTGGTCAGGTCGACACGGCCGCCGCCGAAGTCGAACGGGTCGGCGGGGGTGACCCGGTCCTGCTTGGTGACCGAGGTCTTGGCCGTCGTCTCCAGCGCGGACTTCACCTGGCCCGGGGTCCAGTCGGGGTGCAGCGCGAACACCAGCGCCGAGGCGCCCGCGACGTGCGGCGACGACATCGAGGTGCCCGCGATGACCTGGTACAGGTTGCCCTGCGGGCCGCCCTCCGGCCCCTCCAGCGTCGGGGTCTGCCCGGCCAGGATGTGCAGGCCGGGCGCGGTGACGTCCGGCTTGAGGAAGTCCCCACCCGGTCCACGGGAGGAGAACGTGGTCATCGCGTCGCCCTGCCAGGTGGCCTTGGTCCCCTGGGTGAACGTCGCGGTCGCCCCGGCGTTGGCCGACAGGAAGGCCCGCACGCTGTCGCCCTCGGGTTTGTCGAGGTGGACCGTCGGGATCCAGTGGTTGTCGGTCATCACGTCGAGAGGTGTGGCGTTGTAGAGGATCAGGCCGGCCGCGCCGCCCTGCAGGACGTTGTAGCTCTTCATGATCCGGCCGGGGCCGCGCTCACAGACGACGATCTTGCCGGTGAACAGGCCCGGCGGGGCGGGAGCCGTACACAGCGCGTTGGAGTACGGCGGCGCGGAGGCGAGCACCACCGGCAGCGGCGAGGTGATGCCGGCCGTGATGGAGGCGCCCTTGACCGTGGCCGTCGCACCGCCCGAGCCGGTCAGGGTGAGCGTGGACTGGAAGGTCCTGCTCTGCGTGGAGGCCGCCACGGTGGTCACCCATGGGCCGAGGTGGTCGGTGGTCGCCGCCTCGGGGCCGGAGTTGCCCGCCGAGGCGGAGACGAGCACGCCCGCCGCATAGGCGTCGAGGAAGGCCAGCTCCACCGGGTCGCTGTAGGGGGAGCTGCCGCCGGAGATCGAGAAGTTGATCACGCGGACGCCGTCGAGGATGGCCCGGCCCACCGCCTGCGCCGAGTCGGAGGGGAAGCAGCCCTCCACGCCGCAGACCTTGTAGACCGACACGTGCGCCGCCGGGGCGATGCCGTGGATCGGCCCGCGGCTGATGCCGAGCGGGTTGGCGTCCGCCACCGGGCCGCCGGCCGAGGTGGTCGCGGTGTGGGTGCCGTGACCGTTGGAGTCACGGGCGCTGTCGGGGTAGACCTCGCCGCCGAACACCTCGTTGTAGGTGTCGAGGAACGGCGCTCCGCCGATCAGTTTCCGGTTGCAGGCGAACGGGTCGGCGGCCGGCGTCAGCGGGTTGTCCCCGAAGTCGCAGACGCGCGGAGCGCCGTCCTTGGTCGCCGGTACGGCGGGCAGCGTGCCGGGGTCGGCGAACTGGGGGTGCTCCGGCCAGGCGCCGGAGTCGAGGATGCCGACGACGACGCCCTTGCCGGACGAGGAGCTGCCGCCCAGCTTGTTGTAGATCGTGGGAGCGCCCATGAAGGAGGCGCTGGAGTCGGTCAGCAGGTGCTCGGGCTTGTCCTCCTGGACGGCCGCCACCCCGGGCAGCTTCAGCAGTTCGGCCGCCTTGTTGGCGGGGACCCGCAGTGCGATGCCGCCGTAGACGGTGCGCAGCTTCTGCCCCGCCTTGGCGCCGGGCACGGCCTTGGTCAGGCCGGCGAGGAAGGCGTTCTCGACGTCCTCGATGTGCTTTCCGTATTTCTTGGCCTCGGCGCTTCTGACGTCGAGTGCTTTGCCGGTCCTGGCGGGACTTGTCGCAGGGAGTCCTTCGAGTCCGCCCTGGTAGGCGGCGTACGAGTCATAGTCGAGTTTGACCATCACGTTGACCGTGGCGCCCGAGGTGGACTTCAGGAGGGCCTGGTCGCTCTGGGCGAGCTTTCCTGTCGTGGACTTGGCGCCCTGAACCGGCTCGCCTCCGGTCAGCGGGGTCGCCGTCCACTTCCTGGCGCTCGGGGTGGGGGTCGGATCCGCGCTCGCCGGCGGCGTCATCGCCGCGACGAGTCCGACGCCGGCGGCGAGCACCGCCACGCGCCTGGTCCGTGATAACTGGGACTTCCTGGGCAACGAGACCTCCCTGTGGGGACCATGACAACGTCACGCCGCCAGGAGGTGTCAGGTCACCCGGGCACGCCTGTATCAGGGCATGGCTGAGGAGGACTCGACCCTCCCCGATGGGTGACGAGAGCGGCCACCGGTAAAGGCGGCCGATCATGACAGGGAGCCTAACTAGAGGCCATTTATTTGCCTAGATCCGGAATTTGCCACAATTGCCGTGCCGATTGGTCAAGTTTGCTTACAAGGTCGGCCCAGCGGCCCGTTGAGGCGGCATCGTGGCCGGTCGGCGGCCTGGTCGTGCCGGCCGTCATTGACGACGGATCCGTCCCGGATTTCCCTCGGACCTCATCCGCTAGTGGCCATATTTCGCGATATACATGATTTGATACTTCTTGTCTGGTTCGTTCCAACGAGGGTGGGCACACCCGGCGGCGCCGGAGGATGAGAGGCTTGGTCGCGTGAAGCTGAAGCTGGATCTGCACCCGATCTTCAACCGCGGCGGCGAGATCGACAAGGCGCTGCGGGGCATCATCGACGAGGCCATCAGGAAGAAGGCCACCGAGGTCGAGATCATCCCCGGGAAGGGGTCGGGTCAGCTCAAGAAGAAGGTGCTGCGCTTCCTGGAGCAGAAGGAGATCAAGGCCCTCTATCACCGCATCGACAAGGACTCCAAGAATCACGGCCGTCTTTTCGTCTACTTCCGCTACAAGTAGGGCGGCCGGGAAGGGTCACCGGGTCGCCGCTCGCGGTGGGAAGGCCGGGGCCGGTGCCGACCTGCATGGCGGACGTCCTCGTCAGGTCCCCTCCGGCCGCCAGGTCAGCCGGGTGATGCCAGGTTTGGCGGGAAGGGCGCTGCTCTTGCCCACGGGGCGGCCGAATTCGTAGACGACCCGGTGCATCCTCCAGGTGTCCTTGCCGGTCTCCAGAATCTCCGAGTAAACGGGCAGCCGGGTCTCGGGGTCGATGTAGCGGACGATGTCCAGAGCGGACCCGCCGTTGGCCAGCAAGGCGTACGGGTGGGTGAGCGAGTCGAGTTCGGTGTACTTGAACGCGTCGTGGTACAGGCCCGCGCCGACCGCCAACCCGCCACCCAACTGCAGCGGTTTCACGCTGATCTCAAGGCGCACGTACGGCTTGCCGTTCCGCTTGACGACGCTCATCCCACGGCCGTTGATCAACCCCTGGTAGCTGCCGAGCTGCCCGACGAAGATGTCGGCCTGCTCCTTGGTCAGCCCGCCGACGCCGAGACCGTCGTTGAGCCACACCTGGGAGGGGAGGCTCGGGCACCGGGTGGAGGACCTCTTCTCCCAGTCGCCCTCACCGGTCCAGAACCATTCCTCCTTACCGCGGCACCAGGTCGTCCACGCCGTCCAGGTCTTTCCACCTGCCACGGTCACCTGTGAATTCTCCATGCGCACGTTCTTGGTCCGGTAGTCGACCCCCGAGACCACGACGCTACGACTCCCGCCGGGATAGAACTTCTCCTGCCGGTAGTACTCCTGCACCAGGTTGACCGTGGGTTGCAGCGCCTGCTGCCGCAGCGACTCCAGGTAGAGATCGCGCGGGTTGGCGGGCTGCCGGGTGGGCTGCTGGGCCTCCTTCGGAGAGGGTGTGGCCACGGTGGTGCTCTCGGCCGCCGGTGGGCGCTCGCCCCAACCGGTCACCGCGCAACCGCACACCGTCGCCAGCAGAGCCAGCGCCAGCCCTCCTCGAAAAACCCGCACCGCGCACCTCTCAGATCTCGCCTCTGTCCGACCAGAGACTCTACGCCCAGGCGTCCGACCCGCTACGGCGCCCCATCTCCTGCACACGTGTCCTTCATCACGCCGCGAGCCCTGTGCTCGACTGCATACGTTCTCTGCACCGCGCAGCGAGCCCTGCGCTCGACTGCACGCGCTCTCTGCACCGTGCCACGAGCCCCGTGCTCGGCCGTTCTCGACTCCGGCGATACAGCGCGGGAAGCTGAAGGAGTCGATCCGCCTTGCGACGCCCGGCGGACGAGCGGCAGTCGTACAAAAGCTGAGAAAACAGCCACAGGATGCGAGCGCCATCCGCGACTCGGTGAACGGGCAGCCACGCGGGCGCCCAGCGAAGGCGTGCCGGTCTCTGATGAAAAGATGGCCATCACCCGGGTCGGCTGGGTGGTGGTTCCTTTTTGGAGGTCCTTGTGCTCGTGCTGGCGGTTGCTCAGCCGGACTGCGTGCCGTACGACGTAGAAAAGAACGCGGTACGGCACGCGGAGATGGTGCGAAGAGCGGAGGCCAGGGTGGTGATATTTCCGGAACTGTCACTCACGGGGTACCACCTGGACGCTCCGGCGATCACCGTGGAAGATCCGAGGCTGGGGCCGATCGTGGAGGCCTGCGCGGAGGCGGGGGCGGTGGCCCTGGTGGGGGCACCGGTCAAGGAAGAGGGGCGTGAGTACATCGCGACGCTGGCGGTGGACGGCGACGGGGCCGAAGTGGCCTATCGCAAGGTCCACGTGCATGCCAGCGAGCGACGGTTCGCCGACGGAGAGCGGTCCGAGGTGATCGAGGTGAACGGCCTGCGGCTGGGGCTGGCGATCTGCCGGGACATGGCGATCGCGCAGCATGCTGAAGACACCGCCGGGCTGGGGATCGACGTCTACGCGGCTGGGGTGGTCCATCAAGCGGCAGAGGTGGCGGTCCAGGAAGAGAGAGCGCGACGAATCGCCACCGATCACGGTGTCTGGGTGGCGGTGGCGAGCTTCGCGGGACCGACCGGCGGTGGCTTCGAGCACACGGCCGGGCGCTCGGGGTTCTGGAGGCCGGGTGGCGACCTGGTCGCTCAGGCAGGACCGGAGCCGGGGGAGGTCGTCCGGCTGATGATCGGCTAGCCTCGGGCTTTCACGGCGAATACCGCCAGCCTTGATCGTTTATATGAGAAAAGTGCCTCTGGCCGGGAATGATCGGACTTATCTAAGATCCCGTGTCATGCTCGCATCTTTGATACGGGACACGGTGACGCGGGACACCCCGATGATGACAACCGCAATGGTCAGAGGCGCACCCATCTGACCGGTGAAGACCAGCGCGAAAATGGCGATGAAGCACATCCACGACGCGGTCTTTGCGGCGATTTCTATGGTGTCGATGTGCTCTTCGAGCAGCGACATTCGCTACCTCGGCGTCGTCGGGTGAAGTAGTCGTGCTGGCGAGAGATGGAATAACCGAAATATCAGACCTGTCCGCTCGCATGGCTATGCCTTCGACGGCGGGAATGCGATACCGGTGGCGTCCGGGGCTTGTCGATGTGGACGATCTATACCTACTGTGGTATTAATTTTTCTCTTTCATCGCGGGGTCCTGGAGGGGGCGGGGGTGGCGTGGCCGAGCCGATGGTGCCCAATCCCCGGCACGCGGAGCTGAAACGCCTCCTCGCGGAGGCTGAGGAACGGGCTCAGGAGGTACGGCAGGCCTACCAGCGGGCCTCCTCGGCGATGCGGTCGGGGAAGGTCTGGACGGGGCCGACGGCCGCCACCTGGACCACCGAGCTGGAAGACCGTCATCAGCGGCTGGGACGGCTCGCGCAGCGCGTGGTGGACGCGATCGAGGAGGAGTTGCGCCGTCATCCCGCCATGGTGACCGAGTCCCAGGCGAACGCCGCGCGCCGGGAGATGGCCGGGCGCACCTGACCGTCGTGACCGCGAAGGGGGATGTTTCATGGCACCCACCGCCGAGTTCTGCGGCATCGATCCCGAGGAGATGGGCCGGCTCGCCACCTCCCTGAGCGGTGCGGCCGACCGACTGACCGCGTTCAGCAAGGAGTTCGAGGGGAAGCTCGGCCGGTATGGGGTCAGCACTTCCGCGCTGCGGGAGATTGCCGACATCGCCGACTGGGGCGGCACGCAGGTCTCCATGCTGCACGGCCGGATCGACCTGATCAACGCCCTGGGCAACGGTGCCCCCGAGCTGGGCGGCGGAGGCGACGGGCCGTCGCTCGTCCGGCTGCCCGACGAGTTGGCGGGCTTCGAGGCGGCCCAAGGGCTGGCGACCATGTACGGCAAGGACGTCTTCGTCAACTTCGAGGGGGAGTTCCAGGCCGCGCTCGTCCACGAGCACGCCGACGAGGTCGCCAAACTGGCGGAGAACCCCCAGGCCGCCGCAGCCTTCTTCGCCCTGCTGCCCGCGAAGATCCGCGACAGCCTGGCAACCCGCATAGCGCGCACCGGCAGCAAGACCGCCAAGCAGGACCTGGCCGCCTTCAGCGCGGCCCTCGGCGCGGCGCTGCGTGCCCCCGCCCTCGTCCCGGCGTTCGTCAAGGTCAGAAACGACCTGGTGAAGCCGGCCGACAAGGCCACCGCCTGGAACCGGCTCGCCCTGCTCAAGGATGCGAACGCCCCCTCTGACGTCCGCAGCGCGGCGGCCCGCTCCCTGGCCCTGAACGACTTCGCCAAAGACCCTCGCCAGGACCGCCGTGCCGCCGGACCCAGCGAGACGGAGACGTACGGATACTCCTCCGACCTGGTCGCCATGGGGCTGGAGGTGCTCGCCGGGGACGGCGCGGCCGTACGGGACGCGTTCGCCAAGATGGGCGGTACGGACGTCAAGCTGAGCCAGGTCGACAAGATGAAGCAGTTCCTCGACTACGCCAAGGTGGTCGACACCGGCGACGCGGTCGCCGACGCCTTCGGCCGGGCCATGGAGGCGGGCACCGAGGCCACGACCGAGAAGGCCGGGCAGCACAGCCCGGCCGCTGCCGCCTTCACACTGGACGCGATCAGGGCGGCGGGTTCTTTCGGTGATGATCTGCCCGATCCCGCCCGGAGCTCCATGGCCATCATCGCGAAGTCCTACATCCATGAGCTGACCTCGGGAGCCCGCTTCGATAAGGCCGTGGACCGGACCTCCGGAATGGGGGTTCCGGACAACTGGATCACCCTTCCCGGAGTGGCCCCGGCGTTCTATCTCAGCCCGGGGGATACGCATCGCTTCTTCAAGACCTTCGTTGGGGACAAGCGGCTCACCGACGACTTCGACGCGACCGCCGCGCAATTCCGCCATGACACGCTGACAGCGGCGGCCCGCCTGGATGCCCAGGGCGAGACCCGGCACTTCGAGAGAGCGGCGAGGGCGTTTGGCGACTTCGCCGGTCTGGAGTTCAAGGCGACGCTAGATGTGCGCGGCGAGCGGGACGCCACCGACGACCTGATCCGTGACATCACCAAGAACACCCTTGCCCTCGGGATCGACCAGATTCCCCTCGTGGGCCCCCTCGCGGACGAAGGTGTGAAAGCGGGATGGGAACTGGCCAAGGCGTATGGAATCAGCACCGCCCTCGACGGCTGGGCTGACAGCTTCGAGACACGGGTTGAGGAGGTCACCGGCGCTCGGTCGGACTTCGTCCTGCGCCAAAAATACGACATGGCTCACATCCTTCACGAGGCTGGATATCCCGCGAGCGAGACGCCTGCCGAGCTCATCAGCAAGAGCACCGGCGATCTCAAGACCTATGACGAGCTTTTGACCGAGGCGAAGCGAGAAGCCAGTGACGGCAAGAAATGGGAGCAGGTGCTGGGGGAGAAGCTGACACCCTACGAACGCTGGATGGACAGCAATGGAAAGTTTGACGACAAGGTCGAGGATGCCTCCAATTTCCAGACCAGCGAGCAAGCCAAGGAGCAGATAAGACTTTGGGGCTGAATCGACTTCCTCACCGTGGCAGGCAGGCGGTTACCGCATGCAGCCGCCAGGTAGGAGCCTCAGGTGTCACATATACGGTTACCTTTATCATTGGGTCACTTTTCGTGCCGTAAATGAATCGCCCTTCTTCGGCATCCATTTGGCTGAAGTCGAACTCCAGCTTATATCCGAGCGCTTGGGCGAGAGTGTTCTCCATCAGCGTTTGAGCTTGATCCAGATGGGCGTCTAATGGTTCGTTGACACGTGCATAATCGGCCGTAGCTCGCAGTACCCGTTTGAATTTTTCCTTGTCGCAGCGGATGTCCTTGTCTGGACGTTGCAGGATGCGCAGTTTCTTGAGCGGGTTCTTGAAGACGTCGTTGGCCTCCAGTCGCTGTGCATCCTTCTGCAATTCCGCCGCCGCATCCTTCAGTGAGGGTTCGGAAGCGCATCCTGATGCCACCATCACCAGGGCTGAACCGATGGCCAGTAGGCGGGTGGCGCGCATTCAGTACCTCCGGAGCAGCTGACGCTGAGACGTACCAATCTTCACCTACTCGGCCCGTATCCGCCACACCCTTCCCATGCTGTCTGTCAGCATCGGCCGTTTTCGCATCGATCGGCATGTCCTGTCTGCCGTCAGCAGTTGCAGGCCGGGTATGTCATCGTCGGCCAGAGCAGCGATCTGAACGGTCTGCGGCTTGCCTGTCGCCATAACCCACCTTTTTGAACGCTTTCCTATGTCCGCAACTAGAGTGTGTAAGACCTCTGTTGCATTCATGTGTGACCTGGCCTGTTTCTGGTGAAGGCAGTAATGAACTGCTTTCTTTCTCGTACTGTTGCGGGGAGAACTTCTGTGCCTAGAATGCCTTGTCAGTGGTTGATCGGCCACTGGATCCGCAATCCAGGGTAGGGCAGACAATGACACTCTCTGGTCTACCCGCGGATGGGTTCGGTATCGTCGGTCGGGCGATAGATCCGTTTTTTCTAATTCGGGAGGAAATGCGATGGATATGATTCCATCTCTCGACCCTGGATCCCCTCGCATTCGGTTCGGCGTGGAGATGCGCCGTCTGCGGGAAGCCGCGGAGCTCTCGCAGGTCGCCGTCGCCTCGCGCCTCGGCTGCACCCAGACCCAGGTCAGCCGCTTGGAGAAAGCCACCCGAACCCCGTCGAGATCCGACGCCGAGCGGCTGGACCGCCTCTTCAAGACCCCGAGCAACTCATTCTTCACCCGGCTCCATGAGAGCATCGTCTCGCAGTCTCGTAGCCCGGCCTGGTTCCGGGACTGGGCCGAGGAGATCGAACCCACCGCCCTCGTTCTGCGCTCTTGGGATCCCCTTTTGGTCCCCGGTCTTCTCCAGACAGAGGCTTACGCCCGCTATGTCCTCAGTCAGGAACCTCGAATGACCCCTCAAGATGTAGAGGAACACATTGAGGCCCGAATACAGCGGCGGCAAATCCTCGACCGGGAGGACCCGCCACTGGTCCTTGCCCTCATCGACGCCCACGTGCTACGTCGTCCAGTAGGGGAATCCGAAGTCATGCTCGGTCAGCTTGACAGCCTGCTGGAAGTTGCTCAGCGTCCCATGATCTCGATTCAGCTCGTCGACCCACGATGCATGCCAGGGCTTCTGGGAGCGTTCATGATCGCTGAGCTACCGCATGGTCAACCGCATGCTATCCACGCCGACTCCTCGGCAGAAGGAGAGATATCGACCGATTCCAGCCTTGTGGCATCAATATGGAATCGATATGAGGCGATACGTCGATGGGCTTATCCTGATCACATGTCACTCAAGATGATCGAGGATGCGAGGAAGGAATGGACCTGAGTACCGCTGTGTGGCGGAAGTCATCACGTTCCGGGTCGAACGGTGGCCAGTGCGTTGAGGTCGCTGCCAACCTGCCCGGCGTTGTTGCGGTCCGTGACAGCAAGGACCCCAACGGCCCCAAACTGCTCTTCACCCCTGCCGAATGGGGATCTTTCATCGGCAGCATCAAGATCGGCCAGTTCGACCGCTGACCTGTCCCGGTCTGGCCGGCCATCCTGGTCTGGATGGCCGGCCAGACCGGGCTCAGGAAAATGCCGTATCCTTCGCTGATATCGGCCGGTCGGAACAGAGCTCCGTCCGCGCGGGCAGCTTGTTCGATCGTGCCGGGCTCGATGTCGATGGCCCACGAGATGAGTTGATCGGCAGTAGCCGCCACTGGCGTTGCCGTCCTCGTCACGGTGTGATGGCCGGTGCCCCGCTTTGGGGCAGGGCACCCCGGCGCACCCAGCGTTCACGAAACGGCTTGTCAGACGATTATGCGGCCAGGTCTGAAGTCAAGCCGTCTCAACCAGCGTGGCTGGTCATCCCCTCAGTCAATGGCCTCAAAAAGCTGGAGTTGATCAGAGGAGTGTCGGTGCATCCTGAGAGTCAGCCGTGGGAGGTTTCCGTACGGCAGGTGCGATTGGGAAAACTCGACCCTGCTCCAAGTCGGTCACGGTGACGAGCGGCCCGTCACAGATACGATCGAGGAGATCGGCCTGGTCGGGCTCCAGTTCGACGCAGAAGGTGAGCACGTGGAGGAGTTCGAGGAGCTCAGTGGTGAACTCCGCCGTCCACTTCTCGGTGTTGACATAGTCGAGCGGTGAGGACTTGCGACCGGCCGGGTTCTTCTTGCGGTAACCGAACCACTTCTTGATGACCTTCATCCCGGACACCTCGTAGGCCCATACCTCAGGGCGGACCGGTGAGATCTGCCCTGCGCCGACATGCAGCGTGGCCGTGGCCGGGTCGTAGGTGATGTCGTCCGGCATGTCATCGACCGTACCGGGGATGGCAACCTGAGCCTTGGCCCGTTGGGCGGCGGGGGGTTTGGGTGGCCCGGCCGGGCGGCCATCGGTGGCATCGACGAAGCGTTCACCGTAGGTGTGCAGCCACAGCACGCGCTTACCCAGTTGCACGGCTTGTGCCCACAGCTCAGGGTCGGCGGTGAGTGGCACCCTCACTCCAGGAGTGTGCAACTCCTCCGCGAAGCGGACGGTGTAGCCACTGTGGGCGGTCGCGGCGGCGAGGTAAGCCAGCAGGTCGGCGGCGGTGACGGACTGGCCGAGTCGCTCGGTGAGCAGGCGGAGCAGGCCGGGGGCAAGGTTGGCCGCTCCGGCGGCACGGTCCCGGTAGAGCGGCAGCACCCGCCCGCCACGCCCGTTGAAATGATGCATATCAGGCACGAACGCGGTGAAGACCAGACCAGGGCCCGTCTCGATGGGGTGGGCGTGCTGTTCGACGGCGAACACCTGCGAGTCACCCGCCACTTGCCAGAGTTCGGGGCGGGGACGTTCCTGAACTCGGGTGTCGGGGATGACCCATTGCCGGTCGAAGGATCGGTAGGCCACCCGCACCGGGGGCGGGCACTGCCCTGCCTCGTCCTGGATCACTCCGTCATGATGGACGAAACCGGTGATGGGCTGAACGACGCTGTCGAGTTTCCGGGCATCGCTCTCCTTGAACAGGTTCGCCTTGTCATCGCGTGGGGCTTTGATCAGCCGCTCCCAACGGGTGCGAAGCACCCCTGGCGACGGGTCGTACACCCAGGTCCGGTTGGGTTTGACGCCCGGTGCCTGCCAGGGCATCAGGTCACCCACGAGGGGATAGCCGAGCCAGGCGTCCCCGCCGACGGGCTGGAGCCGGTCCTGCCAGCCGGTCGCGCAATCGGTCCACGCCGTCTCGTCGAGAGTGACCTCGCCGAGCTGGGTGAACTTCTCGGTACGACGTCCCGACACGCTGAGGTGATGGATCCGTGCGGGTGTTTCCCGGTTGCCTTCGCCGTACCGAGCGAAGATGCCGATACACAACGGCTGTTGCACACCGGGAAAGACCCGCGTCGACACATCAGGCTGGTGGCCCTCGGGAGACAGATCGATGATCCAGCCCTCGTCGGCGGTACGGCGGAGGTATTCGCGCATCCCGGCAAACCCGGGACCGGTGGTGTAGCCCGACGTGGTCACGAACGCGACGATGCCCGCGGGCTGCCCGGGATGGGCGTCGAAGACCTTCCAGGTGGCCCAGCGCCAGAAATACACGTACAGATTGGACAGCACGTATTCATACCGGCCGAGTCCATCGGCCTTGAAGTCGAGGATCGGTGTGGTGTGCCCGGAGTTCTCGGCGCCCTGTTCGATCCACCCACCCATGCCTTTGGCACGCTCGCGGTATGGCGGGTTGCCGATCACGACCTGGACTGGAGTCTCCCGCTTGAGCTTGTTGGCCTCCCGGCGGGAGCGCACGATCGGCTCATACATCGACCCAAGGTCAAGCTGGGTGCGCTCAAACGGGTTGCCGAGGGTGTCGGCGACGTAAAGCTTCTGATCTTTCTCAGCGATCTCGGCGCCATGCTCAGCCTTGAGTGCCTGGTTCAACCGCAGCTCAGCCACGGCGAACGGCCCGGCCTGCCGTTCCAGACCGATCAGACGGCCGAACAGTTTTTTGAGCCGGCCGGGGACAGCCCCCTTGCCCTCTTCCTCTTCCACGGTCTGAGCAACGCGATTGACGATGTTGAGCAGGTATGTGCCGGTGCCCATCGCCGGATCGACCACCATCACGTCGTCGGTGGCGAAGCCGTATTCCCGCCCGAACCGGGTGCGCAGGATGTCCTCGGTGAAGCGGACCATGAACGAGACGACTTCGTTCGGCGTGTAGTACGAGCCGCTCTGCTTGCGCAGGTCGGAGTCGTACACCTCCAGGAACCGCTCATACAAGTGGAGGTAGGAGTCAGCCGATCCGTCGCTGATCTTGTCCCAGTCGACGGCGCCGATGACCCGTTTGAGGGTCTCCACGACCACGCTGCGGCCTTCCACGGTGTCGTGGGTGAGGACAGCCAGTGCCTTACCCATCAAGGAATGGTTCTTGCCGAGTTGGGAGGCGATCTGGCCGAGCGTGCGGCCGTCGAAGGCGATGCCGTCGACGCGGGCCAGCAGCAGGGCGAAGGTGACCGTCTGGGCGTAGGAGTCGGCGAACTCCTCATGCGTCAGACCGGGAAACAGCAGCTTGCGCCAGTCGGCGGCGAGATCAGTGAAGACCTTCGTCTTCTCTTCACCGCGCCGTTCGCGGTCGATGGCCTCGATTACCTCGCTGCGCAGTAGCTTGCACAGCCCAGCGATAGCCCGCACGAGTTGGAGGATGCTGCGTGGCGGTGTCGGGCTCCACAGCAGGAAATCAGAGACAACTCGTACAAATTCCCCGTCGGCGGGTGTCAGCTTGGCGCCGACCTTGCGGATGTCACCGTCCAGGTGGGCGACCTGCCCGATCAGTTCGCCGTTGCGGTACAACGCCCACTGGCAGCCGTCGGTGTAGAGCACATTCGGCAGCAGTTGCAGTTTCTCCCACTGCTTCTTCTCATGCTTGTTCGGCGTCCAGGTGCTCGGCACACCGCGGCCCGGAGCCTTCAGCTCGATGTAACCCACCCGGGCGCCGGCCACGTCCACACCGTAGTCCGGGCGTACACCGAGCGTGGCCAGCGATGTCTCCCCGATCATCTCGACGGAGACGCCCAAGGCGGCGGCGATGTCCTCCCTGAATAAAGATTCAAGCGGGGAACGGAGCTGGTCCTCGGGCTGGCCGTCGCCACGGAGTTTGGCCGTGGCGGTTTTCCCGAAGCGGGAGATCGCTATGGCGGTCTGTTCCAACAACGACGGAGGGGGGTACGTCGCGGGCATCTGCACCTATCACATGGTGAGCTGTTCAGTGGTCCGGTCACCGATGTATCGCGATTTCCAATCTTCGTGTTTCACACGTTCCACAAGCCCGTAATAGATTTTTCTTGCTGTTTTCCCGTCAAAGCTAGGCTTATAGGGGCAAAGCGTCCCGACATGAAGCCGTAGACGATGCCGGTGGTCGGCAGATCCGCCGTCCGGTGCCCCCGTGATCCGGTCGGGCCGCCGTGCTCAGGCTAAACGCGGACAGCCCCATCGGGCTGCTGCGTATCGATAAGGCCACGTGCAATACGACGTATCGACGGGCTGCTCAATTGGCCGGTACTTGATGCAGTATCGATAAGGCCATGTGCAATACGACGTTTCGACGGGTTGCTCAATTGATCTGTACTTGATGTAAAGGTGTGTACCTCCAGGGAGGAGCGGTGGCGTTGGCCGCAGTGCGGGATGTCGTACGGGACGTGGTGGCGGAGCTTGCCCCCGAGGAGCTACCGCTGGTGGACGGGTTGGCGGCGTACGACGACTCCGTCGTCGTACCGAAACTGCGCCGTTCCGGGCGACGACGTGAGCCGCTCGGTTTCGGCTGGGGCGAGGTCGTCGGTCTGATGACGCCGGTAGTCTGGCTGGTGCTTGACCAGATGGCGGAACGGTTGGCGGACACCGCGGTCGACGGTGCCGTCAGGAAAGCCAGAGGGCTGCGCCGCTGGCTCCGGCGCGGCCGCCGACCGGCCGCCGCGACCATCCCGCCGCTGACCGAGGGTCAGCTCGCCACGCTCCGCCAAGACCTGCTTGACCAGCTGAAACAGCGGGGGCTGGAGGAACAGGCCGCGGAGCAGATCGTCGATGCGATCGTCCGCAGGCTGGCCCGAGGAGCTGATCCAGGCCCCGCCGGCGGCCCGGACGGGCCGAGTCCGGCGAGCTAGCCGATGGAGGGCACCTCGCCCCGTATCGACGAGCGGGCGTTGGGAGCGGGCACGACGGTGCGATTCGCGCTCCTGGTCGCCCTGCTGATGGCGAGCAGCAGCCTGATGGTGATCTACGTGGCCATCGCGCTGTCCTCGTACGACGGATTCGGCTGTTCGCTGGCGGCCGGGGTGGCCCCGGACAACGATCCGGCGTCGGCAGTGATGGCGAAACGCGCGCTTCAGTGGGAGGCATACTTCGCCTGCACCAAGCACTACGCCCCGCCACCGCCGTGGTGGGTGCCGGCCGGCTGGTGGGCGATCTTGGCTCTGTTCACGGCCGCGCTGTTCTGGGCGCTGCCGGCGTGGAAGGCCCGCCGTAGTCGGGTGGTGCCGCTGGCCACGATGGACTCCGACTGCGAGATCGCGGGCATGGTGGCCGAACTGTCCACGGTCGCGGGCCTGGCCCGTCCGCCCCGGGTGGTGGTCGATCCGGCCTCGGCGTCGGACGGGGCGGTCGTGTTCGGCCGATCCGGGCGGGCAACGGTGCGCCTGGACGGTGGCCTGATCGCCACGCGGAGGGCTGATCCGCACCGGTTCCGGGCGGTCCTGTTGCACGAATTCGCCCACATCGCCAACCGGGACGTGACCATCACCTACCTGACTGTGGCCATGTGGCGGGTGTACACCGTGGTCGCCCTTCCACTCTTCCTGGCCTGGTGCGCCTGGATGTTCTGGGGCGCCTCGGACTCGGTGGTGTGGTCCAGCGAGGCACCGATCGTCACTCGCGGCCTGTTGCTCACCGGTCTGCTCACCGGTCTGGTCTATCTGGCCCGGTGGGACGTGCTACGCAGCCGGGAAATCTACGCCGACCTCGCCGCCGTACGCTGGGGTGCCGATCCGGCGGGCTGGTCTGCGGGCAGCCCCGCGCCGGTCATCGGCCCCGGGCGGCGCGCTCTACGCTCGTTCGTCGAACTGTGGCGGCCGCACCCGCGATGGGACACCCGGCAGATCGCGCTGACCAACCCCGCCGTGCTGTTCGGCGTACGCGCGCTTCCGCTGCTGCTGACCGGCATGACCGCGGCGATCACGCACACCCACATGATGTACGCCATCACTCAGTACATCCTGTTGACCCTGTGGATGCAGCACTTGGCGGCGCTGGTCTCGGCCGGTCTGGTCGCGGGCGTGGTGGGCATCGCGCTGTGGCGCGCCGTGGTGTATGCGGCGCTGACCGGTCAGCCGACTCCGTCCAGCGCACGAGCGGGTCTGTGGCTCGGGCTCGGCATGGCGGCGGGCGGGGTGGCCGCAGGCCAGGGGACAGTCAATGATTGGCTGCCCGCCAGACCGTGGCTGCTGGTGCTCGTCGTGCTGGCCGGGATGGCGTTCACCTGGTGGCTGACCCGGTGCGCACAGTTGTGGGTGGCCGCCTGGCACGGCCGGTCGCTGCGACCGGTGGCGCTGTTGAACGCGTCCACCGCGGCCCTGGCACTGTCACTCTGGTTGCTCTGGTGGCAGACCCAGGGGGTCGCGTTCGCGGCGGGGTGGTCGATCGACATCGCCGATGTCCGGGACTACCTGGCGTCCTCCATGGTGGGCCGGGAATCGGACCCTCCGCCCGTGTCGTGGCTCGACGTCCTCCTCGTCGCAATCATGACCGTGATGAGCACCGTGACCACCGCACCGCTCGCCCTGGTGGCGGTCGCCGCCCTATGGGTCGTGCCGTTGCTGGCGTGGTTGCCGCGCCCGGGCACCGGCCCACCCCGCTGGCTGCGCGACGCGGCGTCCGGCGACGGCCACGCCCCGCTCGGCCCACCGCCCCCGGGCCTGCGCCGAGTGCTCGTCCCGGTGCTGATCGGCGGCGCGTCCGGTGGCGCTGCGGCGGTGGCGCTGTTCGCCTGGCTGCACGCTCGCAAGCAGGTCGAGTCCTCGCCCACCGCCTTCCTGGTGGCGACCCTGGCCGGGATGCTCCTGGTCTTGCTGGCCTCGGCTGCGCTGGCGGCGTACGCCAGTCGGACAGTGGTGCCCGCGCACCGACTGCCGGCCGCTCTGATCGGCGCGGGCGGCGCCACCCTGCTCAGCTTCGCGGCCATTGTCGCGTTGCGCGCCGCCGATGGATGTGTGCCCGCGCTGGCCATCGACGCGGGGCCATGCTCCTGGAACCTCGCCGTGGCGAAGCAACTGTTCGCCGACATCCTCCTTCCCGCCTCCCCGATCACGGTGTTGGTGGCGGGCGTGGTCGCCCTCCCCAAGGCGCGTACTGCGAGGCGGCCCGGACCGACGCAATCGACAGGACCGACGCGGCCGGGATCGCCGGTATCGACGGTGCTTGGCCGGGCCTGCGCGCTGGTCCTGGTCGCTGCCGCGCTGGCGGTGGCCACCGTGGCCGCCGTCCAGCGGTCGCCACAGGCCTCCCGCCTACCCGCACCTGCAGAGGTCCAGCAGGCTGCCCGCAATGGGGGAGCCATGGTGGACGAGGATGCCCCGGTGTCAGCCCAGTCGAGAGCGTTGCAAGTGGAGGCGTGGCGCGATCGTGGTGGTGGCCGGCTGATGGACAGCTTCTACCACCATCGCCGCGAACTGTTCGCGATGGGCACGGCCGAGATCAACGCCGGGAAGAGCATCGCCGGCCTGGACAGCGTCCGACCGCTGTGCCTCGACATCGCGAACGATGCCCGCGCCGCGTACCGCTTTTTCCGGGTCCCCGACCCCAAGGCCCAAGAACTGTGGGAAAGCTTCTACGAGGACGCCGTGCTGGGCGGGACGTACTGCCAGCGGTCCCTCGACGCGGACGACGCCGACAGGTTCAACGCCGCCATGCGCCGGCTAACCACCGCCCAGGACACCAGCCATGCCATCGATAACCGTATCGACGCTTTGATCCGTGCGGGCAGGCTGTGAGCCCCGACAACGTGATCTGTGTCTACCCGCACCAAGGGCCGGTCGCCGGAGGCGCGGAGTGTCACCGGAGCGACAGGTGGCGGGTGGCCCAGGTGGCGAGGGCCTGTGCACAGTCGGCCACCGACTCGCGCCAGCTTTTCGCCGCGCCTTCGCCCGCGTCGTCGCTGACGTGCTTGACGATGCGGAGCGGGACACCGGCTCGGGCCGCTGCCGTCGCCAGGGCATAGCCTTCCATGTCGACCAGGTGGGCCTGGATCGCGAGGCGCTCGCGTGCGGCCTCGTTGGCGATGAAAGCGTCGCCGGTCGCCAGGACCGGGCCGTCCTCCGCGTCCAGTGTCAGCGCCGCTCCGTAGGCCTCGCCGGTGAGGGTGCGCAGCAGGTCGGTGTCCAGGTCGTGCTGGATCACAGTGCCGACGACATGGGTGCCCGTCCACCCCGGGCGCAGCGCCCCAGCGGTGCCGAGGTTGACGATGTGGGCCGGACGGGGCCCGTGCGCGAGGGCAGTGGCCAGCGCGACCGCGGCGTTGACCTTGCCCATGCCGGTGAGCAGCACCGGCAGGTCCGTGTCGAGGAACTGCGCTTCCTCCTTGACCGCGAGCACGAGCAGCGGGCGGTCGGCGGTGATTTTCCCGACGAGTTCCATGGTCATACGGTAGGTCCTCGGTTCGAGTTCGCGAGCCTCACTGCTTGTGCTCCGGAGTCGGTTCGGCTCGGGGCTGGTCGATGAGCTCCGCCATGGCGGTGATCCGCTGGTGCATCGGGCGGCGGTGCAGGGCGTCGAGTGCCTCGTTGATGAGCCGGCTCAGGGGGTACGACAGTTCGGCCTCGAATTCGGTGGCCGCAGCGGTGGTGGCGGCCCATTCGATCTCCAGCACCGGTAGGAGGGACTCGGCCTTCGGTGTCAGGCTGACGATCCGCTGGCGCGCGTCGTCGCCCGGGGCGACGGTGACCAGTCCGTCTCGGGTCATCTGGGCCACGGTCTGGCTCGCCGCCGAGTGGGTCACGCCGAGCGCGCTTGCCAGGTCGCGGATGGAGCGGGGGCCGGAGGCGGCCAGGGTCCGGATGACCGGGGTGAACCGTGGCCGGAAGCCGTCCAGCCCGAGGCCCGGGTAGAGGCCGACGATGCCGGCGTCCAGCAGGTCGAGCAGATGGCGCAGGCGGGTGCCGAGCAGCTCCGGCCCAGGCGCGGAGGAATCCATTCGTCTAATGTAACAGCGCTGTCGTATTCTCGTCGCTTCTACCCGCGATCCCGAAGGGAACCACGCATGGCCACGTCCTACCCTCCGATCGAGCCGTACGACCACGGCATGCTCGACACCGGCGACGGCAACCTCGTCTACTGGGAGGTCTGCGGCAACCCGGACGGCAAGCCCGCCCTCGTCGTCCACGGCGGGCCCGGGTCGGGGTGCTCCACCAATGTCCGCCGGACCTTCGACCCCGCGCGTTACCGGATCGTCCTGTTCGACCAGCGTGGCTGCGGGCGGAGCACACCGCACGCGAGCGACCCTGCGACCGACATGAGCCTCAACACCACCGAGCACCTGCTGGCCGACATGGAGCGGCTCCGCGAGCACCTCGGCATCGACCGCTGGCTGCTGTACGGCGGTTCGTGGGGTTCCACGTTGATCCTCGCCTATGCCGAGCGCCACCCCGAGCGCGTCTCGGAGATCGTCATCCCCGCCGTCACCACGACCCGGCGATCGGAGGTCGACTGGCTCTACCGGGGGGTGGGCCGGTTCTTCCCCGAGGAATGGGACCGGTTCCGAGCCGGTGTCCCCGAGGCCGACCGCGACGGCGATCTGGTCGCGGCCTACGCCCGGCTCATGGAGGATCCCGATCCGGACGTGCGAGCGAACGCCGCGAACGCCTGGATGACCTGGGAGGACGCGGTGATCTCCCTGGAGCCGAACGGCAAGCCCAACGCCTACAGCGACCGTCCGCCCGCCGCGACGCTGGCGTTCGTCCGCATCTGCACGCACTACTTCTCCCATGGCGCGTGGCTGGAGGAGGGCGCTCTGCTCCGTGACGCGGACCGTCTGGCCGGGATCCCGGGTGTCCTGATCCATGGCCGCCTCGACATGGGCAGCCCGCCCCACACCGCCTGGCAGCTCTCCCGCGCCTGGCCCGACGCGCAACTGCACGTCATCACCGACTCCGGGCACACCGGCAGCGACACGATGCGTGACCGGATCCTCGACGCGATCGACCGGTTCGCCCAGCAGTGAGCCGACGCCGCCGCCCGCCCGCCGCCGGCTGCCGGTCGCCGGTCAGGCCTCGCCGAGTTCGTCGGCTCTCAGCGCGAGGATCACGTCGGGACGGAGCAACTGGGATGCGTCGTCCAACTCCAGGAGCTCCAGGATGCGGCGCAGGCGGTAACTGACGGTGTTCTCGTGGACCGACAGGTGGCGCGCGGTCAGCCGTACGGACAGTCCACAGGAGAGGTAGGCCCGCAGGGTCTCTATCAGGACGAGGTTCGGCCGCAGCGGAGTCAGCACTGTGTCCGCCAGGCGGCGGGCGTCGAGGGGATTGGAGATCAGGAGCACCTCGGGAATGACCCGCCTGAAGTGGACGACGGTGCGGTCGGTCCCCATCCGTAGCCCCGCCTCCAGCGCGGCCAGTGCCTCACGGCACGAGGCGCCCGCCTCTCCCAGCCTGGGTCGCGGCTCGCCGAGGCCCACGACGAGACCATGGGGGATGCCGGGCCGGCGGGTGGCGCGGGCCAGCGCCTCGTCGAGTCCCACGTCGTCGGCGAGGACGAGCAGCATCGTGGAACCCCTGCTCCCGGCGAGGATCCGGCTGCGCAGCCTGGGGCGCAACGAGTCGAGGACCGTTTTCTGCGCCTTGGCGAGCGCGAGCGGCCTGACCTCGCCGGCTACGCCGATGGCGGCGGCGCGGTGCGGCACCTGGGCGGGTACGCCGACGAGCCTGGCGCGCTCCTCGACGTCGGCGGGGTCGAGCGGTTCCCCTCCGGAGAGCCGGGACACCAGGTCGGTGGCGATCTGGTCAAGGTGGGCGGCGGCCTCGCTGCGAGTCTGGCGGTAGGCCTCGGTCGAGGCATCGATCATGGAGTCGGTCACCGCGGCGAGCCGCTGCACGATCTCGGCGAGGTCCTGTCCCTTCGGGGGAGGCCCCGCGACGACCAGCCGTTCGACCAGGGCGCGTTCGGCGGCGTGCCACGAGGCGACCAGGCTCTCGATGGGTACGCCCTGGATGGCCCGCCGCCGGCCGAGTTCCACGGCGGGCAGCAGCTCGCCCTCGGCGAGCCCCCGCCGCTGCGCCACCGCCGAGATCATGGCGGTGAGGTTGGGCGTCACCGTCTCGACGAGGTCCTCGACCTCCATCCGGGCCTGGTCGTATCCGGGCAGGCGTTCCCAGACCGTGTCGACCAGGACGGCCGCGATCTCCTCGATCTCCGCCAGAAGGACCTGCGCCTTTTGTGTCATGTCCACAAAAGCGATCTCCTCATCTTCCTTCGGGGCCACGTAGTTGGGCATACGCCACTTAATGGACTATTGACTATCACAAGGCGCAGTCCAGCCCAAGGAGGATGCATGACCACAGAAGTGGAGCCGGAGTCGCACCCCAGCGACCTCGATGACCACGCGCTGGAGGCTGTGCCCTCAAATCGGCGCCAATCCCTCACCCAGATGATCGTCGTCCAGATCGGCTGGAACATCAGCGTCAGCAGCTTCCTCGTCGGCGGAGTCGTCGGCGGCGGGACCTCCTTCGGCGAGGGCATGGCCGCGATCGTTGTCGGCAACCTGGTCCTGGTCGCGGTGGCCGCGCTGATCGGGCTGGTCGGCTACCGGACCGGTCTGTCGAGCTACCTCACCGCCAGGGTCGTCTTCGGCCGGCAGGGCGCGGTCGTGGTCTCGCTGCTGCTCGGCGTGGTGGCCATGGGGTTCATCGGGGTGCTGATGGACACCTGGAGCGGGGCGGTGCACAAGCTGATCCCCGCGGTCCCGCCATGGGCGTTCATCCTGGTGTTCGGCGCCGCCATCACCACGACGGCGATATTCGGCTTCAAGGGCATGGCGAAGTTCTCCGCGATCGCGGTGCCCATCGAGATCGCGATCGCGCTCCTCGCGCTCTTCAAGATCGGCGCGAGCGGCGGCGGGTTCGCCGAGGTGGTCACCCAGCAGCCCGTGGTGCCCATCGGGTTCGCGGCCGCGGTCGGAGCCGTCATCTCGACCTGGATCACCGGTGCCGCGCTCGTCGGGGACGTGACCCGCTTCGCGATCCGCGGCCGTGATGTGATCATCTCCTGTTTCGCCGGGTTCGTCGTGGGCGCGGGCATCTTCGAGACGATCGCCACCGTTTCGGCCATGTCCGTGGGCAACAGCAACTTCGTACTGGTCATGCAGGGACTCGGACTCCTGGCACCGGCCGCGGTGATGCTGGTGCTGGCTCTGTGGAACACCGCCGACAACAACCTGTACTCGGCCTCGCTGGCCTTCACCAACGCCTCCAACACGCTCAACGTGCGTATCGGGAAGCCGGTCTGGACCCTGGTCGCGATCGTCATCGCCGTGCTGGTCGCCTTCGCCGGCCTGGCCGCCCAGTTCCTGGTCTTCCTGAACATCATCGCGCTGATCGCGCCGCCGTTCGCCGGTGTGATCATCGCCCACTTCTGGATCCTGACGCGCGGCTCGATGCACGCCCGGCTGCTGGAGTCGGCACCGGCCGTGCGGGTCGAGGCGCTGGTGGCCTGGGTGGTGGCCGCGGTGCTGTCCAAGTACACCGACCTCCTGCTGACCGACGCGATCGAGGGCCTGGTCTACGGGATCGTCTGCTACGCCGTGCTCGGCTGGGTCGTGGCCGCCGTGAAACGCGGCACCCCGGCCACCGCGGCCGCAACAAGGGAAGGAGAGGCGTGATGAGGTTTGGGCTCGGAGTGCCCACCGGGACCGAGGGACTGATGTACCCGGTCCCCTACGCCGACATCGACGACGCGGTCGAACTCGCCGTCCAGGCCGAGAGCCTGGGCTTCGACTCGATCTGGGGCAACGACCACGTGACCACCCAGGGTTACGTCCGGCAGGAGTTCGACACCCCGCCCCGCTACTACGACCCGTTCTCCTACCTGAGCTACGTCGCCGCCATCACCAGCCGGATCCGGCTGGCCACGGCCATCATGGTGCTGCCGTTCCGCAACCCGGTCGTCGCCGCCAAGCAGGCCGCGACCCTGGACCGGCTGTCCGGCGGCAGAGCCGTACTCGGCGTGGGCATCGGCGCCTACCGCGAGGAGTACGAGGCGATGAACCCCGGCCACCGGATTCACCGGGGCGAGCACGCGGCCGAGGCGATCCAGGCACTCAACGCGCTGTTCACCGAGCGCCGGGCGTCCTTCAAGGGCGACTGGGTCGCGTTCGAGGACGTGGAGTCCTACCCCAAGCCGGTCCAGCCCATGCTGCCGATCCTGTCCGGCGGCAACGCGCCGGGTTCCCGCACCCGCGCGGCGCTCTACGCCGGGGGATGGCTGCCCGCCTGCCTCACCCCCGAGGAGGTAGCGAAGGGCATCGGCGACATCAAGGCGCAGGCCGCCGCGGCCGGTCGCGAACTGCCGGACCGGTTCGAGGTGGCACTGCAGCTGGCGGTGTGCGTCGCGCCCACCCACGAGGAGGCCTGGCGCAAATTCCGCTCCTCCCAGCTCTACAACCACATGGTCTCCCTGTCCGGGACGACGCTGAAGGACCAGGGAGTGTCCGACCTGGCCGCCCGCAACCTCATCGGCACCCCGGACAGCGTGGCCGAACAGGTGGCCGCCTACCAGGAGGCCGGTGTCGACACCCTCGCGGGGCTGCTGTTCGCGGCCAACACCGTCGAGGAGACGCTCGTGGGCATGCACGAGTTCAGCGAGACCGTCATCGCCAGGAACGGAGGAGCACAGCAGTGACCGGGATCCCCCCCGCGCCGGCGGTCGACCTGACGAAGCTGACCGCGGATCGGACCGCCCGGCTGCGCGACGCGCTGGCCGAGGCGCCGTTCGACGCCGTCGTGCTGACCACCCCCGAGAGCATCCTGTACGCCACGGGCTACCGGAGCGTCGCCGGAGCCCTCTTCCGCGCCCACCGGATGGCGGCCGTGGTGACCGCCGGAGACTGCTGGCTGGTGTGCCCCGCCGCCGACACCGCGCCCGCGGTGGACGGTGGCCTGCCCGCCGACCGGATGGTGCCGTTCGGCCGGTTCTACTTCGAGTCCGCCGAGCCCACCCCCCTCACCAGCGCCGCCGACCGCCACCCCGACCTGTACGCGGCGCTCGAAACCGCGATCAAGGCCGCGGGGACGGGCCTGCGCTACGGCGTCGAAGGGCTCGCGGCCGAGCCTGCGCTCGCCGCCGCCGCGGCCGGCGCAACCGTGGTCGACGCCACCGGCTGGTCCGGTCAGGTGCGCGGCGTGAAGCTCCCCGGCGAGGTGGAACTGCTGCGCTACGCCGCCGTGCTCGCCGAGGCCGGGGTCCGGGCCGCTCTGGAGATCGCGGAGGAGGGGGTGACCGAGCAGGCCCTCGCCGAGGCCGTGGCCGCGACGATGGTCGCCGGCGGAGGGGAGCCGCGCTTCGTGGTGGCGACCACCGGCCCGCGCTCGGCCCTGGCCGACGCCCACCCCACCGGCCGCAGCTGGAAGCCGGGGGAACTGGCCCGCTTCGACGTGGGCTGCCTGTACGCCGGCTACTGGTCCGACATCGGGCGCACCGCCGTTCTCGGCGACCCCGACGCACGCCAGGCCGGTCACTACGCCGCGATCCTCGCGGGCCTGGACGAGCAGCTCGCCATGACCCGCCCCGGGGTGGCCGCCGCCGAGGTCTTCGACGTCGCGGTGCGCACCGTGGAACGGGAGGGCATCGTGCCCTACCGGCGCCAGCACTGCGGGCACGGCATCGGGCTGGCCGTCTACGAGCCGCCGATCGTCTCCCCCGGGGTGGTGACGGCGCTGGAACCGGGCATGACATTCTGCTTCGAAACGCCGTACTACAACCTCGGATGGGGCGGGATGATGGTGGAGGACACCCTGGTGGTGACCGGCGAGGGTGTCGACCTGTTCACCCGTTCGCCCCGTGAGCTGCCGGTGGTCGCCGTATGACCGAGACCTCCCGCTACCTCGGGCGGCTGAGCTGCCCGCGCTGCTCGGCCACCTACCGGGACCCCGCGACGGAGCTGCTCGGACGCGGCTGCCCGGCCTGTGAGAAGGACGGCGCCCCCGCCAACGTGCTGCCCGACTACGACCTCGCCGGGGCGTCCCGGCTGCCCGACGACCCGGACCAGCCGGGGCTGTTCCGCCATCGCGCGCTCCTGCCGCTGCGGCAGGCCACACCCGCGGTGAGCCTGGGGGAGGGGGGCACACCGCTGGTGTCGCTCCCGCGCACCGCCGAACGGCTCGGGCTCGGCGCGCTCCTCGTCAAGGACGAGACCCGCAACCCCACCTGGTCCTACAAGGACAGGCTCGCGGCCGTGGCGATGACCAAGGCCGTGGAGCTGGGGGTCGAGGCGGTGGTCGTGGCGAGCACCGGCAACCACGGCGCGGCGGTCGCGGCCTACGCGGCCCGCGCGGACCTGCCCTGCGTGGTGCTGACCGTGGCGTCGGTGCCGTCCACCATGAAGACCCTCATGCAGGTGTACGGCGCACGGGTCGTCGCCCTGGAGCACGCGCCCGATCGGTGGCGCCTGATGCGGGAGCTGGTCGAGGACCGGGGCTGGCTGCCGATGTCGGGGCACGCCGCCCCTCCGGTGGGATCCATCTCCTACGGCGTCGACGGCTACAAGACGATCGCGTACGAGCTCCTTGCCGACCTCGGCCGGGTGCCGGACTACGTGGTCGTTCCGACGGCCTACGCCGACGGGCTGACCGGAATCTGGCGCGGCTTCGCGGACCTGGTGGCGCTCGGTCTGGCCGACCGCATGCCGGTCCTCGTGGCGGCCGAACCGTTCGGCCCGCACGGCACCGCCCTGGCGGCCGGCACGGACACCGTCGGACCGGTGCCGGCCGGCCCGTCGGTGGCGTTCTCCATCGCCTCGCCGTACGGCACCTTCCAGGGCCTGGCCGCGCTGCGGGCGACCGGCGGCAAGGCCGTACCCGTCCCCGACGACACGCGCATCCTCGACGCGCAGGGCCGGATCGGCCGGGAAGCCGGCCTGTACCTGGAGGCGTCCTCCGCCATCACGCTGGTCGCCGTGGAGGAACTGGCCGCGGCGGGCGGCCTGCCCGCCGATGCCACGGTGGTCATCATCGGCACCTCCACCGGCCTGAAGGACGTCGGAGCCACCGCGGCCACGCTCCCGCCGGTACCCGTCGTGGAACCGACGCTCGCCGCGCTCGACCGGGAGCTCGGCCGGTGAGGCTCGGCTTCTCCATCTCGGGCCACCGCGACGCCGCCTCCGCCGTCGCGGTGGCCAGGCTCGCCGAGGACGCCGGGTTCGACACCGTGTGGATCACCGAGGACTACTGTGAGCGCGGCGCGTTCGCACTGGCCGGTGCGATCGCCGCGGTCACCCGGCGGATCCGCGTCGGCATCGGGGTGGTCAATCCCTGGACCCGCCATCCGGCGCTGATCGCCATGGAGCTGGCGTCCCTGGAGGAGATCAGCGGCGGGCGCGCGGTTCTCGGCCTCGGGGCCAGCAACGCACGCTGGATGACCGATCAGCTGGGGCTGCCGTTCGATCGGCCGATCGGCCGGCTGGCCGAGGCCCTCGACGTGATCAGGGCGATGATGACCGGCGAGCACCTGGATTTCCAGGGTGAGCACTTCCGCGTGTCGGCGGGGCTGGCCTTCTCCCCGCCGCGCCGTACCCCGCCGATCGTGCTGGGGGTCAAGGGCCCCCGGGCGCTCACCCTGGCCGCCGAGCGGGCGGACGGCCTGCTGCTGTCGATCCTCTCCTCCGCGCCCTACATCGCCTCGGTCCGCGGGCGCGTCGGGCCCGAGGCGGAGCTGGCCGCCTACGTCGCGCTGTCGGTGGACCAGGACGCGCGCGCGGCCCGTGACCGGCTCCGGCCGATGGTGGCCACCTACCTCGGCGTCCACGGTGACCACGAGATCACCCGGACGGCGGGCCTCGACGCGGAGCTCTGCGCCGCGTTCCGCCAGGGGTGGCTCGACGACGCCCCGCGCACCGACCTTGTCGACGACACGCTGCTCGACCTCTTCACGGCGGCCGGCACGACGGCCGAGGCGGCCGCGTCGCTGAGCCGCCTGGCGGACTCCGGTCTCGACGTGGCGGTCATCCGCGACGATCCGGACGTCGATCCGGAACAGCTGATGAGCGTGGCCACACTCCTGCAGAAGGCGCCTCCGGTCTCGCCCCCGGATGATCGGCGTGGGGACCGCTGAGCGCCCCGTGCAGACCGGATGACCGGTGTGGGGACCGCTGAGCGCCCCCATGCGGACCGGACGACCGGCGCGGGGACCGCTGAGAACCTGCACGGACCGGATGACCGGCGGGGAGACCGCTGAGAATCCGGTGGGGATCGGATGACCGTGGGCGGGACGGTTGAGAACCCCGTACGGAGCCGCTTTCGGAAGGGGGTGCGCTGCGGTGCCCCCTTCCGAAAGCTTCCGGTGCCTTGACGTAGGACAGACCTCGAAGAGAGATGGGAACGCGTAGTTTTATGGCATAAAGGCGGTTCTGCGAGGTGGGAAGGCTGACATGACGGCAGCGGAGTCCGCTGATCGTCCGGGGACGGCGGGCGGCCTTCGATACCTGCCGATCGCCGACCACGGGTTGATCGGTGACATGCGGACCGTGGCGCTCGTGGACACCCGCGGCACGATCGGCTGGTACTGCTGTCCGTGTTTCGACGCGCCCAGCGTGTTCGCCTCGATTCTGGACGCCGACAGGGGCGGGTCGTTCGAGCTGACCGCCGACGTGCCGGCCAGGACCAAGCAGTTCTACTTTCCCGACACCAACGTGCTGATCACCCGGTTCTTCGCCCCGGACGGGGTGGGGGAGATCCAGGACTTCATGCCGATCGCCGGGGAGGACACGGACGAGGCCGACCGGCACCGGCTGATCCGGCGGGTGCTGTGCGTCCGCGGAGCACTGCCGTTCCGGGCGCGGATCGCGCCGCGCTTCGACTACGGAAGGCAGTCGCACCGCCTGACCATGCGGGACGGCCGGGCGGTCTTCGAATCGCCGTCGCTGTCCCTGGCGCTGACCGCCAGCATGCCCCTTGAGGCCGACGGCCCGGACGTGTGGTCGGAGTTCAAGCTCAGCGAGGGCGAGGTCGCGGTGTTCGCGCTCGACGTGCTCGGCGACGGCGTGCTGCCGAGGTCGTGCCCGATCGCCGAGGCCGAGAGGGAGTTCGCCGCGACGGTCGCGTTCTGGCGGCGCTGGCTGTCCGCGTCGCGCTATCGCGGCCGGTGGCGGGAGATGGTGCACCGTTCCGCGCTGACCCTGAAGCTGCTCACCTACGCGCCGACCGGCGGGATCGTGGCCGCCGCGACGACCAGCCTGCCCGAGCAGGTCGGCGGGGAGCGCAACTGGGACTACCGCTACGTCTGGATCCGCGACTCGGCGTTCTGCGTGTACGCGCTGCTCCGGCTGGGCTTCAGCGAGGAGGCGGCGGCGTTCATGGACTTTCTGTCCAAACATGTCAGCCGCCGGGGCGACGGCCCGTCGGGGCCGTTGCAGATCATGTACGGCATCGACGGGCGCACCGAACTACCCGAGATCGAACTGCCCCATCTTGAGGGCCACCGGGGCTCCTCGCCGGTGCGCATCGGGAACGCGGCCGCCCACCAACTCCAGCTGGACATCTACGGGGCGCTCATCGACTCCGTCTATCTCTACGACAAGATGGGCCGGCCCATCTCCAGCGACCACTGGGAGGAGATCCACACCCTGGTGGACTGGGTCTGCGACAACTGGGACCAGCCCGACGAGGGCGTCTGGGAGACGCGCGGCGGGCGCAAGGACTTCGTCTACTCGCGGCTGATGTGCTGGGTGGCGATCGAACGGGCCATGCGGATGGCCGCCCACCGCGGGCTGCCCGCCAACACGCCGCGCTGGCAGCGGGCCCGCGACGCGATCTACCGGCAGATCATGCGTCGCGGCTGGTCGGTCTCGCTGCAGGCGTTCGTCCAGCACTTCGACGACGACGTCCTCGACGCCTCCGTGCTGATGATGCCGCTGACCAAGTTCATCGCCCCCACCGATCCCAAGTGGCTGTCCACCCTCGACGCGCTCGGCAGGAACCTGGTGTCCGATTCGCTGGTCTACCGCTACGACCCCGCGGCCAGCCCGGACGGGGTGCTGGGACAGGACGGCACGTTCTCGATCTGCTCGTTCTGGTACGTCGAGGCGCTCACCAGAGCCGGGCGCCTCGACGAGGCGCGGCTCGCCTTCGAGAAGATGCTCACCTACGCCAACCACCTCGGCCTGTACGCCGAGGAGATCGGGCAGACCGGTGAGCAGCTCGGCAACTTCCCGCAGGCCTTCACCCATCTCGCACTGATCAGCGCCGCCTTCAACCTCGACCGTGCCCTCGGCTAGACGCCCGACCGGCCGCAGCGGGTCCCCTGACGGGCCGCCACCCGCCCTGGATGACCGCCATGCAAGCCCCCCGGCGACTGCCATGCAAGTGGCTCCTGTCGACGCCTTCGCCCGGGTGACCGCCATGCAAGCGCCCCGCCGCCGCCCCCACCCCCGGCGAGGGCGGGTTCGCTCCGCACTCGGTGGTCAGAGCTTGCGGAAGGTCCTCGACTCCTCGGCCGCCGCGAGCACGGCCTCCAGCGAGGCGCCCGAACCCGCCGTGACGACAGCTGAGATCGCGCCCTCCACGAAGGGCACGTCGGCGATGACCACCCCCGGCCCCTCCATCAGCCGGGCGGTCAGCACCGAACTGCCCAGGTCGGGGATGAGGATCACCCCGTCCCCCCGGTCGACCTCCTCGATCGCGGCCGCCACCAGGTCGGGGCTGGTGCCCAGGCCGCCCTCGTCGGTGCCCCCGGCCGCGGCCAGGGGGACGCCCGCTCCGCCGATCTGCGCGGCCAGGATCGCCACCTCGGCGGCCAGCGGCCCGCTGTGGGAGACGAGGACGATGCCTACCATCGGGAGGACCCCTTCCGCCTCACCCGGACACCGCCGTACGCAGGGCGCCGAGGACGAGCGCGGTGGACGCGGCGCCCGGATCCTCGTGGCCCACGCTGCGCGGGCCGAGATAGCTGGCCCGGCCCTTGCGGGCCTGCATCGGGACCGTGGCCTCCGCTCCGGCGGACGCCGCCGACGCCGCCGCGCCGATCGCCTCCCGAGGCGTCTTCCCCTCCTGTGCGGCCCGTGTCAGCGCCCGGACCGCCGGGGCGAGCGCGTCCACCATGGTCTTGTCGCCCTCGGCCGCGGAGCCCAGCTTCTGCACCCCGGCCAGGGCCGCCTCCAGAGCGGTGGACAGCTCCGCGACGGACACCTCGGAGGTGTCGCCCAGCGCCTTGCCCGCCTCCCGGAATGCCATGCCGTACAGCGGTCCGGAGGCTCCGCCGACCTTGCGGATCAACGTGCTTCCCACCAGGGCCAGCAGCGACCCGGGGGAGTCGTGCTCGATGCCGGCCAGTGCCTGGGTGACCGCGGTGAAGCCCCGGTCGAGGTTGGTCCCGTGGTCGGCGTCGCCGATCGCGGCGTCCAGCCGGGTCAGCCGGTCCTTCTCCGCCCGCACGGTCCGGGCGATCTCCTCGATCCACGCGGCGAAGAGCGCCGTGTCCAGTGCGGTGCCGGCCATGTCAGCGGCCCCAGCGCAGGGCGGGGGTCTCCACCGGAGCGTCCCAGAGGCGGGTGAACTCGTCGTTCAGCCGGCAGACCGTGACTGAGAAGCCCTGCATGTCGAGGCTGGTGACATAGTTGCCGACCAGGCTGCGCGTCACCCTCGCGCCCTTGCCCGTCAGGTAGTCCGCCACCTCGGCGAAGGCGATGTAGAGCTCGATCAGCGGCGTGCCGCCCATGCCGTTCACCATGACCAGGTTGTCGCCGGAGACGGGCATGTCCTCGTTGATCGCGTCCATCACGGCGCCGACCAGTTCGCGGGCCGCACGCATGGCCGAGCGGGCCCGGCCGGGCTCGCCGTGGATGCCGATGCCCAGCTCGATCTCGTCGTCGCCGAGGTCGAAGGTGGGCCTGCCCGCGGCCGGGGTGACGCAGGCGCTCAGTGCGACGCCGAAGGACCGGCTGGCGGAGTCGACCTCCCGGGCCACCCGTGCGACCTCCGCCAGCGGCGCGCCGGCCTCGGCGAGGGCTCCGGCGATCTTCTCCACGAAGAGCGTCGCGCCGGTCCCCCGGCGGCCCGCCGTGTAGAGGGAGTCCTGTACGGCCACGTCGTCGTCGACCAGCACGCTGGTCACCTCCACACCCTCCTCGGCGCAGAGCTCGGCGGCCATCTCGAAGTTCAGGACGTCGCCGGTGTAGTTCTTCACGATGTGCAGCACCCCCGCGCCGCCGTTCACCGCCTGACTCGCCGCGATCACCTGGTCGGGCACGGGGGAGGTGAAGATCTCCCCGGGACAGGCCGCGTCGAGCATGCCGTACCCGACGAAACCGGCGTGCAGCGGCTCGTGCCCGGAACCCCCGCCCGAGACCAGGCCGACCTTGCCCGGACGGGGTTCCGAGGCGCGCACCACGATCTGGTTCTCCGCGTCCACCCGCAGCCCCGGATGCGCCGCGGCGAGCCCGCGCAGCGCGTCGGTGACGACGGAGTCGACGCCGTTGATGAGTTTCTTCACGTTTCAAGGCTTTCCCTTCGACCGTGGCGGCAAGCGCGCTCGGGAAAACCTCTTCCCGGCCGTCATGAGACGCAGTCGAGGGCGACTTCGTACGGCGACCGCCTCTTCGCCGATACCCGGCCGTGCTGCCGCAGCCGGTGGGCGGGCAGGAGAGCCACCGCCTGACCGGACTTTCCGGCCGTGTGGTTGGGTTGCGGGTGTGATTTTCGCCGAAGCGCTGGGCCTGGCCGCGGTGGGAGCGCTGGCAGGCGTGGTCAGCACGGTGGTGAGCCTGGCGTCCGTCGTCTCCTACCCCGCGCTGCTCGCGTTCGGCCTGTCCCCGCTGAGCGCGAACGTCACGAACACGGTCGCGCTGCTGTTCACCGGCCTGGGGGCGGCGGCCGGGTCGCGGCCGGAGCTCGCCGGCCAGGGCAGGCGGGTCCTGCGGCTGGGATGGGTGACGGCGCTGGGCGGCGCCACGGGTGCGCTGCTGCTTCTGCTGACTCCGTCCCAGCTGTTCGAGGTCATCGCGCCGTGGCTGATCGCGGCCGCCTCGCTGCTGCTGATCCGCCCGCCGAGGCTGGGGGTGCTGGCCGGTGACCTGGAGGCCGAACGCGGCTGGCCGGTGCGTGCCGCGCTGTTCGCGGTCGCGATCTACATCGGATACTTCGGCGCGGCCGGCGGGGTCCTCATGTTCGCAGTGCTGACAGCCGTGCTGGACCAGTCGCCGGTCAGGGTCAACGCCGTCAAGAACGTCGTGTCCGCGCTGGCCAACGGGGTGGCCGCGGTCGGATTCGCGATCTTCGGACCGGTGCAGTGGTCGGCCGCGCTGCCGCTCGCGGCGGGATTCCTGGTGGGGGGCTGGCTCGGCCCGGCGATCGCACGGCGGCTTCCCGGGCAGTCGCTCCGCGTCGTCGCCGCCGTCTGCGGCCTGCTCGTCGCGCTCAAACTGGGCATCGACGCCTACCGGTGAAACCGCGTCCACCGGTGAGACCGCGTCCGGTGGCGGGTTCCGCCGCGGCGGGGGAGGGGTGACGGGGCGGTAAGGGTGTAGGAGGATCTGACCGGGTCTTTCTTCCGATGCTGGAGGCGTCATGTCGGTGTTGCGGAACCTGGTGGAGAGCATCCGGAACGGCGGGATCGAGGTGATCGACCTGACCGCGCCGCTGTCGTCGGAGACGCCGATCCTGCAGCTGCCCGAACCGTTCGGCAACACCGTCCCGTTCACACTGAAGGAGATCAGCCGCTACGACGACCGAGGGCCCGCCTGGTACTGGAACGACATCTCGACCGGCGAACACTCTGGGACGCACTTCGACGCGCCGGTGCACTGGGTCACCGGTAAGGACGGCGAGGACGTCTCGCAGGTGCCGGTGGACCGGCTGATCGCCCCGGCCGTGGTGCTCGACCTCACCGCCGAAGCGGGTGAGGACCCGGACTTCCTGCTGGAGATCGAGCACGTCAAAGCCTGGCAGGACGCCAACGGCCCGCTGCCCGAGGGCGGCTGGCTGCTCTACCGCACCGGCTGGGACACCCGCTCCCACGACCAGGAGCGCTTCCTCAACGCCGACGAGACCGGCCCGCACACCCCGGGCATCTCGGCGGAGTGCGCCAGATGGCTGGCCGAGGAGGCGCCGATCGCCGGACTCGGCGTGGAGACCGTGGGCACCGACGCGGGCGCCGCACACGGCTTCGACCCCGCCTTCCCCTGTCACTCGTTCCTGCTCGGTGCGGGAAAGTACGGCCTGACCCAGCTCCGCAACCTCGACCGGCTCCCGGCCACCGGCGCGGTCGTCGTCGCACCGCCGCTGCCCATCGTCGGCGGCTCGGGCAGCCCGGTGCGTGTCCTGGCCCTGGTCGAACGGTGAACGTCGCCGCAGCCGTGGGCCGCGCCCTCGCCTCGCTCGGCGTGGACACCGCCTTCGGGGTGGTCGGCAGCGGAAACTTCCACGTGACCAACGCGCTGGTCGAGCACGGCGTGCGGTTCGTCGCCGCGCGCCACGAGGGCGGCGCGGCGACCATGGCCGACGCCTACGCCCGCACCGGCGGCCGGGTCGGGGTGCTCAGCGTCCACCAGGGCCCCGGGCTCACCAACGCGATGACCGGCATCGCCGAGGCCGCCAAGAGCCGCACCCCACTCGTCGTGCTGGCAGCCGAGGCGACCGCGCCGCTGTCCAACTTCCACGTCGACCAGGCCGCCCTGGCCACGGCGGTCGGCGCCGTCCCCCTGCGGATCGACTCCGCCGGGACCGCCGTCGCGCGGACGGCCGAGGCGTTCCGGCTGGCCCGTGACGGGCGGCGCACGGTCTTGCTGAACCTCCCACTGGAGGTGCAGGACCAGGCCGTTCCGGCGGCTGCGGAACCCCCCGCGGCGCCGCCTCCGCTGCCGTCCGGACCGGAGGCGGGGCAGGCGGCGCGGCTGGCCGATCTCCTGTCGGCCGCGCGGCGGCCGGTGTTCGTGGCGGGGCGGGGAGCACGTACGGCCCGGCGGGAGCTGGAGGAGCTCGCCGAGCGGACGGGCGCGCTGCTGGCCACCTCCGCGGTGGCCAAGGGGCTGTTCCGGGGCAGTCCCTGGGATCTCGACGTGAGCGGTGGCTTCGCCTCGCCCCTCACCGCCGAACTCATCCGCGACGCGGACGTGATCGTCGGCTGGGGCTGCGCGCTCAACATGTGGACCACCCGCCACGGCACCCTCATCGGCCCGGACACCCGGGTCGTCCAGGTCGACCTGGACGCCGGGGCCCTCGGCGCCCACCGGCCGATCCACCTCGGGGTGACCGGTGACGTCGCCCTGACCGCGCGGGCGGTCACGGGCCTGCTCGGCGCCGGAGGAGACGGCCGGGAGGCGCCCGCCGTACCGGGTGGGGCGGATCCTTCGCCGGGTGCCGGCCCGCCCGGCGTGGCGGACGGGGACGGCCGCGGCGGGCGGGCCGGCGGGACCGGATACCGGTCGGCGGAGCTGGCCGGGCGGATCGCCGGAGAGGGTCGCTGGCGGGATGTCCCCTATGCCGACGCGGGGGGCGGCGGACGGATCGACCCGCGCACCCTCACGATCGGGCTGGACGACCTGCTCCCCGCCGGACGCGTCGTCTCCATCGACTCCGGGAATTTCATGGGATATCCCTCGATGTTCCTCGACGTCCCGGACGAGTGCGGCTTCGTCTTCACCCAGGCCTTCCAGTCCATCGGTCTCGGCCTGGCCACCGCGATCGGCGCCGCCCTGGCCCGGCCGGACAGACTGCCGGTGGCCGCGCTGGGCGACGGGGGCGCGCTGATGGGCATCGCCGAACTGGAGACGGTCGTACGGCTCGGCCTCCCGATGGTGATCGTGGTCTACGACGACGAGGCCTACGGCGCCGAGGTGCACCACTTCGGTCCGGACGGGCACCCCCTGGACACCGTCACCTTCCCTCCCGTCGACATCGCCGCCATCGGCCGGGGGTTCGGCTGCGAGGCGGTGACCGTACGGGACCGGGATGACCTCGCGGCGGTGGCCGGCTGGCTGGCCGGGCCGAGGAGCCGGCCGTTGCTGGTCCACGCCAAGGTCGGTGGCGCGCGGGGGGCGTGGTGGCTGGAGGAGGCGTTCCGAGGGCACTGAGCCGGCCGGAGGCGTGATCCGCCGCCCCGCCTCCACCCGGTTTCCACCGGGGTCGCGGCGGAGCCCCTCGGGCGGAACCGCCGTCTGCGCCATGGCCGGTCGAAGCCGGCAGGGCGGCTGAGGTACGGTTCAGCCATGGCTGAGATCGTGTACCCCCCGGTCATCGGGGCTGCGCGGACCCTGTTCCGCGCCCTGGACCTGAAGATCCGCGTTGAAGGCGCCGAGCGCATCCCGCGAACCGGTGGAGCGGTGCTGGTCAGTAATCACATCAGCTATCTGGACTTCATCTTCGCCGGCCTGACCGTGCTGCCGGCCAAGCGCCTTGTCCGTTTCATGGCCAAGAAGGAGGTCTTCGACCACAAGATCTCCGGCCCGTTGATGCGGGGCATGCACCACATCCCGGTGGATCGGGCGGCGGGCGCCGCGGCCTTCGGCGCGGCGCTGAAGTCGCTCAAGGCCGGCGAGATCGTGGGTGTGTTCGCCGAAGGCACGATCAGCCAGTCCTTCACCATCAAGGAGATCAAGAACGGTGCGGTCCGGATGGCCGTGGGCGCGAAGGTGCCGCTGATCCCGGTCGCCCTGTGGGGCACCCAGCGGCTGTGGACCAAGGGGCGCCCCAGAAGGCTCCTCCAGCGGCATGTGCCGATCACCATCCTGGTCGGCGAGCCGCTGTACGCCAAGCGGGGTGACGACTACGACGCCGTCAACGCCGACCTGCGCGAGCGCATGGCCGCGCTGCTCGACCGGGCCCAGCGGACCTACCCGGAGATCCCTCCGGGCGCCTGGTGGCAGCCCCACCACCTCGGAGGCACCGCCCCCACGCCGGAGCAGGCCGCCAAGCTGGACGCCGACGAGGCCGAGGCCCGGGCCGCCCGCCACGAGTCGTGAACGGCGGACAGGCCATCGGAGGTCCCGCCCGTCAGGGAATCAGGGTGGGAATGACGCCGCCGTCGACGCGCAGGGCGGCTCCGCTGGTCGCGGACGCCTGCTCGGAGCTGACGTAGAGCACGAGGTTGGCGATCTCTTCGGGGAGGATGAGCCGGCCGAGGAGGGATGTCGGGCGCTCCTGCGCGATGAACCGCTGCTCTGCCTCCTCGAAGGGCATGTCCCCACCGATCAGGTCGGTGATGAACTGCTCGACGCCCGGAGTGCGGGTCGGGCCGGGAAGTACGGAGTTGACGGTGACGCCGCTGCCCGCCACGGACTGGGCCATCCCCCGGGAGACCGCCAGCTGAGCGGTCTTGGTCATCCCGTAGTGCACCATCTCGGTCGGGGGCAGCACGGCGGAGTCGCTGCTGATGAAGATCACGCGCCCCCAGCCGCGGCCGACCATGCGCGGGATGTAGTGGCGGGCGAGGCGCACACCGCTGAGGACGTTCACCTCGAAGAAGCGCCGCCACTCGGAGTCGGGGATCTCGAACACCGGCGTCGCGGAGAAGACGCCGGTGTTGTTGATCAGGATGTCCACGTCCGGCTCCGCTGCGATGATCTTTTCCGCGCCCTCCGAGGTGGCGACGTCGGCGGCCACCGGGTGGACCTCGGTGCTGCCGGTCTCCTCGCGGATGCCGGCGGCGGCCTCCCGCGTACGTCTCTCGTCCCGCCCGTTGACCACCACCCGGGCACCCGCGCCGGCGAACGAGGCGGCGATGGCGTAGCCGATCCCCGAGGTGGATCCGGTGACGAGCGCGGTACGGCCGGTCAGGTCGATATGCATCTGAGCCCCCAGGCGTTGCTAGAACTTCGATGAAGCGTCGGCAGTGGTTGCCCGCGCGGTCCTGTCGTGGCGAACGCCGGTGTGCGGCGCTCGTCAGGTGAGGTGCGGAAAGACGCACGTCGCCATGGAGTCGGTCATACCCGGTCCCGTTCCGTGGTCACATCGCCTCGGGCTCCGGCGGCGGTGGCCGTCCGGCCGTCCGGGCTCCGCGCATCAACGCGCCGCGCCCGCCGGCATCGGGTAGCGCACGCCGGTGAGGTCCTCCGAGATCTCCCAGAGGCGGCGCGCGGTGGCCGTGTCGTGGAGGGCCCGGTGTCCGTGCCGGATCGCCGGCTCGCCGCGCAGCTCCAGGAGTCCGTCGGGGGCGACGTAGACGCCTCCCGGCAGGTCGGGGGCTGTCGCGGCGTACAGGGAGGTCTTGGCGCCCTCGGCGGTCGGTCGGAACAGGGACCGGACGAGTAGCGGCACGAGACTGCGGTACAGCGTGCCGCGGCCCGCGTTGGCGCCCCCGGTGAGGACGTTGGTGCGGGTGAGGCCGGGGGCCACGGCCATGCTCCGCAGCGGTGAGCCCGCGGCCCGGCGCTGCAGTTCGACGGCGAAGTAGAGGTTGGCCCTCTTGGAGCGGACGTAGGCGAAGGGGGCGCTGTAGCCACGTTCGGCGTTGAGATCGGCCAGGTCGAACCGGGCGAAGCGCTGGCCTTCGCTGCTGACGGTGACCACCCGGGGGGCCGGTGCGGCGAGCAGGTGGGGCAGAAGCCGTCCGGTGAGCGCGAACGTGCCCAGATGGTTCACGCCGAAGTGCGACTCGAACCCGTCGGCGGTCCTGGAGAAGGGGACCATCGCCACACCCGCGTTGTTGACCAGCAGGTCGAGCCGGTCGTGGCTCCATGCGGCGGCGAACTCGCGGACGGAGTCCAGGCTGGCGAGGTCGAGGCGGCGCAGTTCGGCTCGCGCGCCCGGCGTTTCGGTGAGAAGACGGTCGAGCGCGTCCTGCCCGCGTTCGGGGCTGCGGCAGGCCAGCACGACGTGGGCGCCGCGACGGGCGAGTTCGCGGGCCGTGATGTAGCCGATGCCGCTGTTGGCGCCGGTTACCACGGCCACTCGCCCGGACTGGTCGGGGATGGGGTGGAGTGTCGGCGCAGGGGTGATTCGCATGATGGTTCCTTCGTGGGGTACTTATCGCAACTCAAAGTTGCGTTACAATGATCGTGGCATCTGATCCCCGATAAAGCAACTTGGAGTTGCGATGAGTTCTGGTCCCCTGCGCCCCCAGCCGGTCGGACGCGGCGAGAAGGTGCGCGCCGCGGTCCACGCCGCGACGCTCGCCGAACTGGTCGACAGGGGCTACGCCGCGCTGACCGTCGACAACGTGGCGCAGCGGGCCGGGGTCCACAAGACGACGGTCTACCGGCGGTGGAAGGACCGCGAGAGCCTCGTCGTCGACGCGCTGGCCGACCGCGCCGCGATGGACGTCCCGATCCCCGACACCGGCGCGGTGGAGACCGACCTGCACGCGCTCGCGTGCTCACTCGTG
This sequence comes from Streptosporangium sp. NBC_01639, assembly GCF_045209755.1. Lineage (NCBI taxonomy): Bacteria > Bacillati > Actinomycetota > Actinomycetes > Streptosporangiales > Streptosporangiaceae > Streptosporangium > Streptosporangium sp. NBC_01639. Next base: position 1,382,378 of record NZ_CP109272.1, on the reverse strand, counting down.
CGGATGATGACCGGCTCGATCGGCCAGGCCATGCTGGCCGCGATGTTCTCCGGAGCCGCCCACGTGCCGGAGATCGCCGACGCCAGGCGCCACATCTTCGACGACCGGTTCCGGCGCGCGGAGCCGGTCGTCACCCGCGCCGTCGAACGGGGCGAACTGCCCGGCGGCACCGATCCGGCGGAGCTCCTCAGGGCGCTCGCCGCACCGATCTACTTCCGGCTGCTGATCACCGCCGAGCCGGTCGACGAGGTCGCGGCCGGACAGGCGGTGCGGATCGCGCTCGCCGCCGCGCGTGCCGGCGCGTTCCGTCCGCCCCTGGAACACGGCCGGACCGATGAGGTTGCGGAACAGCCCTTTTCCCTGTGAAAGTCTCCGTATCTGAAAAGTCCGGCAGCTCAGGAGCGAACACGTGTGGCGGCAGAGGCAACCCGAGAAGGCGGGGTTCGCGCCCGACCTGGCCGACCGGCTTGACGCCCTCATCCAGGAGGGGCGGGCACCGGGCCTGCACGGCGTCGTGGTGGCCCGCCACGGCGACCTGGTCCTGGAGCACTACGGCAGCGGCGCGGACTACATCTGGAGCACCCCCCTCGGCACGGTGGACTTCGGTCCGGATACGCCGCACGACGTCCGCTCGGTCACCAAGAGCGTCGTCGGGCTGCTGTACGGCATCGCGCTCGCCGACGATCTGGTGCCCGAGCCCGGCGAGCCGATCCTCCGGCACTTCCCCGAGTATCCCGACCTGGCCGCCGACCCCCGGCGGGCCCGGCTGACCGTCGAGCACGCGCTGACGATGACGCTCGGCCTGCAGTGGGACGAGAGCAAGCCGTACACCAGCCCGGAGAACGACGAGATCGGCATGGAGCTGGCCGCCGACCGCTACCGGTTCGTGCTGGAGCGCCCGGTGACCGAGGACCCGGGCCGGCGGTGGCACTACAGCGGGGGCGCCGCGGCCCTGATCGGCGGGCTCATAGCCCGGGGCACCGGGCGGCCGCTGGAGGACTTCGCGCGCACCGCGCTCTTCGAACCGCTCGGCATCGGCTCCTTCGAGTGGACGGCGGGTGACGACGGGGTGGCCGCGGCGGCCTCCGGGCTGCGGCTGGCCCCGCGTGACCTCGCCACGATCGGCCAGGCCGTGCTGGACCGCCGGGTGATCCCGGCGGGCTGGGTCGAGTCGACGCTGCGGCCGCGGGTGCCCCTCTGGAACGACCGCTCCTACGGTTACCTGTGGTACGTCACCCCGGACGGGCGGGCCACGGCCACGGGCAACGGCGGGCAGCGGCTCTTCCTCCTTCCCGGCCTCGACCTCGTCGTGGCCGTCACCGCGGGCAACTACAACGGATCCGACCAGGACGCCACGCCCAGGGCCGTCCTGGAGGACGTGGTCCTGCCGGCGCTGAGCTCCTGAGCCCGGAGTCCATGCCGACGGGGAGGAGGCCGCGCTGCGGGTGGTCACGGCTCTGGTCAGGATGGCGGCGGGCAAGCGGCGCCCGCCCATGACCGGGGTGGACGTCACCCACGCACTGGAACGTGCCGGGGTGCCGGTTTTTGCCCGGAGGGCGCGCAACCGCCTGCCCGCCGTACCCGAAGAACCTTGACCTGAGGGCCTGCTTGGTATGCGTGCTGAGTTTCCGGGCCTCAGCACGCAGGGGGCAGGCCTGCGTTGGCTTCTCGCCCGTTGGTTCAACGCAGCCCGGAGTGCGGTTGTTCAGGCTGGACCTGACGGTTCAGCACAGCCCGAGCGCCGCCCTTCGGTCGTCGGCAAGCCCGTCCTGGAGACGTCCTTCGACGACGGCGCGACCTGGCAGCCGATCAAGGTCAAGCACGGCAGCGCGAAGGTGAAAACCCCGCGCACGACCGGGTTCGTCTCGCTCCGGGTCACCGTGAGCGGCACCGCCGGCGACGCGGTACGGCAGACGATCATCCGCGCGTACGGCGTGCGGTCCTGAACCGGACCCGAGGGCTCGCCTCGATCACCCTCGGCAACTCCGCCACCCGGCTCGACGACGGCGATGAACCACCGTTTTGTACGACACCCGTCCGCTGACGTTGCCGTCAACCACTGCCGGCGGCTCCTCCCAGACGCCGCCGAGATCCTGCCGGAATGGATTCCGGTGGAGCCTCTGGGGGTGAGATAAAATCTCAGCGGAATGCAATTATGCGCGCGCTATTCAATTCTGGTCTTCGAACCAGAACCTTCGGACGCTTGCGCGTGTCGAACAAATTTGACCCTACCATTCAATGGTATTTAGATCATTTTCCGTGGGAATGTGTATTCCCATAATCTTATTCTCTTCGAATTCGATCACCCACATTTGATCTATATCATGCTTGCAATATTTGCAAGGCTCCTGATATCCCATGACTCCGAACTTTCCCTCACGAGGGGATCCGTGATCGTTCTTTCCCCACGTGATCGCGTCACCTATGCGATAGGACTTCATCACCAGGCTCCCATGGTGGAACTGGATCACAATGGAATCACCATCAGCGCAAGTGGCACAGGGGTGCTCGCGCGGGACAGCCAGGCGACTGTAGAGGCTCATCAGTAACCCTCCACGGGCAGGCCGAGCCGTGCGATGTTCTTTGCGAAGCGCTTGTCGTTCGTTATAAGGGATAGGTTGTCTTCAAGGGCGGAGTGTAATACAAGCGCATCGTCATCGTGCAGCACTGGCCTGAAGCCTCCCTTCCACATTTCATTTATCGACTCCTGCATGGACTGCGCCCCGTGTATGCTCCCCTCTGCGCCCATCCTGCCTCCACGCGCCGACATCCATTCGTTGATGCTCGTCGGCGAGTGGCCACCCTCAAGCAGTTCGTTATATGCGGTTGGCGATATGACGGGGGACCTCCCATTTAGCGCAGCATCAACATCCGCACTACGCCCGCCCGTCAAAGCATCGGAGATCGCATTCGTGTCCACAGCCACTTCATGGCAGTTATGGACCAAGATCGGCGTGGTGCCGGCGAGCACATAGTACGTGTGGTGGTCGGCGACGGTCAGGTCGTGGACGGTGGGGTGGTTCGGCTGGCGGGCGGTGGTGACGACGTCCAGGGTCTTGCCGTCGGGCGTCCGGAGGTTATCGGCGGAGGTCAGTTGGTCGGCGCGGACCCAGGTGCGGTCCTCGGTGTCCCAGAACAGATGGTGTTCGGTGGCGAGGATGACGCCGGTGGCGTCGCCCTTCCTGCCGTCGGTGTCGACCGTGATCTGGACGAGGCCGAGGTAGCCGACGCCGGAGAAGGCCGCGACGACCAGCTTCGGTTCCGTCTTGCCGGTAGCCGGGTCGGTGGCCAGGACCTTCTCGCCGGGCTTGATCTTCTCGATCGCCTTGTATGTGCCGTCGGCGAGCTTGACCTTGGTACCGGCGACGAAGCTGTTGCAGCCCGAGCGGGCTCCGGCAGACGCACGAGGCTTCCCTCCCGCCCTGGCCGCCGCGCCGCCTGCGGCTTCGGCCCCTTCGGTTGCCGCGCCGCCGCCACGTCCCAGGGCGGACTTGGCCTTGCCGGCCGCCTTGCCCACCGCGCCCGCGACGGCTCTGCCCGTCGCCGTGGTGGCGAGCTTGCCCAACGCCGCGCCCGCCGCCTTGCCCAGGCCGCCGCCTGCCGCGCCCGAAACGGCTCCGACGGCCATGGTTTTGAACGCGCCGCCGGCGCTCCACTCGTCGCGCGGTGTCGAGACCAGGTAGCCCGCCAGGTTGCCGGCGGCCCCGCCCGCGGCGGCGCAGCCGATGCTGCCGACGCCTCCCGTGGCCACCTCGCATCCGACGGTGACGACGATCGCGACGGTGACGTTGACGATGGTGGCCTTGTGCTCGTTCCAGAGGTTCTTCGCCTTGCAGCCGAAGCTCCAGCGGCCGCAGTGGGGCGGATTGCTCGGCGGGGGCGGTGGCGGGTACGCGATGCCTCCACCGCCTCCTCCACCACCGCTTCCTCCGCTGCAGGACCAACCGCAGGGCGGAGTGTCGAACATCAGGCCGGTGGGGTCCGAGCCGGTGATCGGGCGGTTGTCGGCGTAGGCGTAGCCGTTCCAGCTCTGGGGGTCGGTGGCGTCGAAGACCGGGTCGACGGAGATGAAGCGACCGGTCTCGGCGTCGTACTCGCGGGCGCCGAGGTGGGTGAGGGCCGTGGCCTCGTCGATGATGCCGCCGACGTAGCCTCTCTGGCCCGGCCAGTGCGGCGGAGGAGTGCCGCGCTGCTGCCCGAACGGGGTGAAGCGGCGGCGGGTCGCCGTCTGGGTGTCGGTGTCGTCGATTGAGGCGTCGGCGCTGCCGTGGTGGTCGGCGCCGAGCCAGGTGACGCCCTGGTTGGTACGGGTCGCGATGGCCTGACCGGCGTAGGTGTAGTAGCGGGTCGCGGTCTTGGCGCCGGACTTGACGTCGAGCCGGATCTCCATGTCCGCGACGTACAAGGTGGTGGAGGTGGGGTCGCGGCGGATGAGCCTGTCGCCGTTCGCGTCATAGAGGAACGTGCTGACGCCCGAGGGGTCGGTCGACTTCGCCAGGTGGCCTTCGACGTCCCACTCCAGGAGGCGGCCGGAGCCGCGTTCGGTGGTGTTGCCGGCCTTGTCGTAGGTGTAGGTGTCGATCTGGCCGTCGCGTGTGCCTCCCTTGTACTCGACGGAGGTCAGCGTGTGCGGCTGCGGCTTGCCCGGCCCGGCGTAGCCGAAGGTCTTGGTGACGTCACCCGCCGGGTCGTGGTCGATCTCCTTGGTGCGGTTGCCCACCGAGTCGTAGTCGAACGACTGCCAGTACGGAGCGGGACCGCCGATGATCGCCTGTGCCGGTCCGGCCGCGCAGCCGTCGGTGGCGGTCCAGGCTTCGGTCAGGCGCTGCAGGTAGTCCTGCTGGAAGCACTGCACGTCGGACGGCTGTCCGGACGGCGTGTCGGCGATCTTGGTGATGTTGCCGGCGGGGTCGTAGGTGTAGTTGGTGTCGGCCACCGAGATGGGGGCGGTCTCCCGCTCGTAGAGGGAGCGGGAGAGCCGGTTGGTGCCCTCCTCGTAGAAGTTGGTCCGCTTGACCCGTTTCAGACCGGTGCTCATCGTCAGGTCGAGGACCTGGCCGAGCTTGGAGTAGGTCGTCGAGGTGACGTAGTTGGTAAGGCCCCGCATCGTGGTCGGGTTGCCGAGAGCGTCGTAGCCGTACAGCAGCGTCTCGCCGAGCAGGCCTCCGGCGGCGGGCGACACGGTGCGGTGGACGGTGCCGTCGGAGTTGTAGTCGGTCGTGGTCTTGTACGTGCCTGCCAGGGCGCCCTCGGCGGCCGGGATGACGGTCCGCGTCCCGGTGGCCCGGTAGGCGTTGTCGTAGCCGGTCACCGCGCTGGTGTAGGCGTCCAGCGCGCCGCTGGTGGCGTTCTTGACGTACCGGGTCGAGGAGGTCGGCTGGCCCTTCACCACTGTGCCGTCGGCGAGCTTGTCGAACGTCCACTCGGCGAGCTTGGTGCCGCTCGCCGAGGTGCCCGCGTATTCGGCGGTCTTGCGGCCGAGGGCGTCGTAGGTGAAGAACAGGCTGGAGCCACGCGCGTCGGTCGCCGTCTTGAGCTGGTCGCTCTTGTCGTCGTAGGTGAGCTTCGCGGTGCCCTTGTCGGGATCGTCGACCTGGATCAGCCGGCCCCGCAGGTCGTAGTGGTAGAGCCAGGCGTTGCCCGCCGTGTCGGTGATGGTGGCGGGCTGCCCGGCGCGCGTGTAGGTGTACTTGGTGGCGTCGTAGTCGCCGGTCGGGCCGTCGCCCTTGTACTGCCGGACCTCAACGGTCTCGCCCTGCGCATTGACGATCTTGGTAGCCGGGGTGGCGCCGGCGGGCGGGTCGACGCTGATCCGGTCGCCGCCGTAGGTCGTGGTGGTGCGCCACTGCTCGGTGCCGCGCTTACGGAAGATCTGCGCGGTCGGCCACTCCATGCCGTTGAAGACCGTGACGTTCTGCCCTGGAACGTCGTCGTCGCTGGCCGGGACCCACAGCGTGCCACCCGGTGCGCCTTCGGTGTAGTAGTCCGCGTTGGTCTTGTAGACCAGGCCGCGGGTGTCGTAGAGCGTGTCGTTCACCAGCCGGCCGCCGCCGGGGGCGGGCTGCTGGGTCTGGCGGGCGCGCAGCAGACCGTCGTAGAGCGCGTAGCCGGTGGTGTAAGTGGTCCCGTCGTCGCGCAGTGTCGAGGTCGAGACGGTGGTCGGCCCGTCGGTGCGGATCTGGTAGCCGAACTTCATGTTCGGTGCGGACGGGTACGTCGCCTTGGCGTGGCCGGGCAGCCAGACACCGGTCAGCCTGCTGAGCGGGTCGTACGCCAGCTCGGCACGCTTTCCGTTGGTGTCGGTCGTCGCGCTGGGGAGCCCCCAGGCCGGCTCGATCTCGGTCTTGGTGACGTGGCCGAGCGCGTTGGTCTCCTGCTTGGCGGTGACGAGCCCGGTGGCCGGGGTGTAGGACGTCGTGGTCGTGGTGTCGTTGGGGTCGGTGACCACCAGCGGCCGGCCGTAGACGTCGTAGGTGGTGGAGCCGGCGGTGACGTACTGCGGGCCGCCGTTCCACGAGCCGAGCTTCTCGGTCCTGGTGACGTCGCCCTTGGACGGCGCCGCGCCGAACGCTTTGCCGTCGTAGTACTTGCGCACGTCGGAGACCACGTCGCCGGGACGGTCCGGCGTGGCGGTGCACGCCTTGGTGACCGTCTCCACCCGGGCGGCGTAGGAGACCATCCATCGAGCGGCGTCGCGGGCGTAGGTCGTGCGGACGCACTGGTCGTCGTCGGCGGTGGCGTTGTCACCGACGTCGCTGACCTGGGTGGGCAGGCCGTCGGCGTTGTAGTCGGTGTCGGTCGTGGTGTGCCGCCACCCGCCGGACGCCAGCGCGGTGCGGGTCCGTTCCTTGTCTCCCCGCACCATGGTCGCCGTGGTGGTTCCCCAGGCACGGACCCGCTCGGCGGTCTGCCTGGTCCAGTAGCCGCTGATCGTGCCCGTCATGGCGGCCCCGGTGGGGCCGTCGTAACGGATCTCCTCGCGAACCTGGCCCTGCAGGGGCTCGGCGTCGTCGACGGCCGTACCCTCGGAGTCGGTGACCTTGACATCGCGCTTGCCGCCGCCGGACAGCTCGTCGCCGTCCATCCCGCGGAAGTAGGTGAACTCGGCCTTGGAGCGCTGCTCCCCGGGAGCACCGCGGAGCACCCGCACCTTGCCATAGCCGCGCCACTGCGACCAGGTCTTGTACTTCTCCTTGGTCAGTCCGTCGTCGTCATCGTGGTGCCAGGCACCGCCGCCGAGGTACTCGTAGGTCTCCAGCACATCGGGAGCCCCGCCGGTGCGGTCGATCTGCTGGACCTGGGTGACCACGTACTTGTGGAACCAGTCGCGCTTGGGTGCGGTGGCGCCCTCCGGAGACCAGTACTGCGGGTAGCAGCGGCGGGTGTTGGAGTCCGGCTCGGGAGTGTCGCCGGCCTTGCAGTCCTCGTCCGAATAGGTGATGGACAGGGCACCGCCGGTCTCGTTGTCGATCGCGGAGATCCGCCATTTGGTGAGCGGGGGCCGCCCCTCCAGGGCGTCGACCCTGTTGGGCTTCTGCACTCCGGCGAACCTCACCTGCGGCAGGGACGCCGTCCCGCCGACCTTCCCGGTGTGCTGGATCCCGGCCAGCCACAGCGCCGCGGCCGTCCCGTCGCCTGGGGCGCGCATCTGCTGGTCGAGGGTCCAGGTGTCGACGTCCTTGTACGAGCTGCCCGACAGCACCTGCGTGGTGACGGCGGCGAGCCGCTTGCGCGTCCAGAAGGTCGGCGAGTACTTGTCGATGCACTTCTCGCCGGAGTCGCAGTTCTGGTCATAAGGGACATCTGGCCAGTACTTGGCGTTGTCCTTGGTGAACTTGCTCTCCGCGCAGTCGAAGCCCGAGGTCGGAATGCACCGCTCCTTGACGTCGAAGGCGACCCGGGCCGGGGCCGAGGAGGAGAAGATCGCGTCCGAGCGCTGCCCGTAGTCGATGCGCTTGAGGTAACCGCTTCGGTCGTACGCGGTGGGAGTGCCGTTCGGAACGCCGTCGGTCAGGGTGGTGACGTTCCGGCGGTAGTAGTTGGATTCCTGGCCGTACCAGAAGGTGCTCACCGTGCCGTGCGGGTCCACGACGTAGTCGAGATTCCACCGCCACGCCTGCTGACACCAGGAATCAGCGAAGGAATCCTGGTGACAGGGCTCCCCGTCGTCGTCGCCGAACACCGGGACCGTCCACGTCGACTGCGTCTCCGCCTTGCCGCTCACCCAGCCCGGCAGGCGGTTTCGGCCGAAGTAGTACTGCGTGCCATCGGGAGTGGTGACCCGCCAGTACTCGCCGTCGTCGTCACCGTTGTCGGCGCCGGAGAGCCTTTCGACCTTGGAGCCGTCGTCCTCCTTCGGCTGCCAGGTGTGGGTCGCGTCGTCCAGGACCAGTTCGGTCGCCTGGCCGTTCAGGGACAAGGTGGCGTTGAAGTTGCCCCAGCACTGGTCGCTGCGCTTGGGCGTGACGCCGTCGTCGGCGCACTGCTTGTACCTGCGTTCGATGAAACCGGGCCAGTAGTCGAAACCCTCGCCGATCCAGGACGCCTGGTTGTTGGTGGCGACGGTCCGGCCGTCGATGCTCCCCGAGGAGTAAGCGAACCCGATGTTGGGAGTCGGCCCGCCCGGAGTCGGCGGCAGGCGCAGCGGATAGGACCAGGAGAACGCGCCGCTCTGGTTGCTCACACTCCAGGTCGCCGACGGTGACAGGGACGTCGCCTCGTAGCTGCCCGCCGAACCGGACGGCGCGGCCTCGGCCGCCAAAGTGGTCGCGCCCGCCACGAGGTCGACGTCGGCGGCCAGGCGGCCCGTCTTGACGTCGTTGACCTGGGTGGGCAGCGGCGTCCGGGTCTGGCACTCGGCCCGCTCCGGCGTGGTGGCCGCGCACCCGGGCAGCCGGACCAGGCGCAACCGCGAGCCCCAGTCGCCGCCGAAAGCGTACCGGAAGCCCGAATAGTCCACCTCGACGGCCAGGCGAGCCGAGGCGGACGGCGGGGTCTGCGGCGTCAACCGGATGCCGAGCCCGTTGATCTGAGATCTGCCCGCGGTGCGCGCGTCCAGCGTCCGTACCTGGACCGCCGGGAGGGCGCCGGCCGGCCCCTCTGCGGCCGGCGCCCTGCCGTTCCCCCGGGAGGCGGTCGTCGCCGGTCCCAGTCGGATCGGCAGTTCCCCGGCCCGGACTTTCCCGGCGCCGCCCGGCCCGGTCACCGTCGCGTCCGGCGTCGCCCGCCGTGCGGCGTCCGGTGTCGTCTCGTTCGCGGCGCCCGAGGACATGCCGTCCGCCGGCGCCGGTAGCTTCACCACGGCCGTACCCGGTGCCGGCCAGGCGACCGAAGGCGCTCCCTTCAGGTCGTACGCGGCCCCCGGATCCGTCAAGGGCCCGCGGGCCTTGACGGCATGTCCGGGCACGGCATGCTGCTCCTGGGCCTTGTGCCACCCGGGGTCGTCGATCGCCTGGGCGGAGATCGGACTGATCAGCGTGGCGGGCACCACGATGGCCAGCATTCCGGCGATCTGGATCCAGCCTCGCCTTGAACCGAGCACGGCTTCCTCCGGGGGAGCGTAGGGAACGTCGGTGACCCGGGGGTCTAGCCGTCGATGGGGAGGTTCATCGCGATGTCGACGACCTGGCGGTCGGTCAGGGTGCCGGTGTAGGCGCGGACGTCGTCCACGTCGCCGCCGAAGTAGTCGACGGCGGCACCCCGGTACTTGGCCCGGCCGATCTGCAGCGCGCCGGCGGCCCAGCCGGTGAATGGACGCTGGTCGACGAGCTGGCCGTTGACGTACAGCCGGATCTCCTTGGCGGGCTCGTCGTACACCCCGGCGAGGTGCGTCCAGGTGTTGAGCACCGAGCAGTCGATCGGCTGGGCCGACGTGGCGTGCGTCATGGTCGAGGTGTCGGTGTCACCGCTGATCGTCGAGAACGCCCAGCGGGGCACCTTGGCGCCGTTCTCGGTGAAGATCCGGTAGCCGAGGTAGAAGCCGCTGTTCCTGGCGCCGTCCTGGCTGAGGGCGGTCATCACGTGGTCGGGCAGCGCGCAGGTGTCGTCGCCGGCCAGACGCGCCCACGCCGTCACGGCGTAGCTGCGGTCGGTCCGGATCGGCGCCGACGGAGTGGACGCGTAGCCGGTGGCGCCGTCGAGGCTCAGCACACCGCCGCCGTCGAAGCCGTCGTCGGACCAGGTGGCGGCGCCGCTGAGCGTCGCGGGCCAGCGTCCGTCGGAGGAGTCGGACGCGGCGCCGCCCGTGCCTTCCTCGAACTTCCACCAGCCGCGCTGCATGGGCGGCTGCTTGGCCAGTGCGGCGATCTCGTTGCCGAGAGCGGGGTCGTTGACCGTGCGCGGGTCGTCGGACAGCTCCCGGTTCCAGACCTTGAGCTCGTCGATGTCACCGGCGAAGTTCTCGATGAACGTGCCGCGCCACTTCATGCGTCCGAGCTGCAGCGGGCCGGTCGCGTCCCAGGGAGCGTAGGGGAAGGAGGCCGGGGCCGACTGGAGTATCCCGTTGACGTACAGACGGAGCTGCCGGTACGGCGCGTCCCATACGCCCACCAGGTGGGTCCATATGCCGGTCAGCGGTTCGGCGTCGCTCACCGTCCGGACGATGGTCTCGGTGTCGGTGTCGGCGTCGTACTTGTTGAAGATCCAGCGCTTGTAGCCGGAGGAGTAGTAGAGCTGGAAGCCCGACCCGTGGGTGGCGGACTGGCTGACCACGGTCGAGTTCTTGCTCTTGTCGGACAGCAGCACCCATGCGCCGACGGTCATGCTCCTGTCGGTGTGCACCACTGGGCCGTCCGTGCTTCCGTACCCGGTGCCGCCGTCCAGGCGGACCCCGCCGCCCACGCGGCCGCCGGCCCACGCGGTGCCTCCGGCGAGTGCCAGGGGGTGCGGCGTCGCCGCGGCGTCGGCCGCCACCGTTCCCGCGCTCTCGTCCAGCCGCCAGTGCCCCACCGGGTCGGATCCGGCCTTGACGTAGAAGCTGTAGACGGCAGGGACCTTGCCGACGTTGCCCGCCCGGTCGACCGGGTAGACGTACAGGGCGTTCAGCCAGTCGTGGCGGGGCGCGACCCGCACGTTGACGGAGGCCTGCCCTGCGGGGATCGTCACCTGGGTCGCGGGGGTGGCCGCGGCCGGGTCTTCGAGCGCGTACCTGAAGGCCGTCACGTCGGTCTCGCCGTCGCCGGGCGCCAGCGTGAAGCCGCCCGCCCGTCCCACGCCGCCCTGCCAGTCGTCGGGGGTGCCGGCCGGGTAGTCGGCCGAGGTCACCTTCGGCAGCTTCGCCGGATCCACGGTGTCGACCGTGAACTCGCACCACTTGCTCCACGCGCTGGAGTCGGTGCCGTCGTAGGCCTTCACCCGGTAGGAGTAGATCTGCCCGGTGGCGAGCTTGGCCAGCTTGACGGAGTGGTCGGTCGCCGAGGTGGTGTACTTGTAGGCGGTCTTCCCTCCGCCGGGCAGGGTCGAGGTGATGTCGTCCCACGCGCCGGTGGCCGTGTCGTAGTGGTGCATGACGAACTCGGCCCGCACTCCGTCGTTCGCCTTGTCCGGGTCGTAGATCCGGGCCTTCAGCTGGAGTGGGTTCTCCACGTCACCGGCGTTGACCGCCGGCCGGGCGGCTCCGGTGACGCAGGGCGTCGCCGGGTAGGTGCCGATGCCCGAGGGCGCCGACGGCGGGGTGTTGTAGTCGATGACGAGCTTCGGCGAGGCGCTGAAGCCCTTCCACCCCCACACGCTGCTGCCCGTGTCGTCGTAGTCCTTCAGGCCGAACGTCGTGTTCGACCAGCCCGACTTGGCGGCCTTGACGATCGCACCGGTCACGTCGAACTCGATGCCCTTGTCCGGGCAGGAGGAGCTGTAACCGGCATCGGCGGAGACGCTGTCCTGCCAGTCGATCCAGGACGGTTGATGGCTCCAGTTCGTCGACGTGGCGATGCCGCCGGTGAGCCAGAGCTGTACAGCCTGCGGGTCGGCGGTGCAGCCCCAGGACTTGGCCTGGGTGATGCGGAACGTCGCCTTGAGGATGTGCTTGCCGTTGACGTTGTCGGAGTCCATCCGGAAGAACGACCGTTTGACGCCGCCGCCGTAGTTGCCCGCCTCCGGCATGTGGCTGGAGTTCCAGTACTCCTGGGAGGGATAGGACTTGTCGACGTATGTCCAGGCCAGCTTTGATCCCGACCACTGCGGGTCGATGTACACCGGATAGGTGGTGTCGGGAGCGGTCAGCAGGTTCTTGTCCGGCGTGAGCGTGATGCGGTCCTGAGCCACCTCGACGCCCATGACCGCCTGTCTGCCCTCGCGTTGCGGCCCGGTCAGCAGAGACGACGACCCGAGCGCCACCCCTGAGGAGTCCCACATGCGTGGCGGGGGCGAGTGGAAGACCTCCGCTCCTCCTTCGGTCACGGCACTCAGGCCGCCGGTCGCCGTCTTGCGCACCGCCAGCCCGTTCGCGCGCATGCCGAAGGCGAGCCTGTCCAGCGCGGGGTCGGCGGCGGCGTCCCTGTTCTTGACCACGAGCACCTCGGAGAAGCCGAGCACCGACGCGGTCACTTTCAGGTCGACGCCCGGGAAGACCTCGCCGTATGTCGCGGTGTCTCCCTCCAGCACCGGCTTCGGCAGGCTCCCCGGCCAGGTCATCCCAATCGAACGCCCGCCCTCCCCGATGGCGGCCAGCGGAGCCGTCCCGCCGCCGGAGAAGGTCAGGTCCAGCGGGGTCGCCACGGTCCGCACGGTCCCGTCGGCCGCGAAGGCCAAGGTCGTGTCGACGTCGGCCCAGCCGCCGCCCCTCCGTACCCGCTCGGGCAGCGCCGAGGTCTCCGAGGTGAACGAGCCGTCGGGGTTGGCGAACACCTGGCGATTCTCCGTACGCAGCGACACCACCTCGATCTGCTGCTTCCTGCTCCGCGCCTGGTCCACGGCCTCCCGCTCGGTCTGTGCGGGCGTGTCCTCTGCCGCCGCCGCGGGAGTCCCGGGGTGCAGGACACCACCGGCGGCCAGGGAGCCGGCCAACAGCGACATGACCACGGCGAGGAGACCGCGGGGGGTGCGGCGGCGCATCAAGCCTCCAGAGATCCTGCGTGACTGCGTTTCCACGGATACTCAGCGGTTCCGACGCGCCGGAGGACGGATGCCGTCCCGATGCGTGCACGCCACATCCCGAGAGGGCCGACGCTCCGAACCGGAACCATTTATAGGAAAAATCGGAAATAAGAGCGTCAACCTGGCGGATGAAGATCGCTGAAACGTTCGCCGTACGGTTTCGCGGTCCTCGTTCCACTTTCGCGGTATACCGGACAGGCGAGGCTTCCCGGTCTTCCGGTGAGGTGCCGCGTACGTCCACGCCAGAGAGGTAAACCCCCGCGGTATGGTGCCGTGCGGATACCGCGGGGGTCGTAGCGGCGGTCAACCGCGCAGGTGATGAGGGACGGGCCCGATCGCGGCTACCATGCGCTGATGCGGCTAAAGGTGCTGTCGTCCCTCAGGCGGCTCGCCGTGATGAACCCTTTCATCGTCGACCTGGTCTTCAGCGTGGTGGTCGCCGGCACCACCGTGGCGTTCGGATTGGTGTTCTCCACGGGCGCCGGTGATCCGGGCTATGCGCAGCGCCCCCTGGACGTCGTCGGTGTGGCGTTGACGCTGCTGGTCAACCTCGTACTGGCCTGGCGGCGGCGCGCACCGCTCACCGTGCTGGCGATCTCCTGCACTGCGGAGGTCGTCTTCCACGCGGCCGGTTACGACTCCAGGCTCAACGCGGTGGCACCGCTGCTGGCGCTCTACACCGTGGCCGGCCGCCGCCCTGCGGCCGTGTCGCTCCCGTGCGCGCTGACCGTGGCGGTCTCCTGGTGGCACGCCGCGATCCTCGCCCCGGACGACTTCGCCTGGCTGAACATCATGCAGGTGAGCGTCATGGTCGCCGTCGCCTGGACGTTCGGCAACAGCACCCGGATGCTGGTGGAGCGCAACAGGCGGCTCGCCGACCTCACCGAACGGCTGCGCCAGGACCAGGAAGACAAGGCGCGGCGCGCCGTCACCGAGGAACGGGTGCGCATCGCCCGTGAGCTGCACGACGTGGTCGCCCACCACATGTCGGTCATCGTGATTCAGGCGGGGCTCGCGCGGTACGTCTTCGGCTCCGACCCTGCCACCGCGCGCGGCGCGCTCACCACCATCGCCGACACCGGCAGCGAGGTCATGGGCGAGATGAGACGGCTGCTGTCGGTCCTGCGCATCGACGTGGACGAGGACGCGGACAGCTACGACCCGGTGCCCGGTCTGCAACGGCTCGAACAGCTGGTGGAACGGGTGCGCTCGGCGGGTGCGCCGGTGGAAGTGGCGATCACCGGCTCGGCACGTCCGCTGGCCCCCGGAATCGACCTGTGCGCCTACCGGGTGGTTCAGGAATGCCTCACCAACGTGCTGAAACACGCGGGCCCGGCGACGGCGTGGGTCTCGCTCGACTACGGCGCCACCGAGCTGGAGCTTCGCGTCACCGACGACGGATGCGGGGTGGCGGTCACCCCCGAGGAGGACGGTCACGGCTTGATCGGTATGCGAGAACGCGTCAAGCTCTACAAGGGAACGGTCACGGCCGGATCGAAGCCGTCAGGCGGATTCGAGGTCGTGGTCACCCTGCCCCTGTCGTCCCCGGGCCCCGACGATCAGCCCCTCTAGCCACGCGGTGAGCCGAACGCATGATCAAGGTACTTGTCGTCGACGATCAGATCCTCATCCGGGCCGGCCTGGCGGCGCTGATCCGCGCCGTACCCGACCTCGACGTCGTCGGCGAGGCGGCGACCGGTGAGGAGGCCGTCGGCCTGGCGGCGGCCACCCGCCCCGACGTGATCCTGATGGACATCAGGATGCCGGGCATGAACGGCGTCACGGCGACCGAGCGCATCCTCGCCGCAGCGAACGACCACCGGCCCCGGGTGCTCATCCTGACCACCTTCGACCTCGACGAGTACGTCTACGACGCGCTACGCGTCGGCGCGTCGGGGTTCCTCCTCAAGGACACCCCGCCCGAACGGCTCATCGCCGCCATTCACACCATCGCGTCCGGCGACATGCTCTTCGCGCCCAGCATCACCCGGCGCCTGATCGAGGCCTACACCCGCCACCCCGGCCCGGCCGCCGCCCGGCCCTCTCCCGAGCTGGACGTCCTCACCGCCCGCGAGACCGAGGTGCTCAAGCTGGTCGGGCATGCGCTGTCCAATACCGAGATCGCCGCCCGCCTGTTCGTCAGCGAGGCCACCGTCAAGACCCATCTCAACCGTGCCATGACGAAACTCAACCTCGGAAGCCGTGCCCAGGTGGTGGCACTGGCGTACGAATTCGGCCTCGTCATCCCCGGCCAGGAGGCCCCGTCCCATGCGTGACCGCAACCGAGCCCCCACGGTGGCCGGCGAGGGGGCTCGATCGGCCGCCGCTCAGCTCTTCCGGCGGGCGTGCCAGTTGAGGTAGGCGACGCAGAGCAGCGTGGAGCCGTACTGCGCCTCGGCGGCGTGGTCGTCGTAGACCGCGCGGGCGTGGGTGAAGAGGGTCTCGTCCCACTGGGCCACCGGCATCCAGCGGGGAGCCTGGAGATACTGCCCGGCGGTGGCCAGGGCGCCGGTGCCGTCGACCCGGACGAGGGTGGTCGTCACGCCGTTGTCGGAGGTCGCGAGGTTCTTCGTGTAGGTGCGGGCGAAGCGCTCCATGTCGCGGCCCTGGTAGTGGATCTTCTGGCGGAAGGCCAGCGCGGCGAACTCGACGTCGATCGCGCCGTGGCTGAGGTCCTCGACCTGCTGGGCGCCCTTGCCCGGCGAGCCGTACGACGGGGTGTACTCGGAGACGTCGTCGGCCTTGGTGTAGCCGTTGTACATCTTGCCGAACGTCGGCCAGTACGGCCAGACGTAGGCGTCGTCCGCGTCGACCTTCAGGTCCCCGGCGAACGCGCGGGCCAGCCGGCGGGTGCGGTCCAGGTAGGTGGGGTCGCCGGTCGCCACGGCCAGCTCGGCGTAGGTCTGGCCCAGTCCGAGGCTCTGGTTGGTGGGCTGTTCCGTGCCGTCGTAGGGGACGGGCATCCCCTTGGGCCAGATGAAATGACCGAGCCCCGCGTCGTTCTGCACCCACTCGCGGTCGTGGACGGCCGCGGCGGCCCGGACGGCTGCGAGATACTCGTCGGCCTTGGCCTTGTAGCGCCGGTCCCGGCGCAGGTCCGGGGTGCGGTAGACGATCCGCACGAACGACGCCAGCGGATAGGTGATCATGCCGGTGTGCACGGAGAAGTGCGCCGACCCGGCGGCCAGCTTGGTCGCCCCCAGGGCGGGGATCGGCCCCGCGGCCGGCGAGTCCCTGAGGTCGCGGACGGTCACCATGGTCGCCGACGGGTAGGCGTCGAGGACGCGGCGCACCGCGTAGTCGGGGCTGGCCGGGTCCATGCTGAGGTCGGCGAAGGTGGACACCTTGGCCTTCGGGGTGTTGGCCACCTCAAGGGTGAACCGGTCCTCGCTCGTGCCCGCCCGGACGGTCGCGACGGCGTCGTCGACATTGGCCAGCGCGCTGCGCACCTCCAGCAGCGGCTGCCCGGCCGGATCGAGCAGGGTGCCGCCGCCGGCGGTGTAGCTCCGGTTGCGCCAGACGGGCAGCGAGAGGCCGCGGTAGTCGGTCACGCCCCGCTCCGAGTCGCGCATGCCCAGCATGAGGTCGGCGTTGTGGATGAGCCGGTCCAGGTAGGAGGTGTCCTTGTAGGCCTCGTACATCCGGATGAAGGCGGCGAGCGCGTAGGACTGCCCCCAGCCCAGGCCGCCCTGCTCGTTGTGGTCGGTCGGCTGGCCGACGGCGCCGCTCGCGTGGAAGACCTTGTCGAACAGGTCGAAGGTCTCCTTGGACGTGTAGTCGTAGCCCGCGGCGGCGCGAGCCGTACCTGTGGCGCCGAGAACTCCCAGAGCGAGGGCTCCCACTGTGAATTGCCTGCGTGACAGCATTGTTCAACCACCTCTCGCGCGACGTCAGCCCTTGACCGCGCCGCGCATGCCTTCGAGTACGTGACGTTGCATGATCATGAAGAAGATGACGACGGGCAGGATCGAGATGACGGTTCCGGCGGCGAGGCTGCGGACGTCGGTGCCGGTGACGCCCGCGAGGTAGGAGATCCCCAGCGCGATCGGGTACATCGCGGAGTCCTTCAGCACGACCATCGGCCAGATGAAGCTGTTCCAGACCGAGATGAAGCCGAAGATGCCGAGGATCGCCAGGGTGGGACGCGCGGCGGGCAGCATGACGTGCCAGAAGATCCTCAGCTCGTGACAGCCGTCGGTGCGGGCGGCGTCGATGACCTCGCGCGGCACGCCCGCGAAGGTCTGGCGGAGCAGGAAGATCCCGAAAGCGGACAGCAGTCCCGGCAGGATCACGCCCGCGTAGGTGTCGGCCATGCCGAGCTGCGAGACCACCAGGAAGCGGGGGAGGAGCATGACCTCGCCCGGCAGGAACATCGTCGACAGGATGGCGAAGAAGATGAGGTTCTTGCCGCGGAAGTTCGCCTGGGCGAGCGGGTAGGCGCACAGTGCGGAGACGATGATGTGCGCGGGCACCATCACGCCGACGTAGATGACCGAGTTGAGCAGGTAGCTCAGGTAGGGGATGGTCGTCCATGCCTCCTTCACCCAGGTCAGGACCGGGGGCCGGGGAATGATGTCGGGCGGGAAGGAGAACACGGCCTGACCGGCGGGTTTGAAGGCCGCCGAGAGCAGGATCAGGAACGGGCCGACGAAGACGAGGGCGATCGCGGTCAGCAGGACGTACATGCCCGCGCGCCGC
This sequence comes from Streptosporangium sp. NBC_01639, assembly GCF_045209755.1. Taxonomy (NCBI): domain Bacteria; kingdom Bacillati; phylum Actinomycetota; class Actinomycetes; order Streptosporangiales; family Streptosporangiaceae; genus Streptosporangium; species Streptosporangium sp. NBC_01639. Next base: position 1,364,588 of record NZ_CP109272.1, on the reverse strand, counting down.
AGCCAGAAGGCGAGCTTCGGCGTCATGGCGTGACCGTCCTTCCCTTGGTGATCCGGTAGTTGGCGAGCGCCATGAGGACCAGAAGGATCCATAGGACGAGGCCCATTGCGCTGGCGTAACCCATGTCGTACTTCTGGAAGGCCGCCGACCAGATGTAGTAGCCGAGCGTGAGGGTGGAGTCCTGGGGGCCGCCCTGGGTCATCACGTAGACGGACGTGAAGACCTGCATCGCCTCGAGCATCTCCATGGTCAGCGTGACCGCGATATAGGGGACGATCAGCGGGACCGTGATGTGGCGCAGCCGGTGCCAGGCCGAGGCGCCGTCGACCTTGGCGGCCTCGTAGAGGTTCGTGGGGATGGTCTGCAGCCCGGCGAGATAGACCATCATGAAGACGCCCATGCTCTTCCAGCCCTCGACGAGGACGAGGGCTGGAAGAGCCCACACGGGGTCGAGGAGATACTGGATCGGCTGGTCGAGGATGCCGAAGCCGGTGAGGATCCAGTTGAGCACGCCCTGCTGGTTGAAGACGTACTCCCAGGCGACGCCGACCGCGACCATCGAGGTAACGACGGGCAGGTAGTAGAGCATCCGGAACGTCTTGATGCCCGGCAGCTTCTGGTTGAGGAGTACGGCAAGCAGCAGCGGGATGACGACGAGCAGCGGGAACATCCCCACCAGGAACAGCAGCGAATTGCCCAGGCCGGTCCAGAACCTGTCGTCGCTCGCGAGCCGGGCGAAGTTGTCCAGGCCGACGAAGATCGGCTGGGAGATCGCATCCCACTTGAAGAACGACAGCTGGATCGCGGTGACCGCCGGCCATGCGAAGAAGACCCCGAACAGGATCAGAGCCGGCAGTGAGAACAGGTAAGGCGTATACCAGCGTTGCCCCGGCAGCCTGCCGGGCTGCGGCGCTCGGACATTGCGTTTGCGGCCACGCCGCATCGGGGCCGCCGAAGGCGCGTGGCTCTCTTGTACGTGTGTGGCCATCGGCGCTAACACCCTTCAGCGCGAATTTGTGAGGGCCGTAGATTAGATAACGGCAGGCCAGAATTCCGGGAGCGTATCTTTGCCGATTCCCGTTCGTCAAGGGTTGACGGGCTGACCGGATGAGTGATGAGGGAGCTGAAACCGGGGGCTTGACGGGTCCCGGTCGGACTGACATTGTGCCGAAAGAATGATTTAAGGACGGCCGCAATTCAGGAGGCTCGGAATGACTCCACCCAGGACGGCGTTAGCGGCAGGACTGCTGGCGCTGGCGGTGCTCACCACCGGTTGCGTGGCGGGCACCACCGAAGACACCCCCTCCTCCGCGGCCGACCAGCCGTTCGAGGGTGAGGTCGAATTCTGGACGATCAACCTGAAGAAGAACTTCAACGACTACGTCACCGGGCTGATCACCCAGTACCAGAAGGAACACCCCAAGGTCACCGTCAAGTGGGTGGACGTGCCCGGCCAGGACAGCGCGACCAAGCTGCTCGCGGCCATGGCCAGCGGCGACGTGCCTGACGCGGTCAACCTGGGCTCTCCCGACCTCGGCAGGTTCATCCCGTCGCTGGCGCCGATGGACGACTACTTCAAGCCGGCGGAGCTCGCCGACTTCCAGCCGAACCTGGTGGAGCCGCTGCGCCAGGACGGCAAGCTCTACGGAGTGCCCTGGTACAACGGCGGCGCCCCGGTGGCGATGTACCGCAAGTCGGTCGTGTCCAAGGCCGGCTTCGACGAGAAGGCGCCGCCGAAGACCTACGACGAGGCGCTGGCCCTGGCGGCCAAGGTCTACGACGACACCAAGGTCTACGGCATCAACGAGATCCCCGGGCCGTCCGTCGTCTCCGTGCTGCGCTACTACGGGGTCACGCTGCTGTCGGAGGACAAGAAGAAGGCGGCGTTCAACACCCCCGAGGTCGCCGAGATCATCGAGAAGTTCAAGAAGAGCTACGACGAGCACGGCATCGCGCCGGGCTCCGTCTCCAAGGACGTCCGCGCCCTCCCGCAGAGCCTCGACAACGGCCAGATCGCCTTCACGGCCAGCGCCAACGGCGCGACCCTGGTCAACATCCAGAAGAACGCCCCGGACATCTACAAGGACCTCGTCGTCACCGAGCCCGTCCAGACGGCCAGCGGCGGCTATCTGCTCAACGCCCAGCAGACGTTCACCATCCCCAAGGCCTCCAAGCACAAGAAGGCGGCGGCCGAGTTCATCAAGTTCTTCACCAACGGCGCCAACCAGCTCGCCTTCTGCAAGATCGTGCCGATCTACCCGTCGACGATCTCCTCGACGAAGGACGCCTTCTTCGCCGGCGCCGGTGGCACCGATCCGGTGGACGTCGCCCGCGAGGTGATCGTCAAGGGACTGCCGAAGCTGGAGTACACCCCGATGGGCACGGCCAAGGACACCGAGCTCGCCGAGTCCCTGGCGGAGGAGATCCGCGCCGTGTTCCAGGGACAGAAGAGCGTGAAGGACGCGCTCGACACAGCAGAGAAGAATTGGAATGACGCTCTTGTCTAAGCTGCGAGTCGGCATCGTAGGTGCCGGGATCATGGGTCGCGGGCATGCCGAGGTGCTGGCGGCCCATCCGCACGCCGAGATCACCGCCGTGGCCAGCCGTACCCGGGAGCACGCGGAGGAACTGGCCGGGCGGGTGGGAGCCGCCGTCTACCCCGACTACCAGGAGCTGCTGGCCTCGGGCACGGTCGACGCGGTGTCGATCACCACCCCCGACCACCTGCACGCCGATGTGATGGTGGCGGCGGCCGAGGCGGGCGTCCACATCCTGGTGGAGAAGCCGTTCACCACGACGGTGGCCGACGCCGACCGCGCGCTGGCCGCGATCCGGCGTGCGGGCGTGGTCGCGATGTGTCTGTTCAACCACCGCTGGGTGCCCGCCTACGCCCAGGCCAAGGACCAGATGTCCCTGCTGGGGGAGGCGGTCGTGGGCTACGCGAGGAAGAACGACACGATCTACGTGCCCACCGAGATGATCGGCTGGGCGGATCAGACGACCTGCGCCTGGTTCCTGTCCAGCCACGACATCGACCTGGTGACGTGGTTGTTCGACGACGAGGTGGTCGAGGTCTTCGCGACGGCCCGTTACGGCAAGCTCCGGGCGATGGGTGTCGACACCCCGGACGCCATGCAGATCCAGGCCCGGTTCAGCCGGGGCGCCACGGCCACGTTCGAGTCGGCCTGGATCTATCCCAACACCTTCCCGACCATGGTCGACAGCTACATCACGGTGGTCGGAGAGGACGGCGTGGTCCAGCTCGACCGGCAGCGGGAGAACATCCAGCTCGCCACCGACAAGGGCTACACCTACCCGCGGAACATGCTCCAGCGCGTCGTCCACGGCATCCCGGCCGGCGCCTACCGCGACGCCATCGAGCACTTCGTGCACTGCGCCCGGACGGGAAGCGAGCCGTTGATCACGGTGGAGAGCTCCCGCCACGTCACCGCGGTGCTCGCCGCCGCGCACGAGTCCGCGCGAACGGGCCTGCCGGTGAAGATCGTGGGGAGGGACTGACGTGCAGTCCGTGGAGAGACCGCCGCACATCGATCCCGTGCGGATGCGGCACATCACCGATGAGGACCTGCTCGCCGCGACCGGGACCGCGACAGTGGAGGAGCTGCGCCGCCATCTGTCCACCAGGACCGGGCCCCGGCCCGTGTTCGACGTCGTCCGCTGGGCCGCGGGCATGTCGGGGACGGAGACCGCCGCGCAGGCCGTCGCCGCCGCCGACGAGCTCCTCGGCACCGAGGTCGACTTCCTGGACAAGGGCCGCGGGCGGTCGAGGCTCTACGGGTTCCACTACCTGAGGTGGATGTCGCCCCTGGTCTCGGCCTACGCGCTGACCGGCGACCCGGCCTACGCCAAGGAGTGGGACCGGCTGTTCGGCCAGTGGTACGACAGCCGCGACCAGGTGGTCGGCGACTGGCCCGGTCTCGACGTCGTCTGGTACTCCCTCGGTGTCTGGTCGCGCTCCTCCCTGATCACCCAGGCCCTGGCGGTCTTCGGTGAGGAGCCCGCGCTCAGCCGCGAGGGCTGGCTGCGGATGGTGAAGACCGTCCTCGGCGGTGCCCGCTGGGCGGCCGAGGAGCACGACGAGTTCCGGCAGGGCAACTGGCAGTTCGCGTGCGCCTCCGAGCTCCTGCACGTCGCCGCGGTCTTCCCCGAGTTCGACGAGGCGAGCCGTTGGGCGGACATCGCCAAGGCGCGGATCCTCGACCACCTCGAACTCGACGTGCGGGCCGACGGCGGGCACCACGAGCGCTCTCCCGGCTATCACAGCATGTGCGTCGAGGCCGTCCAGCGGGCCGCCGTCATCGGCGAGCAGTACCTCGGCTGGGACCTCGCCGCCCACCCGCGCGTCCGGGCCATGCACGACTGGTACGTCGCGCTCGTCACCCCCGCCGGGTGGATTCCCCACCTGCAGGACAGCGGCCTGTACTGGCCCGCCTCGCACCTGCTGCGCGGCCACTACCTGCTCGGCGACCCCGGTTACGAGACGCTCGCCCGGCGCTGGCTCTCACCCGAGCAGGTGCGCAGTGAGCTGGCGTGGTTGCCGCCCCGCCCGGACGGCACGCCCGTGTCCGCGCCCGCGCCGGCGAGCGAGCCCGATGCCTCCTCCCGCACCCTGGACACCAGCCGATACGCGGTCTTCCGTACCGGCTGGGAGCCCGACGCGCTGCACACCGTGGTGAACTACGGGCCGTTCATCGGCCACGAGCTGGAGCCGCACAGCCACCACGCGGCGCTGGACTTCGTGCTGTCCGGCTGGGGCGTGCCGCTGGCCTGGGAGGCGGGCGGTCCTCCGTCCTACGACGATCCCGGCTACTACGACTGGTTCCAGGCGACCCGCGGGCACAACACGGTGCTTCTGCCGGGCGAGGAGTTCGTCGCCGACCGGGACGCCACCTGTGACACGTTCGCGGCCCTGCCGCACGTGGACGTGTTCGCCGGCCACCACCACGGCTACCCCAGGAGGCACGACCGGCGGATCGTCTTCGTCCGTGAATCCCCGTCGTACTGGCTGGTGACCGACGAGATCGAGGACGGCCCGGAGGCCGTCTGGCAGGTGCACGGCCGCTCGCCCTGGACGGAACACGCCGGGGGACACGCCAACGTTCAGGCACCCGGGCTCTACGTCGTGCCCGCCGATCCCGAGGCGGTCACCGGCGTCCTGCACGGCAGCGGGCCGAGCCGGATCCCCGACCCCGCGACCAGGACCGCCGAGTACGGCGAGATCCACACCCTCGGCCTGCGCCAGCGGGCCGGAACGTTCACGGTCGGCCTCTTCCCCTACGCCGAAGGCCCTCCGGTGGTCCGGCTGCACGGCGGCGAGATCTCCCTCGACGGCGTCGTCGACGCCTTCTCGGGTCACCAGTGGACGCGCTGCGACACCGAGGGCGTCCTGCTCGCCGCCGCCTGCTGGGGCCCCTCCCTCGTCCACGACGGGGTCGCCCTGGTCGAGGCCCGGGGACTGGTCGCGGCCGACGTCACCTACCGCGGGGGATTCGCCGCGGTGGTGGACACCGACCGGTGCACCGAGCTGACGGTCCACGCCCCCGGCGTGACCAGGCTGGCGCTCAACGGGGTACGGCTGCGCCCGGGCCTCACGGTCACCCTCCCGGCGTCCGGCCGCTGGCACCTGGAGGCATTGGCCGATGAGTAGCCGAGGACATGTGCTGATCGACGCCGACGCGATGCTGGGCCGCCATCCCGCGCGCGACGTCGGCGCGGGCACCGTCGCGGAGGCGCTGGCCGGGATGGACCGCTTCGGCATCTCCGAGGCGCTGGTCGGGCACATGCTGTCGTGGCTGCACGACCCCCGCACCGGCAACCGGGCACTGCTGGAGCTGGTCGCCGGCCAGCCCCGGCTGCACCCGTGCTGGGTGATGCTCCCCGACACCTGCGGAGAGATGGGCACCCCGGCGGAGTTCGTGACCGCAGCCCTGGAGGGCGGGGTCCGCGCGGTGCGCGCGTACCCCGTCGACCACGGCTACGACCTCGCGGGCGTGGACGCGGCGCCGGTGCTCGACGCGGTCGCCGAGGCCGGGCTCCCGCTGCTTCTCGACGCAGCCCAGACCACGTGGCCGCAGGTGGAGGCGATCTCCGCGGCTCGTCCGCACCTCGCGATCGTGGTCGGCGGGCTCGGCTACCGCGTCCTGCGCCAGGCGGCCGGTGTCCTGGCCCGCACCGAGAACGTCCACCTGGGGCTGGCCAACCTCTCCTCGCACTGCGGTCTGGAGTGGCTCGTCGAGCGGTTCGGCGAGAAACGGCTGGTCTTCGGCACCGGCGCACCCACCCGTGACCCGGCGGAGGCGGTCACCCGGCTGCTCTGGTCGGAGCTCGGCGACGGCGCGGTGGCGGCGATCGGCGCGGGCAACCTGCGGAGCCTGCTCCGCGAGAAGGCGAGAGTAGCTTGAACCCCCTCACGTCCGCCCTCTGGGAGCGCCGTCCCCAGCACGGTCTGCGGATCGTCGACGCGCACGCGCACGCCGGGCCGTACAGCCTGTTCTTCATTCCCGAGGCGGGGCCGGCGGGGATGGTCAGGGTGATGGACCGGTGCGGGGTGGCGCACGCCGTCCTCTCCAGCCACCTGGCGATCCAGCTCGACGCCGCGGCGGGCAACGCGGCGACCGCCGCGGTCGTCGACCACGCCCCGGACCGGTTCACCGGCTACCTGACCGTCAACCCGTGGCAGGACCCGGTGGGGGAGATCGAGAAGTGGGGTGACGACCCCCGTTTCGGGGGCATCAAGCTCCACCCGGACCTCCACATCTACCCGCTCACGGGACCGAGGTACGCGCCGGTGTGGGAGTTCGCGCAGCGCACCGGCTGCCCGGTGCTCACACATACCTACGACGGCTCGGCCTACAACGACCTGCCCATGGTGGAGGAGACGGCCATCCGGTATCCGGACGCGGTGATCCTCGCCGGGCACGCGGGCGCCACCCCGTTGGGGTTCGACACGGCCATCGAGGTGGCGCAGCGCCACCCGGGGGTGGTGCTGGAGGTGTGCGGTTCGTACAACACCGGTGCCGACCTCGCCCGCATGGTGCGTGAGGTCGGTCCGCGGCAGGTGGTGTTCGGCTCGGACTTCCCGTTCATCGATCTCCGGATGTCGCTCGGACGGGTAGTCTTCAGTGATCTTAGTGACGACGCCAGAGCCGCCGTGCTCGGTGGCACGATGACTGACCTGCTTCAGTGGCGAGACCGCACCAGACAAGCACGTTCCAGTCAGGTGATCGCACCCTGAGCGCGATTTATGATCCCGGTGGGGGCGACTCGGATAAGGAGTGACAACGGTCATGGAGCGGCTACGGTCCGAGACGCGGTCCAGGGTGACGATCGGCGTCGTGGGGCCGCACGACCTGGTCGAGCAGATCATGTCGATCGGGGCGGATCTGCCCGCGGCCGCAGACTGGCGGCTGGTCGGCGCGCCGCACGCGGAGGAGCACGAGACATACGAGAAGTTCTGCAAGATCGCTGACAGCATCGACGTCGTCCTCTTCACCGGGCCGCTCCAGCACGACCTGGCCCGGCAGTCGGGTGAGCTGCCGGTGCCCGCGACGTTCGTCCCGGTCAACGGCTCCGGCCTCTACTCCAGCCTGCTGCGGGGCGTGCTCAGCCACGGCATCGACCCGGCCAGGGTGAGCATCGACTCGATCTCCGCCGCGGACGTGCACGAGGCCTACGGCGAGATCGGCGTGAGCACCGACCACGTCCACCTGTCGGAGTACGACCAGCCGGAGTCGGCGCGCGGCTTCATCGGCTTCCACGAGAAGCTCTACCGGCAGGGGGCCACGACCGCAGCGCTGACCACGATCAGGACCGTGGCCAAGAAGCTGACCGCCGCCAAGGTGCCCGTGCTGCGGATGCTGCCGACCCCGCACACGTTGCGGCTCGCGCTCAACACCGCGGCGCTCCTCGGGGCGGGCAGTCGGCTGGAGGAGTCGCAGATCGCCATCGTCCTGGTGGAGCTGGCGGCCTCGGCCCGGCCCAGCTACTCGGGGCCGGGCAACTACTGGCAGCAGGAACTGAAGCTCTCGCTGCAACAGGCGTTGCTGGCCGACGCCAGGCTGATGGGCGCCACCGTGGTCCCGCGTGACGAGAACAGCTACGTGGTCACCGCCACCGTCGGCTCGCTCTCGCAGGCCACCGACGGCTTCCGGGTCGCGCCCTTCATGGACCGGATCCGCACCGACGTGGGGATCGCGGTCGAGGTCGGCATCGGCCTGGGCAACACGGCCCGGGACGCCGATTCCAACGCGATGCTCGCCGTGGAGAAGGCACGCAACGCCGAGGCCACCGCGGCCTTCCTCGTCGGCCTGGACGGAACGGTGCTGTCCCTGCCGCTGCGCCAGCGCCGCAGGGCCGAGCCGGCGAGCGAGCCCGCGGTGATCTCGAAGGCGGCGAAGGTCCTGGAGCGGCTGGTCGAGGGGCTCGGCGACGGACCCGAGGCGATGGTGGTGGACGCCGAGATCGTGGCGGACGTCCTGTCGATCGCCCCGCGCAGCGCGCGCCGGGTCCTGCAGGGCCTGGTGGAGGAGGGCCTGGCCTGGCCCATGCCGACCGTGCGCGCGGCGCAGGCCGGACGTCCGCGGCAGCCGTACCGGCTGGTGATGGAGCGGTCGCTCCGTTAGGTCCTCGTCGGCAAGGACCTGGTGGCACGGTTGCGGCTCACCCCCATATGCGTGGAGAGGACTCACCTTGACGGCCCGCCCGGAGTCCGGGCGGGCCGTCAGGCGTGCGGCCTAGTCGACGAAGATGCCACCGCACGCGCTCTCCGGGACCCACTTGTGGGAGGAGATGGCATCGTTCACGGTGAACGCCTTCCCCGTGTCCTCGCCCTTGGTCCTCTTGGAGAACTTGTTGTCGGTCAGGTCGTCGGCGTAGAACTCCGACCACTTCAGGCAGGTGAAGCCGTACTCCCAGGAGTAGGCGGTGTAGTCGTAGAACGCGACCGCGTCGTAGCCGCCGCGGATGCCGGAGTTGAGCACGGAGGAGGCCATGTTGGTGGCATTCTTGACGTCGCCGCTGCCATCGCCCCAGTCGCTGTCATTGTCGATGTCGTTGCCGATCTGGTTGGCGCAGTTGATGTCACGGTAGATATGGACCTTCCCATCTCCCTCGTAGCCGCCCTGGCCGTTGTATTCGTTATTGCAGCCGGCGAACCGAGCTGTGCCCGCCGAGGCTGACGGGGCGGTGGACAGCGGGACTGTCACGCTCAGAGCCGCCAGGCCGAAGGCGGCCAGGGTCGTCCTGATAGTGCGCATGGTGAACTCCTTCGGGCGCCTCACGTGAGGCATGGTGGTTCCACGGCCGGTCGCCGCGGACGTTTGGGGAAGGCGGGGGCTCAGGCCCCCGTGCCGGTGAGCTGACCGGCTCTGGCGAGCGCGGCGTGCTCGAGGCGGCTGTGCAGGGCGAGGTCCGCGGTGTACGGCTTGCTCGCTCGGTCGCGGTACTCGCGTTGGAGCGCACGACCGGTGTCGGCGAGGGCGGACGTCCTTGCGCAGGTGGCCTCGGCGACCGCCAGCCGTACCTCCACCGCATAGGCCTTCGCCGAGGTCAGGCCCTTGGTGAGCCGTGGCAGAGCCGAGCGGATCTCAGACGGGTTCGCATAGGTGTGGCCCTCGCGACCCATGCATCGCGACCATGCCCTCAGTGCCGTGCTGAAGCGCTCGTCCTCGACAAGGTCGGGGAGGTAGAGCGGAGACAGGTTGGTGGCGATCTTGTCGACCCGGAACCAGGTCTCGCGGTCGCCGTACAGCTCCTCCTGGGCCTTGGCCTGGCACCCGCCGAGCAGACTGCTGATCGTGCCGCCTGCGGGGAGAGCGACCGACAACACCGGGGCGCCTGGGCCGCCGCTGAGTGCGGCGGTGTACCTGGCGAGTCGGGCCTTGGTCAGGCTGCCTCGGTAGCGAAGATTGGCGTTGCTCTTCTTGGTATCGAGGACCCGTTGCTGGATCCGGCTGCCGTAGCCGTTCCTGGTGGCCCAACCGACGTCATCGAGCACGAAGCCGAACCCCTGCCGCTCCTCGACACTCAACGGCGCCTGGATCCAGTAGGGAAAGCCCTCGCGAGCCATACAGGCTCTGGTGAGCCGCTCCTCGGCCTGTTGGAGCTGGATCCGCTCCGCGACGGTCAGCTCGCGCTGGACCGTCAAGTCCCCCTGCGGGGCGCACGCCGTCAGAGCCCCTGTCGCGACCGTCACAGCCACGGCCGCGCGTTTGTGCCACGCCACAGTTCCCACCCCCTTGCCCGTGCAGTTCGCGAGTCGGTCTCGGCAGCGTTCCGGTTGCATGGCAGGCACCCTTGAGCATGCTGGGGCGTCCTTTCAGGCATCGGCCATCCGGCGTCAAGAACGAGTCGGACGGTGCGGCTCCGTCTCTCACCGCGCCGGCCGCCGGCGTTCCCGTGCCGGCGATCGGTTCCAGGCCAGTTCACCAGGCGACGGTCTCGCCCGTCACCGTGTTCCAGCCTGAGCCGGAACACCCAGGTCACAGCCGCGAGAAGGTCGTCAACAGGCCCAGGCAGGCCACGCAGCCGGTGATCGCACCGCCGACCGGCAAGGGTGGCCCATCCGAGGCGTTCCCGGTCGGCGACGGCCAGGCACCGGATTGCGAGGAGCAACGGCCCGCTCTGCAGACGAGCCGCAGATGGGAACCGCTGTTCACCATCCGGCGCGGCCGGCCCCGGTGCCGGCCCGGCTGCGGAGCATGCCTCCAGACGAGCCGCCGCTGACCGGGCCTGCCCGATGCTTGGTCGTCATCGGAATCGGCGCGCGGCCGAAAACGGCAGGACAGGGCGTCAGAGGTCGAGGATGAGGTCCTCACGAGGTTGCGAGCAGCAGATCAGCGCGTTGCCGTCGGCGGGGGCCTCCACCGGCTCCGGCGAATAGCCGATCGCGCCGGACAGCAGACCGCTCTCGCAGGTGTGGCAGACCCCGGTACGGCACGACCAGCGGGTCGGCACATCGCACGCCTCCGCGAGTTCGAGCAGGCTCTCGTAGGCGAGGTTCCAGGGGACGGTGAGGCCGCTGCGCGCGAACGTGACGGCGGGCCCGGTTCCCGGCGCGCCGACGGGTGGGTGCGGGGGGCGGGCGGCTACCGGGGTCACTCCCGGCGTCAGCGCCGCCTCCGCGCCGAAGACTTCCGTGTGGACGCTCGCGGGGGCGAGTTCGGAGGCGACGAGGGCGGGCGGCAGGTCGCGCATGAAGGCGGGAGGACCGCAAAGGTAGGCGTCGGCGGCGTGCGGGACGCCGAGGCGGCCGAGCAGTTCCACCGACAGTCGTCCCGCCGTGTCGTAGTCGACTCCCCGGCGGTCGCCGGGCGCGGGGCGGCTGTAGCAGACGTGCTCGTGCGCGTTGGGAAGCAGAGCGCGAAGGCCGCCGCTCTCCGCGGCGAACGGGTGTTCCGTGCCGTCGCGCGTGCCGTACAGCCACCACACTTCGCGGGTCGAGCGGGCGGCGGCGAGGGCGTGCAGCATGGCGAGGACAGGGGTCGCGCCGATGCCCGCCGAGAGCAGCAGGACCGGAGCGTCGCCATCTTCCAGGGTGAAGGTGCCGCGCGGCGCCGCCACGTCGAGAAGGTCGCCGGCACGCGGGTGGGTGCGGAGATAGGTGCTGGCGACGCCCCCGGGCTCCTGCTTGACGCTGATCCGGTAGCGACTCTCATCAGGAGGGCCGGACAGCGAGTAACTGCGGATGACCGGTGGGCCGCCGCTCTCGGGGCGCAGCCGTACGGTGAGGAACTGGCCTGGCCGGGCGGCGGGCAGCGGCTCCCCGTCGGTGGCCTCCAGGGTCAGTGAGAACACGCTGCGGCTCTCGGCGTCGATCCGGGTGATCCGCAGCGGCCGGAACCCCACCCAGGCGGGCGGCGGCCCGGCCGCGGCGGGTGTCAGCCCCGGGTTCCCCGCCGATCCCCTCTTCGTGCCCTTGTCGTCAGGCCGGTCGAGCAGGGCACGCAGGGACGCCCGCCAGCCTTCGCTCAGTGCGGGGATGCGCAGCGCCCGCTCCAGCCGGTCGCGGGGATGCCCCGGCAGGTAGAGCAGGGCGTCGATCTCCGCGACGGACATCGCCTCCGGGCCGGAGGCGACCTTGACGATCTCGTCGCCCGCCTCCACCCGCCCTTCGGTGATCACCCGGAAGTAGAACCCGGGACGCCGGTGGGACACCAGCAGAGCCGCCATCCGCGGCTCGTTCATCCGCAGGCCCACCCGGTAGCAGGTGACCCGGGGCTGGGTGACCTCGAACACCGCCTCCCCGACGCGGTAGCGGTCGCCGACGCACACCTCGTCGTCGGGCAGCCCGTCGACCGTGAAATTCTCCCCGAACTGCCCGTAGACGAAGTCGTCGCGGCCGAATTCCTGCTGCCAGTGGCGGTAGGAGTCGATCTGGTAGACCAACACCGCGCGATGCTCGCCGCCGTGCCCCTGAATGTCTCCCTGGCCGTCCCCGTCGATGTTCAGACGGCGTACCGTGCGCGGCCCGGTCACGGACCGCTTCCACACCCCGGTGTGCACCGTCGTGCCGTGCCACGGGACGTCCTCGGGTAGGCCGACGTTGATCGACAGGAGCGTCGCCACGTGTCTTCCCCCTCACCGCGAGCCACCCGGCTTCCTTGCACGATACCTCGTTCTCGCAGGTCAGCGATGATCTCACAGCGCGATTTAAGCGGCAGGAGAGCCCTGCCCCCCGGGACGCCCGGCGCCTCAGCCGACCGATGGTCTCCCGGCCCGCGATCAGTCGCCGGAGCGCGGGGTCGGCTCGGTGCGGTCCTAGGCCGCCGGGGAGCCGACCCAGACGTCGACGACCTCGAGCATCGTGATCGGCGGTTCCGGCGGGCGGAAGCCGAGTGCCTGGGTCACCACTCGGTCGATGATCGGGTGGAGGCGGTCGTCCACGAACTCGAGGTAGGCCTGCTTGGACTCCCACACCTCCAGATAGCGCAGTCCCCGCTCGGTGCGGTGGGCGAGGTGAAGGATCATGCCGGGCGGTGGCTCGGGGCCGAGCTCCTGCTTGATACGGGCGTAGACGTCGGGGCCGATCGGAACCTCGTAGGTGAACGCGTACGACATGGCGCCTCTCTCCAATTTGATCCGAGTATGAATCGGATGAATAATGTGAGCATGCACGCTGACGACGAAAGGGTCAAGAGGCGCTATGACACGACCCGGCGCCGTGCCACCGCCGACCGCACCAGACGGGCCATCATCGATGCCGCCACCACGCTCTTCGTCGAGCAGGGATACGTGGCCACCACCATGGCCTCCATCGCCCATCGCGCCGGGGTCAACACCGACACCGTCTACACCGCCGTCGGCGCCAAGCCGGCGCTCTTTCGTCTCCTCATCGAGACGGCGCTCTCCGGGGAAGACGACGCGGTGCCCGCCGCGGACCGCGACTATGTGCGGGACATGCAGGCCGAACCCGACGCGGCGAGCAAGCTCGCCGTCTACGCGGCGGCCATCAGCCGGATCCATGTCCGGCTGGGGCCGTTGTTCGGCGTCCTGCAGACGGCCGCACCGGCCTCGCCCGAACTCGCCGCGCTGTGGCAGCAGATCGCCGAACGGCGTGCCGCCAACATGCGCCTCCTGGCCGCCGACTTGGCGACGACGGGGCAACTGAGAATCGAGGTCCAGGAAGCGGCGGATGTCATCTGGGCGACCAATTCTCCGGAGTTCTACCTTCTTCTCGTCCGCGACCGCCAGTGGACGCACGAGCATTACGAGCGATGGCTCGCCGACTCCTGGTGCCGGCTCCTGCTCACCTGAGGCGGCGCTCTCCCGCGGCGGCGCCGATGGTGCCTGCCGATAGGCCGTACGCGGTCTTGAAATCCTCGGTGTGAGGCAGCACGGACCCTGGCGGGTGGGTGCCCGCTTCGATCGCCGCGCGGACGGCGCACGTGACGGGGGCGCGGTCGGCGGGCTCGCCCGGCACCCAGGTGGTGACGATCCAGGGGCGCGGGAACAGCGCGGAAGGCTCGCCGAGGCGCTGCGGGACGGGAACCGGCAGGGGAAGGCGCGGGGCTAGGGCGGGCAGCCAGGTGTGCTCCTTGAGGAGCAGCTCATCCGCGGTCTCTCCTACCCAGGGCAACCGGACGGCGAGATCGTCGCCGAGCCGCCAGAGCTGGTTGGCCCAGCCGCGCGCGCCGAGCCGTACAGGGCGATCGGCCAGGTCGGGGTGCTGGGCGCGCAGCAGATCCCGCACCAGTTCCGCGCTGATCTCGATCTCGGTGTGAGTCACGCGGAGCAACGGTAGCCGGATGGCGGCCTGCCCCTTTCCTCCCCGGTTGACGGCCCTCGCATGCGAAACCGGCGTACAGATGGCCTCCGGTCCTGTGGTGACGAAGCGTAGAGAACTCCATCATCCCAGGCCGGAGGCCATCGTCATGTCACCGGACGGGGCGCGCACGCCAGTGGACAGGCAGCCGAACAATGATCAACCAACTTTGAAAGACCATGGCCGACTCCGTGCCGACCGGACACCTCACTCGCCGACGCGCCGATCTCCCGGCACACCACACCGGCGAATGTGGGCCTCGTGCGACCGCCCGCCCACTCAGCCGCAGTGCGCCTCGTTCAGTTGCCGCACCCCGCCCGCGACCTGCGCCCGGAGGGCGATGCACCCCGGGGCATAGACGTACACCGGACCCGCGTATTGCGCGTACATTCCGTTGTCGGCGCCGGCCCACTTCGACGCTCCGCTGAGGCCGATCGCGACCGCCTTGCGGTTCACCCGGCCGGCGTAGGAACCGTAGCCGTAGGTGAGGGCACAGTTCTTGCGCGCACTGGAGTTGTAGTAGACCTCCAGAGTGCCCGTCCTGGCGCCGCTGGCGGGGACGGCGTAGACGCCGACGCGGCTGTAGCCGCTGCCGCAGGGACCGGCCGCACTGGCCGGAGTGGCACCGGCCACCAGCCAGGTGGAGACCAGCGCCGCACTCGCCAGAGTTGCGATCTTGCTCCGAGTTCTCATGGGGTTCGTTCCTTCTGTCGATCATCGCCGCCCCATGAGACCCGTGGGCCTTATGGGGACGAAGGGTCACATGATCTTATAGGGAAGGATTTATGGCATGTTAGGTAAGCGCCGAAACGGCTTCGCCGGGTGCGGGCGGCCTGCTCGATGGTGCCGGCTCGATGTCCGATGCCCATGAGATGAGACCGGGTGCTACCTGCGGGTCATATGGCCCGCGTGCAAAGGACGGTGAGGCGTCAGTACATCGACATCCCGCCGTTGACCGCGGCCGTGGTGCCGGTCATGAAGGCATTGTCCTCGCCGGCGTAGAAGGCGACCGCCTGGGCAACGTCGCCGGGGCGTGCCAGGCGGCCCAGGGGAGTGGCGGCCACCTGCCGCTGCTTGTGCTCCTCGTCGAGCACATTCACCATGCGGGTGTCCTCCACCGGGCCGGCCTCGACGACGTTGACCGTGATGCCACTCGGGCCCAGTTCCTGGGCGAGATACCGGGCGAACTGCACCAGTGCGGCCTTGGCCGTACCCAGTGCGATCATGCCTTCCCGAGGCTGGCGGCTGAGGCCGGTACTGATGTAGATGATGCGCCCCCAGCCCTGTCCGGTCATCGCGGGCAGGACGGCTTTGGTGACCGCGAACCCCGCGCGCATCTCGCCGTCGAGTTTGCCGCCCAGTTCGTCCCACGTCATGTCCTGGAACGGCTTGACCGCGAACGGGATGAGTGCGTTGTGCACGAGCACGTCGATGCCGCCCCATGCCGCCTGGACCTGCTCGACCATGCTCTCGACCGCCGCCGCCTCACGCACGTCGGCCTGCACGGCTATGGCCTGGCCGCCCGCGGCCTCGATGCCGGCCACGACCTCGTCGGCTGCCGCGACGCTATGGAGGTAGTTGACCACCACGCGCATCCCTCCTGCGGCCAGAAGGTGCGCGGTGGCGGCACCGATCCCGCTGCTGGCTCCTGTCACCAATGCCACCCTGCCGGTCGCTCCGGTCACGGCCCCACCTCCTGCTCATCATCACGGGCCATCGGGATGACCGCCCGGAGCCGCTCAAATACCTCATGAGATGTCGATAATGGTTATTGGCTCAAATGCCAAATGAATCAGCGAGAAAGGCTTTCAAGGTGTGGAGTATGCCATCTGATTCGTGGCATATTGTCAGCGCATTTGGCTGATGCATGATCGACTCTCCACTGGAACAACAGGCAGCCTGGTCGCGCACTGCTGTCGCTTTATCGCGATGTTGCCAGACAATGGGAAATTTCATGCTGACGATGCAGGCCGCAAGGCTTTTACATGTGGGATTCCTGGCCGTTTCGAATCCAGGGCTGAGGAACCGGCGGACAGCCGTTGGCATTAATAATGATCATGGGCTGCCTCTGTAACGGATCGATCGCCGTGGGTCGATTCAGGGGTCCCGGTAGCACCGACCGTAGAACCGATGAAGCCGCCTCTGACTTGCGACGTCTCCACAGCCGGCCGACCGGGCCGGCCTGGAGCATGCCGAGGCGGGGCCGCGTCCCGCCGCGACCTCAGCTGCGCGTGCGGATCAGCATGACCAGCCCGGCGATGAACGACCCGAGCAGGACCGGCGACAGGACCGCGAGGGCGCCCCACACGACGAGGCCGAGATAGCCGAACGCGGACGAACTGTGCGTCGGGTCGGCGTCGGCGGCCGCGAACAGCCCCAGGCCGAGGACGACACCGACAACCGTGAGCGCGATCGGCGTCCACAGGAGCACATGGGCCCACACACGGTACCTCCGACTGTAGACACGCCGGGCCAACCGCACGTTCGGCTGCGGGGGATACCCGGCGGATTCGCTCATGCCCCATTTGTACCAGCCCGCGTGGGCCCCGCACCGCAGGACCGGCCGTGGCGTACCGGTAGAGGTTCGGCGTGTGGCGATCCAGGCGGCAAGGAGGAGAAGGGGTTCACGCGGGAAGACATCCGCGACCTCCTCGACGGCGGCCGCCCCGGCGAGGAGATCGCCGACATCCTGATGAAGCACATGCACATGGGGTTCAGGGACCACCCCATGGTGCAGGAGATCCTCCGCCGCATCACGGGCGCGCCGCCCTGGCCCGTCAGTCCTTCCTGCGGTCCCAGGGGTCGCCGATCCAGCCGTCGAAGGAGGGGATCAGGGCCACAAGGGCGGCTCCGAGCCGCCAGTCCAGCTCCGGTGCGTACAGACGCACCGTGTCCCCGGACGACTTGAACTCCAGCGGGACCTGCCCGCCGGAGCGCCACTTGATGCGGCGGGGGCCGCGTGGGAATGGGAAGTCGCCGCCGCCGCTGAACAGGGCGGCCACGACGATGAGCGGCAGCAGGGGCGAGCAGAGCCACCACACGCACCACCAGAAGAGCCGGCCCTTGTATCCCACCGCGTCGGGGCTGCCGGCGCGGCTGACCGTCCAGCGTGTGCGCAGTCCCTGGCTAAACGCCTTGTCGCGCGTGAACATGCCGAGCAGTTCGCCCTGCGGGCCGAGCACCTGGAACTGTGCCCGCCCACTGCCCGCGGAGACGGTGACCAGGGTGGCGACCCGCGTCTGGCGGTGCTCGTCCGCCCACAGGACGAAGGAGCGGGCTCCGCTCTTCCGGGCCGCGAGGTAGGCGGATATGCCGTTGGGCAGCAACTCGCGTTCCACATAAGCGACCGGCCGCGGAGTTCCCGATCCGTCGGAGAAGCTGATCCGGCAGTCGAGCTGCCCGCCGGGGGTGGTCCTCAGCCGCCGCAACGCTTTCAGGGTCAGAGTACTGGTCACCCGACGGGCTCCTTCACGCGTGTCTGTGTCGAACGGTCAGCACGAAGATACGCGGGAGTCGAGAAACAGCGGAACGGCCATCGGCGGTGATAACGATCTTGCTTCTCGTAGTTGCCATGAGCCGGTCGAACGTGAAGCGCCAAGAAGCCGGGACCGTCTCAAACGAGGAGCACGACCACGAAAAAGCTGCTGCGACATCCTGCCTGACCTTCCGCTGACCTGCGACGGGATACCTCGGCGCCAACAGCTGTTCCGTAAGTAGAACCGTGTGACAAGAAACATCCCTTGAGCCACCGGCGCCATGCCGCCCGGCAAGAAGAAGACTGACCGCCCCCGCGTGATCGGCCCCGCCGAGCTGGCTACGCTGAGCCAGCTGGTCGACGACGGCGCCTCGGCCGCTGGGGCCGCCCGCACGCTCAAGATCGGTCGCTCTACCGCATATGACGTTGGGTCGGACTAGCTGGGGAGGTGTTCGAGGAGGGCGAACCGCTGGGCGAACGCGGACAACTCCTCGCGTTGCCGGTCTGGTTCGGTGGCGGTGGCACCGACGACGATGCGGGTCACGCCTTGCGCGGCGAATGCCTCCACCTGTTCGACGGTCATGTCGGTCGACCCCGATCGTGTGTACTCCAGCGTTTCTGGGCTACGGCCGGCTTCGATGGCGGTCGATCGGGCGAGGTCCATCTGGATGGCGCGCTCGTCCGGATCGAGCGCGCCGCCGGGGAAGTAGCCGTCGCCGCGTCGTCCGGCGCGGCGCGCGGCCGCCCGGCTCGATCCGCCGATATGGATCGGCAGGTGGGCGACCCCATAGGGCTTTGGGAATTGGCACAGGTCGTCGAAGGCGAAGAACTCCCCGGCGAAGCTGACACCGTCTTCGCCGCCGGCCCAGAGCAGCCGCATCACGTCGATCGCCTCGTCGGCACGACGGCCGCGGGTGCTGAAGTCAACCCCCACCGCCCGGGCCTCACCGGGCAGGGCGCCGAGCCCCACGGTCAGCAACCGCATCCGCCCCTTGGACAGCACATCGATGGTCGCCAGACGCTTGGCGAGGACCACCGGATGGTGGTACGGCAGTAGCAGCACACCTGTCCCGAGCAGGATTCGTCGCGTAGCCGCGGCGACGAAGCTCAGGCAATCGAGCGGATCGAAGTACGGCAGCGACGGCGGGAGCTCAAAGCGCCCGACCATCGCACCGGGATACAACACGATGTGCTCGGGCAGATACAGCGACTCGAAGCCGCAATCTTCGGCATGCTGGGCGTAGGCCATGAGCTTGTCAGGGTCGACGCCGTAGTAGGGCGTGCTGTAGCTGACTGCGAACTTCATCGTCGTCCCTTCGGTTGGTCAGCCGATGCGATGGAGGGGCAGTCGCCGGTCGGCGTGGCCGGTACTGCGGCGGCATCGTGGCCTCGCCGTGCGTCGACGACCTCCCCCACTCGCCTGTCGCAGCCACGCTAGAACCTTGTCATCAGCGTCAAGGCAACCTGCGCCCCGTCACGGCTGCGGGAAGCGGCCGATCTGGCCGCAGCGCGCAAGCTGAGGCCGATCCACCCGGCGAGGAGGGCCCACACGAGTCCGGATCCCGGGTAGGGGCCGGTATACGGGCCCCCACGTGATCGCTGAACTGTGAGCGCTACGGCCGGGTGGTGTGCCGGCGCAGCGTTTCGGCCAGGGAGACGTCCAGGTAGAAGAAGGAGTTCGGCCCGGTGTGGTCGCGGCGCAGCGCGGCCAGCATCGGCGCGTACCGGCTCGCGTGCAGGATGCCTTCGATCAGGACGTGGTAGCCGCGATCCAGGCAGTGGCGGGCGATGGTGTCGATGAGCTCGATGTTCGCGCCGCCCGGCGCGTCGCGCTCCCGGAGGATGTCGCGCCGGATGGCGTCCTGGCCGACCACGGCCAGGTCGCGGTCGCGGGTGGCCTGCAAAGCTCGTGCGGTGCTGGTCTTGCCCGAGCCGGAGTTGCCGCGCAGCACGATCAGGTGGGTGGAACCCGGGGACCTGTCAGCCATGCCGGAGCCTCTCACCGATCGTTCGGGGCGGACCCGTCCGAGTTCACACCCAGGAGATGATGAGCCGGGTCTGCGGGCGGTCGAACGTGAACCGGCCGGGAACCTGCTTGACCGGCTCTCGGGTGTCGGCGGGCTGGACCTCGAACTCGACGGACCGGGACCGGAAGTCCCGATCCCAGATACGGATCTGGTCGGCGACCTTGCCGGCCAGGTCCGCGCCGCCGGAGCCGTGGCCCATGACGCCGATGTCGTACATCTGTTCCGTGTCATCGGCATCCGTGTCACCCTCGATCGGGCGGAACGTTATGTAGGCGAAGTCGCCCTTGTCGAAGGTGGCCATGCTGCCCCAGCGGAACCGGGTTTTGACCAGGCCGCTGTCGATGGCTGAGCGCTCTACGGTCATCCGGCTGAGCACGTTGTCCATCGTGCAGGTCAGCCACAGGTACATCCACTCGAATGTCTCCATCTTTTTGAACGGCACCCCCGTCCATGCTTCGACGCAAGGTCGGCTGAGCACACCGGAGAGGGCAGTCGCGTCGACGGTCTGCTCCTGGTGGGCGGTGAAGGTCACGGCCTCATCCGCGGTCAGCGAGACGGTGCGCTGCGGGTCGTCGGCGACGCCATTGCGTAGCGGCATGAATCCGCACATCGCGCTGGTACGGCTACGCCACCGTCCGCCGTCGTACTCGAACATGACCGAGCGGGACACGCCACCGCGCAGCCGTAGCGGCACGACGAGTCGGCCGTCCGGGGCGAGCTGCTCCAGCCAGGGCAGGGGCAGGTCGTAGGCGCCGACCGTGGCGACGATCCGATCGTAGGGGGCGCCGTCCGGGTGGCCGAGCGCGCCGTCACCGAGAAGGACGTCCACGTTGTCGACGCCGGTGGCCGCCAGGTTCCGCCGGGCGTCGGCCACGAGGTCATCGTCGACGTCGATCGTGGTGACCCGTCCGCTGTCGCCGGTCAGGTGCGCGAGCAGGGCCGCGTTGTAGCCGGTGCCCGCACCGATCTCGAGGACCCGCTGGCCTGGTTCGACTTCGAGCTGCTCCAGCATCACCGCGACGACGCTCGGCTGGGAGGCGGCGCTGATCGACTCTCCTGCGTCGTCGTGCTTGGTGGGGACCACCTCGTCGGCGTACGCCTTCTGCACCGGCACCCTGGGCACGAACAGGTGGCGAGGCACGGCACGCAGCGCCGCCTCGACTCGCTCGCTGCGCACCGCGCCCTGCTCGCGCAGCTGGTCGACGAGCGCATCACGCAGCCGCTCGGCAGCGACCTCTCCGGTCGTCTCGGTGTCCGTCTCGCCGAAGGTGGTACGGCCGGCGCCTGCCCCAAGGGGGGATATGCCGTCTTCCTGCTCGGCCATGACTCCTCTTTCCGTCGTTCGGCTGAGGTGCTCTGCGTCGCGTGACGATCCCCGTCCGAAAGGCCGGACGGACGTGCAGGGCGAGCCCACTCCTTCGGCCGCCCGGAGGCGCGGCTTTCCGTTCGGGTACGCCGACCAGACTGCGGCATACGGAGAGCCCCGGCAATGGTTCTCGACCCCGGCCGCCGATCAGGCTCGGCCGCGCCGTTGGAGGCGGTCACCCCATGGATGGTCTCCGTATACCCGGCACCTCGGGCAGAGCCGCCGGCTCCCAGGGACCCCGGGGAGTCTCAGTGCGCTTCACGCTGGGAGGCTAACGTGGCTCCGCCCCATCACTACACGGCAAAGTCGCAGTAACGGTGCCAGAGGCGGCGATTGTCACAGCAGACCCTGGCGGTCACGCGTCGCCGAGCCGCACCCGCCGGCCGTACCCGGCCAGCAGCCGGTCATTGTGGACGTCGCCACCTGGGGTATTGGCCGACCTGAATACGGGCGGCGCTACGCCCTCGGCGACGTACCGGCCGGCCACCTCGGCGACCAGGAGCTGGGCGATCAGGACACCGGTGAGGTTGGAGACCGGGCAGACGGCGTCCCCGCCGGGCAGCTCCACGGTCGCGTCACCGTACGGCGCGCCGTTGTCGATGACGACGTGGGCCAGGTCGGCAAGCCTCTCTCGCCCGGTGATCCGGTTCGTGTGCGCGCGGGAGGTGATGGCGATCACGGTGTGCCCGCGGTCGGCGGCGAGGCGGGCCATCTCGACGACCGAGGCATTGCCGCCCGAGTTCGAGATGATCACGAAGACGTCCTCCGGCCGGATGTCGGCCAGCTCCCAGATCCGCTCCGCCAGGCCGGGCTCGCGCTCGATCTTCGGGTCGAGGATGGCCGCGGGGGCGGCGTCGCCGTAGTAGACGACGTCGCGGATGCCGAGCTGGTTGGCGGGGACCAGTCCGCCGGCCCGGCCCACCAGCTCCAGGGCGACCGACCTGGAGTGTCCGGTGCCGAACGCCTGGAGCACCCCGCCTGCACGCAGCGAACGGAAGATCATCTCTCCGGCGCGCGCGATCGCCTCGTGCTCTCCGGTGAGCAGCCGGTCGACCGCGGTCCGCGCGACCTCCGCATACGCTGTCTGGCCGTTCATGGTTCCTCCGGGGTGTCGAGGTCGTGCAGCAGGTCTGCGACGGTCGTGGCGAGGTGTTCGGCGCTGCCGGGCGCGACCCGGCCGGCCAGCACCTCGTACTCCTGGCCGGCGTAGGCGGCGGCTGTCGGCAGGTAGCCCGGATAGCCGTTGACGTATCCCAGGACGAACGTCGGGTCCGGTCGCGTCCGGCGGACGGCCTCGCCCGTGGCGACGAAGGGCTCACCCGGCAGGGCGGCCAGCGCGAGCCTGCCGAGGCGTACGGCGCTCACCTCGGCGGTGATGTGCGCGGGCTCCGGCGGATTTTCGGCCGGTGGATGGGCGGTGCCCGTCTCGGCGGTGCCGGGTGTGCGTTCCGGGGCCGCTTCGGTGAGGAGGCGGGCGCCTTCCAGGCGGCTCAGGGCCATACGCGTGGCGATCGCGTCGCCGGTGGCGCGGGACCGCTCGTGGGCGGCGCGCAGCTCGGCGAGGAGGGCCTGCGGGTCGGCGACCGAAGAGCCGCGGGCCAGGGAGCACCGTCTCGACGCCCAGCCGATCGCGTCGCCGGGGCCCCAGGCCTCGGCGGTGGGGGCGGCGTCGAGGAGTTCGGCGCACCGGTCGGCGACCAGGCCGCCGAGCCGGTCGAGTTCGGCGGCGTCCTGGCCCCGGCGGGTGTGGCGGGTGCTGACGTCGCCGGCCGTACCGGTCGCGACCAGGACCCAGACGTCCGGCCCCAGCCGTACCCGCACGGCCCCGCGCACCGCACCGACCAGGTCGGCGCTCACCAGGAGATTGCCGGCGGGCAGCACCGTGGGGTGAACGGGGAGCACGACCAGGACGCCCGCCGGGCGGCCCGCCGGATCCCGGACGGCCAGGACGTCCAGCGGCACCAGGGGCTCGGCCGACGGCACGCCGCGGGCGGCGCCCACGTCGCGTAGTCCGCCCTGGTGAGCCGAGCCCGCCGCGGGCCGTTCGGCGGCCATCGCGCGAGCGAGGGCGGTGCGGGTGGCTTCGACGATCCGGTCGCGCCAGGGCTGCGGCGTCGGCCCGCCGCCGGGCACGCACCCGGTCTCCGGACCCGCGTGGGTGTGCGTCGCGGCCAGCCACAGCTCGCAGGTCGCCGAGACCGCCTGCCTGGCCTGCCGGGCGAGGTCGTCGTTGACGCAGATCACGTCCGCGACCGCCAGGGCGAAGCGCCGGTGCCCGTCGAACCAGGTGATCACGCCCACCTGCAGCGGGTCGAGCTCGCCGGCCGAGTCACCGGGCCGGTCGAGGTAGCCGCCCATCGGCGTGCCGGGCGGGACGGGCAGGGGGGCCGCCCCGTACCCGACTCTCATCGCTCCACCGTCCGGATGAGCGTCCGGTAGTGGCCGAGCTCGGTGGTGGCGGCGAGGAGGGCGGCGCCCGCGAGGCCGTCGCCCTCCGGGGCCGTAGGCAGGGCCCGGGGCAGGCGGGCCGTCAGCTCGGCCTCGAAGGCCGCCCGCAGGGCCGGCGCGCGGAGCAGGCGGCCGGTCCAGGAGACGGGCACCGGCTCGTCACCGGGAAGGCAGTGGGCGGCGGCGGCGACGCTGGCCGCGAGCTCGCGGCCGGCCTCTTCGGCGATCGCCCGCGCGGTCGCGTCCTCGGCGGCCAGGTCGAGCACATGGACGGCGAAGCCCGCGACCTGGGCGACGGCATCGGAGGACAGGTAGAGCCGCTGGGGTGCGGTACCCAGGTCGCCGAACACCTGCCGGGCGCGGTCGGTGAGCGGGCCCGGGGCCGCGCGGCCGTCGAACCCCCGGTAGGCGGCGTCGAGGCCGCGCCGGCCGATCCAGAAGCCGCTGCCCGCGTCGCCGTACAGGTATCCCCAGCCGTCCACCTGCCGGGTACGGCCGTCCGGGGCCACTCCCAGGGCGATCGCGCCGGTGCCCGCGGCGAGGACGACGCCCGGGCGACCGGCGAAGGCGCCGGCGTGCGCGGTGATGACGTCGCCGGTGAGCAGGGCGCGCCGGGCGCCGATCCCGGCGAACAGGTGCTCGGCCAGCTCCCGGTCGGCGGCCGGCCCGCCCAGCAGCGTGGTGAGCCCGAGGCAGACCGTGCCGACCGGACCATCCGGACCGTCCGGCAGGACCGAGGCGTCAGGGGCGAGCGCCGGAGCCAGCGCCCGCCAGGCTGCCAGCACCTTGCGTGCGACGTCGGCGACCGTGGATCCGCTCGTGTAAGCCAGGCCCGGTTCCTCGTGGATCAGGAGCACCCGCCCCTCGGACGCGAGCGCGAGTCGCAGCCCGCTCTTGCCACCGTCGACCGCCAGTTCCATGCGAGGAAGCCTAATTTCGGTGCAGACCTTAATTCAATAGCTTGCGCGATTATTTCCAGATGTCTCGTTTATGGTCGCGACCGATATGTCTGGCGTCGATATTCGGTGGGCGAGCAGCCGACGTGGCGCCGGAACACGCTCCGCAGGGCCTTCGCGCTCAGGTAGCCCGACTCGGTGGCGACCACGTCGACCGGCAGGGCGGAGGTGCTGAGCAGGGTCCGCGCGTGGCGCAGGCGCAGCCCGGTGAGATGGCGCAGGAACGTGGTCCGGCGCTCCTCCGCGAACAGGTGCGAGATGTAGAAGGGGCTGGCGGAGATCGCCTCGGCGACCGTGGAGAGCCTGAGCCGGGGATCGGTGTAGTGCGCGGTCAGGTAGCTCTCGGCCATCGTGAGGATGTCCTTGGCGCTGTCGCTCGGCACCAGCCGCCTGATGGTCTCCTCCAGCCAGATGTGCAGGTAGGAGCGCTCGTGAATCTCGGTCACGGTGATCAGCCGTTCGACCGGCAGCCGGGCGCAGGCGTCCAGCCAGTCCGTGGAGCCGCCGGTGAGCCGGGAGCGGTTGACCACGTCGACGACGAACAGCAGCTCGCCCATGAGCCAGCTGCGCAGGGTCTTCGGGTCCAGGTCGCGTTCCTGCAGGCACCGGTCCACCCAGCTGGAGAGCAGCCCGGCCGCACCGCCGGCGTCGCCGATCTGGATCCGGCGGGCCAGTTCGGGCTCGATCCGCACCGGCGGCGGCGTGCCGGGCCGGTCCGGTGCGGGCGAGGTGATCACCTGGTCCCCGCCGAGCAGGAGCTTGTAGGAGTTCGTCCATCGAGCGCCCTGCTCGGCCGCCTCGACCCCGCCCGGCCCGTGGTGCGGGGTGCCCAGACTGACGGTCGCGGTGAGCTCGGTGTCACGCACGATGCGGGTGCGCAGCTCCTCTGCCAGTCCGCCCGCGTCGGTCATGAGCGTGTGGGGGTCGTCTCCGGTCAGGAGCACGAGCCACTCGTCGGGAGGCATCGAACGGCAGCTCGCCGCCGTCCGGCCGTACGTCACCGCCTGCACCGCCTGCTCGGCCCGGTCGAGCTGGCGGCGGGCCCACGGCTGCCCGCGCGACCGCCGCGAGGCGACGAAGTCATCGATGTCGACCAGCGCGGCGACCGTGAAGGGCGCGTTCATGCGCCGAATAATACTATTTAGGCGGTCCTAAATGTAACCCTGTTCACCAGTGTTCCGACACCGGCCACCGTGGCATGCATGACGTCTCCCTCCTGGAGCGGAGCGATCCCGGCGATGGTGCCGGTCGCGATGAGGTCGCCGGGCTCCAGCGTCATCCCGTCCGACAGGTCGGCGATCAGCTGGGGGATCCCGAACACCATCTGCTTGGTGTTCGCCCGCTGCCGCACCTGGCCGTCCACCTCCAGGCGGAGTTCGAGCGCCTGGGGATCGGGCACCTCGTCCACGGTGGCGAGATACGGCCCCGCGGGGGCGAAGGTGTCGAACCCCTTGGACTGGTCCCACGGCACGTTGCGGTCGATGTTCGCCAACTGCAGGTCGCGGGCCGTCATGTCGTTGATCACGGTGTAGCCGGCCACGGCCTCCCGCCAGCGCTCGGCCGGCAGGTCCCGGGTCACCGACCCGATGACGACGGCCAGCTCCACCTCGTGCTCCAGATGCCTCGTCCGGGCCGGCGCCACGACCGGACGGTTGTGACCGGTCAGCGAGGACGGCGGCTTGAAGAACAGCACCGGCGAGGGCGGCACCTCCAGTCCGCTCTCCTCGGCGTGCTCCACGTAGTTGAGTGCCAGGCAGCAGATCTTGGTGCAGGTGGCCACCGGCGGCTCGAACAGCACCGCCGACTCGTCGAGCAGCGAGGACGCGGTGCCCCAGAGCCGATCCACCTCCTCGGTGAGCCGGTCGAGCCCGAACCGGTTCAGCAGGGCCACCGGATCGGCGGGCCCGTCAAGGCCGGACAGGCTGAGCAGTTCGCCGCCCTCGCGCCAGGCCACGACTTCGACTTGGTCGGCGGGAGTCCGCCGGATACGCCCGAGAAACACGGCTATTCCTTCCTGAGGGTTGTGCCCAGCTCACCAGCTCGGTCTGGGTGTCACAAGAACCCATCCTTGCGATGACGACCCCTTCTTTGCGCTCTTCCTTGTCCGCGGTGGGCGATGCGCCCTTTGATGGTCCCCATGACCCGCAATCTGGACGTCAGCCGCGACCTCTACTCCACCGCGCAGCAGTACCTGGCTGGAGGGGTCTCCAGCGACGCTCGCCGCACCACCGGCGTCCCGCTCTACGTGGATCGCGCGCAGGGCGCGCATCTCTGGGACGTGGACGGCAACGCCTACATCGACTACGTCCTGGGCCAGGGGCCCGCGCTGCTCGGGCACTGCCCGCCCGAGGTGGTCGAGGCGATCTCCGCCCAGGCCGCACGGGGCATGGTCTACTCGGCTCAGCATGCCGCGGAGGTCCGGGTGGCCGAGCGGCTGTGCGCGATGGTGCCCTCGGCGGAACGGGTCCGTTTCAACACCGTCGGCTCCGAGGCGGTCCACGCCGCGCTCCGGCTGGCGCGCGGCTTCACCGGCCGTTCCAGGATCCTCAAGTTCGAGGGGCACTACCACGGCTGGCTGGACCCCGTCCTCTACAGCGTGCATCCCGCCCTGGACCTGGCCGGCCCGGCAGACACCCCCGTCGCCGTGCCCGGTACGGCGGGCCAGCAGGAGGGCCACGGCGAAGACCTGATCGTCTGCCCGTGGAACGACATCGAGGCCCTGACCCGCCTGATGGACCGGTACGGTGCCGAGATCGCCGCGGTGATCACCGAGCCGGTGCTCTGCAACACCGGGTCGATCCTGCCGGATCCCGGATACCTCGAAGCCGTACAGAAGCTCTGCGACCGGCACGGCAGCCTGCTGATCTTCGACGAGATCATCACCGGCTTCCGGCTCGCACCCGGCGGAGCACAGGAGTACCTCGGCGTCACCCCGGACCTGTCGGTGTTCGGCAAGGCCATGGCCGGGGGCATGCAGGTGTCGGCGCTCGTCGGCAAGGCCTCTGTCATGGACCACATCTCGACGGGGAAGGTCGCCCACGCGGGCACGTTCAACTCCCACCCCGTCGGCATCGCGGCGGCCGAGGCGACGCTGCGCATCCTCGACGAGCAGCGCGACGAGGTCTACGGCACGCTGTTCGCCCGTGGCACGGCCCTGATGGAGGGCATCAGGGCCGCGGCGGAGAAGGCGGGCGTGCCGCTGCTCGTGGACGGTCCCGGGCCGGTCTTCCAGACCTACTTCACCGGCGCGGGCGCAGTACGGAACTATCGCGACTTCGCCGCGACCGACCGGGCGATGATGGCCCGGTTGCACGCGGCGCTACTCGACCGCGGCGTCAACATGGTGCCGCGTGGCCTGTGGTTCCTGTCCACCGCGCACACCGAGGCCGACATCGACGCCACCGTCGACGCCTTCGCCGGGGCGCTCCAGGCTCTCTGACCGCCGGGTGCGGCATCGCCCCGATCAGGACAGGAAACCGGCCACGGCGTCGAGCCAGGCACGGGGCCGGTCGACGTGGGCCATGTGGCCCGCCTCCTCGATCACCACGGCCCTGGCGCTGGGGATCAGCTTCACGGTCTCCTCCGCCAGGGCCGCGGAGAAGGTCATGTCCTGCCGGCCGTGGAGCAATGGAATCCGGTCACCTGGCTTTCCGGAGCCGATCAGGGCGATGATCTACAGGGAGCGGTGATGTTCCCGTTCCTGAACGTGCTGGAGTGTGAAGATGACCTTTCACGACATCGACCCCCGCACGCCGGTGATCGTGGGTGTCGGTCAGTCATCCGAGCGGATCGGCGAGCCCGGCTACCGGCGCCTGTCACCGGTGGAGCTCGCCGCCGCGGCGGTCCGCGAGGCCATCGCCGACACCTGCGCGGAGGCCGCAGCGGTCGCCGCCGCCGTCGACACCGTGGCGGGAGTGCGCCAGTTCGAGATCTCCGGGCCCGGCGCCCCCGTCCCGCTGGGCAGGTCCACCAACTATCCCCGTTCCGTCGCCGCCCGGGTGGGGGCCGACCCCGGCCGGGCGATCCTCGAAGTGGTCGGCGGGCAGGGGCCCCAGCACCTGGTCAACGAACTCGCCGCGACGATCGCGGCGGGGTCCTCGCAGACGGCTCTCGTCTTCGGGTCCGAGGCGATCTCGACGGTGCGGCACCTGGCCGGGGCCGAGGACAGACCGGACTTCGGCGAAACCGTGGAGGGCGACCTGGAGGACCGCGGTTACGGCCTTGAGGGCCTGTTCTCCCCGTTCCAGGCCGCTCACGGGCTGAGGGGCGCGCCGAGCCAGTACGCGCTGTTCGACAACGCGCGCCGGGCCCGCCTCAAGCAGACGAGGGAGGAGTACGCCGCCGGGATGGGGGCGCTGTTCGCCCCGTTCACCAAGGTCGCCGCCGCCAACCCGCACGCCGCCGCCCCCATCGAGCGCAGTGCCGAGGAGCTGGTCACCCCGACCGAGAAGAACCGGCTCGTCGCCGAGCCGTACACCCGCTACGTCGTCGCCAGGGAGAAGGTCAACCAGGGAGCGGCCGTCCTGCTGATGTCCGTGGCCGCCGCCAGGCGCCTCGGTGTCCCCGCGGAGAAGTGGGTCTTCCTGCACGGCCACGCCGATCTGCGCGAGCGCGACCTGCTGGACCGGGGCGACCTCGGCACCAGCCCGGCCGCCGTGATGGCCGCCCGGCACGCCCTGGACCTGGCCGGCATCGGCGCGGAGGATCTGGCCGCCATCGACCTGTACAGCTGCTTCCCGATCGCCGTCTCCAACGTCTGCGACGGCCTCGGCCTGGCCGCCGACGACCCGCGCGGGCTGACGGTCACCGGTGGCCTGCCCTTCTTCGGCGGCGCGGGCAACAACTACTCGACGCACGCCATCGCCGAGATCGTCCAGCGGCTGCGCGCGCGGCCCGGCTCGTACGGGATGGTGGGGGCCAACGGCGGATCGCTGAGCAAGTACTCGGTCGGCGTCTACTCGACCACCCCCACCGAGTGGCGCCCGGACGGCAGCGCGGCGCTGCAGGCCGAGATCGATGCCTGGCCCGCCGTCGAGCAGGCCGTCCGGGCCGATGGATGGGGCACGATCGAGACCTACACCGTCAAGCACGGACGCGGCGGCGACCGCACCGGCATCGTGATCGGCCGGCTGGAGGCCGACGGCCGCCGCTTCCTGGCGATGACCGCCGAAGGCGACGAGGAGACGCTCGGCCTGCTCGGCGTCGGCGAGCCCGTCGGCCACCGCGTCTACGTCCGGTCCTTCGGCGCCGGTAACCGGGTGACCACCGACGACACCAGGATGGACGAGCTATTCCCGCTCTGACGGCGTGACGGAGACCCCGGACGTCGTCCCCTTCCGGCGGGCGTGCGGGACCACCATGGGGGTAAGCGTCTGAGGATCGGGCACGATGTCGCACGCCAGCCCGAAGACGTCTTCGACCAGCTGCGACGTCAGCACCTCCGGCGGAGGGCCCTGTGCGATCACCCGGCCTTCGTTCATCACGATCAGGTGGGAGGCGAAGCGTGCGGCCTGATTGAGGTCGTGCAGGACGGCGACGATGGTCTTGCCGTCCTCGTGCAGTTCACGGCAGAGCTCCAGCAGGTCGTACTGATGGGAGATGTCGAGGAAGGCGGTCGGCTCGTCGAGCAGCAGAAGGTCCGTCTGCTGCGCCAGCACCATGGCGATCCAGGCGCGTTGGCGCTGACCGCCGGACAACCGGCCTGCCTGCGCCTCGGTGAGGTCCCGAATGCCCGTCCGATCGAGGGCGAAGCCGATGGCGGCCTCGTCGTCGGGCGACCACTGGCGCAGCAGCGTGTGGTGGGGGTAGCGGCCACGCCGTACCAGGCCGCCCACGGTGATGCCGTCGGGTGCGATCGGGTTCTGCGGCAGCAGGGCCACCTGGCGGGCGGCCTCCCGGCCCCGGTAGGACCAGAGGTCGCGCCCGTGCAGCAGGATGGTGCCCTGAGCGGGCTTCAGCACCCGGGCGAACGCCTTGACCAGAGTCGACTTGCCGCACCCGTTCGGTCCGATGATCATGGTGAACTCGCCGTGCGGGATGTCGAGGCTGACGTCGTGGACCACGGGGGTGCCGTCGTAGGAGATCGTCACGCCCTGTGCGGCCAGTCCGGTCTCGCTGCTCACAGGCTCCCCTTCTTCCATTCGCGGGTCAGTAGGTATCCGAGGTAGAGGCCGCCGACGGCCAGCGTGTAGATGCCGACGGGCAGGTTGCCCGAGATGGGCAGCTGCTGTGCGGCGAGGTCCGCGAGCACCAGCAGCAGTGCGCCGACCAGGGCGGCCAGGGTCAGGTGCGGGCCGGGCAGGCGGGTGAGGCGTCTGGCGATCTGGGGGGCCGTCAGAGCGATGAACGCGATGGGTCCGGCGACCGCGACGGCGACCGCCGACAGGACGATCGACAGCGTGACGGCGACGGCTCTGGCCTGCCTGGGTTCGGCGCCGAGCGAGCCGGCGAGTTCGTCGCCCATCTCGGAGACGGCCAGGCGCCGGGCGAAAAGTGTGATCAGCGGCACCACGGCCAGCAGGACCGCCCAGATCGTGGCGGCGTGTTCCCAGGAGCGGGTGGCCAGGCTGCCGTTGACGTACGCGGTGAGGACGGTGGCCTTGTCCCGCTCCACGGCGTAGACGACATACTGCGTGAACGCCGTGGCGATCGCGTGGACGCCGATGCCCGCGACGATGAGCCGCCCGGGGTCGCGGAATCCGGAGCCGGTCGACACGTACACCAGCGCCATGGCGATCACCGCGCCGGCCAGGGCGCCGCCCGGGGCCGGGAGCACGTCAGGCAGGAGCAGCACGACGACCGCGGCGCCCGCTCCGGCGCCGGCGCTCAGCCCGATCACGTCCGGGCTGCCCAGCGGGTTGCGGGTCACCGTCTGGAACAGTGCGCCGGACAGGCCGAGTGCGGCGCCGGTGCCGACTGCCACGACCAGACGCGGGCCGCGGAGCCGTTCCAGCACGAACGCCTGCTTGCCGGTGGCGCCCTGCGTGAGCGCGCTCACCAGGTCGGACGGGGCGATGCCGAGCCGGCCGAGCGAGAGCGTGGCGACGGCGGCGACGACCGTGAGCGCGGCCACGACGATCGCGGCGACGACGGAGACACGGGCGACCGGAAGCGCCACCGAGCGCCCGATCGTGAGGTGGCCGCGCCGTGCCGGGGTCATCGGATCTCCTTGAGCGTGGCGGCGCCGGGCTGCGGCCGCGGGGAGGAGGTCACGCGGTGCCCTTCATCCGGCGTACGGCCAGCAGCAGGGCCGGCGCTCCGACGAAAGCGGTCACCACGCCGACCATCAGCTCCTGCGGACGCAGCACGATGCGGCCCGCGACATCCGCCAGGAGCAGCAGCGCGGGGCCGACGACGGCCGAGAACACGATCTGCAGGCGGACGTCGACGCCCACCAGCGCCCTGACGATGTGCGGTACGGCCAGGCCGACGAAGGCGATCGGCCCGACCGCCGCGGTCGCCGCCGTGCTCAGCAGGATCGCCGCCAGCAGCCCGCCCGAACGCAGCAGAGCCGGATGGGCGCCGAGTGCCGACGCCGACTCGTCGCCGAGCGCGAGCGTGTTCAAGCCTGGTGCGAGCAGTAGGGCGAGCGCCAGGCCCAGGGCGGCCAGCGGGAGGACCGACGTCAGCACGTCGAAGTTCCGTCCTCCCAGCGCGCCGACCACCCAGTAGCGGTAGCTGTCGAAGACCCGCGGCCTGCTCAGCGTCACCGCCTGGACGTAGGCCATCAGGACGGCCGAGACGACCGCTCCGGCCAGGACCAGCCGGGCCAGGCCCGCACCGGAGCCGGCTGAGCCGATGGCGTGGACGAGCAGCCCGGCCAGCAGCGCTCCAGGCAGTGCCCACCACACGGTGCCCGCCTGGCCGGACGCGCCGAGAAAGGCCGTCGCGGTGACGATGGCGGCCGCTGCTCCCGCGGTGATGCCGAGCAGCCCGGGGTCGGCGAGCGGGTTACGGGTGACGCCCTGCATGAGCGTTCCCGCGATGGCCAGGCAGAGCCCGGCGAGCAGGCCGAGCGCGGTGCGCGGATAGCGGCTCTGCACCACCGTGGTGATGTTCGGATCCGCGGTGCCGTACAGGACGTCCATGACGTCGGACGGCGAGGTGGGGTGACTGCCGAACGCGATGCTGGTGAGCACCGCGAGCACGAGCACCGCGAGCGCGGCGATCAGGAGGAGTATCCGCCGGGCGACGCGCACGCCGCTCGGCGGGGGGCCGGTGGTCGAGCTCACTTGTCGATGGTGGCGACGGCCTTGTCGATCAGCGGCAGGTAACGATCGATCACCCACGGCACGGTGAGCGGGTTGATGATCGACGACGCGGTGACGAACGGGGTGTCGTCACCGGCGACGATGCCGCCGCGCTTGACCGCGGGGATGGCGGCGTACAGCTTCTGCGCCTCGATCTCCTTGCGGGTCTTGTCATCCGTGTAGAAGGTGAAGATCAGGTCGCTGCCGGCGAGCTTCTGCGCGTTCTCCAGGCCGATGAGGGCGGAGTCGGTGCCCTCGGTCTCCTTGAAGGTGTTCACCACCGGGTCGGGGGTGAGGCCGAGCGAGGTGACCATCTCGGCCCGCTGCTCCTCGGGCTTGAAGACGCCGAGGGTGCCGGGTCCGGTGGTGTAGATGTAGGAGAAGGTGACGCCCTTGTACGCGGGCCGGGTCGCGGCCGCGTCGGCGAGCTGTTTCTTGATCGTCGAGATCAGCGTCCCAGCCTCGGCGGGCTTGCCCAACGCCTTGGAAACGATCTCGATCTGCTGGTCCCAGTTCGTGCTCCACGGCAGGTCCGGGTAGGCCACGGTCGGCGCGATGTCCGACAGGACGGAGTACTGGTCCTTGGTGATGCCGGACCAGGGTGCCAGGATCACATCGGGCTCAAGCTCGACGATGGTGTCGAAGTCGATGTCCTCGCCGCCGGCGAACTGCTTCGGCAGTGTGCCGCCCGCCTTGGTCACCGCTTCGTGGATCCACGGCAGGTAGCCGGTCTTGTCGCTGCCCCACGGGTAGCTTTCGATGCCCACCGGTGTGAAACCGAGCGCGATCGCGGTCTCGGCCGAGCCCTGTCCGAGGGTGACGACGCGCTTGGGCTGCTGGGTGATCTTCGCCTGGCCGAGTGCGCTGTCGATCGTGACGGGGAACACGGTGGAGCCGCCGCCGGTCTGCGCCGGTACGGCGGCCGGCTTCTCCGGGGGTGCGGAGGAGCAACCGGCGAGGGCGAGGGCGGCTGCGGTGACGACCGTGGAGAGAGTGAGCGCAGGGCGGCGCACGCGGGGGAACCTGAAACGCATGGATGATCCTTGTGCTTATGAGCTGCGCGGCCATGGGGCGGCCGTCGCGAGGCAGCCCAGATCGATACTTGGGCTCGGGAGTTAGGTAAGACTAACCTAAGTCACATCGGTTCTCAACGCGGGGTGCGCCGATGCGCCGGTCCGACCTGCACCGATGGCACCGGTGCGGATGGTGGGTATCCCGCTCGGACGCCGGCTCCTCGCTGCGGATGTCTTCGGGAAACGACCGGCGTGCCGGCATGAAGCCGCTCTGTGTCTCCCGTCGGCCGAGTGCACCGGGGCCGCGACGGCCCGAAGAAGATCCAGCACCGTCCGTACCTGATCGACGGCTGCCTGGCCGAGGCCGGTCTGCTCCTCAAGCCACCGTGACTTCATTCATCAAAGACCGGCGGTGCTCGCCGTACCTGCCGGAACCGCCTCATCGACCCGGCTCGAAGCGCCTTTCGTGTTGCGGGCAAATCCCTAGGCCATACCCGCCGTGCATCCCGAGGCCACACAAACAATCGGATATTTTTAGTGATCTAGGTCACAAAGCCCTTCATTGACAGTGACTCTTGACTTATATAATTTAATTTTGTCGATATCGTCACAAGCGAGAAAGGATTCGAAATGGAGAATTTCCTGTTCGAGAAGAAGCCCGCCTTCTTCCCTTCGGCGACCGCGGAACTCTTCTTCGAGTCGGAGAACGAGGGCGTGGCGCCGGGGATCTTCGACGCCGAGTTGGACGCCGAGCTGGATGACATCCTGAACGCCGTCTAGGAAATCCCAAAGGTCGTTTCTGCGGCCTTGCGAGGGAAGGGCAGTTCTGGTTGCTGTCCTTCCCATGTCTTTTTGACTGCACGGTTGAGTTGAAAATCCCCTCCCGATGCGAATGCCTCGGATCCCGGTCTGTCGTCCATGGTGGCTTGCCGACCCACGATCGGTGGACGGTGTCGCGGCGGTCGTCTCGGCATCCTCAAGTTGACTGCGCATCATCCACATCCGATCGGCAAGAAAGGCGATCCCATTCCCTTGGAAGCAACAAATCCGCCGGAGCAGGAAAGCCTTGACGCAACCGATGACGCGTTGAACGCGATGATGATTCGGCTGCGCGAGATCGTCGGTGAACCGGATCTCACGCAGGATGCGTTCGTCGAGGTCGCTTCGATATACAACAACGTCGCCTACGTTTTTCTGTATCTGGAGTCCAACGAGAAGAGCATCGACTACAGTCGGATCCTGCACTGGAAGGACGCCTTCCACCAGGATTCCGAGCTGGACGTGAGACTCGCCGTCATGCTGGAGAAACTGCGGTGCGCCGACCCGGCCGCCGAGGAATCCAGGGTGGCGTATGTAAAATATCTGCGGAACAAGGGAAAAGAGGATCCAGCCGGCAACGAGGAGATGGAAGCCCTCCACGCGGAGGCCAAATCCGTTGTCGACAAGACCCGGTTGGATCAGCTCCGGTTCCTGGACCGCCTCGGGGTGAAGGCCGGGAGAGGGAACCCCGCCACCACCTTCTACCGGTTGGCCGGCGCCACGGAGAACGAGGAGACCCGAACCAAGCTGACGCTGGCGATGACCAAGATCCGTGATCGTCGGATGGAGTCGTTGATCGGCGTCGTCGACCGGATGATCGCAGCACGTCGGGCGCAGAGCCGGAGTCGCGGGTACCCGAGCGTCCTCGCCCAGACTCTCGAACGCTGCGGTATCTCCGAAGCGACGGCGGACGCGCACCTGACCGGATACCTGGCGCGGGCGATGGAGAGCCACCAGGGCCTGGCGGCGGAGATCCGGGAGAAGGCCGGCGGGTGCGGCGATCCCATGGATCACTTCGGGTACTACGTACGCACACTTCAGGGCGGCAGGAAGGTGCCGCTTTTCCCGCTGGAGGAGTGCATGGAGTACATCTTCTCGGTGGCGCACCGGATCTTCGAGCTGACGATGGAACGTGTCGCTTCGATCAGCCCCCACGTGCTCACGGTGTCAGTCCGCAGAGACGAGGAAGTGGTCGGCCACATCAACTTCGACCTGTGGGACTCCGAGAACAAGAAGATTCGGGCGAACCACACGCGGGGCATCAGGAACCGGACCGATTGGAAGGGGTTGGTCCAGCGGCCTGTCGCCTATGTGTCCTGTCGTTTCCAGCGGGATTCCGGTGGGACCGAGCGCATCACCTTCCAGAACGTGCACAGCCTTTTCCATGAGTTCGGGCACGCGTTGAACCACCTGATGATCCGCAAGCATCTGCCCAACCAGTCCGGGCTGGAATACCTTCCGCTCGAACGGCTGGAGAACCTGAGCATGTGGTTCGAGAAGTGGGTGTACCATCCAGATTTCGCGGATCACCTCTCGCTGTCCGGCGACGAACGTGAAGGGCTCAAGCTCTGCCAGCACATCAAAATGCTTGAGTACCGCAGATCCCATGTGGACCGTGCGGTCACGTCGGCTTTGGACTTCGAGGTCCACCGGCGTTCCGGGGTCGGGGTCGCCGAAGCCTTCCACCGGCTCGACGAACGCTTCGGGATATCTCGCTTCTGCGGTCTCGGAGACTTTCCCGCGTATTTCACGTGGCCCATGTTCCAGGCGAACCCGGGAGCGAACTTCGCCTATCTCTGGGGCTCGGCGGACAGTGCGATGAAATTCGCGCCCTTCATGGATCTCCGGATCTCCGAGCTGCCAGGGAGCGCAGAGTTCCAAGATATGTTCTCCGGGTGCTTCGATTTCGACGAGCCGAGCACCGAACCCGACATCGCCACGGTGTTCAGGTTCTATGACGATCCCCATTTCGCCAGGGCGTGAGAGGTTCAGACGTGTCCACCGTCCGCACAGACTACATCCGATCACTGGCCGGACCCCGTGAAGAAATCCTGGACGAGATTCTGCGGGACGCGATCCTGCGCGAGGGAATGCCGTCCATCCAGGTCGACGACAACGAGGCACGCGTCCTCCAGTTGCTCACCATGCTCCTTCGGCCGCGACGTGTCATCGAGGTCGGCACGCTGTTCGGTTACTCCACGATCCACATCGCGCGCGGAATCCCCGAGGGCGGGAAGCTGATCAGCCTGGAGGTCGATCCGCACGCGGCCTCGCTGGCGCAGCGGTACGTGGAGAAGGCGGGGGTCGAGGACCGGGTTGAGATCATGGTGGGTGACGCCGCTGAGCTCCTGTCGGGAATGGAGCGGGACAGCGTCGACATGATCTTCATCGACGCGGACAAGAAGTCCTACCCGGACTACCTCAAAGCCTGCTTCCCCCTGCTCAGACCAGGCGGCCTCCTGGTCGCCGACGACGCCTTCGCCCAGGGTGATTTCAGCGCCGAGTCGGAGGCGGGTGCTCCTCCCGACCGGGAGTTCAGAGCCATAAACACCTACAACCGTGCCGTTATGAGGAGCAATCGCCTGTTCTCCGCGCTCGTGGGCACGAAAAACGGTCTGATGATCAGTTACAAGGGGTAGCCGATGCGCAGGATGATCGAAGTCGTGGACGACTTCTACCAGAATCCCCAGGCTGTTCGCGCGTTCGCACTGAACAATTGCGCGTGGACGGAGCAGGGCCTCGACCGGGGTCGTGCTGAGAGTGCCCGTACCCACGAGTCGTTCATCGGACAGGGCGCACTCGACCGGATCGCCGGCCTGCTGGGCGGGGAAGCCGAATCCGTCGCCCCTCGGAGCGGTTCCGGATACTTCGTCTTCGCGGGTGACCCGGCCGGTGAGCCGCCCGAACCGCGTGTGGAACATGCACTGTGGATGGCCGTTGTCTACCTGACGCCTGCCGAGCACTGTTCCGGTGGGATCTCCTTCTTCCGGTCCAGCGACCGGCGGTCGGGGGAGCAGGCCTGGGTTCCGGATCCCTGGACGGAGACCCTGCACGTTTCCATGCGGTTCAACCGCATGGTTCTGTACAGAGCGTCGGGCGTCTTCCACCGAGACGGTCCCGGTTTCGGCTCCCACCCCGCTTCCGGCAGGATCGCCCAGCTTTTCAGCTTCGACAAGGCCCCCGGGTAAAGGCGGAAGGCACGGACATGCGCAGCATGTTGATCATTGTCGACGACTTCTACCCCAAACCCGATGTGGTGCGACGGGGCGCGCTGAAGTCGGACTACGCCAACATCTCATCGACTGACTACCCCGGTTGGCAGAGCAGGGTCAGCCTCCAGGCGGACGCCATCAAACGGGCTTTCAGCGACCTCATCGGTGCTGACATCTACGTGGACAGCTCCAGGTTCACCTGGGGCGGGTTCCGGTTCATCACCGAGGAGTCCGGTCGCTCCATCAAGGTGCACGCGGACACCTCGATCGACTGGGCCGCCATGGTGTATCTGACACCCGACGCCGACATGGGCGCCGGCACGGCCTTCTTCCGGCACAGGAAGACCGGTCTGGAGGGGCCTCCGACCGACCGCGAAGCCCGTGCGCTCGGATACGTCGACGCGGCCGAGTTCGAGGACAAGGTGATCCGGCCGGACATGGCCGACCTGTCGAAATGGGAGATGACCGGCCACGTGGGGCCCGCGTACAACCGGCTCATCCTGTTCCGCGGATGCGCGTTCTACCACGCCCCGCTGGGCGGCTCCGGCGATGACAAAGAGAGCGCGCGGCTGACCCACAACTTCTTTTTCAACGAGATTCCCCACGAGGACCGCCCTGTTCGCCCTGTCGTCGCGGAGTAATCGAAGTTCCCGATCGTCGCGGTGGAAGGAGAGCACATGCGCACACTCGTGGACGTCGCGGTGGAGGCCTGTCTGGGGGACGAGCCCACGGACGCGTTCGGACTCGTCGTGGCCGATCCCGCCCGGCTGGGCGCGATCGGGGCACCGAGGTACGCACAGGAAGAGACCAGGTCCGGAAGGGTCTACCGCACCGCTCGTGAAATAGCCGAGGCCGGTGCCCCCCTCCAGACGCTCATCCTTGTCCGGCTTCCGGAAGAGGGGGACCCGGACAAGCTCTGGATGGTCGACGGTTGGAGCCTGCTGCGGGCACACGGTGCGGGTGCCGACCTTCGCGGGGCCTCCCTGCGAGGAGCCCGGTTGCTCGGCGCCCGATTGCACGGAGCCGACCTCAGCGACGCCGACCTGTCCGGTGCCGATCTGGAGAAGGCGGACCTGTCCGAAGCCAACCTGACGGGAGCCGTCCTGCGCGGGAGCACGCTCTACCGCGCCAGCCTGCGAGGAGCCGACCTCACCGAGGCCGAGCTGTGCAGGGCGGATCTGCAACACGCGGACCTGCAGAGGGCGGTGTGCGTCAGGACGGCGCTGCGCGGGGCCGACCTCTGGGAGGCATACCTGTGGAACGTCGATGTGTCCCAGGCGTTCGTGGACGGGGTGGACCTGGATCGGGCGAGCCACCTCGGGAGCCGGAGTGCGATGTAGGCCGGGCTCCGAGGTCCTCCGGCCCTTCCTGAACGCTCACGGTGTCCGACCAGCCGGGCGGCCGAGAGGCACTCGGGACCTGTTCTCTTCGAGGACGGACGACGGGACCGGTGACGGGAGACGACGGCCTTCGCCGTCCTGAGAATCGTGTCGAAGAAGAGGAATCGTATGTCCCAACATCTGACCTACAAGCGGAACGCCTTTCAGGAGACCCTGATCGGGCTGGAATACACGCCTTACCCGGGCGAGACGGCGGACATCTACTCGCGAGCCTGCGTCGAGGCGTTCGCCGATGTGGACTGGACGCAGTTCGGCTACCCCTTCACCCAGGTGTTCGAACCAGGGGTTCTTCACGAGGTCTCCTTCCTGGAAGGAGTTCCCTACGAAAACCTGGCGGACCTTTCGTATCGACCGACGTCCGCCATGAAACTACTGGGCGACCTGGTCGACAACGCGGCGGAGCTCGGTTCGATCGGCCGGATCAATCTCGCTTCGAGCCTGGTCAACACATCGCGCTTCAACCTCGCCGAGCGGGTGCTGAGCCCCCTGGCGGGAACGGAGGATCCCCGCGAGGCCTTCGAGGTCGCCTGGCTGGAATTCATGATCTCCAACCGCCGAGACGACGGACGCGACTCCCCGGCCGCGTTCACGAGAATGCGCGCGGCGGTCCTCTCCGGCGTGATCCCCCGTGCTCGGATCCTCGACGCCTGCACCCAGGCGGTGGTGTGGTACCTCAAACGCCGTGAGGTCACCGAGGACGACTTCCGGTGGTACGTGACCGTGGGGAACGCCCTGGCCAAGGAGCCCGATCGCCTGGCCCCGAGTGCGGTCTCCTCCTGGTACCGGGGACTGGCCATGCTGCCGGCGGCGAAGGGGATGCCCGCGAAGACACGGTCGTACATGAGGTCCGCACGGGTGGCCGCCGAGCAGGCGGTCGAACAGAATTCGGGCGCTCTCGAACTGAATTTCGTCAAGACCTACTACGAGTCGTCTCTGAAAGAGCACATGTACGTGAGCCGGGACTTCGAGCGGGCGGTGGAGTCCGGACGCGCGCTCATCGAGCTCGACCCCGTATGGGCGCCGAGCTACGGCGAGCTGGCTGACGCCTACGACAAGTTCGGCCAGGTGGAGAAGGCCGCCGGCCTGTTCATCCGGGCCGCGGAACTCGGCCCTCCCTACGTCGGTCACCACCTGCTGCGGGCCGCGGACTGCGAAGAGCGGATCGGGGACTACGGGAGTGCCCTCTCCTGCTACTCGGCACTCGCCGAGATGGCTCCGCGCAGTGCAGGCGTCCTCCGGGGCGGGCTGCGCTGTGCCCAGGAGATCGGGCACGAGTCGACGTCCCGGTTCGAGCGGGCGCTGAAGGAACTGAACGTATCGGCGGGCCCCTCCGAGGAATCGCAGAAGAATGACTGAAAGCACACCGGCGGATCACACCAAACTGACAGGGCGCAACTTCGCCGGTTTCGCCGGAATGATGCTCCTGATGGAGTTCATCATCGTCGGAATGGGCGCGGTCGACCTCCTCATGATCGCCCCTCTGGGCGTGCTGCACATCGCCGCACTGGGACTCGGCGACCTGGTCAGCATCGCCGTATTCTCGTTCTTCGTCGGCCTGGTGCACGCGTATGCGGGCCGGCTGGCCGTCGCCGAGGGAAAACAGGAGCTGGCGCAGCGCCTTCCTGTCCTGGCGGGCGCGGCGGTGCTGGTCCTGCTGCTGTTCCAGCTGCTCGGTTACCTCATCGGTCTGGGTATGGGACCCGGACTGGACGCGATCGGGCAGGACGCGGAGATCGTCCCGTTCGTCGACGGTTACCTCGACATCCGGCTCAACGGCATCATCCCGGCCATCCTGGTCTCCGCCATCGGGGTGACCCTGCGGACGTGCGGCGCGAAAACACAGGCCTCCGCCGTACTCGTGGTCGGCTTCGTCGCCAACATCGTGTTCAACTACGTCTTCCTCTACACGGAGGCCCTCGGGTTCTTCGCCTCGCCGGAGACCGGGGTCGCGACGGCCACGGTGCTGGCGCAGAGCCTGATGCTCCCGGTCGGCGCCGGGTTCCTGCTCCGACTCTTCCGGAAACGGCAGGAACGCTTCGCCCGCCCGCGGGGGAGCGAGGTGGTCGCGGAGTTCAGGTCGCTCGCCCCCACCTCCTGCGGCATCGGCGCCCGCCACATCAACGACTACATGAGCGCAACCCTGCCCATCCTGTTCATCGGGACGATGGGCGCCGGTGCGGTGGCGGCGACGGCCGTGGCGACGAAGGTCTACACGCTGTATTGCCGCATCCCCCAGTCCTGTTTCGAAGCCGCCTTCGTCTTCTACGGATATGTGGGAGGTGCCGCGAAGTCCGTGCTGGTCCGGAGGTGCCGCACGGTCATGGCTTACTCCGGGATCACCACCGCTGTCACGACGATGGTGGTCCTGCTGTGCTCCCCATGGCTGATCATGGCGTTCGCGGGGGAGGGCGTGGACCGGTCGATGGCGCAGATCATGTTCTTCGCCTACATGATCAGCATGCCGGCGTACTTCTTCGACCAACTCCTGGCCCGGTTCCTCGCAGTGCACCAGCGTGGAAACGTGCTGTTCTCCGTCTCCATCCTCACCTACGTGGTGGCGATCCCCCTGGCGTGGTACTCGGTCTTCGTGCTCGACTCGGCGTTCCTCGCCATCGCGAGCCGGGGGGTGGTGTTCGTGCTCTCCGCGCTCTACTTCCGGAAGATCCTGCGCAGGGACTACTGGGTGGAGAGGGAGCCGCAACTTGTCTAGGACTTCCGCCTTCCGCCACGACCCGGGGAAATCCGTGCTGACCCTCCCCGGAAAGGCAGGGCGCCCGTCGAGGTGGTCGAGCGAACCCGCCGTCTGCGGCCATCGCAGGCTGACCCACGTGCGCGAGGACCACGACCGGCCCATCCCCGTGCCGGTGTGCGCCACCCCCGCTGTCGTGGTGGGAGCCGGGGTCGTCGTGGCGGGTTACGACGGGTACGTCAGCTTCCACAGCCGGTTCCTGGACAAGGTGTACTGGAGCCGGCGACTGGACAGCCCGGTGTACGCGTCCCTGGTCGTCGACGCCGATCGCCGCAGAGTGGTGGCCGCAGCCACGAGCGGCCTGGTGGTCTGCTTCGACCTGCGGGGCCGGCGCGTGTGGTCGACGAACGTCGAGGTTCCCGTCTACGCGACCCCCACTCTCCTCCCGGAGGAGGACGTCCTGGTCATCGCCGCGTTCGGCGGCCGGTGCGTGGGCCTGGACCTGGACTCGGGCGCACTGCTGTTCAACCGCTCCCTGCGCGAGCCCTGGCACGCCGGACACGGCGGCTCGGCCGCAGGCCGGGACCCCTACGCGAGTCCGGCGGCCACCGCCGAGGGATCGGTGATCGTGTGCTGCGCGGAGCACGTGCTCTGCCTCGCTCCCGACGGGACCGAACTGTGGAGCCAGGACCTCGGCCACTCCGTCAGGGCCTCGCCCGTCGTCCTGAACTCCCAGGAACAGGTGGTGGCCTTCTCGGTCGACGGACGCTGCCACTTCCTGGCCGGCGGTGACGGTCGGTGGCGGGGCGAGGTCGAGTTGGGCGGCAAGATCATCGCCAGTCCCGCCGTGTCAGGGGACGTGCTGGCCGTCGGTACCCAGAACGACGTGGCGTTCGGAATCGACGTCCGCACGCGGGAGATCGTCTGGCGATCTCCCGGGTACGCCCCTCGCGAGTACACCTCCTTCACGGTCCTTCCGGACGGGAACTTCGCCGCGACGTCGGCACGCGGCAACGCCGTCGGCCTGAGCCGGAGTGACGGCCGTTTCCTCTGGGAGACCAGTCAGGTCCTCGGTCTTGCCGACCACGACCCCGCGATGGACATCACCCCCGTGGCCGGCTCCGACGGAAGCATGTACTGCGGTTCGTACTCCGGAATGCTTTACCACTTCCTGTTCCGTCCCGAAGGCGAGGTGGAGAACGCGTGAGCGAACCTCCGGACAGGCGTTCGCCGTCGGGGACCTGTGCGGTCGTCGCCGGAGAACTGACGTCCCTGTGGGCGAGGCTGCAGGTGCTCCTTGCGTCGGACCCGCTGGCTCCGGACGAATTCCTCGAAGTGATCACCATCCAGAGCAACGTCGCCCACATCTTCGTCTACCTCGAAGGAAACCAGCGGCATGTGGACCATGCCTCGCTCGTGCGGTGGTACGGCGAATTCCCCGAGAACGGCGACCTCGATGAGAGGCTCCTGAAGCGGTTCCGTGAAACGCGTTTCCTGGATCCGAGGACAGAGGAGACGCGGCGGAGCTACGTGTCCTGGTTGGCGGAGCGGACCCAGGACACCGACGCAGGCTTCGCGCGGGCGACGGCCGCTCTGCACGCCGAGGCGGAGCAGGCCACCGCCGGGCTCCGGGAGGACCGGCTCGACCTGCTGCGAAGGCTCGGAGCGAACCCCGGTGCGGCGAGTCCCGAAGCCGTGTTCCACCGCATGGCCAGCGAGGCCGAAAGCGGAGACATCCGGAGCAAGCTGGCCCGGGTGTGGCGGAAGCAGCGGGACCGGCGGATCGCACCGCAGGTCGCCGCCGTCGACCGCATCGTCGAACTGCGGCGCAGGCAGAGCGGGAACAGAGGTCATGAGAGCGCCCTGGGGCAGACCCTGCAGAAGTCCAGCCTGACCGAGGCGGTCGCCCGGGACTTCATCGAGGAATACCTCGTACAGGCCATGGACGGCTGCGCGGACCTGGCGGAAGGCATCCGGGGGCTCACCGGCTGCGCCGAGCGGCCGATGGACCACTTCGGGTACTACGTGCG
Organism: Streptosporangium sp. NBC_01639; assembly: GCF_045209755.1. Lineage (NCBI taxonomy): Bacteria > Bacillati > Actinomycetota > Actinomycetes > Streptosporangiales > Streptosporangiaceae > Streptosporangium > Streptosporangium sp. NBC_01639. The sequence goes on along the minus strand of NZ_CP109272.1, from coordinate 1,320,623 downwards.
CGCCCAGGTCGACGGGGCGAACCTGCCGCTGTTCCGCCTGGAACCCTGCCTGGAGTACGTGTTCGAGATAGCCGGAAGGGTTCTCGGTCTCACCGTGGCGCGGGTGCAGGACAGGAACCCCGACGTGATCACGGTCGCTGTCCGGCGGCAGGAGAGCGCAGTGGGGGAGGTCCGTTTCGACCTCCTACCTGCCCGGGGATCTCCGGGAAACGAGAACCACCCGGTCGCGGCACACGGTACGGCTCCGCGCGACGCGCGCCAGGGGCCGGTCGGCCGGGTGCTGTGCCGTTTCCAGCCGGGTGACGGGGACGCCCGTCTGGTCACCTTCGAGAGTCTGCACAGCGTCTTCCACGAGTTCGGGCACGCGCTCAACCACCTGCTGCTCAGCAAACGGGTGCCGAGCAGTTCGGGAATGGACTACCTGCCACTCGAACGGCTGGAGGACCTGAGCATGTGGTGGGAGAAGTGGGTGTACCACCCGGACCTGGCCGGCGTCCTCGGCCTGACGGCCGCAGAACGAACAGGTCTGGACCTGTGCCGAAGGGTCAAGATGCTGGAGTTCCGGCGATCCGACGTGGAGCGTTCGGTGATCGCGGCGTTGGACTTCGACGTCCACAGCCGGTCCGAAGGCGGGATCGTCGAGTCGTTCCGGCGACTTGACGAGAAGTTCGGAGTATCGCGCTACTGCGACTTCGGGGATCTCCCCAGGTATTTCTCCTGGCCCATGTTCCGGCTGAACCCCGGAATGGGGTTCATGTATCTGTGGGGATCCGCCGACAGCGCGCAGAAATTCGCACCGTTCATGAACCGCGGCCTGGAGACACTGAATTCGCCTGACGAGTTTCGTGAGCTGTTCAGAACATGCTTCGAGGTGGACGCTTCCAGCGTGCGACCGGATATCTCCTCGGTGCCCGTTCTCTATGACGTGAAGGGGGTCAGGTGAAGAACGTGCTGATCATCGGCGCGAGCAACGGCCTGGGCGCGCATCTGGCGACGAGGTTCGCGAAAGAGGGCTGTGCCGTGGTGGGAACCGGCAGGCGCCCGGCCGAGGACGTATCGGCCGAGGGCCTGGCCGACTACGTCCGACTGGACCTGGCCGATCCGGACGCCCCGGGCCGCCTGATGGAACACCTGAACGGAAGGAGCCCTGACCTCGTCGTCCACAATGCGGTCAGCTACGGCCCGCTCGGCAACAGCGATCTGACGCTTGAGGAACTGGAGGCCCTCTTCCGCGTCAACTCGCTCGTGCCGTACCGGCTGCTTCAGGACCTCCTCTTCGCCGTTCCGGAGGAGCGGTTCTGCTCCTGCGTGGTGGTGAATTCGGACGCCATATACAGCGCCAACCGGCAGTCGGGGGCCTACGCCGCCAGCAAGGCCGCACTACGCGTGCTCACCACGGCACTCGCGGACGCGTGCACCACACGGAACGCCAGCGTCTCCACCCTTCTCCTGGGCCCGCTCGCCGATCCCAGGAAAACGGCGGAGTTGCGCAAGGTCGCAGCGCGTCGCGGGGTCGCCGAGAAAGAGATCGTCCGTGCTTTCCTGCGCAAGTCCAGCCCCTCGTACGTGATCGATTCCCTGATCGACTTCGAGTCGTGTTTCCGGAGTGTCCAGTACCTCGCGGGTCTAGGGCGGTCCGCCAACGGGATGCTGTGCAAACTCGACGGTGGTTCGTCGGGCTCCCTGATCTGAAGTCCCCCTGATGGAGAGAGGTTTCCCCTGTTTCCCGAACCCGCCCGCACGGTGGTACGGCATGCCTGAGGACCCCAGCGGCACAACGGACTTCCATGACGTGTCCTCCTTCGCTTCGTGGACACGTGTCGTCGGGTTGACCCTCTCACCTGACGGCGGACGGCTGATCGCCACGGTGCAGAGCCCCGGCAGCGGGGGAAGAACGTTCGTCCCGGCGCTGTGGGAGATCGACCCGACCGGTGAGCACGAAGCGCGTCGGCTCACCTGGTCCGCCAGAGGCGAGAGCAGCCCCGCCTTCACGGCCGACGGGGAGCTGCTGTTCCTGTCAGGGCGCGACAGAACCGATCCGGGTCCGGAGTTGTGGCGCCTGCCCGAACACGGCGAAGCCCGGGTGGCCGTCCGGCACCCGGGTGGGATCAGGGGGTTCACAAGCGCGCGGAGCACCGGGACGATCGCCTACAGCGCGGGACTGCTGCCCGGGGCCCTCGACGCCGAGTCGTCCGCCAAGCTCCGCAAGGTGCGCAGCGCGGCCGGGGTCAACGCGATCCTCTACGAGTCCGGGGCGACCCGCTACCTGGGCCGCGACCTCGGCCCGGAGGAGCCGCACGTCTTCGTGCGCGAGATCGACCGCGACGCACCCGTCAATCTCGGGGGACTCGGCCTGGGCTGGGCGACCGGGGCCGACACGGCCCTGTCACCCGACGGCACCCGGATCGCCTACACCCGCAACATCGACGGGCGGATACCGGACGAGAACCGCGCGGTCGTCGTGGTGGCCGACACCGGGACCGGTGAGCGGCTGCACGTCGTCGACGGTCTCCGGCAGCTCCACTACCGGCCGGTGTTCACCGCCGACGGTGCCGGTCTCGTCTGCCATCGGGAGCTCCAGGGAACGTACGACCGCCCCCCGCACGAAACGCTGATCCGCACCGACCTGGTGACCGGGGAGGAGACCGACCTCCTGGCGGGTTTCGAGCACTGGCCCATGGAGGTGTCTCTGTCCCCGGTCCCGGGGGACGACACCCTGTGGTTCACCGCCGGCGAACAGGGCCGGTCACCCGTCTTTCGCCGCGATCCGGACGGGACCGTCACCCGGCTGACCGAATCGGGCGCCTACAGCGGACTGTGCGTGTCTCCCGACGGGCGGACCCTGTACGCACTGCGGTCCGGCCTCGACGCGCCGCCCCGGCCCGTGCGCCTGAACGCCGCCGGGGCCGGCCAGGAGCCGGCCGTCCTTCCGTCGCCGGGCGGGATCGGCGCGCTGCCCGGAACCCTGACCGAGGTGCACACGGAAGCGGAGGACGGCTTCCCGCTACGGGGGTGGCTGGCGCTGCCGGCGGGTGCCTGCGCCGAGAAGCGGGCGCCCCTGCTCGTCTGCGTCCACGGAGGCCCGCACATCAGCTGGAGCGCCTGGAGCTGGCAGTGGAACCCGTGGGTGTTCGCGGCCCGTGGCTACGCGGTGCTGCTGCCCGACCCGGCGCTGTCGACGGGCTACGGGCGGCGCATGCTTGAGCGCGGCTGGGGTCAGTGGGGCGGCCGGCCCTACCACGACGTCATGGCGCTGACGGACGCGGCCGTGGCGCGTTCCGACATCGACGCGACGCGTACCAGCCTGGCCGGTGCCTCGTACGGCGGCTACCTCGCCAACCGGGTCGCGACACGGACCGATCGTTTCAAGGCGATCGTCTCGTGTTCCGGTCAGTGGGATCTGCGGTCGTTCCAGAGCGAGACGGACTCTCCCTGGCAGTTCCAGCGGTTCCTCGGCGATCCGCTCACCCAGCCGGAACGCTACGAGGCCGACTCTCCCCACCTCGACGTGGCCAGGATCCGCACTCCGATGCTGGTGACCCACGGCGGGAAGGACTACCGGGTCCCCGTCACCCAGAGTGCGGCCCTCTTCCAGGACCTGCAGCGGTTCGAGGTGCCCGTCAAGTTCCTCTACTTCCCCAACGAGAACCACGGGATCACGGCGCCGGGCAATCTCGCCCTCCGCTACTCGGCGATCCTGAATTTCCTGGACCACCACGTCCTTGGCGCGCAGTGGCGGCTTCCAGAAGTGCTCTGACCGAAGAATTCCCCCTGCGAAGGTGGAGAACGATGAACCCGGGGCGTGACCATGTCTGACAGACCAGGGCCGCTGTGGCCTTTGATGCTCCCCTCCGACCATCGGGAGGACGACGGGCTCTGCGCCGTGTCGGCGCAGGGGGTCCGGGTGAGGTTCGCCGACGGAAGCGAACGGCTGTGCGGCACGAGCGGCCTGTGGAACTGCATCCTGGGCTACGGCAACCACGCCATCGCCCAGGCGGCGGCCGACGCCCTCCGCGACGCCTCGTACCTGAGCGTCTGGGGATACGAGAACTCCTACGCCCGGCGGGCGGCGGCCGCTCTGGTCGACCTCGCGGGGCCCCATCACTTCGGAAGAGTCCTGTTCTCCACCTCCGGCGGATCGGCCAACGACCTCGTCATGAAGCTCGCCCGGCACTACCAGGCACTCCGGGGCGAGCACCGGCGCAAGGGCGTGATCGGCCTGGAGGGCGGCTACCACGGGCTCACCTTCGGCGCCTTCGCGCTGACGACGGCGAGGCTCGGCCAGCAGATGTACGGAGTGGACCGGAGGATGGTCGCGCACGTACCCCCCAACGACCCGGAGAAGCTGGACGCCCTGCTCACCAAGCACACCGGCCAGATCGCCGCAGTGGTCGTCGAACCGGTCATCGGCACCGCCGCCGTGCCGCTCACCGAGTCCTACGTCGCCGAACTGCTGCGGCTGCGCGGGGAGCACGGGTTCCTGCTGGTCGCCGACGAGGTGTCCACCGGGTTCGCGCGGATCGGTCCCATGTTCGCCACGCACGACTGGCCCGAACCCCCCGACATCATGATCACGGCCAAGGGGCTCACCAACGGTACGAGCGCCGCGTCGGCTGTCATCGTCTCCCGCGCGGTGGCGGACACGTTCAGCGAGGCGGGAGCGGTCCTCGCGCATGCGGAGACACAGGCGGGAACACCCATCGTCGGGGCCTCGATCATGGCCATGATCGAGGAGATGCGGCGGCTGGACGCGATGGCCCTCAGCCGCAGGCTCTCCGTGCGTCTGGACGAGGGGCTGTCCCGACTCGTCGACCAGGAGCCGCTGGTGAGCGCGACGACCGGAAAAGGATGCCTGCGCTCGCTGCGGCTGCGCGGCCCGGACGGGGAACCGCTTTCGCCGACCGAGGTACCCGCCGTGGTCGCCGCGATCCGGGAGGCGGGTGCGCTGGTACATCCCGGACCGAGCTGCGTCCAACTGCTCCCCGCGCTGGTCTACGGCGACGACGACCTGGACGAACTGCTGGAGCGGGTGAGTGCCGGGCTCGCCGAGTACAAGCGGACCGCCGCGTAGGCCTCGCGCCGTGATCCGAGAGCAGGAGCTCATCCGCACGACCGATCCCAGGAGTGACATGCGCACACGAACCTCCCTCGACCAGCCGTTTCCCTGGCCCCGAACCGCCCCGCTCAGCCTCCCCTCGCACTACGCCGGCCTCCAGGAGAAGGGCCCCGTGGTCCAGGCCGTCTTCCCCTCGGGCCAGAAGGTGTGGCTCATCACGGACAACGAGCACTTCCGGCGGATCCTCGCCGATCCACGGATCAGCTCCGATCAGTCCCATCCGGGGTTTCCGCAGATCTTCCCGGTAGGCCAGCGCAGAACGAAGGACAACAAGCGGCCGAAGCTCTCCTACTCCGGAATGGACCGGCCGGAACACACCCACCACCGGCGCATGGTCGCACACGAGTTCACGGACGGCCGGATCGACGACCTGCGGCCCCGGATCCAACAGATCGTGGACGAGCATGTGGACGCCATGCTGTGCGGACCGCGGCCTGCGGACCTGGTGGAGGCGCTGGCGGAACCGATCCCTTCCTGGGTGGTCTGTGAGTTCCTGGGAATGCCGGGAGGCGACCGGGCCGGCCTCCGGGAGAAGTCCGCGGTCGTCCTGAACCGTCGAAGCAGCCCGGAAGAGGTGCGCCGTGCGTCGCTGGGGCTGCGGGCCGAGGTCATGGAACTTCTCGCGGCCCAGGAAACCGAACCCGGAGACAGCGTCCTCGGCAGGGTGATCGACAGATACCGGGCGTCGGGCACCTACGACCGTGTCCAGATGATGCTCCATACGGTCTCGCTCATCACCGCGGGGCACGAGACCACGGTCAACATGATCGCCCTGGGCGTCGTCACCCTGCTGGAACACCCCGAACAGCTCGACAGGATGATCCGCGACCCCCGTCTGGTCAGCCGGGCCGTCGAGGAACTGCTCCGGTTCCTCAGCGTCGGTGACCTCGTCACCGCCAGGGTCGCCCTGGCCGACATCGAGATCGGGGACATCGTGATCCGGGAGGGGGAGGGCGTCATCGCCCTGGGTGGCGCGGCGAACCATGACCCCGCGGTGTTCGACCGGCCCGAGGTGTTCGACCTGGACCGCGATCCCGGTGAGCACGTCGCCTTCGGCCACGGAATCCACAAGTGCCTGGGCAAGGCCCTCGCGCGGGTGGAACTGGAAGCGGTGTTCACCACCCTGTTCACCAGGATCCCCGGCCTGCGACTGGCCGCCGACGACATGCCGGTCAAACAGGGAAGCGTCATCCACGGCCTTGACAGGGTGCTTGTCACCTGGTGACCACCGCCCCGCCCTGGAATCCGCACGTTGCGGAGCGACATGAATCTCCCCTTCGAGAGTCCCGGGCGCCGGTTCCGCATGCGGGTCGTACCACGTGCCGGCGTCGAGCGTGGCAGGCCCGGCCAGGCCGTAGGTGTGATCACCTTGGCCTAGCCGCGTCGCAGAGGTGGGGATGGACGATCGCACCGCCCGCCGCCGAGCTGTCGTTCGGGGAAGAAAACGCCTATCAGTGCTGATCTGGTGGTGTTCGTACTGTCACCCACGCGGCTCTACACTCGGGTGATCAGCCACCGACCCTCCCGAGGATGGCGTCCATGTCGATGGAGCTGCGCGTATCGGATAACGATCGCGACAGGGCCGTTCAACGGCTCCAGCAGGCGTTCGCCGACGGGCGGCTCGACTCCGGTGAGATGGAGGCGCGACTCGAACGGGCGCTGACCGCGACGTCCCGCGGCGAGCTGCAAGCGGCGGTCGCCGGCCTGCCCGACGATGTCGTCCGGCTCGGGTCCAAGAGCGGGCGTGTCTTGCGGGTGGGCGACTGGCGGGTCCCGCGTGCGCTGCGCATCGAGTCCGTGTACGGCCGGGTCAGGCTCGACCTGTCCCGGGCCGTCATCGAGTATCCGGAGATCGACATCGAGTTCCAGCTCACGTACGGCTCCGCCGGGATCGTGCTGCCGCCCGGGGCGACGGCGGACGTCGACGAGGTGGTTACCGAATGGGGCGGCGTGACCTGCGAGGTGCCCGGACGTGCGCACCCGGGAAGCCTGCACGTCCGGGTGACCGGCAAGCTGACCTACGGCCGCCTGCGGGTCCGGAACCCGCGCTCATGGCTCGGCGCCCGCCGATGAGCGGCCGGGCGGCATCGCGCTGAAGCGCCGGCCGACGACGCCCGGGTCCCGAATTCGAGACCCGGGCGTCGTCGTTCACCCGCGAGCCGGCTTGAATCGCCGAGCTTTCCGAGGTCGGGCCGCCACCGGCCGGAGCGCGGGAGGTCAGCCCATGTGCGGGCAGCGGTGCTCGGCCGGCGGCACGATTCGACCCGGCTGTGTTCGGTGTCGCTCTACCTTCCGGCCATCTCGATGAGGGCATCGTCAAGCGGGGTCGCTCCGAAGCCGAACGCACCCTGGGTCAGGGTGGAGTCCAGGACGAACGGGCGCCGGTAGAGGTACTGCATCTCCGGGACCTCCGCCATGATCGAGTCGGTCCTGGCCAGGCGGTGGATCTCCTCCAGGGGCAGGCTCTCCAGCTTCGGTTCCGGCGCCCCGGTCAGGAGGATCAGACGCGTCGCCAGGTCTCGCGCGGAGATCACCGTGGACGGGACGTGCCAGGCCTTCCCCCATGAACGCTCCGCACGTGCCGCCGCAACCAGGGTGCGCGCGACATCACCGGTGTACGACCAGCTCTGCGGCACGTCCAGGTCATAGGGCAGGAACGCGGGGTCCCCGGCCAGCAGCGGTGTGGTCGCCATCAGATTGAACAGCGAGTAGACGCCCGCGCCGAGGAAGTCGGCGGCGCGCACCTCGGTGACCCGTGCCGAAGAGGCCAGGGCGTTCTCCCAGATCCGGGCCCGGACCGCGCCCTTGACCGTGGTCGGCGACATGGGCAGCTCTTCGGTGAACGACCCGTGGACCGGGCCGTAACCGTAGACGTTGCCCAGCATCACGTAGCCCACCCCGGTGCGTTCGGCGGCGGTCAGCTGCGCGGCGGCCAACGCCGGAAACTCCTCGGGCCACCGGTCGTACGGCGGCGCGGCGCAGTTGATCAGGGCGACCGCTCCCTCGGCCAGGGAGGTCAGCGAATCGGCGTCGGTGGCATCCACCGCCACTAGCTCGACCAGGGGATGCTCAAGGCCGCTGCCGCTTCTGGTGAGCTGGCGTACCCGCTCGCCCGAGTCGGCCAGCAGCCGGGTGGTCGCCATGCCGGTCGAGCCGGCTCCAAGAACAACGGTAAAAGTCATGGGACCACAGTGCTGTGAGGGACGAAGCTAGAGTAGTGGCCTGAATGCCATATATCCGGAGGTTTTGGCCATGCACCGAATAGCCGTCATCGCCACCCCTCCGGTGACCGTGTTCGATCTGTCCATCCCCGAGATGCTGTTCGGCGCCGCCGAGGTGGACGCCGCTCCCGGCTACGAGGTCGTTGTCTGCGCGGCCGATCCCGGAATCATCGCAGGCACCTACAGCATCGGGGTGACCGTCCGCCATGGCCTGGACGCCGTGGACGGCGCCGACACCGTGATGGTCACCGGCTCCGGGTCGCGGGACGGTGCCGATCCCCGGGTGCTGGCCGTCCTGCGCCACGCGGCGAGCGCGGGCAGGCGGATCGCCTCGATCTGCACCGGCGCGTTCACCCTGGCGCAGGCAGGACTGCTCGACGGCCGAGGCGCGACCACCTACTGGGTGTACTCCGAAGAGCTGAGCCGCCGCTTCCCCACCGTCGAGGTCCAGCCCGACGTGCTCTATGTCGAGGACGGCCGGATCCTCACCTCGGCTGGACTCAGTGCCGGAATCGATCTGTGTCTCCACATGATCCGGGCCGACTACGGCGCCGCCGTCGCCAACGCGGTCGCCCGACTGGCGGTCTTCGCTCCGGTACGGCCTGGCGGCCAGGCCCAGTTCATCGACTCGCCCCTGCCCGCCGAACGCGGCACTTCGCTGGCGGAAACCCGCGAGTGGGCGCTCAGCCGGCTGCACGAGCCACTGACCCTCTCCGACCTCGCCTCCCACGCCCGCATCAGTGTCCGGACCCTGACCCGCAGATTCCACGCCGAGACCGGCCTCAGCCCCCTGCAATGGCTGCTCCACCAGAGGCTCCAACGAGCCAGAGAGCTGCTGGAGACCACGATGCTGCCCATGGATCAGGTGGCCGGTCACAGTGGGCTCGGCAGCGCCGACTCACTCCGCCGGCACCTGGTCGGACGAGTCGGCCTCACCCCCAGCGCCTACCGCGCGACCTTCACCCGCTCTTCCGCTCCGTCGGCCGCTACGGGCGATAGGCGTCTCGACGGCGTTTGATCGTTTGGATCGTCACCGTGTGTTTGTCATCGTCGATGCGGTAGACAACGCGATAAGTGCCGCGTCGGGCGACATGCAGCCCTTCGTATGGCTCTTGAAGAGGTTTGCCTACGCGCCAGGGCTCGCGTGCGATGGCACCGGTAATCAGCTCCCAGGCTGCGGCCGCCACGGTCACGGGGAGGCCCGAGGTGAGTGCGCGGCGGGCGGGCGGGTCGAGGAGAACCGTATATCGGTCGCTCACGCGCTCGCCCTGCCGAGGCGGGCGGCCATGACGGCGGCCATCTCCTCCTCGGTGGTCACATCGCCGCGCGCCTCGGCGGCCGCAGCCTCGACCAGGTCGGCGCGCATCTCCGGATCAGCGAGGATCTCCAGCGTCTCCTGCAGAGACTCCCACTCGGCCACGGACACGATGACGGCATGCGGGCGCCCGTTCCGGGTGAGCGTGAAGTGATCGTGCTCGCGGGCGGCCCGATCCGCCAGCTCGGTCAGCCGGTCCTTCGCTTCGCTGATCGGAATGATTTCCATGCAACGATGCTACCTCTGGCCTGAATACCGGCCAAAGTTTCGGCTAACCGAGTTTTCTCTGGCAACGGTCCCGTTGAGAGGCTCAAGACGGGAAGTTGCGGATCTGATCGATGGCGCGGGCGGCGGTGGTAGCGATGACCGTGTCGATCGTGTTCTTGTTCGCCCAGTGGCGGTGGGTCCGGGTAAGGTTTGCGACGGCATGGCGACGGCCGTCCGGAAGCCGTAGGAATCCGAAGTCGGGCCGCCGCCGGCCGGATCGCGTGAGGTCAGCCCATGTGCGGGTAGCGGTGGTCGGTCGGCGGGACGAACGTCTCCTTGATCGTGCGGGCGTTCACCCAGCGGATCAGGTTGAAGATCGAGCCGGCCTTGTCGTTGGTGCCCGAGGAGCGGGCCCCGCCGAAGGGCTGCTGGCCGACGACGGCGCCGGTGGGCTTGTCGTTGACGTAGAAGTTGCCCGCCGCGAAGCGCAGCCGCTCGGACGCCGAGGAGATCGCGTAGCGGTCCTGGGCGATGATGGAGCCGGTCAGCGCGTACTGCGAGACGTTCTCCATCTGGTCGAGCACGGTGTCGAAGTCCGCGTCGTCGTAGACGTGCACCCCGAGGATCGGCCCGAAGTACTCCTTGGCGAAGATCTCGTCGGTCGGGTCCGCCGACTCCAGGATGGTCGGCTTCACGAAGTAACCGGTGGAGTCGTCGTAGGAGCCGGTCAGCACGTTGATCGAGTCGAGCGAGCGGGCCCGGTCGATCGCGGCCTTGTGCTTGGCGAACGCCCGGTCGTCGATGACCGCGCCCATGAAGGTGGACAGGTCGTCGGCGACGTCGCCGACGGTCAGCGACTCGGCGGTGGCGACGAGGTCGTCACGGATCAGCGACCAGACCGAGCGGGGCACGTAGGCGCGGGACGCCGCCGAGCACTTCTGCCCCTGGTACTCGAACGCGCCGCGGATCAGCGCGGTGGACAGCACCGCCGGGTCGGCCGAGGGGTGGGCCAGCACGAAGTCCTTGCCGCCGGTCTCGCCGACCAGGCGCGGGTAGGACCGGTAGGAGGCGATGTTGGCGCCGACCGTGGACCACAGGTGCTGGAAGGTCGGAGTGGAGCCGGTGAAGTGGATGCCGGCCAGTCGCGGGTGGGTCGTGGCGACCTCCGAGACGGCGGCGCCGTTGCCGGTCACCATGTTGATGACGCCCGGCGGCAGCCCGGCCTCCTCCAGCAGGCGCATGGTGAAGTGCGCGGCGAGCTGCTGGGTGGGGGAGGGCTTCCAGACGACGACGTTGCCCATCAGGGCCGGGGCCGAGGGCAGGTTGCCGGCGATGGCGGTGAAGTTGAACGGGGTGATGGCCAGGACGAAGCCCTCCAGCGGGCGGTACTCCATCCGGTTCCACACGCCGGGCGACGACACCGGCTGCTCGCTGTAGACCTGGCGCGCGTAGGACACGTTGAAACGGAGGAAGTCGATCAGCTCGCAGGCCGAGTCGATCTCCGCCTGCTGCGCCGACTTCGACTGACCCAGGACCGTGGCACCGTTCAGCGTCTGCCGGTACGGGCCGGACAGCAGGTCGGCGGCCCGCAGGAAGATCGCGGCACGCTCGTCGAAGGGCAGCGCCTGCCACGCGGGGGCCGCCTCCAGCGCGGCGTCGATCGCGGCCCGCACGTCGTCGGCGGTGGCGTCAGCCGTACGGCCGAGCACGGAGGCGTGGTTGTGCGGCTGGACCACGTCGATGGAGGCGCCGCCGCCCATCCGCTGCTCGCCGCCGATCGTCATGGTCAGGTCGAGCTGGGCTCCGGCCAGCTCCTTGACACGATTTTCGAGCGCGAGGCGCTCGGCGCTGCCGGGCGCGTAGCCGAGGGTCGGCTCGTTGGCCGGGACCGGGACGTTGGAGATGGCATCCATCACTTGCCTCCAAGGGCACGAAGAAAGAAGGCGATGTTGGCCGGGCGCTCGGCGAGGCGGCGCATGAAGTAGCCGTACCAGTCGTCGCCGTAAGGGATGTAGACGCGCATGGTGTGGCCGGCGCCGACCAGGGCCTGCTGCTTGTCGGTGCGGATCCCGTAGAGCATCTGGTACTCGTAGTCGCCCCGGGAGCGGCCGAAACGGTCGGCGAGGAGTTCGGTGATCGAGATCAGCCGGTCGTCGTGCGTCCCCACCATGGGGTAGCCCTTCCCCGCCATGAGGATCCGCAGGCAACGGACGTAGGCCCGGTCGACGTCGGACTTGTTCTGGTGGGCCACCGAGGCGGGCTCGGCGTAGGCGCCCTTGACCAGGCGGACCCGCGAACCCTCGTGGGACAGGTCGTGGCAGTCCGCCTCGGTGCGGAACAGGTAGCCCTGGAGCGCCACGCCGGTGGACGGGAAGTCCTCGCGCACCGCCCGCAGGATGCCGAGCGTGGAGTCGACCGTGGTGTGGTCCTCCATGTCGAAGGTCACGTTCGCCCCGCAGGCGCGGGCGGCCTCGGAGATCTGCCGGGCGTTCGCCAGGGCGATCTTGTCGCCGTCCTCGCCGAGAGCCTGGCCGACCGCCGAGAGCTTCACCGACACCTCCACGCGGTCGCCGAGTCCCAGTTCGCGCAGCGCGTTGAGCAGCGTGACGTAGGCCCCGGCGGTCTGGGCGGCCGCCTGGGCGTCTCGGGTCTCCTCGCCCAGGTGGTCGATGGTGACGGCGAGACCGGCGTCGGTCAGCCGGTGGACGGTCGCGACCGCGTCCTGGGTGCTCTCGCCTGCGACGAAGCGGTCCACAACCTTGCGCGTCAGCGGGACGCCGGAGACCGCACGCCGTACCAGCGGCACACGTGAACCGGCGAGAAGAAGAGAACCCAACATGTATTCATGCTAAATCCCCAGCTCAAACAGGTCTCATGTGCATCTGCCACGATCGCTGACCTCGGCGTTCATACACATGCACAACAATGGGAGGGTGTTACAGGAGACAGTCGACGAGATCGCCGCTGGGCTCGGCGCCTCCGCCACCTTGGAGGACCGGGCGTTCCAGCTCCTGGCCTATGCCGCGCAGAGCGGTGACCTCGACGTGGTGCGCCGGGAGTCGATCCTGCGCCGCCGCGCGACCGAGGAGGTGCGGGCCTACTTCGAGGGGTACGGCATCGCGACCGCACGCGGCCCGGTCCGCATCCCCGCCGACGCCGAACTGGGGGTCCTCGCCCGCGTGTGCGTGCCGTTGCGGCACCAGGAGGTCACCTACGGTTATTTGTGGCTGCTGGACGACGGCACCCTTGGCGCGGACGCGCTCGCCTCGGTCTCGGGCCTGGTCTCCCGGGCCGCCGCGGTGCTCGCCCAGGAGGCCCGCCGCCGTCAGGATCTGGGCAGGAACCTGCGGGAGCTGTTCTCCTCCGACGCCGACGAGCGCTCCCAGGCGATCTCCCAGCTCGACGTGCGCGGCCCGGTGGCGGCGATCGCCGTCCGGAGTTCGCTGGACCGGGTGGCCGCGCTCTGGACGCTCCCGCGCGGCGTGCTCGCCGACCCCGGCCTCCTGGTCCAGGGGGAGCCGCTGGTGGCGCTGCTCGCCCCGGCGGGGCAGGCCCGTGAGATGGCCGACCGGATCCAGGCGATGTACGGCACGGCCGCCGGAATAGGTGACGCCCGAGCCGATCCCACGCAGGCCTGGCGGAGCTGGCGGGAGGCCGTACAGGCACTCAGAGTGGTCGGCAGGGTGCCCGCGCTCGCACCCGTCGCGGCCTGGTCCGGCCTGGGCGTCTACCGGACGCTCGCCCGGCTGCCGACGGCCGACCTGCGCGAACTGGCCGGGGAGACCGTCCGGCTGGCCGAGGACGCGGAGCTGGTGAGGACCGTGGAGGGCTACCTCGACCACGCCGGCCACGTTCAGGAGGCCGCCGCGGCGCTCGGCGTGCACCGCCAGACGCTCTACTACCGGCTGGGCAAGGCCGAGAGGCTCACCGGCCGCGATCTGGCCGACGGCGAGGACCGGCTGCTGGTCCACCTCAGCCTCAAGGCGGCCCACCTGCTCTAGGACGGGTCTCGCGGAGTCGGCTCGGGCACACTCAGAGCGGTCCACCTGCTCTGGAGCGGGTCTCACGGAATCGGCCCCGGCACACTCAGGGCGGCCCACCCTGTTCTGGCGCGCGCCTCATGGTGCGGCTCCGGCGCGTCGGGAGGTCATCCGTCGAGTCTGCGCAGGAGATGCCGCCGGGCGGCGGCGTCGCCGGGGCCGTCGCGCTCGTCCAGCCGCTCCGCGATGTACCGCCGGTGCTGCTCGTCGGCGTTGCCGCCGTACTTGAACTTGCCGTTGACCTGCTGGATCGTCAGCCGCAGACCCTGAATGCCGGGAAGGCGCCGCATGTGCTCGGCCGGGTCGGCCAGCTCGCCGCCGGTCTCCAGGTGGGCGAGCTGTTCCCGGAGGATCTCCGTCTTGCCCTCGGCGTCGGTGACCACCTCCGCGCGGCAGACGAGCTGGACCGCGGCGTAGTAGGTGGTCGGAACCCCCAGACGGGGATCCTCCTGGCCGGGCAGGGCCTTCCACGCTCCGGGGACGTACGACCAGTCCCCGGCGAGGGAGAGCAGCACGACCGGGTTCTCCGCTATCGCGGCCCAGATCGGGTTGGGCCTGGCGAGATGGAGCAGGATCGTGCGATCCCCGGTCAGCAGGAACTGGGTGGGCACCACGACAGGGACCTCGCGGTCCCGTCCGGCGGCGATCAGGTGGCCGAACTCGTTGGCCCGGACGAAGTCCAGCGCCTCGTCCTCGGTGGCGGAGTCCCAAGGGTGAATCAACATACGAGAAAATGTATATCTATCCACATCTTCTCGACAATCCGGTTGCCCGGATGCTGCCGCAGAAAGCATGGCCGCACAGAAAACCGGGGCCCCCAGACGGGAGCCCCGGCAGGTGATGCCTGGTCAGTGCTGCGTGGCGAGCGCGTTCTCGTAGACCTGGACGAGCTCCTGGCCGATCCGCTCCCAGGAGTAGCGCGACCGGGCCCGGTCGGCGCCGGCGAAGCCGATCGCCGTGCGCCGGGTCGGGTCGGCGAGCAGTTCGCGGATGAGCCGGGAGGTCTGCGCGGGCCGGTCGGCCGGCACCAGCAGGCCGGTCACCCCGTCCACGATGGAGTCGAGGTGCGCGCCCACCGCCGAGGCGATGACGGGAACGCCGCACGCCATGGCCTCCAGCGCGACGACACCGGTCGCGGCCTCGTGGGGGAGCGAGAGGACCACGTCGGCGCTGCGCATCAGCTTGGCCACCGAGGCGTGGGGGATCTGCCCGAGCATGGTGATCCGGTCCTCCACGCCGACCTCCTTGGCCAGCAACATGACGCGGTGCGCCTCGGCGTCGTGGGCGAGGTCTCCCGACTCCGGGCCGCCGGCGACGAACAGCTCAGCGTCGGGGATGCCCTCCAGGGCGCGGACGGTGGTGTGCAGACCCTTGTCCTGGGTCAGCGGCCCGACGTGGAGCAGGCGGGGCCGGGTGCCGCGCGCCGCGGCCGGTCCCTGGCGCCGGAAACGCTCGACGTCGATGCCGCACGGGATCACGGAGATGTTGCGGCGCGGCACGCCCAGCCGGATCAGCGTGGACTCCTCGTCCCCGCATCCGGCGATCACCGCGCTGGCACGGCGGCCGATCGCGCGCTGCACCCGGACCTTCTTGGCATCGTGGGTGTGCTCGCTGCCGAAGCTCTGGGTGAACGGCACGCCGAGACCGTCCGCTCCCGCGATGGCGGCCAGCCCGCCGGTCCAGGAGTGGGCGTGGATGACGTCGGGGCGGTCCTGCCCCCAGCGGTGCATGAGCTGGTCGCCCAGATCGGAGAGGTAGGGCAGTACGCCCTCCTCCGGAAGGTCGCGAGCGGGACCGACGGGCAGGTTCTCCAGAGTGACACCCTGGGCCACCCGGACCCGGGGCTTGTCGGAGTCGGAGTGCCTGCGGGCGTAGATGGTGACCTTGTGCTCCCGGCCCAACTCACGAGCGACGGCGAGAAGGTGGGCACGCTGGGCGGCGATGTCGGTTGCGCTCTGCGAAGAGGACAGAGTGTCGGAAGAGACGAATGCAATGTTCACGGCACACCTCTGGGAGGAGATAGGCATGAGAAGCCTGTAATTCCTTCAGGGGTGCCTGCGTCTTAGGCACACATCTGTATGAGCGGAACCATACCCGGATTCCCACCGAAGGTAAACTTCAGTATTTGCGGCTCTGCCGCATCTCCTCCGCGCGGGCGCTGGGCACATGGAGCTGAACCGTGCATCCGTCCAGGTCGCGATGGATGTCCAACCGGTCGCAGAGCTGCCGGGCGATCCACAGCTCGTCACCCGGCTGCGCCGTGTTACCCGGCGGGAGAAAACCGGCGACCGGGTTGGCGATGTCGCCGCCACGGCGGTGAAGGTGACAGGTGATCGCGCCCAACCGCGCCCACACCTGGACGCTGAGGGGCAACTCCAGCAGTTCGGCGACCTTGCCGGCGGCGACCGCGAGCAGGGTCGCCCGGTCCTGGCTCAACCCCAGCAGGGAGGCCTGGCCGGTGACGAACTGACGCAGCGCCGAAAACGTCTCCGCCGAAGCGCCTCTCACGTCCCGCGGCGGCCGAAGGAGCGGGGCGGAGTCGCACTCGCCGATGAAGTCCACCGGATCGATGTACTCCGCGCTGACTGTCGCGGTACGGCCGTCCGCCGACGTCGTCGGGTGGGTCCGCCGCGCGGCCGTCACCACGTCCGGATCCAGGATCCGCGCGTCGTAGGGGCAGATCATCCACACGTTGGTCTCGCTGAGCAGCAGGTTCAGGCCCGACTCCATGCGCTGCCAGGCCCGGGTCTCGTGAACCGCCCGGCCGGTCCACACCGGCTCGGCGATGACCCGGACATGTCCGTCGCCCCGCGCTTCCAGGCCGCGCCGCCGCCAGTAGCGGTGGAACGCGGTGGTACGTTCCACCGTCCGGCGGCCCAGGAAACCACTCTCCGCGTAGTCGACCTGAAGGCCGTCCCGGCCCAGGGCGTCTCCGAGGAGTTCGAGGTTGGCCGAGGTCGTCGCGACCATCACCGGGTCGCCTTTGGCGAGCCCGTCCCGGACGAACGGCAGTGCCATGGCCAGAAACCGCTGATCGGAGTCGTAGACCGCCGCCTGGTGAAGGAAGGTCACGGAGGAGCGCCGATTCAGGGCAACTGTCATTTTCCGTCCCCATTCCGCCGGACACGAGCACACGCCCTCACCGGACACGGCATACCCGGCGTGCCGGGACCGCGGGGTGGGGGCGCGACCGCCAAGCTATACGACACGCAGGGCGAGTATCACGATCTCGTCCCATACTCGTCCACCGGAAAACGCGTGCCGGTCCTCCTCCACCGCTTTGACCACTGCGGCCGGTGACTGCGCCACGCAGCGCGCCAGCACATCCGCCAGGCGGTTCTCGCCGTACGGCTCGCCCTGCTCGTTCTGTGAGGCGATCAGTCCGTCCGAGTAGAAGACCAGGGTCTGGCCCGAGGTCAGCGTGAGCTCCTCGGTGAACATCTCGGCCTCGGGGGCGATGCCGAGCGGCACGCCGCCGCCGGCGGTGAACCGCACCCCGCCGTCGGGCTGCAGGAGCGCGGCGGGATGGTGCCCCGCACTGGCCAGTCTGATCTTGCGCGCCCGGACGAACCCGGCCACCGCCATCACGAACATGCCGCTGTTCTGCGCGGTCAGCGCGTGGTTCAGCTTGCGCAGCGCCTCGCCCGGATCGGACTCCCAGACGCTGAGGACGCGCAGCCCGTTGCGGACCAGGGCACTGACCGACGCGGCCTCCTCACCCTTGCCCGCGGAGCCTCCAAGGGCGAACCCCCACCCGTCCCGCACCGGGAAGACGTCGTAGAACTCGGCTCCGACCGGGCTGGAACCCGCATGGTAGATCGCCGCCGCCTCGAATCCGGGGATGTCCGGCAGGGTCCGCGGCACCACGCTGGTGCGCAGCGCGTCGGCGGCCTGGGAACGCGTCTGGAAGCTGCGCCGGGCACGCAGCGCGAGCCCGAGATGGACGCCGATCTCCTCCATCAGGCCGAGGTCGGCCAGGGAGAACGGCTCGCGGTCGCGCAGCCGTACGAGCGTGAGGGAGCCCAGCGCGCCCGCCTCACCCTGGATCGGCACGATCAGAACCGAGGCGGCGCCCATGGCCCGGAGCAGCGGCGGTCCGTCGGGGATCTCGCCGAGCAGCGTCTCCTCCTCCAGCATCTCGTGGACCACACCCGACCCGCCGGTCAGCACCCGGGCGATGGCCGGCGCGGTCAGCGGGGTCATCCCCTCGATCATGCGGACCAGATTGGTCACCGGTTTGTCACTCGGACCCAGCACGCAGGCACGCCGGGGCACGCCGTCGCGGATCACATCGGCGATCACCCAGTCGGCGCTCTCGGTCGCCAGCAGCCGGGCGGCCCGGGTGACGGTCACCGGCTGGCGGAGGCTCTCCTCGTCCAGCAGCAGGCGGGTCATGCCGGCCAGCAGTTCCTGGCGGCGGGCCGCGGCCATGACCAGGGACGCGTCCGACCGGTCGACCGGTCCCGGGGCCGGGCCGGCCACCTGCGCCTCCAGCGGGAGGATCACGATGGCGGTCATCTCCTGCGGTTCGCCCGGCATCGTCAGCCGGGTGATCGCGAGCTGCACCGTGTGGGCACGGCCCTGATGGGCCAGCCGGGTCTGGAACGTCGCGGTCTGGCCGCCCTGCTGCACGGCCGTCAGGTGCGAGCGGAACGCCGCGCGCCGGGAGACGTCGACGAGCAGCGGGAACGAGCGGCCGATCAGATAGCCGGCCGGGCTGCCCAGCATCTGGGAGGTCTCCTGGCTGATACGCCTGACCACGCCGGAGGCGTCCAGCACCACCACGGGGACGGGGAAGGTGCGGAACACCTGCCGCAGCAGTTTGAGCTCCCGCTGCGATCCGCTCTCCCGCTCGCCGGACCGTTTGGGCACCTTGCGCAGTTCGCGCAGGGACGCGTCCAGCAGTTCACGGGCGGTGTCGAGCTCTGCCAGGGCCGCGGCAAGTGTGGACCGGGGGTCGGCGGGGTAGGCGGAGCTGGTCTCTCGCAGAGAGGAAACCCTGGTCGTAAGCGCATCCAGCGCCTGCTCCAAGGCCTGAAGGCCAATGGCGTCGGTCAATGTTCGTCCTCGTCGGCGGCCGGGGTAGGGCTGATCCCGTCGTAGACGGTACGCCACCCGGTGGATCGAATCGATGCGCGGTCAGATAGTGATTAAGTTAGCGAAATCAGAAAGGGCATTCCTGACATGGAGATGGTCACTCCCGTTCTCGCCCGGGATCTCGCGGCGCTCGGCAGGGTCAGCGAGGAGACCTCGAGCGAGAGCGTGCTGCGTGGCCTCACCGCCACACTCGCGGGCGACGTGCCGGGCTGCGCGGGCGGCTCCGCCGAACTCTGGCGTGATGAGCGGATGGTCGTCTCCGCCTCGCACAGCGAGCTCATCGTGCTCGTCGACAGCGAGGGCGACCTGCAGGAGGGGCCCTCCGCCGAGGCCCGTGCCACCGGCCGCCCCGTGATCGTCCAGGACGTGCTGCGCGAGCCCCGCTGGCCGGGCTACATCGGCATGGCGGTCCGCTGCGGGATCCGCTCGGTCCTGGTCATGCCGATCACCGTCGAGCGTGCCGTGCTGGTCCTCGGCTTGTACGGCGTGCGCCCCGGCGCCTTCGTGGCCCGGAACGTCCCCCCGCTGGCCGACATGCTGGCGGAGCAGGTGACCGTGGCGCTGGCCAACATGTGGGACTACGACGAGGTCAGGACCGATGCCGCCCAGATGCAGGAGGCGCTGGCCGGCCGGGCGATCATCGACCAGGCCAAGGGCATCATCATGAAGTCCAGCGGCTGCTCGGCCGAGGCCGCCTTCGACGAGCTGCGCAGGGTTTCTCAGCATCACCAGGTGAAGGTAGCCGATCTGGCCCGGCTGCTGGTGGACGAACACCAGCGCAACAAGGGCGGGAAAGCCGGCTGACCGGGCGGCCCGGAGCCCCGGGAAGGCGGCCGGTTCGCCGAGTCCGGGGCCGCAGATGCTCTCCGGCTAGCCGAAGGCGGCCAGCGCGTCCTCGATCGTGTCGTAGAGCGGCAGCCGCTGGGCGAGGCCAGTGATCCACATCACCTTGGTCTTGGCGTACTCCACCCCGATGAGGGCGAACTTCCCGCCGGCGTTGGTGCTGAGCTGCCAGTGATGGACGATGAGCCCCAGCGCGCGGGAGTCCATGAAGGTCACCCCGCTCAGGTCCAGCGCCATGTCGAGGCCGTGCTCGTCCGTCTCGGCCGCCAGGTAGTCGGCGAACTGGTCTCTGGTCGTCGCGTCCAGCAGACCTGTCACCCGGATCACATTGACCCCGCCCACCAGCGCCGACGTCAGAGTCAGCGCCGCCGCTCTCTCGCCGTTCTCCGACACCGTCACTCAGGTCCTCCTCGACATGTGATTAGCAACCTTACTGTTACCTGGGGGCGAGCAATACTCCTGGAATCGGGGTAATACTAGAACCGAGGTCCAGCAGAGGGCCTCGCCTCGAAAATTGGTCGAGGCGATGCCGTCTGCCAGGATGCTGTTCCGTGCTGGCGGCGCCGCCCGACAGTCATACCAGGGAGCAGCAATGTCTGTTCA
The DNA here is from genome assembly GCF_045209755.1 of Streptosporangium sp. NBC_01639. NCBI lineage: Bacteria > Bacillati > Actinomycetota > Actinomycetes > Streptosporangiales > Streptosporangiaceae > Streptosporangium > Streptosporangium sp. NBC_01639. Next base: position 1,300,181 of record NZ_CP109272.1, on the reverse strand, counting down.
GGCCCTCGAACTCGCCGACATGACCGCCGAGGAACTCCTCGCCGAGATGGTTCTGCCCGAAGTCTCCGATTACCGCGCCGAGCGCCTGCGCGAGCGGATCGTCGAGATGCACCGGCCCCTCGCCATGGAGATCGCCCGCCGCTACCGCTACCGGGGCGAACCGCTGGAGGATCTCCTCCAGGCCGCCTACGTCGGGCTGATGAAAGCCATCAACGGATTCGACCCCACCCTCGGCCACGCATTCCGGGGCTACGCCGTGGTCACCATGACCGGCGAGGTCAAGCGTCACTTCCGCGACCGCACCTGGGCCATCCGGGTCCCCCGCGTCTACCAGGAGCGCAGGGCCGAGCTGAACCGGCTGGTCGCCGACCTCAGTCAGGATCTCGGCCGCGCGCCGACGGTCGCCGAACTCGCCGTGAAGATGAAGATCTCCGAAGAGGACGTCCTGCTCACCCTCGACGCCTCGGCCGCCTACAGCGCGCTCTCGCTCGACGCGCCGCTCGGCGCCGACGACGACGCGGCCGCGCTGGGTGACGTCATCCCCGACGAGGACGACGCCCTGGGCGTGCTCGTGGACCGCGAGGCGGTCAAGCCGTTGATCGACAAGCTGCCGGCACGTGAGAAGAACATCCTGCTGCTGCGCTTCTTCGGCAACATGACCCAGGCCGAGATCGCAGCCGAGTTCGGAATCTCGCAGATGCACGTCTCCCGTATCCTGCGGAAGGTGCTGGACCAGCTCCGTGCGGAACTTGTGGCCGAATGCTGAATACACCACTCCTCACTGGGCACCTCAGTCGGCGACGGCGGAGGGGCATGGCGGCGGGAGGGGCGTAAGGTGCGTTTGAATCATTCCCGGGTGCCACGGCCGGTGGCGCGGTGGGACAGGGAAGGCGGATCTCGCGTGAACGAGGACGGTGTTCGTCCGGCTCGTTTCCCGACGAGCGGCGGCCGTTCTCTGTCCGTCCCCAACGGCGCGGCCGTGGCGGAGCTTGCCTTCCGCCTTCCCGATCTTCCTGACGTGCGCGATTTCGCCGCCGCCGGAGCCGTGCGGAGCGGGATGGCGCGCGAGAGCCTGGCCGACTTCCTGGTGGCGGTGAACGAGGTCGCCACCAACGCCGTCACGCACGGCCACGTCACCGCCAAGGCCGTGTTACGGATGTGGACCGTCGGCCGCACCCTGGTCGTGGAGATCCACGACCAGGGGCGGTGGACTCCCGTCGAGGTTCCCGGCCAGACGCCGCCCGCGCCCTACGCCACCAGCGGCATGGGGCTCTGGGTGGCCCGGATGATCAGCTCGGACATCACGGTCGAGACCGGGGCCGCGGGAACGTTCATCACCATGTTCTTCAAAGTCTGAACCAGCTTTTCCGGACATAGTGCCCATAAAGGTCCGAACTGCCTTTTATGGGTACGAGCCGATTTATGACCACACCTGCCCGCATACTGATCGTTGGCGGCGGCTACGTCGGCATGTATGTCGCTCTGCGGCTCCAGCGCAGACTACGACGTGACGAGGCCCGCATCACCGTCCTCAACGTCGACTCCTACATGACCTACCAGCCGTTCCTTCCTGAGGCGGCGGCAGGCAGCGTCGAAGCCAGGCACGTCGTCGTGTCCCTGCGCCGGGTGCTGAACAAGTGCGCGATCCTCAACGGCTGGGTGGTCGGTGTCGACCCCGTCGCCCGGACCGTCGATCTCTGCCCGCACGAAGGTCCGGGCCGCACCCTGGAATACGACCTGCTGGTCTTCGCGCCCGGCTCCATCTCCCGGACCCTGCCCATCCCGGGTCTGGCCGAGAGAGGCATCGGCTTCAAGAGCGTCGAGGAGGCCATCCACCTCCGTGACCATGTGCTCGGCAAGCTCGACCTGGCCGAGTCCACCACCGACCGGACCGTCCGGTCCAGGGCGCTGACCTTCGTGTTCGTCGGTGCGGGCTACGCCGGTGTCGAGGCGCTCGCCGAACTGGAGGACATGGCCCGCGACGTCTGCCGCTACTACCCGACCGTGGACCCCGGCGACATGCGCTGGTTCCTGGTCGAGGCCACCGACCGCATCCTTCCCGAGGTCGGCCCCGAGATGGGCCGCTGGACGGTGGCGCAGCTCCGCGGGCGGGGGATCGACGTGCGGCTCGGCACCCGGCTGAACTCCGCCGTGGAGGGCCACATCGTGCTCGACGACGGCACCGAGTTCGACGCCGACACCCTGGTGTGGACCGCCGGGGTCAAGCCGAGCCCGCTCGTGCACGCCAGCGGCCTCCCGCTGGACGGCAAGAGCCGGGTGAAGGCCACGGCCGAACTGGTCGTCCAAGGCTTCCCCGACGTCTTCACCGCAGGGGACTGCGCCGCCGTACCCGACCTCACCAAGCCGGGGGAGATGTGCGCGCCCAACGCCCAGAACGCCGTACGGCAGGCCCGCAAGCTGGCCGACAACCTGGTCGCCACGCTCCGGGGCGGGAAGCGCAGCCCGTACCGGCACGCCTACGCCGGGTCGGTGGCCACCCTGGGGCTGCACAAGGGCGTCGCACAGATCTACGGCCGCAAGCTCCGCGGCCTGCCGGCCTGGTTCATGCACCGGACCTACCACCTGTCGCGGGTGCCGACCCTCAACAAGAAGGCGCGGGTGCTGACCGACTGGACCTTCGCACTGCTCTTCCGCAGGGAGATCATCTCGCTCGGTGCGGTGACCCGTCCCCGTGAGGAGTTCGAGATCGCGATCAGGACCGAGTCCACCTTCGCCGCCTCCCGGTGATCCGGCTCAGGGACCGTCGCGAGTGGTCCTTCCTGACTTTTCCTGGCAAATGAAAGGGGGGTGCCGCCCACATGGGCGGCACCCCCCTTCACCTGCCAGGCTCGGCGGGAGCGCTCAGCGCCTGCGGCGCCAGTTGCCGCCCGTTCCGCTCCGTACGCCCGCCGTGCCGACTCCGGCCTGGTGCAGCGCCAGCAGGAGCAGGCCGAGGAGCAGGAAGGTCGTTCCGGTTATGCCGCCGATCCTGGTGTCGATGAGGTCGAGCAGGAGTCCGAGGCCGAAGACGACCGCGGCAGCGATGGCGAGCATGGGTCACCTCGTTCCGTGGGACAGGGAAAGGAGCTGGTCCAGCATCGCCCGGTAGTCGCGCAGGGCCGTACGGAGCTCCTCGGTGTCGTGCTCGCCGCTGTTCTTCCAGCGCCCCTGGAGATCGGTGGTCCGGGCCTCCAGAGCGGTCCGCAGCGAGGCCGTGATCTCGCCGACGAGTGAGTCCGCGCGCTCCACCGAATCGCGGGGGTCGTCCACGAAGCCGGCCTGCACCTCCTGCCAGCGCCGCCGTACCTGCTCGGCGTCGTGGTCGAGAAGGGGCACCTCCGCCGTGGGTGCGCCCGCGGCGTGCGCCGGACCGGGCCGATCGGTGGGGAGCTCCTCGTCATCACGGTCCAGCACGTCGTCGCGCCGGTCCGCGATCACCGTCGGAGTGCCGTCGTCGTCGACGATGTCGCCGCTCACGATGTCGCCGTGCACGATGTCACCGTGCACGATGTCGCGCCGGTCGGTGACACCCGCCGGGGTGTCCTGGCCGAACGGGCCGGGCCTGCCGTCGAGCCGCCCGTCACCCGGCTCATGGCGCCGATCGCCGTCCAGGTCGCCGTCCAGGTCGTTGTCCAGGTCGTTGTTCGGATCACCGGGCCGGCCGGGGAGCGTCCCGTCGTAGGACTCGTGGGACTCGTGGGCTCCGGGGGTCACCTCGTCGGCACGCTGCGGCGGGACGTTCAGGTCCTCGTCATCGTGCTTGTGCACCAGACGGTCGTCGTTTCGGTCGGTCGTCATGTCAGGTCACCGTCCTTGGGGGTCGTGGGGGCCGGTCCGCTCGTCGTGGGTCGTCTCCTCGTGGCGCGGACCGGTGTGCCGCGAAGAGTGGTCGCCGTTGACCGTGCCCTGGTCGTCGAGCAGTTCCTCGAACAGGACGCGGTAGTGCACCATGGCCTGCCGGAGCTCCTCGGTGGAGGCCTCCTTGTGGGCGGCGCGGCTGCTGATCTCGTGGGCCTGGCGGTAGTGGTCGAGCGTGCGGCCGTGCGCGACCGACAGGTCCGAGACCCGCTGCTCGAAGTTCTCGGTCGGGTAGCCCCGCTCGGCCATCACGGAGGTCACCAACTGGTCGGCCTCGGTCACCGAGAAGCCGGGGGCGTCCACGAAACGCTCCTGAACCTCCAGCCACCTCTTGGCGTAGGTGTCACGCGTCCCGGGGTCGAGCGAGCGGATGTCGAGAGAATTGACACGCTCCTCGCGGGCGATGAGTTCCTGCTCGGCTTCCTGCCGGGTTTCGCGCTCCTGCAGGGTGCGTTCGTATTCGGGGCCGAATCGATCGCGCAGTCGATGCCGGCGTTGCTGCTGCAGTACGGCGTAGCCGATTGCGATGATCGCCACCACCGCGACCGCAATGACGACCACCCAGATCACGGTGGACATGTCTGCCTCCGGTTGTGTTAAGCGGTTGTTCCCGTGCGCTGCCCCAGGAACAAGCCTCGAAACCGGCTGCGTATATCAGTGATCCGTCATCAAAAAAATACTGGATCGGCGTTTTACCAATCTTTAGCCGGCAATCCTCAGTCTTTGGGGTGGCCTTCCAGGTGGCCTGCCGCATCCAGCGCGCCACGGGCCTCGGACAGGACCGTTTCGACGAGCGACCGCCCGGCGGAGGCCGGGACCTCCTGGAACCCCCGGCCGGATTCGTAGGAGATGTCCAGTCCGTTGGCGACCAGCCGGTCGGCCCAGCGGAGCGCGGTGTTGAGCTTCTCTGCGGGGATCGCACGCCCCTGCGCGACGGAGGACAGATTGCGCAGGTTCGTCGCCGGGCCGGACTGGTTGTGTGAACGGTCCAGTTTCCATGGGAGCGCCCGGGAGTGGTCGAGCATCGGCTTGGAGAGCCCCGCGGCCCTCTTGGCCTGCAGAACTCCGGACTCGCTCACTCCGAACCGTGCGGCCAGTTCGGCGTTGGACAGTCCCTCTCGGACGAGTCGGCGCAGCTCGCCCTGGTCGATCAGCGCTTTGCGCCCCACGTGCACCCCGTCTCTCGCATGATCACATATGTCCGGTGAGCGTCCTGGCGTGCACACGCCCATCCGATCTGCGCTAAGGTTATGACGTCCCGCCCGAGAGGGCGAAGGACAACCGGGACGTAGCGCAGCTTGGTAGCGCACTTGACTGGGGGTCAAGGGGTCGCAGGTTCAAATCCTGTCGTCCCGACCAGGTTTTTACTGGTCGGTAAGGGTGTCACCCGAAAGGGAGGCACCCTTTCTGCATTCTGAGTGACTAAGTGAGTGACTATCGCTCCGGTCATGTAAAGATCCGGTCCATTGCTTCGGCGCCGCCGAGGAGCACCGGGCGGATCTGTTTCCGGTAGACCGCTTCCGTGACCGCGGTCCCGCTGTGGCCGACGAGCCGGGCGATGTCTTCCAGCGGGACGCCGGAGTCGGACAGCAGCGAGACGAAGCTGTGCCGCATCTCCCGAGGCGTCCAGTCCTTCGCCGGCAGCCCGGCGTCTTTCACGATCTTCCGGAACGCCCGCCGTACGTTGTGGGAGTCCAGGGGAGTGCCGACCAGGGAGGCGAAGACGAGATCGTTCTCCTTCCACTTCGCGCCCGCCTCCTCTCGCTCGTCGGCTTGTTGCGCCCGGTGCTCCCGCAGGGCCTCAACGCAGCGACGAGGCAGCGCCAGAGACCTCCGTGATTTCCTGGTCTTGGTGTCGCCGCCTTCCCGCACGGAGCGCCACACGGCGATCCACGGGGGAGCGTCGGTGCCCAGCTTGCCGTCGAGATCCACCTCCGACCAGGCGAGCGCCCGCAACTCCTCCGTACGGGCACCGATGAGGAGGGAGAGCACCACGTAGGCGTACATCCGCGTGTCGCCCGCGGCCTTGAGGATGGCTTCCGCCTGGTCGAGAGTGAGCGCCTTGGACGGCCGCCCTTCCTTTCCTTCGGGGACCTCGCAGAGGCCCACGACGTTGCGCTTGACCTTGTCTCGGGACTGGGCGAACCTCACCGCTCGGTTCAGGCATGAGTGGAGGAGGCGGACCGTTCGAGCGCTGAGCGTCCTGGCCTTGCCCATGAGCCATCGGTCCACGTCCTCCGCACTCAACTCCCGCAGCTTGCGGGCACCCAGGCCGGGGATGATGTGCTTGTCGCAGAGGGTCCGGTAGTTGGCCACGGTGTTCGGGTCACGTCCGTGCAGGCCGTAGGTGAGCCAGCCCGTCACGGTGTCGGCCACGGTGTAGTTGGCCGGACCGCTGGCCAGCCCGTCGTCATAGTCGCGGATGATCTCTTTGAGCTTGGCCTTGGCTTCGGTCTTGGTCTTGCCGCTGGCCTTCTTGACGATGCGCTTTCCGGCAGGGGTGTAGCCGACCGTCACCGAGGCGATCCAGCGCTCGCGGGTCTCGTCCCAGTGCAGGCCGCCGTCTCCCCGGCTGCGTCGTGTGGTCATGATGCCCTCGCTTCCTGTTCGAGTAGTGCCACGTAGTCGGAGATGGCCGAGGCCGGAATCAGCCGGGTACGGCCCTGGGTGACCGAGCGCAGACGGCCCGATCTGATCTGTTCGTAGATCACGCTGCGGCTCATGCTGAGCAGGTGCATGGCCTCGCAGACGCGATACAGCCGCCGTTCGCCGGGCGGTCCGGGTGCTGTCACCCGTCCTCCCGCTCGGTGGCGATCTTCCGAGCGGTGGCGACCCTCTGGCGGATGTGCTCGGCCATGATCGCCTCACCGGGGGAGTAGCCCGATCCGGCGAACCGCCAGTGACCGAGAACGAGGGTCGTCTCGTCACCGAGGACCGGGAGCCCATGCCGTTCACGTGCTTCGGCGGCTCGATGTGTGGTGCGCACCTGCCGGAGGTCGCCCAGGGTGGTGGAGTAGCGGCGCGATTTGGATGAGAAGTGGCCGCGGAATCCCAGCATGTGCGCCCAGGGTCGCAGCCGGAGAGCTTTGTACTCGGGGCGTGCGCCCAGCTCCCAGCAGGTGCGGATCATGCGCCGGGCGTGCGCGGTGACCGGTAGCGCGTCCAGATGCAGCCCCGGCTTCACACCCGTCCCGTGACAGCGCCCGCACGAGGTCATCAGGCGCAGCCGCCCCCGACCGCCGCAGGCCGGACACGACAGCCGGTGATCGATGGTGCCGGAGGCTTCAGCACCCTTCGTGGCGTATTTGGCGATGTAGCCGGCTACCGCTCGCTCACTGAGCCCGTCCGCCGTCTGGTCGAGGAGGATGGGGCGGATGTCGAGCTGATCACCCCAGATCAGATCCCATCGGCCGAGATCGCTCGGGGGAGAGGTGACCGTGACCCGCTGGACGGCCGGCGGGATCGCCCGAGTGAGCAAGTCGTGATCAGCCCAGTCCGGAGGGGCCTCACTGCAGCCTCCCGGACCGTCGAGCCTGACGATGGCGTGGAAGTGCACCAGGCCGCGCCTCTGGTATTCGGCCACCTTGGCGAACGACACCCGGACCCGCTTGGCGAACTCCCGACGGCTCAGCCCCGCCTCGCTGGCCAGGGTGCGCCGTACTTCCAGGGTGAAGCGATGCCAGAGAGCGCCCGCGTGAGCCTGCCAGAGCACCGCGCCCATGTAGTCGTAACAATCACCGCAGATAGGTTGCCCGAGCCGTTCGTCTCCCGACTCGTGGCGAGCATGGCAGCCGACCGGATGCCCGTGCTCACAGACCTTGTCATGCTTACGGGGACGGCAGGCCCGCACCGTCCCGTTCTTCTCTCGCCGGGTGTGCACCGGCCCGAACGAGGGAGCGGTGAGCGTGACGAATGCCCGCGGATGTCCGCTCACCTCCTGCGGGACACCCTTACCGCCGGACAGGCCCGCTCGGATCAATTGGAAGGTGTCGGCCCGGTAGACCTCCGAGCAGGACGGACACACCGACGCCCGCCGGTTACCGCAGGCCACCAGCAGATGCCCGGACGGTTCATCCGTCGTGCGGTAGCTGTGCAGCACCTCACCGCTGGTCGCGTTGACGATCAATGACTCGCCCGCCAGGTGTATCGGGTGGGCACACCCTCCGGTCGCCGCGACCATCGAGCGCCACCGGTCATAGCCCGGATCGTTGATCAACCGTGCGAGATCGACCAGCCATTCCGGCTGCTGGTCGGCGGTGCGGTGCTGCGGTTCCTCCTTGCTATTCATGACATCCTCCTTCGTTCGCTCCCGACAGGTACTCCAACACGTGCTACGTCTTGGCCCATGTGGACATGGTAAACAACACGTGCTACCTCTTGTAAAGAGCAAACGTGGAAGAAGGAGGACTTCGGCATGACCGACGACAAGGGCGCCGCCCGGTGGCGAATCATCGCCGACCTCTTGCGCTCCGACGTGGTCCAAGACCACTACCAACCAGGACAGGCACTCCCCGGCGAAGCGTTCCTCGCCAACGAGTACGCCACCTCACGCCCGACGATCCGCAAGGCCATCGCCCAGCTCGTCGGCGAAGGACTGCTCACCGTCGCCCACGGCCGCGGCACCTTCGTCCGCCCCACCCCTGACCGCCGCCTCATCCTCATGGGCGGCTCAGCGCGCGAAGACCTGCTCAGCCCCACCTACGACCCCGCCAAACAGGGATGGGAACACGTCACCGTCGCCAGCGAGGCCGAACGCACCGCAGGCCGTGTCACTCCCAACTCGGCACTGTTCATGACCATCGAGGGCAGCAAAGCCGACGTCCTGGGCGTGCGCCGGGGCCGCATGGGCGTCTACCGCTACGCCTACTGGCAACACATCAAGACCCGCGCCCGCATCCACCTGTACTCCTATCTCCTGGCCGACCAGGTCGCCACCATCACCGGCGAAGGCAGAGACATGGAGATCAACTCCGAGATCGAACCCGAGGACTACTACGCCCACCTGGAGCGCACCCACGGACCACTGCGCTGGATCACCTCGGTCCACACCCAGATGCCCTACGGCGAGACCTACGAAGACCTCAACATGGAGCCCATCGGCACCCCCTTGTTGCTGGTCCGCCGGCTGATGCTCAGCAAGGACGGCCGCCCGCTGGAGTTCACCGAGATCGAAGCCCCCGGCGACCGCTTCGAAGCCGTAGCAGCTAGTGAACATGACCAGGCCGGATCAGATGGACAGGTCTCACTCAGGGTGTAGTGGGCTCAGAGTTTCTTTACTGGTTCAAGGCGGCCCGCCGCAGCGGACCGCTGCAGGTGAACGGATGTCGCCAGAGCTGCGGCTCTCCGGCTAGTTGAGGTCGCCCCGCCCACGTGCAATGAACTGCTCACAGTGACCGACGTGATCACTACGCTGTCTTGTCTTTTAGGATCTTTGCCATGAGCCAGTATTTTTGAAGCGCCAGGTTTACTATGTGCTCATGATTGCAGAGATAGACCCCGACGCGGACGAGTTGTGGCGTAAGGTTCAAGTTCCCACGCTAGATGCCATTGCGCGAATTTATAACTATAAGTATGAACTCTCGGAAAAACTCGTAGTTGCCGACGAGAGAATAGTTAAGCACGGGTACAAGGTATTGTTCGACGCGCCTCCGTCTGGAAGTCGCGCAAGCCTTTGTAGGCATGATAATTTGAACGGCCTAAAAGATCTACATTCTTACGTTAAGTTGCATCCAAACATTGTGTGGAAGTTTCTATTTCCGGAAGATCGAGAAAGTGACCCCTTAGATGCCAGCAAGGTACTGCTTCACGAAATATCTATGATTCCAGTGCTGTTGGCAGCAAGATATGTAGCAGCTCATCCAATTGAAAGCAATATAAACGTACCTCACCTTGAAGACCTCTTCGCTGACCAAAAGGGATATCTATTAAGCGATGACCTTCGGATGGATGTTTACATCCCCATTCTTGGGGCCAAGGTTGCGGCGGAAGGAGATTTTGGAGACTATTCAATAGTTGAACTAAGCGACAGTCGCAGGGCGTTTCTTGCAAATGTATCGCACGTCTCTGCGCGTGATAAAAATAAGCTATCTGGTGCTACGCACGCGCTTAAAATGAGCAATGTTCGCGCGAGTGCTGGCGGTTATGGTAGTTACTTTGAACTTGTCCCGTACTTTTCAACGATTGACGCCATAGACAGGTTCTTCGAAGCGGTATCGATAGGGAATTCTAGTGCTGTCGGCTACGCGCAGATGCTATTAGAACCCATTGGCTGGTTCGGTAACATGGACAGCGATGGTAATACAAGCTCAATATATCTTCTCAGAGATCATGCGACTCGCTTGGACAACTACTGCAAGCACGTAAGTGAGATATCAGTCGATCAACTGTCTCGCGCAAATCTCCATTTCAATAAACTCGGCAGTAGTCATCCTAGCCTCAGAGTGGCTGCGCGACGTTATGTGGCCGCCTGGAACAGAGAAAGCGACGAAGATCGCATCGTTGATCTATGTATAGGGCTAGAAGCGCTGCTAGGGTCAGGTTCGGGAAGTGGAGAAATAGTTCACAAGATTTCCCTTCGTGCCGCTGCAATGCTTTCTCGAATCGGCTGGGGTCCAAGTGGTGAAACATTAAGTAGCGTGAAGGATATCTACTCCTATCGCTCTAGGGTTGTACACGGCGTACCTGGTCCGCATAAGAAGCAGCTCTTACATCTTGAGGACATGCCCATTCACGCTACGCGACTTGCTATGGCAATCCTTTCTAATATATTGCAGATCGCCCTAGCGATGGAGAAGTTTAACCCAGATAAAGTGGACGAGATGTTTGTGTACTCGGCTTTAGATGCCAGTGCTGATACTGCGTGACGACCGTGATGAGCTTCGGCAGGTCTGCGCGGTCCTTCGCGGATTATCTCCATAGGTGTTCGCACTGACATGCGCCGGTCTTGATCACAGCCTGATTTCTTTGGGACGAGGAAGCTGCAGGTTCAGTTTGCATCATTAAGGCGTCAGCGCTCCGCGCCATTGCACGGCGCGGCACGCCCGTCCGCGCCGGACGGACATCGGGACCGGGCATGCGGCCTGGAGGCCGGTCCCGTCCCGCGCCCGCCCGGCGCGAACGGCCGGACCCCGCCGCCCGCCGCACCGAGCATCCGCCGAACCGAATGCACCCGCCGCCCCTGGTACGCGCTGCCGCCTGCCGCTCCGACCGCCAGCCCAACCGCTTCGCGGCCCCTTCGGGGTGCCATTCGGCATTGCGCCGGCCGTCTCCGCTCGGTGCTCATCAGGAACGCCTCCATAGAGGTGATCAAGGACTCTGCCGCCCTGCTTCCGGTGCTCGCGCCTGGCGGCACTGCGCTCCGGGTCAGGTTGCCACCGAACGACACGGTTACCCGATCACGGCCATTGCTGGTCGGGTACGGCAACGCGACTACGGGAAGGTGTGTTGCCGTGCCCGACCAGTGGTCATCGGGTGTTGCCCGTTTCCGGTGCATGTTTTCCGCGACTGCCTGAAGTGCGGTGGTGGACCTGGAGGCGAGCCAGCGCAGCATCGACCATGCGCCCCAGGTTGCCTAGTTCGTACAGCATCCGGTGGCGTTCAACGTCCTCCCACGCTCTGATGGCCACCCCGATGTCGCCCGACTTACCGGCCGTGACAACGACCTCTTGACCGTTGACGCGCTTGGTGGCTGCATCGCCCAGGATGACCCAGCCGTACACGGTCATATTTCCCGAGCAGCCAGGATCAGTTTCACCACCTGTTCGGGATGCTCGCTTCTCACCGCCTGAGGACCGGAGCCGTCGCGCAGGGAGACCAGATAGCTGCCCGAGCGCGCCCCCATGGTCACCGTGGCTACGCGCCAGCCCTGCGGACCCTTCACGGTCAGTTCCGGCGGGTGTCGCTCCATCCACGACCGAAGAGGCGGCTGGTCGGGCCAAGTAGCCGCACTGTTGGCGAACAATCCGAGACTGATTGTGTGGTGGCAGTGAGCACGGATTCCCTGCTCGGTAAGAAGCCGTTGAACGACGGCCAGCGCCCTGTCATGGCTCTCCACCAGCGCCTCATCAACGGCGGGCGGGACGGCTCTACAGTTGTCCATAGGTCGCACCTCCAGTGTGCGATCAAGGAACCCGTACGGCGTGTCCGCGCCTGCGGGTTCCGCTTTTTCACGGTCCTCCCATGACATCGCCCATACACGTGCTCGCACAGGAGGTGATAGGGGAGACTGGGGGAGACGGCAGGTCTCCCATGTCTCCCCCCAGGGCGCGGTGATGGACGAGATTCCGGGTTGGGCGTTGAGGTTGCGCGCCGAGCGACGCGAGCGGCTGTGGTCGCAACGGCAGATGGCACGAGCACTCGCCGAGGTGGCCGATAAGAGCACCCGCGCTCACCTGCCGACCCGCGAGTCCCTGATCCGCATGATCAAGGACTGGGAGAAGGGCAGGCACCAGCCCAAGGACCCCTACCGGATGCTGTACTGCCGGGCGTTCGATCTCCCCGAGGCCGAGCTGTTCGACCTGGCGAACAAGGCGGTCCGGAAGTCACCGGCCCAGGTGCTCGCCGCGATCATGCCCGAAGGTGATCCGCTGTCCCGCCTTCCCGCCGGGGTAGGGCGAAGGGTCGGAATGGGCACCGTGCAGGATTTGGCGGCACGGGTTCACGGTCTGCGGCTCGCCGATGACGTCATCGCCGGAAGCGACCTGATCCGGCCCGCCTTCCGCGAGCTTGACGCGGCGGTACGCCTCTACCGGTGCGGTACCCACACCGAGGAGGCAGGCCGGGCGCTGCTGGTCAACATCGGCGAACTGGCACAGATCGTCGGATGGATCGCCAGCGACGCGGGCCAGCACGACCAGGCCGCCCAGACCTACCAACTGGGTATCAGCGCCGCCCGCGAAGCCGGAGACGGCTCCCTGGAGGCCAACCTTCTCGGCTCCCTGGCCTACCAGATCGCCAACGTCGGCGACGCGCAGGAAAGTGTGGCACTGACACGCGCCGCACTGGACGCGGCCGGACAGCATGCTTCACCGCGTATTCGCGCGTTGACCTGGGACCGTCTTGCTTGGGCGCACGCTCGCGCCGGAGAGGCCCAGCCCGCCATCAGAGCACTGGGTGAGGCGAGTACTGCACTGGCGAGCCCGGCAGGAGCCGAAGAACCGTCGTACCTGTACTGGGTCAGCTCCGACGAGCTCCAGATCATGGAGGCCCGCGCCTACACCGAGCTGCGCCGCCCGCTGCGTGCCGTTCCTCTGCTCACCGAGGTTCTGACGCGCTACGACGCTACTCACGTCCGGGAAGTCGCGTTGTATCTGTCGTGGCTTGCCGTTGCTCTCGCCGACGCCAACGAGCCGGAGGAGGCAGCGCACACGGCCTCGCGGATGCTGGACATGTCCGCCGACCTCACCAGTGACCGCACCACCCAACGCGCCCGCGTGGTCCTGGCACGGCTCAAGCCCTACGCCGATGTTCCCGAAGTACGGGAGCTCCTGACCCGCTACCCCATGAGCGCCTGAATACTTGAAGGGATGAAACCGTCTCGGTTTGAGGAAAATGCTGCTCACCCTAGGTCGGCATCAGGCGAAGTCTCGCAATGACAAGCTGATCATTGTTTGTTCGCCACGGCGACCAGAAATGGCTTGTCAAGCACGTCTGAGGTGAAGGAGACGCCGGTGATCTTTCTCGCGAGGGCGAAAGCGCAAGCGATCGGGCGGTCAGGTATTGGATCATCGAACGTGCGCCGTCCCAGGCCGACTTCGTCCATTGCGGCTTCCCAGTGTTCGGAGTCGACACCCTCCCGGTACTGGGGTGTCAGTGGATCGAATCGCAGCATGACGTCACGATCGACGGCGTAGACGAAGCCGTCGTCGGCGTAGTCGTGCCGGCTGATCGACACGACTTCGGTCTCATTCGAGAGGCGGCCTAACAAGCCGCGCTTGACAGGGACTCGCCACCCCAAGGGCTCGACGAGCACAGCCCATTCGCCGAGCTTCACGGCGCCGACGTAGCCGGGGTCGGTGCCACTGGTGGCCGCTGCTTCCTCCATCGCGAGTTCGTTTAACTCGTCGAAGGCCATTTCCTCGACCGTGCTCTCGTCCACCCCGAGGCGGGTGAGCACCTCCAAGCAGGAGAGGCCCCGGACGAAGGACACGCAGAAAATGTCTTCCAACGGTCCGCGACCAGAGAGCCAGTGGAACTCTGGGTGAGGCTCTGTCATCGTCACTCCCTTGATCATGTGAGCAGCATGATCGCAGCCGTTGCCGACAAAAGAGCTTGATCGCCAAATGCTGGAGTCCTCGGATAACGCAGATGGCAAGGCTCCCTACGGGAGTACTTTCCTGAGTGACCAACTGAGTGACAACGGCCACGGACGGGGCCGGACGACGGTGGATCGCCGTGGACTGTTTGCGCAGGTGGGGGCGGGTATCAGACATGGTCCCGCCCCCTCCCGGTTTGCCTGGGGGTCAAGGGGTCGCAGGTTCAAATCCTGTCGTCCCGACCAGGTTTTCACTGGTCGGCAAGGGTGTCACCCGAAAGGGAGACACCCTTTCTGCATTCTGCAGGGACCATTGCTCCGGTCACGTGAAGATCCGGTCCATCGCTTCGGCGCCGCCGAGGAGCGCCGGGCGGATCCGCCTACGGTAGGCAGCCTCGGTGACCGCGATCCCGCTGTGGCCGACGAGCCGGGCGATGTCCTCCAGGGGGACGCCGGAGCCGTGTACCCCTTCTGAACTCGTCGCATACGCTCTGACCTGGCGTCTCACCGGATCGGCTATGCAGCCCGGTGATACTCGCTGATCAGTCCGCTGAGCGCCTTCCGGCTCCTGATCCGGCCTTCCAGCGGTATGACGACCGACTCATCTTGAGCAGGTGGTCATTGCCGGCGGCACCGATGAACGTGGCGTCACGGTCCCGGACGAGGAAACAGACCGGGCCGGCTCGGTCGCCGAGGTCATCTCCCCACCGGTCACCACAGGGGATGCCAAGCCGGCCCGATCAGGTCAAGCCGTCATCCTGCGGGCAGGGCAACCAGCGGGCGAAGAAGGTCACCGGGAACAGGGATACGCGAATGACGACGTGATCTGGCGTGTCCGGCCCGGCAAGGAGATGACCACACCGCCCCATGCTCAAGCGACGGCCGGCGTCGACCAAGCAGATAGGCAGGGAAAGGTGCGGGCAGCAGGAGGGCGCGCTCGCCCCAGTCGATTCCCGATCGCAATGCTCCGAACCGGGCCGGCAACCGAGTTCACGCTGCTCTGAGCAGATCTGCCCCAGGCAGATCGTGTCGACGCCGATCCGGACCGCCCCACATGATGGACGCATGAGCGAAGAATCGAAAATTCCACTGTTCGACACGCGGGTGAGACGTCAGCTTTACGAGGGACGTGTTCTCGTTCTCGACGGCCCCCTTAATGACGATAATGGGACGTTGCTCACCACGCAGTTGATAGCACTCGCCACGCAGGACGCGTCGGCCGATATCGCATTGTGGATTCACTCCCCGGGCGGCTCGGTTCCATCGATGCTTGCGATTCGTGACATCATCCGACTCATTCCCTGTGACGTGTCGACCCTCGTGCTGGGCATCGCCTACAGCGCCGGGCAATTCCTGCTGTCATCGGGCACCCGAGGGAAGCGCCGCGCCCTGCCGCACGCACGTGTCCTGATGCACCAAGGCTCGGCCGGAATCGGTGGCACCGCAGTCGACATCGAACTGCAGGCCGGCGACCTTCGGCATACTCGCGACACGGTGCTCGGCCTTATCGCCGAGGACACGGGTCAGCCGGTGGAGCGCATATTCGAGGATTCTCTGCATGATCGCTGGTACACAGCGCAAGAGGCACTGGACTACGGCTTCATAGACGCGATCGTCCAGAGCTTCGACGAAATCGCGCCACACGATCGCCCACGGCTTGGATTCGGCGTCACCGAAGGAGTCGGCCAGTGACCACGTACACGATCCCCAACGTCATCGCCCGGAATCCTCGCGGCGATCGGATCATGGATGTCTACTCGCACCTGCTCACCGAGCGAATCGTCTATCTGGGGACCGCAATTGATGCGGGCGTCGCGAACGCGCTCGTCGCGCAGCTTGTTTTTCTGGAGTCAGACAACCCCGATGCCGCCATACAGTTTTATATCAACTGCGAAGGGGGGGACCCGAGCGCAATGCTCGCGATATACGACACCATGCGCTATATCCGCCCGCGGGTTGAGACAACCTGCGTTGGACAGGCCATCGCGGTGGGTGCCGTCCTTCTCGCCGCGGGCGCCGAAGGAAAACGTGCCGCTCTCCCGCACGCACGAGTAATCCTGCACCAACCGGCTGCTCAGGGGCGCGGAACGATCCCCGATCTCATCTTGCAGGCCGACGAGGTCGTACGTGTCCGAGCAGACATCGAGCGCATACTGTCACGGCACACGGGCCAGACCATCGAGACCCTACGCGCCGACACCGATCACGATCGCGTGTTCACCGCGACCGCGGCCTTGGAGTACGGGCTCATCGATCAGATCATCGAGGAGCATTCACCGGCTCGTGGATGATCCCGGCAGGCCGCGCTAAGCAGCCAGGGCATACGCCGCCGAGCAGGTAGCACCTCTCGACGTGCTGCTCTGAGCAGACCGCAAGCTCTCGGCAACGGCAAGGGTCAGATCGACCAGAGTGACATCCAGCGCGCCGGCGACCGCAGCGATCATTTCGCTGGATGGCTCTTTGACGCCTCGTTCCATCTCGGAGAGATACTGCGGCGAGACGCCGGCACGACGCGCCGTCTCGCTCAACTTCTCGCCCCGCTCGTGACGAAGACCTCTGAGACGCTCACCGAGCGCGTGCCGCCACAGCGGCTCGCGAGCCGGAGACGGCTTAGGGTCGGTCCGATCGATCGCCGGACGCAGCGGCGGGACAGAGGAGGCCATGCCTCACCATAAATAGACGGCGCGTTCGAGTTCCGCCGGATTCGCGCAGAGCAGAACCGTCCCCGCCTCCTCCGTCCCGGCCCTCAGAGCGTCCCGGCCCTCAAAGTCGGTGAGGATCGCAACGCGAACTCTGCTGTGCGAGCCGAACTGACATCGCTGGAGGGCGAGCAGCACGTCGTATGCGTGTCGTCATGCGTGGCGGGACGGCTGCTGAGGCCGAGTCGTTGCAGGTCACCGGGGCCGGTGGCCCTTCTTTTTACGGCCGGTCGGCACGGCACGGCGACCGGAGCCGTTCTGTACGGGTTTTTGTGCCTGCCGCTGCGCCGGTTTCTTCGCAGGGGAGGCGGGGGTGCGGCCCCGTGAGCTGTTCGCCGTCCGGCCGCGGACGATGCCGATGAAATCCTCCACCAGGTCGGTGGTCGCGTCGGTGGGCCAGGCCAGCGCAACCTGGGACTGCGGCGCGTCCGACACCGGCCGGTAGGTGAGATCCCTGCGGTGGTGGAGGCGTGCCAGCGACAGCGGAACCAGGAGGGTCCCGGTGCCGGCCGCTACCAGCTCGACCGCGTCCGCCGTTGTGGCCGGGCGGGTGAACGCGGGCAGCCCGGGCCGGGCCGTCCACTCGACGGTGTCGTCCAGAGGATGGAACACCTCTTCGTCGGCAAGGTCGGCGATGGTCACCTCGTCGGCGGCGGCCACCGCGTGGTCCTTGGGCACCATGACCACCGTGGTCTCCACGTAGAGCGGAATCACGCTGAGCCCGTCCCGGTCGACCGGCAGCCTGACGAATCCGGCGTCGGCGCCGCCGTTCCGCAGGAGCCCCACCGCCTCGGCGGCGGGAACCGCGACCAGGGTGACCGGCACGCCGGGCATTCTCTCAATCCAGACGTTGACCCATTTCGCGGGTGTCACCCCGGGCACGTACGCCAGTCGAAACATCCTGCCGGTCTCTTCATCGGTCACTTCCTCAGGGTACCGATGTCAAGGGAACCCGTTCCGGCTGACTACTCTTGACGCCATGACCTCGCCCAAACCGAAGAACATCCAGACGATGAAGCCCGCGACCGCGGCCAAGAAGCTGGGTGTCCCCCTCTCGGCCACTCCCGCCGAGTTCCAGGCGAGTGTCGTCTCCAGGGACGAGCTGAACGAGTTGCAGTCGACGCCACCTGCCTGGCTCGCTGACCTGCGCCGCAACGGCCCGCACACCAAGCAGGTCATCGCCGCGAAGCTCAGGGTCTCCATTGCCGGCCTGCTCAGAGGTGGGATCACCGGACTGCTCACCACCGCTGAGATCGATGCGCTGAAAGCGGAGAACCCGGAGTGGCTGGAGCGCGAGCGGTCCCTCTACGCCGAGGCCCGTAAAGAAGCACTCCGCCTCAAGCAACGCTAGACAGCTGAGATCCTGCACGTCGCCGATCCCGGACACGGCTCCAGGCCGCCGAAACCGTCTCGCTGAGTGACCGTCTGAGTGGCAACGGCCCCGGGCGCGGGCGGACGGCCGAGCAGCTGGGCGGAACGTTCACCAGGTGAGATCCTGGATCGCCCAGGATCCGCGCCCCTGGCGTGCCTCAGAGCTCGCGCAGGCAGGTGGCGAGACAAGGGCGTGAAGCAAATACAGGCATGTTCCGGATATGGCAGGCTTCTCGGATGAACGTGGAGCGTGCCCTCGATCTCCTCGCCCAGTGCGCCTACCGCTTCTGGGACGACCACGGCACCGATGAGATCGGTGCGCTGCTCGCCGAGGCGCGCGCCTGCTATAACGCCGCCGAGCACGCCGATCCCGCGGCGGTGGCGATAGGCCGTTCGCTGATCGCGGCGTTCGAGCTGCGCCTCTGCATCGACGTGGAGAACCAGTTGAACTCCGGCTGGGACTACGATCTGGAAGGCCCGCCGCTCAACGGCGTGGAGGAAGACGATGAGGACGACGTGAGCCGTCCGGTCGCCGAATGCGCCGCCGAGGCCGCGCGGGCGGCGCTGGACGCCGATCCCGAAGATCCGCTCGTGCCGATCCACCTCGGCCACGCGCTCGCCTGGCTCGGCGACCGCGACGGCGCGGTAGCCGCCTACCGCGAGGCGCTGCGCCGCGACCCGCTCGACGAACAAGCGGACACCTGCCTCGAGATGCTTGAGGCCGAGACCGGTCCGCCACCGGCCCCGGAGACGAGCCCGCGCTCGTACGCGTTCGCCCTGCTGCGCGAGGAAGTGCGGATCAGCAACTCCGAATGGATCGACGTCGGCCACGTGTTCAGAACGCTCGCCGCCGCGCAGGACGCCGCCGAAGCGAGACTGCGCGAAACCGGCGACCTGACCCGCGAGGACCTCGACGGTTTCATCAAGCTGGAATTGGATGTCCACCGCCCCGGGCAGCCGGTCGCCACGTTCGAGCTGATGGGCCGGATCCCATCCGAGCCGAACGAAGGCCCGTTCCGAATCGACTGGTCGGACGTCCCCTTGGACGCGCCCCTGGAGCCTTCGCTGCCGCCGGGAAGGCCAGTACGGATAGAGAACCTGTTGTGCCTCTGAACGGGTGCGACGGCCGGCGGCTCTGCTGCGATATCGACGGCGACTCGGAAGGGAACCGCACCGTGGCTTGTCCCGTGATCGACTGACCTGCTCTTTATGCCAGCGATAACGTGGCTTGTCGCGGGCATGGAAAGCGGGGAGAAGGCAGGGGGTGGAACTCGTCGACCGCCGGCGCGACAATGCCATGCGCGACGTCGGTCTGTAACGAACCGCCGAAGGGATTTGCCGATGACCAGCGGGAGCAGCTCAGCCGAAGGCGACTCGGAGACTCAGGAGCTCGAACGTCACGACCAGGCCGACTCTCCCGTTCCCCTGCCGCCTGCCTTCGGACAGCTGCAGGAAGCCATGGAGCTGGCACACCGGGGTGTGACGCTCATGGACGAGCTGGCGTCGTTGGGTCCGGAGATCTGGCGTCAGTGGAGCGGCGCGCCCCGCGTTGATGCGCCCGACCCGGAACCGCCGCCCTGGGCCGACTTGGAAGCGACAGTCCACGAACTGATAAGGCTCATTGAGGCGTCTCCCCATCGGCTCGACCCTGGACACCGCACCTCGGTGGGTTCCGTACAGGACCTCATCGACCAGGCCAAGGGCCTTCAGATCCGGTGGGTGGCCCGGCTCTATGGGAGAGACACCCCGGCAGAGACGGAATTGCAGCTACTCCTGGGGTCGAGCGGCTTCACGGATTCGGATCAGGAAATGGGCCGGGAGCTCTCTGCCGACGAGCCCCAGGACCAGTCGGACACCTCCACGCCGACGCATGTACACAACCCCAGCGCGAGGAAGACCGTGCGGCGGCGCCGTACCGTACGGTCTCGGCCCCCGGGGGAACTGGCAGTGGTGTACCTCGACGACGAGTCGCAGTACCGGCAGGTGCGCACAGCGCTCGCCGAGGCTTTCGACGCATTCGGCTTGAAGGTCGATTCAAGCTCTTTGATCATCAGAGGGTCGATCTGGCAGGCGTTTCTCACCGCGTTGAAACGCCAAACGACCGACGACCGCCTGGAGCAGGGCGGTGACGCGTTCGCCGCTGGAGCCAAGGCGCGATGGTACGGCGAGCCGCAGTCGCAGATCACCAAGGCGCAGGGCGAGGCGATCGCCTCGCTGCTCACCACGCTGGAGAACACGCAGAACGCGCTGCTCGCGTTCTCGAACATCCTGATCGTGAAGATCGACGGGGTTCCGCTGGTCCGCGAACTCACACCGGAACAGGTCGAGCATCTGCAGAAGAACCCGCGGCTGTACACCGACCCGCGGCTGGCGCTCGGCGTGCTGGACGTCGGTCTTGCCAGCGTCCATGAGTCCGGGCCCGACGAAAGTGGATGAGCGCGCCTTGATCGGCCCGTCTCACCGCCAGGTCGCCGCCGCGCTGCATCCGTACTCCGTACAGGCCTAGACCGTATAGACGGGTGCGAGGTCGACGAATATGCGGTAGTCCGAGATCAGACCGTCGTCGCGGGTGCGCCAGATCGATACGGCCACGACGCTGACGTCCTTGCCGTCGAGCCGCCGGTAGGTCACCTCGGTCTCGGCGATGATGTCGGCGTCCACCTGCCAGTTCCTGACGATCCGGTGCCGCAGCCCGCCAATGGTGGAGAAGAACGCCCGCAGCCCGGCGGCGATGGCCGCACGTCCCGTCGTCGGCTCGGCATTGCCGAACACCAATGTGGCGTCCTCGGCCAGCAACCGCACGAACTCGTCGGGGTCGAACGAGTCGACCGTCTGGAAAACGTGTCGGACCACATCGTCGGCCATGCCGATCCTTCCTTGCACGGTTGGGATCACTGGTGGGGACGATACGGAATAAAGGACGACGCGCAACTATCGCCAAGGTGGGTATCTCATCATCGAAAGTTCGCCGAGGCCCTGATCCGCAGCGTGCAACCTCGACTCGACTTGAGGTCAAGATGCCCGACGAGCCGGTGCGTGCTCTGCACAGCGAACTCAAGGCTGAGGGGACCTGCGTGGGAACGGTGCCGTCGACGGCGGTGTCATCCCCGGCGGCGGCAACGGGCATGGCAGCCAAGCTGACTTCCGGAGCCGACCAGCTAGCCTCGCAGGTCAGACAGGTCCTCGTCACTGAGGCTGAGATCGTTCGCCGCGAGGTTCTCCTCCAGGTGATCGAGAGAACCGGTGCCCGGAATCGCCAGCACCGACGGCGACGTCGCCAGCAGCGCGGCGATCGCGACCTGCGCCGTGGTCGCGCCCAGGCGTGCTGCGATCTTGCCGAGCCGTTCGGCGTCGAGCGGGGCGCCGCCACCGCCGAGCGGGAAGTACGGCACGTACGCGATACCCGCTTCCGCGCATTCCGCGAGCAGTCCCATGTCGCCGGTGTGCCGGTTCTGCACCGCCGCGACGGGCGCGATCGCCCGGGCCTCGGCGAACTGGACGGCGTCGACGTTACTGACGCCCAGATGCCGGATCAGCCCCTCCGACCGAAGCTCGGCCAGCACCGCGAACCGTTCGGCGATCGACTCGCCACCCGGCCCGGCCATCCCGCCGACCCGTAGATAGACCAGGTCGAGCCGGTCCAGCCCGAGGGAGCGCAGATCCGCCTCGACCAGGCCGCGCAGCTGATCAGACGTCGCCTGCTCGCTCGGCGCACCATTGGGCCCGCGCAACGGCCCGACCTTCGTCGCGATCACCAGGTCGTCACGGTAGGGGGTCAATGCGGTACGGATCAGCTCGTTGGCCCGGACCTCACCCCTGCCGTAGAAGCCGGCCGTGTCGATGTGGTTCACGCCCAGCTCCACGGCGCGCCGGAGCACCGCGATGCCGTTCTCCGGGGCGCGCGGCGGACCGTCGAAGGTGCCCATCGCCAGGCGCATTGCGCCGAAGCCGAGCCGGTTGATGGTCAGGTCTCCGCCGAGGGAGAAAGTCTCGATCGTCATGAGGCTCATGATGTCCGCCGCCACGACGCCCAGCGAACTGGTGGCAGCTTGCTGCCAGACTGGAGGGATGCGGAACGAACAGGTGTTTTCAGTGCACGGCGACGCGGAGTTGATCGCGCGTGCCGGTCATCTCTTCGAGTCCGCGTACACCGAGTTCCTGTGCGCCGCCCGGGACCTCAAGACCTGGTCGCAGCCGGAGGCCAGGGCCGCGATCCTGAACCGGATGCGTGCTGCGGATTCTCCGGGCTTCACCTCTCGCAAGCTGCTCAGCCCGGTAGCGCTCGCCGACGAGGAGACCCGCGCGCACCTGCGGCTGGTGCAGAGCAAGGGGGCTCTCGTTCGGATCAGCGGTTCGCCGCTGCCGCACGAGACCATCCTCATCGACCGGCGGGTGATGATCCTTGCCGGCCGGGGGACGCCCAACGGCCGCGAGTACACCGTGACGACGTCGCAGACCCTGGTCGACGGTGTCCACTCGCTGTTCCAGGCGATCTGGGACAACTCCGTTGATCTCAACACCTATCTGCACAGCGACGTCCCGCACCTCGATACCGACGGCCGCGTGATCCTCGAAGCCCTCGGTTCGGGACTCACCGACTCATCGGCGGCCAAACGGCTCGGCGTCTCGCTGCGCACCTACCGGCGGCGCGTGGCCGAGCTGATGGCCAAGCTCGAGGCCGACTCCCGCTTCCAGGCCGGGCTGCGTGCGGGCGAGCTGGGGCTACCCCGCTGACCGTAGTGATCGCATACCTTCAGCGGTCTGCCCATCCCGCCCACCGGCCGACTCGGCGAGGCAGGCGTCAACACGGTTCCGAACAAGAAGCGGCCGGTCGGTGCCGACGTCGGCTGAATCTTGCCACTGGCCCCACAGGGCCGGTTTTTCACCCGTCGTCGACAGCCGACTGCGTCAGGGCCTGTTCTCCTTGCCGTCCAGCCAGAGCGTGTCGGACTCATCGCGATGGGAACCGGAGCCGCCGACGTGCTTGGCGTCGATCTTCGGACCCTTTTTGATCACGTGCACCAGCGCCATCGCGTGTCCACGTCCAAGGTCGTAGTCCTGCTTCAGCCAATCGACGATCGTGCCCGCCTTCGTGGACGGGTCATCAAAGCCACGCTCCTTCGCCAGAGCGATGAACTCACGTGGGGTGAGGCCGGTCTTGTCCTCGATGTTGTCCAAGTAAGCCTGGAACGACATGCGTCTCTCCGTTCATCATGGGATATCGCACCATAATGGCCCATTGGTGGGGTTTTACGCGTCAGTCCGCCTCTGTGGCAACGAAGGCCGGACGGCGATCCAGCGCTCTGAGCGATGTCTCGTAATTCGATTGAGCGGATTCGGTGGTTTGGTTAGGGTGCCCGGATGCCTTCTCAACGCGCCCTACTGCCGCGCTCGACACCGGCCGCCTCGGGGATGTCGTCCCGCGCGGTCACCGCGCTGCTGGACCGGCTCGAAGCGCAATCCGTCGAGTGTCACTCCATCATGGTCGTGCGCCGCAGTCACGTCGTCGCCGAAGGCTGGTGGGCGCCGTACTCGGCCGAACGCCCGCACCTGCTCTACTCGCTGACCAAGTCGTTCACCTCGGTCGCCGTGGGGCTCGCGATCGCCGACGGGCTGCTCTCGCTGGACGATCGGGTGGTGGACGTGCTGCCCGACCACGTTCCGGCCGGCATCTCGGAGCAGGGCCGCCGCCTCACTGTTCACCACCTGCTGTCCATGACGACCGGACACCGCACGGACAGCCTCGCCGAGGCCTGGCAACTGGAACCGGGCGACCTGGTGAAGGGCTTCCTGCGCGTACCGTTTCCCGAGGCCGAGGGAACACGGCACGCCTACGACAATCCGACCACCTTCATCCTGGCCCGGATGGTGGAACGGGTCACGGGCCGCGGTCTGCCGGAGCTGCTCGACGAGCGTCTCTTCACGCCGATGGGCGTCGAGCACGCCGAATGGGACCGGGTGGCGAGCGGGGCCGCCTTCGGATTCCACGGGTTGCACCTCACGACCGAGGCCGTCGCCGCCTTCGGTGAACTGCTGCTGCGCGGCGGCCTCTGGGGTGACCGGCGGCTCGTCCCGCGCGAATGGGTGGAGCTCGCGACCAGACGGCACATCGATACCCTGCAGATCGAGGGCTGGTCGGAGAGCGCCGACTACCTTTGCGGTTACGGTTACCAGTTCTGGATGTCGCGTCACGGTTACCACGGTGACGGCGCCTTCGGCCAGCTGTGCGTGGTCGTCCCGTCGCATGATCTCGTGGTCGCCGTGACCGGCGCCCATACGCAGGCACAGGCAGTGCTCGACGCGATATGGGAGTGCCTGCTGCCCGGCGTGGACCACGCGGGAAGCACCCGGGACGACGAGATCCTCGCCGATCGGTTGCGGCGGCTGTCATTCGTGCCGGTGCCGGGTTCGGCCGCCTCGGAGCGTTCCGTCAAGGCGAGGCTCGACGCCTCCGCCGAGGATTCGGCTCTGCCCGACGGAACCGCGGTGATCGTCGATCCCGTGGACGGTGGATGGCTCCTGCGGCTCGGGTCCTCCCTCGACGTCTCGGTCGGCCACGGCGGATGGCGGGAAAGTTCGCCGCTCGGCCGCCCTGTCGTCGCGGCCGGCGCCTGGCAGGGCGACACGTTCGTGGCCGAGCTTTACGTCATCACCACCCCGCACCGGGTCCGGCTGATGGTCGACGCCGGCACGGGGACGGCGGTGGCGACGTGGAGCACCGTGCCCCTGACCGGCCCCAGTCTGGCGTTGCATCTGCGGTCACCGCTGATGACACGGCCCGACGTCGCGTAGGCGATATCGGCCAGGTGGACCGTACGCGGGAGCTACAGGCCGTCGTCGATGCCTGGGCCCGCCCGCGCGGAGTGGATTTCCTCCCCAGATCGCCGACGCCGCCGGTGCACCTGCACCCGGCTACCGGTCCCTCCTGGCGGGCGGCGCCTGACCGGGACGGTCCGGCTTTCCCCACAGCGTGCTGAGTGACTTCCATGACGGCCTGCTTGATATCGCGCCGGTGCGCCGGTGCGAGGCGGAACGGACCTCAGCAGTCGTAGTCGGTGAGGTGCTCGTACACAAGGCCAAGATCGATCACGGCGACGCCGAGCGCCGCGAGTGCGACCCGGACGTTGCTGGCGGCGCACGGCGGCAGGTCGTCGCCGGCGAGCTCTTTAAGAGCCTCATAGGCGGCAACGAGCTTGGCCTCCTGGTCGGTGAAGGAACTGTTGAGGAGATCGGCAGCCATGGAAATCAACCCTTCAGCGCAGGTCCTGAAGGCGCTTGGCCTTCAGCTCGAAGCGAGGCAGTGAGTCGGGGGCCGCCCGCTCGACGATGAAGCGCAGGCCTTCGTGGGCTTCGGCGAGCTCGGCCTGCAGCCGGCCTGCCAGATCCGCCCACGCCCCGTCGTCGAGGGTCGGCGCGGGCTCGACCGCCAGGAAGACCTCGTCGCGCAGATCGACTTTCTCGATCCGGATCTGGAACTCCTCGATCGGGAAGCCCCGGACTATCGCCTCGACCGCCCGCGGGTACACGTTGGTGCCGCGCACCAGCTTCATGTCGTCTACGCGACCGAGAATGCCGCCTTCGTAGAGGTCGAAGGTACGGCCGTTGGCGGCGGTCGTGTGGGGCACCTTCACCACCGCGTCCGCGGTGCGGTACTTGATCAGTGGAATGATGCTGCGGCCGAACGACGTGGTGACGCGCTCACCCCACTCCCCGTACGGAAGCTCCTCGAGCGTCTCCGGGTGGTAGACCTTCTCGATGAAGTGGTCCTCGATGATGTGGCAGCCGCCGGGCTGATCGGCCGGCTCGAACATGAAGATCGTTGAGATCTCGGTCATCCCCGCGGTGTCGAACGCCTTCGCACCCCATTCGGCTTCGATGAGTGCCTTCGTCTCGGGGATCATCCCCGCGGGCTCACCGGAGAGGACGACTGTGCGTACGGCCGAGTTCGGAAGGTCGATTCCCAGCTCGCGCGCCTCCTGGGCCATCCGGAACGCGTACGTCGGCGTGGTCGCGACCACGGTGCAGCCAAAGTCGATGATCTGCTTGACTCGCTGCGTGGTGCTCTGCGCGCCGCCGGGGATGGTCAACGCCCCGATCTTCTCCAACCCGTTGTGCAGCCCCCAGAAACCGATGAAGGAGCCGTATCCGAAGGCCAGGTAGCCGACGTCGGCCGGTCGGATCCCGATGCCCCATAGGGCGTAGCACCACATCTCGGACGCCCAGCACCAGTCCTTGCGACTGTCGAGCGCCCGCAGTGGCGTGCGCCCCGAAGTGCCGCTCGTGGTGTGCATGCGGATCGCGCCCGCGGCGCCGGTCACCGGCAGGTCGCCGTAGGGCGGCAGCTCCGCCTGGTTCGCCATCCACTCGTCCCGGGTGAGGAACGGGATGCGCTTGTAGTCGTCCCAGCTCTTCAGCCGGTCCGCGGTGAATCCGGCCGCCGCCCAGGTGCGGCGGTAGAACGGGCTGCGGGTCTCGGCCCACTCAACGAGGCGCCGCAGCTTTGCGAACTGCAGAGCGCGCAGGTCATCCCGGGCGAGCGTCTCCGTCTTCGGGTTCCAGTACGGGCTCTCAGCCACACCGGGATCCTTCCCTGAATGTCACGATCGTGACGGTCGTCATAAGAATGAAAGCTGCTTGACCTCGGGCCCGCGGCGCCGCGCTTGGATTTCTCTTTGGGTGCGTGCGTCGAGATTATGTAAGACGCCGGCATGGCGCGTCCCGGTCAGGCCGCCGGGCGCTTGATCCGCTCGTCGGGAATCACCGCGACGCCGAGGATCTCGATCATGGCCTCGGGCTGCCAGAGCGCTGTGCAGCCGATCCCCGCCATCGCCGGATAGACCGGACCGGCCAGCTCGCGCCAGACTCGGCCGATCTCCTTGCCATGCGCCTGGTAGTCCGGGATGTCGGTCAGGTAGATCGTGATGCTGACCAGGTCCGCAGGCACGCCGCCTGCCGCGGCGAGCGTGGCCAGCACGTTGCCGAACGCCTGTCGAAACTGCTCCACGATCCCACCGGGAACGATCTGCATGGTGGCGTCCAACGCGGTCTGGCCGCCCAGGTACAGCGTGTTGCCTGCCAGCGTGCCGTGGGAGTAACCGCTCGGCGCCGGCAGGGAAGCGGGGTTGATGGCGTCGGGGGCCACGGGTTCCTCCTCGGTCGCGAGTTTGGTTGC
Organism: Streptosporangium sp. NBC_01639; assembly: GCF_045209755.1. Classification (NCBI taxonomy): domain Bacteria; kingdom Bacillati; phylum Actinomycetota; class Actinomycetes; order Streptosporangiales; family Streptosporangiaceae; genus Streptosporangium; species Streptosporangium sp. NBC_01639. Next base: position 1,272,829 of record NZ_CP109272.1, on the reverse strand, counting down.
CACCACATTTAAGCGCATCTATGTTGTATTTTCTAGACGGTCGTCAATATTCTGTGACATCAACGGAGCCTGGGAGGTACGTATGCGGCTTGCGACCGTGATGACCGAAGCCGGAACGACCGCCGCCGCACTGGACGAGGCCGGTGTCTGGCGTCGGCTGCCTGCCGCGGACCTGTCGGCGCTGATGGCCGCCGGGCCGATCCGCCTCGACGACCTCGCCGGCCCGCTCCTCGGGGCCGTTCCCGTTCAGCCCCTGCCGTCTCCGGGCAAGGTGATCTGCTGCGGCCTGAACTACGGCGACCACATCTCCGAGATGGGACGTGAGCTCCCGGCCCACCCGACCCTGTTCACCAAATACGCCGACACGCTGATCGGCCCGGGCGAGCCGATCGAGCTGCCGGTCGGCCTCAAGGTGGATTGGGAGGCCGAGCTCGCCGTCGTGGTGGGGGCCGCGCTGTGGCGGGCCGACCGCGACGTCGCCGCTGCCGCGATCGCCGGTTACACCGTTGCCAACGACATCTCGGTGCGCGACTGGCAGCACCGCACCAGCGAGTGGTTCCAGGGCAAGGCCTGGGACCGGTCGACGCCGATCGGCCCGGTGATCGTCACCCCCGACGAGGTGGACGTGGCCGCGGGGGTGGAGGTCATCTGCCGGGTCAATGGTGCGGAAGTGCAACGCGGCAGCACCCGCACCCTGGTCTTCGACCCCGCCGACCTGCTCGCCTACATCTCCACCTTCACCGTCTTGCGCCCCGGGGACGTCGTGCTGACCGGTACCCCGGGCGGCGTCGGAGCCGGTCGTAAACCGCCCCGCTACCTCGCCGACGGCGACGTCGTCGAGACCGAGATCCCCGGCATCGGCACGCTACGCAACGCCGTGGCCTTCCACGCCGGTCCCGCTCACTAACGACAACCCAGGAGCCAGTCATGGAGCATGGCCTGAACAAGTACGTCCTTGAGGGCGACAACTCGATGTACGCCACCGAGAGCGGCCTGGTCGTCCCGGTGGTGACCCGCGGCGGCGGCGAGGTCGGCGACACCGGGCAGTCCGCCGGCGCGACCCGCATCTCCGGTGTCAGCATCCAGCACACCCCGGCCACCAAGCTCTGGTTCGGCAAGGTGAGCAACGAGGCCGGCTACCGCTCCGTCCCGCACCACCACGGCGAGGCCGAGACCGGTGGCTACGTGCTCTCGGGCCGCGCCCGCATCTACTTCGGCGACAGGTTCGAGGACTACGTCGACCTCGCGGAGGACGACTGGGTCTTCGTCCCGCCGTTCATGCCCCACGTCGAGTGCAACGTGGACCGCAACAAGCCGCTGACCTGGATGACGACCCGCACGCCGGAGAACATCGTCGTCAACCTGCCCGACGTCCCGGACGCCGAGCTGCCGAACTGGCTCGACCGATGACCACCGGGACGCCGACGACCGCGCAGACGCCGCCGACCTCGGCGGTCTTCTCCGCCGCAGTCACCCTCACCGAGGCCGAGCCGGAGCACTTCGATCTCGCGTTCACGGCCGTCACCCAGCCGTGCCCGTGGCCCAAGGCGTACGGCGGCGACCTGGTCGCCGCGGCCGCGGCCGCGGCGATGCGGTCGGTGACCGACGGCAAGACGCTGCATTCGATGCACAGCTACTTCATGCGCCCCGCCGACATCGGCGCAGCCGTGCGGTATGAGGTCGAGTTGCTGCGCGACGGCCGGGGCTACAGCACCCGCCAGGTCCGCGGCTACCAGAACGGCAAGCCGGTCTACGTGTGCCTGGCCGGCTTCGCCGCAGGCGAGCCCGGCGGGACCTTCGCCGCGGAGTTCCCCGCCGGCGTCCCCGGCCCCGGGGAACTGCCCGGCGCCGCGGCCTACCTCGGAAGCCGCAGCGGCGGAACCATGACCGAGGAGTCCAAGGCCTACTGGTCCGCCGGCCGCAGCTTCGACATGCGCCATGTCCCCGGGCCGGTCTACCTGACCGTCGACGGCGAGCAGGTCCCGCACCAGGCCGTCTGGGTCAAGCCGTTCGACGCCCTGCGCAGTGTCGAGGCACTCACCGACGAGCAGCGCGACCTCGCCGCGCTCGCCTACGTCTGTGACTACACCATCCTCGAGCCCGTCCTGCGCGTGCTCGGGCTGCCCTGGGCCGAACCCGGGCTCGTCACCGCCAGCCTCGACCACGCGATGTGGTTCCACCGGCCCCCGGCATCCGGGACGGTCGACGACTGGCTCCTCTACGTCCAGGACGCGGCGGCGGCGGACGGCGGCCGCGGCCTCGGCATCGGTCGCTTCTTCACCCGTGATCGCCGCCATCTGGCCACCGTCGTGCAGGAAGGCATGATCCGCACCGTGGAGAGGAATCCGTCATGAGGATCGCGATCGCGGGCGGTGGTCCCGGCGGACTCTACTTCGCCGCGCTGATGAAGCAGCTCGATCCGACCCATGAGGTCACCGTCTGGGAGCGCAACGCCCCCGGCGACACCTTCGGCTTCGGTGTCGTCTTCTCCGACGAGACCCTCGGCGGCATCGAGAACGCCGACACGGTCATCTACCGGCAGATGGAGAACCGGTTCGCCCGCTGGACCGACATCGACATCGAGTTCAACGCCGCCTCGTTCACCGTCGGCGGCCAGGGCTTCGCGGCGATGAGCCGCAAGGAGTTGCTGCACATCCTGCAGGAGCGGGCCGCCGAGCTCGGCGTGACCGTCCACTACCGGGCCGAGGCGCCCGATGTCGAGGAGCTGCGCGCAGCGTACGACCTGGTGCTGGCCTCCGACGGGCTCAACTCCACCATCCGCACCACGTTCGCCGACGTCTTCAAGCCGTCGCTGGACGTACGCAGGAACAAGTACGTCTGGCTCGGCACCGACCTGGTCTTCGAGGCGTTCCAGTTCTTCGTCAAGCAGACGGAGTGGGGCACCATGCAGATCCACGGCTATCCGTTCTCCAGCACCGGCTCGACCTTCATCGTGGAGATGCACGAGGACGTGTGGCGCCGGGCCGGCTTCGACGCCACCGAGCACGAGGTCTTCCCGCCGGGGGAGTCCGACGACTACGCCGTCACGCGGATCAAGGAGATCTTCGCCGACGAGCTGCGCGGCCACAGCGTGCTCACCAACAACTCCAAGTGGATCAACTTCACGACGGTCCGCAACGAGCACTGGTACGCCGGCAACGTGGTGCTCCTGGGCGACGCCGCCCACACCGCGCACTTCTCCATCGGCTCGGGCACCAAGCTCGCCATGGAGGACGCACTCGCGCTGGCCGCCTGCCTGCACGAGTATCCGACGGTGGCCGAGGCTCTCGCGGCCTACCAGTCCGAGCGGAAGCCTGTCGTCGAGTCGACTCAGCGCGCGGCGCAGGCGTCGCTGGAGTGGTTCGAGAACATCGGGATGTACGCCGACCAGGAGCCTGCGCAGTTCTGCTTCAACCTGCTGACCCGGTCACGGCGGATCACGTTCGAGAACCTCAAGCAGCGCGACGCCGAGTTCGCCGACCTGATCGAGGCGGAGTTCGCGAAGACCAACGGGCTGGAACACGCCGCGCCGGCGATGTTCCAGCCGGCACGGATCGGCGGGCTGGAGCTGAGGAACCGCGTCGTGGTCTCGCCGATGGACATGTATTCCGCCACGGACGGCGTCCCCGGCGACTTCCACCTCGTCCACCTCGGCTCCAAGGCGCTCGGCGGCGCCGGCCTGGTGATGACCGAGATGGTCTGCGTCTCGCCCGAGGGGCGGATCACGCCGGGTTGCACCGGACTGTGGAACGACGAGCAGCGCGACTCGTGGCGGAAGGTCACCGACTTCGTCCACACCGAAACCACCGGCAAGATCGGGCTTCAGCTTGGCCACTCCGGCCGCAAGGGCTCGACCAAGCTGATGTGGGACGGCATCGACGACCCGTTGGAGGAGGGCAACTGGGAGGTCGTCGGTCCTTCCGCGCTGCCCTACGGACCCGGCTGCCATCTGCCGCGTGAGATGACCCGGGCCGACCTGGACCAGGTCGTCGCCGACTTCCGCGCCGCGGCGCGCCGCGGCGTCGAGGCGGGCTTCGACCTGATCGAAGTCCACGCCGCGCACGGCTACCTGCTCTCCTCGTTCCTTTCGCCGGTCGCCAACCACCGCACCGACGAATACGGCGGGCCCCTGGAGAACCGGCTGCGTTTCCCGCTTGAGGTCTTCGACGCCGTCCGCGCGGTGGTGCCCGACCCGATTCCAGTGACGGTCCGCATCTCGGCGACCGACTGGGCGCCGGAGGGCAACACCGAGCACGACGCGGTGGAGATCGCCCGCGCGTTCATCGAGCACGGCGCCGCCGCCATCGACGTCTCCTCCGGCCAGGTGACCAAGGTGGAGAAGCCGGCCTTCGGGCGGTCCTACCAGACTCCGTTCGCCGACCGGATCCGGCACGAGGTCGCCGGTCCCGCGGGCGTCGCGGTCATCGCGGTCGGCGCGATCTCGTCGTACGACGACGTCAACTCGATCCTCCTCGCCGGCCGCGCCGACCTGTGCGCGCTGGGCCGCAGCCACCTCTACAACCCGCAGTGGACGCTGCAGGCCGCCGCCGAGCAGGAGTACCGCGGCGCCGGCGCACCGTGGCCGGAACAGTTCGCGGCCGGCCGCCGCAAGCCGCCCAGCTCGCGCACCGACAAGATCCCGCCGCGCCTGGCGCTGCTGCGCGCCACGGAAGGGGACACCGTGCATCTGCGATGGACTCCCGACCGCGTCACGGTGAGCCCGTGACAGCTCCACGAGACACCGGAGTGGTCGGAATCCGGCACCGGGTGCGCGTGGAGTGGATCGACACCGACGCCGCAGGGATCTACCACAACACGGCCGTGGTGCGGTTCGTCGAGGCCGCCGAGGCCGCGCTCATGCGTGAGCGCGGCCTCGACGGCTACTTCTCCTCAGCCCCGCGGGTCCGATACGAGCTGGACTTCGAGTCGCCGCTTCGCTTCGGACAGGAGGCCACCGCCGTCGTCGAAGTCGTTCGCATCGGCACGACCTCGATGACGTTCGCGTTCGAGCTCTGGGGCGAGCCGTTCGACGGGCGACCCCGCACCCGTGCCGCACACGGACGGTTCGTCACGGTCCACATCGATCCGCACACGGGCAGGAGCGCACCGTGGCCACAACCGTGGCTCACCGCGCTCGGCGTCTCATAACCAGGGTTTTCCAGTAACGTGGATCAGGCATCATGAGCCAGATGAGCAACACGGATCCGGTAGACACGATCACCCCGTCCCACCATTCACGCACCGTGCTCATCGGTTTTCTCGGCGCCATTGTGCGACGGATGGGAAACTGGATGCCGATCGCGGGCACAGTCGAACTGCTCGGCCAGTTCGGCCTCGACCAATCAAGCGTTCGCACCGGTGTCTTCCGGCTCAAGCAACGTGGCTGGCTGGTCCCGGAAACGCGCGGAGGGACCCGTGGCTACTTCCTGACGGCGGAGGCGTTCGAGTCCCTCGCCGTCGGCGACAAGATCATCTGGCATGCCCGACAGCCGGCAGAGCTCTCCGACGGCTGGTGCGTGGTCAACTTCTCGGTGCCCGAGTCGACGCGGACGAAGCGGAACCAACTCCGTGCGCATCTGTCGTCGCTCGGGTTCGGCAATATCAGTTCGGCGGTCTGGATCGCTCCGGCACGGATGTTGCCGGCCGCTGAGCGCGCCATCGGCGAACTCGATCTCATGCGCCACTGCGCTGTCTTCGTCGGTGACTATGTCGCAGGCCAGGACCTTCGAACGATGGTCCACGCCTGCTGGGACCTCAAGGGAATCGACCATCGATACCGTGAGTTCATCGACAGACACAGAGACGAGGCGCACGTGCTCGAGCGCTCAGGAGTCATCGACGGGCAACATGCGTTCGTGTCCTACCTCGCGGTCATCGATCACTGGCGGAAGCTGCCCTTCCACGACCCCGGCCTGCCGCGTGAACTCCTCCTGGACGATTGGGCGGCACCGGCCGCAGGGGCTCTCTTCGAGAAGCTGGTCGCACTGCTCGAAGGCCGTGCTCTGGCCCATGCGGCAAGCTACTGGCCCACCACCACGGCGAGCCGGGCCGCTCCGGTCACTCAGGCGAGCGGTCAGACCACACCTCAGGCGACGTGACTCCACCGGGAAAACCCGTTTGCCGCCGGCGCGATTCCGCTGGAAGGATCACGCCCCATGAGCCGCCCCGTCATCTCCGAGATCCCGACCGGCCCGGTGACCGTCCCCGACGTCGTCGCGGCGCTCGCCGGCGGTGACACCGTCACCCCGGTGTGGCGCAACGAGCTCGGCGGCCTCACCTTCCGCCTGGAGGACGGGCGCGACGGCACCAGATACGCCAAATGGGTCGCCGCCGGCACCCCGGAGATCGACCTGCCCGCCGAGGCCGAGCGCCTGGCCTGGGCGCGGCGTTGGGCGGCCGTTCCGCGAGTCATCGAACACGGCACGGACGCCGACGGCGCGTGGCTGGTCACCGAAGCGGTCCCCGGCCGCCCGGCGGTGGACCCCCGGTGGATCGCCGACCCGGCGACCGCCGCGGCCGCGATCGGCCGGGGGCTGCGCCTGCTCCACGACGCCCTGCCCGTGGAGCAGTGCCCGTTCGACTGGAGCGTCGATCGGCGGCTCGTCCGCGCCGACGAGCGTATCGCCGCCGGAGAGGGGCCGGCCGACTGGTTCCCCGAGCACCGGCATCTCGATCCGGCCACGGCCCGGACGCGCATCGGCGAGCCGCCCGCGATCGACCGCCTGGTCGTCTGCCACGGGGACACGTGCGTCCCCAACACCCTGCTGCACGACGACGGCACCTTCGCCGCGCACGTCGACCTCGGTTCGCTCGGGGTGGCCGACCGGTGGGCCGACCTCGCGGTCGCGGCCTGGAGTACAGAGTGGAACTACGGCCCGGGTTATGACGGCATCGTGTACGACGCCTACGGGATCGCCCCGGACCCGGAGCGCATCGCCTACTACCGCCTGCTCTGGGACATGGCCTGACCGGTTGCCGCCGCGTCCGCATCGCCACCCGGTTCCGCATCGAATCACCGATCCCGCCGGCTCAGCGAGATCGCCCGCCCGGCGTGCGGTCGAGCACATCAGAAGAAGAGATCCGCGGTCTCGGCCATCACAATTGAGCGGTGATCCGCCCGCATGCGCGCCGAAGGATTTCGCCGTCGTTCTTCGTGGTTCTGACGTTCGTCGCAGGCTTTCTGCTCTACCTCGCCGTGCCGAACGTCATGCCCGTCATCCGGGCCGCCGGCGCCGATGGGACGCCCGGCGTCTTCACGGCGGAGAGGCTCGACTGCGTTCATCACGGCGCGCACGAGCAGTGCACCTGGCTGGGCGAGTTCCGCGCGGACAACGGGGAGCGGCGGGAGGTCTCGCTGTACGGCAGCGACCGGGGCACGCTCCACGCCGACCAGCGGATCAGGGCTTTCGACGTCGGGCGGTCAAGCCGCGTATACGGCTCCGGCGGCTCCAACGAGTGGGTGTTCACCGCGCTGCTGCTCGTCGCGGGGCTCTCGCTGTTCATCTACGCGGCGAGGCGGCTCATCGTATGGAGCATGCATTCTGACGGAAGCGCCGTTGGGTAGACAGTCTCATCCGGTGGGTTGACCGCCGCGACGCCGTGTTCCGTCCGTCATTCCGCCGCAGCGCGCCGAGCACGACTGCGGACCACCCCCCTGTCGGAGGAGATCACGATGGCACGTCCACGTACGATGCCCGACCTTGAGGAATTTCATCCCGTCCCCGCGACGTCCACCTTCGTCAACGGCGTCTTCCCCCGCAGACGCTGGCTGGTCGTGCTGTTCAGCGCGCTCGGGGGCTTCCTGCTGACCGTCTTCTGGTCGGCGCAGTTCGTCGACCAGGAGATCGGCGACAGCGTCGCCAACGCGCTGCTCGGACACGACGCGAAGGCGACACCGATCGCGGGAATGGCCGCGGGCATCGCGTTCGCGTTCGTGTCCGGGCTGGCCGGCACGTTCACCGCCTGCAACATCGCCGCGCTCAGTGCGGTGGCGCCCCTGCTCGGCGCCGGCGGCAGCCGCTGGGGTCGTCTGCTGCGTGCGCTGAAACCGCTGGGCTGGCTGTCGGTCGGCATGCTCTTGGTGTCCGCCACGTACGGTGCGATCGTCGGGCTGGTCGGCACCCGTATGCCGCAGTTCTCGACCGTCCAGAACGTCGCCGGAAGCCTTTCTCCGCGCAGTATCCAGTCGATGGTCGTTTTCGGAGTGATCGGGCTGGCGATGCTCTACCTGGGTCTCGCGGCGCTCGGCATCGTGCCCGACCCCTTCGCACGGCTCGCCGCGCGCTTCCCGAACGCCCCGATGGTCTTCATGGGTGCGCTGATCGGCGGATTCCTGATCGGGCGGCCCTTCCCCCTGTTCCGGCAGATGTTCCGCGACGCGGCTGACAGCGGCAACCCGCTCTACGGTGCGGTCGCCTTCAGCCTGCAGTCGCTCGGGAACATCGTCATCATGGCGGTGCTGTTCCTCGTCCTGACCCTCATCGCAGGTGACCGGCTGCGGCGGTGGCTGGCCGCGAAGCCGAGCCGGATCGCGGTCCTGACGGCTTCGGCCCTCATCGTCGCGGGCGCTTTCACCTTCCTCTACTGGGATGTACGGCTGCTCGCCGGCCGGGGGATCATCCCGTGGTACCCGATCGTGGACTGGTTCCCGGCGTAGGGCACCGGAGAAGCCCGAGCCCGTTCATCCTCGGCGGATTCCCGGGGCCGTCGCAGCATGACCGTCAGCCGCCGGCGACCAGAAGCCAGACGCTCGACTGGGATATCCCAGTCGAGCGTCTCTGCGTGGTCCGCTGTTCGGTTCGGCCGCGACGGCGTCCCGGTGCTCGCCGGGTGCTCGCCGAGGTGGCCCCTTGTATTACTACGCGGGGGAGGGGGCGCACGTGCACACCATGGCTGCGCGCTCGGACTTCCGGGGACGGCGGTGCAGGATCATCGCCACCACCATCGGGACGAAAACGATCGCGTTGTAGAACAGGTGCAGCTCCATGCGCGGGAAGACGAGCTGCAGAACGCTGGTCACCGCCGGGCGGCCGAGGAGGTGGTTACCCGTGACCGCCTGCAGGAGCAGCAGCAGGTGCTCGCAGTGGTGCCAGATCTGGATGCCCAGTGAGATGTTCCACCAGGTACGGGCCCGGCCGGTGAAGCCCTTGCGGAGCGCGACGAGCGCGACGAGCATGATCAGGGCGTAGCCGTAGTGCAGCCACTCGGACGTCACCAGCCAGGGGAAGAACAGCCCGAGCACGCCGCGTGCCTCGGGGAGCGGCCAGCCGAGCGCGTAGACCTGGATGGCCTGCACGACATGCTCGGCCCAGTGGGCCACCACGATCGCCAGGAAAATGTTGAGACCGATTCTGTGGTATTGCCCATTGAGTGATCCGATTTTTTGCGGGTAGTTATTCGCGGCAGCCGCTCCAGCAGCCATTGGAAACCTCCGGGTCGGGATTATTTTGAAATTTCCCCTAGCTGGCAAAATCGGCCTCAACTTAGCAATTCACGTCACCCGAAGGCTTCTTCCAGGTTGCTGTATCTTCTTGCGACGGCACAACCGGAGAAGACATGAGGATCTCCGTACGGGCACGCTTGAGCCGATGACTCCCGCGTATGAGCCCCACTTAGCGAGGTATCTGTAATGCTGGCCGACCAGCAGTCCAGTCAGCCGGAAGCGCTCCGAGAGCTCTCCGAGGGGGAGGAGCGGCCGCAGGCGATGGCCCGGCTGCGCGAGCGGCGTGGCCGGCTTCGTGACGAGATCGCCGCCGGGTCCCGCGACGCGGCGGCCAGGCAGCGGGCCCTCGGCAAACGGACCGCCCGCGAGCGGCTCGACCTCCTGCTGGACGACGGGTCGTTCGTCGAGATCGAGATGTACCGCCGCCATCAGGCCCAGGGCATGAAGCTCGGCGAGAACCGGCCGTACACCGACGGCGTGATCGCGGGCTCCGGCACGATCGACGGCCGCAGGGTCTTCGTGTACGCCCAGGACTTCACGGTGTTCGGCGGCTCGCTGGGCCAGGCGCACGCCGCGAAGATTCACAAGGTGATGGACCTGGCGATCGCCGCCGGGGCTCCCGTCATCGCGCTCAACGACAGCGGGGGAGCGCGGATCCAGGAGGGAGTCATGTCCCTCGACGGGTACGGCGGGATCTTCCGCCGCAACGTCCAGGCCTCCGGCGTCATCCCGCAGATCAGCGTCATTCTCGGGCCGTGCGCCGGAGGAGCGGCCTACTCTCCGGCCCTCGCCGACTTCACCTTCATGGTCCGCGGCACGGCGAGGATGTATCTGACCGGGCCCGACGTGGTCGAGGCGGTCAGCGGTCAGCGGGTCAGCCACGAGGATCTCGGGGGCGCCGATGTCCATGGCCGCCGTACCGGAGTGGCGACGCTGGTCTACGACGACGAGGAGAGCTGCCTGGACGACGTGCGCTACCTGGTTTCACTGCTCCCCAGCAACAACCTGGACCCGTCGCCCAGCCTGCCGTCCCGGGGGGCGGCCTCCGACTGCCGTCCCCGGCTCGCCGAGATCGTTCCCGTCGAGTCGAACAAGCCGTACGACATGCGCGCGGTCATCGCCGAGTTGGTCGACGACGGGGAGTTCATCGAGGTGCACGAGGACTGGGCGCAGAACGTCGTCTGCGTCCTCTCCCGTGTCGACGGAGAGGTGGTCGGCGTGGTCGGCAACCAGCCCATGGTGCTCGCGGGCGTGCTCGACGTCGCCGCGTCACAGAAGGCTGCCCGGTTCGTACGGTTCTGCGATGCTTTCAGCATTCCGATCGTGACGCTGGTCGACGTCCCCGGTTTCCTTCCCGGCACCGACCAGGAGTACGCCGGAATCATCCGGCACGGTGCCAAGCTGCTGTACGCCTACTGCGAGGCGACCGTGCCGCGCATCCAGGTCATCCTCCGCAAAGCGTACGGCGGGGCGTACATCGTCATGGATTCGCGTTCCATCGGCAGCGACCTGTCACTGGCGTGGCCCACCAACGAGATCGCGGTCATGGGCGCGCAGGGCGCGGTGAACGTCCTCTTCCGTAAGGAGTTGGTGGCCGCCGCCGATCCGGAGGGTCTGCGGGCCGAGCTGACCGACGAGTACACCGAGCAGCTCATGCATCCTTACTACGCGGCCGAGCGGGGTCTGGTGGACGACGTGATCGACCCGGCGGAGACCCGGGCCGCGGTCGCGCGCGGACTGGCCATGCTGAGGAACAAGCGGCAGCCGCAGCCGCAACGCAAGCACGGCAACATCCCGCTGTAGTCACCGGCCTGCGGAGACCATGCCGACGCCCTCGACCTCCCGCTGCATCCGGAGCTTCGAGGCCGCCACCGAACGGCGTGCGGCCTCCGGGGTGTCCTCGGCGCTGATCATGAGGCCGGTGAGCTGGGCGTCGAAGCAGCGTTCCGCGTCGTAGGGCTCGATGAGGTATCCGCCGAGTTCCAGGGTGACCAGACCGTGGGTGGCGGTCCACATGCGGTGGGCGACGAGTTCGGCGTCGTCGTCGTGGAAGCGGCCGGTCGTGATGCAGCGGGCGGCGCAGTCGATCACCGGGGCGAGGGTGTAACGGCCGTGCTGGCGGTCCTCCTCGGTCAGGGAGAATCCGGCGAGCGAGGCTCCTCCGAACATGACGGCGTACAGGTGGGGATTGGCCAGGGCGTTGCTGCGGTAGGCGCGGCCGAGCAGGGCCATGTCGGCCACCGGGTCGTCGGTCTGCTTCACGAGGTTGAAGTAGTGCTGCATGCGGGCGAAGCCCTCGTGGACGATCTCACGCACCAGCCCGCTCATCCCCCCGAAGTGGGTGTAGATCGCCATCGTCGAGCTGCCCGCCTCGCCGGCCAGGCGACGCGTGGACAGCGCCTGCGGACCTTCGACGGACAGTAGTCGCGCGGCGATCTCGATCAGCGTCAGGCGGGCTGCGGGGTCCGATCGGCGAGGGCTCATCTTGACAGTGTTGCATAACATCGATATGTTTTGAATCCACAACACTGTTATGGCTCGCTGGCCTCAGCCGAGGAGGCGCTGGACATGGTTCAGGCTCACGCACACCGTCCGGTGACGGAATCCGACGAGTGGCTCCAGGTCGACGGCGCGCTCCCCGCCGACCTCGGCGGATGCTTTCTGCAGTCCTTCACGCACCCGGTGGCGGCGGCCGGTCTTACCGGTGGTGTCTCGGCCGGACCGCACGTCCTCTCCGGCATCCGGATCGGCGAGGGGCGCGCCCGGTGGCATCGCGCGCGAATGAGCGTGCGGCGTGACGCCCTGCTCGGGCCCGTCCCTCCCCTCGCCCCCGCGATGTGGCCGGGGTCCGGCGCGCCCGACAGGCTCGGCCCCGTCAGTGTGGCCTGCCCGGTCCGCGACACCACGGGTGCGTGGCACACGGTCGTCACCTATCCGGGGCTCGACTACGCAGAGCACCTGACGGCTGACTCCGACGGCGACGTGTCGCACGCTTCGCCGTTCCCGCTGCAGGACGCGCCGCTCATGCAGGCCGTCGCGCTCACCACGCGCTACGTCGTCGTCTTCGACCTCCCTGTCGTGCACCGGCAGGCCGCCGCCCTGATGGGGTCACGTTTCCCGTACGCGTGGCAGGCCGGCAGGCCCGCCCGCATCGGCCTGCTGGCCAGGAACGGCGGGGCGGAACCGCGCTGGTTCGAGGTCGAGCCGTGCTACGTCTCTCACGCGGTCAACGCCTATGAGGAGGACGGCCGGGTCGTCGTGGACGCCGTACGGCACGCACGGGCCTTCGACGGCGCGGCTCCCGGAGCCGAGCCGCCGCACCTGCGCCGCTGGACGCTCGACCTCGCCACCGGGGCGGTAGGTGAGCGGCCGGTGATCGCGGCGGACGGGACGTCACAGGAGTCGGCGCTGGTCGACGAGCGAGCGCGGGGCCGCTCGCACCGCCACGTGTTCGGGTCGCGCGACCGGACCGCGGGGTCCGCGCTCGTCCGCCACGACCTGCTGACCGGCGCCACCGAGACCTGGGAGTTCGGTGAGGGCGTACGGGTCGACCCGCCTGTGTTCGCGCCCCGAGCGGCTCAGGGTGAAGCGGCATCGGGCGGTGTGGAGGGCGACGGCTGGCTCATGGCCGTCGCACACGATGCCGTCCGTCGGGTGAGTGAGCTGCTGGTGTTCGACGCACTCGACCTCGCCGCCGGGCCGCGGGCCTCGGTGTGCATCCCCGGAGGCTCGCCGGTGGGCTGCCGCGTCACCTGGCTGCCCTCGCTCGCCGGGTAGCGACCGGCATACGGCGACCTGCGACAGGTCGAGACGGTATGCAGCAGGTTCGGAAGGCAGAACGGTCTCCGCCGACGCCGGGCCTGAACGGCCGTCGTCACCTGTGGAAGACGGCCTGATGCCGGTGTCCGTGGTCGGCGGCGGAGGCGGTGCGGATGGTGCGCCACGGTCCTCGGCCGGGTGCCGGGCGTTCTCGCGGACCGTGTGCAGTGCGTCGGTGGTGAGCACCGTCGCGGTCGGGTCCCCGCCGCCGAACAGTGATCTCGGTTCGGATACCTCGCTGCTCTCGGCGTCGATGGCCTGCTGGGCGAGGGCGGCATGGCGGGTGACGGAACAACTGCAGCAGTTGCGGAAGTTTCGCGCTGACAAGCGTGAGAACGACAGGGCCCAGGTTTGGTTTCGCGTTCTGATCTGGGCCTTCGTACCTGGATGGGTGATCGGGAATCGAATCCGCGCTGTCAGCCCGGTGAATTTCACCGGATGCACTGATGGTGAACCCCGAGGTTCCGTACGGGGCTCTCACGGCTTGATCACTGGTGTGCGGATGGTGCCGGCTCCTCGCGGCCACCGAGATGGCCGCACGGCTTGCCGACGAGGGTGCGGTTATACGGGGAGGCCAACCGCCTGTGATGATTCCCGGTCGAGGAGGGCGGGGAGGATCGGAGGATCCACTTCCCGTATCCGCCTGAGCCGGAGGGCGATGTTCGCGGGTGATTCAGGCTGTGCGGAGACCGGGCCGTACACCGCGATCGACTCGGTGCCGTTCCGCGGGAACGACCGGGCCAGCACATAACAGTCATCGGGCACGACGCCGCTGAGTTCGAACGGCCCGGCGTGCGGAATCATTGTGGGCAGCGCGGGCAGCCCTTCGGGAATGCGGTGCGGGAAGACCCCGATGAAAGTGGGATCGTCCTGTGCCTCCGGCGCGACCGTGATGACGCCACGTATGATCGTCGGTCCGTTGACCGCCGGTGGCGCCGGCCGGAAGCCGCCGTTCTGCCGATAGTCCACAGGCGCCATGCCGACCATGCTCTTGAATCTGGAGCTGAACGTCCCCACCGCGGAATAACCCACTATGTGGCAAATTTCTGTCACGCTGTGCGATGATTCCAGCAGGAGTCGCTTGGCTTCCTGTAGACGGAGAGCGGAAAGGAAACGCCCCGGTGAAACTCCGGTCGCCCGTTGGAAGATGCGGGAGAAGTGGAACTTGCTGAATCTGGCGACGTGTGCCATGTCGTCGACTGTGACCTCTTCGCTCAGATTCTCATGGAGCATTGCGATGATTGCTTTAATGGATTCCTCGCTCACCTTGTCCATCTCAACCTCCGTCCTGGTTGTGTCGACGGGTGAATGCTCGTGAAATGGAGTCTAGTATGCACCTTTTGTCATGTTCTATAGAGAGGTTCACAACCCTGGTGTGAAAAATTCACATACGGAGTGATGAATTGCTAACTTTCCTTGCTGTCGTAACTGCCGCACAATCCTGGTTGTCATAGCCGATGAAATCTGAGGAGTCGGGACATGGCCGCTGTCAACACACGTGCAGAAAAGATCAAGGAACAGGACTGGCGGTTCGCCGAGTTGGTCATGCGTACATGGATCGAACCGCAGCTTGCGGACCGCTATCGTGAAGATCCGGTAGGCACACTGGCCCAGTTCGGCATTTTCATCCGTAGTGAGGAAGAGGCGCCGGAACTCCGAACGGGGCTCTTGGACGAGATCTCCATCAGGGTTGAGGATCTGGACCACCCGAGCGAACAGGTCGCGGCCATCCCGTCATTCAGGTGAATACGTAACGCCGCACGATGGAATCCAGGCGCACCGGAGCCCCCCGCATCGCCTTCAAGCGCCATGTGCGGGTAGAGCCGGTTCCCGGAGGGGCCGTCTACCTCGTCTCGCCCGCCGGGACGTTCGCCCTGTCCGGGACGCACGCGCGGGCGGTCGCCGCACTGCTCGACGGCACCAGGACATTGGCCGAGGTGCGGGAAGCCCTCACGTCCACCTGCTCGTCCGAAGAGCTCGGCCAGATGCTCGGCCGGCTTTCGAAGGCGAACCTCATCGGGTTCCGCCACTCCTCGGGAACGCGGGACACCGAGGCCCAGGCCTACTGGGACCTGGCCGGGTTCGACGGAGATCATGTCGATCTCGGCCGGGCGAGCGTGGACATCGTGCGTGTCGGGAAAGTCGACGCGGAGCACGTCGAGGAAGCGTGCCGGGCGATGGGACTGAGCAGGGGAGACGGCGCGGGTGCCGTGGATCTCTCGCTGGTCTTCTGCGACGACTACCTTGATCAGGAGCTTGACGAGATCAACAGGCGGCACCTCGCTCTGGGGCGAGCCTGGCTGCCCGCCGTCACGTCCGGCGCCGTTCACTGGATCGGCCCGGTCTTCGATTCGAAGGCGGGGCCATGCTGGTCTTGCCTGGCCAGCCGGCTGCACGAGCGCCGGCAAGGGGAGAGCTGCGTACGGCGCGAGCTGGGTGGGACAGGTTCCGTCCGCCCGCCGCCGGCGTCACTCCCCGCGACGCGCATGATCGGGATCCAGTCCGTGGTCCTGCAAGCGGCCAAGTGGCTGGCGGGGGAACGGGACGACCTGTCCAGCGTCCTGTGGACGCTGGACACCACCACGTTGGAGAGCCGGCGACACGTTGTGGAGCGCCGTCCGCAATGTCCTTCATGTGGGGATCCGGAGATGGTGGCCGCTCGGGCCAGAGTGCCGATCGTTGTGCGGCCTCGGCTCAAGGCCGCCTCGTTCGAGCTCGGCAACGGTCACCGGTCGCTCTCCGCCGAGCAGGTGTGGGAGCGGTACGGCCACCTGGCGGATCCCGTCACCGGCGTCACCGGGGAGATCCGGCGTGACTCTCGTGCGCCCTCATTCCTGCACTGCTACCTCGCGGGACACAACCGGGCGCTGCGATCGGACCGCCTCGACGTGGCCAGGGCGGGGCTTCGGTCACGGAGCGGCGGGAAAGGGGCCGGCGACACCGAGGCCAAGGTGGGAGCCCTCTGCGAGGCGGTGGAGCGGTACAGTGCCTCCCGCTTCGGGGACGAGGAAGCGGTGCTCGACACTCTTCGCGGTCTCGGCTCGCAGGCCCTGCACCCCAATGACTACCAGCTCTTCCATCCCCGCCAGTTCAGTGAGCGCGAGCGGTGGAACGCTGCCCACATGTCGTTCCACCATGTGCCGGAGCCCTTCGACGAAACGGCTGCGGTGGAATGGACGCCGGTGTGGTCTCTGACGACAGGACGGCACCGTTTCCTCCCCACTGAGGTGCTCTATTTCCATGGCGACGCGGCTCGCTCCCGGCTGTGGGCCGACTCCAACGGAAACGCCGCGGGATCGAGCCTGGAAGACGCGATCGTCCAGGGGTTCCTTGAACTCGTGGAGCGGGATGCGGTGGCCCTGTGGTGGTATAACCGCACGCGCCAACCGGCGGTCGACCTCGCCTCGTTCGACGACGTGTGGATCACCGACCTCCGCGAACGGTACGCCGAGGTGGGCCGGCGTCTCTGGGTGCTCGACCTCAGCACCGACCTGGGGATCCCGGCGATGGCGGCGATTTCCCAGCGGGTGGACAAACCGGCCGAGGACATCATGCTCGGGTTCGGAGCCCATTTCGATCCGCGAGTCGCGGTCCGGCGGGCTCTCACCGAACTCGGCCAGCTGCTGCCCGCCGTGGCAGGGGTCAAGGCCGATGGGACCGGGTACGGCGTAGCCGATCCGCATCTCCTGGATTGGTGGCAGTCGGCGACGACGGCGGCGCACACCTACCTTCCGCCCGACCCGCTGCAATCGTCACGGCGCAGGTCCGACTATCAGTACGTGCCCCGCGCCGATCTGCGCGACGACATCGACCATATTCGCAGTGTGGTCAGTCGGATGGGATCCGAGCTTCTCATACTGGACCAGACGCGCCCCGATATCGGCATGCCTGTTGTGAAGGTCATCGTTCCCGGCCTCCGGCACTTCTGGGCGAGATTCGCCGAAGGCAGGCTCTACGATGTGCCGGTCCGTCTCGGCCGCCTCGAGAAGGCGATCCTGTACGACGAGCTCAACCCGATTCCTTTGTTCCTCTGACGGAATTCGCGCCAGGAGCGGTATACATGCCGGCGTCCATGGAGGCGGCATGGTTCGCGCCGTGGTCTTCAGAGGATGTCTTCCTCGAGTTCCAGGATGAAGGGTTGATCCTGCGCAGCCGGTGGAAGGATGTCTCTGTGCCCATGCCAGGGCGGTCCATGATGGGGTGGTAACAGGTCAATCCGCTGCCACGCCTCAGCGGTCAGCTCATGTCTCACCGCTAACGATAATCTGACAACGCCAGTCGTGATCACTTGTCAGAAACGCTCTAGTTCGGTCGATCGGCCTGATATAGCCTGATCTTCGACTGAGGCGGCGCAGATTCGCCAGAGTCGGAGGGGGCGGGAATGGCCAAGAGTCTCGTGGCGCGAGCGCGAGATGTCCGATTAAACCGGGTTTTCTCCTTGGCCTCCCGATTACGGCGAAATGGTGGCTTTACCGTGCCGGCGCCTCGGCTGGCGCTGATGGTCACCGCTGGAGTGCTCTTCGGGTTCGCCTTGAATGCGATCCTGAACACGATCAACGGCGTGGGCCAGGAATCAGAGCAGGTTCCCGGGGTGCTGGCTTTCGGCGCGTGTATGGCAGTGGTGTTCGGGTTGCAGATCGCGCATTCTTTCGGACAGTCCTGGCGCTGGCCGCTGATCGTCCGAATTGCCTCTGTGACGACGCTGGCGGCCGTTGTATTCGCCCCCGCCCTGTGGATCGGTCCGCAGGCCTCCGCCATGGTCCCGCTCCTGGCGGCGTCCGTGCTCCTTGTGGTAACCGCCCCGTACAACTGGTTCTTGTACGCTCTGGTGTGCATCGCCAACCCTGTGCTGTTCTTCATGTACGGGCTGGGCACGATCAACATTGTTTTTGTTTTTGCGTCCACCCTCGTGAACGGCCTGATTTTCTACGGTCTGAGTTTCCTGGCCACGCTCGCAGAGGAGTTGGAAGGCGGCCGCAGCTCGCTGGGCCGGATAGCGGCGGCCGGCGAGCGGGTGCGCATCGCCAGAGATCTGCATGACGTGGTCGGACACGATCTGCTGGCGTTCACTCTGAAGAACGAACTCGCGCACCGGCTGCTGCCGGGCTCGCCGGAACGGGCCAAGGAGGTGATGTGGGAAACCCTGTGGATCGCTCGCCGGGCGACCGCGGCCCTGCGGATGATTCCGATAGGCGACCAGAAGCTGTCGTTGGCAGGAGAGGTCAGATCGATCGAGTCCACGCTGTCGGCGGCGCAGATCGACGTTCGGATGGACGTTCGCTGCCGCGACCTTCCCGAAGCAGTCGATTCGGTGCTGGCCGTCGTGCTGCGGGAAGCGGTGACCAATGTGTTGCGCCACAGCAAGGCGAGGCAGTGCGATATCGAAGGCGGCATGCGTGACGGTCTCGTATGGCTGAGTGTGGCAAACGACGGTGTCGACTCCGACATGGGTTCGTCGGGCGGCAGCGGACTCGACAATCTGACCTCGCGGCTGGCTGAGGTCGCCGGACAGGTCAGGGTGAGCCGGGAGGACGACTGGTTTCGTCTCGTCGCTGAGATCCGGCTGTCCGACGTACCGGCCAAGGCACCGGCTCCGCGACGTGACCTCGGTGGCGGGAACCTCTCCGAGCTCTCCCGGCAGAACTCTGTCAGGTGGGCGCCTGGAGCCGCCAATCTCCTGACATTGGCAGTTTTGCTGGGTTATATCCCTATCTTGATCACGAACATTCTCTGGCGGAACCCCGTAGGTTTCACGTTGGGTGTGGGGATCTGCCTGGCCGCCCTTTTCGTCACCCAGTTCGCGCACACGTTCTTTGGTCCTCGGGCCTGGCCGACCCCTGTCCGTGTGGCGACACTTTCGATCCAGGCGGTGGCGTCGTTCCTCCCGATGATGTGGGTGGGCGCGCTGTGGGGGGCGATGGCGGCCTTCCTCGCCGGGTCGATCCTGCTGGTGCTGCGGGGAAGCCGGCGATGGGGGCTGTACGCGGCTGTGGGGGGAGCCGTCCTGGTCGTCGCCCTGGCCACCGGGGACGAGACGGCGCTGCTGGGATATCTGGTGATCTCGACCCTGCAGACCGGGCTGGCGATCTATGGGCTCACGTCGCTGTCGGCGGTGGTCGCGGAGCTTCAGGCGACAAGGAGCGAGATCGTACGCCTGGCCGTGACGCAAGAACGGTTGGGGGTGGCCCGCAAGGTGAACGACCTGCTGGACCGTGATCTTTTTACGATCATGTGGAACTGCGGTGTGGCCCGCAGCCTCATGCTGACCGAGCCGGGACGTGCGCAGGAGCACATCATGGAAGTTCTGACGGCGGCGCGCCGGCTGGTGGCCGAGGTGCGCTCCACGGCGAGCGGGTATCGGCACGTTTCGTTGGCCGCGGAGGTCGAGTCGACCCGTGCGGCGTTGTCGGCAGCGGGAATCGAGGCGCGGATGAACATCACCTGCGGTCGGCTCGCAGAGGAGTCCGACGTGGCGCTCGCCATGGTGCTCCGTGATGCGATCACCAGCGTGGTACGGCTGAGCGGCGTGCGCCGTTGCGTCGTCGCGGCGACCCGCGACGACGGCGGCGGTGTGCGGCTGCGTGTCTCCCACGACGGCGCAACCCTGACCGAAAGCGACGAGGACGCGTTGGAGCATGTTCGGGTGCGCGTGGAGACTGTCAACGGCAACTTACAGGCGGAGACGGCAGGAGAGTGGTTCTACCTCACCGCTCATTTACCTTTTGCTTCCATGCCCGCTCTGTCAGACTCTTGTGAGACACGGGATACATAATCCTTTTTAATGTTAAGCAGGGCGGGGCAGGACGATCGAGACAGTGACGATGATCCTCGCTGACCAGGCCACCACGGCGGGGCAGGATGGTCGGGTGACCGATGAGCAGCCGGGGCGGCCCAAGCGGCGGGTGTTCGCCAAGGCTTACCAGGCGCGGATCCTCAAGGTCTTCGACGCCCTGCCCGAGGGAAGCGCCAAGCGAGGTGCTCTGCTGCGCGCCGAACGGGTCTGCCACTCCCACGTCGAGCACTGGAGAAAGCAGGCCGGGAACGAAGTGTCGGCCGCTTCGACCGGTAAGCCGAAGAAGGACGCCGGATCGGAGGAACCGGCCCGGCGGCGGACCGGGAAGAAGAAGCTCAAGGCGTCCCCGACCAGATGCCCAGCGCGAAACGACAAGCTCACCGGAAGGCTCGGAAAGACCGGTACCGCTCTGGATATCGCGGGAAAAGCATTCGCGCTGCTGGAGGACATCTCAAGCAGCGCGGACTCCGACAAGGGCTGATTAAGGCCATCGATACATATTTTTCCGATCTGGAAGTCGACGGACCGAACCAGGTGGGGTCCTGGGGCATCACGCAGCTGAAAGGCGTGGCACGCGGCGTCTGCTATTTGCTGTACGCCGTCATCGATATTTTCTCGTGCAAGGCCATATGGTGGGGGATCCGGCCGGCCGAAACCGGCCCCCTTGCCAAGGAGTTCCGCGAGCACGCGATCGAGGCCGACAGAGTCCTTCCCAGGTCGGTCCAGGCCGGCCGGGGTGCCTCGATGACATCGAACACCGTCTCCGGTCTGCGCGCACCGCTGGGAATCGACCCGTCCCATTCGCGGCCACGCGTGTCCAGCGGAAATCCACATCCGAAAGCACAGACCAAGACGCCCGGTATCGGCGTGCGTTTCCTGGGGGCATTCGGATCCATCGAAGACACCGGCGTCTTTTGCGGCCGGTTCTTTCGATATTACAATATCGAGCATCGTCATTCCGGTATCGGAATGCGCACCCCGGCATTGGTGCATGAGCGCTCCGCGGCCGAGATTGATGCCAAGCGGGTCGCCATCGTGAGCGCGGCCGCCCTGTCCCACCTGAACGGTTCCGTGGCCGGCGCCCCTGCCCGCCGTCGATGTCCTCCCGGGTGTGGATCAACAGACCGGCAATCACCCTCCAAGCCGAGATCCCAGCACAAACGCCACAAGTAGTCTGATGTCTCAACAGGTTTGACGCCTCCTCGGCCGGACCTGCGGTCGGTATGTCAACAACCTTCCTTGACTGGCTGGGGCGATACGTAGAACCAACCTGGAGGGCGGCAGGCAATGGAGTGGGGCCGGCCCGGGGGATGATTGGTGGTTTAGATGCTGAAGCTGCTTCTCGCAGAAGACGTGCGGATCGTGCGTGAGGCTCTGGTGGCACTGCTGGAGAGCGAACGCGACCTGAAGGTCGTGGCCGAGGTGGAACGTGGTGACCAGATCGTCCCTGTCGCACTGGAGAAGCGCCCCGATGTGGCGATCATCGACATCGACCTGCCGGGGATCGACGGCCTCACGGCGGCGCACGAGCTCCATCAGCGGTTGCCGACATGCCGTAATTTGATCTTGACAGGACTGGGCCGGCCTGGAACTCTCCGGCGGGCCCTGGCCGCATCGGTGTCCGGGTTCCTGCTGAAGGACACGTCGGCGAACCGTCTGGCCACGGCGGTCAGGGAGGTCGCCGCCGGAGGGCGGGTCATTGATCCACAGCTTGTCCTGACCGCCTGGGAGGCGGGCGAGAACCCGCTGACACAACGCGAAATCCAGGTTCTCCGGCTCGCCGCGAAAGGCGCGGAGCCACCGGAGATAGCAGCCAGCCTCCACATGTCGCCAGGGACCGTACGCAATTACCTTTCAAAGATCGTGGTCAAGCTCAACGCGCGCAACCGCGTGGACGCCATCCGCATCGCCACCGAAGTCGGCTGGTGCTGACCGGGCTCGTAAGGAGATGCGCGACATTCTGGGTGCTCGGACGATGAAGGCATGGATTCGGACGGAACTCATGAGCGCACGCTCACCCTGGAGGCGTTCGCGGACACGGTCGTTCCCGGCGAGAAACGGTTTCCCGGCGACGTGGCCATCGCGGGGGCCTCGGCGGGCGGCGGCGCCGTCGCGGCAGGCGCGCTGACACTGCTGGAATGGGATTCGGCGGGCCTGGACAAGGCGCTCGACGACTACGTAAGGGATCTCAACGCGCACGCGCGGCAGTACGCCGCGGAGCATCGGCTGTCGCTCGATCCGACGCTTCCCCCGTTCACCGCCCTGCCGTTCGAACGGCGTACCGAGCTGGTCACGCTCGTGACCGCGCCCGGTCACCCCGAGAAGGAGCTGTGGGTGCTGCTCGCGCTCTTCTGCTACATGGCCTACGACTCCGCCGCGCACATGCACACGGCCGACGCGATCGCCGCCGGCCATCCCGGGCTCACCTCGATGGGGATCACACCTCCCGATCCCGATGGCCTGTGGCGGTATCCCAAGAATTCGTACGGCCGGCCGCTGGCTCGCCTACACCCGGACACGACAGCATCAGGGAGCCTGCGATGACCAGCGTGGAACGGACCGACGTGCTCGTCGTGGGCAGCGGTTTCGGCGGGGCGATCGCCGCCTATCACCTCGCGGCCGGCGGCGCCGACGTCGTGATCCTCGAACGCGGGCCGTGGTTGGCGGAGGAGGAGTTCGAGCACGACTACAAGCTCGGGTCCTCGTACACGCGGATCTTCGATTTCACCGTGGGCGACGGTATGAACATCCTCGGGGGCAACTGCGTCGGCGGTGGCAGCGTCGTCTACTTCGCCGCCATGCCGCGCGCCCCCCGGTTCATCTTCGAGCGGCACGGCGACATCGGCCGGCGGATGTGGCCGGCGAGCATCGACCGGGACGCGCTCGAACCGTGGTACGACCGCGTCGCGGAGGCACTCCCGGTCAGCACGCAGGGATGGGAGGACGTCTCCTACCCCGGCGGCCTGTGGGCCGCGGCCTGCAACCATTCCGGCCGTACCGCGAACCCGGTGCCGGTCGCGATCGACAACGACACGTGCGTCCAGTGCAACTGGATGATGGCCGGGTGCCGGTTCGGCGCCAAGCGCTCCCTGCTCACCAACTACCTTCCCGCGGCGATCGCGCACGGGGCCGAGGTGCGGCCCCTCCACGAGGTGCAGCGCATCTCGCGGACCGACGACGGCGGCTACCGCGTGCACTACGACATCATGGACGGCGAGGACTACCGGCTCCGCGGTGACTCCGGCACGATCGACGCCAAGATCGTCATTCTCGCGGCCGGCGCCGGCGCCACCCCCGTCATCCTGCAGCGCAGCGAACCGGTTCTCGGCCCGATGCCGCACGCGGTGGGACGCTACTTCTCGGGCAACGGGGAGCGGCTGGTCACCGCCGTGATGAACGAGGAGCGCGTGCGCGACGTCCTCGGGCTGGATCGCGGGGACGGGACGGTGTACGAGGCGTTCCACATCGGCAAGGGACCGTGCGTCGCCAACTGGGACCGGCTGGACGGCTCCCTGCCCGAGTTCAGCCGCTACTCGCTGGAGCAGCTCTACTTCCCTCCGGGCCTCGGCACGATCCTGGCCCAGGTGCCCGGCGGCATGGGGCCGGTACCGGGGCCCTCGTGGTTCGGGTTGTCCAAGAAGGAGATGCTCAAACGCTGGAAGTCCTGGCTGATCATCTTCGAGATGATCGAGGACGCCAACGAGGGCGTCTTCGGGCCTCCTCCGCCCAGCGGCAACGCCGTACGGATCAGCCAGCAGATGCTGGGGCGGGGGACGTTGCGCTACGACCCCAAGCCCAGCACGCTACGGGCCTGGGCGCAGGCGGACGCCGATGCCAAGGAGATCCTCGAACGTGACGGGCTGGCCCACGCCGAGGCGTGGTCCAACGACGTGGTCGGGGCCTACACGGTGCATCCGCTGGCCTCGTGCCGGATCGGAGACGACCCGGCCACGTCGGCGCTCGACGACCGTCACGAGCTGCGCGGTCATCCTGGGATCTTCGTCACCGACGGGTCCGCGGTACCGGGCGCGCTGACGGTCAACCCGGCCATGACGATCGCCGCGCTCGCCGAGCGCGCGATCCCCGGCATCGTCGACGCCGCCCGGGAACGGGGCGTCGAGGTGCAGTACGGCGCGCCCGCTCCTGACGGCGGCACCAGCGGACGGCTTGGCGTCATGAACATCGTGGGCAGACGATGACCGGGCTCTTCGCGCGCTTCACCCGGCGCAGGGGACTGGGACAGATTCAATATGTCGACCCGGTCCCGCCCAGCGCCGCACACGGGCTGGTCGCGGACGTCTACACCCAGGTCGAGCGTGACTTCGGGATGCTCGCGCCGCCGGTCGCGCTGCACTCGCCCGCCCCCGAGTTGCTGGCGGCCGCCTGGGCGATGGTGCGCGAGACCCTGGTGGTCTCGGGGGCCGTGGACCGCGCGGTCAAGGAGGCGGTGGCGACCGCCGTGTCCCAGGAGAACTCGTGTCCGTACTGCGTGGACGTGCACGGCATGATGGCGCACGGGCTCATGACGGAGCGCGATGCCGCCGTCGTGAACGGCGGCAGGACCGAAGAGATCGCCGATGCCGCCATCCGCCGTGCGGTGGCGTGGGCCAGGGGCAACCTCGACGAGGCTCCCGTACCCGCCGAGCAGGCCCCAGAGCTCTGGGGCACCGCCGTGACCTTTCAATATCTGAACCGCATGGTCAACGTGTTCCTGCCGGATGGGCTGTTCCCCGCCGGCGTAGCCGTGCCGCGCCGCCTGATCGGTCTGCTCGCGCGGCCGCTCGCACGCAAGGTGTGCGCGCCGGGTGCGTCGGTACAGCTGCTTCCCCCGGCGCCGCTCCCCGACGACCTGCATTGGGCGTCGGAGAGCGCAGCCGTACGGCAGGCGTTCGCCGCCGCCTATGCGGTGATGGAGGAGGCCGGTGTCAGGGCGGTGCCGGATGACGTGCGCGAGCTGGTGCGTGGCCAGCTCGCGCTGCGCGGTGGGCAGCCGCCCGGCCTCAGCCGGAGCTGGGCGCAGGAGGCCGCCGCGCGGTTGCAGCCCGCCGAGCGCGCCGCCGGCCGGTTGGCGCTGCTGACGGCGATCGCGGCATATCAGGTGGATGCGACGGTGATCGATGACTTCCGCAGGGACGGGGCGGACGATCGAAAGCTCATCGAGCTCACCGCGTGGGCGAGTTACATGGCCGCCCGGCACTGGGCGAGCGCGAGAGCGCAGACGGCGCAGAGGTAACGAGACAGAAAGGGCTGACGCATGAGCGAACTACAGAATGTGATCCAGGATCTCAGCGCGGAGAGCGCGGAGCTGGATCGGCTCCTGGCCGACCTGCCGGCCCCGCGATGGAAGGAACCGACGGCCGCTCCAGGCTGGACGGTCGCTCATCAGGTGGGGCACCTGTCGTTCATATTCCGCATCGCGGGGCTGGCGGCGTCCGACCCTGACGCGTTCCGGGTGATGGCGGAGCCCATCGAGGGCGGTTTCAACGAGGCCGTCAACGCGGCGTTGGCCGAGTACATCGCGCTGCCGCCCGCGGAGCTGCTCGCGCGTTGGCGGGAGGAACGAGCGGCCGGGCTCCGCGCCCTGGCCGCGGTGCCGGATGGGCAGGTGGTCCCATGGCTGGTACGGCCACTGCCGCCCGAGATCCTCGGCTCGGCCGGAATCATGGAGACATTCGCCCACGGCCAGGACATCCTCGACGCGCTGGACATCCCGCGAGAGCCCACCGACCGCCTCCGGTATCTCGTCATCTTCGCCGTGCTGACCTGGGACTTCGGCTACGAGGCACGGGGCATGACCCCACCGGACGTGCAGTTCAGGTATGAACTGACCGCACCGTCCGGTGAGCTGTGGGCGTATGGCCCGGAGACCGCCGATCAGAAGATCGTCGGCTCGGCGCTCGACTTCTGCCTGCTGGTGACCCGGCGCCGGCACCGTGACGACTGTGACGTCACCGCGGTGGGACCCGACGCCGACGCGTGGCTGGACATCGCTCAGGCCTACCGCGGGCCTGCGGGACCGGGCCGCCAGCCCGGTCAGTTCGCGAGAATCCCAGCGTGAATCCGTGAACCGCGGTGGGAGATGCCCCGCACCCGTCGACGACGACATGGTCGAGACGCCGAGCGGGTGCGGTCGTTCTCATAGGGTCAAAGGAGCAGCCGCCGTTTGTGTCCTCCTGTAGCACCGCTCTGCCGGGGCGGGAACGGCCGTGGTGAGACGGCGGCGCCGGCCGTCCCACGTGCGGACCTGATACTCGGTCAGGCCGAGCAGATCCCCGCCGGTCTCGTTGTTCTCCCCGACCTTCCATCGCGGCCCGGCGACACCGGTGAGCTCGGCGACGGGCGGGTCGGCCACGGCCTGGGGCAGGAAGAACGCGACCTCGGCGGGCTCGCTGACGCTCCGGTGGATCGGCCGGCCGGCGACCGGTGTTCAGTCGAACGCCGCCGTGCCGGCGCTGGGCGCTCCCACTCTGCGGTCCACCTCCAGGAGAAGCTCGGAGAGCTCGCCGGGAGCGGAAAGCATCGGCCAGCGACCCGTCTTCAGCGTACGGAAAGTCCATCCTGGTTCGTCGCGCAACCGGCCGATGTCATCGTCGATGCTCCCCGTGAAGTGGTCCTTCTCGCAGACGACGTAAGTCGCCGAGTGAGTCGCCGGCGGCCGCGTGAGGGTTACCGGATCGGATATCGAACGGCAAGGGTGTCCGACGAAGCGATCGAGCAGCCACTGCGCGTCCCGGTGGGACAGATCCTGCCCGGCCGAAATGGCGGCGACGGGCGGTGGGGGGAGCCGCCCGTCGTTGTCGTCGATGAGGCGCAGCTCTTCCGCGCGCAGACTGTCCGGAAAGACGTCGAGCATGGATTTGCCGTCATGGGCGACGAACGCCTCCACGTACACGGTATGGGCCACGCGCTCCGGCGCCCGATCGACCACGCTGCCGGCGACGATGCCACCGTAGTCGTGGGCGACCAGGATCACGTCGTTCAAGCCCTCCTCGATGAGGACCGACAGCACGTCATCGACGTGGTCCGCGAGGGTGATGTTCTTCCTGTCGGCGTCGGAGGGGGACAGGCCGGACAGCGTCACAGCGAGGGTGTGGTGGCCCGCGGCGCGCAACTGCCGCTCGATCTGCTGCCATATCCATGCCCCGGCCCACAAGCCGGGAATGAGTACATAGCTCCTCATGCCGCGCCTTTCGAGAGCATCACCGTGGCTGTATCTCCGGCACGCATCGCATCGTTTCGCCATCGTGACTTCCGGGGCGGACGAAGGGCAGAGGCGGGTCGCATCGGATTCGGGCCCCCGCGTGGAAAGGCTCCGATCCGGGAGCGCCACTCCGCCGCGGCCTCCCGAGGACATGCCGCAATACGGCGATACCCGATCGCGCGGACGATCTCCATAGCGCTGAGATCGGCGCGGAGGACCTCGGTGGGGAGATCCTGGGCGTCCGCCCACCATACGTGGCACTCGTACTCAGCGAGCAATTTGATATCCATGAGTGAATCCCTGATATTTATGAAAGTTAGACGGCTCCGTGTCAAAGGCCGCCGCACTCGGGTGGCTGCGAGTCGGGTCCGTTGGAATTGACGCTATTTTGTCGCGAACTCGATGATCCGCGCTGCCGTTATCTGAATTAATTTTTTCGGCTTTCGTGGAGTTGCTTTGATTGCCTGATATGCCTTGGGCTACGAGGAGAGGCCCGTATGCCAAAGCAATATCCCCCGAATTTCGGCGCAAGGTCCTCGACCTGCTGGAGGTCGGTCGCACCGTGCGACGGCTGTCGATCGATCTGCAGATCAGCGACCAGACGATCAGCAACCGGCGCGAGCAGGAGTCGCCGGATACCGGGCGGAAGCCAGGTCCGACCTCTTCCAATCGTAGGGAGCCGATCGCCGCCTGATGGCGGAGCGTCGAGTTGGCGACCGAGCGAGCCGTCACCAGGTACGCCGCCGAGCCGCGGAGAGAGGCGCTGCCCCCCGGAAAAAGGCGGTTCGAAGCCATCGCGGTGCTGGCCGCCGAATGGCTACCGGTCCAGCTCTGCCGCCAGATCATGGATGTTCCGGAATCCGGCTCTACGCCTGGCGGACTCGTCCGCCCTCGGTGCGCGCGCTGCGGCACGCCCGGTTGACCGGGCAGATCCGGCAGGCGCACGCCGCCTCCGGTGGCGCCTACGGTGGCATGCGGGTGCATACGAACTCATGGTGGGGCGCGATGTCGCGTTCGGGCGTGTGGTGGGCCGGTCCGTCGACGCGACGCAGACCGCCGTCCTGGTCACCAGCGCGCCCGGCATGGCGATCGGCGACCGCACACCGTCGGCCGGAACACTGATCCACTCCGATCACGGGGTGCAGTTCACCTCCTGGGCGCATTCCCAGCGGCCAGGGCATCCAGCCTGATGCCATCCGATGGGGTCGATCGGTGACTGCTACGCAGGCGCCGTCATCGATTCGTTCTGGGGACGAATGTAAACCGGACCGCTCAACGCATGTGAGGGAAGACCCGCATCGAGCCGGCCAGTGCGATCTTCGAATACCTGGAGATCTTCCACGACCGGCAACGACGCCACCGCGCCCTGGTGATACTCATCCCGATCGAATGCGGGATGTTCCATCCGAACATCCGGTCGGTCTGAAAGCCGACCAACCTGACTCCACGGAACACGGGACACATCAGGCGCAGGTAGCGCAGCAGCCGGTCAAGCGCGTCTAGGTCGGCGACGCACGCGTCGGCCGGCTTCGCCGCGGTACGCCGGCCCACGGGGATATGGTCGGCGACGCCGATGTCGTCGCCGCCCGCACCCCCGTCGGCGTGCCCGATCCGGCCATCGACCACAGCCGCTCGGTCGTCCCGTCCCGATCACCGATCATGCCAGCCTCCTCGCCCTACCAAGAATGTGATCATTCTTCCGGCGTTGCGACTGCCGGATCTTCTTCACGATTGCGGAGATGATCAGCCGGCCGTCATGATCCAGCACGCAGATGTACGTGCCGAGGCCGTTTCGAGCGGTGCCATGCCGGTGCCGCTTCCGGATGGATGCTTGCCCGTTGCGGGGAAAACGACGAGCCCGGTAGGGCTGCCGGGTGTGGACAGTCCTACCGGGCTCACGAGTCGACCAGCCGCTCGGGATCGGTCAGAGGGTCGCCGTCGGCACGCCTGACCGGAGGAACCGGTCACCGAGGCGGGCGGCCGGCCGCTCGATGAGATAGAAGCTCAGCGTGGACAGGATGATCGTGATGGCCAGCACCTCGGCGATCAGCTGCCAGAACCCGATCGTGCCGATCACCATGAACATCGGTTGCGGTGGGGTGCCGAACAGGTTGCCCATGCCGAACGCGAAGTACATCGCCGGGAAGTGCCACAGGTAGATGCCGAACGAGATGCGGCCGAGGAACCGCATCGGGGGGTTGCCGAGCAGCGCCTCGATGAACCGCGACCGGGCATCCGGCGCGAACAGCGGGACCGTCAGCAGCACGGCGAACAGCAGGAACAGCACCTGGTCCATCAGCGCCTGGCTCAACGGCGGGTAGTCGCCGTCACCGGCCACCGAGAACGGCTTGACGCAGTTGAGGACGTAGACCCCGAACGCGGCCACCCACCACGACAGAGGCCACTTCGCGGCCAGCCGGTAGATCGCGGGCTCCCGCCCGGTCGCCTCATGGTAGGCCGACAGCGCGGCGAACATCATGCCGATCGCCATCAGGCCGAGGAACCCGGGCGGCCAGAACATCTGGACCGGGTACGGGCCCATGAACGGCAGGTGGACGTACACCTCCCACGCGAGGCCGAGCACCACGATCGGGGACAGCGACCAGAGGATCCGGCGCAACTGCTGCGCCGGGTCGCTGACCCGCCGGGCGTACTTGTTGATCAACCAGGCGGCCACCGGAAGCAGCAGGTAGAAGGTCAACTCGGCATCGACGCTCCAGGTGATCTCCAGACCGGGGATCATGGCGTTCTTGGTGTCGACGAACCACTGCAGCAGCAACATCGGCCGGAGGACATCCCACAGGCTGTCGATCGTTTCGAGGTTGATCAGCAGCAGTGCGGCCAGGGTGACCGTCCAGTAGGCAGGCAGGATGCGCAGCAGGCGCCGTACGAAGAACGGCTTCAACGCCGGCCGCTGCCCTCCGCTGAACGTCGCCCTGACGAACGGGCGGTACAACAGCAGACCCGACAGCAGGAAGAACGGCGCCAGTGACACGGTCAGGCCGACGGACAGCCAGTTGAAGACCGGCCAGCCCTTGTGGTCGCCGACGTCCATGACACCGCCGGCGTAGGTGACGTGCGTGAGCAGCACCGCGAGGGCGGCGAAACCGCGGATGCCGTCGAGTACCGGTACCCGGACCTTCGATTTCGGAACTTTATTCTGCTGCCCTTGGATCCCCTCGTCAGGGGGGCCCGCTAGCTCGGCGACCATCGGCGTGCTCCTTTATGCAAAGGATGGAGAACACGGATTCGTCTGGTCATTCAAGGCGGCGAGCCCCTGTACGGCATCTCCTAAAATGCTCGAATTTTTACGGATCTAGAGTCAAGGAAGCGAGCGGACGAACCCCCGGATGTCGTCAACGAGGAGTTCGGGTTCTTCCAGAGCCGCGAAGTGCCCGCCGCGGTCGAACTCGGTCCAGTGGGTGATGGTGGGAATGTCCCGGTCAGCGAGGCGGCGGAGCGGCAGGAACAGGTCGTGCGGGAAGACGGCGACACCGACCGGGACCGACTGCGGTGGCGGCACGGCCCCCGAGACCGCGCGCCGGACATCCTCGGCACCCTCGTAGTAGAAGTGCGCGGACGACCCCGCGGTGGCGGTCAGCCAGTAGAGCGTCACGAGGGCGAGGATGCGGTCGCGGTCGATCGCGTCCTCGGGCAGCTTCGCCGCCGGGTCGGTCCACTCCTGGAACTTCTCCACGATCCAGGCGAGCTGGCCGACCGGCGAGTCGGTGAGGCCGTAGCCCAGCGTCTGCGGCCGGGTCTGCTGGATCTTCATGTAGCCGGACTGGTCGGCGTCGAACCGGCCCAGCTGCGCCAGCCGCCGCTGGTCGGTCTCACTCAGGTCGGCGAGCTCGGCCGGGTCGCCGGACGGGAAGGTCATCAGCATGTTGACGTGCACACCGAGGACGTGTTCCGGGTCGACGAGACCGAGCACAAGGGAGATCACCGCCCCGGCGTCCCCGCCCTGCGCGACGTACCGGTCGTAGCCCAGCCGGCGCATCAGCTCCGCCCAGGCCCGTGCGATGCGGGGCACGTCCCAGCCGGTGTCGCGCAACGTGGAGAATCCGTAGCCGGGAATGGAGGGGATGACCAGGTGGAACGCGTCCGCAGGGTCGCCGCCGTAGGCAGCCGGGTTGGTCAGCGGCCCGATGACGTCGGCGAACTCCGGGAACCCGCCCGGCCAGCCGTGCGTGAGCAGCAGCGGGGTGGCGTCGGGCTCCGGTGACCGGATATGCAGCAGGTGCACGTACTCGCCGTCGATCTCGGTGCGGAACTGCGGGTACCGGTTGAAGTCCGCTTCGACCGCGCGCCAGTCGAAGGACGTCCGCCAGTACTCCGCCAACTCCTTCAGATAGTTCGGCGGCACACCCCGCTCCCAGCCGAACCCGGCTAGCTCGGGCGGCCACCGGGTGGCCTCCAGCCGACGGTGCAAATCGTCGAGCTGGGCCTTGGGAATGTCAATGCGGAACGGTTCCACGGCGGTTCCTTCCATGCGTGCCGAACGACGAGGAAGAGCGAGCGGGTCTTGTCTGGAAATCATCGCCGGACCGCGGATTTGCGTTCAACTTCTGATGTGCGACCTGAGTGCGCACGCCCAGAGAAGCCGCCCGGAGACCGGCCGGGGCACCATTGGCGCAAGCATTACGGACACCTTGACGGGGGGAAGAAATGGTTGAGGATGACGCAACCGTTGACTTCGACGGCGAGAAGTTGGACATCGAGAGCATCCGACGGGTCGCCGAGGACCGGACGCCCGTGACGCTGGGCCAGTCCACTTTGGACCGGGTGACGACGAGCCGGAATCAGTTCGAGGAAACGGTTCAGCGGGGCGTCCCCGTATACGGGGTCACGACCGGCTACGGCGAGATGATCTACATGATGGTCGGCACGTCCAAAGAGGTCGAACTGCAGACCAACCTGGTGCGCAGCCACAGCGCCGGCGTCGGACCGCTGTTCGCCGAGGAAGAGGCGCGGGCGATCGTCGCGGCGAGGCTGAACGCCTTCGCCAAGGGCTACTCCGCGGTCCGCCCCGAGCTGGTCGAGCGCATCGCCCTCTACCTCAACCTGGGAATCACCCCGGCCATCCCGGAGATCGGCTCGCTCGGCGCGAGCGGTGACCTCGGCCAGCTCTCGCACATCGCGACGGCGCTCATCGGCGAGGGCTACGTCCTCAAGGACGGTCAGCGGACCGAGACCGCCTCAGTGCTGCGCGAGCACGGCATCGAGCCGCTGGAGCTGCGGTTCAAGGAGGGCCTCGCGCTGATCAACGGCACCTCGGCGATGACCGGCCTGGGGTGCCTGGTGCTCGGCCGGGCGCTCAACCAGGTACGCCAGGCCGAGATCGTCACGGCCCTGGTGGTGGAGACGATGCAGGGCTCGATGAGCCCGTTCCAGCCTGAAGGCCACGACATCGCCCGGCCGCACCGCGGCCAGATCGACAGCGCGGCGAACATGCGGGCGCTGCTCGCCGGCACGCGGCTCGCCGTCGAACACGCCGACCTGCGCCGGCAGGCGAAGGAGCAGACGACCGGCGAGATCTCGCGCACCGACGTGTGGATCCAGAAGGCCTACACGCTGCGGGCCATCCCGCAGGTGGTCGGTGCCGTACGGGACACCCTGTACCACGCTGTCGAGACCGTCGAGACCGAACTCAACTCGTCGAACGACAACCCGTTGTTCTTCGAGGGCAAGGAGGTCTTCCACGGCGCCAACTTCCACGGCCAGCCGGTGGCGTTCGTGATGGACTTCACCACCATCGCGCTCACCCAGCTGGGTGTGTTCTCCGAGCGGCGGACCAACCGGCTGCTCAACCGGTACCTGTCCGGGCTGCCCGAGTTCCTCGTCGCGTCCGGCGAACCGGGCCTCAACAGCGGGTTCGCCGGTGCGCAGTACCCGGCGACGGCACTGGTCGCGGAGAACCGGACCATCGGCCCGGCCAGCACGCAGAGCATTCCGTCCAACGGGGACAACCAGGACGTCGTCAGCATGGGCCTCATCTCCGCGCGCAACGCACGGCGGGTGCTGTCGAACAACAACTACATCCTCGCCGTCGAGTATCTCGCCGCCGCGCAGACCGTGGACGTGTCCGGCCGTTACGACGGGCTCAGCCCGGCCGGCAAGGCGACCTACGACATGGTGCGCTCCATGGTGCCCACCCTGGAGCGGGACCGGTACATGGCCGACGACATCGAGCGGGTGGCCGCGGCCCTGTCTCGCGGGGAATTCCTCGACGTCGCCCAGCAGGTCGGCATCGAGCTGCGTTGAACCGCTGATCACGAAAGGCGCTCCCAGCGATGACCAACACAAAGCCACAGCCCGTATCGGCGACGGAGCGGGTCCCGGTGTCCTTCGCCCAGCAGATGCTGTGTGTGTTCGACGCCGGCGACCCGGACTCCGGGCCGTTCGGTCCCCGGCACAACATCACCTGGGGTTGGCGGATCCGCGGCCCGGTCGACACCGGCACGCTGGCGGAGGCGCTCGACGACGTCGTGGCCCGGCACGAGGCACTGCGCACGAGGATCGTGCGCGACGGTGACGACCTGTACCAGACCATCGCACCGCCGAGTTCGGCACAGGTCTCCGAATTGGACCTTTCGGACACTGTTCCGGAAGCGCGGGACCGGCGCGCCGAGGAGCTGATCATCGAGCTTGAGGGCGGCAGGTACGGCATCGAGCCGCTGCCGCTGCTGCGCGCCGTGCTCGGCCGGTTCGACGAGCAGGACGCGGTGCTGGTGCTGATCGCGCACCACGCCGCGGTCGACGGCTGGTCCATGCAGGTGCTGATCGGCGACCTCACCGCCGCGTACGCCCGCCGGCGCGGGCACGCCGTCGCCGATCGCCCCGAGCCCGCGCAGTACCGGGATTACGCGGTCTGGGAGCGGGAATCGGCGACCGAGGCCGCGCCGCCCGCCTCGCGCGCGTACTGGCGCGACAAGCTGCGCGGCGGGCAGATGGTCACGGCACGGATGGACCACCCGCGCTCGGCGAACCTGCCGAAGAACACCTCGGTGCTCCGCTATGCGATAGACGCGGACCTGGCCGCCGCGGTGGCCGCCGTGTCGAAGGACAGCCGCAGCTCGCCGTTCATGGTCCTGCTCGCCGCGTACAACGTGCTGATGGCCAGGCGGAGCGGGACCGGCGACATCGTGGTGCCGACCATCGGGGCCAACCGCAAGCAGACCCGGTTCCAGGACACGGTGGGGAACTTCACCAACTTCATCCCGCTGCGCACCGACCTGACCGGCTGCGCCACCTTCCGCGACGTGCTCGACCGGACCCGCTTGACCTGCATCGAGGCGTACACCCGGGAGATCCCGTTCTTTCTGGTCCTGGGGGAGGCGCCCGAGCTGATGGCCGGGGCGGCCGCCGACGACCAGGCCCTCATCGCCTTCCAGGTGCTGCAGCTGCCGTTCGTGCTGGACGGCGACGCCGTCGGCGACCTGGAGCTGCGCAACATCCCGCGGCGGCTGTCCCAGGAGAGGGCGACCGAGATCCCGGACGGCGCGTTGTGGCAGCTGGACGTTGCGCCGTCCGGCGAGATCAACGCGTACCTGGGGTTCAACAGCCACAAGTTCACCGAGATCACGATGCGCACGCTGGCCGACGAGTTCAGCCAGGTGCTCAAGGACGGGGTCCTCGACCAGCACGCGCCGCTGCGGATCTGACGAAGGACGAGGAGTTGACGTGAACGAATCGGTACAAATCCCGCAGTTCGGGCCGGCCACCATCGCCGCGGACGACCCGCGCTATGAGAGCCTGCTGCGCGGCACCAACCACCGGTTCGTCGCCAAACCGGACCGGGTGTGCGTGGTGACGAGCACCGAGCAGGTGGTCGCGGTGGTCGGCGCCGCCGTCGGGAGTGGTCTCCGGGTCACGGTGCGCAGCGGCGGGCACGGTTTCGAGGGGTTCTTCGCCGCCGAGGGTGGCGTCCTGCTCGACATGTCGGAGATGACCAACGTCTACTACGACCCGTCCCGCACCGCTTTCGCCGTCGAGCCGGGCGCCCTGCTCGGCCACGTCTACCGGGTGCTGTTCAAAGGCTGGAACGTGACGATCCCCGGCGGGGAGTGCACCGAGGTCGGCGTCGGCGGGCACTTCGTCGGCGGCGGCTACGGTCCGTTGTCGCGCCGGCTGGGCGCGGTGGTGGACTACCTGTACGCGGTCGAGGTCGTCGTGGTCGACGCGGACGGCGCCGCGCGCGCGGTGGTGGCCACCTGCGAGCCCGACGACCCGCACCGCGATCTGTGGTGGGCGCACACCGGCGGCGGCGGCGGCAACTTCGGCGTGGTGACCCGCTACTGGGTGCGCTCACCCGGCGTCACCTCGACCGACCCCGCCGAACTGCTGCCGAAGGCGCCCAGTCGCTGGCGCATCGGATTCTGCATGTGGCCGTGGGAGTCGATGACCGAGGAGTCGTTCACGACCCTGCTGCGCAACGTCGGCACCTGGTTCGAGCAGAACAGCGCGCCCGGCTCGCCCCATGCCCGACACTCCGCGTCGTTCTACTCGTCGCACCGCTCCGGCGGGGCGCTGATGCTCCAAGCGATGATCGACGACGAGGTCCCGGACGCCGCGGCGCTGCTGGACACCTACTTCGACACGGTGAGCGAAGGCGTCGGCGTCGAGCCGACCCGCACCCAGGTGGTGCGGCCGTGGCTGTACTTCGCGGCCTACCCGAACTGGGGCGACCCGGGCACCCAGGACATCCGCCGAATCAAGATCAAGGCCGCCTACCTGCGTAGGGGGTACACCGAGCGCCAACTCGCCAGCATCTGGCAGCACCTCACCGGCGAGGAGGGCGTGCAGAACCAGTTGATCCTGATCGGCTACGGCGGCCAGGTGAACACCGTGGCCCCGGACGCCACCGCGACGGCGCAGCGCGACTCGGTGCTGAAGGCGGCCTACATGGCGGTATGGGGTGACGAGGCGGAGGACCACACGCACCTCACCCGGCTGCGCGAGTTCTACCGTGACGTGTACGCCGACACCGGCGGCGTGCCGGTGCCGAACGAGGTCAGCGACGGGTCGTACATCAACTACCCGGACGTCGACCTGGCGGACCCGACCTGGAACACATCGGGAGTGCCCTGGTCCACCTTGTACTACAAGGACAACTATCCACGGCTGCAGCAGGTCAAGCGACGCTACGACCCGCGCAACGAATTCCGCCACGGCCTGTCCGTCGAACTGCCCTGACAGCCGTGTCCGCATGGCGGCGCAATCCAGAAGATGCCAGCCGGCGGCGACCCGGACTAGTAATGTACGGGACCGGCTACCTTCCGCAACAGATCATATGCTGATCGGGAAAAGAAGGAGGGCACAGGATGCCTGAGTTCGCAGTGCTGATTTACGAGAAGGAAATTGCTTTCGAGGATATTCCGCAGGAGGTCCTCGAGGCACACGGGGAGGTTCCCGACAAGATCGAAAAGGCAGGCGGGAAGCTCGCGGCGGGCTTCGCCGCGGACTCCGCGTCGGCCGCCCGTTCGGTTCGGGGCGACACGGTGACCAAGGGCGCGTTCCACGACGCTCCCCAGCAGCTCTCCGGGTTCTTCATCGTCGAGGCACGCGACATCGACCACGCGGTGGAGCTGGCCAAGTTCGTGCCGATCGTCGACGGCGGTGTCGAGGTGCGTCCGCTGCTCGAAGGGCCGCCCGAGGAGGAGTAACCAGGCTCGCGACCCACGTGAGCTGCGGCCAACCCGGTGGAACCGGATGATTGCACCGGGTTGGTCCTTCTTGACCCGATGCCGGGCAGCACGAAGACTCGGCTCGGAACGTCAGATGACAGAGGTCACCAGGAACCGGGCTGGTGCTCTCCGTCCGCAGCGTCGGCCACGGCGCGGCGGGCTTCAGCACCGACGTGTTCTCAGCGAACCGCCGCGGTTCGGGGGAGAAACCCCGGTAACGGTGCAGACCCCGTGACCGCGAGAACGGCGCTGAGCGGCGCCGCCCCCAATTGAGCGGCCCGATGGCGCCCCCGACGTCGACGATGTGGTCGTGTCCGCCGGCCGCCGCCATCGGCGCACCCCGGCCGCGGCGCCCCCCATCTGCCTCACCGGCGCGTCCGGTGCCCCGGCGGCTCTCGCCGTACCCCATCTGTGAAGAACGACGGGAATTTCCTGCTGTCGTAATCGAATTCGCGAGCGAGCGTCTCACCGAAAGGACGTCCGATGGCCGAACAGGAGCACGATCCTGCCGGGGTCGCCGATCAACCGACGGGGCCGCGTCCATTCACCGGTGCCGAATACCTGGAGAGCCTGCAGGACGACCGTGAGATCTACATCTACGGCGACCGCGTCAAGGATGTCACCACGCACCCGGCGTTTCACAATCCGGCCAGGATGGTGGCCCGGCTGTACGACGCGTTGCACGACCCGAAGACCAAGGACACCCTGACCCGCCCGACCGACACCGGAAGCGGCGGGTACACCCACCGGTTCTTCACCACGCCGCACAGCGCCGAAGACCTGGTGGCCGACCAGCAGGCGATCGCCGCGTGGGCGCGGATGAGCTACGGCTGGATGGGGCGCAGCCCCGACTACAAGGCCTCGTTCCTGGGCACGCTCGGCGCGAACGCCGAGTTCTACGCGCCGTACGAGGACAACGCACGGCGCTGGTACCGGGAGTCCCAGGAGAAGGTGCTCTACTGGAACCACGCGATCGTGCACCCGCCGGTGGACCGCAACCGCCCGCCCGACGAGGTGGCCGACGTCTTCGTGCACGTGGAGAAGGAGACCGACGCGGGGCTGATCGTCAGCGGTGCCAAGGTGGTGGCCACCGGGTCGCCGCTGACGCACTACAACTTCGTCGCCCACTACGGTGTTCCGTTCAAGAAGCGCGAGTTCGCGTTGGTGGCGACCGTGCCGATGGCGGCGCCGGGGGTGAAGCTGATCTGCCGCACCTCCTACACCGCCGCGGCCGCCGTGATGGGCAGTCCCTTCGACTACCCGCTCTCGTCGCGGCTCGACGAGAACGACACGATCTTTGTGCTGGACAAGGCACTCATCCCTTGGGAGAACGTGTTCATCTACGGCGACCTGGGCAAGGTGCAGACGTTCACCGGCCGGTCCGGGTTCCCCGAACGGTTCACCTTCCATGGGTGCACGCGGCTGGCGGTGAAGCTGGAGTTCCTGGCCGGCCTGCTGGCCAAGGCACTGGAGATCACCGGCTCGGACGAGTTCCGCGGGGTGCAGGCCCGCCTCGGCGAGGTGCTGGCTTGGCGCAACCTGTTCTGGGCGTTGTCCGACGCGGCCGCGCGCAACCCGGTGGACTGGGTGAACGGCGCGGTGCTGCCCAACCCGGCGTACGGGATGGCCTACCGGTGGTTCATGCAGACCGGCTACCCGCGGATCAAGGAGATCGTCCAGCAGGACGTCGCCAGCGGTCTGATCTATCTCAACTCCAGCGCGGAGGATTTCGCCAACCCGCGGATCCGGCCCTACCTCGACCGGTTCCTACGCGGCTCGAAGGGCACGTCCGCGGTGGAGCGGGTCAAGCTGATGAAGCTGCTGTGGGACGCGGTGGGCACCGAGTTCGGCGGCCGGCACGAGCTCTACGAACGCAACTACGCCGGAAACCACGAGAACGTCCGGACCGAGCTGCTGTTCGCGCAGATCGCCAGTGGTGAGGTCGACGGCTACAAGGCGTTCGTCGATCAGTGTCTGGACGAGTACGACCTGTCCGGCTGGACCGTGCCGGACCTGTCGTCGTTCGACCACCTGCGCGGCGTCCGCAACGGTCTGTTTCACGGCTGACATCGACGGCACAGGAGATCATCGCATGACGAACGAGAACAGAACCGGGCTCGACCAGGCCGAGATCGAACGGCGGGTGACGGGGATCTGGCGGGACGTGCTGGGCGCGCGGCCGGATCAGAACGACGTGACGTTCTTCGAGCTGTCCGGACAGTCCATCGCCGCGGTGCGCATCACGGCGCGGGTCGAGGACGAGGTCGGGGTGCTGGTCGACATCGGCGAGCTGTTCGAAGACCC
Organism: Streptosporangium sp. NBC_01639; assembly: GCF_045209755.1. Classification (NCBI taxonomy): domain Bacteria; kingdom Bacillati; phylum Actinomycetota; class Actinomycetes; order Streptosporangiales; family Streptosporangiaceae; genus Streptosporangium; species Streptosporangium sp. NBC_01639. Next base: position 1,233,584 of record NZ_CP109272.1, on the reverse strand, counting down.
GGACCTGCCCGCGTTCGTGGCCCTCGTACTGGCCAAGGCGCAGCCGGATGGCCAGCAGAAGTTGCCGGCCTGACCGTTCCGGCGCCGGTCCGAGGGGTGGTCCGCAACGCGGGAGATGTGTGCGGCACCGGTCGGACGACACCATTGAACAGTGGGGCAAGGAATTCGAGGTCCTGACCATCCTCGACAGCAGCGCCGAGCTGATCGCGTGGCTGCGCCGGCCCGGCTCTGGTGCCGTCGCCGGCTGACCCGTCCCGATCCCTTACCGTCATCGCGGCGAAAGGAACACCATGACCACGACCATCCCTTACGAGGCACCGGCCGCCCAGCAGGCGGCAGTTGCGGCGGTCGCCCAGCAGATGATCGCCTCCTGGGCGCACCACGACGCCGACGGTTTCGCCAATCTGTTCACCGAGGACGGCACCATGATCCTGCCCGGTGTGTTCCGGCAGGGTCGTGATGACATCCGCGCCTACTTCAAGGACGCGTTCGACCACACCTACAAGGGCACCCAGGTCACCGGGAAGCCCATCAGCCTGCGGTTCTTCGGCCCCGACGTCGCCCTGCTGCTCTCCTACGGCGGCGTGATCGCGGCGAGCGAGAGCGAGGTCTCCGAGGCGCAGGCCGTCCGGGCGTCCTGGTTCGTCGTGCGAGTCGACGGCAAGTGGCTGCTGGCCGCGTACCAGAACAGCCCGGCGAAGCGGAGCCTGCCGGCACCCGGCACCGATGCCTGACCATCGCATCGATGAGGGCGTACACCGCCGTTCCTGACGGTGCGCTCCCGCGCCCGGGCGGTCGGCACCACCCACCGGTGGAACCGACGGTCTCCCTGCGAAGGGCCACTCCTGAGACGGCCGGACTGAAGTTGACGGGATCTCATCCGACCTTGGCGGTCGAGCGGGATCTTGTCGTTTCGGGGGCCCGCCCGTGCTGGGGGTAGGACGGACCGTCGTCGCTCCGTGACTTCGGCGAAGTCGTCCGGACGGGCCGGGCGGCTGTCGTTCACGATGAACGGCGGCCGGCAGCGGGCCGGCCCGGTGCCGGGCAGGCCGCCGGCCGTGGCGTGTCCATCGCGAAAAGTGGGAATCGCAGAGCGACATCCTTTGTTCCGGCTCGTTCCCGTAATCTCCTCGGCGATATGGCGGCTGGGAACCGCCATCGGAGAAAAGGCGCCGTGACAGGCGGTCGTCGCTGACGATCGAACACCACCGGTGTCCGCTCGGGCGATACCGGCCGGCGACCTGAGCCGGGGCTTCATGGTGCCGTTTTTTCGCCGCCGATCCGCAATGGAGAATGGGTGAGCGAGAGGCTGAGCACTCTTTTTCCAGCCTGATGACCTGGGCGAATATCTGGATTGCCGTCATCGGCGGCCGGTACCCGGTTCGGGTGTTCCGCCGCCGTGGATATGAGCATGGAAGATGAAAATCCGACTATGCCGGTAATCACATGTCGAATGACTTGTCAAGCATTAGTTTTGTCACTGAAAAAAGGAGCTTGAGGCCCCATAAAGCTGGTCATAAGGTAGATCTTGCTCGAGCAAGAACCTTTCGACCGGGATGGTGCAAATGACAAGCAGTGAAGGCGAGTTCGCGGCGTACAACAAGCCGATCATTGAAGAATTCCGAGCCAACAAGGGCATAGTGGGCGGTGCGTACAAGGGGCTGCCCCTCGTGCTGATCACCACGAAAGGAGCCAGGAGCGGCAGGGACCGGTTGAGTCCGGTGTCCTACATCCAGGACGGCACCCGCATCGCGATCGCCGCTACGAACGCCGGTTCTGACAAGCATCCAGCGTGGTACCACAACCTTGTCGCCAACCCGGACCTCACGGTCGAGATCGGGGACGACAAGTACGAGGCGACCGCCGTGGAGGTCAAGGACGAGGAGCGCGACAGGCTGTGGGCGGCGCTGGTCGAGTCCAATCGACGGCTCGGTAAGTACAAGGCCATGACGAGCCGGGAGATCCCCCTCTTCGTCGTCGAGCGTAAAGCCGGCTGACCGACCGGACCACCGGGAACCCCTGGATTCCGGATCGTCCGGTTCCCGACCGGCGCATCCCGCACGATCGGAGATGAGCCGGTCGGGAACGGTGCCGAATAATTGATCTCGAGTTTCCGACGGCGAGGAGGCTGGCATGATAGGCGATCTGGACGGGACGGCCGCGAAGTTGTGGTCGATGGCCGGACTGGGCACTCCCATGGCGATACGGGTGGCGGCCACGCTGCGCGTCGCCGATCACATCGTCGCCGGTCGGCAGACGGCGGCGGAGCTGGCGCAGGCGTGCGACGCCGACCCGGACGCGCTGGACCGGTTGCTGCGCTACCTGGCCGTGCGCGGCGTGTTCGAGCGTGACGAAGCCGGCCGGTACACCCTCACTCCGCTCGGCCGGCCGCTGTGCGACGACCACCCGTCCGGGGTGCGCGCCTGGTTCGACACCGCGGGGATGGGCTGGGGCGAACTGTCCTTCGTGGAGCTGCTGCACAGCATCCGCACCGGTGAGGCGGCGTTCCCGCAGCGCTACGGCCAGCCGTACTGGGAGGCCCTGGCCGCCGACCCGGTGCGTACCGCGTCGTTCAACGACCTGCTCGGTGCCGACGTGGCGGCGCGCGCGCCCGGCATCGTGACCGGCTTCGACTGGGCCGCGCTCGATCACATCGTGGACGTCGGCGGCGGGGACGGTTCGCTGCTGACCGCGATCCTGACCGCGAACCCCGCACTGCGTGGCACGGTGGTCGACCTGGCCGAGGCGACGCAGAGCGCCGAGAAGGCGTTCGCCGTCGCCGGCCTCGACGACCGCGCCGACGCCGTCACCGGCAGTTTCTTCGACCCCCTGCCGTCGGGCGCCGACGCCTACCTGCTGTCCCTGATCCTGCACGACTGGGCCGACGAACCGGCGACCGCGATCCTGCGCCGCTGCGCGGAAGCCGCCGGCGCGACCGGACGGGTGCTGGTGATCGAGTCGATCGGCGAAGGCGAGGAGCGGCACACCGGGATGGACCTGCGCATGCTGTGCCTGTACGGGGCCCGCGAGCGCGGCGTCGCCGAGTTCACCGCACTCGCCGAACGCGTCGGCCTGCGCCGCGTCGCGGTGCACAAGGCCGGCCCGTCGGCGATCATCGAGCTGCGGGCGGCGTGATTTGGAGCCGCTCGCCGCGTTCGAGGTGCTGGGCACCGCCGAAGGCCGGCAGGACCCGTACCCGTACTACGAGGCGATCCGGGCGCACGGCAACCTGGTGCCCCTGAAGAAGGGCAGCCTGATCGCGGTCGGCTACCGCGAGTGCGCTCAGGTCCTGCGGGAACCGGCGCTCCAGGTGCAGGACGGCACCGCGTTCGACCGGGTTTATCCGGACTGGCGCTCCCATTCGTCGGTGCGCGCGTTCACCGACTCCATGCTCTACAGCAACCCGCCGAAGCACGCCCGCCAGCGCGGCACGGTCAACACCGACTTCACACCGCAGCAGGTGGCCTGGCTGCACCCGGTGATCGAGGGCATGACCACGCAGCTGCTGGACCGGATGGCCGATCTCGGCGCCGACGGGTCCGCGGTGGACATCATGGACGAGTTCGCGTCCCGGCTGCCCATCGCCGTGGTCAGCGCCATGCTCGGCTTCGACGCGGACCGCCAGGTGTGGTTCCGCGACATCTCGTCGGCGATCGCGGTGTCCACCGACGGCTTCACCAACCCGGCCGCCCTGGCCACCGCCGACGCCGCCATGGACGAGCTGGCCGACCACTTCGGCGACGTGATCACGCGCAAGCGCGCTTGTCCGGCGGCCGACATCGTCAGTGCGCTCGTGCAACTGCACGACGCCGATCCCGCCAAGCTCAGCCACGACGAGCTGATCGGCAACATGATGCTGCTGCTCACCGCCGGCTTCGAGACGACGGCGTTCCTCATCGGGGAAGGGGTGCGGATGGCCATCGGCAATCCGCACTACGCCACCCGCCTGCGCGCCCAGCAGCCGTTCGCCGCGGCGTACGTGGAGGAGATCCTGCGCTTCGAGCCGCCGGTCCACGTCACCAGCCGCTGGGCCACCGCTGAGGTGACCGTGTTCGGCCGGCACATTCCGGCCGGCTCCCGTGTTGTCGTCGTGCTCGCCGCGGGCAATCGCGACCCCCGTCGCTATCCCGACCCCAACCGGTTCGACCCCGATCGCGCCAACAGCCAACCCCTGAGCTTCGGCGGCGGCGTTCATTTCTGTCTGGGCGCGGCCCTGGCCCGGCTGGAGGCTCAGATCGTCCTGCCCATGCTGGCCCGGCGCTTTCCGCACATCGCGCTCGCGGACACCGCGACCTATCGCGACCGGTGGGTGATCCGTGGCCTGCGCACGCTCCCCGTGGCCACCGGCCGCGCCGCCTGAACAACGCGTTCGGCCGTCTTCACCGTCCGCAGTCGCGTTCGGCCACCCGCGGCCACCCCGGTCGTCTCCTCATCCACCGCTTCGCCGAATGTGACCTCGTCGGCGGTGGCCCGGGCTGACGCGGTACGCATCCCCGCCCGCGCCGGTCATGGCGCGGCCGGTGCGGGCGGGGGATGACATGTCAAGCGTGACCGATTTCGCCGCCTACGTGCGAGTGGCCGGCGAGTTTCGCCCTGCCACCGGCGGCACGGGCACAGGCTCCCCGTAGCCACCGGTCGCGAGCACCGGAGTGTCAGCCGGCGAAGTACTTCTCCACGACCGAGGCGAGCACGCTCGCATCGATCTCGTGGGTCTGGCCTTCGAGGCCCTGGACCTCGGCGGTCGGCAGAAGCTCGTTCAGCGCCTTCGCGCCGTTGTGCACCCACTGCTCGCTCGCGCCACCGTAGAGGACCAGCGTCGGCACGGACAGTGAGCTCCACCGGTCGGTGGGCAGCGGCTTGCCGGACATGAGGCCGTCCATGATCTCGCCGTCGTAGGCCACCGTGTTGCCGACCGCCTCCATCGCCCCGAAGAACGGCTCGGCGCGCATCCCCTCGACCATCTCCGGGGGGAGGAAGACCGTCTTGGTCAGCGCGTGGGCGATCGCGTCGCCCTTGCGGCCGTCCGCGATGATCTCCTTGGCCACGGCGAGGTAGTCGTCCGGGCGGGGCGGGTGGCTGTCGTCCACGATGAACGGCGGCTCGTAGACGGCGAGCTTGGTGATGGGCAGGTCGCTGGCCGCGGCGTCCAGGGCCAGCACCGCGCCCGAGGACAGGCCCACCACGTTCGCGGACCCGCCGGCCTCCTTGATGACCGCCGCGAGGTCCTCGATCTCGCGCGCGATGGCGTACGGTGCGGCGTCGCCGCTGTTGTCGCCGCTGTTGCCGCGGCCACGCCGCTCGTAGGTGTAAACGGTGTACTTGTCCGCGAGCAGGCTCGCGAACTGCGGCGCCCAGGGGTCGATGGCCCGGTAAACGAACGCGCCGTCCACCAGAACGACCGGCGGGCCCTGGCCGACTTTTTCGAACGCTATGACAGTGCCGTCGCTCGACGTGACTGTGCTCATAGGGGGTGCCTCTTTCCAATTCGGTACGGACCCTCGGCGAACTAGATTGTCCGCCAGGGTGGGGTGCCGCATCTTCCAGATTGCTGTCGTGTGGCTGTCACTCAGCTGAGTGATCGTAATGTGTTGCGGTCGATCTTGCCCGTCGGCGTCTCCGGCAGTGCGTCCACGAACCGGATGTCCCGCGGGCACTTGTGCGGGGCGAGCCGGGCCCGTACGTACTGCTGCAGGTCAGCAGGGGAAACGGGTTCGCCGGCCACCACGAATCCGCGCGTGCTGGTCAGCCCGTCCGTTGTGGTGTAGCCGATCACCGCGCACGCTACCACGGCGGGGTGGGTGGCGAGGCAGTTTTCGATCTCTGTGGGCGCCACGTACAGTCCGCTGACCTTCAGCAGGTCGTCGGCCCTGCCCTGATAGAAGTAGTAGCCGTCCGCGTCACGGCTGAACAGGTCGCCGGTGCGCAGCGTGTTGGGCGCGGGGAAGGTCTGCGCCGTCTTCTCCGGCGCCTTCCAGTAATCGATCGCCACCGGTTCGCCGGTCACCTGCAGGACGCCGATCTCGCCGTCCGGCAGCGGTTCGCCCTCGTCGTCGGTCACGGTCGCCTCATAATGCGGGATGATCTGACCGAGGCTGCCGATCCGGACCTGGCCGGGCCGGTTGCAGATGACCGCGTTGTAGGACTCGGACGATCCCACGCAGTCGAGCACCTCGACGCCGAACGTGTCCCGCCAGCGCCGGTGCAGATCGGGGGAGAGCTGCTCGCCGGCCGAAAGGCACAGCCGCACCGAGCTCAGGTCGGCCTTCAGGGCGTCCGGGTGGGCCAGCATCGCGTTCATCATCGTCGGCACGTTGACGAGGATGGTCGGCCGGTGCCGGGCGGCCAGCTCGAAGATCCGCTCCGGCGTGTTGCGCTCGGGATGCAGGATCCCCGCCGCGCCGACGCCCATCGCGTACAGCGCCACCAGGTCGCGGGCCCAGCCGGAGAACAGCTTGGGCACCGCCAGCACCACGTCGTCGGGCTGCAGGTCGAGCACGCCCCTGGCGAACCACAGGTGACTCAGCCAGGGGCTGCGCGCGACGTGCCGGCACGCCTTGGGCTTGCCGGTGCTGCCGGTGGTGAGCTTCCACATCACCACGTCGTCCGCGTTCGTCGGGGTGGGGGCCAGCTCGGTGGGCTGCGCCGCGACCAGCGTCTCGAAGTCGTGCTCGTCCGCGCGCAGCCGGCCGCGGGGCAGCCCGGAGACCATCATCCCGGACGCACCGCCGGACCGCAGCGCCTCGACTGCGCCGCCGTCGGTGACCACGATGGACGGCTCAAGGTAGCCGAGGTGATAACGGTATTCGTCGGGGGTGAGGAAGCTGTAGACGTCGACGGTGATCGCGCCGATCCGCTGCGCGGCGTACCAGGTGGCCATGTACTCGACGCCGTCGCGCAGGGCGATCAGCACCCGGTCGCCCTTGCCCACGCCGAGGCCGCGCAGCGCGTTGCCCACCTGGTTGACCAGCGTGCGCAGCTCCGCGTAGCTGATCGGGCCGGCGGTGGTGATCAGTGCGGTGCGCTCGCCGGGGATCGGGTCGAGGAACCGCTGCGACAGGTTGTGGTTCGACTCGTCGTCCGGCCGCGCGAAGCCGATCTCATCAGTGGTGATCGCCATGTGTTACCCAGGTTCCTTCTCGTTTCCGTCCCCGAGCCAGCGGTGGGTGTACATCTCAAACTCAAGTGCCTGCCCGTCCAGCGCCACGTGCACCTCGGCGACCGCCGCCCGGGCGGCGGCCCGCACCGCCGGCACCGCGCAGGTCGCCGCGAGCTCGTGCAGCGTCGCGTAGCACTCGCGTAGCTGCTGCTGCTCTCGCGAGGTCAGTTCACCGCTCGTCATGGAACCGCGCCGCCTTCGCTTCGAATCGGGGCAGAACGCCAGGTTCTACCAACTCGATGAGCGGCTGCAACCCGATCGTGCGTTTTATCTCCGCGCCGATCCGCTCGCCGAGCGCGGCGACCACCGGTTCGGTGTCGTCGTCCGGCTCGATCCGCAGCACCATCACGTCCAGCCCGCGATCGGACCGCAGCACGGTCTGGAACTCGCGGACCTCGGTGAAGCCGCGGACGACGTCCTCGACCATCACCGGAGTCACCGAGATCCCGCGGATCTTACGCATGTCGTCGGTGCGGCCGAGGATGCCGCCGTCGTACCAGTCCCAGGTGCGCCCGCAGCCGCACTCGTGCCACGGCCGCTTGACGACGACATCGTCGGTCCAGTAGCGGAAGACCTGGAAGCCCTCGCGGCCGAGGCCGGTCATCACCCGGACGCCGCGTTCCCCGTAGCCGACCGGCTGCCTGGTCTCCGGGTGCAGTACCTCCTCGATCACGCCGGGCTCGATGATGTGGCACACGCCCTGCTTGGCCGGGCACTCGAACATGAACACGGTGGCGAGTTCGGTCATGCCGGCGACGTCGAACACCTTGGCGCCGAAGCCCTCGCTGATCATCTTGGCGGTGGCCGGCGGCCGCGGCTCAGCGCCGGTGATCACGATCTGCAGGTTGCCGTCGGCGGCCAGGTCGACACCCATCTCCTTGGCGGTCTCCAGCAGTCGCAGCGCGTAGGTGGGGGTGCAGCCGATCACCTCGATCTGGTTCTCGACCAGCAGCCGGACGCGGGCGGCGGAGTCCATCGATCCGGTGGGCAACACCATGCAGCCCATCCGCATCATCGCGTCCTGCATCCCCCAGAACCCGATGAACAGGCCGTACCCGAAGGCGACGCAGCCGCGATGCTGCGGCCGCACGCCGACGGCGTGCAGCATGGTGCACCACATGTCGACCGCCCAGGTCCAGTCCCGGACCGTGTCGAACGTCCGAAGCGGAGTGTTGCCGCTGGTGCCGCTGGTCTGGTGGAACCGGATCCCGGCCGACGGGTCGATCGAGGGCAGCACGCCGAACGGCGGCGCCACCTCCTCGGCGGCCACCAGATCCTTCTTGTGCACCAGCGGAACCCGCCGAACGTAGTCCTCGAAGGACCGGATGTCCCCGGGGATCCGGTCGGCCCAGAACTTGGAGCTGCGGGCCCGCGCCAGCGCGCGTTGCAGCTTGTGCCACTGCCATGCCGCCAGTTCCTCGCGGGGCATCGTCTCGGTACGCGGATTCCAGAACGGCTGGTCGTGGCCACTGATCAGTCTGCTGATGGGACTGCCCGCCTCTCTCTCAGGGCGCTCCCGGGAGCGCTTGAGTCACTCATCACGCCTCCCCGGCGTCGGATTCGAAACGCAGCACGCACAGATCCGACCGGCCGGCCGCGATGGCGGTGTCCGCCGCGTCGAGCGTGCGCAGGCCGTCGTCGACGATCACGGTGAGGCCGGTCTCGTTGCGGACCGCGTCGGCGACCTGCAACACCTGACCGGGCGGCGGTGGGTCGCCCGCCGCCGCCCGCAGCAACACGACGTCCACTTCGGAGCATTCGAGCACGTGGGAGAGCGCGACGGTCTCCGCGGTCCGGAGCGCGCCGCCGCAGCCGGCGGCCAGGCCCAGCACCACGCCGACCGGTTGCCCGGCCGGCCAGCGCGCACGCAGGGCGGACAGCTCCCGGCCCGGTGGATCGACGAGCAGGTCCGCGACCGGATGCGCGGTGAGGTCAAGCAGGGCGAGCTGGTAGCCGGCGTCGCACGCGGCGGCGAGGTCCGGCTCAAGCCGGTCTACGCTCACCAGAGCCGCGGCGGGTCGGCCCGGCGTGGGCGGCGTGCCGATCACCAGGCCCGCCCCCTCGGTCGGGATCGTGGTGACGACCCGGTTGGCCAGCCGCAGCCCACCGATGCCGGCCGGGGCGAACACCGGCGACGGGGCGATCTCGGTCGGCGTGCCGGTGGCCCGGCCGTGGAACCAGGCGTTGAACCGGCGAATGAAGTCCGGGTCGCGTTTGGCGATGTCGGCGAACGTTATCCGCCAGGACCGGGCGACCAACTGGTAGGCGAACTGGATCGGCTCGAAGTCCAGGTAGCGCCGCACGTTGTCGAAATACCATTCGGACAGCCGGGCCGCGTCCTGGAACCGCTCGACCCGGTCTCGCCGGACCTTCTCGTACATCGCGAGGGCGTCCGGGATCCTGGCCGGCTGGGCGCGCAGCTGGGTGGCCAGCGCGATCGCGTCCTCGAGGGCCAGCCGGGTCCCGGAGCCGATGGACCAGTGCGCGGTGTGCGCCGCGTCGCCGATGAGCACCACGTTGCCGGCGTGCCAGCTGTCGCAGCGCAGGTGGCGGAACCGGGTCCAGGCCGGCCCCCGGCGCAGGATCGGCTTGCCGTCCAGGTGAGCGGCGAACACCTGCTCGCAGAACCGCAGTGACTCCTCGACGTCCATTGCGGACAGACCGGAACGCTGCCGGGTTTCTTCGGAGACATAGATGATCAGTGAGCTCCACGACTGCCCTGACGGGTAGACGTAGCCCTGGAACAGACCCCACTCGGTATCGACGAAGAGGTAGGCGAACGTGGGCCGGGCCGCCTCGATCCCGAACCAGCCGTACCAGAACGACCCGTGTTCGACGTGCGGGCCGATCTCGTGTTCGAGCTGAGCGCGCACGACGGAGTTGGGCCCGTCGGCTCCGACGACGAGGTCGGCGCCGGCGTGATCGGCGAGGTCGGTCACCTGCTGTCCGTAGTGGAGCTTGGCGCCCAGTTCGGTGGCCCGCTCGCGCAGGATGGACAGCAGCGCGTCCCGGCCGATGCCGTGGAACCGGTTGCCCTCCACCAGGTACAGCGAGTCCCGGCAGCGGATCTCCACCTGGGTCCAGCTCACCCCGGCGCGCTCGATCGCCTCGAACGCGCCGGGGTCCGCCCTGGCCAGCGCGTCCAGCGATCCCTCCGGGAAGACCACCGCCCAGCCGGCGCTGGCGTCGGGTTCGTTGCGTTCGAACAGCCGGACGTCGTCGACGAAACGATCGCGGCGCAGCAGGATGGCCAGGAACAGTCCTGCCGGGCCGCCACCGATGATGTCAACGCGCATGCCCGCTCCTCGGCAGGTCGGTTCCGGAAAGGACGGTGGCGGCCTTCCAGCGCCGCACGGCGGACCTGGTCCACGGCATCCGCGTCGCCGGTTCGGCCGCGGCCAGGCCGCGGTAGAGCTCACTGCCGATCACCACGCCCGCGGCGTACGCCGAGGCCGCGCGGATGTCGTGTTCGTCGCGGATGCCGAACCCGGCGAGGAACGGCTTGGTGGCTCCCAGCGCCGCCGCCCCGGCGGACCGGCCGACCTGCGCCGGGTCCAGCCGGGCGCCGGTGCGCTCGGCGAGCGCCTGGTAGGTCAGGTGCCGCGCGGTGTCCTCCAGCCGGCGCCGCCGCGCCGCGTCGGTGCCGGGCGTGACGAGCGGGACCGCGCTCAGACCGGCGGCCGCCACCTGACCGGCGGTGAGCCGACCATCCGGATCGGTCAGTACCAAACCGTCCACGTCGGATTCGGCATTCAGTTCGAGCAGCCGGTCCACGCCGAGGTCGGCGACGGTCTGCGGATACACCAGGGACAGCAGCGGCGTGTCGGGCAGGCCGGCGCGCAGCTCCCGCACCAGCTCCCAGAGCCGGCCGGGTGGACACTGCCGGGCGCGGTCGAACGACAGCGCGATGTCGGCGCCGCGCGGCCGCGTCCCCGGTGTCGGGAGACCGAGTTCGAGCACGTCGGCGCCGGCCGCCACGGCGGCGACGGCGAACTCGAGTGAGTCGGTCAGCGGGTCACCGAGCGTCAGGTAGAGAACCAGCAGCCGCTCCTGTCGCGCGCCCGCGGCCTTCAACCGGGCGCCGAGCCGGTCTAACGCGGGCAAAACCAGGCTCCGTCCCGTAGTTCGCGCACCAGCGCGGCCGGGTCGTCGCTCTTGGCCAGCGCGGTGCCGATGAGCACGGCCTCGGCCCCGGCTGCCGCGGCGCGTGCGACGTCGTCGGCGGTGAAGAAGGCGCTTTCGGAGAGGACGAACACGTCGGGCGGCACCTCCGGCATCAGTGTCTCGGTGATGCGAACCGTGCCCGGATCCATTTCGAGGGCGACGATGTTGCGGTTGTTCACCGCGATGGCGACCGGGTCGAGTGCGAGCGCCGTTTCCAGGTGCCGCCGGGTGTGCACCCCGAGCAGCACCTCGAGACCGAGCTGCTCGGCGTGATCGCGCAGCCGCTCCAGCTGGCCGGCGGGTGTCGTGTTGACCGAGAGCTGTATCGCGTCGAAGCCGACCGCGACCGACTGGTCGAGCTGGCTGGGGGTGCAGAAGAAATCCTTGCGCAACAACGGAAGCCCGGTCCGCGCCCGGATCCGCGCGGCCAGCTCCATACCGCCGGCGAAGTACACCGGATCGGTGGGCGTGCTCAGCGCGGCCACCCCGCCGTCGACGAGGGTGTCCAGGTAAACGTCCAGCCGGTCCAGGTCGATCAGATTGCCGTCGCGAGGCGAGCGAACCTTCACGTCGGCCAGCACCGCGGGCTGTCGAGTCCGCCGAGCGGACTCCAGCACCCCGTACAGGCTGCGACCGTTCATGGTTCTCCGCTCCCTCCGGCGACGCCATGATCTTCACACCGCGATCGCCGGGGCGGCATCTTCCTTAGTGCCCTATATGCCGGTGATCCGGAAAGATGCCCGTCGTGGTGGTATACGACTCCACCCTGGCCGCCAACCCGGCCAGGGTGGAGTCGGCGAAGAACTCCGGGATCGCGATGCCGACGCCGAACCGGCGGCGTACCGCGTGCAGCAACCGGGGGACCAGCAGGGAGTGCCCGCCGGCGGCGAAGAAGGTGTCGTCGGCGCGCTGCGGATGCACGCCCAGCTCGGACCAGGTCGCGGCCATGGCCCGCTCCGCCCATGACTCCGGCTCCGGTCCGGCGCCGACCTGGCCGGGGCCGGGGTCGGGCAGCCTGCGCCGGTCGATCTTGCCGCCGATGTTGCGCGGCAGGCCGATCAGCGTCCGGAACGTGATCGGCGGCATCGCCTTGCCGAACCGCGCGCGCAGGGCGGCCCGCCAGTCGGTCGCCGTCCCGGCCGCGGTTCCGTCCGGGCCGCGAACCGGCACGACGTAGGCCACCAGCCGGGTCACCATCCGGTTCGCGTCGGTGACGGCCACCACGGCGCACTCGGCGACCGAGTCGTGCGCGGTCAGCGCGGCCTCGATGTCGCCGAGCTCCAGTCGGATGCCGTTGAACTTGACCTGGAGATCCTTGCGCCCGCGAAACTCCAGCGTGCCGTCGAAGCGCCGCCGGCCGAGGTCCCCGGTCCGGTAGCAGGCACCGCCGATGCCCCACCCGCCGGTGTCGGCGATGGGCCGGAACGGGGCGAGATCCCCGGCCGCCGGGCCCAGATAGCCGGGGGTGGCGTGGGGACTGCGGATGACGATGTCGCCCGTCACGCCCGCGGGACAGGGCCGGTCCTGGTCGTCGAGCACGAGGACCTGCCGGCCGGGAATGGACCGGCCGACCGGCATGACGCCGCGCACCTCGTCGACGACCTCGTGCCAGGTGGCCAGGATCAGCTCGGTCGGGCCGTACAGGTTGATCAACCGCACCGACGGCAGGGCCGCACGCAGGCCGTCGGCCAGTTCCCCGGGCAGCGCCTCACCGGCGAGCAGGAGGTGGTCGAGGTGCTCGGGCGCACCGGCCCGATCGCCGACCACCCGGAGGATCTCCCGCGCGAAGCTCGGGACGGTCTGGAAGTGCGTGATCCGCTCGGCGGCGAGCCAGTCAACGATCTTCTCCGGGTTGGCCCGGATCCGGTCGGGCACCGGGCACAGCGTCGCGCCCGCGACCAGCGCGGCGAACGCCTCGCAGAGGCTGGCGTCGTAGCCGGGTGCCGCCCACTGCGCCATCCGGGCCCCGGGGCCGATCCGGAACTCGCCGGCGAACCAGGTGACGAACTGCGCCAGCGTGGCGTGGGAGTGGGGGATCCCCTTGGGGCGTCCGGTCGATCCGGAGGTATGGGCGACGTAGGCGCGTCCCTCCGGCGTGCCCCGCACAAGGGTGGGCGCAGTGGCCGGGGCGGGCGGTGCGGCGGCGTCGACCACCTGGCCGTCCAGTTCGTCGGCGTACCACTGCGCCAACGCGTCCGGGCCGGACGAACCGTCGATCACCAGGCAGGCCGGCCGGACGTCGGCGAGCATCGTCCTGCCCCGCTCGCCCATCTCGTCCGCGCCGAGACAGACGAGATGGGCGCCGGCGTCCAGGACGCCGAGCACGGCGGCGATCTGACGTGGTCCGGTCGGCATCCGCACCACGACCGGTTTTCCGGACACCGCGCTGTGCCCGCCGCCGGACACCCCGGTGAGTGCGGCGGTGATCTGCGCGGCGTGGGCGCAAAGCTCCGCATAGGACACGCGCGTGCCGCCGAACGACAGTGCGGGAGCGTCCGGCGCGCGCTCGGCGACCCGGTGCACCAGCGCGTTGACCGGCTCGGGCCCGGCGGGACCGTCCGCCACGCGGTCGGCGTCCCGGATCGCGGCGCTCAGCCGTTCCCGGCTCTCCAACGGGAGTGCGTGCACCGGTAGGTCGGGGTCGGCGAGGGCGGCGGTCAGCAGGGTGCGCAACTGTTCCAGGATCAGACGTGCCGACGCCGCCTCGAACGCGTCGGCACGATACTCAAGGGTTCCGGTGGCCGCCGACCCGTCCGCGTCGACGGTCAGTGTGAGGTCGGCGAGGGTCGCGCCGGCCCCGGTCGGTTGGCGCGTCACCCGCGCGCCGGCCAGCCGCAGCCGGGGTTCGGGCGCCTTGACCACGAACATGGTGTCGCACCACGGGATCCGGAACGGCACCCGGTCGACGTCGAGTGCGCGGACCAGTTCGTCGAATGGTAGCGCGCGGTGTGCGAGTGCGTCCGTGACCGCGGCGTCCACCCGACGCACCAGCTCGCGGAAGGTCAACCGGCCGGTGAAGTCCGTGCACGGGACGAGCAGGGTGTCGAACGGGCCGACGGTGCCGGCGAACTCGGGCACCGGGCGCACGGACGCCGGCATACCGACCGCGACCCGGTCCCCGCCGCCGTAGCGGTGCAGCAGGATCTGGAACGCGGCGAGCAGGACGGTCCGCGGTTCGGCGCGCTCCATCGCGGACAGTTCGGCAAGCGGCCGCCCGAGCCGGGCCCCCCAGTCGAACGGCTCGACGCCGGCCGGTGCCGACAGGGCCGGTGGACGGACGTGGTCCACCGGCAGGTCCGGCACCGCCGGCAGCGGCGTCAGCGTGGCGCGCCACCAGTCCAGCAGGTGCCGATGATCCCGGGCGCGCTGCCGGCGCGCATGGTCGGCGTACTGCCGGGGCGGGGCCGGCAGCGGATCCGCCGGCCCCGCCCCGTCCACAGCGGACGCGTAGCCGGCGGAGAGCTCGTCGACGACGATCGAGATCGACGCGTCGTCGGCGACCGCCCGGTGCACCACCAGCGCGACGACGTGCTCCTCGGCGCCGAGCCGCGCGACGGCCAGCCGGGCCGGCGGCCCCACCGCCGGCCGCAACGGCGTCGCGGTCAGCCCGGCGCAGAACGCCCCGGCGGCCGCGTCGGGCTGATCGGCCGGCTGCGACGCGAGATCCACGAACGACCACACGTCGTCGGCGACGTCGCCGGCGATCCGCAGCACGGGCCGGCCGGCCCGCTCGACGATCGTGCAGCGCAGGCTCTCGTGCCGGCGGACCAGCGCCCGCCATGCCGCGCGCAACCCGTCGACGTCCAGCCGCCCGGCCACCCGGTACGCCCGGCACACGGTGTGCACCGGCGAACCGGGCGACAGTTTCGCCAGCCACCACAGCCCGTCCTGCACGCTGGAGGTGGCGGCGAACCGCTCCGTGCCATCGTTGGATCCCATTCGCCTGCCCTGCCGTCACATCGCGGTCGCGTCGACGTCGTACGGACACCGCCGCGCAGCATCCGGTGATCACCTCTCGGCGACCGGCCGGCCGGAACCGCCGGACCGAGTAGCCGTGGTCAGGCGGCGCGCGTGGCCTGCACGTCGTCCGGACCGCTGTTCAGCCGCGGTAGGACAGCCGGCCCTGACGGCTTTCCGTTGCGCAGCACGCGAAGCATCATGCTGGGACGCATGAGCGCGGTCGGCGTCTCGACCATGCCCGCCACCCGCATGAACGCCCGGGTCACCTCGGGGTCGCGGGTCGCGGCGGCGTGCACCTTGGCCACGTACGCGTTGCTGATCCGGACCTTCAGCGGACGGGGGCCCTCCACCTCGGGATAGCCGAGGTCCCCGCCGACCGACATGTCCCACGGCACGTCGATGACGCGGGAGATGTCGCGGTGGAAGCCGTCCGCCTCGAGCACGCCGCGGGCCAGGTGGTCCCGCAGAGTCACCGCCTCGAGCGCCGCGACCGTCATGCCCTGGCCGTACGCCGGGTTGAAGCTGCAGGCCGCGTCGCCCAGCACCAGGAAACCTCTGGGGAACCGGGTCAGGCGCTCGTACCGGCGGCGGACGCTCGCCAGGAAGCGGAAGACGACCGCGTCGGAGAGCGGTTCAGCGTTCCGGACAACGTCGTAGATATCCGGCACCGGAAGGGATTTGGTGAATTCCAGGAACCCGTCGGGGTCGGTCGGCGCGCTGTCGCCGAGCACGCCGGTGAGCGACAGCGCACACTTGCCGTCCTCGATCCGGGAGAAGAACGCGCCGCGCGGCGCCGCGGGTGACGCCACCGGGTTGATCGACAGGTCGCCGTTCAGAATGGACTCGTCGGGAAGCCGGTAGGTCCTGCTCGTGTAGCTGATGTTGATCTTGACCCGGTCCTCCTGCGGTCGCTCGTAACCGAGCTCTTCCAGCCAGACCGGTGTCCGCGAGCCGCGGCCGGTCGCGTCGACGACGAGGTCGGCGTCCAGGACCTCCTCGACGCTCCCCTCAGCGCGGCGGTGGATCCGCACCCCGGTCACCAGGGCGTTGTCCCGGGTCGTGGTGACGCCCACGATGTCGGTCAGCTCGATCAGCGTCACGTTGGGCAGGGCGCTCACCCTGGCCCGCACATGGGACTCCAGCATGGGCCGGGTGGCCGACACGCAGATCAGCCCGGTGGGGCTCGGCTTCAGCTGGGTGCCGTTGAAGAACCAGCGAAGCTCGCCGAGGTCGCCGGTCGGGATGCCGGCGGCGATCGCACCCGAGGTGAAGCCGGGGAACAGCTCCTCCAGGATCTGCTGGCCGCGCGCCAGCAGCCCATGCACGTGCCGGCCCTGCGGCACCCCGCGCCGGGCCGTGGTCACGCCGGTCAGCTCGTCGCGGTCCACGATCAACACCTCGGCGAACGACTCGGCGAGCACTCGGGCCGCGAGCAGCCCGGCCATACTTCCGCCCAGCACGATCGCGCGCTGACCTACCTGGTGGCTCATCACGGCAACTCCTCAATGTCGAAGCGGGCCTTGGCCAGCTCACGCTGGGCCTTGGCAGCAAGAAAAACGGTGAAGCCCGCATGGGTGTGCAACATGGACATGTCCCGCCAGACGCGCTCAAGCCGCTCGCCCCTGCGTACCGCGCTGGAACCCGCGGTGGGCAGCAGATGCTGCTCGACGGCACGCCAGCACAACTGGACCACCTGGTTGCAGATCGTGGCGATGCGCATCTCGAATTCCCTGGTGAACGTGGCCGAGCCGTGCTCGCAGGCCTGCTGCCACTGCTGCGCCGCGTTGATGATGGCGGCCTCCGCGGTGGCGATCAGGCCGGTGGCCTCGCCGTACCAGTACTGGTAGTCCGGGTCGTGGGTGCGTTGGACGACGGGTGGGAACAACGTGGTGCGGCTGCGCATCAGGTCCTCATAGGAGTCCAGGGCTCCCTTGGCGATGCCGATGGCGAGCGCGGCGCTCTCCAGGTTCATGAAGCTCAACGGCCCGCCGCCGTACTGCGGGTTGCCGTGCAGGCGCAGTCCGGGCGTGCCGCCGGCGACCGAGAACTGGCTCATGTGGCCATCGAGGGTGAAGTGGTCCGGGATGCGGCCGTTCAGGATGGTGATGCTGTGCGATCCGCTGCCGCGCAGGCCGAGCTGCTGCCCCCAGTCGTCCAGTCGGCGCCACTGGCTGCGCGGCGCGATGAACATCATCGGCGTCGGCGGCTCACCGGCTGTCCCGGAGACCAGGGCGTGGCCGACGAAGTGCGTCGCGTAGGGCGAGCCGGAGCAGTAGCCCCAGGTTCCGTTGATCACCCAGCCGCCGTCGTCGGCGCGCTCGGCGGTACCGGCCGGCATGACCGTCGCGGGGCAGATGAAGTCGCCGGCCGCGAAGATCTCCTCCTGCGCCTGCTCCGGGAACATCGTGGCGACGGCGAGCGCGTGCGCGGCGCCGAGGGTGTACATCCAGCCCGTCGACGGGCAACCGCGGGTCAGCGCCATCGAGACGCGCAGGAACGTGTCCACGCCGAACTCGTAGCCGCCGTAGCGGCGAGGCACCAGAATGCGGTAGAAGCCTGCCTTGGTGAACGCCTCGTGGGTATCCGACGCGTAGAAGGTGCGGTCCTCGGTCTCCTGCTGGCGTTCGACAAGTGAACCCGCGATCGCCTCCGCCCTGGCGACGACGTCCGCCGGTTTCGGGCCCGGTTCAGGCGGGCGAGGAAAGCCGTGTTCTCCAAAATTCGCGGCGAGAACTGACATTGACCGCACATCCTTTACTGGAAACGACGGTGCCGGTTCAGCGTCACAAAACCGCGACAGCGACTGCATCTCCTAAATTGCCGCCAGCAGGGAGATGCCGACGACCGGGGCCGATGCCAGCATGGACGCTGGAACCGACGCGCGCGCCGCGCGCCGGCCGCTCTCGCTCAAGTGGAGGTGTCATGCCCTCGGACGCATCGACAGGCTCACCACCGTTCGTGATCGACGCCGTGCTGTCCGAATATCCGTTTCCGGCTTTTCTCGAACCGGTCAGGAAGCGGGCCGAGGAATTCGAACAAGCACATCCGGAATACCGGGTCAACATCCGGGGCTGCTACTACGAGGATCTACCGGCCGAGGTGTCTCGACTGGCGCTGGCCGGCACGCCGCCGACGATCGCGTCCTACTACTCCGGCGCGTCCCAGCAGGCGATCGACACGGTCACCCGCGACGGCCGGCCCCTTTTCACCCCGATCGGCGGCCAGATCGCCGGCCGTACGGAGATCCTCGGCGAGCCGGTCATCCTCGACGACCTCATCGCCGCCTGCCGCGGCTTCTACACCAGCGGCGGTGAGATCGCCGCGGTTCCGCTGACGCTTTCGACGATGCTCCTCTACACCAACACCACGATGCTGCGCGCGGCGGGCGTCACCGCGGTGCCGCGGACCTGGGCCGAGCTCACCGCGGCGTGCGAGGCGATCGCCCGGCTCGACGGCGGTCCGGAGTTCGCGGTCACCTGGCCGGACGACGGAAAGCTGTTCCAGCATGCGGTGGCCCAGCAGGGCGGCCTGTTCCTGGACAACGACAACGGCCGGTCCGCGCGCGCCGGCACGGTCGATCTCACCTCCGCCGAGATCATGTCCTATGTGCACTGGTGGCGGCAGCTCAACGAGCGCGGGCGGTACCTCTACACCGGCGCGTTCGAGGACTGGATCGGCACCGGCAAGGCGTTCGCCGAGCAGCGAGTGGCGTTCAAGTTCGGCTCCTCCTTCGAGATCGCCGGCATGACCGAGATCGCCCGGGCGGGCGGATTCGACGTGTCGGTGAGCAGCCTGCCGCACAACGAGCGGATCACGCCGGTCGGCAACTGGATCGGCGGCGACGCCATCTGGCTCGCCGGCGGTCTGGATCCGGCGCTGCGGGACGGGGCGCTGGCGTTCATCCAGTATCTGAACAGCCCGCGCAACGGGGCCGAGTGGCACAAGGCCAACGGTTCCACGCCCGCCACCTACGGCGCCGTCGCGGTGCTGGAGGAGGAGGGGTGGTTCGCCGAGCAGCCACGGCACCGGGTGGCCACCGACCAGCTTGAGCGGACCGACGGCTCACCCGGCTCGAACGGACCGGTGTTCCCCGGCTCGCACGGCATCCAGACCGCGATCATGGCGGCGATGGAGGACGTGCTGCTGCGCGGCGCCGAACCGCTTGCCCGGTTCACCCGGGCCACCGCCGAGGCGCAGAAGGCACTGGACGCCTACAACGACACCTGCCTCGGCTCCGGACCTCGCGACGAGAGCTGGTTGCTCGTCGGCACCTGACCCGGCACACCAGGCCGCAAAGGACGGTGGCCCGGACGCTCTCAGCGGAAGAGCGATCCGGGCCACCGTCGCCGTGGGTGTCAGTCGCGCACCAGGCCGCGCGCCGGACCCTCGACCGGCCGTTTGGCGGTCCGGTACAGGAACCACTGGACCAGCATCAGGTTCACCACCCAGCCGACCCAGCGGGCGGCCTCTCCGAGGTAGGTGAAATCCATCTCGATCCCGAACCCGAAGATCACCTCCGCCATCGCCCGGCCCCACAGGTTGTTCATCACCAGCGCGAAGCTGTACAGCATGAACCGGCGGTGCAGGGCGTACCGGCCGGTGCGCACCGCCCAGAACCCCACCAGCGTGGTGATGACCCACAGCGAGGTGGACATGAACGCGCCGACCTGGCCGACCACCGGGGCGAAGCCCAGGATGGCCAGTCCGAGGAGTCCGCCGATCACGGCGGAGGGCACGTAGATCCGCCCGCTGATCCGGTGCACCGCGGGGTACCGCCTCCGCAGCCACGGCCACACCTGCAGGCAGCAGGTCACGATCGCGACGGTGCTGAGACCGATGTGCGTGAGCAGCAGCGGGTAGTACGCCGGGAAGCCGTCATGCGCCGGAATCGGCGCCTCGGCCTCCGGGGTGCCGGCGAACGGCACCGCCTGCAGGTAGAGGAACGCGGCTGTCGCCAGCCACAGCGGGATGATCCACGGGCGTCGCCAGAACGGCTTCGCGTCGCCCTGCTTGACAGCCGTCGGCGATGGTGACTTGTCCGGCTGGTCAGGCCGGTCCTCATCAATGGACAGTGACACGGTAGTTCCTCCGACCGTCTCTTATGGACTAAGCAAATAGGACACACCGGGCGGTTGCGGCTCGGTGAGCAGAGCGCGGAACACCTCCGCCACCGCCGCCGGGCCCTGCTGCCGGCGGATGGTGAGCCAGTCGGTCGTCGACTCCAGGAACCGCTGCTCGGCATCGTGGTAGCGGGCGTAGAAACGCTCCTCGCCCTCGTCCGCCACCGCCTGCTCCTCCACGGCCGGGGTGAAGAAGATCTCCGGCTCCGGCTCGGCCAGGTCCGGCGGCTGCTGCACCGACTCCGGATGGGTGTAGCCGACCAGCGCGGTGTGCGCCAGCTCGCCGGGGAACCGCTCGTAGATCGCCGAGATCCGCCGGTGCTCACCGGTGAAGTCGACGAACACCGCCGGCGCGGGGACCGAGACCGAGTCGAGCGTGTCGTAGCCGGCCACCATGTCGTAGCAGCCGAGGCCGGCGACGAAGTCGACGTTGGCGGCCGAGGTGAGTCCGATGGTCGGCAGATCGCCGTGCCGGGCCAGCAGGTCGGCCAGCCCGATGGCGGTCCGGCTCGACGCGCTGGTGATCAGCACGGACTTGACTCCCTGTTCGGTCTGCCCGGCAACGAGATCGGCGAGGTGGAACGACGCGGGGAAAATCGGCCGGAACACGGCCCGGTGATCGTCCAGCGCGTCCGGTTCCGCCGCGCGCTGGAACGTCCGGTACCAGCTGGGCAGGAATTCGCGCTGCGGCGCCGTGTCGACGAAACCGCGGGTGGTGAGCCGCGCCGCGACTGTGTGGTGCGTGGCCATCGGTACGAAGCCGAAGTACCGGCTGCCGACGGGGATGTCGGTGTTGCGTGAGTCGGTCACCCGCAGGAAGGCCCACACCGGCACCCGGCCGTATCCCGCCGGGCCCGGGAAGGCCGCCCAGAACGGCAGCTCCGAGTCGCCGAGCCGGGCGTAGGTGACGATGTTCATGGTCAGTGCGAATTTCTCGACCGCGAGCCGTACCTCACCCGGTGCGAGCACGGGGTGAGGTACGGGCCGGACCTCGGCGGCCGTCAGGTCGTCACGCCGGACCAGCAGGTCCCAGCTGTCGGCCGCTTCTCCCTCCAGAGCCGGGGAGTGCCGTCCCTTCAGCATCTGTACTCCAATGCGGGTCTCACCGGTGAGGTTTTCTCGCCGAGACGATGACGTAGCCGATCTGGTCCTTGCGCGGGGTGAAGAAGCCGTGGTGCAGCCGGGAGAACTCGTCGACCGCGTCCGCACCGAACTTGGCCGTCACCTCGTCGCGCATGCGCAGCGCCGTCTCCAGGTATTTGGCCTTCTGGCCGAAGACCCGCGGACCGCACTCCGTGTACTCCTCGATCTCGAAGCCGGCGGCCCGCACGTACTCCAGCCACTGCGGCAGCATGGGCAGCCTCGGCAGCTTGAGGGTGTCCATGAACGTGGCCACCCGGGTCATATCTCCCTTGGCCGTCAAGCTGAAGTCGGAGAAGGAGATCCGGCCGCCCGGACGCAGCACGCGGTACAGCTCGGCGAGCACCTGGTCGAGGTCCGGAGCGTTCTGCAGCGACTCGAGCGCCAGCACCGCGTCGAACGTGGCGTCCGGATAGGACAGCGACATGAAGTCGTCGTATTCGAATGTCACCGCGTCGCCGACTCCGCCGGCGATCGCACGCTGCACCGCGCGGTCGATCTCGAAACGGCTCACCGTGATCCCGGTGACCCGCACACCGAACCGCGTCGCCAGGTAGACCGCGGTCTCACCCGGCCCGCAACCGGCGTCCAGAACGTGTTCGCCGGCCTGCAGGCCAAGGGTGTCGGTCACCTTGCGGGTCATCCGGTGGACGGCCTCGGTCAGCGACGCGTCGTCCTTGCGGTCGTACCAGTACCACATGTGCAACTGGCCATTGCGCAGTTCGTCGCCGATGGGCGAGCGCTTGTCGTAATGCTCGCCGATATTCGCTGTCTCGCTCATATGCCCATCCGCGTCGCCGGTGTTGGCCAGGACATCGTGGCTGCCGACCGGTCATGGTCACATCTTTCGGGTTGCGGTCTTTACCCCCGGGGCGACACCGAAGAAGGCACATCAACAAAAGGCGCTCCGTGGGGGAGCGGCCCCGATCCGGACGAGTTCGACCACGCCGGGCCCCTCGGGTGAACCGGGCCGGACGCCACGAACCCGGTCGGTGAATCCGAGGAGAACGGCGGCCCGGCCGAGCCGCATACCGGAAGATGTCCGGCCGCCATCGGCGGTGTCACGATCCTATTGGCCCGGCCTGCCCATTGCCTTTCTTGGGAGGAATGCCTGATGAATGCTCCCGTAACCCACTCGACCATCGCCGAATTGGTGCGTTCGTTCACCAGCGCGACACCCGACGGCCTCGACGCGGCGTTTCAACGACTTGTCGGCGCGCTGTGGAACGAGGGGAAGCTGACCGACCTCGCCCTGGAGGCGACGCCGGCGGTGGTGACCGCGCTCGACGGGGTCGGTCCCGACCGCCAAGGGCACCTCGCCGTCCTGCTCGGCCTGCTCGCCGAGGCGGAGTACCCGCGACTCGACGGGGAGGTGGCCACCGCCGTCCGCGCCGGCCTGGACCGTTACCTGGACCTGGTGCGCGGCGGCACGAGCAGGCAGCCGCTGACGCTCGCGCTGCTCTACCTGCTGGCCCACTTCCCCGCCGACCGGGACCGCATTCTCGCCGTCACCGGCGAACTCTCCCTTGAAATCGAGGAGCGGACCCGGCTGGAACGCGGACTGGCCGAACTCGACCCGCAGGACCCCGATCTCGGCCGGGTGTGGCCCGCGCCGTCGGTGTGGGCGGGCGACGACAAGGCCGCGGCCTTCGCCAAGGCCGCGGCGCGGGGCCTCACCCCCCAGCAGATCGTCACGAACTGGGAGAACGACACCCGGACCCTCTGGGCGTACACCGGTGCCTTGGCCTACTGGGCGGTACGCAACGGCCCGCCCGCCCCGGTGGCCGTCCGCACCGTTCCCGAGCAGCAGACCATCAAGCAGGCGCCGGTCCGGCAGACCGACGAGACGTTCGGCTCGCGCGCCGCGCTGCTGCGCTGCCCCACCTGCCACGGCCCGATCGAACTGCACGAGACCGGCGCCCGATGCACCACGTGCGCCACCACGTACCCGAGTGCCAACGGGATCCTCGACCTGTCCGCCGGCGTCCGTGACGACCAGCCGACCCACGAGGCGACCTCGGACCTGCTGCAGAAACTGACCGAGATGCCCACCATGGGCCTGGTGTACGAGGCCGTGCAGCGCCCTGCCTACCTGCGGTTGGCGGGCAGCAACTTCGGTGACGAGGTCACCCCGGCCGACGAGGACGCCTACCTCGCCGAGACCCTCCGGTCCACCGAGGGCCCGGTCGTGGACGTGGCCGCCGGGGCCGGCCGGTGGACCGCCGTGGTGGCCGAGGCCGTCGGTGCCGACCGGCTGACCGCGGTGGACATGCTCCTGCCCATGCTCAACGTGCTGCGCGGCCGGCTGCCCGAGGTGCCCGCCGTACGGGGCAGCGCCCTCAACCTGCCGTTCGGCGACGGCACCGTCGGCGTGATCACCCTCTGGAACGCCCTGCAGGCGTTCCCCGACGACGCTGCGACGGCCATCGCCGAGATCGGCCGCTGCCTGCGTCCCGGCGGCATCTTCACGATGATGACGTACCGGTGGAGCGATGACCCGATCGCCCGCTACTTCCAGGCGTCGCACTTCTTCCCCAGCCGCCCGGACGGCCACCTGCTGTTCGAGCTCAACCAGATCCGGCAGTGGCTCGCCGACGCGGGACTGGTGGTGCGCAAGGAGTCGTCGAGCACCGGGACGTTCGTGTTCGTCACGGCCGAGCGCACAGCCTGACTCGTTCCACAACAGCCACCAAACAGCGGGAGATGTCCGATGGAGAAGCGCTGCCCCGTCCTGGATCCGACTGGCCAGGACATCCACCACCAAGCCGACACGCTGCGCGCGCAGGGCTCCGCCGTCCAGGTGGAACTGCCCGGAGGCGTGCTCGTCTGGTCGGTCAACAGCTACGCCGTGAGCAAGCGGCTGCTGAGCGACCCCAAGGCCAGCAAGAGCGCCCGCAACCACTGGCCGGCGTTCGTCAACGGCGAGATCCGGCCGGACTGGGAGATGATCAGCTGGGTGGCGATGGACAACGTGTCCACCACCTACGGCGCCGACCACCGCCGGCTGCGCCGGCTGATCGGCAAGGCGTTCACCTCACGGCGGACCGAGGAGATCCGTCCGCGGGTGGTCAAGCTGACCACGATGCTGCTGGACGCCCTGACCACCGTGCCGCCCGGCGAGGTGGTGGACCTCAAGGAGCGGTTCGCCTACCCGCTGCCCGGCATGCTGGTCGCGGACCTGATCGGCATGTCCGAGGAGGCCCGGGTCGCGACCGCGAAGGTCATCGACATGATGGCGGACACCACCATCGGCCCGGAGCAGGCTCAGGAGGTTCTGCTGGGCTGGCGCACCGCCATCGCCGACCTGATCGCACTCAAGCGGGCCCAGCCCGGCGAGGACATCACCAGCGACCTGATCGCCGCCCGGGACGAGGACGGCTCACGGCTGAGTGAGCAGGAGCTCGCTGACACGATCTTCGCGATCCTCGGTGCGGGTTCGGAGACCACGATCAACTTCTTCGACCAGGCGATCATCGAGCTGCTCAGCCACCCCGAGCAGCTCGAACTGGTCAGGTCCGGGCAGGTCAGCTGGGACGACGTCATCAACGAGGTACTGCGGCTGGAGTCGCCGATTGCGAACCTGCCGCTGCGGTACGCCGTCGAGGACATCGACCTGGGCGACGTGACCATTCCCAAGGGGGACCCGATCCTGGTCAACTACGCCGCGATCGGCCGCGACCCCGCGCTGCACGGCGAGTCGAGGTGCGCCTTCGACATCACGCGACCGGACAAGGAGCACCTGTCCTTCGGCCACGGCCCGCACTACTGCCTCGGCGCGGGTATCGCCGTCATGGTGGCGACGGTCGGCCTGTCCACGCTGTTCGAACGCTTTCCCGACCTGAGCCTCGCCGTTCCGGTCGAGGAGATAAAGCCGCTGCCGACGTTCATCTTCAACGGTCACCGCACCCTCCCGGTCCGCCTGACCGCGGTCGACAACAGCGTCGCCGAGGCCGCCTGACATCTACCGGAGAATCCCGGACCGCCTCGGTCGCGTGAATTGTTCACCGGGCGGCAGTTCGCCCGGAGGATGTCCCGGGTTCCACGGAACCCGGGACATCCTCCGGGCGTTTCTCGGGGGGCCGACCGGCCGGGTGGTGACGGACGGCATCTCCACCTCCTGGGGCGAGGGTCGTCCGCGGTCGAGGCGACCGGCCGACGAGGCGTCCGCGCCTCGCCGCGGACCGGCCGGCAGGCCCCGCATCGTGGAATCGACGGCAGCCGGGGTGAATCTCAAGAAGCCAGTTCCGCATCTTCAAAGATGCGATGATCGAGGCGCTCCCGCTTGAGTCGTCTCTGAATCCCGCCTGAAGAAGGAGTTCGTCTCGTGACAACAACCGCAGGAACCGAGTCCCTCTCCGTCGATCGCCTCGATCCCGAGCTGTACGGGCAGATCATCAAGCCCGGTGATGCCGAGTACGACAAGGCGCGCACCGTGTACGCCGGCGGAATCGACCACCGGCCGGCGGTCATCATCCGGCCGGCCGACGCCGTCCAGGTCTCCCGGATCGTCACGCTCGCCAGGAAGACCGGCGAAGAGCTGTCGATCCGCAGCGGGGGGCACAGCAGTGTGGGCCACAGCATCTCCGACGGAGGCATCTGTCTCGACCTGGCCGCGATGAAGGGCCTGGATATCGACGTCGAAGGCCGGACGGCGTGGGTGCAGACCGGCATGACGACCGGAGAGTACGTCGTCGCGATCGGCGAGCACGGTCTGGTCACCGGCTTCGGGGACGCCGACACCGTGGGCATCGGCGGCATCGCGCTGGGCGGCGGCGTCGGCTATCTCGTGCGCAAGCACGGCCTCACCGTCGACGATGTACTCGCCGCCGAGATCGTCACGGCTGACGGGGAGATCCTCGATGTCGACGAGGACAATCACCCGGACCTGTTCTGGGCGATCCGCGGTGGAGGCGGGAACTTCGGTGTGGTCACCCGGTTCAAGTTCCGCCTGCACGAACTGGAGAGCATCTACGGCGGCCTCTTGGTGCTGCCCGCGACCCCCGAGGCCATCGTCGCCTTCGTCGCGGCGTCCGACGCGGCCCCCGAGGAGCTGTCCACGATCGCGAACATCATGTCGGCCCCGCCGGTGCCTTTCCTGCCCGAGGAGCTCCACGGCACGCCGGTCAACTTCGCCATGATCTGCTACGCGGGCCCCACCGAGGCCGGCGAGCAGGCTCTCGCGCCGTTCCGGGCCATCACTCCGCTGGCCGACATGGTGGAGACCATGCCGTACTCGGGCATGTATCCGCATGAGGAGGAGGAGCACCCCGTCGCCGCCTCCACCAACATGTTCATCGACTACGTCGACCTCGCGGTCGCCGAGAACATCGTCGAGCGCCTCGGGTCCTCGACGGCGCTGATGGCCGCGACGCAACTGCGGGTCCTGGGCGGGGCCATGGCACGGGTGCCCGCCGACGCCACCGCGTTCGCCCACCGCAAGAGCCGCATCATGGTCAACCTGGCCGCCGTCTACGAGGACCCCGCCGAGGCCGACCACCACGCCGCCTGGGTGGCCGACTTCGCCGCCTCACTCAAGCAGAGCGACAACGGCGTCTACGTCAACTTCCTGCTCAACGAGGGCGAGGAACGGATCAGGGCGGCCTATCCGGGCGGCGTCTACGAGCGGCTTGCCAAGATCAAGGCGAAGTACGACCCCGCCAACCTGTTCCACCTGAACCAGAACATTCCGCCGGCAGCCGATCGCTGAGGTCGCATCCCCGGAGCAGGACCGGCCCGGTGGGGCCGGCGAGGCGATTCACCTCGCCGGCCCCACCACGGCTCGCGGGCTGGAGCGCGCTCCCGTCGGATGCCTTGCGGGCTGGAGCGCGCCCCGTCGGATGCCTTGCGGGTTGGAGCGCGGCCTGTCAGATGTAGAGCGTGTTGGGTTCGAGGCCGCACAACACCCGGCCGTAGAGCTCGGCGTTGGTGTTGGGGTTCAGCAGCGCGTGCGTGCTGACGGCCTGCACATCGCGCGCGATGCGCTGGATCGGCACGTCGAGGTAGATCGACGAACCGCCGCTGGCCGCGGCCAGGATGTCCACCGCCTCCTTGGCCAGCCGGACCACCGTACCGAGGTCGGCGCGGGCGCGGGCGCGCTCTTCGAGCTTCCAGTCCGAGCCCTCGACGGCCTTGGTGTCCACCAGGGTGGCCAGGCGGTGGGCGTGGAACTCGGCCTGGTCGATCTTCTGCGAGGCGTCGGCCACCTGCAGGTGAGTGATCGGCGCGTCACGCTGGTTGTCGTAGCCGGTATAGGTGATCTTCCGGTTGGGCAGCCGCTTGAGGAAGGTCTCGCTGGCGGCCCGCGCGAGGCCGAGCACCGGGCCGACCGAGGACGCGGCGGCGGTCGGCAGCAGCGGGACCCGGTAGATCGCCGACTCGGCGTTCCGCTTCGAAGCCGTACGGCCCTGCAGCACGGTGGGCAGCGGCAGGACGCGCTCCTGCGGGATGAACACGTCCCTGGCCACCGTGCTGACGCTGCCGGTGCCCTTCAGCCCCGCGGTGTGCCAGTCGTCCACGATCAGCAGGTCCGAGATCGGAACCAGCGCCATGATCGGGTACGGATCGCCGTCCGGCGGCACGAGGATCGCGATGATCTCCTGCCAGTTCGAGTGGTGGGCACCGCTGATGAACTGCCACTTGCCGGTGACCACGACGCCACCGTCGGCGGGGGCGGCCATCGCGCTCGGGCTCAGCGTGCCGCACACCCGGGTGTCCGGTGCGGCGAACACCTCGTCCTGCACCTCGTCCGGGAACATGCACGCCATCCAGCCGGGAATCCAGTACACCGACGCCACCCAGGCCGCCGAGCCGTCACCGCGGGCGAGCTCCGCGGCGACGTCGACGAGTGTGCGGGTGTCCACTTCGTATCCGCCGTAGTGCTTCGGCCGGCGCAGCTTGAACATGCCCGCGTCGTTGAGCGCCTCCACCACCTCGTCGTGCAGCCGGCGGTTGTCCTCCGCCCAGCGCGCATGTCTTTGCAGCAGCGGCACCAGTTCGGCCGCGCGGTCGACGAGCTGCTCCCGTGTCGGAATGACAGTCTTGGGCACCATGTCCTCCTAGAGATGGTCAGACCTAGAGATGGTCAGACGAAAAACTCGTTCGCGCGGTCACACGTCGGCGACGGCCGGGATGACCTTCTCGCCGATGATCTCCACCTGCCGCACCAGGTCGGTGCCCGACAGGATGCCGATCGCGGTCTGGATGCCGGCATCGGCCCACCCGCGCAGGTCGCCGGTCAACGCGGCGACGCCGGTCCCGTCCGTACCGACGGTGAACGGGAAGACGACGGTCTTCTCGATCGCGTCGTAGTCGCGGTCCTCCTCGGCGCAGTACGTGCGCAGCAGGTCGAGCTTCGCTTCGAAGCCCGGGCCCGGGTAGATGTTGCAGGCGTCGGCGTAGCGGGCCACCAGACGCAGCGTCTTGCGGCCGTCACCGCCGATCATGATGGGCGGGTGCGGCCGGGTCAGGCTCTGCGGCAGGTTCAACGGTCGCTTCAGCCGGTAGTGCGCGCCCTCGAACGGGCGCTCGTCGCCGCGTTCGCCATGCCACAGCCGAAGGCAGATCTGCAGCGCCTCCTCGAGCATCTCGAACCGCTGCACCAGTGGCGGGAACGGGAAACCCATGCCGGTGGCCTCGTCGGCGTACCAGCCCGCGCCGATGCCGAGCATCGCCCGGCCGCCGGACAGCACGTCCAATGTGGTCACCATCTTGGCCAGCAGCGCCGGCTCCCGGAAGTGGACGCCGGCGACCACCGGCGCGACCCGGCACCGTCGCGTATGGGCGGCGATGGCGGCGAGCGTGGTGAAGCACTCAAGCTGCGGCTGCTCCGGACCGCCGGCGTGCGGTCCCTGCCAGACGTGATCGCCGACCCCGATCAGGTCGAACCCGGCGTCATCGGCGACTCGGACGATCTGCTTGAGTGTGCGGCCCAACTCGGCCGGCCCGCCGTCCCAGCCGAACTCCGCGAACTCCAGGCCAATCTTCATGACGTCTGATCTCCTTGCTGCGCACCGGAAAGTGGTGATTGGGGAATCGCGAGCAGGCGTTTCGTTTATGGTGTCAGCCGGTGCGGGGCAAGGCTTCTCTCCCCATGCGAATCTGACAAAACACACCAAAAGATGAGTCCTAAAGGGCGGTCGGCGATGATCGGGTTCACCACTGTCGAGCGACCTGGGATTCGTCGCCGGAAAAGACAGCATTCCAGAAGATGCCGGTCGGCTCTTTGTCCTGTAGTTGAATGTCTTGATACGAAGCTGACGCCCGGCGAGGAGCATTTCGAACAATGCCGTCCTTCAGGCAAACGGTTCCGAGCCGAGCCGTGGGGGATGAGTGTGCCGCCCGTGGCCGCCCTCGCCGCAGTTCAATGATTCGCCGCGTTCACCCAGTTTGGAGAGGATTGAGAATATGACTTCCGTGGACGTATCCGAGAAGGCGGGAACGCGCGAGTGGGTCGGCTTGGCCGTGCTGGTGCTGACCGCGATGCTCATCTCGTTCGACTTCTTCGTGCTGCTCCTGGCTCTTCCGCAGCTGAGTGCCGATCTGGGCGCCGACGGCGTCCAACAGCTGTGGATCATGGACATCTACGGCTTCTTCGTCGGTGGCCTCCTGATCACGATGGGCGGCCTCGGTGACCGGATCGGTCGCCGGAAGCTGCTGCTGATCGGTGGCACCGGGTTCGCCCTGGCCTCCGTGCTCACGGCGTACTCGACCAGCCCGGAGATGCTGATCGCGGCCCGCGCGCTGCTCGGCATCTTCGGCGCCACCTTGGTGCCCTCGACGCTGTCGCTGCTCAGCCACATGTTCAAGGACCCGAAGGAGAGGGGCCTCGCCATCGGCATCTGGGCGGGGGCCTTCACGGTCGGTGCGATCCTCGGCCCGATCACCGGCGGCATCCTGCTCGAATACTTCTGGTGGGGTTCGGTGTTCTTGATCGGCGTGCCGATCCTGGCGCTGCTGCTGATACTGGGCCCGAGCATGCTTCCCGAGTTCCGCAACCCCGACGCCGGCCGGCTCGACCTGGTCAGCGTCTTCCAGTCGCTGGCCGCGATCCTGCCGTTCATCTACGGCGTCAAGGAGACCGCCAAGTACGGCCTGCAGCCGCTGCCCGTGCTGGCGCTGCTCCTCGGGATCGTGTTCGGCGTGCTGTTCGTCCGCCGCCAGAACCGGTTGACCCATCCACTGCTCGACCTGAGGCTGTTCAGCATCTCGAACGTCCGGGTCGGGCTGCTCGGCCTGTTCGGGTACAGCCTGCTGACCGGTGCGGTGCTGCTGCTGATGTCCCAGTGGCTGCAGTCGGTCGCCGGGCTGTCGGCGTTCGAAGCGGGCCTTGCGCTGGTGCCCGGCATGATCACATCAACGCTCGCCTCGATGGCTGCTCCGATTCTCGCTCGCAGGTTCCGGCCGGCCTACCTCATCGGTATCGGCTTGCTGATCACCGTCGTCGGGCTGGTGGTCATCACCCAGGCAAGCTCCTCGGCGCCGCTGGTCATCGGCGCCTTCGCCGTCTGGACGATCGGCGGCGCACCGGTCGAGGCGCTGGGCATCGGGCTGATCCTCGGCGCCACGCCGCCGGAGAAGGCCGGGTCGGCGTCGGCGCTGCCGCAGGTGTTCAACGAGATGGGGTCGGCGCTGGGCTTCGCCCTGCTGGGTACCGTCGCCACGGTGATCTACCGGGTGAAGTTGACCGGCGCGGTCCCGGCGGAGGTGCCGCCCGCGGCCGTCGCGGCGGCGCAGGAGAGCGTGGCCGGCGCAAAGGCCGCGGCGCAGACGCTGCCCGAGCAGTTGGGTGAGGCGCTGCTGGGCCCGGCGCGCCTGGCGTACAACAGCGGCATGCACGTCGTCGCCTTGATCGCCGCGGTGCTGCTCGCCGCCGTGGCCGTGCTCATCATGGTCAAGCTGCGGCACGAGCCGCCGCTGGGTGCGGCAGAGGGCGAGGGCGCGGCCACCGAGGCGGCGTAACCCGGACCGCGGAAGGCGGCGCCCCGGCCGGTCGGCCGGGGCGCCGCTTTTCGTACGGACCCCGGCCGATGGTGGGATCCGCGGGCACCCTGGGCGTCACCACAGCGCCGTGGCGTTCGGAGCGATGTCCCCGCGGAACAGTCCGTCCGGGTCGACCCGGGTGCGGACGAGGTCGGCCCGGCGGACCGCGAGAGCGTCCAGGTGCCGCTGCGGCTGTGCGAAGCTCTCCACGAACGAGGGGACGGTCCACCCGGTGTCCCACGGCCGCAGGGCCGCGCGGACCTTCGCCTGGTGCTCCCCGAGCGCTCGTGCGGTCGGGGCGTCGACCGGGACACCCGAGCCCGCGTAGCAGTAGGGCGCGTCGAGGTGGTCGAGTGCCCCGCCGTCCGGGCTGGGCTCCGCGAACGCCCCGCCGAGGTGCCGCAGACCGGCGACGATCAGCGGTGATCCGGAACCGGGACCGAGCAGTCTCAGGAACTCCGCGACCCCGTCCCCGTCCAGATCGGACAGGAGCATGTGGTCGCCGGCGAACGGGACCGGGTCCGTCGGATCCATGTGGACCTCCAGGGCCCCGGACAGCGACGTGACGGCCCAGGTGTTCATCACCGGGGCGGCTACGGCCAGCAGCGGCTCCAGCAACCGGTCCGTCATGCGCCGCGCGGCCGCCGGGTCACCGGTGGCCGGAACGAGAACGGCTCCGTCGACGGCCAGCGTCGAGCCGACAAGGGCCGGGGGTACGTCCGGCAGCGGCGGGAGGTTCATCAGTCGCAGGGAGGTGGTCACCTCACGGGGCGCGTCGCGCGTCCACTCCAGCCAGCGCGTCAGCAGGGGTTCGGCGTGCTCTGCCGTCCAGTAGGTGGTACCGGTGACGACGCCGGCGGCCGCGAACAGCTCGACCTCGACGGCCGTCACGATGCCGAAGCCGCCACCCCCGCCGCGCAGGGCCCAGAACAGGTCGGGATCATGGGTCGCGTCCACCCGCCGCAGCTCCCCGTCGGCTGTCACCAGCTCGATCGCCCGGACGCTGTTCACCGCCAGCCCCAGCTGCCTGCCGTACGGGCTCAGCCCACCGCCGAGGAGAAAGCCGACAGCTCCCACGGTGGGGGAGGAGCCATGGGGTACGGCAAGGCCGTGCGGCGCGGCGGCCTCCACCACCGCGCCCCAGCGCGTGCCGGAGGGGATCCGGGCCAGGTGGCGGGAGGCGTCGATCTCGACGTCGCCCGCCAACTCGGCCCTGATCAGCAGCGAGCCCTCCATCGGGCCGGTCGCGGCCGCGGCGTGGCCCGTGCTGTGGACGCGCACGGGCAGCCCCTCGGCGCGGGCATGGCTCAGCGCGGCACGGATCTGGTCGAGGGTCCTGGCCGTCACCGCGGCAGCCGGCCGAGCCGGCGCGGCGAGATTGAAAACCTGCGTTGCTGCTTCGTAGGCCGCCTCGCCCGGCAGTGAGACGGTCGTTCCAAGTCCATCGAACGTGGTCATGGGCGCATCATCGCACCGCCGCAGATCGTGAATCTTCTTCTCGCTTGCCTGATCAGGAAGGCCGCAGCGGCCCTGTTGCGGCTCGCTGAACCACTTCCCGGGTGCTGCTCGCCGAGGTCACCCAGGCGGGACGGCGCGCCGATGGAGACCATCCGTGGGTAGGCGGGTGGGTCTCCTCGGCGTTGCGGTCGTCACGACCGCAACGCCGAGGAGACCCGTGACACATGCCCACGCGGGGGAGACGACCCGGTGCCACCGGTGACGTGCACCGGCGTGCGTACCCGGTGCCACCGATGACGCTCATCGGTGTGCACGGCCCTGGGTACCCGGTGCCACCGGTGACGCTCATCGGTGTGCACGTGTACCTTGATGCCGCTCCGCGCGGCTACGCCGGTTCCGCCGGATTCCCCGGCGCCGCGAGCCGGTGGTAGGCACCGGAGAAGAACAGCAGCGCGGCCCGGTCGGTTCCCCGGCTCGACGTCAGCACCTCGCCGAGGAAGATCGAATGGTCGCCGCCGTGATAGACCTCGGTCAGCCCGCACTCCACCCAGGCCAGCGACCCGACCAGCAGCGGCGCACCCGTCTGCGGGCCCGGCACCCAGTCGACCCCGTCGAACTGGGCCATGCCCTGCGGCCGGGTCCGGTCGGCGAAGTATTTGGCCAGGTGCTGCTGGTCGGCCGCGAGGAGGGACACGCCGAAACTGCGCGTGGACAGGATCGCCTCGTGGATGCGCGCCGGCCGGGCCACACAGCACAGCGCCAGCGGCGGATCCAGCGACACCGAGCAGAACGCGTTGGCCGTCATGCCGTGCCCGCGCTCGCCACCGGTGGTCAGCACGGTCACGCCGGTGGCGAGCTTCGACAGCACCTCGCGCAGCGACGCCGAGACCATCTCGTCCCCTGATCCGCTCGTAGACTCCGCCTGATCCCGCCGCAGCGGGACCAACAGCTGTTCCCCCGACATGTCACTCTCCAGCCACCGTCGACGCCGTCGTCCCCGCGGACACCCGCCGGGCGAACTGCGTGCCGTGGTACGGGGCCAGCGCCTCGCGCAGTTCGGCCGGCACCCGCTCGGGGACCGTCTCGTTGTTCGGCCCGCGCATGCACGCGATCCGCTGCTTGCCCCGGGCCACCAGGTTCTCCAGCCCGTCCTTGAGCCATACGTAGTCGAAGCTGAACTCGATCTGGGTCTGGGTCAGCTCCTCCAGGCGCATGCGCACCGACAGCTCGTCGAACGCGGTGATCTCGGCGAAGAAATCGCACTCGGCCTTGAGCGTGAACAGCTTCAGGTCGCTGTGCATGATCTCGGCGAGCACACTGGGCACCTTCTCCTTGAGGAACTTCTCCCGGCAGTGGCCCTGCCAGCGCAGGTAGTTGACGTAGTACACGTTGCCGACGAAGTTGGTCTCCTCGAAGCCAACGCTGTGGCGGAACTCGTAGTAGTTGCTCATCTTGCGTCGGTTTCCTCTCCCGCCAGCACCGCGAACACCACTGAATCAGCCTGGTGGCTCAATGTGGTTACCCAGGTGGCCACTTTCACGTCACCGGCGGACAGCTCCACCCAGCCGTCCGGGTGGAGCCGGTCCACGACCAGCGTCCGTGTCGTGACCCCGGCCTTGCGCAGGCACTCCAGCGCGGTCCACATCCGGGTGCCGGCCACGTCGGCGTTCTCACCGGACTCGGCCATCACCAGGTCGCGGACGCGCCGCAGCCCGTCGCCGAGCAGTCCGGCCCAGTCCTCCTCCGTACGGTGCACCACCGTCTCCACGTCGCAGCCGAGCCGGCCCGACCCGGTCACCACCAGGCTCACCCCGGCGCCGTGGGACGCCGAGATCGCGGCGCCGTCCAGCTCCGGCTTGCCGTCCGGCCGGTGCCGCACCGTCACCGGGCCGCCGAGGGCGCGGCCGGCGGCGAGTTCGGTCTGCGCCTGCCGGTCGGCCTGCGCGCCCGGCCGTACCGGCTCGGGGTCCGGTTCGACGATCACGGCGCGACTGCCGCCGAGCACCCGCTCCAGCGTCCGCTCCAGGTAGCCGCTGAGCATCGCGGGCACCCACGGGCCGGAGCCGTCCTTCTTCCGCACCGCTCGCAGTGTCAGGCCCTGCCAGCGTTCGACCACCCGGCCGGACGGGTCGAGCACGTCGATGTCGTAGACGTAGCTGTCACCGTCCTGCGACCGCTCCCGAGCGTCCAGGATCACGAACTCGGCGTGCTGGTCGGCGGGGGTCGCCAGGTACAGCTTCTCCACACCCTGCGGCAGCAGGGTCGCGTGCGGAACGCAGCACTGGATGGCGTGCATCACCGCGTCCCGCGTGCCCGGGTCGGCCAGCACCTGGTCCTGCGGCAGGTAGGCGGCGAACCACGGCGCCGGTGCGGCCGTGGACAGTTCGGCCACCGCGTGCCGGGCGCTCGCCCTCCGGTAGCCGAGCAGGCGCTGGAACCGCTTGCCCTGGAACAGCACCCCGCCGTAGAGCTCGGTGATCGGGTCGCCCGGCACGATCGGCAGCCGGGTGGCCTCCCGCGAGGGGCCCTCGTCGGGCAGGGACGGCTGCGGCAGCCGTAGCGTGGCCCGGAAGTGGTCGGCGCTGAACCCGGTGTCCTCGGCGCGAATGGCCACCGCCACCGTCTCGGCGTCGCGGACCAGTGCCGCCAGCCGGATCGTCGTCGGGCTGCCGGGACGGACCACGATCGGCCGCAGGAACTCGACGTCCTGCAGGAGCGGGGAGCCGGTCCGGCCGAGTACGGCCGTCGCGACCTGAGCCATCGCCTCCATGCCGACCACCGCGGGGAACAGCAGGTCGCCGTCCAGCAGGTGGTCGGACAGGTAGGGGTCGCTGCCGGCGGACAGCTCCACCTCGGTGATCAGCTCGACGTCCGGGTAGTGCACCACCACCCGGTCGACGAACCGGGTCAGCGGCAGCTCCTGGCTCGTGTTCAGGGGCAGCGTCGGCAGGCCGCCCATCCGGCCGCTGACCACCAGCACCGGCCCGGCCGACGGGTCGGCGAGCACCTGGCGCAGCACGCTCAGCCCGTTCTCCACGGAGATCGGGGTGATGCCGGCGCGTACCAGCGACTCGACTACGCCCAGCCGGTCGCCCATCCCGGCGCCCGACCAGACGGACCACTCCAATGCCAGCGCCCGCGCCCGCGGGTGCGCGCGCTGGAAGTCGACGGTCAGCTCGGTCATCCAGTCGTTGGCGGTCGAGTAGTGTGCCTCGCCACGCAACCCCGCCCGGCCGATGACGCTGCCGAACGTCACCAGCAGCTTGATCTTGTCCTGGTCGACCGCGTCGAGAACCGTACGCAGGCCGGTGATCTTGGGAGCCGCCGTCTGGGCGAACACCTCCTCGGTCAGGTTGGTGAGCGCGGCCGGCTCGTTGCGGCCGGCCCCGTGCAGCACCGCGGTGATCGGGCCGAGGGTGGCCTCGAACCGCGCCACGGCCGCGGCGACCTGCTCGGCGTCGGTGACGTCGGCGCACTCGTACCGGTAGACCACACCGGCCGCGTCCATCCTGGCCAGGTTGGCCGACAGTTCCTCGTCCTGCGCCGGGTCGGCCCGGCTGATCAGCGCGAGCTTGGCCGTCGAGTCCTTGGCCATGGCCAGCGCGCACTCGGCGGTGATGCCCTTGCCGCCGCCGGTGACCAGCAGCACGTCCGAGCCGTCCAGCGGGGTGCCGGTCCGCGGCTCGGCGGGCGGTTGCAGCACGCGCATCACCGGCACCGTCCGCTGCCCGCCGGCGTCGTAGCGGACCTCGCTGAACGCCGTGGTGGCGGCGGCCTCGGTGATCACCCGCCGTACCGCCTCGTCCACCGCGGCCGCGGACGACGGGGCGAGGTCCGGCAGGGTGACGATCGTGGTCGGCACGCCCGACGCCTCCAGGAACACGGTCCTGGCCAGGCCGGACGCCCCGAGCCGGTGTTGCACCACGACGAACCGGGTGCCGGCGGGCGCGACGACGGCCGTCTTGCCCGCCTTCAGGAACAGCTCGACGTGCTCCTCGCCGTCGTCCGGCAGGCACAGCAGCACGCCGTCGCCGATGCCGGCCTCGGCCAGCGCGACCTGCAGCCGATCGGCGAGCGGGTGGCCGGCCGGTGCGAACACCTGCCAGTGGCCGACCGGGCCGGTGCCGACGTCCACTCTCGGCGCGCCGGCCGGCACGTAGTCGACGGAGAAAGGCCGCACCCACTGCGCCACACCGGCCACTTCGACGGTGCCGCCGCTGTTGTTGCCGCCGTCCCTCGCGGTATCGGCCAACTCGTCGATCACCTGGGCGAGCTCGCCGAGCGTCACGGTGGCGAAGTTGGTCGTCGCCTCCAACGTGGGCAGGCCGAACTGACGGGTGACGTCGTTGACGATCTGGCCGACGGTGATCGAACTCAGGTGCAGGTCGTCGAGCGGGTGGGTGCTCGCGGTCACGGTCTCCAGCGGCAGCTCCACGCGGTCGGCAGCGAGCTTGCGCAGCAGGTCGAGCGTGGACGGGCCGTCGTCGGCGGAGGCACCGGCCTCGGCCGGCTCGGCGGAGGTGCCGGACGCGTCGGCGGCCGTGTCCTCGCCGGGTTCGGTCAACCCGACGGCGAGGTCAGGAGCGGCCTCGCACGGGCTGGACAGGAAGCTGAATCCGCCGTCCAGCGGCAGCGGACGCAGCACCCGGTCGGCGAACAGCGCCTCGGTGTCCAGTGCGGCCCCCAGCGCGTACGCGGCGCCGAGGAGGGACAGCAAGGGGCTCAGCGACTGGCTGTCGGTGTCGAGGGACAGCACCGGCGTGTCCGGCGCGATTTCGTGCAGCAGGCCCGCGAGCACCCGGCCGGGCCCCACCTCGACGGCGAGGTCGGCGCCGGCGGCCGCCCTGGCGGCCGCCTCGTGGAAGCGGACCGGGAACAGCACCTGGTCGCGCAGCAGTACCCGCAGGTCGGTGGTCGGGTCGAGCACGTCACCGGTCACCGTGGACACCATCGAGCGGGTAGGCCGGGCGAAGGTGAACGCGGCCAGCCGCGCGGTCAGCGCCTCGGCCGCGGGCTTGACCAGCGGCGAGTGGAAGGCGTGCGAGACGTTGATCCTGGTCGCGGTCACACCGACGGCTCTGGCCCGCTCGCACACGCGGTCCACGGCGCCGGCGTCGCCGGAGATGACCGTCTGCTGCGGTCCGTTGTACCCGGCGATCACCACCGGGTCGTCCTCGAACAGCTGCTCGGCCCGATCCGGTGTGGTGGCGAGGCCGGCCATCGCGCCGCCGCCCTGGCTGGCGTTCGCCATGACCTGGCCGCGCGCCTTGGCCAGCCGCAGCGCATCCTTGCCGTCCATGGCACCGGCCCAGGCCAGCGCGGTCAGCTCGCCGAGGCTGTGTCCGACCGCGACGTCAGCGTCGATGCCCAGCGTGTTCAGCACGCGCAGGGCCGCGACGGAACCGGCGACGATGCGCGGCTGGGCCACCTCGGTGGCCACCTGGTCGCCACCGGTGGACACCCCGGCCTCTTCGAACACGGCCTCCGCCGCGGCGAACCGGCGGCGGATCGCGCCGACGGCGCCACGCCCGGAACCCTGGCCGGGGAACAGGTAGGCGATCTTCGGGGCGGTCAGCCGATGGTCGAGGAACACCCCGTCCGCGGTGAACAGGCTCTGCTCTCCCGCATCGAGCGCCGCGAGCAGTCGGTCGAGCTTGCGGGCGGCGTCTTCGGGGCTGGTGGCCACGACCGCGGCCCGCACCCGCCCGCCGGACTGCTGCCCGGCCAGCGCACCGGCCAGGTCGGCGAGTTCGGCGAACGACAGCGCCGGCACCAGCGTGACCAGTCCGGTGACCCGCTCGCGCAGTGCGGTGGCGTCGGCGGCGTCCAGCAGCAGCAACTCGGCGTCCTGCCGGCTGCCGACCAGTGCCGCCGCCTTCCCGGGCAGCTCGGTGCGGCGGGCGGTCCCCGGCGCCTGCTCAAGCGCGATATGCGTGTTGATGCCGCCGAAGCCCATCGCCGACACGCCGGCCCTGATCGGCTGGTCCGCCGGCCAGAGCTCGGCCTTCCGCGGCACGTACAGGGCAGGGGACTCGCCGGTGAGCTTCGGGTGCGGCTCGTAGTGACCGGTGGCCGGCGGGATGACCTGGTGGTAGACCGACAGCGCCGCCTTGATCACCCCACCGACGCCCGCGGCCGCCTTGGTGTGGCCGAAGTTGCCCTTGACCGAGCTGACCGAGGCCGGGCGGGCGTCCGGATCGGCGTCGCGCCGGGCCGAACCGAGCGCCTCAAGCTCGGTGGCGTCGCCGAGCGCGGTTCCGGTGCCGTGACCCTCGAAGTAACCGACGGTCTCCACACCGTACCCGGCCCGGGTGTAGGCGCGGCTGATGGCCAGCCGGTGGCCGGAGGCCTCCGGGCGGGTGATGCCGCCCTTGCCGTCGGAGGAGATGCCCCAGCCGGTGATCGACGCATAGATCCGCAGGTCGCGGGCGACGGCGTCCTCCTCGCGCATCAGCACGAGGACGCCGGCGCCCTCACCCGGCCAGAAGCCGTTGGAGTCCTTGTCGTAGATCTTCATCTCGCCGGTGGCCAGCGCCCCGGTCTTGGCGAAGCCGATCACCTCGAACGGGTCGATGGACAGGTCGACGCCGCCGGCGAGGCAGACGTCCAGATCCCCGTCAGCCAGCGCCTTGGCCGCGGTGGCGATCGAGAGCAGGGAGGAGGAGCAGGCGCCGTCGACGGTGTAGCCGCCGCCGCCGAAGTCGAAGTAGTTGCAGAGGCGGCCGGCGATGGTGTTGGCGAGGCCGCCGGCGAGCGTGTCCTCGTCGATGGGCGGGAACGGCGCCTTGTACACCGGTTCGAGGTCGCGGAGGAAGGCACTGGTTTCGTCGTCGTCCCAGCCCTTGGCGGCCAGTGCGGCGGCGAGGGTGCGCCGGACGTAGGGCCAGCGCAGCCGCATCAGGTTGGCGCGGGAGAACTCACCGGTCAGGCTGTTGCCGATGACCACACCGGTGGCCTGGCGGGGCAGGCCGGCCCCGTCCGGGAAGCCGGCGTCGGCCAGCGCCGCCGCGGCGACGTCCAGCGCCAGCCAGTGCGTGAGATCGGTTGACCGGTAGGTGCTGCCAGCGATCTTGTACTTGAGCCGGTCGAACTCGAAGTCGCGCAGCACGGCCGCCTTGTTGGCATAGAAGCGGTCCGGTGCGTTCGGGTCTGGGGAGTAGTAGTCCGCCTGGTTCATCCGCTGGTCGGGAAGTCTGCGGAACGCGCGGCGCCCAGCGAGGATGTTCTCCCAGAGATCGTCGGTGCCGGCGGCGTCGGGGTAACGAAGTCCGATGCCGACGATCGCTATCTGAACGGTGCTCAAGCCTGTACCGCCTTTTCTCGATGACCACCCGACCCGAATCGGTGCGCCTATTACACCGGGCACATGCAGTGGCGAATCAGCCGAGTTCGGCGATAGTCCTTTACACGCTTTAGATTGCCCACGTAAAGAGTGCACCACCGTTGCTGTTGATTTCTTCTCCCTAGATGCTGTTCACTCGCTTCTCCGATATTGCCTCATGTCCACAAATAATCATCAACCGGCGGCGCGACACCGCAGTAGCGAAGATGCGCCGAGTCGATTACCAGGCCGACTCTGGCAATGCCCCCACCACTGGAGGAGTCGATGCCATCATTTCTCGGTTCGTTACGCCAGTTCATGCTGGCGCCGAATCTGCACTCCGTCACATTCGCCGAACGCGGTTTTCCCGGAGCCGGATCGCCCGCAACCGAGCAGTTGGAGGCCATCCCGCAGACCGTGGTGTGCGGGTTTGAATGGGGCATCGCCGCGCGCGACCTCTGGGATGTGCGGCGGCGGCTGGAGCTGGTCGAGCCGGAGCAGCGCGGGTTCGCCTACGAGGGCGCGGCGATGGCGTTCGCCGTCCGCGACGCGATGGCGGGCGGCAGCGGCCGGCGTACCCGCGAGTTGCTGCTCGGGCCGGGCGCGCCGCATGTGTTCCTCACCTACATCGGCATCGGGTTCGCCATGGCGCGACTGCCGAGGCGGCTCTGGCGCACCATCGTCCCCGACCTGACCGGCTCGCCCTACTACCCCACCATGACCTGGCTCGCCGTGGACGGTTACGGCTTCGACCTCGCCTATTTCCACACCCGCCGTTACGTCGACGAACAACGGGTGCCGGTGCCCTACCCGTGGGAGGGGTCGCCCGACTACTTCCCGCGCGCCGTGGACCAGGGCATCGGGCGAGCGCTGTGGTTCATCAACGGCGCCGCCCCGGCGGCCGTGGCCGCCGCCGTCGACCGGTTCGCCGAAGATCGCCGGCCGGACCTGTGGAGCGGCGTGGGGCTGGCCGCGACGTTCGCCGGCGGCTGCTCGGCCGAGGACCTGGCCGTGCTGCGCAAGGCGGCCGGCGGCCACTGGCCGCAGCTCGGGCTCGGCGTGGTATTCGCGATCAAAGCGCGGACATTCGCCGGCCATGTGCCGGAACATTCGATACTGGCCGCCAAAGCACTGGCCGACCTGTCCGTGGCGGACGCCGTAAAGATCGCGGACCGCACCGAGGCCGCCTCGAATGGCCGTGACCCGGCGCGGGACACCGTGCCACTGTATGAGCAGTGGCGCAGCAGAATTCGTGCACATTTCACCGACACCACATCGTTGCCAGTCGACCGGCGGAAAAAATCACGCCATTTGAACAACGGTTAGGGAGGGCTGACTTGGCCAGTTCATGGCGAGCGCTTCGACGTCGCATTCTGACACCAGACGTCGCCGATACGAGTCTCGAAAAGCGCGGCTTCCACAAGAAATCCCCTGCGGCCAAAGAAAGACTTGAGACCGTTGGGAAGACGTTTATCAACGGTTACGCCTACGCGGTGGAGGCCCGTACCCCCGCCGACGCCGAGGGCCCGCTCGAGCAGCTGCCCGACTGGCTTCGCGGTTTCGCCTACGAGGGCGCCGGCATGGGCCTGGCCGTGCTCGACGGCCTGCCGTTCGGCCGTTCGGACAACGTCCGCCGGTTCCTGCACCGCCCGCTCGGCGACGGACACCGCTACCTGGTCTATGTCGGGATCGGCTGGGCGATGGCCAGGCTGCCCCGGTTCCGGTGGCCCAAGCCGCAGACCCTGGATCCGGTGCTGGTGCCGCTGGTGCTCGACGGCTACGGCTTCCACCAGGCCTACTTCCACACCGCCCGCTACGTCGCCGGCCAGTACCGGGAACCGAACTTCCCGTGGCCGGGCGGCCCGCACGGGTCCTACGCCGACAACGCCATCGACCAGGGCATCGGCCGCGCGATGTGGTTCGTCGGCGGCACCGATCCGGAGCGGGTGGCCAACCTGATCGACATGTTCCCGGCATCTCGTCGCGGCGACCTCTACGGCGGCACCGGACTCGCGGCGACGTACGCGGGCGGCGTCGACGAGCAGGAACTGAAGACGTTGTGGCGCCGCGCCGGCGACTACCGGGGCAACGTGGCGCAGGGATGCGCGTTCGCCGCGAATGCGCGGGTCCGCACGGGCATCGTGCCCCCGCACACGGCGCTGGCCACCCAGCTGTTCTGTGGCACGACGC
Source organism: Streptosporangium sp. NBC_01639 (assembly GCF_045209755.1). Lineage (NCBI taxonomy): Bacteria > Bacillati > Actinomycetota > Actinomycetes > Streptosporangiales > Streptosporangiaceae > Streptosporangium > Streptosporangium sp. NBC_01639. Next base: position 1,191,097 of record NZ_CP109272.1, on the reverse strand, counting down.
CGGAGGAGGCGGCCCGGATCGCGAGCGATCTGCGGCCGAACCACCCGGTCGAGGGCGACCTGCCGGCGTATGAGGTGTGGCGACAGCGCCTCGCCAACGAATTCGTTTCCATCGGAGGTGTCAACAGATGAACGCGGCACTGGGCATGCTGCGCAGACAGTTGACGGGTGTCATCGCGCTCGTGGTCGTCATCGGCTTCTTTTTCGCGGTCACCCTGCCGGAGAGCTCGGCCGAAGACCGGAACCACCTGGCGGGCAGGTACGCGTTCGCCGGCCAGAGCGTGGCGCTGCCGGTGTCGGACAAGCAGCAGACGATCAGGAAGGTCAACCAGGCCTACAAGCACTTCGACGCGTGGATATCCTCGGTCGGCGCGGCGGTCGCGATGAACGACCTGGACGGCGACAAGCTGCCCAACGACCTGTGCCTCGTCGACTCGCGCACCGACCAGGTGATCGTCACGCCGACGCCGGGCAAGGGCGGGAACCGCTACGCGCCGTTCGCGCTGAATCCCGCGCCGCTGCCGGTCAACGACGTGATGGCGCCGATGGGCTGCGTACCGGCCGACCTCAACGAGGACGGCCGGCTGGACCTGCTGGTCTACATGTGGGCGCGTACCCCGATCCTCTACCTCAGCCGCGCCGGCCACGGCACCCTCTCACCCCAGGCGTACGAGCCCGTCGAGGTGCTGTCCGGCAACAACGCCGACGCGGCCGGCAAGTACACCGGTCCGCAGTGGAACACCAACGCGGCGACCGTCGGCGACTTCGACGGTGACGGCCACGACGACATCTTCATCGGCAACTACTTCCCCGACAGCCCGCTGCTCGACTCGTCGGTCGACGGCGGCGTGACGATGAACCACTCCATGTCGCACGCCCAGAACGGCGGCGAGAAGATCATCCTGCTGTGCGCGGGCGCCACGGCGGGCGACCGCCCGACCGCCTCCTTCAAGCGCGTCCCCGACGACGCGCTCCCCGAGGAGGCCCGGAACGGCTGGTCGCTGGGGGTCAGCGCCACCGACCTGGACGGGGACCTGCTGCCCGAGCTCTACATCGCCAACGACTTCGGCCCCGATCGGTTGCTGTACAACCGGTCCACGCCGGGCCAGGTGAAGTTCGCCAACGTCACCACCGCGCGCACCCCGGGTACGCCGAAGTCCAAGCGGATCGGCGCCGACTCGTTCAAGGGCATGGGCGTCGACTTCGGTGACTTCGACCACGACGGCCTCTACGACGCGTTCGTCTCCAACCTCACCGTCCCGTGGGGCATCGTGGAGAGCAACTTCCACTTCATGAACACCGCCAAGGACCAGGCCGACCTGCGCACCCGGCTGCGCAACGGCGAGGCGCCGTTCCGCGACATCAGCGGCGAGAACGGCACCGCCTGGTCGGGCTGGAGCTGGGACGTCAAGATCGCCGACTTCGCCAACTCCGGCGAGCTGGACATCACCCAGGCCACCGGATTCATCAGGGGCTACACCAACCGCTGGCCGCAGCTGCAGGAACTGGCGATGGCCAACGACTCCCTGGTGCCCAGCACGGTCGCCTGGCCCAACGCCAACTCCGGCGACGACCTCGCCGGCAACGAGACACTGCGCTTCTTCGTCAAGGACGAGGACGGCCGCTACACCGACCTGGCCCCCGAACTGGGCCTGGCCGTGCCGATCCCGACCCGCGGCATCGCCACCGGCGACGCCGACGGCGACGGCCTGCTCGACTTCGCGGTGGCCCGGCAGTTCGGCGAACCGATCTTCTACCACAACCAGGCGCCCACGCCGGGCGGCCACCTCAACCTGCTGCTGACCCATGAGCAGGCGACGACGGTGGGCACCGCGCCCGCGCCGGGCTCGCCGGTCACCGGCGCCGAGGTCACGGTGACCACGGCGGACGGCAAGAAGTACGTCCAGCGCGTCGACGGCGGCAGCGGTCACTCCGGCCGGCGCAGCAGCGAGGTGCACATCGGCCTCGGCACCGCCCAGGGCCCCGTCCAGGTGCACCTGAAGTGGCGGGACCGCAAGGGCGTGGTGCACCAGCAGGATCTCAAGCTCAGCCAGGGCCGGCATTCGCTCGTGCTTGGCGACCAGGCCAGGGAGAGGTGAGAACGGAAATGGTTGTCCAGGAAGTGAAGTCCGGCGGGAAGCCCCCCGCCGACGGTCCCCCGAAGCGGCATGATCCGAAGATCATCAAGGCGCTGCGCAGGTTCGCCATCTCGATCACGATCTTCAACATCCTCGGCTACACCGTGCTCGGCTTCGAGCAGCCGTGGACCTGGCCGCTCGTGGCCCTGGCCACCGGCTACACCACCGAACTGGTGCTGGAGGCGATCGGTGCCCGGGTGGAGGGCCGGGCGCCCCGCTTCCTCGGCGGAGGCATGAAGGGCCTGATCGAGTTCCTGTTCCCGGCGCACATCACCAGCCTCGCGCTGAACATGCTGATCTACGTCAACGACCGGATCTGGGTGATGATGTTCGCGGTCACCCTCGCGGTGGCCACCAAGTGGATCCTGCGTGCCCCGGTGCGCGGCAACCTGCGGCACTACATGAACCCGTCCAACTTCGGGATCCTGATGGTGCTCGTGCTGTTCCCGTGGGGCAGCATCGCACCGCCGTACCACTTCACCGAGCACGTCAACGACGCGATCAGCTGGATCATCGTGGCGGTGATCCTCGTGTCCGGCACGATACTCAACGCCAAGCTGACCAACCGGATGTGGCTGATCTTCGGCTGGCTGGGCGGCTTCGCGCTCCAGGCCGTAGTCCGCGGGCTGCTGTTCGACACGTCGATCCCCGCCGCGCTGGCCGTCATGACCGGCGTCGCGTTCGTGCTGTACAGCAACTACATGGTGACCGACCCGGGCACCACCCCGTCCAAACCGGCTCCGCAGATGGCGTTCGGCGCGGGCGTGGCGGTGGTCTACGGGCTCTTCATGGTCGCGCACATCGCCTACGGCCTGTTCTTCGCCACCGCCATCGTGTGCCTGATCCGCGGGATGTTCCTGTGGGGCCTGCACTTCGTCAACAAGGCGCGTGTGCAGTTCGAAGCCGAACAGCTCGCCAAGGCGGAGGCGGAGAAGCAGGCGGAGAAGCAGGCGGAGGTGGAGGCGGCCGCCTCGCCGGTCACGGTGTTCACCGACGACGAGCCGATGGCTCGCCCGGCCGCATGAGCGCCTCCAGCGGTCGAGTGCCCCCGGGGCCGCCCCGCCGGGCGACCCTCGGGCTGCTGCGCAAGCTGCGCGCGGACCGGCTCGGCCTGATGAGCGGGGCGGTCAGCGAGTACGGCGACGCGGTCCGGGTGGCGATCGGCCCGAAGAAGCTCTACATCTTCAACCACCCCGACCACGCCAAGCACGTGCTCGCGGACAACGCCGCCAACTACCACAAGGGCATCGGCTACACCGAGGCCAAGCGGGCATTGGGCGACGGGCTGCTGACCAGCGAGGGCGCGCTGTGGGAGGAGCAGCGGCGCACCATCCAGCCGGTGTTCCAGCACAAGCGGATCGCCGCGCAGGCCGACGTGATCGTCGACGAGGCGCTCGGCCTGGTCGAGCGGCTGCGTGCCCACCAGGGCGCCGGCTGGCCGGTGGACGTGCTGTCGGAGATCACGTCGCTCACTCTGGGCGTGCTCGGCCGCATCCTGCTCGCCGCCGACCTGGGCGCGTTCGAGTCGGTCGGGCACTCCTTCGAGGCCGTGCAGGACCAGGCCATGTTCGAGATGGAGACCCTGGGCCTGGTGCCGCGGTGGTTGCCGCTGAAGAGGCAGCGGGCGTTCCGCAAGGCCCGCGCCGACCTGGAGCGGATCGTGGAAATCCTGGTGGCGCAACGGAAAGCCAATCCGTCCGAGTCCGGTGACGACGTGCTGACCCGGCTCATCTCCTCCACCGCCAAGGAGACCGACAAGGCGGTCGCCGACCGTCGCATGCGCGACGAACTGGTGACCCTGCTGCTGGCCGGGCACGAGACGACGGCCAGCACCGTCGGCTGGACGCTGAACCTGGTGAGCCAGCACCCGCAGGTTCAGGACCGGCTGCACGAGGAGGCGGTGGCCGTGTACGGCGACCGCCGCCCGGCCTACGAGGATCTGCCCCGGCTGCGCTACACGAACATGGTGCTGCAGGAGACCATGCGCCTGCGCCCGCCGGTGTGGATCCTCACCCGCCGGGCGGTCGGCGACGACGTGGTCGGCGGCTACCACGTCCCCGCCGGCGCGGAGGTCCTGATCTGCCCGTACACCCTGCACCGGCACCCGAAGTACTGGGACGACCCGGAGCGGTTCGACCCGGAGCGGTTCGACCCGGACGTGCCGTCGACCCGGCCCCGCTACGCGTACACCCCGTTCGGCGCCGGCCCCCGGTTCTGCGTCGGCAACCACCTGGGGATGATGGAGTCCACCTTCATCGTCTCCACGCTGATGCGCGACCTGCGGCTGGAGAAGGTGCCCGGTTTCCGGGTCAAGCCGGAGCCGATGCTTTCGCTGCGCCTCGGCGGCGGCCTCCTCGCGACCATCCACCCCTGGCCGTCAGCCGACCGCCGCTCTGCGGCATGACCCGCCCGTGGTGACCCGTGGCCGCTCTCCGGACGGCACGGGTCACCACGGCCTCCCGGAAAGGCGGTAGTGCACCATGAACAACCTCGCGGACATTCAGCATGATCGACCTGCGCGGCGCAGAAACACGGCGGATTTCTCGGATCTCCAGGCGGCCATCGCCGATGAGCGCGTCCGCGATCTCTTCACGTTCCGGTTCCTGGCGGCGACCGAGACGTTCGACCGCCTCGTCGACGCGGCCGCTCACCGCATTCTCTCGTCGATCGGCGCGCTCCCCACCGCGGCGGGGGTGACGATCCAGGACACCAAGAAGGCGCTCTCGATTTCCTGGCGCCGCACGATCCCGCTGAAGTTCCTCTACGAGAAGCTCTCGGACACCGGGGTGCTGGACCGGCGTGACGGCCGCTATTTTCCCGGGACGCTCCCGGCGGAGGAGTTCGAGACCGTCGCGGCCGAGCTCGCCCGGCTGGAGCCGGGCGCCGCCGTGGCCGCCGAGCTCGTGCAGACGCTGGTCGACGAGGCGCCGCGCTTCTTCCGCAACGAGGCGACGGGCGACGAGATCCTTTTCTCTCCCCAGAAGCTTCCGCTCTGGCTCCGGTACTTCTCCAACGCCAACCTCCTCTACGCCATCAACAACACCCTCGGCGCTGAGGCTCTTTCCCGCCTCGTCCCCGCGGACGGCAGCGCGTTCGAGATCCTCGAGATCGGCGGCGGCTGCGGCAGCGCGGCCGAGGAGGCGCTCAGGAAGCTCGGCCCCGGTATCTCGCGCTACCGGTTCACCGAGGTCGCCGAGACTTTCGCGCGGCATGGCGAGCGGGCGGCGCGGGCCGCGGCCTCGTCGTCGACGCTCGTCGAGTCGGCGCGCCTCGACATGACGGTCCCCTGGGCAGGGCAGGGGATCGAGCCCGGCACGTTCGACGTCGTCTACTCCGTCAACTGCTTCCACGTGGCGCCGGACCTCGACTTCGTCGTCGCCGAAGCGGCGAAGGCGCTCAAGCCGGGGGGGACGGTCGTCGTCTCCGAGTGCGTCCGCCCCACCAAGCTCGCGCGGCCCATCTATGTCGAGTTCATCTTCGACTTCCTGGACAGCTTCACCGACGTCGCCACCGATCCGGTGAAACGGCCGACGCACGGCTTCCTGACGCCCGCGGCATGGCGCGCCACGTTCGAGGCCGCAGGCCTCGGCGACGTGAAGATCCTCCCCGACGTCGACTCCGTCGCCGAGAAATACCCGGACTTCGTGGTGGGGGCCGTGATGGCACGCGCGAAAACCGGTTGATCGCAGCTCGCCGCACCCGGCGTGCGATCGCAGCGGCGGCGTGTCTCACGGCAGGCACCCGCATATGGCGAAATAAGTACCACGTGAGTATTTGTCCCGTTTTCGGGTCAGGGTGGTGCGGCGAGGCTGGAGGCAGATGTTCGTCACCGACCGCCGAGAGGATGAGGCGCCGTGTACAGCGATGTGACTTCCGTCTGGCAGCTCCTCGCCATGATCTGGCCCGTTGAGCTTGCATTGCTGATCTTCATTGCCGGCCTTAGCTGGCTGGCCGAGCGGCTCATATGTCCGACTTTCTCCAGTACGTTCGACAGGAGGTCGTCCCGGAGCTCGTAGAACGTGAAGTGGCGGTTCCCGTCTCGGGGCCTGCCTGGTGGTAGGCCCCGAGCAATCGCCGAATCGCTGCGAGCGATCCAGCGGAGGGCCCGGCCTCAGCGACCAAGTCCTTTGTCAGCAGGCTCTCAACGGCCTGCCCGCCGGCTTGCTGTCATGGAGGGGGAGGGCCGGCGCCCTGCGCTCTGGAAACCCAGACGGCGATCTGGGCGCGGCTGGTGAAGCCGAGCTTGGCCAGGACGTGCTCGACGTGGTTTTCGGCCGTGCGCTGAGCGATCACCAGCGTTGCGGCTATCTTCTTGTTGCTCATGCCCGCCGCGACCAGGTCGGCGACCTCCCGTTCCCGCCGGGTCAACGAGATACCCTGGTGCTCGTCGATCCCGGTGGAAGGCTCGGCGGGTGGTTGTCCCTCCTCAAGTACGCAGGCAAGGGCCTCGTCAAAGGTGAGCTTCGCACCGCGGCGGATCGCCTGGTCGAACGCCTTCGTCCCCAGCGCCGCGCGTACCTCCTCCTCGCATCGCCGGTGCGGCTCGAGCATGAAGGGGGCGACTGACAGCGCACCTCCGATCGTCTCCCAGAGGGATCGCAGGATGCCCAGCAGATGGGCGGCGCGCCGGGTTTCGCCGTCGGCCGCCGCGCTCCACGCCGCCAGTTCGACGCACATGGCGATGCCCCATCGGTCGTTGAAGGGGCGCATAAGCCGGATTGCTTGCCGCGCCAGCGCATCGGCCGCGAAGCGATCACCGCCCTGCCATCGGACGAAGCCCTCGACGAACAGGGTGTCGGATCTGACCCACGATTCTTCGTGCACCGCGCTGATCGCCTCGCACTCCTGACACAGCGCGAGGGCACGGTCGAGATCCCCCAGGAGACAGACCACGACCGCCAGCTTGTACATGCATTCCGCGACAGCCCCCTGGTCTCCCAGGTCGCGGTGGAGGACGACGGCCTCCTCAAACAGTGCAGCGGCGCGCGGCAGTTCCCCCTGGAACAGGGCGGCCAAAGCCAGGTGATGCTCCGCCCAGGCCAGGGCGGGGGCGTCGTGAAGTCGCTGGGCCGCGTCATGGTATTCGGCCAGTACAGGCAACGCCTCTTCGAGGGCACCATGCATGATGCCGAGGAAGGCGTAGGTGCCCAGCGCCCCGGTCCGTACGGTGCTCTCCTCGCTGTCGGCCGCCAACAGGCGGGCGAGCCAGTGACGACCCTCACTCAGAGAACCCACAGTGATCCAATAGTCGCGTGGCCTCACCGCCAGGGTCATTCCCGCCTTGACCTCGCCGAGCTCGGTAAGACAGAAGTCCAGGCCGGCACGCAGGTTCATGTGATCGAGGTGCAACCGAATGAACCATTCCACCTGCTCGGGACCGAACCACTGCGCCTGCGCCCGAGCGGTCAGGTCGAGATAGTAATCGCGGTGGCGGCGACGCATCGTCAGCAGCTCGCCGGATTCGACCAGTCGATTCTGCCCGTACTCGCGGACCGTCTCCAGTAGCTGGTATCGGACGTGGTCGCCGTGCTGCTGCCGGATCAGGATCGACTTCTCGACCAGGCCATGCACGAGATTGACCACCGCTTGCTCCGGAAGACTTGCGCCTGAGCAGACCGCCTCGGCGGCTTGAAGATCGAAGCCGCCCCAGAAGACGGACCCCCGGGCCCACAGGGTGCGTTCCTGCTCTGAGCAGAGTCCGTAACTCCAGTCCATCAGCGTCTGCAGCGTCTGCTGCCGGGGTAGGGCCGCACTGTTGCCGGCGGTCAACAGTGCGAAGCGATCCTCCAGCCGGTTCAGGATTTGCGACAGGGTAAGGGTTCGGAGCCAGGCCGCAGTGAGCTCGACCCCCAGGGGGAGTCCGTCCAGCCGGTGTACCAGTCGCCCGACCGTCTGGGCGTTGTCCTCTGTAACCGTGAATCCGGGCAGTACAGCGGCGGCACGCTGTTCGAACAAGACCACGGCCTGGTATTGAAGCAACTCCCGGAGGGGGAGCGGCCGATCCGTGGGCGGGACCTCCAGGGGCGGCACCACGAACACGTGCTCTCCGAGCACACCCAGCACGTGACGGCTGGTGGCCAGGATTTGAAAATCGGGAGCTGCTCGCAGGACGTCGACCATCTGGGCGCAGGCGTCCACAAGATGCTCGCAGTTGTCCAACACCAGCAGCAGGCACCTGTGCTGCACGTGGTCGATGACCGCCTCGATCGGGTCACGGCCGGACTGGTCGTGGAGTCCCAGGGCATCCGCCACACTCTGGGCCAGCAGTCCCGGATCTTGCAGGCTGGCCAGCTCCGCGACCCAGACTCCGTCGGGGAATGCTCTGACGACTTTGGAGGCCACACACATCGCTAGGCGTGTCTTGCCGACGCCGCCGATCCCTGTCAGGGTCACCAACCGTGATACGGACAGTAATCGCCTGATTTCCGCAACTTCGTCTCGCCGACCGACGAAGCCAGTGAGGTCGGCGGGGATGCCGTTCACCTTGCTGGCCGACGCCCGTGCGCCCATGGCCCCAAATATACAACTTTCGACCATCTACGCCGGATATGCGCCTTTTTGCGGCAACAGCCACTGGTGGTCCTCACTCGCGCCCTCACCGGGTGGGAGTGAGCATCGGTTGTGACGCGATGAGGCGAGCTCACGAGGACCTGATCGCTTTGGCTGCCTTCCCTGCTCCGCGCTACCGGAGGACCTCGCCTCCTGCCGCTGCGACTGCCTCATCGCGGGACTTCGCCCGGACCACGAAGGGATCGGCCCGGCGCGGGAAAGCCGCCGGGCCGGCTGGAATCCCCGGCTTCAACCCCGGGGAGCGCTTCACGTTCGCCTGGTACGGTGCGTCCGGGTGCCGTACGGCTGGGAGGCCTTGGGCGATGGACGACAAGCCGCAGTCGATCTGGGCGTTCGTGGGCGAGGGCGGACGTTGGCCTTCTGCGATCTTCAGTTCCCAGGACCGGGCGGAGGAGTGGATCAGCGCCCGCGGACTGACAGGGATGCTCACCGAGTATCCACTCGATGTTCCGGTCTACGAGTGGGCTGTTGACAGCGGATACTTCCGACCGGGCAAACCGGAACACTCAACCGTCGACTTCATCGGCTGGTTCACCACCGCACACCAGTACTACATCGGTAGATCTTTAAGCTGTTCGGCAGCGGGACTGCGGATGTATCGGTGATGGTCTGCGAGTGACCTTGTGCCTCACCTACGATCTCGCCGTGTCCTGGGATGCCGAACTCACGGCGTTGACCTCGCGGATCGCTGATCGACTGTTCAAACGGCCGGAGCCGGAGGCGACCTTCGGCGACCTGGTGCGCGGGCTGCTGGCCGATGTGCCGCGCAAGAACTCCTGGCAGCTGGCCGATCACCTCGGGCATCCGAGCGCCAACCCGATCGAGTGGCTACTGTCGCGGGCGCCGTGGGACGCCGAGGTGTTGCGTGATGAGGTGCGCGCGTACGTGGTCAAACACCTGGGCGGCCCGGACGGGGTGCTGATCGCCGATGACACGCAAGCGATCAAGAAAGGTGACAGATCGGTCGGGGTGGCCCGCCAGTACTGCGGGCTGACCGGCCAGGTCGAGAACTGCCAGGTGATGCCGATGTTCACCTATGCCTCCGCGGCCGGGAACGCCTTCATCAACCGGCGGCTCTACCTGCCCGAAGGCTGGGCCGGCGACGCGGAACGGCGCAGGGTGGCGGGTGTGCCGGAGCGGGTGACGTTCGCGACCAAGCCCCAGCAGGTGATCGACATGCTCGCCGAAGAGCAGCGGGCGGGCACGCCGTTTCGCTACCTGGCCGCAGGCTCCGGCTACGGCCGCGATCCGGGCCTGCGCGCCTTTTGCCACATCAATGAGATCGCCTATGTGATGGCCGTCCCGGTCGATCTGCCGCTGCTGGACGTGCGGGGTGGGAGCGAGCCGGCCGGTCATGTGCTGGACCGGCTGCTGGCCCAGGCCGGCCCGGGTCTGTGGGAGCGCCGCTCGTGCGGGGAGGGCACCAAGGGCAGCCGCGCCTACGACTGGGCGGTGGTCGCGGCGAGGCCGGCAGGGCAACTCCCCGCTGACGGTCACACGCACACCCTGCTGATCCGCCGCAGCGTCAGCGATCCTGGCGACGTTGAGTTCTTCTTGGCCCATGCCCCGACCGGCACGCCCATCACCGAGCTCATCGCTGTCGCCGGGCCGCGCTGGAAGATCGAGGAGAACAACGAGACCGGCAAGGACCTGCTCGGCCTGACCGAGTACCAGGTCCGCAAGTGGGATGGCTGGCACCGTCATGTCAGCACGGTCATGCTCGCCCTGGCCTTTCTCGCCGTCAGCCGCGCCCAATTGGCTGACCAGATTACTCCCGAGCCGGTCCTGCCCGCCGCTGATCAGGGAAAAGACCCGCAACACCAGGAGAGTCTCAGCTGAGGCCAGGCTGGCTGATCCGGCCATCCTTGGCGGAGATCCGCCGCGTCTTCGCCCGACTCATCGTGCCCGCCACCAGCCTCATCGAGCACGTTCTGGCCTGGTCCAGATTCCGGCAGGCACACCAAACCCGCGCTCTGATCAGTCACTACCGCCGACGAGGAGACCCGATCCCACACGATCTACAGATGTAGTACCGGCAAGAAGCGACGTTGTACGACAACACCTTCCAGCCGTACGGCCAGATTTTCATCATGAACGCGGACGGCTCCGACTCGGATCCGACCTGCCTCCGGCGGGACCCGTCATGGTGCGCTGATCAGGCAGGGAACCGGCTCACCTCACCCGCCGGCACGCCGGGGCGACGCCGGTGACGCCCCGGGGTGAGGCCGTACTGCCGTTTGAACGCGGCGGCGAAGGCGATCTCCGAGGAGTATCCGGCCTGCGCGGCGATGATCCGCAGCGGTGCGTCGGACTCGCGTAGCAGCCGGGCGGCGGTGGTCATCCGCCACCATGTCAGGTATGTCAGCGGCGGCTGCCCGATCAGCGCGGTGAACCGCCGGGCGAACGCCGCCCGGGACAGTCCGGCCCGGGTGCCGAGTTCCTCGACCGTCCACGGGTGAGCGGGATCTTGGTGGATCGCGGTCAGTGCGGCCGCGATCGAAGAGTCGTTCAGCGCCGTGATCCACCCGGTCGTCCTGCCGTGCCGGGACTCTCGCTCCATCCAGGCCCGCAGGATGTAGAGCAGCAACGTGTCGAGCAGCGCGGGGATGACGGCGCCGGCCCCGGGCTGTGGCCGCGCGAGTTCGCTGCCCAGTAGTTCGACGGCGGTGCGCAGGGAGGGGTGGCGCCCGACCTGCGCCGGCAGGTGGACGATCTGCGGGACGTGCGACATCAGCGGATGCGCTCTGCTCTGGTCGAGCATGTACGCGCCGCACAGCAGGGTGGCGGCCGCGCCAGACCCCTCGCCCCGCACCCGCCCGAGGGGCGTCTCGCCGGTGAGGGACTCGAGCGCGGTGAGTGGGGTGGACGGGCTGTCGGCCAGGCCGTGGGAGTGCCGCCCGCGGATGAACACCACATCACCCGCACTCAGTGCGAGTGGCGGGTCCGGCCGCGGCGGGATGAGCCAGCACGATCCCTGCAGGACGATGTGGAAGCCGCCACCCTCGATCGGGGGGAAGCCCATGCCCCAGGGCGCGTAGAGCCGGTGGCGGATCGAGTGCGGCGTGCCGGCGCGCATGGCGGTGACCGCGTCGCTGAGCACGTCCATAGCCGGAGTGTACATATCCCTACTCAGCGAGACGATTGCTTGCATATGTAAGACGATTGCTCATTAGTCATCTCAGTTGCTCGCCATACGGTTGCTTGGACCGCGAGAAAAGGCATCTCTCATGACGAAGAAAGTGGTCTTCGACGAACTCGGCGGACCAGAGGTGCTCAAGGCCGAAGACGTGGCGGTCGGCGAGGCGGGGGAGGGCGAGCTGCGCATCCGGGTGGACGTGATCGGCCTGAACCGCGCGGAGGCCCTGTTTCGGGCGGGCTGCTACCTCTACCAGCCGTCCTTCCCCTCCGCCGGGCTCGGGTACGAGGCGGCCGGCAAGGTCGTCCTCACCGTCCGGCACTGAACCACCGCTCATCGCCGCCCAGAGAGCCAGGTCGGTCTCGGGGCGGCCGGGTAGCGCCTTGGTCTGCGTGGCGTCCAGCAGGTCGCAGGCGAATCCTTCGGCCTCCAACCGGAGAGGGGCGCCTTCCGGTAATCGCCGGTGCCATCCATCGCCACCGGGTTCACGCCTCGGCAGCCCACCCGGTCCGCCGACACGACGAGCCGATCCTCGCCGCGCACTCTGTATCTGATTCATATAATATGAATCTCATAGAAAGTCCGATCGAGGAAGGCCTGTCATGATCCTGGTAACCGGTGCCACCGGCACCGTCGGACGCCCCCTGGTCGGCGTGCTCGCCGGCGAAGGCGTCAAAGTGCGTGCCGTCACCCGCGACCCGCAGGCGGCCGGCCTGCCCACCGGCGTCGAGGTCGTCGTGGGCGACCCGTCGCGGCCGGACACCATGAGCGCGGTCCTGGAGGGCGTCACTTCCGTCTTCCTCCACCCGCGCGCCGTGGGAGAAGCGGCCGCCGACCTGCTGGCGCTCGCCAAGGAGCGCGGCGTCGGGAGAGTGGTGGCGCTCTCGGCCGTCAACGTCGACGACGACCTGGCCGACCAGCCGTCCCGCTTCCAGGGGGATAGGAACAAGGAGGCCGAGGACGCCGCCGTCGCGAGCGGCCTGGACTGGGTCAGCCTGCGGTCCGCCTCCTTCGCCGTCAACACCCTCCGCACGTGGGCCCCTCAGGTCCGTGCCGGTGACGTCGTCCGCGGCCCGTACGCCGCGTTCGCCGAGCCCTTGATCCACGAAGGGGATCTGGCGGAGGTCGCCGCTCGCGCGCTGCTCAGCACCGAGTTGACCTTCCAGAAGGTACGGCTCACCGGTCCGCGGTCCCTGTCCCACGAAGAGGTGGCGGCGGCCATCGGCGAGGTGATCGGCCGGCCGCTGCGCTATCAGGAGATCCCACCGGAGGCATTCGAGCAGAGCATGATCCAGCGCGGCCTCCCGAAGCCGTTCGTCGAGGCCCTCATGGCCAGGTACGCCCGGGGCGCCGGGCCCGCCGAGGGCGTCACCGGCGAGGTGGAGAAGATCCTCGGCCGCCCGGCGCGCACCTTCAGCGAGTGGGTCGCCGACCACGCTGCCGCCTTCCAGAACTGACACCGTCCAGAGACCGAGGGGAAGGCCATGGTTGAGGCAGAGCACGGTTCACAGCAGGGCATCCAGGTGTTACGCACACGCGCAGAAGGAAAACCGATCATGAGGATGGATTCGCTCACCGGATACATACGCTTCCTGAGCCTGACCTTCGCCGGGCTGTTCGCCGGATTCGTCAACGGGGTTCTCGTCTTCGAGCTGTCCCTGCGCAACCACGGCGGATCCGTGTACACCCAGGTCCGGCAGATCGAACTCGACCGTCTGGACATCCTCGCCTCCGTCACCCTGATTCCGGCGCTGGTCACCACCGCGATCCTGGTCGCCCTCGCGGTCAGGGGGAGAGGCCGTGCCTTCTGGCTGACGGCGGCGGCGCTCGTCCTGCTGGTGGCCGTTTTCGTCACGACGCTCATCGTCAACCTCCCCATCAACGGCGTTCAGGTCGGCTGGAGCGTCACGGCGCCTCCTGTCGATTGGGCCGACATCCGTGATCGCTGGCAGATCGCCCACGCGGTGCGCACGGTCGCGGCCGTACTCGCCTTCGTCCTGCTGGTCGCGGCCACCGTCGTCAATGCCAAGCAGTCCTTCCTGCACCGGCACCTGCTCGACGGGTCGCAGGCGGACCACTCCGCCCCCGCCCGCGCGTACGAGGGCGGACGCAGGTGAAGGAGATCGAGCTGTCCGCCGGGACGATCGCATACGAGGACACCGGCGAGGGGCCCACGCTCGTGCTGTTGCACGGGCTGATGATGGACGCCTCGCTGTGGGAGAACGTGATCGCCGACCTGTCCGCCGACCACCGATGCGTGGCACCGACGCTGCCCCTGGGGGCCCACCGTCACGCCGTGCACGCCGACGCCGACCTGTCGCTTGCCGGGGTCTCGCGGCTGGTCGCGGAGTTCCTTGAGCGCCTCGATCTGCATGACGTCACCCTCGTCGGCAACGACACCGGCGGAGCACTCGTCCAACTGCTCATGGGTGACGGCGCCGCACGCGTGGAGCGGGTCGTGCTCGCCTCATGCGATGCGTTCGACAACTTCCCGCCAGGGCTGACAGGCAGGACGCTCGTGCTGGCCGGCAAGCTCCCGCCCCAGATGTTCGGGCTGTTCATGCAGCAGATGCGGATCCGGATGCTCCGGCGGCTCCCGCTCGCGTTCGGGTGGCTGACGCTGCGCGGAGACGCCGCCACCGCCCGCTGGCTGAAGCCGGTCCTGACGCAGCCGGAGATCCGCCGCGACGCCGTACGCGCACTCCGCGCGGCGGTGAACGGCGCCGGCTCCTTGCTCGCCGCGGCCGAACGACTGCCGGGCTTCGACCGTCGCGCCCTCGTGGTCTGGGCGAAGGGAGACCGGGTGATGCCGCCCGAACACGGCCGGCGCCTCGCCGAACTCCTCCCACGAGGACAACTGGTCGAGGTGGACGACAGTTGCACGCTGATCCCTCTGGACCAGCCGACCAGGCTCGCTCAGATCATCCGAGAGTTCATCCACCCGTGCGACGTGTCCTAGCGATCACGTTGGCTCTCTTCACCGCCCCCGTCATTTGAACTGCGTATAATACGATGGCCATACCTGATCTCGGGAAGGCCTATCGCATGACGTCCTCCGCCCTCGAAGAGGCCGAGTCGGCACGGCGTCGGCGCCGGGCGACGAACGCGATAAAGGAGTCGCTGCGCGAACTGAGCATCCAGTTGTCCTTGCTCAACCGTCAGGTCAGCGCGCACGTCGACCTCAAGGACGTCGATCTGTCCTGCCTGGACATCATCAACCGGTACGGCCCGCTCAGCCCCACCGCGCTGGCACGCCGCGCCGGCCTGCACCCCGCCACCATCACCGGCATTCTGGATCGACTCCAGCGCGACGGCTGGGTCACCCGCGACCGCGACCCGCAGGCGTCCGACCGCCGCGCCGTCGAGGTCCGCGCCCTCCGCGATCGCAACGCGGAACTGTTCGCGCTCTATACCGGCATGAACTCGGTCATGGACCAGATCTGTGACCGGTACACCGACCCCGAACTCGACCTGTTCGTCGACTTTCTCCGCCGCACCACCACCGCCGGCCAGGACGCCACCAGCGAACTGGCCCGCGAGTAACAGCGGCAGCACTGACCTGCTCGCCCCCTGGACCGGCCCGTGGCTTCCGGCCGGTGACGATCGCCGGTCGGATGGAGGCGGACCTGTACACCTCCGTCCGACCCGGCGACTATCGCTCTCCTGAGGCCACGGCGGAGCCGTGGTGTCAGGTCACCAGCGCGGAGTGGAGGCGATCTGACCGCCCCAGTTCTCCTGCTGGACGCCACCGATACGGTCCCACCACCAGTGGGTGACCCCTCCGTCGGCGGCGGACGCCCCATAGACGTGCTGAGCTTCACCGGCCATGTTCGTCACCGGATCGGAGTGCAGCGCCCCAGGCCACACAGCGTAACGGGGCTCGTCGTAGGCGGGATCCCACCACCAGTGCGCCAAGGTGTCGTCGCTCGTGCGGGCGAAGACGTGCTGCTGGGCGCCGTACACGAACGCGGAGGGGCGTCCGCCTAGCGGGACCGGACCGGCCCACGTCTGCCGCTCGACCATCTGGGTGCCGGAGTCCCACCACCAGTGCGACAGCCGGCGCTGCGCGTCGGCCGCGAAAACGTGGAGCTGACCACGGTGCACGAACGCCGCCGGGGTGCCGTGCGCGGTCCCCGCCCAGGTCTCGTGCCGCACGCCAGGCCCCTTGGTCCACCACCAGTGGTGCAGTTGGCCATCGGTTCCCGTGGCCCAGACATGCTGCTGGTCGCCGAAGACCACCGCGACCGGATCACCGGCCACGGTGCCCGCCGCCGTCCAGGTCTGCTCCCGGCGGGACTCGGCACCGGAGTCCCACCAGGTATGCAGCAACCGGCCGTCCGGCGTACGGACGAAGGCGTGCTGCTGACCCGGCGTCGTGACGGCCGCGGGCGCTCCTGACACGGTGCCGGCGGGGAGCCAGGTTTCCTGAACCAACCCGCCGCGGCCCGTGTCCCAGAAGCGGTGCCGCAGGCTCCCATCCGTGCCGCGCACCAGAACGTGCTGCTGGGCACCGGCAAGGTAGGCGACCGTTTCACCGGCGACGGCCGTACCCCAGGTCCCGCGCTTGACCGTGCCGTCGGGCTCCTCGAACCAGTGGCCGAGGGCGCCACCGGGTGCGGGGGCGAAGAGGTGTAGCTGATTCGGGGTTGTGGTGGCCAGCGCGCCGGTGTACTGAGCGGCCGTCAGGCTGGTCGGGTTGTCCGGCATGTCGAGGTCGGCCTCGGTGAAGGTGGCGAAGTTGACGAATTCGTGTTGATCGGTGATTCCGCCCTCGTAGATGACGCCGTACCTTCCGCCACCTAAGTCCATCATGTCGGAGTACGCAGAGATGTCGTCGTACACCAGGAATCCGTCCTGGGGCGCCTGCCAGGTGTGGCCTCCGTCGAAGGAGGAACGAATGGTGAGGTGCGCCCGGGTCGAGCCGGCCGGAGCGGCCAGCAGCGCCCGGTCGTAGCCGTCGTGGTCCTTGGCCCTGATGGCCAGGGTGGATGCCTGGGTGCCGATGTCGGGCAGCCCCAGCGGCGGAAGCAACGCGAAGTCGGCCTCGAACGTCTTGCCCTGGTCACGAGAGATCGCGTATGCGGCCCTGTTCACTGTCGCCGCGGTGCCCTCCTCGTTACGCGCCGTCACGAACACGCTGCCGTCACCCCGCTCGAAAAGGCTGAGCTCCTGCGCTCCGATCGCGGGCTCGGCGCCGTGCGAGGACGCACCGGCGCGCCATGTGGCGCCGTTGTCGTCGCTGTAGATCAGTGCTCCGCCGAGTGCGGACTGCTTGTAGATTCCCGGGGCGACGCGAACCGTAACGCCCACCACCAGGCGGCCGGCGTCGGCGCCCCTGGTGAGCTGGATGCCATGCGCGGGGCCCGTGCCGATCTGTCCCGGAGTATCCTCCGACCCTTCCTGCCAGGTTCCCCAAGCGGGCTTCCAGATCTCCTTCGTGATCGCCTTCCGGGTTTCCCACGTGGCGCCATGGTCATCGCTGGTACGGACATAAACCCGGTCATGGTTCTCGGTGTACAGCAGCACGATCCGATGCGGGTCTGTTGTGGTGTCCACGATCGGCACGGGGTTGTGCGCGAACACCCGCGGCGTCGCGCTGTGTCTGGCGAGCACTCGCAATGGGCCCCAGCTCCTGCCCCCGTCAAGAGACCGCTTCAGCACGATGTCGCCCGGGCTGGAGTCGCCGCAATCATCGAGGTGCGCTCCGGCGAAGGCCAGCAGGCCTCCATCGCCGGCCTTCACCACGGCGGGGGCCCGGAAGCAGACGTACGCGGCCGCGGCGCCATCCTCCCGTTCCCCGTTGGTGAACACCGCGTGTCCATCGGGGATGGTGGCGGCTGCCGCGATGAACGGTGGTGCCACCATCGATGATGCCGCGACCATCAGCACGGTGACCATTTTCCAGAAGGCGGCTTTCCAGAAGGCGGCTTTCCAGAAGGCGGCGCGATATGACCGGCTGCTCCACTGGATTGTGCTTTTCATCAGTTCGTTCTCCATTCACCCGGGAGGGCCGGGATTTCATCCTGCTGGCTTTCTCTCCGAAGAGCCGCGGCCGCACTGATCCGTGGTCGCCCGGCCAGTCGCCCGACCCGTTGGAGAACACGCTGACCGGACGCGTATCGACCACTACCTCGCCGGGGGACGAACGTTTGCGACAACTTCGTAGAAGCCCTCGGTGAAGACCGATGGGCCCCGCGACGGCATATGGAAAAGGAACTCCTGGACGTGCCGTCCGTACACGCCGCTACCGCAGAGGGCTGAAGATTCCAGCGTCCGGGGCAGCGGCATGTACGGCGACCGGCTACGGCAGGGCTCAGGACCGGTGCCCTGCCGTAGCCGAACACCGTGCCGGCATCCCACGCGCTGTCCGCGGCAGGAAACACGTCACTTTCGTGAAGCGGCCAGAATTCAATGCTCGGTTGCTTCGGTATCCGCTATGGATGGTTCGGCATCCACCCTCGACCGACGATCGGTACGATCAGCCAAGCTCGATCTTGTCGACCTTGTTGTTCCAGGTCCCGCCCCCAGGGTAGGAGACGTTCCCGAGGTCCGGAATGAGCGATCCCGCATGGACGGCGAGTGTTTTGTCCGACTCCAAGAAGGAGCGGCTGTCGACCAGCGTCACCGTTGCGTCCGTACGGTTGTAGACACTGCTCACGCGGTCCCGCCAATCGTAATCGCCCAGATTCCTCGTTCCCGCTCCGATGTACCTGGTTCCGGCACCCGAGTACTGCGGCCATTCCCAGATGCAGACCCAGTGGACAGGGCAGTCGCTCAGGTCACGTACCCGCATGATGGCCGTCGACGTCTCGGCCTGAGCCGTACTGGCGGAAGCCGACATCGTCCCTGCCATGGTGAGTGCGGCGGCCACGGCAAACGTTGCCGTCCAGCGATTCTTCAAGCGCATTTTGCAGACCTTCCGGTTGATGTCTTGTTGACCTGCACACTGAGAGATAAGCCAAATGACGCAAGTTCTGCCGACCCGGGGAATATGACTCGACATCACCACCGGTGAGGCATCGCGGCCAATGACCTCTCACAGTCAAGGCAAACGCTATGGGGAGCGGAAGAGACAGCCAATAAGTGATCGTCTTGAATGCACAAGTGATCGTCTCGACGAGATGGTTGCTCGTACACAGAATCCTTTGCGTGCGCCCTGTACCGCTCGAATATTGAGTTACGCGACCTGAGCTGCGGTTAACCTCGATCTTTAATGATCTTCGTGTGGTTGGCTGAGTGATTCGGCTGAGGGTTGTTTTCGCTTCTGGATCGAGTGGCACACCTCGCCTTCTGATCCGTAGGTCCCCAAACGATGTCCAGGACCGTCAGACCAGTTCGCCGCGTAGGTCGCGACCGAGTCGCCTGTTCAGATCAGTCCGACTCGGTCCGGAGCCGTACGGGCCGTCGGCTCCCAAGACGGCTCCCGGGAACGGGCTTGCCGGCGCCCGTGTGAGCTGTCCACACTCCTCGTGGTGATCCGTTCGGGAAGCCCGCCCCCGCGCCTGCTTGGTGAGCTGTACGGCAACGCGTCAGGGCGCTGGCGCGGCGACGGTGTCTTGGAACTCGGCGGATCACCCAACCTGCGGATTAAAAGAAGTCAGTTCGATCGGTGCTTGAGGCTCTGGCCTGCGGGCGCGGTGTCCGTGGACGTTCGCCGAGTTCCGTTCAATCTGGTACGCATCTGGCACGGACGGCTCCGCGAATGATCCCTTAGGGTCGCAGGCCCGTCCTTGATACTGGGAGCCTCCGGCCTGCCCAGAAAGGTTGATCGGCCCGTGTTCGATGAGATCGTCGCCCGTTACGACGAGATGCTGGAACGCCTCTGTCTCGATACCTTCGCGTACACAGTGACGATCCCCGACTCCGGCGTCCTCACGATCGAGGATGCCATGCGTCGTCTCGGAGCCGCCCCCGCCGCGGTTCGAGGCCTCGGGGAACCGCACGACAGTGACCGCCTTTCCCTCTGCCAGGCCGGCAGCGGCGTCGTCACCCTGGACTGGTACCCGGTCGAACGCCAGGAGATTACCGATCGGCTCGCCGGCGACGGATTTCGGCACTGGTATCTGTGCTCCGACATCGAAGGCAACACCATCATGTACGCCCGCTATGGAGAGGCTGAGGGGTACCTCGAACATCCCGAGCCGGGATACATACCCTTCACTCCCTGGACAGATCGTTTCGGTCCCCTGAGCCCCTACACCGAGCTCCTCGTAAGCGGCTACGACAGCGAGGAAGCGGAGGCGCAGGTGGACATCATCGCGGCGTGTTTGACCGTGATCGAGATGGAAAGCGGCGTGTGTCTGGGCGAGGATCTGATGGACGGGCCTCATTCAGTAGTGTCGATCTCCGTGTGGAAACGTCCGGCCTGATGCTCCGGCGGCACGAGGGATCAGCGCGCCGTCTCGGCCTGGACCTTCACCACGACCACCAGGGAGCCATCGGAATGGACCACGGTGACCTCAGCCGCGCGGTCAAGGCCTGTAGACGTTCGACAGCGGCAGATAGGAGCTGAAGTGGTCGACCACGATGTCTGCCACGGCCTCCGCATCATCGAGCCCATCAACCTCAAGGACCCGTATGCCCAGGCGACGAGCGGAGCGGGCGGCCTCGTCGGCGACGAGGCGGTCTCGGGCGAGTCGGTTGCGCTGTGCTCGATCAGGGTCGCTGACCGTGTGATCGACGGCGGCGGCACGGGGCAGTTCGCGGAACTGACGCTCACGGAATTCCTCGCTCGGCACCATCACGATCATTCGACGGGGTGAGTCGATGATGGGGGCGACCAGTTCGGGACGCAGTCCCCAACCTTCGGCGATGATGGGTCGCCCCGATACCAAGCCGCGCAGGTCGTCCAAAGCCCACTCGAACCGCGTGGGGAAGCCGGCCAGAGTCTCGTCGGCCATCTCTTGAGGGCTGGTGTTCACCCAGACGCTGTCCGGGTCGGGGTCTGCGGTGGGCTCGCCGAGTCGCGCTCGGCGTGCGATCCGACGGTCATTGTGTGCACGCGCGTCGTGATAGTCGTAGTGGTACGCGGTCAGCCCGTACCGGGTGGCCAGCAGCCTGGCGACGGTGGATTTGCCGGCCCATTGGCCACCTCCGATCCCTAGGGCGCTATGCAAAGTACCGAAGGGATCCCAGACCTCACTATCTGTAGCGTTCACCGTTACATTCTGACAGCGTACAGACCAAAGAAGCAGTCTTGTTCTGCCTGCCCGGCCGGGAGATGATCGTAGAGAGGGGGAAGCGGCACACTCTCCGCTCGCAACGCGTCGAACGCCTTTGGCGCCGTAGCGCCTCCTGCCCTTGAGCGTCCACCTGAAATCCGCCGGTTCAGGGGTCCAGATCGGAGATCAGCCACGTCGCTCGGTGATCCAGGGTGAGGAACGAACCCTGCATCGTCGATCGCCCGCACGTACGGTGACCGGCCATACCTCGGCGATCGTAAAAGCCGTATCTGGGCGGCGGCGTGGCAACCCCGTCGGAGCGTTCGATCAGTGTGGCGCGGCATGCGTACGGCGGCCGGCCCGTAGTCCCGTGCCGTCCGGGACCGGCCCCCAGACCACACGCCCGGACGCCGGGCGGGTGGGGTCTGCTCGCCCTGGAGAAGACCAAGCCGCAGAGCAACAAGCGGTTCACCGACTCGGGGGAGACCCATGACGATCGTGGCCTCAAGCACCGGTACACGAAGGAGACCCGAGAGGTCCCGGTCCCGCCGGAGCCGGTGGCCATCCTCCGGGAGCACATCGACAAGCACGGGTCGGCGAGGACGGCCGGCTGTTCCGGACCCGCACGGGTGGCCTGATCTCCGGATCGGCGTACGCCAAGGTCTGGAAGGAGGCCCGAACTTACGCCTTCACACCTGACCAGGTTGTCCTGCACCGGGTTTGATGGAGACATCGAACCCGGTGCAAGACATCGCCCGCCACCTCGGCGATGTCACCTTGAGCACGATGTATCGGCAACTATCGCGCTGGGCCGCCGGTCAACTCATCCGAAAGATCAGACCAGGCGTCTACACCGCCGAGCCGATCTCCACAGCGCTCTTGCCACCAGCTCAGAAACCTTAACTACCTGGCCTTGGGCGAACCCCCCAACTCTCCACAGCGTGCCCTTGGTTGGCACTTGTGGGCCGCCGGTCCTCCCGTTTACGGTCAGGCGCCACCGCCAGCCTGCAGTGTCGCCGTCATAGAGTCGGTGGCGGCACCGGCAGGAATGAGGGTGATGGTTGTAGACGCCCGCGGCCGGTAGAGCCATCGAGGAGCTTGAGCAGACGCATCCGCGTGCTCGGCACCACCGCACATCCGAGCGCGAGCTGGGTCATCCAAGCGATCAGGAACCTGGTGATGGACCTGGCGATGTGGGATGCCGGGCGCGCTTTCTGATCAGAGACAGGGATGGGAAGTTCCCGGCGCTCATGGACGAGGTCCTCGTCGAGGCCGGTATCAACACGGTGCTCACCGGCATTCGGATGCCGCGAATGAACTCCATCATGGAGCGATGGGTGCAGTCCTGCCGTCACGAACTGCTCGACCGCTGCCTCGTCTGGAACGAACGCCACCTACGGCACGCCCTGCGCGAGTACGAACACTTCTACAGCCACCACCGAGCCCACCAAGCCTTGAACCAAGCCGCCCCGCTGCGTACCATCCCGGACCCGATCACAGACCTCGGACGAATCATCAACCTGAACATACGCCGACGAGACCGGCTCGGCGGTGTCCTCCACGAATACTCACATGCCGCTTGACCAGCATGGATGTAATTTTCGACAGGCGCAACATTCAACGGCGGCGCCCGCCTCCAGTTCATCGACCCGAAGACCGGCAAACTCACCCAACAGGGCACCGTCGGGGATCTCAACCTCATGAGCAGCCTCTACCTCGCCTTGTTCCCGGAGAACGTGCCGCAAATGCTGCGCTCCCACAACAAGGTCCTGGCCTACGACCTCAAGACCGGCAAACAACTGGGGGAATCGTCCGGAACCCAACGACACGATCTTCACGTACGTCCACGCCGACGATCAAGGCCTGCTGGCCCTGAAACCGGCGGCCGCCGCGACCCCCCGCTGACCGCGGCCGTCCCGGCTACTCCGCCGTTCCGTCCCGTTGAGTCGGCGGCGGCTTGCCGAAGGCCAGACGGTAGTCGCGGGGTGGCAGGCCGACATGACGGGTGAAGTGGTGACGCATGGTGAGAGGAGTGCTGAAACCGCAGCGGCGGGCGATGACGGCGATGGGCAGGTCGCTGACTTCGAGCAGGTGCTGCGCGGCCAGGACGCGCTGGGTCAGCAGCCATTGCAAGGGTGTGTCGCCGGTGGTCTGGACGAAGCGACGGGCGAAGCTGCGTTCGGACATACGAGCCAGGTTCGCCAGCTCCGGGACGGTCCATGGGCGGCCCAGGTCTTTGAGGACGCGTTCACGCAGTTCCGTCAGACTGTCGGACGGCCCCGGCCCGGCGGGGACGGGCCGGGTGATGAACTGCGCCTGACCGCCCGGCCGGAACGGCGCGGTGACCATGGTACGGGCGATCTCGGCCGCGGCGGCGGCGCCGTGGTCGCGGCGGACCAGATGCAGGCACAGGTCGATGCCCGCGGCCACGCCCGCGGAGGTCCACACGGTACCGTCTCCGACGAACAGGACATTGGGATCGACAGTCACCTCAGGATGGCGGCGGGCGAGATGCTCGACGTCGAGCCAGTGAGCAGTGGCCTTCCGGCCGTCCAGCAGGCCTGCGGCAGCCAGCAGGAACGCGCCTGAGCACAGGGAGGCGACGGTCGTGCCACGATCGTGCGCGGCGCGGAGCGCACTCACCACGTCCGGGCGGACGGGCCCGGCCGGGTCCTGGACGCCGGGAACGACGACCAGATCGCACTCGTCCAGGCCGTCCAGGTCATGATCGGGAACGCAGGTCACGCCCGGACTCATGGACAGCGCAGGGCCGCGCGGCCCGCATGTGCGCAGGTCGAACGCCGGGACGCCGCGATCGGTCCGATCCAGACCCCAGACCTCCGTGGCCACGGCGTAGTCGAAGACGCGGACGTGCTCAGTGACCAGGATCCCGACAGAGCGCATGGCGGAAAACTATCTCACATTTGCGTTTCTGCCACTCACGACCCGACACACCCGGCGACCAATCTCGTAGGGGATTGTCCCCGTGAAGTAAGGAGCGCAATGTCATGCCGCTGGCTCTGCTGGCCTTGGCCGTCACAGGTTTCGGCGTCGGAACCTCCGAGTTCGCCATCATGGGCCTGCTTCCGCAGGTCGCCGCGGGAGTCGGCGTGTCTATGCCGGCCGCCGGCGCGCTGATCAGCGGATACGCCGTCGGCGTGATCGTGGGGGCGCCGTTGCTGACCGCGATCTCGGCACGCCTGTCGCGCCGTACGACTCTGCTGATCGTGGCGGCGCTGCTGATGGGAGGCAGCATCCTGTCGGCGATCGCGTCCGGCTACGTCATGCTCATGCTGGCCAGGGTGGTGGCGGGCATCCCACAGGGCGCGCTGTTCGGCGTCGGGTCGGTGGTGGCAGCCGAGCTCGTTCCGCCGGAACGACGCGGATGGGCGATGTCGATCATGTTCGGCGGGTTCACCCTCGCCAACGTGGCCGGGGTACCGCTGGTGACCTGGCTGGGGCAGGCTGTCGGCTGGCGGGCCACATTCTGGGCCGTCGCCGGGCTCGGCGCGCTGTCCCTCGCGGGCATCGCGGCGCTGGTGCCCCGCCGGCTACGTCCCGAGGGCGAGGCCGGGCTGCGCCCGGAACTGTCGACCCTGCGCCGGCCGCAGGTCTGGCTCGCGATGGCCGTGACGACGGCCGGCTTCGGCGGCGTCTTCGCCTCCTTCACCTACGTCGCCCCGATGATGACCCAGGTCGCCGGTTTCAGCAGCTCCAGTATGACGGCGCTGCTGGTGGTCTTCGGGCTGGGCATGGCCGTGGGCAACCTGCTGTCAGGCCACTTCGCCGGACGACGGCTCATGCCCAGCCTGTACGTCTTCCTCGCGGGACTCACCGTCGTGCTGAGCCTGTTCGTGGTGACGGCGCACAACCGGATTCTCGCCGTCTGCACTTTGTTCCTGCTGGGACTGTTCGGTTTCGCGACCGTCCCCGCTCTGCAGATGCGCATCCTGGACAAGGCCATCGGCGCGCCCATCCTCGCCTCCGCGCTGAACCTGTCGGCGTTCAACGTCGCCAACGCACTCGGCGCCTTCCTCGGCGGGTTGGTGATCAGTGCCGGGTACGGCTACACCAGCCCCAATGTCGTCGGCGCCGTACTGGCCGCCGCCGGGCTCGCCCTCGCCGTCTGTTCGGGTGCGATCGACGCCCGCGCCAAGAAAGAGGCGGTCATCCGATGACTCCCGACGTCGAACGCTACACACCCGGCCATAACACCAACGCCGTCGACTTCATGGCCGCCAGGAGCGCCGCGACGCACGCCGGCTTCTTCCTGCCCCATCTCGCACCGGGGCTGTCGCTGCTGGACCTGGGGTGCGGGCCAGGCACCATCACCACCGACCTCGCCGCCGCCGTGGCGCCAGGGCGCGTGCTGGGTCTCGACCGACAGGCGGCCCAGCTCACGGGCGCACGTACGCTGGCCGCCCGGCGAGGCCTCACCAACGTCGAGTTCCAGGAAGGTTCCTGCTACGACATCCCGCTGGACGACCAATCGGTGGACCGCGTCTTCTCGCACGCCCTGCTGGAACACCTGGCCCACCCGGTCCGCGCACTGGCCGAGATCCACAGGGTCCTGCGGCCTGGCGGAACGGTCGGCCTCCGCAGCCCCGACTGGGGCGGCTTCCTCCTGAACCCTCCCCTGGACGATGTCATCGACGCCTACACCCGCCTGCAACAGGCCAACGGCGGTGACCCTTACGTCGGTCGCAAACTCGGCCGGTTCCTTCGCGAGGCAGAATTCATCGACATCTCCCTGGACGTCCACTATGAGCGCTACGCCGACCCGTCCCGCATCGCCGGTTACCTCGCGATCCAACTCGACCTGGCAGAACAGCCCGTCCACGCCGACCGGCTCCGCACCTGGGCCACCGACCCGGACGCGCTGTTCGCCCAAACATGGGTCAGCGCCACCGCCACCCGACCCCACTGACGCCAACGGCGTTCCACACCCAGCAGTCATACACCAGGACCGCAGGACACCGACGCCTTGGTCCGCACCATCGCCCTGGACACCGATACGTGCCAAGTGCTGCGCGCCCACCGGCAGCAGCAACAGAGGGAACGGCTAGCCATGGCCGAGGCGTGGATCGACACCGGGTTCGTGTTCACCCAGCCCGACGGCAACCGCCTGCACTCCAGCACGTCTCCGACCAGTTCCTGTGGCTGGCCTACCTGGCCGGCCTGTCACCCATCCGGCTCCACGACCTGCGCCATGGCGCCGCCTCGCTGATGCTGGCGGCCGGGGTGGAGATGAAGGTGGTGCAGGAAACGCTGGGACACACCTCCAGCGCGTTCACCGCCGACACCTACACCTCCGTCTACCCGCAGGTGGCCACCGCAGCGGCCGAGAAGACCGCCGCCCTGCTGTTCGGCAAGGAAGACCAAGCCGAAACTGGAAAGCTCATCTCGTTGAGGAGTTGACAGTCGGATTAAGCGTCCGGCTCCGCGTTCGCCGCCTGCTCGCGGCGAGGCGGGGCCGCTGCTCTTGCCGTGCAGGCTAGGAATGACGGATGATCATGATGTGTGCAGGGTTGGTGAAACCGAGCACGTACGGAGCACGCAAACGCTAGACGAAAATTCTAGAACGCATCCGATCCCGCATAGCCGCAGGTCATGCCATGATCAAAGCGCGCCCTGCAGGATTCGAACCTGCGACCGTCGGATTAGAAGATCGACCTGGCATCGTTCCGGACGGTTCAATGCAGGTCGGCGGGTGTGAGTGGTCCGTCCTGGTACTACATCAGTAGATCTTTAAGCTGTTCGGCAGCGGGACTGCGGATGTATCGGTGATGGTCTGCGAGTGACCTTGTGCCTCACCTACGATCTCGCCGTGTCCTGGGATGCCGAACTCACGGCGTTGACCTCGCGGATCGCTGATCGACTGTTCAAACGGCCGGAGCCGGAGGCGACCTTCGGCGACCTGGTGCGCGGGCTGCTGGCCGATGTGCCGCGCAAGAACTCCTGGCAGCTGGCCGACCACCTCCTGCTGACCGAGCTGGCCCACCTCGACCTGGCCTACGTCCATCTCGAGGCCACCGCCGACGAAGACGTGCTGATCGGGCTGCGCCGCGTGTGGCCGGGCACCCTCATCATGAACCCGGTGCTGCCGATGGGCCCGAAGCAGACCGGACGGGCGGAGGCCGACCGATGGCTCGGGCTGGGCGCCGACCTCATCAGCTTCGGCCGCGGGTTCCTCGCCAACCCCGACCTGGTCGAGCGGCTGCGTACCGGCCTCCCGATCGCTCCCGTCGACGAGGCGACGTACTACCAGGGCGGTGACGCGGGCTACCTGACCTACTCGACGTACCAGTACACCGCCTGACGCCGACGGGCGTCGGTGCTGTCGCGGCCGGGCTGCGTCCTGCTAATGGCCGATCTTGTCCAACTCGGCGAGTTCCTCATCGGAGAGCGAGAGTCCCGCGCCGGCGACGTTCTCGCGCAGGTGCGCCACCGACGAGGTGCCGGGAATGAGCAGGATGTTCGGCGACCGCCGCAGCAGCCAGGCCAGGGCGACCGACGTCGGCGTCGCATCCAGCCGGGTGGCCACGGCAGAAAGCGCCGTGGACTGCAGCGGGGTGAAACCGCCGAGCGGGAAGAAAGGCACGTAGGCGATGCCCTTGTCGGCGAGTTCGTCGATCAGCTCGTCGTCCTGACGGTAGGCGAGGTTGTACATGTTCTGCACGCACACGATCGGCGCGATCGCCTGCGCCTCGGCGACCTGCTCCGCCGTCGCGTTACTCACCCCGAGGTGCCGGATCAGGCCCTGCCGCTGGAGTTCGACGAGGGTCTCGAAGGGCTCGGCGAGCGAGCCGGGCTGGGGCCCCTGAGCGTCGCCGATCCGGAGATCGACCACGTCGAGCGAATCGAGGCCGAGGTCCTCAAGGTTCTCGTGGACGGCGCGGCGCAGGTCCTCGGGCTGCCGGGCAGTGGGCCAGCCGCCCTGCTGATCGCGGACCGCGCCGACCTTGGTCACGATGTGCAGCGATTCGGAGTAGGGGTGCAGCGCTTCACGGATCAGCTGATTGGTGACACGTGGTCCGTATGCACCGGCGGTGTCGATATGGCTGATCCCGAGGCCGGCGGCCTCGCGCAGGACGGCGAGCGCGCCGTCGCGGTCGGCAGGCGGGCCCATGACCCCGGGGCCGGCGAGCTGCATGGCGCCGTAGCCGAAGCGGGTGACGGTCAGATCGCCCAGGGTCCAGGTGCCGCCGGGCAGTGACGCGGAGGGTGTGTTCATGGTTTCGCTCATGCCGTCGATGTTCGCTTGCGGACATGCGGCGCATCCAACACCGATACAGTGCCCTGTCATACTCGGTAGGTATCACCGAAGTACGCTGTGGCCATGGACACCTTGGAGACCCGCGAGCTGAGGTACTTCGTGGCCGTCGCAGAGGAACTGCACTTCGGTCGCGCCGCCGAGCGCCTCGGCATGGCCCAGCCACCGCTGTCCCGGGCGATCCAGCAGCTCGAGCGGCGCCTCGGCGTCTCCCTGCTGAAACGCAACCGCCGCGGCGTTTCCCTGACCGGCGCCGGAGAGATGCTGCTGCACGAGGGCCGCGCAGCCCTCGACGCGACCACCGCTGCCGCTCGCCGCACCCGTCGCGCCGGTGGCGCCGACAGTCCGGGCGGCCCCCGCAACCGCCTGGTGCTGGCGGTGAAGGCCGGCGCGTCTCACGAGCTGCTGCACAAGCTCCTCGACGCCTACGCGGCCGAGCCCGATGCCGCCGAGGTCGAGGTGCTGCCGAGCGGCACGTGTGAGCAGGAAGAGATGCTGCGCGACGGCCGCGCTGACGTGGCGCTCATGCACGCGCCGTTCAACTCCCTCGCCGGGTTCGACAGCGAGGAACTGATGACCGAGGGGCAGGTCGCCATCCTGCCCGCTGTGCACCCCCTCGCCGCGCAGCGGACTTTGTCCCTGGCGGACGTCAGCGACATCCCCGATCTTCCGCTCGCCCGCTGGTCCCGCCACGGCGTTTACCCACCCGGCCCGGGCCCCGAGATCCACGACCAGACGCAGCTGGCCCAGCTGATCGCCCTCGGACGCACCGTGGCGGTCTTCCCCGACTCGGCCCGCGCCTGGCTATGGGCCGAGCACACTGCCGTCCCCCTGACCGACGCACCCCCCGTCGTCACCCACATCGCCTGGCCCGCGCACAGCCGCTCCCTCGCCCTCGCCGGTCTGATCCGCACGGCCACACGGCTATGAGCACCTCGACCGCCCGGCAGGGAAGGTCAGCATGCCGATCGCCGGCCTGCCAGCGGGTGAATTAATCGGTTGCGGCTCGGCAAGTGATCGCATAGCTTGCGATCGGCATCGTCGAATCCGTCGTGAGGACACCCGCGTGACCCCGCCTGCTCTCTCCGCCTGACACCTTTCCACAGCGCTTCGTCACCGACTCCGTCGGTACTACCGGGCTGTCCCGTTCCTGCGCGCCGCAACTGACGGCTCTGCCGGGACACCCCGGCTCTTCAGCGTTTCAGGCCGTGTGACCACGGCCTTCGTCAGGTCCGAGAGAGATCATGTCTTCACAACCTCATAGAGATCATTCCGTGCTGTCCTGGACCGTACGGCGGACTCGCCTGCCCCTGCTGCACTTCCACTGCCTGGAGTGCCGCTCGGCGGTGGCCACCGCCGAGCCGGGCAGGTTCCGGGTGAACGCCAACGGCAAGCTTCTCGACGTGTGGCTTCTCGTCCGCTGCGTGTCCTGCGACCAGACCTCGAAGATCACCGTACGTGAGCGAGTCCCGGTTCGCTCCATTGATCCCGTCCAGCTCCACGCGTTCGAAACCAACGATCCGGCGCTCGTCGTCCAGACGCTCCTGGACCCGTTGATCGCCCGGCGCAACCGGTTCGGCCTCGACTGGAAGGACGCATGGCGTCTGCATACGTCACCACCGCATCCGCCGGCGGATGCGAACTGGCCGATCCGGGTGGAGGTCGAGTTCCGTGACCCCGTGCCCATCCGCCCGGAGCGGCTGATCGCGCACGGTCTCGGCATCAGCCGGAGCGAGACCGAACGCCGGATCAAGTCCGATGTCCGCCTCAACCGCACCACGACCACGGACTTCGCTTTTGTCGTCCTTCCCGCCGCTCAGGGCGGGAGCAGGACGGGGTAGCCGCCCGGAGCCGACGGTCAGGAGGCTGGGCGGTGGCCGCTCTTGGCCTGCTGGACGAGCCCGTAGACATGGGCCCGGAGCTCGGCGAAGCGGGGCAGGGAGCGGGTGGTGAGCTGGTCACGCTCGTCCGGCAGGTCGATGGTGACCTCTTCGAGCACGACCGTCGGCGAGTTGGACAGGACGATGACGCGCCGGCCGAGGTAGACGGACTCGTCGATGTCGTGGGTGACGAACAGCACGGTGACCCCGAGGCGGTTCCAGAGGGAGCGGACGAGGTCTTCCAGATCGGCGCGGGTCTGGGCGTCGACGGCGGCGAAGGGTTCGTCCATGAGCAGGAGATGCGGTTCGTAGGCGACCGCGCGGGCGATGGCCACGCGCTGCTGCATGCCTCCTGACAGCTGCCAGGGGTGAGCGGCATGGGCGTCGGCCAGGCCGACGGCCTCCAGCGCCTCCTGGACGAGCCGCCGCCGTTCCGCCTTGGGGACCTTCTTCTCCTTCAGCGGGAGCTCGACGTTCTGCCGTACGGTCATCCAGGGGAACAGGCTGCGGCCGTACTCCTGGAAGACCACGGCCATGCCGGGCGGCGGGCCGGTGACCCTCTCGCCTTCGAGCACCACCTCGCCGGCGGTGCTGTCCAGCAGTCCGGCGACGCATCTCAGCAGGGTGGTCTTGCCCGCGCCGGAGGGCCCGACGATGCAGACGAGCTCGCCGAATCCGACGGTGAAGGTCAGGTCGCGGATCGCCTCGACAGTGCGGCCCCTGCCCTCGTAGACCTTCTTCAGGCCGCGGACGTCCAGCATCGTGGCGGAGGTCTCCGGGCGCGCGGCGCCGATGGGTGTGGTGGTCAACTCAACCCTCTCGCTGTGACGTACGCAGGCCGGTGTACCAGCTCAGCAGCCGGGCCTCTATCACCCGGAAGATCATCGACAGGACGATGCCGATCAGCCCGAGCATGATGATCCCGGTCCACATCTGCGGGATCGCGAAGCCGCGCTGGAACTGGATGATGGTGAAGCCGACGCCGTTGCTCGCGGCGAACATCTCGCTGATCACCATCAGGATGATCCCGATGGACAGCCCCTGCCGCGCGCCGGCGGCGATCTGCGGGCTCGCTCCCCGCAGCACCAGATGGACCAGGCGCGAGTGGCGGCGCATCCGGTAGCAGGAGGCGGTGTCGCGCAGCACCTCGTCCAGGGCGCGCACACCTTCAACCGTGTTCAGCAGCACCGGCCAGACGCATCCTGAGACGATCACCAGCACCTTCATCTCGTTCCCGATGCCGGCGAACAGCATCAGGATCGGCACCAGCACCGGCGACGGGATGGCCCGGAAGAACTCCAGCACCGGCTCCAGCAGTCCCCGGAGCGTACGCGACGAACCGATCGTGGTGCCCAGGCCCACTCCCAGCGCGACGGCCACCAGGTAGCCCACCAGCAGCCGGGCCAGGCTGGGTAGCACGTCGGCGGTGAACCGGCCGGTGAACCAGGTCTCGCCGAAGGTGCCGGCGATCTGGCTCAGCGGCGGCCAGAAGAAGTTCGTGCTGCCCGCCGTCGCCGTCCACCACACCGCGACGAGCAGCACCGGTACGGCCAGCAGGAGCAGGATCTTCCGGCCCGCGTTCGGCATCCTCACCATGACACTTCCCTGCGGATCGAAGGGTGCCAGCGCAGCACCCGGCGCTCGGTGGAGCGCGCGAGCACGTTGACGACCACACCTATCAGGCCGACCACGATGACCAGGGCGTACATCGACGCCACCGCGCCGGAACCCTGTGCCACCGCGATCTGCCTGCCGAGCCCGGGCGATCCGATGATCAGCTCGCCGGTGATCTCCAGGATCAGCGCCACCGCCGCGCCCAGCCGGAACCCGGTCACCACGTACGGCAGCGCTGTCGGCCAGATCACCGTGCGCACCTGGGTCAGCGCGCGGAACCGGTACGAGCGCGCGGTCTCCCGGGCGACCGGGTCCACGTCCTGCACGCCGTACAGAACCTGCACCAGCACCTGCCAGAAGGCGGCGTACACCACCAGCAGAAGCGTCGACCGCATGTCCGTGCCGAACAGCAGCACGGCCAGCGGGATCAGCGCCACCGACGGGATCGGGCGCAGGAACTCGATCGTCGAGTTCAGCGCCGCCCGCGCCGGCGGAATGCCGCCGATCAGGATTCCCAGCACCACACCCGCGATCATCGCGATCGCCAGGCCGATCGCCCAGCCGCGCAGCGTCTCCAGCAGGGCCTGCCAGAACTCCGCCGTCGTGGCCTGCTCTCCCAGCGCCGCGACCATGTCGCTGAACGGCGGCAGGTACCGCTCGTCCACCAGTCCGGCCCTGGGCGCCAGTTCCACCGTCGTCACCAGTCCGGCCAGGCCGATCAGGCCCAGCAGCCAGGTGGGCGGCGGGCGGTGACGGCGTCCGTCCTGGCCCCGTCCCGGCGTGCCCGCCGTCACCACCGCTGTCACGGAAGGAGCCCGCTGAGATCAGGAGCGGTCTGGATCAAGCCGTCCTGCAGGGCGAGCTTCGACAGGGTGTCGAGCGACTGGCTGTTGATCTCCGCGGGATAGGTCGGGAGCGTGAGCGAGTCGGTCAGAGCCGGGTCGATCTTCGTGTAGGTGAGCAGGGCCTTGCGTACCGCCTCCGGGTTGTCGGTGGCGTACTTCAGGGACTTCTGCATCGCGGCGGCGAAGCGCTTCACCAGGTCAGGCTTGGAGGTGGCGGTCTGCTGGGAGGTGAAGTAGCCGGCGATGGCCAGGTTCGGAGCGGTGTCCACGTAGTTCGACGCGATCACGCGGTCGCCGTTCTTCACGGCGGTCGCGAGGAAGGGCTCGACGACCTGGACCGCGTCGACGTTTCCCTTGTCCAGAGCGGCGAGCATGTCCGGGAAGGGCAGTTCGGTGAAGCTGACGCTCTTCGGGTCTCCGCCGGCGGCCAGGATCGAGGCCCGTACCGTGGTGTCGTTGATGTTGTTCAGGGTGTTGACCGCGACGTGCTTGCCGGCGAGGTCCGCGGCGGACTTCAGCGGGCTGTCCGCTCTGACGACCACTCCTCCGAAGTCCTTGCCCTGGACTCCCGTCGAAGCGGCGCCGGGCGCCACGACCTTGAGGGGAAGATTCTTGGACCGGGCGATGATCAGCGACGTGAAGTTGCTGAACCCGAAGTCCACCTGACCGCTGACGACGGCGGGGACGATGGCGGCACCGCCCTGGGCTGACACCAACTCCAGCTTCAGTCCTTCCGCGGCGAAGAATCCCTGCTGGTCACCGAGGTAGATCGGCGCCACGTCGATGATGGGGATGACGCTGACCTTCACCGGGGTGGGGCCGGACGAAGCCGGCTTGCCGCCGTCGGATGCGTCCGAGGAAGACGGCTGCCCGCCGCCGCATGCGGTGAGGAGGAGTACGGAGGCAGCGGCCAGAGCCGCGCGAATTCTGATCACGGTGCTTCTCCAGGGCGTCGGACAAGGGGGGCTGGAATCGACATCGGCACTCGTCACGGCCGGACGAGCCCCGTGGGACGGGCACGTCGGCGCGTTGTCCTCCGCCGTTCCACCGGCGCAGGTCGCGCTGCCGGTCCTCAGAGGAGAGCGGGCCGAACGTTCGGGTGCGTACAGCGATGCCCACTCGGTTGAGCAGCGGCGAGACGGCAGCCGGCCGATGGCTGTCCTCCCCGATGACACCGCTCGTTTGTGAAAGCGATGCTATGAATCATGTACGAGATTGTCAACGATTTGTTCACCAAGATCTACACCAAAGATGTCGGCACCTTGGTGTATCGTGGCATGACGAAAAGGCCACGGCGTGGAAAGCCGTGGCCTGCCGGTGGAGAGAGCCCGCTCCGGGATCGGCGGGAGGTTCAGGATCCGGCCGGTGCCGCTACCTCGGCCTGGGGCGTCGTGGCCTGGGAGATCCGGGTGATCTGGGTGATCACGTCGCGCAGGTGCTCGCGCATCGCGGCCTCCGCGCCGGCCGGATCCCGGGCGACGACGGCATCGACGATCCTCTCGTGCTGACCGAGGGAGACGGCGGAGCGCCCCGGCTGCAGCGACAGCCGAAACTGGTGGCGGACGAGCTGACCCTGCAACCGGACCAGGATGGTACGGGCGGTCACCTGCCCCGCGATCTCCTGGACCAGACCGTGCAGCGCCGCGTTCAGCTCGGAGTAGGCCAGCGGGTCGTGAGCCGCGACCCGCTCCCGCATCGCCTCCTTGATTTTGAGCAGCCTTCCGGCCTGCTCGGGCGTCACCCGCTCGGCCGCCTTCGCCGCCAGCAGGCCCTCCAGCACCATCCGCACCTCGGTGATCTCCACCGCCTCGGCGGTGGAGATCACCCGGACCCGCGCCCCTTGTTGCGCTGCACCTCGACGAGACCGTCCGCGACGAGCTCTCGCAACGCCTGCCGCACGGTGGACCGGCTGACCTGATAGAGATCGCACAGCTCGGCTTCGACCAGACGCTGCCCGGCGGCGAAGTGACCGTCCAGCACCGAGCGGCGGATCTTCACCACCAGATCTTGGGGATCGCCCGCTCCCATGCCCTTCCTCCCGTATCGGTCACCACACCGTGGCGACAGAGGGTGCCAACCCTACCGGCGCCGAACCCGGCACCACGATCCCCGACACCCCCCGGCGTTCCCGGCCCGGGTCCGCCGCGTCGGCCATGGATGATTCATCCCGGCGAACCATCGAAATCCACGGGTACGCGCTCAGCGGCTCAGCGCCGCGCCACGCCGATCCGGTCAAAGGCCCCCAGGGCTGACGCGGCGACCTTTCGGAGGAACTCGTCCGGGTCGTTGCGTGCCGCCCGGTTCAGTGGTCGACGAAACACCGGCCACTCGGCATAAGCCATCCCCCACAGGGCCCCTTCACGGATCGCCGCTTCATCTGCGAAGGCCCCGGCTTCAAGTCGTTCAACGAATCGCTCGTCCGCTTCGATCGGGGCTCCGAGCCCGCTGCGCGCGAGTGCCGCGCCCTTGCTGTCCGGAGCGGCTGCGGCATCGCACCCACCGATCAGCTCGTCGAACGTCGTCACCTGCGGGTGTGCGGCGAAGACGGCGACACAGCCCGCTACCTCCGCTGCGCCGAGCGAGCTCGCGGCCATGGCGAACGATGTGTTGATCGCGTCTTTCTCGGTGTACAACACGGTCAGCCCGGAAAACACCTCCCACTTCATCAGCAGCGGGCGACCCTTACTCGGAGCAGCCGGCTGATTCAGGGTCGTCTTCCATCCTGCGGCGGCTGCGATGGCCTGCACCTCGTCCGTCATGTGGAGGCTCTGGAATACGAAGCGACGGGACCGGAAACCGCCCGATCGCTCGATGACATTCATGTCTGCTCGGATCCTTGGAGGCATGATCAGTATGGGGAGATTAGCAGGGAGCAGGCTGCCTGATGTCAACGGCGGCTGCAGCTTGACCTCTGGCGTCGCGCGGATGATCTGCGCCGATGACCAGCAAGATCTGCAGGACCCTCCCTATGGCCGGCATTCACCGCCGTCCTGACCTCGTGTCATGTCCGACGTCGGGCCAGTTCGGAAAGCTGTTTCCCAACCGTTGACGCGCCCGTAGCACATATGTAACATTTGGCCAACGCTACGCAAGAATATTGCAACTAGCGTTAATTTTCTCGCTGTTCGTCGCAACTCTTCAGGGATGCACTGCATCCGTGCACCTGCCCCCCATCCGTGTGCGGTGAAGGCGCATGCCTTCACGCCCGATCCTGTCGTGCCTGACGAGAGACAGAAGAACGCGAATGAGAAAACCGCATCGACCGTTACGGCTGGTGGCGACCATTGTCGCCGCCGGCCTGCTCGTCGTGGGGTCGGTCGTCCCGGCCTCCGCCGCGGGCGGACCCAACCTGTCGCCGGGGAAGGCGGCTCAAGCCAGCAGTTCCACGGCCGGACAGGCGGTGTCGGCCGTCAACGACGGCGACCAGGCCACCTACTGGGAAAGTGCCAACAACAGCTTCCCGCAGTGGGCGCGGATCGACCTCGGCACCGCCACGAGCGTCGACCAGATCGTCCTGAAAGTGCCCGCGCCGACCGTCTGGCAGACCCGCACCCAGACGCTTTCGATCCAGGGCGGCGCCGACGGCTCCAGTTACAGCACCGTCGTGGCCTCGGCGAACTACACGTTCAACCCGGCGACCGGCAACACGGTCACGATCAACTTCGGCGCCGCGACCCACCGGTACTGGCGTGTCAACATCACCGCCAACACCGGCTGGCCCGCCGCGCAGATCTCCGAGTTCGAGATCTACGCCGCCGCCGGCGGCGGCGACACCGTGAAGCCGTCGGCCCCCGGCAACCTGGCCTTCACCCAGCCGGCCACCGGCCAGATCAAACTGGCCTGGACCGCCTCGACGGACAACGTGGGCGTCACCGGGTACGACGTCTACGCCGACAACCAGCTGCGGGCCAGCGTCGGCAACGTGCTGACCTACACCGACAACCAGCCGGCGTCGGCGACCGTGACGTACGTCGTGCGGGCCAAGGACGCGGCGGGCAACCAGTCGGCCGACAGCAATTCCGTGACCCGCACCGGCACCGGCAACCCCGGTTCGAACCTGGCGATCGGCAAGGAGATGGTCGAATCCGGCCACGTGCACACGTTCGTCGCCGCCAACGCGAACGACAACAACCTGGCCACCTACTGGGAGGCCGATTCCGGCGCGTTCCCGAACACGCTGACCGTCAAGCTCGGCGCCAACGCCGCTGTCAGCTCGGTCGTGGTGAAACTCAACCCCGACTCCTCGTGGGGCACCCGTACGCAGAACATCCAGGTCCTGGGCCGTGAGCAGAACGCCACGGGCTACACCAACCTGGTGGCGGCGCAGAACTACACGTTCAACCCGGCCTCCGGCGGCAACACGGCAACGATCAACTTCAACGCCACCGTCGCCGACGTCCAGCTGAAGTTCGCCGGCAACAGCGGCGCGCCCGGCGGGCAGGCCGCGGAGTTCCAGGTCATCGGCGTCCCGGCGCCGAACCCCGACCTCACGGTCACGAACCTCTCGTGGACCCCGGCCTCTCCCAGTGAGGCCAACGCGATCACCCTGTCGGCCACGGTCAGGAACGCGGGCACCGCGGCCTCTCCCGCGGACAGCGTCAACCTCAACCTCGGCGGCACGCTGGTCGGCACCGTCGCCATCCCCGCCCTGCCCGTCAACGGCACCGCCACGGTGACCCACAACATCGGCACTCGCGGCGAGGGCAGCTACCCGGTCAGCGCCAAGGTGGACGCGGACAACACGGTCTTCGAGCAGAACGAGGGCAACAACACCCTCACCGCGACGTCGCCGCTGGTGGTCACGCAGGCTCCCGGCCCCGACCTGCAGGTCCTCGGCATCACCGCCAACCCGCCGAACCCGGCCGTCGGGGCGCCGGTCACGTTCACCGTGGCGGTGAAGAACCGGGGGACCGCCGCGACGGGCGCGACCACGGTCACCCGTCTGGCGGTGGGCGGCACCACGCTCAACACCAGCACCGCGTCGATCGCCGCGGGCGCGACGGCTAACGTGGCCGTCAGCGGAAACTGGACCGCCACCAGCGGCGGCGCCACCATCACCGCGACCGCCGACGCGACCAACGTCGTCACCGAGACCAACGAGACCAACAACACGTTCTCCCAGGCGATCGTGGTCGGGCGCGGGGCGGCGGTGCCGTGGGTCGAGTACGAGGCCGAATCCGCCAGCTACCAGGGAACCCTGCTGCAGGCCGATCCGCTGCGCACCTTCGGGCACACCAACTTCGCCACCGAGTCCTCCGGCCGGAAGTCGGTGCGGCTGAACAGCACGGGGCAGTTCGTCGAGTTCACCTCGACCAACCCCGCCAACTCGATCGTGGTGCGCAACTCCATCCCCGACGCGCCGAACGGCGGCGGCATCGACGCCAGCATCAGCCTTTACATCAACGGCACCTTCTCCCGGAAGCTGACCCTCTCATCGCGCCACAGCTGGCTGTACGGGAACACCGACGGCCCCGAAGCGCTGACGAACACCCCCCAGGCCGACGCCCGGCGGTTGTTCGACGAGTCGCACGCGCTGCTCACGCAGAGCTACCCCGCGGGTACAAAGTTCCGGTTGCAGCGTGATGCGACTGACACCGCCTCGTTCTACATCATCGACCTGATCGACCTGGAGCAGGTGGCGGCACCGGCGAGTCAGCCGGCCGGCTGCACCTCGATCACGGCCTACGGTGCGGTGCCCAACGACGGGAACGACGACACGGCCGCCATCCAGCGGGCGGTGACGGACGACCAGAACGGTGTCATCGGCTGCGTGTGGATCCCAGCGGGGCAGTGGCGCCAGGAGCAGAAGATCCTCACCGACGACCCGCTGAACCGGGGTCAGTGGAACCAGGTGGGCATCAGCAACGTCACGATCCGCGGTGCGGGCATGTGGCACTCCCAGCTGTACACCCTGACCGAGCCGCAGGACGTGGTGGGCGGCATCAACCACCCGCACGAGGGAAACTTCGGCTTCGACATCGACGGCAACACCCAGATCTCCGACATCGCCATCTTCGGCTCGGGCCGCATCCGCGGCGGAGACGGCAACGACGAGGGGGGAGTGGGGCTGAACGGCCGGTTCGGCCCGAACACCAAGATCTCCAACGTGTGGATCGAGCACGCCAACGTGGGTGTCTGGGTCGGCCGTGACTACGACAACATCCCCGCCCTGTGGGGCCCCGGCGACGGGCTCGAGTTCAGCGGCATGCGGATCCGCAACACCTACGCCGACGGCATCAACTTCACCAACGGCACGCGCAACTCGAAGGTGTTCAACTCGTCGTTCCGCACCACCGGTGACGACGCCCTGGCGGTCTGGGCCAACCAGGCGGTGAAGGACCAGGTCGTCGACAACACGCACGACAACCACTTCGTCAACAACACCATCCAGCTGCCCTGGCGGGCGAACGGCATCGCGATCTACGGCGGCTACGACAACTCGATCGAGAACAACCTGATCTACGACACCATGAACTACCCGGCCATCATGCTGGCGACCGACCACAGTCCCCTGCCCTTCTCGGGGACCACGTTGATCGCCAACAACGGGATCCACCGCAGCGGCGGCGTCTTCTGGAACGAGGATCAGGAGTTCGGCGCCATCACGCTGTTCCCGTCGAGCAGGGACATCACCGGGGTCACCATCCGGGACACCGACATCTACGACTCGACCTACGACGGCATCCAGTTCAAGACGGGCGGCGGCAACATGCCGAATGTCGTGATCACCAATGTGAAGATCGACAAGTCCAACAACGGTGCCGGCATCCTGGCCATGGCCGGCGCTCGGGGCAACGCGACGCTGACGAACGTGACCATAACCAACTCGGCCACCGGCGACATCGTGAAAGAACCGGGTTCGAGCTTCGTGATCACAGGCGGTCAGCCCTTCCGGCAACCGCTCTGATACGAACGCAGGTGAAGTCCGGCACCTGAAGACCAGCCAGGTGGCGTGCTCCCCGGCGGAACGCCAGCAGGGGAGCACGCTCATGGCTGGTCACGCCGATCCGGCGGATCGCGGCGGCGGCGGCGAGCGCTGCGGTCAGGGCGGGGAGCAGGTCAACGGCGGTCGGCGTGGGACCGGGCGTAAGAGCGGGTGATCTGCCCGGCGACCGCGCGCACCGGATCGATCAGACGCTGCAGGTCCCGGGCCCGCCGCGAGGAGACCACGATGCCGACGGCGGCGACCGCCCTGCCCTCCAGGAGGATCGGCGCCGCCACCGAGCAGGAGCCGAGCGTCATCTCCTCGGACGTGAGGGCGTAGCCCTGCGCGCGGACGGCCGCGAGTTCGCGCGACAGCCGTCCCGGCTCGGTGATCGTGTGCGGGGTGGGCCGCTCCAGGCTCCGTGCCAGGTAGGCGTTGACGAACCACTCCTGCTCGTGGGCCAGGAGCACCTTGCCCACCCCGGTCGGGTGCATGGGCAGGCGTCCGCCGGCCCGGGAGACGATCGGCACGGCGTGCCGGCCGTACACCTTGTCCACGTAGAGGACCTCCAGGCCGTCGCGGACGGCCAGGTGCACGTTCTCGCCCGTGCTGCCGAACAGCTCCTGCAGCCAGGGGTGCGCCACGTCCTGGAGCAGGCTGGGGGCAAGCTGGCCGAGCTCCCACAGCCGCAGGCCGATGCGGAAGCGGCCGTCGGCGGCGCGGCTGAGCGCCTGCCCGGACTCCAGTTCGCCGACGAGCCGGTGGACGGTGCTCAGGGGCAGGCCGCTGCGGCGGGCGATGTCGCTCAGGCTGAGCCGGGGGTGGTCGGCGTCGAAGGCGCCGAGGACGGCCAGTACGCGGGAGGTCACCGACCGTCCCCGTTCGCGTGCGCCGCCGGACATCTCAGACTCTCTTCCACTGGGTGGAAGCAAAGGCTATCGGTGGCGGGTCCGGGCGCAGCATCCTCGGCGTATGCGAACTCAGGTCGGGATCATCGGGGCCGGACCCGCGGGCCTGCTGCTCTCCCATCTGCTCCGGCTGCGCGGCATCGAGTCGGTGGTGCTGGAGCGCCGCAGTCGCGCGTACGTGGAGCAGCGGGTGCGGGCGGGCGTCCTGGAACAGGCCACGGTCGACACCCTCGTCGACGCGGGCGTGGGCGAACGGCTGCTGCGCGAGGGGCTGCCGCACGGGGGGATCGAGCTGCGGTACGGCGGGGCGGGCCACCGGATCGACTTCGAAGAGCTCGTCCCCGGCCGTTCCATCACGGTCTACGGCCAGCAGGAGGTGGTCAAGGATCTGATCGCGGCCAGGCTCGCGGACGGCGGTGACATCCGCTTCGAGGTGGACGACGTGGCCGTGCACTCCCTGTCGGCCGAGCCGTACGTCACCTTCGGCGGCGAGCGGCTCGACTGCGACGTGATCGCCGGGTGCGACGGCTTCCACGGCGTCTGCCGGCCGTCGATCCCCGCCGGGGTGCTGACCGAGTTCGAGCGCGACTACCCCTTCGCGTGGCTGGGCGTGCTGGCCCGGGTGAAACCCTCGGCCGAGGAGCTGGTCTACGCCAGGAGCGAGCGGGGCTTCGCGCTGCACAGCATGCGCTCGCCCGAGGTCAGCCGCTTCTACCTGCAAGTGGCCGCCGGCGAGGACCTCGACGCATGGCCGGACGAGCGGATCTGGGCCGAGCTGAGGGCCCGGCTGGAGACCGTGCCCGACTTCACCCTCGCCACGGGGCAGATCATCGAGAAGGGAGTGACGTCCATGCGTTCCTACGTCGCCGAACCCATGCAGTACGGCAGGCTCTACCTGGCCGGGGACGCCGCGCACATCGTGCCGCCCACCGGCGCCAAGGGGCTCAACCTCGCCGTCGCTGACGTGCGGGTGCTGACCGAGGCGCTGGCCGGCTTCTACGCCGACGGATCGACCGAACTGCTCGACGGCTACTCGCGGGACTGCCTGAAACGGGTGTGGCGGGCTCAGCACTTCTCCTGGTGGATGACGACGCTGCTGCACACCTTCGACTCCGATGACGCCTACGGGCGACGGCTGCAGACCTCCTACCTCGACTACGTCACCTCCTCCGCCGCCGCGGCGACGACGCTGGCGGAGAACTACGTGGGGATGGCGTGATGGACAAGAGAGTGGGGAGCGCGGCCGAGGCCGTGGCCGGGATCGGTGACGGGGCCTCGCTGGCCGTGGGCGGGTTCGGGCTGTCCGGGGTGCCGGCCGTCCTCGTCAGGGCGCTTCTGGAGCAGGGCACGGCCGGGCTGCGGGTGGTCTCCAACAACTGCGGGCTGGACGGGCACGGGCTCGGCGAGCTGCTCGCGGCGGGGCGGATCGCCCGGGTGACCGGTTCGTATGTGGGAGGGAACAGGGAGTTCGCCCGGCAGTACCTGGCGGGGGAACTGGAGGTGGAGCTGACCCCGCAGGGAACGCTCGCGGAGCGGTTGCGGGCGGGCGGTTGCGGGATCCCGGCCTTCTACACGCGGGCCGGCGTCGGCACGCCGGTGGCCGAGGGCGGCCTGCCGTGGCGCTATCACCCGGACGGGAGCGTGGCGCTGGCCTCGCCGCCGAAGGAGGTGCGCTCCTTCGGCGGGGTGCCGCATGTGCTGGAGGAGGCGATCGTGACCGACTTCGCAGTGGTCCGGGCACTTAAAGGCGATATTTACGGAAATCTCGTCTTCTCTAAGTCGGCAAGAAATTTCAACCCCCTTGCCGCGATGGCTGGAAAGGTGACGATCGCCGAGGTCGAGGAGTTGTGCGAGCTGGATCCGGAGGAGGTGCACCTGCCGGGCGTGTTCGTTCAGCGGGTGCTCGCGCTCACCCCGGAACAGGCCGCCGACAAACCCATCGAGAAGCGGACGACCTCCACGCCGGGAACGGAGCGCGGCTGATGGCCTGGACCAGGGAGCAGATGGCGGCCAGGGCGGCGGCGGAGTTCGCCGACGGCGACTACGTCAACCTCGGCATCGGCCTGCCCACCCTCATCCCGGGCCACCTGCCCGACGGCGTCCACGTAGTGATCCACTCGGAGAACGGCGTCCTGGGCGTCGGCCCCTATCCGGAGGAGAGCGGGGTCGACCCGGATCTGATCAACGCGGGCAAGGAGACGGTCACCGTGCTCGCCGGGGCCTCCTATTTCGACTCCGCACTGTCGTTCGGCATGATCCGCGGCGGCCACATCGACGTCGCCGTGCTCGGCGCCATGCAGGTCTCCGCGACCGGCGACCTCGCCAACTGGGCGATCCCCGGTAAGATGATCAAGGGCATGGGCGGCGCGATGGACCTCGTGCACGGCGCCGGGCGAGTGATCGTCCTCATGGAGCACACCGCCAGGGACGGCTCCGCGAAGATCGTCACGGAGTGCACGCTGCCGCTGACCGGACAGGCGTGCGTCAACCGGATCGTCACGGACCTCGCCGTCGTCGACGTCGTCCCCGGGGGCCTGCGCCTGGTGGAGACCGCGCCGGGCGTGACCCCCGCCGAGGTCCGCGAGAAGACAGGAGCCGAGCTGTGGTGAGAGACGTCTACATCGCGGACGCGGTCCGCACCCCCATCGGAAGGTACGGCGGGGCGCTCGCGGGTGTCCGGCCGGACGACCTGGCCGCCGCCGCCATCGGCGCGCTGCTGGAGCGCGCCCCCGGTCTCGACCGCGAACGGATCGACGACGTGGTGCTCGGCGCGGCCAACGGCGCGGGCGAGGACAACCGGAACGTGGGCCGGATGGCCGCCCTGCTGGCCGGGCTCCCGGTCTCGGTGCCGGGCGCGACGGTCAACCGGCTGTGCGCCTCCGGCCTGGAGGCGGTGATCCAGGCCGCCCGCGCGGTCGCGGTGGGCGACGCCTCGGTGGTGGTCGCGGGCGGGGTCGAGTCGATGAGCCGGGCCCCGTGGGTGCTGCCCAAGCCCGAGAGCGGCTTCCCCCGCGGGCACGAGCAGCTCTACTCCACCACCCTCGGCTGGCGCATGGTCAACCCGCGCATGCCGCAGGAGTGGACGGTCTCCCTCGGCGCGGCGACCGAGATGCTCGCCGCACGGTACGGGATAGACCGTGCGGCCCAGGACGCCTTCGCCGCCCGCAGCCACCGGCGTGCCGCGGCGGCCTGGGAGGAGGGCCTCTTCGCGGCCGAGGTGACATCCGTCTCCGGCGCCGGCCCGCTGAGCAGGGACGAGTCCGTCAGGGACGACACCTCGCCGGAGAAACTGGCCGGGCTCAAGCCCGCCTTCGCCGCCGACGGCACCATCACCGCCGGCAACTCCTCCCCACTCAACGACGGCGCCGCCGCCCTCCTGATCACCGACGCCGACGGCCTCGCCGAGCACGGCCTGCGCCCGCTGGCCCGCGTCGTGTCCACCGGCGCGGCGGGCGTCGGCCCGGCCGACTTCGGCATCGGCCCGGTCCCCGCCGTGGCCAAGGCCCTGGCCCGCGCCGGGATGGGCGTGGCCGACCTCGAGGTGATGGAGCTGAACGAGGCCTTCGCCGCGCAGGTGCTCTCCTGCCTGTCGGCCTGGCCCGACCTCGACCCCGACCGGGTCAACCCGCAGGGCGGCGCCATCGCGCTCGGCCATCCCCTCGGTTGCTCCGGCGCCCGGCTGGCGGGGACGCTCGCTCACCAGCTCTCCCGCCGGGGCGGTTTCGGGGCGGCCGCCCTCTGCATCGGCGTCGGACAGGGACTCGCCCTCGTCCTGGAAGGAAACGCATGAGCCATCCCCCCTATCTGAGCCCCGGCTACCGCAGCACGGTCCTGCGGGCGCCCTCGCAGCCGCCGGTCCGGATGAAGACCGACCCGGACGCGATCGAGCTGACCAGCCCGGTCTTCGGCCATGAGGAGGTCGGCCTGGTCGACACCGATCTCACCCGCCAGCACCGGGGCGAGCCGCTCGGTGAACGGATCATCGTCACCGGCCGCGTCCTCGACCGCACCGGCCGGCCGGTCCGCGGCACGTTGCTGGAGCTCTGGCAGGCCAACGCCGCCGGGCGCTACGCGCACGACCTCGACCAGCACCCCGCGCCGCTCGACCCGAACTTCACCGGCGCCGGGCGCTGCCTGACCGACGACGAGGGCGGCTACCGGTTCGTGACGATCAAGCCGGGCGCCTACCCGTGGCGCAACCACCACAACGCCTGGCGGCCCGCCCATCTGCACTTCTCGGTGTTCGGCAGCGCGTTCACCCAGCGGCTGGTCACCCAGATGTACTTCCCCGGCGATCCGCTCTTCCCCTTCGACCCGATCCTTC
The DNA here is from genome assembly GCF_045209755.1 of Streptosporangium sp. NBC_01639. Classification (NCBI taxonomy): domain Bacteria; kingdom Bacillati; phylum Actinomycetota; class Actinomycetes; order Streptosporangiales; family Streptosporangiaceae; genus Streptosporangium; species Streptosporangium sp. NBC_01639. The sequence continues at coordinate 1,146,324 of NZ_CP109272.1, read as the reverse complement.
AGTCGATCACCGCCCCGGAGGACCGGGACCTGCTGGTGGCCCGGTTCGACCTCGACGTCACCGAGCCCGAATGGGCGCTGGGCTACCGGTTCGACATCGTGCTCGGCAGCACCCCGATGGAGGACTCATGACACCGTCACAGACCGTGGGACCGTTCTTCAGCCACGCTCTGCCGTACGCGAAGGACTGGGAGATGGCGCCCGAGGGGCACCCCGGCGCGGTCACCGTCATCGGCCGGGTGCTGGACGGCGCGGGCGAGCCGGTGCCGGACGCGGTGCTGGAGCTGTGGCTCGGCGAGAGCGGATCGCGCGGGGCGTTCGACCGCAGAGGGCCGGGCGCGTCGGGGTTCGGCCGCTGCGCGACCGCACCCGACGGCTCCTTCCTCTTCCGTACGGCCAGGCCCGCAGGCCCCTACCTCGCGGTGCAGGTCTTCGCCCGGGGGCTGCTGCGGTCGGTGGCGACGCGGATCTACCTGGAGGACGTGCCCGACCCGCTGCTCGACAGCCTGGAGCCCGCGCGCCGCGCGACGCTGGTCGCCCGGCGCGGGGAGGATGGTTACCTGTTCGACGTGCGGCTCCAGGGAGAAGGGGAGACGGTTTTCCTTGAGTTCTGACACCGGACTGCTCGCGCCGGTCTGGGCGGGCACCCGGGCGGCGGCGGCCACCTGCGACGAGTCGTGGCTGCACGCGATGCTGGCGGCGGAGATCGCCCTGGCCGCGGCGCAGGAGAGACTCGGCACCGTCCCCGACGGCACGGTCGCGCTGATCGCCGCCGCCCGGCCTGACGTCGCCGACCTCGCCCGCCGGGCCAGGCAGGCGGCCAACCCGGTCGTGCCGCTGGTCGAGGACCTGCGGCGGGTCACCGAGCACGCCCACCACGGGGCCACCAGCCAGGACATCCTCGACAGCGCCGCCATGCTGGTGGCGCGGCGCGTGGTCGACCTGGTCCTGGCCGACCTGGACGCGGTGACGGGACTGCTGGCGGACCTGGCCCGCACGCACCGGGACACCTTGATGGCCGCCCGGACGCTGGGTCAGCAGGCCGTGGCGACCACCTTCGGGCTGAAGGCGGCGGGCTGGCTGGCCGGGGTGCTGCACGCGCGTGACCGGCTCCGCGCCCTCGACCTGCCCGCCCAGCTGGGCGGCGCGGTGGGCACGCTGGCCGCTCTCGGCGGCACCGCGGCGATCACGGGTTCCGCGCCCGGCGGGGCCGGCCACGGTTCGCTGGTCGAGCTCTACGCGGCGGAGCTGGGACTGGCCGCGCCATCGGTGCCGTGGCACGCGGACCGCTCCGTCGTCACCGAGCTGGCAGCCGCGCTGGCCGGTACGGCGGGCGCCCTCGGGAAGATCGCCACCGATGTGATCCTGCTGGCCCAGACCGAGGTCGGCGAGGTCGCCGAGTCGTCGGGCGGCCGGTCGTCGGCGATGCCGCACAAGCGCAACCCGGCCCTGTCCATCCTCATCCGCTCGGCCGCCCTCCAGGTCCCGGCGTTCGCGCAGGTGCCGGCCATGGCCCAGCTCGGCGAGCACGAGCGGGCGGCGGGCGCGTGGCAGGCCGAGTGGCAGCCGCTCCGCGAGTGCCTGCGGCTGACCGGCGGCGCCGCCGAGACCGCGGTCGAACTCCTCTCCGGGCTGCGGATCGTCCCCGACCGGATGAGGGCGAACGCCGAGCTCGGCCTGCCCCGGCCCATCGACGTGGGAGCCGCCTCGGCCCTCATCGACCGGGTCCTGGAGCGCCGGTGAGGCCCGTGCCACCACGTCCCCGGCCGCCCGCGCGCGGTCCCCACCGCATCCTGGAGCGACAGTGCAGCTGAGTCACCGCCTCGACGGGCCCGCAGGGGCGCCGTTGCTGGTCCTCGGGCCCTCGTTGGGCACCTCCCTGGGGGTGTGGGATCCGCAGCTGGAGGCGCTGACCGCCGCCTGGCGGGTGCTCCGCTACGACCTGCCCGGCCACGGCGGGTCCGCCCCGGCGTCGGAGGTCACCGTCGAGGGACTGGCGCGGGCCGTACTGGACCTGGTGGACGAGCCGCGGTTCGCGGTCGGCGGGATCTCGCTGGGCGGCGCGGTCGCGGCCACGATCGCCGCGGGCTCACCGGAGCGGATCACCCACCTGGTGCTGTGCTGCTCCTCGGCCAGGTTCGGCGACCCGGGCCCGTGGCTGGAGCGGGCCGCCGCGGTCCGGGAAGGAGGGCTGGAGCCGCTGGTGGACACCCTGGTCGGCCGCTGGTTCACGCCGGGGTTCGACGCCGCCCCGATCGCCGCGATGGTGCGCGGGACGGATCCCGGATCCTACGCCGCCTGCTGTGAGGCCCTCGCCGCCTACGACCTGACGGAGCGGCTGGCCGGGATCACCGCGCCCACCCTCGTGGTGGCGGGGGCCGACGACCCGGCCACCCCCGTCGAACACGCCCTCACCCTGGCGCGGGGCATCACGGGCGCACTGCTGTCGATCGTCCCGGAGGCCGCCCATCTGGCCAACGTGCAGAGGCCCTCGACGGTGAGCGCCGCCCTGGTCGGGCATCTGGGCGGCGATCGGGCGGCGGGCATGCGGACCCGGCGCGAGGTGCTCGGAGACGGCCACGTCGACCGGGCGACGGCCGGGACCACCGACCTCACCCGCGACTTCCAGGACCTGATCACCCGCTACGCCTGGCACGAGATCTGGAACCGGCCCGGTCTGGACCGGCGCACGCGCAGCTGCGTCACGTTGACGGCCCTGGTGGCGCAGGGGCATCTGGACGAGCTGGCGATGCACGTGCGCGCCGCCCTGCGTAACGGGCTCACCCCGGAGGAGATCCAGGAGGTGCTGCTGCAATGCGCGATCTACTGCGGGGTGCCCGCCGCCAACGCCGCCTTCGCCGTGGCCCAGCGGGTGCTCGCCGAGCCGGTGTCCTGAGGATCTCCCCAGGTCGCGCCCGCCGAACGTGCCGTGCCGTGCCGTGCCGAGGCCCGGCCCGGCCCGGCCCGGCCCGGATCGGAGGATGCCGACCACCGGCCGCCGGGCTCTGTCCCGCGCCCGGTGTCAGCGGGGGCGTAGCAGCGACACGAACGTCTTGAACTTCGGATCCTTCCCCTCGGCGTCGGGGTCGGCCGCGTATGCCCAGAGCAGATGGCGCACATAGGGGAAGGTGCCTTCCATCACGAGGCGTAGCGCCTGCAGGTCGAACTCCTGCTCCATGGCCGTGCCCCGCTCGACGTGCTGGCGTAGATGCTCGTGCGCCGTCTGGACGGTGAACGTCTCAAGGTAGAGGGTGGGCTCCTCCATGTCCTGGAAGATGCCCCACATCGTCGCTCCGGTGCGCCGCCGGGCCCGGCCGATCTTCCGCATCACCTCCAGGAACTCCTCGGCGTTCTCCGGGACGACACGCCACTCGACCACGACCAGCACCGGCCCCCTGCCGTGCTTCAGGTCCTCGGGCGGCTCGGGATAGTGGCGCACCGAACGCATGTCGAGGGGGGCGTCCGGCAGCGGCACGCGGAGCACGCCGATCGGCGTGCTCAGGATGAGCACGGCGGCCGGGATCAGGAAGGCCGCCCGCAGGGCGAGTCCGTCCGCGACCAGTCCCCACGCCAGCGCTCCCACCGCCTGGCCGCCCATGAACACCAGCTGGTAGTAGGCCAGCGACCGCGCGCGCGTCCATGCCGGCAGCAGCAGCTGGGCCGAGGCGCCCAGCGTCGACAGGACCGCGATCCAGGCCATGCCCGCGACCACCAGGGCGGCGAGGATGGCGGGCAGGGACCCCACGGTGCCGATGATGATCATGGTTAGCGCGTAGCCGATCGTCGAGACGGCGACGATCGCGTTCGGTCCCCAGCGCGCGCGGATCACCGGGAGCACGAACGTGCCCATGACGGCGCCGGAGCCCACGGCCGTCAGCAGCAGACCGTACCCGCCCGCGCTGAGACCGAGGGGGCCGCGGGCGAGGGCGGGCAGGAGAGCCCAGGTCGCGCTGGCGGAGAAGGCGAACACCATCGAGCACAGCAGGACCGTGGCGAACTCCGGGGCGCTGCGGACGTAGCGCGCACCCGCGCGGATCGCGTCGACGATGTGCTCCGCGCCCAGGGGGCGGTGGTCGGGGGGCCGTTTCCAGATGAAAAGCACCACTATGACGCCGAAGAAGGACAGCGCGTTGAAGGCGAATGTCGCCTCCGGTCCCACGGCGGCGATGAGCACACCCCCGAGTGCGGGGCCGACGGCCCGTGCCACGTTGCCGTTGGCTCCGTTGAGCAGCGCGGCCTGCGGGATCTCGTCCCGGCTGACGAGCTCCGGCTGGATGGCCTGGAAGGTGGGTATGGCGAGAGCCTGCCCGACGGCCATCAGGCCGATCAGCATGAGCAGGAGCGCCGGTGTCGTGGCGTTGGCGGCGGTCAGCGCGGCGAGACCGGCCGCGCCGACGAATGTGATCGCCTGACTGGTCAGCAGCAGGCGGCGCCGGTCGAGGATGTCACCGAGAGCCCCGGCGGGGATGACGAGCAGGAAGACCGGCAGCGTGGTGGCGGTCTGCACGAGGGCGATGGCCAGCGTGCCACCACCCAGGTCGCCCATGAGCCACTGCGCGCCGACGGTCTGCATCCAGGTGCCCGTGTTGGCCACGAGCTGTGCGATCCACAGCGCGCGGAACAGGGGGCGGCGCAGGGGAGCCCACGCCGTCTTCGACGGCGGCGCGCTTTCCGACTGCCCTGGTGACGGCTGGCTCATCGCTGATCCCGGTTTTCTCGGTCAAAGAGCGGGCGGGTGTTCTGCTCCCGACTCCTCCCATGGTCCGTCCGGTACGGTCCGGCCGCGGCGGATGGGCGCCGCCTACCCGACCTGGTCCCAGGCGGGTGCGCGCGGTGAGATGAGGTCGAGCTGTGACAGGAGGTGTTCCGCCGTGACGGCGGCGCGGGCGCGCAGGGGCGGGGTGCGGGCGTTGATCCGCTCGGTGTGCGCGGGCCGTTCGTCCCAGACCCGGTCGACCTCCGCCAGCAGCGGGCCGGCGGCCTCCCTGACCACCCCGCGCAGGGCCGGTGCCCCCAGTTGCTGGGCGAGGTCGAAGACCTTCCCGGCGTAGGGCAGCGGCAGCAGTGGCACGCCCTGCAGCGCGGCGAAGATCAGGAAGTGCAGCCGCATGCCGACCACCATGTCCAGATGCCGTACCAGGCCGAGGATCTGGCGGGGCCCGTAGGTGCCGTGCAGCACCCGGCAACGGTCGGCGGCGTTCATGTGGGACAGCACCGCGTGCGAGTGCCGGATGTCGTCGCGCTCCATCGGGACGAAGACGACGTAGGCGTCGAGCCGGTGCACGAGGAAGTCCCCGACGTGGGCCAGCAGCTCGTGGTAGCCCTGGACGTCCAGGTGCTCGGCGGCACGCCCGGGTTCGCGCACACTCATGCCGACCAGCCGCACGCCCGCCGGCACGCCTTCGGCGCGCAACAGCTCCGGGCCGAACTCCTCGGGGTCGAGCAGGAACGCCGGATCGGCGGTGACGATGATCGGGCTGCGCACCCCCGCCTCCTCCAGCACCAGCCGGGACTCCTCGTCGCGTACGGTGACCGTGGTGGAGGGGGTGAGCGTCTCCCGTGCCAGCATGCAGTCCATGCGGTCGGTGAGCGGCCCGACGCCCAGCGCGTAGGTGAAGACCGGCACGTTCTGCTCCTGCGCGATCCGGGCCAGCCGCAGGTATCTGCGGGCCTCGGTGTCGTAGAGGATGCCGCCTCCGCCGAGGACCAGCATGTCCAGACGGCCCACGATCTGCGAGACCGGCTCACGGCTGACCGCCTCCCAGCCGACCGCCTCGACGCCCTCGTAGTGGGTGCGGGTGTGCTCCGGCGCACGGGAGAACACCACGGTCGAGACATCCGGGCGTCCCTGCCGGATACTGGTCAGGATGCTGGTGAGAATGGCCTCGTCTCCCACGTTGCGGCCGCCGTACGAGCCGAGAAGTCCGATGGTCGGTCCATGGTGTCGCACCGTCTCCACCTCCTTTCTTTTTGTCGCCTTTTCACCTCTTTGTCGTTTTTGTGGTTTTTGTACCCATAAGGGAGATGGCCTACGCCCGCCGGCCCGGCCACGCCGTCGGCGTCCATCCCCAAGCCCGTAGGCATAGGGCGGACGGTGACCGATGAGTCAAGGAACAGTAGTAACTTCGACCCATGCGACTGGGCGTTCTTGACATTGGTTCCAATACGGTGCACCTCCTGGTGATGGACGCTCACAGAGGAGCCCGGCCCCTGCCCGCGTACTCCCACAAGGAGGAGCTGAGGCTCTCCGAGCACATGGAGGAGGGCAACCGGCTCTCCGAGCGGGGGGCCACCCGGTTGCGGGAGTTCGTCGAGGAGGCCCAGCGGCTCGCCGAGGACAAGGGCGTCGAGGATTTGATGGCCTTCGCCACCTCGGCCGTCAGGGAGGCCGTCAACGGTGTGGAGGTGCTCGGCCGGATCAGGGCCGGGACCGGGGTGAACATCGAGGTGCTGTCCGGCCAGGACGAGGCGAGACTGACCTTCCTGGCCGTGCGGCGGTGGTTCGGATGGTCGTCGGGACGGCTGCTGGTGCTCGACATCGGCGGGGGATCGCTGGAGATCGCGTCGGGAATCGACGAGCAGCCGGACGTGGCGGTGTCGCTGCCGCTGGGGGCCGGGCGGCTCACCCGCAACTGGTTCACCGCCGACCCGCCCACGGCCGACCAGGCGCGGGCCCTGCGCAAGCACGTACGGGCGGAGATCGCTCGCACGGTGGGCGAGGTGACCCGGTACGGCCGGGCCACCCACGCGGTGGCGACGTCCAAGACCTTCCGGCAGCTCGCGAGGATCGCCGGGGCGGCGCCCTCGCACGAGGGGCCCGAGGTCCGCCGGGTGCTCCGGCACGCCGATCTGGTCGAATGGACGGACCGGCTGGTCAAAATGGGTGCGCGAGAGCGTGCCGGACTGCCCGGGGTGTCGGACGGGCGGGCGCCGCAGTTGCCGGCCGGAGCCATCGTCGCGGACGCCACGATGGACCTGTTCGGCGTGGGGGAGCTGGAGGTGTGCCCGTGGGCGCTGCGTGAGGGCGTCATCCTGCGCCGGCTGGACGCGATGCCGGAGAGCTGAGGTTTGCCGGGCCTTTACCCGGTAAGAGCGCAACAGTATGAACAGCGCTCAGGTGGAAGGCGCCGCACACAGAGCGGCGAACAGTCAGACGTTGGACAGGCTGGCCCGGCTCGGTCTGGCCTGTCGTGGCGTCCTCTACGGGCTGATCGGTTTCCTGGCCCTGCAGATCGCCTTCGGCGGCGGGAGCGGAGGCAAGGAGGCCGACAAGACCGGCGCGGTCGAGATGGTGGCCGAGCAGCCGTTCGGCACGGTGCTGCTCTGGCTGATGGTCGTCGGTTTCGTCGCGCTGACCCTCTGGCAGATCTCCGAGGCGATCATCGGCCGCGGGCAGACCAAGAAGCGGATCGAGGCGGCGGCGCACGCGGTCGTCTACGGGCTGATCGTGGCGACGCTGCTCAGCCTGCTGCTGAGGGGCGACGCGGGAAGCTCGACCGACAAGAGCTCCAAGGACCTCACCGCGATGGTGATGGACCTGCCCGGCGGGCAGATCATCGTGGGCCTGATCGGGCTCGGCGTGATCGCCCTGGGGGCCTACTGGATCCACAAGGGCTGGAAGAAGAAGTTCCTGGAAGACCTGCGCACCGGGGAGATGTCGCCGCAGGCCCGCCGGCTCGCCGAGAAGCTCGGCATGGCGGGGTACCTCGCCCGCGGTGTGATCGCCGCCGTCGCCGGGGTCTTCGTCATCCAGGCGGCCCTCACCTACGACCCCGACAAGGCCAAGGGCATCGACTCGACGCTGCGCGCGCTGGCCGACACCCCGGCCGGGCCGTGGCTCCTCGGGATCGTCGCCATCGGCCTGCTGCTGTTCGCGGGCTACTGTTTCTTCCAGGCGCGCTGGCACCGGCTGTGACAGATCGCAGCGCGCGGGACGGAAGGGGCGGACACGCAGGTGGCCGCCCCTTCGGCAAGCCTCTCCTGACTATCCGGTAAGTGATCCCATTAGCACTTTTCCGAGACATCTACCTTCTTGAGCCCCGCGTCCTTCCAAGGGCGCGGACAGCATCGGAGGGGCCAGATGGACTCAACGGAGTACGACGGCAGCGAATGGGTTCTCCGCCTGGCGGGCTCTCCCGACCAGGTGGCCCGGGCCCGCAGGCTGGTCACGATGACGCTGGGCCGTGACCATCCCCTCCACGACGACTGCGTGCTGCTGACCAGCGAGATCGCCACGAACGCGGTGCTCCACTCCCGGTCGGGGGACGGCGGGCTGTTCACCGTCACGGTGACCTGCTCGGCGGAGGCCGTCCGGGTCTGCGTTCAGGACGAGGGCTCGTCGAGCGCCCCCTGCGTCTGCCGCGCCTCGGCGGACGCCACCGGGGGCCGGGGACTTCCCCTGCTGGAGGCGCTGGCGCACCGCTGGGGCCTGGTCCGGCAGGCGGGGGCCAACCGGGTCTGGTTCGAGCTCGTGCTGACCCCGGCCACGGTGCCGATGAGCCGGCTGGCCGGTGCCAGATGAGGCCGGGCGCCGCCGGAGAGCGGGGCGCCGACGGCTCAGCGGGCTCAGAGGGGCAGCCGGCACAGGCCTTCGGCGAGGGCTCTGGTGGTGAGCCGGGTCCTGCTCTCGCAGCCGAGCTTGGCGAAGATGTGCTCAAGGTGGGTGGTGACCGTGCGGACGCTCAGCACCAGGGCGGCCGCGATCTGCGGATTGGAGTCGCCGAGCGCGACCCGGGTGATCACCTCGACTTCCCGGCCGGTCAGATCGTACGGCGGGGCGCACGGACGCTCGGCGATCACCGCGCCCTGGATGGCGCCGTGCGGCCCGACTCCGGCGCGTAGCAGCCGCACCTCCCGCCACTGCCCGGTCCCGTCGAGCCAGAGGCCGCGCCGGTTCAACTCGCGGGAGTCGATGAACTCCCTGGCCAGTTCGGCCATGCGCGGTTCGGCGGCGACGGCGGCGGAGGCCGGGGTGCCGGTGACGTCCCGGCGGGTGCCGGACCGGTCGAAGGCCGCCGCGTGGAAACCCGGCGGGGTGCCCACGGAGTCGACCACGCAGCGGCTCAGGTCGGTGACATAAGCCAGGGTGGGGGAGACGGCGCTGATCATCGTGCTGGACTCGGCGGAGAAGGCGCCGGGATCGCGGGAGTTCAGGTGGAGCAGGCCGGTGTAGCGGCCCTCGGTGAGGAAGAGGGGGGTGGTCAGCCCGGCCCGCCAGCCGTACGGCTCCAGATGGCGCCGGAAGTAGCGTTCGGTTCCCGGGACGCCCATGGTCAGCGGCACACGGGAGTCCATCGCCCGGCGGTAGGGGTCGAGCCGGACATACTCCTCGGCGGCGTCGCCGTCCACCCGGGTGTAGCCGTCGGAGACCAGGCTGCGGTGCCGCCCCGTCACCGGGTCGTAGGCGACGAACTCGTAGGCCTCCAGTGCGATGACCTCGCGCAGGGCGCGCATCGCGCCGGGTATGCCGCTACGTCCGGCAACCTGGAACCCCACCTCGGCGAAAGCATGGAGGTGGCGCGGGCTCAGGGTGATCTGGTCCATGGTCTCCTCCGTGCACAGCGTGTCCCAAGGTACCAAAGATAGGGAATACGTAAATTATCCGATGCACCCGGCCTATAACCGTCTTTACCCTCTCCCGCAATACCCCCTGGGAGGAACAGTGACGGTCTTGACGAGGACACGAGGCTCTGCCGTCCTCCTGGCGACGATGCTCGCCGTGAGTGCGTGCGGCGGATCGCCGGCACCGGACACCGGAGGTCAGCAGAGTGCGAAGGAGTTCTCCGTCGCGCTGACGGAGCCGGACCACCTGACCCCCGGCAACACCTCCAGCAACTACTCGATCACCGTGCTGCAGGCGCTGTTCGACACCCTGGTCGTCATCGACCCGAAGGGGCAGCCGCAGATGCGTGCCGCCGAGTCGGTGACCAGCGATGACCAGAAGGTCTGGACGATCAAGATCAAGCCGGGGCAGAAGTTCCACAACGGCGAGCCGGTGACCGCCGGGAGCTTCGCCGACGCGTGGAACGCCGCGGCCTACGGTCCCAACGCGTGGACCAACAACTACTACTTCGAGAACGTCGAGGGTTTCGACGAGCTGAACCCCGAGGCCCCCGAGGGCTCGGACACCGCGCCCAAGCCCAAGACGGACAAGCTGAGCGGGTTGAAGGTCGTCGACGACACCACCCTTCAGGTGACCCTGAGCGCGCCGTTCAGCCAGTTCCCGATCACGCTGGCCTACACCGGCTTCGCCCCCATGCCGAAGGCGGCCTTCACCGACCTGGCGGCCTACGACGTCAAGCCGATCGGCAACGGCCCCTTCGCCCTGGACGGCGAGTGGGTGCGCAACCGGCAGATCAAGCTGAAGAAGTTCGACGGCTACGCCGGGCCCCGCCCCGCCAAGTCCGCCGCGGTCAACTTCAAGATCTACGAGAGCCGGGACACCGCCTACGTGGACCTGCGGGCCAGCAAGGTGGACCTGATCCAGGCGATCCCGCCGGCGAGCGCCGGAGAGGCGAAGCGACTGCTCGGCGACCGGTTCGTGGCCACCCCGAGCGGGACCATGGACTACCTGGGCTTCCCGAACTTCGACAAGCGCTTCCAGAATGCCGACCTGCGCAAGGCCGTCTCGATGGCCATCGACCGGCAGGCGATCGTGGACGCGGTCTTCAACGGCACCTTCAAGCCGATGAGCTCGCTGGTCGCGCCGCTCGTGCCGGGCTACCGGGAGAACGCCTGCGGCGAGACGTGCGTCTTCGACAAGGCGAAGGCCAAGGCGCTGTTCGACAAGGCCGGCGGCTTCAGCGGCACGATGAACCTCTACTTCTCCAACGCCGACCCCAGCTACGAGCAGTGGATGACCGCGGTGGCCAACCAGCTCAAGGACAACCTCGGGATCACCGACATCCAGTTCCGCAAGATCCCGGCGGCCGACTACCTGTCCACGCTGCGCGAGCACAAGCAGGACGGGCCGTACCGCAACAACTGGGTGATGGACTACCCGAGCCCGCAGAACTACCTGGAGACGATGTGGGGCGAGGGTAACCGGATGGGCTGGAAGAACAAGGAGTTCAACGACCTGATCGACCAGGCCAACTCGGCCGCCACCATGGAGGCCAGCATCCCGCTCTACCAGAAGGCCGAGGACATCGCGCTCAGCGAGATGCCGATGATCCCGCTGTGGAACTGGCAGGACCAGGGGGGCTACTCCGACAAGATCAGCGGTGTCCAGATCGACGCCTACAGCCCGAACCTCGACACGATCACGGTGAAGTAGTTGATCCACGAGGCGCACGTGACCCCGGAGCGCGCCGCTCCGGGGTCTCCCCGTGAGGCGGGGACGTGAGATACGCGCTCCACCGGCTGCTCCAGGCCGTCCCGGTCTTCTTCGTCACCACGTTCCTGATCTACGCGATGGTCTTCGCCCTGCCCGGTGACCCGATCCTGGCCCTGGCCGGGGACAAGCCCCTGCCCGACGAGGTCCTGTACACGCTCCGGGAGCGCTACAACCTCAACGATCCCCTGCTCGTCCAGTACGGCCTCTACATGCTGCACGCCGTCCAGGGGGACCTGGGGCAGACCTTCACCGGACAGCCGGTCAGCGAGCTGCTCCAGGGGCGCTGGGGCGTCACCGCCCAGCTCGCCGTCACCGCCTGGATCTTCGAGCTCGTGGTGGGCATCGGCCTCGGCGTGATCGCGGGACTGCGCCGGGGCGGGATCACCGACACGGCGGTGCTGGCCGGGACCACCTTCGTCATCGCGGTCCCGGTCTTCGTCATCGGCTACACCGCGCAGATCATGCTCGGCCTGAACCTCTCGCTGTTCCCGACCGCGGGCGTGGACGAGGGGTGGCCGGTCAGCTATCTGCTGCCCGGCATGGTGCTCGGCTCGTTCGGCCTGGCGTACGTGGCCCGGCTGACCCGCACCAGTCTCATCGAGAACATGCGGGCCGACTACGTCCGTACGGCACGCGCCAAGGGACTGCGCCGAAGACGGGTGATCGGCCGGCACGCGCTGCGCAACTCGCTGATCCCGGTGGTCACCTTCCTCGGCGTGGACTTCGGCAACCTCATGGCCGGCGCGGTCGTCACCGAGGGCATCTTCAACCTGCCGGGCATCGGCCAGCAGGTCTTCCAGTCCATCCAGCTTCAGGAAGGGCCCGTCGTCGTGGGCATCGTCACCGTGCTCGTGATGATCTTCATCCTGGTCAACCTGCTCGTCGACCTCCTGTACGGCGTGCTCGACCCGAGGATCCGCCGTGGTTGAGACGCAGGCCATAGAGGTCGGGCAGGCCGAGGCGGTCCGGACCCGACCCGGGTCGCTGTGGTACGACGCCTGGCTGGAGCTCCGCCACCGGGTGATCTTCTGGGTCTCGATGGTCATCCTCGTGGTCGCCGTCGCGATGGCCCTGCTGCCCGACCTGTTCACCCGCTTCGGCCCCAACGAGGGCTGCAACCTGCGGATGTCGAAGAAGGGGCCGGGCGGCGGCGCGGTGTTCGGCTACGACCTGCAGGGCTGCGAGTACTGGTCGCAGATCGTGCACGGCACCCGGGCCTCCGTCATGATCGGCATCGCGGTGACGGTCTTCGCCCTGCTCATCTCGATCGTGCTCGGCCTGCTCGCCGGCTACTACGGCGGCTGGCTGGACGTGGTCATCTCCCGCCTCACGGACGTGTTCTTCGGCATCCCGTTCGTCCTGGGCGCGACCGTGATCCTGGTCGCCTTCCCCGACCACGGCGTCTGGGCGATGACCCTGGTGCTGGTCGTGCTGGGCTGGACCACGATGACCCGCCTCATGCGCGCCCAGGTGATCGCGGTCCGCGACATGGACTTCGTGGCCGCCGCCCGGATGCTCGGGGCGAACGACCGGCGGATCATGTTCAAGCACATCCTGCCCAACTCGATCGCCCCGGTCTTCGTGGTGGCCATGCTCAACGTGGGCAACGTCATCGCGGGCGAGGCCACCCTCGACTACCTGGGGGTCGGCCTGCAGTATCCGGAGGTCTCCTGGGGGTTGCAGCTCAACATCGCCCAGACGTTCTTCTCCGAGTATCCCCACCTGCTGCTCTTCCCGTCGTTGTTCCTCACCGCGACGGTGCTCAGCTTCCTGCTCCTGGGCGACGTCGTCCGCGACGCCCTGGACCCCAAACTGCGCTGAGCCGGTCCCGGTTCCCGCAGGCCGGGATCCGGCCGTCCCCGTCCTCGCAGGCCGGGAGCGGGGACAGCCGGATCCCGCCCCGGTGCCGGCCGGAGCCCCGCTAGGGGGTCAGCCCACATAAGCCCAAAACCCATATTGGGATGATCTTGAAGGGTTGAGCGGTAGGCCTTCTTACTGGTTGAGGTCGGGTGCTGGCACAGATAATGCCCTATTATCTGGGGCATCGTTGATCGCGACCTGCGGCGACGGTTCCGGGCCGCGACGCGAAGCGGCCCTGTTATCTGTGGCAAGAGGGAAGCGGTGGCCACCGTCGCGCAGCTGCCCGCCGGGAAGGCGCTCACCGTCCGCGGCGCCGCGGACGCCTTCCTCGACGCGCTCGGCAACCCGAACACGGTGCGGAACTACGCGATCGGGGTCGGCAAGACCGCCGAACGGGTCGGCGAGGGCCGACCGCTCGGGCAGGTCGCGGACGACGAGATCGGCGAGGCCCTCGAAGCGCTGTGGGGCTCGACGGCGGTGAACACCTGGAACGCCCGCCGGGCGGCGGTGCTGTCCTGGCTCGCCTGGTGTGCCGAGCGTGGATTCGACGGCCCGGAGGTGCCGGCCTGGGCCAAGCGCTTGACCCCGCCGGACTCCGAGACGCCGGCGCGCTCGAAGATGGCGATCGACCGACTGATCGCCCGCCGCGAGGTGCACCTGCGGGAGAAGTGCTTCTACCGGATGCTGTACGAGACCGTGGCGCGGGCGGAGGAGATCCTGCCGCTGAATATCGAGGACCTGGACTTCGCTGGCCGCCGCGCGCTGGTGAAGGCCAAAGGCGCGCGGTCCAAGGCCCGCCGCCGCGGCCAGGCCCGCGAGGATTTCGTGCTGGAGCCGGTGTACTGGGACGCCGGCACCGCCCGGCTGCTGCCGCGGCTGCTGAAGAACCGCACCCGCGGCCCGGTGTTCGTCACTCACCGCCGCCCTGGGCCGGGCAAGGTGGTCTCGTCGCGGGACGTGTGCCCGGATTCCGGGCTGGCCCGGCTGTCGTACGGCCAGGCCCGCGCCCTGCTGGACGAGCACACCGCGCTGCACGGGGCGGGCACAGGCTGGGATCTGCACGAGTTCCGGCACTCCGGTCTGACCCACCTCGGGGAGCAGGGGGCGAGCCTGCTGATGTTGATGGCCAAGTCGCGGCACAAGAAGGCAGAGAACGTCCGCCGCTACTTCAAGCCGTCGCCGGACGCCATCGCCGAACTCACCAGCCTGCTCGCACCCGGCGACACACGCCGAGGCGGCGGCACGTGACCGAGTCGGCCAACCCGTCGACCCTGATCATCCCGACCGACCCGAAACCACCGAGCCCTGGAGTTGACATGGCTGACATGATCGTGCCCGACCCCGTCACACGGGACATTCTCGCGACCTTCGAAAACGTGCGCTACCAGCTGTTCGGGCGCCTGGAGGGCCTGACCGACGCCGAGTACCACTGGGAGCCGGTCGGCGACTGCATCGGCATCCGCCCCGGCGACGACGGCCTCTTCCGCGTCGCCACGCTCTTTCCGGAATCGAGTCCGGACGCGCCGGACCCCGTCACGACGATCGCCTGGCGCATCTGGCACATCGGCAACCTCTGCCTGCGAGGCTACGTGATCTACCTCTTCGACGACGTTCCCGACTACGGCGACCGCGATGTGTGGCCGGGCACCGCCAAAGAGGGCATCCAGGCGCTCGCCGAGGACTGGGAGCACTTCATCTCCCGTATCGCAGCCCTCGGCGACAAGCGCCTGTTGGCGCCGATAGGCATGGGCCCCGGCGGTTGGGCCGATGAGACCTATCTGAAGCTCGCGCTGCACGCTTTGAAAGAGGTCACACATCACGGCGGCGAGATCGGCCTGCTGCGCGACCTGTACCTGCGCGAAGGCGTCTGATTTCGGCGGTGGGCGACCTTGTCCGGCGGCCGTGTGCCGCCAGACAACGGCCGGGGTCGGCGGCTATCTCCCTGTGACCTTCTTCTGGCCCATCCGCTCCGGCAGCGCCTTGAGGGCCTTCAGCACCGGTGCCCCTTTCGGGCTCGCGCCCAAGTCGACGACCTGGGTCAGCAGCGACAGGAACGGCCGCACCGTGGAAAAGCGGCCCACCAGCCGGCACCAAGATCGGCGAGAGCGCCGTGCCTATGTTCAGCCTTGCCCCTGCCGCCCGAAACGCCTCACCACGATCCCCAGCGCTTGCCTCTGGCCTGCTTGCCGTCTAGGCCCTCCGCTCGGGTCGACGTCACCAGGGGAAAGTAGCTGTGAGTGACCAGATCCCATCATCTGATAGAGATCCCAGACCACATCGTGGCTGTTCATCGGCCTCGCGAGAAGACCAGCATCCCCGACGACTGCGGAGCGCCATGGCTTCGCACCCTGCTCAACGAGCCTGCCAGGAGGCTTTGACCTGGTCTTTCTCGCTACTTTTCCCCGGGTGACGCCGACCCGAGTAGAGGGCCGATCGGGCGGCCGGCGCCACCTGGGACGAGATCGGCGCAGTTCTGGATGTCAGCCCTGACACCGCCGCCCGCCGCTACCGCACCTGACGGCGAGCTGGCACCTCATCGAGCGGCGCTCACGCACTGATCGAGAAAGCCTTGGCGCGTGCAGCCGTCGGGATGGTGAGATGGCACGGTGATCAACCACGACGAGGCGGCAATCCGACCGTTGACACTGGCCTGGGTGAGCCGGCACCTGGAGGTCGGCGAACGGATAGTCAAAACCGAGGTGCTGCACGGCGGCATCACTGCTGACATGCGGAGGCTGACCATCGGCACGCAGGACGGAAGCACGCGTGACCTGGTGCTGCGGAGTTTCGTCGACCCGTTCTACGTGAGGGGCGCTGAGGGCGGACTGAACGGGGAGGCCGGAGCTCTGACCCTGTTGGCGGGAACCGGCGTGCCGGCTCCTGAGCTGGTCGCGGTTGATCCGACCGCCGCGCATTGCGAGTATCCATCGCTCCTGATGACACATCTGGCAGGCCGGACGGTCCTCGACGATGAAGGATTGGAAACGCGCGTTCCACTGCTGGCTCGTCAACTCGTGGCCATCCATGCGCTGAGGCCCGCCGAGCGGCCCCGGAAGTATGTGACGCTGACGACCGCCGACACCGTCGTGACTCCGAAGGGCGCCGACGCGGCGGCATGGGCCGCGGCGATCGACGTGATCCGCAAGCCCGCGCCGCCCTATGAAGGGCGATTCTTGCACCGAGACTTCCAGCCCGGCAACGTGTTGTTCGACGTGCCGCCCTCAACGCCGGCGGGAGCCCGGATCACCGGCGTCGTCGACTGGGCAGGGGCCTGTTGGGGTCCGGCGGATCTCGATGTGGCGCACTGCTCCACCAACCTCGCGCTGCTGCACGGACCGGCGTGGGGTCTACGGTTCGCTGAGGCGTACGAGGAGGCTGGCGGGGTGCTGGCCGCGGCCGCGTGCGAGTGAGGTTCCCCCCGTACTACAGCCACCGATGGTGTGGGATCACGAGGTTGCGTCTGAGGGCTTGTAGAGCTCCTCGAACGCGATTGGGCTGTTCATGCCGATGCTGGAATGACGCCTATACGGGTTATACCAGCACTCGATCCATTCAAACATCGCGCTGGCCAACTCGGCTCTTGTTGACCATTTGTTAACGTCGAGCAGTTCGAGCTGCATCGTTCCCCAGAACGATTCCATCATGGCATTGTCGTAGCAATCGCCGACGGTTCCCATCGAGCCGAGGAGTTCAGCATCACGGAGCCGTTTCCCGTACGAGAACGATGTGTACTGTGTTCCGTGGTCAGAATGCAGGATCGTCTTCCTGCTGGGCGGGTTACGGCAGGCGACGGCCATGACCATCGCGTCGACGACCAGAGCGCTGGTCTGGCGTATGTCGATAGAATGGCCGATGATGCGACGAGAATAGGCGTCCATGACAGCGGCGCAATACAGTTTCCCTTCGTCGGTGGGGTGCTCGGTGATGTCGCTGACCCACAGCCGGTCCGGCGCTTGCACCGTGAAGGCCCGGCGGACCAGATCCTCCTCGGTGGCGGCGTTGACGAGGTTGCGGCGGCCCTTGCGCCGGTAGATGCCCTGGATGCCGGCCTCACGCATGAGCCGTTCGACGCGCTTGCGGTTGACCTCCAGGTCCAGGCCGAGCGTCAGCTCCGCGTGGATCCGCGGCGAGCCGTAGCTGTAACGTGACGTCTCATGGATGTCACGGATCAGCTTCAGTAGTTCGGTGTTTCTTTGGTCGCGTGGTGACTGCGGCCGGCCAACCCAGTCTTTGTAGCCCGATCTGGAAATGTTCAACACCCGGCAGGCCACCGCGACAGGAAAGTCGTCATCGGCGAGTTCACGGACCAGCGCGTACCCTATTTTGGGAGCACGTTCTCCCGGGCGAAATACGCAGCCGCCCGCTTGAGGATCTCATTTTCCAGCTCAAGCTGCCGGGTTCGGCGCCGTAGATCGGAGAGTTCCTTCTTCTCCGCGCTGGTCAGCTTCGCACCGCCGTTGTCATCGGTGTCGGCCTGGCGCATCCAACTCCGCAGACAGGAATCGCTGATACCCAGGTTTTCAGCAAGGACAGAGACCGGTTTATCACCCTTACGGGCAAGTTCGACGGCACGCTGACGGAACTCGATCGGGTGAGGTGCAGGCACGAAGCACTTCCTTCCCAGCCGACACAGGGTCAACTCAGGTGAGGTGGCCGTGCTACGGGGGGAAGCTCACAGCACAGCTGAACTTAACTGGATCAGACTGCGGCGGCTTGAGCACCGGGATCGATCACGCACTGTAGTAGTGGCTTGGCCCATGAGAGAGCTCTGGGCAGGTTAGCCGACAGATCCAAGCGTGCTCTAGGCCGGAGTGGTATCAAGATCCATTGCCGTCCCCTGACGTTCGGGCACCCCCATCCAACTGACCGGTCATGCATGCCGACCGCATCCCTCGTCCGGTAGGGAAGTCTGCTTCCGCATGGCGGCAGACTTCCCGGCAGCAGGGGTGGCAGCGGAACACTTCGGTGGAACACCGCGGAACACTTCGGTGGAACACCGCGGAACACTTCGGTGGAACACCGCGGAACACTTCGGTGGAACACCGCGGAACACTTCGGCGGCGGCAGCAGGCCCGGCAGCGGATTTCGGAACGCGGAACCTTCCAGGAACGAATTTCGGAACGGTATCCGGTACTGCCGCCTGGTCTGTGTCGGCCGGATCACCCGTACGGGCCGATCCGGAGACCGGCACGCGTCCGTACAGAAGGCCGTACAGGAGTGGGTTGCGACCGCGGACATGGAGGCGGACATGGAGGCGGACATGGAGGCGGACATGGAGGCGGACATGGAGGCGGACATGGAGGCGGACATGGAGGCGGACATGGAGGCGGACATGGAGGCGGACATGGAGGCGGACATGGAGGCGGACATGGAGGCGGACACAGTACCGACTGACCGCTGACGAGACCTTCTCAGCGGTACCGACTGACCGCTGACGAGACCTTCTCAGCGGTACCGACTGACCGCTGACGAGACCTTCTCAGCGGTACCGACTGACCGTTGACGAGACCTCCGTGTCCGCCTCCATGTCCGCAGTCGCAACCCACTCCTGTACGGCCTTCTGTACGGACGCGTGCCGGTCTCCGGATCGGCCCGTACGGGTGATCCGGCCGACACAGACCAGGCGGCAGTACCGGATACCGTTCCGAAATTCGTTCCTGGAAGGTTCCGCGTTCCGAAATCCGCTGCCGGGCCTGCTGCCGCCGCCGAAGTGTTCCGCGGTGTTCCACCGAAGTGTTCCGCGGTGTTCCACCGAAGTGTTCCGCGGTGTTCCACCGAAGTGTTCCGCTGCCACCCCTGCTGCCGGGAAGTCTGCCGCCATGCGGAAGCAGACTTCCCTACCGGACGAGGGATGCGGTCGGCATGCATGACCGGTCAGTTGGATGGGGGTGCCCGAACGTCAGGGGACGGCAATGGATCTTGATACCACTCCGGCCTAGAGCACGCTGATTCCGTGATGCCTTCGACTTCTAGGCGCTCGCCGTCACGTTCAGTTATAACGCCCAAATTGCAAGACTTGCGCGAAAAACACCCACAAGGAAAGTCGGCATTTTTTCGATCTTGCTTAGTTTAGCTACGTCCCTTAATTTTCGGGACACTTTATTTCCGCCAAATCGATTCGGCTTTAATTTTTCACTAACACTAGAGCCGCAAGCAAACAATGGAAAAATCATCTACCCCAAACATGCGAAAATCCAGGAATTTTAATTAACACATCTTTGCGTGCAACAAAAAGATACGAACATCGAAAAAATAAAAGGATTCTCGCTTCGCTTCTCGATGGAACCATCAAGCCCTACTGAGGCAGTCGCCCCTAGGTTTCTCATCGGTCGCGGCATTTTATAAAAATCGATAAGGCAATCATATTGCTACCGTTTTTCGGAATTTTCACGCTTCCAACAAGAGGGGGAACCGCGGTGCCCGGCGTGCGGCAGCATGCAAGCTGACCTGCAACGCAACGGGTCAAGCCGCGCTACATTAATTCCATCGGTGCCCGGCAGATCGGTACCGGATGACGGCGAGTGGCTAACGCCATAAGTGGCGACAGTCCCCTTCGCAACGGGAGGCCGTCGTTTCACGGATAATCACACCCCCTAGGAGGTCGCACTTGTGCGACAGCATATGTGCCGTGCGAGAGATCGGTGGAGTTGCACCCCCTGTGGTCGACCTGCCCGCGCCAGAAATCCAGAAGGTCGCAGCCATTTCACAGGGCGGCTTTCCTGACTCAGGCTTAGTTATTTCCATGACCGGTGTGGCGCTTCCGGCCGTATGGATGTCGTCTCGACGGAGCTCTTTGCAGGATCGGGCGGTGAAGCGATGAAGGCAGTTCTGGCCGCCCTTGGCGGCACCGGGACACTCGCCGCGGCACTTTTCATGCCGACGGTAGTGCTGACACTGACACTGGCAGTGGTAGGAGTCCTGGGAATCGTGGCCGGGGTGGTCTTCCACTCCTCAGACGAGCCGGCCGGGCGGATGGAGCGACTGATCAACGCGGTGCGTCGGACAGAACCCAAGCCCGTCGACCAGCTCCCCGCCGATCCGAAGGAGTCGGTGCAGCAGGCCAGTCCGGCAATCATGATCGAGGCGGGCGGCGACGATACGAGTGGTATGCGAAAGCGCGCGGCGAAAAAATCGGCGGCACCCCATCAGCCTGGCTGATCACGATTGGCCATCACAGATGGCCATCACGCCGTGTACGCCGGGTGGAGTGGCCAGCCTGGGGGATATGAGATTTTGGCGAGGATCCCCCAGGCTCGCTCTCGCTGCAGTGCTGGGCATGGTCTTGGTCGCGGGCCTGGGGTGGGTGCTGGGTCCGGGTGCGGCATGGGTACTGGCGCACTTCGACGGGGTGCGCGGGCTGGCCGGCAAGGATCTGGCGGCGGCGCTGGACGCGGTGCGCGGGCGGGCACTGGCGATTGCCACCGGATTGATCGCGCTGGTGGCGGTGTACTACACCGCGCGCAATGCCGCCACAGCCCGCCGTACCTTCGAGCTGAGCGCACAAGGCCACCGTCTGAGCGAACAGGGTCACGTCACCGACCGCTACACCAAGGCCATCGAGCAGTTGGGCTCCGACAAGCTCGACATCCGCCTGGGCGGCATCTACGCCCTGGAGCGCATCGCCCGGGACTCGGCTTGCGATCACCCCATGGTCATGGAGGTCTTGGCGGCCTACATCCGTGAACATTCCCGAGATGACGACACCGATCAGACCGAGAACGACAAGACAGTTTGGCCGGACAAAAGATTGCGCACGGACCTTCAGGCCGTTATCACCGTGATCGGCCGGCGTACCGTCGCCTATGGCCTGGAGGGTGCGCGATTCGAACTCGCCTACGCGAATCTCGCTCGTGTGCACCTCATCAACGCGAACCTCGCTGACGCGTTCCTCAGCTGCGTGAACCTTACGGGCGCGTACCTCGCCAGGGTGAACTTCACCGGCGCGTACTTCGGTGGCGCGAACCTCACCAACGTGCTTTTCTCCCGCTCGGACCTCACTGACGCGAACCTCACCGGCTCGGACCTCACCGGCGCGAACCTTGAAGGCGCACGCTTCGACGGCGCAGACCTCAACGGCGTGATTGGCTTGCCGGCGCCTCAGCGGCCGATACCAACAAGCCTGGGGCTCCCTTCAATCTCCGATATGGTCCCGCCGGTGAAGGGGGAGACTGCAGCGGCCGAAGGGTCTGCGACAGAGTGAAATGTCCCTTTCGCAAGGACACGATCCAACTAATGGGAATGGGTATTCCCGCAAGTTACTAACCGGTAGAGCGGCGCTCACGCCAGGGTGGGCGCCGCGGAACCGTCTGCTCTCGGGCATCAGCCGCCGGGCGCCCCGTTCGCCGTGATCGATATCTGGGCTCAGGTCACCCGCTTGGCTCCGCCGTCGCGCCGTCGTGCCCCTCCTCGGCTGCCGGCTCCGAGGCTTGGCGCAGGGTCCGCCACCCGTCCGGGCCCGGCTCCTCCCGCCAGCCCGGGGGCCACCTCCGCTCCATCTCCGCAGCCGCCGCCACTCGCACACCGCGCAAATCCACGAACTCCAGCCCCGTCGTCCCGCCGCACCAGGCGTCCCTAGACGTGATCTACTGCCGGGCATGCCTCTGCTGATGCTTGACCTCGACAACACCTTGGTCGACCGCGATGCCGCCTTCCGGGACGCGACGGCTGAGTTCCTGACCGAGCACGCACTGCCTGAATCCGACATCGAATGGCTGATGTCCATCGACGCCAGTGGATACACCCCCAGGCAGGCTGTCGCCCAGGCCATGACTGACCGCTACGGAGCGTCCCTGCCCGAGAGCGCCATCCGCATCCTTCTCGATCATGGCGCCGCCGATCGCATTGTCCTGCCCGAGCCCACCCGCGACGCGCTCGCCGACGCCATCGCCGACGGCTGGTCCTGCACAATCGTCACCAACGGCCGAACCGTGCAGCAGGAAGCGAAGATCCGGAACACAGGACTCGACAAGTTCGTCCACGGCTGGGCAATCTCCGAGGAAGTCGGCCACAAAAAGCCCGGGCCGGAGATCTTCAAGGCGGCGGCGTCAGCCGTCGGAGCCTCCCTCCAAGGGGCCTGGGTCATCGGCGACTCGCCGCAGGCCGACATCGCTGGCGCGAACGGCCTCGATGTCAGAAGCGTCTGGGTGTCAGGCGGCCGACCATGGACTGAGGTGGCCTACCGGCCCACCCATGTCGCTAACGACGCCGCATCCGCGATCCGCTACGTCATCGGCATTCCGACCCGCGGTTGATGGACGAATCGGCGAACAGCCACACCCGGCGAGCCCATGCTTCGGTCAGCCGTCCATGACCCTCCGCTCGGGTCGCCGCCACCAGGGGCAAAGTAACTCTGCATGATCGCTTGTCAGTGTCGACATACCTTCGTCTGTCGACACTCCGCCGGGAAACCGCGAGATCGCAGGTGGTCAGTGTCGAGAACTCGCGCCGAGAATCTACGTCGGTGAACGGTTCGGTGAGTGGATTCCGACAGGCACAGGTGCGATGCCCCTGACCTCGGGATACACCCCTACTTTGCGTGCTATGGCACGGACCCGAGCGGAGGCCTACAGCGCTGACCTGCTCTGAGAGGGCTTAGCGCACGATCCGGTTCCGATGTTCCTCCGACCCCAGGTCAAGGGGCGTCAGCGCCCGTACAGGGAGATGACGGTCTGGCCGAAGGCGCCGAGGGGAACGCCGACGCTTTCGACGTCCCACCGGACACGCGCGTATTGCGGCAGCACCAGCGGCAAGGTGGGACGAGTCGGCGCGAGGATACTACTCGATTCGCTCGATTGGGGCAGGAACAGCCCGACGGACGTGTAGTCGTGGGGTTGGTCGGCGTAGAAGGGCATAGGGCTCTCACCAGCGAAGTTGACCCTGCGGGGTTTGAGGACCGCAACCGGGAGCCAGGTGCCGCCGGCGTCCTGTACCTGGAGGCTCACCCTGAGCCGGCTGCCCAGGCCGAGACCGTCACGCTGCATGTCGTCCGGCGGGCTGCCGACGACGACCGAGAAGAAGACGGCCTCCACCTGTGCCAGATCGATGACGTCCGAGTGGCCGGTCCCGGTGAGCGTGACGCCGGCCTGGTTGTCCCGGTTGTTGGCCCAGATCAGTCTCGCGGGCTGGGGCACAGACTCTCCAAGAGGTAGTCGAGAAGGCACTGGGCGCGTCGCGTCCCGGGACACCCATCCTCACGCGACACCACCCGCGCAGGGAACCCCCGTTGTGCCACCCGTGACGGGGTCGAGCCCAGGTAAGCCGATACGGATGGCCTTGGCGCCGGATGATCAGCCCAGAGCAGTAACAAGCACGCAGGAAGCTACTGACGGGTTACTTGTCGGTTGGGGGTTGGCCCACACCAAGATCGCGAATGTGGGTTCTGGGCGTATGTGGGCCGACCCCCCGCTACCCGCGGAGCCCGGTGGCGGGGTCGCCGGGCAGCAGGCCCGAGACGGTCTCCCAGCCGGGCGGCTCGGGCCACTCCGCGTCCGGCCGGCTCTCCGCCAGGCCCAGCACCGCGCAGACCAGCCAGTGCTCACCCGGTCCGTGCTCGCCGGCCAGCGTGGGGATCACCGTGCGCGGGGCGAGCACGTTGGTGCCGGGCAGGGCCTGCACCAGCCGTCCGGCCCGCGTCCCACGGAGGTCCTCGATCACGCACAACCCCGAGGGAGAGTCGAAGCGGGCGTGGCCCGGCCCCTCGGCGGAGCGGTGCGCGGGCGCGTCGCGGTTCACCGCGAAGGCGCCCTCGGCGGAGTGGAGCCCGCGTTCCGACCGGATGCGGTGCACCCGGACGTGCCACGGAGGCCGGGCGATCAGCCAGGTCTCGATCTCCACGTCCGGCCACGGCGTCCAGCGGCTGTGCAGCAGGCCGTCGTGTGCCGTGGAGTCCCGCGGTACCTCACAGGGCCGCCAGTGCGTCCCGTCGTCGCTCACCGCGAGAGTGCTGTCGAACGCGCCCTGCTCAAGGCCCTGGGAGCCACTCGGCACGCTGAACCCGAAGCAGGTCGAATAGGCGAACTTGGCGTACTTCGCCGCGCCGTGGCGTGCCCAGGTGTTGTGCTGCCGCGCGCTCAACATGACCACCTGCCGGCCCCCCTCGCACCGCATCAGCGCGACGCCCGCCTCCGGCTGGGTGCTGACCGGCGGGAGTTCCGGCATGGCCCGCTCCGGCTCCGCCCAGAACGGGTGTCCGGCGGGCACCGCCAGCGGCAGGAACGCCTTCATCGCCCAGTAGGGGGAGCCGGGGGCGTTGTACTGCTCGGTGAGCATGGGCTGGGCGTAGCCGTAGCCCAGGGTGAGCAGGCCCGCGGAGTCGCGGATCGGCCGCGCCAGCCACCAGCGCAGGTGCCGCGTCAGATGGCCCCGCACCGTCCCCCACGGCAGGGCCTCGACGTCGGCGAAGGCGAGCGCGCCCCAGAACGCCCCCTGCGCGAAGCGGTACGTCAGGCTCCGGCCGAAGGGGACGGCGGCCCCGTCCGAGGCGAACCAGTGCTGGAAGTCGAGGGCGAAGGCCGCCGCCCGCTCGCGGAGACGTTCGGCGCGGCCGGGGTCCCGGCCTCCGGCCAGGGCGGCATAGATCAGGCCGTAGTAGTGCATCGCGAACGGGACGTAGTAGTCCCGCTGGGCGGTGGGACCGTCGCTGTACCAGCCCCCGCCGAGCGCGAAGGACTCCAGGCGCTCCAGCCGGGCGGCGTTGGGCGCGGGGTCGAAGCCGACGCCGACACGGTCCAGGCCGAGCCCCACCAGGACGGGGAAGAAGTGCCAGTTGTTGTCGGCGGGCTCGACGGTGAGCGCGTGCCGCAGCCAGGCCGCCAGGTTGTCCCGTTCCCGCCCGCTCAACGGGTCCCACACGGCCTCGGGCGCGACGGCGAGCGCCAGGCCGATCGCGGCGGTCTCCACCAGTCGCTGGTCGACGTCGCGCACCGACCCCCAGAACTCCTCGTGCCGGGGGTCGGTGCCGGACGCCAGCCCCCGGCGCCACAGCTCCCAGTGCTCGAACGTCCCCCCGCCCGCGGCCAGCGGTGCCAGCCCCCACAGCGGCCGGGCGAACGCCTCAAGCTCGGCGGCCTCGTCGGGGTAGAGGGCGGCGTTGGTCCCGAGCCGCAGACGCGCGCGGCCGGGACTGAAGCGGGGTATCAGCGGATCGGTCAGCTCGCGTACGAGCCGGCTCATGTCCTCGCGGTCGTACGGCACGGCCGGCGTCCCCTTCTTGCGCATGCTTAGTCTTATCTCCGAAAAAACATCGGGTGTCCCGGTCTCATCCGATCCGCCGGACCTTCCCTCCGACGCGGGCCAGGTCGGCGGGGAGGTCGGCGCGTACCTCCCGGTCGCCGACGGCGATCCACGCCGGTACGGCCGAGTCGAGGAAGCCGTTGAGCCCCTTGACGACGAAGTCGTCCAGCTCGCCCCCGGCCAGCCGTACCACGGCCGCCCCGCCCCGCGCGCCCGCCGTCTCGACGACGCCGTACGGGGTCTCCACCCTGACGGGTCCGTCGTTCCCGCTCTGCACGAGGATGGTCAGATACTGGACGTCGCGTCCGGGATGAACTCGTAGAAACGCGTCCGCCTCGCCGCGCGTCACCCGGACCGCGCCGGCGTCCGAGCCGGTGTCGGTGTCGGTGTCGATGTCAATGTCGGCGTCCAAGGCGGTGGGCGAAGCGGTGTCCGAGGCGGTGCCTGAGGCGGTGCCTGAGGCGGTCGGCGAGGCGGCGGGCGACGGCACGGTGCGGCCGAGCGCACGGGCGAGAATGTCGCACGGGCGCAGGTCCTCGTCGAGGCCGGGTTCGGGGCCGTCCAGCACGATCCGCCCGCCGCCCGCGAGATAGCCGGCCAGCAGCTCCTGGACGCGGCGGTGCATGAACGGCCCGCCGGGAACGGTCAGCGTCCCGTGGGCGGCCAGCCGGTCGGGCGTGGCGCTCTCCAGCTCGACGACGGCGTAGTCACGCCCTGCCCGCCGCATCCGGTCGTGGAAGGCGCGCAGGGCGGCGCCGCACCGGGGCGCCCCGGCCTGCTCCGGACCGGACCAGGCGGCGATCCCGGCATAGGGCAGATACAGCCCGAAGGCCTCTCCTGCGACGGGCGCGCACTCCAGGAACTCCACGCCGTGCAGGGCGAAGAAGTCCGCCAGCACCCGGACGACGGGGGCCTTCACCCCGGCGGAGCCGTCGGCGGCGATGGGCGCGCTGTCCGGGTAGGGCATGGTGTGCGCCGCGTCCAGGTCCGGTGACCAGCCGGAGGTGGCGGCCCCGGTGTAGACGTTGAACCCGGTGGCGCCGGCGGCGAGGGCGAGCAGGGTCTGGTGGTAACTGGTGGTCGCGTCGGCGTAGGCGCGGTCGTAGAGCTCCGAGAAGCCCCAGTTCTCCTCCAGGTTGGGGCCGGGGGCCCGCTTGGCGGCGATCACGTAGCGGGCCTGGGCGTCGGGGTCCGCCGAGACCACGCCCATCCAGTTGGTGAAACCGTAGGCGACATCCCCCCACGACTCGGGGCGCACCCGGGCCAGCCAGTCGTCCAGTTCCTCGACCGTCGGCGGGTTCAGGTTGACCACCACGGGGACCCGGCAGTCCACCGCCGCGCTCCAGCGGAGGTAGACCTCGGCGAGGTAGTCGGCGTGGAAGCGGCCCCAGTCGGCGTAACCCTGCAGCTCCTCCGGCCGCGCGGCCCCCGTCCAGGCGCGGGGCGGCTCGACCTCGTCCCATCGCCGGTGGTCCGTCGCGTGGGTGCGGTTGTACTCCTCGACCGAGCCGTACCAGGCCAGGAGGCGCTCGCGGAAGAACGCCAGCCCCGAGGGGCTGTAGTCGTAGGCCGACAGCGACCGCGCGCCGTTGGTGTAGAGGCCCTCGTTGGCGATCTGCATCATGATCACCGGGCCGTCCGGGTGGGTCGCGGCGTCCAGCACCTCCTTGCCGACCGCGGACAGCCACCGGGTGACCTTGGCCAGGAACGCCGCGCCCAGCGGGGTGGGCAGCGGTCTGCCCGGCAGGTGCGTGGCCGAGTCCGCCCAGTACGAAGGGGAGCCCGCCGCGTCGAGCAGCGGCTCGATCGCCCCGTCCGCGGAGGGGCAGACCCAGTCGGGCAGGCCGCCGTAGGTCGTCTCGGCGTGGATGAACGGGCCGGGCTTGGCGATGACCTTCAGCCCGAGCCCGTGACACAGGTCGAGGAAGCCGACGACGTTCCTGCCGGGGTGGCTGTCGCCGGTGAAGTCCGGCGCCGTCACGGCGTCGGGCTGGTGGTGCCGCCACGGGATGTAGCTGCTGATCACCTCGACGCCCAGCTCGTCGCGTATGGCGCGGAGCCGGTCGGCCCAGACCCCCGGGTCGTCACGGTAGTAGGGGTAGTCGGCGCTGACGAGCGCCCGGGGCTCACCGTCGACGACGGTGACTCCGTTGCGGACCTCGATGGTCACGCTCACACTCCCGTTCCTTCGGTACGGCTCACGCCGTAAGGGGATCAGCTCTTGAGACCGGTGAAGGCGATGCCCTGCATGATGCGCCGCTGGAAGATCAGCAGGACCACGATCACCGGCACGACCGCCAGGGCGGCGCCCGCCATGATGTAGTAGGCGCGGCCGGACTCGCTGCTGGCCAGCTGCTGCAGGGCGAGGGGCAGCGTGTAGAGCTCGGGGTCGTTCAGGACCACCAGCGGCCAGACCAGGTCGTTCCAGTGGAAGATGAAGCTGGTGATGGTGACGACCGCGAGCACCGGTTTGGACAGCGGCAGGATGATCCGCCAGAAGATCTGCATCCGGCCGGCGCCGTCGATCCGCGCCGCCTCCTCCAGCTCGCCCGGCAGCGAGAGGAAGAACTGCCGGAGCAGGAAGATGTCCAGGACCGAGGCCACGTTGGGGATGATCAGACCCCATCCGGAGTCGAACATGCCGAGCTGCTGGGTGACGTGGATGCGGGGCACCAGCAGGGTGATGGTCGGCACCATCATGCCGGCGAGCATCAGGACGAACAGCTTGTCCCGCCCGGGGAAGGGGATGCGGGCGAAGGAGTAGGCGGCCAGCGCGTCGATCAGGAGCTTGGCCGGCACCAGGACCAGGCAGACCCAGACGCTGTTGAGGAACGCCTGGCCGAGCCCGCCGACCTGCAGGACGTGCTCGTAGTTCTCCAGGGTCGGCGACCAGTCGCCGGTCTTGCGGTCCAGCGGCAGCAGGCTGGGCACCTTGGTGTAGACGTCGGAGCCATGCTTGAACGAGGTGGCCAGCATCCAGACGAACGGGACCACCGAGACCGCCACCAGCAGCACCAGGGCGATGTAGATGGGCGCGAGCCGTACCTTCTTCGATGTCGTCACGAGGCCTCCTGCTTGACGAACCTGAACTGGAGGGCAGTGATGATCATGATGAAGACGAACAGGATGAACGACATCGCGCAGGCGGCGCCCATCGCGTCGTAGCGGAAGGCGAACAGGTAGAGATGCAGGACGTAGGTCAGGCCTGACTGCTCCGGTCCGCCGGTGACGCTCCTGCCGCCGCCGCCGGAGAAGATCACGTAGACCAGGCCGAACACCTGCAGCGCCGCGATCACACCGGTGACCAGCAGGTAGAAGGTGGTGGGCCGCAGCATCGGGAAGACGACCCGCCAGAACCGCTGGATCGGGGTGGCGCCGTCGATGACCGCCGCCTCGCGGATCGAGTCGGGGATGCCCTTCAGCCCCGCCAGATAGATGATCATGGAGATGCCGCACTGCCAGGCGGCGATGAACGCCAGTGCCGGGATGACCAGCTCGGGAGTGTTGAGCCAGTTCTGCCCGGGGATTCCGAACAGCCCCAGGAAGCTGTTGACCAGCCCGTACTGCGGGTCGTAGAGCCAGCGCCAGATGGCGCCGACGGCCGCCTCGGCGGTGACCACAGGCAGGAACAGCAGCAGCCGGAACACGTTGGAACCCCGGCGGATCGCGTTGAGCAGCAGCGCCTGGGCCAGCGCGGTCCCCAGCGTCAGCGGCACCGCGATCAGGGTGTACTGGAGGGTGACCTGCACCGACTTCCAGAAATGCGGGTATTTGACGTCGTCGGAGAGCAGATCGACGTAGTTGGCCAGCCCCACCCATGCGGCGTCGGTGCGCAGGTCCCAGTCGGTGAAGCTGTAGTAGAGCGCCGACAGCGCCGGATAGAGCAGGAAGACGATGAAGTACGCCATCGCGGGAGCGATCAGAAGCCACCCGATGACGTGGTCGCGCCCCCCGAGGCCCGGGAGACGGCGTCGCCTCCCGGGCTCGGGTGCCGCGGTGGGCCTTTCGGCCTGCACCGGAGATGCCACGTCTGTCTCGCCTCCGTGTCAGCCGGTCCAGCCGAGCAGGGCGCGGGTCTTGGCGGCCGCGTCGCTCAGGGCCTGCTGGGAGGTGGCCTTGCCGCTCAGCGCCGTCTCGATGGCGGGGGCGATGATCTCGTCGTTGATCTGGATCCACTGCGGCAGGGACGGGCGGGCCTGGGCGACCTTGAGCTGCTCCAGGAAGGCCGCCTGGTCGGGTCCGAAGGTCGCGGCGTCCCGCTCGGCCGCCGCGATGTTGGTCGGGAAGCCGCCGAGAGCCTGGGCCAGCTGGGTGTTGTTCGTGGCGTCGGTCAGGTAGGCGAGCCACTTCCAGGCCAGGTCGGCGTTCTTCCCCTTGCTGAAGACCACCCCGTTCTCACCGCCGATGTTGCCGGCCGGCTGGGTCTTGTACGGCAGGGGCGCGGTGCTGAACTGCAGGTCGGGGAACTGGTCCTTGATGTTGGCGACGTCCCACGGGCCGGAGATCATCATGCCGGCCAGTCCGTTCTCGAACGCCTTGTCCGAGTCGGTGATCTTCCTGGGTGAGGAGGGGAGCAGGTCGACCCAGAGCTGCAGCGCGTCGACGCCGGGCTGCTGGTCGAAGAGGATCTTCTTGCTCTTCTCGTCCACCAGGGAGCCGCCGGCGCCCGCGACGATGCCCGGCCACATCCAGGCGCCGTAGCCGTCGCCCTTGGGCACCACCATGCCGGCGGTCTTCGGATCGTCCTGGTGGATCTTCGTGGCGATCTGCTTGAGCTCGTCCCAGGTCTTGGGCGGCGTCGGGACGAACTTCTTGTTGTAGAAGAGAGCGACAGCGGTGTGGTCCACGGGCAGGCCGTAGAGCTTGTCGTTCACCCGGTTGGTGTTGAGCGCCCCCTCGTAGTAGGCCTTCTCGTCGACGGTGCCCGCGGGCAACTCCTTGATCGTGCCGTCGAGCGCGTATCGGGCCACGAGTGGCTGGTCGAGGATGCCGGCGTCCGGGACGCTCCCGCTGGCGATGGCGCTGCCGAGCTTGGTGTTGTAGTCGTCCTTGGGAATTTTGACGATCTTCACCGTGACTCCGTTGGCCTTCTCGAAGTCGGTGCGGAGCTTCTCCACGACCTCTCCGGCCTGCGGTGTGCGGTCCTGGAACATCCAGTAGGTCAGTGTCTTGGCCTCTGCGGCCTTATCGGAGCCGCTGCCGCACGCGGTAAGTCCGATGAGCAGCGCCACACCGGCAGCCGTCCCTGTGACTCTCCTGATCATTTCCTGACTCCTCATAGGGGGTTGAACGGACGATAATGTAAGCCGCGAAAAAAGTTCAGCCCTCTGAGGAAACGCTTTGGTAACGCGGCTGTGATGACAGCATGCTCATCGGCCCGATGGCCGGTCACCCGAAGTCGGTCGGCGGACAATTGAATTCAAGCTTTGAACTAACATTGTCGCGAAAGTAAGGAGGCTGACCATGGCGAGGCCTGAGCGCAGGACGGTCCGGGATGTCCGCAAGGGCAACCAGTCCATGCTGCTACGCACGCTGTACTTCAACGGGCCCGCCAGCCGGAACGAGCTCACCCGGCTCACCGGACTGAGCGCCGCGACGGTCAGCAGCATGACCGGCGACCTGCTCGCCGACAACGTCGTCGTCGAGGCCGGCCACGTCGAGTCCGACGGCGGGCGTCCCCGCGTGATCCTCCGCGTCAACCCCCGCTACGGCTACGCGATCGGCGTCGACGTGGCCGACACGCACGTGCGCGTCGAGCTTTTCGACCTGGCGATGAACGAGAAGGCCAAGGTCGAGTACGCTCTGCGCCCGGCCAGGCATGACATCGAGCTGGTGGTGCGGCACATCCTCGCGGGCATCGACGTCGTGCTCGCCGACGGCGGGGTGACCGCCGCACAGGTGCTCGGGGTGGGAGTCGGCGTCCCCGGCATCGTGGAGCACGGCGGCGACGTGCTCGTCCACGCCAAGACCTTCGGCTGGGACGGTGTCCCCCTCGGCGCCCTGATGCGCGCCGGCACGGCGTTCCCGGTGTTCGTCGACAACGGCGCCAAGACGATGGGCCAGGCCGAGCTCTGGTTCGGCGCGGGGCGCGGGGCCGGTGACGCGGTGATCGTGCTCATCGGCTCAGGGGTCGGAGCCACCGTCGTCACCGACGGGACGACCTTCCGGGGTGTGAGCAGCAGCGCCGGCGAGTGGGGCCACACCAAGATCGTTGTGAACGGCCGGGCCTGCCGGTGCGGCGGACGCGGCTGCCTGGAGGCCTACGTCGGCGCCGAGGCCATCCTCGACCGTGCCGGAATCGCCACGCAGACGGCCGACTGGCAGGCCGAGCTGGCCCGGCTGCTCGAATCCGGGTCACCGGTCCTTGAGGAGACCGCCACCTACCTGGGCGTCGGCCTGTCCAATCTGATCAACCTGATCAACCCAGAACGGATCGTCATCGGCGGCTGGGCCGGTCTCCTCCTCGGCCGGCACCTGCTCGCCGACATCCGCGCCGCCTCGGCGGACAACTCCCTGGCCCAGCCGTACGCCGCCACCTCCATCGTGCTGGGCCACCTCGGTCCCGACGCCGTCGCGCTGGGGGCCGCCACCCTTGTCCTGGAGAGGTTTCTGAACTCCCGTCCCACCGCGCAGATCCCCGCCACCGGCTGAACCCCACGGACGGGCCGCGTCGTCGAGCCGCCCGGCTTTTCCCCGGGGGAGAAGCCCGGAAGCCGCTCGACCCCGCGATCATCGGTCACGCATGGCACGGATCAGTACGGGCATCGCGACCAGCAAGGCGATTCCTCGCAGCACACCCGCGACAGGGTACGGCGCACGCAACCCGAACGCGTGCGCCACCAGTCCGCCGGCCAGCGCTCCGAGCGGGATCAGTCCCCAGCCGAGCATCTTGTAGACGCTGTTCACCCGGCCGAGCATCTCGGACGGCACGATCTGCTGCCGGAGGCTGACGGTCACGATGTTCCAGAGCGTTATGACGAAGCCGTTGACGGCCAGCAGAGCGCCGAGCACGATCGCGTTCGGGCTCAGCCCGATCCCGACGAAGACGACGACGTTCGTGGCGAGCGCGGTGAGGAGAGCGGGAAGTGCGCCGACTCTGTTGACGACGCGCGCACTGACCAGGCCGCCGAGCAGGCTGCCGATCGCGGCGCCGGCGAGCAGCAGGCCGTAACCGCGCGCGTCGAGGTGCAGCGTCCGGGTCGCCAGCAGGACGAGTGTGACGTTACCGAGTTGGCCGCAGAAGGTGTTGACACCGAGCAGGACCGCGAGGGTGCGCAGCAGCCGGTGACGGGCCAGCCGGCGCAGGCCGTCCGCGATCGCCGTCCGCATCGGCGGGTGCTCGATCTGCCGGTGCCTCCGCCTGGGCAGTGTCGCCAGCAGCGCGGCGGACAGGGCGAAGGAGCCGGCGTCCATCCCGAACGGCAGCGCCACGACGACCGCGAAGAGCAGGCTGCCGATCGGTGGTCCCAGGAACTGGCAGCCGATCGCTGTGATCGTCTGCTGGTGGCCGTTCGCCCTGTGCAGCAGGGGCTTGGCGACGATATCCGGCAAGATCGCCTGCGCTGCGTTGGCGAAAACGGTCTCGCACGCCCCCAGTCCGAAGGCCATGATCGCGAGCGCCGGGATGCCGATGTGGCCGAACGCGGCAAGGACCGCGACGACGCTGACGATCACTGCCTGGATCGCCTGCGAGCGCCACATGAGGCCGACGCGGTCGTACCGGTCGACGAGCGCACCGGCGGGGAGCGACAGCAGCAACCACGGCAGGTACGTCGCTGCGGAGACGACCGACACGAGCCGTGGGTCGCACGTGATCGTGACGGCCAGCAGTGGAACGGCCGCGGCGAACGCCCCGTCACCGACGGCGTTGATACCCGTCGCCCACCACAACCGCCAGTAGGCCGGAGACAAGCGTGGCTCGGCGTCGGTCTGCGTCATGTCCTGCCTCATGCCGGGATCTTCGGGCGCCGGGCGCTGACACGACATCATTTAGGCCATTGCTCCATAGTGAATCCATGGCCTTGACGATCGATCTCGGCGTGGCCGAGCTGGCGGCGACGCGATTCGCGATCTCACCACTGTCTGAGACGGTGGCCGGCCTGCAGCAGCTGGGTGATATCGATCGGCACCCGCTCAACCTGCGGTGGCTGCGGTGGGCGGCGGACGAACTCGCCAGGCAGCCACTCGACCTCGCGCATACCTTGCCGCTGCTCATGAGCGACCGACCGAGCTGGCCGGAGTTCCTCGTACCCGCTCCTCTCGGCGCAGGGGCATCCATCGAGGACGACCTGGCGGCCTTGCAAAGGACGACTGCTTCTCAGGTGCGGGCCAGCCTCCGGCGCGTGTTCGGCGAAGACCCCCCTGACGCAGTCGCCGCGATTGCCGCGCAGCCGGCCACAGGCCTGCGGGCGATCGCCGCAGAACTGCGTGCGGCGCACGACCGGCTCATCGCGCCGCACTGGTCACGGATCCGGGCCGTACTCGATGCGGACGTCATCTATCGCGCCAAGCAGTTGGCCACGGGCGGTGCGATGAGGTTGTTCACCGATCTGCACCCGGATCTGCGCTGGTGCGATGGCCGGCTGATGCTGGGGGGAGCGCGCTGGCAAGCCGAGCGCGTCGTTAACCGGGGTCCGGGTGGACTGGTCCTCATCCCCGTCGTTCTCGGCTCGCCCTACGTGCTGATCAAGCAGAGCACCTCCACGCAGACCACGGTGCGATATCCGGCACGGGGCGTCGGGGCGTTGTGGACCGCGGGGACACAGGCGCCCGCGGGTAGCACGGTCCGGTTGCTCGGTCGGGCGCGGGCCGAACTGCTGGAGGCACTGCGGTCACCGGCGACGACGACGGACCTGGCTCGTGCGTTCGGTGTCACACCCAGCGCGGTGTCGCAGCATCTTGGCGTGCTGCGTGAGAGTGGGCTGGTCGCGCGTGAGCGATCCGGGCGTAATGTCCTGTATATGATGACCGCTCTCGGGGCGTCCCTGAGCGGGACAAAGGGCATGACGAGCATCGAAATGAGAAGTCCCGTCAGCGGAGCCGAGTTCAGCCTCCTACCGTGACTTTCTGTTCGGATGCGCTTCGCAGGAACATTTCCGCAGGTCAAAGTGGAACGCCTCGGCGATCGTTATCGCGCCGGACCTATCCCGCCATGTTCGAGCGGTGACCCTCCAGGGCCGGTCGGGGGGCCGGGGTACCGCCTGACCACGCCACGTGATCGACGGGCGCAGGCTTCTGAGCGCCGACACCGGGGGCGTCGTCCGCGAGTGGAACCTTGACCCCGCTCAGGCCGTGTCCGACCTGTGCTCTGTCCTCGGACCGTCTACCTGGAACGACTACGCGCTGGCCCGCGCGGAGGGCTGGCCTGACTTCACCGCCCGCTTCTCCCTCGCGGGCGCAGGCCGTCCATCATGACTGTGACAAAGCCGCCGGCGAGGTCCGGGGATGCGTCGCTGGAACGTGCGATCGCATAGGTCACCTCGCCCAGCATCACCGTGGCGACGTCCGGGTCGATGTCGGTCCTGATCCCTCCTGCCTCGCGCGCCCGGTGGATCATGTCGGCGAACGCCTTGCGGAGCTCGGCGCGACACGCACTTGTCAGGGGCACCTGCAGCCGGGTGAACTGCTCGCTCACGATCCAGTGGGCGGCTTGGAAGTCGATCAGGTCCAGCAGGAACCGGCGCAGGGCGGCGACGGGGGCGGGTTCGGCCACCGCCTGATGGGCCCGCTGGATGAGCGGTTCGAGCAGGTCGGCCACCGCTGCGTCGATGAGCGCGTCCTTGGTGCCGAATGCTCGCACGATCGTGGCCGCTCCCAGCCCCGCCTGGCGGGCGATGGCCTCCACGGTGACGGTGGTCCCGGGCTGGGCGAGCAGCGTCTTGGCGGCCTCCAGGGCGAGGCTGCGGTTGCGGACGGCATCGGCCCGGCGCGGGTGTTCGGCGGTTGACATCTGAAATGGCCGTTCCATATCGTTAAGTGGAATGTTCGTTTCAGATAGCTTACGAGCCTGGAGAGGGCCTATGCAAGCACTGATCAGCGACCCGGACACCCCTGCTGGTGTGCGGCTCGGCCAAGTCCCCCAGCCGGTGCCGCAGGCCGCCGAGGCCGTGATCGAGGTGGAGTGGTTCACCCTGCTCGCCCGCAATCTCGATCACGCGGCCACGCTGCCACCGGGAAGCATCCCGGGATTCGACGCGGTGGGCACGGTACGGCGGGCGGCCGAGGACGGCACCGGTCCCGCGCCGGGCACCCGAGTGGCCACGCTGATGACCGGAAACGCCTGGGCGCAGCTGCGTGCCGTTTCCACGAGCGAGCTGGCGATCGTGCCGGAGCAGGTCGACTCCGGCCAGGCCACGACCTTGCTGGTGCCCGGGGTGAGCGCGCTGCGAGCCGTCCGGCGGCTGGGCGCGTTGGCCGGCCGCCGCCTGCTGGTCACCGGGGCCGCAGGCGCGGTCGGACACTTCGCCGTCCAGCTGGGCCGGCTCGCCGGCGCGTACGTGATCGCCGCAGTACGCGACCCCGGCAGCCGCGACCGGCTGGTGGGACTGGGAGCCGATGAGGTGGTCACCGAGCTCGGCCAGGTGTCCGCTCCGGTGCACGGCGTGATCGAATCAGTCGGCGGGCCGCTCCTTGCTCAGGCCTTCGACCTGCTGGCCGAGGATGGTCTCATCCAGCAGGTGGGGGCGAGCTCGGGACAACCGACCACGTTCGCCCCTTACCAGATGGTCGGACGGCGGCGCGCCATCGAGGGCTTCTGGGCGGGCGACCGGTTCGGACCCGACCTGTCGTATCTGCTGGACCTGCTCGCGGAGGGCAAGCTCGTCCCGTTGAACGACGAGCGCGCCACGTGGGACGACATCGACGCACTCTCCCAACGGCTGCGAGCGGCCGACGCCCCCCGCAGGCTCGTGGTTGCGGCCTGGCGAACCCTCGCGTCCTGATCCCGGCGCGGTCGCGGATCGCGACTGCGAACGACAACACCCTTTGGAGTGGCGATGAGCAAGAAAGTGCTGATCTCGGGAGCGAGTATCGCCGGGCAGACTTTGGCCTACTGGCTGACCAAGCACGGTTTCCAGACCACGGTGGTCGAGCGGACGCCCGAACTGCGGACCGGCGGCCAGGGCGTGGACGTACGCGACCAGGCACTGGACGTGGTCGAGCGCATGGGCGCCCTGCCGCGGATCCGGGCGGCGGTGGCCGACGTGCGCGAGATGCGGTTCGTGGACGCCGCGGGGCAGCGGGTGGCCTCCGTGGAGCTGGCGAACGACATCGAGATCATGCGCGGCGACCTGGTGAAGATCCTGTACGACGTGACCAAGGACGACGTCGACTACATTTTCGGCGACTCGATCAAGAGCCTGGCGCAGGACTCCGAGGGCGTGACCGTCGCCTTCCGCAGCGGCGGAGCCGGCCGGTTCGACCTGGTCATCGGCGCGGACGGGCTGCATTCCAACGTGCGGCGCCTGGCCTTCGGGCCGGAGTCGGAATTCCTCGACTACCGGGGCTACTACTTCGCCTTCGGCAACGCCGACGCGGCACTGGGCGCGGACCGTACGATCACGATGTTCAACACGCCCGGCAAGATGGTGGGAATCTACCGCTCAGGCAACCACGCCCAGGCCAAGGCGTACTTCATGTTCCGGCGTCCCGAGGCGATGGACTACGACCACCACGACCTGGACGAGCAGCGCCGACTGCTGAAGGAGAACTTCGCCGGCGAGACATCGTGGCGGGCGCCGGAGCTCCTGGACGGCGCGCTGGCCGACGCCGACCTCTACTTCGACGCCCTGAGCCAGGTACGCATGCCATCATGGTCCACCGGCCGGGTGGCCCTCGTGGGCGACGCCGCCTACTGCGCATCCCCCGCCTCGGGGGCCGGGGCGGAGCTGGCCCTGACCGGTGCCTACCTGCTTGCCACGGAGCTGGCGCACGCGGACCACCGCGAAGCCTTCCGCCGCTACGAGGACCGGCAGCGCAAGCTGGTCGATGTCAAGATGCAGATCAGCGACAACCTGGGCCTGATGGTGCCCGAGACTCAGGACGACATCCAGGCCAGGAACGTCGCGCTCACAGCACATCAGTGAGCGCCCCAGCGCCTGGGCCGCCGCCGTCGACCGTACGGCTTCTCCCCGGGGAAACGCGCCGACGGCGGCGGTGAGGGCCGCCGATCGACCGGGACTACGTGGTGGGGGCAGACCTCCTACGGAGGAGGAGGTCAAGAGGCCGGGTGCCGGGAGGCCGCCGAGCAGAAGCACGCCTCGAAGAGCCTGGTGAAGGTCTCCACGTAGTCGTTCCAGTCGCCGTTCATGTTGCTCACCAGCGTGTGGGCGCCCTGCCGGTCGCCCATCGCGTAGGTCACCGAGCCTTGGATGTATCCGCCGCCGCCCCAGAGCGTGACCCCGCACGAGAGCGTCTGCGAGTAGACGCCGAGGCCGTACCTGGTGTTCGGGACCCAGTCCGCGCCCTCCGTCGAGACGGTGGTGAACATCTCCTTCTGCAGGGCGGGCGGGAGGAGGCGGCCGCGCAGCAGGGCCCGCAGGAACCGATGCAGGTCCGAGGTCGTCGACACCATGCCCCCGGCCGCGCCCGCCCAGCTGAGGTCCGCGTCGGTCACGTCATGGATCTCCGTGGGACGGCCGGCCTGGTCGGACTTCGAGTAGTGGCGGGCGTGCGGGGCGCGCATCGTGTTGTCGGTGCCCGGTAGATACGTGCCCGTCAGGTGCAGAGGGCGGGCGATGCGACTGTCGATCTCCTCGGCGAGGGCCGAGCCGGTCGCGCGCTCGACGATCATTCCCGCGAGGGTGTAGTTGACCTTGGAGTAGATGAAGCGCCTGCCGGGCTCTTCCGGGTGCGGCGTCGCCTGGCCGGGGACGGCGTCGGGGAGCCCGCCGGTGTGGTTGAGCAGCTGCCTGATAGTGATCTTGGTGCCGTCCGCGCCGAGATACTCCTCCACCACGCCGGGCAGCCACTTCGCCACCGTGTCGTCCAGGGTCAGCTCGCCTGCGGCCGCCAGTTGCAGGACCACCGTCGCGGTGAACGCCTTGGTGAAACTGCCGATGCGGAAGTGTTCACCCGGCTGGCGCTGGTGGCCGGTCTGCAGGTCGGCCACCCCCGCCGTGCCGAACCACGGCTTCGCGTGACCGTCCCTGAGCTCGGCGAGGACGCCGGGGACGCCGCCGTCGGCCACGACCTGGCCGAGCACGCGCTGGAGTTCGGTGTGGCCCCGGTCGCGCCCGGCCGCGGAGGCGGCGGGAGCCATCATGGCGCTCCCCGCCACGGTGAGGGCGGTGACAAGCAGACCGGTATGGGCGCGGAACATGAACATTTATGCCTCCTTGGGCATGGCAGAAAGACCGGAGGTCGGCGGAACGGGTTCAGGCATGGCTGTGCCTGAGCAGGGTCGGGTCAATGAGCACGCGAAGGCCGGTGAAGGCCACGGAGGGTGCCGTCGATCGATCGCTTCGGATCGTCCCGCCGTTCAGCGGGCGTGCCCGGTACGAGCGGGGGCGCAGCCGAGGAAGCGCAACCGTCTCACCGGCGGTGTCCCCTGCCGGATACGCAGAGGAGGCCCATGGGGGACGTGCTCAGGGGCTCATGCGCCGATCGGCGACGCGCGAACGGCGCTTCGGACCAGGGAAGGGGTTAGGGAAGGGAGGTGAAAGCGCGGAGCCGGGGTGTACTCGTCACTCGATGCCGTCGTTCGCGATGACGCTCTCAAGGCGGGTCAGCAGCTCGGCGCGGTCGACGCCGGCCAGGGCCAGGGCACGTGGCACTGTGCCGACCTCGGCCTGCAGGATTCCGAGCAGTACGGACGCCGGACGCAGGTCCTTCTTACGGGAGACCGAGGCGAAGCCCCGCTCAATGGCGAGCCTGCACGTCTCGCCCATCTTGGATGAACGCTTCAACCTGGTGCTCGGCCGGGGGAGGTCGAACGAGGAACGGGACACCCCGACCGCGTTCAGACTGTGGTCGAGCTCCCGGTCGAGGGCAGCGCGGATCGCCTGGTGATCGAGGCCGACGGAGGCCAGGATGCGCTGCGGGGCGGTGCCCTCCTGGGCCGCGACGGCCAGCAGGAGGTGCTGCGCCTCGACCGTGGGCGATCCGCGTCTCTGCGCTTCGACACCTCCCTCGGTGAGGATCGTGTGGAGGTATGCGTCGAACGCGTTCATGGCGAACGTCTCCTTAGCTTGACGCCGGCGACGATGAGCCGCTTGGCGTGCTTCCTGTGGACCGCTTGACGGGTCACGCCGAGCGCCTCGGCGACCTGCGGCCAACTCCAGCCCGCGCGCATCGCCTGCTCAACGGCGGCGTCCTCCAACTGGTCGGCCCACCGCCGCATCGCCACCACGGCCGCCAGAGCGTCGGCGGGATCCTGCGGGACGGGGATGTCGCTGTCGGGCATGTAAGCAACATTAATTGACTAACTCGGCTCTAGTCAATGCAAGTTGCTTAAGTCTGTCGAGCCCTTCGCCTCCGCCGTGATCCCCACCAACCCGGCGGGCATGGACCTGACCACGACCGGCTACGTTCATCGCTACATCTCCTTTGCGGCCTTCGCCGTCCTTCCCGTGGCCGGCCTCATCCTGGCCCGTCATCTGTCGCGGCAGCCGAGCTGGCGCGTGGTGGCCGCCCCGGTGCGGGTGCTGGCGATCGTCGTCCTGGCGGGCGGTGCGGCCATGGTGTTCGCCGCGTTCCCAGGACACCGCGTCCTGATCGGGCTCGCCGAGCGGCTGCTGGTCATCGCCGCCATCGGCATGCTGGGCGTACTCAATTACCGGGCGCACCGGCTGGCGCTCGTCCCCTCACCCGTACGGTGACGCAGAGGTAACGCCCACCCCCGCCCTCGTCATCCGGAATGGGTGTGGCTCGTTCTCGGGACCTTTTGAGTTGGGCGGTTGGGCTTTGGGGGTGCGGGTCCCGGGGGCGCGGCACGCTGCCGGAACTCGATCGGATGCGGAGCGGGCGAGCGGGGCCGTCACGGCCGGAGGATGCGGGGGCATCCGCGGGCTCAGCGGGCGGTGTGAGGGTTCGTGCCCTCCGGGTGGGTACGCACCGCTCCTTCTCAGGTCGGCCGGGTCACTCGGCCACCGTGAAGTAGACGGCCGGATCAAGGGAGTTGAGTGCGATCCAGTGCTGCGCCGTCGCTTCGGCGGGCGCTTGGCCGCCGCCCGCCGAAGCGAGGAAGAAGCCCTGCACGTCGAGAGCGATGCGGGGATCGTCGTCGATGCGCCGCGCCATGTCGTAGTAGACGGCCAGCTCATGGACGCACCGCGGGGTGGCGGCCGGGCAGGAGCAGTCGATGCTGTCGAGGACCGGGACGGGCGGATGGCCCGCGCCGGCGATCGCGCCGTACAGATCGTCGGTGAGCAGGGGCTGGATGCCGCTCAGCTGTCGGGAGATCTCGGCCGTCGCCCCGGCGGACATCGGCGCGACCTCGATCGTGACCACCGAGGTGCCGCGACCTCGGTGCACGACGGCGCGCACGGTCCGGCCGTCGAACGTGATCTCCACCTTCCCGTCGCGTGCCATGCGCCGCGCGCTCGGCAACTGGGGATCGGGACGGGTCTGGCGCAACGACTCGGCGAACCGGACCCAGTCCTTGCCCCACTTCGTGTAACCGTAGTCGTGGTCGGCCATCGTCAGTTGACTCGCTTCCGGCGCAGGACCTCGACGAGACGGTCGTCGTCCAGGCGGGCCAGTTCGGCGACACTGGATATGTCGGCGATGTTCGACAGTGCGGACTTGTGGTGGTGCATGGCCGCGATGTGCTCCTCGACGGTGGTCCCGGTGGTCAGGGTGGTGACGGTGACCGTGCGGGTCTGACCGATCCGGTGGACCCGGTCGGACGCCTGGGCCTCCACGGCCGGGTTCCACCACCGGTCGAAGTGGATGACGTCGGCCGCGCGTGTGAGCGTGAGCCCGGTGCCCCCGGCCTTCAGGCTGAGGACGAGCACCTTCGGACCGTCGTCGGACTGGAACCGGTGGACGATGTCGGCCCGTTGCTCCTGGTTCAGGCCGCCGTGGAAGAACGGCGTACTCACCCCGAACTGTTCGGCGAAGTGCCGGACCAGCAGCTCACCGGTCTTCCGGTACTGGGTGAAGACGAGGGTCGGAGAGTCGTTCTCCAGGTTGTTGGCCACGATGTCGGTGCACAGATCGAGCTTGCCCGACCTGCCCGACAGCTCCCCGAGGTCGTCCGTGATCAGGCCCGGATGGTTGCAGACCTGTTTGAGCGAGGTCAGGACCGCGAGCACCTTGGTCTGCCGCTGGGCGCCACTGCCGAAGCCGTCGTCGATGACCTGTTCCAGCAGCCGGTCGTACAGCCGCTCCTGCTCCTCGGTGAGGTCGCAGATGAGATCGGCGTGGATCTTGGGCGGGAGCGACCTCGCGACCTGGGACTTCTTCCGCATCAGCACGACCGGCTCGATGGCCCCGCGCAGCCGGGCGGAAGCGGCCGGGGAGCCGTCCGAGATCGGCCGCACGAAGCGACGGCGGAACTGCGTCCGGTTCCCGAACAGGTGCGGTGCGACCAGATTGAGCAGGGCCCACAGCTCGTCGAGGTGATTCTCGACGGGCGTCCCGGTCAGGGCGATCCGCGCGTCGGCCGCGATGGTGCGCGCGGCCTTCGACACCTGTGTACGGGGGTTCTTCAGGCTCTGCGCCTCGTCGAAGACCGCAGTGCTCCACTGGATCCCCGCCAGGGCCGGGCTGTGCGTGCGCAGCGTGGGGTAGCCGGTGAGCACCACCGTGCCGCTGTCCACCGCGGGCAGCGGCCCGCCGCGCCAGATCGTGGTCCGCAGGTCGGGTGCGAACCGCGCGATCTCGTGCGCCCAGTTCCCCACCAACGACGTGGGACAGACCACCAGTTGCGGCCCCTTCTCGGCCCGTCCGGCGACACAGCCGACGGTCTGCAGGGTCTTGCCGAGTCCCATCTCGTCGGCCAGCACCGCGCCGCCGTGCGTCTCGATGGTCTCGCGCAGCCAGCTCACCCCGCGCACCTGATACGGGCGCAGCTCGGCGGTGAGCGCCGTGCGCATCTCGGCCCCCATCGCGGTGGTGCGGCGGAAGACGCCGCTCGCGTGTTCCGCCGTCGTGACGGCGACACCTGTGGCGTCGGGGACCGCGTGCGCGGCGATCGGCAGAGCCGACTCGCCGCCCGCGATCCACGACCGCCAGACGTCCACCGACCGGCCGGGCGAGTCGAGGGGCACGGCCACGAGCCGGTCCGGCTCGATCAGCACGCAGTCGACGTCGGACACCTTGAGCCTGCCGAGGTCCGGCGTCGGGACGGCCAGGGGGACGGTTTCGACGTCACCGACCGGCGGGGCCGCCCCCACGGCACCATCGGCCCAGGTCCACAGGGCGAACATGTGCCGGTCGGGCAGGTACGTGGCCTGACTGTCCGACCGCGTCTCGGGGAGTTTCTGCCTGGTTCCCATGGCGTCAGCGGATGCCCACGTAGTCGCCTGCGCGGGCGGTGGCGAAGACCACCAGGCCCGTCGCGAGCACGGCCCGGTGGCCGAAGCGGTCGCCCAGCGCACCCGCGGTGAACATCAAGGTGGCGAAGGCCAGCGTGTACGAGCCGGTGGCCCACTGCAGCTCGGCCGGACTGGCGTTCAGCCCACGGACCGGGTCCGCGAGGGTCTCCAGGGTGATACTCAGGACGGTGTTGTCCAGCCAGATCAGCAGTGAACACACCATGAGAACGGCAAGAATCAACTGCTGCCTGGATTTCGGCAACGTGGATGCAGTCATGAATACCTTCGGACGCGGTCTGAAAAGCTGACGAGCGGACCGTAGACAATCATCGCGCGTATGTCAATTCCCGGGCGGCCGGTAATGGTCGGCGATTTTCCGACGCCCCGAGGGCATACCGCCAACTGTTCTGTCAATTCTTGAAGATGGGAGCGGGCTGGCGGTTCAGTGCGCTCCCGGGGGCATACCGCCAAGCGCTCTGTCAATTTCTGATCCTGTTGTTTGACTTCACGTGAATTCCGTGCCCCACTCCGCGTTCTGCCTCTGCTCCGCGCCCTGCCCCGTGTACCGCGTCGTGCGCTGCGCCGGAAGCAGGAAGGGGTGGGCGCCGGCACCGGTGCGGCCGCTCCCGGGGCCCGTCCTGGGGTCGCCGGGAGCAGCCGAGTACCCAGACGGCGCCCCGTGCGGGCGGTCCTTTCGGCCTGCCGGTTCAGCAGGACGAACGTTCTTCCCCGCGCATTTTTTGAATAAGAAGACTGGAATTCACCCGGGTCGGTGGAACGGAATTCTCCGGGGTATTAATGGAAAGGAAGAGGACAGATACGACCGCATTCTCGCTAGGGTGTTGCCCGTCCGCAGGGAGAGGAGAGGCGCGCCCTGGATCAGGTTTGCTCCGGCGGTTCTCCTATTCACGTCCACCAATTGATGTTCTGACCGGTGGTCCCGAAGACTTCGTTCAGTCGATTGCTGAGATCGCGAAAGGCGCCGCGCTCGGGTTGCTGTTCAGGCGTCCAGGTGGCGTCGCATTCCTCGCAGAGGAGGAAGCTGATCTCGCCGCCCCGTACTCGGTACGAGCCACCAGTCGCCGCAGTTTCCCCCGCAGCCCCTCCATCTTCGCGGCACTGTCCCCGAGTCCCAACGCCAGCGCGATCTGCTTGGCCCGCACCCCATGGCCCGCGTCCGTGATCACCTCCATCACGTGACGCGGACGCCGAACTCCAGGCTGTCGACGGGGACGCGCTCGTCCGCGCCGTGGAACATGCCGTAGTAGTCCAGGTCCGGGCTGAGCGTCAGGGGCGCGAAGCCGTAGCCCTTGGTGCCGAGTTCGTCGAAGGCCTTGGCGTCGGTGCCGCCGGACATCACGTACGGCACCGGCCGCGCTCCTGCCGCGCGTTCGCGGCATCGAGCAGTTCGAGAACGTGCGGCAGTGGAGTGAGCAGGGCATTTGTCCACTGGGTGACGTGCTGGGCATAAGACCAGTGGGTCTCGAATGTTCTGCATGAATGCCGCGTCGAACGGGCGACCCCCGTGAGCGAGGGGACTGGTCTAGTAGCTCGCGGCCCATTTGATGGCTTTGTTGGCCTTCTGTCACGTTATAGGGTCATTGACCCATTGCGTTCCCGCAGTCCTCTGTGCCAAGCTCAAGTCCGACACTCGGGACGAAAAACCCAGACTGGTTGGATGCTCACAATCCCCACTACTGGGCAAGGGCGATAAAGGGGTAATGGGTCTGTTTCTGCACTGGACCGTCCGCGCACCGAGCCGTCGGTAGACGCCCTGCGAGTCATCGGCAGACGCCCTGCTTGAGATTGCGAGCCGAGCAGCACG
This sequence comes from Streptosporangium sp. NBC_01639, assembly GCF_045209755.1. Lineage (NCBI taxonomy): Bacteria > Bacillati > Actinomycetota > Actinomycetes > Streptosporangiales > Streptosporangiaceae > Streptosporangium > Streptosporangium sp. NBC_01639. The sequence goes on along the minus strand of NZ_CP109272.1, from coordinate 1,101,597 downwards.
CTTTGCGGATGCTATCCGCGCGAATCGGTTAGTTACCCAATGGGCGCTTTGTCTGTTTTGCTATCAATTCTTTGAGCGCCGGCCCCTGCCGGAGTTCTACATGTTTAGAGGAGTCACGGTGAACCGGCTGACCCAGAGCCTGCAACAATGCCGGGAACAGCGGCGTCTGTTGCTTGTCGGTTTCCTTCCCGCCGGCTGGCCGGAACGGGCCCAGCATGAAAGCAGCGTCGCTGCCGCCTTCGACGCCGGTATCGACGCGTTGGAGATCGCCGTCCCCAATCCGCCCCTCCTGATGGACGGGCCCCTACTGCGGCGTGCGGCTGCGGTCACCTCCAGAGAAGTCACCGACGCCGCCGACGCGCTCACTCTCGCCGCCCGCGGACGAGCAGACCGCAGATGCCCGTTGATCGCCCTTTTCTACCGGCATGCGGCTGAGGAACTAGGCCTGTCACAGTTGCTCGACGTATGTGTCGAGGCCGGCGCGGACGCCGTCCTGATGCCGGAGCACCCATTTGCCGAGCAACTGCAGATCGCTGAGAAAGCCCGCGCACGCGGCTTGGAGCAGGTGCTTTTCCTTCACCTGGAGGATGATCTCCCGCTGCTGACCGCCACCGGTCTGGACCGTCCTGTCATCTATATGCAGTCGGCCGACCTCCAGACCGGCGGACCGTTCGACGCGGACAAGGCCCGCGAACGGCTGGGAGAGCTTCGTGAGGCGCTCGGTGGCCGTGATGCCTTCGTCCTGGTCGGTTTCGGGGTGCACGGTGCGGAGGAGGTCGGGGAGCTTGCCGATTCGTCGGCGGACGGTGTCATCGTCGGCACTGCGCTGACCCGTGCCGCCGAGGGCGGTACCGCTCCCCTCGTCGATCTGGTGACCACCATGCTCCCTGCGCTGGCCAGGCCCTGCGCGTCGTCGGGTGTGTGACGTGCCGGGCCTCTTCTCCGGCCCGTCGCCGTGACCTCCTCGACCACGATGACGCCTGCGCCGTCCACGCCATCTGATCAATCCGATGAACAGGACATGGCGAATCAACGCCGGGGCTCTGGGGGAGTCCCGGCCTGCTGATGTGCCTCATCCGGCCGGAGGTCCTGTCGGGGCTTCCGGCCGGGGGGCGGGGTGGGCGGGTCAGGCGGCCAGCAGGCGGTCCAGGACGCGGACGCCGAACTCCAGGCCTTCGACGGGGACGCGCTCGTCCACGCCGTGGAACATGCCGTAGTAGTCCAGGTCCGGGCTGAGCATCAGGGGCGCGAAGCCGTAGCCCTTGATGCCGAGTTCGTCGAAGGCCTTGGCGTCGGTGCCGCCGGACATCACGAACGGCACCGGCCGCGCGGCCGGGTCCTCGGCGATGAGCGCGTCGCAGAGCTGGCCGAAGAACGGCGAGTCCAGCGGCGCGGAGGGGGCGTCTCCGTGGCCGACGAACTCACGGGTGACCTTCGGGCCGAGCAGGCGGTCGATGGTCTCCAGGAACTCCTCCCGGTAGCCCGGCAGGAAGCGGCCGTCCACATGGGCGGTGGCGGTGCCGGGGACCACGTTGACCTTGTAGCCGGCCTCCAGCATGGTCGGGTTCGCCGAGTTGCGGATCTGCGCCTTGAACAGCGCGCCCACCGAACCCAGCCGGTCGGCCTCCTCTTCCAGACGGTCGAGGTCGATCGGCTCGCCGAGGATGTCACCGAGGCTGGTGATCAGTGCCGCCACTCCGGGCGTCAGCCGTACCGGCCACTGGTAGGAGGCGATCCTGGACAGGGCGTGGCACAGCTCGGCCACGGCGTTGTCCTTCGGCGGACGGGAGCCGTGACCCGCGACACCGGTCGCGGTGAGCTTCATCCAGGCGGTGCCCCGCTCACCCACCGCGACCGGGTAGATCCGCGCGTCCGAGGTCTGGACGCTGTAGCCGCCGGACTCGCTGATCGCCTCGGTGCAGCCGTCGAACAGGTCCCGGTGCTGCCGCGCCGCGTACCGCGCGCCGTAATCGCCGTTCGCCTCCTCGTCGGCGAGGAAGGCCAGCACGATGTCCCGCTTCGGGCGCACGCCGCGCCGGGCCCAGTCGCGGACCAGGGCGAGCGTCATCGACACGGTGCCCTTCATGTCCACGGCGCCCCGGCCCCAGACGCAGCCGTCGGCGATCTCTCCGGAGAACGGGTGGATCCGCCAGTCGGAGGGCTCGGCGGGCACCACGTCCAGATGGCCGTGGATCAGCAGGGCCTCGGGCGAGTCGCCCGGGATCCTGGCGACCACGCTGGTGCGGTGCGCGGCCGACTCGAAGACCACCGGCTCGATCCCGGCGTCGGTGAGCAGTTCGGCGACATGCTCGGCGGCCGGGCGCTCGCCCGAACCGGGGTTGGTGGTGTCGAACCGGATCAGGTCCGAGCAGATCTGAGCGACCTCATTCATGGATTATGACTCCCCGAAATATCTATTAACGGTGCATACCCCGTAGGGGCAATGGCGGCACTTCAGGTGTCGCGAACCCGAAGATCAGCCCGTAGAAGGCGAGCTCGGCCTCAAGCGCGGCCACGATGGTCTCCTCGCGGCGCCAGCCGTGCTGCTCGCCGGGGAAGGTCAGGTAGGCCCACGGCGTGCCTTCGGCCTCCAGCGCGTTGACGAACCGCTCCGCCTGGACCGGGTCGACGATCGCGTCCTCCAGACCGTGCATGAGCAGGGCCGGACCGGACGCGTTCGCCGCGTGCAGGGTGGGCGAACGGTCCAGGTAACGCTGCCGGGTCTCCGGGAGCGGGCCGATCAGGCCGTCCAGGTAGCGCGACTCGAAGTCGTGCGTCTCGGCGGCCCAGCCCTCCGGGTCGGTGATCGCGTAGTGGGCCACCGCGCCGCGGAACACCGTGCTGTGCACCAGCGCGGCCACCGACGTCCAGCCGCCCGCGCTGCCGCCGCGGATCGCGATCTTCGAGGCGTCCGCCTTCCCCGCGGCGATCAGGCCGCGCGCCACGGTCTCGGAGTCGCGCACGTCGACCACGCCCCACTGGTGGCGCAGCCGCTCACGGTAGGCGCGGCCGTACCCGGTGGAACCGCCGTAGTTCACGTCGGCCACGCCGATGCCGCGGCTGGTGAAGTAGGCGATCTCCACGTCGAGGACCATCGTGCTGGCGCTGGTCGGCCCGCCGTGGACGAAGATCAGGTAAGGGGCGGGACCGGTGACGCCGCGCGGCGGGTAGAGATGCGCGTGCACGCCGTCGAAGGTCACCGCCTCCGGGTCGGGCAGCGCGTCGCGGTCGGGCAGCTCCTTCTCCGGCGACAGCACGGCGTGCCCGCCGGTGCGCAGGTCCACCATGACGACCTCGAACGGCGTGTACGGCGAGGCGCCCACGCCCGCCACCAGGTCCCCGCCGACCGAGACCGTGGGGTTCCAGTAGGTGGGCGGGGCGTCGAGGTCGGTGATCTTTCCGGTGTCCGGGTCCAGCACACCGAGGCGGCGCCGGTCCGGGGTGCCGTGCATCATGACGATCAGGTCGCCGGCGAGCGCGAACCAGGTGTTGCCGAGCCGCCAGACCGCGTCGCCGCACTCCTCGGTGAGCGGGGCCAGGTTACGGGCGGGCGAGCCGTCGAGGGAGACCAGGTGCAGGTTCCACCAGCCGTCCGGGTCGGTGAGCGCGTAGAGCGCGCCGTCGTCGCGCCACTCGGCCTGGATCACCGACTCCTCGGGGCCGCCGGCGACGACCCGGTGGGACCCGGCCGACCCGGTCGCGTCCAGCGGGGCCACGCACAGCTCGGTGCCGTCCCACGGCATGGCGGGGTGGTTCCAGCCGATCCAGGCGACATGCGTCCCGTCGGGGGAGAGCCGGGGGTTGGTCAGGAAGTGCTGGGCCGTGGCGACGACCCGCACCGGTCCGCCGTCCAACGGGACCGCCACCAGGTCCCGGCGGGGATCGACCCGCGGGCCGGCCGAGCCGGGCCGCGGCTCCGCGAGGTGGATCTCGCGGACGGCCCAGACCTCGTCACGCCCCGGCGGCAGGTACAGGTCGCCGTAGCGGGCGCCGTCGCCGGGGGTGAGGGGTACCGGCTCCGCGTGCCCGCCGTACCGGTAGATCCGCTGGTCGGCCCAGTTGGTGAACACGACTCCGCCGCCGGGCAGCGGCCGCCAGGAGCGCCCGCCGTACTCGATGAGGCGGTTGCGGGAGTTCCAGCCCGGGGGGAGCGCGTCCCGGGCCACGCCGTCCGGCCCGCGCCGGACCACGCATCTGCGTCCGCCCTCATGCGGACGAGGCTCGTCCCACCACACCTCCTCCCCGCAGATCTCCACCCAGAGCGGACGGTCGTCCACCCTGGCAACGTCGACGGGACGGATGGGAGAGTCGTTCAGCATGGATCACCAGTTGCCGTCGGAAGGGGGCAGGACAGTGCCGGGCGGGTGGACGATGTGCACGATCCCCCCGCTGCCGGACTTTCGGAGCCAGACGTTCTCGAACGCGGCCCGAGGATAGACCCGCCGCACCGTGGCGTCGTCCGGCGCAGCGGGGTCGTTGGCGATGACGTCACCATCCGCGGTGAAGCCGATGACGACCATGATGTGGCCGCCGGTGGAGTATCCCGAGCCGGGGAGTTCGTGGTCCCGGAACGACTGCGAGGTGACCACCGGGATTCCGGCGCGGACCAGGCGCTCCAGTTCGGTGAGCGAGCGCAGCCGGGTGACGAATCCCTCCAGGCCGTACCGGCCGGCATAGGCCACGCCGAACGGCCAGTTCCCGGTGCCCTGGTAGCTGTGGTCGTACATGTCCCGGGCGGCGTGGTCCACGGCCGGGCACGGGTCACCCGGTGAGACCCAGGACAGGGCGTCCGCGTCGGGCCCGCGCTTCCAGTAGGCGAGCACCATGCTCATCGAGGCCGGGGCGCACCAGTTCTCCCCACCGTCGTCCCACTCGGGGAAGTGTCCCGCGTGGACCTTCTGCGAGTGGCGGGGCACGTCCAGTTCGACAGCACGGGCCTCTCCGGGCGGGCTCACCGGTACGGCCGGCAGCGAGGGCAGCGCCGAGGCCATCACCCCGGCGCGGTGGACCCGTGCGCCCACGCCGTACAGCGTGCACCTGAGCCGGTAGGCGACGACCGGCCGGGTGGCCACGAAGGTGTCCACCGCGACGTCGCCGTCCTCGTCGCCCTGGCCGGGCAGTGAGGTCCGGTGGATGTCGCGGTCGCTCTCCGCCCAGTGGCCCATCACGTACCACTTGGTGAGGTCACCGGAGACGGTGCGGGCCTGCAGCGCGATCTCCAGCCAGGTCCCCGGCGGGGTGCTCGCCGTCCACGATGGCACCAACTCGGTCGCGGGGAACCCGATGTCCCGCTCCTCGCCGGTCCAGCGGGCGTACTCCCAGGTCCTGGCGGCGCCGCCGAACGGATCGTGGTAGTCGGCCAGGCCGTTCTCGTTCGGGTTCACATCCGTCCACCGGTGGAGGACGACGAGGCTCGGATCGGCAGGCGGGGGGGTGACCACCCATTGATTGTTATTTCACGCTAGAAGCGGCACATCGGACGGTTTACGTATCCGAAATATGGAAGCGCGTACGTCGTGCTGGACGGCGTCATCGGCCACCACGGCAGCGCCCGCCTCGGCCATGGTTCGGCACGGTAATCCACCTGGATCACGGAACGCACCTCGGGCCGAGGCGCGATGGTGGTGCCGCTCATGAAAAATTGCAATCGACTTGAATTTTGGAGTGTGCTTGAATTTCTTCCCATGGCTGAGGGGCTACGGGAACGCAAGAAGCGGCAGACACGGCAGCGCATCTCCGACGTGGCCATCGGCCTGTTCGTGCGGCGGGGCTTCGAGCACGTGACGATCGCCGAGGTCGCCGCCGCGGCGGAGGTGTCGGTGAACACCGTCTACAACTACTTCCAGGCCAAGGAGGACCTCGTCCTGCCGCCGGACGAGGCGTCCCCGCAGCGGCTCGCCGACATCGTGCGGCACCGTCCGGTCGGTGACTCCGCCGCACGGGCGGTGCTGACCCGGCTTCGCGAGGAAGTGGGCCACCGCGACCGCAAGCTGGGGCTGACCGAGGGGTTCGGCCGCGTCTTCGAGATGATGCGGGCCGCTCCCACCCTCACCGCCCGTCTGGAAGACCTCGGCAGCCAGATGACCGAGGCGCTCGCCGTCGTGCTCGCCGAGGAGACCGGAGCCGCGCCCGACGACCTGCTGCCCGGGGTGGTGGCCTACCAGCTCGGCTGCTTCCACTCGCTGGTCTTCGCCGAGATCGGCAGGCGCACCGCGGCGGGGGAGAGCCCCGACGCCATCGCCACGGCCGTGCTGGAGCTGCTGGACGTCATCGAAGACCTGCTCGGCGAACGCATTCTCAGCTACGCAGTACGGAAGGACCGACCGTGTTCAGAGTGATCATCTCCGGTGTGTTCGACGGGCTGAGCGGCGCCGGCGGCGCCGCCGTCCTGGCGGCGGGCGGCGCCGCCTTCACCGAGGCGGGAACCTTCACCCACGACGGGAGTCTTTCGGCGTTCACCTTCCGCTGCCAGGTGCCTGCGGGCCCGGACGACGGTGAGCACGAGGCCACCCGGGGGGCGATCGCGGCGCTGGACGCGCACGGCCACCCGTACCGGATTCTCCGCGTCGCGGTGACCGACATGCGCCACATCAAGATCCGCCGGAAGGGCCGGCCGGGGTGAACCACCGGACCGGACGGCTCGGCAGCCCGGAACCCGCCCCCGCCGTAGGCGGATATCCTCGGCGGGTCCTCGCTCCCGTGGGGTGAGGGCCCGCTGCCCGGACAGGTTGTCTCTGGTCGAATTCGGAGGCTTTGACGCCGTTGACGAAGGCGGTCCACTCGCTGCTCGACGGTGGCCGGCAGTCGCTGCGCCCGACCTGGTCAACGCGTCCGGCGCCACCTTCCCCCTCACCCTGAAGCGTGCGACAACGGAACGGCCGATGGCGGCAAGACGGCTGGGGGAGTGGTGGCGGGGCGGAAGGTGCGGCGGTATGCCTGGGGGCTGACGCCGATGACGGCGCGGAGATGCTGGCGCAGGGAGACGCCGGTGCCGAAGCCGGAGCGGTGGGCGACGAGGTCGACCGGCCAGTCGGTTGTCTCCAGGTAGTGGCGTGCCAGGTCGACGCGCTGGCGGATGAGCCACTGGCCGGGGGTGGTGCCGGTCTCCTCGCGGAAGCGGCGGGTGAAGGTGCGCACGCTCATGTGGGCGTGTACGGCCAGGTCGGCGAGGGTGAGGGGCGCCGCGAGGCGTTCCAGGGCCCATGCCTGGGTGGGAGCGGTACCGGAGGCTGTTCCGTCGGGGACGGGGCGCTGGATGTACTGGGCCTGGCCGCCGTCGCGCCAGGGCGGTACGACGCAGGAGCGGGCGACGTCGTTGGCGACCTGACTGCCGTGGTCGCGGCGGACGATGTGCAGGCACACGTCGATGCCCGCGGCCACCCCGGCCGAGGTGAGGATGTCGCCGTCGTCGACGAACAGGACATCGGGGTCGATGCGGGCGGTGGTGAACATGCGCTGCAGCCGGTCGGCCTCCCGCCAGTGCGTGGTGGCAGGGCGGTGGTCGAGGAGGCCGGCTGCAGCCAGCACATAGGTGGCGGTGCAGATGCCGACGATGCGGGTGCCGGTGCGGATGGCGGCCAGAGCCTCCCGCAGAGCGTCGGGCAGGCGGCCCTCCTCACGGATGGCGCCGAGGGCATTGGAGGGCGGGATGACGACGGTGTCGACGTCGGCGAGCAGAGAGGCGTCGTGGGTGACGGTGAGGGCGTAGTCCGCCTCGGTGCGTACCGGGCGGCCGTCCAGGCTGCAGGTGGTCACGGTGTAGAGCCGGTTGCCCGCCCTGTCACGGGCGGCGCCGAAGATGCGGGCGGGGATGCCGAGCTCGAAGGGAAGGACACCGTCCAGGGCCAGAACGCCTACGTGGTGCATGGCCAGATCCTTTCAGGCCATGGCCATCAGGCCGCTACCGGGGCTCTCGTGGCTCCGGCAGCCTGAGGACGTGCCAGGGAAACCGGCACAACAGAAGAGGCCACCGGAAAGGCAACATGACCATGTCCCAGCCCACCCCCACGACCATGCGGGCCGTCTCTCAGGACACCGCAGGAGGCCCCGACGTCCTCAAAGTCATCGAGACGGCTCGCCCGCAGCCGGACCGGGGCGAGATCCTGGTCCGCGTGCACGCGGCCGGAGTGAACCCGGCCGACTGGAAGACCCGCTCGCGCGGTGAGTTCTCAGTGGGGACGAAGCCCCCGTTCACCCTGGGGTTCGACGTTTCCGGGGTGGTCGAGGCGGTTGGCGATGGTGTGACCGTCTTCCAGTCGGGTGATGAGGTGTTCGGGATGCCGCGCTTCCCCCACCCGGCCGGCGCCTACGCCGAGTACGCTGCCGCGCCTGCCCGTCATTTCGCCCCCCGCCCCACAAGCCTCACCCACATCGAGTCCGGCGCTTTGCCGCTCGCCTCGCTCACCGCCTGGCAGGCCCTGGTCGACACCGCAGACGTCCGGCCCGGCCAGCGTGTGCTGATCCATGCCGCCGCCGGTGGGGTCGGTCACCTGGCCGTCCAGATCGCGAAGGCCCGCGGCGCCCACGTCATCGGCACCGCCAGCGCCGCCAAGCACGACCTGCTGAGGTCGCTCGGCGCGGATGAACTCATCGACTACCGCACCCAGGACTTCGCCGAGACCGTCCGCGACGTCGACGTCGTCCTGGACGCTCTCGGCGGCGACAACTGGGCCCGCTCCCTGCGCACCCTGCGTCCGGGCGGCACGCTGGTCTCGATCCTGCCGCTGGACGACACCTTCCCCTGCGAGGAGGCCGAAGCAGCCGGGGTGCGCGCAGTGTTCATGCTTGTCGAGCCCGACCAGTACGGCCTGCGCGAGATCACCAAGTTGGTCGAGGACGGCCGCCTGAGGGTGATCGCCGAAGCCGTCTTCCCTCTGGAGGACGCCGCCGGTGCTCACCGGCTGGGCGAGACCGGCCGTACCACCGGAAAGATCGTCCTGTCCGTCGCCTCCTGACCCGCCCCCATTCCACCCGCGGATGTCATGGTCGGGTCACCCGTTCCGCACACGAAAGCCCACACCCATTACGGAGGGAGCGAACGGCTCTTCCATCCGCTTTCCTTTTGCCGTTCTGTCAAATGACGTGCCGTGCCGTACCGCGACAGGCGAGCAACCACAGGACCCTTGACCCGTTCGACTGCTCGTCTCTCCAGGAACCACTTCAGGCGACGATCACCTGGATCTGGGACTCCAGCCCGGCGAAGTCATCGGGGTTCCGGGTCACCAAGGGGAGGCTGTTGGCTGCGGCGACCGACGCAATCAGTAGATCGGCAAGACGCTTACGGGGCTGGCGGCCGAGGTCCAGGACGAGCGCGTAGATGATCCCGTAGGAGCGGGCGGCGTCGGTGTCGAAGGGGATCGGGGCAAAGGCGGATTCCGCCCACTGTAGTACCGCCTGTCGTACGGCCCGAGCGTCGGCGGTCTTGGCCGCGTGAGGACCGGCCGCCAGTTCGGCCATCGAGATGGAGCTGATCGCCGGACGAAGGTCGCCCGGCTGGCAGCCGAGGCTGTCGGCGATGCGCTGCTCATCGAGCCTTTCGAGATCGATGATGGCGGAAGTGTCCAGCAGGACATTGTGCGGGTTGCTCACCGAGTGTCACCGAGCAGGGTGTCTTGGTCGATCGCGGCGTCGACATCACTGCGGAACTCGGCGTAGTCGATGCGTGGCAAATGGGTGGCCGCGCGCTTGAGTTCGCTCCACGGTATGAAGGTCCGGCGGCCGGTGACCAGCCGGAGCGCGTGGGCGCGGACCTCGACCAACTGGTCGGGGGTCAGCTGTTCGACGAGGTGGTGCATGTCGTCGTAGTCATGGGCGGCGGTCATGCCTTCGAGTGTACGCGTGGCCTTTCCTCGGTGGCTGGAAATAGCTGCGGGCGCCGGCGCTCGTGCGCGATGACTGGGCGGCGGGGCCTCGGGTCCTCGCTCCCGTGGGGCGAGGACCCGGCGCCCGGACGGGTTATCTCTGGTCGAATTCGGAGGCTTTGACGCCGTTGAGGAAGGCGGTCCACTCGCTGTCGTTGAAGAAGAGGACGGGGCCGGAGGGGTCTTTGCTGTCACGCAGGGCGAGGGTGGCGTCCTGTTTGTGGTTGGGGCGTTGGGAGAGGTTGTCGAGCGCGGCGACCTCGACGCAGTCGCCGCCGTTGTTTCCGCTGAGGCTCGACTTCCGCCATTTGAGTGCGCTCAGGTCCATCGCTCTTCCGCCGTCCTTCTGATGAGGTCCATCGACATGCTCTGCGGCAGCGCCTCGGTGCGGATGGCCTCGAACAGGAACACGGCATCCGTCACCTCCGACCGGTCGCCGCTCGTCAGGCCGCGAATCGCTGTTTCGAAATATGCCACGTCCGTGCCGCCCTCCGAAGTGGCGATGGCGAATCCCGCCAGCAGCCCGAATCGGACGACGGACATCGGCACCACCTGGATGCTAATTGTGGAATCGGCCAGGGACACTAGCTTTTCCAGCTGGGCATGCATGGCCTTTCTTCCGCCGACCGGCCGATGCAGGACCGCCTCGTCGATCAGGCAGCGCAGGGTCGGGGGCGGCGGGTCCTCGCGGGTGAGGACGGCCTGCCGTTCCATCCGCGCGGCCACGGCCTGCTCGTCGTCGCCCAGCAGGGCGCGGGCGTAGTCCTCGGTCTGGAGCAGACCAGGGATGACCAGCGGTTGGTAGGTGCGCAAGGCCACGGCGGCCTGCTCCTTCTCGTGCCAGGTGCCGAACCACTCGGGGAACACCTGGCCCTTGCGCCAGTCGAGCAGCCGCAGCAGCAGGCCGCCGGTGCCGAGGGCGGTGTCGACGGCGCGGGCGAAGTCGGGGCTCGCGGGCAGCTGACCCGTCTCCACCCCGCTCACCAGGCCCTCGCTGAAATGGATCCGCCCGGCGAGCTGAGCCTGGGTGAGCCCGGCCTCCTGCCGCTGCTGGCGCAATTCCCTGCCCCATATTGCTTGGGGCGCATGGGGATCTCCCATCTTGTCCTCTCCTGCCGGAATTCAATTCGAGGGGAAGCCCTTCAGAATTCCTCTTGGTAATGATTCGCCTACTGAGCGTAGCGATTCATTGGCACGCTGGACAGCGACAGCGCGAAAACAAGCGGGAGTGGCCCATGCTCATCGACATGGATGTGAAGACGGCACTCATCATGCGGCAACTGCTCGCCACGCAGAGCCCCCTGGTGATGCTCGGGGAGAAAGTGATTCCCTGCCGGCCGGAATGCGTCGCGACCGCTCGGGGATTCGTGCGGGACATCGCCCGGGACTGGGCGGCGTCCGAGGAGATCTGCGAGGTGGTGGAATTGCTCACCTCGGAAACGGTGACGAACGCGCTCGTCCACGGGCGCGGTTACCGCGACGAGCTCACCGTGCACATCGTGGTGCACCGCGAAGACCGGCTCATGGTCGTCGAGGTCTACGACAACAACAGGGACGTCCCGGTCGTGCTGGCCTCGGACGACGGCGAGGAGTCCGGGCGCGGGATGGCCCTGGTCGACAGGCTGGCCAGAAGCTGGGGCTACCGCGACACCCGTCTTGGCAAGGCCGTCTTCTTCGAAGTGCTCGCCTGGCCGTAGGACTCCTTCAGCCCCCTCCGGGTTTCAGCCCTCTTCGAAGGAGAGTGCGGCGCCGAGCTGGACGAACAGTTCCAGCTGGTCGAAGTAGTAGCGATGGCTGAGGGTGAGACCGTTCTCCACCGTGCGGACGCTGCAGACGCGGATGTTCACCTTCCGGCCGGTCGGCTCCAGGGCGCCACCGCCGGGCACCAGGAAGGGCCCCATGTGGGTGGCGGAGAGACACCATTCGTGGACCCGGCCGTCACCGCGTTCGATCACGGACCAGGGCGTCACGCGCAGGTCCGGAAGCGCCTCGAAGAAATACCCGTAGAACGAAGAGATCTGATCATGACCCTCCGCCATGCCCGACGGAGAGACCAGGACGGCCTGCGGACTGTAGCACCGCAGCAACGCCTCCAGGTCGTGGTCGTTGATCGCGTCTATCAGCGCATCCTTGATCTCCTCAGGCTCTGACATCCCGCCCTCCTCCCTCCGCATGGGTGGGCCGACGCCGTCGACACCTCGTTCGCATGCCCTGGTTCACCCATACCCCGGCGGGTCCGCCGCATGTCAGGTCAGCGCGGACCCGCCCTCACCTGGGCCGGAACCGTCCGCCGCCTTCACGCTTCCGCCGCCGCCGCGCTTCCGACACCCGTGGGCCCGTCGGCGACGAGCGGCTCCGGCCCCGTCTCGCCGCGTATTCCGAGCACGCCCGTCCCGGGCGGGACCCCGGCGCTGACAGCGCGAGCGCCCACCGGACATCGACGCGTCCAGGCTCCTGGACCCGTGCGAGGATCAGGTGCCATGACGGCGGAGAACGAGCGGTGGAACCACAACATCCACTACCACCCGGTGATCATGCGGGCCGTGCCGGACGGATGCGGACGGGCGCTCGACGTCGGCTGTGGTGAGGGAATCCTCTCCCGCGAGCTGCGCCGGGTCGCCGGGCACGTCTCCGCCATCGACCTCGACGGGCCGAGCATCGACCTCGCCCGCCGGCACGCCGACGCCTCCGGCATCGACTACCTCCTCGGTGACTTCCTCACCCACCCGTTCGAGCCCGCCTCGTTCGACGCCGTCGTCTCGGTCGCGACGCTCCACCACATGGACGCGGCCACGGCGCTCGGCCGGATGCGTGAGCTTCTCCGGCCCGGCGGGACGCTCGTCGTCGTCGGGCTCGCCCGCAGCCGGATCCCCGCCGATCTCCCCTGGGAGCTCGCCGCGGCCGTCGGCACCCGGCTGCACAAGCTGAAGCGGACCTACTGGGAGCACTCGGCCCCGATGGTCTGGCCGCCGCCGGAGACCTACGCCGGGATGCGCCGCATCGCCGAGGAGACGCTTCCCGGGGTGCGCTACCGTCGTCACCTGCTCTGGCGCTACTCCCTCGCCTGGACGAAACCCGCATCCTGAACGGCGCCCGCCCCCAAGGCGCGGAGGGCTCGCCCGGATCGCGCGGGCACTGTCGCGGGTCAGGAAGGCCGGCGCGCGCCGGGCGGGCGGAGGCCGTCGAAGACGACGGCGAGGGTGCGGCGCTGGAGGTCGCGATCCCATCCGGCGTGCAGCGCGCCCTGGCAGACACCGGTAAGCAGCGCGACCACCTCGTCGACGCCGACGTCCTCGCGTACGGCGCCGGCTTGCTGGGATCGGGCGAGGAGTTCGGCGATCCCATCGCGCAGAGGGTGCAGCGAGTCGGCGACCTGAAGGTCGATGCCCGCCTCGGCCAGTAGGCCGACGACGGTCTTCTTCTCCGCTGCCTGCTCCACCATGCGGGTCATGAAGCCGAAGGTCGACGTGGCGGGGTCGCCGTCGGCGGCGAGCGCCTCCACCTCCCGGGTGAGATCGGCCAGAAGGTCTTTCATGATGGCCTGCAGCAGGGCCTGTTTGGTCGGGAAGTGCTTGAAGACCGTGCCGATCGCCAATCCCGCCCTGACCGCGACCTCGTCGGTCGACGCCGACGGCCCCTTCTCGGCGAAGACCGCTGCGGCCGCGGCGAGGATGCGTGCTCGGTTGCGCCGGGCGTCGGCGCGCAATCCCTTGGCGCCGGGGACGTCCGGCTCGCCGAGGGAGGGCTTCGGGGAGGTCATCCGGCTGGTTCTCCTTCGGGCGTTGACAAATTCGGGCGTTGACAAAGTGAGTCCGTACTCATCATATTCAAAGTGAGTGCTAGCTCATCTTATCTGCCTGTCAGGGAAGGATGTTCATCATGGTCGAATCCGCTGACGGTCCCGGACCCCGTGAGGTCTTCGAGCTCATGGGGCGGCACTGGCTGGAAGGCGCCGCGGGCTTCCCCGGCGACCTGGTCGCCGAGGACGTCGTCGTCGAAATGCCCTTCGCCGCGCCAGGCGGTCCCCGGAGGATCGAGGGGCGTGAGAAGTTCCGCGCCTTCGCCGAGGCGGGCCGGGCCGCCCTGCCGGTGCGGTTCGAGGAGATCCGCGACGTCGCCGTCCACCAGACCACCGACCCGGAGACGATCGTCGTGGAGTACGAGCTGGCCGGCACGGTGACCACCACCGGCCACCGCGCCGACGCCTCCTTCATCGGGGTGCTCACCGTACGAGACGGGAAGATCGTGCGCTGGCGCGAGTATCAGAACGTGCCGGCCATCGCCGCGGCCCTCGGGCAACTGCCCGCCCTGGCGGCACACCACGCCGATCAGGCGGGGTAGGCCGGGTCTCTTCGATCATGAGCAGAGAGACATGGCGGCGGCTGCGAAGGCCACGGTTCCCAGGAACACGTGCCCGCGCCCCGGCCGGCCTGGTGGGCTTCAGTCGGCCGAGAGCGGGAATGGCTTGGTGTCGGTCCAGCCGGACTCCAGCACCACATTGATCCTGTCGTTCGCATCCGGCAGGTCGAGGTTGTCAACCTCAACGGCCAGCACCTTGGAGGTCTCGAGGTCGATGATCAGTCTGGTCCGGGGGGTTCGGTCTCCCTGGAGCAGGAAGGTCACGGCGATGCCCGGCCGCCCCCGCGGGTCGGTGGTCGGGCCTTCGACCTGCACCGCGGGCAGCGTCGCCAGCGCCCGGTAGGCGGCGCTGCGCACCTGTGGGGAGGCGGGCAGCTCGTACAGGAGCGAGGCCAGGGTGCGCGGCAGACTCTCCTCTGCCGGATCGACGCCGTTGTCTCTGCGGATCGCCTCAAGGGCCCGCTTCTTCAGCGCTTCAGGGTCGGCGGGCAGCGCCTCGATCTCCTTCAAGGTCATGGGCATCGCACTCCAATAGAGTTTCTTCTTTCCCTTGTTCTGGAAGAAGAAGCCCTTGTCGGGCGAGGTGGAGAACGGGGGGCCGGGGTCCTTCCCGGCCGCCCATTCGGTCGGCGAGCCGTCCCGGCGCCATGCCTCCAGGTCCAGGGGGCGCGCGGCCAGCTGCCTGAAGCCGAGCCAGGTCCGACCGTCCTTGGCCACCCACCTCTCCGAGAGGCTGGAGGTTTCCAGACGGTAGGTGATGTTGTTCTCGCTGAACGGCCAGAGCAACTGCCATGTGTACAGCTCCTTGATGTGCCAGTAAGCCCCTTCGGGGGCGGTTTCGGCCTTGGTGGCGGCGGCCAGCAGGATCGAGGCGCCCGACAGGGAGGTGACGCCGGGGGTGGCCGTGGGAGAGGGCGCCGCAGTCGGGGCCACCTGGCCGAGGAAGACCGCCGCCCCGGCCGCGGCCGCTGCGAGCCCGATGGCACCGGCCCGCCACGGCAGACGCCGGGCCGTCCGGGGCGGGCGCGCTTGGGTTGCCATGATCGCCTCACGCAGTTCGCGCGCGCCGGGCCCCTGCTCCGGCGCGTGCGGTGCGAGGTCGATGGCCTTCACCAGGTTGTCGATGTCACTCATGCTTCCCCCATCGCGATCGTCAAGGACGCCTGCCGCTCCAGCGCCGACGCCAGCCGCTTGCGCGCCCGGTGCAGCCGGGTCCGGGCGGCGATAGCCGTACATCCCACAACTTTGGCGATCCGCTCGCTGGTCAGGCCCTCCCAGCAGGCCAGCGCCAACACCTCGCGGTCCCGCTCGGGCAACTGGTCGAAAGCGGCGCGTACATGCTCCAGATCGACCGGTCTGAGCGGCCGGTCGGTGGCCAGTTCCGCGCGCAGCCGTTCGGCGAGCACAGCTCTGCGGGAAGCGCCGCGCTGCTGGTTGGCCAGCACGCGGCGGGCCACCCCGTACAGCCACAGCAACGCCTCCTCGCCCTCGGGCACATCGCCGATGCGCCGCCAGGCGGTGAGGAACGTCTCGGAGATGACGTCGGCGGTGTCGTCGGGGGAGCCGGTACGGCGGGCGGCGTACTGATGTATCGCCGGGTAGTACGCGTCATAGACCGCCTCGAAGCGATCTCGGTGTGTCACAGAATCTCCTTGCCGCAGGTGCCGGACACCTGGTTAATGTCCGGCACCTTGCGGAATGTGGCAGCCCGCCGTCGACTGCTTCGCCGCGATCGCCTGCGTCGCCGGGCTACGCGAACTCGGCGGCCGCCGCCTCGGTGTCCTCGACCAGGTTCAGGTCGCCCCAGCGAACGGGCCAGGCGAAACGACGGTCCACGACCCACGCGAGCAGGCCGTCGAGGTCGGCTCGGCGCTCCGCAGGGGCGATCACCAGGTTCGCGCCCAGTCCCTCGGGCGGGCTCGCCAGGGCGCACCAGGTGGTGTCGTCGAGCGGAAAGACGTCGGCGGTGTAGATACCGTGGAGCCCATCCCCATCCTCGACCGGCGCCAGTCCCTCCTCGTCCTCCCTGCCGTTCGCGAAGTCACCCAGGACGTCGCCGGTCAGCGCACGGACGAACCGCAGGGTGAAGCCACCGATCGCGGCCAGTACGCCGTCGGCTCCCCACAGCACCGCCGCCGTTTCCTCCGGAACCTCGATCGACCGCACGCACGCCGGGTCGTCCCCGAGAGACCACACCTCGATCTGGTCGTCGGACGTCAGGCAGGCTCCGTGCTCACCCGATGGCGACCACGCCCAGGGTCGTTCCCCGCCGCCCCAGTAGGAGACACCGATCTGTTCGGTGGTGTCGATGTCCAGGTGAGACTCATGACGGCCGTCTTCGTCGTACACGTCGACGCCCCGACCGTCCCCCGCCACGACCGCCAGCCGCGCGGCCTCCCCGCGCATGCCCCAGTGCAGGGTGCCCTGAAGCTGTTCGACCGGCGCGCCCACCGCACTGCCCGTCTCGCTTTCGAACACGGTGAGCCGGCCGGTCCCGTCGGTGCCGGAACCAACCGCGATCGACGCGAACCGCCGGCCGTCCGGACTCCACTCGACAACGTCCTCGGTGTGCGCCAGCCAGCGCATCCGGCCACCCGGCACGTCGACGGCGCAGGCCCATTCGCCGTTGAAGCCCAGCAACCGCGTGCCGTCCCGGGACCAGCGCACCCGGCGGAAGGACCACTCGTCACGTTCGATCCGCCGGCTGAACTCCTCCGGCAGCGCCTCGGGAAGCATCTCCGGCGCCGGGCCCGAGCCGTCCTCGCGGCTGTCGGTGGAGAAGACGTGCCCTCGGTCGAGTGCTGCGATACAGCCCATGACCTGATGGGACGACCGCATCGAGATGTAGGCGCGACGGCCGTCGGGTGACAGAGCGAAGGCGGGCGGGCGGTCCCGGCCATCGGTCACGTCCGCGTCACCGACCGGATCGACCTGTTCACCGAACGGGTCCCAGAGCCCGACCATGTTGGTGTTGAACGCCAGGGCCAGGCGTGTCCCGTCCGCGGACCACTGAACGGTGTCGCGGTGGCCCGCCCAGCCCACCCCCGCCTCGCCGGTGTCCAGCTTGTTGACCGCGCGTCCGGTGGTCATCTCCCAGATCTGCAACGGGCCGTTGTCCGGCCCGGTCGCGAGGTGACGGCCGCACGGGCTGAGCGCGTAATCGTTGAACGGGCTGTCCCATCCGATGTAGGGCTGCATCAGCCGCGCACCGCGCTCCTGAAGGCGCGCGGTCGCGAACCGATGCGCCTCCGTGGTGCCATGCTCCTGCTCCAGCGCGACGAGCCGTTCGCGCAAGGGTGGCAGATCCCGCTCCGGAACGAACGCGTTCCAGTCCGCGTCCTGAAGCAGCACGAGCATGCCCTGAGGGTCGACGTCTCCACCGAGTTCCATGGCCGCGGATGATAATGCCCACCCACGACATCCGGCCGGGAAAACCCGTCGTTCCCGGCGGAACCGACAAGGCCGGATCCACCCCGGTCGGATCAGGTCTTGTCCCGTCGGAGCGTCTCAAGCTCCCTCGACTGCTTGGAGGGGCACGCCGGGGAGCGGCCGACCGATCACGGCCGGCTCCCGATCGGCCATCCGCTCCGGGTTGTCGTTTCCGTCCGCCGTCCGGAGGAACGTTCCGGATCCGGCGGTTCCCGAGCGGGGAACGGGCGGGGCCATCGAATCTCCTTGAGCACGGAGACCCGGATTCTCGCCCTGGGAGGAGATCGAGTTTTGTCGGTGGTGATCTCTACTGTCCGGCGCATGACGAACGCGACACAGGCGTACTCCTACGCCGGACCCTCCACGCTCTCGGAGGGCCACCTGGGGCTGTCGACGTCCGGAGGCCGGACGGCCACGGGCTTCACCGACCACCCCCGGTTCTTCAGCGGCCTCCTCACCCAGGCCGCGCCCGCCGCGGCGGGCCTGCTCGCGGTCGCGGACGTGGCGCTGGCGCGCTACCACCGGCCGCAGCCGGGATTCACCCGCGACCCGGTGGTGACCTGCGGTGGCGACCGGCTCCGGTTCGAGTCGTTCTCCGCCTGCGGCGGCGTCTACTCCCGGCTGGACGTGCTGGGCCCCGCCCTCGACGGGGAGGTGTTCGACCGGGGCACCACCAACGTGGACGTGAACAACCCGCTGCGCGAGGCGCTGGCCAGGGTCGGCGGCCGTGACCCGCTGCACGTGGGCGTCGGGCCCGACGAGGTCACCGTGACCACGCTCGACGGCGCGGTGGTGGAGAAGAAGGTGCCGCTGCCCGCCCGGTGGCTGCGCGGCTTCGCCGAGGTCCAGGTGATCGCCGCCGGGTTCGACCTGCGCGCCGAGCTGCCCGGTCCGCAGGCCGTACGGTTCCTGCGCGGCCTGCCCAAGAGGGCGTCCGCCGAGGTGTGGGCGGTGCTGGCCGGAAGGGACCTGCGGGTGTCGGACCGGCAGGTGCCCGGCGGGGTCCACCTGGCCGGGGTCGGACGGCTGGCCACGATGATGCCGCTGCTCAGATTCGTCAAGGCCCTGCGCGTGTACGGCCCGGCGGACGGTTCCGGAGCCGGCGCGGTGGAGCTGGAGCTGCCCGGCATGCGCTACACCCTCGCCCTGTCCCCGCAGACCTGGCGGGGTTTCTCCGGGGAGGGCGCGGTCCTCGACGACCTCTCCGGCGACCAGGTGGCCGGAGACGCCGACCTCGTCGGCGTCCTGCTCAATTTCGAGCCCACCCTGGAGCTCGGCGTGCTCGCCGAGCGCTCCGGCCTCACCCCCCAGCGGGTGCGGGCCGCGCTCACCCAGCTCGGTACGGCCGGCCGGGTCGGCTACGACCTCGCCGAGGCCGCCCACTTCCACCGCGAGCTGCCCTACGACCGCGACCACGTCGCCGCGCTGAACCCCCGGCTCACCTCCGCCCGCGGCCTGGTCGAGAAGGGAGCGGTCCGGCTGACCGGCCCCGACTCCGCCGAGGTGACCACCGGCGGCGGCGTCCGGGCCGTCCGGCTGGAGTCCGGATCGTGCACCTGCCCCTGGTGGTACGACCACCAGGGCTCGCGCGGCCCCTGCAAGCACGTGCTCGCCGCCCGCATCGCCGCGCAGGAGGTCCCCGGCGGGGAGCCCGCCGCCACGGTGCCGGACCTCCCCGTCCGGGAGACCTCCCGATGACCGTCTGGTGACGAGGTCCGCGACCTCATCTTCTGCGGGCGGGCCGCGTGGCGGCCGGGGTCTGCGAAGTGCGTCACCGGTCCAGGATCTCCAGGTAGTGCCGGTTGTACATGATGCCCAGCACGTTGCCGAACGGGTCGGTGACCGCGGCGGTGACGAAACCGGGGCCGCGCTCGGTGAGCGGCATGTACGGCGCGGCCCCCATTGACAGCAGCCGGTCCAAGGTGGCCTGCACGTCGTCGACGTGCCAGTGGATGACCGCGCCCGCGGGGGCGGCGGGCGCGCCCGGCGGGGCGTAACGCCGGTCGATGAGGCCGAGCTCGGCCTGGTAGTCGCCGATCCTGAACTCGTAGTAGGCGGCCGGCTGCCCGTTGCCCGGCCGCTCGAAGTACGGCTCGACGCCCAGCAGTTCGACGTACCACTTCTTGGCCGCCTCCAGGTCGTCGGCCCAGAAGCTGACGGTGGCAAGTCCTCGCAACATGTGGTGCTCCCTTCGCCGCCGGAGATCCGGCCGCTTCCGTTCCGGTCGATGTCTCCGACGATAGAAGGGCAATAGGTCAGTGAATGTCCTATTAGTGATGACATGATGAACTCATGCGTGATCCATCTGGTCGGCTGCTGCAACTGCTGTCCTTGCTCCAGACCCCGCGTGAGTGGCCGGGCGTCGAGCTCGCCGGCCGTCTCGGCGTCACCCCTCGCACCATCCGCCGCGACGTCGACCGGCTGCGTGAGCTCGGCTATCCGGTCCACGCCACCCAGGGCAACACCGGCGGCTACCGGCTCACCGCCGGAGCGGCCATGCCACCGCTGCTGCTCGACGACGATGAGGCGGTCGCCATCGCCATCGGCCTGCGCATCGCGGCCACCGCGGCCGTCACCGGTATCGAGGACGCCTCGCCACGCGCCCTGGCCAAGCTGGAACAGGTCCTCCCCGTACGGCTGCGCCACCGGGTGGCGGCGCTGTCGGACGCCGCCGTCGTCCTGCCACTCCAGGACGGCCCGGCCGCCGACGCCGACACCCTGGCCGCGTTCGCCGCCGCCTGTGTGGCCCACGAAAAGGTCCGCTTCGGCTATACCAGGGCACACGGCGAGATGACCCGGCGGTTGGTGGAGCCGCATCAGCTGGTGGCCTCGGGGCACCTCTGGTATCTGGTGGCCTACGACGAGGACCGGGCCGGATGGCGCTCCTTCCGGGTGGACCGGATCAGCGAGGTGCACCGCACCGGCGTCCGCGTTCCCGGTCGCGAACTGCCCGGCGGTGTCGACACCAGGACCTGGGTGGCCCAGGCGATGCCGCCCCGCGACGTCCGGGCCCGGTTGCTGCTGCACGTGCCCATCGAAGAGGCCGTCGACAAGGTCCCCGCCTGGCAGGGGACCCTGGAACCGGTCGACCACCGCTCGTGCCGGCTGCACACCCACCCCGACTCCCCGCGCTACCTGGCCTACCGCATCACCCTCCTGCCCGTCGACTACACCCTCCTCGACCCTCCGGAGCTGGCCGGGCACCTCCGCGCGATCGCCGAACGAGCGGGCCGCGCCATCGACGCGTTCGCCGACACGAGCCAGGCGTGAGGCCTCGCCCCGGCTTCCGGAGTCCTCGGAGCCGAGCCCGGCGGGTGCGGTGCCCGGACGGATCGGCGAACGGGAAAGCGGTCCCCGCTCCGTCCGGGAGGACGACCGTGGACGACCACCGGCAGATCGTCGTTCTTGACACTTGCCCCCCATTGGAAGATAGTGGCACTATCCAAATATAGATAGCGCTACTACCCAATAAGGAGGAGCGGTGGAAACGATCATCGTTCTGGTGATTGCCCTGCTGGGCTTCCGCGCGCTGGGAGCGCTCGGCGTCAGTCGATTCGCCGCATGGCCGGTCAGCGCGGCGCACGCGCTGGCCGTCATGGTGGTCATGGCGGCCAGTGCGCACTTTGTTCCGGCAAGCGTCACGGTCATGCCCAACCACGCCGACCTGGTGCGCATGGTGCCACCCGTCGTGCCCTTCGCCGACGCCGTGATCTACGCGACCGGCGTGCTGGAACTCCTCGGTGCGGCGGGACTGATCATCGCCAGGTCCCGCCGGGCCGCCGGGATCAGCCTCGCGGCGCTCTTCGTGCTGCTGCTGCCGGCCAACGTCTATGCCGCCCTCGCCGATGTGCCGTTCAACGGCGGCGAGGCGTCCCCGCTCTGGTTCAGGATCCCCGAGCAGGCCCTGTACATCGCCGTCGCACTCTGGGGGACCCGGTCGGCGCCGCACGGATGGCCGGCTTTCTCAAGGTCACGTCGTACGTGGCCGGAGTCGGCGGAGACTCCGAACCGGCTCAAGCCCGAAATGGACCGCACCCCTCGTTGACCCGAGATCACCGGCCGGCGGCGTGACAGGACCACGGCCGGATGGGCGTGGCGGTCCGCCCGAGGCGGACCTGCCCAGATGTACGCCTTCGGCCGCGATAGGAGAGGCAACGGCCGTACCCGCCGGGGTGCCCCGCCCTCAGGACAGCGCCGACAGACGCTCGTACTGCTCGTCGGACAACTTCACGGACAGCGCGCCCAGGTTCTCCTCCAGATGGGCGAGCGAGGTGGTGCCCGGGATCGGGATGATCGTCGGCGAGCGCCGCAGCAACCAGGCGAGCATGGTCTGCGCCGGGGTCGCGCCCACCTCACTCGCGACGCCGGCCAGCGGGCTTCCGGAGCCGGTGTGCCCGCCCATCGCGATCGGGAAGAAGGGCAGGTACGCGATGTCGTTCGCGGCCGCGTAGCCGACGACGTCCTCGTCTTCCCGGGCCACCAGGTTGTACATGTTCTGCACGGCCGCGATGGGCGTGACCTGGGCGGCCTCGGCGAGCTGCTCGACGCTCACCTTCGACAGCCCGATGTGGCGTACCTTGCCCTCGTCCCGCAGCTGCTTCAGCGCGCCGACCTGGTCGGCCAACGGCACCGTGGGGTCCACCGCGTGCAGCTGCAGCAGGTCGATCCGCTCCACCCGCAGCCGTCGCAGGCTCAGCTCCGCCTGCTGACGCAGGTACTCGGGACGCCCGAGCGGCACCCACTCGGTGGGACCGGGCCGTGCGACGCCCACCTTCGTCGCTACCGCGACACCCTCTCGGTAGGGGTGCAGCGCCTCGGCCACCAGTTCCTCATTGCCGCCGAGGGTGTAGGAGTCGGCGGTGTCGATGAGGTTCACGCCCAGCTCCACGGCCCGCCGCAGCAGTGCCACCGCGGCCGCACGCTCGACCGGTGCCCGCCAGATGTGCGCCTGGTCGGCCGGGCGCGACGCGGGGTCGTCGCTCAGCCTCATCGCGCCGTAGCCGAGCCGGTTCACCCGCAGGTCGCCGCCGAGAAGGAAATATGTCGTCATGTCTGCGACGCTATGACCTGTCATAGATGTGAGATTCAAGTAGCTGTGAGGTGCATCACATGAAGATCGGTGAGCTGTCACGCAGGACCGGTGTCAGCCCCCGCCTCCTGCGCTACTACGAGGAGCAGGGGCTGCTCACCTCGATCCGGGCCGACAGCGGCCACCGGTCCTACGACGAGGACGCGCCCGTCGTGGTCCGGCACATCCGGGCCCTGCTGTCGGCGAACCTGCCCACCCGGGTGATCCGCGAGATCCTTCCCTGTGTCGAGGGCCCCGGCCCGCAGCTCAACGAGTGCGTGTCGGAGGTGCTGCGGGAACGGCTGCGGAGCATGGACGACCAGATCGACGAGCTGCGAGAGGCCCGCTCCCTGCTCGCCCATCTCCTGCCTCAGGAGTTTCCCCGGCAGCGGGCGACGTCCCCAGGAGGGAACCGACGGGCAGCGTGACGATCCGGGACACCGCCCCCACCGCCCCCACCGCCCACACCGGGCGCGGCGGGGCGGCGTCGTCGGCGTCGAACTGTAGTCGCGCGGACTGCCCGCCGAACCGGTCGGGTGAAAGGCGTCCGGGCCCGGAGGTCAGCGGAGCAGCGCCCGGCGCAGCACGGCCACCCGTTCGGCGGCGGCCCGGCGGCTGACCCCCGCGTCGGGCACCATCACGTCGAAGCCATGGAAGGCCCCGGGGTAGAGGTGGAACTCGGTGGAGACGCCGGCCTGCACCAGCCGCCGCGCGTAGTCGGCGCACTCGTCCCTGAAGACCTCCAGTTCGCCGACGTCGATGTAGGCGGGCGGCAGACCCGACAGCTCGGTCGCCCTGGCGGGGGCGGCGTACGGTGACACCCCGTCGGTGCCGGCGGCGTCGCCCAGCAGTGCCCTCCAGCCGAAGAGGTTCGCGGCCCGGTCCCAGACGATCGCCTCGGCGAACTCGTGGCTGGACGGCGTGATGTTGCGGTCGTCGAGCATCGGGCAGACCAGAAGCTGGAACGCCAGCGGCGGGCCGCCCCGGTCACGGGCCAGCAGCGCGGTGGCCGCGGCGAGCCCGCCCCCCGCGCTGGCCCCGGCCACCGCGAGGCGATCCGGGTCGACGCCGAGGTCGGCCGCGTTCTTGGCGGTCCAGACCAGGCCGGCGTAGCAGTCCTCCACCGGTGCCGGGTGCGGGTGTTCCGGCGCGAGCCGGTACTCGACCGAGACGACCACGCAGCCCACCCGGATGGCCCACTCCGTCAGCATCGGGTCCTCCATCCCGGCGGAGCCGATGATCATGCCTCCGCCGTGGATCCAGTAGAGCCCCGGGATCGCCTCCCGCCGCTCGGTGGGCCGGTAGATCCGCAGCCGGATGTCGGGCTCGCCGTCCGGGCCGGGCACCATCCGGTCTTCGATCGTGACCCGGTCGTCCGGCACGAACGGGGGCATCGCCGCATGGGCGGCGTCCAGCTGGGCACGGATACCGGGCAGATCCTCGAACCGCATCCCGCCGCTGCCGGCGACCGGGAGCGGAGCCTTCGCGAGCGCGGCGGCCAACTCGGGATCGAGGTTCGGATGAAGTGCCATGTCGCTCACCTCGGGAAGTCTCGGGACCACCGGCGGGGCCGGTCCACACGATCGGGCACGCTCGTGAACATGCCCAGACTCGAACATGCCCAGACGCGACCCCCTCGCAACAGCCGGGCGGCCACCATGTCCGCGGCTTCGTCGTCCTGCCCTGACCAGCACCGACCGGCGCGGCAAGGTCCTGAAACTCCTGGCCGCCCAGCCCTGGCGGGCCTGGAAAGGGGCCGGGCTTGCGGCCATCCTCGGCATCGAGAACGTCAACAGCTTCCGCGTCCACTATCCCAATGGTCCCACCAGGGCCACATCAACAAGATCGGACCAGCCCTCCACGGCCCCATCCCCGCGAGCACTCAAGCCTTTGCCAGCAGGCGCTCAGAGGTAGAGGCCGATGGTCTCCTGAGCGGCGGCGGGGCGGTCGGCCGTGCCGTCGCGCAGCGCGAACAGTTCGGCGAGGGTGGCGCCCGCAGGGGGGACGCCCTCGGTGGTGCCGAGCCAGTGAGCCGCCTCGTCGTGGGGGAGGGCGCCCACCTCGATCTGGGTCAGGCAGCGGCCGGGGCGGACCACGGCCGGATGGAGCCGGGCCAGATCCTCGTTGGTGGTGATGGCGACCAGCACGTCACGGCCCTGCCCGAGCAGGCCGTCGGTCAGGTTGAGCAGCCGGGACAGGCCCTGCCCGACCGCCTCCTTGGCGCCGGACCTGATCAGTTCGTCGCAGTCCTCCAGCACCAGCAGCCGCCACTTCTCGCCGTCCTCGTCCGAACCGACCGCGACCTCCATCAGGTATCCCGGGGAGTTGAACAGGCGCTCGGGGTCGAGCACGCAGTCCACCTGGCACCATGACCGCCACTCGTGGGCGAGCGTGCGCAGCAGGGTGGTCTTGCCGGTGCCGGGAGGGCCGTGCAGCAGGACCAGGCGACCGCGCACGTCGGCAGGGGTGACGGACATCAGCCGGGACAGCGGGTCGCCCAGGGAGCGGGCGTAGTTGCCGCTGATCTTCGCCCAGGGGGAGGCGGTGATCGGCTTGGCGGAGCGGCGGCCGCCGTGGGAGCCCTGCCACCAGAAGCCCATCTCGACGTGGTCGCTCTCGGGAGCGGGCTCCACCGCGTCCCTGGTGACCTCCTCCAGCACCGAGCGGGCCAACCCCTCGTCGACCGCGGTCACGCTGACCGTGGCGGCCCGGTTGCGGAACCGGACCACGCGCAGCGTCCAGCCCTCCCCGCACACCAGTCGCGAGCTGCGGCCGTCGTCCTCCAGTGCCGCCCGGACCAGTGTCCCGGCGGCGGGCATGAGCGGGGCATCGGGGCGGACGCGTTCCAGGGCGGCGGTACACGCCCACGGCTGCGCGCCCGTGGCGAACGGCGACAGCGCGAGCGCGTCGATCACGTCGACCGCGGAGTCGCCGTCATCCAGCCAGATCTTCATCGGGAGTTCGGCCGGGCGTGGCTCCGGAGTGAAGTGGACCTCCTTGAGTACGGACATGACGGCAATGATCCCTTTTGTCGATACGAAGGTCGAAGGGTTTTACGGGGCGGTCCGGCGGCGGCGGGTGCGGGTCACCTCGATCGGGTCGATGTCGGCGGTCCACCGCTCGGCGAGGGCCAGGGTCGGCTCGCGGCCGTCGGCGACGTGACGGAGCGCGCAGGCGGCGGCCCGGTCCGCGTCGCCGTCCGCGATCGCCGCGTAGAGCTCCTCGTGTTCGGCGCACTGCCGGCCGGGGTCGCGGTCGGAGGTGAGGTGGAACAACCGCCTGAGCTGGGCGTCGAGCGGGCGCATCAGGGTGCCGAGCAACGCGTTGCCGGACATCTCCACGATCTCGGCGTGGAATCCGGCGTTGGCCGTCACGATGTCCCGCCGGTCGCCCCGCCGTACGGCGTCGCGGGCGCGGGCGAGACACTCGCGCAGCCGTGTGAGGCCGTCGGCGTCGGCCTGTTCGGCGGCGAGTCGCGCGGCGAGCACCTCCAGGCTCTCGCGCACGTCGAACAGGTCGCGGATGTCGGCCGGGGTGAACGGGCTGACCAGCGCGCCTCTGTTGGGCACGATCACCACCAGTCCTTCGGCGGACAGCAGGCGCAGCGCCTCACGGAGCGGGATGCGGGAGACGTCGAGTTCGGCGGCGAGGTCGCGCTCCACCAGTCGCCGGCCCGGACGCAGCTCCGCCTCGACGATGCGTCGCTTGAGCGTCTCGTAGACCCGGTCGCGCAGCGCGCTCACCGTTCACCTCTCTCCCGATCTCCTCCCGGCCCTCGCAGAGCCGGGAGCCCCATGTCACCGGCGCACCGCTCGTGGGACGCGCACGGCCTCGCGGAGTGGGTCAGAGGTCAGCCTAAGAGGTTGCACGGATAGGCGCGGTTGGATATCCGGTGGCAGCGCGGGCGCAGGGGGCCAGCGACCGGACCGTCTTCGACAGGCTGCGGGCGATCCTGCACGAGAATCTCCCAGATGACGTGGCTCAAGCCTCGAAGTCGATGAATCCGTAAGGGATATAGCCCTGATCGATCAGCTCGTCCTCCGGTTCGTCCTCGTCGAAGTCATCGTCATCGTCATCGTCATCGTGGAGGCCGTCGAGGTCGTCATCGACGAGCTTCACATAGTCGTTCTCCGTCGCGATCTCGCCGACCAGTGACGGGACGTCGACACTGTCCCAATCAACGGTGACCTTGATCGCATTGTCGAGCTCCCCGGAGAACATTCCGTCAGAGAGCGTCATCTTCACCTTGGCCCGGTCGTCCGCGCCGACGTCATATCCGGTCGGCTTGCCTGAGGCAAGGAAGGTGATGTCCGGATAGCCGTCGACCGAGACCGTGATGAACGGGTGGAGGTCGATCCGGTGCACCCGTTCGCCCTGCTCGTACACATGCAGCGCCAGCTCCGCGCCGTACCAACACAGCAGATACACATTGATGCTCTCGGAGAGCTCATACGCCAGATCGGCCTTGATCTCCTCGAGGCTGCCCCTGACGTAGTGGGCATCCTTACGGGCTCCTCCTGGGGACACCCCGAAGGCCAGGTCGTAGAAGCTCTTGGGCGGCATGGCGGCCACCCTACAGCGGATGCCACGGATGATCGCAGAACGTCACAAATCCATGATCAAGGAGCCTGTGTCTGTCTTGTCTGTCCACCACCGGCCTGCGCCTATCCGCGCGACCTCCAACTTGCCCAGTTAGTGGTATACCACTAACTTTGGCGCCGTCAACGTGGATGAGGAGGACAGGACCGTGACCGAACTGCTGCTGCGCGACGCCCGGATCTGGGGCCGTGAGGGCTCCGCCGACCTGCTGATCCGGGACGGGCGGATCGCCGAGTTCCGCGAGCCCGGCCGGGGGGACGGCGGCGGCCGGGTCGAGGAACTGGGCGGCAGGCTCGTGCTCCCGGGTTTCGTCGACGGTCACGCGCACCTGGACAAGACGCTCTGGGGCGGACCCTGGGTGCCGCACGACGCGGCTCCCGGTCTGATGGGCAAGATCCGCAACGGTCAGGAGCGGCGGCCGGAGCTCGGCGTCCCCAGCGCCGACTACGTGACCGCGCTGCTGGAGAACATGATCGTCTGCGGCACCACGCACGTCCGCTCCCACGTGGACGTCGACCCGCTGGTCGGTCTGGGTTCGGTCGAGGCGGTCCGCGACGCCGTGGCGCGGCACGGCGGCCGGATCTCCGCGGAGCTCGTCGCCTTCCCGCAGGCCGGAATGCTGATCAGCCCCGGCACCGAGGCCCTGCTGGAGGAGGCGCTGAAGGCCGGGGTCGAGTCGATCGGCGGCCTCGATCCGGCCGGGGTGGATCGGGACCCGGTCCGGCACCTGGACGCCGTCTTCGCCCTGGCCGAGCGGTACGGGGCGGGGGTCGACATCCACCTGCACGACGGCGGCACGCTCGGCGCCTGGCAGTTCGAGCTCATCATCGAGCGGACCAGGGCCCTGGGCCTGAACGGCAAGGTCACCATCAGCCACGGCTTCGCTCTCGGCGACGCCGACCCCGCCACCCGGGACCGGCTGATCGCCGGACTGGCCGAGGCCGGGGTCGCGCTGGCCTCGGTCGCCCCGAGCAGGGGCGTCCTGCCGCTCCGGCTGCTCCGTGAGGCGGGCGTCCCGATGACGCTCGGCAACGACGGGGTCCGCGACCTGTGGAGCCCGTTCGGCACCGGCGACATGCTGGAGCGGGCACTGTTCCAGGCCAAGGGCACCGGCCCGCGTGACGAGGACGTCGAGCTCGCCCTGGACGCCGCGACCTACGGGGGCGCCCGCGCCCTCGGGCTGCGGGACTACGGCCTGGCGGTGGGCGACCACGCCGACCTGGTGGTGGTCGACGCCCGCAACGCGGCCGAGGCCGTGTGCGTGCGCCCGCGCCGGTCCCTGGTCGTCAAGTCCGGCCGGATCGTCGCCCGCGACGGTGAGCTGGCCCGCTGACCCGGACAATGCTTCATGCCGGTTTAGGAGCTTATTTCATGGAAAGTGAGTGGCTGTTCTTCGCCGACCACTACCGGGAGCCCCGCCGCCCAAGGATTTGCCGGCAGGCCAGTTGGCAAAGTGCGCCATATGGCGATGTGTCAACTATTACGCTCCGGTAGGCCCCTGTCACCCTAACCGTGGAGAAATCCCGTGGCCATCGATCTGGTAACCCGTAGCGAGTGGGGAGCTCGTCAGCCGCGCGGCTCCTACAGCCGGCTCACCTCCACCAGAGGCGTCAAAGTCCACTACACCGGCGGCCAGGTCAGCCCCGGCATCGTCAACGACCACGCCAAGTGCGTGGCCCTGGTCAGATCCATCCAGAGTCAGCACATGGACGGCAACGGCTGGCTGGACATCGGCTATTCGATGGTCGCGTGTCCGCACCAGCAGGTGTTCGAAGGCCGCGGGCCGGGCCACCTGCCCGCGGCGAACGGCTCCGGGCTCAACAGCGGCCACTACGCGGTGCTCGGCCTGGTCGGCTCGTCCGGTCTCACCCAGCCGACCGACGGGATCCTGCACGCCATCCTCGACGCGGTCGAATACCTCCGCGACAAGGGGGGCGCGGGCCGCGAGATCAAGGGTCACCGGGACGGCTACGCCACCGACTGCCCCGGCGGGCCGCTGTACGCCTGGGTGAAGAAGGGCGCGCCCCGGCCGGGCGGCGGCCCCGTCGACCCGCCCGAGCCGCACCCGTCCTTCCCCGGCCGCGTCCTCAAGTATCCGCCGGTCATGATCGGTGAGGACGTCCGCACCTGGCAGCGGCAGATGAGCGACCGCGGCTGGGACATCGACGTCGACGGCATGTACGGCGAGGCGTCCAGGGACGCCTGCCGTGCCTTCCAGCGGGAGAAGGGTCTGTCCGCCACCGGCGCCGTCGACCGGGTCACCTGGCAGGCCACCTGGGAGGAGCCCGTCACCTGACCGGTCCGCGCCGTCGAGGCACCCCAGGGGTACGCCTCCCCGGCGGCAGCGCTTACTATCCGGTGCATGACGGTGTCGCCTGAGGAACTTCGACCGGCCGCCGATTTCCCGCCGACCACACGGGAGCGGTGGCGCGAACTGGCGCTCGGCGTCCTGCGAAGGTCCGGGGTTGAGACCGGCTCTCCCGAGGAGGCCCTGGCCTCTCTCACCTACGACGGTGTGACCATCGCGCCACTCTACGACGCGTCGGACCTGCCGGGCGATCCCGGTCTGCCGGGAGCGGCTCCCTACGTCCGAGGTTCCCGCCCGGAAGGCGGCGGCTGGGACGTACGGCAGCGGCACGAGGTGGCTGATCCCGAGGCGGTGCTCGCCGATCTGGAGAACGGCGTCACCTCGCTCTGGCTCGCCCTGGAGCCAGAGGACCTGCCCCGCGTCCTGGAGCGGGTGCACGTCGAGCTGATCTCGATCACTCTGGACGCGGGGGAGCGGACCCGCGAGGCGGCCGAGGCGCTGTTCGAGGTGGCCGAGGGCAAGCGGGCCGCCGCGGCCCGCCTCCGGGACGCCGCGCCCGCGGGCGGAGAGCCGGAAAGGATCCGTTTCCAGGACTCCGCGCCCGCGGGTGAAGGGGAGACCGGTGGCCAGGCGGCGGGGGAGCGGAAGACCGGTGACCGGGCGGCCGGGGAGCGGGCACCCGGAGAGCTCGCCGGCAACCTGGGCGCCGATCCGCTCCGCGACCCGCGGACCGCCGTCGAGCTGGCCCGGCGCTGTGCCCGGGAGTTCCCCGGCCTGCGGGCGATCGTGGTGGACGGCACGCCGTACCACGACGCGGGCGGCAGCGACGCCGAGGAGCTCGGCTGCTCCGTCGCGGCCGGGGTCGCGGCCCTGCGGACCCTGACCGATGCCGGTCTCACCGTGGCGGAGGCGTTCGGGCAGCTGGAGTTCCGCTACGCGGCCACCGCCGACCAGTTCCTCACCATCGCCAAGCTCCGCGCCGCGCGACGGCTCTGGGCGCGGGTCGCCGAGGTGTGCGGGGCCGGGGCGCCCGAGGCGGGGCAGCGGCAGCACGCGGTGACCGGCTCGGCCATGATGACCGCCCGCGACCCGTGGGTGAACATGCTCCGCACCACGCTCGCCTGCTTCGCCGCCGGCACCGGCGGCGCCGACGCGGTGACGGTGCAGCCGTTCGACGTCCGGCTCGGCCTCCCGGACGCGTTCGCCCGCCGTATCGCGCGCAACACCCACGCGCTGCTCGTCGAGGAGGCCGGCGTGGCGCGGGTGACCGACCCGGCGGGCGGCTCCTGGTACGTGGAGCGGCTCACCGAGGATCTGGCGGAGAAGGCCTGGGAGTGGTTCCAGGAGATCGAGCGCGCCGGTGGCATGGCCGCGGCGCCGGCGGCGGGACTCGTCGCCGCCCGGCTGGCCGCCGCCTGGGAGCGGCGGGCGGCGAACATCGCCCGCCGCCGCGACCCCGTCACCGGGGTCAGCGAGTTTCCCGACCTCGCCGAGAGACCTCCGGTCCGCTCACCGCACCCCCGGGACGTCCCGGGGAGGCACTACGCCGAGGAGTTCGAGGCGCTGCGTGACCTGGCCGACGCCCAGGAGAGCAGACCGGGCGTGTTCCTGGCGACCATCGGCCCGGTGGCCGCGTACACGGCCAGGGCGTCGTTCGCGGCCAACCTGTTCCAGGCCGGGGGCATCGCCGCGGTGACCGCCGCACCCGGCACGGACGCCGGATCCGGGGTGGACCCGGCCCGGATCGCCGCCGCGTTCACCGCGAGCGGCGCGCGGGTCGCGTGCCTGTGCTCCAGCGATCGGCTGTACGGCGAGCACGCCGAGGCCGTGGCCGCCGCGTTGAGAGACGCGGGGGCGGGAAAGATCTGGCTCGCGGGGAAGGGAGAGTTCGCAGGCGTGGACGCCAACCTGTACGCCGGGTGCGACGTGCTCGACGTGCTCCGCACGACCTTCGACGACCTGGGGGTGGCTCGATGATTCCCGACTTCTCCGGAATCGGGCTCACGGGGGAGCCGGTGACGCCGGACCCGGCCGGATGGGCGCGGGCCGTACGGGAGGCCACCGGGGTCGGCCCGGAGGGACTGGTGTGGGAGACGCCCGAGGGGATCGGGGTCAAACCGCTCTACACGGCCGCCGACCTGGACGGGCTGGACTTCCTGGACACCTACCCGGGGGCCGCTCCCTACCTGCGCGGGCCGTACCCGACCATGTACGTCAACCAGCCGTGGACCATCCGGCAGTACGCCGGGTTCTCCACCGCGGAGGAGTCCAACGCCTTCTACCGGCGCAACCTGGCCGCCGGGCAGAAGGGCCTGTCGGTCGCCTTCGACCTCGCCACCCACCGCGGCTACGACTCCGACCACCCCCGGGTGACCGGGGACGTCGGCATGGCCGGGGTGGCGATCGACTCCATCTACGACATGCGGCAGCTCTTCGACGGGATCCCCCTCGACCGGATGAGCGTGTCGATGACCATGAACGGCGCGGTGCTCCCGGTGCTCGCGCTCTACATCGTGGCCGCCGAGGAGCAGGGGGTGGCGCCCGAGCAGCTCGCGGGGACCATCCAGAACGACATCCTCAAGGAGTTCATGGTCCGCAACACCTACATCTACCCGCCCGGCCCGTCGATGCGGATCATCTCCGACATCTTCTCCTACACCAGTGAGAGGATGCCGAAGTTCAACTCGATCTCGATCTCCGGGTACCACATCCAGGAGGCCGGGGCCACCTGCGACCTGGAGCTCGCCTACACCCTCGCCGACGGGGTGGAGTATCTGCGGGCGGGTGTCGAGGCGGGTCTGGACATCGACGCCTTCGCGCCCCGGCTGTCGTTCTTCTGGTGCATCGGCATGAACTTCTTCATGGAGGTCGCCAAGCTGCGGGCCGCCCGGCTGCTCTGGGCGCGGCTGGTGTCCGGGTTCGGGGCGAAGAACCCCAAGTCGCTGTCGCTGCGCACCCACTCGCAGACCTCCGGCTGGTCGCTGACGGCCCAGGACGTGTTCAACAACGTCGTGCGCACCTGCGTCGAGGCGATGGCCGCCACCCAGGGCCACACCCAGTCGCTGCACACCAACGCCCTCGACGAGGCCCTGGCCCTGCCCACCGACTTCTCCGCCCGGATCGCCCGAAACACCCAGCTCCTGCTCCAGCAGGAGTCGGGCACCTGCCGGGTGATCGACCCCTGGGGCGGCTCCTACTACGTCGAACGGCTCACCCACGAGCTGGCCCGCCAGGCGTGGGGGCACATCGAGGAGGTCGAGGCGGCGGGCGGCATGGCCAAGGCGATCGGCCAGGGCCTGCCGAAGCTCCGCATCGAGGAGGCCGCCGCCCGCACCCAGGCGCGCATCGACACGGGGACCCAGCCGGTCATCGGCGTCAACAAGTACCGGACCGACGCCGACGAGGTCATCGACGTGCTCAAGGTCGACAACACCTCCGTCCGCGCCCAGCAGCTCGACAAGCTCCGCCGCCTGCGCGAGGAGCGGGACGCCGAACAGGTGGCCCGGGCGCTGGAGGCGCTGACCAAGGGGGCGGCGGGCGACGGCAACCTGCTCGCGCTGTCCGTCGAGGCGGCCCGGGCCAAGGCCACGGTCGGGGAGATCTCCGACGCGCTGGAGCAGGTGTTCGGGCGGCACGCCGGTCAGGTCCGTACGATCTCCGGGGTGTACCGCGATGAGGTGGGGTCCGGTGTGGACGAGGTCCGTACGGTGTGCGCGGCGTTCGAGCGCCTGGAAGGCCGCCGGCCGCGGATCCTGGTCGCCAAGATGGGGCAGGACGGGCACGACCGGGGTCAGAAGGTGATCGCCACCGCCTTCGCCGACCTCGGGTTCGACGTCGACGTCGGCGCGCTGTTCCAGACGCCCGAGGAGGTCGCCCGCCAGGCGGTCGAGGCCGACGTGCACGTGGTGGGGGTCTCCTCGCTGGCGGCCGGGCACCTGACGCTGGTCCCCGCACTCCGCGAGGCCCTCGCGGAGCTGGGCGCCGACGACGTCATGATCGTGGTCGGCGGGGTCATCCCGCCGGGTGACTTCGACGAGCTGCGCGCCGCCGGCGCCGCCGCCATCTTCCCACCCGGCACCGTCGTCACCGAGGCCGCCCGGGAGCTGCTCGGCGACCTGCGCACCCTGCTGGGCCATGACGCGGACGCTTGAGGACTACGCCGGCGGGGTGAAGGAGGGCTCCCGGACGTGGATCGCCCGGGCGATCACGCTGGTGGAGTCCTCCAGGGCCGACCACCGGGAGCTGGCCCAGCGGCTGCTGGCCGAGCTGACCCCGCTCGCCGGGAAGGCGCGCCGGGTCGGCGTCACCGGCGTGCCCGGCGTGGGTAAGTCCACCTTCATCGACGCCCTCGGCGTGCACCTGACCGGGCGGGGCCACCGGGTGGCGGTGCTCGCCGTCGACCCGTCGTCCACCAGGACGGGTGGCAGCATCCTCGGTGACAAGACCAGGATGTCCCGGCTGGCCGCCGACCCCGCCGCCTTCATCCGTCCCTCGCCCACCTCGGGCACCCTGGGCGGGGTCACCCGGGCGACCCATGAGGCCATGGTCGTGGTGGAGGCGGCGGGATACGACGTCGTGCTGGTGGAGACCGTCGGAGTCGGCCAGTCGGAGACCGCCGTCGCCGACATGGTGGACACCTTCCTGCTGCTCGCTTTGGCCAGGACCGGCGACCAGCTCCAGGGCATCAAGAAGGGCGTGCTGGAGCTGGCCGACGTGATCGCGGTCAACAAGGCCGACGGCCCGCACGAGATGGACGCCCGGAAGGCGGCCAGGGAGCTGGCGGGGGCGCTGCGGCTGCTCCGCTCCGAGCGGACGGCGCCGGTGCTGACCTGCAGCGGGCGCGAGGGCACCGGGATCGAGGAGCTCTGGGAGCAGATCGTCGTCCATCAGGACCGGATGGCCGTCTCCGGCGAGCTGGCCGACCGTCGCCGTCGCCAGCAGGTCGGCTGGACATGGGCGCTGGTGACCGAGCGGTTGCTGACCGGCCTGCGCGAGCACCCCGGGGTCGCGGCGATCGCCGCCGACGTCGAGCGGGACGTCCAGGCCGGAGCCCTGACCCCCTCACTGGCCGCCGAGCGGATCCTGGCCGCTTTCAAGAGCTGACGTGATCCCCTGTCCTGCGGTCGCCCGGTGGCCGCAGGACCGGCCGGGAACGGTGCGTGTCGCCGACCCGTCCGGCTTGCCGAGGGAGAACGGCACGGCGTGCCATAACAGCAATGTGTAACTCCAAGTCAAGGGTTGAGTTACACATTGTGTTCATATTGCATTAATTTCCGCCTGATATCGCGATTCTCTCCGCGATGAGGATGCTTTCGGCCGCCACGAGCTTGATCGCCAACGGTCGATCATGTGATAATCATCCCCGAAGAGTTGCGAATGTCATAAAAAAGGACCTTAAAGTACGTAAGCGTAAGTGGAGGCGCATGGCAAGGTACGGGAAGGCTGTGGCGGAGCTACCGGTCGACCGGCTCTGATCCGCTTCCCGTGCGGGACGCACCACGACGGAGTGGTCAGGTCCCGGAGTGCGCCCGTACCGCTCATGCGTCGCCGTGGGCGGTGATCACGCTGCGTAGGGTTCGCGTCCTACCAAGTGGGAGAACTCAGTAATGTCGACCGATATGGCCGCCGAGGCGATCCGGCAGGTCAGAACCGTTCCCGTCCATCGGGCGCTGCCCCGCCTGGCGAAGGATCCGGTGAACGCGCTCGCCGAGTTCGGCAGGGAGGCGGGCGGAGAGATCGTCCGCCTGGACCTGGGCCCCTTCCGGCCTTATCTGGTCACCCATCCCGAGCACGTCCAGCAGGTATTGCGCTCCGAATGGACGAACTACCGGCGCGAGGGCATGTTCTGGCGCCCCCTGCGACGCATTCTCGGGGCCAGCGTCCTCGATGACGGCCTGCCCTGGGAGAGCAGTCGCAAAATCCTGCAGCCTCTGTTCACCGCCCGGTACGTTGCCACGCTCGCCGAGGAGATGGCGAAAACGATCGCGGTGCGCGTCGAGGAACTGGGCGAGTACGCCCGGACGGGACGGCCCGTCGACGCCGCCGAGGAGATGTCCGGCATCGTCAGCCGCACCGTCATCCGGGTGCTGTTCGGGGACAGGATGACCCGGGAGGACGGGGAACGCCTCACGCCCGCCTACGACCTGGCGGCCAACTCGATCAACTTCCGGCTGCTCATGCCGTTCATGCCGTACAACATCCGGATCCCCGGTGACCGGGCTTTCATGTCGGCGGTCAGGACGGTCGACGACGTGGTGTTCCCGGTGATCCGCCAGGCGCGGGTCGACCCCGGCGACAGCGTCGACGTCATCTCCGTGCTCTGCCGGTCCACCGGCGGCGACGGCGGCGCGATGGACGACCGGCAGATCCGCGACGCCCTGGTCAGCGTGTACGGCGCGGCCTCGGAGTCCACCGCGATGACCATGGCCTGGCTGTGGCTGACGCTGGACGCCCACCCGGAGGTGGCGGCCCGGCTGCAGGCGGAGGTCGACAGCGTGGTCGGCTCCGGACCGGCCACGCCCGAGCACGTTCCCCGGCTCCGCTACACCCGCATGGTCCTGCAGGAACTCCTGCGCCTGTACCCGGCGGGCTGGCTCTTCCCCCGGATGGTGATGGAGGACGGCGAGGTCGGCGGCGTGCGGATCAAGGCCGGGTCGGAGGTGCTGATCACCCCCTACGCCACCCACCGGTTGGACGAGTTCTGGGAGCGCCCAATGGAGTTCGACCCGGAGCGGTTCGCTCCGGAGAAGCAGGAGCGCAGGCACAAGTACGCTTACTTCCCCTTCGGCGGCGGCCCCCACCAATGCCTCGGACAGCACCTTTTCTACGTCCAGGCGCCGCTCATCATCGCGGCCATCCTGAGCCGGTTCCGCCTGACGGTGCGCACTCCGGGGCCGTTCGTCCCGTCCCCGGCCGCTTCGCTCCGCCTCAAGAAGAAAATCGAACTGGACGTCTCCTTCGCCGACCACGCCCGGGGTGAGGCCCGGTGAACCCCCGCACCGATCTCGCCGCATGGCCGGCGGCCACGGCCAGCGGAACCGTCTGTGCCGTGGCCGGGCAGTCCCAGCGCCACATGCGCGAATGGGCGGCGGCCTATCCGGACCTGTTCTCGGCCAAGCCGTTCGACGCGGCCCTCTACAGCACGCTGTCGCTCGCCATGGCGTTCAGCGGGCCGTGGTTCACCGCCGAGCAGCTCCGGATGGCGAACAAGGTCTGCCTGTGGGCGTTCGGCCTGGACTGGCTCGTCGACTACGTGGCCACCTCCCGGTCCGAGGTGGACGACATCGCACGGCGATGCATGGAGGTGGCCGAGGGCGCTCCACCGGTCCCCGGCGACGACCTCACCCGCCTGCTCGCCGACATCCGCGACGAACTCGCCGCGTCTCCCGCTTTCCCGGCGCTCGGGCACCTCTGGCGTGTGGAACTGCGGTCGATGCTGGAGGCGATGCTGCTGGAGTGGCGGTGGAAGGGGGAGAAGGTCACGCCGAGCTTCGAAGAGTATCTCGGCAACGCCGACAACCTCGGTTTCTGCTTCGCCTTCACCTCCCACTGGCTGCACACCACGGACCCGGACGCCGTCGCCGACCTCGACCTGGTCCGGAAGGCCGCCTCGGCGGTGCAGCGGGTCATCCGCCTCCTCAACGACCTGGGCACCTACGAGCGCGACGTGACCTGGGGCGACCTCAACGCCCTGCTGCTGGACGTCTCCCGCGCCGAGGTCGAGCGGCGGGTCGCCGAGCTCGCCGCCCGGAGCCGGGAGCTGATCGCCCCGTTGCGCACCGACCACCCCGAACTGGCCGGCTACCTGGAACGGCAGATGGACTTCTGCGCGGGCTTCTACCGCGTGGCCGACTACTGGGGCACCCTGTGAGCGTCGACGATCTCCTCACGACGGCTACGGCAGAGCAGCGGCCCTTCGAGGAGATCGACGTGGCCGCCGGGGCCCACGAGCTGGTCACCGGACTCCTGGCCCACCCGTGGGGGCAGGTCTCGGCCTCGCCGTACGAGACCGGACGCATGGTCGGCCTGGCCCCGTGGCTGGCCGGGCACGCCGAACGGCTCGACTTCCTGCTGGCCACCCAGCGATCGGACGGCGGCTGGGGCGCTCCCGACGGCTACGACCTCGTTCCCACGCTGAGCGCCACCGAGGCGCTCCTGGCGGAACTGCGCCGTGAGCCCGCAGGTCCGGGCCGGGCCGTGCTGGCCGGAGCCGCGCACCGGGGTGTCGGGATGCTGCGTCGCCGGTCGCGCCCGGACAGCGGTCCGGCCCTGCCCGACATGCCGGCGATCGAGCTCATCGTTCCCTCCCTGGTCTCCCTGATCAACGGGCACCTGGAGGCGGAGGGGAGCAGCGAACGGTTGGAGCTTCCCGCGGGCATGAACGGCGTGAAACTGTCGGCGATCCGGGCGCGGATGGCGTCGGGCGCGGAGGTCCCGCAGAAACTGCTGCACGCGCTGGAGGTGGTGGGCGAGGCGGCGGACAAGGCGTCCGGTGTCGTTCCCAGCCCGATCGCGAAGACCTGGGGGTCGCCCGAGGCGACCGGGGAGGCCGGTGCGCCGGGCTCTCCGGCCGAGGCCGTCGCCACGATCGGGGCGTCGCCCGCGGCCGGTGCCGCGTGGCTCGGTACGGCGGGCGAGTCCGACCCGGCCGATCCGGTGCGGCGGTATCTGGAGAAGGTCGTAGCCGGATTCGGCGGGCCGGTGCCGTGCGCCCTCCCCGTAACCGTGTTCGAGCGCGGCTGGACGTTGAGCTGGCTGCGGCGCGCCGGTATCCCCGTGGACGTGCCGCCGGAGCTGGTGAAGAGCCTGGACGACGGGGTCGGTCCGGTGGGAGGGCCGGCGGGGCCGGGGCTCCCGCCGGACGCCGACACCACCTCGGTCGCCCTGTACGCGCTGACGTTGCTCGGGGTTCCCCGCGAGCCCGATGCCCTGTGGGCGTACGAGACGGACACCCACTTCTGCACCTGGCATGGGGAGGAGGGGGCCTCGCCGACGGTCAACGCGCACGTGCTCGACGCCTTCGGTGCGTATCTGAGGCGTGACGCCGACGCCGTACCGCGCTACGCGGAGGCTGTGGACAAGCTGTCGGCGTGGTTGTGCG
This sequence comes from Streptosporangium sp. NBC_01639, assembly GCF_045209755.1. NCBI lineage: Bacteria > Bacillati > Actinomycetota > Actinomycetes > Streptosporangiales > Streptosporangiaceae > Streptosporangium > Streptosporangium sp. NBC_01639. Next base: position 1,062,874 of record NZ_CP109272.1, on the reverse strand, counting down.
GCTGCCAGGAAGCGGAGGGGAACTGGCTGGATCGCTGGCACGCCTCGCCGTACTACGCGACGGCCTGCTGCTCGCTCGCGCTGGATGAATACGGCGGAGCGGGGTCGGAGGGCACGGTGCGCAGAGCCGTGCGCTGGGTGCTCGACAGCCAGCGTGCGGATGGATCCTGGGGCCGGTGGGAGGGGACGGCGGAGGAGACCGCCTACGCGTTGCAGACCCTGCTGCTGACCGGTGCGGCGGGCGAGGAGGAACGGCTGGAGGCGGTGGCGCGCGGGTATCGCTTCCTGCTGGGGGCGGTCGCCGGGCGCGGCGCGCCGACGGACGCTCCGGCGCTCTGGCACGACAAGGACCTGTATCTACCTGCGGCGATCGTCAGGGCGGCGATCCTGGGGGCGCTGCACCTGGCAGGGCGTGCTCTCCGTGCTCCACAGCCGGATCGCCCGGGCGCGGTAATCGGCGGTCATCGGAATTCGGCAGGAGAACTTTATTTTACAAAAAGGACAAATAGTCACATCTGTCCGATGTCGCCTTGAGGGTATTTGAGGTCATTGCTAAGGTTCTCCGGGTGTGGCGAGGGATGTAGCCATTTGTGCGATATGGCGTTGAGTGATTCACACGCATTAATCGCTGTAAGACGTACATGATTTTACTTTCACCAGGATGGGTGCTATGCGCTTGCGTAACGCGCGTTTGCGGACCAAGGTCACGGCACTGCTGGTGTCACTTACCGCTCTGTGGGCGTTCACCGCATGGGTGACGGTGCGCGAGGGACTGAACATGCTGGGGGTGGCCACCCTCAACTCGGGCGTCTCCGACCCGAGCGTCGAATTGGTGTCGCAGTTGCAGGCCGAGCGGCGGCTCACCCTGATCGCACTGGGCGATCCCGCCACGGACTCTCAGCGGCGCGGGCCGCTGAACGCCCAGCGTGAGCGCACCGACTCGGTCGGCGCGCGCCTGCGCGAACTCGTCGGCGGCAGCAGTGTGCGGCTGATGGCGAGCGAGGCGCTCGACCAGCGGCTCGGCGAGGTCTTCCAGCAACTGGACGGCCTGAGCTCGGTCCGCAAGTCGATCGACCTCGGCCGTCTGGACCGGCTCCGGGCCGCTGCGACGTTCACCCAGATCATCGACTCCGTCTACTCCGTCTATGACTCGCTCGCCACGCTGGACGACGACGCGATCGCCAAGGACACCCGCACGTTCATCCAACTGAGCCGGGCCCGGGAGATGTTCGCCCAGGAAGACGCCCTGGTGGCGGGTGCCCTGACCGAGGGCCGGCTCACCGGCGCCGAGCGTGTCCTGTTCACGCAGATCGTTGGTACGCAGCGCTTCCTCACCGCCCAGGCGGTGGCCGAGCTGCCCCCGAGCGACCGTGCCGCCTACCAGCGCCTGGCCTCCAGCGAGGCGTTCGTCCGGGTGCGCAGCATGGAGGACTGGATGCTCCAGGGGCCGCAGGCCGAACTGGCCGGATCCGTGGACATCAGGCGGTGGAGTGCTGTTTCCCAGCCCGCGCTGTCACAGCTGAACGAGGTGGTGCTGGCGGGCGGCGCCGGCGTGGTCGAGCGTGCCACCCCGGTGGCGACCGGCGTCATCGTCCGGCTCGTGCTGGCCGGCGGTCTAGGACTTTTCGCCGTCATCGCTTCGATCGTCCTGTCCATCACCACCGCGCGGGCCCTGATCCAGCAGCTGGACAAGCTGCGGGTCGCCGCCTGGGAGCTCGCCAACGAGCGGCTGCCCTCGGTGGTGGAGCGGATCGGTCACGGGCAGGAGGTGGACCTCGCGGCCGAGGCGCCGCCGTTGCAGTTCGGCGACGACCAGATCGGCCACGTCGGCCAGGCGTTCAACGCCGTGCAGAAGACCGCGATCAAGGTCGCGGCCGAGCAGGCCCAGCTCCGACGGGACATCGCCGACATCCTGCGCAACCTCGCCCGCCGTACCCAGTCGCTCGTCCACCGCCAGCTCAGCGTGCTCGACGTGATGGAGCGGCGGGAGAACGACCCGCAGGACCTGCGGGATCTCTTCCGGCTCGACCACCTGGCCACCCGCATGCGTCGCTACGCCGAGAACCTCCTCGTCCTGTCCGGCGCGGCGCCCGGCCGCGCGTGGCGCGACTCGGTCCCGATGATCGACGTGGTCCGCGGCTCGCTGGCCGAGATCGAGGACTACACCCGGGTGGACGTGCTTCCCCTGGGAGACGCGGCGCTGGACGGACGTGCCGTGAGCGATGTCATCCACCTGGTCGCCGAGCTGGTCGAGAACGCCGCCTCCTTCTCCCCGCCCTACACGACGGTGCAGGTCAGCGGGAGCGTCGTGGCCCACGGATACGCGCTGGAGATCGAGGACCGGGGCCTGGGCATGAGCCCGGAGGACATCACCCGCGCCAACGAGCGGATCGCCAACCCCCCCGAGCTCAAGCTGTCGGGCAACGCCCGCCTCGGACTGTACGTCGTCAGCCGGCTGGCCGAACGGCACGAGGTCCGGGTGACGTTCAAGATCTCCCCGTACGGCGGCACGACGGTCGTCGTCCTCATCCCGCAGGACCTGATCACCGAGCAGGCGGGGCCCGAGACCGCGCTCAGCGTCCCGCAGGCCCGTACCGCGGGTGCGGACGCCCTGCCCACGGGCCATCGGCGGGGCGCCGGGCCACTGGAGATCACCGGCGGCGGCGCTTCGGCCCGGACCCTGGCCGGAGACCCCGACGGTGAGCCGTTCGACAGGCCGTTCGACAGGGCGGACACCTCCGTGCGGGACGACCTGCACGGGACGCCGCCGCAGACCCGGACGCCCGCCCGGAGCCCGGCCCCGCGGGACGGGGCGGCCAGACCGGTCGCGGACCGTTCCGCGTCCGCGGAGGTCTCCGGCGCCCTCGCCGCCCCGTCGCCCACGCTCATGCCTCCCCCTGACACCAGTCACACGCCCGGGGGCCTGCCGCGGCGCGTCCCCCAGACCCACCTCGCCGCCCCACTGCAGGACGACGAGCCGGCGGCGCCCGCGCCCGCGGACGACGACGAGCGCTCGCCGGAGGCGATCCGCGCGGCCATGGCGTCCTTCCAGAGCGGCACACGTCGCGGCCGGTCCGAGGCGGCGCATCTACTCGAACGGGACGGTGATCCCGCGATCGACGGAGAACCCCGCATGTGACACCAGTGATGATCTCGATTCGCGCGGGCCGCCCGGTGCCGACGAGCCGCCGGACGCCGGTGACCCAACACCCGTCGGCGGAAAGTCGGCAGAAAGAGGACAAAAGTGGTGCAGGGAACAGGATCTTTCACCGACCTGGCCTGGTTGCTGGACGACCTGGTCGTGCGCGTGGGGGAGGCCGAGCACGCGATCGTCTTCTCCTCCGACGGGCTGCTGCTGGCGGCGTCGGAGGGGTTCGAGCAGGCCGACGCCGAGCACCTGGCCGCCGTGGGATCGGCGATCCAGAGTCTGGGGCGGGGGGTCAGTGATCGGGTCGAAGGCGGCGCGGTGCGGCAGACCATCATCGAGATGCGGTCGGCCTACCTGGTCGTGAGCGCGGCCGGGCAGGGGGCCTGCCTGGCGGTGCTCTGCGCGCACGAGGCCGATGTCGGCCTGGTCGCCTACGAGATGGCCATGCTCGTCACCCGGGTCGGCCAGTACCTCACCTCGCCCGCGCGGACGGCGCAGGCCGCCATGGACGACGCCCCGCGATGAACCCCGCCGAAGAGCATCCCGACACGCAGTGGGTGGGTGAGGAGGCCGGGCCGATCGTCCGGCCCTACATCCTCACCCGGGGCAGGACCGAACCGGCCCAGGGCAGGTTCGACCTCATCACCCTGGCAGTGAGTGTCCGCTCCGCCGTCCCGAGGGAGAGCGGGCTCGATCCGGAGTGCCTGGCCATCGTGCGGTTCTGCCTGCTGCCCCAGTCGGTTGCGGAGATCGCCGCACACATGAACCTTCCGGCAGGCACCATCCGTGTCCTGCTCAGTGACCTGCTCGACCAGGGATTCATCGCCCTGCAGGAACCCCATTCGGAGACGGACATGCACGACGAGAGGCTTTACAGGGCGGTGCTCAATGGACTCCGCGCACTCTAGCCGTGACGCCGGGCAGGTCAGACTGCCCAAGGCGATCAAAATCCTGGTGGCCGGAGGCTTCGGGGCCGGTAAGACCACCCTGGTCGGCGCGGTCTCCGAGATCGAGCCGCTGCGCACCGAGGAGACGCTGACCAACCGGGGTCTCGGCATCGACGACCTGTCCGGGGTGGAGGCCAAGCAGACGACCACGGTCGCGATGGACTTCGGCCGCATCACCATCGGCGACGACTACCGGCTCTACCTGTTCGGCACCCCCGGGCAGGAACGGTTCTGGTTCCTCTGGGACGAGCTGGCGCTGGGCGCGCTGGGGGCGGTCGTCCTGGCCGACACCCGCAGGCTGGCCGACTGCTTCCCCTCCCTCGACTACTTCGAGCGGCGCGAGACGCCCTTCGTCGTCGCGGTCAACTGCTTCGACGGGGCCCGCCGCTACGACCTCGACGAGGTCCGGCTCGGCCTGACCCTCCATCCCGACATCCCCGTCGTGCTCTGCGACGCCCGCAGCCGGGAGTCCGGCAAGGAGGTGCTGATCGCCCTCGTGGAGCACGCGATGAGGATGCGTCTCGGCACGGCGTCGGTGACCTGACCCCCGTTCCCCGGGGACCGCGCGGACCCCGGGGCGGACACCGATCCCTCGCAGGAGCATGCACCGTCCGCTGAATGGGCGAGGCCGTCTGCGACCTGCCGCTTCGGCATGGCCCCGGAGCGCGGCCTTGCCGGGCTCCACTCTGCGAGGCGCCGTGGTGTGGGCTCCGAAGCCTCCGATCCGCCTGAAGACACGCCCTGGTGCGCCGTCGGCCATTCCCTCCGGGGAATTGTCGGATGAGGGCCCTTCTCGCAAGGTGAGTGGGTACACAGACCCGCCGACCGAGGAGAAACGGTGACCGACATCAACGCACAGGAACTGGCCGGCCGCTACATCGCGCTCTGGAACGAGCCGGACGCCGGGCTGCGCCGAAAGGCGATCGAGGAGGTGTGGGCCGGGGACGGGGCCCACATCCTCCAGCCGCCCCAAGAGATCCGGGAGGCCGCCGCGAGGCTGGGCTTCGAGTCCACCACCCTTGAGGCCCGCGGGTACGACGAGATCGAAGTGCGGGTGGTGCGCTCCCACGAGAAGTTCGTCGCCTCCGGGGAGTTCTTCTTCCGGCCCCGCGGCGACGCCCTCCGGCTGCACGACATCGTCAAGTTCACCTGGGAGATGGTGCCCGCCGGGGGAGACGAGGCGGTGGGCGGCGGCCTGGAGGTGCTCGTGCTCGGCGAGGACGGCCGTATCACCGCCGACTACATGTTCCCCGGGCTCTGACGGACCGGCCGCCGCGGCTCACCCGGCCAGCAGCGCTGCCGTGGCCGCGTCGGCGGGCAGGAACGCCTCCAGCTTCAGCTCTGCCACGGTCACGTCGAGCGCGGTCGCGAACGTCGTGATCGTGGTCGTCAGCCGCAGTTCGCCGCGCGCCGAGCGCAGCCGTACCGGGACGGCGAACCCCACGTGGTCGGGGCCCGGCGCGGTGTGCGGCACGTAGCCGGACAGCTCCTCGTACAGGTCGTCCCGGGAGATGCGGTCGAGGATGTGCTGCGCCCACTGCTCCAGGTTGACGATTCGCGCCGCCAGGCCCTCCGGGTGCAGGGCGAGGCGCAGCACGTTGACCGGCGGGCGCAGCAGGTGCTCCGCGACGCCCTCGGTGAGCAGACCGAACGCGTCGTTGGCGAGCACCAGCTCGTGCCGCGCGTCCACGACGATCGCGGGGTAGGGCAGGTGCCCGGTCAGGATGTGCCCCAGCGCGGTGCGCACGTGCTCCAGGCCGGGGTCGTCGAGCGGAGTCTGCGGGTAGACCGGGGCGTAGCCGGCCGAGAGCAGGAGCTCGTTGCGCTCCCTCAGCGGCAACTCCATCGACTCGCTGAGCCGTACCACCATGGACCGGCCGGGCCGGGAGCGGCCGCTCTCCATGAAGCTGAGGTGGCGTTGCGTCGTGCCCGCGCGCAGGGCGAGGTCCAGCTGGCTGAGACGGCGGTGCTGCCGGATCGAGCGCAGGGCATGGGGAAAGTCCATCGGCCTAGTGTGCCGTACTTGTCCATTCCTTCGAGGGAATTGTCGTCATTCCCGGAACGGAGCACGATCCGTCCCATGAACACGCGACTGGGAGTCCTGCTCCCCGCCAACCACAGCTATTGGGACGACGCCCGGCGGCTGGTCGACTTCGGCGTCCGCGCCGAGCGGCTCGGCTACGACTCGGTCTGGGCCAACGACACACTGATCGGTCCGCGGATCGAGCCGCTGGCCATGCTCGCCGCCCTCGCGCCGGTGACCGAACGCGTCACGCTCGGCACCGCGGTGCTGCTGCCCGCCTTCCGCCGTCCGGTCACGGCCGCGCAGGAGCTCGCCTCCATCGACCACCTGTCGGCCGGGCGGCTGGTCGTCACCGTGGGTGCGGGCTTCCCCGGCCGGTCGGAGATCGAGTACGCGGTGTCGGAGGTGCCGTGGGAGCGCCGATTCGGGCGGCTGGACGACACGGTGGCCCTGTGGCGGGCGCTGTGGTCGGGCGAGCGGGCCTACCACGGCAAGGTGCTGCGCTTCGACGAGCTGCCCGCGTCCACGCCCTCCTACCGGCCCGGGGGGCCGCAGATCTGGCTGGGCGGGGCGAGCCCGTCGGCGCTGGAGCGCACCGGCCGGCTCTACGACGGATGGCTGCCCTACCCGCCCGACCCCGCCGACTACCGGACGGGCCTCACGGCGGTACGGCGCGCCGCGACGTCGGCGGGGCGTCCTGCGGACGCGGTCACCCCGGCGCTGTTCGTCACGGTGCTGGTCACCGACGACGTGGCAGGGGGAGAACGGCAGCTCGACGCCTACTGCCGGACCACCTACGGCCTGCCGTACGAGGCGGTGCGGACGATCCAGGCGATGGTCGCGGGCCCGGCCGAGCAGGTGGCCGCCACCCTGGCCCGCTACGCGGAGGCGGGCGCGGAGCACGTGGTCTGCCGCATCGCGGCCCCCACCCTCGACGCGCAGCTCGACCAGCTGGAGCTCATCGCCGGGATCGCCCGTCCGGCGGCCGGGCAGCCGTCCGGCCGCTGAGCGGTCGATGCCGGCCGGCGCCGCGCCCCGCCGGAGGAACGGGACGGCGTGACCTCCTGGGAGCAGGGCGGCCCGGGGTCGCTACTGTGAGTCCGTGATTCACCGAACGACGATGGTCGTCCTGCTGCTGGTGGCGCTCGTCGCGGGGTGCGGCAACGGAGCCGCCGTCCAGTCCCTGGGCCTGATGGTCCGCGGGAAGGTCGGCACCACGGTGGACGTCCGGCTCACCCCGGGCCAGCGGTTCTCGCTCGGCGTGGACGAGGACGCCTCCGCCGGGGACAGCTGGCGGATGGCCGACCTGCCGGACATCAAGGTGGCCTCGTTCATCAGTGAGGAGTACCGGCCCGGCGCCGAGACGGGGAAGGCGGGCGGGGTCCGCTACTTCGTTTTCAACGCCAAGCAGCCCGGAACGGCCACGGTCACGATCTCCAACTGCCGGAGCTGTCCGGCCGACCGGGTGCCCGCCGACGAGCAGAGCAGACGCGTGTCGGGTGACGCGACCTTCCGCATCACCGTCACCTGAGCCGTGCGCCGAGCCACTGTCTGGGTGGCCGGATCGCCGCAGAGAATGCGAGGCTGATCCTCATGAATCGGTTGTCCCAGATTGACCTGTCACGGAAGCTGGCCAAGAAGGAGGCCGCCGCGCGCCTCGACGCCGCGCTGGACCGCCTGCTGCACCTGCGTCTCGTCCTGGGCGGCCAGATCGGCGACAAACGCATCGGCCCCCCGCTGTGCGCGGTGTTCGAGGGCTGGGACGCCTCGGGCAAGGGAGGGGCCATCAAACGGCTGGTGCGCCCGCTCGACCCCCGGCACGTACGGGTCGCCCAGTTCGCGGCGCCGACCTATGACGAGAAGCGGCACCACTTCCTGTGGAGGTTCTGGCCGGTCCTTCCCGGCTGGGGCGGCATGGCCGTGCTCGACCGTTCCTGGTACGGCCGGGTGCTGGTGGAGCGGGTCGAGGGCTTCGCCACCGAGGAGCAGTGGTCGCGCGCCTACGGTGAGATCGTGGAGTTCGAGAGGACCCTCGTCGCCGAAGGCATGATCCTCGTCAAGTTCTGGATGCACGTCTCCGAGGAGGAGCAGCTGCGGCGCTTCCAGGACCGGGCGGATGACCCGTTACGGGCCTGGAAGCTCACCGACGAGGACTGGCGCAACCGCGAGAAGCGTCCGCAGTACGAGGACGCCGTGGAGGACATGCTCGCCCGGACCGACCATCCCAAGGCCCCCTGGCACGTGGTGGCCGGGGACGACAAGCGGCTGGCCCGCGTCACGGTCGTCGAGACGGTCTGCGCCGCGGTCGAGGCGGAGTTGCTGTCCCGGGGTTACGACCTGAGCGGTTCCGTCGAACAGCCGGTCCGTCCATCCGATTCTTCCCGGTAACGGCACTCGGTGGAACCGCGGGGGGCAAGCTAGGAGGCATACACCGGACATCGGGGTATGCGACGGGAATCAGGCACCTGTTCGCTGGCTGCCGTTCGACAGGGATGTGACGTATGCGATTGAGGTCACGGCTCGGCAGGCTGGACCGGCGGTTGTTCGCCACGGTGGCGGGCGCGAAGTTGCCCGGTCTCGAACGTCTCGTTCCCGTCCTGTCGCGCGCCGCCGACAACTCGCTGCTGTGGGCCGGCCTCGCCGGGGCGCTGGCGGTCAGCGGGCGGCGGCCACTGCGCCGCGCCGCGACTCGCGGGATGCTCGCGGTGAGTCTGGCCAGCCCCCTGGTGAACCTGGTCGGGAAGCAGGCCTTCGGCCGGTCCCGGCCGTCATCGGACGGTCTGCCGCTGAGAAGAATGATCAAAATGCCGGTGTCGGCGTCGTTCCCCTCCGGCCATTCGGCCTCGGCCGCCGCGTTCGCCACCGCCGTGGCCGTCGAGGCGCCCGCCGTGGTCGCGGTCCCCGTCGCGCTGCTCGCGGCGGCCGTCTGCTTCTCCCGCGTCTACACCGGTGTGCACTATCCGGGAGACGTCCTCGCCGGTGCCGCGATCGGCGTGGCGACCGGACTGCTCACCCGGCGCCTCTGGCCGGAGGCCGTGACGGGTGCGCCACGGGTGGTCACCGCGTCGCCGGTGCCCGGCCACGACCCCGACGGCCAGGGGGTGGTCGCCGTGATCAACTCCTCCGCCGGTGGTGACCCGGCCGCGGCCGCCGCGGTGCGGGCCTGGCTGCCCAAGGCCGAGGTGGTCGAGGCGGGCGGACCTGAGGTGGCCGAGGTGATGGACAAGGCCGCGGCCCGCGCCCGGATGCTCGCGGTCGCCGGAGGCGACGGTACGGCCGGTTGCGGGGCGCAGGCCGCGCTGCGGTACCGCAAACCCTTGATGATCATTCCGGCGGGCACGCTGGACCACTTCGCGGCCACGCTGGGCCTGCGCGGACCCGAGGACGCGATGATCGCCTACCGTTCGGGCGGGGTGGCCGCGGTGGACGTGGGGGAGGTGGACGGCCGGATCTTCCTCAACAGTGCGAGCCTCGGCGTCTACCGGCAGATCGTCGACCGGCGCGAGTCCGTCGAGCAGCGCATCGGCAAATGGCCGGCACTGCTGTGGGCCCTGGGTCGCGTACTGCGCACCGCCGAGCCCGAGGAGGTGGTCGTCGACGGCGTGCCCCAGCGGATATGGCTGCTGTTCGTCGGCAACTGCCGCTACGACTCACGCGGAGCCGCCCCCCGGCTGCGGCGGAGACTGGAGGACGGGCTGCTGGACGTCCGGCTGCTGACCGCCGCGTCCCGGCTGCCCCGGCTGCGCGCGCTCACCAGTGTGCTGCTGGGCGGGGTCGGCCTGTCCAGGCACTACCAGCAGTGGCAGGCCGACACGCTGAGAGTCTCCTCGCCCTCCGGCGTGGTACGGCTGGCACGCGACGGCGAGACGTGCACCGTGGCAGGGGACGTGGAGTTCACCAAGCGGCCCCGATCCCTGCTCGTGGTCCGTCCGGCGGGTTAGCCGGGAAGCCGAGTCGCCGGCGGCCGGTCAGGGTATCGGGCGGAACCCGGGACATGAGAGCGGAGATCCAGTCGTCTGCGGCCGGGGACGGCGGTGCCGGCATCGCCTCCAGCGGTCAGAGGGAGAGGTCGGCGTCGATCTGGGCGGCGGACACCTCCTCGCCCGCGCGGTCGTGGTATTGCCAGGCGCGGGCGAACGGCAGCGCGTAGATCGCGGTGTACGCCAGCGGCGCCGGGTAGGCGGTCAGGCTGTTCGTCTCACCGTTCCTGTCCTTGATCACGTAACGCTGGATGGCGAGTTTCTGCCGTCCATCCGGATACGGCACGCCCCGTTTGTCGGTGCGGTACCCCCAGAAGCCGAACGCGTTGACCAGGTTCGTCGTCGAGAGCTGTTTGGTCTGCTGCCTGAAGCTGGCCGCGTAGTCCCGCCAGGTCAGCCTGGCCCCCGTCGCCGCTCTGGCGTCGGCCCTGACGATCTGGTCGTAGTAGCGCGAACCGTAGGTGAACTCCAGGTTCTTGCGGCCCCACGGGGTGCCACGCAGCCAGGTGAACGCCCGGTTGTGGCCGTGTGCCAGCGCCGCCAGCGCCCGCCGCATCAGCGCGGACAGCCGCCGCATGAACGACGCCGCCTGGTTGAGCACCGAGCCGACCCGGCCCGCCGACACGGCCGAGGTCGCGCTGATCTCCGCGGCCGCGGCCACGACCGACTGCCCGGCCGTCGCGGGGGCCAGCATGGAGGCGCTGAACCACGTCCTGATCGCCCAGACGATCAGGTCGCTGATGATGCCCCTGATGATCCCCTCGACCGCGCCGATGATCGCGGTCGCCAGTTGCAGCATCGCGGCGACCCGGTTGGCCATGTCACCGGTCTCGGCGATGCCCCGGCTGAAGGCCGCCAGCCGCTCCCGCGCCACCTCGCTCGCCTCGCCCTGCCAGTCGCCGTCCCGGTAGGCCCCCGCCAGCGCCTGCTCCAGGTCCTTGGCCAGGCCGCGCACGCTGGTCGCCAGGCTGTCGTAGTTGTAGGCGGCCTGCCCGGTCGCGATCGGGTCGCCGGTCACCCAGTCGGCCGCCCACTTCACCCAGTAGAGGGCGTTGATCAGGAACCGGCAACCGTTGGACATCAGATAGCCGAGTGGGTCGGATCGCATCAGCGTCGGGGCGCTGCGGATGCCGAAGTAGGTGCCGATCACGTCCTGGGTGAACTGCGCCAGGTCCGCGCCGATGTTGAACTTGTCGTCGCTGGCGATGTCGCCGTACAGGCGCAGGCCGTCCATGACGGTGGTGCCGAACAGGCCGAACGGGTAGGGCGCGAAGGTGATCAGGCCGTTGAGCATCTGGTGGTCGCGATAGAAGCGGGAGGCCGGGTTCAGTTCCCTGATGGGCTCCGGCTCGGCCTCCTTGCGCTGGGCCGCCGCGGCCAGCATCTCCTGGAGCGTATCGTCGACCGGATTGGCGGCGGCGTAGGTGACGCCGGTCTTCGCCAGGCGCTCGCCGGCGCCCTCGAACCCCGCGCGCATGGCGCGCAGATGGCCGGAGAACTCCTCCATCAGCGATGTGCACGAGTCGCGTAGATGGATCTCGCCGAGCAGCCCCCACGGATGGAAACCGGAAAGCTGCCGGGTGGCCTCGGCGGAGAGTTTCCCGAACTCGTCCACCCGGCTGATCAGGGCGTCCACTCCGTTCGACGCCCGTGTCACGTTGGTCGGTGTGACCGCGAACCCCTGGTTCGCGGTCACCGTGTGGGACCCTCGGGTGCCTCGCCGGTCAGCACGGCGGTGATCTCTCTTGCCCGGCCCGCCACCTGGTCGGCGGCGGTGTTGGCGGCTTCCTTGATCGCCTCGGCGAGCTCCGTCGACGGCAGCCGCATCACGCGGGGGTCGAGTGTGATGTCGCGGATCCGGCAGTCGGCCCCGACCCGTACGGCCACCAGCCCCTTGGCCGCCTCGGCCCGGCCCTCGATCTCAGCCAGGCCGAGCCGTACGGACCGCACCTCCTCGTTGAGCCTGGCCAGTTGGACGTCGATGTCGAGATCGTCGTTCCACCGGGGTTGTTCCACGTGCCTCTCCTTTGCCTTTCCATGGAGGGACATTGCCACGATTTTACTAAATTAGGTTAGCCTATCCTTTGATCGGATGGCGCCGCCGTTCCCGGCGGCCCCGACCGACGGGAGGGCTCTCCGAAGGACGGCGGGCATGTGTTGACGGGCCGAGATCGATCCGGCGATAGTGGGGCAGGTGACCACCCCCCGTCTGCTGTCCTGCGTGGTGGTCGCCACGCTGACGCTGAGCGCGTGCACCTCCGGTGGCTCCGGTGAACCCGTGGCCGGCCCGAGCGGCGCGGCCAGGAGCGCCGGGAAGACGGCCGGGCCCGGCGGGTCGCCCGCCCCGGCGGAGCTGACCGAGAAGGACTACCGGGCAGCGCTCGACAAGGCGCGCGGCCCCATCCGGGAGGCGCTGAAGAAGCTGAACTCCACCGGCGTCGAGGGACTCGGCAAACGACTGGGACAGACGGTCTCCGCGATGGAGGACGCGGTCGCCCGGCTGGAGACACTGACTCCGCCCTCTGAGGTGAAGGCCGAGCACGCCGACTACGTCGGCGCGTTACGGCAGCTCCTGAGCGCGCTCTCCGCGGCCCAGGAGGACGTGCGGGCGCAGGACGTGTGCACCGGGCCCGCCGTACTGACCGGGGTGGAGGAGATCGGACAGCTCTCGCCGGTCCGCAGGAGCGCGACGGCGCTGGCCGACCGGGGAGACTACCGCACCGACGTCATCCCGGTGAAGGTCTCGAAGGAGAGGTCGCGCCGCCTGCCCAACGGCAGGTACATCACGTCCGGGAGCCGCTCCGGGCGTGCCTACCTTGAGCTGAAGAACGGAAACACGCAGGACGCGGTCGTCGTGCTGGTACGCGGCAAGAAGAAGGCGATCCGCGTCTATGTCCGCAAGAAGGCGAAGTTCCGGGTCCGGGGCGTGCGTGACGGCAGCTACAAGGTCTACTACACCCTCGGCTCGGACTGGGACTCCAAAGCAGGCGGCTTCACGCGGTCGTGCGCCTTCGGGCGGTTCGGCAAGTCGCTGCGGTTCAGGACGGTCCACACCGGTGCCCAGATCCGCTGGTCCAACTGGTCCGTCACCCTGAAAGCCGTCGTGGGCGGCTCGGTGCCGCTCAAGCGCGTCAAGCCGGGCGACTTCCCAGGCTGACACCCCATGGGAGACGCGGAGACCGCGACCCCGTGACGGGATCGCGGTCTGGGCGTGCCTCGGATCAGATCAGGTCGAGAAGAGCATCCCGACCCAGCTGCGCTGGCGGTGGTGGCCGTAGTGGCCGCCGTGCTGGGGCGCGCCCCAGGCGGGGGCGCCGTGCATCGGCGGGGGAGGCGGCGGCGGGGGCGGAGCGGCGTGCGACTGGGACCACTGGCTCTCCATGCGAGTCAGGGTCTCGAGCTCGCCATAGTCCAGGAAGATCCCGCGACAGCTCTCACACTGTTCGATGTGGACGCCGTTGCGCTCATAAGTGCGCATGGCGCCGCGACACTTCGGGCACTGCATCTGGCTGATCTCCTTGCCCTTGGCATTGTCTTGAACTAGTCACAACCTACTCGGTGAGCGCACTGTGGCATGCGCTTCGGAGCCGGATAATCCTCTCGCAGGTGTCGAGCAGCACCTGCTCGACCTCGTCCGGCGGCCGTCCCTCCCGCTCCGCGTTGGCCAGCGCGGCCGCCGTCAGCTGCACGGTCATCGCCTGAGCCGGCAGATCCAGCCGTTCCCACGGGTCGCCGCCGGCTCCGGCGGCGTGCCCCCCCGCGGCCCGGTAGGCCCCCAGGAAACGGTGCCACACCTCCGGATCCAGCAGTCCGGCCGCGAACCAGGCCGCCGGCCTGGCCAGGTCCCATGCCGGATCGCCGACGCCCAGATCGTCGACGTCGATGAGGATCCACCCGTCCCCGGTGCGGACCAGCTGGCCCATGTGCCAGTCGCCGTGGGTCGTCGAGCGCGGTCCGGCGTCGAGCGGGGGCAGGCAGGCCATGGCGCGGCGCACGACGCGCTCGGCGGCGGAGTCGCCGGTCAACCTGGCGACCGTGGTCCCCACCCGGGCAGGCCCGCCGGCGGCCGGCAGCGGGGGCAGCGCCCCGGCCGGTACGGCGTGCAGCCTGGCCAGCAGCCGCGCGGACTCCTCCCAGGGGGCCGCGTCCGGGGCATCGTGGTCCACCGGAACCCCGGCCGGCCACACGGTGACCAGCCGATCACGGACGACCATGACCTCCTCGGTCACCGGTCCGAGCATGATGCCGCGCAGCGCCGGATGGGCGACGGCCCGCATCCGCTCCACCAGCGGCGCCTCCTCGGCCCCCGGCGCGTGCGCCTTCACCACGACGGAGCCGGCCCGCACGATGATCACGTCCGGTCTGGTGGGCAGCACCTCGGCGGGCGCGCCGCCGTACCGGACGCCGATCCGGCGCAGTCCGTCGATCAGGTCCCCGCTGTCGTCCATCGGGCAAGTGAACCACTGATCCGCGCCTCCGCTGATCCGCGCCTCCGCCGCGGGCGCGCATAGGGTGCATGGCATGAGGATCGGATTCGCGGTGCCGGTGGCGGGATCCTGGGCGACGCCCGCCAACATGGTGCGGGTCGCGCAGCGGGCGGAGGCACTCGGCTATCACGAGGTGTGGACCTTCCAGCGCCTGCTGTACCCGCGTGGGCATTCGATGGGGGCGCCCTACCGCAGCGTGCACGACCCGATGGTCACGCTGGCCTACCTGGCGGGGGTGACCAGCCGGGTCCGGCTCGGCGTGGCCGTGCTCAACATGCCCTTCTTCTCGCCGCCGCTGCTGGCCAAACAGCTGTCCAGCCTGCAGGCGGTGTCCGGCGGCCGGCTGGACGCGGGGCTCGGGCTGGGCTGGCTCCCGGAGGAGTTCGCGGCGTCGGGGGTGTCCTTCGAGCGGCGCGGGCGGCGCGGAGAGGAGTTCCTCCACGTGCTGCGCCGGCTCTGGTCGGAGGAGGTCGTCGAGCACAAGGGGGAGTTCTACGAACTGCCGCCGGTGCACCAGGACCCCAAGCCGGCCCCGCCGCCGCCGATCCTGCTGGGCGGGAGCGCGGAGGTGGCGCTGCGCCGGGCGGGGCGGCTGGCGGACGGCTGGATCAGTTCGAGCCGTGAGGATCTCGACCGCATCGGCGAGAAGATCTCCGTTGTGAAGGAGGCGGCCCGTGCCGCCGGGCGGGATCCGGAGGCGCTGCGTTTCGTCACCCGGGGTGTCACCCGGGTCCGCCCGTCCGGGGCCGCCGGGCGCGCCCCGATGACCGGCTCGTTCGAGGAGATCCGGCAGGACGTCGCCATGCTGGAGGCCGGCGGCGTCACCGACGTCTTCCACGACCTCAACTTCGATCCGGAGGTCGGTTCGCCCGACGCCGATCCCGAGGAGTCGATGCGCCGGGCCGAGGCGGCGCTGGAGGCCCTCGTGCCCTGAACGGGCAGCCGGCCGGGAGGTCGCGGGCGGGGGCCTGATGGCATGGTGCCCGCCTTGGACCTGTCATCCTTGTTTCGATACGTGTTGGCCTGGGACGCGGGGGAACGGTGGACGAGCGCAAGCCGATCGAGTGCTGGTTGTCGGACATGGACGGGGTCCTCGTCCATGAGGGGCAGCCGGTGCCCGGGGCCGACGAGTTCATCCGCCGGCTGCGCGAGTCCGGCAAGCGGTTCCTGGTGCTCACCAACAACTCCATCTACACCCAGCGCGACCTCGCCGTACGGCTGCGCACGGCGGGTCTGGACATCCCCCCGGAGTCGATCTGGACCTCGGCGCTCGCCACCGCGAGGTTCCTGGACTCCCAGCGCCCCGGTGGCTCCGCCTACGTGATCGGCGAGGCCGGACTGACCACCGCGCTGCACGAGGTCGGTTACATCCTCACCGACATCGAGCCCGACTACGTGGTGCTCGGGGAGACCCGCACCTACAGCTTCACCCAGATCACCCGCGCCATCCGGCTGATCGAGGGCGGCGCCCGGTTCATCGCCACCAACCCCGACCCGGTCGGCCCGTCCAACGAGGGGTCGCTGCCCGCCTGCGGCGCGGTCGCGGCGATGATCACCAAGGCGACCGGTGTGGAGCCGTACTTCGTGGGCAAGCCCAACCCGATGATGATGCGGAGCGCGCTGCGGGCCATCGACGGCCACAGCGAGAGCACCGCCATGATCGGTGACCGGATGGACACCGACATCGTCTCCGGGATGGAGGCGGGGCTGCACACCATCCTGGTGCTCACCGGCGTCATGAGCAGAGGGCAGGTGGACCGCTATCCGTTCCGTCCGTCCCAGGTGGTCGACTCGGTCGCCGACCTGATCGGGATGATCGACTCCGATACCTGACCGGAGCTGTCAGGTATGGGTGCGACGCTTCACACATGACGGATGTTTATCTGGAGGTCGGTCCGAAGAAGGTCTTCGCCTGTTCCGTGGAGTGGCCGGGGTGGTGCCGCATCGGGAAGTCGGAGGAGCTCGCACTGGACGCGCTGGCGGACTACGCGCCGCGCTACCGGGTGATCGCCGAGCGGGCCGGGCTGGTGTTCGAGCCTGGTGATCCGGTGATCGTGGAGCGGGCCCGGGGAGGGACGACCACCGACTTCGGGGCGATCGAGGCGATCCCCGGGCTGGACGGCAAGCCCGTGGACGCGGCTGAGGCGGGGCGCACCGTGGCGCTGGTCAGGGCGGGGTGGGAGCTCTTCGACGAGGCCGTGGCCGGTTCGCCGGACGAGCTGAGGAAGGGCCCGCGCGGGGGCGGCCGGGACCGGGACAAGATGGCCGCCCACGTCGCCGAGGCCGAGCGCGCCTACGCCCGCAAGGTCGGGGTGCGGCACAGGCCCTTCCGTGATCCCTCCGGCCTGGCGGCGATGCGTGCCGACCTCGCCGGAGCGCTGGCCACCCCCTCGGACGGGATGCCCGTGGTCTCCGGTGGCTGGCCCGCCCGCTACGCCGCCCGCCGGATCGCCTGGCATGTCGTCGACCACCTGTGGGAGATGGAGGACCGCCGCCCTGCCCCCTGAGGGCGGCGGCCTGCACAGTGAGCCGGTCGCGGCAAGCCTCGCGAAATATCGTTATAGATCGCGCTTTACTCTTCCGTGGCGCCGGAGTCACGTCTACCGTCGGGGCATGGCCGGAGGCCGACGAGAGGCGGTCGCGAGTATGGGGCGATGGAGAGCGGCCTGGCTGGTGCTCGCCCTGACATCCCTGATCACGGCCGGTGCGGGCGGCGGGATCGCCGCGGCGTCCGAGCGGCAGGTGGACGACATGGACAAGGACATCTCCGCGGCCGTCTACGTGGTCAACCGTTACTGGTCGAGCCACTGGTCCCGGTTCTTCACCGGGAGATACTCCAGCCCCGGCGTTTTCGGCGGTTACCAGAGAGGGGTGCGGAAACCGCCGCTCTGCGGTCCGGACCGGCTCACCTACGACAACGCGTGGTACTGCTGGAACGACGACTACCTCGCATGGGACGTCGACCTCATGAGAGAGGGCTACCGCTCCGGGGACGCCTGGGTGTATCTGGTCATCGCCCACGAGTGGGGGCACGCCGTACAGCGGCGGCTCAACCGTTCACTGGTCATGCGTACCTACGAACTCCAGGCGGACTGCCTGGCGGGGGCAGCCCTGTACGGCGCGGCCGCCGACGGGATCCTGCGGTTCGAGAAAGGCGATGTGGCCGAGATCGAGGTGGCACACCGGCGGATGGGGGACACGACGCCGTGGACCGATGTCAGCGACCATGGAACCGCCGCCCAGCGGATGTCCTCTTTCAAACGGGGCGCGAAGTACGGCGTGCGGGGCTGCCTGCCGGACTGACGTCCCGGGCGGAAGCCTCAGTGGTCGCCCCGGCGCAGCCGCTTGAGGTCGGAGCGCTGCTTCTTGGCGGTGATGCGCCGCTCGACGGCGCCTCTGCTGGGCTTGGTCGGCCGGCGTTTCTTGGGCGGCGGCGCGATGGCCTCGCGCAGGATCTGCGCCAGGCGCATCTCGGCGGCCTCGCGGTTGCGCAACTGGGAACGGAACTCCGAGGCGGCGATCGTGATGACGCCGTTCACCAGCCGGGGGGCGAGGCGTTCCAGGGCGCGGGCCCTGAAGAACGGGTCCAGTGAGTCGGTGGCGGCCAGGTCGAAGCTGAGCTCGACCCGGCTGTCGGTGGTGTTCACCCCCTGCCCGCCGGGGCCCGAGGAACGGGAGAACCGCCAGTGGAGCTCGGCCTCGGGGACCGAGACCGAGCCGCTGATCTGAAGCGGACCGGGCATGGCGGGTGACTCCTTTTCACGGGGCGGGCGTTTTTTCACGGGGCGGGCGTTCAGCATAACTGGCCGACAAACCCAGGTATCAAGTCATTTATCCCCCATTAAAGCCATGCTGACGAGGGCAGGCTTGTGGCGCTCGGCTCCTTCCGGCACAGTGACTCGGGGCGGATCATGGAGATCCACCGGTGGGAGGCGGGGCGCGTGGGCGACATCGTCGGTGTGCACGGGATAGGCAAGTACCACTACTACCGCGAGGCGGGAAACTCGGTCGGCGGCGCCGCCGCCGCGGTGCGCGACAAGTGGGACCGTTATCTGCACAAGGGCCTGACCGGCGGCGGGCCGTACGCCAAAGAGCGCTACATCGCCGAGATCGGCTACTACGCGCACCTGCTGGGTGAGCACAAGGACGACTCCCCCCGTGCCGTGCAGAGCATGGACGCCGGAGCCCAGGAGGTCTTCGTCGCCTGGGCCAAGCAGCTCGACGCGGTGGGGGAGGGGCTGACCGGCGCGCTGCACCGGATGACCGGCTGGCTGCTGGACCGTCTGCAGGGCGACGCCGCCGAGTTCGCCCGGTTCTTCTGCCCCGAGGTCGCCGCCTACATGACCGCCGGCGGCGAGGCGCGGTCGGCGTCGCGTGCGGCGGTGGCCGAGGTGATCAGACGCAACCGGCCGAAGGTGGTGATCGCGCACTCGCTCGGCAGCGTGGTGGCCTACGAGACGCTCTGGGAGAACCCCGACCTGGAGGTGGAGCTGCTGATCACCCTCGGCAGCCCTCTCGGCATGCGCAACGTGATCTTCGAGCGTCTGCTGCCCGCCCCGGTCAACGGCTGGGGCGCGCGACCACGGCAGGTCGGCCGCTGGGTCAACATCGCCGACAAGGACGACATCGCGGCCATCCCCCCGGGGCTGCGGGCCTGCTTCACCGGGGTCGACCAGGAGGCCCTGGTCGACCTGGACTGGCTGGACTTCCACACCGTGGAGAAGTATCTGGGCTGCGGTGCGCTCAACGAGCATCTGAAGCCCTACCTGCGCTGAGCGCGGAATCCCCGGATGTCGCGCTTGATACATTAAAGATCGCCACATACGGATGCGAATGGACGGTTCGTGGGACATCCAGGATGGAGCGACGATATCGACGCCGAGCTGGCGCGCGTCGCCCGGGAGCTTGACAGCGCACGGGATCGGTTGTCGGAGGTCGAGGCACGCGCCGAAGCGGCCAAAGGGCTGGTGGTCGTGCGCGTGGGCCCGGACCACCGGGTGCGCGAACTGAAACTCGATTCGAGGGTGATGCGGCTCGGCTCTCATGAGCTGGCCGAGGCCATCACCCAAGCGGTGAACAGCGCGGTCGACGAGGTCGCCGCTCGGACGCAGGAGATCGTGGCGCCCCTCATGGACGGCCCCTCCGACATCCAGGACTCCACCCAGGAGCTGCTCAAGGAGCTGGACCAGCGCTTCGGCCTGTGAACGCACCGGATGACAGGCCCCGCGAGCACGCCACCCATGGCCCAGTAGAGATCTATCGAAGGTGTCGCACAATCACATGTACATGGATTACAGCGGAGCGGACTCCGCCTCCAGATCATTGGACGATACATCCTCGGACATGGCGGAGAAGATCGAGCGTCTGCAGGCCGAACTCGCTGGCGCCGGTCCTGTCGGCGGTGAGGATGCAGAGCTGGTCGGGTTGTTTCGGGAATTCACCGGACTGCTGGTGAAAACCGCGGGCCACACCATGACGACGTACGATTCGGCGGCCTCGGGAATGGCGGCTTCCGTGAGAAACACGCGTGACGCCGACGACGCGACCATCGCCGTGCTTCCGGGAGATGACACCTCATGGGTATAACGATCCCCCCCGAATTCGCGCACGTCGCTTCGCTGGTCGGTGCGTCGGCCGAGCTGTTCGCCTGGGACGAGGACAATCTGCGCGCGGTCGCCGACCATGTGGCCGCATTCGCCGGTGGGACCATCCCCAGTCTGGCGGATGCCGAGTCCGCCGCCCAGCGGTTCATGGACTCCACGGCGGGAGCCGCCGCCGACGCCTTCGGCGGTCACTGGACCGGTGCTGCGAGTGGCGGGGACGCCGGCGACTTCACCCGTACCGCGCTGACCGGGGCGACTGTCATGGCCGTGGCCGCCGGTGCCATCAAGATCATCAAAATGGGAGTGATCGGGCGACTGGTCTGGTGCGCCCGGAATCTCGCCGCCGCGGCTCTTCCGGGGGCCGGCGCGCTGAGAGCCGCGCAGGCGGTCGGCATGGCACGGACATCGATCAGAGCGCTCGTCGACCGGCTCCTGAAGCATTTACGGGAGCGTGTCGCCCCCGTCATCCAGCGCGCCAACGACAATTTCCGCGACATCTTGCAAGGGCCTCGCCCCGCCTTCGCCGGTGTCCCCGCTCCCAGGCGATCCCCCCTGCGAGCCGGATCCCCCACATCTCCCAAAAACAATCAAGCGTTCATGGCGAAGAAGGATGGAAAAGCCTCCGGCGGCGGATCGGGCTCGAAACCCCCTACTTCAGCGGCGGACCGCCAACGGGCAGACCAGCAAGCGGACCTTCTCGTCCGCAAAATGGACCACCAGAATTCGTTGGCTAGATCGGCCGAAGAATTTGGATTACCCAATGCCCATGTCCAGAAATTGAAAGATGCGGCGGAAGAAATCCGCCAGAAAGCCCTCGCGTTGAGGAAGATAGCCAGGGGCGAAAACTAGTAATCCAGCCACGCCGGGTGATCGGACGTCACAGCCGAGCCCGAGGGATCCCGGAAGCACGCTTGGCAGCCGGGTGGCCCCCACGCTGAAGCGCGCCGTGTCCCGGCAGATCGCCGGTGTCCGTCTGCACCCTGCCCTCGGCACGCGCAACGTGATCTTCGAGCGTCCGCTGTCCGCCCCGGGCAACGGCTGGGGCGCGCGACCACGGCAGGTCGGGCGTGTCCGCCCGTGCAACCGCTGTTCATCCCTCCTTGACACGCAGGCCACGACGGGGACAGGTGCGAGGGTTGCACTGATGGTGTGGAGCAGACGCCGTCACGCAGAGCGTTCCTGTCCGTCGCCGCCGCGGGTGCGGGCGGCCTGTTGCTCACCGGGGCCGGCTACGCCCCGGCCAGAACCCTCCGCGGCGATCCGTTCGCCCTCGGGATCGCCTCCGGCGACCCGTCCCGGGACGGGTTCGTACTCTGGACCAGGCTCGCCCTCGACCCGCTGGGCCCGGAAGGGCGGGGCGGGATGCCCGCCCGGGACATGGACGTGGAGTGGCAGGTCGCCACCGACGAGCGGTTCGCGAAGGTCGTCCGCGACGGCACCGCGACCGCGCGGTGGAAGCAGGCGCACAGCGTCCACGTCGAACCGGCGGGGCTGGAGCCCGGCCGGGAGTACTTCTACCGGTTCCGTGCCGCCGGCCGCCTGTCGCCGGTCGGCCGGACCCGCACCGCCCCGGCCGCGCCGTCCCCGCTCACCTTCGCCGTGGCCGCCTGCGCCCACTACGAGCACGGTTACTACACGGCGTACCGGAGGCTGGCCGAGCAGGACCCCGACCTGGTCGTGCACCTGGGCGACTACATGTACGAGTACGCGCCCCAGGGGTACACCGCGCTCGGCGGGAGCGTCCGCCGGCACACCGCGGGCAGGTGCGCCACCCTGGCCGACTACCGGATGCGGCACGCGCAGTACAAGAGCGACGCCGACCTGCAGGCCGCGCACGCGGTCGCGCCCTGGCTGGTCGCCTTCGACGACCACGAGATCGAGAACAACTGGGCGGCCGGCGTCTCCGGCAACGCCACCCCGGGATTCGCCCGGCGTCGGGCCCACGCCTTCCAGGCCTACTACGAGAACATGCCGCTGCGCCGGAGGAGCCTGCCCGGTGGGGCGTCGATGCGGATCCACCGCCGGGTGGACTGGGGGCCGCTGGCCCGTTTCCACCTGCTCGACACCCGCCAGTTCCGCGACGACCAGGCATGCGAGGACGGGCTCAGAGCCGGCTGCGACGACCGGCTGGCGACCGGCCGCACCCTGCTGGGAGAGGACCAGCGGCGCTGGCTGCTCGACGGGCTGGCCGCCTCCGGCGCGCGGTGGAACCTGGTCGGCCAGCAGGTCCTGATGGCCCAGCGCGACTCCCGGACCGGCCCGGGGACCGAGGTCAACATGGACTCCTGGGACGGCTACGCCGCCGAGCGCACCCGGCTGCTCACCGGTTTCCGGGACTCCGGGGTGGCCAACCCGGTCGTGCTGACCGGTGACGCGCACATGCACCACGCGGCCGATCTCCGGCTCGACTTCGACGACCCCGACTCGCCCCGGGTGGCGGTGGAGCTCGTCACCTCGTCGATAGCCAGTGACGGCGACGGATATCGGGACAGGGGCCGGATCGCCGAGACCCTCGCGGAGAACCCCCACATCTCCTATCTCGACCAGCGGCGCGGCTACATCGTCTGCCGCCTCACCCCCGAGGAGCTGCGGGCCGATTTCCGTACGCTCGACTACATCAGCCGCCGGGGCGCCTCCGCGAAAACCGGAGCCCATTTCACCATTCCGGCTGGGAGCTCTTCTTTGGCGTAATCGCGAGGAAATCCGGCTGTTTTGTTAGATGATGCGTCATATGAGTCACCTTGCCCAGAGACTCAGCGCCGCGACTCTCGTCGCTGCGCTGGGCGGCACCCTCCTCGTCCAGAGCCCCGCCCAGGCCACGGCTCTCGCCGTCGCCGCTCCCGCCACCGCGTCCACCACGGCCGCCGCCGCGGCCGCCGCTCCCTTCCGCTACGAGGTCTACTTCCCCAAATACGTCCGCCGGGGGGGATACCTCACCTACACCGTCAAGGTGCGCAACACCAAGGTCAGCGGCCAGCACTACGTGGCGCTCGTCGGGAGCTTCTCCAGCCATTTCCGCAAGATCAAAGTGATCCGCAAGCCGCGCAGCGTCAAATGCTCGGTCGACCGGCCTGCCGTGACCTGCCGGATCGCCTCCCTCGACAAGGGGGACACCACGACCGTCACGATCCGCGGGTGGGTCGGCTCGCACCGCGGCACCGCCACGGCGAAGTTCGGCGCCGTCGTCACCGACAACCCGGACGCCCGCCTGAGCGAGCTGAAGAAACACATCCGCGGCAGCGTCAAGGCGCGGTCGAGGGTCCTGTGAGCGCGTAGCCGAAGAGTGTGCCCTTGGCGGCGGTGGCGAGGATTCTGGCCGTCGTCGCCGGGCGCACGCCCGGATACGCACCCTTTCTGATGCTTCCTCGCAGCAGGGTGAGCCTGCCGTCGCCCGGGGCGGCCACCACCAGGCCCCGGCCCGCGACCGTGGCGAGCGCGGCGCCGAAGTCGCCGCTCCGGCCGGGGACCAGCGCGTTGTTCTTACCGGTGAGACCGTTGCCACCGCCGGCGAGCACCTGGACGGCGTTCTCTCCCGGCACGCCCACGGCCAGTTCGTCGTCGCCGTCGCCGTTGAGGTCACCGGCGGCCAGCGCGGCGCCGAACCGGTCGTAGTAGCGGGGTTCGCCCACGAGTGAACGCTGCGACCAGGCCTGTGCGCGGCCGCCCCCCAGCCCGCCGCGCGAGCCGTAGAGCACGTCCACGGTGCCGTCGCCGTAGTCCATCGCCCGCTGGTTGTCGGTCAGGCCCTCGCCCGGCACCCCGATCGCCAGGTCTGCGCGGCCGTCGGCGTCGAAGTCGCCCGAGGCCAGCGCCGAGCCGAAGAGGTCCCAGGCCTCGCCGAGGCCGGCGATCCCCGGGCTGTCCTGGGTGAACAGGGTCGCCTTCCTGCGGTGGACGTCGAGCACGGTGACCGAACCCTGGCCGTTCCGTTCGGGGAACGAGTCGCCGGGCGCGCCCACCGCGATCTCGGCGCGGCCGTCGCCGTCGAAGTCGCCGGCCGCCAGCACCGCCCCGAACTGGTCGGTCTCCCGTGCGCTCTGCCCGACCCAGCCGCCGTCCTGCTCGATCAGCTGTGGCCTGCGCCCCTTGAGGCCGTACACCCCGACGGCGCCCCCGCCCAGACCGGGCACGCCGATCACCAGCTCGTCGTCGCCGTCGCCGTCCAGGTCACCGGCGGCCAGCGCGGCGCCGAACCGGTCGGGGCCACGCCGGCCGCCCAGGTCCCCGGCGTCGAGCAACGCACCGGGGCGCAGGCCGTCCGCGGAGCCGTGGAAGAGCTGCACGGCGCCGTCGCCGTCGGCGCCCGGCCGGGGGCGGTCCTCGTCGGAGACGCCCACCGCCAGGTCGGCGCAGCGGTCGCCGTCGAAGTCCCCGGTCGCCAGCGCCGAACCGAACACGTCGCCGGTCTCGGCCTCGCCGGGCACGCCGGGGTCGTCCTGGGTGAGCCGCCGCTCGGTGCGCATGCCGTACAGGACGGTGACGGATCCGGCACGGGCGTGGCCGCCGACGGCGGTGTACGGCGCGGCGACCGCGAGGTCGGTGCGGCCGTCGGCGTCGAAGTCGGAGGGTGCGCCGGAGCAGGCCGCCGCGGCGGCGGGTGCGACGGGGACCGGGAAGACGGGGGCGATAGGGACCGGGAAGACGGGTACGACGGGGACCAGGAAAGGGGCGAGGACGGCGGAGGCGAGAAACGCGGCTCTCATATAAGTAATGGTTTCCGGTGATTCGGACACTCGGCCCACCAGAATGTGAAATTCAAATGGCCAGTACGAGTAAAGAACATGCCAGGATTGGGAGTATGGAAATCGACCTGGCCGACCTGGGGTTCTGGCGCTGCCCGACCAAGGAGCGGCACGAGGCGTTCGCGCGGCTGCGAGACCTGGACCGGCCGGTGTTCTTCGCGGAGAAGCGGGTGCCGCTGCTCCGCTCCGGCAAGGGGTTCTACGCGCTCGTCCGGCACACCGACGTGGTGGAGGCCAGCCGCAACGCCAAGGTGTTCTCCAGCGAGCCGGGGGTGACCAGCCCCGAGCCGCCCGGCTGGGTGAAGCACGTGTTCGGCGAGTCCATGGTCAACATGGACGATCCCCGGCACGCGCGGCTGCGCCGCATCGTCTCCCGGGCGTTCAGCCCCAAGATGCTCGCCGGCCTGCAGGGCGACATCGACGCCGCGTGCGCGCGGATCGTCGACGACGTGGTGGCGGCCGGCCCCGGCGACTTCGTCGGCCAGGTCGCCTCCCGGCTGCCCATCCATGTCATCTGCGACATGATGGGCGTCCCCGACGACGTGCGGGCCAAGGTACACGAGCACGTGGACGTCTCCACCGCCTACAGCGGCATCCGGCCCAGCCTGGCGCAGACCGTCAAAATGGCCGCCGGCAACACGCTCGCGCTGCTCGCCCTGCAGCGCCTGGTGATCAAGCTCGGCCGGGAGCGCGCCGGGGCACCCCGAGGCGACCTGGTCTCGGCGCTGGTCACCGCCAACGTCGACGGAGAGAGGCTGACCGACCGGGAGCTGGGGTCGTTCTTCGCGCTCCTGCTCGTCGCGGGCAACGAGACGGCGCGCAACACCATGGCGCACGGCATCAAGCTGCTCACCGACAACCCGGACCAGCGGCGCCTCCTGGCGGAGGACTTCGACGCGCGCATCGGTGGCGCGATCGAGGAGATGGTCCGGCACGTCTCGCCCATCATGCAGTTCCGCCGCACCGTCACCGAGGACTACGACCTGCGCGGCCTGCACCTGAAGGCCGGGGACAAGGTCGTGCTCTTCTACGGCTCGGCCAACCGGGACGAGGAGGTCTTCCCCGACCCCGACCGGTTCGACATCACCCGGGACACCAAGCCGCACGTCGGCTTCGGCGGACCAGGCCCGCACTTCTGCCTGGGCGCCAACCTCGCCCGCCAGGAGATCAGGACGATGTTCCGCGAGCTGTTCACCCGGCTGCCGGAGATCCGCTCGGTCGGCGAGCCCGAACTGCTGGTGTCCAACTTCGACAACAGCGTCCGGCGTCAGGCGTTCGCCTTCTGAAACAGCGTCCGGCGTCAGGCGTTCGCCTTCTGACGACCGGCCCCGGGCCGGTGGTCAGCGGCCCTGCTGGGGGGCCTCCACCGGACAGCCGGTCGGCGGCTCCGCGTCGGCCAGCACGTTGCAGCGGATGGCGAGGAAGGTGATCAGCGCGGCGACGGCCATCATCGCCGCGCTGATCAGCATGGTCGTGTGGAACCCGGTGGTGAAGGCGGCCGGGTTCTTGAAGGCGTCGCCGGTCAGGCCGGCCAGCGGCGGGATCGCGGCGACCGCCAGCAGCCCGCCGGTCCGGGCGACGGCGTTGTTGACGCCGCTGGCCACACCCGCGTAACGCTCCGCGGTGCCGGCGAGCACGGTCGCGGTGAGCGGCGCGACCGCCGTCGACAACCCCAGGCCGAACAGGGTCGTCGGGACCAGCACACCCACCACGTAGGAGGTGCCTTCGCCGATCCTCGCCATCAGCAGCAGCGCGGCGGCGCAGATCAGGATGCCCGCCGTCATCGGGATCCGGGGCCCGATCCGCTTGGCCAGCTCGCCCGCCCGGGGCGACAGCAGCAGCATCAGGATCGTCACCGGGATCATCGCGGACCCGGCCGTCACCGGTGAGAATCTCGCCGAGACCTGGAGTTGGACGACCAACAGGAAGAACACCACGCCCATCGCCGCGTACATGATGAACGTGACGACGTTGACCGCGGTGAACACCTTCGAGGTGAAGACCCCGACCGGCACCAGAGCGTCGGGGGAGCGCCTGATCTCCAGCCAGACGAACGCCACGCCCAGCAGGACGCCCGCCGCGACCGGGACCGGTTGCAGGGCGATCAGGCCGTAGGTGATCCCGGCCAGTGCCAGGGCGGCCAGCGCCGCGCCGAGCACGTCGAACCGGCCGGTGGCCTCGACGTCCCTGCTCTCCGGCGCGTGCCGCAGAGCCACCGCCACCACGAGCGCGGCCAGCGGAAGGTTGATCAGGAACACCCACCGCCATCCGACGGTCTCCACCAGCCACCCGCCGAGCAGCGGCCCGATCGCCGCGGCCGTCCCGCCCAGCCCCGACCACGCTCCGATCGCCTTGGGCCGGTCCTCACGGACATAGGACGCCTGGATGATGGCCAGGGATCCCGGGGTGAGCAGGGCCCCGCCCACGCCCTGGAGCGCCCGGGCCGCGATCAGCGTCTCCACGTTCGGGGCCAGCCCGCACAGCGCCGACGCCACGGCGAACCAGACCACCCCGATCAGGAAGACCTTGCGCCTGCCGTACCGGTCACCGAGCGAGCCGCCCAGCAGGATCAGACCCGCGAGAGTGAGGGTGTAGGCGTTGACGGTCCACTGCAGCCCCGCCATGTCGGCTCCGAGATCGTCGCCGAGCGCGGGGAGCGCCACGTTGACGACGGTGCCGTCCAGCAACGCGATGCCCGAACCGAGCACGGTGGTGAGCAGGACCCAGCGCCCCTGGGCTGAGCCGAGCCGGATGTGGCCGTTGTCCATAACCCTCATCATTGCCGACCGTTTCCCATAGTCCGCAGCGAAACCGTGATTCCGGAAGTGTCGGCGATCTCTGATAGGACGTGGTCTGTCATGTTTCACCGGACGGGAGCCCCGATGGACCACACCGAGTTCAATGACGATGTCGACGGTCTCTACGACGGGACCTACGCCGGGCTGCCGATCGCGGTCCCGGCCGCTGACGACGGGGAGATGCCTGCCGCGGACCAGGTGGCCTGGCGGATCTCGGAGGACGTCTACGACTCGGAAGGGACCTTCGAGGAGGAGTTCGCGCTGTTCCTGGAGAAGGTGGACAGCACCGCGGTTCGAGCGGTCATCATCGGCGGATGGGGGGAGGCCTTCGACACCGACAGTTCGAAGGTCGTCGGCCTGCTGGCCGGGAACGCCTCCCGGCTCCCGGCGCTGCGTTCCCTGTTCTTCGGCGCGATGCCGTCGGAGGAGTGCGAGATCTCCTGGATCCGGCAGGGCGACATCACCCCGCTGCTGGAGGCGTTCCCCCTGCTGGAGCGGCTGGAGGTGCGCGGCGGGTCCGGGCTCCGGCTGCGGCCGGTCCGGCATGAGCACCTCAAGGTGCTGAGGTTCGAGACGGGCGGGCTCCCCGCCGAGGTCGTCCGTGCGGTCGGTGAGTGCGCGTTCCCCGCCCTCGAACACCTGGAGCTGTGGCTGGGCGTCTCCCAGTACGGTGGCGACGCCTCGGTCTCCGACCTGGCGCCGATCCTGTCCGGGGAGAGGCTTCCCGCGCTGCGGCATCTGGGACTGCAGGACAGCGAGATCCAGGACGAGGTCGCGGCCGCCGTGGCGGCGGCACCGGTGGTGGCGCGGCTGGAGTCGCTGGCCCTGTCCATGGGAGTGCTGACCGACGAGGGCGCCGAGGCGCTGCTGTCCGGCCAGCCGCTGACCCACCTCAAGCGGTTGGACCTGCACCACCACTACCTGACCGATGAGATGGCCAAGCGTGTCGCGGACGCTCTCCCCGGTGTCGAGGTCGATCTGTCCGAGCGCGAGGAGCCCGACGAGGACTGGCGCTACGTCGCGGTCGCGGAATGACCTCCCTGACGGTCGTCGGCACGCCGGGGGAGCGGCGGGTGACCCTGTTCGCCGCCGCGTGCGCCAGGTACGGCCTGCGCGAGCCCCACCTCGTCCCGTGGACCCGCGTGCTCCGGGGCGAGGACATCCTCCTGGAGCCCGCGACCCTCGTCCGGATCGATTCCCCCGGCGAGGACGCCGAGGCCGACGCGCTGCTGCGCGGTCCGGGCGAGCCGTCCCGGGCCGGAGGCGGCGCCGCCTGGCACGCCGCCTTCACCGCCGCGACGGCCCGGATCCGCGAGGCCGCCGAGCGGACGCCCGAGGCGGTCCTGCTGGCCGATGCGGACGAGATCGCGGTGATGTTCGACAAGAGGCTCTGCCATGCCCGGCTGGCCGCGGCGGGGGTGCCCGTACCGCCCGCACTGCCCGGCCCGGTCGGCGGCTACGCCGGACTGCGCGAGCTGATGGACCGGGCCGGCTGGGGCAGGGTGTTCGTCAAGCCGGCACACGGCTCGTCGGCCTCCGGAGTCGTCGCCCTGCACGCCTCCGCGGACCGGGTCAGGGCCATGACGTCGGCGGAGCTGACCTCCGGCGGGCTGCACAACTCGCTGCGGGTGCGCTCCTACGAGGACGAGCTCGACGTGGCCGCGATCGTCGACACGCTGGCCGGGGACGGACTCCATGTGGAGCGGTGGTTCCCCAAGGCGGCCATCGGCGGGCGGGCCGTCGACCTGCGGGTGGTCGTGGTGGACGGCACGCCGACGCACGCGGTGGTCCGGTCGAGCCGCACCCCCATGACGAATCTGCACCTCGGCGGCGAGCGGGGCGATCTCGGCGAGGTCAGGGCAAGATTGGGCCCGCAGGGCTGGGAGCGGGTTCTCGACGTCTGCGCGCGGGCGGCGGCCTGCTTTCCGGGCAGCCTGGCGGTCGGCATCGACCTGATGATCGGCGTCGACTGGCGGAGTGTCGCCGTGGCCGAGGTCAACGCCTTCGGGGACCTGCTGCCCCGGCTGACCGGCTTTTCCGGCGGCGGCGCCGAGGGCCTGGACACCTACGACGCCCAGGTCAGGGCAATCGTCGCGCGCCGTACGGCGGCAGCGCGGTGAGCGCGGAACGGGACATGAACGCGATCGTGGGGAGCCACGATCTGCTGTTGGTGACGCTCGACACACTCCGCTACGACGTGGCCGACGAGCTGATCAGGGCGGGACGGCTGCCCACCCTGGCCAGGGCGCTGCCCGGTGGGCGATGGCAGCGGCGGCACAGCCCCGGAAGCTTCACCTACGCCGCGCACGCCGCGATCCTCGCCGGGTTCCTCCCGACCCCGGCCGATCCCGGACCGCATCCCCGGCTCTTCGCCGCCACGTTTCCCGGCAGCGAGACCACGGCGGACGGGACCTGGACGTTCGACGCGCCCGACCTGCCGGGCGGGCTGGCGGAGGCCGGCTATCACACGGTCTGCGTCGGGGGAGTGGGGTTCTTCAACGGCCGCACCCCCCTCGGGTCCGCGCTGCCCGGCCTGTTCGCCGAGAGCCACTGGCGGCCGGAGTTCGGCGTCACCTCGCCGACCTCGTTCGAGGCGCAGATCGCGTGCGCCGAACAGGCGGTCGCGGGGGCGGACGGACCGGTGTTCCTGTTCGTCAACGTCTCGGCGCTGCACCAGCCGAACTGGTTCCACCTGCCGGGAGCCACCCGCGAGCACGGGGACGACCGGCGCAGTCACGCCGCCGCGCTGGAGTACGTGGACCGGCACATCGGCAGGCTGTTCGCCCTGATGAGCGCCCGGCGACCGGGGTTCGCGATCGTCTGTTCCGACCACGGCACCGCCTACGGCGAAGACGGATACACCGGGCACCGGATCGGCCACGAGGTCGTCTGGACGGTGCCCTACGGAGACTTCACGATCGAACAGGGGGGATGGCGGTGACCGCGGGTCTCGGCCGGCCACGGATGCCGGAGGCAACGGACGGCGACTTGGGAGCACGGGCTGTCCGGGAGGGCCGGATGATTCCGATGACTCCAACGGCTCGGGGACTTCCAGAAGCCCCGCCGGCCGTCGACAGCTCGATCGACACGGGGCCCTACCAGGGTTACGTCTACGCCTATCCGCACAAGACGGCCTACCGGCCGCTGCGGCCGCGTCCGTCGCTGCGGGACGTGTGGGCGGCCGAACCGTCCGAGAGCCTCTCCCTCTACCTGCACATCCCGTTCTGCGAGATGCGCTGCGGGTTCTGCAACCTGTTCACCCGGACCGGTGCCCCCGAGGAGCTCGTCGCCGCCTACCTGGACGCCCTGGAACGTCAGGCGCGGGCCGTACGGGACGCCCTGGAGGAGCCGAGGTTCGTGACCGCGGCCATCGGCGGCGGCACGCCGACCTATCTCAGCGCGGCCGAACTCACCCGGATGTTCGACCTCACCGAGCAGATCATGGGCGCCGACCTGCGGGCCGTGCCGCTGTCGGTGGAGACCTCACCGGCGACCGCGACGGCCGACCGGCTCGCCGTCCTGGCCGAAAGGGGCGCCACCCGCGTCTCGATCGGCGTGCAGAGCTTCATCGACGCCGAGGCCCGGGCGGCGGTGCGCCCGCAGAGACGGCATGAGGTCGAAGCGGCGCTCGGCCGGATCAGAGAGGCGGGGTTCGAGGCACTCAACATCGATCTGATCTACGGGATCGACGGGCAGACCGAGCGGTCCTGGCGCCATTCGCTGGACGCCGCACTCGCCTGGCGACCCGAGGAGCTCTACCTCTACCCGCTGTACGTCCGCCCGCTCACCGGCCTCGGCCGTCGTGCCCACGACTGGGACGACCACCGGCTCGGCCTCTACCGGCAGGGCCGCGACCACCTGATGGCCGCCGGGTACGAGCAGGTCTCGATGCGGATGTTCCGGCTGCCGGGCTCCGCCGGCGCGACCGAGTACTGCTGCCAGAGTGACGGCATGGTCGGCCTGGGCTGCGGTGCCCGCTCTTACACCGCCGACCTCCACTACTCCTATGAGTATGCGGTCGGCGCCGGCCAGGTGCGTGCGATCATCGACGACTACGTACGGCTCGCGCCCGAGGAGTTCGCGGTCGCCAACGTGGGGTTCCGGCTGGGGGAGGACGAGCGCCGCCGCCGCCACCTTATCCAGTCGCTGCTCCAGGCCGAGGGGCTGGAGGCGGCCGCCTACCGGGAGCGCTTCGGCACCGAGGTGACGGCCGACTTCGATGCGGAGCTCGGCAGCCTGGCCGCCCGGGGCTGGCTGGAGCCGGTCGGGTCCGGCCGGCTCCGGCTCACCGCCGAGGGCCTGGCACACTCCGACGCGATCGGCCCGGCGCTGTTCTCCGGCCGGGTCCGCGAGCTGATGGCCGGGTACGAGGCGTGCTGACCCTCTCCCAGTCCCGGAGGCGAGGCGTGCTGACCCTTCCCCGGTCCCGGTCCCTCCTCCGGTCCCGGATGCGGGCGCCGGGCGGCGGTCCCTTCCCGGATCGGGCGCGGAACCCGGCCTGAGATCAGAGACCCGCGATCCCCACCTCCAAGGAGCCTCGTTGACGATCACCGAAGAGCCGTCCCGCCCGCCCGCCGGTGACCAGGACACCGGCCACCTGACGATCCTCTACCGCGGTCCGCTGTCGAGCTGTGACTACGACTGCCCCTACTGCCCGTTCGCCAAGCGCCGGGACAGCCCCGACCGGCTCCGCCAGGACCGGGCGGCGCTGGAGCGGTTCACCGGGTGGGTGGCCGGACGCGGCCATCCGATCTCAGTGCTGTTCACCCCATGGGGGGAGGGGCTGGTCCGCTCCTGGTACCGGCGGGCGATGGTCGAGCTCAGCCATCTGCCGCACGTCCGGCGGGTCGCCGTCCAGACCAACTTCAGCTGCCGTCCCGACTGGCTGGCCGAGGCCGACCTGGACACGCTCGCCCTCTGGGTGACCTACCACCCCGGCCAGGTCTCCTATGAGCGTTTCCTCGGCAGATGCCGGGACCTGACCGGGCGTGGGGTCCGCTTCAGCGTCGGCATCGTCGGCCTGCCCGAGCATCTGGACGATGCCCGGCGCCTCCGGGGCGACCTGCCCGCAGAGGTGTATCTGTGGGTGAACGCCGCCGAGGGCCACCTCTACACCGATCCCGAGGCGGCCCGCTGGACGGCGATCGACCCGCTGTTCTCCTACAGCCGGACACCGCACCGCAGCGCCGGGAGACCCTGCCGCACCGGAGACACCGTGATCTCAGTGGACGGTGCGGGCACCGTACGGCGCTGCCACTTCGTCCCGGCCGTCCTCGGCAACCTCTACGACGGGACGTTCCGTCCGAGAGCCACGGCGTGCCCGGCGGCTCTGTGCGACTGCCACATCGGCTACGTGCACCTGGAGCAGACCGGTCTCTACGATGTCTTCGCCGGGGGAATCCTGGAGCGTATCCCGCGGATGGACCGGACGGCCGGGCCTCAGGTCTCCCGCTCCGGCCGGTAGTCGGCCTCGGACAGGCCGAAGGTCCAGGCCACGCCCGCACGGGCGGTGCGGGTGGTCGGGGGGACGCGGAGCCAGTATCTGCGGAAGGTGCCGTCGGGCTCGGCGGTGGAGTTGACCACCTCGACCATCGTCACCGGCTCGTCCTCGGCCAGGTCGATGCGCCACAGGACGCCGGTCTCGTCCCGGTGCAGCGGGGTCGCCCCCGACTCGGCGAGGTAGCGGTCGTAGCCGTAGTGCTCCAGCATGACCCGGCGCAGCTCCGCGTTCTCCTGGGCGCGGATACGCTCGGGGGTCAGCCCCGCCATGGAGGCGGCGAAGTCGGCCGGAGTCGGCGTGCCGCTCCAGGCGTGCATGGCGAAGCCGTCGGGGAACAGCAGCGCCGGGCCGTCGGCGCGGTGCAGCCGCGACAGCTCGTCGCGGTGCAGCTCGGCCGGACGCTCGCAGACGATGGCCACCCGCTCGAACGGCCACCACCAGCCCGCCGTCTGGGCGACCTGGACGAGTCCCGTCACCTCCGGCCTGCCCAGCGCGTCGAACAGGGACAGCCAGGGTGCGTCCTGCTGGCCCAGCACCGCATCCAGGGTCGAGGCGCGCAGCGCGGCCGCGACCTGCGGTGACTCCTCGGCCGCGGCGATGTCCCGGCGGATCCGGGCGACCAGGGCGCCCACCGGCTCCCAGAGCCGCCCACCGGTCAGCGACCAGGCCAGCGGCCAGGCCGTGGGGCCGAGCGAGGCGTGCACGTCGGCCCTGGCCCGCTCCCACGGCCCGGTCCGCACCGCGTCGCGCACCGGCTTTCCGGCGCCGAGCAGGGCGATGGCCCGCGCGCCCGCGGCGGGGGAGTCGACCCAGATGATCTTCTCGGGCTCCGCCAGCCCGGCGATCCGGTAGGCCAGCCGTACTCCCGCCTCGGCACCGGGACGGTCTGCGGGACCGGATTGGAAGGCCACCTCCTCCCAGCGGAGCGAGGCGGCGGTCAGGACGTCGGCCAGTTCGGTGGTGACGGTCATGATCGAAAGCTCCTCAGGTGAACGGGGAAACTCGCCCTGACGGTGCCTCCGGGTGGGGACACCGGGAGACACGGAGAAGGTCAGTCGGCGACGACGCGGAAGGCGCCAGGGACGTATTCGCGCTGGCGCCGCACGGTGTACCACCCCTTGGGCAGGGGGATCGCGGCGTGCTCCTCGTGCACCACGCGCCCGCCGGAGGGCAGGTGCAGGAAGTGCGGATCCATCGGCCGCAAGCCGCGGACCAGGGTGCCGGTGCCGACCACCGCGTGGGCATGGCCGGTGGCCTCGCCCAGGGCCAGCACCAGACGGCCCCGGGCGTCAGGCGGCGCGGACGGCGCGGCCTGGACCGAGGCGGGCACGGCCTCCTCGCGGACGGGCATGATCAGGATGTCTCCCTGGCGGTACATCTGGCGGGCTCCTCGGATCGGGGGTAGATCGAAGCTAGCCATCGCCACCGACATTTCTCCGCCCGGTGGAGGGGACCGCGGCCCGGATCTCCTTCCTTCGCCTGAGCCGAGCCAGCCACGTCGTACCCAGCAGCGCGGCGAACACCGGCAACCAGGCCAGCCGGTGCAGCACCCAGAGCGGTTCGGTGGGCGGCGCCAGCAGGCCGGGCACGTCACCGAAGCGCAGCGCCGCGAGGGCGGTCAGGGCCGGCGCGGTCTGATGCCACAGGAAGATCGTCATCGCCGACAGGTTGGCCAGCGCCACCACCGCCCAGATCCGGGGCCGCCGCATCAACCGGGCCAGCGGTTCGCGGGCCAGCAGCGCCAGCCCCACCTGCGCGACGCCGAAGCAGACCACGGCGAGTGTGGGCGGGCTCAGGTTGGAGAGCTTCGCCCCCGTAACCCCCACCATGCTGGCCGGATACCCGAACCCGGTGACCAGCACCACGGCTCCGGCCGTCCCGCCCACCAGTAGACCGGCCGCCGTCCGGCGCGAGGTGAGCGCACCGTTCGCCCAGCCGATCCCCAGCGCGTACGGCACCAGCCACCCGGCCGCCAGGTTGGCCCACCGCAGCCAGTCCGGCCCGCCCTGCGAGAAAACGGCCACGTCCACCACGAGCACGACCACGACCCCTGAGACGGCCACGGTGCCCGGCCGCAGGCGCAGGAGCAGCGGAGTGGCCGCGTTGAGCGCGGCGAAGACCGCCAGGAACCACAGTGGCCCGACGGCCGGAACCACCAGCGACCTGACCGCTCGTTCAGGCAGGCCGTGCAGCGCCATGCCGACCGCGATCCCGGTCCAGAGCAGGGCGAGCGGCACCACCGGCGGCAGCAGCCGTCCCATCCTGGCCCGCACCCAGGCAGGGCGATCGGTGACCGTCCGCAGGCTCCGGGCCGCGGCGTAGCCGCCCACGAAGAAGAACACCGCCAGGGTCTGCAGCACCCAGGACAGGGGGGTGAGCGCGGGCAGGTAACTGAGCGGGCTGGAGGCGTACACCTTCCCAGCGGGCCCGTGCACCCAGGCCGTGACCAGCCAGTGCCCCGCGACCACCCCGAGGGTCGCCAGTGCGCGCAGCGCGTCCATCCCCCGGTCCCTGCCGGCCGGGGTGGCCGCCTCGATCCGGGCGGCGACGCTAGCCACGTGACACCTCGCCCGTCCGGCCGAGGGCGATCAGGGTCAGGTTGCGCAGGGACACACCGCCGGGTGCGAAGTAGTCGCTGTGCCCGGCGTCTCCCGTCGCGAACAGCCGGGCGCCGAAGGACGGGTCCGCCGGGTCGGGGCCGAAGCCGAGCGGGCCGATCCGAAGCTTGGGCACATCACGCATCCAGTCCCGGCTGCCGCTGCCCACCCAGAGCGGGATGTCGCCGAGCTCGGCCGCTGCGGAGACGCCGAGCCCGGGACTGCCGACGGCGACCATGCTCGCCACGCCCGATCCGGGCGCGGCCTTGGCGCACACGACCGACCCGTAGCTGTGGCACAGCAGACTGACGCGCTTGCCCGCAAGCGTCTCGGCGAGGTATCGCCGCAGCGCCACGGCTCCTCTCCCGGCGGCGCCATCGGTCACCACCTCAAGGCTGACGGTCGCCGGGCTGTCGTACCCGAGCCAGGCCACCACCGCCAATCGGGCCCCGGGGCCCAGCGCCCGCGCCTCGGCCAGCACCGCCTTGGCGCCGCCGCCCGGAGTGCTGTACGCCTTGGCCCTGCCGCCGTCGAAGGAGGCGACCGTGGTGTCGGAGCCCGGGACGACGACCGCGACGTGCTCAGCCGTACGGAGATCGCCGTAGACCCTGACGACACGGTCGCCCGGGGGCGCGGGGACGACCACATAGGTAAGCGCGGCGGTGGTGACCACGGCGAGCGTGCGGCGGAACATGCGGAACATGGAGCCTCCTGTCCGGTTGGTGAACCGGACAGGACGCTAGGGACCAAGATCCGTCGCCGGCCTCGTCCCACGGTGCTCACCCCATGGATCCCTCCAGGGGGTAAGGGGGCTCACCCGCCGGGGCGGACCAGGCCCGTCTCGTAGGCATGGACGATCGCCTGGGCGCGGTCGCGCAGGTTCAGCTTCGCCAGGATCCGGCCCACATGAGTCTTGACGGTCTGCTCCGACAGCACGAGCTCCTCGGCGATCTCCTGGTTGGAGCGGCCCTGGGCGATGAGGGTGAGCACCTCGGTCTCCCGCTCGGTGATGTCGTCCAGCCGGCCGCGTGGGCGGCGCGGCCCGACGCGGGCGAACTCCGCGATCAGCCGCCGGGTCACCGAGGGTGCGAGCAGCGCCTCCCCGGACGCCACCACCCGGACCGCCTCGGCGAGCTGCTGGGCGGAGGCGTCCTTGAGCAGGAACCCGCTGGCCCCGGCCCGCAGCGCCTCGTAGACGTAGTCGTCGAGGTCGAAGGTGGTCAGGATCAGGACCTTCGGCGGGGAGCCGTCCCCGTCCAGGATCGCCCGCGTCGCCGCCAGGCCGTCCATGACCGGCATCCGCACATCCATCAGCACCACGTCCGGCCGCAGCTCGGCCACTCGCGCCACGGCCTCGCGGCCGTCGGCCGCCTCGCCCACGACCTCGATGTCCGGCTGGGAGTCCAGGAACACGGTGAACCCGGTCCGGACCATGCCCTGGTCGTCGGCGATGAGCACCCGGATCGTCATGCGTTCTCCATGATCGGCAGTATGGCGGTGACCGCGAAGCCCGTTCCTACAGGCCCGGTCCACAGCCTTCCGCCGAGCATGGAGACCCGTTCCCGCATCCCGATCAAGCCGTGCCCCGTATGCCCCGGTTCCCCCGCGTGCTCCGGCGGGGCGGGGGAGCGGCGCCTGGCGTCGTTCTCCACATGGATGTGCAGTTCGGCGCCGGATCGGCTGATCCTCATCGAGACGGCCGAGCCCGGCGCATGCCGCATGGCGTTGCTGAGCGACTCCTGCGCGATCCGGTAGGCGGACAGGCCCACCGCCGTGGGCAGCCCCATCAGGTCGCCGCCCAGCTTGAGCGTCACAGTGAGCCCGGCCGAGCGCGCGGTGCCGACGAGCTCCTCCAGACGGCCGAGGCCCGGCTGAGGCGCGGTGTCCGCGCGCCCGTCGCCGTCCCGGAGCACGCCCACGACGCGGCGCATCTCGGTCATGGCCGCCAGCGACAGCCCGCGGATCTCTCTCAGCCCCTCCTCCAGGCGTCCGGCGTCCCCGGCCGCCTGCAGCGGCACGGCCTCCGCCTGGATGGCGATCACCGACATGTGGTGGGCGACGACGTCGTGCAGCTCCCTGGCGATCCTGGCCCTTTCCTCCAGCGTGGCCTGCGCCGTCAGGGCCCGCTCGCTGCGCTGTTCCTCCTCGGCCAGGCGCCTGGCGGCCAGCCGCCGGGCGCGAACGTTGTAGCCGAAGAGCGCGGTGACGCTCAGCAGGATCGCGGCTATGACGAGGTCGTCCCGGCTGGTGGTCGAGAGCGCCATGCAGAGCATGGAGGCGATCCACCCGCCCAGGGTCGTCTCCCGCTCGCAGCGGACCGCGACGGAGTAGACGACGAGGAGATAGGTGACGATCCCGGCTATCGACACGGGATGGCCGCCCAGGGTGTCCATCAGCGGGGCGGTGCTGAGCATGCCCACCGCGCTGATCCGCCATGCGGCGAGCGGCCAGTGCTCGCGTAACAGCAGAGGGAGGGAGGAGACCGCGGCGGCGTAGTAGATCTCCCATTCGGGATAGGGAATGGAGAGTCCGTCGTTGCCCGACAGGAGCGAGGACAGGCCCCCGCCGTAGGCGAGCCAGAAGATCAGCAGGTTGGCCAGTACGACCAGGTCGACGGTCCGGAACGGCAGCAGCCCCAGGGACGCGGGGACCGGTATCGCCAGGCGGCGGGAGCGGGGGAACGGAGGGTCGGCACGGCCGCTGACCACCGCCAGGGTCAGCGGCCGGGTGAGCCGTACGAGACCGGCGGGCAGATTCACCCGGCCAGCCTAGACAGCCGCGGCCCGGACGGCGTCACACCCGGGAGTGATCCCGCCTCACCCCCAGGAGGTACGGCAGGCAGGGCGGGCGCAGCGGGACAGCCGTATCGCCGGCGCCGTGGTGTCCGATGCCGACGCCGTGATGATCGGCGCCCGGCGCACCCGCACCGACTCGTGACGGCTCCGCCGAACGATCTGCTGCATCCGCTGACCCCCCTGATCAGTCAACCGCCGCGCGCTGAGCAGTTCTGCCGTACACGACCTCATCCTCGACGGCAACCACGTTTGCCATCGAGGGTGAGGCCCACCAACCCGGCACCGCGAACACCGACCGGCGTGGACCCCCCGGCCAACGTTCGTGGTCAACGCACTACCGGCCGGTTCCATGCGGAGGCGGTTGCTCGGTAGGGAACAAGATCGCGCTGAGGAGGTACGGTGTGCGGTCTGATGCGGGAGTGTTGGCCAGCCGGTCGCGCAGTACCGCGAGCAGGTCGGCCGTCATCGCGGTGAGCTCGTCCGGGCTGAGCCACAGCGTGCCCTGCCGGTAGGAGACCGAGTCGGCGGCCGGGTTGGCGCCGTCGCGGTCCAGGTAGGCGTTGAACTCGGCTATCAGGACGGCCATGGCCGCGGCGAATCCCCGGCGGTGGTCGTCGAGCGACATCGCGGCGGCCGCGTCGGCGTCGATCGTGGGCCGGTTTTGACGCAGGCGGTAGCGGCGCTCGATGGCGCCGCGTACCCGCTGCTCGCCGTCCACCTCCACGAACCCTCCCTCGGTCAGCTGTGCGACCTGGCGGTACACCGTGATCTTCGGTACCTCGGGCAGGCGGGCGCACATCTGCGCAATCGTCAGCGCACCTGCTGCGGACAGGGCGTGCACGATGCGCAGCCGAACCGGGTGCAACAACTGCTCGACGGGATCCATGGCCCAACGATTTCATATGCGATACCGTTATCAAAAACGATAACGTGACGATTGGAGGAGGCGGCATGCGGGAGATGCCAGGGCAGGCGGTGCCGGTGAACGGCCGGCACGTCTATGTCGAGGAGTCCGGCCAGGGGCAGGACTGGGTGGTCTTCGAGGCGGGCCAAGGCTGCGGCCGGACCTGCTGGGACCCGGTGTTACCGCCGCTGGCCGGCAGGGCGCGGCTGGTGGCCTACGACCGGGCCGGCCGCGCGCTCAGCGGCCGCGTCCCCCGGCAACTCGGCGTCGACGACATGGCCGCCGACCTGGTTGCGATGACCGAGGCCGTCGTCCCGGGCGAGTTCGTGCTCGTCGCGCACAGCATGGGCGGGCTGGTCGCCCGTCTCGCCGCCGAACGCCTGGGATCCCGGCTGCGGGGGCTGCTGCTGGTCGACGCCCTACCGGAGACTTCCCCGGTGTACGACACCTGGGACCAGACCACCAAGAAGATCGACCGCATGATGGCCGTGGTGCAGACGCTCACCCGGTTCCAACCCCTGGCGCGACTGTTCACCGGCAACGTCCGGCGCTTGTTCTCCGCTGACACCTACCAGACCATGCTCGCCGAGGACTTCACCCCCGCCGGAACCTCCCAGACCCGCAAGGAGATCCAGGCGGTGGCCGCCGCCGTCCCGCGGTTCCGCGCCCAGCCGCCCCGACTCCCGAAATGCCCGACGATCGTGCTGTCTACGGCCCGCGCCGCCAAAGGGCGGGAGCGCCAGCACGCCGCGATCCGCGAGCACCAGCGCCGCTACGCCGGCAGCCTGCCCGACGGGCGCCATGAGGAGGTCGACTCGGGGCACTTCATCCAGGCCGAGCAGCCACGCCTCGTCGCCGATCGAATCCGCGAACTCCTCTGACATCGGCGTCAACGGCATCACCACCACCATCGCTGTCGCGAGGGAAAATTACACAATTACGATCGCTCACAGCGAACACGCTCAACCTCGGGAACATTTCAGGGCTCCCATTAATTGAGTCGATGTAACTCAACCTTTGGAGTGCAGATGAGTGAGAGCTTGATCCTCCCGGTTCTTCCGCTCGACGACGAGGTCGTGCTGCCGGGCATGGTGGTTCCGCTGGACCTGTCGGAGAACGAGGTCCGGGCCGCGATCGACGCGGCTCAGGCTCTCAGCGACAACAAGCCGGAGGTGCTGCTCGTTCCCCGGATCGACGGGCGATACGGTTCCGTGGGCGTCCGTGCCATCGTCGAGCAGGTGGGCAGACTGCCCGGTGGCGAGCCCGCCGCCGTGGTGCGCGGTGTCGACCGCGTCCGCGTGGGCACCGGCACGACCGGTCCCGGCGCGGCTCTGTGGGTGCAGGCCACCGTGATCGAGATTGTCCCGACCGGTGAGCGCGCCGAGGAGCTGGCCAAGGAGTACAAGGCGCTGAGCACCACGATCCTGCAGAAGCGGGGTGCGTGGCAAGTCGTCGACGCGGTCAACCAGATGGACGACCCGTCGGTCCTCGCCGACAGCTCCGGCTACGCCCCCTGGCTGAACACGCCGCGTAAGGCCGAGATCCTGCAGACCGCCGACCCGGCCGACCGGTTGGAGAAGCTGGTCGAGTGGGCGCGTGAGCACCTGGCCGAGCTCGACGTGGCCGAGACGATCCGCAAGGACGTCCAGGAGGGCATGGAGAAGCAGCAGCGCGAGTTCCTGCTCCGCCAGCAGCTCGCCGCGGTCCGCAAGGAGCTGTCCGAGCTCAACGGCTCCTCCCCGGAGACCGAGGAGGAGGACTACCGCGCCCGTGTCGAGGCGGCCGACCTGCCCGAGAAGGTGCGCGAGGCCGCGCTCAAGGAGGTCGACAAGCTGGAGCGGACCTCCGACCAGTCTCCCGAGACCGGCTGGATCCGCACCTGGCTCGACACCGTCCTCGACCTCCCGTGGAACGAGCGGACCGAGGATTCCTACGACATCGCCGCGGCCCGCGCCGTCCTCGACGCCGACCACACCGGCCTCGACGACGTCAAGGACCGCATCATCGAATACCTCGCCGTCCGCGGCCGCCGGGCCGAGAAGGGCCTCGGCGTGGTCGGCGGGCGCCGCAGCGGCGCCGTGCTCGCGCTGGCCGGGCCTCCGGGAGTCGGCAAGACCTCGCTGGGCGAGTCCGTGGCCCGCGCGATGGGCCGTAAGTTCGTCCGGGTCGCCCTCGGCGGCGTCCGCGACGAGGCCGAGATCCGCGGTCACCGGCGCACTTACGTCGGCGCCCAGTCCGGCCGGATCGTCCGCGCCATCCGCGAAGCCGGGTCGATGAACCCGGTCGTGCTGCTGGACGAGGTCGACAAGGTCGGCTCCGACTACCGGGGCGACCCGACGGCCGCGCTGCTGGAGGTGCTCGACCCGGCGCAGAACCACACCTTCCGCGACCACTACCTGGAAGTCGAGCTCGACCTCAGCGACGTGCTCTTCCTGGCGACCGCCAACGTGCTGGAGGCCATCCCCGGCCCGCTGCTGGACCGCATGGAGATCGTGACGCTCGACGGCTACACCGAGGACGAGAAGGTCGCGATCGCCCGCGACCACCTGCTCCCGCGCCAGCTCGACAAGGCCGGCCTCACCGCCGCGGACGTCACCGTCGAAGAGGACGCGCTGCGCAGGCTGGCGGGCGAATACACCCGGGAGGCCGGGGTCCGGTCCCTG
Source organism: Streptosporangium sp. NBC_01639 (assembly GCF_045209755.1). Taxonomy (NCBI): domain Bacteria; kingdom Bacillati; phylum Actinomycetota; class Actinomycetes; order Streptosporangiales; family Streptosporangiaceae; genus Streptosporangium; species Streptosporangium sp. NBC_01639. Next base: position 1,020,688 of record NZ_CP109272.1, on the reverse strand, counting down.
GAGCGCTCGATCGCCAGGATCCTGCGCAAGGTGACCGCCAACGTCGCCCTCGGCGAGGGCGAGCTGCCCGTGACGGTTGGCGACCTGGTCCCCTACCTCGGCCGTCCGCGCCACGTGCCGGAGTCCTCGCTTCCGGAGTCCCGCCAGCGTACGTCGGTGCCCGGCGTGGCGACCGGTCTCGCGGTCACCGGTGCCGGTGGCGACGTCCTCTACGTGGAGGCGTCGCTGGCCGACCCGGAGACCGGCGACACCGGCCTGACCCTCACCGGTCAGCTCGGTGACGTGATGAAGGAGTCGGCCAAGATCGCGCTGTCCTACCTGCGCTCTCGCGGCGCGGAGCTGGAGCTGCCGGTGGCGTCGCTCAAGGACCGCTCGGTGCACGTCCACTTCCCCGCGGGCGCGGTGCCCAAGGACGGCCCGTCGGCGGGTGTCACCCTGACCACGGCCCTGGCCTCGCTGCTCTCGGGCCGCCCGGTCAGGAACGACGTGGCGATGACCGGCGAGGTCTCCCTCACCGGCCGGGTGCTGCCCATCGGTGGGGTCAAGCAGAAGCTGCTGGCCGCCCACCGCGCGGGCATCACCACCGTGCTGATCCCGGCCCGCAACGAGCCCGACCTGGACGACGTCCCCGAGGCCGTGCGCAACGAGCTCACCGTTCACGTGGTGAGCGACGTGCGCGAGGTCCTGGAGATCGCGCTCACCCCGGCCAAGGTCGCCGAGCGCGTCGTCGCCTGACCCTGCCCCCGAAGGCGGCCCGTCCTCCGAGAAGAGGGCGGGCCGCCCTCTGCTCCGGACCACACGGAGCACGCCGTACCGACATAAATGGGCAAATCATAAAGCTGCTTGACTGAAAAATTCGCTCATGCTGTCATGGGCCTCATGCTGTACGGAACGCCTCGGCTCGAGGCCATGGACGAGACGGTGCTCGGCGAGATCGAGGAGATGCGCCGCGATCTGAAATACCGTCTCGCCGAGACGCACCGCTGGGACGGGCAGCTGCGCCGCCAGCTCCAGGCGCGGGCGATCCAGGGGTCCAACTCGATCGAGGGCTACCACGCCAGCGTCGAGGACATCGAGTCGATCATGGCCGGCGAGGATCCGCTGGAGGCCTCCGCCGGTGTGGCCAGAGAGATCTCCGGTTACCAGCAGGCGCTGACCTACGTGCGGTTCCTGTCGCGCGCCCTGGTGTTCAGGTTCGACGCCGGTCTGCTGCACGCGCTCAACTTCATGATGATCGGGCACCATGTGGACAAGACCCCGGGCATCGTACGGCCGGGCGGCATCTATGTCCGAAACTCCGCGACGGGTGAGGTCGTCTATGAGGGGCCGAACGCCGGGGAGGTGCCGGCGCTGCTGGGTGAGCTGGTCGACTGGCTCAACGCGGGCGACCTCGACGCGCCGAGCTACGTGCGGGCGGCGATGGCCCACTTCAACCTGGTGAGCATCCACCCCTGGCGGGACGGCAACGGTCGGATGTCCCGGGCGCTGCAGACGCTCGTGCTCGGCCGCGATCAGATCACCACCCCGGAGTTCTCCTCGATCGAGGAGTGGCTGGGGGGTGCAGAGAACACCGTCGACTACTACCGGACGCTGGCTGCCCGCGACAGGCGGAATTGGAGCCCGCACGGGGATACGCTGCACTGGGTGCGCTTCTGTCTGCGCGCTCACCACCTGCAGGCCCAGCAGGTCCGGCGGCGCCTGTCGGAGGCGGGGGAGGTGTGGATGCTGCTGGAGGAGCGGACCGACGCCGACGGACTGAACCCCCGGACCGTGTCGGCGCTTTATGAGGTGTTCGTCAACCGGCGGCTGCGCCGCACCCGATACCAGCTGGACGAGTCGCTCAGCCAGGGACAGGCGGCCAGGGACCTGCGCGAGCTCGCGGCCAAGGGCTGGCTGCGGCCGTACGGGGAGACCAAGGGGCGTTTCTACGCGCCCGGCCCGAGGATGCAGGTGATCAAGGACGACTTCGCCGCCCGGGTGGTTCCGCTCCGTGATCCCTATAGGAAAGAGTGACTCGCATCACATAACATACCGGGAATAGAGGGAATTAGGGTTGTGTTGACGCAGACGTGAAAACGAGCGTGGCACGTCACACCCGCATGGCTTCGCAGAGGCGAGGAGCGTGTTGTGGCATGGGCGAGATGTCGAGCATGCGCGTCATGTGTCGCATGCGCGCCAGGCAGTGCCGCATGTGCTCCGTGCGCTGACCACACTGAGCCTCCGACCCCCCGCTCTTCTCACGAAAGCTTCGAGATCATGACCTGCCCCGCGGATGACCTCATCCTGCGCCGCCTGAGCCATCGCCCCTTCCATCCCGGCACCCGCTAGCCTCCCCAGGTCCTGAGATCTTTTTGACGATCCACTCATGTTGGGGAACAGCTGTGATTGATGTGTCGGGCCTGCGGAAGGTCTATCGAGATAGGGGGCGCGAGGTGGTCGCCATCGACGGCGTCGACCTCCACGTCCGCGAGGGTGAGATCTTCGGTGTGCTGGGGCAGAGCGGTGCCGGCAAGAGCACCCTGCTGCGCTGCGTGAATCTCCTGGAACGGCCCACCGGGGGCACCGTCACCGTGGCCGGGCAGGAGCTGACCGCGCTGCGGGAGGCCGAGCTGCGCGGTGCCCGGCAGCGGATCGGGATGATCCACCAGCATTTCGCCCTGCTGTCCTCCCGTACGGTGGCCGGAAACGTTGCCTTCCCCCTTGAGGTCATGAAGGTCGCCAAGGCCGAACGGGCCAGGCGTGTCGCCGAGCTGCTGGAGCTGGTCGGGCTGGCCGACAAGGCCGGGGCGCACCCGGCGCAGCTGTCCGGCGGGCAGAAACAGCGGGTCGGCATCGCCCGGGCGCTGGCCGGCAATCCCTCGGTGCTGCTGTCGGACGAGGCCACCTCGGCGCTCGACCCGGGCACCACGCAGTCGATCCTGGGGCTGCTCAAAAGCCTGAACCGGGAGCTCGGCCTGACCATCCTGTTGATCACCCATGAGATGAACGTGGTGAAGTCGATCTGCGACTCGGCCGCCATCATGCGCAACGGTCTGATAGAGGAGTCCGGAGCGCTGAGAGACCTGATCGCCAAGCCGGGCTCCCGCCTCACCGCGGAGCTGTTCCCCCTCCCCGCGCCGGATCCCGGCAGTGTCACGATCACCTTCACCGGGCAGGCCGACGAGCCGGTGGTCTCGGAGGTGGTCCGCAAGTTCGACGTGGACGTCAACATCCTCGGCGGAGCGCTGGAGGAGGTGGCCGGCGTCTCCGTCGGGCGCCTGCGCCTGCGGCTCACCGGTGATGAGCGCGCCGCCGCCCTGACCTACCTGGCCGAGCGCGGCCTCCTGGTGGAGGAGAGCCGATGAGCGCGTACACCGGCAGGCCCGGCGTCGACAAGCAGCAGCTGACGGAGGAGATCGCATGACCTGGGACGAGATGCTCCCCCTGCTCGGGGAGTCGACCTGGCAGACGGCCCAGATGGTCCTGTGGTCCACCCTGTTCACCGTGCTGATCGGGCTGCCGCTCGGCGTGGCACTGATCGTCACCGACAGGGACGGGCTGCTCCCCTCATGGGCGCTGAACCGGGTGCTCGGCCTGGTCGTCAACATCGGCCGCTCGCTGCCGTTCGTCATCCTGATGATCGCGGTGATCCCGCTGACCCGGCTGATCGTGGGCACCACCATCGGCACGATCGCCACCGTGGTCCCGCTGACCCTGGGCGCCGCGCCGTTCTTCGCCCGGCTGGTGGAGACCGCGCTGCTCGAAGTCGGCCGGGACAAGGTGCAGGCGGCCCAGGCGATGGGTGCCAGCCGTACGACCATCGTGGGCAAGGTCTTGCTGCCCGAGGCGATGGCCGGCCTGGTCGCGGGGCTCACCGTGACCGTGGTCGCGCTGATCTCCTACTCGGCGATGGCCGGGGCGATCGGCGGCGGCGGGCTCGGTGACCTGGCCATCCGCTACGGCTACCAGCGCTTCGAGACCACGCTCATGGTGGTCACGGTCATCGTGCTGATCATCGTCGTCCAACTCGTGCAGACCCTGGGCGAGACCGTCGCCCGCCGTCTCGCGCGTCGCTGACCCCTCCCGGGACCCCGCCACCAGCGGATCCCGCACTTCCCAAGCCTCCCAAGGATCTCGCCACCAGCGGGTCCTTCACCTCCCAAGGACCCCGCCACCAGTGGGGCCTCCGATTTTCCACGCCCGAAGGAGCACATTATGCGTAAGTTCCCTGCGATCGCGTCCGCGATCGCCGCCCTGGCCCTCACCCTTACGGCCTGCGGTTCGACCGAGACCGCCACGCCCGCGAACACGAGCAAGGACGTCGCCGCCGAGGTGCTCAAGGTCGGCGCGAGCCCGATCCCGCACGCGGAGATCCTGAAGTTCGTCAAGGACAAGCTCGCCGCCAAGGAGGGGCTGAACCTGGAGATCGTCGAGTTCACCGACTACGTCCAGCCGAACGTCCAGCTCAACGACGGCCAGCTCGGCGCCAACTTCTTCCAGCACAAGCCCTACCTGGACGACTTCAACGCCTCCAAGGGCACCAAGCTGAGCTACGTCCAGTCGGTCCACCTGGAGCCGCTGGGCGTCTACTCCAAGAAGCTCACCGATCTCACCGCGCTGGCCCAGAACGCGACCGTCGCCATGCCCAACGACGCCACCAACCTGGGACGGTCGCTGAAGCTGCTCGCCGACAACGGCGTGCTCACCCTGAAGGAAGGGGTCGGCACCGCGGCCACCGAGCGTGACGTGACCGGCAACCCCAAGAACCTGAAGTTCCAGCCGCTGGAGGCCGCCCAGCTGCCCCGCTCGCTGGAGGACGTGGACGCGGCCGTCATCAACGGCAACTACGCCCTGGAGGCCGGCCTCGACCCGGCCAACAAGGCCCTGGTGCTGGAGAAGGCCGAGGGCAACCCCTACGCCAACGGCCTGGTCGTGGCGGCCGGCAACGAGAAGGACCCGCGCGTGGTCAAGCTCGCCAAGCTGCTCGCCGGTCCCGAGGTGAAGCAGTTCATCGAGCAGACCTACAAGGGCGCCGTCATCCCCGCCTCCTGACGCCCCTCATCACGGAGGGCCGTGGCCTCCCCATCGGGGGAGGCCACGGCCCTCCGTGCCTTCTCACCGAACATCAAACCGAGTACTGTTCGGTTTCATGCACCCGGGAGCCATCGCGGCGACCTCGCCGGACAAGCCCGCTGTGATCATGGCGGACTCAGGTCAGGTCGTGACCTTCCGCGAGTTGGACGAGGAGTCCAACCGCCTCGCCCACCTGTTCCGCGCCGCCGGGCTCCAGCCGGGTGACCACATCGCCTTCATGCTGGAGAACCACCCCCTGTTCCTGGTGGTCGCCTGGGCCGCGCACCGATCCGGCCTGTACTACACGGCCATCAGCTCGCGACTGAAGACCGACGAACTCGCCTACATCGTCGACAACTGCGGGGCGCGTGTCTTCATCTCCTCCGCGACGCTGGCCGAGGTCGCCACCTCGATCACCCCCGCCACGCCGAATGTCGAGCTCAGACTCATGCTGGACGGCGTCGCCCCCGGCTTCCGCTCCTTCGAGGAGGCGGTGGCCGCCCACCCCGCCACCCCCGTCGAGGACGAGTGCCAGGGCGCGGACATGCTCTACTCCTCCGGCACCACCGGCCGGCCCAAGGGTGTCAAACCCACCCTGTCCGAAGCCCCGCTGGACACGCCGGGGCCGCTGCTGCAGCTCATCCGGTTCCTGTTCGCGCCGTCCGCCGACAGCGTCTACCTCTCCCCGGCGCCGCTCTACCACGCCGCCCCGCTGCGTTACTGCATGAACTTCCAGCGCCTGGGTGCGACGCTCGTGGTGATGGAGCGGTTCGACCCCGAGCAGGCGCTCGCGCTGATCGAGAAGTACGGTGTCACGCACTCGCAGTGGGTGCCGACCATGTTCATCAAGATGCTCAAGCTGCCGGAGCCGGTGCGGACACGGTACGACCTCTCGTCGCTGGAGTGCGCGATCCACGCCGCCGCGCCCTGCCCCGTCCCGGTCAAGGAGCAGATGATCGCGTGGTGGGGGCCGATCATCCACGAGTACTACGCGGGGACCGAGGGCAACGGCTTCCTCTACGTCGGTTCGGAGGACTGGCTCAAGCACCGGGGCACGGTCGGCCGTTCGCTGAGCGGCGTGGTGCACGTGTGCGACGAGGACGGCAACGAGGTGGCGCCGGGTGAGCACGGCACGGTCTACTTCGGGGAGGGCCCCCAGTTCGTCTACCACGGAGACGAGGACAAGACGAGATCCTCGCGGGACCCGCTGGGCCGCGGCTGGACCACCCTCGGTGACATCGGCTATCTCGACGAGGAGGGGTTTCTCTACCTCACCGACCGGCGCTCCTACATGATCATTTCTGGTGGGGTGAACGTCTATCCGCAGGAGGCCGAGAACGTCCTTTCGATCCATCCGAAGGTGGCGGACGTGGCGGTCTTCGGTGTCCCGGACGAGGAGATGGGCGAGCAGGTCAAGGCCGTCGTCCAGCCCGTCTCCATGGACCTCGCCGGTCCGGCGCTCGCGGCCGAGCTGATCGACTACTGCCGCTCCCAGCTCGCGTCCTACAAGTGCCCCGCGTCGGTGGACTTCCGCGAGGAGCTTCCCCGGCATCCCACGGGGAAGCTCTACAAGCGCCTCCTGCGCGACGAGTACTGGCCGCAGGCCTAGACGGGCAAGCCCGAGGTCTGAGGCCGGCTCAACAGATCGGCCGTGCTCACCTGGGCGTGTTCGGAGTTCGGATCTTCAGGTGGGCGGGCGGCTTCGGATCCATATGCGGGTGCTTCGCAGATCCGTGGCCCGGCACACCGTGTTCTCCCGCGCGTGGGTCAACGCCTCGTCCGTCAAGAATGAGATGGAGGGGCACGAAGGCCGGCGGTTCCCATGATCGCCTCGCCTGGAATGTCGCCGCCCCCTATAGCGGAGGGGACGATGGAGTGCCTTTCTCCCATTGACAGCGAGGAATAGTTGGCCGTGGCTTTCACGTATTCGTTGCTGTGATTAACAGCACATGCCGTGTTTGGAGCGGTCCATCTTTCGTGCGTGTAGCCGACCATCTCACGGTTGACAAAGAGTGAAAGTAAGTTTCAGCAGTGCGATTACCTGAGTGGCAGCTCAGTGCCGGGGTGATGGGGCGAATAGATCGCTCCGCCCCCGTGCTTCGTTACACCGTGCTGGCAGGATCGCTGACGGTGATCATTTACTTCGTTTGACTGCTTTTCTTACGATCAGGGCGCTTTATCTCCTCTTTACCCCTCTAGTTGTGTGAGTGGAGCCTGCGTGCGCCCGTTATCCCCCGATCCTTCCGCCCAGCCTGGGATGTCCGGGCTGGATTCCTATCGCAGCCGTAAACGTTTGCGGCGACGGCGTCTGGCCGCCACCGCGATCAGCGTCACCCTGCTAGCGTCGATGGCCCCAGCCAGTCCGGCGCTGGCGCAGGCCTCCGCGGCGGCGGCCGGGCCGGGCCTGTTGTCGCAGCTGGCCTCCGGGATCGGCGGGCTGTTCGCCGAGACCCCGCGCGGGCAGATGCGCGCCGGCACCGGTGCGGCCGCGCTGTCCGGCCGTACCGGCACCGCTGCGCCCGGTAAGCCGAAACCGCCGGGTAAACGCGTCAAGGAACTGACCGGTAAACGATCGGCCAACGGCACGGTTTTCCAACTCGAGGACGGCCGCCGGCAGGTGGAGTTGTCGAGTGTGCCGCGCCATTACAAGGACGCGGCCGGCACATGGAAGGACATCGACACCCGGATCGGCTCGGTCGCAGAGGACGGCTTCACCCACGGCAACGATGCCAGCGGGTTCTCCTCCCGGTTCGGTGAGGCCACGGGCAAGCTCGCCAGGGTCCAGCTGGGCAAGCGGCAGCTGACACTCGGCGTGGCCGGGGACTCCAGGAAGATCGTCCCGAAGGTCGACGGGTCCACGCTCACCTATCCGGGGGTGTGGGACGGCGCCGATGTGGTCTACAAGGTCACGGCGGAGGGGGTGAAGGAGTACCTGGTGTTGTCCAAGCCGCCGGCGGCCGATGCCTCGTTCGCCTTCACCGTCAAGACCGGCGGCGTGAGCGCCAAGCAGAACACCGACGGGTCGATCGTCTTCGCCGCGGACGGATCCGAGGCGCCGACGTTCACGATCCCCAAACCGTTCATGATCGACGCGACGGATGATCCGGCCTCGCCGTATGGCAAGCGTTATTCCGAGGCGGTCACTCAGACGCTGAGCGGGCAGGGCGCCGAGGCGACGATCACGTTGAAGCCGGACGCCGCCTGGCTGGCCGCCCCCGAGCGCAAATGGCCGGTGGTGATCGACCCCACGATCACGATCCAGTCGAACGGGTTCGATGGCAGCGACACCTACGTCAACTCCGCGGCCAAGACCACCAACTACGACGGCTCGTGGAAGCTCCCGGTCGGGAAGATCTCCTCCACTGGGATCAACCGGGCGCTGCTGTACTTCAACATGCCCTCGGAGATCTCGCTCGGTACCCAGGTCGATGAGGCCCATCTGGAGACCTATTTCGACCAGGCGCTGGGTGAGGCCGGGCCGGTGACGGTGGCCGCGCACGAGATCACCAGCGAGTGGTCCAACTGGGATGTCACCTGGAACACCCAGCCCACCATCGCCGCCGCCCCGGCCGCGACCGTGGTGCGTAACGCGGGGGAGTTGTCGCGCTGGCATTCCTTCGACGTCACCGCCATGGTCAACGGCTGGTACTCCTCGGTTGAGGCGCCGATGAACGGCATCATGCTCAAGGCCGTCGACGAGACCTCCACCGGCAAGATCGCCGGCCCGGTGTATGAGGCCGGTGAGGACCTCTACGGTGGCGACGGCATGACCGGGGAGACGGCCACCTTCCCCAAGCTGGTCGTCACCTATGGCGACCCGGGTGTGGTGCTGAATCCGGTAACCACCGCGACTTCGGTGGGGGCGTCGCTGTCGTGGGCGCCGTACGCCGATCCCACCCCGGATGACACGTCCGATGACCTGGCCGAGTACCGGCTGTATCGGTATTGCCCGACCGGATGCCAGCTCGGCGGCGGTTACAGCAGCGGCGGCGATGAGCTGGTGGCGGCGATTTCACCGGATGTCACCTCCTATGTCGACACCAGCAGCGGCGGCGACCCAGACGCGGTCGCCGACCCGTCCTACACCCACGAGGCCACCTACCGGCTTGAGGCGGTGCTGAAGAACGGCCAGGTCGTCCCGTCGCCGGAGCAGAAGGTGATCCTGCCCCGGCCGGGTCAGATCGCCAAGATCCTCTACGCCGACGCCGATGCCACCTTGGCCTCCGGCGAGCCCGCCACGGCCCACGACCAGGTGAGCGGGCAAAGATGGCTGCAGGCCGCCAACACCGCCACCACCCTGGGTAACACCCGTGCGGTGGTGAAATTCGCCGACTACGCGAGCGAGATCCCCGCTGATGCGCAGGTCACCGAGGCGACGTTGTCGCTGTGGGAGGCCAACAGCACCGGCACCGGCGCGGCGTTCACCGCCCACAAACTCACCCGTGCCTTCGACGAGGCCGCGACCTGGGCCAAGGCCGATGCCGCCACCTCCTGGAGTGCGGCGGGCGGCGACTTCGACGCGGCCGCGCTCGCCACCGTGTCAGCGGTGAGTGTGCAGCCGGGCTGGCGCAAGTGGGCCGTCACCGGCGCTGCCCAGGCCTGGAGCGCGACCCCGGCCGCCAACCACGGCCTGCTCGTCAAGGTCGCCGCCGAGGCGGGATCGGCCAAACAGTCGGTGCAGTTCCTGGCCTCGGAGGCCGATGAGCCGGTGCTGCGGCCCCGGCTACGGGTCACTTACCTGGAGAAGACCTCCGGCTCCTCGGCGTTCTACGTGCCGGGCACCCCGGAGCGGATGGACGTCGGCGCCACCACCAAGCTCCCGGTGGTCGTCACCAACACCACCACCCAGACGTGGCCGGCGGCCTCCACCAAGGTGGGCTACTTCTGGAAGCTGCCTGACGGCACCGACATCTCCACCGCCGACAACCAGCTGAAGACCGCGCTGCCGGCCACCCTGGCCCCGGGTCAGAGCGCCGTGGTCTACGCCGACGTCAAGGCGCCCACCCTGTCGGCCGAGGGCAACAAGGCCGAAGCCGTGTCCCTGGTGTGGGACGTACAGGACACCCTCACCAACAACTGGAAATCGGCCACCCACCAGTTGCCGCAACTGCCGCAGCAGATCCGCGTCGACTCCCCGACCTCCGACCTGCTGGGGGCGGAGAAGTTCTACGCCTACACCGGTAAGAACACCGGCGCCGGTTCCACCGCGCTGGTGAACCCGTATGCGGGCAACGTGGTGTGGAACTACAACGCCTTCTCCAACCCCTCCCGCGGTATCTCCACCTTCGCCCGGATGACCTACAACAGCCTCGACACCAGCGCCTCGTCGATGGGCTACGGGTGGTCGTTGCAGACCTCGACGTTGCAGCGGCTGGGCTCGCAGGTCTACTTCCACCCGCCCGGCCAGGACTGGCCCTCCCAGGTGCGCCTCACCGACGGGGATGGCACCACGCACGTGTGGACGCTGGACACCCACGGCCAGGACGTGCGTGATTGCGACTACACCACCTGCGACTACACCCACCCGCGGGGCATCCACCTGTATCTGCAGAAGGTCGACCCCTCCGCCTTCGAGGATCGCGAGCTGGCGGCGCAGCGCACCTGGGTGTTCACCAAGCCTGATCGCACCCAGTTCTTCTACGACGACGAAGGGTTCCAGTCGGCGATCGTCGACAAGAACGGCAACACCATGTCGTTCACCTACGAGCGGCGCAAGTCCAACAACAAGCCGACCAAGTTTCTGCAGTACATCACCGACGCAGCCGGGCGGCGCACCCTGACCCTGAACTACTACACGAAGGGCCAGGACTACACCTACATCAACGACGCCGGGACCGAGGTCGCCGACACCAAGCTGACCAACCCGCACATCATCGACACCGTGGAGTCGATCACCGACATCGCCGGGCGGAAGGTCACCTTCACCTACACCGACAAGGGCCTGATGGCCAAGATGGTCGACGGCGCCGGCGACCCTGACGCCAAGACGTTCCGCTTCACCTACGACGCCACCCAGGGCAACAAGAACGTCAAGCTGGTGGCGGTGAAGGACCCGCGGGGCAACACCACCGCGCTGAAGTACTACGAGGCGCCGGTCGACCCCAAGGACAAGTGGAAGATCGAAACGCTCACCGACCGGTTGAGCGGGGTGACGAGGTTCGACTACGCCGACCCCGACGGCCCCCAAGGCGGCGTCATCCACGCCACCGTCACCGACCCGCTGCAGCACGCCACGAAATACGTGCTGGACGCCTACGGCCGGCCGGAGTCGATCGTCAACGCCAAGAACGAGACCACGGCGCTGACCTGGGACCCCGACCACAACGTCACGAAGCTGACCGAGGCCAACGGGGCGTTCGCCACCTGGACCTTCGATCAGAAGACCGGCTACCCGCTGGAGTTGAAGGACGCCGAGGCCAACCACAACAACACCGCCCCCACGGTGCTGGGCTATCAGAGCTTCCTGAACGGCTACGTCGCCGACCTGACCGCCAAGACGTCCCCCGAGGGCCGCAAGTGGGCCTTCGGCTACGACGCCAAGGGCAACCTCAAGACGGTCACCGACCCGCTCGGCGTCGCCTCCCCGACGGCCGGGGACTACACCACCTCCTACGACTACGACGGCTTCGGCCAGCTGACCAAGACCGTCGACGCCAACAACAACCCCCCGACCCTCTACAGCGCCTACCACCCCTCCGGCTACCCGGAGAAGATCACCGACGCGTACAACAACACCACGGCGACGGCCTATGACGTGCGCGGCAACGTGATCTCGGTGACCGATGCGCTGGGCAAGAAGACCACCCAGACCTACGACATCTTCACCCGGCCGCTGGAGAGTAAGACTCCCAAGGACCAGGACGCTGGGAAGTTCATCGTCACTCCGGCCCCGGAGTATGACCGCAACGACAACATCACCAAGGCGACCGCGGCCAACGGGGCGATCTCAACGGCGGTCTATGACAAGGCCGACCAGTTGCTGGAGTCGTTGCTGCCGAAGGATGCCGCGGACGGGCCGGAGCGTAAGGCGTCCTTCACCTATGACCTGGCCGGCAACCTGAAGACGCAGACCGAGCCGAAGGGCAACCTCACCGCCGAGGCGGGCGACTTCACCACCACGTATGCCTATGACCCGATCTACCAGCTGACCGACGTGCTCAACGCCGCCCAGCACAAGATCACCTACGCTTACGACAACGTCGGCAACACGATCAAGGTGATCGACCCGCGCAAGAACGCCACTGCGGATGCGACCGACTACACCACCATCTCCACCTACGACCTCAACCACCGCCTCACCAAGGTCAAGGACGCCGCCGGGCACGAGACCAGTAGCGACGTCGACCTGGACGGCCTGGTCAAGTCCACCACCGACGCCGAGGGCAACACCACTCTCATCACGTCGGACAAGCGCGGCGCGGTGACCGAGACCAAGGTCCCGCACTCGGCCGCCGACGGGACGATCAAGTACACGATCACCCAGTTCGTCTATGACCAGGTCGGCAACCGCACCAAGGTCATCACTCCGCGCGGGGTGGAGACCACCGACGATGGGGCCGACTTCATCGCGGAAACAAAATACGACAAGCTCAACCGCCCGGCCGAGGAGATCTTCCCGTTCGACAAAGACGATCCGAAGTACAACACCCCCGACTCGGTGACGTACGCCTACGACCAGGTGTCCCGGCTGAAGGAGGTCTCCGCGCCACCCTCGCACGGGCAGGCCGTCCGCAACATCACCACGATGACCTACTGGGACAACGGCTGGTCCAAGACCACCACCGACCCGTGGGACATCAAGACCACCTACGACTACAACACCCTCGGAGCACAGACCAACCGCACCGTCACCAGCGCGGGCGGCTCCTCCCAGCGGGCGCTGGACTGGTCCTACTTCCCCGACGGCAAACTCAAGACCCACTCCGACGACGGCGCCCCGCTCGGCCTGGACGTGGTCCTCGATGACAACTCCGACACCGGTCAGGTCACCGCGACCGGCTCCTGGACCACCGTCGGCACCACCAGCGTGGGAACCGGTCTGGCGGCCACGGTCGAGCCAGGGACCGGGTTCACCGGGTATGACTACGCCATCGCCCCGGCCGGCACCGGCACCGGCTCCTTCACCTGGAACCTCACCACCCCCTCGCAGGGCACCTACAAGGTCCAGGTGAAATACCCCACCGGCGCGACCGCGACGAACGCCAAGTACACGATCAAGCACGACGGCGGCCAGGTGACCGCCACCATCGACCAGACCACTCGCGCGGGTGAGTGGGTCAGCCTGGGCGAGTTCGCCTTCACCGAGGGCAACACCCACTCCGTCACGCTGACGGACGAGGCCAACGGCACCGTTGCCGCTGATGCGGTCAAGCTGGTGCGCGACACCACCGGCACCACCGACACCGAAAAGAAGGACTTCGCCTACACCTACGATCCCAACGCCAACCTGACCCTCCTTGAGGACCGCTCACCCACCGCGAAGATCGACACCTGGGACATCGCCTATACCGGCCTCAACCAGGTCGATCGGATCCTCGAAAAGGTCGGCGGCGCGGGCGGCACAGTCAAGAACACCACCACCTACGCCTACAACGAAAACAGCGCCGTCACCGAACGCACCCACGACAAGACGCTGGCCACCTACCGCTACGACGTCCGCGACCTGGTCGACCAGATCGTCAACAAGAAGTCGGCCACCGACACCGGCCCGAAGACCACCACCTACACCTACACGCCCAGGGCCGAACGCCTCACCGAGACCAAGGCCAACGGCAACACCGTCACCTACGACTACTTCCTCGACAGCCTGCTGCGCCACAGCATCGAGAAGAAGCCCAACGCCACGGTGGTCTCCGAGCACACCATCGGCTACCAGGGCAACGGCCACCGCGCCCGCGATCTGGCGAAAATCCAGAACGCCGACAACCCCGGCGCCTACCTGGAAAACGACTACACCTACACCTACGACCCCCGCGACCGGATCGCCAAGTCCGTCAAGACCCCGGCCGGCGGCGGCACCGCGACCATCGACACCTATTGGCACGACGCCAACAGCAACGTCTACGACCAAACGGTCCAGGGCAAGCAGACCACCTTCACCTTCGACCGCAACCGGCTGATGACCTCCACCACCGCCGGGGCCACCTCCACCTTCAACTACGACCCCTACGGCCGGCTGCGCACCATCACCGGCGGCGGCAAAACCCAGGAGAAGTACACCTACGACGGCTTCGACCACGTCGTCAAACACGAAAAACTCGGCGACGCCGGAAGCACCGTCACCACCTACAGCTACGACCCGCTGGATCGCACCACCACCAAGACCGAGAAGACCGGCACCGCGAGCGCGAAGACCACCGCCTACTCCTACCTCGGCCTGTCGGCCGAAGTCCTGGACGAGGAAGTCGCCGGGAAACTCACCCGCTCCTTCCAATACAGCGCCTGGGGCGAGCGACTGTCGCAGGTGAAGATCAAGGCCGACGGCGGCGAGGAGTCCTCCTACTACGGCTACAACGCCCACACCGACGTCGAAACCCTCACCTCCGAGACCGGTGACACCCGCGCGACCTACGGCTACACCGCCTACGGGTCCAACGACGACAAGCTCTTCACCGGCGTCGACAAACCCGACCCCGTCGACCCCACCGCCAAGGAGGAGTACAACCCCTACCGCTTCAACGCCAAACGGTGGGACAACTCCACCGGCATGTACGACATGGGGTTCCGCGATTACAACCCCGGCCTCAACCGCTTCCTCACCCTCGATGCCTACAACGGCGCCCTCGCCGACCTCTCCCTGGGCACCGACCCTTGGACGTCCAACCGCTACGCCTTCACCGGCGGCAACCCCATCACCGGCATCGAACTCGACGGGCACGACTTCTGGGACGACTTGAGCAGAGCCACTGCCTTCGGCGCGGATCCGGCGAGCGCCGGGTCCATTCTCGCGCACGGAGCGGAGGCGGCAGCCGGGTGGGCCGCCATGATGGGGGGCGTGGCCAGCGCCTTCGGCGGTGGCGCCGCGTGCCTGACCGGCGTGGGCTGTGTGGTCGGAGCGCCTGCCATAGCGGTGGGGGCCGGTGCCGTCACCGCTGGCGCCACCGCCGCGGGACTCGGCGCGTCCGGACTCCTCAACGACATCCGCCACATCGTGCAAGCGGCAGCTGGAGGAGGCACAGAAAGCTCTTCAAGCGAGACCACCGGCAAAAGTAGCAGCGCAGGAAACGAAGAGGTGGCCAAATCCAAGGGGCAGCTCGCGCAAGAGGGCGGACAGGATTACGAGCGGTTCCTCTGGGAGAAATTCGGCCATGAAGGCGACTTCAAAGTAGGCAAGCGTCAATTCGATGGAAAGCACTTCGAGGGGGATGTCGAGACCTGGTACGAAGCCAAATCGGGAGGGTTCTGGAACAGGGTGCTAAACAGCTCCAAGGAGATGGACACCTTCAAGGGCAAGATGGGCGAGGCGGTGAAAATCGCCAGAGAGAACAACGCCAAATTCGAGATCGTCTCCGAGAAGCTCATTCCTGAGACGGTCAAGAACTGGCTGACGAAAAAGGGAATCCCGTTCCGAGAGGTCGCACGTCCCACTTCAGCTCCGGGGGGGCGAATGAAGTACAGCGCCGACTGACACCCTGATAACCTTTAAATGACCTCTTGGTGAGCGATCCACAACAGGATCGCTCACCAGGGGCATTTCTCCATCAATCTGGCGAGGAAATATGAGCCGCGACGTCATGATCAGCTTGCAGTTCGAACATGAAATAGACTTCGAGGAAATCCTCGATCGGCTCGCCCGGGCGGGCTGGGAATTCCTCCGCGAAGAAGACTCCATCTGGTACATGGTCGACTTCGATTGGAAGGAGCTGCCGCTGAACGGTCTGGCCGAGGCGAAGCGCGATATGCGCGCTTCTTACGAGGTTGGAGAAACAATAGGCATAACTACCAAGCTGCCCGACGGAGAAACATTTGCGAACGTGATGTTCCATGAGGACAGGGCATCGGTATCGCTCCTTCCCCTGCCGGATTACCACACCATCGCACATATGCCCGAGTTCGTCGATCTGGGCTGGTATATCGAGAGCTTCCTGGCGCCATGCCGGGATTTTCCCATTGGGCGAACGGAAGCGAGCGACCAGCGGTGAGGATATCGGGCCGTCGGCGGCGGGACACCGCCGCCGACGGCCCGACCGATTACCCCGGCGGAAAACTTCGGCAAGGCCGCGCGCCCCTACATGAATGCCAACAATGGGTAGCTCATACGGGAAATCATGGCGGGATCTACTCCCAGGCTAGATTCCCGCGGCGCTGCCGGGGTTGTCGAGTGGAGGACGCCTGAAACGATGAACGGAAGCAACGGAATCTGGGAACTCAACATCAACGCAAACTCGAACAGGATTATCCACTTCCTCTTCAAGGGCACAAAAGGTTTGTCAGCGAAGTGAAATTTTCCATCCAAGACGGGTCTCCCCTTGAGGGTGTACTCGTCTACGACGAGTCCGAGTACGGATTCTCCTTTAGCGCGCAGAGCGCGGAGTCGCTGAGTGAGAGGCTCGGCTCGGAGGGGGTTACGAGCGTGCTGATCGGCACGCTACAACTCGAGGTCACCATTGAATCTCGGGAAGTCCTGTTCGCCTGGGGTTATTTCCCGAATGTCCGGGTTGAGGTGGCTGAGTTGGGTGCTCCCGACTGCTTCCCTGGGCGAGTGTTCATCTCATTGGATCACTCCTTCCAACCTGGAGTTTCACTTGAGGTTCCTGGAAAGGGGTCGCGGGTTTCTTATGACCCTTCATCCGGTTGGGTCGCCATTCGCCTGAAGGATGCCGTCGACGCTAAGCTCGTCCAGATCGCCAGTGGAATTGTCTTGGGTATCGACACCGGTGATCTGGTTTCGGTCTGGCTTGATCCTGTTTTTGCAGGGTGATAGGCGATGAAGCGGGCAGGTAAGCGGTAGAGCCGATAGCGCTAGCAAAACGAAGTCCCGCTAGGTACTACATTCACAGATCTTGAGATGTCGGATCTCCGCGTCGGCGGTAGTGGCTGAGTCGGGTGCGGGCCTGTCGGTAGTTGCCTGACCAACAAGGAGGCGTCGCCATGCGACCTACCATCGTGCTCCTGAGTGATGTGGATACTCACAGGAAGCTCGTGGACCGACTGCGCCATGTCGGCTCCTGCAGCGAGGGGGAGTTCTTCGATCGCTTGGAACGAGGGGCATGTTCTTTCGGCGTTGATCTATCCGGGGACGTCATCGCCGAGTTCGAGGAGGAGGAAATCACCGAAATCTCCCGAGAACTAGAAGAATTCGGTGCAATCCTCATCGAGTACCCTGACATGTCCTGCGTTCGCCAGCTCCTGTCGAGAGTGATTCAGGGGCTTGATGGGCTCCTTGATACAAATCACGGAGAGCTCCTGAGGTACGACCATGTCCTGGAACGGTTCCGTCTGGACCCTTTCTGGGACTGGAGGAATCACGATCCCGACAAGGCTTGGGGAACGGGGAACGAAACCTGACCTCGATGTTCATGTGCCCAGCGGGGTAGGAGATCATCCTCGTGGGAGCCGTCGGCGCCTCACCCAGAGCGGCAAGCAGTTGACAGGACACTCACACGGCGCATGACGTGTCCGGGTCGAGCGGGAATTCTCGCTCGACCCGGCGCCATGTTTCCGGCACCCGCAAGCCGATTGAGGAAGTCAAGATCGGCGATGAGGTGCTGGCCACCGACCCGGAAACCGGCACAACCGAAGCCAGGCCGTCATCGCCCTGATCGCCGGCGAGGCCGACAAGAGCCTCGTCCAGATCACCGTCGACACCGACGGCAAGAAGGGTGGCAAGTCAGGCCTGGTCATCGCCACCAAGATCCACCTCTTCTGGGTACCCGCGCTACGCAAGTGGGTCGACGCCAAGGACCTCAAGCCCGGCATGTGGCTGCGCACCGCCGCCGGCACCCACGTCCAGGTCACCGCGATCAAGGAGTGGACCGGCAAGAGTTGTACACCCGCTTACTGATCTTTAATGCGTGAAGTTACGGTGGTTTGAGGAGCAGGCCGGTCTCGGCCAGGCAGCCGTCGATCAGATGCGGACGGTACTGGATCTTCTTCAGGCCGTGTTTGATGACGCGGATCAGGTGGTCGAGGCTGCATACCGCGAGGTTGACCAGCACACCCCGATTCAGCAACGACCAGATGCCTTCGGCCGGATTGAGATCGGGGGCATACGACGGCAGCCGGACAATGGTGAGCCAGTCGCTGTCGGCCTGGATGAACCGCTGCATCTCGGCGCAGGTATGCCGGTTCAGATTGTCCCAGATCACCACGATCGGAGCATCGAGTTGCCGGTGGGCGGTGATGAGCAGGTCGCGATAATCCATCCAGGTGAAGCTCGCCACCTCACCGGCGCGCCGCTGGTAGCGGTGCAGCCGGTAGATCAGACGGGACCGGTGCCCGGGCCGGTAACAGACCATCCCCGCGATCGAGACCCGGCCGCCCGGACTGCCTGAGACCGCGACCACCGGCGTGATGCCGCGCCGCCCCCGGGTACGCGCTTTGGGTGGCCTTAGCGTACGGCCGCATTCGTCTTCGAAGCAGACCCAGCCACCCAGGTCCGCCGCCGTATCGCGACCGCTTCTTCGTCGCGCTCGATCGCCCGGCGTACCGGCACCTGGCACGACCAGCCATGACGCCGCAGCAGCTTCCACACCCCCGCCAAGGAGTAAGAGAGGTGAAACATCCGCCCGATCACCGTCTTGATCCGCGCGAGTGTCCAGCGCTGATCAAGCCATCCGTGCGCGGCCGGTCCCCGGTGCAGCGCGACCTCCAGTCGGGCGAACTGCGCCTCGCTCAGCCACGGCACCGAGGCCGGCCCCTTGGAAGCCAGCGCTTTGCCGCCGCCCGTGGCCCAGGCCCGGTGCCATCGGTTCGCCGACATCCGCGTAACCCGCAACTCCTTGGCCACCTGCGCATCGGTGTATCCCCGCGCGAACAGCTCCGCCGCGCGCAGCCGTACCTGTTCTCGCTCGGTCCATTGTGCGGCGGTCAACCCGCCACCCTGCGCATATCGAGATTCGTGTGCTGCCGTTCAGCGCCGGGGCGCACGCCAGTCCGACCGGCGCGTTCCGTATCTTCACGATGGAGAAGCCGTTCCCCGAGATCGGCTACGCGGAGACGCCGAAGGGCGCTATCTATGTTGAATCACCCGATACCCAGCGCTTCGCCCGGACGTACGATGAATTGCGAGAGCTGGCACTCACGCCCGAGGAGTCGGCTGAGCTGATCTCCGCGATGGCAGAGGAGCTGTTGCGGTGAACCGGATGGAAGGGCATGGCATGCCTACCCCCGAGGACGTGGCCAATGTTGCCTGGCACATCAGCACGAGAAGCGACAACGGCGGCGGAAGCTGCGTGGAAGCCGGCCCCCTGGCCGATGGCAGCGGGCGGATCGCCGTACGGCACAGCCATCACCCCGACGACCAGGTGATCCTCTACACCCGCGCCGAGTGGGAGGCGTTCATCGGCGGCGTCAAGGACGGGGAATTCGACTTCTCCTCCTCCTGACGTGTGAGGAGAGGTCCTGCCCTCTCTGTCAGACTTTGGCCTGGGCGTTTGCCCCGGCCTGCGGAGGGCCTACCGTACGGCTACCGCGCCCGTCGGCGGCCCCAGCCTGCTTGCTCGTACGGCGTGGCGGTAAGGGGGAGGTGCCGCGGTAAACCTCTGGGCATGAAGATGGCCCCGCTGCTCGCCCTTCAACAAGTAGCGGGGCCGTCTTCCCCGGCCGGGGCTGCCCCGTCGGAGGGGCCGGCCGGGAGTCTCTACGGCCAGTGGACGCCGTTGAGCGCCTTCCGGCAGAGGCCGTTGCCGCCGGCCACCGGGGTCCAGTTCGTTCCCCACCCGGTTTCGACGGGGACACAGGACGTCGTGCAGGACGCGCACGGCTTGGCCTGCTGTAGCTGCTCGGAAGTCGTGGGGACAGTCCGCCGTAGGCGACGGCTCGGCAGGCAGATGCCTTTCACCGCCATGTCGAATGCCTGCTCAGGCGTCATCGGTCGTCTCCGGCCATTCCTCGTCGGTCACGTGGGGCACGTTGAGGGCGTCGGAGACGGCGTCCATGTCGGTCCGGGTGAGCCCCCGTTGGCGGGCGATGACGATGGCCACCTCACGTCGCGGGATCATCCTGACTCGCGGTGGTTGGCCTGGAGTTGGTCTGCCATGGTGACGATGTGGTCGAGCGCCGCCTCTATGTCCAGCACCGGGGGGCCGTCGGTCCAGTAGCAGGGCGGGGAAGCCTGTGGGGGTGCAGTGTGCTCAACGGCATCCATGAAAGGACGGTAGGCCAGGCCTACACGCACCTTGAAGGACTGTGCGCCAAGATGCGCACACGCTTCACCGATGCTCTATATCAAGCACTTTCGAGCACCTTCCGCTACTCGCCGGGTTCCAGCCCATCGAAGGCACGGTCGATCAGCATGCGAGCGTCCCGCCCGTAAACCGCCGCGTCGGCGAGCCGAGCGAACACAGACAGATAGGCACCGACCTCGCTGGCCTGGGTGATGGTGAGGGACGCGGTGATGGTCTCGGTGACAGCGTGCCGATCGTCGAAGATGTGGAAGCCGTGGATCGGCGCAACCGGGTAGACGGTCTCGAAAGGGATGACACCGAGGCGGATCGTACGCATCGTGGACGCGACGGCGAGCTTCTCCAACTGGCCGGCCAGGACCTCGACAGGGCACAACCGCAGCTTCAGCACCGGCTCAGTGATGACAAAGTGGAAGCGTCGACCGGTCGCGTAGAGGAGCTGCTGGCGGGCCATACGAGCTGTGACAGCCTCATCCAGGTCATCGAGGGCGGCATTGGAGGCAAGCCCCTCGGCGAGCCGGTAGCGGGCATACTCAGGCGTCTGGAGCAGGCCGGGAACGAAACACGTCTCAAAGTTGCGGACGAATGTGGCCTCGGCCTCGAACTCCCCGAACGTACGCTGGCGGCCGGCCATACCGGCGCGGAACATGCGCCGATACTCGACGTACTGGCCTTCCAGCGACCGGAGAGCGGCGATCAGCTCATGGGCCTGCTCGGGCACGCCGCACGACGCCGCCCACGCCTCCAAATCGGCGTCGGACGGCGTCTGCTTCCCACCCTCGATCTTGGGAATCTTCGTGCGGTGCCACCCGTGAGCTGCGGCGAGGTCCGCGCCGGTCAGGCGGGCATCTCGTCGCAGCTCGCGCAGGCGCAGGCCGAGGGCTTCACGGGCCTTCTGGTAGGTCGACACGTTCCTTGTACTCGATCCACGGAGCGGCGTAGTGGCGGGCCACATCCCGGTAGTAGCAGTGCTTCACGACCACGGCCGGATCAGTGACAAGGTCAGCGCCGAGAAGCACATCATCGTCACCGAACCTCAAGATGAGCAGCGTAGTGGAGTCAATCAGCCAGAAGTCATGGTCGGGTAGGTCGAGCCCGACTGCCTGGTCACGGGGCAGGTAACGGATGTCCTCGCCAGCAGCGGTGTTGTGCGCCGCGAGGGCGAGCCCGAACCGCGTGTAATCGCTGTGCGGTTCGGACACCACCCTGACCCGCTCCATCCGCTGTCCGTCCTTGGTGCGTTGGCTGATCGTTGCCGCCCATGTGGCCAGCAACGAACCGTCCATCTCCCCGCTGTCGAGGAATGCGCGAACCGTGGCAGCTTCGGACGGCTCGTTGTAGCGATCACGGACTTCCAGCCGGAACGCAACATGCTGGAAGGACAGGACGAGCTGGGTGAACTCCGGGCGGACGACGAAGCGAGTCACTCGGCCTTCTTGGCGAAGCCGAGGAGGTTCGCCGGGATCTCCACGTAGAACTCGTCGTCCTGGAGACCGACCAGGCCGGCGATCGCTTCCCGATCGGTGACGTACTTGCCCTGAACCACGTAGGTTCCGCGGTCGGTGGCATACAGCGCGGGGCAGCCGTCGGATCCACTGGAGGTGCCGAGCAGGGTGAGCTTCATGGTTGCGCCTTCCGGTTAGGTTGGTGCGTTCAGCTCTGATGCTCGACTGTGCGGCGTTATGCGTCAAGGTGCGGTAGTCGCTAGCGCGAAAAAGAGCCCCTTTCCACCTCTGAACACGACGTGTGCCGCCCCACGCGGTACCGCCCCTACCGCGGTGGCCCAGGCCGCGCCCGGCCGGGGAGGTGGCCACCTGGAGCGGGACACCGTGTTCACGGTGCGCCCAGGCGAGGATTTCGGCGCACCGGTCAAGTCGGGCGTCGGTGAGTCCGACACGGGAGGGGCCGTTTTTTCTCCGACTGGTCAAGATCGACCTCTGTCTTGACCAGCTTCGATAAAGCGGCTGTCAGAGGATCCGGGCAACTGAGATCATCCCCTTAACCTGCTCTTACGTGCGTTCAGGCATTGTTTGAGTCGCCGGGAGGACCGGTCGCCGCCCGGCTCTCACGGGCGGACGCAGGACTTGGGGGAAGACATGGACCCGAACAAGAATGAGCAGGACATCACTCCGGCCGACGAGACCCCCAGGAACGACGGCTGGACCCAGTTCGGCAGGACGCCGCCGCGCGCCGGCGAGTACGCCATGGGCAGGGGCGCTGGTGACACCGGACCGCAGCCGACGCTGATCCATCCGGTGCCGGATCCGTTCACCGCCTCGGTGCCCTCGGTGCCCGTCCAGCGGGCTCGGCTCAGCGCCGGGCAGAAGCTGGGTGCCGGGCTGGCGCTGGCCGCGATGGCGGTCGGCGGTGGAGTGGTGGGCGCCCTCGCCGCGACCTCGTTCGGCGGCTCGGGCACCACGCTCGCCTCCGCCGCCGGCCCGGTCGTCAGCGCGGTCGGCAATGTGACCACCGTCGCCGACGTGGCCAAGGCCGTCCAGCCCGCGGTGGTGTCCATCCAGATCAAGACCAGCAGTGGCGGCGGTGAGGGCTCCGGTGTGGTGCTGTCGACCGACGGCCTGATCCTGACCAACAACCACGTGGTGGAGGCCGGTGGGCTGGGGCAGGGCGCCCAGGTGACCGTCAAGTTCAGCGACGGCAAGTCCGTCGGAGCCAAGGTCGTCGGCACCGACCCCGTCACCGACCTCGCGGTCATCAGGGCGGACGACGTCTCCGGCCTCACCGCGGCCTCCATCGGTGACAGCGACCGGCTGAAGGTGGGCGACTCCGTGCTCGCCATCGGCAGCCCGCTCGGTCTGTCCGGCTCGGTCACCGCCGGAATCGTCAGCGCGCTGCACCGTACGGTGACCGTCGGCGGAGAACAGCAGCAGCAACAGCAGCTCCCGCCGGGCTGGGGCGGCGGCCAGCAGCCGCAGAGCGGCAGTGCGCCCACGGCCATCGGCGGCGCCATCCAGACCGACGCGGCGATCAACCCCGGCAACTCCGGGGGCGCGCTGGTCAACGCGTCCGGCCAGCTGATCGGCATCAACACCGCCATCGCCACCAACGGCGGCGAGGGCAACATCGGCGTCGGCTTCGCCATCCCGATCAACACCGCCAAGCAGGTCGCCCAGCAGCTCATCGACAAGGGCAAGGTCACCCACGCGTTCCTGGGCGTGTCCCTCGCCTCCGCTGCCGAGGGCGCGAGCGGGGCTCTGGTCAGCGAGGTGACCGCCGACAGCCCCGCCGCCCAGGCCGGGATCAAGCAGGGCGACCTCATCACCAAGATCAACGAAACCGTGGTCGACGACGGCACCACCGTGGTCGGCGCCGTCCGCGGGTTCAAGCCGGGGCAGAAGGTGACCGTGACCTACGTCCGCGACGGCCGGACCCAGACCGCCACGGTGACCCTCGCCGAGAAGACCGGCGAGTAGTCCCCGCAGCCGATCGCGCCGCCGGAGCCCCTCGTGCCCGGCGGCGCGACCCGTTCCCGACCGGCCGTGCCGCCGCACGGTCAGGAGAAGCGCCGGCCCTCGTCGCGCCGGTAGGCCCACACCGCCAGGACACCGGCCACCAGGGTCCAGACGCCGAACATGGTCAGTGACAGCGTTCCGGGGGTGCCGTAGCCGACCGCGGCCCAGACCAGCTCGACGGCGCCCCGGCTGGGCAGGAAGGGCGCGACCACCTGGATGAACGCCGGCGTGTACAGCGGGCTCATGAACAGCCCTCCGCCCACCGCCATCGGGAACAGGGTCAGCTGCACCACCGCCATCGCGGCCTTGGACGGCAGCGCGTAGCCGATGAACAGGCCCAGGAGCTGGAACGGGACCGACGCGAGCACCAGGGCACCGAGGCCGAGCAGCAGCCGTCCGGGTGTGACGGTGGCCTCGGTGAGCAGCGCGGACACGATCAGCACCGGCACGATCCCGACCATCGTCATGGCCAGCGCGGTGAGGATCCGGGCACCGAACCTCGGCCAGGGACCGGCCGGGAGGGTGCGGGTGTAGGGGTCCCAGGGCTGGATGCGGTCCTCGGCGACGCCCAGGCCATGGGTGAACAGGGCGCTGGACATCACCGCGAAGATCAGCATCGACGCGGTGGCCAGGGTGGCCCCGAGGGGATCGTCCCCGGCGAACGGCACCACGAAGAAGAGCATCGAGGCGGCAGGGAAGAAACTGTTTCCGATCACCGCGATCGGCACGCGGACGGTCTCTATGAACTGGTACCGGGTATGGGTGAGAAGAAGCGACATGGGTGGTCCTCTCGTGGGACGGGACGCGCCGGGAGCGGGGCCGTACGGTGGACGGGCTCTGAGAGCCTCCGGTGTGCGCAGCCGGATCGTAAGCCTCCGGCGTGTGCCGTCGGGGGAGCCGGGTCGTGGGCCTTCGGCGTGCTGTTGCCGGAGGTGGGGGCCGGGGAGGTGCCTCAGGCGGCCTGGGGCTCGCGGGCGGTGAGCGTGAGGAACGCCTCCTCCAGGGAGGTGGCGCGGATCTCCAGGTCGGAGAAGGGGACATCGGCGCGGACCAGGGAACGGACCAGGGCGTCGGCGTCGGCGGTGAGCAGGTGGGTCCGGGCGCCCTCCCGCTCCGTGCTCAGGACGCCGGGCAGGTCGGGAAGGACGTCGGCGGTCAGGGTGACGCGGCGGACACCCGCGATGTCCCGCACGTCCGCCGTGGTGCCGTCGGCGAGCACGCGACCCCGTCCGATGACCACCACCCGCTCGGCCAGCGCCTCGACCTCCTCCAGGTAGTGGCTGGTGAGGACCACGGTGCCGCCGTCGGCGTGGAAGTGCCGGATGCCGTCCCACAGCGACCTGCGGGCCTCGACGTCCAACCCGGTGGTCGGTTCGTCCAGGAAGACCAGCCGGGGATCGCCGACGAACGCCAGCGCCACCGCCAGCCGTCGCTTCTGGCCGCCCGACAGGCTTCCGACCTGGCGGCGCTCCATCCCGGAGAGGGCGAACCGCTCCAGCAGCGCCCCCCGCTCGACGCTCCGCGGGTAGTGGGCGGCGACGAAGTCCACGACCTCGCCGACCCGCAGTGTCGCCGGAAGGCCGGTCTCCTGCGGGGTGACGCCGATGCCGCGCCGCCGTACGGGGTCGGCGGGGGAGCCGCCGAACAGCTCGATCCGGCCCGAGTCGGGGCTGCGCAGCCCCACGAACAGGTTGATCAGGGTGGACTTGCCCGCGCCGTTGGGACCGAGCAGGCCGACCAGTTCGCCCGCGTGGATGTCGAGGGAGAGTTCGTCCAGCGCGAGCACGTCCCCGTAGCGCCGGGTGACCCCGGAGGCACGCGCCAGGACCTCCACCGCCGGGTCCGGCACGAGGGCCGTCGTTTCGGTAATCGGTTCTGCCATGGACGGAACCTTCCTTTCTCGATCACGTGTCAACTGTCGCCGGAAGGCGGTGTCATGGTCGTGTTCAGCAGCCGGTGGATCGCCGCCGTGTAGTCCTCGAAGGCGAGGCGCCCCCGCCGGGTGAGGGCGACGTAGGTGACGGGGGTGCGGCCCCGGTGGGTCTTGACGATCTCCACGTATCCGGCCTCCTCGAGTTTGGTGAGGTGCACCGACAGGTTTCCCGCCGTCATCCCGAGGAGGTCCTTCAACCCCGGGAAGGTGATCCGGTCGTCCTCTTTCAGCGTGTTGAGCGTGACGACCACCCGTAGCCGGGCCTGCGCGTGGATCACCGGGTCGAGTTCGGGGGTCATCGGCGGGCTCTTCTGCGGAGCATCAGCCCGGCGACGACGGAGCCGCCCCCGGCGCCCACGGCCATCAGCAGGGAGTGCCAGCCCGGCCCCGCGGCCGTGCCGACCCCGTTGAGCACGGCCAGTCCCGCGCCGAAGACGAACATCGGGCGGACGAGCCAGATGGCCCCGCCCGCCATGTAGAGAACGGCGACCACCATCATCGACAGGCTCGCCCAGAGCAGGCTGACCTCCGCGGGGGCGAGCAGCGGGGTGAACCGCAGCGCGATCACCCACATGGTGAAGAAGCCGAAGAACCACGCGAAGCCGTACATCGCGCCGCGCGCCTGGGACGCGCCCCGCACCGGGCTGCGGAGCTGCCACATGGTGAGCGAGCTGACCAGCATCGCCAACGACATCGACCCGAACAGCAGCGCCATCGCGACGCCGTCGGGGATGGGCACGTACGGCGTGCCGGACAGGCCCTGGCGGAGGAAGAACGCACCGAACCCGACCAGCCAGGCCAATCCCCAGGCCAGGTAGTGCGGCACCGGGTCGGGCGTGAGCCGGTGAACCGCCGCCGAGCCCTGTTGCTCGATCAGCCGGAGCGTCTCCTCGGGGCTCATCGCCTGATCGTCGTCGTCCACGGCCATCTCCTTGAGCGCGCAAAGTGGTTTACAGTGCAAACCTTGTGGTTTGCACCATAAACCACATTGCTCCGCCAACTCAAGGGTTGTTCAACGCCGGGCAGTCAGCCGACTCAACGAGATGCTCCCGCCGGCCGGTCCGCCGGCCCACGAGGATGGCCGGCGCCCGGCGGTCGGTCGACTAAAAGGGATGTGCTCAGCGCCCGGCGGTCGGTTCAAGGGGATGTGCTCAGCGCCCGGCGGTCAGCGCCTCCGACCGCCACAGGTCGCGGTAGTAGCCGGCCGTGCCCACCAGCTCCTCGTGGGTGCCACGCTGGATCACCGAGCCGTTCTCCAGCACGACGATCTCGTCCACCTGCTCCAGCCCGTGCAGGCGGTGGGTGACCAGCAGCGTCGTATGACCGTGGGTGGCGTCCAGCAGGTCGGCCATGAGCGCGTCGGCGGTCTCCTCGTCCAGTGCCTCGGCGGGCTCGTCCAGCAGCAGCACCGGCGGGTCGTTCAGCAGCGCCCGCGCCAGGGCCAGACGCTGCAACTGCCCTCCGGACACCGTCCGCCCGTCCTCGCCGAGCACGGTGTCCCACCCGGTCCGTTCCACCCACCGCTCCAGGCGTGCCCGCCGTACGGCCTCCGCCAGCGCGTGCCGGTCCGCGTCCGGCCCGGCCAGCCGCAGGTTGTCGCGGACCGAGGTCTGGAACACATAGGGATCCTGTGTCAGTCCCGTCATCACCCGCCGGACGTCGTCGGCGGCCAACTCCCCGACGTCCACCCCGCTCAGCCGGATCGTGCCGGACTCGGGTTCCACCAGGCGCATCAGGGCCGACAGCAGTGTGCTCTTGCCGGCACCGCTCGGGCCGACCAGGGCGACGCGCCTGCCGGGGGTGAGGGTGAGGCTGACACCGTTGAGGGCGGGGGAGCGGTCGGCGCTGTGCCGGACCACCAGGTCGTCGATCTCGACGGTCGGCGGTCCGGCCGGGACGGCGGCGGGGACCGCGGGGTCGGTCACGGCGGGCGGGGTGGCACGGACCTCCCGGAGACGGCGGAGGGCGGCGAGCACCCCGGTCAGCCGCTCCCCGGCCGCCGCCATCGGCAGCACCGGCTCGAAGGACACCAGAGACACCAGCGCGAGCACCGCCGTGGGGACCGCGCCCGCCCCGGCGTTCCGCGCTGTCAGGACGACCGCCAGCACGGTGAGTCCCTGGGCGAGCACGCCCAGGGCCATGGCCGCCGCGTTGGCCCTGGCCTGCCGGCGCTCCAGCGCGGCCAGCCGCGTGTCGGCCTCGGCGCAGGCCGCCAGCGCCCGGTCACCGGCGCCGTAGGCGGCCAGATCGGCGGCGCCGTGCACCAGGTCGGCGACTCTGGCGGCCAGCTCGGCCCGCGCGGGGGCGATCCGCGCCGACCAGCGCCGGGCGGCGGTGGCGGTGCCCGCCGGGATCAGCACCCCGGCCACCAGCAGGCCGGCCAGCAGCACCAGCGCCGCAGCCGGGAGCAGGAACAGCGCGAGCACGACCGCGGCCACCGTGGTGACCAGCGCGGCCACCGCCGGGAGCAGGCAGCGGACCAGCAGGTCCTGTGCCGCGTCGGTGTCGTCGACCATCCGGCTGAGCAGGTCGGCGCCCCGCTGCTTCAGCGGCCCGGCCGGGATGAGTGCCGCGTACAGCCGCTCCCGGGTCGTCGCCTGAGCCCGCAGCGCGACGTCGTGCCCGGCCAGGCGCTCGCCGTAGCGGAAGACGCCCTTGCTCGTCGCGAACGCCCGTACCCCGACGATCGCCACGCTCAGCGCCGCCAGCGGGGGCTGCTCGGCGGCCCGGGTGATCAGCCACGCCGCCGATCCGATCAGTCCGAGCCCGGCCAGCTCGGCCGCCGCTCCCGCCGAGGCGGCGAGAGCCAGCCGTCCACCCATCCGGTTCACCTGGACCTCCCGGTCTTCTCCATCGCGATGACACCGGCGGGCCGTTCCTCTCCGGAGCGGACGGCCGCCCGGTCCGACACCACCCGGCCGTCGGCGATCCGGATCACCCGGTCGGCCAGGTCGATCATCGCGGGCCGGTGCGCCACGATCACCGAGGTACGGCCGTCGGCGAGGTCGCGGGTGGCGGTCACCACCGCGCCCTCGCTGCGGCCGTCGAGCCGTGCGGTCGGCTCGTCGAGCAGCAGGACGTCCGCCGCCGGGCGGCAGAACGCGCGGGCGAGGGCGACCCGCTGCCGCTGCCCGGCCGACAGGTTGGCGCCGCGCTCGCCGAGCACCGTCTCGTAGCCGTCGGGCAGCCCGGCCACGAACTCGTCGGCGTACGCGCCCTTCGCCGCCGCGCGGACCTCGTCGATCGTCGCGTCGGGCGAGCCCAGCCTGATGTTGTCGGCCACCGAGGTGGCGAACAGGTGCGGGCGCTGGGATACGAACGCCAGCCGCCCTCGCCAGGAACCGAGATCGGTGAGCTCGGCCCCGTCGATCAGAACCCGGCCGGAGGTGGGGGAGACGGAGCCGAGCAGCAGGTGGAGCAGGGTGCTCTTGCCCGCGCCGCTCTCCCCGACCAGCGCGACCCGTTCACCGGGGGCGATGACCAGCGAGACGTCCTCCAGCGCGGCCTCCGCGCGGCCCGGATAGCGCACCGTGACGTTCTCCAGCCGGATCTCCGGAGCCGTCCGCCCGCCCGTGCCGGTGCCTGCTCGTCCGCCTGCGCCGGTGGCCGTGTGGGTGCCTGCTCGTCCGCCCGCAATCGGCGACCGCTCGCCGTCCGCCGTCCCCTCGGCCTGCCCGTCCAGCACGGCGAAGGTCTGGTCGGCCGCCGCGACCCCCTCCATCGCCGCGTGGAACCTGCTGCCCATGGTGCGCAGCGGCAGATAGGCCTCCGGGGCGAGCAGCAGCACCAGCAGTGCGGTCGACAGGTCGAGTGACCCGGACAGCAGCCGCAGGCCCACCGGCACGGCGACCAGCGCCAGTGACAGCGAGGCGGCCAGCTCCAGCACCAGCGACGACAGGAACGCCACCCGCAGCGTGCGCATCGTCGCGCTCCGGTGGGCGTCGGCGACCTGCTGGATCACCCCGGCCTGGAAGCGGGCCCGGCCGAAGGCGCGCAGGGTGGGCAGGCCGCGGACCACGTCCAGGAAGTGGCCGCCGAGCCGTGCCAGGGCCTGCCACTGCCGTTCGGTGACCGCCTTGGTGTGCATGCCGACCAGCGCGCCGAAGATCGGGATGAGCGGCAGCGTGACCAGTACGATCACCGCGCTGGTCAGGTCGGCGGCCAGCAGCCGGACGAGCACGGCGATCGGCACGACCCCCGCGACCGCGACCGCCGGCAGATATCCAGACAGGTAGGGGTCGAGGGCGTCCAGACCCCGGCCGGTCAGCGTCACCAGCTCCCCGGAACGGTGGGAGGCCAGCCGGGTCGGGCCCAGCTCCTGAAGCCGGGACAGCAGCCGGTGGCGGAGCGCCGACTTCACACCGGTGGTCGTACGGCCCGCGGCGAGGCCCTGCACCAGGCCCAGCGCCGCCCGGACGGCGACGACCAGCGCCAGCAGGAGCAGCGCCGAGGTCGTGAACCGCCCGGACAGCACCCCGGCCAGCACCTCCGCCTGGACCAGCACGAGCAGCCCGGCGAGGACCGCCGCCGCCAGGCAGAGGGCCAGGTGGCGGCGGACGGCCCGTTCGCTCCGGGCAAGCCGTAGAAGATCCTTGTGCATGCGAACCTTTGAAGATCTCAGAAGAACGACGGGATCCGGTCGGCCGCACGCCGGGGACCGAACGTGCGCCATACCCATACTTGCGCCCCCACCATGAGCGGTGCGCACGGCAGGACCATGACACTCAACACACTCAGCGTCCCGGCGGGGGCGATGTGTTCCAGCAGCCACGGAACGAGCACGGCGAGCAGCACCGCGACGGGTGCGGCGGCGGCGCAGGCCGAGACCAGCAGAGCGGTCCCGGTCCGGCTCGCACCGGTCACCTGTCCGGGCAACCGCCAGGAGACGAAGGTCCAGCCGTGGAAGGCGAACGCCGCGGCCACCACCAGGCCGCCGCCGAGGCCGGGCAGGCTGATCGGCCACCCGGACAGGCCGCCGGCCATCGCCACCAGCGCCATGCCCCAGCTCAGCGCCAGGCCCCAGGAGCCGGCGCAGATCGCCCAGTCCCAGCCCGTCCGCCAGGCACGGCCGTCGAGCCGGCGGCGGAACCACAGCCCCGCGTCACGCAGGATCCACGAGACCAGCAGGGAGACCACCAGCGGGTAGAGGCCGAACAGCGCCTTCCCCTCGATCGAGGGGAAGGCGCCGAACAGCACACCCGCCACGGCCACCAGCCAGACCTCGTTGGCCAGGACGAACGGCGCCATGGCGGCGACGACGCGGTCGCGGCCCTCCTGGGTCCTGCCGAGCACGGGCAGCAGCATGCCCAGGCCGATGTCGAAGCCCTCCAGGGCGAAGTAGCCGATCAGCAGCAGGGCGAACACGCCCGTCCAGAGGATGTCCACGGTCTTCTCCCTAGAAGCTGAGCGCGTGCGCGCGCTCGGCGGAGCCGGTGGGGCCGTCGTCCGCGCCGAGCGTGGCGGAGCCGGGCCCGCGACGGACGGTTCGGGCGATCAGGAGGTAGTCGACGATCGCGAGCAGGCCGAGGACCCCGGCGAAGGCGGCGAACGAGAAGGTGACCATTCCCGTGGTGAGGCCGGGGGACATGGCGTCGGCGACGGTCAGTCTTCCGTTGATCAGCCACGGCTGCCGGCCGACCTCACGGGCCAGCCAGCCGCAGATCACGGCCAGGAAGGGCAGTGGGGTCATGGCCAGGAGGATCGGGTGGCTCCAGCGCCAGCGCGGCAGCCAGTACACGGTGGGCAGCAGGACGAACAGGATGAGGAACAGCAGCAACTCGCCGATCGTGACCATGGCGCCGAGCCCGGCCCCGGCCAGCGGCTCGTCGAACTTGTCCGGCTGGAACCGGCCGGCCGGGCCGAACTGGGCGTAGCCGAAGCCGACCGTGACCAGCGAGCCGACGGCCGCGGTGACCACCCCCAGGCGGAGCGAACGGGTGAAGAACTCCCGCTCGGCGGTCCGCCGGAACAGCTGGTACGCGCTGGCCCCCATCACCACGAAGCCGCCGGTCCACAGGCCCGCGCCGAGCACGTGGGGGAGCGACATGGTCAGCATGGGGTTGGTGACCAGCGCGCCGAAGTCGGTGAGGACCAGGTGGTCGCCCCGCACCACGGCTCCGGCCGGGTTCTGCAGGAACGAGTTGGCCACCATGATCCAGAAAGCGGAGGCGTAGGCGGTCAGGGTCACCAGCCAGATGCACGCCAGATGGAGCCATCCGGGCAGCCGGTGCCAGCCGAAGATCCACAATCCCAGGAAGGTGGACTCCAGGAAGAAGGCCCCGAGCGTCTCGATCGCCAGCGGCGCGCCGAAGATGTCCCCGGCGTAGTGCGACAGGCCGCTCCAGCTCAGGCCGAACTGGAACTCCATCACCAGCCCGGTGACGATGCCCAGCGCGTAGTTGATCACATAGATCTGGCCCCAGAAGCGGGTCATCCGCTCATGGACCGGTCTGCCGGTCAGGACGGAGCGGGTGTGCATGATCGCGACGAGGGGGGCCAGGCCCAGGGTCAGCACGACGAACAGGAAGTGAAGACTCCCCGTCACCGCGAACTGCGTCCGAGCCAGGTCGAGCACGTCCATGGTGTCACCTCCAATGTCATATTCATCTACATGTAGGCACTCTACATGTAGATGAAGTATGTGTAGAGTGACTGTGCAAAGGGAGGTGGCACCGTGAAGGAACGGAGTGGACAGGCCGGCGGCGCGGTCCCCGCACGTCCGGCGCGGGAGACGCGGTGAGCACCGGCGCGCCCCGCGATCACGTGGACCACCTGCTGCTCTCCGTGCTGGAGCACGGGCCTCTGCACGGCTACGCGATCGTCGAAGCGCTCCGGGCGCGCAGCGCGGGCACGTCGGCCATGGCGACCGGCACGCTCTATCCGGCGCTGCGCCGGCTGGAGCAGGCGGGCTACCTGACCGGCGAGTGGGCCGTGGTGGGCGGCGGGCTCAGCCGGCGCACCTACCGGCTGACCTTCTCGGGTCGTGCGGCTCTGGCCAGTGGGCGGTCCGCCGGTGCGATCGGCGGCACACGGAAACCGTGCCTCGGGTGACCGCCGGGCGCGCAGTGCGGTTCCCACGGCGGCGACAGACCGCAAGCACCCCGCAGGGTGCCGGCCACACGCGCGTGGTGACCCTCGCGGGCGCGCCGGGTGTCAGGCCGTGACGGGCTCACGCCGGGTGATGCTCAGGCACCGGGTCGCCCCGTACAGCTGCGCGAGCATGAAGCCGTAGCTGACCAGCGACACGCCGACGCCCAGCGGGTAGCCGGAGAAGCCGGTCGGGCCGTGCGAGCCGTACACCAGCGCCGCGCACAGGACGAGCATGACCGGGAACACGGCCCAGACGAACACGGCCAGCCCCCGGGTGACGAGCCGGGGCCGCCGGATCCTGCGCAGCCCCCGGCCCAGCGCGAGCAGGGCGATCCCGCCGAGCACCCCGGTGAACATCTGGAGGATGTCCACGCTCCGGGCGATCGGCACGAACCAGCCGGGCTTGGTCGCATAGTCCACCGGATCGATGGGGAAGATCTGCCAGATCACGCTCCACAGGAGCGCGGTGAGCGGCACACTGACGAAGAGCAGGGCGGCCAGCCTGCGGCCCGCCGAGATCGACAGATCCTCCTGGTAACCGGGCGCGATCTCGCTGATCGGACCGAACTCCGCCACCGCGATCCGCTCGGCCTCGGCCCGCTCCAGTCCCTCGCCCTCCAGCGCCTCGGCGGTGTCGACCAGACTGTCGCGCGCCTCGGTGACCAGGTCGAGCTTCGCTCCCCTCGGACCCCTGAGAGCACGGCTGAGCTCTGTCACGTAGTCGTCGATGATTCCGGCGCTCGCCATGGTCTCTCCAGTCGCGGGGGGCCTCCCCAAGGTATCCGCCCTCCATCCTGGTCACCTATCCGGGACGGCGCATCAGGGACCTCCCTGAGAGGTCCCCCGATGTCAGGCCCGCGTCCGGCCGGCGGCCGCGAAGATCAGTGATGCGACAGGTGGACCGGAGGCGGGGGCTCCGGCGAGACGGCCGGGCGCCGGGCGGCGTGGGAGGTGGAGCTCATCAGGAGGGTGGCCGCCATGACGGCCGCCGCCAGGACGGACCATCCCAGGGCGCGGCCCATGCGCAGGCCGTACCCGCAGAGGATCCAGGAGAGCGACAGCAGCCAGCGGCCGGCTGTCCGGCTGGTGAGGCGGCGCATCTCCATCGCCCCGAAGGCGAAGTCGGCGGCGGTGGTCCTGTCGTCCACACCGGTGCCGAGCCGGGAGTAGAGGACGGCGAGGCGGTGGGCGGTCGGCGGGTCGGTCTCGGGTCCCGACCACCCGCGCCAGGCGTGCTCGTCGGCGAGGGTGCGTCTCGGGGTCCACCAGCGCAGCGGCGGCCAGCGCAGCTCGAACCGCACGCCGCGCGGGGTGGTCGCGAACGTGCAGCCGGCCAGCCGGAGCCGTTCGGGGTGAAGGACCCCGGTGAAGCCGCAGGTGCTGAGATCCACGCGGCTCAAGGTCAGCGCCTCGGAGTCCACTCCGCGCAGTGAGGTCACCCGCGCCGAGCCCCGCCCGTCGACCGTGGCGGAGCCGCGCAGCGTCGCGCCTTCGAGGTCGGCGTCCGCGCCGTCCAGGCGTACGGCCAGCGGGCCGATCACGGTCAGCCGCCGCAGGTCCACCGCGCAGCCGCGGGCCCTCACGTCGAAGCCGTTGCCCGCCCACGCCCCGGCGAGGCCCAGCCGGCGGCCGACCCTGGCCGGAGCCATGGAACAGCCCGCCCAGAACCGTGCCGCCTCGAACCCGGCCAGCCCGTCGAACTCGGCCCTGCGGAACGACGACGCCCGCCCGAACCGGCACCCCCGGAAGGTGGCGTCACCGCTGAACAGGGTGCCGTCGAAGGTGGCGAACCCCTGGAACTCCGCGTTCTCGAAGGAGGCGGTCCGCTCGAACCGGGCCGAGCCGAACAGCGCGTCCCGGCCGGCGCACACCCGGTCGAAGGCGGCGTGCCCGGCGACGCTCACGCCGTGCAGGGACAGTTCCCTGGAGAACCTGACCTCCCTGAAGGAGACGTTTCCCGCGAAACGCGCGTCGAGGAACGAGGCGAGACGGCGGAAGCGCGCCCGGTCGAAGGAGACGTCCCCGTCGAACACGACGCCGCCGAACCGGACCTCACCGGGGAAGACCGCCCGATCGAACCGGGCCCGGCCCAGCCGGCGGTGCGTGGCGGCCAGGATCCGCTCCAGCAGGTGCTCGCCGACGGTGGTGCCCCGCAGGTCGACCGCGGAGCCGGGGGACAGGCCCCCGGCGACCTCGTCGAGCTCGGCCTCGTCGAGATGGGCCAGGCAGCGCCCGTAGGGTCGCCATGCCGATCCGGCACACTGCGGGGAGGTGGCGCAGGTCGTCCAGCCCACGTCGAGAGTCGTCATGCCCGAGTGATACCCAAAGTCGGCGACCAGCCGAGATCTAGGTCAAGGCAAGCCATAACCGGCCCCCCTCCATCGACATTAAGTGTCAATCTTTTCTCATTTCACTCCCTATCCACTTATAGGTACATGTCCGATGGTTCAGTGGCCTCTACGCTCCCGACCATGCGTGCTTTACCAAGGGCGTTCGCCGCCCTCGTGGCCGTCGGCGTCACCGCCGCCGGAATCACAGCCCTCACCTCGGCCCCCGCCCTGGCGGAGCCGGGCACCGTCGTCATCAGCCAGGTCTACGGTGGTGGCGGCAACAGCGGAGCACCACTCACCAACGACTTCGTCGAGCTGTTCAACCGCGGTTCCGGGCCCGCCGTACTGGACGGCTGGTCCGTCCAGTACGCCAGCGCCGCCGGCACCGGGAACTTCGGCGCCAACCCGGTCGTGCCGCTGACCGGGACGCTGGCACCCGGCCAGTACCACCTGGTCCAGCTCGCCGGCGGAACCAACGGCAGCCCGCTGCCCGCGCCGGACTCCACCGGCGCGACCAACCTGAGCGGCACCGCGGGCAAGGTCGTGCTGGCCCGCTCGGCGGAAGGGCTGGCCTGCAACGGAGGTTCCACCCCCTGTACGGCCGAGCAGACGGCGCTGATCGCGGATCTCATCGGATACGGCACCGCGAACTACTTCGAGGGAACCGCGGCCCCGGCCCTCTCCGGCACCGTGGCCGGACTGCGCAAGGACCACGGCTGCGCCGACACCGACGTCAACGGCACGGACGTGGAGACGGCGGCCCCCGCGCCGCGCAACCGGGCCACCGCCCCGGCGCCTTGCGGTGACGTCGAGCCCACCCCCACCCCGAGCCCCACGCCCACGCCCACACCCACACCCACACCCACACCCACGCCGACTCCGACGGGTGACCCGTGCGAGACCCCGGTCACCCATCAGATCGCCCAGGTGCAGGGCAGCGGTGACATCAGCCCGCTGGCCGGTCGGACCGTCCGGGTCGAGGGCGTCGTGACCGCGGACTTCCAGGAGACGGACCAGCTCAGCGGGTTCTTCCTGCAGGACCCGACCCCGGATGCCGACCCCGCCACGTCCGAGGGCCTGTTCGCCTTCGCGCGCAGCTCGTTCAAGGACGTCAAGGTCGGCGACCGGGTGCTGGTCACCGGCAGGGCCGTGGAGTACAACGGCTGGACCGAGCTGTCGCCGGTCACCGCCGTGGACGTCTGCGGCACCGGCACCATCGCACCGGCGCGGCAGAGCCTGCCCCGTCCTGACGGGGTGACCTTCGAGCCGGTCGAGAGCATGCTCGTCACCTTCCCCGAGCCGCTCACCGTCAGCGACCACTACAACCTGGGCCGGTACGGCGAGGTCACCGTCTCCTCCGAGGGCCGCGTGTTCCAGCCGACCGACCGGCCGGGCGTGGACGCCGGCCGGGACGCGCGCCGCACCCTGCTCGTGGACGACGGTTCCAGCAGGGAGAACCCCCCGGTCATCCCCTACACCGACCCCCGCACCGTCCGGCTGGGCGACACCACGCTCGGTGCCACCGGCGTGCTCGGGTACGGCTTCGGCGTGTACCGCCTCCAGCCGACCAAACCGATCACCTTCCTCCGGACCAACCCCCGTCTGCCCGCCCCGTTCCCGGTGCTCGGCAACGTCAAGGTGGCCAGCTTCAACACCCTCAACTGGTTCACCACCCTGGGCTCGCGCGGCGCGAACACCCCCGAGGAGCAGCGGCGGCAGCTCACCAAGCTGGTCGCCGCGCTGAAGGGCATGAACGCCGACGCGGTCGGCCTGATGGAAGTGCAGAACAACGGTCAGACCGCCGTTCAGGCCCTGGTCGACGCGCTCAACGCCGAGATGGGAGCGGGCACCTACGCGGCACTGCGCCACCCCTACCCCGGCACGGACCTGATCCACGTGGCGATGATCTACAAGCCGGCCCGGCTCCAGCTCGTCGGCGCGGCCCAGTCCTCCACCGACCCGGTCTTCCGGCGGCCGCCGCTGATCCAGACCTTCCGCCGGGTCCAGGGCGGGCAGCCGTTCACGATGATCGTCAACCACTTCAAGTCGAAGGGCTGCGACGAGGCCGCCACCGGCCCCGACGCCGACCGGGGCGACGGCCAGGGCTGCTACAACGGCGAACGGGTCCGTCAGGCGGAGACGACGCTCGATCTGATCGACAGCCTGAAGCCGCCCAACCCCCTGGTGCTGGGCGACCTCAACGCCTACGGCGAGGAGGACCCGGTCGGCACACTGCAGACCGGCGGGCTGACCAGCCTCACCAAGAGGTTCGTCCCCACGCCGCTGCGCTACAGCTACCTCTTCGACGGCCGGATCGGTGAGCTGGACCACGCCCTGGCGGGCAAGGACCTGCTCAAGCGGGTGACGAGCACGACGATCTGGCACATCAACGCGGACGAGAGCCGGACCGGCGACTACAACCTGGAGTACAACCCGCCGGGCCTCTACCGGCCGGACGCGTTCCGCTCCTCCGACCACGACCCCGTGGTCATCGGGCTGACCCTGCCGGGAGGCAGGGGCTGATCTCGGAGTCCTCTCCCCCGGGGGGCCGGCGACGCGGAGCGTCCCGGCCTCCCGGCTTCTCCGGCCCGTTCCCCGGCGGTCCTCGCGTCCGCGCGGGTGCACACCCCGTTGCGGCGGGCGGCGCGAGGTTCCGGACGCCGGGCCGGGCCGGGCGGCACCTCGACCTTCACCACTGGTGTTTATGGGTTTCGTATAGGGCGCTATGGTTTCGGACGTTCTATAACTCCTGGTGTGGGTGGAGCGCGAGTGACTTCGGGGCCGGTCGGTGGGCAGTACCCACCACAATCTCAGTGGCAGCAACCACAACAGCCCCCGTGGCAGCAGCCCGCCCCGCAGTGGAACCAGCAGCCGCCCCACCAGTCGCAGCCGCCGTGGCACCAGCAGCCTTACCAGCCGCAGCACCAGCCGCCGTGGCACCAGCCCGCACCTCCACCCCCGACGCCGCCTCCGCCGCGCCGCAAGACCTGGCTCTGGATCACACTCTCGGTCCTGGCCGTGCTGCTGACCGTGGGCACCGGGGTCGTGGTGGGACTGGTGATGAACTCCACGAAGCGCTACGACCCGTTCGCGGAGGAGAAGGCCCCCGCCGACCCGAACTCCGTGACGGTGACCAAGAAGGATCTGGAGGGGTTCCTGCAGGGGCACACCGAGGCGCTGAACGGCGGCGACCTCAAGGCGTACACCAAGATCTTCGACCAGAAGAACACGGCGCTCCTCCAGCAGCAGACCAGGCTTTTCAACAACCTGCGCAAGCTGCCGCTCACCCAGATGTCCTACCAGACGCTGGAGCAGCAGGGACGCACGCAGGACAGCTTCGGCAGAGGCGTGACGTTCACCCTCGACGTCGCCTTCGTGCACCGGTTCGAGGGGATCGACCTGCACCCCGTCGCGGAGTGGTACCGCTGGACCGTCTCCAAGCCGGCCGCCGGCGCCCCGCTCGTGGTCACCAAGGTGGGCGGTGCCCCCGCGCCGCTGGGCGAGTCCAAGACCGTCTACTACCCCGGGCCGTGGGACATCTGGCCGGACATCTCCGTCGTCAAAACCGCTCGCACCGTCGTGCTGGCCCACCCGTCGCTGGCCGCCCAGGCGCGGCGGGTCGCGCCGATCGCCGAGCAGGCGGCGGCGAACGACCTGGCGTTCCTGGCGAAGAACGGCGAGCGGGGCTCAGCGGTGCCCAAGGGTTTCGTGGTGGCGCTGGTCAGGGGTTCGAGCCAGCTCGGCAACCTGTTCCGGAAGGAGAAGGCCACCGAGGCCGGGGTCTCCATCCCCATGCCCACCTGGCGGATGGCCGACGACGGGGTGCAGATCGGCGGCAGCCGGGTCGTGATGGACACCGCCTCAACGTTCTTCACGACCGCCGGGGGCACCGCTGAGATCTTCCGGCACGAGTTCGCGCACTCGGCGGTGACCAGTCTCGACAGCGGCAAATCCGGCCTCCTCGGACTCGACAACTGGATCGTCGAGGGGTTCGCCGAGTACGTCGCCA
Source organism: Streptosporangium sp. NBC_01639 (assembly GCF_045209755.1). Lineage (NCBI taxonomy): Bacteria > Bacillati > Actinomycetota > Actinomycetes > Streptosporangiales > Streptosporangiaceae > Streptosporangium > Streptosporangium sp. NBC_01639. The sequence goes on along the minus strand of NZ_CP109272.1, from coordinate 981,461 downwards.
ACCGTGGCGATCCCATCACCGCCGACGTCCGCTACGACGAGGGCCGCGCCTATCTCGCCGGGCAACTGCCCCAGCGGTTCGACGGGCGGCTCCCCGACAACTTCGCCTGGGACACGACGGGCATGACCAGCGTCAACTACCTGATGGGCCACCTGGCGATGCGGCTGATCGAGGAGAGATACGGCGAACGCAAGCTCGTCGCGTTCGTCACCGCCCACTACCGGGGTGACAAGAGCGGCGCGGCGCTGCAGAAGGTCCTTGGGGTCGGCGAGGCACAGTTCCAGCAGCAATGGGCGGACTACGTCCGCAGTCGGCTCGGCTGATCGGGGAGACACTTGAACGACTCACGCGACTTCCCTTCTCAGGGGAGTCCGTATCCGCAGCAGCCCTACCCGGGGACACCGGCGCAGCCGTACCCCGAGCAGCCGGGCGGCGGGTACGGCCCGCCGGGGGCACAGCCGTACCCGCAGGGGCAGCCGTATCCGCAACAGCAGTACCCGCCGCAGGGGCAGGGGGCTCCGCCGTACGGGCAGTACGGCCCGCCGGGGGCTCCGCCGTACGGGCAGGGGCAGGGGCCGGGGGCTCCGCCGTACGGGCAGCCGCCGTACGGGCAGCCGCCGTACCAGCAGGGGTATCCGCCTCCGGGGCAGCCGCAGGGACCGGCCCATCCGCCGCAGGGCCCCGCACCGTATCCGCAGGGCCCGCCCTATCCGCAACAGCAGTACCCGCCGCAGGGCCCCGAGGGGCCGCCGTACGGGCAGCCGTACCCGCAGGGGGCGCAACCCGATCGGCCGCCCGCCGGGAGAAGGACCGGCAGGACCGTGCTCTTCGTGGCGCTGGGTCTCGTCGCGCTGCTCGGCATCGGCGTCGGCACCGCCTGGTTCGTCTCCGGCGGGTTCGGAGACGAGTTCGGTGAGGGGGAGTGGCAGGTGCCTTTCACCGCCGCCGGCACCGAGGTCATCGGCACCGACGCCTCGATCGCCTTCGGCACCTGGATGAGTGACGCCGCCGTCATCCGGGTGCAGAAGGACGGGGTGCTCGCCTACGACCTGAAGACGGGCAAGCGGGCCTGGGGCACACCCGCCCCGGGCGAGCAGCTCTGCGGGGCGACCCCCGGCATCGCCGGAGGCAGAGGCGCCTTCGCCTACGGCACCACGAAGATCTGCGACCATCTGGCGGGCATCGACGCCAAGACCGGCAAGGTGCTCTGGAAGGTCAGGATCCCGGCGACGGCGTCGAAGGAGAGCGACAAGAGCCTCGACGCCCCCGGCCTGGTGCTCGCGGGCGACCTGGCGGTGGTGCGGACGTTCAAACGGGTGTCGGCCTACCGGCTCTCCGACGGGAAGAGGATATGGGCGTCGAACACCTCGAAGGTCTGCACGGCCACCGACGTCGCCGCCTCGCCCAAGCAGGTCGTGGTCAACCTGGACTGCTACGAGGGCGGTGACAGCGTCGTCGTGCTCGACGGGCGGACCGGCGCCTACAAGGGGGAGCACAGGATCACCGACGACGACGGGGGACCCGACAGCCTCCTCTCGGCCGATCCGGTGGTGGCCGCCTGGGGCGGCGGCGACAAGACCTTCGTCCTCGTGCTCGACGACAGGGGGAAGAAGCTCCGGGAGTTCGACAGCGGGGTGAAGATCGACCTTCTCCCGCTCAACGGCGCGATCTACATCGACGGCGGTCGCGAGGAGCTCCGCACGGCGGTGCGCGGGAACACCCTCTACCTGACCACTTTCCCGGAGAACGTGAAGGGCGGCGGGATCAGCCGTAACGAGCTCCTGGCCTTCGATCTGACGAGCGGCAGGCAGCTGTGGAAGTCCTCGGGCACCGGTGCCACCATGCTCACCTTCGTCGAGGCCGACGGCAAGGACCTGCTGGTCATGGAGGAGGGCGGCCGGAACGAGCCCGTCCCCAGGCTGACCAGGATCGACACCGCCACCGGCCGAGCCGTCCCGGTCGCCGAGCTGCCGCAGAAGGCGGGTGGGGAGAGCGGCAACGCCCACGTCCACTACCGGAACGGCACGCTGGTGATCATGCCCTTCGAGATGGTCGCCTCCCGGTACGCCGTCACCGTGGTGCGCACCGGCTGAACATCCGGGTCCGGCAGGGACGCCCGCGGTCTCCGTCGGCGTGAGCGGTCCCGGCCGTGGCGGTGGGTCACCTTCGAGCTGCGCGGGAGCGGTCCCTCATCACCGGTTCCGGTCGTCGGCAGGATCGCCGTGATCCCGCGCCGGAGCCGGTTCCTCCTCGGCGGAGAACCGCGAACCCGGGTATCCGCGCGACGTGCCGGGCGGGCCGCCGGGACCGCCCGGCGGCAGACCCAGAGCGGCCGAGAGCTGACGCGCCGTCTCGGCGACGATGCCTCCCATCTCCCGCAGACGGGATTCCCCGGGCGAGCGGGTGACCGAAACGCTGATGGCGCCCGCGATCAGCCCCCGGTGATCCCGTACCGGCGCCGACACCCCGGCCGCGCTGTCGTCGAGCTCGATCGCGGTCACCGCGTAGCCGTGGGAGTGCACGTGGGCGAGGTCGGCCATCCACCGCTTCTCGTCGCTGACCGCGGAGTCCAGGCCGGTGGGCAAGGCGGCCCGCAGGAGCGTGCCGACCTGCTCCTTGTCCCAGTCCGCGAGCAGCGACCGGCCGGCCGCCGCCATGATCACTGGAACCGAGATGCCCTCCCAGACCCGGTGGTAGGCGCGAGAGGACGGCATCGACGCCAGCGTGAGAACCATGTCACCGCGCAGTATGCACAGGTGGGTGTCCTCGTCGAAGACGGTGGCCAGGCGCTGCAGGAAGGGCGCGGACACCTGGACGAGCCTTGACTGCTGGGTCCGCGCCGCGAGGGCGAACAGGCGCCAGCCCAGGCGGTAGCGCCGGGTGAGCGGGTCCCGCTCCACCATCCCCTCGACTTCGAGGGCACGCAGCGCCCTCGACACCTGGCTCTTCTCCCTGTCCAGCCGCTGCGCGATCCAGCTGACACCGAACCCGTCCACGTCCCGGTGGTCCCCGTGGCCGGCGAGCACCTCGAGGATCTCCATGTCCCGGCGCAGCCCGACAGAGGACACCGGCGGCTTCTCGCTCATCCCCATCCGTTCATAACGAAACGTTACCTATTTTTGCAATAGCTGCAACATATTTTGCGCTGACCGCAACTAGTCGCATACGTTTGCAGACCCATGCAAGCGTAAGTGAAGGCGGTCATTCATGAGTTTCAGCGAGTATGTGCTCTCGCGCTGGGACACTCTCTCGCTGGCCGCCGCCGAGCACGCCCTCGTCGTGGGGATCGCCATCGGCATCGCCACGGTCGTCGGCGTCGGCATAGGGCTCCTCGCCCACGACGTCCCCAAGCTGCGGAGCGGCTCGCTGACGGTCTCCGCCGCGGTCCTGACCATCCCCTCCCTGGCATTGCTCACGCTGCTCATCCCGCTCACCGGACTCGGCTGGGGGTCCACGCTGATCGCGCTGACCGCGTACGCGTTTCTGCCCATCATCCGGAACACGGTGACCGGGCTGCGCGGCGTGGACGCCGCCACGCTGGAGGCGGGGCGCGGGATGGGGCTGAGCCGTGTCCGTGTCCTGCTGAAGGTGCAGCTGCCGCTGGCCTGGCCGCTGATCCTGGCCGGTGTGCGCATCGCGACGCAGATGCTCATCGGCATCGCGGCCATCGCCGCCTACGTCGACGGGCCCGGGCTCGGCACGCAGATCTTCGAGGGACTCTCCCGGCTCGGCTCGGTGAACTCGCTCAACGCGACGCTCGCGGGCACGCTCGGCATCGTGGTCATCGCCGTGCTGTTCGACCTGTTCTTCTTCACCGTCCGCCAACTGACCATTCCAAGGGGGCTCCGTGTTCGGCAGTGACACCGAAGGCGTGCGTATCGAGTTGCGCGGTCTGACCAAGCACTACCCGGGCCAGGCGGCGCCCGCAGTCGACGGCGTCGACCTCGACATCCCCGCCGGAGAGCTCGTGGTCTTCGTCGGTCCGTCGGGTTGTGGCAAGACGACCACGATGAAAATGATCAATCGGCTGGTCGAGCCCACATCGGGCGAGATCCGCATCGGCGGCAAGGACATCCTGAGTCTGCATCCCGATGAGCTACGCAGGCACATCGGCTACGCCATCCAGCAGGTGGGGCTGTTCCCGCACATGACCATCGGGCAGAACATCGCCCTGGTGCCGAAGCTGCTGGGCTGGCCGGCGGCCCGGACGGCCGCCCGGGTGGAGGAACTGCTGTCACTGGTCAACCTGGAGCCGTCGCTGTTCCACGACCGCTATCCCCGTCAGCTCTCCGGGGGGCAGCAGCAGCGCGTCGGCGTGGCCAGGGCACTGGCGGCCGATCCACCCGTGATGTTGATGGACGAGCCCTTCGGCGCCACCGACCCCATCACGCGCGAACACCTGCAGAAGGAGTTCGTCAAACTCCAGAGGCAGCTGCGCAAGACGATCATTTTCGTCACCCACGACTTCGAGGAGGCCATCAAGCTGGGCGACCGCATCGCCGTACTGAAGGAGCGGTCGCACATCGCGCAGTACGACACACCCGCGAACATCCTCGCCCAGCCCGCCGACGCCTACGTCGCCGGCTTCATCGGCGAGGACGCCACGCTCAAACGGCTCGCGCTGCTGCGCGTGGAGGACCTGCCGTGCGTGGAGCCGCCGAACGACGCGGGCCTGCCGCCGGTCGTCGCGGGCACCAGTCTGCGCGAGGCGCTGGACGTCATGATCGCGCACGGCACCGACCGCTGCACCACGCCCTCCGGCGTGCTGACCTACGCGGCGCTGTGTGCGGCGATGAGACCCGGGCCCGAGGCCGTGCCGCAGGAGGAAGTGGTCGCCGGTGACCGCTGAGACAGTCGCCGTCGCCCGGGTGCGACCGCTCGGAGGAGCTTTGGGGCTGCGCCATCTCATCACCCCGCTCGCCGTCTGCGCCGCGTTGGCCGCCCTGTACACCTGGATCGGCACAGTCGAGCTCGACTCCATCGAACGGCGCAGCCTCAACCGGACGGTGATCCTGACCAAGGCCGTGGAGCACATCCAGATGACCCTCGTGGCGACGGCGCTCGTGGTGGTCATCGCGATCCCGCTCGGCATCGTCGCCTCGCGCGCCAGGAACCGGCTGATCACGCCGGTCATCCTCACCGCGGCCAACCTGGGCCAGGCGGTTCCCTGCATCGGGCTTCTCGTACTGTGCACCTTCCTGATGGGAGTGGGCTTCCAGACCGCCCTGGTGGGGCTGGTGGCATACGCGGTGCTCCCGGTGCTGCGCAACACGATGATCGGGGTTCAGCAGGTCGATCCGGCTCTCATCGAGGCCGCCCGGGGCATGGGGATGACCAGAGGGCAGATCCTGCGGCGGGTGGAGCTCAAGCTGGCCGTTCCCGCGATTCTCGCCGGTCTGCGGACGGCGCTCGTCCTCACCGTCGGCGTCGCCACACTCGGCGCGTTCGTCGCCGCGGGTGGCTTCGGTGAGCTGATCATCAACGGGCTCAAGCTGAATCGCATGCCCGTGACCGTCGTCGGCGCCGTGCTGACCGCGTGCATCGCCTTCGCCGTCGACTGGCTGGGAGCGCTTGCCGAGAACCTGCTCAAGCCCCGCGGCATGTGACCGCGCCCCGAACCTGACCGTCCGCAATCCCGATCCGAAGAGGTGTCTTCAGTCATGGGTGCACGAACCCTCCGCCATACGCTCGCCCTGCTCGCCGCCGCGACGTTGACCGCTGCCACCGTGAGTGGCTGCGGTGCCGCCGACGCCGTCGAAGCCTCGAGCGCGGGCGACGAGCTCGCCGGCGCCGAGTTCGTCATCGGTTCCAAGGACTTCACCGAGAACATCATGCTCGGACAGATCGCCGTGCACCTGCTCAAGGCACACGGGGCCGAGGTCGTCGACAAGACCAACCTCGGCGGCACCGCTCCCAACCGTAAGGCTCTGGAGTCCGGCTCGATCGACATGTACTGGGACTACTCAGGCACCGGATGGATCGAGCATCTGAAGAACGCCACCCCCATCCAGGACTCGGCCGAGCAGTTCAAGGCCACGGCGGCGGCGGACCTGGAGAAGAACAAGATCCAGTGGATCGGGCCGACCCCGCTGAACAACACCTACGCCCTGGCGATCCGTTCGGAGAAGGCCAAGGAGCTCGGCGTCAAGACGATCTCCGACGTGGTCGAGCTGTCGCGGTCCAAGCCCGAGGAGGTCACGGTGTGCATCGAGACGGAGTTCTCGACCCGTGACGACGGCCTGCCGGGACTGTCCAAGGCCTACGGCATGACCATCCCGAAGGACCGGATCAGCCTGCTGGACACCGGCGTCGTCTACACCGAGACGGACAAGGGGCAGACCTGCAACTTCGGTGAGGTGTTCACCACCGACGGGCGTATCGCCGCGCTCGGCCTCACGGTGCTGCAGGACGACAAGCGCTTCTTCCCGTCCTACAACGCCGCCGTCACCCTCCGGCAGGAGACCTACCAGAAGTATCCCGCGCTTGAGAAGGTGCTCCAGCCGGTGATCGACAAGCTGGACGACGCGACCATGCAGAAGCTCAACGCCCGGGTCGACGTCGACGGTGAGGAGCCGGGCAAGGTCTCCGCTGACTGGCTCGACAAGTCGGGCTTCCTCGGCGGCGGCGCATAGCGGCAAAACCACCGCGCGTCACCGGACGGCGGCCGGGCCCTACGGCGTCCGCGGAGGCTCTTCCCCGGCGCGTCCGGTTGTCCGGCCGGATACCGGGGAGGAATGCTCAGCGGGGATACGTGGTTATGCGAGCCGTACAGCCGTGAGAGACAAGAGGAGCCAACGGTGGCCACCATCGAGGTAACCGAGAAGAACTTCAACGAGATCGCCGACGAGGGGATCGTCCTGCTGGACTTCTGGGCGGCCTGGTGCGGGCCGTGCCGGACGTTCGGCCCGATCTTCGAGAAGTCGTCGGAGAAGCACGACGACATCAAGTTCGGCAAGATCGACACCGAGGCGGAGCAGGCGCTCGCCCAGGGCTTCGAGATCACCTCGATCCCGACGATCATGGCGATCCGTGACGGCATCGTCGTCTTCGCCCAGCCCGGAGCGCTGCCGGCGCCGGCCCTGGAGGACCTGATCGGCCAGGTCCGTGCGCTCGACATGGAGGCCATCCGGGCCGAGCTCGCGAGCGAGCTGGGCACGCAGAACGGCTGATATCCCGGCGGAGCGGGACGGTCGGGAAGGGGCGCAATTCGGCCGGCAGGCGGTGCCCCTTCCCGGCGATGAGATCGGCCCCGTTCCGCCGACGCTCTCCGCTCGATGGCCGATCCCGGCACGCCTTTCGGCCACCGCGCGAACCACGAGCGGGAGCGGTGCGGGTCGGCTCAGCCGCAGTGCACCGGTTCCGAGAGGAAGTAGACCTCAGGGCTTACGCCGCCCCATTCAATGCACTTGCCCGGCGCCTTGACCCTGACCGGGCCGGCGTAAAACTGGTACCGGCCCCCGTCCGTTGTGTAAGCGGCACTGCCTTGGATCCGGATCATGGCCGCGACGTAGGTGGTCGTGCCGGTCGTCTTCTTCATGGTGACCACGCAGTTGTAGGTGCCGTTGTAGAGCAGGTAGGCGGTGGCGCTCTCCAGGTCGAACTGGTCGATCACGTGGTAGGAGCCGCCGCCGCAGATCGCGATGGGCGACGAGGCGGCACTCGCCGGACTGCTCGTGGCGACGGTCCCGGCCAGTGCGGCCGCCACGGCGAACGCGAGAGTGATTCCCTTTTTCGGGGTGCGCATGGAAGTCTCCTGCTGTGCATGTAGTCGTTGACTTGCCGGTGGCTCCGTCCGCGTTGACGGCGGGGTGCCGGTCGTGGTCATCGCCGCTCGGCGCGTCATCGGGGGGAGGGCGTGGTCGGCGCGGTACTCCCCGGTCCAAGGGGCGGTGCCTGGCGCCGACCGCCCAATCGGGGCGTACCTGCCTATGGCCTTGGCTATGACCACGACCGGGATAGTTTATCCCTAAAGTGATTATTGTCGCACTCTGTGAAGCTTGTCGGTTTTGGTGAAAATCGCAGCCTGAGGGAAGGGCGTTGCGCATGAGTTCGGCGCCGCGTTCCCGGGGCAGGGGCAAGCCAGGCCGGTCGGCGAGGTGGATGTGGCCGGTCTCGCTCAGGGCGGTCCGACGGCATGAAAACGGGCGCCCGCTCGGGTGAGCGGGCGCCCGGAATCGCTGGGGAGCCGTCCGTCCGTCACGACGACCCCGTGGCACCCTTGAGCCGGAGGTGCGGGGCTTTTCGCGCGAAGGCGGCTTCGACGGGTCAGACCGAGCGGTACAGCTCCGCCACCCGGAAGGCCAGGTCCAGCGACTGGCCCCGGTTGAGGCGCGGGTCGCAGGCCGTCTCGTAGCGCAGCGCCAGGTCGCCCTCGGCGATGTCCCAGCCGCCGCCCACGCATTCGGTGACGTCGTCACCGGTCAGCTCGATGTGGATGCCTCCCGGGTGGGTGCCGAGCGCGGCGTGCACCTCGAAGAAGCCGGCGACCTCGTTCAGCACGTCGTCGAGGCGGCGGGTCTTGTGACCGCTGGGCGCCTCGAAGGTGTTGCCGTGCATCGGGTCGCAGATCCACGCCACCTGGGCGCCGCTCGCGGTGACCTTCTCCACCAGCTCGGGAAGGTGCTCCCGGATCTTCGACGCGCCCATCCGGGTGATGAACGTGAGCCGTCCGGGCTCGTTCTCCGGGTTCAGCTTCTCGATCAGGGCGAGGGCGTCCTCGGCGCTGGTCGTCGGGCCGAGCTTCACCCCGATCGGGTTGCGGATCCGGGAGAAGAACTCCACGTGTGCGCCGTCGAGCTGGCGGGTGCGCTCGCCGATCCAGACCATGTGCGCCGAGACGTCGTACGGCTGGCCGGTCCGTGAGTCGATCCTGGTGAGCGCCCGGTCGTAGTCGAGGATCAGCGCCTCGTGCGAGGAGTAGAACTCCACGCTGTGGAACTCCTCCGGCTCGGCCCCGCACGCGCGCATGAACGCCAGCGCCTGGTCGATCTCCCGGGCGAGCCGCTCGTAGCGCTTCCCGGCCGGAGACTCGGCCACGAAGTCCTGGTTCCAGGCGTGCACCTGGCGCAGGTCGGCGTAGCCGCCCTTGGTGAAGGCGCGGGCCAGGTTCAGCGTCACCGCCGAGGAGTGGTAGGCGCGCAGCAGCCGCCAGGGGTCGGGGACGCGCGACCCGGGAGTGAAGTCGAAGCCGTTGACCATGTCACCGCGGTAGGCGGGCAGCTCCACGCCGTCGCGGGTCTCGTTGTTCTTGGAGCGCGGCTTGGCGAACTGCCCGGCCATCCGGCCGATCTTCACGACCGGCACCTTCGCCGCGTAGGTGAGCACGATCGCCATCTGCAGCAGCGTCTTCAGCTTGTTGCGCACGTCGTCCGCGGTGGCTCCGGCGAAGGTCTCGGCGCAGTCGCCGCCCTGCAGCACGAAGGCCTCGCCACGCGCCACCGCCGCCAGGTCCGCCTTGAGTTTGTCACACTCCCCGGCGAAGACCAGGGGCGGCAGCCCCGCCAGTTCGGCGACGACCTTGTCCAGCTCGTCGCGGTCGGGCCATTCGGGCTGCTGTGCCGCAGGCAGCCGCCGCCAGGAATCGAGGTTGATGCTCACGACATACCAGGTTATTGCAACCGGGCATGCGAACTGGCCGCATTGTCCACAGAGCGAGAAACTTCTTTATGCATGGTGAGACCCCACTGGGGTTGCGACATGCTCGGGACGGACCCCGAAGCCGATGAAGCGGCGGGCGAGCGCACCGATCACGGGCAGCCGGGAGATGTCACGCGGCAGTCTCAACGGCCTGGCGTCTCCGGACAGGGCGCGGCTGATCAACCGGTTCTGCACCACGCGCTGGGCGAACTGGGTGATCACGGTGGGCGGGGTGCGGCGCCGCTGAACCCTGGCGAGCAGGGACTCGGGGATCTCAGCCCCGGCGGCGAGCGGACCGGCCAGCAGGTTGGCCGCGGCCACCGCGTCCTGCACGGCCAGATTGATGCCGACCCCGAAGACCGGGGACATGGCGTGCGCCGCGTCACCGATGATCAGCAGGCCCGGCCGGTGCCAGCGGCGCAGCCGGTTGAGCCTGACCGACAGCACGCTCACGTCGCCGAAGCCCGACAGCAGCCCGGCGCGGTCGGCGAGGAAGGGCAGCAGCCCGGCCACCGGGCCGCGGAGCGCCTCGATGCCCTGGGCCCGCAGGGCGTCGAAGCCGCCCTTGGGGATCAGGTAGGCGAGCTGCCAGTATGTCTCGCGGTTGATCGCCACCATCATGTGGCCGATTGACACCCGCAGGAACGGCTGGTCGAGGTCGGTGGGCTCGCGCGGCAGCCGGAACCACACCACGTCCATCGGCGCGCCGTGCTCCACCGGGACGAGCCCGGCGGCCCGGCGCACGTCGGAGTGCCGTCCGTCGGTGGCCACGGTGAGCGTCGCCCGCAGCTCGTGCTCGCCGTCGGCGTCCCGGTAACGGACCCCGCGCACCGCGTCGCCCTCCCGGATCACGTCGTGGACCTCGGCGTTCATGACGAGGCGGAAGGTGGGACACCGCTTGGCGGCGTCGGTCACCAGGTTGAGGAAGTCCCACTGCGGCACGAACGCGATGTAGCCGTAACGGCCCGGCAGCCTGGACAGGTCGGCGATCGGCACCGTGGCGTCGTCGGTCCGCATGGTCATCTGCCGCGCCTTGCGGTGGGGCAGCCGGTCGAACTCCCCGGCCAGGCCGAGCTCGTCGAGGAGCTGCAGGGTCGAGGGGTGGATGGTGTCGCCTCTGAAGTCACGCAGGAAGTCGCCGTGCTTCTCCAGCAGCGTCACCTCGACGCCGGCCCGGGCCAGCAGCAGGGCGAGAACGGCCCCCGCGGGGCCGCCCCCCACAATCACGCATGTGCTCTGATCCATAATTCATCACCCATTGAAATATTGGCACAGGTATCCCGCGAAGAGAACCCGTCCCCTGCTGGAACTTCGCCCACCCCGTCGCCGAGCAGCCGCTCCGGCTGTCAGGCGGAGAGCTGGTCCAGCGCTCTGAGCAGGGCCTGGACACTCCGGTCGCGGAGGGGGGCGTAGTCCTCCTCCGGGTATTGGCGGGGGCCGTTCTCCGCCAGGATGATCAACGCGAGATAGAGGCGGTAGAGGGCGATCCGGGTGCGGGCGGAGCCGGTGAACTCCACGACGCCGCCCGCCTCCCGGTAGCCCGCCACGATCTCGTCGGTCTCGTCCAGCTCGCCGAAGATCGTCGGCGTGACGAAGTCGGCCAGGGGGTCGCCCCAGAACGCCCGCTCATGGTCGATGATCGCCTGGATGCGCGGAGTGTCGCCGGGAGTCAGGAAGACGTTGCCCGGCCAGACGTCGAAGTGGACCAGGGAGGGGACCGTCACCTCGTCCAGCACCGCCGCGCTCGCCTCGATCGCCGCCCGGATCTCGTCGGCGGGTCTCGGCAGCGGCGTCGCATAACGGTGCGCGTCCGCCAGCACCGCCCCGGTCATCGCGAGGAAGGCGGCCCGCCAGGTGTCGCCGGTCAGGTCGGCGTGCGGGTAGCCGTAGACGTCGCCGGTGATCGCGTTCAGCCGGGCCAGGTGGCCGCCGAGCTCCCGGCGGAGTGCGCGCCGGTGCGCCTCCGACGGGGTGGCCTGGTTCCACGGCACACCGTCGAGGACGGACAGGATCAGGTAGTCGCCGCCCAGCACCGGATCGTCGAACCCGGCCCGCAGCAGCTCCGGGCCCGGCACCCCGGCCGCCTCGGCCAGGCCGTACACCATGGCCTCGGTGCGCAGCAGGTTTCGTTCGTAGCGCAGCTGTTCCAGCTCGGGCGGGGGCGACAGCTTGAGCACCACCTCGCGGCCGTCCTGGAGGGTCAGCCGCCACACGGCGTTGGCGAAACCGTCCGTCAGCTCCGTGGCGGCGGCGAGACCGGTGCCCAGGGCACGCCGGGTCAGCGCGTCGAGCTCGGCGGCGGTGAGCCGGCGCTTGGTGTCGCTGTCCATCGCGGTGCCTCAGATGGGGGAGATCGTCCAGGAGGTCTCGACCTTGTCGCCGGGCTGCAGCACGATCAGGTCGGTGCCGGAGTTGAAGGCGTCCGGCGGGCAGGTCATCGGCTCGACGGCCAGCCCGCGGAAGTCGAGCACCGTCCCGGTGCACACCTGGACCCAGGGCAGCACCGAGGCGTCCCAGCGGATCTCGACCCCGCCGTCCGGACCGCTCACCCGGACCCGGACCTGTCCGTCGGCGTCCGCGAGGAGGCCGGTGTAGGCGTGGTCCACGGCGGTGTCGCCGACCGTCCGTGCGGTCGTGAAGTCGTACGGCGTGCCGGAGACGTCCTCCAGGGAGCGGGGCAGCAGCCGGTCGTCCACCAGCAGCACCCTGGACGCGGGCACGTGCAGCTCGTAGTCCTCGACCCGCTCTCCCGCCAGCAGCCACGGATGGGGGCCGCAGCCGTAGGGGGCGGGACCGTCACCGAGGTTCTCGGCGGTCAGCGTGGTGGTCAGTCCCTCGGGGGTGAGGGAGTAGAGCACCTGCAGGGCGACGGTGAACGGATAACCGGGGGACGGGGTGATCGTGTGGGCCAGCCGTACGGAGCCGTGCTCGTCCTCCACGGCCAGCCACTCCACCGCCTCCCAGTCGACCCCGGCGACCAGCCCGTGCAGGGCGTTGCCCCGGTCCTCCTCGTTCGCCACCGGCCGGTGGGTCCGGCCGTCGAAGGTGTAGGAGGCGCCGGCGATCCGGTTCGGCCAGGGGGCGAGGAGGGTGCCGCTGTAGTAGGGGATCGGCCCGTCCGCCGGCCAGCTGGGCACCAGATCGCGTTCACCGTGGCGGAGTACGCGCAGAGCGGCGGACCGCTCGGTGATCTCGGCGTGCATGGTGCCGCCGCGGAGGGTGAACGTCCGGGACACGAGGGTCCTTTCGCCGGGAGGAGATGAGTCGAACACGGTCAGATCGAAGGTGCACAGGCCGGGGGCCCCGGTTACGCGGAGGCCCGCTCGACCAGGTGGGTGTCCAGTATCACCACCGGTTGCTCCAGATGCTCGCCGTTGATGCGGGCCACGAGGAGATGGGCCATCTGGCGGCCCATCGCCTCGGTCGGCTGGTGCACGGTGGTGAGCGCGGGGGAGGAGTGCGACCCGGCGGGGGAGTCGTCGAAGCCGATCACCGCGACGTCCTCGGGGATCGCCTTGCCCTCCTCCCGCAGCACCCGGATCGCGCCCAGCGCCATCGGGTCGGAGGCGGTGAACACCGCGTCGATGCCGGAGTTCTCGGCGAGGAGCTTGCGCATGGCGACGATCCCGCTCTCCTCGCTGAAGTCGCCGTGGGCCACGATCTCGGGCAGACCGGTCGCCAGCAGCGCGTCACGGTAGCCCGCGAGCCGGTCCACGCCCACCCCCATGTCCTGCGGACCCGCGATGGTGGCGATCCGCCGCCGGCCCTTGCCCAGCAGGTATTTGACCGCCTGCCGGGCGCCCGCCCGGTTGTCCACGTCGACGTAGCTGTAGGGGGTGGGCCCGATGGGCCGGCCGCCGATGACGGTCGGCACGCCCATCGCCTCCAGCTTGCCGGGCAGCGGGTCGGCGCCGTGCAGCGAGATCAGCAGCACCCCGTCGACGTGCTGGCCGGTCAGGTAGTGCTCCAGCCGCTCATGGTCCTGCTGCGACTGGGTCATCGCCAGGATGAGTTGCAGACCGGTCTCGGAAAGGGCCGAGCCGATGCCACGGATGGTCCCGGCGAAGTAGGGTTCGTCGAAGACGCGTAACTCCGACTCCGAGACCACCAGCGCGACCGTGTCGGTGCGCCTGGTGACCAGCGCGCGGGCTGCCCTGTTCGGGACATAGCCCAGCTCCTGGATCGCCTGCTGTACGGCGTCGCGGGCCTTCTCGCTCACCTTGGGTGAGCCGTTGATGACCCGCGACACCGTGCCCCGGCCGACACCGGCCAGAGCCGCGACCGCCTCAAGCGTCGGACGACGGTCGCCGTTCATGTACATCGCCCCCATAGAGATTTCGCTGATCCCTTATTCTGCCGGACCGTTCAGGCCCCCACGCCTGATGGTCCCGGCATACCAGAGAGCGCTCTCTTTGGGAACTCTCGCCTGCGTCTCATAATCGACGTGGACCAGTCCGAACCGCTTGTCGTACCCCCACGCCCACTCGAAGTTATCCATCAGCGACCAGGCGAAGTAGCCCTCCAGCGGCACCCCCGCCTCGATCGCGGCGTGGCAGGTGCGCAGGTGGGCGGCGATGTAGTCCAGGCGTTCGCGGTCGTGCACGACGCCGTCGGCGTCCACGACGTCGTCGAAGGCCGCGCCGTTCTCGGAGATGACCAGCGGGATCCGCGGATATTCGCGGGTCAGCCGGATCAGGAGCTCGTGCAGGCCGGCGTCGTCGATCTCCCAGCCCATGGCGGTGACCGGCCGTCCGGCGCCGACGAACGACACGTGCTCGCTGCCGACCCAGGGCGACCCGCTGTCGGTGGGGGCCGCCGCCGCCGAGGCCGCGCCGCCGGGCGTTCCGGAGACGGTGAAACGGCTGTAGTAGTTGAGCAGCAGCATGTCCAGCGGGGCGGAGACGGTCTCCATGTCCCCGTCCTGGACGAACCCGCTCATCTCGCCGAGGTCCTCCAGGACGTCGGCCGGATACTCCCCCTTCAGCAGCGCGTCCAGGAAGAAGCGGTTCTGCAGGCCGTCGATCCGGCGGGCGGCGTCCCGGTCGGCCTCGGAGTCGGTCTGCGGGGTGACCGCGTAGAGGTTGACGCAGCCGCCGATCCGGGTGTCGGAACGCTGGGCCCGCATGGCCTCCACGGCCAGGCCGTGCGCGAGGAGGAGGTGGTGTGCGGCCCGCACCGATTCGGCCGGGTTGCGCCGCCCCGGGGCGTGCTCGCCGGAGGCGTATCCCAGGAACGCCGCGCACCAGGGCTCGTTGACCGTGCTCCAGTTGCGGACCCGGTCGCCGAGCGCGTCGTGTACGGCCGCCGCGTAGTCGGCGAAGCGCTTCGACGTGTCCCGTGACGGCCAGCCGCCCGCGTCCTCCAGGGTCTGTGGCAGGTCCCAGTGGTAGAGCGTCACCCACGGGTCGATGCCCCGGGAGAGCAGCTCGTCGACCAGCCGGCTGTAGAAGTCGATGCCCTTGGCGTTGATCGGGCCGCTGCCGTCGGGCTGGATCCGGGGCCAGGAGATGGAGAACCGGTATGCGCCGAGGCCGAGGTCGGCCATCATCCGCACGTCGTCGCGGTAGCGGTGGTAGTGGTCGATGGTGACATCGGCGTGCTCGCCGTTGACCACCCGGCCGGGTTGCTTGACGAAGGTGTCCCAGATGGACCGGCCGCGGCCGTCCTCGGAGACGGCGCCCTCGATCTGGTAGGCGGAGGTGGCCGCACCCCAGACGAAGTCCGTCGGGAACACCAGGTCCGGCGTCTGAATCTGCGTCTCTTGCGTGGTCACGCCTTGACCGCACCTTCCATGAGGCCGCCGACGATCTGGCGACCGAACGCGACGAAAACGATGAAGAGGGGGAGGACCGAGGCCGCCGTGCCGGTGAAGAGCATGACGTAGTCGGTGCCGTGGGCCTGGTTGAGCGCGGCGATCGAGGTCTGCACCACCGGGTTGTCCGGGTTCAGGACGATCAACGGCCACATGAACTCGTTCCAGTTCTGCATGAAGGTGAGCAGCGCCAGAACCGCCATGCCGGGCCGTACCGCGGGCAGGACGACGTTGGCGTAGATGCGCATGGTGGAGGCGCCGTCGACGCGGGCCGCCTCGACGAGCTCGTCCGGCACCGCCTGGGTGGTGTACTGGGTCATCATGAAGACCCCGAACCCGTTGACCAGGAAGGGCAGGATCACGGCCTGGATCTGACCGGTCCAGCCGAGGGTCACCATCATCTCGTAGAGCGGGACGACGCCCATCTGCTGGAGCGGGACCATCATGGTCACCAGGATCAGGCCCAGCAGGATCTTGCTGCCCCGGAACTTCAGCTTCGCGAAGGCGAAGCCGGCCAGGGTCGAGATGAGCACGACGGAGACGGTCACCGTGGTCGCCACGATGGCCGAGTTGATCAGACCGGTGGCGAAGTAGGCGTCCTCGGTGGACAGGAGCCGCTGGATGTTCTCGCCGAGGTGGCCGCCCGGCAGCAGCGGCGGCGGGGTGTCGATGGCCTCGTCGTTGGTCCGGGTGGCCATGATGAACATGTAGTAGATCGGGAAGGCCGACAGCACGAGCGCGAAGGCGAGGACCACCTTCGTCAGCGGGCCCGCGTCCCAGATGCGGTTCGGCGCGGACGCGGGGCTCTTCCGGCGCCGCCGGGCTTGGACCGCCGTCACTTTTTACCCCCGATGCGGCGAGTGAAGGAGTAGTTGATCAGCGTTCCGATGAGGATCAGCGCGAACAGCAGCCAGGCGGCCGCCGAGGCGTAGCCCATGTCGAAGTCCCGGAACGCCTCCTTGACGATGAACATGGCAACCGTCTGGTACTGGCCGGTGGCGCCGCCCGCCATCGTCGGGTTGCCCTCGAACATGACCGGTTCGGTGAACAGGGTCAGGCCGCCGATGGTGGAGATGAACACGACGAAGACGAGCGTCGGGCGCAGCATCGGGACGGTGATCTGCCAGAACTGCCGCCGGGGCGAGGCGCCGTCAAGGGAGGCGGCCTCGTAGAGGTCCTTGGGGATCGTCTGCATGGCGGCCAGCAGGATGATCGCGTTGTAGCCGGTCCAGCGCCAGTCGATCATCGTGGAGATGGCCAGCCACGCGCTCCAGCTCTGGTTCTGCCATTCGATGGCGTCGACGCCGAACAGGCCGAGGAACCAGTTGATCATGCCGTAGTCACGGCCGTAGAGCTGGGTGAAGACGACGGCGACCGCGACGACCGAGGTCACCAGTGGGAGCAGGATGCCGAGGCGGAAGAAGAGCCGGCCCCGGATGCGCTTGTTGAGGGCGTTGGAGATGACCAGCGCCAGGATGAGCTGCGGGATCGTCGAGATGACGAAGATCCCGAGCGTGTTGACCACCGCGTTCCAGAACGATCCGTCGGTGATCAGGGCGATGTAGTTGTCAAGTCCGATGAAGGACTTGTCACCGGCGAGTTCCCAGTCGTACAGGGACACCCAGAGGGTGTAGCCGAGCGGGAAGACGCCGAAGATCGCGAACAGCAGGAAGTACGGCGAGACGAGGAAATAGGGAGTCGCCCGGAGGTCGAACCTGGCGAATCCCGACCCGCCCCGTCCTGCGCTCCGGTGCCCGGAGGGCCGGCGGGGGCCGGGTCTCCGGGCCGGAGCGGGGGCGTCGACGTTCAGGGTCATCGGTCAGCCTTTCAGCGGAGGGCAGGCGACAGGCCCGGCGACGGGGTAGCCGCCGCCGGGCCCGTGCGAACGGACGGGGATCAGCCCGCTGCCTTGGTGCCGGCCTCGATGAACTTGGTCCAGGCCTCGCCGTAGGGGATGGAGCCCTTGTCCATGCCCTCCAGGACCTTCTCCGCCGCGGTCTTCACCTGGGCGTGCTTCTCACCCAGGAAGACGGGGAGCAGGTCCTTGACCGAGTCGCCGAAGATCTTGCCGGTGGGCGCGTCGCTGAAGAACTCGTTCTTCATGTCGGCCACCGCCGGGTCCTGCTGCCCGGACAGGGAGCTCGGGAAGGCCTGGGCCTCCTGGAAGGCCATGACGTGGCCCTCCTTGCCGGTGAGGTAGTTCAGGACCTCGGCGGCCTCCTTCGGGTGCTTGCTCTGCGCGGGGACCGCCAGGTAGGAGCCGCCCCAGTTGCCGGCGCCGCCGGGGACTCCGGCCACATCCCACTTGCCCTTGCCCTCGTCACCGGCGTTGCCGGAGATGACGCCGAGCATCCAGGCCGGGCAGCCCATGACGGCGAAGCCGCCCTTCTTGATCGCCGCGTTCCACTCCGGGGTGAAGGAGGCGAGTTTGGCGGTCAGGCCGGCCTCGCTGTAGGACTTCACCGTGTCGAACGAGGTCTTGATGGCCGGGTTCTTGTCGATGACGAGCTGGTTGCCGGTGTCGAAGTAGGCGATGTTGCCGTTCTTCGGGGCCTCCTGCGACAGGACCACGTTGTAGAGGGTGTTGGGCCCGTCGAGGAACTTCGGTGCGCCCTTGCCGGGGTTGGCGGCCTGGAACTTCTTGCCGGTCTCCATGAAGGAGGCCCAGTCCGGCCAGAGCTTGGTGACCTCGTCGCGCTCGCTCGGCAGGCCGGCCTTCTCCAGCAGGTCCTTGCGGTAGCACATGCCCATGCCGCCGATGTCGGTGCCGAGGGCGAAGAGCTTGCCGTCCTTGTTGATGCCGTTGTCCCACTTCGCCGCGGGGAAGTCGCTCTTGCGGCTGTCCAGCCCGTACGGTGCGAGGTCGGTGAAGAACTGCGGGCGGGCCTTCATCAGACCCATCGCGCCCTCGTCGATGCCGACGATGTCCCCGGTGCCACTGCCGGCCTGCAGCTTCTGCAGCAGCTGGGGCAGGTAGACGTCCTCGAACCGGTCGGTCAGGTTCTGGTACTTGACCTGGATGTTCGGGTGCGCCGCGTTCCACGTCTCCACGGCCTTCTTGTAGCCGAAGTTCGCGCCGCCGCCGAAGGTGTGCACGGTGATGGTCACCGGCTCGGCGGCGGCCGCGGAGCCGGTGCCGCCGGCCGAAGGCGTGGCGGAATCACTCGAACCGCAGGAAGTGATCGCCAGGGCGGTGGCCGCCATCACCGTGACCGCGGCGAGCTTGCCATGCCGCTTGCTGTTCAACATTACGGACCCCTCTCAGGTGGTCGTCCGAATCGATGGGAGGTGACATCGCGCATCGGTCCCCGACAAACGCGGTGCGCGATGGGGTAGATCCCGCAAAAAGTTTTGGGAGCGCTCCCACGAAGAGTGGACGATAGGCAACCAGGACGTCAATATGCCGAAACTCAACCGTTACATCTGGCCTGTCAGTGGGGGATTAACGGCATCACACCTCGCAAACCTCTCAGAAAGGTTTTTGGGAGCGCTCCCATCACACAGTGACATACTGTGACATTCGGCGCGGCAGAGCCGCTGTCCCGGAAAGCGGGCGCCCGGTGGTTCCGGACAGCGGGATCTCGTACGGCGCGGGGCCGGATGCCGGAAAGGGCCCCGCCGAGGGCGGGTTCATGTGGTCGTCGCAACACCTCGATCTGAGGAGTTGCGACGACCATGTCGTTGTCGGAGGGGTCATCGCGTGAGTGCGATGAGTTGTTGAGGCTGATCGATGCCGGGGTTTCGGTGCGGTCCGCAGCGACGGCGTTGGGCTTGCCGAGTTCGCGTGCGTATGCGATCTCGCGGGCGGGTGGTCGGGGGACGGGGCGTGCCAAGACCGTGGTGACCGACGAGCATCGCCGGCGGGTGCTCGCGGTCTTCGCGGAGTCGGGGAGCGTCAACCGGGCGGCGATCGCCGCTGGGCTGAGTCATGGGACTGCCCGGCGGATCCTGGTCAGTGCCGGGGTGATGGCGGCCGAGGCGAAGCCTGCGGGTAAGGAAGCGGCTAAGCGGCGGTTCCTGGAGCTGATCGGGCAGGGTTGGCCATCGGCGCGGGCCGCGCGGGAGGTGGGCGTACATCCACGCACCGGACGGGACTGGCGCAGGGGTGTCCGCAAGTCCAGCGACACACGGGTCTATCCCGACGGCACGGTCGTGGACTCGGGCTCGGGCACCCGCTACAAGGTTTCCATGATCGATCCTGTCGAGGCCGAGGTTCATAGCCGGTATCTGTCGCAGGTCGACCGGCTGGCGATCGCCGACGGGTTGATCAACAAGCAGACGGTCACCGAGATCGCCGAGGAGATCGGCAAGCACAAGTCGACGGTCTCGCGTGAGATCGCTCGGCGCTCGCTCGAGGGTGTCTACCTGCCGCACCGGGCTCACCGGGCTCACCGGGCCGCTGCCGCCGCGCGGGCCCGTCCCAAGACCTGCAAGCTGGTCGACCATAGAGTGTTGCGTGAGCAGGTCGAACAAGGTCTGGAACGGAAGTTGTCTCCCGAGCAGATCTCCCACAGGCTCGTCAAGGACTTCCCCGATGACGAGAGCATGCGCGTGAGCCACGAGACGATCTACCAAGCCCTGTATTTTCAGGCCCGCGGCGGCCTCAAACGCGAGGTTCAAAAAGCGTTGCGGACCGGCAGGGCCCGCCGCAAACCGCAACGCCAGCCAGGGCAGCGGCAGCATCGGTTCGTCGAGGAGATGGTGATGATCGCCGACCGGCCCGCCGAGGTCGAAGACCGTGCCGTGCCCGGCCACTGGGAGGGCGACCTGATCATCGGCGCGAACAACCGGTCCGCGATCGCCACCCTGGTCGAGCGGACCACCCGCTACACCATGCTGGTGCACCTGCCCCATGGCCATGACGCCGAGCAGGTCCGCGACGGACTGATCCAGACGATGTCGACCCTGCCGACCCACCTACGCGGGTCACTGACCTGGGACCAGGGCTGCGAGATGGCCCGGCACAAGCAGTTCACCATGGCCACCGACATGGCCGTCTACTTCTGCGACCCACACTCGCCCTGGCAGCGCGGCACCAACGAGAACACCTATTGGTGCAGGGTGGGTCGCGCGGGGCTTCTTCGACGGGAGATGCTCCGATCGGGCCGTTGGGTGACTCGGAGAACACGTGCCGAAAGGCTTTCCGTTGATCTGTCCACGACGGCCCGCAGGGCGAGAGCCCTGACCGGGAGTGACTTGATAGAAGCCTGCTGAGCCGTCAACTCGCAATAGGTCTGTCCCCCGGCCAGGGCCCTCGCGGTCTGTCCCGTCCCATGACAGCAGAGGAGAGGACGACTCGATGGTGACCGTGGGGATCGACCCGCACAAGCACGTCCACGTCGCAGTGGCCGTCGGTGCCGACGGCAGACGGATCGGCAAGCCACTGACCGTCAAAAACGACGCATTCGTGATCACCGCTCTGTTGAAGTGGATCCGGTCGATCACCGACGGCACGCCCGTCACCTGGGCCATCGAGGACGGCCGTGGGTTCGCTCGCCGCTTGGCCGACGGCCTGCTGCTCGCCGGCCACGAGGTGGTCTGGGTTCCCACCCGCCTGACGGCCGCCCACCGCAAACTACACGCCGCCACCGGCTCCAAGTCAGACCTCATCGACGCCGCCGCGGCCGCCCACGCCGCTATCGCCACCCCGGGCCTGGATCGCCACCGCATCGACGAGCGCGTGCGTGAGCTGCGTGTCCTGGTCGACTACCGTGCTGATCTCGTCAAGCGCCGCACCATGGTGATCAACCAGCTCAAGGCGCACCTGCACGTCTGGCTCGACCACACGCCGGGCGATCTCGCCCGCCCCAAGGGCCTGACCTCGCTGACCACGCTGCTGGACGCCGCACGGCTGGGCATGCACGTCCACCGGACGCTCACCGACATGACCACTGAGATAGCCGATCTCAACCGACGCGTCCGCGACCTTGAGATCACGATCAGGGAACTCGTCACCCCGCTGGCACCCAGACTGTTGGAGATCACCGGGATCAGCCACATCTCCGCGGCGGTTCTGATCGCGGAGATCGGTGACATCACCCGCTTTGCCAGCTCGGCCAAGCTCGCCCGCTACACCGGCTGCGCTCCGATCCCGGTCTACTCCTCAGCCCAAGAACGCCATCGCCTCCACCGAGGCGGCAACCGCCGCCTCAACAGCGTGATTTACACCGCGGCCATCGTGCAGAAACGCTTCTACCCCGCTGCACAACAACTCCTGTCCCGTCACGAACCCACCAAAGGCGCCCGCGGGGCCCGCCGGATCCTTCAGCGTCACCTCATCGACGTCATCCACCGAGCGATGACCGACGATCGAGCAACCTGGCAGCACCAGATCACCCGCCACCAGCTCGCCGCTTGACATAGAAGCATCAACGGCCTGCTCCGGCAGTACTTCCCCAAAAGCACCGATCTGAGCGTCTACGGGCCCGAGGACATCGAACACGTCGCCCAAGAACTCAACGGCCGCCCACGCAAAACGCTCGACTGGGACACCCCAGCCGAGCGCTTGCGTGATCTACTTACTGCCTAACACCAGCGGTGTTGCGACGACCCCTTGAAACCGCCATGAGCCGGGCCCCTTTCGGTGCCGGTGGGTCCGCCGGACCGGAGTCGGGCGACCGTGGTGTGCGGCGCCGGAGGATCAGCCGCTGTAGACCGGGTAGCCGTAGCCGACGACCTGGGAGGTGGGCCGGACGCGCGCCTCGACCTTGCCGTTGCCGGTGTTGCCTTCGATCGTGCTGATCGTGCCGTCGCCGTTGTCCTTCTTCACGAAGCCGACGTGATCGATCCCGTCGATGCTCTTGCCGCCCTGCCAGTCGTAGAACACGACGGCGCCGGGCTTGGCGACGGTGCCCCAGTGTCCGTTGTTCTTGAACCACTGGGCGTAGGTGACGGTGTAGGCGTCCCAGCCGACGGTGGGCCGGATGCCGGCCTGGTCGCCGACCCAGGAGACGAACATCGCGCACCAGGAGGCGTTGGCGTAGGCCTGCGGGTTGCCGCCGTCACGGGCGACGGTCTCCTGGGCTCGCGGGGAGGACACGTACCAGGACTGGAACTTCGTTCCGCCGCCCTGGGCGTTCTCCGAGACGCCGATCTGGCTCGCGGCGATGTCCAGGACCTTCGCGGCGGTGACCTTGGGCAGGCGCTCGGCCTGAAGCTCGAGGGGAGACTTGACGGTCTTGACGACCTCTGCCGGGGGAGCGCTCAACGGGCTCTGCCCGGGGGCCTCTGCCAGGGCCGCGGGAGCCGCGAGGGTGCCGGCGCCGACGAGGATGGATGCCCCGAGAAGGACGTGGGCCAGGTTGCGGGACTTGGGAGTGAGGCGGTTTGTGGCCATGAGGGGAGAACTCCTTGCTTCGCTTCTCATGCCGCCTACCGGGTTAGCTGACGGGTTCGGGCTGGGAAGTGCCCTACGGCGCGCGAAAGCGCCGATTCACCCCAAAAAAGTGGTTCCCCGGTTCCGCGAGACCCGCGGATTCGGCGGCCGTGTCCATCGAGCGGAGTCATCCGCTCAGAGGGAGCACGGACGGGCAATGGTGACGCATAGACCTTGATGGACTTGGACGTTCACCAGGGATGACTAGAAGCTACGCGAAAAGGACAAACGATTACAAGTAGGGCACATTGCCCTGGCTTGGGAATAAGCCCGAATCGAGGGGGTGGGCTTGGCATGCCCCAAAGATCGACAACTCCGCGCCGGCGGCTCGGCCGGAGCCGGGAACGCCTGCGGGTAAGGCGTTTTCGGCCGACGGGGGCGCCGCAGGGCCGGGGGGCCGCACCCGCTTCGCCCCACGGTTTCGCCATCATCGTAGATCTTTTGGATGATGGCCGCTTTACCTGCGAAAACGCTCGGTTCGATCATCGTCTGGGCTCGGTCCAGGCATGGATCAGCGGCAGCAGCACCCGGTCGACCGTGTCCGCGACGAAGGACTCGTCCAGCGGCTTGCCGACGATGAGCAGCCGGTGCCAGACCAGGGCCTCGGTGACCGTTCTGATTTCGCCGGGATCGGCCCTCCCCGGCAGTTCGCCCCGGTCGCGGGCGCGGTCGAGGAGCGGGGTGGTGCCGGTGATGTCGGGGCGCGGCACGTGCTCACGCAGGGCGGCCGCCAGTTCGGGAGTGGTGAGCAGGGCCGGGAGCAGCCCGAAGACCAGGCCGTGCTGCTGCTCCAGGGTCCGGCAGAATCCGCCCACCACCGCCACGAGGTCACCGCGCATCGACCCGGTGTCGGGCGGCGGTGCGACGCCGATCTCCAGGTGGTTGCGGACCAGATCCACCACCAGGGCCTCCTTGCCCGGCCAGCGACGGTAGATCGTGGCCTTGCTCGCACTGGCGCGCCTGGCGATCTGATCGACGGACATGCGCTCGAAACCGACCTCGGAGAGCAGTTCCATGGTCGCGTCGAGAATCGCGCGCTCTCGTCTGGGGTCGAGACGCAAGGTGGCTCCGATGGGCTACGAGTGTTGGGTGAGCGCCTCGAATCGTACGCCTGTGAGCTCCTCCGACGTCTCCCACAGCCGCCGGGCGACCGTCTCGTCCAGCGCCTTGGGGGAGAGGGTCAGCGTCTTCGGGCCGGGGCCGATGAACCGGCCTCCGGTCACCTCGGGAGAGGTGGCGGCGTAGAGGGAGGGGGCCGCGCCCTTGTCCGGAGGTTGGAGCACCAGCCGGATGAGGGCGTTGACCGGTCCGGTGAGCACACCCGTCTTCACGATGCCGGTGGCGGTCGCGCCGGGGTGGGTGGCGACGCTGAGCAGCCGTCCCCCCGCCCGGCGCTGCAGTTCCAGGGTGAACAGCAGGTTGGCGAGCTTCGACCTGCCGTAGGCCGAGAACCGGCGGTAGCGGCGTTCCAGGCCCAGATCGTCGAAGTCGATCCTTCCCAGGCTGTAGGCGTCGCTGGAGACCGTGACGACCCGGGAGCCCGGTCCGGCGAGCAGTCGCGGCAGCAGCAGCCCGGTCAGCGCGAAGTGCCCCAGGTGGTTGGTGCCGAACTGCATCTCGAAGCCGTCGGCGGTGGTCCGCCGGGGGATCATGCCGACCCCCGCATTGTTGATCAACAGGTTGACGGGCCCGTCGAAGGCGGCGGCGAACGCCCGTACCGAGCTCAGGTCGGCCAGGTCCAGCCGTTGTAGTTCGATCCGCGCGTTCGGCGCGGCCGACCGGATCGCGCTTCGCACCGTCTCGCCCTTGGCGAGGTCCCGTACGGCCATCACGACCCGGGCGCCGTGCCGGGCCAGGTGCAGGGCGGTGGGGACCCCGATGCCGCCTCCGGCGCCGGTGACCACCGCGGTGGAGCCGGTCAGGTCGGGGATGTCGTTCGGAGTCCACATGATGTGCTCCTCTGCAGCATGGGCCAAGTGTACGAAACCGTTCCGTACACCACGGTAAGCCGTTCCCCGCGGGAAACGCAAGCGGGTGTACTCGCCTGTTCACCCGCAGTTCCCGGGCGCGTAAGCCGCCCCGGTTACGGTGAGGCCGTCGTGAACGGGTCATCGCCCGGCGTGGAGGACGGCCGAGACCACGCGCGGGAGCAGAGTTCGGCCGTCGCATGGGTGGAGTCACCGCTGCAGTTGCTCTGCGCCGTGGAGGCCTGTCACGCCGGGCTGCTCGGCGCGCACGCCAGGGTGGTGCCCCGCGCGGGGCTGCGCCCGCTCGCTGTCACCCGCCGCGAGATCTCCCGGCTGGACCTTCCTCCGGGGCTGGAGCTGGCCACGCCCGAGCCCGGGATGCCCAGGCCCCGCCGGGGCGTGACCTGGACGGTCGGCGACGCGTTCTCCGGAAAGGTCCAGGCGGGCCTGCTCACCGCGCTGCCCGGCCGGATCGTGATCGTCGACGACGGACTGGCCACCGTCAAGCTCCTGGAACTGCTCGCCGGACGGATCTGGACACCGCTGCTCCGGGCCCGTGCCACCGCCGGTCCGCTGCGGACCGTCCTCGGCACGGCCGCCGGCCTGCGACTGCGCGCCGCCGCCCGATCCGGCCGGCTGTCGGTCTTCACGGCCATGCCCGTCCCCGGCGAGCTGGCGCGGGCCGTACGGGACAGGGGAGCGGAGCTGGTCACCCACGACTTTGCCTGGCTGCGGTCGCAGCCCCTGCGCGGACCCCGTCCCGAGGAGCGCACCGTCGTCCTCGGCACCTCGCTGGTCCGCAACGGCCTGATCCACCGCGATCCCTATCTCACCTGGCTGGCCGGACTCGGCTCGTCCGAGCCGGTGGCCTACTTCCCGCACCGCCGGGAGGATCCCCATGACCTCGCCCAGGTCGGTCGACAGCCCGGGATCACCGTCTACGACGGCGGGATCCCCGCCGAGATGACCCTGCGAGGGCTGGCCGCCGGGCAGCGGGTGCTGAGCCTGCCGTCCACGGCGGTCACCTCCCTGCGGGTCCTGCTCTCGGCCCGGGGCGTCGCCGTGGAGACGGTGGACGTCCCCGACGGGTGGTGGACCGCCCGGGCGGTCCCCTCACTCCGTTCCCATCTGTCGATGTCCACCCATCACGACACTGGAGTCACAGGTTGAAGGTCCTGGCCGTGGCCGATTCGGATTCCTATCTGAAGTGGGCCGCCCACCTGCTGGAAGATCTCCCTTCGAGCTGTACGGCGGAGCTGACGGTGATCCGTACTCCCATCACGCCCTCCCCTGCCCAGATCCGCGCGGCCGTCGCCGGTGTGGCCGCCGATCCCCCCGTGCTGTCGGCCCGGGGGCTGCGCCGGGCGGCCGAGCGGCTACGACCCGACGTGGTGCTGGTCGCCTGCACCGGGCCCGTGGTGGACATCCTGGTGAGCGAGGTGCTCTCCGGCCTGGCACCGCGGCCGGTGTTCGTCTCCGGGCTGCCCGGGATCTCCATCCCGGCGACCGAGAAGGCGTGGCTGTTCCGCAGCGGGTGCGACCTGTTCGTCCTGCACAGCGAGCGGGAGGTCGCGGAGTTCTCGGCACTCGGCCGTGAGCTGGGCGGCGGTGGGGCGGTGGGCCTGACCCGGCTGCCGTTCCTGAACGGCGGCGAGGAGATCCCCGTCACCGGCCCGCGCAACCGGGTGGTGTTCGCCACCCAGGCCAAGGTGCCCAGGCGCAGGGAGGAGCGCGAGCGGATCCTGCTCTCCCTGGCCGCGCTGGCCGAGCGGCGGCCGGACCTCGACGTGGTGGTCAAGCTCCGGGCACTGGACACCGAACGGCAGACCCACAACGAGCGTCACCACTATCAGCGGCTGTGGCGGTCACTGGCCGACGGCGGCCGGGTCCGTCCCGACGCCGTGCGTTTCGCCGTGGGGCCCATGCGCGAACACCTGGCCCACGCGGCCGGATTCGTCACGGTCAGTTCGACCGCCGCGCTGGAGGCGATCGCCCAGTCCGTGCCCCTGCTGGTGCTGTCGGACTTCGGGGTCGGCGCAGAGATGATCAACCTGGTCTTCGAGGGCAGCGGCCTGCTCGGCACCCTGGACGACCTGTCCGAGGGGCGTTTCCGCACCCCGGAGGAGGCCTGGTGCCAGGCCAACTACTTCCACCGGCGGGGGGAGAGCGACTGGATGTCGCAGATGGTCACCCTGGTCGCCCGGGTCCGCGCGGGACGGCTGGCCCCCGCCCGGTCCCTGCTCGACGGCCCGCAGCACACAGCCGCCCGGCGCCGTGCCCGCCTGCGTGTCGAGGTCCCGCCCAACGTGCTGCGCGCCGGTTACCGGGCCAAGCGCCGGATGACCCGCTACCTGAGGGTGTTCGGCTGAGGGGCGTCGGCCGGGAGTCCGGTCCCGCCCCGGTCGTCCGACGTCTCCTTCTCCGCGTCCGTCCCGGGTGGCCGGCCGGCCGCTTCTCCGGCGAGCGGCAGCCGTAGGACGAACCTCGCGCCGCGCTCGCAGTCGGCGATCCGCAGGGTGCCGCCGTGCACTTCGGCGATCTCCCGGGCGATGGCCAGACCCAGGCCGCTGCCGTGGGCGTCGCGCTCGCGGCTGTCGGCCAGGCGGACGAACCGCTGGAACACCCGCTCGCGGTCGGCAGGAGGGACGCCCCTGCCGTCGTCGACCACCTCCAGCACCGCCTGGCCCTTCCTGGCGTCGGGGTAAACGCTCACCATGACCTCGCGTTCGGCATGCCGTACGGCGTTGTCGACCAGGTTGGTCAGCAACCGCGCCAGCTGCACCCGGTTGCCCGCGACCAGCGCTCCCCGCAGCAGGTCGTGGCCGACCGTGTCGGGGCGGCGGACCAGTTCGGCGCCGACCAGTTCGCCCAGGTCGACCGGCTCGACGTCGTGCGGCATCCCCGCGTCCAGACGGATCACCGCCAGCAGGTCCTCCACCAGGAACTGGAGCCGGTCGACCGCGCTGTCCAGCCCCGCGAGGGTCGCGGATACATCGATGGCAGGATCGCTCAGTGCCAGGTCGAGCTGGGTGCGCAGGGCGGTGATGGGGCTGCGCAGCTCGTGCGAGACGTCGGCGGCGAACCGCTGCTGCTGACCGACCGCCTTCTCCAGCCGCTCCAGCGTCTCGTTGATGGTCTTGGCCAGCGCCCTGAATTCCACCGGCTGCTCCGGCTCCGGCACCCGCTTGCCCAGGTCGGTGGCGGTGATCTCGTTCAGCTTCGCGCGCATCCTGTGCACGGGGGCGAGCGCCCCCGACAGCGCCACCCAGGTGGCCAGACTGACCAGGCCCACGCACAGCAGCGCGGCCCCGCCCAGCAGCGCGACGTGGGTCGGCTGGTGGAACAGGCCGGGTTCGGGCAGGGCCACGTAGACCGTCCCGCCCGGAGCGGTGAAACCCACGGTGACCAGCCGCTGCCCGTTCCGGATGACCGTCCCGTCCCAGCGCAGCTCGTCCGAGATCGGCCGGGCCGTCGTGAGCGGCATCCGGCCCTCCGCCGGCGGGGAGGAGGAGAGCACCCGCCCGTTGCCGGCCACCAGCTGCACGACTCCGCCGTCGGCGGGGATCACCGGAGTGAGCAGCCCGCCTTCCGTGATGTTCAACACGTTGTGCCGTGCCAGTGACGCGGCGTTGGCGCGCACGTCGTGGATCGCCTGGTGCTGGTCCGCCGCGAGCAGCGCGAACCAGCCCAGGATCGCGATCACGCCGGTCACCAGCGCCGCGACCAGGGTGCTCTGTGCGCGCAAGGTCATCGGCGGTCTCCCCCTGCCGTACTGCTCCGCTCCGTACCCGGAACGGTTGAGGGACGGTATTCCCAGCCCAAGGGGATATATGTCTAGTTATGGGTGTTTTGGGGTAGTGCTCGCGCCAGTCGGCGGCGGAGTTT
The DNA here is from genome assembly GCF_045209755.1 of Streptosporangium sp. NBC_01639. Taxonomy (NCBI): domain Bacteria; kingdom Bacillati; phylum Actinomycetota; class Actinomycetes; order Streptosporangiales; family Streptosporangiaceae; genus Streptosporangium; species Streptosporangium sp. NBC_01639. The sequence goes on along the minus strand of NZ_CP109272.1, from coordinate 952,786 downwards.
TCCCAGCGTTCCGGGTTCCTGGACGGCGGCCGCGGGGCGCAGCCCCAGGGCGGCCAGGCGCCGGTGTTTGAAGTAACGGGCTGGTCCGTGGGCGTCCAGATAGGTGGCCGCGACCTCACGCAGGCCGGGATACGCCTCGCTCCGCATGCAGTAGCCGACCGCTTCGACCAGGGCCGGCAGGTTCACCGGGGGCGGCTCCTCCAGCGACCCGTCGGCAGACAACCGGGGGAACAGGGCGTCGACGACGGTGGCGGGGATCCGGTTGCTGTTCTCGTACGGCGAGAGCCGCTCCAGGACCAGTTCCCCGCCCATCGTGGCGACCGCCAGGCCGAAGTGCCGCCCGGCGGTGACCAGGGCGGTGGAGAAGCAGCCCACCACGAGAGCGGGTCGCAGCGCGGCGAAGCACGACTCCGCGGACACGGTCTCCGCCACGACCGCCAACTCCACACCCAGCTCGCCGGCCGTCTCGCGGAGCCGCTGGGCGTGCCGCCGCCCACCGGCCGGGTGGGGCTTGAACAGCACGGTGCGGGCTCCCCGGGCGACCAGGCCGCGCAGCATGGCCGCGTGCAGCCCGGCCTCCTCCTCGGGGGTGACGAGGTCCAGCGCGGACAGGTACTGGCCGAGGATCATCGGCGCACCCACCGGCAGGCCGTCCATGCCCCGCCCGGCGTCGCTCCGCTCGATCACGTCGATGAAGGCCCGGTCGGGGAGGGGCTCGGCGGGCACGCCGTACTCCGAGAGCAGCAAGGGTGACAGCCCCGGCACGAGATCGAGGTGGAGCAGGCGGGTGATCCGGCCCGAGATCTCCGCCGGGAGCGGGTCGCGGGTGGGGCCGTAGCTCATCAGGCCGTCCGAGTAGACCGTGATCGGGCAGTCCCTGACCAGGCCTGCCAGGGTCCGCGACGGGGGGACCGCGATGGACTCCAGAACAAGTTCGTCGAGGCCGTCGTCAAGGGAGAGATGGGAGCGCAGCAGGCGGCCCAGCATCGGGACCTCGACGATCCGGGCCCTCCAGTCCGACGGGTGCAGCGGGGCCACGATGTCGTTCCACGACCGGACCTCGTCGAAGAGCGGGCGCAGCGCGGCGAAGCCGGGGGCCTCGTCCAGGGAGGGGGTGATCTCCGGGATGGCCGCGTTGTTGGAGACCAGCAGGATGCGGCGGTCCTCGCGCGGACCGAAGCGGCCGTCGCCGATCGCCGTCGCCAGCGTCATCGCGCCGAACAGCGTAGAGGCGTAGAACAGCCGTGTCATCGGGTCTCCAACAGTCTCCGCAGGATCTGGTCGCGTTCCGGGTCCAGCCGGGTCTCGGCGAGCAGGCTGTCCGGCAGTCGCCGCAGGGCGTCGGCGCCGCGCTGCTCGAAGCGGGCGCGCAGTTCGGGGGAGAAGCGGTCGGCCAGCTCCAGGTGGTGGGCCAGCAGCGCGCAGAAGGTGCGTACGGCCTTGGGCGCGAACTCCTCCTCCAGGTCCGCCAGGACCAGGTCGAAGGCGTCGAAGAAGTGCAACTGCCTGGCGTCGCCGATCCGGGTCAGCGAGCCGGACACCATCCGCCGGTAGAAGATCCCGGCCAGGGAGACCACCGCGAACGAGCCGGCCTGCCGGTGCAGCCGCCAGATCCACGGCCGGTCCTCGGCGGTGTGCAGGTGCCCGGGGAAGGTCAGCAGGTCACCGAGGTCGCGCCGGTAGATCCCGGCCCACGCATAGGGGTAGTCGACCATGGTCCTGACCCCGGCGGGCAGGATGTGGTCGCGCGGCTTCAGCACCACCTCTCTGGTGGCCAGGGGGGCGCGGTGGATCACCCGTCTGCGCCCCTCCACCTGGACGTGGTCCACCCGGACGAAGTCGCAGCCGAGTCGTTCGACCGCCTCCACCAGACCGGCGAGATAGCCCGGCGCGAGCCAGTCGTCACCGTCCATGAAGGTCAGGTAGCGGCCCGAAGCCAGCGACGTCCCGAGGTTGCGGGCGTCCGCCAGCCCGGCCGGCGTCTCGTTGCGCAGGACGACCAGGCCGGGCAGGTCGGCCCGGAAGTCCTCGATGATCTGCCCGGTCGCGTCCGCCGACCCGTCGTCGACCACGATGAACTCGAAGTCCCGGTGCGCGTTTCTGACGAGCGAGGTGAGCGCGTCCGATATGTAGAGCTCGGCGTCCCGCACCGGGACGACGACGGACAGTTTGATCAAGTTTCCCTTCCCATCAAAACCGCTCCCCACGAGCGGACCCCCGACCCGCCGGCGTCGCCTTCTACCGCGAGGGGGCGCCGGTGAACTGGACTGAGGAACGAAGGAGCCCGCGAGGGGGCGCCGGTGAACTGGACTGAGGAACGAAGGAGCGAAGCGGATGAGTGACGAGGGAAGTCACCGGTTACCAGCCCCCGAGCCGCGACGCGCCAGCGTCGCCATCGAACACGCGGATGAGTGACGAGGGAAGTCACCGGTTACCAGCCCCCGAGCCGCGACGCGCCAGCGTCGCCTTCTATACGGTGACCCGGCGCAGGCGGGACTTGGGCGCCTCCTCGCCGGGGAAGACTCGCTTGACACCGTCACCGAGCGCGGTCTCGATGACGCGGATGTCGCGGACCAGGTGCTCCAGGCCGGACGGCTCCAGCGAGGCGGCGTGGTCGGAGCCCCACATGGTGCGGTCCAGCGTGATGTGCCGTTCCACGGTCACCGCACCCAGCGTCACCGCGGCGAGCGAGATCTGCAGCCCGCGCTCATGGCCGGAGTAGCCGACGGGCACGCCGTACCGCTCCTGGAGGGTGAGGATCGTGCGGAGGTTGGCCTCCTCCGGGGGAAGCGGGTAGGTGGAGGTGGCGTGCATCAGCACCAGCTTGGAGGTGCCGAGCACCTCCACCGCCCGGTCGATCTCCTCCAGCGTGGACATCCCGGTGGACAGGATGAGCGGCTTGCCGGTGGCGGCGAGCGCGCGGAGCAGCTCCAGGTCGGTCACGCCGGCTGAGGCGATCTTGTGGGTGACCACGTCCATGGACTCCAGGAACTCCACCGACGGCACGTCCCACGGCGAGGCGAACCAGTGCAGGCCCCGCTCCCGGCAGTAGGCGGCGATCTCGGTGTACTCGGCCAGGCCGAACTCCGTCCTGATCTTGTATTCCAGGTAGGTCATCTCGCCCCACGGCGTCTGCCGGATCTGGTCGCGCTGTTCCAGCGGCACGCAGATCTCCGGGGTGCGCTTCTGGAACTTGACCGCCTGGCAGCCCGCCTCCGCCGCCACGTCGATGAGCCTGCGCGCGATGTCCAGGTCGCCGTTGTGGTTGATGCCGATCTCGCCGATCACGTAGACCGGCTGTCCGGCGCCGATCAGCGCGTCGCCGATCTGGACCGGCTTGGCGACCGGGGTGAGCCGCAGCTCGGTGCGGGGCGCGGGCGCGGCGGCCGTCTCGACCTCCGGGCGGGCCGCGAGGACCCGGTCGCACAGCTCCCGTACGGCTCCCGCCCCGCCGGGCCTGGTGAGCACGGTCCGGGCGGCGGCGCGGACCCGGGGATGGGCGTCGGGGACCGTGACGGGCCAGCCGACCTCGCTCATCGGGCCCAGGTCGTTGACGTCGTTGCCGATGTAGGCGACGCGCGCCGGGTCCAGCCCCTCGATGGCCAGCCAGTCGCGCAGCACGGTCCGCTTGTCGGTCAGGCCCTGCAGGACCGGTACGCCGAGCTTGCGGGCGCGGGCCGTGACCACCGGGTTGTGCTCGGTGGACATGATCATCAGTTTGACCCCGGACCTGCGCAGCAGCGCGACGCCCATGCCGTCGGAACGGCTGACCGCGACCATCTCGTGGCCGTCCTGGTCGACGTAGGCGCGGTCGTCGGTGTGCACCCCGTCGAAGTCGGTGATCACGGCGTCCACGTCGATCGGCTCGGGCCGGTCCACGAAGGGGGCCAGCGCCCGGACGATCTCCAGGTCCTCGGGGGTGTCGACCTCGATGGCGTGCCGGGACGGCACCTCCTGCACGGCGACCGCGCCGAAGAAGCGGTGACCGTGCTCGCGCAGGCCCTCGGTGCGCATCACGTAGAACGCGCCGGTCTCGCGGAAGTGCGGCTCGCGCTCCTGGCGGCGCAGGCGGAAGGACGGATCGTGGTTGACGCCCGCGCCGGCGGCGTCCCACAGGAACTCGTGCGTCTCCAGCCCGGAGAACACCACGTCGGCGGTGCCGTCGAGGACCTTGGCGATGGCGATGTCCAGGTCGGTGGGGTCGATGAACGCGCTGGTGCACTGCACCAGGACGACGACGTCGGGAGTCTCGGGCAGGTGGTCGAGTACGTGCAGCACGGCGGACTCGCTGGAGGCGGTGGCGCCGCTCAGTTCGCCGGGACGGTCGACCACGGTCGCCCCGGCCTCGCGGGCCACCGCGGCGATCTCCGCGTGGTCGGTGCTGACCACCACCTCGTCGATCAGTTCGGAACGCACGCAGGTCTTCACCGCACGGGCGACCAGGGGGGTGCCGCCCACCGCGGCCAGGTTCTTCAGCGGAACACCCACAGAACCTCCGCGGGCGGGGACAACGGCCAGGACTCGCAAGGTGGCTCCTCATGACATACGGCAAACGCCCCTGAACTGGGGTGTTTGACGAACGCTAGCCACGAGGGTGGCCGGACAGGGGTGCCTGAGCTGAACGACCAGAGTCGCCCACCTTAACTTTCTGCGCGAGGTGGAGCCCCAACATGACGGGCGCCGTGGGCGGCACTCAGTGCCGCCCACGGCGCCCGTTGTCCGGAAGCGATCCCTACTCGGCGAAGCGGCCGTGCTTCTCGCCGGCGGCCTTCTTGGCCCGGTCCTTGGCCTTGTCCGCCCCTTCCTTCGCCTTACCCTTGGCCCGGTCCGCCCGGCCCTTGTTGGCCAGGCTGTCGTTGTCGGCCGCCTCGCCGGCGGTCTCCTTGACCTTGCCCTTGATCTGGTCGAAGTTCGTCATCGTGCTCCCCCGTGTTCCAGGATCGGTTGGTTACTGCGTCTCATAACCAGAACCGCCGGGGACCAACCATTGCTTAGATAACCTTAAGTGACTAAATGCCACTTCATGGTAACGGAGCGCGACGGATGGCTACATCGTTACTCCGATGGAGTCCATGAGCATGGGGAGCGCGCGTTCCAGGCCGCGCCGCCAGTACGGCCAGCTGTGCGTGCCGGGCCCGTAGAAGTCGGCCGTCACCTCGATGCCGTCCGACCTGGCCCGCTCGGCGAACGTGACGGCCTGCCGCAGCAAGGACGCCTCACTCCCGTCCATGGCGGAGGCGGGGGAGTCCAACGGGCCGGGAGACCCGTCCCCGCTGGAGACGAAGAGCCGCACCCCGCGCAGCCTCCCGGTCAGGTCGGCCGGGTTGTGCGCGGCCCACTGGGGGTCCCGGGGGTCACCCCAGAGCTTCCGCGCGTCCTCCCCGCTCCGGTCGAGCAGCCAGTCGACGCCGCCGTTGCCGTCGCGGGTGTGCAGCACGCCGGAGAAGGAGGCGGCGGCCTGGAACATGCCCGGATGGCGGGCGGCGTAGGACATCGCGCCGAACCCTCCCATGGACGCCCCGGCCACCGCCCGCCGGTCCCCGGCGCCGTAGTCGCGTTCCAGGATCCGGCGGACCTCGCCGAGGTGGAAGGTCTCCCAGTCGGGCCCCTCCCGCCAGTCGGAGTAGAAGCCGACCTCGCCGCCCTCCGGCATGACCACGATCGCCGGATAGCGCGAGGTGAGCCCGGCGGCCTCCCCCCGGGTGGCCCACGCGTCGTAGTCGGACTGGCAGCAGGCGTTCAGCAGGTACAGCACCGGCCACGGTCCCGAGCCCGGCCGCCAGCCCTCGGGCAGCAGAACCCTGACCGTCCCCTCGCGGCCGAGGGCGGCGGAGGTGACCGTGAGCACATGGTCGCGCTCGCTCAGCCGCTTGACGCTTACGCTCTGCTCTCCCAGGGAGATGTCCGAGTCCGATGAGGAGAACGGGACCAGTAGGGCCAGGAGCACCGCCGCCACCGCCGCTCCGGCCAGCAGGAACGTTCCCAGACGTACGGCTGTGTGCTTCACAGGTCCATCCTGACGGTCTGTCACGCTCCCGTGAAGCTCATACGCCCGATGGGCGGCCCGGAGGCCGCACACCGGACCCGTGTCGCGAGGTGGACCCGACACTCGTACGGAGCCGATCGACCGCCTCGCGGCCGGCGCCCCGGATGCGATCCCGCACCCGGTCCGAAGGGCTCCGGAACGGAACGACGGCCCTGCGCTACGCGCTCGAACCGGATCACACCCCGGCGGGGGAAGGGCGACTCCTGGCCTCGGTTCTCGGACTCTTCCCGGGGGGTCAGCCGGCTCCCAGGAAGGCGATGAGGGAGAGGGTGACCATGGATCCGAAGGTGGACAGAAGGATGGCGTCGCGGGGAAGTCCGGTGGGCCGGCCGTACTCGGCGGCGTAGACGTAGGTGTTCTGCGCGGTGGGAAGGCCCGCGAACAGGACGGCCGCGAAGAGCGCGGGACCGTCGAGGTGCAGGAGGAAACGTCCCGCCAGGAAGGCCACCAGCGGTTGGAGGAGCAGCTTGAGCGCCACCACCGGGCCGGTTTCGCGCCAGGAGACCGCCGAACCGTTCAGGGACATGCCCAGCGAGAAGAGGGCCAGGGGAACCGCGGCGCCGCCGAGGATCTCCAGGGGGCTCGACACGGCGTCGGGCAGGTGCAGGCCGAGGGCGGACATGCCCAGTCCGAGGACCGAGGCCACCACGATCGGCGTTCGCAGCGGGGCCAGCAGGGACGAGCGTTCGGCCCCGAGTCCGATGAAGATCAGTGGGGAGACCACCAGGATCTGGAAGACCATGACCGACACCACGAACGTCGCGTCGTGCAGGACGTACAGGCCGACGGGGATGCCGAGGTTGCCGGAGTTGACGTAGGCCGACGACATGGCGCCGATCACCCGGTCGGGTAACTTGCCGCGGAGCAGCGCGAGCGCCGGCAGCCCGACGGCGAAGGTGCTGATCGCGAAGGCGAGCAACGGGCGTGGCTGGATCTGGCCGAGCGGGGTACGGCTGAGCGTGGTGAACAGTACGGCCGGCATCGCGACGGTGAACGCGAACTCGGTGAGCGCCCGCTGGAGGTGCCCGCTCGCCAAGCCGAAACGGGCGGACAGCCAGCCGAGGGCGCCGATGATCCAGATCGGGGTGAACGCCGCGATTATCGCCTGCACCCGGGACACCGTAGCCGGACCGGTCACCCCGCCGGTGCCCCGGGCATTCGCGGCCGGTCCGGCCCACAGTCGAGACGCCGGTCACCTCCGGGGGACCGGCGTGGTGGTTCACGGCCACCTGCCGGGGTACGCCCGTGCCGCCAGGTCATCTCACGGATGGCGGGAAAGGGCAGGCGAAGGGAGAGGGCGATGCGCGGGCTCGTGTGGATGAAGGACGGAGGCGCCGAATACGCGGAGGTCGACTTCGCGCGGGAGATGACGGCCGTGGGCGTGGCGATCGGTACGGATCCGCTGCCCTATCGACTGGAATACACCCTGCGTACCCTCCCCGGGCACATCACCGAACTGCTCACCGTACGGGCCCACGGTGCGGGCTGGTCCCGGGCCCTCGACCTGCGCCGCTCCGCCCAGGGCTGCTGGTCGTGCGAGACCAAGGAGGAGGGACACCTCGACGGGCCGCCGCCGGGCGGGGACGTGAACGTCCTGAACGACGCGCTCGACTGCGATCTCGGGTTCTCGCCGCTGACGAACACCATGCCGGTCCTCCGCCACGGCCTTCACCGGACCGGCGGGCACGTGGACCTCGCCATGGCCTGGGTCCAGGTCCCCTCCCTGCGCCTGATCCACCATCCGCAGCGCTACACCCACGTCCGTCCCAACGTCGTGCGCTACGAATGCGAGGGCTTCGGCGCCGACCTCGTCCTCGACGACGACGGATTCGTCGTCGACTACCCGGGCCTGGCAAGGCTGGTCACCTCCTGACGGCCCGCCCCCGCCGCCGCGATCCCCGGCGATGGGCACGGGCCGTTGAGCCGGTGGTCCGGCCGCCGTCCGGTGGGCCCTATCCGGCCAGGAGGTGCCGGTAGGCCAACTCCAGGCCCGCCTCGGTGAACGCCCGGATACCTAAGGGACCAGACCGGTGCCGCAGTGGAAGCCGTGGAACGGGTGCTTGACGTTGACCGACCTGGGCAATTCCGAGTCTCCGCACCATGAGACGACCGGCTCGGCCGTCTGCCCCTGGCCTTGATGCATGTTACGGCGTCCACGTCGGCGTGCTCGACATGCCTGCAGACGGTGCAACAGGAGAGGGCTCGGACGCCCTATGTCCGTCAAGCGGTCATCCCGCTGTGGCGTTGGAAACCACAGGTCGTAGCCGGAGCAGGTCATGGACCTCGCGGGCGACACGGCGTTTGAGGCAGCGGATGGCTTTGCGGTGGGTCGTGCCTTCGCTGATCCGCCGTTCCAGGTAAGCACGCGTGCGCTCATCCCAGCGCAGACGGGTGAGTCAGAAGGACCAGCCGGTGGGGTTCGAACACGATTCGCGGGTGATCCCCGCACCGGTTTCCGGATAGCCTCCGAACCGTTCGTGGTGCAGTCGTGCGAAGAAATAACACATTCCTTCGCAGTCCGCGTCGAGCACGGCCATCTGAGGATCGCGAACCACTGCGGCGTAGTAGTCAGGGCCCAGCGCGACGATGAAGCCCCGGGCATACAAAAAGCCGTCGTCTGAGCCATCGGTTACCGCTTGGATGTCTGCGCGGTCGATGTCGTAGAGCTTCCGCTCCAGCACTCGATCAAGCTCGGTCAGTTCGGCCGCCGACAGCCCTCGGCTCTGCTCCGTGAGGTTGCGCAGGAACTCCTCGAAGGCATCGTCAATGACCGAGAGGAGCGAGAAGTCGTCCTTCTCGTCCGGAACGCGGCTTGCCAATGCTCGCCGGGTCTGGTTGATCTCGTCGTCCAACGGTGCCCACGCCGCCTCGAGCAGCCCCCAGAAGCGCGCTTCCTCATCCGCAGTCGGAAGGCGCTGATCATTCCTGTCCACAGTCATCGGCAGATGCTAGAGGACCCCTGCCACGGACACGTCAATTCCCTGCTCGGGCCATCCGACCAGGCCTGTCCACGACCACACAAAGTAACAAGAGAGCTCCGAAGCACCGTGAACCGGCGGTAGTTGAATATGCGACTCCGCCGATCCGGTATTCCATCGCAGATCTGCCGATTCGGAACCGTCGCCGTCCCGCATCCGCGGACCTCATTCCGAAACGATCGGCCGGCCTCACTCTGATTCCGCTTCGCATCGAGTGACCGGAGTTGCCGATAATCGACCTTGTCCGCCAAGTCCCGTCCTTCTAAAATCACAACTCCCTGCACATCCATACCTGGTGCCCGAAGCGAGCAGTGAACGAAGGGCTTACTGTGGCGAAGCGGTGGATGGTAATCGCGTTGGCTTCCGTCGTGGGACTGGGTATGACATCGATCCCAGCCACCCCGGCGATATCGGTCGCGGGCGAGAACGCCGCGACAACGGCGGCGGCACCCCTCAAGCCGCTGGCCCTCACCGGTCTCGGTCTGCGCGCGGGGACGGATCCGTACACCGTGCCACTCGCTGCGGAGTTCGAGCAGGTGGGTATCGGTGGAGTGCTCAGCGGAGCGGACCGCACGGCGCTGCCGGGAAGCGAGGACGCCGACTGCGCACGGCGGGCGGCGTATCTCCCGACGCTACCGGTCGGCTCCTGGTTCTGCTGGGACGCCCAGGCACAGGGCGACAAACAAGACGTCCCACACTCACCTTGGGTGCCGCAGGGCCTGGCCACCTCGGGTGAGGCCCAGCTCGACGGCACGCCCATCGGCAGCGATCGCCGGGCCCTGATCACCAGCTGGACCTGGCAGAACTCTCCCGATCCCAACACGCCGGACTACCGCACCAACTCGGTGATCTTTTCGGTGGTCGACCTGGACGAGCGCCGTTATCGCAAGGTGCTACCCGTGTGGGTGGACGCGAGCGGGAAATTGAGACGCGTATACGGGCACGGTGGCGGCCTGGCCTGGTATGGGCCTTACCTCTTCATGACGTCCAGCTCCAATTGGAACGGCTATTCAGGACCCGACTCGACCAAGCACACCATCCGGGTGTTCGACACCCGCAAGATTTACCGGAAGAAGGACGGCGGAGGCGGTGACTACCGCTATGTGATGCCGGAGGTGCGACATTACATCGCCCCCATTCTCCTCGACTACGTGTCCCTGGACCGTAACAGCGCGGGAGGCGCGAGCTTGGTGGTGGGCACATACAAGCGCTCCGACGGTTCTTCCTCTTCGTCGGCCGGCACCAAGCTGATCCGCTATCGCTTCCAGCCTGGCCAGGCCGGTGATTACCAACTCATCGCGGCACCTGTGCAGGCATGGGTGTCCACCGTTCCGGCGAGCCCGGCGGACGCCATCAGCGACGTGCAGGGAGTGCAGGCCGACGGCGACCGCCTCTACCTCAACATGTCAGCCGGTTCGCACCCCGGTCCGAACCCCCGGCGGCGCGTCGCGACGGTCGAGGTCAGCGGCGAGGCCTCAGCATGGACGATCGACTCCCAGACGAGTTGGGCCTACCGACCGGAGGATCTGTCGCTGTGGTACGCCACCGGTGAGCTGTGGGGACTTACCGAAGGCGAGGAGGAGCGGGTCGTCTTCTCGGTCAGAACGACCGACCTGAACCCCGGATAGGAATCGCAGGCACGGGAGGGGCCGCGCCGACCACGATGACGTCGAGCACGTCGGCACGGTCATCCATTGGCCCGGCTCCTCCCGAGGAGACCGGGCCGGCGCAGGTGTGACCAGCCTCTGACGATCCGCCGGGAGCGGGCGTCCGATCCTCGCGGGACAGGACACCGAGCACGCCGGGGACCCCCGCTGCGTTGTTTCGAGGGTGTTGCCCGGAAGCCACTCCGTGGACATGATCGATGCAATCTCTTACGGCAACTTTCTGAATCGTGATGATTTCAGTGGAGGCAGCGGGGGTGCGGCCGTGGAGATCCGGACCTCCGGGAGGGCGGATATGTCGTCTGACGTGCGCTTATCCCACAAGGGAGAGATGTGGAGGAGGTTGTCGCCGCTTGCGCCTTTGGGGGAGTTTGTAACAACTTTGCAGAGACTTGCAGAAACTTCTTCCAATGAAGTTCACGTCAGCGTAACGTCCGGCGTACTCCAACCCCGGCCGTCGGCTCCCCCAGTCATGGCCGGTCCCCTGAGCTATGAGGAGAAATGATGCGGCGAGCCTTCTCGGCTGCGACGATCGTCGCCGCCCTCGCCCTGGCGGTCTCCGCCTGCGGTGGCGGTACCGATGATCCGGCGGCGGCGCCCGCCCAGTCGGCCGCGGCCGATCCGTCGAAGGTCAGCGGCGAGATCACCTGGTGGGACACCGTCCGGCCGGACAGTGAGGGCCCGACGTTCCAGGCGCTCATCAAGGAATTCGCGGCGAAGTACCCCAATATCAAGGTCAAGTATGTCAACGTCCCCTCGGACCAGGCGCAGGGCCAGTTCCAGACCGCCGCTCAGGCCGGCACCGGGGCGCCGGACGTGATCCGCTCCGAGGTGGCCTGGACCGCGCAGTTCGCCTCCCTCGGCTACCTCCAGCCGCTGGACGGCACGCGCGCCGTGGAGAACGAGTCCGACTTCATGCCCAGCCCGCTGAGCAGCACCAAGTACAACGGCAAGGCCTATGCCGTGCCGCAGGTCACCGACACCCTGGCGCTGCTCTACAACAAGAAGCTTCTGGAGAAGGCCGGCTACGACAAGGCTCCCACCACGGTGGAGGAGCTCAAGAAGGTCGCGCTCGACGTCAAGTCCAAGACGGGCGTCAACGGTCTCGCGCTCAACGTCGACTCCTACTTCCTGCTGCCGTTCATGTACGGCGAGGGCGGGGACCTCCTCGACGTCCAGAACAAGAAGATCGTCGTGAACTCCCCGGCCAACGTGAAGGCCATGGCGACGGTCGCCGACCTGATCACCTCCGGCGCCGCACCCAAGCCCGCCACCCAGGACAGCTACGCCAACGCCATGACCGCCCTCAAGGACGGCAAGGCAGCGATGATCTACAACGGCCCCTGGGCGCTGTCGGAGGTCTACCAGGGCAAGGAGTTCAAGGACAAGGCCAACCTCGGCATCGCCCCCGTCCCCGCGGGCTCCGCCAAGGCCGGTGCCCCCACAGGCGGCTGGAACCTGGCCATCTACGCCGGTTCCAAGAACCTGGACGCCTCCTACGAGTTCGTCCGCTTCATGAGCACCGCCGAGGCCCAGGCCAAGGTCGCCAAGGAGATCAGCCTCCTGCCGACCCGCACCTCCGCCTACGACAACCCCGACGTCCAGGGCAACAAGGACGTCGCCACCTTCAAGCCGATCATCGACACGGCGGTCGCGCGGCCGTGGATCCCCGAGGGCGGCCAGCTCTTCCAGCCGCTGCTTGAGGGCTACCAGGCGATCGTGGGCGGCAAGACGACCCCCGAGGACATGCTCAAGAAGGTCGACAGCGACTACCACGGCATCTTCAAGGACTGGAGCTGACCAGTGGCGCTCTCGACTGGACGTGTGAACGGCACGACCAGCGACCGGGCCGCGGACGCCACCGGCGTCCGCGGCCCGGGCCGCCGTGAGAAGGCCGGCACCGCCCGCCGGGCGATGGCCCGGTACTGGTACGCCTGGGTCATGGTCGCCCCGGTGGTCCTGGTCACCGGCCTGCTGATCGGCTGGCCGCTGGCCCGGGGGGTCTACCTGTCCCTCACCGACGCCACCGAGGCCACCATGGGCCGGACGATCGGTGTCAACGTCATCCCCTCGACCTATGAGTTCGTCGGGCTCGAGAACTACGTCTCGATTCTGGGCAGCGGCCTGTTCTGGGAGAAGCTGATCTGGACGGTCGTCTGGACCGTCGCGTGCGTCGGCCTCCACTACGGCCTCGGCCTCGGTCTGGCCATGCTGCTCAACCGCAAGCTGAGGTTCCGTTCCACCTACCGGCTGCTGCTGATCCTGCCCTGGGCGATCCCCGGGTTCGTGGCCGCGTTCATCTGGCGTTACCTCTACAACAGCGACTACGGCGTCATCAACGCGATGCTGAAGGCGGCCGGGTTCGGGGCGGTCGGCTGGCTCGACGACCCGACCACGGCGAAGATCGCGGTGATCGCGGTCAACGTCTGGATGGGTGTGCCGTTCATGATGGTCGCCGTCCTCGGCGGCCTCCAGTCGATCCCCGGCGAGCTCTACGAGGCGGCCGAGATGGACGGCGCGACACCGTGGCAGCGGTTCCGCCACATCACCGTCCCCGGCCTGCGTACGGTGTCGAGCACCGTCGTCCTGCTGGGCACGATCTGGACGTTCAACATGTTCCCGGTGATCTTCCTGATCACCCGGGGAGGACCGGGCAGCTCCACCGAGATCCTGGTCACCTACGCCTACCGCGAGGCCTTCACCAGCATCCGCAACTACTCGGGCTCCGCCGCCTGGGGAGTGATCATCCTGCTGCTGCTCGTCGTGCTGGCCCTGGTCTACCGTCGCGCGCTGCGCAGGCAGGGGGAGGTCTGGTGAGCTCGACCACCGCAGGTTCCACCGGACGCGCGCGGGGGCGCAACGAGCGCGGCGTCGGCAGGTCGATCCTGCTGCACGCCACCCTCGTCGCCGCGTCGCTGGTCTCGATCTTCCCCATCGTGTGGCTGATCCTGACCTCGCTCAAACCGCGTGACGGCTGGCTCTCCACCGAGCTGGAGCTGTTCAACCAGCCGTCGCTGGACAACTACACCCGGGTGCTGACCGAGACGCAGTTCCCGACCTGGCTGCTCAACTCGGTGATCGCCGCCGGGCTCACCACGATCCTCGGCGTGTTCCTGGCCTCCACCACCGGATACGCGATCAGCAGGTTCCGCTTCCCGGGGCACCGGGGGGTCATGTGGATGCTGCTGATCACCCAGATGTTCCCGGTGGCCATCCTGATCGTCCCGCTCTACAACCTGATGGCCGGGCTCGGCCTGCTCAACCAGATTCCCGGCCTGGTCATCGCCTACATGACGGTCTCGGTGCCGTTCTGCGCGTGGATGATGAAGAGCTACTTCGACTCCATCCCGAGGGAGATCGACGAGGCGGGAATGGTCGATGGTCTGACCCCGTTCGGTACGTTCTGGCGGGTCATCCTGCCGCTGGCCCGGCCGAGCCTGGCCGTCACCGCCTTCTACTCCTTCATGACCGCCTGGGGTGAGGTCGCCTACGCCTCGGTCTTCATGTCGCAGGAGGAGAAGCGCACCCTCGGTGTCGGCCTGCAGCAGTTCGTCGGCCAGCACTGGTCCGACTGGGGGCTGCTGACCGCCTCGGCCGTGCTGATCGCGGTGCCGGCCTCGATCGTCTTCCTGCTCGTGCAGCGGCATCTGGTCGCCGGGCTTACCGCAGGCGCCACCAAGTCGTGACATCACCGTACTATCACGTCCTGATATGTCACTTGATCGGGGGACCAATATGACCGAGCTCATCCAGGCGGGCCACGCCAGCGAGACCGCCACCCGATGGTGGCGTGACGCGGTGATCTACCAGGTCTACGTGCGCAGCTTCGCCGACGGCAACGGCGACGGCATCGGTGACCTGCTGGGTGTGCGGAGCCGACTGAGGTACCTGGCCGACCTGGGGGTCGACGCCATCTGGCTGACCCCTTTCTACACCTCGCCGATGGCCGACTTCGGGTATGACGTGGCGGACTACCGGGACGTGGATCCGATCTTCGGATCGCTGGCCGACGCCAGGGCGCTGATCGACGACGCGCACCGGCACGGCCTGCGGGTGATCTTTGACGTCGTGCCCAACCACACCTCCGACAGGCACATGTGGTTCCAGCAGGCCGTGGCCGCCGGGCCGGGCAGTCCCGAGCGGGAGCGCTACATCTTCCGCCAGGGCAAGGGGGAGAACGGGGAGCTGCCCCCCAACGACTGGGAGTCGGTCTTCGGCGGTCCCGCCTGGACCCGGCTGCCCGACGGTGAGTGGTACCTCCGCCTGTTCGCCCCCGAGCAGCCCGACCTGAACTGGGAGAACCCCGAGGTCCACGAGGAGTTCGCGTCGGTCCTGCGGTTCTGGCTCGACTTGGGAGCGGACGGCTTCCGCGTCGACGTCGCCCACGGCATGGTCAAGGCCGAGGGCCTGCCCGACGTCGGCCACCCCGACCAGGTCAGGATGATCGGCTCCGACGTGGTCCCGTTCTTCGACCAGGACGGCGTGCACGAGATCCACCGCGCCTGGCGCAGGCTGCTCGACTCCTACCCGGGTGAGCGGATCGGCGTCGCCGAGGCGTGGGCGCCGTCCCCGCAGCGGCTGGCCGACTACGTCCGCCCGGACGAGCTGCACCAGGCGTTCAACTTCCACTTCCTCACCACCCCGTGGGACGCGGCCAGGTTCCGCGCGGTGATCACCGAGTCGCTGGCCACGGCCGCACTGGTCGGCGCGCCCAGCACCTGGGTGCTGTCCAACCACGACGTCAAGCGGCATCTCACCCGCTACGGCGGCGGCGAGACCGGCCTGCGCCGCTCGCGCGCGGCCGCCCTGCTGATGCTCTCCCTGCCCGGCTCGACCTACGTCTACCAGGGCGAGGAGCTGGGCCTGCCGGAGGTCCTCGACCTGCCGGAGGAGCTCCAGCGCGACCCGCAGCGGCTGCGCAACCCCGACGACGGCCGCGACGGCTGCCGGGTCCCCATCCCGTGGGCCGACGTCGAGCCGCACTTCGGCTTCAGCCTGCCGGGCATCGAGGAGTCGTGGCTGCCCATGCCCGCCTCCTGGGGGCCGCTCAGCGTCCAGTCCCAGCTGCGCGACCCGCACTCCACACTGCGCCTCTACCGGGCGGCGCTGGAGATCAGGAAGGCCCGCCGGGCCTTCGGTGACGCGCCGCTGACCTGGCTGGACTCACCCGAGGGGACGTTGGTCTTCAACCGGGGCGAGGAGTTCGCCTGCACGGTCAACCTGACCGGCGAGCCGGTCGAACTGCCCCTCCCCGGCCGGGTCCTGCTGGCCAGCGCCGAGCCGGCCGTCGACGGTGCCGTGGTACGGCTCGCACCCGACTCCGCCGTCTGGTGGGAACGCGATGCCGTATAACGGCGGCCCGACAGGGAACGGCGTGGCCCGGCTGGCCGACATCGCCGCGCAGGCGGGGGTCAGCGAGGCCACGGTCAGCCGGGTGCTCAACGGCAAGCCGGGTGTCTCCGCCGCCACCCGGCAGGCCGTCCTGGTCGCGCTGGACCTGATGGGGTACGAGCGTCCGCAGCGGTTGCGCCAGCGCAGCCACGGGCTGATCGGCCTGGTCACCCCGGAGCTGGACAACCCGATCTTCCCGGCGTTCGCCCAGGCCTTCGAGAAGACCCTGACCCAGCACGGCTACACCCCGCTGCTGTGCACCCAGCTCCCCGGCGGCGCGGTGGAGGACGAGTTCACCGAGCTCCTCGTGGAGCGGGGGGTCAGCGGCATCATCTTCGTCTCCGGGCTGCACGCCGACACCACCGCGCGCTCCGACCGCTACACCCAGCTCATCGGGCAGGGCGTGCCGATCGTCCTGCTCAACGGGCACGCGGACGACGTCCCGGCGCCGTTCATCTCTCCGGACGATCGGGCGGCGGCGCGGCTGGCCGTGCAGCATCTGGTGGATCTGGGGCATGAGCGGATCGGTCTGGCGGTGGGGCCGCGCCGGTTCGTGCCGGTGATCCGTAAGATCGAGGGTTATCGGCAGGCGATGGCGCAGTTGCTGGGGGCGACCGAGGTGGACGGGTTGATCTCGCACTCGTTGTTCTCGGTGGAGGGTGGGCAGGCGGCGGCGGCGCAGTTGCTGGAGCGTGGTTGTACCGGGATCGTGTGTGCGTCGGATCTGATGGCGTTGGGTGCGATCCGGGCCTGCCGGGATCGGGGGTTGTCGGTGCCGGGGGAGGTGTCGGTGGTGGGGTATGACGACTCGCCCTTGATCGCGTTCACCGACCCGCCGCTGACCACCGTGCGCCAGCCCGTGCAGTCGATGGTGACCGCCGCGGTGCACACCCTGCTGGAAGCCGTCTCGGGTGCGCCCGCACAGCAGTCCGAGCTCATCTTCCAACCGGAGTTCATCGTCCGGGGCTCGACGGGCTCGGGTCCGAAGGTCGTCCGCTGAGGTTTTCCGCTGGAGGCCGGCCGGTCTGACATTTCAGGACAGCAGGCATTATTTTTGACATATTCCGGGAACATCCGTGAAACCTGTCTAGGACACCCTGATGTCCAGAGAGAGGTGATCGAAATGATGGTGCGGCTACGGGTGTCCTTTCCCGACCGCCCGGGTGCGCTGGGCCAGGTGGCCCGGGTGCTCGGCACGCTGGGAGCCGACATTCTCCAGGTCACGGTCCTGGAACGGCAGACAGGCCGGGCCGTGGACGACTTCACCGTCTCCTGGCCCGGTACGGTCGACGCCGACACCGTCCGGGAACGGCTTTCGGCCGTCCCCGGAATGCGGGTCGAGGCCGTCTGGCCCACCCGGGAGATCCCGGGCAGTGCTCCGGACTACGATCTGCTGAAGCACGTCGCGACCGATCCGGGCAGGGCCTTCGCCACCCTGGTGGACGCCGTGCCCGACCTGGTGAGCGCCGAATGGGCGGTCACCGTGGACTCCGGAACCGGTGAACTCGTCCACCGCAGCTGGCAGGCCCCGTCCTCGCTCGACGGAGCGGGCGGCCTCGCCGGTGTCAAGGCGGCCGATCTCACGCCCCTGCGCCCCGCCACCCTCGACGCGGGCCGCTACCGGCTGATGAGCCTTCCTATACCGGACACGCACCTGCACCTCATCCTCGCCCGGACCGAGGGGTCGTCTTTTCATCGGGCCGAGATGGACCGTGCCATCCGCATCGTCGAGGTCGTCTCCATCATCGGCCGCTGATCCCGCGCCGCGCGGGTACGGCCTGCCGTGCAGGTACGGGGGCGGGTCAGCGGTGCGGGGGGTCGATGCGGGAACCGTCCATGGCGAAGAGCATCAGGCGCGTGACGTCGACGCCCACCCGGGCAGGTTCGCCGGACCGCCAGACGGGGCGGCCGCCGAGACGGACGATCAGGTCGGCTCGGCGGTGGGTGCCGCCGGCGATCTGCTCCTGCGCCTGCTGGGGTTCGGGTTCGGAGTCGAACCCGGAGCCGGGCAGCAGGCGCCGCAGGACCGCCCGGGCCCGGCTGCCCGGAGCGGAGGCGGCCAGGTCGCGCGCCTTGCGGCGGGGATCGGGGGGCTCGGGGACGACCACGGAGGGGATGCCGCTCTCGACGTAGGCGAGCCACTCGTGACCGTGGTACTCCAGTGCCCGGACCCGGCCGAGGAAGGTGGGGCCCTCGAACGTCTCGGGGACCGGGGCGAGGCAGTCCGGACGGAGGCCGACGATGATCTGGTGGCCGACGTGCTGGGAGATCGCGTAGGCCCGGGGATCGGTCCAGGGGATCGTGATCTGGTGCACTCCGAAGTCCAGCAGGATGAACTGGTTCTGCGGGGTGCGGACGGTGGCCGCGAGCAGATTGATCTGCTGGGAGCTGAGGAAGGCGGCGGTGAAGGCGGTGGCCGGGTCGTTGTAGACCTGGGCGGGGGTGCCGACGTCCTGCAGCACGCCACGGTTCATGATGGCGATCCGGTCGGCCAGCGTCAGGGCCTCGACCTGGTCGTGGGTCACGTAGACCGTGGTCACGCCGAGCGAGCGGACCAGCGAGGAGATCTCCATCCGGAGTTCGGTGCGCATGCCCGCGTCGAGGTTGGACAGCGGCTCGTCCATCAGGAAGAGCGAGGGCTGGCGGACGATCGCCCTGCCCATCGCGACGCGCTGGCGCTGGCCGCCGGAGAGCGTTCCAGGGCGACGCTCGAGGGTGTCGTCGATGTGCAGCGCCTTGGACAGCTCCGTCACCCGTTCCCGGACCATCGCCGGATCGGCTTTGGCGATCTCCAGGGGGAAGGCCATGTTGCCGCGCACCGTCCGGTGCGGGTAGAGCGCGCCGTTCTGGAAGACCATGGCGACGTCACGGTCGCGCGGCGGGAGATCGTTGGCCAGGTCGCCGTCCAGCCACAGATCCCCGGCGGTTATCTCCTCCAGGCCCGCGATCATTCGGAGAAGCGTGGACTTGCCGCAGCCGGAGGGCCCCAGCAGCACCAGGAACTCCCCGTTCTCGGCGCGCAGGTTCATTCGATCAACCGCGAGGTACCCGCCGGGGTAGACCTTGCTCACATTGTCGAGGACGACGGTACTCATGCGCGCTCGTTCCTCCCGGACCGTGTTGCCCGGATCCAGCCTTGGGATTGATGAGGTAGTACATCGCGCTACTTGCCCATGTGTCCATAGGTGTTGTTAGAAATCGCTCATCTGCCGGTTACTTTGCTATTCCCGACTATTAGGAAAGTTTCAAGTCAGAGGCCATCGGGCCACAACTGGGTCAACGTCTGTAACGACGGGCGGAGATGTTACGGTTCGCCTAAAGTTTCGGCAACGTATTTCGCGTCCAGGGAGCTGAACTCCGCTTGGCTTGCACCCGGTTCGGCCCCATGGTGAGGTACATCTGATGGACGGTGAACTCACGCACACACCCCGGCCCCGCCCCGACGGCACGGCGACCCGGCTGGCCGACATCGCCGCGCAGGCGGGGGTCAGCGAGGCCACGGTCAGCCGGGTGCTCAACGGCAAGCCGGGTGTGTCGCAGGGGACCAGGCAGGCGGTGCTGACCGCGCTGGACCTGATGGGGTACGAGCGTCCGCAGCGGTTGCGCCAGCGCAGTCACGGGCTGATCGGCCTGGTCACCCCGGAGCTGGACAACCCGATCTTCCCGGCGTTCGCCCAGGCGATCGAGAAGGCGCTGACCCAGCACGGCTACACCCCCGTGCTGTGCACCCAGCTCCCCGGCGGTGCCCCCGAGGACGAGTTCACCGAACTGCTGATCGATCGCGGGGTCAGCGGCATCGCCTTCGTCTCCGGGCTGCACGCCGACACCACGGCCAAAATGGACCGTTACGCCCGGCTGACCGACCGGGGGCTGCCGATCGTCCTGCTGGACGGCTACAGCAACCGGATCGAGGCGCCGTTCATCTCTCCGGACGATCGGGCGGCGGCGCGGCTGGCCGTGCAGCATCTGGTGGATCTGGGGCATGAGCGGATCGGTCTGGCGGTGGGGCCGCGCCGGTTCGTGCCGGTGATCCGTAAGATCGAGGGTTATCGGCAGGCGATGGCGCAGTTGCTGGGGGCGACCGAGGTGGACGGGTTGATCTCGCACTCGTTGTTCTCGGTGGAGGGTGGGCAGGCGGCGGCGGCGCAGTTGCTGGAGCGTGGTTGTACCGGGATCGTGTGTGCGTCGGATCTGATGGCGTTGGGTGCGATCCGGGCCTGCCGGGATCGGGGGTTGTCGGTGCCGGGGGAGGTGTCGGTGGTGGGGTATGACGACTCGCCGTTGATCGCGTTCACCGACCCGCCGCTGACCACCGTGCGCAAACCCATCGGCGCGATGGCCTCGGCCGCCGTGGCGACCCTCCTGGAGGAGATCAACGGCATCCCGAGCAGGCACATCGAGCTGATGTTCCAGCCCGAGCTGGTCGTGCGCCGCTCAACGGGCTCCGGACCGCTGGTCAACCGCTGAGCGTGCGTCACGAAGCGGGCTCCGGCCCGCTGGTCGTGCGTCGCGGGGCGGGGAGCCCGGCGGAAGCTGGGAACATGGAGCGTTGACCTCCCCCACGGCTGAAGCCCGGGGCCGCCACGCCCGAGGAGATCCGATGAAGAGCGGTTACGACGTCGTCGTCATCGGCGGCACCGGAGTGGACACCACGGCCTATGTGCCCGAGCTGCCACTGCCGTACGCCGACACCTACGCCGTTCCTCCGATGATCGACCGGATCGGCAACACCGGCAGTGGTGTCGCGCTCGGCTGCCACGCGCTCGGGCTCAGGGTGCGGCTGGTCGACCTGATCGGCGACGATCCGCAGGGTCGGCTCATCCGGGAGCACCTGGAGACCAAGGGCGTGGAGTTCGGGTGGGCGCTCGCCCCCCAGGGCACCCGGCGCAGCGTCCTGCTGGTCGGCCCCGACGGTCGGCGGCTGTCGCTGTTCGACCCGCGTGCCGCCGCCGGGGAACGGCTGCCCGGGGAGCTCTACCTGACCGCGGCGGCTGAGGCCCGGCACGTCCACGTGTCGCTCACCGACTTCTCCCGGCACGTCTACCCCGACCTGGAGGGCCTGGAGGGCATCTCAATCTCCACCGACCTGCACGACTGGGACGGGGAGAACGACTACCACAAGGACTTCGCCCACTCCTCCGACCTGGTCTTCCTGTCCAGCGCCGCGCTCGGCTCCCGCCGCGAGGCGGTCATGCGCGGCATCCTGGACGGCGGCCGCGCCACGACCGTGATCTGCACGGCGGGCGCCGAGGGCTGCCACGTCCTCGACGCCGACGGGCTCCGGCAGGTCCCGGCCGCGCCGCTGCCCGGCCCGGTGATCGACAGCAACGGCGCCGGTGACGCCTTCGTCTCCGGCGTCCTGTACGGCCTCCTCACGGGCCGCCCGTTGGACGAGTCCGTCCTGCTGGGCGGCATCGCCGGTGCCCACGCCTGCACGGCGCCGGGCACCCACGAGGACCCCATCGACGAGGCGACGCTGCTCCGCCGCGACCAGGAGCCCGCCCGGCTCCCGTAGCCATGAGGGGAGGGGGCTCCGCACCCGGGCACGGGGCCCTACTGGTACCGGCGCCGGTAGGAGACCTCCTGGTCGACGAGGCCCGACTGGTTCAGGCGGGCCGTCGCCTCAGAGGCTCCTCGGTGGAATGTTGAAGTTGAGGCGGAACATGTTGTCCGGGTCGTAGGCGGCTTTGATCTGCGTCAGCCGGTCGAAGTCCGCCTGGGTATAGGCGCGGCGTACCTGGTCGAGGGCGATTTCTTCGACACCCATGAAGTTCAGGTTCACGCCGCCCGTGCTCCATGGGCGCAAGCGGGCGAACAGTTCGTCACGCCGCCGCCGGCTCTCCTCGGCGGGGTCGGTGCCGATGAACAGGGAGAAGGCGGCATCACGGCCTCCGACGCAGTTGGCGACCTTCGGCGACCGGCTGTAGGCCCCTTGGAAGTGCCGCAGCTCGGCGATGAACGGCGCATGGGCCTGCGGACCTGCGAGCGAGACGAGCGTGTCCACGCCCTCCCGCTCCAACGGGCGTAGCAGGATGTTGCGGTCGTAGGCCACGAACGGCATGGATGTGGGCTCGTGATGAATGGTGCCGACCTCGGCGTACGGCATGTCCCGCACGCTGTCCAACAGGCGTGGGCCGAGGTCGCGCAGCGGCCGCACCAGCTCTTCGCCGTCCTCGGGGGCGCCGCTGTAGGCGATCCGGACGTGGACCACAAATCTGCCGCGGAGCTGCTCGGGGACGTCTTCCAGGTCGGGGTTGTGGGCCAGCAACACCGAGGAGGCCATTTCCTCGGGTATCCGGCGCGTCCATTCGGCGTAGGTCCGCATCACCTCCGGGGTGGCCTCGCCGGGGAAATACAGGCCGCCTCCGTACAGGCGGGACACCGGGAACAGGTCGATCTCCATGCCCGTGACCACGCCGAAATTGTCCTTGCCGCCGCGTACCGCCCAGAACAGGTCGGGATCGCCGTCGGGTGAGACATCGCGGACGCGGCCGTCGGCCGTGACGACGCGCAGCCGCCGTACGTGGTCGGCGGCGAAGCCGAAGCGGCGCCCGAGCAGTCCCGCGCCGCCGCCCACCAGGTATCCGACGGCACCGACGTCGGGACTGGAGCCGTTCAGCGGAGCCAGGCCATGTGGAGTGGTGTGTTCGAGCACCTGACGCCAGCGGGCTCCGGCCTCGATCCAGGCGGTGCGGGCGGCCGGGTCGACTCTGACGGTGTCCATCCGGCGGGTGCTGATCAGTACCGCGTCGTCGGCCGAGACCGAAGGGCCGTGCCCGGAGGCAAGCACGGCGACCGGCCGCTTCTGCTTGGCGGCAAGCCGCACCGCGGCGGCCACGTCCTGCTCTCCGGTGGCTCCGAAGACGTATGCGGGGTGCGACTCGGCCGCCCGGTTGATCCCGAGCCGCTCGTCGTCATATCCATGCTGCCCTCGCTGGAAGATCTGGCCGGGAACTGTATCCATGCAGATCAACGTAGTCAGGGCCGATTCTTTCGGTCTTGCAGGAATCAGACATGGCGTATCGCCAAAATTCGGTCCGATCATCCCCGAAGGCCGGTTTCCGGATGTTTCGCCCGGGAACGCCGCCCGCGCGACCTGGCCGTGACAGGTGAGATCGGTTCGGACCCGGCCCGGCGCGGCATCCCAATTGTCACTCTGGGTTGAATTATCTTCGCTGAAAGTAATCAGATGATTTGGGCGCTCCATCCATGCGGGGCGGGCCCAGCAAGGAGAAGCATATGAAAACAGTCGAAAGAGCGTTGAAAGCCGGCCTCTGCGCTCTGGCCGTCGGCGGGATGCTGCTGGCCTCCTCCCCCGCCGCCTCGGCGGCGTCCTGGCACTGGGTCGCCCGCTTCGACCTGTGGGCGGCCTGTCAGGCACGCATGATCACCCAATATGGCGGCTGGAACGCCGACCATGTGAAGTGTGAGATCGACGGCACCTGGCACCCGACCCAGACCTACAGCCTCTACCTCTACTACTGAGCGGCCACAACGGACGGTGCCAGGGGCGATGTGCCCGGTATCCGTTCCACCCGGGCGGCGGCACCGGCGTCAGCAGGGCCCCGTTCACAGCGGCGGGGCCTTCCTCGGAACGTTTCCCCAGGCATCCGAGCAGGTCGGGGTGCCTGGGGACGGCTGCCGGACCGAGGCGGAGGGCGTACGATCCGAGGTCAACGCGCATCGGGAGCGCCTCAGGCCCGATCGTCATTCAGCCGATCAAGGATGGCCTTGGCGGAAGCGCGATACTTGGCCACGTTGCGCAGCTTCACGTGCTCGTAGCCGCGGATCACATCCGGGAGTTCGGCCAGCTCGCGCACCCGGTCCTCGGTCTCCGGACGCAGGTGCGCGAGGGCGCCGTGCACGTCGCGGGTGTACTCGGTGACCAGATCGCGCTCGGTCCTGCGCACCCCCGCCATGCCGAACGGGTCCAGCGGGGTGCCGCGCAGCACACGCATGCCGTACAGCAGGCGGAAGGCCGGGTCGAACCAGGCGCCGAGGCGGATCTTCCGGTTCATGCCCAGGGCGCGGAGGACCGGCGGGTGCAGGTTGTAGGAGACCTTGGCGCCGGGGCCGAACTCGGCGGCGACACGGGCCCGCTCGGCCGGATCGAGGTGGAGCCGGGCGACCTCGTACTCGTCCTTGTAGGCCATCAGGCGGTGCAGCTGGCGGGCGTAGGCCTCGGTGACGGGGGAGCGTCCGGCTGAGATCTCCCGCTCCCTGGCCAGGACCGCGCGAATCGCGTCGATGTAGCGGACGGCGTAGCGCAGGTTCTGGTAGGCGGCCAGATCGGGCACCCGTACCGCCAGGATCCGGTGCAGTTCGGTGCCGGGGTCGGCGACCGATTTCACGAGTGCGACGAGTTCGGGGGCCGGCGGACGCCGGTCCGGGGCGGGGGAGCCGGTCGCCCGGGCCACGGCGGCGGGATCGGCGACGACGGCCCGGCCCCAGTGGAAGGCGGCGATCGTCTTCTCCGCGCTCCTGCCTCCGCCCATCCGGACGGCCCGTTCGATCGACTCCAGGCTCAGCGGGATGAGCCCGCGCTGCCAGGCCGCGCCGACCACGATCGTGTTGGCCGGCATGTGGTCGCCGAACAGCTTCTGGGCGAGGTCCTCGGCGTCGAGACAGACGTTCAGCTCGCGCCGGGTGCGTGACTCCAGGGCGCCGAGCGGCGAGCCGAGGCCGGTGACGTGCGTGGCCGGGTCGAGGACCATGGAGCCGGTGGGGACCAGGCTGGTGGAGACCACCGCGACGGTCCGGCCCGGGTCGGCGCCGCCCAGTTGCCTGGGGTCGGTGGCGCCGATCAGGTCGAGCGCGAGGTAGGCGTCCACGCCTCCGGTGCCGGCCTGCCCGGTCCGGTCGTCGTCGCCGTCGAAGATCCGGATGTCGGAGACGACCGTGCCGCCCTTCTGGGCCAGGCCGGTCTGGTCGAGGCCGCGCGACTGCCTGCCGTCGAGCATCGCGGCGGTGCCGAGGATCTGGGCCACCGACACCACGCCGGTGCCACCGATCCCCACCAGGCGGATCGTCGTCTCCCCGGTGCGGGTCTCGGGTACGGGCATCGGGGGAGGAGCCGGTACGGCGGCGCGCCCGCCGCCCTTCCTGCCCGGTACGACGGTCAGGAAGGAGGGGCAGTCCCCTTCCACGCAGGAGTAGTCCTTGTTGCAGGACGACTGGTGGATCCCGGTCTTGCGGCCGAACTCGGTCTCCACTGGCAGCACCGACAGGCACTCGGACTTCTGCCCGCAGTCGCCGCAGCCCTCGCACACCCGCTGGTTGATCGCCACCCGCCGGACCGGGTCGGGCAGGTCGCCTCTCTTGCGCAGCCGCCGCTTCTCGGCCGCGCACTGCTGGTCGTGGACCAGCACGGTCACCCCGGGTATCGCGGCCAGTTCGCGCTGCGCGTCCTCCAGCGCGGTACGGTCGCGGACCTCGGCGATCCGCGCCAGTCTGACCCCCCGGTAGCGCTCGGGCTCGTCGGTGGTGACGATCACCCGGCGCACGCCCTCCGCCTCCAGCCAGCGGGTCAGGTCGGCCACGGTGAGGGACGGGGTGATCGTCTGGCCGCCTGTCATGGCGATGGCGCTGTTGTAGAGCAGCTTGTAGGTGATGTTGACGCCGGCGCCCACTGCGGCGCGGACGGCGAGCGAGCCGGAGTGGTGGAAGGTGCCGTCACCCAGGTTCTGGAAGATGTGCGGGGTGTCGGTGAACGGCGCCTGGCCGATCCACTGGGTGCCCTCGCCGCCCATCTGGGTCAGCCCCGTCAGCGTGCCCTTGCCCTCCCGGTTGAGCACCACCATCGTGTGGCAGCCGATCCCCGCGCCCACCGGGGCGTTGTCCGGGACGGCGGTGGAGCGGTTGTGCGGGCAGCCCGAGCAGAAGAACGGGGTGCGCTGGGGGCCGAGCAGTTTCAGCGGTGCCGGGCGGGAGATCACGGCCAGCCCCCCGGCGATCCGGTCGCGCACCTCCGGGGTGAACCGCTCGCCCACGCCGGGAACGGCCCGCCCGGCGGCACCGGGGGAGGCCGCACCCGGTGCCGCGGCGGTGTCCAGGCCCTTGCGGCGCAGCCGGAACGCTATCGCCTTGGCGGCCAGGTCGGCGTCGACGCCCCCGGTCCGCGGGATCAGGGCGGCGCCGTTCTCGTCGAGCTTGCCCAGGACGCGCGGGGCGTCGGCGGTGCCGTACAGGACGTCCTTGACCAGGGTCTCCAGCAGCGGCCCCTTCTCCTCGACGACCAGGATCTCCTCCAGTCCGCGGGCGAAGGTCCGGACGATCCCCGGCTCCAGCGGCCAGATCATGCCGATCTTGAGGATGCGGATGCCGAGTTCGGCCGGGTCCACGCCCAGCCGGCGGAATCCCTCGCGCACGTCGTGGTAGGCCGTACCGGAGGCGACGATGCCGAGCCAGGCGTCCCGGGGGTCCGCCGTGACCTGGTTGAGGTGGTTCTCCCTGGCATAGGCGCGGGCCAGCTCCAGCCGGGGGCCGACCAGCGTGCGCTCCATCTCCAGCGACCAGGGGGTGAGCAGGGTGGCGTCCGGCGTGTGCCGGTACGGCCTGCCCTCGTACTCGACGACGGGCATGACGGGGACCACCCGGCCGGGACCGACGCCGACCGTGCCGGTGGCGTCCACCACGTTGGTGACCGTCTTCACCGCCACCCACAGGCCGCTGGCCCGGGAGGCCGCGATCGCGTGGCGCCCCAGGTCGAGCAGCTCCTGGACGCTGCCCGGGTGGATGATCGGCATGCCCAGCGCGGCGAGCGCGCTCTCGGTGGCCGAGGGGAGCGTCGAGGACTTGCAGGTCGGATCGTCGCCGCAGAGCGCGATCAGACCCCCGTGGGGGTGGGCGCCGACGAAGTTGCCGTGCCGCAGGGCGTCGGCCGCGCGGTCGACACCGGGGGCCTTGCCGTACCAGACGCCCAGGACACCCGCCTTGCGCGGCCGGGGAAGCGCGGGCACGAGCTGGCTGCCCCAGACGGCGGTGGCGCCCAGCTCCTCGTTCTGGCCCGGTCGGTGCACGATGCCGAGCGGCCCGGTGTGCCCGTGCGAGCGGGCGAGTTCCTGGTCGAAGCCGCCGAGCGGGGAGCCGGGGTAGCCCGACACCATCGTGCCCGTGTCGAGGCCGGCCGAGCGGTCGGCGCGCATCTGGTCGAGGATCACGCGGACCAGTGCCTGCGTCCCGGTCATGAAGACCTGTCCCTCATCGAGGGCGTAGCGGTCTTCGGGAGTTGCTTCGCGGGCATCGGCGATGATCGTCATGATCGTGGTCCCGTCTGTCTGCGCCGCTCTTATGCCGCAAGGTTATGCCAGGAAAGCCAGAATTGGATGTCAACATTTATGTCGATTAGTGCTTTTGTTAGCATCTATTGCCATGGATGCCACTGATCGCGCAATTCTTGGCCTTCTGCAGGTGGAGGGGCGACTCAGCAACCTTGAGCTCGCCGAGCGGGTGCGGCTGACCCCGTCACCGTGCCTGCGCCGGGTCCGCAGCCTGGAGGAGTCGGGGGTGATCACCGGTTACCGGGCCGTGGTCGACCCGGCCGCCGTCGGGCGCGGGTTCCAGGTGCTCGCCTACGTCGAGCTCGAAGGACAGGACGCCGAGACCGTCACCGCTTTCGAGGCGGCCGTCATGGAGATCGACGATGTGATCGAGTGCCTGCGCATGTTCGGCCGGCCCGACTACGTGCTGCGGGTCGCCGTACCCGACATGGACGCCTACAGCCAGCTCTGCCTGGAGAGACTCGGCCGGCTGCCCGGCCTCGACAAACTCACCTCGCAGATCGCGATGAAGGCCCTCAAACCGGGCGGTGTCCTGCCGCTGTGACCGTCAGTACGGCGTGCCCGGGCCGGAGCCGGCCGGGGAGGGCGGATCCCACTCGTCGAGAGGAGTGGACGGCAGACGTACGGCGATCATGGCGATGTCGTCGTCCCCGCCGTTGGACAGCCCGGCCAGCAACTCGTCGCAGAACGCCTCCAGGGGCTTGTGGGCGAGCGGGGCGGCGAGGTCGCGCAGCCGGTCCAGGCCCTTGCCGATGTCCTCACCCGCCCGTTCGACGAGGCCGTCGGTGTAGAGGAGTACGGTGCCGCCCGGAAGCAGCGGTTCGACGGCGCTGTCACGCGGTCCGTCGCGGATCACCCCGAGGATCGGGGAGCGCCCCTCCTCCAGGAAGCGGGCGTCACCGTCACCGGTGACGAGCAGGGGCGGCGGATGCCCGGCCACAGCGTAGTTCAGCCGCCACCGGCCGTCCTCCGGCCTCTCGACGCGTGCCAGGACACAGGTCACGGTCTCCTCGGCGTAGAGGGTCTCCATGGCGATGTCCAGGCGCCTGAGGATGTCGCCGACCGGCTCCTCCCGGTCGACCGCCAGCCCCCGGAGCATGTTGCGTATCTGGCTCATGGTGACGGCGGCCGGCAGGTCGTGACCGGCCACGTCCCCGATCGTCAGCATCGTGGCGCCGTCGCGCAGCCGGAAGCAGTCGTACCAGTCCCCGCCGACCTCGGCGGCGGCGGGGCTCGGCCGGTAGCGGGCGGCGATCTGCAGGCCCGGTACGGCGGGCGGTTCCGGCAGCAGGCTGTGCTGCAGGGCGAGTGCCACGCGCTGGGTGCGCCGGTATTCGATGGCGTTGCTGAGGGGGTCGTGCGCGTGCTCGAACATCTGGCCGATCAGGGCGACGTCGGCCGCGCTGATCGGGGAACGTTCCCCGCAGGTGGCGGCGGCCACCATCGCCGCCACGGTCCCGTCGACGATGACGGGCACCAGGACCACGCTGTTGGCCTTGGCCGAGACCAGCCACGCCTCGGCCCCGGCCGGTGCGACGCCGGGATTGGGCTCCCCCCGGGGGAACGCCCGGTACGTCGGACGGAGCCGCCGTACCGTGCGGGTGAAGATGTTGCCGGCGTCGAAGGTCACCTCGCCGATCTCCGGCAGCTCGGGCAGCCCCGGCCGTACGGCCGAGACGACCTGGTGCGCCGAGATCGACACGTCCCCGAAGCGTTCCGGGGCCGGGGGGATCAGGTAGATGATGCACCCGTCGGCCAGATCCGGCACGATCACCTGGGTCAGCGCGGTGAGCATCTCCTCCAGGCGGGTGATGTCCGCGGTGGCGGCGGCGGCACGGTCGAGCAGCTCCTGGCGCCGGCTCGCCCGCCACTCCTGCTCGATGTCGGTGCAGGTGCCCACCCACTCCACCACGGCGTCGCCTTCGAGCACCGGCACGGCGCGGATGCTGAAGTGCCGGTAGGTGCCGTTCACGAGACGCAGCCGGTAGGTGTGCTCCCACAGGGGGACCACCCGCTCAAGCGCCTCCTTCCACGCCAGGGCGGACGGTTCGCGGTCGTCGGGATGGAGGGCGTCCAGCCACCCGCCGTCCCTGAACTCCTCCCACGACTGCCCGGTCATCTTCTCCCAGCTCAGGCTCGGCTCGATGACACCGCCGCCGGCATCGGCCACCCAGAGTATCTGCGCGCCCACGCTCCCCAGCTTCTGGTAGCGCTGGAGGAGGCGGCGGCGTTCCTCGGCCAGGTCCTGGATCTGCCGCGCGGCGGTGACCTGCTCGGTGACCTCGGCGCACACCAGCAGCACCCCGGGCTCACCGCCGCCGAGAGAGATCTGCGACAGGCTGAAGGTGAAGAAACGCTCCTGCGGGCCGGTGTCGGTGTAGGCGAGCTTCACCGGGGCCTCGGTGACGGTCACCGGCTCCCCGGTCGCCAGCACCTGGTCGGCCAGTCCGTAGTAGTAGTCCCGGTCGACGTGCTCGCTGAACGCCTCGTGCGCGATGGCCCTGAGCGTCCTGTCGCCGAAGACGGACCGGTAGACGGCGTTGGCGTACACCAGCCGGCGGTCCCGTCCGCCGGTGACCGCCACCCCGACGGGAGCCGGATCGAACACCTCCAGCCCCAGTCCGCTCGACCTCTCGTCCGGGGCGGCTCTCATCGGGCTTCCCACAGTTGAGGCCTGTCCATGCACCGGACATTAGTGGCGTGTCTGCCCATATTGGGTCGCATATCCGAATAGTTCGGACATATAAGGATGATGGTTGCCGTTGGGTCCCTAAGATCTACCTCCTCTTCATCGGCGCGAGAGAGGTTCAACGCCTCGCCGCCGGCCGATCGTGTCCTGAGCCGACCGGGAAGTACGATCAGCCAATGACCGAAATGACCGAGACCACGCCAGGCTGGCTTACTCCCGAGGAACTGGAGTCGGCGCGTGCGCGGATGCCGATCCTCTACGTCGACGCCGTGCCGGTGCGGGTCGACGACGCCGGAGTGGTCACGCATGTCGGCCTGCTGCTCCGCATCGGACCGGACGGGACGGTCAGCCGCGCCCTCGTGTCCGGGCGCGTACTTCACCACGAGCGGGTCCGCGACGCGCTCATGCGCCACCTGGAGAAGGACCTCGGCCCTGTCGCGCTGCCCCGGGTGCCGGCCTCCCCGCAGCCGTTCACCATCGCCGAGTATTTTCCGACGCAG
Organism: Streptosporangium sp. NBC_01639; assembly: GCF_045209755.1. Lineage (NCBI taxonomy): Bacteria > Bacillati > Actinomycetota > Actinomycetes > Streptosporangiales > Streptosporangiaceae > Streptosporangium > Streptosporangium sp. NBC_01639. The sequence goes on along the minus strand of NZ_CP109272.1, from coordinate 922,239 downwards.
GGCGTCACCCCCTACCACGACCCCCGGCAGCACGCGGTGTCCCTTGCCTACGTCGTCCCGGTCGCCGGGGACTGCCGTCCCCGGCAGGACGCCCTCGACCTTGTCTGGTTCACGCCGCAGGAGGCCGCGTCGCCGCTGGTGCAGCAGGAGATGCCCGGCGGGCAGGGCGTCCTGCTGAGGCAGGCACTCGCGCACGTCGGCTGCCTCGGCTGACATTCCGGGCAGCACGGAGCCACACGAGAGGCGTGGTGGAGGGGATTGGTGGAGGGGATAAGGCGCCGGCGTCACGGCCCCGGGTGGATCTCGACGGCGGCGCAGGCCGGCCGGATCCTTACCACGCGCAGGTGCTGGTCGAGGTCGGCAGCCTCGACCTCGACGATCTGCTGATCACTTCCTTCGCCGGGACGGACGAACTCCGCCGGGCGTCACGGAACAGCGACGACCCTCCCCCACGAATCCCTCCGACAGACTCGTGGAAGCCGGGTCCGGCGTCACCGCCGACTCTCCTGACCTCAGACGGAGCCGGACTTGATCCGCGTCAGGAAGTCACTCCACACGCTGGGGGAGAACAGCAGAGCGGGGCCGCCGGGGTTCTTGCTGTCGCGGACGGCGACGACGCCGGGGAGGTTGACGGCCACCTCGACGCACTCGCCGCCGTTTCCGTTGCTGCGGCTGCTCTTGCGCCACCGGGCACCGGTCAGATCCATGAACTCATCCTCTTCTCGATAAAGGCCGCGGAGGCGGCCTGGGGAAGTGCCCAGGAACGCAATGCGTCGAACTGGGCGGAAAGGGGGTCAACCCTGGCGGGGTCGGTCAGGAGCTGTGCGTTCTCCGCATTCTCCATGTACACCACATCGGGCGCTCCTCTGAAGGAGAGGACCAACATGGGTCCGGCCAGCCCGGGGTAGGCCCCCACCTCGAACGGGATCACCTGAAGGGTGACCCGTGGTCGTGCCGTCGCCTCCAGGAGGTGCTCGAGCTGCTCGCGCATCACTCGGGCACCGCCGATGGGGCGGGCCAGCACCGCTTCGTCCAGCAGGACGAAGAGAATCGGTGGTTCGGGGCGGTCCAGCAGCCGTTGCCGCTGCATCCGCACCGTCACCATCTCCTCCACCTGCTCGACGGTGTCGAACGGCCGACCCAGCCGGGTCAGCGTCCGTGCGTAGTCCTCGGTCTGTAACAGCCCCGGCACCACCGCGAGTTGGTAGTTACGGAGTGTGCGCGCCTCCCACTCCAGCTCGAACAGTGAACGGACCCAGGTGGGCGAGGACTCCCGGCCGATCAGCGGCCAGAGCTTGATGAGCGCGCCGCCGGTCTCCAGCACCTCGTCGCATCGCTGCGCGAACTTCCTGGTCGGGGCCCGCATGGCGGTCTCGACCAGGCCCACCAGCGAGGTGGAGTAAGCCGTCCGCTTCGCGAGCTCCTGCTGGCTCCAGCCCATGGCCTCTCGCAGCCGGCGTAGCTCGGAACCCCAGTAAGCCATGACGCTGGCACTGGGGTCCAGCTCGTTTGGGGCGGGCATGGGGGCTCCCGTCCTTTCGGGTCCTACATGTGCCGGGGTGGGTCCCACAGGGGAACCCAACCAAGTTGCATGTGTCTCTTAGTAATCGAGCACCTACCGAAAGTAATCATCTCACGGCACCCTGGGAAGAGGAAACGACTCGAGGTTTTCCCTAACACCGAAAGGAGGTGGGCAGTGGCGAACCTCCGGGGTGTGCTCGCGGGAACGCCCGCCCTGCACGCCGCTTGCCTGCTCCGTGACGAGCTGGAACGGCACGGCGTGGAAGGCGACGTCCACGACGGCTACGGGCTGGCGCTGGTGTCGGTCTGGGCCGACCTGGTGATCTGGACCGACGGCATGGTCTACCGCTGGTGGAACGGATGTCTGGCGCCGAGGACAAGGCAACGTCTCTACGCCGTGTACGGCATGGACAACCCGGCCGCCGTCGCCCGCGCGGTGATGCTGCGCTACGCCGAACTCAGGGAGAACCACCCGCGCTCCGGGCTGATCGCCGAGGCCCTCCTGTCATACCCGTACGGGCGTGGCGGAGGGCTGGCCGGTTTCCTCCGCCCGGCCATCGCGAGCGCCGGACGGGAAGAGCGGATACGCGTACCCTCGGCGTCCCCGCCGCTGGAGGCCGTGCACGGTCACTGACGGGAGACCTGCCGGTCACACAGGGGCTGACCGGCGGTCCGCCCGACCCGGTGGCCGTCGCGACACGGCCGGCCTGCACGCGGCGGCGTCGGCGGCATGATGGACTACTCCGGTGAAGACCGCCGGAGTCCGCGGTCGCCGAAGGGGTCCCTCGTCATGTCGCCGCGGTTTCGAGGTGGGCTGACCGCAGCCACGGGCGCGTCGGTCGCCCTCCTCCTGGTGGGTCACCGGCTGCTGCCGAACTGGCGGGGCATGGGCAACACGTTCGACAGCGGTCTGCCGTGGCTGGGGCTGGCGATCCCGGTCCTGGCCCTGGTCGCGTTCGCCCGGCGGTCGTGGCTCGCGCTGGCCGGGGCCGCGATGCCGGCCGTGATGTGGGCGATGATCTTCGGCCCCCCGTTCGTCCGCGCCGCCGGCACCGGGCCGTGGGACCTGCGCGTGGTCCACCAGAACGTCAACTACGCCAACGGCGACCTGGCGGCGACCGCCAGGGTCCTGCGGGCCGCGGACGCCGACATCCTCGTGGTCGCGGAGGTCCCCGACGATCCGGTGCTGATGAACGGGACGGTCGATCCCGCGTTCGCCCGGGAGGTCAATCCCGGCTACCCCTATCGCTTCCCGGACAATCCGGGGGTCGCGGTGTGGAGCAGGTATCCCGTCGAGGGCCTGCCGCGGCCCGTGCCCGGAGTGGTGCGCTCACGGCACGCGATCATCCGCACGCCGCAGGGGCCGGTCAGCCTCTACGCGGTGCACCTGTCGTCCTTCCGTCCCGACCAGCCGTCCGTCATCGCCGGCCGCAACGCCGAGGTGGAGGCGCTGGCCCGGGCGATCCAGGGGGATCCCAGCCCCCGGATCATCGTCGCCGGCGACCTGAACACCGCCACCACCGACCGGGAGCTGAGCCGTCTCACCGCGCTCCTGTCGTCCGTTTCGGACAGCGCCGGCACCGGCCTGCAGTTCACCTGGCCCGCCACCCTGCCGATCGTCCGCCTGGACCATGTGCTCACCCGCGGTTTCACGGCCCTCGACAGCCGGGTGCTGCCGATGTCGGGCAGTGACCACCGCGCGATCCTGGCCGATCTCAGGGACTCCGGCCACTTGCCGCCGAGCCGGGGCCACGGAGACTGAGCCGGGGCCACCGAGGCCGGGCCGGGGCCACCGGGCCTGAGCCGGGGCCACGGCGGCTGGCCGCTTCGGCGCCTGCCGACACGTGCCGCTTGACGGGCGCGGGAGCAGCCTCCACACTCATGACGCTTAGAGAAACGCCGTTTCGGTAGAGGAAACACCGGAGGATTACATGCGCTTCCCCGGACTCGGACCCGTCCTGTCGGCAGTCGTCACGGCCCTCACGCTCACCGGCGTCGCGGCCGTCCCCGCACACGCCGGACCGGTAGCCCGGTCGGCCACCCCGGAGACCACGGAGACCACGGAGTTCACCACGACGGTGCACGGCGACGCCGCCGACGTCTACGCGCCGGCACCGGCGAAGATCCACCACGACCTGCCCGTCGCACTCCTGCTGCAGGGCGCCGATGTCGACAAGTCCCGCTACTCCGCCTTCGCCCGGGCCGTCGCGAGCTACGGCTTCGCCGTAGTGGTCCCCAACCACAGCCGGGTCGTCTTCGGACAGGCGGGCCTGTTCGCCGAGGAGGCTCAGGCGTCGTGGACGGCGGCCTGGATGCAGCAGGAGGACATCCGTGCGGGCTCACCGCTCCGCGGCAGGATCGACACGGCCTCCCTGGTGCTGCTCGGCCACTCCTTCGGCGGCGCGGCGGGGCTGACGCTCACCACCGGCGCGTGCGTCCCGCCGTTCTGCGGGGAGCCCGCCACGGCGCCGGCCCAGCTCAAGGCCGCCGCGTTCTACGGCACGAACAACACCCCGCCCGGGGGCACCGGGAGCCCGCCGGTGCCCAATGCCGTCCCGGTGGCGCTCGTGCAGGGCACGGCCGACGGAGTCGCCTCCCCGGCGAGCGCCGAGGGCACCTACGACGCGTTGCTGAACCCGCCCAAGATGCTCGTCTCGGTGACCGGGGCCAACCACTACGGGCTGACCGACATCCAGAACCCGCCGGGGGCCCGTCCCGACCCGGTCCCGCAGACCGTCGCGCAGGACAGGAGCGTCAAGGCCGCGGCCCGCTGGAGCGCCATGTTCCTGCGCACCGCGCTGGGCGATCACTGGTCGGCCGTCTGGCTCTACGGGGTGGGCGACTCCGTGGACGGCGATGTGACGGTCGAATACGTGAAATGACTCACGGCTCCTGACCCTCCTGCCCCCGGTCGAAGCGGATGGCACTCAGCAGGTCCGACGCGGGCCGGTCCAGCACGGTGACGCCCGCGGCGGGAGGGAGGGAGCCGCCGCGGGCACGGCCGACGAGAACCCGCCAGCGCCGGCAGTGCCGGGCGAAGCCGACACCGGTGACGACCCTGCCCCGGGAGAGCTGCCCCGCGCGGGCGACCTCCGGTTCGACGTCGAGCAGGATCAGATGGACCTCGCTGCCGACCCGGCGGGCCAGCCAGGCGAAGCCGTACAGGATGTGCGGCCAGGTGCCCCGGGTGTGGGCCACGACGCCGTGCCCGCGCAGCAGCGCCCGTGCGATCCGCGCCACATGGGTGGCGTGCACGATCGGGGTGCGGATCCGCGGCGGGATCGGGCCGAGGTAGCGGGCCCACCAGTTGCGGGACTGCCGCGAGTCGATGATCCGCACCTCGCCGGCCCGGACCGGTTCCCTCTCGTCGCCGCGCAGCCCGTACAGCCGGTCCAGCAGAGTGCTCTTGCCCGCACCGGGGAGCCCCGCGAGCAGCACCAGCGACCCGGGGGGATAGCTCAGGTGCGCGGACCCCTCCGCGCTGGTGGCGGGCCCGCCCCCGGGGGGAGCCGTGGCGGGAGGAGCCTTACTGGGCGGAGCCGTACCGGGGGTGGGGGGTGGGGTGTCGGCGAACATGGGAACTCCTCGAATGCGCTCGGCCATTCGAGGTCTCCTTCACCCGCGTATCGCAGGCAACCGCCCGGGGACGCCGCAGGGCGCCCGTACTGACCGGGCCGATTCTTGGGAAGTACTCCCCTCGTCCTGACAGGGTAGGGGACTCCGGCGCATCGCTCCACCTCTTGGCCTGTTCCATGCCCCGATGTGTCCATATAGCTATGGATCTGTCCTTTATCGGCCACGGGTGGTCCGGTGCCGTGGTCCCCGCCGCCGCCACGTCCCTGGGGCGGGCGCCGCGTCCTCGGAGCCGCCGGGGATCTACCCCCCGGCGGGCAGGGGCACGTGGTCGCAGTCGTAGCCGAAGTAGCGCGGCCCGGCGAGCGCCAGTCCCCCGGCGGTGGTCCACCGGGGGTCGCAGGGGGCGGCGATCACCGTGACACGCAAGCCGTACCGCATGGCCTCGGTGGTGACCGGCTCACCGGTGTCAGTGTCCAGGACGCAGATCAGGTCGGGGGTGGTGGCGACGACGGCACCGTCGCGTACGGCCAGCAGGTGCTCGTTCTGGAACCTCAGCTCCATGGTGCCCGCCGGGCCCTCCAGCCACGCGTGGCCCCGGGCGAAGCCGCCGGTGGTCCGGCGCTCCACGTCGACGACCTTGCCGGCGAGCAGGCGGACGCCGCCCAGCAACCGCGTCGCCTCGGCCACCGGGTCCGCGTGCGCGGCCCGCGCCAGCCGTACGGCCCGGCCCAGGTCCTCGGCCAGTGTGAGCGTCGCGGGCACCAGCCCGTCGCGGAGCTGGTCTCCCCGCAGCACGGTGTCGGCACAGGAGACCTGGCAGCCCATCTCCACGCAGGCCGCGCGGGCGATCCTCTCCGACCACCGGTTGGAGACCGCGTCGATGACCAAGGTGTTGCCCTTGTCGTCGGCGAGGGCCATCGGGGTGGTCGATACGCCGATCAGCGAGGGCAGCACCATCTGGGCCTCGGGGAAGGCCCGGCCCATGGCGTCGCCGTCTACCAGCGGCAGCCCGGCCTGGGCGGCGGCGGCGATGGGGATCATGGAGTTCACGCCGCCGATCTCGATCGGGACGATGTGGGTGGCCCGCCGGCCGAGTACGGCCTCCAGCGCGCGCAGCGCGGTGAGCTCCTCGGTGCCCGCCGGGAGTTTCTCCAGCAGCACGGTCGGCGCGCCCATCCCGGAGACCGGCACGACGGTGGCGTCGGGCGGCACCTCGTCGATGTCCAGGACGGTCACCGGGCCGTGGGCGAGGATCGCCTCACGGGCCAGGAGCTTGCCGATGTAGGGGTCGCCCCCGCCGCCGGTGCCCAGGATGCCGGCGCCGCGGGCGAGGTCGTCGAGCTGATCGGCTCCGAGTTCACGCATTGATCTTCTCCAGGTCCAGGTCGCCGACCGCCCTGACACGGACGCGGGTCGCGCCGCCGGGCAGGTAGGCCAGGGGGATCTCCTCCACCTCGACGATCCGCACGCTGCCGGTGCGGGCACCGGCCCGTTCGGCACGGGAGACCGCCTCGTCGCGGGCCCCGTCGAGCACGGCCTCGCGCGCTCCGGAGAAGACCTGGTCCACCTCACCGCCGACCTGCGCGATGGCGGCGCCGACGGCGTTGGCGACGGCGAAGTGGGCAGGACGGTGAACCTCGTCGAAACCGGGCAGGCCGTCGGGGATGAGGATGCTGCCGCCGCCGACGGCGACGACGGGCAGCGGGGCGGCCGAGGTCCGCATCCGGTCCACCGTCTCGGCGATGCGTTCGGCGATGCCCGCCAGCGCGGGGCGCGGGTCGAGGTGCGCGACGCGTGCGGGGTCGCCGATCTCGGTGTATCCGGCCGCCACCGCCAGGTCGGTGGCGGTGAGGGTGGCGCCGCCGAAGACCAGGGCCTCCTCGGTGAGCCGGTAGCCGACGCTGCGCGGTCCCGCCGTACCGTCCGCGGCGACGAGCGAACCGCCGCCGATGCCGAGCGACAGCACGTCGGGGATCCGGAAGTTGGTTCGCACCCCCGCCAGCTCGGCCTCGCCCGAGGCCTCCCGGGGGAAGCCGCCGACCAGGATGCCCACGTCGGTGGTGGTGCCGCCGACGTCGACGACGGCGCAGTCGGTGAGCCCCGACAGGAACGCCGCGCCGCGCATCGAGTTGGTCGGCCCCGAGGCGAACGTCGCCACCGGATAGCGCTGCGCCTGCCGGACGTCCATCAACGTCCCGTCGTTCTGCGACAGGAACAGCGGGGCGGCGATGCCCGCGGCCGTCAGCGCGTCCTCGAAAGCGCCGGCGATGTGTTCGGCGAGCGGGCGCAGGGCGGCGTTGACGATGGTGGCGTTCTCCCTGGCCAGCAAGCCGATCCGGCCGATCTCGTGGGAGAGCGACAGGTGGACCCCGTCGCCGAGTTCGGCGCCCAGGATCTCCGCGGCACGCTGCTCGAACTCCCCGCTGACCGGGGAGAAGACCGAGGAGATCGCCACCGAGCGCAGCCCCCGGGCGGCGATGTCGGCCGCGACCCGCTTCAACTCCTCGGGGTCGAGGTCGGAGATGGGGGTGCCGTCGTACTCGTGCCCGCCGTGGCACAGGTAGCTCTGCCCCCTGACGACCTCGCGCAGCCGGACGGGCCAGTCGACCATCGGCGGCAGCGCGGCGGTGGCCGGCAGGCCGAGCCGCACGACGGCGACCGGCTCCAGCCGGGCGGCCTCCACCAGCGCGTTCACGAAGTGGGTGGTGCCGATCATCACGGCCGAGGTGTCGACGGCGCCGAGCGCGGTGATCGCCGCCGCGACGCCTGAGGTGACGTCGGCCGTGGTGGGGGATTTGACCGCGGCCAGCACCTCACCGCTGTCGCCCAGCAGGGCGGCGTCGGTGTTGGTGCCGCCGACGTCGATTCCGATGCGCATCATGCTCTCTTCCGGATCGCTTTCAGACGTGTACGGCGGGCTGCTCGACGGGCAGTTCCCGCGTCCCCCGGACCAGGCCCAGTCTTCCCGCGGCGAGGTAGCCGAGCCCGGCCAGGATCAGTGAGTTGAGCGCGGGGATACCGATCCACCCGTAGACGTCGCTCAGCCAGCCGACCAGGGCGGCGGCCGCCCAGACCGCGAGGGTGGCGGGCACCCAGGCGGGTTCGGTCTCGGGCAGCCGTCCGAGCTCCCGGGAGGCGTCCAGGACGGGCCGCCAGCGCTTGACCACGAAGTACTCGGCGACCATGATCCCGGCGATCGGCGGGGTGATGACCCCGAGGACGAACAGGAAGCCGGAGAACGCGTCCAGGATCCCGGCGGCGGCGGCGAGGCTGCCCAGCAGGCCGATGCCCAGGGTGACGGCGACCCGGTTGAGCCGCACGCCGACCGTGGACTCCACCGCGTTCATCAGACCGAGCGCCGCCGAGTAGAGGTTCCAGTTGTTGATCTTCACGGTGGCCGAGACCAGGATGACGACGCCGACGACGCCGGAGGAGGCCGTGATGATCGCGACGATGTCGGAGGTCTTGACCGCGTAGGCCAGGAGCACTCCGGCCAGGCCGAGCACGTACTCGCCGAGGGAGATGCCGATCAGCGTCTGCTTGACCACGTCGGCGGTGCTGCGGTTGAACCGGGTCATGTCCGGGGTGGTGACCGCGCCGACGATGTAGGAGCCGGCGACGATCGTCGCGCCGGTCGCGACCGTGATGGGCGCGCCGAACGGCGAGGAGGAGATCAGCTCGCTCAGGCTGTGCCGGGAGACCTCCACCCACATGGCCCAGCCCGCCAGCCCGAGGAACGCCGGCACGGTGACGAAGGCCGTCCAGCCCATCGCCCGGAAGCCCCGCAGGACCAGGAGGGTCACGCCGAGCCCGGCGATGAGCGACCAGGCCCACAGGGGGATGCCGCTCATGATGGCGTGCAGGCCCGCCGCGAACACCGCGGTCTGCACGCCGAACCAGCCGAACAGGCTCAGCGTGATGATCACACCGATCAGCGTGGAGCCGTACCGGCCGAACCCGGTCCAGCGGGCCAGCACCGAGGTGGACAGGCCCTCGCGCATCCCGGCGATGCCGACGAAGATGCAGACGACCTCCAGGATCACCGAGCCGAGGGTGAACGCCCAGAACGCCCCCCAGAACGACAGACCCGCGCCCAGCGTCGCGCCGAGCAGGAACTGCGTCAGGTCCGACAGCTGGCCGAACCGCTGCACGGCCACGTTGAACCACGAGTAGCGGGCTTCTTGGGGGACCCGCTCCAGCGGGTAGTCCTCATCGATCATTTCACGGGCCTTTCAGGGGGGTTCACAGGCGTGAGGGGGGACCGGCCGCCCGGGCGCGGAGCCGGAGGAACGGGCCGGGCAGGTAGGTCAGCGGGGAACTGGCGGACTCGACGATCTCGACGTGCCGGGGGTCGGCCCCGGCGCGCACCGCGTGCGCCCGCGCCTCCTCGGCGACGGCGTCGAGCGCCTCGGAGAGCCCGGCCCGCTCCTCCAGCCGGACGATCCGCTCGTACTGCCCGCCGACCGGGCTGGTGGCCGCGCCGATCGCCCCGGCGGTCCGGCCGTGCTCGGGGCGCCGGACGTCCGGCACGCCCAGCAGCCCGTCCGGTACGGCGGGCGCCCCGCCGCCCACCATGACCACCGGCAACCGGTCGACGCCCGGCTGCAGCCGGTCCACCGCCTCGGCCAGTTCGGTGAGCCCATCGCCCCGGCTGGAGCCGGCGGGCGGGGCCGTACGCTCGCCACCGGGGTCCCGGAGCACCCGGATCAGCTCGGGGATCCGGAAGCCCACGGGGACACCGCCGATGTCGGCTCCCCGTGCGGTCTCCTCCGGGTAGCCTCCGGCCAGCACTCCGACCCGGACGCGGGTCGCGCCCACGTCGGCGACCACCGCGTCCCGCAGCCCGCTCAGCACACCGGCGCCGCGCAGCGCGCTGGCGGGTCCGCTGCCCAGGCTGAGCCCGGGGTGCCGGGCCAGATACTCCAGGCTCATCAGCGTGCCGTCGCCCCGGGTCACGAAGACGGCCGCGCGAGGGAGGGCGAGAGCCAGCCGTTCGGCGGTGTCCCGGGCGAACCCCGACAGCGCCGCGTCCAGGATCGTGGCGTTCTCCCGCTCGATCAGCCCCAGCGAGCCCAGGTCGGCGGAGAGGGAGACCGGCAGCGGCCCGAGCTCGGTGTGCAGGATCTCCGCGGCCTCATGTTCCTGGTCGCCGTCGATGGGCGAGAACACACCGGTCACCGCGACGGCCTCGGCTCGCCCCGCGACCCGGGCGGCGAAGCGCGCGACCGCCTCGCGGTCCAGCGGCGTCCAGTGTTCGGGTTCCAGCCCACCGCCGCCGTCGACGATCCCCGCGCCCGCGCTGACCACCCGCGACAGGTCGGTGGGCCAGCCGAAGAACGGCCGCACGGCCTGCGCGGAGGGTCCGCCGATCCGCAGTGCGGCCACCCGGCAGAGCCCGGTGCGCTCGGCGACCGAGGTGGCGGCCCCGCGCAGCCCGACGGCGATCCGGGTGGTCTCGGCCGATCCGGAGACTCCCAGCGCGGCCAGTGCGGCGACCACGCCGGCCACCGGGTCGCCGTGGACCGTGCCCACCTTGACGGTGGCCAGCACAGCTCCGGTGCCGTCCAGGGCGGCGGCGTCGGTGTTGGTGGGGCCCACGTCCACGCCGATGTTCACCTCTCCACCTCCGCTTCCCGGCGCCGGGAAGCCCCGGCACGGGATCCGGGCGGCGCGGAAGGCCTGGCAGGGGGTCCGGATGGCACGGAAGGCCCGGCAGGGGGTCCGGGTGGCACGGAAGGCCCGGCAGGTTCCGGGAGCCCGGTCAGCCCGAAGGCTCCGGGGCCGCCGAGCCGGAGCCCGGCGGGGGTCCGCCAGACGGGGTCGCACTCCAGGTGCACGATGCCGACGCGCAGCCCGTAGCGGAGCTGCTCGACCTGGACGGCGTCCCCGCTCCGGGTGTCCAGCAGCGCGATGACGTCCGGGACGGCGGCCAGCAGGTTCCCGTCTTCGAAGACCGCGAGATATTCGTTCTGCGCCTCGATCCGGGCCAGCCGCCCGGCGTCCGCGCCCAGTCCCTCGACGAGGACCGAGCCGCCCTCCACCGCGGCGACCTTCCCGGTCAGCAGCGGAGCGGGAAGGCGCTCGCCCACCTCGATGGCCCGGGTGATCGAACCGGTGACGGTGCAGGCCCGGACCTGGCCGGCGCGCAGCACGTACTCGCTGGAGGCGACCTGGCCGCCGAAGGCCTCCAGGGAGACCCGCACCAGGCGCTCCAGCCAGCGGCCGTCGACGTGGTCGATCACCACGGTCCGGCCGCGCTCGTCGCAGAGTACGGCGGGCGTGGGGCTGATCCCACGCAGCTCCATCACGGTCTGGTCCATCCGGGGGAAGGCCCGGCCCATGCCGTCGGCGTCCACCAGCGGCAACCCCAGGTAGGCCGCCCAGGCCACCGCCACGCATCCGTTGGCGCCGCCGATCTCACTCGGCATCAGCGCCGCGACACGGGAGCCGTGCAGCTTCTCCACCGCGTCACGGAGGTAGGCCGGCTCGGTTGTGCCGCCGATCCGCTCGACCTGCACCGCGGAGGTGCCCGCGCTGCCGCAGGGCATGACGAGGGCGCCGGGATCCAGCTCCTCGGGCTGGACGACGCGGACCGGGCCGTGCTCCTCCAGTGCCTGCAGGGCCGCCGCCCGGGTGATGGACACCGCTCCGCCGCCGCCCGAGCCCAGGACGGCGCAGCCGCGCGCGTACGCGGGCAGGAGTTCGGTGTCGAGGTCCACACCGGAAGGTTACGAAAACCCGCCGTGTGCTCCGTGTGCTGGGGGAACACGGTTCGCCGCACAACTGTGGCCTTGGCACACTGGAAGAATGCTGAACCGTCTGCTCGGCGCGCCCGGCCTCGACGGACTCCGGCACCTGGCGGGCCCGCTGGAGGCCCGGCGGGTCGTCTGCGTCCGGCTGGCGGAGAGCCTGCGCGACCTGGCCCGCCAGCCGTCCGGGTCCATGATCGTACTGACCGCCGCCGCCACCCGGCAGGCCGCGGGGTACCGTCTGGACGTCGCCATCCGTGACGCCGCCGCCGCCTCGGCCGCGGCTCTGGTGCTCACCTCCTTCGACGGCCCGCTCCCCGTCACGGCGACGGCCCTGGCCGAGCGTGGCGCGCTCGCCCTGCTCACCTACACCGGAGACCTGGCAGGACTGGCGGTGGCGGCCGAACGGGCCCTGTCCGGTCCGGCGGCGGACGCGCTGGTCCGGGCCGAGGAGGCGACCTCGTCCATCCTGCGCGCGGGCGGCGACCCCGACCTGATCGCCGCCGCCGCGTCCCGCTCGCTGGGCGTCCCCGTCCGCACCGACGGCGCGGTCTTCTCCGCCGGAACGGCAGACGACACCTGGGACGGGTCCGAGGCGCCGGATATCCTCCGCAGCGGGTCCGACTCGCCGGATGTCTTCCAGAGCGGGTCCGACTCGCCGGCTGTCTTCCACGGCCGGCCCGGTACGCCGGATGTCTTCCACAGCGGGTCCGGAACGCCGGAGAATCCTCGCGGCCGTCCTGGTCCGACGGAGGACTCCTCCGGTGGACCGGGCACGTCGGAGGCCGGCTCCGTGCCGCCGGGAGGGCATCTCGCCCGTGCAGTCCGGCTGGTCCTCGGCGTCGCCGCTTTAGCCGCTTCCAGTGGCCATTCCGACGACCACCCGGTGCGTTCGCGTGCTCAGCTCCTCACCGAGCTGCTGATCGCCCCCGAGGACCAGGCGTTCCGGCTGGCCACCCGCGCCCGTGCCCTCGGGCTCGCCATCGACGCCTGGCACATCGCGCTCCGCGTGGAGCCCACCGCACTGACCGGTTCGGACCGCTACGCCGTACTGGACGACACGGGATCCGTGGCGGGACGTCTGCTGCGGTCGGCGGGCGGCCCCGACTGGCAGCTGACCCGCGCCGACGACGCACTGATCATCGTCCGCACCCAGCAGCTCGACCCGGGCGGGGACGGTCTGCGGGCCGCCGTCGCCGACGCCGGACGGCTCCTGGCCCATCTACGCGAACGCTTCCCCGACGCGGGACTGCGCTGCGGGGTCAGCTCCGCGCACCGCGGACCGCTCGGCCTGCGTGCCTCGGCCCTGGAGGCCCGTACGGCCCTGCTCCGCAACCCGGCCGCCGCCTCGCCGGTCACCGCGCACGATGTGGCCGGGCTCGACCGCATGCTGGTGGAGTGGTACTCCTCCGACGCCGCCCGCCAGGCTGTGCAGGAGCTCCTGGCGCCGCTGCTGGCCCTCGGCTCCAAGCGGGCCGAGCCGCTGGTGCGGACCCTGCAGTCCTATCTCGACCACCAGGGCTCGCCTGCCCGGGTCGCCGAGGAGCTCCACCTGCACCGCAATGCCGTGAGCCAGCGCATCCGGCGCATCGAGGGCCTTCTCCACACCGACCTCGGCGATCCCCAGCAGCGCCTGGCCCTGCAACTCGCCTGCCGGGCGGTCCGCATCTGAGCGCACCGTCCCGGTGCCGGGAGCGGCCGGGTGTTCCCGGTGTCCGGGCGTCGTCGGGTGTGGTCAGGCCTGATCAGGCGTGGTCGTGTGTCCCCGGAGCCCGGAGCCCGGAGCCCGGAGCCCGGAGCCCGGAGCCCGGAGCCCGGAGCCGGGTGATCGGGCGGGTCACCTACCCGATCACCCGCTTGGGACGGCCCGAGCGGGACGGTCCGAGCAGGACCGTCCGGTCAGCGAAGGGCGGCGGCCTCGGCGGCCAGCTTCTCGATCCGCGCGTAGTCGCCGCCGGCCAGTGCGTCGGCCGGAGTGAGCCAGGTCCCGCCCACGCAGCCGACGTTCGGCAGCGCGAGATAGTCGGGAGCCGTCGCGAGCCTGATCCCGCCCGTCGGGCAGAACCGGACATCGGGCAGCGGGCCGCCGAGCGACTTCAGGTACGGCAGGCCCCCGGCGGCCTCGGCCGGGAAGAACTTCATCTCCGTCAGCCCGCGTTCGGCCAAAGCCATGACCTCCGACGCGGTCGCCACACCGGGCAGGAACGGCACGCCGCTCGCCTCCATGGCGTCCACCAGCTTCGGGGTGCTGCCCGGACTGACCAGGAAGCGGGCCCCAGCCGCCACGGAGGCCGCCACGTCGGCCGGAGTGCGGATCGTCCCGGCGCCGATCACCGCGTCGGGCACCTCGGCGGCGATCCGCTCGATGGCCTGCAGGGCGTCGGCCGTACGGAGGGTCACCTCGATGACCGGCAGACCACCCGCCACCAGGGCGCGCGCCAGGGGTACCGCGGTCTCCAGGTCGTCGATCACGACGACCGGTACGACCGGGGCGATGTCCAGCAGACTCATACATACTCCATGTTCGACAGGCGCTGGTTCAGCCAGGCCGCCGCGCCGATCAGCGCGGGCTGGGAGGCCACGATCAGCGTCGTGGCGATGGCGGACAGGTAACCGTTCAGCGCGGGGGTGGCCTCGAACCGACGGCGGAAGTCGCTGTCGGCGACCCGGTTCACGATACGGGGTAACACGCCGCCGCCCAGATAGACCCCACCCCGGGCGCCCAGGGTCAGCGCGACGTTTCCCGCGAAGGTGCCGAGCATGCCGCAGAAGACCTCGACGGTCTCCGCGCACAGCGAGTCGTCCATCCGGGCCACGATGTCGGAGGCCGACAGCCGCGGCGCGTCCACCCCGTGCACCAGCGCCAGCCCCCGGTGCAGCCGGGTCAGCCCCGGGCCCGACAGCAGGTGCTCGGCCACCACGTGGTCCAGGCCGTCCGCGCGCAACGCCTGGACGACCGCGTGGTCCCGCTCGTCCAGGACCGGCATGGTGACGTGCCCGCCCTCACCGGGGATCGGCACCCAGCCCCGGCCCGAGGGCACCAGGCCGGCCACGCCGAGCCCGGTGCCCGGCCCCAGCACGGCCTTGACGCCGCGCGAGGGTTCGGGGCCGCCGAGCGAGACCAGGTCGTCCTCGCCCAGGTGCGGCAGGGACGCCGCCAAGGCCTCGAAATCGTTGAGCAGTTCGGCGTTGGGGATACCCAGGTCGTGCACCGAGCCCGACCACCCGGCGTTGGTGAGCCGGTAGCGGTCGCCCTCGACCGGTCCCGCGATCGCGACGCAGGCCGCTCCCGGCTGAACTCCGCCCGCATGATCTGCGAGATAGGCGGCTACGGCTTCGGGAAGCCCGTCGTGGTCCGCTCCGGCCAGTACGGCCACCGCCTCCGGCTGCCCGCCCGGCTCCGTGACGAGCCCGAACCGGGCGTTGGTGCCGCCGATGTCGGCGACCAGCCAGGGAAGGCTCACCTCGCCTCCTTCGCCGGGTTCCAAAAGGACGCGGACCACCCGGTCATGCCCGAGCCCCGGCGGGGACAGGTGGATGAGACGGCAGTCCCGGTCACAGTCCGGCTCCCTTCACGGCGTCCGCGGCGATGCTCTCGGCGTGGCCGTTCAGGGCGAAGATTCCGGCACCGCGTTCGGCGGGGCCCGCCGAACGACGGAAGGCGGCGAACAGCTCACGGCCGGTGCCCACCCACTGGGCGTCGGTGAGCGGCGCGCCCTGCGGCGTGCGCGCGGCCAGTTCCTCCGCCGGGACCAGCAGTTCCAGGGTGCCCGCGGTGGAGTCGAGGCGGATCGGGTCGCCGTCGCAGACCAGGGCGATCGGGCCGCCGTGGGCGGCCTCGGGCGACAGGTGGATGGCGGCCGGGACCTTGCCCGACGCGCCGGACATGCGGCCGTCGGTGACGATCGCCACCCGCTGCCCCCGGTCCAGCAGCACCGACAGCGGCGGGGTGAGCTTGTGCAGCTCGGGCATGCCGTTCGCGCTCGGCCCCTGGTAGCGGATGACCGCCACGAAGTCCTGCCCGTCCAGCTCGCCCGCCTCGAAGGCGCGCAGCAGCTCCAGCTGGTCGTCGAAGACCTTCGCGGGGGCCTCGACGACCAGGTGCTCGTCCTTGACGGCGGAGACCTTGCTGACCGCGCGGCCCAGGTTGCCGTCGAGCATGTGGATGCCGCCGTCGGGGGAGAACGCCTCGCTCACCGGCCGGAGCACGTCGAGGTCGGTGCTGCCGCCGGTGCGCTCCTGCCAGACCAGATCGCCGTCCTTGAGCTCGACGGACGAACGGTAGTGGTCCAGCCCGCGCCCGGCGATCGTCAGCACGTCACGGTGGAGCAGCCCCGAGTCCAGCAGGTCGCCGATGAGCACCTGCATGCCGCCCGCGGCCTGGAAGTGGTTCACGTCCGCCTGCCCGTTGGGGTACATGCGGGTGAGCAGCGGCACCGCCTTCGACAGCGCCGCCAGGTCGTCCCAGAGCAGGTCGATGCCGGCCGCCGCGGCGATGGCGACGATGTGCATGGTGTGGTTGGTCGAGCCGCCGGTGGCCAGCAGCGCCACGCAGGCGTTGACGATCGCCTTCTCGTCGACGACCCGGCCCACCGGGGTGTACTCCTCGCCGTGCGCGGTCAGCTCGACCGCCCGCCTGCCCGCGGCCCGGGTCAGGGCCTCACGCAGCTCGGTGCGCGGGTTGATGAAGGTCGAACCCGGCAGGTGCAGGCCCATGACTTCGATCATGACCTGGTTGGAGTTGGCGGTGCCGTAGAAGGTGCAGGTGCCGGCGGAGTGGTAGGACTTCGACTCGGCGTCGAGCAGCTCTCCCTTGCCGACCTTGCCCTCGGCGAACAGCTGCCGCGTGCGGGCCTTGACCTTGTTGGGCAGGCCGGAGGACATCGGCCCGGCCGGCACGAACACCGCCGGCAGGTGGCCGAAGTGCAGGGCGCCGATCAGCAGCCCCGGAACGATCTTGTCGCAGACACCGAGCATGAGCGAGGTGTCGAACATGTCGTGGGACAGGGCGATCGCGGTGGCCATCGCGATGACCTCGCGGCTGTAGAGCGACAGCTCCATCCCCGCGCGGCCCTGCGTGATGCCGTCGCACATCGCGGGCACACCGCCGGCGACCTGCGCCACCCCGCCCGCCCTGCGGACCGCGTCCTTGAGGATCGGCGGGTAGGTCTCGTACGGCTGGTGCGCCGACAGCATGTCGTTGTAGCTCGTCACGATCGCCACGCCTGGTTTGACGTTGGCCCGCAGGTCCAGCTTGTCGGCCTCGCCGGAGGCCGCGAAGCCGTGGGCGAGGTTGGCGCAGCCCAGGCTGGCCCGCGCCGGTCCACGCCGGCGGGCCGCCTCGGCTTCGGCGTCGAGCCGTGCCAGGTAGGCGGTGCGGCTGGCGCGGCTGCGCTCGATCAGGCGGTCGGTGATCTCCTGGATCACGGGATTCATCGAATCTCCTTGAGCGTGGAGACCCCGGGCTTCAGCTCCGGGGAGGAAGTCAACAGGCCTCTTACAACGTCGTCGGGTCGGTCCGCTTCCGTATGGTGCGGGTGGTCACTCATCCGAGCCGTCCTCGTGCCAGAAACGGCCGCTGCGCAGCACGAGCTCGTGGGCTCCGGCCGGTCCCGGGGAACCCGCCGGGTACGGCTCGGGCGGCGTGCCCCACGACTCCCACTCGCGCAGGATCGGGTCGATGAACCGCCAGGCGGCCTCGACCTCGTCGCGCCGCATGAACAAGGTCGGGTTGCCGGTGAGGACGTCCATGAGCAGCCGCTCGTAGGCCTCGGGCACCCGGGTGGTGAAGGTCTCGGCGAAGCTCAGGCTGAGCGGGACCGGCTTGAGCGCCACCTCGCCCGCGCCCGGCTCCTTGGCCATGATGTTCAGCTGGATGCCCTCGCTGGGCTGCAGGCGCAGGACCAGCCGGTTGGGCGCGCTACCCGGGAAGATCGAGTGGGGCACCTCCTTGAACTGCACCATGATCTCCGAGCACCGGTACGGCATACGCTTGCCGGTGCGCAGGTAGAACGGGACGCCCGCCCAACGCCAGTTCTTCACCTCGGCGCGGATTGCGGCGAAGGTCTCCACCTGACGTGAGGCCTCGGTGGGGGCGGTGTTGTCGGGTTCGTCGAGGTAGCCGGGGACCGGCACGCCGCCGGACTCACCCGCGGTGTACTGGCCGCGGACGGTGAAACGCTCCACCTCGCCGCCGGTGATCGGCCGCAGCGACTCCAGGACCTTGACCTTCTCGTCGCGGATGGACTCGCGGTCGTTGCGCGCCGGCGGCTCCATGGCGACCAGGCAGAGCAGCTGGAGCAGGTGGTTCTGCACCATGTCGCGCAGCGCGCCCGCGTGGTCGTAGTAGCCGCGCCGGCCCGGGGTGCCCACGGTCTCGGAGGCGGTGATCTGGACGTGGTCGATCCACAGGGAGTTCCAGATCGGCTCCAGGAACGCGTTGGCGAACCGCAGGACGAGCAGGTTCTGGACCGTCTCCTTGCCGAGGTAGTGATCGATGCGGTAGATCTGCCGCTCGTCGAAGATGGCGCCTACCTCGTCGTTGATGCGCTGCGCGCTGGCCAGGTCGCGGCCGAGGGGCTTCTCCAGCACCACCCGCGAGGCGGGGGTCACCAGGCCGGCCTGCTGCAGTTCCCGGCAGAACGGCCCGAACGTCATGGGCGGGCTCGCCAGGTAGAAGACCCGATCCCGCTGCTCGTGCCCGGCGAGCAGGCCGGTGATCTTCGCCCAGCCGGTGGTGTCCTCGCCGCCGATGTCGATCGAGACGTGGTGCAGGCGGCCGAGGAAGCGCTGCCAGGTGTCGGTGTCGTCCACCGGTACGGCGGCCCGTACCTCGGCGTCCACCTTGCCGCGGAAGTCGGCGTCGTCGAGCCCGCCCCGGGACATCGCGATGATCCGCGTCTCGGGGGAGAGGCGGCCGTCACGGTCGCAGTGATAGAGCGCGGGAAGAAGCTTCCGCATGGAGAGGTCACCTGTACCGCCGAAGACGATCAGGTCGGCGGATTGCGGGGTCTCGGACATGGGGAGTGCTCCGTGGTGATCTACCGAATTTGGGGATGGATCGGACACTAGCCATATCTTGCGCTCTACACAAGCGGAGTTTTGTAATCTGAGATGAGAAAGCGCGCAGCTTTCATTTCATAAGTAGGTGTGGTTCACTGGGCCGATGCCTCGACGTCCCGCTGCCGCGCTGGCCACCAGCGGTGAGGTGCTCCGCCTCATCCGCACAGGTGAGGCTGCCACACGCGCGGATATAGGGCGTGTCACCGGCCTGTCCCGGCCCGCCGTCTCGCTGCGTGTCTCCGAGCTGCTGGACCGGAGCCTCATCGTGGAAGACAGCGAGGGGCCCTCCACCGGAGGGCGGCCACCCACCCGACTGGTCTTCAACTCCTCCGGCGGCGTCGTGCTGGTCGCCTCGCTGGGCGCGAGCCGCGCGCAGATCGCCGTCTGCGACCTCGCGGGCCACGCATTGGCCCGGACGAGCCTGGGCGTCGACGTGGAGGAGGGCCCGGACGTCGTCCTCCCCCTGGTCATGGACACCTGGAGCGAGCTGCTCGGGGACCGGCCGCTCTCCCAGCTGCGCGGCGTCGGCCTGGGCGTCCCCGCCACGGTCGAGTTCGCGGCCGGCCGCACCGAGAGCGCCCGCATCATGGCGAGCTGGACCGGCGTCGCGATCCCGCCGATCATCGCCGAGCGCTTCCCCGGCCCCGTCTTCCTCGACAACGACGTGAACGTCATCGCGATCGGCGAGCACCGCGCCGTCTACGCGGGCGAGGCCGACGACCTGCTGTTCATCAAGGTCTCCACCCGGATCGGCTCCGGCGTCATCGCAGGCGGCGAGATCCTGCGCGGCGCGCTCGGCGCGGCCGGGGAGATCGGGCACATCCCGGTCCGCGACGGCGGGGGAGTGCTGTGCCGATGCGGCAACATCGACTGCGTCGACTCGGTGGCCAGCGGCACCGCGATCCTGCGTGACCTGCGCGCCCGGGGGCGCGACGTGAAGACGCTGGACGACGTGGTGAGCCTGGTCCGGGCGGGTGACGCCCAGACCATGTCCGTGGTCCGCGACGCCGCCCGGATGCTCGGAGAGGTCGTCGCCAGCGCCGTCAACCTGCTCAACCCCGCCGTGGTCGTCCTGGGCGGAGACGTGGCCGAGACCTTCCAGCCCATGGTGTCCGGGGTGCGCGAGGTCGTCCACCGCCGTTCGACCGCCCTGTCCACCCGCAACCTGCGGATCGAACGCAGCCGCCTGGGCCCCGGCGCGGGCATCGTCGGCTGCGCCCACATGGTCCTCGACCACATCCTGTCGCCCGAGGCCGTCGACGCCCTTCCGTGACGGGCTTCCGTGACGGGCCCGGTGAACGGCCACCGTAGGACGGCGGGTGCGGCCCGTAGCGTGGTGGTCAGGCCGCAGCCGGGCGGCAGGGCGTGCCGACGGCTCCGGGAACGCCTCCGCGCCTCCCGGAGTCGCCGGGGCACGGGCGGCTCAACCCGCCTCCTCCGTGGTCGTGTCAGGGTTGTGCGACTCGCGGCGGACCGCGAGGGCGATGAACGCAATCAAGATCACCGCGAGCACCGCCATGCCGACGATCAACCAGGTGAGGCCGGTCACGAAACCGAACACGCCGAGGATGACCACCGGTATGAGACCGAATGAGGCCAGGCGGATGTGCACGACGTCACGAGGCGTCGCCCGGACCATCGGCTTGCCTTTTTCGGTCCTCTCCTCCGGCTGTCCTTCGGGATTCATCTCTCCTCCTTCTGTAACGCAGCAGCCCCCATACCCAAGGGTCCTTCCGTCATGTGTTCGACGGCTGTTCGAGTGCCCTCGCCAGTCCTTCGGGATCGGCGACGGTGAGGGTTGCATCCGGGTGGCCCAGCAGTGCGACGGGCAGGAGCGCGGGCACCGGGGTGTGGAAACGGACACAGACGCCGCGCCGGGGGTTGGTCCCGAAGGTCACCCCCCGGTCGGCCAGCGACAGGCGCGGTCCGAGGACCCGCCACGCCGCGTAGGGTCCGGTCAGGGTGGTGCCGGCGACGTTGGTCAGCGGCGTGCACAGCAGCCAGTGGCCGAAGCGGACCGTGAACGTGTCGTTCTCGACGAGGGCGAAGGCCCGCCCCGGAACCACGCCGAACGGGCGGAGGGCGAGCCCCCAGGACGGCTCGACCGCGAAGTCGAAGCGCGGCACCGGTCAGCGCTCCCAGGGGGCGGTGTCGCCCATCTTGGCGTAGTACTTGGCCAAGTGGGACTTGATCCGGTCGACGTCTTCCTCCGGCACGTCGACCCCGCCCCGCGCGCCCTGCATGACCGCTCCGGCCGCCATGACGGCATGCGGCACCGCCGTCAGCCTGCCGTCGATCACATCGGCGATCAGCAGTTTGTAGCTCTCGAAGTTGTCCGGCGCGTCGCCGTCGTACCAGACGTGGGCGTCGCGGTACTTCGCGTCCGGCTCCTTCTCGGCTCCCGCCCACGTACGGACCCGTTTCTCCGCCGCGTCTCCGTCCCACTGCCGGTCCCGGTCGGCGAGGGGGAGGTCCTGAAATCGTGTCACCGTCATGGCCGTTCTCCTTCCTCCAGGAGATCCCGTACCCGGCTGCCGGACTCCATGCCTGGTCGGCGACATATTTAGTCCTTTGCCGGGGAGAGGGGCTGGCATGGTCGAGGACAGCGCGGTAAGTGAGAAGACAGACGAACACGATCTCTCCCGAGAGACCTCCGCGCCGGGGGCGCAGGAGCATCCGGAGCCCGAGGATCAGACGGGTGCCGAGGAGAGGGGGTCTGCGGCCCCGGTGGCTGCCGGTGGTGAGGGGGCCGCGGCTTCGGCGGATGGCGGCGAGGAGGGACCTGCGGCTCCGGCGGATGGCGGCCAGGAGGGGTCTGCGGCCCCGGTGGCTGTCGGTGGTGAGGAGGCTGCGACTCCGGCGGACGTCGGCGAGGAAGGGTCTGCGGCTCCGGCGGATGAGGATGCGGAGGCACCCCCGGCACCGCGGGGTGTCGACGGTGAGAGCCGGGTCGTGGCGGAGCGGTCGGGAGCCGACACCTCCTTTCCCGAACGCCCTCTTCTCGCAGACCCCGAGGACGCGGGCCGTCTCGCGGATTCCGAGGACATGGACCGTCTCGCGGACGCCCGCGATCCGGCCAATGAGGGTGAGAGTTCCACCGAGAACGGCGAGAGCGGTGAGGGTGAGAGTTCCGCCGGAGGCGGCGAGAACGGTGAAAGTAGGAGTTCCGCCGAGGGCGGCCCCAAGCCTGAGGTGGGACCGGCGTCCTGAGCACCCGACCGCGAGACGCAGTGGTGACACAGTGCGGTCGTGATCTGATCAGCGTCTACGAGACGAGCGCCAGAGGGCGCCCAGGAGACAGGTGCTCCACGATGGGTGCACACGAGATGGGCGCCACGGAGTAGGCCACGGTACCGGTGCCAGAGGTGGATGGCACAACAGGTGGATGGCACAACGCGAAGGGGACCCCGAAAATCGGGGTCCCCTTCGCGTTCTCCGGCCGGTCCGGATGCCGGTCAGCCCTTGAAGGCGTCCTTGACATCCTTGGCGCTGTCCTTCGCCTTCTCCCCGGCCTGCCTGAGGCGGCTGTCGGCCTGGTCGGCCTTGCCTTCGGCCTCCAGACTCTCGTTACCGGTGGCGCGGCCCGCTGCTTCCTTGACCTTGCCCTTGAGCTCTTCAGCCTTGTTCTTGGCCTTGTCGTCGGCACCCATGGTGTTTCCTCCCCTTGCGCGAAGTTCTCCTCGTGCAGTGATACTTAGTGTCCTCAGCAGAGGGGAGTAAACATGGGCCCCACGGCTTCGGCAGTGACGGCGGACGACAGACCCGTGTGAGCGGTCCGCACTTCCGGAAAGCCCTGCTCATCTGCGGAGCGTCCGGCAGGGACAAGAGCGAGGTCGGCCGCCCACCGGTGCGGCACTACGGGATCCCGATCGTCGAGGCGCTGCAGGCCGTGACTACCTCGGAGCAGCCGTTCCTGCATCCCTGGTGCATCCGCCCCGAGGCCGCACGGCTGCCTTCCGACGGCATCGCCGACCTGTAGATCGCCATCGCGGAGGCACTCGTCCTCGCGGTGGACGCGATCGCGGGCGACCACTTGGAGACCGACAGTCCGGGGGTCATCGTGGGCAACCACCTGGAGACCGACACTCTGGTGGTCATCAAGGGGGACCACCTGTTGTCCGCCCTCGCCGTACCCGACAGCTTCGTGGGCGTCCCCACCACCGCCCCGGACATCCACGGCCGGCCCGGCGGGTGGTCGGCTCCTCACGGCCGATGCCGTCGCGTTGCCCGATCCTTCGATGGCGGCGTCGCAGAAGGGGTGGCGGGGGTCGCGTCCGCAGCCGGGGCAGGCGGTGCCGTCGGCGATGTCGGCGGCCAGTTTCCGGAGGGTGTCGTCGAAGCGGCGCAGGTGCTCGTAGGGCCCGAACGCCGGGTCGGCGGCGAACTTGGCGCAGTAGTCGGCGATGGCCGCCGGGGCGTGGTGGGCCAGGGCTTCGGTGATCTTTTTCAGCAGGCGGGAGCGGAGCCAGGCCGGGGTGTGGCGGTAGTGGCCGGGCAGCAGGCCGAGGACGGTGGCGGCGATCCGGGTGCGTTCTTCGGGCTTCGCCGCAGGCGTCGTGGCGGCGTCTCGCGCGTTACGGTCCGCGCGCTCGCCTGCGGCGAGAAGAGGAAGGGCTTTTCTGGTCTTCTCGGGGTGCTGGTCTTCTTGCTTGTCTGTTCTTCTTATGGGGGTGGGTTTTCCAACGTTGGTTTTCCCGTCGTAGGTGGTGACCTGCGGGTTCACCGTGTTCGTGCTGGTCGCGGCCAACGGCGGGTTTCCCGTCGCAGGTGAGGGCGGGACGGTCCTCGGGACCGGAGCTGAGACTGGTGCTGGTGCTGGGATCGGGGTTGTAGTCGGGTGTGGTGCCGGGGCCGGGGCGGTGTCTTCGGTGGGGGCGGTCCCCTCGGGGTGGGGCTGGGGTGCCCAGGGGTCGCAGAGGATGTAGTCGACGCCGCCGAGCCTGCCATCGCGGCCACGGTCGCGCTCGCGCACGAGGTAGCCGCAGGTCTCCAGCTCCCTGATGGCGGCGCGGGTCGCGTCGCGGCCGTCGGGGGCGGCGCAGATGATGCTCTTCTCCGACACCCGGAAACCGGCCGCGTGGGAGGACAGCCAGCCGAGGAGACCGCGTGCCTTCCAGGACAGCTGCTCGTCGCGAAGCCACTGGTTGGAGATCCGGGTGAACCGGCTGATGGGAGGTGTCGCACGTCGGATATGCCGTCCGCTCTCCGGAGTCGGGGGAACGGATCGACGGCGCGTGCCGATCGCCTGGCCGGAAGGGGTGTTTGAAGCGGGCGTGGGCGCGCCGATACAGTCGGGCATGGATCCTTCTCCTGGTCTAGCAGGGTGAGTGATCAAGGCCTTGGGTCGGTGTTGGAGCACCGGCTCAGGGCCGTCTTCGTTTGTGCAGGTGACCGGGTTTCGGGTCACGTTTTTTACAGGCTTCTACGATCTGGCCACAGCTGCCGATCACGATGGCGATGGGCGTCTTCTCGCTGTGAAGCACTTTCTACACCCGGAACGGATGCTCAGGTGTCCTGATCGCGCAATGCCCGATTTGTCATACCGAAGAGCCAAATGAAAACTTGCAGAGTGAGTTATTGAGATCTTCGGTCACGTGAGATTTTTTGCCCAGCTTCTCTGGCTGGAGGGGTGAAGGGCGCCACGATGAGTCGGCCGGTGCAGGACAGGTAGCCATGGTCTCCTCGGAATCCGTTGGCCTTCACCTTCACATCCGTCCGGCCGTCGGGCGTGCGGAGCTCGATCTGGGCGGAGGCGACGGCTTTCTAGGACAGCCGTACCTGCCTCCGTTATGAACTGTAATCGCCGCCTTACTCCCAGGAGTTTTTCTGTGCGGAATTACGTCAGGCGATCCACGGTCAGCCTGTGACCTGCGGCATCAGGTGCCAAATGCGCTTACCGGTGGTCCCTTCGAGTGAAATTTCCCGATCTTGTATTGTTTGATCGGATATCGACGGTTCAATTTTTGAAACTGGTCTCGACGGCGATGCAGCCACACGCGCGTATGCCGGATCGACATGCGCAGTGGTCGCCGTGTCCGTAACCAGGGTCAGGGTTTGGAGGAAGCGGCATGGAGTTCCGAGTGCTTGGGCCGGTGGGGATCTGGCGGGGCGGGCGCGGCGATCTGGAGGCCCGGGTCGCCGCCTTGTCGTACGTTTCCACTGTCATGACCTCGAACACACGCAGGTGATCATGAATATTTTCTCAGCCATGAAAAACATGAATGCGCGGAAAGCCGGTCTCGTTGTTGCTGCCGTCGCCATGGTTTTCGGGTCCCTGATCCTCTTGCCGTCTTTCACTGGACCTTCCGAGCGGCCATCGGAAACCCAGAGCCAAGGCATCGGATGTGACAGATTCCGCCGGGTGCTGCTGAACGGTTTGGCAGTCGCAAACCCCGATTATCGTGTCAAATTTCCCTGGCCAGGTGATGATTGCGCAGTTGATGCGGACGGAGCGATGCTGGAGGTCGGCATTCGGGGTGGGGAACTCAACAACTCCTCGCCGTGGTCGAAGTGGGTCGATTACCGACGTTCAACGGACGACCTACTGTCGATGGGGTTAGCGGACTGGCGACTGACCGCTGCGCTGCGTTCGATCGGGGCGTCGGATGTACCCCATGCCATGACGTTGCGGCTGGCGTCGTTGCCGTCTGACAAGGCATATATCGCGGTTGTTTATCTTAAGAAGCCAATGGCCGAGGAGCAGGTTCGGGAAACGTGGAACGGGTGGGTGGACACAGTGCTCCTGTCTCCCAGTGTCGCAGGGAAGAAGCCCCTTTCCTGGGATCACACTCTGTTATGTGTAGAGCGAGGGTTCGACATTTGCGCAGGAGGGGTGCGGCGGCCCCTGTTAGAGCAGTTCAGAGCATGGGTGGCAGGGCTCTCGGCAGAGGATTTTGACGATCTCGCCAAGATCGGTCTGCATGCCGAAGATCTTCGACGCGCATCGACCGATGGGAAAGTGTACGGGTTCGTAACGCGCGATACTGCAGCTTCGCTCCGCCATCTGCTCTCCTCGAAAAAGAGGTTCGTGCGGGCCATCGCAGTGGTGGACGAAGTTCGTTGATCGGTTACTGGGTCCCTCCGGTCAGTATCGAAATGGACGGGGAGAGTCGGCAGCCTATAAAGGATCGGCGGGCCTCATCGCAAAAAGCGGTAGATGTGGATCAGGTCGGACAGGCGGACGAGGATACGATCAGACGGCGGAATCGCGGCGGGGTAAAGGCAGCAACGGGGCTCCTGGTCGGGACATCAGATCTTGGACGGCTGCTGTCCTACCGGCGACCTCGTCGCATCTCAACTCGGCCTTCTCCGTCCACGCCACCCAGCATTTCCAGGTTGGAAAAGCTCTTTCTGTCAGTCCGATGAGGCGCGGTAGGTTGGCGGTCCATGTCTGCAAGATCGCGTTTATGGTGGGCCGCTGCTGTGATCCTGGCCGCCGCCGGGATGCTGGGCGTCATCACTCGGACAGGAGGGAACCTCGTACTCCTCGGACAGGTGGGGTTCTGTTCGGGTGTCGAGATCGATTCCGGCGTGTGGGTGACGCTCCGGTGGCGGACGCCGCTGCGGTATGCGGCCGTTTGCGGGCTGCTCGTGGCCTTTGGGACGCACTGGGTGAGCGTCAGGCGAGGACGGGAGCCGGTCGGGCAGACGATCGCGCGGGTGCCGGTGGCGGCTGTCTTGCTGGCTCATGGTTCGGGTGCCCTGATCATGGCGTTGGAGTTGGGCGCCGACCGATATTGCTGGACGACCCTGGACGAGTCAGGCCTCCTGCGTGGTGTACTGGCTTTCCTCATCGCCGATGTTGCGCTCGTGCTGGCTGCGCTCTGCGCGCTGGCAGCGGTACGGGTGCCCCGGCACCGGCTGCGCAGGCTTGCCCGGAGCCGTCGGTTCCAGCGCGCGGCGGCGGGCGCGACAATGAGTGGTCTGCTGTGCTTCCTGCCCATCGCCGACCTCGGGTCCGGGCCGGTCACCGGCCTCGACGCGTGCGGGTCCAAGGAGCCCCTGTCGCTCAGGGGCGAGCTGCCTTTCCTCTGCAACGCGCGCCGCTCCTTTCCCACTATGCCCGACCACCATCTGCTCGCCTACGGGCGTAAGCAATGTGAGGCGTATCCGAACATCCGTGTGGACGTCTCGTTGATCGTGCCCATCTGCCCGGCGGCCGCGCGCCAGTGGGACAGGGAAATCGCTGCCGAGGAGGCCGAGATCGAGCGGTCGAACGCGGCGAACCAGGCCGCCTGCGACCGGTTCAGACATCGGCCGCTGATCACACCAGTCGGTGTGGTCCGCGATCTCCTGTGGTCCGAGATCGGTCTGACGGCGTTCGAGGATCATGAGCTCACTTCGGATGAGCCTCCCACCCTGCATCACGATCTGGTGGGCAGCACGCCGGGGCACCTGGCGATCGGCTCCAGCTCCGAGTCCCAGATCTGCCTGACCGCGGAGACTTACCGGAGCCGGCCGCCCATTGAGGTCAAAAAGTGGAACAAAGTGGTCGAGATCGGCTATGAGAGCCCCACGGGAAACTTCGTGATTGTGGACCCATTGTCAGGGTCGGGACCGGTATCCAATCTCGCTTTCCTCGGTAAGGGGCGTTACCGGGTTCGAGTGCATTACCGTGAGCCCGTCTGGGCGCAGGACCTGCCGCAGCACATTTTGGTCATGGTGTTCCCCGGTGCAAGCGAGCGGGTGATCGTCCACAAGCGTTAGTGCCGTGTCAGGCAACGTTTGCTCAGCGAGGTCTGTGGTATCTCCGGCGGCGCCGTGCAGTAGTACGACCGGAGGAGGTGAGACCGATCAACGCTGTGGTGACGCGACCCGCCATCCCGTCCTCGGCCGTGTGCTCCACCCGATTCGGCTGTCTGCGTGCGAGGCTTTAGGCCTTGACGGGTATTCGACCTTGATCAAGACTTCTGGTCACTTGTGTGCTTTCGACCGGAATGCCCCCCGCTCCGGTCAGGCACGCCAACTGGAGGGATCTCTTGAGGGGTTCTCACAGCGGTAGAAGAGCCGGCCGGGTCGCGGCTGTACTCGTTCTTCCCATTGTTCTCGCACTCAGCGCACTCCCCGTTCTCGCCGAGCCGACTCCCACGCCGAGCGAGGTCGCACCCGACCGGCCGTCCGGCAGCACGCAGGACGGCGTCGCCCTGCTGCGCGTCGTCGTCCCCGACCAGGCCGGTATGGACCGCCTCAACTCCCTGGGCGTCGACCTCGCGGAGTACCGGAAGCCCGTCGCCGACGGCATCGAGCTGCACGCCGTACTCAGCCCCCGGGAGGCCCAGGAGCTGCGCGACCAGGGGTTCGACGTGCGCGGCGCCATCTCCGACCAGGCCGATCTTGCCGAGAACAAGGCCGACCGGCAGGCCGCGCTGTCCGCGGAGGCGGAGGCGGCCGACGAGGTCGACACGCTGACTCCGCTGCGCGCCGAATGGTTCGACGGCTCCGGCGGCCGGCGCTTCCTGTCGGTGGAGGTGAAGTCGAGCGCGACGGACGCGCAGACCGTGCTCACCGCCACCTGGGACAGCGGCCCCGGGACCGCCCCGGGCTCCGGGGGCACGGCGACGATGTCGCGGTTCACCGACGCCGGCCAGTACATGTACCACCGGTTCAACTCGCCGCTGTCCGTCGCGGCGACCCCCGCCAAGGTCACGGTCACGAGCAGCCGCGGCGGCTCGGTCACGGTCCCGGTGACCAAGTGGCTGGGTGACAGGCGGAAAGACCCGGGCAGACACTACGTCGCCGACTTCGTCGACCACTACATGGACCCGACCGAGGTCACCGACCGGATCACCGCCCTGGCCGCGGAGTTCCCGAAGATCGCGCAGGTCGTCGACCTGCCGTACAAGACGAACGGTTACCGCCGAGCGGCGCAGGCGCAGTTCGGCACCGCTGCGGCGAGCACGCTGTACGTGACCTCCAAGGAGTACGGCTCGCAGGGCGGCAACGACGTCAGCGTGGCGCTGGTGAAACCGGACGCCGCCGCCAGCCCGCTCACCGTGCAGGTCACCGGCTCCGACGTCGTGGTCGGCCTGGCCACGGACGGGTCCGCCGCGATCAGCAGCACCGCCCGCGAGGTGGTGGACGCGCTCGGCGCCGACGCCGCGGCGTCCGCGCTGCTGACCGCCGCCACCTACCGCGGCGACGCCGGTACCGGCCTGGTCGCCGCGGCCCCGGCGACCAGACTGACCGACGGCCTCAAGGCGCCGGCGACCGTCTCACGCGCCCCGTTCCAGATGAAAGTGCTGCGCATCGGCAAGAAGCGCGACGGCTCCAAGACCGGTGTGTTCCTCTACTGCCAGGAGCACGCCCGCGAGTGGGTCACCCCGCTGGTCTGCGTGGAGACCGCCGAGCGGCTGCTGCGCAACTACGCCCATGACGGGCAGACCAGGAAGCTGGTCGACGACCTCGACATCTTCATCATGCCGACGGTCAACCCCGACGGCGGGCACTACAGCATGTACGACTACAACATGCAGCGCAAGAACATGACCAACCACTGCGCGGCTACCGCGGCGGACCCGGGATCACGCAACTCCTGGGGCGTGGACCTGAACCGCAACTTCTCCGTGGGCTCCCGCCTCGACGGATACGACGGCGCCTCGGCGAGCTGCACCAGCGGCACGTTCTCCGGCCCGGCCGAGCTGTCCGAACCGGAGGCGCGCAACGAGGTCTGGCTCACCGAGAAGTACCCGAACATCAGGTTCGCGATGAACACGCACTCCTACGGCGGCTACTTCATGTGGCCCCCGGGCGCGTACAAGGCCGCCGGACGCGAGCTGCTGCCGCGGGTCGACTTCGGTACGGAGAACTTCTTCTGGGACGCCTCCGGTCACATCCTCTCCGCGGTGCAGTCGTGGCGCGGTACGGCGATCTGGCCGGGACGCACCGGGCCGGTTCCGGACGTGCTGTACTCAGCGGCCGGAAACAGCGCCGACGAGCACTGGTACAACCGCGGCATCATGGGCTGGGACTTCGAGGTCGGCGCGGACCTCTACGACCCGGCGACCAAGCAGTTCCAGCCCGTCGGCTTCCAGCCGCCGTTCGCCGAAGGGCACGAGGAGGCGATGGAGTTCGCCGCCGGTCAGATCGGCATCCTCGAAACGGCGCGGGCCTTCGCCGGGGACAAGAAGGACCCCGACTCGAAGCTGAAGGTGACCGGTAGAGCCGAGGGTTCGACCACGTTCACCTTCGCGATCGACGAGCCGGCGAACGTCTACTACACGCTGGACGGCAGCCGCCCGACGTTGAGCTCGGCGAAGCTCACCTCGTCGGGAATGCGGGAGGGGACACAGCAGATCACGCTGGACAGGACCACCGAGGTGCACTGGTTCGCGGTCGACATCGCGGGCAACGTGGAGAGGAACTACCGGCCGGACGGCAACGGCGGCAACTACCGGAAGGAAAGAGTCGAGGTCCGAAAGGCCCGGTGACCCGCCGGATACCAGCAGGTGGCCGCCGGTCCGCAGGTCGGCGGCCACCTGCGGCCGGCGCCCGGCAAACCGGCAATATGGAGTGCGAGTGACCACCAGGCCGGCAGGCACGCTCGGCACCGTGAAAGACGCGGACGCGTGGTTGACGGAGAAAGAGGCGACGATGCGCACCTGGCTTACTGACCGGTTCGGCCTTGACGTGCCCGTGGTGGGCGCACCGATGGCGGGGGTGGGCGCAGGTCACCTGGCTGCGGCTGTTTCGCGGGCGGGAGGACTCGGCATGGTCGGCGTTCCCGCTGCGGCGTCGGCCCAGTGGGTCACGGAACAGGCGGTGGTCGCGGGGGCGGCCGGCCGGCCGTACGGGATCGGGCTCATGGCCTGGGCACTGCGCGACAATGCCGCCCAGTTCGAGGCGGCCCTGGCCGCCCGGCCCGATCTGGTGTCGGTGAGTTATGGGCCCTACGCGGGATACGTCGAGTCTCTGCGGCAGGCGGGCAGCACCGTGGTCACCCAGGTGGGCACGACGGACGAGGCGCGCGCCGCCGAGCAGGCCGGGGTGGACGTCGTGGTGGCGCGTGGCTCCGAAGCCGGCGGCCACGGGCGCAACGATGTGGCGACGCTGCCTCTTCTGCAGAGCGTTCTGGAGGCGGTGCAGATCCCGGTGCTCGCAGCGGGGGGCATCGCGACCGCTCGCGGGCTGGCCGCCGTACTCGCCGCAGGGGCGGCCGGCGCCTGGGTCGGTACGGCCTTCATGGGCTGCGTCGAGACGACGATCTCCTCGGAGGCCAGGCGGCGTCTTCTGGCGGCGGGGGAGACCGACACGTCCTATGGGCGGGTTTTCGACGTCGCCCAGCGGCTTGCCTGGCCGCCGGAGTACGGCGGACGCGCTCTGCGCAACACGTTCTTCGACCGGTGGGTGGGCCGGGAGGAGGAGCTGGCGTCGGATGACGATGCGTACGCCATGCTCGACGCCGCCCGCCGCGAGGGCGATTTCGACACCGCCTGCATCTATACCGGCCAGGCCGTAGGGATGGTGCGGCAGCAACGGACGGCCGCCGACGTGGTCGCCGATTTCGCCGATGCGAAGAGGCTGCTGAGCCGCTTCACGGTGTGATCAGGGCGCCTCGGACGGCGTCGACCGGCCGATGTCAGGATGTCAGGCCGTCTCCGTGTCGCCGGGGCCGCCCGGCAGCTGCGCGGACGGTCGTAGGGCGGTGGCGAGCATGGTGTCGAGCGCCTGCTGGGACGTCTGGAGCTGGGTGATCGCCTCGGAGATGCGGTCGCTTTCCTGCCGCAGGTTGGCGATCATGGTCGGGCAGGTAGACGGCATGATCTGCCCGTCCTCGTCGTGGACGCAGTGCAGGAGCCGGGAGATGACCATGGTGGGGAGCCCGGCGGCGAGCAGGGCGCGGATGTGGCGCACCGCCGCGACGTCGGATTCGGCGTACTCCCGGTAGCCGTTGGCCAGCCGTACCGGCCTCAGCAGGCCCTGCTCCTCGTAGTAGCGCAGCAGCCGCCGGTTCACCCCCGTCTCCTGAGCCAGGTCGCCGATCCGCATGTGGTCCCCTCCGAGGTTGACCTTCGCATCAATGTGATGCCTTAGCGTTCCCATTGTTGCCGATCACGAAGAGTGAGGGAGTCTGAGATGTCTGGAGCGGTGGTCATCGGGGCAGGGCCGGGGATCGGTCAGGCGGTCGCCCGGCGGTTCGCGCGAGAGGGGCTGCCGATCGCGCTCATCGCACGGAGCGACGAGACGCTGGCGGCGGCGGCCGAGGCCGTTGCCCCCACCGGTGTGCCGGTCGTCACCGCGGCGGCCGACAGCACCAACGAGAACGCGTTGCGCGAGGCCCTCGACAGGGCGGCCGGCGAACTCGGTCCGCCGGACGTCGTGGTGTACAACGCCGCGGTCATCCAGGCCGACACGCCGGGCGAGCTGTCGGTCCGCGCGCACCTGGACGCCTGGGCGGTCAACGTGGTCGGCGCGCTCACCGCCGCCGCCCACGTCGCGCCCGGGATGGCGCAGCGCGGCGGCGGATCGTTCATCGTCACTGGAGGCATGCCCGAGCCGAAGCCGCAGTATGTGAGCCTTTCACTCGGCAAGGCCGGAGTGCGGACCCTGGTGACGCTGCTCGACCAGACCTACGGTTCCTCCGGCGTCCACGTGGCGAGCGTCACGGTGTGCGGTCCCGTCGCCCCGGGCACCGCGTTCGACCCGGACGACATCGCCGAACACTACTGGCGGTTGCACACCCAGCCGCGAGACCGGTGGGAGGGCGAGGCCCTGCACACCGGGCTGACCGTCCACGACGGGGAGCGGAGTTGAGCGGCACCCCGGGCGCCGATGTCGTCGCCGAACTGCTGGGCACCTGGCGGCGGGCCTTCGACGGGCACCGGGTGGCCGACATCGTCTCTCTGTTCGGCGAGGACGCGCTCTTCCAGGGCATCGGCCCGGACCTGCGTACGGGCCCCGAGGAGATCGCCGAATACTACGCCGTCGTCCCCGAGGGGACGACGGCGGAGGTCGAGGTGCTCGGTGGCATCCGGTTGGGTGAGGGGACCGTGGGCGGCTTCGCGGACGTGACCTTCACCGCTCGCACCGGCGAGACCCACCCGGTGCGGCTCTCCATCGTCGCTGAGCGTGCCGGGGACGGCTGGCTGATCCGTCAGTATCACGCGGCGACGCGCCGATGACGCGGATCGGCGCGTTCTCAGCCGGCTGAGCCGGGAGCCACATCTCAGCGGAGGGGACAGGCGCGGAGCCGGGAGCCACCTTCAGCGGGGCGGCACCGGCCCCGCGAGGTGCCGCAGCCGGCACCGGAATTATCAGGGCAGGTCAGGACGGCTCGACCGGCGGGTCTCCGGCCGGTGTCCCTTCTTCCAAGAGGAGCGCGCCCTGCCGGTCACGCAGTGCGCGGGCTATCGCCAGGCGCTTCCTTCGCTTCACGGCGGCGATCCGCTCGGTTGCGATCATCGTGCGTCCGTCGCTGTCCGGTGTGCCGGATCAAGGCAGGCCGGATGTCCGGTCAGATGTTCGCCCATGTCTTATCCCCCGACAAACTATGGACTGTTCAGTCCATAGTTTGCGGTGGCAACAGTGGACTGTCAAGCCCAGTGTAAGTGACGTTCCCCACTGCTATACGGCTCTCACCTGCGAAAACAGGAGATCAGGAGAGCAGGGTCTCGCCGATCCAGCCGTCCGCCGAGCAGCCCGGGGGGATGGCGAACACGGCCGAGCCGATGGGCGTCGTCCACTCGTTGAGCAGGTCGGCCTCGGCCAGTTTCCGCTGGACGGGGAGGAACTGCCGGGCGACGTCGGCCTGGTAGGAGGCGAACAGCAGCCCGGAGTCGGCGTGCCCCTCGGGGGTGAGTCCCTCGTCGTAGTTGTAGACCCGGCGCAGGATCCGCATCCCCGGATCCCGCACATGGGCGCGGCGGATGTGGGCGTACTCGGAGATGACCGGGAACCCGGTCGCGTCGAGCATGGCGAGGTCGGGCTCGTCGTGCTCGACGCGCCCGGTCAGCGGGGCGCCGGTGTCCAGCCGGCGGCCGACGGTGAACTCCTTGGCCACCCGGTCGGCGGCGTCCCACTTCTCCATCTTCATGCTGATGCGCCGGAGCACCAGGGTGGTGCCGCCGTGCAGCCACGGCGGGCCGTCGTCGATCCAGACGGCCCGGTCGAAGTCCGCCGACCCCGGCTGGGGGTTGACGGTCCCGTCGAGCTGGCCCATGAGGTTGCGCTGGGTGGTGGCCGGGGCCTGGGCGTGCGGGCTGCGCCGGAACCCGCGCTGAGCCCAGCGCACCCGGGCGAAGGAGCGGGCGTCCTTGACGGTCATACGCAGGGCATGGGCGACGGTGACGGGGTCGTCGGCGCAGATCTGCAGCAGCAGGTCGGCGCCGGTCCACCGCTTCTCCAGCCGGTCGATCACGAAGCCGGGTAACGGCGCCACCGACGCGGGCCGCCGCTCCGCCACCCCGGCCGCGGCGAACAGGCCGGGACCGAAGCCGAAGGTGACGGTCAGCCGGGCCGGGAGCGCGGCCAGCTCCGGTTCGGTGTCGGCCAGGGCGGGCCGGCCCTGGGTCAGACGGCGGGCGTCGTCGGTGAGCAGGCGCATCAGCCGGACGACGGCCTCGCGGCCGGTGTCCGGCAGCAGGTCCAGGCCGACGAAGACGACGTGGGCCTGCGGGACCGTGGCGACCCCGGCCTGGTGGGCGCCGTGGAAGGGCTCGGTGGCCGCGCCGCCTGCCGGGAGGGCCACCTGCGCGGTCCCGGAGGCGGCACGGCCGGTGGAGAGGGTCTGCTCGGGGGTGCACGCGGCGAGGGCGCCGGCCGCCGCGGCGGCGCCCCCCGCGAGCAGACCCCTGCGAGTGATTCGGGGGTCTCGCATGGTTGTCAGTCCCTGGGTCAGCCGTGCTTCCTGCCCGCGTCTGTGCCGGGCCGGTAGTCCTCCTTGCCGCCGGCGAAGTCCTTGCCGACGGCGGTGAACTTCAGGGTCTCGCCGTCCTTGAGGGTCAGGGTGAACGGGATCTGCGCACCCGGCTTCACCTCTTCGGTGACCTTCATCAGCATGATGTGGTCACCGCCCGGCTGGAGCGGGTGGGTGCCCCGCGCGGGGATCACGAAGCCGCCCTCCTTGAGCCGCATGACCGACTTGCCCTTGGCGTCGACCACCTCGTGCAGCTCGATCTTCGGCGACAGCGGTGAGGCGCCGGAGACGACGGTCACGTCGGCGTCGGTGTTGTTGACCAGGGTGCCGAAGGCGGCGCTCATCCCCTTCTTGGTGGTCTTCACCCACGGATCGGTGATCATGAGAGGGGCGGCGCTGTTGGACGTGCTCGCCACGGCGGGCGCCTTCGTGGCGGGTACGGCCTCCTGAGTGGGGGACTGGGCGCCGCAGGCGCTCACCGAGGTGACGGCGAGGGCGGCCAGAAGTCCGGCGGAGAGAACGCGATTGACGATCATGGAAAAGCCTTTCACGGTGTACGGCGCCGCGGCTGGAGCTGTGCTCGACATGCCACGGGAAGGCACCGAGGAGTCGGGTGGACACCGGGCGCGATCGCGGGCATGGTCACGGGCATGATGTGGCCATCATCACACACGGTGACGACATCCTTCGTACGGTGACCGGAGCCTCTCCCGGGGCGGAGGCGCCAGAGAGGACGGGCGAACCGGGCGAGGACCTCCCGAAGGGGGTGGGAGCCGTGAACCCTGCCCGGGGCGGGTGAGCCGGGACAGGACGTGCGCCGAAACCGGGATGGTTGAGCCGGTACCGATGAAACGAATTCACCAGGCTGCGCTCTCAGCGAAAAGCGCTCACAGCGAACGGGATGAAAACACGGGGGCGGGTGGCGTTATCGTCACAAGGATTCATCATTCACAAATTCTGGATTCGGGGCAGGTGAAAGAGATGACCAGTCCACAGCCCGTGCTCGAGGACCAGCTGTACCAGCGGTTGCTCCGCAAGCGGATCGTCGTGCTCGGCAGCGAGGTGAACGACGAGGTGGCCAACCGGATCTGCGGCGAGCTGCTGCTGCTCTCGGCCGACGACGACCGCAGTGACATCTGGCTCTACATCAACTCGCCCGGTGGCTCGGTGTCGGCGGGCATGGCCATCTACGACATGATGCAGTACGTCCCCAACGACGTCGCCACCGTGGGCATGGGCATCGCGGGCTCGATGGGGCAGTTCCTGCTCTGCTCGGGCGCACCCGGCAAGCGGTACGCGCTGCCGCACGCCCGGGTCATCATGCACCAGCCGTCCGGCGGCCTCGGCGGGACGGCGACCGACATCGCCATCCAGGCCGAGCAGATGCTCTACACCAAGCAGATGATGCGCGAGCGGATCTCCTTCCACACCGGTCAGCCGCTGGAGCAGATCGAGGCCGACTGGGACCGCGACCGGTGGTTCACCGCCTCCGAGGCCAAGGACTACGGGTTCGTCGACGAGGTCATCCGCAATACCCGTGAGGTGGGCGCGGAGAATTAGTCATCCGCTCTCGGAGTGATTTTCTCTCCTAATTCCGGCGTACGCCGAGAATGGCGGCGAGTTTTTCTCCGGAATCGTATGGGGGTTCGCCGCGCAGCCGGCGGTAGGCCCTGGCGAGGGCGTGGCGGGCCGTCTCCTCCGGGAACGGCACGTCACGCCGGGCGCTGCCGGCGTCCCGTCCCGCGCCGAAGGCCTTCCGGGCGTCCCGCGTTGAAGGCCTCTCGGGCGACCTGCGCGACCTCGGCCGGCTGTGCCGCCTGCGCGGTCACCTGGCTCGGGCCGACGACGTCATCGTGGCCGGGGACCACGCGCTCCGGCGCCGGCCGTACGAGCGCCTCCAGGGTGGACGGCCATGCGGCGTCGCGAGAAGCCCCCCTTTACGAGGGGGAGTAGCAAGAAGCCCCCGTTTACGAAGGGGAGGAGTCACTCCAGCTATCCGAGCCCTCCGCGCCGCCTTGGGTGATCATGCCGTGCGCTGGAGTTCGTGCGGCATGTTCCAGCCCTCGGCGAGCCTGGAGGGGTGGATGTTGTCCGCGCCGCCGAAGAACTCGCAGAACTTCATGATGAGTGGATCCCATTTGAGCGGGTCGATGTAGTGCGTCCCCGGGATGATCAGTTCTTCCTCGACGTGGACGCGCACGATCTCCACCTGGAAGGCGGTGGCGTTCAGCGCGGGAGCGCCGAACGGGTGCGCCGCGGTGACCCGGCACTCCAGCTGGATGGGGCATTCGGCCACGCGTGGCGCCCCGACCAGGTCCGCGGGCTGCTGGGTCAGCCGTGCGGCCGAGAATTTGTCCGGCTCATACCGATAACCCTGCTCGACCCTGCGCGGCGACACCGCCGGCGCTCCGGTGAGCAGCGCGAGCCGGTCGACGGCGTCGACCATCGAGGAAGACGGCAGGTTGAGCACGCATTCGCGTTCGCGGAGCAGGTTCGCCGTCGTCCGGGCACTGTTTCCCATGCCCAGCATGGCGCACTGACCCAACCACCAGGCGGACGACATGGGTGCGAGATTGGCGGTGCCGTCCTCGTTGCGGGAGCCGATCAGCACCACGGGTGTTCCGAAGTACATCACTTTCAGCTCAGGGGTCTTGTGCACTGATAAGTCCTTCTGCGTCGAATTCCGGCGGCCTCAAGCCGAGTTCGACTCTGGCGGACCGGCTCGCGACGCGCTGGCGAGGATCGGACGTCGCATTCCGGCGACCGGCTCGCCGTATCCGTTTCCGGCTCGATCCGGCTCGGCGGCACCGCCACCGGCGCGGGCTCCGGCCGTGGCCGGGCACGTCACCGGAGCGCCGCCCGTTGGCCGGGCCGTCCGCCGTCGCGCGTGCGCGCGTCCCTCGCACTCACCGGGCGAGGGCCGAAGCCTCCGTCAGCGGTGGCAGAGCAGGCAGCGCAGTGCCTCCTCCAGGGACCGGGCGTCGGTCATGGGGGTGGGCCAGGGCAGACGGACCAGGGTCGGATCCTTGATGCCGGAGCGGATGGTCGCGCCGAAACGGTCGAGCTCCCAGAGCCAGATCTCGGAGACGGGATCGGTCAGCAGCGAGCGCAGCGTGCTCTCCAGCTGGCCCCGGTGGGCGGCGTTGACATGGCGGAGCATCCGCTCGGCGTCGTCCATCAGCGGATCGGGGTCGGCGCCGAGATACTCCTCGGCGTCCAGGACGCCCGACTCGGGGCCGGTGAGATAGATCACCTGACCGACGTCGACGCGGAGCAACCGGGGGCCGTCGGCGCTCTCCACGGCTTCGAACAACGCCTCGTCCGGGCAGTGCTCGGCGATCGCCACCGCGGTCTCCCGCGCCTCGTCGGCCGGTACGGCCTGCACCCAGCCCTGCACCTTGAGCAGGCCGCGGGAGAGCTTCAGCCCGCCCAGGGAACGGTCCGCGGACAGGTCGACGGTGACCACGGGCTCGTCGCGCACCCCGTAAAGCGGATCTCCCGGCGCGACCAGCAACACCGGCCGCCCGGCGCCGTCCACGCCACCCCTGGCGGACATCGCGGGCCGGGCCGAGCCGGAGAGGGACACATGGGTGGGAGTGGCGGTCGCGGCCAGCGTGCGGACACGCTCAGGGATCGGCGGAGCGGTGACGGGCTGCTGCATGAACCGGCTCTCCTTGAGGTCGGAGGACACTTGCAATTAAGGTTAGGCTTGCCTCACTAAGGTAAACCTAATCACAGAGGAGCAAGTGTGCGCTACACCGGTCCCAAGGTGCGTCTGTCCCGCCGGGCGGGCGTCCCGCTGACCCGTAAGGCCGTCCGCTACTTCGAGGAGCGTCCGTATCCGCCGGGCGAGCACGGGCGCAAGACCAACCGGCGCCAGACCGGTGACTACGGCCTGCGGTTGATGGAGAAGCAGAAGCTGCGCTGGTACTACGACGTCTCCGAGCGGCAGATGCGCCGCTACTGGGACATGGCACTCCGCGGCACCGGGCGTTCCGGAGCCGAACTGGTGGTGCTGCTGGAGAGCCGCCTCGCCTCGCTCGTCCTGCGTTCCGGTCTGGCCCCGTCCATCTACGCGGCCCG
This sequence comes from Streptosporangium sp. NBC_01639, assembly GCF_045209755.1. Taxonomy (NCBI): domain Bacteria; kingdom Bacillati; phylum Actinomycetota; class Actinomycetes; order Streptosporangiales; family Streptosporangiaceae; genus Streptosporangium; species Streptosporangium sp. NBC_01639. The sequence goes on along the minus strand of NZ_CP109272.1, from coordinate 883,398 downwards.
CCAGTACGTCACCCACGGCCACATCACCGTGGACGGCCGCAAGGTGGACATCCCCAGCTACCTGGTCAAGCCCGGCCAGGTCATCGCGGTGCGGCAGCGGTCACGCGCGATGCAGCCGTTCGTCGCCGCGGCCGAGGGCGTCTACGCCGACGACCGGATCGCCCCCTACCTGGACGTCAACCACGCCGAGCTCCGCTTCACCGTGGTCGCCCGCCCGCTGCGCGAGCAGGTCGTGGTCCCCGTGGACGAGCAGCTCGTGGTGGAGTTCTACTCCCGCTGAGCCGCGCCGGTCGCCCGCCTCCGGCGCCGCGGGGGCCCGTGCCCGGAGCTCCCGCACCTCCGCCCGGAGGGCGGCCAGCTCCGCGAGCACGGTCACGCCGAGGTCCCGTGTCGCCTGGACCGATTCCTCGGCGTGCTCGTCCTCCATCGCGCTGACCACCACCGCGATGAACAGGTTCAGCACGACGAAGGTGCAAACCAGCATGAACAACACGAAGAACACCCACGCCGAGGGATGCTCGTCCATCACCTCGCGGGTGATGTCGGACCACGCGTCCCCGGTCATCATCTGGAAAAGGGTGAACAGCGAAGTGGGCAGGTCGCCGAAGTACTCCGGCGCGGTGGCGTGATAGAGCTTGGTGCCCATCACGGCCGCGACGTAGAGCACCAGGCCGAGCAGCAGGACGATCGACGTCATCCCCGGCACCGCGGTGAGCAGGGCGGTCACGACCCTGCGCAGGCTCGGCACCACGGAGATCAGCCGCAGGGCCCGCAGGATCCGCAGGGCCCGCAGCACCGACAGCCCTCCGGCCGTGGGCAGCAGGGAGACCGCGACGATCACGGTGTCGAAGAGGTTCCACGGGTCGCGGAAAAACCGCAGCCGGTAGGCGTAGAGCTTGGCGGCCAGCTCCGCCACGAAGACGTAGAGCGCCAGATGGTCGACGACGGTCAGCGCCGTGCCGTACCGTTCGACGGCGACGGCCGAGGTCTCCAGCCCCAGGGTGGCCGCGTTGGTCACGATGACCGCGATGATGAACCGCTGGAAACGCGGGGCCTCCAGGGCGGCGCGGACACGCTCGCGCGTCGGCACGGATGACTCTCCGGGGATCGTAGGACCGGGTGAACTGCCGTTGGATCATATCGTCCGAAGATCGTCTTTTCCGTACGGCGAGCACCGGCCTCATCGGTCCGGAGCGTGATCGCGGCCGACGGGAGGGCTCGTGTCCTCGTTGCGGTGGGCGGCCACCGGAGCCGGCCCGGTGAAAAACGGCGCCGGACCCGCGCCGGCCCTGCCCGGTCCGGGTCGTCCCGCTTACGGAATGGCTCTGGAGGTGTCGGCCCCGCCGGCCTGCGTGATGTCCTCCCAGCGGATGCAGTAGTCGCCGACCCCCGACTCCAGGAGGCGGAAGGCGAGGTCGGTCTGCCGGCGCAGGTCCGGGGCGATGGTTTCCGCGCTCTCGCCGGCGAGCATGCGCCGGGCGGCGTAGGACATCAGGGTGTGGAGCGTCGCGCAGATCTGCCCGGCGACGAGGCCGGGGGTGAGGTCGTCGGGGTCGGCCTCTGTCTCGTCCGTCAGCGCCTTGGCCAGGGCCTGTTCCCGTAGCTCGTTCATCTCCCGGAGCCGGGCGGTGAGCGCCGGGCTCGCGCTGATCATCCGGGTGAAGACGTCGCTGCCCTCATGGAGGCCGTACCGGTAGTGGCCGGTGTCCAGGGCGTCCAGGGCGTCCAGGAAGTCGCGGCGGACCGCCTCCGCCGCGCTCTCGCCGGGCCTGCGCGCCCGTACGACCCGGCCGAGCAGCTCCTGCACCTCGTCCTGCTGGTCGAAGAGCAGGTCCTCCTTCGCCGGGAAGTAGTTGAAGACCGTGTTGACCGAGACGTCGGCGGCCCTGGCGACCTCCGCCACCGTCACGTTGTCGAACCCCCGCATCATGAACAGTCCCGTCGCGATGTCGGAGATGCGCAACCGGGTCTCTCTCTTCTTGCGCTCGCGCAGGCCCTCACTCATGGATCCATTCTATGGCGCCGGACAAATTTTGCAGTGACTCCAAATTTGGTGTTACTTTAAGTCCGGGGGCGATCAAATGATCAAGACATCAGGTCTGACCAAGACCTTCCCGGGCGGCGTCGAGGCCGTCCGGGGCGTGGACCTGGCCGTGGAGACCGGGGAGATCGTGGGCTTCCTCGGGCCCAACGGAGCGGGGAAGACGACCACGATGCGCATGCTGACCACGCTGCTCCGCCCCTCCGGGGGGAGCGCCACGGTGGCCGGGCACGACCTGCTCGCCGATCCCCGGGGCGTACGGCGGCGCATCGGCTACGTCTCCCAGGGCGGGGGCATCAGCCCGGCGAACCCGGTGGGCGAGGAGCTCGAACTGCACGCCATGCTGTACGGCATGCGGCCCGGCGAGGCACGTGAGCGGGTCCGCGAGGTGCTCGCCCGCCTCGCCCTCACCGGTATGGAGACGCGGCCGGGCGGCGCGCTGTCGGGCGGTTGGCGACGCCGGTTCGACCTCGCGTTCGGCCTGGTCCACGGTCCGTCGCTGCTCTTCCTGGACGAGCCCACCACCGGGCTCGACCCGCAGAGCCGCGCCGACCTCTGGGATCACGTCAGGCGCCTGCGCGAGGAGGAGGGGCTCACGGTCTTCCTCACCACGCACTACCTCGACGAGGCGGACGCGCTGGCCGACCGCCTGTTCATCATCGACCACGGCGTGATCGTCGCCGAGGGCACCCCGGCCGAGCTCAAGGGCGGCACCGGCAGCCTCGACGACGTCTTCCTGTCCATCACCGGCCGTTCCCTGCGGGAGGAGACAGTATGATCCGCGACACCTGGCTGATCTTCCGGCACAACCTCCGGATCTCCCTGCGGCAGAAGGCCGGGATCGTCTTCGGCGTCCTGCAGCCCCTGCTCTACCTGGTGCTGTTCGGACCGCTGTTCGCCACCATCGGGACCTGGGAGACGCTGATCCCCGGCCTGCTGGTCCAGGTGGGCCTGCTCAGCGCGGGCATGGCCGGGTTCGGTGTCGTCTTCGACGCCAGGTCGGGCGTGCTGGAGCGGCTGCGGGTCACCCCGGCGTACCGGATGTCCCTGCTGCTCGGCCGGGTCCTGGGCAGCTCGGTCACCCTGCTGATCCAGTCGATCATGTTGATCGTGGTGGGCTACGCCTTCGGCATGCGCGCGGCGATCCCCGGTGTGCTGGCCGGGCTCGTCCTCATGGCGCTGCTGGGGGTGAGCCTGGCCGCCCTGTCGAACGCGCTGGCGCTCACCATGAACCCCGACCTGTTCCTGCCGATCATGAGCACCGGGATCGTCCCGCTGGTCCTGCTGTCGGGGGCGTTCCTGCCGATGTCGATGGCACCCGGCTGGCTCGACGCGCTGTCCCGGGCGACCCCGTTCCGCTACGTCCTCGAGGCCATCCGCGACCTGTTCAACGGGCGCTACACGACTCCGGCTGTGATGGCCGGAGTCGCGGTCACCCTGGTCCTATCCGTGGTCTGCGTGACGGCCGGCACCCGCGTCTTCAACCGCGAGAACGCCTGACCCACTCATTCCGGGGCGGTGCCCACCACACCGCCCCGCCCGGCGGGGAAAGCCCGATGCAACCCACCCTCGACGCAGGGCCCCGGCAAGTTTGTGATTTGGTCGGTGTGATCACTTCGGTCCGAGGTTGAACAGGTCAAGGACGCGCTGGTGGTCGTAGCCGTAATCGCGGCGGGCATGGGCGATATTGACATGGCCCGCTCGGCGTAGGGTGCCGGTGGCGAGGTTGCGGAAAGCAGCCAAGGCGCGGGGCAAGGTGGCGGTCCGCGCTTGGCAGGCGTCCTCGGCGAAGGTGACGTCGCGGACGTGATGGACGCCGTTTTCGATGGCCTTCCAGTGGCCGCGGACGTAGGCGGCGAGCTGGGCCGGTCCGGCCTGCCGCGGAGTCAGATCGGTGATGCCGTAGCAGACTTCCTTGCTGTGACGTATGCCGTCCAGGCCGCCTCGATGGCGCAGGATGCGAAAGACCTGAGCGGCATGGGGGAAATCGATGTCGCCGGCCGGGGCTGTGCGAAGGATGCGGTGCTCGGTGCGGCCGTGTCCGCGGTCGAACTCGCGGTGGGTGACGGTAATGAAGTTGGCGTCGGGGCCGGTCAGTGCGGTGATGGCGGCGGCGCGCAGAGTGGGCTGATTGGCTTTGACGATCATGACGTAGTGCGCGTGATGGTCGTCGATCAGCAGTCGTGCGGAGGCGCGCTGGGTGTGCAGGGCGTCGGCGGTGATGACAGCGCCGGTCAGTTCGGTGTCGGTGGCCTGACGCAGCAGCGCGTCCAGGGCGCTGATCTCGCTGCTTTTGGCGGGGATCTGGCGTTGTGCGTGGACGGTGGCGTCGAGGTGGGCGGCCAGGCTGATCAAGTGAACGCGGCCGCCGCCGGGGTGGTGGGCACCTTTGAGGCGCTTGCCGTCGACGGCGTAGGCCGGCAATAGGCCCGGCGTCTGCGCGGGAGATCGGCGAGCGGCGCGGCGGGCTTCGCGCTCGGTGCGCCGGCTCACCGGTGCTGGGGCGCGCTCGTGCGGTTCGACGGTGGGCGGCTGGCCGAGGAAGGTTGCCAGGCAGGCGTCGAGTTCGTCACCGTCCAAGCCGGCCAGGACGCGGCGGATGGTGCGTTCGCTGGGCGGCTGGTGCAGGCCGGTGAATGGATCGCGCCAGATGTGCAGGTCGGCCAGGACCTGCTGGGGGGCGTTGTCGGCCCACTGTTCGATCGCGGTCAGGCAGTCGCCGCCCACCGCCACGGTGGCACATGCCACGATCGCCAGGATCGAGGCCAGCGAGTGGCGTCGCCCTCGCGCTGAGCGTGGGTCGGAAATCAGGGCGAACCGGTCGGTGAGCTTCAGCCGGGCGGAAGAATCGGTATCCGTTTGCCCAACTTGCTCGCAGCCGACAGCGTTGATCAGCGATGATGGCGCGACAGGCACGGTTTCCTCATTCGATCAGGCGGCTTTAGACACCTCTGATCTTCGGGAGCCGTGTCTTTCCGTCGTTGCGGGCTTGGTATTTCCTTACCCGCCCCTACTTACGCCGCTGGACGAATACGAACGAATCCGTTCAAAACATCAACTTGCCGGGGCCCTGACCCTCGACGTGCCCGAGTTCACCCCGGCCTCCGCTGACTGCTCGCGCTGGCGGCGCGGCCGTCGCCATCCCTAGCGGCGTCCCTATGACACGGTTTCGAGGTTGGACTGGAAACAGCCAGTGACGTGAAGAAAGGGAGGTCAACAGGTTTCATTTCGCTTTGTTCAACCCGTCACACCGCTCGATCGCGGAAGGTAGCCGACCCGTTTAGCAGGTATTGATCTATCTATATTCGATCTTCGTCCATGATCACCAAAATTGATGATCTATCTATCTTTACGTCAGCTCTACAAGTAACGTCCTGCATGCCGAATCCTTGTTCGAGTGGCCCGTGCGATCGCGCGGGCCACTCGCATGCATGCAGGAGACCTGAGTGACCTTGACAACAGGAAGAGGAGGGCATTCGCCTTCCCCTTCCATCAGCAGGCGGCGTAAACGCCGACTTGCGAACGCCACCGCCGCGACGCTGGCCGCGACGCTGGTCATCAGCCTGGCTGCGGCGCCGTCCTGGGCCTAGCAAGAACCGCCATCACCCCCCGCCCCCACCCAGTCGGTCCCCGCCCAGGCCCAGCCGGCCCCCGCGCCGAAGGGCGGCACGCCGGTCGTGGACAAGGTGGTGGAAGCCGCCAAGAAGAAAGCCCGCGAGACCGGCAAACGAGTGGAGATCCCCTCCCAGCAGACCGAAAGCACAACGGTCTTCGCCAACCCCGACGGCAAAACCCTGCGGATGGAACTGCACACCCAACCCATCCGGGTCAAGAAAGCCAAGGGCGAGGGCTTCACGCCGATCGACACCACCCTGGTTGAAGACAACGGTGTCATCAAGCCCAAGGCCGCCAAGGGCGACCTGACCCTGTCGGCGGGCGAGGACGCCGTCTTGCTGAAGAGCAAGACCGCGCGGGGCACCGCGGAGATCGCCGCTCCCGGCAAGCTGCCTGAGCCCAAACTGACCGGCAGCACCGCCACCTACCCGTCCGCCTACGGCGCGGGTGTGGACCTGGTCGTCACCGCCACGGTGACCGGTTTCCGGCAGCGGATCGTGATCCGGGAGCGGCCGAGCGCCCCGGTGACCTTCCGTCTGCCGGTGGACCTGCCTAAGGGCATGTCCTACGACACCAACGCCGCCGGGCAGCCGATCCTGCTGGCCGAGGACGGCAAGAAGACGGTCGCCGAGGTCCGGCCGGCGCTGGTGCTGGACGCCGTCGCCGCCGACCCGAACGGGCCGATCGACGCCGGAAAGGTCGGCAAGGCACACGTCAGCGTGGAGCAGGACGGCTCGGCGCTGGTGCTCACCCCCGACACGGCGTTCCTGGCCGACCCCACGGTCACCTACCCGGTGACCGTAATGGCCGCCGACTCCGATTGGTGGGAACCCGAGCTGGCCAACGACACCTTTGTCAACAGCTTGGACTATCCCGACGGCTACGCCAACAGTGGCCTGGACCGGATCCTGGCCGGTAAATCCAACGACGGTGGCGTGCGCTGGCGCAGCTACATCCGCTTCGACGACATCCCAGCCGACTCCCCGCTACGGGGCGGGAAGGTCGACAACGCCGACCTCACCTTGTGGAACTACCTGTCCAACGACTGCGGCCTGTATGTCGGCTCCGGCATCGCCGCCCGCCGCATCACCGAACGCTGGGATGTCTCCACCCTGACCTGGAGCAACCAGCCGCTGGCCACCAGCGCAGGTGTGGACACCGAATACGGCGCTTACAGCACCAACTGCTCGGGCTCCATGAACTACGCGTCCGACCTCATCCACTCCGTCAACGAGATCACTCAGGACTGGGCCGACGGAGAACCGAACTACGGTTTCCTGCTCACCGCCGGCAACGAGTCCGACCTCACCAACTGGCGCCGCTACCGCTCCAAGGAGCAGACCGACGGTGGCTTGGCGCATGGCCCCAACTCACCGTCGACTTCACCCCCGCGTACAAGCTCCGAGTCGTCTTCTCCTCCGACGAGGATCTATCCCGTTGGCCGACGTATGAGGAAGCCCTGCCGATGCAGGTCGACCATGGGGAGGGCGGCCCAGAACTGGGTGGGATCACACTTGATGAGGCAAACGTTATCCAAAGCAAGCCAGGCGCCCTTTATGAGGTCGGCCCCGATAAGCTACAACCCCTTCCAGGGGAAGACTGGAGCGGGCCAGATCCGGAGGACATCCCCTCGGACAAGGCAGGGCCTGTAGTCATCGAGACGGGTCCGGCAGGCGACGCCATCGATGTACCGGCAGATGTTCAGGTGAAAGCCACTTTTGACAAACCGGTACGAAATGCGCAGCTCACGTTGAAGGACTCCGCGGGAGCGGTGGTTACGGGAAGCCTCAGATCGGAAACCGATCAGAAGTCGGTGATCTTTACCCCGGCCCAGCTGTTGTCTGTTGGCACCAAATACACCGCTGAGGTGAGCGGTGCGCAGGATTTGTGGGACAACGTCATGACGACCACCCACTCGTGGTCGTTCACTACTCTCGTAAAGATGGCAGGTCATTGGACGTTCGACGAGGCTAACGGCCGCACGGCCGCTGATGCGTCGGGACAAGGCCATGACGCGAAGCTGAACGACACAGCGGTCCGGATCGCCGGAAAGAACGGAAACGCGGTCTCCAACGCACCGTCACAAGGGGAGACAGCCGCTTCGCGTCAGGCGGTCAGCCAGAACAAGAGAGTCGAGGTCGTCGACAAAACCACCGAGACCAGTGTCACTTACGCTCAGCCTGACGGGAAGACGTTCACGACCGAGATCACTGCGGGTCCGGTGCGGACCAAGCAGAATGGCACGTGGGTGCCGATCGACGTCTTGCTAGCCGAGCAGGGCGGGCTACTGAAGCCGAAGGCGCTCGCGTCGGGTGCCACGGTGGAGGTTTCCACCGGCGGCACGGGTGCGTTCGTGAAGATGACAGCCGCTGACGGGCAGTCGTACGCGCTGCGGTGGCCGACCGCCCTGCCCAAGCCGACGGTCAGCAAGAACGTGGCTACGTTCACCGACGCGGCCGGCAAGGGCGCGGACCTGGTCGTGACCGTGCTGCCGACCGGGTTCCGGCACGACGTGGTGCTGCGCGAGCGGCCTGCTGCGCCGCTGGAGTTGCGCATCGGGGTGGAGACCGATGGTCTGACCCTCACCGAGGGCAAGGGCGGGCGCCTGCTACTCACCGGCGGCAAGGGCAAGAAGCTGGTCGCTTCGGCGCCGCAGCCAGTGATGTGGGACGCCCCCGCCGGAGCTCACTTGGCCACGAGCCGCCTGCCACAGGCCCGGCACGCGAAGATCGCCACCGACGTGGTGACCACCGGCGGCCGGACCGAGCTGGTGCTCAAACCCGACCACGCGTTCTTGTCCGATCCGGCCACGAAGTATCCGGTGCGGGTGGATCCGACGACCACACTGCCGTTCAACCACGATGTGGATGTCTCGTCCACCAACACCGCCAACTTTCCGGCCGACCCGACCTATCCCATCATCATGGCCGGCACTCGGATCGGCAGCCTGAAGTACCGGGTACACCTGCGCTTCGACACCACCAGCCTGACCGGCGCCACGGTGACCGACGCCAAGCTCTCGGTGCTGAACATCGGCGCTCAGGCCTGCGGTAGCGCGGTCGGCGCGGGCATCCAGGTGCGCCGCCTGACCAGTGCATGGGATGAGAACAACCTGTACTGGGTCAACAAGCCGATCTCCACCACAGAGGACGCCCAGATCAACAAGGCGGGTTACGACTCCGCCTGCGCCGATCCCACTCTGCTGGAGTGGCCGGCCACCGGCATCGCTCAGGACTGGGCCGCCGGCGCGGCCAACCACGGCCTGGTGCTGCAGTCGCCGACCGAGACCAACGTTGAGAACTTCCGGGTGTTTCCCGCTTCGGAGGAGGTCGGCGAGTTCAATAGCCCGCCGACGCTGACCGTCACCACTACCGGCCCAGTCTCCGCCCCGGCGATCAGCGGCTTGACCGTCACCCCGGCCCAGGACGTCGCCGGCACCACCACGGTCACCTCCCTCACCCCACAGTTGGCCGCCACTGTCTCCGACGCCATCGGCGGCACCCTGACGGGCCAGTTTGAGATCGAGCACGACCCGGCCGCCACCGATCAGGGCACCGGCCAGATCTGGACCGGCGCCTCCGCCGCAGTGGCCTCCGGCAGCCAGGCCACAGCAGCTGTCCCAGCCGGGAAGCTGACCGACGACTGGCAGGTCCGCTGGCGTGCCCGCGCGGCTAACGCTGCCGCCTCAACCACCTCGGCCTGGTCGGACTGGCAGCAGGCCACCGTCGACGTACCCGGCCCGATCTCGGAGCCGGCCGTGGGCGCGCTGCAGGTCAACCCCTCGCAGGTGGTGAACGGCACCACCGTCACCTCCACCCTCACCCCCACCCTGCTGGCACAGGTGAGTGGCCCGGTCGGCGGCACCCTGCGGGCCGAGTACGAACTCGAGCACGACCCCGCCGCACCCCAAGGCCAGGGCACCGGCCAGATCTGGACCGGCGGTATTGACAACGTCGCCTCCGGCACCCAAGCCGGCATCGCCGTCCCAGCCGGGAAGCTGACCGACGACTGGCAGGTGCGCTGGCGCGCCCGCGCCGTCGCCGGACAGCTGTCCTCGGCCTGGTCGGACTGGCAGCAGCTCACCATCAACGCCGCCCAGCCGGGCGAGGAGCCCCTCGCACAGACCGCCGAGCCGGTGATCCGCACCGACCAGAGCTTCACCGCCACCGCCTGGCTACGGTGGAACGACAAGGACGGCGACTACACCGTCGTCGAGCAGAAGGGCACCCACCAGGCGCCCTTCCGCCTCGGCAACACCCCCGACCGCGGGCTAGTGTTCACCTTCACCAGCGCCGATGCCGCCGACGCGACGACCGAGGGTGTGCTCTCCGACGTCGAACCACCGACGGGCGAATGGTTCCACCTCGTCGGCGTGTACGACGCCACAGCCAAGACCGCGACGCTCTACCTCAACGGCGCGGCTGTCAAGACCGCACCGGTCAGCTTCCCCGCGTGGAACGCTGATGCCGCCATGACGCTGGGCACCAGTATGCGCGGCGATCTCGATGACGTTCGGGCTTATCCACGTCCGCTGGCGGCTGCTGAGATCGCCGCATTGCTCGGTGGCGCTTCCACAGCCGTGAAAGTTCCGTCTTCCTCGCAGAAACCATTGGAGCGAGCAACCGGTTCAGTGCAGTCATCCACCATCACGGCCCCCTCCAACAGGGGAGCCGCAGCCTTGTCCTCTTCCAATCAGGCGGCCGAGCCACTGGACTACAATTTCTTCACCTATGACCGGCTGACTATCGGGCAGTGCAACGACCTCAGGAAACAGAGCTGGGACAAGGCGTACAGCGCCGAGGGATTCGATCTCCTGAGGCCGTATACGGCGTGTTGGAGCAAGTGGATTGGTTGGGGCGATTGGGAGGCAAAGTACAAGAAGGGTAGTTGGCAGGTTACTCCCGAGGTCGAGGACGGGCGGAGGCTCGAGGCGACTGTCGTCATGCAGACCTATCTCGGAGACAGTTCGGGAACGGAAGTTCTTCCCGATAACGTCCGAGGCGACGCCAAGCCCAGGCAGATCGCCGTGTGGACGAGTCTTAATAATTTCGCTGCTGTCCAGGACTGGCAGCCAACAACTGCCTACGACAACGACTTTCTGAGGGTGGAAATCAAACCCAATTCCGACCCTGATAACTCCTCAACCTGTGTGAGAACTGGCGGGGAGGACCGTCGAGACACCATCGGCAATTGGAAGAAGCGCGACCACGACCTTTCCATCTTCCAGTCGGCGAACGTCAACCTCTCCAAGAGCAGAATAGCTGCGTGCACGTTGCGGCCATGGCTTATCTATGAGAAGGCTTTCGGTTCGGCTGGCGACAGCCGGGTAGCTATGTGGAACAGGCCGGAAGGGAGGATCTTTGAGACCGCTAAGGACAACGCTCCCAAGATACGGTGTGATAGCAAGGCAAGGGGAGGGTGGAGCCAGCCCTATTACAAGAATGGATGCATTTTCGTAGGGGCAAGCGCGCTCTACACAATGTATACCGGTGATCCGCACAACCAGGCGGTCGCACAGCATATCCATGACGCATACTGGAATCCCGAAGCCACTCTTCCCAGAAGGCTGGGTGGGAAGCACATTCCCGGAAACTGGGACGACCCCGATCAAGACGCGAGAAATCCGCTCAAATATCTAAGCCCGAATACATGGGTGGACGGCAAGAACCTAAAGAACGCAAACAAGGCCGAGAAGGACAGGGCTTGCGCGACAGCAGAGGTATCCGCAGGGAAAAAGAACCCGGATGACCAATGCGATGAATTCCCATTCGCCTCCACCTATGAAGGCGCCGGAGCGGGTACCGGACAATATTCGGTTCGATACATTGACAGAATCCAGAACAGGGATGCCGGAACGGACCTTAGAATGTTCTATGCACGATACAGAATGGACGAAGGCATGAGCTTCTGGGTTCGGGTCCATCAGGGTCCTCCACCATCGTGAGAAACGATGTGATCTCGTCCAGTCTGTGACGCCTGACGAAGCCGCGGCTAGAGAAAACGTGTAACCTGTGGGAACACGGCCTGCATCAGTATCCTCGGAACAACTTTATTGATATATGGCCGTGTTCCCGACATTGGCGGCGATTACCTGCCTATAAAAAAGAAGGGCGAGGCGAAATTGTTAGGAAGGAATGCCTGTGCTGGAAGGGCATCTCGATGAAATCCGCTGAACGGCTCTATGACCTGCTTCACTCCTATGCGCGGTTCTACGGCGACGAGGACGAACCTCTCGCGGAGTTCTGTGCCGCCTGGTGTGAGGGAATCGGGGTCGAGGAGGCCGCACGGCGGCTCGGGGCGGACCTGGATTCCCGCACCGACTGCGACCTCAGGAACATCGCGGATGCGGCGGGCGGTAACGTCATCCTGGTGGGCCTGTGCGGATCCTGGACGTTGGTCTTCCAGATCGGCGGTTTCGACTGCGCGACGATGCAAGGACTATCGGCCCTATCTCGTGATTCGGGCCGGGCGCTGAGCGTTAGCTGGAACATCAATGGGAACGAAACCCTTGATTACGCGATCGATGGGCAGATGATCACGAGTCTCACCATCACCTACCCAGAGCTCCGCGACGGAATCGACCCCCATGCGCTGGACCCGTATATGGAAGGACTGCGTTTCGAACTCAGCAGCGGTCGAGAGGGGCCCTCGAATGATGAGGTCATCAGCTCCGCGCTGACTCTGATCGGCCGCATCACCGGCCGCGAGATCGACCAGGAGTGGCTGGACGGTACGCACGCGCTGTATGTGATGCCATCTCGGGACTGACGAGCCCGGTTTGAAAACCGCTCCTGTGGATGAGACCGATACAGCAATGGAGACAGAGCGAGCGTGTCCGCTCTTGGCCTGTGACGACCAGGACGGACATCCTCGCAACCGCATAACGCACGAAAGTCGACGCCGCGGTGGTCGTGCTTGCCGAACCGGCCCGCTCCACCCTTGCCTGATCGGCGGCACCGGGCAGTGCGATCGGTGTACGGCGCTGCGTGTCCTGACCGGGACCGGGCACGCCCCCGGTCCGGGGGCGTGCCGGGTCTCACTCCGGTGGGCCGTAGGGCTCGATCCTCGGGTCGGCGTAGGGGCCGCCGCCCGCCTCCGGGTCGAGGGTGCGGGCGGCCTCCTCGGTCACGCGCAGGCCGTACAGGCCCTGGTCGGGGTCGATGAGCACCAGGCCGTAGCCGGTGTCGACCTCCTCCTCCGACAGTCCGAGACGGTGGATGGCCTGGGGGAGAGTCGCCTGGGGCGGGAGCCGTACGGTGACAAGGTGCATGACCTCACGCTACGCGCATCACCCCGCGCCGCAACGATGTGCGCGCAGTCCTCCGGCCGGGGGTGGCCTACATGTGCCTTTCGATCGTCTTGCGGACTGACTCGGTGCTCTTCCTCAGCTCCGCCGCCACCGACTTGAACACCGCCTCCGCGGGCTGGTTGTCGGCGTAGATCTTCTGAAGGCCGCCGTAGATCACCCGGTTGGCGTTGGGGACCTGCACCCGCACCTGGTCCTGCTTGTGGGTCCTCGGCAGTTGGTCGACCGCCTTCTTGAAGTTCGGGTTGTCGGCGAACAGCTTCTGCATCTGGGGGGTCTCCGCCGCGGCCTTGGTCGCCGGAAGATACCCGGTGTCGATCGTCCACTGGGCGGCGTTCTCGGGCTTCGCGAGGAAGGTCAGGAACTCGAAGGCCGCCTGCTTGCGTTCCTTGGGCGCACCGGCCATGACGGAGATGCCGCCGCCGCCCGTGGGGCAGCCGAACGCGGTCTCCTCGGGAAGGAACGCGGTGCCGACCTTGAACTTGGCGTCCTTGGTGACGCCGGTGAGCGCGCCGGTGGACTCGGTGAGGGTCGCGATGAGCCCGTTGGTGAAGTCGAGCTTGGGGCTCTGCGCCATGTAGGCGAGCTTGTCGTCGTGGATGAGCTTGCGCTGCCACTCGCCGGCCTCGACCGCGCCGCCGGTGTCGATGGTGACGTCGAGCCCCTTGGAGTAGTTGCCGCTCCACTGCCAGACCGTGCCCTGGAACTGCCAGTCGCCGTCGATCTGGGCGTAGGCGGTGAGCTTGGGCGACTGGCCGGCGACCTTCTGCGCGCTGATGGCGGGTGCCCACTCGCGCAGCTCGCTCCAGGTCTTCGGGCCCCGGTCGGGCAGCCCGGCGGCCTCGAACAGGTCCTTGTTGTAGTAGAAAATCGGGGTGCTGCGGGCGAAGGGCACCCACCACACCTCGTTCTTCACGGTGCCCTCGGCGATGAGCTGGTCGGTGTAGTCGGCGGCGTTGAGCCCCTTGCCGAAGTATCCGTTCAGCGGTTCGAGGGTGTCATTGAAATAGAACTTGTTCCAGGTCACGTCGCTGAAGACGCACAGGTCGGGGATCTGGCGGGCCTGCAGGGCGGTGGCCAGCTTCTGGGTGGTCTCGTCGTAGGTGCCCTGGAACTGGGCCTCGACGTAGATGTTGCTCTGGGAGCCGTTGAACTTGGCCACGAGGCGCTGGAACGCCTCACCGGGGACACCGGTCCAGGGGAACCAGATCACGACACGCTGCCGCTTGGCGTACTGCTCGGGCACCTTGCCCTCGGGCTGTGCCATGCCCGAACCGGATCCGCCACCGCAGCCGACGGCGGTGAAGGCGAGCAGGCCGGCGCCGGCGGTGCCGAGGAACTGCCGCCTGCTGAACGAGGGGAAGGAGGTGTTCATGGGGGGATCCTTTGCGAGGAGGCGCGACGAGGGTCAGCCCTTGACCGCACCCTGGGTGAGGCCGGTGACGATGTGGCGCTGGGCGAGGAAGAAGACGACGAGCACGGGGACGACGACGAACATGGCGGCGGCCATGACAGCTCCCCAGTTCGTGTATCCCTCCTGGTTCTTGAGGAGGAGCAGGCCGACGGGCAGGGTGCGCATCGATGCCGTGTTGGTGACGATGAGCGGCCAGATGAAGTCGTTCCACTTGCCGACCAGCGACACGATGCCGACGGTGATGAGCATCGGCCGCGACATGGGCAGCACCACGCTCCACATGGTGCGCAGATGGCCCGCGCCGTCTATGCGGGCGGCCTCGATGAGCGCGCCGGGCAGGGTGAGCATGTGCTGGCGGAGCAGGAACGCCCCGAACGCCGAGGCGACGCCGGGGATGATGATCCCCTGGTAGGTGTTGATCCAGCCGAGTTCCGAGACGGTCAGGTAGTTGGGCAGCAGCGTCACGTGACCGGGCACCATCATCGCGCCCAGCAGCACGACGAACAGCACCCGCTTGCCGGGGAACCGCAGGAACGTGAACGCGTACGCGGTGAGCACGGCGTTGGCGATCTCGATGGCGCTGCCGGCGAACGTCGTGATGATGGAGTTGATGTAGAAGTCGGCGAAAGGGGCGGAGTTCCAGGCGTCGCTGTAGTTGGCGGGACGGATGTTCGTGGGTATCCAGACGGGCGGCCAGGTGTAGATCTGCGAGGGGTCCTTCAACGAGGAGGACAGCAGCCAGTACAGCGGGCCGACCATGATGACGCCGAGGACGATGAGCAGGGCGTACTGAGCGGTACGGGCGATTCTCACTTGTAGTGCACCTTCCGCTCGAGGTAGCGCGTCTGCAGGAGCGTGATCGTGAGGAGGATGCCGAACATCACGATCGAGCTCGCTCCGGCGGGGCCGGCCTGGAAGCTCCGGAACCCGGAGTCGTAGACGAACCACGACAGGATGGTGGTGGCGTCGCCGGGACCGCCGCCGGTGGTCAGCGCGATGACGTCGAACGCCTGGAACGAGCCGATCGTCGAGGTGACGACGAGGAAGAACGTCACCGGCGAGAGCAGCGGCAGGGTGAACCTGCGGAAGGTCGTCCAGGGGCCGGAACCGTCGAGGGCCGCCGACTCGTACACGTCCTTGGGCATGTTCTGCAGGCCGGCGAGATAGACGATCGCGGCGAAGCCGGTGTTCTTCCAGAGATAGACGATGATGACCGCGGGCAGCGCCCAGTCGGAGTCGGTGAGCCAGGCGGGCGAGGCGCTGCCGACCGCGGAGAAGAACACCCGGGACAGGCCGTAGTTCGGGTCGAAGATGAACGCCCACACGAGACCCACCGCCGCGCCCGAGAGCACGTGCGGAGCGAACACCATCGTCCGGACGAACGTGCGGCCCCTGAGCTTCAGGTTGAGCAGCAGCGCGATGCCGAGGCCGAGGAGCATGCTGCCGCCCACGACGCCGACGGTGAAGTACACGGTGGTCAACAGCACGTCGGCGAATCCGAGGCTGGTGAACATGTCGACGTAGTTGTCGAGACCGACGAAGTTCTTGATCGGCGAGATCATGTCCCAGTCGGTGAGGCTGAGGTAGGCGTTGTAGATCACCGGCCAGTACGAGAACACCACGATGAACAGGAAGTTCGGCGCGACGAACGCGAGGAACATCAGGTGCTCGCGGCGCAGGCGCCGACGTGCCCCGCCGGTGCCGGGCGAGGCGCCGCGCGGCACCGGGGGCGGCGCGACGCCGGCCTTGGTCATCGCGGCCGGCATCAGGATGTCCCGGCGTCCGCACGCAGGCGCAGCAGCGAGGAGATGTCGTCGGCGACGACCCCGTCGACCCCGTACTCCATCGCGGCGACGACCGCGGCCTCGTCGTCCAGAGGGCCGACCCAGACGCGGTAGCCGCGTTCCCGCATGGCGGGCACCCCGGCCGCGTCGGCGACCCTCCAGCGCGGGCCGAAGTACTGCGGGCGCAGGGCGTCGAGCAGTTCCTCGGACGGCGGCTGCTCCTCGGTCCAGTCCAGGCCGATCGTGGCGTCGGGCGCGTTGGCGCGCAGCTTGATCAGGGCCTCGCGTCCACCGCGCCGCGCGGCGACGAAGATCGAACGGTCGAAGGCGTCACCGTGCCGGCGCAGCGCGGCGACCGCGGGGGTGATCACGTCGTCGGTCTTGAGGTCGACGAGGAACGTGGTGTCGTCGAACGCGTCGAGCACCTCGTCGAAGGTCGGGACCTGGTATTCGCCGCCGGTCTCACGCACCTCGGCGAGGGTGAGGTCGGAGATGTCGGCGGTGCGGCCCCAGAGCCGTTCGAGACCCGCGTCGTGCAGGAGCACGATGTGCGCGTCCCGGGTGAGGCGCAGGTCGAACTCAAGGGTGTTGGCACCTTTGTCGACCGCGGAACGCAACGACGGGAGGGTGTTTTCGCGGTGCACGAGCGGGTCACCACGGTGCGCGATCGTCAGGAACACGGGTTCTCCTTGGGGGCGGGAGGCAGGCCAGAACATAACGCTATTAACACTTATGGGCGTTTTGTTCGCAGGAGTAGTTAACACGATGTTCACATAACAGGCAAGAGGTGAGTGCCCCATCGGCCACGATCACCGGGATTAAAGGGTCGAATGCTCGCATATGGAGCCATAAAGCGGGCAGGGGTGGCCGCTGGGCCACCCCGAATCGCAACCGCTCTGTTATTTAAAACGTTAAAATGGCGTCACATCGCGTTAGAAGCGCGGACGCGTGAGTGCGACGAGGTCGTCGAGGACGGGGCCGGATCCCGCCACGGTCACCTCCGAGTCCATGAAGTGCTCCGCGCCGCCGCGGTCGACGACCTCTCCGCCTGCCTCACGTACGAGCGCGATGCCCGCGGCGGTGTCCCACGGGTTGTTGGAGAACATGATCAGACCGTCCAGGCGGCCCTGCGCCACCCAGGCGAGATCCACCGCCGCGGTGCCCAGCATCCTTATCCGCTGGGCGCGCGCGGCGAGCTCCGCGGTCGCCGCGAGGCGTTCCGCATTGAGCTCCGCGGCGTCGACGCCCACCGCGTAGTCGCCTACCGCAACCACGGCGTCGGCGAGCCGCTGCGGCGTGCTCACCCGCATGGGGCTGCCGTCGGCGTGGGCACCGGCGCCCTGGACCGCCGTGTAACGGTTGCCGAGCAGCGGCAGGTCGACCACGCCGAGCACCGGCCGTCGCCGGTAGACCAGCCCGAGGGAGACCGCGACCAGCGGCAACCCGTGCACGAAGTTGACGGTGCCGTCGATCGGATCGAGCACCCAGGTCAGCTCGCCCTCCCCCCTGGTGCCCTCCTCCTCACCGAGGAACCCGATCGCGGGGGTCTCCTGCCGCAGGTAGTCGCGGACCGCGCGTTCGACGGCGAAGTCGACCTCGGTGGCCATGTCGCGTTCTCCCTTGGCGGTGAGAACGCCCGGCCGCCCCTCGCGGACGAGGCCCGCGGCGAGCTCCACCGCCTTCTCCGCGACGGGCAGGAGCGGGGTGAAGGCACTCACCGCGTCTCCGCGAGGAACGCGGTCACGGCGTCGGCGCACTGGCGGGCGGCGCGCTGCGCCGTCTGCACCGTCGCCCCGGCGAGGTGGGGGGTGCACACGACGTTCGGGGCGGTGAACAGCCGTGAGCCGGCGGGCGGCGGCTCGACGTCGTACACGTCGAACGCCGCGGCGCCGAGCCTTCCGTCGTGCAGCGCGTCGGCGACGGCGTCGTAGTCGAGCAGCCCGCCACGGGCGGTGTTGACGAGCACCGCACCCCGGGGCAGGCGGGTGAGCGCGGCGGCGTCGACGAGCCCGCGGGTCTCGGGGGTGAGCCGGGCGTGCACGCTCACCACGCGGGAACGGTCGAGCAGCTCGTCCAGGCCGACCGGGGTGGCGCCGTCGAGGGTCTCGGGAGCGGCGTACGGGTCGTATACGAGCACCTCGGCGTCGAAGGCCGCGAGGATGCGGCCGACCCGGCGCCCGATCGCGCCGTACCCGATGAGGCCCACCGTGGTCCCGGCGAGCTCGGAGCCGACGGCGTCGAGGGCGTACAGGTCGCTGCGCCACTCTCCCGCGACCGTCGAGGCATGGGTGGCGGGGATGCGGCGCAGCGCGGCGAGCAGCAGGGCGACGGTGTGCTCGGCGGCGGCCACGGCGTTGCGGCCGGGTGTGGAACGGACCTCGACACCGCGTGCCGCGGCCACCTCGAGGTTGACGTTCACCGGTCCGCCACGTGCGACGACGATGAGCCGCAGCGTGTCGGTGGACTCGATGACCCGGGCGGTGAACGGGGCCATCTGGGTCACGGCGATCTCGACTCCGTCGAGCGCCTCGATCAGGGCGTCCTCGTCACCGGACGCCTCGTCGACCTCGGCGACCGGTCCGAACGGCGTGTGCGGCCAGGGCAGTGTCATTGTCGTGACGTCGAACCCCACGTCGAGCTGGGCGTTCAACGCGCCAAGGAGCAGGTCATTGGTGACGAAATGATCACCGGCGACGAGGACCTTCACAGGGGGGATTCCCTTCTGTTCTGCTATCCGGAGGCGACCCACGCGGGGCGGGCAGCCGTGATCTGGGTGAGATAACGCTCGTAACCCGCGGCGTACCGGGCGGACGCGGCGGGGTCGGGATGGTGGGTCCGCCCGGACGGTGCCGCCATGGCGGGCAGGCCGAGGGTCTCGGCGGCGGCGCGGGCCGCTCCGCGGGCACCGGTCTCGTCGCCGGAGAGGACATTCAACGGGCGGTCGAGGACGTCGGCGAATATCTGCGACCACGCCGCGGACGCGACGCCGCCGCCGCACGCGGTCAGCGACCCGGTGAGCCCGGCCGTCGTCAGGCAGTGCCGGGCGCTGTAGGCGATCGCCTCGCAGGTGGTGCGCACCAGGTCGGCGGGACCGGTGCCGAGGTGCAACCCGTCGATCCGGCCGCGGGCGCGGGGAGCGACGAACGGGGCGCGCTCTCCCGCCTCGGCGAGGAACGGCAGCATCGACAGCCCGTCCGAACTGCCTCCGGCGAGCAGCCGCGGCAGGTCGGAGACGGTCGCGCCGATGAGGCGCAGTACCCAGTCGAGGGCGGCGGTGCCGACCATCGCGGGCAGCGCGCGCAGCCAGCGCCGGTCCTGCCAGGTGCTCAGCGTGAGCCCGCACGCCTCGCCGCCGGTGTCGACGTCGTCGACGAGGACCTGGCAGGCGAGGGTGGTGCCGACGATGAGCAGCCCGTCGCCGACCTCGGTGACGCCGGCGCCGAGCGCCGAGGCGGGCAGGTCGTAGGGCGCGGCGATGACGGGCGTGCCCGCGGGCAGCCCGGTCGCCGCCGCGGCCGACCGGCTCAGCGCGCCGGTCGGCGCGGTGGTCACCGGCGCGAGCAGGTGCCGGCGGTGCGCGAGACCGCACGCGGCGATCAGTTCCTCGTCGTAGTCACGGCGGAGCGGGTCGAGGAACGGCGCGGACGCGTCGGACGGGTCGGTCGCACGCAGCCCGGTGAGGGCCTGCATGACGACGTCCTTGCAGTATCCGGCGGTCGCCGCGCGGTCGAGCACCGATGGCTCGTGCGCGTCGAGCCAGGCCAGGACGGCGCCCGAGCAGCCGGGGAACATGAGCGTGCCGGTACGGCGGTAAGCGGAGTCGAGCAGCCCCTCGGACTCCCACGCCTCGATGACGGGGGTGGCCCTGGCGTCGAGCCACGAGATCGCGGGGCGCACGGACCGCCCCTCGGCGTCGACGAGCCACACCCCGTCGCCCTGACCCGTGATGCCGACGGCCGCCACCGTCCGGTCGAGGCCGCTGACCAGCTCGGCCAGCACGCCGACGGCGGACGCGACGACCGTGTCGATGTCCTGTTCGTACCGGCCGTCGCCGGGCCGGTCGAGGACCGTCGGCCGGGCGGTGCGCAGCAGTGCCCGGCCGGCGCCGTCGAAGGCGACGGCCTTGGTGACCGTGGTGCCGACGTCGATGCCGACGACGACCGGATCAGACGACGTCATAGCGGATTCCGTTCTCCCGCATCTCCAGCAGGCTGTCCTCGGGGGCACGCGAGTCGGTGAGGACGAGATCGAAGTCGGACAGCGGGACGAGCCGGTGCAGGGCGACGCGGCCGAGTTTGCTGTGATCGACCGAGAGCACCGACTTCTGGGCCGCACGGATCATCGCCCGCTTCACCAGGACGATCTCCTGCTCCTGGTGGTAGGCGTAGTTGTTCGACACCGCGGAGACGGAGGCGAACAACATGTCGACGCGCAGCGCCTCGATCGCCTCGATGCACGGCACGCCGAGGAACGAGTCGTGCGTCGGGTAGTACTCCCCGCCGAGGGTGATCAACCGGATGCCGCGCATGCCCGCGACCAGTTTGATGGTCTCCAGGAAGTTGGTGATGACGGTCAGCGGAGCGGCGTCCTCAAGGAGGCGGGCCAGCTCCAGTGTGGTCGTCGAGTCGTCGAGCATGACGGCCATGCCCGGCTCGATGAGCGCGCGGGCGCGGCGGGCGAGAGCGACCTTCTCCTCGCGGGCGGTACGCAGCCGGTAGGTCACGTTGCTCTCGAAGACGCTGGACGGCTGCGCGCTCACGCCACCGCGGAACTTGTGCACGATGCCCTGACGCTCCAGCTCGTCGAGATCGCGGTGGATGGTCATGAGACTGACGCCGAACAGTTCGGAGAGATCGTTGGCCGACATGGAGCCGTGCTGCAGGACATGCTCGGCGATCTCGGCCTGCCGCTGGGCGGGCCGGTTGCGCTCGGGAGAGTTGGAGGTCGTCATGTGGTCCATCCTCGGGACACCGGCACGTTGTACGCCAGCAGCGCCGCCGAATCGTCTCCGCCGGAGAGCCGGAACGTTGTCGTGGAGCCCGGGGCGAGGGCCGGCAGCCGCCGCCGGTAGTCGCCGAGCGGCACGCCGAGCACCTCGCAGACCAGCAGGCGGATCAGAGTGGAGTGGGCGACGACGAGGATCCGGCCGCCGGGGTCGGCGGTGGCGAGGTCGCCGAGTCCGGCCAGGGCACGTGCCACGGCGTCGGCGGGGGCCTCCCCCTCCGGGAAGTGGTCGCGGGCGGGGTCGGCCACGAACCGGGCGGCGACCTCGGGATGCTCCGCGCGGACGTCGGCGAGGGTGCGCCCCTCGGCGATGCCGAAATCGAGCTCACGCAGCCTTGGGTCGACGGTGGGGTGCTTCCCGAGGGCCGCCGCGACCGGCGCGAGGGTGGCGACCGCACGGGAGAGGTGCGAGCTGGCGATGCTGGTGAATCCCTGGGACGGTGCCCACTCGGCCAGTGCCCGGGCCTGGTCCGTCCCGACGTCGTCGAGCCCGATGTCGCTGCGGCCGGTGTAGCGGTTGGGATGGTGCCAGGGGGTCCGGCCGTGGCGGGCGAGGACGACGGTCGTGGTCACGGTTGCTCCTTGGCGTAACGAGCGAGGTCAGGCTCGAGATGGCCGCGATCGGCCAGCTCGTCGACGAAACCACCGTAGGCGTCGGCGAACCGTTCCGCGGACCCGGGTCGGGGATCGACGGTCTCGGCGATGCGGACGAAGCGCCGGGACGTCGCGTGGAGGCCGTCCTTCCCCGCGGCGGCGAGGACGGCCATGCCGAACGCCGGTTCGGGGCTTGCCGGGAGGCGTATCGGCCGGCCCAGGATGTCGGCGCGCAACTGCGTCCAGTAGCGGCTGCGGACGGCACCCCCGGTCGCCGACAGCGGCCCGTCCACGTCGGCGCCGAGATGGCGCAGCGTGGAGTAGGCGAGTCGTTCGACGAACGCGACGCCCTGCAGGACGGCGGCGTACCGGTCGGCCTCGTCCACCGGGGTGCCCAGCTCGAAGCCCTCCGCGTCCGGCGCGAAGAAGGGGAACCGCTCGCCGCGGCCGGCCAGGGGATAGGCGATGCCGCCCGACGGCTCGTACCGGGCGGCGGCCCGGTCGAGGGCGTCGCGGTCGCCGCTCGGGAACCGGCGTTCGAGGATGCCGGCACCGACGCTGGAGGCACCGCCGGGCAGCCAGCCGCCGTCGGGGTGGCGGTGCGAGTAGATCACGTTGGCCGGGTCGACGATGCGGGTGGCGGTGACCCCCTTGAGGACGAGGGTCGTGCCGAGCACGGAGTTCCAGCTGCCGGGAGCGAGCGCGCCGGCGGCGATCTGCGCGGCACAGCCGTCGCTCATGCCCGCGAGGACCGGGGTGCCGACGGGCAGCCCGGTATGGTCCGCCCCGGACGCGGACACCGTACCGAGCGGTGTGCCGGGGCGCACCACTGCGGGCAGGACCGCCGGGGAGAGGCCGAGTCTGCCGAGCGCCCCGGTGGGCCAGCCGAGCTCGTCGAGGTCGTATCCCGTCTTGAGCGCGTGACTCCAGTCGGTGGCGACGGGGCCGCCGACCAGGCGTTCGGCGAGGTGGTCGGGGCAGTGGACCATCCGGACGTGCCCGGACTCCAGGCCGGCGCGGAGCGGGGCGGGACCGGTGCGCAGCAGGTGCACGAGTTTCGGCAGGGCCCACGAGGGCTGCGTCGCGTGGCCGAGGGCGGCCGTCACGTCGGGCGCCTCGGCGGAGGCCCGGGCGTCGTCATACATCAGGGCCGGGGTGAGGGGAGTGCCGGCCACGGCGTCGGCGAGCAGGAAGGTCCCGGAGGTGCCGCAGATCGCGACCCCCAGGACGGCCCGGGGATCGACGTCCTTCAGGGCCTGGCGGAACGCGCTGCCGAGCACCGCCCACCACTGCGCCGGGTCCTGCTCGTGCACAGCGCCCGCGCGGTGGCTGGTCAGGCTTCCCGCCCCGTGCCCGGCGACACGGCCGGTGTCGTCGACGAGGACGACCCGCAGGCTCTGAGTGCCGACGTCGACACCCGCCCACACCTGGGCTGGTTGGTCTGTGCGCATGAGAAGTCGCGGCCCCCGCTCGAGCAGAAGAGTCATTGAGCGATGTGAACTTAACATTCTTTTCGGTAGAACTCCAGGCAGCCACGTGTCCGAAACGGGCGGTTGATGTGCCGAATCTACCGGGATCTCTGTCCGGATCCATGCTTCCTGTTGATAAATGCCGGACATTTAATGTTAACTTACGGCCGATACAACACGGATACATGGGAAGAAGGCGTCGCAGGTGGAAGTCGGGATGGTGGTGGCGGCCGTCTTCGCCGTGTTCACCGGCTTCAACGACGCCGGTGCCCAGGTCGGTCTGGGCACCCGGGCCCGTGGACTGCCACCCCTGGCCGCACTCGCACTGCTCGCGACGGCGGTCGCGGTCGCGCCCCTGGTCGTCGGTACGGCGGTCGCCGCCACCCTCGACGGCCGGCTCGTCGCCTACCCCGGCGGCGACGGCCGCACCGGACTGTACGTCGGGGTCGCCGTCGCCGTCGCCGTCACCGTCGGGCTCGGCTGGCGCGGACTGCCGACCAGCCTCACTCTCGCACTCGTCGGCGGGATCGCCGGTGCCGGCACCGGGGGCGGCGGCGACGTCTCCTGGCCCGTCATCGCCTCCGTGCTCGCCGCCGCGGCCGCCGCCCCCGTGGCCGGAGCGCTCGTCGCGGGCGCCGCCTGCCGCCTGGTGCGTGGCCTGCCGCACGTCGGCACGGCCGGTATCCGGCTGCGGTGGCTGCACATCGCGGCCTTCTCCGCCGGGTGCGTCGCCTACGGCGCCAACGACGGGCAGAAGGTTCTCGCCGTGTACTTCGCCACCCGCGACGGCACGCGCCACGGTGCGGCGGACCTCGCACCGGTGCTCGTCCTGCTCGGTGTCTGCTTCCTCGCCGGTGGGCTGGCCGGACTCCCCAGACTCGCGGCCGGACTCGGCGGCATGCTCACTCCCACGCGCACCGACACCCTCGTCGCCACCGAGCTCACCGGCGCGAGCGTCGTTCTCGGCACCGCCGCGCTCGGCTCCCCGGTGAGCATGACCCAGTCCCTCGCCGGGGCGCTCATCGGCACCGGCCTCGCCCGCGGCACCCGTCGGGTGCGGTGGCGCGGGGTCCTCGCCCTCGGCCGCGCGTGGCTGTTCACGCTACCTCTCGCCTACGGGCTCGCCGCGCTCGCCAACGCCACGATCGGAGCACTGAGTTGACCAGGACGAATGCGGGGGAGCGGGCTTGACCTCCTCCTCGCAGCCGAAGCCCGAGGTCGCCACGCTCAAGGAGATCCGATGAGCCCCGGACGTGTACGCCGTGTCCTGCGCGACCTGTCCGGCCGTACCGACCGGACACTCGCCGGTCTCGTGGTCGCGCAGGTCCGCGCCGCCGCCCGCGGAGTGGTGCTCGCCCGCGCCGCCGTGGACGGGGCCCTGCATCCCGCGGAGGCCCGCCGCCGGATGGCCCTCGTCGAGCACGAGGGCGATGCCGACCGGGCACGGCTCATCAGCCGGCTGCGCCGTAGCGTGACCTCCCCCATCGATCGCGAGGACCTGTTCCGGCTCTCCCGCAGTGTGGACGACATTCTCGACACCCTGCGCGACTTCGTCCGCGAGGTCGACCTCTACGAAGCCTCGCCCGACCCCCTGCACGGGCCGATACTGGCCGCTCTCGCCGACGGGGTCGACCGGCTCGCCACCGCGGTCGAGCTGCTCGCCGACCGGCCGCGCGACGCCGCCGACGCGGCGCTGCAAGCGAAGAAAGGCGGTGTACGACCCGCGTACCAGCAGGCCGTCGCGGTCCTGCTCACCCGACCCGAACCATCCCTCACCTCCCTGCTCCTGCTCAACCGGCTCGACACCGCGGGGGCGCATCTCGCCGCCGCGGCCGACGCCCTCGCCGACGGCGTCGTCAAACGATTCCAGTGACGGAGATCCCCCCATGCCGACACGACGTACCTTCCTCATCAGCGGTGCCATGACGGGCGCCGCCCTCCTCGCGGGCGGCCCCGCCGCCGCGGCGGCCGTGCCGAGAGCCGACCGTTTCGACTGTGCCGCACCGGGTGCGCGGCTGCTCGGAGGGGTGCCCCTGCACAACGCGACCGTCATGCAGTCGTTCGCGTTCGACGACGCCAACGGTTGTCTCTACGTCGTGCAGCTCGTGGCCGGCGGCCTGCAGCTGCCCGGCGAGCCCGAGCCCGTCAGCGGCGCCGTGCGCGCCAAAGACGGTGACCTATGCCTCACCCGGCTCGACCGCACGGGACGTGAGACCGGCCACATGTATCTGCTCGGCTTCGGGCACGGCGTGCAGATCGGCGCGGAGCCCCAAGGCCGGGGCACGTTCCTGTGGACCGAGGTCGACTCGGTCACCGACGACGACATCAGCGGCTGGGGCTCCCGGCTGTGCCGGTTCCCGTTCGTCGACGGCTCCATCCTCACCCGGGACTCTCCCGGCCTCGTACGGCATGTCCCCGTGCCCGGCGCCGACCGCACGACCTGCGGCACCGACCCCGTCAACCGCCGGCTGGTCATGCGGCACCGCGTCGACGGCGCGTTCCGCTACGCGCTGTACGACCTGAACGACGTCCGGCACCACAGGTACCGACCGCTCGCCGAGGTTGCCCAGCCGGAGCTGGCGTACTCCTTCCAGGGATACGCGACGTACGGGTCGTACCTGTACCTCCTGGAGGGGACCTCCGGGGCGGCACCCGGGAACACGCACCTGACCTGTGTCGATTGGCGGACGGGGGCGGTCGTCGACCGGCAGTTCGTGTCGGACGGCGCGGAGGTCGAATTCCGCGAGCCGGAGGGCATGGCGATCCAGGTCGCCGGTCCGAAGGAGGTGCGGCTGTGCTTCGGATTCGCCTCGGGAGTCACCGGTGACCGCCGGGCCAACGTGTACTACAAGGACGCGCTGGTCTGACCTCGCGTGCCGGACGGCGCCGCGGAGACGATCCGTGACGCCGCCGGTACGGTCCCGTCCGGCCCGGTCACCCCGCCGGGCCGGACGGGGACCGAAACCCACGCCCTCACGCCACGCGCATCGCCCTGCGCCGCAACGACGCGAGCACCCCCGCCGTGTCGGCGGTGCCGTAGCCGTAGTCGTAGTCGAACCCGACGTCGCTGCGGTCGTCGGCGGTGCGGCGGAGCAGGGTGCGGAGCTGGGCGGGGGAGAGGCCGGCGGCGGGCCATCTGGTGCGGATGGCCGCGACCAGTCCCGCGGCGACGGGGCACGCGGCCGAGGTGCCCGAGTCGGGCGCGCCGGCGCCGAAGGCCTTGGAACCGGAGAAATGGGTGTAGGAGCAGATGTCCGGCTTGCGGAGGGTGAGGCGGCCGGGACCCTGGGAGGAGTATCCGACCCGCTCGCCGCGGGTGTCCACGCCGCCGATGGACAGCACCCCCGAGTGGGAGTTGGCGCCCGCGATCGGCCGGTCCGGATACGCGCACCGGCCGTCCTTGCACTCGCGCCCGCAGTTCCCGGCGGCGAACAGCACGTCCGCGCCCGCCTGCTCCAGGCTGGCGACGATCAGGTTGAACGGGTGGGCAGGATTGTCGGAGTAGTTGCCGGGATGGCCGACGGGGAAGTCCCAGCGGGGGGAGAAAGAGCCCCAGCTGTTGCTGACCACCAGGGACCGTGACGCGACAGGCTGGTTCTCCAGGACGGTGCGCAGATGGGCGAAGGCCGCGACCGCGTCCGACAGCAGGCCGTCCAGGGCCGAGCCGCCCGGCCGTTCGGAGAGCAGCACGGGAATGTCGATCAGTGTCGCCTTGGGAGCGCCGATCAACGCGTCGAACGCGCACATCGTGCCGTGGTTGACCGGGAACTCGCCCGGCCTGCCGGTCACCCCGTCGGGGTTCCAGCTCCGCTCCTTGTCCAAAGACAGGTCGCGTCCGAGCTGGCGGCTCACGTGGGCGGCGTTGATGCCGGTGTCCAGGACGGCCAGTGCGACCCCCGACCCGTCCAGGCCCTCCGCCTGCAGCTCCGCCACGCGCAGCAGCCGCTCCACATCGTGCCAGTCGCCCACCGGGGCGTCGCCGCCGCAGGTGAGGTTCGACTCGATGACCGGGTCGGCGAACACCCCCACGACGTCGTTGCGGAGAGTGGGCAGCAGGGTGAGCCGGGTGGACAGCTCGTCGTCGGAGATCTCTCCCCGGATCATGACCGAGGCGTCGTCGGCGGCGAGGGAGAAGGTCAACGCCTGGTTCAGGGAGAGGGGATCGCCGCCGGCCCCGGGCACCGGGCGCGGCACGGCGACCGGCGTGAAGGAGGCGTCCAGGACGACCCCGGGCAGACCGTCGGCGACGTCGGCCGTCGTCGCGGTCACCTCGGGATCGGCGACCGCCGCGACGACGTCCGGAGAAGGGCGGAGCTGGATCAGTACCCGCATGGTGCACCACCAGGTTCAGGGGGAACGGACCTCACCACGTTCCTGCATCCACCGGGATCGCGTCCACCCATTCAAAACACCACACATCAGCATTTATCCACGTGAATCACCCAGACCGCCGACAGGTATTTCCTTCCCCGGAGGCAGAGCGATCACTAGCGTTGGGCGGCATGACCGCAGCGGCCGAGACGACGCCCCCCACCTACCCCGACGCCCCGTCCAGACACTGGCTGAGCACCCGCCCGAGGCTGATCGTGGCCAGCGCCTTCATGCTCTTCCTGGAGCTGGCGCTGATCCGGTGGACCGGATCGAATATTGTGCATTTGAGCTATTTCACGAACTTCGTTCTGCTCGGCTCGTTCCTCGGCATCGGACTCGGCTTCCTGCGGGTGGGACGCACGACGCGACAGCCGTACTATTCGCCGATCGCGCTGGCCGTCCTCGTGCTGGTCATCCTGTTCTTCCCGGTCACCGTGGACCGGCAGACCGAGGGTGTTCTGTACTGGACCAGCCTGAGCACCGTCGGCCCGCCGCCGTGGCGGATCCTGCCGGTGATCTTCGTGGCGGCGGCGATCGTGCTGATGGGCCCGGCCGAGCTGGTCGGCCGCTGCTTCCCCGAGCTGGACCGCCTGGAGGCCTACCGCTACGACCTGGTGGGCAGCCTCACCGGCATCGCGCTGTTCACCGGGCTGTCCTTCCTCAGCGCGCCCCCCGTCGTATGGGGGACGATCGCCGCGGCCGCCTACCTGGTGCTGCTGTGGCCGCGCACCGCCGCCGGGCGGATCGCGCTGGCCGTCCCCTCACTGGTCGTCGTCGCGGCGCTCGCGGTGGAGACGCTGACCGCGGGGGCGTTGTGGTCGCCCTACTACAAGGTGACCTACAACCGTCTCGACCACGGCGGCGTCCCGGTGATGGACATCCAGGTCAACGGCATCCCGCACCAGCAGGCCGTACCGGCCGCCAACCGGCTGGAGTGGGAGCGGCAGTACGCGCTGCCGTACGAGCGGGCGGCGGCGCAGAAGCTGGACGACGTCCTGATCGTCGGCGCGGGCAGCGGCACCGACGTGGCGATCGCGCTGGCCAAGGGCGCCAAGCACGTGGACGCGGTGGAGATCGACCCCAAGCTCCGTGAGCTCGGCCAGACCTACCACCCGGACCGGCCCTACGCGGACCCCCGCGTCACCACCGTGGTCACCGACGGCCGCGCGTTCCTGGAGGGTGCCTCCGGCAGGTACGACCTGATCCTCTTCGCGCTGCCCGACTCGCTCACCCTGGTGTCCGGGGCGAGCTCGCTGCGGCTGGAGAGCTACCTGTTCACCCAGCAGGCCATGGAGGCGGCCAGGGACCACCTCAAGCCCGGCGGCACCTTCTCGATGTACAACTACTACCGGGAGAGCTGGCTGGTGGACCGGCTCGCCGCCACCATGCAGGCCGCCTTCGGGCACAAGCCGTGCGTGGACATCGTCAGCGAGACCGGCCAGCAGGCCGTGATCACCGCGGGCCTCAGCGCCCAGACCCAGAGCTGCGGCGCCGAGTGGGCCGGTGCGAACGCCGGCACCCCGCAGCCGAGCGGCGACGACCGGCCGTTCCTCTACCTGAAGGACCGGACGATCCCGGAGATCTACCTCATCACCCTCGGCCTGATCCTGATCGTGAGCCTGCTCGCGGTCCGGCTGGTCGCCGGGCCGTACACCCGGATGCGCCCCTACGCCGACCTGTTCCTGCTGGGCGTGGCGTTCCTGTTGCTGGAGACCAAGAGCGTGACCGGGTTCGCGCTGCTGTTCGGCACGACCTGGGTGGTGAACGCGATCGTGTTCGCCGGGGTGCTGGTCGCCGTGCTCGCCGCGGTGGAGGTGACCCGCCGCTTCAAGGTCCCGCCGTTGCCCGTCATGTACGGCGTGCTCCTCGGCGGCCTGGTGCTGGCCTGGCTGGTGCCCAACTCCTGGCTGCTGGGCCTGCCGCTGCCGTTGCGGGCGGTGGTCGCCGTGGTCGTGGCGTTCCTGCCGATCTTCGCGGCCAACGTGGTGTTCGCCAAGCGCTTCGCCGACTCCGCCGACGGCACGACCGCCTTCGGTGCCAACCTGCTGGGCGCGATGGTCGGCGGCTGCCTGGAGTATCTGGCACTGGTGATCGGCTACCAGGCGCTGCTGATCGTGGCGGGCCTGCTCTACCTGGGGGCCTTCGTGCTGCTTCCCCGGAGCGCCAGGGCCGCCTGACCGCGACCCGGGGCCGGCCGGAGAAAGGCGGTGGCCCGGCTCCGGGAGGGAGCCGGGCCACCGCCTTCTCCGGCGGGGCGGATCAGAATCCGCAGAGCTCGTCGAGGGACTTGGCGGCCTTGCTGTTCTGGGTCGGGGTCTGGCTCGGCCGGACCGTCGCGGTCCTGGTGGGCGCCGGAGTGGGGGTGCTGCCGCTCGCGCCGGGAGAGGCCGTCACACCGGCGGCCAGGGCGCGGCGGCTGGGCTGGGTGGACTGACGCAGCGCTCTGGCGGCCGCGGTGCGGATCTTCTGCCAGTCGGGGGAACCGGGCCAGAAGTCCGGCGGCACGAACTGCAGGCTGGTGATCTTGGCGTCCTTGACCCGGAGAGCGAGCTCGGTCACCTTCTCCAGCATCTCGCGGGGGATGTTGGTCTTGGCCATCTGCTTGGCGACGGTCGAGATCTTGGCGAAGTTGGTGAGCACGACCTGAGGGGTGGCCTGTTTGGCGAAGGCGCCGATGACGCACCGCTGGCGGGCCATCCGGGAGAAGTCGTCGCTCTCGACGCGGGAACGGCCGTACCAGAGCGCCTCCTCGCCGGACAGCTTCTGGTAGCCGGCCTTGATCGTGCCCGCGGTGCCGTAGTGGCCGCCCCACTTGACGTCGTTGTCCACCCGGATCTTCAGACCGCCGATGGCGTCCACCAGGTGGGCGAAGCCGAACATGTTCACCAGGGCGTAGTAGTCGATCTTCAGGTTGAGCGTCTGGCCGATGGCGTCCATGAGCGCCCGGGGACCCCGTGTCTCGTTCTTGCCCGGCACGACCTCGGGGTGCTCCTCGCCGTACTGCCAGACCTCGTTGAGCAGCCCGCCGTTGGGCAGTTCGCGCATGAAGCCGTTCGGGAAGCGTTTGCCGAGCGGGCCGGCGGGGTTGAAGCGGACGTGCTGCAGGTTGCGGGGCAGGCTGAACATGACCGTGTTGCCGGTGGCGACGTCCACGCTGGCCACGTTCATGCTGTCGGTCCGCACGCCCTCCCGGTTGCCCGCCCCGTCGCCGCCGATGAGCAGGAAGTTCACCCGGTCGCGTCCGTTCCACGGGTCCTCGGGCTTGAACGTGGCCGTCGTCAGGTCGTCGTGGATGCTCGGGAAGATGGTGTTGGCCGTCTCCTTGATGGTCAGCACCGTGCTCGCGGTCAGCGCGAACGGCGCCATCACCGACACGCACAGCACACCGGCCACGATGCCCGAGACGATCTGTCCCCTGCCGGTCAGCCGGTTGGGCCGCAGGGAGACGTAGGACGACAGCACCACCAGGAACCAGCAGAGCGCGGCGACCCCGGCGATGATCGCCCCGGCCAGGAGCGAGCCGTCCCGGGCGGCGAAGCCGGCGTTGCCGGCCAGGACGAAGCCGCCGATCAGTACGGCCAGCAGCAGCACGCCGAAGGTGCCGAGCATGATGTAGCCGGTACGGCGGCGCCCGGCACGCAGGTGTGCGGCACCGGGCAGGACCGCCGACAGCAGGGTCCAGCCGATGAGCGCGCCGGTCGTCAGCGGTTTGGCGAAGCGCGGCCGGTTCGGGGGGGCGGGGGAGCCGGGGGGTGCGGTTTCGGTCCCGGGTCTCCGCCCGGACCCCTTGGCGCGTCCGGATCTCTGGGTGGTACGGCCGGGCGCCGTGGCCTGACCGGAGGCCTGACCGGGCCCTGTCTCCTGGCCCTGGCCGGATGTCCCGTCCTGCCCTGCCTCTTGGCCCTGGCCGGGTCTCCCGTGCTGTTCCGGGCCTGGTGCGGTCTGGCGGACCTGGTCCGGCTCCGGTGCCCGCGCGGGCCGCCGCACCTGCCTGGTGGCTTCCGCCGACTGCTCGGACCTTTCCGGGTTTTCGGCGCCCGGCGCTCCCGCGACTCGCGTGTCAGGGGTGCCCGGCGTCTCGCCTGCGCCGGGCTGCCCCTCGCGGCTCGCCCCGCGTCGCCCGGTGCGCCGTTTCCCGCCGTCACCGGTGAGATCCCCCGAGTCCTGCCCAAGGTGCATCGTCACACCGCTTCCTACTATGGCTATCCCGGTCCACCTGGCAAAACGGCCGAGGTTCCCCGATTACACAGAATTGCCAGGATTCTAGTCCCCATACCTGGACATGACAGACAGATGACCAATTCTCAGTTAACGGTCATCTAAGCTACGACGTCGAGGAAGACGGAGCCAGCCATGTGTTGCACTGATACGCCTTGTTCTTCTCGTAGCCCTGCCGGAACCAGCGGTTGTTGTTCGCAGGCGAGCCGTGGTCACGGGGATTGCCCGCCCAGTCGCCGACCCGCGAGTAGAAGTAGTAGAGGGTGTTGCGCCGCGCTGGGGTGACCGGATAGCTGGCCGAGACCGAGCGCATGAACATCCCGCCGAAACAGGTGGCCTGGAGTTCGAACCGGCGGCTCAACGCCAGTTTGCCGCTCTGGCTGCTGGAACGGAGGGTCTGCCCCCACCACTCGTTGGACAGGCCCGACAGTTGCTGGATGTGATGTCCGTACTCGTGGGCCATCATGCTGACGACCCCGCCGTGCCAGTCGGTGAGCTGGCCGTACCCGCCGGAGCTGCCGGATCCCTTGACCATCGCCGTGGTCGAGGCGTAGATGGTCTCGTTGCGAGGGCAGTAGTAGGGCACGATGCTGCCACCCGAGGGGAAGTCCCCGCAGGCACCGCGTCCCCGGCCGGACGTGATGGCGTAGCCCGGTCGTTTCCAGGTCAGGCCCTGGGCGCGCATGATCTGGGCCCAGCCCCTGTCCAGGCACCTGGACGTCTTGAGGATCAGTGCCTTGAGCTGGCTGTGGCTGTAGATGCTGGCCGATCCCGCCGGGCAGCTCACCCGGGGCAGGGACCCGGCCCGGTAGAGCGTGTTGTTCTTGAGACTGGTGTTCACGACCTGCTTGGCCGGGCGGGTGACCGTGGTCTCGGTGGAGTCCTTCCGGGTCTCGGAGAGACGCGACTCGGTGCTCTCGGAGGCGGCGGGAGTGCTCGTGGGCCGCTCGAACGGGGTGAGGGTGGGGATCGCGACCGGTGAGACCGGGTCCGCGTGCCTGCCCCCCTTGACCAGCGCCCCGATCACCACGAGCCCGACGAACACCACCGCGACCACACCGAATATCCCGCCGACGATCGCGCCGGCGCCGCCGCCGGAGCGAGGACGCTGCGGTTGCCACTGGGGCGGCGGGTACGACGGCCGCGGGTGCTGGTGGTTCGGCGGCGGAGGCGGCTGGCTGTACGGCATCCGTCCCCGAGGCGGGGGCAGGGGCGGATAGCTCTGACCGGGCGGGGGCGGATACCCCGGCCCCGGAGGGCTCTGGGGCATGCCCTGCGGGGGCGGATACGCCGGCGGCGGGTGACCCTGGTCCGGCCGCGGAGGTGCGGGCTGCGGATAGCCGTGACCCGGGGGGAACCCCTGGTGCGGCGGCGGAGGGTAGCCCTGTCCCGGGGGCCCCGGCGGGGGCGGGGGATACCCCTGGCCGGGCGGCGGCTGCGGCGGGTAGCCCTGACCGGGCGGCGGCTGCGGCGGGTAGCCCTGACCGGGCGGCGGCTGCGGCGGCCCCTGCGGCGGGTAGCCCTGGCCGGGGGGCGGCTGGGGCGGGTATCCCTGCGGTGCTCCCTGAGGAGGGGCGGGAGTCCATCCGGGTGGTTGCCGCGGGCCCTGGGGCGGAGGTGGAGGGTAGTGCCCGTTGCCTGTCACGCTGTCTCCCCGTTAAGCCAACCATCCGATTTAGCCAGAAGGCTCGGATTTTTGCCAAATTCGGGGCGTAAGCATACTGATTTCTCATCCGTCACGGATGTCGCCGCATTCGATTACATTCCGAAATCATCCGAGGTGATCTCCGCGATGTCCGGGACCGGGCAGGGCCCGGTGATTTAGCTTCGAAACCATGAATCTGCAGCAGCTCCGCTATGTGGTCGCGACAGCGGAGCATCGCACCATGACAGACGCGGCCAGGTCCCTGTACATCGCGCAACCTGCTCTTTCGCGCGCGATCAGAGACCTCGAACGAGAGCTCGGGATGACGTTGTTCGCCCGTTCCGGGCGTGGTGTGGTCGTCACGGCGCAGGGGCGCCGGGTGGTCAAGCTCGCCCGGGAGGCACTCGACGCGGTCCGCGAGATCGAGGCCCTGTCCGGAAACGATCATTCGGAGGCGGAACTGCGCATCGCCTCGACCCCCAGCCTTGAGCCGGGGCTGGCCGGACGCCTCCTTCCCGCCTACAGCGCCGAACATCCCGGAGTGCGCGTACACATCGTCCGCTGTGACGGACGGGACGGCGTGGTGAACGCCATCAGGGACCAGCGGGCCGATCTCGGCCTGACGGACCTGCCCGTCCCCACCGATCTGATCAGCCATCCACTGGAACGCCAGGAGATCGTGCTGATCTCACCGCCCGGTATGAACCTGCCCGACCCGGTCCCGATGAACAGGCTCAACGGCATGCCGCTGGTCCTGCCGATCCCCGGTAGCTCCCGGCGCAGGGAGTTCGACGCGCTGTTCGCCAAGTACGGCGTCACCCCGGTGCCGACCGTGCAACTGGACGAGCGGGGCAACTGGCTGAACACGGTCCGCTCGGGGACGGCCTCCCTGCTGTGGTACCGCGGGATGGCCGAACAGGCCGTCCGAGCCGGGCTGGTGGTCCGTCCCCTCGCCCCCTCGATCCGCCGGGTCATCGCCCTTGTCCACGCGCGACGGCGACTGCCCGCCATCGCCCAGGAGTTCCTGTCCGTGGCCGAAGGTGGGTCGGCCGCCTAGGAACCATCGTCTGTTCCACCCGAAAACCCACAGAGGCGGCGCAGGTGGGAGCGCCTGCCTCTCCGACGCCGGGCGATAGGCTCGGTCTCGATGACTATCTTGCGCCTGCGTGGCCGTGAGTTCCGGCCCGGCGAGTTCGCGATCATGGCGGTGGTCAACCGCACCCCTGACTCCTTCTTCGACAAGGGCAGGACCTACGGCTTCGCGGCCGCCCTGGAGGCGGTGGACGGGGCCGTCGACGGCGGCGCGGACATCGTGGACATCGGTGGCGTCAAGGCGGGCCCCGGCGACGAGGTGGACCCCGCCGAGGAGATCCGCAGGGTGGCCGACCTGGTCGCGGCGGTCCGGGAGCGGCACCCCCGGCTGATCATCAGTGTCGACACCTGGCGGGCCGAGGTCGGCGAGGTCGTCGCCGAGGCGGGCGCCGACCTGCTCAACGACACCTGGGGCGGAGTCGACCCCGCTCTGGCGGAGGTCGCCGCCAAGCACGGCATCGGACTGGTCTGCGCGCACGCCGGACGTGTCACCCCCCGCACCCGCCCGCACCGCATCGCCTACGCCGACGTGGTCGCCGACGTCATCGGATACACCACCGACCTGGCCGAACGGGCCGTCGCCGCCGGGGTCCGCAGGGAGGCGATCCTGATCGACCCGGCTCACGACTTCGGCAAGAACACCTGGCACTCCCTGGAGGTCAGCCGCCGTCTGCACGAGATGACGGCCACCGGCTGGCCGGTCCTCGTCGCCGTCTCCAACAAGGACTTCGTCGGCGAGACCCTCGGAGGTCTCGCCGTCGACGAGCGCCACGCCGGGACCATGGCGACCCTGGCCGTCTCCGCCTGGCAGGGAGCCCGGGTCTTCCGGGTGCACGACGCGGCCTCCGCCCGCGCCGCGCTGACCGCCGTCTCCGGGCTGCGGAGTCAGGTGTAGATCACCGACAGGAAACGGACCAGCACCGCCTCGCGCCTGTCGGCCGGCAGCGCGTCCAGCACCGCGTTGACCACGGCCATCTCCGGCTGGCCCGACCCGCCGAGGTCCACTCCCACCGAGGCGGCGAGCTCGCCGAAGGCGGCGTCGTCCAGGGCGTCCAGGTCCAGCCCCGCGACGAGCTCCACCAGTCCGTCGGGCAGCGTCACCGGCCCGCGTTCCCGTGCCGCCTCGGCGGACTCCGCGATCACCTCCAGCATCGCCTCCACTCCGTGCAGGGTCACACCGGTCACCGTGACGTGGATGTTGGCCGGAATCCCCGCGTAGGACAGCTGCGGCTGCAGGAACCAGCCGCGCCTCCTGGCCTCGTCGGACAGCACGAACACGTCCACCTCCGCAGACCCGAAGGCGACCAGGGCCGACTCGGGGTCCCCCAGCACCCGCAGGCCGGGGATGCCGGCGATGCCCTCGCGGAGCCGCCGGGCCGCCGCGAGGGTCGCACGGCCCAGTTCGAGGTAGCCCTCCCGGCCGAGAGCCTGGAAGGTGGCCCAGGCGCCGCCCAGCGGGCCGGCGGACTTGGAACTCTGCACGGTGGCGTTGATGACCGTGTAGCCCGGCCACGCCGCCGAGGCGAAGTAGGCTCTGCGGCGCAGCGCCGGATCGGCGAACAGCACGACCGAGGCCCCCTTGGGGGAGTAGCCGAACTTGTGCAGATCGCAGGAGATCGAGGTGACCCCGGGCACCGACAGGTCGAACGGCGGGACCTGCGCCCCGGCCTCGCGCAGCCACGGCAGCAGCCATCCGCCCACGCAGGCGTCCACGTGGCACAGCACGCCGCGGGCGGCGGCGACCGCGGCGATCTCGGCGACCGGGTCCACCACACCCTGCGGATAGGACGGAGCCGAGGCGACCACCAGCACCGTGTCGGAGGTGATCGCCTCCTCGACGGCCGCGACGGAGGCCCGGAACGTCACCGGATCGACCGGTACGGCGTCCACCGCCACCCCCAGATAGTGCGCGGCCTTGTGGAACGCCGGATGCGCGGTGACCGGGACGACCATCCGGGCGGGGCCCCCGGCCGGCCGCGAGTCCCGGGCCGCCTTCACGGCCAGCATGATCGACTCGGTGCCGCCGCTGGTGAAGATGCCCGAACCTCCGCCCAGCAGCCCGGCCACCGCCCCGACCACCTGCCTCTCCATCTCGACCACGCTGGGGAACGCCGTCGGGTCGAGGGTGTTGACCTCCAGCATCTCGAAATAGGCCCGGGCCGCCGCCTCGTGCACCTCCGGCCGCCCGGTGTCGTACACGTACGCGGTCACCTTGCCTCCGCGTACCGGCAGGTCGTCCTGCCTGAGCCGGGAGATCTCGGCGAGCAGTTCCTCGATGCCTCGGCCCTTCTCAGGCAGGCTCATGACTCTCCTCGGGGGGTCTGGCCGCCGGAGGGAGCACTCCAGGATCAAGGAGGTGCTCCGGGGAGGATGGCGGCACGGTGGATCATCTGGTGAAGGTAAGCGCGGAACCTGCCCAGGGCCTCGGGGTCGTCCATGCGCATGCGCCGGCCTTCCTTGCTGAGAATCCCGCCTTGGGCGAAGCCGTTCACGCACCAGAACAACGACCACGTGAGGTATTCCACATCGATGTCGGGGGCGATGTATCCGGCGGTCACCGCGGAATCGAGCACGCCCCCGATGAGACTGATCAGCGGAATCGTGTAGCGCTGTTCCAGATCGGTGACGTCCCTGGCGTCCGAGAGCCAGCGGTGCATCCACAGCGCGGGGATCTCGGGGTAGGCCACGCACAGGTCAAGATAGCAGTCGGCGATCCGGTGCACGAGGACCGCCGCATGCTCGGCGTCCACTGCGGGGGCGTCCTTGGTCACCTCCCGCATGGAGGCCATCTCGATCTCGTGCAGCCGGTCCATGACCGCGAGATAGAGCTCCTGTTTGATGCCGCCCTGCTGAGCGACGGCGGCGGCGTCCAGCCCGGTGGCCTCGGCGATCTGGCTGAGGGAGGTCGCGTCATAGCCCATCGCGGCGAACAGCCGGGTCGCGATCTGCAGGATCAGCTCCCGCTGGCCGCCATCAGCGGAAGTCATGAAAACGACGCTAGGTCCGAAAGCAATCGAGGCCAATCACTCGACGGTCAAACCTCGCTCAAGATAGCGGAAGCCGGACGACGGCCCGAAGCCCGGGAGACGCGTCCTCCAGATGGACCGCGCCACCGTGGGCGTTGACGGTCTCCCGGACGATGGCCAGGCCCAGCCCGGCTCCGCCTTCGTCCCGGCTGCGCGCGCTGTCCAGCCGGGTGAACCGGTCGAAGACCCGCTCCCGGTCGGGTTCGGGGATGCCGGGCCCGTCGTCGGTGACGCTGAGCACCGCGTCGGCGCCCTCGACGCGCAGCGCCACCGCCACCGGGGCGTGGGTGTGCCGCAGGGCGTTGTCCACCAGATTGACCAGCACCCGCCCCAGGTCCAGGGCGTCTCCGGCGATCACGATCGGGCCGTCGCCGATCTCCATGGTGACGGTCCCGCCGTACCGCTCGACGGTCTGGGAGACCAGCTCGTCCAGCTCCACCGGCTCCCTGCGGCCGAGCGCGCCGCCGCGCTCGTCCAGCCGGGCCAGCGCGAGCAGGTCCTCGGCCAGCCGGGCCAGACGCATGGTGTCCTCCAGCACGCCCTCGGCCGTCTCCTGCCAGTCCTGCCCGTGCGGATGGCCGAGCGCCACCTCCAGCTGGAGCCGGATGCTGGCCAGCGGGCTGCGCAGCTCGTGCGCCGCGTCGGAGACCAGAGCCCGCTGGCGGGCGTCGGCCTTCTCCAGCCGGGCCAGCATGTCGTTGAGCGTGACGGCCAGGCTGTGCACCTCGTCATGGGCCTCGGGCACCGGCAGACGCCGCGAGCGGGCGGTGTCGGTGATATCCTCGGCGCCCCGTCGCAACGCGGCGATGGGCCGCAGGGTCCTGCCGACGATCACCCAGCCGGCCCCGGCGAGCAGCATCAGCAGCAGCGGCGTACCGACGAGCAGCACATGCCCGGCCGTGGTGAGACTGGCCTGCACCTCACTGAAGGGGCGCGCGACGACCACCGTCAGACCGCGGTCGGCGCTGAGCACCCGCGCGCGCAGCATGTGCGGGATACCGTACGGCGCACCGTCCAGGAACCGCGCCCGGTCCTCCCTGATCACCGCCGCCCGCTCCCCGGGGTTCAGCAGGGGCACCAGCCGGTCGGTGCCGGTGGTGGCGTGGGTGATCCGTCCGGCGCCGTCGATCACCTGTACGAGGATGCCGTCCGGTGAGGTCAGCTCGTCCGGCAGCCGCTCGGCGTCGGTCAGCGACACCACATCGCGGGCACGCTGGTACAGCGAGTCGTCGATGGTGGCCAGCAGCGACCTGCCGAGCACGCCGATCATCACGTAGGCCGAGAGGGCCAGTGCCGCCCCGAGCACGGCCGCCGCCACCGCGGTCAGCCGGAAGCGCAGGCTCTTGCGCCGCCACCAGCCGGCCGTACGCCGTCCTGCCCGGCCCTCCTCCCGCGTGTCCGCCGGAGGGCTCCCCTTCGGGCCCTGTTGGGAGTGCGGATCAGCCGCCATTGCCGGCCAGCCGGTATCCGGCACCACGCACCGTCTGCAGCGCGTTACGGGAGAACGGCACGTCGATCTTGCGGCGCAGGTAGCCCACATAGACCTCGACCACGTTGGGATCGGTGTCGAAGGTGTCCCAGACATGCTCCAGGATCTCCGTCTTGGAGACGACCTCGTCGTGGCGGCGCAGCAGATACTCCAGCAGCGCGAACTCCCGGGGAGTCAGCTCCACCGCCGTCTCCCCCCGGGAGACCCGCCGCCGCGCGGGGTCCAGTTCCAGATCCCCCGCGCGCAGTACGGCGGGGCGCCGGCCTGCGCCGCGCCGCAGCAACGCCCTCAACCTGGCCACCAGCACGACGTAGGAGAACGGCTTGGTCAGGTAGTCGTCGGCACCCAGGTCGAGCCCGTCGGCCATGTCGTACTCGCCGTCCTTGGCCGACAACATCAGGATCGGCACCCAGTTCTCCTCGGCCCGCAGCTGCTTGCAGACGTTGTAGCCGGAGATCCTGGGCAACATGATGTCCAGCACGACCACGTCGTAGTCGCCCTGCCTGGCCAGGTGCAGGCCGTCCTCGCCGTCATGCGCGAGGTCGACCGCGAACCCCTCGGCCTGCAGCCCGCGCTGGAGCGCCGCGGCCATCCGCCGCTCGTCCTCCACGACGAGAACCCGCATCCTCCACCCCCTCCGGTTGTCCCTGCCCATCTTCGACCAGCCGTCCTGAGAGACGGCTGAGAAGCCTGTGAGCCCTCTCAGTCTGTCTCAGCTCCGGCACAGGACCGTTCACGCAAGCTGCGGATGTCAGGGATTGACGGCATACCGTGAGGGAGTGACATGTCGGAACGGACGAGACGAGGCCGTGCGATGAGATGGGGCGTGCCCATTGCGACGATCGCCGTGGTCGCCGGGGCCATCGGCGCGGGGCCGGTCATCGCGGCGGTCCAGGGAGAGCCGGTGCTGCCCGGACGCACCGCCGGACAACTGCTCGCCGACGCGGCCCAGGCCGCCCGGTCCGGTCTGAAGCCCATGTCGGGCACCGTGATGCAGACCGCGTCCCTCGGACTGCCGGGGCTGCCCGACATGGCGGGCGTGGGCGGCTCGTCGCCCGCGGCCCTGCTGGCGGGCTCACACGAGCTCAAGGTCTGGTACGGCGGCGCGGACCGGTTCCGGTTCGCCCTGCCCGGGCGGATGAGCGAGACCGACCTGATCGTCAACGGCGACCAGGCCTGGCTGTGGGAGAGCGAGGCCAACAAGGCCACCCGCATCAAGGGCGCGGCCCAGGCCGGCCAGGACCGGCAGCAGGCCCTGCCCACGGCGACCACCCCGCAACAGCTCGCCGGCGAACTGCTGAAGAGGGCCGAGGCCGGGACCGTGGTCAGCGTGAGCAACACCGAGCGGGTCGCCGACCGTCCGGCCTACCAGCTCGTCCTGGCGCCCAAGGACGCCTCCTCCCTGGTCAAGGAGGTCAAGGTGGCGCTCGACGGCCAGACCCTGGTCCCGCTGCGGGTCCAGGTCTACGCCAAGAGCGCGGCCGAACCGGCCTTCGAGGTCGGGTTCACGTCGGTGACGTTCACCCCGCCGTCCCCGGACAACTTCGCCTTCACCCCGCCGGCCGGCACGAAGGTGGAGGAGAAGTCGCTCTCCGACCTGAGCGGCGGCGGCCCGGAGGCCAGACAGGAACGCGCCGAGGAGCTGAAGGGAGAGGTCACGACCGTGGGGCAGGGCTGGACGACGGTCGTGGTGCTCCCGGCGAAGGACCTCATGAGCCAGGCGCGGCCGGAGAAGGGTGAACGGCCCGGCGGGCAGGACCAGAGCGCGATCGCCGACGCCCTGCTGAAGTCGGCCAAGCCGGTCAGCGGGACGTGGGGCAGCGGCAGGGTCATCCAGACCAAGCTGGTCTCCGCGCTGCTGACCGACGACGGCCGCCTGCTTGCCGGGGCGGTCACCCCCGACAAGCTGACCGAGGTGGCCGGGCAGAAATGAGAAAGACGCCGGGAGACGTACGACTCCTGGCGGGCGACGGTGGGGCCCGTGAGAGCGGGCCCCACCGTGCGGGGCTCGCGGAGAGCCCGGGGGCGCCCACCGGGGTGTCCCCGCCCGCCGTCCGGGATGCGAGACCAACGGGAGAGCCATGCTGACCGTCCAGGAGCGGACGCCGTCCGCCACGGCCTCCGCCGGAGACTTCTCGATCGTCACGCGGGGGCTGACCAAACGGTTCCGGGGCGGCCAGACGGCCGTCGACGATCTCGACCTCGCCGTGCCCACCGGCTCGGTCTTCGGTTTCCTCGGGCCGAACGGCTCGGGCAAGACCACGACCATCCGCATGCTCCTCGGCCTGGCCGCCCCGACCTCGGGCAGCTGGGAGCTGCTCGGCACGCCCATGCCGGGCGGGATGCCCGCCGTACTGCCACGCGTGGGCGCGCTGGTCGAGGGTCCGGCGTTCTACCCCTACCTGTCGGGTGAGGCGAACCTGCGCCGCTACGACGCGGCCGACCCGGCCGCGGACCCGCGTACGGCCGCGACGAGGATCGGCCTCGCCCTGGAGCGGGTCGGGCTGGCCGCCGCGGCCCGCAAACGCTACCGGGCCTACTCGCTGGGCATGCGCCAGCGGCTGGCCATCGCCGGGGCCCTGCTCGGGCCGAGAGAGCTGCTGATCCTCGACGAGCCGACCAACGGCCTCGACCCGCAGGGCACCCGCGAGGTGCGGGGACTGGTCAAGGAGATCGCCGCCGAGGGGACGACCGTGTTCGTCTCCTCCCACCTGCTGGCCGAGGTGGAGCACATGTGCTCCCACATCGCCGTCATGCGCACCGGGCGGCTGGTCGCCCAGGGCCCCATCGCGGCTCTCCGGGCAGGGGAGACGGTACGGATCCGGGTGGAGACCCCGGACATCGCCGGGGCGGCGGCCGTGTTCGCCGCGCTCGGACTGGCGCAGGTCCGCACCGGCGACGGAGAGGTCAGCGCCGAGCTGGGCACCGATGCGCCGGAGCGGATCTGCGCGGTGCTGGTGGACGGCGGGGTGGCCGTGCGCGGCCTGGCCGTGCAGCGGCCGAGCCTTGAGGACGTGTTCGTGGGCCTTACCGGAGAGGGGTTCGATGTCGACGGTTAGCGGGGAAGAGATCACGTCGACCGGCGTGGCGCCGCCGCCGGTCCGCGAGGGCACGGGTGCCGCCGGGCCGGTTCCGGGCGGGACGCCAGTCTTCCCGCCGCGCGCGATGGGCGCCCCCCGGGCGTGGCTGCGGCTGCTGGCCTCGGAGATGGAGCTGACCTTCCGGAGACCGAGGAACCTCGCCATGCTGGCGGTGCTCGCCCTGGTCCCGGTGCTGATCGGGTTCGCGCTACGGGCGTTCGGCGGGGCGGACGAGAGCGGCGAAGGGTTCGCGTTCCTCGGTCAGATCACCGGTAACGGCCTGTTCCTCACGTTCGCCGCGCTCTCGATCCTGGTGCAGTTGCTGCTGCCGGTCGCCGTCGCGGTGGTCGCCGGGGACGCGGTCGCCGGAGAGGCGGGCATCGGCACACTGCGCTACCTGCTGGCCGCCCCGGCCGGCCGCGGCCGTCTGCTGGGCGTCAAATACGCCAACGCCGTCCTCTTCGCCCTCGCGGCCGTCGCCCTGGTCGCGCTGTCCGCGCTGCTCGTCGGGGTGCTGCTGTTCCCGGCCGGTCCGGTCACCCTGCTGTCCGGGACGACGGTCCCCCTGCTCGACGGCGTGCTGCGGATCGGCGTCGTCGTCCTGTAC
This sequence comes from Streptosporangium sp. NBC_01639, assembly GCF_045209755.1. NCBI lineage: Bacteria > Bacillati > Actinomycetota > Actinomycetes > Streptosporangiales > Streptosporangiaceae > Streptosporangium > Streptosporangium sp. NBC_01639. The sequence goes on along the minus strand of NZ_CP109272.1, from coordinate 840,643 downwards.
GTCACGGCGGGCATGGCCGCCCTGGCCGCCGTCGCCCTCGCGCTGTCGACGCTGACCGAGGTGTCGGTCGGCGCCATCGCCTCGACGGTGGTGCTCGTCGTCGTCGCCCAGGTGCTCGCTGTCATCCCGCAGCTCTCCGGGCTCCAGCCGTACCTGCTGACGCACTGGTGGAACGGATTCGACGGGGTGCTGCGCGACCCGGTGGCCACCGGTGACATGGGCCAGGGCCTGCTGGTCTTCGCCGCCTACATCGCGGTCTTCGGTTCGATCGCCTGGGCCCGCTTCACCAGTAAGGACATCACCTGCTGACAGTGGATCGGACCCTCGGCCCGGCCGGGCCGAGGGTCCGCGCGAGGCGCGTCCCAGGACGGTTGCGGTGGTCAGTGGTGTGTGCGGTGGGTGCCGGGGGTGTGGCCGAAGGCCCGGCGGAAGACGTCGATGAAGGCGCTGCTGGATGCCCAGCCGCATCGGTGTGCGACGACCGTGACCGGGGTGTCTTCGGCCAGCAGGCGCAGGGCGTGGTGCAGGCGCAGCTGGGTGCGCCATTGCGGGAAGCTCATGCCGAGTTCGGCTCTGCAGAGCCGGGTCAGGGTGCGGTCGCTGACGCCGGCCACGGCGCCGAGCTGCGCCAGGGTCCGGTTGTCGGCCGGGTCGTCGCGGAGGACGGCGCACACCGCGACCAGACGCGGGTCCCTGGCGTCGGGCACGTGGACCGGCTGCTGGGCGGAGTGGCGGAGCCGGTCGACCAGGACGGCCCGTAGGCGGCGGCGTTCGGCGGTGAGGTCGGCAGGCTGTTCGGTGTAGGCGATGATCAGCTCGCGCAACAGCGGACCGACACTGATGACCGCGGGCCGGTCCAGGCGCAGCGGGTTGTCCTTCACCGGCAGTCCCACCAGGTGGAGGTCGGTGTCGCCGTAGGCGCGATGCTCATGGACGGTTCCGGCTGGGATCCAGATCGCCCGGTTGGCAGGGGCGATCCAGCTGCCCGCGTCGGTGGTGACCGACAGCACGCCGCGGCCCGCGTAGACGAGCTGGTTCTCGTCGTGCCGGTGAGCGTCGACTCCGGTGCCGGCGGGCAGCGGGCGGAGCCCGGTGGTCAGCCGTGGAGCATGGCCGATTTTCGACATTGTCTGTCATTTTATCGGAAGCGGAATGACCTCTGCGGCACCGATCATCGAGGAGCGACGGCGGCTCGGCCCCTGGGACCACTTGCCGGTCATGCGGGGTGCGCCGGACTCCCATCCGGGCGGCCGCCCGGAAGACCGGCGGAGTTCACCGGGCCGGAGACCCCGTCAACGCAAAGACGACGCGTCGAACGACGCCGTCGTCGGCCACCACCGTCATATCCCGCAGAAGACCTTCAGGAGTCCCTCACCATGGGCAACCTCTCGATCCCCCCTCTTGCAGAGCTGAGGAAGCGCCGGAGCGCGAAATGGCGGACCTTCCCGGACGACATCCTGCCGCTTCCGGTCGCGGAGATGGACTTCCCGCTGGCGGAGCCGATCGCCAGGGCCCTGCACGAGGCGGTCGACCGTTCGGACACCGGCTACGCGGCCCCGACCCGTGATCTCGCGGACGCGGTCAGCGGCTATGCCCGGCGCACCTGGGGCTGGAAAGTCGAGGCCGACGATGTGCGCACCGTCGCCGACGTCGGAATCGGCATCGTCGAAACCCTGCGCCGCATCATCGGTGCCGGAGACCGCGTGGTGATCAGCCCACCGGTGTACGAGCCGTTCTCCTGGTGGGTACGCGAGGTCGGAGCCCAGGTCGTCGAGGCGCCGCTGGCCGAAGGACCACGGGGATGGCGACTCGACCTGGACGCCCTGGAGCGTGCCTTCGCCGACCATGCCACGGCGTATGTGCTGTGCAACCCGCACAATCCCGTGGGTCTTGTGCACCGGCGTGAGGACCTGGTCGCGCTCGCCGAACTGGCCGACAGGTACGGCGTCTACGTGCTGTCCGACGAGATCCACGCCCCGCTCGTTCTCCCGGGGGCCGAGTTCGTCCCCTTCCTGTCGGTGTCAGACGAGGCGCGGCGCTGGGGGTTCTCGTTCCTGTCCGCCAGCAAGGGCTGGAACCTGGCCGGTCTCAAGGCGGCCACCGTCATCACCGCCGACCCGGCGCCGAAGCGGTACGTCGACCGCCTGTCACCGCACTCGCTCTACCGCACCGGACACCTCGGAGTGATCGCCACGGTGGCCGCGTTCAACGACGGTGACCCATGGCTCGCCGATGTCCTGAGCGTTCTCGACGACAACCGGAGGCTGCTGGACGAACTGCTGGTGAAGCTGCTCCCGGGAGTTCACGGCAGTCCATCGCAGGCAGGTTTTCTGGCCTGGATCGACTTCCGCGCTCTCGGCTGGGGCGACGATCCCGCCGAACACATCCTCGCCGCCGCCAGGGTCGCGCTGAACGCCGGACACCGTTACGGCTCTACCGGCCTCGGATTCGCCAGGCTGAACTTCGGCTGCTCACCGCAGACCCTCACCGAAGCCGTCACCCGTATCGCCGCGGCCTGCTGAAAGACCTGGAAGGCCCGCACCGGCGGAGGGCCACGTCGACGGGGCGCTTGACCTGGACGGCCCCGCCCCGTCACCGGGAAGCACGCTGCGTGGATCCAGTGACCTTGCGGTGCGGGACGGCCGGCCCGCCGGGCGCGTCCCGGCGGCAGGCCGGGGTGATCGGACCGGAGCCCGGTCGCCCCGGCCCGCCTGGTGGGATGAGGAACGGTCAGGAGGTACGGCTACCGCGGCGCAGGCCCAGCGCGCCGACCACGACGCCGACGAGTCCGACCAGCAGGCCAGCGCCGCCGAGCAGGCGGGCCGTGCCGTCGGAGGAGTCCGCGGCGGCGACCGGGGCCACCGACGGCGCGGCGGCGGTGGCCGACGTCGCCGGGGCCGCCGACGGGCTGGTGGAGGCCGTGCCGTGGCCGCCGTCCCCGGCGGAGGCGGGCGTGAGCTTCAGAACCGGAGCCGGGTGCTCGGGCTCGGAGCCGTCGGCCTTGGGCTCGTCGGCCCACTTCACGACCTCACCGCCGGTGTAGGTCTGGGTCACCGGGAAGAGAAGGTGGTCGGTGTCCTTGGGCAGCGCGCCCATCGACACCTCGAACTCCTGGAACTGGCCGGGGTCGATCGTGCCGCCCGTCCAGGTGACCTTCGTGACGGCTTCGGTGATCTCGCCGTACTCGGTGGTCACCGGCTTGGGCAGCTTGCCCTCGGTCACCTTGACCTTCCAGCCGGGCACCGGCTTGACCGAGACGAACGGCAGCGGGTGATCGGTGGGGAAGATCACCTCGATCTTGCTGGTCGAGGCGTTGTCACGCTCGTTCGGGACCCGGAAGGCCGCCTTGGTGAAACCGCCCTGCTCGGCGCTGCCGGGGTTGATGGTCACGTGGGCGAGGGCGGGCAGAGCCAGGCCGAGGGTGAGGGCGGTGACACCGGCGGCCACGGCCGTGGCGCGGCGGCAGACGGAGGAAAACGACATGGGAATCTCCACTTCGAAACTGCGGGACGTCGAGCACATCGGATGTATCGAGCACGTCGGGTGCGTCGGGCCATCGGAACGTCGAGCACGTGGACGTGCGGGTGACGGGTGACGGGGTGAAAGGCGGTCAGACGGCGGGAAGTGGAGGACCACGCCGGCTGACGGTGTGACGGAGGACGCCCCGCACCGGGACGGGCACGGCGACGGGGAAGGCCGCCCGGGGGAGGGCGGCGGGTGTCACCGGGGAGAAGATCAGGCGGAGCACCGCACCGAGGCGCCGGCCCGCCGCGCGGAGCAGCGACCAGAGGGCGGCCTCACCGCGTGCCAGCCACCAGCCGGTGATCAGCGTGGCGGTGAGATGGGCGATCAGCATGCCCAAGCCCTCGCTCAGCCCCTGGCCGTGCGGGTGCGCGGTCAGGGAGATCCCCGAGGGGTCGCCGTAGGCGAACAGTTTGTGGAGGAACAGCTGCATGGCGGAGAGGCCCACGCTGATCGTCGCGGTGGACCGTTCGCGCCCGGCGAGCAGGGTGGCCAGGGCCGTGACCACCGTGGTCCCGGCGACCATCGCCCACGGCTCGGGTCCGGATCCGCCCGCGGCCAGGTGGCCGACGGCGGCGAGCGTCACGCAGACGGCCGAGAAGGCGACCGCGCGCGTGAACCGTAGGGGGAGCCGGGCATCCATGGTGTGCAACATGTTCTCACGCGCCCGCATTGCCTGCCATTCCGCGGTATCGGCCGCATGGTTACTGCGGTGTTCCGCGTGGTGCAACGTCTGCCGTTTCACGTCATTTGTCGCTATGGTTGCCGCGACCGCGACACGTGTTCCAGGCCTAGGTGGTGGTGATGCGGCACTTCTTCGGGCTGCTCGTCGGACTGGTCATGACGGCCGTCCTGCTGATCGGCGGGGGCTGGGCGGTGCAGCAGGCAGGAACGAGCGTGACCGCACTCCCCGCCGAGAGCGGCACAGATGCGTGGATCACGCTGGGAGTGATGGCCGGGATCGGGCTGTTCTTCGGCTTGGTGACCGCCGGTCGGGTCTCTCCGGTGGCCGCCTTCATCCCGTCGATGGTCCTGCTGTCCTGGAACGTGGTCTACGCCCTTGACGCCAAGCAGGCCGGTGCCATGCTCTCCGACCTCGTCTCCTTCCACGCGGGGCTCGGACCGGCCGGTCAGGGCATGGCCATGCTGCTCGCCAACGGCGTCTATGCCCTCCTCGGCGTCGCGTTGTTCGTCCCCATCCTCATGCCCTCCCGCTGGTCCGGCCGAGCGCGCCACGAGGACGACGACTACGAATAGCCCGTTGCCGTTGCCGTCGCCCGTCGAGCGCTCGCCGGGCGACGGCGGACGGCATCGGCAATCTTCAGCCGGCGGGTTCGGGGGTGGCCGGTCCGATCACAAGCCTCACTCATTGACCACGGTGACGGCACCGTCGCCGTCGCCGGTCGGCAAGGACTGGTCGTCAGGCGCGGATCCGGGCACGGTCGCCCTTTCAGTGCGTAGCAGGATCAGGGCCAGGACTGCGCCGATGGCGACGACGGCTGAGGCCGTGGCGAACGCGAGGTGATAGCCGCCGATCAGCGCTTCCGCGGTGCCCTTCTGGTCGGCCAGTAGGTCGTTGGTACGTGAGGTGGCCAGGGTGGCCAGGACCGCTAGACCGATTGAGCCGCCGACCTGCTGGGTGACGTTGACCACGCCGGAGGCCAGCCCGGAGTCGCTGGGCGTGGCGCCGGACATGGCGAGTGTCACCAGCGCGGGGAAGGCCAGGCCGCCGCCGATGCCGAGCAGTACCAGGGCCGGCAGCACATCGGTCAGGTAGTGCCCGTCGGCGGGCGCGCGGGCGAGCAGCGCCAGTCCCGCGATGATGCACACCAGGCTGGGCACCAATACGGCACGCTCGCCGAAGCGCGTGTTCAACCGCGGGGAGGCGCTCAGGGAGAGGAACCCGATGATCACCGCGACGGGAAGGAAGGCCAAGCCGATTTCGAGCGGGTTGTAGCCGAGTACACGTTGCAGGTACAGCGAGCCGAGGAAGAGATGCCCGACCATGCCGGCCAGCATCAGAGCCAGGACGAGATTGGCGCCTGACAGGTTGCGGGAGCGGAAGATGCGCAGCGGCAGAAGCGGGTTCTTCGCGCGGGCCTGACGGGCGATGAACATGGCGAGCAGGACGAGCGCCGTGGCACCGAAGCCGATCGTGTGCGCCGATCCCCAGCCGTAGTCGGATGTCTTGAGAAGCGTGTACACCCCGATCATGAGAGCGGCGGTGATGAGCAGCGCGCCCGCGACGTCGGCGCCCTTGCCGAGCCCGATCCCGCGGTCGGCCTTGAGCAGGCGTGCGCCGAGCGCGGCGACGGCGATTCCGACCGGGAGGTTGACGAAGAAGATCCAGTGCCAGCTGATGGCCTGGGTAAGGACGCCGCCGGCGAGTAGGCCGATGGAGGCGCCGCCCGCGCCGACGAAGCTGTAGGCACCGATGGCCTTGGCCTGCAGGCGCGGCTCGGGGAACAGCGTCACGATCATGCCGAGGATCACGGCGGAGGAGACGGCACCGCCGACGCCTTGCACGAATCGCGCGATGATCAGCATGTCCTGGCTGGTGGCCATGCCGCACCACAGCGAGGCCGCGGTGAACACGGCCAAGCCGACCAGGAAGACGCGCTTGCGGCCGATCAGGTCGCCGAGTCGTCCGGCCAGCAGCAGCAGGCCGCCGAAGGCGATGAGGTAGGCGTTGACGACCCAGGCGAGATCGGCTTGGGAAAACCCCAGGTCACTCTGGATGGTCGGCAGCGCCACGTTCACGATGTTCTGGTCAAGGACGATCATCAAAAACCCGGCGCAGAGCACGATGAGTGCCAGTAGGCGCGAGCGGGTCGTCGCTGGAGGGGTCTGGTTCATGGGTCGCTTTCTTGGCGCAGAGCCCGGCCGTCCGGGCCGCGAGGGCTGTGACCCGAGGTGGGAACGGTGGCCGTTGACGTTCATCGCCCGTCGTTGCCAAATGTCCCCTCAGGGAATCACTTGTTACACAGGCCATGATCTGTGACTATGAAGCCTCGGCGGAAGGAGGCAGTTTTATGTACCAGCGGAACATCTGTGTGCCCGACCAGGTCAACAGCGTGGAGGCCTGCACAATCCTTGACGTGCTCAACCGGGTCAGCAGCAAATGGAGCATCAGCATCCTGATCGAGGCCATCCGCGGACCGGTGCGCTTCACCGAACTGGAGCGCGCGGTCAAGGGCATCAGCCGGCGGATGCTCACCCTGACCCTGCGCAACCTGGAGCGCGACGGCCTGCTCGTGCGGACGGTGTACCCCACCGTGCCGGCCAAGGTCGAGTACACCGCCACCGACATGGCACGCGAGCTCTACGACTCCCTGGTGGGACTCACCGGATGGGCCGAGCGCCACCACGCCGCCATCGCCGTGGCCCGCGACGCCTACGACCGGGCCGCCGCCCTGGACCACGCCGTGCGATCAACGCATGGGCGGAGCGGCGAATGAGCACCGGCGACTGATAGGCCCTGCTCGCAACAGGAAAGGGGACGACCGGGGGGCTGGAACATCGGCACAGCGGTTGGCACTGAGAAGGATCTTGGTAGGGCGAGTCCCATTCCCAGGTCTGCCTGGGATCACTACGCTTCGTTGAAGATCATCTCGACCGCCCGGGTGCTGGTGCCGGGATTCGGCCTGGAGGCCGGGGGCGGTGCGGTCGTCGACGGCCAGGTGCTCTCGCGCTTGGCAGTCAGGATGGCTGGACTTGGTCCCAGATGGCGATGGCTTCGGTGGGGTCCGGGCTCACGAGGCGCTCCAGACCGGCCGCCGTGATCTCCGCCCACTTGCCGGCCCGTGCCCACATCTGTTCCTCGAAGGCGCGGACGGCCTCGTCCAGATCGCCGGGGCCGGCGGCGGCGACGGACTCGGCGAGTTCGGCGCCTTCCAGCATCGCGAGGTTCGCGCCTACCCCCAACGGGGGCATCAGGTGGGCGGCGTCACCCAGGAGCGTCACCCCGGGGACGTGGGCCCAGCTGTGGGACACGGGCAGGACGTAGAGGGGGCGGTGGGCGAAAGCGGTGCCGTGGCGGAGGAGGTCGAGGATGGGAGCGGCCCAGCCGTCGAACAGAGCCAGCAGGCTTGATCGCACGGCCTCGACGTCGGCCACGTCCAGGCTCGCGTCCATGCCTGTGTCCAGGTCCAGGTGCCGGTCCGGGTTCGTGTGCCAGTCCAGCGGCGCGCGGAAGCGGGCGTACACCTTGACGTGGCCGCCGCTGTTGCGCTGGGCGACGAGGCTGCGGTTCACGCCGTACACGGCCATGGAACCGTCGCCGACCAGCCGGGCGAGGTCGGGGTGGCGGGTGTCGATGTCGTCCAGGGAGGTCTCGACCGAGGTGATGCCGGTGTAGTGCGGCATCGCGGACGAGAGTGCCGGGCGGACCCGGGACCAGGCGCCGTCCGCGCCGACTACAAGGTCGAACGTCTCCTGTCGCCCGTCCGCGAAACGGACCAGCACGCCGTCCCGGGTCCCCGGCACCACCTCCGTGACGCCCCGCCCCCACTGAACGTCGAGGGGGCCGAGCAGCAGGTCACGGAGTTGCCCCCGGTCGATCTCGGGATTGGCCCGCTCATCCGGACGGGGTTGCCAGTCGCGCAGGACGGTCCCGTCCGTGTCCAGGATGCGCATGGCCTGCCCCTCGGGGCGGGACAGTGTCTGGAACTCCGCCAGCAGCCCCGCCTTCTCCAGTGCGAGCTGGCCCATCCCTTCGTGCAGGTCGAGCGTGCCGCCCGGGGGACGGGCGTCGGGGGCGGAATCGCGTTCGAAGACGGTGACGGGGTGACCATGGCGGTGCAGGACGTAGGCGAAGGTGAGGCCGGCGGGGCCTCCCCCAATAACTGCAATACGGTGTCTCATAGCGATGCACTGTATTTTACGATTACGGTGTATCGCAACAGTACAATGCAAACCATGACTGTGTGGGACCGACCGGAGCCGCCGACTCGCCCCGTGCCGCTCGACCGGGAGCGGATCGTCGCCGCCGCCATCGCGCTGGCCGACGAGGGCGGGCTGGAGGCGGTGTCGTTGCGCAAGGTCGCCGCCCGGCTGGACGCCGGCCCGATGCGGCTGTACGGATACATCTCCACCAAGGAGGAGCTGTTCGACCTCATGGTGGACGAGATCCACGCCGAGATCCTCCCCGAGGAGCCGTCCGGCGACTGGCGGGAGGTGCTGCGCACCCACGGCCACCGCACCAGGCAGGCCACCCTCCGTCACGAATGGCTGGCCGACCTGCTCGGCGGCCGTCCGACCCTGGGTCCGAACGCGCTCGCCGTGGGCGAAACCACGCTGGCCGCCCTCGACGGCCTCGCCGACCTCGACACCGTCCAGCGCGCCGTGGAGACCGTCGGCGCCTACATCACCGGCGCGATCAGACGCGAGATCGCGAACCTGCGGGCCGAGCGCGCCACGGGTCTGTCCAAGCGCGACTGGCAGCGCGCCCACGGCCCGCATCTGAGGAAGATGCTGGACACGGGCCGGTTCCCGGCGCTGTCCAAGGCCGTGTACGACGGCACGGAGGTGGACGCCGAGGTGTCCTTCGCGACCGGGCTGGACTGGGTCCTCGACGCCGTGGCCGCCAGACTCGCCCGGCCGTAGGCAGCCCGCTGCTCGGCAGGCAGAGATTCCGCAGGCATGGCCCGCACGGCAGGACCATGGCGGCCGCGATCAGCTCATGGTGAGTGCCGCGCTGCACGTGAGGATGTTCCGGCCTTCGGTGCTTCTTGATCGTTATCAGCGCCGACGGCTGTCCGCCGGTTTTCACCCCCGGAGTTCGCGTACACCCTTCAGGAGCCGGTCCACGTCGGATTCGTCGGTGTACGGCGCGACTCCGGCGCGGATCGCCCCCGTGTCGCCGAGGCCCAGCCGGCGGCTGCACTCCAGCGCGTAGAAGGTGCCGGCCGGTGCGTTGACCCCACGCGCGGCCAGGAACGCGTAGCCGTCCGCGGGGGCGACGCCGTCGACGGAGAACAGGGTCGTGGGGGTGCGTCTGCGGTGCGGCGCGCCGTGCACGGTGATCCCGGCGATCTCGGCCAGTCCCGAGTCGATCCGGTCCAGCATGGCGTTCTCGTGCCGCTCCAGCGCGGCCATCGAGCCGGCCAGGCGTTCGCGCCGGGTGCCGCCGGTGCCGGGCACGAGACCGGCGAGGAAGTCGACCGCCGCCGTCGTGCCGGCGAGGAGTTCGTAGGGGAGGGTCCCCAGCTCGAAGCGCTCGGGCACCGCGTCGCTGGCGGGGAGCAGCTTGTCCGGGGCGATGGTCTCGAGCAGGCTCGGATCGGCGGCGAGCACGCCGAGATGCGGGCCGAGGAACTTGTACGGCGAGCACGCGTAGAAGTCGGCGCCGAGCCGGCCGACGTCGACCAGGTCGTGCGGGGTCAGGTGCACGCCGTCGACGTAGAGCCGTGCTCCGGCCGCGTGCACCCGCGCGGCGATCTCCGGTATGTCCGGCCGGGTACCCAGCAGGTTCGACGCCGCCGTGACGGCCACGAGCCGGGTGCGTCCGGTGAGTGCGGCGGCGACGGCGGCGACGTCCAGTTCACCGGTGCCGGGGTCGAATTCGGCCCAGCGCACCGTGGCCCCGCGTGACTCGGCGGCCTGCACCCACGGCCGGATGTTCGCGTCGTGGTCCAGGCTGCTGACGACGACCTCGTCCCCGGGCCCCCAGTCCTTGGCCAGGGCGCGCGCCATGTCGTAGGTCAGCTGCGTCATGCTGCGGCCGAACACGATGCCGCCCGGTGTGCCTCCGAGCAGATCGGCCATCGCCTGACGCGCCTCGACAACGATCTCGTCGGCGCGGCGTTCGGCGGCGGTCCGGACGCCCCGGTTGGCGACGGCGGAGCGCAGGGTGCCGGCCACGGCGTCCGCGACCACGTCGGGGACCTGTGAGCCGCCGGGGCTGTCGAAGTGCGCCGCCCCCTCGGCCAGCGCGGGGAAGTGTGCCCGTACCGCTGCCACGTCGTATGCCACGGAACCTCCAGGACCATCGTCTGTCTGTGCCCGACGGCACGACGATATGCCCTGCTGGCAAGCTCTGCCGGCGCCGCCCTGATCAGCATCAAGCCGCTCCGCCGACCATGGAAGGACACCCATGGGTTCGTGGAACCCCGCCCATCCGGCGTGACAGTCGGGTCGTCACGCTGACCAGGAAGCGAAATCAACTCTCAGTCGAATGCCTCAGCCGACCACACGAAGGTCGAGGCTAAGCCTGGCCAATTTCGCGGTAGTGAGGTATACGGATATGCAGTAATGAATGGAATCAGCGGATCAAAACCCGAAATATCAGTGTTGGTCGGGCGGGATGACGAGAGGGCCACGATAGTCGGGGCGCTCACCCGATCGGCCGCGCTCGTCCTGGTCGAGGGCGAGGCGGGCATCGGCAAATCCCGTCTGGTCGACGAGTGCCTGGCCGCCCCCGAGTTACACGACCGCCGCGTGCTGATGGCGGTGTGCCCGCCCCTGCCCGAGCCCTTCCCGCTCGGCGCCGTCGTCGACGGGTTGCGCCCCTTTCACGACCAACTCAGCGGACTCGACCTCAGCCCGCTGGCCGGAGCCCTGAGGCCGCTGTTTCCCGAATGGGGCGATCTGCTGCCACCCGCGCCGGAGACGCTCCCCGATCCACGGGAGACCCGCCATCGGCTCTTCCGGGCGCTGACCGAACTGATCGACGGCCTCGGCGTGGACGTGCTGGTCGTCGAGGACGGGCACTGGGCGGACGCGGCGACGCTCGACTGGCTGCTGACGCTCTGCGCGTCGGGCGGCGGCAGACGCTCGATCATCGTCACCTACCGGCCGCTGGAGGTCAGCGAGAGCCTGTTGCGCCTGACTTCGCGCCTGCCCAGGGAGATGACCCAGGCCCGACTCACCCTGGAGCCCCTGGACGTGCCGCAGACCTGTGAGTTCGTCGCGTCCATGTTCTCCACCACCGAGGTGTCGCAGACGTTCGCGGCGTTCCTGCACGAGCACACCGGCGGCATCCCGCTGGCCGTGGAGCAGACCCTACAGCTGCTGCGCGACCGGCGGGACATCTTCAGGTCGGAGACCGGCTGGCGGCGCCGGATCATGGGGGAGTTGCAGGTGCCGCCGACGGTGCGCGACTCGGTGCTGGAGCGGGTGGCCAGGCTCCCCCCGGGAACGCGGGCCGTCCTGGAGGCCGCGGCCGTCCTGGAGGCGCCGGCGGACGAGAGTCTGATCGCCGCCGTGGCCGGGATGGAGGAGCCCGTCGCTCGCGACGGCCTGGAAGCCGCGCTGGCCTGCGGGCTGATGCGTGAGGCCGGGCGCGGCGCGTTCGCCTTCAGCCACGTGCTGGCCTCACGTGCGGTGCGCGACGCCGTTCCCGCCTCGAAGCGACGTCTGCTGCACCGCCGCGCGGGCGAATCCCTCCGCGAGGGCGAACACCCTCCCGTCGTACGGCTGTGCCGCCACTTCAGGGAGGCCGGCGACGTCGGCGAGTGGTGCCGTTACGCCGAGGCCGCCGCCGAACTGGCGCTGGAGTCGGGCGACGACCACACGACCGTCGCCATGCTGCACGACCTGCTGACCACCGCCGACCACACGCTGGAGCGGCGAGTACGGCTGACGCGCAAGCTCGGTGAGGCGGCGAAGCTCAGCGCCGAGCCGCTGTCGGAGCTGGGCGAGCGGGTGCGGGCCGCGCTGGAGCGGGTGCTCGCCGACCCCGCGCTGCCGCCGGACGAACGCGGCGAGCTCAGGTTCCGGCTGGGATGGCTGAAGCTGCATCTGGGCGAGTTCGAGCACGGCTCGGCCGACATGGAGGCCGCCCTGCCGGATCTGGAGCACCAGCCCACCCTCGCCGCACAGGGCATGCTCTTGCTCGCCGCGCCTCTGACCGGGGCCTGGCCGGCCGAACGGCACCTGATGTGGGCGCGGCGGGCCGTCGAGCTGTTCCCGCGTGTCCAGGGTCCGGTGGAGCGCCTGGTCTGCCTCAACAACCATGCCCTCGCCCTGCTCATGCTGGGCGAGCAGGAGGGCTGGCGGGTGGCGGGGGGCGTCCCGGGCTCGGCCGAGAGCAAGCCGGAGCGTCGGGAGATCGCCCGAGGGCATCTGATCGTGGCCCAGAACGCCCTCATCTGGGGGCGCTACCGCGAGGCCGCCGAAGGGCTGGCCACGGGGGGTGCCATGGTGAAGGACCTCGGCTACCACCGGCTCACGGACACCGTACGGATCGGCGAGGCGCGGCTGGCCTGGCACACCGCCGAGTGGAGCGGCCTCGACGGCGTGCTCGAGGACATCGCCACCTCGGACTCGGCCGACACGGTCTCGCGCCATGAGGCCCGCCTGCTCCAGGGGCAGCTCGAGCTCGCCTCCGGAGCCCGGCAGCAGGCCGAGCGGCGGCTGCGCGAGGTGCTCGCCCTGAACGCGGTACGCGGGCCGGCGGACCCGTTCGTCTTCCCCAACGCGTCGCTGGCCAGGATCGCCCTGTCCGACGGGGACCCCACGGGCGCGCTGGAGTTCACCGGCCCGCTCATCGACATGATCGCTCGCAAGGGCGTCTGGTTGTGGGCCACCGACCTCGTCCCCGTCCACCTGGACGCCCTCGTCGGCGCAGGACGGCTGGCCGACGCCAGGGCCCTCGTCGATTCCTTCGCCGCTGGGCTGGCCCGCCGCGACCTGCCCGGTCCGGCGGCGTCGCTGGACACCGGCAGGGCGATCGTCGCCCAGGCCGGGGGAGAGGGGTGGGCGGCGGCCCTGTTCGCCGAGGCCGCACGGGCGTGGGCGGCGCTGCCCCGGCCGTACGACGAACTGCTGGCCCTGGAGCGGCAGGGACAGTGCCTGCTCGGCGGCGACGACCACGAGCGGGGCCTGGCCGTGCTGTCCGAGGCGCAGCGGCGGCTGAGGGACCTCGGCGCGCGCTGGGACGCCGACCGGGTGGCCCACCTCCTGCGCGGGCACGGCGTGCAGGTCGCCCGCCCCTGGCGCGGCGGCCGCAAAGGGTACGGTGAGCGGCTCTCGCCCCGCGAGGAGGAGATCGTCGACCTGCTGGCCCTCGGCTGGACCAACAAGAAGATCGCCGAAAGCCTGCGGCTGTCACCGAGGACCGTGGAGCGGCACCTGAGCGCCGCCATGCGCAAGGCCGGCGTCTCCTCCCGCACCGCGCTGGTCATCGCGGCACGACCGGCTTACTGACTCCGACACCGACACCGACAGGAAACCGCCGGTGGCGGCATTAATTGGGTGATTTGCCGACTCGCGACGCCGGTCACGCCGGGTGATCATGCTTTTCATGGAAGACGATCAACACCAACCTGAGCTCGACGGGGAAGCGTCTCAGAGCGAGGCGCCCCAGAGCGAGGCGCCCCAGAGCGAGGCGCCCCAGAGCGAGGCGCCCCAGAGCGAGGCGCCCCAGAGCGAGGCGCCCCAGAGCGAGGCGCCGCCCTCCCCGGAGCACGAACCCCTTTAGCCCCCCGCATGTTCCGCATGCCGTTCCGGCACGGGACAGAAAGCCGAGGATCGATGAAGGCCCAACGATTAGTGACCGGATCGTGCCTGCGTCCGGTTCGCATGAGCGCGCTGGCCATGGCGCTCGCCCTGGTGGCGGGCGCCGGCATGGCGGGCTCCGCCGCAGCGGCCCCTGCGGCGCCGACCGTACAGGACCCGGCTCCACCGCCGGCCGCCACACAGGATCCGGCCGCCGCATCGCCGAAGGTGTCGACGTCCACGGTGACGCTGCTGACCGGGGATCGCTTCCAGGTCGACGTGGCCGAGGACGGCACCCAGCAGACGCGCCTGCTTCCGGACGGGACCGATGCAGCCGGGGGCACGTTCAGCCAGTTCACCTTCGGCGGCGACACCTACGTCGTGCCCGCCGAGGCAGCGCCCTACTTCGGCAAGACCATCGACCCGAGGCTGTTCAACGTCGGCTACCTGGTGCGGGCCGAGCTCGACGACGAGCACACCAAGAGCCTGCCGGTAAAGGTGAAGGCCACGGCGGCGAAGGCCGACGCGCTGCCTGCCACCAGCCTCACCAAGACCACCGGCGGCACCTCCACCGCCAAGGTGACCAAGAAGAACGCCCGCGATATGGGCAGGCTGCTGGCCGAGCGGTGGCGTGACGCGGGCACCTCCGCGGCCGCCGGGATGCTGCCCGGCGTCGAACGCATCGACCTCGCGGTGCCCAAGGGCGCGCCCGAGCCGCCGCCGTCACCGACCTCGGCCCAGCCGGCCCTCGCCCAGCAGGCCGGCAAGCAGACGAAGTACCGCGCGCTGACCATCGATTCCATCGGCCAAGACGGCAAACCCGGCGTGATGATCGGCTTCGCGCACAACGTGGACGACGGAAGGCTGGCGAGCTTCGGGCTGGCCTACCCGGGCGAGGGCAAGAAGTCGTTCATGGTACCGGAGGGCACCTACAGCTTCGAGGTCAGCGTCTTCACCGGCCCCGGCAGCGACCTGAGCACCAAGGCGGCCCTGGTGGTCAAGCCCGAGGTGCGGGTCACCTCCGACATGACGATCACTCTGGACGCCCGGACCGCCGTGCCGTACCAGGCGAACCTGGCCGCGCCCCCGCGCCCGGACATGCCGCGCCTCGACGCGCTGTCCTTCGTGCGCACCAGCGCCGCAGGGGACACGACCGGCGTGTCCCCGTCGGGCCTGGTGTTCGGGATCCTCATGCGGGTCGTATCCTTCGCGCCGAACGGGAACCCGACCCTGTTCGCGACCCCGACGCAGCCGGTCACCAAGGGGCGTCTCGACTTCATGGCGATGACGACACTGGCCGAAGGGGCGACGGGCGGCCCGGAGATGGGTTCCACCTACGAACTGCTCTTCCCGTACGGCGGCGCGGTCCCCGCGTCGATGACCCACACCATCAAGGCGTCGGACCTGACCACGGTGCATTCGGCGCTGTACGACTCGCCGTCCGACGACCCCTCGCCCGGCCCGCTCAACAAGCTCACCTACGCCTTCCTGCCGTGGGGCTGGACCGACTTCGGCTTCGGCGCCGAGCCGGGCCCCGGCGAGCGGACCGACTACCTCTACAGCAGCCGGCCCGAGCAGGTGGTCTGGCAGAGCGCCATGGGGCCCGATCGGGGCGAGCGAATCCACGGGCCGCGCCGCAGGCTCCAGCCGGGGCAGGTGATCCGAGAAGACTGGAACCGCGGTCCGGACGCGCCGTCGGTCGCCGCCGCCTACGTCTCCCGCCCGCAGCGCAGTGTCAGCGGCGACCCCGACTCGTCGGTGCCCGACCCGTTCCTGCAGGTGTGCACGGCCTGCCGGCAGGGCAACCTGCTCCTGGCCTACCTGCAGCCGTACAGCGACTCCGACCCACTGCACTACGCCTACGGCGGATTCGAGTCCTCGGCGGTGGAGTTCTACCGCGATGGCAAGCTGGCTTACACCGGGCGGGACTTCTTCCCGGCCCCGGCGGTGCTGCCGTTGCTGCCGCGCCCGGCGGAGTACCGGCTGAACTGGGCCTCGAGCCCCCTGGGCAGAGCGGACGCGCCGAGTTCCACAGACTGGACGTTCCGTTCAGGACCAGGGGACGCCGCGGCGGCGCTGCCCGGAAAGATCCAGTGCGCGGACGCCACGCTCGGCTGCTCGTTCCTGCCGCTGCTGTTCGTCCACTACGACCTGGCGCTGGACTTCGAGTCCAGGGTGCAGCCGGGGCGGGCCTTCGAGGTGGCCTTCAAGGTCTCCCGCCAGGAGTCCCAGCCGGCGCCGAGCGGGGTGCGGGCCACGGTCGAGGTGTCCTACGACGACGGCGAGACCTGGTCGCAGCCGCAGGACGCCCCCGCGAAGGCGGGCGGCATGTTCGCGGCGTCCGTCACGCACCCGGACTACACCGACGCCGGGCGGTGGGTGTCGCTGCGGGTCCAAGCCCGCGACGCAGACGGCAACACCGTCACGCAGACCAACATCCACGCCTACCGGCTCGCCGGCTGACCGGGAGACGCGACATGCGAACCACACTGACCACCCTGGCCGGCGTCGCCGTGATCACGCTGCTGACGGCGTTCGCCCCGGCGGCGTCGGCTACGCCCCCGGCCGGACCGCCGGCCACCGCCGCCTGCCTCGGCGGAGCCCCGGCCTGTCTGAAGGTGGCCGCCGACGCCCCCTCCGGCATGCTGACCGCCAAGGATCTCCAGGAGGCCTACCGGCTGCCGAGCGGCCGTCTCGGCGGCGGCCAGACCGTCGCCGTCGTCGTGCCGTACGGCCACACCACCGCGGAAGCGGACCTGGCCGTCTACCGGGAGGACAACGGCCTGCCCCCCTGCGACAAGGACTTTCCCTGCTTCAGAGGGATCGACCAGCGCGGCAGTGACACCACGCCGCCTTCCTCTCCGAACTGGGGCGTGCACGCCGCCGTCGGCCTGGACCTGGCCTCGGCCGCCTGCCCCAACTGCAAACTGCTGCTGGTCCAGGCCGACGACGAGACCTTCGACAACATGGCGGCCGCCGTCGACCAGGCCGCCGCCCAGGGCGCGAACGCCGTCGCCGTCATGTGGGGGGTCCCGGAATACGAGGGGCAGGCCGCCCAGGCGGCCCACTTCGCCCACCCCAAGGTGGCGATCACCGCGCCGTCCGGCGCCGGCTTCAACACCACCGGCCGGCAGCTCCTGCCCGCGGCATACGCGAACGTGGTCGCGGTGGGCGGCACCGAACTGTACCGGGACCCGTCCACCACCCGAGGCTGGAACGAGTCCGCCTGGATGAGCACCGGTTCGGGCTGCTCCCTGTATGAGCTCCGCCCCTCCTGGCAGCGGCAGGGCGCCTGCGGAAGCCGGCGCACGGTAGCCGACGTGTCCGCCGTCGCCTCCGACAAGACCCCGATCCGGATCTACAGCGGTGCCACCAGCGGCTGGGGCGGCGTCTCCGGCGTCCCTGTGGCGGCGGCGTTCATCGCGGGCGTCCACGGCCTGGCCGGTACCGACTCCGCCACCCCGGCCGCCAAACGGCTCTACTCCGGCTCCCGGTACCTGTTCGACATCACCGCCGGCGCCAACGGCGCCTGCAACGGCAGCAATCTGTGCGCCGCCGTCCGCGGCTACGACGGGCCCACCGGTGTGGGCACCCCCAACGGCGCCGGCGCCTTCTAGGAGACCCCCATGACAACGACAGCCCGCCAACGGGTACGGCGGACGGCCGCCACCGCCTCCGCCACCGTCCTGCTCGCCACGTTACTGAGCGTCACCACCGGCACCCCGGCCGGTGCCGGATCGGTCTGCACCCCGGCCTGGAGCCTCATGCCCGCCTCCGCCATCGCCCCTGACAGGGACACCGAGGTGGTCGGTGTCAACGTGTTGTCCGCCACCGACGTCCGCTTCACCGAGAACCACTCCAACGCCGGCACCCAGACCCTGACCTGGAACGGCAGGAAGCTCACGGAGAACGGCCCGCAGATCCCTCAGCCGCCATGGACCCGGTCGAGCTTCCAGGCGGACAGGGGGTCGTTCGACTCGGCCAAGAGCGGCTGGGTCAAGACCAGCCTGCTCCCCGGCTACTCGCCGAGCACGCTGGCCCGATGGGACGGCAGCCGGTGGACGCTGGTGCCTGGAGCCGTCTCCCCGACGCCGGAAAAGGGCGCGGCCACGGTTCACGGCATCGCCTCGCTGGCCCCGAACCTCGCCTGGGCGGTGGGCGACACCTCCGACGGCGGCGCGCTGATCGAGCGCTGGGACGGCACCGAATGGACCGTCGTCGGACACCCCGCCGCCGACCGCCCGCGCGACACGCTGATCGCCGTGCGAGCGTTGTCGGCGACCGATATCTGGGCGTCGGGCACCCACCGCGACCCCGACACCGGCCGCTACCAGCCGATGATCCTGCACTACGACGGCACCACCTGGACCGAGACCGCCCTGCCCGGCATCGAGTCGGGCGGTAGCCTGCAGTCGATCGCCGCGACCGGGCCCGACGACATCTGGGCCGGCGGCTGGAAGGGCACGGAGACCCAACCGGAGCCGCTGCTCCTGCACTGGGACGGACAGAGCTGGACCGAGGCCCCCGCCCCCGCGAACACGCCGGGGGGAAGCCAGTTCCACCGCCTGTACGCCCCCGCCCCCGGTGATCTGTGGGCCATCACGCTCGGCGCCGATCCGTCCTTCCGGGTGATGCACTGGACCGGCGGCTCCTGGCAGCGGGTCAAGCCCCAGGGTGCCGTGCCGGACACCTACGAGTTCTACTTCCACGACATCGCGGGCACCGGCCCGAACGACGTGTGGGTGGTGGGCGCCTCCACTTTCACCGAGCCCTCGGATTTCGGCTATCCGCGCGTGCGGACCCGACGGCTGATCGCCCACCTGAGCTGCGGGGGTAAGTGACGATGAAGACCATCCGCAAGGCACTCGGGGCGGCGGCCGCACTCGCGCTGATGACCTTTACGCTCGCCCCGGCTCCCGCCGCGCAGGCCGCCCTCGCCTCCAGGGTGCTGGAAACCCATGCCACGTCCGACAGGGTGCTGGAAACCTACGCCACGTCCGAGACCGCCTCCTTCTGGGTACGGATGGCGGACAAGGCCGACTTATCCGCAGCCAGGAAGATGATGAATCGCACCACCCGCGGACAGGACGTGGCCGACCGGCTCAAGTCCACCGCGGACCGCTCCCAGGCGCCGCTGCGCAAGCTCCTCAAGGCCGAAGGCCTCACCTCGAAGGCGTTCTGGGCCAGCAACGCCGTCTACGTCGAGGACGCACCCGAGTCCGTCGCCCGCGAGATCGCCGCCCTGCCCGGTGTCGAGGAGATCCGCCCGTCCAAGACGTACACCATCCCCAAGCCCGTGGCGGGCCAGCCCGCCGCAACCGCTGAGACGGGCCTGGCCTGGGGAGTGAGCAACATCAACGCCGACGACGTCTGGGCGCAGACCGGCCGCCGCGGCGAGGGCATCGTCGTCGCCAATGTCGACACCGGTGTGCAGTTCGATCATCCCGCTCTGGTCAAGCAGTATCGGGGCAACAACGGCGACGGCACCTTCACCCACGACTACAACTGGATCAACCCCAGCAACAACTGCGAGAGCGCCGCCCCCTGCGACACCCATGGGCACGGCAGCCACACCATGGGGACCATCGCCGGCGACGACGGCGCCGGAAACCAGATCGGGGTCGCCCCGGGGGTCACCTGGATCGCCGGCAACGGCTGCCCCGGCGGCTCCTGCCCGGACACCGATCTGCTCGCGGTCTCGCAGTGGATGCTCGCCCCAACCGACCTGTCCGGCGAAAACCCGGACGTGTCGAAGCGCCCCCACATCGTCAACAACTCCTGGGGCTCGAACCCCTCCGACGACCCGCTGATGGAGGACATCCAGCTGGCCTGGGCCGCCTCGGGGATCATGGGTGTCTGGGCCAACGGCAACGAGGGCCCCGGCTGCAAGACCTCCGGCTCACCCGGCAGTCGCAGCATCAACTACTCGGTCGGCGCCTACGACGCCAACAACAAGATCGCCAGTTTCTCCAGTCGCGGCCCCGGCCAGGACGGCCAGATCAAGCCGAACATCTCCGCCCCCGGCGTCAACATCCGCTCCGTCCATCCAGACGGCGGCTACGTCGCCATGAACGGCACCTCCATGGCGACCCCGCACGTCACGGGTGCGATCGCACTGCTGTGGTCGGCCCGGCCCGAGTATGCCCGCGACCCCGACGCCACTCGCGTGCTGCTGGACCTGTCCGCCATCGACACCGCCGACACCTCCTGCGGAGGCACCGCCGCCGACAACAACGTCTACGGCGAAGGCCGCCTGGACGCCCTGGCTCTCATCCAGGTGGGCGCCACCGGCAGCTCGACCGTCGCCGGCACCGTCACCGACGCCGGCACCGGACGGTCCGTCGCCGGAGCCGCCCTCACCATCACCGGCCCGTTGACCCGCACGGCCACCCTCGGCACCGAAGGCACCTACTCCTTCAGTCTCGTCGCGGGCGACTACCAGATCAGCGTGACGGCCTTCGGATACCAGACCGGCACCCGCGCGGTCACCCTCACCAAGGACGGCAGCCACACCGTCGACATCGCCCTGGTCCCGACTCAGCGGGTCGACCTCACCGGTACCGTCACCGACGGCTCAGGCCTGGGCCGGCCCCTGCCCGCCTCCGTGGTCGCCGACGACGGCAAGGGGCACCGCTGGAGCGCCGACGCCGACCCCGGCACCGGCGCCTACACCCTGCCGCTGCTCCCCGCCACCACCTACACCCTCACCTACACCACCAAGGAGCCCGGCTACGACCCCGCCACCCGCCGGCTCGACCTCGGCGAGACGGGCCAGCGCCTCGACGTCGGCCTCACCGTCAACCTCGCCTGCACCGCCTCCGGCTACCAGGTCAGCCGGGACGGCAGCACCCAGCCGTTCAACGGCACCACCAAGCCCAAGGGCTGGACCGTCACGAACGTCGACATCGGCATCCCCAACTACGACCACCAGCCCGGCTGGGTGTTCAAGGACGCGGGCAAGCGCGGCAACCACACCGGTGGCGACGGCGGCTTCGCCATCGTCGACTCCCGCAACTCCGGCATCGGCCATATCCAGGACACCTACCTCACCAGTCCCGCCTACGACCTGACCGGTCGCACCCAGGCCGCCATCGAACTCGCCCACGACCTCAAGCCGGCCGTCAACTCCACCGCCACCATCGAGCTCAGCCTCGACGGCGGCCGCACCTGGGACGCCGTCTGGAGCGTCACCCGATTCCCCGGCGCCCCCGGCCCCGCCACCCAGGTCGTGCCGATCCCCCAGGCCAACGGCAAGACAGGCGTCAAGTTCCGGCTCTACTACCAAGGCCAGCTCTCCGGCTGGTGGGCAGTCGACAACGCCTTCGTCGGCGACCGTACCTGCACCCTCGCCGCCAAGGGCTGACCCGACCCACGGCTACAGGCGCGCCGCGCCGGGGACCTCCACGTCCCCGGCGCGGCGCGCACGATCGACCCCATGGGGATGATCGGCTGGGTGACGGTGTCGGCCACGACGGCGAAGGACGCGTCGAGGCGGGTGGGAAAGAAGAACCCGCAGGCCCTCAGCCGGATGGGGAAACCAGGCCCGCCTCGTAGGCGATGATGACCGGTTGCACGGCCTGCGCCCCGGTCCCGGCATCTTCCCTGACCTTTGCCCTTCCCGGGTGGCGACCGGGAAGGGCGTGCGGGTGGTCAGCCGTTCATGGCCTCGGTCAGGGAACGAGGACGCAGGTCGGTCCAGTGTCTCTCGATGTAGTCCAGGCAGGCGGCGCGGGTGTTCTCGGCGAGGACGACGGTCCAGCCGGCGGGGACCTCGGCGAAGGAGGGCCACAAGGAGTGCTGGTCCTCGGCGTTGACCAGGACCAGGAAGCGGCCGTCGGGGTCGTCGAACGGGTTGGTGGTCATGCTCGGTCCCTCCCGGGGTCCGACGGGGCGGTCAGCGCGCCGTCGAGGACGGTGATCAGATCGTCGGCCAGAGGTGGCGTCGGCGCGGTCGCGGCCAGGCGATGGAGTACGCCGAGGAGATGGGGCATCGCGTCCTCTGCGGGGGTTGAGTCGGCAGTGTGCGCCGGCCTCCCGGACACGGCGTCACCTTGGGCAAGGCTTGCTCAGCTTAAGGCAAGCCTTACCTAAGTTCAATTACCTGTTCCTTACGTGAAGGGACCACGCGTTCGGGTCACCGGGCCACGGCCAGGCGGTAGTTCTCGTCCGTGGTGAGGAGGTTGCGATGGGTGTCCTCCGCGGTGATGACGCCGTCGTCCAGGACGAGGACCCGGTCGGCGGCGTCCAGCAGGGCCGGGCTGCTGGTGAGCACGATGGTGGTGCGGTTCCGGCGCAGCTCGGCGATGTTGCGCGCGATGAGCTGTTCGGTGACCGCGTCGACCGCCGTCGTCGGGTCGTGCAGGACCAGGATGTCGGCGTCGGCGGCGAGGGCGCGGGCCAGGGACAGCCGTTGGCGCTGCCCACCGGAGAGGTTCGCGCCGCGGTCGCGGACGCCGTAGTCGAGTCCGTCGCGGTGGAGGGCGGCGACGTCGGTCAGCATGGACGCCTCGACGGCCTCGGAGACCATGCGGCCGGCGCCCGCCGGGTCGATGTTCGTGCGGAGAGTGCCCGCGAAGATCTCCCCGTCGTACGGGTTCACCAGCATGTGCTCGCGGACCGTCTCGATCGACAGGTCCGCGATCTCCTGCCCGCTGACCCGCACCACCCCCTCATACGCATCAGGCGGGACGTTCACCGCCAGGAGCGACGCGAGGTCGGCCGCCGCGCGAGGCTGGTAGACGGCGATCGCCACGAACTCGCCGGCGGACACGTGGAACTTCAGCTCGCGCAGGGACCCGTACCGGACGCTGTCGACCTCGAGGTCTCCGCCTGCGGACGGGCGCTCCGGCCTCGGGGCCATCACCGGAGGCGCGGCCAGCACCAGCGCCATCCGCTCGGCCGATGCGCGCGCGATCATCACGTACTTCGGCATCTCGGAGAACAACTTGAGCGGTTCCATGATGAACTGCGCCAGCCCCACGGCCATGACGAGCTGCCCGACGGTGATCTCGCCGTTGAACGCCAGCCAGCCCGCCGTCAGGGACACAGCGGTGGCGAGGATCGCATTGAGTGCCAGCGCGGTGCCGGCGTACGCGCCGTTCACCTTGGCGACGGTGATCGCCTGGCTTTTCGCCTCCGTGCTGACCTTCCGGTAGGACAGGAACCCCGCGTGGTTGCCGCCGAAGCCGTGCAGCGGGCGCAGGCCGGTGATCAGGTCGGCGACCTTCGCGCCCGCCCGCGCCACCCGGGCCTGCTGTTCGCGGGTGCCGGCACCGATCCGTTTGGACATCACGCTCAGGATCGACAGGATCGCGATGGTTCCCACGATCACCAGCAGGCCGAGCCAGACACTGGCCATGCCCAGCGCGACCGCGGTGATCAGCACCGCGACCAACGAGCTGACCAGCAGCGGCACCACCTCGATGATGTCGGCGGTCTGGTCGGCGTCCTCGGTGGCGATGGTCAGGATCTCGCCGGACTTGAGATCGACGTCCCTGGCCACCGGTTGGAGTCCGCAGGCCGCGACCCGCACCCGCCAGCGGTGTGCCTCGGTCGTGTTGGCCTTCTGCAGGATGCGCATCCCGAACCGCCACGACAGCGACACGGTCGTGATGATCACGGCCAGCGCGGCGATCGACAGGGCGAGAGAGCCGAGGTTGCGGTCCTGCATCGTATGTTCGACTATCAGGCCGAGTGCGATGGGGAAGGCGGTCTCGCCGGCCTGGTACATGCCCATGAGGACGGTGCCCCAGGTCATGGCGCCCGCGTTGCGCCGCAGTGCGGCCCAGAGGATGTCGGACCCCGTGCGGGGCCGCTGCTTGTCAGGAGTTGTCATCGAGGTGTCGGGCAATCGCTTCCGGGGTTCGCAGGGTGAACAGATCACGAATGGTGATCACGGGACCGTACTCGCGGCGGAGCAGCCCGATCAGCCGCACCGCCAGCATGGAGTGCCCCCCGAGGGACACGAAGTCGCTCACCGCGCTCACCTCGTCATCATCCAGGTCCAGCGCCTCGGCGAAGAACTCGCACACCACGGTCTCGGTCTCGGTCGCCGGGCCACGCTCGCCCGACGTGGTCAGCGCGCCCAGCGGCCTGGCCTCCGGCAGCGCCGTGGCGTCGGCTTTCCCGTTCACGGTCAGCGGGATGGCGTCGACGTGGGCGTAGTGCGTGGGGCGCAGGTAGTCCGGCAGCCCGGCGCCCACCTCGGCGGCGACCGTCGCCAGGTCGGAGCCGCCCAGTACGAGGTAGGCGGCCAGCCGGTACGCGCCGTCGACCTGCGGATCGGGTTGGGCGACCGCGGCGGCGAACCGCACCGCCGGGTGCGCCTCGAACGCGGCCTCGACTTCGCCCAGCTCGACCCGGTGCCCCCGGATCTTGACTTGCTGGTCGGTGCGGCCCAGGTACGTCAGGTTCCCGTCGGGCCGCCGGACCACCAGGTCCCCGGTGCGGTACATGCGCTCGCCGGGTTCGCCGAACGGGCACGCGACGAACCGATGCGCGGTCTGGGCGGGCTGCCCGAGGTAGCCGCGCGCGATGCCGATGCCCGACACGTACAGTTCGCCGGGCACGCCGTCCGGCACGGGCCGCAGCCACGGGTCCAGCACGTACACGTCGGTGTTGTCGATCGGCACGCCCACCACCGGGTCGTGGCACTCGAAGGTACCGACGCCGAGGGTGTTGATGGTGTACTCGGTGGGTCCGTACAGGTTGTAGCCGACCGTCCCGTCGGTCTCGGCGAGCCGATGCCACAGCGCCGGGGTGACCGCCTCACCGCCCAGCAGCACCAGCGCGGGTCGCCGCGCGGGGTCGTCGAGCAGCCCTTCGGCCACCAGCTGCTGCGCGTAGGTGGGGGTCACGTTGACGACGTCGATCCCGTGCTCAAGGCAGTACTCGACCAGCCGGGGCGCGTCGCGCCGCAGTTCCTCGTCGCAGATGTGCACCTCGTGGCCGTCGGCGAGCCACAGGAGCTCCTCCCACGACATGTCGAACGCGAACGACACGGTGTGCGCGATCCGGAAGACCCGGTGGGCGTGCTCGGCCAGCACCGGCTCGAAGATGCGGCGCCGGTGGTTGATCAGCATGTTGGTGAGCCCGGCGTACTCGGTCACCACGCCCTTGGGCTTCCCGGTCGATCCGGAGGTGTAGATGGTGTACGCGGGGTGCCGCAGGCGGTCCGGGTCGTCCGGCGCGAACGTCGGATACGGCTCGGCCTCGGGCAGCGGGCGGTCCAGCTCGATCAGGTCGCCGGTCAGCCGGGGTGAGACGGCGCTCACGGTGAAGATCACGTCCGGGCGGGCGTCCGCGACGATCGCGGCGATCCGCTCGTCCGGGTGGTCCAGCTCCAGCGGCACGTACGCGGCGCCGACGCGAAGCACGGCGAACAGCGCCACGATCGAGTCGAGAGAACGCGGGATCGCCAGACCCACGGTCATCTCAGGGCCGATGCCGCGCTGAGCGAGCAGACCCGCCACCGCGCGGCTGCGCTCCTGAAGCCGGGCGAACGTCATGGTCCGGCCGTGGGCGACGAGCGCGACCTGCTGCGGGCTGCGGTCCGCCGCCCGGTCGAACCGGTCGACCACGGTGTCGGTGCCGACGTCCGTACGCTCGGCCGGCTCGGGCTCCGGCCCCAGACCGCGCAGCGCGCCCACCGGCCCGGTCGAGCGGGCCAGATCTTCGAGCACGCGCAGGTAGTCGTCCAGGAGACGACGGGCGTGCTCCGCGTCGTCGTCGCGATACTCCAGCTTGACCGTGAGCCGGTCGCCCGGCGTGACGACCCAGGTGAACGGGTAGTGCGTGGAGTCATCGGCCCGCACCGCGGTGATGCCGTGCCTGGCGTTCATCGTGGCGAACGCGTCCATGTCCAGGAAGTTCTGGAGCACGAACAGGTTGTCGAACAGGGTGCCGTGCCCACCGGCCCGCTGGATCTCGCCGAGCCCCAGGTGCTCGTGCTCCATCGCCGCGACTCTGGCCGCCTGCACGGCGGCCAGGTACTCCCGCACCGTGTCGTCCGGCCGTGCCCGCGTCCACATGGGCACGGTGTTGAGCAGCACGCCGACGATGCCGGACAGGCCCTCGCCCTCCCGGCCGGAGACGGTCACGCCGAACACGGCGTCGCTCCGGCCGGTGTGCGCGCCCAACAGCAGGCCGAACGCGCCGGTCAGCACCGAGTTCAGCGTGACGCCGTGCGTCCTGGCCGCTTCCCGCAGCAGTTCCGACTGCCCGGCGGACAGCGTGCGCACGAGGGCGTGCGGCAGATCGTCCGGAAGCGACGGTGCCGGTCCGGCGAGCAGCGTCGGACCCGGGAGGCCGGTCAGGTGCTCCGCCCAGAAGCGTTCCGACCCGGAGAAGTCCTTGGCGTCGAGCGCCCGGGCGTAGTCCTCGAAGCTCGGCGTGGCCGGGGCCGGGGCCGGCGGCTCTCCCGTGAGGACGGCCTGATAGGCGTCGAACAGGTCCCGCAGCACGATCTCGCGTGACCAGCCGTCCCACAGCAGCAGGTGGTAGCTCAGCAGCAGGCCGTCGCGGTCGTCGGGCAGGCGCACCACGGTCAACCGGATCAGCGGTGGCTCATCCGGGTCGAAGCCCGTGTCGCGGTCCCGGACACGCAGGGCTTCGACGTCCGCGTCCGCCGGCAGGACGACCGTGCGGACATCGACCCGCCGGCCCGCTGCGAGGACCTGGACCGGGTTTCCGCCGGCGTCGGTGGTGAAACCGGCGCCCACGACCGGGTGCCGCGCGATCACGTACGCCATCGCCTCGGCCAGGGCGCCGGTGTCCAGCCGCCGGTCGAAGGTGAAGTAGTTCTGGGCGACATAGTGTCCGGCCGAGCCCGCCAGCTGGGCCTGGAAGAACAGGCCCTTCTGGAGCGGGGTCACCGGTGCCGTCCACTCGGCCGTCGCGGCGGCGTCGGCGATTCGCTCCAGCGCGCGCCGCCAGTGCCCGGTCAGCTCGTCGGGGATGCCTTCGGCGAGGGTGAAGGCCGCGCGCAGGCTTCCGGTGGCCGCGTCGATCCACGCGTTGACCTCGACGGCGTACGGGCTGCCCTGGTCGCCGCCGGTGATGCGCAGCGCCTGGGACTCGCTGCCCCGGCCGAGGTAGTTGAACAGCACCTGGGGGCGCGCGTTCAGCAGCGGCGCCGTCTGCGGGTTGAGGTACCTGAGCCGGCCGTAGGCGACATGCCCGCGCTCGTCCGGCTGGCGTTCGGTGATCTCGCGCGCCGCCGCGACGGGGTCGGTGTGCGCCGTGAGCCGCACGGGCGCGATGGAGGTGAACCAGCCGACCGTGCGGGTGTAGTCGTGGTGTTCGAGCACCGGGACCCGGCCGTGCCGCTCCAACTCGATCGCGAGATCGGTGGGCGACGGCTGGATGTGCGTCAGCGCGGTCCGCAGCGCGCCGCACAGCAACTCGGTGAGACCGACGCCGAGTGCGGCGGGCGCGGTACGCGTCACGCGGGCGGTCACCTCGGGCGCGACCTCCACCATGGTCTCGCGCAGCCCCTCGACCACGGGCAGCAGCACGGGCGCTTCGAGTGTGGTGACCCAGTGCCCGAGGTCGTCGATCACCTGGGCGGACCGGGTCGTCAGCGCGTCGGCGTACTCGGCGTAGGACGTGGTCGGCGGCGTCAGGGCCGCTCCGCGCATGGCGGCGGCCAGGTCGTCCAGCAGGATCAGCCAGGACACCGAGTCGACGGCGAGGTGGTGCACGGTGACCACCAGGGTCCGGCTCGCCGCCAGCCACGAGAACGCGATCACCTCCCCGGACTCGGGATCGAGCCGTCCGGCGGCCTCGTTCGCCGCGGCCGTCGCGTCGGCCGCGTCGGTCCGGACGACGGTGACCTCGCGGGCGGGGTCGGTGCGCAGCGCCCACACCCCGTGCTCGACGCGCAGCCGCAGCCGGAGGGCCGGGTGCGCGGCCACCACGGCGTCCGCGGCGCGCTCGACGTCGGCGAACCCGGTTCCCTCGGCTGCCACCAGTGCCCTGGCCTGGGCGAACCGGGAGAGGGAGCCGCCCAGTTCCCGCTGGCGCAGAATGATCGGCGTCGGTGTCAGCGGGCCGTCCTCGCGGTGGGCGGGCGCGGGCGCCGTGGCCTGCGGCGTGCGCGTCCCCAGGTGACCGGCGAGTGCGCGCGGCGTCCTGAGCAGGAACACGTCCCGTGGGGCGATCGGCAGGCCGAGCGCCCTGGCCCGGTTGACCACGGTGATGGCGACGATGCTGTCGCCGCCGGCCCTGAAGAAGTCGGTGTCGCCGTCCACCTCGCAGCCGGGCAGCGCCTCGGTGAAAACGCCGACCAGCGCGGCAACCGTGGAATCGCTCGTGGGCACCGGGGTGTCGTCCTGCGCGGCGCGTTCGCTCAGGGCCTTCCGGTCCAGCTTGCCGTTGACCGTCAGCGGCAGGGCGTCGACCCGTAGCACCCGGCCCGGCACCATGTGCGCGGGCAGTTTCGCCGACAGGAGGCCGGTGATGTCGTCGGGCATCCGGCCCACCACGTGCGCGACCAGGTGGTCGCCGCTGCCGGCCACGGTGACGGCCGCGTCGGCCACGCCGTCGAGTCCCCTGATCGCGGACTCCACCTCGCCGAGCTCGATGCGGAAACCCTTGAGCTGCACCTGATCGTCGGCGCGGCCGGTGAACTCCAGCTCCCCGCCGAGCGTGCGGCGGGCGAGATCGCCCGTGTGGTACATGCGGGAGCCGTCGCCCGCGAACGGGTTCGCCACGAACCGGCCCGCGGTGAGCTCCGGCCTGCCCAGGTAGCCGAGCGACACCTGGTCGCCGGCGACGTAGATGGCGCCCACCCGGCCCGGCGGCACCGGCCGGAGCCGGTCGTCGAGCAGGTAGGTGACCAGGCCGGGGATCGGGGCGCCGATCGGGCTGACGTCGTCGCCGAGGGCGAAGTCCTCGTCGGTCAGCACCCGGTGCGTGACGTGGACGGTGGTCTCGGTGATGCCGTACATGTTGACCAGCTCGGGCGAGCCGGTGCCGTGCCGTTCGACCCAGCCGCGCAGCCGCCCGAGATCCAGTGCCTCGCCGCCGAAGATGATCCGGCGGAGCGAGGTGACCGGCTCGCCGGCGTGTCGGTCGGCCTCGATGAACGGGTAGAACGCCGACGGGGTCTGGTTGAGCACGGTCACTCCGCGTTCGCGGACCAGCCGGTGGAAGTCGACCGGGGAGCGGGTCAACCCGTACTCCGGCACCAGCAGCTCACCGCCGTGCGCCAGCGCGCCCCACAGCTCCCACACCGCGAAGTCGAAGGAGGAGGAGTGGAACTGGACCCACACGTCGTGCGGGCCGAAGTCCATGTCAGGCTGGGTGTTCGCGAGCAGCGTCACCACGCTGGAGTGCGGGACGACGACACCCTTGGGCCTGCCGGTCGATCCGGAGGTGTAGATCACGTACGCCGGGTCGTGCCAGCCGACCTCGGGCGCGGTGGTGTCCAGCGGCAGCCCGTCCTCCGGTACGAGCACCTGGGCCGGCACGCCCGCCCTGGCCGACAGCTCCGTGAAGCGGTCCCGCTGTTCGGCGTCCACGAGAACGACCTGCGGGGCGGCGTCGGCGAGGATGTACTCCAGCCGTTCATCCGGGTACGCCGGATCCAGCGGCACGTACGCGCCGCCCGCGGTGACGGTCGCAACCAGGGCGACGACCTGCTCAAGGGAGCGCGGGACGGCGACGGCGACCCGGCTGCCCGGTCCGATCCCGGCCGCGCGCAGCGCCGAGGCCAGCTCGTTCTTCGCGTCCGCCAGTTCGCCGTAGGTCAGCGACCGGGTGCTGCCGTCGAGACCGCACTGGGTGACGGCGACGGCGGCCGGGTCGCGGTTCGCGGCGGCGTCGAACAGCCCGCCCAGGGTCGTCGGGGTGATCCGCGCGGGCTGTCCGGCGCCGTCGGGCACCAGGTCGTCCGGCCGGGTGAGCAGGCCGGTCAGGGTCCGGGTGAACGTGCGCAGGATCGCCTGGGCGTGCGTCTCCCGCAGCAGTCCGCTGTCGTAGATCAGGTTGAACCGCGGACGGCCGTCGGGTGCGCGCTCCACCACGAGCGTCAACGGGTAGTGCGGGGCGCCCTCGTTCGCGATGCCGGTGACGACGAACTCGTCGCCGGGCCTGCGCAGACCGTCCACATCGGTCGCGACGTCGAACACCACCAGGGTGTCGAACAGGGGACCGCCGCCGATCTGGCGGCCGATCCTGGTCAGGGAGACATGCTGGTGCGGCAGCACCGCGCTCTGGTGCTCCCGCACCGAGGCGAGCAGGTCGCGCGCCGTGGTGGTGCCGTCCCATCGGGCCCGCACCGGGATCGTGTTGATGAGCAGCCCCACCATGTCGTCGATGCCGGGCACATCCGCGTCACGCCCGGACACCGTGGAACCGAACACCACGTCCTTGCCGGGCAGGATGCCGCCCAGCGTCACCGCCCACGCGCTGTGCACGGCGACGCTCAGCGGCACACCCGCCGACCGGACGGCCGCGTCGAGGTCGTCATCCGGCCGCACGGCGGTTTCGGCGAACCGGTCGGACGGGGTGTGCCCCTCGGCGACCAGCGAAGGGCCGGGCAGCCCGGCGAGCTGATCGCGCCATACCCGGTCGCTCTCGTCGTCGTCGAGCGCGGCGAGCCGGCGCACGTAGCCGGCGAAGTCGCCCTGCGGGTACACGGTCCCCGGCGCGTGATACTCGGCCAGCAGCGCGCGCAGCATCGGGGGCACCGACCAGCCGTCGGCGATGATGTGGTGCACGGTCTGCACCAGGACGTTCCGGCGGGGACCCGTGCGGATGAGGGTGTAGCGCATCAGCGGGCCGGTGGCCAGGTCGATCCCGGCGCGGCGGTCCCGCTCGGCGTAGTCGCGGAGCTCGTCGCCGGTGATGCCGGGGCGCTCCAGCGTGGTGAACGGCGCCCGCACACCGCTCTCCAGCACCGAGACCACGCGGCCGTCGGCGAGGGCCACGAACCGCGCGGCCAGGTTCGGATACAGCGCGAGCAGCCGGGTGGCCGCCGCCGCGAGCCGGTCGGCGTCCACATCGCCGTCCAGCGTCAGTATCTGCTGCTCGACGTAACTGCCCGCCGAGTCGTCGTCGAAGACCGAGTGGAAGTACAGGCCCTCCTGCAGCGGGGTCAGCGGCAGGATGTCCCGCAGCGCCGGGCCGTCCAGGGCGTCGACGTCGGCCTGGGTGAGAGACACCGCACCGAAGTCGCTGGGGGAGTGGCCGCCCTGGTCGAGCGCGGCCAGCCCTGCCAGGGCCACCCGGAAATACTCGCCGATCGTCGCGATGTCCTCGTCGGCGAACACTCCGTCCGGCCACGAGATGGTGGTGACCAATTCGTACGCGCCGGTCGGGCCGGGTTCGGCGATCGCGTTGAACTCCAGGACGCGCGGCAGGCGCATCCTCGGGTCGCGCTTCTCGCCCAACTGCCCGGTGGCGCCCGCGAGCTGCCAGTCCCCGGACGCGCCCGCGTCGAAGCGGCCCAGGTAGTTGAACAACACCTGCGGGGCGGGCGCGTCGAACCCGGTGCCGGTCAGGTATCGCAGGGCGCCGTAGGAAACGCCGTTGCCCGGCACCCGGGCGAGGTCTTCCTTGACCGACTTGAGCGCGGCGGACAGGTACCCGGGGGCGGTGAAATCGGCCGTCGCGCCAGGGTCCACGATCACCGGGAACAGGGTGGTGAACCAGCCCACGGTCCGTGACAGGTCCGGTTCGAAGCCGGCGGCGCCCGCCACGAACCGTCCTTCGCGGCCGTGGCCCTCGAGTTCGACGTGCGCGAACGTCTGATCCTGCCCGAGGTCGCGGCGCCACCGGGCGAGGGCGACGGCGAGCGCGGTCAGCAGCACGTCGTTGACGCCCGCGTGGAACCTCGCCGGAATCTCGCCCAGCAGCGCGGCTGTGACCTCGGGGTCGACCGAGACGGTCCGAACCCGCTCACCGGCGACGGTGTCGGATTCGGACAGTGGACGCCGGCCCAACGGTCCGTCCGCTTCCGGCAGGGGACACCGGAAGTAGTCGCGGTCCGTGTCGAACGTCGCGCGCCCGAGCAGCTGCGTCCAGCGCCGGAACGACGTGCCCACCGGCGGCAACTCGATCGGCGTGCCCGAGGTGAGCTGCCGCCACGCCGTGGCCAGGTCCTCCATCAGGACCCGCCATGACACGCCGTCGATCACCACGTGATGGACGACCATGACCAGTTGCCGTGCCTCGCGCCGCCAGACGGCACGGAGCATCACGCCGTTGTCCGGGTCCAGTCCGTCGGTGGCGAGCCCGACGCACTCGTCGAGCGGCCGGTCGCTCTCCTGCCATCCCGCGGCGGCCTGGTCCGCCTTCGGGATGTCGAAGCCCCACCGGGCGCCGCGCACCAGTTTGGCGCGCAGCATGTCGTGTCGCCTGACCACGGCGGCGAGCATCTCGTCGAGGGCGTCGGCGGTCAGGTCCGCCGGGGTGTTCAGCACCACCGACTGCACGAAGCCGTCGATCGCGTCCGTGCTCTCGCCGAGCCACTGCACGATGGGCGCCCCGGCGACGGAACCGGTCGCGACATCCCCGCGGTCCACGGGGGAGACGTCATCGCGGCTCGCCACCGCCGCCAGCGCCCCCACGGTGCCGTTGGTGAAGATCTGCGCCGCCGTGACGTGGAGGCCCGCGTCGCGCAGCGCGCTCAGCAGCGAGATCGCCAGGATGCTGTCTCCGCCGAGCCTGAAGAAGTTCTGGTCGGCACCGACCTCGTCCAGCCGCAACACCGACGCGACCGCCGCGCACACCACGCGCTCGTTCTCGGTGGCGGGCGGGATGAGCGAACCCGCCTCGATGGCCGGCTCCGGCAACGCGTTCCGGTCCACTTTGCCGTTCGGGGTGAGCGGGAACTCTTTCATCACGACGATGCGCGCGGGCACCATGTACTCGACCAGGTGCTCGACGGCCCACGCCTTGACCTCGTCCGCCCGCAGGGCCTCGCTCCCGGCCGCCGGGATCACGTACCCCACCAGGTAGGTGCCGCCCGCCGCGTTCTTCTTCGGGATGACACAGGTGTGCCGTACCCGGGGGTGCTCCGCGAGCCCGACCTCGACATCCTCGATCTCCAGCCGCATGCCGCGGATCTTGATCTGGTTGTCGGTCCGGCCGAGGAAGTCCAGCGACCCGTCCGGGGCGAACCGCGCGAGGTCACCGGTCCGGTACAGCCGGGACCCGTCCCCGGCGAACGGATTCGCCACGAACCGGGATGCCGTCAGGCCGGGCGCGTTGACGTACCCGCGCCCCAGCAGGAACCCGCCCACGTACAGCTCGCCGCCGACGCCGACCGGGACCGGGCGCAGCTCCTCGTCCAGCACGTACAACTCGGTGTTGGGGTTGGCCTTGCCGATCGACGTCGACAGGCGTTCCGCCGCGCCCCGGTAGATGACGTGCGAGACACCGATCGTCGTCTCGGCCGGGCCGTAGCCGTGGTACATGGGGATGTCGAGCCGGGTGCGGAACCGCTCGTACAGCTCCGGGGTCAGCACCTCGCCGCCGCACCACACGTGCCTCAGGCTGTCCAGCCGCCCGGAGTCGCCCGCGATCTCCAGCAGCACGTCCAGCATGGACGACACCAGGTACGTGAAGGTGACGCGCTGCTCGGTGATCACGCTCAGCAGGTGGTGCGGGTCGCGTTCACCGCCGGGCCGCAGGACCACCAGCCGTCCGCCGCGCACCAGCGGCAGGAAGATCTCGTTGATGGAGATGTCGAACGACAGCGGCGCCTTGAACAGCGACGCGTCGTCGTGGCCGAAGCCCAGGATCTCGTCGGCCTGCCACAGCAGGCGCTCGCTGATCGCCTCGTGCCGGATCATCGCGCCCTTGGGCCGCCCGGTCGAACCGGAGGTGAAGATCACGTATGCCAGGGCGGGGCCGGGGACGGCGATCTCGGTGCTCTCGGTGGGATACGAACCGAACCGCCAGTCGTCGAGGTCGACGGCCACGGCTTCCGGTTCGCCCGCGTCGTGCTCGCCGGAGCCGTTGAGCTGCACCACGACCCGGGCGTCGTCGATCACGACCGCTCTGCGCGCGGCGGGCCAGTGCGGATCGAGCGGCACGAACGCGCACCCCGCCTGGAGCACGCCGAGCAGACCGATCACCATCTCGGCGGAGCGGCCCAGCGAGACACCGACGACCTGTTCGGCGGTGAGTCCGCGTTCGACCAGGTGGTGGGCCAGCTGGTTGGACAGCTCGGCCGCCTCACGGTAGGTCAGCGACCGGTGTTCGTCGACGACGGCGACGGTGTCCGGCCTCGCGCGAACCTGTTCGCGGAACATCTCCACGATGGTCGGGCGGACCCGGTCGGCCTTGGTGTCGTTCCACTCGGCCAGGGCTTCGAGCCGTGCCGTCACGCTGGAGGGGCCGACGGTGCCCACAGGCCGATCCGGGAAGTCGGCCAGGTCGTCCAGTGCGAGCTGTGCGTCGGTCAGCGCGACGCCCTCGGGGACGGTGATGCTCCGGCCGTCCGCGCCGACCTCCCAGCCGCCGACCCCCTCCCCGCCGTTGTCCACCCATCCGAGGACGTCGGCGAACAGGGTGCCGGAGGTGAGGTCGAGGCTGCCGGGGCGCCGGCCCGTCGCCCAGTAGGCCAGCCCGATGGCGCACGCTTCGGTGATGGTCCTGTCGGAATATTCGCCGGTCCGCCGGCGCACGTCGGCCAGGCGCGCGGGAGAAAGCAGTGCGAGACGAGTGCTCGGTTCCATCATCGAAGACTCAGCCGACCCTTTCGAGTAGGAAAGTTAGCCCAACCTGATCTGCGTTCCTAACTGCCTTCTTGCCAGGCACGCCACAGTCGCGCGTACCGGCCGCCCAGAGCCACCAGTTCCTCGTGGGTTCCATGCTCCACAACGCGTCCCGCGTCCAGCACGGCGATGCGGTCCGCCGCCATCGCCTGGGTCAGCCGGTGCGCCACGAACAGCGTGGTGCGGCCCAGACAGGCGGCCGACACGGCCCGCTCCAACTCGGCGGCGCCCTGGCTGCCCGCCTCCGCGGTCGACTCGTCCAGCACCACCACCGGCGATCGGCCCAGTACCAGCCGGGCCAGGGCGATCTGGGCGACCTTGGTGACGTCCAGGCGCTCGCCGCCCTCGCCGACCATGGTGTTCAGCCCGTCGGGCAGCGCCGTGACCCACGTGTCGGCGCCGACCGTGCGCAACGCGTCCATCAGCTCGGCGTCGGTCGCCTTCGGGGCGGCCAGCCGCAGGTCGTCGGCGAGCGGACCGGAGAACACGTGCGTCTCCTGCGTCAGGATGCTCACCAGGGCCCGCGCTCCGGCCTCGTCCAGACCGGCGAGGTCGGTCGACCCGATGCGCACCGACCCGGCCTGCGGGGTCCCGATGCCCGCGATCAGCGCGGCCAGGGTCGTCTTGCCCGCGCCCGTCGCCCCCACCAGCGCGAGCGAACCACCCGCCGGGATCACCAGGTTGACGTCCCGCAGGACCGGCCGCTCGGAATCGGGATAGCCGAACGTCAGCCCCTCCACCGTCACCGAGTACGGCCCGGCGTCCGCCGACGCGACGGCCTCCCGGCCCACCAGCCTCTCCTCGGTGGCCTCGCCCAGCACCCCGACCAGCCGGGTCAGACTCGCGCCCGACTTCTGCGCCTCGTCGAAGGTGAACATGATGGCGCCCAACGGGGTGAACAGCCGGTGGAACAGCAGCGGGGCCACCGACGCCTCACCCAGGGTGACGGCATCGGCCTCCAGCAGGGCGTATCCCACCACGATGATCAGGACCAGCCCGATGAACTCGGCGCGGTTCTCCCTGCCGACGAACCGGCCGAAGAACCGGAACACCTCGACGCCGAGATTGCGCACCCGCCACGACTCGCTGGTGACCTGCTCGCGGAAGGCGTCCTCAAGGCGGTACGCCCGGACGGTGTCGATCCCGTTCAGGCCGCTGATCAGCGCCTGCGCGCGATCGGCCTGGGCTTCCCGCTGCTGCTGGTAGAGCGGTGCGGACCGAGGGAGATACCAGCGGAGGGCCAGCCCGTACGCGGGCAGCGCGCCGGCACCCGCCAGGCCGAGCCGCCAGTCCAGCCCGAACATGCCGACCGTGGCGATGACGACCAGCACTCCCGCCGAGAACACCGTGGGGATGGCCGTCCGGATGCCCTTGGACACCACGGCCACATCGTCACCGACCCGGGACAGCACGTCGCCCCGGCCGACCTGCTCGATCCGCGCGCTCGGCATTCCCAGCACCGCCTGGACGGCGCCCTCCCGCAGCCGCGCGAGCAGATCCGCGCCCAACCGCCCGACCAGGTATGTCGACGCCGCGGCGGCCGCCGAGCCGAGCAGCGCGGCGGCCACCATCAGGGTCCCGATCGTGATCAGGATCGACTGCGGTTCGCCCCCGACCACCCCGTCGACCACCTGGCCGAGCAGGAACACCGGCAGCACCTGGAGCGCCGCCCCCGCCACCGTGGTGAGCACGGTGGCGGCCGTCAGCCACGGCACCTCGCGGGAGTGCGCGGTGACCCATCGGGTGGCCTCGCGTCCGGTCGCCGTGCGCAGGATGGCCGAGGCGACGCGCGTGTCGGTGGTGCTCACGCCCGGACTGCGGCGGGTCGAGGAGGTGACACGTCTACCGGCATCTCTAGCCGGCCGACTTGACGAGCTCGTCGATCGCGTACGGCAGGGACAGCAGGGTGCCCTGCGACATGGCCGCGCCGATCGCCGGGCCCTCGCTGTCCAGCAGGTACGACACCTTGCCGTTCTTGACCGCGGGCAGGTTGGCGAACAACTTGAACTTCTTCAGCGCCGTCTGGTCCGCCTGGTCGGCGATGACGAAGATGTGGTCGACGTCGATCAGGTCGATGCGCTCGGGGGACAGCACGGTGTAGAAGCTGCCGTCCGCGATCTTGTCGATCTCCGGCGTGCCCTTGAAGCCGATGCCCGTCACCATTCGCCCGCGCACGTCGGTGGTGGTGAACGGTGCGACCGAGTCCTTGTACCAGGACACCGCGACGGCGGTTCGGTCCGCGAACTCCGGGTGCGCCTTACGAGCCGTGTCGAGCTTGTCCTGGATGCCCTGCACCAGCTTGGCGCCCTCGTCCGCCTTGCCGAGCGCCTTGGCGATGTGCAGCGCGTTGTCCTGCCACGGCGCGCTGAACGGCTCTTTCTCGCCCTTGGTGCGGCCCACCGTCGGGGCGATCTTGGAGAGCCGGTCGTAGGCGGCCTGGTCGATCTCGGAGTAGACCGCGATGATCAGGTCGGGCCGCAGGGCGGCGATCTTCTCGTAGTTCGGGCCGGAGTCCCCGTTGCTCATGATGACCTCGGGACGGGTGTCGCCCCACTTGTCCTTCACCCAGGGCCACTGGGTGTTGATGTCGGGAGTCTTGCCCGGCGGGTTCGGGTACTGGTCGACCATGCCGACCGGCTTGATGCCGAAGGCCAGGATGGCCTGGTCGTCGGTGTAGCCGACGGAGACGACCCGCTCGGGGGCCTTGGTGATCTGGGTGGACCCGAACGCGTGCTCCACGGTGACCGGGAACGCGCCACCCGTGGTGGCCGCGGTGGTGCCGGTCGGCTTGTCCGCCGCGTCGGAACCGCATCCCGCGAGGATGCCGACGCTGAGGGCCGCGGCGGACAGCACCGCTGCGAACCGCCGCAAGGTCTTCGTAGCCGTTGTTCGTTGGAGGATCATCCGGAATCCCTTGCTTTCGTGCAATCCGCTGCAACCCTGACTAGGAGCAGGGAAACCGTAGCACGCAGGTGTTAGGTGAGCCTAACCTTGCTTTGTCACTCCTCACCTCTCCCTTCTGAGGTTCGCCCTCACCAGCAGATAGACGAGGAAAGGACCGCCGATCGCGGCGGTGACCACACCGACCGGGAGAGTGATCGGCAGCGCCGTACGCGCCACCAGGTCCGCACCGATCAACAGCAGCGCGCCCACCAGCCCGGAGGCCACCAGCGGCGGCGTCGGGTACCGCGACAAACGCATCGCCACCTGCGGTGCCACCAGCGCGACGAACGGGACCGGGCCCGCCGCACTCACCGCCACGCCGGCCAGCAGCACCGCGCACAGCAGCAGGACCGCCCGCACCGCCGAGTATCGGACACCCAGCCCCGCCGCGACCTCGTCACCGAAGTGCAGCGGCCTGAGGTGGAACGCGACACACGACACGACGGCGATGAGGGCGAGCAGGCACCACAGCGCCACCCAGACCTCGCCCCACGAGCGGTTGTCCAGCGAGCCGACCAGCCACGCCTGGGCCCGGGCCACGTCCCGGATGTCGGCCGTGACCAGCAGCCAGGTCGTGATCGCCTGCATCACGGCGCTCACCGAGATACCGATGAGGATGAGCCGGAGGCCGTCGATCCCGCGCCGCCACGCCAGGAAATACACCAGCAGACCGGTGCCGAGACCGCCCGCGAGTGCCGCCGCGGACAGGCCCACGGAGTCGGCGATCGCCGCGGCGGCCCCACCCGACACCGTCACCAGGAACACCGCGACCGCACTCGCGCCCCCGGTGATCCCCAGGATGTCGGGGCTGGCCAACGGGTTGCGCGCGATGGACTGCGTGATCGCCCCGGACACCCCCAGCGCGACCCCCACGATGAGCCCGGCCAGGGCGCGCGGCATCCGCAGATCCATGATCACGAACTCGTCGACCCGCTCACCCCGGCCGAGGAGCGTGGTGATCACCTGGGGCAGGCCGATGGGGAAGTCCCCGAGGCCGATGGACAGGCAGAACACCACAAAGGCCGCCGCCGCCAGCAGCAACGTGACGAATACCATCCAGGGCCGCCACACGAACGACGCATGGCCGAGTCGCACGCCCGGTGCCGTCGACCGCTTCACCGCTGTCTCGTTCATACCGTTTTGAACTTTCCGCGCCACACCAGCGCCGCGAAGAACGGGGCGCCGACGAGAGCGACGACGACGCCTGCCTGCAACTCGCCCGGTCGTGTCACCACGCGCCCCACGATGTCGCAGGCCAGCAGGAGAACGGCGCCGAGCAGACCCGCGCACGGCACCAGCCAGCGGTAGTCCGGTCCGGCCAGATACCGGGCCACGTGGGCCACCATGAGTCCGAGAAACGCGATGGGGCCGCATGCCGCCGTCGCCGCGCCCGCCAGCAGGGTGATGGCGACGATACCGACGGTTCGGCTCAGCGTGATGTTCACCCCCAGCCCTCGCGCCGCATCGTCACCCAGGTTGAGCAGGTTGATGGCGGGCAGCGTGGTCGACGCCAGCACCAACCCGACCACGATGAACGCGACCACCGGCCAGATGACGTCGAATCCGACACCGGACACAGAGCCCGCGTTCCAGAACCGCAGCGCGTTCAGCGACGCCTGGTCCGACAGTGAGACCGCCGTGGTCATCGCGGTCAGGAACACCGCGACCCCCTGCCCGGCCAGCGCGAGCGTCAACGGATTGCCCGCCCCCCGGCCGATGCTCGCCAGTCCGAACACGACGACACCGGCGACCGCCGCCCCCAGGAAGGCGAACCAGACGTACTGGTACGGATTGGCGAGCCCGAACAGGAGGATCACCGCCACCACGGCGAACGAGGCGCCGGAGTTGACCCCCAGCAACCCCGTGTCGGCGATCGGGTTGCGCGTGTACCCCTGGATCAACGCCCCGCTGACCCCCAAGGCCGTGCCCGCCACGATCGCGAGCACGG
Source organism: Streptosporangium sp. NBC_01639 (assembly GCF_045209755.1). Taxonomy (NCBI): domain Bacteria; kingdom Bacillati; phylum Actinomycetota; class Actinomycetes; order Streptosporangiales; family Streptosporangiaceae; genus Streptosporangium; species Streptosporangium sp. NBC_01639. The sequence goes on along the minus strand of NZ_CP109272.1, from coordinate 801,067 downwards.
TCCGGGGCACCCGCACGGTCTGCACGATGAGCGTGATCTCGGTGAGCCGTTGGTCGGAGCCCGGCGCCGTGAACAACCCGTGCCACACCTCCGCGGGACTCAGCGCGCGCGCACCGACGGCCAACGACACCATCCCCGCGACCAGGAGGATCACCACAAGCGCGCCCAAGCCCGCAACCCGCCGCCGACGGGCCTCGGTGGCCGCGGATGCGGGACGTTTCCCCACAATCGTACTCATTCGACGTACGTTATCCCTTTGATCTACCGAGGTCGCCCGGCCGGAGGGACCGTCACGAGCCCCCTGAGGAAACCCCGTGCCTGCCCCGGCGCCGGCCGCCCGGCTTCGGACATGCCACCCGAGAAGAACCACACCCACCGTCTCCTCGGGCTGTCCCGAGGAGACGGTCTCGCGTCCGGACGCCGCGCGATCCGCCGAACGCTCCGCTCTCCCGAGACCGCCTCGACCGGAACCGGCCGGCCGGCAGCGGACGGCCGGGACACGCGAGCGACTGCGGCTCGCGTGTGCTCCGAACCTCGCCATTTCGATCAACTTAGGTAAGTCTATCCTTAGCTTTTGACCGATGGTAGGGACGGAGGAGGGCCGCGATGGAGAACACCTTCGCCCGGTTCGGGCTTCCCGGGGAACCCGGCACCGACGGGTTCTGGGCGGCGGCGGGGACGCCCGCGTCGGTGTCCACCGGCGACGGCGGCTGGGTGACCCTGTTCCTGTGGCGCGGGTCCCCGGCGAGCCTCGACTTCGAGAGCTGGTCGGAGCCGGTGCCCCTACGCCGGTGGGGCGATACGGACTGCTGGTACGCCGAGGTGGCCATGCCCGCGCGGCTGCGGGTGACCTACCGGTTCCGTACGGACGACGCGGCGTACGCCGACCCGTTCAACCCGGTCGGTGCGGGCGGTGACCGGTCCATCGCCGCGACCCCGGACGCCCCCGCCCAGCCGCACTGGCCTGCCGTCGGCGCCGCCGACGTCCTGCCCCTCCCGCGCACCCGTTTCCGCTGGACCAGCGACAGGCTCGGCGGACGGCGCACCGTGCGAGTCCACCCGGCGGGCGGGGGCGGGCCGATGGTCCTGCTGCTCGACGGGGACGACTGGCTGTACCTGCACCCGGCCGTGACCGCGTTCGACGCGGCCGTCGCCCATGGCGAGATGCCCGCCGTCACGCTCGTCTTCCTGCCCGCCCAGGCCAGGGCCGCCGAGTTCGGGTGCCGGCCCGAACTGTGGGAGGCGATCCGGGACGAGCTGCTGCCGCTGGTGGCCGAAAGCGGCGTACCCGCCGACCGAGACCGGCTGGTGGTCGCCGGGCAGAGCCTCGGCGGGCTGAGCGCGATGTACGCGGCACTGGAGTTCCCGGATCTGGTGTCCGGCGTCGCCTGCCAGTCGGGGTCGTTCTGGTGGACACCCGGCGCCATGGACCTGGCCGACCCCATGGGCGGCCCGGTCGGCGGTGCGATCGCCGCGCGCCTGCGGGAGCGCCCCGACCTGTCCGGTCTGCGGGTCGCGTTCGACGTGGGGGAGCACGAGCCGCGGATGCTGCCGCACTGCGAGCTGGTCGAGACCCTGGCCGAACAGGCCGGTGCCACCGTGCGGGTTTCGCGGTCGGCCTCCGGCCACGACCGAGCGGGCTGGCGCCACGCCCTGCTCAGGGATGTCGCCTGGGCGCTCGCCTAGTAGTACTTCGTTAGGTTGGTTTGATCTCGGGTGTGGGGTTCGGCATGCTGCTCTCGTGGACTTGGAGGAGATCGAGCAGCTGCGGGGTGAGCTGGCCGCGTTCGTGGCCGAGGTGTTCGCGTCGGTGCCGCGCAGAGATCAGCGGGCGAAGGGTGACTGCTACCTGCAGGGGTTGATGCTGGACGGCCGACGCAAGTCGATCCAGCCGATGGCCGAGCGGCTGCCGGACGGCGACATGCAGGCGTTGCAGCAGTTCGTCAACCAGTCGCCGTGGGAGCACGCCGCGGTGTTGCGCGCGGTGGCGCTCAAGACGGTCCCGATCGTCGATCCGCAGGTGTGGGTGATCGACGATGTGTCCTTTCCCAAGGACGGGAACATGTCGGCGGGGGTGGCAAGGCAGTGGTGCGGGGCGTTGGGTAAGCAGTCCAACTGCCAGGTCGCGGTGAGCTTGCACGCCGCATCCGACACCGCGTCGGTGCCGGTCTGCTGGCGCTGGGACTGCTGACCGTCATGTGGTCGTGGAGCAGCCTGCTCTGGCCGCTGGTGGTCAACACCGATCCCGAGATGATGACGTTGTCGGCCGGTCTCGCCTCGCTCCGCGGGCAGTTCCAGACCAACTTCCCGATCCTGTTCGCCGGGTCGCTCGTGGCCTCACTGCCCGTGGTCGCGCTCTTCGTGGTCCTGCAACGGCACCTCATCGCCGGCATCGCCTTCACCGGCTCGAAGGGCTGACCCGCGACCCGGACACTCCCCGCCGGACTCGCAAAGGCCCCGCCCCGAGAACGGGGCAGCGACCGCCGGGGCCGCGAGTACCGTCATGGGCATGGGCCTGCTGTTGGTGTTGCGTCCTCCACAAGCTCGCCCGAAGAGCCCGCGTCGGGCTACTCGGGCCCAGCGCCGTGAGCACCGCCGTGCCGACGCTGAGGAGTGGGAGGTCGCGCAGCAGCGCGGCTGGCTGCTGGACGTGGCGGTGGAGAAGCTCTTGCCCCTGGTGAACAGTGCCGGGGGCAGCGGGCTGCCGGTCCTCGGGCGGCTCGACCCGTGGAAGGACACCGTTCTCGATCGCCGTGACCTGCCCCGGCTCGAGGCTGACGTCGATCGTCTGGAGGCGGTTGCCGGCGATGACGGACAGCGTGCGTTGGTGGCGGCCATCCGGAAGCTGCTGATGACCTGGCGTACAGAGCCCGATCTGATGTTGCACTGCTACGGGGACTGACCGCACCTACCCGGCCGGCTGCCTTCGGGCCGGGCCGGGGTCATTCGGATGCGGGTCGAGTGGGTGGACCGTGGTTTTCATCAACGGATAAAGGGGAAGGCCACGAAGGATCTCGTGCAGCGCATCCGCGCTCGATGCGTGCCAGTAACCCCAATTCGCCCACCGCCCGGGAACGCGCCACAGTCGCACCAGATCGCCGCGGGCGGTTAGCATCCTGGCGTGCACCGCCTCTCGCGCTCGCAACTCGTCCAGCAGCGCGGGGGCCATGTCCGGCGGTGCCTCAAGCTCGATGTACACCAAGAATTCCATGTGCTCCCTCACCCGTGTCGTGCACCGCGCAGGTCACTCTGCGAACAGGTCCTGCGCGGTGTCGCATGACTTCACCAGCGTGGCGATCAGATCCTGCGAGACGCGTTGGAAACGGCTCGTCGGACTGGAAACCGTGTACGCCCCAATGACCCGCCCTCCGGCGAGGATAGGAGCGGCGACGCACGAGACGTCAAGCGTGAACTCCTCCTTTTCGATCGCGTAACCGCGTGCGCGAATCACCTCGAACTCCTTGCGGAGCAGGTCCTTGTCGGTGATCGTGTTCGGCGTCAACTTCGTCAAGGGGTGGCTTTTCAGGTATTGCTCGCGAACACCGTCGCGCGCGTAGGCAAGCAACAACTTGCCGGACGCCCGCGCATGTCCGTTCCCGAACGCCCCGCGTTGCAGGTTGGCCACCCGGACGGCATGGCTGCCCTCGGCCATGGCGACCACTTCTATTTCGCCGTGACGCCACGCACTGAGATAAGCGCTCTCGCCGGTGTCCGCGGCCAGCGCCCGCAGCGGCGCCTCGAGGCGCTCAAGCGGGTCGCCCTGCTCGAGATACGCGTCGGCCAGCATGCCGATACGCGGGCCGAGCCGGTAGTTGCCATTCCCGCCCTTGGCGAGTGCGCCGGCTGCGACCAGCGTGTGCAAGAGGTGGTAGGTCGTCGGAAGCGGCGCCGACATGATCTCAGCGAGCGCCTTCGCCGAGATGCTCTCAGGGCGCTCGGCGACCACCGACAGAGCGAAGAACGCCTTCATCACGGAGGCAATGTGTGGCTTGCGCTGCTCGACCACGATTCTCCCATAGTCATGACTATTATCGCACTAGGATACATCCAACTAGCGCGGGATCGTGAACCCAAGCCCCGGGACATCGCGTAGCTTCGCGGTTCCGTTACCGAACTCCGGGCCTCCCGTGCACAGCTCGTGGCTGGGGTCGTACCGGTTGCCCGAGCGGTCGAACGTCTCGATGTTGGTGACGCCGGGCAGGGCGGCCGCGAGGTGTGCCGAGACCTCCGGCGAGATGTGCATCGACACGGGCAATCCCCAGGACGTCGCGCTGCGTGCCACCCCGAGCGCGGGCGTGATGCCGCCGATGGTGGCCACGTCGAGGCGGAGGATGTCGAGCCCGTCGGCGGCGGCGAGGTGATCGAAGGCGTGGATGTCGGTCACCTCGTCCCCGACACCGATCGGGAGGTCGGACCGCTTGTGCAACTCCTGGTACGCCCGGACGTTTTCGGGCGGGAAGGGATCCTCGACCCAGGCGATCGGGAACTCGCGCCAGTTGCTGATCTCGGCCAGTGCCTGATCCGCGTTCTCCCAGAACCAGGAGGCGTCGACGACCACTCGCGTCGAGTCGGGCAGTGATATCGCCAGTTCCGACAGCGCGTGCCGAGTGACCGACGCGTCCTGTGCTCGGGCGATCTTCACCAGGGAATACCCCTTGTCCGCTGCGCGCACTGCGGTCTCCACGATATCGTCCACGTCCTCCCGCGCGTGCGGGTACCCGGCGACGAGCATGAGGGGCACGCGGTCCTTCTCACCGCCGAGGAGGCGGAACAGCGGGCGGGCGGCGCGCTGCGCGCGGACGTCCCAAAGTGCGATGTCGACCAGGCTGAGCGCGCGAGGAACCAGCCCGGTCCGCCCGACGCCCAGGGTCGATCGGAAGCACTCCCGCCACCGCGCCTCGACGTCCAGGGAGTCCTTTCCCGTGAGGAGAGGCGCGAAGAGCGTCTCGATGACGGCCGCGATCGGCGCGCCGCGCGTCTGGGCGTAGGCGCATCCGACGAATCCGTCGCGCGTCGTCACGTGGACCAGTGCGTACGCCCGCTCGGTGACAACGAAGGATCCGAGCTGGAGCGGGCGCGGCAGCGGCATGGTGCGGGTCGTGACGGTGATCGAGCTGATCGGATCTTGCGTGGTTTCGGTCATCGCTTCCCCTGTATTGGTCGACCTCATAAGCTGGAGCGGTGATTGTAACAATGTGACTCTTGACTCCACAATGGGAGAAGTTCTAGCCTCGCTCAATACCGGCTCGGGAGCTTCGGGCCGACGGCTATGGCGCCGCCAGCAGGCACGATAGGGCGGCAGCCGACAGTGAGGGAGAGGCGGATCGTGTCCGGAGAAGAAACGCGTGGGTCATCGGAGGTCCGCGGATCCGCCCTCGTGACGGGTGCCGCGCGGGGAATCGGTCTGACCATATCGATGGCGCTGGCTGCCGCTGGTTTCTCCGTGCACGCTGTGGATCGCGACGGGGCCGCCCTCGAAGAGGCTCGCCGCGAGATCGGAGCCGGCGGCGGGCGCTGCGAGACGTACGTGTGCGACATCGTCGACCCTGAGCAGGTCGAGCGGACGGTCGGCCGCGTCGCCGACAGCGCTGGGCGGATCGACCTGCTGGTCAACAACGCCGGCACCTATCACGTCGACGACCTCATGGAGTTGTCCTTCGAGACCTGGCGCCGGGTGTTGTCGGTGAACGCGGATGGGACCTTCCTCGTCGGCCAGGCCACCGCCCGCCGGATGGTGGATCAGCCGGTCCACGAGGAACTGGGCCGGCGCGGGATGGTGATCAACATCGGCTCGGTCGCCGCACAGGGCGGCAGGCCGAATCGCAGCGCGTACGGGGCCAGCAAGGCCCTGGTCCGGCATCTGACCATGAGCCAGGCCCTGGCCTGGCGCGAGCACGACGTCGCGGCGTGCCTCGTCTGCCCCGGCGAGGTCCTCGAGGGGATGCTTCGGAACATCTACGACGGCCTCGAACGCGTCTCGGGCGTGGCCGCCGACGAGCTCATCGAGTCCGCTCGCCTGTCGCTGCCACGGCAGCGGTTTCAGACGACGGACGAGGTGGCGCAGCGCATCGTGTTCCTGGCCACCTCGACCGGTATGCAGCATTCGGGCAGCGTCCTGTGGTGCGACTCCCGCATCGAACCGCTCTAGCCGTCACCCACTCATCCCACGGATTCAGCCACGGAACCGATTGTCAGGAGCGTGCATTGGGCGAGCTTTCCGTCCACGAGGCCTATCGACGTATGGCGTTCATCCGGCAGTTCGAACAAAAATGCCTTGAGCTGAGCAACGAAGGAGAGATAGCCGGATCGATCCATCTATGCCTCGGTCAGGAGGCGATCCCGGTCGGTGCCCTGTCGGCGCTGCGCCCGGGCGATCGGGTGCTCTCCACGTACCGGGGCCATGGCTGGGCGCTGGCGTGCGGCTCCGACCCTCTCGCGCTGCTCGCCGAGATCGCACAGCGGGCCGACGGGCTCAACGGCGGCCGGGCGGGTTCCCCGCTCCTGTCCGATCCCGACAACGGCTTCCTCGGCGAGAACTCCATCGTCGGCGGCGGGGTGCCGATCGCCGCCGGGGTCGCCCTGGCGCTCTCCTCGCGTGCTGAGGACGGCGTCGTCGTCTGCTCGATCGGCGACGGGGCGATGAACCAGGGCGCGACCACCGAGGGAATGGTGTTCGCCGCGGCCCGGAACCTGCCCGTGATCTTTATCTGCGAGAACAACGGCTGGTCGGAAATGACGCCGATCAGCGCCACGACCCGCGGTCCCGACCTGGTGGTCAGGGGCGAGGCGCTGGGGATCGAAAGCCACGTGGTGGACGGGGGCGACCCGTTCGCGGTCGCGCGCGCCGTCGCCGCCGCCGCGCAGGCGTGCCGGAACGGCGAAGGACCCGTCTATCTGGAGTGCAAGACCGTACGCCTCTCGGGTCACTACAACCGCGACATTCAGCACTACCGCCCGAAGGAGGACGTCGAGGCGGCCGAGCGTGGCGATCCGATCACCCGGCTCGTGGCCTCCGCCGCCGGCGACCTGAGCGACGACGCCGTCGATGCCATCGACGGGCAGGTGGCCGCCGAGGTCGAGGCGCTGGGCCGGCAGGTACGCGCGATGCCGGCGCCCGATCCCGCGTCCGTGCTCGACCACGTCTATGCGGCCCAGCCGCAGTCCCGCCCGGTCCCGGCGGCCGGCCCGCCCGAGGAGACCCGGGAGCTCACCTACCAGCGTGCGGTCAACCTCGCGCTCCGCACCGAGCTGCGGGAGCGCCCGGAGGTCGTCGTCTACGGCGAGGACGTCGGCAAGTCGGGCGGGATCTTCGGTGTTTCGCGTGGCCTGTGGAAGGAGTTCGGCGACGCCCGGGTCTTCGACACCCCCATCGCCGAAGCCGCGATCCTCGGCTCGGCGGTCGGGGCCGCGATCGCGGGGCTGCGTCCGGTCGTCGAGATCATGTGGGCCGACTTCACCCTCGTCGCCCTGGACCAGATCGTGAACCAGGCGGCGAATGTCCGTTACATCAACCGGTCGCGGCTGTCGGCTCCGTTGACGATCCGGATGCAGCAGGGCGTGACACCGGGTTCCTGTGCCCAGCACTCCCAGAGCATCGAGAGCATCCTCGCGCACGTCCCCGGCATCAAGGTGGGACTTCCGGCCACCGCGCAGGACGCGTATGCCATGACGCGGGCGGCCGTCGCGGATCCGGACCCGGTCGTCCTCATCGAGGGCCGCCGCTTCTACCAGGACGTGGGGACCGTCCACCCGAACTCGCCCATCGAACCGACGGCCGGGGCACGCCGCCGCCGTGACGGCGCCGATCTCGCCATCGTCTGCTGGGGCGCCGTCGTGTCCGACGTCATGACGGCGGCGGACCGGCTCGCCGCCGACGGGATCAGCGCGACCGTGCTGGACCTGCGCTGGCTCCGCCCGATCGACGACGACGCCATCGCCGCGGCGGTCCGGGACGGCTCCGGACGGGTGCTGGTGGTCCACGAGGACACCGTCACCGGCGGCTTCGGCGCGGAGATCGCCGCCAGAATCTCAGAAGCCCACTTTCCCGAACTGCGCTCGGCAGTACGCCGGCTGGGCTGCCCCGACATCCGCATGCCATCCGCTCCGAGCCTGCAGGCCGCCGTCCTCCCCGCGGTGTCACGCATCGTCGACACGGCCCGCGAGCTGTTGAAGGCGCCGACTTCGTCATTGCCATCCCCCCTGACAGCCGCCCACGAAGAGGTATGAGATGAAAACTCGGTCGGCGCGTTTCGCCCTCGCCGCGCCCCTGCTCGTCGCGCTCATGGCGACGACCGTCGCCTGTGCCGGTGATTCGGGCGCGGGTGACGGGAAATTCAAGATCGCGCTCAATCTGAGTACGACCAACAACCAGTACCAGACCCAGGCGCGGAACCTCATCAAAGCCGCGTCCGAGACGCCGCCGTACAAGGACAAGGTGAGTCTCGGCATCGACGTGGCCGGTGTCGACGTGACGCGGCAGATCCAGACCATCAACAACGAGGTCTCCGCAGGCTACAAGGCGATCCTGCTCTATCCGGTGTCCCCGACGGCGCTCAACCCCGCGATCGAACGGGCGTGCAAGGCGGGTGTCACAGTCATCGCCTGGGACAGCCCGGTGACCGCGCCGTGCGCCTACAATGTCGCCCTCGACCTGGAAGCATGGGGGTACACCGGCGCGAAGTGGCTGGTCGACAAGATGGGCGGCAAGGGAAACCTGGCCGTGATCCGCGGCATCGAGGGCGTACCCGCCGACGTGGGCGAGTACAAGGGCGTACAGAAGGCGATCGCCGGCACCGACGTCAAGATCGTCGCGGAACCCGTCGGCAACTGGGCCGCGGCGACGATCAAGACCGCGTTCGCGCAGGCGTACGCCGCGCACCCGGAGATCGACGCGGTCTGGGGCGCGACGGGATGTGTACAGGTCTGGGAGGTCACCAACGGCCGCCCGATCTACTGCTCCGGGGGGGCGTCCAAGACCGAGATGATGCTCATGGCGCCGAAGTCCGACGGCGGTCAGGGCATCACCACCAATATCGCCGCCGCGGCCCCGCCGTACTCCGGCGAGCTGGCCTTCCAGCAGGCCGTGCAGATCCTGGAAGGGCAGAAGGTACCGAAGAACACGCTGATGCCCATTGAGACGTACACCTCGGAGAACGTCAAGGTGGGTACGGACCCGGCTCAGGGCGCGAACCTGTTCGTCGGGTCGGAGATTCCGCCGGACTTCTTCCCCTTCTGGAGCCCGCTCGTCGAGCAGGGACTGCAAGCCGCGCTGCACGGCACCCCGGACAAGATCTCCACGGCGAAGCCCTGCAGCCAGGTCCCAGGATGCGGCCAGCGATGACGTCGCCCGGCTCATCACGCGAGGCGCTCGTCCGCGACGTCACGAAACGGTTCGGCGCCATCACCGCGCTGGACCACGTCGACCTGCGGTTCCGCAGCGGTTCGGTGCACGGTCTGATCGGCCAGAACGGCGCCGGCAAGTCGACGCTGATCAAGGTGCTGGCGGGCCTCGTCCGGCCCGACGCGGGCCGGCTGGAGGTCGACGGCGTCGCCGTCGACTTCGGCCGGACGGCCACCGCGGCGGGCTGGCACGTGTCGACGGCGTTCCAGGAGCTCACCCTGGTTCCCCATCTGTCGGTGGCGGAGAACCTCGTGCTCGGGCGAGAGCGCGCGTACGGGGTCCGCTCATATGAGTCCGGCGTACGGGCGGCGACCGCGATCCTGCGGCGCTGGTACGTCGAGGACATCGACCCGCGTCAGACGGTCAAGGACACGTCGCTGCCCGTGCAGCAGCGCATCGAGATCGCCCGCGCGCTCGAGCGTACGGAGCGGGCCCTCGTCCTGGACGAGCCGACCTCCGCCCTCGATCCGTCCGGCGCCGACTGGCTCAAGGAGCGGATCCGCGAGCAGCGCGAGCGCGGCATCTCCATCATCATCGTCTCCCACCGGCTCGCCGAGATCGAGGACGTCTGCGACGAAATCTCGGTGCTGCGCGACGGCCGCTGCGTGGCGTCGCTGCCCCGGCAGGGACTGGACGCGGCGAAGATCGCCACGCTGATGCTCGGCCACGAGCAGCAGGAGGCCCAGGCCGAACCAACCGAACGGCACGCGTCCAGCCGATCGGGCGCCTCCGTGGCGCTGAGCGTCCGCGAGCTCACCGCGCCACCGATCCTGCAGGAGATCAGCCTGGACCTGCACGAAGGCGAGATCCTCGGTGTCGCCGGGCTGGAAGGCCAGGGCCAGCACGAACTGTTCATGACGGTGTTCGGCGCGCGGCAGCCGGCGGGCGGCTCGATGACGCTCGGCGGTCGGCCGCTGCGGCCACGGAGCCCGCACGCGGCGATCGCTGCCGGACTCGGCCTGGTTCCTGAGGACCGCAAGACCGAAGGGTTGATGCTGCAGCGCAGCATCCGGGAGAACATCGCCCTGCCCGCGCTCCGGCGCGCGTCAGTGGCCGGCTTTGTCGCGAGCCGGCGGGAGCGGGAGGCGGCCACGCCGGCGATGAAGTCGCTCGGCCTGGCGACCCGTACCCTGCACAACCTCGCGAACTCGCTGAGCGGCGGCAACCAGCAGAAGGCCGTCGCCGCGAAATGGCTCTACTCCGGCGCCCGGGTGCTGCTGATGTACGACCCGCTCCGCGGAGTCGACGTGGGAGCTCGGCAGGAGTTCTTCGCCTGGATGACCGAGTTCGCCACCAACGAGGGATCGGTCCTCTTCTATTCGAGCGACATCGACGAGCTGACCGCCGTGTGCGACCGGATCATGACGATCTACCGCGGTCGCCAGACGTCGCTCCTGGAACGGACGGAAGCGACCCGCGGGCGAGTGCTCGCCGGAATGCTGGGGGAGGACCTCCGATGACCACCACATCCGGACGCGCGAAACCCACGATGGCGCTGCCGCTCGTGTCGTTCGCCGCACGGAAGTCGCCCTATATCGCCTCGCTCGCGGTGCTCGTGGCCTTCTTCGTCGTGCACGCGATCACCAGCAGCGGAGCGCTCACGACGTTCGGGTTCGGCTCCTACACCAACGCTGGAGCGAGCATCGCGCTCGCCGCCGCGGGCGCGGCCGTGGTGGTCATGGCCGGGGGCTTCGACCTGTCGGTCGGCGCCATCACCGCCCTGGTGAACGTCATCGTCGCCACCCAGATGCGCGACAGTGCGGCGTCGATCGTGCTGATCACGGTCCTGGCGCTGGTCGTGGGCGCCGCGGCCGGTGCCCTGAACGGCGCGTTCGTCACGTTCACCAAGCTGCCCTCCGTCATCGTCACACTGGCGACGTCGTTCGTGTGGTCGGGCGTGGCGCTGCTGGTGCTCGCCTCGCCGGGCGGATCCGTGCCGCAGAGCTTCGCGGACGCCATCACCGGGTCGGGCCTCGTCGGCGTGCCGAACGCCCTTTTCGTCCTCATCGTCGCGGTGCTCGCGTGGTTGCTGGTCAGCCGTACGCCGCTCCGCGTGCACCTGCTGGCGATCGGCGGCGACCCGGCCGCCGCGCGGGCGAACGGGATACCCGTCGGACGCATCCAGATCGCGGCTTTCGCGCTGGCCGGCTTCTGTTACGCACTGAGCGGGCTGTTCCTGAGCGCCCTCACGGTGAGCGGCACGCCGGACCTCGGGGCGGACTTCACCCTCAACGCGTTCGCCGCCGTCGTCGTCGGCGGGACCCAGTTCGGCGGCGGCCGCGGCAGCCCGATCAGCGGGCTGATCGGCGCGTACGTGCTGTACACATCCTTCAGCATCCTGTTCGCCATCGGCGCGTCGACCTTCATGAACTACGTCCTCACAGGCGCGATCCTCGTCCTCGCGGTGATCATCCAGAACCCGCGGAACCTCCTCCGGGGACGACGGACCGACCCGGTGTCGGGAGCGGGCGGATGAGCGCGGAAGACAAGATGAGCGCGGACGACCGGCGGCCCAGACCGCTCGAGTCACGGCGGATCCGAGGCGGCAGGCACGTGTCCCGCGAGAGTGGAATCGGCGCCGGAGTGCTCGCGATCGCTGTGATCGTCCTCATGCTCCAGGTCACCGTCGGCGGGGTCGCCTTCTCCGGGCTGTCGTCGAGCGTCGCCGCGTACGCGCTGGTCGTGGCCACCGCGGCGTTCGGGCAGGGGGTCGTGATGTTGTCCGGCGGCTTCGACCTCAGCATCCCGTGGACCATGACGACGGCGGCGCTTCTCCTCACCCGGTTCGCCGACGGGTCGGACTCCGCGGCGCTGTGGGTGATCCCCGCGGTCCTGCTGCTGGGCGCGGCCATCGGAGCGGCGAACGGTCTCGGAGTCGTGATCCTGCGTCTGCCCGCGATCGTGATGACGCTGGCGACGAACGTCGTGGTCCAGGGCCTGGTGCTGCTGTACACGGAGGGGTCCGCCCATGGTGTGGCCCCGCCGGTCCTCGGCTCGCTCACCAACGACCGCGTCGGCGGGATCCCGGCCTCGGCGATCGCGCTCGTCGTGCTCCTGGTCGCCGGCTCGGTGCTCATGAGCGGGACGACGTTCGGCCGTCGCGTCGCGGCGGTGGGCGCGAGTCCGCGTACGGCCTTCCTGTCCGGCGTGAACAACGCCCGGGTCGTCGTCGCGGTCTACGCCGTGAGCGGGCTCTGTGCGGCACTCGCCGGAATCCTGCTCGCCGGTTACAGCGGGCAGAGCACGCTGAACATGGGCGACCCCTACCTGCTGCCCGTGATCGCGGCGGTCGTCCTCGGGGGAGCCGCCGTCACCGGAGGCCGCGGTGTGTTCCTCGGCACCCTCGCCGGAGCGGTCTTCATCGGGACCGTCCAGTCGTTGCTTGCCACCATGTCGGTCGCCCCGGCGTGGCGCACCGTGATCTTTGGCTGCGTCATCCTGTTCTCTGCCGTCGTCCTCCAGCCCGGAACGCTCACCTGGGCACGAGGGCTGGTCTCGAACGCACGAAGTCGGGCCGAGGGGAAGGGACGCGACGGGAATGTGCCGAACGAACTGGTCGAGGGGGAGCCTGTCTCATGACACACGTCGTCACCGTCACCGGCGAGTGCGCGGCCGAGGATCTCGGCTTCGTGCTGCCGCACGAACATCTTTTCCTCGACCTGGTTCAGGAATACCGCGGCGACGGCCTGCTCAACGACCGAGAGGCGGCCGTTGAGGACCTGCGGAGCTACGCGACCGCAGGCGGCGGAGCGCTGATCGACTGCAGCACCCGCGGCCTGAACCCGCAGCCGGAGTGGGTCGCCGAGGTATCCAGGCGCACCGGCGTCAAGATCGTGATGGGCTGCGGGTTCTACCGCGACCCGTACCTCAGGCCGGAGTGGATCGACCGGACCACCGTCTCCGCACTCGCCGACGAGCTGATCCACGAGGTGGAACACGGGTTCGGCACGACTGGGGTGCGCCCGGGCATCATCGGCGAGATCGGGGCGGACCGCGAGTACATCTCCGCCGCCGAGGAACGGTCGTTCCGCGCGGCCGCCCGCACCCATCACGCGACCGGGCTGACGATCACCACCCACGCCGCGCGCTGGCCGGTCGGCATTCCGCAACTGGACCTGCTGGCCGAGGAAGGCGTCGCGCCGCAGCGCGTGATCATCGGACACTGCGACACCGTCGCGGATCCCGATTATCACCTGGAGGTCGCCCGACGCGGGGCATACGTCCAGTTCGACTGCATTCGCAAGGGCCCCGAATGGGACCTGCAGTCACGCGTCCGCTACGTGCTGAACCTCGTCGAGAACGGGTTCGCGGACCGTGTCCTGATCTCCCACGACGTCTGCCTGAACTCCCATCTCGAGGTACGCGGAGGCGGCGGATACACCCTGATCCTGCGAGAGTTCCTTCCCCGGCTGCGCGACGCCGGCCTCAGCGACGAGCTCATCGAGCAGATCACCGTACACAACCCCGCAAACGCCCTGGTAGGTACGCGATGACCGATACTTCGACGCCTGACGGTTCCGCGGTCGCCCCGCAGCCGGTCACGGCCGAGCTCATCCACCAACTGTGCGAACGTGTCCGCACCTGGCGGCGCTGGGGGGAGGATGACGAACTCGGCACCCTGAACGAGGCGGACGACGCGTCACGGGTGCACGCGGCCGGGCTCGTACGCGATGGCACGATCTTCTCGCTCGCCCTTCCGTTCGGCTCGGACGGGCCGCAGCGCGGAGAGTTCGGCCGGGTCAACCCCATCCACGTGATGCTGCAGGACGGCGGGGACATCAAGTCCGGGGCCCAGAAACGTTTCCACATGGAGTTCACCGACGACGCGATCTACATGCCGCTTCAGTGCGGCACGCAGTGGGACGCGCTCGCCCACTTCTTCCACGACGGCCAGATGTACAACGGCTGGGGCACCGAGTTCGTCACGAGTTCCGGCGCGGACAAGAACAGCATCGACAAGTCGGCGTCGCGGTTCGCCGGACGCGGCGTTCTCGTCGACCTGCCACGGGCGCAGGGCCGCGACCACTTGGAGCCGGGCGAGGCGATCACCGAGCGGGAGCTGCGGTCCTGCCTGGAAGCCCAGGAGACCGAGCTGCGTCCGGGCGACTTCCTGCTCGTACGCACCGGCCATCTGCGAGTGGCTCGTACGCGAGGTAGCTGGGACGACTTCGTGGGCGGATCGTCGCCCGGCATGTCCGTCCACTCCGCCGCGTACCTGTGCGAGCAGCGGGTCGCGGCGGTCGCGATCGACACGTGGACCACCGAGGTCGTGCCCTTCGAACACCCGCCGATCCGCGGGTGCATGCACGTCATTCTCATGGTCAACGGCGGAATCCACCTCGGTGAGATGTTCGACCTGGAGGCCCTCGCGGAGGCGTGCGCCGCCGACCGCCGATACGAGTTCCTGTTCGTCGCACCGGCCCTGCCCATCACGGGCGCGGTCGGATCGCCCGTCAACCCGCTGGCGATCCGCTAGCACGCCGAAAGGGAGCGACCATGCCGCATGAGAACCGCACTTCGATCAATGGCCCGCGTCTGGAGGGCAAGCGCGCCGTCGTGACCGGCGCCGGCTCCGGAATCGGACGGGCGTGCGCCGAGCGCTTGGCCGCAGAAGGGGCACGTGTCGCGTGCCTGGACCGCGACGCCGACGCTCTCCGTGCCTTGACCGACGCCCTCCCCGAATCCACGGTGGCGGTCTGCTGCGACGTCAGCGACGAGCAGGCGGTGTCCGCGGCCTTCGAAACAGCTCGGAAAGAGCTCGGCGCCATCGACGTCGGCGTCCTGTGCGCGGGGATCTATCTCGCGAACGACGACGCACCGGTGCACGAGCTCAGCCTTGACGCATGGCAGCGGACCTTGAACGTGAATCTGACGGGCATGTTCCTGACCGCGCGCGAGACCGTACGCATGATGCTGAACGGCGAAGGGGGGTCGATCGTCATGATCGGCTCCCCGACCGGCATCTACGGGATGGAACTCGGGATGCACGCCTACAGCGCCTCCAAGGGCGGCGTTCACGCCCTCGCCCGGGTCATGGCGAACGAATACGCCGCTCGCGGCATCCGCGTCAACGTCGTCGTCCCAGGCTTTATCCACACCGGGCTCAACGACTGGCTCTTCGCCGACTCAGCCGCGGTTGACGGCATCGTCTCGAACATCCCACTCCGCAGGCCAGGCGAACCCGCGGAGATCGCGGGCCTCGTGGCATGGCTGAGTTCGAGCGACGCCTCGTATTCCACCGGCGCGATCTTCACCGCCGACGGCGGCCTGACCGCCGTCTGAGCCCGACGCGCAGTACCGCCCCACCGAGCCGGCCGCCGGAAAACGGTTGGAGGGGACGACGATCGTGTTGATAGCGTGCCGCGAACCGTGACAGACCGCTTAGGAGGTGAGACCCATGAACGCTGTTCGATGTGGGTGCTCCCCCGCGCAGTCACGGCCGGGCGACTGACATAGGTGTCGGCGTTCAACGCCAGCCTCAAACGCGAGACGCTTCAGGGCGCCGGGCACTGGTCCTCACCGCGCGAGGCCCGCCTGGCCGTCTTCAAGTGGATCACTCGCTACAACACTCGCAGGAGGCATTCCACCCTCAGCTACCTCAGCCCGATCGACTACGAGCAGCAGACCACCGCTAGAGTGCTGCTCGCCGCATGACAGCCGGTGTCCACGCTTCGGGGTGAGCCCCCACCCCCGACGTCCGGCACCTGTGCAGGCGCTGGCGGCAGATGCCGCTCCAACAAGTCCCACACCCGCAAGAATTCGATCTGCCGCTCACCGGAAGTCAACCGGTCCTGCTCCAGACCATGCTCGTAGTACGCCAAGATCTCCGCATCCACCATGCCGCGGACTCTAGATCAGAAGCGTTCGTTCGGCCACTGAGATTAGACCAGCCAAACTGCGGACACACCGAGGCAGAACCCGGCGAACCTTCGCGGTCAGGGCGCTAGACGCACTCGGCCATCGGGTCGCCGGCCCGCCGTGGTGATCGCCGGTGCCCGGCAGGATCAACGGTGGAATCGGAGTCCGATGTAGGTTAGGCTCGCCTAATTAGGCGAGCCTAACCTTTCTCCACTCACCTCCCAAGGAGAGCGCTGATGCGGGTCGTGATGTTCGGCTACCAGACCTGGGGGCATCGCACCCTCCAAGCCCTACTGGACTCCGGGCACGAGGTGGTGCTGGCAGTCACCCACCCCCAGAGCGACCACGCCTACGAGAAGATCTGGAGCGACTCGGTGGCCGAGCTGGCCGAGGCCCACGGCGTCCCGGTCCTGCTTCGCAACCGCCCCGACGACGAGCTCCTGCTCACCCTCAAGGAGGTCCAGCCGGACCTCATCGTCGCCAACAACTGGCGCACCTGGATACCGCCGCAGATCTTCACCCTCCCCCGGCACGGCATCCTCAACGTGCACGACTCGCTGCTTCCGGCCTACGCCGGCTTCTCCCCGCTCATCTGGGCGCTCATCAACGGTGAGAAGGAGGTCGGCGTCACCGCCCACATGATGAACGCCGAACTGGACGCCGGGGACATCGTGGTGCAGCGCGCCGTCCCGGTCGGTCCGGGCGACACCACCACCGATCTGTTCCACCGCACGGTCGATCTCATCGCCCCCATCGTCACCGAGGCCTTGGCCCTCATCGCCTCCGGCCGCACCGACTGGACGCCCCAGGAGCGCGCCAAGGCCAGCTTCTTCCACAAGCGTTCGATCGAAGACGGCAACATCGACTGGACCTGGCCCGCCGAGGACATCGAACGGCTGGTGCGCGCCCAGTCCGACCCTTACCCCAACGCCTTCACCTACTACAAGGGCGAGCGCATCCGCGTCCTGAAGGCCTCGGTCTCCAAGGGCGTCTACGGCGGCACCCCGGGCCGGGTGTTCATCCGCGAGGGCGACGGCATCGTCATCGTCGCCGGCGCCGAGGCCCGCCGCGGCCGCAGCCACGGTCTGGTGATCGAACGGGTCCGCGCCCAGGACGGCACCGACCTGCCGGCCGACGAGGTGTTCACGACCATGGGCGGCTACCTGGCCCGCCACCCGTGAACGTCTCCTTCATCCAGGCCGGGGTTCCGGTCCGGCCCGGTCATGCCCGCCCCTCCTCGCGATCGCGCGATATCCCCACCATGCGGGTCCGCCGGTACCGATGAGACGACAGGGCTCGACGGGTCAGTCCGCCGGGCCGGTTCGATGGGACGCCATGCGACGACCGGCCGTGTGGGGGTGATCGGCCGGGTGGACCGGGTCGGCCACGATGGCGAAGGACGCGTCGAGGCGGGTGACGCGCAGGAGCCTCCGGACGGGCGGTGGCAGCGCGGCAAGCTGGACGGGGACCCGGGCGGCGCCCGCGTGGCGTCTGATCGAGACGAGAGCGGTCAGACCCCGGGCGTCCATGAAGGTGACCGAGCTGAGGTTGAGGACCACCTGTCCGGTGTCGGCGTCGAGGAGGTGGCCGACGCAGACGCACAGATGGGGTGCGGTGACGATGTCCACCTCGCCGCTGATGTCGACCACGGTGCAGCCGTGCGCGCAGCCGTGCATGCCGCGGACGGCCAGGTGGAGCGGACCCATGACGACTCTCCCTGCTGCATCACCAGGCGCGGCGTCCATCGGCGTCAGGCGGTCCCTCTTCCGAGCAGGTATCGGGCGCCCGGTCCCGTTCGGGCATGCCGTCCCAGCCGGTGAGCCGTAACAGGCGGCGCACCGCCGCCGAGGCCGCCACCATCCGGATGCCACCCGGGTCGCCGGCTCCCGTGCCGAGGCCGGCGGTGATCAGCACGCGCAGGCCGCTCACATCGATGAAATCCAGTCCGCGCAGATCGACATAGCGAGGGCCGCCGTCCTGAGCCACCAGGTGGGCCGTCGCGGCCAGCGCCGTCAGCAGACCGGCCACGCGGCTACGGTCCAGCTCTCCCTCCAGCCGTATTCCCGGTGGGCGGACCATCGGTGTGATACGCAACGTCCCATCGTCGTAGCTCAGTGCGCAGACGGGGGAACCGGTGCCGCTGATCGCGTCCATACCGCATCCTTCGGGGCTTGCCAGGGGGACAAGCCGCGAGGTCAAGGCGGCACGGGATCAGTGCAAGTAGGCGCTGCGGGCGCATGGCCCCCCAGCGAAAGACACCGTTTCTTCAGGTTACCCGTCAGTTGTGTGCCTGGCCACCACACCGGGTACGTCACCGCCCACGGTGGCCTCGACCTCGGCCGGATTCCCTGCCCGGCCGTCAGGGGTGTGCGGCGCCCTCCGTGTAGAGGCGGGCGACCACGTCCTCGATGGAGGCCTCGTCGGGGACCGTGGCGCGCAGGGCGTCCAGGGTGCCGTCGAAGGCCAGGCTGCCGTGCTCGATGAGCATCACCCGGCGGCAGAGCTTCTCCATGTCCCCCAGGTCGTGGGTGGTGAGCAGGACCGTGGTGCCGTGGTCGGCGTTGAGACGGCGCAGGAACTCCCGCATGGCGGCCTTGCTGACCACGTCGAGGCCGATCGTGGGCTCGTCGAGCACGAGTACGGCGGGGGAGTGGAGGAGGGCGGCGGCGATGTCGCCCCGCATGCGCTGGCCGAGGCTGAGCTGCCGGACCGGGGTGTCGGTGAACTCGGCGAGGCCGAGCAGGCCGGTCAGCTCGTCCAGCCTGCGACGGAAGACTTTTTGATCTACTTTGTACAGGTGCCGGATCAGCTCGAAGCTGTCCCGCAGCGGCAGGTCCCACCACAGGGTCGTCCGCTGGCCGAACACCACCCCGATCCGGTGGGCGAGCGCCGTACGGCGGCGTGTCGGATCGAGCCCGGCCACCCGGATCCGTCCCGAGGTGGGCGCGAGGATGCCGGTGAGCATCTTGATGGTGGTGGACTTGCCCGCGCCGTTGGGGCCGAGGTAGCCGACGAACTCTCCGGCCTCGACCGTGAAGGACAGATCCCGTACGGCGTGCACGGTCCTGCGCGCGCGGCGGCGGCCCACGGTGAACGAACGGCAGACCCGGTCGACTTCGATCATGCTCTCAACTCCCCGTTGAACGGTAGCGGCGGATGCCCGCCCGCCAGGCGGACGCGGCGACGACGGCCAGGGCCAGGGCGGCGAGGGGGGCGGCGAAGCGCAGCCCGTACGGCAGGCCGAGGGGGTCGGGGCGGTCCAGCACGAACAGCCCGGGTTGCCAGTTCACGAACGCCAGCGGCACGACGAAGGTGACCCCTCTGACGAGCTCGTCGCCGTAGACGCTCAGTGGGTACTGGGTGAGCGCGCTGCCTCCGTAGGTGAAGGCGTTGGCCACCTCGGGGGCGTCGGTCAGCAGGAACTGCAGCGCTCCGCCCAGGGTGAAGATCGAGGTGAAGATGACGACCCCGCAGACGACCATCACCGGGATCATCCAGGCCCTGCTCCAGGGGACGCCGAGCTGGGACAGGGAGATGCCGAGTACGACCAGGGCCTGCGCGGTCCTGCCGAGACGGTGCACGCCGAAGCGGTCGGTGGCCACCTGGACGAACGCGCCGGCCGGGCGGAGGAGCATGGTGTCGAAGGTGCCGGCCCTGATGTGCTGGCTGAGCCGGTCGACGTTGCCGAAGAGCATGTCGCTCAGCGCGAACGACAGGCCCGCGGTGCCGTACAGGAACATCACCTCGGCCAGGTCGAAGCCGGCCAGTGACCCGGTGTGCTGGAAGATCACCCAGATCGCCAGGACGTCCAGCGCGTTCACGGCGAGCGAGCCGGCGGCCATCATGATCAGTGGGCCCGGGTACTGCGCCGAAGCCCGCAGCCACGTCCAGGCCAGCAGGAGGTAGGTCCTGACCATCAGGCGTCCGCCTCGCTTCCGCGCATCGGGGCGCTCACGCCGTCATCCACCCTGGATCACGACCTTGTGGCGGGCGGCCCGGGTGGCCAGGGCGCCCATGACCAGCAGCGCCGCCGCCCATGCCGCCTGGAACCCCAGCGCCGTGAGAGCGTCCCGCTTGCCGAGGTAGACGTCGGCGGGGACCTGGACCATGGCCGACCAGGGCAGTGCGTCGGCGACGGTGCCGAGCCAGCCGGGGAACAGGTTCAGCGGCAGCACCATGCCGCTGAAGAAGAGGGTCACCACCAGCGACAGCGACTGGGTGCCCCGGTCGTCGAGGATCCAGCAGGCCGACAGCGCCGTCAGATAGCGCCAGCCGAAGCTGACGACCACTCCCAAAAAGCAGCTTGCCGCGAAGAATCCCCAGGTCGCCGGGGTGGCGGGGGTGACGAAGCCGAACAGGGCGGCGCCGACGACGGTGGGGGGCAGGCTGCGGAGCAGGAAAAGGTAACCCGCCCGGCCCAGATCGTCGGCGAGGCCCCACAGCTGGAGGGACGCGGGCCGGACGAGATCGACGGCGATGTCGCCGGTGCGGATCCGCCCGGCGAGTTCGAGGCCGCCGCCGAAGACCTGCATGGGGCCGATGAAGGCCTGGCTGAGGAAGCAGAAGGTGACGGCGTCGGCGATGTCGTACCCGGCGAGGCCGGGGCGGGCCTCCCACAGGGCGATGAGGACGTAGGCGCGGAGGATGCCGAAGATGGTGTTGGTGAAGGCTCCGGCGAAGGCGGCGGCGCGATAGGCGGAGTGGCGGCGGAAGCCGTACGCGGCTATGCGCGCGTAGAGCAGGAAGGCGGCCTCCCCAGGGTCGTCCGGACAACCCTCCCATCGTCCTCGGTGTCTCTGCCTCCGGCAACGGGTTTACTCGTGGCGTGTCGTCCCGTGGGCGCGAAACGGTCGATGTACGGCCTTGATTGTGCAATGGGCGCATCTCTGGAGTAGAAGGATATTCTGCGGGAATCCTCCTTGGTGGAGGTCCGCATGCGTTACGAGATCGACGTGGACGTTTGCCCGGGTTACCCCGTGAGCTGGCAGGCCACTGCGCTCAACACGGTGATGCGCGGCACCCTCAAACCGATCTCCGGCCTGCTGCTCCGGACCGACGCCGGCGTCGTGGCGGCCTCCCGTCTCGTCGGGATGGCAGGGAGGATGCGCTTCCCCCTGCCCGACCACGTGAGCGTGGAGCAGGAACGCGTCGGCACGTGTTCGGGTGAGTGGATCCGGGCGGGCCGGGGGCTCGACGGGGGGACCGGCCGGGAACCCGACGAGAGCAGGGTGCTGCTGTACTTCCACGGCGGCGGTTACTTCTTCTGCTCTCCGGCGACGCACCGGCCGATCACCTGGCGTCTGTCGGCCGCGGCCGGCTGCCCGGTGCTGGCCGTCGACTACCGCCAGTGCCCGATCCACACGCTGGCCGAGTCCCTTGAGGACGCGATCGCGGCCTACCTGTCCCTGCTGGAACGTGGTTACGACCCGGCCCGCATCCTGTTCGCCGGAGACTCCGCAGGCGGCCATCTCACCCTGGCCACCCTGCTGGCGCTGCGCGGCAGGGGGCTGCCGCTGCCCTCCGCCGCGGTGTGCCTGTCGCCGTGGGCCGACCTCACCGATGTGCCGCGCCGGGTCAACCGCCTGGTCGACCCGTTGATCCCGGCGGGCCGTGTCGGCTGGCTGGCCCGTCGCTGGACCGCCCGTCTCGATCCTCGTGATCCGCTGGTCTCCCCGGTCTTCGGCGACTACGGTGGCCTGCCGCCTCTGATGATCGTCACCGGCTCCACCGAGGTCCTCCGCGACGAGGGGCGCCGTGTCGCGGAGCGGGCCCGGGCCTGCGGTGTCCCGGTGACCTACGAGGAGTGGCGCCGGATGCCGCACGTCTTCGCGATCCTCGCCGACGTCGTCCCCGAGGCCCGCCAGGTCTTCCGGCACATCGCCCGGTTCCTCGCGGCCGCGCAGGAGCTCTCTGCCGGGAGTGTCGCGGTGTCGGGCTCGCCCGCACGGGACATCCCCGCGCCCGGCCTTCCCGTCCGGGGCCCCGCTTCGGGCCTCGCCGTACCGGAGTCCGCGGAACCGGGCCCATCGGCCGGTGGCCTTCCGGTGCGACCCGGCACCGGATCCGCGGCGGCCTGACCCGGGGCGCCGTTCCCCGCCCACGCCGTCACATCCGGTATCAGGACATGCCCGTGGCATCACGGGTGCCTTACCGCAGGGGATCATTCGCCTTACCTGTCATATCCCTTGTGACAGGTCGGAGGCGAAGCCCTCTCCAATGCCGCCACAGTGTGTTTGCCGTAGCCAGTACACGAGAGGTTCATCCAGGATGGCACGTGGCGGGATCGGTCCTCTGAAGGGCATGCCGCCCGGTGTGCGGCCGCTGACCGTCGGGGACCCGGTCATCATCGGCCGTTATCTTCTGCTCGGCCGCCTCGGGGCCGGCGGCATGGGTGTGGTCTATCTGGCCGAACACCCGCAAGGCGGGGTGGTCGCCCTGAAGACCCCCCATCCTGCGCATCTCCACGATCCCACGCTCCGCGCCCGTTTCGCTGAGGAAGTGGAATTCTCCCGGCGAGTCATCCCTTTCTGTACGGCCGCCGTGGTCGAGGACGGCACCGACCGGGACCGGCCCTACCTGGTCTCCGAATACATCCCCGGGCCGGCGCTGTCCCAGACGGTGTCCGCCCAGGGCCCGCTGACCCCGGACCTCGCCTACGGCGCCGCTCTCGGAGTGGCCGCCGCGCTGGTGGCGGTGCACGAGGCGGGGCTGGTCCACCGTGATCTCAAGCCCGGCAACGTCCTGCTGTCGGCCACCGGACCCCGAGTGATCGACTTCGGCATCGCCAGGGACGTGGACGCCCTCGCCATGCACACGCAGGCGGGACAGGTCATGGGCAGCCCCGGCTGGGTGGCTCCGGAACGGCTCACCGGTGGTGTCGCGCTGCCTCCCTCGGACATCTTCGCCTGGGGGTGCCTGATCGCCTACGCGGCCACGGGGCACCACCCCTTCGGCGCGGGCGGGCCCGACGCGCTGGCCCGGCGCATCATGGTCGAACCGCCCCGTACCGCCTTGGTGCCCGCCCTGCTGCGCCCGGCCGTCGAGGCGTGCCTGGCCAAGGACCCGGCCCACCGGCCCCGGGCGGCCGACCTGCTCGGCGCACTGCTCGCGGCGGGCGGCGTGGGCGAACCGTGGGATCTCCGGGTGGCGGTCGCCGAGGTGCTGGCCGAGATCTGGACGCCGGTGCCCCACCCGCCCGGCGGCGGTCACGTGCGGCCCGCTCTCTCCGGGCCGGTACGGGATCAGCCGCCGACGCCCGCGAGGACGTCCCACCGGTCGGCATCTCGCCGAGGCGCGCGCCTGTCGCAGGCGAGTTTCGCGGCACTGGCCACGGTGTCCATGGCGGTCGTCGCGGTGGTCGCCGCAGCCGGTGGAGGCGGTGGTGGCGGTGGTGGCGGAGGGGCCGGTGTCGACGACGGCCCGGGCGTTCCCCGGCAGGCGCCGGTGGTGCTCCCCATCCAGGAGACGACCGTCGGCGCCGCCTCCCGCGACCCTCGCCTGCCGGAGGACAGGCAGCGGACCACGCCGCCGGTGACCCCCTCCACGGTCAAGGTCACCACGACTCACACCGTCTCGGCGCCCCCGCAGGACGACGATCGCAGCAGGCCCCGGCCGGACCGGCCGCAGGGCGGTGGCGACCCGGCCGAGGAGGACGATCCGCGGACCTGTGCGGACACGACGGCGCAGGGCCGGGGCAACGGCCGCGCCGATGACTGCCCGGCGACGCCGACCGGCCCGAGGCCCTCGCCCTCCTTCACCCAGATACCGCAGACCGGAGACGGGGAGAGTCCGGTCCCCTCGCCCGTGCCGTCGGCGACGGTCACCCCGCCCCCGCCGAGCATGAGCCCCTCGATGCAGATCGGCGACTGAGCGGTCTGTCCGGGGACCGGCGGGCCGACCCGCCGCGGGTGCCCCGAGCCGACGGGCGGAGCGGGGCGCCGGTTCCGGGGTGATCATGATTCTCCGGTCGTCATCCGGACGGGCCGGGGGGCGGACCGGTGTATCAGCTAGGGTGATCGGCGCATATCGAGTCAGAGGGGGAAAGTCGATGGGCGAATCCGTGTCCGGTGCGGTGGAGTTGAGCGGTGTCGGCGTGCGAGCGGTCGGGCGGCCCCTGCTGGCCGACATCGACTGGCGGGTGGACTACGGCCAGCACTGGGTGGTGCTCGGACCCAACGGGGCCGGGAAGACCACGTTGCTGTCGCTGGTGGCCGCCGTCCGGCATCCCACCGAAGGAGTCGCCGCCGTGCTCGGCCAGCGGCTGGGCCGGGTCGACCTGAGGGAGCTGCGCCGCCACATCGGCCTGGTCGCGGCCAGTCAGCGGCTCGTCGACGAGGCGCTGCTGGAGGAGGAGGGCGCCACCGCGCACACCGTCGTACTGACCGGCCACACCGGGACCAGCGCCCCCCTTTGGGACCGGTACGGCCCGGCACAGCACGAGCGGGCTCACACGTTGCTGGCGGACCTGGGGTGCAAGGACCTCGCCGACCGGCTCTTCAGTGTCTGCTCCCAGGGCGAGCGGGCCCGGATCCGGGTGGCCAGAGCGCTGATGGCCGATCCGGTGATCCTGCTGCTGGACGAGCCGTTCGCCGGGCTCGACCTGCCCGCCCGTGAGGATCTGATCACCGCCGTGGAGGATCTGGCGGTGACCCGCCCGGCGCTGACCACGGTCACCGTCACCCATCACCTGGAGGAGGTTCCGGCCACCACCACCCACGCCCTGCTGATGCGGGACACCCGTATCCAGGGGGCCGGCCCGGTGGCGGAGATCCTGACGGGGGAGAACCTGTCGGAGTGTTTCGGCAGGCGGCTTCGGATCGACAACCTCGACGGCCGCTGGTACGCCCGCGCCGTCCGCCGCTGATCCGTCCGCGCCCAGTGAGAGCTGAGCATGACAGTCACTCGCGGCATTGAGCGTCGTTTGGCGGCACCGCTGCGTCAAAGGCAGCATCAGGCGCATCTCCGGGTTCAGCTCCCCGAGTTGGCCTCTGGACGGGCTCGGGCGTCCGATGGTCTCAATCCATCCGAGAGGACAGGTCGAGGGCGATGTCCACGATCATGTCCTCCTGACCGCCTACCATCCTCCGGCGTCCGGCTTCGACGAGAACGGCCCGGGTGTCCAGGCCGTAGCGAGCTGCGGCGTCTTCGGCGTGCCGGAGGAAGCTGGAGTAGACCCCGGCGTAGCCCAGCGCAAGCGTCTCCCTGTCGACGCGCACGGGCCGGTTCTGCAGCGGCCGGACGAGGTCGTCGGCGGCGTCCATCAGCGCGAACAGGTCGCAGCCGTGCTCCCATCCCATCAGGTCGGCGACGGCGACGAACGCCTCCAGCGGGCAGTTGCCGGCGCCCGCGCCCATCCCGGCGAGTGAGGCGTCCACCCGGTTGGCCCCGTTCTCCACTGCGACCACGGAGTTGGCCACGCCGAGCCCGAGGTTGTGGTGTGCGTGGACGCCGATCTCCGTGCCGGGGTTGAGCACGTCGCGGTAGGCGCGGACGCGGTCGCGCATGCCGTCCATGGTGAGCCGGCCCCCGGAGTCGGTGACGTAGACGCAGTGCGCGCCGTACGACTCCATGAGCTTGGCCTGCCGGGCCAGGTCGGCGGGCGGTGCCATGTGCGACATCATGAGGAACCCGGCGACGTCCATGCCCAGTTCGCGGGCCACGCCGATGTGCTGGGCGGCGATATCGGCCTCGGTGCAGTGCGTGGCCACCCGCACCGAGCGTACGCCGAGCGCGTGAGCGCGACGCAGGTCCGCGATGGTGCCGATGCCGGGCAGCAGCAACGTGGTCAGCACCGCCGACGACATGGCGTCGGCGGCGGCCTCGATCCATTCCGTATCCAGGCAGGCGCCGGGGCCGTAGTTGACGCTGCCGCCCGCCAGACCGTCGCCGTGGGAGATCTCGACGGCGGCGACGCCGGCCCGGTCGAGCGCGGCGGCGATGTCACTCACCTGGGCGGTGGTATAGCGGTGTCTGATGGCGTGCATGCCGTCTCGCAGCGTCACGTCCTGCAGATAGAGCCTCATCGGGCCACCGTCCTGTCTGCGAGCTGATGCGGATTCATCGAAGAGCCATCCTCTCCGCGACGTGCAGAGCCGCTGATGTCATGATGTCCAGGTTCCCGGCGTATGCCGGGAGATAGTGGGCGGCGCCCTCGACCTCGAGGAATACCGAGACGAGCAGGCCTTCGCCGCCGAGGTCGGCCAGCGGGTCATCGGCCGCGACCGGCCGGAACTGCACTTCCTGTTTGAGCCGGTAGCCCGGCACGTACGCGCTGACCGCGGCGACCATCTGCTTGACCGACGCGGCGACCGCGGCCTCGTCACAGGCTTCGACGAGGCAGTACACGGTGTCGCGCATGATGACCGGAGGCTCGGCTGGGTTGAGCACGATGATCGCCTTGCCGCGACTCGCGCCGCCGACCTGCTCCAGGGCGCGGGCGGTGGTCTCGGTGAACTCGTCGATGTTGGCCCGGGTGCCGGGACCGGCCGACTTCGAGGCGATCGACGCGACGATCTCGGCGTAGCGGACGGGTGCCACGCGGGAAACGGCGGCGACGATCGGCACAGTGGCCTGTCCTCCGCACGTCACCATGTTGACATTGGGCAAACCCAGGTGATGGCTGTCCAGGTTGACCGCCGGTACCACATACGGGCCGACGGCGGCGGGTGTCAGGTCGACGACCTGTTTGCCGTGGGTGCGCAGGGCGGCGTAGTTGCGCCGGTGAGCGCCCGCGGAGGTGGCGTCGAGCACCACCGAGACCTCCTCGAAGCAGGGCAGTCCGATCAGGCCCTCGACGCCTTCGCTCGTGGTCTGCACGCCGAGCCGCCGTGCTCTGGCCAGGCCGTCGGAGCCGGGGTCGATCCCGGCCAGGGCGGCGACCTCCAGCGTCTGCGATGTCCTCATCACCTTGATCATCAGGTCGGTGCCGATGTTGCCCGAGCCGATGATCGCGATTTTGGCTCTGCTCATACCTCCTCTTTCCCGCCGCGGCAGAACCGGGCGAACTCAGTGCTCATCGAGCGTGCCAACTCATCCACATCCGGGCCCGCCCCTGTCAGCGGGCTCCCGTGGGTGCCGAAATAGAGGGGCACGTCCACGAGATGACACGCGCCCAGGGCGATCCCGCCGT
Source organism: Streptosporangium sp. NBC_01639 (assembly GCF_045209755.1). Classification (NCBI taxonomy): domain Bacteria; kingdom Bacillati; phylum Actinomycetota; class Actinomycetes; order Streptosporangiales; family Streptosporangiaceae; genus Streptosporangium; species Streptosporangium sp. NBC_01639. The sequence continues at coordinate 773,681 of NZ_CP109272.1, read as the reverse complement.
AGCTCATGGGTGAGCGGTGCCGGCACACCAGGTGCCTGGCGGTACCTCGGTGGAACGTGACGACCTCTTCGGCGGGGCCGACGAAGATCTTCCCGTCGTCCAGGCCGCGCTGACCGATGGCGGTGAACAACCTGGTTTCCTCGGCCGTCGTCGTCACAAGGAGTGGCACCGCTGCGGCGGCGCCCGAGCGGATCGCCTCCATGGGATGGACACCGAGCAGGTCGCCGTCCACGACAGGCGCCACAGGCAGCACACCACCGGCGGGCGCACACGCCTGCACAGCCGCTTCCTCAGCGGCCAGTAACTCTGCGATCGGCGCGTGGGAGGGGTCCGCGCCGAGTGCCGCCTGTGCTGCCTGCGTCCAGGCCGCGGCCTGACCGGGTGTGCGGAAGCCGTACGGAACGGGGCTCATCGCCGCCGCCTTGGAGAACAGTCCCGGCGGTGCGCACGCCATGAGGGCCAGTACGCAGGTACCGCCCGCGGAGTGGCCGGCCAGGGTGACCCGGCCGGGATCCCCGCCGAAGGCGGCGATGCCATCGCGTACCCACTCCAGCGCGGCGATCTGGTCGCGCAGCCCCAGGTTGGCAGGAACGCCGTCGCCGTACCAGAAACCGGGCAGGCCCAGCCGGTAGTTGACGGTTACCACGACCAGGCCATGGTCGCGGGCGAGCGCGGTGCCGTCATACATCGGCTGGGCGCCGGAACCGGACACGAAGGCGCCACCGTGCAGGAACACCAGCACCGGTAGGCGCCCGTCGCAGGACGGCGTCCAAACATTCAGGAACAGGCAGTCCTCGCTGCTGGACTTCGGGTCGATTTCCAGGCCGGGCACCCAGGCCATCCGGCCGGATCGCTGAGGGGCCGGCGGGCACGGCGTCCGGGCATCCCGCACGCCCGGCCACGGCAGGGCGGGCTCCGGTGCGGCGAGCCTGCGCGCGGGAGCCGCGTAACGGATCCGTTTGAACGCGCTCACCCCATCGGACCGAACCCCGCGGAGGGTCCCCAGGTGGGTGTGCGCGAGAGCCGGCCCCGGAGAGCATGCCTGTCGCGCGAGGCTCATTCCCGCCGCCCAAGGCGCGGGGACGCGAACTCCCGCAGCCCGAGGAAGGCGGCGGCGTTGCCGCCGAGGATGGCGGCCCGCTCGTCGTCGTCGAGTTGCGGGCAGTCCCGGACCACGGCTCCCGGTTCCCGCTCCCCCAGCGGGAAGGGGAAGTCGGTGCCGAGCATGACCCGTTCCGCGCCCATCACCTCGACCAGCAGCCGCAGGGCACGCGGGTCGAACACGGCAGAGTCGACGTAGAAGCGGTTGGTGTAGGCCGACGGCGGCCGGGGCGAGTCCGCGCGGACGATGTCGCGCCGGTGCCAGGCGTTGTCGGCCCGCCCGAGCAGGTAGGCGAAGCTGCCGCCGCCGTGGCAGAAGCACAGCCGCAACGATCGAGGCAGCGACTCGAACGCGCCCGAGAGCATCAGCGACAGGATGCTCAGCTGCGTCTCCGCCGCCATGCCGACCAGCCACGACAGCATGTGGCCGTGCATCCGGTCGGTGCCGAGCATGTCCCAGGGGTGCACGAGGACCGGCATGTCCTCGCGGGCGCAGTGCTCCAAGAACGCGAGGATGTCCGAGTCATCTAAATTGCGAGTGCCGACGTGGTTGCCGATGTGCACGCCCCGGTGCCCGGCGGACTTGGCCTCCATGACCGTCTTGACGGCCAGGTTCATGTCCTGCAACGGGACCTGGCACAGCGGAATCAACCGTTCAGGGGCCTGGGCGCAGTGGGCGAGGACGCGTTCGTTGACCATCGCGCACCATTCGGCTGCGCGCTCGCCGTTCGCCGCGTAGCCGAACAGCAGCGGCGTCGAGGAGACGGCCTGGACATCCACGCCGATCCTGTCCATGGCCGCCAGGCGTGCCTCGGCGTCCCACAGCTCCGGCGTGACCGGGCGGTAGTCGTCCTCACCGCTCATCATCATGCCGTCGCGCAACCACGGCTCGCCCGCGCCGGCGAGCATCCTGGCCTCCGTACGGGAGATCTTCGGGAAGACGTGCGCGTGTATGTCGATCAGCGTCACCGGACCACCGGCCGCAGGTGGTCCGGCCAATCCTTGCCGGGGTGCTCGGCGCCGCAGTGCGGGCACGTGCGCTCGCCCTCGTAGAAGGCGCGGAAGATCGGTGGCAGGTCCTCCACAATCGACCGCAGCTGCACCTCGGCCCGCTTGACAAGGTGATGGCAGTTCATGCAGTACCACTCGAAGGCGTCCAGGTCGCCCTTGGGGCGGGTGTACTCCACGACCAGGCCGATCGAGCCGGGGACCGGCCGCTGCGGCGAGTGCCGCACGTGGGGCGGCAGCAGGAAGACGTCGCCCTCCCCGATCTGGAGGTCCACGGGCGGCTTGCCCTCCTCCTCCATGACCCGCAGCACCATGCCGCCCTTGATCTGGTAGAAGAACTCCTCGATGGGGTCGACGTGGAAGTCGGTGCGCTGGTTGGGACCGCCGACGATCGTGACCATGAGATCGGCGTCGGTCCAGATCTGGACGTTGCCGACCGGCGGTTTCAGCAGTTCCTGGTGTTCGTCGATCCACTTGTGGAGGTTGAACGGAGGCATCATCGCGGGCTCCTTCGGGGTATGTGGGCGACGCAGGAGATCTCGATCAGCAGGTGCGGGTGCGGCAGCTGGTGGACGGCGACGGTTGTGCGGGCGGGGCCGCTCTCGTCGAAGTACTCGCCGTAGACCTCGTTGTAGCCGCCGAAGTCGTTCATGTTGACCAGGTACGTGGTCACGCTGACCGCATCGGATAGTCCGCCGCCGGCGGCGGCCAGCAGATCGGCGATGTTCTCGATCACCGCTCTGGTCTGTTCGCGGATGTCCAGGGTCGGCGTGCCCATTTCGTCCGCGCTCGCTCCCACGAAGGAGCCATCGGGACGGCGGGAGCTCGTACCGGAGACGAACACGAACTCGCCTGCCCGTTTGACGTGCGGGAATTTGCCGCGTGGACGGGCCTTGCCCGTTACCAGCAGTGCGTCGCTCATCGGGTCGTCACCTCCACGTGGCCGAGACCGGCGGCGCTGACGCGTACGTGCGCGCCGGCGGGTAGCGGGACGGCGGCCGTGGCCGCTCCCGCCAGTACGATCCAGCCGGGTTGGAGCTCGATGCCGCCGGCGTGCGCCAGTCTGGCCGCCGCGGTCAACGACCGCAGCGGATCGCCGAGGATGGCCGCCGACGAGCCGCTCGCCACCGGCCGGCCGTCGATTTCCATGATCAGGCCGAGGTTGGCGACGTCCCGGAGACGATGCCAGGGGCCGTGGCCGAAGCCGCTGGCCGAGGCGTTGTCGGCGACGACGTCGGGCAGGGTGAAGTTGAAGTCCTCGTAGCGCGAGTCCAGCACCTCATAGCCCACAGCGACGGCGCCGACGGCGGCGACCGCGTCGGCCGGCGTTCGTATCGGCCGCTCGATCAGGAAGGCGATCTCCGGCTCGATCCGCGGGTGTATCAGGCCCTTCAGGTCAAGGCGTGACTCGATGAGCATGGCGTCGGTGAGCAGGCCCCAGATGACGTCGTCGACGCCCATCTGGAGCATCTTGGCGGCGCTGGTGAAGCCCATCTTGACGCCGATGACGCGTTCGCCGCGAGCCAGCCGCCGCTCGTTCAGGGCGCGTTGCACCTCGTAGGCTGCCGGCACGCTGAGGTCCGTCACGGCGGTCAGCCGGGGGATGGCGTGCCCGGTCAGCGCGGCCTCGTCCAAAAGTTCGGCGAGTGCCTTCACACTTCCTCCTTGGCGTGGTCATCGATGGCGAAGGCCGCGCGGACATCGCCGAGCCCGTCGATCCGGGCTTCCAGCACGTCACCTGGCCGCACCGGGATGACCGGGCCGAGCGCGCCGGTCAGCACGGTGTCGCCCGCGCGGAGCGGCCGTCCCAGCGCGGCGAGCGTGTCGGCCAGCCACACCGCGGCGTGCAGGGGATGGCCGAGGCAGGCCGCCCCGACACCGGAGGACACCTGCTCGCCGCGTCGCTCGACGACCATTCCGGCCATCCGCAGATCGAGGTCGCGCAGCGGAACCGGACGGGTGCCGAGCACGTAGACGCCTGCCGAGGCGTTGTCGGCGACGGTGTCGGTCAGGGTGATGTCCCAGTCGCGGATGCGGCTACCGACCACCTCGATGGCGGGCAGCGCGAACGCGGTGGCGCGGATCACGTCGGCGACCGTGTGCCGCTCGTGGGGCAGGTCACGGTCGAGCACGAGCGCGACCTCGGCTTCGGCGCGCGGCTGTAGCACCGCGCCGACGGGGATGTCCTCGCCGTCCGGCACCGCCATGTCGGCGAAGAGCATGCCGAAATCGGGCGAGTCGACGCCGAGTTGCTTCTGCACGGCCTTGCTGGTCAGTCCGATCTTGCGTCCGGTGAGCCGCCTGCCTTCGCCCAGCCAGTGCTTGGTCAGCAGGCTCTGCACGGCGTAGGCCGCCTCGACGCCGTCGATCAGGTCGCGGACCGGCTCGCAGGGGCGGCCGGAACTGTAAGCCTCCAGCAGCCGCGTGGCGGCGGTCTGCAGAGGGTCTGTCGCCGAAGTCACCTGGGGCCTCATATCTTGACGCACACGTTCACGGGCTCGGAAAAGAAGTCGAGGGAGTGCTCGCCGCCCTCGCGGCCGATGCCGGAGGCTTTCACACCGCCGAAGGGGGTGCGCAGGTCTCGCAGGTTCCAGCAGTTCACCCAGACGATCCCGGCGTCGATCCGGGGCGCCACGCGGTGGGCACGCGACAGGTCGTTGGTCCATACCGTGGCGGCCAGTCCGTACGGGCTGTCGTTGGCCAGCCGGATCGCCTCGTCCTCCTCGTCGAACGGCGCGACATGGCAGATGGGTCCGAAGATCTCTTCGCGGACCGTGCGCGCAGTCTGCGGCAGCCCGGTGATGACGGTGGGCTCGACGTAGTAACCGCCGTCGCGGGCGTCGCCGAACACGGGGACGCCTCCGCCCGCCAGCACCGTCGCACCTTCCTCGACCGCCAGGCGGTAGTAGGACAACACCTTGTCGCGGTGCTCGGCCGAGATCATCGGCCCGTAACCGTCCAGTTGGCGGGCCCGTTCGGCCAGCGCGTCCACGAAGGCGCCGAAGATGGGACGCTGCACGTAGACGCGCTCGGTGCACAGGCAGATCTGGCCGGAGTGGGTGAAGCTGGAGAGCAGCGTGCCCTCGACGGCTCGCTCCAGGTCGGCGTCGGCGAAGACGAGCGCCGGGTTCTTGCCGCCCAACTCGAACGAGAGCGGCGTGACGTGTGCGGCGGCGTTGCGCATGATGGCGCTGCCGGTGGCCGAGGCGCCGGTGAAGGCGATCGCGTCCACGCCCGGGTGCGCGGTCAGGTGCTCGCCCGCCGCGTTCGCGCCGTGGCCGTGGACGAGGTTGAACGCGCCCGGCGGCAGGCCTACTGCGTCGATCACCTCGGCCAGCAGGGTCGCCGTCGAAGGGGTCTCCTCCGACGGCTTGGCCACGACGGCGTTGCCCGCCGCGAGCGCGGGGGCGACCTTCCACGTGAGCAGCAGCAGTGGCAGGTTCCACGGGGCGATGATGGCCACGACCCCGACCGGGCGGCGCACGGTGTAGCTGAGTGCCTGGCCGCTGCCGCTCCACGCGGGGACGCTCGTGGGGTAGGCACGTCCGGAAAGGCCGTAGGCGAGGTCGGCGTAGGCGCGGAAGTTACCGATGGCGCGCGGGATGTCCACCGTGGCGGCCAGCTCACGCGGCTTGCCGGTGTCGGCGACCTCAGCCGCGACGAACTCCTCGAACCTGGCCTCGATCCCGTCGGCGATGCGTCGCAGATAAGCGCATCGCTCCTCGGTGCCGGTCTGTCCCCAGGCCCCCTGGAAGGCGGCCCTGGCGGCGTTTACAGCCTCGTCCACGGTTTCGCGCGAGGCTTCGGGCACGGTGCCGATCTCTTGGCCGTCTACGGGGGAACACAGTGGGAACGGCGTCCCTGCCACCGTGAAGGCGCCGTTGACGTAGTGCGCGGGCTTCATGGTCACCATTGTGCTAACTTCCCGAGATACCAGTCTAATACCTGATCTCCCTTTTGGTATGTATATTTCGTTATATGTCATCTCTCCCTCTGAATCTGCTGAGCGGCCGGCTCAAACTCCGGCACCTCGTGCTCGTCACCTCTATCGCCGAACAGGGCAGCGTCCTACGCGCCGCCGAACACCTGCACCTTGCGCAGCCCGCCGTCACCCGGGGGTTGCGGGAACTGGAGGACATCCTCGGGGTGGAGCTGTTCGTACGGGGACCACGCGGTGTCACGCCCACCCTGTTCGGCGAGGCGTTCATCGAACATGCCCGCGCCGTACAGGCCGAGTTGCGCAGAGCCGGTGAGCGCATCGCGGGCCTGGTCGACGGCGCCGCGGGCATCGTCACCATCGGCACCCTTCTGGCCGCCACGAACGTGCTGCTGCCCCGCTCCATCGCCGCGCTCAAGGCCGATCGCCCGGGCATCACCGTGGTGGTCAGGGAGGGTACGTTCGACTCGCTCGTGCCCCAACTGGTCGGCGGCGACATCGACCTCATCCTCGGCCGTCTCAACCCCATCGACGACCGTTCAGGACTGCGCCAGGTTCCGCTCTACAACGAGCCGGTGCTGCTCGTCGCCCGCTCCGGGCATCCGGCCGGACGGGCGCGTGTGCTGTCGGACCTGCTCGACTACCCTTGGATACTCCCGCTGGAGCAGACCTCGCTGCGCCAGGAGCTGGAGCAGGTGTTCCACCACGAGGGCCTGTCGCTGCCGCGTGACCGGACGGAATGCACGTCCATCCTGACGATCCGCGCGCTGCTGGTCGAGACCGACATGATCGCCGCGTTGCCGGCGCTGTTCGTCAGGAACGACGACCGAATCGTCGAGTTGCCGGTTCCGCTGCCGTCGGTACGCCGTTCGGTGGGGGTGACGCTGCCCGGCGCCCGCGCCCTGACTCCATCGGGCAAGGCCATGCTGTCCTACCTGCAGCGGCAGGCTGATCGCCTCCACGCGTGAGTCCCCGGCGGATGTGGGCCGGGGACTCATTTCCGTTCCTCAGATGCGGGCGCCGGTCGGGCGCACGCCCACACGGAAGTCGGCGGCGCGCAGGATCTCCGCGGCGTCGTCGACGGGTGGGTAGATCCGCTCGCGGTTCGTGGCCATCTTGCGCTGCTTGGCCGCCTCGCCGACGCTCTGGACCGTACGCTCCCAGCCGCTGGTGAGCACCGCGCCGGCCGGACCGAGATCGACGCAGGTGGCGTACGGCGCCGGGCTGAACGTGGCCTGCGACAGGCCGAGCAGATCCGCTGCGGCGTTATACCCGGCGTATTTGCCGAGTGGGATGGCATGCTGGCAGGACTGCAGGACGAGCTGACCCGCCTCCGCGGTCGCCGCGGCCGTGTCGCCGGCCGCATAGACGCCGGGCGCCTCGGGAACCGCGAGCTGCCCGTCCACGTACAGGCGTCCCAGGTTGTCGCGCCGCCCCTCGATCTGCTCGGTCAGCGGGCTCGCCTGCATGCCGGCCGTCCAGACGACCGTACAGGCGGCCAGCTCCGTGCCGTCGGTCAACCGGACGGCGTCCGGCGCGATCGACGCCACGGCCTGGCTGAGGCGCACCTCGACGCCCAGTTCGGCCAGCGCGGCCGTGATGGCCGGGCGCGGTCCGGCGCCCAGCTCCGGGCCGATCTCATCGGCTCGCTCGACCAGGACGATGCGCGGCCGCTCGCCGTGGACGGGGAGGGCTGCCAACCTGCCCACCAGCTCCGTGGCCACCTCGACTCCGGTGAATCCGGCGCCCACGACGACGACCGTACGGCTGCCGGGGCCGTCTGGCAGCTCGTGCAGGTGCCGGTCGAGCGCGACGGCGGCCTCCAGCGTGTCCACGTTGTGGAGCAATTCGGCACCGGGGACGTCCGCCTGCCGCAACCGGCTGCCAGCCGCCAGGATCAGCCGCTGGTAGCCGAACGTGTGCGACCGGCCGCCGCGGTCGGTCGCTGTCACGGTGCGGTTCGCCGTGTCGATGTCGGAGACCATGGCGGTGACGTGCTCGACGCCGATCGGCTTCAGTACCCTGCTCAGCGGAACGCTCAGCTCGTGCGGGTCCGGCTCGTAGAGCCGCGGGCGGATCACCAGGTCGTCGCCCGGGGCGATCAAGGTGATCGACAGGTCGGCTCCGCTCTCCTCGCGGACCCGGGCGGCCGCTGCGGCACTCCACATCCCGGCGAATCCGCCGCCGATCACAAGTATGTCCGTCATGAAATTTCCTTTCCTTGCTGTTCAGCTTGCCGTATTGGCTTCGGGAACGAGGTCCGATGCGTTGACGTACTGTCCTCGATCGATTTTCGGTGCGATCTGGAACAATATGACGGCGGAGATCAGACTGACCGAGCACACGACCGAGAGATATACGGTGATGGGAAAAGTCGACTGGTTGGCGGCGAATAGAGCGCTCGCGATGAGAGGCGCGGTCCCGCCGATCAGCGAGCCCAGCCCGAGAATTATTCCCATGCCGGAGTAGCGCATCGCCGCGGGAAAGACGTCAGCCATGATGCTGCCTTGCAGGGCATGAGAAATGGGAGTGGTGAGCGCCATCACCAAGAATGCGCCGACGATCGCGACGGCCGTGCCCATGTTGAAGAGAGGGAAATAGACGACCGCTCCGACCAGCAGCATGACCGACCCGAAGAGGAACACCTTGCGGCGCCCGTGGACGTCGGCGGCGCGGGACCAGAAGGGGATCGAGGTCAGCCACAGCAGGCTGCCGCAGGTGATGCCGAGCAGGAGCAGTTCCCCGTCCAGTCCCCGGCTCTTGCCGTAGGAGAGTGAGAACACCGTGAAGACGTACGAACAGCTCGACGCTGCCGTGACCATCAGCACGATGGCGATGATCCGCGCCCAGTGCTCCTTGAGCGCCGCCAAGAGCGGCATCTGGATGATCTCGCTCTTCTCCTGTGCGGCGCTGAAGGAAGGCGATTCGGAGATGCGCAGCCGAATCACCAGCCCGACGACGATGAGCAGGCCACTCATCAGGAACGGCACCCGCCACGTCCAGGCGGCGAACGCTTCAGGCGAGGACAGCCAAGTCGTCAGGTAGTAGGCCAGGTTCGCCAGCACCAGCCCCGCCGGCACGCCCATCTGCGGGAATCCGCCGAACAGGTTGCCGCGCCCGCCCGGTGCATGCTCCACGGACATGAGGACCGCGCCGCTCGTCTCACCGCCCAGGGCGGCACCCTGCAGCAGGCGCAGCGCCACCAGCAGAGCCGGCGCCCAGATGCCGATCTCGGCGTAGGTGGGCAGGGCCCCGATGAGTGCCGAACTCATTCCCATGCCGAGCAGGGATACGATCAGAATCCTCTTTCTTCCGATCCGGTCACCGAAATGGCCGAAAACGATTCCGCCGATCGGCCTCGCCAGGAATCCGACGGCGAACGTTGCGAATGCGGCAAGCGTTCCGGCGGCCGGGCTGAGGGATGCGAAGAATTGTTTGTTGAATACCAATACCGCTGCAGTGCCGTACAGATAGAAGTCGTACCACTCGAGAGTCGTACCGATCAGACTGGCGATCGCGACCCTATTCGGTTTCGTATGCGAGATGGCCTGCGTCCGGAGGTCGACGGATTCTGGCATTGGCCTGGCCTTCCCATTGGATGACGCGACTCATACGGCTGACGCCGCCCCCTGATCCACCGAGTCGGATATTGGTGATAGTTTGCGAGCACGCGCTATGCGGGTCAAATAACTTTTTCCGGTCGAGGTATGCCGGGATTCGCATAGCGGGGCTCACCCCGAGCTGATCGCCGTACTCGTACGAGGCGGGTCGGCGGCCTCTTCGGCCGGTCGGCGACGGCCCGGGAGAGGGCGGGGTGAGGGGTCGGGTCTCTTGAGAGGTGCAATCCGGACGGGCCGCGTCCAGGAAGATGGTGTTTGAGAAGGCCACCGGTATCCGGTGGACGATTAGGAGGCAATAGCCTCAATGGTTACTTTGGCATCGTTTGTCCCATTTTGGGATCGACGTTCTTCCGGCATCCGGCGAGGATCTCCCGGCTCACGTAGGTCTGGAACTCCCATGGCTACGGCAAGCCGCCACTCCATTGATCATCTAGCGGGATCGTGTGGTGGGCCGGGCGGGTCGGGCTGAACCGTCTTTCCGTTAGTGCAGGTCGGGCGCTACCTCGCTGGATCTACAACCGAAACCACGATGCCGCCGCTGAGCGGTCAGTCCTTCTTGCGCTGGCGGATGAGGCCCATGAACCCCGGACTCGGTTTGAACTTCGCCGTCCAGGTCTCGTCGATCTCCAGGGGCTCACCGGTCTGCGGGTTGCGCCCGGTCCGGGCCGGCTTGTGCACGATCTCGAACGACCCGAAACCGGGGATCGCCACTTTCTCCTCGGCCGCCACGGCCGTCTGGATGGTTGCCAGGATCGCGTCCAGGGCCGCGGCGGTCTGCCGCCTGCTGAGCCCCGCCTCGGCCGCGGCCTTCTCGATCAGCTCGCGCTTGTTCATTGGCCTAGTTAACGCTATTTCGGCCGTGTCCATCGAGCCCCGTCCTTCCCGGGCTCTTCCAGATTCCGGAATGGCCCGGCCCCGGTGCGGGGGTGTCCGCCGCCTCCCCGCGGCGGCGGACACCCGCGGTCAGCGGTCGGGCTGGGCGGCCAGCCGTTCCGCCTCCTCGTACAGGGCCTCAACGAGGAGAAGCTCCAAGCGGAGAACTTCGTCAACGAGGCCGTCCAGAACTCCCATGCGGGCCTCCCTGTCTACTCCGACGTCCCAGGGGCCACAGAGGTTCACGTCCGGATCGGATGGGACTCGGCTGTGGTCTCGGACCGTCCCGAGGCCGGCTTTCAGGCTGCGACGAGTTCGGCCAGGTCCACGAGCCGTCCGACGTCGCGCACGTCCATGCAGTAGGCCAGCACGACCCGCTGTCCGCCGATCCGCTGGGTCACGCGTAGAAACGGCAGGTCACTGAGCATGATCGCTTCGACTTCTATGCCGTCAGGCCCTTCCCAGATACCCATGAGGTCGAGGCTACGAAGAGTCAGGTAAGGCCGGGGTAACCGTCTGGGCATATCGTGGTGGTCTGTGCCAGACGTGCCGTTTTCCCCTAGTTAGGCGATGATTAGCCGAGTCGCTGTGGGTAACAGGACGTCCTAATCCGATTATTTGAGGAGAAGTCAACATGGCTCTGCCCAAGCTAACCCCCGAACAGCGTCAGGCCGCTCTTGCCAAGGCCGCCGAGACCCGTACGGCCCGCGCCAAGCTTCTGGCCGAGGTCAAGGCCGGATCTGTGAGCTTTGAGCAGCTGCTCGGCCGTGACGACGACATCGCCAAGCGCATCAAGGTGTCGCAGGCCCTGCGCGCGCTGCCGGGCATTGGCAATGTGAAGGCCGCCCAGCTCATGGAGGAGGCCGATGTGGACGAGGCCCGTCGTCTTGGTGGCCTCGGCGCGCAGCAGCGCCGCAAGCTGATCGAGGCCGTCACCGGCTGAGGCGACCGGCCCCGGCCGTCCCGCAGGCCCGCGCCGGTGTGAACCGCTCAGCGCGAGCCGATCGTTGCGGCGGTGGCCGCCCCGGAGCCGGGCGGCCGCTCGGAGGAGCCGGCTGACGGCTGCGCGAGGCCCCGCCGTACGGGACTGCAAGTTCTAGATGTCGTCGCAACATCCCAGCCCAGGGGATGCGATGGACTTCAAGATCCGGAAGAACCGAACAGCGCAGGGGCCGAAGAAGCTCCGATCCGAGCGGGAGGAATACTTCCGGCTTGTGCAACAGGGCTACAGCAACAGGGAAGCATCCCGGCGGGTTGGCGTTCATGAACGAACCGGGCGTGAATGGCGCAACGGCCGGATGGACTCCAACCCGTTCCGGCCGCCCGCTCACGGCGAGCGGGCGGCCGTTGCCACTGCTTCGGGTCGCTACCTGTGCGAGGCCGAACGCCTGCACATCGCCGATCGGGTGCGTGAGAAGGCATCCCTCCGCCGGATCGCCCGTGAGCTGGGCCGCAGTCCGTCCACGATCAGTCGAGAGATCAGGCGCAACCGCACGCATGTGCGTGGCAACCAGTGGGCCTATCGGCCCTACGCCGCCCAAGCGCGGGCTGAAGCACGCCGGCCTCGCCCCAAGCCCAGAAAGATCGCTCAGAATGCCGAGCTGCGTGACTTCATCCAGCAGCACCTGGACCGGCGGTGGAGCCCTGAGCAGATCTGCCAAGCTCTGCGCAAGGACTTTCCCGAGCGGCCGGAGCTCCACGTGGTCCACGAGACGGTTTACCAGGCTCTCTACGTTCAAGGGCGTGGGGAACTTCGCCGCGAGCTCGCTCGTGCTCTGCGCAGCGGGCGCACCCGTCGCCAACCGCACCGGCAGGCAGCTCGCCGCAAGTCTCGCTTCACCCACCCCATGGTCATGCTCAGCGAGCGTCCGGCTGAGATGGAGGATCGCGCCGTGTCCGGGCATTGGGAGGGTGACTGGATCATTGGCAAGGACGGCGGCTCCGCCATCGGCACTCTGGTCGAGCGCAGCACCCGTTACGTGATGCTCGTCCACCTGCCGGATGGCCGCAGCGCAGATCAAAACCGTCAAGACGCTACCGGCTCATCTCGCCCGCTCGCTGACCTGGGATCAGGGCAGTGAATGGGCGCCCACCACGCCTTCACCATGGCCACCGACATCCCGGTCTACTTCTGCGACCCGGCCAGCCCCTGGTAGCGCGGCTCCAACGAAAACGCCAACGGCTTGCTACGCCAGTACTTCCCTAAAGGCACCGACCTGTCCGTTCACACCCGCGAGCATCTCGACGCCGTTGCCGCTGAATTGAACGCCAGACCTCGGAAGACGCTCGGCTGGGATACCCCAGCCGAGCGTCTAGTTAGATCACTCGCCGCCGACAACTAGGTCGTGGCCTGGGCCAGGCGTTTTGTCCGTGGACGTTGGTGACGGCGCGCGAGATGGCGGTCGCGGCCATGATGCCGCCTGCGAGCGCAATCGGGTGCGGAGCGGTGACCTGGGGCGCCCGGCCCCTGTCCTCGGGTCGTCCGTCACGTGCCTTTGCGCGGCGCTTTCAGAGTCGTCACAGTCTTGCCCTTAGGGCGTGTCCCGCGAATCTTGAGCCATGGATTTGAGGGCCCGAGTACCTTGAACGGCCCATAACCGCGCGCTTGGCACGGTACGGGTTGAGGCGCGCTCAGCTTTCGGCGATCAGCTTGCGGTAGACGTCGTAGGCGGGCTTGGGCTGGTAGCCGCTGGTGGTCAGCCCAAGTTGGGCGGTCGGCTCGGCACGGGATGAGTCGGCGTCACGCAGGCCGAACAGCTCGTAGTGAGTGACGTTGTAACGCGTGGCGGCGGCGGCCACCGTACGGATCATGATGTCGAGCCGGGCAGCCTGGTCGTCGGGCGTGCGGTCGGGCCCGGTGGGGGTGCCGTTCTCGGCAACGTGAATGGGCACGTCCGGGCCGAGGTGGGCGCGGGGCATGCTCTGCTCGCGCAGATGGCGCAGTGCGTGCTCGGTGAGCCCGGCCAGGGCGGGTTCGGGCACGGGAGAGAAGGCGTCCGGGTAGAGCCCCAGGCCCACGTAGTCGACGTGGGCTGCGAAGTCCGCAGGTGCGAGCGCCTCCAGGTGCGCCCAGAACTCCTCGTCGCCGCCGAGGAACTCGGGCGGTTCGGCGACGGAGAATCCGATCCGGACGTCACGGTGCCCGGCCGCGTCAAGCAGGCGGCGGGCGTGGCACGTCCCGGTGGTGAGGGCGTCGAGGACTCCGGGGGAACTGCCGTCGATCCAGGGCAGTTTGAAATTCGGCTCCAGGGTGATCTGCAGGAAGCGCGCGATAGCCCCGTATCGGTGAACGGCCTGCTCGATGAAGGCCAGCCAGCCGTCGAGGTCGCGCTCGGTGGGCAAGTAGCACAGGACCAGGTCGAGCTGGCGGTTCCCTGTGCTGTACCACTGGTCGGGCATGGTCAGCTCGCGCATCCGCCGCTCGGGCGCCAGGACCTGTGCCTTTTCGGGGTCTGCGGGCGTTCCCAGGAAGTGCATGTATTCGCGGACGACGAAGGGCCGTCCGTCACTTAGCCCGCCGACCAGGTCGTCGATGGCCGCGGAGTCGTCCGGCGGGCCCGCCGTGGCGGCCACCTGGTTGGCCGCGTAGATGCCGTACGTCAATCTGCTCATGTCTGTCCCTTCGCTGGCCATGCCAGCTCGTCGTGATCGATGCGCGTGATCAGCACGCGGATCCATTCCGCTTCGGCGCGTAGTTGGTGCAGGACGAAGTCGACCTCGATCATGGTGATCTCCGGCAAGCCGGGGTCGCTCGCCCGTTCCAGCTCGGCGATCCGCTCCTCGAGCGACTCCTGCCGCTCGTGCAGCACGCGCGGGGCCTCGGCTCGGTCGAGCGCGCCGAGATAGGCCAGGGCGTCCACGAACGCCGAGGTGGTCACTTTGGCCTCGCGGATCTGCCGCCGCACCCGTTCCTTGAAGACGTTCCAGCCCTGATCGGTCAGGGCGTAGACGGTACGCGCCGGGCGGTTGCCCATCTGCTCGACCCCGGTCGGGGCCACCCATCCGGCCACCTCCAGCGACCGTACGAGCGCGTAGACGGAGCCGCTCTTGGCGTTCAGGTACGGATAGCGCTCGTTGAGCGCGCCCGCCAGCGCGTATTGGTGCATCGGCTGCTCCACCAGGAGGCCAAGCAGCCGCAGGGTCAGTGGATTGTCCACCGCGGTCAATGGCATACCCGAATAATATCATTCGTATACGGGTATATGCGAGCGGAAGTCTGCGACTCGCCGGGTGAGTGTGTCCATTCCGTCTCGCGTGCACCAGCGCGAGGGCGACTCTGCCAAACGGCGAAAGGACACTCGGCTGCGGTACTGCAGCCGAGCGTCCCGTTAGGCTTCTCGTCGCCAGCAACCGATCACCGTGTTGCGACGACTCCTGGAATGCGCCGACCGTACGGCGGGGCCTCGGCCGACGACCTGGTCGTCACGTCCGCCCGGGGTTCCCATGCCCTGGAAGTCCCGGGCGGACGCGGTCCGAAGGGGTCAGTGAGCCTTCTCGAACTGCTCCTCCTCCGTGGAGCCCCGCAGGGCCGTGGTGGAGGAGTCCGGCGCGATGGCCGTGCTGACCAGGTCGAAGTATCCGGTGCCGACCTCGCGCTGGTGGCGGGTGGCGGTGTAGCCGCGCGCCTCGGCGGCGAACTCGGCCTCCTGGAGTTCGACGTAGGCGGTCATGCCGTCGGTGGCGTAGCCCTGGGCCAGACTGAACATCGAGTGGTTGAGCGAGTGGAAGCCCGCCAGCGTGATGAACTGGAACTTGTATCCCATGTGGCCGAGCTCGCGCTGGAACTTGGCGATGGTCGAGTCGTCCAGGTGCTTCTTCCAGTTGAAGGAGGGCGAGCAGTTGTAGGCCAGCATCTGGTCGGGATACCTGGCCTTGACGGCCTCGGCGAACTCGCGGGCCACGTCCAGGTCCGGCAGGGAGGTCTCCATCCAGAGCAGGTCGGAGTGGGGCGCGTAGGCCAGACCCCGGGCGATGCAGGAGTCGACGCCGTTGCGGACGCGGTAGAAGCCCTCGGCGGTGCGCTCGCCGGTGGTGAAGGCCTGGTCCCGGGGGTCGACGTCGGTGGTCAGCAGCGTCGCGGCCTGGGCGTCGGTCCGCGCGATGATCAGAGACGGGACACCCAGTACGTCGGCCGCGAGGCGGGCCGCGCTGAGGGTCTTGACGTGCTGGCCGGTCGGGATCAGGACCTTGCCGCCCAGGTGGCCGCACTTCTTCTCGGAGGCGAGCTGGTCCTCCCAGTGCACGCCCGCCGCACCTGCGGCGATCATGCCCTTCATCAGCTCGAAGGCGTTGAGCACGCCACCGAAGCCCGCTTCGGCGTCGGCCACGATCGGTGCCAGCCAGTGCGGCGCGTCGCCGTCCCCCTCCGACCAGGTGATCTGGTCGGCGCGCAGCAGCGCGTTGTTGATGCGGCGGACGACGGCCGGGACCGAGTTCGCCGGGTAGAGGCTCTGATCCGGGTAGGTCTGCCCGCCGAGGTTGGCGTCGGCCGCGACCTGCCAGCCGGACAGGTAGATCGCCTTCAGGCCCGCCCTGACCTGCTGCACGGCCTGGTTGCCGGTCAGCGCGCCGAGCGCGTGCACGTAGTCCTCGGTGGTGAGCAGCTTCCACAGCCGCTCGGCGCCGAGCCGGGCCAGGGTGTGCTCCTCCTGGACCGAGCCCCGTAGCCGGACGACATCCTCGGCCGTGTAGGTCCGCTCGGTGCCCTGCCAGCGGGGGTTGGTCTCCCATTCGCGCCGCAGCTCGTCTGCGGCTCCCTTGAGGCGATCATTCATCTTTTTCACTCCTTGTCGTCCCCTGGGTGCCTTGCTCTGAGTGTGCGCGCCGGTGAAATGGGTGAACAAGGCCAATCTTCTCGAAAAAACGTCCTTTTTTCTGATTCTGCCAATACTGGTCGGTATTGGAGAGAGAAGAAATTAAGAGTTTGCGATATGGACTAGACCAATCTTGGCGATTGGGACGAGCGGCGGAGGGTAGGCCGGAAATAACCCTCAAAATTTCGTTTAGCATCGTGGTATGGCATCCCTGGTCGGTGAAGAACCGCTGTCCTTGACGCAGGAGCTCGACCTCATCGCGTTCGGTCAGCGCCTGAGACACCTGCGTAAGCAGCGCGGGCTCACCCTCTCTGACCTGGGCGAACGGGTCAGCCGTGCGCCGAGCCAGCTCTCTCTGCTGGAGAACGGCAAGCGCGAGCCGAAGCTGTCCCTGCTGAAGTCCCTCGCCGCCGCGCTCAACGTGCCGGTCGAGGAGCTGCTCCGCCGCCAGGCGCCGAGCCGCCGGGCCCAGCTGGAGATGGCACTGGAGGAGGCGCAGCGCGACCCGCTGTACGCCGGACTCGGCCTGGCCAGACTGAAGGTCTCCGCACGCGTCCCCAACGACGTGCTCGAACACATCCTGGGCCTCTACGGCGAGCTGCGCTCACGCCAGGCCAAGGGCACCGCCACCCCAGAGGAGGCGCGCGTCGCCAACGCCGAGCTCCGCCGTATGCAGCGCGAACGGGGCAACTACTTCGAGGAGATCGAGAAGGCGGCGGCCGAGGCGCTCTCCGCAGTCGGCTACCGCGCCGGCGCGCTGTCGCAGAGCACCGTCCAAGCCCTGGTCACCCACTTCGGCTACACCGTTCAGACGGTCCAGGACCTGCCCCGCACCGTCCGCTCCATCACCGACCTGCGCAACCGGCGCATCTACGTCAAGCACGAGCAGCTGGGCATGCACACCCCCCGCACGATCCTGCTGCAGACCCTCGGCCACCTCGCCCTCGGCCACCACAAGCCTCGTGACTTCGCCGACTTCCTCCGCCAGCGGACCGAGGCCAACTACTTCGCCGCCGCCGTGCTGGTGCCCGAGGCCACCGCCGTACCGTACCTGAGGGAGGCCAAACAGGACCGGGCACTGAGCGTGGAGGACCTGAGGGACGTGTTCGCCGTCTCCTACGAGATGGCCGCGCACCGGTTCACCAACCTGGCCACCCACTTCCTCGACCTGAGCTGTCACTTCGTCCGCAACAACGCCGGCGGGATCATCTACAAGGCCTACGAGAACGACGGCATCGTCTTCCCCGCCGACGAGCAGGGCGCCATCGAGGGTCAGCGGATGTGCCTGCAGTGGTCGGGGCGGCAGGTCTTCCACTCCCCGGACAGGTTCTCCGTCTTCTACCAGTACTCGGACTCGCCGACCGGCACCTACTTCTGCGTCGCCCACGTCGACCCCTCACGGGAACGCGACTTCGCCATCACCCTCGGCGTGCCGTACCGCGAGTCACGCTGGTTCCGCGGCAGGGAGACCACCCACCACACCAGGTCGGGATGCCCCACCGGCGACTGCTGCCGCCGCCCGCCCGCCGAGCTCACCCAGCGCTGGGAGGGCTACGCCTGGCCCTCGGCGCGCGGCAACTCCCACGTCCTCGCCGCACTGCCCCCGGGATCCTTCCCCGGTGTGGACGAGGCGGACGTCTACACCTTCCTGGAGCGTCACGCCGCCGAGTGACCCCGTGACAGGGTGAGTGACGGATGGCCGAAGAACCGGTAGGCGGCCCCTGTCGCGGGGGCCAGGCAGCGCAGGGAGCGCAGCACCTCGGCGGGGGGCTCCCCACTCAGGCAACGGCGGTAGAACTCGGGCGCCAGGCCGTCGTCGACCGGCCACAGCGGGGCGACGGCCCCGCTCGCGCCCGCGAGTAGGAACGCCTGGCAGTCTCCCGGATCCTCCAGGAAGACGAAGGACCCCTCGCCCATGCCCCGGCCCAGCTCCGCGGCCACCGAACTGCCGGCCGCGAAATGGATCATGTCCGGCGGATTGCCGAGCATGGCCAGTACGTCGCCGAACGCGGGGGCGACCTGGGTGGCCCCGTAGGCGGCGACCAGCGGGTGGGCCTCCGTCCCGCCGTGCACGACCGCCATGCTGTCGCCCCGCGCGCGCGTCGGCGGAGGCAGCTCCGGACGCCGCCCGCCGAGAGGCCAGCGGCCGGTCACCGTCTGGCAGTTCAGCAGGGCGGGGACGGTCCGGTCGAGCGGTTGTTCCAACGTCGCCAGCTCCCAGGGGATGTGCGGCTCCTGGGAGAGGATCAGCACGCTCGGGTGGCGCGGAGCCACCCGCCCGGCCACCGCGTTCAGCAGCTCCCAGAAACCCCGGGGAATCGCCGAGGCGATCTGCCGGCCCATGTCCTCGACATCCTGCGCCTGCTCCGTGACGTGCCGCCCGAACTCGGAGGTCCGCATCCCCAGGTCGCAGACCTCGGCCTGGTCGGGTGTGATGAAGTGCGGCGACTGATAGGTCCACCACAGCCGTCCCGGCAGGTCGCCGTGGACGATGACCGCCGTGACGTCCGCCGGTTCCCCGGTGTCGACCCGTACCCGGGTCCCCGCGACCGGTTGCGCGAGGGTCTCCTGGCCGATCAGACCGGGGGAGCCGAGCACCGCGAGCGCGCGCACGCCGAACCCGGTCACCTGGCCGCGGACGGCGTGGACGGCCTGGATCTGCCGGGCGGTCACCTGCTGCTCCTGGGGGAGGGCGACCAGCCGGACCGTCGCCTTCGGGTACGGCGAGGCCTCGTCGACGCGGAGCCGTACCCGCCATCCGCCGGGAGCCTCGAACCCCTCGGCGATGAGCTGGATGTCCAGATCGACCGGCTCGTGGCCGAAAGAAGCCGGCCGGCCGCCGGAGCCGGCGGTCGCGCCGCTCTCGGGGGAGGGGGCGGGCCCGGGGAGGAGACCCACCTCGACCTCGGCGCTCCAGCCCGTGACCACCTCGCCGGGGACCTCGATCAGCGGGAACGCCTCCCATCCCGGCCCGCTCGGAGCCGGCTGCCCGCGCTTTCTCCGGAGGGCGCCGGTCAGCCGGTTGAGCAGCGAGGGGCCGCGATCCGGTCCGGGGGGTGGTGCTCCGCGCGGGGGTGGGGTGCCCGGTCCGGGGGGTGGTGCTCCGTGCGGGGGTTGAAATCCCTGCTCCGGACGGGGCAGGTCGTGGGGAGCGGGGCCCGGCTGTCCCTCGGCCGCGGCCTGACCGTCCAGGTGGCGCAGTTGGGTGAACCGTTCCCAGGCGGGACCGTACTGGGCGATGAGCATCACGACGGCGTCGGCCAGTGGTTCCGGCTCCTGCCGGCCTCCCTCGGCCAGCAGCGGGTCGAGGCGCTCCCGTAGCTCCCCCGAAGCTTCGCCCAGTAAATGGTCAAGCTCGTCACGGACGGTACGGGCCGCCCTCATCACTGCCACCGGGTCCATTTCGCCCCCTCGTTCCGGTCTGGACCGATCCTCCCATCTACCGAGAGGACCAGGTTCAGGTACCCGGTGACAATCGGTGCCACATAGGGTGATAGGCGTGAGTTCCGAGGTGATGGAAAGGGTGAGCCGTGCTGCCTGAGGTGGAGGCATGGCTGCGTGGGCGCACTTCATCATCGGACGACTGGCCGTTGCCGTGGTTGCTGGAGGCCAAGGGGGACACGACGGTCAGCGTGGTGCTGCCCGCCCGCGACGAGGGGGAGACGGTCGGGGAGATCGTCGCCGCGATCCGGCATGATCTGATGGAGGCGGTGCCACTCGTCGACGAGCTGGTGGTCATCGACTCCCGCTCCACCGACGACACCGCGGCACGCGCCACCCAGGCGGGGGCCAGGGTGATCGCCCAGGACGAGATCCTGGGCGACCTGAAGCCGATGGACGGCAAGGGGGAGGCACTCTGGAAGTCCCTCGCCGTAACCTCCGGCGACCTGCTGGTCTTCGTCGACGCAGACCTGCGCGAGTTCCGCACGTCGTTCGTGACCGGGCTGCTCGGCCCGCTGTTCGGCGATCCCGGCGTGGTCTACGTCAAGGGCTGCTACGACCGGCCGCTGCAGAACGTGCAGAACGGCGGCGGCCGGGTCACCGAACTCGTCGCACGGCCCCTGCTCAACCTGCACTGGCCACCGCTGGCGGGATTCGTGCAGCCTCTCGCGGGAGAGTACGCCGGACGCCGGTCCGTGCTCGAACAGGTCCCGTTCGTCACCGGCTACGGCGTGGAGCTGGGCCTGCTGATCGACCTGCTCGAACTCGCGGGTCTCGACGCCCTCGCCCAGGTCGACCTGGGCGAGCGCATCCACTCCCACCAGTCGACCGAGGCACTGGGCGGCATGGCCGCCCAGATCCTGCAGACCGCCTGGTCCCGTCTCGAACGCCAGAACAAGATGATCTCCCTGCACACCCCGTCGCGACGGCTGGCCCAGTTCCGCCGGGGTCCGAACGGTCACCATCCGACCGTCCGCGACGTGGCCGTCGCCGAGCGACCCCCGATGATCACCGTCCCCGGATACCGCTCCCACGCCACGGACTGACCTTCCGGGCCACGGGAGGGGCGTCAGCTCACCGTGCCGTCCGTGAGCTTGTCGTCGGTGACAGCGCCGTCCGTGACAGCGCTGTCCGCCACTGCGCCGGACGGGGGCACCGGAGAGAGCTGTCCCACCAGATCGGTGGCACCGAGCATCCGGACCCGGGCCGGATCCAGGTCGCGGGGGTGCAACGCGTACACCTGCGCTCCGCAGGAGGGGTCGAGGTCGCCTTCGACGACCGCGGCGAACCCCACCTCCCCGGGCGACTCCCGGCTGTCGTCGGGTGCGGCGAGAGTCGTGAGACGGCCGGCGAAATCGCCCGTCGTCTCGGCCCGGCGGCGCAGGTAGCGGCTGGTCGTGCCGTCGCGGTGCCGTACGAGCACCGTGGACGCACGGGCGGCGGCGTGCCAGCAGGAGATCTCCCACAGGGTGACGCGGTCGCCGAGACCGAACACGTCCTCCAGTGCGGCACCCAGCCGGGCGAGCTGCTCGTCATTGCCGTCCGCCTGGTGGAAGACCCGGACGGCGGACAGGTTGAGGTCGGCCCAGCGCATCGTGCGTGACCACAGGTCCACCACGAGCGGCAGGAGGATCTTGGCAGGCCCGGTCAGATCGAACCGCTGTCGTACGGCGAGCGGGTCGAACAGCCCGTCGGGCGCGTCCATGAACCCGGCGAAGCCGCGGACGAGCCGGTCGAAAGGCACATCGTTGAAACTGAAGACGACCGGAACCGCGTAGCGGCCACCGATGGCGCGCAACGCGTCGACGTCCAGGTCGACGAACTCCGACGCGCCCAGCGGCTCGGGTGCCGAGGTCAGATCACCCGAATGGACGGCGGCACCGCCACCCAGCCGCAGGTTGGTGTAGTCGCACAGGCCGGCGAACCGCCACCGCTCGTCGAAGAGCGCCACCGACAGGTCCAGGTCGACCCGCTCCTCCGCGGGCTCAGCCCAGTGCAGGAACAGCCGGAGCCGTTCCCCGCCGGGAACCGGCTGGACGCTGCCGCGCGGCAGCCGCACCAGGGCCGAGGAGGCCGACCTCTCCGCGACCGGCGCCAGGAGGTCGGCCAGTCCCTCGTCGAGCACCGCCGTCTCCACCACGGGCAGCGCCGCGGCCCGGCGGAGCATCTCGGCGGTGATCGCGGACGACACCGCGGCGATCGCGTCCGCCGGGATCGGCGGGCGGGTGTCGGGCTCGGTCCAGATCTGGGTCGAGCCGCCGCGGGGCAGGAACATGCGGGTGCCGCCGGGGGGCGTGCGGAGCTGGCCGAGCGCGGCGATCAGCACGCCGGGGGAGACCTTCGGCGCGGCACCGGCCACGGCCTCGGCGAGCCGGTCCGCGGGGGCGTCGCGGGCCAGCCGGACGACACGTCTGAGCAGCTCACCGGGGCGCCGGGCGAGCAGTTCCAGCGCCCGCGCGTGGTCGCCGTCACGCAGAGCGGTCTCCACCGACGCGGCGAAGGTGACGGGGCGCAGCCGTACGCCGTCGAACCGCAGCAGGCCGGGATGTCCGGCCGCACGGTCCAGCAGTTCCCGGGCGAAGGGTGTGCCGGTGTCCAGCCGGGTGCCGCGCAGCGCGGCGAAGGCCAGCGCCGCATCCGGGTGACGCCGGTGCTGCTCGAACGGGTGCAGCACCTCGGCCATGTGCTTCCACGCCTCGGGATGGCGGTGCAGGTCCTCTGTCAGGTGCGGCACGGTCATCCGGTCGAGCCGGGCCAGCAGTGCCCGCCGTACCGGCCGCGGCAGGGACGAGCGGCGCGCCGGACGCCCGCGCAGGCCCGCGTCTCCGTCCATCAGCGCGTACAGCAGGCGCAGCACGTCGACGGCGCTGTCGGCGTGCCGGTCCAGCAGACCCTCCGGCACGCCGTGGCGGAAGGCCGCGGCCAGGACGGTCGCCCGGGTCTCGCGGACCGGTATGCGGTCGGGCAGCCAGCCGGCCGATCGGGGCCAGAAGCCCTCGACCAGGGCGGTGACCGCCGTGCGGTCCTCCCGGCGCAGCGGCGTCTGCCGGGCCAGCAGTGTCTGCAGCAGATCGCGGGCGCTCTCGGCAGGGTCGTCGCAGAGCCGGAGCAGGGTGGTGCGCTCCGGCCGCCGCTTTCTGTCGGCCTCGGCCATGGGGGAGTCGGACGGGCGCAGGAACGGGTCGTCCGGATCGATACGGCGGTGGCAGATCGGGCAGGCGCTGAAGTCCGCACCGTCCCAGCAGGCGCCGCAGACCAGGTGTGCGCAGGGCGCGACCGGGTGGACGGTGCCGGTCTCCCCGCACAGCACGCACGGCTGCTCCGGCTGCTGCAGCAGCAACGTGAACACTCGACGCACGTAGAACTCGAAGGTGTCGGCGGGGATGCTCGCCGGGAAGTTCCGGAACAGCGGAACGTGGTCCACGTAGCCGCCGAGTTCGGCCAGGACCGACCGGAGCAGGTGGCGGCCGGCGTTGGTCAGCTCGGCGCCGGTCAGCTCCCCCAGACGGCGGCGGAGCGGGGCGGACAGCAGGTAGCCGAGCCGCAGGAGATCGGCCTCCAGAGCCATCAGGCCGCCGGAGACCCCCGGCGCGGTGGTGACCGTTCGCCTCTTCTCGTCGCGCGGCTCGGGGCCGGTCGGCTCCGGTGCCGGTGACGCGGCCAGCAGCGCGGGGGCGACGAGGCGGCGGTGCCGAAGCAGCATCTCGGCCAGCCCGTCCATCGTGATCCCCTCTCGTGCCGGGAAGCAGGAAGGGGCGGAGAGCGGACGCGCTAGGTCTTTTGAATAAGAGTGAGAAGGAAGCACGTCCAGGAGCCGCCCCTTGGTCAGCGACTGTAGTGCGGGATCGGATGGTTTGTCGTATTGATTTCTCGGTGCTCGGTGCTCGGTGCTCGGTGCTCGGTGCTCGGTGCTCGGTGCCCGGTGCCCGGTGCCCGGTGCCCGGTGCCTGGAACCCGGAGCCCGGAGTCCGGAGTCCGAAGCTTGGCGGCGGTGTCCACCGACCCGGCTGTCGGCCGGTCGCCGTAGAGTATGCGGGGCCATATGACCGCCCGTCACAGAGAGGTCGATATCCATGGATGACGGACTGACATTGATGGCCGTCCACGCCCACCCCGACGACGAGGTGATCGGGACGGGCGGCATCTTCGCCAGATTCGCGGACGAGGGCATCCGCACCGTGCTGGTCACCTGCACGAACGGCGAGCAGGGCGACGGCCCCGGCGGGGTGAAGCCGGGGGACGAAGGCCATGACGAGGCGGCGGTGAGCGCACGACGGCTGGACGAGCTGCGCGACTCCGTGACCCATCTGGGAATCGACCACCTGGAGCTGCTCGGCTACCGGGACTCCGGCATGGTCGGCTGGGCCACCAACGAGACGCCGGACGCCTTCACCAACATCCCCGTCGAGCAGGCCGCCGCGCGGCTGGCCGCGCTGATGGAGCGCTACCGCCCGCAGGTCGTCGTCACCTACGACGAGAACGGCGGTTACGGACACCCCGACCACATCCAGGCCCACCGGATCACCATGGCCGCGGTCGAGATGAGCGGGATCCCCGCCAAGCTCTACTACACCGCCGTGCCGCGCGGACGGATGACCGAGATGTTCGACTATCTCCGCTCGACCGGTGCCGCCCCCGAGGACCTGGAGCTTCCCCCGGACTTCGGCACCCCGGACGAGCAGATCACCACCTGGGTCGACGTGGCACCCTACACGGAGCGCAAACGCAAGGCGCTGGAGGCGCACGCGAGCCAGGGCGAGAACATCTTCCTGCTGCGCATGCCCGCCGAGGCGCAGCACCGGGTCTTCTCCCAGGAGGCGTTCGTCCGCCACCTCAACCGCGTCCCCGCCCCCGACCGTGAAAGTCACCTCTTCGACGGGCTGCGGCCGGACCTCGCGCAGTGAAGGGGACGGGCTCTTCCGCGTCCGGTGCCGGCGCGCGGCGTGTGTATGTGAAGATCTGCGGGCTGCGCGAGCCCGAACACGTGAGAGCCGCCGTCGAGGCGGGCGCCGACGCGATCGGTTTCGTGCTCACCCGGAGCCCCCGGCGGGTCACCCCCGCACGGGCGCGTGAGCTGGCCTCCGCTGTGCCACCACACGTGCTGACCGTGGCGGTGTTCGCCGGTGAGGCTCCGGACGAGGTCCGGGCGGCCACGCTGGAGGCGGGGGTGCGCGCCGTCCAGTTGCACGGCGACCATCCGCATGACGACTTCACCGCGCTGAAGGATCTCGGCGTCACGCTGATCCGTGCCGGGGCCGCCGGTACCGACCTGCGCTGCGGCGCCTTCGACGAGGACCTGCTCATCGTCGACGCGCCCCGGCCCGGCTCGGGTGAGCCGTGGGACTGGGCGGCGGTGCGCGGGCGCCCGGAGGGCCGCTGGATGCTGGCGGGTGGCCTGGACCCGTCAAACGTGGCCGAGGCCGTCGCCGCCGCCCGGCCCTGGGGAGTGGACGTGTCGAGCGGCGTGGAGGTCGCGTCCGGGGTCAAGGACACCGCGCTCATCAAGAGCTTCGTCGTCGCCGCCCACGCCGCCGGTTGACCTCGGTACCAGGTTACGGGGTTGAGATCAGAGGGATTCGCCTACGCCGTGGTCCGCGGATGCGAGGCTGTCCCTCTGGCTCAGGAGGGGCCGCCTGCGGCCCCTTGGACGAGGTCGTTGCCGCCGACGACGAAGCGCACCTTCACGTCCGTGGAGTGGGTCGTGCCTTCGATCGCGCCGGCGACTCCGCGTACCTCCAACGGCCCGGTGCCGCCGTTGACGACGATGTCGGCGCCGAACACCTTGATGAAGACGCCCGTGTCCTCCGGCACGTCGAGGACCAGGTCGATGCGGCTCTTTTGGAGGAAGTAGCGCAGGGCGGACGACGAGGTGATGTGCAGGACGTCGCCCCGGACGGTGGCCTGGGCGCCCAACGTCGCGACATCACCGAGCGCTGTGACGGTCACCGTGTCGGTGTCGATGGCGTTGATCTTGATGTTGCCCCCCACGATGCGGATCTCGACCCGCTTTATCCAGCCGGGCTGGGTCGAGCGGAACACTTCCACCGTGCTGTCAGACGCCACCGTGGTCTCCTCGTGAAGGGATGACAGGGGATGCGTGCTCCTGATGGTCCCATGATGATCCACGTCAGCACAGATGTCCCGGTCCGGACCCCGAACAGGCCCTAGAAGTACACCTGTTGGACCGGTTTGGGCCGGCCGGGCGGGTCCGCCGCCACTGGTGCGTCATCGCCGACGGCCCCATCCCGCAGCGGGCCGCCTTGCAGGCCCGGCGCTCGGGTCGGTGTCATAGGCCGCAAAGTAGGGGTGTATCCCCAGGTCAGGACAGTGCGCCGATGCCTGTCGGAATCCGCTCACCGACCCGTTTGCCGATGTTGATTCTCGGCACGAGTTCTCGACGCTCACCACCTGCAACCTCGTAGTTTCCCGGTGGAGTATCGAGAGACGAGGGCCTACCGACACTACCGTGCGATTACACAGAGCTATTTTGTGTCCTGTGGCATGGACCCGAGCATCGGGCCCAATCGGCGTTCCCAGGCCAGGGCCGCGACTACACCAATGGCATAGGCGACCAGGTCCCATGGGTCGGGGAACGCGCCGACCAGGACACCACCGATGCCAGGCGGGGTCATACCTACTATTTGGTAGAACTCGACGGCGGCGGCGATCGCGGCCGTGGCAAGGGCGCGGCGTGCGGCGGTGGTGCGCCACAACAGCCCCAAGAACGCGTAGACCAGCATGGTGGCGCCGACGTCGCTCACGTAACCGCGGATGAACGGTTGTCCCGGGCCCCGGTAGAAGAGGACGAACGCGCCGACGGCGAGGGCGACGCCACCCAGAAGGACCATGGCACGGCGCATGAGATTGACATCTTCTCCGAATCTCAACGATCAGGACGAACCTGATCATAGAGCTCGTCCCGGCTGAGGCCAGCTTCGGGAGTAGGACGCCGGGTAAGGCCCGGTGCTCGGGTCCATGCCACAGGACACAAAATAGCTCTGTGTAATCGCACGGTAGTTTCGGCAGACCCTCGTCTCTCGATACTCCGCCGGGAAACTACGAGGTTGCAGGTGGTGAGCGTCGAGAACTCGTGCCGAGAATCAACATCGGCAAACGGGTCGGTGAGCGGATTCCGACAGGCATCGGCGCACTGTCCTGACCTGGGGATACACCCTTACTTTGCGGCCTATGACACCGACCCGAGCGCCGGGCCTTACGCTGGGGCAGCGCGGTCCGCGTTCAACGTGGGGCTTTGTCCGCCTCAACACGCTGAGGTGAAGTTTCGCATGAGAATTCAGACCACATAAGTCCCATATGGTCTGATCTCGCTATTTTTTCAGCGCATCATACTCCTTGGCGGGGAGGTATGCTTTGGCGTTCTTATGGGAGATGCTCATATATGAGTGGATTCGGCTTTCGACTGTCTTCTGCGTGGCGCGGGGCTATTGGGGCTTTGAACGGCAACAAATAGCTTAAAGTGATGCTTTTCACATCGCATGATCAATGAGCGGTACGCAGTGATCTCCCCCTCTTGCTTGGAGAGTCAAGGCCGAGGGGAGATTCCATGTCCCGCAAACATGCCGTTGTCGCCGACGGCATTCCAGCGATCGCCATGCTTGCGGTGACGGCCGCTCCGGGTTGCCACCCGGTCCCAGGCGCGAAGCGCTTCAGGCGCTGTCGCCGTGCGGAAAACACCGCTGGGCATGGTTGAGTCACCTCAGTTCGATCGTGGTCTCGGTGCCGCCCGAGGATCAGGCCCAATTGCCCCACGGGACCCGCCCGACCCCGCGCGAGGCGCGGTTCCAGGGAACGCTCGGTGGTGACTTCGGTGGCTTCTGGTCATCGGAACCGTCGCCCAGTCCCTCGTGGCAGAGACCACCGAATCCGCCGACCTTGTGCCGGGCGGATCTGTGCCGCCGTGAGCTGATGCATGGCGCACGGCGAACGCGATTCCGCCAATCGGCGGGACGAGAAGAAATGACACATCATCGATGGTTCGACCTGGTATGAAATGGTAAAGAAAGGACGGCTCTGTAATGAAATCCATCGCTCTAACCTCGATCTTTCACGATCTTCGTGTGGTCGGCTGAGGCATTCGGCTGAGGGTTGATTTCGCTTTCTGGTCAGCGTGGTGGCCCGGCTGTCGCGCCGGGTGGGCGGGGTTCCACTGGCCCGTTGGATCCTTCTTGCTTGTCGTGGACACGGGTTTTCGCTGGTCAGGTCGGCGCGGGCAGAGCCTGCAGGCGAGCGATGGCCGTAATGATCTGTATCACCCAGGGCCATCGGGCGGCCAGGCGCAGGCGGACGCGGCGTCCCCCGCGGACCAGCCGTCCGGCCACTGCCAGCAGGCGCAGTCGCAGGCGTTTGGGTTCGTAGCGGCGGGCCGGGCCGTCCAATGCGAGCAGCTGCATCCAAGCCAGGAGTTCGCAGGCCAGCGCGACGATCTCGCACCAGATCTGGTTCTGGGTGAAGTCGTGCAGGGGCAGGTTGGCCAGGCCGGTGTCCTTGGCGCAGCGGATGCGGTCCTCGCAGCGGGCCCGGCGGCGGTGGCGTAGTTCCAGGTCGGCGAGCTGGCCGTGCTTGGTGTTGGTGACGAAGCAGGTGAAGCGGTGTCCGCCCGAGTCGGTGAAGCGTAGTTGCGCGCCCGGGTGCGGGCGTTCTTTGCGGATGATGACGCGCATGCCCTTCGGCCATGAGGTCAGATCGAGCAGGCCGGTGATCTCGGCGACCCACGCGCCGGGCCGGACCTGGCCGCCCGCGTCGTAGGCCGGTGTCCACGCGGTGGCCGGGAGCCGGAGAATCGCGGCGCCGATGTCGTCGGTGAGGGTGAAGCCGATCGAGTACCTCAGCCATCGGCCGGGTCTGCTCAGCCAGGACAGGAACGCGTGGGTGCCGCCGCCGGCGTCGGCGCGGATCAGCACCTGACGGCGCAGGTGTGCCGGCAGTTGGGCTTGGGCCAGGCGGACTGCGGTGATGTGGTCGGCGGCGGTGTTGGAGCCGGCGTTGCCGGGCCGCAGTGTGATGGCCAGGGGTTCGCCGGAGCCGCTGCTGCCGTGGTCGGCGAAGACGGTCATGGGGTGGAAGCCGAAGGTCTTCTTCCAGGTGGGGGTCGCGTGTTGTTTGTCGGAGTGGGCGATGACGATGGTGGCGTCCAGATCGATCGGGATCGGTTCACCATCGGCACCGGGCGCATGTTGCCCGGCCAGGTGCCAGGCACGGGAGCGGGCGCCTGCGCGGGCGGCACGGATCGCTTTGAGCGCCCGGTCGGGGTCGGCGGCGAGCCGGTCGATGAGCCGGGAGACGGTCGGGTCGGAGGCGATGGGGCCGAACAGGTCGGGCTGGGAGCGCAGCAGCGCGATGTCGGCCAGGCAGTCGCCGCCCAGGGCGAGGGTGAGGGCGAGATCGGCGATGGTCTTGCCGGGGTCGTGGATCGCACGAGATGGCCGCCACCGCTGTAGGTGCTCCGATAGGGCCTGGTCCAGGCCGGTGACGCGCAGGGTTTCCAGCAGGAGCAGAGCGCCTGATTGGGAGACGAGACCAGAGCCGTCGGTGGACACAGTGATCTTGCGGTGGGAAGCGGTAGTCTTCACGTGAAAAGTGCCTCGTGAACTGGTGGGGACGGGACCTTCGACAAGTCCGATCCTTCCAGGTCACAGGCACTTTTCTCATGTAAACGATCAAGCTCAGCGAAATTCACCGTGAAAGCCCGAGGCTAACCCCAATTTGGGTGGCAATATCCGTTGCCGACTCGGGGGAGCTCTCACCGCCCTGGCCGTGCTGGGGGCTGTCGTCCTGACACCGCATCTCGCGAGTGCGAGGGCTGTGCCGCTTCCGGTGGATCTCGGGGCTGCCGGTGGTTTCGCGGTTCTGGGGGGAAGCACGGTCACCAATACCGGTTCCTCTCTCGTCACCGGTGATCTCGGGGTGAGTCCGGGGACGGCGGTGACCGGGTTTCCGCCCGGTACCGTGGTCGGAGCGGTGCACTCGGCCGATGCGGTCGCCGGGCAGGCCCAGAGTGATCTGACGGCCGCCTACCTTGATGCCGCCGGCCGGATACCGGATGCCACCATTCCGACGGAACTCGGTGGGACCACCCGGACGCCGGGTGTCTACAACTCCGCTGCGGGCACTTTCGGGATCACCGGGAACCTGACCCTGGATGCGCAGGGGGACGCGGATGCGGTCTTCATCTTCCAGACCGCTTCCACGCTCATCACCGCGTCGGCCAGCACGGTGACCCTCACCGGAGGCGCCCAGGCGCGCAATGTCTTCTGGCAGGTCGGTAGTTCGGCCACGCTGGGGACCGACTCCAGCCTCGCCGGAAACATCCTCGCGCTGACCTCGATCACCGTCACCACCGGGGTGACCGTGAACGGCCGTACCCTGGCCCGCAACGGCGCCGTCACCCTGGACACCGACACCATCACCCGGTCAGCCGGCCCCCTCTCCATCAGCGCACCCGAGACCGCGAGCCTGGGTTCCGCGACAGCCAGTGCCGACGACATATCGGCACGCCTCGGTGGGGTCACCGTGACCGACGCTCGCGGTGACCCGAGCGCCGCCTGGATCGCGACCGTCAGCTCGACGGACTTCACCACCGGTGGCGCCACAGCATCCGAGACCATCGCCAAAGGAGCCGTCGACTACTCTCCGGGCGCGACCACGAGCACGACCGGTGACGCGACGTTCACTCCTGGAACCACCGGTGACCTCGGCTCCGCACGTGTCGCCTTCTCCGCCTCCAACGGTACGGGGAACAACTCCGCCACCTGGAACCCGATGATCACTGTGACTCTGCCTGTCGGTGTTCGGGCCGGAACCTACACCGCCACCATCACCCACTCGGTCGCGTAGCGCCCCTTCCCGTGGTCGCTTACCGGGCTCGGCCCGGAACGCCGCCGGTGGGTGCGATCGCGGCCGGAGTGCGTCAGTGATCGCGTAACAGGCCGCCCGCGCCGTACACCTTCTCGTTGATCCCGTTGTCGCGCAGTGCCATCCACCAGGTGGCGGCGTTGATCGCGATGACGGGCTTGCCGAGCCACCGCTCGGCCTCGTCGGCCAGGCCGACCATCGACAGATTGGTGCCGCACTGCACGAGCGCGTCCACGTCGGCGGAGTCCACCTCCAGCAGGGCGGCACGCAACTCGTCCGTGGTCACATGGGCGATCGACACGGCGGTGGGACAACGCAGCCCCTTGATGGCCACAACGTCGAAGCCGATCTCGGTGAAGAACGTGACCACGTTCTCGTCGCCCACCGGCTGGTACGGCGTGACCACGCCGATCCGGCGGCAGCCGTACAGGTTCAGGGCCCGTTCGCAGGCCTCCGCACCGGTGGCGACCTGGAGGCCGGTGAGGTCGTTGATCTGCCGGACGAACTGCCGGTTCCCTTCGACGCCACCCCAGAACGTCTCGGCCGACATGCCCATGACCATGTAGTCCGGTTCGCAGGTCATCACCCGTTCGCAGGCCGCGCCGATCTCCTCGCGGATCTGTGCCAGCAGCCGCTCCATCCCCGCGTCTCCGGCCATGTTCTGGTCGCGGATGTGGATCCGGCTGAAGTGCGCCGTCACACCGGGTACCGTCATGCGGGAGAAGTCGGGTTCGACGATCGTGTTCGTGGAGGGGGCGATCACCCCGAACTTGCGCCGCCAGCCGAGTGCGTCGGTCATGCCACTTCCTCCGGTTGCGTTCCGGTACGGCCCGCGCGGGCCAGCCGTACCGAGGCGGCCAGGAACGCCGCCTGGGCGGCGGTGTTGCAGAGCTGCTCGACCCACTGGAGCGTGACGCTCTGGTCGGGTCGCGCGGCCAGCGGGCTGAGCACGAAGAAGCCGAGGAGCTGTACTCCGATCAGCCCCGCCGAGAGCGTGTCGCCCCGGTCGAGTGCCGCGAGAATCAGGTAGACGCCGCTGATGGTGCAGAACACGGTGGTGCTGACGAGGAGGGGGATCGTCCGGCCCGCCGCGAGCGCGCCCGCCGCGCAGGTCAGGGTCAGCAGCGGAACGAGCCAGGCCAGCCAGCGGGGCGTCGTCCCGGACCGGATCGTGGCCAGCACCAGGCAGAGCAGTCCGAACCCGAGTGTGAGCAGGGGGAACAGCAGGTTCTCCAGCCACGGCAGGTCGGGTCCGCCGAGCGCGACGATGAGCTTCCACCCCGCCTTCCCGAGGCCGCCCAGCCCGATCAGCACACCCGCGAGCACGATGAGGGCACCGGACCGGTGGCCGAGCCGTCCCCGGCCGGCCGTGGCCGCGTCGCCGGGCTCTCCGAACCTCCGGAGGGTGATCACTCCGGCCGCCGTCAGGACGACGGGGACGAAGTCCTCGACCGCCAGGGCGAGGGGATAGGCCGGAGGGCCCGTCATCGTCGCGGGGACGGGTCGGGGGCGGGGCCCCGGGCGCCGCCGGTCACGACGGCGACCATGCCAGGACACCGTGGACGACGGCGGACAGGACATTGCCGTCGAACAGCTCGTAGGCGACGGCCATGGTGGCACCGGCCCCCATGCCGGGCTCCGCGTCGATCATGAACTCCCGGCCTTTCAGCTTCCACACGTCCGTGAAGTGCAGGGAGGGATAGCACGCCCTGCCGTACGCCAGGGCGTTGCCCCATGCGCCGGGACCCTCGTAGAAGGAGCGGAAGCCGTCCCGGCGGACCTCCGCGGTGTACTCGCGCTCCAGCGCCCCCGTCCAGGTGACGTGCCGGCGGGTGCGGAGCAGGTCGATCGGCTCCAGGGCGATCGAGACGCCGACCGTCCCGCACGGCTTCTGGTCGGCACCCCACAGCTCGCAGGTCCCGCTGTAGGTGCCCGCCTCCTTGGTCGGCAGGATGTACGGCACCGCACCGCACCGCGTCTCCGACTCCAGGAGTTCGGCGACCCGCTCGGGGTCGCGCGTGTAGACGCCGTTGAAGACGCCCACGACGGCCGGCCCCTGGTGGAGGACGGACGAGTAGGCCTGTGTCCGTCCGTCCGGCAGCACCTGGTTCCAGGTGTTGAGGTCCACCTGCCAGCCGGGCCCGTAGTAGTGGGCGTCCACGAACGATCCGTACGGCTGACCGGTGCCGTGGAAATCGGGTCCGGTGTAGACGCGGTTACGGTCGGAGTCGACCACGCCGAACGCGAAGGGTGCCCCCAGCTTGAACTGCCCCGCCATCGGGCCGCCGCCGGTCAGGGCGCCGTCCATGACGTAGGTCGTCGCTCCGTTGTCGAACACCGACGAGCGGCGGATGTCCTCGAAGCCGAGCCACGTCCCGTCGGCCGCGAACAGCGAGGGCCGGCCGACCCACTCGCCGGTGATCCGCCGCTGCCACTCGCTCGGCTCGGTTCCCTCCGGCTCGGCGGTCACGGGAGGCGCGGCCCTCTCCGGGTCGGCGGTCGCGAGCGGCTCGGTCCCATCCAGGGCGGCGGTCACGAGAGGAGCTCCCCGCGTACGCGCTCGGCCTGGTCGGCGCCGAGGAGCCGGGTGACCTGGTGCCAGACGGGGTCCACCTCGGGGCTGAACAGGTTCGCCCGGTTGACCCGGTCGCGGGCGGCGAGGTCGCCCTCGGCCGTCACGCCCTTGTCGGCCAGTGCCAGCCAGTGGTCGAGGTAGGCGTCCACGGTCGCGCCGAGCCGGGTGAAGGCGTCCTCGGTGGCGCGGGCGACGACCATCCAGGGGGACATCATGGCCCGCTGGCGCGGTCCGACCGCGGCGGGCGACACCCCGTCGATCTCCCAGGCCGCCTCCAGCAGCGGCGTCAGCGGGAGGTGGGTGGTGTCCAGGTAGTCCAGGTGGGTGGCCAGTTCGACGCGTGGGATCAGGTCGAGGTGCATCGCGTGGTACTCGGACGATCTGACCGAGTCGAGCGTGAAGTGCGGCACGGCCGAATCGGCGGGGGTGAACGCGAAGATCATGTGACTGTCGAGGCCGATCGTCGGGACGACCAGACTGACCGTGACGACCTTGTCGACCCGGTCGGCCGGTTCGCTCCGCAGGACGCGCAGCCGTCCGACCGGTTGGGGGGCCATCGGGCTGGTGAGGGGGGTGTCGGCGGTGACCGTCAGACTCAGAGCGTCGGTGAGCCTGGCCAGGGTGCGGTCGCTCAGTTCGGCGGGAAGGCTCACGCGGAGACCTTTCTGATGGGGGGAAGGGGCATCAGGCGCCGGCCTCTCCTGCCGCCGTGGTCTTCTCCGCGGCGGCGCCCGCCTCGGCGGGCACGGTGGGGGCTTCCGTACCGGCTTCGCCGGAGCCGGGGAGCGGGCCGTCAGCAGAGGCGGTCCTGGGGTTTTTGCCGGAAACGGCGGGCGTGCCGTCGCCGCGGGCCTTGTGGATCCAGGCGCGGGCCAGTTCGGGGTTGTCGCGGCGGGCGGGGGAGGGGATGACGGTGGCGGTGCGGCGCGGGCCGTCACCGGTGATCACGTCATCGCCGCCGACCCACCAGCCCTCCTCGATGAGCTGCGCCCGCCTGCGCCGGTAGGCGACCTGGAGCGCGTCGCTTCTGATGTGCAGTTCGTCGGAGAGGTCGAACGGCAGCAGTTCGGGCCGCTGGGCCTCGACGATCGGCCGGTCCTGGTTCAGGATCTTGAAGATCCGCTGGATCGCGTTCCGGTCGGCCCACTTGCCGGTGAAGAAGTTCCGGTATCCGATGATCTTGATGAGGGTGCGGTCCTGGGAGATCGGGATGTTGAAGTCGTAGAGAACCAGGTCGCCGAGGGGCAGGCGGATGTGGAGCTTCACCACGTTGGGCAGGTACCACCCGTTGGTGACGACGACGTGCTCCGCCCTGGGTTTGCGCCTCGACAGCGCGCCCCAGGTGCCCTTCGGCGGCGGTGGGCTGAGTGGGATGTCGGCCTCGGCCATCCAGCCGTCCGAGGTGATCTCGAAGTCGGGGATCTCCGGCCTGTCCGGGTTGCCGAACGAGGTGCCGTGCACGAACGGGGTGTGGGCGGCGTCGACGGCGTTCTCCATCGCCCGCTCGTAGTTGGCCCGCATCTCCATCTCGCAGTGGACGGCCCGGAACGACGGGTCGTCGTGCTGCGGGATGTGCGGGATCGGCGGGCGCTCCTGTTCGGGCAGGTCGCCAAGGAACGCCCAGATCATCCCGTATCTCTCGACCACGGGATACGCGTCGACGCGTGCCTTCTTCGGGATGCCGCGGCCCGGGGGATTGGCCGGGATCTTCACGCAGGCGCCGTCGGGCTCGTACTCCCAGCCGTGGTACGGGCAGACCACGGTGTCGTCCTTCAGTGTGCCCATCGACAGGGCTCCGCCGCGGTGCACGCACAGATCGGACAGGCAGGCGACCGAGCCGTCACGCCTGCGGTACAGCACGAAGTCCTGCCCCAGGCAGGTCGCCTTGCGCGGTCTGCGCTCGACCGCGTGGCTGAACTCCAGCGCGTACCAGAAGTTCTTGAGCATGAGCGTGCTCCTAGCGCCGGCGGAACGGATCCGGTACGGCTTGTGCCGAGAAAACTTGATGAAGGTTGATTCCCAGGAACGCCGTGACGATTCGCGGGATCCGCTCGTTCACCCGCCGGGCCTGGGCAGGACGCGGTCGCCGCCCCACAGGCCGCGGACGAGGCGGTCGGTGGTCTCCTGGCCGAACAGGCGGACACCCATCACGTTGGCGGGGTCGCGGTCGGCGATGTTCCGCCGGATCGCGAGGTCACGTTCGGCGAGGGCGGCGCGTTCCTCCTCGGGTACGGCCTCCGCCTCGTCGACCCAGCGCAGCCACTGGTCGACCCGGGTGTGCAGCACCTCCCGGACGGCGTCGATGTTGGCCTGCGACCGGGGGAAGGAGTAGCAGCAGGCCGTGGGGGAGAGGCTGGCCCGGATGAATCCGGCGCGGCTGGTGAACCAGGTGAAGTCCGGATTCTTCTCCCGGTAGTCCAGCCAACTCTCCTCGTTGGGGGCGTAGTAGCGGTCGTAGTAGCCGGTGTCGGCCACCAGGTCTCCGCGGGGGATGTCGTCCACGTAGAACCAGCCCTCCGGCCAGACCAGCAGGGCGATCCCGAGATGCGGCACCCTGACCTGCGGCCCGAGCCAGACCGTGAGGTGCAGGTTCGCGAAACTCGCCTTCGGGTTGCCGATCCAGGAGTGCACCATCCAGTCGATCTCCGCACCGGTGTACGCGGTCAGGCGCCCGCCCGGTCCGTCGGGATACGTTCCATACGATGCCAGGTCCTCGGTCGACGGGTCCTGGACCAGGTCGAACCTGGCGTCGATCTTCGCTTTCAGCTCGGCGAGCACCTGCTCGAACTGCTGAAAGGTTTCGGTCACGTCCACAGCGGGCGATGCGTCGATCATCTGCTCGACGTGCTGGAGTGTCTCCTTCACCGGGCCTCCTGATCCACTATGGGAAACATCGTTTCCCTGGATGAAACGACTGTCAATGGTTCGGGGCGACGAGTGCGCCGGCCAGCCGCCACGGGCGGCCGTCCACGAGGTCGGTCCGCCGGGAGACCTGCCGGTTGACGGCCTGCGCCGGGAACACCTCTCCGTGCACGACCCGGTCGCCGTTCTTGACCGCCGTCACGATCGGGTGGCTGATCCGCCCTGTGAACGGGCCTTCCCAGGCCGTCCAGAGGGTGAAGTCACGCGGCGCGGCGAGGATGGCCCCCGCCAGCCCGCCGGGTCCGGCGTGCCCGGCCGCCACCACGTTCAGCCGGTTCTCCGCGGCGCGTTCAAGCAGGCCGAGCCGGAGTTCCCAGGTCTCCGACGGGGTGAACGGCACGGCCACCACATCGGCGTCCGCGAGCGCCGCCAGCCTGAACGTCTCCGGAAATATCGCGTCATCGCCGACTACGATCGCCAGCCGCCCCCATGGCAGCTCGAAGACTTCCAGGCCGGTCCCGAGGACGGTGGCCCACGGATGCCGTCCGGTGCGGTGGAGCTGGACCTGCCGCCCCACCACGCCTCCCGCGCCGATCAGCAGCCCCTCGTGCGCGGCGCCGGGTTCGTGCCATCCGCCGCCGTCCGGTGTGCCGTCGTGCGCGGTACCGGGTTCCTGCCGCCCGCCGCCGTCCGGTGTTCCCCTGCGCGCGGTACCGGGTTCCTCGCTTCCACCGCCGTGCGGTGTGCTCTCATGCGCAGTACCGGATTCCCCGCTTCCACCGCCGTGCGGTGTTCCCCCGTGTGCGGTGGCACCGGACGGCTTCCCGCTCTCCGCGGCCGGGCCGGGCGGGCGCGGCACGCGGACGCTGATGACGGCGTGCGCGTCCGTCCCCCGCAGGGCCTCGGCGACCTCGTCGGGTGACAGCCCGGCCAGCTCGGGCAGCACCGCCAGTTTCGCCCCGGCGAGGACCGCCTTCCGCAGGACCGTCAGCGTGTCCGCCGTATCCGTCGAGTCCACCGAATCCGCCGGATCCAGTGGTTCCACTGGATCCATGCCCGTGACCTCGCCGTTCCCACCGCGGAGGCCCTGCCCTGAGCCTGCCGGCGGATGGGTGACGACCACGACCGCCAGGTGACCGGCGCCTTCGGGAGCCGTACGGCCCCGGGGTTCGGCGGTGACGGGCGCGTAGAGGTCCGGGCGGCGGGCGGTGATGATGTGGGTGCCGTCGGGCCGGTGCCTCTCGTCGGCACGGGAGACGTCGATGTCGGCGACCACGACGGCTTCGCCCGTGCGGGCGGCCCTGGCGACGATCGTTCCGTCGGGGGCGACGATCTGGCTCTCGCCCGCGCCGTGCAGCCACTCGGGCGGGACGTTGAGGCCCGCCGCGATCGCGGGGAGCCGGTCGGCCGGGAGCAGGAGGCCGATCTTGTTGGCGGCCACGACCCAGACCCTGTTCTCGGCCGCCCGGACCGGTACGTGCAGACTCGCCTCGTCGATGGCGAACGAGTTGAGGCTGTTGAGCAGGATCTGTGCCCCCCGGAGCGCGAGTGAGCGGCACACCTCGTTGATGACGCCTTCCATGCACGCGTACATGCCGAGGCGGCCGAGTGGCGTCTCGATCACGGGAGAGGCGGTGCGGCCCGGGTCCAGGTGGTCGTTCTCGGCGCCCATCAGGGTCTGTTTGTCGGCCTCGCCGAGCAGCCGGCCATCGGGTCCGTAGAGCAGGGACGTCCCCGTCGTACGGCCGTACTCGCGGGCGAGGGTGACGCCGATCTTGATGTGCAGGCCGTGCCGTACGGCCCGCTCCGCGACGGCGGTCAGGAACGGGTCGTCCGGGCGGCAGGCCATCCGGTGGGCGTGGGCGCGGTCGTCGTACCAGGACAGGTGGTTGCAGAACTCGGGCAGCGCGACCAGTTCCGCGCGCTCGGCCGCCGCGGCGTCGATCATGCGCAGGCAGGCGGCCAGATTGGCGGCGGGATCCTGTCCCACCTCGAACTGCACAGCGGCGACACGCACCATCGCAGGCCTCTCGTTACCTCTAGAGAAACGCTGTTTCCACGACATAGACTCCCGCGAGAACCCGTCGTCTGTCCAGGGAGCGGCCGTGCTCACCCATGTCGTGTTGATGAAGTTCACCGACCGGACGGACGCCGTGACGGCGCGCGACCTCCTCGAAGGCCTCGCCGGGAAGGTTCCCGAGATCCGGTCCCTGTCCGTGGGCCTCGACATCGTCGGGTCCGAGGTCTCCTACGACCTGTGCTTCACGACCACCCACGACTCGGCCGCGGCGCTGCGCGGCTATCAGGAGCACCCGGCCCATCTGGAGGCCGCCGGCTGGCTCCGGCCGCGCCTGGCCGCCCGCGCCGTCGTGGACCACCTGTCGTGATCTCGCTCTGCTACGGGCTGGTCGCGACGCTCCAGATCTTCCTCGCCGTACGGCTCTGGCGGACCGGGGAGCGGATCCCCGCGGTCGTCGGGGCGGCCATGGCCTATGACGCGGCCGTGATCGGGCTCGGCGTCCTGGTGGGTGCGGGGGCGTTCCTGGAAGGGCTGAACCGGGGCAGGTTTCTCGGCCACGCCCTGCTGACCCCGCTGCTGGCCCTCTATGCCGCGCGGCTGTGGCACCGGCTGCGCCCGCTGCCGCGGCAGGCGTGGGTCGCCGTCGCCGTCGCCGTCGTCGCCCTGGTGGCGCTGGGGGTGGCCGAGTCGCCGCGACTCCTGGAGGTCCGGCGCTGGGCGGACACCGTCCGTTACGCCGCGGCCGACCCGCCGGGGCCGCCGATCCCCGCGCTGCTGACGATGGCCGCGCTGGTCGCGGTCGGTGTGCTCGTCTGGCGCGGGTGGGGTTCGCCTCTGCTCCTGGCGGGGGCGGTGGCCATGTTCGTCCTCTCCGCGGGGGCGGTGGCCGTACCGATTCTGGGAAACGTGGGTGAAGCCGTCGTGCTGGCCGTGATCCTGGCCACCGAACGCCTGCCTTCGTCCCGTGCTCCGCACGCTGGGAGCGGCACCTGATCCCCGGAGGTCGCGGGGAGATGCGCAACGGCCGCCCCACGCTGGGAGCGGCACCTGATCCCCGGAGGCCGTAAGGGGACGCGCAACGGCCGCCCCGCTCCTCTCCGCCCGGAGAGAAGCGGGGGCGCGGGGTCAGCTCAGGGTTTCGATGTCGGCCAGGCCGTCGTAGTAGGCGCCGCCGGGGTAGTAGGCCGGGTCGGGGGAGCCGGTGAGGTAGCCGTCACTCCAGTTGGTCGCCAGGGTCTGCAGGATCGCGATGTTCGGCGCCTTCGGGGTGCCGCAGGCCAGGGTGCCGACGCCGTCGGTGCTCGCGCCCTCGGCGTCGGTGTGCGCGCCCGTGGTGAGCCGGACGCCCAGGAACGGGCGGTCCAGCCTGTCCTGCAGGGCGCTGGTGCCGCTGCCGCTGTTGTTGCACGTGCCGTGCGGGGCGGAGACGGCCTGGATCGGCAGTGACGTGGTCTTCAGGCCGTCGAGGGCGCCGCCCAGGTTGTCGCCGACGAACGACTTCACCGGGTCGAACAGGACGAGCCCCCGGAGTCGCGCGAAGGCCTGAGGATAGGCGGTCCGGAGCCGGTTCGCCACGTACGGCACGGCCTCGCCGCCCGCCGAGTGGCCCGCGAAGACCATCGCGGAGGGCAGGGCGAGCCCGGACCGGCCGGCTCTGGCCTTCGCGTCGGAGAAGCTGCGGCCGAGCTTGTCGGCCGGGTCGGCGGCCTTGCCGAACAGGTCGGCGACGTTGTCGAGGTAGTCGGTGTTGTTGCCGATGTTCTGCAGCGTGCAGCCGAAGATGCTGGCGCTGGGCAGGCTGGGCGCGAAGACGAGGTAGCCGTGCTCGGCGTACTCGGTGGCCAGGTCGGCCACATGGTCGTTGGCGCGGACGAAACCGTGCTGCAGCCAGACCAGGGCCTTGGGCGTACCGGCGGGGAAGTACCAGTCGCTGCTCTGGTTCTGCGTGGTGAAGGCGCAGCGGATCTGGACGGTGTTCTCGATCCTCGTCACCGCCGCGTGGGCCGGGGCGGGGGCCAGTACGGCTGCCGTGAGGACGGCGGCGGACAGGGCGGAGGCGGAGCGGGGGATGCGCATGGGCGGCTCTCCATTCCTCTGCTGTCTCCACTAAGGAAACGGCGTTACCATCACTTGAAGCACAATCTCTACCAGAAGAAGGTTCTCGTCAATGCGCTTCCGCCTGCGGCGCCGTTCTCCCGGGGCGACCTGCCGGTCCGGTCGCGGGCGTTCACCCGTCAGGGCGGAGAGAGGCGATCATGGAGGAGCGGAGCAGGTGGGTGCGGGCCGCCTCCGGGTCGGCGGCCAGGGCACGCAGCCCGGCGCGGTGGTCCGCGCCGGACCTGATGCGCTCCCAGTTGGCGTGGCTGGCCCGTTGAACGTGGTCGAGCGCGACCGTCCGCCGCCGTGCCGCCGCGTCGTCGAGCACCCGGCCGGGGGCTCCGGCGATCACATCGGCCAGTGCGGTGCCGAGCACGACGGCGTCGTGGATGCCGCTGTTCATGCCCATCCCGCCGAGCGGATTGTTGACGTGCGCGGCGTCGCCCGCCAGCAGGACGGGCCCCCGCCGGAAGGACGCCGCCACGCGCTGGTGGACCGGGTAGAGGGACGCGTGCGCGACCTTCCACGGCCGCCCCGGGTCGGCGACCGTGCGCAACCGGGCGGGGAGGCGGGCGAGTTCCGCGTGGTCGGAGGTGCCGGCCGGGGTCGGGAGGAGCACCCGCCAGTGGTCGGGGGTACGGAGCAGGACCAGCCACTCCACCGGGTCGGACACGTAGTTGATCGGCCCGATCCCGGGTATCAGCCGGTCCAGGTCCTCCTCCACCGACGCGACGAGGAACCGCTCCGGGTAGGTGATCCCGTCGAAGGGGACGCCCAGTGCGAGCCGTACGGCGGAGTGGGCGCCGTCGGCACCGATCAGCCAGTCACCGCCGATCCGCTCCGCACCCGGTATGTCGCCACCCGGTATGTCGCCCCGGGCCTGGTCCCGGGTCCCTGCCGAGGTGCCGTCCTCTGTCCCGCCCTGCGGCTCTCTTGAGGTGCCGCTCCGCGTGCCGCCCCGTGGCTCTATTGAGGTGCCGCTTCGTGTCCCGTTCCGTGCTCCGCCGGGGCCGGTGGTCACGGTCACGCCGTCACCGGTGAGGACCACATCCCGTACGGCGTGGCCGAAACGGACCTCGGCGCGGCCGTCGAGGGCGGCCAGCAGGATGGGGGTCAGCTTGCTCTGCTCGCACTGCACCCGGAACGGGTAGGGCGTGTCCGCCGCGAGCACCGCCAGGTCGAGCTCGGCGACGAGGCCCTCCGTCCTGTCGCGGTACTGGAAGGTCGACGCGATGACGCCGCGCCGCATCAGCGGGTCGAGCACCTCCAGTTCGGCGAGCATCTCCAGGGTCGGCGGGTGGAACGTGGACGCCCGCGACTCCGTCGCGAGGCCCTCACCCGCCTCCAGGACGACCACCTCGGCCCCGCGCCGCGCCAGGACCAGCGCGGCCGTCAGCCCGACCGGCCCCGCCCCGGCCACGATGACCCGCCTCATGACGCGGTGTGCAGGGCGAACCCGCCCTCGACGCCGACCACCCGGGCCCCGGTGAAGAAGCGGAGCGTCTCACCGGTGCCCTCCTCGCCGAGGCCGGACAGGGCCCACGCGGGGCGCGGGGTCATCAGGTGCAGGCTCATGATCGACGATCCGTTCACCTTGACCTCACCCGCCCGGATCCGCCGGGCCACCGCCAGCGCCGCGTCCTCGTCGGCGCCGCAGACGTAGCCCTCCAGCCCGTACGGCACGGCGTTGGCCAGCACGACGGCCTCCTCGACGTCGTCATAGGGGACCACGGAGGCCACCGGGCCGAAGATCTCATCCTCCAGGTCGGCCCCGGTGACCAGGGTCGGCGCCAGGAAGTTCCCGTGCCCCGGCATCCTGCCGTACGGCGTCGCGGTCCCCGCCAGAGCGGCGACCGCCGTCCGGACCCGGCTGAGATGGCGCGAGTGGACCAGCGGGCCGAGGTCGGTCCGCTCGTCGAGCGGCGGGCCCGGCGTGAGCGCGGCGAGCCGGGCACCCGTGGCCTCGATGATCTCCGCCGCCCGGTCGC
Source organism: Streptosporangium sp. NBC_01639 (assembly GCF_045209755.1). Taxonomy (NCBI): domain Bacteria; kingdom Bacillati; phylum Actinomycetota; class Actinomycetes; order Streptosporangiales; family Streptosporangiaceae; genus Streptosporangium; species Streptosporangium sp. NBC_01639. The sequence continues at coordinate 731,474 of NZ_CP109272.1, read as the reverse complement.
GCGGCACGATCAGCCGGCCGAGTGCCCGGCACCACTGGCCGTTCAGCGTGGTCAGCAGTTCGGCCGCCATCCGCGCGGCCGGCTCCACCTCGGCGTCGGGCAGCACGACGAGCGGGTTGTTGCCGCCCAGTTCGAGCTGGAGCGGGCGCAGCAGGGGAGCACCGGCCTGGGCGACCAGCCGCCCGGCGGAGAGGCCGCCGGTGAAGGAGACCGCCCGGATCCGGGGGTCGCCGACCAGGTGCGCGCCGGTCTCCGGGCCGCCGTGCACGGACTGGAACATGCCGTCGGGCACGTGTTCGGCGATCACCTCGGCGAGGAGCTGCGAGCCGTACGGGGCGAACTCGCTGACCTTCAGGATCGTGGGGCAGCCCGCCGCGAGGGCGTTGGCGACCTTGTGCGCGGCCATCGGAGCGGGGGCGTTCCACGGCACCAGGCAGAGTGCGGGGCCGAGCGGCAGCCGGTGGACCTCCACCTGGCGGCCGTCCTCGCGCGTCGCCGTGCCGTACAGGGCTCCGTCCCTGATCTGGGCGGCGGCGAGCCGGAACGAGCCACTGATGATCATCCCGAGCGGAGTGGTCTGCCGGATCGGCACGCCGGTCGCGAACGACTCCAGGGTGACGATCTCACCGAGCCGCCGGTCGAGGGTGTCGGCGATCGCCTCCAGGGTCTCCGGCCCGACCCGTCCGGTGGCCTTCTCCGCGGTGCCGAGCGCGCGCTCGACCTGACCGGACGAGGTGGCGAGGGCACGGGCGACGGGCTCGCCGGTCGCCGGGTCCTCCAGGTCGAAGCCCAGGTCGCCGGCGGGTTCGGTCCATTCACCGGCGACCAGGTCGCGGATGGCGGGGAGGTGGGTCATCTGGGCTCCCGGAAGGGCGGCAGGCGGCAGGCGGCGGTCACGGGGCGGTGGGTCACACGGGCTCCTGGAGGGGTGGCGGTCGGCGCCCGGCGGTCACGGGGAGGTGGGGGCGCCGGCCGGTGTGTGGGTGGGGGAGGTGGGAGTGCCATCTGGTGTGCGGGTGGGGGCGGTGGGGGCGCCGGCCGGTGGGTGGGCGGGGGCGGTGGTGAACAGCTCGTTCTCCCTGGCGGAGGTGACCATCCGGGCCACCTCCAGCCTGCCGCGTTCGGCGGGGAAGGTCATCACCAGTCCCATCGCGAGGTCACGCAGGGCCCGGCCGGCGACGCCGTTCATCATGGCGCTCGACGTGCCGCCCGCCTTGAACGCGGTGAGCGCGACCTGGAAACAGGCTTCCGTGACCGAGCCCTTGCCGAGCCGCCACTGCTTGAAGACCTCCGGTTTGGGCCTGCGCGGTGGCTCGCTGGTCTCCAGGTCGAGCTGGTAACGGAGCCACAGATAGGCGGTCTCCAGCTGCACGGTCATCTCGCCGATCAGCTGCTGGTGCATGGGGGAGGAGGCGATCGGCCGTCCGGTGTCGGCGAACGTCTTGCGGGTGAGCGCCTCGATCGTGTGGTCGTAGACGTTCTGCGCGCAGCCGGTGTAGACGGCGGCGATCGCGAGCTGGTTGCCGACGAAGCTGCCACGGCTCATCTGGAGCATCCGGGTGAACGCGCCGGGTACGGTCAGGGCCTCGTCGGCGGGGACGAAGACGTTCTCCAGCCGGATGCCGTTGTTGGCGGTCGCGCGCATGCCGAGACCGTCCCAGGCGTCGCGGACGCTCACGCCCTCGGCGTCGCGCGGTACGAAGAACGTGACCAGGCCTTCGGCGGTGTCGTGGCCCTCGAGCTTCGCCGTCGTCAGGTAGTGGTCCGCGACGCCGGTGGCGCAGCCGAACGACTTCTCGCCGTCGAGCGTCCAGCCGCCCGCCACGCGCCGGGCGGTCGTGGCGATCGTGATGTTGGCGGTGGAGCTCTTCACCGACTCCGAGGCGAAGTTGGCGAGCCACGCGCCCCCGGCCATCCGGGTGAGCACCTTCTCGGCGAACGCGCGGACCACGGGGATCTCGTCGTCGGAGAAGAGACCGGCGTCGATCGCCTCCAGCGGGAGCAGGCCGCGCGACGCGCTGGTGTTGTGGAAGAAGTACGCCAGGGCGGTCGACGGGCACGCCGTGCCCATCGCGAAGGTCGCGGCGGCGAGGTCGCGCAGCGAGCCGCCGAGGCCGCCGAATCTCTCCGGGACGACCAGGCCGAGCAGCCCGGCGTCCCGGAGCAGGGCGACGTGCCCGGCCGGGAACGAGGCGGACTCGTCCGCCTCACGGGCCGCCGCACGCAGGGCGGGGAGAACGCTCTCGACCCGGGCCGCCCGCTCGCGTTCCGCGTCCGTCATGTCTTCGACGAGCCGTTCACCGATCAACAATGCAGGACCCCCTGGTCGTGGAAGAGACGGGCGTGGTAGATCAGCGGCGGTGCGTTGCGCGGTGTCCCCACCGTGAGCACCTCGCCGAGCACGATCGTGTGGTCGCCCGCGGCGTGCGTCTGCGCCACCCGGCAGTCGAACCAGCCCACCGCGTCGCCCAGGACGGGCGAGCCCGTCCCGGCCGTCTCCCAGCGCCCGGTGGAGAACCGGCCGGCGCCGTCCGGGTGGCCGTTGCGGACCCCGGCGAAGTGGCGGCCGACGGGTCCGTGGTCGTGGCCGAGGATGCTGACGGCGAAGACGCCGCTGTGCTCGATCATCCGGTGGGTCGCGCCGGCCGTGGTGAGACAGACCGAGACGAGAGGCGGATCGAGGGCGACGCCGCTGAAGGAGCTGGCCGTCATGCCGTGGCGGAGGCCGTCGAACGCCGTGGTGACCACGGTCACGCCGCTCGCCCACTGTGACAGTGCGTCCCGGAATGAGCCGACGTTCACTTGACCACCTCGTTCCACCTATGGAAACGTTGTTACGCTGAAGGTAACGACCCATTCGGGGTGGTGTCAACGAGACGATGTTTCCCTCAGGGAAATCGATCGCCGTTAAGCTGGACCCGTGGATGAGGAAGAGAACCAGAGCCGCTCGATCGCGGCCGTGGAACGGGCGATGGACGTGCTGCTCCTGTTCGGCCGCAGCACCCGCCCCGACCTGGGTGTCACCGAGGTCGCGACGGAGCTGGGACTGACCAAAGCGGCCGTGCACCGCATCCTCACCGCGCTCCGCAACCGCGACCTCATCACGGTGGACCCGGTCACCCGGCGCTACGCCCTGGGACACGCGGCGATCGCGCTCGGACGGGCCTACCTCGCCCGCACCGACCTGCGGCTGATGGCCGGCCCCGAGCTGCGCCGTCTCGCCGGGCAGACCGGTGAGACCGCGACCCTCTCCATCCGGCGCGGCGACACCCGGCTCTACGCCGACCAGGTGGTGCCCGAACAGGAGCTCCGCATGGAGGTCTCCCTCGGCATCCCTTACGCGCTGCACGCGGGAAGCTCGTCGAAGGCGATCCTCGCCTACCTGAGCGACGACGAGATCGACGGCTACCTCAAGCGGCACCGCCTGGAGGCGGTGACCGACGCCACGGTCACCGATCCGGAGAAGCTGCGCGCGGAGATCGCCGAGATCCGCGCGCGCGGCTACGCCACCTCTCTGGGGGAGCGGCAGCCGGGGGCGGCCTCCGTCGCCGCTCCGGTCCTCGACCACGACGGTCACATCATCGCGTCCGTGAGTGTCGCGGGCCCGATCACCCGGTTCGAGCCGCATCTCGCGGTCTACGCGCCCATGGTGGTCGAGGCGGCCCGGCGGGTGTCCGCACAGCTCGGCTACCGCGGCTGACCGGGGGGTCCCGGCTCAGAGCACCGAGCCGGGTTTGAGCACGCCGAGCACCGCCGCGCCCAGCACGCTCCCCCAGATCACCCACACGTACGGCAGGCAGCCGTCCACCGAACGCCGTAGCGTGCGCTCCACCTCGGGGGTCGATCCGGTGCTCGTCAACGCGCCGAACGCGGGCCCGAACGGGCGGAGGGTCAGCCGGATGCCGAGCCCCGCCGCGATCGCGAGGGCGTAGAGGAGCAGCTTCCCGCCGAGCCATCCGGGCTCCGTCGTCACCCCGAAGGGCTTGGCGGCCAGGAGGGTGTAGAGGGCGCCGACGGCCAGCGCGGCGACCAGTCCGACCCTGATGGCCCAGTCCACCCGCCTCACCACGGGGAACCGGCCGTGCGTGCGGTGGTCGGCGATCGTGAGAGCCAGCCAGCCCAGGGCGGCCGCCCAGATCGCGACCACCGACCAGACGGGGAAGAGGTCCACGCCGAGCAGGGTCGCGCCGTGCGGGTCCAGGGCCGTCAGTGTGACCCCGCTCGGCAGGAACAGCACCAGGCAGATCTTCGGCCCCAGGTCGAGCCCGCTCATGATCCCCAGAGCCGCCGCCCGCGCGCCGGGGGACAGCGCCGGATTCAGGACGGAGCGGCTGGAGTAGAAGACCCCCAGGTCCCCGCCCAGCCAGAAGACGAACAGCAGGAGGTGGAGGACGATCCACCAGCCGTGCGCGTGCGCTCCCACAACCGTCACTCCCTGTCGTTCCCCGCGGTCCCGGTCCGATGATGTGATGGGCCGGCGCCGTCGTGGTCCGATGGACGCCGGTCTCGGATGGCCGGCGCCGTCCCGGCCCGATGGACACCGGCCCCGGATGGGCCGGTGCCGTCCCGGTCCGGTGCGCGCCGGCCTCGACGGCCGGGGCTACATGCCCTCACCCGTCCAGGGGCCCCGGGAACGGGAACGGACGGGGAGGGTGGAGATCACGGGGGCCTGGTGGTGGTCGTGGGCGTCGTAGTTCTCGGGTGCGCCGCCCCACTTGATCCACTCGTCGGTGGTGTACCAGTTGATCAGTTCCCCGTCGGAGCGGATGATCCAGTCGATCTCGGTCTCGGCGACGAAGTGGCCGTGCTTCACCCCCGCCGGGCGGAAGCAGTAGGTGCCCGGGTCGATGTCGCCGAAGTTGTAGGCCATCTTCCCCGACAACGTGTAGAACTCCTCGTAGCAGGGATGATGGGCCAGACGGTGGTCGGTCCACCCCTGCGGGGCCCGGATGAGGCGGGTGTAGAACCCGGTCACCGGATCGCGGTGCAGCAGCTTGATGTAGAGCGGCGTCAGCGGACCGGCCGTCGGGGCGGCGGTCCACTCGATCCTGTCCGCGTCGACGATCACGGGCTCGCCTCCGGCCCGCCGGGGCCCGCCGACGTCGAATCCGGCGTCGCCGTACTCGCGCCAGTGCAGGATCCGGCTGCCCTCGCGCACCTTGACCCAGTCCATCGGGACGCCCTTCGGCACCTGGACGTAGCCGCCCGGGCCGAGCGGGCGCCCGCCGTACTCCAGGGAACCGGAGACGACGTAGAACTCGGTGTCGGCGTGGGCGACGCCGGGGCCGCGGCCCCAGTCGGTCGGGAAGCTCAGCGACAGCGACGACGAGCCGTCCTCCTCGTCGGCCGCCAGTCGCCGCTCCAGGGCACGGCCCTCGCCGGAGGGCAGTTCGGCGGCGTGCCAGATGTAGTCGTTCTCGTCGATCAGCTCAATGTGAGGCCGCATCTCTCAGCTCTCTTCTCAGGATCTTTCCGGCGGCGTTGCGGGGAAGGGCGGGTACGAACTCGATCCGCCGGGGGACCTTGGGACCGGACAGCGAGCCACGGCAGTGGTCGAGCAACCGGCCCGGGTCGACGGTGTGGCCGGGCAGCGTGACGACGAACGCGGTCACCCGCTCGCCCCACCGCTCGTCGGGAGACCCGACCACGGCGGACTCCAGCACGCCGGGAAAGGCGTCGACCACGTCCTCCACCTCGCGCGGGGCGATGTTGACGCCCCCCGAGATGATCATGTCCTTCTTCCTGCCGACGATGGATACGAAGCCCTCCTCGTCGCGGGTGGCGATGTCCCCGCTGGTCAGGAAGCCGTCCTCGGTCATGCAGGCGGCGGTCGCCTCGGGGTCGTCGAGGTAGCCGTTCATCAGGAACGGGGAGCGGCTGAACAGCTCCCCGTCCTCGGCGATCCGGATCTCGGTCATGTACCACGGTGTGCCGACCGAGCCCGCCTTCCGGCGGGCGTCGGCGGGCCGGCAGTCGGTGACGACCCCCGCCTCGGTCGAGCCGTACAGTTCGTGGACGCCCACGCCGGGGAAGGTGTCGAGCACCCACTCCTTCAGCACGGCGGGCAGGGCGGCCGCGTTGAAGTAGAGCGTGTCCAGGCTGGACAGGTCGTACCTCGCCGGATCGCAGTGCTCCCTGATCATGTGAGCGTGCGTCGGCACGAGGAACACCGACTGGGCCCGGGTCTCCTGGATCATGTGCAGCAGGTGGCCGGGATCCCAGGACCGGAGCATCGCCACGGTCCCGCCCGTGTACGCGGGCGCGTAGCCGAAGGCGAAACCGGCGCCGTGGTACATCGGGGCGACCGCGATCGTCCGCCGTCCCGCGCCCAGGTTCCACTCCAGCGCCGCGCAGTAGAACGTCAGCGCCCTGGACCGGTGGCTGATCAGCACCCCCTTCGGCCGTCCGGTCGTGCCCGAGGTGTAGGCGACGCAGAACGGGTCCCGCTCCGGGACCGCGACGCGCGGGTCGCGGGCGGGCGAGGTGGCCAGCGCCGCCTCGTAGGAGGGGCCGTACCCGGCGGCGCCGATCGCCAGGACGCGGGGCACCTCCCCGGCGACCGACCCGTACGCACTGTCCAGGATGAGGGCCCGGCTGTTCGAATGGCCGAGGATGTAGGCGGTCTCCGGGGCGGTGAGCCGGGGGTTGATCGGCACCATGACCAGACCCGCCTTGGCGATCCCGCAGGCGACCTCCAGGTATTCGGCGCGGTTCCCGAGCAGGACGGCGACGCGCTCGCCGGGTCGCAGCCCGCCGGCGAGCAGTGCGCAGGCGAGCCGGTTGGCCCGGTCGTTCACCGCCGCGTAGGTCAGCCGCCGCCCTCCGTCGGCCACGGCGATCGCGCCGGGGGTGGCCGCCGCGGTCTCGCGGATCCCCGAGGCGATGGAGAACTCCATGCGGTGTTCCATTCTGGGAAACGTGGTTTCCATGTAGCATTCCCGGCATGGCGACTCCGGGTCAATGCTCCTGGCGGAGGAAAACGCGATGAGGATCACCTACGGCCCGTGGGGCGAGACCCTGGCCGAGCTCACCGAGGCCGCGCGGGCGGCCGAGGACGCGGGAGCCGACGTCGTGTGGCTCCCCGAACTCCACCGCAGCGCCATGGTGCCGGCCGCCGCGGTGGCCGTCGCGACCTCCCGTGCCCGGGTCGGCACGGCCGTCGCCCTGGCCTTCACCCGCAGCCCGATGGTCACGGCGCTGGAGGCGCTCGACCTCGACGAGCTGTCCGGCGGCAGACTGGTGCTGGGCCTCGGGGCGGGCGCGCGCCGACTGAACGAGAGCTGGCACGACGTGCCGTCCGACCGACCGCTCACCCGCCTGCGCGAGACGGTGGCGGTCGTCCGCCGGATCGTCCGGCTCGCGCACACCGGCGAGCCGATGACCTTCCAGGGCGAACTGCGCCGCCTGGACGTCCGGGGTTTCCGCCGCCCGCACCCGCCCGCCCGGCCGGAGATCCCCCTCTACCTCGCCGCCGTCGGCCCCCAGCTCACCCGCCTCGCCGGGGAGATCGCCAACGGCTGGCTCTCCCACGAGCTCTGCTCCCCGGCCTACCTGCGCGACCGGATCCTGCCCAATCTCGAAGCGGGCCGGGCCCGGCGGCCGGCGGGGCGGGCCGAGGTCGTGGTCTCCGCGTGCTGTTCGGTCGCGGACGACGCGCGTGAGGCGCGGCGGCGGGCGGCCGGGACGGTCGGGTTCTACGCGACCGTGGCGACCTACCGGGACTTCTTCGCCTTCCACGGCCTGGAGCGGGAACAGGCCCACGTGGTCGAGGTGTTCCGGAGCGGCGTCCCGGCGGACGGGCTGGCGGCGGCCGTACCGGACGCCATGGTCGAGTCGCTGACCCTGGCCGGCACGCCGGACGAGGTCGCCGCCCGGGTGGCCGGCTACCACGGGTCGGCCGATTCGATCAAGCTCACCCCGCCCGTGCACGGCCTGACCCCGGAGGAGATCCGCGCCGCCCAGACCCGGGTCATCGCGCTGATCAAGGAGCTGACCCGGTGAGGCCACTGGAGGACATCCGGATCGTCGCGGTCGAGCAGTACGGCGCGGGCCCCTTCGGCAGCCTGCACCTCGCCGACCTCGGCGCCGAGGTCATCAAGATCGAGGATCCGTCGACCGGCGGTGACGTCGGGCGTTACGTCCCGCCGTACGCGGAGGGAGAGGACTCGCTGTTCTTCGAGACGTTCAACCGCAACAAGAAGTCCCTCTCGCTCGACCTGTCCACCGAGGCGGGGCGCACCGTCTTCGAGGACCTGGTCCGCGTGTCGGACGCGGTCCACTCCAACCTGCGCGGCGACGTTCCGGCGAAGATACGCGTCACCTACGACGACCTGCGCCACCTGAACCCGCGGATCGTCTGCTGCTCCCTCACCGGTTTCGGCATGACGGGCCCGCGCTCCGCCGAACCCGGCTACGACTACATCCTCCAGGGCCTGGCGGGCTGGATGGAGCTGACCGGAGAGCCCGACGGCCCGCCCGCGAAATCCGGCCTGTCGCTGGTCGACTTCTCCGGCGGCCTGGTCGCCGCGGTCGCCCTCCTCGCCGGGATCCACCGGGCCCGGCGAGACGGGGTGGGCTGCGACTGCGACCTCTCCCTCTACGACACCGCGCTGTCCATGCTCACCTACGTCGGCACCTGGGCGCTGAACACCGACTTCCAGCCGCGCCGGATGCCGGGCTCGGCCCATCCGTCGCTGGTGCCCTTCCAGAACTTCCGCGCCGCCGACGGCTGGCTCGTGGTCGGCTGCGCCAAGGAGAAGTTCTGGCACCGTCTGGCCGCACTGCTCGACGCCGTGGGCCCCGCCACCGTACGGCCGGGCACCGGCCCGGACTCCTCCGGTCCGACCGGTCCAAGCCCGGCCTCCTCCGGTCGAATGAGTCCCGGCCCGACCGGTCCCGGTTCGATCGGTCCCGGTTCGATCGGTCCCGGACAGGCCGGTCCGGATCCGGAGTCCGCCCCGGCGCATCCGCTGGCCGGGGATCCGCGGTTCGCCACCTTCGCCGACCGGCGGCGGAACGCCGCGGAGCTGCTGCCGCGTCTGGAGGCCGTCTTCGTGACGAGGACCGTCGCCGAATGGCTGGCGGACCTGCGCCCGCTCGGCATCCCGTGCGGTCCCGTCAACGACGTCCGGCAGGCGCTCGCCGAGGAGCACACCGCGGCGAGGTCGCTGGTCGTCACGGCCGAGCACGGGCGTTTCGGGACCGTGCGCCAGCTCGCGTCACCGGTCCGGGTGGGCGCCGACACCCCGGTCTACCGGCGGGCACCGTACCGGGGCGAGCACTTCGACGAGATCGTCCACGGCCTGCTCGGCTACCCGCCGGAGCAGGCGAGGCGCCTGGCCGCCGCCGGGGCCTTCGGTGAGGAACGCAGGTGACGGCAGCCGAGAGACTGGTCACCTGGGCCTGGGGTCTGCGGCTCGGCGACGTGCCCGCCGCCGCCCGCCAGGCGGCCACCCGGCATCTGCTCGACGGTTACGCCTGCGCCGTCGCCGCCGTGCGCCACACCGCGGCCCTCCCGGCGGTGACGGTGGCCCGGGAGGCGGGCGGCCCTCCCGAGGCCACCGTGATCGCCTCGGCGGGCGGGCGGATCGGCGCGCCCGCCGCGGCGTTCGCCAACGGGGTGCTCGTGCACGCGCTGGACTTCGACGACACGCACGCCGGTGGGCTCGTGCACGCGACCGCGCCCGTCCTGCCGGTCGCGCTGGCGGTCGGGGAGGAGGTCGGGGCCCGCGGGGCGGAGGTGCTCGTCGCAGCGCTCGCCGGGTACGAGGCGATCTGCCGCCTCGGCGCCGCCGTACCCCACGGCTTCCACGCGCGTGGCCTGCACGCCACCTCCGTCTGCGGGACGTTCGCCGCCGCCGTCGTCGCCTCCCGCCTGTACGGCCTGAGCGAGGCGGAGGCCGTGCACTCCCTGGGGATCGCGGGCAGCCAGGCGGGCGGGCTGCTGGAGTTCCTCAACACCGGGGGCTCGACCAAGCAGCTCCACCCCGGGTTCGCCGCCCAGGCGGGCATCACCGCCGCCCGGCTCGCCCGTGCCGGGGCGACCGGACCGCCGGGCGTGCTCGACGGCGGATACGGCCTCTACGCCGCCCTCCTCGGCAGACCCGGCCTCGACCCCTTCCCGGACCTGGGGGAGCGCTGGGAGGTCACCCGGATCACGGTCAAGCCGTACCCGGCCTGCCAGCTCGTGCACGCCGCCCTCGACGCCGCGCGGCTGCTGCCTCCCGGCGCGGCGGCCGGGCCACTGGTCGTGGAGACCCATCCCGACGCCGCCCCGATCGTCTGCGGACCCGGAAAGGAACATCCGGCCACGCCCTACCAGGCGAAGTTCAGCCTGCCGTGGAGTGTGGCCGCCATGATCATCGACGGGGAGGTCACCGCCGCGACCTACCACCGCGTCGACCGGCCCGACGTGCTCGACCTGGCCGCCCGGATCGGGACACGCGTCGCCGGCTCCGGGGGAGTGGCCGCCGACCAGCCCTGCCGGATCCTCGATGCGACGGGCGCCGTGCTCGCCGAGGTCCCCCGCAGCTCGGGCGGGCCCGACGACCCCGGCAGGAACGGGCTCGTCCGCCGCAAGGCCCTCGCCAACGGCGCCTCCCCGGAGCTCGTCTCCGCTTTCACCGACCTCGCGGACCTGCCGGACCTGGTGGGAGTGACAGGAGGATCAAGATGAGTGACCGGGTGATCCGTCTCCCCGCGCTGCCGGAGGGATATGCGACCGGCCCGCCGGAGGAGGTCGTCCACCTCACCGAATACGTGACGCGCGAGGTCGATCGCGGAGAGCTGGCGGAGGCGCGCGACGCCTACCTGCGGGGACGCCGGGTGCCGGTCTCGACGGTCCCGGTGGAGGGGTTCCCGGGGACCGACGCCTCCTACGCGGTGGAGCCGACGCTCTCGCCGTACGGGAGCGAACTGGTGGAGACCGGGGCCGGGCCGGTGCGGGTCGCCGACGGGGTGGTCCACCTGCCCGGTCTGCTTCCCCCGCCCGGACAGGACTTCCAGCAGCAGTACCGCTCGTGCCTGGAACAGACGGACGCGGCCCTGCGCGCGGTCGGGCTCGGCCTGGCCTCGCTGGTGAGGACCGTCGACTACACCGCGACCGCGACCCGCACGGAGTATCCGCGCTGCGGACGCCCCCGGAGGGAACTGCTGGGCGGGACCGGCGACGACGGCGATCCGGTGTTCCCCGGCGCGGCCGGAATCCTCGTCGACCACGCGGTACGACCCGGCGTCATGGTCTCCCTCGACGCCACGGCCTCCACAGAGCCGCTGCGCACGGTGAATCCGGGCTGGGGGCGCTACGCCACGCTCACCTACCGGCCGGGCGTGCTCGCCGGCCGGACGCTGTTCATGTCGGGCTTCGGCGCGCTCGACCCGGTGACCCAGCGTGCCGTCTTCCCCGGCGACCTGCTCGCTCAGGCCGAGTACGTCTACACCGCCATCCACCGGGTCCTGCGCGAGGCGGGGCTCGGCGGCGGCGACGTCGTCCGGCTCGTCGAGTACGTCACTCCTGGCGCGGTGGCCGGGTACGCCGCGCTCGCCGAGGTACGCGACCGCTTCTTCGGACGGCCGGACGTCGCGCTGACCTCGGTCGTCTGCTCGGCACTGCTGCGGCCGGAGTTCCTCATCGAGGTCGTCCCCACGGCCGTCGCCGGAGGCGGGCGGTGAGCGAACTCGTCGGGCGGGAACGCCGCTACACCGCGCCGGAGGAACTGGGCCGGGCGGCGATCAGATACTTCGCGCAGGCCGTCGGCGACGACAACCCCCTCTACACCGACGACGACCACGCCCGCGCGCACGGCTACGACGGTGTCGTCGCGCCGCCGACACTGATCTGCGAGACGAACCAGTACACCGGCCTGCCACGGGATGAAGACGGCCACTCAGGACATTCCTGGCATTTTGTTCTTCCCGACACCCGCCTCGTTCGGGGCGGCAACTCCTACGAGTTCCATCGGCCCGTACGGCCCGGCGACATCGTCACCGCCCTCTGGCGGATCGAGGAGGTGACCGAACGCGTCAACGCGCGGGGCCAGGCGATGACCGTCGTCACCTCGGTCGCCCGCTACACCGACCAGCGCGGCGACCCGCTCGCCACGAACAAGGAGACACTCATCTACGTCCACCTCGCCGGGGAGTCGCCTGGGGGATCGTCCGGGGAGTCGCCAGGGGGGTTGCCCGGGAAGCCGTCCGAGAGGTCGGCCAAGGGATCGTCTGGGGAGTCGTCCGGGGGGTTGCTCGGGAAGTCGTCCGAGGGATCGGCCAAGGGATCGTCTGGGGAGTTGCCCGGAAAACCGTCCGGGGAGTCGCCCGGGAAACCGCCGGGAGGCCTTCCGGAAAGCGGCCGGGGAGCCGTCTGGGAAACGGCCGGGGCCCCGGAGCGGATCGTGCTCGCGCCCGAGATCGGTGCCGAGGTGCCCGTGTCCGAGATCAGTGCCACAGTGCCCGCGTCCGAGATCGGTGCCGAGGTGCCCGCGTCCGAGCCCGATGCCGAGATACCCGCGCCCGAGATCGGTGCCGAGGTGCCCGTGCTGGAGCGGCGCATCGAACCGGCCGACATGATCGCCTACGCCGGGGCGACCTGGGACTGGTACCGCCTCCACTACGACCCTGCCTTCGCGGCGTCCAAGGGCCTGCCCGCCCCCGTCGTCGACGGTCAGCTGCTCGGCGCCCTCCTCGCCGAGCAGCTCCAGGACTGGCTCGGCCCCTCGGCCGTACTGGAGAAGCTGCACTTCCGCTTCGCGGCCATGGTCTTCGCGGGCGAGACCGTCCGCTGCACCGGCCGGGTCACCGCCGCCGGGGACGGCCGCGTCGTCGTCGAGCAGCGCGTCGAGGTCGTGGGGCACGACCCGCGCGTCGCCGTACGCGTCGCCGGAGCGACCGTCCGGCTGAACGGGCCGCGGGCATGAGCGTCGCCGTCGTCGGGGTCGCCGAATCCGATCTGGGCGTCACCGGAAAATCGATCCTGCATCTGCAGGCACAGGCCGTCACCCGGGCACTCGACGACGCGGGGCTCACCGCGGCGGACGTCGACGGGCTGGCCACGGCGGGGGTGTCGAGGTTCCCGGCGACACAGGTGGCCGAATACCTCGGCATCCGGCCCGCCTGGTCCGACTCGACGTCCGCCGGCGGCGCCGCCTTCGAGATGTACGTGGCCAGGGCCGCGCAGGCCATCGAGTCCGGCCAGTGCCGGACCGTGCTGATCTCCTACGGGTCCGACCAGCGCAGCGCCCGCTCCCGCTCACTTGGCGGCGTCACCGATCCGCGCACCCCGGACGCCCAGTTCGAGGCCCCCTACGGCCCGCTCTACCCGCTGTCGTACTACGCGATGGCCGCGCAGCGCTACCTGCACGTCCACGGTCACGGGCGCGAGCACCTCGCCGAGGTCGCCGTCGCCGCGCGGGAGTGGGCGCTGCGCAACCCGAAGGCGTTCCGCCACGGCGCCGGGCCGCTCACCGCCGACGACGTCCTGAACTCGCCGATGATCTCGACGCCGCTGACGGCCGCCGACTGCTGCCTCGTCACCGACGGCGGCGGGGCGCTGCTCCTGACCTCACTCGACCGGGCCCGCGACCTGCGCCGCAAGCCGGTCACCATCCTCGGCTACGGCGAGGCCACCACTAACCACGGCATGGCCCACGCCCCCGACCTGCTGTCGACCGGCGCGGCCGACTCGGGGCGGCGAGCCTTCGCGATGGCCGGGCTGACCCCCCGGGACGTGGACGTCGCCCAGATCTACGACTCGTTCACGATCACCGTGCTGCTCAGCCTGGAGGGCCTCGGCTTCTGCGGTCCCGGAGAGGCGGCGGCGTTCGTCCGCGACGTCGGGATCGGGCCGGGCGGCGGTCTGCCGCTCAACACCTCCGGAGGAGGCCTCTCCTACTGCCACCCCGGGATGCTCGGCCTGCTCCTCCTCGTCGAGGCGGTCCGCCAGCTCCGCGGCGAGTGCGGCGACCGCCAGGTGCCCGGCCGGCCCGAGATCGCGCTCGCGCACGGCACCGGCGGCGTCCTCTCCAGCCACGCGACCGTGCTCCTGGGGGTCACGCGATGACCTCCTCCCCACGGCTGAGGCCCGGGGTCTGCACGCCCAGGGAGATTCGATGACCATCCCCTCCGACGAGGTCACCGGCCCCTGGTGGGACGGCACCCGGCAGGCCCGCCTCCTCCTCCAGCGGTGTACGGCGTGCGGAGGTCTCCAGCACTACCCGAGAGCGCTCTGCACCGCCTGCGGCTCGATGGACCTCGGTTTCACCGAGTCGTCCGGCCGCGGCGTCGTCGACTCCTTCACCTTCGTCCACCGCTCCGCCGATCCCGCCGTGGCTGTGCCGTACGTGGTGGCCAGGGTGCGGCTGGACGAGGGCCCCATCCTGCTGACGAATCTCGTCGGGGACGGTGAGTGGGCCTGCGGCCGGCGGGTACGCGTGGCCTGGCGGCCTCTCGCCGACGGCCGGCGGCTCCCGGTGTTCGAAAAGGAGTGAGACGCCGCCCCACACCCGGTGCCTTTCACGGGAGGACGCGGGCGGTCCCGCTCCGGCTGGTCCTCGACCCCGCACCGACCGGAAGGACGCTCGCCCTCACACCGGCCTCTCACACCGGCCCCTCACACCGAGGTCCTGCTGAGCGCTCCGCCGACGGGACCGACCAGAGACCGGCGGTGATCCGGCCGCTCTCCGGCAGGGCGCGTACGGCCGCCGCCACCGTGTCCGTCTCCTCGGGCGTCAGGGCACGGGCGGCGTTCATCCGGAACTTGGTCTCCAGTTCGTCGGCGGACAGCGGATGCCCCGGCCCGCCGCGCGAGGAGTCGACGCGGTGCTCCAGCACCGCTCCGCCCCCCGTGGTCACCCGGACGACAGCCGCGAAGGCGGCAGGGAAGATCTCCGTGGCCCGTCCGTCGGGCACACACCGGACCCGGGCGGCCAACGCGAGCCGTACCGGATCCTGGTGGGCCCCGTCGGCGAAGTCGTCGAGCCCCACCCCGAGCCCCCCGCCGCCGGTCAGCGCCGTGGCGACGGCGAACGGCGCGGAGAACTTCGCGTGATAGGCCGACCGCGGCCGGATCTTCTCCTCGTACGGCTCGGCGACGGTGCGCAAGGTGGGGGCCGGGAGGCCCACCTCGATCTCGGCGACGTCGTCCGGATCGAGTCCTCCCGCGCGTAGCGCGAGGGCGCAGTCGATCGCCGGATGGGTGAAATGGTTGACCGGATAGGGTTTGTAGACGGTCCGCAGCACCTCCCAGCGTGCCGGACCGTCGTCCCGCCACAGCCCTGCCAGCAGCGCGTCCTCGTCATAGCGGCCGTCGAGCCAGGCGCGGAAGAAGCCGAACCGGCCCTCCAGGACGGTCGGCGGCCCGGTCACCCCCGCGCGGGCCAGATCCGCCGCGACGACCCCGCCGTGGGCCGCCCAGCCGCAGTGGATCCGCTTCACGGTCCCACCGGTGCGGTTCGCCTCAAGCAGCCCCGACCCCATGCTCGCGGCGATGCCGATCGCGTCGGCGACCCCCTCCGCGGGCAGCCCGTACAGCAGCGCGCACGCGGCGGCGGCGCCGAGCGTGCCGCAGATCGAGGTCGCGTGCTGACCGTTCTCGAAGAACAGCGAGTTGCCGATCTCAGGCAGGTAGGACGCCATGCCGAGCCGGTTGCAGATCTCGTCGCCCGCCGCCACCGCGGCCAGCAGGTCGCGGCCCGACGCACCGGTCGCCTCGGCGACGGCGAGGGCGGCGGGCACGACCGACGCGCTCGGATGCAGGACCGACGGCAGGTGCGTGTCGTCGAAGTCGAGCGCGTGCGCGTACGTCCCCTGGATCAGCGCGACGCTCGGCGCGGCCCGCGAGCCGCCCCACGCGGTCACCGTCGCGGCGACGCGCCGGGCGACGTCCTCCGTGCTCCCGGCGAAGCCGTTGCCGAGGGTGTCCAGGACGCGGCCGACCACGTCGTCCCGCACCTCGGCGGGGACACCCCGGTCGCGGCAGGCGACCGCGAACTCGGCGAGCCGCCGCACCTGCGTCACGGGAGCACCGCCAGGGGACGGACCGGGGAGCCGGTGGCCCCGACGACGTTCAGCGGGTTGAGCACGAGCAGGAACTCGGTCACCCCGGTGTCCAGCAGCGCGTCGAGCCGCATCGTCTCGACGATGTTGATCCCCGACTCGACCAGCATGACGCGGTGGACCGGCAGGGTCGCGTGACCGCGTCCGGCGGCCACGTGCTCGAACGCGATCGTCTCACCGCCGACCACCCGCGGCCGGTGTGCGGCCAGCCAGCGTCCCGCCTCCTCACCGGGGCCGGGGGCTCCGCCGCTCACACCGACGAACTCCTCCCGCGACCGCCACAGCCGGGACCAGCCGGTCGCGACGAGTACGGCGTCGCCGGGCCGGATGGACACCTCGGCCGACGCCCTCTCCAGGTCCTCGACGGTGATCTCGTAGCCGGGGGCCAGCGTCGCGACGCCGTGCACCCGGGCCACGTCGAGGAGCACGGCCCGACCGGCGTACGGGGGAAAGGCGTCGATGCCGAGCTCGGTGAACCCCTCGTTCCCCTGCAGGGCCCGTGCGTCGCGCGAGCCGTACAGCATGCCCTGCTGGGAGACGTGCGCGAGCGCGTCCACATGGGTGCCGACATGGCCGCCGGTCACGATGATCTCGTTGGCGGCCGAGCCGCCGTCGGCCCTGACGACGTCGCCGTGCCGCCGTTCCAGGGTCATCCGGAACGGGGGATGGTTGGGTGACTGAGGCATGCCTGTCCGCATCGGCTGGGACAGGTCCACCACCCGGGCCCCGTCGAAGAGTTCCCACACGTCCGCCGGCCAGTCGGGCACGCCTGATCACACCCCTCTCACCTCTCACCGTGAGCCTACCGATGTCGCGACTCGTTTGGAAACGCCGTTGCATTCTGCGAAACGGATCGGTAAGACTGGGGCATGAAGCATGACCTTGTGGTCAAGGGCGGCACGCTGGTCCTGCCGTACCATGGAGAGATCCGTGCGGATCTGGCCGTCCACGACGGCCGCGTCGTCGCCATCGGCGAGGACCTCCCCGGAGACGAGCGGGTCGACGCGACCGGGAAGATCGTGTTCCCGGGGGCGGTGGACGCCCACTTCCACATCGGGATCTACCGCGACCTGGGGCTGGACGCGTACGAGGAGACACGCTCGTCCCTCGTCGGCGGCGCGACCACCGTGCTCTCCTACTTCCGCACCGGCCAGCACTATCTCGACAGGACGGGCCCCTACGCGGAGATCTTCCCGGAGGTCCTCGGCGCGGTCGCCGGACGCGCCTTCACCGACTACGGCTTCCACCTCGCTCCCATGACCGTCGACCAGATCGGCGAGATCCCCTGGCTGGTCGGACAGGGCGTGTCGAGTTTCAAGTACTACATGTTCTACAAGGGCTTCGACCTGGCCGCCAACAGCCGCGACGCCCAGGCGTTCACGATGTCCGACGAGTACGACCTCGGCCACCTCCTCCTCATCATGGAGAAGATCGCCGAAACGCAGGCCGCGCACCCGGAGCGGCGGCTCTCGCTCAGCCTGCACTGCGAGCAGTCGGAGTTGATGCGCGTCTTCATCGACCGGGTCCGGCGGAGCGGAGCCGCCCAGGACCTGCGCGCCTACCATGAGGGCCGGCCGCCCCTCACCGAGCGGCTCGCCATCGCCGAGGCCGCCACCCTCGCCGCGTATACCGGTGTCAACGTCAACTTCCTCCACCTGTCCAGCGCGGACGCCCTCGCCGCGGCCTCCCAGGTGAACGCCAGGCGGGAGGCCACCCTCCACCACCTCTGCCTCGACTGCGACACCCTCGACAGGCGCGGCGGCCTGGGCGGCAAGGTCAACCCGCCGATCCGTACGCCCCAGGACAACGAGGAGCTGTGGGCCGGCGTCTCAGACGGCCGGATCGACTGGGTCGCCTCCGACCACGCCTGCTGCATGGACGAGTACAAGGGCGACGACCTCTGGCCGGCCCGCCCGGGTTTCGGGGGAACCGCCCTGCTCTATCCCGTTCTCTTCTCCGAGGGCCACCTCAGGCGTGGCGTCCCCCTGACCCGGCTGGCGGAGGTCGCCTCCGGTAACCCGGCCCGGGCGTACAACCTCTGGGGCCGCAAGGGCAGCCTCGCCGTCGGCTTCGACGCCGACCTCACGATCGTGGACCCCGCCCTCACCCAGACCGTCACCACCGACCTCCTGCTGTCCGGCCAGGACCACTGTCCCTTCGAGGGCGTGGACCTCACCGGCTGGCCCGTCACCACGGTCGTCGGCGGTCGCGTCGTCTACCGGGACGGCAAGGTCGCCGGCGAACCGTCCGGGAGCTACGTCCCGCGATGACCGCGGCCCACTTGGTCGCCGACCACTGGAGAACCATCCCCGCGAGCGCGAGGCCGACTGGGCTGCGGAACTCCCTCTGGCCAGCAACCCGGGAACATCCCCGCGCGGGGATGGTCCCCGCTCAGACGTGATCACCCTGGCGTCCAAGTCGTCGGCCCCGCGCCCGCGGGGATGGTCCCTCTCCCGTGCGCTCACCGACTTCCACACCTGCGTCGGCCCCGCGCCTGCGGGGATGGTCCCGGGACGGGGCCGGTGCCTCCGGCCGGCCGGGAAGACGGCGGGGAACCGGCTTCTGGCGCCGTCATTTTCTTTTCGGTACCCTTGACTTCTAGATCGAGAGGCGCTGCAACGGGCTCAGGCCCGCCACGCTCGATCTGCACCGTTTACCAAGGGCGCCTCCCACAACGGGAGGTGGTCCAGTGGATATGTCCTTCAATCACGGTGGCGAGCACGACACTGTCCGGCACACGCCCGGCGCAGGCGGCTCCGTGGCGCGGTCGGCGGCGGAGACGGCCGCCCGGACGCAGGCGCTGCGGGAGCTGCTGGACCGGCGGGTCGCGGTGCTCGACGGGGCCTGGGGCACGATGCTGCAGAATGCCGGGCTCACCCCGGACGACTACCGCGGAGAACGGTTCAAGGACCACCCGCGTGACGTGACCGGTGACCCGGACCTGCTGAACCTGACGCGGCCGGATGTCATTCTCGACGTGCACCGGCAGTATCTGGCGGCGGGCGCGGACATCACCACGACGAACACGTTCACCGCGACGAGCATCGGCCAGTCGGACTACGGGCTGCAGTCGCTGGTGCGGGAGATGAACCTGCGGGGCGCCCAGCTCGCCCGCCAGGCCGCGGACGAGGCGGGCGGGCGGTTCGTCGCCGGTTCGATCGGCCCGCTGAACGTCACGCTCTCGCTGTCCCCGCGGGTGGACGATCCCGCCTACCGGGCGGTGTCGTTCGACGAGGTCCGTGCCACGTACGCCGAGCAGATCCAGGCGCTGGCCGACGGCGGGGTCGACCTGCTGCTGATCGAGACGATCTTCGACACGCTCAACGCGAAGGCCGCGATCGCCGCCGCCCGCGAGGTCGCCCCGCACCTGCCGCTCTGGATCTCGGTGACGATCGTCGACCTGAGCGGGCGCACCCTGTCGGGACAGACCGTCGAGGCGTTCTGGGACGCGATCGAACACGCCCATCCGCTGGTGGTGGGGGTGAACTGCTCGCTGGGCGCCGAGGAGATGCGCCCGCACGTGGCCGAGCTGTCGCGGCTCGCCGGGGTCTACACGGCCTGCCATCCCAACGCCGGGCTGCCGAACGCGTTCGGCGGCTACGACCAGACGCCGGACGAGACCGCACGACTGCTCGGCGAGTTCGCCGGCTCGGGAATGGTCAACGTCGTCGGCGGGTGCTGCGGGACGACGCCGGCGCACATCACGCGGATCGCGGCCGCGGTGTCCGGCCTTCCGTCGCGCCCGGTTCCGGCACCGCCGGCGCGCACCCGGTTCAGCGGGCTGGAGCCGTTCGAGATCGGCGCCGACACCGGCTTCGTCATGATCGGGGAGCGCACCAACGTCACGGGCTCGGCGCGCTTCCGGCGCCTGATCGAGGGGGACGACCACCAGGGGGCGGTCGACGTCGCGTTGGAGCAGGTGCGAGGCGGGGCCAACCTGCTCGACGTCAACATGGACGCCGACCTGCTCGACAGCGAGCGGGCCATGACCACGTTCCTCAACCTGATCGCGACCGAGCCGGAGGTCGCCCGTATCCCGATCATGATCGACAGCTCGCGGTGGACCGTGCTGGAGGCCGGTCTCAAGTGCGTGCAGGGCAAGGGCGTCGTCAACTCGATCAGCCTCAAGGAGGGGGAGGAGCCGTTCCTGGCGCAGGCCCGGCGGATCCGGGACTACGGCGCCGGCGTGGTCGTCATGGCCTTCGACGAGCTCGGGCAGGCCGACACCGTCGAGCGTAAGGTGTCGATCTGCGCCCGCGCCTACGACCTGCTCACCCAGCAGGCCGGCTTCCCCGCCGAGGACATCGTGTTCGACCCCAACGTGCTCGCGGTCGCCACCGGCATCGCCGAGCACAACGGCTACGCGAAGGCGTTCATCGACGCACTGCCGCTGATCAAGCAGCGCTGCCCGGGAGTGCGGATCAGCGGCGGCATCTCCAATCTGTCGTTCTCCTTCCGCGGCAACGACGTCGTGCGCGAGGCGATGCACTCGGCGTTCCTGCTGCACGCCGTACGCGCCGGGCTGGACATGGGGATCGTCAACGCGGGGCAGCTCGCGGTCTATCAGGACATCCCCGCTGACCTGCTCGAACTCGTCGAGGATGTGATCTTCGACCGGCGCGCCGACGCCACCGACCGGCTCGTCGCGTTCGCCGAGACGGTGAGCGGGTCCGGCACCCGCCGCACAGTGGACCTGTCCTGGCGCGAGGCGCCGGTGGAGGAGCGGCTGGCGTACGCGCTGGTGCACGGCATCGTCGACTTCATCGAGGACGACACCGAGGAGGCCCGGCAGCGGGTGCCGCGGCCTCTCGAAGTGATCGAGGGGCCGCTCATGGACGGCATGAAGACCGTGGGCGACCTGTTCGGCTCCGGGAAGATGTTCCTGCCGCAGGTGGTCAAGAGCGCGCGGGTGATGAAGCGCTCGGTCGCCTATCTTGAGCCGTTCATGGAGGCCGAGAAGGAGCAGGCGCGGCTGGAGGGGCGCGTCGAGGCCGAGCGCGGCCAGGGGAAGGTGGTGCTCGCGACCGTCAAGGGCGACGTGCACGACATCGGCAAGAACATCGTGGGCGTCGTCCTGGGCTGTAACAACTACGAGGTCATCGACCTCGGGGTCATGGTCCCCGCCGCCGTCATCCTCGACACCGCGGTCGCCGAGGGCGCCGACGCCGTGGGCCTGTCGGGGCTGATCACTCCGTCGCTGGACGAGATGGTCACCGTCGCGGCGGAGATGCAGCGCCGCGGGCTGAAGCTGCCCCTGCTGATCGGCGGCGCCACGACGTCGCGCCAGCACACCGCGGTCCGGATCGCCCCCGCCTACGACAGCACCACGGTCCACGTGCTCGACGCGTCCCGCGTCGTCGGTGTGGTCTCCGATCTGCTGGACGAAGGCCGGGCCGAGAAGCTGGCGGTGAGCAACCGGGCCGAGCAGGAGCGCCTGCGCGAGCAGCACGCGACCCGGGAACGGGTCCCCCTGCTGACCCTCGCGCAAGCCCGGGCGAACCGTGAGCAGGTCTCGTTCGACGACCTGCCCGTCCCCGCCTTCACCGGGGTCCGTACCGTCCAGCCGGACCTGACCACCCTCCGCGAGATGATCGACTGGCAGTTCCTCTTCCTCGCCTGGCAGCTCAAGGGCAAGTATCCGGCGATCCTCGACCAGCCGGTGGCCCGCGAGCTCTACGACGACGCGAACACCCTGCTCGACCAGATCATCGCGGAAGGCCGGTTCCAGGCCCAGGGCGCCTACGCCTTCTGGCCCGCGCGCTCCGAGGGCGACGACATCCTGATCGACGCCGGACCGCAGGGCGGTCTCCGCCTGCCGATGCTGCGCCAGCAGACGACCAAGCCGGCCGGCCGGCCCAACCGGTGCCTGGCGGACTACGTGGCCCCGGCCGGAGATCACCTCGGCGGGTTCGCGGTGGCCGTCCACGGTGCCGAGGAGCTCGCCGCCGCCTACGAGGCCCGGAACGACGACTACCGCGCGATCATGGTGAAGGCCCTCGCCGACCGTCTCGCCGAGGCGTTCGCCGAGCACATCCACCTGCAGGCGCGGCGCGACTGGTACGAGCCGGACGCCGATCCGGCGATCGAGGACCTGCACGCCGAGCGTTTCCGCGGCATCCGCCCTGCGCTCGGCTACCCCGCGAGCCCGGACCACAGCCAGAAGGAGGCCCTGTTCGACCTGCTCGACGCCGGGAAGCTCGGCATGGCCCTGACCGAGTCCTTCGCGATGACCCCGGCCGCCAGTGTCAGCGGGCTGCTCTTCGCCCACCCGGCGTCGCGCTACTTCACCGTGGGCCGCGTCGGCAGGGACCAGATCGAGGACTACGTCCCGCGGCGGGGCCTCGACCTGCCCGACGTCGAACGCTGGCTCCGTCCCAACCTCGCCTACGAGCCCCGGTGACCCCCTACTGTGACCTCGGGGTCAGCCCGCGGAGCCGCCCGTCGAGTTCGCGCCGGTAGAAGTCGATGAACCCGTCGGGGTCCGGGCCGGCGTTCTGCGTCACCAGCCGGTCGAAGCCGGCGTCGACGTACTGCTGGGCGACCTCGACGTAGCGGTCCGGGTCCGGGCCGCAGGCGAACTGCGCGAGGACGTCCTCTTCGCGGACCATGGTGCCGGCGGCGTCGAAGTTGACCGGGTTGGGCAGTTCGCTCATGACCTTCCACCCGGTCAGGGCCCATCGTGAGGTCTCCAGGACGGCCTGGGCGGCGGTGTGCTCGTCGGGTGCCCACGCCATGGGCACCTCGGCGTAGCCCGGTCCGGTGCCGCCCGCGTCGCGGTAGTGGCGGACGATCTCGGGCTTCGGCTCGGTCGCGAACAGCCCGTCTCCGAGTTCGGCGGCGATCCGAGCCGACGGCTGCCCGCTGGCGGCCACCGCGATCGGCGGCGGCTCCTCGGGCAGGTCGAACACCCGCGCGTCCGCAAGCCGCAGATGCCTGCCCTCGTAGGAGCGGTACCCGCCGCGCCACAGCAGCCGGATGATCTCCAGCGCCTCGCGGAGCATCTCGTGCCGCACCTGGACCGTGTCGGGGAAGCCGCGGCCGACGACGTGCTCGTTGAGCCGCTCGCCGGAGCCGACGCCGAGGGTGAAGCGACCACCGGAGAGCAGGGCGAGTGTCGCGGCGGCCTGGGCGATGATCGCCGGGTGGTAGCGGATGGTCGGGCAGGTCACACCGGTGGCCAGCCCGATGCGCTCGGTCTTCACCGCGATGGCGCCGAGCACCGTCCAGGCGAACGGCGAGTGGCCCTGGTTGTCGAGCCACGGATGGAAGTGGTCGCTTATCTCCACGAAGTCGAACCCGGCCTGCTCCGCCCGCACCGCCTGCCGGACGAGCTCGGCCGGTCCGAAGGCCTCGGCCGCCAGTTTGTAGCCGACCTGCATCTTTGCCCCATCCCCACGGCTGGTCGCGTACGGCGGAGCCGTGGGGGAGAGCTGGCTCCAATGTGATCCTGTTTTCGCAGGCTATGCGGTAGGTACCGGCGGAGATGAGCTCTGCCGGGGCGTGTCGGCGAGGTGGACCGGAAAACGTGTCTCAGGCGGCAGGGGTGTCGGCGGCGGTCCCGCCGAGGCCACGCACCGCCAAGTAGTAGGTGTCGGCGGTCCGGCGGCAGATGACGCCCTTGTACGACTCCAGGCCCGAGTATTTGCGGCAGACGTCGTACATGTCGTCCTTGAAGTTCTGGTCGATGTCCCCGCGGACGTCCTCGTTGAACCGGCCCTGCCGCTTGTAGTTGCGATAGCCGAAGTCATGGCGCTGGCAGGAGGGCAGGAAGTTGAACCCCTCCGGCTTGTCCGGTGCCCAGGAACAACCGTCGGAGGACCAGTCGAGCTGGTCGGCGTACGGCTGCGCGGCCCGGTTGTCAAGGAAGGTCCCCATCGAGGCGCTGAACAGGAACTCATCGGTCTTCTGCGCCAACTCGGCCTGGGTCAGGGACAGGGTGCGCGCCGAGTCCGCCTGGGCGGGGATCACGCCCAGAAAACCTGTGGCCGCCATCGCGGTAGCGGCGATGATTCCCGAGACGCCATTTCGCATTTTCACAGAACGTCCTTTCCAAGGCACCTGATAATCGACATGCGTCATCTCTTGCACCGGTATTTAAAATGGAAGGGATCGGACGGCGCCTGCGGCCCGTTCATTGGACGGTTCCGTGGACGCACACCCCTGGATCGAAACGGTCACCCTTAGTGGGTGTCGCGCCACACCGCGCTGTGGTGGCTCGTGTCCACAATCATTCATGAAGGGCCTGGAGGAATTCTCAAAGAAACTTGAACCGCCCTGTTGTCTCTGATTTAGTGACAGGTGACTGTCAGGAGCTGCGGTGTTTCAGCTATTCGGGCCGGTCAAGTTCATCGTGCAGGGCGACAGGATCGATCTGGGGCCGGCCAAACAGCGGACGGTGCTCGCGGCGCTGCTGACCGACGCCGGTCGGCTGGTGACCTGGTCGGCCCTGGTCGACCGGGTGTGGGACCAGGCGCCGACGACCGACGCCCGCAACGTGCTGTACACCTACGTCAACCGGATCCGGCGGCTGCTGGAACGGGCACACGCGGCCGGTGGCCCGGAGACGGCGCTGGTCCGCCGGGCGGGCGGCTACGTGCTGGAGGTCGATCCCGAACGGGTGGATCTGCACAGGTTCCGCCGGCTGGTGGCCACCGCCTACGACCGGCGGTGCTCCGACGCCGACCGGTCGGGGCTGCTGCGGGAAGCACTGGGCCTGTGGGACGGGACGGCGCTGGCCGATCTGCCCGGGGCGTGGGCGGCGCGGACCCGCGAGACGTGGAGCGGGCAGCGACTGGACGCGGTCACCCACTGGGCCCGGACCGAGCTGCGGCTCGGCCGGCACGACGAGGTGATCGGCCCGTTGCGGGAGCTGGTGGCCGAGCATCCGTTCGCCGAACCGCTGGTGGCGGTCCTGATGCGGGCGCTCGTGGCCGCCGGATGGGACGCCGAGGCGCTGGACTGCTACGCCACCGTCAGGGCCCGGCTGGTCGGCAGGTTCGGGGCCGAGCCCGGGCCGGAGCTCCGCGAGGTGCACGAGACGGTCCTGCGCCGTGACCGTGATCGGGCCGCCCGGGTACGGACTTCCCCTCCGTCGGCCGGAGCGGCCCGGCCGGTGCCCGCGCAGCTACCCGGCGACGTGCCGACCTTCGTCGGCAGGGGACGCGAGCTGTCCCGGCTGTCGGATCACCTCACCGGTGCCGACCGGACGACGACGGTGACCTACACGGTGTCCGGCACCGCAGGAGTGGGCAAGAGCGCCCTCGCCGTACGGTGGGCCCACCGGGTCCGGGAGGCGTTCCCCGACGGGCAGCTCTACGTCAACCTGCGTGGCCATGACGTCGAACCGCCGGTGCCGGCCGACGCCGCACTGGCCGGTTTCCTGTCCGCGCTGGGGGTGGCGGGGCAGGACGTCCCCGAGGAGGTGGACGAGCGGGCCGCCCGCTACCGCACGGAGATCAGCGGCCGGCGCATGCTGATCCTCCTGGACAACGCCCTGTCGGTCGAGCAGGTCCGCCCGCTGCTGCCGGGCACGCCGTCGTGCGTGGTGGTGGTGACCAGCCGGGACTCCCTGGCGGGGCTGGTGGCCCTGCACGGTGCCCACCGCCTGGAGCTGGACCCGCTCCCCGCCGACGACGCGACCGCTCTGCTGTCGGCTCTCATCGGCGGGGCCGCCGACGCCGATCCCGAGGCCGTCTCCGTCCTCGCCGGGCAGTGCGCGCGGCTGCCGCTGGCCCTTCGGGTTGTGGCCGAGCTGTCCACCGCCCGTCAGACGGTCTCCCTGGCCGAGCTGGCGGGGAGACTGAGCGACCGGCGACGGCGGCTGGATCTGCTGGACGCCGGCGGGGATCCGCGGGCGGCGGTGCGGACGGTGTTCTCCTGGTCCTATGCCCGCCTCCCCGCCGACGCCGCCCGGATGTTCCGGCTCCTGGGCCTGCATCCGGGCCCCGATTTCGACCCGCCAGCCGCCGCCGCTCTCGCCGGAGAGCCGCTGGAGCGGGCCCATCGGCTGCTCGACCTGCTCGCCCGCGCGCATCTGATCCAGCCCGCCTCCACCGGCCGGTACGGCATGCACGACCTGCTGCGCGCCTACGCCACCGGTCTCGCCCATGCCGAGGACGGCCGGCAGGAGTGCCATGAGGGGCTGACCCGCCTGCTCGACCACGATCTGGCGATCTCTCCGTCCGCGCTGGACACCCTCCTTTCGGCCCCGTAGCCCCCATGGTCCGGCATCACTTCACCGGCCACCCCTACGCCGGTCATCCTGGAGCCGGCCAGGCCATAGGAGTCGGGTGTCTCGAATAAGGGCTGTCAAGGGTGGAAGCCGATCCCGTTCTCTTTCACAATCGAGGAATAGCAGGAATGGGAAATTTGCGGCCTTGCGAGAGGTGAAGCCTTTGGAGATCGACCGTCTCTGATCCCGTCTTGATTCCTCCCCGTGTGACGGAGTTCTTCCGGAGCCGTCGCGTGACTTTTGTCGCGCGACGGCTCCGATTGTTTTCACCAGGTGGCCGGAAAAGAAATCATCCGTCCCCGCGGAACGGGAGTCACCGGCTTCCGTCCTACCGAAGCCGTGCCCGGCGGAACGGGATTCACCGGTTCCCGTCCTCCGGTCGTTTTCCCTGCGGAACAGAATTCATCGGCTCCCGTCCTCCGGCCGTTTTCCTGCGGAACAGGACTCACCGGCTCCTGTCCTGCCGGGGCCGTGCCCGGCGGAACGGAATTCCCCCGTTCTCGTCCTCCCGGCGGCTGCCCTATGGGACGGGAGAGGATGCGGTCCGAGGACGATCCCGTAGACGGCCTCAGGGCCTACGGGCGGGCGGCGGTCCGCAAAGCGCGACAGATGAGGTTTTCACCAACTTCGGCACCACCGTCCTGAGTGACACCGGCGATGCCGGGCACATCCCCGGTATGCCCGACACCGCCATCCTCGACATCGACGGCACCCTGGTCGACACCAACTACCAGCACGCGCTCGCGTGGTTCCGGGCTTTCGGCCGCTATGACGTGTGGCTGCCGTTGTGGCGCATCCACCGGCACATCGGCATGGGAGGCGACCAACTGGTGGCGGCTCTCGCCGGTGACGAGGTCGAACAGCGGTACGGCGACGCGCTGCGCGACGCGTGGGTGGAGGAGTTCGATCCGTATCTCGATGAGATAAGGCCCTTCGACGGCGCCACCGAGCTCCTGGACGAGCTCGGCGGGCGTGGTTTCACCGTCGTCCTGGCCTCATCCGGCAAGCCCCAGCACGTCGAGCGCTTCATCGACCTCGTCGACGGCCGGTCGCGTTGCCGGGCGTGGACCACCTCCGAGGACGTCGAGGCGACCAAGCCCGCCCCCGACCTGCTGCGGGTGGCGTTGAACAAGGTGGGGGGCGGGTCCGGTGCCGCGGTGGGCGACTCCACCTGGGACTTCCTCGCCGCGGGCCGGGCCGGGATGCCCGGTGTCGCGGTCCGTACCGGCGGCTTCTCGCCCGGTGAGCTGCGCAAGGCCGGTGCCGCCCATGTCTTCGACTCCCTCACCGAGCTGATCGCCAACCTCGACCACACGCCGCTGCGCGCACCTCTGGCGGGGTAGCGCACTCATTGCATGTTTGAGCTGCGGGTTATCGCACTTGAGACGAGCGTGGTCATCAGGATCGGGTGGGTCCGGTCAACGGCTCTGTCGCAGATTCGGCTCTGGCTCGCTCGGCGTCGAAGCGCAGCGGAGAGGCCAGCCGGTAGGTCCCGTCCAGGAACAGGACGATGACGTCGGGGCGAGCGGCGCTACTGTGCGGCGTGACCGTGATCGGCCACCGCCAGTAGCCGCCGGCCGGCCTGCTCGGGCCGGACGCCGGGACCGTCGGCCGGCAGGGTGCCCGGCCGGCGGGTGAGCCCTCCGATGACGTCCTCGTCGACCGTGAGGCCCAGGCCGGGCGAGTCTCCGAGGAGGAACGCGCCGTCCTCGACGCACAGGTCGACGGACACTCCGAGCGGCGGCCGCAGGTCCTGCAGCTCGCTGGCCATGTGGTTGGGTACCGAGGTCGCGGCGTGCAGCAGGCCGACCGGGATGTTGCCGATCGGGCTGACCGGCAGATCGTGGGCGTGGGCCAGGGCGGACACCCGCAGAAAGTGGGTGACTCCCCAGACCGCGGCCGTCTGGACGATGTCGACGGCCCCCGCGGCCAGCAGCGGACGATACTGCTCAAGCCCGGTGAGGTTCTCCCCGGTGGCGACCGACGCGCGGATCCCACGGCCGACGACGGCCAGGCCTTCGGCGTCCCACCGCCGGACGGGCTCCTCGATCCAGGTGAGATCCAGGGTGCGCTCGAGCTCGCGGACGTGCCGGATCGCCTGTTTGCGTGACCAGGACTCGTTCACGTCGAGCATCAGGCCCGGCCGCTTTCCGTGCCCGGCCTCGGTCAGGACCTCCTGGACCAGAGTCAGACGGTGCCGGTCCCGCTCGATGTCGAGGCCACCCTTGATCTTGGCCGCCCGCAGACCGTGCTGGGCGTAGACCGTGTACACCGAGACGAATTCGTCGTCGGTCAGGCCGATGTCCAGGCCCGAGGCGTAGGCGGGAACCCGCCTGTCACGCCCGCCCAGCAGACGCCAGAGCGGCTCACCGGCCGCCTTCGCCTTGATATCCCATAGGGCGGTGTCGAGCGCACCGATGGTCCCGAACACCGCGCCCGCGTGGCCCGCCTTGAAGGTCTGCCGCAGCATGCGGTCGTACAGCGCCGTCACGCCGCGCGGATCCTCACCCTCGATGGCGGCGAAGACGCTGTCGAGTTCCACGTGCGGCCCGATGCCGACACCGGTGATCCCCTCGTCGGTGTCCACCATGATGACCGACACCGGAACGACCCCGTCGGCGTAGACGCCGTTGGCGTCACCGACCGCACGGTCCCATTCCTGGACCGTGGTCAAAGTGCGATACCCCGAGATCCGCATGTCAGCCTTTCGTGGAACCGGCGGTGACACCGTCGGCAATCTGGCGCTGGAGAAAGAGATAGATCATCAACACCGGCACAGCGGCGATCAGAACCCCGGAGGCGAAGGTGGGGATGTTGTCGGAGTACTGTCCACGCAGCGAGGTGACCCCGACCATGAGGGTGCGGTGGTCGGCCGACGGCATCATCAGCAGGGAGATGAGCACGTCGTTCCAGCAGAACAGGGCGTTGAGAATGCCGACCGACAGGAGGGCCGGAGTGCCCATCGGCAGCATGACCCGCCGGTAGACGCCGTACGTCGTGTTCCCGTCGATTCTCGCCGCGTCGACGATCTCCGTCGGAATGGTCTTGTAGTAACCCGTCATCAGGAAGATCGTGAACGGGAGGAACTGCGCGACGTAGGCCAGGATCAGTCCCGGGTAGGTGTCGATGAGACCACTGTCCGCCATGACCCGTGCGAGCGGCACCATGATCACCTGAAACGGGATGAACAGTGCCGCGAGACAACCCAGGAACAACGCCTTGGAACCGCGAAACCGCAGCTGGCTCAGGGCGAAGCCCGCCATCGATCCGAGGAGCAGCAGGACGACCACTGAGATCGTCACCACGATGAGCGAGTTGGCGAAGTATCGAGCCATGCCGACGCTGGTCCACGCTGTGACGATGTTGTCCCAGTACGGGGAGGTCGTCGGGGAGAACCGGTCGAGGACGTAGTCACGCCGAGTCTTCATGGCGACGTTGGTGGTGAACACGAGAGGGTAGATCGTCGCCAGCGCGAGGAGCGCCATCGGAACGGCGACCACCCACTTGCTCAGGCGGCTGCCGGACATCAGTCCTCCCTTCCGGCGCGGCGGAGCACGCTGATCTGTATGAGTCCCACCACGAGCATGATGAGGAAGAGGACCGTCGACGCGGCCGAGGCGAACGCGGGGCGGTTCATCTGTCCCTGCTGGATCCAGACGTAATACTCCGGCAGGTAGGTGGATCCCTCCGGGCCACCGCTGGTCATGACGTACAGCAGACCGAACATGGACGTCAGCATCCCGATCATCGTGGTCACGAAGACGAACTGAATGGTGCGGGTCAGGCTCGGGATGATCACGTGCCAGATGATCCGGGGGAGCGACGCGCCGTCCACCCGGGCCGCGTCCAGGAGTGCGGAGTCCAAAGTGGCGAATCCGGCGAGGAACACCACCAGGGCCATCCCGAACGTCGCCCAGATGTGCACGCCGACAACCGCGAACATGGCGACATCCGGGTCGCCGAGCCAGTCGACCGGGCCGATGCCGATCAGCGCGAAAACGGCGTTCAGCGGGCCGTCGAAGGCGAGCATGAGGTTGAAGATCGCACCGACGATCACCGGTGAGAGCACGGCCGGGAAGAAGTAGACGCTGCGGAAGACCCGGTGTCCGGGCACGCGCAGGTAGATGAACGTCGCGAGCAGGCCCGGGATGGCCACCGCCACGGGAAGCAGCAGCACCAGCAGCCCGACGTTGCGCAGCGCGCCGCGGAACAACGGGTCCTGGAACAGCTCCAGGTAGTTGTCGAGGCCGACCGCCGTCCCGTTGTGCTCGCCGTCGCCGGTGAAGGAGAAGTTGACGCCCAGGAGCAGCGGCCACAGCCGCAACGCCACGATGATCAGTAGGGCTGGGGCCACCAGGACGTAAGGCGCGAGGCGCTCGGAACGCGACGTGCGAGAGGCCGGCCGGAAAGCGGTCCCGGTGTCACCGCGGCGTTCCCGCCGCCTCGTTTCTCCTCCGTCGGCCCGCCTGGGGCCGACCGGGCGGACCAGCGGTGACGAATCTCGGATCGGCACGCGATCAGCTCGCCCGATCGGAGGCGGCCAGTTGCTCCACCACCTCGTCGACGGTCGCCGATCCGCTCAGGAGTTGCTGGGACAGCCTTCCCATCAGGTCCAGGGTCTTCGAGGACAGCGCGACATGCAGTGCGGGCTTACCGCTCTTGATCTCGGACACGATCGTGCCGACGGCCGGAGGGCCCTGTGACACGTCGATCGTGGTGTCGGACGCGATCGCGCCGGCGTCGGAGTGGAAGGAGGCCAGGGCGTCGGTCGTGGTCAGCGATCGCACCAGGCCGACGGCCAGGCTCGGATCCTTCGCCCGCTTCGCGACCGCGTAGCCGATGCCACCGTCGTACGGAAGGTTCGGGCTGGTTCCGCTGGTGACGACCGGGGCCCGCATGACGCCGACCTTGTCGGCCCCCAGGAACTCGCTGAAGTCCTTCCAGTGCCCGATGTCCGACATCAGCCCGATGATGTGGGCGGCCTTGCCGGAGTTGAAGATCGCGAAGGCGTCGTTGAACATCGCGGTCGAGTTGGCCCCGTCGTTGTTCAGCCCCGAGCCGCCCGCCGTCTTCCACAGCTCGAAGATCCGCTTCACGTTGGGAGAGGTCCAGGCGCGCTTTCCGGCGATCCAGTCGTCGTACTCCTGCGGCGTCAGGGTGGCCGAGCCGAGGCCCGAGAGGAAGAACTGGATGCCGACGCCTTCCTTGTTGCCGAGCGCGAAGCACGTGGCCCCGGTCTTCCGCTTGATGGTGGCGCAGTCGCCGACGAACTCGTCCCATGTCGTGGCGGGGCTCGCCGGGTCGAGTCCCGCCTTCTCGTACAGCGTCTTGTTGTAGTAGATCGGATGGCCCTGCAACGTCACCGGTGCGGCGTAGACCTTGCCGTCCTTGCCGAACGCATCCCAGCCCGTCAGGCGCTGTCTGTCCCCGGTCACGTACTGGTCGAGCGGAAGGAGCGCGTCCACGCGGTCGCGGATCTGGCCGCCTCCGTTGAAGAGCATGACATCGGGCCCCGTGCCGGCCTGGATGGCCGCGCCCAGCAGGGTGTAGTACTGGTCGAACGGCTGGGCCACGAATTCGACCGTGACGCCAGGGTGTTTCTTGGCGAAATCGGCTTTCGCCTTCTGGACGTATGAGGCCGCGGCCGCGTCGCCGGATTTCCAGTCCCAGACCACGAGCTTCGTGACCTTGCTGGAATCGCTCGGCGACGACGCGGGTCGGGTGGCGCTTCCGCAGCCGGTCAAGGCCAGCGCCGCAACCAGGACGGCCGACCACAGTGTTCGCTGCTTCATTGCTGTTCACTCTCCAGAGGACGGCCGGCTGGCCCGGCCGCTGTTTGAGGCGAAACGTAATTCGTATGACGTCTGACGTCAATACGCGTGACATATACTGACGTCGAAATGTGGCGCCGCCCGCGGCACCGGAGGAGATATGACGACATCGCAGGAGTCGCCCCCGAGCGTCGCGTCCCCGCCGGCGTGGGTGCGACGGCCGGCCAACCTCGCCAGGGCGGTGACAGCGGAGCTGGTGGAGCGCATCGTTCGGGGAGTGCACCCCTCAGGTACACCGTTGCCCGCCGAACCAGCGCTCTGTGATGCCTTCTCGGTGAGCCGGACCGTCATCCGTGAGGCGGTGAAGATCCTTCAAGAGAAGGGGCTGGTGCAGGTCCGCCAGGGCAGCGGCACCATAGTCACCCCGCCGACGATGTGGGACATGCTCGACGAGCTCGTCCTGGCGGCGACCATCGCCGAGGACGAGAGCCTGGCGATCCTTGACGACCTCGTCGTCACACGGCGCGTGCTGGAGTCCGACATGGCGAACTTCGCCGCTCGCCTCGCGGATCAGGACACCATCGACCGGCTGTGTGCGCTGGTGGATCGGATGGACGAGCTCGTGGACGACCATGTCACGTACGCCGAGCACGATCGCGCCTTTCACGACACGATCATGCAGGCGTCCGGGAACCGTATCGCCCGTGGCGTGGTACGGGCCCTGGAGAGCCAGGTCATCAACACCGCCCGCTACATGGGCCAGCCCCAGCGGGCCTTGTGCGTGGCATCCAATCTCGGCCATCGCCGCATCTACGAGCGCATCGCCGTCCACGACCCCGGTGGCGCCGCCGAGGCGATGTTCAAGCACATCACCGACGCCTGGCTCGTCCGTCGCGGCGGGCCGGGCGACCCTGTGCGCCTGGAGCGTTGAGCGCCGACTCCGTTCGACCAGGACGCGGCGTCCGGCGGCTATGGACACGCGTTCCCCCGCGTAGGGCTGTCGGGGAGGTTCGAGGTCTCGGTGGAGGGAGCCGGACGGGGCAGACCCAGGGCGGTGATGCGCCGCACCAGGGCCTCGCGCCGCACCTGGACCTGCCGGCCGCTGTCGTGGCCGGCCAGGGTGGCGGCGTGAACTTCGGCGATGACGTGGGAGTGCGGAACGTTGAGCACCGCAGCGGCCGTGGCGACGCTCACCAGGGGCTCGTCGGGCAGCATCGCCAACCGTTCGGCGATCATGTGCTCGCGGAATTCGGCGGCGAACCACACGGTGGCGTCACCGATGCCGAGATGGAGGACGAGGCCTTCACGTTCCAGGTGCCGCAGGAGATCGTCGATGTCGCCTGGCGTGCTCATGCGGCGTTCTCCCTCGTGTCGGTGGTGTCGGCGGAAGGGGATGCCCGGCACCGCGTTCCGGCGGCGACGTCCCCCGGACGGTCTCGGACCAGTGGGTTCGTCCGGGGCCGCCTTCCCCGGCCTTCCCTTCTGTTGCCGGAGCGTCCGGGCGATGGCCTTCGCCGGGACGATGAACCGCCCTGGCGAAGGCATGAGATGGCCGGCTCAGCTACGCAGGCTCCAGCGCTGGTTGGCGCCGCTGTTGCAGGCCCAGAGGTTGAGCTTGGTGCCGTTGGCGGTGGCGCTGTTGGGCACGTCCAGGCACAGCCCTGACTGCAACCCCGTGATGCTGCCGTCGGCGTTGACGTTCCACTGCTGGTTCGCCTGTCCGTTGCAGTCCCAGATCACCACCTGGGTGCCGTTGCCGGTCCCCTGGCCGTAGGCGTCCAGGCACTTGTTCCCGTACACCATCAGCTGCCTGCCCGAGGTGTAGGTCCACCGCTGGTTGGTGCCGCCGCCGCAGTCCCAGAGCTGCGCCTGGGTTCCGTTGGCGGTGCTGGAGTTGCCGATGTCGACGCAGCGGCCCGACTGGCCCCCGACGATCTGCACATTCTGCTGGCTGCCGCCTCCCTGGGGCCCGGCGGACGTCATCACGGCCTGGGCGCCCGACGGCCAGTTGCCGTTGGTGACGGTCACGTTGTTGTTGACGACGTTACCGCGGTCGCCGTTGGTCACGTTGGTGCTGGAGTTGCTCGCCCAGTTGCCGGTGACGGTGAAATTGCCCATGTTCTCGCCGCCCCAGTAGTTGGCGGTGGCCCAGGTGCCGATGGCGGACAGGACGTTGTTCCTGACGGTGTAGTACTTGGAGCCCTCGTCGAAGTAGATCCCGAACCAGCCGTTGGTCCGCAGGCAGTAGTTGTCGCTGATCACCGCGTTCGGGTTCCAGGACAGCGTGTAGATACATCCACCATCGGTCATCTGCTGCATGACATCGTGCACGTAGTTGCCGATGAGCTGGTTGTTGGACGCGGTGGTGGGCGTGGTGTACCGCGGCTGGTAGTTGTACAGGCCGCGGTTGGCGTACTGGTTGCTGCCGCCTGGTTCGTTGGCACCCCAGCCGTACCCGATCGACATGCCGGTATAGGGCATGTTGTAGACCTCGTTGTGGGAGATGACGGCGGTGGCGACGTAGGTGGTCACGACCGAGACGACGCCCCGGTACTCCACGCCGAGGTCGTGGACGCGGTTGTTGCTGATGGTGATGTTCCGGTTGACCATCCGCTGGTCGGCGGGGTGGTGCGCGTCGGCACGCACGCCGCCGACCACGATGCCACCAGCCGAACTGCGGGCGATCTCGGACCGGGTGACCGTGATGTTGCTGGCGCCCAGGCCGACACCGCTGGCGTGGCCGTTGGCGTCGTTGCCGATGCCCACGGCCGTCTGGCCCAGGTTGACGAACTGCGAGTCGCTGAAGGTGATGTTGTCGGCTGCGGAGACCTGTACGGCGGCGGGCATCTGATACCAGTTCGGCCGGGTCGCTTCGAACTGCTGGCAGCCCTCATGGCAGGAGGTGAAGTTGGGCCAGCTCCAGTTGCCGGCCATGTAGGCGCCGGTCTGCTGGTCCGCGTAGCCCTGGTTGCTGCTGGGCCCCATCCAGGTCGTGCCGGTGAACGTGATTCCGGCGAACGTGATGTGGTGCGCGGGCGCGTCGTAGGTGCCCCCGACGTTCACCAAGGACTGCAGCACCGGCAGCTCCACGCTGACGTTGCTCATGTTCTGCCCGGCGAGCGGGATGTAGGAGAGCACGCCGGTGCTGGGATTGATGTACCACTCGCCCGGAGAGTCGAGGAACTCGTACGCGTTGGCCAGGTAGAGCGGACCCGCCCGGTGCGGGCTGGTGAAGGTGTCGTACCCGAAGTTGTTGTTGTTCCAGGCGGGCTGCTGCATCGTGATGAAGTTCCCGCTGATGTTCTGCACCGTCACGTACCGGTCCGTGAACGAGCCGACGCTCTCCATCTCGACCCGGGTCTTGTCGGCAAGGTTGTTCAGATAGCTCAGGGCCCCGTTGGTGAAGGCGAGGCCACTGCTGTTCGCGGTGAAGTCCGACCGGTTCACGGTGGTACGCGCGCGTGTGGCGATGGCGCCGTTGACGTAGAGCTGCCGAGTGTCGATCCCGGTACCGACGTTGGCCCGCCAGATGTTCTTCCCGGAGTCGGCGAGCGACCAGCCGGTGACCGCCTTCGCGCCGCTGATCACGGGACGCGCCGACGGGGCCGCCCGCCACACCACCTGGTATCCGTTGTTGCCGGAGTCGGCGGCGGTCAGCCGTAGCGGCGCGGAGAGCCGGTACACCCCGTCGGCCAGCTCCACGACGATGTCACCGGACATCGCGCCGGTGAGCGCCCGCACCGCGGTCTGCGCGGCGGGCACCGAGCACGGCTGGGCGGCGGAGCAACCGGTGCCGGTACCGGAAGGGGAGGCGTACAGGGTCGTGGTGGCCGCCAGGGCGGGGGAGACCGGCGTCACCAAAGCGGCTGCGGCGGTCAACCCCACCACGGCGGCTCCGGTCGACACCAGCCTCCGCATCGCGGGGTACGAGAATCCAAACATGGGACTTCCTTATGTGGGGGTGGGGGAGCGGTCGGCAGAACGTCCCATCGGAGCTGATCCCGCGGGGCGGCTCCGGTCCTCATGCGGCCGTCACGTCGAGCGCGCGGTGCGCTCACGGCCCGGGTGGCACACCCGGGGCGCAGCCGTCCGGGCGCGGATGGCGTGCGGATCTCCTGGGGCGGGCGGGTATGTGAAAGTGGCCCTGCCGTGGAAGGGGATCCCTCGCCGTGACGGTCGCTTTCCCCGGCGAGGGATCCTGGAGGCGTCTCAGAGGTCTGGGAAGGGGGTCAGCTTCGGGTCCAGCGTTGGTTGTTTCCGCCGTTGCAGGACCAGATGGCGAGTTTGGTGCCATTGGCCGTGGCGCTGTTGGGGACGTCCAGGCACTTGTTCGCGCCGACGGCGGTGATGGTGCCGTCGGAGTTGAACCGCCACTTCTGGTTGTTCTGGCCGTTGCAGTCCCAGATCTGCACCGGGGCGCCGTCGGCGGTGCCCTGGTTGCTCACATCCAGGCACTTGGTGCCGTAGACCCGCAGTTCACCGGCGCCAGTCGAGGTCCACTGCTGGTTGTTCTGGCCGTTGCAGTCCCAGAGCTGCACTTGGGCGCCGTTGGCCTGGGAGACGCCGCTCACATCGAGACACCTGCCCG
Source organism: Streptosporangium sp. NBC_01639 (assembly GCF_045209755.1). Taxonomy (NCBI): domain Bacteria; kingdom Bacillati; phylum Actinomycetota; class Actinomycetes; order Streptosporangiales; family Streptosporangiaceae; genus Streptosporangium; species Streptosporangium sp. NBC_01639. The sequence continues at coordinate 694,837 of NZ_CP109272.1, read as the reverse complement.
AGCCCACACCCCGGATCGCACCCACGCCCGGAGTCGGAGTCGGAGTCGGCGTGGGATCGGGTGACGGGGTGGTCCCGAACTGCGAGAAGAACCTCCACACCTCTCCCTTGGTCCAGGTCGTGATGCCGCTCTCAGCGTAGGTCCCGTCCACCGGGCCGGGCATGTGACCGTTATCGAAGGCGGCCCACACGACCGGATACCCGGTCCGGCACCCCGAGTAGGTGGTGGTCATGTGCGTCCTGCTGCCCGACCCCGGCTCGGGCGGGTTCTGGGCGGTACAGCCGTTGTTCCTGACGAACCTGTCACGCAACGACCGTCCCTGGGAGATGTTGAGCACCGAGTCGCCGATGCCGTGGAGTCCCATGTACGCGATGGGCTGAGTGCCGTCGCCGCACCCGCTGAGTTGCGCGCCGGAGTAGACCGCGACCGCACGGAAGACCGTCGCCCTGCTGCACGCGAGCGAGTAACTCATACCGCCGCCGTAGCTGAAGCCCAGAGCGAAGCGCTGCGAGGTGTCGACGCACAGGTCCGCCTCGATCCGCCTGATCAGGTCGTCGACGAGGGTCACGTCCTCGCCGCCGGAATTGGCCCAGCCGTTGCCGATGCCCTGGGGCGCGACGAAGATCGCGCCGTTGTTCGCCATCTGCCGCAGGCCGTAGAAGGACCAGGGGTACCCACTGGTACCGCCCGAGTCGACTTCGGTGGCTGTACCGCCCCGCCAGTGGAACGCGAAGATCAACCGGTAGGGCGTGTCGTTGTTGTAGTTGTCGGGGGTTCGCAGGATGAAGGAGCGATTCTTGCCGCCGCTCTGGATCGAATGCGTACCGCTCCCCAGCGTCGGGGTCTTGCCGCACCCGGCGGTCGGCGCGAGGGCGCCGGCACCCGTGGACGACGTGGTCTTGCCGAGGCTGTTGCTCAGCGCCGCGTGACCCGTGGACAGGACGAGAAGTGCCGCGACCGCGATCGCTCCGAATAAGGATCTGCGCTTCGACATCACGCGACTCCCCCTGCGGTTCGCATATCGACACGTCTGGATGGGGACGCCACTTGGTCCTCCTTCATTTGGGGGGTAGGAGTCTCAGCCGGCCGGGCGTGGTGGCTCGACACCGTTTTGTCGGTCCCCGCGCTGAACATCACGCCCGGCGAGCACGGCGAGTGCTTCCCCACGCTCAGGGCCGGCAGCCGGTCGCCCCGGCGTCGGTCGCGTCCGCGTGGCTTGTTCCGATCGTTCACGTGATTCTCCAGACATACCGCGGTGTCCGGCGAGTGGCACCGCGAGGGGGGTGATCTGAGGGACTGCTAGAGCCGCGGCGGTCAAGCCACGACGCACGACCGCCGCGGAGTGCCCCACTCCAGATGCGGTCCAGCCGAGGAGCCCTTCGACAAGAGGCGTCTCGGAGACTTAGCTACTAATTACGTTCCTCGCGCTGAGACGCGTCAAGACCTTAAGCCCACTTATTTCTGACTCCTCACAAGGAGACTCTTGTCAGAGTGGGAACGGTTCCGAGCATAAGTACAGCTAGGCGGCTTTCTCTTTCCTTTCGCCGGTTCAATGGCCCAGTAGCGCGTCAGATGAATAGCATTCAATGTCAGGTTAGGGGGAAGGATCGATGCTGATCCGGGCCTCGATTGGTCGTACTCTTGAGGAGGTGGTGGCAGAGAGGGAGCAGCAACGTGGTCGATACTCCGCGTGCGGAAGGCGCATACCGGCCGGGCTACGAGGTGGCCGCGGAGCAGGTGCTGGAGTTGATCAGCCGGTTGCGTCTGCGACCTGGCGACCGCATGCCCACCGAGAACGAACTGGCCCGGCAACTGGGCACGAGCCGGACCGTCGTGCGCGAGGCGGTGAAGATACTCTCGGCGCTCGGCCGGGTACGCGCCCAGAAGGGGCGCGGGCTCTACGTGGCAGACGACGAGGGCATGCTCGGCACCGGACGCTGGGCGTCCTTCTTCCTGCCCACCGACCTGGACCACATCTACATGCTCTTCGAGTTCCGCCGAGCCCAGGAGATGGAGACCAGCCGGCTGGCCGCCCGCCGCGCCACTCCGGCGGAGCTGGGAGACATCGAGAAGTCAGCCGGAGTGTGCCGCTACGGATTCGACAACGGACGCGAGGATCTGTTCAACGAGGGCGATGACGCCTTCCACACCGCCATCGCGACAGCCTCGCACAACATGTTCCTCCAGATAGCGGTGCGGGAGGCCCGCCGGCTACAGGCCCAGTCCAACCTCATCGGCCTACGCGGCTCGGTCGGCGGGCATGCGGCCAAGGCCGTTGAGGAACACGACGCCATCTACCAGGCCATCCGCGCCGGCGACCCGGAAGCGGCGGCCCAGGCCGCGGCGACACACATCGACAACACGCTGGACGACTACCGCAGAGAGATCCAGCAGCGTATCTTCTCGTCGACGGATTGACTCCTCGTGGGGAAATCGCGCAGGTGATGCGCGCAGTGCCGCCAGGACGCGCCCGCCGCCGTCGCGCCGGTCGCCCGCGGCAGCCTGCATGAGCACCACGTGCGCCGAATGGCCGCTCCGCTCGAGAGGGAAGAGCGAGTGGCCGTCCGGCCATCACAGGACGACCGCGGGTGAAAGTTTCACTGCGCCGCGCTCCCGGGAAGAGCGAACGCCTTCGGTGTGGAAGCAGATGGGACCTGGTCACCGAACAAACGCCCGGACGGCGCTTCGCCGATCAGCAGGATGATCTGGGCTTTCTGCGTGATCCGGGCGGGCTCGGTCGTGCGCCGAGCCCGCCGCTCCGGCTCCAACCGGTCCTGATCGCGTTCCGTGATCGCGCTCACCCGATGGGGCGTACGCCTTCGCGGTGAACGTCAGGAACGTTGGAGCCGGACCTGTGTCATGCCGTCAGCGCTGTAGGGTCAGCAGGCCCGGCCGGTAGGGCAGGAGGCCGTAGTCGCCGCCGGAGCTGGGATTGCGTCCCTGGTAGAGCAGTTGCAGGTTGCAGGGGTCGACGGTCATGGTCTGGTCGGGGTTGGTGCGGATCAGTTCGCCGTGGCTGATGTCGTTGGTCCAGGTGGCGCCGCTGTTGGCCTTGCCGGCGAAGGGGTTGCTCTCGGTCGCGGCCTGTGGTGTCCACGTCCCGTCCAGGCTGGTGGCGGTGAAGGAGCGGAAGTAGCGGCCCTGGGAGCCGATCGCCTCGACGATCATGAGGTATCGGTTCTGGTTGTGGAGTTTGTAGACCTGGACGGCTTCGAAGAGGTTGTTCGTCGTGTCGCTCATGATCACGGTCGAGGTCGTGCCGAAACTGCCGGGGAAGTTGCCGATGGGCATGGCGGCCCGGTAGATCTTGCCGTTGTCGCCGGCGAAGAACAGGTACATGTTGGTGCTGTCACCGATGACGGCCTGGTCGATGGGTCCGGTTCCGGAGCCGGAGATGCTTCCGGAGAAGAGGGTCTGCGGTGAGGACCAGCCGTTGGGGTTGGTGGGGTCGCTGGAGGTGCGGTAGGAGAAGGCGGGCCCGCCCCACTGGTAGGCCAGCACCCAGATGTTCTTCGGGGCGAAGTAGAACAGTGAGGGCGCGACGGTGGCGGAGGACATGGTGTTCTGGCTGGCCGAGGCCATGTCGGACCAGTTGGTGAAGAGGCCGAAGTTCATCGAACCCCAGCTCGTGCCCGTGTCGTGCGTCGTGGCGTAGACGAGATGTCTGCCGTTGTAGGGGACGGTGGTGAAGTCCTTGAGCGAGACCCATCCCGACTTCGGGTTCGCCAGCGAGCCCGTCGATGTCCAGCGGTACGTCGACGGAAGAGCACACATACCGGTCGGGGTCGGCGTAGGAGTCGGTGTCGGGCCGGGGGTTCCCGGAGTGCCGTTCCAGGTCCATTTCTGGTTGTCGCCGGTGTGGCAGGCGTAGAGCTGGACCAGGGTGCCGTTGGCGGTTCCGGTGCCGACGGCGTCCAGGCACAGCCCGGACTGCACGCCGGCGATGGTGCCGTCGGTGTTGACACGCCATTTCTGGTTGTCGCCGCCCCAGCAGCTGTAGATCTGGACTTTGACGCCGTTGGCGGTACCGGCGGCGTCCAGGCACTTGTTGCCGTAGACCCTGAACTCACCGGCGGCGGTGTAGGTCCACTGCTGGTTGGGGTTGGTGTGGCAGTCCCACAGGTTCACCTGGGTGCCGTCGGTGGTGCTGGAGCCGGGCACGTCCAGGCAGCGGCCGGATGCCACGCCCCTGATCTGCCCGGTACCGCCACCCGAGGTGGGTGTGGGCGTGGGAGTGGGGTCCGGGTTCGGGTCCGCGGCGTTGAGGGCGTTGAGGACCGAGGTGTAGGCGGCCTTCTTGTTGCCGTTGCCGTCGAAGAGCAGGGGACTGGTGTTCGCGCCCAGCCAGGAGTCGCTGTCGCGGACGCCCCACACGGTGATGCCGGTGCACCGCGGCACCGCCAGGCAGTCGTCGGCCACGTTGGCGTAGGTGGTCGCCGAGCCACCCTGGATGTCCAGCTCGGTGATCTGCACGTCGACGCCGAGGGCGGCGAAGCTCTGGATGGTGGTGCGGTAGTTGCTGTTGTAGGGGCTGTTGCTGTTGAAATGCGACTGCAGGCCGACGCAGTCGATCGGCACCCCGCGGGCCTTGAAGTCACGGACCATGTTGTAGACGCCCTGGGTCTTGGCCCATGTCCAGTTGTCGATGTTGTAGTCGTTGTAGCAGAGCTTGGCGGCCGGGTCGGCGGCGCGCGCAGTACGGAAGGCGACCTCGATCCAGTCGTCGCCGGTGCGTTGCAGGTTGGAGTCACGCCGGCCGCCGCCGCTGTCGGCGTAGGCCTCGTTGACCACGTCCCAGGCGTAGATCTTGCCCTTGTAGTGGGCCATCACGCCGTTGATGTGGTCGATCATCGCCTGGCGCAGCGTGCTGCCGGACAGGGCCCCCATCCAGCCCGGCTGCTGGGAGTGCCAGGCCAGGGTGTGCCCGCGCACCCGCTTTCCGTTCTGCACCGCCCAGTTGTAGACGCGGTCGCCGTTGGTGAAGTTGAACTGGCCCCGGTTCGGCTCGGTGGCGTCGATCTTCATCTCGTTCTCGGCCGTCACCATGTCGAACTCGCGGTTGGCGATCGTCGTGTACGCCGAGTCGCCCAGTTTGCCCGCGGCGATCGCGGCGCCGAAGTATCGCCCGCTCTGCTGGGCCGCCGCACCGAGCGTGCTCGCCGCGGCATTGGCGGAAGCGGCCTCGGAGGAAGCGGCGCCTGCGGAGACCGGGTTGGTCACCGCCGCGAGCGTGCCGAGCACGAGAGTGCCGAGGGCGCCGGCGATCAGGGCCCGGCGAAGACCGCCGAGAGGTCGCCGGGTGCCGGGTGGGGGTATGGCATTTGTGCCCATGCCTGAGCCTCCATAACTGCATCACAGGAACGCGGAAGCGGACAATCACCAGGGGAAATCCGCAGGATCGACGCCGCGTCCCGTCATCAGGGAACGCACACCACCGGGGCGTCGTGGCCGACGGCCCCTGCCACTCACCACCGACTTGGCAGGGGGCCGTCTCGGGGACTCAGTGTGGAAACTATTACAAAATGTGTCAAGCTCATCCGGAAAGGTTCTGTCTCACTGCTTGCTATCCATGTCCTGCGCCTGCGCAACGTCTCCTGGCCCTGAAAGCTGCGATTCCGCAACTGGGCTGAGACGCCTTCGGTGAAATTTTCATCACATCGGTCTGTCCGGCTTGATGCGGTGACCCATGAAAGACCAGATAAGCCGTGCTGGCCTCTCGCTCCTTCCGGCACGCTATGTTTCATACTCTTGACAGCTTCTCCTTAGCTCGTGTTTGCTCCGCTCCACCACCACAACCGTTCGACGGATAAGGAGCCACGATCGACAAACGGGATGTTAGCGCTCACATTTCGTTGCCCCCTCAAAAAGGCATGACCGGCGACCGTGAATCCCGGACAGACACCACATCCGCGGGCTTCTTCCCTCTTACGGTCGCCGATCTCTTGACAGGAGGATCTCCCGCACGGCGAAAGCTCGGATCAGCCTGATACATCGGGTCTCACGGCCCTCAGGTGGCCGGGCGCACCTGCGATGCGCCCGAGCCGCCACGCCCGACCGCCAAGCCCGCCACCAGATGACATCCGTGGGCGAGTGATCCGAATACAGACTGTTGGCGCTACACGAGCCGTCAGCAATAACTGCTCTCAGTTGCCGGAAAGAGGTTGAGCATGCGTGGGTGGAGACGGTGGTTCAACGCGGCGCTTCTGGCCGTGACCATGGTCGCCCTGGGCGCGGTGACGCAAACGAGTGTCGCCGGCGCGGAGTCCAACGGCGGAGTGCGGGTCATGCCACTGGGCGACTCGATCACCGAGGGCACGCAGGTGCCGGGCGGATACCGCATCGGCCTGTGGCAGCGGCTGGTCTCCGGCCGGTACGCGGTGGATTTCGTCGGGTCGCAGTTCAACGGACCGGGTGGCCTGGGTGACCACGACCACGAGGGCCACCCCGGCTGGCGTATCGACCAGATCGACGCGAACATCACCGGCTGGGCGCGTACCTACGGTCCGCGCACGGTGCTGCTGCACATCGGCACCAACGACATACTGCAGAACTACAACGTGGCCGGTGCACCCCAGCGGCTGTCGACCCTGATCGATCGCATCACAACGGCCGTGCCGGACGCGGACGTGTTCGTCGCCACGATCATCCCGCTGTCGTCGGCGAGCCAGGAGTCCGCCGTCCGTACCTTCAACGCGGCCGTCCCCGGCATCGTGCAGAACAAAGTCAACAGTGGCAAGCGCGTCCACCTGGTCGACATGCACAGCAAGCTGACCACGTCCGACCTGATCGACGGCATCCACCCCACCGCCGGCGGCTACGACAAGATGGCCACCGCCTGGTACGCGGCACTCCAGTCGGTCTCCGGCAGCATCGGCCAGCCCGGCGGCCCCAGCCCGACGCCGACGCCCTCGCCGGTGAGCGGGATCCGCGGCGTGGGTTCAGGCAGATGCCTGGACGTCGCCAACGTCTCGCAGGCCAACGGCACGCAGGTGCAGATCTGGGACTGCAACGGGCAGGTCAACCAGCAATGGACACCGACCAGCGCGGGTGAGCTCCGGGTGTACGGCAACAAGTGCCTGGACGTGGCCAGCATGGGCACCGCCGACGGCGCGCAGGTGCAGATCTGGGACTGCAACGGCCAGAGCAACCAGAAGTGGCGCCTCAACAGTGACGGAAGCATCAGCGCGCTCGGCGCCGGCAAGTGTCTGGACGCACCCAACTACTCCACCGCCAACGGCGTCAAACTCCAGATCTGGTCATGCAACGGTGCCGCCAACCAGCGCTGGATCCGTGTCTGACGCGGGTAAGGAGCACGAGGCGGTCTCAGACACCGGCATGATGCCCTCTTTCGTGGTGTCACCGGTGAGGCGCGCCATCCTGGGAGCAGCACGTGACCGATCGAACGAGCTCCGCGGACGAGGTCGGCCCCAATCCGGCGTGGCCGTCCCCGTCGGTGTCGTATGGCCAGGAGAACGCCTCCACCGGCCCACCGATCACGGTCACCATGCCGCGGAGGCATGATCCGGCCGACCTCGCAGCCGGATCCGCGCAGCCGGCCGCCGTCGCACACCTCCCGTTCGACGAGGACCTCCACCTCAGGAGGGCGTCACCCACCTGAGGAAGGCGTGACCTGACCTACATCCTCACCCCCCGAAGGAACCACCGTGCAACCACCTTTGCCCGCCGTGGCGTCCAGACCGGTCCTGACCGGCATCGTCGCCGCGGCGCTGGCCGTGGCGTTCACCGTCGTCGCCCCGGTCGCCTCCACCCTCGCGGCCACCCCGACCCTGCACGCGTCATCATCCGGCGCCGGCGGGGCGGGTTCGCCGTACCAGGCGAACGCGCTGAACATCCCGGCTTCCGACTACCAGCAGGTGCCGCTCGCGTCGGGCAGCGGCGAACTGGGTGAGGCGATGTCACTGGCCGTGATGCCGAACCGGTCGGTCCTCCACACAGCCCGCGACGGCACGTTGCGCGTGACCGACGTCAACGGCAACACGAAGGTGGCCGCCAGGCTCAACGTCTACACCCACGACGAGGAGGGCCTCCAGGGTGTGGCGGTCGATCCGAACTTCGCCACGAACCGGTACGTCTGGCTGTACTACTCACCCCGGCTGAGCACGCCGAGCGGCGACGCCCCGGCCACCGGCACCCAGGCGCAGTTCGACCAGTGGAAGGGCGAGCTCTACCTGTCCCGGTTCACCCTCAAATCGGATGACACACTCGACACGTCCAGCGAGAAGGTGGTCCTGCGGGTCGCCAACGACCGCGGCCAGTGCTGTCACGTGGGCGGCGACATCGACTTCGACGCGCAGGGCAACCTGTATCTGACCACCGGCGACGACACCAACCCCTTCGAGTCGAGTGGCTACTCCCCACTGGACGAGCGGACCAACCGCAATCCGCAGTACGACGCCCAGCGCTCGTCCGCCAACACCAACGACCTGCGCGGCAAGCTCCTGCGGATCAAGCCGCAGGCGGACGGCACCTACACGATTCCCGGTGGCAACCTGTTCTCGCCGGGGACGGGGGGGACGCGGCCGGAGATCTACGCGATGGGCTTCCGCAACCCGTTCCGGATGAGCGTCGACAAGGCGACCGGCGTCGTCTACCTGGGCGACTACGGGCCGGACGCGGGGGTGACCGACTCCAGCCGGGGGCCGAGCGGGCAGGTGGAGTTCGATCGCATCACCGGTCCCGGCAATTACGGCTGGCCGTACTGCACCGGCACCAACACCACCGGCGAGACCTACAACGAGTGGAACTTCGCCTCCAACAGCACCGGCTCGAAGTACAACTGCGCGGGAGGTCCGACCAACAACTCCTTCCGCAACACCGGCCTGACCACCTTGCCCCAGGCCAAGTCGGCGTGGATCAAATACGCCGGTGATTCCGGCTCACCGCCGGAGTTCGGCAGCGGCTCGGAGTCGCCGATGGGCGGTCCGGTCTACCGGTACGACCCGAACCTGAACTCCGGCGTCAAGTTCCCCCAGGCGCTCGACGGACGGTTCTTCGCCGGTGAGTACGGCCGCCGCTGGATCAAGGCCATCGAGGTGAGGAGCGACGGTGGCTACGGGGAGATCTCCGCGTTCCCCTGGTCGGGGACGCAGGTGATGGACATGGGCTTCGGCCCCGACGGGGCGTTGTACGTGCTGGACTACGGCACCGGAAGCAACAACCAGGCGCTCTATCGGATCGAGTACATCGGCCAGGCCAACCGCAACCCGATCGCCAGGGCCGCGGCCGACAAGACCTCGGGACCGGCTCCGCTGACGGTGAACTTCTCCTCAGCGGGCAGTTCCGACCCCGAGGGCGGCGCGCTGACGTACTCGTGGAACTTCGGCGACGGCACTACCTCCACCGCGGCCAACCCGAGCAAGACCTACACCACCAACGGCACGTACACCGCCACGCTCACTGTCCGCGACCCGCAAGGGCTGACCGGAGGCGCGAGTGTCGGCGTGTCCGTCGGCAACACCGCCCCGACCGTCACGCTCACAGACCCCATCGACGGCCGGCTGTTCTCCTTCGGCGACACGGTGCCGTTCCAGGTCGACGTGAGCGATCCAGAGGACGACACGATCGACTGTTCGAAAGTGACGGTGACCTACTCGCTCGGCCATGACAGCCACGCCCACCAGATCACCTCCAGGACCGGCTGCAGCGGCTCCATCGCGGTGCCGGTCGACGGTGAGCACGACGCCGCGGCGAACATCTTCGGCTTCTTCGTGGCCTCCTACACCGACGGGGGCGGCCTGACCTCCACCAGCACCCGGACGTTGCAACAACGGCACCGGCAGGGCGAGCACTTCGGCGCCCAGCAGGGCGTGCAGACGGCCGACCACACCAGCGCCGAGGGCGGCAAGACCGTGGGCTTCGTCGATGACGGCGACTGGATCTCCTTCCAGCCGTACAACCTGAGCAACGCCAGGAGCGTCACCGCGCGGGTGTCCTCGGCGGGTGCGGGCGGCCGGATCGAGGTTCGGGCAGGTTCGGCCACGGGCACGCTGCTGGGAACGGTGAACGTCGCGAACACCGGTAGCTGGGAGACCTTCGCCGACGTCTCGGCGAACCTCAGCGGCGCGCCGACCGGCGCCACGACGTTGTACCTCGTCTTCCGCGGCTCGACCGGCCAGGGCTACCTGTTCGACCTGGACGCCTTCACCTTCGGCACCGGTACGACCTCCTCACCCTCGCCGTCGCCTTCCGGTGACACGGGTGCGTTGCGGGGGGTGGGGTCGGGCCGGTGCCTGGATGTCGCCGGTGCCTCGCAGGCCAACGGTGCCGTGGTGAACATCTGGGACTGCAACGGCGGGTCCAACCAGCGGTGGACCTCGACCGGTTCGGGTGAGCTGCGGGTGTACGGCGGCAAGTGCCTGGACGTGAACGCGGCCGGGACGGCGGACGGCACCGCGGTGATCGTCTGGGACTGCAACGGTCAGAGCAACCAGAAGTGGCGCCTGAACGCCGACGGCACCATCACCGCGGTCGGAAGCGGCAAGTGCCTGGACGTGTCCGGTTACGGCACCGCCAACGGCACCAAGGTGCACATCTGGACCTGCCAGGGCGGCACCAACCAGAAATGGACCCGCGTCTGAGGCCATCCGCCACACCACGCGACTCGACCACACCACGAGCACCCCATTGGTGGGCGCCCGGGGCGCTCCGGCTCATCGCCGGAAGGACCGCGCCGGGCGCCACGACGGAAGGACATCCATGCTTCGACATCCGATACTCGCCGCGCTCGGGCGCATCGCGGGTGGCGGCCGGAGGACAACCGTGCTGCGACGCCTGTCGGTGGCCGCGGTGGCGTTCGCCGCCGCCGCGACCGTGATGCCTGCCGTTCCCGCCCAGGCCGCCGCCTTCAAGGTGCTGGTCTTCTCCAAGACGGCCGGGTTCCGGCACGACGCGATCCCCGCCGGGATCCAGGCCATCCGCGACCTGGGGGTCTCCAACGACTTCACCGTGGACACGACCGAGGACTCCAACGCCTTCGGCGCGACCAACCTCGCCCAGTACAAGGCGGTGGTGTTCCTCAACACCACCGGTGACGTGCTGAACGACACCCAGCAAACCGCCTTCCAGACGTACGTGGACGGCGGGGGCGGTTACGTGGGAGTGCATTCGGCCGCCGACACCGAGTACAACTGGCCGTACTACGGGCAGTTGATGGGTGCCTGGTTCAACAACCACCCGGCGATCCAGCAGGCCACGGTGCAGAACGAGGACCGGGCGCACGCCGCGACCGCTCATCTGGGGGCGACCTGGTCGCGGATGGACGAGTGGTACAGCTACCGGACCAACCCGCGCTCGAACGTGCGGGTCCTGCAGAGCCTGGACGAGAGCAGCTACAGCGGCGGCGGCATGGGTGACCATCCGATCACCTGGTGCCGTCCCCAGTCCTCCGGCCGCGCGTTCTACACCGGCCTGGGACACACCCAGGAATCGTACGCGGACCCGAACTTCCGCACGCTGCTGCTGGGCGGAATCCGGTACGCGGCCAAGGCGACCAACGCCGACTGCCGCCCGGAGACCGGCTACACGGCGTTGTACAACGGGTCGACGACGGGCTGGTCGCAGGCCGGGCCGGGGTCGTTCACGAACAGCGCCGCCACGCTGACCTCCCAGGGCGGCATGGGCATGCTGTGGTACAGCGCCAAGGAGTTCCGTTCCTACTCGCTCAAGCTCGACTGGAGGCTGACCGGCGACTCCAACTCGGGGGTGGTCGTCGGCTTCCCGGCCACCAGTGACGCGAACACGGCGCTCAACACCGGACATGAAGTGCAGATCGACGCGACCGACAGCTCGGACAAGACGACGGGGGCGATCTACGGCTTCAAGGCGGCGGACATCACCGCACGCGATGCGGCGTTGAATCCGCCGGGCCAGTGGAATACCTATGAGCTGCTGGTGGAGGGTGAGCGGCTGCAGGTGTTCCTGAACGGCGCGAAGATCAACGACTTCACCAACACCGATCCGGTCCGCTCACTCCAGCAGGGCTACATCGGCATCCAGAACCACGGGTCCGGCGATGTGGCGTCGTTCCGCAACATCCGCATCAAGGAACTGACCAGCGTGACACCTTCGCCGTCGCCTTCCGGTGACACGGGTGCGTTGCGGGGGGCGGCCTCGGGCCGGTGCCTGGATGTCGCCGGTGCCTCGCAGGCCAACGGTGCCGCGGTGAACATCTGGGACTGCAACGGCGGGTCCAACCAGCGGTGGACCTCGACCGGTTCGGGTGAGCTGCGGGTGTACGGCGGCAAGTGCCTGGACGTGAACGCGGCCGGGACGGCGGACGGCACCGCGGTGATCGTCTGGGACTGCAACGGTCAGAGCAACCAGAAGTGGCGCCTGAACGCCGACGGCACCATCACCGCGGTCGGAAGCGGCAAGTGCCTGGACGCGTCCGGTTACGGCACCGCCAACGGCACCAAGGTGCACATCTGGACCTGCCACGGCGGCACCAACCAGAAATGGACCCGGATATGACCGCCATGTGACACGACCCTGGAGCCGGTCCGTACCCGGCGACCGGCTCCAGCGGGGCGCCCTCGCCGGGCGGGAGCGGTCGGCGCACCCCGGGAGCCATGTGATCTTCGCCCAGGACGAAACCACCGCTCACGCGTACGTAAACGCGCATCTGCCGGTACACCCGCACCAGCCTGCCAGTCCCGCATACCGATCAGGCTCACTCGCGTCTCACCAGCCGAGAACACGTCGGTCCTGCCCTCATCGGCAGGACCGGCAGCACGGTCTTGACCGTCCGCCCTACCCCCTTGGAGCTCACATGTCACCCCTCAGCCGGCGCCGACTGCTCCAGGCAGCAGGCGTCACCGCCGCCGCAGCCGCCGCCGGTCAATTCCCCGGCACCGCGCCCGCCTTCGCCGAGGTCGCCCCCGTCCGCGCCGACATCGGCGTGTCCGCCTACGCGTTCGAGTTCGGGCAGGTGCGCCTGACCTCCGGCCGCTGGCTGGACAACCAGAACCGCACCCTGTCCTATCTGCGGTTCGTCGACGTCAACCGGCTGCTGTACGTCTTCCGCGCCAACCACCGGCTGTCCACCCAGAGCGCGGCGGCCAACGGCGGCTGGGACGCCCCCGGCTTCCCCTTCCGCAGCCACATGCAGGGGCACTTCCTGACCGCGTGGGCCCAGGCGTACGCGGTCACCGGTGACACCACCTGCCGGGACAAGGCCAACACCATGGTCGCCGAACTGGCCAAATGCCAGGCCAACAACGGAGCCGCCGGTTTCAACGCCGGCTATCTCTCCGGCTTTCCCGAGTCCGACTTCACCGCGCTCGAAGCCCGCACGCTGAGCAACGGCAACGTGCCGTACTACTGCGTCCACAAGACCCTGGCCGGGCTGCTCGACGTGTGGCGTCACATCGGCAACACCCAGGCGCGCGACGTACTGCTGGCGTTCGCCGGCTGGGTCGACTGGCGGACGAGCCGGCTGACCGCCAACCAGATGCAGGCCATGCTGGGCACCGAGTTCGGCGGGATGAACGCCGTCCTGACCGACCTATACCAGCAGACCGGCGACGCGCGCTGGCTGACCGCCGCCCAGCGGTTCGACCACGCCGCCGTGTTCAACCCTCTCGCGGCGAATCAGGACCAGCTCAACGGCCTGCACGCCAACACCCAGGTGCCCAAGTGGATCGGCGCCGCCCGGGAGTACAAGGCCACCGGCACGACCCGCTACCGCGACATCGCCGCCAACGCCTGGCGTATCACCGCCAACGCGCACACCTACGCGATCGGAGGCAACAGCCAGGCCGAGCACTTCCGGGCGCCCAACGCCATCGCCGCGCACCTGACCCGGGATACCGCCGAGGCCTGTAACACCTACAACGTGCTGAAACTGACGCGGGAGCTGTGGCTGCTGGACCCGAACCGGGCGGAGTACTTCGACTACTACGAGGGAGCGCTGCTCAACCACCTCATCGGCCAGCAGAACCCCGCCGACGCCCACGGGCACGTCACCTATTTCACTCCGCTCAACCCCGGTGGTCGCCGGGGCGTCGGCCCGGCCTGGGGTGGCGGCACGTGGAGCACCGACTACGACTCCTTCTGGTGCTGCCAGGGGACCGGTATCGAGACGAACACCAAGCTGATGGACTCCGTCTACTTCCACAACGGCACGACGCTGACGGTGAACCTGTTCACCCCGTCGGTGCTGAACTGGACCCAGCGCGGCATCACGGTCACCCAGACGACCTCCTTCCCGGTGAGCGACACCGTCTCGCTCCAGGTCACCGGCAACGTCAGCGGCTCGTGGTCGATGCGCGTCCGCGTCCCCGCCTGGACGAGCGGCGCCACGATCAGCGTCAACGGCGCTCAGCAGAGCATCGCCACCACGCCTGGCTCGTACGCGACGATCACCCGGTCGTGGACCTCGGGCGACACCGTGACCGTGCGCCTGCCGATGCGCGTGGTCATGAAAGCCGCCAACGACAACCCGGGCGTCCAGGCGGTCACCTACGGGCCGCTGGTGCTGTCGGGCAACTACGGCAACACCGCGCTGTCGGCGCTGCCGTCGCTGGTCCCCACATCGGTCACCCGGACGAGCACGTCGGCACTCACGTTCACGGCGACCGCCGACACCGCGACCGTCAACCTCATCCCGTTCTACGACGCCCACGGCCACAACTACACCGTTTACTGGAACGCCAACGGCCAGGGCGGCACGGGGACGGCGAGCTTCCGGCTGCACAACGCCGCCACCGGGTTCGTCCTCGGTGTCCAGAACATGTCCACGGCCGACGGCGGCCTGGCCGTGCAGTGGGCGGACAACGGCACCGCCGACCACGACTGGGCACTGGTCGTGGACGGCGGTGCCGTCAAACTGCGCAACGTCAACAGTGGCAAGGTCCTGGGCGTGGAGAACATGGCCACCACGGACGACGCCCGCGTGCTGCAGTGGGGCGACACGGGCACCGCCGACCATCGGTGGACGGTCGTGGACGCCGGAGACGGGACCCACAAGCTCCGCAACGTCAACAGCGGCAAGCTGCTGGCCGTCCTGAACGGCTCCACGAGCCAGGGCGCGCAGGTGGTCCAGGACGCTGACAACGGCAGCGGCGACAACCGGTGGCGCTTCCTGCCCAACGGCGCGCGCCGCATCCAGAACCTCGCCAGTGGCATGGTGCTGGGCGTGACGAACATGTCCACCTCCGACGGCGGCCTGGTGATCCAATGGGGCGACTCCGGCACCGCCGACCACCTGTGGACAGCCGTGACCGACACGGGCGGCTACGTCAAACTGCGCAACTCCAACAGCGGCAAGGTCCTCGGCGTCGAGAACGCCTCGACGAGCGCAGGCGCCCGAGTGGTCCAGTGGGCCGACAACGGCACCGACGACCACCGCTGGCGACTCCGGTACGGCGCCAACGGCTCCTTCCGCATCCAATGCGCCAACGGCGGCCGCGTCCTGGGCGTCAGCGGCGGATCCGCCGCGCAGGGCGCTCAGGCCGTGCTGGCTGACGACACCGGCGCCAACGACCGCCTGTGGCGATTTCTGTGAGCGATCCACCATGGACGACGCGACCGCCGAGAGCATGAAAAACCAGCACCTGATCGCCATCAACCAGGACCCGCTCGGCCTTCGGGCCGTCCGGATCGGCAACGACGGCACGCGCCGCATGCCGGCCAGACGCCCGAGCCACGGCGACCGGCTCAGGATCGCGTTGCGCGGGCCGAAATTGTCGGTGCCGGGCGCAATGATGGGATCATGACCGACGCACCCCCCAGCACTCTCCTCGCCGATCAGTCCGCCTACGCCGAAGCCGTTCAGCTCGCCTTGGACGCCGCTGCGGCCTACTACCGCGACGGCACGTCCGCGCTGGACGACGACGCCTACGACCGGCTGGCCCGGGGCATCCAGGCGTACGAGGCCGAGCATCCCGACGAGGTGCTGCCGTCCTCGCCGACGGGCAAGGTGGCCGGTGGCGCGGTGGTCGGCGATGTGCCGCACACGGTGCCGATGCTGAGCCTGGACAACGTCTTCGGCGCCGATCAGCTGGTCGACTGGGCCGCGTCGCTGGAGCGCCGGCTGGGCCGGCCGGTCACGGCGTGGAGCGTGGAGCCGAAGCTCGACGGGTTGGCGATCTCCGCGCGTTACCGCGGCGGGCGGCTGGCGCAGCTGGTCACCCGGGGTGACGGGACCGCGGGTGAGGACGTGAGCCACGCGATCGGCACCATCGTGGGGCTGCCCGCGAGGCTGGCCGAGCCGGTCACGGTGGAGCTGCGCGGCGAGGTGATGATGACCGCGTCGCAGTTCGAGGACGCGTGCGCCAAGCGCCAGGCGCACGACGGCACCACGTTCGCCAACCCGCGCAGCGCCGCCGCCGGCGCGCTGCGCGCCCGGTTGTGGCCCTACGTGTGCGAGCTGACGTTCTTCGGCTACGGCGCGCTGCCGCATCCCGACGACGTCTCCGAGTCGGCCACGCGGCTGCGTGAGCTGCCGCACAGCGAGGTCATGGCGTGGGTCGCCGGCCAGGGCGTGCAGACCACCGCCGTCACCGACGTCGGTGGGATCGTCGCCGCCACCCTGGAGCAGGTCCAGGAGCGGGTCGAGCAGATCGCCGCCAAACGGGCCGATCTGACCTTCGGTATCGACGGCATCGTGATCAAATGCGATCTCGCCGCCGACCAGGCACAGGCCGGCTTCAGCTCGCGTGCGCCCCGGTGGGCGACCGCCTACAAGCTGCCCGCCACCGAAAAGATCACCAAGCTGATCGGCGTCGAGTGGAACACCGGCCGCACCGGCATCATCGCCCCGCGCGCCGTGCTGGAGCCGGTCGAGCTCGACGGCAGCGTCGTCACCTACGCCACCTTGCACAACGCCTCCGACATCGCCCGCCGCGGACTGATGCTCGGCGATCATGTGACCGTCTACAAGGCGGGCGACGTCATCCCGCGCGTCGAGGCCCCGGTCGTCCACCTGCGCACCGGCGAGGAGCGGCCGATCGCGATCCCGCAGGTCTGCCCGACCTGCGGCGACGCCATCGACGCCGCACAGGAGCGGTGGCGGTGCGTGCGCGGTCGCGCCTGCCGGGTCATCGCCTCCATCGGCTACGCCGCCGGTCGCGACCAGCTCGACATCGAAGGCCTGGCGGAGAAGCGCATCCGGCAGATGCTGGACGCCGGGCTGATCGCCGACTTCGCCGACCTGTTCTACCTGACCCGCGAGCAGCTGCTGGGCCTGGACCGGATGGGCGAGACCAGCACCGACAACCTGCTGGCCGCCCTGGAGAGGGCCAAGGCGCAACCGCTCAGCAGGGTGTTCTGCGCGCTGGGCGTGCGCGGCACCGGCCGCTCCATGAGCCGCCGCATCGCCCGGCACTTTGGCAGCATGGACGCCATCCGCGCGGCCGACGCCGAAGCGATCGAGGTGGTCGAGGGCATCGGCCCGAAGAAGGCGCCGTCGGTGGTGGCCGAGCTGGCCGAGCTGACCGACCTCATCGACAAGCTGGTCAAGGCCGGGGTCACCATGACCGAGCCCGGCTGGACGCCACCCGCAGATCCCGACGCCGGTGCCGACCCCGAGGCGAGCGGCGCGGCCGAGCGGCCGCTGACCGGGATGTCCGTCGTGGTCACCGGCGCGATGAGCGGGGAGCTGGCGGCGCTGACCCGCAACGAGATGAACGAGCTGATCGAACGCGCCGGGGGCAAGGCGTCCTCCAGCGTCTCGGCGAAGACGTCGCTGCTGGTGGCCGGAGAGAAGGCGGGCTCCAAGCGGACCAAGGCCGAGAGCCTGGGCGTGCGGATCGTCAGCCCGGAGGAGTTCGCCGGCCTCGTCAGCCCGTTCATCTGATCAGAACTGGAGCGGTCGCATCTGATCGACGAGCTTGAATCAGCCGGCGAACCTGCTCGATTCCGTCCTGCTGGACGTCGATGACCGCATCGATCAGGCCCGTGGCGGAGGTCAGGCCGTGGGCGGGCCTGCGAACGATGGCGCCGAGGCGTACCACCCTGCGATGCGCCGCATCCTGCACGATCTCCTCGTCCGCCATATGCCCTGAGGTTGTCTGCGGCACCGGACCGAGCGACATGATACGACAGCCCAAGGGGGTTGGGGCCGCAGATCGGTAGGGGCCGATGAGTGGGTGGTCCGTGTTCCCGCTCGAACAGGAATTCCGATCACTCTTCGTGATCGCTGAGGCTGCAAGCCTGTCCCCCTGCTCGCGCTCGTCAGCAGGGGGCTCACCAGCGCATCACTGATGCCCCTACCGAGGGGATCAACCGGTTGATCAAGGACGCCGTCCGCGTGGCGCTCGGCTATGGTTCGCTACGCGAAGGCGATGACGGCATATCTCTCATCATGGATGGGCCGCCCCCACAGAGCGGGATCGAGGAGGGGCTCGACGCGCAGAGTCTTCACCAGCGGCTGCAGCGCCTGCACAAGACGCTCGGCCTCGACCCCGCCCATCCACGGCATCGACTCGGATTCGACCTCATAGGACTGGTCCTCACCCGGTTCGGCGGTCGCCCAGCGCCCTTCGATGAGCACCAAACGCCCGCCGGGACGCAGCAAGCCGATCCACCGGGACAGCGCCGTCTCCGGATCGGGCAGGGTCCACAGCAGGTGACGGGAGAGGATCACGTCGAAGGAGGACCCGACCTCCGCGGGCGGGTCCCCGGCATCCCCAGCATCATCACGGCATCGAAGCCGGCGGCGCTGAGTTTGCGCCGGGCCTGCTCGACCATCAACGGCGACAGATCCACTCCGGACGGCCGGTGTCCCTGTTCGGCGAGCACCAGGGACAGCGAGCCGGTGCCGCACCCCAGGTCCAGGACGTCGACCGGCGAAGCCGGCATCCACGAGCGCAACCGCCCTGCCCATGCCGCTCTGACATGGGGGTCGCGAAGACCGTGGTCGGCCTCTTCGTCGAAGGAGGCGGCGAAAGCATCCCAGAAGGACGCGATTGAAGCACTGGTTTCCGGCATCGGCAGATCATGTCACCCGGCACCGACAAGAACGCACGCCATGCCCGAACACCCTGCGTCGGTCAGAGAAAGCAAGGCCTCCTCCAGTGTCTCCGCGCGCACCTCCCCGGCCTGATCAGGATGGTTCGGGTCCTGCGCTCCGATGCTCGATGTGGGCGTCCGGTCCCGGGAAGACCAAGGCCTCATGGTCCTGGTCAAGCCAGCGGACCTCGTACGGCGGCGATCCGTCGGGATGGTGCAACGCGGTGATGACGCCGATGCGGCGCGGCTCGCCCAGATGGGTGCTTTCAACGACCAACCGGTCCCCGATGTCTGCCTTCATGGCTGACCCCTTCCTTCTTTTCTCTACATTCCCCGTTCTGCCCATGTGTGAGCACCGGCCACCCACCGGTCGACACGGAAGGACCTGCTCTTGACCTGGGATCGGTGAGTTGATCGGTGTCCGCCGGGGTGCCGGTGGGCGACCTGCCCGGCGGACGGCTCGCCCGGTTGGGCCGCCGGCCGCCCGTTCAAGCCTTTTCCGACCGCGAAGATCCAGGTCACACCATGATCCCAGTCGACTGAAAGCCTGGTATGCCCGGGTCTGTCGCTGATATACACCGGGAGGAACCCAGAAGGGGAACGGCATGCGCAGGCGATGGCTCCTCGCGGTGATCACGTCGGTGGTGGCGATCATCGTTACCGGTGTGTACGCGCTGGCGGTCACCCCGGGCGAGGTGGTGGCCTCCTCGCCGGAGCGGTCCGGCCGCTCCGCCGAACCGGCCGGGGAACCGTCGCCCGCCCCGAAGCCCATGCTCACCTTCCTCCCGGAGCCCACCCCCACTCCCACCTCGGCCCCACCGGCCGATCCAGGCCGGGCCGCGGCGGACTATCTCGCCGCCTGGCAGGCCGGAGACCTCTCCTCCATGACCGGCATGGTCGTCGACCCGCCGGCCGACTTCGCCGAACGGCACCGACGGTTCGACACCGAACTACGGGTCTCGTCGCTGTCCCTCACTCCCGGTGAGCCGCGCCGTCAGGGCGAGGAGGCGGCGGAGGTGCCCTTCCAGGGGGTACGGGAGGTGACGGGCCTGGGGCCGTGGCCGTTCTCCTCGGTCCTGCGTCTGGCGCTGCGGGCCGGGGTCTGGAAGGTCCTCTGGACCCCGGAGACGCTGCACCCCTCGCTCGGAGACGGCGGAAGTCTGCGGATCAAGGAGACCCGGGTGCTCCGACCGGCCACGCTCACCCGTGAGGGCGTGCCCTTTCCCCGTGACAGCAGGGCGGGTGGCTACCTCACCGGGCTGGACGACACGGCGGCCGAGCTGGCGCTGGAGGAGGTCCCCTCGGGCCGGACGCTGCTGGCCTCGTCGGCCCCGCAGCGCTCGGGGACGCGCAGCACGATCTCCCAGCCGGTGCAGGCCGCCGCCGCCCGTGCCCTGGACGGCATGGAACGGCCCGCCGCGATCGTGGCCGTGGACGTCCCGACCGGTCAGGTGCGCGCGGTGGCGGACACACTGGGCGGCAAATGGGCGTTCAACGGCCTTTACCCGCCCGGATCGACGTTCAAGGTGGTGACCGCCGCCGCGCTGCTGCGCAGCGGCCTGACACCGGAGTCACCGGTCGCGTGCCCGGCCGCCTACACCATCCCGAACTTCAGGGGCTTCAGCAACGACGGCGGCGCCGATCACGGCACCGTGACCCTCACCATGGCCTTCGCGTTCTCCTGCAACACCACTTTCGTCCAGCAGGCCTACGAGCGGCTGCGTGAGGACCGGCTCCGCGCCGAGGCCGCCGACAGCTTCGGATTCCGGGAGAAGCCGGGCCTGAGCTCCTGCCGGATCCGGCCGCACGCGGACCTGAACGAGCTGGGTTCCGACGCCATCGGCCAGAACTCGGTGCAGGCCAGCCCACTCTGCATGGCCGAGGTCGCCGCCGCGGTCGCGAGCGGGGTCTGGAAGCCTGCGATCATGACCGACGAGCCTCCCGCCGGCTCACCGTCCCCGGTGCCGCTGGACGCGGGCGTGGTCGCCGGTCTGCGTACGATGATGGGCGCCGTGGTCACCCAGGGCACGGCCGCCCAGGCCGGCCTCCCGCCGGACACCGCGGGCAAGACCGGCACCGCCGAGGTCGCCGGGGCGGAGTCGCACGCCTGGTTCATCGGCTACCGCGGATCCCTGGCCTTCGCAGTGTTCGTCCAGAACGGCGGCAGTGGCGGCAAGGTGGCCGCCCCACTCGCCGCGAGGTTCCTCAAGGCGCTCTGACCTGTACCTCCTATGCGTCGACGAGCTCGGCTACATGGAACTCGACCGGCCCGGTGCCGAGCTCCTGCAGTTCACCGCCGACTGGCTCGATGGCGCGCGACCGCGTCGGCCTGGCGGCGGGTGCATGGCCATACGGTGCCGTGCGCGGCGAAGCTCTGGCTCTTGTAGGGGCGCACGAGGGTGTTATGGTCGCGCCATGCCACGTACGGACAGGGCGTCGCGGGTGATCGCTGCGCCACCCGATCGCGTCTGGGCCACACTCGTCGATCGCGAGGCGCTCATGGCATGGCTCCCCCCAGCCGGGATGACTGGCAGATTCGAGCGATTCGACGCCCAGCCGGGCGGGTCGTACCGGTTGGTGCTGACCTATTCCGACGCGTCTGGCGCGCCCGGCAAGGCGACCGTGGATTCCGACATCGTCGAGGCTCGCTTCGTCGACATCGTCCCCGGCGTTCAGGTCGTGCAAGCGGTGGACTTCGTCTCCGACGATCCTGCCTACGCCGGCACGATGACCATGATCTGGGAGGTCACCGCTGTCGAAGCGGGGACGCGCGTCGACATCGTTGCCGAGGACGTCCCGGACGGCATCTCCGCGGAGGATCACGCCGCGGGGCTCGCCTCTTCCCTGACGAACCTCGCCGCCTACGTGGAGCAGTAGCCCTCGCTGATGCCGCGTCAGGCAAGGTCTGCCCTGTCGTGAGGTGATGCGCCGTCTCTGTGCTGTGCCTGGCGGTAGGTGGCCGTCGCCCTGTCCGGGTGGCAGAGCGAGTGCGCGTGCACGAGATCAAGAAAATCGCCAAGTCCAAGCCGACCGAGCACGACCTGCCGTTTTCGACCTGGAGCCTGACCAAGCCGGCCGGCTTACTGGTCGCCGAGGGAGTGGTCGACCTCAGCCACGAGGGCCTGCGCATCCTGCTCTGCGAGGAAGGCGTCTCCTTTCAACGCCTGAAGGCCTGGAAGATCTCCCGCGACCCGGGCTACGCGCCAAGAAGGCCCGCGTCGAACACCTCTACGCGATCGCCGAGGTCATACCCGAAGCGGGCGAGCCCGAAGCCGGCTTCTGCACGGACGAGTTCGGGCCGCTCGACCTGATGCCCCATCCGGTCCGGCAGTGGGCCGAACGCGG
This sequence comes from Streptosporangium sp. NBC_01639, assembly GCF_045209755.1. Taxonomy (NCBI): domain Bacteria; kingdom Bacillati; phylum Actinomycetota; class Actinomycetes; order Streptosporangiales; family Streptosporangiaceae; genus Streptosporangium; species Streptosporangium sp. NBC_01639. Next base: position 672,523 of record NZ_CP109272.1, on the reverse strand, counting down.
CGGCAAGCACAAGGAGCCCGGCCGTGAACCACGCCGCCGGCGGCGCGCGAGTGAAAACGGCAGACCTGGGCGATGCCACCGGGCCCGCTTGGAGAGGAGGTGCCAAGCCGCGTCCTTCGACGGCACCGCAATGAATGTTTCACCGGAAGCCGCTACAGGGCTTCGACGAACGAACCCCCTCGCCTCATCGAAGAGCACACGAAATCCGCCTCCCAGAGGGGCCCGATACCCTGCCCCGGACGCTCTGTGGGCACGCTCCCATACCCCAAGAGAGCGCTTTCTCCTACCCTTGCCTAATGGAACTAGCGGAGATCCGCACCTACCCCATCAAGTCCACCAAAGGCATCCTCCGCCCATCCGCTCAAGTCCTCCCCTGGGGTCTGGAAGGCGACCGCCGCTGGGCTGCGGTGGACCCGCTGGGAGAAGTGATCTGGGTAGGCGAACACCCCCGACTCCTCTCGGTTTCGGCCACCGAAACCCCCGAAGGCGGCCTCCGCCTGTCGGCGAAGGGCATGGACGAACTCAAGGTCCCTCCGGCCACCGGCGACACGACCCCGGCAGGTTTCTCCAACCTCGGCGAGCTGAGCGTCGGCGACGAAGTCCGGCCAGGCTAGCCGGTCAGGTGCTTCAGGACCGCGTTCACCACCGCGGGTCGGTGGACCGAACGTCCGGTCCCAGACCCGGGCGCGCCGGTAGGTCTTACTGTCGACGGCTTCACGAACGTTGCCCCAGCCATGCAGCCACGCCATGAAGGCGGCGTCGACCGCCGGGTCGAACAGGTGGGCCCGGTCCCAGTCCAGGACGCCGATCAGCTTTCCGTCCGCACTCCAATGGACGTTCTCGCCGCCGAGCGAACGGGCCGTCGGCTCGCCCGGGCCACAGACTGGGCATCGGACCCGGTGAACCTTCCAGGTCAGAGCCAAATTACTCGTCAGGCGTTGGAGTGAACACCGATACCGCCGGAGATGGTGAGGTTGTCGCCGGTGATGTAGCCGGCGGCGTCCGAGGCGAGGAAGGCTACGGCTTCGGCGATGTCGGCGGGAGTGCCGACGCGGCCGAGCGGGATGTCCCGGGCCCAGGAGTCGATCATTTCCTGGGAGACACCCATCTTGCTGTAGGCAGGGGTGTTGATCATTCCCGGGCTGACCGCGTTGACGCGGATGCGGCGGGGGGCGAGTTCGAGTGCGAGGGACCGCATGAGGGGCAGCAGAGCGCCCTTGGCGGCTGTCATCGCGGCCCCGAGCCCTTCGGCGGCGCCCACGGTGAACACGACCGAGGCGCCCTCGTTGAGGAGCGGCAGCGCCTTTTGCAGGGTGAAGAAGTTTCCCTTGACGTTGATGTCGAACAGGGCGTCGAAGGTGTCTTCATCGGTTGATTCGATCGGGCCGGGGCGGGAGATGCCCGCGTTGAGGAAGAGCAGGTCGAGGGAGCCGAGTTGCCGGCGCGCCTGGTCCATCGCCTGGTCGATGTCCGGCAGGGACCGTGCGTCGGCCCGGACAGCCGTGACGTCTTCGGGAAGTCCGGCGTTGGCGACATTGCCGAGGCCGGTGACCATGACGCGGTAGCCGCGGGAGTGGAGCAGTTCGGCGGTCGCCTTGCCGATGCCGCTGGTTCCACCGGTGATCAGAGCTGTGGGTGCAGGCATGATGCGCTCCTTTGCGTACTTATGGGCGGGGGGTGAGCGGCTCTGTCTGTGGGGCAGTGAGTGGTGCCGCGCACCACTCATGGCAGCGTATGCCATATTGGCAGTGGCTGTCACATGGGATGCGCATGCCGTCTTGGCAGTGCTGGGTAATCTGGTGGTATGCAGCAGGACGCCAAGGCAGCGACGAGGACTCCGACCACACTGTGGGACCGGACACGACAGATGGCCTCCCGAGAGATCCTCGAGACGGCCCTGCGCCTGTTCATCGAACAGGGCTACGACGAGACGACCATCGCCCAGATCGCCCGAGAGGCCGGCGTTTCCCAGCGCACCCTCTTCCGCTACTTCGGCACCAAGGAGGACCTTCTCGGCGGCAACCAGGACCGCTTCGGGCAGGTCCTGGCAGACACGATCAGCGAACTGCCAGCCGACGTCGGCGTCTGGGAGGCCCTGCGCGCAGGGGTTGCTGCCGTACTGACCCTGCATGACAGCCGCGAACAGACCCTGGAGCGGTTCCGTCTCCTGCACAACACCGCCTCGCTGCGTGCCGGTTGGCTCGAAAAGCGACTGCGATTCCAGGAGGGCCTGCTGCCGCTCATCGAGACCCGTATGGACGCAGCTACCGGCAACGAGGGCGCGAAGGCCCGCGCGGTGATTGCGACGGCGTTCGGGTGCCTGGATGCCGCATCGATCACGTGGGTCGACAACGATGGCAAGGGCGAAATCATGGACCTATACGACGAGTGCCTGGCTGCGGTGCGCGGCTGACCCGCAGCGGCCAACCAGCCCGGAAACCGTGGACGGAAACTGAGCACACCCGCTGCCACAGACCGGGTCCAGATCCGGATCTCCCAGCTGGCTGCAGATGGGCCACGCTGGCGTCATGCGCAACGACACCAATGGCACACCCGGTCCGCTACCTGGACTCCACAAGACGAGTGCTTCAAGTCAACCCCCGAAGGACTTCCGGAGCCGACCACTTAGTCGGGTCGTTCGGGTGGGTGTTTCGTCGTGGAGCGGGCGCGGAGGTGTGCGCGTTCGCCCTGCCTGCCGAACAGGCTGAGAAATTCGACTGGTTCGGTGCCGATGGCGCCGAACCAGTGCGGTACGCGGGTGTCGAACTCGGCCGCTTCGCCGGGTGCGAGCACCAGATCCTGTTCGCCGAGGACGATCCGCAGCCGGCCATTGAGGACGTAGAGCCATTCGTAGCCCTCGTGGGTCTTCAGATCGGGTTCCCTTCGGGGGCTGCCGGCTGGGATCACGAGCTTGTAGGCCTGGATGCCGCCCGCTCGGCGGGTCAGGGGCACCATGGTCATGCCGTGATGGGTGACCGGGCGAAGGTGTATACGCGGGTCTCCGGTGGGTGGGGCGCCGACGAGCTCGTCAAGGGTGATGCCGTGGACTCTGGCCAGAGGGAGCAGTAGTTCGAGGTTCGGCCGGCGGGCACCGGACTCCAGCCGGGACAGGGTGCTCACCGAGATGCCGGTCGCCGTCGAAAGGTCGGCCAGCGTGATTTCGCGCTGCCGGCGCAGCGCGCGTAGCCGGGGTCCGACCGCGTCGAGCGCTTGGTCAAGGTCGTCGTCCATGTCATCAGTTTGCCAGATCGGCAACGAGGTTTGCGGTAATGGCTGATGAGCTCGCATGATTGCCGTGGAGGTGGTCAGGGTGACCGACCGGCTGAGGGGCGGCTATGACGTGGTGGTGTGGAGGTGGCGCCGCGGGTCGAGCGGGTCGCCGAGGAGACCGTCAAACGTTAGCCGCCTACCGGGAGCCGTTCTCGGCCGGGGCCGAAGCGCGTGTCCGAGAAGCGGTGATGGGCGCCCGTCGCCACGATCTGTGAACCACGGAAAGGAAGCAGCTGTGTTCGAAGAATTCGGCAAGGCGTACTGGGAAGAGCGCTACCGCGGCCATGCTGCGGCCTACGACGGGCGGCCCAATCCGCAACTCGTGGCGGAGGCCGGGGAACTCGCGCCCGGCACGGCACTGGACGCGGGCTGCGGCGAGGGAGCCGACGCCATCTGGCTCGCCTCGCGCGGCTGGCGGGTGACGGCGGTGGACATCGCCGGCACCGCGCTGCACCGCGCGCGGGAGCACGCCGAAACCCTCGGTGCCGATCTCGCGAGCCGGGTCGACTGGGTACAGGCCGATCTGACCGACTGGACGCCCACCGAGGAACACTTCGATCTGGTCTCCACCCACTACGTGCACCCGGCGGCATCGCGCGAGGCACTGTTCCACCGTTTGGCCGCATCGGTCGCGCCGGGCGGCACGCTGCTCATCGTCGGCCACCACCCATCAGGCCCTCAGCCCACCGGTTCGCACGCCTCAGCGCTGCAGGTGCACTTCACCGCCGAAGAGATCGCCGCCGGCCTCGACCCCGGCCGGTGGGACATCGCCGTCGCCGAGGCCAGGACCCGGTCGGCCACCGCCCACGAAGGCCACGACGGCCACGAGCACCACGAGGGTCACGAGGGTCACGAGGGTCACGAGGGCCACGGAATCACCATTCACGACACCGTCCTCCGAGCCCGCAAGCGTCCATGACCTGCGGATCCGCACGCCGTTCCGGCAGACCGGCGACGGGTGATGAGATCATCTCGGCCGGGCTCCGGCCGGCCTGGAGGGGCGAGCGGATGCGGGGCTGAGGATCTGGCGCATCCGATGGAGACTCCGTTGCCGCCCTCTCCATGCAGGTCGGCTCGGCCAAGTCATCCTCATTCGGCAAAACGCGAAAAGGGATGAGAAATGCCCGCTGGTGTCTATGATGATCAGGTTTTGTGACGATCAGTTCTTGTTGACATGTCATGACATGTTGTAATTGAAGGACGCCATGCGATCTCGCCTAAGTGTGATGGCTCTGTCGGTGGTGGCTCTGGCGGCTACCTCCGGTCTGATGGCCGTGACCACCCCCGCCTCCGCAACCACCCCCGCCTCCGCGACCGCCCCCACCGACCAGACGGTAACCGTCAAAGCAGTCGAAGACACCTATGTCAGCCAGGCCGGCCCCACGGCGCCGCACGGCAGCCACACGTGGCTCTCGGCCAACGCGGCCACGTCCGACGGCGCGACCAACACCGAGCGCCGCTCCTATGTCCGTTTCACCGTCAAGGGCCTGCCCGCCGACGCTTCCGATGTCAAGCTGACACTGGAGCTGCAGTCGGTCAGGACGACCGATACCGTCCTCGAGGCGCGTCCGGTCACCGGAACGTGGTCCGAGTCCACGCTGAACTGGAACAGCCGGCCGGCCACCGGTGCGGTCCTGGCCACCGCCAAGGGCCTGACCAGCGGACAGACGGTCAAACTGGACGTGTCTTCCGCTTTCACTGGCAACGGTGACTATTCATTCGCCATCACCTCCCCCTCGAACATCCAGAGCGTGCTGCACTCCTCGCAGGCCACCAGCGGCGAGGGGCCCAAGCTCACGGTGACGTACGGCGACGCGCCCCCGACGGTTCCGGCCGGTCCGCTGCCGTTCGAGCTGCCGTCGACCGCGACGCTGCGCGCGTCCTCCCACAAGGTGTTCGCGCACTACTTCACGCCGTACCCGATCTCGCTGAACAACAAGGCCGGGGCCGACGACTACTACACCAAGAACTACCTCAACCCGGCCGGCGAGAGCGGCAAGCACGCGGCGTACGGCGGGCTGCTGCGTGACCGGCCCTTCCCCCGGGAGGTGCTGTCCGGCGACTGGCAGCTGGCCGACATGAAGAAGGAGGTGCAGACCGCGGCCAAGGCCGGACTGGACGGCTTCACCGTGGACGTGCTCTCCCTCACCAGCGCCCACTGGGACCGGCTCAAGATCCTGATCAAGGCCGCCGAAGCGGTCGATCCCGGCTTCAAGATCGTGCTGATGCCGGACATGACCTCGCTGAAGGTCGACGCCGGCACGCTCGCCTCGGCCATGGCCGGCCTGGCCGCGTCCAAGTCGGTCTACCACCTGGGCGACAACCGCTTGGTGATCTCGCCGTTCAAGGCCGAGCAGCAGAGCGCCGCCTGGTGGAAGAACTTCATGGACATCATGAAGAGCTCCCACGGCATCGACGTCGCACTGGTCCCGGTCTTCCTGAACTTCTCGTCCAACGCCTCGGCCTTCGCGCCGATCAGCTACGGCTTCTCCAACTGGGGTAACCGCAGCCCGGCTCAGCAGACCGGCATCGAGTCCAACATCTCCAAGGCGCACAGCCTGAACAAGATCTGGATGCAGCCGGTCTCGGTCCAGGACGAGCGACCCAACCAGGGCATCTACGACGAGGCCAACAACACCGAGAACCTGCGTACGACATGGGAGAAGTCCATCTCGGGCGGCGCCGAATGGATCCAGCTCACCACGTGGAACGACTTCTCCGAAGGCACCCAGTTCGTCCCCTCGGTGCACAACGGCTCGACGTACCTGGACATCTCTTCCTACTACCTGACCTGGCTGAAGACCGGCAAGGCTCCGGCGATCGTGCGTGACACGCTCTATCTGACGCACCGCTCGCAGTTCGTCGCGGCCAGGCCGACGTCGGGTTCGCAGACCAAGTTCATGAACCCGCGCGGTGGCACGTCCACGCCGCGCGACAAGGTCGAGGTGCTGTCGTTCCTCACCAAGGCGGCCGCGGTGAAGGCGACCATAGGCGGCAAGGAGCAGAGCTACGACGCCAAGGCCGGCGTCCAGGCGCAGCTCTTCCCCTTGGCGTACGGACTGAACAAGGCGTCCGTGGGCGCGGTGACGGTCTCGTCGCCGTGGGAGGTCAAGAGCAGTTTCTCGGTGCAGGACCTGCAGTACAACGCGGTCAGCAGCGGCCGCAAGTGAGTCCCTCGCGCCCGCCAGGCCGGGCGGGCGCGACATCGGCGGCCGGCCGGGCTCACGGCCACCAGTGCGGCACCCGGCGGGTCGTGCGGCCATCGGAGGCCCGCCGGGTTCAGGGGCGCAGCGCCGCGAGCTGCTGCTCGAACGGGACGACATCGTCGAACCGCCCGGTGGGCGTCGGCCGGCGGGCCATCAGGTCGGCCAGTTCGCCGCCCGCGCGGGTGATGCGGGCGGCCAGGCCGTCGGTGCGCGCGTCCCCGCCCGCTCCCCAGTCCTCCGAGGCCGCGTACACGGCGGTGGGCACCACGAGTGCGCGCAGGTAGACGAAGAGCGGGCGCAGGGCGTGTTCGAGGGCGAGCGAGTGCCGCGCCGTGCCGCCGGTCGCCGCGATCAGCACGGGCTTCCCGGTGAGCGCGGTGTTGTCGATCACGTCGAAGAACGATTTGAAGAGGCCGCTGTAGGAGGCGGTGAAGATCGGCGTCACCGCGACGACGCCGTCCGCCTCCGTGACGGCTTCGACGGCCTCGCGCAGGGCGGTGGCGGGGAAGCCGGTCACCATGGCGTTGGCGATGGCGCCGGCGAGGTCGCGCAGCTCCACCACGCGGACCTCGACCGCGGTCTCCCCGTCCGCCAGGCGCCTGCTGGTCGCCTCGGCCAGCCGGTCGGCCAGCAGGCGCGTCGACGACGGCCGGCTGAGACCGGCCGAGACGACCACGAGCTTCAAGGGCTTCATCGAAATCCTTTCGGTGCGGGACCCCCGTCCCGGGGGACGGGGGTCTGCCGCGGGACGGTTGTCAGGCCGGGGAACCGGTGGGGACGGGCGGCTGCGTCTCGTCACCGGCGTCGCGACGGGCGACGAGTGCCGCGTGGGTGGGGCCGTCCGGCACCTGGCTCGGCCGGCCGGCCGCGAACTCCTTGCGCAGGACGGGCACGACCTCCTCGCCGAGGATGTCGAGCTGCTCCAGCACGGTGGAGAGCGGCAGTCCGGCGTGGTCCATCAGGAACAGCTGGCGCTGGTAGTCGCCGAAGGACTCCCGGAAGGTCAGGGTCTTGTCGATGACCTCCTGCGGGCTGCCCACCGTGAGCGGGGTCTGGTCGGTGAACTCCTCCAGTGACGGGCCGTGGCCGTACACGGGCGCGTTGTCGAAGTAGGGGCGGAACTCCCGTACGGCGTCCTGGGAGTTCTTGCGCATGAACACCTGACCGCCGAGGCCGACGACGGCCTGCTCGGGGGTGCCGTGGCCGTAGTGGGCGAAGCGTTCCCGGTACAGCTCGATCAGGCGGACGAAGTGCTCCTTGGGCCAGAAGATGTTGTTGGCGAAGAACCCGTCGCCGTAGTAGGCGGCCTGCTCGGCGATCTCCGGGCTGCGGATCGAGCCGTGCCAGACGAACGGCGCGACTCCGTCGAGCGGCCTGGGCGTCGAGGTGAACGACTGCAGGGGAGTGCGGAAGCGGCCCTCCCAGTCCACGACGTCTTTGCGCCACAGCTGGTGCAGCAGCGCGTAGTTCTCGACGGCCAGCGGGATGCCCTGGCGGATGTCCTGCCCGAACCACGGGTACACCGGCCCGGTGTTGCCTCGGCCCAGCATCAGGTCGACGCGCCCGTCGGCCAGGTGCTGGAGCATCGCGAAGTCCTCGGCGATCTTGACCGGGTCGTTCGTGGTGATCAGGGTCGTGGCGGTGGAGAGGATGAGCCGCTCGGTCCGCGCGGCGATGTAGCCGAGCATGGTCGTCGGCGACGACGGCACGAAGGGCGGGTTGTGGTGCTCGCCGGTCGCGAAGACGTCGAGTCCGACCTCCTCGGCCTTGAGCGCTATGGCGACCATCGCCTTGATCCGCTCGCGCTCGCTCGGCGTCCTGCCCGTGGTGGGGTCCGTGGTGACGTCGCCTACGGTGAAGATCCCGAACTGCATCGTGCTCACCATCCTCCATATCATTGAACTTTCAACCATGCTGAACACTGTGGCGCGCGTATTATTCCCGGCGGCCCATGGCCGGGCGAGCCGGGCCGGACCCTCTCGGGCGCGACCCGATACCGGCCGGTACGGCCCACGTCAGGCCGTGAAACGCCTAGGAGGTGAAAGGACCGTCCGGTCGCAGGTCCTCCAGCCGCCGCCGTATCTCGGTGACCTGCAGCGGCTCGACCATCCCGTCCCACGGCGCGAGCGCGGCCAGCCCCCTCTCGCACTCCGACCGGGCGTTCCGCGGCTCCATGCGGGCGAGATGCAACCGCGCCAGCGCGGTGCTCACCCCCGTCGCCGGGAGCCGTCCCACGGCCGACCTCAGGAGCGCGGCGGCCTCCTCGTGACGTCCCTTCGGCAGCGTCGCCGCCCGGTGGACCTGGCAGCGGGCCAGGCCGATCCTGTCCCTCGACCGTTCGTACAGCTCGGCCGCCTTCTGCCAGTTCGCCGCGGCGTCGTGCGCCCGGTCCAGATACCAGTGGACGAGCGCGAGGAGCTCTCGCGCGTGGGCCTCGGCGTGCACGTCTTCCGCCTGCCGGGCGATCCCGAGGGCCTGGACCAGGGTGCTCAGGGCATCCGCGTACAGGCGGTCCGCCTGGTCGGTCTCGTCCTTGAAACCGCAGACCTGGCCCCGGCGCATCTGCAGGACGGCCATGTTGATCCACCGGGTGGCCTGCCCGGTGGAGTCCCCGCCCGGCAGGGCCTGGCCGTACTGCACCAGGGACGACTCCACCGCGGCGAACTCGTCGCCACCGGCCAGCAGCGTCGACGCGCGCGCCAGGTGGAGCTGGGCGGGCCAGGACTCGACGCCGGACTGCAGGCCGGCGGCCGCGTCGAAATGCCGCTGGGCCTCGCGGGGTTCGCCCAGCACCAGGGCGGTCAGGCACAGCCGCAGTTCGGCGGTGGCCCGGACGTCCGGGTCACCCAGGACCGTCGCCGCGTGCGCCAGGGCGCGGGCGGCCTCCCGCCTTTCCTGGTGGCGCTGCTCCAGGGAGAACCACACCTCCAGCGCGTCCGCGATCCGCCACAGGGGGCCGGCCGCCCAGGGCGCCGGGCTGGGCTCCTTCAGTATCTGCAGCAGTGCCCTGTCCTCGGTGCTGAACCAGGCCCATGCCTCCTCGTGCGGGAGCAGTTCGGCGGACCGGTCGGCCCGGTCCGCGAAGTGTTCCACCAGGCGCTGCCGTGCCGCCTGCGGGTCGTCCGGCGGCGGCGCGATCGCACGGGCCCCGTCCACGAGGCGGATCCGGGACTCTCTCACCTTCACCGTCAGGCCGTGCCGGCTCAGTTCTTCCATCGCCGCCGTGACGGCGGATTCCGGCCCGCCGGCGAGGGCGGTGGCCGCGTCGATCCCGACCTCGGCGATCGGCGTCTTCGCGAGCAGCGCCAGCAGTCGCCGCGCCGCCGGGCTCACCCGCGCCAGCTGCATGGTGCGCACCTTCTGCAGGGTGCGGTCGTGGGGCTCCTGCCCCAGGTCGTTCAGCAGCCCCGCCATGGAGACGTACGGGTTCTCGGTGAGCCAGCCGCGGATCTCGACCGTGACCGCGGGCCTGCGCAGGAACAGCTCCGCCAGCTTCTTCGTCGCGGCGGGGTCGGCCTCGATCCGGTCCGCGGTGCTCGGGGAGCGCAGCAGCGTCACGGTGTCGTCGGCGTTCAGCGGGCCGACCTGGACGACCGCCACGTCTCTTGGGATCCTGTCGCCGGTGTCCACCTTGAGATCTCCCGCGATGACCAACCGACTGCCCCGCACGCGGTGGGGGAGCCAGCGCACCTGGCTCCACCGTTCGACGTTGTCGAGGAGCAGGAGGGCGCCGGTGTCCTGGAGCGCGGCGACGACCTCCTGTTCCGCCCCTCCGGCGCTCTCGGCCGGCCCCAGCGGGCGGCCGAGGGTCCGCAGCACCCGCTCCATCACGCTCGCCGCGTCCTCGGGGCCGTCCGGATCCTGGCCGCGCAGGTCGGCGTAGTACTGCCGCTCGGGTTCCGGCGCCAACCCCCATCCGGCGTTGACGGCCAGCGCGGAGGTGCCGATCCCGCCCACCCCCCGCACCACGACCAGACCCCGCTCCACGGCGAGGCCGGTCACCTTCTCGAGCTCGGCCTCCCGGCCGACCAGCGGCTCGACCCGGGGAGGGAGCCGCTGAGGTCCCACCGGCAGAGGTGGGGGGACCGCGCGCCTGCGCAGCCATCTGGCGGAGAGCAGCAACAGGGCCACGGCGAGTGTGAGCCCTCGGGGGATCACCGGTAGCAGGACGTCGAAGGTCATCTCGAGGATGATGGCCATTCCCACGGCGGGACCGAACGAGACGGCGGTGGCCAGGAGTTCCCTGCGGCTTCCCGGCAGTGCCGAACGGAGCCCGGCCATCCGCCGCCGGAGCCCCCGGGGCGGTTCCCGGAACTCGGAGCTCATCTGTGGACTCCCTGGGTCAGCCCCCGGACCAGCCACCTGCCGGTCCCGAGCAGCAGCAGCACGGGCACGACGGTCATCATGACCCCCTGGGCGGCCAGCCCCCCGGCCGAGGTCGTGAAGTAGCGTGCCTGCTGGAGCAGGAGGAGCGGCGCCTGATCCGCCGCCGGCCAGTTCAGCAGCAGGCCGATGACCAGGTCGTTCCAGACGAGCACGGACGACAGCACCGCCACCGCCACCACGGCGGGCCCGCTCTCGGCCAGCACCTGCGTCATCGCCGAACGCCCCTCGGTGAAGGGGCGCAGCACCGCGGGCCGTGGCACCGACATGAACGCGTTGCGCAGCAGCAGCACTCCCAGGGGGAGCACCAGCGCCGCGTGCACGGAGCCCAGGACCACGACGTTGCCCAGCGACGTGCCCAGCACCTTTCCCAGCGGTACGGCGAGCACCTGCGGAGGCAGCACCGCGAGCACCACCGCCACCGCCGTGACGATCCGCCGCGCCCGCAGCGACAGCCGCTCGTGGGTCAGCGCGTACGCGGCGGGCATGGCCACCGCCACTACGACGACGGCGACCAGCAGCGCGCGCAGCGCCGTGGCGCCCAGCGCACCGGCGAAGGAACCGTCGCCGAGCGCCTCGCCGTACGAATCCAGGCCGTACCCTCCGGTCCACCACCCCGACGTGGCCGCGGCCACCGGATCGCGGAACGAGGTGAGCAGGAGGACGACGAAGGGGAACGCCCAGAGCACGGTCACCACCGCGGACATGACGCGCAGCCGCCACCGGGGACGTCCGGTGACGGGCGGGCGCCGCTCCTGCCATCGCTGCCCCGTCTCCGGCCAGTCCCGGCGGAGCCGCCACAGCACGAGCAGCGCCACCGTGACGGCCAGCGCGGACAGCAGGACGGCGAGCGCCGACGCCTGCCCGTCTCCGAGAACGTCGCGATGGCGCCACCAGAAGAGCCCCACCACATCCACCCTGGACTGGACCGCGCCCGGCGCGCCCACCAGGACCAGGTCGAACACGCGGACGGCCGCGGTGAGCACGATCAGCATCACCAGCGCCGCCGTGGGGAACAGCGCCGGGATCACCACGGTGCGCATCCGGCGGAGCCGCCCGGCACCGAAGACACGCCCGACCCGCAGGAGGTTCGCCGATATGTTCGCCAGCCCCACGTGGAAGACCAGGAACGCCAGCCCGGTCCACTGCCAGACGAAGGCGAGGCCGAGAACGAGCCAGATCCAGCCGGGGCCGATGAAGAGCACACGATCGGGCAGCAGGGCGTTCACCACGCCCCGGTGGGGGTCCGTGTCGAAGATCAGGCGGAAGGCCGCTCCCGCGGTCAGCGGCGAGGTCACCGAGGGCAGTCCCAGCACGGTCAGCAGCAGCACCCGCAGGCGTGGGCCCGCGTCACGGGCGAGCCAGGCGAGTCCGAACCCGAGCGCGCAGACCACCAGCGCGAGCATCAGCCAGCCGGCGTTGTGCAGCAGGGCCTGCCAGACCTCTTCGTCGGTCAGGACGTGCCAGTAGTTGGCCGGGCCCGCATCCTGGATCACACTCGTCACCACGGTCGCGACCAGCGGCGCGAGCAGGACGGCGGTCGCGAGCAGGACGGCGGGCAGCAGGGGCCACCGTATCCCCCAGAAGCCGTGGCCGTCCGACTTGGCAGGCGTGCGCATGTCGTGATGCGGCGTCACGTCGAAAAGCAGGATGTCGTCGTGCCTCAAGACGGCCTCTTCTCGACCAGGCTCGCGATCGCTCTCATGGCGCTCTCCGCCGCGTCCCCGGACGGCTGCCCGTTGACGGCGACCGCGATGAACAGGTCGGTCAGGACGCGCCACAGGCCCTGGCCGTCTCCGCCCGCCAGGCCACCCGTGAGCCGGTCGGAGAGATCGAATTCCACTGACTCCTCCAGTTCGGCGGCCAGGTCCCTGATGGGGGCGGGGTAGCCGTGGACGTTCTTGTTGAGCGAGAGGAAACCGCCGGCGGCGGCCCACGCCCCCAGCCGCTCGCCGGCCTCCTCGCCGGTGAGCCACTCCACGAATCTCCGGCCGCGCTCGCCGCTCGACTTGAGTGCCACCACGGCGTCCCCGCCGACCACCACCCGCGGCGCGGGCCTGCCCGCGGGGCCGGGGAAACGGAAGCGCCACGCCCCCTGTCCGGGCGAGCGGTAGCGGTCGATGACGGGCCAGGCGAAGTCGGGTGCCGCCAGCATGTCGGCGCGACCGTAGCGGAAGACATCGAGGATGGAGTCGTGGAACTGGGTGACCAGTGCCTGCCGGCCCCCGCCGGGGACCAGGTTCTCGATACGCCACAGCTCCGCCAGCCGGGTGAGCGCCTCCCTCACGGAGCCGTGGCTCCAGTCGCCCGCGGTCCTGTGCAGCGTGCCGTACGTCACCGGGTCGATCCCGAGGAGGACGTTTTCGAACCAGTCGGTGAGGACCCAGCCGTCGGCCGCCGCGATGGAGAGCGGGGGGCGGCCGTTCTTCGCCGCCGCGCGCTCCCTGCACAGCTCCACCCACGCGTCCCAGTCGGCGGGCGGGGCCGGTACGGCCTCGGGCCGGTACCACACCAGCGACTTGTGCGCGATCTTGAACCAGACGCCGTTGGTCCGCCCGTCCTCCCCGCACCGCAGCAGTTCCTGCCAGAAGGGGGGATCGCCGGAGGGCAGCGGGTGCAGCCGGGCGCAGACGACGGGGTCGCTCACCAGCCCGGGCCGCGGCACGATCGCCACGTCGGGAGTGGCCGCCGACGCCACCGACTTTCCGAGCAGGGCGGCGATGTTGTCTCCGGCGGAGTAGACGGTGACGGCCTGGTTCTCCAGGACCCGGTTGAAGCGGCTCAGCTCCCAGCCGCTCCACACCACCGCGATCCGCAACGGGGGCGCGCCGCCGCATCCGGTGAGCCCCGCGGCGGCCAGACCCGACAGTACGGAGAGGGCGTGCCTACGGTCCATCCGCACCGGTGATCTCCCAGGAGGCTGTAGGGGAACGGAGCGTCTCCACCCGGTTCCTGTCGTCACTCACCACCAGGACCGGCAGGTCCGGGTAGGCCTTCAGGCTCTCGCTCACCGCGGCGTGACAGGGGGGATATCCGTCGCGGTCCTCGATCAGCACGGCCCTCGCCGCCTGCCAGTGGCACATCGCCCGGGCGAGTGCCACCCGGAGTCGCTCGTCGAGGGAGAGGTCGTGGGGCCGCCAGCCGAGGAGGCCGCGGAGGTTCAGCCGTTCGGCGACATAGTTCACCTGCCCTTTCCGGAACTCCTCCCGATGGCGCCCCCGCACCCCGAACTCGATGTTCTGCTCGATCGTCAGATGAGGGAAGAGTCCGCCCCCGGCGGGTACGAAGGCGATGCCACGGTCCGCCGGGGACAGTGAGGTGATCTCACGGCCGGTGATCAGGATCCTGCCCCTGACAGGCCACGCCTGCCCCAGTAGCACGTCGGAGAAGGCCTCCGCATCGGCCGCGTCATGGGCCAGCACGACCCCCGTCCGCCCGGCCTCGACGGTCAGCCGGCCGGGTTTCAGGGCACGCCGGTTCGCGCCGTGCTTCCAGCAGAGGTCGTCCAACTGGAGGTGAAGTCCGGGCATGGATCCGTCAGCTCCGGAAAATGGGAGATGTCCTTTCTTCTATAACGCAACGAGATTGGTTTTCGAAAGGTTTCCGGTGAATTGCAGCACGACTGATCCCGACCCCGGCGGGACCCGGGGTCTGCGCGTTCAGCAGTTGCGGATGTCGTTGCCGCTGTTGTCCTTGGCCACGTCGTTGCCCCAGCGTGCGAGGTAGTACGCCGACACCCACTGGTTCTGCCATGGGCTGCCCGAGTCGAGGTCGGTCTTCAGCCACCAGTGGTTGTAGTCGGCGCCGACCTGGACGTTCGGTCCCCAGGTCCGGCAGTAGACGTAGTTGGTCCCCTGGTTCAACGTCCCCGTTTGCGTGCCGCCCGGGGAGGAGTGGCCGGGTGCCGCGGCGAACGTGTCCACCCAGTACTTGGCGGGCGGCGGGGTGGTTCCCCCGGTGACGTACTGCATGTACTTGGTCCAGTCCCAGTAGGACCCCGGGTCGGTGTGGTCGGCGCCCGGCACCTCGACGTGCCCGATGATGTGGGCACGGTCCTTGGGGATGCCGTAGCGGTCGCAGATGTTGCGGGTCAGCGCGGCCGAGGCGCGGTACATCGCGTCGGTGAACCAGGAGGCGTCGCTGACGTAGCCTTCGTGCTCGATGCCGATGGATCGGGTGTTGTAGCTCCAGTTGCCGGCGTGCCAGGCGACGTCCTTCTCGCGGACCATCTGGGTGACGGCACCGTCGGAGGAGCGGACGACGTAGTGGGCGGTGACCTGGGCTGCGGGGTTCTGGAACCAGGAGATCGTGCCGGCGTAGGAGCCCTGGGTCACGTGGATGACGACCCGGTCGATCGCGTAGGTCGACGGGCGGCCGGCGACGGTGTAGTTGCTGGAACTGGCGGCCACCCAGCTCGCGCTCGGGTAGTCGGCACTGGCCACCTGGGCGTTCAGGTCGGGGGTGCGGGCATAGCCGCCGAGATCCGGCCGGATCTCCCGTGGCCGGACCGTCACGACCTCGCCGCTCCGGACGGGGGCCTGGACGCCCCGGCCGAGGAAGTCGTAGACGGTGTCGGCGTACAGCCGCGCGACCTCGGGGGACGAGGCGTTGCCGTACCCGGCCACGGCCTCGTACCAGCGCCCGGCGTCCTTTCTGGCGGCGGCGTCGAGTCCGAACTCGTCGGCGTGGGCGCGCAGCACCGCGGCGCCGCCCAGGATGTTGGCCGCGTCGTCCGTCCGCAGCGCCGTCAGGGACTTCCCGGTGATCTTGGCGGCCTGTTCGAGCGCGTGCGTGGTCGGATTGCTGACGAGGTGCATGACCCCGTAGCCGCCACTCGCGCTCGGCCGCCCGTCGTGCCCGTCAAGATGGGTCTCGGCGTAGGCCAGTGCGACGAGCAGGTCGCGCGGCACGTCGTAGGCGGTGGCCGCGCGGGCGAAGGCGTCGGTCAGGGGGGCCGCCGGAGCGGCACTCGCGCTCTGCCCGAGCGCCCCCAGCAGGATGGTCAGGGTCGCGGACAGGATCACGGTCAATCGGCAGGACATGCGCATCCGAGTTAACTGCACGGGTCTCCTTCGCGGGGTTGGCGTCCCCGGCTGATTCCGGCATTACGTACGGCCGAACAGTAAAAGGAAATCGCGACAAATTTAAGCGATTTACCTTAATCGTCTGACGGAAGAAGGATTCCTTCTCGGTTTCGTTCGGAAATAAGAAGCGACCGAAAACCGATGGCCGACCGCCGGCGACGAGGCCTCACACCACGGGGGATCGCAACCCGCCCCGAGCGGCGACGCCGACCCAGGAGGCCGCCCGGCACGCGCGCCGGACTCGGTCGGCGCAGGTCTTGGCCGTCTTCCCCGCCGGTCGCCGACGGACGGCCGGGCCACGATACGGCGGTCGCCGACGACCTCGGACGCGCCGTCCCTCGCCGGGCGGATCGGCCGGCCGCCGTTCTGAGATGACAGGTGCGGGCCCCTGGCTTTGGTCGTGGGGGCAAGCCCGGCGCGGGGGGCCGCCAGGCCGGGCGTGCGCTGACCTGATGGGCGTTCTCTTTGAGAAGGTAATCGAATCTTTGAGCGGTAGATGGCTTCCTTCTGCATACTGATCAGGGTGATGGTGACGCTCCGACGAACGGCACCATCGCTTTCCGGTGCGCGTTTCAGGTGGTGGGGTGCCCTACGTGCCGGCGGCGGATCCTGGGTGGTCGGATCGAAGAACGGCTTGAGCAGATGATCTGTGAGGTGATCGAGGAGAAGGAGGCGTGGCCGGTGGAACGCGATGCCATGGCCGACCCCGTTCGCCTCCTGGCCGAGGTGGACCCCCGATTCGGGATCCACCGGTTGGTCAAGGCCGTTAAAGGCCGTATTTCTCGCCTGCTTGGCGAGGAATTCCCGGTGCTGAAGTCGAAGCTGTCGACCGTAGGGACGAACTCCTCCTTCGTGGCGACCGTGGGTGGTGCGCCCCTGGAGGCGGTCGAGCGCTCCGTCGAAAACCAGAAAAACTGGTGATCGCCGATGCTTACCGGACGTAAGTACCGCCTGGACTTCACTCCTGAGCAGGGTGAGTTCGCCGACCGCATCGGCGGGGCGTGCCGGTCCGTGTGGAACACCGCGCTGGAACAGCGCCGGATCTACCGTCGGCGCGGTGGGTGGATCGGCTATCACGACCAGGCCCGCCAGGTGGCTGAGGCGAAAGATGACTTCCCCTGGCTGGCCGAGGTGCCCGGTCACTGTCTGCAGCAGGCGTTGATCGATTTGGATCAGGCGTGTGCCAGGCACGGCACGTGGAAAGTCCGCTGGAAGTCGAAGGCCGCCAACCCGCCGAGCTTCCGGTTCCCCGAGGGCGGGAAGATCACGGTTGAGCGGCTCAACCGGCGCTGGGCGCGAGTGAAGCTGCCGAAATTCGGCTGGGTCCGCTTCCGGATCACCCGCCCGCTCGGCGGGAAGGTCAAGAACGCCACCATCAGCCGGGACGGTGGGCACTGGTACATCAGCTTTCTCGTCGAGGACGGCGTCGCCCCGCCTGAGCGGCACGCCAACCCCGGCAGCGCCGTGGGGATCGACCGGGGCGTGGTCAAGGTCGTGACCCGCTCCGACGGCCACTTCCATCATCGGGTGTTCGCCCATGATCGGGAGGTCGAGCATGCCAAGAAGCTTCAGCAAGGCTTCGCCCAGACCGTGAAGGGATCCGCCCGGCGGAAGAAGGCTGCCGCGCGGGTCGCCGACCTGGCGCGGACGGTCCGCAGACGTCGGGAGGACTTCGCCGCCAAGACCGCTCATACCCTGGCCACGGGCTTTGAGATGGTGGTGTTCGAGGCGCTCACGATCAAGAACATGACCGCCGGCGTCGAACCCCGGCCAGATCCGGAGCGGCCGGGGGTGTTCGTGCCGAACGGGGCCGCCGCCAAGGCCGGGCTGAACCGGTCCATCGTGGACAAGGGCTGGTATCGGATCGAGCTGGCCACCCGGAGTAGGGCCCGGTATACCGGCACCCACGTGATCACTGTCAACCCGGCGTACACGAGTCAGACGTGCAACGTGTGCAAGGTGGTGGACCGGAAATCCCGCGAGAGCCAAGCGGTCTTCCGGTGCACCTCTTGCGAACACACCGAACACGCCGACGTGAACGCCGCCAAGAACGTACTCACCGCTGGGAGGGCGGAGTTCGCGCAGCCCAGGCCGGGTGTGCGAGCTGGGGCGCGCAAACCACGCAACCGCGTGGGCCGGAAGGTCAACCGCCAAGCAACAGCAGCGCAGGCCACCGCAACCGCGGCGTCCGGGCTGGCTGGAATCCCCCGGCTTTAACCCTGGGGAGCACTTCAATACTCGATTGTCGGTGGAGAGCGTTAGCGTTCCGCGCATCACCGTCACAGGTGCGGAAACCCCTGTGAAGGTTGACGATCCGCGCGTGATGTGAGGGGGAACCGTTGGGCTGGCTGTCAGCGGGAGACGGATACGAGATCGCCCTGGTGGAGGGCCGGGTGGTGGCGCGAGCCACCACCGGCCGTGCGGCGGGGCGGCAGCTGAAAACGCTGCCCAAACAGGTGCGGGAACACCCCGAGGCACAGCGACTGAGACTCTTCGCCGCGTGGCTCGACCGGCACGCGGCCGCCTGCCTGGCCCAGGTGGACACCTGGATGGTGTCGTCCCTGCCCGTCCCCACCGGACTGGTGGCCGAGGTGTGGCCGGACGAGGCGTGGCAGTCGGTGCTGCGCGACCTCGTGGTGGTCGGCGACGACCCCGACGAGGCGGGTTTCCTGCGGGGCGTCACCGACGCAGGTGAACTGCGCGTGGTGAACCTGGACGGTGAGACCGTCCGGCTGTCCCCTGCCACCGTGACCCTGCCGCACCCCGTGCGGCTGCCCGACCTGGCGGAGCTGCGGGAGTTCGCCACGGAGCTGGGGGTCGAGCAGCGGGTCGAGCAGATCCACCGGGCGACCTGGACCAGGCCGGCCGACCCGGCGGCGAGGGCCGCCGCGGTGACCGAGTTCTCCGGCGGAGGTTTCGGTTCCCGGTCCGCCCTCGCCGCCCGGGCCGTCTCTCTCGGCTACCGGGTGTCGGGGGGCTACGCCACCTGCTCGGTGCGTGACGCCGGGCGGATCGCCGAGGCGTCGGTGTGGATCGGAGAGCCCTACTGGGACGGAGGAACCGAGACGGGCGACCTGAGCTGGCACGACCGGGAGGGCAGGGATCTGCCGCTGCAGAAGGTCGGCCCGGTGGCCTGGTCGGAGGGGATGCGGATGGCCGCGGCACTGTACGCCGGGCGGACCGTCGAGGGAGGGAGGGACGCATGAGCGGCACCGTGTCATCAGCGGGGACGGAGACCGGGGTGCCTGGAACGGCGGCGGAGACCGGGGCGCGGGAACTGCCCGGAACGGGGACGGAGAGCGAGGTGCCTGGAACGGCGGCGGAGACCGGGGGACGGGAACACCCCGGAACGGGGACGGAGAGCGACATGCGGGAGCTGCTCGACGCCGGGGCGGTGCTTCCGCCGGGCACGGACGGGGACGACGAGCGGGTGGTGCCGCTGACCGCGCGCGCCTACCGGCATCCGGGGCTGGACGACCGGGTGGTGGTACGCCTGGTCGCCGGGGAACTGGGCGTCGCCGAGGACGCGGCGGCCGGATTCCTCGGCCTGGAACCGGCCGGAGAGCCGGCCGTGGTCGGGCTGGGTCTGCGGCGCTCGCTCGGGTTCCCCGAATGGGTGCTGGTGCACCATCCGCAGGACGGTCACCACGCGCTCGCCGTGGTGCCGGAGCTGGACCGTACGGCCCGGCAGGCGCGATCCAAGCCGAAGGCCGCCCTCGACACCTTCCGGCGGCTCGCCGCGGAGCTGGCCGTGTCCGTCCCGCACTTCCTGCCGACGTTCTTCGAGCAGGCGGGACGGCTGTTCCTCGCGGCGGACAACCTCACCTACGCGGCACAGATGTTCACCCAGGCACGTAAGGCGGAGGCCGAGCACGGCCTGCCCGTCGACGAGCGGCGGCTCGACGAGGTCTTCCTGGAGTTCGCGCTCGCCGGGGTGCTGCCGGTGAAGGCACTGTCCGGATACGCCAGGGAGTTGGCCGCCCGGGTGCCCGCGGAGGAGGCCCTGCTCAGGTTCCGCAGGCTGTGCGTCCGCCGTACGGCGGCCGGCCTGGCGCCGTCGGCGCAGATCGCCACCGACCTGCGCCGCCTGGCCAAGGCGGCGGGCCGGGATGTGGGCGCGGAGGAGCAGGCCTATCTCACCGAGCTGCTCGGCATGCCCGCCGTGCTGGGAGCGTCGCTCGGCTGGTGGAAGGCGCACCGCCCGGCCCTGGTGGCCCTGGCCCGGCAGGACCCCGAGGTCCGTGGGAGGTTGCTGAGCCTGATGCCCCGCGACGGGGGCGGCGGGATGTCCGGCTTCTGGCTGGAACTGCTGGAGGAGTCGGGTGCCCTCGCGGGCCTGGGCGAGGGCGAGGTGTCCGACCGGGAGCGTCCCGAGGACGGCACGTCCGGGTGGCTCAGACGTTTCCTGAGGATCTGGCGTCCCGACGGGCACGGAGAGTCGCGGTCACCGGACCTGTACGCGCTGGTGGAACGGGTGGCCGGGCGGTTGCGCGCCGAGCTCACCGGATCGGGCGACGCCCTGAAGTCCATCTCCGACGTCGACCTGCTCGACCTGCTGCTGACACTCGGCGTGCCGGTCGCCGACCCCGGCGGGAGCAATCCGTGGCTGCGGCTGGATCGGTGGGCACGGCGGAGAGACCGGCGTGACCTGCTCGCCCTGGCCGCCGACCCCCGGTTCCGGCCGGCGTTCCACTACGCCGCCGACCGGTTCGACGACAACGACGAGGACGACCGGCTGGCCATCCGCCGCCTGGCGGCCTCCCCCGGCGGCCGGCCGATGCTCGCCGAATGGATGAGGACGGTCGCCCGCCGCTCCGCCGCCGCCGGCCTGCCCCAGCTGCCCGCCGCCCTCGAACGGCTGACCTGGCTGCCCGCCGAGGCACTGCTCCTCGCCGAGCAGGAGGTCGCCGCGGTCGCACGGACCGGCCTCGCCGCCGAACTCGCCCGGACGCTGCGCGGCGGGCTCCCCGACGAGCTGGGCTGGCCGGCCTGGGAGGAGGCGGTCGCCGCTCTCGCCGGTCGGCGGGACCTGGGCGAGATCACGGTCGCCGACGCCTGGCCGCACCTGATCGTCTCGGGCCCGTCCCAGGTCAGGGTCATCGGTGCCGAGGGCACCGTGCTCACCCACGACCTGCGGAGCCGGTCCGACGAGGATACCGACTCTCCCGGCTTCCACTACGTCGACGGCGAACTGCTCGTCTACTGGCACACCTATGGCCACGACGGCGGGTTGCGTGGCTACTGGCACTCATCGGCCGGGGACATCCAGGCGATGGAGGCCCAGGGGAACAGGTGGGCGCTGCGCGGCGACCGGATCACTCTGCCGCTACCCGGCGGCGGGCGGACGACGGGCGCCGGTGTGCTGCATCCGGGGGACACCGTCCTGCCCGCTCGCAGCCACCTGAGCAGCGACGGAACGTCGTTCTGGACCCGGGATCCCGGTGAGGGCTGGCGCGAGTACGACCCGGCCGGCACCGCGCACGGCAGGCGGAGCATGCCCGGCTTCCTCGCCGACGCGCTGCGCTCGGCTCCGGCGGGCAGCACCTTCTGTGACGGCCGGGTGCTCCCCGCCCCCTCCGGTGAGGCCACCCCGGCCGGAGTCCCGGTGAACGGCCTGCTCGGCTGGAGGGTGATCGAGCTGCCCGACGGGTCGTTCCGCGGCGAGGACCTCGCCGGGCGCACGGTCACGGTGAAGGGCGGCCCACACGAGCCGCTGCCGGTGGCCGCCGTGACGTTCCCCGGAGACGACCGGCCGCGGGCCCTCACCAGCCATCGCACCGTCCGGTTGATCGACCCGGAGGGGGTCGTCACCGCGACGGTCAACGTGAACGGCGCCCCCGGGGCGTTCGCGGCGGGCACCGCGCTGCTGCCGCCGCTGGACTACTGGCACTTCCTGCGGCCCCGCGATCCGGAGGGCTCCTCGGCCCTGCGCCGGATCGACGAGGAGACCGCGGCCGCTCTGCTGAAGGCCGCCGTCTCGGTGGAGTCCGCCGACCCCGGGCAGCCGGGACAGCCCGGCCCGGAGGAGCTGAACGCGCTGATCCGCACGCTGCTCCCGCAGGTCGGCCATGACGCGCTGATCGCCGGGATCGCCGGGGTGGCACGGTTCGCCGCCGCCCTGCAGGTCACCCTGGACACCGTGGCGGCCCGGCTCGCCGGCACCCTCGGCGCGGAACGGGAGGAGGAACAGGAGCCGACCGGCCCTTCCGACGAGCTGCTCGCCCACGCGCTCAGCGGTCTCAGTGTCTCCGGCACCTCGTGGTACGGCGAAGACCACCACGTCTTCGGGCGGCTGGGCGTGATCGGCAGGGCACTGCGGTCCCCGTCCGGGCAGGCCGCCCCCGGCCAGGCGGTCCGCCTCCACCACGTCGATGGGCTGCGGCTGCCGTTCAGCAGGCTGAGCTGGGAGCCGCTGCTCGACCGGTGCGCGGCGGTCGCCTACCGGGCGGCGTCGGCGGCGCTGCTGCCGGAGCACGCGAACGCGCTGCACGAGCTGCTCCGCGAGATCGACGCGCTCGGGCTGGCCCGGGCGGCGGAGACCGCCCCATGGCGCAGCCTCTCCCTGTATCTCGACGGCGCCTGGCTCAAGGACGACAGGAACAGCGGCCACCTGCACGGGCTGCTCCCTCTGGACGGGGAAGCCTGCGTCGTCTTCCACAACGCCGAAGCGGAGGGCGACGGCTACCGGTACACGGCGCTCTTCCACGACCCCGCCGGCCGGTTCGAGGTCCCCCACCCCTACACCGCGCGCTCCTCGGACCTGGTCGGCGAGGCCCGCGAGGCGGGCTGGCTCGCGGAGTTCCTGGCCGAGTGGTCCGAACGAGGTCCGGCGCCGTGGCGCCCGGAGGCGGCCGAGGAGTTCGCGCGGCTCACCGGGGTGACTCCGACGGCGGCCGGGCTGATCGTGGCGGGCATGCCGTACGTGGACAGCTACCAGAGGGCCTTCCTGCCGGGTGACTCACGGACTCTGCTCGGGCTGAAGGCGGCCGATGCCGCCGTCGCCAGGGACGAGCTGCGCGGGACGGACGCCGACGTCCGGCGGGAGGTCGTCGCGGCGCTGCTGCCCGCGCGTCCGGCCGCGCTGTGGACGGACGGCCCGGACGTCGCCGCGGCGGCGCGGGTGTGGAACGCCAGGGTGGGACGCCGGGCGGCGGTCCCCGAATGGATCATCGGGGAGGCGGCCCGCGCGACGCGGACGAGCTGGGCGCCGACCCGGGCGCTGTCCGCCCTGGTCGATCCGGCCGCGTCGGCTGAGCTGAGCCGGGATCTGCGCTGGGAGGTGCGCCACGACCGGGTCCGCGCGACCGACGCGAACGCCGTCGGGTTCACGGCGACCACGCTGGTCGACGCCGTCGCGCTGACCGCGTGGCTCGCCCACCGCCTGCCGGCCGGCGACCCGGTGCGGGCCACCCTGCCCGCGGCTCTGGCCGCGGTCCGAGACCGGCTGGCGAACCCCGAACTGATGCTCTCGCTGACCTCCTCCTCCGTCTACGCCGACCTGCCCGGGTTCCGCAAGGTCGCCGGGGCCCCCAGCGAGGTCACCGGAGGCTGGGAGCGCTACGGTGCCGTGATCATGGCCACTTACGACGACCGGCCGGTGCCGGGCCTCCGCCCGGCCCTGCTGGACGCGGACGGGGACGACCCCTACCTGCCCGTCCTGAGAGCACTGACCGGGGATGCCGGAACGCTGTTCCCGGAGGAGATGGCGCTCCGTATGGCCCGGGATCCGCGTTTCGAGGCGCTCCTCGCCGATCCCGGAGACCCGGCGGCGGGGGAGCGGGCGGCCGACGGCACCTGGTGGCCGCAGGACCCCGGCCGCTCGGTGCCCGCGCTGGTCGCCGAGGCGGCGCACGAGTACGGCCTCGGCCAGGACGCCGCCACGCTCTACCTGGCGCTGCTCGCCATGCCGGATCCCACCGACAAGAACGTCACCCGGTGGACCGGCTGGAAGCCCGCCCGGTTCAAGGCCGCCCGCGCCGAGTTGGCCGCCACCGACCTGGTGGTCGAGGCCACCCGCACCCGAGCCGGCCGGACTCTCTTCCTGCCGGGCGCCTGGACGGACCTCGGAAGCCCGCGCGTCCCGCTCGAACGGTGGAAGGTCTCCTCGTTCGACCTGATCAGCGGTGAAAGGGCGCAGCTGGGGGTGATCGTCCCCATCGAACCGGCCGCCGACCTCTACGGCAGGGCGTGGCGGAGAGTCCGGGACGGAGACACTCCCGGTTTCGAGGAGGTCCGGATACGGCGAGGCCGCTGACTCCGGCGCCTCCGAAGAGACGGAGCCGCCGCCGGCACCGGCGTCCCCGGGGAAGGGGCGGCACTGCGCCCTTCCCCGGCCTCCAGCGGACACGACCTGGCCGGCACTCCCGGCCCGGCTCTTCCACCGGGCCCGAACCGGCTCTCCACCCGAGCCCGCACCGACCCCTCCACCGGACACGACCTGGCCGACACCCCGGCCCGACCCCTCCACCGGCCCGAACCGGCCCGGCAGACAGAAGGATCTCCTCTTGACCATGACAGAACAGGCGGCGGCGGCCTCGACCCCTCCGAACCGGCAGACACTGCCGGCCGAGGAACGCCACGCCACCGAACTCGCCTTCCTCGCCGCGTACGACGACGGCGCCCGCCCGCCCGGCTGGACGCTGACCCCGCGGGCGGTGGTCACGTTCATCTGCGGCAGCGGCGGCGAGACCCTGCGGCTGCCCGCGTCCCGGAAGGCGACCGGCGACGGCCCCGAACCGCCTGCCCGGCTCGTGGTGCCGCCCAAGTTCGTCGGCGAGCGCGCCCTGGTGGAACGCTGCGTGGTCACTCTCGCGGGTGAACGCGGCCTGCTGCTGGTCGGTGAGCCCGGCACCGCCAAGTCGATGCTCTCCGAACTGCTCGCCGCGGCCGTCTGCGGCACGAGCGCCCTCACCGTGCAGGGCACCGCCGGCACCACCGAGGACGCCTTCCGCTACGGCTGGAACTACGCCCTGCTGCTCGCCCAGGGACCGAGCCGTCAGGCGCTGGTCGACTCCCCGGTGCTGGCCGCCATGCGCACCGGGCGCGTCGCCCGGGTCGAGGAGATCACCCGTTGCCTGCCCGAGGTGCAGGACGCCCTGGTGTCGATCCTGTCCGATCGGCGTCTCAGCGTGCCCGAGCTCGCCGGCACCGCCGACGCCCTGCCGGCGGCGGCCCCCGGCTTCAGCGTGATCGCCACGGCCAACCTGCGTGACCGGGGTGTCTCGGAGATGTCGGCGGCGCTCAAGCGGCGGTTCAACTTCGAGACCGTCCACCCCATCGCCGACGCCGGCGCGGAGACCACCCTGGTGCGCAACCAGGCGACCGCCGTGGTGCAGCGGGCGGGGGCGGCCTTCGACGTGGACGACGCGGTGCTGGACGCGCTGGTCACCGTCTTCCGCGACCTGCGCTCCGGTCGTTCGGCCGAGGGCTGGGACGTGGAGCGTCCCGGGACGGTGATGTCCACCGCCGAGGCGGTGCAGGTCGCCGCCTCCCTCGGCGTGGCGGCGGCCTACCTGCCGGGCGGAGACGTCCTCGACTTGATGCCCGGTCACCTGCTCGGCGTGGTCCGCAAGGACGACCCCGCCGACCATGCGCGGCTGCTCGGCTACTGGGACGGCCCGGTGCGCCGCCGCGCCGAGGACGGCTCCGCGATGTGGCGGCGGCTCTGGGACATGCGAGAGGACCTGCGTTGACGCCCGGCCTGGAAACGACCGGCCTGGAAACGCCCGGTCATGGCGGAGCGGCGGCCGTGGAGGGTCGTCGGGACGCGGGGGACGTTCCCGGCCTCGGCGGGACAGCGGCCGTGCAGAGCCCCCGGGACGCGGTGGACGCGCTCGCCGGTTCCACCGGCCCGTACCTGATCGGCGTACGTCACCACAGCCCCGCGCTGGCGGCGGCCGTACCGGCGCTGCTGGACGCCGCCGGAGCCGAGGTGGTGTGCGTCGAGTTGCCCGCGGACTTCCAGCCGTGGCTGGTGCACCTGGCGGATCCGGCCACCCGCGCGCCGGTCGCCCTCGCCGGCACCACCGAGGACGGCGGACTCGGGTTCTATCCCTTCGCCGACTTCTCACCCGAGCTGGCGGCGATCCGCTGGGCACGGGACCACGGGGCCGAGGTGATCTGCTGCGACCTGCCGCTGTCCTCCCCGGACTGGTCCGAGCGCGAACCGGAGCGGACCCGCCCGGCACGGCTCCCGGAGGGCCGCCCGGACCCGTCGGCCGGCGACCCGCGGACCGGGCATGCCCCGACCGGCACGGTGATCTCGATGGCGGACGCCCTCACCGCCTCCTGCACGGGCCGGGAGGGGGACGACATGTGGGACCGCGCCGTCGAGGTGCTCGCCCCCGGCTGCCCGTCCGAGTCGGTACGCCGGGCCGCGCTGGGCGTGGGATGGGCGTTGCGCCGGGACGCGGAGGTCTCCGGTGGCGTGCCGCCCAGGGACCTGGCACGTGAGGCGCGCATGCGCGAGGTGCTGGCCGGAGCCGCCGTGGGCGGCCGGCGGGTCGCCGCGGTGGTCGGCGCCTTCCACGCCCCAGCCCTGCGGGCCGAGCCGGGACACGGCCCCGGCGCGCCGGCAGATGACCCGGGCACTCGGCCGTACATCTCCGATCCGCTCGCCGGTGACGGCCCCTCGCCTGCCACCTCACTCGTCCCCTACTCCTTCGACCTGCTCGACTCCCGGTCCGGCTACCCGGCGGGCATCCGCGATCCGCGCTGGCAGCAACTGGTCTTCACCGCCGGGGGCGATCCGGAGAGGATCAGGGACGCCGCCGCCCGCGCGATCACCGACGTGTGCCGGGAACTGCGCGCGGCCGGGCACCCCGCCGGCACGGGAGAGGCCACCGAGACGCTCCGGCTGGCCTGCGACCTGGCCGGGCTGCGCGGGCTGCCCGCGCCGGGCCGCGGCGAACTGCTGGAGGCGGTGACCTCCGTGCTCGGGCAGGGAGAGCCCCTGGGACGCGGCCTGGCGCTCGGCCGCGCCCTCGAAGCGGTCCTCGTCGGCACCGAGCGCGGCAGGACGGCGCCGAGAACACCCCGTTCCGGGCTCGGCCCCGCCGTCGAGGCCGAACTCGCGGAGCTGCGGCTGCCCTGCCCGGACAGCCCCGGCTCCCGTGACGTCCGCCTCGACCCGCTCCGTTCCGACCTGGACCGCCGCCGTGAGATCCTGCTCCAGCGCCTGCTGGTGTGCGGGATCAGGTACGGCCTGCCGGTCGAGGTGGCCGGAACGGGCGACGGGACAGCCCTCACCACCCGGTGGGAGCTGTCCTGGACCCCTTCCGCCGCGGCCATGCTCGACCTGGTGGGCACCCGTGGCGTCACCGCCGGCCTGGCCGCGGCGGGCACCCTGCGGGAGACGTTCCGCCGCGAGTCGGCGGAGGGCGGGCCCACCTGTGAGCTGATCCTCACGAACCTGCGCGGGGCGGCCGTCTGCGACCTGCCCGATCTGGTCGCCGACCGCCTCGACGACGCCGCCGCCGTACTCCCCGCCACCGCGGGGCTTCCCGACCTCCTGCGCGGGCTCGACCTGCTGGAGGCGCTGCGCCGCGAACACATCCCCGGCACCACGGCCGAGACCCGCGAACAGGCCGGTCACCTGGCCGGCACCCTGCTGGAGGCGGCCGTCCGCGCGCTGCCCGGTCTGGCCGGCAGCGATCAGACCGATGACGCGGCCGCCCTGATCGCCCTCGTCGTCCAGGCGGCCGAGCACCGGCTGGGGCTGCGCCTGGACGACGCGCTGGGTGCTCTCGCACGCACCGGCTCGCCCCTCATGCAGGGGGCCGCACTGGCGGCCCGGGTCCTGCTCGGCCTGGACACCCCGCACACCCTGGGGGCCCGGGTCGCCGGATGGGTCGACACCGCCACCGACCCGGACGGCCGCCGCCGGCTGACGCACCTGCTCACCGGTCTGCTCACCGCTGCGGGACCACTCCTGCAGTC
Organism: Streptosporangium sp. NBC_01639; assembly: GCF_045209755.1. Taxonomy (NCBI): domain Bacteria; kingdom Bacillati; phylum Actinomycetota; class Actinomycetes; order Streptosporangiales; family Streptosporangiaceae; genus Streptosporangium; species Streptosporangium sp. NBC_01639. Next base: position 644,643 of record NZ_CP109272.1, on the reverse strand, counting down.
GGCCGCGGCGGTCCTCGACCCGCTGCTGGACCGCGTCGACGGTCTCACCGACCGCGACTTCCTGGACCGCCTGCCGGCGCTGCGCGGAGGTTTCGACACGCTCGCCCCGGCGGGCCGCGACCGCCTGCTCCAGGCGGTCACCGACCGGGTCGGCGACCGGCTGGATCTGGCACTGGGCGCCTCGCCGGCCCTGCTCGCCCTCTGGGCCGCCGCGGACACCGCCGGCCGGGCCGTGCTGGAGTCCCTGCGCCTCCCCGTGCCCGGTCCCCGCTCCCCGGGACCCGAAGCCCCCGAGGTCTCCGCGGCCGGCCGCCCGAGCACACCGGCGGAGGACGCGCGGGCACGCGCTCCACGGCGACTCGCTCCAGCCGACCGGTGGCGCCTGCTGCTCGGCAGGGAGACCGGACGGCTCCCCGGCGACGCCCGGCGTTACGCCTACGCCCTGGACGAGCTGTACGGAGCGGGTCGGGGAGAGGGAGCCGCCGACATCGAGCAGGGACCGCGCGCCCGGCCGGGTGAGGGTGGCGGCCAGGGGGCCGCCTTCCCCACGGCCCGCGAGTGGGCGCAGGAGCTCGACGTCCTGTTCGGGACGGAGGTGCGCGAGGAGGTGCTGGGCCGGGCGGCCGACAACGGACGCTCCGACGTGCTGACCGTACTCGACCCGGACACGGTGCGTCCGTCCGTCGAACTGCTGACCTCGGTGCTCTCCCTGGCGGGCGGGCTGCCGGAACAGCAGCTCTCCCGGCTGCGGCCGCTGGTCCGCCGCCTGGTCGCCGAGCTCGCCCGCGAACTCGCCACCCGGCTCCGTCCCGCGCTGACCGGACTGTCGACACCGCGTCCGACCCGCCGCCCCGGCGGCCGGCTCAACCTGCCCGCCACCATCCGGGCCAACCTGGCGCACACGCGACGGACCGCCGACGGCGGGGTGCTCCTCATCCCGGAACGGCCCGTCTTCGGCGCCCGGATCCGCACCGAGGCCGACTGGCGGCTGATCTTCGTGGTCGACGTCTCCGGCTCGATGGAGGCCTCGGTGATCTGGTCCGCGCTGACCGCGGCCGTCCTGGGCGGCGTCCCCACCCTCTCCACCCACTTCCTCGCCTTCTCCACCCAGGTGATCGACCTGACGGACCAGGTCGCCGACCCGTTGTCCCTGCTGCTCGACGTGCGGGTCGGCGGCGGCACCCACATCGCCGCGGGCCTCGCCCACGCGCGCTCCCTGGTCACCGTGCCGAGCAGGACACTCGTCGTGGTGATCAGCGACTTCGAGGAGGGATACCCACTCGGCGGACTGCTCGGCGAGGTGCGTTCCCTCGTCTCCTCCGGCGTACGCCTGCTGGGCTGTGCCGCCCTGGACGGCAGCGGCGCCCCGCGCTACTCGGTCCCGGTCGCCCGGCAACTCGTCGCGGCCGGCATGCCCGTCGCCGCGCTCAGTCCACTCGCCCTCGCCCGATGGGTGGGCGACCGCCTCCGAGGGGAAGCCCGTTGAGTCTCCCTGCATCCGACGTGTCACCGGCCGTGCCGCTGCCGCCGGTGGAACCACATGTGACCGCCGCGGCCGTGGAGGAGCTCACGCCCCGGTTGCGCAAGAAGCTGGACGCGGCGGTCGAACGCTGCGCCGGGCTCCCCGTCACCGCCGACGGGCCGTCCGTCCGCGTGATCTGGGGGGAGGACGCGGTCGTCACCCTCGGACCGGGCCCGTCGGGCGCGGTCACCGACCCCGGATCGGCGGCGTGCAGTTGCCTGCTGGCACCGCGCTGCCTGCACCGCGCGGCCGTTCTCAGCGCCTGCCCCGTAGCGGAACCCGACGCCGACGCCGACGCCGACGCCGACGCCGACGCCGACGTAGGCGTCGGCGCGAGCACCGGTACGGGCACAGATACGGGTACGGCGGACGCGGGGCGCGGCATCGCGTCCGAAACCGCCACGCGGCCGGACAGCGGTTCCGGCACCGGCCTCACGGACGGCGAGGCCGTCACCACCGCTGAGCAGCTCACCGCTGAGCAGCCCACGGCCGCGCAGCCCACCGCCGCGCAGGCGGCGGCCGCGGCCGGACTGTGGGCCGCCGCCGCGGCCGTGCTCGTGGGCGGTGTGGCCGGCGCCGGAGCGGTGCCCCAGGCCGAGCTGCTCCGCGCGGCCCACACCGCCCGGCTGGCCGGCCTGTCCAGGGCCGAGGCCGAGGCGCTGCGCGTGGTCCGCGGCCTGCAGGCCGCTCGCGCGCGCCACGACGGCCATCGGCTCACCGACCTGGTCTCCGCACTCGGTGAGCTCCTGCTGACCGCCGGCAGGCTCGCGGCTGCCGACCCCGATCCGGCGCTGGTGGGCAGCGTACGCCGCACGTATCGGCAGGGCGACGGGCTACGGGTCCACGGAGTCTTCCGGGAACCGGTGATCAGCGCCACCGGCTACGCCGGGGTGGTCACCCATCTCGTCGCGGAGGACGGCCGCTGGTTCTCCGTCGCCGATGTCAGACCCGGTGGGCCGGCCCGCGCCTGCGCCGCCGCCACCGCCGTGGTCGCGCTGGGCTCGGCTGCCCTGAACCACGCCCAGCTGGCCCGCGGCGGGTTGCTGATCTCCGGCACGACGATCTCAGCCGACGGCCGTCTCGGCGCCGGCCGGAGCGTGCGCGCCAATCCCGTCGCCGGCCTGCCCTGGTCGTCGGGGCCGCTGGCCGCCCTGTTCGCCCGCCCGCTCCGCGAGGTGGCCGACGAGAGGTTCTCCGGGAGCATCTGGAGCGGGGCCACCGAGGGACCGGGGCAGCCGGTCGGCTGCGACCTGGTGATCGTCGGCGCCGAGGGGGACCGGGTGCTGGCCCGGGAACTGCCGTCCACCGGAGGGACGCCCCACGGCGGCTCGGATCCCTGGGCACCCGAAGACACCGGCGGTGCTGACTTCAAGGCACCCGAAGACACCGGCGGTGCTGACTTCAAGGCACCCGAAGACACCGGCGGCGCGACCGGCCCCCGCAGAGCCGGGGCTTCCGGTGATCTCGCGGGCCCCGGAAAGGTCAAGGCGCCCACGGCCGGGCCGGAGGGACCTCTGATCAGGCTGGTGGCGGCCGACTCCCACCCCGACCTGGCCCATGTCGCCAACCTGCGGCGGCTCGCGTCCCGGCCGGGCCTGCGGATACGGGTGATCGGCAGACTCGATCCCAGCCGGGCGGCCACCCTGCGCCCGTTCGCGGTGGGGCCGGTTCCGGGCGCCGAGCAGACGCTCCGGCTGCCCGCGGAGTGGCTGGACCGCGCCGACCTCGGATACGACCGCCTGCAGGGTTCCCACCTTCCCCCGCCCGGCGGGTGCCCGCCGGGGCAGGAGACCGGGCCGGAGCCGGACCCGCTGGCCGGCTCGCCCCTGTGGCGGGTACGCCGTCTGGTGGAGCTGGCCGTGTCCGGCGGACGGTGGGCGGTCGCCGAGTCCGCGCGCGGCGACGACCTCCTCGTCCAGCGGGTCCCGCTCCGCCGCGCCGGATTCGAGACGGCCGCCGAGTTGGTCACCGAGCTCACCGCTGAGGCCGGCCGCCGTACCCGTGACGTCTTCGGGCGTCTGGTGGACTCCGGCAGCGACCGTTACGCCTGGGCGTGGCTCGCCGCCGTGGTTCACCTGGAGGCCACGGAACGGGCACTGGTCCAGGCGTCCTGGCACCAGGGCCGACCCCGCTGACCTCACTGATCCAGTCGGCCCTGCTGACCCGCAGAGACGTTACGCCGGAGGTCCGTCGGAACGCGGGCCGGAGCGGGGTGCCGGGAGCCGGGCGGGTGTCCGGCTCACCGGCCACCCCCCGGCGTGTGCGAGCCTCGCGTACCGGGCGGCGTCGCGCACCGCCGCCCCACCCGGGTCGTTGTTGAAGTAGACGTAGACGTCGCAGCGCTCATCCCACGACTCACCCAGGCGGCGCAGCCAGGAATGGAGCGCGCCGGCGCCGTACGCGGGCCACGGGGCGGCCCGTCCCTCGTGGAGGCGCAGGTAGGCCCAGTCGGCGGTCCGCCACAGGGGCGTCCGCGGGCGGCCCAGCCGGTCGGCCCAGCACAGGGCCGCGCCGTGGGCCTCGAGCACCTCACGGACGAGATCACTCCACCAGGACACGTGCCGCGGCTCGACGGCGACGCGCACATGGGAGGGGAAACAGCGCAGGCACGCGCCGAGCCGTACGGGATCGGCCGGCAACGTCGGCGGGAGCTGCAGGAGGACCGGCCCGAGCTTGGCCCCCAGGCCTTCGGCCGCGGCCAGCAGGCGTTCGACGGGCTCCTCGGGGTCCTTCAGCCGTTTGACGTGGGTGAGGAAGCGGCTCGCCTTGACCGCCATCACGAACGTGTCCGGAGTCCGGTCCCGCCAGTCCTCGAACGTCCGGCGGGCCGGCAGCCGGTAGAAGGTGTTGTTGTTCTCGGCCGTCTCGAAGCACTCGCCGTACCGCTCCAGCCAGAGCCGCTGGGGCAGCCCGGGGGGATACAGCACCCCGCGCCAGTCGGCGTACTGCCAGCCGGACGTCCCAACGCGCATCATGAGCCCTCAACCTCCGTCGACTCCACCTCCATGAGCGCAACCTGCCCGCCGCCGGGGACGCCACACCGGCCGAGCTCTCCGCCTGGCCCGCCGCACCGGTCCCGCGCCCGGCGCGGCACCGGCCGACGGCCGGATTCCAGGTGACGGACGGCGGCCGGGGGAGTGAGCGGCGCCGCGTACGATCTCCGCGCCGGAGCGGGAGCCGGGAGCTCCCACATGAGCCGCGCGGGCACGCACGCGACCGGACCCACCCGAGACGATACGGTGAACGGCGCCGTCCAGGGGGCCGGCACACGGAAGGCCGGGGGAGTGGAAGATGACGGATGACGATGCTCGCAGACGGTCCGGACGGCCGGCGGTGACCGCCGGCCCGCCGGTGATCCGGAGCGATGTGCCGGGGTCCTTCCCCTGGCAGGTCCTGCACGACCGGCATCCCGCCCTGATCCGGAAGGTCCGTGACGCCACGCCGTACGGCCCCGAGCGGCGGCAGGCGCTCGGCCTCCTGCTCCAGGAGATCACCGACGGCGTGATCGGCCCCTTGGAGGAGACGGCGCACGACCGGGAGCTCTGGCGGAGCTGGGATCGGGGCCATGTCGGGCAGCGCTGGTACGACGCGCCGTTCCTGTGGGCGGAGAGCTACTTCTACCGCAGGCTGCTGACCGCGGTCGGATACTTCGAACCGGGGCCGTGGCGGGGCGTCGACCCGTTCGAGCCCTTCAAGCAGGCCGAACTGCTCGGCGAGGGAGTCGGCGCCGAGCTCCGCGCCCTTGAGGACCTTCCCGCCCTGCCCGCCGGGGAGCGGGCCCGGACGCTGCTCCAGCGAGCGCTCTGGGGGAACCAGGCCGACCTCGGATTCCGGATGACCCCCGGAGGCGGGCGGCCCGCCGGTCAGGCGACGGGCCTGCTGGCCGACGACAGCGCTCTCATCTGGGCGGCGGTGGACGACCAGCGTCCCGCGCGGGTCTGCCTGGTCGCCGACAACGCCGCGGGTGAGCTGCTGCCCGACCTCGCCCTGATCGACCACCTGCTGCACGTACGGGGCGCGCGGGAGGTGCTCCTGCACGTCAAGCCCACGCCGTACTACGTCTCGGACGCCGTGCCCGCCGACGTCCTCGCCTGCCTACGGCGGCTGACGGCAGCGGGCGGTCAGGCCGGTGAGATGGGAGAACGGCTGCGCGGGGCGATGGGCTCCGGGCGGCTGGTCATGCGGACCCACGCCTTCTCCTGCGCGCCTCTGCCGTACGCCGAGATGCCCGGCGACCTGCGGCGGGAGTTCGAGTCAGCCGCACTGACGATCATGAAGGGCGACCTGAACTACCGGCGCCTGGTCGGTGACCGGACGTGGCCGCCGACCACGCCGTTCGCCTCGGCGGTGGATTACTTCCCCGGTCCCGTGGCGGCCCTGCGCACCCTCAAATCCAATGTCGTGGTCGGTCTCGGCGCCGGTACGGTCGCGACGCTGGAGAAGACAGGGGAGCCCTGGCGCACCAGCGGCACGCACGCCCTCATCCAGGCGAGGGTGTAGTCGTTCGGCGGTGGGCGGGCGTCTCCGAGACGGGGTCAGGGGCGGGTCAGCCGCCGGTAGACCACCGCGGTCGTCAGCCCGTAGACCAGATGCGGGACGATGTCACTCACCCACGAGGACACCTCCCAGTCGCGCGGGTCGGTCAGCCGGAGCGCGGTGAGAGGGGTGTCGCCCGCGACCATCGCCGTGACCGACAGTCCCAGGGCGGCCACCGGCAGAGGAGGGCGCCGGTCGCCGACGAGCAGCCCGTAGAGCGCCCCGACTCCCAGCCCGGTCGCGTATCCGAGCAGCGCGCCCACGCCCTCGCGCCTGCCGGCGGCGGGCTCCCCGGACCCGAGATCGACACCCACCCGGTCGGCCAGCTCACCGGCGGCCCGAGCGGGCAGCTCGCTCGCCGGGCGACCGCGTACGGCCATGTCCAGGTAGGTGGTGATGTCCAGCGCGGTGGTGCCCGCCGCACCCGCGAAGATCCCCGCCGTCAGACTCATGGCCGGCACCTCCCCGCCGGGGAGACGGCACCGGCGCGGGGAGGTACGACGGAGTCGCGGACACGCCACGCTCCTCCGGAGGCCCCACCACGGCCGGAACGGTTGATCCACGTTTCCGGTGACCTCTCCCGAGAGGCCGTGTTCTGCCCGTGTGACATGCGCTTTCTCCCCCGATCCGGCGATGGGATCGGTATGCCCGTCGCCGCCCCGGCCAACCGCCACCCCCATGATCACCCTGCCGCCCTGCTCTCAGCCCGACGGTCGCACCAGGCGGATCGGCCAGGGCCGGGTGGCGGTGTACCAGGCCAGTGCGAGAAGGCCGAGGAACAGCAGGCCGGGAAGGTCCACGGTGAGGCCGGGCCGGTCCGTCCCGCTTCCGGACATGGTCACTGACGCGGCCGTCACCAGGAAGACCAGCGCGCCCGCGGCCAGAACATGCAGGGAGCGCGACCGGACGGCGAGATCGGCGGCGACCACGGTGGAGGGACCACGAAGCGTCGGCAGGGCGGCGATCCTACGTTGCAGGAGGCCGCTGAGCAGTGTCACGGCAACGGCCAGGGACAGGCCGATCTCCTGGAGGGAGACGGTTCCCTGTATGCCGTCGCTGACAGCGAGGACGGTCATGAGGAGGGCGAGCACGCAGCCTGCCATGGCGGCGGTGGACAACCACGTCGCAGGTCCGGAGAGCAGCGTGGCCAAACGACGGTCGCGACCAGTCGGGCGGGGGAGACGCGTTTCGGCGATCATCACGCCTACGTACCAGCCGAGGAACGGGTAGCCGAACTCGATGCCGACGCCCAATCCACCCCGTGTCACGTTGATCGCGAGATAGACGACCAGGCCCGCAACGAAACCACCTGCCCGCCAGCGCCGGGTGGTTCGCAGGTAGCTGATGATCATCGGCCCGTTCTCGGCGGTGACGGTCAACTGGTGGAGGGCCGCGAATCTCTCCAACCGGTCGCGCTTCGGCGGGCCCGATGCTTTATACGCCAGACTGGCCGCGACGGCGCTTTCCAAGACGGCCATGAGCGCCGAATTCATCATTGAGGTCCCCTGCCGCCCTTTTTCATGGTCAACTTAGCGTGAATGTGCGGGGAAAGACAGGGGAAAGGACGTAGGTGTACGTCGGCGACGATGTGTGGGCCGAACTCGATCCGGCCTCCGGCGGTATTTCTCCATGTACGGTTCGGCGGTTCTTCGTCGCAGCGGCTGTGGTGGCCGTGTTGGCCGTCGGGGGCACCTGGGCCTGGGACGCGGGCCTGCTCATTCCGCGATTAGCGGATCCCGACGATTACGGAATGGTGTCGCCAACAGAGTGGGGAACGAGGAGAGCGGGAACTCCGGGTTTCTACTATGACATCGATCTCGTTAACCACGGTGATCGCGAGGTGAAGCTGGTAGGGGCGGGCCGAAGCGGTCCAGGGCTGAAACTGACGGCCGTACAGCTGGAAACGGCGCAGGGGTGGTCCGGCACCGAAAAGACGAATCCGCCGCCCTCTCTCGGTTTCCCCCATGTTCTGGCTCCGGGTGCTTCGACTGGGCTACGGCTCTACTATGCGGTCACCGATTGCGCCGCCGTGTCCTCCGGCGAGTGGCCGGTGCCCGTCCGGGCCGAACAGTGGTGGGGGGAGGTGACCGTCAGCCTCCGGCCCAGGCCGGAGACCGACGACGCCTCTTCCTTCTCCGTTTCCCACGACGGCCGTAGTGCTTACTCCGTCGAGTGGCAGAGACACATGGCCGATGAGGTCTGCCTTCCGTCGAAGGAAGGTTCCTGACCTATCCGGGTTATTCGGTACGACCTGCTCTGAGGCGCTTGACCGTGGCGACCACAGCGGCGGCGACCGATACGGCGAGGCAGATCAGCAGGGCGGGGGAGACGAACGAGGGAACGAGATCGAGCGAGTGGCCGTCCTGCCACCGGCAGACGGCGCTCGGCGGGAAGAACCGTTCGTCGAGCCGGATGAAGGGTGGCAGCCCCGGCCCGTCGGGATAGCCGAATCGTGAGTCGGTGCACGTGTGGTAGCTGTTCTCCAGGCGCAGCATCGAAAACGCGCCAAGCAGGTAGAGCGCCACGGACAGTGCCGCAAACCGGCCGGAGATACGGGCCCACCTTGTGGGGCGCCGCTTGAGCGCCTTCATCGAATCTCCTTGAGTGTGAAGACTCCGGCTCAGCCGTGGGGAGGAAGTCAAGAGGCTCCTGCTTGTACGCCTTGGGCATCCCGTGGGTTCCCCCTGCTGTTATTTCGGTCCTGACATAATCGGGTGAGCTGCCCCCGAGCACAACCTCGCGCCCCGGCCGGCTCCCTCTGGTCGTGACAGGCTCTGCCCTGTCCCTGGGGCTGCCCGCGTTCCTCGGAGGTTGCTGACGGGCGCGGAATTCGTTTGTGGCGCGGCGGTATTGCGAGGATCCTGTTCGGATGAACCGAGTGGTCAAGGGTGTTCCGGACGGGCAGTCGGGTGGTCGGCATGTCTCACCGCCGGCGGCCGGGGTGCGTCTTCCCTGGTCGGCGGTGCCCGTCGAGCTGCGCGACGCCGTCGAGGAGCGTCTTGGTGGCCGGGTTGTCGAGGCCGTCACGCAGCCGGGTGGCTTCTCCCCGGGGGTGGCCGCTCGTCTGCGATCGGGTAACGGAAACCGGGCCTTCGTCAAGGCCGTCGGACCGACACCGAACCCTGACAGCCCAGACATCCACCGGGCTGAGGCGCGCATCGCGGCGGCGCTGCCCGACCGGACGCCGGCGCCCCGGTTGCTGGGCTCCTTCGACCGGGACGGCTGGGTCGTCCTGCTGTTCGAGGATGTGGAAGGTGCCATGCCGGCCCAGCCGTGGGTCCTGGCGGAGTTGGATCGCGTTCTTGCCGCGCTGGGTGATCTGGCGGAGAGCCTGACTCCGGCCCCCGTGGCAGCTCCGCCGGTCGCCGTCCGGTTCAGCGAGCAGTTCCAAGGATGGCGGCGCCTCGCGGAGGCGCACCACCGCGGTGACGACACGCTGGATGGTCTCGACCCGTGGGCACGCCGGCACTTGACGGAGTTGGCGGATATGGAGGCCGGCTGGAGCACTGCGGCCAAGGGCACCACTCTGGCGCATGCGGATCTGCGAGCGGACAACCTCCTGCTCACCCGCGACCGGGTGCTCGTCGTCGACTGGCCGTGGGCGTGCGTCGCAGCTCCATGGTTCGACCTGCTCGTCATGCTGCCGAGTGTGCGGATGCAAGGTGGTCCACCACCCGGCTCACTCTTCGACGATCACCCGGTCGCCAGGAACGCGGATCCAGCGTCGGTGACGGCGGTGCTGACCGCGCTCACCGGCTACTTCGTCGGGCAGGCGCGCCGGCCGGCACCGCCCGGCCTGCCGACGTTGCGCGAGTTCCAGGGCGCTCAGGGCAGGGCCGGCCTGGAATGGCTGCGGGCCCGGGTCGGCTGGCGGTAGCGCTCTACCGAGTGCGGCGGCCGTCACCTCAGAACGGGGCGGTCCCGCCGGCGCCGAAGTGGGTCTCGTGCTCCCACAGGTGGGTGCACCCCGGGCACTGCAGATGCAGGCGGCTCCCGGTGTTGCCGATGAGATAGCGCCAGTGCTCCCCGCAGTTGCGGCCGTCCAGGCAGGTCTGGCAGCCCTTGTGGTCGTGGCATTCGGGACAGGGCACCCAGGCCCTGCGCCCCAGATCGGCGTGCGGATCAATCGGCAGCACGGCCCGGCCCCCTTCGCGGGAGGACGCCGGAGGCCACGAGCATGTCGTAGGTCTCCTGCTGGCGTCCGTCGAGACCGGAGTAGAGCAGGTCGTAGGCCTCCTCCTCGCCCCGCATCACCGCGAGCGGATCCCACCCCGTCCCGAGGGCCGTGATGACGGCGGCCCGTCGGCGGGTCTCGTCGAAGGTGAGGTCGAGTTCGAAGTCGAGGTGTGCGCTGCTGTCCTTGGTCATCGAATCTCCTTGAGCGTGGAGACCCCGGGCTTCAGCCCTGGGGAGGAAACGCGGCACAGCGCCGCGTGAGGCTTTCTCGAACGCGCGTACGGACCTGGCTGCTCTGCGCCATGGCGCAGAGCGTGCAGCGGGCGTTCGGGTACCGCTTCTGTCCGACCCCCGGGTAGGCCGAGCAGTGATCGCTGTGCGGGTACGGCGAGGGCGGACTTTTACGATCACGCGGATATGTGCGGGGACAGTGGTCTCCCAAAGAGATGCCCTTATCCTTTTTTATACCTTATGTCGCTTTTCATGGCCAATTCGTGACGTACCTCACGTCGCGGTCATCCATCCGGATTCTGGGTGCCTGGCCTCGCCGAACATGACAATGGAGCCGGTGGCCGGCCTGGGCACTGTCATTCAGATCGGCATCTGATCAATTCGACCGAGCGGCATTCAAAGTGCTGGTGCGATCCGAGCGCGGTTCCAGGAGGGCTTCCACCGCGAAGCTCGCCCGCTGCCATGAGGTTGCCGCAGGGCTCTGCCTGCTCCCATGTTCAAGCGGTCGCCGTGGAGCCCTGCCGTCGCCGGCGCCGAAGATGACGATGCCGCATGGTTCTCCGGGCGTCGGGTCGTGGCCCGTGATCGGTGAAGGAGAGAAGATCTTCGTTATCGAGCCCTCTGGGCTGCAGGTGGGCCCGGTGTCAGCACTCACCCCGGAGAGACGACGCCCGGCACTCGGTGATGATCTCGGCCATCGCACTGCGGAAGTGCTCGCGACCGTCGGATGTGAGCGGCGCGATGAGGCAGCTGAGCTCTGCGGTGACCTCGGCGTGGAAGGCGACTGCCGCCTGGTGGCCGGCGTCGGTCAGCGTCACCTGCGTCGCGCGTCGGTCGCCTGGCGCGGGTGCGCGCCGGGCGAGGCCGCGCCGCTCGGCCCGGTCTGTGCGGCCGGTGAGTGCGGCCTTCTCCACGCTGAAGCAGCGTGCCAGCTCGGCCATGCCCCTGGGGTCAATGTGCGGCGCACCGTCCATCAGCCTGCGACCAAGCCCGGCGCATAGCCGCCGACGCCTACATCGTCGTCATCCGGAGTACAACCACAGCATTCCCGGGGGCCTGAAGAACGCCATCACAGCGTGTGGCCGTTCTTCGGCTTCCGGAACAAGTCGGTCGCGGCCGTCGGTTACAGCAACGGCATCGGCGTAAAAATCCGCGCCGTCGAACATCTGGAGCACGTGTTCATCGAGGTCGAAACCACTCCCAGCGCAATATCGTGGTGCTTCCCTTGGCGAACAAGGCATTCGACGAGGAGGGTGAGCCGGTCGATCCCGCCACGGACATCAGCCTGCAGGTCATGCTCACCGCCCTGGTCCTGACAAGCATCGGCTGCAAAAGCGGGTGGGAGCGAACGACTCCGGCTGCATGGATAGCTGTTTGCCGATAAAACTCGGTGCACTGCGAGCGCTTGTTCGCTCAGCAGATCACAGATTCGCGACGATTGCTTTCTGCGGATAGAAATACATGGACCGATCGCTGTATGTCGACGATGATGTTTGATCGGCACATGTCAGAGTGTGCTCTGGTGAAATGTGCCCGAGCTGTAGCGAATTGAAGCACCAGGGGGCTGCGTCAGGTGAAGCGTCTTACGGACAGATGGGGCTTCATGCGTGTATCGGCGGCAGCGCTCATTGCCGTGGTTGCCTTAGGGGTAACGGCATCATACTGGCCTACGTTCGAGCCGTTCAAGAAGGATATGGATTGCGCTCGGTTCAGTCGCGTTTTCCTCATGGGATTATCTGTCGCAAACCCTGACTACTACGTGAACTATCATTTGGAGCCTGCTGCGGAATGCGATGAATCGTCATTCGCCGGCTCCATGCGGATCGGCATCAGTCCTCGCCTGCCTGAAAGTGGACTCACCGGTTCTCCCATGTTGTACGCAACGATCCGGCAAGACTCGCCAGAAGTGATCGACGTACCACGGTTGGAGCCCTGGAAGCTGACCGAGGCTCTTATCGCGTTCGGCGATGAAACGGCAGAGGCGAGGAACCGGGAGGTGATCGAGCTGCTCAGAGGCCTGAACGCATTCAAATTTCACGTTCAGGCTGTTATCGAGTTGGAGAATCCACTAAACGAAGAAGAAGTCAGAGGATTGCACGATATCGGAATCGGCGAAGTTGCACTTTTCTCGCCTGGCGACGGTCGAAAGCCCATAGGGTGGCCATTCCCCTATCCCTGTACGGTCGGCGTTTTTGATCTCTGTGGAGACAAGGAAAGCAAGTCCCGGGTGGGGGAGTTTCGTAGATGGGTGTCGATGCTTCGCCCCGAGGACGCCCCCGCACTCGAAGAGTTCGGCCTTGACCTTTCGAACCTTCAGAGGAGGGCGCAGGATGGTTTGATATATGGTTTCACGATCAATAACACTGCGGAAGCGGTGACGGCGCTGGCGAAGAATCCGAAGGTTCGCTCGGTGCGCGTTATCGAGATCACCCCCTCCGGCTCCTAATGCGAGTGCTCTGGGAGTCGTGCGGCAATTGGAGCGAGCGGCTCTCGTGTCCGGTCGCCCCCGACGCGCAGCCGTCGAACGGTCAACGCGTTCTCGATGCCAATCGTTCTAATGGGGACGTCGGTAAGCACATCCAGCCAAGGGGCGGCTGTCTGCGAATCTCTTGCCCCCGACACCTCATCGTTCGTGTCCCTCGGTCGGCGTCAACCCCGTCTGTGCGCGTTGAGTGGGATCCACGGTGCACGTAGCGGGCCGGTACTCCAGTGACACTTCGCGATCTTTGGCAGATGGGTGGTATGAGGACGACCATCACGTGATCATTCGGGGTTCGTGGAGACACTCAAAGATCGAGTGGTGGCCGTGGCCGACGGCGTAGACCTTGACGGGTGGATGGTCATTTTCAATGAGCTGATGAACCGGATCGTGGGCCGGTTCGGGTGCGTCGAGCCGCGCCGTACGGGCCGGCGCCTATGTCCGCCGTCTGCCGGCCGTACTCCTCTTCACCTCTTCACCCGGCCACGCCAGGTGGCAGAGATCCTGCGCTGGTCACGGTGGCACCGCCATCAAGCCATCGCCCGCCGATGCGCCAGCACAGATCCCAACCATGATCTCAAAATGTCACTGGAGTGTCAGCGGACCTTGTCCGCGTCGCGGGACGGCGTGGCCGCGGGGGCTGACGCGGGGCGCATCCGGGACGCGACGATCAACGTGAGAATGACGGCCACGGCCATGGCCAGGAAGACGTCGGAGAAGGCGGCGCCTTCGTGACCGGGATACAGGGGGTTGATGGCGCCGCTGCCGCTCTGCTGCCTTGCGGTCACCAACGCACCGAACAGGGCCGGGCCGGCGCCGGCGCCGAGGAACTGGGCTCCCTGGAGGATCCCGAGGCCGGCGCCGACCTGGTCGTCGGGCAACGCGCTCGCCGCAGCGCTGATGATCGGGGTCAGCACGAAGATGAAGCCGACACTGAGCCCGAGAACCCCGACCCCCGCGGGGATCACCGACGTGCTTCTCGTGAAGGTCGAAAGGAACAGGGCGAACAGCCCCATGACCGCAAGGCCCGTCAGCACCAGGGGCCGGGTGCCGACGCGGTCGGCGAGGCGACCGATCAACGGCGACAGGACGGCGACGGCGACCCCGGCCGGGATCATGACCAGGGCCCCCGCCCCCGGGCCGAGACTGTTGACGTCGACCACCAGCAGCGGAACGAATACCAGGCCACCGAGGTTGACGGTCATGGCCAGGAACGCGACGACGACCGCTGTCCGGTAGACCCGGTTGCCGAACAGCGCGGGCGGGACGAACGGCTGTGCGACGCGGACGGTGTGCCACCCGAAGAACGCGATTGCCACGACCGCCGCCACGAGGCTGCCCCAGGACGAGGGTGCGGCAAATCCGGCGACCTGTGCCTGGGTGATGCCGAACAGAACCAGCCCGGCGCCGAGGCCCAGGAGGATGCCGCCGGGAAGGTCGAACCGGCCCGCACCCGCCGGAGGCTCGCTCGGTAGCACACGCAACGCCGCGGGAAACAGCACCAACGCGACCACGAGCATGAGCCAGAACAGCGCGGGCCATCCGAGGACCTGGCCGACCCCGCCACCGATGGCCGGTCCGGCGGCGGTACCGATACCTGCGGCCGCGGAGAGGACGCCGATCCCCATTCCTCGCTTGTCCACCGGCATCAACCTGGTGACGGCGATAATCGAGAGCACGGGTATCGCGGCCGCGCCCACCCCCATCACGATCCGGCCGAGCACGAGCACGAGGAGATCCGGGGCGAGCGCGCAGATCAGGCTCCCGGCGGCGTAGATCAGCAGGGCGAAACCGAAGAGACGCCGCAGGCTCACCCGGTCGGAGATGCGGCCGTAGAAGGGGATACCGACCGAGAACATCAGCAGGAAACCGGTGACGACCCACGCGAGCTCCGCCTCGGAAGCCCCGAACTCCGCTCCGATCGACGGGAGCATGAGATTGACCATGTCGCTGGCGATGACCGTGGCGAGCATCGCCGGCATGAGCACTGCCAGCAGAGCCGGCCCTGAGCCGGTTCGTCCGGGTGTGGTTGACGTGGGTGTCATTCGACGCATCCTCCGCACGGCATTTACTGCTACCGCCATAGTTGCAGTTAGGGCAAAAGAAGGGCGGAGGACCTGCCTCCGCCATTGCTCGGCTAGCGATGTGGTACCGCGATTTCACGCTCGATGTCCAGCACCCGCTGGACCAGGTGGGCGATGGTCGTCCGGCCGAGCCGTTCTTCCATGACCCGTTCTGCGTCCCGGAACTCCACCTCGAGCAGGGCCTGCATGTTGCGCCCGACCTCGCACGCGTCGCTGGGGGGATGGGCATGCCGCGACAGGATCGGCCCCGTCTCTACGGCGGTGTACGCGTCGTAGAGCGTGATCTCACGTGGGGCGCGGGCAAGGGACCAGCCGCCACCACGCCCCTCGGTGGACCACACCAGGCCGGCGTCCCGCAGGCTGCCGAGGATGCGCCGCACGAGGACCGGATTGCTCGCCAGGCTGTCCGCGATCTCCGCGGAGGTCAGCGAGTGCTCATTCCGGCGCGCCAACATGGTGAGCGCGTGAATCGCGACCGCGCTCCTGCTGCTGAGACCCACTGCGACCCCTTCGCGCTCCACCGCGGCACCGATAAACTGCAACGAGACTAGTTTCAGTTTGATCGCTCGTCAATCTGGATCGCGCGATGCTTGCCGCGTTCGCCGAACTCGTGCGGGCCACCGGTGCCGGGCCGGTGGCCGTACCGAGGTGACGGCCTGTCAGCACTGACCGTCGGCGAGGACCCAGTAGCCCGGGCCGGTCTGCTTGAGGGTGTGGGTGGTGTAGACGTTCCACAGGCCCATGGCGTCGTTGGAGCCGTTGGCGTAGACGTAGCCGCCGGACTGGTGGGCCCGGCCCGCGGTGGTGTGGGCGTAGTTGCTCGCCGTCGCGCACGTCGGGGGCGCGGTCGGCGTCGGAGTCGGGGTCACGGTGGGGGTGACGGTCGGGGTCGGGGTCGGCTGGGCTCCGCCGTCGAGTCCGAAGAACCGCGCGTCGTGGTAGGCCGAGCAGATGGTGTCGAGGAAGTACGCCGCCGCGGTGCCGCACTGGTCGGCGGCGCCGCCCGGGTCGACCGGCAGGCCGTGCCCCATCCCGTTGATCTCATACAGGCGCACGTCGTTGTTCCCGTACACCTTCAGCGAGGTGCCGCCGGTCAGCGTCTGCGTGGAGGTGGGAGTCTGCGAGACGCCCCGTACGTTCGTCCACTGGTCACGGAGCTGCGTGGCGTTGGCCGGCCTGACCGTGTAGTCGGACAGCCCCTGCCAGATGGCGACGCGCGGGTACGGGCCCGAGTAACCGGAGTAGGCGTTGCGCACCAGGTCCCCCCACTGCTGCGGGGTCTTGCTCGTGGCGTTGTACTGGCAGGTGGACGCCTGGGTCAGGCTGGTGGCGCAACGGTAGGCCAGCCCGGCTCCGACCGAGCCGGCCGCGAAGACGTCCGGGTAGGTGGCCAGCATGACCGCCGACATGGCCCCGCCCGCCGACAGGCCGGTGACGTAGACCCGCGCGGGGTCGGTCCCGTAGTTGGCGACCGCGTAGCCCACCATGGCGCGGATCGAGGCCGCCTCGCCCTGTCCCCGGGTGGTGTCCCCGGTCTCGAACCAGTTGAAGCAGCTGGACGAGTTGTTGGCACCGCTGGTCTGCGGCAGCACGAGGGCGAACCCCGACTGGTCGGCGTACTTGCGCCAGCCCGAGTTGGAGAAGTAGCCGCCGGCGTTCTGCGTGCAGCCGTGCAGCAGCACCACGAGCGGGCGGCCGCCGGCCAGGCCGTCGGGGCGGTAGCTGTACATGGCGAGGTTGCCGGGGTTGCTGCCGAACGAACCGACCTGGACCAGCGACGCCGCCTGCGCGGGAGCCGCGGTCAGGGCCGCGCCGACCAGGCCGGAGAGTCCGAGTAGTACGGCCAGTAGGACGAGGGCGGCTCGCGACGGCCGCGCTGGGAGAGATGTGACCATGGGGGGTGCTCCTTGTGTGACCTAGCTCACCGGTCCTTCAGACGCACGTTAGAACCGGCTTGACCCCTCCGACATGTCCGCGGAACACACTCTTCGCCGCTCCGACATGGACGTCACCCGGCGGAGCCGCCCGCCGTCAAGGCCGCTCCGCCGGGTGACGCTCAGTAGCTCATCAGCAGGCGGTCGAGGACCCGGGTGCCGAACTGCAGGGCGTCCACCGGCACTCTCTCGTCGACGCCGTGGAACATCGCGGCGAAGTCCATCTCCGCCGGCAGCCGCAGCGGGACGAATCCGAAACCCCTGATGTTCAGGTCGGCGAAGAACGTCTTGTTGTCGGTGCCACCCGACATGCAGTACGGCACCGCGCGGGCCGTCGGGTCCTCCGCCTTCAGCGCCGCGATCATCGACTCGACCAGCGCGCCGTCGAACGTCGTCTCCAGTGCGATGTCGTGGGTGACGATCTCACGCCGGACGTCCGGCCCGAGCAGCCCGTCCACCGTGGCGAAGAACTCCTCCTCGAAACCGGGCAGGAACCGTCCGTCCACCACGGCACTGGCCTGGCCGGGGATCACGTTCGCCTTGTAGCCCGCGGTGAGCATGGTCGGGTTGGCCGTGTGGTGCAGGGTCGCGCCGACGAACCTGGCCAGCGGTCCGATGGCGTCGATGACCGGTGCCGGGTTCTCCGGGTCGAAGGGCAGGCCGAAGGCGTCGGCCACCTCGGACAGGAAGCGGCGCACGGTCGGCGTCAGTTTGACCGGCCACTCGTGGGAGCCGATCCTGGCCACCGCCTTGGCGACCTCGGTGACCGCGTTGCCCGGATTGAGCATGGAGCCGTGCCCGGCCGTGCCGTCGGCGACCAGGCGCATCCAGGCCAGGCCCTTCTGCGCCGTCTCGATCAGGTAGAGCCGCAGCGAGGGATCGACCTCCAGGGAGTAGCCGCCGACCTCGCTGATGGCGTGGTCGACCCCGTCGAACAGCTCGGGGTGCTTGGCGGTGAGGTATTTGGCACCGTACGTACCACCTGCCTCCTCGTCGGCCATCCAGGCGAAGACGACGTCGCGTCTGGGCTTGCGGCCCTCGGTCGCCATCTGCCGCAGGACCGCCAGCATCATGGCGTCCATGTCCTTCATGTCGACCGCGCCCCGGCCCCAGATGTAGCCGTCCCGGATCTCACCGGCGAACGGGTCGACGGTCCAGTCGGCGGCGTTGGCGGGCACGACGTCCAGGTGGCCGTGGACCAGCAGCGCGGGCAGGCTGGGGTCGGAGCCCTCGACCCTGGTCACGACGTTGCCACGGCCGGGCGCGCTCTCCACGTAGGTCGCCTCCGCGCCGACCTCCGCGAGCCTGGCCATGACGACCTCGGCGGCGGCGCGCTCGCCGGGGCCGCTGCCGTCTCCGTAGTTGCTGCTGTCGACGCGGATGAGCTCGCTGCAGAGCTCGGCTACCTCGGTCTCGGCGGGGGTCATTGGTACTCCAGGGTGAGCAGGCCCGACTTGCGCAGGTGACCACGCTTGTAGGCACGGGTGATGAGGGTGATGTTGACATCGGTGACGTCGTCGAGCGGGCCGACGACCGTGGTGAGGAAGCGGTAGAGCTCCGCCTCGTGAGTGGCGACGACCTGAACGATCATGGTGTGGGTGCCCGAGGTGGCGGCACAGTAACGGACGCTCGGGTGGCCGGCGAGTGTCTGCCCCACCTGGTCCAGGCCGTGGGCGCGGACCGAGAGCCAGAGCTGGGCCTCCACCTCCAGCCCGAGCAGCGCGGGTTCCACCTCGGCCCGCAGGTGCACGACCCCCCGTTCGAGGAGGGCCGCGACCCGGCGGCGGGCGGTGGGCACGGACACATCCAGTCTCTCGGCGAGCGCGGTGAAACCGATGCGGCCGTCGGCGGCCAGCAGGCCGACGGCGTCCTTTTCCGCCGCGGTCGGATCGACGCGTTCCGGCAGCGGCCCGGCCGGTGGCGACCCGGTGGCTTTCAGGTGCGCGATCTGCTCCTCGGAGAGGTACGGCGCGTGCCACTCGGCCACCGTCTGGAAGGTGTGCAGCACGACCTGGGTCCGGGTCTGCACGATTCCGGGCGTGGCGGGGATCTGCGTGGTCAAGATCTCGTGCAGGAGCTCTCTGGAGGGGGCCACCAGCTCGCAGCCGATGTCGGCGGAGCCGGTGACCGCGTAGACCGAGCGGGTGTCGGGGCGCGCGGAGAGGGCCTCGGCCACCTGCTCCGTCGTACAGGGATCAACCTGGACGTGCAGGTGCATCGGTGTGCCGAGTCCGCAGCGCAACTCGTCGAGGATGACGGTGACCCGCACGGCTCCGATGGCCAGCAGCCGCTGCAGGCGGCGCGCCACGGTCCGTTCGTGCTCGCCGACGGCACTGCCGATCTCGCCCCACGTCGCGCGGGGGCTGACCTGGAGGGCGGTGACCAGACGGCGGTCGAGATCATCGAAAGCGATCACGGATACTCATCAGATGTCGGAAACGTAAAGAGATTTGGAGATGTTTGACTATTTCTATCATCTAGTTGCAGGCTAGACCACCTGAGATCCTTCCTGAAGCACACGGCATGAGGAGCGCCCCGTGGCCACCGTTCCCCCAAGTCACGCCCCCCTCGGCGTCCCGAAGAGCCGGATCCGCCAGTTGACGGCGGCCAACGTCGGCAACGTCGTCGAGTGGTTCGACTGGTACACCTACTCGTTCCTGGCCATCTACTTCTCCACCCAGATCTTCCCCAAGGGTGCCGGCAACAGCCTGGTCCCCTTGCTGAGCTCGTTCGCGGTCTTCGCCGTCGGGTTCTTCATGCGGCCACTCGGCGGGCTGCTGGTGGGATCGTTCGCCGACCGGTTCGGCCGCAAGGCGGCGATGACCTTCACGATCATCCTGATGGGCGTGGGATCGCTGCTGGTCGCGGTCACCCCGACCTACGAGTCGGCCGGCGTGCTCGCACCGGTCATCCTGACGCTGGCCCGGCTGACCCAGGGACTCTCGGTCGGCGGCGAGTTCGCCGCGGCCACCACGTTCCTCGTGGAGTCGGCCCCGCCGGGCAGGCGCGGCCTGTTCTCCAGCTTCCAGTACGTCAGCACCACCATCGGACAACTCCTCGCCTCCGGCCTCGCCGCGCTGCTGGCCGCCATCCTGACCGAGGCCGACATGGGCTCGTGGGGCTGGCGCATCCCGTTCGCCGTCGGCGCGCTGGTGAGCCTCGTCGGGCTGTGGATCCGCAGGGGCGCCGAGGAGACCACGACCCTGGCCGAAGACATCAAGAAGGGTGTGGCCGAGAAGCCGAAACTCTTCGAGTTCCTGGTCCGCTATCCGACCAAGGCTTTCATGATCGTCGGTATCACCATGGCCGGCACCGTCGCCTACTACACCTGGACGACGTTCCTGCCCACCTACGCCCAGCTCACGGTCAAGTTCGACAAGGCCGAGGCCCTCCAGGTGGGCACCCTCTCGCTGGTCTTCTTCATGGTGCTGCAGCCGCTGCTCGGCATGCTCTCCGACAGGATCGGGCGCAGGCCGATGCTGATCGCCTTCGGCCTCGGATTCACCCTGCTGCCGGTCCCGCTGATGGGGATGCTGTCCGACTCCTTCGCGAGCCTGCTGCTCGTCCAGTGCGTCGGCATGGTCTTCCTCGGCGGTTTCACGTCGATCTCGGCGGCCGTCAACTCCGAGCTCTTCCCGACCCGGGTCAGGGCATCGGGAGCCGGTTTCCCCTACTCCCTGACCGTCGCCCTGTTCGGCGGCACCGCTCCGCTGGTGGGCACCGCGCTGATCGACAACGGCAACGCGGGACTGTTCGCGTGGTACATGTCGGCGCTCGCCCTGGGATCGACCCTGGTCTACGTCTTCGCGCTCAAGGAGACCAAGGACCAGCCGCTGAGCTGACGCCCGACCTGCAGGGCCGCCCGGACGAGTACCGCACCTCCGATGCCGACGCGCTCGACCCGTGGTGCCGGGGGCGCGAGCGCGAAGCGGTGCCCGTCGGCGGCGGCACGGCTCACGAAAAAAGCCGGGGCCCGCACCCTCTCGGATGCGGACCCCGGCTCGGGTCGTACGCTGCGACTAGGCAGGAACGATGTTCTCGGCCTGCGGGCCCTTCTGGCCCTGCGTGACGTCGAACGAGACCTTCTGGCCCTCCTGCAGCTCGCGGAAGCCCTGGGCGGCGATGTTCGAGTAGTGGGCGAAGACGTCAGCGCCGCCGCCGTCCTGCTCGATGAAGCCGAAGCCCTTTTCCGCGTTGAACCACTTCACGGTTCCAGTAGCCATGTCAATCTCCTTCGGGTGAGGCAGAAGTAGAATCCGCACTTTACGGATTCCGCGTCGCCGTAATGTGTCCATCCGGAGATGACCGGCAAACAAAAATGCACCCAATGGTTACATACCGTCAGGTGCACACAGAGTTTATGGATACCACAACTGCAACTGAGTTCAGGTTAGCACAGGTCCGGGATACTCGCGAACTCGCCTGACCTGCGATTCCGCGTTCGCCGACCGTCACCCGCGCCATCCCCGGCGCAGCGGGCCGTACGACCACGCCGCACGCGCGAGCCTCGAGGAGGAACTTCCGGCTGACCTTTTCCTGATGGCCAAGGCCGGGTTCTCCACCCCTGGAGGACGGATGAGGGGCCTGCTCACCGTGCCGCGCACCGGTTCCGGACAGCCGTGAACCCGGTGCCGGGCCGCCCCTCAGTCCTGTGGCTGCCGCCGGGGGGTCTGCGGCACGTGCAGGTCCCGCAGGAGGACCTGTGTCGCGGCGGCGACGGCCTCCACGGCCCGGTCGAAGGCCTCCGCGTTGCGCGCGGACGGCGACCGGAAACCGGAGAGCTTGCGGACGTACTGGAGGGCGGCGGCCCGCACATCCTCGTCCGTCACGTCGCTGGCGTACGGTTCACGAAGGGTTTTGATGCTCCGGCACATGGCACGACGGTACGGCATCGCGCCCCCGTCCTCCAGGCCCTGCCACCGCCGGTCCCGGCCTCGTGCCACGGCGCCGGGACCGGCGGTGTCCCGCCTGCCGGGGGTCAGCCGGCCGACTGGGAGCGGGGCGACCAGACGAGCAGTCCCAGGCACATCTCGTCGCTGGTGCCCTCGCCCCAGACGACGTAGCGCGGGGGAAGGCCGCGCATCTCGGGCAGCAGCCTGCGCAGGCCCGCGTCGTGGGTGCAGGTCACCCGGAGGGTGTCGCCGGTTTCGACGGTGACGGGTTCGGCCAGCGGGCGGATGGCCTGCTCGTCGAAGTCGTAGGTGGGGATGTCAAGCAGGGTCCGCGCGCCGGACGTGCCGGGGTTGAGCTCCACCTTGATCGAGCGTCCGAGCAGGTGCATGTGGCCGGCCACGGCATACACGGTGGCCGGCTCCCCGGCCTTCTGGTCGCAGTGCTGAGTGGCCGAGGCGACCGGTGGTCTGGCGTTGTTGCAGAACTGGTTGAGCCCGGTCACGGTGGAGGACGCCTGGTCACCGAAACGGTGCACGACGTCGCGGACGGCGGCCGCGCGGTCACACAGGGGGCCGGACTCCTCGGCCGTGCACGGCAGTTCGACCGGTGCCGGCAGCCGTTCGGTCTCCAGCGAGGCGAGATCGGTCTTGCCGTCGGTGAGGCGCAGCCGGAGCCCGGACTGGTCGCTGCCGATCGGGCCGTCTCCGGCGGCGAGCAGGTTGTAGTGGACCTGCATGATCAGCTTGCTGCCGGGCGGCATCGGGTAGCCGACCTTCTGGGTGAGCAGCGTCTCGTTGGCTCCCGGTGCCCAGTGGCCGACCCAGGAGCCGTTGCCGACGCCGGCGTCGCCGAAACAGGTCCACCCTTCGCCCGGGGTGCGGGTGTCGAGCTTGCCGGCCTCCTCGGCCTCGTCCGGCCCGACCCGGAAGATGATCGCGTGGTGGACGAGGCCGGTGTTCTGCGGCAGGAACTGGCTGCCGGTGAGGAACGCCCGGCCGGTCAGCCCGGGGTCGAGCAGGAAGCACCGGTATTCGTCGGTGCCTCCGGAGGGGGCCGCCGGGGTGTACGGCTCGGGCATCTTGAGGTTGACGAACCGTTCGGCGGCGCGCAGCGGTGTCACCGGCGGCGCCGTGAACGGTTCTCCATGGCCTCCGTGCGCCCCGGTGGCGGTCGCCGCGCCCGGCGGGTGCGAGGCCGCCGGATGTCGCTGCCCGGAGCATGACGCGATGAGGAGGATGGCCGCGAGCGCGACGGCCGTCGCGGACAACCACCGCACCGGCCCGGCTGTGTGCTTCATGGATCGCCCCTGTTTTCCGGGTTCTCCCGGGTCTCCGACGTCCTTCGGAGGACGGGACCCGCGCCGGGCCCTGACCTTCAGAGTCCTCGCTCCCGGCGCGTTTTCCATCGGTCGCAAGGTTGAAGGCCCTCCTCCGTACGGCCGAGAGCGCCGCTACGCCGGAAGGGGCAGCCGCCGCGCCGGCTCTCGGACCACCGGGCCGAGAGATCAGCATTTATAAATGATTAATTGCATATTTTCCGGCATGTCCCACTTATGGAGTTGATGGAACGCTGGTCCTGCCGCCGGACGGGCTCCTATAGTCGATCTTTATGTCGGACCAGGAAGAATCCGCGAACACCCGCGATCCGTCATCCCAGGTGGGGGCGGACACCCCGAACATCGCCCGCATGTACGACTACTGGCTCGGCGGTAAGGACAACTTCGCCGCCGATCGCCGGAGCGCGGAGGAGATCGTCAAGATCTCCGAGGGGAAGGTCCTGCGAGGCGTGCGTCTCAACCGGGCCTTCCTGGGACGGGCGGTGCGGGCGGCCGCCGAGGCCGGAGTCCGCCAGTTCCTCGATCTGGGCTCGGGCCTGCCGACTCAGGAGAACGTCCACGAGGTCGCCGGCTCCGGTGCGCGGGTGGTCTACGTGGACTACGACCCGGTGGTCGCCAGCCACGCCCATGCGATCCTGGCGAAGTCCGAAACGGTGGGCTTCGTCCAGGCCGACCTACGCAAACCAGCTGAGATCCTCGGCCATCCCACGGTCCGGGAACTCATCGACTTCGACGAGCCGGTCGCGTTCATGTTCGTCTCCGTGCTGCACTTCGTCGACGACGGCGAGGACCCGCACGGCATCGTCGCCCGGTTCCGCGACGCCGCCGCACCGGGAAGCCACTTGATCCTCTCCCATCTGTCGAGGGACGGCTTCCCGCAGAAGATGGCCCAGACCGAACAGGTCTACCAGGGCGCCAGCGCCCGGCTCGGCGCGCGTACCCATGCGGAGATCCTCGGGTTCTTCGACGGCTTCGAACTCTCCGAACCCGGCCTGGTCGGCCCCACCGAATGGCGTCCCGGCGACGGGCCACCCGGCACCGAGAAGTTCGCCGGCCTGGTCGGCATGGGAGTCAGACCCTGACCGACGGCCTGGACGGGGAGGCGGCGAGGTCGGCGTAGGGTCAAATGTTCGTCGGGAAACGCAGGGATAGGCCCACCGGGCACGCGGGTAGGACAGCGCCGTGAAGGGCGAATCGAACACCACGGGACCGCGCGTTCCGCCCTCGGTCCCGACCGGCGTCCGGCCGGTCCGGGCCGGCCTCGGCAGACCACCGCGCTGAGCGTGATGAGTCATGCCACCAGGTTTCCGGCGAGTCGCCGACCGGCTGACCGACGCCGCCCCGGGCTGGCTGGTGGAGACGGTACGGCCGGCGCCGGCGGCGCTCCGCTGGGGGCCGATGCTGCGCATGGCCGTGGTCGTGACCGCCCCGCTGCTCATGGGGCTCGCCGCCGGGCGGATCTCGCTCGGCATCCTTCCGGCCATGGGCGCCATGGCCACCTCCATGGCCGACCGGGGCGGGTCCTACCGGGCCAGGATCATCATGATGAGCGCGGCCGGCCTGGCCGGAGCGCTGGGCTACGCCGTAGGCGCCCTGGCCCGGGGCCACGGCTGGTGGACGGTGCTGGTCGTGGTGGCCGTCTCGGTGGTGTCCGCCCTGATCAGCGCCGCCGGGGCCGCGGGGTCGGCGGCCGGGCTCCAACTGCTCGTGATGATCATACTGGGCACCGGCATACCGCTCCCGGGACCACCCGCCATGAACGCGCTGAGCTTCCTGCTGGGCACGCTGCTGGCTCTCGTGCTGGCTCTGGCCCGCTGGCCGCTGCATCCCCGGGAGGCGGAGGAGGCCGCGGTGATCGCGGTCTACCGGCTCCTCGGCCTGCTGTTCACCGAGCGTGACCGGGAGACCGTGGCGGCGTTCGACGGCGCCCTCCGCAACGGTTACGCCACCGTGCTCGGTGCCCGGTCCGCGGCGATGGGAAAGGACGCCGCGCGGACCCGCCTGGTGGCCCTGCTGAACCAGGCCTCGCTGATCCGCAACGCGCTGCTCTCGCTCTGCCAGGAGGGGCGCGACCCGCCCCGGGACCTGCGGTTCACCGTCGACGAGATCGTCGACTCACTCGCCGGTGGGCGCGAGCCGTCGGTGCCGGAGCGCGAGTGCGACTCACCCGCCCTGTGCGCCCTCCACTACGCCGTGCGGGGTGCCGCCGAGCTGGCCTCCGGCGGCGACGTCGCCGGAGAGCAGCTGCCCTACGAACCGGTCGGGCGGCGCCAGCGACTCCGGTCGATCTGGGAGAAGGTGTGGTACGGGCACCTCGCCCGCGTCTACGTCATCCGGCTCGCGCTGTGCATGGGCGTCGCCAGCGCGGTGAGCCTGGCCGGCTGGTTCGAGCGGTCCTACTGGGTGATGCTGACCGTCGCGCTGATCCTCAAGCCCGACTTCGGTTCGGTGTTCGCGCGTGCCGTACAGCGCGCGCTCGGAACGTTCGTGGGCATACTGATCGGCACCGTCGTCCTCCTCGTGGTGCCGTACGGCCCGGCGCTGCTGATCCCGCTCGCCGCCTTCGCGGCGCTCCTGCCGTACGGCCTGCAACGCAACTGGGGCCTGATGTCGACCTTCCAGGCGCCGCTGGTCCTGCTCCTGGTGGACCTGCTGACCCAGGGGGGCCCGAAGCTGGCCGAGGTGCGGCTGGTGGACACCGTGGCCGGGTGCGTCATCGTCCTGCTGCTGGGCTACCTGCCGTGGCCGACGAGCTGGGAGGCTCCGGTCGGGCCGAGGTTCGCCGACGCGGTGTCGGCCGCCGCGGACTACCTCCGGCACGCGTTCGACCTGCGGTACGGCCAGAGGGCGCTGCTCCGTCGCAAGGCCTATGACGCTCTGGCCGACATGCGGACGGTCTTCCAGCGGGCGGTGACCGAACCGCCCGCGATCAGCCGGCGCGTCACCACCTGGCTGCCCGCGATGACCGCACTGGAACAGGTGGCCGACGCGACCGCCACGACCGTCGCGCGCACCGAACACGGTGCCTCGCCGCCGTCGGAGGAGGGCGTCCGGGCCCTGGTGACGGCCTTGGAGGACATCGCCGCCGACGTCCGCGAGGGGCACTCCCCGGCGGAGCCCGAACTCACCGACGAGGAGAGCCTGGAGCAGGTGAACTCCGCCGTCCGGGGGCTGCGCGACACCGTCTCGGACGAGCGCACCGACACCGGTGGGAGAGCGGAAACGCCGTAGACCGCGAACATCCGCCGCGCGTGATCCCGTGTCGGAGTCATGGACGTCTAATTTGGCACATTGGTCGCTCTGACGGCATCATCCTCTCCTACCACCGTCCATCGGACGGAGGGCGTCCCGGCTCGACACGCCATGACCGGCGCCCCACATCCCCCGGAGAAGGAGAACTGTGACGGCTGCGTCCCGTGGGATTCGGCGTCATGATGTACTCCGATCCCTGGTCGCCGTGTTCACCGCAGTGATCCTGTGCACCTGCCTGGCGTCGGCGGGTCAGGCCGAGCCCAAGCCCAGCGCCAAGCAGCTCCGCAAGGAGCTCGCGCAGTTGCAGAAGCAGTCCGAAACCATGATCGCCGACTACTACGCCGGCCGGGTCGAACTGCAGAAGGTGGAGAGGACCGAGAAGGTGGCGCGCGGCAACCTGAAGCGCGCCCAACTGGAGTTCGACCAGGCCGCCAAGGAGATCCGTCTGCTGGCTGCCGAGCAGTACCGCACCGGTGGCCTGAACGCGACCTCCGCGCTGACCGGAACCGTCGATCCCCGGGATCTGCTGGGCGGCCTGGCGCTGACACAGCAGATCATGAGCGAACAGGACGCCAGGCTGCAGGTGTTCGCGAAGATCCGCGACTCCCACAAGGGAGCGGAGCGGACGGCCGAGGCACGCGCCGCGGAGCTCCGCGCCTCGCTGAAGAAGCTCGACGGACAGAAGAAGCGCGCCGAGAAGCTGATCGGCCAGATCAAGGACAGGATCGACCGGCTCTACCCCACTCCCGGGATCAGGAGGGCCGACGGCACCTGGGTTCCCCAGCTGCCGTCGGGACCGGACAACATCACGCCGCGGATGCGGCTGGTCCGCCAGCTCGTCGCGCAGCGCTTCGGCCCGCACTTCGGGATCGGCTGCTACCGTTCCGACGGCGGCATCGCAGGCGGTGGCGAGCACCCTCTGGGCCGTGCCTGCGACTTCATGCTCAGCACCGGCGGAGGCATGCCCTCCGCCGCCGAGACCGCGCGTGGCCACCAGATCGCGGCCTGGGCCATCAAGAACGCCCAGCGGCTCGGCATCATGTACATCATCTTCCGCCAGCGGATCTGGCACGTCCGCACCGGCGCCTGGCGGACGATGTCCGACCGCGGCGGCACCACGGCCAACCATTTCGACCACCCGCACATCTCGGTCTACTAGCGCCCTGGCGGCCCGACCTGAGGTGCCCCGCGTCTTCCGGACCGCTGCTCGACGGTTGACGCACACCTGCGAGCCGCCGGCTCACGATCCCGATCTTCGGGGCCGCCGTCCGGAAGGCTCGGGGCACCTCGGCACCGGCCACGCCGGCCGCCACACCCGCTGACGCGATCGCTCTCCGAATGACACGCTGCGATCGTGCGGCAGGTCACTCATATGGGAGACCGAGTTGGGCGCGCAACTCCGACTGATCGAAGTAGAGGCGCAGGCTCATGATGAACCCGTTCTCAATCGTGCAGACATAGCAGCAGCGTATCGACACGGGGCGACCCGTCGCCGTGATCACCTGCCCATCGGGCAACACGTACGGTCCCTTGTGGGTGCCCACCATCACCAGTTCGTCGATGGTCACGTCATCGACGTCGAACGACTCCATGACCACCGCGCGAATGTCCGGAAAGGCTTCCCAGAACTGTTCCAGGTATGAGGCGAGTTCTTCGGTCCCTTGGGACAGTCCTTCCGGGGTGACGGTCACCCCGATCGGGCTGACGGTGCGTAGCAGCGCGTCTATGTCATGTTCGTTGAACGCGGCGGTGTATTTGTCACGCACTTCCCGGGCATCGGTCATGGTGCGCCTCCTCCGCGCGAGTGGATGCATGCGACGCGGCTTTTGCCCCCTCCGACCGGCCGCCGCCCAGGCGGATGCCTCCTGTGCAGATCGCCACGACGACCGAGGCGAATACCTCGCGGAACTTGCTAATCCCGAGCATATGACCAGGGTGGTCCGTCACCCCCAGCGCATCCGTCGGCCATCCGTACCGCCGGGGGTCTCGGTGGTCCTGTCGAAGAATCCAACACATACGGCTTTGAACCGCGGTGACGCAGGGGCCGGTGTCGGGGCCTGAGGTCGTCACCGCTGCGTTCTGTTCAGGCCTGGATCGGGAACCGGACGATCCGGCGGGCCGGGGCGCTGAGGAGGTGCGCCCGATCCGCGACGAGACCGAGCGGCGGGTGCGCGCCCTGCTCGCCGACCTCGATGTGCCTGCGGACCCATGAGGGATCCCGCGACCCGAGCATAGATAGATGTATGTCAATATAGATGAGAGTCGACTTCGATGGACTTCTATATGAGGGGAGGGGGCCCGGTGGAGCCCCTGGAACTTCTGGAGTGCAGCCCGCCGCTGACCCGCGAGCCGCTGAACGCCGAGCAGGCCGCCGCCGTGGCGCGGGTGTTCAAGGCCCTGGGCGACCCGGTACGGCTGCGCATCCTGTCGATCGTGGCCAGCCACGCCGGCGGCGAGGTGTGCGTGTGCGACATCACCGGCGCCTTCGAGGTGTCCCAGCCGACGATCAGCCACCACCTCAAGGTCCTCAAGGAGGTCGGACTGCTGGTCTCCGAGCGACGTGCCTCCTGGGTCTACTACCGCCTGGCCCCGGAGACGTTGTCGGAGCTGTCGGCCCTGCTGAACATCCCCGCCACGGTCTGACCCGCCCTGAAGGAAGATCAAGGAAGATCCATGTCCGCACGTACCCGTGCTCCCGCTCCCGCCGCTGCGGCAGAGACGGGTGTGATCGGCAAGCTCTCCACGCTGGATCGGTTCCTGCCGGTCTGGATCGGCGTCGCCATGGCGGCCGGGCTGCTGCTGGGCCGCCAGGTGCCCGGCCTGAGCGCCGCCCTGGACGCGGTCCGCGTCGGCGACGTCTCGCTGCCGATCGCCCTGGGCCTGCTGCTGATGATGTATCCGGTGCTGGCCAAGGTCCGCTACGACCGGCTGGACACCGTCACCGGCGACCGGCGGCTGCTGATCTCCTCCCTGGCGCTCAACTGGGTCGTCGGCCCCGCGCTGATGTTCGCCCTGGCCTGGCTGCTCCTGCCTGACCTGCCCGAGTACCGCACCGGCCTCATCATCGTGGGCCTGGCCCGGTGCATCGCCATGGTGCTCATCTGGAACGACCTGGCCTGCGGCAGCCGCGAGGCCGCCGCCGTCCTGGTCGCCGTCAACTCGATCTTCCAGGTGATCGCCTTCGGCGCGCTGGGCTGGTTCTACCTGCAGGTCCTGCCCGGCTGGCTGGGCCTGTCGCAGGCGGTGTTGGCGGTCTCGGCCTGGGACATCGCCCAGTACGTGCTGATCTTCCTCGGCATCCCCCTGCTGGCCGGCTACGCCTCGCGCAAGCTGGGCGAGCGATCCAAGGGCCGTGACTGGTACGAGAGCCGATTCCTGCCCAAGATCGGACCCATGGCGCTGTACGGCCTGCTGTTCACCATCGTCATCCTGTTCGCCCTCCAGGGCGAGGTCATCACCTCCCGGCCCGGCGACGTCGCCCGGATCGCGCTGCCGCTGCTGGCCTACTTCTTCCTCATGTGGGGCGGCTCCTTCCTGGCCGGACGCGCGATCGGCCTGCCGTATGACAGAACCACGACGCTGGCCTTCACCGCGGCCGGCAACAACTTCGAGCTCGCCATCGCCGTCTCGGTCGGCGTGTTCGGCGTCACCTCCGGCCAGGCCCTCGCGGGAGCGGTCGGCCCGCTCATCGAGGTGCCCGTCCTGGTCGCCCTGGTCTATGTCAGCCTGGCCGGCCGCCGCCTGTTCACCAAGGAGCCCGCTCGTGCCTGAGAACGCCTCCGGCAAGCCCAGCGTCCTGTTCGTCTGCGTGCACAATGCCGGACGCTCCCAGATGGCCGCCGGCTGGCTCACCCGGCTGGCCGGCGACCGGATCGAGGTCCGTTCGGCGGGTTCCGCCCCCGCCGAGACGATCAACCCGGTCGCCGTCGAGGCCATGGCCGAGGCCGGCGTCGACATCACCGGCGCCCAGCCCCAGGTCCTGACCACCGAGGCCGTGCAGGCCTCCGACGTGGTCATCACCATGGGCTGCGGGGACGCTTGCCCGATCTTCCCGGGCAAGCGGTATGAGGACTGGAAACTGGATGATCCGGCCGGGCAGGGCATCGAGGCCGTCCGGCCGATCCGCGACGAGATCCGCGACCGGATCGAGACGCTGATCGCCGAACTCGACGCCCGGTAACCCGACCCTGCCGATGCCGATGCCGATGCCGATCACGGCCAAGCCGTGCGCGGCGTGGCGGCGGTTGTACGAGACGATCACAGCGGCCCGCAACGGCACCCCGGCACGGCGCCCGGCCTGATCCAAGGCGGTCGGCAGGGCGTGGACCGGGCCTCCCGCCCGGCCCGCCGCCGGGGACCGGGCGGGCACGCTCAAACGCTCGCGGACGCGGCCAGCGGGGTGAACAGCGCACCCAGGCGGGCGACGGCGGCGGGGACGATCCAGTAGTAGACCCAGGTGCCGCGCCGTTCGGAGCCGATCAGGCCGGCGGTGCGCAGCACTTTCAGGTGGTGGGAGATGGTGGGAGCGGTCAGGTCGAAGCCGGGAGTCAGGTCGCACACGCACGCCTCACCGCCCGCATGCGAGCCGATCATCGACAGCAGGCGCAGCCGGACCGGGTCGGCGACCGCCTTGAGCATCACCGCCAGCTCGGTCGCGTCATCCTCACTCAGAGGTTCGCGGGCGATCGGCGCGCAGCACCGGGTCGTGACGGCGGACATGCGACAACCCCTTACTTCGAAATCTATCTAAATGATAGGCGATGGTAGACCAGCAGTGCGACCGCGGCGACCACGCAGGCGAGGGCCACCGCTGCCATGACCCACTCATATCCGGCCGCTTGCGCGAGCGCGACCGCTCCCAGCGGGGCCAGGGCCTTGTCGGCGACGGAGAAGACGGCGATACGGCCCGACAACGAGGCATACGCCGCCGTGCCGTACCTCTCGACCAGCAGATGCGGCAGGGTGATGGAGGCGATGCCGAATCCGAGCCCGAATCCCAGCACGCAGCCGACGGCGCCCGGCACCGTCCGCCCGGCCAGAGGCAGCAGCGCGGCGGCGACGCCCTGCAGGGTGAAGATCGACGCTGCGATGAGCGCGGTGGGCATACGGCGTTGCAGGCCGGTGGTGAGCAGCCGTCCGGTCACCGACAGCACGCCCAGCAGTCCGGCCAGCGTGGCGGCCAGGACGGGTGAGTGTCCCAGGTGGATGAGGTAGGTGATGAGCAGGACCGCCATCACGGCCGCCGCACCGCTGCTGGCGGTGAAGGCGATCACCAATGACCAGAACGGCCGCCGGCGGGTGGCGGCTCTGACGATCCCGGCCCGCTCGTCGGCGGTGACGGGCTGATGCCTGGTGCGGGCGGGGCGGCGCACGACGAGCGCGTGCAGCGGGATGGCGGCCACGCCGTAGATGAGGGCCAGGACCACCAAGGCGTGGCGCCAGCCGTAGGAGTCCACCAGCAGCCCGGTCAGCGGAAGGAAGATCGAGGAGGCGAATCCGGCGACGACGGTGAGCGCGAGCAGCGCATTGGCCCGGCCGCGCCCGTGGACGGGGCCGTCGAACCAGCTCACGATGACGGCGAAGGCGCTCTCGTACAGCACCATCGCACACGCGATCCCGATCGCGATGAAGACCCCGTACAGCTGGGGCAGGCTCTCCACCCGTGACCAGGCCAGCACGGCGCCCGCGCCGAGGATCGACCCGGCGGTCATCAGGCCTCGGCCGCCGTGGGCGTCCAGCCGGCGGCCCACCAGCGGGGCACACAGCGCGGCGATCAGGATCGAGCCGGTGAGCGCGGCGGCGATCTGGGTGCCGCTCGCATGCAGGTCGCGGGTCATGGGGGTGAGGAAGACGGAGAAGGCGTAGTAGAGCACGCCGTAGCCGATGGTCTGGGTGACGGCCAGCGCGGCGACGATCCGCCAGCCGCGAGGGGAACGTGACGGAGCGCCGCCCCTGGTGCCGGGGGCAGCGCTCTCTGCGGTGGAGTTCACTCGCACGTCCTATCCCTCTTACATTTCGGTTCCCTTTCTCAGCCGCAGCAACCGCCCCCGGCGCCGGCCGTCACCAGGGGCAGCGGGGTGGTCAGGAGGCCACCGCTGATGCCGGTGGCCAGGCCGATACGGGCCTCCTGGGCCTCGGCCAGACCGGAGGAGCACACGCCGGTCTCGGGCAGGTCGAGCTGGACGGCACGGGCCGCGTCCCAGTCGCCGGCCAGGGCGGCGACCACCGAGCGGACCTGCTCATATCCGGTGGCCATCAGGAACGTGGGGGCGCGGCCGTAGCTCTTGACGCCGACGGCGTAGTAGCCGGACTCGGGATGCGCGAGTTCGTCCACGCCGTGCGCGGGGACGGTGCCGCAGGAATGCCGGTTGGGGTCGATCAGCGGCGCCAGGGCGCGGGTGGAGCCGAGAATCGGATCCAGGTCCAGGCGCAGCTCGGAGGCGATGGAATGATCGGGCCGGTAGCCGGTGGCCGACACGATCCGATCGACCGTGACGCTCTGTTCCGCGCCGGACGGGTCGCGGCTGATCACTTCGACGCCGTGGCCGGTGAGGGTGACCCGATGGGTGTGGAAACCGGTGACCAGGGTGATGCGACCGGACTCGACGTGCGCCCGCAGTCGGGTGCCGATCGCGCCGCGAGCCGGGAGGGCGTCCGCGCCGCCGCCGCCGTAGGTACGGCCGGCATCGGTGGCGCGGATCGCCCAGGTGATCTGCGTGTCCTCCAGCTCGGCCAGGGTGAGCAGGGTGGTGGCCGCCGAATGACCGGCGCCGACGACAAGAGTGTGCTGGCCCTTATAGCTGTCGCGGTCGGCGCCCGACACGTCAGGCAGCGCGTGATCGATGAACGACGTGGCGTCGGTCTCGCCGTAGGCGGGCAGGCCACCCGCGCCCAGGACGCTGGGCGTGTTGTAGGTGCCGGAGGCGTCGACGACCGCCCTGGCCTGCAGTTCCTCGCCACCCGAAAGACGCAGCAGGAAGGGGGCCTCCTCACGGCCGGTGGTACGCACCCGGTCGTAGCCCAGACGGCTGATCGCGGTCACCTTCGCCCCAAGGTGCAGCCGGGACGCGACGGCCGGGTGCTCGGCCAGCGGGGCGAGGTAGTTCTCGACCAGTTCGGCGCCGGTGGGCAGCCAGTCGGCATCGGGGGCGCTCCAGCCGTCGGCCTCCAGCAGGTGGCGGGCGGCGCCGTCGATGTTGTAGCGCCACGGGCTGAAGACCCGCACGTGGCCCCACTGCGCCACCGACGCGCCGACCTGCTGCCCGGCCTCGACCACCACGAAGTCCAGGCCACGCTCGGCCAGGTGCGCGGCAGCGGCCAGACCGACCGGGCCCGCGCCGATCACCACCACGGGCAACGCACCCACCTCGGGGCGCGAGGCGATCCGCTCGATCTCGACTGTCGTGGGGCCGGTGGGGCCGCAGCATCCGTTACTCATGATTACCTCTCCGGAGATTTCGTCGCAGCTCGGCGAAACAGCAGGGTGGCGGTGCGGGCGCGGTCCACGGCGGCACTCACACGGCAGCTCGTGTCACCGGCCTCGCCGAAGGCGACATCTGTAGCGAAGCGGAACAGGGTAAGCACCACACACCCCTTATTTAGAAGGATGTCGAATCAGTAAGTAGATTGCCCTGCTGATTAGAGGAATGTCAAATCAAGCGACTGTCGGAACGCCGGGGGTGCCACGCCGGCACCGGTGACCACGCCGTCGCCCTCGACGGCCCGCAGGTCGCCAAAACACGATCGTCCGGTCTTGAAGCGCATGGCGCAGCTCTTGCCGGCACTCCAAATAACCAGGCGGCGGAGTGTGACGCCCGAGGTCGGTCGGGGTCAGCCGCGGGTGGGCGCGCTCTGGTCCAGGCGGGCGTGGAGGGTGGCGGCGAAGTCCTCGGCGCGTTCCAGCTGGGTCCGCAGGTCCGTGATCCGGTCGAGAGCTGTGCGCTCGTAGCCGCGTATGCGCTCCAGGAGCCGATCGCGTTCGTCGGATGCGAGGCGGTCGGGATGGTCGAGCCGGTCGGTGGCCTCCAGCAGGTCGCCCATCTGCTCCAGGGTGAAGCCGAGCGGCTTCATCCGGCGGATGACCATGAGGCGGGCGACGTCGCGTTCGGTGTAGAGGCGGAAGCCGCCCTGGGAGCGGGCCGAAGGGATGACGAGCCCGACGTCCTCATAGTGCCGGATCGTCCGCAGGGACAACTCGGTGCGGGCGGCGACCTCGCCGATCTGCATGTGCCCGGCCTGCATGCCCGAAGCCTCCACGCCTGATGCCCCTTGTCCTTGTCGCCGGTCGGCCTGCCGGGGCGACCCCCGGGAAAATCTCTACTCTAACGTTAGGGTAGAGTCAGCATGCGTTGACAGCGGCCCGTGTTGCGCCGCCTGCTCACCGGTGCGGGTGCGAACCCACGCCGGCCCGCGCTGCGGCCGATGACGGCCCGGCGAAGAGCACCGATGCCGAGCAGGAGTCCAGCGTGCGCACCTTGATGACGGCAGGCGCCGCTGCCGGCCCGCCGTGATGTTCGGCCCGCGCCGAGGGGGCCGGCTCTCTCAAGCTTCCGCCCGTGCGAGCGGGTGATCTGCGGGCAGCCGCCTTGGTTGTCCGTGTGTCCTCGTGTGTCCCGCCTTCGCGTGGGGACGCGCCCGAGCACGACAGGTTCGTTTCCTCTTGCAGACTTCCGCACTGTCGCCGGCCGCGCGCCTGCGTGGTTTCCGCCCGTCCTGGCTGTCGCCGAAGGTTGCCCGCACCGAGGTGCTGGCCGGCCTGGTCGTCGCCCTGGCCCTGATCCCCGAGGCGATCTCGTTTTCCATCATCGCCGGGGTCGACCCGAGTGTCGGGCTGTTCGCCTCCTTCACCATGGCCGTCACCATCGCCATCGTCGGCGGCCGCCCGGCGATGATCTCAGCGGCGACCGGGGCGGTCGCCCTGGTCATCGCCCCCCTCAACCGCGAACACGGCCTGAGTCACCTCGCCGCCGCGGTCATCCTCGGCGGTCTCTTCCAGGTGATCCTCGGCTCGCTCGGGGTGGCCAAGCTGATGCGGTTCGTGCCGCGCTCGGTGATGGTCGGGTTCGTCAACGCCCTGGCGATCCTCATCTTCGCCGCGCAGATCCCGGAGATGGAGAACGTCCCCTGGGGGGTCTACCCGCTGGTGGCCGGCGGCCTGGCCCTGATGGTGTTCTTCCCGAGGATCACCAGAGCGGTTCCCGCGCCACTGGTGTCCATCGCGATCCTGACCGTCATCACGGTGGCCGCCGGGATCGCCGTCCCGACCGTCGGTGACAAGGGTGCGCTGCCGTCCTCGCTGCCGGTTCCGGGCCTGCCCGATGTGCCCTTCACCCTGGACACCCTGAAGCTCATCGCCCCCTACGCGCTGGCGATGGCACTGGTCGGGCTGATGGAGTCGCTGATGACGGCCAAACTCGTCGACGACCTCACCGACACCCACTCCGACAAGACCCGTGAGTCGATCGGCCAAGGCATCGCCAACATCGTCACCGGCCTGTTCGGCGGCATGGGCGGCTGCGCGATGATCGGCCAGACGATGATCAACGTGAAGAACGGCGCCCGTACCCGGCTGTCGACGTTCCTGGCCGGGGTGTTCCTGATGGTGTTGTGCATCGTGTTCGGGCCGGTCGTCTCGCAGATCCCGATGGCGGCGCTGGTCGCGGTGATGGTCCTGGTCGCGTTCGGCACCTTCGACTGGCACTCCATCGCCCCCGCCACGCTCAAGCGGATGCCCGCCGGGGAGATCACCGTCATGGTCGTCACCGTCGCCGCCGTCATCGCCACCCACAACCTGGCCATCGGCGTCGTCCTCGGCTCCCTCACCGCCATGGTCATCTTCGCCAGGCGCGTCGCCCACCTCGTCAACGTCACCGCCGTCACCGACCCCGAGGGCGGTCACGTGGTCTATGCGGTCACCGGTGAGCTGTTCTTCGCCTCCAGCAACGATCTCGTCTCCCGGTTCGACTACGCCACCGATCCCGATCGGGTGATCATCGACCTGGCCGGCGCTCACATCTGGGACGCCTCCTCTGTCGCCGCCCTGGACGCCGTCACCACCAAGTACGAAGCCCGCGGCAAGACGGTGGAGATCATCGGCCTCAACGCCCACAGCGCCAAGATGCACGACACCCTCAGCGGCGAACTCACCGGCAGCCACTGAACCGGTCGTGATCATCACGGACGTGCCGCGTCCGGTTCGGGCAGCGGCGCGGTCGGAGCGCCCCTGCCCGGCCCGGCAGGATCCACCGGCGGGCGGGTGCCGGGTCTCTCGTGATCGATCGTCCGGGTCCGCCGGGCACCGAAACGGTCAGCGGGGGCCGGTGAGGCGGACGTCGCCCTTCGTGGACAGGACGAAGACCTGCCAGTTGTAGTAAGCGTAGAAACTGCGGGAATCGCGCTTGATCTGGCGGGCGTGCGCCAGGACGGCGTCCACGTACCGGCTGTCGTGGTTGTAGGCGAACACCGCACGACGGTAGTCCCGGGGCGCCCCCGACGCCTTGAGATAGTTGGCCGCGCCGAGCACCGCGTCGCGCGCGTTGTGAACGTCCCCGCCCAGTCCGTACTGCCGCCAGGTGCCCGGCATGAACTGCATGGCACCCTGCGCTCCGGCGGAGCTCGCCGACCTGACCCGGCCGAACTTCGTCTCCACGAGCATGATCGCCGCGAGGACCTCCCATTCGACACCGAACCGCTTCTCGGCACGCACCATGTAGTCACGCAGCCGCTTGGCGGGCAGCGGCTCCACCAGGCGCATCCGCTTGCGCTGCGCCGCGCTGATCGGACGGGCCAGGGACAGCAGCTTCCCGATGGCGGTGACGTTGTCGCGGGCCTCGGCGGCCGTCGGTCCGGGCAACCGCCGGATGGTCCCCTGGGCCAGCGCCGTACTGCGGGCCATCGCCCGGTAGATGCGCTGCTGGTGGAGCGCGAGCAGCACCACGTCCTGCGGCGGCCGTTCCTGTGATCCCTTGGTCCAGCCGTCGATCGCCTCGTTCAACGCGGCGGTCGTCTTCTTCAGGGTGCCGGCCAGCTTCACGGGGTCGGTGGGGATGCGGACACCGGGCGCCGGCGCCTGTGCGGCCTCCGCCTGTGTGGCCTTCGTCTCCGTGGACTTCGCCTGCGGGGAGGGCGCCTGAGTGGCATCGTGGGCGACATTCCGGGCGGACCGCCCCGGTGCCGCCGATCCGTCCGCCGCACCGCCGCACCCCGCGAGGACGATTACCAGGGGCGTCGCGGTCATGACGTGGATCAATCTCATGTTGACCTACCGTATCCCCCGAATCGCCGCGTAGGAGGGCGTTCCCGCACCCGGCTCCGCCGACCCCCGGGAGGTGATCTTGCGTTTGGCGCGGTCAAGGCCAACGACGGCATGCCGTGCTGTTGCGACGTCCGAGGTTGCCACCCAGTGGAAAGGCCCCCGAGGATGGGGCCATGAAGTTCTCGACCGGCCTTGTCGCCGTGGTGGTCGTGGCCATGGTGAGCGGCTGTGGTGTCGTGCGGTCGGAGCCGATGGCCGCCTCGCCGTCGCCGTCGCCCGTTCTCTGCCCGCCTGCCGCCGACTCACCGCCCAGCGGTTGTGTGACGATGCCTTCCTGGGAGCAGCGGCACGCGGAGAACAAGGCGTACCGCCAGCGCGCCCCGATGCCCGAGGAGGGGGCGGCCCAGGCCGAGCCGGTGGCCGAGGCCCTGCGCGTCAGGCTCGCCGGCCTTCGCGAGAAGGCGCTGTACGGGCAGGTCTACGTCGAGGAGGCTGTCAGGGCGGTGGCGCCGGCGAAGACGAACGTCGTCATCCGCCCGGTCGACGCCCGGACCGGAGTCGTGTTCGCGATCGAGATGGCGGGTGGGTGCGTGACCGGATTCCACGACGAGCGTGACTCGGAGGTGGAGGTCGGCAGCTACATCGCCGACGGCGGTTGCCTGACGGCTCCCGGTCACTGATCACGGCCGGACCCGGCCAGCCGGGCGCATCCGGTTTTCCGGCGGGCCGGTTCCCGGGCAGGGATCGTCAGCCCTTGACCGCTCCGGCGGTGAGACCGGAGACGATGTACTTCTGCAGCCAGAGGAAGACCGCGACCGTGGGGACGGCGGTGATCAGCGTGGCCGCCGCGAACATGCCGAAGTTGGCGTTGCGCCCGTCACCGGCGATCATTCCGAACATGCCCACCGCGAGGGTCTTGCTCTCCGGGTCGCGCAGGAAGACGTTGGCGATGATGAACTCGCTCATCGTACTGATGAAGGCGAGCATCCCGGTGACCGCGAGGATCGGCGTCACCAACGGCAGGATGATCCGCCAGAAGATCTGCGTGTGCGTGGCGCCGTCGACCCTCGCGGCCTCGTCGAGTTCCTTCGGGATCGTGTCCAGGAAGCCCTTCATCAGCCAGGTGTTCCCGCCGAGCGCGCCGCCGAGGTAGAGCAACATCAGGCCCCATGCCGCGTTGAAGCCGAAGGCCGGGTAGAGCTCGGTGACCTTCGTGAAGATGATGAAGATCGCCACGATCGCCAGGAACTGCGGGAACATCTGGATCAGCAGCAGCGTCAGCAGGCCCGCCCGGCGGCCCCGAAAACGCATCCGGCTGAAGGCGTAGGCCGCGAACACGCTCAGCAGCAGGCTCGTGAACGAGGCGGACAGCGCGATGAAGACCGAGTTGAGGAACCACCGCGCGAACGGGTAGGTGTCAGAACGGAGCAGGTTGACGAAGTTGTCCAGGCTCGCCCCGGCCGGCAGCAGCTGCGAGGAGGCGAGGGTGCCCAGCGGATTGATCGCCGCCGAGAACACGAACAGAATCGGGAAGAGCGCGAACGCCACCACCATGAGCACCACCAGATGGCGCCAACCGACCTGCCTGAACCAGCGCGTCATGAGTACGTCTCCTCCTGACGGCGGGTCCGCCGGAACGTGATCGCCGAAACGAGGGCCACGAACGCGAAGATGAAGACCGAGATGGCGGCGGCGAAGCCGAACTGGGCCGAACCGGTGCCGAACGCCAACCGGAACGTGTAGGTGATGAGCAGGTCGGTGGCGCCGACCTGAGGGCTGCCCGCCGGGAACGGGCCGCCCTGGGTGGTGAGCTGAATCGCGTTGAAGTTGTTGAAGTTGAACGCGAAGGAGCAGATCAGCAACGGGGAGAGCGCCACCAGCAGCAGTGGCAGCGTCACCTTGCGGAAGGCGCACATCGGTGAGGCGCCGTCGATGCCGGCCGCCTCGGTCAGCTCCCGGGGGATCGCCTGCAACGCACCGGTGGACACCAGGAACATGTAGGGGAAGCCGAGCCAGAGATTGACCAGGATGACCGCGAACCTGGCCGTGGTCGGCTGGCCCAGCCAGTCCAGGTTCAGCCCGAGCATCTGGTTGATCAGGCCGAAGTCCCGGTTGAACATGTCCCGCCAGACCAGCAGCATCGCGAAGGCCGGCATCGCGTACGGCAGGACCAGCGCGACCCGGTAGATCCTCGTGCCCCGCATCCGCGGGTGGTGCAGTGTGAGCGCCACGCCCAGTCCGAGCCCGAACGAGGCGGCCACGGACGCCAGCGCGAAGAGCATGTTCCATCCGAAGACGCCGAGGAAGTAGCCCGAGATGGTCGGGTCGGTGAGGACCCGCGCGAAGTTGGCGAAGCCGACGTCGACCTGCCAGCCCTGGATGAGGTGCCGGCCCGAGGGATCGACGAAGAAGCCCCTGGACCCGTCGGCGACCCAGCGCCGGCCGGTCTCGGTGTCGGTGACGCAGTCACACGCGGCGTCGTAGATCTTCTGAGCCCTGCCCTCGAAGGCCCGGCTCAGGCCGTTGGCCCTGATGGTGCCGCCCGGGGCCGGGACGGAGAAGGCGGAGATCTCCGGCCCGCGTTCGGCCGCCTGCGGAGGGGTCAGGACCGTGTAGCCAGGGGCTTGCGCGACCCTGCCGCCTGGGTCGGCCTTCGCCCCGGGGAGCGGGGCGAGCCCGGCCGCGGTGCCGACCTGGACCTGCCCGGTCCTGGTGTCGGTCAGGAGGAAGACCAGTTTGTCACCCTTGAGCGCGGCGGTGAGGCCGTACTCGGGTGAGCCGGGCACCTGCCGTACCGAGCCGGATTCGATCGCCGCTATCGCAGCCTGCTTGTCCCCGCGATGGCCGTCGCCGAAGTTGGTGAAGGCCGTGGTCATCGTGTAGACGATCGGGAAGACCTGGAAGGCGATCAGGAAGATCGTGCCCGGCACCAGATATTTGGCCGGGACGGCCCGGCGGCTCAGATAGAGACACCCGATGACCCCGGTGACGACGACCAGAACCGCGAGCGCGACCCAGGCCCCCGTGGCGATCAGCGGGGGCGCCGCGTAGAGCAGGATCGCCGCCACGACGCCGAGCACGGCGATCCGGCTCACCACGAAGGCCCTGGACATCTCACGTCGTCCAGGTTCCGGCCCGTGGTTTCCCGTTCCACCGCGCGGCCCCGGTCGTGAAGGGCTCCCGCCCTCCACGGCCGTCGTCGTTTCCGGAGTGGACATCGGCTGTCCGGTCAGTTCTTCAGCACGTTGTCGATGGCCTTCTGCACAGAGGCCGCGGCCGCGGCCGGGTCGCCGCCCTTGACCACGGTGCTCTCGGCGATGCCGAAAGGCACCCAGATGGCTGCCATCTCGGGAATGGCCGGTATCGGCAGGCCGCTTCTGCCCGCGTTCATGAACTTGACGGCGTCAGGGTCGGTGGCCTTGACCATGTCCAGTGCGGCGGTCAGCGCCGGCGGGCGGGGATCGGCCTCGTAGAGGGCCCTGGCGACCTTCGGATCGGTGACGTAGTCGGTCACGAACTCCTGGGCGAGGGCCTTGCTCTTTCCCTTGGAAGCCACGAAGAAGGACTGCACGCCGACGAACGGGGTCGCGGGCTTGCCGCTCTTGAAACGCGGGACCGCGGTGATGTCGTAGCTCAGGCCGCTCTTCTTCACATCGGCCATCGCCCACGGGCCGGAGACCAGGAAGGCGCATCTGCCCGCGGCGAAGGTCGAAACGGAGTTCTCGTTGGTGAGCGAGGTCCTCAGCGCACCGGCGCCCTTCTCACCGAGATCCCTCAGCTTGCCGAACGCCGCGACGGATCCCTTGGAGCCCACCAGGACCTGTCCGGGGTCGGGGTCACCGGAGGCGGTGGTGCCGAACAGGGCGCCGCCGCCCGAGGCGAAGATCGGGTAGATGTGGACGGCGTCACCGAACTGGGTGACCGGCAGGCAGAGGATCTCCTTGACCTTGCCGTCGTCCTTCAGTTTCCTGCCGGTGCTGACCAGTTCTTCGATGGAGGTCGGGGCTTCGGGCGCCAGCCTGGTGTTACGGATCAGCGCGACGTTCTCCACGGCGTACGGCACGCCGTACACCTGGCCGTCGAAGGTGACCGCCTTCAGCGCGATCTCGGAGAACGAGGCCTTCTGCGCGGCTGTCAGGTGCACCGGGTCGATGTCGCCGTTCTGGATCAGGTTGCCGATCCAGTCGTGTGCGCCGATCATCACGTCGGGGCCGCTGCCCTGCTGAGAGGCGTTGACGAAAGTCTGCTGGTTGTTGTCGCTGATCTCTTTCACTTCGGCGGTGACACCGTACTCGGCGCCGAACCGGTCGGCGAACGGCTTGATGGCCTTGGTCCTACTGGGATCAGCCCAGATGACAAGCTTGCCGGTGCCCCTCTCGGGGGCCGCCGAGGTAGCCGAGGTCGCGCTGGATCCCGCCATGGTGGACGTCTCGCCGCCACAGGCCGTGATGGCGGCGGCCAGGACCGTCACCGTGACGGCGGCAGTCGCAACATGGACGCGCATTGGATCTCCTCGTGGTCTCCGGGCCTGCCGATATGAAGATCTTTGTGATCACCGTCCCTGTGCTGTGTTTGCGTTCGCGTGGTCTCGACATGAACTTGGCCTGCGATATTTTGCAAATCGTTGAAGAAACCGGCGGTCGGGACCGTCGGGCTGTCATCCGGTAAACAAGCCCGTCTGCCATACATTCCCGCATCATTCGCGATGTTGCGATTTCATTGATCAACAATCTCTCCCCGGCCCTTCGGCACCGTTTCGGTACTGATATGGCGAGGCCAGGTGCTTGATGGTACTTCAGGGCGAGTGATATGGTTTGTGATTATTGTGCCTCTTGGGTTGAGATGGGCTGGACTTCAAACAAGTTCCAATTCCTGTCCAAGGGGGGCATTTTTTTATTTGAACAGTCGTCTCTGGGCGGGTTGGCCAGGAAAAGCGTCGAGCGCATCGTGGACGGCAGGCGCCGGTGGATATCGGTCTGCCTTCGGCGCAGCCGCTGACCGGAGGCCAGGAAATCGCCATGACCGATGGAATGACCGGTGACTTTTCTCTGTTGTCAGACGGTGCTCCGTTATTCCGGCGGGGGACGTACGTCAGCGGCAGGGGGATCGGCCGTGGTCGCGAAAGGGGGATGAAGTTTGGGATCTGCAAGCGCCGAGCCGGGGGCGCGGGCCGACGTGGACGTCACTCCCTGCATGTCGTCCGAGGGTTCCTACCCGTTCCGTGCCCTTGCCTGCGCCTTGACCCGGCCCACCAAGAACGAAGTCGTGGGAGGGGTGATATCAAAGGGTCCCGGCATCGTCGTGGCGGTCGCATGGTGGACGAGACTGCTTCTCCCCGATCACCCGGTGGTCTTCGCCGTCATCATCACCCTGACGGTGCTGCACGAGGGGTTCCATGGCATATGGGTTTACTCCTGGCAGGAGTTCCAAGCCATCATCGGCATGCGAGGCTTCATATACCAGACGGTTCTGAACCTGCTGTACATGCAGGTGACGCTGGCGATCTACCGGATACTGACCTGGCTGGCCATCCCGTCCACGATCCTGCCCTGGCAGATCGCCTACTGGCGCGACGTGAGCATCGTGGTGGTCGCCGGTTCGGTGTCGGGCACGTTGGGCTATCGCGGCCTCAACGCCCTGTATGACAAAAGGCGCATCAGCCGCTCCATGCGATCTCATATCCAACAAGGCCGTGACCTTTTCCTGTCGCTGGCTTCGTCGATATTCGCCAGCAGTTCCATGAACTTGTTCTGGGTGCTTTTCGCTGTTCAGCAACTGTTCGACTACACGATCTTCATCATTGGATGGCTGGCGCGTCCTCGCCCCGTTCGGTGAACCGGACGGGTTCGCTGAGATCCAGTTTGAGTTAGCCGAAAAGGGGTTCCGGGGATGGGTGGAAGAATTCTCTCGATCGGGGATCCGGTCGGCGCACCGGACTCCATAGCCGAGACCACGCTGCGGCCGCGCCCGGACCATGATTACTGGCCCTCGCCGGCTGACTGGCGTGACGAGATCTTCTACTCGCTGGTGATCGACCGGTTCCAGCCGGGGGCTGACCGCGTCACCGTGGGCGATTCACGCTCCGGCGACTCCAGGCACGGCGGGAATCTCGCGGGTTTGGCCGGCCGCCTCGCCTATCTGGAGGAGCTCAAGGTGACGACGATCCTCCTGTCCCCGGTGACGGTGACCGCGCCTGGCACCTACCACGGGTATGCGCCTGTCCACCTGCTGGAGGTCGATCCCCATCTGGGCGGGCTGTCGGATCTGGTGGACCTGGTCGACCGGGCGCACGAGCGCGGAATGCGGATCGTCCTGGATCTGGTGGTCAACCACACCGGCCCGATCTTCGAATATGCCGACGGGGACGGGTGGAAGAAAGACGGCCGGCGCGGGACCGTCGTGCGATGGAACGGCTTCAGTCCGACCGAGCTGGCAAAGGCCGAGCATTTCACCCGGCGCGGCGTGATCGAGAACTGGAGCAGCCCTGAGCAGGTTGCCTTCGGTGATTTTCCGCCGAACTTCCGGCGGTTCGCCACCGAGCGGGCGGAAACTCAG
This sequence comes from Streptosporangium sp. NBC_01639, assembly GCF_045209755.1. NCBI lineage: Bacteria > Bacillati > Actinomycetota > Actinomycetes > Streptosporangiales > Streptosporangiaceae > Streptosporangium > Streptosporangium sp. NBC_01639. The sequence continues at coordinate 600,391 of NZ_CP109272.1, read as the reverse complement.
CGACTTCTCATCCACATCGCCTGCTGGTGGCTGAAGGAGACCGACGTCGACGGTTTCCGGGTCGATGCGATCCGCCACCTGGACCGGGGTTTCCTGAGGAATCTGGCAAACGGCGTCAAGAGGTACGCCGCCGGTCTGGGCAAGAACAATCCGTTGATTCTCGGCGAGCACTCCACGGGGGACTGCTTCGATATCGCCGGTGATTTCACCACCGGGATCAACAGCGCGTACAACTATCCCGAGTACCGGCGGCAGAACTGGGCGCTGCACGGATGTGCACCGACGCGGGATCTCGAGGAAAGCTTTAGGGCCGCTTACCGCTCCCTTGGCCCGGCGCTGGGCAATGTCGTCCGATTCATCGACAATCATGACGTTTATCGTTTCCTCCGGGCCGGGGAGCCAGAGGGCCTGCTCAGGATGGCTCTCGCCTTTCTGATGTTCTCCATCGGCATTCCCCTCGTGTACTACGGAACCGAACAGGGTTTCCGGCAGTCGACGAACCGCCTTGAGCCCGAGTCCTCGGCGTATCGCGCGTCTCCGCAGAACCGAGAGGACATGTTCGCCGAGGGGCGGTACAAGTCGGAGAGCTCGGCCGGAGACAACTTCACCACGATGTCGGGCACCTTCCGGTGGATTCGCCGGCTGGCGGAGATCCGAGGCCGGTTCACGGCACTGCGCAGAGGCGAGCAGTGGATTCGATGGTCGGATCCCGAGGGGCCGGGCCTGTTCGCCTTCAGCCGTATCCATGGATCCCAAGAGGTGCTTGTCGTACTGAACACCGCTGCCACTGATCGCCAGGCGGATATCGACGTGGATCGGCACCTCGTCCGCCCCGGCGATCGGCTGGTGGACGTGCTGGATCTCAGTTGTTCGGTAGAGGCCTATCGACCTGAGGAGGGCGGTTCGAAAGTGCTGGTCTGGGTGCCTGCCTACGGTGCCCGAGTGTTCATCGTCGCCTAGCTTCGACGTTTTGCGAACTTCGGTCGGTTATCCGGCCGGTCATGTTTGCCATCCGTGGCGCTCCGGCAGGATTCGGTCCGTCTCGGCGCCACCTATTCGGGCGCTCGGCTCGGAGACGGCCGCGCCTCGACCTCGACGGCCGGCAGGTGGGCACCGGCTTCCCGGGTTAATTCTTATGACATATCTCGTTTTAATGTGTCAAGTACTTGAAAAAAGCACAAGATCCATTCACGCTTCTCCACATGGTCTGTAAAGATCATGCACATCCCATGTCGCTTTCCCCGGCGGGACAACCCCGCCCGGCGTGAAGGAGATCGTGTGTCAAATCCCCCCCGGCACTGGCGGGTGGTCCTGACCGGGACCGTCACCGCCCTTACGCTCATGCTCCCCCAGGGTGTGGCCCAGGCCGCGCCCGAACCCCAGAAGATCGACGAGTCGGTCCTGGCGGACCTTTCCGTAGACGACAAGGCCACCTTCTGGGTACGTCTGAAGAGCGACGCGGACCTCAGTGCCGCCCGCAGGGCGAAGACCAAGATCGATAAGGCCAAGCAGGTATTCCAGGCCAAGACCGAGCTCGCCGCGTCGTCGCAGGCGGGCCTGCGTAAGCTCCTCACCGCCCAGCACGCCGACTTCACCCCGTTCTGGATCGCCAACGCTGTCCAGGTGACCGGCGACGCCAAACTGGCCGCGGAGATCGCCGACCTGTCCGAAGTGGAGCGGATCGAGCCCAGCCGCGTCGTCAAACTGCCCGAGCCGCTGCCGGGCAAGGAGGTGGCGAAGGTCGACGCGGTCGAGTGGAACATCGACCGGGTCAACGCGCCCAGGGTCTGGAGCGAGCTCGGCACCCGCGGCGAGGGCATCGTCGTGGCCAACATCGACAGTGGTGTGCAGTTCGACCATCCCGCGCTGGCCGCCCAGTATCGCGGCAAGAAGGCCGACGGCAGCGTGGACCACAACTACAACTGGTTCGACCCGGCGGGGGTGTGCCCGAGCGACGCGCCGTGCGACAACAACGACCACGGCACCCACACCATGGGGACCATGGTCGGGGGTGAGGGCGCCAACACCATCGGCGTCGCTCCCGGCGCGAAGTGGATCGCCGCCAAGGGCTGTGAGACCAACAGCTGCTCCGACGCCTCGCTCCTGGCCGCCGGGCAGTGGGTGCTCGCGCCCACCGACCTGAACGGCGCCAACCCGCGTCCGGACCTCGCACCCGACATCGTCAACAACTCCTGGGGCGGCGCCGGATTCGACCCCTGGTACAAGGAGACCGTCGAGGCGTGGGTCGCGGCGGGCATCTTCCCCGCCTTCTCCAACGGCAACGTCACCGCCGCGGGATGCAACTCCAGCGGCTCACCCGGGCAGTACGGCTCCAGCTACAGCGCCGGCGCGTTCGACGTCGGCAACGCCATCGCGAGCTTCTCCACCCGGGGCACCGGCGAGAACGGCGAGATCAAGCCCAACCTCGCCGCGCCCGGCGTCAACGTGCGCTCGTCCGTACCCGGCGGGTACGACTACATCTCCGGCACGTCGATGGCCAGCCCGCACGTGGCGGCCACCGTGGCGCTGATGTGGTCGGCCTCGCCCGCCCTGCAGGGCGACATCGCCTCCACCCGGGAACTGCTCGACCGGACCGCGATCGACGTCAACGACACGCGCTGCGGCGGTACCGCCGCGGACAACAACATCTGGGGAGAGGGCCGGCTCGACGCGTTCGCGGCGGTCCAGGCCGCTCCCGTCGGGGCGCTCGGCGCGCTGCAGGGCACCGTCACCGCCGGCGGTGAGCCGGTGGCCTCGGCGACCCTCACCGTCACCGGGCCGCTGGGCCGTACGGTCACCACCGGGCAGGACGGGACGTACACGCTGCCCCGCCTGCTGGAGGGCGACTACCAGATCACCGTCAAGAAGTTCGGATACGGCGACGCCACCGCGACCGCCACCGTCGTGGCCGACCAGACGACCACCAAGGACGTGACGCTGACACAGCAGCCCTCGGGCACGGTGTCCGGAACGGTCACCGCCGCGGGAACGCCCGAGGTGGGCGCCACCGTCGTCGCGGTGGGCACCCCGGTCAGCGCGGTCACCGACGCCGCAGGGCGGTACGAGCTCACGCTGCCGAACGGTGACTACGAGCTCAAGACCACCCCGCTCTCCCGGTGCGCGGGCGGCCTCACCGTGTCGATCACGCTGAACGGCAACCTGACCAAGGACATCGAACTGCCGCGCCGCACCGACTCCTTCGGCTACACCTGCACCAGCGGGACCGAGGCGTACGTCGCGGGCACCGCCAAGCAGACGCTCACCGGCGACGACGCGGCCCAGCCGATCACGCTGCCGTTCACCTTCCCCTTCTACGGCGCCGGCCAGACCGCCGGCTGGATCAGCAGCAACGGGTTCCTGAACTTCGCCGCCAGCAGCACCACGGCGAGCAACGGCACGCTGCCCTCCACCGCCGCGCCCAATGCGGCGATCTACCCCTACTGGGACGACCTGGTACTGGACGCCCAGTCCGGGGTCTACACCGCCACCGTCGGGACCGCGCCGAAGCGCACCTTCGTCATCGAATGGCGCGACGCCAAGTTCTACTCCGACCCCGACCTGCGTATCTCCTTCTCGGCGCTGCTCGGCGAGGACGGTTCCATCGGGTTCCGCTACAAGGGGATCGGCAGCGAGCGAGCCGCCGGGACCAGTGCCACGGTGGGCATCGAGAGCGCCGGAGGCACCGACGCGCTGCAGTACTCCGCCAACAGCGCCGCCCTCGCCGACGGTCAGAGCCTGACCTTCATCGCGAGCCGGCACGGGATGCTGGCCGGCACCGTCACCGACGCCAACGACGGCAAGCCGCTGGCGGGCGCGACGGTGAAGGTGGGCGACGTGGCGACCTTCACCACCGGGACCGACGGCACGTTCCTCGGGCAGGTCCTGGTGGGGGACTACCAGGTCGAGGTCTCCAAGGAGAACTACGGGACCTTCACCCAGGAGGTCACCGTCACCGCCGGCGCCCTGACCCGGGTCGACACCGCCCTGGCCACCGGCCAGGTGACGGCCTCGGTCGGCGAGCTGACCCTGGTGATGCCGGCCGGGGCCACCCGGACCGGCACGGTCGAACTGGCCAATCTGGGGGGCGCCACGGCATACACCGTGGTGACCGAACCCGCCCAGGACTGGCTGACCGTGACGCCCGCCGCAGGCCAGCTCGGCTCGGGCCAGGCGGCGACGCTGAAGGTCACCGCCTCCAGCTCGGGGGTCCAGCCGGGCACTGTCCGCACCGGCAAGCTGCTGGTGCGTTCGGCGAGCGGCCGCAACCCGCAGCTCGAGATCACCGTGACGGTCGTGGTGCCCAAGCTCCAGGTCGCCGTCGAGGTGGGCGGGACCAAGGACGTCGTCGATGCCGTCGGGGACCGCTGGAGCGCCGACCGGAAGTACGGCACCGGTGGCTACGGCTACGTCGGCAGCGGCACGAAGACGAGCACGGCCAGTAAGACGATCAAGGGCACCACCGAGCAGACGCTGTTCAAGAGTGCCCGCGAGTCGATGCTGGAGTACCGGTTCGACCAGGTGCCCAACGGCACCTACACCGTCGAGCTCGGCTTCGCCGACACCCGGAACACCACCGCGGGCAAGCGCGTCTTCGACGTCCTCGTCGAGGGCGAGCTCGCGATCCCCGCGCTGGACCTGGCCCTGGAGTCCGGCACCTACACCGCCGTCACCCGGCAGTACACGGTGAAGGTCACCGACGGCCAGCTCAACCTGCGGTTCGCCAAGCGGTTCGGTGACCCCATCGTCAACGCCATCCGCGTCTCCGAACGCCCCGACAAGGCCACTCCGTAACGGCCACGACCACCGCACGGCCCGTCCCGCCCCCGTGGCGGGACGGGCCGTGCCCGTTGTCACCTGAAGCAGGGCGCTATCTGAAACCGCGCAACCGCAGGCTGTTGCTGACCACGAAGACCGAGGAGAACGCCATGGCGGCTCCGGCGATCATCGGGTTGAGCAGGCCGAGCGCGGCCAGCGGCAGGGCGGCCACGTTGTAGGCGAAGGCCCAGAACAGGTTGGCCTTGATGGTGGCCAGGGTGCGGCGGGACAGGCGGATGGCGTCGGCGGCCACCCGCAGGTCGCCGCGGACCAGGGTGAGGTCGGAGGCCTCGATGGCCGCGTCCGTGCCGGTGCCCATGGCCAGGCCCAGGTCGGCCTGGGCGAGCGCGGCGGCGTCGTTGACACCGTCACCCACCATGGCCACCGACCGGCCCTCGGCCTGCAGGCGCTTGACGACGTCGACCTTCTCGGCGGGCAGCACCTCGGCGATCACCTCGTCGATGCCCACCTCGGCGGCGACCGACCGGGCGACTGCGGTGTTGTCGCCGGTGAGCAGCACCGGGGTCAGTCCCAGCGCGCGCAGCCGCCGGACGGCCTCGGCCGAGGTCGGCTTGACGCTGTCGGCGACCACGAGGACCGCGCGGGCCTTGCCGTCCCAGCCGACCGCGACAGCCGTACGGCCGGCGGCCTGAGCCTCGGCGAGTGCCCGCTCCAGCTCGGGAGGCAGGTGCTGCGACCAGTCGGCCAGCAGCCGGGGGCGGCCCACCAGCACGGCGTGCCCGTCGACGACGCCCTGCACGCCGAGTCCTGCGACGCCTGCGAAGTCCTCCGGCGCGGGCAGCTCGCCCACCCGCTCGGCGGCGCCTCGGGCGACGGCCTGGGCGATCGGGTGCTCGGAGGCGTGCTCCAGGGCACCCGCCAGGCGCAGCACCTCCGTCTCGTCCTCGCCGTCGGCGAGGTGGACGTCGACGAGGGTCATCCTGCCCTCGGTGACGGTGCCGGTCTTGTCGAGCACCACGGTGTCGACGGTCCGGGTGGACTCCAGGACCTCGGGGCCCTTGATCAGGATGCCGAGCTGGGCTCCCCGGCCGGTGCCGACCAGCAGCGCGGTCGGCGTGGCGAGTCCCAGGGCGCAGGGGCAGGCGATGATCAGCACGGCCACCGCGGCGGTGAAGGCCGCGCCGGCGCCGCCTCCGGTGCCGAGCCAGTAGCCGAGCGTGCCGACGGCCAGCGCGATCACGATCGGGACGAAGATCCCGGAGATGCGGTCGGCCAGCCGCTGCACCTGCGCCTTGCCGGTCTGCGCCTCCTCCACCAGTCTGGCCATCTGGGCGAGCCGGGTGTCGGAGCCGACGCGGGTGGTGCGGACGACCAGGCGGCCTCCGGCGTTGACGGTCGCCCCGGTCACCGCGTCGCCGGGCCGTACCTCGACCGGGACGGACTCGCCGGTGAGCATCGAGGCGTCGACCGCGGAGGTCCCCTCCTCGACCACACCGTCGGTGGCGATCTTCTCGCCCGGCCGGACCACGAACCGGTCCCCGACCACGAGTCGATCACTGGGGATGCGGATCTCCCTGCCGTCGCGCAGCACGGCGACGTCTTTCGCGCCGAGCTCCATCAGGGCGCGCAGCGCCGCCCCCGCGCGGCGCTTGGAGCGGGCCTCGAAGTAACGTCCCGCCAGGATGAACGCCGTCACGCCGGCGGCGGCCTCCAGGTAGATGTTGCCCGAGCCGTCGGTGCGCTCGATGGTGAACGCGAACGGGTGGGTCATACCGGGAGTGCCCGCGCTGCCGAGGAACAGCGCCCACAGCGACCAGCCGAACGCGGCGATCGTGCCGAGCGAGACCAGGGTGTCCATGGTGGCGGCGCCGTGGCGCAGGTTGGTCCAGGCCGCCCGGTGGAACGGCCAGCCCGCGTAGACCACCACGGGCGCGGCGAGGGTGAGCGACAGCCACTGCCAGTAGGTGAACTGCAGGGGCGGGATCATCGCCATCGCGATCACCGGTACGGCGAGCGCCACGGCGGTGATCAGCCGGTTGCGCAGCGGAGCCAGTTCGTCGGCCGGTTCGCCCGGGGAGTCGTCCCGCGCCGTGCCGCTCTCCGGTTCCGGGGGGAGCGCGGCGGTGTAACCGGTCTTCTCGACTTCGGCGATGAGGTCGTGGGGGTCGATCCCTTCGCCGAAGGCGACCTTGGCCTTCTCGGTGGCGTAGTTGACCGTCGCGGTGACGCCGTCGAGCTTGTTGAGCTTGCGCTCGATCCGGTTGGCGCACGACGCGCAGGTCATGCCGCCGATCGAGAGTTCGACGGTGTTCTGCGGCCTGTCGTCGGTGAGGGAGGACATCACCTGCTCCTTTCTCGTCACGTCCGCGTCAGTGGTCGTGGTCGCCGTGTGAACCGGGCTTCGACGGAGTGGCCGTCGGCTCCGGGCCCGAGGTCGTGGCCGGTGCGGGGAGCTCACCGGCGCGGACGGTGAAGCCCGCGGTGCGCACGGTTCCGTTGTGCTGGAAGTCCAGGAAGAGGCGGTAGTCGCCCCGGCTGGGCACCTCGGCGTAGAAGGTGATCCCCGGGCCGGCGGGTGTCCTGCCGTCGCCCGGCGCTCCGTCGGGGTGCACGTGCAGGTAGGCCAGGTCTCCGGCGCGCAGCGCGACCAGATGGCCGTAGGCGCCCAGGTAGGGCTGCAGGTCGGTGACCGGGTGGCCGTCCTTGCTCACCTTCAGGGTCAGCTTACTGGAGGCGCCCGGGACCAGGTCGCCGTCGAGGGTGACGGCGTATCCGTCCACGTTCGCGGTACGGGCGACCGCCGGCAGCGCCTTGGGCTCGTAGTCGCCGGAGGCGTGCAGGTCGGTGCCGAGGGTCAGCCCGGTGCCCCCCTCGGCGGCGAAGTCGGCGAACGCCCGGTAGGCGCCCGCCGCGGGCAGTGTCAGCTTCACCGACCAGACGCCGTCCCCGGCCTCTTCCGGGTGCAGGTGCCGGAAGAGGCCCAGATCGCGGGAGACCACGATGAAGTGCAGCTTCTTGTCGTGTTGCACCTGGTAGCCGGTGACGGGCCGGCCGTCGGGACCGGTGACGGTGAAGCGGAAGCCGGTCGCCTCGCCCGGCGTGATCGTCGTGGTCTCGGGGGTCAGGGTGTAGCCGTCCTGGGACACTTGAAGCCCTCCGGGGATGTGCGCCGCGGTTGCCGGGTCCGGCCGGCCGGTGGGCTCGTCGTGAGCCCCGTGGCGGCCGGCCGATGGCACGGAACTCGGCCGGCCGGTGACGGGCTCGCCGTGGGCTCCGTGACCGTCGGCGGCCGGTGGGGGACCGGCGGTGCCCATGGCGTTGCCGGCTCCCAGGGCGCCGCCGAAGATCACGGCGAGCCCGAGGAGGTAGGACCCGAATTTCGCGGAAGTGTTCACGACAGGGTCACCACTTCGTATCCGGCCTCCTCGACGGCGGCCGTGATCGTGGCGTCGTCGATCGGGCCGTCGCTGTCAACGGTGACCAGGCCGGTGGCCAGGTCCACCTGGACCCCGGTGACCCCGGTGATCTCGCTGACCTCTTCGGTGACCGAGTTGACGCAGTGGCCGCAGGTCATGCCCTTGACGGTGTATGTGGTGGTGGTCATGGCGATCACTCTTTCCATGTGCCGGCTGCTACGTGCCGGTCTCTGTGCTGATCAGGAACGGACGAGGCGGGCGATGGCGTCGGAGGCTTCCTTGATCTTGGCCGCTGCCTCGGCGCCGCCCTTCGCGGTGGCGTCGGCGACGCAGTGCGCCATGTGCTCCTCAAGGAGGGCGAGGGAGAAGGACCGCAGGGCGCGGTCGGCCGCCGACACCTGGGTGAGGATGTCGATGCAGTATCTGTCCTCTTCGACCATGCGCTGCAGCCCGCGCAGCTGGCCCTCGATGCGGCGTAGCCGCCGGAGGTGGTCCTGCCTGGTGTCACTGTATCCGGCCATCTTCCCCCCTCTGGTCACTCGCGTCTCGATTACCGTAACACCATACCCCCCTATCGTATTCCCGCTCGGCGGAAGGTCCTCCTTCCGAAACAAGGTCTGCCGTACCCGTCTGACAAAAGTGATTGTTGGGACTTCTGGGATGGTAGGGACATTCGTCTTCAAATTTATGGGGGTTGTGGTGTCTCGGTTCGACCGGACGGTGATGTGTGCGGTGGTCGCTTTCACGGCGGTGCTGTCAGGATGCTCGGCCGGAGAACCCGCAGCCCCGCCGTCCCCGGCCGCGTCGCCCTCCTCCGCGGCCGCGTCGCCCGACCAGGGTGCCGGCAGCGTGCAGCCGGCCGTCACGGCCGAGGAGGCCGGGAGCCTGCTGGCCCGCTACGTTCGGCTGAACAACAAGGCCAACAAGACCTTGGACGTCGGTCTCCTGCGGAGCTACGAAGGCGGGGCGAGCTTCGCGATCGACAGCGCCGACTACGTCTCGGCGCGCGAGCTGAAGGCCAAGTCCGGCGGCGCCTTCACCTACGTCGACCCCGTCTTCCACGTTTCGGCCAAGGGGAGCAAGGAGTGGGTCCTGGCCACGGTCCGCCAGCAGGCCGTCAAAGGCGGCAAGAAGAGCGACCGCCTCACCTACCTGCTGTTCTCCAAGGCTCCTGACGGGTGGCGGCAGATCTACGCTCCCGACGGTGCGACGCGGGCCACGGCTCGGCCGAAGATCGACGTGACCGCCGCGGGTACGTTCGAAGAGCTTCCCCTCACCGCCTCAACCGGGCTGATGGCCTCCCCGGGGAACTTTGCCAAGCTCTACGCCAGGCAGCTGACCGGCAAGGGGACGCCGGAGGCCAAGGCCCGGTTCGCCGTGGACGACGATCTGGTCAACCAGGCGGCGACCAACCGCAGGAACATGAACCGCTACGCCCGGGTCACCGAGAAGGTCCGGCCGGCAACCGAATACCCCTCACTCGCGCTGCGCGCCGCCGACGGGGGAGCCCTGGTGTTCACCACGCTGGCCCGCACCTCGCGCTACGACGTACGGCCGGGCAACTACGTCTACAACGAGCAACTCGCCTCGCTGACCGGCCGGCAGCACCGTTTCATGATCGTGAATGACCTGATCGAGGTGGTGGCCCACATCCCGCCCAAGAATGCCCGGCTTCGGCAATTCACCGTGCTGGGCTCCTACCGGGGGGCCGTCTCGGGGAGCGGTTCCTGAGCGCTCCCCGGCACCCGGCCGCGGTGCGAGGGGGAGTCGGCCGGGCAGGTGGCTCACTTCACGACGACGGCGGCGATCCTGCTGATCGGCTCGGCCAGCGCGTTGATCGTGTCGGACAGCTTCCTCAGCTCCTCCTTGGACAGCTTGTCGTGCAGCTTCCAGCCGTCGCCCTCGCGGTGCGCGTCCAGGGCGGTCTCGGCGGCGGCGAACTTCGCGTCGAGCGTCTTGACCAGGTCGGGAGAGCGTTCCTCCAGCACCGGGCGCAGTGCCTGGACGGCCGCCTTGGAGCCCTCCAGGTTGGCGTCGAAGTCCCACAGGTCGGTGTGCGACCAGATGTTCTCCTCACCGGTGATCTTCCTGGTCGCCACCTCGTCGAGCAGTTCCTTGGCGCCGTCGGCGAGCTGGACGGGGGACAGCCGCGCGGCGGCGGACTTGTTCACGACAGTGGTGACGTCGGCCATGAGCTTGTCGGCGATCGGACCGTCCGTGGAGACATCCTTCTTGACCCACAGGTCCTTCTCGATCCGGTGGTAGCCGGTCCACTCCTGGCCGTCCTCGAGGTCGGCCTCGCGGGCGTCGATGGCCGGATCGAGGTCGCCGAAGATCTCCGCGACGGGTTCGATGCGCTCCCAGTAGGTGCGCGCGACCGGATACAGGCCCTTGGCCTTGCCGATGTCGCCGGCCTTGACGGCACCGACGAACTCCCGGGTCCTGACCAGCAGCGTCTCGCTCTGCGACGTGATGTAGCGCTTGTATCCCGCGATGGCCTCCGCCAGCCTGGCGTCGTCGGCCGGCGGCTGGTGCAACCCGCTGACCTTCAGCGGGTTGCGGATGCCCTTGCCGACCGTGCCGGGCTTGCACGTTGTCTCGTAGTCGCCGGCCGGCAGGTCGACGACGACCTCGCGGGTCAGGCCGGGGACGATGTTCTCCACTTCGCCCATCACCCGGTCGCCTGGCGCGTAGACGTAGAACTCGGTGACCTTGGAGCCGGCGTTGGTGATGGCGAAGGTGGAGGTGCCGGTGCTCACCTCGTTGACCGCGACCTTGCACTCGGTGTCGGTCGCCGCGACAGTGATCTTGGCGTTCTTGTCATTCATGGCGTTCTTGGTGGGAGCGGAGTTCGCGGAGTCCCCGTTGCCCGCCTGGGGCTCACCCGAGCAGGCGGACAGCGCGGTGAGGGCCAGACCGGTGGCGGCGAGAGCGATGGGCGTACGCATGATGCTCCTGTTTCAGGCGGTGGTGGTGACAGCGGGCGTCGGTCGCTTGGATTGCGGGCAGAGGAAGAGGATCAGCGTGGGCACCGCATGAACGACCCAGGCGGCGGTCTCCGCCATGCTCGGCTACGAGTGACACGGTCCTGCGGTCGCCTCTGACCAGGAACGCGACGAGAACGGAGACCACGAGCGTGGCCTCCAGTCCTTCGCGCAGGCCGATGGGGTAGCTGGTGAACACCGACACTCCTGAGTTTTAGGTAAAGGCTTGCCGGAATCAGGGCAGGCAACCTTACTCCGTGACCACTCTCTCCTTCTCGAAGGAGCTTTATCGAGCGCCCGATCATGCGTATCCCCTGGAAGGAGGCCTGATGAGAGTCCGATCAGCGGGCTGCGCCGCCGCGCCTCCCGACTGCCCACCGCGTCACTGACGGCCGTCCGGCGGCGGCTCCCCGGGTTCGGCGGACCGTGTCCCGGCCAGCGCGGAGTGCCGGTAGGAGTATCCGAAGTACACGATCAGGCCGATCAGGAACCACACCACGAAGCGCACCCAGGTCTGCCAGTGCAGAAAAGTGATCAGCCAGAGGGAGAAGAGGACACCGATCGCGGGCACGACCGGCATGCCCGGGCAGCGAAAACTCCGCGGCAGGTCGGGCCGCCGATAGCGGAACACGATCACCGCGGTGCACACCACCGCGAAGGCGAGCAGGATGCCGATGTTGGTCAGCTCCGCGGCCTCCCTGATGGGGAGGAACCCGGCGATGACGGCGGAGGCGACGCCGACGATCCACGTCACACGCGTCGGCACGTGCCGCGTCGGGTGCGTCTTGGCGAACCATTTGGGCAGGAGACCGTCGCGGCTCATCGAGAACCAGACGCGGCTCACCCCGAGCATGAAGGTGAACATCACGGTGAGGATGCCGACGATGGCCCCGACCGCGATCACGTCCGCCAGGCGGCTCAGCCCCACCGACTTGAACGCCGTGGAGAATCCGCTCTCCTTGTCGATCTCCCGGTAGTTCTGCATGCCGGTCAGCACCAGGCAGGCCAGCACGTAGAGGACCATCGAGATGGCGAGCGAGTAGACGATCGCCTTCGGCATGTGACGCCGGGAGTCCCTGGACTCCTCCGCCGCCGTGCTCATGGCGTCGTAGCCGAAGACGGCGAAGAAGACCGTGGCCGCCCCCGTCATGGCACCGCCGAGCCCGTAGGGGAAGAACGGCGTGTAGTTGGCGGTGTTGATATGGAAGAACCCGACGACGACCACCATCAGCACCACGGCGACCTTCAGCCCGACGACGGCCGTCTCGAAGCGGGCCGCGTTCTTCATGCCGAGGTTCAGCAGATAGGCGATCAGCAGGCACAGGATGGCGGCGAACAGGTCCACCCGGTGGCCTGCCCCGGTCCCCGGCGCGCCCAGCATCCACGCGGGCAACTGGGCGCCCAGGTCACCGAGCAGGAACGAGAAGTAGCCCGAGATGCCGATGGCGACGACCGCGACGATCGCGGTGTACTCCAGCAGCAGGTCCCAGCCGATCAACCAGCCCGGCAGTTCGCCGAGGACCGCGTAGCCGTAGGTGTAGGCCGAGCCCGCCTTCGGGATGAGCCCGGCGAACTCCGCGTAGGACAACGCCGCCGCTGCGCTCGCGATCCCGGCGATCAGGAACGACACCACGACGGCGGGCCCCGCCGTACCGTTGGCGACCGTGCCCGCGAGCGTGAAGATACCCGCGCCGATGATGCCGCCCACCCCGATGGCGGTGAGCTGCCACAGCCCCAGCACGCGGGTGAGCTGCTCGCTCCTTTCGCCCTCGGGTTCCTCGATGTGCTCGATGGGTTTGCGGCGCAGTACGCCCGCTCCTGACCTGAACATGGCCATGACGCATCCTCTCCGCGCGCCCGCAGCGGATTACCGTGATCCACTGCCGAGTCCGGCGAAGGGGACCTACCCTGTTTCACCTGCGCCGATGCTGCCGATCGGAGGTTCCGGAGGGCATGGGAGGGTCGGGCCCACGTCGCGGGGGATCCCTCACCGCCCGCAGGCGGCCCCGGCGAACGCACCGGCGCCGGCCAGGTGGGCCAGACGGCGGTAGGAGTCGAGCCGCTCGTCCTGGTCGAAGGTGTTCATGGTGACCAGCACCTCTTCGGCACCGCTGCACTCGATCAGCGCCGCCAACGCGGCCGCGACCTCGGCCTCCGTGCCGTGGATCTGCCCGTGCAGCGCCTCTTCGAAGAGGGTGCGCTCGCGGGCGGTCATCGCCGAGGAGAGGATCTCCCCGGCGGGGGAGAGCGGGGGGAAGACTCCCCGGGTGCGGGAGAAGGCGGTCGCCCATGCCTCGGGTGCCTGCAGCCGGCGGGCCCGCTCGGTGGTCTCGGCGACCGCGACGCCCGCCGCGACGATGACGTACGGCTGCGCCGACCAGGCCGAGGGCCGGAAGTGCCGGCGGTACCGGGTGATCGCTTCCAGCATCCGCTCCTGCCCGCCCACCGCCGCGATCACCAGTGGCAGCCCGTGCTCGGCCGCGACGTCCGCTCCGGCGCCGGTGGCCAGCACGTACGCGGGCACCCGCAACCCCTCGGCCGGAAACGCGTGCACACCCGGATGCGCCTTCTGGTCGCCGGTGAAGTAACCGAGCAGCTCGGCCAGTTGGGCGCCGAAGTCCTCCGCGTCGCGACTGTCATGGCCGAGCGCACGCCGGATGCCGCCGGTGAAGCCGACGGATCGGCCCAGACCCATGTCGATCCGGCCCGGGTAGAGCGATTCGAGGACACCGAACTGCTCGGCCACGACCAGCGGCTGGTGGTTGGGGAGCATCACGCCACCGGTACCGATCCGGATGTGTGAGGTCGCGGCGGCGACGGCCGCCGCGAGAACGGCCGGAGCCGAGCCCGCCACCCCCGGCACCCCGTGGTGCTCCGACACCCAGAACCGGTGGTAACCGAGAGCCTCGGCCTCCCGCGCGAACCGTACGGTGTCGCGCAGTGCCTGCGGGTGGTCGTGCCCCTGCCGGGTGAGGGAGCGGTCCAGGACCGACAACCGCGTCGGATGCGATGCTGCGTTCACCCTCATCTCAACACCGCCGTGCCCCGGGGATTCCCCCGGCACCCGGGACATTCACCGTGGAGTCCGGTGCCCCGGGCGGTTTCCTCGTTGCGGCGCACGGGCGCATGCCCTGCTGGGCCGGGGCTGTCGAGTGCGGTGCCCTGGGCGGTCTCCTCGTTGCTCCTCCTGGGTTGAGGCTGTCGAGTGCGGGGAGGGGGTATCGGGTGACCGGCCGGGGCCTGGTCCGCGTGCGGGGACAGACGGTCCGACACCGCAGGCGCCCGTTCTTCCCCAAGAGGCGGCGAGGTACCGTCGTCTTAACGAAACTCAGCCACCGGGGGAACCGCTATGCCAAGCGATCCCGACCATGTGCTCGACGCCATCGACGGAGTCGTCGACGAGTGGCTCGCTCTGAGCGAGGACTCCATGCGCTGGGCACCGCCAGAAGAAGCGCCGCCGAAGCGGCACCTCGCGTTACCGGCCCCGTCTCTGCCCTGGGTCTCCGACGACTTTCTGCACGAGGTCGGCGCCCTTCTCGGCACGCGGGCGCACGCCGTGGCGGACGTCGTGACCGAGGTGCTGCGTCCGCTCGGGGAGGGACTGTCCGGAGCGCTCACCGCGATCCTCGACAGTCCTCCCGTCCGGCAGCTGATCGAGCCGGCCGAGCGAACCGAGCCGACCGAGCGAACCGAGCCGACCGGGCGGGCCGAGCGAACCGAGCCGGCCAGCCGGGCCGGGCCGGCTGGGGGCCGCCCGGTTCCCGGCCACGCCGAGCGTGACGCCCTCCATCCCGAGCCGCCGCCACCACGATTGCCCGGACATCCCTGACCCGTGACCGGCGCGTGGGTGCCGATCCGCCCACGGGTACGCCCGATGTCGTGAGGTGCCCGCCCCGGGCGGGGAACCCGTATCCGGTCAGGCGCTTCCCGGCAGGCCGTAGGCCTGGGCGATCAGCTCGTAGGAGCGGATCCGCGCCGAGGGGCTGTGGACCAGCGTAGTGATCATCAGCTCGTCGGCCTCGGTGCGCTTGCGCAGCTCCTCCAGGCCCGCCCGTACCTGCGCGGCGTCCCCGTGCACCACCTTGGACAGGTAGTCGTCGAGGAAGTCCTTCTCCACCGGGCTGTAGGCGTGGGTCTCGGCCTCCTCGGGCGTGGGGACCGGCTGCGGTGCGCCGCGGCGCAGGCGCAGCATGGACAGCCCGCCCGAACGGGCCATGCGCAGCGCCTCCTCGGAGGTCTCCGCGGCGACGGCCGAGACACCGATCATCGCGTACGGCCGGTCGAGCACGGCCGACGGCTGGAAGGACGATCGGTACAGGTCCAGGGCGGGGATGGTGTTGGCCGCGCTGAAATGGTGGGCGAACGCGAACGGCAGGCCGAGCAGGCCCGCGAGCTGGGCACTGAAGCCGCTGGAACCCAGCAGCCAGATCGGCGGCCGGCCCGTCTCGGGTGACCGGGGAATGGCGACGACCCTCTCCAGCGGATGGCCGGCCGGGAACGCGCCGTCCAGGAAGGCGGTCAGCTCGGCGAGCTGCTCGGGGAAGTCGTCGGCGTCCAGGCCGTGGCGGCGCAGCGCACGGGCTGTCGCGGGGTCGGTGCCCGGTGCCCGGCCGAGCCCGAGATCGATACGGCCCGGATGGAGCGCGTGCAGGGTGCCGAACTGCTCGGCGACGATCAGTGGGGCGTGGTTGGGCAGCATCACGCCACCGGATCCCAGCCGGATGGTCGTGGTCGCCGCGGCCAGGTGGGCGATCAGCACGGCAGGGGAGGAACTGGCCACGGACGGCATTCCATGATGCTCGGCGACCCAGATCCGGTGGTAGCCCAGGCTCTCCGCACGCTTCGCCAGTTCGGCGCTCGCCCGCAGGGTCTCGGTGGGGGTCACGCCCGAACCGACCGTGGCCAGTTCGAGGATCGACAGGGGGACCTCGGAGGTGCCACGCGCCACACCGCGGATGTTGTCTTCAGCCATGAGGGCGGCAACCCCGGCTGAGCGGGGGTTATTCCGGTCAGACCGCGGCCGGCCGCTGCTCCGGCGAGACGGCCTTGGCGAGCAGGAAGTCCTCCACGACAAGGGTGGCGGCTCCCAGGGCGACCGCGTCGGGCCCGAGGCGGCCCAGCACGATGGAGGCCGTCTCGTACGGCTGGGTGAGGGAGTTGTCGGCGGCCGATCTCTTGATCCTCGTCAGGTGGTGCTGGCCCAGCATGAGCCCGGCCCAGCCGCCGATGACGATCCGCTCGGGGTTGAACAGGTTGATCAGGTTGGCCAGGCCCGCCCCGAGATAGTCGGCCGTCTCCTCGATGACGGGGCCTCCCTCGCGGACCAGGTCGGCCAGGGCGGCCTGTTCGTCGGGGATCTCGATGGACAGCCCGGCACGTTCCAGGATGCTCTCGGCTCCGATGTAGGCCTCCAGGCAGCCGCGGCCGCCGCACCGGCAGGGCCGGCCCCCTACCGCGATCTTGGTGTGGCCCCACTCTCCGGCGCTGCTGTTGGCGCCGCGGTAGGTGATTCCGTCGGTGATGATGCTGGCCCCGGCCCCCGAACCGATCAGCGCGACGATGGTGTGCCGTGTCCCGCGACCGGCGCCGAACCACAGCTCGGCCTGCCCCATCGTCTTGGCGCCGTTGTCGATGTACAGCGGAAGCGAGGTCCCCGCGCGCAGGAGCGTGCCAAGGGGGACCGCGTCCCAGCCGAAGGTCTGGGCGTGGATGAGCGACTCCGGTCCGCTCTCGACGATGCCGGGGACGCCGATGCCCACACCGAGCACCCGGGCGGGGTCCACGTCGCCGGCGGCCAGCACGGCCTCGATGCCGGCGAGGATGTGCCGCACGACCAGGTCGACGTCGTGCCGGGCCGGGCGGAGGGGATACTCGGCCTTGGCCCGCTCGTTCATGTCCAGGTCGAAAAGCTCGACGCGCACGTGGGTCTCGCCGACGTCCACCCCGATCGCGTAGCCGAACTCCGGGTTCACCCGCAGCAGCACCCGGGGGCGCCCGCCGTCGGACTCCACCAGGCCCGCCTCGACGACGACGTTGTCAGTGATGAGGTCGCCGGTCACGTTGCTGACCGAGGCGGCGCTCAGTCCGGTCAACCCGCTGAGTTCGTGACGGCTGGTCGGGCCCTCGAAGTAGAGAGTCCGCAGCAGCACCGCCCGGTTCCCCCGTCGGAGATCGCGTACCGTCCTGCGTTCGGGCCTGACCATGATCTTCCTCCCCCGCTTCTTGGGCCATGTTAGATCAGGGCGTGAAGTAAGTCATCCGGAGGTCGTCGCGGGGCCGGCCGCCGGGGGCGCCGAGGTCGGGTCCGGCCGGAAACCCGCCGATGTTTTGTCCTGAACGAGGTGATTATCACAGCCGGATCCGGGCAGGACCCGCAGCATGGCACTCGGAGGCCGGATCTTCCGCTGGCCGGTGATCCGGCAGCTCAGGGGAGAGGACGGCAGGAGCGACGCCGCGCGGTCGGCGCGGACCGACGCGCTGCGGCCGCGCACCGAGGAGGCGGACACGGTCGCCAGGTCGATCTGTCCCTACTGCGCGGTCGGCTGCGGCCAGCTCGTCTACGTCAAGGACGGCGAGGTCACCCAAATTGAAGGCGACCCCGACTCGCCGATCTCGCGCGGCCGCCTCTGTCCCAAGGGATCGGCGAGCAAGCAGCTCGTCACCCACCCCAACCGGCAGACGCAGGTGCTCTACCGGCGCCCCCACGGCACCGAGTGGGAGCCGCTGGACCTCGAGACCGCGATGGACATGATCGCCGACCGGGTGGTGCGCACCCGGCGGGAGAGCTGGCAGCAGGAGGTCGAGGGCGAGGTCGTCCGGCGCACCATGGGCATCGCCAGCCTGGGCGGGGCGACGCTGGACAACGAAGAGAACTACCTGATGAAGAAGCTCTACACCGCCCTCGGTGCGATCCAGGTGGAGAACCAGGCCCGTATTTGACACTCCGCCACCGTCCCCGGTCTGGGGACCAGCTTCGGCCGTGGCGGCGCGACGGACCACCAGCAGGACCTGTCGGAGTCCGACTGCATCGTCATCCAGGGCTCCAACATGGCCGAATGCCATCCGGTGGGTTTCCAGTGGGTCATGGAGGCCAAGGCGCGGGGCGCGAAGGTCTTCCACATCGACCCGCGTTTCACCCGGACCAGCGCGGTCGCCGACCGGTATCTGCCGATCCGGGCCGGGACCGACATCGTGCTGACCGGGGCGCTCATCAACCACGTGCTCACGAACGAGCTCGACTTCCGTGAGTACGTCCTGGCCTACACCAACGCCTCGACGATCGTCTCGGAGGAGTTCAGGGACACCGAGGACCTGGACGGGCTGTTCTCCGGTTTCGACCAGGAGACACGCCGGTACGACCCGTCGAGCTGGGCCTACGAGAGCGCCTCCGAGGAGGCCGCGGCGGGGCGGCGTAGCGAGCAGCTGGAGGGCGGGCGCCGGCATGCCGAGGCGGCGGGCGCCGAGCAGTACGGCTCGGGCGGCGCCGGGATGCTCGCCGAGCCGCTCACCGACCCGACGCTGACCCATCCGCGCTGCGTCTACCAGATCCTCAGACGGCACTTCGCCCGCTACACCCCCGAGATGGTGGCCGAGCTGTGCGGTCTTCCGCGGGAGGACTTCGCCGCGCTCGCCGAGGCGGTCACGGCGAACTCCGGCCGGGAGCGCACCACCGCCTGGGTGTACTCGGTCGGCTGGACCCAGCACTCCGTGGGCGCGCAGTACATCCGCGCGGCCTCGATCCTGCAGCTGCTGCTCGGCAACATGGGCCGCCCCGGCGGCGGCATCCTGGCGTTGCGCGGCCATGCCAGCATCCAGGGCTCCACCGACATCCCCACGCTGTTCAACCTCCTGCCGGGCTATCTGCCGATGCCGCACGCCCATCGGCACGAGGGCCTGGACGGCTATCTGAGCCACGCGGGACCCGACACCGGTTTCTGGGGGAGAAAACGCTCCTACCTCGTGAGCCTGCTCAAGGCGTGGTGGGGCGACGCGGCCACCGAGGAGAACGACTTCTGCTTCGACTACCTGCCGCGCATCACCGGCGATCACGGTCACTACACGACCGTGATGGGGCAGATCGACGGCACCGTGAAGGGCTATTTCGTGGTGGGGGAGAACCCCGCGGTCGGCTCCTCCGGCGGCAAGGCCCAGCGCCTCGGGCTGGCCAACCTCGACTGGCTGGTGGTGCGCGACCTGAGGGTGGTGGAGACGGCCACGTTCTGGAAGGACGGCCCGGAGCTGGAGACCGGGGAGATGCGCACCGAGGACATCGCCACCGAGGTGTTCTTCCTGCCCGCGGCCAGTCACGTGGAGAAGGAGGGCACCTTCACCAACACCCAGCGGCTGCTGCAGTGGCGCCAGAAGGCGCTCGACCCGCGGGGCGACTGCCGTAGCGACCTGTGGTTCTACCACCACCTCGGCAGGCGGATCAGGCAGCGGCTGTCCGACGACGAGATCGACCGTCCGGTCCGCGAGCTGACCTGGGACTACCCGGAGGAGGGGGAGCACCGGGAGCCCTCGGCACAGGCCGTACTGCGCGAGATCAACGGCACCGGCCCCGACGGGCGGGCGCTGTCCGCCTACACCGAGCTCAAGCCCGACGGCTCCACCCGGTGCGGCTGCTGGATCTACTGCGGCGTCTACGCCGACGAGGTGAACCAGGCGGCGCGGCGCAGGCCCGGCGCCGAGCAGGACCTGACCGCGCTCGAATGGGGCTGGGCCTGGCCGGCGAACCGGCGCATCCTCTACAACCGGGCCTCGGCCGACCCCGAGGGCCGCCCGTGGAGCGAGCGCAAGGCCTATGTCTGGTGGGACGAGGAAAAGGGCGAGTGGACCGGGCACGACGTGCCGGACTTCGAGAGGAACAAGCCGCCGGGCTACGTGCCCCCCGAGGGCGCCACCGCCGAGGCGGCGATCGCCGGGACCGACGCGTTCATCATGCAGGCCGACGGGAAGGGCTGGCTGTTCGCCCCGGCGGGCCTGGTCGACGGGCCGCTGCCGGCCCACTACGAGCCGCACGAGTCACCGACGCCCAACGCACTGTACGGCCAGCGGGCCAACCCGGCCCGTCGGATCTACCGGCGTCCCGAGACGCCCTACAACCCGCCGCAGTCGCCGCTCTTCCCGTACGTTCTCACGACCTACCGGCTCACCGAGCACCATACGGCTGGAGGCATGAGCCGGCCGCTGCCCTATCTCTCCGAGCTGCAACCCGAGCTGTTCTGCGAGGTGTCGCCCCGCCTCGCCGCCGAGCTCGGCCTGGTCAACGGGGGCTGGGCGACGATCGTGACGGCCCGCACCGCCATCGAGGCCCGCGTCCTGGTGACCGGGCGGATCCGCTCACTGCGCATCGAGGGACGGCGGCTCGAACAGGTCGGCCTGCCGTACCACTGGGCCTGGGGCAGCGGGGGCCTCTCGACCGGCGACGTCGTCAACGACCTGACGCCCATCGTGCTCGATCCCAACGTCTACATCCAGGAGAGCAAGGCCATGACCTGTGACGTGCGACCCGGCAGGCGTCCCCGGGGGAGGGCCCTGCTCGACCTGATGGAGGAGTACCGCCATGGCTGAGCGGATGGGGTTCTTCACCGACACGAGCGTCTGCATCGGGTGCAAGGCGTGTGAGGTCGCCTGCAAGGAGTGGAACGACATCCCCGACGACGGTTTCGTCTTCCGGGCCACCTCCTACGACAACACTGGAAGCCTGGGCGCGAGCACCTGGCGCCACGTGGCCTTCATCGAGCAGCCGGGCCGGGCGCCGGCCGCCCCGCGCCAGGGCGACGGCGACGGCGGGCCCGAGGACATCGAGGGCTGGCTGATGTCCTCGGACGTGTGCAAACACTGCACACACGCCGCATGCCTGGACGTCTGTCCGACCGGGGCGCTGTTTCGCACCGAGTTCGACACCGTGGTGGTCCAGGCGGACGTCTGCAACGGCTGCGGGTACTGCGTGCCCGCCTGTCCCTACGGGGTGATCGAGCGCAGGGAGCGCGACGGCAGGGCGTTCAAGTGCACGATGTGCTACGACCGGCAGCTCGGCGGGCTGGAACCGGCCTGCGCCAAGGCCTGTCCGACCGACTCCATCCAGTTCGGGCCCCTGGACGAGCTGCACGCCCGCGCCGGGGAACGGCTGGAGCGGCTGCACTCCGAGGGCAGGCAGGAGGCACGGCTGTACGGTGCGAGCCCCGACGACGGCGTGGGCGGCGCCGGCGCGTTCTTCCTGCTGCTGGCCGACCCCGAGGTGTACGGCCTGCCACCCGATCCGGTGGTCACCACCCGTGACCTGCCCGCGATGTGGCGATGGGCCGGCGGGGCGGCACTCTCCCTCGTCGGCGCCGTCGCCGTGTCCTTCCTGAGGAACCGGTGATGCCCGGCGGGGCTCTCGGGACTCCCAGGGTTCTCGGGATTTTTAGGACTTTCGAGACTTTCGAGGTTCTCAAGGCTCCCCGGGCTGCTAGGACTTCCCGGATTTTCGGGGTTTCCGGGGTTCCCGGGAAGACGGTGGCAGACTGGTCGGAGGCCCACACGTCCCACCGGAGGCGGCGGTGAAGCAGGAGCAGGCGATGGTTCCCGAGGCCGAGTTCCGTTCCTACTACGGACAGCCGGTGATCAAGGCCCCGGTCTGGCACGAGCCCCACATGCCGGTCTACCTCTACCTGGGCGGCCTGTCCGGAGCTGCATCGGTGATGGGAGCCATGGCCGGCCTCACCGGGTACGACCGGCTCGCGCTCACCGCGAGGGTCACCGCGGCTCTCGGGGCGGCCGCCGGCGCCGGCTTCCTGGTCGCCGAACTCGGCCGGCCCGAACGGTTCCTCAACATGTTGCGCATCTTCAAACCCAGCTCGCCGATGAGCATGGGCTCCTGGACCCTGGCCGCACACAGCACGCTGACGGCGGCCGCCGCCGCGTCCGCGCTCCTCGCCCCCCGGCCAGGCTCCGGAAAGGCCGCTTACCGGTCAAGCCCCGGAAAGGCCGCTTACCGGTCCGGTCCCGGCAGCACCGCGGCCGTGTCCTTTGCACTCGCCGCCTTCCGGGCTGCCCTGCCTCCCGCGCTCGCCACCGTCCTGCGTCCGGCGGGTGACGCCGCGATTCTGGTCGCCGGGCTGACCACCGGCCCGGTGATGGCCACCTACACCGCGGTCCTGCTCGCCGACACCGCCGTGCCGGCCTGGCACGACGCCCACCGGGAACTGCCGTTCGTGTTCGCCGGAAGCGCGCTGGCCAGTGCGGGGGCGGCGGGCATGCTGGCCACGCCCCGCGCGCAGGCGGGTCCGGCCCGAGCCGTGGCCGCGCTGGGGGCCGTCGCGGAGACGGTCGCCGGCATCGTCATGGAACGCCGGCTCGGGCTGGTCGGCGAGCCGTACCGTCAGGGCAGAGGGGGCCGGCTGATGCGTACGGCCCGTGCCCTGACGGTGAGCGGCGGCCTGCTCACTACGGTCGCCGGTCGCAGCCGAGCCCTCACCGCGCTGTCCGGCCTCGCCCTCACCGCGGGCTCGCTCTACCTCCGCTTCGGCGCACTGGAGGCGGGCAAGGCCTCGGCCGCCGACCCGAAATACACCGTGGTGCCCCAGCGTCGGCGCCTCGAAGCAGCGGAGCCCGCCTCGGTCCCGCCGCCGTCACCGAGCTGACCGCCAGGGCATCCTCTCCGGGATGCCCTGGCTTTACCCGCTCGCTGGTAGGTTCTCGCGCGGAGGCGTGTGGGCGCCTGGTGGCCCCCGCGGTCTTCAAAACCGACGAGGCCGAGGTTCTCGGCCTGGCGGGTTCGATTCCCGTCCGCCTCCGCTGTCCCTGTGACCAGATGCCCTATGGTGCGATCGACCAGAGCTGGCAGGTGTTGTTGAGCCACATCCACAGCCGGGCCGGCGTGCCGTTCGCCGTGCCGCAGTTCTCGTCGTCGAGCACCATGCCGCTGTTCTCGACCACGAGCTCATAGCGGCCGTTGCCCGCGGGGATGACCGCCCACTGCTGGCACGTGTTGCCGAGCGACTCCCACAGGTTGACGGCCGTGCCAAGGGCCAGTCCGCAGTTGACCGCGTCGAGCACCTTGCCGGCGTTGACGTTGGTGATCGTCCACTTGTTCGCACCGACGCTGTTGAAGCGCCACTGCTGGCACGTGTTGCCGAGCGCCTGCCACTGGTCGATCTGCGTGCCGTTGGCCGTGCCGCAGTTGACGGCGTCGAGCACCTTGCCGCTTGTGAGGTTCGTGAGCCGGTAGGTGGCTCCGTTCACGGGGAAGGTGACGCTCTTGCTGTAGCCGACGGAGACGACGTTGGCCTGCACCGCGTTCTCCGTGGCGTCGCTCGGATAGCCACTGGTCATGACGCCTTCGAAGAACGATCCGACAGAGCCGTTGCTGTTGTCGCCGCCGATGCCGAGGATGATCGCGCCTTGCTTGGTCATCGGGCGGTAGCCCGCCTGGGTCGGCAGCGCTCCGTTGTACCGCGTCGCCAGGCTGCCGGATTGCGCGTTGCCGTCCTTGATGGCGTATGTCGAGGTGCCGTTGTTCTTCAGCATCGCCGTCACGAACGCGGAGCTGCGGCCGGTGTTCGCGGTCCAGGAGCCGTTGCCGCCGGCGAACAACCCGTTCTCGAGGTCCGCCGCGACGCGCGGCCCGCCCGCGCACGGTGAGAACCAGCACAGCGTGCCGAAGTAGATCGCGTCCATGTCGCCGTTACCGGTGTCCATGTTGTTGGTCTCGGCGTTGCCGTAGTCGAAGCAGCACCGGTCGTTGACATGAGTGCCCTCGGTCACCATGTACATGCCCTCAGGCTGGCTGCCGGTGGCGACGCCGTTCGTCGCGTTGTTGCGGTAGCCGTTCCCCGCGGAGATGTAGACGCCGTAGACCCTGTGGCCACCTGCTGTCACGGGCAGAGCCGCCGCGTTCGCGCCTTGGTCGGCTGTGGGATTGGCGCCGCCGCCGGGAGCGATCGTGAGGTCGTTGTGGCGCGACGTCTGGTCGTAGATGCGAACGATCGTGCAGTACGTGCCCGAGCAGAAGGAGTCCTGGGTCGCGGCGTTCGCGTAACCGCCGGCGCTGAGCACGCCGATGTTGGTCGTCGCGCCGTCGGACCAGCGCCGCACCTGGTAGAGCGCCCCGTTGTAGGAGCCGAAGAGCGCACGGGTGGTGCTGTGAGCGGCGACGCATGGCGTGCCGCCGCTCGCGTAGATGTCGCAGGATAACGTGCCGGCCGCCTGTGCCGTGCCTGGCACGGCAACCAGCGCGGTGACGACGAGCGCCGCGAAGGAGGCGACGGTGAGGGCCGTTCGCCGCCGGCGGTGCAGAGACCAGAAACCCATAGTGTGCCTTTCGTGTACGGCGGGGCAGCGCAGTGCCCGGCGGTGACCATCGGGAGAGGACGCTATGTTAGCGCTAACATTTACATCAAATAAGTTGTGTTGTTAACGCTAACTTAGATGTGTGCAAATGCGTTTCGGTTATTAACTGGCAATTGCGCGATTCCTTGATGTGGCACCGCCGGCATGGCTCTGCACGTGGCGGCGTGCGCCACGGGTCAATCGCCGGCGAATGCTCTGCTAATAACATGCAGGTTTCCGCTGTGTTTCGCCCAAAGTGTTATCAATGACGCGGCGACTGTCAATACCCGGCGAAGATCGGCTTCTATTCCGTGGTGCGGATGGTGGGGCGTTCACCGTGCGCGCTACCGGTGTTTCGGGCTGATGGTTTGCCGGTGTTCTCACTGGGGCGGGTGCTCGGGGGTTTCGCCGTGCGCGCTGCGGTATGCGGGGTTTTCGCTGTGTGGGGCGGGTGTTCGGGGGTTTCGCCGTGCGCGCTGCGGTGGGTGGGTGTTCCGGCCGGCCGTCGCAGTTGCCGTCTCGTTTTTCAGGCCTCCGGCCTGACGGGTGCGGTGGTTACGGTTTTTTATAAGCCGGCCGGAACACCCACCCACCTCCGCGCCAGGCTGTCTCGCCGTACGGCGTGCGGACCGCAGTTTCTTACTTTCGGATCGCCCATGGATCTCGCGGACGCTGAAGCGATCTGTGCGAGGTCGTTCAGGGCCGGTCGCCGTAGCTGACGCGTTCCTCTCCGACCAGTGCAGGGCCGACCGCCGTAGGGAGAAGAGGGAGATGCGGGCTCGCCGATTGGTGATCGTCTATTGAGAAGTGATGTGCCCCGGCTTTCGTGGAGTCGCTGGTGTATCCCGTTGATCCGCAGCGTAGGCCAGAGACCGTACGGTGTCTGCGTCAGCCTGCTCTGCTCTCGTCGGGCTTGTCTCCCTCACAGGCGGTGCGCTCGATTTGGGCGAGTGGGATGTAGTAGTTGCCGATGTTCCGCGACTTCTCGTCGACGAGTTTCGCGAACTCCGCCAAGTCGGGGTTGTCTGCTTCTTTGGCCCTGTCGATGAGTTGGTGCCACTCTTCGGCATGAGCACCGTAGGTGGCGGCGTCGGTATCGGCGACTTGCATGCGAAGAGGCCGAGCCTTACCGCAGATGTCTGAGGAACTGACGGACTGGCTCCCACAGGCGCTGAGGCTAAGGACGAAGACGATGGTGCCGGCGCCGATCAGGGTGCGTACGGGGGGAAACATGGACTGCCTTCCTTCAGGTAGCACACAACGCCTGCTGCGACGACCGGCGACTGTGCCGGAATCCGCGAAGCGGAGCTTTGATGTGCCACCGATGTCGATGAGTTCGTGATGAAGCGCTGTAGCAGGCTGGTTCATGTACAGTTCCGGATTAAGGACAGTCCGCTCCGCACCGACCTGCCGCTCTGCGAGCGGCTCGCCGGGGACCAGACGGATGGCTGCCGGGACCGTCGTCGCCTGCGTCAACAAAGACGATGCGGCGCCTTCCCTAGTACGTCGCATACGTAATGGTGATCGTCCCGGACGGGCTTCGCTGTGTTTCCACAGCGAAGTAGAGCCCTTCCTCCCCGTCTCCGTCGGTGCTCTGTCTGATGACACAGAACTGTTTACCGACGAGGAGTTCGACTCCGAGGTCGGCGCGGTCTGCGCCAACCGATCCGCCCTGGCCGGCCGCCTCACAAGCGTTCAGATCCGCAGGCTGGCGGTGAACCTCATTCGGGCTGCTGAACATATTGGACGCCAGGGCTATCCGGTTGACCACACAGCTGGCGACGTAGTACTCGATCCATCTGTTCGCGGGCGTCGAAGGGGAGGATTTGTCAGCGCTGAATGGATTGCGTCCATTGGTGCCCTCTGGGGCGAGAACGTCACGGGTAGTCACCTTGCCCGCGTCGAGGTCGAGAGTCGTCTGAGTAAAGGACGTGGGAGCGTAGTTGCTGCCGTTGCAGATTGGCGCGGGCAAGGTCACCGTCTTCAATGGTGACGGCGTGCGCGCAGGCGAGGTGGTGGGCGAGTCAGTTGAGGAGGCAGGGGTTTCGGCCACCTTCGACGCACCAGGTTGTGCGCCGGCCGAGCCGCCGCTGCCGCAAGCGGTCGCCACGGCTACGGCAAGCATGAGGACGAGAAATGTCTTGGCTGTCTGGTTTCTCATCCGTTGCGCTTTCTCGGCGCGAACTCAAAGGGCCGCAGCTCTGGACCTGGGCTACGCAGCCGCGGTCCCCACCGATGCTGGTCGTCGAACACCGCAACAGCCCCCATGCTTTCTGGTAGTAGTTGATCGCCACAAATTGTAGGAAGACAACCCAAGATGGTCATTGATCGTCAGTGCACAGTGATTGCGCTCAGCGCCAACCCGGGAGCGAAACCAACGTGATCGAGTTGAGCAGCGCGGATGTCCCGGCCGCTGACCGTTTCGCGTGGTGGTGTGCGGTTACCGAGCGAGAACTGGTGCCCACGGTGCTCAGTTGCAGCCAAACCGACGATTTCCAGGTTTCGCTGACGATCCTGCAGCTCGGCCATGTCACGATGACGGCACCGCGCTTCAACCTGCTTGATGACATGCGATCGAGGCGCACCAGCAAGCTGATCCGTCACTCGGATCCGGAGCAGTGGTGGCTGACTCTGGTCCGTGCCGGATCGATGTGGCTCGAGCAGGACCGCAACCATGCCCAGCTGAGCGCCGGTGACCTGGTGTTGCATAGCACCTCTCGGCCTTTCCGGTGCGCGATCAGACACCACAACGGCAAGCCGGCCGGCACGATCGCACTCCAGTTGCCCAGGAAAGCAGTGAAGCTGTCTGACCGGCTGCTGGG
Organism: Streptosporangium sp. NBC_01639; assembly: GCF_045209755.1. Lineage (NCBI taxonomy): Bacteria > Bacillati > Actinomycetota > Actinomycetes > Streptosporangiales > Streptosporangiaceae > Streptosporangium > Streptosporangium sp. NBC_01639. Next base: position 573,079 of record NZ_CP109272.1, on the reverse strand, counting down.
TGGCCACGTGGCGCGGACGTTGCCGTCCGCGCACGGCGTAGCAGCGTTGCTCGCCCGGTTCATGGAAAGCATCCTGCAGCAGCGCACGGCACTGGGCGAGGCGGAGAACGGCCGACTCGGCACCGTTGTCAGTGATCTGGCCACTATGTTTCTCGCCGAAATGGCCGACGCCGCGCATGTCGTGCCGGCCGGCACCCGGCAGCAGGCTCTGGCACAGCAGATCAAAGGTTTCGTACGGCTCAACCTCGCCCGACGTGACTTATCGCCGTCGACGATCGCCACCGCGCACCACATCTCGGTGCGCTACCTGCACCACCTCTTTCAGTACGAAGGGCAGAGCATCGGCCAGTACATCCGCCACCAGCGGCTGGAGCGCTGCCGCGCGGATCTGACCGACCCGCTCCTGAGCAATCAGAGCGTCGCGCAGATCGCAGCACGTTGCGGCTTTGCGGACGCCGCCTCGTTCAACCGCGCGTTCAAGACCGCCTACAGCGTGCCGCCCGGCGACTACCGGACCTCCCGGTTGCGAGATCGGGTGGACGACCGGAGAGCACTCCAGGACTGATACGCACAGAGCCCAGGTCACGGCACGAACAGGTCGATGGCCACGCCGGTCAGTCTGAACGCGTGGCTTACGCTCAGTGGGCTCGCCGCGGAGGCCTCCCAGCCGGAAGACGCTCCAGGCGGCCATGGGCAGGAGAGAGCCGGCCCGGTTACTCCCCGGTGAGCCCGTCCACCGACTCCCGGAGGAGGTCGGCGTGGCCGTTGTGTCGTGCGTACTCCTCGATCATGTGGCTCAGGATCCATCGCAGGCTCGGTGCCCGGCCGTCGGGCCAGGTGCGCCGGGCAGGCCGCTCCAGGCCGCCGTCGGCCAGCGCCTCCGCGACCAGGGAACGGGAGCGGGCCACGGCATCCTGCCAGAGCGCATGGAGCTGCTCGGGGGAGTCCTCGGCGGCCGAGTGCCATTCCCAGTCGGGGTCGGACTTCCAGTCCACCGCGTCCCATGGTGGCTGCCGGTCTCGCCCGTGCAGCCACCGGGAGAACCAGTCCTCCTCGACGTAGGCCAGGTGCTTGAGCAATCCGCCCAGGGTCATCGATGAGGCGCCGACGGTCGCCCTCAGGCCGGCCGCGTCCAGTCCCGCGCACTTCCACACCAGGGTCGCGCGCTGGAACTCCAGGAAGCCCAGTAGGGTGCCGGTCTCGTCGGCCGCGAGGGGAGGTTCCGGACGGCCCTGCTCATCCAGGTCGGTCATGGCGGAGAAGTCTAGGCCCTGCAGAGGCCGCGACCCCGGCCGCCGAAGGTGGAGACCGTCGCGCGGCTCCGGCCTCCGCCCGGTCCTGAAGAGGTCGCGATCCTCCAGGAGCGCAGGTCAGATCGTCAGGAGGGTCTTACCCAGGACGCTGCGGGACTCCATCGCCGCATGGGCTTCGGCGGCGTGCTCCAGCGGGAAGGTCCGCCCGATGACCGGCCGGAGCCGGCCCTGCTCCGCCAACACCAGCGCATGCTCGATCCGTTGCCGTCCGCCCGTGCTCATGCCCATGAGCTGTTCGAGCCCGATCACGGTCACGTCCCGGCGTTCGGCGTCCTGCGGGGTGATCACGGTGGCCTGGCCGCTGGAGGCTCCATGCACGGAGAAGCGTCCCCCTCGCGCGGTCACCTGGAAGGCCTCCCAGCCGATCTGCCCGCCGACCCCGTCGAAGACCACGTCGGGTCCTGCGCCTCCGGTCGCCTCCCGCACGTGTTCCGTCCAGCCGGTCTCCGAGTAGTCGACCACGGCCTCGGCGCCCAGGTCCCGCGCCAGGTCCAGTTTGCCCGGACCTCTGGCGGCGCCGACGACCCGCGCGCCGGCGGCGCGGGCCAGCTGCACCAGCAGGCTGCCCAGACCGCCGCCGGCCGCTTCGACCAGTACCCACTCCCCGGCGCGGATCCCGGCGTTCTCGACCAGGCCCACCGCCGTGCTGCCGTCGTGCAGGAGCGCCGCCGCCTCGGGCAGCCCCAGCCCCTGGGGAACCGCGATGAGATTCGCGGCCGCGGCCACGGCCAGTTCCGCGTTGCCGCCGGTGGTATCGGTGACGACGCGTCGGCCCTCCCAGAGAGGGTCGACGCCCTCGCCGACCGAGACCACCCGCCCGGCCACGCCGCCCCCCGGGATGTACGGCGGCTCGGGCAGCGGCGGCCCCGGGGTGATCCCGCGCCGGAGCTGCGTCTCGACAAAGTTGATCTCGGCGACCTCGACACCGACGAGCACCTGCCCCGGTCCGGCGACGGGATCCGGCGCCTCTCCGGCCACCAGCACGTCGGGATCGCCGAACCGTGTCACCCGCACCACTCGCATGTAGTTCACTCCTCTGACCTGGACTCGGTAAACGCGCGAGCCAAGCCTGGTACCTCAACTTGGGTTGAGGTCAACTCGGGACCTGTCCGGGCACGTGACCCGGCAGGGAAGGCGGGCGGCCCTGGACGGCTCCGGAGGCGGGCCGCGAGCCGTGCCCGCGCGTCTGGACGGTCCCCGGCGGGCTGCGCCGGGTCGTCGCCGAAGGCCGAGGACGGTCGCGGTCTCGGAGTGGCTCCGGCGTGTTCCCGGCCCGGCGGGTTCGATTCCTGTCCTCCTCCGTTCTATTTTCGTGTTCATGGACCCACGGAGGCGTGTTCCGCGCACCGACCTGGTGCTCGCCGATCCACGGCTGACCGCGACGGCCGAGCGTCTGGGGCGGTCGATCGTCAAGGACGCCGTGGCGCAGGCCCAGGAGCGCGTACGGCAGGGCGAGATCGGGCCCGAGGAGGTCGCGGACGCGGCGGTGGCGGCGCTTCCGCCGTACGCCACGAGCATGCGGCCGGTGATCAACATGACCGGGGTGCTGCTGCACACCAACCTCGGCCGCGCGTCCCTGTCTCCGGCGGCGATCGCCGCCACAGCGGCCGTCGCGGGTTCGGCGGACGTGGAGTTCGACCTGGCCACCGGGGCCCGTGCCGGGCGCGGACGGGGTGCGCTGGAGGCCCTCGCGCGGGCCGTGCCCGCTGCCGAAGACGTGCATGTGGTCAACAACAACGCCGCCGCGCTCGTGCTGGTGGCCACCGCGCTCGCCGCCGGACGGGAGATCGTGATCAGCCGGGGCGAGCTGGTGGAGATCGGGGACGGGTTCCGCATCCCCGAACTGCTGGTCTCCACCGGCGCGAGGCTGCGCGAGGTGGGCACCACCAACCGCACCTCCTACACGGACTACGCGGCGGCTGTGGGACCGGAGACCGGGTTCGTGCTCAAGGTGCACCCGTCGAACTTCCGGGTCGAGGGCTTCACCGGCTCGGTCGAGGTCGCGGCGCTCGCGGGCCTGGGCGTGCCGGTCGTGGCCGACATCGGTTCCGGCCTGCTCGGACACGAGCCGCTGCTGCCTGAGGAGCCCGACGCGGCGGGCGTGCTCGGAGCAGGGGCCGACCTGGTCACCGCCAGCGGCGACAAGCTGCTCGGCGGCCCGCAGGCGGGCCTGCTGCTCGGCCGGCGTGACCTGGTCGAACGGTGCAGGCGCCATCCGCTCGCCCGTGCCCTGCGGGTGGACAAGCTGACCCTGGCCGCGCTGGAGGCCACGTTGCGCGGGCCCGCCACTCCCCTTCACGAGGCGCTGCACGCCGATCCCGCGATACTGGGTGAGCGCGCCGGGATGCTCGCCGGCAAGCTGGCCGGGGCCGGAATCGACGCGAGAGCCGTACCGGCCGAGGCGACCGTGGGCGGCGGGGGAGCGCCCGGCGTGACGCTGCCCAGTGCGGCGGTGAGCCTGCCCGAGCGGTTCACCGTGCCGCTGCGGACCGGCGCGACCCCGGTCGTCGGCCGGGTGGAGGATGGCCGGCTCCTGCTCGACCTGCGGACCCTCCCCGCGGACCGGGACGACGACGTGATGCGGGCGATCCTGGAGGCGGACGGCTGATGCACGTCGTCGCGACGGCGGGCCACGTCGACCACGGCAAGTCCACCCTGGTCAGGGCGCTCACCGGGATGGAGCCCGACCGGTTGGCCGAGGAGCGGCGGCGGGGGCTGACGATCGAGCTCGGATACGCCTGGACGACGCTGCCCTCGGGTGAGCGGCTGGCCTTCGTCGACGTGCCCGGACACGAGCGGTTCCTCGGCACGATGCTGGCGGGGGTGGGCTCCGCGCCCGCCGTCATGTTCGTGGTGGCGGCGGACGAGGGCTGGATGCCGCAGTCGGAGGAGCACCTGGTCGCGCTGGAGGCTCTCGGCGTACGGCACGTCCTGCTCGTGGTGACCCGGGCCGACCTGGCCGACCCCGCGCCGGCGATCGGGCGGGCACGGGCCAGGATGGCCGCGATCGGCCTGGGCGAGATCGAGGCGCCGGCGGTGAGCGGCCGCACGGGACAGGGGCTCGACGAACTGCGGGAGGCGTTGGACCGGCTGGTGGCCGCGCTGCCCGTGCCCGACCCGGCGGCGCCGGTGCGGCTCTGGGTCGACCGGGCGTTCAGCGTGCGGGGCAGCGGCACGGTGGTGACCGGGACCCTGCCCGAGGGGACGATCGCGGTCGGAGACGAGCTGGCGCTCCCCGGCGGGCCGGTCCGGGTCCGGGGGCTGGAGAGCATGAAGGAACCCAGGGCCTCCGTGACCGGTGTGGCGCGGGTGGCGGTCAACCTGCGCGGTCCGGGCGTCCCCGAACGGGGTCAGGCGCTGGTCACACCGGGGGCGTGGACCTGCACCGACCTGGTCGACGTGCGGCTCTCCCCGGTCGGAGCCGTCGGAACGGCCGGACCCGTCGACGAGGCCGGAGTCGTCGGAACGGCCGGACCCGTCGACGAGGCCGGAGTCGCCGGGGCGGCCGGACCCGTCGACGAGGCCGCAGATGACGCGCCGGGAGGGGAGAGGTCCGCGCGGGCGCGGGTGCCGGGAGAACGGGGCGAAGGGGACCTGCCGCGCGGGCTGACGGCGCACATCGGGTCGGCGGCGGTGGTGTGCGAGATGCGGCCCCTCGGCGGGCGGATCGCCCGGCTCCGCCTGGCCAGAGCGCTCCCGCTGCACGTGGGCGACGTACTGCTGCTCCGCGATCCCGGCCGGGACCGCGCCGAGGTGCGGGTGCTCGCCGGGGCGACCGTACTCGACCTGTGCCCTCCGGAGCTGCGCCGCCGGGGTGCGGCTCGGGAACGCGCGACCCGGCTCGCGCGGGCCCGGCCGGACGCGGCCTCGCTGCTCCGCACGCACCCCCTGCTCCGTGCCGGTGACCTGCTGGCCATGGGGTGTGCCCCGGAGGTAGAGCCGGTGTGCGGTGACTGGCATGCCGATCCGGCCTACTGGTCGGAACTGGGGGAGCGCCTGCCCCAGGTGGTGCGGCGGTATGCCGCAGCGCACCCGCTGGAGCCGGGCATGCCGGTGGAGGCGGCCCGGCACGAGCTCGGCCTGCCCGACCGGCGGCTGGTCACGGCGCTCGTACGGCGCCCGCTCACCGTCGCCGACGGCCGCCTCGTGAGCGGGCCCGCAGGCCTGCCCGAGCAGGTGGCACGGGCGCTCGGACGGCTCGGCGCGGAGCTGTCCGCCCATCCCTTCCGGGCGCCGGAGGCCGGGCGGCTCGCCGAACTGGGGCTGGGGCCCCGGGAGTTGGCGGCGGCCGTACGGGCGGGGGCCCTGCTCCGGGTGGCCGAGGGGATCGTGCTGCTGCCCGGCGCGGACGTCCGGGCGGCGGCGTCGCTCACCCGGTTGCCGCAGCCGTTCACGGTCAGTCAGGCCCGGCAGGCCCTGGACACCAGCCGCAGGGTCGCGGTGCCGCTGCTGGAACACCTCGATCGCAGGGGGCTCACCGAGCGGGTCGACGAGGTCCACCGCCGGTGCCGTACGCCGTCGCCCTGAGGTTCGCCCGCCGGGTCGCGTGGGGCTGACCGGTTACTGGACTGATTGGCGGGTACGTACTTTGACCTGGGGAAAAGCCGTCGCGCTGGGGGTTGCGATGGTCGGTTGCCCGCTGGGAGCACCGTTCGGGGACGTCATCGGGACGATGTCGCTCGTCACCACCGGTCCCGGTCCGGTCGTCGCCGTCCTTTCCGCGGGGAAAAACCGCTCCATCGCTGCTTTCGGGGAGAAGGGAGAGCGTCATGCCCGATAACAAGGGCGTCACCTACCAGGGGCCGGGCACAGTGGAGGTCGAAGCCATCGCCTACCCCGAGTTCGAGCTCAAGGACGGGCCCGGGGTCAACCCGGCCAACGTGGGACGCAAGGTCCGGCACGGCGCGATCGTCAAGGCCGTCGCAACGAACATCTGCGGCAGCGACCAGCACATGGTCCGGGGCCGTACCACCGCGCCGCACGGGCTCATCCTCGGTCACGAGATCACCGGTGAGGTCGTCGAGGTCGGTCCCGACGTGGAGTTCGTCAAGGTGGGCGACCTGGTCTCGGTCCCCTTCAACATCGCCTGCGGCCGCTGCCGCAACTGCAAGGAGGGCAAGACCGGCGTCTGCGAGAACGTCAATCCCGACCGGCCCGGTTCGGCCTATGGGTACGTCGACATGGGTGGCTGGCCCGGTGGGCAGGCCGAGTACGTGCTCGTCCCCTACGCCGACTGGAATCTGCTGAAATTTCCGGATAAGGATCAGGCGATGGAGAAGATCCTCGACCTGGCCATGCTCGCGGACATCTTCCCGACCGGTTTCCACGGTTGTTTCACCGCCGGGGTGAAACCGGGGTCGACCGTCTACATCGCGGGCGCCGGTCCGGTCGGACTCGCCGCCGCGGTGTCGGCGTTCCTGCTCGGGGCCGCCGTGGTCATCGTCGGCGACCTGAACAAGGACCGCCTCGCCCAGGCCCGCACCTTCGGCTGCGAGACCGTCGACGTCTCCCAGGGCGAGCCGCAGGACCAGATCGAGCAGATCCTCGGTGAGCCCGAGGTGGACTGCGGCGTCGACGCCGTCGGGTTCGAGGCCCACGGCCACGGGGCCCAGGCAGGCACGGAACAGCCCGCCACCGTGCTCAACTCGCTCATGGACCTCACCCGCGCGGGCGGCGCGCTCGGCATCCCGGGCCTGTACGTGACCGGTGACCCGGGCGCCCACGACGAGGCGGCCAAACAGGGCTCCCTGTCCATCCGCCTCGGCCTCGGCTGGGCCAAGTCGCTGTCCTTCGCCACCGGTCAGTGCCCCGTCATGCGGTACAACCGCCAGCTGATGATGGCGATCCTGAACGACCGGGTGCAGATCGCGAAGGCGGTCAACGCCACGCCGATCCCGCTCGACCAGGCCCCACAGGGATACGCGGACTTCGACCAGGGCGCCGCGCGCAAGTACGTGCTGGACCCGCACGGCATGCTGGCCGGCTCCAGGTAGACCGGGGAGCGGCCGGCGCCGGCCAAGGGGACGCGCCTCCGGGCGTGAACGCCCCGGGACCGACGCGACGGGGGAGGAGCGGCCGGCGCCGGCCAAGAGGGCTCGCCTCCGGGTGTGGACTCCGGGACCGACATGCCGGGGAGGAGCGGCCGGCGAGAGGCACTGGGCTGTTCCGGGGTGTTCCGGCCGCGCCGGCGGGCGGCCGGAACACCCCGGGGGCCCTACCGCACCAGCTTGTCCAGGCGGATCGGCAGGTCACGGACGCGCACGCCGGTGGCATGGTGCACCGCGTTGGCGATCGCCGCGGCGGTGCCGACGATCCCGATCTCACCGATGCCCTTGGACCCCATCGGGTTGAGGTGCGGATCGTCCTCCTCGACCCAGAACGCCGCGATGTCGGGCACGTCCGCGCAGGTGGCGATGTGATACTGGGCGAAGTCGTGGTTGAGGTAGTCGCCGAACCGGCGGTCCATGACGCTCTCCTCCAGCAGGGCCGTGGACAATCCCATGGTCATGCCGCCGATGAACTGGGAGCGCGCGGTCTTCGGGTTGATGATCCGGCCCGCGGCGAAGACCCCGAGCAGCCGGAGCACCCGGGTCTCCCCGGTGTCGGCGTCCACGCCCACCTCGGCGAACTGCGCACCGAAGGCGTGGCGGGCGAACCGCTGCTGACCGCGGATCTCCTCTGTCGTGTCGGCGCTCGTCTCGATGCCGTCGGGGGGCACGTCACCGCCCCGCCGGTCGAGCTCGTCCAGCAGCGCCTCGCAGGCCCGCACCGCCGCCGTGCCCCACGAGGCGGTCCCCATCGACCCGCCGGCCAGCGAGGCGGTGGGCAGCGCGCTGTCACCGATCTCCACCCGGACCCGGTCCGGCGAGGTGCGCAGCGCGTCGGCGGCGATCTGGGTCAGCACCGTCCGGGCGCCGGTGCCGATGTCGGCCGCGGCGATCCGTACGGTGAACCGGCCGTCCGGCTCGGCCCGGACGCTCGCCTGGGACGGGCGCCGGTAGACCGGGTAGGTGGACGACGCCACCCCGGTCCCGACCAGCCACCTGCCCTGACGCCGGACCCCCGGCGTGGGGTCGCGATCGGCCCACCCGAACCGCCGCGCGCCGTCGCGCAGGCAGGCCACCAGGTTGCGGGAGCTGAACGGCAGCCCGCTCTCGGGGTCGGCGTCCGGCTCGTTGCGGATCCGCAGCTCGATCGGGTCGAGCCCGCAGGCGATCGCCAGCTCGTCCATCGCCGACTCCAGCGCGAACATCCCCGGGGCCTCACCGGGTGCGCGCATCCAGGACGGGGTGGGGACGTCGAGCCGGACCAGCCGGTGGGTCGTGCGCCGGTCGGGCGCGGCGTACATCATCCGGGTGGGCACGGTGGTCTGTTCGGCGAACTCCCGGAGCGTGGAGCTCTGCTCGAACGCCTCGTGCACGATCGCGCGCAGCCGCCCGTCGGTGTCCGCCCCGAGCCGTACCCGCTGGATCGTCGGGGTGCGGTAGCCGGTCACCGCGAACATCTGCTGCCGGGTCACTGCGAGTTTGACCGGGCGGCTGGTCTGCTTGGCGGCGAGCGCCGCGAGGATCACGTGCGGGTGCGGAGCGCCCTTGGATCCGAACCCCCCGCCCACGTGCGGGGAGATCACCCTGACGTTCGCCGGCGGCATGCCGAACAGCGACGCGACGGTGTCGCGGACCAGGGAGGCCCCCTGGTTGGAGTCGTAGAGCGTCAGCCCGTCGCCGTCCCATTCGGCGACCGTCGCGTGTGGCTCCATCGGGTTCTGGTGCTCGGCCGGGGTGCTGTAGGTGGCGTCCACCACGACCGGGGCGGAGGCCAGGGCGGCGTCCGGATCGCCCTGCTCGACGTCGGCGGGGAAGTTCGGATTGACCCGGTCCGGCCGGTACATGCCCGGATGATCGGCGCGCAGTTCGACGTCGTGCCGCTCGGCGGCGTACTCCACCCGCACCGTCCGGGCCGCCTCCCTGGCGTCCTGGAGCGTCTCGGCCACCACGAGCGCGACGTACTGGCCTCGGTAGGAGACCCGGGGGGACTGCAGCACGGACAGCTCGGGATTGTCGGCGGGGGCCAGCTTGGGGGCGTTGCCGTACCAGATGGTGGTGATCACGCCGGGGCGCTTGAGGACGGCGTCGACGTCCACGGTGAGGATCTCACCTCGGGCGACGGTGGCCTGTACCGGCACCGCGTAGACCACGTCCCGCGGTGCGTACTCGTAGGCGTACCGGGCATGGCCGGTGATCTTGTCCGGGCTCTCGACCCGGTCCATCCCCGAGCCGACGGACAACGGAACCGTGGTGGTCATGAGGTCTCCACAAGGTCGGTGAGCGTACGGACCAGGACGTTGCGGGCGAGCGGCACCTTAAATCCGTTCTCCGGCAGCGGTCGGGCCTGGGCCAGCTCCGCGTCCGCGGCCCGGGTGAACCCGGCCGCGGTGGCGGGAGTCCCGCGCAGCGCCTCCTCGGCGAGCCTCGCCCGCCAGGGCACGTGCGCGATCCCGCCGAACGCGATCCGGCAGTCCCTGACCACGCCGTCGGCCACGTCCAGCGCCACCGCCACCGACACCACCGCGAAGGCGAAGGAGACCCGATCCCGCACCTTGCGGTACTTCGACCGGATCGTGGGCGGCAGTGCGGGCAGTTCCACCGCGGTGATCAGATCGCCCGGCTCCAGAACGGTGTCACGGTCCGGCTCATCGCCGGGCAGCCGGTGCAGACCGGGCATCGGCACCTGACGCGTCCCGCTCCGCCCCTGCACGTGCACGGTCGCACCGAGCGCGGCCAGCGCCACGGCCATGTCGGAGGGATGGGTGGCCACGCAGGCGGCGGACTGACCGATGATCGCCAGGTTGCGGTGGTCGCCTTCGACGGCGGGGCAGCCCGAGCCGGGCTGCCGCTTGTTGCACGGCTTGGAAACGTCCTGGAAGTAGGAGCAGCGGGTGCGCTGCAGCAGGTTGCCACCGACCGTGGCCATGTTGCGGATCTGGCCCGACGCCCCCGACAGCACCGCCTCGGCCAGCATCGGGTACCGCCGTCGCACGGCCGGGTGGGCCGCCAGGTCGCTGTTGCGCACGCCCGCGCCGATCAGCAGGCCGTCGTCCGCGGTGTCCTCGACCGTGCCGGAGGCGACCCGGGTGACGTCCACCAGGGCGTCGGGTGAGACGACGCCCAGCCGCATCAGATCCACCAGGTTCGTGCCGCCGCCCAGGTACATGGCGTTGGGCCGTTCAGCCAGCGCGGCCACCGCCGCCTGCGCGTCCGTGGCCCGCTGGTAGGCGAAGGGCCTCACGACGCCACCTCCCCGATCGCCGCGACGATGTTGACGTAGGCTCCGCAGCGGCACAGGTTGCCGCTCATCCGCTCCCGGATCTCCTTTTCGTCGAGACGCGGTGAGGTGCTCACGTCCTCGGTGACCACGCTCGGCCATCCCGCGGCCGCCTCGGCCAGCATCCCGGCCGCCGAACAGAGCTGTCCCGGGGTGCAGTAACCACATTGGAAGGCGTCGTACTCGACGAACGCCGTCTGCAGCGGATGCGGTGTGTCGCCGTCGGCGAGCCCCTCGACCGTGGTGACCTCCTGGCCGTCGAGGGTCACCGTCAGGGTCAGGCAGGACTTCACCCGTCGCCCGTCCACCAGCACCGTGCAGGCCCCGCACTGCCCGTGATCGCAGCCCTTCTTCGCCCCGATCAGGTCAAGCTGCTCGCGCAGGGTGTCAAGGAGCGTCTCCCGCGTGTCCACGGTGATCGGGTGCTCGGTCCGGTTGACCGACAGCCGGAGGTCCGCCGTGACCGGGGTCGGGGCATCCCATCGTGTCGTATCGGATTCGTCATTCATGGCGCTTCTTTACCCGGTTGCCTGTCATGCATTTCCCCGCTTTCGCCAACAGACGTTTGACCTTTGCCGAACGTCGGCGCCGGCCCGGTTTGAGAGCCGCATGGAAGGGGACGAGGGGAAGCTGCGATCGGTGAGGTTCGTCCCAGGTCAGACCTGATCCTCAGAGGTCCGAGGGCTGGGAGACCGGCCCGACATGGGCGCCGTCGAGCGCCACCGCCCGCTGGTTGGGCACCGCTCCCTGCCAGGCGGGTGAAGCGGCACCTGTCGCTCCGGCCCCACCGGATGCGACACGTCTATATGTTGCCGAAACGTTACGGCGGGTGGAACGTTTCGACGCTTGCTCCGCATCGCGAGACGTCTTTTAATGCGGCAAGCTGCGCAAATTTCAGCGCAAAATATGAAATTTGATAGTTGGGCGATGGAATTTCATCGGAAGGAGTGGCTGGGGCGCAGCCGTCGCAGCGGTGGGGAGTCTCGCCCACCGGAAGAACTCATCGATACGAGGAGCGATTCACCCATGCGAAACTGGCGAAGCGCGGCGGCCGTCACCGCCCTGCTCCTGACCGCGGGCTTGACAGCCCCCGGAACGCAGGCGGCGCTGGCCGCCGGAGCGGCCGTCGCGGAGGAGCACACCGCCTCGGACGTCCATCTGTTCTACTACCCCTGGTACGGCAGCCCGGCCGTGTCCGGCGGCTACCGGCACTGGCAGCAGGGCGGCCACACCCCGCCCGGCGACGTGGGCGCGGACCTCTACCCCGCGCTCGGCCCCTACGACTCCGGGGACTTCGCCGGCGCGGTGACGCAGCACATGCGCTGGATCCAAAGATCGGGCGCCGGGACCATCGTCTTCAGTTGGTGGGGACGGGACTCCTACGAGGATCGGCTCGCCGCCGGAGTCCTCGACGCGGCGGCGCGATTCGGGATCAAGGTCGCCTGGCATCTCGAACCCTACGCCGGCCGTACGGCGGCCTCGACGGTGGCCGACATCGCCTACATCAACTCCCGCTACGGGAGCAGCCCGGCGTTCTACCGCGACGCCGAGCACGGCGACCGCGGTGCCTTCTACGTCTTCGAGAGCCTGCGGATCGCCGACTGGTCCGCCCTGGACCAGGTACGCGCGCACAGCATCGTGCTGGCGCAGACCACCGACACCAGCAAGGTCGCGCACTTCGGCGGGATGTACACCTACGACGCGATCGCCGGCGCGACGGCCCCGGGCTGGAAGCAGGCGAGCGACTTCTGCAGGGCGAACGGCCTCGTCTGGGCGCCGTCCGTGGGACCCGGCTACGTCGACGACCGGGCGGTTCCCGGCAACACCACCCCGACGCTGAGCCGCGACAACGGCGCGACCTACGACCTGGAGTGGCGCAACGCGCTGGCTCCGGCCACCGGCGGGTCACCGAGCTGGGTCTCCGTCACCTCGTTCAACGAATGGCACGAGGGGTCGGTCATCGAACCGGCGAGTTCCACCCCGCCCGCGGGACTCGGCTACCAGACCTTCGCGGGGGCCTACGGCACGACGGGCGCCGCCGCGGAGACCGCCTATCTCGACCGGACGGGGTACTGGGTCGACCAGTTCGCCGGGGAGGTCACACCACCCGCCCCCGACCTGGCGGCGGGCCGGGCGATCACGGCGAGCAGCGCCACCGGCGGATACCCCGCGGCCAACGCCAACGACGGCGACCCCGGCTCCTACTGGGAGAGCCTCAACCACTCCTTCCCGCAGTCCATCACCGTCGACCTGGGCGTGGTGAGCAGCGTCGGCAAGATAGTCCTCAGGCTGCCGCCGTCGCCGGCCTGGGGCGCCAGAACCCAGACCCTCTCGGTCCTGGGCAGCCAGAACGGCTCGGCCTACTCGACGCTCTCCCCGTCCGCCGGCCGTACCTTCGACCCGGCCACCGGTAACACCGTGACGATCACCTTCCCCGCCACCACCCAGCGCTACCTCCGGCTGACCGTCACCGGCAACACCGGCTGGCCCGCCGGGCAGGTCGCGGAGTTCCAGGTCTTCCGCGGCTAGAGAGGGCCCGTGGCGCGCCGGTGCGGCGCGCCACGGGCCGTGGCTCACCTGGTGAGGGTGAGCGTGTCGACGTCGAAGAGGTAGCCGCCGCCTCCGAGGTAGACGAGGAAGAGAGGGCCGGTGGCCGATCCGGTGAGGGGGGTGGAGACGTTCTGGAAGGTTTCCCAGCCGCCGGTGTTCGGTACGGTGACCGTGCCGAGGAGGGTGCCGGTGGCCGATCCGGAACGGATCTGGATGGTGCCGCCGGATCCGGCGGAGGAGATGCGGGCGCTGAAGGCGGTGGCGCCGGTGGTGGTGACGGTGGAGTAGCCGGTCCAGTCGCCGTTCTCGATGTATCCGGCGGTCTTGCCGCCGCTGGCGGAGGCGTGGTTGGCGGGCTGGACGCCCGAGGTGGAGGTGTAGGACTCCGCCTCGGCCGTGGTGCCCGTTCCGGTGACGAAGGTGAAGGCGTCCACGTCGAACAGGTTGCCCGAGCCGGTCGGGCCCTTGAACACCAGGAACAGCGTGGTGGTCGCGGCGGGTGCGCCGGCGATGTTCGTGGTGACGTCGGTGAAGGTCTCCCAGCTTCCGGTCACCGGTACGGTCGCCGTGCCGAGGAGGGTGCCGGTGGCGGAACCCGCCCGCACCTCGATGGTCCCGCCCGCTCCGGCCGAGGAGACCCGGAAGGACGCGCTCCTGACGTCGGACAGCAGGTAGGGCTGGAAGGAGATCCAGTCACCGTTGTCGATGAACCCGGCGGTCCGGGCGCCCTCGGCGGCGGCGTGGTCGGCCAGTTGGACGCCGGACTGCGCGCCGAAGTGCTCGGCCTGCCGGTGCCGGGGCTGCAGCACGCGGACGCTGTGCGTGGTCAGGCCGCCGGCGTCGGTGTACTCCGCGTCGAAGACGCCGTAGACGTTGGCCGCGACGTCGTGCTCACCGTCGATCGGCACCGCGATGCTCCCGGAGCAGCCGTTCTTGGAGGTGATCGCGTGGCGGTGGCTGTCGTGGCCCAGCAAGTAGGTGACCTTCACCTTGGCGCAGTCGACGGTGCCGTCCTCCGGGTCGCTGACGCCGACCTGGAAGGGAACGGTGTCCCCGAAGGAGAACGGCCGGCCGTCGCCGGGGGTGGTGAGCGAGACGGTCGGCGCGCTGTTGCCGACGGTCACCACGACGCTCGCGGTCCCGGTCAGCCCGGCCGGGTCGGTGACCGTCAGGGTCGGCGTGTAGGTGCCGTTGACGGTGTAGGTGTGGGCCGGGTTGGCCTGGGTGGACGTCCCGCCGTCGCCGAACCTCCACGAGTAGCTGAGGGCACCGCCCTCGGGGTCGGAGCTGCCCGCGGAGGAGAAGGAGACGGCCAGCGGGTTGGGACCGGAGGTTCTGTCCGCGGCCACCTTGGCGACGGGGTTGCGGTTGGTGCCGCCGATGTACTCGATCCGGTAGAGCGCCTGGTTGTCGCTGCCGGTGCCGTAGTCCAGCACGTACAGCGCGCCGTCCGGGCCGAAGGCCATGTCCATGACCTGGGTGCCCGTCCACGGGAACGCCGAGATCTCACCGGGGGAGCCGTCGGACTCGACCTCGATCGCCTTGATCCAGCGCCTGCCGTACTCGCCGGCGAAGTAGCGGCCGTTCAGCGAGGAGGGGAACTTGACGCTGGAGTCGAGGGCCGCGTCGTAGCGGTAGACCGGTCCGCCCATCGGCGACTCCGAGCCGCCGCCGAACTCCGGTGGTGAGCCCGCGTCGCCGTACTTGATCCAGCTCGACTTGGCCGCGGGGAGCGTGGCCAGGCCGGTGTTGCGGAAGGAGTTGTTCGCCGGGCCGCCCGCGCAGTCGTACTTCGCGCCGGAGGGGCCGCTGGGGAAGGTGTACTCGTTGTAGGTCTCGGCGGTGGTGTTGGTGCCCGTGCAGTACGGCCAGCCGTAGTTGCCGGGCGCCGTGATCCGGTTGAACTCCACCTGGCCGCCGGGACCGCGGCCGGCGTCGGCCGCGCCCGCGTCGGGGCCGTAGTCGCCCAGGTAGACGATGCCGGTGGCCTTGTCCACCGACATCCGGAACGGGTTGCGGAGACCCATCGCGTAGATCTCCGGCCGCGTCTTCGCGGTGCCGGGCGCGAAGAGGTTGCCCGAGGGGATGGTGTAGCCGCCGCCGGGCTGCGGCTTGATCCGCAGGACCTTGCCACGCAGGTCGTTGGTGTTGCCCGAGGAGCGCTGGGCGTCGAACTGCGGGTTTCGGTTGGTCTGCTCGTCGAGGGGCGAGTAGGAGTTGGACTCGAACGGGTTGGTGTCGTCCCCGGTCGTCAGGTACAGGTTCCCGGCCGCGTCGAAGTCGATGTCGCCGCCGACGTGGCAGCACTGCCCGCGGTCGTTGGGGACCTCCAGGACGATCTTCTCGCTGGCGAGGTCGAGCGTGCCGTCGGTCTTCAGCACGAACCGGGACAGGTTGAGGTGGCCTTTCCACGGGGCGAAGTCGGAGTCGGTGCCCGTATTGGGGGCGTCGCCCGACGGCGTGGTCAGCTTCGGCGAGTAGTACAGGTAGATGTAGCGGTTCGCGGCGAAACCGGGGTCCGCCGCGACGCCCTGCAGCCCCTCCTCGTCATGCGTGTAGACGTTGAGTGTGGCGGCGACCTTGGTGGTGCCCGCCGCGTCGGTGATGCGGACCGTGCCGTCCCGGGCGGTGTGGACCACCGACCGGTCGGGCAGCACCGCCAGGGACATCGCCTCGCCGAGTTTGGCCGCGCCGACGGCCAACTGCACCTGCTGGTAGTCGGACGGAGGGATGACGATCGCCGCCTGAGCGGTCTGGGCCGCGTGAGCCGTGGGGATCGCCAGGCTGCCGGCGGTGATCAGCAGCATCGTGGCGAGCAACCGGGTCCAGGGTCGAGAACGTGGTGACATGGGGATCCTTTCCTGACCTGGGGGGTTAAGTCAGGCAAGGCGCGCGCCGCCGCGCTGGTTGCCGTGGTGCTTCGGTGTCTTTATTTGTATTTGAGAGCAATTAATTGGGTTTGTAACACGGTGATGTCATACCGCGCACCCCTGAGTCGGGTAACGAATTAGCATCCGGCGGATGCGTTGCAGGTCAGCGAAAAATCAGAGCAAGGTTGTGAAAATGTTACACAATGCGAAACGTTTCGACGCTTGTGCTGCAGTCTCACCGGTGTTTTTAATTCGGCGAGCCAGGCAGATGAACCTGCGGACCCCTGAACCCTGGTGGCGGGCCGTATGTCCGGCCATCCCGCCCCTGACGTCCCCCGTCCTCGACCCCCTTGTCCCTGTCCGTCCGGCCGACCGATCCGTGATGGCGGCGTTCCCGCCGACCTCGGCTCCGTCACGGTTGCGCCGCTCCACGTCGGCCGGGCGGACGGGCCCCTCCCGGGATCCGCCCGAGACCTCCCGTGCGCTTCGCCGGCCAGAAGCATAGGGGCAGGCGTGGCTCCGACCTCACGGCTGCGCCTGTTTCGGCAAGGTGAGGATTTCGGCTCCGTCGCCGGTGATGGCGATCGTGTGCTCACTGTGTGCCGTCCGGCAGCCTGTCGCGCTTCGGAGTGTCCAGCCATCGGCGTCGGTGACGAGCTTGGCGGTGTCCGCCATGACCCACGGTTCCAGTGCGAGCAGCAGCCCAGGGCGCAGTCGGTATCCACGGCCGGGCTGTCCGGTGTTCGAGACGTGCGGGTCCTGGTGCATCGTCGATCCGACGCCATGGCCGCCGAACTCGGTGTTGATCCGATACCCCGCTTCGGAGAGGGTCGAGCCGATGGCGTGGGAGATGTCGCCGATGCGAGCCCCAGGGCCTGCCGCGGCTATCCCCGCGTACAGCGCACGCTCGGTCGCGCTGATCATCGCGACGCTCTCCGGGGGCCTCGCGTCGCCCACGATGAAGCTGATGGCGGAGTCTGCGACGACTCCGCCTTTGGAGACGGCGAGGTCGAGTGACAGCAGATCGCCGTCGGCAAGCGTGTAGTCGTACGGCAGTCCGTGGAGCACGGCGTCGTTGACGGACGTGCAGATGTAGTGGCCGAACGGCCCGCGTCCGAAGGACGGCTCGTAGTCGACGTAGCAGGACAGTGCCCCAGCCTCGACGATCATGGCCTCGGCCCACCGGTCGATGTCCAGGAGGTTCGTGCCGACCATGCTACGGCTCTTCAGGGTCTGCAAAATGTCGGCGACCAGGGCACCTGCCTCCTTTGCCCGGGCCAGTTCGGTGGGGTGCAAGATCTCGATCATGCGGCGCCTTTCTCGCGCAACCAATAACTATCCCGGCCATACTATCCCGGTATTAGAATCGGAGTCATGGTCAGGTTGCCGCTCACACCCGCAGAGGTCGAGCGCGGACAGCGCCTCGGCGCCTTGTTACGTCGTGCCAGGGGAGAGCGCTCGATGCTCGAGACCGCGCTCGATGCACGTGTCTCACCGGAGACCCTCCGGAAGATCGAGTCGGGCCGCGTAGCGACCCCTGCCTTTTCGACCATCGCGGCGATCGCCGATGTCCTCGGCCTCTCCCTCGATGTGGTGTGGGCCGAGATCAACCAGCCCGAACTACGGGGTTGGCCGGTGAGGCGCGGCGAACGATCCGATACGGGAATGCGGTGATGACGAAGTCGGGCACGCCCCCCACGATGGCGGACCACCGAGCTGACGAAGCGAAGGCGATCGTCGCCGCGTAGACCGACGGCGAAGCGGGCGCACTCGCACCGAGGGCGCCCGCTTCGCTTCGGGCGCTACGCCGGCGACTTGACGGCCGAGCCCGCCGCGGCCCACTCCCGCGTGACGCGGCGGCGCCGGGTCGGCAGTCCGAGTGTCGGGTTGGCGACGCCCCAAGCAGCGCCTTTGCAGATCAGCTCCTTGTAGACGGCGGCGAGCCGTCCGGTCAGGACCGCCTGCACGGCGCGGTCGTCGGCGGTGACGTACTGGATCAAACCCTCCTTGCGGCCCAGCGAGATGCACTGGTTGAAGTAGCGGATCGACGTGTTCGGGAGCTTCCCGCCGGTCAGGTGCGCCGCGATCGCGTCGGCGGCCTGCCACGCGGTCGGAGTTCCCGAGGCGCACGACATCCGCAGCGGCTTGTCTCCGGGGCCCATCACCATGGCCGCGTCGCCGACGGCGTACACGTCCGGGTGCGAGACCGAGCGCATGGTCCCGTCGACCACGATCTGGCCGGTGCCGGTGACCTCCAGGGCGGTCGCCTTCGCGATCGGGTGGACCGCGAAGCCGGTGGTCCACACGGTGACCGCGGCCGGGATGGCCCTGCCGTCGGCGGTGGCGACGCGGTCGGCTTCGACACCGGTGACGGCGGCGTGCTCGTGCACGGTGATCCCGAGCTTGCCGAAGACCTTCCGCAGGTGCCCGCGGCCCTTGGGCGAGAGCCAGTCGCCGAGGCCGCCGCGGGCGGCGAGGGCGACGTCGAGGTCCGGGCGGGCCTCGGCGATCTCGGTCGCGGCCTCCAGACCGGTGAGGCCGCCGCCGACGACGACCACGGTCTGCCCGGCGTCGAGGCGGGCCAGGCGCTCACGCAGCCGGAGTGCTCCGGGACGGCTGGCGATCTCATAGGCGTGCTCGGCGGTCCCGGAGACGCCTTGGGTGTTCCAGCCGCTGCCGAGGGCGTAGACGAGCGTGTCGTAGGGGAGTTCTCCGGCACCGTTCACGTCGACGACGGCGACGGTCCTGCGGTCGACGTCGACGCCGGTGACCTTCGCGAGCCTCGGTTCGACGCCGGTGCCCGCGAACATCTCGTCGAACGGCCGGGGCTTGAGGTCCTGGCCGGCCGCCAGCTGGTGCATGCGGACGCGTTCCACGAAGTCGGGCTCGGCGTTGACGAGGGTGATGGCGACGTCCTCGCGGCGGAGCCGCTTGGCGAGGCGGCCGGCGGCGATGGCTCCGGTGTATCCGGCTCCGAGGACGATGATGCGGTGCGGCATTTCCTTGCTCCTGTCTTGCGCGGATTCGCCACCTGAACCGGATGGCCCGCCGTTTCCTGACAGGAACGCGATGTGAAGCACCTCACATCGCGGCTAGAAGGCGTGGAACAGGGGCTCCCCGTGGTCGGCGGCCGCCCAGTGCGCGGTCGCGCGTTCGAGCTTGTCGGGGTTGACCTGGTTGCGGAACGCGGCGATGCCCTCGGCGGTGACCTCCAGGCACATGACGCCGACGACCTGGCCGGCCACGACGGCCACGACGGCGGGGTCGCCGTTGGCGGTCCAGACGTAGACCTCGGGCGCGCCGCCGACCAGGGCGCGCTTGGCCTCGCCGGGTTTGAACAGACCCCGCAGGAACTTCGCGACCGCGACGGCGCCCTCGAACGCCTTGGCGCGGGCCGGGACCTTCCCGCCGCCGTCTCCGATCGAGACGGCGTCCTTGGTGAGCAGGCGCACCAGCGGCTCGGTCTGGCCGCTGGTGGCGGCCGCCAGGAACTCCTCGACGATCCGCCGGGCGGCGGCCTCGTCGATCTCGGTGCGGGCCCTGCCGTCCGCGACGTGCTTCTTGGCGCGGTGGAAGATCTGCTGGCTGGCGGCCTCGGTGATGTCGAGGATCTCGGCGATCTCCCGGTGCGGGTAGTCGAAGGCCTCCCGCAGCATGTACACCGCCCGCTCGTTGGGGGAGAGGCGCTCCATGAGGGTGAGGACCGCATACGAGACCGAGTCGCGCTGCTCGGCGGTGTCGGCCGGGCCGAGCATCGGGTCGCCGGCGAGCAGCGGCTCGGGAAGCCATTGGCCCACATAGGTCTCGCGGCGCGCCCGCGCGGAGGTGAGCTGGTTGAGACACAGGTTGGTGAGGACCTTCGTCAGCCAGGCCTCGGGGACCTCGATGCGGTCGACGTCGGCGGCCTGCCAGCGCAGGAACGTCTCCTGCACGGCGTCCTCGGCCTCCCCGGCGGAACCGAGGAGCCGGTAGGCGATGGCCTCCAGGCGCGGCCTGGAGGCTTCGAACCGGTCGACGTCGTTCGCGGTCAAGGGCATGGCCCGATCCTAGATCGTGTCTCCTGGACCAGGAAGGTGAGCCCGGCCCAGGAGGGCGGGTGACCAGATCGTGATGTCGGCGATATGGACGGCGGCGCGGCAGCGGCCGGCCGGCTCGCCGCCTGAGGTCCCCCGCTTCATCCGGCTCCGAAATCGGCGAGATGACGCCGGAGGCGCGGCCGCGGTGGGACGCGAATACCCGGAAATTCCGCGTCTGAGTTGTTGACTTATGCCAAGGTTGTCGTGAAAAAACCTATTGGTCTCTTTCGTCCTCGGAACAGGCGACCCACCGAACGGTCCGGCTCCTCGTCGGCAGGTTCCGGGGACATGGTCCATTCCGGGAGCCGGGCCCCAGCATGACGGGGTGCGCTCTCCGCCTGCCGATGACGTCGTCGACCACATCGCCGGATGACTGAACAAGGACCCGTGAGTAACAGCAGCTATGACCCGGAGCCGACCGGCCGCCCCCAGAAAGCCGAGGGGCGGCCCGATGCATCGGCTCGTCCGGGGAGGCGTCAGCGCCCGTCCCAGGGGACCACGCCCGGCCACGCCTCCTCCCCCCACGTCGAGAACCCGCCGCCGAACCGGCCAGCCCGGATTCAGCCGAGCTCTTCGGCTCCGCCGACGGAGCGTCAGGACGGACCAGGCCGGAGCGGCGCTCCGGAGAGTCCACGCGGAGGGCGGCGCCGCGCCGCGGCCTTAGAGGACGCCCAGGCGATGGCCCAGCTCCCGCAGCCAGGTCCCGGCCGGCGCAGGAGCGGCCCCGGTGGCTCCGGCGGCTCAGCAGGTCCGGGCGGTACGGGAGGCCGCTCCAGGTCATGGAGATCCGGCGACCGGCGACAGAACAACCTCGGCGGCGGCCAAGGCGGTCGCAGGGGGCTGGGCGGGCCCGGCGGACCGGGCGACGGCGGTGGCGACGGCCGGCAAGGGCGGCCGGACGAGGACGACGGCCGCCCGCGCCGTACCGGCTGGAAGCGCTTCATCCCCAGCTGGAAGATCGTGGTCCTCGGCTTCACGGTCCTGGTGGTGGGTCTCTTCAGCATGATCATGGTGGCGTACGCCAACACCCCGCTGCCTCTGGGGACCCAGCAGCACGCCGTCGAGCAGGGCAGCATCATCTATTACCGGGACGGCAGAACCGAGATCGCGCGACTCGGCACCAAGCGCGAGATCGTCCCGATCTCCAAGATCCCGCCGCATGTTCAGGACGCCTTCATCGCCGCGGAGAACCGTACGTTCCGCACCGACCCGGGCTTCTCGGTGTCGGGCATCATGCGAGCGGTGTGGAGCACGGCGACCGGCCAGCAGGTCCAGGGCGGCTCGACGATCACGCAGGAGATGGCGCGGGGTTATTACGACGGCCTCAGCCAGGAGCGGACATTCCAGCGGAAGGTCAAAGAGATCTTCGTGGCGATCCGCGCCGGTAAGGAGATGCCGAAGGATCAGATTCTGGCCAACTATCTCAACACGATCTACTTCGGCCGTGGTGCGAACGGCATCCAGGCCGCCGCTCAGGCGTTCTTCGACAAGGACGTGGACAAGCTGACCCCTGCCGAGGGGGCCTACCTGGCGGGCCGGGTCCAGAGCCCGGACGCGTTCGATCGGGCGGAGGCGGAGAAGAACTGGGCACCGACCCGGGAGCGGTTCGCCTACGCCATCGACGGCATGGCGGTCGTTGACCCGGCCAAGTACGGGCAACTGCCCAGAACGGCGAAGTTCCCCAAGCTCGCCAGGCTGGACAAGAAAGAGACCCTCAAAGGCATCAACGGTTACATGGTCGACATCGTCCAGCGCGAGCTGGAGAAGCGGGGGATCACCAAGGAGAGCCTGCGCAGCGGTGGTTACCGCGTCACGACGACGTTCGACAAGAAGCTGATGCAGGCCGCGAAGAAGGTGGTCGAGACCAACCTCGCCGCCGTCCACGACAAGCACATCCGCGCGAACATGGCCGCCGTGGACCCGCGCAACGGGCGGGTGATCGCGTTCTACAGCGGCCACGATTACCTGAAGAGCTTCACCAACAACGCCTTCGACGCCTACAAACAGGCCGCGTCGGCCTTCAAGCCGTACGTGCTGGCCGCCTGGCTCGAGAACGGCTACAGCCTCAAGAGCTACGTGTCCGGCAACGGACCGGTCACCCTGCCGGGCACCAAGCCGATCGGCAACTCGCACAACCTGGGCGCGGCCGTGCAGATCGACCGGGCCACCGCCGAGTCGGTGAACACGGCGTTCGCCACGATGGCGCAGGAGGTCAGCCTGAAGGAGGTCGAGAGGATCGCCGAAGGCGCCGGGATCGACAAGAAGGATCTGGAGCAGGCCATCAAGGACCACGCCTACGGCATGTCCATCGGCGCCGGCCTGGTCACCCCGGTCGAGCAGGCCGCCGGGTACGGCATCTTCGCCAACGGCGGCGTCCACTATGACGCGCACGTGGTCGTCTCGGTCAAGACGTCCAAGGGGCTGACCGTCATGGAGGAGACCGGCCAGCCCAAAACGGTCATCAGCCCGGACACCGCCGCCGACGCCACGTACGCGATGCAGCAGGTGGTCAAGTACGGCACCGCCGCGGGCACCTCGCTGCCCGGTGGGCGTCCGATCGCCGGCAAGACAGGCACCAACAACGAGAACAAGGAGGCCTGGTTCGTCGGCTACACTCCCCAGCTCTCCGCGGCCGTCGGGATGTACAAGGAGGTCCCGCAGATCGACCCGAAGACCAGGAAGGTCATCAGGGACGCCAACGGCTACTCCCTGCTCAAGGAGGTCTCCCTCGGGAACATCGAGGGCGCCGGTACGCCCACCAAGATCTGGCGTGACTTCATGGCGATCGCCATGGCGGGCAAGCCGATCGAGCCGTTCCCGGCGCCCGTCTTCGGCGGTCAGGCGCACGACCTGGTGCAGAAACCGGCGCCCAAGCCGACCCGGGACCCGTTCGAGGACAACGACGACGACGTCAGCAGCGACCCGGCCTGCTCCGCCGACCCTGCCTGCAGCAGCGGTGATCCGGACGACGGCGACGGCGACCTCGGCACGGACGACGACCCGTTCGAGAACGGCGGAGATGAAACGCTGAACGACAACGGCGATCCCAGCGGGACCACCGGCACCACCTCTGACGGCGTCCGGCCCTTCGGGGGCGGATAGGGGCGGTCGCGCCGTCGGGCGTCGAGACCGGTGCCGACGGCGGAGGTCACGCGCCTCTCCGATCCTGGCCGCGCCGGGTGGTCACCTCAGTGGAGCCGGCGCGGTCGGGGAGGGGGACGGCGGGACGGGGGCGGCCGAGCTGGAGAGGGTGGCCGTCAGGATGTAGGCGGCGCCGAAGGCCAGGAGCAGGAGAACGACGGCGATCGCCATCTCGACGCTGGGTCTGAAGATCGGTAGGAGCAGAAGGCGCCGTACGCCCGGGACGCGGGTCCGTCGATGCCACCCCCGGGAGCGGCGGGCGGGCGGCACAGGGCGGCGCTCGACATCCCTTTCGGGGAGGACCGGATCGTTCACGCGGCGGCTCGCACCGGGTTTTTTCCTGGTCTCACGCAACCCCGACCGTTCATTGACGCCGCCCTCCGTTCTTTTGCTAATGGTCTCCTTCTACCCCCTGCTCGGACGGCCCTCAAGGGGTGTCGTCAACTCGTAATGAAACGCGATGTTCTCGCTAATATCACATATTACGCAAAATGCTACATAAACTATTAATGGCATCCGGTCTGCCGGATGGTGTTTCTCCGCGTCTCACGGGGTGCCGTGGAGAGGACGGGATCGGTCGCACGTGACCAGCGATGATGGTCGGGAAGGGATCCCGGACGCCCGGTCGATGGGCCCGGGCGGGTGCGGCGGAGCGGTAATCGCCGCACCCGAGCGATCCGCCGGATGAGAAGGGGCGCATTTCGCCGGCCGTTCCTGACCTGGGGGTTAAGTCAGGAAAGGCGCGCACCGCCGCGCTGGTTGCCGTGGTGCTTCGGTGCCTTTATTTATATTTGAGAGCATTTAATCTGGTTCGTACCACGGTGATGTCATGCTGCGCACCCCTGATCCGGGTGGCGAATGAGCAGTCGGTTGATGCGTTTTCCGGTCGGCGAAAAATCAGAGCAAGATTGCGAAAACGTTATATGAGGCGAAACGTTTCGACACTTGTGCCGCCGTCCCACCGGTGTGTTCAGTTCGGCGATCCAGGCAGATGAACCTGCGGACCCTGAACCGGGTGCCGGGCCGGGTGCGGGACCCGCCGGTGGAGTGGACAGGGCGGCCGTCAGTGGGCGAGCCGGGCCAGGGCGCCGACGTAGATCTCCACGGCATCCTCGATCCGCGGAATCTCGCAGTACTCGTCGGTGACATGTGCCTGCTCGGGCTCTCCGGGGCCGCAGATCACGACAGGCGGTGTGCCGCAGGCGGCGGTCAGCACCGAGGCGTCGGTGAAGTAACTGGCGGCCGGGCGGTCACCCGGGGGACGGGCCCCGGCGGCGAGCAGAACCTGCACGAAGGGATCGTCCGGGTCGGTCCACACAGCGGGAAGGTCGGTCAGCACCTCCAGCGACGTCTCCTCGCCCAGCTCCTTCCGCAGCCGCTCGCGCAGCTCGGCGTGGTCCTGGCCGGTGACCGTGCGCATGTCGACGGTCGCCTCGGCGAGGTCGGGGACGGAGTTCACGTTGATCCCGCCGTGCACCGTCCCCACGTTCACGGACGGCGCGCCGAGCCAGGGGTGTGCGGGACAGCCGGGATCGAAGTGTTCGACGGAGCCGATGGCGCGCGCCAGCTTGTAGACGGCGTTGTCGCCCAGGTGGGGCATCGAGCCGTGGGCGGTTCGGCCCTGGGCGGTCACCTTGAGCCAGAGCGCGCCCTTGTGCCCGAGCAGGGCGCGGTTCGCGGTCGGCTCGGCCACCAGCATCCCCCGGGACCGGCCGACCAGCCCATGGGTGATCATGTCGATCGCGCCCTCGCAGCCGGTCTCCTCTCCCACGGTGAGAACGATCTCCAGCGCCACCCGGGGGGCGGACCCGCGCGCGTGCCGCTCGGCGGCGACGACCAGCGCGGCGACCCCGGCCTTCATGTCGCTCGCCCCCCGCCCGTAGAGGCGGTCGCCGTCCACCTCCGCGGCGTGCGGTCCGTACGCCCAGGCCTGACCGCCCAGCGGGACCGTGTCGAGGTGGCCGGTGAGGGTGACGGGCACGCCCGTTCCCCACCGGGCCACCACCCCGGTGCGGCCGGGTGCGTAGGCGTGTGCCCGCACCTCGAAACCGGCGGTCTCCAGCCTGCGTACGAGCGGTTGGGCGACCGCGGCCTCGCCGCCGCCCACCGAGTCGATCCTGATCAGCTCGCGGGTCAGTTCCACGACGTCGGTCATGCCACTTCCTCTTCTTCCCGGCCGTCCCCGGCCACGATCCCCACACCGGTGCCCATGCCTGCGGTCACCGGCCGGCTGGTCTCCCGCACGACGAGCCGGGGGGCGATCGCCAAGCGCCGGGCAGGCCGTGGATCGCCCACCCGCGCCTGGCCCAGCAGGCGTACCACCTCGGCCGCCATCTCCTCTACGGGCTGGCGCACGGTGGTGAGCGGCGGGTCGCACATCGTCGCATGGCCGACGTCATCGAACCCCACCACCGATACCTCCTCGGGGACCTGTACGCCGCCGAGCCGCAACGCCCGCAGCAGGCCGACCGCGATCTCGTCGTTTCCGCAGACCACCGCGTCGGGCAGGGCGCCGTCGGCGAGCAGCCGACGACCGGCTTCGAACCCCCAGTCAAGGGTGAACTCGCCGAGCAGCGGCGTCTCGGAGGCCACCCCGGCACGGGCGGTGGCGAGCTGAAAGCCGGCCAACCGCAACCTCGCGGAGGAGTTCATCAGGCGACTGCTGACGAAGACGATCGAACGCGCCCCTCCGGCGACCACATGGTCGACCGCCTGGGCCAGTGCCGCGTCGTCGTCCACGCCCACCCAGTCGGCTCCGCCACCCTCGATGTATCGGTCCACCTGCACCAGCGGCACCTGCCGAGCGGCGTTCAGGACGGCCGGCGCGCTGGCCTCGAAGTCGCACGGGCTGATGATCAGGCCGTCCACCCGCCGCGCCAGCAGCGTGTTCAGCCGCCTGGCCTCGATCTCGGGCGTGTACTGCGAGGCGCACAGCAGCAGGTCCCGCCCGGTCTCCTGGAGCTGATGCTCCACCGCCTCGACCATCGTGGTGAAGAACGGATTGCCGATGCCGGGGACGACCATGCCGACCGTCCCGGTGGTCTGGTCGCGGAGCGCCTTGGCGACGGCGTTCGGCTGGTATCCCAGCTCGGCGGCCGCCCGTGTCACTCGCGCGGCCACCTCGGGGGTGACCTTGCGGCGGCCGGACAGGGCACGCGAGGCCGAGGCTACGGAGACGCCGGCCGCTCTGGCGACGTCGTGGATTGTCACACCCATGTTGTGTAATCGATTTCCCTAGTAGCGCTGAGGACAACCAGCCGGTTCCCTGCCTCAACGGCCGGGCCACGTGCGGGTCCCTAGAACGATAGAGCGTTCGGGGAGCTACGTCACCCTTGACGGACGTTTGCCCTGGTGGCTAGCATCCCCAGAAATTGGTAATCGATTACCAACCTTCCCCGTATCAGCGTCCTGAAAGGCTGATTCGATGGCACGACCGACTCGATTCACCCGCCTGGCAGCCGTCTCAGCGGTCCTCGCCACCGGCCTGCTGGCTGCGGCGTGCGGCGCGGACGGCGCCGGCACCGCCGCCGACGGCGGCGAAAAACCGCGCATCGGCCTGGTGCAGATCAACCAGCAGGCGATCTTCTTCAACGAGATGAACGCCGGTGCCCAGCAGGCCGCGAAGGAGGCGGGCGTCGATCTCACGATCTTCAACGCCAACGACGACGCCCTGAAGCAGAACGAGGCCATCGACAACTTCGTCCAGCAGCAGTTCGACGGCATCGTCGTGGTGGCCATCGACGTCGAGGGCATCAAACCCGCCGTCAAGATCGCCAAGGACGCTGGGCTGAAGGTCGCGGCCGTCGACGCGATCGTCGACTCCCCGGCGGTCGACACCCAGGTGGGCGTGGACAACGCCGCCGCGGCCAAGCAGATGGGCACATTCGTCAACGACTGGGCCAAGAAGCAGAACGTGGCCGCACCGAACATCGGCGTGGTCGGCGCGCTCAACTCCTACATCCAGAACCTGCGCAAGGACGGCTTCAACTCGACCGTCGAGGCGGCCGGCGCCAAGATCGTGCAGACCGTGGACGGGCAGAACAAGCAGGAAGCCGCCCTGGCCGCCGCCGAGAACCTGCTGACCTCGCGCTCGGACCTCACCGCCGTCTACGCCACCGGGGAGCCCGCGCTGCTCGGCACGGTGGCCGCGGTGAAGTCGCAGAACGTCGGCGACCGGGTCAAGGTCTTCGGCTGGGACCTCACCAAGGAGGCGATCGACGGGATCGACGCCGGCTCCGTCGCGGGGGTCGTGCAGCAGGACCCCCGGACCGAGGGCTACGAGGCGGTCAAGGAGGTCAAGGCGCTGATCGGCGGCGCGCAGGCCAAGAAGACCATCGATGTGCCCGTGACGATCGTGACCAAGGAAAACGTCGACAAGTACCGCTCCATCTTCAAGTGAGCGGCGGGGAGACCCACATGACCGACAACGAGGCGATCGGCGCGGACCGCGTGCTCATGCGCGACATCCGCAAACGATATGGAATGGTCGACGCGCTGCGCGGGGTGAACCTGCGGGTCGGCGCGGGCGAGGTGGTGGGACTGGTCGGCGACAACGCGGCCGGTAAGTCCACTCTGATGAAGGTCCTGGCGGGCACCGTCGTACCGGACTCGGGGGAGATCGTGTTCGACGGCCGCCCGGTGTCCTTCGCCGGCCCGCGAGACGCCCGCGAGCTGGGGATCGAGATGGTCTACCAGGATCTCGCGCTCTGCGACGACATCGACGTGGCGGGCAACCTGTTCCTCGGCCGCGAACCCCGTCAGGCCGGCGGCCTGCTGCTCGACATCAAGCAGATGCACAAGGAGGCGCGCCGGCACCTCGACGCGCTCAACATCCGGATCCCGCTCACCGACATCCCGGTGGGAGGGCTCTCCGGCGGACAGCGGCAGGCGGTCGCCATCGCCCGCGCCGTCACCTTCGGGCCCAAGCTTCTCATCCTCGACGAGCCCACGGCCGCACTCGCCGTCGCCGAGGTCGAGACCGTCCTGGAGCTGATCAAAACGGTCTCGGCGCAGGGCGTCTCGGTGATCTTGATCACCCACCGCCTGCAGGACCTGTTCCGGGTCTGCGACCGGCTCTGCGTGATGTACGAGGGAACGCTCCGTGCCGACCTCGACGCCCGCGCCACCAGCCTGGAGCGACTCGTTTCGGAGATCGTCGCCCATGACCAGGCCGAGGCCCACGACGAGACCGAGGGGGTGCGGTCATGACCGTCACCAGCCAGCGGGTGGTGACCACCCGGTCGGCCCGGGCCAGCGCGCACATCGGCAGGCACGCCCAGACCATCGCCATCGGGGTGGTGCTGGTCGTACTGCTGATCTTCTTCTCGTTCTCCGCCGACCGCTTCGCCACCGTCGGCAACGTGCTCAACCTGATCCGGCAGATCTCCCCGACGCTGATCGTCGCGGTCGCGATGACCTTCGTGATCAGCACCGCCGGCATCGACCTGTCGGTCGGCTCGACGGTCGCGCTGTCCGGCTCGTTGCTGGCGATCACCCTTCAGCAGGGCTGGAATCCCACCGTCGCCCTCATCGCGATCCTCGTGCTCGGCGCGGCGGTCGGGTTCGTCAACGGGTGGTTCTCCGCCTACCAGAACATTCCGGCATTCATCGTCACCCTGGCCATGCTGTCGATCATGCGAGGCACCGCCCTGCGCGCGACCGAGGGCTACTCCACCCCGATCGACGGCGACCTGTGGATCGTCCAGCTCGGTCAGGGCCGGATCGCCGGAGTGCCGGTGCCGGCCGTACTCGCCGTGGTGATCGCGCTGGTCGGCTGGCTGACCCTGACACGTACGCCGTTCGGCCGCTACGTGGTCGGTCTCGGTTCGAACGGCGAGTCGCTGCGCCGTACCGGAGTGAACACCCGCAGGATCGGGCTCACCGTGTACGTGCTCAGCGGCACGGCCGCCGCCCTGGCGGGGGTGCTGATCGCCACCCGGCTCAGTTCCGGGTCCTCGAACGCGGGCAGCGGCTTCGAGCTGGAGGTCATCACGGCCGTCGTCCTCGGCGGCACCAGCCTGTTCGGCGGCCGGGGCAGCATGCTCGGCACCATCTTCGGGGCCCTCACCCTCGGGGTCATCGCCAACGGCCTGGTGCTGCTGCACGTCTCGCCGTTCTACGTGCAGATCGTGCAGGGCGCCATCCTCCTGCTGGCCATCTTCGCCAACAACAAGGTGTGGGCGAAGTTCGGCGCGGTACGGAAATGACCAGCTCGACCGTCGCGGCCCAGGCGCGCGAGGGGGTGACCGCGACCACGGTGCTCGGTGAGGTACCCGTCGCCCAACTCGGGATCACGCTCTGCCACGAGCACCTGCGCAACGACGGCGCCAGCGCCTGGCATCCCGCCGCCGACGGCGACGCGGAGGGCGAGCTCATCGCCCGCTCACCCGTGCGGATGGAGTTCCTCGGCAGGCTGCGACTGGACCCCTACCTCTCCCGGGACAACGTCTCCCTCGACGACACCGGTGTGGCGATCGAGGAGGCGGCCAGGTTCGCGGCCAGAGGCGGCCGCACCCTGCTGGAGGTGACCCCGGAGGGCATCGGCCGCGCCCCGGCCGAGCTGGCCCGGATCGCCCGTGCCACCGGCCTGAACATCGTGATGGGCTGCGGCTTCTACCTGGAGCGCACCCATCCGGCGCGCGTCCGCGGCATGAGCGCCGCCGACGTCGCCGCCGAGATCGAGCGTGACCTGGCCGAGGGTGCCGGAGGAGTGCGGGCCGGGGTGATCGGCGAGATCGGGATCTCCCCGGACTTCACCCCGGCCGAGGAGAAGGTGCTCCGCGGTGCCGCCCGGGCTCAGGCCCGCACCGGTGTGCCGCTCTCGGTGCACCTGCCCGGCTGGGTACGGCACGGCCATCGAGTGCTCGACGTCCTCGCCGAGGAGGGCGGCATCCTCGCGGCCACGGTGCTCTCGCACATGAACCCCAGCCGGCTCGAGCGTGACTACCAGGTCTCGCTCGCCGTCCGGGGGGCCTACCTCGGATACGACATGTGCGGCATGGACTACCACTACCCCGGAGAAGGCCAGTCGCCGTGCGACGAGGAGAACGCCGCCGCCGTCGCCTGGCTGGTCCGTGCCGGCCTGGGCGACCGGCTGCTGCTCTCCCAGGACGTGTTCCTCAAGACCATGCTGGTCCGGTACGGCGGCACCGGTTACGCGCACATCCTCACGGACTTCGTGCCGCGCCTGCACCGCCACGGGCTGACCCCCGAGGACACCGACCGGCTGCTCGTCGCCAACCCGTTCGAGCTTTTCACCACCGCCCAGCGGATATCCACTGCGAATACTCACCGAAGGAGACACTGATGACCCGCGTGCTGGTCGCCGGCGAGACGTGGGTGAGCGAGTCGACCCACTACAAGGGCTTCGACTCGTTCACCACGACGACCTACCACACCGGTTTCGAGCCGCTGCGCGACGTACTGGTGGCCGACGGTATCGAGGTCGACCACCTCCCGGCGCACGATGTGCCCCGGCTGTTCCCCGGGACCCCCGAGGAACTGGCGGCCTATGACGTCGTCGTGCTCTCCGACATCGGCGCCAACAGCATCCTGCTGCACCCCGACACCTGGCTGCACAGCAAGAGGTCGGTCAACCGGATCGACCTGCTGGCAAGCTGGGTGGAGCAGGGCGGCGGCCTGGCGATGGCCGGTGGCTACCTCAGCTTCCAGGGCTTCGAGGCGAAGGCGGCCTTCCGCGGCACCGCCGTGGAACGCGTCCTGCCCGCCCGGATCTCCCCCTATGACGACCGGGTGGAGGTCCCCCAGGGCGTCCCGGGTGCCGTCGCCGATCCGGCCCACCCCATCGTGGACGGGCTGCCCTCCGACTGGCCCGACCTGCTCGGCTACAACCGCTTCGAGCTCCCCGAGGACGCCCGGCTGCTCGCCACCGTCGGCCCCGACCCGCTGCTCGCCGTACGGCAGGCCGGGGCCGGCCGTACCCTCGCCTGGGCCTCGGACATCGCTCCGCACTGGTGCCCCGAGGAGTTCGTCGCCTGGGACGGCTACCGTACGCTCTTCACCCGGGCCGTCCGCTGGCTGGCGAAGGAGATCTGACATGCCGATCCCGGTGATTCTCGACTGTGACCCGGGGCATGACGACGCCCTGGCGATCCTGCTGGCGGTGGCCGATCCGGCGATCGACCTGCGGGCGGTCGCCACCGTCGCGGGCAACCAGACCGTGGCGAAGACCGCCCTCAACGCGCGGCGGATGCTCAGCCTCGCGGGGGTGCGCGGGGTGCCGGTCGCGGCCGGCTGCGACCACCCGCTCGCCGGTCCGCTGGAGATCGGCGACTACGTGCACGGGGAGAGCGGGCTGGACGGCCCGGTCTTCGGCGAGCCGGACGTGCCCCTCGACCCGCGCCACGGCGTCGAGCTCATCCACGACACGCTCGCCGCCGCCGCCGAGCCCGTGACGATCGTGGCCATCGGCCCGCTGACCAACGTCGCCACGCTGCTGCGGCGCCACCCGGCCGACCGCGACCGGATCCGCGAGATCGTGATCATGGGTGGCTCCACCGAGCGCGGCAACCACACGCCCTACGCCGAATTCAACATCCACGCCGACCCGGAGGCCGCGGCGGAGGTGCTCGGCAGCGGCATCCCGACCACCTGGGTAGGGCTCAACGTCAGCCACCAGGCGCTCGTCACCGCCGACGTGCTCGACCGCATCGCCGCGCTCGGCACCCCGCTGGCCCGCGTCTGCGTGGAACTGCTCACCTTCTTCGGATCCAGCTACCACCAGACCTGGGGATTCGAGGCGCCCCCGCTGCACGACCCGATCACCGTCGCCTACCTGATCGACCCCGCGGTCCTCACCCACGTCCGGGTGGGCCTGCGGATCGAGGTGGACGGCACGCACACCCGGGGCGCCACCGTCGCCGACCTGCACGGCCGGATGGACTGGGAGCCCAACGCGAACGTCGGCACCGTGCTCGACCGGGACCGGTTCTGGGACCTCATGATCGGTGCGATCGACACTCTCGGCCGGCGCTGAGCCGCCTGCCCGGTGGAAAACCGCCTGCGGCCGGCTTCCCGGAGGGCGGCCTCCGGAGAGGTCGCCGGGCAGCCCCGGGACCGCGATGCCGCAGCGGTCAGTAGGCTCCGCTGCGGCGCATGGCACGGGGCCGTCCGTCGGGATCGCACACGAGCCGGTAGAACGGCGTGGCCCAGGCGGTCGTCAGCGGCGACATGCGCGCTGCCTCGTACCGTCGCAGCCGCCCGTCCGGCCGGGGTCCCCGACGGCCTCCGGCGTGCCACCGGTCCAGGGCGTCGGCGGAGGCGGCGTAGGCGGCGAAGAACGAGACCGGGTCCAGCAGGTCCGCGTCGGGGATGTCCGGACGGTCGAGGTGCTCGCGTGCGAGGGCCAGCCGCAGGTCCCGGGGGTAACGGCGCGCGCCGTCACCGTGGCCCGCCGGGTCGAGGGGCTCCCGGCCGTCCGGGGTCTCGTCGAGCACCGCGCAGGTGAGCTCGGAGTCGTAGGTCCAGGATCTGCGATTGAAGTTGTCCGAGCCGATGGTCGTCCACACGTCGTCGATGACGCAGACCTTGGCGTGCACATAGATCGGGACGCTTTGCCGGTTCTCGATGCCGTACACCGCGAAGCGGTCCCCGCCCGCGCGCTCAAGGATGGACAGGGCCTGGTTGCGGCCCAGCATCTGAGGGGTGCCGCCGAGCGCGCCGTCCTGGTCGGGGTGGAGCGGGAGGACGCTGATCATCAGCAGGTCCGGATTGGCCTCCAGCGCGTCGGCGAAGGACTCGGCGATCTGGGGCGACCACAGATACTGGTCCTCGATGTAGATGAGGGAGCGCGCGCGGCGCAGCGCCTTGAGATACCCGCGGGCCACGCTGCGCTCTCCCCGGGGCGCGAACGGGTAGCGGGCGCGCCGGTGGGCGTAGGTCCGCAGGAGCTGTACGGCGTGCGGGCCGCAGGCGGGCGGATCGGGCAACTGCGGGGGGAGCGGATCCGGCTCGGTGTCCTCGCGGCGCATCAGGTCGGCGAGCCGGTGCAGGGGGTTGCGGGTCAACGGCTGGGGGTCCTCCCAGCGCTCCCGGAACACCGCCTCGACGTCACCGACGGCGGGCCCCTGGATCGCCGCCTGGACGTCGTGCCAGGGCGGGTGCGCGCCGTACACCTCGGCCATGGGGGCGGCCTGGGTGTCGCCGGCGTGCGAGGCGTCGTCGCGACGGCTCCAGCACAGGTCGATCCCGCCGACGTAGGCGATGTCGCGTTCGGGTCGCTCGTGGTGCCGCAGCACCACGAGCTTCTGGTGGTGCGAGCCGCCGGGCGGGACGCGCATGTCGCGCAGGCACTCGCCGCCGGCCGCCTCGATGGCCTCGCCGAGATGGCGGTTCTCGGCCTCGCTGAAGAGGAGCCGGTCCCAGTGCGAGCGCCACAGGAGCCCCTTCACCACGACCCCGCGCCGAGCGGCCTCGGCGAACACGTCGGCCACCTCCGTGCCCGGGCCGTCCAGCCTCTCGGTGGGATCGCCGCGCCAGTCGGTGAACAGCAGCAGATCTCCCGCCCGCAGTCCGTGGACGCGGTCGAGCAGTTCGGTGAAGTACGGTGCGCCGTGCGGGATGGGGCGCACCGTGTTCCCGCCCGCCCAAGCGGTCCCGTCGTCGTGCCGACCGTCGATCCCGGATGCGGGATTGCCGCGCTCCTCGTTGCTGAGGAACCAGTCGTTTACCTTCATTGTGTCGGATCTACCCCGGTTTGACGCTTTCTCACCTCGGGGAAGTCCCGCCGGTCGCTCCCGGCCAGGTGGGCCGGGCTCCGCTGCGGCTCTCCGGTGCCCGCCGTCACAGCGGCAGCCGGAGAACCGCGACGGAGCCCTCCGCGCGACGGTCCCGCCTGGGCGGTGTCCGCCCTACCCGGTCAGCCGGGCACGTTCGGCAGGTCCGAGATGCTGTCCAGCCAGGCCTGGTGCAGGCCGGCGAAGCGGCCCGCGTCCGCGATGAGCTGGTCCGGCGGCCCGTCCTCCACGATCCTGCCGCCGTCCATCACGAGCACCCGGTCGGCGATCTCGATGGTCGACAGCCGGTGGGCGATGATGAGAGCGGTCCGGTCCGCCAGGATCGTCCGCAGCGCCCGCTGCACCAGCCGTTCACTGGGAACGTCCAGGCTGGAGGTCGCCTCGTCGAGGATCAGCACCGCGGGGTCGGCGAGGAAGGCCCGGGCGAACGCCACGAGCTGCCGCTGCCCGGCCGACAACCGCCCACCGTGCTTGGCGACCTGGGTGTCGTAGCCCTCGGGAAGCGCCGAGATGAACTCGTGGGCACCGATGGCCCGGGCGGCCTCGACGACCTCCTCCATGGTCGAGCCGGGCCGGCCGAACCTGATGTTGTCCGCGACCGACCCGGTGAACAGGAAGTTCTCCTGGGTCACCATGACTACCGCGCCGCGCAGCGCGTCCTCGTTCAGATCACGCAGGTCGATCCCGTCGAGCAGCACCCGCCCGGCCACCGGGTCGTAGAACCGGGAGACCAGCTTCGCCAACGTGGTCTTCCCCGCTCCGGTGGTGCCGACCAGCGCCAGGCTCTGCCCCGCCGGGATCGCCAGATCCATCCGGGGCAGCACCGGAGTGCCGTCCAGATAGGAGAATTTCACCTCTTCGAACAGGATCTCCCCGCGTGGCCGTTCCAGCGCGACGGGGTCGTTCGGCTCGGCCACCGCGGGCTTCTCCTCCAGCACGCCGGAGAGCTTCTCCAGGGCCGCGCCCGCCGACTGGAAGGTGTTGTAGAACTGGCTGATCTCCTGCATCGGCTCGTAGAACTGGCGCAGGTAGAGCAGGAACGCGGCGAGCACGCCGACCGTGACGCCCCCGCCGATGGCCAGCCAGCCGCCGTAGAACAGGACCGCGGCGATCGTGACGTTCCCGATCAGCTTGACACCCGGCATGAAGAGCGCGATGAGGTGCATGCTCTGCACGTTGGCGTCCCGGTAGTCGGCGTTGAGCTGGGAGAAGATCTCCTGGTTGCGCGGCTCCCTGCGGAACGCCTGCACCGCCCGGATACCGGTCATCGACTCCACGAAGTGGACGATCACCAGTGCCACGGTCTCCCGGGTCCTGCGGTAGGTGATGCTGGACTGCCGCCGGAACCAGCGGGTGAACAGCAGCAGAACCGGCAGGGGCAGCAGGGCGACCACGGCGAGGTGCACGTCCAGGACGAGCAGCAGGACCGCCGTGCCGGTGAGCGTCAGCACGGCCGTGACGAGACCGTCGAAACCCGACTGCAACATCTCGGAGATGGCGTCGATGTCGGAGGTGAGCCGGGCCACGACCCGGCCCGAGGTGTAGTCGTCGTGGAACGACAGCGACAGCCTCTGGAAGTGGTTGAAGACACGCCGCCGTAGCTCCAGCAGGATGCTCTGGCCGATGCGGCCCGCCATCCTGAGGAACACCTGCCGGGTCACCGCCTGGATGACGGCGGCCGCCAGCACCGCCGAGACGACCGTCACCAGCGTCGCCGACCCCTGGCCCGAGGTCATCGGCGGGATGCCCGCGTCGATGCCCACCTTGATCAGGTAGGGGATGGCGAGAGAGGCGGCGTTGCTCACCACAATGATCGCGACGAGCAGGACGATCTGCCTGCGGTACGGCCTCAGCAGCTCACCGAGCAGCCGCCTGGACCGGGCGCGCAGCAGGAACGACACCTGCTCCGACAGGTCGTCCTTGTTCTCGGCGGCGACACCGCGCCAGTTCTGCGTCGTGGTCCCGCTCATCGGAGCGCCCCCTCGCTGTCCAGGTCGCTGTCCAGATCGTCCGGGTCGGTCTCCAGGTCCGCCGACAGCAGCGCCCGATACTCCGGCACCTCGGCCAGCAGTTCCTGGTGGCGGCCGACGTGGGCGATCGTGCCGTCCAGCAGCAGGGCCACCTTGTCGGCGAGCAGTACGGTGGAGGCCCGGTGCGCGACGACGATCCCGGTGGCGTCCCGCAGGACGTGCCGCAGCGCCTCCTCCACCAGAGCCTCGGTCTCCACGTCCAGGGCCGACAGGGTGTCGTCCAGCACAAGGACCTTGGGCCGGCTCAGGACCGCGCGGGCCAGGGCCAGACGCTGGCGCTGGCCACCGGACAGGGACATGCCCTGCTCGCCGATCCTGGTGTCCAGCCCCCACGGCAACTGGCGGACGAATCCGGCCTGGGCGATCCGCAGGGCCTCCTCGATCTCCTCCTCGGTGGCGTCGTGCCGGCCGAGCGTGAGGTTCTCCCTGACGCTCATGGAGAAGAGGGTCGGCTCCTCGAAGGCCGTGGCCACCATCGAGCGCAGCGCGGGCAGCGAAAGATCCCGCACGTCGTGTCCGTCGATCGTGACCCGGCCCGCGCTGACGTCGTACAGCCGGGGGACGAGGGCGGTCAGCGTGGTCTTGCCCGAACCCGTCGCACCCACGATCGCGACCGTCTCTCCCGGCCGCACATCCAGCCAGACGTCCCGGAGCACGGGCTCGGCGGCGCCGGGAAAGCGGAACTCCACCCCTTCGAAGCGGAGATGCCCGCGAGGGTTTTCGATCACGTCGACGCCGCCGGTGATCTCCGGCTCGGTGTCGAGCACCTCCATGACCCGGTCCGCAGAGGTCATCGCCTCCTGGGCCATCACCAGGATGAAGCCGAGGGCCGAGACGGGCCACACCAGCTGCAGCATCAGCGTGGTGAAGGCCACCAGCGTGCCCAGCGTCAGGGAACCCGAGCCGACCGCGAGCGCGCCGAGCAGCAGCACGATGGCGAGCGTGAGGTTGGGGATCACCTCCAGGAAGGTGAAGAACCGGGCCGACAGCCGTACCTTCTCCATCGAGGTCCGGTAGACCTTGCGCGCTCCGTCGTCGAAGGTGCCGAAGACGTGACCGCTCCGGCCGAAGGCCTTGATCGTACGGATGCCGACCGCGGACTCCTCGATCACGGTGGCGAGGTCGCCCTGCTCGTCCTGGACCTGGCGGGAGACGACGATGTAGCCCCGCTCGAAGCGCAGCGAGGTGACCACGACCGGTAGCGCCGAGGCGGCGACCAGCAGGCCGAGCGGCCAGTACATGTTCAGCAGCAGGCCCGTCACCGTCACGATCTGGATGGTGATCAGGACGAGGAAGAGCATGCCGAAGCCGAGGAAGCGCCGGATCACCGACAGGTCGGTCGTCGCGCGGGAGAGCAGCTGGCCGGACTGCCAGGCGCCGTGGAAGCCCATCGGCAGCCGTTGCAGGTGCTGGTAGAGGTCGTCGCGGATCTTGGTCTCCAGGCCGAGCACTCCCTCGGCCAGGAACCATCTGCGCAGGAAGACGAAGAACGCCTCCAGCACGCCCAGTGCCAAAGCGAGGAGCGCGAGGGGGAGAAGGGCTCCGGTGTCGCCGCGGGCGACGGGGCCGTCGATGATCTCCTTGCCGATCAACGGGACGACGATCCCGATCACGACCCCGCCCAGGGCGGGTATCCAGATGAGAGTCAGACGGGTGGCGTAGGGGCGGAGGTAGGGCTTCATCCGCCACAGCGAGTTCGTCTTCAAACTGCGGGAACGGCGGGCCGGGGGCTGGTGGGCTTCGGTATCTCGCTCGGGAGCGTTGGTATCAGGGGGCATCAGCAGGCAGCACACTCCTTACGGGTTTCGCTTGGATTGACCGTCGGTCCGGGCCGAGGGCCCGTTAAGGCTAAGGCGCCCGTCAACCGGTTTTCCGCGCCGGGGTCCTCGGCGCCGTCCTGCCGGACCGGTGCCACCCGCCCGCCCGTTCGACGCGGGTGCCCCCCAGAGTCTCCGCGCCCCGGCAGGAGTCGGCAACTGACCGCGCGGTGGTCGTCTTGTAACTCTGCGTTCTCACCGGTCGGCGGCCGGGGCGCGGTCGGCGGGCCTCCCCGGGCACGATGGCGCTACGGGCGGGGGGCGCGGAGCGCCGCGCTCCCGGCAGGGGATGATCGAGGCAGGGGAACCACCTGCCGGAACGGGCGGTTCGCGGGTGATCGACCGAGTGACGGCCGTCGGCATCCACCCCTCCCCGAAGTCCGGGGTGTCCACGCTGGGGGTAATCGTTGATGAACGGGCCACGCGGGCGGTTGCGGGTCTATCTGGGTGCGGCTTCGGGGGTCGGCAAGACCTTCGCGATGCTCGGTGAGGGGCATCGGAGGCTGGCGCGGGGCACCGATGTGGTGGTGGGGCTGGTCGAGGCCCATGGCCGTCCCCGGACCGCCGAGCTGGTCGAGGGCATGGAGGTCGTGCCGCGCCGGACGGTGGTGCATCGGGGGGCGCGGTTCACCGAGTTGGACGTGGCGGCGGTGATCGCGCGGGCGCCGCGGGTGGCGTTGATCGACGAGCTGGCGCACACCAACGTGCCGGGGTCGCGCAATGCCAAGCGCTGGCAGGACGTCGAGGAGATCCTGGCTGCCGGGATCGATGTGGTCTCCACGGTCAACATCCAGCATCTGGAGTCGCTGAACGACGTGGTCGAGCAGATCACCGGGGTGGCACAGCGGGAGCGGGTGCCCGACGAGGTGGTGCGGCGGGCCGATCAGGTCGAGTTGGTGGACATGTCGCCGGAGACGTTGCGGCGCAGGATGGCGCACGGCAACGTGTACGCGCCGGAGAAGGTCGACGCGGCGCTGTCGAACTACTTCCGGGTGGGCAACCTGACCGCGCTGCGGGAGCTGGCACTGCTCTGGGTGGCCGGGAAGGTCGACGACCAGCTCGACCGTTACCGCGCCGAGCACGGCATCGCGGGGACCTGGGAGGCCCGCGAGCGGGTCGTGGTCGCGCTGACCGGCGGCCCGGAGGGGGAGACGCTGGTCCGGCGGGCGGCGCGGATCGCGGACCGGTCCACGGGGGCGGATCTGCTGGCGGTGCACGTCACCCGGGCCGATGGGCTGGCCGGGGCCGATCCGGTGGGGCTGGCGCGTCAGCGCGCCCTGGTGGAGGACGTGGGCGGGACCTATCACCAGGTCGTCGGCGACGACATCCCGCGGGCGCTGCTGGATTTCGCGCGGGGGGTCAACGCCACCCAGTTGGTACTGGGCGCTTCCCGGCGGGGCCGGTTCGCGCAGGTCTTCTCCCGGGGGGTGGGGGTCACGGCGACCGCGCTGTCCGGGTCCATCGACGTCCACATGATCACCCACGCCGAGGCCGGCAGGAGAGCCCGGCGGGTCGGATCGCGGGCCGCGCTCACCCGTGCGCGCCGGCTCGCGGGATGGGCCATGGCGCTGCTCGGCCTCCCCGCGCTCATCGCCGTGCTGCTCCCCTTCAGAGAGGCGCTGACGCTGCCCAGCGTGATCCTGCTGTTCCTGCTCATGGTCGTCGGTGTCGCGCTGATGGGTGGCATGTGGCCGGCGGTCACCGCGGCGGTGGCCGGGTTCCTCCTGCTCAACTACTACTTCACGCCGCCGGTCGGCCTGTTCACCGTCTCCGCTCCGCCCAACGTGCTCGCGCTGGTCGTCTTCGTCCTGGTGGCGGTCATGGTGAGCGCCATCGTGGACGTGGCGGCGCGCCGGACGAGGGAGGCGGCGCGCGCGGGCGCGGACGCCGAGGTGCTGTCCACGCTGGCCGGGCACGTGCTGCGCGGCGAGGCGGCGCTGCCGTCCCTGCTGGCCCGGCTGCGCGAGACCTTCGCGCTGACCTCGGTCACCCTGCTGGAGCGGACCGGTCCGCCGGGCCCGGACGACCAGTGCGACCCGGAGGTGTGGCGGATCGTCGCGACCGCCGGGGCCGTCCCGTGCACCTGCCCGGGGACGGCCGACACCGACGTGGTCATCGACGAGACCCTGGTGCTGGCTGTGCGGGGCAGGCTGCTGGAGGCCTCCGACCGCCGGGTGCTGGAGGCGTTCGCCGCCGAGGCGGCCGTGGCGCTGCGCCAGGGCCGGCTGGAGGAGGAGGCCGGGCGGGCCAGGCCGCTGGCCGAGGCCGACAAGATGCGGACGGCGCTGCTGGCCGCGGTCAGCCACGACCTGCGCACCCCGCTCGCCGCGGCCAAGGCGGCCGTCGACAGCCTGCGCGCCACCGACATCCGGTGGAGCGGCGAAGACCGCGAGGAGCTGCTCGCCACGGCCGACGAGTCCCTGGTCAAGCTGGACCGGCTGGTGGCCAACCTGCTGGACATGAGCCGCCTGCAGGCCGGGGTGCTCGGGCTCACCCTCCAGTCGCTCGCGCTGGAGGAGATCATCCCGCGCGCGATCGACGACCTCGGGCCGCTCCGCGACCGCGTCAAGGGGGACATCTCTCCGGACCTGCCCGAGGTGCTCGCCGACCCGCCGCTGACCGAGCGGATCCTGGTGAACGTGATGTCCAACGCCGTGCGCTACAGCCCGCCGGGGGAGAAAGTGCTCGTCACCGCGAGCCGGTACGG
Source organism: Streptosporangium sp. NBC_01639 (assembly GCF_045209755.1). Classification (NCBI taxonomy): domain Bacteria; kingdom Bacillati; phylum Actinomycetota; class Actinomycetes; order Streptosporangiales; family Streptosporangiaceae; genus Streptosporangium; species Streptosporangium sp. NBC_01639. Next base: position 532,497 of record NZ_CP109272.1, on the reverse strand, counting down.
CGAGCACGTCGAGATCCGCGTCGCCGACCACGGTCCGGGCATCCCGCCCGAGGCCTACGACCGGGTGTTCATGCCGTTCCAGCGGCTCGGCGACCGTGACAACCACACCGGTGTCGGCCTCGGCCTCGCGCTCTCCCGGGGGCTCGCGGAGGCCATGGGCGGCACCCTGCTACCGGAAGAGACACCAGGGGGAGGTCTCACCATGATCCTGACACTGCCCGTATCCGCAGGGACGCACGCCGTACCCGCCCCTGTGGAGAGCGCGTGACCCGCATCCTCGTCGTCGACGACGAGCCCCAGATCCTGCGAGCGCTGCGGATCAACCTCCTCGCCCGGCACTACGAGGTCGCGGTGGCCGAGGACGGCGCCGCCGCGCTGCGGAAGGCCGCGGACTGGCACCCCGACCTGGTCGTCCTCGACCTCGGCCTGCCCGACATCGACGGGGTCGACGTGATCCACGGGCTGCGCGGCTGGAGCGCAGTGCCGATCATCGTGCTCTCCGGGCGGGAGGGGAACCGGGACAAGGTGCAGGCCCTGGACGCGGGTGCCGACGACTACGTCACCAAGCCGTTCGAGATCGACGAACTGCTGGCCCGCGTCAGGGCTGTGACCCGCCGTACCGCCGTCCCGGACTCCGAGCCCGCGCGGTTCCGGATCGGCGACCACACGGTCGACCTGGCGGGCAAGACGGTCTCCGGGGGCGTACGACTGACCCCCACCGAGTGGCGCATGATCGAACTCCTGCTGCGCAACCCCGGCAAGCTGGTCAGCCAGCGGCAGATGCTCGCCGAGGTCTGGAGCAGCGGGCACACCCGGGAGACCAACTACCTGCGGCAGTACATGGCCCAGCTCCGCCGCAAGCTGGAACCCGACCCGGCCCGCCCGGCCCACCTGCTGACCGAGCCGGGCATGGGCTACCGCTTCCAGCCCTGACCCCCGGTGGCCGGGTTACGGGTGGACTCCGCCGCCGCCCAGGGCTCGGCGGCCTCGTTCAGGTTGCGGCGTGCGGCGCCGGCAGGATCTCGCGAAGCCGGCCGGGCGGAGTGGCACGGGGCCGCCATTCACGGGGATAGCCCAGGGAGACCTCCTCGAACCGCACGCCGTCGTGCCACGTGGTGCGGGGGATGTGCAGATGGCCGTAGACGACGGTGTGCGCGTTGAAGCGCACGTGCCAGTCGGCGGTCTGCTCGGTGCCGCACCAGATCGTGAACTCCTGGTGATGCATGATCAGGGTCGGTTCGCGGACCAGCGGATAGTGGTTGACGAGCACGGTGGGCAGGTCCGGGGGACAGGCCGCCAGCCGGCGTTCGGTCTCGGCCACCCTGGCCGAGCACCAGGCGGGACGGGAGGGATAGGGGTCGGGGTGGAGGAACATCTCGTCGGTGCACACCACGCCCTTGTCGTAGGCGAGGGCGAGCGCCTCCTCCGCCGTCGCGACGCCGGGCATCCGGAAGGTGTAGTCGTACAGCACGAACAGCGGGGCGACGGTGACCGGGCCGCCCGGTCCGTCCCAGACCGGGTACGGGTCCTCGGGGGTCACCACGCCGAGGTCGCCGCAGAGCTTCACCAGGTGCCGGTAACGTTCCTCCCCGCGGAGCTGGACCGGGTCGCCGGGGTGGGTCCACAGTTCGTGGTTGCCCGGCACCCACACCACCTTGGCGAAGCGCTCGCTGAGCAGACGGAGCGCCCACTCCACGTCGGCGACCTTCTCGGAGACGTCCCCTGCGACCAGCAGCCAGTCGGTGCCGGAGGCGGGCCGCAGCTCTTCGACGATCCGCCGGTTCTCCTGATAGCCGATGTGCAGATCACTGATGGCCAGCAGCGATGTCATGCGCGTGCCGCCCTCGGCCGTTCGAAGGCCGCTCCTGCCGTCAAGGTCCTTCTCCTTCGGTCAAACCAGGGGAACGTCACCGCGCCGCCCGGTTGCCGGGGGCGGGGCCAGTTTCTTGCCATGAGGCACGTTTGTCCATGATCTGATGGATCATGGTGACGTTCAAGCCACAGGAAAGTCGTCTCCGGCGGGGGGCCGGCCGTCCGCGTCGTGCCCGGTGGCGGGTCGGCCGTCCGCGTCGTGCCCGGTGTCGCGGCGAGGGCTCCGCCGGGTGGAGTCGCGCGAGATCACCTTCCAGTCGACCGGATCGTCGTCGACCTCCTCGCCGAGGGCCAGCCGGGCGCACCGGGCCCCCTGGTCGCGCAGCGACTGCGCGACGGTCGTCAGCCCGGCGGCGCCCGCCGCGTCGGTGTCGTCCCAGCCGGTGACGGTGAGGTCGCCGGGTACGGCCAGGCCCATGCGGCCGGCCGCCCGGATCAGTCCCAGTGCGAGCTCGTCGCTCATCGCCGCCACGGCGTCCGGGACGTCCGGTCCGGTGAGCAGCTCGGCGGCGAGCCGTTCGGCCTCCTGGGCGCTGTTCCGCGAGCACACGGCCACCCGCACCTGCGGCCACCGGCCGCCACCCGCCACCCACGCGTCGCGGAAACCGCGCAGGCGCTGGCGGGTCACCCGGAAGGACGCCCCGGCCGGGTCCAGCGCGCGGTGCACGCCGGTGGCGCGTGCGCGGTCGAGGGGGAAGCTGAGCACCATGGGCCGCCGGGCCCCGGTGAAGGCGGCCGTCCCCACTGCGCGGGCCGCCGCGCGGTCGTCGACCGCCACGAACGACAGGTCGTCACGGTGCGGGCCACCGTGCACGACGGCGGGGAGGCCGGTGGCGGCGACCGCGTCCACCACCGGGTCGTCGTCGGAGGTCGTCCACACCACGAAGCCGTCCACGACCGCCTCGGCCACCCGGTCGGCGTCCCCCGGGGCGCCGGTGACGGGCACGATCGTGAGCCCCAGCCCGTGACCGGCGCAGACCTCGGCGATCCCGGCCAGGAAGCGGGCGGCCTGCGGATCTTCGAAGGCATAGGTCAGGTGCTCGCCGAGGATCACCCCCAGACTGCCCGCGCGGCCACGCCGGAGCGAGCGCGCACCCGGGTGGGGGCCGGGATATCCCAGCCGCTCGGCGGCCTCGCGGACTCTGGCCCGTGTCTGCTCCGAGACCCGGTCAGGCTGGGCGTAGGTGTAGGAGACGGTCATCACCGACACCTCTGCCGCCTGTGCCACCTCCGCCATCGTCGGCCGTCGGCGCGATGCAGCTCTTGTCATCCCTCACCATAACGTGTGTATCGTTACACACGTGGCTCTCCAATCGGTTGGAATAAGGTCAAGGACGGCATACTGCGGCTTCGCCGTCTTCGGGGCTTTCTGGGGTGTGTGGGGGGCCTCGGTCCCGGCGATCCGTGACCAGGCCGGTCTCACGGATGGGGAACTGGGCACCGCGCTGCTGTTCGTCGGGGCCGGGGCGCTGCCCGCGATGCTGGCCACCGGGCGGGCGCTCGACCGGTGGGGGCACCGCCTGACCGGGGTCCTGCTCGTCCTGCTCGGCGTCGTCGGAACCGCGGTGGCCGTCACGGCGGCGGATCTGCTGAGCCTGTCCGCCGGGCTGGCACTGCTCGGCGCGGCGTCGGGGGCCGCGGACGTGGCCGTCAACGCGGCCGCCGGTTCGGCGGAGAGCGCCGCCGGCCGGCCGGTCATCACCAGGGCGCACGGCGTCTTCTCCTCCTCGGTGGTCGTGGCCAGTCTCGTCACCGGCCTGCTCGGCGGCATATCGGCGCCCGTGGTACTGCCGTTCGCGCTGGTCGCCGCCGGTGCCGTGGGAGCGGGCCTGCTCATCGCCGCCGACGCCCGCGGTCACGCGGCGCTCGCCGGCCACCATGGGCCGCCGGAGCCCGACGCCCGCGGCCGGTCGGTCCTGCGGGCCTATCTGCCGCTGCTGCTGGTCGCCGGGGCGCTGGGCGCGCTCGCCTTCGCCGTGGAGAACGCCCACCAGAGCTGGAGCGCGGTCTATCTGGCCGACATGCTGCGCGCCGACCCGGTGCTCGCCGCCATGGGGCCCGCGGTCTTCGCCGCCGTCGTCGCCCTCACCCGGTTCACCGCGGGGTCCCTGCGATCCGTCCACGCCATGACCGTCCTGATCGCCGGCGCGGTCGCGGCGGCCGCCGGGACCGTCGTGCTGGCTCTCGCCGGGTCCGTCCTTCCGGCGCTGCTCGGGCTGGCCCTGGCCGCCGTCGGCACCGCGGTGCTGTTCCCGACCCTGCTCAGCGTGGTCTCCGCCGACATCCGCGACTCCGCCCGCGGCACCGCCACCTCGATCATGTCCACCGTGGCCTATCTGGGTTTTCTGGCCGGGCCGGTGTACGTGGGCTACTGGGCGCAGGCGGCCGGCCTGCCGGCCGCCATGCTGGCGGTGGCCGTGCTCGCCGGCGTGCTGGCCCTGCTGACCTGGCCGGTGCTCCGCACTGTCGCTCCCAGCCGGTCCACCGAACCGTCCCCGGGGCGGCCGGCAGGCTCAGCGGAGGTCGCGGGCGGCGGCCACCGCGGCCTGGCCGAGGCTGATGCCCCCGTCGTTGGGCGGGACGCGCCGGTGGGTCAGCACCCGGAAACCGTCGCGCCGGAGCGCTCGGACGAGCCTGTCCAGCAGTAGCCGGTTCTGGAAGACACCGCCGGACAGGGCGACCGTGCCGATGCCGGTCCGTGCGCGGAGCCGCGCGCAGCCCGCGGCGGTGGCGTCGGCGAGCCCGTTGTGGAAGCGGGCCGAGACGGTCTCCGGTCCGGTCCGCTCGCGCAGGTCCTCGACGACGGCCCGGACGAGATCGCCGGCCTGGATCACCAGGAGTTCTCCGGCGACGGAGAGGCGGGCCGGGTAGGAGGACCCCTCGGCCGGGTCGGCCCGCTGCTCCAGCGCGCTCGCGGCCTGCCCCTCGTAGGTGACGGTGTCGCGGAGCCCGAGGATCGCCGCGACGGCGTCGAACAGCCGTCCGGCGCTGGAGGTGAGGGGGGAGCTGACCCCGGATCTGGCGACGGCCAGCACCTCTTCCCAGCCCCGGTGACGGGAGATCACCGCGAGATCGCCGGGCGGTGCGCCGTCGTAGGCGGCGTCCAGGTGCGCGGCGGCCATCCGCCATGGCTGCCTGACCGCCGCCGTGCCACCCGGCAGCGGCACCGGCGCCAGGCAGCCGGCCCGGGTGAAGCCGGTCAGGTCCGCCACGAGCAGCTCGCCGCCCCAGAAGGTGCCGTCGGTACCGTAGCCGAGGCCGTCGAAGGCCACCCCGATGACGGGACCGGCCTCCCCGTTGTCCGCCAGGCAGGAGGCGATGTGCGCGTGGTGGTGCTGGACCCCCACCAGGTCGACCCCGTCCAGGTCGCGGGCGTACTTGGTGGACAGGTACTCCGGGTGGAGGTCGTGCGCGACGACCCTCGGGGTGATGCCGAACAGCCGCCGGAAGTGGTCGATCCCCTCGCTGAAGGAGCGCAACGTCTGGTAGTTCTCCAGGTCGCCGATGTGCTGGGAGACGAAGGCGCGCTCCCCCTCCGCCAGGCAGAAGGTGTTCTTCAGCTCCGCTCCGCACGCGAGCACGGCCCGCCGTACGGGATGGGGCAGCCACAGGGGTTCGGGGGCGTATCCCCGCGACCTCCGCAGCGGGACCCCGCCTCCCCGGGTCGCGAGGACCACCGAGTCGTCGGTACGGACGTGGATCGGGCGGTCATGGATGAGGAAGCCGTCGGCGATGGCCGCGAGCCGGGTGAGCGCGTCCCGGTCGCGGTAGACGATGGGTTCATCGGAGAGGTTCCCGCTGGTCAGGATGTACGGCCGGGCGAGCTCCCGGGCGAGCAGGTGGTGCACCGGCGTGTACGGCAGCATGATGCCGAGGCGGTGCTCGCCCGGCGCCACCGCCTCGGCCAGCGCGGCGTCCGGGCGGCGGGGCAGCAGCACGATGGGCCGGCGGGGGCCGGCGAGCAGCAGTTCGGCGTCGCGGTCCAGTTCGCACAGCGTGCGCGCGGCGTCGAGGTCGGCGACCATGACGGCGAACGGCCGGTCCTCGCGGTGCTTGCGTGACCGCAGGGTCCGTACGGCCTCCTCGTTTCCCGCGTCGACCGCCAGGTGGTAGCCGCCGAGGCCCTTGACGGCCAGGACGCCGCCCGCCCGCATCAGCGTGGCCGCCCGCCCGATCGGATCGCCGTCGCCGTCGCCGTCGTCGTCGTCGCCGTCGCCGTCGCCGACCAGCCGCAGCGTCGGACCGCAGGCCGGGCAGCAGGTCGGCTGGGCGTGGAACCTGCGATCGTGGGGGTCGAGGTACTCGCGCGTGCACTCCTCGCACATGGCGAACCCGGCCATCGTCGTGGCCGGCCGGTCGTAGGGGACATCCCGGAGGATGGTGAACCTCGGCCCGCAGTTGGTGCAGTTGACGAAGGCGTGACGGTAGCGGCGGCCGGCCGGATCGAACAGCTCGGCCAGGCAGTCGGCGCAGGTCGCGACATCGGGGGAGACCAGTGCCGCCCGCTCGCCCCCTTCCTCGCTGCCGGCGATGTGGAAACCGCGATCCCCGCGCGCGGGCAGCGCGGTGACGGTGACACGGTGGATCACCGCCAGCGGCGGCGCCTGTCCCCGCAGCTCCTCCTGGAAGCGCGCGATGTTCTCCCCCGGGCCCTCGGCCTCGATGAACACGCCCGCGCCGTCGTTGCCCACCCGGCCCGACAGCGCCAGCCGCCGGGCCAGGGAATGGACGTAGGGGCGGAAGCCCACTCCCTGCACGATCCCCTCGACCCGGATCTCGATCCGGGTCGAGGGCTCGGCCGGTCCACTGCTCATGCGCCCATGCTTCCCGTGCTCATCGGGGCGGGGGCGGCCGGGCGCGCGGCCCCGGCAAGAAGGTTACGTCCATGATCAGACCTTTACTCCGGCCAGCGGTCCGTAAGGTGTCGGCTTTGTCGTTACTCATCGTAATCTGACAACTACCGTAAATAACGGAGTGTCAATATGTCAGTGACATCGATCATGCAACTAGCCGTCGGTGAGGCCTTCGACCGGCGTGATCGCGCCGGCCGCGCCCTCGCGGACGACTCCGAGCGCATCGCGCGGGCATGCCACGCCATGGCGGCCCGATTTCGTCTCGGCGGAAAGCTGATCGTCTTCGGCAACGGCGGCGGCGGTGCGGACGCGGCCCACATCGCGGTGGAATTCATGCACCCGGTCATCATGGGCAAGAGGGCCCTGCCCGCACTCGCACTGAGCAACGACTCCGCCACGGTCACCGGGGTGAGCAACCGCGAAGGACTCACCGAGACCTTCGCCCACCAGCTGCACCGCTGGGCGGACCCGGCGGACATGGCGCTGGGCGTCTCCCGGGACGGCCGCTGCGCGAACGTCCTGCGGGGTCTGGAGATGGCCAAGACACTGGGCCTGTTCACCCTCGCCCTCACCGGCGGCGACGGAGGCCCCATCGCGCTGAGCCCGGCGGCCGACCACGTCCTGATCGCCGCCTCCGACGATCCCGCCGTGGTCAAGGAGATCCATGTGACCACCTACCACGTGCTGTGGGAACTGGTGCACGTGTTCTTCGAGCTGCCCGGCCCGCTCGGCGGCGAGCCCGCGGCGGGGGTGACCGGATGAACGGGCCCGCGGACTGTTCCGCAGAGGGCTGCGTCACCTGCTCCGACGAGGCCGTACCGATGACGGTGATCCGGCTGGTCGATCCGGGGCTGGCGGTCGTCGGCACCGGTGGCGCCGACGAGGAGGTGAGCGTGGCGCTGGTCGACGCGGCCGTGGGCGACACCGTCCTCGTGCACGCCAAGGAGGCCATCGCCGTGATCGGGAGAGGAGACGGTGATGAGCACGCTTGACGAACCACCCGCCGAGGGTGTGCGGGAGCTGTACCCCTTCCTGTACGAGGGCCGTAACGACATCCAGTCGGTGCTGGCCGATGCCCGCCGGTCCACCGAGGACAAGGCGGCCGAGATCGTACGGCTGCGCTGGCAGGTGGCCGAGGCGTCGGCGGACGCGCTCATGGAGTGCGCCGGGGAGATGGCGCTGCGGTTCGCCTCGGGCGGGCGGCTGTTCGCCTTCGGCAACGGCGGGAGCAGCACCGACGCACAGGAGGTGGCGACCGCCTTCCTCCATCCGCCCTACGGCCTCTCCCTGCCCGCTCTCTCCCTGACCAGCGACGTCGCCGTGGTCACCGCCCTCTCCAACGACGTGGGATTCGAGGTCGTCTTCGCGCGTCAGCTCGCCGCGCTGGGACGGCACGGTGACATCGCCGTCGGCCTGTCGACGAGCGGTGACTCCCCCAACGTCGTCCAGGCCTTCGAGGAGGCGACGCGCCGGGGCATGCTCACCATCGGCCTGGCGGGGGACAAGGGAGGCCGGCTGGCCGAACTCGACCTGATCGACTACCTCTTCGTCGTCCCGTCGTCGTCCGTGCACCGGATCCAGGAGGCCCAGACGACGGTCTACCACGTGCTGTGGGAGCTCACGCAGCACGCCCTCGGCGCGGCACAGGTCCACGACCCCGGGTGACCTGTCACTCCCTGAGCGCAGATCCCCCGCACCGACAACGATCCATCGCCATCGACGAGGAGTGGGGAGGCGGCATGACAGCGCCGACGGAGACAGCGGGCGGTACCCCGCAGGAACAGGAAGAGCCGGTCGTCCACATTCTCTGGATCAACGCGGGGCTGAGCTGCGACGGCGATTCCGTCGCGCTGACCGCGGCCACCCAGCCGAGCATCGAGGAGATCGTGATGGGCGGCCTTCCAGGGCTGCCCAAGGTCGCGGTGCACTGGCCGCTGATCGACTTCGAGTCCGGGCCGACGCAGGGCGCGGACGTGTTCATCGAGTGGTTCTTCAAGGCCGACCGCGGGGAGCTGGACCCCTTCGTGCTGGTGGTGGAGGGCTCGATCCCGAACGAGGCGATCAAGCAGGAGGGCTACTGGTGCGGGTTCGGCAACAATCCGGCCACCGGCCAGCCGATGACCACGAGCGAGTGGCTGGACCGGCTGGCGCCCAAGGCGACGGCCGTGCTGGCGGCCGGCACGTGCGCGACCTACGGCGGGATCCACGCGATGGCGGGCAACCCGACCGGTGCCATGGGGGTGGCCGACTACCTGGGCTGGGACTGGCGGTCGAAGGCCGGGCTGCCGATCGTCAACGTGCCGGGATGCCCGGTCCAGCCGGACAACCTGTCGGAGACGATCCTGTACCTGCTGTACCAGGTGGCCGGGCAGGCACCCATGATCCCGCTGGACGAGGCGCTGCGCCCGACGTGGCTGTTCGGCCAGACGGTGCACGAGGGCTGCGACCGGGCCGGCTACTACGAGCAGGGGCAGTTCGCCACCGAGTACGGCTCGCCGCAGTGTCTGGTGAAGATCGGCTGCTGGGGCCCGGTGGTCAAGTGCAACGTGCCCAAGCGCGGCTGGATGAACGGCATCGGCGGCTGCCCGAACGTGGGCGGCATCTGCATCGCGTGCACGATGCCCGGTTTCCCGGACAAGTTCATGCCGTTCATGGACGAGCCGCCGGGGGCCCGGGTGTCCTCCACGGTCAGCGGGGCCTACGGCAGCGTGGTCCGCACCCTGCGCAGCATCACCCTTAAAACGGTCGACAAGGAGCCGAAGTGGCGCAAGAAGGGCCGCGAGCTGCTCACCGGTTACAAGGCCTCCTGGAGCTGACATGAAGACCCCGTCGAAATCGAAGCAGGCCGCCCGGGAGGGGCAGCCGCGCGAGCTGGTCGAGATGTCGTGGGATCCCATCACGCGGATCGTCGGCAGCCTGGGCATCTACTGCAAGATCGACTTCAAGAACCGGGAGGTGGCCGAGTGTTACAGCACCTCGTCGATCTTCCGCGGCTACAGCATCTTCATGAAGGGCAAGGACCCGCGCGACGCGCACTTCATCACCAGCCGGATCTGCGGGATCTGCGGCGACAACCACGCCACCTGCTCGGTCTACGCGCAGAACATGGCCTACGGCGCCCGCCCGCCGGCCCTGGGGGAGTGGATCCTCAACTGCGGCGAAGCCGCCGAGTACATGTTCGACCACAACATCTACCAGGAGAACCTGGTGGGGGTCGACTACTGCGAGAAGATGGTCCGCGAGACCAATCCCGGCGTGCTGGCCAAGGCCGAGCGCACCGAGGCCCCGCACGCGGCCGACCACGGCTACAAGACGATCGCCGACATCATGCGCTCGCTGAACCCGCTCGAGGGCGAGTTCTACCGCGAGGCGCTGGCGGTGAGCCGTACCACCAGGGAGATGTTCTGCCTGATGGAGGGGCGGCACGTGCACCCCTCCACGCTGTATCCCGGCGGGGTGGGCACGGTCGCGACGGTGCAGCTGTTCACCGACTACATGGTCCGGCTGATGCGCTACATCGAGTTCATGAAGCGCGTCGTGCCGATGCACGACGACCTGTTCGACTTCTTCTACGACGCGCTGCCCGGCTACGAGGAGGTCGGCCGGCGGCGCGTGCTGCTGGGCTGCTGGGGCAGCTTCCAGAACCCGGAGCACTGCGACTTCACCTACCAGAACATGAGCGCCTGGGGGCGCGAGATGTACGTCACCCCCGGCGTGATCGTCGACGGCAGGCTCGTCACCAGCGACCTGGTCGACATCAACCTCGGCATCCGGATCCTGCTGGGCAGCTCCTACTACGATGACTGGCAGGGCCAGGAGCCGTTCGTCACCCACGACCCGCTGGGCAACCCGGTGGACATGCGCCACCCGTGGAACCAGCACACCATCCCGCACCCGCAGAAGCGCGACTTCGACGACAAGTACAGCTGGGTGATGTCGCCGCGCTGGTTCGACGGCAAGGACATGCTCGCGCTGGACACCGGCGGCGGGCCGATCGCCCGGCTGTGGTCGACCGCGCTGTCGGGGAAGGTGGACGTCGGCTACGTCAGGGCGACCGGGCACAGCGTGCAGATCAACCTGCCGAAGACGGCCACCCAACCGGAGAAGACGTTCGAGTGGAAGATCCCCGAGCGCAACGGCGAGCTGATGTCCAACGCGCTGGAGCGCAACCGGGCCCGCACCTACTTCCAGGCCTACGCGGCGGCGTGCGCGCTGTACTTCGCCGAGCAGGGGCTGGCCGAGGTGCGCGCGGGCCGCACCCAGACCTGGACGCCCTTCACGGTCCCCGAGGAGGCGATCAGCTGCGGGTTCACCGAGGCGGTGCGGGGCGTGCTGTCGCACCACATGGTGATCAGGAACGGAAAGATCGCCAACTACCATCCGTACCCGCCGACGCCGTGGAACGCCAGCGTCCGCGACGTCAACGGTGTGCCGGGACCGTACGAGGACGCGGTGCAGAACACCCCGATCTTCGAGGAGAACCCACCGGGGAAGTTCAAGGGCATCGACATCATGCGCGCCGTGCGCAGCTTCGACCCCTGCCTGCCGTGCGGGGTCCACATGTACCTCGGCGACGGCAAGGAACTACGCAGGCTGCACACCCCCCATGCCGCCGGCACCCTGTGACCACCGGGGAGCCGACCGCTCCCCGGCCGCCGAGGACGTGAGGAAAGAAAGGCAGGTCGGGCACGATGCCGCACGCCCATGACGTTCAGGCGGCCGGGAACCGGGTCGAGGCGCTGCTCGCCGAGCTCGCCGCACACGGCGACCCGGTGGCGCGGGCCAGGACCGAGGAGCTCGTCCGCGTGCTGGTCGAGCTCTACGGAGCGGGCCTGGAGCGCGTCGTCGAGATCGTCACCGAGGCCGAGGCGGCGCAGGTGCTCCACCGCCTCTCCGCCGACGACCTGGTCTCGAGCCTGCTCGTGCTGCACGACCTGCACCCGCTGACCACGGCGGAGCGGGTCAGCGGGGCACTCGACACCGTGCGGCCCTACCTCGGCCTGCACGAGGGCGGGGTCGAGCTGCTCGGCGTGGAGGCGGACGGGGTCGTACGGCTGCGCCTCGCGGGCACCTGCCACGGCTGCCCCTCCTCGCAGCGCACCGCCACCGACGCCATCGAAGGCGCCGTCCTGCGGGCCGCGCCGGAGGTGTCGCGGGTGGTCATCGAAGGGGTGGCCGACGACCGGGGGCCGCTGCTGCAGATCCGGCACAGCCCGCCGCCCGGACCGTGCACCCTGCCGGAGACGCTGCCGGAGAAGGTCTCGTGACGGCCACCGGGCTGCGCCGCTTCCGTGAGCCCCGGCAACCGGACGTGACGCGGTGTGAGATGTGCGGCGAACCGCTGGGCGAGGAGCACGGCCACGTGGTGGACGTCGAGAGCCGGGCGCTGCTGTGCACCTGCCGGGCCTGCCGCCTGCTGTTCACCCACGACGTCGGCGCCCGCCACCGCGCGATGCCGGACCGCTACCTGCACGCCCCGTCGTTCCGGCTGACCGAGGCCGACTGGGAGGAGCTGCAGATCCCGGTCCGGATGGCCTTCTTCTTCCACAACTCCACGCTCGGCCGGACCGTCGCCCTCTACCCGAGCCCCGCCGGGGCGACCGAGTCCCTGCTCCCGACGGAGACCTGGGAACGCGTCCTGGCGGCCAACCCGGCGCTGGCCGTCGTCCAGCCGGACGTCGAGGCGCTCCTGGTGGACCGCCGCCCCGGAGGCGGCTCCGCGTGCCACCTGGTGCCGATCTCCGCCTGCTACGAGCTCGTCGGCCTGGTACGGCTGCACTGGAAGGGCTTCGACGGCGGCCGGGAGGCATGGGAGGCCATCGACGGCTTCTTCGCGGAGCTGCGCCGGCGCAGCCGCGTCGTCCCGGACCCGGACCCCGGCGGAAAGACTCCGGACCTCGGGGGAGAGGGCGGTGCCACCGGCCCCAGGGGAGAGTCCCCGGACCTCGGTGCAGAGGCCCCGGCCACCGGCGCCGACGGCGAGACCCCGGCTGCGGACTCCGAGGGGGAAGACGATGGCCGATGACCTCACCTTCGCCTGCGTGGGCGCGCGGGCGGAACCGTACGCGGCCTTCCCGACGCTGGTCTTCCGGCTGCGGATCACCGAGCCGTCCCCCGGCGGGCTGCACGCCATCGCGCTGCGGTGCCAGATCCGGGTGGAACCCCACCTGCGGCGCTACGTCCCGGCCGAGGCGGAGCTGCTCGGCGACCTCTTCGGCGACCCCTCACGCTGGGGCGACACGCTCAAGCCCCTGCAGTTCGCCACCGTCTCCATCACGGTCCCGGCGTTCCGGGAGAGCACCGAGATCGACCTGCCCGTGCCCTGCAGCTACGACCTGGAGGTGGCCGCGGGCAAATACTTCGCCGCCCTCGACGAGGGCGAGGTCCCGCTGCTCATGCTCTTCAGCGGGACGGTGTTCGCCAGGACGCCCGACGGGTTCGCCGTCGGACCGGTGCCCTGGCACTGCGAGGCCCGCCACGGTCTTCCGGTGGCCGTCTGGCGGGAGCTGATGGACCGCTACTTCCCGGAGAGCGGATGGCTGCGGCTGCGGCGGGACACGCTGCGGACCCTGCACCGGTTCAAGTCCGAGCGCGCCGCGGCCACCTGGGACGAGGCCGTGGAACTACTCCTTGGAGAGAACCCGCGATGAGCGTGCCGATGGAGATCGCCCGCAGGGTGGCGGACGCGGTCCTGTACGAGGGCTACCTGCTCTACCCCTACCGGGCCTCGGCGGCCAAGAACCGGGTGCGCTGGCAGTTCGGAGTGCTGGTGCCCCCGAAGTTCACCGTCACCGCCGAGCCCTCCGCCAGCGTGACCGAATGCGTCCTCGAACGCGCCGAGGACGCCGTGGTACGGCTCCGCCTGCGGTTCCTGCACGTCAGGACCCGCAGTGTCGAGCGGGTCGAAGGCGACGACCACCGGCCGGTCGCCGAACTCCGCAGCGGCGAGCGCACCTACCTCACCTTCGACGAGGCGACCCAGCGCGAGGTGGAGGCCGTACTGCCCATCACGGCCCTGCTCGACGCCGAGCAGACGATCCAGGTGCGCGTCCCCGGAGACCGATCGGCCGAACTGATCATCGCGCCGACCGGCAGGCAGGAGGGCCGCGTCGTCTCCGAGCACCTGCCGCTGCACGCGGTGCTGCGGGCCGTCGCCGAACGGGTGCCGGGCCCCTACGACCTCGTCAGGCTACGGGTCCAGGTGGAGAACACCGACGGCTGGGACCAGCCCGGCGGAACGCGCGAGCAGGCCCTCCGGCGCTCGCTGGTCTCGGCGCACCTGCTCATCGGGGTGTCCGGCGGCGCCTTCGTCTCCCTGCTCGACCCGCCGGAGTGGGCCCGGCCGGTCACCGAGAGCTGCCGCAACGAGCACACCTGGCCGGTGCTCGTCGGCGAGCCCGGTCACCGCGACGTGGTGCTGTCGTCGCCGATCATCCTGTACGACTACCCGGACATCGCCCCGGAGAGCCCGGGGGAGCTGTTCGACTCGACCGAGATCGACGAGATCCTCCACCTGCGCACGCTCACCCTCACCGAGGAGGAGGCGCGGGAGGCCCGGGCGACCGATCCCCGGGCGGCCCGGCTCCTCGACATGGTCGGCGACCTGCCGCCCGAGATGGTGGAGCGGCTCCACGGGGTGATCCGGTATCTGGGCGCCCCCCAGGAGGAACCGCCCGACACGCCCTGGTGGGATCCGGCGGCCGACGCCGGCGTGTCACCGGAGACCGACAGCGTGGTCGTCTCCGGGGTGGCGGTCGCCAAGGGCAGCCGGGTCCGGCTGGTCCCCGGCAGGCGCCGCGCCGACGCCCACGACATGTTCCTGACCGGCAGGACCGCCCGGGTGGAGGCCGTACTCCTCGACCTCGACGGAGCACGGCACCTGGCCGTCACCCTCGACGACGACCCCGGCGCGGACCTGCACCGCTCCCACGGGCGCTTCCTCTACTTCGCCCCCGACGAGGTGGAGCCGCTCGGCGAAGAGGCGACCGACTGCCGGGCCGACCTTGGCGCCGACAGCGAGACCGGCAACGGGACCGGCAACGGGACCGACCGCAGGGCTGACCGTGGCGCCGGCAACGGGACCGACCGCAGGGCTGACCGTGGCGCCGACAGCGGGACCGGCAACGGCGCCGACTGCGGGGCTGACCGCGAGGCCGCCAAGGGTGTCGTCGGCGGGACCGGCGGGGTGACCGGATGAGGATCCTCATCGCCGGCGTCGGCAACGTCTTCCTCGGCGACGACGGCTTCGGCGTCACGGTGGCCGGGCGGCTGGCGGCCATGGACCTCCCCACCGGAGTCCGGGTCGCCGACTTCGGCATCCGCGGCATCCACCTGGCCTACGAGCTCACCGGCGGCGGCCACGACACCGCGATCATCCTCGACGCCGCGGCGCGCGGCAGCCCGCCCGGCACGCTGTACGTGCTGGAGCCGTCGCCGGGTGAGTGCCCGGGCTCCTTCGTCGACGCCCACGCCATGACACCCGAGTCGGTGCTGGCCCTGGCGGGCACGCTCGGCGGCGGAACCGGCCGGGTCCTGCTCGTCGGCTGCGAGCCCGCCGACCTCTCGCCCGGCATGGAGCTGAGCGCGCCGGTCGCGGGCGCCGTCGGCGACGCGGTGGAGCTCGTCCTGGAACTGGTCCGGCAACAGCTCGGGCCGGTGTGCGCCGGCGCGGTTCGCGAGGAGGAACGGCCATGCTGAAACGTCTGATCATCGGAGCGCTGCTCGTCGGGGTGGGGGCACTGGTCGTCCAGTCGATCCCCGACATCCGGCGCTACCTGCGGATCAGGAAGATGTGACGGCTCTCGGGCCCCGCACATCACCGGCGGGCCGTGACGCACGGCCCGGTGAACCACATGGAACGAGAGGAGTTCAGTCATGCATGAATTCGGGATCGCCGAAGCGATCCTCGACGCGGTGGAGAGACGCGCGGCGGGCCGGCGGGTGGAGCGGGCACGGGTGCAGGCGGGGGCCATGCTCCGCATCACCGAGCCCGCGATCAACCAGGCGTTCGCCCTGGTCGCGGACGGGTCGCTGGCCGAGGGGGCGCGGGTCGACCTGGTCATCGTCCCCGTGCAGCTCATCTGCCGGGCCTGCGGCCAGACGGCCCAGTCGGCCGACCCCTTCGCCACCTGCCCCGAGTGCGGGGGCACCGATATCGACACCGAGGGCGGCGACGACCTCGTCCTCGAATCCATCCAGATGGCGGAGGCCGTTCATGTGCCTGGGAATCCCCGGCGAGATCGTGGAAATTCTGACGGACCATCCTGACCTGGCCATGGTCGACGTCAGCGGGGTACAGCGCGCGATCAACATCGGCCTGCTGGAGGAGGAGTCCCTCACACCCGGTGACTGGATCCTCATCCACGTCGGGTTCGCCCTGTCGAAGATCGACGAGGTGGAGGCCAAGGCCGCGCTCGACTTCCTGGAAAGCATCGGCCAGGCCTACGAGGACGAGATCGCGGCCTTCCGAGCATCCATGATCGAAAAGGGGTGAGATCCGATGCGCTTCGTCGATGAGTACCGGGACGCCGGGAAGGCGCAGACGCTGGCCGCGCAGATCACCGCGCTGTGCGAGCCCGGTCGCGCCTACAAGTTCATGGAGGTGTGCGGCGGGCACACCCACACGATCTACAAGCACGGGCTGGAGGACTACCTGCCCGAGGCCGTCACGCTCGTGCACGGTCCGGGCTGCCCCGTCTGCGTCATCCCGATGGGGCGGGTGGACGACGCCAT
The DNA here is from genome assembly GCF_045209755.1 of Streptosporangium sp. NBC_01639. Classification (NCBI taxonomy): domain Bacteria; kingdom Bacillati; phylum Actinomycetota; class Actinomycetes; order Streptosporangiales; family Streptosporangiaceae; genus Streptosporangium; species Streptosporangium sp. NBC_01639. The sequence goes on along the minus strand of NZ_CP109272.1, from coordinate 516,040 downwards.
CCACATCGCCGAGCAGCCAGACGTGATCATGACGTCGTTCGGTGACATGATGCGCGTGCCCGGCGGGAACGGGTCCTTCCTCGACGCCAAGGCACGGGGCGCCGACATCCGCATGGTCTACTCCCCGCTGGACGCCCTGAAGATCGCGCGGAACAATCCGGGCAGACGCGTGGTCTTCATGGCGATCGGCTTCGAGACCACCGCGCCCTCGACGGCGATGACCGTCCTGCGCGCGCGGGCCGAGGGGATCGAGAACTTCTCGGTCTTCTGCAACCACGTGACGATCATCCCTGCGATCAAGGCGATCCTGGACTCTCCCGACCTGCGGCTGGACGGCTTCGTCGGGCCGGGCCACGTCTCGGCCGTCATCGGCTGCCGGCCGTACGGGTTCATCGCCCGAGACTACGGCAAGCCCCTGGTGGTGGCCGGGTTCGAGCCGCTCGACGTGCTCCACACGGTCTACCGCATCCTGGTGCAACTGGCGGAGGGCCGGGTGGAGGTGGAGAACCAGTACGCCCGGGTGGTGCCGTGGGAGGGCAACCAGAAGGCCCTCGGTGTCATCAACGAGGTGATGGAGCTGCGGCCGTACTTCGAGTGGCGGGGACTGGGGTTCATCTCGCAGTCGGCGCTCAGGATGGGAGAGCGCTACGCCGCCTTCGACGCCGAACGGATCTTCCAGATCCCCGGCGGGCGGGTGGCCGACCCCAAGGCCTGCCAGTGCGGCGAGGTGCTCAAGGGCGTGCTCAAACCATGGGAGTGCAAGGTGTTCGGCACCGCCTGCACCCCGGAGACCCCGATCGGCACCTGCATGGTCTCGTCGGAGGGCGCGTGCGCGGCGTACTACAACTTCGGCCGCTTCTCCCGCGAACGCGTCAAGGAGGCGACCCGCCGGTGAACACCGAGGAAGGCATCGCCCTCCGGGGGGAGGGCCCGGACCGCACCGGCCCCGATCCGGGAGACGCGGCGCCGGGACAGGGCCGCGAGCAGCAGGTCCTGCAGCGGATCGAGCGGGTGCGCCGTCGCAGGGCCCGGGTGCGGGAGGACCGCATCACCCTCGCGCACGGCGCCGGCGGCAAGGCTACCCACACCCTGATCGACGCGGTGTTCCTGGAGTCCTTCCGCAACCCGCTGCTGGAGCCCCTGGAGGACGGCGCGGTCGTCGACGGGCTCGCCTTCACCACCGACTCCTACGTGGTGACACCGCTGTTCTTCCCGGGCGGGGACATCGGCGACCTGGCGGTCAACGGCACCGTCAACGACCTGGCGATGTGCGGGGCGCGTCCCCGGTACCTGTCGGCCGGATTCATCATCGAGGAGGGCTTCCCCGTCGCCGACCTGCGACGCGTCACCGCCTCGATGGCGGCTGCGGCGCGGGCCGCGGACGTGTGGATCGTCACCGGCGACACCAAGGTCGTGGAGAACGGCAAGGCCGACGGCTGCTACATCACCACCTCGGGCATCGGGACGATGGACCGGCCGGTCCGGCTGAGCGCCGCCGCCGCCCGGCCCGGCGACGCGGTCATCGTCTCCGGCCCGATCGGCGAGCACGGCATCACCGTCATGCTCGCCCGGGGAGAGCTCGACATCCAGGCCGACCTCACCTCCGACACCGCGCCCCTGCACGAGCTGACCGGCCGGCTGCTGGACGCCTGCGGCGACGGGCGGGTGCGCTGCCTGCGCGACGCCACCCGCGGCGGGGTGGCGACGGTCGTCAACGAGATCGCCGAGGCGTCCCAGGTCGCGGTCGTCCTGCAGGAGGACGCCATCCCGGTGCGCCCCGCCGTACGCGGGGCGTGCGAGCTGCTGGGGATCGACCCGCTCTACGTCGCCTGCGAGGGCCGGATGGTCACGGTGGTGGACCCGCGCTCCACCGAGGCCGCGCTGACCGCCCTGCGCTCCCATCCGCTCGGCTCCGCCGCGGCCGTCATCGGGCGGATCAACGACGACCCGCCCGGACTGGTCCTGCTGAGGACCGCCTTCGGCGGCACCCGCATCGTCGACCTGCTGGTCGGCGACCCTCTGCCCAGAATCTGTTGAGAACGACACCCGAGCTCAAGGAGATCTGATGAAAGAGCCGAACGGATCAGATGACGTGGAACGGTCCAAAGGAGAGGGGCAGCACGGTTACTCCCCCGATGTGGGTCACGCGAGCGAAGAGGCGGTCCGAGGCGCCGACCGGGCCTGGGGGCCGCCGCCGGGGGACAAGGGACCCGGCCGTGAGGTGTCCGAGGAGGAGGAAGAGGGGGTCCCCGCCACGGACACGGAGGCGGAGAGTCCCCACGGTGTCGGCGTCAGTTCGACCCGGCGCGCCGAGGAGACCGCTCGCAAGGAGGAAGAGGAGGGCCGCCGGACGACCGGCGTCGACGAGAAGACGGGCCGGCCCTACGGCACCTCCACCCCCGAGAGCTCCACCGGCGTCGATCCCCAGGGATCCATCGACGAGGAGAGCCCGGAGCTGCCACCCGGAGACACAGCCTGAGCCCGCAGCAGCCATCGCGGTTTCCTACGCGATGGATGAGCCGCGGCAGGTGGCCTCGGGCACCGATCGCCCAAACGTGTCGATCATCACCGTGTCTGTCCTGACATCCGGCAGGCGCATCCAAACGCGGTCCTGCTTGCGAAATGGTCTTCACCGACGCAGAGGAGCGACGCCCATGGTCACCATCACCCGTGAGACCGGCACCGGCACGGTACGGGTGCCGGCAGGTTCAGCAGGTTCAGCAGGTTCAGCAGGTCAGGAAGGTTCAGCGGGTTCAGCGGGTTCAGCGGGTTCAGCGGGTTCGGCGGGTCCGGAAGGTCCGGCGGGTCCGGCGACGAGGGGGAACGTGTGAACCCGGTTGTGGTGATCGGAGCCGGGCTGGGCGGTCTGGCCGCGGCGGTCCGGCTGGCCGGGGCCGGGCGGGAGGTCACGGTCGTGGAGGCCCGCGACGTGCCGGGCGGTTGCTGCGGGACGGCGAGCCTGGGGGAGTACCGCTTCGACACCGGCCCGTCGGTGCTGACCATGCCGGACGTGCTGGCCGACGTCTTCGCCGCGGCCGGGGAGGACATGGAGAGCAGGCTCCCGCTGCGGCGGCTGGACCCGTACTACCGGCTCCGCTACCACGACGGCTCCCACCTGGACATCGTGCCCGGCGAGGAAGCCATGATCGAGCAGGTGCGCGGGCTCTGCGGCGCCGCCGAGGCGGACCGCTACCGGCGGTTCCGGACCCGGCTCGGCGAACTGTTCGCCGCCGAGTGGCCCTCCTTCATCGACCGCGACATGACCCGACTGCGGAGCCTCGTCCAGCCCCGGGTCCTGGCCCGGCTGGCCGCCCTGGGCGGCTTCCGGAGGATGAACCGCCTCGTCGAGGGGCACCTCACCGACCCGCGGCTGGTCAAGGCGCACACCTTCCAGGCCCTGTACGTGGGCCTGTCGCCCCGGCAGGCGCTCGGCATCTACGCCGTGGTCGCCCACATGGACACGGTCGGCGGCGTCTTCTTCCCCCGGCACGGCGGCATGCACGCCATTCCGCAGGCCCTGGCCGCCGTCGCCGAGAAGGCGGGGGCGCAGATCAGGTACGGCACCCGCGCCGTGCAGGTCGAGGCCGGCTCCTCCGGCGTCTCCGGCGTTCGGCTCGACACCGGGGAACGCCTCGCCGCCGGGCACGTCGTGGTCGCCTGCGACCTGCCCGGCGCCCACCGCACGGGGCTGCTCCCCGAAGGCGCGGGCGACTGGCGGCTGCGCCGCCCCCACCACTCACCCTCCTGCCTGGTCCTGCACTTCGGCCTCGACCGGCGCCTGGCCGGGCAGGCGCACCACACCCTGCACTTCGGCCGTGACTGGGACGCAACCTTCACAGCCCTGAACGCCGGAAGGCCGCAGCCCGACCCCAACCTGCTGGTCACCTACCCCGCGTCCGACACCGGCGCCGCACCCGAGGGCCACGCCACGCTCACCGTGTTGGAACCCACCGCCAACCTGCGCGGCGGAGGCGACTGGGACCGCCTCACCCCCGAGTTGGAGGACCGCCTGTTCGGCAGGCTCGCCGCCCTCGGCTACGGCGACCTCGCGACCACCCCCCGGCTCACCTTCGACCCGCCCGCCTGGGCGGCGCTCGGCCACTCGGCCGGCACCCCCTTCGCACTGGACCACCGCTTCAGCCAGACGGCCTGGCTCAGGCCGTCCGGCATGGCCCGGCGCGTCCCCGGCCTGCACTTCGCCGGCATGTTCACCGCGCCGGGGGTGGGAGTACCGCCGGTGCTCGTCTCGGGCCGGCTGGCCGCGGAACGCATCCTGGAGACCCCCCGATGACCCTCACCCGGAGCTACGAGTTCTGCCGCAGGCTCAACGCCCGCCACGGCCGCTCCTACTACCTGGCGACCCTGCTGCTGCCCGCCTGGAAGCGCCCCCACGTGCACGCCCTGTACGGCTTCGCCCGCTACGCCGACGAGATCGTCGACTCCTTCACGATGACCGGCGACCGGGCGGCGGCGCTGGAGGACCTCACCGCCCGCGTGGCCGACGCACTGGCGGGCGCCCCCACCGACGACCCGGTGCTTCCCGCGTTCACGCAGACCGTCCGCTCGTTCGGCATCGACCACGCCGACATCGAGGCGTTCCTGCGGTCGATGCGAGCCGACCTGACCGTCACCCGCTACGCCACCTACGACGACCTGCTCGGTTACATGGACGGGTCGGCCGCGGTCATCGGCACGATGATGCTGCCCGTCCTCGAACCGCTGCCGGGCATGGCCGGGCAGGCGCGCGAACCCGCCCGCCAGCTCGGGCTGGCCTTCCAGCTGACGAACTTCCTCCGCGACGTGACCGAGGACCTGGCCCGGGGCCGGGTCTACCTGCCCGCCGAGGACCTCGACACGTTCGGGGTGGAGGTGGCCGACCTGGGGCGGCGCGACCCCACACCCGCCCTGCGGGAACTGCTCGCCTTCGAGAGCGAGCGGGCACGCGGCCACTACCGGCTCGCCCTGGCGGGCGTCGACCTGCTCACCCCCTCCTCGCGACCCTGCGTCCGCGCGGCCTACGAACTGTACGGCGGCATCCTCGACCGGATCGAGGCGGCCGGCCACGACGTCCTCCGGGTCAGGGCCACCGTGCCGCGCCGCCGCAGGCTGGCCATCTTCGCCCGGCACCTGCTCGCCGCCTCCGCGGCCGACCGGGCCGAGCGCCGGGTGGCCGTACAGACGTTCTGAACGGGGGCCGGGAGCCGGCCGCCGCTGCAGCGGAGGACGCGTGAAGTCGTGAGGACGCGGAGAGCCGTGAGGACGCGTGACCCCACGGGGACGCCTGACCTCGCGGAGGACGGATGGAGCCCCCGAAGGCGCGGGAAGCCGCGATGGAGCTGTGAAGGAGAATGCGATGGCGGAGCCGGTGGTCGTCGACGCGATGGGCGGAGACCACGGACCAGCCGAGACGGTCGGCGGGGCCGTCACCGCCCTGCGCGAACACGGGGTGCCCGTCGTGCTCGTCGGCAGAGCCGGGGAGATCCTCCGCGAGCTGGCGCGCCACGACGCCGCCGGCGAGATCGACGTGGTCCACGCCGACGAGGTCGTGCCGATGAACGAGCGCGGCGCGGGGGCCGTCGCCTCCGTCGGCTCCAGCCTGAGGGTCGGCTGCGAACTCGTACGGCAGGGCGCGGGCTCGGCGTTCGTGTCGGCCGGTTCCACCGGTGCGGTCGTCTCGTGCGCGATCCGCGGCATCGGACGCGCGCAGAGCGTGCTTCGTCCCGCCCTGGCCATCGCGCTGCCCTCGGTGACCGGCGGCGCCACCGTGCTCATCGACGCTGGGGCGACGTCCGACCCCACACCGGAGATGATCGCCCAGTTCGCGGTGCTCGGCGCGTCCTACGCCCAGCTCGTGCTCGGGGTGGCCGACCCGTCGGTCGGCCTGCTGTCGATCGGCTCGGAACCGGGCAAGGGCAACCGGCTGACCCGCAGGACCGAGGAGTTGCTGCCCGCGCTGCCGTTCCGCTTCCACGGCAACGTCGAGGGCCACGACGTGCTCGCCGGCACCGTCGACGTGATCGTCACCGACGGCTTCACCGGCAACGTCGTGCTCAAGAACGTCGAGGGCTCCGTCCGGGCCGCGCTCACCCTGGTGGCGCAGTCGGGCGTCGCCGGGCCGGAGGCGCTGCGCGAGGTGGCCCGCCGCTACGACCCCGAGTCCCACGGTGGCGCGGCCCTGCTGGGGCTGAGCGGCACCGTCGTCGTGGCACACGGTTCCTCCCGGGCCCCGACGATCGCGCGGGCCTGCGTGGTCGCCCGCGACCTCGCCGGCGGTGGCGTCGTCTCCCGGGTCCGTGACCACCTCACGGTGGAACCGGTCATCTCTTGACCTCCCGTCCGGCGCCGGAACCCGGGGCCTTACGCGAGAGGGTCGGCCCCGTTCCAGGTCCCCTCACTGCCGTAGGGGGAGAACCGGGCGAACAACTCCTCGGAGTACCAGTCCTCTCCCCGGGTCCGTCCGATCACCTGCCGGTGCGCCCGCCCCCGGTAGGCGAAGTCCCGCACCGTGTCCGCGTCGCGCCACAGCGAGAACGTGGCCTGCCTGACCAGCGGCCACTCGCCGACACCGACCGAGGCCAGGCAACCGTCCTGCTCCCGCAGCAGACGGTCCACCCGCGGGACCGACCGGTAGAACGGCACCAGACGGGAGGGCCGGATCGACGCGCGGGTCAGTACGGCGACCGGCCCGCCCGCGCCGGAGCCGCCCGGAATCCCGGTGACGGGCCCAGGGACCTTCCCCGCCGTCCCGTCCGCCTCGGCCCGGTCCGCCCGTACCTCCCGGGCTTGGTCCGCCCGCACCGCACCGGCTTGGTCCGCCCGTATCTCCCCGATCCGCCGGGCCTTCCCGAGAGTGGGTCCGAACGGCTCCACCCCGCCCCAGCTGCCCCGCGAGGACAGCGGCTCCAGCCGTACCTGCCAGGACTCCAGCGCCTCCTGCCGCCAGCGCACCGCCATCGGCGAGCCGTCCAGGAAGTCGTCCAGGGCACTCTCCCGCCGCCAGACCGCCAGCAGCGCCCAGCGGCGCAGGTCCGCGCCCAGACTCATCGACGCCCCCCGGCCGGAGCCGAGCAACCGCCAGAACAGCAGCCCCGGAGTGCTCCTCAGCACCGGCCGGTCGAACGCCATGTACCTCATGGCGCCGAGCTCCGCATACCTGATGAGGTGGAAAGAAGCGATGGTCCCTCTGCTCGTCTCGGTCATCGGCGGCTACCTTCTCGGATCCGTGCCGGTCGCCGTGCTGGTCGCCCGCGCGCACGGTTTCGACCCCCGCGAGGTCGGCGACGGCAACCCCGGCTTCTGGAACGTCAGGGAACGGCTCGGCCGACGCGCCGCTGCGCCGGTCTTCGCGGGCGACACGCTCAAGGGAACGTCCGCCGGGCTGCTCGCCCTGGTGGTCAGCGGCCTGCACACCACAGGATGGGGCCTGGTGACCGGCCCCAGCTCCGTGCCGGTGTATCTCGCGGTGGCCGCCGCGATGGCCGGGCACGCCTGGCCGGTGTTCGCCGGTTTCCGGGGCGGCCGGTCGATCCTCACCTTCGTGGGCGGGTCCGCCGTCATCTGCCCGCCCGGTTTCCTGCTCGGTGTCGCCGTCCTCGTCGTGACCGCCCTGGTGACGCGGTCCTTCGCGATCGGGGCGCGGGCCGGCGTGTTCGCCATCCCGCTGCTGCAGCTCCTCTTCGCGCCGGTCGGATACGTGGCCGGGACCGGCGCGCTGATGTGCCTCATCGGGCTCCGTTTCGGGCAGGCGGCGCGGGCCGGCCGGACCGGCCGGTCGTGACCCCGCCGTAGGTACGGCCCCGCCAGTTCCGTATCGGCCGCAGCGTGGCCTGCGTCAGCCGCGCGGCGGTCAGCGGGTCCAGCAGCGGCGCCAGCAGCACGCCGGGACCGGGCCGGGTGTAGCTGCCGCGCAGCGCCCCGGCCAGCAGCAGCCGTACGGCCAGCAGACCCAGATCCAACCGGGTGGGCCGCCCCGTCGCCAGCCGCACGACCGGCAGGGCGGTCGTGAGCCAGACCACGGCCAGGTCGGCGACCTGCCAGCCGGGGCGGGTGGCGTCGCTCAGCGGCAGCGTCCGCCCCCACTCCCGCCAGACCTCGGCCGTGGAGGCGTGCATGTCGACCTCCAGCAGGCCGCCCGCGTCCAGGAAACCCACCGACCAGCCGTCGGCGGCCAGGATCCGGCCCAGCGCCACGTCGTCGGCCATGTGCCCGCGGACTCTCGCGAACCCGTCGGCCGCCAGCATCGCCGGACGCCGGAAGGCCATGCACTGGCCGTTGGTCACCACGCGGTGCGGCGGCGGCGGGATCGGCGGTCCCACGGGTCCGAACCGGTAGACCAGCGTCGCCAGGAACGAGGCGTGCAGCGCCTGCTCCGCGGCGCCGTCACAGACGAACCGGGGCCCCACGCTGACCAGGTCGTAGCCGTCCAGGGCCGCGGCGAGCGCGCCGAACAGTCCGGCCGCCGGCCGGGTGTCCGCGTCGAGGGTCACCACGATGTCACCCCCGGCCGCCTCGACCCCCTGCCGCAGCGCCCACTGCTTGCCCACCCAGCCCGCGGGGAGGGGCGCGCCGGTGACCACCTTCGCACCGAGGTTCCCGGCCAGCCGTGCCGTACCGTCGCTCGAGTCGTCGTCGACGACGACGACCTCGGCGACGACCGGGTCGGCGAGCGCGGCCTCCAGGCAGGGGCCGATGCGGCCCTCCTCGTCGCGGGCGGGGATCACCACCGAGATCCGCGCGTCCGGTGTCGTGACGGGGGTCAGCGCGGGCAGCCGGTCGCGCCCGCGTGCCAGCCGTACGCCCACGGCGAGGGCGGCGGCGACCTGAAGTGCGGTGAGTGCTCTCATGACTGGGGGCTCTCCTTGACGGTGGTGGGAACGATCCGGGGCGCGGAGTTCATCTCGGGAGGCCCTCCTGTAGGGGCGCGGGTCTCTTCACGGGCGGTACGGGGCTTTTCGGGAGGGGAGCCGGTCTTTTCGCGAGGTGTGGGTCTTTTCGGGAGGGGAGTACGTCCCTTCGCGGGAAGTGCGGGGCTTTTCGGGATGAGAGCCGGTCTCTTCGCGAAGGGTGCGGGTCTCTCCGCGAGGAGAGCGGGTCCCTTCGGGAGGGGAGTGCGGCGGAACAGGGGGTCACCGGGGAAAGTCCTTCGCCACGAGGGAGTCGACGATACGGCCGCCCATCGTCACCAGCGGCAGCCCGCCGCCCGGATGGACCGAGCCGCCGACCAGGTACAGCCCGCGCCGCGGACCCCGGTTGCCGGGCCGGCGGAACGGCGCCAGGGGGCCGGCGTAGGCGCCGCCGTAGATCGCCCCACCCCAGGAGCCGTAGCGCTCGCGCAGGTCGGCGGGTGTGATCAGATCGACGGAGCGCAGCCGCCCTGACAGGTCGTGGCCCCGCGCGGCCAGGCGTTCCAGCACCAGGTCCCGGTAGGCCTCGGGCGGCATCGGCCACCGGCCGGGATCACGCGCCGGGACGTTGACCAGCATGTTCCAGTTCTCGCAGCCCTCCGGCGCCTGTGACGGGTCGTCCACCGCCGAGCAGCCGATGTAGACGGTCGGGTCCTCGGGGGGCCTGCGCCGGTCGAAGATGTCGGCGAACTCCCGCTCGTAGTCGGCGGAGAAGACGATGGAGTGGTGCGCCAGCCCCTCGGTCCGGCCCTGCACGGCCGCCAGCAGCAGGAACGCCGAGGAGGACAGGCCGAGCCCGGCGATCCGCCGCAGCCGCCGCCGGTCCGGCAGCAGCCGCCCGTACAGCGCCGCCGCGTCGGTGTTGGCGACCACGACGTCGGCCCGCTCGCGCTCGCCGGAGGCCAGCCGCACCCCCTGGACGCGGGCGCCGTCGTCGAGGACCTCCGCCACCTCGGCGCTGAGGCTGGTTTCGACGCCCGCCTTCTCCAGCAGCACCGCCAGCGCGTCGGCGATCCGGGGCAGACCGCCGGGGACGTACCAGCCGCCCTGGCCGTGCTCGATCGCCGGGACGCAGCCCAGGGCCGCCGGTGCCCGGTAGGGGTTGGAGCCCGCATAGGTGGCGTAACGGCCGACGTACTGGCGCAGGCGCGGGTCGGCGAAGAAGCGCCGGGCCAGCCCGTCGAGGGTACGGCCGGGCGCCACCGCCATCAGGTCGGACAACCGTGCCTCGGCCGGTGGCCGGTTCAGCGGTCCGGTGAAGAAGGTGCGCTGCGAGGCGTCGTAGCAGCGCTGGGCCCACGCGAGGAAGGCCAGCCAGTTGCGGCCCTCTCCCGGCGCGATCCGGTCCACCTCCCCGGCCGTCCTGACGGGGTCGCGGTGCGCCGTCAGCGTCGAGCCGTCAGCGAACCGGTAGCGGCACAGCTCCCGCAACTCGACGAGGTCCAACTCCAGGCCCAGGCCGGTGAAGAGGTCCGGCAGCGTCAGCAGCGAAGGCCCGATGGAGAAGGTGAAGCCGTCGCGCACGTGTTCGGCCAGCTTGCCGCCCAGCCGGTCCCGCTGCTCGTACAGCCGCACCCGATGTCCCCGCCGGGCCAGCAGCAGGGCGGAGACCATGCCGCCCACACCGCCGCCGATCACGATCACTTCCGCCATTCACGCCTCCACCTGAGCATGGTCGTCCCTGTTGTTCGGGTCGTTGTCCAGTCCGCACGCGAGCGCGGTCGTCTCCGTCCGTCCGGGCCTGCGCGCGGATACCGTCGTCTCCGTTGTCCGGGGCCGGATGCGAACACGGTTACCTCCGCCATCTGCGCCGCCACGCGAGTATGGCGAACAGCCCCATGCCGATCCCTCCCACGACGGCGACCAGCGGGTCCGGCGGGTCGAAGACCGCCGCGAACCCGATGACCTCCATGACCGCCATCACCGTGTAGATCGCGACCAGTCCGGTGCCCCTGGCGTCCGGAACGGCCACGACAGTGTCGATCAACGCCATCACCAGCGACGACACGACCAGCCAGCCGACGAAGTTGCTGATCGGAATGCCCCGGTAGGGGCCGGGGTCGTGCCAGACCCACAGGTCAAGCCTGATCATCTGCGGATCGAGGAACAGGTCCCAGGCGGTCAGCGCCAGGGCCCCCAGGACGATCCGGCCTGCCCGGCTCGCGGGCGACGCCGCCGCTGCCGCCGCGTGGGCCGCCAGCCCCATGCCGCCCCACGCCAGCGCGACGGTCACCGGCACCCCGCCGAGCCGTGGCCACAGCACGTCGGTGTAGCCGTAGTCGCCGAAGGGCAGGCCCGTCCTGATGCCGATCCATTCGGCGGCGTACCCGGTCAGCACCGTGGCGCCGAACGCCGCGGCCGCTCGGGGAAAACCGTGGGCCGCCGTGCCGAAGGCCAGGGCGGCGGCGGCCAGTAGGAGCACGACCACGCTGGTCAGCAGGATCGGCCGGGGCTGCAGCCCGGACGCGACCTGACCGGCGACCATGGCGAGGAGCAGTGCCGTGCCGAGCACGTTCGCGAGCCGCAGGGCGCCCGGGGACGGCCTCTCCCGTGCCGTCACGCCTCCTGCGATGCCGGTACCGGACCGTCCGCTGCTCACCTTCTGGCTCTGCCCCATGGAAGGTCATTCGAGTGGCGGGGCCCGGTCAGATTCACTTGATCTATTGATCTTCGCGCGCATCCGGCGCCGGGGACCTCCTCGGGTACCGGCGCGGACCGTCCGGCGTGCCGGTCACGATGGCGGTGACCGGCGCGGACCCGTACGGCCGGTGAGCTACTCCTGTCCCCGCAGGTGTCGCACGGGCGGGGACACATGCGGGGACAGGGCGGACCGGGATCCGCCGATTCCGGTGCACCGCCGTACGGCACGCCGCCGACCGGGCGGCCGCCACCGGTGCTACACAGGAGACATCGCCTGACTGACGGGCCGCCGCTCACAGATCATGACCGGTGGACGTCCTCCCTCGGCCCAGCACGTCAGGTCGCCCTGCCTTCGGCTACACGGGCAGGGGCTGCTCACGTGGCCGCCCGCCGTACTCGCGAACGTTCACCGATGAACGGGAGGACCCATCATGGCCGTTTCCCGCTGGACCCGCCGACTTGTCCTGACCGCACTTCTCGCGTCGGGCCCACCCGCCGCGTTCCCTGCTCTCGCTCACGCCGCCCCACTTGGGAACAGGCCCGGGGCCTCCGCCACGGCGGGTGAGACCTCGCTCCCGCAGGGTGCCGCCCGTTTCGCGCTGCCCCAGCCGGTGATGCTGGTGAACGCCTCCACCGGCAAGTGCCTGACGATCGCCGGGGGAGTGAGCACCGAGAACAACGTCACGGCGTTGCAGTACACCTGCGACGACCATCCCTCGCGCCGCTGGCTGCTCAGGGACGTGACCGGCACGGGCGTCTACCAGGTCCGGAACGTCGGCACCGGTAAGTGCCTGACGATCGCCGGAGGGGTGAGCACCGAGAACAACGTCACCGCGTTGCAGTACACCTGCGACAGCCACCCGTCGCGCCGCTGGACGCTGACGGATGTGACCGGCAACGGCCAGTACCAGGTCCGGAACGTCGGCACCGGTAAGTGCCTGACGATCGCCGGGGGAGTGAGCACCGAGAACAACGTCACCGCGTTGCAGTACACCTGCGACGACCATCCCTCGCGCCGCTGGCTGCTCAGGCTGACGGGACAGCTGTACGGCTGACGCCATTTTCGAACGCGGCCAGGCCCGCGCCGCAGCCACCGGCGTCGACCGACCGGAGCGGCTCGCCCGGCATCGGCGGGAGCGGACGGAGCGGGCCGACCCTACCTGCTCGCCACCTCCAGGTGATCGAGTACGGCCCGCGCCACCTCGTGCTTGGACACCGCGGGCCGTTCGAAACGCAGGTCGGCCACTTCCGCGAAGGAGGCCGCCCGGCGCTCGCGCAGCTCGCTCGCCAGCGCGAGCGGCTCCTTGCCGAACCGGGGCCGATGGGACTTCTCGGTGATCCTCTCGGCGATGAAACCGGGCAGGGCGTCCAGCCACACCACCAGGGCCGGCTTGAGCGCCGCCCGGCAGCGGGGGTCGTCCAGCACGCTGGCCGCCGCGGCGATGACCGGGGCGGGCCGTTCGGTCAGGGAGTCCAGCAGGTGGACGGCCTCTCTGGCGTGCAGGAGCTTCGCCCCCTCGCGGGAGGCGATCTCGGCGGCGGTGGCGCCGTAGCGTCTCTCGAGGTAGGCGTCGCTGTCGCGCATGGGCCGGTCGAGTGCCTCGCTGAGCAGCCGCGACACGCTGGTCTTCCCCGCGCCCATCAGACCGACCACGACGATCGGAACCTCGGCCGTCATGCGTGCCACCTCCGGGTGTCCTTGGGATCAAGCTTTCACCCCTGCCCGGGAAAGGCATGATCTAGCATCCGGCGGCACAGATCTTCACGGTGCGGGCCGATGGACCCACCGACTCTGACATCCGGTTCCTGCCGGGATGCTCGGAGATCACCCGCTCGGCTTGCCGATCTTGATCCAGTAACGCCGCACGACACCGTGCTCGGTGTCCCGGATGCCCTCAAGGACGCCGCCGTGGCGCTCGATCGTCATCGCCGAGGCGACGTTGTCGACCTCGCAGACGATCAGCACCCGATCCAGGCCGAGCTCCCGCGCCTCGTCGAGCATCCGGCCCAGCGCCCAGGTGGCCAGCCCGCGCCGCCGCGCGGACGGCCGGACGCCGTACCCGATGTGGCCGACCCGCAGCACGAAGTCGTCGAACCCGTGCCGCAGCGCGATTCCGCCGAGCACCCGGTCGCCCTCGACGATCCAGCGGTACGTACAACGCACCCGGCCGGTCTGCACGGCCTTCGCCGGGTCCGACTCGTCAGCCAACCGGGCCACCCAGGCCGCGAACCCGTCCGGCGAGTCGACCTCGTCGGACGGCAGCAGCCCGAAACCGTCCTCGTGGACGCCGGGACCCCACTCGTCACGCGCTTCGAGCCAGGCGGCGTGCAGGCGGGCGGTGGGCGCGATCAGTTCGGGCATACCGCGACGATACCGATCCGAGCCGTGTACGGGCACAGCAGCAGGTCCCGCTGTCCCCGTCGCCCTCATCGGCCTCGCCCCAAGCCGCCGGGCTTCCCAGACCGACGACTCCGGTCCCTGCCGGCACCGTGCCCGGCCTGCTTCAGAGCCGGTCGGCGTCGTCTGCCGACGGATATGAGCGGAGGCTGTTACGGTTCACCGGCCGAGCTGCCGGTTGAGCTCTTCGAGCAGGTCAACGACGTCCAGGCGCCCGGTCCCATCCGGCAGCAGCCGCGTCGTGCCGTAGGCGAGCTCGCCCAGCGCCGCTCTGACTGTGGCGAACTCGTCAACGGTGGCGTGCAGCTCATGCCAGGACGCGTTGACCGCTGGAACGGCCTCTTCACGCAACCGTGCTGCGAAGGCCGCCGCCGCTTCGGCGTCCGTACCGGTCCGGGTCCGCCACTCGTCCGCACCGAGGTCGTCCACGGCGATGTCGATGACGGCCGCCAAACGCCGGAACATCTGCGGGTCGCCGGTGAGGCGAACACCGGTCGGGACAAGCCGTACCGCGGTCCGAGCGATCGGCACATCGTCCAGGCCGACACTACGCTCGCCCAGCCGGAACTGGATGTTCTGCCACTGCCAACCGCGGGCCAGCCGCAGGGCCGTCATGCCGTCCGCGCTCACCGCGTCGATGGCGGCGCCGGCCAGCAGCAGGGCGTCCGCGACGCGTCGTTCGTTGCGTTCGACCGCGTGCATCAGCGCGGTTCGCCCCCGCGCGTCGCAGGCGTCCACGTCGGCGCCCGCCTGCAGGAGCACGTCCACCGCGGCGTGATCGCCGCGGCGGGCGGCCACGACGATCGCCGGTGCCGCATCCGAACGCCGCTGGTCGGCGTCCGCACCGTGGGCGAGGATGGTGCGCAGCACGACCGGTGCCACCGAACGCATGACGGCACTGATGAGAGGGCTCTCCTCGTGCGGCTCAGGGGTCGCCCCCGAATCCAGCAGCACCCGCAGGACCTCAAGAGCGGCCGGCGTCGGATGGAACGAGACGGAGGACACCGCCACCAGCAGCACACTCGACCTGGCAGCGGGTTCTGCCTCGAGCGCCCCGCAGGCCAGAAGCGACCGCACCACGGCGGGATGTGCTTCGAGCACTGCGGCGCGGAGGGGTGAGGTGCCGTGGGGATCAGCAGGCGCCACACGGGCGCCGGCGTCCAACAGCAGCCGCACGATGCCCGACCGGCCACTACGCGCAGCCTCGGCCAGTACGGATCCCCGAAACCGGCCGACCGTGATGTTCGGGTCAGCGCCGAGGGACAGCGCCTGAGCGACGGCTGCGTCCGCACCGGCGTTCACCGCCTCGATCAGGCGCTGATCGGCGTCGTGGCTCATGATTCCTCTCTGTCAGCCGGCATGCTTGAGCCGGCGTACGAGCACTCCTGGTACGGTGAGCCGGCCCACCACGACTTCGTCGAACAAATCTCCTATGGCCCCCTCTGACACGGCCTGATCCGCCAGACAGGCCCAGCTGATCCCGGTATGCCCCCCAGTATCGGGCTTCAGCGCCGCGCCAGCGCCAGCACGCTCAGCCCGAACATCAGGACGCCCAAGGGGAGATGGACCGCCGGTATGTGCGCGATTCCGAGCACGACCTGGACCGAGGCCAGGACGAGGAAGCCGGACGCGTGCCAGATGGGCCGGGGCGAGCCGCCGCCCGGCTTCCACGCCAGCACCGCCGCGAGCACGTACAGCATCGCCGCCCCGTACATCACGCGGGCTCCGACGCTGTGCAGCGTCTCCCCGTAGGAGGAGGTCAGCAGCAGTCCGGCGGAGACCGCCTGAAGGAAGATGGTCAGGGTCTGCAGAGTGATCGCGATCTGCAGAAACGAAAAACGGCGCTGTGCCGTCGCCTGGATCGCCATGCCACGGTCCCCTTTCCCGCCCGGGGGCAGTAGGTCGATAAGGTCTCACCAGCCCGACGACGCGGGCCTGCGAAAGGTAAGGCGAGGAGACGGTCGGAGCATGGGGGCGGCAGGGACGAGCACCGATGAGCCGGCCGGTGAGCGACGCCAACTGATCAACGTCGCCTACCGGTTGCTCGGTTCACTGGCCGAGTCCGAGGACGCCGTACAGGAGGCCTACGCGCGCTGGTACGCGCTGCCCCGAAGCCGGCAGGAGGAGATCGTGTCCCCCGGCGCCTGGCTGACGACGGTGACCGGCCGCATCTGCCTGGACGTGCTCGGCTCGGCGCGGGCCCGGCGCGAACGCTATGTCGGCGCGTGGTTGCCCGATCCGCTGCCCGACCACGCCGAATGGGACCACGGCCATGGCACCGACCCCGCCGACCAGGTGGTCCTGGACGAATCGGTGACCATGGCCTTCCTCGTCGTCCTGGAGTCGATGACCCCCGCCGAGCGGGTGGCGTTCGTCCTGCACGACGTCTTCCGCTACCCCTTCGCCGAGATCGCCGGCATCCTCGGCCGGACCCCTGCGGCCTGCAAGCAGCTCGCGGCCTCCGCCCGACGGCGGGTGCGCGTCGCGCAGGCTCCGGTGACGGCGGCCGGGCAGGCCGACGCGGTGCGGCAGGTCAAAGAGGCCTGGGAGAGCAAGGACGTCGCGGCCCTCGTCGACCTCCTCGACCCGGCCGCCGTGATGACCGCCGACGGCGGCGGCGTGGTCGGTACCGTCCTACGCCCGATCGAAGGCGGTGCGCGCATCGCCCAGTACCTGGTCGCCATCGCCGACAAGGTTCCGGGGCTCGAACTCCTGGCGCGGTCGGTCAACGGTGTGCCGGGCCTGGTGGCCCAGCGGGCCGGCGTCGTCATGGTCGTCGCGTCGTTCGATGTCGCCGACGGCCGCGTCACCCGGATCTGGGCGGTCCGCAATCCGGAGAAGCTGCGGCCGTGGGTGCCGGACGGCGGACCTGTCCGGCCGATCATGTGACCGGTCCGTGCCCGGGTCGTCGTCGTGACACGAGGCGGAGAGATCTGACAGGCGCTGTCGCATAGCCCCTGCGAGGGAGTCATGGGCGCTTCCGGGCTTCCGGTTTCTGTCACCCGCATGGTCCACGCGGGCGCGTCGGCAACGCCGGCGCTCTCATCCGCAAAAGCCGCTGTACCGACTGCGATGACCGTTTATCAGTTTGCCGCCGGCCGACCCGGTCGGATAGGAAGCTTGCATGCTAAAGGGCAGCAAGGTCGGGCTCAGGGCCCGGCACGAGGACGACATTCCGATCCTGCAGGCCGAGCTCTACGACGACGTGGTCACCCACTCGCGGGCCCAAGGCCGGCCGTGGCGGCCGATCACGCCCGGCTCGAAGGACTCGCAGCTCGTGGTGGACGACAAGGAGCAAGGGCACGTCCCGTTCTCCGTGGTGGAGCTGGACGGCGGCACGCTGGTCGGCACCGCGGTGCTGTGGGGCATCGACAACCACAACCGGTCCGCGCACATCGGGCTGGGACTGCTGGCGTCCGTCCGCGGCAAGGGCTACGGCACCGACGTGGTCGCGGTGCTGTGCCACTACGGTTTCGTCGTGCGCGGCCTGCAACGGCTGCAGATCGAGACGCTGTCGGACAACGTCGCGATGCTGCGCTCCGCCGAGCGCAACGGCTTCGTCCGCGAGGGCGTACTGCGCTCCTCGGCCTGGGTTATGGGCGAGTTCCTGGACGAGGTGCTGCTCGGGCTCCTCGTCCAGGACTGGAAGCCGGACTCGAAAGCCTAGGCTGCCGCCCGGCGGTCGAGGGCGGCCTGCAGAGCCGACATGGACGGCCGAGGGCCAGGACGGCGACGGTTAATGTGTTGTGGTCGTAGTACGGTGCCGCCTACGGTGTCTCGTATGTGTTCCTGATCCGGTCGCGGTCTCACCGCTTTTTCGCGCGATGTCGTTCTGACACGCCGCGCGTCTCCGCCGCCGGATGCCGTTTCCTCGTGTTTCCCGGTGGCCGTCCATGTCCACTGTCGGGAAACCGGAGGTTGCACCCTTGACCCGTCCGTCGCAGCTCACTGTCGCTCATGTCACCAAGGCCTATGTGGGCCATGTCGTACTGGAGGATGTCTCCTTCACCGTCGCCGTGGGTGAGCGGGCCGGTGTCATCGGTGAGAACGGTTCGGGCAAGTCCACTTTGCTGCGTCTTCTCGGGGGGCAGGAGAAGCCGGACGACGGCGAGGTCGTCGTCGTGGCCTCCGGTGGGGTCGGTTATCTCGATCAGACGTTGGATCTGCCTGCTACCAGTACCGTTCAGGATGCCGCCGATGCGGCGCTGGCCGATCTGCGTGATCTGGAACGCCGTATCCGTGAGGCTGAGGAGTCGCTGGCCGATGCCTCGCCGGAGGAGTTGGCGCTCTACGGTGATCTGGTCGCGGCTTATGAGGCGCGTGACGGTTACGGGGCCGATGCGCGGATCGACGCGGCGATGCATGGTCTCGGTGTCGCTCATCTGGCCCGGGATCGGCGGCTCGGTGGGCTGTCGGGTGGTGAGCGGTCTCGGCTGGCGTTGGCGTGTGTGCTGGCCGCCGCGCCTGAGGTGCTCCTGCTCGACGAGCCGACCAACGACCTGGACGAGGCGGCGGTGACATGGCTGGAGAACCGGCTGCGCGCCCACCGCGGCACCGTCGTGACGGTCACCCACGACCGGACGTTCCTGGAACGGGTCGCCACCACGATCCTGGAGGTCGACCACGACCGCCGTACCGTCACCCGGTACGGCGACGGCTGGGACGGCTACCTGGCGGCGAAGGCCGCGGCCCGGCGCCGCTGGGAGCAGGACTACCAGGAGTGGCTGGCTGAGATCGACCGCCAGACCGACCTCGCCGGCACGGGCGCCGTACGGCTGGCCTCCAGCGTCTGGTCCGGCGACCGTCCCCGTACGGCAGGCCACCGCCGCTCGCATGAGGCAGGGCTGTCAGGCCAGATCCGCAAGGCCCGGGAGCGGCTGCGTCGCCTGAGTGAGGAGCCGGTCCCACGTCCGCCCGACCCGCTGCGCTTCACCGCCCGGTTCGGCGGCGACGCGGGTAGCGCCGACGACGCCCTCCGGCTCGGCGGCGGTGACGTGGGTGCCGCAGGTGGCAACGATGGTTCCGTCCGGCCCGGCGGCGGTGACGTAGGTGGCGTCGGCCGGCCGGTCCGGGGAACCGGCGCCGGACCGGGCGATGCCGTCCGGAGCGGTGGTGAGGCCGGCGCCGCGCCGCTGGCCGCGCTGAACGGCGTCCGGGTCGGCGACCGGCTCGCCGTCGAGGAGTTCGCGCTCGCGCCCGGTCAGCGGGTGCTGCTCACCGGACCCAACGGGGCGGGCAAGACGACGTTCCTGCGGGTGCTCGCCGGGGACCTCGCCCAGGACGCCGGCACCGTGCGCCGTCCCGAGCGGATCGGCTACCTGCGCCAGGAGATACCCGTCAGACGGTCCAAGGGCGCGGTGCTGGCCGCTTACGCCAAAGGACTGCCGGGGTCGCTGGAGGAGCACGCGGCGGCGCTTCTCGCGCTGGGACTGTTCCAGCGCGAGGACCTCCTCAAGCCGCTGGCCGCGCTCTCCATCGGGCAGCAGCGCCGCCTGGAGCTGGCGCGGCTGGTGAGCCGCCCCGTCGACCTGCTGATCCTGGACGAGCCGACCAACCATTTCTCGCTCACCCTCGTCGAGGAACTCCAGGAGGCGCTGGCCGCCTACCCGGGCGCCCTGGTGGTGGTCTCCCACGACCGTCGTTTCCGCGACGACTTCGTCGGGTCGCACGCCGTACTGCGCGCGGGCAGGCTGCTGAGCTGAGGGTCCGCCCGGTCGGGGTCATCGGCGGGCGAGGTCTCCGCCCAGTGACGGGCGGAGGGGTTCGCAGGCGTGACGGCGGGCGTCAGCCGCCGGGCCGCCACTGTTCCGTGGGCCAGGTCTCCTGGTGCCAGGCGCTGTCCCAGAACATCCACTCGTACTCCGTGGCCTGGACGAACGCCTCGGTCATGGCCGCGCGCGTCTCGCCGTCCGCCCCGGCCGCCAGCCGGTCGGCGATCTCCTTGGCCCGCTCGACCGACTTGGCGAAGTCCGGATCGGCGTAGGTGGAGATCCACGCGCGGTAGGGGTGGTCGGCGACGTCGCCGACCTGCTGCAGCAGCGCCGCCCCCACGTCCTGGTAGACCCAGAAACACGGCAGGAGGGCGGCCACGAGCACCGGGTACGGCGCGGCCAGCGCGACGGCCTGGAGGAAGGAGGAGTAGCCGAGGCAGGTGGGCGAGGTGCGGATGCCCGAGAGGTCGGCGGCGCTCAGGCCGTACTCCTCGATGTAGCCCTCGTGCAGGGTCCGCTCGGCGGCCAGTGCGGCGTGCGCGCTGTCCGCCCAGAACGCGGCCTCCTCAGGGTCGCCGGCCCGCACCGAGGCGGTGGCGAGCGCCTTGGAGAACGCCTCGAGATATCGGGCGTCCTGCACGATATAGAAGGCGAACCGCCTGCGATCGAGCGTGCCCTCGCCGAGCGCGGTGTTGAAGGGGTGCTCGTGGATGGCGCGCAGCAGTGCGGTGGAGCGGGCCCAGACGTCGTCGCAGAACATGACGTCCCTTCGCTAGTTCGAACTAGATCAGGTTCGACGGGTGTGCTCTCAGCCCCGGACCTGCCGGGGCACCCCGCGTCGCGAGTAGGTTAACAGCTCGCTCGTCGGCGGCGGTCACCCCGGTGGTGCCGTGGCGGCGACTCCCGGATCAGGGCGACAGCGGTGGTGCGCGCTCCGCATCCGGGCCGCATCGGCAGGCCATCGGTTCCGGGTGAGACCGCGTCCGGAGGATCAGTCCGCCAAGCGCGTGAGCACCTCACGCATGTCGTCATAGGTGCCCGGTACGTCCGTGGACTTTCCCAGCCGGTGGCTCTCCAGCCGGACGGCGCCCACGTGCCGGGCCCGATAGAACAGCGACCGCAGCGCGGCGCCGGGCGTGGACGACAGCGGTCCGTACGTCTCCCAGAACGCGTCCCGCTCCGTGCCCGGTCGCCGGCCGGCCATGGAGATCGTCCAGTCGGACTCCGGGTCGCCCCACGACGTTCGGTCGCAGTCGAACACGCCGGTGATCGTGGGCTCCGGCGCGCCATCCGAGACCTGCAACCTGCCTGTCGGCGACCGGGGCGGGAAGTCGCCGGCCCTCGGAAGGACCGGCGACGATCGTCATCGAGAGATCTCGTACGGAATGATCTCCGCGAGGGAGGAGGCCCCGTTCATGCCGTAGTCCACGCGCAGCCTCACGTATCTGGCCGCGACACCCTGCATGTCGACGTCGTTCGGCGCCGTCATGCGCGGCCACTCGACCCGCTTGACGTCCCTGAACGTCGTGCCGTCGCCGCTCACCTGCACCACGCCCTTCAGGACGGTGCCGTTCATGTCGTAGCCCAGTTTGGGCTGGAACCGGACCGCGGACAGGGCCCGGACCCGCCCGAGGTCGACCGTGATGAAGTGGGGCTGGGGCGCGATCTCCGGGTAGTTGGAGTGGTAGTCGGTCGTGAGATCGCCGTCGACCGCCCGGACAGGGTCGCCGACGCCGGGCTTGAAGGTGGTCGCCGTCGCGCTGAGCTCGGTCGGCGGGACCGGGGTGCCGACCGGGGTGGCGGGCCAGACGCCGGGGGCGTTCTCTGGCTCCTCGCTGACGATCGGCCGGTCGGGGCCCGTTCCCTCTCCGCGGACCACCACGTCGGTGACGACCGCGCTGTGGTCGGAGTAGAACGGATAGGTCTCGTCGAGGGCGCTGCCCTGGTGGCGGGACAGGCGGCGGTCGTCCGTGCGCGAGCCGAGGACGCGGACGTCCTCGCCTCGCGTGAACACGTAGTCGGTGCGGGCGGGCGCGGAGCGGTAGCCGCTCAGCGAGCTCCAGGTGCGGCCGGGGTAACGCCCGGCGTCGGCGTTGGCGTGGCGGAAGGTGTCGACGAAGCCGGCATCGGTGAACATCTTGGTCAACGGCCACGGCAATACCATGCCCGCGTGCCCGCGCGCGTTCTTGAACTGCTCGGTCCAGTCCAGGTGCGGCCAGGCGTTGAGATCTCCGCCCATGAGCACCGGGGCGTCGTCATCGCCGATGAAGGACGGCAGCGCCTTTTCCAGGATGGCCTTGCCCATGGCGACGCGACGGAAGCGGTCGTCGTCGAGGAGCTGCGCGTCGGTCTTCGTCCGGGGCCGGCCGTAGAGGTTCTGCACGGCCGCCTCGTGGGTGTCCCAGTTGGCGGAGATCTCGTGCCAGGTCCACATGCTGAAGGCGTGGACGTGTTCGCCGTTGGGCAGGCCGAGCCGGGCGCCACCGAGGTTGAACGAGGTGATGTCCGCGTCGGCGTAGCGCGGGTAGACCTTCTCGATCTTGAGCTTCGTGTACAGCCACAGGTTGTCGCCGTTGACGCTGTAGTCCGCCGGCTGGGTGAGCTGCGCGGCGGAGAACCGCTCGCCCGCCGGCCGTCCGGCGTTCAGCCCGTCAAGGATCTTCTGCCCCGATCCGTACCCCTCGACCACGAACAGGACGTCGGGATCGACCTCATTGAGGTACTCGATCATCTGCCTGAGGTTCTCGCCCGTCTTCTCCTGGCCGTTGATCGTGCCACCGACGTAGAGGTTCCACGCCATCAGCCGCAGCGGTGTGCCCACCTGCTTCTCCGGCAGGGACTTGACGGTGGCGTCGACCGTCACCTGGTGCTCGGGCAGCAGGAAGGGACGGGTTCGGGCACCCCCCGTACTGCTGTAGATGGTCTCCCGCGCCCATACCTGGTCACCGCTCCTGACGGTGGCGGTGAACTCCTCCACCTGGTGCGGGCGCGGATTCCCGGTCCACACCACCGTACAGATACGACCGCCCCGGTCCGAGTCGCATTCCATCCGGTGCGGGGGCGACTGGGCCACGGCCGCGGCCGGGGGTGCCGGGGTCAGCAGCCCGGCGAGGGCCAGGGCGACGGCTAAGGGCGGGATCAATCTGCGCATGAGCTGTCCTTTACCGGAGGGTGCCGAGCATGTGGCCGGCGGTGTGCGGGGGGTGAGTGCGTGTGGAGGGGGGGTCTTCGAGGCGAAGGCATGGGCGGAAGGGGCTGTCAGGCGAGGCGCTGGGGAGCGCAAGGGCGGGAAATCGTGCCTTCCGGTGAGAAGAAGTACGTGTCCACGTGGTCCAGCGCCAGGCAGGCCGCGCCGAGGGCGACGCATTCCTCACCGAGCGTCGAGGGCCGGATCTCGGGGACGCGCAGGCAGTGGGGTTCGAGGGCCCGGCGCAGTGCGGGCAGCAGGACGTCGGCAGAGCGGGAGAATCCGCCACCGAGGACGACCAGTTCGGGGTCCAAGGTCAGGACCATGGCGGCGGTGCCGAGCGCGAGATGGTGGGCGTAGGTGTCGACGGCTGCCATGGCGCCAGGGTCGCCGGCACGGGCGGCCGTGAAGACGAGCCCGGCGGCGTCCTCGGGCGGGGCGCCCTGGGCGGCGGGGGAGCCCTCCAAGTGAGCGGCCATGGTGCGCCAGCCGGTCATCTTCATGAGGCCGACCTCCCCGGTGGCGCCGCTGAAGCCGTGGTGGAGCCGGCCGTTGAGGATGAGCGCGGCCCCGGGTCGGCGGCCGGCGTGCAGGTAGACGAGGTCGCGGACGCCTGCCGCGACGCCCAGTCGCTGTTCGGCGAGGGCGGCGAGCTTGCTGTCGTTCTCGATGGTGATCGGGCAGGGCAGCAGCTGCCCGAGATGGCCGATGAGGTCGACGCCGGGCCAGTCGGGGAGGTCGTCGACCCGGGTGATCAGGCCTTCCCTGTTGACGACGCCGGTGCTTCCGGCGGCGACGCCCCACAGGTCGGGCGCGATCAGGCCGGAGGCGACGAGCGCGGCATCGATGGCCCTGCCCACGGCGTCCAGCCGTTCGTGTCGGGTGGTACGCCGGGTCACGGCGACCCGGCCGCTGGCGACAGTCCGGCCGGCGAGGTCGGTGACCATGGCGAGGACCTTGTGAACCCCTATGTCGATGCCGAGCACGTGCCCGGCATCGGCGCGGAAGCGGTACCGCTTGGCGGGTCGGCCCATGCCGCCCGGGGCGGGCTCGACCTCGGCGATCCAGCCGCGTTCCTGGAGATCGGTGACGACGTCCACCATGGAACCCCGCGACAGCCCGATCACCGCGGCCAGTTTGGTGAGCGTCAGCGGGCTGCGCGCCTCACGCAGGGCACGGATGCTGCTGAGCGAGTTCAGCTGGCGCAACCGCTGAAGGTCCCCACCACTGACCTGCACGAGATCACTCCTCACTATTAATGGACTCCTGATTATGTTCGTCTGGCGCGATCTCCACTAGCTGGATCATCCGACAAAGAAGGCTTGACCACAAGGCTGAATCTATGAGTATCTATGGACTCCACAATAAGTCGGGGAGTTCGGCAATGACAGTGACCATAGCCGTCGTCGGAGCGGGAGCCCGGGGCCAGATCTACGCCAGGGCGGCCGCGGCCGACGGCCGGGCGCGGATCGTGGCCGTGGCCGACCCGGATCCGGCCAGACGGGCCAAGCTGGCCGTCGAGCACAGCCTGCCGGAGCAGGCCTGCTTCACGGAGTGGGCCGAGCTGGCCGCCGTGCCGAAGCTGGCCGACGCCGTGGTCATCGCCACCCAGGACCGGTTGCACGTCGAGCCCGCCGTGGCCTTCGCCGAGCTGGGCTACGCCATCCTGCTGGAGAAGCCGATGGCCCCCACCGAGCCGGAGGCGCGCAGGATCGTCGAGGTCGTCGAGCGCAGTGGCGTCGTTTTCGCGGTCGGCCACGTGCTCCGCTACACCGCCTACACCAAGGTGCTCAAGGAGCTCGTGGGCAGCGGCCGGCTAGGCACGATCTCCAGCGTTCAGCACCTGGAGCCGGTGGGCTGGTGGCACATGGCCCATTCTTTCGTGCGGGGCGCCTGGCGCAACGCGACCGAGTCGGGGCCGATGCTACTGACCAAGTCCTGCCACGACATCGACTGGCTGCTCCACCTCATCGAGGACGAGCCGGTCGGCGTGGCGTCCTTCGGTTCGCTGACCCACTTCCGACAGGAGAACCGGCCGGAGGGCGCGGGCGGGCGCTGCGTGAGCTGCGCGGTCGAGCCCACCTGCCCCTACTCCGCCAAACGCTTCTACCTGGGCTGTCTCGGCGATCCGAACCGGGAGTTCTGGCCGCTCGGCGCGGTCACCTCCGACGCCACGACGGCCGGCGTCACGCACGCGCTGGAGACCGGCCCGTACGGCCGCTGCGTCTACGACTGCGACAACGACGTGGTGGACCAGCAGGTGGTGATGCTGGAGTTCGCGCAGGGCGCGACCGCGTCGTTCACGATGACCGCCTTCACCCCGCTGGAACACCGCAAGACCAGGATCTTCGGCACGAACGGCTTCGCCGAGGGCGACGGCCAGAAAATCAGGATCGTCGACTTCGTGACCGGCGCCGAGGAGACGATCGACACCGAGACAAGCGCGGGCGCGTCGTTGGCCGACGGCCACGGCGGCGGCGACACGGGTCTCACCAGGGCCTTCATCGACGCCGTAGTGGCCGGCGATCAGGCGCCGCTCGGAGCCGGCGCGGCCGACGCGCTGGCCGGGCACCTCGTCGTCTGGGCCGCCGAGCGCGCCCGCGAGACCCGGACGGTGCAGGCCCTGTGACGACGATCCCGACGCCCTCCCGCCTCACCCCGGCCGAAGGGCGGTTCACCTTCACCGCCGCCACTCCGCTGACCGCCGATCCGATGTTGGCCAGGGCCGCGGTGTGGCTCCGCGAGACCCTCATCCCGGCCACCGGCCTGCCGCTGCCGGAGGGCCCCGGTGGGGTCGAGATCCGCCTCGCCGAAGGGCTCGGGTCTGAGGAGTACCGGCTCACAACCACGGCGGAGTCGGTGCTGATCGAGGCCGCGGCCCCGGCCGGTGCTTTCTACGGGGCTCAGACGCTACGCCAACTCCTCCCCCCGGCCGCGTTCCGCGCCGGCCGTACCGGGGAGAGGACGTGGAGCGTCCCCGCCGTCAGCATCGCCGACGCGCCCAGGTACGGCTGGCGCGGCTGTCTCATCGACGTGGCCCGCCGCTTCCTGCCCAAGAACGACCTGCTGCGGTACATCGACCTGCTGGCCACGCACAAGCTCAACGTCCTGCACCTGCACCTGACCGACGACCAGGGCTGGCGGCTGGAGATCAGGAAGTACCCGAAGCTGACCGAGGTCGGTGCCTGGCGGCGCGAGTCGCCACTGGGCGCCAAGCGGCACCGCCTGTTCGACGGGCGTCCGCACGGCGGCTTCTACAGCCAGGACGACATCAGGGAGATCGTCGCCTACGCGGCCGACCGGTTCGTCACGGTCGTCCCGGAGATCGACCTGCCCGGCCACACCCAGGCCGCCATCGCCGCCTACCCGGAGCTCGGTAACCTCGACGCTCCACTGGACGTGCGCGTTGAATGGGGCGTCGGCGAGAACGTGCTCAACGTCTCCGACGAGACGATCGCCTTCTTCACCGACGTCCTCGACGAAGTCCTGGAGCTCTTCCCCGGCGAGTACATCTGCGTCGGCGGCGACGAGGTCCCCAAAACCCAGTGGAACGAGAGCATCCCGGCCAAGGAGCGCATCCGCGAGCTCGGCCTGCGCGACGCCGACGAGTTGCAGACCTGGTTCATGCGGCACTTCACCGACTACCTGCTGGCCCGGGGGCGCAAGCCGCTCGGCTGGGACGAGCTCATGGAAGGCGGCCTGCCGGCGGGAGTCACCGTCGCCGCCTGGCGCGGCGACAAGTGCGCGGCGCTGGCCGCGCGGGCCGGCCACGACGTGGTCGTCTCGCCGTTCGCCGAGACCTACTTGGACTTCCGCCAGGCCGAGGGCGATCAGGAGCCGGTGCCGATCGGCAGCGTGACTTCCCTGAGCGCGGTGCACGCCTTCGACCCGGTCCCCGGCGGCCTCACCGAGGAGGAGCGGGGCAGGATCCTCGGCGCCCAAGCGGCGCTGTGGACCGAGCACATCGACTCGCCCCGGCTCCTCGACTACATGGCCTTCCCACGCCTGGCCGCTTTCGCCGAGGCGGTGTGGAGCGACGAGCACGACTTCGAGGACTTCCTCGCCCGGCTCGCCGTACACGAAAGGCGGCTCGACGCCCTGGGCGTGGAGTATCGCCCGGCCGCCGGCCCGCACCCCTGGCAGCAACGTCCCGACGCCCCCGGCCATCCCCGGACCAGGGCCGAGATCGACGACAAGCTCGCCGCCTGGACCGCGATCCTGCGGTTCTGAGACACCCCCCTGGAGAAACCCATGCGTTTTCGCCTGCCCATAGCCGGGCTGCTCGGCCTTGCCGTCCTCGCTGCGGGATGCGGCTCGTCCGGCGAGCCTGTCGCATCCGGAAAAGTCGCTATCAGCTACGCCATCTGGGACAAGAACGACCAGGCCAGCGCCGAGAAGATCATCGCCGCTTTCCAGCAGGCCAACCCGAACGTCACGGTCAAGCTGGAGATCACCCCCTGGGACCAGTACTGGACCAAGCTCCAGACGGTCGCGTCCGGTGGCACCGCCCCCGACGTCTTCTGGATGAACAGCCTCAACCTCCGCATGTACGCCAAGGGCGGCATCATCGCCCCGCTCGACGAGTCCAAGGTCACCGACCTGCCCCAGGCGGTCGTCGACGGCTACCGCCATGACGGCAAGCTGTACGGCCTGCCGTTCAGCGTGAGCATCCCGGCGCTCTGGTACGACAAGAAAATCTTCGACGCGGCCGGCGTGAAGTACCCGACCGCCGACTGGACCTGGGACGACGTCAAGGCTGCCGCCAAGAAGCTGACCGACCCGTCCAAGAAGCAGTTCGGCATCCTCGCCCCGATG
This sequence comes from Streptosporangium sp. NBC_01639, assembly GCF_045209755.1. Lineage (NCBI taxonomy): Bacteria > Bacillati > Actinomycetota > Actinomycetes > Streptosporangiales > Streptosporangiaceae > Streptosporangium > Streptosporangium sp. NBC_01639. Next base: position 488,386 of record NZ_CP109272.1, on the reverse strand, counting down.
CTGGACCAGGTCGGTTTCTACAACACGATGATCCAGGCCGGCGGCCATGTGGTCTCGGCCGACGGCAAGAAGAGCGGCTTCGACGAGCCCGGCTCCATCCAGGGCCTGGAGTTCTGGACCGGCCTGATCAAGGACCAGGTCGCGCCCGTCGCGGAGGTCTACGCCGACACCGACACCATCCAGCTCTTCCAGTCCGGCAGGTACGGCATGCAGTATGGCGGCGTCTGGTTCGCCTCCACTTACTGGGCCAACCCCGAGATCCGCGAGCGGATCGACGTGGCCCCGCTGCCCAAGGGGCCCACGCAGGAGGCCGTCATCCTGCTCGGCCTGGCCAACGCCGTCTCGGCCAAGTCCGAGCACCCGAAGGAGTCGGCGGCGTTCGCCGAGTTCGTCGCCTCCGCGCAGGCCCAGAAGATCATCAGCGACAGCGGCGGCGGCGCCCTCTCGCTCCGCCCGGCTACGCAGGACGGCTGGTACAAGGCCTTCCCCTCCTTCCATCTGAAGGAGACGGTCACCGATTCGCTGCCGAACGGCGTGCCGTACCCGGTCTCGATGAACACCGCGCAGTGGCAGGACGTACAGAACAGGTTGCTCGCCGACGCCTGGGCGGGCAAGCGGCCGGTGGCCGACGCGGCCAAGGAGATCGCAGCGCAGATGACCGAGATCCTGGCCAAGGAGTAACAGATGCTCATCAAGCGCGAGTGGGTCTGGGGGTACCTCCTCATCGCCCCGATGGCGCTGGGTCTGGCCGTCTTCTACCTGTGGCCCATCGCCCAGACCCTGTATCTCAGCTTCACCGAGTCGGGCGTCTTCGGCGGGCAGACCTGGGTGGGGACGGCCAACTTCACCGACCTGCTCGGTGACGAGGAGATGCTCGGCGCGCTCGGCAACACCCTGCTCTACGCGGTGCTGGTGCTGGCGGGTGTGCCGCTGTCCCTCGCCCTCGCGGCCCTGCTGAACGTGCCGGGGCTGCGCGGCCTGAGCGTCTACCGGACGCTGTACTTCCTGCCGGTCGTCACCATGCCCGCCGCGATGGCCCTGACCTGGCGCTACCTGTTCAACGGCGACTTCGGCACGATCAACTACCTCCTGGGCACGCTGGGGATCGACGGGCCGTACTGGGTCGGCGATCCCGACTTCGCCATCTACGCGATCGCGGTCGTCGGGATCTGGAGCTCGATCGGCTACAACGCCGTGCTGCTCCTGGCGGGGCTGCAGAGCATTCCGCGCCACTACTACGAGGCGGCCGAGATCGACGGCGCGAGCCGGCTACGGCAGTTCTTCCGCATCACGCTCCCGCTCCTCACGCCGACCACGTTCTTCGTCGTCGTGATTACGATGATCAACGCCCTGCAGGTCTTCGACCTGGTCTATCTCATGGTCGACCTGAAGAGTCCGGCGCTGAGCGGCAGCCGCACGATCGTCTACCTCTTCTACGAGAAGGGCTTCGTGCAGAACCAGCGAGGGCTCGCCGCGGCGATCGCCGTGCTGCTGCTCGGGCTGATCCTCGTGCTGACCGCGATCCAGTTCAGGCTGCAGAAGAAGTGGGTGCACTATGAGTAGGCCCAGGACCTGGCCGGTCCACGTGGTGCTGGCCGCGGGCGCGCTGGTGATGCTCGCGCCCTTCGCCTGGCAGATCGTGGTCTCGCTGCAGACGCTGCCCGACTCGCTGCGGACGCCGCCGAAGTTCACGCCCTCGTGGCAGTGGTCGAACTTCGCCGATGTCTTCCGCTCGGTGCCGCTGGCCAGGCAGTTCCTCAACACCGTCGTGGTCACCGTGGGCATCACCGCCGGGCAGCTGCTGCTGTGCTCGCTGGCCTCCTTCGCCTTCGCCCGGCTGCGCTTTCCCGGCCGGGGCGCCATCTTCATGGTCTTCCTGGCCATGCTCATGGTCCCCGGCGAGCTGTTCCTCATCCCGCGCTACGAGATCATGCAGGGGCTCGGCTGGCTCAACACGCTGCAGGCGCTGATCGCGCCGGGCGTTTTCGGGGCTTTCGGCACGTTCCTGCTCAGGCAGTTCTTCCTCACCCTGCCCACGGAACTGGACGAGGCTGCGCGCCTCGACGGGGCCAACCCGCTGCAGATCTACTGGCACATCATGCTGCCGCTGGTCAGGCCGGGGCTGCTGGCGCTGGGGCTGCTGACCGTCATGTGGTCGTGGAGCAGCCTGCTCTGGCCGCTGGTGGTCAACACCGATCCGGAGATGATGACGCTCGCCGCCGGGCTCGCCTCGCTCCGCGGGCAGTTCCAGACCAACTTCCCGATCCTGTTCGCCGGGACGGTCGTCGCCTCACTGCCGGTGATCGTTCTCTTCGCGGTCATGCAGCGGCAGCTCATCGCCGGCATCGCCTTCACCGGCTCGAAGGGCTGACCCGCAAGCCTTTTCTCCGTATTTATCCCTATTGCAAATTATGTAAGAAATCTGGGTGCGTTCCTTCTGCTATTTCGGTGAACCGCCGGTCCGACGTCCGGTGCCGGGCTCGCCGTGGCCACGATCGCCGTCACACGGTGTCGGTGTCCGTGGCCGGGAAACGGGTGATCAAGGCGTAAGGGCGACGGATCGGCCCCGCGCCGTAGGGAGGGCGGGGCCGCCGTCCCTACGGCGGGGACACGCCGTCACCCCCGGGATGTCAGGGGAAGAGCCGCGCCGAGTTCCGGAGGGTGTCCGCGGCGACCCGGCGGCCGAGCGTCGCCCCGGCCTCGTCGGCGGACCGGGTGTGGATGCCCGACCAGACCCGGGCGTCGACGTTCTCGTCGGTCAGCTCCTTCCAGGTGGTGTAGGTACGGATGACCCCCGGCGCGGTCAGGCTGGTGACGGTGAACGGCCCGGCGGCGTGGGCGCCGACCAATGCGGTGAGGACCTGCTCGGCGGCACCGGCGTAGGTGCCGTGGGCGCTGGGGTATTCGGGGTGTGACGGCGTCGCGTGCAGCGGTGCCCAGTCCGGGTCCGGGTCGGTGGCGGGATCACCGTCGACGTCGGCGGAGCGGATCGCGGTGACGGGCCGCCACCGCAGGTAGGCATACTTCGCGTCGGATGTGGCGATCTGGGTGTCCACCAGCGCCACATGGAAGAGCGCGACGAGCTCGGCCTGCGCGGGCAGCGGTTCGGACGACGCCGCGAGGGCCGCGCGCACCACCTCGGTGTAGATGAGCTGCGGGGAATCCAGCCAGAACTGGGCGTTCTCCGTCTGCTCCGGGGTGCGCACGAGGCTGTCCGCCGCGCCGTACGCGCGCACCTCCGCAAGGTCGGCCCGGTAGCGGGCGGATCCCAGCGCGGGCGGCGGCTCCGGGCGGAACAGGTCAGCATGCTCCAGGAGGAAGGGCCTGGCGTGGCGGGTCCCCGCCTGTTCGGCGGGGCCGTAGGCCGGGGGAGTGGGCTGCCAGATACCCGGCTCAGGGGCGGGAGGCGGGTACGGCGGGTCGATCGAGGCCGGGTCGAACCCGTCCCCGGCCCGCTCCGCGAGGAGTTCCGCCGCCCTGGCCGTCCCGGCCGCCACCCCCTGGTCCTTGGCGGGACCGTCGGGTATGCGGTCCAGCGTCGCCGCCAGTGCCGCGTCCAGTCCGTCGGCACCGGCCGGGATCAACCCGGCGAGCGAGGTGTGGACGGCCGAGGCGAGCGCGGCGTCCTGGAAGTCCGGCGAGTGCGGACCCGACCTGAGGGCGCGGGCGGCGGACAGCCAGCTGATCGCCCAGGTGCGGTCGCCGGTGAGCTGGGCTTCGGGGCCTCCGGCGGCGATGGTGGCGGCGGTGGCGTCATACCACTCCAGGACCACGTCGCCACCGCGGGAGGAGGCCGGGGGAGCCGCCCCCGCGGTCACGGTGGTGAGCGCGGCGACGGCCGCCGTCACCACGGTCCACAGCGGGGTGCGGGGCCGCAGGGCGGTGCGCGGCAAAGCAGCTGAGTCGGTCGTCATCTCGGTACGGGTTCCTCTCTGGACATCGCGGAAGATAGGGATGCCACGCGATGGTGCCCAGGTCTGACGGGCACGGGAGCGGAGTACTGGCTGGCCGGCCGCGTCAGGCCGAAGTGGTCACGGAGGGTCGTTCCGGTGTACTCGGTACGGAACAGGCCACGTGCCCTCAGTATGGGCACCACCTGCTCGACGAACGTGTCGAACCCGCCGGTCAGCTGCGGAGTCATGACATGCCTTAATTCATGAAATAGGCGCCCTTTATGCTGGAGCCGCACTCGGCGCTTCTGCGTGGCTCGACGGAATGGGTGAAGTGGAACATGGAGCAACGACGATTACTGGAAGGTCTCGGAGTCGCCGTCGCGGAAGAGACGACATACCGGGCGTTGCTACGGCACGGACCGGCCACCCTCAACCAGCTCGCGTTCGAGACCGGCACCTCGGCGGCGGTGATACGCCGGATGTTCCCCCGGATGGAGGACCTCGGCCTGGTCACCAGGGTGGCGGGCAGGCCGCTCCGCCTGATCGCGACACCGCCGAACGTCGCGATCGACATACTGGTGGCGCGGCGCCATGAGGAGATCGCGCACAGCAGGGCCGCCGCCGCGCTGCTGGCGACCGAGGTCGTCAACCGGAGCGGACCGCACCCGGAGGAGGTGCTCGAAGTGGTCACCGGACGTGAGGCCGTCGGCCGCCGCTTCCAGCAGATCGAGCGGAACACCACCGAAGAGCTGCTCGTTCTCGTGCACCCGCCCTACGCCGTCGACGTCAGCGGCGATCAGGAGGATCGGCGGCACGTCGTGCACCGCCGGGCCCGGACGCGCGGGATCTACGGTCCGCTGGCGTTCGAGGAGCCCGGCATGCTGGAGCACACCCGCTTGGCGATCAAAGAGGGTGAGGAGGCCCGCCTCGGTCAGGTCCCCGTCAAGCTCGCCGTCGCCGACGCCCGCGTCGCGATGCTGCCGCTCGTCTCCGACGAGAACCGGGCGGTGGAGAGCGCCCTCGTCGTGCATCCTTCGGCGCTGCTCGACGCCCTGGTCGGGCTCTTCGAAGTGTTGTGGCAATCCGCCATCCCCCTGCACGGGACCACGACCCCCACCGGGGAGTCCCTGGAGTCCGAGACCTGGTCCCAGCCGTCCGACGCCGAGGTCCTCGCACTGCTGGCAGCGGGTTTGAAGGACAACGCCATCGCCCGCCAGCTCGGCATCAGCCCGCGTACCGTGCAACGGCGGGTGCAGGTCCTCTGCGAGCGTCTCGGTGCCCGCTCGCGTTTTCACGCCGGGCTCCTCGTCGGTCGGCACAACCTCCTCGGGCCCTGACGGCACCGTACCGGCCCTGACGGCACCGTACCGGCGTCTCCACACCCGGCCTGCCGGCGGCATGACGCGAGCGCGGTCTCGGAGCGCCGCTTTCCGATGGTGGGTTGTGGCGGGGAGATAGTTGGGGATATTGTTGACAATATCGTAACTAATCGCACCGGCATGCTTCACTATCGTTCTGTCAATATTGTTGACAATAATGTGTGCAGTCTGGCGATGTCGCTGCAACGGATAGAAAAGGACGGGCATGTCGACCAAGGGACCCCTGCTGGTCATCACCGCTCATCCAGGAGACTTCGTCTGGCGTGCCGGTGGGGCCATCGCGCTGGCGACCGGGCGCGGGCAGCGCGCCGTGATCGCCTGTCTCAGTTTCGGCGAGCGCGGTGAGTCCGCCGGCCTGTGGCGCAAGGGGCACAGCCTGGAGGAGGTCAAGGCGGTCCGGCGCGAGGAGGGCGAGAAGGCCGCCGGCGCGTTGGGCGCCGAGGTGGTCTTCTTCGACGCCGGTGACTACCCGTTGGTCGAGACACCGGAACTGACCCGGTCGCTGATCGACCTCTACCGGGGCCTGCAGCCGTCCGTGGTGCTGACGCACGCCCCGAACGACCCGTACAACATCGATCACCCCGTCGCCGGAGAGATCGCCCGCAGGACGCGGATCCTCGCCCAGGCCCCCGGGGTGCCGGGTGAGGGCGAGGTGATCGGTGCTCCTCCGGTGTTCTGCTTCGAACCGCACCAGCCCGAGGTGTGCGACTTCCGGCCCGATGTCCTGCTGGACATCACGCCGGTGTGGGAACAGAAGCTCGCGGCGATGCGCAGTCTCGGCGCCCAGGGGCACCTGGTGGAGTACTACAGCGATCTGGGCCGCCGCCGGGGGGTGCAGGCCAAGCGCAACAGCGGGCCGAACCTGGGGCTGCCCGTGGAGGCGTTCGCCGAGGCGTACCAGCGGGTCTACCCGCAGGTCACCTCCGAGCTGGACTAGGAGGACCCGCATGGCAGGGCACTATGTCGTACGGAACGTGACGCGTCCCGACCCGGAGGTCGTCAGAGGACTACACGACGCCGGGGTGGCCACGGTGCACGAGTCGGCGGGGCGTACCGGGCTCGTGGCGCCGGCCGTCAGGCCCCGCCAGGACGGCGCGGTGATCGCGGGGCCCGCGGTCACCGTGTCGAGCCACCCCGGCGACAACCTGATGATTCACGCGGCGGTGGAGATGTGCCAGGAGGGGGACGTCCTCGTGGTGACGACGACCTCCCCTTCCACCGACGGCATGTTCGGCGACCTGCTTGCCACGTCGCTGCTCTCCCGGGGAGTGGTGGGTCTCGTGACGGACGCCGGGGTGCGTGACATCGCCGCCCTGCGCGCGATGGGCTTCCCCGTCTGGGCGCGCGCCGTCTCGGCGCAGGGCACCGTCAAGGCCAGCCCCGGCTCCGTCAACGTGCCGGTGGTCTGCGGTGGCCAGGTGGTACGGCCCGGCGACGTCGTGATCGCCGACGACGACGGAGTCATGTGCGTGCCGGCCCGGTCGGCCGCGGACGTGCTGGCCAGGGCGCGCTCCCGGATCGCGGCCGAGGAGGACAAACGGGCCGCCCTGAGCTCCGGGGTGCTCGGCGTCGACATGTACGGCCTGCGTGAGCTGCTGTCCCGGTTGGGGGTCGACTATGTGGACGACCTGCCCGAGGAGGAACGATGAAGCCGCGCGTCGCCCTGCTCGGACTCGGTGAAGCCGGGTACGCGATCGCCTCGGGTCTCAGCACCCACGCGCACGTCACCGGCTTCGACCCCGCATGGACGGACCGCCCGGCCGGTTTCACCGTGCTGGGCTCCGCCGCCGAGGCCGTGGCCGGCGCGGAGGTGGTCATCGCGCTGACGGCGGCCGCCGACGCGCCCGGCGCGCTGGCGTCCGCCCTCGGGAACACGGCGGACGGCGCGGTGTATCTCGACCTGTCGACCGCGAGCCCGGACCTCAAGCGCGACCTCGCGGCCACCGCGACCGCGCACGGGCTGACCTTCGCCGAGGGCGTCCTGATGGCGCCCGTGCTCCGGCTGCTGGTGAAGACCCCCGTTCTGGCCGCGGGCCCCGGCGCCGGACGCGCCGCCGCGTTGCTATCCGCCTGCGGGATGGACATCACCCCGCTCGGCGGGGAGGTCGGCGAGGCGGCGGCGCGCAAACTCCTGCGCAGCATCGTGGTGAAAGGCCTGACCGCTCTGATGGTCGAGTCGTTGCGGGTGGCGGAGACGCAGGGGCTGGGGGAGTGGTGTTACGACCATCTGGTCGACACCCTGACCGAGGTCGACGGCGACGTGATCCGCAAGCTCCTCGACGGTACCGTGCGGCACAGCGCACGCCGTGTGGCCGAGATGGAGGCGGCCGCCTCGATGGCCGGGACGGCGGGGGAGTCCGCGGCGATGACCCGGGCCACCGTCGAGGTCCTGAGGTCGGTGCCCGGCCGGGGTGTTCCGCGGTTCGGGACGGCACTGTGAGCACCCGGGTTCGGGACGGCGCCGTGAGCACTGGGGTTCGGGAGGGCGCCGTGAGCACCGAGGAGGAGATCGAGGACGCGGGGCTCCGATGCATGCTGATGCGCGGCGGAACCTCGAAGGGGGCCTACTTTCTCGCGGAGGACCTGCCCGCCGAGGAGGACAGACGCGATGACCTGCTGCTGCGGCTGATGGGCTCGCCCGACGCCCGGCAGATCGACGGGATCGGCGGAGGTCATCCGCTGACGAGCAAGGTCGCGGTGGTGTCGCGCTCGGCGGATCCGCAGGCCGACGTCGACTACCTGTTCCTGCAGGTGCAGGTCGCCGACGCCCGGATTTCGGCGCGACAGACCTGCGGCAACATTCTGGCCGGCGTCGCGCCGTTCGCCATCGAGCGCGGACTGGTGCCGGTGGACGGCGCCACCACCCGGGTGCGCGTCCGCATCGTCAACGGGGGCGGCACGGCGACCGCCGTCGTGGACACCCGTGACGGCCGGGTGAGGTACGCGGGGGACACCCTCATCTCGGGCGTGCCGTTCCCGGCCGCACCGGTTCCCCTCTACTTCGAGGACACCGAGGGGGCCACCTGCGGCAGCCTCCTGCCCACCGGGTCGGTACGGAACGAGATCGCCGGCGTGGAGACGACCTGCGTCGACAACGGCATGCCCGTCGTGCTGATGGCCGCCGAGGCGCTCGGGGTGACAGGGTACGAATCCCCCTCCGAACTGGAGGCCGACGCGGCGCTCGGGGCGAAGGTCGAGGAGATCCGCCTCCGGGCGGGTGAGCTCATGGGGCTGGGTGACGTGCGCGCGACCACGGTGCCCAAGATGACCCTGGTGGCCGCGCCCCGCGACGGGGGCGCCATCTCGACCCGGACCTTCATCCCGCACCGGGTCCACACCTCCATCGGCGTCCTGGGAGCGGTCTCGGTCGCCACCGCCGTACTCGTCGAAGGCTCGGTCGCGGCCGAGGTGGCCGCGTGTACGGCACCGGCAGGCACCCTGCGGATCGAGCATCCGACCGGTTTCTTCGACACCGCGATCGAGGTGTCCGGGAGCGGGACGGCCCTGCGCGTCCACCGGTCGGGAGTGGTGCGCACCGCGCGCAAGCTCTTCGACGGCCGGGTCTGGCCGCGCCGGCGCTGACCCCTCCCGCCGTGAATCCGCGGTTCCGACAACGCAGGCGCCGCGAGCCGCCTGACCCTGGCACCGACCAAGAGGAGATCCGATGCAGTCAGAAGCGTTCCGCGACATCGCCCACGTGGGGTCGGTCGAGCTTTTCACCCCGGTGCTGGAGGAGACCCGCGCCTTCTTCGTCGACCTGATGGCGATGAAGGAGGTCCACCGGGAGGGCGACTCGATCTACCTGCACTCCTGGGACGACTACGAGCGGTACACGGTGAAGATCACCGCCAGGGACCGGGCCGGTGTCGGCCGTACGTTCCTGCGGGCGGCGAGCCCGCAGGCCCTGCGGCGCCGGGTCGAGGCCGTCGAGGAGGCCGGTCTCGGCGCAGAGTGGAGCGAGTCCGAGTTCGGGCTCGGGCCCGTCTACCTCTTCACCGACCCGGACGGCCATGACATGGGCCTGTACTACGAGACGGAGAGGTACGTCGCGACCGAGGAGCACCGGCCGTCGTTGAAGAACCAGGCATCGGCGTTCCCCGGGAGAGGGGCCAACGTCCGGCGCCTCGACCACGTGAACTTCCTCGCCTCCGATGTGCCGGCCGCCTCCGCCTTCATGTCCGGCACGCTGGGCGCACGGGCCACCGAGCAGATCGTCACCGACGACGGTGAGACCGCCGCCATCTGGTACTCGGTCTCCAACAAGTCCTACGACGTCGTCTACACCTCCGACTGGCACGGCGCGCGGGGACGCCTGCACCACGTGGCGTTCGCGACCGACACCCGGGAGGACATCCTGCGGGCCGCCGACGTCTTCCTCGAAGCGGGCATCCACATCGAGACCGGCCCCCACAAGCACGCCATCCAGCAGACGTTCTTCCTCTACGTCTGGGAGCCCGGCGGCAACCGCATCGAACTGTGCAACGCCGGCGCCCGGCTGATCCTGGCCCCCGACTGGGAGGTCATCACGTGGACGCAGGCGGAGCGCGCCAAGGGGCAGGCGTGGGGCCTGAAGACCATCGAGTCGTTCCACACCCACGGCACCCCGGTGATCGGGTGACACCTCCCCGCTGACACGGCGGACCCGGGCCGGGGATGCCGTAGTGCCGGGGGGTGTCGGGGATCGTGGTGCCGGGTTCGGCGCCGGTAGGGTTGGCACCCTCTGTCGCCACCGGGTGGTGACCGATACGGGAGGAAGGGCATGGGAGCGGGCGATCCCCAAGATCTGGTGGTGAAGATCCGCCGCTCGGTGCTGGACGGTCACTTCGCCGCCGGGCAGCGTCTGGTCGAAGCCGAGTTGTGCGATCTCTATCAGGTCAGCCGGTCCACCGTGCGGCAGGCGTTGCGAGAGCTCGTCGCGGACGGTCTCGTCGAGGTGCAGCGCAACAAGGGGGCGCGGGTCCGGGTGATCTCCACCGCCGAGGCGGTGGAGATCACCGAGGTGCGGATGGTGCTGGAGGGCCTGCTGGCGGCGAAGGCGGCCGAGCGGGTGACGCCCGAGCAGGCCGGAAGGCTGCTCAAAATCAAGGAGGCGATGCGGGAGCGGGTCGCGGCTCACGACCCGCTGGCCTACTCCGAGCTGAACGCGGCGCTGCACGGTCTGGTCCAGGAGATCGCGGGGCAGGTGACCGCCCGTACCATCCTGGTCCGGTTGCAGGGTCAGCTCGTCCGCCACCAGTTTCGGCTGTCGCTGCAGCCGGGGCGCTCCGCCGTCTCTCTCGGTCAGCATGAGAGGATCGTCGATGCCGTCGTCGCCCGGGATCCGGCCGGCGCGGAGGCCGCGATGCGCGAGCACCTGCGCGACGTGATCACCCAGATCACCCGGATCTCCCAGGCCACGACGCCCTCGGTCGAGGTAGCGGCACCGGCCGGATCCGGAGCCTCCCGGCGGGACGGCCTCGCGACCCGGTGACGGCCCCGTGCCCCGGGGGAAGTGCCCACGTGGCAGGATCGCCTGACAGGGCGACAGAGCCGCGCACCGGGAGAAGGAGCCGCCAGGATGGTCAGGAAGGCCCCACGCGAGGACGTCAACGACGACAATCTCACGGTCGGTCCCCCCAAGGAGTGGGCGGCGGGCATGCCGGGGGTGACCCGGTCGCTGCTGACGTCCTACGCCCAGATGGGCGCCGGCCGTACGCTCCTGACCCTGGCCCGCGTCAACCAGAAGGACGGCTTCGACTGCCCCGGTTGCGCGTGGCCCGAGGGGGAGCACCGCAGCCCGGTGGAGTTCTGCGAGAACGGAGCCAAGGCGGTGGCCGAGGAGGCCACCACCCGCAGGGTCACCCGCGACTTCTTCGCCGCGCACACCGTCGACGAGTTGGCGGGACGGACCGACTACTGGCTGGGCCAGCAGGGACGGCTCACCGAGCCGATGCACAAGCCTGCCGGATCCGACCACTACCTGCCGGTGACCTGGGAGAAGGCGTTCGCCATCGTCGCCGAGGAGTTGCGCGCGCTCGCGTCCCCGGACGAGGCGGTGTTCTACACCTCCGGCCGCACCTCCAACGAGGCCGCGTTCGTCTACCAGCTCCTGGTGCGCCGGTTCGGCACGAACAACCTCCCGGACTGCTCCAACATGTGCCACGAGTCCAGCGGTTCGGCGCTCAACCAGACGCTCGGCATCGGCAAGGGCACGGTGTCACTGGAGGACCTGCACCGCGCCGACCTCGTCTTCGTCGTCGGCCAGAACCCCGGCACCAACCACCCGCGCATGCTGTCTGCCCTGGAACGGGCCAAGCGGAACGGTGCGCGGATCATCGCGGTCAACCCGCTGCCCGAGGCGGGACTGCTCCGCTTCAAGAACCCCCAGCGGCCGTCCGGGGTGGTGGGCCGGGGCACGACGCTGGCCGACCGGTTCCTGCAGATCCGGCTCAACGGCGATCTCGCGCTCTTCTCCGCCCTGTCGCGGTCGCTGCTGGAGGCCGAGGACGCGGCCCCCGGCTCGGTGGTCGACCGCGACTTCGTCGAATCCCACACCCACGGCTTCGACGACTGGGCCAGGAGCGTCCGCGACCTCGACTGGGCGGACGTCGAGGAGGCGACCGGGCTGGAGAGGTCCGCCATCGAGGAGACGGTGGGCGACGTGCTCGGGGCGCGATCGGTGATCGTGTGCTGGGCGATGGGCCTCACCCAGCACAAGAACTCCGTCGCCACCATCCGGGAGGTGGTCAACTTCCTGCTGCTGCGCGGCAACGTGGGGCGGCCGGGCGCCGGAGTCTGCCCGGTGCGCGGGCACTCCAACGTCCAGGGTGACCGCACGATGGGCATCTACGAGAAGCCGCCGGCACACTTCCTCGACGCGCTGCGCGAGGAGTTCGGCTTCGAGCCTCCCCGCCACCACGGCCTGGACACCGTGGAGGCGATCAGGGCGCTCCGGGCGGGAGAGGCCAAGGTGTTCTTCGCGATGGGCGGCAACTTCGTGGCCGCCACCCCGGACACGGCGGTGACGGAGCAGGCGATGCGCCGGGCCCGGCTCACCGTGCAGGTGTCGACCAAGCTGAACCGCTCCCACGCCGTCTGCGGCGAGCAGGCGCTCATCCTCCCGACGCTGGGCCGCACCGAGCGGGACGACACCCGCTTCGTCACGGTCGAGGACTCCATGGGCCTGGTGCACGCCTCCCGGGGACGGCTCCGGCCGGCCTCACCGGAGCTGCTGCCCGAGGTGGCGATCGTCTGCCGGCTGGCACGCGAGCTCTTCGGCGCCGACCCCCACGTGCCCTGGGCGGAGTTCGAGGCCGACTACGACACGATCCGGGACCGCATCGCCCGGGTGATCCCCGGCTTCAGCGACTTCAACGCCCGCGTCCGCGCCCCCGGTGGGTTCGCGCTGCCCAACGCGCCGCGCGACGAGCGGCGCTTCCCGACCGCGACGGGGAAGGCCAACTTCACCGTCAACGCCCTGGAGGTGCTGCGTGTCCCGGCGGGGCGGCTGCTGCTGCAGACGGTCCGCAGCCACGACCAGTACAACACCACCATCTACGGCATGGACGACCGTTACCGGGGCGTGCGCGGCGGCCGCCGCGTCGTCTTCGTCCACCCCGGCGACCTGGCCGAGCGGGGGCTGGCCGACGGGGACATGGTGGACCTCATCAGTGAGTGGCCCGACGGGGAACGCAGGGCCGAGGGGTTCCGCGTCATCGCCTATCCGACCGCCCGCGGCTGCTGCGCGGCCTACTTCCCCGAGACCAACGTGCTCGTGCCGCTGGACTCGGTCGCGGAGACCTCCAACACCCCCACCTCCAAGAGCGTGGTGGTCAGGCTCAGCCGGCGTGACCAGGACGGCGGCCCTCAGCCGGGGTAGCCCGGGACGGTGGTTCTCAACCGGGGTAGCCCGGGACGGTGGTTCTCAACCGGGGTAGCCCGGGACGGTGGTTCTCAGCCGGGACAGTCCAGGCGGTGGCCGATGTCCTCGGCGCCCCTGGCCAGGACCGGGGCGAGCTCGTGCAGCCGCTCCTCGCTGAAGCGGTAGGTCGGTCCCGGGGCGCCGACCACGGCGACGAGCAGCCGGGCCCGGTGCCGGTCGTCGAGGTGGGCCGGCAGGACCTTCCCGCTGGAGGCGGCGTGCAGCGCGGATGGTGCGCTGCGTTGCGCCATTCGATACGATCCTCGTTACCCCCCCTGCTGCGCGAGACGGGGCAGACATGTACGACTTCGTCATCGTCGGGGGCGGATCAGCCGGAAGCGCCCTGGCGAACCGGTTGTCCGCCGACCCCGCCCGCCGCGTGCTGGTGCTGGAGGCCGGCCGCTCCGACTACCCCTGGGACGTCTTCATCCACATGCCGGCCGCGCTGACCTTCCCGATCGGTAACCGCCACTACGACTGGAAGTACGAGTCCGAGCCCGAACCGCACATGAACGGCCGCCGGATCCACCACGCGCGGGGGAAGGTGCTGGGCGGTTCCAGCAGCATCAACGGCATGATCTTCCAGCGGGGCAACCCCCTGGACTACGAGCGCTGGGCGGCCGACCCCGGCATGGAGACCTGGGACTTCGCGCACTGCCTGCCGTACTTCAAGCGGATGGAGAACTGCCTCGCCGCCGATCCGGACGACCCGATGCGTGGGCACGACGGGCCTCTGGTGCTGGAGCGCGGGCCGGTGCGCAACCCGCTGTTCACGGCCTTCTTCGCGGCGGTGCAGCAGGCCGGCTATCCGCTGACCGATGACGTGAACGGCTACCGCCAGGAGGGATTCGCCCGGTTCGACCGCAATATCCGCCGAGGGCGCCGGCTGTCCGCCGCCCGTGCCTACCTGCATCCCGTCAGGAGGCGCCCCAACCTGGAGATCAGGACACGGGCGTCCGTCACGAAGATCCTCTTTGCGGGACGGCGGGCCGTCGGCGTGGAGTACGACGGCAGGACGGTCCGCGCGGGCGAGGTCGTCCTCTGCGGCGGCGCGATCAACTCCCCGCAGCTGCTCCAGCTCTCCGGCGTTGGAGCCGCCGGGGAACTGGCGGCCCTGGGCGTCGACGTCGTGCACGACCTGCCGGGAGTCGGGGAGAACCTCCAGGATCACCTGGAGGTCTACATCCAGTACGGCTGCCGCGAGCCGGTGTCGATGCAGCCCGCGATGAAGTGGCGCAACCGGCCGTGGATCGGCGCGCAGTGGCTGTTCCTGCGCAGCGGGCCCGGGGCGACCAACCACTTCGAGGCGGGCGGCTTCGCCCGGAGCAACGACGACGTCGGCTACCCCAACCTGATGTTCCACTTCCTGCCCGTCGCGGTGCGCTACGACGGATCCGCGCCGGTGGGCGGGCACGGGTACCAAGTGCACATCGGGCCGATGTGCTCGGACGCGCGCGGCTCCGTGAAGATCAGGAGCACCGATCCCCGGGTCCACCCCGCGCTGCGGTTCAACTACCTGTCCACCGCGCAGGACCGCAGGGAGTGGGTGGAGGCCGTCCGGATCGCCCGCGACATCCTGACCCGGCCCGCCATGGACGCCTTCAACGCCGGGGAGCTGTCACCCGGACCGGGGGTCCGGACCGATGAGGAGATCCTGGACTGGGTCGCCAGGGACGGCGAGACCGCGCTGCACCCTTCGTGCACCGCCAGGATGGGGACCGGCCCCCGCTCCGTCGTCGACCCGCTGTCCATGAGGGTGCACGGCCTCGACGGGCTGCGCGTCGTGGACGCCTCGGTCATGCCGTACGTGACTAACGGCAACATTTACGCGCCGGTCATGATGGTGGCGGAGAAGGCCGCCGACCTGATCCTGGGCGACACCCCGCTCGCGGCCGAGCACCTCGACTTCTACCGGCATCGCCCGACTCCGACCTCGACTCCGACCTCGACTCCGACCTCGACTCCGACCTCGACCCCGACCTCGACCCCGACCTCGACCCCGATCGCGGACCCGACCCCGACCCCAGAACCAGGAAGGTAAGGAACACTTGACCCTGACTAGGGCCGACGTTCTTCTCGTCGGGCTCTTCTCCGCCAAGCAGCGAGACCACGCCGCCGTCATGGACGAGCTCGCCGCGGTGGTGGGCGCCTTGGGCGCTCGGGTGGTGGGGCGTTTCGTGCAGCGCAGGGGGGTCTCGGACGGCGGGGTGGCGAAGATGGGCCAGCCGTACTCGTCGCGCACGCTGGTGAGCGCGGGCAAGGTGCGCGAGATCGCCGCCGCCCGGAAGGAGCATGGGGCGAGCGCGGTCATTTTCGCCAACCCGCTGACCGATCATCAGCGGAAGGTGCTCACCGAGATCCTCGACTGCGCGGTGATCAGCCGGACCGATCTGCGGCCCTAGGTTCTGTTCTGAGCACGGGACCGCGGAAACGCCGCCATCGGCTGCCGGTGGCACTGGGCGAAGCCGCAGGTGTAGGGCGCCGGGTGGGAGTATGTCTGATATGGACATGCGAAGCAGGAACAACGTGGTGGTGACCGGTCGGCGGGGCGGGCCGATCGTGATGCTGGCGCATGGGTTCGGCTGCGACCAGAACATGTGGCGCCTGGTGGTGCCCGCGCTGGCCGAGGACTTCCAGGTCGTGCTGTTCGACTACGTAGGCTCAGGACGGTCGGACCTGTCCGCGTGGAGTGAGGAACGGTACTCCTCGCTTGAGGGATACGCGCAGGATGTGCTGGAGATCTGCCGGGAACTGGATCTGCGGGACGTGACGTTCGTGGGCCACTCGGTCAGTGCGATGATTGGGGTGCTGGCCACGGTCGCGGAGCCGGAGCGGTTCGCCGGGCTGGTCATGGTCGGCCCCTCGCCGCGCTACACCGATGAGGGCGCCTACCGGGGCGGGTTCAGCGCGGCTGACATCGAGGAGCTGCTGGAGTCGCTGGACTCCAACTATCTGGGCTGGTCGGCGGCCATGGCCCCGGTCATCATGGGCAACCCGGAGCGTCCGGAGCTGGGTGAGGAGCTGACCAACAGCTTCTGCGCCACCGACCCGGACATCGCCCGCGTTTTCGCCCGCACCACGTTTCTGTCCGACAGCAGGGCGGATCTGCCGAAGGTCGGCGTCCCCACTCTCGTCCTGGAGTGCTCCCAGGACGTCATCGCCCCGCAGGGCGTGGGCGCCTTCGTGCAGGAGTCCATTGCCGGCAGCCGGTTGGTGACCTTGGATGCCACCGGGCACTGCCCGCAGCTGAGCGCCCCGGAAGCCACCGCGGAAGCGATTCTTTCCTTCATGAGGGGCCGCCGATGATGTGCCCGTCCGGGCCCGAACCGGACCGGCCCGGCACCGGCGAAGACGGCGCTTCGCTGGAGGCGTCGTTCACCGCGCTGCTGGAGGACGACGTGGAGGACCTGTACGAGAACGCCCCATGCGGTTATCTCTCCACCCTCCTGGACGGGCAGATCGCCAAGATCAACACCACGCTGCTCACCTGGCTCGGCTACCGCCGGGATGAGGTGGTGGGCCGGATGCGGTTCTCCGATCTGCTGACGGTCGGCGGCAAGCTCTACCACGAGACGCACTTCGCGCCGCTCCTGCGTATGCAGGGCGACATCAACGGCATCGCCCTCGAACTCAAAACCGCCGACGGCACCCGCCTGCCGGTCCTGGTGACCTCAACGGTGAAGACCGGCGCCGACGGCCAGCCGCTGCTGATCCGCACCACCGTCGTCGACGCGCGCGACCGGCGCGCCTACGAGAAGGAACTCCTACGTGCCCGCAGGGAGGCCGAACTCGCCCGGCAGGAGGCAGACTGTGATCGCGAACGGCTGCAGAAAGTTCTCGCCATACTTCAGCAGAGCCTGCTGCCCCCTTCCCTGCCCGTAGTGCCGGGCCTGGAGACCGCCTCTCACTACCACACCGCCTCTCCAGATCATCTGGGCGGTGATTTCTACGACCTGTTCGCCCTGGGCGACGGGCGGTGGGCGTTCTTTCTCGGAGACGTGTGCGGAAAAGGCCCCGGCGCCGCGGCCGTCACCTCCCTGACCCGCTACACCCTGCGGGCCGCAGCCATGCACGAACCTGACCCCGTCACGGTGCTCACCACCCTGAACACGGTGCTGCACCAGCAGTACACCAGCGCCAACCCGCGCTATTGCACCGTCATCTTCGGCACCCTCACTCCCCAGGCCGGCGGATTCGCCGTCACTCTGGCCAGCGGCGGCCACCCCCCGGTGCTCCTGATGCGCGCCGACGGCAGCGCCGACTACCTGCCCACCCCCGGCGGTTTCCTCGTCGGGATCCTGCCCGACGCCCGCTTCACCGCCGTCACCACGACCCTCACCGCGGGCGACACCCTGCTGCTCTACACCGACGGGCTGACCGAGGCCCGCATCGCAGACGGCGCCCGCTACGGCGACGAAGCCCTGCTCGACTTCGCCACTCGCCTGGCGCCGGTCGCCGCAGCCACGGCCGTCACCGCCGTCATCGGCCTGCTGGACAGCTTCGGTGACGGTCTGGACGACGACACCGCCCTGCTGGCCCTCGGCGTTCCTCGCACGTCAACGACCGAAAAATCTCCGTGAGCGACCTGAAAACCACCATCCGCCGCAGCGAGACCGGCCCCGTCGTGAGTGTGGCCGGAGAACTCGACCACCACAGCTCCCCGCAGTTGCGAGAGGCCCTCGACCACCTCACCCTGTACCCGGGCGACCACCTCGTCCTCGACCTGTCCGCCCTGTCGTTCTGCGACTCCAGCGGCATCACCGCCTTCATCGTCGCCCGTAACAAGGCGCTCGACGCCCAGGCCGGCATCGCCCTGGCGGGCGTTCCCGAACACACCGCCCGCGTCCTGCGGATCATCGGCCTCGACCAGATCTTCCCCATCCACTCGGACACAGAGGCCGCCATCACGGCCTGGACCCGGTCCCCGAGCCGGCCTTGAAGCGGGGCTCGACGGACATCGAACGGTTGGCCAGGGCGTGGGCGGGCAAGGAAGCCACCTGCAGCGCAGCCGGCCGCAACAAGGAGATGGTCATGACATGACAGCGGCAGCAAGATCCTCCGGCCCAGCGTTTTCCGCTACTCTGCACGTGCAGCAGGGAGCGGTCATCATCCGCGTGGTGGGGGAGCTCGACCATGACGCGGCACCGGTCCTGGCCGAGCAGTTGGACCAGGCGCAGCGGGTGGCCGGCACACCGGTGCTGATCGTGGACACGGCGAAGATATCGTTCTGCGACTCGGACGGGCTGAACACCCTGATCGTCGCGGCGCTGCGCGCCAAGGACACCGGCATCCGGATGATGTTCAGCGGCGTGCACGGGACGCTCGCCAGAATGCTGTCCCTCACCGGCCTGACCGTCTTCTTCGAGATCCACCCCAGCACCCAGGACGCTCTGCACGCCTCCATGAACCAGGGATAAGGCCAACCCGGCACCCGTCGCGCCCGCCCTGGTTACGGCCCCCGCCTCAGTCGTCCAGGCCGCGGGCGCTGAGCGCCTCACCCAGCGCGTCCGCGTGCCGCAACGCGCTGACCACCAGTGGTACGGCGAAGGCCCGCATGCTCCACTCGACTCCTCTGGCCCGCTGGGCCTCCCGCACCCGGACGGCCAGCCCGGCGATGACCGCCACGCTGCGGATGGTGAGAGAGAGCAGCAGGGACAGCCGGAACGGGTCCAGCCCCACCCACCGCGCGGGGGACAGGCAACGCTCCAGGCAGGCCATCATGACGGAGGTCCGCGTCGTGAGGGTGACCAGCCCGGCCAGGGCGACGGTCAGGACGACGCGGGTCGTGGCGGAGACTGCGGTCGGCAGGTCCGCGAACAGCACCTGCATGGCGAACAGCCCCGCGGCGAACCACCGGATCGGGCGGAGCTGAGCCCAGGCCGCCGCCGCGCCCACTCCCGACACGACGAACAGCAGGGCGACCAGGGCCGCGGCGACCGCCGGCGCCACCGGCGAACGCAGGAGGAGAAGCGCCGTGCACGAGGCGGCCAGCCCCAGGAGCTTGGCACCGGCCGGCAGGCGGTGCAGGAGCGAGTGCCCCGGCACGTAGGCGCCGGTGAGCCCGTTCACGACATGATCTTCCGGTAGTGGTCGATGGCCGTCCCCGGCGGGGCGTCGACCATGATCCGCCCCTCGTCCAGGACCAGCACCCGGTCGAAGTCCTCCAGGAGGGCCAGGTCGTGGCTGACCACGACCACCTGCTGAGGAAGGTCGCGCAGCGCGTCGGCGACCAGGCGGGAGTGGCGCAGGTCCAGTAGCGTCGTCGGCTCGTCCATGACGAGGATCTCGGGTTCGAGCACCAGGACCGAGCACAGCGCGAGCAGCTGCTTCTGCCCGCCCGACAGGTGATGGGCGGGGTGGTCGGCGTGCCCGGCCAGGCCGTACCGCTCCAGCACGGCGGTGACCCTGCGCCGGACCTCCTCGCCGGGGAGCTTCATGCGGCGCAGCGAGAAGGCGACGTCCTCGGCCACGGTCGGCATCACGATCTGCGCGTCCGGGTCGGTGAACAGGAAACCGACGCGGCGCCTGATCCGGGCCGCGTGACGGCGCGTGTCATGGCCGAGGACGGTGACGCTGCCCGAGGTCGGCAGGGCCAGGCCGTTGACCAGCCGGGCCAGCGTGCTCTTACCCGAGCCGTTGGCCCCGATCACACCGACCCGGCGCTCGGACAGCGAGACGGTGACGCCGCGCAGCACCTCGCGCTGCCCGAACCGGACATGGACGTCGGTCAGTTCGATCACTCACACCACCTCGAACAGGGCGGCGACCCCGAGGCCGCCGCCGACCGCCGCCATCGCCAGTCCCAGCGTCCCCGGCGGTGCGCCCGACCGTACGAGCCTGGTGAACAGCCGGGTGACCACGACGGCGCCGGTGGCGCCCCACGGGTGGCCGAGGGCCAGGGCGCCGCCGTCGGCGCAGACCCGGTCCCGGTCGGCGCCTAGCGGGTCGAGCCCGAGTGCGTCGGTCACCGCCAGCGTCTGGGCCGCGAACGCCTCCACGATCTCCACCGCGGTGATCCGCTCCATGCTCACACCCGTACGGCCGAGCAGGCGCCGTACGGCCGGCACCGGGCCCCAGCCGGGTAGCGCGGGGTCGCAGCCGACGACGGCGCCGGCCCGCAGCCGCAACCCGGGCAGCCCCGCGGCCGCGCGCAGCCGTTCCGACACGAGGACGACCGCCGCCGCGCCGTCGCTGACCGGGGAGGAGTTGCCGGCGG
The DNA here is from genome assembly GCF_045209755.1 of Streptosporangium sp. NBC_01639. Classification (NCBI taxonomy): domain Bacteria; kingdom Bacillati; phylum Actinomycetota; class Actinomycetes; order Streptosporangiales; family Streptosporangiaceae; genus Streptosporangium; species Streptosporangium sp. NBC_01639. The sequence goes on along the minus strand of NZ_CP109272.1, from coordinate 467,998 downwards.
TCACCGAGCCTCCGGGAACGAACGCCGCGGGCAGCCGTGACAGGGACGCCGGCCGCAGGAGGCGCGGACGCTGGTCCTCCGCTCGGCCCGCGATCGGGACGATCTCCTCCCCGAACCGGCCCGCCGCCCGGGCGGCCACCGCCTTGGCGTGGCTCGCGCACGCGTAGCGGTCCTGGCGATCCCGGTCCACCCCGCACGCGGCGGCGAGCGCCTCCGCCGCGGCGCCCATGTCCGGGTCCGGATGGCCTTCGGGGGCGAAGGGGGCCCGCTCGTACGGCACGCCGGGCTCGCCCGCCCGCCCCCGGTGGACCCGCAGCGGCGCGGTGGAGGCGCTCTCGGCCCCTCCGGCGATGACGAGGTCCATCTCCTCGCTGCGGACGGCCTGGCCGGCCAGCAGGATCGCCGCCAGCCCGCTGCCGCACTGCCGGTCGACCGTGACGCCGGGAACGGCCTCGCCCAGTCCCGCACCCAGCGCCGAGACGCGCGCGAGGTTTCCGCCGGGACCCATGCAGTTGCCGAGCACCACATCCTCGATCGGCGCGCCCAGGCAGGCCACGTCGCGCGCGAGCGCGCCGATGACGGGCCCCGCCAGCCGATCGACCGGCACCGCCTTGAACGCGTGCGCGGCCGTGCCGATCGGGGTACGGCGGGCAGCCACGATGATCGGTTCCCCGCCCATCAGGTCAGCCGCCACAGGTCTTGATCGCCGCCGGCCAGGCGGGCGGCGACGAGTCCGCGGGCCGGCTTGCCCGCCGGGGTGCGGGGCAGGCTCTTCACGGCATACCAGCGGCGCGGTCGCTGCGCCGCGTCCAGCCCGCCGCGCGCGACCGACTCCAGGGCCGCCCTCGGCGGCGGCGTCCCCGAGCCCACCTCCAGGACCGCGGTGACCACCGCACCCAGCTCCGGGTGCGGTGAGCCCACCACCACGATGTCGCCCACTCCCGGCACGCTCCTGAGCACCTCCTCGACGTCCTCGGGCACGACCGTGGCTCCGCCGGTCTGGATCGCGCCGTCACCGCGGCCGCGCAGCCGCAGGACCTCGCCGGGCCGGTACGGCTCCGCCACGTCGCCGACGCTCATCCAGCCGTCCTCGTCGACCCTCAGTGGGCCCGCCGCGCCGGCCAGGTATCCCTCGGCCAGCCAGGGAGAACGCACCCACACCTCGCCCAGAGACCGGCCGGTCGGCACCCTGACCTCGACCTCCACACCGGGAAAAGGGCGTAACCCCGAACCGTCGGCGTCCACGGCGACGAAGGACATCTCGGTGGCGCCGTAGTAGGACACCACGCGCACACCGGCGGCCGCCGCGCGCTCGCGCAGCCCCCCGGGCAGGGCCGCACCGCCGACCACGGCCGTCCGCAGCGGGCTTCCGGCCCCCTCCCGCAGGGCGTCCAGCACCACCGGCAGGTAGTGCGGTACCAGGTGGGCCACGGTCGCCCGGCGCAACTGCGCGGTCAGCGCCCCGGGTGACCAGCGGCCCGGCAGGAGGGCCGTCGCGCCGGCGGCCAGCGCGTGCACGGCCGCGAAGCCGTACAGCGAGGAGGTCAGCGGCCCCGGCACCAGCACGACGTCCTCGGGCCCGATCCCGGCAAGCTCGCCCACCTGCTGGAACGATGTCGTCCACGACGCGCGGGTGCGCACCACGGCCCGTGGCCGGCCCGTGCTGCCGGAACCGAAGCAGGCCCATGAGCGATCCCCGGGGAGGGGACTCGGCGACACCGGGGAGCCGTCCGCGACGGGCGGCATCGCGTCGATACGGAGATCCGCCGGAATCGCCTCCCGCATCCGGGCGTCCCATGAGGGGTCGCACAGCAGCGGGGTCGCCCCGGCCAGGTCCGCCGCCAGCACGACGGTGAGCAGATCCACCGGATCGGCCAGGCTGATCGCGGCCAGCGTGCCACGACCGGCCCCCCGCCCGGACAGATGCACCGCCACGCCGCGGATCCTCCGCGCGAACTCGGCGTAACTCAGCTCGCCTCCCAGGCCGCAGACCGCCTGCCGGTGCGGACGGGTGGAGGCGTGTCGCAGTACCTGTGCGGCGACCGGCATGACCGGCTCAGCCCTCCCTGGCGGCACTGAGCCGATCGCGGTGGACGGCCGGAACCGCGTCGGGGTAGGCCCGCTGGGTCCCCCGCACCACGATCGAGGCCAGCACCGCCTTCACCACGTCGCCGGGGAGGAAGGCGGCACTGAGCAGGGCCGCCTGCCCCGGCGAGAGCCCGGTGACGGCCGCCTGCACGGGGACGCCGACGAGATAGATCATCCCGACGCCGCCGGCCAGGCAGGCCGTCAGCAGCCGCGCGAGGCCCGGACTGTGGCCGCCGCGCTCGACGATCCAGCCGGTTACGGCCGCGCCGGGGAGCCAACCGAGCAGGAACCCCGCCGACGGTCCTGCGAAGACCCCCAGCCCGCCTCGGCCACCGGCGAGCAGCGGCAGTCCCGCGGCCACCAGCACGAGCAGGACGGTGACGGCCAAGGCGGCCCGCCACGTGCCCAGGATCGCGCCGGCGAGCATGATCCCGAACGTCTGCAACGTGATCGGCACCGCGTTGCCGAAGACGTTAAGGGCGCCCGGCAGACCGAGTACGGCGATCAGCGCCGCGAAGACACTGACCCGGGCGAGATCCCCGGTGGGGAACCCGCCTTCCCGAGGAGCCTTCGGCATCCCGTCTCCTTCGCTGTGGTAGATGTGCGGATTCGATCACACACCAGAACGCCCCGGTACACGCATGGAGAGATGCCACAACATTCTTCTGCGATAGTCGGACACCGGAAAAGTCATGGAATCGGCGTCAGGTCATGGACCATGATCCATTCATGACCTCACCCATAACTCCGCACTCGATCGAGATCCGCTCCGCGTCCATCGAGGACGCCGCGCTTCTGGCCGAGCTGAACGACTCCGTGCACTCCGTCCACGTTCTGCATCGGCCGGACGTCTTCCGCGGCGGGCCCGCTCACGACGACCTGGTCCCGATCTTCGAGGCCCACCTGGCCCGCGAGGACGCCCGCGTCCTCGTCGCCCTGTCATCGGGCCGGCCGGTCGGCTACGCGCTCGCTCTGATCGTCGATCGCCCCGGTGACGCTCTCATGCGTCCAAGGACGTTCGTCGTCCTAGAACACCTGGCCGTCGTCGCCGAGGCGGCTCGGAGCGGTGTCGGCACCGCTCTACTCGACGCGGTGCGTGCGGTGGGCGGCGCGGCGGGCTGTTCTCACCTGGTCACCGATGTGTGGGACGGCAACAAGGAGGCCCAGGCCTTCTACGCGGCCGCGGGGTTCGCCCCGATGGTGCACCGGCTGGAGCAGCCGCTCCGATGAGCTCTCCCGCGTGGCGCCCCTGAGGCCCCGCCTGCCGTTGGGATCACTCCCGGAACCCGGGAACGATCCCAACGGATCTCAATGCCAGGCTGTGCTCAGCCGCCACTCTTGCGGCGGAAGGAACGCTTCCCCCCGACCGGGCCGTGGGCGCCGTGGATCTTCGAGGAGTTGTTTCCCCTGCCCCCGGCGTTCGCGTCGGTCTGGGCGAGCTTCTTGCGCTCCAAGGCCTCGCGGAACTTGCGCTTCAGCTCATCTTCGGAGCCTTCGGGCTCCGGCGTGACGTCAGACATACGGACCTCCTGATCTGGGCGGGCAGTCCAACTCCGACCAACCGGATCATCATCCTCTCACGTCCCAAACGGAGGTCCGATACCCGCTCCACCCGCCCGCCACCTGGGGGTGAATGCTTTTGCACTGATTATCTTACTGTTTTCAGTAAAAAATGGGCTCTACCGATGGTCGTCTCCGTAATGTCAGCAGGACCCACCGGTCGCGGTCCTTCGTGGGCCCTGCGTCCCGCGGTGTCCGGGTGACGCCTGCGCACCCGGCTCCGGGCGGGAGTCTGAGCAAGCCACCGCGACCCGGCACCGGTACGCTGTCCCCGCCCCTCAAACGACTTGAGGCGATCGGCCACATCCGGCGGCGGCGCGACAGACGGGACGGAATCGTCCCGAAGGTCGACCCCGCCCCCGAGGGCCGGAAGCCGAGGAGCGAAGCTTAAGAAGATTACGTCGCCCACCGTCGATGGTCCGGGTAGGAAACCGGGGAGCCGCAGCGGCTCCACCGGTCACCGACCAGGATGATCGCGGCGGCGGACGGCGCGCATCGCTGATCCACACAGAGAGGACAGGAAAGACTCATGGCTGGAAGCCACGGAGGAAGCCCCAAGTCTTGGCTTGCGGTTATCGTCATTCTGCTCGGGTTCACCATCGGCGGTGTGGCCCTGTGTCTTGGTCCCAACTGGATGTTCTTCTGGGTGGGCGTCGGGGTCGTCGCGGTCGGCGGTGTGCTCGCCCTGATCGTCGACATCTTCTCCGACGTGATCGTGGACGCGCCCCGGGAGCCCCTCGACCACACCAGCTGATCACATCTCCTGCAGAGCCTCTCCGACGGAGGGGGAGAGCTCGAAGGCGGAGCGCAGCCCGGTGATGGTCAGGATCCGCTCCAGAGTGCCGTGGACGCCGGCCAGAATCAGGCGGGCGCCCAGGGCGCGGCTCTGCCGGAGGATCGCGATCAGTTCTGAGACGCCGGTGGAGTCGCAGAAGGTGAGCGCCGTGACGTCTACGACGATCACGGAGAGAGCTTCGGCCTCCCAGACCTTGGTCATCTCGTCACGGAAGACGGGGGCGTTTCCGTAGTCGAGCTCTCCGCTCGCCTGGACGACGCACACGGTGTCGTCCAGGCTCGTCGAAATCGTGAAAAGGGCCATGCTCCGCTCCTCCGCCCGCGGGTGGCAGGGCGGGCTGCCTCTGTCCTACCAGGTCTGCGGCCCGGATAACGCACCCGGGCTCAATTGATTCGATAGAGCAGTTCCGGCCGCCCGACTCCGCCGTACTGCGGCACCCTGCGCACGACACCGCTGCCCGCCAGGTGCTCCAGGTAGCGGCGGGCGGTCACCCGGGAGACGCCGATCGCGGCGCCGGCCGCCTGCGCCGACACGCCTCCCGGGGTTCTGCGCAGCTCCGCCAGCACGGCGTCGAGGGTGACCGGGATCATCCCCTTCGGCAGCGGGCTGTGCGCCGGACCGCGCAGGGCGGCCAGCGCCCGGTCCACCTCGCCCTGGCTGCCGGCCTCCCCCGAGCCGTCCACCGACGACCGGAACTCCGCATAGCGGGTGAGCTTCTCGTTCAGTGAGGCGAAGGTGAAGGGCTTGAGCAGGTACTGAGCCACGCCGACGGAGACCGCGGCCCTGACCATCGACAGGTCGCGCGCCGAGGTGACGGCGATGACGTCGGACAGCACACCCGCCGCGCGCAGGGCCCGGCACACCTCCAGCCCGTGTATGTCAGGCAGGTAGAGGTCGAGCAGGATCAGGTCCACCGGCCGTCGCCGCAGGAAGCGCAACGCCTCGCCGCCGGACCTGGCCAGGCCCTCCACCCGGAAGCCGGGCACCCGTTCCACGAAGAGGCGGTTCGCCTCCGCCGTGATCTCGTCGTCCTCGACGACCAGCACCGAGATCATCAAATGCCTTTCTCCCGCAGCGGCAGCCGTACGGTGAACACCGCTCCGGGCCCGCCGCCGACGTCGATCGTGCCGCCCAGGCGGCGGACCGAGCGTCCCACCATGGCCAGCCCGAGGCCGCGTCCGTCGCCCTTGGTGGTCCAGCCCCGCCGGAAGGCCTCCCGGGCCGTCGCCGCGTCCAGTCCGGACCCGCTGTCGGCCACGCTGGCCAGGAAGGTCGTCTCGTCGGCCAGCATGCGGACGTCCACCCGGGCCGGCGCGACGCCCGCCATGGCCGCGTCCACCGCGTTGTCTATCAGGTTGCCGAGGATCGTCACCAGGTCTCGCTCGTCCAGGCCGATGTCGTCGAGGTCGGTGTCCGGGCTGATCATCAGTTCCACGCCGCGCTCGGCGGCCTCGGCGCTCTTGCCCAGCAGCAGCGCCGCGAGCACCGGTTCGCGCACCGCGCCCACCACCCGGTCGGTGAGCTGCTGCGCCGCCCGGAGTTCCGCGGTCGCGAAGGCCACGGCCTGCTCGGCGCGGCCCAGCTCGACGAGGGTGATGACGGTGTGCAGGCGGTTGGCCGCCTCGTGCGCGGCGGCGCGCAGGGAGTCGGCGAAGCCGCGTTCGGCGTTGAGCTGCCCGGTCAGGGACTGCAGTTCGGTATGGTCGCGCAGGGTGACCACGGTGCCGAGTGAGCGGTTGCCGGAGCGGACCACGGCGACGTTCACCACGAGCGTCCGCTCCCCGGCCAGATGGATCTCGTCGGTCCGGTTCTCCCCGGACGCCAGCAGTTCGGTGAGCGAGTCGGGCAGGCCCAGGTCGGTGACGTGCCGCCCGCCCGCCTCGCCGTACAGGCCCAGCAGCTCCCGGGCGCCGTCGTTGCAGAGCGTCAGCCTGCCCGCGCCGTCGACCAGCAGCAACCCCTCCCGTACGGCGTGCAGGATCGCGTCGTGGTACTCGTACATCCGGCGGAGCTCGCCCGGCCCCATCCCGTGGGTCTGGCGGCGGAGCCGGGTGCCCACTAGATAGGTGCCCACCCCGCCGGTGGACAGGCCGAGCAGGCCGACGAGGCCGGCGCCGGCGAGCTGCCCGCGCAGCCTGAGTCCGATCTTCTCGACGGTGATGCCCGCACTGACCAGGGCGCGGACCGTGCCGTCGCCGTCGCGCACCGGCGCGACGGCACGCACCGAGGGGCCGAGGGTGCCGGTGTAGGTCTCGGTGAAGGTCTCACCCTTCAAGGCGGGCGCGATGGTGCCGAGAAATGGATGACCGATCTGGGCTGGATTGGGGTGGGTGTAGCGGAGCCCGGCGGTACTCATGATCGTGACGAAGTCGACCCCGGTCTCCCGCCGCACCCGTTCCGCGTACGGCTGCAGCACGGCGGAGTCGCCGAGGGCGGCGAGGACCGAGGGGGAGCCGGCCACGCTGACGGTCACCGCCCTGGCCTTTCCGGTGGCCTCCTCGACGAGCAGTTCGCGGGTCTGCAGGAAGGTCAGCACCACGCCTCCCGCGACGGTGACCCCGACCACGACGATCTGCAGTGTCAGCATCTGCCGGGCCAGGCTCCATCGGCGTATCCATCGGGACAGCGTCCTCAACCCCACGACTTTTCCTAAGTCCACGAACGAAATGTACGCAACAGTGACGTGGGTCACATCGATGGTGCATAGTCGCTCGACCGGAATTTCCGTCCAGCCCGGGAAGGCCCAGTGCCCGATATGTCTAGAGATCGTACTCATTATCTATATATGGCAGTGATCGTTGCCGTGATTGCGGGAATCGCGATCGGGCTCGCCTCTCCCGACCTCGGCAAGGAGCTGAAGCCGCTCGGCACGGCCTTCGTCGCGCTGATCAAGATGATGATCAGCCCCATCATCTTCTGCACCATCGTGCTCGGCGTCGGATCGGTCACCCAGGCGGCCAAGGTCGGCCGGGTCGGTGGCCTGGCGCTCGGCTATTTTCTCGTCATGTCGACCGTCGCGCTGGCCATCGGCCTGGTCGTCGGCAACCTGATCGACCCCGGCAGCGGCCTCCAGCTCACCGACGAGCTGCGCAAGGCAGCCGAGGCCGAGGCGGTCAAGGGCGGCGAGAGCGACACGGTGACGTTCCTGCTCGGGATCATCCCGACCACGCTGGTGTCGGCGTTCACCGAGGGGCAGGTGCTGCAGACCCTGCTGGTGGCCCTGCTCGCCGGATTCGCCCTGCAGGCCATGGGGGAGCGGGGCAGGCCCGTCCTGGCCGGCGTCGGGCACCTCCAGCGGCTCGTCTTCCGCATCCTCGCCATGATCATGTGGGCCGCCCCGGTCGGCGCCTTCGGCGCGATGGCCGCGGTCGTCGGCGCCACCGGCGTCGACGCGCTCAAAAGCCTCGGAGTCATCATGCTCGCCTTCTACGCGACCTGTCTGATCTTCGTGCTGGGCGTGCTGGGGCCGATGCTCTGGCTGGTCGCCCGGGTCGGCCTGCCGTCCCTGCTGCGCTATCTCGGCCGTGAGTTCCTGCTCATCCTGGGCACCTCCTCCTCCGAGTCGGCCCTGCCCCGGCTGATCGCCAAGATGGAGCATCTCGGGGTGAGCCGCCCCGTCGTGGGCATCACCGTGCCGACCGGCTACTCCTTCAACCTCGACGGCACCGCCATCTACCTGACGATGGCCACCCTGTTCATCGCGAGCGCCACCGGCGCCCCGCTCTCGGTCGGCGAGCAGATCTCCCTGCTGGCCTTCATGATCATCGCTTCCAAGGGGGCCGCCGGGGTCACCGGCGCCGGCCTGGCCACCCTCGCCGGGGGCCTGCAGTCCCACCGGCCCGAACTGGTCGACGGCGTCGGCCTGATCGTCGGCATCGACCGCTTCATGTCCGAGGCCCGGGCGCTGACCAACTTCGCGGGCAACGCGGTCGCCACCGTGCTCATCGGCACCTGGACCGGTGAGTTCGACCGAGAGCGCGCGGCCGAGGTGCTGGCCGGCCGGATCCCGTTCGACGAGGCCACCCTGCTGGACGACGACCAGTCCCCACCGGCCGACCGTGCCGAGCCGCAGATGTCACCGGCCACCTAGCGGGGGTGTCATCGGCGACATCGCGCCCGGCGCGCCGACTGTTGATCTTCGTGGACCCGACCTGCGGGACCTGTACCGGATCAAGCAGAGCGCACCACCGGCGCTGATCGCCGCCGACGGCTGATTCGGCGTGACCGCCGGACCCGTTCGACGGCGGTGCTGGTCACGCGGTGCGGTAGACCTTGTCCTTCAGTACCTGGATGGCGTCATAGGCGGAGTCCAGGTCCGCGCGATCCGGCGACGTCAGGAATACCCGGAGCGGGCTCGACAGGAGGTCGGTGGTCGGGCGGATTCGCTTGCCCGGCACCAGCTTCACGCCGACCAGGTGCACGCCGGGGAGCGCGGCCAGCGCGGCCACCGCTTCCTGGTCCACCTCGCTGACCACGCCGTCCTGCTCCGTGCGGGTGTTGTGCACGATGGCGGGCTGGCGGCGCGTGTAGCGGCGGTTCCCGTACTGTGCGACGAACTTCGACGGGTGCACGTATGCCAGTGCGGTCAGGTCAGCCTGGTTCGTGCCCAGGCATACGTCGTGGAAGCCGGGGTTCATGTTGCCGTTCAGGCGGGCGCCGACCTCCACCAGGGCGGGGCCTTCGGCGGTCATCATCACTTCGGCGTGTGCCGGGCCGTGGGCGATGCCCAGTGCCGACAGGACGGTCTCCAGATATGCCAGGAGCTCCGGTACGGGAGACTCGACCGCGTCCAGGAGGATGTCGCGGTCGTAGATGCGGCTGCCGGTCGCGGTCGTGGTCTTGTCGTACTGCCACACGCCGCACAGGTAGTGCTCTCCGTTCGCCGACACGGTGTCGACGATGTACTCGGTTCCGTCCAGATAGGACTGGACCAGAACCTCGGTGTTCCGGTGGTCGAAGATGTCCACCGCCGCCAGCACCGCCTCGGCCGCCGCCGCCACCTCGTCCGCTGTGCGGCAAATGGTGACGCCGTCGGAGGACGCCGAGCTCAGTGGCTTGACCACGACAGGGTAGTCGCCGCGGGCCTCCGCCCAGGCGACGGCCCCGGCGACGTCGGCGGTGCGCGTCTGATCGGCGCAGCGGATGCCCGCGGCCCGCAAGGTCTCGATCATCTCGTGCTTGTCGCGGCGGGCGCGGGAGCGCGCCGTGCCGTTGGTCGCCAGGCCGAGGCGTTCGCTGAGCAGGTCCGCGAGCGGGACACCCGGCTCCTGACCCGCCAGCACGGCCACCGGTTTCAGTTCGGCCAGCAGGGCGACCGTCTTGTCCACGTCCTCGTCGCCTGCGCAGACCAGTTCGTCCAGGTATTCGGTCAGGTTGGGGGCGAGCATGGACGCCATCGGTTCCGCCGAGCTGCGGACGTGGACGACGGAGACGCCTGCCCGGGCGAACGCCGCCGGGAGGAAGTTCCCGGTCGAGTACCCGTCTACGATTACGGCGGTCGGCTGGTCCTGGGGGGTCATCGGGTTGCCTTCGGGTCGAGGGGCGGAGGTCAGCCGAGTGCCAGCATGACCGGGGTGTGGCTGCGGTGGTCGCCCGTGGTGTCCGGGCCGAGGACCATGATGTCGGTGGTGAAGCGGTGTTCGAGCCGTGCCTGCTCCGCCCACTTCAGGACGTGCGGGGCGCGGTGGTCGACGTCCATGCGCAGCTCGCCCGGCGCGGTCGCGGCCAGGTCGTCCAGCAGGGCGAGGGCGGTGTCCTGGTCGGGCGCGGTGATCGGGCCCAAGACCGTCGTGCCGACGTTCGGCCACGCGCCACCGAAGCCGACGACGCCGTCCGGGCCGTCCACGACCCGGAACGAGTCACAGAACTCGGGCAGGGCCGCGATGAGCTCCGTGCGCGGTGCGCCGAAGACGTCGGTGTCCAGCGCGGTGACGGCGGGTAGGTCGGCGGCCGTGAACGGGCGCGAGCGGCCCGACGGCGTGATCGGGCCGGCCGGGACGCCGCACAGCGTCGAGCACCGGCCGACCGTGCGGAAGCCCAGCTTCTCGTACAGCGGCTTGCCCATCGGGGTCGCGGTCAGCAACGCGCCTTCCGCACCGACGTCCGCCAGCGCGTGGCTCAGGATGTGGCCGCCCAGCCCTTGCCGTTCGTGCTTGCGGGCGACCAGCATCATGCTGATCGCGTTGACCGACGTGCCGTAAGGGGATGCCACGACGGCGGCGGCGAGGCCCCCGTCCGGGTCTTCGACGCCGTACACCCGGCCGATCGAGAACAGCAGGCGCCACTTGTGGTCTTCGCGCGGCCACTGCCGGTCCGACCCCAGCGCGAGGCAGGCTTCCAGGTCCGTCACGTCCAGCCGGCGTACGGTCGGGCTCACAGGCCGCTCCCAGGTAGTGGATCTTCGAGGTGCGGTCAGCCTAGCGATCGCAGCAGCTCGTACGGCGGATGTCCGATCAGGTAGAAGTGTTCCCCCGGCAGGGTCAGGGCGTCGAAGGCGCCGCTCGTCAACTCCGCCCAGCGCCGGGCCCGGTCAGGCGAGCAATGGCCGTCGCCGGTGCCGTTCACGGTGGTCGTCGGGCAGCGCAGCGGGTCGCCCGGCACGTGCCGGTAGTTCTCGAACATCACGAAGTCCGCCCGCACGTAAGGCATCGCGAGCTCGGCCAGCAGCGGGTCGCTGAACAGTTCGGCTTCCGTGCCGCCCAGCTTGGCCAGTGACCGCATGATGCTCTCGTCGCTGCGCTGTGCCGCGCCGACCGGGGCGAACTCCGGGTCGTGCGCGGCGCGGGCGCCCGACACCACCAGGTGCGGCACGTCGACCCCGGTGGTCTCCAGCAGGCGCGCCACCTCGTAGGCCACGATGGCGCCCATGCTGTGTCCGAAAAGGACGATCGGGCGGTCGGTCAACGGCTCCAGCGATTCCCGGACGCCCTTCGCCATGGCGACCAGGTCGGTCGGCAGGTCGTCGGCGAACCGGTCGGCGCGACCGGGGTACTGCACCGCATGCACGTCGAACCCGGTCAGCTCCCGTGCCCACGGCCGGAAGAAGGACGCCGATCCGGCCGCGTGCGGGAAGCACAGCAGGACCGCGGCTGCCTCCGGCCGCGGCTGGAGGGAACGCAGCCAGGTCACGAGCCCGCCCCCTCGGCACGGACCAGGTCGAACAGCTCGTCGAACGAGCGCAGCCCGTACACCTCGGCGAAGTCGAGCTCGACGCCGAAGCGGGTCGAGATCTCCTCGATGAGCCTGATCAGCCCGAGCGACGTCCCTCCCGAGTGGAAGAAGTCGCGGTCCGGCTCCGGCGGCCTGCCCGCCAGCTTGGTCCACAGCCTGGTCAGCTCCGCCGCGTCGGTCTCGGTCGGGAGCGCGACCTCGGCGGTCCGCTCCCGCTCCCAGCGCGTGACCAGCGCCCGGTGGTCGACCTTGCCGGTCGGCCCGGTCGGGAACGCCTGCACCACGACGATGTCGTCCGGCACGACGTGCCGCGGCGCCCGGGTCCATGCGCGGGAGCGCAGGTCGGCGACGTCGACGGGACCGGTCGTGCGCACGAAGCCGAGCAGCGATCTGGCGCCCGGCTCGCCGACCGGTACCACGACCGCCTCGGCGACCTGTGGATCGGCGGCGAGCACCGCGCGTGATTCGGCCGGATTCACCCGGTAACCGCGGACCTTCACCTCGTCGTCAAGTCGTCCCAGGAACTCCAGCGCGCCGGTGGACAGGCGGCGGACCCGATCACCGGTGCGGTACACCGTGGTGCCCACGGCCGTGACGAACCGGCGCGCGGTCAGTTCGGGTTCGCCCGCGTAGCCGAGCGCCAGCCGGTCTCCGCCGATCACCAGCTCGCCCGGCGTTCCGTCCGGCACCGGGCACAGGTTCTCGTTGACGACGTGCAGTTCCGCGCCCGCCACCGGGAAACCGATCGGCATCGTGGCGCACTCGGCGGCATCCCACCGCGCGACCTCGTACGCCGAGCTGATCACACCCGCCTCGGTCGGGCCGTACGTGTTGACCACCCGGACACCGGGGTGCGCGGACCGCAACCGGGTCGCGTGCGTGATCGACATGACGTCGCCACCCGACGTCACCAGGCGCAGCCCGGCGAGCGCGTCGAGGTGGTGGTCGACCAGCAGCGCGAAGATCGCCGGACTCGGGTGCGCGACGGTGATCCGGGGATCGGCGAGCGCGTCGGCGAGGGTCCGCAACGACGCGGCCGAGGCGCGGACGCAGAACACCGTCGCGCCGGCCAGCAGCGAGCACCAGATCTCCAGCGCCGACGTGTCGAACGCGAGCGTCGCCATGGCGAGCACGCCGTCGTCCGGCCCGACGGTGAACGGGCTGGACCGCAGCAGGCCGAGGATACTCCGGTGCGGCACCGCGACCGGCTTCGGCGTTCCGCTGGAGCCGGAGGTGAACATCGTGTACAGCACGTCGTCCGGCGTACCCGCGGGCCGGGCGGACTTTTCGTCGTTCGCCGCGTCGCGCACGTGCCGGGTCGCCCGGCCGAGATCGGTTTCGGGGCGGTGGCCGTCGGTCAGCAGCACGAGCCCGGCGCCCGCGGTCGTCAGCATCCACCGGGAGCGTTCGTCCGGATAGCCGGGATCGACCGGGGCGTACGACGCGCCCGCGAACGCCGTGCCCAGCATCGCGACGATCGAGTCGCGGCTCGCCTGGCCGTACACGCCGACCGGGTCGCCGGGGGAGACGCCCCACGCGCGCAACGCGGCGGCCACCGCGGTCGCGCGCCGGTGCAGCTCGCGGTAGGTCAGCGTGCCGCTCGCGTCGTGCACCGCGTCCTTGTCCGGGTACGTGGCGGCGATCTTGTCGAACACCTCGGACAATGTCGTCATGGCGTGTCCTTCGTGGTGGCGGTGGCCGACTCGACGAGTGCGATCTGGTCGCCCAGGGTGCGGGCCGAGGCGAACTCCCGGATCGGGATGACGACGTCGAGGGCCGTGTTCAGCCTGCGGACCAGCCGGATGAGGACCAGCGAGTCGCCGCCGACGGCGAAGAAGTCGGCGTCGTCGGCCAGGTCCGGGTAACCGAGCCATTCGGTCCACAGCTTGGTCAGCAGCGAGCGTGGCGTGTCCGGTGCGGACATGTCGACGGACGCGGGCTGTGCCGGGGTTTCCCCGGTGGGGCGGGCCAGCGCCTCCGGCGCGGTCGCCACGCGACCGTGGAACGGATAGGTCGGCAGGTGCACCGGCCTGCCCGCCGGGATGAGCCGGGCCAGGTCCACCGGGTGGCCCAGGGTCCACAGCGCGGCAAGACCGGTGAGCGGCGCGTCGTCGTCGCGGTTGGCGGCCAGCGCGATGCCGGTCAGCCCCTCGGCGGAGGCCGAACCGCTGAGCGCGCGGCCAGGCCCGATCTCGACGGCGACCGCGTCGGGGAACCGGTTCGCCAGCGCGGCGAGACCTTGGGCGAAGCGCACGGTGCGACGGGCGGACTCGGCGAACATCGCGGCGTCGACCGGTGTGCCCGCGTCGATCAGCGCGCCGGTCGCGTTCGACAGGAACGGCACGGTCGGCGGGCGTGTGGTCACCTTGGCCAGCTCGGCGTTCAGACCGGGGATCGCGGGTTCGACCAGCGCGCTATGGAACGCGTGCAGCGTGGTGAGCGCGCGGTGGAAGACCCGGTCGCCCAGGTAGTCCGCGAACGCGTCGACGGCGCCGGTCGGACCGGACACCACGCAGCTCTCGGCCGTGTTGACCGCGGCGATCTCCAGCGCCGCACCGCCAGGCAGAGGCCGGGCCTCGTCCAGTAGCTTCAGCACCTCCGCCTCGCCGCAGCCGACCGCGAGCATCCGCCCCTTCCCGCAGGCCTGCATGAGGTCACCCCTCGCGACCACGAGCCGGAGTGCCTCGGTCCGGGTCAGCACACCGGCGAGGCACGCGGAGGTGATCTCGCCGAGGCTGTGCCCGGCGACCGCGACCGGTTTCAGCCCGAGTCCGCGCAGTGCCTGTGCGGCGGCGTACTCCAGCACGAACAGCGCGGGCTGGGCGATGTCCGTCCGGCCGTACCGCCAGCTGTGGCTCGCCCGGTCATAGAGCGCGCGCCGCACGTCGGTGGCGAGGCCGGCGGGCAGTTCGGCGAGGCACTCCTCGGCGAGTTCGGCGAAGCCGGGCAACCGGTCGCGCCACGGCAGACCCATGGCAGCGGGCGCCGAGCCCTGGCCGGGCAGCAGGAACACCAGTGGCGCCGGGCCGGACACGGGCCGGATCCCGTTCATCCGCTCGGTCGGGGCGCGCAGGCGCCGCGCGACCTGGACCGCCGTGCCGCCGACGACGGCAAGCCGGTACGCCAGCGGCGCCCGACCACTGACCAAGGTTCGCGCGATGTCGTTCAGCGGAGCGTCGGCGCCGGTCAGGTGGTCGGCGAGCCGGGTGGCCGTACGTTCGAGCGCTTCCGGTTGCGCCGCCGACAGGACGATGACGGTGTCCTGCTCCGGCTGGGGAGTACCTGCCGGTGCCGGGACAGCCTGTTGCACGATCACGTGCGCGTTCGTGCCTCCGATGCCGAACGAGCTCACGCCCGCCCGCCGCGGTTCGGGCCCCGGCCACGGCGTCGCCTCGGTCGGCACGGACACCGGGCCCGCGGTGAGCATCGGGTTCAGCTCGGTGAACCCGGCCACCGGGGGGATCACGCCGTCGCGCAGCACGCGCAGGGTCTTGACCAGCGAGGCCAGCCCCGACGCCGCGTCCAGGTGACCGATGTTGGCCTTCACCGCGCCCAGCCGGACCTGCCCCTCGGGCACCCCGTCGAGCGCGGCGCACATCGCCTTCCACTCGATCGGGTCACCGACGTAGGTGCCGGTCGCGTGCGCCTCCAGGTACCCCAGCGAGTCCGCGGACACGTCCGCTGCCCGCAGCGCGGCCCGGATCACCGCTTCCTGCCCCGTCGCCGACGGTGCGTTGTAGCCCGCCTTCGCCATGCCGTCGTTGTTCACGGCGGTGCCCAGGATCACGCCGTGCGGCGTGACACCCTCTGCCACCGCGTCGGCGAGCCTGCGCAGCACCACGGCGACCACACCCGAGCCCGCGAGGGTCCCGTCCGCGGCGGCGTCGAACGGACGGCACGCGCCGCCTGCGGACATGATGCCGCCGCTCACCCGCAGGTGTCCCTCCTGCGGGAATCCGACCGAGGCCGCGACCACCAGCGCTTGGTCGCACTCGCCGCCGAGCAGCGCCTGCACGGCGGTGTGCAACGCGACCAGCGACGACGAGCACGCCGTCTGCACGGTCATCGCCGGACCGCGCAGGCCGAGCTTGTAGGCGATCCGGGTGGCCGTGTAGTCCTGCCCGGAGCCCACTTCGAGGCGGTCGTGCATGTCGTGCGGCAGGGCCCCGCCGATGAGGATCCGCCGCTGGTAGGCGCTGCTGCTGGAACTCGCGTAGACACCGGTGCGCAGGCCGCCGTCCAGCGGGTCGCGCCCGGCGTCCTCCAGCGCCGCCCACGCGGCTTCGAGCATCAGCCGGTGCTGCGGGTCGGTCAGTTCGGCGTCGCGCGGGCTCATGCCGAACAACGCGGTGTCGAACCGGTCGGCATCCGGCAGGTACCCGCAGACCGGGACGTACTCGGGGTCGTGCACCCGTGCGGCAGGCACGCCCGCGGCGATCAGCTCGTCCGTGTCACGGCGCGTGGTGAACACCTCGCCCGCGCCGATCGCCGCCATCCACTCGTCGAGGTCCGTCGGACCGGGCAGCCGGGCGAACATCCCGGTGACGGCGACGTCGAACGCGTCGTCACGGATCATCGCGCTACCGCCGCACCACGCCGTGCTTTGGCCGCGAGCCGGGCCCGCCGGTCGTCGGCGCCGGTCTCGGTGACCGGTGCGGCGTTGCGGACGAGGTCGGCCTGGGTGGTGACGGTCGTGGCGGTGAACAGGTCAACTATGGACACTTCGGTGCCGGTCTGGGTAGTGATTTCGCTTTGAAGCAGGGGTACCAGGAGTGAGTGGCCGCCGACGTCGAAGAAATTCTCCTCGACCGGGACCTCGGTCAGGCCCAGGACGGTGCGCCACGCGGTGGAGAGCTGCGCGATCAGATCGTCGCTCGTGGCGACCGGTCCGAAGTCGGCCGCCGTCTCCTCTTCGGTCAGCGCGTCGAGGTCGACCTTTCCGTTGGGCGTCAACGGGAACGCGTCCAGCACCCGCAGGGTCTTCGGCACCATCGGCTCGGGAAGCCGCTCGGCCAGCAGGCGCCGGGCGGCGCCCGCGTCGAAACCGGGGGCGGCGACCACGAAGCCGAGCAGGCGCGTGGCCGTGGCGTCGGGCCGCACGACGGCGCCGCGCACACCCTCCACCTCGGACAGCGCGGCCTCGACCGCGCCGAGTTCGACCCGGTGCCCGCGGATCTTCACCTGCTGGTCGGCCCGGCCCAGGAACTCCAGCTCACCGGTCTCGGTCCAGCGGACGCGGTCGCCGGTGCGGTACACCCTGCCGTCGGTGAACCGGTCGGCGCCGAACACCGGGTCGTCCGGCCTGCCGTGGTAGCCGCGGGTGACGCCGGCGCCACCGATGTGCAGTTCGCCGACCGCGCCCGGCGGTGAGAGCTCGCCGCGGTCGTCGATGACGTACAGCCGGGTGCCCGCGATCGGACCGCCGATGGTCACCGGAGCCACCCGGTCGTACACCCGCCTGCTTGCCCACACCGTCGCCTCGGTCGGGCCGTACTCGTTGACCAGGTGCGCGTGCGGCGCGATGGCGAAGTGCTCGGCCATCAACGACTCGGGCAGCGCCTCGCCCGCGACGACGACCCGGCGCAACGACCGCAGCGCCGCACCGTCGCCCGCCTGGGACAGCAGCAGGGCGTAGAGCGTCGGCACGCACAGCAGGTCGGTGACCTGGTGGCGTTCGACCAGCGTGAGCAGGCGCTTCGGGTCGCGGATGTCGTCCAGGTCGGCGACGACCAGCGTGCCGCCGGCGGTCAGTGTGCCCCACAGCCCCGCGGCCGAGGAGTCGAACGCCAGGGGTGACACGTGCAGGAACACCGGTTCGCCGGGGTACTCCGCCCGGCGTGCGGCGGTGGACGCGGCCAGACCGCCGTGCTCCACCACGACGCCCTTGGGCTCGCCGGTCGTTCCGGAGGTGTAGATCAGGTAGGCGGGGTCGGTCGCCGTGGCCTGCTCGACGCCCGCCACGCCCGGTGTGCCGCGCTCTTCCTCGACGTCCAGGGTGACCAGGGAAAGCGGGACCCGATGGGAGGTCTCCCCGGTCGTCAACACGTGGGTCACGCCCGCGTCGTCCAGGACCGCCGCGATGCGCTCGTCCGGAACGGCGGGGTCGAGCGGCAGGTACGCCGCGCCCGCGCGCAGGACGCCGAGCACCGCGGCGACCATGGCGGGCGACCGCTCGGTGAGCACGCCGACCGTCGCGCCGCGTCCTACTCCGTGGGAGTTCAGCCGTGCTGCGACGCCGCCCGCCCAGTCGTGCAGTTCGCGGTAGTCGAGGCTCTTGCCGGCATGGGTCAGCGCGGGGTGGTTCGGCCGCGCGGCGGCGACCTCCGCGAAGCGCGCGGTGACGGTGACGTCCGCGCCATCGGCGACCGGTCCGCCGTCGCCGAGCGCGAGGAGCCGGTCGACGGAGTCCGTGTCGAGCAGCGGCAGCTCACCGATGGCTCCGCCGCTGGACACGAGACCGGTGAGGATCGTGCGCAGGTGGCCGGCGAACTGCTCGATCTGCGCCTCGGTGTACTGGTCGGCACGGTAGATCGCCGCGAGTTCGGCGGTGTCCTGGCCCGCACGCAGCCAGACCGTCAGGTCGTACTTCGACACCAGGGTCGGGAACTCGACCTCGACGACCTCCAGACCCGGCGCGGTCGGACCGCTCTGGTGGGCC
This sequence comes from Streptosporangium sp. NBC_01639, assembly GCF_045209755.1. Classification (NCBI taxonomy): domain Bacteria; kingdom Bacillati; phylum Actinomycetota; class Actinomycetes; order Streptosporangiales; family Streptosporangiaceae; genus Streptosporangium; species Streptosporangium sp. NBC_01639. The sequence goes on along the minus strand of NZ_CP109272.1, from coordinate 449,726 downwards.
GCGTAGTTGAACAGGACCTGGAACACCGGCGTGCGACCGGAGGCGGGCGCGCTGCCGACACAGCGCACGGTCTCGTCGAACGGCACGTGCCGGAACGTGAACGCGCGCAGCAGCGCGCGGTGTGCCGTGCCGAGGTAGTCGGCGGTGGTCTGGTCGTCCTCGACCCGCAGCCGCACCGGCGTCGGGTTGATGAACATGCCGGAGGTGTCGGCGAACTCGGCGGTGCGGGTGTCCATCGTGGAGCCGAGCACGATGTCGCGGGTACCGGTATAGCGGCGCAGCGTCAGGCCGAGTGCGGCCATGCCCAGCACCTGCGGGGTGGTGCGGAGCTCACGGGCGGTGTCCAGCACCTGGCGCCACAGGGCCGCGTCGATCGGCACCCGCACCTCCGCGCCGCGCTTGCCCTCGACCGGGTGTGCCGGGCCGAGGCCGAGCGGGCGATCGGGCACCGGTACGCGCAGCTCGTCGAACCAGGCTTCGAGCTTCTCCGTCGCGGGACGCTTCGCCGTCGCCTCCCAGGCGACGTAGTCCGCGTAGGTGGGCGCCGTCTCGGTCGTCTTGCCCGCGTACTGCGCGAAGAGGTCGTCGGTCACCAGCCGTACGGTGCGGCCGTCGGTGACGATGTGGTGGGCGGTCAGCAGGACCAGGTGGTCGTCGTCCGCCAGCCGCAGCACCTCCAGTTCCGCGGCGGGTTCCGCGGTCAGGTCGAACACCCTGGTCGCGGCGGCCCGCAGCACGGCGTCGAGCTCGCCCGCGTCGATCTCGGTCATACGGGCCGCCATCCGCTCGACCGGCCACAGGCCGCGGCCGGGAACGCCGCCGGACTCGGTGATCCGCAACCGCAGCTCGGCGTGCCGGGTCAGCACCGCCGTCCAGGCCGCTGCGATGGCGTCGGTGTCGAGCACTCCACGGACCCGAACGGCCCAGGGGACGGTGAACTCGAAGCTGTCCGGTTCGACATGCGCCGCGAACCACAGCCGGTGTTGGGCCGCCGACAGAGCCGGACCGGTCGCTGCGGTCTGGACCATGGATGCTCTCCCTCTACTACTGCCTATTGGCGGTGACCTGCGGCGCGATGGTGTCGTCGCGCGTGAAGCGGAAGCGGGTGGTGTCCCCGATCCGGGTGACCAGCCCGGCTAGCGCGGTGTGGTCCGGCACGCGGCCGTACACCTTGCCGAGCCTGCTGAACGCCCCTTCGCGCCAGGAGACCCGCTGTCCCGGTGTCACGCGCACATCGATCAGGTCAACCCCGGCGTGCGCGTGCAGTTCGGCGAGCCCCTCGACGCCCTCGACCGCGGTCGCATCGGTCGGCGGCAGGAACACGTACTGGTAGGTGATGCCCGTGCCCGCGTGTTCCGGCGCGACGGGTGGGTCCCCGAGGGCGAGCCGGAACGCGGTCTCGATCACGGAGTAGCCGAACGCGCGGTCGAACAGGTCGGGCACGTGCCCGCCCACCCGGCCGTTGACCTCGATCACTCGTGGGCCGGCCGCGGTCAGCTTCAGTTCGGTGTGGACGACCCCGGTACGGATACCGAGTGCGAGCACGGCCGCCTCGGCGACCGCGAGCACGCGTTCGGTGATCGCCGCGTCGAGGGTCGCGGGCAGGAAGAACCCGCGTTCGCGGAACGGCGGCTCCAGCGGGAGCTTGCCGACGACACCGAGCGGGAGCACGGCGCCGTCGTGCACGGCGGCTTCGACCGACACGTAGTCGCCGAACGCCGGTCCGGCCACCTCCGGGTCGCCGATCAGCAGCTCCTCGGCGACCAGCATGCTGCCGGTCGGTGCGGTGGCGAAGAACCGGCGCGCGGCGGCCTCGGCCGCCGCGAGGTCGTCGACCCTGGTGACGTGCTGTCCCGCCGTGCCGTCGTGCGGCTTGAGCACCGCGGGCAGACCGGTCACGGTGAGCGCGTCGGCCACCGTGGACCCGACCGTGATCACCGCGTACCGGGTGGCGTCGACGCCGTGCGCCGCCAACGCCCGGCGTTGCGCCGCCTTGTCCCGCAGCACGGCGGTGACCTCGGGGGAGTGCCAGTGCGGCGTGCCCAGGTGTGCCGCGAGCGCCGAGGCGACCGGCAGGCACAGGTCGCTGAAGGTGACCACGCCGGTGAGCCGCACGGCGGCGGCTGCGGCCGCGGCCTCGTCCGGGGACATTCCCGCCGTGTCGACCAACGTGAACCGGCGGCGCAGGGCGGGCAGCACCTGGGCGACGTGCTCCGAGGTCGAGTCGATCACCAGGACCGGCTCGACGTCGAGGGCGCGGGCCGCCGCGGACAGCTCCGCGGGGCCCGCCGACCCCCGGTCGTAGACGACTGCCAGCCTGCGCACCGCTATCGGGTCCTCGTCGGCACGACCTCGTCGGAACCGGCGGGCCAGCTGCGTTCCGCGGTGATGTACAGCAATTCGGATGACACGCCCCGCTTGCCGCACAGCTCGGTGAGGAGCTCCGACTGTTGGATCTGCTCGGCCGCGGGGTCGTACCAGCACCCCGAGAGGTGCTTGAGCCACGGCTCCATGCCGAGCGCGTAGACGAACACGGTACGCGCGCCGACCTGCTGCGCCACCTTGTCCGCCGGGTCCGCGAATGAACCCTTGAGCCCACGGGCGAGGTCGTCGTTGCGGCTGATCGGCGTGTCGAGCAGCGGGCCGTAGAGCCAGCTCATCGGCGCGCCGACGCACTCCAGGCCGATGAACAGCGCGTCGACGGTGCCGATCTCGCGGCCGACCAGCTCGTAGATCGACGGGTCCATCGGCGAGGTGTCGGTCGCGAACAGGAAGCCGCGGCCGCCGATGCGCACCAGCGGCACCATTTTGGCGCGGATATCGAGGTCGCCGTGCTCGCCGAGGAACGGCAGCGCGGTGATCTTCGCCGGGCCGAGGTCGAGCGACTGCACCTCGCCGAGCTCGACCACATTGCGGAAGCCGAAGCTTTCCAGGAAGACCCGGAGGTTGAAGTCGGGCAGCGTGCCGCCCCCGGTGAGCGGGACGACGATCGTGCCGATCCGGTCGCGCAGCTGGAGCAGTGTCTCCAGCGAGAAGTGGTCGGAGTGGCCGTGGCTGACCACCACGACGTCGATCTTCTCGGGCAGGTCGGCGAAGGTGAAGTGGTCCCAGCCGTCGTCGTCGTAGCCGAGCGTCGGGTCGGTCATGACCGTGAAGCCCTCGTACTCCATCAGCACGCTCGCGTGCCCGAAGTAACGGACCCGGACCTGGCCGGGCTCCGCGTGGTCGTACGGCTTGGGCTCCCGGTCGGTGAACAGACCGCGGAAGATTTCCTGCTGCCCGCCCGCCAGCTCGAACAGCTCGATCAGTGCCTCGACGTCGACCCGGCGGCGGTGGCCCGCGAACAGCTCACCCAGCTCCGGCGCGGAGAACGGCACCTTGAGCTCGGCCCGGCCGTGCGACAGCACCGGCGAGCCGTAGATGAACGGCTGGTTCGGATCGTGCCGGGGCAGCAGTGAGATCGTCTGCGCCTCCGGTTGCAGCGCCGCCGTGCGGTAGAGCAGCGGCTCGAAGAAGCGCAGCGAGGGGTTGTTCGCCGTGTCGTAGACGAGCTCGGAGATGCCGTGCAGGCTCGGCGGCAGCTGGGCGTACAGGCTCGCGAGCGACCCGCCGTTCGCGTTCTCCTTAAGGATCGCGCGCATGGCGTCGATCTCCTCGGCGAGTTGCAGGCGCGGCCGGCCTTCCTTGAGCGTGGTCTCGACCAGCTCCTCGATCGCCGCGACACCGCCTTCGCGCGAGTTGACGAACGGCGCGCCGAACATGGTCGGGTTCTTGAGCGCGGCTTCGTGTGCGTGCGGCGAGGCGAGGTAGCCGCGCAGCGCGGGCAGCTGCCGTTTCGCCAGATTGAGCGCACCGGTGTGCGGAGCGGCGAAGTACGGAACCGCGTACCACCTGTGGATCAGCGGCTGCACCACTGTCGATGTCGCGAGATAGCGCCCTGTCGAGGTATCCGAACTCATCGTATCCCTTTCACTGTGGTCTCGAACAAGGAGGCCGATGTGGGGTCGCCAAATACATGGTTGTCCGCGCGAGTGTTTAAACGAGTATTTGTGAGCGCGGCCAGCCGGATCGACGAGCCAATTTCTCGCGCACGTCAGTAACCGGCTTCGGCCACGGGAAGCAGGAGACGGTGGCTCGGCCGGTAGGATGCGTTCGATGCTCGGCGGGCCCTTCGTATGCCCGAATTGCCGGATATGCGAACAGGTGAAGGAAGTCAGGTCACCTGTGCTTCGACGTCCAGGGTCTTGCTCCCGGCTAACGGATTCCCCAGATCCATGGCATTGCATCCTCCCTCGTTACTCCATCCGGGAGGCTGACCTCCCTGGGCTCGGCAACCCTCCGGATGCGGAGTTTCGCGGCGATTTTATGCGGGTCCGTGACGGCCGTGTCAAGGATGCTCCGCCGTTTTGTCCATTGCTTTCTGGAATGAGCATATTGGGGTAGGCCTCTTGACGCCCTGGATCGGCTCGTTTATAAAATCCAAGCTGGCGTTCGTTTTATTTGGGCTGCTCAGCAGGATTTCTGGGGCGAGTCGTTATTCCAGGGGCTTCGCTGTGTGGATCAGTTGTGCCGTGCGTCCCGCTGTGCCTGTCGGGCCACGCCCGGCCATACCCGAAATGCGGTGTATTACATGACCGCTATACCTCGCTCGCTGGTCCTCGTCCTCGGTGTCGACAAATACGTACTCGACGCGTGCGAAAGGCACGACGTCGAGGCCGTCGTCGTCGTGGGCGCCGGGCAACGCGACTACGGACTCCAGCCCGTTCCCGAGGGCATGACGGTGCTGCGGGTCGACAGCGTGTCCAGTCCCGAGGCGGTGCTCGGCGCGCTGCACCGGTCCGGTTACGCCGAACGGCGCTTCGACGGGGTGCAGACGTCCGACGAGTGGGCCATGGTCACGGCGGGCATGCTCGCCGCACACCTGGGCGCACGCGCGATCGACCCCGTGACCGCGTTGTACTTCCGCGACAAGACACTGCAGAAGCGGCGGGTCCGGGAAGCGGGCGTCCCAGCCGCGCGGACCCACGTCATCGAGGACATCCACGACCTCGGCGATCTCACCGAGCTGCCCTTCGCCAGGGCGGTGCTCAAACCGATCGCGGGCGCGGCGGCCGCCATGACCTCCATGGTCGGCGACATCGGCCGGCTGCGTGCGCTCAGCGCCAAGTACCGCGGCGAGCACACCGGCCAGCGCACCTTCGCGCTGGAGGAGTACATCCCCGGCGACGAGTGGGTCGCCGACGGCGTCCTGCACGACGGCGAGGTCGTGTTCTGCGCCCTCGGCCGCTACGGCGTGCCGTGCATGACGACGATCGACCGGGAACTCCCCCTGTGGCTGCGCAGGTTCGACCCGAACGACGAGGCGTGGGCCTACGAGCTCGGCGAACCGGTGGTGCGCCGCGCGCTCACCGCGCTCGGCCTGCGCGACGGCGTGTTCCACATGGAGCTGTTCCACGATGCCGAGACCGGCACCCTGACGTTCGGCGAGTGCGCGGCGCGACGCGGTGGCGCGCTTGTGCACGAGGAGGTGCAGGCCAAGTTCGGCGTGCACCTGGGCGAGGGGGCGCTGTTCGGCGCGCTGGGCCGCAAGCCCGAGATCGAGGTGAAGGTGCGGCCGGAGACCATCGGCGGCACCTATCTGATGGGGCGGCCGGGCACGTTGTTCCACTGCCCGTCGCCGAAGGACATGAGTGCTCTCGACGGCGTCGAGTACGTGCGCGTCGAGTCGGCGTTCGGCGCGTCGCTCTCCTCCGCGGTCGGCAGCACCAATGTCCGCATCGCCCAGGTGCTGGTCTCGGCCTCCTCGGAGGAGGCGCTGCTGCGCCGGTTCGAGGAGCTGCGGGTGTGGTTCGACGAGCGACTGCTGATCGCGCCGAGCGGCCCGATGAGCGGGCTGCGCGCGTGGCAGCGGGAGAATTGGCCGGACGCCGACTACCGGGACCTGCCATGGCAGTCGTGATGAGCGGGCTCGTCACCAGGCTGCTGCCCGAGACGCCGGCACAACGGGCCCTGGCTCTCGCGCACTTCGTGAACGCGGTCGGCAGCGGCATGTTCATGGCGGGCAGCGTGCTGTACTTCACCCGGATCATCGGTCTGCCGGCGACCCAGGTCGCGCTGGGCCTCTTCCTCGGCGCGATGGTGGGTCTGATCGCGGGCATCTTCGCCGGGCGGATCGCCGACCAGTACGGCGCCAGGGAGACCCAGATCGCGGTCATGCTCGCGGGCACCGCGGCCATGACCTGCTTCCTGTTCGTCTCGTCGCTGGTCTCCTACCTCGCCGTGTCCGTCCTCGTCGGACTCGTCTTCGCGGCCGACAAGTCGAGCAAGGCGCCGCTGGTACGGCACTTCGGCGGCGAGAACCTGGCCGGGTACCGCGCCTACCTGCGTTCGACGGTGAACCTCGCCATCGCACTCGGCTCGCTGGGCGCGGGCGTCGCGCTCCAGCTCGACACCAAGATCGCGTACCAGGTGCTGATCTGCGGCCGGGCGCTGTCGTTCCTGGCGGGCGCGGTGTTGCTGGTCCGGCTGCCCCGCGTCGAGCCGAGCAAGGCGACCGCCGCGTCCGGGCGGTGGATGGCGCTGCGCGACCGGCCGTACCTGACCGCGACCGCGCTGAACTCCGTGATGTCACTGCACTACGCGGTGCCGACATTCTTGTTGCCGCTGTGGATCGTCGAGCACACCGCGGCTCCCAAGTGGATGGTCTCGGTCGCGCTCGCCCTGAACACGGCCATGATCATCACACTCCAGGTGGTGCTGAGCCGGAACGTCTCCGACCACGCCGCCGCGGGCGGCAAGATGCGGTGGGCGGGGATCGCGGTCGCCGTCGGGCTCGCGCTGATGGCCGTGGCGGGCACCCAGTCCCCGGCCGTCGCCATCGCACTGCTCGTGCTGTCCATGGCCGTCTACACCCTCGGCGAACTGTGGCACGCCGCCGCGTCGATGGAGTACTCGTTCGGTCTCGCCGCACCGCACGCCCAGGGGCAGTACTCGGGCGTGTTCGGCCTCGGTGGCGGGGTGGCCGAGGCCCTCGCGCCCGCCGTGCTCGGTCTGGCCATCACCTACGGCTGGCCCGCATGGCTGCTCATCGCGGCGGGCTTCGCCGCCGTCGGCGCGCTGAGCTCACCGCTGATCGCGTACTCCATGCGCCGGTGGCGGCCTGCACACCTGTGATCCCACAACCGGCCGCGTCGCGGACCGGCACGACCCAACCGCACACGAAAGGCAGACCCGTGACCCTGACCGGCGCCGAGACCCGTACCGCGATGATCGAAATCGTCCCGGACCTCCTGTTCGACCCGGAGAAGATCACCGAGGCCTACCAGCAGGTGGTCGACCGCGTGCCGGTGGCCGACCCGGCCAACCCCGACCACCGGCTGCGCAGGCTCGGCCTCACCCACCGCGCGGGCGCCGACGACCCGTGGCACGACGCGGGCAACGGCCAGTTCAACCAGGCCACCGGCGAGAAGAACTTCGAGGAGGCGGAGTTCCGCTTCTTCAACGAGGAGCTGACGGACACCTACTTCCACGAGATCTACCGCAGCCTGCCGTTCCAGATCGGCCGCATGCGCCTGGTCGCGCTGCACCCGTCGGAGATCTACCACATGCACACCGACGCCTCGCGGGTCGCGCACATGGCGATCAAGACCAACGAGGACTGCCGACTGCTGCTGCGCCGCGGCGAGACCTACCACGTCCCGACCGACGGCCGCATCCACATCCTCAACACGCTGCTGCACCACTCCGCCTACAACGCCGGCGGGGACACCCGGATCCATCTGACGATGACCATCGTCGAGTGATCGGCCCGCACCCACCCACCACCGGGAGATCCCTGACATGACTGGACAATCGCGCCCCGTCGCCGTGATCGTCGACGGCTACACCACAGGCAACTTCCTGCCACCCGCGTTCGCGGGCATCGGTGCGGACGTGGTGCACGTGCAGAGCAGCCGCGACCTGATGACCTCCATGACATTGCCCGACCTGACGGCCTACCGGGCCAACATCGTGTGCGACACCCCCGAGGAGGCGGCGCGGGCGCTGGCCGAGTTCTCGCCTGTGGCCGTGGTGACCGGGCAGGAGCCGGGTGTCGAGTGGACGGACCGGCTCAACGAACTGCTCGGCCTGCCCGGCAACGCCAGTGCCACGTGGCGGGCCCGCCGCGACAAGTACGAGATGATCGAGGCGCTGCGCCGGGCGGGCGTGCGCTGCGCCGAGCAGTTCAAGAGCTCGGACCCCGAGGAGATCGTCGCCTGGGCCGAGCGACGGGACGAGTACCCGGTGGTCGTGAAGCCGCTCGCGTCGGCGGCGACCGACGGCGTCGCCGTGTGCGTCTCGGCCGACGAGGTCCGCAAGGCGGCGGAGGTCGTGCTCGGCGCGAGCGACATCTTCGAGACCCGCAACCGCGAGGTGCTGGTGCAGTCCTACCTCGCGGGCCACGAGTACACGGTCGACATGGTCACCGTGGACGGGAAGCGTTACACCAACGGCGTTTCGCGCTACCGCAAGCGGTTGCGGGGCACGCACAACATCTACGACCGCGAGGACCTGCTCGACCCGGCTTCGCCCGAGGTCGCGGCACTGGTCGAGTACACATCGTCGGCGCTCGACGCGCTCGGCGTGTGCTCCGGGCCGACCCACGCCGAAGTGATCATCACTCCGGTCGGGCCGGCCCTGGTCGAGGTCGGGGCGCGGCTCAGCGGCAGCCTCGCGCGGGAGTTCCAGGACGCCTGCGTGGGCACCAACCAGGCCCACCTGACCGCGCTCGCCGCCGTCCGGCCCCAGGAGTTCCTCGACGAGTACGCGGGCAAGGTGTTCACGCGGCACAAGTTCGGCGCTCTGGTGATCACGGCGACCGAGCTCGACGGGATCGTGGAGGACATCGACCCCGACGCGCTGGCCGAGCTGGAAGCGCTGCCGTCGCTGACCAACCTGCGGATCAAGATCAAGCCCGGTGGCCGGATCAAGCCGACGGTCGACCTCTACACCAGCACCCTCGGCGTGCACTTGGCCACCGACTCGGCCGAACAGCTCGAACGCGACTACGAGCGCGTGCAGCAGTTGAAGGACGCCGTCTTCCGGCTGCGCTGAGCCGGCCACACCCGCGAGGAAACGAGCATGACAACCAGCCCCGAAACCCGTCGCCTGCTACTGGTCGGCGGCGGCGGAGACATGACGCTCAGCGTCGACGTCGCCGTGGCGGCGCTGCGCCAGGCCGCCACCCGCGGCCTGACCACGCATGTCACCAATCTGGCGGACACGCTGGCCGCGACACCCGCGGTCACCGCGGCGGCCGACGCCGTGACCGCCGTCGACCACACCGATCCCGGTGCGGTCGCGGCGTGGGCGGTGGCGGACGGAGGGTTCGACGTCGTGTTCGGCGTCCGGGAGATGGCCCAGGTCGCCGTCGCCGAGACGGCGCGGGCACTGGGCCTGCCGGGCAACGATCCGGACGCCGTCCGGCGCGTGCGGAGCAAGGACGCGTGCCGTGCCGCACTCGCCGAGGCCGGGTTCGTCCAGCCACTGGTCCGGCTCTGCGCGGGACTCGCCGACGCGGCCGAGTTCGTTGCGACGGTCGCCGGACCGTGGGTGGTCAAGCCCAGGGACGGTTCGGGCAGCGAGGGCGTCCGGCTGGTGGCGGACCCGTCCGAGCTCGCCGACGCCGTCGCCGCGCTCCCGAACCAGGACGAGTTCCTGGTCGAGGAGTTCGTCGTCGGCGCCGAGTACAGTGTCGAGGGCGTGTTCCTCGGCGGTGAGCCGCGGGTCTTGGCCGTGACGGCCAAGGAGAAGCTCCCGCCACCGTACTTCGTGGAGATCGGGCACGTGCTGCCCGCGGACCTGCCGAGCGCGGACGGGGAACGGATCGAGGCGCAGGTGCTCGCCGCGTTGCGGGCACTCGGCCTGACCCACGGGCTGTTCCACGTCGAGCTGTGGCTCACCGACCGCGGCATCGTCCTCGGCGAGGTGCACGCCCGCATCGGTGGCGGCTGGATCCACCGCATGCTCGAACACACCCTCCCCGGCATCGAGCTGTACGGCTTGGCGTACGACGACGCGCTCGGCGCAGGTGCCGCGCCCGCGTCCTTCACCACGACCGGCGCGGCGGCGTCCCGCTACTTCGCGCCGCCTCCGGGGCGGATCACGACCATCACCGGGTGGGAGGCCGTCCGCGACCACCCCGCCGTTCTGTACGCCGAGCTCGCCGTCGGGGAAGGCGATGTCGTGCGGCCGTTCAGCTCGGGTGAGGACCGGGTCGGCGCGGTCGTCGTCAGCGCCGAGACGCCCGCCGCGGCCCGCAGGCTCGCCGGCGAACTGGTGGATTCCGTGAAGTTCGAGGTGGAATCGGCATGAGCGACGACGCCGGCCTGTCGATCAGCGTGACGGTGGATCCGTTGCCGCTGCGGCGGTCCTTCGAGATCTCGCACATGACGATCGAGTCCGTCGACATCGTGGGCCTCACGGTCTCCGGTGGTGGCGAGTCCGGGTACGGCGAGATCGCCGCCGATCTCGGCTACGGACAGGACGCCCGGCTCATCGCGAAGGAGGCCGCCGCGCTCGCCGCAGCCGTCGACGCGCACGGCCCGAGGGATACCGAGGAGCTGTGCGCGGCGTTGCTGGGGGCCGGCGGGCAGGCCTCGGGGCCTGCCCGGATGCTCGTGGAGATGGCGTTCCTCGACCGTGCCGCGAAACGGGCGGGCGTACCGGTGTGGCGGCTGATCGGCCTGCCCGAACCCGGTGAGGTCCGGCTGCTGCACACCGTGCCGATCGGCGAGGAGATCCCGGCGACCGTGCGGCCGGTGAAGATCAAGCTCGGTGGCCGTGACGACGACGAGGTGCTCGCCCGGCTGGTCGGGGTGCCGGGACCGGTGATCCTCGACGTCAACTGCGGCTGGGACGCGGACGACTGGCGGCGGCTGCGCGGGCTCATCGCCGCCATCGCGCCCGCGGTGCTGGAGGACCCGATGCGCGACCGGAGCCTGCTCGGCGAGATCCGCGCCGCGCTGCCGGACACCGCTGTGATCCTGGACGAGGGCGTCAACACCCCAGCCGACGTCGCGGCGGCGGTCGCGGTCTCCGACGGCGCCAACACCAAGCTCATGCGGCTCGGCGGACTGCTGCCCGGCCGTGAGGTGCTGACCGATCTCGCCGAGCGGGGCGCGACCCGGATGCTCGGCTGCTTCCTCGAACCGCCGCGGGCCATCGCCTACTCCGCCCAGATCGCGGGCCTGTGCGACTGGACCGACCTGGACGGGCACTTCTGGCTCGTGGACACCGAACCGGTGATGTCCTACCGCCTCGACAGCTCGGCGCCCGGTGTGCCGAGAATCGCCTCCTGACCTTGCCGTGAAAGGGAAACCGCCGCCGATGAACGTGAGCACGACGCCTTACGGGGCATGGCTCTCGCCGGTCGACGCCGACTCGGTGGCGGTCGGCGAGGCCCTGATGGAATGGGTCGGTTTCGCCGGTCCGGAGGTCTGGTGGACCGAGGTCCGCCCGGAGGACGGCGGCCGCAACGCGTTGATGCGGCACACCGCGAGCGGTCCGGTCGACGCGCTGCCCGGTTGGGACGTGCGCACCAGGGTGATCGAGTACGGCGGGCGGCCGTGGACCGCCCTGCCTGGGTCCACTGTGGACATCGTGTTCTCGTCGTATGCGGACGGGCGCGCGTACCGCTGGCGGGAGGGCGCGGAGCCCGTGCCGCTCAGCCCGGCGGGCGGCGACGTGTCGGTGCGCCACGCGGACTTCTCCGTGCGTGGCGACGAGGTGTTCTGCCTGCGGGAGACGGTGTTCGACGCCGCCGCGACCAAGGTGAACCGGCATCTCGTCGCGCTGCCGCTCGACGGGAGCGCGGCCGACGACCCCGGCCGGGTGCGCGTGCTCGCGGCGTCGCACGACTTCATGACCGGGCCCCGCGTCTCGCCGGCGGGCGACCGCGTGGCGTGGCTCGGCTGGGACCATCCCGCGATGCCGTGGGACGGCACCGAACTGCTGGTCGCCGAGGTCTCGGCGGACGGTACCCTCGGCGCGCCCGCCGTGGTGCTCGGCGGACCGGCGGAGTCGGTGACCCAGGCCGACTGGACGCATGACGGCCGGTCGCTGCTCGCCCTCACCGACCGCACCGGCTGGTGGAACCTTCACCGGGTCGACACCGCCGGGACCGTGACGGCGCTGTGCGAGCGCGACGAGGAGTTCGGCGAGGCGTTGTGGCGGATCGGCCTGCGCTGGGCGTTGCCGCTCGCGGACTCCTCGACCGCGGTCTTCCACGGCACGAGCGGGCGCACGCTCGGCGTGCTCGGCACCGACGGCGTGCTCCGCGATGTGGCCGGCCCGTACACCGAATGGTTCTACCCGGCCACCGACGGCACGCGCGTCGCCGTCGTCGCGGCCGGGCCGCACCACCGGCGGGCGGTGCTGCTGATCGATCTCGCCACGGGCGCGCACGAGGTGCTGCGCCAGGTGGCGGGCACGCACGACGAGTACTTCTCGGTTCCGGTGCACCGCACCGACACCGGGCCGGACGGCGCCGCGGTCCACTCGCACCTGTACCCGCCCGCGAATCCCGGTCACACGGGACCGGACGGCGAACTGCCGCCGTATGTGGTGTTCGTGCACGGCGGACCGACGAGCCGCAGCCACTGCGTCCGCAACACCGAGATCGCATACTTCACCAGCCGCGGCATCGGCGTGGTGGACGTGCAGTACCGCGGTTCGACCGGCTTCGGCCGCGTGTACCGCGAAGGACTGCGTGGGAACTGGGGCCTGGTGGACGTCGCCGACTGCGCGGCGGTCGCCCGCGCGCTCGTCGCGGACCGTGTCACGACAGCGGACCGGATCGCGATCCGAGGGGGGAGCGCGGGTGGCTGGACCGCCGCCGTCTCGTTGACCAGCGAACCCGAGCTCTACCGCGCCGCGGCGATCTACTACCCGGTGCTCGACCTTGAGGGCTGGCGCACCCGCGGCACCCACGACTTCGAGTCGCGCTACCTCGACGGCCTGGTCGGGCCGTGGCCGCAACGACGCGCCGACTACCGCGACCGCTCGCCCGTGCACCACGTGGAACGGATAACGGCGGAACTCCTGTTGTTCCAAGGACTTGATGACACGGTGTGCCCGCCCGCGCAGGCGGAGGTGTTGCTCGCCGGTCTCGCGGACAGCGCGGTCCCCCACGAGTACCTGACTTTTCCCGGCGAAGGACACGGGTTCCGCCGGGCGGCCACGATCGCCGCATGCCTGCGGGCGGAACTGCGGCTCTACGGCCGTGCCCTGGGGTTCACACCCGCGGCGAGTACTGATGCCGGACCCGCGAGGAGCAGGGCCGGTTGTCCTGGGGAGGGAACGAAACGATGGCTTTAGCGGAACCTGTCGCCGATCCGGACGACACGGCCGACAGAAGGTTCGACGAACTGACCTTCGACCGATTAACCCCGGAGGTCCGCCGCGGCCTCAAGGAGCTCTGCGTCACGGACAACTGGCACGGACTCCTCGCGGTGGCCTTCGAGTTCACCCTCATCGCCTTCGCCGTCTTCCTGTGCGTCGGCGTCTCGTGGTGGTTCTTCCCGCTCTCGGCGTTGCTGATCGGGACCACCCACCGCTTCCTGGCCCACCTGCTGCACGAGTCGTCGCACAAGACCCTCGCCCGGAACCCCGTCGTCAACTTCCTCGGCGGCACCGTCCTCAGCGGATACCTGACGTTCCAGTTGCAGGGGCCGTACCGCAACACCCACGTCGGCCTGCACCACCGCAGCCTGGGTGACCCCGACGTGGACCCGGACTACAAGTTCCACATCGAGTGCGGTCTGTACGACCCTGGCCGGTCAAGCCGGGCGCTGGTGCTGCGCGAGGTCGTGTTCTCGATCATCGGCCTGCGGGTCTTCTCCTACCTCAAGTACCTGATCAGGGAACGGTTCCACGTCGACCGGGACATCCCGCAGATATCGGCGCCGGTGCCGATCGGGGCCGAGCGGCTGATCATGGGCGTCGAGTGGGCGCTCGTCATCGGCGGCTGCGCGTACTTCGGCGTGCTCCCCGAACTGCTGCTGTTCTGGTTCGTGCCGATGTGCACGACCAGCGTGGCCATCGGCTGGATCTCGGAGTTGGCCGAGCACTACCCGATGCCCGAGGGGGAGACCAAGCGCGTCCTGCTCACCCGCAACCGGCACGGCAGGCTGTGGGAGCGGTTCCTCATCAGCAGGCACAACGACCGGTTCCACCTGGTGCACCACCTGAACACCGGTGTGCCGTTCTGGAACCTCCGGCGGGCGCACGAGGTGCTGCTCAACGATCCCGGCTACGCGCTGTGGGACGGCCTGTGGGCAGGCGTGTTCACCCGGCCACGGCACCGTGACGGCAAGGAGACCGTGATCAGCTACGCGGTCAAGTACCGGCAGTGGCGGCAGAGCGGCGGCGACCCGGCGGCGGTGCCGAGCTTCGCCACGTTAATGATGATCACGGCAGGCACGCCTGCCGCCACGACAGGGGAGAAGACGGGATGACGCAGTCCACCGCGGATTTCGAAGGGGCGGGTCGGAGCCTACGCGCGTTCGCCGCGAATCCCGCGCTGCGCACCGCGTTCGGGCCGCCCGACTCGTCGCTGCGCACCCTGTTCGGGCCCGCGGCGCGGCGGTTCGTCGCGGCCGCGACCGAGGACGAGGTGGTCGACCGCATCGCCACCCTGACCGGCAAGGGCTACCGGGTGTCCGTGGAGGCGGTGGGTGAGGAGATCACCGATCCCGCCGAGATCGAGGCCGTCGTGACCGGGTACGTCTCATTGCTGCGCCGCGTGCCGGTCCCGGTACAGCTCGGGTTCGACCTCTCGGCGGTCGGCCTGCTCCGGTCCGCCGGGCAGGCGCTGGACAACACCACCCGCATCCTGGAGGTCGCCGCGGAGCACGACTCGGCCGTGGTGATCAGCATGGAGCGCGCGGAGTTCGTGGACGACATCCTCGGCGTGTTCGGCAAGCTCGCCGGACACCACGGCAACGTCGGCGTCACCGTCCAAGCGCACCTGCACCGCACAGCCGACGACCTGCCCGCCATCGCCGCGACCGGTGCGAAAGTCCGGCTGGTCAAGGGGGTCTACGCCGAGCCCGCCGACGTCGCGCTGCCCCGTGGACCCGAGCTCGACGCGCGGTACCTCGACCTGGCCGCGCGCTTCGCCGACGCGGGCACCCGGCTCGCGCTGGCGACGCACGACGCCGCGTTGCTCGACCGCGCGCGGACCGGGGGACTGCTCGGCCGGGTGGACGAGATCGAGATGCTGCACGGGGTTCAGCCCGAGCTGCTGCGGGCACACCGGGAGGGCGGCCTGGCCTGCCGGGTCTACCTGACGTACGGGGACAACTGGTGGTTGCACCTGCTGCACCGCATCGCCGAGCACCCGCCGACCGTCATCACCGCGCTCGCCGACCTGGCCGACCCCGATCGGGTCGTCTTCGGCGCGCAGTACTGAAGGGCACGACATGATCCACTTGAACACCGCAGGCGCTGGGCTCATGCCCGACGTGGTGGCGAACGCGATGCTCGACTGCCTGCACAGGGAGGTGGAGTACGGCGCGTATGAGACCGAGCTCCACTACGAAAAGATCCTTCAGCAGGAGGTCTACAAGCGGATCGCGGCCCTGGTCGGCGCGCCGGCCGACGACGTCGCCTTCTTCGACAGCGCGACGCGCGCGTGGGTTCGAGTGGTGTCGAGGCTGGACCTCAAGCCGGGTGACAAGGTCTGGGTGAGCCCGTACGAGTACGCGGGCAACCTGATCTCGCTGCTGGCGTTGCGCGAGCGGACCGGATGCGTGATCGAGACCATCCCCACCACCACGACCGGCGACCTCGACCTGGAGTGGATGAGCGCGCACGTCAACGGTGACGTCGCGTTCGTCTCGATCACCCACATCCCGTCCGGCTGCGGCATCGTGAACCCGGTCGCCGAGATCGGCCGGATCCTCGCGGGGCACCGCGCGTTCTACGCGGTCGACGCCTGCCAGTCGGTGGGCCAGGTGCCGATCGACGTCGCCGCGTTCGGCTGCGCCCTGCTCACCGGCGCGGGCCGCAAGTTCCTGAGAGGGGCGCGCGGAACCGGATTCGCCTATGTGGCGCCGGAACTGCGCGCCGCGTTGCAGGTGGAGACGTACGACTTGCACGTCGCCCGGGCCGACTCGCCGACCTCGTACGTGGTGGAGGACGACAGCGCCCGGTCGCTCGAACTCGCCGAGCGGACCACCGCCGCCGTGCTCGGCTTCAACGCGGCGCTCGACTATATGTCCACAGTGGATGCTTACGGGAACCGCGAGGTGTACCAGGCGTTGCGCGGCATGCTGGCCGAGCTGCCGGTGGAGATGATCGAGCCCGGCACCGTGCACTCGGGCATCGCGTCGTTCCGGCACGCGACCGTCTCCGCCGAGCGGATCCGCGACGGACTGGCCGAGCGCGGCATCAACGGCTGGAAGATCCATGGCGACCACACCCCGATCTACATGGGCGAACGCGGCATCGACACAGCCGTCCGGCTGTCCGTGCACTACTACAACACCCTCGACGAGGTGGCCGCGGCAGGCCGGGCGCTCGCCGAAATCCTCGGCGCGTGAGCAGGTCGGCGCGCGTTCTCACCCGGTCGTTCACCGAAGGCCTGGTCCCTCGGACCAGGACCGGACGGATGCTGACGTTCTGCGCCGGGACCGACTCGTTGACCATCGGCCTGTTCCTGGCCGTGCCGACGCTGTACTTCGTGCCCCAGCTGGGCATCTCGGCGGTCACCGTCGGGCTGGCGCTCTCGGTCGCGAACATCGCCGGGCTCATCTCTCCGCTGCCGTTCGGCAGCCTCGCGGACCGCTACGGCGCGAAACGCGTCTACGTCGGGCTGATGGCGGTGCGCGCGGCCGGGTTCGTCAGCTACGTCTTCGTCACCGAGGTGGTCGGCTACCTGGTGGTCACCACAGTGATCGCGGGGGCGACCCGAGCGTGCCTGCCGTTGCTCCAGGTGGTGGCCGGGGAGGTGGTGGACGACGACGCCCGCACCCGGACGATGGCGTCCTTGCGCGCGTTCAACAACATCGGCCTCACCGGCGGGTTCCTGGTCACCGGGCTCGCCCAGCTCTCCGGCGTCCGGCTGGGGTTCCAGACGGCGTTCGTCCTCGCGGCGATGGCCCTGCTCGCCGCGGCGTCGATGATGGTGCTGATCGGTCGGACGGCCGTCGCGCGGCCGAAGTCGGTGGCGGTGGACGAGCCCGCCGCCCGGACGCCGTTCCGCGACGTCAGGTTCCTCGTCTTCACCGCCGCGAACTCCGTGATGATGATGCACGACGCGGTCCTGTTCATCCTGCTGCCGCTGTGGCTCGCCCGCGAGGGACTGCCCGGCGTGGTCAGCCCACTGCTGCTCGCGGTCAACACCGTGCTGACCGTGCTGTTGCAGATCATGTTGTCCCGCAACTTCAAGGGCGTCGCGCAGGCCGCGCGGATGCTGCGCCGGAGCTGCGCCGTGCTGCTGCTGGCGTGCGCGTTGTTCATGGTCGCCGAAAACCTCGGCGGGGCGCTCGCGCTGGTCGTCATCGCGGTGGTCGCCATGACGGTGGGCGAGAACCTGCACGCGATCGCGGCCTGGGAGATGTCGTTCGCCATGTCGCCACCCGGCGCCCGCGGCCGGTATCTCTCGCTGTTCGGCGCGGGAACCGGGACCGAGCTGGTGTTCGGTCCGGTGCTCGTGACGGCGGTGATCCTGCCTGCCACGACCCTCGGCTGGATCCTGCTGGCGGTGTTGTTCACCGCCGCGACGGCACTCATGGTCTCGGCGGTCCGGCCGCTGGCGTTACGAGAGGGAGCAACCCATGTCTGAGCACGTCCTGCTGTTCGGCAGCGGCCCCAGAATCGACTACGGCTCGTTGCTGCGCGCCCATTCAGGTGTGCGGACCAGCCTGATGTGCCGCATCGAGTACATGACGAAGGTCATGGCCCCGGAGGGGCACCAGCGCGTCCTGAGCGTGCACAAGGACGCGCCGATCAGCGAGGTCGTCGCACTGGCCCGCGCGATCCACGCCGAGGATCCCGTCACCCGCGTCGCCGCGTTCTGGGAGCTCGACCAGGACCGCGCCGCCGCGGTGGGTGAGGCACTCGGCCTGCCGACGCACAGTCCGGACACCGTGCGGGTGGTGAACGACAAGGACGCCATGCGCGAACGCCTGCAGACCTCCGGCGTCGACGAAACCGCCGCCGCCCTGGTGCGTTCCGCCGCTGACATCACCGCGTTCGGTGCTGCTCATGGCTATCCCGTCGTGGTCAAACCGGTCGCGGCGTCAGGCAGCTGCGGTGTCGGCGTGGTCCGTTCGGCTGAGGAAGCCGAAGCGGCCTACGCTGCCGCGATCGGCGACTTCCTGGGCGTTACCCGGGCAGAGGTGATGGTCGAGCAGTTCCACACCGGCCCGCAGTACAGCGTCGAGGCCTTCAGCGCCGACGGCACGCACGTCGTCGTTGCCGTGACGAAGAAATACTCCGATCCGCACACGCTGGTCGAGCTCGGCCACGTCTGCCCGGCGGAGCTCGACCCGGCCGACCGGGCGGTGATCGATGGCTACATCGGTGACGTGCTGAAGGTCCTCGGTGTCGGCTTCGGACCGACCCACAACGAAATCGTGCTGACCGCCACGGGGCCGCGGATCATCGAGACTCACCTGCGGATCGGCGGCGACTTCATCTTCGAGCTCGTCCGCGAGGCCACCGGGGTCGACTTGATCGACCTGCAGGTCCGGCAGGCGTTGGGTGAACCCGTGCTGGAGGGGGTGCGCGCAACCCTGGCCGCTCAGCGAGCTCCTCGCCATGAGGCGATCTGGTACGCGCCGCCCGCCACCGGCACTCTCCTGGGGATGACGGCACCTGAGTCGGTGACCATGCTGCACGAGCCTGGTACCGATCTGACGGACCTGGCAGGCTCGTGGTCCCGGCTGGCGAAGGCCCGTGCGCATGGCGCCACCGCGGAGGAAGCCGTTGCGGCGGCGCAGGACGCGATTCGTTCCGCCACGTTCGACATCCGAGTGACGCCGGACGTGCCGCCGACGGTGTGACCACCGGGCCTGGTCCGCACCTCGGGAGGCTGCGTCGCCGGCAGCCTCCCGACGCCGAGCAGGCTCCGCGGCTGTATCGATCGAGTCGTCCTCGACCTGCGATCCTGCCGGCAGGCGAGGCCGGGTGCCGTCCGCTGCGGCCGATGGCACGGGCTCGCACGAGAGATCCAAGCGCCGTCAGCCGGAGGCGACGGGAAGGCACATTCCTTGGATGCCGAAGGACAGCAGGCGCTCGGCCTGTGCGGGCGATGTCTGTTCCCCGGCCCATGCGACCGCGTTGATCAGGGCGTACAGGTCTGCGGCGGTGGCGTCGCCGCGGACGGTTCCAGCGGCCTGCGCACGGTTGAGGAGTCGCTCGCCGCCGGTGAGTACCGCTTGACAGGCGGCATGCAGCTGCGAGGTTTCGTCTTCGATGCTGCGCATCATCGAGATGGCCAGCCCTCGGTACACCATGGCGTGCGCCACCACCGCTCGCGTCCAGATGATCAAAGCCTCGTGCGCGGACGGGTGATCGAGGAGATCGCGGGCCGAGCCGGACAGCGTCTGCATCCGGCTGCGCAGCAACGCCTCCAAAAGAGCCTGCCGGGTGGGGAAGTGGCTGTAGAGCGTGCCGTTCGCCACCCCGGCGCGCCGGGCGATCTCCTCCAGCGAGGCTTCGACGCCGTGTTCGGCGAACACCGTCGCCGCTTCGGAGAGCAGGCGTTCGTAGTTGCGGCGCGCGTCCGCGCGCATCCTGCGCTGCGGCGCCGGGCCGGTGGTCGTCATGGGCACTCCCCGGGTTGCCAAGTTGAGACTGTCTCAATATATTTCTTGAGACAGTCTCAGTTTACTGTCTTCCTGCTCGCCCCATCGAAAGGGCCCCTGTGAACACTGCCGTCAAGCCCATCCTCGTGACCGGTGTGACCGGACGCCAAGGCGGGGCCGTCGCCGCCCAGCTCCTGGCCGCCGGCTGGCCGGTGCGCGCCCTCGTTCGCGATCCGGCCGCACCGGTCGCCCAGATGCTCAAAGCGCAGGGCGCTGAGCTGCGTGTCGGAGACCTTGACGATCCCGGCTCGCTCGCAGCGGCCGCGGCCGGCGCCTACGGCGTCTTCGGCGTCACACCCGACGACGCCGACTTCGCACGCGAGATCCGCCGTGGCCGTAACCTCGCTGACGCCGCAGCGGCGGCGGGAACCTCCCACTTCGTGTTCACCTCGGTCGGCGGCGCCGACCGAAGCGCCGGGATCGGCTACTGGGAGAGCAAATGGCAGATCGAGCAGCACATACGTGCGCTCGGCCTGCCCGCGACGATCCTGCGGCCAGTCCGTTTCATGGAAAATCACACCATTCCCGACCTGCCCTTCGGTGGCATCGTCAACGGCGAGCTCACCCACCTGTTCCATCCGGAAACCCCGGTACAACTCATCGCCGTCACCGACATCGGCGCCTTCGCCCGCCTCGCCTTCACCCGGCCACAGGACTATCTCGGCCAGGCGATCGAGCTCGCCGGCGACGAACTGACCCCCAGCCGGGCGGTGGAGCTCATCAGCCGCAGCCTCGGCCACGAGGTCACCTACCGGCAGGTCGGCAGCCTCGGACTGGGCCAGGAGACCGAGCGTGCTTTCGCGTCCGAGCACGGTCTGTGGCAAGCCGACATCGCGGCTCTGCGTGAACGCCATCCTGGCCTGCTGGACTTCCGGACATGGCTGCAACGCGGCGGCGCCGAGCAGATCCAGGCGCTGTTCGCCGGGACTCACTAGCGCGAGGTCAGGGGCGTGCCACCAGGACGTCGACCGCCAGGTCGCGGACCACGCTTTCGTCGACCTCGACGCCGAGCCCCGGCCCGGTGGGGACGTGGGCCACCCCATCTGTGATCTTCACCGTCGTGCCGGTGGCGTAGGGCGAGGAGATGAACTGCCTGCCGTTGAGGTCGACCGGTCCGGTGATACCGTGCGCCGCGAACAGGTGCAGGGACGCGGCCAGTCCGAGATCGGAGTCGGTCAGCCCCGAGCCCATCAGCCGGACGCCGCAGTCCTCGGCCAGCTGGCACAGGCGCCGCGACAGGGTGAGGCCACCGGTCCGCTGGACCTTGGCGATCGCCACGTCGACCGCGCCGAGCCGTACCAGGGTCGCCAGATCGGTGGGGTGCCGCAGGCTCTCGTCGAGGGCCACGGGCAGGGGCGAGGAGTCGCGCATCCGCCGCAGACCGGCCAGGTCGTTGGCGGGGAGCGGCTGCTCGAACGCGGTCACCCCGAGGTCGAGCAGCCTAGCGGCCAGCCGGAGGGCGATGTCGCAGGTGTAGGCCTGGTTGGCGTCCACCCAGAGTGGCGCGTCCGGCGCGGCGTCGCGTACGGCGGCCACCACCGCGAGGTCGTCCTCCTCCGAGTGGAGCCCGATCTTGACCTTGAACGCGCGGTAACCCGCGTCCCTGCCCTCGGCGACGCACTCGGCGACCTCCTCGGCCGTCTGCCCCGACACGATCCAGGCGAGCTGGACCTCCTCGCTGCGGCGCTGCCCCCACAGCACGCCGACGGGCACGCCGGCGGCACGGCCCAGCAGGTCGTGCAGGGCCACGTCGACCGCGCACTTGGCCAGGGGAGCGCCGATCGACAGGCCCCGGTTGATCGCGCGGTCGAACGCCGTGGTGACGGCGTCGAGGTTCCAGACCGGCCTGCCGATGATCGCGGGCGCCAGGTAGCGGTCGATGGTGGTGACGATCGACTCGGCTGTCTCGTAGGTCCAGGCGGGGACCGGGGTGGCCTCGCCCCAGCCGTGGACGCCGTCGGCGCTCACCTTGACCAGGACGCGGATGCTGGGCTGTCCCGCGACGGCGACCGATCCGCCGGAGACGCCGAAGGAACGCAGGGTCGGCAGTGCGACGGCGTAGGTCTCCACCCGGTCGATGGAGAGTCCGGCCAGAGTCACGATGGGATCCTTTCGGCAGGCGTCGTTCCGGCTGGGGCCGAGGTGCTCGCTCGCAGCACGACCACACCCGGGACGCGTTCGATGCGGCTGCGCCCGGCCGTGGCGGGCCGCAGGGCCAGTGCCATGACGCGCTTCCCCAGATCCTCCAGAGGCAGCGCCACGGTGGTCAGCGGCGGTGTCAAATCGCCGACCACGGGAATGTCGTCGAATCCGGCGAGGGAGACGTCGGTGGGCACGGCCAGCCCGTGGTCCCGGAAGGCGGCGAGCGCGCCGACCGCCATGATGTCGGTCGAGGCGAAGACGCAGGTGGCGCGCAGCCCCCGGGAGATCAGTTCGGTGGCGGCCTGGTAACCGCCGTCGCGGCTGAAGACGCCCTCCACGATCTGGTCCGGGTCGAGCGTGATCCCCGCCTGGGCGAGCGCGTCCCGGAAGCCGTTGAGCCGGTCCAGCACGGTGGTGAGCGTGGGCGGTCCGGTGAGCACGGCGAAGCGACGGTGGCCGAGGTCGAGCAGCACCTTGGCGAGAGCGGAGGCCCCGGCGCGGTTCTCGGGCAGGACCGAGTCGATGCGGAGGCCCTGGTGGCGGCTGACCGCGGCGATCCTCGCCCCCGCGGCGCTGCACCGGGCCAGTTCCTCCCGCATCGTCTCCTGCCAGGCGCGGTCCTCGAACCCCGAGCCGATCAGCAGGATCGCCCGCACCCGCTGGCCGCGCATCATGGAGATGTAGGAGAGCTCCCGGGCCGGGTCGCGGAAGGTGCTGCCCATGATGACCTGGAGGTCGTGTTCGGCGGCGGCGCGCATGACCCCCCGGGCGATCCCGGCGAAGTAGGGGTCGCTGACGTCATGGCAGATGACGCCCACCGTCTGGCTGGAGGCGCGGGCGAGCGCCTGCGCGTGGGCGTTGGGGGTGTAGGCGAGCTGCCCGGCGGCGGCCAGGACGCGCTCCCTGAGGTCGGCGCGTACACGGGTGGTGCCGTTCAGCGCGCGGGAGGCGGTAGCGGGCGACACCCCTGCGACCTGCGCTACGTCGCTGAGGGTAATCTGCGGGTGTTCATCCACGCCGTTCCCTCACCTCCTCTTGACCCATTTGTGAGACGGCCCTACCGTACACCGGAAAGCGCTTTCGGATAGCGCTTTCCGATCACTGAGAAAGCGCTTGCGTAAGGGCCCGCCCAAACGCGAGTGGAAGGAGGGGCTCCCCATGAGCATGAACCTCGGCGGATCCGAGGGTCGGCTGCTCGCCGTGCTCGAACAGAGCTGGCGCCCGGTCGCGCTCCTCGTCGCCTGTTTTGCGGCATGGTGGGCGGTCACCTTCGCTCAGCTGGTGCCGTCCTACCTCGTCCCCTCGCCGGGGACGACCCTGAGTGTGATGGCCGACAAGTGGCCCTACCTCTGGCAGCACACCTGGGTCACCACCTACGAGACCGTCATCGGCTTCGTCATCGCCGTGGTCGTCGGTGTGCTGGCCGCCGTCATCATGGTCTACTCCACGACGGTGGAGAAGACGCTCTACCCCGTCCTGCTCTTCGCCCAGGTCGTCCCCAAGATCGCAATCGCTCCGCTGTTCGTGGTCTGGCTCGGCTTCGGCCTGACCCCCAAGGTCGTCGTCGCGGTCCTGATCGCCTTCTTCCCCGTCGTGATCTCCATGGTGACCGGCCTGAAGTCGGTCGACCCGGAGATGCTCCAACTCGCCTCCACCATGGGCGCGAGCCCGCTCAAGACCTTTGCCAAGATCCGCTTTCCCGCATCCCTTCCCCACTTGTTCTCCGGGCTGAAGGTGGCCGTCACCCTCGCGGTGACCGGTGCCGTCGTCGGGGAGTTCGTCGGTGCGAACGAGGGTCTGGGCTTCGTGATCCTGCAGGCCAACGGCAACCTCGACACTCCCATGCTGTTCGCCGGGCTGCTGGTCATGTCGCTGATCGGTGTCGTGCTGTTCGTTCTCGTCGAGGTCGCCGAGCGGCTGATGCTGCCCTGGCACGCCAGCCGGCGAGGCGAGGCAGTGACCACCACCCTCTGAAGACGAGCCAGTGACCATCACCCAAGGAAGGGTAATCCCGTGAAATCTCGGATCCTCATCGTCGCCCTGATGCCCGCCATCCTCGTCGCGGCCTGCAGCAGCGGAGGCGGCACGACCACCAGCGCCTCGGGCAAGCAGCTCGACCAGGTGACCCTCACACTCAACTGGTACCCCTACGGCGAGCACGCCCCGTTCTATCTCGGCAAGAAGCAGGCCGTCTTCGAGAAGCACGGCATCGATCTGAAGATCCAGGCCGGTCAGGGCTCCCAGAAGACCGTTCAGGCCACCGGAGGCGGGCAGACCGACTTCGGCTGGGCCGACACCCCGGCACTGCTGGCGGCCGTCGGACAGGGAGTCCCGGTCAAGAGCCTCGGCGTCTACCTGCAGACCACGCCCGCCTCGGTCCAGTTCTTCGACGAGAAGAACATCACCAAGCCGGCCGACCTCAAGGGCAAGAAGATCGCCGGCACGGCCGGTGACGCCCTGTCCAAGACGTTCCCCACCTTCCTCAAGGCGAACGGCCTGGCCGAGACCGACGTGCAGATGCAGAACACCGACCCGGCGGGCAAGATCGCCGCGGTGATCTCGGGGCAGGCGGACGCCCTGCTGGGCTACGCCTCCGACCAGGGGCCGACGATGCAGGAGAAGGCCGGCAAGAAGGTCTCCTACCTGCGCTTCTCCGAGTTCGGCCTCAACTTCTACAGCAACGGCCTGCTGACCTCCACCAAGACGCTGGAGAGCAAGGCCGACCTGGTCAAGCGCATGGTCGCGGCGACCAGCGAGGCCTGGGCCGCCGCGGAGAAGGACCCGCAGGCCGCCGTGGACTCGATGGCCGGGGCCTCCGAGCAGCTTCCCAGCCCGCAGGTGCTGCTCGACCAGTTCAAGACCACGGTCACGGTGCTGCACACGGACGCGACCAAGGGCATGGCACCGGGGGTCAACACCGCCGCCGACTGGCAGGCGACGATCGACACCTTCGCCAAGGCCGGTGTGATCACCAAGGCCGAGGCGCCGGCCACCTACTGGGACGAGAGCGTCGCTCCGAAG
This sequence comes from Streptosporangium sp. NBC_01639, assembly GCF_045209755.1. Taxonomy (NCBI): domain Bacteria; kingdom Bacillati; phylum Actinomycetota; class Actinomycetes; order Streptosporangiales; family Streptosporangiaceae; genus Streptosporangium; species Streptosporangium sp. NBC_01639. The sequence goes on along the minus strand of NZ_CP109272.1, from coordinate 424,710 downwards.
GGTTGACCTCCTCCCCTCCCCGAGGGGAGGGAATTCCCACGGTCACCCGTGAGGTTTCCTGCTTCACCGCCGGTCGCCCGCCCGGAAGGATCTCCGTTGAGGTCTTACACCAGCTCCACAGGCGTTTCACCTCTCCGCAGGCCCTGCGGCGAGGGTATCGCCGATCATGCAAGCAGTGGCTTGGTTATCACCACCGCCGAACACGTTACCGAATCGCGCGCTGCCGCGCTGCGTTTCTTCCCCGCTTGAAGGCGGGGGTATCCACGCTTAAGGAGATTCGATGAAGGGCAACCTGGAGGCCGAGCGCACGCCCGGCAGCGCGGCCACGGTCGCGGCGGTGGAACTCGACGCCGTCGCGGTCCGGTTCCGGGCCAAGAAGAAGGAGGTGACCGCGCTGCACGACGTCTCCCTGAGCGTCGCCCCCGGCGAGTTCGTCTCGATCGTCGGCCCTTCGGGTTGCGGCAAGTCGACCCTGCTCAAGCTGGTCTCGGGACTCCTCAAGCCGTCGGCGGGCGCCGTGCGGCTGTTCGGGGAGACGGTCGGCGGCACCAGGCGCGACATCGGATACGTGTTCCAGCGCGCGGCGCTGCTGGAGTGGCGGTCCGCCCGCCGCAACATCCTGCTCCAGGCGGAGATGCGTGGGATGCCCGCCGCCGAAGCCGGGAAGCGGACGGACGAGCTCATCGAGATGACAGGGCTCAGCGGCTTCGAGGACGCGCTGCCGCACGAGCTGTCGGGTGGCATGCAGCAGCGGGTGGCCCTGTGCCGGGCGCTGCTGCACCGTCCGCCGGTCCTGCTGATGGACGAGCCGTTCGGCGCGCTCGACGCGCTCACCCGTGAGCAGATGAACGTCGAGCTGCACAGGATCTGGCGGGAGACCGGCACGACCGTGCTCCTGGTCACCCACTCCATCGCCGAGTCGGTCTACCTGGCCAACCGGGTCCTGGTGATGACCGCGAGGCCGGGCACCGTCGCCGAGGTCATCGACGTCGACCTGCCCGACTCCCGCGACTACACCGAGACGATGGCCCAGCCCCGGTTCGCCGAGGCGACGGCGCGGATCCGCGATCTGCTCGGTGCCGCCACGGCGGCGGAGTAGCCGTCCCGCCCGTGCCCGGTCGGGGCCGCCGGAAGGCGCTCCTGACCGGGTCGGCAGACCGCCTGCCCGGCGTCACCGGGCCCCGCTGAGATAGACCTCCCCGGCCAGCTTGGTCACCTGTCCCGTGGAGCGCTGCCAGGTGGTCCCGGCGGGGTGGGCGGTGAGCAGGACCATGATCCACCGTTCCTTCGGGCCGACGAGCCCGGTGGTGTGCAGTACCGGGTGCCCGAAGTCGGGGACCGGGCCGGCGGCGGACCCCGCGGCTGTGACCGTGGTCGCGGCCCGGGCCGGCGCCGCGGTGCCCGCCGCCGGGGCCTGCCCGGGGGCGGGAGCTGGCGTGGAGCCGTGCGTGGCGGTGGGCTGGCACCGGACTGAGGGCGTCTCGCCGTACCCCGACCAGCCTTGTTTGACCGCCCACGGCCGGGCGACCCCGCGTGGGATGCCGAAATACTGGTCGAAGCCGTCGGAGCCGCACTGTCCGGCCTTGCGCAGGTGGCCCAGGATGAGGCTGCTGACCTTCGGGTCGGCCTGGTCGAGCAGGTAGCGGTAGGTCCGGACGACGTCCAGCGCGCTGAGCGAGGTGTAGCCCCAGAACCCGGGCAGGTCGGCGGGCGGGGGAGCGGTGTCGGTCAGCCGCAGCCGCCGCGCCATCCGCTCGATGATCTTTCCTTGGCCGCCCCGGGTCCAGAACGAGGTCGCCGCGTCGTCGTCGCTGACCCGCAGCATGGACGTGAGCAGGGCGAGATCCTTCCTGGGGACGCTGCTGTGCGACTCCAGGTAGTCGATCGCGATCATGATCTTCACCACCGACGCGGACCGGAACCTCCGGTGCACGTTGCGGTATGAGGTGACCTTGCCCGTCTGCCGATCGAAGACCGCGTAGGCGGCGGTCATCCCGGCCGGGACCTGTGGCCGGGATGGAGCGGCGGCGGACGCCGGGCCGGTGGCCGCCAGGAGCGGAAGGGCTGTTGCGAGAAGTGCCAGGAAACGGGTCACCCGCAAATGCCTACCAGATCCCGGCGGCGGACGCAGGACGGCGGAACCGCCGGCAGGGCGGGACCGCTCAGCCGGCGGGAGGTTCGGCGGCCAGGTAACCCTGGGCCACGATGAAATCGGCCATCGCCTTGTAGGCGGTGGGCTCATCGGGGGTGAGTGCGGCCAGCCCGTCGACATAGCGGTTGTACATGCAGAACGCGGCCGCGATCAGTACGGTGTCGTGGATCTCCACGTCCGTGGCGCCCGTCTTCCGGGCGGCCTGGACATGGTCCGGGGTGACCTCGAGGCCGCCCCGCTGGACGGCGCCGGCGATGTCCAGCAGCGCCTTCATCTTGTCGGAGACGGGGGAGTCGTCCGGGTCGTCGGTGACCTGGCGGACGAGGTCCATGCCGCCGGGAAGCTGCGCTGCGGCGAACGCCGCGTGCGAGCGGCTGCAGAACGCGCAGTCGTTCAGCGAGGACACGTACGTCGCGATCAGTTCGCGTTCGCCCCGGGACAGAGAATGTTCGCCACGGAGCAGCACCTCGGCGAGCTGGCTCATGGGAAGGGCGGTCTGCGGCCGGTAGTTGAACAGCCCGCGGATCCCGGGGGCATCGGTGGGCAGGTCGATGTGCGGCATGGGCACTCCTGTCGATCGGCTCATACGCAGCCTGATCGAGAGAGCTCCCGTGGTCAATCCTCAATAAATCCAACTAAACCTGTAGGAATTTTGGGTTTTAATGTTATCTTCGGAACATGTCGGCAGCTCATCTTCATCTCGCCGTCGCACTCGACGGCGCCGGATGGCACCCGGCGGCCTGGCGTGACCCCGCCGCCGCTCCGAAAGACCTGTTCACCGCCGCCTACTGGGCCGCTCTCGTGGCCGAGGCCGAGCACGGCCTGCTCGACTTCGTCACCATCGAAGACTCGCTGGGCCCGCAGACCACACATCTGGACGGTCCCGACGGCCGTACCGACCAGGTGCGGGGGCGCTTCGACGCGGTCCTCGTGGCATCGAGGGTCGCTCCGCTGACCCGGAGGATCGGCCTGGTGCCCACGGCCGTCGTCACTCACACCGAGCCCTTCCACCTCGCGAGTGCCGTGTCCACCCTCGACTACGTCAGCGCCGGCCGGGCCGGATGGCGTGTGCAGGTGTCCGGGCGGCGCACCGAGGCCGCCCACTTCGGCCGTCGCGACATCCCCGAACTCCGGCCGGAGCACATCGGAGCCGCCGAACCGCCCCCCGTGTTCCGGGAGCTGTTCGACGAGGCGGCCGACGCCGTCGAGGTGGTCCGCCGTCTCTGGGACAGCTGGGAGGACGACGCGGAGATCCGCGACGTGGCCACCGGCCGCTTCATCGACCGCGACAGGCTGCACTACATCGACTTCGAGGGTGCCCACTTCAGCGTCAGAGGACCCTCGATCGTCCCCCGGCCCCCTCAGGGGCAGCCGCTGGTCACCGCGCTGGCCCACTCCCGCCTGCCGTACGAGTTCGCCGCGCGCAGCGCCGACGTCGTCTACGTCACGCCGCACGACGCCGAGCAGGCACGCGCCGTCGTGGCGGAGGTCCGCGGACTCGGCGCCGAAACGCTGAAGATCTTCGCCGACCTGGTCGTCTTCGTGGGGGAGGACGCCCGGAACCGCAGGGCCCGGCTCGACGAGCTCGACGGCGCCGCGTACACCTCCGACGCGGCGATCTTCACCGGCACGCCCGGTGAGCTCGCCGACCTGCTGCTGGACTGGCGGCGGGCGGGGCTGGACGGTTTCCGGCTGCGCCCCGCCGTACTGCCGACCGATCTTTCCGCGATCACCCGGGGACTGGTCCCGGAGTTGCAGCGGCGTGACGCCTTCCGCAGGGCGTACCGGGCGAGCACGCTCCGCGGCCATCTCGGGCTGCCCCGTCCCGCCAGCCGCTACGTGGGGAGCCGACGTTGAAGCAGGTCATTCTCGCCGCCCACTTCCCGGGCGTGAACAACCAGACCGTCTGGAGCGACCCCGCCTCGGGCAGCCAGATCGACTTCGCCTCCTTCACCCACCTCGCCCGTACGGCCGAGCGCGGCAGGTTCGACTTCTTCTTCCTCGCCGACGGCCAGCGGCTGCGCGAGCAGCGCGGCAGGATCCACGACCTCGACGTGGTGGGCCGCCCCGACTCGCTCACCGTGCTGTCCGGCCTGGCCGCGGTCACCACCCACCTGGGACTGGCCGCGACGGTCAACGCCACCTTCAACGAGCCCTACGACCTCGCCCGCAGGATCGCCACCCTCGACCACCTGTCCGGCGGCCGGGCCGGATGGAACGTCGTCACCTCCTCCGACGCGTTCACCGGGGAGAACTTCCGCCGGGGCGGCTACCTGGACCACTCCCAGCGCTACGAGCGCGCCGAGGAGTTCGTGCGGACCACCCGCGAGCTGTGGGACTCCTGGGCCGCCGAGGACCTCGTCGCCGATCCCGCGACCGGCACGTTTGCCACCCGGGAGGCCGGCGCGTTCGCCCACCGGGGCACCCACTTCGACATCGGCGGCCGTTTCACCGTGCCCCGCAGCCCGCAGCGCCACCCGCTGACCATCCAGGCCGGCGACTCCGACGGGGGCCGGGAGTTCGCGGCCGCCACCGCCGACGCCATCTTCTCCCGACACGGCAGGCCGGCGGAGGGACAGGCCTTCTACCGCGACATCGCCGCCAGGGTCGCCGCGCACGGCAGGGCACCCGGCTCACTGAAGATCCTTCCCGGGGCCACGTTCGCGCTCGGTGACACCGACGCCGAGGCCCAGGAGCACGCCGACCACATCCGCCGCCAGCAGGTCAGCCCGCAGACCGCGATCCTGCTGCTGGAACAGCTCTGGAACCGCGACCTGTCGGCCTACGATCCCGAGGGCCCGCTGCCGGAGATCGATCCGGACGTCTCGGAGGACCGGTCCATCATCAAGGGCCGCGCCGGGATGTACCGGGACCGGCTGAAGACGGCGGCGGAGTGGCGGGCCCTGGCGGAGCAGAAGCGGCTCGGCATCCGTGACCTGATCATCGAGGTCACCGGCAGGCAGTCCTTCATCGGCTCGCCCGCGCGGGTCGCCGAGGAGATCAACGAGTCCGTGCAGTCCGACGCGGCCGACGGTTTCATCCTGGTGCCGCACCTGACGCCCACCGGGCTGGACGAGTTCGTCGACAAGGTCGTCCCACTACTGCAGGAGCGCGGTGTCTTCCGCACCGAGTACGGAACGACCACGCTCCGCGGCCATCTCGGGCTGGAGAACAACGGATGAAATTCCTTGCCATCACTCTGATCGTGCACGGACCGGATCCGATCACCGGGGAGCCGAAGTCCACCAACGCCCGCCTGCGCGAGGTGGTGGAGAACGCCGTCCTCGCCGAGGAGCTCGGGTTCGACGGCTTCGGCGTGGGGGAGCGGCACGAGCGCCCGTTCATCTCCTCCTCCCCGCCGGTGGTGCTGAGCCACATCGCCGCGAAGACGTCGACCATCAAGCTGTTCACCGCGGTCACCACGCTGAGCCTGCTCGACCCGGTCCGGGCCTTCGAGGACTACTCCACTCTCGACCACCTCTCCGACGGCCGCCTGGAATTGATCATCGGCAAGGGGAACGGCGCCGCCCAGGCCCAGCTCTTCCACGTGACCGCCGAGGACCAGTGGGACCGCAACCGTGAGAGCTACGAGCTGTTCCGCCGCCTGTGGCGTGAGGACAAGGTGACCTGGTCCGGCAGGTTCCGGCCGTCCCTGAAAGAGGCGGAGACCTGGCCGCGCCCGTTGCAGCAGCCGGTCCGCGTCTGGCACGGCAGCGCCACCAGCAGGGAGTCGGTGGACCTCGCCGCCCAGTACGGTGACCCGCTCTTCTCCGCCAACGTCACCAACCCGATCGAGCCCTACGCCGAGCTGATCCGCTACTACCGGGAACGCTGGGAGTTTCACGGCCACGATCCGGCCGACGCCCTCGTCGGTGCGGGCAGCGCGGGCTACTACGCCACCAGGAACTCCCAGGAGGCGATCGAGACCTATCGGCCGATCTTCGACGCCCGGCTGGCGCTGTTCAAGAAGGTCGGCGTGAACCCGGTCTTCCACACGCTGGAGGACGCCATCGAGCGCAGCTCGATCCTGGTCGGCAGCCCTCAGCAGATCATCGACAAGGTCCACCGCTACCACGCGGAGTTCGGACACGAGGTCATGCACGTCCACGCCGACGCGGACGGCCTGACCGACAAGCAGCACCGGGGCGCACTCGAACTCTTCCAGAGCGAGATCGCGCCCGTGCTGCGCAAGGAGATCCCCAGCAGGCCGTTCCCCCAGTACGCGAGGCAGCCATGACCTCCCTGTCGATTCTCGACCTGTCCCCCGTCCCCTCCGGCGGCACCACCGGAGACGCGCTGCGCAACACCCTGGACCTGGCCAGGCGCGCCGAGGAGTTCGGCTACCGCCGCTACTGGCTGGCCGAGCACCATTTCGCGCCCGGCGTCGCCAGTGCCGCCCCCGCCGTCCTCATCGCCCTGATCGCCGCGGCGACCAGCACGATCAGAGTCGGTTCCGGTGCCGTACAGCTCGGCCATCAGACGGCCCTGGCCGTGGTCGAGCAGTTCGGCCTGATCGACGCGCTGTATCCGGGCCGGATCGACCTCGGACTGGGCCGGTCCGGCCAGCGCAGGAGCGAACTCGCGACGGAGGTCCCGCCGCCACCCCAGCCCGCCAGGGTCGTGGACGGGCTGCTCATCCCGGAGGCCTTCTCCTTCGCCGCGATCGCCGCCTCACCGCTCTTCGCCCTGTACGGCTCGCTGTTGCAGCAACCGGGCGCGCGGCCCCCCGACTTCGCCGACCAGGTGGACGACATCATCGCGCTGCTCGCCGGGACCTACCGCTCCCCCGAGGGACTGACCGCGCACGCCGTACCGGGGGAGGGGGCGGACCTGGAGCTGTGGGTGCTGGGCAGCAGCGGTGGGCAGAGCGCGCAGGTCGCGGGGGAGCGGGGGCTGCCGTTCGCGGCGAACTACCACGTCAGCCCGTCCACCGTGCTGGAGGCGGCGGACGCCTACCGGGAGGCGTTCAAGCCCTCGGAGACCCTGGTCGCGCCCCGGCTGACCGTCTCCGCCGACGTCGTCGTGGCCGAGGACGACGAAACGGCCCGTGAGCTCGCCTCACCGTACGGGCTGTGGGTGCGCAGCATCCGCACCGGCGCGGGTGCGATCCCGTTCCCGACGCCGGAGGAGGCCGCGGCCCACGAGTGGACCGAGGAGGACCGGGCACTGGTCGCCGACCGGCTGGCGACCCAGTTCGTCGGCTCGCCGCGGACCGTCGCCGGGAAATTACGGGTCCTGCGCGACGCCACCGGCGCCGACGAGCTGCTCGTCACCACCATCACCCACGACCACGCCGACCGGGTCCGCTCCTACGAGCTGCTCGCCCGGGAGTGGGCGACCGGCTGAGAGCCCGTGGTGGCGAAGGTGCGCAGATGGTCCAGGGCGACCTCCAGGGCGACGTCGAGGGCCTGGAGCGATCCGGTGGCCCGGCCCATGGCGACCCCGCCCTGAACCGCGGCCAGGATGGCCATGGCCAGGCGCCGGGGATCGGCTGCGGCGTCAAGGGCGCCGTGGGCCCGCATGAGCTCGATGCCGTGGGCCAGGTATGCCTGCCATCTTTCGAAGAGGTCGCTGATCAGTGCCCTGATCGCCGGGTCGTTTTTCGGGAAGCTGCCGGTCAGCGCAGTCAGCGGGCAGTATTCGATCTTCGCGGCGTAGAGGTCGAGGACCAGTTGCCGCCACTCCTCCCAGGCCTCCCAGCTGTCCAGCTTCTCCAGGAGCGGGCGCTGGTCCTGGAGCACCTGCTCGGCCTGCAGCCGGGCCACCGCGAGGAGGAGCTGCGCCTTGCCCTCGGGGAAGTAGTGGAACAGCTGGCTCTTGCTGGTGCCGGTCGCGGCACGGATGTCGTCCAGGCAGGTCTGGGCCGCACCTTTGACGGAGATCAGCTCCGCGGCCGCGTCGACGATGCGTGCCCGGGTGGCGGCGCCCTTCCTGGTCAGCATGCGGTCATTCTACGTCTATGGACCGTCTGGTCCATAACATCGGCGCGAGCGGGGCGGTGCCGGGGAACCCGTCGCCGGAACGGTGGCGGCCCGGCGCCTGCCGCCGGTCGGATCCGGTCTGGTGGGCGAGGTGGCAGCCCATCCGTCCGGAACCGACCGGCCGCCTGCCGTGCCGTCAGGCGGGTGTGAGGCTGATGCCCAGCATGCGCGCTCCGGTCTCGGTTCGCGGCCGATGCCGGCTGCCCGGGGCGAACACCACGTAGGTTCCCTCCCCGTGCCGCTCCTCGCCCTCGATGACCTCACCGCTGAGCACGTAGTAGCGCTCCTCGCCCTCGTGCGCGTCGACTTCGGGCCACTGCGTGCCCGGCGCGAAGTCGATGACCCAGCCGCGGGCCGACGCGGTCGCGGTGAGCCGCCTCCTGACGATGCCCGGAACCACTTCGACCTGCGGGACATCGTCGATGTTCACGACCTGAGGGCCGTCCGATTGCTGATTCATGACGCCCATCCTGGCGGCCCGATGAGCAGCTGCCGAGTGTCATAAATGACGTTATAAGGTACTTTTTTGCCATGTTGCTTCATCGGGTGGTCGCACTGGCGAACCCTCCCCAGGCGACCTTCGAGCTGAGCTGCGCGGCGGAGGTCTTCGGCACGGAGCGGCCGGGTCTCGCACGCCGCTACCGGTTCGGTGTCTGCGCCGAGCTCCCGGGGCCGGTGCCGACCTCGGCCGGCTATGCCATGACGGTCTCCGAAGGGCTGTCCGCCCTGGAGGACGCCGACACGATCGTCATTCCGGGGTGGCAGTCGCGTGCGGCCACCGCCCCGGTGCTCAGCGCACTCCGCCGGGCCCACCGGCGCGGCATCCGGATCGCCGCCATCTGCTCGGGCGCCTTCGTCCTCGCCCAGGCCGGGCTGCTCGACGGCCGTACGGCGACCACCCACTGGCGGCTGGCGGCCGACCTCGCGGCGCGCTTTCCCCGGGTCCGCGTCGACCCCGACGTGCTCTACGTCGACCACGGCGACGTCGCCACCAGCGCGGGGACCGGCGCGGGAATCGACCTCTGCCTGCATCTCGTCCGCGCGGACCACGGCGCCGCCTACGCGGCGCAGGTGGCGCGCCACATGGTCATGCCGCCGCACCGGGAGGGAGGCCAGCTCCAGTACGCCGCCCTTCCCGAACGCGGGCCGATGCCCGACTCCCTCGGCCCCGTGCTGGAATGGGCCGCCGAGCGGCTCGGAGAACCGCTGACCGTCGACCAGATGGCCGCCTACGCCGGTGTCTCCAGCCGCACTCTGGCCCGTCGGTTCGTCGACCGGTTCGGCACGGGTCCCGGGCAGTGGGTCCTCTCCCGGCGGATCGACATGGCCCGGGCGCTGCTGGAGGAGACGGACCTGTCCGTGGACGCCGTCGCAGCCCGGGTCGGACTCTCCTCGGCCACCAACCTGCGCCGCCGGTTCCACCACGCGGTGCGCACCACCCCCGCCGCCTACCGGCGTGCCTTCCGGCAGCGCGGGTGAGGCGCGGAACCGATCACCCGGCCGAGGCCCGGCGGAGGCCCGGCGGAGGCCCGGCCATCTCCGTCGGATGACAGACGGCGCGTGGCCCGGGAACGGACCACGCGCCGGATGCGACCGCCTGACAGGTCAGGTGCGTTTGGCGATGGCGGTGATGAAGGGCTGCACCAGCCGGGCGGCCAGCGGGCCGAACATGGCGAGGATGAGCACGTAGGCGGCGGCCAGCGGGCCGAGATCGGGGTGGACGCCGGCGGCCACCGCCAGACCCGCGATCACGATGTTGAACTCACCGCGGGGAATGAGCGAGATGCCCGCCCGTGCCTGTCCGGCCTTGGCGATGCCCGCCCGCCGGGCCGCGTAGACGCCGGTGAGCAGTTTGGTGATCATGCTGACCACCGCGAGCAGTGCCGCCAGTCCGGCGACCGGACCGATCTTGGTGGGATCGGTCTGCAGGCCGAAGAAGACGAAGAACACCGCGGCGAACAGGTCGCGGAGCGGGGTCAGCAGCGCATGGGCGTCCTCGGCCAGCTCTCCGGACAGCGCGATGCCGACCAGGAAGGCCCCCACGGCGGCCGAGACCTGGAGCTGCTGGGCGACCCCGGCGACCAGCAGGGCGAGCCCGACCACCTTCAGCAGCAGCACCTCGGAGTTGGGGCTGGAGACGAAGGCCTCGATGAAACGGCCGTAGCGGAGTGCGACCAGCAGCACGACGCTGACCGTGGCCAGCGCGATCCCCACGGTGACCGCGCCGCCGACGAAGCTCACCCCGGCCAGCAGGGCGGTGAGGATCGGCAGGTAGACCGCCATGGTGAGGTCTTCGAAGACCAGCAGTGACAGCACCACCGGGGTCTCCCGGTTGCCGATCCACCCCAGGTCGGACAGGACCTTGGCGGTGATGCCGGAGGAGGTGGCGTAGGTGACTCCCGCCATGGCCACCGCGGCCACCGGGCCCCAGCCGAGCAGCAGCGCGGCGATCGCGCCGGGTGCCGCGTTGAGCACCAGGTCGACGACGCCGGCACGGGCGTTGCCCTTCAGGCTGGTGACGAGTTCGTCGGCGTTGTACTCCAGGCCGAGCGTGAGCAGCAGCAGGATGACGCCGAGTTCGGCGCCGACCGAGATGAAGTCCTCGCTGGTGGCCAGGGGCAGGATGCCGCCCTGTCCGAAGGCCAGTCCCGCGAGGAGATAGAGGGGAATGGGGGAGATGCCGACGCGCATGGCCAGTGCGCCGAGTATGCCGAGCCCGAGAAGGACAGCACCGAGTTCCAGGAAGAGAATTGCTGTGTGCACCCGTTGCCCTAACCGTTGGTCAGGATGTCGGCGACCGCGGCGGTGCTCTCCGGACTGCCCACCACGACGACCACGTCGCCGTCGGCGAACGCGAAGTCGGGGCCGGGGCTGGCGAAGACCTGCCCGCCGCGGACCACGGCCACGATGGAGGCCCCGGTGCGGGTGCGGACGCGCGCGTCACCCATCGGCCGCCCGTCGTACGGCGTGCCGGGCAGGATGGGCAGCTGCAGGCTGACCAGCCCCTCCACCTCCCGGTGCAGGGCGTTGAGACGCTGCACGATGCGCGGGGCGCCGAGCAGCTCACAGAGCGCGTCGGCCTCCTCGTCGTTCAGTTTGACGGTCTCGCACGCCCGGTCGGGATCGTCGGGGTCGTATATCACCAGGTCGCGGCGGCCGGTTCGGTGGGAGACGATCCCGATCCTCCGGCCCGAACGAGTGGTGAACTCGTGTCGCAGTCCGATGCCGGGCAGTGCCGTCTGTTCGACCTCCACCGTGCCATTCCTCCATTTGTGCATGTATAGGGCTTTTCCATGAACTTACCAATCAATGCCGCAAGGTGGAGTTTCGGAATAACCGGTATTACCGATTGACTTTGTAGGTTATCTGTCTGACGATGAGCGGGACGTCACGCCTCCGCACACCGAATGAGGTCCCCTCCGTGTCCGCTCCCGTCATCGATGCGGGGCTGGGACGCCAGGCTGTACGGCCGCGGCCCCGCGTTCCCCGGTTGCCCGCCGTCTGGCAGCGGCTGCTCAGTCCGCTGGTCATCGTCGCCCTCTGGCAGCTCGCCGGCAGCACGGGCCTGCTCCCCGAACGACTCCTCGCCTCTCCCGCCAAGGTCGTCGCCACCGCCGCCGACCTGGTCCAGGCCGGTGTCCTGCCCACCGCGATCGCGGTCTCGCTGCAGCGGGCACTGATCGGTTTCGCCCTCGGCGCGCTGGCCGGGATCACGCTGGCACTGGTCGCCGGGCTCAGCCGGGTGGGGGAGAACGCGGTCGACCCGCCGCTGCAGATGCTGCGGGCCCTCCCGTTGTTCGGGCTGATCCCGCTGTTCATCCTCTGGTTCGGAATCGGCGAGACACCCAAGGTGGCACTGGTCGCCCTCGGCGTGGTCTTCCCGCTCTACCTCAACACCTTCGCCGGCATCCGCGGAGTGGACGGCAAGCTCGCCGAGGTCGCCCAAGTGCTGCGGCTGCGCCGCTCGGCGCTGATAGCGCACATCGTGCTGCCGGGCGCGCTGCCCCAGGCGCTCGTCGGCCTGCGGCAGAGCCTGGGGGTCGCCTGGCTGGCGCTGATCGTGGCCGAGCAGATCAACGCCGACGCCGGCATCGGCCACATGATCAACGATGCCCGCGAATTCCTGCGCACCGACGTCATCGTCGTCGGCCTGATCGTCTACGCGATCCTCGGCCTGCTCACCGACTCACTGGTGCGCCTTCTGGAGAGGAGGGCCCTGTCATGGCGGCGCGACTTCCTGGCGCGGTAGGCCCGGTGCCCGCCACGGTGGGCACCGCGGTGAAGGTGAGACATCTCACCCGGAGGTTCGGGGAACGCACGGTCCTGGACGGCGTCGACCTGGAGATCGCCCAGGGGGAGTTCGTCGCGCTGCTCGGCCGCAGCGGCTCGGGCAAGTCCACCCTGCTACGGGTGCTCGCGGGCCTCGATCCCGGCGCGGAGGGCCGCGCGGAGGTGGGCGGCACCGTCGCGGTGGCCTTCCAGGAGCCCCGGCTGATCCCCTGGAAGCGGGTCCTGGCCAACGTCGCGCTCGGACTCCGGGTTCCCGACCCGCGCGCCGCCGCGCTGGCGGCACTGGAGGAGGTCGGGCTGGGCGGGCTGCGTGACGCCTGGCCACTCACCCTGTCCGGCGGCGAGGCCCAGCGAGCCTCCCTCGCCCGAGCGCTGGTCCGCGAACCCGGCCTGCTCCTGCTGGACGAACCGTTCAGCGCCCTGGACGCGCTGACCCGCATCACCATCCACCGGCTCGTGCTCGACCTGTGGGTACGGCACGGCCCCGGCATCCTGCTCGTCACCCACGACGTGGACGAGGCCCTGCTCCTGGCCGACCGCGTCCTGGTGCTCGACCGGGGCGTCATCGCCCACGAGTCGCGGGTGGAACTGCCCCGTCCGCGCCGTCGCGACCATCCCGATCTCATCGCCCTGCGCTCGATCCTGCTCGCCGGACTCGGTGTCACCCCGGAGGGAACGGCATGAAACATCGCATCACCACTCTGATCGCCGCCCTGCTCCTCGCCGCCACGGCCGCCTGCGGCGGCGCGGGAGAGGCCGATGACGCGGTCCACGCCGACGGCTCGGCCGACCTGTCCCAAGTGACGCTCCACGTCGGTGACCAGAAGGGCACCGGCCTGCAGGCACTCCTGACCGCCGCCGGACAGCTCGACGGTCTCCCGTACAAGGTCAGCTGGGCGCAGTTCACCTCCGGGCCGCCGATCCTGGAGGCCATCAACGCCGGTTCGGTCGATTTCGGCGCGGTGGGCAACGCCCCGCCCGTCTTCGCCGCGGCCGCCGGATCGAAGATCTCCATCGTCGGTGTGGCGGAGAAGGGAATCGGCGGCCAGGCCGTGCTCGTCCCTCCGGACTCACCGATCAAGATCCCCGCCGACCTGCGCGGCAAGCGCGTCGCCGTGGCCAAGGGCAGTTCCGCCAACTTCCACCTGCTGGCCGTGTTGAGGAAGGCGGGCCTGAGCTTCGCCGACATCCAGCCGCAGTATCTGCAGCCTCCGGACGCCCTCGCCGCGTTCTCCGAGGGGAAGATCGACGCCTGGGCCATCTGGGACCCTTACACCGCCCAGGCCGAGGCCCAGACCAAGGCGCGCATCCTGGTCGACGGTGACGGCTACGTCAACGGCTTCGAGTTCCAGATCGCGGGCAAGGACGCCCTCGCCGACACCGCCCGCTCGGCCGCCCTGGGTGACTGGGTGGCGCGCATCCGCCGGGCCCACAGCTGGGCCAACGACCACTCCGACGAGTGGGCGAAGGTCTACTCCCGGCTCACCGGACTGGACCCGGCCGTCGTCGGTGTGTCAGTCAAGCGCAGCTCGTACAAGGACCTCAAACTCGCCGGAGACGTCGTCACCCGTGAGCAGCTCGTCGCCGACGCGTTCAACGAGGCCAAACTCGTCCCCGTCCCCGTCACGATCGCCGACATCATCGACACCCGGTTCGACGCCACCGTGGAGAACACCTGATGAAGTTCCACTGGTTCCTGCCCACCTCCGGTGACAGCCGCGTCCTGACCGGCGGCGGCCACGGCCTCCGAAGGGGACACGGTCTCTCCGGGACGGCCCCGTTCCGCCAGCCGGACATCGAATACCTCGCGCAGATCGCCCGCTCGGCCGAGCAACTCGGCTTCGAGGCGGTCCTCACCCCCACCGGCACCTGGTGTGAGGACGCCTGGCTGGTCACCGCCGCGCTGACCCGCGAGACCGAGCGGCTGAAATTCCTGGTCGCCTTCCGCCCCGGATTCCTGTCGCCGACCCTGGCCGCGCAGATGGCCGCCACCTACCAGCGCCTGTCGCGTGGCAGGCTCCTGCTCAACGTGGTGACCGGCGGGGAGACGGCCGAACAGGCCAGATTCGGCGACCACCTGTCCAAGGACGAGCGCTACGAGCGGACCGGCGAGTTCCTGTCCATCGTGCGCGGCGCGTGGAGCGGCCCGCCGTACGACTTCGACGGCACGCACTACCGGGTCGAAGGCGCGATGGTCTCCGAGGTGCCCGACCCCGTCCCGGAGATCTACTTCGGCGGCTCCTCACCGGCCGCGGGTCCCGTCGCGGCCGAACACGTGGACGTCTACCTGACCTGGGGCGAACCCCCGGACCAGGTGGCCGGGAAGATCGAGTGGATGCGCGGGCTGGCCGCCGAGCGGGGCCGCGAACTCCGGTTCGGCATCCGGCTGCACGTGATCACCCGGGACACCGAGCGGGAGGCCTGGGCGGAGGCCGAGCGGTTGCTGGCCGCGCTCGACCCGGCCGACATCGCCACGGCAAGGAAGCTGCTGGGACGCAGCGAGTCGGTCGGTCAGCGGCGGATGCTCGAACTGCACGAGGGCTTCACCGGCGGCACGGCCCGCGACCTGGAGATCCACCCGAACCTCTGGGCCGGGGTGGGCCTGGTCCGGGGCGGCGCGGGCACCGCGCTGGTCGGCAGCCATGCCCAGGTCGCCGAGCGGATCGAGGAGTACGCCGCGCTCGGCATCGAGGAGTTCGTCCTGTCCGGCTACCCGCATCTGGAGGAGGCGTACTGGTTCGGCGAGGGCGTGCTGCCCCGGGTGCGCGCCCTGACGGTGGGGTGATCGGCCACATCAGGCTTTCCCGGCCTGCGCACGGCCCTTCCGCGGGGGAGTAGGCCCGTGCCCGGTGACCGCCCGCACGGCATCGCGTTCCCCGGTGCCGTACGGGCGGTCACCGTCGTATCCGGGCGACCCACACCACTCATGCCAAATTTTCTTCGGGCCCGGATTTCCGGGTTGAGCTGGTGGAAGGCAACGGCGGGCGGGGGACGATCGCCGAACGGCCGCATGGGCCGGGAGGAAACGGGCAGGCTCGGTGTGCCCGTTTGAAGATCGTTTCAGCGGATTCGTCGTGATCACCATCTGCGGCGGGTCGGGCGGACGACGGTCTCAGGTCGCCCCAGGCCGGCGGGCGTTCAATCGGAGCACCGTAGACGGGAGGACATGGTGACACCAACCAACCGTGACAAGCCGAACGGACACCAGCGGATCGGAGCCGTCGGACCACGCCGAGGCGTTCAGCGACCGCTGATCGTCGCCGCGGCCGCCGTACTGGTGGCGTCGGGCGGCGTCGGGATGGCCACGGCATCGGCGGCGACGCCCCCACCACCGCCGACTGAGACCCCCGCTCCAACAGACAGCACCACCGCGACCCCCACCGAGACCCCCACCGAGACGCCGACGGAGACCCTCACTCCCACGCCGACGCCCACCGCCACCGCGCTGCCCACCGCGCACCCCCTGGAGTTCGTCGGCGCGGTGCACGGGGAGTTCCTGGCGGGGACGGAGGACCCGTGCGTTTTCGTCCCGGTGCTCGCCCAGACGGGTGAGGCGACCGCCGTGGTCGAAGGGTCGATCACCGTGCGCAGCCGCGACGGCTTCGAGCAGGTGTACACGGTCACCGACGACACCCATGTCGTCGCGGGCAGGCGCGGCAACAGCAAGGTCAAACAGGGTGACTGGGTGGCGCTGACCGCGACGCGCGGCGGAGAGACGGCCACGGCCGCCTATGTCTACGACCTGTCGCAGCCGGACCGGAGGATCCGGCGCGGCAACGACTGGTGGTACCCCCGGCAGGGATGGTCCGGCACGGGCAAGTGGCGAACCCCCACACCCTGCCCCACACCGCCGCCGACCCCGACCCCGACCCCGACGGTGACCGAAACGCCCACCGTGCCGCCCACCCCGGTCCCGACCCCGACGACCCCGGTGCCTTCGGAGACACCGACACCGGTGCCCAGCGTGACGGCAACAGTCACGCCGACGCCGACCCCGACTCCCAACCCCTGAGCATCGCCGCTGATCGAGTATCGGCAGGACGGACCCTGGCACGGCATCCCCCCGTGCCAGGGCCGTCACACCACATCCCTCACCTGTTTCCGTTCGCGTGCACGGACCGGTGACCACCTGCCCGGGGACGAGCGGACCGGAAAGTCCCCGCCCGTCGTATGCGGTGCGCGGAACGGCGGGTACCACCGGGTCGACGGCACGACGGTCTCCACCCGCGGCGAGGTGATCGGCGATCACATCCGGTCCGTACGGTTGCACGCCACCCCTCCGAGGAGGAGCCTCAGCCTATGCCTGACGATCAGCGCCCCTACGACATCGTGCTCTTCGGCGCCACCGGGTTCACCGGGGCGCTGACCGCGCAGTACCTCGCGCACAACACCGATCCCGGCTGCCGCTGGGCCCTGGCCGGACGCAACCCGGCCAAGCTGAAAGCGGTCGCCGAGCGGATCGGCCGCCCCGACCTGCCCCTGCTGCACGCCGACGCGACCGACCCGGCCTCGTTGGCGGAGATCGCCCGGCAGGCCCGGGTCGTCGCCACCACCGTCGGCCCCTACGTCTCCCACGGGGAGCCGCTCGTGGCCGCCTGCGCCGCCGCGGGCACCCACTACGCCGACATCACCGGCGAGCCGGAGTTCGTCGACCTCATGTTCGCCCGCCACCACGAGCAGGCCCGGCGGACCGGGGCGAAACTCGTGCACGCCTGCGGATTCGACTCCATCCCGCACGACCTCGGCGCCTACTTCACCGTCAAGCACCTGCCCGAGGGGGTGCCGATCGAGGTGGACGGGTTCGTGCGGGCGAACGGCAAGCCGTCGGGCGGCACCCTCCATTCGGCACTCATGGCGGTCTCCCGGTCCCGGCAGACGGCCGAGGCCGCCCGTGCCCGGCGCGAGGTCGAAAGCCGTCCCACCGGCCGCCAGGCACGCGGCTCAGCCGGAACGTTGCGCTACGTGGGAGGGTGGGCGCTTCCGCTGCCCACCCTCGACCCGCAGATCGTGGGCCGCTCGGCCCGCGCGCTGGAACGCTACGGCCCCGACTTCACCTACCGCCACCACATCGCCGTCAGGAGGCTGCCCGCCGCGCTGGCACTCGCCGCGGGCGTGGGGGCGCTCGTCGCGCTCGCCCAGATCCCCCCGGCCCGTTCCCGGCTGCTCGGCCGGATCACCTCCGGTGACGGGCCCACCCCCGAGCAGCGGGCCGCGGGCTGGTTCAAGATCACGTTCCTCGGCCGGGGCGGTGGCGAGCGCGTCGTCACCGAGGTCGCCGGCGGTGATCCCGGTTACGACGAGACCGCCAAGATGCTCGCCGAGTCGGCCCTCTGCCTGGCCTTCGACGACCTGCCGCCGGTCTCCGGCCAGGTCACCACGGCCACCGCGATGGGCGACGCGCTGATCGACCGGCTCCGGCGAGCGGGCATCACCTTCAGGGTGCGGAGCGACTCGCGGAAGTAGCCGCCCGTAGGGGCGCCCGTGCACGGCGGACCTCGGCCCGGAGCTTCCGCGCCCCACTGGCGAGGTCTCCGTGCGGCGCACGCGGCCGGCGGTGCCCGTGCCCGCCCGGCATCCGGGGGGTTCGCCCCGACGGCGTCGCCCATGGCGGATCCGCTGTCCGGTCATCAGCAAAAGCCACATTTCACTGGCTTTCCACCCCATATGATCATCTCGAATCCCCAGGACAGCGAGGAAGGACCCTTGTGGCCGACGAAGTGAGTGAGCGGAACGCCGGCATCGACACGAGCAGGCCCAGCATCGCCAGGGCCTACGACGTCGTCCTCAACGGCAAGGACAACTTCGAGGTCGACCGCGCCTTCGTCGCCGAGATCGTCAAGGTCGTCCCCGAGATCTACGACGTGGCGACCTACAACCGGCAGATCCTCGGCCGGGGAGTGCGTTTCCTGTCCGCTCAGGGCATCACCCAGTTCGTCGACCTCGGCTCGGGGCTGCCGACCGTGGAGAACACCCACCAGGTCGCGCAGCGTGCGAACCCGGACGCGCGGGTCGTCTACGTCGACAACGACCCGATGGTGCTCGCCCACGGCCGGGCGCTGCTGGCGGAGAACGACCGTACCGGGGTCATCACCTCCGACCTGCGCGACACGGAGGCGATTCTCTCCGATCCGGTCTTCAAGAGCCTCATCGACCTCGGTCGCCCGGTGGGCGTGATGCTGGTCGGCATCCTGCACCACCTGCACGACGACGAGGACCCCCGGGGGGTCGTCGAGGCCTACATGGCGGCGGTTCCGCCGGGCAGCTACCTGTTCATCACCCACTTCTGCGCCTCCACCGAGGACTCGCGCGACGCCGAGCAGAAGTACCTCGCGCTGCTCGGCACCGGCCGGTTCCGGACGCCGGAGGAGATCACCGCTTACTTCGACGGGTTCGAGCTCCTCGAACCGGGTGTCGTCCCGCTGCCCCTGTGGCGACCCGACGGCCCCGTCCCGGCGAAGCTCACCGTGGGCCAGCAGCTCATGTACGGCGGGATCGCCTACAAGAGCCGTTAGCGCCTGCCGGGCAGGACGGCTCGTCGGCGGGGCCGGGGCGGAGCCGTATCCGGCACCCTGGCCCAGGGGTGCGGCCGGGCACCAGTGACGGCGGCGAAGGAGTACGGCAGGCCGGGGTCAGCCGGGATCGGTTCTTCTGGCGTACATGTCGGCGATGTGACCCGCGAGCACGGTGAAGAAGCCGGTGAAGCCGAGCAGGGTGAGCAGGGCGCCGACGATCACATCGTTGCGGGTGGCCGTCGTCCAGGCCGCGCCGTCCGGTTGCTGGCCGGTCACGAACGGCGCGGCGACCAGCCAGATCCCGGTTGCGGAGAGCACGCCGATGCCGATGATTCCCGCTCTGCTCACCGTTCCTCCTCGGCATGCCCGCTGGTCGCACCGCTGACCTTGCCACCCGCGTGCTCCAGTTGATCGGCGGCCAGCGCGGCCACCAGAGGCCTGAGCAGGCCGTGCAGGTCTTCGATCGTCGGCGCGGTCGCGGTGGGGAACGGCTCGTCCGGCGCGTCCGGCGTGTCCGGCACAGCGGGTCGCGGGGCGGGACGCTCGGGGAGAAGCCCGTCGGCGCGGAGCCGGGCGCGCCAGGCCCGCACCCACACCAGGATGGTGGCCAGGGAGAGCGCGCACACTCCCGCTCCCGTCCACAGATCGACCTTCGACGCGGCGCCGCCGGAGGGGTGGTTCAGCGCGTACGGCGCGAGCAGCAGCCACACCCCCACGCCCAGAGCGGCGGTCGCCGTGATCAGACCGGCCAGGTAACGCGTCATTTCCGCTCCTTTTCCGTCAATGCTGCGAGGAGGACCTGTCCGGCCAGCGGTCTGAGGACCTGACGGGAGGCCGCGCGGGCGCGGGTGGCATCGTCACCGGCCTGGTCGGCGGGGACAAGCCGGGCGGCGGCCGCGACCAGCCGCGGTGATCCGCCGTGTTCGAGCCGGTCGGCGAGCCAGGTGAGGGCGACGCCGGTCACCGCGAGGGTCACCGCGCCCGGCCGGGTGGGCGTGCTCCCGTGCAGCGGTATCTCCTTCAGGAACAGCGCGAGCAACAGGCTGGCGATCGCGAACGGTATCGCCCACAGATAGACGGCCTGGACGGCCGCGGTGAACGCCTCGAGCAACTCCCGCAACTGGGTGGTGGGAAGCCGTCCGAGGAGTTCGGGATCGAGCTGTGCGGCCTGCGCCGGCAGACCGGACCCGCTCAGTTCCCCCTCCAGGGCACGGATCTGGACCGTGCCGAACAGCGCGGTCCCCAGCGCGCCACCGAGTGTGCGGAAGAAGGCGATCGCGCTGGACGCGCTGCCGATGTCGCCGGGCCGTACCGCGTTCTGGGTCGCCACCAGCGGCACCTGCATGAAGCCGCCCACCCCGAGACCGACCACGACGGTGAAGGCCATGAGCACGGCCATGGAGGTGTCGACCTCGACGAGGCTGAGCAGGTAGAGACCGGCGGCCAGGACCGTCGCGCCCAGAATGGGCATCGCCTTGTACCGGCCCGTCCTGGAGATCAGCCATCCGCTCACCACGGAGGAGACGATCACTCCGCCGGTCAGCGGGACGAGGGCCAGTCCGGATTCGGTGGCCGTGTCGCCGCGGACGATCTGGAAGTAGGCGGGCAGGTAGACGATGGCGCCGAAGAGCGCGACACCCGACAGCAGCGACAGCCCCGCGCTGACCGCGACCACGGGATGGGTGATGACCCGTGGCGGCAGGATGGGTTCGGACGCCCTGCGCTGCCAGGCGGCGAAGGCCGCGGTCAGGCAGATGCCCACCCCTGCGAGGCCGATGATCTGCCAGGAGGACCAGTCGTACGTTCTGCCGCCCCACACCGTGACCATCAGGATGCAGCACACGGCGGTGGCCAGGAGGACGGCTCCGAGATAGTCGATGCTGTGCTGCGTCCTTCTGCCGGGCAGGTGGAGCGTGACCGCCACCACGGCGAGGGCGACCACCCCGAGGGGGAGGTTGATCCAGAAGATCCAGCGCCAGGTGGCGTGGTCGGTGAAGAAGCCGCCGACAAGCGGCCCGGCGACGCTGGCCAGGCCGAACACGCCGCCGAAGAGGCCTTGGTAGCGGCCCCGGTCACGGGGCGGGACGACATCGGCGATGATCGCCATCGCGAGGGCCATCAGACCGCCGCCGCCCAGCCCCTGAACACCCCGGAAGACGCTCAGCTGAACCATGTTCTGGGCGAGGCCGCACAGGATGGAGCCGATCAGGAAGATGACGATCGCGCTCTGGAAGACCCGCTTGCGGCCGTACAGGTCGGAAAGCTTGCCGTACAGCGGGGTTCCGGCCGTCGAGGCGAGAAGGTAGGACGTGACCACCCAGGAGAGCTGGTCCAGTCCGCCGAGCTCCTGCGCGATCATCGGCAACGCGGTGGCGACGATCGTCTGGTCCAGCGCGGCGAGCAGCATGGCGAGCATGAGCCCGGCCATCACGAGCCGGATCTGCGCGCGAGTCAACAACGACAACCCCCGCTTCGGTCACTTTTTGTAGCGACGACATTACGCAGGGAGCCCGTTCGACGTATGCAGAACCAACATATCTTCCGCCGCACGGCGCCGACCGCCCCTCATGGTCACCCAGTGCGTGGTTATGGGCCGGAGGGAAGGTGACGATCCTCTCCGCAACCCGGTGGCTTGGATCGCTGTGGCGGCAGGCTTTAGCATCCACATGTGCAGAATGATGTTCTACGGGCCGGGCCGCTCTCCCGCACTGTCCTGATCGCCTTCTGGCTCTGTTCCGCGGTTCATCTGGCGCTGGTCGCCGCCGACGCCGGCCCGATGATCTCCTTGACCAAGGCACTGCTCATGCCGCTGCTCGCAGTCTGGGTGCTGGCCCAGCGGGGACCGCGCCCGCTGGTGGCGGCGCTCCTGCTCTCCTGGGGCGGTGACGTGGCCCTGGAGATCGATGGTCTTTTCCTGGCCGGCATGGCCCTGTTCGCCGGGGCGCACGTCTGTTACGTGACCTACTTCGTCCGGGAGGGGGCGCTCGACGGGTTGCGCCGCCGCCCGGTGGTCCCGGTGATCTACGCCGTCGTCTGGGCGGGCCTGGTGTTCTCCCTCTGGCCGGGCCTTGGCGACCTGCGCCTGCCGGTGGCCGGCTATTCGCTGCTGCTGACCGCCACCGCGGTGACCGCGGCCGGACACGGCCTGCGGATCGGGGCCGGCGGCGCGCTGTTCCTGCTGTCCGACACGCTGATCGCGTTCGATCTGGCGGACCTTCCCCTTCCTCCGATGAACGGCCTCGTGGTCATGACCACCTACCTCGCCGCCCAATACCTCCTGGCCTCGGGCATCGTCAATCGCCTCCGTTCCTGAGAGCCGAGCCGCAGCGGTCGCGCGAAACGCCGTAGGCGCCTCTCGCCCGGCGATCGCCCGGCCGCAACGAGCGTGCTCGGTCTCTCAAAGCAGTTCGTGGAACGGCCAGGCGAGGGGTCTGATCTTGGTGATGCCTGAGCCATGCCGACGAACTTCAGGTCGGTCGTGGCCACATCGGTGATGTGGAGGCGCTCCGCCATCGCGATCACCGTGGCGTCGACGTAACCGAGTGGTGCCGCGACCATGTGCCGAACAAGCTCAGTGGCTCGCCGCCGATCCGCCTGCGTGGGGTTCACGGTCTCGTAGTCGCCGGTGGTCAACTGTTCGAGCAGCGTCGCTTCAAAGAAGGCGCCGCGCCGTACGTTGTTCCGGAGAAAGTTGCAGGTCTCGCCGAGAACCGGTTCCGGAATCACCAGGCTTCCCGGCCAGGACCCAAGCATCTGGACACATCGGCTGTGATGGGTGTCCCTTCGATCGCTGGTGGCGATCAATGGACCTGAATCACAGAGAAGTTTCTTCACGGACGATGCCGGGCGGCGTCGATCGCTTCAACGATCTCCCGGTCACGGAGGGCCTCAGCCATCATGTCGCGGTAACGGGACGAGAGGTCGTCCTCGCCGCTGTCGAAGCAGCCGACCCAGGGAAAACGCCGCCGGATGGCCTCGTAGTCGATTGCCTCCGCGCCGGATGCGTCCGCCGGTCCGCTCATGCTCCCAGTGTAAACGGTCACGCAGGGATTCTAAGTGCTTACACAGAGGTAGTCGGGCGTTTGCGATGAGTGAGTACAGCGAGGCCGAGGCACCCCTCAACCGTTGTAGGTGTCAGCAATTCCTTCCAGCCCGACGGAAACAGGCACTCGAGCGGTTCACCTGGCCGAGGTACGGCGGGCGGCCCCCACTCCCGCCCGCCGTACCGGCTCATCGGGCGGCGGCCGTCCGGCGGCGGCGGGCGGCGGCCACGTCGGCGAGTGCCACGGCCAGGGCGGCCAGCACGAAGCCGATGGTGACCAGCAACGCGTGCCGGAACGCCAGGGCGTCGTCGCCGTGCGAGGAGGTGACCGCGCCGAAGAACACCGAGCCGATCGCCGCGATGCCCATGGCGGCGCCCATCCGCTGGCCCGTCTGCAGCACGCCGCCGGCGGTGCCCGCCTCGGCGACCGGCACCTCCGACAGGGTCAGCGTCTGGTTCGGGGAGATCACCAGGCCGCTGCCCAGGCCGGTGACGAGCAGCGGCAGCGCGATGGCCCAGGCCACGTGCTGGCCGGGGACCAGCCGTACGGCGAACTCCGTGACGACCAGCCCGACGGCGACCGTCACCAGCCCCACCGCCACCATCGGGCGGCCGAACCTGCTGACGAGTCGGCCGCCCAGCACCGAGGCCGCCGCCGATCCCGCCGCGAACGGGGTGCTCGCCAGGCCCGCCTCCAGCGGCGGATAGCCCAGGCCCTCCTGCAGGTACAGGGTGAGGATGAAGAAGATCGCGGTGAAGCCGGCGAAGTAGAGCGCCGCGATCAGGGCGCCGAAGGCGTATGAGCGCCTGGTGAACAGCGACAGGTTGACGACCGGGTCGCTGTGCCGCCCGTACCGGCGCTCCCATGCCACGAAACCGATGAGCATCACGATCCCGGCCACCGGCAGCAACCACTTGCCCTGACCCTGCCACTGCTGCCCCTCCACGAACGGCAGCAGCACCAGCACCACACCGGTGGCGAGGAGCAGCACGCCCACCGGATCGACGCTCTGCCGTCGTCGCCCGTCCCGGTCCATGGCCGGGATGTAGCGGTAGGCCAGCAGGACGGCCAGGACGCCGATCGGCACGTTGACGTAGAAGACGAGCCGCCAGCCGTCCTGGTCGCCGCCCAGGTGGATGAGCAGCCCGCCGAGCAGCGGGCCGATCGCGGTCGAGATGCCGATGGTGGCGCCCAGCAGCCCGAACGCCCGGCCCCGCTCCGAACCCCGGAACAACTGCTGGATCAGGCCGCTGACCTGCGGGTTGATCACCCCGCCGGCGACCCCTTGGACGAGCCGCGCGATGACCAGCCAGGTCGAGCTCTGGGTGATCCCGGCCGCCGCGCTGGCCAGGGTGAACAGGGCGACGCCGAAGACGAACACGTTGCGCCGGCCGCGCATGTCGCCGAACCTCCCGGCGGGCACCAGCACCAGCCCGAAGGTGAGCGCGTACCCCGACACCACCCACTGCAGGTCGCTCTGCGGGGCGTGCAGCCCGGTGCGGATGGCGGGCAGCGCCACGTTGACGATGCTGACGTCCAGCAGCGTCATGAAGCCGGCCACCAGGCAGACGGTCAGCGCCTTCCACCGGCGCGGATCCGTCCCCTGCTCTCCCTGGTAGGTCGGCGTCCCGCCCTGCCGTGCCCCGGCGCTCATCCGGCCGCGCGCAGGATCTCGCGGGATGGCCGTGACGCCGTGGGTTCTCCGGGCGACGGGGGCAAGGGGATGGACAGCATCATGAGTGACTCGACTTCGATCTCGGCGAAACTTCCCGCAATTCAGCAGCGCATTCCTACCCTTTCCGGACGAGTCAATCACCATACGGGAGGCCTGTGGAAACGAGTACGGCGGGCGCCAGGTCCGCCCGCCGTACTTCTGCTGAAGGTCGCCGGAGCGGGCCGCCGTACTCGGTCAGAGGGCCGTCGTCACCGTCTCGACCGTCGTCCTGTCTCGCCCTGCTCGACATCGACAGGCGGCTTCTCACTGCGCGGTGTGCTGCCAGTAGGGGTCGCGGTAGAGGACGACGGTGGTGCCGCGGAGCAGTTCGTCCGGGGCGGAGACGAGAGTGAGCTCGCCTGCGGCTTCGAGCCCGCGCAGCACGTCGCGGACGCGCGGGCCCACGGGCAGCCGGCCGACCGGCAGGCCCAGGGTGGCGCGTACGGTGTCGGCCACCTGGGAGAGCTGGAACGGCTTGGTGAGCGGGGCGATCAGCGAGCGGACGAGATCGACGGTGATCATGGTTTCGGCCTCGACGTAGGCCAGTTCCCAGGTGAGCTGCGCTTTGCGCCGGCCCGTTCCCGCGCAGGCCGTGCACTCCTGGGAGAATCCCGGCACGATCTGTTCGACGGCCGATCCCAGACACGTGGTGCACTGGTTGGTCTCCGCCGCGTGCAGCTCGGCCGCCTCCCGGTCCGCCAGGTGCGTGCCGCAGAGGCACAGATAAGCCCGGAACCCGCCGCGGACCAGGACGAGGTCGTCGGCGTCATCGGGGATCTCGTCCCACAGTGCGGTGATCGTGTGCTTTCTCATGGTTGTGCGACTCTACCCATGGTGGCCGCGGCCGTGCGGTTCCACCGGGACCAGCCGCACGGGGGCGCTCCACAGCCATTCCTCGGTGATGTAGGTGGCGGTGAGCAGCGTCATCAGGGCCAGGATGCGCTCCACCGAGGTGGAGGGGTGCGCGCCGCAGTCACCGAACCGGCACATCCACAGCTCAAGCAGGCTGTCGTCGCTGAGCTGGTCGTAGACCGAGGGCCGGGCGACGGTGAACCCGTCCCGCCAGATGTCGACCGAGGTGCCGGCGAGCGGTAGCGCTCCCACGAGGGTCCCGCCCCCCGCGGTGACCCGCCGGGCCACGCCGTCGCGGACCGGCAGCACGCCCTCCGTCTGGAAGAGCACGACACCGCCCCCCGGCGGACTGGCGACCCGCAGCAGTTCGACGGTGGAGGCCTGCTCGGCCTCGCGCAGCGCGCCGGCCTCCACCGGCGGGCAGAGTTCGGGGAGCGCTCCCAGGCGGCGGATGACCTCGTCCTCGGCCACCCCGCCGACGAAGGCGATGCAGAAGGTCTCGCTGTAGTCCTCGTAGGAGAACATCATGTCGTCGACGGTGTCCTGGAGTTCACGGAGCCGAGGACTGATGCGTGGGGCCCCGGGAAGGTGGACGAACAGGTCCGCCAGTTCGGTGAAGAGCGCCTGGAGACCGGGAGAGCGTCCGGCGATGCACGGCCGCCAGGGGTCGGCGCCCGCGGCCAGCAGGATGCGGACGGCATCGTCCTGACCGTGGCGTACGGCCTCCCACAGGGGGGTGGCGCCGTAACTGTCGGCGGGGTCCACCTCGGCTCCCGAGGCCAGGAGCAACTCGATCACCTTGACCGCGCCCTCCTGGGCGGCCTGGTGCAGGGGTGTCGAACGCAGCCAGAAGATCCGCTGGCCGGGGTCGAACCCGTCGGCCAGCCGTTCCCGGATCTCCGCCAGGTTCGTGTCGCTCCACGCGTCCATGCCGCCGACCCACTCATCGTCGCTCACTGTTGTTCCCCATCTTGTAGCGCCGAGTGGATCAAATCAGTCTAAGACGACATTTTCCGCCAGGGCCGTACGTGACAACCGATCGGAGACGCGGGTGGTCTCCGGGAGGCGGTAGCGGGGGGTCAGCGCGAGGACGTTGTGGCAGGCCGTGTCGAGGTCCACCCGGTGCCCGACGGAGACGAACACCGGCTTGACGCCGTGGCGGGTGCGGAGCACCCGGCCGACGACGTCGCCGTCCAGGGTCAGGTCGGTCCACGAGCCTCGTTCGGGAGCAGGGGCGGGATAGGAGCCGACGAACGTGGTCTTGCCGACGCCGATCGTGGGCAGGCCGGTCAGTACGCCCAGGTGGCAGGCGAGGCCGAAACGGCGGGGGTGGGCCAGGCCGTACCCGTCGCAGACGACCAGGTCGGGGGCGGCGCTCAGGCGCCCGAGGGCTTCGAGGAGGGCGGGGACCTCCCGGAAGGCCAGCAGGCCGGGAATGTAGTCGAAGGCCACCCGGCCGCCGACGGCGACCTGTTCGACGACCTCCAGCGTGGCCCCGTCCAGCACGGCGACCGCGGCCGCGAGCCGTTCCCCGTCGTAGGCCACGTCCACCCCCGCGACCCGCGCCGGACGGCGAGGCCCCGGGCCGGTCAGGTCCAGCAGGGACCGGAGCTCGTCCTGGACCGCCTCGGCTTCCTCGATGGTGCGTGGGCTCTGTACCTTCATAGACACATGATCGCTACTTTTGGAACATGACGAGACATGACGGAAGCCTGCGACGGCTGCTGAGGTGGCCGGTGAAGTCGTTGCGGGGTGAGGAGCTCCGGGAAGGACTGTTCGACGACCGGGGCATGGCGGGCGACCGCGCCTACTCGCTCATCGACGGACGGGACGCCCACGCGGGCAAGGTGCTGACCGTACGGCAGCGCCCCGGGATGCTCCACTGGCGCGGAGCCTACGGCGCGGGGAACGCGCCGGAGCTTACCGCTCCCGACGGAACCGTCTGGAAGTGGGACGAGCCCGGCCTGACCGACGCGCTGGCCCGATCACTTGGCACGCCGCTCAGCCTGCGCGCGGCCGACGGGCAGCAGGACCGGGGACCGACCGTGCTGGTCACCTTCCAGGCATCCCTGCTGGCGCTGGAGGAGGAGCTCGGCGCTCCGGTCGACCTGCTCAGGTTCCGGCCCAACCTGCACCTGGACCTCGACGCCCCCGCCTTCGCCGAGGAGCGCTGGGGGCCCGGCACCACGGTCACCGTGGGCGAGGTGGACCTCGCGGTGGCCGGGAACCACACAGGACCGTGCATCCGGTGTGCCGTGCCCAGCTGGGACCCCGGCGGGCGCGAGCGCTGGCCCGAACTGCAGAAATGGCTGATCCAGGAGCACGAGAACAAGTTCGGTGTGATCATGCGGGTGACCCGGCCCGGCGTCGTCAGGCTCGGGGACCGGTCGGTCGTGGAGGTGGCGAGCGGCTCGTAGGGCCCGTCCCCAAAGCCGACCGCGGGTCCCTCCCGGACGGACCGCTCCAGAGGACGGGCTCTCCGGTGGTACGGCGCGGGCGACCGTACCCGGGTCCACGCACGGCGAGCCGGGGAAACTAGGGTGCGGTGAGCAGACCTTCGGGGAAAGGGGCCGGACATGTCGGTGCTCGTGGCGTTCAGCGTGACTCCGATCGGGACGGGGGAGGACGTCGGCGAGCTCGTCGCCGAGGCGGTGCGGGTGGTCCGTGCGTCGGGGCTGCCGAATCGGACCGATGCCATGTTCACCACCGTGGAGGGCGAGACCTGGGACGAGGTCATGGCCGTGGTGAAGGACGCGGTCGCGGTGGTCGAGGCGCGGTGCGGCCGGGTCAGCCTGGTGCTGAAGGCCGACATCCGAGCCGGGCAGGACGGACGGCTGGACGCCAAGGTGGCCACCGTCGAACGGCATCTCGCCCCCTAGACTTCCGGACGCCGTCTTTCCGCAGGCCCCGCGGCCCGGATTCCCCAGTCCGTCGCCGGGTGGGGGACGGCCTTTCCGGTCGGTCGCGGGGCAGGTTCGAGACGGCCTTTCCGGTCGGCGGCCGGGCGGGTGCGGGACGGCCTTTCCAGGCTGTTGCCCGGCGGGTGCGGGACGGCCTTCACCGGCCCGCCGTCCGGCGGGCGCGGAAGGGTCTACTCCGCCGGGAACACCGGCGGGGGCGTGATCGGTTACAGGGGCAGGACTATTCGGGAGCGTGGGCGGGTGGCGGGAAAAGGATCTGTGGGACGTCTCGTTGTGGGCGGACTGGCGCTGGCCGCCGCGGGATGGGCGCTGAGGGACATTCCGGCGGAGCTCGGCGGCCGGGCCACAGGGGAGCGGCTCGCCCGGATGCTGCGCTCTCCGCGGTTCCGCGACGGCGTCTTCCACAACACCGTGCCGGGCTCCTACACGCCGCCGGTGAGCAACGTCCCGGGGATCCTCCGTGAGATGATCATCAACCGTGACGCCCGGCTGCCCGCCGGCCCGGTCCCGCTGGTGACCTCCCCGGCCACCCCGCAGTCCGCAGCCGGGCTGAGCGTCGTCTGGTACGGCCACGCCACCACGCTCGTGGAGATCGAGGGACGGCGCGTCCTGTTCGACCCGGTGTGGAGCGAGCGCGCCTCGCCCTCGCGGCTGGTGGGCCCCCGGCGGCTGCACCCGCTGCCGACCCCGCTGACCGCCCTTCCGGCACTCGACGCGATCGTGATCTCCCACGACCACTACGACCACCTCGACCGGGCCACGGTCCGCGCGCTCACCGCCGCCGGATCCGCGCCCTTCCTGGTCCCCCTGGGCATCGGCGCCCACCTGGAGCGCTGGGGCGTCCCCGCCTCGCGGATCATCGAGCTCGACTGGGAGGAGGAGGCGAGCGTCGCGGGTCTGCGGTTCGTCGCCACGGCCGCCAGGCACTTCTCCGGGCGCACCCTCACCCGCAACACCACCCTCTGGGGCTCATGGGTGGTCGCGGGAGCGACCAGGCGGGTCTTCTACGCCGGAGACTCCGGCTACTTCGACGGCTACGCCG
Organism: Streptosporangium sp. NBC_01639; assembly: GCF_045209755.1. Taxonomy (NCBI): domain Bacteria; kingdom Bacillati; phylum Actinomycetota; class Actinomycetes; order Streptosporangiales; family Streptosporangiaceae; genus Streptosporangium; species Streptosporangium sp. NBC_01639. Next base: position 395,203 of record NZ_CP109272.1, on the reverse strand, counting down.
GCATCGGCGCCGCGCACGGGCCGTTCGACCTCACCCTGATGCCGATCGGCGCCTACAGCCCCGCCTGGCCCGACATCCACATGGACCCCGAGGAGGCGGTCAACGCCCACCTCGACCTGGGCGGCAGGCTGCTCCTGCCCGTTCACTGGGCGACCTTCACCCTGGCCGTCCACCCGTGGGCCGAGCCCGCCGACCGGCTGTGGCACGAGGCCAAGGCCCGCGACGTCCGCCTGGCGATCCCCCGTCCCGGCGACCGCGTCGACGTCGACGACGTCCCCCTGCTGGACGGCTGGTGGGAGCTGCTCGGCGCCTGACGGGCGTTTCTAGACGGCCGCCAGGCGGGTGCGGACGACGAGGTCGTGCAGAGCATCGGCCGAGGTCGCGACGGCGGGGAGAGCGGAGGCGTCCCTGGCCTCCGCCAGCTCCGAGGTCAGCCGCGCCACGTCGCGTGCCAGCCGTACCGGATCGGGGGCGCCGGCGGGCAGCAGACCGTGCTCGGCCGATCGCTTGGCGGCCGTCAGGTCGGCGAGATACGGCGGTGCGCCGGCGGCGAGGCCGGTGAGCCGGGTCAGGTCGGCGACCAGGACTCCGGTGCGCATCAGGTGGACGCCGGTGAGCAGCACCCGGAAGGTGTAGAGCAGCGGCTTGAGCTCGCCCGAGCGCTCGAACAGCCGCCACTGGGTGCGGGCGAATCCCAGGTAGTGGTCGGCGTGGTGGCGGGTGAGGCAGCCGGGAGCGGCTGCGGCCATCTCCTGGTGAACCGGTGAGGTGGCCACCACCAGCGGGGAGAGCAACTGCTCCAGCACGTACCCGTTGCGGCGTAGCAGCAGGCGGCAGAACTTGGCCAGGTCATGGGTGACCAGGTCCACTTCGACGCCGTGCCGTACCCAGGAACGGGTGACGGTCTCCTCGCCGGTGCGCAGACCGACCACCTGCTCCAGGGGCAGCACATGCACGCCGCGCAGATCGACGTCGGAGTCGGCCGAGGGGAAGCCGTACAGATGCGCGCCGCTGACCGTCACGAAGGCCGGAGGGCTGGCCTGCTCGGCGGGGATCTCTTCCAGCCAGGCGGGCAGAGTGATGGTCACAGGGCGGCCTTCCTCGTGGTCGTCAGGTAGTCCTCGACGCGTCGCCGGTCCGGCTGGGCGGGGAGCACGCTCGTGCCGTCGAAGCGCGCGGTCAGCTCCGCGCGCCACCGCTGGACCTCGCTCCAGGAGACCTCGCCCCGCCGTACGGCGAGCAGCCGGTCCCGATGGTCGTCCATCCGGACCAGCGGCTCGCCGTGGCGGACCAGGTGCAGGCCGCTGAGCAGCAGCCGGATCATGTGCATCGCCTGCTTCCACCTGGGGCGCTCGGGGTCCAGACGGCGGAACTGGGCGTCGGCGTATCCGGTGAAGGTCTGGTGGGCGCGCCGGGACAGGAAGGCGCTCCGGATCGCCAGCAGGTCCTCACCCGCGGGGGCGGCGTGCTCGACGATCGGCGACCACAGGCACTCCAGGACCGTCGGGTTGGCCTCCAGCGCGAGCCCGCAGAACCGCTCGACCTCCCAGGAGAACTGCTCGGGCAGCGGCCCCTCGACGTGCGTGGGCGGCTTGGTCAGCCGCCAGAACAGCGGGGTCGGCGCCACGAAGACGCCGCGCCGGTCCACGTCGGACTCCTCGGTCTCCAGCCCGTAGGCGCGGGAGCCGACCACCACCGACAGCACCAGATGATCAGGGACGAACCGTGCTTCCATCCGGCAAGCCTGCCAGTCCGGCACCCGGAGCCGCCACGGCCTTTCGCCGGGCGACCGAGGCGGTCTGCCGGCGACGGGGACACGTGTCCCGGCCGCCCCCATGTCCACCGGGCGGCTGCGGCCCGTCGGCGGAGGACGCGTCCTCCGCCCCGGGCCCCCTCCACCTCGGTCGCGAACAGCCACCGGGGTCCCGTCGGAGCATTTTTTGAAAAATCCCCCGATCGCCGGTGTGCATGGGGAATCCGGGCTTACCGGTCCCAATATGATGTTGCACTGTTTACCGATTCATGGGCCGGGACTGACCGCGACTTTGCGCAAACGGCCGACGGGATCCGTCTGGGGGGACAGTGCCGGTCTTCGTTGTGCGTGGTGTGAGGTCGTCGGACCGATGAGCTCGCCGCCTGAGAAGTCGAAGATCATTCTCTATGACTACGAGCGCTTCAGCCAGCTTGCCGGGCCGCTGACCGAACCGGAGCCGGGTGTGCCGTACCGCGTCCGGTACCGCTCGATGCTGGCCAGCGAGCCGCACCGGGTGCGGGCGGTGCTGCTCATGACGGCCGCGCTCGTCGTGGAGTTCACCATGATGGGGTGGCTGCTGCTGCCCGCGCACTGGACGGTCCGCCCCGATCCCTACAACATGCTTCCCTGGCATCTCCTGGCCGCTGACAAGGTGATGCTCGTCTCGATCGCCCTGATCGAGATATTCCGCCTGGTCAGCGTGGTCTCCAATGTGCACGCCATGCTGGCGGCCAGGGATCCGGTCCCGGTGACGCCCGAGCGCGGCAGCCGGGTGGCCTTCATCACCACCTGCGTGCCCGGCAAGGAACCGCTGGAGATGGTCCGGGAGACCCTGTCGGCCGCCCTGCAGATCCGCCATGACGGTGTGCTCGACGTGTGGCTGCTGGACGAGGGAAACGACCCCGAGATCCGCGAACTCTGCGACTGGCTGGGCGTCCGCCATTTCAGCCGCAAGGGCGTGCCCGAATGGAACCAGCCCAAGGGTTCCTTCCGGGCCAAGACCAAGCACGGCAACTACAACAGCTGGCTCGATTCCCACGGCGACAAGTACGACTTCTTCGTCTCCGTCGACACCGACCACGTGCCGCTGCCGGAGTTCTGTGAGCGCATGCTCGGATACTTCCGCGACCCCCGGGTGGCGTTCGTGGTCGGCCCCCAGGTCTACGGCAACTACACCGCCGGGGTCACCAAGGCCGCCGAGAGCCAGCAGTTCCTCTTCCACTCGCTGATCCAGCGCGCCGGCAACCTGTACGGGGCGCCCATGTTCGTCGGCACCAACAACGCCGTGCGGATCCGGGCGCTCAAGCAGATCGGCGGCCTGTACGACTCGATCACCGAGGACATGGCAACCGGCATCGAGTTCCACCGCTCCCGCGACCCGCGGACCGGGGAGCGCTGGATGTCGGTCTACACCCCCGACGTGCTCGCCGTGGGGGAGGGCCCCTCGTCGTGGACGGACTTCTTCACCCAGCAGCTCCGCTGGAGCAGGGGCACCTACGAGACGCTGCTCACCCAGTTCTGGCGGGCCGCGCCGCGGCTGTCGCCCGGACGGTTCTTCAACTACAGCCTGATGGTGACCTTCTACCCGATGTCCGCGCTCAACTGGCTGCTGGCCGGCCTGAGCGCGACCCTCTTCATGGCGGTGGGCGGCTCCGGCGTCACCGTGCCCATGGACGTGTGGCTGATGCTGTACGGCGACGCGGCCCTGCTGCAGATCATGCTCTACACCTGGAACCGGCGGCACAACGTCAGCCCGCACGAGCCGGAGGGCTCCTCCGGGGTGGCCGGCATGGTCATGTCGGCGCTGTCGGCCCCCATCTACGTGGCGTCGCTGCTGGGGGCCGCGCTGCGGCGGCCCAGCAAGTTCGTCGTCACCCCGAAGGGGGACTCGGCCAGCCCCGACCAGATCGCCACCTTCCGCATTCACCTGTGGTGGGCCGTGCTCTTCGGCGGCGGGCTGCTGCTGAGCGTCTTCTGGAGCGGGCACGTCCACCTGGTCATGACCCTCTGGGCGATCCTCGCCCTCACGATCTGCCTGGGTCCGCTGGCGACCTGGGCATGGAACAACCGAGGTAACCGTTGAGCCGTCTACGGAAGAACCTGATCGCCGGAGCGGTGGTGGCCGCGATCGTCGGGGTCAACATGCCGGCTGTCGCCGGCTTCGCCGCCAGGGAGTGGCACAGCTACCAGATCAACCGGGATGACTACAAGGCCCGTTACGGGTCCTGGAGCTTCCTCGACGTCCCCGACGAGTTCAAGGTCAACGCCATCCACGCGGCGCTGCTGCGCACCGGCAAGGTGCTCATCGTCGCCGGCTCCGGCAACAACGCCGCCAACTTCGCCAAGGGCACCTTCAAGACCGTTCTGTGGGACCCGACCAAGCCGGGTCAGGCCGGCGAGTTCAAGACGATCGACACCCCCGTCGACTTCTTCTGCGCCGGACACGTGCTCCTGCCCAACGGCAACCTCCTCATCGCCGGTGGCACGCTCCGTTTCGAGGTGCTCAAGAACAAGGTGAAAAGGGCGGGAGGGGCCCTGACGATCAAGAACGAGAGCCCCCACCTCACCCGGCAACTGCACCCCGGCACCCTGCTGTCGGCCCCCAACGGGAAGCTCTACCGCACCACCGCCCACATCACGGTGCCTCCCGCCAAGAAGACCGAGACCGGCGTGCCGGGCAAGGTCCGGATCAAGCCCAGCGAGACGAAGGTCTTCGCAGAGTCCGTGATCGAGGGCGCTCCCGGCCTCTTCGCCTCACCCGGCGGCCGCTACGTCAAATACGAGATCCAGGGGCTGACCGGCAGGGAGAAGAAGAACCTCTACGCCATGGGCGCGAGCATGACGCTCGAGAAGCAGGACTACCAGGGCATCAGGGACGCCTACGAGTTCGATCCGATCGCCGAGCGTTACATCAAGGTCCAGGACATGTCCGAGGGACGCTGGTACCCGACGATGACCACGCTGCCCGACGGCAAGGTGATGACGGTCTCCGGTCTGGACACGGTGGGGCAGATCACCAGGGACAACGAGATCTACGACCCGGCGACCAGGACCTGGGAGCCCGGCCCCAAGCGGTTCTTCCCCAGCTACCCGGCGCTGTTCCTGCTGGCGAACGACACCCTGTTCTTCTCCGGGATGAACGCCGGGTACGGCCCGGGGCAGCTCGCGCTCCGGCCTCCCGGCATCTGGGACTACCGCCACGACACCGACCGCCTGGTGAAGTCCCCCGGCGGCATCGGCGGCCTGGCACCCGACGAGATGGAGGCGTTCACCCCGGTCCCCGGTCTGCCCGAGTCCGAGCTCAACGAGACCGGGGCCTCGGTGATGCTGCCCCCCGCGCAGGACCAGCGGATCATGGTGATGGGCGGCGGCCCGGTCGGGGAGCGCCAGCCGGGCCTGCCGAACGCCACCGACCGGACCGCCATCATCGACCTCAAGCAGCCCGCACCCCGTTACGTCCGCGGCCCGGACCTCTCCGACCCGGTGCGCTACCCGTCGGCGGTGCTGCTGCCCGACGACACGGTGCTCTCCTTCAACGGATCCAGCGACTACCGGGGCCGGGGCAACAGCGACGTCCTGCGCGCCGAGGTCTACCGCCCGCAGAGCAACAGCTTCCACGAGGCGGCGGCGCCCGCGGTGGGCCGCAACTACCACTCCGAGGGCCTGTTGCTGCCCGACGGCCGGGTGCTCAGCATGGGTTCCGACCCGCTCTTCGCCGACGAGGCGAACACGATCCCCGGCTCGTTCGAACAACGGATAGAGATCTACACCCCGACCTACCTGCACAACGGCGAGAAGCAGCCGATCATCACCGACGGGCGGCGGATGCTGACCCTGGGCTCCAGAGCCGGTTTCAAGACCGCCGACGCCGAGCGCATCAAGGAGGTCCGGCTGATGCGGCCGAGCGCGGTCACCCACGTCACGGACGTGGAGCAGCGCTCGATCAAGGTCGCGTTCACCCGGGTGCCCACCGGTATCGTCGTGACGGTCCCGACCAATCCCGCTCTGGTGCCGCCCGGCTGGTACATGCTGTTCGGCGTCACGGAGAAAGGAACCCCGTCCCCGGCCCGCTGGGTCCACATCGAAGGAGCTCGATGAACAGGTACGGTCGCGCGATCACCGCGCTGGCCTTCGCTTTCGCGGCGGCGGCCTGCGGCGACGACTCCTCGTCCGCCCCGGCCGCCTCCGGGGCGCCGCGGTTCTACGTCGACCCCGGCGGCGCCGCGGCCGGAGAGGTCCGCAAGCTGGAACAGGAGGGGAAGACCGAGGACGCGGCACTGATCCGCAAGATCGCCGACCGGCCGAACGCCATCTGGATCGGCGACGAGGACCCGCAGGGGCGGGTCGCCGACATCACCGCGAAGGCGCAGGAGAGCGGTCAGGTGCCGGTCCTGGTGGCCTACCGCATCCCCGATCGCGACTGCGGCCAGTTCTCGGCGGGCGGCGCCACGAGCGCCGAGGAGTACCGATCCTGGATCGGCCGGTTCGCCGAGGGCATCGGCGACCGGCCCGCCTGGGTCATCGTCGAACCGGACGCGCTGGCGCACATCCTCGACAGCTGCACCCAGGGCGGCAGGGCGGCCGAACGGCTCGACCTGCTCCGCGGAGCGGTGCAGACACTCAAGAAGAAGCCCAAGGCCAAGGTCTACCTGGACGCCGGGAACGCCGGCTGGATCCAGAACGCCGACGACTGGGCCGAGCCGATGCGGCAGGCCGGGGTGACCGAGGCGGACGGCTTCGCCTTCAACGTCAGCAACTTCTTCAGCACCGAGGACAGCGTGGCCGCGGCCCGGCGGCTCTCCGACGGGCTCGGCGGGGTGCACTACGTGATCGACACCTCACGCAACGGCAACGGCCCGCTGCGCGAGGGCGAGGGGACCGATTCGTGGTGCAACCCCCAGGGCAGGGCGCTGGGCGCCGAGCCGACGACCCGGACCGGTCACGAGCGGGTGGACGCCTTCCTGTGGGTCAAGCGGCCGGGAGAGTCCGACGGCGACTGCCACCGGGGGGAACCGAAACCCGGCGACTGGTTCCCGGCCTACGCCCTCGAACTCGCCCGCAACGCGAAGTGACGGTCTGATTCGTTATATCGCGGACCTTGCAGTCGGAGATCACTTGGCAGGAGATTGACCGGAGTCGTCAGATTTTCATCGACCCTTCCGGAGTCCTCCTCGATGAACAGATGGAAGACCGTCCTCATCGCCCTGGCGGTGGCCGTACCCTCCGGCGCACTGCCCGCGGCGGCCGCGCGATCCGCGGCCGCCCCGATCGAGAACAACGAGACCCAGCCCGTCTACTCGCGCGCCGACGCCCTGACCCAGACCGTGTTCGTCGAGGTCGCCGGGGTCGACAGCGACGGCGACGGCCACCCGGACCGGGTCGCGGTCGACATCATGCGGCCGAAGGAGACCGCGGCCGGGCTGAAGGTCCCCGTCATCATGGAGGCCAGCCCGTACTACGCGGGCGGCAACGACGTCCCCAACCACGTCGTGGACCTCGACGGCTCCGACCCGGCGGGCATGGAGTACCGGCGCAACAAGTTCAACGACCTGCGCGACGAGATGTTCGGCCTGGGGGAGGACGCGGCCACGTCCCGCGCGACCGCGCCGCCCTTCAGCGGTTACTACGACAACTACTTCGTCCCGCGCGGCTACGCGGTCGCCCTGGTGGAGAACCTCGGCTCCGGCCGGGCGACCGGCTGCCCGACGACCGGCCTGGACAACGAGACCGCCGGACCCAAGGCCGCCGTCGACTGGCTCAACGGCCGCGCCCGCGGGTTCGACGCCGCGGGCGCCGAGGTCCGGGCCGACTGGTCCACCGGAAACGTCGGCATGATCGGCGTCTCCTACAACGGCACCCTGCCCAACGCCGTCGCCGCGACCGGGGTCAAGGGGCTCAAGACGATCGTGCCGATCGCGGCCATCTCCTCCTGGTACGACTACTACCGGGCCAACGGCGGCGTGCTCGCCCCGGGCGGCTACCAGGGCGAGGACGCCGACGTGCTCGCCCGCTACGTCCTCACCCGCGAGAACGGCCAGCAGGCCTGCGGTGCGCTGATGGACCGGATCGAGCACGACCAGGACCGGGTGACCGGCGACTACTCCGAGTTCTGGGACGAGCGCAACTACCTCAACGACGTGCGCAAGGTCCGCGCCAGCGTGTTCCTGGTCCACGGCCTCAACGACTGGAACGTCAAGACCAAGCAGGCCGTCCAGTGGTGGGACGCGCTCGCCAAGCAGGGCGTGCCCCGCAAGATCTGGCTGCACCAGGGCGCCCACTTCAACCCCTTCTCCTTCGCCCAGCGCAACACCGAGTGGCTGCGCCAGCTCCACCGCTGGTTCGACTACAACCTGTACGGCCTGCGCAACGGCATCATGGACGAGCCGCAGGCGGACGTGGAGTCGGGACCGAACCAGTGGGCCCAGTACGCCTCGTGGCCGCTGCCCGGCACCCGTGACGTACGGCTGCGCCTGGCCGCCGGGACGGACGGCGGCAACGGCACACTGAGCGCGGACCGCCCGCACGGCCACGCCACGGAGACCTTCACCGACCAGAGCGCCCGCACCGCCGAGCAGCTCGCCGAGAACGTCACGGCCGCCGACCCCAACCGGCTGGCCTACCTCTCACCCGTCCTGACCAAGGACGCCCGGCTCTCCGGCACACCGGGCGTCTCGGTCAGGGCGGCGTTCGCCGGCGGGCGCTCGCCGTACCTGACGGCCCTGCTCGTCGACTACGGCACCGACACCCGCGCCTACGGCAGCGTCGTCTACGGCGCCGACCCGGTCTGCTACGGCGAGGGCGTGCCGGGTGACACCGGCTGCTCCCGCCTCGCCGAGCACGTCACGGCGACCGCCCCCTATAAGATCATCACCAGGGGCTGGCTCGACGTCCGCAACCGCCACTCCGCCTCCCGGACGGAACCGCTCCGCGAGGGCCGCTTCTACGACTTCGACCTCGACCTCCAGCCCAACGACTACATCGTCAAGGCCGGCCACCGGATCGGCGTCGTGCTCATCTCCACCGACCGCGACTACACGCTCCGCCTGCCCGCCGGGACCACCGTCTCGGTCGAGCCCGGCGCCAGCTCGGTCGACCTTCCCCTGGTCGGGGGCCGTTCCGCCCTCGGCTGACGGCGAGGACGCAGAGGGTGACGCCGTGGATGACCACGGCGTCACCCAGGCAGCCCGATCGCCGTGCCCGGTCGCCGTGCCGGGGCGTCCCTGAGGGGGTGACCCTGGCTTGTCCCTGACTTCGGCCCGTGACCCTGCCGCCGGGCCGCTCCGCCCCCTAGCGTTGGAGCCATGGGACGAATTCTGCTGATCGTGGCGGCCGTGGTGCTCGCCTTCCTCCTGCTCGGCCCGCTCCTGGGCTTTGTCTTCGGACTGCTCAAGTGGGCTCTGATCATCGGCCTGGTCGCCGTGGTGGTCATGTTCGGGGCCAGGTTGTTCCGCTCCTCCGGCGTCCGGGACTGAGCCGGCGGCCACCGGGCGGGCACCTGCTCCACCGGCCCGCCCGCTCCGGCCGGGGCGGCTCCGGGGACTACCAGCGGCGTTCCGCTCCGAGCCCGAGTGCCCTGGCGACCTCTCCGACGGTGTGGAACTCCGTGTCGGGCAGGTCGCGCAGAAGGGCGACGACGGAGTCGGGGGCGACCGCCGCCTCGGCGTGCGCGATGAGGCCGTCACGGTCCGACGGCCAGTGGGCGTCACTCAGCCATTTCGCGAGGGCACTGCGGCGCGCGACGTCGGCCGGGGTGATCCCGCGGGGAGTGCCGGGCTCGTGACCCGGTGGGTACTTTCGCGGAGCGGCTTCCTTCTCGGGGTCCACGACCGCCTCCGGGTCCGCCCACTCCTCGGCGTGGGTGGGGCCGCCGCCGCGCACGACCCCTTCGGTCTCGTGCTTCTGCTCCTCATCGACGCGTGGGCCGTGCTTGGCGCTGCCACGTTCAGCATCCATGACCTGACCTCCTGAAACGTGCTCGTGATATGTCACGTACCCACTGTCGGCATTCCCACCGCCCTTCCATCAGGTAGCCGTGTAAACGCCTGGGAAAGGGGCAGGTGGCCGGTACGGTCCCTGCCCGACAGCTCCCAAGCCGACCGGCCGCCGCCCGCGGGCGGCGGGCGCCGAGGAGGTAACGATGGCGATCGCGACGGTCAACCCCACCACGGGTGAGACGCTGAAGACTTTCGAGCCGCTGGACGAGCACGAGGTGGAGGAGCGGATCGCGCTCGCCGCCACGGAGTTCGCGACCTACCGGGCCACCGACGTCAAACAGCGCGCGGCCTGGATGCAGAGTGCCGCGAGCCTGCTCGAGTCCGAGCAGGAGCAGGTGGCCCGGCTGATGACCACGGAGATGGGGAAGACCCTGGTCTCGGCCCGCAGCGAGGTGGCCAAATGCGTGAAGGGGATGAGGTACTACGCCGAGCACGCCGAGGAGTTCCTGGCCGACGAGCCGGCGGACGGGCCCGCGGTGGGCGCGCGGCGGGCATACGCGCGGTACCAGCCGCTGGGGCCGGTGCTCGCGGTGATGCCGTGGAACTTCCCCCTGTGGCAGGCGATCAGGTTCGCCGCGCCGGCGCTGATGGCCGGCAACGTGGGGCTGCTCAAGCATGCCTCGAACGTGCCGCAGACCGCGCTCTACCTGGGTGAGCTGTTCGCCAGGGCGGGCTTCCCCGATGGCTGCTTCCAGACCCTGCTGATCGGGTCCGGCCAGGTCGAGGCGGTGCTCCGGGACCACCGGGTGGTGGCGGCGACCCTGACCGGATCCGAGCCGGCCGGCCGGTCGGTGGCGTCGATCGCCGGGAGCGAGGTCAAGAGGACCGTCCTGGAGCTGGGAGGCTCGGACCCTTACGTCGTGATGCCGTCCGCAGACCTGGACGCCGCCGTCGCCACCGCGGTCACCGCGCGGGTGCAGAACAACGGTCAGTCCTGCATAGCGGCCAAGCGGTTCATCGTGCACACCGACGTGTACGACGACTTCACCGCCCGGTTCGTGGCACGGATGGAGGCGCTGCGGGTCGGAGATCCGCAGGACGAGTCGACCGACGTGGGCCCCCTGGCCACCGAGCAGGGCCGCGACGATCTGGAGATGCTGGTGGCCGACGCGGTCGGGCGTGGCGCGCACGTGCTCTGCGGGGGATTCATCCCCGACCGGCCGGGCTGGTTCTACCAGCCGACCGTGATCACCGACATCACGCCGGAGATGCGGATCTTCATGGAGGAGGTGTTCGGCCCGGCGGCCTCGCTGTACCGGGTCGCCGACATCGACGAGGCGCTCGCGCTGGCCAACGTCACTGACTTCGGGCTCGGCTCCAACGCCTGGACCACCGACGAGATCGAGCAGGAGCGCTTCGTCGCCGACCTGGAGGCCGGGGCGGTCTTCATCAACGGCATGGTCACCTCCTCTCCCGAGCTGCCGTTCGGCGGCGTCAAGAACTCGGGCTACGGACGCGAGCTGTCCGCGCACGGCATCCGCGAGTTCTGCAACATCAAGACCGTCTGGATCGGCTGACCCGCTGCCCGCCGTACCGCGGCGGGGGCGCCCGGAGCGGTACGGCGAGCAGCCGAGGTCGAGCGGACCGGCCCGCCAGGGGAAGTGCCCAGGGGGTCGCGGGCCGGTCCGGGATCAGGGGGTGGAGCGGCGCAGCGCGACCGTGTCCTGAAGCACCTTGACCGGGTCCTGGCCGTCGATCAGCAGGCGGCGCATGAGCACCGCGACCTCGCGCATCCTCTCCGGACCGAGGCCGCGGCGGGTCGCCTCCTGGGTGCCGATCCGCAGACCCCGCATGGGCTCGCCCGGAGCTTGGTCGGGCAGGCCGATCGCGCTGAGGTAGACGCCGCCCTCGGCCAGCAGCCGGGCCGCGTCGTCCCCGCCGCCGAACGCGGCGGCGTCCACCGCCACGTGGTGGGAGGCCGTCCAGCCCAGGTGGGACGCCGCCACGGCGAAGCCCTCGCCCTCCAGAGCCGCGGCCAGCGCCTGGGCGCCGGCGATGCAGCGGTCGGCGTAGGCGGGACCGCCGGCGGCGTGCTCGGCGGCGGTGACGGCCAGCGGAGCCAGCCGGGAGGCGTCGTAGTTCGCGGTCAGCCCCGGATACGCGGCGGCGGACACCCGGCGCGCGAGGTCCTCGTCGCGGGTCACGATGGCCGCTCCGGGCGGTCCGCCGAAGGACTTGTAGGTCGACATGGTCAGCAGGTGCGCGCCCTCGTCCAGCGGCTGCTGGAACCGGCCGCCCGCGATCAGCCCGGCCATGTGGGAGGCGTCGTAGATCAGGATCGTCCCCACCTCGTCACACGCCGCCCGGACCCGGGCGACGTCGTGCGGGAAGAGCATCAGGCTCGCACCGATCACCACCAGGGCGGGCCGGTGCTCCCGCAGGAAGGACGGCAGCGCGTCGTCGTCGAGGGCGAACCGCCCGGCGTCGTAGGGCAGATCGACCACCCGCAGGCCCCGGATTCCGGCCGCGCCCTGGGAGTGGTGGCTGGCGTGGCCGCCGGCGGCCTCCGGCAGCACCGCGATCGTGTCGCCCGGCCGGGCGAAGGCGGTGTAGCAGGCGAGGTTGGCCAGTGTCGCACTCTGCAGTCTGACCTCGGCGAACGTGCCGCCCATCAGTGCCGCGACCTGAAGGGGGGCCAGCACCTCCAGCACGTCCAGCTCGTCCAGGCCGGTCTGGAACTTCTCGCCGGGCCAGCCCATGGACGGGCGGCTGCCCAGGGAGATCTCGTGCGCGGCGCGGGCCCGCTCGCTCATCGTGTTGGTGCCCGCGTACAGCACGATGCCGTCCTCGTCGAGGCGCCCCCGGTGCTCGGCCAGCACCGCGTCCACCAGGCGGGTGACCTCCGCAAGGCCCAGCCCACCCAGTTCCGACTCCAGTTCCATCAGGCGTCGCTGTGCCCGGGGCGGGGCCCAGGGGGCGACTCGGCTGCGCTCTTCCACGGCGGTTCCTTCCGGAATGGGGATGGGTGTGACGCTACGGCTCAGGTCGGCACCCGTCATCGGCGCCCAGGTGAAGACCCTTCCTACATCTGTAGGATTCCCGGGTGATCGTGCATGATGTCCAGAACCTCCTCGACTCGCTGGCCGTGACCGTCGGGCGTGGCATGGCCGTGGACGACCTCGAGGGCAGGGTCGTCGCGCACAGCGTCCACCACGGCGAGGTCGACCAGGTCCGGGCCCGGGCCATCCTGTCCAGGTCCGTCCCCGCCGAGGTCGCCGCCTGGCAGGAGGCGCACGGGGTGGCCACGGTCCATGAGCCGATCAGGGTTCCGGCCAACCCGGCGCTGGGGATGGCCGCCCGGCTCTGCGTGCCGCTGCTCCACCGGGGCAGGCGCGTCGGCTCCCTCTGGGTCATCGAAGGCCACGGCCCGCTGAGCCCGGAGGAGGAGACCAGGACCGTGCACGACGCCGTGGCCATCGCCGCCCTGCTCGACGGCGGCGGAGGCTCGCACACCCTGCACCGGCTGCTCGGCGGGGAGATCACCGTACGGCGGGCGGCCGACGTGCTCGGTGAGGGGGCGATACGCGTTCTGGCCGTGCGCGCCGGCCGGGCGGGCCTGGAGGAGGCGGTCGGCGACGAACTCGCCCGGATGCGACGTCCTCCGGCCTTCACCGTCCTGGAGCGGCATGCCGTGGTCCTGCTCAACGGCGGTGAGGACGCGCGGGCACTGGGGGAGTCGCTGGCCGCCAGGACCCATGGTCGGGTGGGGGCCAGCGCCCTGCACCCCGGCCTCGAGTCGGCCCGGGAGGCCCTTGGGGAAGCGGTCGCCTCAGCCCGGGCCGCCGCGGCCGAACCGGCGCTCGGGCCGGTCGCCTGCTGGCCCGACCTGGGCGTCTACCGGCTGCTCGCCGAGCCCGATGCCGCCCTGCTCGGCGCGTTGCGTGCGCATCCGGCGCTCGTGGACACGCTGGAGACCTATCTGGACCGCGGGGGAGACGCGCAGCAGACGGCGCGGCTGCTGCATCTGCATCGCACCAGCCTCTACTACCGGCTGGCCAGGATCGAGGAGCTGACCGGGCGAAGTCTGAAGGACGGATCCCACAGGTTAGAACTCCATCTCGCGTTGAAGCTCGCCCGCTGGAATGCGGTTAGAAACGGATAATTCGGGCACGGCTTCGCCGTGTTGCAGCTGATCAGCGGGATCGTCGCCATCGTGGTCGTTCTGGGGCTCGCCGGCCTGGCGATGCTCGTCATCTCCGTGGTCGTCCTCGTCGTGCTCGGCGCGTTGGCTCTGACGACCCTCCGGGAGCAGGATAGGAGCAGGACTTCCAGGAGGTAGACGGTGCGGCAGCTCAGTGCGGTGGACACGCAGTTCTTGAACTTCGAGACCTCGACGAACGTGGCCAACATCGGCGGGCTGGCCATCCTCGCCGGCCGGCTGACCCGTGCCGACCTGCTCTCCCTTCTGGCCAGGCGGCTGCACCTGGCGGCGCCCCTCCGGCGCCGGCTCGTCTCGGTGCCGTTCGGCCTGGACCACCCGTACTGGACCGAGGAGGGCAGGATCGACCTCGACTACCACGTGCGGGAGATCGCGTTGCCCGAGCCGGGGACCGACGACCAGCTCGGTGAGCAGGTGGCGCGGCTGCACGCCCGTCTCCTGGACCGGCGCCGCCCGCTCTGGGAGATGTATCTGGTCCACGGCCTGGCCGGCGGCCGGACGGCCCTCTACATGAAGGTCCACCACGCCGCGATCGACGGAGTCACCGGCGCCGGCGTTCTCGCCGCCCTGCTGGACACCTCTCCCGAGCCCGCCGAGGCCGCGATGGCGCCCGACGAGGAGCCCGAGGAGCGGATCGACATGCAGGAGATGATCGTCAGAGGTGTGGCCAACGTGGTCCTCAACCCGGCGAACACGGTGCGGTTCCTGGTCAACGCGGTCCCTCACCTTGACGAGATCCCGGTGCTCTCACAACTGCCCGGGGCCGGGACGGTCTCCCAGATCACCCGGGACCTGGCCAACCGCCTGTCGGGCGGTGCCGCGGTGCCCGCGATGCCCCGCATGGCCGTTCCCCGAACGCCGTTCAGCGGTCGCATCACCGGCCACCGCCGCTTCGCCTTCGTCGCGCTGCCGCTGGAGGACGTCAAACAGGTCAAGAACGCCTTCGGCGTCACGGTGAACGACGTGGTGATGACGGTGTGCGCGGGAGCGCTGCGGCAGTGGCTGCTCAAGCACGACGCACTGCCGGATCAGCCGCTCGTCGCGGGGGTCCCCTTCTCGCTGCGCACTCCCGGTGACGAGGACGAGGGCAACCAGGTCACCATGATGATCACCACTTTGGCCACCCAGATCGCCGATCCGGTGGAACGGCTGTTCGCGGTGCGGGACGCGATGGAGCTGATCAAAGACCGCTCCTCACTGGCCCCGGCGCGCTGGATCCAGGAGGTCAGCGACATGATGCCCTCGGCCCTGACCGGCCTGGCCGCCCGGGCGGCCTTCAACCTTCTCGCGGGCACCGCGGGACCGATCAATGTGGTGATCTCCAACGTCCCGGGCCCGCAGCTCCCGCTCTATGTGAGCGGCGCCCGGCTGCTCGCCTACCACCCGGTCTCGGTGATCAGCGACGTCAGCGGGGGGCTCAACATCACCGCCTTCTCCTACGACGGCTCACTTGACGTGGGCGTGATCGCCTGCAGAGAGATGGTCCCCGACGTGTGGATCGTCACCGACTATCTCCGGGAGGCCCTCTCCGAGCTCAAGCTCCTCATTGAGCAGGAGTGACATCCCCGGCGCGTTCTTGACGAAGCGCAGCTTCTTCTCCAGGCAGACGATCGAGCCCCGCTCATGCCGGTTGACGAAGCGGATGTCGTCGGCCAGGGCCTTCATGATGAGCAGGCCGCGACCGTGTTCGGAGGTCGAGGGAGGCGACGGACGTGCTCCCGCGAAGTCGAACCCGTTGCCCGCATCCACCACCTTGATGACGCAACGGTCCTGACTGAGCTCGGTGCGCACCATGTAGTCGTCGCTGGGGGTGGCGTGCTGTATCACGTTGGAACACGCCTCCGAGAGCATGAGCTGGATGTCCTCGCGGATCTGTGGTTCCACACCCAGGGCACCGAGCGACGCATCCAGTAGTTGCCTGATGACGGGAACACTCGCGGCGTCACGCGGCAGACGCAAGGCGATCGTGGCCTCCACAGCTCCTCCTTCGGCAGATGACCTCTAGAGCCCTGCCCCGCCCTGATGGTTCTAACCGAACGGCAGCAGCAGGAGCCCCCGGTGCCGTGTCAGGGGCCGGCCTGCGGCGGGACGGGTGCCGGACGGAGCAGATCCGCGAGATGTGACAGCCGGGAGTACGGCATGGGCCGCCGGCCGCTCATCCGGGCATGGCGGCGAGGTGGGCGACGGCGGCGGCGAAGGCATCGGGGTTGTCGAGCATGATGTTGTGGCCGGAGTCCGGAATCTCGACCACTTCGACGCCCGCCGCGCGCAGTCCCGCCGCGTCGTGCGGCGGAGCCGCGTCCGGGTGCAGGTAAGCCCGGGGGATGGACATCCGCACCAGCATCTCGCGCATGGTTGGCACCGTCGCCCTGGCCAGGCTCGCGGCGGTGCGGTACAGGCCTACCGGGTCGGCCAGGCGCATCGTGGACCACCAGTGTTCGCCCACGCGGTCGCGCACCTCCTGCCGGCCGTACGCCAGGAACTCCTCCTCGGTGTAACCGGCGATGCCGCTGCCGGCGGGGTTGCCGGGTAGGGGCGGGCGGGGGTCGAGGTTGCCGTCGACGATGATCAGGCGGGCCACCAGCCCGGGATGGCGGGCCGCGAGCACGATGGCGACCGCGCCGCCCATGCTGTGGCCGATCACGTCAACGCCGGCGACACCGGCCTGGCGGAGTGCGTCGGCGAGGGTGTCGGCGTGCTCCTCGAGCGTGTAGCCGAAGTCGGCGGGATGGTCGCTGACGCCGAACCCGAGCAGGTCGACCATGAGCGAGCGGCGCCCGGCCAGCAGCGGGCGGGTGGCGACGCCGGCGAAGTACGGCGCGGCGCAGGCGCCGAGGCCGTGGATGTAGACGCGGGCGGGGCCGACGCCGAACAGTTCGGTCCAACGGATCTTGGCGCCGCTCGGGTGGACGATCGCGGTGTGCATGACAGCCTCCTGATGTATCGAAGGCAAGGTATATCGTTGTCGATGTATATCGCAAGCGAGATATAGTGAGGCCATGCTGGAGCTGGCGATACTCGGATTCCTGTATGACCGGCCGTCGTACGGGTACGACCTGCGCGGACGGGCGGCGGCGTTGCTGGGACACGTGCGTCCGGTAGCGGACGGGACGCTCTATCCGGCCATCAAGCGGATGGAGTCGGCGGGGTGGCTGGTGCGCCAGGACGAGCCGGGCGTGGCCGCGGCACCCCGGCGGATGCTCCACCTGACCGATGCGGGGCGGGCGGAGCTGCGGCGGCGGCTGCGGGAGCCCGGAGACCTGGAGATCAGCGACGAGAACAAGTGGTTCGTGTTGCTGGCGTTCCTGCGCCACCTGGACGATCCCGCGGCGCAGGCGAAGGTGCTGCGGCGCCGGATGGAGTTCCTCGCCCAGCCGAGCAGCTTCTTCTACGAAGGGGATCGACCGGTGCGGGCCGAGGAGTTCGGCGATCCGTTCCGGCGGGGGCTGCTGTCCATCGCCAGGGCCACCAGCCTGGCGGAGCTGACATGGCTGCGGGAGACCCTCGGCTCGCTGGAGGCCTGGTCAGGCCGCACCCCGACCTGACACCTGGTGTCTCCTCGTTTTCTGCCCTCCGATGTTCCGCGAGTCCCGGCTAGCCGGCGAAGGCGTCCATGGCGGCCTGGCAGAAGGCCTTGAGGTCGTCGGGCTTGCGGCTGGTGACCAGGGTGTTCGGCCCCGAGGTGCAGATCACGACCTCCCGGTCCGCCCAGTCCGCCCCGGCGTTGCGCAGGTCGGTCCGGAGGCTGGGCCAGGAGGTGAGCTTCCTGCCGCGCACCACGTCGGCCTCGATCAGGGTCCAGGGCGCGTGGCAGATGGCCGCCACGGGCTTGCCCGCGTCGAAGAACTCCTTCGCGAACCGGACGGCGCCGGGCACGGTGCGCAGGAGGTCGGGGTTGGCGACCCCGCCGGGGAGCACGAGCCCGTCGAAGTCGGCCACCGACACCTCGTCCACCGTCGCGTCCACCGGGAACCGGTCGGCCTTGTCGAGGTGGTTGAACGCCTGGACCTCACCGGCCTTGGTGGAGACGAGCTTGGGCGTGCCCCCCGCCTGCTTGACGGCCTGCCATGGTTCGGTGAGCTCGACCTGCTCGATGCCCTCCGGGGCGACGAGGAACGCGATCGTCTTGTCGTTGAGCATGGCTTCCCCTTCCGACGTGCGGCGATGGCTTCAAGGGGGGCTGATGCCCGGAGCATCCGCATCTATGCGAAGGCAGCCGATTCCAGGACGAACCTATGCCAGTGGCGGCCGTTCAAGAACGAACCTTGCGCCTCCGCAGACCTGCCGCGATGAGCCGGGCGAGGAGCTCGCGCGACGACACGGCCTCGGCGCCCAGCGCGACCGCCCGGTCATAGACGGTCTCGGGGACGTCGTAGTGGTCGCGGTCGAACGCCCGGGGCGGCACCCCCAGCAGCGCGGCGAAGGCGTGCAGCTCCTCCGTCGAGCTGTCGCTGACCAGATGCGACCAGAGCAGGCCACGGGGACCCGGCCAGTTCGGCGGGTCGATGAGGACGCTCACCGCTGGGCGAGTTCGAGCGCGACCTCCAGGGCCGCCGCCCTGCGCTCGTCGTCGGTGATCGTGTCGTCTCTGAGCATGAACCAGCTCACGTGCAGGGCGAACAGGGCCATCGAGTTCTTCAGCCGGAGGGCCGCGGGGTCGTCCGGGTCGACCAGGAAGGCGAACAGGTCCAACATCCGGTCGCGGTTCTTCTCCATCGCCGGATGGTGTTTCAGCGCGGCCTGGTTGCGCTCGAAGAACCTCATGATCTCGTGGTGCCGCCCCCGGTGCAGGTCGTCGGAGTAGCGGCGGATCAGCTCGCGGCGGGTCTCGTCGGTGCGCGGCTGGGCCTGGGCCCAGGTGATCAGCTCCTCGATGGCGTGCACCCGGTTCTCCGTCAGGCTGGTGACGATCTCCTCTTTGCTCTTGAAGTGGTAGTAGAGGGCGGCTTTGGTCACGCCGAGGGCCTCCGCTATCTCCCGGAGCGAGGTCCCCTCGTAGCCCTGCTCGATGAAGAGCTTCAGGGCGATCTCCTGGATGCGGGTCCGAGTGTCGGCGTTTTCCCTCATGGTTCCCTTTGCAGCGAAATCAACTTGACGGCCGGTAAGTGATCGGCCTACATTCCCAGCATATCCGACACTAGCCGGTCGGCAAGTAAGCAAGATTTCTCAAGGGGGATACGGAAGTGAAGGAGACCGCAGTCGCACCGGGGCGGCGGCGTGAGGTCATGGTAGTGCTACCGGGGCTGATGCTCGCGATGGTGCTCGCCATGCTCGACAACATGATCGTCGGTACGGCGATGCCCCGCATCGTCGGTGAGCTCGGCGGGCTGACCCACCTGTCCTGGGTGGTGACCGCCTACGTGCTCGGCACCACTGTTTCCACCCCGATCTGGGGCAAGATCGGAGACCTGTACGGCAGGAAGAACATCTTCCTCGCTTCCATCGTCATCTTCATGATCGGGTCCGTGCTCTGCGGCATGGCCGGGTCCGAGATGCTGGGCGGTCCCAGCGACGGCATGACCCAGCTCATCGCCTTCCGCGCTCTCCAGGGGCTCGGCGCCGGCGGCCTGATGGTCAACGCGATGGCGATCATCGGTGACCTCGTCCCGCCCCGCGAGCGCGGCCAGTACCAGGGCATCATGGCCGCCGTGATGTCGCTGGCCATGATCGCCGGTCCCCTCGTCGGTGGCTTCATCACCGACCACCTCGACTGGCGCTGGGCCTTCTATGTGAACCTGCCCGTCGGCTTCCTCGCGCTGGCCCTGCTGGCGGTCAAGCTGAAGCTGCCCAAGTACCGCACCGAGCACCGCATCGACTGGCTCGGCGCCGCCCTGCTCTCCGTCGGCATCACCGCGCTCGTCCTCATCACGACCTGGGGCGGTAACGACTACGAATGGGGCTCCTGGCAGATCCTCGGCCTGGCCGCGCTCGCCGTCGTCACGCTGGCGCTGTTCATCCCGGTGGAGCGCCGCGCCGCCGAGCCGATCATGCCGCTCAACGTGTTCCGCAACCGCAACTTCAGCCTGATCTCGGGCGTCGGCTTCCTGCTGGGCTTCGCGATGTTCGGCGCGATCAACTTCCTGCCGCTGTTCCAGCAGACCGTCCAGGGGGCCTCGGCCACCAACTCCGGTCTGCTGCTGCTGCCGATGATGGGCGCGGCCATGGTCGTCTCGCTCTTCGTCGGTCAGGCCATCACCAAGACCGGCAAGTACAAGCTCTACCCGGTCCTCGGTGGCGTGATCATGGCGGTCGGCATGTGGCTGCTGTCCACGATGGACGTCAACACACCCTCCTGGCAGACCGGCGTGTTCATCGCGGTGCTCGGTCTCGGCATGGGCTTCCTGATGCAGACCACCATGCTGATCGCGCAGAACAGCGTGGAGCAGAAGGACCTGGGCGTCGCCAGCAGCGCCTCCACCTTCTTCCGTTCCATCGGAGGATCGTTCGGCGTCTCGCTGTTCGGCGCGATCTTCAACAACCAGCTCACCGCCAACCTGACCAGCAAGCTCGGGGCACAGGGAGAGAAGCTCGCCTCCAGCGGCGGCCAGTTCAACCCGGCGGCCCTGCACGAGCTGCCCCCCCAGGTGCGTACCGGCTTCCTGGAGTCACTGGCCTCGTCCATCTCCGGCGTGTTCTGGTGGGCGATCCTGTTCGCCGTCCTGGTGCCGCTGCTGGCCGCCTTCGTCCAGGAGATCCCGCTGCGCGGCGCTCCCGAGCAGAGCGGTGACGCCGACACCCCGGCCCCGGCCCCGGTCTTCGACTGAACCGCAAGTAATGCACTGGCGAGATCCAAGTCCCGCCGGACAGACTTGGTCCATGGAGCCAACCGCCACCGCCGCCGGGTACACCACCCGGCGGCCTCTGGCCGACGACGCGCATGACATCCACGGGCTGATCTCCCTCTGTGACACGCAGGTGATCGGCAAGGCGGACATGACCCTGGACGACGTCGCCGACGAGTTGGGCGATCCCTCCTTCGACAGGGAGACCGACGGCTGGGTGGTCCACGACGGGGCCGGGCGCCTGGTCGCCTGGGCCTGGGCCTGCCGCAAGGGCAGCAGCGACAACGTGGACATCGACGTGGTCGTGCACCCCGACGCCCCCGAACTGATCGGCCCGCTCTGGGACACCGTGACCGAGCGGGCCGGCCTGCTCGCCGCCGGGCTCGGCCACGACAGGGCCGTGGTGGACATCGGCCTGTACCGGCAGGACAGCGGCAAGCGCGCCGTCGCCGCCGCCCGCGGGTTCACCGCGGCGACGAGCTTCGTCCGCCTCCTCGCCGACCACGAGGCTCCGCTCTCCGAGCCCGTCCCGCCACCCGGCGTCTCGCTCCACCAGGGGCTCACCGAGGAGGTGCGCCGCCAGGGGCACGCCGTCCAGCAGGCCGGGTTCGCCGAGCACTTCGGCTTCACCCCCAAGGACTACGACGAGTGGTACGGGGAGCTGGACGCCTCCGCCAGCGGCGACTGGTCGCAGCTGGCGGTCGCCCGGATCGACGGCGAGCCGGCGGCGATGCTGCTGGGCACCAACGCCTTCGCCAAGGACGAGAACTGCGGCTACGTCCGCCAGTTGGCCGTGCTGCCGGCCTTCCGGGGGCAGGGGCTCGGCCGGTTCATGCTGCGCAGGGCCTTCGCCGACGACGCCCGGCGCGGCCGGGTGGGCACCTACCTCCACGTGGACGCCAACAACAGCACGCCCGCGCTGGACCTGTACCTGTCGGTGGGCATGCGCCAGGTGCTGGCCATCGACGTCTGGCGCCGGACCATCTGACCCCTTCCCGGTACGGCCGCACGCCGGCCGTACCGGGAAAACTCATCTCCGGCGCAGCAGCGGCAACGCGCACGCCCCGGTGGCCAGCGCCGTGACCGCCAGCGCCAGGCCGGTGCCGGTGGCCGAACCCAGCTCCAGGTACAGCGTGCCGAACGTGGCGACCCCCACGACCTGACCGAGCTGGGTCACCATGACGAACAGTCCGCTGGTGTCGGCGGCGTCCTCAGGCACGACATGGGTGAGCGCCACCGCGAGCACCGGGCTGAACGCCCCACCCAGGCCGAACCCGATCACCACCAGGGAGACCGTGAGAAACGGCTGGCCGTGCCCGCCGCCGCCCAGCGCCAGTGACAGGCCCAGATAACCCAGGGCGGCCACTCCGTAAGAGGCGACGATCATACGGCGGTGCAGGCGCGCGGGGATCCGACGCCAGTTGAGACTGGCCACGGCGAACGCCGCCGCACTCGGGACGAACGTCAGACCCGCCCGCAGGGGACTGTCGCCCAGTGCGCCCTGCAGGTGCAGGGCGAGAGCGAACAGGAATCCGCCATAGGTCGTCATCACTCCGAAGACGGCCAGCGCGGACGGGACCACCCCCGGAGCCCGCAGCACCCGCGCGGGCACCAGCGGTGCGACGGCCCTCCGCTGGACCAGCACGAAGACCCCCGCCAACGCCGCGCTCGCGGCCATCGCGGCCCAGCCCCACAGCGGCCAGTCCTGCTCATGGCCCAGCACCAGCGGCACCACCAGCAGACTGACGGCCAGTGAGAGTGTGACCAGGCCCGGCAGGTCCAGCGGGCGGTGGCGTGGGGGACCGCCGGCCGGCAGCAGCTTCGCGCCCACAACGAGCAGGCCGAGCCCGATCGGCACGTTCACCAGGAACACCGGCCGCCATGCCGTGCCGTACAGGTCGGCGGAGACCAGCACGCCGCCCAGCACCTGGCCGGCCACCGCCCCTCCCGAGATCACCGTCGCGTAGAGACTGAGCGCGCGGGCCCGCGCGGCCCCCTCGAAGTTCGTCTGGATCATGCTCAGCACCTGCGGCACCATCAGAGCCGCTCCCGCGCCCTGGAGCAGCCGGAAGGCGATGAGCTGCCCGGAGGAGGCGGCCAGGCCACAGGCGAGGGACGCGGCGGTGAAGCCCGCCAGGCCGTACAGGAACAGGCGGCGGCCGCCGTACCGGCCACCCAGCCGGGCACCGGTGACCAGCAGCATGGCGTAGACGATGGTGTAACCAGAGACGATCATCTGGAGCCCCGAGCCGGACGCGCCGAGGTCGGAACGGATCACGGGGGAGGCGACGTTGACGATGGAGACGTCGAGGATCGCCATGAACTGTCCGGTCAGGATCACCGTCAGCAGCCATGGGGTGCGGAGGGCGGCCGGAGCCGGAGGGGATGTCACGGTCATGGAGCCGACTGTGGGGCCGGGCCGATACCGGTAACGAGAGCCTGCCGATCCTGGTACCGACAGCACCTGGCAGAAGGTCCGCCGGTAGACCAGCATGGAAAGGTGACCATGACCCACCCGCGTGCCCGCCGTGCCGAGCTCGCGTCCTTCCTCCGCAGCCGCCGGGACCGCATCACCCCGGCCGACGTGGGCCTGCCACCGGGGCTGCGCCGCCGCACCCCCGGCCTGCGACGCGAGGAGGTCGCCCTGCTCGCCGGGGTCGGCGTCACCTGGTACACCTGGCTGGAGCAGGGACGGCCGATCAACGCCAGCGTGCAGGTGCTCGACGCGATCTCCCGGACGCTCGGGCTGGACGAGGCCGAGCGCGAGCACCTCTACCGGCTCGCCGACGTGCCGGCGGTGACCGACTCCGAGACCTGCGGCGTGCTGGAGCCCGAGACCCGGCTCATCCTGGACCAGCTCGGCCCGCTGCCCGCCGCCGTCTACAACGGCCGCTACGACCTGCTGGCCTGGAACGACACCTATGCCGCACTGTTTCCGGTCCTGGTGGCGCAGCCCCGGGCCACCCGCAACGCCCTCTGGCAGCTCTTCCTCGCGAAAGACTGCTGCACCCCGATGCTCAACCGCGCCGAGGAACTGCCGCAGATGGTGGCCACCCTCCGGGCCGGCTTCGGACGGCATCTGCGCGAGCCCGTCTGGACCGACTTCGTCCGGCGGCTGTCGGCCGTCAGCCCGGAGTTCGCGCGCCTGTGGGCCACCCACGACGTGGCCAGGCCCGGGAGCCGCATGAAGATCTTCCAGCACTCCGCCGCCGGGCAGGTCCGCATGGTCTCCACCAGCATGGCGCTGTCCTCTCCGGCGGAGACCCGGATGGTGGTCTACACGCCGATGGACGAGGAGAGCCGCGAGCGCATCGTCTGGATCAGGGCCCACCCGGAGGCGCCGGCGGTGCGCGTCCACACCCACTGAGCGGGCCGCCCGGGGAGCGGGCTCAGTGGTCCGGCGCCACCCGGTGCTTGGCGAGGTGGGACAGCACGGCCTGGTTGGCCTCCCAGCCGTCGGGAAACTTCACCGGCACGCCGAGCTGGACCGGCTCGGCCGACGGATGGGCGTCCAGCAGTTCGGGGATGCCCGCTCTGGCGACCACGACGCAGGCGTGCCGGTGCCGCGAGGCGAGCACGCACAGGCGCCCCGACTCCAGGTGGAACGCCGTGGCGTCGCGGCGGCCGGACAGCGGATGGAGCACGATGGTCACGTCGTACTCCCGGCCCTGGAGGCGGTTGGCGGTGTCCACCGTGATCTCCTCGGGCACCCCGGCGGCACGGATCGCGGCGACCTGGTCGCGGTGCGCGGCGCCGATGGCGATCCGGTCGGCGGTGACCCGGTGGCTGCCGCGCTCGGAGTGCGCGACCGGCGCCCGCTGCAGCAGCCGTACGGCCAGCACCGCCACCGCCTGCACCGCCTCGGCGTCGGTGCGCACGGTGTGACGGCTCGGCAGTTCGTACAGCGCCCAGCCCGAGGTGGCCGCCTCCTCCAGCGCGCGGTCGTAGGAGGTGCGCATGCCGTTCACGGTCAGCTCCAGTGACCGGTCCCCGTGGCTTGTCCCCGCTCGGAAACCGGTGAACGGGTAGAAGGCCTCGGAGACCACCGGGGCCGCCGAGGCGGGCAGCCGCCAGGAGACGGGCAGCCGGTGCACCGGCAGGTCGGGGTTGTGCCGCAGCAGCACCGAGACCGCGCTCTGCACCGGATCCCACGACAACCCGGCCCAGCGGTCGCCGTCCACGATCGAGAACGGGTCGAGCTGGCCCGGGTCGCCCACGAACAGCGACCTCTCGAACCGTGAGGCGATGCGCAGCAGCTTGTCCGAACGCATCTGGTAGGCCTCGTCCACGATCGCCCAGGGCCAGGTCCGGTCGCCGATCCAGGCCCACTTGTCCGCGGTGGCGATCACCACGGCGGGGTCGCCCAGATCGGGCAGCTTGCCGGCGACCGAGACGTTGGGGAGGGCGAGGACCCGGCCGGGGGTGATGTAACCACTCGCCGACAGCCGGCCGACGGTGAGGTCCGGATGCTCGGTCGCGAGCCGTTCCACCAGGTCGTCGACCTGCTCGTTGGTCTGCGCGACGATCATCAGCGGTTCGCCGGTCTCCGCGATGTGCCCGGCCGCCTTCACCACCAGGGTGGACTTCCCGGCCCCGGGGGGAGAGTCGACCACCACGCCCCGGTGACGGGGCAGGTCCGCCAGGACCGCGTCGACGACGGCCGCCGCCTCCTGCTGGGGCGTCATGACCACTCCTCCTGCGCATCGTCGTCGCCGGGCACGTACTCCTCCGGCGGGCCGCCGTGGGTCCACGGCGTCCGCTCGGGGTCGGGGAGCGCCGCGGAGCTCTGGAAGTCGTCGGTCAGAGAGGTGTAGGAGACCCGCTCGCCCGGCTCGGGCACCGCCCCCGGGACGGGCACCTTGCCCCGGCCCATCCCCTTGGTGATCTTCAGGGTGATCTCCCCGTCCGTGCTCTCGACGATCTCGGCGGCATGGCCTCGCCGTTCGGGGCTGCCGACCGCGGTGCCGGGGGTGAGCCGTACCGGGTCGCCGGTCAGGACCGTGATCAGCGGTCGCAGCTTGCGTGAGCGGCCCTCGCCCTCGGTGTGCTCCGGGTCCGCGGCCGTCACCGTCCCGGAGAACGCCTCGCCGGTCAGCCGGTACTCGGCCATGATCAGCGGGTCGTCGTAGGCCCGCTGCACGTCGTAGCTCGCCCGTGCCCGCTCCAGCCCCGCCAGCCGCGCGGCGGCGGAGACCGCCCCGTCCCTGCGCGCCTGCGGCGGACCGCCCTCGGCGATCCGCTCGACGAACCTGGTGAACGATCCGCGGTCGGCGTCCCAGCGATCCTTGACCCGCCCGCCCTCGGGCAGTGCGCACAGCAGGTCGGCCGCCCGCCACATCAGCCGCCAGGTCGGTTCGAGCTGGGGCCGCAGCGCTTGGACGACGCGTTCCACGGCACGGTCGGTCGGCGCCTCCTCGTAGGCGCGTACGGCGGGGCCGAGCACCTCGTTGTCGAAGCCCGGGTCGGTGGTGGGACCGGCCGGCGGCCAGAGCAGCGGGTCCTCGGCCTCCTCGGCGGCCCGCCGGCCGGTCATCCCCTCGGGTGGGTCGATCCAGCCGAGCAGCGCCGCCAGGTTGGCGTCCTCCAGGCCGCTCTGCCCGGTGGCCCAGTGCGCGCTCAGCGCCTCGGTCGCCACGAGCATCAGGCAGGAGCCCGGCTGGTGCGCCCGGTCGGCGAAATAGGTCAGCCACCGGCCGAGCAGCGGCACCGACGGATGCACCGGGTAGGGCCCGTCGGCCCGGCGGAACCGCGTGGAGCGGCCCAGCAGCCCGACGAACGCCGCCGCCGACCGGTTCGGCACGAGAATCTGCGGCGCGTCCAGGCACCGCTCGTACGGCTCGCCGCCCTTCTTCTCGACCGTCTCCGTGGTCTTCTCGAACCCCTCGACGTACGGCAGGAGCACCTCGGCCAGGTCGGCGGCGAAGGAGAACCGCAGGTCCCGGTTGCGCGGCTGGGGGACCACCAGCAGCCGGGGGTGGTCCGGATCGGTGCCCACCATGGCGGCCAGGGGCGCGGCGGCCTCGCCGGCGAGCTTGAGCGGGATGAACACCATCGGGCGTGGGGCGATGTGGCAGTGCCGGACCGTGGTGATCCGTTGCGCGATCCCGTCCCGGACGGCGCGCAGCTGCGCCAGTGCCGTGAGGGCGCTCAACGCAGGCACTCCTCGCGCAGGCGTTCCGCCAGACGGAGCAGGCCGGCGATCTCCTCCTGCCCTTCGGCGGGCTCGATGGTGCCCTCGGCCAGGCCGAGCGCCTCGGACATCCCGGAGACACCGCCGAGCTGGTCGCGGACCTGGCGGCCGAGCAGGTCGGTGGAGCCGCGGTCAAGGGCCTCGTGGCGGCAGAACATGCACATGTCGCAGGTGGACAGGCAGTCGGGTGCGTAGCGGGCGGGCACCTGGTACAGCGCCTCGGTCAGCTCCTGCGCCGACCGGGTGGGCACGCCGTCGGGATCGGGGGCCAGGTCGAAGCTCAGCTCCTGCGGAAGCCCTTCGAGCAGGCGGTCCACCGAGGTCATCCGGGCCAGCTGCCGCTTGAGCACGGCGAGCTGCTTGCGCACGTCCACCAGCGTCGCGGTCGGCCGGTTGGCGAAGTTCTCCGGGCAGACGAGCACCACGTCGTGGGAGACGCGCCCGGGATCGTGCCCGAGGTCGGCCAGGAGCGTGCGCAGGGCCAGCACGTAGACGGCGGCCTGCCGGGCCGCCGCCGCGACCTTCTCGGGCTCGGCCTGGCCGTCGATCACGCTGAAGGACTTGATCTCCACGATGTGGAAGCGCCCGCCGAGCTGGAAGGCCACCACGTCGGGCTCCAGATAGGAGGTGTGCCCGGCGATCCGGAGGCTGAACAGCGGGTGGTCGTAGAAGACCGCCGTGTCGTCGCCTTCGTGCGCCGCCCGGTCGATCAGCGTGCGGGTGTGGGAGTGGCGCAGGTGGGCGCCGACGTTCTCCACGTCCTGGTAGCCCACCTGGGCGATGGGCAGGCCGAGCAGCTCACGCAGCAGCCGCAGCAGTTCGGCGCAGCCGTTCTCCTTCACCAGCGCCTCGAACACGTTTCCGCGGGTGATCGCGAACTGCGACTGGCCGAACGGGGCCGGGAATCCGAGGTGGCGGGCCGTGCGGTCCTTGTCCACCCCGGCCGCGTCCATCAGCGCACGGCGGGCGCAGCCGGGGTTGGCGGCCAGCGCCGCGATGGCCCGGGCGTCGTGGGCACGAGGGGGCACCGGCCCGCGCAGCTCGTCCAGCCTGTTCACCGGCCACCCCCGTGGTCGCCGTGCCGCCGGGGGTTCCGCCCGGCCACCGGCCGCCGCCGCGCGCACGGCGTCCCCGGAGGGCCGCACATCCCCGCCATGTCCTGCCCGTCCATCAACAGACCCCCCTCAAGGTGCTCATCACCGCGGCGCCGAACAGGCGCTCCACATCCGGTAGTTGACTGCTCGCCCGGGCCGCCACCTCGGCCCGCTGCGCGGCGTCGGTGGCCCGGTGCACCTCCAGTTCGGCCCGGGCCGCACGGGTCGCGGTCGCCGGGTCGGCGGGGGCGAAGCCCTCGACGGCGCCGGGGATGTTCTGCGCCATCCGGGACAGCAGGCGCAGCGCGCCCGGCGGTGGCTCGGCCAGCCGGCCGAGGTGCTCGGCGATCCGCAGGGTGGCGGTGAGGAAGTGGACCCGCGGACTCAGCGGTCCCAGCATCCGCAGCTCGAGTGCCCAGGTGCTGTCGGCAAGCAGCCCGCGGGCGGGGGAGAGGCGGTCGGTCAGCGCGGCGCACAGGTAGTACGGCCGGGCGTAGGGATCACTGCGGAAGGAGCGTTCCTCGTCCCTGCGCAGGCTGGTGAGCTGGGAGCCGCGCAGTGCGCGGGAGAAGAACGCGTCGTTCACCGCCACGATCAGCTTGGCGGAGGTGGGGACACCCAGCAGGGCCAGTGCCTGGTGCACCTGCTCTCTGATGGGCAGCAGCGAGATCTCGGGCTCGGGGGCCGGCGGTTCTTCGGCGATGACCGCCTCGTCCCAGGCCTGCTCGGCCCGGCGGAGGTCTCCGCGCAGTGTCCGGGCGAGTGAGTTCTCCTTCGCCTTGACCGCCCGCCGCACCTCGGCGCGGAGCTCGGTTATCCGCCGCTCCAGCGCGTCCAATGATCCACTCACGGCACGGAGCGTAACAGGAGTTCCACCAGCCTCCCTGGAATTCCAGCGAATTCCAGCATTGAGGCGCGGCCCATCCTGCGGCGATATCTAGACAAAAGGGGCAAATAGCGCGAAACATGTCTGGCTCGTCTTGAGCGTCTACCGTACGGCCTTCAGTGGTTCATCACGGTCTGGCCAGGGTGGTACCGGGGGCGGACCGTCCACATCCACGTGATGGTGCACATCGGCAAGGCGCGGGTGCTGACCACGCAGTTGATGTTCGACGAGAGCCTTGACACGGAGGTGTTCGCAGCGGAGCCGTACGCCGGGCACACCGGCCGGGACACTCACGGTCACGACCCGCCTGCGACGGTCTCCACCAGGAGGCCGGCGGGCAGGCCGGTCACACCGGCCGTGCCGTCCAGGTTCACCGTCGCGCTCACCTCGGTGCCGGCGAGCCGGAACCCATGCGCGGCGACCGCGCCCAGCGGGGCGCCCGCGAGGGGGCGGAGCAGCACCCGGCCGGCGGGCACGTCCGGGTAGAGGCCCACCGCCGCGTGCGTGATCGTCACCGCGGCCGCCGCCGACCACGCCTGCGGCAGGCAGGCCGCGGGGTAGGGCACGGGTCGCCCGAGCACGGCCCGATCGTCGCCGCCGAACAGCTCGGGCAGCCGGTAGCCGAAGGCCTCACCGGCGGCGAGCAGCCCTTCGGCGAGTCTCGCCGCCTGCGTGCCGAACCCGGCCCGGGCCAGGCCGGCGACCACGATCGCCGTGTCGTGCGTCCAGATCGATCCGCAGTGGTAGGACAGCGGGCTGAATCCGCCGTCCTGCGCCGACATGGTCCGCAGCCCGAAGCCGCCGGCCATCGCGGGTGAGGCCAGCAGGGCGGCGACCTCGGCCTCCTCCCCGGTGCTGAGCAGGCCGGTGCCCAGCAGATGCCCGATGTTGCTGGTCAGCGCGTCCACCGGTCGCTTGTCGCGGTCCAGGGCCAGCGCGGGAAACCTGCCCTGCGGGCCGTCCACCCAGAAGCGGGCCCGGAACCGTTCCGCGAGCACCCCGGCGTGGTCGCGCCAGCGCGCCGCTCCGGGGCGGCCGAACGCCTCCAGCAGGTCCGCCGCCTGCCGGGCCGCCTGGTAGGCGTAGCCCTGCACCTCGACCAGGGCGATCGGCGGCTCGGCCTGGCGGCCGTCGTGGAAGCGCACCGCGTCGCCGGAGTCCTTCCAGCCCTGGTTGGCCAGCCCCCGGCCACTGGTGTCGACGTATTCGAGGAAGCCGTCGCCGTCGGGGTCGCCGTGCTCGCCGAGCCAGCCGAGGGCGGCATCCAGGTGCGGCAGGAGTGCGGCCAGTTCCTGCTCGGGCGCGCCCCAGCGCCAGGCGTCGTGCAGCAGGCTGATCCAGAGCGGGGTGGCGTCGACCGTGCCGTAGTAGGCGGCCGGCAGACGCAGGTCGTCGCCTTTCACGGCGAACTCGTGCCGTCGCAACTCATGCATGATCTTTCCAGGCGCCTCGCCGGAACCGGGGTCGAGCCGACAGCCCTGCCGCCGGGCCAGCACCCGGAGGGTGCCCAGGGCCAGCTCGGTGCCGAGCGGCAGCAGCATCCGGGCGGCCCAGATGCTGTCGCGCCCGAAGAGGGTGAGGAACCAGGGCACGCCGGCACCGAGGAAGACGTCGCCGGGGGCGTCTGCCCCGGCCAGCCGCAGCGACCGCAGGTCGTCCAGCGACCGCTCGAAGAGCCGGGTCAGCCGGTGGTCGGTGGCGGTGAGCCGGGGCCCGCCCCGCTCGGTCACCCATTCGGCCGGGCATGCGGGGGCGATCACCACTGCCTCCTGATCGTGCACCGCGACGTCCCAGCGGAGCGTGACCCGGCTCCTGGGCTCCAGCGTGACCGACCAGCACAGCCGTGCCGCATGCGCCGACTCCAGGGTCTCGGCCCGAGCATCGGTGCCGGTCACCGTGACCCTGATACCGCCCGAACTCCACGACAGCTCGCCGGGCGCGCCGTACGCGGCGACGGCCGGTCTGGTCTCACCACCTGATTTGACCACCTCGATCGGGGCGAAGTCGCAGCCCAGGTCGACGGTGACGGTGGTGATGACCGGCAGGGAGGCGGTGGAGACGACCTCGATGTGCTCGCTCATGCCGCCCGGCACGACCTGCCGGACCCGGTTGATCCGTACCGTGGGGTCGGCGGAGGGGTCTCCCAGCCAGCGCGCCAGTGCGACGAACCGGGCGCCGCCAGGCCCCTGCGGGGCATGGCCGACGGTCTCGGGCTCCCGGCCGTCGACCTCCAGCCTGGCCTGTGACAGCGCGCGGGAGTCGGCGTGGAACAGGCCCTGAACGCCGATCGGCCTGATCTGCCCGTCATCGCCGCTCAGCGCGGTCGTCGGCGCCATGACGGCGCTGACAAGATCGTGCAGCAGCGGCTGAAGGCGATGGGCGGGGAGAGGTTCGGTCACCGTGGCGGCCGGGGACGGGGGGTTTGCTCCGTCGAGCACGGATGGCTCCCTGGGTCATGTCGAGCCGGTGAAGTCTTGACAGACCGGGTCCGGCAGGTACAGATTGCGACACGCTCTCTTTATTTGAACGATCCAATCATCACGCTCAGTTTACTTGAACGATCCAATCGTGCTGGACCTGACTTTGCATGCCTGGGCGCTAGAAGGACGCAGATGGCCGAAAAGGTGACGATCATCGACGTTGCGCGGTACGCCAACGTGTCACGCCAGACGGTGTCGAACGTATTGAACAGTCCCGAACTGGTCCGGGAGGAGACCCGCAACCGGGTCAGGGAAGCCGTTCGGACACTCGGATACCGCGTCAACCAGGCGGCGCGGCAGATGCGCACCGGCCGGTCCCGGCTCATCGCCACGCGCATCGAGGCCGACCGGAACGGCGTCAACGGCTCGGTCCTCGACCGCTTCCTGCACGGGCTCACCGCGTCGGCCGCCCAGGCCGGATACCGGATCCTGCTCTACACGGCCGATGACGAGCGTTCGGAGGCCGACACCTTCGACGACCTCATCGGCGCCCACGAGCCGGAAGCCTTCGTGCTCACCGGCACCTGCCGCGGCGACGGCCGGCCCTCCCGGCTGGGTGAGCGCGGCGTCCCCTTCGTCACCTTCGGCCGGCCGTGGGACGGCACCGGAGGCGTGCGCGACACCGGTCACTCCTGGGTCGACGTCGACGGCGCGGCGGGAACCGCAGAGGCCACCCGCTACCTGCTCGACACCGGCCACCGGCGGATCGGTTTCCTCGGCTGGCCACCCGGATCCGGGGTGGGAGACGACCGCAGGTCCGGCTGGGCCCGGACCCTCGCCGCCGCCGGGGTGGACCCGGCCGGCCTTGACCGCGCCACCGACGACGGCGTGGCCGACGGCGAGGCGGCGGCCCGCGGTCTGCTGGAGACCGGGCACCCGGTGACCGCGCTGGTCTGCGCGAGCGACTCGCTCGCCCTCGGAGCGCTGAACACCGTCCGACTCCTGAAGGCCGGAGCACGGGCGGACGGTCCGGACGCCCCGCCGCCGGCCGTGATCGGCTTCGACGACACGCCGGTGGCCAAGGCGGTGGGGCTCAGCAGCGTCAGTCAGCCGCTGGCCGAGGCCGCGGCCGGCTGCGTCAGCCTGCTCACCCGGCTGCTCGACCCGCGGTCCGGTCCGCCGGAGCCGGTCGCGCACCTGCTGCGGCCCTCCCTGGTCATCCGGGGGCGGCCTGACCGGCGAGGCGGCCCTGCCGCGGTGGCGTAGCGGTCCGCCGGGGCCGGTGGACACCCGCCACCGGTCCCGGCGGAGCGGTCTCAGGCCCCGATCTCCGTACGGTCACCGGACCACAGCGTGTGGAAGGACCCTTCCCGGTCCACCCGCTGGTAGGTGTGCGCGCCGAAGAAGTCCCGCTGGCCCTGGATCAGGGCCGCAGGCAGGCGCTCGGCCCGAAGCGAGTCGTAGTAGGCCAGCGCGGTCGAGAAACCGGGGGTGGGAATGCCCAGTTCGGCGGCCTTCGCCACCACCCGCCGCCACGACTCCTGTGCCAGGCCCAGGGCCTCGGCGAAGAGCGGGGCGGTCAGCAGGGTCACCGGCGGGGTCTCCTCCTCGTAGGCCTCGCGGATCCGGTCCAGGAAGACGGCACGGATGATGCAGCCGCCGCGCCAGATCGTGGCCAGCGTGCCCGGATCGACATCCCAGCCGTACTCGGTGCTCCCGGCCCTGATCTGGTCGAACCCCTGCGCATAAGCGATGATCTTCGAGGCGTACAGCGCCTGCCGTACGTCCTCCGCGAAGCCCTCGCCGATCGATCCGGCCGGCACTCCCGAGGGACCGGGCAGGCCGCGGGCCGCCTCCCGCAGATCCGCGTGGCCGGAGACCGAGCGGGCGAACACCGCCTCGGCGATGCCGCTCACCGGGACACCCAGATCCAGCGCGATCTGCACCGTCCACCGGCCGGTGCCCTTCTGCTCGGCCCGGTCGGCGATGACGTCCACGAGCGGTCTGCCGGTGGCGGCGTCGACCTGCCGGAGCACCTCGGCGGTGATCTCGATGAGGTAGGAGGACAGCTCGCCCCCGTTCCACTCCTCGAAGATGTCCGCGAGCTCCGCCGGACCCAGGCCGAGACCCTGTCTGAGCAGGTCGTAGGCCTCGGCGATGAGCTGCATGTCGGCGTACTCGATGCCGTTGTGCACCATCTTGACGAAGTGCCCGGCGCCGTCGGGGCCGATGTGCGCGCAGCAGGGCACACCGTCCACCTTGGCGGCGATGTCCTCCAGCAGGGGCCCCAGCGCTTCGTAGGACTCCCGCGAGCCCCCCGGCATGATGCTCGGCCCGAGCAGCGCGCCCTCCTCGCCACCGGAGACCCCGGCCCCGACGAAGTGGATGCCCTGCTCACGCAGTGCCGCCTCCCGCCTGCGGGTGTCGAGGAAATGCGCGTTCCCACCGTCCACGAGCATGTCGCCCGGCTCCAGCAGAGGAGCGAACTCCTCGATCACCGCATCGGTCGGCGCGCCGGCTTTGACCATGATGATGACGCGCCGAGGGCGTTCCAGCGCCGCGACGAACTCCTCCGGAGTGTCGCAGGCGATGAAGGTGCCCTCGCTCCCGTGCTCCTCTACCAGTGCCTTGGTCCGGTAGCCGGACCTGTTGTGTACGGCTACCGCGTGCCCGTGCCTTGCCAGGTTGCGGGCGAGGTTCGCTCCCATGACCGCAAGTCCGGTCACGCCGATCTGTGCTTGAGTCATCTGTTGGCACCTCCTATGCGTTCCAGGATGCCAGTCCGTCGCAGGAACGATCGGAGACGGGGTGGCGGTGCGCTGCCCGTCCGCGGACTCGGCGGCGGGACGGATTCAGCGACTGGTTCGACGCGTCTGCCGCAGGGTCGGCCGCGGCGGGTGCCCGTCACGCGGTGCCGTCGATGACGGAGGCCGCTTCGTAGAAACGGAGTTGATTTGACGAGGTGGGCCGGGGTCCATAAAGTTCACCAGGCCTGAGGGAGTCGGCGGCATCGCCGAGATCTCAGGAACTCTCTCTGATCAAATCCACTCATTGAGATTTCCATGTCTCGATGAGGTCCGATTCGACACGAAGCGGATGCCGGACTAAATTAGAAGGGTTGCTCCGGAAACGGGGCGGCCGGAATTCCGGTAAGGCAGGCGAGATCAAGTCAAGTGGTTCGAAACGGGCCGGTTTGACACGAAAACGCGGGCCTGAAAGAATAAAGGCACAACGGAACGAACGAAACGCCCCCGACACCGGGCCTACTGGCCGGGAAGACGGAGAACGCGTCCGTTTCTTGAGAACTCAACAGTGTGTTAAAAGCCAGTGCATGAAGCACAACTCCCGTCCCACCCACCATGGTGGGAGGACGGATTCCTTTGGTTGAACATCCGGCATTCGGTGCCGGGTGCTTTCAGCCGGGAGAACTTCTCAAACATTGTTTGGAGAGTTTGATCCTGGCTCAGGACGAACGCTGGCGGCGTGCTTAACACATGCAAGTCGAGCGGAAAGGCCCTTCGGGGTACTCGAGCGGCGAACGGGTGAGTAACACGTGAGTAACCTGCCCCTGACTCTGGGATAAGCCCGGGAAACTGGGTCTAATACCGGATACGACCACTTCTCGCATGGGATGGTGGTGGAAAGTTTTTCGGTTGGGGATGGACTCGCGGCCTATCAGCTTGTTGGTGGGGTAACGGCCTACCAAGGCGACGACGGGTAGCCGGCCTGAGAGGGCGACCGGCCACACTGGGACTGAGACACGGCCCAGACTCCTACGGGAGGCAGCAGTGGGGAATATTGCGCAATGGGCGAAAGCCTGACGCAGCGACGCCGCGTGGGGGATGACGGCCTTCGGGTTGTAAACCTCTTTCAGCAGGGACGAAGTTGACGTGTACCTGCAGAAGAAGCGCCGGCTAACTACGTGCCAGCAGCCGCGGTAATACGTAGGGCGCAAGCGTTGTCCGGAATTATTGGGCGTAAAGAGCTCGTAGGTGGCTTGTCACGTCGGGTGTGAAAGCTTGGGGCTTAACTCCAGGTCTGCATTCGATACGGGCTGGCTAGAGGTAGGTAGGGGAGAACGGAATTCCTGGTGTAGCGGTGAAATGCGCAGATATCAGGAGGAACACCGGTGGCGAAGGCGGTTCTCTGGGCCTTACCTGACGCTGAGGAGCGAAAGCGTGGGGAGCGAACAGGATTAGATACCCTGGTAGTCCACGCTGTAAACGTTGGGCGCTAGGTGTGGGGACCTTCCACGGTTTCCGCGCCGTAGCTAACGCATTAAGCGCCCCGCCTGGGGAGTACGGCCGCAAGGCTAAAACTCAAAGGAATTGACGGGGGCCCGCACAAGCGGCGGAGCATGTTGCTTAATTCGACGCAACGCGAAGAACCTTACCAAGGCTTGACATCGCCCGGAAACACTCAGAGATGGGTGCCTCTTCGGATCGGGTGACAGGTGGTGCATGGCTGTCGTCAGCTCGTGTCGTGAGATGTTGGGTTAAGTCCCGCAACGAGCGCAACCCTTGTTCAATGTTGCCAGCACGCTCTTCGGGGTGGTGGGGACTCATTGGAGACTGCCGGGGTCAACTCGGAGGAAGGTGGGGATGACGTCAAGTCATCATGCCCCTTATGTCTTGGGCTGCAAACATGCTACAATGGCCGGTACAGAGGGCTGCGATACCGTAAGGTGGAGCGAATCCCAAAAAGCCGGTCTCAGTTCGGATTGGGGTCTGCAACTCGACCCCATGAAGTCGGAGTCGCTAGTAATCGCAGATCAGCAACGCTGCGGTGAATACGTTCCCGGGCCTTGTACACACCGCCCGTCACGTCACGAAAGTCGGCAACACCCGAAGCCCGTGGCCCAACCAGCTTGCTGGGGGGAGCGGTCGAAGGTGGGGCTGGCGATTGGGACGAAGTCGTAACAAGGTAGCCGTACCGGAAGGTGCGGCTGGATCACCTCCTTTCTAAGGAGCATCGACTGCGGCCACCTGGTGGTTCGTGGTCCAGCCGTGTCCGTGGGCGAATGTCTCACGCTCGGCGCGCTCATTAGTGGAGCACTGGTTAATCGGATGATCTGGGTCTGCCCGGGTCGGTTGGTACCGCCTGAACCCTTCGCGGGGGACGGGAGTGGGAACGCCGGCTGGGGGGCGCGGATGGGTTCGGACACACTGTTGGGTCCTGAGGAAACGGACATTGGTGGGCCCGCTGTGGCGGGCTTGCTGTCTGTTTGACCTCGTGCGGGACCAGCCTCCTGTCATACCAGCTTGGCCAGGGTTGAGGGTTTTCCTCGGCTGTGGTGCCGGGTGTTGGTGGTGGGGTGGGTGTGGTTGCTGTTTGTTGTTTGAGATTTGCATAGTGGACGCGAGCATCTTTGTGGCCAAGTTTTTTAGGGCACACGGTGGATGCCTTGGCATCAGGAGCCGATGAAGGACGTGGGAGGCTGCGTTAAGCCCCGGGGAGTCGCCAACCTGACTTTGATCCGGGGATGTCCGAATGGGGAAACCTAGCACCAGTCATGTGGTGTTGCCTCCGCCTGAATGTATAGGGCGGTTGGTGGTAACGCGGGGAAGTGAAACATCTCAGTACCCGTAGGAAGAGAAAACAAATAGTGATTCCGTGAGTAGTGGTGAGCGAAAGCGGAAGAGGCTAAACCGTATGCGTGTGATAGCCGGCAGGCGTTGCGTGTGCGGGGTTGTGGGACCCTCTGGGAGGAACTGCCGTTTTTCCAGACAGTGAGAAATCGATGGGATAGTCGAAGTTTCTGGGAAGTTGCGCCGTAGACCGTGAGAGCCGGGTAGGCGAAATCTTGTCGACTGTTTGAGGGGATCCCAAGTAGCACGGGGCCCGAGAAATCCTGTGTGAATCTGCCAGGACCACCTGGTAAGCCTAAATACTCCCTGATGACCGATAGTGAACAAGTACCGTGAGGGAAAGGTGAAAAGCGCCCCGGTGAGGGGTCGTGAAATAGTACCTGAAACCGTGTGCCTACAAGCCGTAGGAGCGTAGACGTTTTCGGATGTCTGTGATGTGACTGCGTGCCTTTTGAAGAATGAGCCTGCGAGTTATGGTGTGTGGCGAGGTTAACCCGTGTGGGGTAGCCGTAGCGAAAGCGAGTCTGAATAGGGCGTTGTTAGTCGCATGCTGTAGACCCGAAGCGGAGTGATCTAGGCATGGGCAGGTTGAAGCGCGGGTAAGACCGCGTGGAGGACCGAACCCACCAGGGTTGAAAACCTGGGGGATGACCTGTGTTTAGGGGTGAAAGGCCAATCAAACTCCGTGATAGCTGGTTCTCCCCGAAATGCATTTAGGTGCAGCGTTACGTGTTTCTTGCCGGAGGTAGAGCACTGGATGGCTAATGGGCCCGACAAGGTTACTGACGTCAGCCAAACTCCGAATGCCGGTAAGTGAGAGCGTAGCAGTGAGACTGCGGGGGATAAGCTCCGTAGTCGAGAGGGAAACAGCCCAGACCACCGACTAAGGCCCCTAAGCGTGTGCTAAGTGGGAAAGGATGTGGAGTCGCAGTGACAACCAGGAGGTTGGCTTAGAAGCAGCCACCCTTGAAAGAGTGCGTAATAGCTCACTGGTCAAGTGATTCCGCGCCGACAATGTAGCGGGGCTCAAGTACACCGCCGAAGTCGTGGCATTCACACGTTAGCTTGGCAGCTTGTCTGTCTAGGTGTGTGGATGGGTAGGGGAGCGTCGTGCAGCCGGCGAAGCAGCAGAGTGATCTAGTTGTGGAGGCTGTGCGAGTGAGAATGCAGGCATGAGTAGCGAATCAGAAGTGAGAAACTTCTGCGCCGGATGACCAAGGGTTCCTGGGCCAGGCTAATCCGCCCAGGGTAAGTCGGGACCTAAGGCGAGGCCGACAGGCGTAGTCGATGGACAACGGGTTGATATTCCCGTACCCGCTATGGTGCGCCAATACTGAATCCAGTGATACTAAGGGTCCTTAACCCCCTAAAGCCTTCGGGCTTGGGGTGAGGGTGAACGCCTGGCCTGATCTGGTAGTAGGTAAGCGATGGGGTGACGCAGGAAGGTAGTCCAGCCCAGGCGATGGTAGTCCTGGGGTAAGCGTGTAGGGCGTGTCGTAGGCAAATCCGCGGCACATTGAGCCTGAGACGTGATGCCGAGCCGATTGTGGCGAAGTGGGTGATCCTATGCTGCCGAGAAAAGCCTCTAGTGAGTGCCGTGGCGGCCCGTACCCCAAACCGACTCAGGTGGTCAGGTAGAGAATACTAAGGCGATCGGGTGAACTGTGGTTAAGGAACTCGGCAAATTGCCCCCGTAACTTCGGGAGAAGGGGGGCCTTCGCTGGTGATCAGACTTGCTCTGTGAGCTGGTGGGGGTCGCAGAGGCCAGGGGGAAGCGACTGTTTACTAAAAACACAGGTCCGTGCGAAGTCGTAAGACGATGTATACGGACTGACGCCTGCCCGGTGCTGGAACGTTAAGGGGACCGGTTAGTCGCACGTGTGTGGCGAAGCTGAGAACTTAAGCGCCAGTAAACGGCGGTGGTAACTATAACCATCCTAAGGTAGCGAAATTCCTTGTCGGGTAAGTTCCGACCTGCACGAATGGCGTAACGACTTCCCCGCTGTCTCAACCGCAGACCCGGCGAAATTGCACTACGAGTAAAGATGCTCGTTACGCGCAGCAGGACGGAAAGACCCCGGGACCTTCACTATAGCTTGACATTGGCGTTTGGAACGTCTTGTGTAGGATAGGTGGGAGACGGTGAAGCTGTCACGCTAGTGGTGGTGGAGTCATTGGTGAAATACCACTCTGGTCGTTTTGAACGTCTAACTTCGGTCCGTGATCCGGATCAGGGACAG
This sequence comes from Streptosporangium sp. NBC_01639, assembly GCF_045209755.1. Taxonomy (NCBI): domain Bacteria; kingdom Bacillati; phylum Actinomycetota; class Actinomycetes; order Streptosporangiales; family Streptosporangiaceae; genus Streptosporangium; species Streptosporangium sp. NBC_01639. The sequence continues at coordinate 356,097 of NZ_CP109272.1, read as the reverse complement.
TGTCTGGTGGGTAGTTTAACTGGGGCGGTTGCCTCCTAAAGAGTAACGGAGGCGCCCAAAGGTTCCCTCAGCCTGGTTGGTAATCAGGTGTCGAGTGTAAGTGCACAAGGGAGCTTGACTGTGAGACCGACGGGTCGAGCAGGAGCGAAAGCTGGGACTAGTGATCCGGCGGTGGCTTGTGGAAGCGCCGTCGCTCAACGGCTAAAAGGTACCCCGGGGATAACAGGCTGATCTTCCCCAAGAGTCCATATCGACGGGATGGTTTGGCACCTCGATGTCGGCTCGTCGCATCCTGGGGCTGGAGTAGGTCCCAAGGGTTGGGCTGTTCGCCCATTAAAGCGGTACGCGAGCTGGGTTTAGAACGTCGCGAGACAGTTCGGTCCCTATCCGCTGCGCGCGCAGGAGACTTGAAAGGAGCTGTCCCTAGTACGAGAGGACCGGGACGGACGAACCTCTGGTGTGCCAGTTGTTCCGCCAGGAGCACGGCTGGTTGGCTACGTTCGGAAGGGATAACCGCTGAAAGCATCTAAGCGGGAAGCTCGCCTTGAGATGAGGTCTCCCACCACGAGAGTGGGTAAGGCTCCCAATAGACGATTGGGTTGATAGGCCGGAGGTGGAAGCACGGTAACGTGTGGAGCTGACCGGTACTAATAGGCCGAGGACTTGACCACAAAGCATTCTTGCTCGCGTCCACTATGTAATTCTGAGACAGCAGACACGTTCTCGTGTTTGACAGTTTCATAGGGTTACGGCGGTTATGGCGAAGGGGAAACACCCGGTTACATTCCGAACCCGGAAGTTAAGCTCTTCAGCGCCGATGGTACTGCACCGGGGACGGTGTGGGAGAGTAGGTCGCCGCCGGACAATTTTTTGTCGCAGTTGAGGCCATCCCGGTTGGGGTGGCCTTTTCTGTTTTCCGGAGCGGATTCGGTTCAGGGAAGCGTGACGAACTTACCGAGGAACCGCCGGGCCGACGGAGTGTCCAGACGGTAGTCGACGTTGGTCGTCTTACAGGCGTCGTCGTTTCCGGTGATCGTCGTGGCCACGAGCAGGTGTGAGGTGCGCCCTCCCAGGAAGTTCGGGCCGCCTGAGTCGCCGAAGCAGGTTCCACCGTCGCCTTTGGAGTTGGGAGACAGTTCGAGCCATCTGCGGGTGAGGGTATCGAAGGAGATCGACGCCTGGTTGCGTGTGTCGGTGTAGTGGAACCGGCTTCCGTGCGCTCCCTTGCGCGGGTTCAGCGAGCCGTATCCGACCGGGGTGAACCGCGTCGTCTTCAGGCTGTTGTCGGCTTCGAGGCCGTCGAGCATGCCCGCCGGAGGCAAGGTGGCGGGCTTGATGTTCGGAATGGCAGCGTCGAAGGTGACGACGGCCATGTCATGGAGTTCGGACTCGTCTCTGTAGCGCGCGTCAGGGATGAAGCGACCGGTGTAGACCTGAGCTCCAGGCTGGTAGCGACCGGCGAACGAGACCCGGGCGGTCTTCTGTCCTCGTTCCCCGCAGTGCGCGGCGGTGAGGAAGACCGTCGGTGAGATGAGTGTGCCGGTGCAGTACGACCAGGTGCCGTCGGGGTGCGGTTTGTCGGCGATGAGCGCCCCCACCTCCGGATGATCGCTCAGGTCGGCGGAGCCGTTGGTGATGGCCAACGCCGGTGAGGCGACACCCAAGGTCAGTGTGGCGCAAATTGCTACAAAAGGGACAAAACGCATGTAAGGACTTTAGCCGCCCGCGGGTTCCGTATGACAGCGGTGCAGAAAAGATCTAACCGTGTAGGAAAAGATCTACCGGAGGGCGGTTTCTCCGTGCTGCCGGTCGGCCGCGGAAGGGAGCGGGCCCTCAGGTGGTGGCGAGTGCTGAGGGCGAGAGGTATGCGGAGGCGTCGCCGGACAGTACGACGCTCGGGCGGCCGTCCACGCCGACCGGGATGTCCCCGGCGACGGTGACCCGGTGGAGCCGGCGTGGCCGGCCGTCGAAGTCGTGCACGACCCGGTGCTGAGTGGCCCGGTTGTCCCAGATCGCGACATCGCCGGGGGACCAGCGCCAGCGGACGGTGTTCTCGACCCGGGTGACCTGGTCCTGGATCAGGCGGATCACGGTGGCTGAGACGTCGGCGGACAGTCCGACGATGCGCTTGGCGAAGTCACCGAGCAGGATCGACCGCTCACCCGTCTCAGGGTGGACGCGTACGACGGGATGCTCCGTCTCGAAGACGGTGGAGGCGAAGACCTCGGCGTACTTGCGGGTCCACTCGGGATCGGCGGAGGTGGTGATCCTGGCGTAGTCGAACTGGTTGGTGTGTACGGCGCGCAGGCTTTTAACCAGGTCGGCCAGTTCCTCCGGCAGATTCTCGTATGCGGTCACCGTGTTGGCCCACAGGGTGTCGCCGCCTGCGGGAGGGACGGTCACGGCTCGCAGCACGGAGGCCAGCGGAGGACGGTCGACGAAGGTCACGTCGGTGTGCCATCGGTCGACCTTCTGACCGCTGCGGTAGTCCAGGTCCAGGACGAGAGGGTTGGCGTTCAGCGCGGGCACGGTCGGATGGGCCGTGGTCAGCTCGCCGAGCAGCCTGGCGAAGGCCACCTGGCCGTGCTCGTCGAGGTGCTCCTGGCCGCGGAAGAAGATCACTTTGTGGCGGAGCAGCGCCGCTCGGATCTCCTCGACGATCTCGGCGGGCAGGTCTCCACCGAGCCTGATGCCGCTTACCTCGGCGCCGATGTGCCCGGCTACCTGGCTGATGACGGGGTGGGGCATGGTGCTCTTCCCTTCAGACGGAGATCTTCAAGGGACCGGGCAGCGAGGAACACGATGCGCCGGCCGCGGGCAGAAGCCCACGTGGCGGCCGGTGGTGGGATATGGCCCGGAGGATACGCATTCAACGTAGGCTTCTGCGGCGGATATTGTCAACTAATAATGTAGGTAATACATGATTTAGGTCGAAGTTTCGCCGCGTTCCGTTCAGGCCACCGACCTGCGGGTCGATCAAGCTGGAGGCGTGGTACGGCTCGCTCCCGCCGGCGGGAGCGAGCCGTACCACGCCTCAGTGGGCGGGATCCAGGTCGAGGTCCTTGACGCGGGAGTCGCCCTCGTCGGCGAAGTACTGGTCGGGCCGGGTGGCGTCGTTGCCCCGGGATCCGCTGAGGCTCCGGGCGATGACCGTGCCAAGGACGGCGACGATCAGGTTGACGGCCAGGGCCAGGATGCCCGCATAGACGGTCATCTTGGTGTCCAGGCCCAGCTTCTCCAGCGAGAACGCCGACCCGGCGAAGTGCAGCTTGCCGGTGGCCGGGTTGCCGACGTTGTAGAGCATGAGCATTCCCGCCCCCATACCCGCGATCCATCCGGCGATGAGGCCGCCCGGGTGGAACCAACGGGTGTAGAGGCCGAGCCCCACCGACGGGAGCGTCTGCAGGATGATGACACCGCCGATGAGCTGGAGATCGATGGAGAAACCGGTGTCCAGGAACAGGATGCACAGCACGGCGCCGACCTTGACCAGCAGCGAGGTGATCTTCGAGACGCGGGCCTCGTCGGCGTCGCTGGCGTTCGGCTTCAGATACTCCTTGTAGATGTTGCGGGTGAACAGGTTCGCCGCGGCGATCGACATGATCGCGGCGGGGACCAGTGCGCCGATGCCGATCGCCGCGTAGGCGACGCCGGTGAACCAGTCGGGGAACATCTGGTTCAACAGCTGCGGCACGATCGTGTTGTTGTCCGTGCCGATGGGCTTGACCCCGGCTGCGATGGCCATGAAGCCGAGGAGCGCGATCAGACCGAGCAGCAGGCTGTAGGCGGGGAGTGCGGCCATGTTCCGCTTGATCACGTCACGGTTCTTCGAGGCCAGCACACCGGTGATGCTGTGCGGGTAGAGGAAGAGCGCGAGCGCCGACCCCAGGGCCAGCGTGACGTACTGCAGCTGGTTGTTCGCGTTGAGCAGGATGCCGTCGCTCGCCACCGGCGTGGCGGCGAACTTGGCCTGGGCCGCGTCGAAGACCGAGCCCCAGCCGCCCAGCTTGGCCGGGATCACGACGATCGCGACCAGGATCACGATGTAGATCAGCGTGTCCTTGACGAAGGCGATCAGCGCCGGGGCGCGCAGCCCCGACTGGTAGGTGTAGGCGGCCAGGATGGCGAACGCGATGATGATCGGCAGGTGGCCGGTCACGCCCATCGACTTCAGTACGGCCTCGATGCCGACGAGCTGCAGTGCGATGTAGGGCATCGTCGCGACGATGCCGGTGATCGCGATCAGCAGTGCCAGCAGAGGGGAGCCGAAGCGGGCCCGGACGAAGTCGGCCGGTGTCACGAAACCGTGCACGTGCGAGATCGACCAGAGCCGCAGGAGCACCAGGAACACGAGCGGATAGACCACGATCGTGTACGGCACGGCGTAGAAGCCCATGGCACCCGCACCCCAGACCAGGGCGGGCACGGCCACGAAGGTGTAGGCGGTGTAGAGGTCGCCGCCGACGAGGAACCAGGTGATCCACGAGCCGAAGCTCCGGCCGCCCAGTCCCCACTCGTCCAAGGTGGCCAGGTTGTCCGGGCGGCGCCAGCGCGCGGCCACGAACCCCATGCCGCTGACGAGCAGGAACAGCACGGAGAATACGATGATCTCGGTAATGTGCTCGCTCACGGGGTCACCGCCTCCGCTTGGTCATCTGGTAGACGAGCGTGGTGGAGGTGACGCCGACCGCGATGAAGGCGAGCTGGAGCCAGTAGAACCTCGGGAAACCGAAGAGCCGGGGCCCGTCGAAATTGAAGAGAAACGGCAGCAAAGGTAGGATGATCGGTATGATCAGCAGCCAGTGCCATGGGCTGCGATCACTCCGATCCCGGTCTGGTGTGGTCAACACGGTCTCCTCGATACGGAGAGGGCAGCCGGCCGTGGCTGCCCCTTTCAACTGACCGGCAGCGTAATTATGTGAAGGTTTCATTGCGATCACCAAGCGCCAAACGGAGTGGTTGGCGCGGCGAACGGTAGATCGGTTTCCCCCGAGCACGATAGGAGCGTCCGGGCACCCGTCCGAGATGGAGAAACCCCGAGTCCCATGCCGTCCCCACCTCATGGCGCCGATCAGCCGGCCGGGTGGGCGAGAACGAGGATGACGGCGTCGAGCAGTCGTTGCCAGTCGCGTTCGTGAAGGTCGCGCCCGAGCGTGTGGCCGACCGCTGCCAGCGCGTCCAGCAACCGGGTGCGGATATCCCGCAGTTCGTTTCCGCCAAGGGCTTCCAGCCTGCTCACCTCCCGGCGGAAGTAATGGGTCTGGGCGAACCGGGTGAGCGAGGCCGGTGGAATCACGTCTGGGCGGACGGTGTCCGGGCCGCTGAAAGTGACGGTCAGCTGTGTGCCGAGTGCGGCGGCGAGCCGATCAAGGGCCGAGATGGTGGGGTTGCCCCGGCCGTTCTCCAGGTTGGCCACATAGGGCATCGACAGTCCGGCGTCGGCGGCGACCGTGGCGACGGTCCTGCTAAGCGCCGCCCTGCGAGACCGGAGGAGCCGGCCCAGTTCGACATGATCCATGAGTCTATCTTGACAGAATATAAGCGATGCTGTTCTCTCCTGAAAGAATAGTTCAAGGAGGGGTCGTGCTGGAGGCGCTGCGCATCAGGGACTTCCGTCTGCTGTGGGCGGCCAGGCTGGTCAGCACCTTCGGCACCTGGCTTCTGGTGGTCGCGGTTCCCGCCCACGTCTACGCCCTGACCGGCTCGGTCCTCGCCACCGGATCGACGCTCGCCGCCGAGTACCTGCCGATGCTGCTGGCGGGGCCGTTCGCCGGTGTGCTGGCCGATCGGTGGGATCGGCGAAGGCTGATGATCGTCACTGACCTCATCCGTGCGGCGGTCATCGCTCTCGTGCTCCTGGCGCGCACCCCGGAAACTCTCTGGATCGTTTACCTGGCGCTGATCGGGGAGAGTCTGGCGACGGTGTTGTTCAATCCGGCGGCCCAGGCGCACACCCCTTCCGTCGTGGGCAGGGGGCCGTTGCTGACGGGCGCGAACGCTCTCAATGCACTGACCGGCGGCGTCGTCGGCCTGGTGGCCGCGCCTCTCGGTGGTTTGCTGTTCGCGACCTCCGGCATCGGCGCGGTCATCGCCGTCGACATCGCCAGCTATCTCGCATCCGCCGTGGCGATCGCGTTCACCCGGCCGCGGCCCCGTGAACAGCGGGCTCCCGGGCCGGAGCGGCGCGTACTCCGCGAGCTCCACGAAGGGCTGGACTCTGTCCGGCGTTCCCCTGTCCTCCGTGGTTTGATCGCCGCCGGAGGCGGCTACTTCTTCGCGAACGCGGCGCTCACCGCCCTGCTCGTGCCGTTCGGGATGGCCCGTCTCGGTGGGAGCACCCAGGTCGGGTACCTGCTGTCCGCACTGGGGAGCGGCTACCTGCTGGGGGCGCCGCTGAGCCGGTGGATCGTCGAACGGGTCGCCCCCAGAACGGCGATCGGGGCCGGGCAGGCACTGGTCGGAGTCGGCTTCCTCGTGATGTTCAACGCCGCTTCGCTGCCCGTGATCCTGGCCGCCACGGCTCTGACGGGTATCCCGGGGGTCACGGTGGCGGTCGCGTTCCAGACCTGGCGGCAGCGTGCGACGCCGGAGCCGTTCCTTGGCCGGGTCACTGCCGCCTTTCTGGCCGCCGAGGCTGCGGTGACGCTGGCCGGATCGTTCGCCGGACCGGTTCTCAGTGAGATGGCGAGCCTTTCCGTCGCGCTCAACGCGGCATGTGCGGCCGTTGTCGTCGCGGCGGCTGCCGCCTTCTGGCTGATGCCGGGTCCTTCTCCCGTCGACGATCGGCGGCCGGGGTGACCCGGCGCCCTTGACCGGCTCCCCGACCAGGCGTGACGGATGGGCCGTGGAACCGGCGGGCCGCCCGTCAGTCTGCGGACCGCCCGGCTGACGGGCTCCGGTGCTGCGGGTCCGGCCGATTCATGACCGGCTCTCTCCGGGGGCATCGCTCAGCATCGCCCGGGTCGCCTCGTCGACGATGTCGCGCATACTGCGTTCGGCCTCCGCGGCGTCTCCCGACTGCACCGCCTGGGCGACCTCCGCATGCCACCGGATCGCCGTCGGCTCGGGGTGTGCCGGCATCAGGTGATGATGCGTCCGGCCGGTCAGCACCTCGGTGACCACGCCGATGAGCGAGGCCAGCATCTCGTTGCCGGAAGCCTCGAGTAACGTGCGATGAAAAAGGACATCCGCCGCCAGGTAGGCCTCCAGGTCTCCGGACCTGCCGTGCACGGCCATCTGCATGACGGCGCCGGTCAGCGCGCCACACTGCTCCGGAGTCGCATGGCGTGCGGCGAGGGCCGCGGCCACCGGCTCGATGCCGCGGCGCAGCTCGCCGAGCGACCTGAGCTGCCTGTCCCGCTCCTGTCCGGCGAGCCGCCACCGGATGATCCGCGGGTCGAACAGGTTCCACTCCGCGCGTGCGGCCACGGTGACACCGACGCGACGCCGGCTGCTCACCAGCCCCATCGACTCCAGGACGCGGATCGTCTCGCGGATCACCGACCGCGACACCCCGAAGCGGACCTCCAGCTCCTCGATTTTCAACACCTGGCCGATGCCGAGGCCGCCTGAGGCGATGAGCATGCCGAGCTCTTCGAGAACGCTGTGATGCAGGCCCCGATTGGTCTGGCCATTGTCTCCCACGCCGACCAATCCTTGCATGGATCTTCATCGAGCTATTCAACGAGCGTTAAAGATATGATTTATTGAAGTTAACTCTTGATTAAATATTACCAATCATGGCAAGCTTTCGCCAGGCTCGACACGAGAGGCTTTCCGATGGATCCCGATCAAAACCCCGTAGGGCCGGTCTCCACGGCCCCGTTGCTCGTCGTCATGGGCGTCACGGGCTCGGGCAAGACCACAGTGGGCGCCGCGCTCGGACAACGGCTGCGGGTGCCGTACGCGGATGCCGACGACTTCCACAGCGAGGCCAACGTCGCCAAGATGTCGGCCGGCACCCCGCTCGACGACGGCGATCGGCTGCCCTGGCTGCGGGCGATCGGCTCCTGGCTCGCCGACCACGCCGTCACCGGGGGTGTGGTGAGCTGCTCCGCGCTCAGGCGCGCCTACCGCGACGTTCTGCGGCAGTCGGCGCCCACGGTGAGCTTCGTCCATCTCGACGGTCCCGAGGAGGTCGTGCGCCGGCGGGTGGCCGGCCGGCCGGGGCACTTCATGCCGGAATCGCTGGTCGCCTCGCAGTTCGCCACCCTGGAGCCCCTCGAACCCGACGAGCACGGGATCGTCCTCGACCTCGACAGGTCGGTCGATGACCTCGTGGAGGCCTATCTCGCCTCGGCGCCGTCTCTCCGGCCGCGGTCCCAGCTCGCACCTCCCACGGCTCCGGAACCAGACCCCGGACCCGGCCCGAACCCAGGAGAGTGACATGAGCACCGCCCTGATCGCCCTCGCCGCCCCCCACGCGATCCCAGCCGACCGGCTGATCCCCGCGGCGCTCGTCGGCATCGCGCTGATCGTCCTGCTGATCACCTATTTCAGACTGCACCCCTTCCTGAGCCTGACACTGGGCTCGTTGGCCGTCGGGGCCGTCGCCGGCTTGCCGATGGCCGACACCATCGCCAGCTTCACCGACGGGTTCGGCAGTACGGCGGCCGGCGTCGGCACCCTCATCGCGCTCGGCGCCATGTTCGGCAAACTGCTCGCCGACTCCGGCGGAGCCGACGAGATCGTCGACACGATCGTCGGCCGGTCGAGCCCCCGCTCCCTGCCCTGGGCGATGGCCGCGGTGGGTGCGCTGATCGGTCTGCCGATGTTCTTCGAGATCGGCCTCGTCCTGCTGATGCCGGTCATCTTCCTGGTCGCCCGCCGTTCCGGCCTGTCGCTGGTCCGGGTGGGGATCCCCGCGCTGGCCGGCCTGTCGGTGATGCACGGGCTGGTGCCTCCCCACCCCGGACCTCTGGTCGCCATTGACGCGTTGAAGGCCGACCTGGGCGTCACCCTGGCTCTCGGCGTGCTCGTCGCCATCCCGACGGTGGCGATCGCCGGGCCGTTGTTCGCCAAGTACGCCGCCCGGTGGGTGGACGTCCCGGCACCGGAACTCTTCGAAGGCAGGGCCGAGACGGAGGGCTCACGCCGGCCGTCCTTCGGCGTCACCCTGGTCACCGTGCTGCTGCCGGTCGTGTTGATGATGGGCAAGGCGCTCGCCGACATCTTCGCCGCCGAGGGCGCTGCCGTCCGCGGCGTCCTCGACTTCCTGGGCACACCGCTGGTGGCCCTGCTGATCGCCGTCATCGTCGCGATGTTCACCCTCGGTCGCGGCGCCGCCATGGACAAGAAGGCGCTGGCGAAGTCCCTGGAGCAGTCGCTGCCGCCGATCGCGGGCATCCTGCTGATCGTGGCCGCCGGTGGCGGCTTCAAGCAGACGCTGGTCGACACGGGGATCGGCGATCTCATCGCCGGCTGGGTGGAGAACAGCGGAATCTCCGTGCTGCTGCTGGCCTGGGTGGTCGCCGTGCTCATCCGGCTCGCCACGGGATCGGCGACCGTCGCGACCGTCACCGCCTCCGGAATCCTGGCCCCGCTCGTCGCCAACCTCGACACGGGGCAGACCTCGCTGCTCGTCCTGGCCATCGGCGCCGGTTCGCTGTTCTTCTCCCATGTCAACGACGCGGGTTTCTGGCTGGTCAAGGAGTACTTCGGGCTCACCGTGGGGCAGAACATCAAGACCTGGTCCCTGATGGAGACGATCATCTCGGTCACCGGCCTGGTGCTGGTCCTGCTGTTGAGCCTGGTCGTCTAGGCCGGGTCCGCCGGCCGGCTGCCCCGGCCCGCCGGCGCCAACAAGATCAAAGGTCATGACGTGGACCATCGGCCGCAGTGGGGACGTCCCCGCCGCGGCCGATGTCGGCACTCAGGCGCCGGTGAAAAGTTCAGGACGCCGAAGAAAATATGACATGAGATGTCCTCTTTCTTCGTCAGGATCGTCCCTATGCAGAACACGTTGAAGGGGAAGGTCGCCCTGGTCGCCGGGGCGACACGGGGGACGGGCCGGGCGATCGCGGTGGCACTGGGCGGTGCGGGGGCCACGGTCTACTGCACCGGAAGGAGCACACGGGAACGGCGCTCGGAGATGAACCGGCCGGAGACCATTGAGGAGACGGCCGAACTGGTGACCCGCGCGGGCGGAGAGGGCGTCGCGCTCCAGGTCGACCACCTGGAATCCGACCAGGTGCGGCGACTGGTGGAGCGGATCGACCGCGAGCGGGGAAGGCTCGACCTGCTCGTCAACGACATCTGGGGCGGCGAGGCGCTGGCCGCCTGGAACACCCCACTCTGGGAGCACTCCCTGGACGACGGCCTGCGCCTGCTCCGGCTGGCCGTCGACACCCACGTCATCACCAGCCACCACGCGCTGCCGCTGCTGGGCAGGAACCCCGGCGGCATGGTCGTCGAGATGACCGACGGCACGACGGAGTACAACGCGGCCAACTACCGGGTCTCCTTCTTCTACGACCTGGCCAAGGTCTCGGTGAACCGCCTGGCGTTCTCCCAGGCCCACGAGCTGCGCCCGTACGGCTGCGCCGCCGTCTCGCTGACACCCGGCTGGCTCCGCTCGGAGACGATGCTGGAACACTTCGGCGTCACCGAGGAGAACTGGCGGGACGCCACAGCCAAAGAACCGCACTTCGTGATCTCGGAGTCACCCGCCTACGTCGGCCGCGCGATCGTCGCGCTGGCGGCCGACGAGGACCGGGGCCGCTGGTCCGGACAGTCCCTCTCCAGCGGGCAGCTCGCCCAGGTGTACGGCTTCACCGACGCCGACGGCACCAGGCCGGACGCGTGGCGTTACATGGTGGAGGTCCAGGACAGAGGCCGGCCCGCCGACGCGACCGGTTATCGCTGACGGGGCGCCGCCGTACGGACGTCGCGAGCCTCGCGCGCCGGGCCGGGCCGTACGGCGGCGAAGGGGTCCGGACGGGACACCGGTTGGGGCGGGTCCGGAGTCAGGCCGGGCGGTACAGGGTGTGCAGTCTCGCGGCGGCCTCGGCCAGCCGGGCACGTAGTTCGAGAGGGTCGATGACCTCGGCCTCCGGGCCGAACCGCAGGAGTTGATCGTAGGCGACGTCCAGGGACTCGACGGGCAGTGACACGGTGACCCAGCCCTGGGCGTCGGACTCTCCGGCCGACGCCAGGGCGTCGTCGAGAGCCGCGGGGTCGGCAACGTGGGGCAGGCTGCGGCGGCCGGCGGGGCTGAGCCGTACCGTGACGCGCGTGGTGAGGAGGGAACGGGCGAACTCGGTGGCCCGCCTGCCCCAGAAGGCCGCCAGGTCGAAATCCTGATCCCGCTCGAAACGCCGGCCGGTATGGATCTCGGTGTCGGTGAAGCGGTCCACCCGGTAGATCGCAGACCGGGTCGCCAGATACCAGACACCCGCCTTGAGCACGAGCCCGTACGGCTCCAGCGTCCGTTCCGTCCCCCGGTAGAGAGCAATGACCGGATGGTCGCCCCACACGGCCCTGGCCAGCGGCGCCAGCGGCTCGGGTGCGGGTCTTCCGCTCGCGAACCAGCCGGGGGCGTCGAGATGGAAGCGCTGTGCGGCGGTCGCCGGCGCGTCGCGTACGCCGGGGGAGAGCGCGGCCGATGCCTTCAGCCGCGCGGTGGCCGCCACCTCGCCCAACCCCATCTCCCGCAGCGCCTCCGGGACACCGGACAGGAACAGCGCCTCGGCCTCCGCCCGGTCCAGCCCGGTGAGGCGGGTGCGGTATCCCTCCAGCAGGCGATACCCCCCGCCCCGGCCGCGATCGGCGTAGACCGGCACCCCGGCCTGCGCCAGAGCCAGCACATCCCGGTGGACGGTCCGTTCGGAGACCTCCAACTCCTTTGAGAGCTCCGCGGCGGTCATGCCTCCCCGCGCCTGGAGCAGCAGCACCATCGACATCAACCTGGCCGCACGCACCCGTCGACCCTAACCCGGGGGCCGGACCCGTCGGTCCGGAGCGGAGAGATCGCGGGGAATCGCCGCCTCACCAGTCACGTTGCATGATCACGGTGGTCGCCGGTACTCTTTGCACCATGCGAAACCAGGACGCCCTTCAGTGGTGGCGCCGCTTCTAGGCGGCGCAGGTTTCGCATTCGCGAGCAGACAGACGGCCGCCCGGAGAGGCGGCCTTTTCTGTGTCCGTCCCCTCTGGGCATAAGGGAAATAAAGGGGCGAGGCTGTAGTGGAGACAAGTCGATATACCACCGCCGGTGGTGTCGAAGTCGAGGTCACGGCGTCCGATGTGCCGGAGACGGTGCTCGAAGACGTCGTCACGACGCTCGGCGAGCGCCGGGGAGGCGTGCTCTCCTCCGGGATGGAGTATCCCGGTCGCTACAGCCGGTGGCATCTGGCCTACGTCGACCCCTGCCTGGAGATCGTGGCCAGGGGCCGCCGGATCGCCGCCCGCGCGTTGAACGCACGGGGCAGGATCGTGTTACCGGTCGTCGCGTCCTGCCTGCTCGCCGCCGGCAAGCCCACCGAGGAGCCGACCGCCGACCACGTCGAGGTCTACGTCGCCGAGTCCGAGGAGATCCTCCCCGAGGAGATGCGCAGCCGCCGCCCCACGGTCTTCACCGCGATCCGCGAGATCATCGCGGCGTTCGGTGGCGGGGACGAGCACCTGGGACTGTACGGCTCCTTCGGGTACGACCTGGCCTTCCAGTTCGAGCCGATCCGGCAGGCCCTCACCCGGGCCGCCGACCAGCGCGACCTCGTGTTGCACCTGCCCGACCGGGTCATGGTGATCGACCGCAAGCGGGAGACCAGCAAGGAGTATCGCTACGAGTTCACCGTGGACGGTGCCTCCACGCACGGCCTCGCCCGCGAGGGGGAGAGCGTCCCGCTGCCCGCCGCCCCCGCAGAGCTGCCCGCCGACCCGGAGAAGGGCGCCTACGCGCAGGTCGTCGCCGCGGCCAAGGAGAAGTTCGTCCGCGGCGACCTGTTCGAGGTCGTCCCCGGCCAGGTCTTCCACGCTGCCTGCACCGACCCCGCCGCCTTCTACCGGGGGCTGCGCAAGGCCAACCCCGCCCCGTACGAGTTCCTGTTCAACCTCGGTGAGGGCGAGCACCTGGTCGGCGCCTCCCCGGAGATGTACGTCCGGGTCAGCGGCGACCGTGTCGAGACCTGTCCCATCTCCGGCACCATCGCCCGCGGGGGCAACCCGATCGAGGACGCCGAGGCGATCCGCACCCTCCTGTCCAGCGTGAAGGAGGAGTCGGAGCTGACCATGTGCACCGACGTGGACCGCAACGACAAGTCCCGCATCTGCGTGCCGGGCACCGTTCAGGTCATCGGGCGGCGCCAGATCGAGATGTACTCCCGGCTGATCCACACCGTCGACCACATCGAGGGCCGGCTGCGGCCGGAGTTCGACGCACTGGACGCCTTCCTCACCCACATGTGGGCCGTCACCGTCACCGGCGCCCCCAAGGCCTGGGCGATGCAGTTCATCGAGGACCACGAGGCCACCACCCGGCGCTGGTACGGCGGAGCGGTCGGCTACATCGGGTTCGACGGCTCCATGAACACCGGTCTGACCCTGCGCACCGCGCAGATCCGCGGTGGCGTCGCCACCGTCAGGGCCGGCGCCACGCTGCTGTTCGACTCCGATCCCGAAGCCGAGGAGCGCGAGACCGAGCTCAAGGCCAGCGCCCTGCTGGACGCCCTGGCGGCGGTCGGCGCCGCGCCACAGGAGCAGGCCGTGCCCCGGACGCCCGCCGAACGGCCGGGCGAGGGGATGAAGGTGCTGCTCGTGGACCACGAGGACTCCTTCGTCAACACCCTGGCCGACTACTTCCGCCAGCAGGGCGCGGAGGTCGTCACGCTCCGGCACGGTTTCCCGGTGGACATGATCGAGGAGATCGCGCCGTCACTCGTGGTGCTGTCGCCCGGTCCCGGCTGGCCGTCGGACTTCGGTCTGCCGGGGCTGGTCGGGGCGCTCTACGAGCGGGACCTGCCGGTGTTCGGCGTCTGCCTCGGCCTGCAGGGCATGGTGGAGCAGGCGGGCGGCACGCTTGAGCTGCTGTCCTACCCCGAGCACGGCAAGCGCGGCCGGGTGCGGCGGATCGGCGCCAGCGCGCTGCTGGACGGGCTCCCGGAGGAGTTCACCGCCGCCCGTTACCACTCCCTCCATGCCAAGCAGCCGGGGGTCACCGGCTTCGCCGCCACCGCTCTCACCCCTGACGGCGCGGTGATGGCGATCGAGGACGTGGCCAGGAGGCGGTTCGCGGTGCAGTTCCATCCCGAGTCGATCCTCACCGCCGAGGGTGACGCCGGAGCGAAGATCATCGCCAACGTTCTCCGGCTCTGCCGTACCCCCGCGTAGTTCACGCTCCGTGCTCGTAGCGGGCCACTGACACAGGACCGCGGGCGGGGCCCGCCCGCGGTTTCGGGAGAAACCGGCTGAAGCCGCGACGCTTCCCGTCGCGCCCCGCCGCGTCCCACCGCGCGGCAACGGGTGCCGCCGGGAGCGGCGATAAGCTTGCCCCCATCCCGTCCCTGTCACCGGAAGGTCTCCGCATGGATCGAAGCCAGCCGCGCTTTCTCGACGACGTCACCGTCGAACTGGTCAAACACAGCGCTTCGGACTCCGACGTGCTCTGGGCGGCGCGAGTGTCGACCGCGGGGGAGCAGTCCCTGGAGGAACTGCACAAAGATCCCGAGCGGTCCAAAGGGCTGATCAACTTTCTGATGCGCGACCGGCACGGCAGCCCCTTCGAGCACAACTCGATGACGTTCTTCGTCAGTGCTCCGATCTTCGTCTTCCGTGAGTTCCATCGCCACCGGGTCGGCTGGTCGTACAACGAAGAGAGCGGAAGATATCGGGAGCTTCAGCCCAACTTTTACGTTCCGGGCGCAGAGCGGAAGCTGATCCAGGAGGGCCGCCCCGGGAAGTACGTCTTCGTCGAGGGCAGTGAGGAGCAGCACAAACTGGTGAGTGAGGCGATGGAGGCGGCCTATCGGCAGTCCTACGCCGCCTACCAGGAGATGCTGGAGGCCGGGATCGCCCGCGAGGTGGCCCGGGCCGTGCTGCCCGTCGGCCTGTTCTCCTCCATGTACGCCACCTGCAACGCCCGCTCTCTGATGCACTTCCTCTCCCTGCGCACCAAGAACGAGCAGGCCAAGGTGCCCTCCTTCCCGCAGCGGGAGATCGAGATGGTGGCGGAGAAGATGGAGGCCGCCTGGGCCGGACTCATGCCTCTCACCCACGCCGCCTTCGTGGCCAACGGCCGGAGCGCCCCCTAGGAACGCCCTGCGCCCCGCCGCGACAAGCTTCCGCAGGGCAGGGCAGGGCAGGGCAGGGCAGGGCAGGGCAGGGCAGGGCAGGGCAGGAGGAGGACGGCCGGCGCGAACGTGTGGCGGCGGCCGGGCGAATGACGGCCACCCGCCGCGGCGGGTGGCCGTCATTCCGTATTCGGCCATGGCCGCGAGCCGGTCCCCCTGCCGTCGTCGATACGGGTGTCGTGTGACGCCGTGTGACGCAGGGCGGAGGGGAGCACGGACGTCACGGGCGTGACGGGCGGGCCACCGGCTCAGAGCACCGCCGCACGCACGGTCAGGACGTCCGGCAGGTGCCCGGCGACGGAGAACCAGCTCTCTCCGTCGTCGTGGGAGCCGTACACCTCGCCGTCGCGGGTGCCGAAGAAGATCCCCGCGCTCGACGCGCACAGGGCGTCGCGCAGCACGGCCGCGTGGACCGGACCCTCGGGCAGCCCCTTGCTCAGGGCCCGCCACGACGCGCCCGCGTCGTCGCTGCGGAAGACCCGGCAGCGGTGGTCGACGGGTGTGCGGTCGATGTCGGCCTGAAGCGGGAAGACGTACAGCGTGTCGGGCCGGTCGGGGTGCACGGCCAGCGTGAAGCCGAAGTCGGAGGGAAGAGAGTCGCCGACGGAGGTCCAGGAGCCGCCGAAGTCGTCGCTGCGGTAAACGCCGAAGTGGTGCTGGAGGAAGAGGCGCTCCGGCCGGGACGGATGCATGTCGACCTTGTGAACGCACTGCCCGAACTCGGGGTACTGCGATCCCTCGGGGAGGAACGGGGCGCGGATCCCCTTGTTGGCGGCCTCCCAGGAGCCTCCGCCGTCGCTGCTGCGGTAGAAGCCGCCGGAGGAGACCGCGACCGCCATGGTCTTCGGATCGTTCGGATGCGGCAGCACGGTGTGCAGGCAGAGCCCGCCGAAGCCGGGCTGCCACTGGGCTCGGTGCGGATGGTTCCACAGTCCCTCCACCAGGGAGAAGGTGGCACCGCCGTCCTCGGAGCGAAACAGCGCCCCCGGCTCCACCCCGGCCCAGACCACCCCCGGCTCCGAGGGGGAGGGCTGAAGCTGCCAGACGCGGGTGAGCGCCGCCCCGGTGTCCGGCGGGAAAGCGATCGGGGCCTGACCGGCCTCCTGCCAAGTCTCACCGAGATCGTCCGACCACATCACCGAGGGGCCGAAGTGCCCGTACTCGATCCCGGCGAGGATCCGGGGCGTCGGGCCGCGGGTGTCGATCGCGACCGAGTGCACGCCGATGGTGGAGAAGCGGACCGGCTCCACCTCGAACGGACCGCCGCCGGTGGAGCGGGCCAGGAACAGGCCTTTGCGGGTGCCGATTGCGAGAAACGCGTCGCGCATGACAGTTTCCCTTCTGATGCGTTCTCACGTTCGAATGATTCCTCATCTTGGCATGTCGAGGCGCCTCTCGCCGGGAACTCCGTGATTCGTGTTGCGCGATGGGCTCAGGTGGTCCACCACGAACGGCGCTCAGAGCTCGCCATGGGCGACGTCTCTGCGGATGTCGCCCAGCGGCACTCCGCTCCGCTGGAGCCGGTGGGTGGTCTCGTTGACCATGGCGGCCGGACCGCAGACGTAGACGTCGTGGTCGGCCCAGGAACGGAAGCGTTCCATCGCCTCGGGCGCCTGGCCTCGCATGCCGTCGTAGCCGGGCTGGTCGGAGACCACCGGCACCACCCTCAGCCAGGGGAAGCCCGACTCCATCCGGATCAGGTCCGGCAGGTCGTAGAGCTCACGTGAGTGCCGCGCCCCGCACAGCAGGTGGATGTTGGGTCGCCGTCCCGACTCGATCATGTGCTCCACGATGGCCTTGAGCGGTGCCAGTCCGGTGCCTCCCGCCACGCACAGGATGTCGCGGCCGGACTCGGTGGGGGTCATCGTCCCGACGGGCGGGCCGAGCATCAGGGTGTCGCCGATTCTGGTGTGCTCGACCAGCGTGGTGGAGACCCAGCCGCCGGGGACCGCCCGCACGTGCAGGCGGATGGTGTTGTCCTCCCGTGGCGCGTTCGCTATGGAGAAGGCGCGCCAGACCCGCGGCCAGCGGGCGGTCTGCACGTTGACGTACTGGCCCGGAAGGTAGGGCAGATGCTGGCCGGGCCGCAGGGTGATCACTGCGATGTCCGGCGTGCGGAGCTCGTGGTCGATCACCTCGGCCAGCCACCAGGCGGGCGAGACCCCGGCGTCGGACTCGGCTGAGTCGATCATGAGATTGGCCGCGGCGGTGTACGCGGCCACCCAGGCCGCCTCTATCTCGGTGGTCCAGATCTCGGCGGCGAAGCGTCTGACCGTGGCGAGCAGGGCGTTGCCGACCGCGGTGTAGTGCTCGGCGATCACTCCGTACTTGCGATGGTCGCGGCCGAGCTGGCCGAGGAACGACGACAGGCTGTCCGGACTGTCGAGACTCCAGACGATCCTGGTCAGCGCGCTGAACAGACGGTCCCGTTGGATGTCCATGGCCGGCGGGAACATTCCCCGTAAATGCGGACTCTCGGCGAACAGGCGACCGTAGAAGTATGCTGCGGCCTTGTCCGCCACGGGCTCGACAATGGCGAAGCTTTCCTTGACGAGACGCGGATTCAAAGACATGTGACCGAACCCACCCTAATTGATCGGATCAGAGTCCGATCATGCAGACGCACCTCCGTGACAGCTCCGGGTGATGAGCGTTCGGCCGCCCCGGCGCACCTGGTCGCTCGAATTCAAGTCTTCCATCACCAAGTGGACGTCACAACGGTTTCTCCGTAATATGGCGCGAATTCCAACCATCTGTAATGGGGAAGTTATTTTCCGTGACCGTCGCACTTGCTTTCGATAGGGTAAGTGAATAAGAATCACATTCGGTGGGATTTATCAGTTTTGCCGATTGTGTTCGTCGAGGTCATGGTCGCTCTCGCGTTCCGGGGGAGCGCCTCGTCTCCCCGCTCCTGGGCGGCGGCAGGCCTCCGGATTCCGGTGAGACGACCCTGATATCCGAGATACGCGACATAAACGAAATGGTGTGCGGCATGATAGGGCCCTGCCGGATATGGGCTCGGTGCCGTCCGAAACGGGGGCGCCGCCTTCCGCATGGCCCCCTGGAGACCGCATGTCCCGACCTCTGATCGGTATCACCGCCTACCTTGAGGCCGCCCGCTGGGGCACCTGGGTCCGTGAAGCCGTCCTGTCGCCGCCCTCCTACTCCCGCGCGGTCGAGAAGGCGGGCGGCCTGCCGGTCCTGTTGCCGCCGCTGAACCTGGGCGGAATCGGCGACTACGTGCGCGACCTGTCGGGGGTGATCCTCGCCGGTGGCGGCGAGCTCGACCCGGCACTGTACGGCGCCACCCGCGAGGAGCGGGTCGAGGAGCCGCAGCCGCACCGGGACCGTTTCGAGCTGGCGCTGGCCCGCGCCGCGGTCCAGGCCGATCTGCCGCTGCTCGCGGTCGGCAGGGGGATGCACATTCTGAACGTCGCCCAGGGCGGCAGCCTGATCCCCTGGCTCCCCGAGGCGGTCGGTCACGACCGCCACGCCGCTGCCGGCCGTACCCATGCCATCCAGATCAGCGCGTCGAGCAGGCTGGGCAAGGCACTGGGTGACCGCGCCGAGGTGACCGCGCCGCACCACCAGGCGGTCAACCGGCTCGGCGCCGACCTGCTCGCCGTGGCCTGGGCCGACGACCAGATCGTCGAGGCGATCGAGCTGCGGGGCCGGCGTTTCGCCCTCGGCGTCCAGTGGCATCCCGAGCGTGGGGAGGACAACCGGCTCGTCGAGGCACTGGTCGAGGCCGCCACCGGCTGATCGGGACCGCCGCCGGGTAATGTGCGATCATGCCGTTGCACCCCCGGGCCGAGGCCCACGCGCAACCGTCCCCCACCGGCCCCTCCTCGCCCGTTCCCGGGGCGATCGTCCGAGCGCGCTCTCCCGAGCCCTCCGCCGCCCGGTTCGCGGCGGCCCGAGCCCTTCTCGCGCCCGGCCGCCGCGAGGGGGACGCCCGCGGCTCCTTCGGCCCGTCCGGACTCTTCGACCAGGCGCGTGACCGCGCCGCCACGCGACCCCAGGAGGCATACCGGTGAGGGAGTACGAGAAGCTGAAGCTCGACTGGGCCGCCGACGGGGTGCTCCGGGTCGTGATCAGCGAGCCGCGCAGGCGCAACGCCGTGGACACGACCGGGCACCGTGAACTGGCCGAGATCTGGCGGGACGCCGACCGCGACGACGATGTGCGCGCGGTCCTCATCCGCGGCGAGGGCGAGGTGTTCTCCGCGGGCGGCGACCTGTCGATGATCGAAGAGATGACACGCGACCACGCCACCCGCATGCGCGTTCTCACCGAGGCCCGGGACATCGTCTACAACGTGCTCAACTGTTCCAAACCCATCGTCTCGGCCATCCAGGGCCCGGCGGTGGGCGCGGGACTGGCGGTCGCGCTGCTGGCCGACATCTCCGTCGCGGGCCGTACGGCCCGCATCATCGACGGTCACACCCGGCTGGGCGTCGCGGCCGGCGATCACGCCGCCATCGTCTGGCCGCTGCTGTGCGGGCTGGCCAAGGCCAAGTATCACCTGCTGCTGTGCGAGCCGGTCACCGGTGAGCAGGCCGAGGCCATGGGCCTGGTCGGTCTCTGCGTGGACGACGACCAGGTCCACGAGCGGGCCCTGGAGATCGCCGTCCGGCTGGCCGGGGGTTCCGCCGAGGCGATCCGCCTGACCAAATACTCGCTCAACAACTGGCTCCGGCTGGCCGGTCCCTCCTTCGACGCCTCCCTGGCCATGGAGTTTCTCGGTTTCACCGGTCCGGACGTGGTCGAGGGCGTGCGGGCCGTCCGGGAGAAGCGCCCGCCGAGGTTCGGCTAACCGGTCACCCGCCCGAGAGGACGCCGCCGGCGCACGGACAGCTGAGGCGTCAGTCCGGGAAATGCTTGTGCAGGGAGGCCAGGCCGGGCTCGAAGACGCCACGGGTGAAGGTCTTGGTCATCCTCGTCTCGTCGTCGGCCTCGAAGGTGGCCGACCACTCGACGAAGGCCCGGCCGCTGTCGGTGACGGGGGCCACCCGGTAGACGGCGCGGTAGTCGCGGACCGGCAGCGGGCTCTCGAGGATCTCGTAGCTCGCCGAGCGGGAGACGTCGTCGAGGGTGAGCAGCCGTTCGCGGAAGGTGCCGCCCGTGCCCTCCAGCCTGCGCACCGTCCCCGGCCGGGAGCCGTCGCCCTCTTCGAACTCGCAGAGGGTGATCCCGGGCAGCCATTCGGCCAGGTTGCCGAAGTCTCTCAGGTAACCCCACACCTCGTCGGCGGGGGCGTTGAGCACGGTGCTGGCGTACGCGGGCATCGGCCGCTCCTTCGGGCTCGTCCTGGCCTGCCCCTGACCTACCCGTGCGACAGGCTTCACAACCGGCCTGGAAGGGCCGTCGGTGTGGAGGTCCTACACCCGTGGCCGGCGTACGTGGTAGACGAAGGCGGGGGGGAGGTTGCCCCACACCGTCCGGCCCACCACGACCTCCTCGAAGGTGTCGAACAGGCGCCGGCGGAAGCGCCGCGCGGGAGGCGTGCGCTTGGCGAAGCTGTAAGTGAAGGTGGTGAACGCGGTGTTCGGATCCATGATCGCGGTGACCGCGTTCAGCAGGAGGGTCTGTGTCTCCTGGGAGAACGCCGCCCAGGGGAGCCCGCTCACGACGACGTCGGCCCGGTGGAAGCCGCGCTCCCGGAGCAGCTCCGGCAGCCGTGCCGCGTCGTCGACCACGACGTCCACCTTCGGATGCCGGCCGGCCAGGAACTCGGCCAGCCGAGGGTTGATCTCCACGGCCATGTGATGACCACGACCGTCCAGCCGCCGCTGGATCTCCGCCGTGAACGCGCCCGTTCCCGGTCCGAGCTCGACGATCACGGGATCGCCCCCGTGGGGCACCGGTGCGGTCATCGTTTCGGCAAGTCGCCGGGAGCTCGGTGCCACGGCCCCAACGGTCCCCGGGGAGCGCAGCCACTGCCCCAGGAACAGCGTGGTGTCATTGGTCATAGGGGAAAGAGTAGGGCCTCTCCGAAGGCACGCACCTCAACCATTCGGCCTGTTTCCCGCCCTCCGGGAGGAGAAGGATCTCCTTCTGGAGGATGACGGGACACCGGGCGCGGGCACCTATGGCCTCTGCTTTGTGCGATCCCGCGGTCCGGGGCCGGACGTCCGCCGCGGCCGGAGACGGCCGGAGGGGTGGGAGGTCCGGTCCGGGGCCGCCGTGCTGTTCCGGGCCCGATCGCCGCGCCCCGCCGTACGCGTCCGCTGAGCGTCCGAGACGCCGTCGTGCTCCCACAACGGGGGTGAGGGTGCCCCGGTATTCCGTTGATCCGGGTGGGCCCGGACGGCGCCCTGTGGCGCGATGAGCCCCCGCCGGATCACTTTCCGGCCGGTCGCGAGGGCTCGGGCACGGGGGGACGGTCCGCGAATGCCCCACACAGGTAGGGTCGGCATCACGTACGGGGAGGGGAGAGACACGGGTGAACCCGGAAGTATCTGGAGCCGAACATCGAATCTGGACGGTTCCCAACGCGTTGAGCCTGGCCAGGCTCCTTGGCGTGCCGGTCTTCCTCTGGCTGGTCCTGGGGCCCAGGGCGGACGGCTGGGCCGTCGCGTTGCTGATGCTGGCGGGGTTCTCCGACTGGCTCGACGGTAAGATCGCCCGCGCGTGGAACCAGACCAGCAGGCTCGGCCGCCTGCTCGACCCGCTGGCCGACCGTCTCTACATCCTGGCCACCCTGTTCGGCCTGGCCATGCGGGGCATCATCCCCTGGTGGCTGGCGCTGGCGATCCCGTTGCGGGACGTCATGCTGCTGGGCATCCCGCCCATCCTGCGCCGCCTCGGATACGGCCCGGCGCTGCCGGTCCACTTCCTGGGCAAGGCCGCCACCGCCAACCTGCTCTACGCCTTCCCCCTGCTCTTCCTCGCCTACCACGACTCCTGGTACGCGGATGTGGCCGGAATCGTCGGCTGGTCGCTCGCCATCTGGGGCACAGGTCTGTACTGGTGGTCCGGACTGCTGTATTGGGTACAGGTGCGGCAACTCGTCGAAGGAGCCAAACGCCTTAAGAGGTGATCCGTGAAGGCCGTTGTGATGGCGGGTGGGGAAGGGACGCGGCTCCGGCCGATGACCGCGAACCAGCCCAAACCCCTTCTACCTGTTATCAATCGGCCGATCATGGAGCATGTGCTGCGCCTGCTGAAACGCCACGGGCTCACCGAGACCGTGGTGACCGTGCAGTTCCTGGCAGCCCTGATCCGCAACTACTTCGGCGACGGCGACGAGCTCGGCATGAGCCTGTACTACGCCACCGAGGACACCCCGCTCGGCACCGCCGGCAGCGTCAAGAACGCCGCCGACAGACTCCGTGACGACCGTTTCCTGGTCATCTCCGGCGACGCGCTCACCGACATCGACCTGACCGACATGATCCGCTTCCACCGTGAGAACGGCGCGCTGGTCACCATCGGTCTCAAGCGGGTGCCCAACCCTCTGGAGTTCGGCATCGTCATCGTCGACGACCATGGCCGGGTGGAGCGCTTCCTGGAGAAGCCCACCTGGGGGCAGGTGTTCTCCGACACCGTCAACACCGGTATCTACGTGATGGAACCGGAGGTCCTCGACGAGATCGCGACCGGTGAGCCCGTCGACTGGTCGGCCGACGTCTTCCCCCGTCTGCTGGCGCGCGGGGCACCCCTGTACGGCTACGTCGCCGACGGCTACTGGGAAGACGTCGGGACCCACGAGAGCTACCTGCGCGCCCAGGCCGACGTGCTGTCGGGACGGGTCAGAGTGGACGTCGACGCCTTCGAGGTCTCCCCCGGAGTCTGGGTGGCCGAGGGCGCCTCGGTGGACGTCGACGCGGTGCTCAAGGGCCCCCTCTACATCGGCGACTACGCCAAGGTCGAAGCCGGGGCCGAACTGCGCGAGTACACCGTCCTGGGCAGCAACGTCGTCGTCCGCGAGGGCGCCTTCCTGCACCGCGCCGTGATCCATGACAACGTCTACGTCGGTCCCAGCGCCCACCTGCGCGGCTGCGTCATCGGCAAGAACACCGACCTGATGACCGGCGTCAGGATCGAGGAGAGCGCGGTCGTCGGCGACGAGTGCATCATCGAGGCCGAGGCCTACGTCTCCTCCGGAGTCAAGGTCTACCCGTTCAAGACCATCGAGGCGGGGGCGGTGGTCAACACCAGCGTCATCTGGGAGTCACGCGGTCAGCGCAACCTGTTCGGCCCCCGGGGGGTGTCCGGTCTGGTCAACGTGGAGATCACCCCCGAGCTGTGCGTACGGCTGGCCAGCGCCTACGCCACCACGCTCAAGAAGGGCGCATCGGTGATCACTTCCCGTGACTCCTCCCGCGCCGCGCGGGCGTTGAAGCGGGCCGTGATCAGCGCCCTGAACGCCAGCGCGATCAACGTGCTCGACCTGGAGGCCGCTCCGCTGCCGGTCTCCCGCTTCCACACCGCCAGGGAGAACGCCGTCGGCGGCATCGCGTTGCGCACCACCCCGGGAGACCCGCAGAGCGTGGACATCGTCTTCATGGACGAGCGCGGCGCCGACCTGTCCCAGGCGGCCCAGCGCAAGCTGGACCGGGTCTTCTCCCGGCAGGAGTTCCGCCGCGCCTTTCCCGGCGAGATCGCCGAACTCAGCTTCCCCGCCCGGGCGGTCGAGGACTACACCCACGAACTGCTGCGCTGCGTCGACATGACCGGGGTGCGCGACGCGGACATGAAGGTCGTGGTCGACTGCGCGGGCGGCACCTCCTCGCTGGTGCTCCCGAGCCTGCTCGGTCGGGTCGGAGTGGACGTGCTCACCGTCAACAACCGGCTGGACGACGCCTCGCCCACCGAGACCCTCGCCGAACGCCGGCGTGACCTGCAACGCCTGTCGGAGCTCGTCAGCTCCTCCAGGGCGGCCTTCGGGGTGCGGTTCGACCCGGTGGGGGAGCGGGTCGCACTGGTCGACGAGATGGGTCAGCTGATCAGCGAGGAGCGCGCCCTGCTGGTCGTGCTGGACCTGATCGCGGCCGAGCGGTGCGGTGGCCGGGTGGCGCTGCCGGTCACCACCACCCGGGTGGCCGAGCAGGTCTCCCGGTTCCACGGGGTGCAGGTCGAGTGGACGTCCACCGCGATCGACGCGCTCACCGCCGCCGCCCGCGGCCAGGACGTGATCTTCGCGGCGGACGGGCGGGGCGGCTTCATCGTGCCCGAGTTCGGTCCCACGGTGGACGGGCTGGCGGTGTTCCTGCGCCTGCTCGGCCTGGTCGCCAGGACACGGCTGTCGCTCAGCCAGATCGACGCCAGGATCCCCGAGGCCAAGCTGCTGCGCCGTACGGTCCCCACCCCCTGGGCGGCGAAGGGGGTGGTGATGCGCTCGGTGATCGAGGCGGCGGAGCGACACCGCATCGACACCACCGACGGGGTGAGGGTGGTGGCCGAGGACGGGAGCTGGGCGCTGGTGCTGCCCGACCCGGCCGAGGCCGTCACCCATCTGTGGGCCGAGGGGACCGACGTCGACTCCGCGCAGAGCCTGCTCGAACACTGGGCGCGGGTGGTGGAGGAGGCGGCGTCCACATGAGGGCGCTCCGGACGTGCCGGCGGGGGAGAAGGGCCGCTGCCACCCGCCGCGGTTCGGCCGCGGGCACGGCCGGTGCGGCCAGGTGCGACGAACTCCGCGCGGCGACGTGGACCGGAGGCGCCGCCCGGCTGTAACTTTGTCTCCGACCGAACCCGCGGTCGAGCGTCTGCCTTGATCTTTGCTTCTCGACGGTGTATGTTGCGGCATTCGCAGTCTGAGAAAATACTTGAGAAGCGAAGAAGCGAGGCGCGCATCCCTGAGCACCGTTGCCGCGTCTTCGCGGTAGGAGGCCGAGCCGATCGATGCCGAGCGTCTACTGCACGCAGTGCGGTCATGCCAACCCTGAGGATGCCCGTTTCTGCTCCCGATGCGGGTCGCCGCTGACCAAGTCCGACTCACCCGGAGACAGCACGTCCACCATTTCCCTCTCCGGGATCGAGGCCTACGAGGCGGAGACCGGAGAGACGCTTCTCGCCGAGCGGCAAGCCGTCGAGCAGTTGCCCCCGGGCTCCGCTCTGCTGGTGGCCATGCGTGGTCCCAACGCCGGTAGCCGCTTCCTGCTGGACAGCGAGCTCACCACCGTGGGCCGCCACCCCGAGAGCGACATCTTCCTCGACGACATCACCGTGTCGCGCCGTCACGTGGAGTTCTACCGGCGTGGGGGCGGGGTTTTCACCGTCCGCGACGTCGGCAGCCTGAACGGCACCTACGTGAACCGCGAACGGATCGAAGAAGTCCCGCTGTACGGCGGGGACGAGGTCCAGATCGGCAAGTTCCGGCTGGTCTTCCTCACCCGTGGCGCCGCTGGAGGATGATGAGCACGCAGGCCGCTCGTGCGCACATGAGCATCGGGGAGGTGCTCGCTCTCCTGCAGGGCGAGTTCCCCGATGTCAGCATCTCCAAGATCCGTTTCCTGGAGGGCGAGGGGCTGATCGAGCCGGAGCGCAGTCCCTCCGGCTATCGGAAGTTCACCTACGCCGATGTCGAGCGGCTTCGCTACATCCTCAGCGAGCAGCGTGACCGCTATCTGCCGCTGCGTGTCATCAAGGACCGTCTCGAGGCGGCCGACCGCGAGGAGCGCCCGCCGGCGCCCCCGCGCGCCGTGCCCGACGACGCGCCCGCCGAGGTCCGTCTCACCCGTGAGGAGCTGCTCGCCGCCGCCGAGCTGACCGAGGAGACCCTCGCCGAGCTTGAGGACTACGGCCTGCTCGCCGCGGTGGCCCGCTACTACGACGCCGAGGCGCTGGCCGTTGCCCGCAGCGTCGGGGCCCTCAGCGCCTTCGGGCTGCGCGCCCGCCATCTGCGGGCGGTCAAGGCCGCGGCCGAGCGCGAGGCCGGGCTCGTGGAGCAGGCCGTCGCGCCGCTGCTGCGCCGCCGCGGGCCCGGTGCCATCGACCGGGCCGACGAGACGGCCCGGGAGATTTCCGGTCTCCTGCTGGAATTGCACGCCTCGCTGCTGCGTTCCGGCGTGCGCGGGGTCCTGGGCCGGTGACAACCTGACCAGGCACTCGTACCTCGCGAGTGTTACGTTGAACAAACCGGTCGGAATCCAGCGAAGACGGAGCAGCCCGTGTTGCAGATGGAGGTCGTGGGCGTTCGGGTTGAGATGCCCTCCAACCAGCCAATCGTCCTGCTGAAGGAGGCACAAGGGGAGCGTTATCTGCCGATCTGGATTGGTATGACGGAGGCGACGGCGATCGCCATGGCCCAGGCCGAGGAGCCACCGCCGCGGCCGCTCACCCATGACCTGTTCCGGGACGTGCTCGACGGTCTCGGTGTCCGCCTGAACACGGTCAACATCGTCGCGCTCCGTGACGGGATCTTCTTCGCCGACCTGGTCTTCTCCAACGGGGTCGAGGTGAGTGCCCGCCCCTCGGACTCGATCGCCCTGGCACTCCGCACGGGCGCCCGAATCTTCGCCAGCGAGGACGTGGTCCGGGAGGCCGGGGTGCTCATCCCCGACGACCAGGAGGACGAGGTGGAGAAGTTCAGGGAGTTCCTTGACACAATCACGCCTGAGGACTTCGGTCGCGCGGGGTAGGAATTTCGGTGCATTTACGCTTCACGACGCGCCGGGTGGGGTCGTTGACTGATCTTGGCCCCAGTCCTACGGTGCAAGTGAAACCCGTGGTCGTGCGTAAACCCCCAGATCAGGCCGCGGGATGAGAGAAAGCCGGAGGTCCGCGTGGCGGTCAGCAGCGGCGAGGATAGAAACGCCGATCAGGATGACCCGGAACGGCGCCAGTCGGCACGTCAGCGCGCGGGTGAAGAGGGTCTGCTGTTCGACGGGCAGCCGGTGAAACCGCCGGCCGACATCGGATATCGGGGCCCCACCGCCTGCGCGGCGGCCGACATCACCTATCGGCAGTTGGACTACTGGGCGCGCACCGGCCTGGTCGAGCCCACCGTGAGAGCGGCCCACGGCTCGGGTTCCCAGAGGCTCTACGGCTTTCGCGACATCCTGGTGCTCAAGGTCGTCAAACGACTGCTCGACACCGGTGTCTCCCTCCAGCAGATCCGCATCGCCGTACAGCACCTCCGTGACCGCGGCGTCAACGACCTCGCCCAGATCACGCTGATGAGCGACGGGGTGAGCGTCTACGAGTGCACCTCGCCCGACGAGGTCATCGACCTGCTCCAGGGGGGACAGGGCGTGTTCGGCATCGCGCTCGGCCGGGTGTGGCAGGAGGTGGAGGGCTCCCTCGCGGATCTTCCCGGCGAGCGCGCGGAGTCCGACCAGGGCCCTTCAGGCGATCATCACGCCGATGAGCTGGCCCGCCGACGCAGGGCTCGCCGCACGGGGTAAAGTTGGTCTCGCTGCTGACGCTGTGCGGGAGAGACCCCGACAGGATCGGGGCGCCGAAGGAGCAACCTCCCCGGAATCTCTCAGGCACCCGGTACCGCACGGACGAGGCGACTCTGGAAAGCAGGTGCGTCCGCCAGGCGCATCTCACCGACGGTGCAAACCTCCCCGGCGGGGACGGTGAAGCTCTCAGGTCGAGATGACAGAGGGGGAGATCCGGCATACGCCCGCGCCCAGCGCCGGTCTCCACCGCCTCGGAAGGCTTTCCATGACCGACCTGTCACCGCTCAGCGAGCTCATCTCCCCGCCGTTCGCCACCCGGCACATCGGGCCTGCGGACGCCGACCAGACCCGCATGCTGGAGGCGGTCGGATTCGCCTCCACCGCCGACCTCGTCGCGATGACCGTGCCGGAGGCGATCCGGGCCAAGGACCGGCTGCGGCTGCCCCCGGCGGCCAGTGAGACCGAGGCCATCGCCGAGTTGCGCGCCCTGGCCGCCCGTAACACGGTGCTCACCTCGATGATCGGCCTGGGATACCACGACACGGTCACCCCGGCCGTCATCCGCCGCAACCTGCTGGAGAACCCGGGCTGGTACACCGCCTACACGCCCTACCAGCCGGAGATCTCCCAGGGCCGCCTGGAGGCCCTGATCAACTTCCAGACGGTCGTCTCCGACCTGACCGCGCTCGACGTCTCCGGCGCCTCCCTGCTGGACGAGGCCACCGCCGCCGCCGAGGCGATGACCCTGGCCCGGCGCGCCGGCCGCGGCCCGTCCGCCGTGTTCGTGGTGGACGCCGACGCGCTGCCGCAGACCAAGGCCGTGCTGCGCACCAGGGCCGAGCCGCTCGGCATCGAGCTGGTCGAGAGCGACTTCACCTCCGAGCTTCCCGAGTGCTTCGGCGTGCTCGTGCAGTACCCGGGTGCCAGTGGCCGGGTCAGGGACTTCCGCTCCATCGCCGAGGCCGCCCATGCGCGCGGCGCCCAGGTGGTCGCCGCCGCCGACCTGCTCGCCCTCACCCTGCTCGCCGCCCCCGGTGAGCTCGGCGCCGACATCGCGATCGGCTCCTCGCAGCGTTTCGGTGTCCCGCTGGGCTTCGGCGGCCCGCACGCGGCCTACATGGCCGTCCGCGACGGCCTGCAGCGGCAGATGCCCGGCCGGCTGGTGGGCGTCTCCCAGGACGCCGACCAGCGCCCCGCCTACCGGCTCGCGCTGCAGACCCGCGAGCAGCACATCCGCCGTGAGAAGGCGACCAGCAACATCTGCACCGCGCAGGTGCTCCTCGCGGTGATCGCGGGCATGTACGCCGTCTACCACGGCCCCGAGGGACTGCGCCGGATCGGCCGGCGCATCCACCGGCATGCCGTCGTTCTCGCCGCGGGCCTCCGCCACGGGGGTGTCGAGGTCGTGCACGACGACTTCTTCGACACCGTGCTCGCCCGCGTGCCCGGCCGCGCGGCCCAGGTCGTCGCGGCGGCCCGCGACAACGGCGTGAACCTTCGGCTGGTCGACGCCGACCACATCGGGGTGACCTGCGACGAGCGGACCGAGCTCATCCACCTGGAGCAGGTCCTGGCCGCCTTCGAGGTCAGCGGCGCCGTGCTGACCGACCTGGACGCGGCCGCCCACGACGCGCTGCCCGTCTCCCTGGCGCGGGTCAGCGACTACCTGACCCACCCGGTCTTCCACAGCCACCGGTCCGAGACGGCCATGCTGCGATACCTGCGCAAGCTGCAGGACAAGGACATCGCCCTCGACCGATCGATGATCCCGCTGGGCTCCTGCACCATGAAGCTCAACGCGACCACCGAGATGGAGCCGATCACCTGGCCGGAGTTCGCCGGCCTGCACCCCTATGCCCCGGAGGACCAGGCCGGCGGCTACCTTGAGCTGATCGGGGAACTGGAGGGCTGGCTGGCCGAGGTCACCGGCTACGACGCCGTGTCGATCCAGCCCAACGCCGGTTCCCAGGGCGAGTTCGCCGGTCTCCTCGCGATCCGCGCCTACCACAGGGCACGCGGCGAGTCCGGCCGGAACGTCTGCCTGATCCCGTCCTCCGCGCACGGCACCAACGCCGCCAGCGCGGTCATGGCGGGCATGCGCGTCGCCGTGGTCGCCTGTGACGACAACGGGAACGTGGACCTCGACGACCTCGATGCCAAGATCGACAAGCACCGCGACCAGCTCGCCGCGATCATGGTGACCTATCCCTCCACGCACGGCGTCTACGAGGAGACGATCACCCAGATCTGCGAGCGGGTGCACGAGGCCGGCGGCCAGGTCTACGTCGACGGCGCCAACCTCAACGCCCTGGTCGGCCTGGCCAAGCTGGGCGAGTTCGGCGCCGACGTCTCGCACCTGAACCTGCACAAGACCTTCTGCATCCCGCACGGCGGTGGCGGCCCCGGTGTCGGTCCCGTCGCGGTCCGCGCACATCTCGCCGACTACCTGCCGGGCCATCCGCTGCGCGGGGAGTCGCCGGTCGGTCCCGTCTCGGCGGCGCCGTACGGCTCGGCGGGCATCCTGCCCATCTCCTGGGCCTACATCCGGATGATGGGCGGCGAGGGGCTCAAGGCGGCCACCGAGCAGGCCATCCTGTCGGCCAACTACCTGGCCCGCAGGCTCAGCCCGCACTACCCGGTCCTCTACACCGGCCGCGGCGGCCTGGTGGCGCACGAGTGCATCATCGACCTGCGCCAGATCACCAAGGAGACCGGCGTGACCGTCGACGACGTCGCGAAGCGCCTCGTCGACTACGGTTTCCACGCGCCGACGATGTCCTTCCCGGTGGCCGGCACACTGATGATCGAACCGACCGAGAGCGAGGACCTGGCCGAGCTCGACCGGTTCTGCGCCGCGATGATCGCGATCCGGGGCGAGATCGGGAAGGTCGCCTCCGGGGAGTACGACAAGGCGGACAACCCGCTGCGCAACGCTCCGCACACGGCCGGCTGCCTGGTCGCCGACGAGTGGGCTCACCCCTACACCCGCACCGAGGCGGCCTACCCGCTGCCGTCGGTGCGGGAGGACAAATACTGGTCGCCGGTCCGCCGGATCGACCAGGCATACGGCGACCGCAACCTGGTGTGCTCCTGCCCGCCGCTCGAGGCCTACGAGGACTGATCCCCATCTCCGCGGTCCGCGCTTTCCACCGCGCGGGCCGTATTTCACCACATATGTATTTCAGCGTGCATACGGGGACGGGCATGGCCCCGAGTCGTTAGGCTCGGGGTATTCCTTTACCGGGGGAAGGACCCTGCATGCCAGAGGTGGACACGCGTCCATTGGAGACCGCGCGGAAACTGGCCGAGAGCGGTGACCTGGACGGCGCGGCTACGATCTTCGCCGGACTGGCCGCCGACCCGGCGGAGCCTGATCGGGCGCAGGCCGCGGTCGGGCTGGCGGTGGTGCTCCAGGAGCGAGAAGACGTGGCGGGCGCCCGTGCGGCGGCGCGCACCGCGCTGGCGACCGGTCATCCTGAGTTCGCCGCGCAGGCCGCCTGCCTGCTCGCCCGGAGCTTCGAGCAGGAGGGCCTGCTCGACCAGGCCCGAGCCGCCTGGCAGGCCGCTCTCGGCGTCGGAAACCCCTCCTACGTCCCCGTGGCCCACCTGGCCCTCGCCAGGCTCGCATTGGGACGCCGGGAGGCGGAGGAGGCTCTGCGGGCCGCGCTGGCCACCGCCGATCCGGAGATCGCCTCCAGCGCCGCGCAGCGGCTGGCCGAGCTCCTGCTGGAGGAGCAGGAGGCGGGCGAGGCCGCCGGGGTGCTCCTGGAGGCGCTCGCGGTGCCGGATGTGGCCGAGGTGCCGAGGCTGCGGGTGCTGCTCGGCATCGCCCACCTCGAACTGGCGTGCGCGGAGTTCGCCGGGGCGATCGAGGAGGGCGGTGACGTCGAGACCGGCGCGCTGGCCATCGAGCTGCTGGCCCGCACACTGCCGCTGAGAGGCCGCGACGAGGACGCCGAGCAGGTGTGGCGCTACGGTCTGGACAGCGCTGACGAGGGCCTCGCCGAAGACGTCCGCCTCCGGTTGAACCGCGACGCCTGACGGCCGCCCGCGAGCCCCTGTCGCGTTCCCGTGCGGGGACCGCTGCCCGCACTTCGAGGTGGCGGATGCGGGCGGTGGTCCAGGTGCCGGTCGCCGCTCAGTCGCGGCTGCGCCAGCGGCTGAGCGCGTGGGCGAAGTTGATCGCGACGATGCCGCCCCAGGCCAGCAGCAGCCCCGCGGTGCCCGCGGTGTTCGCCGCGATGGCGGTCAGCGGGACGCCGATGCCCAGCGAGCCCAGGGCGATCGGGATGGAGCCGTTGCCGCTCCTGCGCCGCTGGTGCCCCTGCCCGGGGTGGGGCTCCCGGTAGGGCCGGCCTCCGGTGAGCTGCATCTCGGCACGCACGCGAGCGGCGATGGTGGCGTCGAGGCGGTCCACGAAGGAGTCCACCAGCGCGGTCTCGTAGTCGGGGCCGAGCTCCCGCCGGGCCTCGATGGTGGCGCGCATGTCCTGTCGGATATCTTGGTTGTCCTGCACGCTCCGATTATCCGCCCGCACGTGTCTCCCGGCATCAGTCGTTAGGACGAAATCTGTGTCCACCCGGAGCGCCGCGTCTCTCATGGAGATCACGACGCCGCACGGCCCGGCCGTGGCGGAGATCGACGAGGTCGCCGACCCGCGGTTTCTGCTGGTGCTCACCCATGGTTCGGCCGGGGGAGTGGACGTCCCGGATCTGCTGGCCGTACGGGATGCGGCGGCGGGGATCGGCGGGGTGGTCGCGCGGGTGCTCCAGCCGTTCCGGATGCGGGGCGCCCGTGCTCCGGGCTCGGCGGTGAAGCAGGACGAGGCGTGGGCGGCGCTGGTGGGCGAGCTTCAGGGACGCTATCCGGGCCTGCCGCTCGTGCAGGGAGGGCGGAGTAACGGAGCCCGGGTCGCCTGCCGTACGGCCCCGGAGGTCCGGGCCGACGCGGTCGTCGCACTGGCCTTCCCGCTGCACCCGCCGGGCAGGCCGGAGCGGTCTCGCGCCGGGGAGTTGCGCGCGGCAGGCGTGGATGTGCTGGTGGTCAACGGAGACCGCGACCCGTTCGGTGTGCCCGCGGCGGCGGACGTCGCACGCCTGGTGGTGCTGCCGGGGGAGGGCCATGATCTCAAGAAGGACCCCGCCCGCGTGGGCGAGGTCGTCGCCGAGTGGCTCGGGGCGAGGATGCGGCCAGGATCGGCGTGATGGTCAGGCCACGCCGGCCAGCGGCCGGTGCGGCTCGATGACGGCGCCGTCGGGCAGCAGCTCGCCGGTGTCCTCGAACAGCACCACACCGTTGCAGAGCAGGCTCCATCCCTGCTCGGGGTGGGCTGCCATCGTGCGGGCGGCTTCGCGGTCCAGCGCCTCGGCGGACGGACAGGACGGCTGGTGCGGGCACATCGGCGTGCCTCCGGATCTCTTTTGTCGGCTCGCTGGAATCGGCATCGGGCGACCGGCGGGCACCGTCACCGATGGGACTCCGTTCCCACCAGTGCGGGGGGACGAGCAGCTGGGTTGACATATGGCCGTGCGCGCCTCGGGCTGGGTGAGGCCCGCACATCAAGCAAGATCGATCATGCCATCAGATCGCCTTCTTGTGCATGCGGATCTGACCGCACGCACAAGTGTGGGATCTGGTCGCACCCGGCGACATAGCCCGTTAGGACTGTTTACGAACGCGGAAAGGGTGAGTTCTTCGGGCCGTGATGGGGGTGTGACCTACGACACAGCATGCCTCATGGGCTGATATCAGGCCAAGTGCGACACGCCGTCGGGCCGGTAAACGATCGATTGCCTTTTCATGACGTCGGCTGTGAAGTGGCCAGCCCGCTCAGGAGCGCGTCCAGGCCCAGCTCGAAATCATCGTCGGCCGCCGCGCTGCCACCGCCCTTCGACGGGGGAACCCAGGGGTCGTCGTCATCCGCCGGTTCGGCCCAGCCGGACTGCTGCACCTCCACCGCCACCGCGCCGAAGACGTAGGCCCGCAGCGCCCGCACGGCCCGCGCCGCGTCGGCGAGCCCCGCGTCGGTGAGCTGATCGGTCTGCTCCCGTACGGCGATCGCGGTACGGCCCTTGGCCGGCTTGGTGAGCGCCAGCGCCAGCACTCCGGGATGCTCTCTCAACGCGGCCCGGCTCGCCCGGCACCATGCCCTCGCGCTGTCCTGCCATGTCTCGCCGGGCTCGACGTGGATGGAGGTGACGTGTTCGGCGAGGGCGTCCATGAGGGCGTCCTTGCCGCGCGGCAGATGGTGGTAGATCGCCATCGCCTCGACCTGGAGCGCGTCACCCAGGCGCCGCATCGTCAGGCGCCGTAGCCCCTGGCTGTCGGCGATGTGCAGTGCCGCCTCGATGATGCGCTCGCGGGAGAGCGGAACGGGCGGTCGCTTCGCTGGCATGAGGTCATCCTGCCATCAGTGGCCTTACTGCGTAAAGGAGGGCGCGCCGGGCAGGGCGCCGCCTGAGTGTGTAAGCGGAGAGTGGGCGGCGTAAGCTACGGGCTGTGATCTGCCGGGGAATGCCCGGCGTTGGGTGAGAGAGGGCAGACGATGGCGTTTTTCCGACCGAGCGTGAGCCGGGAGGCGGAGGTTCGCTACCACGCTGACCAGGAGGTCGGGAAGAGCTTCCCCGAGTTCCTGGAGAAGGCGCGCGCGGCGGAGGTCGCGTTGCGGCGGGTGCAGGAGACCTCTGCCTCCGCCGAGGAGCGCCGGGCCGCGGGCCTGGCGCTGGACCGGGCGCTGACCGACGCGTTGCGCGCGGCCGAGGCCAGCCAGCGGGCGACGTTCGGCGTGAAGTCCTACGACGACCGGATCCGCCGCCGCAAGGGCAGGGCCACCCCGAAGGGCGCCGAATGGACCGACGAGGTCAACCGGCTGCGCACCCTGCGCGAGCAGAACCGCCTGACCGGCATCGCCCGCGTCCCGCGGCCGGTGACCGCGTCCGCCCGCTGACCACGGCCCGTTCCCGGAGCGATCGCCTCCCGGCACCCACCGCGTAGCTTCGCGGTGGGTGTTCTTTTTCCGGCGGGCCCGGGGCGGGTGAGATCCCGGGAAAGACACGGTGAGGTCCCGGGACAGGACAAGACAGGGCGCCGCCGCGAACGGGTCGCGGCGGCGCCTCGCAGGGCCGGTCGGCTTGCCCGGTCAGCTGGCCCAGTCGAGCAGCGGACGGGTGTTGCTGGGATGGCGCAGCTTGGAGAGGGACTCCTTCTCCAGCTGACGGATGCGCTCGCGGGTCAGACCGAGGTGCTTGCCGATCTCGTCAAGAGTGTGGGGCTTGCCGTCGACGAGGCCGAAGCGCAGGGCCATGATCTTGGCCTCCCTGGGGGAGAGGTTGCCGAGCACGCCCCGCAGCTGCTCGCCGAGGAGCTGGCGGTCCACCACCTCCGAGGCCTCGGGCGAGTCGACGTCCTCGATGAGGTCGCCGATGGTGGTCTCGCCGTCCTCGCCGATCGTGGCGTTGAGACTGATCGGCTGGCGGCTGGTGCGGAGCAGCTCCTCGATCTGGTCGGGAGTCTTGTCCAGCTCGACCGCGAGCTCCTCGGGCGTGGGCTCACGCCCGAGACGCTGGTGCATGTCGCGCTCGATGCGGGACAGCTTGGAGAGCATCTCCAGCACATGGACGGGGAGGCGGATGGTGCGGGCGGAGTCGGCGAAGCCGCGCTGGATGGCCTGGCGGATCCACCACATGGCGTAGGTGGAGAACTTGTAGCCCTTGGTGTAGTCGAACTTCTCCACCGCGCGGATCAGGCCGAGATTGCCCTCCTGGACCACGTCGAGCAGGGCCATGCCACGGTCGGTGTACTTCTTCGCCACCGAGACCACCAGCCGGAGGTTGGCCTCCAGCATGTGATCCTTGGCGCGGCGGCCGTCGTCGGCCACCCACTCCAGGTCGTCGCGCACAGCGGCGGACAGCCCCGGCTCGGCCTCCAGCTTGGCCTCGGCGTACAGGCCGGCCTCGATCCTCTTGGCGAGCTCGACCTCCTGCGCGGCGGTCAGCAGGGTGCGGCGGCCGATCGACTTGAGGTAGGTGTGCACCGAGTCGCCCATGACCGAGGACTGGTCGTCCAGGTCCATGGTCGGCTCGGCCTCCAGCTCGGCCTCGTCGGGACCCGTCCACTCCTCGTCGTCGGCCTCCGGCTTGACGCCCTGGGCCGGGGTCTCGGTGCGGGCGGTGGCCGACTTCTCCTCGGCGGCGCTCTTCTTCGCCGAAGCGGCCTTCGTCTTGCGGGCGGTCGTCTTGCGGGTGGCGGTCTTGGCCGCCGGCTTCTTGGCCGAGGCGGCGAGCGTGGGCTCGTTCTCGGCTGCCAGGCTGACGCCCGCCTCGGTGAGCTCCCGCAGAATCGACCTGCCCTCGGTCGGGCTGATCCCTGCCTCCGCGAAGGCACGGCGCAGCTCCGCGAGGGAAAGGTGGCCCTGGTCTCGCCCTCGGTCAATGAGCTGATCAAGGGTCGTCGGGGCCTCAGGTGAGGCCGCAGCGGCGGTTTGGGGCATGAGGACACCTCCTCCAACACGGAGTCGTCTGTTTGCAGATTGTGGGGGGTGAGGCGGCGAGGGGGCCGCTCTGCGCACCCGTATCAATAACCCCAATCAAGAACTTTCTGTTCCCGACTTGACGGGGAAAATATGATGGGTGGATCGCGGCGGCCGCGATCCACCCTTCCCGGGTGCCTGGCGGGGCTATCGAGTGACGTTCACATTGCCTTCGATCGCCGGCATGGGCAGCGGGTCGGCGTTCTCGAGGCGCTGTTCGGTCCAGTAGCGCCCGGCCTGCCGCGGGTCGGGGTTGACGTCCTTGGAGACCACATAGTCCTCAGCGGGCGCAGTCGTCTCCGGTGAGGGCGGGGCCTCGGACGGCCGCTGCGCGGCCGGTGCGTCCGTGGGGACGGGCTGGTTGCCTTCCACCGCGGGGGCGACGGGGTCCTCGCCCCGGCCGGTCCCGCCCGCCGAGGCCGCCGCCGCGACGGATATGCCGCCGGCGAGGATCACGCTGACGATGCCTGCGGAGATCCATGTCCTGCGGGTGACGTTCATCGGGCCCTCCTTCCTGCTTCGGCTGTCTGTTGGACGTGCGAAAGCACCTTATGGTTCCCGTTGAAGACCATAACGGAGGCCCGCAAGGTCCGGTTTGCCATTGGGCAGAAGCGGTATCTCGGGGAGGACGACCAGCTCGGCGGGGGCGGCGTAGGCGGGCAGCCGCTCCTTGGCGAAGGCGCGGAGCTCGGCCAGGGACGGGGGTGCGGGGGAGACCACGACGGCGACCACCCGCTCGCCCCATTCGGGGTCGGGACGGCCGACCACGACGGCGTCGGTGATCGCGGGATGTTCGGCCACGACGGCGGCCACGGCCGCGGCGACGACCTTCTCGCCACCGGTGTTGACGACGTCGTCGGCCCGGCCCAGCACGCGCAGCCGCCCGTCGGCCAGGGTGCCGAGGTCGGAGGTGAGGAACCAGTCGCCGTCGCGGACGGCGTCGGTGAGGTCGGGGCGGAGCCGGTAGCCGGAGAACAGCATGGGACCGGCGAGGCGGATCCGGCCGTCGTCGCCGATCTTTAGATCTACGTTGTAAAGGGGCTCGCCGTCGTAGACGCACCCGCCGGAGGTCTCGCTCATGCCGTACGTGGTGACCACCCGCGCACCGGCGGTACGGGCGGCCGCGAGCAGGTCCGCGGGAGCCGCGGCGCCGCCCAGCAGGATCGTCCGGAAAACCGACAGATCCGCGGAGAGCAGCCGGCGGAGCTGGGTCGGCACCAGCGAGACGTGCTCGGCGCCGCTGGTGAGCACCGCCTCGGGAGAGAAGCCGTCGTGCACGATCGGCTCCGTCTCGCTCAGCAGCGACCTGACCAGCACCTGCAGTCCCGAGACGTGGGAGGGCGGCAGGCAGCAGAGCCAGCGTTCGCCGGGGCGGGCGTCCAGGCGGCGCAGCGATGCCGCGGCCGAGGCGCGCAGGGCGGCGGCCGAGAGCTGGACCCCTTTGGGGGTGCCGGTCGAGCCGCTGGTGGCGATGACCACGGCCACCTCGGGGGGCACCCCCACACCTCCCTCCTGCGGTATCCCGTTGACGTGGGTGGGGCGTAACGCGTCGAGCGTGGCGCGCAGTGCCCGCGCGGGCAGGTCGGGAGAGATCGGCAGCACGGCCGGGCCCTCGCCGTCGAGCGCCGCCGCGACGGCGGAGAACAGCTCGGGTCCGGGCGGCAGCACGGCGGCGTGCAACTCCCT
This sequence comes from Streptosporangium sp. NBC_01639, assembly GCF_045209755.1. NCBI lineage: Bacteria > Bacillati > Actinomycetota > Actinomycetes > Streptosporangiales > Streptosporangiaceae > Streptosporangium > Streptosporangium sp. NBC_01639. The sequence continues at coordinate 318,247 of NZ_CP109272.1, read as the reverse complement.
CGACGGGGAAGGTCGCTCCGGGTGCACGGAACCTGTCATCACAGTCGTAAGGTTAGTGCCGACAAGCCAGAGGACGGCCGGGCGGACCCGGCGCAGCTGAGAGGGGCGAAACGATCGTGAGCACGGAGCGGGTCGAGCCGGGCACGAGCGAGCGGGTGGCGGGTGAGGCGAGGCCCGTGCCGGCGAGCGTCCAGGTGCGCGCCGCCGACTGGAAGCGGTCGGGCGACTACGAGGACATCGTCTACGAGACGGCCGACGGCATCGCGAAGATCACGATCAACCGGCCGGAGCGGCACAACGCGTTCCGTCCGACGACGCTCTTCGAGCTCAAGAACGCCTTCAACGTCGCCCAGGAGGACTCCGAGGTCGGAGTGATCATCTTCACCGGTGCGGGGGACAGGGCCTTCTGCTCCGGCGGCGACCAGAAGATCCGCGGCAACGACGGTTACGTCGACAAGTCCACCCCGCACGTGGGCCGGCTCAACGTGCTCGACCTGCAGGTGCAGATCCGCCGCTGCCCCAAGCCGGTCATCGCGATGATCGCGGGATACGCCATCGGCGGTGGCCACGTGCTGCACGTCTGCTGCGACCTGTCCATCGCCGCCGAGAACGCGGTCTTCGGCCAGACCGGCCCCAAGGTCGGCTCGTTCGACGGCGGTTACGGCTCCTGGCTGCTGGCCGAGACCGTCGGACTGAAGCGGGCCCGCGAGATCTGGTACCTGTGCCGCCAGTACGATGCGCAGACCGCCCTGAACTGGGGCCTGGTCAACGCGGTCGTCCCCCTCGAACGGCTTGAGGAGGAGACGGTCTCCTGGGCCCGGGAGATGCTGGAGAAGTCGCCGCTGGCGCTGCGCATGCTCAAGGGCGCCCTGAATGCGGTGACCGACGGGGCCGCGGGCATGCAGCAGTTCGCCGGCGACGCCACTCTGCTCTACTACATGAGCGAGGAGGCGCAGGAGGGCCGCGACGCCTTCAAGGAGAAGCGCGCCCCCGAGTTCGGCAAGTTCCCGCGCCGCCCATAACGACGCAGAAGGGGCTGGATCCGCTGGGTGCCGTCGCAGGACGGACCTGGCGGCCGCAGCCCCCGTGAGATGGAAGCACCCGCCCGGGTGCGATGGCTAGAGGAGGCAGTGCGGTTGAACCCCGCCACCGCGCTCGCGACGGTGCTGGTCGACGAACTGGTGCGCTGCGGCCTGACGGACGTGGTGCTCGCGCCCGGTTCGCGCTCGACGCCGCTGGCCCTGGCCGTGCACGCCGACAGCCGGATCCGGCTGCACGTGCGCATCGACGAGCGCTCAGCCTCCTTCCTCGCCCTGGGCCTGGCCCGGCGGAGTGAGCGGCCGGTCGCCCTGATCTGCACCTCCGGCACCGCGACGGCGAACTTCCACCCTGCGGTCATCGAGGCCCACGAGTCGGGGGTGCCGCTGCTGCTGCTGACCGCCGACCGCCCTCCCGAGTTGCGGGACACCGGAGCCAGCCAGACCGTCGACCAGATCAAGCTGTACGGCACGGCGGTCCGCTGGTTCAGCGAGGTCGGGGTGCCCGAGGACCGGCCCGGCCAGGTCGCCTACTGGCGGTCGCTGGCCTGCCGCGCCTACCAGCGGTCGCTGGGACCGTTCGACCCCGGCCCGGTCCACCTGAATGTGGCCTTCCGTGAACCGCTGGTCCCGGACGGCGACGCCTCCTGGTGCGAGTCCCTGGAGGGCGACGCCGGCGGCCCCTGGGTCCGGGCGCGGGTGGCGCCCCCGGCGGTGGCGCTGCACCTGCCGCCGACCAGGCGGGGCGTGCTGGTCGTCGGGGACGGCGCGTCCAACGTGCGCAGGTACGTCGCGGCGGCGGGCATGGCCGGATGGCCGGTGCTGTCGGAGCCGAACGGCAACGCTCGCTACGGCGACCACGCCATGTCGGCCTACCACTTCCTGCTCGGCACCCCCGAGTTCGCCGACCGGCACCGGCCCGAGCTGGTGGTGACCCTGGGGCGCCCCGGCCTGTCGCGGCCCCTGCTGAACTGGCTGAGGCACGCCGACGAGCACATCGTGGTCGCCCCCGACCTGACCCGCTGGCCCGATCCGACCCGCTCGGCCACCCAGGTGGCCCAGGCGGTGGAGATCACGGTCGCGGCCGGAGACGACGCCTGGCTGCACTCCTGGCGTCGCGCCGACGGCGCGGCCAGGGCCGCGGTCGACGAGGTGCTGGACGGCGCCGGGTTCAGCGAGCCCCGGCTGGCCCGTGACCTGGCGGACCTGCTACCCAACGGATCGCTGCTGTTCTCCGGCTCCTCCATGCCGATCCGCGACCTCGACCAGGCGATGCGCCCCCGCCGGGGGCTGCGGATCCTGGCCAACCGGGGCAGCGCCGGGATCGACGGCGTGGTGTCCACCGCGATGGGCGCGGCCCTGGCGCACAACGGTCCCGCTTACGCCCTGATGGGCGACCTGACCTTCCTGCACGACCAGAACGGCCTGATCCTCGGTCCCCGCGAGCCCCGTCCCGACCTGTGCGTGGTCGTCGTGAACAACGACGGCGGCGGGATCTTCTCGCTGCTGCCCCAGGCGGCGCTGCGCGACCCGTTCGAGAGGCTCTTCGGCACCGGTCACGGGGTGGACCTGGCCCACGTGGCCGCCTCCACCGGCACTCCGTACACCTTCGTCGACGGTCCCGACCAGCTGTCCAAGGCACTGCGCGGGGAGGGGCCGCGCGTGGTGGAGGTCCGCACCGAGCGGGAGTCCAACGCGGTGCTGCACTCCATGATGCGTGACGCGGCCTCCACCGCGATCCACGGGGCCGGGTGACCTCGCGGCGCAGGCCGCTCAGGCGGGCGGCGAGCACGGCCGCCCCGACGTAGGCGGCGAGGAGCAGGCCGGTTGGTCCCGTTCGCCGAGGCCGGTCTGCGGGATCGTGCCCGGCGGTGACCTGCGCCTTCCGCCACGGCCCGGCATCGGGGCAGGAGGAGCCGGGCCGACGGAATAAGGTGGCGGTCATGCATGTCGACGAATGGCTTCAGGCGATTCCTCCCGTGTGGGTCTGTGCCCTGGTCGGACTGGTGATCGGGGTGGAGAGCCTGGGCATCCCGCTGCCCGGGGAGATCGTTCTGGTCAGCTCGGCGCTGCTGGCGGCGCAGGGAGTGGTCGATCCGCTCTGGGTCGGGATCTCCGCCAGCGCCGGGGCCGTCATCGGCGACTCCATCGGCTACGCCATCGGCCGCAAGGGCGGCCAGCCCCTGTTCGACAGGCTGGGGCGCAGGTTCCCCAAGCACTTCGGGCCGGCCCACATCGCCAAGGCGGGGCACTACTTCCACCGGTACGGCATGTGGACGGTGTTCTTCGGCCGGTTCATCGCGCTGTTGCGGATCCTGGCCGGTCCGCTCGCCGGAGCCCTCCGCATGCCGTACTGGAGATTCCTCACCGCCAACGTGCTCGGCGGGATCGCCTGGGCGGGCGGGACCACCGCCGTCATCTACTACCTGGGCAGGGTCGCCGAGAAGTGGCTCAAGGGCTTCTCCTGGGTCGGGCTGGGGCTCGCCGTGCTGCTCGGCGTCACGACCACGCTGATCGTCAAGCGCCGGGCCGCCAGGCTGGTCGGCCAGGAGAGCGGGGAGTCCACGGCGGCGGGGTGACTACCAGGTCTGGGGATGTGCGATCCGCAGTGATGCGGTCACGGTGAGGGAGTATCACTCATCGTGAAGGGAAGCGTCATGCGACCTGAGCCCACTCTGACCGCCCGTGAAACGGTGGCGACCTACGGCACCTACGAAGAGGCCCAGCGGGCCGTGGACAGCCTGTCGGACCAGCGGTTCCCGGTCGAGCACACCAGTATCGTCGGAGTCGATCTCCGGCTCGTCGAAAACGTGCTCGGGCGACTGACCTATTTGCGCGCGGCCGGGATGGGGGCCGCGACGGGCGCGTGGATCGGCCTGCTGATCGGCCTGTTCCTCGCCATCTTCACTCCCGGGCGGTTCCCCTTCCTCCTGGTGCTGTGGGCACTCATCTGGGGCGCCATCGCGGGGGCGATCTTCGGATTGATCGGTCACGCGATGACCGGCGGCAAGCGGGACTTCCTGTCGTCCAGCGCGATAGTCGCCAACCGTTACGAGATCATCGTCGCGGCCGACCACGCGGCGGAGGCACGCAGGCTCCTCAATGTCGGCACTTCCCAGACCGGTGTTCCGCAGACTCCCACGCCCCAGGCCCCGCAGTTCTAGCGGCGCGGCCCCGTGACCGGGGAGGACCTCCGGGGGCGGAGGTTCAGGTCGGCCTGACCGATCTCCCGCCGGGCACCGCCGAGGCCGCCTCCACCCACCACCGGGCACCCGGCTCATGGAGGAACAGAACTACCAGGTCTGAGGATGTGGCAGGCACGCCGGACGACGAGTCTCGGCAGTAGAGCCCACATGGGAGGTCAGCATGGCTAGAGCTGTCGGGATCGACCTCGGTACCACCAACTCGGTGATCGCCACGATGGAGGGCAACCAGCCCACGGTCATCCCCAACGCCGAGGGATCCCGGACGACGCCGTCGGTCGTGGCCTTCACCGAGCAGGGCGAGCGCCTGGTCGGGCAGCTGGCCAGGCGCCAGGCCATCCTCAACCCCAAGGGGACGATCTATTCGGCCAAGCGGTTCATCGGACGCCGTTACGACGAGGTCACCAGCGAGATGAACGCCGTGTCGTTCGACGTGGTGGCCGGGCCGGACGGGGCGGTGCGCTTCAAGGTTCACGGCAAGGAGTACGCGCCGGAGGAGATCGCCGCGCAGGTGCTGCGCAAACTCGTCGACGACGCCTCGAAGTTCCTCGGGGAGAAGGTGACCGAGGCCGTCATCACGGTGCCCGCCTACTTCAACGATTCCCAGCGCCAGGCGACCAAGGACGCCGGGAAGATCGCGGGCCTGGAAGTGCTGCGGATCGTCAACGAGCCGACCGCGGCCGCCCTCGCCTACGGACTGGACCGCAAGGAGAACGAGACCGTGCTGGTCTTCGACCTGGGCGGCGGGACGTTCGACGTCAGCATCCTCACCATCGGCGACGGCGTCGTCGAGGTACGGTCGACCTCGGGTGACACCCACCTGGGCGGTGACGACTTCGATCGGCGCATCGTCGACTATCTCGCCGACGAGTTCCAGCGGGACACCGGCATCGACCTGCGCGGCGACCCCCAGGCGCTGCAACGGCTGTTCGAGGCGGCGGAGAAGGCCAAGGTCGAGTTGTCCTCGGTCGCCCAGACGCAGATCAGCCTGCCCTTCATCACGGCGGACGCCTCGGGGCCCAAGCACCTGAACACCACGCTGCGGCGGGCGACCTTCGAGGAGATCACCGCCGATCTCCTGGAACGCTGCAAGGGACCGGTCGAGCAGGCGATGGCCGACGCCAAACTCACCTCCAACGACATCGACGAGGTGATCCTGGTGGGCGGTTCGACCAGGATGCCCGCCGTGCAGAACCTTGTCCGCCGGATGACCGGCGGCAAGGAGCCGAACATGACGGTCAATCCCGACGAGGTCGTGGCGCTGGGCGCCGCGGTGCAGGCGGCCGTCATCAAGGGCGAACTTCAGGACGTCGTCCTGCTGGACGTGACGCCGCTCTCGCTCGGCATCGAGACACTCGGCGGGATCATGACCAAGGTCATCGAGCGCAACACGACGATCCCCGCCCGCCGTACCGAGGTGTTCAGCACCGCCGAGGACAACCAGGGCGCCGTCGACGTCGTGGTGCTTCAGGGGGAGCGCGAGCGCGCCGCCGACAACCGGGTGCTGGGCCGGTTCCGGCTGGAGAACATCAGGCCCGCGCCGCGTGGCGAACCCCAGGTGGAGGTGACCTTCGACGTCGACGCGAACGGCATCGTGAACGTCTCGGCCAAGGACAAGGACACGGGCGCCGAACAGCGCATCACCATCAGCGAGAGCTCCACCCTCGACCAGAGCGAGGTCGAGCGCATGGTCTCCGACGCCGAGCAGCACCGTGACGAGGACATGCGGCTGCGGCAGACGGTCGACGCGCGAAACGAGCTAGACAGCGCCGCCTACCAGGTGGAGCGGCGGCTGAACGAGCTGGGGGACGCGGTGCCCGTCCATGAGAAGGCGCGGGCGGAGATGCTGGTGAACGACGCCCGTGAGGCGGTCAAGCAGCAGGACGCACCGCTCGACCGGCTCCGGTCCCTGACCTCCGAGCTGCAGCAGATCTACCAGAGTCTCGCCGCCGTCTCCGCCGGTCAGCCGGCCGGGAGCGCCCAGGGAGCCCAGGGGAGCCAGGGCGCTCAGGGCGGGAGCGGGGACGACGACGTCATCGACGCGGAGTTCACGACCGATGAGTGACGCATCCGAGCGGGAGGAGGCCGTCCCGGGGACCGCCGAGGACGCGCCCCCGGACGTGGCCGAGCTCCAGGCCCGGAGCACCGATCTGGAGGACCGGTGGCGGCGTGCCCTGGCCGACCTGGACAACCTGCGCAAGCGCGTCAGTCGCGACGCGGACCGGGTACGGGCCGAGGAGCGGGCGCGGGCGGCCGCCGAATGGCTGCCCGTGCTGGACAACCTGGAACGCGCGCTGGAGCACGTCGAAGGCGATCCGTCCGCCATCGTCGAGGGGTTGCGGGCGATCAGGGACCAGGCGGTGGACGTGCTCGCCCGGCTGGGGTTCCCGCGCCGTGATGACGCCGGTACGGAGTTCGACCCGGCCAGGCACGAGGCGGTGGCCACGCTCGCGCAGGAGGGCGTGCCCGAGGGGACGGTCCTCCACGTGGTGCGGCCCGCCTACGGAGACGGTGAACAGCAGCTGCGGCCCGCGCTGGTCGTGGTGGCCAAGGAGGAATGATGGCCACCACGACCCGAGACTTCTACGAGAGCCTCGGGGTGCCGAAAGGCGCGAGCCAGGAGGAGATCCAGCGCGCCTACCGCAAGCTCGCGCGGACCTACCACCCCGACGTCAACAAGGACCCGGGTGCCGAGGACCGCTTCAAGGAGATCTCCGAGGCGTACAGCGTCCTGTCCGATCCCGAGACGCGCCGCCGCTACGACGCGTTCGGCGCTGATTTCCGCCAGGTGCCCGAGGACGTGGACCCGGAGACCTGGGCGCATGCCAGAGCCGGGCGGGGCAGACGGGCCGGAGCCGGAGCGGGAGCGGGCCCGGGCGGGCCGGCGGGCTTCGGGGAGGGGGTCGACTTCGAGGATCTCCTGGAAGGGCTGTTCTCCGGCCGGGCGGGGCGGGCGGGCCGGGCGGGGCGGGGCTGGGGGCCGATCCCCGGCGCCGACCAGGAGGCCGAGATCACGTTGACCGTGGAGGAGGCCTACCGGGGCGGTCGCCGCTCGATCACCGTGGGGGGCCGCCGGATCGATGTCAACATTCCGGCGGGAGTGACCGACGGGCAGCGCATCCGGCTGGCCGGGCAGGGTGGCCGGGGCAGCGAGGGTGCCGCCGCGGGAGACCTGTACCTGATCGTCAGGATCACGCCGCACTCCCGTTACCGGGTCGAGGGGCGTGACATCCACGTCCAGCTCCCGATCAGCCCGTGGGAGGCGGCGCTCGGCGCGTCCGTCGCCGTCGACACCCCGGGCGGCGACGCCAAGGTGAAGGTGCCGCCCGGGACCTCCAGCGGCAGGAGACTGCGGCTGCGCGGCCGGGGGATGCCGAACCCGCGCGGCACGCCGGGAGACCTGTTCGCCGAGGTGAAGATCGTGGTTCCGCACACTCTGTCGGACGAGGAACGGCGATTGTTCGAGCAGTTGGCCGCGATCTCGGCCTTCGATCCGAGGAGGCGGCGATGACCCGACCGCCCATGGGAAACGGGTGGTCCGTTCCGAGGAGGCGGCGATGATCTATGCCCTCACCCGGCCGCAGCGGCTGGACCTGGAGTCGTTCGCCCGGGTCACCGGGACGCACCCGGATCTGGTGCGGCGCCTTGTCGCCCTGGGCGTGCTCGACGCGCAGTCCGACGCGGCCGGAGCCCTGTGGTTCCCGGTGCCCCAGGTGCACGCCATGGCGCGGATTCAGCGTCTGCGCGCGGGGTTCGCGCTCAACTACGCCGCACTCGGCCTGGTGGTCGACCTGCTCGACCGCATCGCGGAGCTGGAGACGGCCCAGCGCAATCGTTCCCGCATCACAGGAGGCCCGCAGTGGACGTGAACCAGCTGACCCAGAAGTCGCAGGAGGCGCTGCACGACGCGCAGACCAAGGCTCTTCGTTTCGGTCATACCGAGGTCGACGGTGAGCACCTGCTGCTGGCGCTGCTCGACCAGCCGGAGGGTCTGATCCCTCGCCTGCTCGTCCAGGCCGACATCGATCTGGAGCGGCTCATCGCCGATCTGGAGGCCGAGTTGAGCCGCCGGCCCCGGGTCAGCGGACCCGGGGTCGACCCCGGTCAGGTCCGCGTGACCCAGCGCCTGTCGCGTCTGCTCGAAACCGCCAAGAGGGAGGCCGACCGTCTCAAGGACGAGTACGTCTCGGTGGAGCACCTGCTCGTCGCCCTGCTGGAGGAGGGTGGTGAGACCGCCGCCGGGCGGCTGCTCCACCAGCAGCAGCTGACCAGGGACGCCTTCCTCAGGGAGCTCACCGCGGTCCGTGGCAACCAGCGGGTCACCTCGGCGATGCCCGAGGTCGCCTACGAGGCATTGGCGAAGTACGGGCGGGACCTGGTCGCCGACGCCGCCGCGGGCAAGCTCGATCCCGTCATCGGGCGCGACAGCGAGATCCGCCGTACCATCCAGATCCTGTCCCGCAAGTCCAAGAACAATCCGGTCCTGGTCGGCGACCCCGGAGTCGGCAAGACCGCCATCGTCGAGGGTCTCGCCCAGCGGATCAGCAACGGGGACGTGCCCGAGGGGCTCAGGGACAAGACGGTCTTCAGCCTCGACATGGGCGCTTTGGTGGCCGGCGCCAAGTACCGGGGCGAGTTCGAGGAACGTCTCAAGGCGGTGCTCACCGAGGTGGTGGCCGCCGAGGGGCGGATCCTGCTCTTCGTCGACGAGGTGCACACGGTCGTGGGCGCGGGCGCGGCCGAGGGCTCCATGGACGCGGGCAACATGCTCAAGCCCATGCTGGCCCGGGGCGAGCTGCACATGATCGGGGCGACGACCCTGCAGGAGTATCGCAAGTACATCGAGAAGGACGCCGCTCTGGAGCGGCGGTTCCAACCGGTGATGGTCGACGAGCCCTCGGTCGAGGACGCCGTCTCCATCCTGCGCGGCCTGCGCGAGCGGCTTGAGGTCTTCCACGGCGTGACGATCCAGGACGCCGCGCTGGTGGCCGCCGTCGTGCTGAGCCACCGTTACATCTCCGACCGGTTCCTCCCCGACAAGGCCATCGATCTGGTGGACGAGGCGTGCGCGATGCTCCGTACGGAGATCGACTCGATGCCCGCCGAGCTCGACGAGCTCACCCGCAGGGTGATGCGGCTGGAGATCGAGGAGGCCGCGCTGGCCAAGGAGGAGGACCAGCCGAGCAGGTCCCGGCTGGAGGAACTGCGCAGGGAACTCGCCGATCTGCGGGCCGAGGCCGACGCCATGCGGGCGCAGTGGGAGGCTGAGCGGCAGGTGCTGCGCGCGGTCCAGACCCTGCGCGAGGAGATAGAGCACGTACGCACCGAGGCCGAGCGCGCCGAACGCGACTACGACCTCAACCGCGCCGCCGAGCTGCGGCACGGCCGGCTGCCCGAGCTCGAACGGCGCCTGCAGGCCGAGGAGGAGCGCCTGCGGGCCAAGCAGGGCGCCGGGCGGCTGCTCCGTGAGGTCGTGACCGAGGACGAGATCGCGATGATCGTCTCCAGGTGGACCGGCATCCCGGTGAACCGCCTGCAGGAAGGGGAGCGGGAGAAGCTGCTCCGGCTGGACGAGATCCTGCACGAGCGGGTGATCGGCCAGGACGAGGCGGTGCGGCTGGTGGCCGACGCCGTCATCAGGGCCCGCTCCGGCATCAAGGACCCGCGCCGCCCGATCGGGTCGTTCATCTTCCTGGGGCCGACGGGGGTGGGCAAGACCGAGCTGGCCAAGGCGCTCGCGGCGGCGTTGTTCGACACCGAGGACAACATGGTCCGCATCGACATGAGCGAGTACCAGGAGCGTCACACGGTCAGCCGGCTCGTCGGCGCTCCCCCCGGTTATGTCGGATACGACGAGGGCGGCCAGCTCACCGAGGCCGTACGGCGCAAGCCGTACTCGGTGGTGCTCTTCGACGAGGTGGAGAAGGCCCATCCGGACGTTTTCAACACGTTGTTGCAGGTCCTGGATGACGGGCGGCTCACCGACGCGCAGGGCAGGACCGTCGACTTCCGCAACACCGTCCTCATCATGACCTCCAACCTCGGCTCCATGTATCTCCTGGAAGGCGTCACGCCGAGCGGGGAGATCAAGCACGACGCCCAGGAGCAGGTCATGGCGGAGCTGCGTTCGCACTTCCGCCCGGAGTTCCTCAACCGGATCGACGACATCGTGATCTTCAAGCCGCTCACCCTGCAGGAGATCGAGCGCATCGTCGAGCTGATGTTCGGTGAGTTGCGGACGCGGCTCGACGAGCGGGGGGTGGGGCTGGAGGTGTCCGCCGAGGCGCGTGCGTACATCGCCGAGCGGGGATACGACCCGGTGTACGGCGCGCGCCCGCTGCGCCGGTTCATCGCCAGGGAGGTCGAGACCCGTATCGGGCGCGCACTGCTCACCGGTGCCGTGGACGAGGGCGGCGTGGTCCGGGTCGATCTGGCCCAGGGCGAGCTCGTCGTCACCTACGGATGAGGAGAAGCGGGCATGCCGGCGAACATCGTGCAGTGCAGGAACCGCGGGCAGAAGAACAGGACGCCCGCGGTCGCGTCGGCGGAACGGGGGAGCGGTTGACATGGACGCGTTCGCCGAGACACCCGATCACCACGGGGCCTTTCCCCGGCTGGGCGACGAGCAGATCGCCAGGTTCGCACCCTACGGAGTCCGGAAGCCCACCCGGACGGGTGACGTCCTGCTCCGTGAGGGCGAGAGCGGCTCCGACTTCTTCGTCATCCTGTCGGGGAAGGTGGCGGTCATCCAGGACGAGCGGGTCGCGCGGGTACACGGGCCGGGCCGTTTCCTCGGCGAGCTCGGGATGCTCACCGGCCAGAAGGAGTTCACGACGGTGGTCGTCTGCGAGGCGGGCGAGGTCCTGGCGGTCCCCACCTGGCGCCTGCGGCAGATCGTCACCCACGATCCGGAACTGGGGGATCTGATCCTGCGGGCCTTCATGATCCGCCGCTCGATGCTCATCAGCAGCGGGGCGGGGCTGAGGATCATCGGCTCCCGCTACTCGCCGGACACCCGGCGGCTGCGGCAGTTCGTCGCCCGCAACAGATTCCCGTACCGGTGGATCGATCTGGAGGAGGACAAGGCGGCCGAGGCGCTGGTGCACAACCTCGGCATACCGGCGGCCGAGACGCCGGTCGTGATCCTGGGCGGGACCCAGGTCCTGCGCAATCCCAGCAACGCCGCACTGGCCCACGCCGTCGGCCTGCCGGCGCCGTCCGTGCCGGAGGACGTCTTCGACCTCGTCATCGTGGGGGCCGGGCCGGCGGGTCTGGCCGCCGGGGTGTACGGGGCGTCGGAGGGATTGCGCACCGTGGTGCTCGACGCGGTCGCGATCGGCGGGCAGGCGGGCACCTCGTCGTGCATCGAGAACTACCTCGGCTTCCCCGCCGGGATCCCCGGTGGGGAGCTCGCCGAGCGGGCCGTCATCCAGGCCAGGAAGTTCGGCGCGCATCTCGGTGTGCCCGCCGAGGCCACCTCACTCAAGCGGCAGGACGGGCACTACGTCGTCGGGCTGCGCGACGCGCCCTCGATCGAGGGCCGCACGGTCGTGCTCGCCACCGGGGCGCGCTACCGCAAGCTCGACGTGCCACGGCTGGCGGACTTCGAGGGCTACGGGATCTACTACGCCGCGACCCTGACCGAGGCCGGGTTCTGCCGGGGCGAGCCGGTGGTGGTCGTGGGCGGCGGGAACTCGGCGGGACAGGCGACGATCTTCCTGTCCGAGCACGCCGCGTCGGTGCGCCTGCTCGTCCGCGGTGACGACCTCGCGAAGAGCATGTCGCGCTATCTCATCGACCGGATCGAGAACAACTCCAAGGTGGAGGTGATGCTCCATACCGAGGTGCGCGAGTTCCTCGGCACCCGTGCGCTGGAAGCCGTCGTGGCCGAGGACACGCACGCCGGGCAGCGGCTGCGCCTGGACACGCGGGCCGTGTTCGTCTTCATCGGCGCCGATCCCTGCACCGCCTGGCTCGCCTCCGAGATCGCCCTCGACGACAAGGGATTCGTCCTCACCGGCTTCCCCGACGGCCTGCCTCTGGAGACCAGCCTGCCGGGGATCTTCGCGGTGGGCGACGTCAGAAGCCAGTCGGTCAAGCGGGTCGCCTCCGCGGTGGGGGAGGGCTCCATGGCGATCCGGTTGATCCACGAGCACTTCACGCGTCAGGGGGAAGTGCGCTGATCCTGATGGATGCTCTCCTGAACGGAGAGCCGGGCCAGTTCGACACGTGAGTGGATGCACAGTTTGCGGAAGACCTGACGCAGGTGGAAGGCGACGGTGTGCTCGCTGATGAACATCTGCCCGGCGGCCTGCCGGTTGGTCAGTCCCTGGGCGACGAGATCGCAGACGGCACGCTCGGTACCGGTGAGGCTGGCCCATCCCGACACGGGGTGATCGGTCCGGGTCCAGTGACGGCGCCGCTCGCCCAGCACCCGCAGCCGGCCCCGTACCCGCGCCACGTCGCGGACCGCGCCGACCGAGGCGTAGCAGGAGAGCGCGCTGTCGAGACTGTCGACGGCGAGGTCCCGGTTGCCGGCGTCCACGCCGAGCAGCACGCCGAGATCCTCCGCCGCGGAGGCCCTGGCCCACGGGCCGGTGTGCTCGGCCACGGCCAGGCCCAGCGCCTCCGGGTCGCGGTCGCGGAGGCCGCGGGCGTGGACGGCGGCCACCGAGAGGCCGGGCAGCCGGGGATTGCGCCAGGCGATGTCCTCGGCCGCGTCCACCACGGCGTCGGCCCGGTGCCCGTCCCGCACGGCCATCGCCATCCGCACCAGCCAGGCCGCGGCCGTGGGCTCGCTGCTCAGTGCTCCGGTACGCCGGGGCAGCGCGTCGTAGACCCCGCTGAGCGAGCTCATCCCGCTCGCCGCCCCGCCGTGAGCCTCCCTGATCCGCCCGGCCGTCAGCTCCGACCGCAGCCGCGTGTACGGCGGCGCGCCCTGCGGGCCCCTGGCCTGGTCGTCCTCCAGATATCTGATCGCCCGGGGAAGGTCACCCACCCGCAGCGAGGCGGTGCCCAGGACCGACAGAGCCGAGGACGCGAGAAGCGGGGCACCCATGGTGTCGGCGGTGGTCAGCCCGGCCTCCGCCTGTTCGATCGCGCTGCCGAACCTGCCGGCGGCCAGGTCAAGGCGGGCACGCAGGACGGGGATCTCGGCGCTCCACATCGGCTGTCCCACGGCCTCCGCCTCGGTGCTCGCCAGCATCGACTCCGCCTCGTCGAGCAGCCACAGGTCGGTCAGCATCGTGGTCAGGACGGCCCTCGGCTGCGGATGGCCCTCGCCGCTCGGCAGCTCGGCGGCCTCCCGGGCCAGGTCCAGTGCGCGCGAGAGCCTGCCCTCATCCCACGCGATCATGGACAAGACCACGAGCGTGTCGGCGGCGGCGCCGGCCGGGTGCTGCCGTCGAGGAACCGGGCGGCCGGGGAAGCTCCTTCCGAGCTGATGGTGCAACGCCTGCTGTACCGGCGCGGGCACCGTCTCGACGATCGACCGCCATACCAGCTCATGCCGGAACGCCAGCTCGTCGGGCATGGCGACGAGCACTCCGGCCGCCAGCGCCTCCTCCAGGGCAGGAAGCAACGAGGCCGGGGTCTCGCCGAGCATCTCGGCCGCGTACGCCGGTGAGAACGAGCGTCCCAGCACCGCGGTCGCCTCCAGCAGGTACCGGGTCCTGGGGCTCACCTCGTCGAGGCGTCGCCGGACGGCGGCGTGGACGCGCCGGGGGAGCGACGTCCCGGTCAGCCGGGCCAGATCCGAGCTCACCCGTACGGCGTCCTCCTCCCGTAGCCCGGTCAGGAGTTCGAGCAGCAGGAACGGGTTGCCGCCGGCCTGAGCCGCCAGGGCCGCCAGCTCCTCTCCGGGAGCCGCGTTCAGGGCGTCGCCGACGACCTCGGCCACGGCGCCGTCGTCGAGGGGGGACAGCGGGATCCGGACGGCCCCCTCCTCCTCCAGGAGGTCGAACAGCCGGTCGCAGTCACCGTGGCCGCACGTGGTGCGCCGGGCCAGGAGCCACGCCAGCGGGCGGGAGGCCAGCCGGGACGGCAGCGTCCGCAGGGCCATGAGAGTGGCGGGATCGGCCCACTGGAGATCGTCCATGGTCACCAGCAGCGGCCCTTCGTCCGTCCGCCGCTCCAGCGCGGTCCGCACCTGCTCGGCCAGCCACATCAGCAGGCCCGGTCCGTCGGGGAAGTCGTTCCTGATGACGACCGCGGCCGGCGACTCCTCCAGTGCCCAGAGCAGCGGCCCCAGTGGCATCAGCCGTCCCAGCTCGTCGGCCCGGCCGGTCGCGACCGCCGTCCCCCGTGACGCCGCGATGGCCGCCGCCTCCGCGAGCAGCAGGCTCTTCCCTATCCCCGGTTCGCCCTCCACGAGCACCACGTTGCCGGTCGGGTCGGCGACGGCCCCCAGCAGACGGAGGACCGTCGCCCACTCAGGCCCCCGGCCGCGCATCGTCTTCTCCCAGATCTGGGATCATGGGCTCAGCTTTCTGTCCGATGATTTCTGACACCACGTCCCGGGGGGCGGAACACTCCATCGGAAGAACTACCCAGCTCAATGCCCTTTTTACGAATTTAATCCTCAAAGGGTTGATTAAGACGGTTGGCCGGTCACCGGGACCGCAGGGCCGGTGACGGGGTGCTCAACGCTCGATGAGCGTGACCTCAAGGGAGTAGTGGGAGGCGCGGTAGACGTGGGAGCCGTGCTCCACCGCCCTTCCCTGGTCGTCGTAGGTGGTGCGGAGCATGGTGAGCAAAGGCGCGCCGCGGCGTTCGTCGAGCAGCCTGGCCTCGGTGGCGGTGGCCGCGCGTGCTCCCATGCGCTGGTTGGCCACCCGCATCCGCACCCCGGCCGAGCGGAGCAGCTCATACAGCCCACGCTCCTGGAGGCTCCCGGTGGTCAGCGGGGCCAGGCCGGCGGGCAGCCAGTTGTGCAGCAGGGCGAGCGGCTCCCCGGCGGCGTACCGGATCCGTTCCACGTGCAGCACCTCGGTGCCGGGGTCGACGCCGAGGATGGCGGCCATCCTTTCGTCCGCGGGCCCGGATTCCAGGACCACCACCCGGGTGGCCGGTTCCTGGCCCGCCCTGCGCAGGTCGTCGTAGAGGCTGGTGAGCTCGACCGAGCGCTTCACCTGGCCGTGCACCACCTGGGTGCCGACACCGCGCTTACGGACCAGCAGGCCCTTGTCGACGAGATACTGGATCGCCTGGCGGACGGTCGGACGGGAGAGCCCGAGCCGGTCGGCGAGCAGGATCTCGTTGTCCAGCCGGGACCCCGGGGCGAGGTCACCGCGCTGGATGGCCTCGGAGATCTGCTCGGCCACCTGGAAGTACAGTGGCACCGGGCTGGACCGGTCCAGATCGATGGCGAGGTTCGCGGTCATCAACTACCTCCCATGGACACGCCCCGTGAGCAGGTTAGCGGACATCAGAATGTCCTGACAAACCTCGATCCACCGCTCCGATGCCGCCATTGATCCAGCTGGAGGGCGACCGGCGTAGTACCCTGCCCGTGTGCTCGGGGATCACTGTCGGCATCGTCCCCCCGGGTATTACCTATTGATCATGTAGGAAATGGGGGTATGGTGGTGGTCTGGTCGTACGAAGGAGCCGCCATGAGCCCGGAGCCGGGGGCCGAGAGCCCGTTGCGCACCGCCGTCGACGCCGCGCGCTGGATCCGCTCCGCGGCCGTGGACGACGCTCAGGGAAGGCACTGGCAGGCGAATCCCGACCCGCGGGGCCGGGGTGCCGTGCCCGGCCAGCCCCTGTCGCTGTACTCCGGGGCGGCCGGCGTCGTCCTGTTCTTCCTCGAACTCGCCGCCGCCACCGGAGACGACGGATACCTCGACGACGCCGTGGCCGGGGCCCGCTATCTGGCCGCCACCTGGCGGGAGCAGGCCGACCTCTCCCTCCACCACGGTCTGGCGGGGGTGATGTTCGTGCTCGCCGAGACGGGGTGGGTCACCGGCGACGGCGCCTTCGAGGTCGAGGCCGGTGCCATCGCCGACCACATCGTGCGCAGCGCCCGCTCCGTCGACGGCGGTCTCGGCTGGACCGGTGATCCGGCGCAGCGCGGCGACGGCGGGATCATCCTGGGACTTCTGCACGCCGCCGGGATCCTGGGCGTCCCCGCCTACCAGGAGATCGCCGTCGAGGCGGGCACACGCATCGCCTCGCTCGCCGTACCCGGCCACCGGTTCGGTCACGGCGCCTACGCCGACCTGCCACTGGACGCGGTCACGCCCGGCTTCCTGTCCGGTACGGCGGGCACGGCCTTCCTGCTCGCCCGCCTGTACGGGCTGACCGGACAGGCCGGCTTCCTGAAGGCGGCCCGGCGAGGGGCCGACTTCGTCCGGGCGGTCAGCACCGTGACCCAGCGGTGCGCGATGGTCCCGCACCACCTCCCGCAGGGCCGCGACCTGCACTACCTGGGATTCTGCTCCGGCTCCGCCGGGGTGGCGCGGATGTTCTACGAGCTGTACCGGGTGGCGGGCGACGCCGGGGACCTCGACTGGATGGAACGGCTGGCCACCGGGATCGTCCGCAGCGGCGCTCCCGGCCGTCAGACGGCGGGCCACTGGAACGTGGCGTGCCAGTGCTGCGGCGCGGCGGGTCTGGTGGAGCTGTTCGTGGGGCTCTGGTCGGCGACCGGCCGCGAGACGCATCTGGAGTTCGCCCACGAACTGGGGGCGGACCTGATCGGCCGGGCCACCCGGCACGACGGGCGGGGCTCCCGGTGGTACCAGGCTTATCGCCGGCTACGCCCCGGGGAGGTCACCGCCGACACGGGTTACATGGTCGGCGCGGCGGGGATCGGGGCGGCTCTGCTCCACCTGGACGCCGCCACCCGCCCGCATGAGGTCCGGCGGCTTGTGCTGCCCCCCGACAACCCCTTTCCGGCCATTCCCTTACCCGCCACACCGCTCCGCCGCATGTGAGCGAACGCCCCCCGTCCGGATCCGGCGGCACGCGCCACGGCGGGTGAGACGCCGAAAGCGATCCGGTCCAATCGGCCGTCAAAAGGCGATCAAACTCGTGACCAGGATTGGTGATTTCCTATGAGTAAGACGCAAGCATTGCCTACGGTCAGTACCGTGCTGACCATTGAGGACCTCATTCCCACCCCTGACCGTTCCGTGGTGGCGATCGAGCCGGCCGAGCCGGCCCCGGGCCACTGGGTGGGCGCCCCGAGCGCGGTGGCGGCCGACGGGACGATCTACCTGGCTTACCGGTTGCGCCGCCCGATCGGCGAAGGGCGTGGTTACGCCGTCGCCGTCGCCCGGTCGGCGGACGGTGAGCGGTTCGAGACCCTGCTCACGATCGGCAGGGAGGAGATGGACACCGAATCGCTGGAACGTCCCACCCTGGTGCGCACCCCCGAGGGCCGCTGGCGGCTCTATCTGAGCTGCGCCACCCACGGCACCAAGCACTGGCGGGTGGAGGTGCTGGAGGCCGACGATCCGGCGGGGTTCGATCCGCGGCACCGCCGGACCGTGCTGCCCGGCGACCCCAAGACCGGCGTCAAGGACCCGGTGATCGTACGGCGGGGCGACGTGTGGCACCTGTGGGCCTCCTGCCACCCGCTGGCCGAGGCCGAGGAGGCCGACCAGATGGTCAGCGACTACGCCACCAGCGCCGACGGTCTGGAATGGGTCTGGCAGGGTACGGCGCTCAGCGGCAGGCCCGGCACCTGGGACGCCCGGGGGACGCGGATCGCGGCGGTCCGTTTCCTGGCCGAGGGGGTCGTCGCCTTCTACGACGGCCGGGCCACCGCGGCGGAGAACTACGAGGAGAAGACCGGCGTGGCCATCGGTGCCGACCCCGCCGAGCTGACCCCGGTCGGCACCGGACCCGCCGCCGTCTCGCCGAACGCCGGTGGCGGCCTGCGCTACCTGGACATCGTGGACCTGCCGGAGGGCGGGCGGCGGCTCTACTACGAGTACACCCGCCCGGACGGGGCCCACGAACTCCGCACCGAACTGCGCTGACACCTCCAGTGGGAGCGGGGGCCGGCGCCGGGGCGTTCTCCTGCCCGCCGCCACCGGCCGCTATGCCTGCGCGCGCCCGTTGCGGGCCTGGCGCTGGCCGTCGGGGCGGACGCCGACCAGGCCGCCGGACCGTTCCCGGGGGCGCAGCCAGTCGCTGAAGTCCTCGCCGGTCACCTGCTGCAGCAGCGTCACATCCTCGGTGAAATAGCCGATCAGACGTTCCCGCTGTTCCCAGGTGAGCGGCCGGCGGGGGCGGGCGCGCTGCTGCAGCCGGCGTTCCAGCGGGTCGGTCAGCGCCCCGCTCAACCGCGACGGCAGGAACCTGCCCACCGCCGCTCCGGTCCGCAGCGCCCGTGACAGCAACAGGTGGCCGCCGGTCGGCTCGGGGTGGGTGGTCACGTTCTCCCGGGGAATCTCGGTGATGACGCCGGTTTCGACGTCGAGGAAGCGGCAGATCCGGTCAAGGGTGTCGACCGGCCGGTCGACCAGGTCGCGGTAGCGGAAGATCAGCACCTGTTCCCGCGGGAACAGGGTGAACAGGTGTGCGAGCTGCTCGCCGTACCGGCCGAGCCTGCGGTAGTGCCAGAACGGCGCCCAGCCCGCGGTGATCCGTCGCTCCTCCTCCTCGCACGCCCGCAGCATGTCGCCGATCGGCTCCAGCCCGGCGGACCACAGGTGCGTCCAGTTGGAGTGGGCCCGCTCCACCGGGTCGCGCAGCACCACGATCAGCCTGGCTCCGGGGATCGCCGCGCGGATGCGCCGCTGCGCGGCCAGGTCGTACAGGTAGAACGGGGTGGACTCGCCGGTCAGCGTGCCCGGTCGCGCCGCGCTGAACAGGGCCCCGTAGTCCTCGCGACGCCAGATGTGCTCACGGTAGGTCTGGGCGTCGCCGGGACCACCCCGGGTCGGCGGCGGGCCGTCGGTGAGGAAGAACTTCGGTTCCTTCACCCGTGACAGGTGGAGTCCCGGGTGCCGGGCCAGCGCCGCGTGCAGCGCGGTCGTCCCGGCCTTCGGGGCGCCGATTGTCAGGAAATCCGGCAGGGATGTCATTGCTACCCCTAATTCCTACTCCGATTAGGGCAAATATAGCTCTTAGTGGGGTAAAAACAAGGGCTTGAAGGCGAGTGGTCGCCGGGCTGGGCGGGGTGGGCCGGGAGCCGTGATGGCGCCGGCCGGCCCGTGGAGGTCGAACGGCCTCATCGGTCTGGCGGGCATGCGGTCGGGCTTCTCCGTCCGTGGTGGCGAGCGCGTCGGCCCTGCTACGGACTACCAGGGTGTTTTCCAGGTTTCCCGTCTGGTGCGCGGCAAACATCGTCCGTCCGTACCACCGGGAACGGTGCCCTCGACGGCGGTGGTCGCTTTTCATTAAGTCTTAATGTCACGACAAATTGTTGACAGCCAGGTAATGCGGTGGTTACAAACCAGAGACGGGGATCCGGCGGGGCGACGCACGGAGGTTAGCGATGAAATCGACGACAAGGCTGGTCCTCGCGGCTGTGCTGGGTCTTTCCACCCTGACCGGCTGCTCGGCCGGTCAGGGTGGCCAGGGCGACGGACAGGGGGGTGGGGAGCCGGCGGCCGTCTCGGCGCCGGCGGCGGTCGGCACCTTCGCCGTCATCACCCACGCCGGTTCGGGAGACGCGTTCTGGGACGTGGTCAAGAACGGCGCCGAGGCCGCGGGCAAGCGTTACGGCGTCACGGTGAGCTACCAGGGCGACGGCGACCCGGCACGCCAGTCCCAGCTCGTCGACCAGGCGGTGAGCCAGAAGGTCGACGGCATCGTGGTCTCCATGGCCAACCCGGACGCGCTGAAGGAGGCCATCGGCAAGGCCGTGACGGCGAAGATCCCGGTGGTCACGATCAATTCCGGTGGGGACAGGTCCCGGGAGTTCGGCGCGATCACCCATGTCGGCCAGTCCGAGGACGTGGCCGGGCGGGGCGCGGGAGAGAAACTGAAGGCCGAGGGCGTCACCAAGCTGCTCTGCGTCATCCACGAAGCCGGGAACGTGGGCCTCGACCAGCGCTGCAAGGGCGCGACCGAAGGCATGGGCGGCCCGGTCGAACGACTCCAGGTGGACGTGGGCAACCTCGTCGACGCCACCTCCAAGATCAAGGCCAGGCTCCAGTCGGACACCTCCCTGAACGGCGTGCTCACCCTGAATCCCGCGGTGGCCGTCGCCGCCCGTGACGCGATCGCCGACAGCGGTTCCAAGGCCAGGCTCGGCACCTTCGACCTGTCGGCCGACGTGGTCACCGCCATCAAGGACGGCGAGGTCCTGTTCGCCGTCGACCAGCAGCAGTATCTCCAGGGCTGGCTGCCGATCACCTTCCTGGTCCTCTACCGTGACAACCTCAACACCGTCGGCGGTGGCCTGCCGGTCAACACCGGCCCGGGGTTCGTCACCAAGGACAACGCCGAGCAGGTGGCCAAGCTCGCCGAGAGCGGCACCCGATGACGGTGGCGGACGAGCGGCTCGCGCGCACCGGCCTGGCCCGGCGGCTGTTGATCCGGCCGGAGCTGGGCGCGGTGGTCGGCGCGGTCGCGGTCTTCGCGTTCTTCGCGAGCCAGTCGTCCACGTTCCGCTCGATCGAGGGCGTGGCCAACTGGCTGGACCCGGCCTCCACCCTCGGCATCATGGCGGTGGCGATCGCGCTGCTGATGATCGGTGGCGAGTTCGACCTGTCGGCGGGGGTGCTCACCGGCACCACCGGTCTGATCACGGTCGTCCTCGCCACCCGGTACGGCTTCGCGATCTGGACGGCGATGCTCGTCGCCCTCGCGGCGGCCCTGGTGATCGGCTTTCTGAACGGGCTGCTCGTGGTCCGCACCAGACTGCCGAGCTTCATCGTCACGCTCGGCACCTTCCTGATGCTGCAGGGCGTCAACCTGGGCGTCACCAAGGCGCTGACCGGGACCGTCCAGGTCAGCGGGCTGCGCAGGGCCGAGGGATACGAGGGCGCGCGGGCCGTGCTGGCCGGGACCGTCCAGGTCGGCGGCACCGGCTTCCGGGTGGCCATCCTGTGGTGGCTGGGCGTCACCGCGCTGGCCACCTGGGTCCTCATGCGGACCAGGGCCGGAAACTGGATCTTCGCGGTGGGGGGTGACGACCAGGCCGCACGTGCCGTCGGAGTCCCCGCCGAACGGACGAAGATCGCGCTGTTCATGACGACCGCGGGGGCCGCCTGGCTGGTCGGCTCGATCATGGCGCTGCGCTTCACCTCGGTGCAGGCCAACTCGGGTATCGGCCAGGAGTTCGTCTACATCATCGCGGCGGTGATCGGCGGCTGCCTGCTGACCGGCGGATACGGCTCCGCGATCGGTGCCGCGATCGGTGCCGTGATCTTCGGCATGGCCGACAAGGGCATCGTGTTCGCCGGCTGGGACGCAGACTGGTTCACGTTCTTTCTGGGCGCGATGCTGCTGCTGGCGACCCTCGCCAACCGGCTCGTCCGTCGTTACGCGGAGGAGGCGAAACCTTGACCGGAACCGACGGAAGCTCCCCGGACGCCGTGCCCGAGCGGCCTGAGCCGATCGAAGGCACGGCCGGCGGACCCGCGCAGGCGGCCCCCGGCACGGACACGCCGGGAGGGGCGGGCGCAGACGGGGCCGCCCCCTGCCTCCTGGAGGTCCGAGCCGCGGGGAAGACGTTCGGCGGCGTGATCGCGCTGCGGGACGTCTCCATGCGGGTGTGCCCGGGGGAGGTGACCTGCGTCCTGGGTGACAACGGGGCGGGCAAGTCCACGCTGATCAAGATCTTGTCGGGCGTGCACCCGCCGGACTCGGGGGAGTATCTGGTGGACGGGGTGCCCGCCGCCTTCACCAGCCCCCGCGACGCCCTCGACCGGGGCATCGCGACGGTCTACCAGGACCTGGCGATGGTCCCGCTGATGTCGGTCTGGCGGAACTTCTTCCTCGGCTCGGAGCCGGTGCTCGGCCGTGGCCCGCTACGCCGTTTCGACGTGGCCGGGGCCAGGCGGGTGGTCCGCGAGAAACTGCACTCCATGGGCATCGACATCCGCGACGTCGACCAGCCGATGGGCACCCTGTCCGGCGGCGAACGGCAGTCCGTGGCCATCGCCCGTGCCGTCCACTTCGGCGCCCGCGTGCTCATCCTGGACGAGCCGACCTCCGCCCTGGGGGTCAAACAGGCCGGGGTCGTGCTCCGCTACATCGCCCAGGCCCGCGACCGGGGACTGGGGGTCGTCTTCATCACCCACAACCCCCATCACGCCTACCCGATCGGCGATCGGTTCCTGCTGCTCAACCGGGGCGCGAGCCTCGGTGAGTACGGCAAGGAGGACATCACCCGCGAGGAGTTGACCTCCCTGATGGCGGGCGGAGCCGAACTCGCCCAGCTCGCCCACGAACTGAGCCGGGGCGAGCCGTCCGGATGAGCGTCCCCGGCGTGGCACGGGGTGGTGTGACCTTGCGCCGGGACTCGGCGGACCTCATGCCGGCCACCGGCGCGGCACGGCTCGACAGGGCCCGGTTCGACAGGGCCCGGGACGCCCGGACCGTCCATCCGGGCGATCCGCGTTCGTCGATAGCCTGTCCGGGTGGCTGCGCCGTACCTCACGTTGGAAGACGTCATCGAGCACGAGACCGAGATCAAGCGATCACGGTTCATCTGCGCGATCGCCCCGGTGGCCTCGGAGGAGGCCGCCAGGGAGTTCCTCGCCGAACGCAGGCGGCTGTACGGCGACGCCACGCACAACTGCTCCGCCTACGTGATCGGCGGGGACCGGCCGGCCCAGAAGGCCGACGACGACGGGGAGCCCGGTGGCACGGCCGGGGTCCCGATGCTGGAGACGCTGCTGCGCCGCGGGCTCGGTGACGTGGTGGCGGTGGTCACGCGCTACTACGGCGGGGTCAAGCTCGGTGCGGGCGGCCTGGTCCGGGCGTACGGCTCGGCGGTCGGCAAGACCCTGGACCTCGCGGAGCTGGTCGCGATGGTGCCCGCCAGGATCGTGTCGGTGACCGTGGACCACCTCCGGGCGGGGCGGCTGGAGAACGACCTGCGGGTCTCGCCGTACGAGATCAGGGAGGTCGTCTACGGCGCCGAGGTCGGTTTCCGGGTCGCGGTGCGGGAGACGGACCTTGCCGGCTTCCTCGACTGGGTCGCCACGCTGACGGCAGGCCGGGCGATCCTCGAGACCGGGGAGACGGTCTATCTCGGGGAGACCTGACCGGGGCCTGTCCGAGACCGCGTCCGGACGTCACCTGCCCTACCGGGGTGAATATGGGATGGATCACACGCTGTCGGGGAACTTTACCGCCCCCGGGTCCACCGGCCCTGTCCACCCCGCGTCGCGATCTGGTCTCCCGTGCCCGGTCACCGCCCTCCTCTGCTCTCCGAAGAGTCGGCTGACCTGGGCGGATCCGTAAATTCGTCGGCCTTGCGGCTCGGCGCCTCCGGCTGCGTGGCCGAGGCTGGGGTTTTCCCCAGCCCGCACCCTGGGGTGTGTGCAGGGTGCACTGGATGGTGATCCTCATTTTCGACACATCAAGGTTTCTTTAGCCTTGTCGCCATGAGTGCAACCGATGTCGGCGGTATCGCCGGGTGGGCGATCGACCTTATGGAGATCCTGGGAGCGCCCGGGGCCGGTGTGGCGATCGCCCTGGAGAACCTGTTCCCGCCGCTGCCGAGCGAGGTGATCCTCCCGCTGGCCGGGTTCACCGCCAACAAGGGGAACATGACCCTGTTCGACGCCATTCTGTGGACCACCCTGGGGTCCGTGGTCGGCGCGTTGGCACTTTACGGGATCGGGGCGCTGCTGGGTCGCGAGCGGGTGGTGGCCATCGCCGGGAAGCTCCCCCTGATCAGTGTCTCCGACATCGAGAAGACCGAGGCCTGGTTCGCCAGGCACGGCAGGAAGACCGTCTTCTTCGGCCGGATGATCCCCATCTTCCGCAGCCTCATCTCTATCCCGGCCGGGGTCGAGCGCATGCCGGTGGGGGTCTTCACCCTCCTCACCGCGTTGGGCAGCCTCATCTGGAACACGATCTTCGTGATGGCCGGATACCTGCTGGGCGAGAACTGGTCGCTGGTCGAGGACTACGCCGGGATCCTGTCCAAGGCCGTGCTGGGCGTCGTGGTGCTCGCTGTGGTGACCTTCGTCGTGGTCCGGTTGAAGGACAGGCGCAAGGGCCGGCACCACGCGCGATGATCACGGTGACGGGAGCAGGCCGGTACTGACTACTGACGGGACTCGCGCTCGGGGTCTTCTCGATGCCGGTCGAGGTGCTCTTCCTCCTGATGGCGGCGTCGGCTCCGCGAAGGTGTCTCAGCCCTCCAGGGCGTACTGCATCACGCGGAACTTGGCCTGGGCCTCGGCGAGCTCCGAGGCCGGCACGGAGTCGCCCATGATGCCGCAGCCGGCGAACAGGCGCGCCCGGGGACCCTCGACCTGGGCGCAGCGCAGCGCGATGCCCCACTCGCCGTCGCCCCGGGCGTCGATCCAGCCGACCGGACCGGCGTAACCGGCGCGATCCATCCCCTCCAACTCGCGGATGACGCCGAGCGCCGTCCCCGTGGGGGTGCCGCCGACGGCGGCGGTCGGGTGCATGGCCGCCACCACGTCGAGGACCGAGGCGCCGTCCGCCAGCCGACCCGTCACCGGACTGGCCAGGTGCTGGACATTGGACAGGAGGAGGAGCTCGGGCTCCTCGGGCACTTTCAGCTCCGAGCAGAGCGGGCTCAGTGACTCCCGGACCGACTCCACCGCGCAGGTGTGCTCGTAGCGGTCCTTCTCCGAGGCGAACAGGGCGGCACCGCGCGCCTCGTCGTCCGCCTGATCGGTGCCCCTGGAGGCCGTTCCGGCCAGCACCAGTGACTCGATCGTCTCGCCGGTGTGCCGGACCAGCAGTTCGGGGGTGGCACCGACCAGACCGGCGCAGGAGAAGGTGTAGCACTCCGGGTAGCGCCGGGCCAGACGTGCCAGCAGCAGGCGGACGTCGATCTCCCGCTCGGCCGTGGCGGTCAGGTCACGGGCGAGCACCGCCTTCTCCAGGCGGCCCGACCTGATCTGCCGTACGGCGCGTGCCACGGCGTGCTCCCACTCGGGAGCGGTCAGGCTGCCGTCGCCGTAGCGGATCCTGCCGGGGTCGCGCAGCGGGGTGATCAGGTCGAGCCGCTCCTCGCCGAGCGTGGTCAGCCAGGCGCGGCCGTCGCGGCGGGCCAGGACGACCTGCGGCACGACGAGGACCGAACCCTGGGCGTCCGGGTCGAAGGTGAACGAGCCGAAGGCCACCGGACCCGAGCCGGGGGCGCCCACCTCGTCGTCGACGTAGGCCTCGCCGAAGATGGCCGACAGCCAGGCGCGGGCCCACTCGAAACGCCTGGGACCAGGTGGCACGGTCACCCGTGCGGCCTCCCCCCAGGCCACCAGACCCTCGCCATGCCTGATCCAGGCGTAGGGGGCGGCCTCGGGAAGTCGCGCGAGCAGGTCACCGGAGTCGGCGACGAGTGTGGTTTTCACCACGAGGGGACGGGTCAATCCGAGCGCGACACTCACCGGAATACTCTATGCCGGAAACTGAACGTGTTCGACGGCTATTGCCCACTCCGCCCGGCGGACCGCACGGCCGCCACGCTCTGTCAAGAAAACCAAGGCACCCGGTCAACGGAGAGCACCTCGCTGTCCTGCGGTGATACATCCGAAGCGGACATGATCTCTCAGCCGGAGGTGCCATGGCTCGCAGGACTGTGACCGCATTCACAGGGGTCGTGGTGCTCACGGCCGCCTGGGTGACCCCATCGGCGGCCGTGAGCGCTGCCGGTCTGTGGCGGCCCGTGGTGATGGCCGCCACCGGCGACTCGATCAGCGCCGGCTTCAATGCCTGCGGCTGGTATGTCACCTGCGCCTCGCGCTCCTGGACCTCGGGCGACGGCCAGACCGTACTGAGCCACTACCTCAGGTTCCGGAGCCTGGACGAGGCCATCACCGGGCACAACGTGAACCTCGCCGTCCCCGGCGCGACCAGCGCCAACCTCGCCGGGCAGATAGCCGGGGCCGTCGCGCGGCGCGCCGACTACGTGACGGTCCTGATCGGGGCCCAGGACGCCTGCGTGTCCGAGGAGCGGCTGATGACCCCGGTAGCGGTCTACCAGAGCCGGGTGGCCGAGGCGTTGCAGCTGTTTCGGACCGGACGCCCCGGTGGCAGGGTGTTCGTGGCGAGCATCCCCGACCTCAAGCGGCTCTGGCGGGTCGGCAGGGACAACGTGGTGGCACGCGGATTCTGGTCGATCGGCCGGATCTGCCCCACCATGCTGGCCCGGCCCACCTCGAACGCCCCGGCGGACCGGGCCCGCCGCGACCGGGTGCGCGACCGGGTCGTCGCCTACAACGCCGCCCTGGCCAGGGTCTGCGCCGCGTACGGCCCGGCCTGCAGGTTCGACGGCGATGCCCTGTTCACCACCCGGTTCACGCTGGACCACCTCAGCAGATGGGACTTCTTCCACCCCAATGCCGCAGGCCAGCAACTGATCGCCCAACGGACTTTCGAGGCGGTCCGGGACTGGGCCGGTGCGCCCGTGTGGGATCCCGGGATCCGGCCCTGACCCGGTGCCCGCCCGGCTCGAAGGCCTCCTCCCGGCGGAGCGGCGGGGAGAGGCCGGGTCTGCCCCGGCGAGAGCCGGGGCGCGGTCCGGCGACGTGCCTCGCCGCCGGACCGCGCCCTGCGGTCGTTGCGGGACGGCTCAGGCGAGGGGGCCGCCTGTCCCGGCCCACGCGGGAGAAGAACGTGCGGCCGGAGTGGCCGTCAGCAGGCGCCGCTGCGGTCCACGGCGTCGATCCTCCTGCCGAAGTTGGTGTCGTAGGCCTTGGCGTAGTCACCGATGTTCACCCTGCGCCGCTCGGCCGGATCCCAGTCGATGAAGCAGGCCGGCGCGTTCGCGTAGAAGGAGTAGACGTGGTCGTGCAGGTTGGAGGGCATGTCGCGGTAGCCGCTCGAAGGCGTCCACCGCCAGGGTGTGCCGTTGTAGTTGCGGTCGTGCCAGAAGCAGACCTCGCCGCTTCCGCACTGCTCGGCGGCCCGCTGGAGTGCCGCGGCCTGCCCGGCCTGCCCGGTGGGGGAGCCCGATTCCGCCTGCGCGGGGGTGGTGAAGCCCGTGCACAGCAGGCCGGCGGCGGTGACTGCGGCAGCGAGGCGTGCTTTCCGGATGGCTGATCTCACGATGAGTCCTCTGGTCGGGGGCTTGCTGTCATCCGGACGATGGTCCCCCGATCGTGCCTGTCACTGCAAGTGACTTTATCGTTACTCAAAGTGGTGATGATGGTCGCAGCGACCCGTTGGGAGGGGTGGGCGAGCCGTCTCCCGGGCCGAGCTCAGTCCGCCAGTGCGGCGAGCGCGGCCGCCGTCTCCGCGGGCTTGGAGAACATCGGCCAGTGGCCGGTGGGCACCGCGTCGAAGCTCCACTCCGGCCCGGCGAGCGCCGCGAAGAACGGGTGGCCTGCCGCGATCATCGCGTGGACCTGCTCAAGGGGGAATGAGCACGTGATGAGCGTCTTGGGCAGTCTGTCCGCTCCGCCCTTGAGCGCCAGCGGCTGGGTCATGGCGCCGTACGGCTGGGCGCTCGCCCGGGAGGCGAACCACTCGCGCTCGGTCTCGCCCAGCCCTTCCAGGCTCGCCCCGGCCTGCTCGTGTTCCTGCCAGGACGGCAGCGGGTAGCTCATTCCGCCGCCCTGCTCGGCGACCCGCCGTTCGATGAGCGCGTTCCGTTCGGGCTCGTTGACGTCCAGGTGCGCCAGGCCGTCGGCCAGCGGGCCGCTGTCGAGGTAGACGACGCGGGCGATGCGCTCGGGGACCCGGTCGGCGGCGCCGGTGACCGGGCCGCTCGCGCCGCTGTGGCCGACCAGGATCACGTCGCGCAGGTCCGCGAAGACGATGACGTGGACGATGTCCTGGATGTGCGTCTCGAGGTCGACCCCGGGGCCGGCGAGGTGCTCCCGGTCGCCGAGGCCGGTGAGGGTGACCGGGTGGACGTCGTGGCCGGCCTCGCGCAGCGGTGGGACGACCTTCTCCCAGGCCCATGCGCCGAGCCAGAAACCGGGGACCAGAACATAGGTGCTCATATCGTTTCTCCTCCGTGGTTGTCGGCCTTCACCCTAGAATCGAATCCGGACATAATCGGTCCTGATTTTGGGGGAATCCTCATGACGGTCATCCGGGTGCTCACGCTGCTGGAGTTGTTGCAGGCCAGCCCCGGCCTGACCGGCCCCGAACTCGCCGACCGGCTGGAGGTGGACGAGCGCACGGTGCGCCGCTACGCGGGGAAACTGTCCGAGCTCGGAGTGCCGGTGGAGGCCGAACGGGGCCGTCACGGCGGCTACCGGCTCCTGCCCGGCTACAAGCTGCCGCCGCTGATGCTCACCGACGACGAGGCCACGGCGGTGGTGCTGGGGTTGCTCGCCGGGCGCCGGACCGGACTGGCGGTGGGGGAGACGGCCACGGAGAGCGCACTGGCCAAGATCCAGCGGGTGCTCCCACAGGCGCTGCGCGAGCGGGTCGCCGCGGTCTCGGCCACGCTGGGGCACACCAGGGCACCGATACCGGCGAGCGCCCCGAAGGCGGGGCCGCTGCTCGCGCTCGCCGGTGCCGCCCGGCGTCGGCACACGACGCGGCTGGCCTACCGGTCCTGGCGGGGTGAGTCCTCCGAGCGTGACCTGGACCCCTACGGAATCGTCTTCCACTCCGGCCGCTGGTATCTCACCGGGTTCGATCACGGCAGCGGGGAGATACGGACCTTCCGGGTGGACCGGGTGACGAGCGCGGTGGAGACCGGGCGGGTCTTCGACGACCCGGGTGAGTTCGACCCGGTGGCCCGCGTGCTGGAGTCGCTGGCGGCGGTGCCGTACCGGCACGAGGTGAAGGTGCTCCTGGCCACCACCATGGAGGAGGCGGCCAGGCGGATCCCGGCCTCCACGGCGACGCTCACCGAGACCACCGGCGGGATCCTGCTGGAGATGAGGGCCGAGCACCTGGCCGGAATGGCGCAGATGCTGGCCGGGCTCGGCTGGCCGTTCACCGTGATCACGCCGGACGAGCTGCGCGGGGAGATCACGGCGCTGGCCGGACGGCTCGTCGAGGCGGCAGCTGCGGGACCATGAGCCGTGGCCGGTCAGCCGGGTTGGGGGTGTGCGGCGGGTGGGTGGCCAGGCGGTCCAGGGCCACCTCGATCGCCTTGTCGAGCTGGGTGTCCACTCCCCGGGCGTAGTCCTGGGGGGTGATGTCCACCTCGATGTCGGGGTCGGTGCCGTAGTTCTCCACCCGCCAGCCCACGTCGTCGAAGGCGAAGGAGAACTCCGGCTGGGTGGTGACCGTGCCGTCGGCGAGCTGGTGGCGGGGCCAGATGCCGATCACCCCGCCCCAGGTGCGCTTGCCGATCAGCGGCCCCAGGCCCAGAAGCTTGAAGGTGTGGCTGAAGATGTCGCCGTCGGACCCGGCCCACTCGTTGGCGATGGCGACCATCGGGCCCCGCGGGGACTCCTCGGGGTAGGGCTCGGGCACACCCCACCGGGGAAAGTTGTAGCCGAGACGGCGGCGGGAGAGCTTCTCCAGCAGCAGGGCCGACACGTGTCCGCCGCCGTTGAAGCGGACGTCGACGATCAGACCCTCGCGGTCGTACTCGGTGAGGAAGCCGCGGTGGAACTCGGAGTAGCCGTCCGGGCCCATGTCGGGGATGTGCAGGTAGCCGATCCGGCCGCCGCTGCGCTCGTGGCAGTGGGCCCGATTGGCCTCCACCCAGTCGCGATAGCGGCCCGGCTGCTCGTCGCCGATGGCCTTCACCTCGAAGGTCCGTCGCTCCTGCCCGCGCTCCACGGTGAGCTGGACCTCCTGGTCCGCCTGGTTGACCAGGAGTTCGTCCGGGCCGGTCTGCGGCCCGACGGGCTGGCCGTTGACGGCCAGCACGGTGTCGCCGGGCCGTACGTCCACCCCGAGGCGGTTGAGCGGTGAGGTGGCGTCGGGATTCCAGCGGTCACCGCCGACGATCCGGGCGACCCGGTAGCGACCGTCCTCGAAGGACCAGTCGACGCCGAGCTTGCCCTGCCGGTAGTGCGGTCGGGACCGGTAGGCGCCCCCGCTCTCGTAGGCGTGGGAGGTGCCGAGCTCGCCGAGCAGTTCCCACAGCAGATCGGAGAACTCTCCCCGGGTGGTGACCCGGTCCACCAGCGGAAGGTAACGCCGGTAGACGCCCTCCCAGTCGATCCCGGCCATGTCCTGGGCCCAGAAGTTCTCCCGCTGCAGCCGCCAGGCCTCGCGGAACATCTGCCGCCACTCGGCCTCCGGGCGGATGGACACCTTGACCCGCGACAGGTCCACCCACCCGCCGGTCCGGCCGGGGCTGTCGTCCTCCTCGGGCTCCTCGCCCGCCTTGATCACCCGTAGCCGTCTCCCCGACTGGTAGAGCAGGGTGGCGCCGTCGTGGCCGAGCCGGAACTCCGAAACGTCCCCGACCAGGGTCTCCTGCTTCTGTTCGGCGAAGTCGTAGACGTGCAGCGTGCCGTCGGAGGAGTCCGCGTAGTCGTCGCCGAGACTGCCCTCGACGGGAAAGGTGAGGTAGACGGCCTTGCCCTTGATCCCGGCGATACGGTCGTAGCGTCCCTCGGGGACGGGAAAGGTGACGACGCGGTCGCAGATGCCCTCCAGCTCGATGACCACCTCGGTCTCCTCCCCGTCCTCGTCCTCGTCGTCCTTGTCGTCGTCCTTGAGGGGACGTGGTTCGGGGACGAAGGGTGAGCGGACGTCGGCGCGGAGCCCGATCGCGTAAGGGCGGGAACCGAGGGGGAATCCCAGGTCGAACTGGAGCTCGTCGTAGACCGGGTTGAAGACGCGCTGGCCGATGAAGTAGAGGTAGTCCCCGCCGGGGTCGAAGGCGGGACAGCTGTCCGACAGCACCGGGCGGGTGGCGAAGAACGTCTCCCCGGTCTCGGCCCGGCACAGTTTGATGGCCGTGGTCTGGGCGGTGTCGCAGCAGGCGTAGGCGAGCCAGCGGCCGTCGGGGGACCAGGCGAGGTCCTCGATGGCGCCGAATCCGCTGGAGTCGGCCACCACGCTCCTGGATTCGCCCGGCGCCTCTCCGGTGAGGTCGACCATGAGCAGTTCGTTGCGGTGGTTGGCGAGCGCGACCCTGTCGCCCTTCGGGGCGACCTCCAGCGCGGTGACACGGCCGGTGTCGAGGTGGTCGAGCCGGACCGGTCCGGTGCTGCCGTCGGCGGTGAGCACGACCAGCACCTCGCGGTCGCCGTCGTCGCTGGCCGCCGCGATGAGCCGCTCGCCGTCGTTCAGCCAGCTCAGCAGGCGGTAGCGGACGCCGTACAGTGCGCCGTGCTGGCGGACCGGACCCTCCCAGGCGGCGAAGGAGAACGCCTTGCCCCGGGTGGTGATGGCCAGCCCGGTGCCGTCGGGGTTGAGCGTGGCGCTGTCCAGGAAGTCCTCGGCGGGGGCGAAGCGCCTGTTGCGCTGGGTCCGGGAACTGCGCAGGGAGACCTCGATGGGGCGTGACTCCCCGTCCTCGACCAGGTAGAGCTCCGCTCCGGCGTGGTAGACCAGCCGGCTGCCGTCGCCGGACAGGTTGCGGGCGTAGTAGTCGGTGTGGTCGGAGTGCCTGCGCAGGTCGCCGCCGTCCGCGGTGCAGGAGTAGACGTTGCCGACCCCCTCGTGGTCGGAGATGAAGTAGACCCGGTCCCCGGCCCAGCAGGGGGAGGCCAGGTTGCCCGGGAGCGCGATGAGCCGCCGGAACTCCTCGTCGCCGACCCACAGGTCGCCCACTGTGCCGCCCCGGTAACGCTTCCAGCGGGCCGGATCGGCGGTGTTG
The DNA here is from genome assembly GCF_045209755.1 of Streptosporangium sp. NBC_01639. NCBI lineage: Bacteria > Bacillati > Actinomycetota > Actinomycetes > Streptosporangiales > Streptosporangiaceae > Streptosporangium > Streptosporangium sp. NBC_01639. Next base: position 286,205 of record NZ_CP109272.1, on the reverse strand, counting down.
CGGCCGAGCACGATCTGCGGACCGTAGGAGATGGAGTTGGCCGGACCGTACGGCAGGCGCTCCGCGACCCCGTCCGGCCGGATCCTGTGCAGCCACTTCTGGCCGTCGAAGGGCTGGGACTCGTCGCTGGCGTACAGGATGGCCCCCTCGGGATCCCAGCCGGTGACGGTGGAACGAGCGCCGTGATAAGTGATCCGCCGGGCCGATCCGCCGTCGGCGGGCATCACGTAGACCTCTTCAGGCCCCTCCTCGCGCCCGGCGAAGGCGAGCTGGTCGCCACAGGGGGAGAACCGGGGGTATCCCGCCTCGGCCACCCCGGCGGTCAGCCGGAAGGCACGCCCGCCACCGGCGGACACCGTCCACAGGTCGTCCTCGGCGGCGAAGACGACCGCGTCGCCGAAGATGGTCGGGAATCGCAGGTAGGCGGACATCGTGGCACTCCATGATCGAGTGACCGGGTGGGGGTCCGATCCGGTCGCCCGATCATGATTTCACGATCGTTGCGCCCCGATGCGTTCCCTCTGTACCAAGCGTAGCAATACCCCCATAGTGTATATTAAAGCGATTTATACCCCTTATGGCGCTTAATATCCGTTATTAACGGTGATGTTCGGTAGGTCGTCGCGCAGCCTTCTCCGAAGGTCACGCCTGAGGCGGCGAAAAGGCCTACGGTCTGCCGTCTCCGTCGTGAGACCCCGTCCCCGACCGCCGTCAAAGTGGCGGTGACGGCCCCGGTGATGAGTGTCCAGCGCGTCCTGAACCCGGACGGTCCGGATGGTTTCGGGCCGCGCTCGCCCCGCGTCTCTCCCGGTCCCAATGGAGGACGGTGGGATCACCGGAGGATACGCCCGGCGGCGGAGACATGGGCGGCAGGTGCGGAAAGAAGCGGTAAATCGCAGGCCTCAGAATGGATAATGATCTTTACGATTGGGCAGAAAATCCGCACACGCCTTGCGCTCCCGGGAGGTACGCCATGGCCTGGTCGCAAGATGAGGAGCGACTACTGCTGCAGATCGAGCGTCACCTCACCGACGAGGACCCGAGACTGGCGGCACGACTGGAGTCGTTCAACGAGCGTGTCCAGCGCAAGGAGCACGGCCGCCGGAAGAACGACGCGAAGAAGAAACGGGCGCCGCGTCGGCCCCGTCGCTCGACGATCATCATCATGGTCAGCTGGGTGTTGATCGCCACCCTGATCGCCACGCTGCTCGTCCTGACCTTCCGGCACGAGGCCGCCGCGTTCCCCTTCTGACGGTCTCGGAGTGGCTCCGGTTTCGGCAACGCGGACCGTATCGGTTCGTTGGAATGGCAGGGATGGGCGGGAACCAGGCGATCTCCGACGCCACCCGGTGAAACGAGAGGTCACGGCGCGGCCCAGGGGGAGGACCCGTCAGCGCAGCGCGTCGACGAAGGCCGCGACCTGCGGGCGACGGTCCCCCTTCCGCCAGGCGATGGCCAGTTCGCCCGGCGGCAGGCCCGTCACCGGCCGGTAGACCATGCCCGGCCGGTTGTAGAGCGTCGCGTTCCCCTCGGCCACGAGCACCACGCCCAGCCCGCTGGTCACCGCCTCGAAGACCTCCTCCGGGGTATTCGCCGTGACGCCCACCACGGGCTCGTCGTCGCGGGCGTCACGGCCGAGCCAGTAGTCACGCAGCGGGCCCGCCGCGGTGGGCAGCGCGATGAAGGGCTCGTCCCGCAATGCGGAGAACGGAATCTCCGCTCGCGACGCCAGCGGATGGTCCGCCGGCATCGCAACCCCCCGGTGCTCGGTGACCAGCACATGGATGTTCAGTCCCTCCGGGACCGGCAACCAGACGAACGCCACGTCGGACCCGCCGTCGGCCACACCACCGCTCGGGTCGTCCCAGCCGACCAGTCGCAGGGAGACCTCCCACCCCGGCATCCGAGCGCGGAATCTTCGAAAGGCCTCCTGCTGCAGCCCTCTGCCGACGGCGGTCTGCATACCGATGACGAGCGTGCCCGTCGGCGCGGCGGCACGCGCCTCCTCCACACCCGTGTTCCACCTGCCCAGCAGTTCGCGGGCCACCGGCAGGAGCGCGGCCCCCTGCCGGGTGAGCGCGACGCCCCCGGTGACCCGGTCGAACAGGGCGAAGCCGAGCTGCCGCTCCAGCACCCTGACCTGCTTCGACAGCGCAGGCTGGGAGACGAACAGCCGGTCTGCGGCCCGGGTGACGTTCAGCTCCTCGGCCACCGCGACGAAGTAGCGCAGCTCTCGCAGATGCACGTCCATAACCAATGGTTATCGCAACGGGTCTTGGACGGCAAAGCGGCGGTGACCGCAGAGTTGTGGTCATGAAGACACGCGAACTCGGAAGTCTGAAGGTCCCGGCGATCGGTTTCGGGGCGATGGTGCTGTCACCCGGCGTCTACGGCGACATCGACGACGCCCGTGCCGAGACGGCGCTCAGGGCGGCCCTCGACGCGGGCGCGTCCCATGTGGACACCAGTGACGCCTACGGCGCCGACGGACACAACGAGCGCCTGGTCGGCAAGGTGATCAAGGGGCGTCGGGAGGAGGTGGTGATCGCCACCAAGTTCGGCCTCGCCGTACCCGAAGGAGAGCCGAGCCGGCCGTTCCCGGTGGGATACAAATTCGGTGAGCTGAGGGTGAACGGCGAGGCGCGGATGGTCCGCGGCTACGCCGAGCGGAGCTTGCGCAACCTCGGCACCGATGTGATCGATCTCTACTACGCGCACTACCCCGACCCGGGCGTGCCGATCGAGGAGACGGCCGGGGCGATGGCCGAGCTGGTCCAGGCCGGTCTCGTCCGGCAGCTGGGCCTGTCCAATGTGACCGCGGAGCAGCTGCGCCGGGCGCACGCCGTGCATCCGGTGGCGGCCGTGCAGAACGAGTGGTCCATGTGGCGACCCGTGGACGCCGACCTGCTGGCGACCGCCAGGGAGCTGGGAGTCGGGATCGTCGCGTGGAGCCCCCTGGGCAACGGCTTCCTGACGGGAACGGTCCGGAATCTCGGCGAAGGCGACTTCCGGCACAATGCGCCGCGCTTCTCCGCCGAGAACCTGGCCCGCAACAACGACCGCTACGCCCCGATCAGGGACCTGGCCACGCACCTGGGTATCACACCGGCCCAGCTCGCCCTGGCCTGGTTGCTGCACCAGGACGAGCACGTGGTGGCGATCCCCGGCAGCCGCACGCCCGCCCACATCGAGGAGAACCTCGCGGCCGCCGATCTCACACTGCACCCGGACACGCTGGCCCGCGTTGAGCGGGCGCTCGGCACGTTCGAGGCCGAAGGAGGGACGCTGCTCTGACAGCCGTCCGGCCGACGCCGGCGGCATGGTGGTGTCACGGGGCATCGGGATGGTCCCGGCTCCACCGGTACCGATAACGATCGTCCCGAACCCGGACCCGCGGGATCGGGACGATCGCACCGGTCGGTCATCGCCGCCGCCCGGCGGCGACCACGACCTCCACCTTCACCGCATCGCGCGCACGGCCCCGGAGGCCGTCAGACGGGCAGCACCCGCAGCGCGGGATAGCGGACCGAGTTCAGGTACAGCTTGTCGGTGCCGTGTTCCTTCTCCAGCTCCAGGACGAACCGATAGCGGTAGAGCCCCGGCCGGGCGTCGCTCATCACCGCCCCGGCCCAGTAGTAGTAGACAGCGGTGTACTGGTCGCGCATCCGGTCGGGAGCACCGTAGACCTTGAGCTCGGTCATGATCCGGCGTTCGGCGACATCGTCCTCGTCGCCCTTCTCGACGTCGAGGAAGACCAGGTTGTTGATCTTCGGCATCGGAGGCCACTTGCCGTCCGCACCGCGGTGCATGTCGATCGGGCGGATGATCCAGTTGATCACCTGGCCCTGCTTGCAGATGGTCTCCAGATGGTCGTTGCCCTGCCCGACCCCGCCGACGCTGTTGTCCATCATGTAGAGGCAGCCGTCCAGGGACTTCGTCGCGGCGGCCTTCTCCATGTCGACGAGGGTCACCACGTTCAGCTGGACGGAGTTGAGCTGGCCGCGATCGGCGAAGTCAGTGGCCGCGTACGCCTGGGTCATCGGCCTTCCTTTCCCTCGTTGGCGGGACCGGCCAGGGCCGGCCGGGCGGTGGGGGTGAACGGCGTGCTGACGGTGCCGAGCAGGAACGAGAGCCGGTACGAGACCGGTTCGGTGAGGTCCTGCTTGACCTCGGCGGTCCAGAACACGATGTCCGTGCCGGGATACACCTTCCGGGTGGGCTCGGCGATCCGCGGGTCGATCTCGATGTCGTCGAGGGACACGTAGGTCTCGCACTCCAGCGGGATCACGTTCCACAGCAGGGTGTCGCCCTTGCGTACCCGGCTGTGCAGCTCAGGAGTGCCGAAACCGGTGGACCCTGAGGTCTTGTTGGTGTCGTAGAGATAGAGGTTGTCGTCCAGGTTCTCCGACGCCAGCGCGGCCACGGGGTCGACCACCGCGGTGATCGTCACGGGCCTGGCGGGCCGGGCGGGCTGGCGTTCGGGCTGTCTGTTCCTCGGGGGCATACGGCTCCTCCGCTCGAAAATACTCCGGCTCGGATCGGGTCAGCCTGCGGCCGGGACGGGCGGGAGCGGGAGCGCGCCCAGTCCGGCACCGGTGAACCCGTTGCGCTTCGGATCGCTGATGATCTTGAGACTGGACTCGCAGGTCAGGTCCACGGACTCCCAGACCAGCTCGTCGTTGCGCTCGACCAGCTCGTGCAGCTGGACGTGCACCGTGTACGCGTAGACCCCGGGCCGGCTCGTGTCCACGGTCGCGGCCCAGTACCAGCCGTCGTAGACCATGTCGGGCGACCCGTACTGGGCCGGGTAGATGATCTTCTCGGTGACGGCCTGGCCGGTGATGTCGGTGATCACCGGAGCCGGATAGTTGTACGCGTCGGGGTTGCTCGTGGTCTTACCCGTGACGTCCAGCAGCTTGGCCTGAGTGAGGCCGCGCGCGCTGCCCGACGTGCGGGCCCGCGTGCCGACCCGCCGCTGCAGCCGCTTGACATCGGCCTCGCTCACGCCGCCCTCGCTGCTGAGCGAGGCCAGCTCCTCCAGCGTGCGCCGGTCGTCGGCGCGCCCCTGCTCGGCCAGGTAGTTGCGCGGCACCGTCGGGGGGATCGACCCCAGCGCCGAGGGCAACCAGTTCAGCACCTGCTCGGTCGCCTGCGATCCGTCGAGGAAGTAGGTGCCGGGCACGATCGTCACCAGCTGCTCGGTGCCCACCCCGGTGGAACCGAACAACTTCATGTTGTCGAACCAGTACGTGTTGCCGTCGAGCGACCGTGTCCGGAGCGCGTTCTCGACGTCGAAGAGCACGATGATCCCGTGTTGCTGGGCCATGAAACCGCCTTTCGCAGAACGTGGCTCACACGCGCAGCAGCGCGGGCGAGTCGATGTGCAGCACGCTGTTGGGTCCTTCGTGGAGCCTGAGGGAGAGCCGGTACCGGTACGGGACGCCGGGCGTCATGTCGTAGGGCACGACGCCCTCCCACACCAGCAGGTCGTGGTTCTCGTATCCGTTGGAGCCCGTGGCGTCGACCCCCGTCCCGGACACCGCACCGGGTGCCGGAACGGTGGAGGGATCCACCGAATACGGCGGCACGGCCTGGTCGGCCGGGGATGAGACGGCCGCACCGGACAGGAACTCGATGGCCTGGATCTCGACCGGGGTCTGCACGTCCACGTGGATGGGCGTCCACTGGACGACCTGCCCCGGGATCACCGCAGTGACGAGATCGGGGGTTCCCTGGTGCTGGCTCCCCGCCGAGCTGTCGTCGACCAGCGAGACGTTGCCGTTGTGCAGCGTCCGATCGGACAACGCCCCGACGGCGTCGACCATCACGACGATACTGATCCTGTCTTTCATCGATCCTCCTTGAGATGTCATGCAGACGTACGGGCCACCACGTGCTCAGCCCCGGTCCCTGACCAGCGGTGTCTTGCCGACGGTGGTCCGCTCGATCTGGGGTGAGGAACGTGGCACGAACACCAGCCGGAACCCGTATCCGGTCTGCTCGATGGCCGCCGCGTTGGCCTCCCGGTCGTTGAAGAGCGACAGGGAGTTCGGCAGCGCCTGGGTGAACAGCTGCCGCGTCCCGCTCGGGCCGAGGGCCTGCTCGACGATCGCGGCCGTGCCCTCGGCGTCGTCCACCGCCGCCAGCAGGGTGAGGGTCCGGTCCTCACGGTGGTTGTGGAACTGGACCTCGTGCGTGATCAGGTCCAGGTCGACGCCGGTCGTCGAGCGCAGCCGCCCGCGCAGGGCCGCGTAGGCCAGTGTCGCCGAATACTGGCTGTCGTTGAGGTGCAGCACGTCGGCGGTGCGCCCGGCGAACTCGAACCGCTCGGCACGCAGCCCGGGCCCGGTCAGGGCGGGGCGGCGGATCATCCGATCGCCGAGCTTGAGCCGCAGCAGCGGCGTCTCGTCGGCGTGCAGCCGGGTGACGACCAGCTCGCCCTCCTCGCCTTCGGCGACGGCATGGCCGTGCTCGTCCACGATCTCCACCAGGTGCAGCCCCGGCACGGCGGAGAGCGCCGGCGAGGTGTGGTCGAGCTGGAGTCCGACGCATTCGGCCTGGGTCGCGGCGAAGTAGCTGAGGATCGACACGTTGGGGAAGAACGCCTGCAGCTCGTCGCGCTTGCGCTGCGGCAGGGAGCCGCTGCCGTACATGGCGACCCGGAAGCTCGCCCTGGCCAGCGGGGACAGGCCCGCGCCCAGCTCGGGCAGGAGCGCGATGCCGGCGGTGATGCCCATCAGCGCCTTGTCGCCCGGGTAGGAGAACATGTGCTCCAGCACCGGCGCGCTCACCGGTCCCGCGCCGATGTAGTTGACCCCCGGGACGTGGGACAGGACGCCGCCGACCATGGTCCCGCTGCTCCACATCTGGTAGTCGGCCAGGGTGGTGAACAGCCAGCGCGCCGCGGGGCCGCGCAGGTAGCGGCCGAGCTGGTAAGCGCCCATGAACGCCCCGGAGATGCGGTAGGTGTCGCGCAGCTCCCGCAGGGAGTACACGATCTCCAGGGGCATGCCGTCACCGGTGCCGCCGCTGGCCACCACCTCGAACCCGCCGCGGTCGAGCGGCACGACCATCCCGGCCCGCGCGCCCATGAACATGTCCCGCTGCACGGTCTTGTCCGAGAGCGGGATCCGCTCCCACTCGGACATGTCGGCGGGGGCGTCGCGGATCCCGAAGTAGTGCAGCCGCTCGCGCCACAGCGGGTTGAGCAGGGCGACGCCGACGAGCTGCTGAAGCCGGCGGAACACCAGCGCGTTCTGGAGGTCGAGCGGGGACTCGCAGTACGGGACTCCGGTGAGCCGCCCGCATTCATCCAGCTTCCCCGCGAACGACGGCAGCCGGGTGACGTCGTCCACCGAGCGGGGCCGCAGCTCCTCCTCGGGGATCAGCCGTGCCGCCAGCTCCGTCGAGGTGGCGATGTCCAAATCCGTCATGGTCATTGACGACTCCTATTCCGCTGGTCGGGCCGCGGCGCTCGCGCCCAGTACCCGTTGCCCGATGTCTCTGATCTCGGCGATGAGCATGGCCAGGTGGTCGGCGTCGATCAGGTGGTTCATCACCACCACGCGCAGCGCCGCCACCCCGTCGATGTCGACCTTGGAGATGAAGAAGCGCCCGCCGCCCCGGATCCGGTTGCGGATCTCCAGCTGCAGCCGGTGCACGGTCGCCGGTTCCAGGCCGTCTGGCCGGTACCGGAAGCACAGGATGTTGGACTCCGGCTCGTGCACCACGGCGAAGTCCGGTTCGGCGGCGAGCATCCGGTACGCCTGCCGGGCCACCGCGCACAGCCGGTCGATCTTCTGCGCGAACAGCGCCGGGCCGTAGACCGACCAGACCGTCCAGAGCGGCATGATCATCGGGCGTTTCGTGCACTCGAGGTTCTTGTCCGCGCTGTCGTAGGCGCTGTAGACGTCCGGTTCCTCGTCGAAGACGTAGCTGGCGCGCTGTCGGAACGCACCGCGCGCCGTCGCGCCGTCGCGGTAGAAGAGCAGCGTGCACGGCGCCGGCATGAACAGCATCTTGTGGGCGTCCCAGGTCAGCGAGTCGGCCTGCTCGATGCCGCGCAGCCTGTCTCGGTGCCGGTCCGACAGCAGCAGGCTCGCCCCGTGCGCCCCGTCGACATGGAGCCAGAGCCCGTACCGGCGTGCCACGGCCGCGAGCTCCTCCAGCGGGTCGAAGGAGCCCATCGACGTGGTCCCGGCCGAGGCCACCAGGCAGAACGGTCGCAGACCGCGCCGGTGCGCCTCATCCAGCACCGGACCGGCCAGGTCGGGGCGGATCCGCCCGGCCTGGTCGACCGGGAGCCGGACGATCTGCCGTTCCCCGATGCCGAGCACCCCGGCCGCCCGGGTCACGCTGTAGTGGGCCTCCTCGCTGACCGCGATGGCCGGGGGACCCGACATGCCGCCGGCGCCGCGCGTCCAGATCTGCGGGAAGGCGCGGTTGCGGGCGGCCAGCAGCGCGGTCAGGTTGGCCAGGGAGCCCCCCGAGGTCGTCACCATGGCGAACCGGTCGCGATCCCAGCCGATGAACCGGTTGAGCTCCTCGGCCATGAGCCGCTCGGCGACATTGGGGAGTTGCCCGGCCTCGTAGAAGGAGGAGGGCTGGTTGACCACCGAGCCGACCAGGTCGATGAGGCCGGCCAGCGGCACCACGCCGGAGAACTGCCGTCCCATGTAGCCGGGTGAGTAGACCGGGATGCCGGTCTCCGTGTACAGGTCGACGATCTGGTTCACCCGGTCGGCGTCGAAGTCGGCGATGCGCTGCCGTTCCGGGGTCATCAGTCCCCGCGCGGCCTTCAGCAGCACCGCCGGGTCGAGGAGGTCGAGTCCCCGGACCGACCGGTCGCCCAGATACGTCGTCAGGCGGCTGACGATGTCCACGGCGCCGTCGTGGAAACGTTCGGGGTCGAAGGCCGCGGCGAGGCCCGGCGTGGGTGACCGGGAGCCTTCGCCGGTCGTCGGCTCTGGAAAGGAACTCTGGACATCGGAAAGCGAACTCGTCACGGAGGAGACTCCAAATGATCCGGCGTTGGGAACACCCATGTGGTCGCGCCTGGAAGAGAATTCGGACATGGCGAATTGAACTCCCGGGCGATCACATGAAGGTTCTCGCGAACAAATGGTGATCTGCGGTGATGCGTCGAGCGAGAAAGAGATCCCCGGCATCCGGGGACGCGAGGCGGCATTCATGCCGCCGTTGAGCCGTTCTGGCAGGTTGGAACGGTCCAACCTCGGGAGGGAATGTCGATCGTGAGGGTGGGTGAGGGCGCGAGAGGGCGTCGCCGCCCCTGCTCGCGCCTGGTTCAAGTGGTTCGAACCGGGCCGGCGACGATGTCGCCGCCGATCAATATCTGGAGGAGACCCGTCGTGGACGAATCGCGATTAATTCAACCTGAATTTCATCCGCCGTATACGTTGGCACGCCCGTCATGTAAGGGAGCTAATCATTGATGACAGGAGAGGCGCAAGACCTCGGGTGCAGTTGGAGTGGCAGAATCCGGCCACAGTTACTTGCGCATGGCGATGGTGGCGGGTGATGTTCGGTTGTTTTAGGCGTATGAGTTTTTCTCACGAACTTGAATTGGGCTCGGCGTTCGAGGCCGCCGTCTTGGCTGGCGATCCTATTAGCTGGACATTCTTATTGCATTTGGTTGTATTCACCAAAATGGCTTAGAAGCCTAAATAAGATGATATGCCGGGTTTTCCCGGCGGGTTGGCCCTGAAAACAGTGGCTGACGACACCGCCGAGGGCCTGGAGTCCAGGATGGAGGACGCCGAGCCGGCTTTCACCTGGCGCACACCTTGCGACCTCGCTCAGGCGCGGTCGCTCCCGTTCCCCATCAAGCGGCCGCATACCTGTGCCAGGTCGCAGGACAGCGCGTTGCCCGGAACGCCCGCTCAGGACGAGCCGTGGAAACGCCGGTGCAGGTCGTGCACCTGGTCCGCGAGGTCGGGGACCGGGCCCTCCACCACGAGGTCGGGGACCACCTGGTGGATCGGCAGGGTCCGCACGGGAGGCGCGGGAACCCCCAGTTCGGCGAGCCAGGCCGCCAGTTGCTCCGAGGAACTCGCGTACACGATGCGACCCAGCCCGACCCAGCCGTGCGCGGCGGCGCACATCGGGCAGTGCTCACCCGAGGTGAAGACGGTCGCCGCAGCCCGTTCGGCCGGGGTCATGTTGGCCGCCGCCCAGCGTGCCAGTTCGAACTCGGGGTGGCGGGTCCGGTCGCCGGAGGCCACCCGGTTGTGGTCCTCGGCCAAGGCGGTACCGTCCGCGGCGACGAGGACGGAGCCGAACGGCTCGTCCCCCACCTCCAAGGCCTCGGCCGCCAGTTCCACACAGCGGCGCAGGTGCCGCAGATCGCTCTCGTCCACCATGACGACCTCTCCTGAATATGATTTTCAATGCGTGCCATGCCCGGTCCCGAGCCGGTGAACTCGGGGAACCCGGGGGACGGGCGGCCGAGCGGTGCCGGGGGCGGGAGGCGCCGTTCGCGGGGAGAGCCGTCCGCGCTTCCGTGTTCCCGGGTACGCCGCCGGGTGGGAGCGCCGTACGGCGTCAGCCGAGGGCGCGCAGGAAGTCCGCGGCCACCGGGGCGGCGACCGCCCCGCCGCCCGTTCCCTCTTCCACGATGACCGCGAAGGCCAGGTCACCCCGGAAGCCGATGAACCAGGCGTGGGTCTTCAGCGCGTCCTGTGCGCCGAACTCGGCGGTGCCGGTCTTGCCCCGGGTGCCCGCCGGCAGGCCCGCGTCCTTGGCGGTGCCCTTGGTGACCACCGCGGACATCATCTGGTGGATCTGGGAGGTGACGCCCTCGGGAAGCTGCTGCGGCGCCACCTTCTGCTTGATGGAGGGGACCAGGGTCGGTGGGCGCCAGGTGCCGTCGGCCAGTGCGGCGGCGGCTGAGGCCATCAGCAGAGGACTGGCGGTGATCCGGCCCTGGCCGAAGGACTCCGCGGCGAGCTCGGCGTCACTCTGGGCCCTGGGGAAGCTGCCCTTGGCAGCCGGGACGCCGATGTTGAGCGGGCTGTTGAAGCCGAACAGCTCGGCGGTGCTCAGCAGCTTGTCGGCGCCCAGTCGCTCCTTGGCCAGCGGGGCGAAAGTGGTGTTGCACGAGTAGGCGAAGGCGTCGGAGAAGCTCACCGAGCCGTATCCGGCGTGGTGGGAGTTGCGGATCGGCAGGCCGCCGACCGTGACGTCCTTGGGGCAGGTGGTCCGCTCGGCGGGCGTCATCCCCTCGGCCAGCAGCCCGACCCCGGTGATCGCCTTGAAGGTCGAGCCGGGCGGGTAGTTGCCGTCCAGCGCTCGGTTGAAACCGCCCTGGTTGTTCACCACGGCGAGTATCTCGCCGGAGGACGGCCTGACCGCGACCAGCGACGCGGTCTGTTTCAGATCGCGGACCGCGTCGGCGGCTGCTCCCTGAATCCGCAGGTCCAGGCTGCTCTCGACCGCCTCGCCGTCCGCCCCCTCGATTTTGCCGATGGTCTTGGCGGTCTTCTTGTCCGTGCCGACGAGCTGGATCTCGGTGGCGGGGGTGCCGGCCAGGCGTTGCTGGAAGGTCTGCTGCAGCCCACCCCGGCCGATCGCGTCGCCCTTCTTGTAGGAGGAGCCGAGGGCTTTGACGTCCTTGTCGGTGGCCTTGTCCAGGTAGCCGACGAGCTGCTGCACCGAGCCGCCCACGTCGGCGCCGTCGAGGCGCTCACCCCCCGCGGCGGTGATCTTCGCTCGCTCCGGCCATTTGGTCTTCAGAGTGAACGTGTCGCCTGCGGTCATGTCGGGGTGCACGGACCTGGGAGACCACTTGACCCGCCAGGTGCGGTCGACGACCGCCAGGTCCAGGACACCTGAGTAGCTCCATTCGCCGACGTCCTTCAACGTCAACGTGGTGGTGTAGGCGGCTTCGCCAGCGCCGTCGCCGGTCTCGCGCACCGAGTCCAGCCGTACCGTGGTGCCCTCGACCGCGAGGTTCCTGCGCATGTCCTCGTACGCCTTGGCGAACGCGGGGTCGTTCACGCCGAGCTCTCCGCGCATCGTGGTCAGATCACCGCTCTGCCACGCCTGGGTGAAGCGCTGGGCGGTCTCCTGAGGGGTGCCCCGGGTGTGCAGGAACCACCATGCCCCGCCGCCGGCGGCCCCCGCCACCAGCACGACGGCCACCGATGTGATCGCGATCGTCTTACCACGCTGCACCCGACTACCCCCTGTTCTCCGGTCTCAAGGGCCGGAGCCTAGCGCGGCCAATACGATATATAACGACAAATGGTTATTCGTTCGCGGTACGTCTGGGCGCGTAGCTCGGCACGTACTCCTGTCCCGACAGTTCCTGGATCGCCGCCATGATCTCGTCGGTCACCTGACGCCGGTCGCGCGCGCTGGTCTCCGAACCGGAGAACGTCATCGGCTTGCCGATCCGCACCCCCACCCGGCCCAGTTTGGGCGTCGAGGCCCCGATGGGGAGCACCTTGTCGGTGCCGCTCATCGCCACCGGGATCACCGGTGCCCCGGTGGCCAGGGCCAGCCAGGAGGCTCCGACCTTACCCCGGTAGAGACGGCCGTCGGGGGAACGGGTGCCTTCGGGGTAGATGCCGAACAGGTCGCCCTCCCGCAGCACCCGCGCGGCCGCGTCCAGCGTGTCCTGCGCGGTGGTCGGACTCTGCCGGTCGATGCTGATCTGGCCGGTGGCCCGCATGTAGGCCGCCGTGATGGGGTTGCCGGTGAAGTATTCGGACTTGGCGACGAACCTGACCTGGCGGGGGAGCACCAGCGGCAGGAAGGTCGAGTCGAGGACCGACAGGTGGTTGGAGGCCAGAATGGCCGGGCCCGTCCTTGGTACGTGCTCAGTCCCGCTGACCTCGGTCGGCCACAGCAGATGAAGGAAAGGGGCACTGACAATCTTGGTCAGGCGATAGAGCACGGGCTCTCCTCATGAGACGGGTTCACCACACTAGGTGGTGGCCCAGTGGGCGGCACGTGTGCGCATCCGAACAAGCAACGCCCCCACCTTTGTAGTTCTCCTCCAAAGCCGGAGGTCTTTTTCAGGATGAAACCTGAAAAAGGAAACGCCCCGCAGGAGCTCAGGCTCCTGCGGGGCGGAACGTTTGGTGCCGATGTGGCGGTCGCCTCCTCGGCGAGAGGCACAACACGGCTCCAGCCGAACGGTATTCCGTGAAGGCGGTAATTTGCGGCCCGGGGGACACAAACCACATCGGCACGATTACTGTAACCGACCTGCGCCGGTAGTTATTCCGCATCGGGCCGTCGGCGTGTCCGGTGCGGTCGGAGACTCCCCACCGGCCGCAGGTCACGGTCCTGCGCCGCGATTTCGGCCAGATGCCGGGAAAGTGCTCGGCGGGCACGGGACATGATCGTTCCTGGCCCGCGCCCGTCCTCCAGGTCCTCCACCCGGGGCCGGGCACTGACACGGCCGGCCTGCTGCACACCCAGAAAGCACCATCGGATTGACGCGCCGCCGCTCGGCGCGTGGCAGGCGGTCAGCCCCTGCCTGGCAGGGCCCCGTGGGCGACGGCCTGGCGTTCGGCCTCCAGGCGTTCCGCCGTCTCTCGTTCGGCCACCACTTTCCTGTCGTAGACGGCGCGAGCGGCCGCGATGGCGTTCTGGTGCTCCTCGGTCCAGACGACCAGGGCGCTGATGGTGCTGTGCAGGGTCGCACCCATCGGGGTCAGCTCGTAGTCCACCCGTGGCGGGACGGTGGGGTGCACGGTCCGGCTCACCAGCCCGTCGCGTTCCAGATGCCGCAGCGTACGGGTCAGCATGCGCTGGCTGACCCCATCGATCGCGCGGCTCAGCTCGCTGAAGCGCAGGCTCCGCTTGTCGAGCAGCGCGATGACCAGAAGCGACCACTTGTCGGCGATGCGGTCGAGAATGTGCCGCACCTCACACTCCGCGCGCTGGTCCCACTGGAGAACGTCCTCGTCGATGCCGGTATCCCCGCAGTAACCGAGGGACCTGAAAGTGCCGTCTTCCATGGTCATCGATAGTGCCTGACGATGCTGTCACTTACAAGAAGGAACCAAGAGACATTTGGGAACCGTCTCCGGATCGGTTCCCCGATGCAGAGGGGCTGGACTCCGATGTCGAATTCCGTCAACGGGCCCGCACGCATGACAGGGCGGGCGTGGGGCGTGTTGCTGGTGTTGTGCGGCGCGATCTTCCTAGAGGGGATCGACGTGGCGATGCTGAACGTGGCGCTACCGTCGATCCGCGCCGACCTGGGGTTGTCCACCGGAATGCTCAGCGGCGTGGTCAGCGCCTACGTGCTCGGCTACGGCGGGTTCATGTTGCTGGGCGGCCGCGCCGCCGACCTGCTGGGACACCGGCGGATGTTCGTGGCGTGGCTGAGTGTCTTCCTGCTCTTCTCCGGGCTCGGCGGGTTCGCCACCGAAGGCTGGATGTTGCTGGCCGCGCGCTTCGTCACGGGAGTGGCGGCCGCGTTCATGGCGCCGGCCGGGCTGGCGCTGGTCACCTCCACCTTCCCCGAGGGCCGCGTACGCACCAAGGCGCTGGGCGTGTACGCGGGAACGGCGGCGGGCGGGTTCTCGCTCGGACTGGTCGCGGGCGGCGTGCTCACCTCGTTCGGCTGGCGGTGGGTGTTCTTCGCGCCGGTCATCCTGTCCGCACTGATCCTGGTGGCGGCGCTGGCCCTGCTGCGCGACACCGGCGGCGAGCGGGCTCGGGGCGGCTTCGACCTGGCGGGGTCGCTGTCCATCACCGGTGCCATGCTGCTCCTGGTATACGGCGTGGTCCGGCTGGAGCACCCCGGTGACGGGCCCCTCCTGACCGTTGCGACGTTCGTCGCGGGGCTGGCGCTGCTCGGGCTGTTCGTCGCGATCGAGCGGCGGTCGTCGTCGCCGCTGGTGCGGCTGGGCATCCTGCGCAACGCGTCGCTCGTGCGCGTCAACGTGGCGGCGCTGCTGTTCCTGGTGGCGTTCGCCGGCTTCCAGTTCCTGGCCACCCTGTACTTCCAGGAGGTGCGCGGCTGGAGCACGATGCAGACCGGCCTGGCCATGCTGGTGATCGGGATCGACACGGTGCTCGCGCCCACGCTGACGCCACACCTGGTCAACCGCTTCGGAAACGCGCGGGTCCTGTTCGGCGGCATCGTGCTCGCGGCGGTCGCGTACGCGCTGTTTCTGCCCGTCGGCATGGACTGGGCCTACACCGCCATGCTTCCGGCGTTGCTCCTGCTCGGTCTGGCTTTCGCGCTGGTGTACGGCCCGCTGACCATGGCCGCGACCGAGGGCGTCGAGGAGCAGGAGCACGGCCTGGCGGGCGGTCTGCTCTACACGGCCATGCAGTTCGGCATGGCGCTCGGGCTGTCGGCCGTCACCGCGGTCAGCGTCTCCGCCGGAACCGGTCTGGACGCGCTGCGGACCGCGCTGATGGTCCCGCTGGCGGCGGCGCTGCTCGGCGTGGTCGTCCTGGCCTTCGGCCTGCGCGCCCCCGCCGCCTCCCCCGAACCGGCCCAAGAGTCCGCCCCCGCCACCGTCTGAGCAGCAGGGAGACAACGTTGACCGACCACGTGACGTCGTTCGCCGAGATCAAGGATCAGTTCGACACCTACATCGGCGACATCGTGTACGCGACCATGACCACGGTCGACCAGAAGGGACGACCCCGCGCACGAGTGCTGATCCCCGTCTGGGAGAGCGTCGACGGCCGGCCGGTGGGCTGGCTCGCCACTTACAAGACACCGGTCAAGGCTGCCCACCTGGCGGGCAACCCGCACAGCACGTTCTCCTACTGGACGCCGCGGCAGAACGCGGTGAGCGTCGACACCGTCGCCACCTGGGCCGACGACCTGGAGACCAAGCGCCATGTGTGGGACCTCTACCGGCGTACGAGCCCGCAGGGGGCCGGCTACAACTTGGGCGACTTCTGGCGCGACCCGGGCGACCCGAAGCTGCACGTGCTACGGCTGGAGCCATGGCGCGTGCAGGTGATCAGGGGCGGCGACCTGCACAGCAGGATCTGGTACGCGCCGGGGAAACGCTGAGCGACCCGGAGACACCGCCGAGCCGCCCTGTTCCAGAATCGGGGGTCAGAGAGATTTGGAACGGAATCCGGTGTTAGCGGGGTTCCCGCTGGTCAGCGAAGCCTTCATCTTCCGTTTGTCCGAACGTGGCCCGCGCCGGATTCCGTTCGCTTTCACACCTTGGTGTTGATCGCCCGCCTCTGATGCTGATGCGGAACCGACGGCTGCTCCGCTTCGGCCCCGAGTCGGATTTGATCCTGCTTCTGGCTGGCGATCGCAGATGCTCGGGCCGACGAGGGTGAGACAGCGCTGTGCTAGGGGATGCTGGCGGTAGCTTGTCACAGGTCTTCGATGCAGCTGACGGCGATGTCGTCGGGTTGGTGTAGAGGCGTAGGTAGCGGTCGTTGGCGTGTCCGAGGCGGCGTTCGAGTTCGGCGCGGTTGTGGCCGGAGGCTTGGGAGAGCTGGAAGGCGAAGGTGTGGCGGGCGTCGTGTGGGCGCAGGGTGCCGAGCTTGCGGTCGGGGTCGGGCGTCTGAGCGTCGTGCAGACGGCCGGCCTCGCCGATGATGGTGTTGATCGAGCTGGCCCACTCGGGTTCGTGTCATCAGCTGCAGTGCGCCACGAGGCGCTGATTTGTCCGGATGGAGGTGGAAGACCACCATCTCCTCGCCGTCGTAGCGGTGAGGTGAAGCTGGAGGCAGCTCGAACCGGGGATTGCCGGTGAGGGCGGGAGCAGCCTCGACAAAGTCGGGTCGGCCCAGGGCTGCTGGAGGGGCCGGGCCCGGTGAGCGAGACGGGAAGGTACACGCGAGGAACCGGTGTTGTTACGCCTCTCGATGTGACGCCAGCTCAAACCCACCCGATTTCGAAAACAAGACAAATGATGCTAAGTGACCATTGAGGCGATTGCTTCCTGATAGTCACCGATTACGGGTGGCCTTCTCAAAACACCACCTCCCTGGGCGCGGCCTGGCCACCACGGCCCTCCAGCTTGGCTTCCTCAGCCTCACCCAGCGTCGCAACCGCGATCCGATCGAATGAGGCGCCATCCGGCCGCGCTGCCCGACCAATCGCAGATCACCGGGCAACCCTGGGGCCCGGCGGCCGAGCCCGCCCACGTGAAGGAGCAGTATGAGCACGCAGGCCATCGGGGTCAAGATCATCGGAGCGGGCGGCCGGGCCGGCTACAGGCATGTCCCAACGTTGCGGACACTGCCGGAGTTCGAGGTGGTCACTGTGGCGGCGCGCCGCATGGAGTCGGCCCAGAACGCGGCCGAGAAGTTCGGTATTCCGTACGCTTTCGCCGTGCACCTTGGACCCCGAGCCAGAGGGGATCATCCGGTACGTGACTTGGTTTGATTACATCATTACAATCTGGAAGAATTCAGCCCTCTTCGCCACCTTGGAAAGGACCGCCATGATCACGGAGTACATCCGCTACCGCATCCCCGACGCATGATCACGGAGTACATCCGTTACCGCATCCCCGACGAACGATTCGGGGAGTTCGAGGAGGCCTACAGCAGGGCGGCCGGCGTTCTGGCGCAGGCGCCGCAGTGCGGAGACTATGAGCTCAGCCGCTGCCTGGACGATCCCGCCTGCTACATCCTGCGGATCACCTGGACCTCGGCCAAGGACCACCTGGAGGGGTTCCGGGGCGGCGAGCTGTTCCCCGCCTTCCTGGCAGAGATCCGGCCCTACGTCGGAATGATCGAGGAGATGCGCCCCTACGAGCGGACCGTGGTGCACGGCAACGGCGGCCGCGTCCCCAGCCTGTACACGTGGGCAGGCGGAACTGAGGCATTCGAGCGGCTTACCGAGCGCTTCTACGAGCTGGTCAAGGCCGACGAGCTGGTCGGGCCGCTGTTCGCGCATATGGACCCCCGCCACCCCCGCTACGTGGCCATGTGGCTGGGGGAGGTCTTCGGCGGCCCGGCGCGCTACACCGGCGAGCGCGGCGGATATGCGCACATGCTCGGCAACCATCTCAACAGAGGGATCACCGAGGCGCAGCGCCGCCGCTGGGTGGCCCTGCTGGCCGACGCCGCCGACGAGGTCGGCCTGCCGGACGACCCCGAGTTCCGTGCCGCGTTCATGGGCTACATCGAATGGGGCACCCGGCTCGCCCTCGCCAACTCCCAGCCCGGGGCCACACCGGTGCGGCAGGCGCCGGTGCCGCGGTGGGGCTGGGGCGTCGCACCGCCGTACCAGAGCTAAGCCCTACCTCGACGACAGATCGCCAAGCTGGGGACAGCCATGCCAACCATCCTGCGACCGCGCAGCCACGCCGCCAAGGTCGTGCCCATCGAGCTCTTCTTCGACCTCGTGTACGTGTTCGCCATCACCCAGCTCTCGCATCTGCTCCTGGGCCATCTTGGAGCGGCCGGAGCGGTACAGACGCTGCTGCTGACGCTGGCGGTGTGGTGGGCCTGGATGTACGCCACCTGGACCACGAACTACTTAGACCCAGAACACCCCGTCATGAGGCTGACGCTGGCCGCCATGATGCTGGCCGGTCTGGCCATGGCCGCAGCGCTGCCACAGGCGTTCGGCCCGCGCGCCGTGTGGTTCGCCGTGGCGTACGTCGTCTTGCAGGTGGGGCGGTCGCTGGTAGCGGCTCTCGCGGCCCGCCACGAGCTCATCGGGCACACCTTCCGGCGCATTCTGATCTGGCAGGTGATCAGTGCCGTGCTGTGGATCGCCGGAGCGCTCGCAGGCGGCACCGGCCAGGTGACGCTGTGGGTGGTGGCGCTGCTGGTAGAGTACGCCGCGCCCTGGCACGGCTACCGGCTGCCGTTCCTGGGCCGCGCGACCACGGCCGACTGGGCGATCGACGCGGCCCACATGGCCGAACGCTGCCAGCTCTTCGTGATTCTCGCCCTGGGAGAATCCATCCTGGTCACCGGCCTGACGCTGGCCGGAAACGATCACCTGTCCATCGCGACGGTGGCCGCGTTCGCCATGGCCTTCCTCACCAGCGTGGCGATGTGGTGGGTGTACTTCGACCGCTCAGCGGAGGACGCCGCTGAGCGGGTGGCCGCAGCGGACGACACCGGGCGGATCGGTCGCTCGGCTTACACCTACAGTCACATCCCCATCGTGGCCGGGGTCATCATCGCGGCCGTGGGCGACGAACTGGCCATCGCACACCCGCTCGGCCCCATCACCACGGGCACCGCCCTCACCGTGCTGGGCGGACCCGCGCTGTTCCTGGCCGGGCACGCGGTGTTCCAGCGGCTCGTGTTCGGCCGCCTGCCGGCTGGCAGGGTCGTCGCCATCGCCGTGCTCGCCGTCACCGCGCCGGTCGTCCTTGCGGCGCCATCACTTGTTCCGCCCCTCGCCCTGGCCGTGCTGGCGGCACTCGTGGTCGGCGGTGCCGCGCTCTGGGACTCACGACCCGCACAACAGGACCACGCCAAGTCCAGGGCAGTCCCCATCACGTACGCACAAGACGGGTAGGCCCACTCCACCGGAGCAGGACGACGGCCGGTGATCCTCGGCGCGGCGCTCATGCCGTCCGCCGGGCAATACCTTCGGTTATGTACCGGATAACGCGCGGTGCCCGCCGATCCGCGGCCACTCGACCTGCGCGGACTGCTCTTGTTGTGCCCTGCACCGGCGGTCCTGCCGTACGGCGGCACCCGGCTGACGGCCTCCATCGACGTCCTCGGCGCCGGGCCGCCGATCGCGCTCGGTACCGAGACCCTGTTGCGCAATGGCAGGCTGTAGAGCGCCTTTCTCACCGTCGGCGTTCGAGGGGTCGTCGCAACACACGTGATCAATTGTTGTTGGCGGTCAGCATAGCCGCGAGACGGTCCGCGCTGACCCTGAGCGTCGCGGCGACGGCCGCCCGCTCCCTCGATAGCGGGAGTGGGTGGCCGTTCATCTTGCCTGTTCATGCGATGCGGACGGCGGCGAGGTGCTTCGGGGACCGACGCATGTGATGGGCGCCTGGCCAAGGTCGGTCACTCCGTCCGGCGTATCGGCGTGGATACGCTGACAATGGAGTCAGGGGGTCACGCTGAGGGGCGTGAGCCAGTGGATCTCCAGGTCTTCTCGTAGGTAGTCCATGCGGTGCTGCTGGAAGTGTGCGAGTTCGGGACGTGCGAGATGCGCGCGCAGGTCGTCGGCCGACCGCCGCAGTTCGTAGAACACGAGCGTGCTGGGATCTGCCACGTCTCGATGGACCTGGTACTGCATCGAGCCAGGCTCGGCCCTGGTTGGCTCCACGAATGACAGCAGCAGCCGCTCCAGCTCATCGGCGCGCTCGGGCTTCGGTCGGGCAAAGCCGTAGATGCCGACCGCCCCGTCTCCTTCAGGTACGATGATTTCCATACCTGCTAACGCTAGCCATCGGCCGGGTATGACGAAAATCGTACCTAGGAGTAAGCCATGGATCTGGGCAAGGTGTTCCGCGCGCTGGCCGACGACTCCCGCCGCCGGGTGGTGGCCGAACTCGCGGCCGATCCCGAAGACCGGGAGCGTGCCTGCGGCTCGTTCGACCTGCCGGTAAAGAAGGCCGCACGCACGCATCACTTCCGGGTGCTGCGCGAGGCAGAGCTGATTATGCAGCGTGACCACGGCAACGGCAGCGCCGTCTCGCTGCCCAGGCAGGACATCGAGCGTCATCTGCCCGGTCTGTTGGAGCTCTTGTGCGAGGAGTTGGAGTCCGGTAGCAGGACGGGCGGAACCGGAAACACTGCGGCTGATTAGCACACCAGCCCCACTGTCCTGGCTCTCACAGGTCAGGGGCAGGCCGTCATGAACTCGGCGAAGCGCTGTGCAGGAGACTTCCAGCCGAGCGTCTTGCGAGGTTCGGGAGTTCAGCTCGGCGGCGACGGCGTCGAGCTGCTGGCGGGATCGCAGAAGTAGACGGGCATGTCAGCGGCGACGGAAAACTCGTGATGGCGGCCCATCTCGCTGCCCTGTCTTGCTCGGCTTGGGGCGCAGCCGGCGTGCGGCGGCATGATCCTGGGCCGCGTGCGGCCGGTATTGGCCGCCTGTGGGGTGTCGGTTGGGGCGGATTTCCCGGCTGATGGTCGAGGGCGCACGGCCCAGCCTGCGGACGATCTCCCGGATCGACGCCTTCTCTCGCACTCGGTCAGCGATGTAGATCCGCTGGGGGAGTGGGCGGTCAGGTGGATCAAGGTCACGCTGTGAGATCGACCGGAATCCGGCGCGAGCCTTCTCCGCAAGCGGGAGACGACAGGGGCCACTGGCCGGCGGGAACCCGGTTAACGCCGGATTCCGTTCCAAATCTTTCCCCCCGAATCCGGGACAGGGCGGCGATGGCCTATGGGTACCCAAGATAACCGGGTCTGCTGCGCCGCCTCGTTGTCGCTGTGCCCCCAGCACCCGCGGACGACTTCGACCGCCCGGGTCCCCGTCTGCAACCCGGCTCGGGCGGCCTGCTCTGCCGCCTCAGCCGCGACGCCTGGCGATGAGCACCTCCACGCCGTCCAGCACCCGTTCCAGGCCGAACGAGAAGAGCTGCTCGGGCGGGACGTAGGCAGCCTGGTAGGTCTCGCCCACCGCGCCGCCGACCCTCACCGCCGTCGGGTAACTGGCCGGATTGAAGATCTTCTCGAAGACCGGCCGGTGGGCCTGCCACCACTGCTCGTCGCTGACCCCGGTGTCCTGCTCGATCCGTGCGGCCGCCACCGCGCCGCGCACGGTGCTGTGCACGTGGCCCAGGACCAGGCTGAGCACGGCGTCCATCTCGACCTCGGTCAGGCCGGTATCGGCGATCGCGCCCAGTTCGTAGTCGTACTTCGCCATGAGGTTGGGCCCCAGGGGCGGGCGTCCGGTGTCGACCTGCAGGGTCCACGGATGGCGGCGGCACAGCTCCCAGTTCTCCCGGGCGACGAGCGTGAGCCTGGCCCGCCAGCCCTCGGCGACGTCCCGGGGGCGGGCCGTCTCGCCGTACACGGTGTCGAGCATGACGTCGAGCAGTTCGGCCTTGCCGGGCACGTAGGTGTAGAGGGACATGGTGCCGACCCCGAGCCGTTCGGCGACCCTGCGCATCGACAGCGCGGCCAGTCCCTCGGCGTCGGCGATCTCGATCCCGGCCCGCACGATCCGGTCCACGCTCAGGTCGGGCTTGCCCTTCCGGCTGGTCCGCTCGCTGGTCCGCCAGAGCAGCGCGAGACTGCGTGCGGGATCCCCTTGGCCGCTGTGTTCCATCGCGGCGAGCCTATCGTCTAGAGCGGCTTGGGCGCGGGCAGGGTGATCCTGTCGACGGCCTCGCGGCGGCGGCGCTCGGGGCGCCGGTCGTAGCGGGCCGTGGTGGCGGGGGAGGAGTGGCCGACGAGTGCCTGGGCCGTGGCCAGGTCCACGCCGGCGTCGAGCAGTTCACCGATGAAGGTGCGCCGGAAGTCGTGCGGGGTCCGGGGCAGGGCTCCCGCCTCGGCCAGCCGTCTGGCCAGGATGTCGGCGATCGCCTGCCCCGTCATGGCGGCCGGTCCGCCGTCCCTGGTCCGCAGCCGCCCGTATCTGCCGATGGGGGAGAACAGGGCCCCCGCCGGGCGGCCCCGTACGGCCAGCCAGCGTTCCAGCCGGCCGACTGCCTCGGCGGTGAGGTAGACCATCCGTTCCTTGTCGCGCTTGCCGCGCACCCGGAGCGAGCGGGCCCCGGGGTCGTAGTCGGCCAGGGCCATCGTGGCTATCTCGGCGCGGCGGCAGCCGGTGGAGTAGAGCACCGCCAGCAGGGCGGCGTCGCGGACCCCGGCGGGGGAGTCGTCACGGTCGCAGGCGGCCAGCGCGGCACCCACCACCTCCGGCGGGACATGCTGCCCGGTGGGCAGGCGGGTGTGCTCGACGGTCGGCAGGTCGGCGGCGCGCTGGTACTCCTCGGCTGTCATCTGGCCGAGGCGCCAGGCCTCGCGCAGCACTCTGCGCAGCGCGACCAGATGCTTGTTGACGTAGGAGGGGGACCAGCCGCGCTCGGTCATCAGGGCGCGTATGCGCACGGTGTGCTCGTAGCGCAGCAGATGCCAGGGTTGACCGGCGCCGGAGGTGACCTCCTCGCCGGAGACGAGGGCGGCCAGGCGGTCCAGGCAGCCGCGCATGGTGCGGCGGGACTCGGCGCTGGACAGGGAGTCGAGATATACCCGGTAGGGGTCCCGTGCGGGCTCGACGACGGTCCGGGGCGACTCGGGTACGGCTGGCACGCTCACCCGCCGACCTTATCCATTCTTGTGAATCTACATTGTAAAGGCGACGGCTCCCAGCATAAATGATCATTAAAATTCCCGGAGGCCCCAGGACGGGAGAGAATCTCCCCATGACGGACGGACGAGTGACGGCGGTGAGCCGTAGTGCCACGCACACCTTCAGCAAGCCCCGCGAGACGGGCATCCGGCTGCTGGCCGGGCTCGGTGTCGAAGGTGACGCGCATCTCGGGGTGACGGTCAAGCACCGGTCCCGGGTGGCGCAGGACCCGACCCAGCCCAACCTGCGCCAGGTCCACCTGATCCACGCCGAGCTCCACGACGAACTGGCGGCGGCGGGGTTCCAGGTGGAAGCGGGCGAACTGGGAGAGAACGTCACCACCCGCGGCGTCGACCTGCTCGGTCTGCCGGTGGGGGCGCTGCTGCGGCTGGGGGAGGAGGCGGTTGTCGAGATCACCGGGCTGCGCAACCCGTGCCTGCAGATCGACGCCTTCCGGCCGGGGTTGCTCAAGCGGGTGGTGGGCCGGGACGAGGCCGGTGAGCTGGTCCGCAGGGCGGGGGTGATGGGCGTGGTGGTGACCGGCGGCGAGGTGCGGCCCGGCGACGTGATCGAGGTGGAGCTGCCGGCGCCGCCGCACCGGCCGCTGGACCGGGTTTAGCCCGGCTTCGCCCTGTCGCCGGAGATGACGTGGTGTGATTGGGTGGGCGCAATGGACATCTCATCGCGGGCCTCGGCCCATCTCCGCGCTTATGACGAGCAGCTCCGGGGCAGGCCGACGCCCGGCCGTACGGCCGAGAGGGTCGGGCCGGTGCTGCGGGTGGTGTCGGATGGGCTCGGGCAGGGCTTCCTGCTCTACCGGGATCTGGGCGGGCTGGACGGCGCGGAGCTGGACGCGTTCATCGCGGGCCAGCGTGACTTCTTCACCGAGATCGGCCGGCCGGTGGAGTGGAAGCACCACGGTGGCGACCTTCCCGTGGACCTGCCCGAACGGCTGGTCGCGGCCGGGTTCGAGGCCGAGCAGCGGGAGACCGTCATGGTGGGCGAGGCGGCCGGGCTGGCCGCGACCCCGGTGCTGCCGGAGGGGGTGCGGCTGCGTGAGGTGACCGGCCGGGTCGATCTTGAGCGGATCCGGGAGATGGAGGAGACGGTCTGGGATGCCGACCGCAGTTGGCTGCCCGATCTGCTGGAGCGGGACATCGCCGGGCCCGGCGACCGGTGCGCGGTGGTCCTGGCCGAGGCCGGTGGCCAGGTGGTGTGCGCGGCGTGGATGCGGTTCCACGAGGACACGGACTTCGTCTCGCTGTGGGGCGGCTCGACGCTGAAGGAGTGGCGGGGGCGGGGCGTCTACCGGGCGATGGTCGCCTATCGGGCGGGGCTGGCGGTGGATCGGGGGTTCCGGCTGGTGCAGGTGGACGCCTCCGATGACAGCCGGCCGATCCTGGCCCGGCTGGGGCTGGAGGCGATCGTGACGACGACGCCCTACGTATGGACGCCTCCGGCCATCTGACGGTGTGAAGCGGGTGGTGCCGCGACGACCTGGCATGCACATGGCGGAATGGACTATTCCATTCTGATAATGTGCTCCTTGGCGGAATCGCGGTGAGAGGAGATATATGCCCGAGATGCTTACCAGGCGCGCGCTCAACCGGGCCACCCTGGACCGGCAGCTTCTGCTGGCTCGGACGCGGTTGCCGGCGTTCGACGCGGTCCGGCAGCTGTACGGCATGCAGGCCCAGGCCCCGAACCCGCCCTACATCGGGCTGTGGAGTCGGCTGGACGGGTTCGGCCACGAGGACCTGTCGCGTCTGCTGCAGGAGCGCAGCGTGGTGCGGCTGGTCCTGATGCGGTCCACCATTCACCTGGTCACGGCCGACGACTGCCTGACCCTGCGCCCGCTGCTGCAGCCGATGCTGCTGCGGGCACTGATGGGCGGGCACGCCAAACGACTGGGCGGCCTGGACCTGGACGAGCTCGCCGCCGCGGGCCGTGCCCTGGTGGAGGAGGGCCCGCTCACCTTCCGCGAGCTCGGGGAGCGACTGCGGGAGCGATGGCCGGAGTACGACTCCGCCGACCTGGTCAACGGCGTGCGCAGCACGGTGGCGCTGGTACAGGTCCCACCCAGAGGCATCTGGGGGGTGGGCGGGAAGCCCGCCCACACCAGCGCAGAGGTGTGGCTGGGACGCCCCCTGGACGAACGGGCCTCCACCGAGGAGGCGGTCCGCCGCTATCTGGCCGCCTACGGTCCCGCGGCGGTGATGGACGTCCAGCAGTGGTCGGGCATGACCCGGCTGGGTGAGGTCGTCCGGGGCATGGGGCTGCGGACCTTCGTGACGGAGGACGGCGTGGAGCTGGTGGACCTGCCCGAGGCCTCCCGGCCCGACCCCGGCACTCCGGCTCCGGTGCGTTACCTGTCAGAGTTCGACAACATGTTGCTGTCGTTCAGCGACCGGACCCGGACGCGGATCATGGCGGATGAGTACCGCCGCAGGGTTTTCACGGTCAACGGCATCATCAAGGCGACGGTGCTGGTGGACGGGTTCGTGCGGGGCATGTGGAAGGTGGCTGCCAAGCGGGACGAGGCGGTGCTGGAGGTGGAGCTGTTCCAGCCGGTGACGGCGGCGGAGCGGGCGGAGCTGGAGCAGGAGGGAATGCGCATGCTGGACTTCGTCGCCGCGTCCGCGACGGTCCGGGACGTCCGCTTCGTCTGACCGCCCGGCCGCTCCGGGAGAGCACTTCTCAGCTGAGAGTGATTGATTAAGTGCAGATCGTTATCTACGCTCCCAGCATGGCTATCCCTACCGAACCGATCGGCAGCATCCCCCGTCCCCCCGCGCTGCTGGCCGCGCTATCCGATCACGCCGCAGGCCGGATCGGCGACGCCGAGTTGGCCGCGCGGCAGGCCGAAGCCGTCGCCGACACCATCGCGCGACTGGAGCGACTCGGCTGCCCGGTCCTCGTCGACGGCGAGCAGTCCAAACCCAGTTTCGCCACCTATCCGCTCACCGGACTCGACGGCCTCAGCCCCGATGGGGCGATCATCCCGTTCGCAGACGGGCACACCCGGCAGTTGCCGTGCCTGACTTCCGGTCCGTTCCGCTACCGCGTCCACGCTGCGGACTATCTGAAGGAAGCGCAGCGCCACACCCGGCTGCCGGTCAAGCAGGCGGTCATCGCCCCGTCGGCGCTGAGCCTGCTCTATCCGGCCGGCGGCATCGCCGACTACCCCCGCAAGGTCTTCCTGGACGACCTGCTCGCCGAGACCGAGGCCGACATCCGCGACTGCCTGGACGCGGGTGCGCACGCCGTACAGCTGGACTTCACCGAGGGACGGCTGTCACTCAAACTCGATCCCAGCGGTGGGCTGCTGAATGACTTCATCACCCTCAACAACCAGGTGCTGGAGCGCTTCAGCCCGGCTGAGCGGGCCCGGATCGGCGTGCACACCTGCCCCGGCGGCGACCAGGACTCCACTCACAGCGCCGACGTCGACTACGCCGCCCTGCTCCCCGAACTCCTTCGGCTGCAGGCCGGCAACTTCTACATCCAACTGGCCGGCGAGCCCGACCCGGCCAGGGTGCTGGACATCATCGGCGCCCATCTGCGTCCCGGTAGCAGGGTCTTCATCGGGGTGACCGATCCGATCGACCCCGTGGTGGAGACCCCCGAGCAGGTGCGTGACCGGGTGCTGCAGGCGGCCCGGCACATCCCGGTCGAGCAGTTGGGCACCTGCGACGACTGCGGGTTCTCCCCATTCGCGGACGACACCTCCACCTCCCGCGAGGTCGCCTTCGCCAAGATCGCCGCCCGGATACAGGGCACCGCGCTCGCCGCCGAGGCCCTGGGCGTCTGACCCGCCGGACCCTACGTGACCGGGCTCCGCCCCGTCACAGGAGCGCCCGGCGCCCGTCGTCGGATCGACGACGGCGCTGGTGCCGGGCGAGCTCGCTGAACGGGGCGCTCACGGCGCGTCGCGGGGTGCGTGTTCCGGTGGTCGCCGGGCCCCTGGGACGCCCTGTTCCCGGCGGGGTGGGCCGAGGTGGCGCGTACGGAGGGAAAAGAGGTTGCGTGCGTGTCGCTGGGGCTCATAGCGTCTACGGCATGTGTATGTGTTCCGCCACCTTCATGGTGGGCCTCATGGTGGCGCGTCCTCGTAACAGCCGGGCTCTGGCCCGCTAGGGGCGCTCTCTTCTCCACGCGTCCCCGATGCGTGTGCCCAGGGCCTCCGAGACCTGTTCATCTCGGACCCGAAAGGGCGACAAGCTGTGGCGCAGTCCTTCGCGCACGGAAATTATTCGCACACCCAGAAGCGGGTGGGGAACGGCGGCGGCCGTACCCCCCGTGACCGGGCCAGGCGTGTTCTCTCGCAGAACTTCATGGTCGATCCGCATGCGGTGCACCGGGTGGTCGAGGCCGCCGGGTCGCACGGGCTGGTCCTGGAGCCCGGCGGGGGAGAGGGTGCGCTCACCCTCGCCCTGGCCGAGACCTGCAAGGAGGTCATCAGCTATGAGGTAGACCCGCGACTGGCCGGCAGGCTCGCCTCCCGCACCCGCGACGAGGACCGGATCACGGTGGTCAGAGGAGACTTCCTCGGAGCGCGTGTTCCCCGTGAGCCGTTCGCGGTCGTCGGGAACATCCCCTACGCGATCACATCCAAGATTGTTTCCTGGTGTCTGGAGGCACCCTCGCTGACCTCGGCGACGCTGGTCACCCAGGTGGAGTACGCGCGTAAACGCACCGGTGACTTCGGTCTCTGGAGCCTGCTGACCGTGCTGACCTGGCCGGAGTACTCCTGGAAATTGCTGGGACGCGTCGGCAGGGAGAGCTTCCGGCCGGTTCCGGCGGTCGACTCGGCGATCCTGGGCATCGATCGGCGGCCCGTGGCGCTGCTGGCCGGGGAGCCGCTGGCCGGTTACCACGCGTTCGTCGAGTACGGCTTCGCCGGGCTCGGCGGCTCGCTGGACGCCTCACTGCGGATGAGATACCCGGCCCACCGGGTGGCGGCCGCCTTCGAGGCGGCGGAGGTACGGCCGGGCACGGTGATGGCGGCGGTCCATCCCGGGCAGTGGCTGGTCCTGTTCGACCGCCTCCATCCCGCGGAGCCGCCCGGCCGATGAGGCGCGGGGCCCGTGCCCGGTCTGCCGCGACCGGGCACGGGCCCTGTTGCCGTCGTCGGTCCCGGTTGGCCTCAGCGCGGGTGGACGTTGGGCCGGGCAGGGGTGGACATGCCGTCACCGATGAAGAAGCTCGGGTGCGGGGGCTGGTTGTAGGCGGTGTTCTGCCAGGCGATCGCGGTGCGGTACTGGGTGTCGTGCATGAGGGTGAAGATCCGCCGGGTGGTGACGGCGGTGGTGGTGTAGACGCGCAGCGCGGTGTTGTCGCCGGTCGCCCAGACCACCTCTTCGCGCCAGTCGCCGAACAGGTCGCCGGAGAGCGCCGGCGTGGACTTGGTGCCGTTGTTGGAGTGCACTCCGCTCGCGGTCAGCAGCCGGCTG
This sequence comes from Streptosporangium sp. NBC_01639, assembly GCF_045209755.1. Classification (NCBI taxonomy): domain Bacteria; kingdom Bacillati; phylum Actinomycetota; class Actinomycetes; order Streptosporangiales; family Streptosporangiaceae; genus Streptosporangium; species Streptosporangium sp. NBC_01639. The sequence continues at coordinate 257,549 of NZ_CP109272.1, read as the reverse complement.
TCGCCGCCGGTGCCGTACTTGTCGATGTGCGTGCCGTCGAGGAGCTCACGTACGGGGTCGGCGTCCCACCAGGCCAGGAAGTTCGTCGAGGAGGGTTTGCGGCCCACGTTCTGGCCCTTGGTGTTGACGATCCCGTCCCCGCCGGAGGCCGACCAGGACTCGGCGCCGGGACTGCCGGCCCAGACGTCGGCTGAGACGCCCCGGCCGTTGTCGCCGTTGGCGGCGGTCTGCCAGAGGATCTGCCCGGTGCGGGCGTCGGCCATCCAGGAGCTGGGCTTGGAGGCGTCCTCATCGACCTTGAACACCTCAAGACCGGTCCTGGAGGGGTCCAGGTCGCCCAGGTGCATCGCGTCTCCGTGACCGTTGCGGGTGTTCCACAGCCCGCGGCCGTTGTCGTCGATCGCCGCCGAGCCGTAGACGATCTCGTCTCTGCCGTCGCCGTCGACGTCGCCCACGCTCAGGTTGTGATTGCCCTGCCCGGCCCAGGTGCTGTTGCCCGAGGCGTTGGAGTCGAAGGTCCAGCGCTTGGTGAGCAGGCCGTTGCGGAAGTCCCAGGCCGCGATCACCGCACGGGTGTAGTAGCCCCGCGCCATGATCAGGCTCGGCCGCTCGCCGTCCAGATAGGCGGTCGCGGCCAGGAACCGGTCGACGCGGTTGCCGTAGGAGTCTCCCCAGGAGGAGACGGTGCCCCGGGGCGGGTCGTAGTCGACCGTGGACAGGGCGGCGCCGGTCTGCCCGTTGAACATGGTGAGGTATTCGGGGCCGGACAGGATGTAGCCGGCGGAGTTGCGGTAGTCCGCCGAGGAACTGCCGATGGTCTTCCCGGTGCCGTCGACCGTGCCGTCGGCGGTCTTCATCGCGACCTCGGCCCTGCCGTCGCCGTCGTAGTCGTAGACCTGGAACTGTGTGTAGTGGGCACCGGCGCGGATGTTGCGCCCGAGGTTGATCCGCCACAGCCGGGTGCCGTCGAGCCGGTAGGCGTCGACGTAGACGTTGCCGGTGTAGCCGGACTGGGAGTTGTCCTTGGCGTTGGACGGGTCCCATTTGAGGATGAACTCATACCGTCCGTCCCCGTCGAGGTCGCCCACGCCGGCGTCGTTGGCGGCGTAGGTGTAGGCGACGCCGTCCGGTGTGGTGCCGCCCGCCGGTGGCTGGATCGGTACGTCCAGATAGCTGCCGCCGGTGAAGCGGAGGGAGGTCTCGGAGGCGGCCTGCTCGGCGCCGTTGACGACCGGGCGCACGGTGTAGGAGGCGTCCGCCGCGGCGCCGCCGTCCAGGTAGTTGGTCGAGCCGGTGATGGGGGAGGAGTTCACTTTCGTCGTACCGCGGTACAGGTTGAAGGCCGTGTCCGCCGGGTCGGTGCCGAGCAGCCGCCAGGCGACGAAGTTGCCGGTGCCGGACCGGGCGCTGATCAGACCGCGGTCGAGGTCTTCCACCTGCCGTGAGCCACCGGGCGCGGTCGGGGTGGGCGTGGGGGTGGGAGTGACGGTGGGGGTGACCGTGGGTGTGGGGGTCGGGGTGGGGCCGGTGGAGCCGGTGCAGGCGACCCCGTTGAGCGTGAACGTCGCGGGGACGGGATTGGCGGAGCCGTTCCAGGAGGCGTTGAAGCCGAATGAGGCGGTGGCGCCGGTGGCCAGTGCCGCGTTGTATCCGGCGTCCGCGGCCGTCACCTGGGCGCCGCTCTGGGTGACGGTGGAGTTCCAGGCCTGCGTCACCTGCTGCCCGGCGGTGAAGCCCCAGCTGAGCTTCCAGCCGTTGATCGGGTCACCCAGGTTGGTCACCGCCACGTCGCCGGTGAAACCTCCCGACCACTGGGAGGAGACGGAGTAGCTGACACGGCAGCCGGCGGCCTGGGCGGTCGCCGCCGTGGCCGCGCCCGCCGCGACGGCGACCAGAGCAGCCGAGCAGAACACCAGCAGACGGCGGAGGGGTGGTTGCGATGATCGGGACATGCTCTCCCCTGTGGTTGAGCGGATCGATGCGGGGGACGGCGTCAGCGTTGGGAAAGCGCTTTCAGCCACCTATCACATACCGGCAATCCGTCCGGTGCGCCATCGCGGTGCCCCGTCCGCCTTCGCGGGTGAGGGCGCCGGTGTCCGTCCCCCACCGCCGTGAGCTGTGACTGTCGGCCGTAAAGCGGTCCGGTCGCTCCGGGCGGAGCATGGGGGAGCGGGTGAAACTTTCAGCTCTGGCTGACATGTCAGATATGTACGGCTTCTGCCGCCATGACCCCGGTCGAGGCGGCCTGAACGGCACCGCCCGAGTCGAACTCGATGTTTAAGGGCCAATATGCGAAATTGGCTATTCTCTTGTCGGGGTGAGCGCAACAGGATACGTCCATGGTCTCTGTCAGTGCCGTCCTCGGCATCGCCCTTATCGCCCTTGGCATGGTCCTCACCCCGGGGCCCAACATGATCTATCTGATCTCCCGGTCGGTGACACAGGGACGCCGCGCGGGCCTGATCTCACTTGCGGGCATCGGCGCCGGGTTCCTGGTGTATCTGGGCGCGACGGCGGCCGGTATCGCGACGCTCTTCGCCGTGGTGCCCGCCGCCTACACCGCGATCAAACTCGCGGGCGCGGTCTACCTGCTGTGGCTTGCCTGGAAGACGGTACGGCCGGGCGCGCGGACGGCCTTCGAGCCCAGCGCGCTGCCGGTGGATGCGCCGCTCCGGCTTTTCTCCATGGGGCTGGTCACCAGCCTGCTCAATCCCAAGATCGCCATTCTGTACGTGTCGCTGCTCCCCCAGTTCGTCGACCCGGCGCGGGGCAGCATCGCCGCGCAGGGCTTCTTCCTCGGGCTGACCCAGATCGTCGTCGCCCTGACGGTCAACGGGATGATCGTGCTGTCGGCGGGGGCGATCGCGGCGTTCCTGGGCAGGCGGCCGTTCTGGGCGCGTGTGCAGCGCTACCTGATGGGTGCGGCACTGACCGGGTTCGCGCTGCGCATCGTCACCGACCGCACCCGCGCGCTGGCCCTCCCGTAGGCGGTGGCGAGTCCACGGCTCCGCCCGAACATCCCGCAGCAGGCAGCAGGCAGCAGGCAGCGGCGGGACGGGGTGCCGTGCCCGGCTACGGTGATCGGGACGCCGACCGGTCCGGGGAACCGATGACGCGCCACCGGTCGGGCCCGGCGTGCCAGGGACGCGGGCCGGCCGGTCGGCTCACCGTCTTCGTCGGCGGAGAAACCGCACACGACGGTGGGCAACGAGTAATCCCGATCTTCGGGGCGCGGGTCCTCGCGCAGCGGGTCACCCTCGATGAGGGCGCCCGGACGGCCGCGCGAGGCGGGGACTTTACCGAACATGGGGCTTGCCTGTCCTGAAAAGCGATCAGGGGCCTGACTGTGACCGCACGTCTCCCGTAGGCGAGGAGACCTTGGCCGGTGCGCCTCCGCGCTTTCATGGGGAGTTGGTGCCGTGAAGGACTATCTGGACCTGCATGTCCTGACGGTGTTCGTGGCGACAAGCCTCGTCTCCGGGGCGGGACTGGCCGCGGTGTACGGGCTCGGTCTTCTGGGGTTGTCGATCGCGACCGCGGACGCTCAGCCCGGTGGCCGCAGGCTGCTCGGATCGGTTCTCGCCGTGGTGTCCTTCCTGGTCATCGTCGCGGGGGTCGGCCTGGGCCTCTATGTGATCATCACTTGACGAGTCCGGGCCGGCGCGGTCTCGGCCGTTTCCTCAATTTTCCGCATCCGGCCCGGTCACGGGCGAGTTCCTCGGCGACCAGCCCGGCGCCCATTCCCAGGAGCCAGATGTCCTTGGCGATGGGGATGCCCTCCTGGGTGGGGCGCAGGCTGCCCTCCTGGCGCAGGCCCGGCGTCCTCAGATAGAGGCCGACCAGTCCGCCGGCGAAAGCGGTGAGCGCCGCACCCGCGAGCAGCGACGGCACCAGGGGGATCAGCAGTGCCGCGCCGACGGCGATCTGCCCTCGGGCGAGCCACCGGGTGAACTCCTCGGGGTCCATGTCCTTCAGGAACGGATAGGCCGTCGACGCCATCCCGTGGATGTGGGGCGCGCTCTCCCCGGCCGAGGCCGCGATGGTCAGCCCCGAGTTCAGCAGGAAGGCGCCGGCGGTGAGCCGGACGGGGAACTGATGGGGGCGGGCCAGAAGCCTCATGGGTCCTCACATGATCGGCGGAAATGATCGACAGAGCCGCAACCACGCTCCTTCCCCTGCTCCGACGGACCACCCACGGCTTGATCGTTTCTTGAACATGGCGTGGGCTCCCGCGTCCACGGGGCGACGGCAGGCAGGGCCGACGCAGGCCGGGAGGGGGTGCCCGGAGGGTGTTTATCGTGGCGGGCGCGGGTAGTCACCCGGTTACCGAGACGCTCACCAGCGAAAAGAGCCGTGCGATGACGAGTGAGAACCTGTGGACCTACCGTTCCGGCGTCACCGAGACCGACCAGGGTCTGAGCGTGATCGGTTTTGACGTGGAGGCCACCGACGGCAAGATCGGTTTGGTGGAGGAGGAGAGCAACGTGGCCGGCGAGAGCTATGTCGTCGTCGACACCAGCTTCTGGATCTTCGGCAAGAAGGTGGTGCTGCCGGCCGCCACCGTCACCCGGATCGACCCTCAGGAGCGCAAGGTGTATGTCGCGCACACCAAGGAGGAGATCGAGGAGGCGCCGGAGTTCGACGAGACCGCCTACCACGGGCCCGGGTACCGGCAGGACCTCAGCGGTTACTACGGCCGCCACCTCCTGAACTGAGCACAGGACCTGCGGAGGAAGGGGGCGTCCCGGCGGGGGATGCCCCCTTCCTTCACACATCGGCCAGGTATGAGGGGAGCGGGCGGTGGTGCAGGACGTCGAGCCGTGAAACGGCGCGGGTGAGCACCACGTACAGCCGGTTGAGGCCACGCTCCTCGGCTCCGGCGATCTCGGCCGGTTCGGCCACCACCACATGGTCGTACTCCAGGCCCTTGGCCATCGTCGCGGGCACCACGCTCACCCGTGCGGCGCCGCCCGTCTCACCGGCCTCGGCGATCGTGATGCCCTCGTTCCACAGCGCCGCCGCGAAGGTCTCGACGGTGGCGTCGGCGGCGATGACCGCGATCGATCCGTCATGGCGGAGGGCTTCACGCACCGCGGCGACGGTGGCGCGCGGCAGGTCGGTCACCTGCCGGACGCGTAGCCGGCCGTCGGTCCGGAAGGAACGGGTGGCAGGCACGTCCACCTCGAGGGCTTCGAGCAGGCGGTTGGCGAGCGCGACCACGGCCGCGGGCACCCGGAAGCCGGTCGCCAGCGTGATCACCCGTGCTTCCGGCCTGCCCAGCTGGGTGAGCCGGTCGCGCCAGTCGCGGGCGGCCCAGGGCGTCGTGCCCTGTGCCAGGTCGCCCAGCACGGTGATCGAGCCGTGTTCGCTCCTTCGGGCGATGGCCCGGCACTGCATCGCCGACAGGTCCTGCGCCTCGTCGACGATCACGTGGCCGTAGCCCCGCGGGCGTTCCAGCAGGCCGGCGACCTCGTCGATGAGCACGGCGTCGGCCGCCGACCAGGTGGCGCTCTTGGACGTCCGCGGCGGCCTGGTCCAGGTGATCGCCTCCTGCTCCCGCGCCGTCAGGATTCCGTCCGCGGCCTGCGCCAGCGCCTCGGGGTCGCCGAGCAGCCCGGCGACGACTTCGTAGGGCCGTGCGGAGGGCCACACCGTGTCCAGGAACGGGGTGAGAGCTCTGCCCATCGCGCGCGTCCAGGCCGCGTTCGCGTTCCTGCCGCGGGCCTCGGCCTGCCGTTGCATCAGGGCGACGGTGCGGGAGAGCACCCGCTCGCGTCCGATCGCGTACGGCGGAGCGGCACGCAGGGTGTCGTCGACGATGCGGCGCAGGTCTTCGGTCGCCACCCGCAGGCGGGCGGAGCCGTCGGGGACGGTGACCGGCTCGGTGGGCTTGCGTACCCGCCCGTACAGGGCCCGGCGCAGCACGTCCGCCATGCGGGCGTCGTGCTTGACGACGGCGGCGGTGTCGCTGTCCGCTCCCTGGACCGGACCGTGGGCCAGCAGTTGGTCCACGGTCGTCTGCTCGACGTCGCCCTCGCCCAGCGCCGGCAGCACCGACGCGATATAGCCGAGGAAGGCGCGGTTGGGGCCGAGGACCAGCACGCCGCCGCGTTCGAGCCGCTGCCGGTGGGCATACAGCAGATATGCGGCCCGGTGCAGGCCCACCGCGGTCTTGCCCGTGCCGGGGGCTCCCTGGACGCAGATCGACTCCTGGAGTCCGGCCCGCACCAACTCGTCCTGTTCGGGCTGGATGGTGGCGACGATGTCACGCATCGGGCCGACTCGGGGCCGTTCGATCTCGGCGGCCACGATCCGGCCGGCGGCTCCCAGGTCCTCACCGGACTCGAGGCGTTCGTCTTCGAAGCCGGTCAGTGTGTTCGCGGCCCAGCCGAAGCGGCGACGTACCGCGATGCCCTGCGGATCGTGGGCGCCGGCCTGGTAGAACGCCCTGGAGACGGGGGCGCGCCAGTCGATGACCAGCGGCTGCTGCCCCGTGTCGCCGGAGATGTGGCGCCGGCCGATGTAGTAGCGCTGTGCGCGATGCTCACCGGCGGCGGGACCGTGTCCGAAGTCGAGGCGGCCGAAGAACGGCGGGCCGTCGGGCTCCTCCTCCAGTTGCTTGGCGAGACTTTTGAGGTGACGGCCGAGCCGTTCGGCGCTGTAGCGGTCGCCCGCCACCTGCTCGCCGATGACGACGTTGTGGCGGGCGCCGTCCAGCATCCTGCGCAGTGCCGCCTCGCAGCGTGCGAGGTAGGCCTTCTCGTCGTTCAGTACGGTCATTCCACACCACCAAACTTAACCCGGTTAATATATTAACCAGGTTAACATGGGGATAGGATGGGACCGTGACGGGACTTCGAGACATCAAGAAGCAGCGGACTCATGAGGCGATCTCCACGGCGGCGATCACGCTGTTCCTACGGCGGGGCTTCGACGAGGTGTCGGTCGCCGAGATCGCGGCGGCTGCGGAGGTCTCCAAGCCGACCTTGTTCAAATACTTCGCCACCAAGGAGGACCTCGTCCTCCACCGGATCGCCGACCACCAGGGAGAGGCCGCGCGTGTCGTCCGGCGGCGACGGCCGGGGGAGGAGCCGCTGGCCGCGCTGGAGCGTCACTTCCTGGCGGGGCTGCACCGGCGTGACCCCGTCACCGGCCTCAACGACAACGCGGAGGTGCTCGGCTACCACCGCATGGTCTTCGGCACGCCCAGCCTGGCGGCCCGGGTGTCCCACTACATGGCCGGCGACGAGGAGGCACTGGCCGAAGCGCTCGCCGAGAGCACCGACGACCTCACCGCGCGTCTCGTCGCCGGTCAGGTGCTGGCCGTGCAGCGCGTCCTGGCCCATCGGAACTGGCGCAGGCTCGCCGAAGGGGAGACGGCCGAGCAGGTCCATCCCGCGGCCGTCCACGCTGCGAGACACGCGTTCACCCTGTTGCGCGACGGGGCCGGCGCCGCGCACGGGCCGGAGGCCGGCCCCGGTGCGGCGGAGGCGCGACCACTCATGGACGCAGAGGGGTCGAGCTGACCGCGGCTGTGACGACGGGCCCGCCCCGGCTGCCCCCGCACGCCGCTTGACCGCGACGCGACGCGAGGATCCCCGGCCCTTGAGCCGGGGGAGCGGTCAAGGCTTCGGGGCTTCCTGCTCCAGAACCGGGTCGGTGGTCCCGGGCGGGGCGACGAGCAGTTCGGGAGCCCATCGGGCCCGCCGCGCCCCCGCCTGGTAGGCGCTGTCGAGGAAGTCCAGCACGGCGGCGACGGGGTCGTCGCAGGCACGCGCGTCGTCGTAACGCAGGACGGCCAGGTGGCTGCCCCGCTGGAGCAGCCACGCCGCCCGCTCCGGGCGCAGCGGCTCCTCGGCGATGCCGGCCGGTTCGGGTGCGGTGTAGGAGTAGAACGCCGGCCAGGGCATCGCGTCGTCGCCGAACCAGAATCCGCTGCTGATCACCTCCTTGGAGTAGGCCTCCCTGGTGACGGGATCGGCCTGGGGCTGCTCGCCGGCCGAACGGCCCGAAAAACGCGTCACGGCGATGTCGAAGGTGTGCCAGAAGTGGTGCACCGGGCTGATCTTGCCGCAGAAGTCGGCGGCGGAGCGGTCCAGCACCAGGCTGACCTGGGAGAGGACCTGCCAGTATCGCGTCACCATCGCCGGGTCGTAGGCGGCGTGCCGGGTGTCGTTCGCGAACGGCGTGCCGTCGGTGAGCCCGAACGGCTCGGCCAGGATCTCCACTTCGATGCCCAGGTCTCCCAGCACCTCGAACAGGGTCCGGTGGAAGGAGGCGACCGTATGGCCGATCAGGCCGAAGGACGTGCTCCGTCCGTCCAGCCGGTTGACGATCAGCCGGTGGCCGACGAAGTCGAAGTCGACGGTGAAGATCGGCCTGCCCTCGAAACCGCCCGAGGGGCGTGTGGTGATGCCCCGCCCGGTCAGGTGGAAGGGGACGTTCCACCAGTGGTTGCGCCGGACGCTTGAGGCCAGCCGTACCTTGCCGACGATCTGGGTGAACCGGTGCACGGTCTCCTTCGTGTCCGCCCAGTCGTCCAGGGGCATGGCGGGAAACCACTCCATGGCCGCCTCCTTCGCGTTTCGCCGTGACCGTTCTCTCGTTCCGCGTCACGGCCTCCGCCGGACCGCTCCGGCGAAGGCCGCCCACCGGCACCCGACATCACTCATGGTAGTCAATCATTACCAAGAGTCGCCAAAGGGTGCGGCCTCCGCCCGTGCGATGCCTCGGTCGGTTCGACGAGTGGCCCAGGCAGGATGTCCGCGTTCCCCGGGGCGGGGGATCGGCTACCTCAACCACGCTGAGCTGCGCTTAGCCGGCAAAGGGCCGGGAATTGAACCCATGACCGGCCGGTCCGCTCCCAGGCCGCGCACAAGAGAGGCGTCGGCCGGCCCTCTCGTCTGCCGAGGCCACCGGAGGACCCGTATTCGCCCAGAGGAGGTCGGGATGCCCGTGCCGGCAGCCCCACTGATCTACAACGCCCGTGACCACGGGCTCATCGGCGACGGCGTCACCAACGACCAGCCGGCTCTGGCGGAGCTGGTCGACATGGCGGGGGAGGCTTGCGCCGCGGACGGCCGGGCGCGCGTCGTGCACTGCCCTCCCGGGGTGTACTCGATCCGGGACGCGGGCACCGTGTGGCGGAGCGGCGTCTCCCTCGTCGGCGCCGGCCCGGGGGTGACCCGCTTCGTGCTGTCCAACTCCGGCAACCGCACCGATCCGACGCCGCTGGCCTTCTTCACCGCCATCCAGCACGGCGCCGGCCCCGGCAACCACCTCGCCGACTGCACCTTCGCCGACTTCGAGATCGACGGCTCCGACGTCGCGCTGGAGGAGTACGACGTGCTCGCCAAGGGGCTGGGCCTGCAGTACGTGCTCCGGGGCCGCTTCCGCGGCCTGTACATCCACCACACCGCGGCCTCGGGCCTCGGGTGCGACTTCCTGCAGGACTCGGTGGTGGAGAGTGTCATCGCCGTCGGCTGCGGGCGGCTGGACAGCGGCGAGCAGATAGGCGGAGCCGGTCTCGGCATCGGGATCGGCGGGTGGGGTGCCGTCGAGCGGCTCACCATCACCGGCTGCACCGCCGTCGGCAACGGGACCAACGGCATCTTCCTGGAACTGCAGGACCGGCGGTGGACCCCGCCCCGGGGCATCCGCATCACCAACTGCCACGCCGAGGACAACAGATACGGCATCTCCGACTGGGGCGCCGACGGATTGATCGTCGCCGCCTGCACCATGATCGGAAACCGGGTCGCCGGGTTCGACGTCTCAGGGCTGGGGACGACCTCGGTCGCCGGAAGAGGAGGGGTCGTCACCGGCTGCCTCGTCGACGGCAACGTCGGTGACGGCATCAGCATCGGCAACACCCCCGGCCGATACACCGTCCACGGCAACCGGATCAGCCGCAACGGCCGCTACGGGTACCGGCAGCACAACCTGCCCGGCGGTCCCTCGCACGCCTCCGCCGAGATGGTCCTCGACGGCAACGACATATGGGGCAACGCCCTCGACGGCCTCCGGGTCGACGCGACCCTCATCGACGCCGTCTTCCTCGGTAACCGGATCCGTGACAACGGCGGGCGTGCGGCACCCGCCGCATCCGGCGGGGGTGACACCGTCACCTATGCCGCCACCTGCCTGACCGACACCGCGGCGGCCTGGCTTCCCGACGGGCACCGCGGCAAGGTGCTCACCGTCGGCGTTCAGACGGCGCTCGTCGCCGCCAACACCGCCACCGAACTCGTGCTCGCCCCCTTCCGGCCCGGGGCGAGCACAGCCTGGACCGGTGAGGTTCCCGACCCGGGCACCCCCTACAGCCTGCCCGGTTCTCCCACCGTCCGGGCCGGCGTCGGCCTGAACGCGCCGACCCTCGACCTCACGGTCCGCGGTAACCGCGTCTGGGACAACCAGCGCGCCAAGACGCAGACCCATGGTCTGTGGATCACTGATGCCGGTGGCTGCGAGTCGGGCAGGGTGGAGGACAACGATCTGACGGGCAACGCCGTCGCGGCCGTCCGCTTCGACACCGCCCCCTCCGGCGGACACTGGGATCGCAACCACGGCCTCACCATCACCCCCTGACAAGGGGGCCTTGCGGTGGCAGGGGAGTCAAGCGCGGACATGGCGGCCGGAGACCTGCTCGGCCCGCACCGTGACGAAGCGGTCCAGCCCCTGCGTGCCCATGCCGTCAGCGGCAGGGCCGACAACCGGGCGATCTCCACCAGATCGGCGGCGGAAACCATGGGGCGGACCCGGGGACGCACACATCCGTCCCGCCGTACGGTGTCACGGCGGCGGGCCGGGGAAGGAACGAAAGGTGCGGACCGGCACATGATGAGGCCGAAGGTCCCGGTTGGCCACGTCCAAAGACCCTGGTCACGCCGGGTGCGTGGACCGGACCGTGAAAATGTGTACATCAGCGGCAGGAGGTGGCCTGATGCGTTCCCTTACCCGATGGGCGATGCGCTGCCTGCATCTTCACCGCTTCGACGGCAACCCGTTGCGCAGGCGTTCCGACCGGATCGACACGGTGATCGTCCTGGCGATTCTGGTGATCTTCATCGCCTTCCTGTGGCCGGCGGCCGCATTCGGCCGGCAGGTCTACGCCGGCGGCCTGCGGGCCGAGCTCACCAGCCCCGGACACAGACAGCCTGTCCTTGCCGAGGTCGTGGACCCGGCGGGCGGTACGGGATGGCGGCCACGGACGGTGCGGTGGACCACTCCGCAGGGCGGTGCACGGACAGCGCAGATCGTGCTCTCACCGAGCACACCGGCCGGTTCCCACACCCAGATCTGGATCGACGGCACCGGAAAGCCCACGGCACCCCCGCAGAGCCACATCAAGACGGTCACCGACACCACGGTCGCTGTGGTCACGATTGTGAGTGGGGCCGGGGCGGTCCTGCTGCTCTGTCTCGCCGGTGCCCGAGGGCTGCTGAACCGCCGTCGTGACGCCGAATGGGAACGGGCGTGGACTCTGGCCGACCAGCGGTGGCGCCGCCCGCGGCAGACCTGAACGCCGCGCGGCGGTCTCCGGCCGTGACGTCACGGGTCATCACCGGCCGGGTGTCAGTACGGCTGCGCCTTCGATCCGGTCGGCGGCGAGGTCGCAGAGCGCCTGATCGGCCGCGTCGAGGAGATAGGGCACGGTCGTGACCTTCGGAGGATGGGCCGTGGCGAGCTCCAGATAGGCCCGGCCGTCGGCGCGGGTGTTGGCGGTGACGCTGCGCAGTGTGCGCTCCTGGAACAGGTGGCGCCGGTAGTCGAGGGAGGGGATGTCGCTGAGGTGGATGCCGGCCACGGCAAGAGTGCCGCCGCGGTCCAGAGCGGCGAGTGCGGTGGGCACCAGCTCACCGGCCGGGGCGAACAGGATCGCGGCGTCCAGCGGCTCGGGGGGTGCCTCGGCCGCACCGCCGGCGGAGGCCGCTCCCAGTGTCCTGGCCAGCTCGCGGGCCGCGGCCGAACGGGTCAGGACATGCACGACCGCCCCCTGGGCGATGGCGATCTGCGCGGTCAGATGGGCCGAGGCGCCGAAACCGTAGATGCCGAGGCGACCGCCGGGGGGCAGGTCACAGCGGAGTAGCGCACGGTATCCGATGATCCCGGCGCACAGCAGCGGTGCCAGCTTCTCGGCCGGCACGCCCTCCGGGAGCGGATAGGCGTAGTCCTCGGGGACGGTGAGATACCCGGCGTAGCCGCCGTCGGCGTCCCAGCCGGTGTAGGTGGAAGCCGGGCAGAGGTTCTCCGCCCCCCGGCGGCAGTAGCGGCAGCGCCCGCAGGTCGAGCGGAGCCAGGCCACCCCGACGCGGGTGTCAGGCGCGAGCCGCGGCGTGTCCGGGCCCGGTGCCACGACCCGTCCCACGACCTCGTGGCCGGGCACCGTCCGGGGACGTCGCGGGGGCAGGTCGCCCTCGGTGAGATGGAGGTCGGTACGGCAGACGGCGCACGCCTCGACCTTGACGAGCACCTCGCCCGGCCCCGGCTCGGGAACCGGGATCCGGACGCGCTCCAGCGGATGGGAGGTGATCGGCCCGGGGCGGGCCACCACCCAGGCGTCCATCTCGGCGGGGATCACTCGACGTGCCGGATGCGGCGACCGGTGACCTCGGTGGGGACGACCTTGACGTACAGTCCGCGGTCGCCGCCCGCCCACGGGTCAACCCCTGACACGCCGGCCGCGGCACGCTCGGCATCGGCATCGGCATCGGCATCGGCATCGGAGGAGACGTCGCCGGAGACATGGTGGATGCCACCGCGCAGCAGTACGCTCCAGCCTTCGCGGCGGGCCTCGTCGATCCGGTCGACCTCGAAGGCGACCTTGAATTCCACGCCCCGCAGGCCGGTGCGCAGGGTCTCGTCGAGCGGACCGCCGAAGGCGGTGCGGAAGACCACCGCACCGTCGTGAAGGGCGTAGTTGACCGGTAGGATCACCGGTCCGCCGAGGTCGTTGAAGGCGATCCGGCCGACGCCGCCGGGGGAGATGAGCCGTAGACACTCCTGCGGATCCAGTTTCTCCAGGTGGGCGTGGGGCGCCGCCTCCCCCCGCCCGGGGGGAAGGTCGGCGGTCTGGCCGAGGAGTTCCTCGGTGCTGGTCTCCAGGGCCACGGCCAGGCGATGGACGGTCTCGGCCGCCGGTGACGCGGCGTTCTCCTCCAGGTAGCCGAGGTATCCGGAGTCGATCCTGGCGCGGCCGGCCAACTGCTCACGGCTCAGGCCCATGGCCTCACGGCGCCAGGCCACCCGGCGGCCCAGGTCACCGGGGGCCGTCATGTGTCCGGTCATGAAGTCTCCCAACGAGTTGCGGCAGAGGAAGACGGCGCCCCGCGTCTCGCAGGCGCCGCCCGGTCCCGGCCTGTCCCGCCGGGGCTTCCCTGCCTACCTGCATCCCACTACGGGAAGGGCCTGCAGGGCAGAGGGCGGAAGTCCCCAATGGATGGGACTTTCGGCCGGTGCCGGTGAACGTTGTTCCACGAGCCAGCCGGGTCCGCCAGGGCCGGTCCCGCGGCCGGGGGCCATCAGGCGGCCGGCCGGCGACGGTCACCATGAGCGTTTGCATATATAGCGCGCATGCAACTATTGTCGGCGCTTGTACTCGTCGTTCGACATGGGAAGACTCATGCCTCTTGCTCTGATCGCGCTGGCTGTCGGCGCGTTCGCCATCGGCACCACCGAGTTCGTGATCGCCGGTCTGCTGCCCGAGGTGGCCGCCGACTTCGGTGTCTCCATCCCCGTGGCCGGCTACCTGATCTCCGGTTACGCGCTCGGCGTCGCGGCCGGCGCCGCACCGATGACCATCCTCGGGGCGCGGATGCGCCGCAAACACCTGCTCCTCGCCCTGATGGGGATCTTCATCGCGGGCAACCTGCTCTCCGCGCTCGCCCCCACCTACGGTGTGATGATGACCGGCCGCATCGTAGCCTCCCTCACCCACGGAGCCTTCTTCGGGGTCGGCTCGATCCTCGCCGCCGATCTCGTCGCACCCGGCAGGCGGGCCAGCGCGATCGCGTTCATGTTCACCGGGCTCACCCTCGCCAACGTGCTCGGCGTGCCCATGGGGACCTTCGTCGGGCAGAGTCTCGGCTGGCGCTCCACGTTCCTGGCGGTGGCCGCGCTCGGCGTCGTCGGCCTGGTCGGCATCCTGGCACTGGTCCCCAGCCGGCCTCGTCCCGCGGCCACCCACATCGGCGCCGAGCTGGTGGTGTTCCGCAACCCGCAGGTATGGCTCGCCATCGCGATGACCGTGCTGGGCTTCGGGGGCGTCTTCGCCTCGTTCACCTACATCGCGCCCATGATGACCGAGGTGACGGGCTTCTCCGACGGTGCGGTCAGCTGGCTGCTGGTGCTCTTCGGTGTCGGTCTCGTGATCGGCAACCTGCTCGGCGGGCGCCTCGCCGACCGCGCGCTGATGCCCAGCCTCTACCTCCTCCTCGGCGGGCTTGCCCTGGTGCTCGCCGCCTTCACCTTCACCTCCCGCGCCCAGGGGCCCGCCATGGTCACGATCTTCCTGCTCGGCGCGTTCGGGTTCGCGACCGTCCCGCCCCTGCAGAAGCGGGTCCTCGACAACGCGGCGACGGCGCCGACCCTGGCCTCCGCCGTCAACATCGGCGCCTTCAACCTCGGCAACGCCCTCGCGGCGTGGCTCGGTGGCCTGGTCATCACCGCCGGTCTCGGCTACACGGCCCCCAACTGGGTGGGTGCCCTGATGGCGGCCGGCGCGCTCCTGATCGCGCTGACCTCCGGTCTGCTCGACCGTCGCGCGGTGCCGGCCGGCGTCCCCCTGCCAGAGAGGCAGCCTGCCTGATCAGCGCGGCCCGCCGTCGCGAGCCCCCTCCTGGACCGCGAGCGGCACCTCGGAGCCGTGGACCAGGTCGAGCTGGACCGTCTGGCGGGGCAGCAGGGCGTCCAGGAGCCAGTTCCCGGCGATGCGCGCCCGGCCGCCGGGGACGGCCAGCAGGTGGTAACCCCGGGTGACCGCCTTCGCCGCCACTCCGGACAGCGGGATGCCCAATGGGTTGGCGGCTGCTTCCGCGCCACCCAGGTCGACGACGAATCCCAGGTCGTTGTGCCGGTAGGGACGCCGCTCGCCGTGACCGTAGGAGGCGGCGATGTTACGGGCGACCTGCTTGCCCTGACGGGTGGCGTGCTGGGCGGTCATGGCGGTGTAGTGGCCCGGCCGGGTGAGGTCGGGCACCGCGGCGGCGTCGCCGCAGGCGAAGATCTCCCGATGGCCGGGCACGTTCAGATACTCGTCGACGAGGAGCCGTCCCTTCTCGGTCGGCAGTCCCAGCGATTCCACCAGTGGGTCGGGGCGGACGCCGACGCACCAGATCAGCGAGCGCGTCGGCACGGTCTCCCCATCGGAGAGTCTGACCCCTTCCGAGGTGGCCTCGGCCACACTCGTACCGGTGCGGATCTCCATTCCCCGTTCGGCCAGTGTCCGGTGTGCGATGTCGGACAAGCGCTGGTCCAGCTCGGGAAGGATGCGTGGGGCGAGGTCGACGAGGACCCAGCGGACGGACTGGCCGCGCAGGCCGCCGCGCTGCCGTACGGTGTCCAGGGTGAGCAGTTGGCCCTGGGCCGCCACCTCGGTCCCGGTATAGCCGGCGCCCACCACCACGAAGGTGCAGCGCGCCCTCCGCTCCTCCGGATCGCTTGTGACGTCGGCGAGCTCGATCTGGCGGATGAGGTGGTCGCGCAGGTAAAGGGCCTCGGCGAGGCTGCGGAAACCGTGCGCGTGCTCGGCCACTCCCGGGATGGGGAGCAGCTTGTTGACGCTGCCCACGGCGATCACCAGCCGGTCGTAACCGAGGTCGCGGCGGTTGCCCTCAGAGTCGACGCACACGATCCGCCGTTCCCCCGCGTCGATGGACTCGACCGTGGCGAGCAGGTGACGGATGCCGCGGCTGTGACCCGACAGCGATATGGCGACCTTCCGCGGGTCGAGGATCCCGGCCGCCACCTCCGGCAGCAACGGCAGGTAGAGGAAGTAGTCCGTCGGATTGATCAGAACGATCTCGATGGCGCCCCTGGCCGACTTCGACAGGCTCCGGGCCGCGGTGAAGCCCGCGAACCCTCCTCCGATGACGACGACTCGCTGACGTTCGGTCATGACCGTTTCCTTTCCGGGTCTCCTGCCCTCCATGCGTCCCGGCGACCTACCCGTTCCGGATGGGTTTCTCCACCGTGGTGGCTGCTCGCGTCGGATGCCGACCCACCGCTTTCGTCAAGCAATCTTGACGTCAAGCCGTCCTGACGAAATACTCGGATCATGTTCACTCCCGACGCGCTTGAGCGCAGATTCACGCTGCTGACCGCCGCCGCCCGCTATGACGGCCTCCGCGCCCGTGACGCGCTGGCCTCGCCCGTGGACGAGGACGACGCCGACCCCGCGTTCCCCGACCCGGGCGCCCCGCCCCTCAGCCGGGACGAGACGCTGGAACTCCTCGCGCTCGGCGAGGTGCTCGCCCGCAAGGCGGGCTACGGGCGTCAGCTCGCCGTACGGTCCGCACGGGCCGCAGGTGCCTCGTGGTCGCAGATCGGGGCGGCCCTGGGGACCAGCAAACAGGCCGCCTGGGAGGCGCACGGCCGCTGGATCGACGATCAGGCCGAGCGTCACCGGCGGGACGGCTATTCCGGCATGGGCGAGAGCGACGTCGCGGCCGCACGAGCCCTCGCCGGAGAGGCCGAAGGCGGCGCCGGGACATGATCGCGCACGACTGGCTCACCGCGGCCGCCGGGTCTTCCGCCCGCCACTAGAGCGTGGTGCGCCTGCGGCGTGCACCGTCGATCCGAGCGCCCACGCCCGCCCGGAGGCGCCCGCCCGGAGGCGCCCGCCCGGAGGCGCCCGCCCGGAGGCGCCCGCCCGGAGGCGCCCGGCCGCGGGGAGGTCGCTGAGGCGGAAGGTCCCACGACCTCCGGGACCTTCCGCCCTGCCGCGTCCGACCTCTCCCGTGGAGCATGAAAGGAGGGCCGACCAGGACATCACCGTGCGAAAGAAAGCCGGAAAGACCATGACACTGCAGGTCAACGACGTCATGGGTACGGTGGCCATCGCCGTTCACCGAGAGGCGACGTTCGCCGAGCTGACGGAGACCATGCGCCGCTTCAAAGTGGGGAACGTCGCCGTGATCGACGCCGACGGGCGGCCGGTCGGGGTGGTGTCGGAGGACGACCTGCTACCGGAGGGGACCGCCACCTCACGCGGCGGAAGCGCCCCGGAAGCCCGCAGGGAACGTCAGAGATGCGGCAGGACGGTTGAGATGATCGCCGGGGAGATCATGACCAGCCCGGCGTTGACGGTCACCCGCCAGACCTCGATACCGGAGGCGGTCCGCCTGATGCACGCGAACCGGGTCGAGCAGCTCCCGGTGGTCGACGCCGTCAGCGGCAAGATCGCCGGAACTCTCCATCAGGTGGACCTGCTGAGGGCCTTCGACAGGCGACCGGTGGACAGCTGAGGGTCCCGGCGGCGGCAGGGCACCCGGTCCGGGCACCCGATCCTCGCATCGCCCTCGTCACCGCCCTTTCCAGGCGGGAGAGTCGTCCACGTTCCACTCCAGCTTGTCGACCACGTCGACGACCCCGTTCACCCGGTGGGTCAGCCGCGCCGCGAGCTGGGCGTCCCCACGCCGTTGCATACGGCCGGTCAGCGTGACGATCCCGCACGTGACCGTGACGGCGGCCTCATTGGGAAGCGCCCACAGGGAGCGCTCAAGGATGTCCTCACGCACCTCGTCGGCGATGTCGCCGTCGCTGCGGACGAAGACCTTCAGCAGGTCGGTGCGGCTGACGATGCCCTGGAGAATCTCCTCGCCGTCCACGACGACAAGTCTCTTGACCCCGTGCTCCTCCATGATCCGCATTGCCGTCACGATCGAGGCGTGCGGCTGGATCGTGACGGCGGGGGCGGTCATCAGCTCCGCGGCGGTGTCACCGTGGGCCTTGTCCCTGCCGTTACCGCTCTTGGAGCTCAGGCGGTGGCGCAGCCGGGCACGGAGCGGCGGCTGATATCCCTCCCGGTAGTAGCGTTCCCGGAACTCCTCCTTGTGCAGCAGGTCCGCCTCGGAGACGACCCCGAGGACGTGTCCCTCGCCGTCCACGACGGGGACCGCGCTCACGCCGTGGGCGATGAGCACCTCGGCGATGTCCTTGAACGGCGTGCTGCCGTTGACCGAGGCCACCTCTGTGGTCATGACGTCCTTGACCTTCACGCGCATCACTGAACCTCCTTGGCGTACCCGCGGACCCGATCCGGCCGGCTCGCACCTCGCCGGACCCTCTCCCGGGGTCCGGCGACGGCCGCCCCGGCCCGCCTGCTCGTTGCCGGGCTCTTCGCACCTCCATCTCACTGCCGCCGGGATCGCCGAGACAGCGGCCGGAGGTCCTCAATACCGAGGTCTTTCGACCAGCGCCGCAGGCAGGCCGCTCACCCGGACGGCCCTGCTGCCCGCACCGGCCGTACCGGACCGGTGTCCACCCCCGCACTGCCGTGGTCGCCCACCCCGGCCGGGTGCGAGACTTTGGTACATGGAGGAGACCGAACCGGGCGCACTGCTCCCGCACATGCGGCTGGATGAGCTGCTGTCGGAGCTGCATGTACGGCTGGAGGCGGTGCTGGCCACCCGGGACCGGGTGCACGCCCTGCTGAACGCGGTCGTCTCCGTGGGCAGCGACCTGGATCTCGAGACGGTGCTGCGCCGGATCGTGGAGACCGCCATCGCGCTGGTCGACGCCAGCTACGGTGCGTTGGGCGCGATCGGGGACGAGAACACGCTCATCCAGTTCATCCCGGTGGGGCTGACCGAGGAGGAGATCGCCCGGATCGAGCACTGGCCGCACGGGCTGGGCCTGCTGGGCCTGCTGATCAAGCAGCCGCAGTCGCTGCGACTGGGTCACATCTGCGACCACCCCGAGTCCTACGGCTTTCCCCCGGGGCACCCGCCGATGGGCTCCTTCCTGGGCGTGCCGATCCGGGTGCGCGACGAGGTGTTCGGCAACCTCTACCTCACCGAGAAACGCGGGGGAGGGGAGTTCGACGAGGAGGACGAGGCGATCGTCACGGCCCTGGCCACCGCGGCCGGGGTGGCCATCGAGAACGCCCGGTTGTACGAGGAGAGCCGGCGGCGGGAGATATGGCTGCAGGCGTCCTCGGAGGTCACCACCAGCCTGCTGTCCGGGGCGGAGCCGCGGGAGGTGCTCATGCTGATAGCGCGGCGGGCACGGGAGATGGCCGGAGCCGACGTCGTGGCGGTCCTGCTGCCGGACGAGACCGGGCAGATGCTTCAAGTGATCATCACCGATGGTCCGGTCGGCGACCAGGTGGCCCATGTCGAGGCGCCCTTCGCCGACTCCCTGGCCGGCCGGGCGTTCACCAGCGGTGAGCCGCTCATGGTCACCGATCCGGCCGGAGAGGAGATCTCGGCCGTGATGGCCGGCCAGGCGTCGCCCGGCCCCGCCGCCGCCGTGCCGATCGGCACGGCGGGAACCGTGCGCGGCGTGCTGTCGCTGGGCAAGCGCTCCGGCCGTATCCCGTTCAGCCACGCCGAGCTGGGCATGCTGCACTCCTTCGCCGGGCAGGCGGCGATCGCCCTGGAACTGGCCGAGTCCCGAATGGACGCCGAGCGGCTGGGGCTGCTGGAAGACCGCGACCGCATCGCCAAGGACCTGCACGACGTGGTGATCCAGCGGCTGTTCGCCATCGCCATGACGTTGATGAGCACCGTACGGCTCGTCGACAAGCCGGAGGCCTCCTCCCGGCTGCAGTACGCGATCGACGAACTGGACGGCACCATCCGGCAGATCCGCTCGACCATATTCGCCCTGCAACTCCCCCATGAGGGCGGCGACACCGGCCTGCGCGCGCAGTTGGTCGGCCTGGTGGAGGGTGCGCGGGGGCATCTGGGCTTCCTGCCCGGCCTGACCATGGAGGGTCAGATCGACAGCAGGGTGCCGGAGGGGGTCGCGAAACAGTTGCCGGCCGTTCTCCGTGAGGCGCTGTCCAACGTCGTGCGCCACGCCAGAGCCTCCAAGGCCGACGTGTCGGTGGAGGTCGACGGCGACCGGCTCACCCTCGTCGTGCGGGACAACGGAGTGGGACTGTCCGAGGAGAGCAGGCGCAGCGGGCTCCGCAACCTGCAGGAGCGGGCCGAGCGGCTCGGCGGCTTCTTCGAGATCGACTCTCCGGCGGAAGGCGGTACCCGGCTGGTGTGGAGCGTCCCGCTCGGCTGGCGCGGCCCCGAGGGGAACACCCCGTAGGGGCGGAGGCGCCTCAGTCCGGCCGGCCGACCTTCAGACGTGCCGCCAGCGCGGCCGCCTGGGTGCGGCGTTGCATGCTCAGCTTCGCCAGCAGGTTCGACACGTAGTTCTTCACGGTCTTCTCGGCGAGGTAGAGACGCTCACCGATCTGCCGGTTCGTCATCCCCTCGCCGATCAGCTCCAGGATGTGGCGCTCCTGCTCCGACAGCGCCTGCAGCGGATCCTTACGGGTGGCCTGTTCACGCAGCCGCGCCAGCATGGTCCCGGTGGTCTGCGGGTCCAGCAGCGACTGGCCGGCCGCGACCGTCCGCACGGCGCCGACCAGGTCCGAACCGTGGATCTGCTTGAGCACGTAACCCGACGCGCCCGCCATCACCGCGTTGAACAGGGCGTCGTCGTCGGCGAAGGAGGTCAGCATCAGACAGGCCAGCTCCGGCACCCTTGAGCGGACCTCGCGGCAGACGTCCACCCCGTTGCCGTCGGGCAGCCGCACGTCGAGGACCGCGACGTCCGGCCGCAGCGCGGGGATGCGGGACACCGCCGACTCCGCGGTCCCGGCCTCACCGACGACCTCGATGTCGCCCTCGGACTCCAGCAGCGCGGCCACGCCTCGCCGTACCACTTCATGGTCGTCCACCAGGAACACGCGAATCATGTCCTGAACGCTAAACCTTCCGGCGGCGTCGTCGGTAGGGACCAAGGTCCTCAGTGCCACCCCGTACCCCGGCGGCGGCCGGCCGGTACCCGGACCGCCTCCCCCAGCGGGGATGTCTGGGGCCTCCAGCCCGACCGGCAGGCCCGGGTGCCGGGGCCTCGCCCTGCGCTCCGGGTGCCGACCGGCCGTCGTCATGCCCCCCGGATCGGCCGGTACTCGGGCCGCCACATCGCGTCCCGGACCTGCCGGATGGTGTCGTGCAGGTCGGTGCGGGCCAGGTTCTCCTTGGCCGCCTGCTCCGCGACCGCGACCGCGACCGTGGCCGAGACCTCTCTCAGGTCGTCCACCTGGGGCAGCAGCGACGCGCCCGGGGCCGAGACGTCCACCATCCCGCCGACCGCCTCGGCGGCGGCCTGGAGCATGCCGTCGCTGATCCGCCGTGCTCGTGACACGACCGCGCCCAGTCCCAGCCCCGGGTACAGCAGGGCGTTGTTGGCCTGGGCGATGGTGTAGACGACGCCGTTGCAGGTGACGGGCGGGACCGGGATGCCGGTGGAGATCAGAGCCCGGCCGTCGGTCCATCGGATCAGGTCGGCCGGCATCGCCTCGATCCGTTCGGTCGGGTTGGAGATCGGGAAGATGATCGGCCGGTCGACACCGGAGGCCATGGTGCGCGTGATCTTCTCGGTGAAGGCGCCGTGCATGGTGGAGGTGCCGAGCAGCATGGTCGGCTTGATGTGTTCGACGACCTCGCCGAGGCCGATGTCGTCTCCTTCCCCGCTCCAGTCGGCGACCTCGACGGCCGGCCGGGCGTAGGGAGCCTGGAAGTCACGCAGGTCTGACATGTCGTCGATCAGCAGGCCGTGCTTGTCGACCGGCCAGATCCGGCGTGTGGCCGTCTGGTGGTCCAGGCCGTCGCGGACCATCGCGTCGCGTAACTGGTCGGCGATCCCGATGCCCGCCGTACCGGCGCCGAAGATGACGATCCGCTGGTCGCGCATCGGCGTGCCGGAGACACGGGCGGCACCCAGCGTCGCCGCGAGCACGATCGCGCCGGTGCCCTGCATGTCGTCGTTGAAGGTGGGGATCCGGCCGGTGTACTTCTCCAGGATGCGCCGGGCATTGGCAGGGCCGAAGTCCTCCCAGTGCAGCACCGCGTCGGGGAACAGGCAGGTGGCCACCGAGACGTAGGCGTCGATGAAGTCGTCGTAGCGCTTTCCCCGCACCCGCCGATGCCGGTTGCCGATGTAGAGGGGGTCGTCGAGCAGCCCCTCGTTGTCGGTGCCGACGTCCAGCGCGATGGGGATGACCCGGGCGGGGTCGATTCCGGCGGCGGCGGTGTAGACGGCGAGCTTGCCGACGGTGATGCCGGCCCCGCCGCCCACCCCCCAGTCGCCGATGCCCAGGATCTCCTCGGCGTCGGAGGCGACGATCAGGTCGACGTCGCCGGGCCCCATGCCGAGGTTCCGGAGAGCCTGCTCGATGCCGTCCACGTCGTCGACGGACAGGTAGACGCCCCGCGGGCGGCGGTATTCGTGGCTGTAGGTCCTGATCGCCTGCGCAACGGTCGGGTCGTACACGATCGGCAGCATCTCCCGCAGGTGATCGGTGAGGAGCCGGTAGAAGAGCACCTCGTTACGGTCCTGCAGCGCCGACAGGTAGACGTTCTTGAGTAGATCGGTCGGTTGCGTCAGATACTGCGCGTACGCGCGACGCGCCTGCCCCTCCAGCGTCTCGACCGCCGGAGGGACCAGTCCCTCCAGGCCCAGTTGCGCCCGCTCCTCCTGGCTGAACGCCGTGCCCTTGTTCAGCAACGGGTTGCTCAGTATCTCCATCCCGCGTCTTGCGGTGACATAGCCGCCGTCGGCGTTCTCGGCGAAGCCCCGGCGTGCGCCCTTCGATCCTCCGTTCCTGCCAGTGGACATCGGTATTCCCATCTCCTGTGGTCCTCAGAGGAAAGCCGACTCCTGTGGTCCTCAGAGGAAAGCCGACTCCTGTGGTTCTCAGAGGAAAGCCGACGAACCGGACGGGCTGTTTCCTCGGGTACGCAGAGGCCGATTTTCCCCTTCTGACACTTCCCCGTGGCGCCGCCGCCGACCTCAAGACGGTGGAAAACTTCGCTCTCCTCCTCCTGGCTCCCGGCCGTCCCGCGCCCGCCGGGCCGATGAAGAGGGTGCGTTCCCGCGCATCCCGTGTCCTTGGGGCAGGGCTTGCCCTCCGCCAGACCGCGCAAGCGGCTCGGCGAGGAGCCGCCTGCTTTCGGGGAGCGGAGGAGCCACGGTGTTCTTCGGGACTTTCGGCCCTGCCGCACTCTGGTCAAAAAGCTGGAAACTGGCAGGTGAGATAGGGGAACCGACAGGGAGGCCGGTTGATGATCACCTGGGCTCGGCTGAGCGGTCGGCATGCGACAGGTACGGCCAAGCCGGGACCACCGGACGAGCCCCCACCTCCTCCGGAGGCTCCGCGATCTCCCGACTGGCGCCGCTGGCTGCTGCCGATAGGAACGCTGATCGTCACACTGTGGCTGCTCGTGCCCCTCATGCTCACCGGATCGGAGGTCCGCTCGTACTCCTACAGCGACTTCGTGGCCCGGGTGGGAGCCGGGCAGGTGAAGACGGTGACGATCGACGACCAGGGTGCGGTGTCCGGCAGCCTGGACAACGGCACGACGTTCACCACGCAGATTCCCACCGCACTCAACGTCGGCACGCTGGAGTTCCAGCTCCAGTCCCACCACGTCCAGATCAAGGCGACCCGGGCGGACGGTTCGCTGCTGTCGATCCTCCTCGGCTTCCTGCCGATGATGCTGCTCATCGGCCTGTTCCTGTGGATGGGGCGGCAGGCGCAGCACTCCATGGCCGGCGGCCTCGGCGGGATCGGCGGCTTCGGCCGATCCGGCGCGAAGATCATCGAGGCGGAGCGGCCGACCACCCGGTTCGGCGACGTCGCCGGTTACGAGGGCGTCAAGCAAGAGATCGACGAGGTGGTGGACTTCCTGCGCGACCCCGGCCGATATGCGGCGGCGGGTGCGAAACCGCCCCGCGGAGTGATCATGGTCGGTCCGCCGGGGACCGGAAAGACGCTCCTGGCCCGGGCGGTGGCCGGAGAGGCGGCCGTGCCGTTCCTGTCGGTCACCGGCTCCGGGTTCGTGGAGATGTTCGTGGGAGTGGGGGCCTCCCGGGTCCGCGACCTGTTCGACGAGGCCCGCAAACGTGCCCCCTCGATCGTCTTCATCGACGAGATCGACGCCATCGGAGGACGGCGTGGCAGGACCGTCGCCGGTGGCAACGACGAAAGGGAGCAGACGCTCAACCAGTTGCTGGCCGAGATGGACGGCTTCGACCAGAGCAGTGGGATCGTCGTGCTGGCCGCGACGAACCGGCCCGAAACGCTCGACACGGCCCTGCTGCGCCCCGGCCGCTTCGACCGGCAGGTCACCGTGCCGCTGCCCAACCAGGCTGAGCGCGCGGCGATCCTGGCCGTTCACGCCGCCGGAAAGCATCTGGGCCCGAGCGTCGACCTCGGCAGGGTCGCCCGTGCCACCCCGGGTTTCTCCGGCGCCGACCTGGCCAACCTGGTCAACGAGGCCGCCATCAACGCGGTCAGAGCCGGCCGTACGACCATCAACGCCGACGATCTCGACGCGGCGCGTGACCGGGTGCTGCTCGGCCGCCGTGAGACGTCCAACGCCCTGCTTCCGCAGGAGCGCCACGCGGTGGCCGTGCACGAGTCCGGGCACGCGCTGCTCGCCACGCTGTGCGAGCACGCAGACCCGGTCGCGAAGGTGACCATCCTGCCCGCCGGTCCCACGCTCGGCGTCACCGAGCAGCTACCCGAGGCCGAAAGGCACCTCTACAGCGAGAGCTACCTGGCAGACCTGCTGGCCGTACGGCTCGGCGGCCGGGCGGCGGAACTGGTCGTCTTCAATGAGGGCTCCACCGGTGCCGCGAACGACCTCGCGGCCGCCACGCAGATCGCCACCCGCATGGTGCGCGACTTCGGCCTGTCACCCGCGCTCGGCCCGGTCGGCTACTCCTCCGCCGGGCCCCAGTATCTCGGCGAGGACGGCGAGGACCCGCGGCTCAAGCCGTACTCCGAACGGACCCAGCAGATCATCGACGAGGAGATCGCCCGTCTGCTCGGCACGGCCGAGAAACGCGCGGTCGACCTGCTGCACAGTCACCGCCGCGCGCTCGACCGGCTCGCCGCGATCCTGACCGAGCGCGAGACCGTCGACGGCGACGTCGTCGGCGGCGTGCTGCGAGACGAGCGCTCGGCGTTCCCCAGCCTGGACGCCGCCACCGCCTGACGGCCGGCTCCCCGCGCCGCCGGCCGGGGCGATCGGTTTCCGCAGGCGGGAGCCCGAACCGGGACCTTCAGCCCTGGTGCCGGTGTGTTCCCCTGGCCGAGGATTGATGAGGACCGACGGATGCGATCCGCTCGCCGCTCTGGTCGCACAACCGGCGAGCGGCAGCGCGGAGAGCGTCCGAAAGGAGGTGGACGCGGTGTTCACTGACCGTCGTGATGCGGGCGTGCGCCTGGCCGAACGGTTGCGTGGGCTCCTCGGCACCGAGAACGTGATGGTGCTGGGGCTTCCCCGAGGGGGCGTACCGGTGGCGTTCGAGGTCGCCGCGGCCCTGGGCGCCCCACTGGACGTGATCGTGGTCCGCAAGCTCGGGGTGCCGTTCCAGCCGGAGGTGGGGTTCGGAGCCATCGGGGAGGGCGGAGTCCGTCTCGTCAACCGTGAGGTGGTGCGGCTCGCGAATCTCACCGAGGCGGAGATGACCGAGGTGGAGGAGCGCGAGCGGGCCGAACTCCTGCGCCGCGCGCGCCGCTTCCGAGGAGACCGCCCCCTGGCGGACCTGACCGGCCGGACGGTGATCGTGGTGGACGACGGGATCGCCACCGGCGGGACGGCCCGCGCCGCCTGCCAGATCGCCCGTGCGCGTGGTGCCTCACGGGTGGTGCTGGCGGTCCCCGTGGGGGCGCAGGAGACGGTCGCGAGTCTGCGCAAGGTCGCCGACGAGGTGGTCTGCCTGCGGACCCCCGAGGACTTCTACGCGATCGGCGCCTGGTACGCCGACTTCGCCCAGACCACCGACGAGGAGGTGGTCGAACTGCTCGCCCGGGTTGCGCCTCCCGCGACCGGGCACGAGGAGAAGATGATGGGAGCGGCCCCGCCGGGTTTCACCGGCGAGGTCCTGGTGGAGGCCGGAGAGGTTCGGCTGCCCGGACGGCTCGTGATCCCGGATGAGGCCGGGGGAGTGGTCGTGTTCGTGCACGGCAGCGGCAGCGGCCGAAACAGCCCGCGTAACCGCTACGTGGCCGCCACGCTCAACCGCGCGGGTCTGGGAACTCTGCTGTTCGACCTGCTCACCGCGGAGGAGGAGGCCGACCGGCGCAACGTCTTCGACATCGGGTTGCTGGCCGAAAGGCTCGTCCGGGTGACCGGCTGGCTGCGTGATCAGCCTCAGGCGGCGGGTCTGCCGGTCGGTTACTTCGGAGCCAGCACCGGTGCTGCGGCCGCGCTCCGGGCGGCGGCGGAACCGGGCAACGAGATCGCTGCCGTCGTCTCCCGGGGCGGGCGGCCCGACCTGGCCGGCCCGCGGCTCGACGCGGTGCGGGCGGCCACCCTGCTGATCGTGGGAGGCGACGACGAGGCGGTCCTCGACCTCAACAGGGCCGCGCAGCGGCGGTTGCGCTGCGAGAACCTGCTGCAGGTCGTCCCCGGTGCCACTCACCTGTTCGAGGAGCGCGGAACACTTGAGACCGCCGCGGCCCTCGCACGCGACTGGTTCACCGCCCACTTCGGGCCGCCCATGAGCTGAGCGCCCGCTTCAGTGAGCTCGGTTCAACCTGAATCCGCAGGTCAGAGGTGTGGTGT
Organism: Streptosporangium sp. NBC_01639; assembly: GCF_045209755.1. Lineage (NCBI taxonomy): Bacteria > Bacillati > Actinomycetota > Actinomycetes > Streptosporangiales > Streptosporangiaceae > Streptosporangium > Streptosporangium sp. NBC_01639. The sequence goes on along the minus strand of NZ_CP109272.1, from coordinate 230,751 downwards.
GATCGTCGTTGAACGTACTCGGGCTGGTGGCACCCAGGAATCATGACAAGTGATCGTCCGTCATCAGCAGCGAACGCGCCCCCGTCGGGCATGCCTTCGCCGACCTGAAGAACTGGCGCATCCTCACCAAGCTCCGCATGGACGCCGCTCACGCCACCATGCTGCTGCTGCGCGCGCTGCTGGTGCTGACCCACAGCGAAATCACCCGGTGACAGACGATCACACACCATGATCAGACGCGGTGATCTGCCCGAACACCACCAAACGAACTCAGGCAAGGGACGTGACCTAGCATTTCAGGATGGAATTCCCTCAATTGGTTCGGTGCGTCCGCGGCGGCGTCTTCATCACCGTGGCACCTTCGCCGGCGAAGATCTCATCGAAGGCGGCGGTGAATTTGGCATCCCGGTCGCCAATGAGGAACCGGAACGAGCTGGACCTCTGCCCGAGGTTCATGAGGAGATTGCGGGCTTGATAGGCCGTCCGGTCGGCCCAGTCCGGCTTCGGCCGGACGACCTGACGCTTCAACACCGCCACCTCATGGCGGAGCACCATGATCTCGACGTCCTTGGACGCCTGACCACGGCCCAGCAACACCAGCCAACCGAACACACGAATCAAGGTCAGATACAACAGAGGAACCGACGCAGACCGCGATCTTGCCTGCTCGGCCTCTGGAGGTCAAAGCCGCAGATCAAGCACCACGCAATGAGTTATGAAGCGGTGCAAGATATTTCCAGGCGATTCCTGTGCGGTTGATGTACAGGATCGCGTTGAAGACGTCCCGTAACTCGACCGTAGCGGGCTGGCCGTGGGGCGGCGGTCGAGTCGGGATTGCCGCCAGGCGGTCAAGGTAGGCTCGATCAATGCCCAGCGGGCGTCGGATATGTCGCTCGGGTACGGCTTACGCTCAGCCACTCAGCCATCACAGCACGACCGCACCGCCAACCGACGGTAACGCTACAAATCCATACGGTCAAACTACAATATCACGGCCATAGGCTCGCGAACCGCACTCTAAGATCCCCTTCATGCAGCCACTGCGCCAGGGGGATCCGACAGCGCTGGGCCCCTACATGCTTCTCGGTTTCCTCGGTGAGGGCGGCCAGGGCGCCGTCTTCGCCGGGCGGGCACCCGACGGCACCGCCATCGCGGCCAAGGTCCTGCACGCCCGCTTCGCCGGTGACACCGCCGCCGTACAGCGCTTCCAGCGTGAGGTCGAGCTGGCCCGCCGGGTGGCCCAGTTCTGTACGGCACGCGTGCTCGACGTCGGATTCGCGGGCGCCGTGCCGTACATCGTCTCCGAACTGGTCGAGGGCGTCTCCCTCCAGCAGGCCGTACGCACGCGTGGCCCCTTGACCGGCGACGATCTGGTACGGCTCGCGGTGGCGACCATGACCGCGCTGATCTCCATCCACCGGGCGGGCATCGTGCACCGCGATTTCAAGCCTTCCAACGTGTTGCTGGCCGCTGACGGGCCCAGGGTGATCGACTTCGGCATCGCCAGGGCGCTGGACGCCTCCTCCGTTACCGCCAGCAGTGTGGTGGGCTCGCCCGGCTACATGTCGCCCGAGCAGATTCAAGCCGAGCAGATCGGGCCCGCCTCGGATCTGTTCTCGTGGGCCGGGACGATGGTCTATGCCGCCACCGGTTCGCCCGCCTTCGGCCTCGACTCCATCCCTGCGGTCATGCATCGGGTGCTCAACATCGAGCCTGACCTTCGGGCCATCGGTGAGCCGCTGCATGACGTGCTGACGGCGTGTTTTCAGAAGGATCCCGCGCTGCGCCCTGACGCCCAGACGGCCTGGCACGCGCTGATGGATGGCTCCCCAGCCGCCGCACCCGTGACGCCTCCCCGGGACAGCGTGCCTGGCAACAACTCTCACAGGGACAACGGACCTGCTGAGGCTCGCCGGGACAGCGTGCCCAGTGAACCTCACAGGGACAGCGGCCCTGGCGAGCATCACGGCAAACCCGGGGTTTCTCGCCGTGGCACCACACCGGCGGCGCCTAGACGAGACCATGCTGCCCGCCGTACCTCCAAATGGGGACGGCCTGTGGTGGCGGCGGGGGTGGCGGTGACGGTGACGGTGAGTGCGGCGGCCTACATCCTGTGGCCCGCGCCCTTAACCAGCCCGCCCGCAGTCGCAGACCCAGCGGCCACCACCACGCTCGGCCTGCCAGCATCAGCTTCGCCGGCTCCTGCCACGCCAACGCCTGCCACACCAACCGGCACGACCCCGCCGACCTCCGCCCGGAAGGCCACCCCGAGCACAAGCCCGACCCCTTCGTCGGCCACCACTCCAACCCCCACCCCGACGACAACCCTCACCCGACGCCCTGCAGTGTCTGCACGCTGGGATACGAAGGGTGACGTGTCAGCGTGGGACATCACCGGCCCACGCAGCGCCAAGTTGACCCAATACCCCGAAGGACCCACAGGCCCCGGCTGGGGGTTCCTGATGTGGACGAAGCGGCCGATGAGCACCAGCTTCACGCTTTCGGTCCGCGCGCGCCTGCTCGACTACGGCCGCCGGGACAAGACCCCGAAGTACGGCTTGCTGTTCTCCAACACGGAGCCGGGTAACGACATCGGCTACTACGTCGAACCGCTCACCGCAGGCGGCCGGCTCACCGTCCTGGTGATGGAGAAGGGTGTGTTCAGCTGGGAGCGCATCCCATGGCCGTTCGGCTTCGACCCCGATGACTTCCACACGTTCAAGGTGACCAGGAAGGGCTCGACCTATACCTTCTACGTGGACGGCCAACAGGTGCACCAGCGTGAGGTGCCCGGAGTCGACCCAGAAGGTCTGGGCCGGGTCGGTCTGGCCGGGTTCGATGTCCTCGCCGAATTCCGAGACTTCAGAGTGCGTTTTATTTGAGTAGATTGCGGCTTATGTCCTAGTGTCCCGCGCCGGAAATTTGTCGGCTAAGTCTAAAATGCTGTCATGGCGCGGACGGGACGACCGAAGGCCGAAGTGACGCTGACCGACACCGAGCGGGCGACGCTGGAGCGCTGGGCGCGGCGGGCGAAGTCCTCACAGATGCTGGCGATGCGCTCCAAGATCGTGCTGGCGTGTGCGGACGGCAGAGACAACAAGGAGATCGCCCGGGATCTGCGGGTGCATCGGGACACGGTGTCCAAATGGCGCAACCGGTTCATCACACTGCGATTGCAGGGGCTGGTGGACGAACAGCGCCCGGGCCGGCCACCCTCCATCACGCTGGATCAGGTGGAACAGGTCGTGGTGGCGACGCTGGAGCAGACGCCTCAAAGCGCCACGCACTGGTCGCGGACCTCGATGGCCGAGCGCAGCGGGTTGTCGAAGTCGACGATCGGACGGATCTGGCGCGACTTCGGCCTCAAACCACATCTCTGCGACACCTTCAAGCTGTCGACCGATCCGCTGTTCGTGGAGAAGGTCGTCGACGTCGTCGGCCTCTACCACAACCCGCCCGAGCGAGCGGTAGTGCTGTGCGTGGATGAAAAGAGCCAGATCCAGGCCCTGGACCGTTCGCAACCGGTGCTGCCGATGATGCCCGGCACGCCCGAGCGCCGCACCCATGACTACGCCCGCAGCGGCATCACCAGCTTGTTCGCCGCGTTCAACATCGAAGACGGCACGGTCATCGGCGAACTGCACCGCCGGCACCGGGCCGCCGAATTCAAGAAGTTCCTGACCACGATCGACAAGACGGTCCCGGCCGAGTTGGACATCCACCTGATCTGCGACAACTACGGCATCCACAAGACCCCCGCGATCAGGGCGTGGCTGGCCCGCCGCCCGCGCTTTCACCTGCACTTCACCCCGACCGGATCCTCCTGGATCAATCAGGTCGAGCGCTGGTTCGGCTTCCTGACCGACCAGATGATCCGGCGCGGTGTTCACCAGAGCGTGCAGGCTCTGGAGAAAGACATCCGCGCCTGGATCGCCGACTGGAACACCCATCCCCGGCCGTTCATCTGGACCAAGACCACCGAAGAGATCCTCGAATCACTCGCCCGATATTGCCGACGAATTTCCGGCGCAGGACACTAGTAGGACTTTGTTGCCTCGGGTAGGAGACGGTATGTCACCTGCTGTGGGGGTGAGGGAAGATGACCCCTCTGGAACTCGAGGCCGTGCGGGTGCGGCTGGAGACGTTTGCCGCTGAGATGTTCTCCGGTTTCGCCCGTGCTGATCAGCGGCGGTGGGGCGAGCGGTATGTGCGTGGCCTGCTGACCGACGGGGCGCGTAAATCGATGGAGCCGATGGCGGGCCGGCTGGGCGTGGACCGCCAAGGGCTGCAGCAGTTCCTCACCGATGCTCCCTGGTCGCATCAGCTGGTTTTGGCTGAGCTGGCCTGGCGGATGGACGCGGCGATCGGCCCGGCCGCCTGGGTGGTCGATGATGTGTCCTTTGTCAAGGACGGCCAGGAGTCGCCGGGGGTGGCCGCGCAGTATTGCGGGGCGCTGGGTAAGACCGCGAACTGCCAGGTCGCGCCGAGCGTGCATCTGGTCACCGATGCCGCGTCCTGCCCGGTGAACTGGCGGTTGTTCGTGCCTGAGCAGTGGGATGCGGCCGCGCCGCGCACGGAGGATCCGGCCGCGGTGGCGGCACGCCGGCGCCGGGCCCGGATCCCCGCCGACGTCGGTCATGTGCCCAAGTGGCAGCTGGCGCTGGACATGATCGACGAGCTGGGCAGTTGGGGGCTGCAGGCACCGCTGGTGGTCGCCGATGAGGGCTATGGCCAAGACGGGGCCTTTCGCCTGGGCCTGACCGAGCGCGGCATCGGCTATGTGGTGGGGGTGCGTTCCGATACCGCGCTGCTGGAGGCCGGGGCCTGCCGCAGCGTCGCGCCGTATGCGGGGACCGGGCGGCGGCCGGTGCCCCGCTACCGGCAGCGGCGGATCAGCGCCCGGCAGCTGGTGGCAGAGGGCGGGCGGCGCGCGCTGCACACGGTGCGCTGGCGGATGGGGTCCAAGGGGCCGTTGCGTTCGCGGTTCGCCGCGCTGCGGGTACGGCCGGCGGGGGTACGGATCCGCCGCGCGTATGCGGGCGGGGAATTGCCGGTGTGCTGGCTGCTGGCCGAATGGCCGCCAGGCGAGAGCGAGCCGACCAAGTACTGGCTGTCCACCCTGCCCGGCGATATCCCGCTGCGGCGCCTGGTGAGAATGGCGAAGATCCGCTGGCGCATCGAGCACGACTACCGTGAGCTGAAGACCGGGCTGGGCCTGGATCACTTCGAGGGCCGTACCTGGAGTGGCTGGCACCACCACGTCACGTTGGTCTCGGTCGCACACGCCTTTTGCACCCTGCAACGGCTCGACCCAAAAGTCCTAGCTGTGGCTTGAGCACCTACCAGGTCATCACCGAGCTGCAGCTCCTGCTGGCCTGCTGGCCTGCTGGCCTGCTGGGCTGCTGGGCTGCTGGGCCGGATCCTGCCCCACCTGCCGCCGAGCGTTACCCCGACATGCCCAGCCCGTCCCCACCTAACCAAGCCCTCCTAGTAGTGCTTTGTTAGGTGTCGGGTGGTCGTTGTTGGCAGGTTGGGCAACGGCCGGACCAGATCGCCAGCGTGATCTGCAGCTCTTTGGGATTGTGTAGAGGGTCAGGCCGCCCCTGCTGCTTTTGGGTGGCTCAGGCGCAGCTCGGTACGGAGCAGGTGCGCGGCGCCGACCAAGGTGACATGGCGATGCCAGCCCGCCCACGAACGGCCCTCGAAGTGGTCCAGGCCCAAGGCGGTCTTCAATTCGCGGTAGTCGTGCTCGATCCGCCAGCGGATCTTGGCCAGGATGACCAGGTCAGCACCGTACAGTTCGGAGACGGTCACCCACTGACCGTCGAGCATGAACTCCGGCCAGGCGAGCACCACCTGATGCGGGATCAACGCTCGCAGCCGGGGAAAGCGCGGGTGCCAGAAGCGCCCGTCCACCAGCAATCCTCTGACCCGGCTGGCGATCCCGCAGGCCCGACCCACCGCTTCCAGAACCGCCAGCCGCTGACTGCATGATCCACGCGCCAGGAGAAGTGTCCTGGAGGCCGACTGCGTGTCGTTCATCGCATACACCGGACGCACCCGTGCGGCGATGAGCCGGTGGGCCGCGATGAGAAGATCCCGATCCGTCCCGGGGTTTCCACGCTGGGCTTCGGTCGCCAACTCCAGGATCCGGGGATGCCCCCAGTCGAGGATAGGCGTGGCTGCCAGCTCGCTCTCACCCGTTTCCCGCTGGACGGCGGCAGCGCGACGACACCATGACGGCGAGAGAGCCGACTTCATCGAATCTCCTTGAGCGTGGATACCCCGGCTTCAGCCGTGGGGAGGAAGCCAATCCATGATCGCATCTCGGAAGACTCGCTTAGGGTCTGTTCGAGGTTCAGCTCATTGAGGTTGCGGATCCGTCTGCGCGGTGCCGTCCTGGGGACGGCACCAGGGATACGTGCAGCGCCTGTACGGCGCAGCGTGGCGGGCCGGGAAAGCTCTCGGCTGTCAGCGGATGATCACTTACACGCGAAAAGACGAGAGCAGCACGTCGTTGCGCGCGGCAGGGTGGGAGCCTGTGGCGATGCGGCCATCGCGCGGCGACTGGTCGTGCCCGTCGCGGCCGCGCGGCGATGAGGGCGCGGAGCGGATCGAGCGCACCCTGTGGCAGGCTCCCGGCTCGGCCGTCTAGGCGTTCTTCTCAAGCCAGGCGACGATGCTGCGCACATACTCCTCGACGTTCGCCAGCGGACGGCCGTCAAGGACTCCGACGAGATGTCCGACGTCGAATGGGGCGTCGTAGATGCGGGCGCGTCGGTAGGTCTCGGGGTCCACTGCCTTCCTGATGGTGTCCCAGCCGTGCCAGGCCATCAGGGCCGCGTCGATGGCGGGGTCGAACAGATGTGCCTGGTCCCAGTCCAGGACGCCGATCAGTTGGCCGTCCCGGCTCCAGTGCACGTTGGCGCCGCACAGATCGCCGTGAACCAGTGCATCCGGTACGGCTTCCAGGTCCCGCGCTGCTTCCAGACGCGTGCGGCACTCGTCCCGCCATCTGTCCGGCAGGCGCGGAACGACCTCCTCGGCCAGGACTTCGGCCCAGCCCTTTTCTCTCGGGGCGTTGAGCAGTTGCCTCAGGCGTGGAGTGACGGTGACCTCTCGCACGGCGCGCAGCAGTTTCCCGATCTGGTCGGGGTCGCCCTGACCCTCAGGCTGTGCCTCACCGTCAATCCAGGAGACGGCGACCGCCGTACGCTCCCCGAACCGAGTCACGGGCGTGAGCGGCTCCGGCACCGCGAAGGGCAGCCCGGCCTGGGAGATCTCCCGCTGCGCCTCCATGCGGCGCGGCATCTCCTGCGCCGACGACGGACGCTTGCTCACCCGTACGGCTGCTGTTCCTGGGAGGAGGACGACGTGGTGAAGATTGCCCTCCGTGACCCGGGCGTTGTCCAGGGAGTGGCCGGGGAGAAGTGCGTCGGCGATCTCCAGTAGTTCGTTGGTGGTCGGGGCGGCGGGTGTGGGGCTACCGGTCATATTTTCTTTGAAATCCATCTAGAGATCCGAACTCGGAACACGCCTTAGAAGCCACCGAGTCTGCGGGCCTCGTCGGCCCATCCGGCGAGGAACATCATCGCTGCGCCCCGCTCCCGGTAACGGCGGGTCGCCGACACCGTCCGCCCGCCGCCGTAGTCCACCTGCTCTGCGCCGGCGTTGCGGAGCATCAGCGGGACGAGCCAGTCGTATTTGACGGCCGAGGCGCACACCCCCAGCCGGACCAGCCGCTCGTCTCCCGACCAGCCGGCCTCCCGGAGCCCGCGGAGGTAGGCGCCGTAGACGGCGTGATCCAGCTCCGGCAGCGTCGCGGCGTCGAGGAACAGGTCGAAGACACTGTCGGGGATGTGGTTGCCGATGTCCTCGCCGATCGCACCGTCCCCGGCGAACGCCCAGTCCACCAGGACGCTCTCGTCGCCGCGGGCCATGACGTTGTTGGGCCACAGATCCAGGTGGCTGAAGACCCGGGGCAGCGACTCCAGGGTCTTCAGGAACCACTCGCGGTCGCGGTAGAGCCGGGTCATCTCGTCCCTCAGCCGTGGCGGGAAGTTCTCTCGCACCAGGGGATGACTCCAGGCGGCGTCGTCATCGAGAAGCTCGCCGACCATGGTCTTAGAACCGGTGTAGTCACGGATGAACGAGCTGGTCAGCCAGGGCCTGTCGATCCGGCCCGCCCGCCCCTGCGCGAGGCCGAGCTGGTGGCCCAGCAACTCGTGCCTGCGGACGGACCAGGTGCCCGCGGGCTCTCCCCGGACGTCCTCGGTCCACAGGGCGATATCGCCGTCGTCCCGTTCGATGACCGCCAGCAGCCGGGGGGCGACGATGCCCGATCCCTTCCAGGCCTCGCTGAGAGCGTCGGCGTAGACGTGGGCCTCACGCCGCCAGTAGTTCCAGTGGCGCGGCTCCTCCGACGCCCGCCACTCCTGGTGAGCGGCGTCTCCCCGGCTGAGAACCTTCAGCACCGCCGACCGGTCGCCGCTGACCACGCGCCAGATGCCCCGGGTGACCGCGTTGGCGGTGTTGTGCGTCAGCGGCTCGGCCCGCCAGCCGTCACGCGTGCCCTGAAACACCTGGGCGATCTCGTCGGGGAGGTGAGGGCTGTCCACCCGCGTGATCATAGCCGTCGGCCGGAGCCTGCTCCGCGTGGGGGACCGGGCGCCGTGAGGGCGGCCCGAGCCGCCGGGGAAAGGGCGAAGGTCCTGTCCATCTCGGGACGATCGCCCCTGGGGAAGCCGCCCGTGCTGCGGTCCGATGGACAGCGGGAGGAACCATGACCGAATCGATCGTCGCCGGGACGGACGGCTCGGCCGCCGCCGCGGCGGCCGTGCAGTGGGCGGTCGACGACGCCGACCGGCGAGGGCTGCCGTTGCACATCGTCCACATCGTCGACCGCCGGCCGCACGGCATCACCCCCTTCCCCCCGCCCTACCGGGTCGATCTCATGATGCGCGCCGGCGAACAGGTGCTCGCCGAAGCGGCCGAAGCCGCCGTGCGACGGCAGCCGGACGTGCGGGTGACGACCGCGCTGATCGAGGAAGAACCCGTCAAAGCGCTGCGCAAACAGGCCGGAGCGGATGCCGAGCTCGTGATCGGCAGCCGTGGTCTCGGGGGGTTCACCGGTGCCCTGCTGGGGTCGGCGGTCCTCCACGTCGCGGGTCATGTGCCCGGCGCCGTGGTGGTCGTCGGAGGGGAGGAGGGCACACCGTCCGGTGAGATCGTCGTCGGCATCGACGGCTCCTCCGAATCCGAGCCCGCTCTGGGCTTCGCCTTCGAACAGGCCCGGCTGCGCGGGTGCGCCCTGCGTGCCGTTCATGCCTGGCAGGTGCCTGTCCACGCCTTCGCGCCGGAGGTCGTCTACGGCATCGACGACGTACGGCAGGCGCAGCAGCAGACGACCGCCGGCCAGCTGGCCGCCTGGGAGGGGAAGTTCCCCGGGGTCGAGGTCGTCCCGGATGTGACGTACGCCCACCCGGTGTCGGCTCTCGTGGACGCCTCACCATGGGCCGCGCTGCTCGTCGTGGGGTCGCGCGGCCGGGGTGCCGTCAGATCGGTCGTTCTGGGATCGGTCAGCCATGGGGTGCTCCACCACGCTCACTGCCCTGTCGCGGTCGTCAGGTGACCGCCGCCGGAAAACGGCTGACCGGCAGCGGAATCGCCACGGCTTCCAGGGGCCGGGACGACGGCCGATGCCAGCGGGGAACGACGGGCTGACGTCGGAGCCTCTCCGGTGGCCGTGGGGTCTCGGGCGCGTGAAAGGTCGGAAGTCACCCGGGAACAGGGACGTTCCGCCCTGCTGCCTCAGCCTGGTGTGGCCAACCATGGAAACAGGGGGGATGGCCATGACAGAGCCGCACAGGATCGTCGTCGGTTACGACGGTTCGGACTTCTCCATGCAGGCCTTGGCATGGGCGATGGACGAGGCCGAGTTCAGAGGGCTGCCGCTGACCGTCACCCACGCCTGGCGGTGGCCGTACGGCGAGGCGGACGACGAGGCCAAGCTCCATCTGCGCAAGGCGGCCGAGCATGTGCTCTACCACGGCGCCAACTGCGCCCGCGCGTGCAGCGCGATCACCGACGTGGCGGCCGACCTCTATGAGGGCTCCGCCGTACAGCGGCTCGCCGAACTGTCGGCCGACGCCGAACTCGTCGTGGTCGGCTCCCGCGGCCTGGGTGCGGCGGCCCGGTCCGTGGTCGGCTCCGTCACGGCCTCCGTCGTGGCCGTCGCGTGCTGCCCGGCGGTCGTCGTGCGCGGAGCGGGTCCGATCCCGGTGTCGCCGCATCCGGGACCGGTCGCCCTGGGGGTCAGGGACACCACGGCCGACCAGGTGCTGGACTTCGCCTTCCACGAGGCCGCCCTGCGGCGCCTGCGCCTGCGCGTGCTGCACGCCGGTCATCCGCGCTCCCTGACATGGGGCGTCGCGATGACCCACCTGCCCGACCTCGACGACTCGACTCGGGCCTGCCAGGAATGGCTGACCGAACGCCTGGCGCCGTGGCAGGAGAAATACGCGGGTGTCCCGGTCGATGTACGTTTCACCACGAACGCTCCGAAAGAGACTCTGCGGGCCGCCTCCATCGGAGCCACCGTCATCGTCGTCGGCTCGGGCCGGACGGCACATCGCACCGGCCGCTCCGGAGCGATCATCCGTTCTCTGGTCAGGCACTCGTCCTGCCCCGTCGCCGTCGTTCCGTCCGCCTCGGACGAGCTCCACGACCTTTGATGGGCGGCGCGGCGGGATCGGGGGCCGGTAGACCTTGTCCGGAGCCGGGTGGCCGCCGGGCGTGTGCGGTCCGGGGTCGATCCGATGACGGTGACAGAGCCACGGCGGGGGACCGTCACGGCTCCATCACCGCCAGCAGTCCGGCGGCCCGCTCGTAGCTCAGCACGGGGCCTTCGAGGCAGGCCGACAGCGGGTCGAGCCGGTGGTGACCGCACCGGCCGGCACCGCACTTCATGGTCCGCTCCACCGACAGCGCCACCTGCCCGGCGGGGACGCCCCGCCGTACCAGTTCGGCGGCGGTCACGCGCATCATGACCCCGGGGCCGCAGACGAAGGCGAAAGTACGGTGGGGCTCGAAGACGATCCGGTCGACCAGCTGGGCGACCGGCCCCACCTGCCCCCTCCAGGAGCGGTCGGGATGATCGACAGTGATCTTGACGTCGATGCCGTGCAGGTCCCGCCAGCGGACCAGCTCACCCGGATAGACCAGGGTCGCGGGTGAGCGGGTGCCGACGATCACGCTGATGCGCCCGTACCGGGAGCCGTGGGCGGCCAGTTCGCGGACGACCGGCCGCAGCGGTGCCAGGCCGAGCCCGTCGGCGGCCACGACCACGTCCAGTCCCGCCGCCGCCGGCACGTCCCAGGCCGTGCCGTACGGCCCGCGGACCCCCACGACGTCCCCGGGCCGCATGCGGCACAGCGCTCCGCTGACCGCGCCCACCGCGCGGATCGTCTGCGCGTACCCGCCGGACCGGGCACGGCCGCTGATCGAGATCGGTATCTCCCCGACGCCGGGGGCGTGCAGCATCGTGAACTGGCCGGGCAGGAACGGCGGGCAGGGGCCCTCGACCGGTCTGAGCGTCAGGGTCACCGTGTCGGCCAGATCCGGCCGGCGCGAGCACACCCGGTAGGGCGCCGGCGTCATCGGATGCATCCCAGCTCCTGGGTGAAATACGGAGGCGATGGTGTCTTCCTTCCACCTGAACTCGCCGGCCACGCCGGGGGCGTGCCGGGTTTTCACGGCAGTCGTACCAGGAGTGGGTGAAATACCGATTTATCCGGGCGTCATGGCGCGGAGTACGGGCGGGGCCGAAGGTCCTCAGGGGGCCGTCGGGAGAGAAGGGGCGGAGGTCCCGCGGGCGAGGGACGTTCGGCCGCTGTGGGATGCCGGCAGGAAGTGTGCGATGGAGATGACAGGACCGCGAGGCGGAGGAGGGGACATGGCCGGGCATGTTCTGGTAGGTACGGACGGTTCGAAACCGGCGGCCACCGCGGTGAAGTGGGCGGCGGAGGACGCTGTCCGCCGGCACCGCGCCCTGCGCGTCGTCCATGTGTGCGAGGCGTGGGCCTACGACGTGCCCTACCTGCAGGTGCCCGAAGCCCCCGAAGGCGTGTCACGGTCCTGCGAGGAGATACTCGCCGCCGCGGCCGGCTTCGCCCGGACCCGGGCACCCGGCCTGGAGGTGACCACCACGCTCATCTCCGGCCGGATCATCGAGACGCTGCTCCAGGAGTCCGAGCGGGCGGTCCAGGTCGTCGTCGGCAGCCGGGGGCTGGGCGGTTTCACCGGCATGCTGGTCGGTTCGGTGGGAATGGGACTGGCCGGTCATACGGCCTGCCCGCTGGTCGTCGTGCGCGGTGCGCAGGACACCGTCCACGCGGAGGTCGCCACCGGGTTCGACGGGTCGGAGTCGTCCCACGCCGCGCTGGAGTACGCCTTCGCGGAGGCCGTCCGCCGCGGAGCACGTCTCCGGATCGTCCACGCCTGGCAGGTGCCGTACGCGGTCGGCCGTGCCGCCCCTCCCGGCGACGTCTTCGGCTCCGATGAGAGCGCGGTGCGAAAGACGCTGAAGGCGTGGCTGGAACGTCGGCCGCAGGTGGAGACGGTCGAGACAACGGTCCAGGCCCATCCGGTGTCCGCCCTCCGCGACGCCTCGGCCCAGGCCGACCTGGTGGTGGTGGGATCACGGGGGCTCGGCGGCTTCGGCGCGGCCATACTCGGCTCGGTGAGCCGTGGCGTGCTGCTCCATGCCCACTGCCCGGTCGCGGTGGTGCCGCACCCGCCCGAGGCCTGACAGGCGAGGGGAGGCTCACCTCCGGGCAGGTTCCGGAGGGCGCCGCAGCCAGGGCCGGAAGTCCCTGACGACCAGGTCTTTCGGCCGCTGCGAAAAACACCGGGAGACGGTCGGATGGAAGCAAGGACCTGAGGAGGACGACATGACAGCGCATGTAGTGGTGGGCGCGGACGACTCACCTTCCTCGCGGGCCGCGGTCGCATGGGCCGCCGCCGACGCGGCACGGCGGGGACGAGCCCTGCGGATCGTCCACGTGTGCGAGCCGTGGGGCTACGATATCCCGCTGCAGACCCCTCCCGGTTTCCGTGACTCCATGACCGACTACTGCCAGGGCGTGCTCGACACCGCGATCGAACTGGTACGTGAACGCGCGCCGGGAGTCGAGGTGGACACCGTGCTCGAAAGGGGCCGGATCGTCGAGGTCCTCCAGCGGGAGGCCGAGGACGCAGAAGAGGTCGTGGTGGGCAACCGGGGACTGGGCGGGTTCACCGGGTTGCTGCTCGGCTCGGTCTCCCTCGCGCTGACCGGGCACGTGACCGTACCGCTCGTGGTCGTCAGAGGATCACAGGAACGGACGTACGACGAGGTCGTCGTCGGCTTCGACGGATCGGCCCACTCGGCGGCGGCCCTGGAGTACGCCTTCGAGGAGGCCACCCGGCGCGGCGCCCGGCTGCACGCGATCCACACCTGGCAGATGCCCATCCTGGGGCAGGGCGCCACCGCCTACCCGTTGCTGATCGAGGAGATCATCGAGACCGAGCAGCGCGTCGCGGCGGACACGCTCACTCCCTGGCGAGGGAAGTATCCGCAGATCGAGGTCGAGGAGACGGTGGTCTGCGGGCACCCCGTCGCCGTCGTCTGCGAGGCGTCGGTCACCGCGGACCTGGTGGTCGTCGGCACGCGGGGGCTGGGCCGGCTCGGCGCGGCCGTACTCGGCTCGGTGAGTCACGGGGTCCTGCACCACGCCCACTGTCCCGTCGCGGTGGTGCGCGCCCGGGGTGAGGCGTGATGGACGTACAGAACCTCACGGTGGGGCAGGTGATGAGCAGGACGCTCGTCGCCGTCGCCCCTGACGAGTCTCCGCTCATGGCCTGGGAGATCATGTGCCGGGCGGGCATCCATCACCTGCCGGTCATCGAGGACCACGGCCGCCTGCTGGGTGTGCTCACCCGGGAGGACCTCACCGCCCACTGGTCCGGCGGCCCGATCGAGCAGTCACGTGTGCGCGTCCATGCGTTACTGGCCGATCACCGCTGTCCGCACATCACACTCGACACCCGCTTGACGGAGGCCGCGGCCACCATGATCGACGCCGGCGTCGACGCGATCCCGGTCCTGGGTGAGAAGAACAGGCTGGTGGGGATGGTGACCGCCACCGACGTGCTCCAGGCCGTGGCCGGCCGGGTCGCCGAGCGGCAGGAGCCCCCCGAGGTGATGACCGGGATGTTCCGCCTGACGCCGGTCCTGCCCCGGGCAGGGTGGGAATGACGGGGACCTTCGCCGCTGCCGCCGCGGGTGCCGTTCCGGGATTCTCGTAACGAGGAGGTCAGCCATGAAGGTCAAGGACGTCATGGGAGCGAGGGCGGTCGCGGTGCGGCCGGAGGCGTCGTTCACCGAGGTCGTCGACGCCATGCGGCTGTTCGAGGTCGGCGCGGTCACCGTCATCGACGCCGACGGCCGTCCCGTCGGCATGGTCTCGGAGGACGACCTGCTGCTGAGGGAGTTCGACTCCCGCGAGCACCTGGGCGGCGTCTTCGGCGGCCACCGGAACCGCGAGGAACACCGGAAGGCGATGGGCGCCACGGCCGGGGAGATCATGACCGTCTCGGTGGTCACCGTCACGGAGGACACCCCCGTCCGGGACGCGGCGCGACTGATGCACCTCAGCCGGATCAGGCAACTGCCCGTGATCGACGCGGACACCGGGCGAGTCATCGGATGCGTCCAGCGGAGCGACCTGCTCAAGGTCTTCGTCCGGCCGGCCGCGGAGATCGATCGCGAGGTCGCCGAGGTCTGTGACCGGCTCCGTATCAACCGGGAAAAGCTGGTCGTCGGCAACGAGGCCGGTGTGGTCACGCTGACGGGCCGGGTCGACCGCCACTCGCAGGGTTCACAGCTCGTCGCCGCCGTCCGCGGGATCGAAGGCGTCCTCGACGTCGAGGACGGCCTGGTCTACGAGTCCGACGACCTGGCCCGCATTCCACCCCTCTACCTGTGACGGAGGAGATGTGATGAACACCCGCACAGCCGAGGAGATCGCTTCGGTACTGCACCGGGCGGTGCAGGCCGCCGTATGGGCGCCGTCGGTGCACAACACCCAGCCCTGGTCCTTCGTCATCGACGGCGACGAGATCGCACTACGGGCCGACAGCGCCAGGAAGCTGCGGCTCGGCGACGCCACGGGCCGGGAGCTGTCGATCAGCTGTGGTGCCGCCCTGATGAACGTACGGCTCGCGCTGCGCGTGCTCGGCTGTGAGACGCAGGTGCGCGTGCTACCGGACCCCGACCGCCCCGCCCTGCTCGCGACGGTGCGGCCAGGAGCGCCGCTGGCACCCGACGAGCACATCCGGCTGCTGCACGCCGAGATCGAACGGCGCCGCACCCACCGTGCCGGATTCACCGCGTTGCCGGTGCCGGACCGTCTTGTCGAGACTCTCGCCGCCCAGGCGGCTACCGAGGGAGCCCGGCTGACACCGATCCGGTCCGAGGCCGCCGTCCGGGTGATCGCCGGGCTGACCTGCGCGGCCCAGGACGTGCAGTCCCAGGACCGGCTGTTCACCCTGGAGATGATCCGCTGGGCACAGCCGCCGGGAAGCACACACCGGGAGGGGGTCCCGGCGCAGGGTTATCCCCGCGAATCCGAGCCGACCCAGCCGGATTTCGCCCAGCGCGACTACGCCCACGGCCGCCCGTGGGGCAGCGACGCCGACCAGTCCGTGTCCACCTCCCCCGGGACCGTGACGGTACTGACCACGCCGGGGGATGCACCCGAGGACTGGATCGCGGCCGGTCAGGCGCTGCAACGTGTCCTGCTGCACGCCTCCGCCTACGACGTGAGCGCGGCCTTCCACACCCAGGCACTGGAGATGTTCCACCTGCGGGAGTTCATGAGGCAGGAACTCCTGTCGGGCGAATACCCCCAGATGGTCATGCGCCTGGGGTTCGCCGTCGACGAGAGCGAGGGCGTCCGCCGGCCGGTCACCGAGGTGCTGGAGGAACGCCGGCCCCACTGACCCGGGGGTTCCGGCATACCGTCCGGCGCGGTGAGGGAGACACCAGAAGGAGGAGATCATGATCCTGGTGGGAGTCGACGGCTCGCGGGCCGGTCTCGCGGCCGCGAGCTGGGCGATACGGGAGGCCGGTTTACGCAGAACCGGGCTGCGCGTCGTCCATGTCATGCCGGCCTGGCCACTGGAGATGTCCGAGGACGCTCCGCACGCCGACGTGGGCCGATGGATGCGCGACGGTGCCGCCTCCATGCTGGCGGAGGCCGTGGAACGGGTCCAGGAGGAAGACGGCCGCGTCCAGGTGGAGTCGCGACTGTTGCCGGGCGACCCCCGCCTTGTCCTGGCCGAGGCCGCGAAGGACGCCGAGCTCCTGGTGGTCGGCAGCCATGGACTGGGGGGCTTCCGCGGCATGCTGCTGGGGTCGGTCCCGCTGGGAGTGACCGGACGGACCACCTGCCCGGTCGCCGTCATACGCAGCTCGCCGGCGCAGCCCCACGGTGAGGTGGTCGTCGGTGTCGACGGTTCCCCGACCGGTGTGCCCGCTCTCGCATTCGCCTTCGCCGAGGCGTCCCTGCGGGGCGCCGGCCTGCGAGCGGTCCACGCATGGCACCTACCGGTCATCAGCGGCTGGGGGCCGTCGGCCCTGTCGGTCGCGGAGGAGACCGCCGAGGGGGAGCGGCGGCTGCTGTCCGAGGCGCTGGCGGGCTGGGGCGAGAGCCATCCGGATGTCAAGGTCATCGAACACGTGGAGTGCGGGCATCCGGTGGACGTTTTGAAGTACGCCTCGGCGCAGGCCGATCTGCTGGTTGTCGGATCGCGTGGCCGAGGCGATCTGACCGGGCTGCTCCTGGGCTCGGTGAGCCACTCGCTGCTTCACCACGCCACCTGCCCCCTGGTCGTGAGCCCCGGCCCGGCGGCGCCGGGCCTTCTGTGATCGCCCGATGCCCCCTGGTCGTGAGAGGGGTGTGCGGGTTGGCGTGGATGGTCACCTTTTACGACACGCTTGCCGGCCATGGCGACACCTCACCCGCCAGTGCTGATCACTCAAAGTAAGATCACGAAAGTGAAGAGTAGTCACAGGGTGATCTTGTCTACTGAACCAGCATTTAACGGACCCCGTCGTGTCGTGCTGCTGATCGGGCAACTGAGGGTAGGGGGCACCGAAAAGCAGGTTTTCCTGCTGGCCACGGGGCTGGCCCGCAGCGGTGTGGCGGTCGACGTGGTGACGTTGCACTCGGACGGGCCCTACCGTGACGCGCTGGAACTCGCGGGTGTTTCCGTGCACAACGCCAGGTTCACCGGGCTGTCGACGGGACCGATGGCCCTTCCTCGCAACCTGCTCGCGGCGGCACGCCTCCTGAGGTTGGTGCGGCGGCTCAGACCGGACGTGCTGCACGCCTTCCTCTACCACGCCTACGTGGTCGGCGCGCCGATCGCCTGGCTCGCCCGGGTGCCGGTCGTCGTGGCGGGGCGGCGCAGCCTGAGCGTCTTCAAACGGGTCCGGTACGGGAGCTACACGTTGGAACGCCTCTCCACCCGGCTGACGCGGCATGTGGTGGCCAACGCCGTGGCCGTCGCCGAGGACGCCAAAAGGGTGGAGGGCCTCGCCCCCGAGAAGATCAGTGTGATCTACAACGGGCTGCCCGAGTCGGCCTTCCTGCCGGCCGTACCGGCTCCCATCGTCACCGACCTGCCGGTCGTGTGCTCCGTGGCCAACCTGAAGACACACAAAGGCCACCGCTGCCTCATCGAAGCCGCCGCGCTACTGGCCACCCGGGGCACGCCGTGCACCCTGGTACTCGCCGGTGAAGGACCCGAACGCGACACCTTGGCACGGCAGGCGGCGACCCTGGGCGTGGACCTGCGCCTGGTCGGCCTGCGCTGCGACGTCGAAGCCCTGCTGCACCGGGCGTCGGTGACCGTGCTCGCCTCCCTCCACGAGGGGATGAGCAATGCGATCATGGAGGCGATGGCGGCGGGTAAGCCGATCGTCGCCACCGCGGTCGGCGGGACCTGCGAACTACTGAACGGGCGCGGCCTGCTGGTCCCTCCGGAGAACCCCCAGGCGCTGGCCGACGCCCTGGCGCGCGTGTTGGGTGATCCCTGCCTGAGCGCGTCCCTCGGCCGTGCCGCGCGCGCCTGGGCGTTGGGCAACCTCAGCCTCGACTCCATGATCGACCGGCATCTGGGACTGTACCGGCGCCTCCTGGAGGAGCGATGTGCGCGATAGCGGGTGCCGGCTGCCCGGCCGGAGTGGACCCCGAGACGGTCCGCGACATGTGCCAGACGATCGCGCACCGTGGCCCTGACGGCAGCGGCCTGCACGTGGAGCCCTCGGCCGTACTCGGCATGCGCCGCCTGGCCATCGTCGAGGTGACCGGCGGCGACCAGCCCGTCTACAGCGAGGACGGCACGGTGGTGGCGGTGTTCGACGGCGAGATCTACAACTCCCCGGCTGTGGACGGCCAGCGGCGACTGCGGCTCACGTGAGCGCCCCGGTGCTCCCCCCGGCCGCGACCGACGGCCGGGACACGACCGCCACCCGCCTGGCCCACCTGCTCCTGACCCGCCTGGCACTCGTCGTGGCCGGAGGTCTCACCAGCGTCATCGTGGCCCGTGCCCTGGGGCCGGGCGATCGCGGCGTCTACTGGGTGATCGTCACCATCGCGACCACAGCGGCGGCCATGGGGAACCTGTCGGTGGAGAAGTCGCAGACGGCCCTGTGGTCGCAGGAAGGCAACCGGCCGGCGATCGCAGCGAACGCCCTGTGGCTGGGGCTCGCCGTGGGCGCGGCGGCCGCGGGGGCCGCGTTCGCCGTCGTGCTCCTTCCCGGTGCCACCACGGTGCCCGCTGCGGGGCGCTCCACACTGACCTGGGGGCTGGCCGCGGTGCCCGTCATGTTGGCGATCGTCTACGTCAACAATGTGCACGTCCTGCGCGCCCGTACCGGGGTCGTCAACCGGGCCTCGCTGGCCGGAGCGGCCCTCCAATGCTCCGCACTGGCGGCTCTGGGGTTTCTCGGACGGCTCACCGTCGAGTGGGTAGTGATCATCTGGACCGTCTCGGCTGTGGCGAACCTACTGTTGCTGCTGCCGTCTCTACCCGTATGCCGGCCGTGTGAGTGGCGGCTGGTCGGCCGTACGCTGTCGTGCGGGCTGCGCCACCACCCGGGCTCCGTCTGTCATTTTCTGCTGCTGCGGCTCGACATACTGCTCCTGAACGCCATGAGCACACCCACGGCGGTGGGGATCTACTCCATGGCGGTGACGCCGGCCGAGCTGCTGCGGGCCATGACCGACGCGGTGGTTCAGATCGCCTTGCCCCGGCAGGTGGAGTCGAGCCAGGAGACGGCTGCGACGTACACGGCTCGGACGATCCGGCTCACCGTCGTCCTCGCTGCTTCGTCGATCATCGTTTTCTGCCTGGCGGGACCGTTCCTGGTGGTGGTCGCCGCCGGTCCGGCTTTCGCGGCGTGCATCGTTCCGATGCTGGTGCTCGCACCGGGCGTGGCGGCCGCAGCGGCGGCGAAGCCGGCCGCGGTCTATCTGCTCCGCCTCGACCTGCCGGTACTCACCTCGCTGATGTACGGTGCGGCGCTGCTGGTGAACCTCATCCTGAACATCCTGCTGATCCCTCGGATGGGCGTCGCGGGGTGTGCTCTGGCGTCCACGGTCGCCTATACGGCGCTCGCGGCAGCCCAGGTGGGCTGGTTCGTGCACTCAACGGGAGTGCCCGTGCGCCGGCTCCGCCCGGGCGCCGCCGAGGTGCGCGAGATCATCTGCCGGCTCCGCGGGCTCCTGCGCGCCGGCTGACCCGCCCGGCCTGCGGAGCACGTACTGGTTGCAACCGAGTCCGCCTCCGCACGTCTGGAGATACAGCAGACCGAGGTCGTGCCTGCGTGCCCGGGCGAGGACCTGCTCGGGCTTGGAGACCTCGAACGGGTAGCCGCCCACCCAGTCGAGCATGTCGTGCCAGCGCGACATGCCCCGGGGCCGGGCAGGCGCGGAACGGTTCCGGCCGGGGAGCAACCCCATGACCTTGACCAGGGGCCACGCCCGGTAGATGTACACCGAACTACCGGCGATCAGGGCGCCGCGGACCACCGGTCCCGACCGGTTGTAGCGCCGCTTCACGGCCGTCCAGATCCGGCTTTCCCGGCCTTGGTCGTTGTAGAGCGAGACGAACAGCAGCCCATCAGGGGCGACGAGTCCGACGGCGGCGTCGAAGGCGTCCCACATGGCACCGGTGTGGTGCAGGACCCCCCAGGCGTAGACCACGTCGAAGGTCCCCAACCGGGCGAGGTAACCGCCGTCCAGGATCGATCCCTGCTCGATCGTCCATGACGCCTCGGGAGCGAAGGCGCGCCGCAGCCGCAGAGCGGACTCCACCGCTTCGGCGTCGAAGTCGAAGGAACGCACCCGTGCTCCCAGGCGGTGCGCGGCGAGGGAGAACAGGCCGCTGCCACAGCCCACATCCAGGAAGGTGCGCCCCGCGAGGTCCTCGACACCCAAGGCCGCTCGCAACGAGTCGATCGCGCACCGGATGCGGCTTTCGTCGACGAGGCCGGTGAAGGACTTCCAGTTGCGGCCGAAGGCGAACCGGTCACCCCGCTGGACCTGAAGAAGGTTGTCATCCATCGCTGTCTCCTGCCATGTGCCGCGCGCCGTGCGCGGTGATGTGCACAGCGGGTCGGCGAAGGGACTCCGAACATGATCGATAACTTATCGCAGTCGGTCGACGACACTATGAAAGAAACGCTGAGATGGCCGGTGCTCCGCTCCTCATCAGAAGCGCGGTGTCCGACCGGCCCGGGGCGCCGGGGTGGGAAGGTCGCACCGGCCGGGAGAGAAAGGTCCGCGCCCGGTTTCCGTCCGCTCGCATGCCGTACGAGGGTGTGGCGTCGTTCCTACCCGGCGCCCAGCGGGGCCCGCCGCGCGATGATCCTGCGATGGCTGATCCGCCAGCCCCGGTCGCCTCGCGAGATCGTGTCCTCGTAGGTCACGCTTCCGCAGGTGCCGTCCGCCATGACGCCGATGCCCTTGGACAGGGCGCGTACGTGATCGTCGGCGAGCTCGGTGATGACGATGTTCGTCACATGGTGGCCGACCGGATTGCGCTCGCCCATCTCCAGTGACGCATCGCGGAACGCGGCCAGCCCTTCGATGGTCCTCCCGCCCAGGTCGCTGACGTCGTAGGTGACGTCGGCGGTGAACAGTTCGTGCAGTCGGTCGAGTTCCCCGGCGTCGATCAGGTGGCCGTGCATCGAAATCAGCTCGGTGATGGCCACGCGATCCTGGGTGGCAAGCGCCATGGTGGTCCTTCTGTCAGGGCTCCAATGCGAGCCACCCGTCGACCCGGGTCGGCGACCCACCTGGAGCATCGATATGGGGACTTCCCCATTTGTGCGCACCAGACTAAACGGGGAAGTCCCCATAAGCAACTCCGGAGCAGACCGGCGGCGCGTACGGCCGCGGGTCGCACACGTCACGGACGGCCGAGCCGTCCCTCTACGGGGCGGGCCTGGTGCCGATGACGACGGTGGCGTCCAGTTCGTCGGAACCGGCCACCCGCGCGGTCAGTCCGCTACGGGCGACGGCTTCGACGGTCTGCGGCGCCTGCCGCTCGCTCGTCTCGACCAGCAGATGACCGCCCGGTGCCAGCCACAGCGGCGCCTCGGCGATCACTCGCCGCACGACGTCAAGCCCGTCCGCGCCGCCGTCGAGCGCCACCTGCGGCTCGTGCACGCGAGCCTCGGGCGGCAGCAGCCCGATCGCCTCGGTGGGCACGTAGGGCGGGCTGGCGATCAGGACGTCGACGCGCCCCCGCAGCGTCGCCGGCAGCGGCTGATAAAGGTCGCCTCCGTACACCCGGCCACCGGCGGCGGCGAGGTTGCGACGGGCGCACTCCACCGCTGTGGGGTCGACGTCGGTGGCGTGCAACTCGACCCCCTCCAGTGCCATGGCCAGCGCGGCGCCCATCGCGCCCGTCCCGCAGCACAGGTCGACGATGACAGGCCGTGGCCCGGCGGGGATCTGACGGGCGAGGGTGATGGCCTGCCGGATGAGGAACTCGGTCCGGGGGCGGGGGACGAAGACCCCGGGGCCGACGGCTATCCGCAGGCCGCAGAACTCCGCCCAGCCCAGGACGTGCTCCAGGGGCAGGCCGACGACGCGCTGCTCCACCATGACGGCGAGATCGTCCGGCGTCCGTGCCGTGGAGATGAGCAATCGTGCCTCATCCTCGGCGAAGACACAGCCGGCGGCCCGCAGCCTGGTGACGATGACGGACGGTGGGAGAGGCGACGGGGAAAGCGACATGAGAACCTTTCGGAATGCCGAAGGGCGCTCTCTCGGTCACCTATGCCGGGTGGACCGTACGGCCGTGAGGTGAGAGCACCCGGCCTGATACAGCGGTAATGGGTCTCACCTCCTTCTCGGTACGTCCACTTCTGGAGAGGGAAACCCTACCAGCCGCATGCGGCGGACAGGTCCCGGTGCCCCTCTGGGGCGTCTCCAGGTCAGGGAGACGGGTCCGTCAGGCGAGCCCGTCGAGCACCTGCCTCTCCTTGGCGGGGTCGAGGCCGGGCCGGGGTCTGTCGGGGCGGAGCAGCGGGTCGCCCTCGGCCTGGAGCCAGGCCCAGGTGTCGCTGACCGTCTCCTGGATCGGACGGCAGCTGAGACCGGTGTTGTGGGCCGCGGAGACGTCCGAGTCGTGCATACCGCCGTACTCGGCGTCGTCGGGCAGCCAGATCGGCAGTTCGGTCCACGGGCTGATGCCGGCTTCGTCGAGCACCTCGGGGGCGACCCAGACCAGCTCGGCCTCCGACCCGGTCACCTTCACCGCTGCTTCGAGCAACTCGCCCATGGTGGTGTGCCCGGAGTGGCTGACGGCGTTGAAGGCGCCGCCGACCCCGCGTTCGGCGGCGGTGAGCATCCATCCGGCCAGGTCCCTGGCGTCGATGTACTGCAGCGGGCGGCCGGGATCGCCGGGCGCCAGAACGCGACCGCCGCGCTCGATACGCCGCAGCCACCAGGGCAGCCTTCCCACGTTCTCGTAAGGGCCCAGCACCAGCCCGGCGCGGGCGAGCAGGGCTCGGTCGCCGAACTCCCGGAGGACGGCGAGTTCGCCGCCGCGTTTGGTGACGGCGTAGTCGTCGCTGTCGTCGGCGTCCGGATCGCCGTCGACCAGTGGCGCCTGTTCGTCGCCACCGAGCGGCATCGGCCACCGGTAGACCGACCGGCTGGAAACGTAGCCGTAGTGGCCGGCCCGGTCGGCGAGCAGCCCGCATGAGTCGCGGAGCACGCGCGGTGCTCCGCTCCAGGTGTCGATGACGGCGTCCCACTCCCGGCCGTCGACGGCCCGGCGCAGTGCCTCGGGGTCGGTCCGGTCGGCGATGATCGAGGTCACCGCTGCCTCGGCGGGCCGGCTCACTCCCCGATTGAGCGTGGTGACCTCGGCGCCACGTGCCAGCGCCGTCTCCACCACGGCCCGGCCTACAAAATGCGTCCCACCTAGTACAAGAAGTCTCATATCGCCCAGCTTGCGCCAAGCGGAACGGGCCTCGCCTCGGATCCGCTCAGAGCTTGACCTTCTTCGCTGAGGGCATAGCCGTGCCGTTCTCTCCGCGCGGGGAGTCGTCAGCGCCTCCTCGGCGTGACGCCGACTACCAGCGCGCGGGGCGGGTGAGGGCCGCCGGCAGTTTGGCGGTGGTATCGCCCCTGGCGGCGTTGAGCTGAGACTGGGTCAGGAAGATACTGCCGGTGAGGTCGGCGCCGCTCAGATCGGCGTCTCGCAGGTCGGCACCGATCAGGTCGGCGTCTCGCAGGTCGGCGCCCCGCAGATCGGCGGCGATGAGGTAGGCCCCGCGGAGGTTGGCGCCCCGCAGGTCGGCGCCTCTGAGTTTGGCCCCGATGAGATCGGCGCCCCTCCGGTCCTTCTTACGGCCCGCCACCCCGGCCCGCACGAGTTCGCTCGTGCGCAGCAGTAGGGCGTTGACGTCGCTCCGGTGCGCTGCCACGTCCAACTCCGTGAGCTCCTGCGCGCTGCCGCCGGTGAGGCGTTCGGTCTCCTCCAGCGCGCGGCGCAGCTCGCCGTACAGGGGGCGGGCCGGTGGCAGTGTCAGAGCTTCGGCCAGATACCACAGGAGTTCGTGGAGCTGCCGCATGACAGGGAACACGTCGAACATCTGCCGGGCGGTGTGCGGAGCCTGCCGCCAGTCCTGTCCGCCGAAGGTGCCCTGGGAGACCTTCTGTCCCGCGCCGAAGCAGTCGAAGACGGTGCAGCCGGAAAAGCCCCGCTGCCGCAGCTGGGTGTGGATGCCGCAGCGGAAGTCGGCCTGCAGGTTGGAGCAGGGCTGCCCGGCGGCCTTGTCAGTCGCGAAGTCGGCCGAGGCGGCGAAGGGCAGCGCGACACAGCACAGTCCGAAACAGTTGCCGCAGTCGGACAGCAGGTTGAGGCCGACGGCATCAGGAGATGGGTGTCCGTGCTTTTGTGACAACGTGCCTGAGCTCCTGCTGCGAGGGAGCACCGCTTCTTGGCGTGCTCGGGATGAGACTGCATTCTCTCAGAACCCGATGCTACCGGCTCGCTCCGGATGCCACCGGCCGCGCCGGCTGTCGCTTCCTCCGCCGGTGAGGGGGCAGACCTCGCCCTGCTCGACGGGGCCGAGTCGGTGCCGGCCGTCATCGCGCACGGAGACGACCTGGAGGCCGCGCTTACCCGGTACGAGCCGCCGCGGCCGAAGGGTCGGCCCAAGGTCTGGAAATGTGTTTCGCTCCGGACGCGCCGCGTGCCACGGTTGATTTTTTCACCGGTGACGGCGTGCCCGTGGAGCACTGAGTCGTGGTCCGTCCACTCGAACCCGTACCATCGGTCCCGATTCTCCCTGCTCGACGGCGGGGTATCCCCGCTCAAGGAGATCTGATGACCTGGACCGCTCCGCAGAGCACACGCGCCGACGTGCCGCCGGTCGGTGATGAGCGCACCCTCCTGGAAGCCTGGCTCGACCATCACCGGCAGACCCTTGCGTTGAAATGCGCCGGGCTGACTCCCGAACAACTCACACTGCGCAGCGTCGAACCGTCGGGCTTGACGTTGCTCGGTCTGGTGCGCCACATGGCGGAGGTGGAGCGCTCCTGGTTCCGGCGCAGGTTCGCCGGCGAACCGGTCGACTTCCTGTACTGCGACACGGACACCAACCCCGACGGCGACATCGACGACATCGACGCCGCCGACGCGGAGGCGGACTTCGCAACCTTTGCCCGTGAGATCGAACTGGCCCGGGTGGCGGCGGCCGGGCATTCCCTCGAGGAGACCTTCCACCACGCACACCGGCAGGTCGAGATGAGCCTGCGCTGGGTGTTCCTCCATATGATCGAGGAGTACGCCCGCCACAACGGCCACGCGGACCTTCTCCGCGAACGGATCGACGGCGCCACCGGGGAGTGAGACCGAGACGGCGCGGTCGGGCCTCGGGACGGCCGCAGAATGCGCTGCCCCGCCGGGTGAACGCCGCCGGTTTCAGAGGCCCATGCGTGCGACGATGCCGTCGAGCACACAGTCCAGCCCGGTCTCGAACCGCCACTGCGGGTCGTCCTTGCGGGCGGCGTTGTCAAGGTAGCGCTGGTAGGCCGGGTAGCGGCCGGTGCCTATGAGCCACATCATCTGCGGCGCCAGTCCCTCCCTCGTCTCGTCACCGCTGGACCATCCCCGGCCCTCCATCAGCCGGAGCACGGCGATCTCGGAATGGGTGGCGCCGTGTACGTAGGAGTCGACGGTGTAGACGACGGCCATCATGGTGTCGCCGTCCAGCCCCAGGCCGTCGAGCGCGGTCAGCGCCCGCTCCGCCACGGCCATCCGGTTCGGGGTCAGGGAGAACGTCACCTGCGGGGTGAGCTCGGTGAGCCATGGATGTCTCAGCATCAGGGCGCGGGTGTGCAGGGCGAGAGTCCGCAAAGTCTCCCGCCAGCCGGTGGCGTCGGAAGGTTCCAGTTCGGCGTGGACCAGGTCGACCATCAACTCCAGGACGTCGTCCTTGCCTGACACGTAGCGGTACGCCGCCATGGGGGCGACACCCAGCTCGGTGGCCAGACGTCGCATAGTGATGGCGTCAAGCCCCTCCGCGTCGGCGATCTCTACTGCCGTGGCGGCGATCCGATGGGGCGTCAGTGGCTGGCGGGGTGCCGATGCGGGGCGTTCAAGACGTTCCCACAGGGAGGTGTGCGCCCTGTCGTCGCCCTTCTTCTGAGCGGCCACGGATGCGGCCTCCTTCCTGGTCGCGATGTGTACATCGCATCAGAATTATACAACGTACCCAACATGTGTACGTTGTATTCGCATAGATGCGATGTACGCAGAGCGCGAACCCAGAGCCGCCCGTACGCGACCTGACATCCAGGCGGAGACGGACCGGATCCACCATCAAGGATGCCTTGATGACAGCTGAAGGAATTTGAAGTAGACCTTGCTGATCGGAACACGCGAAACTGTGACCTCGCGACATGAGGAGTAGAGCGTTGTCCCAGGTAACGGTGATTGAGGTGCCCCAGTGGCAGGGATCGTCCTCGTTGACGGCCGCCCGGCTGGCCGCCGGGGCGGACCGGCTGGCCGCCATGGTCCCCGACGCCGAGCACGTACGCGTGGCGATCGGCGAGACCCTCGCGGAGACCGCTGCGAGGACCCGTGACGCGCTTTCGCGGATCGAGAGCGGCTTCGTGGTCACGGTCGGCGGAGACTGCGGTGTGGAGCTCGAACCGATCTCGGCGGCCCTGCGGCAGCACGGTGACCGGTTGACGGTCGTATGGTTCGACGCTCACGGCGATCTCAACACCCCCGACTCGTCCCCTTCGGGCGCCTTCCACGGCATGGTGCTGCGCACACTCCTCGGTGACGGGCCCCCCGACCTGGTGCCCGATCAGGCGCTCCGACCGGAGCAGGTCGTCCTCGCCGGGGTCCGCGCGCTGGATTCCGGCGAATCCGATTTCATACGGGAGGCGGGCCTGGGTGACCTGTCCGCACTCGCAGACGGGGCGGTGCTCTACATCCATCTCGACCTCGACGTGCTCGACCCGGAGGTCTTCGGCTCCGTCGGCACCCCGGAACCCGGAGGGCTGCTCCCCGAGGGGCTGATCGATCAGATCGCCGCCCTGGCCTCGCGGTTCGAGATCGTGGGACTGGGTGTGACCGAATACGAGCCCGCCCGTCCCCAGGACGAAGACCTGCTCGCCAAGCTGGTCCCCGAACTCGTGAGGCTCTGCGGCGCCTCGGCCGCCTGGCAGATCGAACGGCGCGCCGTCCAGGCCTGGCCCGCCTCGTCCGTGGAGGACCGCGGGGGCTGGCGGCTGAGGCACACCCCCGGCGTGACCCGGAGACGCTCGAACTCCGCGCTGCCCCTGTTCGGCCGGGCAACCATGATCGACGAGGTCGAGACCTTCTACGGAGAACGGGGACAGCCGGCATGCGTCCAGGTGTGCCCCGCCGAACACCATCGCTCGCTCGACGCCTCGCTGGCGGCCCGCGGCTACATCCTCAACGGCAGGACCCTGGTGCTCACCGCCCCGACCGCCGACGTCATCGCCGCGACCGCCTCGACCACCACCGTCGAAACGGTGGACGACCGTGCCCGCTGGCCCCGGCTCTTCGCCGAGCTGAACGACCGCCCGGACGGCAGCGAGGTCATCGCCCGTATCGCCGCTCCCACCGCATTCCTGGCCGTCACGACCGCCGGGCGGACGGCCGGCATGGGCCTCTTCGTGGCCGACTCCGGCTGGGCGGGCGTCTTCTGCATGGCGACCCATCCCGGCCACCGCCGCCGGGGCGTCGCGACCGCGGTCCTGGGCGCCGGCGCCCGCTGGGCGGCCGATCAGGGAGCCGGCCGTCTCTATCTCCAGGTCGAAGAGGAGAACGAAGCGGCCCGCGCCCTCTACACCCGGATCGGATTCATCCCCTCACACAGCTATCACTACCGATCCCGGCGCTGAGCCCCGCCGGACCGAAGGTCTCGGCGAGGCCGACCGGTCGCGGAGCCTCACCCCTCTGCCATCGGGCCGGGCTGTACGCCGTTGATGGCGAGGGTGAGCAGCCGGTCGGCCTCGGCCGCGCCGTCGGGTTCCCGCTCGGTGGCCAGTGAGATGGCGTTGACGAGCTTCAGCAGGTCGGTGATGGCGACGTCGGAGCGGATGGCACGTGCCTGGCGGGCGCCCTCCAGCAGTTCACCGCCGGCGTTCAGGATCATCGTGTGGCAGGTGTCGCCCCAGGTCGAGTCACTGTCGTGGGCGCCGCGCAGCAGCGACGTCGCCAGGCCGCGGTTGGACGCGGCGTGTACGCCGACGGCGCGCAGCCAGGCGATCAGCGCGGGCCCGGGGTCGAGCTCGGCGGCCAGGCGGCGCGCGCCCGCGCAGAGGGACTCCACCTTGTCCCGGAAGACGGCCTCCAGCAGTGCCTGGCGGGAGGGGAAGTGCCGGTGCAGGGTGGCGGAGCCGACCCCGGCATGCCGGGCGATCTCCTCCAGCGAGGCTTCGGCCCCGTGCCGGGCGATGGCGGCTTCGGCGGCGACGAGGATCCGGTCGTAGTTGCGACGCGCGTCGGCGCGCGCCGGCCGCCCGGCCGGGATCGGCGCGGCACTGCCCTGGGACATCGAACCTCCGGTGAACTTGCCAAACGGGGTGGTCCTCCATATCGTAGCCGAACATAAACGGAAGGCCACCCCACTTATTGGGATGGCCCCCTCTGGGCAAACGACCTCCAGGAGAGACCGTGGACACCGGAAAGACCATCGTGGTGGTAGGCGCGACCGGACTGCAGGGCGGCGTCGTGACGGCGCATCTGCTCGCCGGCGGCTGGCAGGTGCGGGCACTGACCCGCGATCCGGACGGCGCGTCGGCGAAAGCCCTGGCCGGAGCGGGCGCGCAGATCGTACGCGGCGAGATGGAGGACACCGCCTCCCTGATCGCGGCGGCGGAGGGCGCCTACGGCATGTTCAGCGTCCAGCCCACCGTCGGTTCCCCCGGCACCGCGCCGGACTTCACCGCGGACGACGAGGTCCGCTGGGGGGTCAACGTGGCCGAAGCGGCCCATGCCGCCGGTATCCGGCACCTCGTCTACACCTCCGTCGCCGGGGCGGGCCGCCACGGCAGTGAGGCGCTGCCGCAGAACCTGGTGAGCAAGTGGCGGATCGAGCGGCACATCGCCGAGCTCGGCCTACCTGCGACGATCTTGCGGCCGGCCTCCTTCATGGAGAACTACACCGGCGGATATCACCTGCACGACGGTACGGTGACCACCGCGTTCGAGCCCGACGTGCCGCAGCAGATCATGGCCGTCGACGACGTCGGCGTCTTCGCCGCGCTGGCCTTCGATCACCCGGCCGAGTGGATCGGCCGGGTGATCGACCTGGCCGGTGACGAGCTGACCCCCCGGCGGATCGCCGAAGCCATCGGGGAGTCGATTGGCCGGCCCCTGCCGTACGTGCAGATTCCGATCGAGGCGATCCGGCAGGTCGGTGCGGAGTTCGCGTTCGCCTACGAATGGCTCAACGAACGTGGCTACCGGGCCGACATCGCCGCCGCGCGGCAGATCCACCCCGGTCTGATGGACTTCCGCACCTGGCTTGAGCGGACCGGTGCGGCTCAGATCACGGCGTTCCTCACCGCCCAACGCGCTGGGGAGCGGGACGCGTGAGCGGTCAGGGGCCCGACCTCGGGCGCATCGGGGTCTGGGCGGGCGGCCTGGACGACTATCCCATGGCCGGGGTCCGCGACGCCGCGGCGGCCATCGAAGACGCGGGCTACGGAACGCTGTGGTTCCCTGAGACGACCGGTCGCGAAGCCATGGCGCAGGCCGGGGTCCTGCTGTCGGCCACCCGGCGGATCGTGGTGGCCGCCGGAGCCGCCGACATCTACGCGCGCGACGCGGTGACCGCCGCAGCCGGACAGCGCACCCTGGATGAGGCGTTCCCCGGACGTTTTCTGCTCGGACTCTGGGAGAGCCATCCCAGCCTTGCCGAAGACGTCCGCGGCCACCGTTTCGGCCCCCCGCCGGAGACCATGCGCGGCTACCTGGACGCGATGGACGCCGCGCCGTCCGTATCACCATCACCCATGCCGCGCCGGGTGCTCGCGGCGCTGGGTGCGGAGATGCTCGAACTCGCGGGTGAACGGACCTGGGGCGCGCACCCGTTGGGCATGCCGGTCCAGCACACCAGGAACGCCAGGGCCGTGCTCGGGCCGGAGGCGCTGCTGGCCGTCACCCAGCTCGTCATCCTGGATCCGGACCGCTCGAACTCCGCCGAACTGGCGAGGTCCTTCGCTGCCGCGTTGCTCCCCAACCGGCGCGCGTTACTGCACGACCTGGGGTTCGAGGAGGTCGACTCCCTGGACGACCGGCTCGTCGACGCGCTGGTGGTCCGCGGGAGCACCGACGACATCGCGTATCGCGTCGGAGAACACCTTGAGGCCGGCGCCGACCATGTAAGTCTCTACGTCCTCACGGCCACTCCCCGGACGCCGCCCATCCGGCAGTGGCGCGAACTCGCCGGCGTCGCAGTGCGGTGGCAGGATGGTGCGGACCACTCGAAGTTCACGCCCGGCACCACGAATCGATATTCGCCATAGAGAAATGGGAAGGACTCATGTCGACTCGGGAAGGTGTCGTCCGGCCGGCCGGAGCCGGGGACCTCGACCGCATAGCCGAGATCTTCTCCCACTACGTCATCAGCGGTGTCAGCACCTTCGAAGAGGTTCCGCCGGTCGTCGCGCACTGGCGGCAGCGGCTCGACGACCTGGCGGACCGCCGGTTGCCGTTCCTGGTCGCGGAGGTGGGCGGAGAGGTGATCGGCTATGCCTACGCGGGGCCATGGCGGCCCAAGCCCGCCTATCGGCACACCGTCGAGGACACCATCTACCTCGCCCCCGGCTGGACCGGCCGGGGGTGGGGGCGTGCCCTGCTCGGTGCCCTGCTGGCCGGGTGCGCGAACGCCGGGGTGCGGCAGGTGATCGCGGTCATCGCCGACACCGGTGACGACGCCTCGGTCGCGCTGCACCGCGCGTTCGGGTTCACGCACGCGGGCCGGCTCGGCGGTGTCGGCCACAAGCACGGCCGCTGGATCGACACGACACTCATGCAGTGCGACCTCACGCCGGCCGGTGACTGATACCCGCCCGGCCGCCTCCGCCGAACCGCCGACGCCCGGGTCGGCGGGATGAGGTCGTCACCTCTCGCCCGGGGATGCTCTGGGGATGTCCAGGGGCGCGGGCGGCCGACGGGTGCTGCCGGCTGTAAGGCGGGCTCCCGTGCCCGTTCCGGAACCCCCCGGGCCGTATGGGAGAGAACGATCAAGCCGGAAATTTTGCGTGATACGAATATTTTCTGATCACGAAAAAATTGCTAGAGTGGTCGTCATGAGCACCGAAGACGGCGAGCGCGTAGGACTGCGGGAGCGTAAAAAGCAGGAGACCCGCACCGCATTGAGCTGGGCGACCATCCGCCTCACCGTGGAGCGCGGGCTGGACAACGTCCGGGTGGAGGACATCGCCGCCGAAGTCGGCGTCTCCCCCCGCACCTTCAACAACTACTTCTCCAGCAAGGCCGAGGCGATCGCCGACCGGCACCTCGAGCGAGCCCGGCGGATCGCGGCGGAGCTGCGCGCCCGGCCGGCGACCGAACCGCTCTGGGAGTCGATCACCAACGCGGCGCTGGCGCAGTTCACGCTGGGGCAGGAGGCCGAAAAGGAGAGCACGCTGGAGCAGCGATGGCTCGCCGGGGTCCGTCTGATGGTCACCGAGCCGTCTCTGCAGGGCGAGTTCTTCAAGGCCAACGCGGCCGCCGAGGCCGAGTTCGCCGCCGCGATCGCCGAGCGCACCGGCACCGACGTCGCCCGCGACCTGTACCCGCGGCTGGTGGCCGGCACGGTCGGGAGCGCCATCGCGGTGACGATGGAACAGTGGCTGCGCGCCGACCCGCCCGTCTCGATCGTGCCACTGCTGCGCGATGCGCTCCGCCAGATCTCCGCAGGGCTGCCCATTCCCTGATTCTCGGGCCCCGGCCTGACCCGATCCGATCAACCGGCGCCGCCGGTCGATCCGCCATGCCCTTATCCCCAAGGAGGACCGCCATGTCCGTCGACGTGGTCATCGCCGGAGCCGGCCCGAACGGTCTGATGCTGGCCTGCGAACTGAGCCTGGCCGGAGTCCGGCCGGTGGTGCTGGAACGACTGCCCGGACGCACCGAGGAGAACCGGGCCAACGGCCTGGTCGGCCAGGTGGTGCGGATGCTCGACCGCCGAGGCCTGTACGGACGCCTCAGCGACAGCAAGGAGCCGCCGCGACCGGGGCCGTCCTTCGTCTTCGGCGCGCTGCCGCTGGATCTGAGCACACTGGACGACAATCCGCTCTACGGGCTGCCGGTGCCGCAGCGCCGCGTCGAACAGGTCCTGGAGGAGCGCGCCATCGAGCTCGGCGTCGAGATCCGCCGAGGACACGAACTCACCGGACTGTCACAGGACGACGACGCGGTCACCGCCGACATCGCCGGACCCACCGGCTCCTACCGGTTGCGTACCCGCTACCTGGTCGGAGCGGATGGCGGGCGCAGCCTGACGCGGAAGCTGTCGGGCATCGGCTTCCCCGGCGTGACCACGGACAACATGGTCTCCCGCACCGCGCACGCCACCGTTCCGGCCGCGATGATCGATCCGGTCACCGGTGGACTGAACCTGCCCGGCTACGGGGCCATCCCGCCGTTCATGCACCACCGCACCGAGCGCGGTTTGTTCGTGTTCGCCCCGTTCCCCTCCCGCCCGACCGTGGTGAGCGCCACGGAGTGGGATCCGGCCGAGGCCGAGGGTGACGACCGGCCGCCGCTGACCCTGGACGAGTTGCGGGAGAGCGTCCGCCGGGTGCTCGGGGCCGACCTGCCGCTCGGCCCGCCCGAAGGGCAGGGGCCGCACCTCCTGCGCCGGCTGACCGGCGGCAACACCCGGCTGGCCGACCGATTCCGGGATCGCCGGGTACTGTTGGTCGGCGATGCCGCCCACGTGCACTCCGCGATCGGTGGGCCCGGGCTCAACCTGGGCCTGCAGGACACGGTCAACCTGGGCTGGAAGCTCGCCGCCGAGATCCGCGGCTGGGCCCCGCCCGGGCTGCTGGACAGCTACGAGACCGAGCGGCGACCGGTCGCTCAGCGGGTGGTCATGCACACCCGGGCGCAGGCCGCGCTGATCGCCCCAGGCGGTGAGGTCACCGCGCTGCGCGAGCTGTTCACGGAACTGCTCCACGACCGGCGGAACGTCCAGCACATCGCGGACATGATGGCCGGCGCGGACATCCGCTACGACATGGGCGCCGGCGACGCCCATCCGCTGGCCGGCCGGTGGGCCCCCGACCTGCTGCCGGACACCGGGACCGGTCCCGTCCGGCTCGCCGAGCTGACCAGGGACGCCCGGCCGCTGCTGCTGGACCTGACGGAGGACGCGTCGCTCACCGAGGAGCTGTCCGGATGGCGCGACCGGGTGGACGTCGTCGCCGCACGCTCCCCGGACCCCGCTGCCCCGGCCACCGCTCTGCTGCTGCGGCCCGACTGCTACATCGCCTGGGCCTCGTCCTCACCCCGCCCGGACCCGCACGAGAGGGAAGTCCTCCGTACGGCCCTGACCCGGTGGTTCGGCGCCGCGGGCTGACACGGTGAGACCGTCCCATGCGCGACAACGGGTGGACGGGGCCTTCCCCCGGCGATGTGTCGCCGGGGGAAGGTGCGGCCGGACGGCAGATCGCCGGAGGAGACGATCCCGGTGACCCGCGCCACGGAACGCGGCACCGGCTGCCGGGCCGTCCTTCTCGCGGTGCGGTGCCGTTCTGCGTCGAATCACCTGGGCCACACCGGCGGTGCCTGTGCTGTTCCGGCAGCCGGGGAGGTCACCGAGGCGATGTCGGTGACCAGAGTCCGACGGCGGTCCCGTCACGGAGGTGCTTTTTGTAGGTGACGACTTTGCCGTGGATGACCTCAAGGCTTGCGTTCAGATCGGCGATCTTGGCTCGCACGGCCTGTTCGTGCTCCTGCAGAAGCGCGAGACGGGCCGGTTCGTTGCCCGGGCCCGATCGGACGAGCCGGGCGAACTGCTGCAGTGTGGCGATCGGCATGCCCGAGTCGCGGAGCCGGTTGCACAGCATCAGCCAGTCCACGTCCGCGGCTTCGTAAACCCGCTGCCCGCCGTTGGAACGGGGGATCGGACGCAGGAAGAGGTCTTCGCGTTCGAAGAATCGCAGAGCGTGCACGCTCAGCCCGGTCGCTTCTGCGACCTGCCCGATGGACAGGCCGTCCGCATCCTTGGTCATGGCGCCGATTGTATCGCTTGACCTAGATTGCACTCTAGCTTCTAGAGTCGTGGGCATGGCAACGAAACAACACAGTATCGGCACTGGATTCGACGCCCGGAGCACGGCGGACGACGTTCTCGCCGGAGTCGACCTGTCAGGCCGGACCGTTCTGGTCACCGGCGGCTACTCCGGTCTCGGACTGGAGACCACCCGCGCCCTCACCCGCGCAGGAGCGCATGTCATCGTCCCCGCACGCAGGCCCGCCGCAGCGGAAGAGGCCTTGCGCGGCATCTCCGGGGCGGAGGTGCGCGAGCTCGATCTGGCGGACCTGGAGAGCGTCCGGTCATTCTCCGGCCGGTTCCTGGAGACCGGCCGGACCCTTGACGTCATCATCAACGGCGCAGGCGTCATGGCCTGCCCGGAGACACGAGTCGGCCCGGGCTGGGAGGCGCATTTCGCGATCAACCACCTTGGCCACTTCGCCCTCGTCAACCTCCTCCGCCCGGCGTTGACCCCCGGTAGGGCACGGGTGGTGTCGGTAGCCTCATCCGGGCATTTCCTGTCCGGCATCCGCTGGGACGACATCCAGTTCCGCGACGGTTACGACCGGTGGCTGGCCTACGCGCAGGCGAAGACCGCGAACGCCCTCTTCGCCGTGCATCTTGACAGGCTCGGCGCCGGCAGCGGGGTGCAGGCCTTCTCGCTGCATCCGGGCAGCATCCTCACCCCCCTGCAGCGGCACATCCCCCGAGACGAGCAACTCGCCCAAGGGTGGATCACTCCAGACGGCGAGCCGGCCGCCGGGTTCAAGACCCCGGCGCAGGGTGCGGCGACGGCCGTATGGGCGGCGACCTCGCCGCTGCTCGACGGCCATGGCGGGGCGTACTGCCAGGACTGCGACATCGCCGAGCCCGCCACCACCGACGACATGCTCATCGGTGGAGTCAAGCCCTGGGCGGTCGACCCTGAGGAGGCGTCCCGGCTCTGGGCGCTCTCCAGCGAGCTCACCGGGCTGGACGCGTTCTCACAACGTACCTGCGGGTGATCTCCAGGGCGCGGGCCCCGGGCAGCGACCGGCGCCGATCATCAACTGCGCACGATGTCTCATGCCGGCCGGTGCTCTTCCCGGACTGCCGCGAAACTCCTCCGCATCCCTTCCGGAGCCGCCACGCTGCCCGGTTCATGGATGCAGGGCCTGCGTGACGGTCTCCGGACCGCGGAAGTGGAAGGCCGTCCAGCCGAAGGCGCGCGCGGCGTCGACGTTGGCGGGACTGTCGTCGATGAACACGACCTCGTGGGCGGCCGCGCCGAGGCGGTCGGTGGCGGCGGCGAAGGCCGCGGGCTCGGGTTTGCGGTGCCGGAGCCGATGGCTGAACAGCAGGTGCCCGAAGCCGTCGAACGCTCCGGGGTGCAGGCGGGGCAGGGCCTCCTCCTCCAGCGGGCCGTTGTTGGTGAACACCGTCAGTGTCAGGCTGCCCCGATGGCGGCGCAGCTCGTCCAGGACGGCCTGATCGGGGTGGAAGGCGCTGCACCACTCGGTGTCGAGCCGCTCGTCGTCGCCGTCGAATCCCGTGGCGGCGGCGATGGCCGTGCGCACCTGTGCCGCCGACGCGTATCGGCCCCGGTCGCAGTCGCCGCTGAACCCCGAGCTCCACAGCAGCTCGTCGACCTGGTCCGGGGAGAGCGAGAACGCGGCGGCAAGCCGTTTGAGGCGGTGGGCGTGGTCGAAGCGGAACAGCACACCGCCGAGGTCGACGACCAGGTGACGGATGCTCATCGAACCTCCTGGGCGGCGGCGCGGATTTCGTTCAGCAGGACCGTGAGATCGGCCTCGGTGGTGGCGGGGTGGAGGATGCAGGCGCGCATCGCCGCGATGCCGGATAGGCGGGTGCCGGTGAGGAAGGCGCGCCCGCGGCGCTGCACGGCGGCGGGGAGCGCCTGGTTCAGCGCCTCGACCTCGTCGGGGGTCGCTGCCGGAGGCCGATAACGGAAGGCGGTGACGGAGGTGGCGACCGGGGCGAGGAGGTCGAAGTCGTCGGCGGCTTCGACCATGGCGGCGAGCGTACGGGCGAGGCCGGTGGTGTGCCGCACCAGTTGGACGACTCCGTCGCGCCCGAGGTGCGCGATCGTGGCCCATACCCGTAACGCGCGGAGGGGGCGGGTCTGTTCGGGGCCGTACTCGGAGAACCAGCCCAGCTCGTCGGCGTCGTCGTCACGCAGGTAGGGCGGGATGAGGCTGAAGGCGTCGCGAGGCTCGGCGGCGTGGCGGAAGAGGATGCAGCCGCAGTCCACGGGGACGCCGAGCCACTTGTGCGGGTCCAGGGCGAGGGAGTCCGCCCGGTGCAGTCCGGCGTAACCGGGGTCCGCTCCTTCGGCGAGGACGCCGAGCGCACCGTAGGCGCCGTCGACGTGGAACCAGAGATCGTGTTCATACGCGATCTCGGCGATGCCCGCCAGGGGATCGACGGCGCCGGTGTTCACCGTTCCCGCGCTGGCCGCGACGTAGAACGGCCGCAGTCCTGCGTCCGTGTCCGCTGTGATCAGGTGTCGTAGCGCGGCGGTGTCCATGCGGAAGGCGTCGTCGACCGGGACCGTGCGGATGTGGCGGCTGCCCAGGCCGAGGAGTTCGGCCGCCTTGCGCAGACAGCTGTGCCCTTCGGCGGATATGTACATCGTCAGCGGTCGTCGCCGGTAGAGACCGGCTTCGCGTGCGTCCCAGCCGTCCTGGCGGGCGGCCCGCTGACGGGCGGTGGCCAGCGAGATGACGGTGGCCATGGAGGTGCCGCTGGTGAGGAGTCCGGCGCCCGGCGGGTGAGGGTAGCCCACCAGCTCCGCCAGCCACCGTACGGCGGTGCGCTCCAACAGGACGCCCGCGTGATCGCCCCCGGCGCAGCTCGGGTTCAGAGCGGCGGCCAAAGGGGCGACCAGGACGCCGGCGGGCGAGGGCGGGGAGTTGACCCAGCCGAAGAACCGGGGGTGTCCGTTGCCCATCGGGTAGGGCAGCACATGGTCGCTTACGTCGTGGAGCAGGTCCCCCAAGGGGCGGCCCGCAGTGGGGAGTGGCTGACCGGAAAGCCAGGAGCGGTCCTCGTCGGGCACCGGTTGCCATACGGGTCTGCCGGGGACGGCTGCCAGGTGGTCGGCCGCCAGCTCGGCTGCCAGCCGGCCGGCTCGGCGCAGGTCATTCATCGCTCTCTCCGTGGCGTGGATCGCGGTGGGCGCCGGCCGGTTGGCCCAGCTCCATGGCCAGGTAGTACACGCACACGTCGGTTGCGTCGTTGGCGAAGGCGTGCCGGCGGTCGCCGGGGAAGTAGGCGGCGTCTCCGGTGCCCAGGATGTGAGGCATGCCGTCGACGGTCAGGCGGAGACGCCCGCACTCCACGGCCACGTATTCGCGCGACCCGGGTGGATGGGGCGAGAACTCTCCGGCGTCGACGCCCGGGTTCAGGGTGGTGCGCATGAATTCGAACTCCACACCGGGCAGCGCGGGGGAGAGGATGCGCCGCTCCCAGCCGGAGGGATCGCGCAGCAGGTGCTGTCGTTCGTGGGGCAGGACCACCACTTCGGTGCGGTCGGGTTCGTCCAGCAGCCGGGAGATCGAGGTGCCCAGGGCGGTCGCCAGATGGTCCAGGACCAGCACGCTCGGCGTTTTCGTGCCGCGTTCCACTTCTGAGAGCATGCTCCTGCTCACCCCGCTCAGCTCGGCCAGTCGTTCCAGAGCCAGGCCGCGAGTTCGTCGTTCAGCTCGGAGCCTGGCTCCCAGTTCGGCCATCGACAGGCCGCTGGACAGGGTGCTGTCCTCTCTCATTTATCCACTATAGCAATAATTTTCCGCTATTGAGGAAGCGGGGGATGGTGCCGCCGGCCGAATTCTTTCGCAGGGAAGGCCGCCCGCTCCGCAGGCGCCGGCCCAGGAGTCCTGGCGCCGACCGGATTGACCATCAGGGCTGGCAGGACCGAAGCCTGCAGGCAACCGCCTGCCTGATCCACCCTGGTTGCCTCGGTCATTCTGGATTTGCTCAACGCCCCAGAAGAGCACCACCGTTGCTGTTGAGGAACTCTCCCGTGATATATCCGGCCTCCGGCGAGGCCAGGAAGGCAACTGCGGCTGCGATGTCGTCGGGCTCTCCGACCCGGCCGACCAGTGTCTGGGCGCGGCGCCGGACCAGGTCCGCCTCGTTCGGCGACGTCCCGAAGAACTCAGTTCCCGCCACATAGCCGGGGACCACGACATTGGCCGTGATGCCGCCCGGGCCCAGTTCCTGCGCCAGCGTGTGGTTCCAGCTCAGGAGGGCCGCCTTCACTGCTCCGTACGCTCCGTTGCCGCGCAGTGCAGCAATGGAGCTGATGGTGACGACCCGGCCGCCTGGCCGGGTCAGCCGGGGCAGCACCGCCTCCGTCAGCAGGACGACCGGAAGAACGTTGTTGTCGAAGTCCCGCCGCCACCGTTCGGCCACTGCCGACAAGCCGCTGTTCCGCGTCCGTGTACCACGCGAACCAGCGTTGTTGACCAGCACGTCCACCTGCTGTGGGAGCCGGTTCACCGCTCGTTCCAGAGCCACCGGGTCGGCCAGGTCAACGGCGACCGTGACCACCGGATACTTCCCTTCGATGTCCTCGGCCGCCGAGCGCAGCACCTCGGCCCGTCGCCCTACGATGGTCACCTGGTCGCCGTGACGGGCGAACCAGGCGGCGACAGCCCGCCCGATGCCCGTACCGCCGCCGCTGATCACTACTGAACGCGGCATGCTCCTCCTTCCGTTCCGTTTCGCTCATGTCGGCGAAACGCTGCCATGGCTGCCATGCACCCCACGACCTCCCCTGCGATGGCTCAGCCATCCTCTCAGCTGTCACCTGGGTGGCTGCACGGGGAACCCGACCTTTGACTGTCAACCGCCGCGTGGCATCGTTACCGCTATACGTCCACTGGTGCGCGGGCCGCTCGAAGGGCTCCATGCTGCCGCCAGCTTCGCTGTCCTCCAGGACGCCGCCGACGTCCCGCGGCTCCGCGCCGCCGTCTAGGAGCGCCTGCTGAGGTACGCGAACTCTAGGCGACTTTCAGGAGCAGCTTGCCGGTGGTGGTCCGGGTTTCGACGAGACGGTGTGCCTCGGCGGCCTCGGCGAGGGCGAACTCGGCTGTGACGGGTAGTTCGACCCGCCCGGCCGTGACGGTGTGAAAAGCGCGTCCGGCGATGTCGGCCAGTCTCCGCGGGTCGGTCTGGGAAAGGGTGAGGATGGAGAAGCCGCTCACCGAGCGTGCTCCGGCGTAGAGTTCGGCCTGACCCACCCGCCAGGGGGCGGCATCGCCGGCGTTGCCGAAGGAGACGAGGCGGCCGAAGAGGGCAAGGGTATCCAGACTCCGGAGGAGGGTCTCGCCTCCGACCGGATCGAGGAGGAGGTCCACGCCGAGACCGCCGGTCGCGCGGCGTACATCCTCGGGGAAACCGTCACCGACGAACACCTCGTCATAGCCGTACTTCAGCGCCTGCTCCGCCTTCTCCCGGCTGGAGACCACCCCGTACACCGCACCCGCGCCGCCGAGCCGGGCCAGTTGACCCGCGGCTATGCCGACACCACCTGCAGCACCGTGGATGAGGACGCTTTCGCCTTCGCGCAGCCGTCCCACCTCATGGAGAAGGGCGTGTGCGGTCGGCAAGACGGTGGGCAGGGTCGCGCCGGTACGCAAGGAGATTCCCTCCGGCAGCGGGAAGGCGGTGACGGCGGGGACGGCGACGGTCTCGGCATAGCCGCCGCCGCTGATGAACGCGACGACCTCTTGTCCGGGCCGCAGACCGCTCACGCCTTCACCGACGGCGTGGATACGGCCGGACACCTCCAGGCCGGGGACGAAGGGGAGGGCGCTCACCCGGTAGCCGACGCTGCGGGCTTTGATGTCGGCGAAGTTGACGCCCGCGTAGGCGACGTCGATGGTCACCTCGCCCGGCGCGGGCTCCGGTGTTCCGACCTCGGTGAGGCTCATTACCTCAGGTCCGCCAAGTTCTCTCACCACGATTGCGCGCATGCCGGATCGCCCCTGTCTAAACTGTTCACTGAAAATCGAACACTCCAGAGTGTACGTATTTGATCGAACACTTTGCAAGGAGAGCGCTTTGAGTCATCGGTCCACGCCACAGCACGCCCATCCCGACGACGTGCCCGTCCTCGCCGCGCTCGCCGCGCTCGCCGATCCGGTCCGGCTTCAGCTCGTCCGTGAACTGGCCGTCTCCGAGGACTGGTCGCGATCCTGCGGCACCTTCGATGTACCTGTGGGCAAGCCCGCACTCAGCCATCACTTTGCGGTGCTGCGCTCGGCCGGGCTCATCGAGCAACGCGACGCCGGCCCCAGGCGCGTCAACCGGCTCCGCCGGGCGGAGTTCGACCGGCGGTTTCCGGGACTGCTGGACCTGGTGTTGCGCGAGGAGTGACCTTCGGCGCCCCCCGGGGGTGGGCCGTGGCCTCGGGCGGTCGTCCGCGTTGACAGAAGGCGGCCGGGTGGCTGTAATGGTGCGCGTGCCGTGTGGCGCCGGCCAAAGAGCAGTGGGCAGGTCGGCGAGTGGGCGGCACCATTCATCAAGGGGCCACGCCATGAGTTCATACTCCGCACCCTGCGTCTGACGTAAGCGTTCCGCACGTCGTCCCTTGTCCTCCGCGGTGCCCAGCGCCGCCGTGTGACGTCGGCACGCCATGGCCTTCCCGAACGCCGCCGCATTCCGGCGAGCGTCCACGGCTCCGCGCGCCCGATCGATGTCCGTCTCCGGACGAGGGTCCGCGTGTGGTCACCGCGCGCTGCGCGCACCACCGTCATCCGCCGTAACAACGGACCCGCACACTTTTCTTTGGAGCCCGACACCGTATGCCCGCGTCATTCAATCAACCGATCATCGAGGAGTTCCGAGCCAACGGAGGAAAGGTCGGTGGCCCCTTCGAGGGCGGCGACCTCCTCCTGCTGACCACCACCGGTGCGAAGTCGGGGACGGAGCACACCGTCCCCCTCGGCTACGTCCGTGACGGCGACCTGTTGCTCGTCGTCGCGTCCGCCGCCGGCGCCCCCCGTCATCCCGCCTGGTACCACAATCTGCTCGCCCACCCCATGGTGCGGGTAGAGGTCGGCACCGAGGTGTTCGAGGCGATCGCGGTCCCCGCCGAGGGCGCGCGGCGCGAGCGGCTGTTCGAGCACGTGGTGCGCACGGCGCCCGGATACGCCGACTACCAGACCCGCACCACCCGGACCCTGCCGGTCGTGGCGCTGGAGCGGTCCGAGCCCGAGCCGGGGGAGGGCCCCCGGGAGGTCGCCAATTTCGCCGACAAGCTCATGGAGATCCATACCTGGCTGCGCTCGCAGTTGCAGCATGTGCGTGCCGAGGCCGACGCCCATTTCGCCGCGCGGGCGGCCCACCCGGGCCCCGGCGGACCACCGGAACCGGGACTGGGACTGCAGCTCCGGCAGCACTGCCTGGCGTTCTGCGAGTCTCTGAAGTTCCACCACACCAGCGAGGACGCGCACGTCTTCCCCGCGCTCGCGGACCATCACCCGCACCTGCGCGACGCCCTCGACCGGCTCCGCGACGAACACCGGACGGTCGCGCGTATCCAGGACGAGCTCCTCGCCCTGCTGACCGGCGTCGGCACCGCCGACCCCTGGCGGTTCCGTACCGAACTGGACCGGATGTCGGAGGAACTGCGGGCGCACCTCGACTACGAGGAGGAGTCGCTCCTCCCCGTCCTGGCCGAAATTCCGTGGCCCCCGGCCCCGCCGAGAGCCGGCAGGGCCGAAAGCTCCACCGGCTGACCGGCTGACCGGCTGACACGGCCGGGTGCCGGATCCCACGGGAGCCGGCACCCGGGGCGCCGAGGCGCACCCGGCCAGGAAGCTCGGAAAGCGCGTACCCTCTCCGGCGCTGCCGCAGCTATGGCGTCCGCCGCCGGATTGAGCAAGGATCGATGTCGTCGGATGCCGGAGCTCGACAGCGGCCCCGGTCAGGTCCCCCGCGCCGACGTACCACCTCGGACGAGGCCAGGTCGGCGGATCACCCCCGCCGGGGCGCGTACGGAAGAACAACGGAAGGAAGACCATGGCCCAGACGACCGTTGCCCTCCTGATGCTCACCTCCGCCCTGACCGGCGGCTTGGCCCAGACCGCCGGA
The DNA here is from genome assembly GCF_045209755.1 of Streptosporangium sp. NBC_01639. Classification (NCBI taxonomy): domain Bacteria; kingdom Bacillati; phylum Actinomycetota; class Actinomycetes; order Streptosporangiales; family Streptosporangiaceae; genus Streptosporangium; species Streptosporangium sp. NBC_01639. Next base: position 188,264 of record NZ_CP109272.1, on the reverse strand, counting down.
ACACCACGGACACAGCCGGACCTGACGCCGGTGAAGTCCCAGACCGCCGCTTCCGTACCGGCTTCGAGCACCACTCCGGTGACGAGTGCCGCCGCACCAAGAAGCGCGACCGGCCCGAATCTGCGCGCATGCTACGACGGAACGTGCAGACTCACCCTCTCGAAGCCGGTGAAATTCCGGGTCAGCCCCCGCTTCGGCGTCACTCGGCTGTCCGTCTCCTTCGGCCCGGACAGCGTGCGGGTGAAAGCCACCGGGTCTGGTGTGTCCTCACAGGTGTTGCTCGGCGCCGGTGCGTCGGGTTCGGTCAACAGCATCGGCGTGCGGGTGGTGACGACCTCCAGCAGCAAGGCGGTGCTGAGTATCTCTCCCGTACGCTGACGACAGCGGTGCCTTCCTCCGGTCGCTCAGTGGAAGCGCTTGACGAAGGCCGGCGCCGTGTCGGCGACCTCGCGCCAGCCGATCACTTCAACGGCATGCCGCACTCCGGTGGCCGGCCCGACCTTGCGGTCGGTCCTGTTCGGCGACCACCGCCATCGTGTGCTCCGCAAGCGTCATGAGCGGGGCGTGCCGCCCGCCTTCAGGGAGGGGAGGACGTCAAGTCGCGGAGGGCTTCCACCGCCGACGGATTCGGGGTGGAAGCGCCAGGTCACGACTCGATCGACTCGGACGTCATTCCTCGATGTGGATGGCCAGCGCCGGGCAGACCGCCACGGCGTGTCGGACGTCGGCGGCCTGCTCTGTCGGCGGAGTGGGGTTGAGCAGGACGGCGATGCCGTCCTCGTCGCGCTGGTAGAACACGTCCGCGGCGGCGACCACGCACTGTCCGGAAGCGACGCACTTGTCCTGCTCGATGGTTACCTTCATGAGATCCCTCTTGGTTGACGTCGTCGTTGTTCGTTCGTCGTGCGGGAGAAGGTCACCAGGTCACGGGGAGTTCGTAGACCCCGTAGACGGACCCGTCGTGCTTGAAAGGGATCTTCTCCAGATCCGTGGCCAGCCGCAGGGTGGGGATGCGCCGGTAGAGGGTGCTGTAGACGATCTGCAGCTCCAACCGGGCCAGCGGCTGGCCCAGGCACTGGTGCACCCCGAAGCCGAAGGCCACGTGGTGGCGGGCGTCACGCTGGATGTCCAGCCGGTCAGGGTCGGGGAAGACATCGGGGTCGCGGTTGCCGATGTCGTTGGCCATGATCATCCCGTCGCCGGCGCGGATGAGCTGTCCGGCGATCTCGATGTCCTCCAGGGCCACCCTGCGCCGCCCGTTGTGCGTGATGTGCAGGTAGCGCAGCAGCTCCTCCACCGCCGAGGTGACCAGCTTCTCATCGTCCGTGTCGCGGAGGAGAGCCAGCTGGTCGGGGTGCTCCAGCAGGGCGAGCGTGCCGAGCGCGATCATGTTCGCGGTGGTCTCGTGCCCGGCGATCAGCAGCAGCACCCCCATCTGGGCCGCCTCCTGCCGGGACAGCTCCCCGTTTTTGATCCGCTCGGTCAGCTGGGACAGCATGTCGTCACCGGGGTCGGTGAGTTTCTCGCCCAACAGGTTGTCCAGGTAGCCCGCCAGGTGACCGAAAGCGGTCGCCCGTTGCTCGGGCGTCGCGTCCCGCTTGATGATGGTCTTGCTGTTGTCCTGGAAGAAGTCGTGGTCGGAGTACGGCACACCGAGCAACTCGCAGATCACCAGGGAGGGCATCGGCAGGGCGAACGCCTCGACCAGATCAACCGGTTTCGGGCCGGCGAGCATGTCGTCGATCAGCTCGTCGACGATCTTTTCTACGGCCGGCCGCATCGCCCTCACCCGCTTGATGGTGAACGGCGCCGTCACCATCCGCCGCAGCCGGGCATGCTCGGGATCGTCCATCAAGATGAAGCTGATCGTCGACGAGCCGTTGATGGGGGCCGGGCTCGGGTAGCCGGGCTGGGTGATGTCGGCACTGACCCTCGGGTCGGCCAGCAGCGCCCGCTGTTCGGCATAACGGGTCACCAGCCACGGAGTGCTGCCGTCCCACAGGCGGACCTTGGCGAGCGGGCCCTCCTCCTGCTTGGCCCGCAGAGCCGGGGGCGGATCGAACGGGCAGCCCGCAGCCCTGGCCATCGGATATCCCGGAATTTCAGCGGAGTACTCACCCGCCGGATGCAACGTACCGGTCATTGATTCCTCCAACAGAACATGTACCGCAACGTGCTTGCGGCAAGCATTGATGAGCGCTTCCCCGGCGAGGGGTCAGCGAGTCGAACGAGAGCGAAGTAGGCCGCAGCACCCGGCCTCGTTCACAATGACTTTCATCGTCAGGTGCTCCTCTGCCTGCAATTCGCTGAGACGTATCGGATCCGGTTGTGAAAGGGGTCGCGCGGCTCCGTCACGAGCAGGGCGTGACCGGTGCCAGCCACAGCCCGACGAGCGCGTCGATCAACCCGGTTGCGGCGTCGTGCCAGCTGGACCGGGGGGTGAAGGTGCCCTCGGCGAGAGCTCGCTCGCGCTCGGCGTACATGTGCACCATCAGCTGACGGGCCATGTCGCTGCGCTCTGCGCGCACCTCGACCGGCAGTTCCGGGAGGCATCGGTTCAGCCCGTCGAGGACCTGGTGCAGCGACGGCGAGGTGAGAGACTCGTCGACCATGATCTCGCGGAGTGCGGGGTCGGTCATCACCTGGGCACCGAACCGGGCGTACCACGTGGGGTTCCCCAAAGCGGCCAGATGCTCGGCGCTCGGGCGTACCAGGCAGGCCACCCAGTCCCGCACATTCGAGCTGTCGCCGATCTCGGCCAGCATCTGCAAACGCACCCGTTCGATCTGCTCGGCGTTCTTGCGCACGATGGCGCGCACCAAATCGGTCTTGGTGCCGAAGTGGTAGCCGACCGCAGCATTGTTTCCCTGTCCTGCGGCCTCGCTGACCTGGCGGTTGGACACGGCGAACACCCCGTGCTCGGCGAACAACCGCTCCGCCGCCGCCAGGATCGACTCCCGGGTCGCCCCAGCCCGTTCGGCCCGCTCGGTCCGGACGGCCTTGCCGGCCGCGGTCACCACCGCACCGGAACTTCGCGCAACCCGCCGACGGCGAGTCCCTCGATCTGGCGCAGGTCTTCCACCGGGGCGGTGGGTTCCGGAGAGGGAAGTCGGCGCAACGGCATCGGATGGCTCAGTATCGGCCCGTTGTCGCTCTGGCCCACCATGACCTCCTCCGAACCGGCCTCATTTCATGGTCATTCAACCTGGGTCACCAAATTAAGTCAAGTGACTGATTTAAAATCTACCCAGTCATTCATGTCCGCAACCGCCGGACCGGAAACTTCTCCACGACCCTGCCGCAATGGTCGTCGGACGGACTGGTCCCTGTTCGGTACGGCCGTCGCCGATGCCTGCCTGGCGCAGCACCGCCTCGTACGCAGGCGGATCATCACCCGGGAAGCGATATCGCCGGTGCCGGTCGCGTGAACAGGGCGAATTTACCGACAACGGACAGAGACCATGCCTGCCGATCAGGAAGCGTCGGCCACCTCTGGGTAGGTCCGACGACGACTACAGGATGGGAAGGCTCTCATGCGAGCAACCTTGATCTACGGTGCCGGTGACGTGCGCGTGGAGGACGTGCCCGACCCGGTGCTGCAGGAACCCACCGACGCGGTGGTGCGGGTGCTGCGCTCGTGCATCTGCGGCAGCGACCTGTGGCCGTACGGGTCGATGCCGGCCACCGAGCAGGGGGAGCGCATCGGCCACGAGTTCCTCGGCGTGGTGGAGGACGTCGGCTCGGAGGTGTCCGGGCTGAAGGCCGGTGATGTCGTGGTGGCGCCGTTCGTATGGTCGGACAACACCTGCGACTTCTGCGCCGAGGGCCTGCAGACGTCCTGCCGGCACGGCGGTCTGTGGGCCGCCGACGGCGTGGACGGCGGCCAGGGCGAGGCGGTGCGGGTGCCGCTGGCCCAGGGCACGCTGGTGAAGCTGCCCGCCGGTGAGGACTCCGCGCTGCTGCCGTCCCTGCTCACCCTGTCGGACGTATTCCCCACCGGCCACCACTGCGCGGTGTCGGCCGGGGTCGGGCCGCGCACGTCGGTGACGGTGATCGGCGACGGCGCGGTCGGGCTGTCGGCGGTACTGGCCGCCAAGAGGCTCGGCGCCGAGCGGATCCTGCTGATGGGCAGGCACACCGACCGCACCGACCTGGGCCGCGAGTTCGGCGCCACCGACGTCGTCGCCGAGCGGGGCGCCGAGGGCATCGCACGGGTACGGGAGCTGACCGGCGGCGACGGCACCCACACCGTGCTGGAGTGCGTCGGAACCCGGCAGGCGATCGAGACGGCCTTCGCCGTGGCCCGCGACGGCGGCGTGGTCAGCCGGGTCGGCGCCCCTCAGTACGAGGAGGTGCCGATGGGCTTCCCGGAGTTCATGCGCAACATCACCCTCACCGGCGGCGTGGCCCCGGCCCGCGCCTACATCGAGGAACTGCTGCCCGACGTGCTCGACGGCACGATCGAGCCGGGCCGGGTCTTCGACCGCACCATCGGCACGGAGGACGTGCCGGACGGCTACCGCGCCATGGCCGACCGCGAGGCGCTGAAGGTGCTCATCCGCCCCTGAGCGCCATGGGCCGCGCGATCAACCTGCGCCTCGCCGACGAGGTCGCGGCTTCCCGCAGCCGTTGGTCGGTGCTCTGATCCGGGGAGGCGGCTCTACCTTCGTTCTCCGCGGGCCGTGACCGTCAGGGCGACCGGCGGTGAAGCAGGAAGCCTCACGGGTGACTGTGGGAATCTCCTCCCTTCCAGGAAGGGAGGAGATCAAGGACGCCAGTACAGCGAGGGGTCCGGGTGGTCGACGAAGCCGAGTTCCCGGTAGAGCGGTTCGCCGGCGTGGGAGGCGTACAGGTCCACTCGGGCGACCTCGCGTTCCCGGAACCAGTCGAGCAGCCCCTGCATGATCGCGCGACTGTGGCCGCGCCGCCGGTACGCCGGATCGGTGACCACACCGATCACATGTCCGATCCGGCCGTTGCGCAGGTGCGGGCCGGGCAGTCGTTGCTCGACGGTGCCGATGCCACAGGCGGCGAGGCCGTTGTCGCCGTCCACGACGATGATCCGTACGGCATCCGCCGTCAGTTGTTCCTTCAGCACCGCGGCAAGGTTCTCCCGCCAGTCCTCACCTGCTGACGAGGGGTTGAAGAAGTCGCCGCCGAGGGTCTCGAACAACAACGCCCGCAGGCGTACGAGTTCCGCGACGTCGTCCACCACCGCCTGCCGTACATCGGTGCGGTGTCCGGTGGGGTGTCCGATGTTCCGTTCCATGCCGATCAGACTGGTGTAATAGGCTTATGCATCTCAACCCTTACGGCGAGGATGCCGTGAACCTGGCCGCGGACCTGGCCAACCGGCGCCCGGCGAGCGCCGAGGAGCTCGCGGACCGCTGCCGCGCCGCCGGACTGGTGCTGGAGCACCCGGTCACCCCGCAGGACCTGGACCGTACCCACACCGTGCTGGAGGCGTGGGAGAAAGTCGTCGACGCCACCGACGAGCGTGAGCGCGCCGAGCTGGTCAACCGGATGCTGGCGGCGGCCGCCGCCTACCCGCGGCTGACGGAGCACGCCGGCGACGGCTGGCACCTGCACTACCGCGACGACCGGCAGCCGCTCGGCTCCGTGCTGTTCTCGCTGATCTCCGTCGGTACCGCGCTGCACCTGGCAGGGCGGGGCATGCACCGGCTGCGGCGGTGCGCCGTGACCGAGTGCACCATGATCTTCGCCGACACCTCTCGCACCGGGCGGCAGCGCTACTGCTCCCATCGGTGCGCCAACCGTGACGCGGTACGCCGGCACCGCGCGGTCAGGTGAGCGCCGTCACCACTTCACCGGGACCTGCTGCAGGCCGCCGACGATGAGCCCTTCACGGCGCTTGAGAGCGTCGGAGGGTACGGCGAGTTCCAGCGTGGGCAGGCGGTCGAGCAGCACCTTGAGTACGGTCTGCAGTTCGGTGCGGGCCAGCGACTGGCCCAGGCAGGCGTACGGCCCGGCGCCGAAGATCAGGTGTGGGTTGGGGGAGCGGGTCAGGTCCATGTCGGCGGCGTGCTCGAACTCGTGCTCGTCGCGGTTGGCGGCCGACAGGCTGCACACCACGGTGGTGCCCTTCGGGAGGGTGGTGTCGGCGATCTCCACCTCTTCACTGATGTAGCGGGGGATGCCGAAGCCGAAGTTGGCGTCGTAGCGCAGGCACTCCTCCACCGCCGGGCGGATCAGCGCGGGGTCGGCGACGAGCTGCTCCCATCGGGTGCGGTCGGACAGCAGCATCGCCACCATCTTGCCGATCATGTTGGCGGTGGTCTCGTGCCCGGCGACCAGCAGGCCCTTGGCCGTCATCAGCGTGACCTCTTCGGTGACCCGGCCGTCGAGCGCGCCGATGAGCGAGATCAGCTCGCTGATCAGGTCATCGCCCGGCTCGGCGCGCTTGGCCGCGACGTGGGCGCGCATGTACTCGGCGAACTCGGCCTGGGCGGCGTCGATCTCGTCCTGGGTGAACTTGGTCAGGCTGAGCAGGGTGTCGGACCAGTAGGAGAACTTGTCGCGGTCGGAGTCCGGCACCCCGAGCAGCTCGCAGATCACCTGGACCGGCAGCGGGAAGCCGAGGCCGGCGGCCAGGTCGGCGGTCGGGCCCTGCTTGATCATCTCGTCGACCAGGTGCTCGGCCATCGCCTCGATCCTGGGCTGCATGGCCAAGACGCGCTTGGCGGTGAACGCCTTGCCGATCAGCTTGCGCCACTCACGGTGGGCGTCGCCCTTCACACTGGTGCCATCGCCGCCGAACACGCCGCCGGACTCGTTCGCGGTGATGTTGGCGGCGTCGTCGGCGACGAGATGGTGGGTGAATCGGGGGTCCGACAGCAACTGCTTCACATCGGCGTAGCGGGTGAGCAGCAACGCCTCATCCCCGCTGGCCAACCGGATCGGCGCCACGGGGCAGCCTTCGCGCAGCTGCGTCCACTCCTGGGGCGGCTCCAGGGCGCTGGGGACCGGGAAGGGGTAGTGCGGTGCCTGCTGACTGGTGTCGCTCACATGTCCTCCTGCGTTTCGGTATGCGCTGGACGCGATGGTGAGGCCGGAAGGCGGCCTCTGGCCGCAGCGGGCCGCTTCCGGCTACCGGACAGGTGTGTCCGGTATTCACCGTATCCGTTCTGTCTGATCAATGTCGAACATGTGAAAGATCTGATTTCGCAGAATCGGACTATGTTGTCCGGTTGCTATCGTGGCCACCATGCCTGATGTGCGCCGGACGAACAAAGGACCCAGTGTCGCGGCGGCGAACCGGGCGGCGCTGATCGCGGCGGCCCGCGAGGTGTTCGCCACCACCGGGTACGACGCGCCGCTCAGCACGGTCGCCCGCGCGGCCGGGGTCGGCCAGGGCAGCCTCTACCGGCACTTCCCCGATCGCGTCAGCCTCGCCTTGGCCGTGTTCGAGAACGGCGTCGCCGACTTGGAGGCGCTGGCCGCCGAACCCGGCGCCACGCTCGACGACGTGCTGGCTCTCATCACCGAGCAGACCATCGCCTCGACCGCGTTCATCGACATGGTGAGCGGGATCCCGGCTGACGCCCGCGTCATCGCGATACGCGAGCGCGTGGCCGGTCTGCTGGCGGGCCTGCTTTCCGAGGCGCGGAGCGCCGGGCGCGTCCGCCAGGACCTCACCACCGAGGACCTGGTCCTGGCCGTCGGCATGCTCGCCGGGGTCCTGGCCAAAAGGTCGGCGCTCGCCCGGCGGGTGGCCGCCGCACAGGTGTGGGCGCTGCTCCGCAAGGGGATGGACGCCTGATCACGGCCCCCGGTCTCAACGCAGGGGTTCTTGCGCGACGCCGGTGATGACCGTGGTCACCACCGTGCGGACGGCCCCGGTCTCCGGCGGGATGCCTTTCCGGTCGGCGAAGAGCAGGTGCCCGTATGCGGTCAACCTTGATCGAGCGAAGGGTTGGCCGTCGGCGCGGCTGCTTCGACCTGGTCCGTCCTTCGGCTAGCCAGCTAACGTACTAGTACGTACATTGGAGGGCGATGCCTGGCGTCCTGATCCACCGGCGTGAGCCGTACCGGCACAAGGCGCTCGTCGCCGACGTCATGATCTGCGTCGCCGGGGCGCACGGGTACGTCCTCGCGCCGACTCACCTGTCGCACCTGCCGAAGAGGGAGAACTGATGGCCTCGTATCTGACCGGGTTGATCGGCTCGGGCATCGGCCCCTCACTCAGCCCCCCGCTGCACGAGCGCGAGGCCGCCTACCACGGGCTGCGTTACGTCTACCGGCTGCTCGACACCGACCGCCTGGGGCACGAGGTGGGGGAGCTGATCCGTACGGCCCGCCGGTTCGGCTACGACGGACTCAACATCACCCACCCGTGCAAGCAGGCCGTCATCCCGCACCTGGACGAGCTGTCGGCGGACGCCCGCATGCTGGGCGCCGTCAATACGGTCGTCTTCGACGGCAAGCGGGCCATCGGCTACAACACCGACTGGACGGGCTTCGCCGAGTCGTTCGCCCGCGGCCTGCCGGACGCGCCCACGCAGCGCATCGTCCAGCTCGGCGCGGGCGGCGCGGGCGCGGCGATCTCACACGCGCTGCTCACCATGGGCGCCGACCACATCACCGTCATAGACGCCGACCCCACGCGGGCGACGGCGCTGGCCGCCCGGCTGAACGACCGCTTCGGGCCCGAACGGGCCCGCCCCGCCACCCAGGAGGACCTGCCCGGGCTGCTCGCCCACGCCGATGGCCTGGCGCACGCCACACCCACCGGCATGGCGTTCCATCCCGGGATGCCGCTGCCGGCCGAGCTGCTCCACCCCGGCCTGTGGGTGGCCGACATCGTCTACCGGCCGCTGGAGACCGAGCTGCTCAAGCAGGCTCGCGCCCTGGGCTGCCGGACACTCGACGGCGGGGGCATGGTCGTCTTCCAGGCCGCCCACGCCTTCCACCTGTTCACCGGCCGCACTCCGGACACCGAGCGGATGCTCACCCACCTGACCGACCTGGTCACCTCCTGAGGAGGAGCCATGCGCACGTCCATCGCCACCGTCTCCGTCAGCGGAACCCTCACCGAGAAGCTCACCGCGATCGCCGCCGCCGGGTTCGACGGCGTGGAGATCTTCGAGAACGACCTGCTCGTCTGTCCGCACCCACCCGAGGAGATTCGCGCCCGCGCCGCCGACCTCGGCCTCGGCATCGACCTCTACCAGCCGTTCCGCGACTTCGAGGCCGTGCCCGCCCCCGTGCTGGCGGCGAACCTGGAGCGGGCCGAGCACAAGTTCCGGGTGATGGAACGCCTCGGCGCGGACCTGCTGCTGGTCTGCTCGAACGTCTCGCCCGCCGCGATCGACGACGACGGCCTCGCCGCCGAGCAGCTGCGGCGACTCACCGAGCGGGCCGCCGAACACGGCATCCGTATCGCCTACGAGGCGCTCGCCTGGGGGCGGCACGTCAACGAGTACCTGCACGCCTGGCGGATCGTCCGCATGGCCGACCACCCCGACCTGGGCACCTGCCTGGACAGCTTCCACATCCTGTCGCGCGGCTCCGATCCGATCGGCATCGAGGCCATCCCCGGCGAGAAGATCTTCTTTCTACAGCTCGCCGACGCGCCGCTGCTGGCCATGGACGTGCTGCAGTGGAGCCGCCACTACCGCTGCTTCCCCGGCCAGGGCACCTTGGACCTCGCCGGCCTGGTCCGCCACGTACTGAACACCGGATACACCGGACCGTTGTCGCTGGAGGTGTTCAACGACCACTTCCGCCAGGCCGACACCGCCCGCACCGCCCGCGACGGCATGCGCTCGCTCATCGCCCTGGAACAGACCCTGCACGGCGCCGTGCATCCCGCAGTACCCACCGGCTTCGCCTTCGCCGAACTCGCCGGCACCGACTCCCTGGGCGACGTGCTGAGCGCGCTCGGCTTCGCCCCCACCGGCTCCCACGCCGGCAAACCGGTCGAGCTGTGGACTCAGGGCGAGGCCCGGCTGCTGCTCAACGCCACCGGAGCCGACCCCGCTCTGATCGCCATCGGCCTGGACAGTCCCGACCCCGCAGGAGCGGTCGAACACGCCGAGACGCTGCTCTCACCCGTGCTCCCACGCGAACGTGCCCCGCAGGACGCCCCGCTGGACGCGATCGCCGCCCCGGACGGCACCGAGATCTTCTTCTGCGACACCACCTGGCTCGGCGACTTCGGCGCCGTCCAGACCGTCCCCGGGCAGATCACCCGCATCGACCACGTGGCCCTCACCCAGCCCTGGCACCACTTCGACGAGGCCGCGCTGTTCTACCGCAGCGTGCTGGGCCTGCACCCACAAGAAAGCCTGGAACTGCCCGACCCCTACGGCCTGCTGCGCAGCAAGGCGATGTCCACGATGCCGGCGTCCGGCGCAGCAGCCGGTGCCGCCGAACAGGTGCGGATGGTGCTCAACATCGCCCAGGTCGGTGCGGGCGACACCCCGTGGCAGCACGTCGCCCTGGCCAGTGATGACCTGCCGGCCGTCGCCCGCAGGCTGCGCGCGGAGCATCCGGAACTGCTGCTGCCCATCCCGGGCAACTACTACGACGACCTGGAGGCCCGCCATGACGTCGACCCCGAGCTGCGCCGGCTGGGCGTGCTGTACGACCGGGACGAGCACGGCGAGTTCCTGCACCTGTACACCGTCACCGTGGGACGCGTCTTCTTCGAGATCGTTCAGCGCATCGGCGGCTATCAGGGCTACGGCGCCGTCAACGCCCCGATCCGGCTCGCCGTACAGCATGCGGGCCATCCTAAGATGAGCGAATGACCTCGCAGCCCGCCACCGCCGAACGCCGGCGGGACGCTGACCGCACCAGGGCGGAGATCCTCAAGGTCGCCCAGCACGAGTTCGCGCGCCACGGCTACACCGGCGCGCGGGTCGACGAGATCGCCGCCCGTATGCGCACCACCAAGCGCATGATCTACTACTACTACGGCAGCAAGGAACGGCTCTACATCGCCGTGCTGGAGAAGGCGTACGCCGAGGTCCGTGCGGCCGAGCGCACGGTCGACGTCGAGCATCTGGCCCCGGTCGAGGCCATCCGCACGCTGGCCGAGCTGACCTTCGACCACCACGACGCGCACCGCGACTTCATCCAGCTCGTCGCCATCGAAAACGTCCACCGGGCCGAGCACATCCGCAAGTCGCCGGTGCTGGCCGGTCTCGGCACCCCTGTGCTCGACCTCATCGAACGCATCCTCGACGCGGGCCAGGAGTCCGGCGACTTCGTCACCGAGGCCGACGCCGTCGACGTGCACATGATGATCAGTTCGTTCTGCTTCTTCCGGGTGGCCAACCAGCACACGTTCGGCGCGCTGTTCGGCCGCGACATGACCGCGCCCGAGCACCGGGCCAGGCTGCGCCGGATGGTCGGCGAGATGGTCGTCGGCTACTTACGCGGGGAAGGACACTCAGCGCCGACCGCCACGACGTGACACCGCTCGGTCCGTCCGTCGCCCGGATTCCCGGTCGTCGGCCGATGCCGCGTACGGATCCGGACGGTACACGTCATGATCGTGTCCGACATCTGAGCGTTTCGCGTCGATCGAGGCGCTGCGAGCTCCAGGCCGACCCGACAGCGACGAGGACGACGACGCTGATCAAGGCCAGCGACACTGCCGCGGACTCCCGCCCGGAGAGCTCCATCGCGCTCCGGAAGGTCTCGCCGGCGCCGTGCAAGGCGAAAGCAGTCGCGCCACAGCCGAAGACGAGCCCGGCGACACCGACGACAGCGGTGACGGTCTTGCCGACGTTCGCCGGCAGGAACCGCGCGAAACCGGCGCACACCAAGCCGGCGAGAACGACATCGGCAACGGCGGCGATCAATACGGCGAGGCTGACCACGGTGTTGTCCCCGTAGTGCTCGAAGTGCTCCCAGGTTTCGCCGGCATCGGGGAGCCCGGCGACGCCGAGCGCCGTTATGACCGCCATCGCCGTTATGGCCACCACCAGCGCGGCAACACCTAACGGCTGCCACTTCTTCGGCCGGGCCGGGAGGATCCTGGTGTCGCGCCGCAGGCGGACTGTGGTTGCGGGCTGCTCACCCGCGATGTCACCTGCCATGGCCAGTGCTTCGTCGACCGTCGGCCTACGGCCCGGGTCCTTGTCCAGGAGCCGGGTGATGAGCTGTGTGAGCGGCCCGGTCCGCTGCGGCGCCGGGGCCTCCTCCAGTAGTACTGCGGCCAGCGTCGCTTCCTGGGTATCGCGGCGGAACGGTGAGACGCCCTCGACGGCCTGGTAAAGGGTCACGCCGAGGGAGAACAGATCCCCGGTGGGAAGGCCGTCGCTGCCGCGCAACCGCTCGGGCGCCGTGTACTCCGCCGAGCCGATGAACATCCCGGTGGCGGTCAGTGCGGTGTCGGTGGAGTGGACCGCTGTCCCGAAGTCGGTGAGCAGGACTTTCCCGTTCTCGGCGAGCATGATGTTGGCCGGTTTGATGTCGCGGTGCACGACACCTTCCCGGTGTGCTGCGCCGATCGCCCTCAGCAGCGCCACGGCGACTTCGATGGCCCTGCCCACCGGAAGAGGTCCGTGCTTCTTGACGTGCTCGCTCAGCGAGCAGCCGTCGACCAGTTCCATGACGATCCAGGGAAGGCCGTCGTCGATGACGACGTCGTGGATCGCGACGATGCCGTCGTGCTTGCGCAACCGGGCGGCAGTGCGGGCCTCGCGCGTGGCGCGCGCCAGCCGCTCGGCTCGTTCGGTTTCCGGCATCCCCGGCGGCAGTCGCAGTTCCTTGATCGCAACGTCCACGTCGAGGGTCTCGTCACGCGCCCGCCAGACCCGCCCGAAACCACCGGACCCCAGTTCGGCGGCAAGTCGGTAGCGGCCACCGACCACGTCACCGGCCAGCCTCGAAGTCATGCCCCGTCTCCTGCCATCGTGCTTGGCACGAACAGTTGATCAGGCTACAGCCACCGTCATCGGTGCATGCCCGTTCTGCTGCACTTGGTGCGCAATGCGAAGGCAGCGGTCATCGCGCATCATCTACAGGTGGTGACCCCGGCTGGTCCGCTTCATCCGACCTGGTCCGCTTCACCCGACCGAGCATGCCCGGCGAGACGGCCCACATCGCGGTCTTGTCGCCTCTTGGACGTGCCTGACGCGCCAGACAAGATCATCGCACGTTGGCCTGCGCAGAGAGACCAATAACCCAAGATGCCGATCGGTCAGCCTCGGCATCGACACCTGGCTCACCCCCAAGGGCGTGGGGGAGGACGGCAGAAGCAGTGGCGCCACCATCTGATTACCGGCTCACCTCCACAGTACGAGGGGAGGGTCACTGTTTCATCTGGTCGGGCCTCATTCCGGATGGATCGTCACTACGTTCCAGCGTGCTGGCATGCCGTCGCCATGGCACTCCACCGCGGTCGCTGACCTGCCGCAATCAGCATGCCGCCATAAGGGACGAGCTCTATGATCAGGTTCGTCCTGATCGTTGAGATTCGGAGAAGATGTCAATCTCATGCGCCGTGCCATGGTCCTTTTGGGTGGCGTCGCCCTCGCCGTCGGCGCGTTCGTCCTCTTCTACCGGGGTCCGGGACAACCGTTCATCCGCGGTTACGTGAGCGACGTCGGCGCCACCATGCTGGTCTACGCGTTCTTGGGGCTGCTGTGGCGCACCACCGCCGCACGCCGCACCCTGGCCACGGCCGCGATCGCCGCCGCCGCCGTCGAGTTCTACCAAATAGTCGGCATGACCCCGCCGGGCATCGGCGGTGTCCTGGTCGGCGCGTTCCCCGACCCATGGGACCTGGTCGCCTATGCCATCGGTGTGGTCGCGGCCCTGGCCTGGGAACGCCGATTGGTCCGATCCGGTGATCAGACCGGCTGACTCTCGGACTCCACCCCACCGGCACGCTGACGGTACGGATGCCCCACAGCGGCGAGGTCATCGGGTTCGTCCTGCGCGGCGGCCAGCTGTTACAGAGCAGGACGAGGTCCGGCCCGTATAGGGTCTAGCCAAGGTAAGCCGGAAAGCCACAACGCATGATCGTTAAGTGACACAAACGTACGTTCGTGATGCACAAAGATCAACCTGGTGTTTCTGCAGGTCACCTTTGTAACGCATGCCGTGTACGCGCCTATGGAACGCACAACCCCCTTCGCGATACGGCAAGCCCGGCGAGAAGCTTGCCCGCTGGCCTACCCCCGATGGGGCCTTCCTCGTCGCGCAGGCCACGGCGCTGTTGATCTTGCATTGCGGCTTTTCGGCTTACCTTGGCTGGACCCCGGGTACGCCGGGACGGTTCAGGCTTATCCCCACGGGTGTGGGGAGGACCGCGCGAGCCCGCACCAGGCGTTCATGGGGCGCGGCTCACCCCCACGTGGGGGTGAGCCGCGGTGAGCGGCCTCATTCAGGGCGCCGTAGAGGTCCTCCCCACGCACGTGGGGGTGAGCCGGAGGACCGCGCGGAGTTCTACCGCAACCTCCGGTCTCCCCACGCACGTGGGGTGAGCCGGCCGCTCACTTCGACGACTGGGGGGCGTGGCTGTCCTCCCCACGCCCGTGGGGGTGAGCCCATCCCCACCAAACAGTAAGGGCCCGTAGTATCCGCCGACTTTCCGGCGGATACTACGGGCCCAAGGCGTGGTGAGCGTGAACAGTGAGCCTCAGCTCACCGCGCGGAGTCCTCTCGTACGGAGGGATCTGCGCGGTCTTGCTGCAAGAGCCACAAATCGCGGAAGAGTCCGGGGCGAGTGGTCAGGTCGGAGAATGTGCCTTTGGCAGTCACGCGCCCGCGCTCCATGACCACGATTCGATCGGCGACGATCGTGTTGGCGAGGTTATGGGTGACCAGCACGATCGCCCGGTCACGGGCGAGTTCACGCAGCCCGGTGAAGATCCGGTGCTCGGCGCGCGCGTCCAGGTCGGAGGTGGGCTCGTCCATCACCAGCAGGCCGGCGTCGCGGTGGATCGCCCGGGCGCCGGCGATGCGCTGCCATTGTCCGGAGGACAAGGCCTGGCCTCCCCACCATTCACGGGCCAGCAGCGTGCCCAGGCCGCTGCGCAGCACTTCGATCACCGCGTCGGCGCCGCTGGCGATGGCCGCGTGCCGTACGGCGGCATCCGCCTGGGGCCGGGGCTGACCGAGGTGGATGTTCTCGCGGGCGGTCATCGGCCAACGGGCGAATTCCTGCGGGACGACCGCGCACTGCTTCCACAGGGCGTGCGGGTCCAGATCACGGGTGCTGACGCCGTCCCAGGTGACCACGCCAGAGGCGGGCAGGTTGAGCCCGGACAGCAGCTTCATGAGGGTGGTCTTGCCGGAGCCGTTCTCGCCCACCACGGCGACGATCTCGCCTTGCCGGACCTCGAAGTCCACCTTGTGCAGAGTGTCGCTGTCGGCTTCGGGGTAGCGGTAGGTGACCTGGTGCAGCGCCACATGCCGGGGGCGGTCCGGCACGATGGTGCCGCGATCCAGGCGTTGCCCGGCCGCCTCCTGGACGAACGCCTCCCAGTCGTCGAGGTAGCGGCCGGTGCGCATCAGCTCTGAGCCGTATCCGACGATGCCGGACAGTCCGCTGGAGGCCGAGCGCAGCGCGAAGACCAGGGTGCCGGCGGCTGCGGCGCTGATGGTCGCGGTGCCGAGCAGCACCATCACCCCGGCCCACATAAGGGCCGAGGCCAGGCCGCTGACAGCGGACCCCACGACGTTGATCCTGACGCGTTGCCAAGCGGCCTGGTCGTTGACCCGGTCCACCCGCACGCCGCTGGCCCGGTACTTGTCCAGCAGGTACGGCGCGAAGGTGTCGGTGCGGATCTGGTCGGCCTGCTCCTTGTGGGTCAGGTGCCAGCGCAGCATGCTCAGCATCCGCCGCTCATGAAATGTTTTCAATATCGCCAGGTAGGAGACCCGCTCACCCGCGATGGATGCCAGCGCTTGCGGAACCGCGGTCAGCAGGAGCAACGGCAGCAGGATCGGCGCCAGCGCGGTGATGACCACGGCCGCGGCGACCAACGTGGCCAGGGAG
The DNA here is from genome assembly GCF_045209755.1 of Streptosporangium sp. NBC_01639. Lineage (NCBI taxonomy): Bacteria > Bacillati > Actinomycetota > Actinomycetes > Streptosporangiales > Streptosporangiaceae > Streptosporangium > Streptosporangium sp. NBC_01639. The sequence goes on along the minus strand of NZ_CP109272.1, from coordinate 172,285 downwards.
GCCACCAGGTTCTGCGACTGGCCGATCATGTCCTGGCTGACCTCCACGCCCCGGTCGGCCTTGTCGCAGCGATCATTGAACCCGGGGTGGTCGTAGGCGGCCATCTCCGCGTTCGTGGCCGCCTCCAGCATGCGGTATTCCGCCTCCCTGGCGATCCGTGGGCCCAGCCGGCGAGACAGTCCCTGGATGGCGATGCCCAGAACCGCGCGAAGGCCGGCCGCTGCGGCCAGGACCGCGATCGAGGGCAGGGCCGTGCGTAGGCGCGAAGGGTCGTGGGCGGATTGGATCAGCGCACCGAGCGCCGCGGTCGTGGCGAGCAGGCCGAGCGCTTCCAGCAGGCCGGAGATCACCTGGCAGACCAGCAGGACGATCACCGAACGCCGGTCCACGGCCCAGGCCAGGGCGTAGGAGCGGCGGACCAGGTGCGGTAGCCGTCGGCTCAAACGCCTCCAGGTGAGGTGATCCACCCATTCGGTGTTGTCCCCGCCGTTGAAGTTGAACGTCAGCTCTTCGCTGTGCTGTTGCTTTTGGGGGGCGGTGTCGGTGACGGCCGTCTCGTCAGCCACGTCGGCGGCTCCTGTTTCGGGGATGGAGGAGGGTGTATCTGCGGGCCGGACACGCGGTGGCCGCGTCGGCGAGGTCGGTGTGTCTTGCCCTGTGGGGTGCGCGGTTCGGCGGCGTGGTGGGGCGGAGTTCCGTTACGGTTCCGCAGGTTTGCATGGACGCATCACCTCTCATCGCAGTGACGATCAGTTCTCACATGTGCGCTGTGCGTAACGTCTCAGACGGCACTGACATTTACGTGACCTCCGGCGCTTCGCAGGTCACGGGCGGGAGACTGCGGTCCTCCAGCTTCCGGCCGATTCGCCCTAAACGGAGTGCGGGCGCCTGCCGTGCCTGTCCGGCGTGGCCTGCGCGCACCGGTCGGGCCCAACTTGTAAGGTGCCAACCCCTTCGTACGCCACGCGCTTTCTAAGGAGCTGACTGTGCCAATGCTCGTCGCTCACATCAGAGCAATCGGTCATGGAGAGCTTTGCTCTCCGGCTGGTGTGGGGGTGCCTCGTGGCGATCAGTGACTCGGACATCTCGAGCGCGCTATCGGCCTATCTCAAGCGCTACCCGGACGAGGCCACGCTGTTGGCTGAGCCGGTGCAACTGCTGTCTCGGGGAGGGGATTTCGCCTCGCGGCGGAATTTTCCGATGCACGTGACTGTCGGTGCGCTACTGGTCCGCGGTGAGGAGATCCTGCTTATCGAGCACCGCGCGTACGGGATCACGTTGCAGCCGGGAGGTCACCTTGAGCCGACCGATGCCACACTGATCGACGCGGCAGCGCGCGAGTTGGCGGAGGAGACCGGGGTTGACCCCGGCCAGGTCTTCCCAGCATCACAGACTCCCATCTACGTCGAGTACGGCCGGGTGCCGGCACGACCGGAGAAGGACGAACCGGATCACTACCACCTCGACATCGGGTACTCCTTCGTGACAGCGCATGCGGACGTGGGGCGCATCCAGGAGTCCGAGGTGACAGGTGCCGCCTGGTACTCGCTCGATGCGGCCGAGCGCCTTGTCGGGCACCGCATCGCGCGAGCGGTCAGCGCACCGGCCCGGATCGATTGATCGGACCCGTCGAACGCTCCGGTCGGCAGAGGTCAGGCCGAGCGGCGACTGCATCGCGGAGGAAGGTGCGCTTGGAGTAGTAGGTGCGCTCCTGCGTCAGCTCGTGCGCGGTGAGGTAGTCCTGGAGCCAATGGCTGATGCGTTCCATCTCTGCCAGCACCCTGTCCTGATCGTGGTCCAAAAGGTCGCGCGAGCGCCGGTATTCCAGCTCGCATTGCGAGAGCACCACATCCGGTGCGGCAAGAAGTGAACAGCGATCGAGGAAGATGCCGTAGATGTGGCCGGTGACCATGGATTCGCACTGGATGTCGTAGCGGACGCGACGGAAGGGCGGCATGGCCCGCACCTGAAGGCCCATCTCCTCGCGCAGATACTCCTCAAAGTTACTTGGGGGAACGTCCACGCCGGCAGAAAGCTGCTCGCGGCGCGCGAAGGTGTCCTCCATATACCACTTCCGCTTCAACACGTGACCGCCGTCCACCGTCCGGATGAAGGAGGCGTAGCCGAGTTCTTCCTCGGGGCCGGTGACGTCGAAGAGGTGGTTCTCGGTGAAGTAGATCTGGAACTCATCCCGGTACTCCGGTCGGCAGCCTTCCAGGACGCCGTGACGCAGAGCCCGTAGTAACTCCATGGCGGCCGCCCAGATGTCCGTTCCCGGCGTCAGGTTGTACTTGTGCTCCAGCTCGGTCCCGGCGAAGTGAGTCCGGAAGTACCGCTTGTGGTTGTTGAGGCGGAGTACCGCGGAGGCGTGGGCCTCGAGTGCGGGGTCCAACCAGCGCAGGGCCTCCACTGGTCCATCGCCAATCGGCAAGGGGGTGGTGCGGATGAAGCAGGCGTCTTCGGGGTGGAAGCGGATCTGGGCGAAGGCGTGGTAGCCGCTGGCTTGTTGCGCCAGGTAGCACAGCGGTACGAGGCCGGGAGCCGCGGTGGGGCCAGCCATGGCCATTAGGTCGGGGCCGGCAATGGCGTCGGGGAACAGGGCGCTGCCGTCGATCTCTCGGTTCGGTGCGAGCGCGTCGCCGGAGGAGGCCAGCGGGCGGACGGGGCAGGGGCCGAGCGTGTCCCAGCGGACGACTACGGTGGTAGTCGGGGAAGTGCTCACTTCCTGGGGTGGGACCTGAACCAGGACGATGGGGTCGTCCGGCCGACGCGGCGCGGTCTGGTTGAGCAGGTGGATTCCGCCCAGGACGATCCAGGCCCTGCGTTGGGCCGTTTCACGATGCATGGTGGGCCGCTCTTTCCGGAGTCGTGTTCGTGTCGGTGGCTGGCATCCCGTACGGAGGCAGCGACATAAGGTGTACGGGGTGATCCACCGCGAGAACGAAGAGACGATCTTGAATGCCGCGGCCGTCGATGCCGGCCTGGCGGCTTTTGAGTTCGACGGCGCGCGGGTCTGGCTGGAGCAGGCGCGTCGACACCCGATGGAGCCGCTGGCGGCGGATGTCTGGGTGACCGATCCGGACTTCGGGCATGTCCTGCTGGTGAAGCACCGGGTGCGCGGCTGGGTGCCGCCCGGTGGCAAGGTCGAGCCGGGAGAGACCCCTCGCGCCGCAGCAGCACGCGAACTGGTTGAGGAGACCGGGTTGCACGCGGAACTGCTGGACGTGCCGGCCGCGGTTTGTGTGCGTTCCTACCGCTCGGACTGGTCGCCGACGCTTGGTCTGTCGTACGCCGCGATCGCCGGTCTCGACGTGCCGCTGGGCGGGGAGAGCGGGCAGCCGCCGCGCTGGTTCGCCCTCGATGAGGAGTGGGAGTCGGTGTTTCCCGAGGATCGCGCCCGGATCCGGTCGCACGTGGCCCGACTGGTGGCCGCCCGCGCTGTCGGAGCGCGCTGAGCATCGGCTACAGGACATGATCAGATCACCTCGTCGATCTGGTCGAGGGCCTCGCCGGGCATGGTGACGAGCTGGAGGTCGTGGAGGAAACGAACCCAGACCGGTTCCAGTCCCGGCCGGGCCTCGAACTCAGCCGCGGTGACCTGTCCGGCGGCGAAGGCGGCGGTGCGCTGGGCGTACTGCTGGACCTCGTCGGGGTGCAGCCACCGGGGGGCGCGCACCTCGTGGGCCGAAGGGTGGAGCTGCCCGAAGGTCTGGGCCTCGAAGATCGTCCACTGGTGGCCGACAGTGCCATCCGTGGGTCTGCGGCATCGGTTGGTCCGCCAGCCTTCGTGCAGCAGGTGGAGGCGGGTCACGGTCAGGCCGACCTCCTCGGTAACCTCGTTCATGGCGGCCTGCTCGGGGCCGCCATGGGCGTCGATATGTCCGGCGACAGGCGCAATCCCGACCGGTGAGGTGGCACGCTCGAAGACCAGGAGGCCGACTGTGCTGGAGATGAGCACGCCGACGCTGGTGTGGTCGCAGGGCGCGGGGACGGCATCGGAAAGCGGCTGGGTCACGGCCGGCTCCCGGGCTGCTGGACGACGACGACGAGCCAGCTCGTGACGGTCGGCGCGTCGGGATTGGTCTGGGCGTACGCCTTGGCGAGGATGTCCATACGTTGGGCGTGAGTGAAGTCGCCGGTCGGGCGGGCGAAGACGGGAATGGACAGCCACGCCTTCTTCTCCGCCATGGTGCTGTGCTGTGCTGTGACCTCGGCGTCGACCATGGTTAGCCCGGCGGCGGCGAGCTGCTCGGTGATGGTCTCCAGCGACAGCTTGGGGCGGTTCCGGTCAGCTGTCGGAGGCGGGGCGTATCCGTAGTCGCGTGCGGCGATCTGGCGGATCAGCGTGTTCAGCGAAGGGCTGGTACGGCCGGTCTGCTCGTCGGGGTGGGTTACGTCGGCGAAGCCGCCGCCGACATTGAAGACGAATCGGCCGCCGGGCCGCAGGACGCGGCGAACCGCGGCGAACACCGCCGGGGTGTGCGTCTTCCAGATCGCCGAGTTGCACACCACGGCGTCGACGCCGCAGACCGGGGCATGCTGGGCGAGGTCCTCGGCCGGGGCGGTCACCCATGACAGCCGCGGGTCGGTCAGGGTGCGGTGGCCGATGCGCTGCATGGCGACCGCGTTGTCGAGGGAGATAACCCGGGCGTCGGCCGGGGCCAGGGCGAGGATCGCCTCGGCGGTCGCGCCGGTCCCTCCGCACAGATCGACTACCAGACGGCTGTCGGCGAGGTGGGCCCGGCGGGCGAGGTCGCGGCTGGTGGAGCTGTACATGGGGTGGGCGCGGGTGAACGCCGCGTACGCCTCGGCGGTGGTGTTCTCGTCCCAGCCGAGGAGCGCATCCTGGGGCATGGTGTGCCTCATTTCGCAGGGGATGGGCCCGCTCGGCGCAGCGGGGGCGGGCCGGGGGTTAGAAGAGGGAGGCCTGGACGGCGGCGCCGGGCGAGGTGAACGCGCCGCCGAGGGTGATGCGGCGTCCCTTGAGCGTGCCGAGGTCCAGCAGGTAGCCCAGGTCGTCGCTGTCTAACACGACGAGGACTTGGGAGCCGATGCAGGAGAGCGGGGTGAAGCCGTGCTCTCCCTCGTTCACCTCGTGCGGGTACAGCATCCGCGCGCCGTCGGCGTGGCGCAGACGGTTGCCTTCGTCCGGCGGGCACCAGGCTTCCAGGGCGGTCGCGGTGCCGAACTCGGCGAGCGTTTTGGCCGCGCGGTCGACGGCCTGCCGGTGGGCTTCCTCGGCGGCAGGCAAGTCGGCGAGGTCACTCAAGGCTTTGAGCTTGGCCGCGGCCCGAACGGTCTGGGGAATGCCCAGGTGGCGGGTGAGGGCATCTTCGAGATAGCGCACGGCGCGGCCGTCTGGACTCATGGCCAGGTAGGTCGCGAACAACGCCCCCTGTTCGTCGAGGCGGGAGCGCTTGCGCGGCTCGGCTGCGGTGCCGACCTTGGTGGTGCCATCGGCGAAGGTCGCCGCGTACAGCCAATGCGGCTGAGCCATGTACCGCTGGAGTGCTGCGGAGGCGTGGCCACCTTGGTGGAACTGGTGGGCGAAGCGGAAATCGTCTTGCCCCGTGCACCGGGTGCACTGCCCGCTCTGGACAGCCGGTGCGCGGTCGGGGCAAGCGACAGCTTCGACGCGGACGGTGTCGGCGAACCGGTATCGGCCGGTGCACCACCGGCCGGTACCAGTCACGCGGAAGCCGAGGCGCCGGTTCATGAACTCGGCGTAGGTCAGCGGCCCACCGGGCAGCGGGGCGAGCAGCAGCCGGGGGTCCCCGGTGGCCCAGGTGATGCCGTGGCAGATGTACTTGCCGCTGTCGGGCATGGGCACTGGCATGGTGCGTTCCTCGCGAGGATGGGACGGGCGGGATCAGATGGTGAGCTGGAGGCGGTCGGCGAGGGTGCCGGCCGCGGTCTTGAACACGGTGTCGCGGTCCATGCTGGTGACGTCCAGGGACAGCCAGCCGCCGTCCTCGCTCTGCTCCTGGAGTTGGGCGAGGACGGTGTTCTGGTAGCGGATGAAGTCCTCGTCGCCGCTGCCGGAATGGCCGGTCTCCAGGGAGGTGAACTCTCCCTTGCGCAGCAGAGCTTCGCGGGCGCCAACGCGCAGGAAGATCACCAGGTCGGGTTCGGTGAGGTGGGCGAAGACCTGTTCGGCGAGGCGGGTGGAGACGCCGGGGTTGACCGCGTAGCGGGCGAGGATCTTGTGGTGGGCGTTGTCGAGGACGACGTGGGTACCGGCGGCGAGCGCGGGCTGGATGACGAGCTTGTCCTGGAGGGTGTACCAGGCGGCCAACGCCAGCAGCCAGTAGTGATCACCGCAGGCCTGGGCGACGCGGGTGTCGCGCCGGTAGACGACCTCGTTAAGCCGGTCGAGGTAGGCGGACAGCTCCGCGTCCATGGGGACGGCGGTGCTGTGCTTGCCGATGAGGATCGAAGGGTGTCCGGCATCGTTCAGGGCCTGGTGCAGTCGGGCGGCGAGGGTGGACTTGCCTGCCCCGTCGATACCGGTGACCGTGATCTCCCGGCCGCGGGCAAGGGTGGCGGGGCGCGCTTCGACCGTCATGGTCGATTTCCTCCAGGTAGTCAGATCAGGCGGCAGGCCAGGCGGGCCGCGATGATGTCACGGATCCGGTCGACCAGGACGGCACGTCGCCGCAGGACATCGCGGTGACGCTCATTGGACAGGTCCGCCGGGTAGCGGCGGGCGAGATTGTTGGAAATGACGTGGAGGTAGCCGAACCCGATCCCCGCGTGGCTCGCGGCGGCCCCCATGGGACCGATCTCGGGGTCGACGAAGGCGTGTTCAGCGTGCTTGGTCAGCCAGTCGCGGTTCTCCAGCAGGATCGACGGCGACGTCACGTGGACGCCGCTGTGCACCCCGGCCTCAGCGACGGCGACATCGCCGAAGAAGTCGTCCCAGATGACGAGCTCGCCGTCGATGAGGCTCTCGCGGCCGGTGGCGAGCAGCGTGTTCGGCTCGATCTCGGGGGCGAGCGCTCCGACCTTGCCGACGTAGACGACGTCGCGGGCACCGAGGCGGGCGAGTCGGGTGACGACCCGGCCGGCCACGTCGCCCCAGATGCTGTGCTCGAACCCGAGGTAGATCACCGGCCGCCTGTGCACGACGGTGCGCTGCCAGGCGTAGCCTGGGCCGCGCTGCCAGGCGCCTCCGGCCGGGGCGAGGCGCTCCAGCGCCCAGCCGACGATGACGAGATCGCCGTCCAGGTCGAGGTCGAGCCGGTCGATCCCCGCCTCACACGCGGCTGCCTTCGGCGGCTGGTAGGTGATGGTGTTCGCGGGCCGGCCGGTCATCGCAAGGTAGGTGGCGATGATCAGGGCGTAGTGGTGGACGTAGTCGACGCCGGGGAACGCCTTGAGCACCAGCTCGCGGCCGTGGATCTCGGCAGTGGGGCGCTGCCAGTTGAACAGCTTGCCGGTCTTCTCGTGCCGGGAGACCACCGCCGCCCGGTCGTAGCTCCCGACGATCCGGATGCCGTCCCAGGGGTGCTCCTGGATGAGGTGGTGGACCTTGATCTGAAGGTAGCGCAGCAGGCTGTCCGGGCCCATGGTGTGCCCGTTGACCGTGATCGGTGCGGCGCGCAGCAACACGTGCTCGTGCGCGGGGTTGGCGAGGAGGGGGTCAGGCTGGAGACTCACGGGCAGACCTCCGCGATCTGCACGCTGCTGCCGGCCGCCTCGCGTACGACGGCGATATTCCGCCGGATCAGGTCGAAGCGGTCCTCGGGGATCGGGCCGAGCTTCTCGATACGGGGCGTGCTGGGCTTCTCGTACGGACCTTCGGGCAGCAGGGCGATGCCCATCGCGCCGAGGATGACCGGGGCCGCGCCGTCCACGGAGGCGATCCACTCGTGCTCGCGCTGCTCAACCAGCTCCAGGTGTCCGGTCCGGCTCAGCCCGAGCAGCCGGTAGACGATCCGGTCCTCAACCAGGCCGCGGTCTTCCAGGTAGCGGGTGGCCGCCCACCGGGTGCGGCACAGCCGCCCGTCGGGGTCCGGGCGCCGGGAGGCAGGCAGGGCGATGGCACCGACGTAATCGCTGGAGACGAGCGCGTCGTACGTGCGCAGCCACTCCTCGTCGTCCGCGGCGTGCAGGACGGCGCATAGCCGGAAGTCATCTCCGGCTCGGTCGCGGATCTCCCGGGCGGCCTGCTCGCTCGCCTTGAGAGTCGCCGGGCCGTCCCGCATGACGTCAGGCAGGATGATCTCCGCCGCCCCGACGGCGCGCCCGGCTTCGACGAGATCAGCGGCCGGCAGGGCGCACCCGAGGTCGAAGACCCCGTTGTCGACGATGATGTCCGCGCCGCGCTCGGCCTCAAGGGCGAAGAACGCCCGGTACGTCTCGTCGCACAGGACCCGCTGGGCGGCCACGTGGTGAACGCGGGCCGGGTCCTGGGCGACGAAGGCGTCCAGGTAAGCGGGCGGTGCGACGACGGAGAAGTCGATGCTTTGGGCCATCACACGGCCCTCCACTGCCCGGCAACGGTGAGGAACTGCTGCGAGAGGACCGGATCGGTCCGGAAGCGGCCGCCTGTGTGCAGCGTGGTGGTACGGGCCGCCTCCATCCGGACGCCGCGCATGCTCATGCACAGGTGCACGCCGTGCACTGTGACGGCCACGTCCTCGCTGCCGATGGCTGCGGCTACCTCGTCGGCGAGCTGGCGGGTGAAGCGCTCCTGCACCTGGAGGCGCCCGGCGTGGCGTTGCGCGATCCGGCCGAACTTCGACAACCCCAGGACGGTGCGGTCGGCGAGGTAGCCGACGTGCGCGTCCAGCTTCATGGGCAGCATGTGGTGCTCACATAGGGACCACACGTTCAGCCCTCCGACCACGACCAACTGGTCACTGGCGTGGGTTTCGGTGAAGCACGTCGCCATCGCCGAGGGGTCCGGCGACAGGAAGTCGCGCCACCAGGCCGCGACACGGGCCGGCGTGTTGAGCAGGCCCTCGCGGTGGGGGTCCTCTCCGAGAGCGATGAGCAGTTCGCGGACGAGCTCGCTCACGCGGGGCGTGTCTACCGTCGAGCCCGGTACGTCATGGGCCGGCTGTGAAACGGCTCGGTCGGGATGCGCCGTATCAGGGGAGCGCACAGCGTTCGTGGTCATGTTTCTTCCTCGCTTCCAGGGGCTGGGCCAGGAGGTGCGGAGCGGTGGCCGGTTATCGGCCACGTTCGTCGCCCCACAGCAGGACGTGCTGGCGTAGCGACAGCGACCAACCGCGCGCGATCACCGCGTCGACCAGCAGCCGGGCCCGCGTGATGACCTGTTCCGGTGTGGCGCCTTCCGGCATCACCCACACGTCCGGCAGGGCGAAGCGTTCCTGCAGTTGGCTGATTTCCTCCAGGTCGGCCAGGTCGCAGGCGACGAACTTAAACAACGCGTGGCCGCTGGCGGCCAGTACGGTCAGCGTGTCGCCGACGATGCGTTTGTGCTGGGGCAGGTGCGCGTTGGCGAGTTTGGGTGAGACGTTGAACCGCACCCCGTCGACCAGCAGGTCAGAATGCGGCAGCACGGTGCCGTTGGTCTCGATCTCCACCCGCCGTCCTGCCCGCAGCAAGGCACCAACCAATGTGACCAGCGGAAGCTGTTGCAGCAGCGGTTCCCCGCCGGTGATGACGATGAGGTCGACCGGACTGCTCAGCGCCCAGGCGAGAACGTCCGCGACCGACATGCGCGTGGTCTGTTGCCGCAGATCGAATCGGGAGGTGTCCCACGTGAACGGGGTGTCGCAAAACGTGCAGGACAGATTGCACCGCGACAGGCGCACGAACTTGGCGGGCCGGCCGCTGCTGGGCCCCTCACCCTGCAGGGTGGGTCCGAAGCACTCGGCCACCAGGAGAAACTGCTCGCCGGCTGCATCCTGGACCGTTAGGAGGCTGGTCATTTTCGCTCGCTCACCGTGCAGGTGGCGGAGGTTTTCGCGGTCTCGCTGACGACGACCGCGACCAGCCGGCCGGGGATGGCCGGTTCCACGTGCTCGATGAACCATCGCGCCAGGTGCACCGCCAGCAGTTCAGAGGTCGGTTCGACGTTCAGCACCTCGTTGAGGTCGCGGTGGTCGAAACTCTGCTTGATGTAGGCGGCGAACGGCTCCAGCTCACCGAAGTCGGTGATGAATCCCGGGCCGGTCAGCTTGTCTGCGGTCAGCCGTACCTCAACGCGGTAGCTGTGTCCGTGATGGCGGCCGCACTGATGCCCTTCGGGCAGCCCGCCGAGATGATGGGCGGCCTCGAAGGTGAAGTGCTTGCTGATCTCGACATGGAAGCCGTTCAGGCCGTCGCTGCCGTGCGGTGCCCCTGCAGAGGCCTGATGTCCGCTCACCGCTGGCTCTTCTTTCCGCCGCGGCGTGAGGGCGGGGGCCGACCGGTTTTGCTGGTCAGCATCGTTTTCTGGCACTGCCGTTGCCTCCTTATCGGTCTGCTACGGCGCTCTCGGAGGGGGTGGTGTCCCGCTCGGAGGAGGAGTCAAAGCGGGACACCACTGCGACCGGCCGAATGGCTCACGACAGGGGTTGAGGTGTCGTGTGGTCGCATCTGCCCCCGCGAGCGGCCCCTTGGTACGCACCACCGCTCGCGGGAGTTCTGGCGTGACGGCACGGGAGGGTGATCACTGTGCCGTCACGGGTTCATGGCGTCGCCGAGTTCGTGTAGACCTGCTCGGCGATCTTCTGCGCGGCCTTGATCAGGTCACTGCTTGGCGCCTGCCCGGCGGGCTCCTTGTCGGGGTCGGTGCCCCAGTAGATGACGGTGCCGACGTGGTTGGTCCATACGGTCAGGTTGCCGCTGATCACCAGGCGGGGCACTCCCCTCGCGTAGACGATGGACGGGTAGATCTCGTGGGTGTTGAGGGCGGTGCGCAGGCGCTGGATGACGAGGCCGGAAGGGGGGCGTCTGGTGGCCTCGATCAGCCGGTCACCTGCTGGCGTGATGTCGGGCGGACTCACGGTTGTCTCCTTCGGGAAGGGGCCGAGGGGGTGGAGCGGCGCGGCGACCCGTGGGTACCCACCCGCTGGTCGGCTCCAGCAGGCCGCCGCACCGGTCTCACAGCGCCGCCGTCGCCGGCGTCTCTACTGGTTCGGCGAGCTGAGTGGCGATGCGCTGCGCGACTTTCTCCAACTCGGCAACCGGGCCGCGCTCAGCGCGTCGCTCCGGGCCGGTGGACCAGAAGAACGTCAGCCCCTCCGGGTCACCCCACACGGTGAGATCGCTCTTGGCGCGCAGCTGCGGCTGCTCGTCGTCGTAGGCGATCGCGGTGTAGATGTTGTGGGTGTGGAGCAGCTTCTGTAGGCGGTGGAGTGCGACGACCGCGACCTGCCGGGACGTGATCGCGTTCAATCGATTAGCTGCCGGTGTGCCGGGATAGGGGATCACGACCGGGCTCCTTCCATGTTGGTGGGGTGTGGCCCCGGGAGGTGTTCCTCTTGACGCGTCCCAAGGCCGCTCGGAGTGGCAGACCCTTGGTGGCCCCGCAGGCTGGGTATCGAGCGGGCCCGAGGTAAGGGCGAAGGGCCTGCCACAGGTCTGTCGACGGGGAGGTACTGGGGGCCTGCACCCGCACGATTCCCCCGGGCAACCGAGGTGAGTAGGTCGTCGGTCAGCAGCGGGCCCTGAGGACGGTGGCCGTCACGGATTGGGTACGGAGCTGCTCATACTCGATAGCCAACCGAGCGGCGGCGCGGGCCGGCCTGCTTGCGTACGTCCACAACGGCCGGCCACGGCGGTAGGCGGAGCCGGGGACGACCCACTGGTACCGGTGGGTACTCGCACGGACGACCAGGCCCGCGCAGACGGAGATCAGCGCCTCCCCGTGCAGCAAGAACCCGTGCAGGTCGGCGACGATGCCGTGGGTTCTCGCCAGCACCGTGGTGAGGTTCAAGGCCATCCGCACGGCAGGAGGCAGGTCAACGGTGCCCATCAAGATCCGTTCCGAACGTTGTAGGGGTTCGCGTGCCACAGCGGGAGAGCAGACAGTCGCCAAGGTGGAGTCAGTCATCCTTAGCCTCCAGCAGTCGGCTCGCCGTCGCTGCGGAGCGACACGACCGGCGATGTGGTGAGGGGGAGCTCCTCCCACCGCTGGCGAGCCAAGCGAGTGCCTTCCACATGGTGTTCGCGACGTGTCCCTCGGCCACCACGCTCATGGCCGTCATAAGGAAGAGACGCGCGCCCACGTCGCGTCCCTGTCGAGCGATACCAGGAAAGTGAGCCAGGTGGACGGGCCCGGCGGTCTGGCCGGGCAGGCGCGGAGCTTGATGGGGTTCCGCTTCGAGTGCGTGCATCTGGCATCGTCCTTACGTGCGGTGAGGAGTCCTCTTCACCTTGGAGTCATAGCGAGCGCTTGGGAACGCCATCGAGTGGGGCGGTCAAGGGGCAGATTGAGGGCAGATTCGCGGGCCCCCGGATGCCTCGCCGTGCGACGATGCCCGCGAGGAGGTGGGCTGTGGCGAAACCCAACGTGCTCCTGCAGCAGGCGCGTGAACGCGTGCCGTCACCGTCAGCGCCAGGGGAACCCGCGTCGCGGCAGGACCTTGCAGACCTGGTCAACGCCTGGATGCTGAACGAGAAGAACCGGGTGGGGACGTGGACGGCCAATTACGTCGGCAAGCTGGAGCGCGGTCTCGTACGCTGGCCCAATGCCGATTGCCGGGCAGCGCTGCGTGCCATCCTCGGCGTCACACAGGACAAGGACCTCGGGTTTGCCCGACCGCAACGAGCCAGACCGCCCGTTACCGTGATAAGTGTGGATCGACAAACGTTCATCCGTACCGCTGCTCTGGGGATGGCTGCGGCTCTCCCGCTCGCCGAACTCGTGCCCGCCAAACCTGCGAATCTGCCCGCTCAAGTGTCGGCCAACGATGTCCGCGAACTGAAGCACATGGCCAGCGCCTTCCTCACGTGGGATCACACCTACGGCGGCGGCCTGGTGCGAGAGGCAGTCGCCGCGCAACTGCGTTACTCCGTGGCCCTGCTTGAGCAGGCTCGCTGCCCGCCAAGGCTGCGCAGCGAGCTGTTCGTCGCAGTGGGTTGGCTGGGCCAGGTTGCCGCCGCCATGGCGTTCGACTCCTACGTGCACGACGACGCCCGCAAGATGTTCCGGCTCGCGCTTACCTGCGCGGAGGAAGCCGGTGACTGGCATCTGCGGGCCAAGGTGCTGTCCTCGATGGCGCGGCAAGCCATCTGGTGCGGGGACGCCGACAACGGGCTCACCCTTATTGAGCTCGCCATGGTACGGGCAGATCGGCTGACGCCAGCCGAACGCGCCATGCTGCTGTCGGCCAGAGCCAGAGCCCTCGGCAAGCTGGGTATGGTGCCGGAGACCTTGGAGACGATCGGGCACGCCGACGACCAGTTCGCTCGGATTCGACCGGGTGAGGAACCGCCCTGGATGCGCTACTACGACGCCGCTCAGCACGCCGGCGACACCGGGCACGCCCTGTACGACCTCGCCATTGACGGCCGATTCATCGGGGAAGCTTCTACGCGGCTGGCCAGCGCGGTGGCGGGGCACAGTGCCGCCTACGTCCGGTCCCGGGCGATCAGCGGCATCAAGCTCGCCTCGCTCACCATGGCGACCGGAGACCCCGAGGAGGCCGCAGCGATCGGCGCTCGCGCGGTGATCGACGCGGGCACGGTGCGGTCCTGCCGTGCTCAAGACGACATGCGGGAACTGTCCCGGCTTGCCCGCCCCCACGATAAGCGCACGCCCGTCGCCGAGCTGCGGCACCGCATCGCCGCGGCGGTCAAGGCATGACCCAGGTCAGCGCCGAGACGGCCGCCAGAGCAGTTCTCGATACCGCTGGCCGTCGTGCCGGGATCGACGTCGCCAAGGCCGAGCTGATGCGACTCGGCGAGAACGCCCTCTACCGGCTGCCGAACAGGATCATCGCCCGCATCGCCCGTTCCGGCCAGTTGGCCGCGGCCGCGCGAGAGGTGGCGGTGGCGCGTTGGTTGGAAGCCAGCGGCGTGGATGCCGTCCGAGTATTGCCAGATGTTGCGCAGCCTGTCGACGTGGACGGCCGGGCTGTCACCTGGTGGCAGGAGTTGCCACCTCATCGGGAGGGCACCGCGCTACAGGTGGCTACCGCGCTGCGGCGCCTGCACGATTTGCCGCCGCCGACCGGATTCAACATCGGTCGGCTGGATCCGTTCGTGCGGCTGGCCGAGCGGATCGACCGGGCGGTCACGCTGTCGGAGGCGGATCGGGCGTGGATGCGCGCCCATCTGTCGGATTTGGCGGTTCGGTACGCGGCCTTGCCCGAGACTCTGCCCGAGAGCGTGGTGCACGGTGACGCCTGGATCGGGAACGTCGTCAGCGCCGGGAATCGCGTGGTGTTTCTCGATTTGGAGCGTTGCTCAGTGGGACCCCCGGAATGGGACCTGACCTCCACGGCCGTGAAGACGTTCACGCTGGCCGGGATCAGTGTCGAGGACTACGCGGTATTCGTGCGAGCGTACGGGTACGACGTGACGGCGTGGGCGGGGTTCGAGGTCCTGCGGGACATCCGTGAGTTCCGGATGACGTGCATGGCCGCGCAAGTGGCCGCGGAGAACCCTGCGCGGCATGACGAGATCGTGCTGCGGTTGGCGTGCCTGCGCGGCGAGCGCGGGTCGCGCCCATGGCTCTGGACGCCAGTGCCATGATATCGCGGAGCTGACCTGGGTCGATGGCTCCCTACCGGTTCGTGATCTTCGCCGGTAGCATCACAAAATATGAAGCACGATCTCGGGGCGGTAGCTCAGCTGGTTAGAGCAACAGACTCATAATCTGATGGTCGGGGGTTCAAGTCCCTCCCGCCCTACTCCGATCCCGTCTTCATCGGGCCCGTCACTACGGCGACGATCACCGTGCCTGGCATGAAGGTGCCTTGCTCAACCATGGTGAAGATCCCCCACATCATCTTCGCCACATACACCCACTCCAGCAGCATTGCGTGCCGTTCGGCGAAGTCGTCGATGAACGTGTCGAGCTCGGGGCTGCGTTTGGCGTACCCGCCAGCGTGGAAGTCGTAGGCGATCGACCAGTTGGCCGACACCTCACCGTAGGTCGCGGCCTGGAGCCTGGCGACGTCGTCGGCCAGGAACTGACCCCCTTTCAAGATGGAGAAACCCAGCGCCCGCTGACCGACGTTCAGGCCGGCTGCGATGCCCGCGAGCGTGCCCCCAGTACCGACCGGGCAGCAGATGACATCGAACGGTACGTCGATCTCCGCGGGGAGTTCCGCACAACCACGGACGGCCAGCTCGTTGCTGCCGCCCTCCGGCAGCAGGTAGAAGGGCCCGAACTCCTGCCGGAGCGCGTCGATGACAGGCACGGTGTCCTTGGCCCGATAGGTGGCGCGGTCCATGTAGGTCAGTCGCATCCCGCAGTCGGCGGCGAAGGTCAAGACGTCGTTGAGCGGCTGGTGCTCCTCGCCGCGGATGACGCCGATGGTCTGAAACCCGCAGAGGGGGCCGGCTGCGGCGACGGCCCGCACGTGGTTGGAGTAGGCACCGCCGAAGGTCAGCAGAGTCTCATGACCCAGCTCAGCGGCTCGCGTCAGGTTGTGTTGCAGCTTGCGCCACTTGTTGCCGGGCAGGAGTGGGTGGATCAGGTCGTCGCGTTTGAGAAGCAGGCGCACCCCCGCGCGGGCAAGGCGCGCATCGAGGAGTTCCGTCAGGGGCGGTGAGGCTTGCGCTGGCTCGTGCCGGCCGTGCCTCAGGTGGCTCATGTCTTCAGGATGTCAAGCTCATGGTGTAGGATCCGCGTTCCAATGTCACATGGCGAGTCCGTGAGCTGGGCGCTCCTCTGAGTCCGCGCTCCGTGTCACCTTGATCGTTCCGGGTTACGTGTCATTTCCCTGAGCGGAGTGCTGTTCTCCTGCAGTGCCGCCTTCGGTTCCTCTTCAGATGCTTTCAGTACCTCTCGCAACTGATCACGTTCTGCTTCGACCTCCCGTAGTTGGGCTGTTCCCGCCTTGAGCCGGTCGCGTTCCGCGCGCAGGGTTCCGAGCTCGGCCGTGGCCAGTTCTAGGGCCTGTACGGGATTGAGATCAGCGGAATTCGCCTGCGCGATGATCTGTGATCTTGGTAAGTGTGTCGGGCCGACCCTGTGGCGCCGGGCGAGGTCGCCCGGCGCCACAGGTGATCTGGCAGGTGGTTCGTCAGTGGCGATGGGTCATGTCACGGTGAACATGAGGACGCCTGTCAGAGCGGTGTAGCCGTCGTTGTGGAGGTACCAGGCCGCGTACGTTCCCGGGCCGGGCAGGGCGGTGGTGGGGATGGCGATGGCGCCCTGAGCGTCGGGGGCGTATTTCCAGGCGAGGGCCTCCACCTCCGAGGGTTTTTTGTCGACCGGATACAGGCCGATCCAGTTCTTGGCGCTGACGGTGCCGGGCGGGGTGGAGTAGTGGAAGGTGATGTTCGTTCCCCTGGCGACGGACTTGGTGGTGCTGGTGAGGGTGCTCACGGGCGCCGGTGCGGCGGACGTGATGACGAGGGTGTCAGGGGAGAGGTTGTAGTAGGCAGCCAGGCGGCCCACGATGGTTTCGGCGTAGGAGGCCAGGCTGGTGAAGTGGGTGGCCAGCGCGGTTTTGGCTGCTGCGCTCAACGCGGTGAAGTCGCCGGTGGCGCCGACCAGGTAGGGCTGCAGGCGACTGATGAGCTCATAATCGCTGGTGATGCCGAGGGCCCCCATGGCCTGGGCCAGAGACGGGGTGGTGGTGGCGGTGTCCAGGACGCGGCTGACGAAGGTGACCCGGTGCATAATGCGCCAGCAGGGGGGTTTGCGATCAGATTGCTGGGCGCGCTTGAGGGCCAGCGCGTTGGGGTCCTTGCCGCGGTCCAGCCATTCGGGGTCGATGACCTTGCCGTAGAAGTCCTCGAAGTTGTCGGTGGTGGTGTCGAGGTAGAGGGTCATGAAGCGGTAGGCGTCGACGCGGCCGGGCACCAGGATCGGCTTGCCGTCGGTGTCGAACGAGGGGGTGCCGTTGTTGTGTTTTTGCAACTGGTTGCCGGGCGCGCAGGTGACGTCCAGGCTGAAGGTCCGGGTGGCGTCCTTGGACTTGCTGCGAGTGATGCTGTAGCCGGTGGTCGTGGTGGACTCAAAACCGAACTTGGCGCCGACGTTGCCGATCGCGAAGCCCCCGACCTCGCTCCAGCCGATGGCGGCGGTGAAGCTGAAGGAGCCGGCCGTGGTCTCGGTGACCTGGTCGGTGGTGCCGGTGGTTTCGGCGAAGAACCCGCCGGCGGCGGTCCACACGTAGGTGTTGACGATGTTGCGGCGTGAGGCGGCCCGGGTGGCCGCGCGTCCGGTCTCGGGGTTGCCGCCCTGGGTGACCTCGGCGCCGGTGCCGCCCATCATGCCGTTCAGCACCTTGGCCGCCTGGCCGTGGGTGGGGTCGGGGGCGTGGGTCTCGGTGGACACCGATTCGTAGAAGCCCTGGAGCTGCTGCTGTTCGCGCTGGATCCGCTTCTTGATCCGGTAAGCCTCCACCGGCCGGTAGTAGCTGAACTCGCCGCGCTCCCCCTGGCCCGCCTTGGGGAAGTGCGGGTCGGGGAAGGGGCGCAGCCCTTGGGTTTTCTCGTCCTTGGCGTAGCCGACGACGCCGTCCAAGGTGCCCTGCTTGGTGTAGCGGGGATTGATCGGGAAGGGAATCAGGTTCCAGTCGCGGGGTATGTCGGGCGAGGGGAGCATCCGGTAGGCCACCAGGGCGCCGCTGTGGACCAGGCGCAGCGCGTACAGGTCGGCGGTCTCGGACTGCACCACGGCGAATCCGGTGTTGGCCGGCACCCAGCGCCGCCCGGCGGTGGGATTGACCTGCTTGGCCGGGTCGGTGTCCTCCCAGCCGCCGATGACCTCTACCTTGCTGGTTCGGGTGGTGTTGGTGCCTTGGGAGACCTTGGTCTCGTTGCTCCAGGTGTTGGCGTACTTGAGTTCGACGTTGAGCCCGAGATCCAAGGTGGATTCGGCCAGGGGTTGCGCCGTGCCGGCGCCCAGGGGGGCGGCGACGGTCCAGATGCTCTGGGCGGTCGCGATCTCGAATTTCACCTTCGCGGACGTGTCGATGCTGTTGTTTTTGTTCGATGACAGGGCGTTGACGACGTTGTCGGCCTGGACGAAGGCGACGGAGGAGGCGCCCTTGTAGTCGTCGGCGGTGCCGGTGATGAGGTTTTCTGAGGGGATCGGCGGGGCGCCTTCGATGTAGCCGATCAGTTGCGGGTCGAACTGGGCCTGGCCCACCCAGGTGGTGGTCAGCTCGCCGACCTTGTACCCGGTGCTCAGTGCCCAGGACTTGTCGGTTTGCAGGTAGGTGTAAGCCCGTTTCAGCACCCCGATGAGCGAGTCGTCGGTAAGGCGTTGGATGTCGCCGTACTCGGTGGCGGCCGGGGTGGCTGCGATCGTGGTGTGGAAGGCGGTGCGGATGCCGGTCAGCGCGGAGCGGATTTGGGCGGTGTCGGTGGAGATCGGCGCGGTGGACAATACGATCTTGGGGGCCGGAGTTGACTGGGTCAGGTGATGGCCGCTGAGGCCGGCGTCCTTCACCGACGCTCCGGCCACGGTGTCGTCGGCGTCGAAGGGGTAGTAGGCCAGCAGGTCCTGGCGGTCGCCGCGGACGCGGCCGAACATGTTGTCCAGGATCTGTTCTTGGGTGCGGGCGGTGCGCCAGGCCCGGATTTCGTCCAGGTCGCCGGTGAATCCGTCGGCCACCACCGAGCGCGGGGAGGTGGGCCGCACCACGCTCGACGTCGTCCAGATCGTCTTGTCCGAGGAGATGGGGCTGCCGTTGCGGTAGAAGGTGAATCGGTTTCCGTCGGGGTCGGGGGTGCGGACGCGACTCACCGCGTGCAGCGTGGCCGGGTAGGAGCCGCACAGGTCCTCGGTCTGAGATCCCTTGCTCTCGGGGAAGGTCCACCACGCGATCAGGCCGGAGGCCTTGGTGGTGATCGGGACGCCGATCTGGTCGCCGCCCCTGACGACGGTCCAGATCCGCACCTCCGACAGCGCGCCCTTCAAACCGGACGCTGCCTTACCCACCGTCATCCGGCCCAGTTCGACCGGCGCGTCGTTGCCCACGGGCTTGGCGCCGCCGTACCACTGCGAGTCGCCGACCTTCTTGCCGTTGATGAAGAAGCAGATCTCCACCTCGGTCGTCGTCCCCGTCGGGTTCTTGCGGGTGACGGCGACCTTGGTGAAAGTGCCCGCCGCCAGGGCCGTCGTCGACTTGTAGACCTTCGCCGCCTCCGAGCCGGAACCGGGCTCGAAGGAGAAGGCGAGGCGACCGTCGGTGTCCACATACAGGCAGTAGGGGACCGCGGTGTGGTTGCCGGCGCCGAGCGCGCCCTTGCCGACCAGCCCTTGTTTGACGCCGATGGAGTCGAGTTTCACAAATGCCTCGATGGTCAGATCGTCCACGAGGTCCAGACCGCCCGCGCCGCCGGCGTTGAGGTGGCCGGTGCCGTCCATCTGGATCGCCCAGTCCTGCTCGAACGACACCGCCAGGTGCGCCCATTCGGCCAGGGGGAACACCTCGGAGCTGCGGTAGACCTGCTGGTTGATGTTGGCGTTGATGGCGTAGCCGCGCTCCCCGTTGGTTCGGGTACCATCTTCCACGCCCAGCGCGTACCACGTGTCGCCGACATCGGTGTGCACGATGGTGTCCATGCCGTCGACGAACGTCGGCTTGGCCCAGGCCTCAAGCGTCAGGTTCCCGGACGCGGCCAAGGCGGAGATGTTCGCCGTACTCGCCAGTTCCAGACGATGCTTTTGGGCGGCGTCGAAGGAGAACGCCCGTCCCGGCGCGTCACCGTGCCAGCGCGGCCCCAGCGGTTCGCTGAGATTGGACGCGGTGCCGGCCGGCACCGACGCGGTGAGGGACCCGGCGTAGGCGCTGACCAGCAGTGAACCGTGGGCCGGCGACATGCCGGCAACGTTGCACGAGGCCAGCGTGTAATCGTAGGCCGCGATGCGGACCTTGGCGCCCGTGCCGGCGGTGAGGGGGGCGGTGGACAGGGTGATCTGCGCCGACCCCGACTGCCCGCTTGCCACGGTGCGGCTGTCCTCGCCCACCATGATGGTCGAGCCCACCACCAGGGTGCTCGTCAGCGGTTCGGTCAGCGTCACGGTCTTGTCCTGGACCGACAGAATCGTCCCCAGGGTCGATCCTCGTGCCGAGCCGTTCAGCACCGCGGCCAGCAGGTCGGCTCGGTCGGGGACTGAGGCGAACGTCTCGACCGTCGTGCCCCGGCTCACCTCCACCTTGCACATGCCGGTCCCGGCCGCGGTCACCTTCACGTCGAAGTCGGCCAGCTTCATCGCCACATCGCGGCCGGACAGGCGCAGCGCGCCGCCCGTCACCGCGATCTCCTTGACCGCAGGGGAGATGGTGGTGGCGTAGTAGACGGCGAAGAACTGGCCCTCGCCGCCGCGGAAGTACAGCGCCACCTCACCGGTGGAGGCATCCAGCAGCGCAGGGGCGTGAGTTGTCCAGGCGAAGGACAACAAGGCGCCCAGCACGGTCAGGCCTGAGCGGTCGATGCATACCTTGGGCATCGCCACGACCGCCTCGGCCGCGCCGATCAGCGCCCCGGTCAGCGTGGCTTGTGCGTTGAGCGCCGTCTCCAAGGCCGCCTTGTCCGCCCCGAGTCGCTTTTTGGCCTCGGACTGGCGATCGGCTTCCGGATTCAGGGCGGCCATCTCGGCGAGGAGTCTTCTCTCCCTGTCCCGGTGGCCGCCCCAGTCGCGAGCCGGGCCGACGATATTCCGGTTGAGCGCGACCAGGCTGATGGCGCCTCCGTCGTACAGTTCGTGATCGATCTGGGCCAACCGCGCCCTGGTGCCCGCGAGCCGCTCCGCGAGCGCCTGGTCGTTGTAGAGCTGACCGCGGGCCGTGGTGACGGCCTCCTGAGCGGCCCCCAGTTTGTTGCTGTCCTTGGTGGGGTCGGGCGTGCCGACCCACGTCAGATCGATCACTGCCGGCGCTGTGGCCAGTTTCCCCTCCGTCGACAGAGCGAAGTCCAAGGTCGCCACGTAGGAGCGGCCGGTCGGCTCACCCGTCGGCGGCGGCCCGGAGGTGGCGAAGGCCAACAAGACCCGCGCCTGTCCCTTCTCCGGCGACGGCGTGTGGTCATACCCCGTCACCGCCGGGTGCTGCTGGTAGTACAGGGTCGCGGTCAGGCCGAAGACCGCCTTGCGCCCGGTGATCGAGAACGACTGGTGGCTCACCCCGGGGCCGTCGAACAACGGGGCGTCCGAATCGGTCCACACCGGGCCGGCGGCGAAGGTGCCCTCGAACTTGTTGACACCGCGGTCGCGCACCGTGGTGCCGGTGCCTTCGTCGAAGGGGAGGTAGGCATACAGCCCAGTCTCGGTGCCGGTCGGCCGTTGTCCGCGCGCCGAGAAATCCGCGCGGGCGAGCGTCCAGATCCGCACCTCGTCGATATGGCCGTTGAAGGGGTCGGCCGACGCCGGACCGGAGACGACCCGTTTGCCGACCAGGAGCTGGGAGGTGACCTCGACGGTCGCGGTTGTGGCCAGGGTGCCTGCGGCCACGCCGTTGAGGAACAGTTGCATTTGTGATCCGTCGAAGACTGCCGCCACGTGGGAGTAGGCGCCCATCGGCACCGCCGCGGTGGAGGTGAGGGTCTGCGAGCCGTGACCGAACAGCAGTTTGCCGTCGGCCTTCAGGCTCAGATGGGCCGGGGTGGCCGTGCCGGTGGTGTCGGTGCGGCCCATGATGAGGCCGGTGGTAGTGGCGGTGGCGGGCTTGATCCAGGCCTCCATCGTGTATGGCCCGGCGGTCACCGCTGTGGAGGTCTTCCCCACAGCCACCGGGGCACTGGCGGTGTTGTCGAATCGCAGCGCGGTGCCTCCCCGGTTCTGCGGGGGGCGCACCGGCACCAGCAGTTTCCCGGTGTGCGAATCGATGCCCGGGGCCCGCTCCAGCACCGAGCTGGCGAATTTGGGGTCGGGGCTGGTGTAGAGCTGGGTGCCGGCGACGTTGAACAACCCCTCAGGGCTTTGTTCCAGGTTGTAGCTGTGCAGCAGGCCGGCGTCGTCGGCGGTGAAGATCTGCCAGCGCGAAAACCCCGAGATGGCGGTCGGCAGCGACAGCACCGAGAAGATCCCGCCGCTGAGCTTGCCAGCGAACGACAGCTTCAGGGTCGGCTCGTAAAACAGCTGCCCCTCCATGTCGCGGGTGCCGAGGGTGTCTCCGCCGGAGGCGGGGGCGATTCGGCTGCGGCTGCGCTGGTAGCGCGCCTCCACGACTGGTTTGAGTTCGGCGCCGACCAGCACGAACCGGTCGCACAGCAACACCGAGTCGGCCGCGGCGACCTTGGCCCCGCCGACCAGGGTGTAGTCCTTGCGCGCGGGGTCCCCCGACCACAGGCCCCCGCTCGTCTTATACACCGACCCCGGATCACCGGAGGCGAGCGACTGGCGAAACACCAGGATGTGCCGGCCGTCTGAGAGCACCTGGATGGGGAAGGGCGAGGTCAGCCGAGCCGTCGTCGACAGGAACGGATCGTCTTCTCCCGGCAGCAGCTTCTCCGAGAACGACGCCTCCACCGAGCCGCGCCTCTTCACCGTCGGCATGACCGCCGTCAGCGGCGTCTCCGTGCCCACCTCGATGAGTTCGGTGGGGAAGGGCAGCAGTCCCGGGTCGTTGTTCCAATAGGCCGCATCCAGCGCTCCTCGCGCCCGGTCAGCCTGGTCCAGGCTCAGCACGCTGTAGTAGATATGCCGGTCGGCTCCCACTGCGAAGGCGACGACCATGCCGTCGTGGCGGACCATCGTCGTGGAGGTGTACTGACGGTCCTTGTAGACCTTCACCAGGTTTTTGTCATGCACGAAGAAAACTCCTGACCATTGACGCCTGAAAAGCACGTGAAGACATCCGCGCACCACAAAACAAAACGCGATGCGACCAGTTGAATGCGTGCGCTAAATACGTACGCGAAAGAATGAGATGTGCGCGTCCGCTAAGGGGGCGCGCAACAACGGCTCGAATATCACCCGTCGGCACCGTGAGCCGACGTGTGCGACCCATGCCCGACGGCACTGCAGAGCTTTCGCCCCGTCACCTGGGCAGGCAGACGCCGCCCTCCAGCTTGACTCCCTGTCTGTAGGACCGAGGCGCGTCTTAAGCGACAGCGGTGCACATCCCACCGATACCGCCTGCCCAACACGAACCATCACTAAGACATCACATCGCGTGGCAAATAACAACAGACAGTTTCGGTATGGTGCGCCGTTTTTCAGCGTGGCTGCGATTTCCGCATCATTGACTTGAAATCCTTGCTATCTCGACTGTCACCAGAAATATGGCCTGGCCTTTTCCTGTATGAAGGGGGGCCATATCATGCGGCAGGGACAGCTATTTTGATGTAAGTTTTCTGATGGTTTCACGGCGCCTCGGTCAGTCCGTAATAAGGGATCACCTATCGGCCGTAATCTGCGCCTGGCCGATACCCGTTCCACCAACGGGCAGTGCGTCCGTGCTCGGAGCAACCGTCGAGGCCACCGTGGACCGGCATCGGTGGACGCCCTGGAGCGCGACGACGATCCATTAGCACGCCGCCACGCACCAATGACTCAAGGCCGTCACGCGAAGCCACAGAGCAAGAACACTGCCATTCGGGGGACTGTGCAAAAACAACGGCTCCGGCCCACTTTCGGTGGTGACGGAACGTGTGCATCAAGCTGATGTCGCGGAGCTAGGCGGTTTCCCTGCCGGACGCATGCGAGACGGCGCGGTCGCCGGTGCCCCTACTCGCCGGGCCATTCCGCGAGACCCTTGTGACGGGTTGATTCGTCTCCAGGGCGCCTTCATCACCTGTGACCACGCTTGGTCACCGCCGAAAGTGAGCCCGCGCCGAAAAAGACAGAGCCGTTCACTGGACGGGCCCAGGTCGCGCTTCGGCCGAGGTGCCTGAGCCCAGTTCGGCCTCGCGAACGGGCCTGCCTTGTTTTTCGATCGCTTCCTTGATGTGCTCGCGCAGTCCTTCGGCGTATACCAGCCAGTGCGAGACGCGGGCAGTACGAGCGAGCTTGAGGAAGGTGATCTTCTCTTCGGCCTCGAACATCTCCTTGAGGGCCTTGAGTACTCGACCTCGCTTGATCTCGCTGTCGCGTGCTCTGGCCTCACGCAGCACCTGGGCCGGGGTCCGTTTGGCTGGGGCCCCGTCCGACGTTCTGTCGCGGATCTTGTCTGAGGAGGTGACGTCGGCGTCTTTGAGCACGGGTCACGTCCAGCGGAGTGGTGTATGAGTTGATCTCCGCGTGATCCTGTTTCTGCAGGTTAAGCGGTAAGTGTCTGTGGGATGGGGTTCTGCTGCGGTGTGTCGCCGCAGATCATGCGTAGCCGGGTTTTGGCCAGCACGTCCAGGCCCATGTAGCGGCGGGCCTCGGTCCACTCGTCGGTCTGCTCGGCCAAAACCGCACCGATAAGGCGGACGATCGAGCTGCGGTCGGGGAAAATGCCGACCACGTCGGTGCGGCGGCGGATCTCCTTGTTCAGCCGCTCTTGCGGATTGTTCGACCAGATCTGCTTCCAGATCTCCCGTGGGAACGCGGCGAAGGCCAGGAGCTCGTCGCGGGCGGCATCCAGGTGCTCGCACGCGGCCGGATACTTGGCCTCCAAGGCGTCGATCACCCAGGCATGCTGGGCACGCACCTGCTCGGCGGTGGGCTGGTCGAAGATGGTGCGCACCAGCGTGGCCACCCACGGCTGCGCGCTCTTGGGCACCGTGGTGAGCAGATTGCGCAGGTAATGAGTGCGACAACGCTGCCAGGAGGCGCCGGGCAGAGTCGCGCCGATCGCCCCGACCAGCCCGGCATGGGCATCGGAGATGACCAGCTGCACCCCGGAAAGGCCGCGGGCGACCAAGCCGCGCAGGAACGCCAGCCAGCCGGCGCCGTCCTCGGCCGAGGTGACCTCCAACCCCAATATCTCCCGATTGCCGTTGGCGTTGACCGCGGTGGCCACCAGCACGTGCACGTTGATGATCCGCCCGCCCTCGCGGACCTTCTGCGTCAGCGCGTCCAGCCACACGAACGCATACGGGCCCGCGTCCAATACGCGGGTGCGAAAGGCCTCCACCTGTCCGTCCAGCACCTTGGCCATCTCTGAGACCTGGCTTTTGGAGATGTGTTTGATGCCGAGCTGTTCGACCAGTTTGTCCACCCGTCGTGTGGAGACCCCCAATAGATAGGAGGTGGCCACCACGCTGATCAGGGCTTGTTCGGCGCGGCGGCGGCGCTCCAGCAGCCATTCGGGGAAGTAGGAGCCCGAGCGCAGCTTCGGGATCGCCAGCTCGACGGTGCCGGCGCGGGTGTCCCAGTCACGGGACCGGTAGCCGTTGCGCCGGTTGATGCGCTCGTCGCTGCGGGTGCCGTAGTCGGCGCCGCACAGGCCGTCGGCCTCGGCTGACATCAATGCCTCGGCCATGGTCTTCACCATGGATCGCAACAGATCCGAATCCCCGTGCTCGATCTGCTTCGCCAGCCAGGTCGCGGGGTCCACACTGTTGTTCACGGCCATCGCTTTCTTCTCCTTCGATCATGGTTTCGCAACCTGAAGGATCACGCGATGGCCGTCCTCATTTCACGACGCCACGCCATCTAGCTGGGGAAACTCATACACCACCTCCGTGGACGCAACCCGTGGTGGTGCCAGCCACTCCAGGTACGGCCCTCGAAGTGATCCAGGCCCAGCCCGGTCTTCAGCTCACGGTAGTCGTGCTCGATGCGCCAGCGGATCTTCGCCATTCTCACCAGGCGCCGCAGCGGGATATCGCCGGGCAGGGTGGACAGCCAGTACTTGGTCGGCTCGCTCTCGCCTGGCGGCCATTCGGCCAGCAGCCAGCACACCGGCAATTCCCCGCCCGCATACGCGCGGCGGATCCGTACCCCCGCCGGCCGTACCCGCAGCGCGGCGAACCGCGAACGCAACGGCCCCTTGGACCCCATCCGCCAGCGCACCGTGTGCAGCGCGCGCCGCCCGCCCTCTGCCACCAGCTGCCGGGCGCTGATCCGCCGCTGCCGGTAGCGGGGCACCGGCCGCCGCCCGGTCCCCGCATACGGCGCGACGCTGCGGCAGGCCCCGGCCTCCAGCAGCGCGGTATCGGAACGCACCCCCACCACATAGCCGATGCCGCGCTCGGTCAGGCCCAGGCGAAAGGCCCCGTCTTGGCCATAGCCCTCATCGGCGACCACCAGCGGTGCCTGCAGCCCCCAACTGCCCAGCTCGTCGATCATGTCCAGCGCCAGCTGCCACTTGGGCACATGACCGACGTCGGCGGGGATCCGGGCCCGGCGCCGGCGTGCCGCCACCGCGGCCGGATCCTCCGTGCGCGGCGCGGCCGCATCCCACTGCTCAGGCACGAACAACCGCCAGTTCACCGGGCAGGACGCGGCATCGGTGACCAGATGCACGCTCGGCGCGACCTGGCAGTTCGCGGTCTTACCCAGCGCCCCGCAATACTGCGCGGCCACCCCCGGCGACTCCTGGCCGTCCTTGACAAAGGACACATCATCGACCACCCAGGCGGCCGGGCCGATCGCCGCGTCCATCCGCCAGGCCAGCTCGGCCAAAACCAGCTGATGCGACAAGCCTTAGAACCCAAGCGTCCGCCACAGGGTCAGTTTTCACCCGTCGTCGACAACATGCGTGGGGAGGACGCCGTCACGTTGTAGCCCGCTTCGCCCAACGCCGGCTCACCCCCACATGCGTGGGGAGGACGAAGCGGGGCATGCGATTGACCGGTGCTTTCACGGCTCACTCCCACGTGGGGGTGAGCCGCGGGGGTGTCGCTCTACGGGCAGGAGCCAGGTGTCCTCCCCGCGCACGTGGGGGCGAGCCGAGTTCGCCGCGATTAGCATGCCGACCGATGACGTCCTCCCCACGCATATGGGGGTGAGCCGGAGACGGAGTACGAGACCAGGTTCCACGGGGTGTCCTCGCCACGCCTGTGAGGGTGAGCCGGCAGGCGAGAAGCGCGATGTCAACGCAGTGATGTCCTCCCATGCCCGTGGGGGTGAGCCGGGTGCACGCTTCCGCCCTCATTCTGGGAATTCCTCCTGGGGTCACCAACAGCCGGCGGAACGCGGACAACTTCGTTGCTCAGCGGCTCGGATACTTCACTGTCCACCGCCCATTGGCGGAGGGAATCCGCGCCGAGCAGGAGACGACATCCTGGATCCTCGTTATCGTCGATCGCTGCCGCTGGCCTGAGGAGAACACGTCATGTTCGATGCCGAACTCCGCGATGAGCTGCTGCGCCGCATGGAACGCGACCAGGCGGTACGGACCGCGGCCCCTATCGGCGAGCCTCTGTCTCGGGAGCTCGACCAGGAGTGGGATGCCGTCGATACCGGTAACACCGCGTTCCTCAAGCGGGTGATCGCTGAACGCGGCTGGCCGGGCAGGGACATGGTCGGCGAGGAAGCCGCACACGCCGCATGGGTCCTGGCCCAGCACGCCGACCAGGATCCGGAGTTTCAGCGCGGTTGCCTGCCGCTCCTGAAGGCCGCTGTCGATGCGGGCCAGGTCACACCGTCGGAGTGGGCATATCTCCTCGATCGCGTGTGTGTGGCAGAGGGCCGCTCTCAGGTGTACGGCACCCAGTACTGGACGCAAAACGGGGTGTTCGGGCCCCGGCCGATCGAGGATCCCGATCGTCTTGACGAACGATGTGCCGAGGTCGGCTTGGCCCCGCAGGCCGATTACGACCGCACGATGCGTGAACTGTATGAGTGACGTTGCCGGCCTGGACGTCGGCGGTGCCGGGGGACTTACCGGGGGTCGCCGCTGACGACCTGCTGGACGGAGGCGGTCAGTCCGCTCTCGCGCAGGATCTGCTGCATGGTCGTCTCCAGTGGGCTGTCCTCCCCGATGACCGTCTCGCCGCCCTCCGGCAGCAGGTCGCGTTCCACATACCATTCGCGCATCTGCTCGCCGCTGAACTGTGAGCGCTGCGGCCGGGTGGTGTGCCGGCGCAGCGTTTCGGCCAGGGAGACGTCCAGGTAGAAAAAGGAGCTCGGCCCGGTGTGGTCGCGGCGCAGCGCGGCCAGCATCGGCGCGTACCGGCTCGCGTACAGGATGCCTTCGATCAGGACGTGGTAGCCGCGATCCAGGCAGTGGCGGGCGATGGTGTCGATGAGCTCGATGTTCGCTCCGTCCGGTACGTCACGCTCCCGGAGGATGTCGCGCCGGATGGCGTCCTGGCTGACCACGGCCAGGTCGCGGTCGCGGGTGGCCTGCAAAGCTCGTGCGGTGCTGGTCTTGCCTGAGCCGGAGTTGCCGCGCAGCACGATCAGGTGGGTGGAACCCCGAGAGGTGCATTCGGTGCGCATCAGGTCAGCTTAGTGAAGCCCATCCGAATCGGCCGGTGAATCCCTCCCACTGAACGCCTGTACATGACCTTTTGGGACGCCAGGAGGAAGACGACTCGGAACGGCTATAGATGTCATTCATGGCACCCGGCCTCGATGCGGTCAGAAAAGTTCTTCCTGGGCGCCCACGACAACGGGGAGGCGTTTGGGTGCCACACCGGCGGCGGCGTCCAGGTGACGCAGGGTGGGCCACCGGCGCGTTCTGCTGTTCTCCGCGAGGATGCGACGCAGCACCAGAGCGGTGACCTCCACATCCGGCATCGCCCGATGGCGGTCGACCGGTCTCGGGATGCGCAGATGCTGCAGCACTTCGTCGAGAGCGTGGGAGTTCAGCTCTGGGTAGGCAAGGCGGGCCAGGCGAACGGTGTCCAGCAGCGAGATGGCCGCGAGGGTCGGGCAGTGCTCCCGCTGGTGGGCGATCAGATTCGCTTCGGTGCTGGCGTGGTGGGCGATGAGCCGGTACGGCGGTGCAGTCAGCATGGCGTCCAAGGCGGCCATGACGGGCCCGGGTCCGGCCGCATCGGCCAGCATGGCGGCGGTGATGCCGGTCTGGCGGACGTCGAAGGCGGTCACCGGTACTCCGGCCGGTGGTTTGATCAATGCCTGGAAACGCCACGACTCCACCAGTTCATCCCCGTTGGAGACCAGCGCCAGGGCGGCGACCTCGATCGGGACGGCCGGCCGCCCCGCAGGCGTCAGCGCCTCGAAGTCGATGACCACGTAGGTGAGCGCGGATCGGGCGACGCTCCGGTCGCCGGCTGGTCTTTCGCCGGCCGACGAAGAAAGCCGGCGCGTCTTGTTCATACCGGGCCCCTCACTGATCATTCGACGTGGAGGAGACGGCTTCCGATGTGCCTGTGATCGGTAGTTGGCGGTTGTGAACGACAGATGGCGGATGTAGGTTGGGTCGGCCTGTGCAATGTCACCATGATCGGCTCTGGTGGCGTTGGCCGATTGTTCTGGGGAAACTCAGGTTGGTGATAGTGGCCCCGTGCCGCTGTCGCATCGTGCCGCTGAGCTTCCCCCCGTACGCCACGTCGCTGTCCACCGCCGTGGCCAATCTGGACCCAGTGCGAGCCCTTCCCTCGGCTCGGCGCCGATCTCATATGGCAGGAACAACTCCTCTAGCCCGCACCGATCCGAGGGCACCGCAGGTGTTGCGCGCACAGTCACCAACCGAACACAACACACGATCAGTGGTGGCGCGATTACTTCTCGATGAACGAACTCAAACTGAGATCAAACGTCTCTCAGTGGCGCCCATCTGACGGTTCCAAGGCGCCAACTATCGATCACCTCACCGAGGGTTGAGGATCTCGGTGATCCGGAGGAACCCGTCGGTGCCGTGGCCCCGTCCGATGGCACGGCGCGCCAGGCCTTCGGCCGCACGCATCACGCCCGCGTCGATGCCATGGGCCTCGGAGGTGTGGACGATATGGGCCATGGACGACACCGCCGAGGTGATCGGGTTGCCTTCGCCGGAGAACCTACCGCTGTCCACGTCCTCCACAGCCTGCTCGAAGATCGGCGGAAGGATCGTGCCGATTCCCTTGGCGAACGGTGCCAGTTCCCGCGCGGTGACCCCCTCGGCCCTGGCCACCGCCAGCGCGTGTGCGTAGCCCGCCATCGCGGTCCAGAAGATGTCGAGCAAGGCAATGTCGTATGCAGCCGCCCTGCCGATGTCCTCGCCGAGGTGGGTGTGGGTGCCTCCCAGGGCGTCCAGCGTCGGTCGGTGCTCGCGGTAAAGCTCCTCAGGACCGCTGTGCAGAAATACCCCGGCCGATGTTCCGATGGTCGTGATCGGCGTCATGATGGCACCATCCAGGTACCCGAAGCCGTGCTCGGCCGCCCAGGTCGCGTTGTCCCGGGCCCGGTCGGGGGTGTCGGCGGTCAGGTTCACGACAGTGCGCCCCTTGAGCGCGTCGGTGACTGCGCCACGCCGCACAATGGCGTCCACCGCGTCATAGTTCACCACGCAGACCACGGTCAAACTGCTCGCACCGACCGCCTCTTCGGGCGATCGAGCGCCGACCGCTCCCCGCTCGGCCAACTCCCCATCCTTGCCCGGCGTCCGGTTCCATACCGTGGTCCGCAGGCCGGCGTCCAGGAAGGCGCCAGCCAGGGCCCGACCCATCGGCCCCAGGCCGAGCACGGTGACGGCAGACTGTTCAACGTGTGAGGTCATGCCTCAGCTCCTCGACAATTAGCAAACAGTGATGAATGGGATGACGATGACGCGCAGCCGTGCCCAGGACCCGAACGTCTGCGGCGTGACCGCCGCGATTGCCGTGATCGACGGCAAGTGGAAGACGATATTGCTCTGGCTCCTGGAATCCGGTCCGCGCCGCCCCGGCGAGCTACGCCGGCGGCTGCCGGGCCTCACCGAGAAGGTGCTGACTCAGACGCTGCGGGAGATGGAGGCCGACGGACTGGTCCACCGGGAGGTGCACGATGTACGGCCGTTGAAGACTGTGTACTCTCTGACCTCATTCGGCCATGAGCTCTCCGAAGCGCTGGCACCGCTTTCCGACTGGGGCCATCGCCGCCTGGAGAAGCTGGCCGCATCGCAACCAGTCTCTTGAAACACCGCCAACCTCCCCATCTCATCTGGATGTGAGGGCCCTTCAGCCCGCACGACCAAGCATCCGGCTGCCATGGGCCGGTCGACAAGTACCCACAAAAAGGTGGCTACCGCAGGTAGCGCGGAGTACTGGTGTGGCTACGCCAACTATCGATCACAACCGCCAACTACCGATCGCAGGCACACGAGGGTGGTGCCGTCCCCGATTGTTATCGGGGAGGCCAGGAAACCGCGATCTTGATGTGGCGTTTGGTCACAACGGGACCGTTGAGGAGTTGATCGTCGGTATTCACCGGATGGATCGTGTACTGCGGGCCAGGACCGTGGCGGTGGTCGCGGTCCCATGCCCGCACGAGGTCGGCCAAGGTGTCCGCCAAAGCGGGAGCGTCTGGACCGAACGCGTGGGTGCCGATCTCGACAGTGTCCTCGTCCGGCTTGCGCCTCGTGAGGTAGGCGAAGCTCTCCCCGTCGACGACGGCGTTGCACATCACGTAGTTGAACGGGTTCGCGAGGGCGGCGGCCACCTCCTCATCCTCGTTGTCGAAGGACAGGAGACAGGAACCGGAGTGGGTGGTGGCCAGCCAGGTCTGGAGCGTATCGGTCCACTCGCCGGTCCGGATCGTGACTCCTGTCCATGTTCCTGCCTGCCCGGCCTCGAACACGCGCTCCAAGACGTCGGGGTCTACCGGGCAGGGTTCCTCATCGAAGCGCAGCCGTACCTTCCCCCCGCGCAGCGGTACCCAAAGCCGCGGCCGTTCGCCGGCCCCTTGCATCGGGACGAAGCCGCACAACTTCTTCGACGTGCTCACCAGTCGGCCGCCGGACTTGATGAAGCCGATCGAGCGGGTAAGACCCCGCACCCGTAGCGGTGCTGTGAGCGTTCCTCCCTCGACAAGCTGCTCGATCCAGGCCGGCGGGACGTCCGCGGCCTCGACCGTCACCACGATCGCGTCGAAGGGCGCGTGCTCCGGGCAGCCGAATTCCCCGTCGCCGAGCACCACGTTGATGTGCGCGTATCCGGTCTCCTCCAGTAGGCGGCCGGCCCGGTTCGTGATGTCGGCGTCGATATCGAGGGTGGTGACCTGGCCGTCCGGTCCGACGATTTCGGCGATCACCGCGGCGTTGTAACCCCCCGATCCCACCTCTAGAACCCGCATGCCCCGCGTGATCCCGGCCTGCTCCACCATCTGGGCCTGGATCTGCGGCGCCGACACCGAACTGATCGCGGTTCCGTCCGCGGCCCACTTCGTCCGGACGACGGTTTCGGCTTCATACGCCTCCTCCAGTGTCGCCTCGGGGGCGAACACATGCCGGGGCACACGAAGAAACGCCGCAGCGACCTCGGCTCTGCGGATCGCCTCCAACTCCCACAACCGGCCGACCATGGCCGCCCGCAGCGATTCGTCGGTCTGCGGGATCGTCTCGGTGTCCATCTCGCCGACGGTAGTACGGCCGGCGCCTGTCCTGAGGAGGGATACGCCGTCTTCCTGCTCGGCCATGGCTCCTCTTTCCGTCGTTCGGCTGAGGTGTTTTACGTCGCGTGACGATCCCCATCCGAAGGGTGGACGGATGTGCAGGGCGAGTTCGGTCCTTCGGCTGCCTGGAGGTGCGGCTTTCCGGTCGGGTACGCCGACCGGACTGCGGCATACGGGGAGCCCTGCCGGTAGTTCTCGACCCCGGCCGCCGTGGAGGGGTAGGTGTTCGGCGGGAGCCGGTCGAGAGGGAACCACCCGATCTGGGCGCACTTGTGCGGTTCGGCGTTGACCGGCTCCCCGACCCAGGTGCGGGCCTCGAAGAAGACGCCCAGGCGGGCCTGCTCATCCGCGTTGCGAAAGTGGCACAGGTGGGCGAAGCGTAGATCACCGGTGGTGAGCCTGACACCGACCTCCTCGAAACCCTCTCGGATGACGGCTTCTTCGATGGTCTCGCCCTCTTCCAGGTGCCCGCTGGGCAGGTTCCACCAGCCGTCGGCGTAACCGGTGCCCTGGCGTTGGGCCAGGAGCACCTGGCCGTCACGGACCAGGATCAGCATGGCGTCCACGATCGTCCGATACCGCATGGTGTCCCCTCCTGCGGAGGCCGGCCCGTTCCGGCTGGTCACTAGGGCCTGTTCTGGGTTCAGATCATAAGGTCGTGCTGCGCGGTGCCGTCCGGCCCTGCTCGCCGGCCACGGTCACGTGGGCAGGACCTCGATCTTGCCGGTGGGACGGGGGCTGAAGGTGTCGTTGAAGAAGAACTCGCCCGGCCGGGTGAAGGTGTACTGGAACGACTCGCCCGGCTTGAGCCTGATGTCGAACAGCCCCTCGAAGAACTGGGTGGCGCCGTGGATGTTGGCGTTGTCCGCGGGGTTGACGAAAGTGACCGTGGTGCCGGCCGGCACCCGTAGATGGGTGGGGGCCATGGCGTTCACCGCCGTGGACTCGACCGTGCCGACCTGACCCGTGGCGGCGTTGTAGGTACGGGCGAGCACGACGGTGTTGTTCACGGTGCTGCCGTCGACCGGACCGCCGGAGACCGGCCGCCGGATCACCGGGGCGGGCGGGGCGGCCGCCGGAGGCACGGTGCCGCCCAGTTTGAAGGCCCACAGGTGGTCGCCCCGGGCGGCCGAGTCACCGTAGGGGATGCTGGTGCCGCCCGCATAGACGGCGATGTACTGCTCCCCGTCGATCTCGTAGGCGATCGGGCTGCTGCTGACGGCGGCGCCGGTCTGCCAGCGCCACAGCTCGCGGCCGTCCCGGGCGTCCAGGCAGAGCAGGTTGCCGTCGGGCTGGCCGATGAACAGCAGGTCGGAGGCCGTGGTGAGGATGCCGTTGCCGTGCGCCAGCGAGTACGGCATGTGCTTCTTCCACCGGACCCGGTTGGTGCTCGGATCCACGGCCACCACCCCGCCCGTCATGTACTCGCCGGGCGGCCGCAGCCCGTTGGACGCCTCGGTCAGCGAGTGCGCCGCCGCGACGTAGCCGAAGCCGGTGTACACGAGCCGGGTGCTGTGGCTGTAGGACTGGTGGTTCCAGTCGGCGCCGCCCCCGTGTCCGGGGATGGTGAGGATCGGCACGTCCCAGTGCGGGGTGAACAGGGACCCGATCCGGTAGTTCGGGACGGCGCGATGCGGGGCGCCGGGGATCTCGGTGCCCAGCGGCTGCCGCACGGGGGTCTGCTCGGTCCAGCCGCCCTGGCGGGGGAACGGCTGGGTCGGCCAGGTCTTCTGCCGGGGCTCCTGGGGCACGGGCAGTTCGTCGATGCCCAGCGGGGCCGAGCCGTCGGCCCGGTCGAGGATGTAGTACATGCCGGTCTTGCTGCCGTAGACGACGAGTTTGCGGACCCGGCCGCGGATGCGCGCGTCGACCAGGACGGGCGCCATGACGTTGTCCATGTCCCAGATGTCGTGGTGGATGGACTGGAAGTGCCAGCGGTAGGCGCCGGTCTTCAGGTCCATCGCCACGATCGAGTTGGCGAACAGGTTCTGGCCGCCGCGTTCGGAGCCGTCCTGGGAGGAGCGGCCGCCCCTGGCGTTGCCGAACGTCCAGTAGACCAGGCCGAGCTCCGGGTCGATGGCGCAGTGCATCCACGGGGTGGCGCCGCCGGTCTGCCAGGAGTCGCCCTCCCAGGTGTCGTTGCCGAATTCGCCGGGTCCCGGCGTGCTCCAGAAGTGCCAGACCAGCTCGCCGGTCTCGGCGTCGAAGGCGAGCGCGGCGCCGCGCGGGCCGTCGTTGGTGCCGCAGTACAGCATGCCGTCGTGGTAGGTGACCGCGACCTTCTCCAGGTTGCCGTAGCCGCTGTGCTGCCGTTCCCAGATCACCTGGCCGGTGCGCTGGTCGAGAGCGATGAGCCAGTTGTCGTTGGCGCAGGTGTAGACCTTGCCGGCGCCGACCGCGACGCCGCGCCGGGTAACCGCTCCGCGGGTCTGCAGGTATTTCCACCTGACGGCGCCGGTGCGGCCGTCCACGGCGGTGACGTTGCCCAGAGCCGACTCGATGTAGAGCACGCCGTCCACGGCCACTGCGGTGCTCTGGCTGTTGCCTGCCATCAGCCCGCCCTCGATGTTGTTGACCCAGGCGGCCCGCAGCCGCTTGACGTTGCCGTGGTGCAGCGTGCGCAGTCCGCTGTGGTTCTGGTTCGCCAGGTTTCCGCCGATCTTCGGGAAGTCGGTGTCGCTCCGGTGGGTGGTCGCAGCGGCCGGGCCGGGCCGGGCGAGCACGACAGCGGCGGCACCCATGAGTAATTCTCTGCGACGGATCATGATCATCCTCTCCCGGGTCCATTAGGTGGATTTATAGATCCGACTAATGGACGCACGATAGATCTTGCCCCCGGCGGGGTCAATAACCATCCGCAACCGATGTGCGGATCTCTGGTTCCACTGGGCGGACCATGACCCGGAGGGTGGACCGAGCCGCTGCGACGTGGTCGGCGGCTCGGCCGGGCGGGCCGTCACAGGCCGAGATAGATGCGCCGCACCTGGGGGTCTTCACGCAGCTCGGCCGAGGTGCCGGTGGCGGCGATCTCCCCGTTCTCCATCACCAGGCAGGTGGTGGTGACGTCGAAGGTGAGCTTGGCGTTCTGCTCGACCAGCAGGATGGCCAGCCCGTCGGCGTTGAGCCGCTTGAGGATGCCGGCGATCTCCGCCACGAGAATCGGCGACAGGCCCATCGAAGGCTCGTCGAGCAGCATCATCTTGGGCCGGCACATGAGCGCCCGGCCGACGGCCAGCATCTGCTGCTGCCCGCCGGACAACGCGCCGGCCAGCCGGTGGCGCATCTCGGCGAGGATCGGGAACAACTCGAACACCTCGTCGATGGGCGTGTGCTTCCAGCTGCTGGTGTAGGCGCCGAGCAGCAGGTTCTTCTCCACGGTGAGACCGGGGAAGACGTGCCTGCCTTCGGGGACGTAGCCGAGCCCGTGCCGTACCAGAGTGTGCGGCGCGGCGCGCAGCAGGTCGTGCTCGCCGAAGCGGAGCGCCGTGGCCCGGCGGGGCGCCAGGCCCATGACGGCCTTGAGCGTGGAGGACTTGCCGGCGCCGTTGGCACCGATGATCCCCAGCGCCTGCCCGGGCTCGACGGTGAAGCTCACGTCGTGGGCGGCGCGGACACCGCCGTAGTGGACCGACAGGTTTTCGACGGTCAGCGTCGTCATCGGGTCGCCTCCTCAATGGCGGACTCGGCGGGGGCAGCCATGGAATCGCCGAGGTATGCCTGGACGACGGCGGGGGCGACGGCGACCTCGGCGGGGGTGCCGTCGGCGATCACCTTGCCGCCGGCCAGTACGGTGACGTGGTCGCACAGCGACATGACCAGGCTCATGTTGTGCTCGATCACCACCATGGTGACGCCGGCGTCCCTGATGGAGCGGACGATGTCGCCGAGCTGGCGGACCTCCTCGCCGTTCAGCCCGGCGGCGGGCTCGTCGAGCAGGAGCAGTGACGGAGACATGGCCATCGCGCGGGCCATCTCGATGCGGCGCTGGATCCCGTACGGCAGCGCGCGCGGGATGGCGGCGGCGAAGTCCGCCAGCCCGAACCTGGCGATGATCTCGTCGGCGTGCGCCCCGAGCGCCCGTTCGTAGCCGAACACCTTCCAGGGCAGGCCCAGGTAGCGCCAGATCCAGGAGGTCCGGGTCTGGTCGAGGCCGAGCAGGATGTTCTCCCGGACGTCGAGGTCCTCGAACAGGCGCAGGTTCTGGAACGTGCGGGCGACCCCGCGCTGGGAGAGCCGGTACGGCCTCGCCCCGGTCACGTTGTGCCCGTGCAGGCGTACCTTGCCGGCGCCGGGTGTGTAGAAGCCGCTGACGATGTTGAACAGGGTCGTCTTGCCCGAGCCGTTGGGGCCGACGATGCCGCGGATCTCGCCGCTCGTGACCGTGAGGGAGACGTCGTCGAGGGCGGTCAGCCCCTTGAAGCGCATCGTCACGCCCTGGATCTCCAGCACGTCCGTGCCGGCTGCGGGGTGCGCGGTCCGTTCGTAGGGTTGGAAGGGGCCGAGCAGCACCCGTGTTCCCGCGCCGCGGCGCCGTAGCAGGGATCGGAGCCGGCGGGGCAGCCCGGCCAGTCCGGTGGGGGCGAAGACGACCACGAGGACCACCACGATGCCGTAGCCGAGCTGGGCGTAGGCGGACACGTCCAGCAGCGCCTCCCTGACCGCGGCCAGTGCGACGGCGCCGAGGACGCAGCCGATGATGCTGGCGCGACCCCCGATGATCACCATCGCGAGCAGGAGGAACATGTTGGCGATGTTGAACGACTCGGGCGCTACGAAGCGGATGAGCCCGGCGTAAAGGACGCCGGCCAGGCCGCCGTACACGCCGGACAGCACGAAGGCGGTCATGCGCAGCAGCGGGATCTCCGCGCCGAGCGAGCCGGCCGCCAGGTCGTCGTCGCGCATCGCGCGCAGCCTGCGGCCGAGCGGCGAGTGCGTGACGAACAG
Organism: Streptosporangium sp. NBC_01639; assembly: GCF_045209755.1. Lineage (NCBI taxonomy): Bacteria > Bacillati > Actinomycetota > Actinomycetes > Streptosporangiales > Streptosporangiaceae > Streptosporangium > Streptosporangium sp. NBC_01639. Next base: position 134,901 of record NZ_CP109272.1, on the reverse strand, counting down.
CGCGAACGCCAGCGCGAACGCGAAGACCACCAGTTCGACGTAGTAGAACAGGTACGCGCTGGACAGGTCCAACCCGAACAGCGTCGGCACGGGGATGTCGCTGATGCCCTCGGCGCGGCCCGCGATGTGGGCGTTGGTGACCCAGTTGGTGAAGGCCAGCGCCAGGCCGAGGGTGACGATGCCGAGGTAGTGCGACTGCATCCGCAGCGCCGGGATGCCCACCAGCACGCCGAAGACCGCGGCCACGACCAGGGCCAGCGCCGCCGCCGACCAGAAACCGAAGTCCGCCCGCGTGCACAGGATGGCGACGGTGTAGGCGCCGACGCCGAAGAAGGCGACCTGCGCCAGGTTGATCTGCCCGGCCACGCCCATGGTCAGGCCCAGGCCGATGGCCAGGATCGCGAAGATGATCGCGACGTTCACGACGTGCATGGAGTAGCCGCCCAGCCCGTACGGCAGCAGCCAGGCGACCACCGCGAGAGGGGCGAGGTATGCCAGACGTTTCATCGAATCTCCTTGAGCATGGAGACCCCGGGGCTTCAGCCGTGGGGAGGAGGTCAAGCGCGGTTCACCGTGGTCTCTCCGAAGACGCCGGTGGGGCGGATCATGACGATGACCGCGAACACCAGGAACGTGACCAGCTCGGAGTACTCCTGGAAGTTGCCGGCCGCGAAGGCGTCCAGCAATCCGAAGGTCATGCCGCCGACGATCGCACCGGGCATGCTGCCGAAACCGCCGAGCATGGCGGCGGCGAACCCCTTGATGCCCAGCGTGCCGCCCATGGTCGGGTTGACGTACAGCATCGGCCCGATCAGGCTGCCCGCCAGCGCCGCCAGGCCCGCGCCGATGGCGAAGGCCATCGCGTTGCTGCGGCCGACGTGGATGCCGACCGCGGTGGCAGCCTGGTGGTCCATGGCGACCGCCTGCATGGCCGCGCCGCGCTTGGTGCGCTGCAGGAACAGTGCGAGCAGGCCGGTGGCCGCCGCCGCGACGGCGATCACCAGCAGGCTGTAGGTGGGGATGCGGATCCCGCCCAGGTCCAGCGGCTCGGTCGGGACGGGGGAGGGGACCGCGTGCCCGGTCGCCCCCCAGATGAGCACCGCGCCCGCCTCCAGGACGGCGCCGAAGCCGATCGTGCCGATCAGCATCAGCGTGAAGTCCTTGTTCTCCAGCGGCCGCAGGAAGCGCTCGATGATCAGCCCGATGAGGCCGGTGACCGCGATGGCCACGGCGACCGCGATCGCGAACGGCAACCGGGTGGCCAGATAGAACGTGGAGGCGGCGTACGCGCCGATCATCACGACGCTGCCGTGCGCGAAGTTGACCAGCCCCATGGTCCGGTAGACGATCGAAAAACCCATCGCCACCAGTGCGTACACCGCCCCGAACGTGACCCCGCCGATCAGGGTCTGAAGGAAGACCTGCACGTCAGCTCGCGCCTTCGGGAACGACCTTGCCGTCCTTGACCAGGCCGATCTTGGTGGCGTGGATGCCGACCCCGGACTCGTCGTAGGCGTAGTCGCCCAGCAGCCCGGCGCGCTTCACGCCGCGGATGGCGTCGGCCAGCGGCTGACCGCCGGCGCCCTTGGTCTGCTTGAGCGCCTCGATCAGGATCGACGCGCCGTCGTAGGCCTTGGCGACGTGCATGCGGGCGTCCTCGTTGTAGACGGCCTTGTACTTGGCGGCGAACTCCTTGATGGGCTCGCTGGCCTCGTTGCTCAGATACGGCGAGCTCACGATGGAGCCCTCGACGTTGCCCAGGCCCGCGGTGGTCGCGTACACGTCAGTGCCCATCGGCGCGCCGCCCGCGAACAGCGACTTCAGGCCCAACTCCCGCGACTGCTTGGCGATCAGGCCGGACTGGACCTCCTCGGCGCCGATGAACAGCACCTCGGGCCCCTGCTCGCGGATCTTGGCGAGGTTGGCGTTGAAGTCCTTCTGGTCGGGGGTGACGACCTCGTCGGCGATCGCCGTGATGTTCCTGGACTTGAGCGCGGCCAGGAAGGCGTCGTGCTCACCGGCACCGTACGCGCCGTTGTTGCTGATCAGTGCGATCTTCTTGTACCCCTTGTCGTCCACCAGGTACTTGGCGAGTGTCTCGTCGAACGTGACGCTGGTCGGCGCGTTCAGGAACAGGAACGGGCTCTTCAACTCGGCGAGCTTGGGCGACTGACCCGAGGTGATGTTCGGGATCTTGGCGTCCTTGAGGATCGGGGCCATGGCCAGGGTGACCGCGCTCTCGGCGGTGCCGAGCATGGCGACGTAGCCCTCGCTGGAGATCTTCCTGGCCAGGTTGGTGCCCACCGTGGGGTCGCCCTGACTGTCGAACAGGTCGAGCTTGATCTGCCGCCCGCCGACGCCGCCCGCCTTGTTGGCCTCGTCGATGGCGAGCTTGACGCCCTTGTGCTCCCAGTGGCCGAGCGGGCTCAGCTGCCCGCTCTGCGCGTTGATATTGGCGATCTTGATGGGACCCGTGGTGTCCGCCTCCTGACCGGCCTGCTGACCAGGGGCGGAACAGGCGGCGAGCGCTATCAGTGCCGCGGCGGAAATGGTGATTCTTGCGGAGGACAAGTGATTCACCTCGTAAGGGGGGTAGGTGAAAGTGCGGTGATCGACACGACCGCGTAATGCACGGACTAGTACGTTAGTTATACGGCCTGGTGAGACCTGGAGAAATATCGAACGGGCAACGGTTTCAGTCGGTGAAAACGCCCTGGTAGATGTCCTTGATGTTCCAGTGCCCGGGGGTCGGCACGGGCTCGTTGACCATCGGCACGTCGATGAGCGTGGGCCGCCGGTTCGCCACCGCCGAGCGCAGGGCCGCCCCGAACTCCTCCGGCACGGTGACAGTGTGGCCGTCGGCGCCGCACGCGGCGGCCAGCGCCGCGAAGTCGGGGCTGTAGGGGAGCCCGGCGGGGTCGGTGAAGTCGCAGCCGTGGCTGCGGCCGAAGTGCGCGGACTGCAGGTCGGAGATGGTGCCGTGCGCCCTGTTGTTCATCACCACGAAGATGACCGGCGTGCCCTGTTCGACGGCCAGCGGCAGGGCGGGGAGCTGGGCTCCCATTCCGCCGTCGCCGATGAGCGCGACCACGACGCCGTCCGGCCGGGCGAGCTGGACGCCGACGGCGGCGGCCGGGCCGAACCCCATGGTGGAGGCGCCACCGGGAGCGATGAAACGGCCCTCGGGCGGCAGTTCGTAGCACTGCGCGACGCCGTTCTTGTTCCAGCCCACATCGGTCACCAGGATCGCGCCGGGCGGCAGCGTGTCGCGCAGATCGGCGAGAATGCGCTCGGGCCGCAGCGGGAAGGCGTCGCTGCGGCCCCGCTTCCGGCTCTCGGTGAACAGCTCCGATCTGGCCGCGCGGATGCGCTCGCGCAGTTCGGGCCGGTCTGCCGGCGGATGCGACGTGGCGGCCTCGGCCAGCGCCCGCACGGCGAGTCCGACGTCGGCGACGGCGCCGATCTCGACCGGGTAGTTGCGGCCGATCTCGGCCGGGTCGATGTCGATCTGGATCAGCCTGCTGCGCTCGCCGAGCGTCCAGGTGAAGCGGGGGTCCCACGAGCTGGAGTCGGTTTCGGCGAACCGGGTGGCCAGCGCCAGCACCACGTCGGCGTCCCTGGCGTAGGCGTTGGTCAGCTCCAGCCCCCAGAACCCTGTCATGCCGAGCACCAGCGGATGCGCGTCGGGGACGGTGCCCTTGGCCATCAGCGAGTGCGCGATCGGGATGTCCAGGTGCTCGGCCAGTGACAGCAGTGCCTCGCCGTCTTCGCGCAGTCCGCCGCCGACGTACAGCAGCGGCCGCTCGGCGTCCGCGAGAGCCGCGGCGATCTGCTCCGCCGTCGCGGCGGGCAGGTCGGGCGGCGCGGCGTGACCGATCGGCGGGTACGGCGCCGCGGACCGCGAGAAGACGTCCATCGGCACGTTGACCAGCACCGCTCCAGGCCTGCCCGTCGTCGCCGTCCAAAAGGCCCGCTCGACGGCCCGGCCCAGATCCTGGGATCGGTGCACGTTCCAGGCGCGCTTGACGAAGGGCCGGAAGACCGACGCCTGGTCGGCGTCGGCGTGCAGATTGATCTCCTGATGCGGATGGCGGCCGTGGTAGTAGGACGGAATGTCGCCGGAGATCACCACCATCGGTACCGAGTCGAGCGCGGCGGTCATCACCCCTGTGGTGGCGTTGGTCAGGCCAGGCCCGACATGGACGAGCAGCACGCCGGGCTTGCCCGAGGCGCGGGCGTAGCCGTCGGCCGCGTGCGCCGCCGCCTGCTCGTGGCGGGCGATGACGAAACGGATGCGGCTGTCGGCCAGCGCGTCGAGCACGGCGATGTTGGTGTGCCCGCAGGTGCCGAAGACATATTCGACACCGAGCTCCTCGAGCTGGGCGACGAGCGCGTGGGCGCCGGTGGTCACTGTTCTCCCCAGATGGTCAGCCCGCGAAGGAGCAGGGTCTTGGTCACGGTGAAGTCCTCGATCATCCAGCGGGGCGACTCGCGGCCGACGCCGGAGTCCTTCACGCCACCGAACGGGATGTGGTCGAGGCGGAAGTTCGACGAGCCGTTCACGACCAGGCCGCCGACCTCGAGCTCGCGCCAGGCGGTGACGATGCGGCGCACGTCGTGGGTGAACAGCCCGGCCTGCAGGCCGTACGGGCTGCGGTTGCACTCCTGGACGACCTCGTCGAAGCCGTCATAGGGGAGCACGGCGACGAGCGCGCCGAAGACCTCCTCGCAGACGACCTTCGCATCGGTGGGTGGCGCGACGACCACGGTCGGCGCCATCACCGCGCCGGTCCGGCTGCCACCGGTCGTCACCACCGCACCGCCGCGCACCGCCTCTTCGGTCCAGCGCGCCACGCGCCCGGCGGCCTCGTCGTCCACCATCGAGCCGACGTCGGTCGCCGGGTCGAGCGGGTCGCCCACGGTCAGCGCCCGCACCTCGCCGGTCAACGCCTGGGTGAACTCCTCGAACCTGGTGCGTTGCACGTAGACGCGTTGGACGGAGATGCAGCTCTGACCGGAGTTGCTGTATCCGGTGCGCGCGCAGACGCGCGCGGCCTCCGCCACGTCGGCGTCCTCGCAGACGATGGTGGCGGCGTTGCCGCCGAGCTCCAGCAGCACCCGCTTGGGCCCGGCGGCGTGGGCGACGGCGGCACCGGCCGTGACACCGCCGGTGAAGCTGACCACGGCGATCTCCGGCGCGGCGCACAGCCGCGCGCCCACGTCACCGCCTCCGTGCAGGATCTGCACGGCCTCCTCCGGCATCCCGGCGTCGAGCAGCAGCCGGACCAGGGCGGCCGAGACGGCCGGGGCCTGCGGCGGCGGCTTGACGATCGTGGTGTTGCCGGCCGCGAAGGAGGCGGCCAGCTTGTGAGCCAGCAGGTTCGCCGGAGCGTTGAACGGTGTGATCGCCAGCACCGGGCCGGCCGGGGCGCGCTGCGTGATCGCGGTGTTGCCCACCCCGCGGGCCCAGCCCGCCACGGGCAGGACCTCGCCGCCGATCGCCCTGGCCTCGGCCGCCGCGACGGCGAACGTGTCGGCCACCCGCAGCATCTCCCCGCGGCCGTCCTTGAGCGGTTTACCCAGCTCCAGGGCCAGGAGCCGGGCGAACTCCTCGGTGCGGGCGGCGACCGCGGCCGAGGCGCGTTCCAGTATCGCCGCGCGGGTGGCCGGGGCCAGCCGCGCGACCGCCCCGGCACCTTGGCGCGCGTAGTGGAGCGCCGTGGTGATGTCGTCGGGCTGGGCGAGCCGGGCCCGGCTCACGATCCGCCGCACATACGGGCCGACCCGCTCGGAATGGGGGCCTTCACTCAGCCATTTCCCGGCGATCAGGCATTCGGCTTCGTGGACTGCGTCCATGTCATCTCCATAGAGATCCGCTTGACGGTTCTTATGAACCGCGCTGTGGATTTCCTCACGGTATGAGGAGGCAAAGGTTCTGGCAAGAGGGACGGCTGATCCATATAGTGGAGCATATGGACCGCTGCACGGACTAGTGTTAGCGTACGGACCGCGTGCGAGAGTGAGCGGCAGATTCACCTTCGACTCACAAGTGAGGACCCGTGCCTTCGACGAACAACCCAGCAGACTCCGGTGAGAACGGTGGCGGCGTACGCAGCGTCCAGCGGGCGTTCGACATCCTGTCTCTGCTCACCGAGGACCGCCGGACGCTGACGATCCGCGAGGTCGTCGACGAGACGGGCCTGGCCAAGACGACGGCGCTGCGCCTGCTGCAGACCTTGGAGCACATGGGGCTGCTGTGGGCCACCCGCAAGGGTTACGCGGCGGGGCCGGCCCTGTGGCGCTGGGCGCATCTCGCGCGCCACGCCTGGGAGCTGCCCCCGGAGACCGTCCAGCTCATGCGCGAGCTGGGGGAGCGGCACCGGGAGACCGTCAACCTCTACGTCCTGCGGGATGTCCACCGCATCTGCATCGCCCAGCAGGAGAGCCCGCAGCCGCTGCGCCACGTCGTGCGGGTCGGCGACGAACTGCCCCTGTGGTCGGGCGCCTCCTCGAAGGTCCTGCTCAAGGACGCCCCGGCAAGACTGCTGTCGCGTATCGCCCGCTCCTCGCCGCACGGCGAGGAGCACCTGGCGACGTTGCAGGAGTGGATCGCCGGGGCCGCCCGGGACGGCTACGCGGCCAGCCACGGTGAGCGCGATCCGGGCTTGTCAGCGGTGGCCGTCCCGGTGACGGGCGCGTCGGGCGCGACCGTGGCGGCGCTCTCGCTGAGCGGCCCGACGGTCCGCTTCGGCGAGGAGCGGGTCCAGGAGTTCGTCGCGGACCTGCGGGAGGCGGCCAAGCGCATGTCGGATCGAGGCTTCGACCATCCCCTGACCTGACCTTATGGAGCGTGAATGCAGCAGTTGCCACTGGACGGCATCAAGGTCGTGGACCTGACCAACGTTCTGGCCGGGCCGTACTGCAGCTACCAGCTGATGCTGTTCGGCGCGGAGGTGGTCAAGGTCGAGATGCCCGGCGGCGGGGATCTCGCCCGCCGCCTCGGCCCCGACCCCGAGCTCAACCAGGAAGGACTCGGCGCCTCCTTCCTGGCCCAGAACGCCGGGAAGAAGTCGGTTGAGCTCGACCTGAAGAGTCCGGCGGGCAGGCAGGCGTTCGAGGCCATGGTGGCCGGCGCCGACGTCCTGCTGGAGAACTTCAGGGCCGGTGTCCTGGCCCGGCTCGGTTATGGCTGGGATCGCCTGCGGGAGCTCAACCCCCGCCTGGTCTACTGCGCGATCTCGGGGTTCGGTCAGAGCGGCCCGATGAGCAGGGCACCCGCCTACGATCAGATCATCCAGGGGCTGTCCGGCATGATGAGCGTCACCGGCACCCCGGAGACGGCGCCGCTGCGCGTCGGCTTCCCGATCTGCGACTCGATCGGGGGGCTGATGGCCGCATTGGCGATCTCCGCCGCCCTGGCCGGGCGCGAGCGCGGTGGGGCCGGCTGCTCCCTGGACCTGTCGATGCTGGAGGCGTCCGTCTCCGCGATGGGCTGGACGGCCTCCAACTACCTGGTCAGCGGCGTCGAACCGGAGCCGATGGGCGACCAGAACGCCACCGCCGCGCCGTCGGGCACCTTCGAGACCGCCGACGGGCCGCTGAACATCGCCGCCAACCAGCAGGTCCAGTTCGAGGCGCTGTGCCGCCTCGTCGGGCGGCCGGACCTGCCCGCCGATCCCAGGTTCACCGCGAGAGAGGCGCGCAAGGCCCACCGCCAGGCCCTGAACCACGAGCTCAACCAGGCGTTGCGGGCCAAGACGGCGCTGGAGTGGGAGGAGATCCTCTCACGAGAGGGCGTCCCGGCTGCCCGAATCCTCACCGTGGCCCAGGCGCTGGCACTCGACCAGCTCAGTGGGCGCGGTTTCCTGACGGAACTGCCGTTCCCCGGTGGCGACGAGCGCCGCGTGACGGTCACGGGCAATGGCGTCCTCATCGACGGCACTCCGCTGCGCCCGCGCGATCCCGCTCCCCTCCTCGGTCAGCACAACGCAGAGTTCGGAGTGGCGTCATGAGCATCGTGGCCGACTGGTGGGGGACATCGGTGTCCCGGATCGAGCCCAATGTCATCGAACTGCAGGGCCGGCCGGTGCAGGAGCTGATCGGGCAGATCGGCTTCACCGAGATCATCTGGCTTATGCTCCGCGGGCAGCTGCCGGACGAGCGGCAGGCCGCGCTGCTGGAGGCGGCGCTGGTCTCCTCGGTGGACCACGGTCCGCACGCCCCGTCGATCGCCGTCGCCCGGATGGCGATCACCTGCGGCGTCGGGCTGAACAATGCCGTCGCCACCGGCGTCAACCTGCTGGGCGACGTGCACGGCGGCGCGGGGGAGCAGTGCGTGGAACTGCTGGACGAGATCGTGCGCACCGGTGACGCGGCCGCCACGGTGGCCCGCTGGCGGGCCCGCGACAAGTACCTGCCCGGGTTCGGGCACCGTTTCCACACCCGCGACCCGCGCCGTGACCCGCTACTCGGCCTGGTGGACGACGCGGTGGCCGGCGGCGTGGTGTCCGGTGCCCACCTGCGCGCGGCCCGGCAGGTGGAGGAGCTGATCAGCCCGGTGCCGATGAACGTCGACGGTGCCACCGCAGTGATCTACGCCGAGCTGGGCTTTCCCGCACCCCTGGCCCGCGGCCTGTTCGTGCTGAGCCGCAGTGTGGGCATCCTCGCGCACACCTGGGAGGAGTCGGGCCAGGGCCGCCGCAACAAGGGACCCATGCCGCCCTCCATCCTGCCCACCGACCTCAGGGCCTGACACGGGGGAGCCCGCCATGCGGGTGAAGCGTGACACGACGGACGCACGATAAGTCGGACGCGGCGGTGAAGCAAGAGCTTGTTCAAGGAGCCGGCGCTGGATACGCTCAAGACCCCTCGGCGGACCAAATGATCCACCTGGTGGATCGAAGCACGTGAGGTGCTCATGCGCATCAGGCGTTCGTCCCTGTCCATCGCCGTTGCCGCCGGCGCGGCGGCACTCCTGCTCACTGCCCTTTCCCCCAGCTCCGCGGCCGCACCCGGGCACGGCAAGGGAGCCGAAAACCTTGGCGACCCCGACTACGGCGTCTGCCGGGGTACCGACTCCCGCTGCTACCACGACTGGGGCAACTTCGACCCGGCCGAGGGCTACCGCCTGCTCGTCTACAGCCGCACGGCCGGCCCCCGCCACGCCCACCTGGGGACCCCGCTCGGCTCCGGCATGAACCCGCCGCTCAACGACGACAACGTCGCGGTCAAGGCCATGCTCGAACTGGGGCGGGAGAACGGGTTCGCCGTCGACTACACCGAGGACGTCACCCAGCTGTCCTCGGCCGGCAGGCTGCTGTCGTACAACGCCGTGATGTTCCTCAGCACCACGCGCGACACCCTCGACGACGCCGCACAGACCGCCCTGCGGCAGTACATCCGCGCCGGCGGCGGCTTCGTCGGCGTCCACAACGCCTTCGGCACCGAGTACAACTGGCCCTGGTACGAGGGCCTGCTCGGCAACGCCAACTTCTACGACCACAGCGCCAACCAGCCCGGAGTCGTCGAGACCGTCGGCAGGCGGGACGCCTCCACCCAGGGGCTGCCGCAGCGCTGGGCGTTCTCCGACGAGTGGTACAACCTCGTGCCGTTCCCGACGCGGGTCCGGGTGCTGGCCGAGGTGGACGAGAGCACGCTGGCCCGAGGGGTGCGCGGCAACCTCGGCCACCCCGGCCACGGTGACGACCACCCGGTCAGCTGGTGCCAGTACTACGACGGCGGCAAGGCCTGGCTCACGACCCTCGGCCACGACGTCAAGGCGTGGACCGACGAGCCGATGGACGGCGATCGGTACTTCGTCCAGCACCTGCTCGGCGGGGTCACGTCGGTGCTCGGCATGGCACCGTTCTGCCGCTGACCCGGATCTCCCGGCCGCTGCCGGATTCCGGACGTCACGTGATGACGGTGCAGACGTCGCCTGATTCGGCGCAAGACTTGGACCATTCATTATCTTGTACCGTTCGTGTATATAACGGTAGGTTTGGCGCCATGACCGCACCCAGGATCCCGACCACCGCCGAAGAACTGCGCGGTGCCGGCCTGCGGGTGACGGCCGCCCGCGTCGCACTGCTCGAGACCGTCCGGGGCGGCGACCACCTCGACGTCGAGACGATCGCCTCCGGGGTGCGCGATCGCGTAGGCCATATCTCCCTTCAAGCCGTGTATGAGGCCCTCCACGCGCTCACCGCGGCGGGACTCCTACGCCGCATCGAACCGGCCGGCAGCCCGGCCCGGTTCGAGGGACGCGTCGGGGACAACCACCACCACGTCGTGTGCCGGTCGTGCGGTGTCGTCGCTGACGTCGACTGCGCGGTCGGCGAGGCGCCCTGCCTGGCCGCGTCCGACGACCACGGCTTCTCGATCGACGAGGCCGAGGTCATCTACTGGGGCCTGTGCCCCGGCTGTTCCACCACCCGCAGTTCCTGAGCACCGTGATCAGCTAGTCCGGAAGGATCTCCATGTCCGAGAACCATGATGCAATCGTCACAGACGCGAAGACGGAGGGCGGAGGTGGCTGCCCGGTCGCGCATGAGCGCGCCTCGCACCCGACTCAGGGCGGCGGAAACCGCCAGTGGTGGCCGGAGCGGCTCAATCTGAAGATCCTCGCCAAGAACCCCGCCGTGGCCAATCCCCTCGGCGAGGAGTTCGACTACGCCGAGGCGTTCACGACCCTCGACCTCGCGGCGGTGAAGCGGGACATCGCGGAGGTGCTGACGAGTTCGCAGGACTGGTGGCCGGCCGACTACGGCCACTACGGCCCCTTCATGATCCGGATGGCGTGGCACAGCGCGGGTACCTACCGGATCAGCGACGGCCGCGGTGGCGCCGGGGCCGGCCAGCAGCGCTTCGCCCCCCTCAACAGCTGGCCGGACAACGGGAACCTCGACAAGGCGCGCCGCCTGCTGTGGCCGGTCAAGAAGAAGTACGGCCAGAAGCTCTCATGGGCCGACCTCATGATCCTCACCGGCAACGTCGCCCTGGAGTCGATGGGCTTCACGACCTTCGGCTTCGCCGGTGGTCGTGAGGACGTCTGGGAGCCCGAGGAGGACGTCTACTGGGGTCCCGAGTTCACCTGGCTCGACGACCAGCGCTACACCGGCGACCGGGAGCTCGAGAACCCCCTCGGCGCGGTGCAGATGGGCCTCATCTACGTCAACCCGGAAGGCCCGAACGGCAACCCGGACCCGCTGGCCGCGGCCCGCGACATCCGTGAGACGTTCCGCCGGATGGCGATGAACGACGAGGAGACGGCCGCGCTGATCGCGGGCGGTCACACCTTCGGCAAGACCCACGGTGCCGGCCCGGCGGACCACGTCGGCGCCGACCCCGAGGCCGCCTCGCTCGAGGAGCAGGGCCTCGGCTGGAAGAACACCTACGGCACCGGCAAGGGCGGCGACACGATCACCAGCGGTCTCGAGGGTGCGTGGACGAACACCCCGGTGACGTGGGACAACAGCTTCCTTGAGATCCTGTACGGCTACGAGTGGGAGCTGACCAAGAGCCCCGCCGGCGCGCACCAGTGGAAGCCGAAGGACGGCGCCGGGGCCGGTACCGTCCCTGACGCCCACGACCCGTCGAACAGCCACGCCCCGACGATGCTGACGACCGACCTGGCGCTCCGCATCGACCCGGTCTACGAGCAGATCACCCGACGCTGGCTCCAGAACCCCGACGAGTTCGCGGACGCCTTCGCCCGGGCGTGGTTCAAGCTGACCCACCGCGACATGGGACCGGTCGTGCGCTACCTCGGCCCGGAGGTCCCGGCCGAGACGCTGCTGTGGCAGGACCCCCTCCCCGCGGTGACGCACGAGCTCGTCGACGCTGCGGACATCGCCTCCCTCAAGGGCCGGATCCTCGCCTCGGGCCTGTCGGTGTCCCAGCTCGTGTCCACCGCGTGGGCGTCGGCCTCGTCCTTCCGCGGCAGCGACAAGCGCGGCGGTGCCAACGGTGCGCGCATCCGCCTCGAACCGCAGAGCGGGTGGGAGGTCAACGACCCCGACCAGCTGGCGACGGTGCTGCGCACCTTGGAGGGGATCCAGGAGGCCTTCAACGCCGCCCAGACCGGCGGCAAGCAGATCTCGCTCGCCGACCTGATCGTGCTCGCCGGTGGTGCGGCCGTCGAGCAGGGCGCCAAGGACGCCGGCTTCGACGTCGAGGTCCCCTTCACGCCGGGCCGCGTGGACGCGTCGCAGGAGCAGACCGACGTGGAGTCGTTCGCCGCGCTCGAGCCGACCGCCGACGGGTTCCGCAATTACCTCGGGAAGGGCAACCGGCTGCCGGCCGAGTACCTGCTGATCGACCGGGCGAACCTGCTGACCCTGAGCGCCCCCGAGCTGACGGTCCTCGTCGGTGGCCTCCGCGTCCTGGGCGCGAACTACCAGCAGTCGCCGCTCGGCGTCCTCACCACGACCCCCGGGTCGCTGACCAACGACTTCTTCGTCAACCTGCTCGACCTGGGCACGACGTGGAAGGCGACGTCCGAGGACGCGAACACGTTCGAGGGCCGCGACGCGGCCACCGGCGAGGTCAAGTGGACCGGCAGCCGGGTCGACCTCGTCTTCGGGTCGAACTCCGAGCTGCGCGCGCTCGCGGAGGTCTACGCGAGTGACGACGCGAAGGAGAAGTTCGTGACCGACTTCGTCGCGGCGTGGGACAAGGTGATGAAGCTCGACCGGTTCGACCTCGTCTGATCACGACGTCCAGGTCGGCCCACGCCGGCCGGCCTGGACGTCCTCAGCCCGAAGGGTCTCGACACCGTCCGCTCAGGACCCTCCGTTGCGCTGTTTGTAGGCCGCCTGCGCCTCGGTCAGCTTGGCCGCGAACTGGTCCAGGAAGTCCTTGGCGCTCAACTGGCCCAGCAGCACCTTCTGGAACAGCGGCTCCGCCCACGTCTTGGTGATCTCGTTGAACTCCGGCAGGTGGTAGGGCATCTGCACGACCTTGGTCGCCGGGTCGTTCAGCACCTGTTGCGCCTCGACGACGTGGGCCGCCTGCACCCCCTGCACGTCGGTGTTGGCCGGGATGACACCGGATTTCTCGGCGATGTAGCCGCCTATGTCCTTGGTCGCGAAGAACTCCGCCAGCTTGAACGCCGCCTCCTTGTTCTCGCCGGCGGAGAACACGGCCACGCCGCTGACCGGGTTGGACAGCACCGCCTGTGTCCCGGAGTCGGACGTGGGCACGGAGAAGGAGGCCACCTTCTCCGGGCCGAGCGCCTTGATGTGGTCCTGGTAGGAGCCCAGGTTGTGCTGCATGATCGCGATGCTGCCGGCGGTGTCGAACTGGGCGACCATCTTGACGTAGTCGTTCTGCAGATCGCCCTCGGGCGTGTTCTTCTTGTACAGCCCGGCGTACTTCTCCAGCGCCGTCACGTTGCGCGGGTCGTTGAGCGTGGCCTTGCCCGAGGCGTCGAAGAACTCCGTGATCCCGGACTGGCCGTAGACGACCTCCAGCATCTGGGCGATGGAGCCGGCGCCACCGCGGATGGTGAAGCCGAACCTGTTCTCACCCGGCTTGGTCAGCTTGTCCACGGCCGTGAAGAATTCGCTCCACGTCTTGGGTGGTTCCAGCCCGGCCTCCTTGAACCAGTCCTTGCGGTACCAGAACGCGCCGGCGTTGGTGGAGATCGGGATGATGTACGCCTTCCGGTCCGGCACGATGTTCTTGATGGTGGTCATGAGCGCCTCGTTGAACTTGCCGTTCAACGCGGGGTTGGCGGCGATGCGCTCGTCCACCGGCTCCAGCGCCTTCTGGGCGACGAGGATGCCGAGCCCCGAGGTGGCCACGTCGGCCACGTCCGGCACGCCGCCACCGGCGATGGCGGTGTCGATCTTCTGTGCCGACTGCGCGATCGGCACGCCCACGTAGTTGACCTTGACAGTCGGGTTGGCCTTCTCGAACTCGGCGATCACGTGCTGCCAGATCGGCGTGCGCGCGGGGCCGGCGTTGGTGTCCCAGAAAGTGATCTCGGTCGTGCCGTCGGATCCCGCGTCCGAGCCGCATCCGGCCAGGACGGCCGTGGCCAGCATGATCGCGGCCATCGGCGCGTGTCGTCTCATTGCCTTCTACCTTTCGATGTCCACAGTGAACGTTTCGAAGATCGCCTGGCCGCTGCCCCGCCCGGTGGCGAACAGGCCGAGCACCGCCCCGACCCACTGGCCCTGCGTGGCCTGGAAGGGCGCGCCGATCTCGCGCAGCCCCTCCCCGGTGTCGGCCAGGAACGTGACGAGCGCGCCGTCACCGATCCGTGCCCCGACGGTGACGGGCCCTTGGACGGGCACCGGTTCGGCGGACCCGCACACCAGCACCGTCCGGTCAGCCGTGCGCTCCAGCGCGACACAGGCGTAGCTGTCGCCGAGCACGGCCAGCCCCGCGCGGCCCTTGCCGTCGAGCGCGAGCCGCGTGGTGACCGTGCAGGGCTCGCCGGGCAGTCGCTGCCCGAGCACGGACGGGCGCTCCCTGAGGTCCTCGGGCCCCGGCACGCAGGCCAGGCGCAGCGTGCCGTCCCGCAGCTCCCACCACGACGGGTCCGGGTCGGCCTGCCAGCTCCACTGCAGCCCGAGCGCGGGCCCCGCGAAGTCGTCGGAGGTCGCGGGTGTGCTCAGCGTGCCGCCGGAAACGGGCATGGGGCCTTCGAGCACCGGCTCGCCCCGGTCGCCCAGCACCGGCCAGCCGTCCTGCCACACCATGGGCTGCAGGTGGACGACCCTGCCGTAGGGGCCGCGGTCCTGGAAGTGCAGGAACCAGTGCCCGCCGGACGGGGTGTCCACCCAGCCGCCCTGATGCGGGCCGTTGACCTCGGTGCCGCCCTGCTCCAGCACGATCCGGTCCTCGTACGGGCCGAAGATCGAGTCGGCCCGGAACGCCGACTGCCAGCCCTGCTCCACGCCACCGGCCGGCGCGAAGATCCAGTACGTGCCGTCGCGCTTGTACAGCTTGGGCCCCTCCAGCGTCCGGTAGCCCGGCAGCAGGTCGGCGTCGACGATCAGGGTGCCCTCGTCGAGAACCCCGCTCCCGTCCGGCGCCATGCGGTGCAGGGTGAGCCGGTTGTTCACTCCGGCGCGGCTCTTCGCCCAGCCGTGCACCAGGTACGCCTGACCGTCCTCGTCCCACAGCGGGCACGGGTCGATGAGCCCGGCACCCGGTTTGACGACGTGCGGCGCGGTCCACGGGCCCTGGGGATCCTCGGCGTTCACCCGGCAGATCCCCACGTCCGGGTCGCCGTAGAAGATCCAGAACCGTCCGTCGTGGTAGCGCAGCGCGGGCGCCCACACCCCGCAGCCCGGCCGTACGTCGTCGTAGCCGCCGGTTACGGCGTGGCCGATGATCGTCCAGTTGACGAGGTCGCGGGAGTGCAGGATCGGCAGCCCCGGCACCTTGTTGAAGGTGGAGACGGTCAGGTAGAAGTCCGCTCCCACGCGGATCACGTCGGGGTCGGACCAGTCGGCGTTCAGTACGGGATTGCGGTAGGCCGTCATCCCTTCACCGCCCCGGCCGACATCCCCTGGACGAGGTAGCGCTGGATGAAGGCGAAGACGATCACGACGGGAAGCGCGGCGACGACACCGCCGGCGGCGAGGGCGCCGAAGTCGACGCTGTTCTCGCCGAGGTTGTAGGCCAGGCCCACGGGCACGGTGAACTTCTCCTGGTCGTTGATGAACATGAGGGCGAAAAGGAAGTTGTTCCAGCTGTGGATGAAGGCGAACGAGCCGACCGCCACCAGCGCCGGGCGCAGCAGCGGGAGCACGATGGCCAGGAAGCCGCGCAGCCGGCCGCAGCCGTCGACCCAGGCCGCCTGCTCCAGCTCGTACGGGATGTTCCTGATGAAGCCGCTGATGAGGATCAGTGAGAGCGGGAGCTGGAAGACCGTCTCCGCGATGACCAGGCTCCACAGCGAGTTCGTCAGCGACAGCGTCCTGAAGATCTCGAACAGTGGGATGATCATCAGGGCGCCGGGGATGAACTGCGTGCAGAGCATTCCGATCATGAACGCGCCCTTGCCGCGAAAGTTGTAGCGGGCCAGCGCGTAGCCGCCGGCCAGGGCCACGACCGTGGTGGTGACGAGCGAGGCGAGGCCAACGAGGAGACTGTTCTGGAAGAAGACGGCGAACCCCATCCCATTCCAGACCGTGTCGAAGTGCTCGAACGTGATCGGCCACGGGAGGATCGACGTCGATCCCCTCGGCCGGAAGGCGAAGACCAGCATCCAGTAGAACGGCACCAGCGTGAACAGCAGGTACAGGGCGAGCGGCAGGTAGATCTGCCACCGGGACACCCGGTCGGTGCTCTTGACGGGCGTGGTCTGCGGCTTCGTCACCGGCGGACGTTCGATCACCGTGGTCATGACTTCGCCCCGAATTTGCTCAAGCGCAGGTAGGCAACGGAAAAGAAGGTCAGGATCAGGAACGCCACGGTGGTCAGTGCGGTGGCGTAGCCGAAGTTGTGCGACTGCGCGGCCAGCGAGGCCACATACAGCGGGAGCGTGGTGGTCTGGTGCGCGGGCCCGCCACCGGTGAGGGTGTAGAGCAGGTCGACGTTGTTGAACTCCCACACTGAGCGCAGCAGCGTGGACAGGATGATCGCGTCCCTCAGGTGGGGCAGCGTGATGTGGAAGAACCTGCGCATCCGGCTCGCGCCATCCACCGAGGCCGCCTCGTAGAGGTCCTTCGAGACCGACTGCAGGTCGGCCAGGAGCAGGATGGCGAAGAACGGCACCCCGCGCCAGAGTTCGGCCACCACGGCCGTCCAGAACACGGTGCCGGGGTTGGCCAGCGGCGCCGCGCCGTACTCGATCAGGCCCAGGTCGGCCAGGTAGCGCGACACCCCGGTGAACGGGTTGTAGAGCAGGACCCAGATCGCGGTGGTCAGCACGCCGGAGACCGCCCACGGGGAGAACACCAGCGCCCGCGACATCGCGCGGCCGACGAAGCTCTCGTTGACGATCAGCGCGAGCGCGAGCCCGAGCAGGAACTGCAGCACCACCTCGACGGCCACCCACCGGACGCTGAAGCCGAGGCTCTGCCAGAAGATCGGGTCCTCGAAGAGGAGCGTGCGGAAGTTGTCGAGCCCGGCGAAGCCGTTGTCCCAGGGCTTGGTCACGTTGTACCGCTGGAGGCTGTAATAGATCACGCTGGCCATCGGGTACACGAGGAACCCGAGCATCGCGACCACCGACGGAGCAATCAGCACATACGGTGTCCACCGTCTTGTTCGACGGGGTCGGGAGCGGGGTGGATGCGCTGAGATGACGGCCAACGTGTATGACTCCTTCGAAGGGTTTGAGGCGCTTTTCGGCAATTGGTTGCGGGAAACGTTGCGGTAACGCGGACGCAACGTCAATGGCAGGCGAACGCCTCGGAAGCCACTAGCAGGTAAAACGCCGTAATCTGGAAATTTTCGCGATGGCAGCCTGGCCTCTCACCGGCGTGACGGAGGACAGTGGGACGATGACCATCGAGGATCTGCCCACGTCACTGCCCAAACTGGCGGTGATCGCCCGCGAGGTGGGGGTCTCGGTGGCGACCGTGTCCAAGACGCTCAACGGCAGACCCGGCGTCTCCGCGCACACCCGGCGGCTGATCGTCGAAGTGCTGGAGCGGCACGGCTATCCCCGGCACCGCCTCAAGCCGGCCAAGGGCAGCGTGGTCGACGTCGTGTTACAGGGGCTGAGCTCGGCGTATGCGCTGGCGATCCTCGAAGGCATGGAGGACGCGGCCTGGCGGCTGGGCGTGGACCTGGTCGTCTCGACCGTGGTCGGCCGCACCAAGAACGGCCAGCCACCGCCCGCCTGGCTGGACCGGATCAGCGCCCGCGACAGCGCGGGAGTGCTGCTCGTGCGCACCTTGCCGACCGCCGTACAGCGGGCCTGGCTGGCCGACCACGGCATCCCCGCGGTGATCGTCGAGCCGCCGCGCAAGCCGCCGCCCGGGCTGTCCGTGGTCGTCTCCGCCAACCTGGCCGGCGCATGGGCCGCCACCGAACACCTCATCGGCCTGCGGCATGAGCGCATCGCCATCGTGACCGGCCGCCCCGGCGTGCCCTGCGCCGCGGAGCGGCTGGCCGGCTACCGCCAGGCCATGGCCGCGGCCGGGCTGCCGATCGACCCCCGATGGGAGCTGTGCGGTTACTTCCAGATGGACAGCGCCCTCCAGGTCACCAGAGCGATGCTCGTCGATCTGCCCGAGCCGCCGACCGCCGTGTTCGCCTGCTCCGACGCCATGGCGCTCGGCGTTTATCAGGCGCTGGCCGAGCACGGTCTGCATGTGCCGGATGACGTGAGCGTGGTCGGTTTCGACGACTCGCTGGCGGCGGGATACGCCACGCCTGGACTGACGACCGTACGCCAGCCCTGGCCCGAACTGGGCCGAGCCGCGCTTGCCGCGCTGCTCTCAGACGAGCCTCCGGCGAGGGCGGAGGTGCAGACCGCTCTCGTCGTACGGTCCAGCACCGCTCCCGCCTGAAAGTTTCAGCCGCGACCTCTGGTTTTTGGCTCGACTTAGTTTGTTGAGTTGACAAACCTATTGGGCGTGCTTCTTCCTCGATGGTCAGAAGGAAGGGAGCACGCGAAATGTTCGTGCGTAAACTCGCAGGCATCGGCCTGCTCGTGGCGACGGTGATCGCCTGGGGAGCACCGGCGCCAGCCGCGCAGGCGGCCGACGTGCCCGTGGCCGGTGGCGTCTACCAGCTCAAGGTGACCAAGAGCGGCATGTGCCTGGATGTGGTGGGCGGTTCGAAGGACAACGGCGCGCTGTTGCAGCAGTGGGGCTGCACGGCCGATGCCTGGCAGCAGTTCACCGTCGTCTCCGCCGGGTCGGGGGCCTACACGATCCGCAACGTGAACAGCGGCCGGTGCCTCGATGTGCCGGATGGGGCGGCCACCAGTGGACTGCGGCTGCAGCAGTGGGGGTGCGGTGACGGCACCAAGTCCAACCAGCAGTGGCGGTTCGTCGCCTCGGGCAGCGGAACGTACCAGGTCGTCAGCGCCGCCACCGGGCTGTGCATGAGTGATCAGGGCGCCTCCACCACCTCCGGCGCCGCGATCATCCAGGAGACCTGTACGGCCAACACCAACAAGCAGTGGGCCTTCAACCCCGTGTCGAGCGGTAAGGCCACGGTGGCGGCGGACGGCTCCGGCACGTACCGGACCGTGCAGGCCGCCATCGACGCCGTGCCGGCCGGAAACGCGAGCCGGGTGACGATCACCATCGCGCCCGGAACGTATCGGGAGATCGTGCGGATTCCCAGCAACAAGCCCTATGTCACCCTCCAGGGGCTCGGTTCTTCGGCGAATCAGACTGTTATCGTTAACAACCACTATGCGGGCGAATACGGGACGTCCGGCAGTGCGACCGCGTTCGTCGACGGCCATGACTTCGTCGCCACCAACCTGACGATCTCCAACGACTTCAACGAGGATCCGGCCGTCAGCGGCCACCAGGCGGTGGCGCTCAACCTGACCGCGGACCGGGCCCGGCTGACCAACGTGCGCCTGCTCGGTGACCAGGACACGTTCCTGGTCAACAACTCGACCCGGGCCTACCTGTCGAACTCGTACGTGGAGGGCACCGTCGACTTCATCTTCGGCGGCGGCACCATCGTCTTCGACAACTGCGACATCTACGAAAAGCGCAGCACCGGCGGTCCGATCACCGCCGCGAGCACGGACGCCGCGAAAACCTACGGCTTCCTGTTCTACAAGTCCAGGATTTCCGGAGCGTCCGCGACAGGCAGCACCAGCCTGGGTCGCCCCTGGTACCCCAACGCCCAGGTGCTCTACCGGGAGTCCACGCTGGGCTCCCTGATCAACACCGCCCAGCCGTGGACTGACATGTCCGCCAACTCCTGGAAGAACGCCCGCTTCTTCGAGTACAAGAACACCGGGGCAGGAGCCGGGACGAACTCCAACCGGCCGCAGCTCGCCGACGCGCAAGCTCCGAACTACACCCCGCAGAAGTATCTGGCCGGGTCCGACGGCTGGAACCCCGTTGGCTGACCCGCTTCATCCCCGTGCTCTCCGCTTCGGAAGGACAACCATGCGTGTCTTGAACGTCCGCGCTCGTGCCGCCCGGGTGGCCGTCTTCGCCGTCCTCGCCGTGCTGACCTCGTTCGGGGTCGCGATCTCTCCCGCGCAGGCGGCCACGCCCGTGGCCGGTGGCGTCTACCAGCTCAAGGTGACCAAGAGCGGCATGTGCCTGGATGTGGTGGGCGGCTCGAAGGACAACGGCGCGGTGTTGCAGCAGTGGGGCTGCACGGCCGATGCCTGGCAGCAGTTCACCGTCGTCTCCGCCGGGTCGGGCGTCTACAACCTGGTCAACGTCAACAGCGGACGCTGCGTCGACGTCCCCAGCGGCTCCACGACCTCCGGCGTGCGGCTGCAGCAGTGGGGATGCGGCGACGGCACCAAGCCCAACCAGCAGTGGCGCCTGACCGCATCCGGCAGCGGCACCTACCAGATCGTCAATGTGGCCAGCGGCCTGTGCATGAGCGATCAGGGCGCCTCCACCACCTCCGGCGCCGCGATCATCCAGGAGACCTGCACGGCCAACACCAACAAGCAATGGCTGTTCGCCCCGGGTTCCGGCAGCGGCAGAACCTGGTCGAACACCGCCGACGGTTTCGCCGCCACCAGCGGCGACGGTCTGACGACCACCACCGGCGGCGCGGTCGGCGCCACTGTCACCGTCACCACCTATGCCGATCTGGTCAAGTACGCCACCGCCGGCGCCCCCTACGTCATCAAGGTCGGCGGTGCGATCACCGTCACGCCGTACGGTACCGAGATCAAGGTCGCCTCCAACAAGACCATCCTCGGCGTCGGCACCAAGGGCCACATCGTCAACGGCGGCTTCTTCCTCGGCGCCGGCGTGAGCAACGTCATCATCCGCAACCTGACCATCCGCGACACCCGCATGGCCGACGACGATCCCGACGACAAGACCTATGACTACGACGGCATCCAGATGGACACCGCCCACCACGTCTGGATCGACCACAACACCATCACCCGGATGAACGACGGCCTGATCGACAGCCGCAAGGACACCAGCTACCTCACCGTGTCCTGGAACGTCCTGTCGGAGAACAACAAGTCCTTCGGTATCGGCTGGACCGACAACGTCACAGCCCGCATGACGATCCACCACAACTGGATCCACGACACCAACCAGCGCAACCCCAGCACCGACAACGTCGCCTACGCGCACCTCTACAACAACTACCTGCAGAACATCGCCTCGTACGGCAACTACTCGCGCGGCGCCACCAAGATGGCGATCGAGAACAGCTACTACGACACCGTCAAAGACCCCTTCTATCCCGACTCCACCGCGCAGCTCCGGCAGAGCGGCAGCATTGTGGTCAACTGCACCGGCAACCAGAGCACCAACGGCTCGGCCTTCAACCCGAGTTCGTTCTACTCCTACACCCTCGACCCGGCCGCCGACGTGCCGTCCCTCCTCAGGAGGTACTCGGGGCCCCAGGCCAACATCGGCACCTGACGTCGCCGACAGACCTTTCGGTCACCGTGCCGGACCGGGTCATGAGCTCAGGGTTCTGATCACATAGCACCGTCGAGGTCGCCGGGCCGGCTCCGGCCCGGCGACCTCGACGATTGGCGGCCGGGTATCGACCGTCGGAACGTCTGTGACACGTGTCACGGGACCACGGGCGGCCGGCGGATTCCAACGGCGTGTGAGGGGAGGACCTGAGCCTGCCCGAGCCGGGACACCGCCGGGAGGAACGGCGAGATCCGAGGTGGCGTGGACCTCAGGTGGGCATGTCGGCGTCGACGCGGTAGAGCGCGCTGAAGAGCGGCTGGGTCAGGGCGGCCATCTCGGCCGGGGAGCGCGGGCATCCGCGCTGGAGCCAGTCGGCGGCCACGCCGATGAGCGCTCCGGCGGTGAACGCGGCCGGAACGTTGTGCGGGATGTCCGGCGACGGTTCGATGCGGTCCGAGAGGTCGCCGCCGTCGGTGATCTGGCGTATGCGGTTATAGACGGCCGCGGAGCTACGGCGGCGGATGTGGTCGGCGACGCGTGCGCTGCCCTGCGGCCCCAGCAGGGCGCGGTAGAGCCCGGCGTGCTCGGCGAGGCTGGCGAAGAACGCCTCCAGCGACTGGGTCGCGTTCTGCGCGGGGTCCGCCGCGTCGGGGCCGGGGGAGGGCACAGTCTCGATCAAGTCGTCGATCATCGCGGTGCAGGCGGCCTCGGCCAGCTCGTGAACGTCCCGGTAGTGGTCATAGAAGGTCGAGCGGCTCACTCCGGCGCGGTCGGCGACGTCGGCGACGCTGATCCGGGACAGGTCCTGCTCCTCGACGAGCTGGATCAGCACGCGGGCCAGGGCGGCGTGAGTGCGTCGCACGCGCCGATCACCGGAGGAAGCGGTGCTGTCTCTCATCGTGGCCACATCCCTCAGTTTACCATTTACCGACATATGTAGGTTTCCCTACACGTGTAGGGTAGCCTGAAGGCACGGGACGACCGAAAGGATCACGTGATATGCCGATACGTGTACGCCGGGCCGCTGCCCTCCACCCGAGCGATGCCTCGTGACCTCGCTCGGGAGCATCCTGATCGTCGGTGCGTCGGCTGCCGGTCTGAGTACGGCGGAGGCGCTGCGGCGGCACGGTTACCAGGGCGGCCTGACGCTGCTGGACGCCGGACCCCATCTTCCCTATGACCGGCCACCGCTGTCGAAGCAGGTCCTGGCCGGTGCCTGGGAGCCGTCCCGCACCCAGCTCCGCAACGAGGCGCAGCTGGATGGGCTGCACGCGGAGTTCGTGCTGGGCGAGCCCGCCGTCGCGCTGGACGCTGCGGCGCGTGCCGTCACCACCGCCTCGGGCCGTGTGCTGCGTGGTGATGCCCTGGTCGTCGCCACCGGCCTGGCCCCCCGCCGGCTTCCCGGCCAGGACGGGCTGGCCGGCGTGCACGTGTTGCGCACCCTGGACGACGCGCTCACCTTGCGTACTCATCTGACCGCCGCCGAGCGGCTCGTGGTCGTGGGCGAGGGAGTGCTGGGCGCCGAGATCGCCGCCACCGCCCGCACCATGGGCCTGGACGTCACCCTCGCCGGAATGGGGCGCACCCTCCTGGGCGACCAAGTCGGTGACGTGATCGGCGAGATGCTCGCCCAGACGCACGCCGAGCGCGGAGTCCGGCTGCGGCTCGGCGTCACCGTCGAGGGGCTGACGGGTGCCGACGGACGGGTCACGGGGGTGCGGCTGGCCAGCGGCGAGTTGCTGTCCGCAGACGCGGTCGTGGTGGCCATCGGTTCCCGCCCGGCGACCGGCTGGCTGCAGGACAGCGGGCTGACCGTGGGTGACGGGGTGGAGTGCGACTCGCGCTGCCGCGCCGCCGAGGGCGTCTACGCCGTCGGGGACGTGGCCTCCTGGGATCACGAGGGGCTCGGCCGGCGGCTGCGTCTGGAGAACCGCACCAACGCCACCGAACAGGCACAGGTGGTGGCGGCGAACATCCTGGGCGCCGATCGCCCGTACACGCCGATCCCCTACTTCTGGACCGACCAGTACGACGTCAAGATTCAGGCCCACGGCCTGCCGTCGCCGGCGGCCGAGGTGACCATCGCCGAAGGCGACCCGGCACAACACCGCTTCGCCGCCCTCTACCGCGAAAACGGCCAGGTCACCGGTGTGATCGGCTGGAACATGGCCAAGCAGGCCCGCCTCCTGCGGCAACAGGCCCTCGGCAGCCGGCAGCCCACCCACCCCCTCACCCCCGCGTGACAGCGGCGAGCGGCGCCGGCACGCGACACGAGCCGGACAGCCGCCTGCTCGCAGGCGAGCGACCATCCACCTAAAAGGAGATGCCGAATGAGTGTCAACGAGCAGGTCCTGAACTACCCGATCCCCAACGACGCGGCGCTGGAGCCGGCCGCCGAGTGGGCCGAGCTGCGCAGCACGTGCCCGGTGGCGCACGTGAAACTGCCCAGCGGTGACCAGGCGACGCTGCTGACCCGCTACGAGGACGTCAAGCAGGTGCTCGCCGACCCGCGCTTCACCCGCCAGCTCACCGCACCCGACGCGGCCCGGCTGTCGGCGGACGGGGGAGGGGTGTTCAGCAGCGACATGGCACAGATCATCCCGGACGGAGGCGAGGAGCACCAGCACTGGCGGCGTCTGGTCGGCAAGTGGTTCACCGCCAAGCGGATGGCCGCACTGCGGCCCGCGATGGCGGAGATCGCCGAGCGGCTCATCGACGACATGGTCAAGCGCGGCGCACCCGGTGACCTGAAGGCGGGCCTGGGCTTCCCGCTGCCGGTGTACGTCATCTGCGACATGCTCGGCGTGCCGGCCGCCGACCGGGACCGGTTCTCCTACTGGTCCGACACCCTGCTCAACCTCACCCGCTACAGCAAGGCCGAGAGCGACGCCGCCCAGGCCGAGTTCTTCGAGTACATGTCCGGTCACGTCGCCGCCAAGCGCGCCGAGCGGGGCGAGGACCTGCTGAGTGAGCTGATCGCGGTCGGCGGTCCCGAGGACGGCGGGCTGTCCGACATCCAGATCATGGTCACCGGCATCGCGCTGCTGGTGGCCGGGCACGAGACCACCGCCAACATGATCGGCAAGATGGTCTCCATGCTGCTGGCCGACCGCAGCCGGTGGGAGCGGCTGCTGGCCGACCCGTCGCTGATCCGCACGACGGTGGAGGAGGCGCTGCGGCTCGACGCCAACTCCGGTTTCGGCCTGCCGCGCTACCTGCCAGAGGAGACCGAGGTCAGCGGCACGATTCTGCCCCGCGGCACCACGGTGGTGTGCAGCATGGCCGCGGCCAACCGTGACGAGAGCGCCTTCGAGGCCGCCGCGGAGATGGACCTGAGCCGCAGCCCGAACCCGCATCTGTCCTTCGGCGCCGGCGCCCACTCCTGCCTGGGCCAGGCGCTGGCCCGCACCGAGCTGCAGGTCGTGCTCGAGGTGCTGCTGCGCAAGCTGCCGTCTCTGGAGCTGGCCGTCCCGGTGGAGGAACTGGAACGGGTGGAGGGGCTGGCCGTCGGCGGTCTGCGCACGGTCCCGGTCCGCTGGTGACCCGCCGCCGCCGAATCCGACGAACAGAAGAGAGGAACCCGATATGAAAGTCATCGTGGACGAGGACAAATGCTGCGGTGCCGGTCAGTGCGTGCTGATCGCTCCGGAGGTGTTCGACCAGCGCGAGGATGACGGCATCGTCATCCTGCTTGAGCCCGAGCCCGGCGCGGACCAGCACACCCTGGTCCGCGAGGCCGCCGCCGTCTGCCCCGCCGCCGCCATCGAGGTGAGCGAGGAGGCGTGAGCGTGAGGCGCGCTCGGCCCCGGTGATGGCCGGCCCTGCGATGGCCGGCCACCTGGTCGAGCGACGGCCGCCACCAGCGCGGTGACAGTGAGCGTGAGAAGGACGGGTATGAGGAATCCGAGGAGTTCGGCCGGGTGGCCGCCTTCATGCTCTCGCCAGCGGCCTCGCACCTGACGGGAACGATGCTCGCCGTGGATGGGGGTGGATTGCGGGCCCTATAACCATGCCGGCCGATCGGCGCCGATCGCGTGGGCGAAGCCGATATGGTGATCACCATGGGGGCTCGCGAGGTGGAGTTCAGAATCCTGGGCCCGTTCGAGGTCGTGATGGACGGGCGGGCGGTGCGGCTGAGCGGGCAGCGCGCCCGGGCGGTCCTGGCCATGCTCGTGGTGCACCACGAGCAGATGATCACCATCGATCGCCTGGCTGAGGTCTGGGGCGCCGACCCGCCGTCCACCGTGCGCAACCAGGTGATGACCGCGATAACTACGGTACGCCGCGCGCTGCGGGAGGCCGGCGCCGAGCCGCAGCTCATCGAGACCGTGGGTTCCGGCTACCGGCTGCGGGGCGGCCTCATTGACGCCCAGCGAGCAGAACAAGACATCGAGCGAGCCCGGCGGGCGACGAGGGAAGGACGACCGGCTGAGGCGAGCGACCTTCTGAGCCGGGCACTGGCGTGGTGGCGAGGTCCGGTGCTCGCCGATCTGGAGCTGCCGGAGGTGGAAATCTCCGTGAGCCGGTGGGAGGAGCTGCGGCTGGTCGCCCTCGAAGAGCGGGCCGAACTGGAGTTGGCGCTGGGCCGGCACCGTAACCTGGTCGGCGAGTTGGCGGCGATACTCGCCGAGCAGCCACTACGGGAACACCTGCGCGGGCTGCTCATGCTGGCCCTCTACCGGTCGGGGCGGCGCTCAGACGCACTGGAGATATACCGCACCGGACGGATCCTGCTGGCCGAGGAACTCGGACTCGACCCGGGGCCGGAACTGCGCCAGATCGAGGCGGATATCCTCACCGAGGATCCCGGCCTGAACGTCCCGCCAGAGCAGCAGGCGCGGCAGGCTCCGGCTCCCGCCGAGCTGCCGCCCGACGTCATGGGCTTCGTAGGGCGTGAGCACGATCTGGCCGCGTTGCAGCGCTGCGCCGTTCCCGACAGCTCAACCATGGCCACCGTGACGGCCGTTACCGGGGCGGCCGGGGTGGGCAAGACGGCCCTCGCCGTACGTTTTGGCCACCAGATGGCCGACGAATTCCCAGACGGGCAGCTCTACATTGACCTGCGGGGGCACTCGCTGCATCCGCCGATGGCGCCGCTAGAGGCGCTCACCCGGATGTTGAGGTCGCTGGGCGTGCCAGCCGAGCAGATCCCCGGCGATGAGGAGACGGCCGCGGGCCTGTACCGGTCATACCTGTCGGGCAGGCGAATACTCGTACTGCTCGACAACGCCCACACAGCCGGTCAAATACGACCGCTGTTACCGGGTGCTCCGGGCTGCCTCACCCTGGTCACCAGCCGGGACACGCTCGCCGGGCTAGCAGCCTCCCATGGCGTCCGGCGGCTCTCCTTGAGCATGCTTGATCAAGCCGAAAGCCTGAAACTGCTGGGATCGGTGATCGGCACTGAGCGCCTGGCGGCCGAGCAGCGAGCGGCGGAGGAGATCGTCCGGCTCTGCGCCCGCCTGCCGCTTGCCCTGCGCGTGGCCGCCGCCACCCTGGCCACCCATCCGCACTGGTCCCTGGCCGACTACGGCACGGCTCTGGCTGCCAGGCGGCTGGACGTACTCCAGATCGACGGCGACTTGGCGGTGCGCGCCGCGTTCAACCTGTCCTATGCGCGGCTACCGCCCCCCGCCCAGCAGTTGTTCCGGCTGCTCGGCCTGGTCCCGGGTCCAGACGTCACGGCCCCGGCCGCCGCGGTCCTGGCCGACATCGACGTGACGCACGCTGAGCGGTTGCTGGACCGGCTCGCCGACGCTCACCTTCTCACAGAACACCAGCCGCGCCGCTACGCCTTTCACGACCTGCTGCGCCAGTACGCCGAAGAACTCGCCCGGCAGGAAGACGACCTGGCGAGCCGTCGTGAGGCCGCCGAACGCCTCGGCGTCTGGTATCTGGCCAAAGCCGCCTGGGCAGCCGAGATCGCCTATCCATCGATCACCCGGCTGCCGGCCATCGAAGCGGTTAGTCGGCGGCCCGCTGCACAGGCGCCGGACGAGCACGTCGATGGCTCGCCGGACTGGCGTAGCGTGGCTGTGCACTGGTTGCAGGACGAGCGTGCGAACCTGGTCGCGACTGCGGTCCATGCGGCTGAGCGCGGGCCGCGGCACCACGCGTGGCTGATCGCCGATGCCCTGCGCGGCCATCTGTTCCAGCACATCGACATCGCCGACTGCGTCGCTGTCGCCGAGGCGGCCCTGCGCGCCGCCACGGCTGAGGGCGAGTTGTCCGGCCTGGCGGCGGCACAGCTCTGCACCGGTGCCGCCGCTCAGTTACGCTCCGACTACGGTCAGGCACGCGCCGCCTACGCCGCTGCCGCGCGCTACAGTGAACGGGCTGGATGGCCTCAAGGCGCCTCCGCCGCCCATAACAACGCCGCCGCCGCCTGCCACGATCAGGGCGAGCTTCAGCCTGCCATCGACCATCTCAACGTCGCCCTGCAGATCAACCGCGACATCGGCAATGTCTACGGCGAGACGAGCGCCCTGAGTAATCTGGGTGTCATCTACCTCGAACTCGGTGCCCTCGGCGAGGCAGAGCGACACCTGCGCAGTGCCGTGGCACTGCACCGGACGCTACGCGACAGCCCTCTGAGCTTCTCGTTGAACGAGCTCGCGACCGTCCGGCGCCTCCTCGGGCACTTCGACGAGGCCCTGGCCCTGGCCGCCGAGGCGCTCGCACACGATCGCGCAAGCGGCCTGCCTGTGCCTGAGGCTAAAAGCCTCGCCACCTTGGCGGAGATCCACCGCGACGCGGGCCGTCTCGGCCCTGCCCTCGAGCACGCGATCACGGCGTACGACCTGGCCGAAAGCACCCATCATGTCTATGCCCTGTGCAACGCCGCAAACGTCCTCGGCACCGTCCGTACGCTGGGCGGACGCTACCGCGAGGCGGTTAACGTGCATCAACGGGCCCTCGAACTCGCGACGGAGGCGGGCATGCGCTACATGCGAGTCAGGGCCCTGCTCGGGCTCGCCCGCGCGCACCTCGGTACAGGCCGGCGCGACCTGGCGCTCTCTCTCGCCGATGAAGCGCTGGAGCTGGCCCGCCCGACGAGCTACCACCTCCAGGAGGGCATCGCACTGGCCATAGTGGCGGAGATCGGCCGGGTGTGGGAACAACGTTCCGCTCAGTCCTTATGAACGTCCTTAGCGGGTTGCTCTTGATGGCTGCATGGTCCTATCTTGGAATGGTCGTTCCAAGATAGGTGGTTGGCAAGATGGCGGACATCAAGCACTTCGACCCCGAGGCGGCGCTGGACCAGGTGGTGCGCCTGTTCTGGGAGCGTGGGGCCGATACCCCGGGCATCGCCGATGTCGTCGAGGTCACCGGGCTCAGCCGGTCCAGTCTGTACGGGACCTTCGGCGGCAAGGGCACGTTGCAGGTGGCCGTACTGCGCCGTTATCTGGACCGGCAGTCGCGGCCGGTATTCGACGCGCTGGCCGCCGACACCCGAGGTGTGCCCGCCGTCGCCGCCTTCTTCGAGCGGCTGGTGGCCGCACGCTGCACGGGCGAGCACGCCCGTTGGGGTTGTCTGGTCACCAACACCCACGCCACGAGCGGCCGGGAGTCACCCCAGATCCGGCAGGTGCTGGACGATCATCATGAGGCGCTGCAGGCGGCACTGCACGCCGCGTTGGAATCAGCGCGTGAGCACGGTCAGCTGCGCCCGGGTCAGGACGTGGCGGCGGGTGCCGAGACGCTCGCGCTGCTCGCCTACGGAGTCAACCTGCGCTCGCGGGCCGGAGCCGAAGCAGCCGGACTGCTGGCCGGTGTGCGCGCCGTCCTGGACGGTTTCACCGAGATCACCACCACCGAGGAGAGACGATGACTCATTTCCATGTCTACGACGAGGGCGACGCTCCCGAAGCGGCGCGTCCGATACTGGAGGCGGCCAAGAAGCGCATGGGATTCGTGACCACGCTCAACGGGGTGATGGCCGAATCGCCCGAACTGCTGGCCGGCTACAACGCTCTGGCCGAGCAGTTCGGCAAGTCCTCCCTGCCCGGTCCGGCCAAGCACGTCGTGTGGATCACAATCAGCGTCGAGAACGGCTGCGAGTACTGCGTAGCCGCCCACTCCACCCTGGCCCTGCGCGCCCGCGTCCCGGCCGAGGTGGTCGAGGATCTGCGCGCCGGCAAGCCGCTGCAGGACGCGGCGCTGGAGGCGGCCCGCCACCTCACCCAGACGATGGTCGCCCAGCGCGGCTGGCTCGACGACGCTGACGTCGAGGCGTTCCTCGCCGCCGGCTACACCCGCCGCCATGTGCTCGACATCGTGCTCGGCGTCGGCATGAAGACTCTGTCGAACTACACCAACCACATCGCCCACACGCCGCTGGATCCGGCCTGGCAGGACCAGGAGTGGACTCGCGAGCAGACGGCTCTCTGACGAACTCGCCTCTGGAGCCCACGGGGACCCGGCCGGGTCCCCGTGGGCCACGTCGAACAGCTCAGCCCGATTGGGCGGCGACGCCGAGGCTCAGCCGGGCGCTCAGGTCCGGATTCCTCAGCTGTCAGTCGTGACCGCAGCGTACTGGTACTTCGTGTAGCCGTTCTCGTCCCCGGAGTGCGACCGGCCGGTCATGACATGGTAGGGACTCACCGAGGCGGAGTGGTTGCTCTCCTTCATGTTCGAGCTCCAGATCCGGGCGAGGACGCGCAGCTGCCTCCCCTGCCAGAACAGCGCACCGTACTGGTAGTTCGTGTAGCCGTTCTCGTCCCCCTTGTGCTGCCTGCCGATGATGATCTCGTTCTCACCGGTTTCGAAGAGCGAACTGCTCTCCTTTCCAGCGGAAACCCAGCTTCGGGGCTCCACGGTGGCCTGCTCGCCGTTGATGAGGATCCGGCTGCAGTAATACGTCGTGTAGCCGTTCTCGTCCCCGGAATGCTTGCGGCCGGTCATCACCTGGTCGGCAGGACAGGCGAACCAGGCGCCACTCGACTCTTTCACGGTCGACGTGGTCTGGAGTTGGACTTCGACCGTACTTGCCGTGGCAGCGGACGCAGGAGTTCCGGGTACCAGGGTCAGGACGGCTGAAGCGGCGGCTGCCATCGCAGCGGGCAGAGCCCTCTTGTACATGTTCACGTCTTTCGGGTTCCTTTCTGGCATCGTTCGGTGTCGTGAAGAGCGGGTGCGCCGGTGGTCCACGCCTTTCCGGAAAACACCGGGTGCGGCTTGTGCGGCTGGTGGCGCGCTGATCTCATCCCTCGTATCGGCTGCGTGCGTTGAAAGGCCGCTGCAGCAGATGAGGGTTGCCATGGAGGCCGGCACCGCGCCTCCGAGGCTTCCCCTTTTCGGGTTTCGATCTGCGACCAAGACTGGCGGCCGCCTCTTGTGAATGATGAGGAGCCGACTTGCAGCCATGAGGCCGACGACTTGGAAGCCATTGGCAAGCGTCTGGACCGAGTAAGCGAGAAAGGAGTACGCCGTAGGCCGGAGCCCTGATCGGGTGCCGCTGGGAAACGTGCCGGGACGCTGTTTCGTCCATATCAGAGGTGAGAGCCGCCGTCGTTTCACCGTCGTGGCGGTGGGGCGGAAGGAGGAGGCAGCCTGAACCGGGGGCGCCGCAAAGGGTGCGCAAGGGGGCGAGGCCGGGCTTGGGAGCCTCGGCGGTGGGCGGGAAGTGCCCAGGCCCCACCATGGGGCCCGACAGCCGGGCCGCCGGGTGGGCGCCGAGAACCACGACCCGCTCAGGACCGCTCTGGCTGTCTCAGTGCTCCCGGTGGTAGTCGGCGAGGGCGGCGAATGCGGCTTTGGGTTCCCATCGCATGTCGGGGTAGGTGGCTCCGTGGCGGTCCTCGTAGACCTTGACGATCCCGTAGCTGGCCAGGTCCAGGTCTTCGCGGGGGTCGCCGTCGGGGCGGTGCAGGTGGTCGTACAGCGCGAAGGTGAACACGAAGGTGCTGTCGACGCCGCCGGCGTCGAAGGCCTCCAGCAGCTCGCGCAGATACGCGGCCTGACCGGCCTCGTCGCGGGCGTACTCACCGTTCAACCGAACAGGGGCACGGGTGTCCTTGTCGTACTCGACGATCTCCAGGCCCTGAGCGCCCCTGTCGCCGGCACCGTGGTAGCCGGCCGCGCCGAACTCGGTGATCGCGACCGGCTTTCCCTGCGCGACGAGGTCGTGGACGCCTTCGGCGAAGCGGTCGGCGATCTCAGCCGACCGGTAGAGATCCATGGACATGATGTCGAAGGGCGTCCAGTCGACGCGCTCGAGCGGTACGGAGGCGTAGGTCACCTTGCCGCCGAAGTGCTCTCGGACGAGAGCCACGGCCCTGCCGAGGAAGTCGTTGACGCGTGTGCCGACCTCACCGATATGTTCGCGCAGATGATGGGGCTGCCTCAGCAACTCGACCCGCTCGTCGGTGCTGTCTCCGGGCAGGAATCCCTTGTTCATCAAGCTGAGCTCGGCGCCGGTGACGAACACGACCTCGGCTCCCTGCTGCCTGAGCCGCTCCGCGCGCACGGCGCAGTCGGCGAACAACGACAGCATCTCGTCGGTGGTCAGTTCAAGAGGATAGGGAGAGAACCAGACCTCGAGGCCGAGGTCGGCGGCGTGCGCCGCCGCGAGCTCCATCCGTTCCGGATCGCCACCCATGACGCGGACCGCGGTGCAGTGCAGGTCATCACGGATGACGCGCAGCTCGCGCTCGACCACCTCCGAGTCGAAGAACTTGTGGCCGATCGCTCCGTTGTAGACGAAGCCGGTGTCGTAGCTGATGCCTTTGGCTCGCATGTCGCGCCTTTTTCCAGCGGAAATATTTACGGTACTCGCCGTACCCTAGTTGCCGGGGGCTAGGGATGACAACCAGAATTGGAGGGTACGGTCGGTATCGATTTCGGGAAGGGGCCATGGTAGGGGAGTCGAGGGGACAGTCAGGTGCCGGGCAGACGCGGCGACGCGGAGCCGCCCTGGAGGAGGCGATCCTGCGCGCTGCGGTGGACGAACTCACCGAATCCGGATACGCCGGGTTGACCATGGACAAGGTCGCCACCCGTGCCGGCACCAACAAGAACGCCATCTACCGCCGCTGGCCGAACCGCCTCACGCTCGGCATCGCCGCCTATCGGCAACTGGTCACGGCGGTCCGACCACCCGACACCGGCAGTCTGCGCGGCGATGTCCTTGAGGTGCTACGCCAGGCGAACCGCCACTGGAGCTCCCCCCTCGGCGCGATCCTGCGCGAACTGTTCGCTGCGGCCGGCGGCGCGTCGGAACTCCTGGCGCAGCTGCAAGAACGTTCCAGCGACGCCGTGGTCGCCCCCTGGCTGACCATCCTGGGGCGCGCGGTCGCACGCGGTGAAGCTGCCCCCGAAGCGCTCCATCCACGGGTCGCCACCGTGGCCATCGTCCTGCTGCGCAATGAATTCGTGGTGCGCGGGGTCCCTACCGCACCCGACGATGTCCTTGTCGAGATCGTCGACGAGGTGTACCTGCCTTTGGTACGGCGACGCGATCCGGCCAAAAGCTGATCTTCCGCCGGCGCCCGGAACCGTTCCCGGATCTCCGGCCGGTGGCCTACGGCCGCCGCGCCATCAGGAGCAGCCGGGGGCCGCCGAACCGGAACGGTGTGCCGTCGATGTCGCCGTACAGCTCGACGCCGGTGAACCCGGCCGCGGTGACCAGCCGGACGGCCTCCGCCGCGGTGTAGACGTACTGCACCGACGTCCCGCGATGCTCCTGCGTACCCCGGCGGAAGGTGAACGAGGTGAGCCGGCGGCTGTTCACCGCGTCGTACTCGTTGGCCGAGACGGCCTCGACTCCGCCGAGCGTCATCGGCGGCTCCGCCAGGACCAGACCCGGCGGCAGCGACCGCCGCTCATCGCTCAACGTTGCCATAGACAGTGTCTACGACATTTGGTAGACACTGTCTATGGAACCGGAGAGCTCCCTTAGGGAACGGCTGATCGACGTCGGCGTGGAACTTGTGATGACCGATGGAACCGCCTCGCTGGGGCTGCGTGAGATCGCCCGCCGGGCGGGGGTTTCACACGGGGCTCCGCGCCGGTACTTCCCCACTCATCACGCCCTGCTCTCCGCGATCGCCCGACGCGGTTTCGCGGACCTCGGAGCCCGGTTCGCGGCCGCGACCGGCGGCACGACGTCGCCGCGCGGTCAGTTGCAGGAGATCGGACGGGCGTACGTCGGTTACGCGCTGGAGCACCGCGGCATGTTCGAGCTGATGTTCCGGCACGACCTGCTCGACAGCGAGAAGCACGCATCGGACCAGCCGAGGCTCCGGGAGTCGACTCTCCCGTTGTTCCAGCTCATCGTCGGGCTCGTCGTCCGGTACCGAACGGAGCAGGACGCCGCGCACCGGCCCGGCGCGCCGAACGAGGCCGGGCCGCCGGCAGCCGTGACGGCCGCAGCCCTCTGGTCGAACCTGCACGGCGTCGCCCAACTCTGGTCCTGGGGCAGCCTGCAACTCGCCCTCGGCGCCCCGCCACCGGGCGGAGCACCCGGTGGCGACGATCTCGACCGGCTCGTCGCGGCGGCCCTGGACGCTCATCTCGGCGCGGCGAACTCATGACCGCAACCGTACGGCCGCGCCTCGCACTCCTGGTCAGCGTGGCCGGTGCGATGATCGTCGCACTGGACGGCACAGTACTGATCGTGGCGCAGCCCAGCCTGCAACGCGAGTTCGGCGCGAGCGTGGCGCAGGTCCAGTGGACAAGTACCAGTTACCTGCTCGCGGTGGCCGCGCTGCTCGTCATCGCCGGGCGCCTCGGCGACCGGTACGGGCACCCGCGGCTGCTGTTCGTCGGTGTGCTCGGCTTCGCGCTCTCCTCGGCCGGCATCGCGCTCGCGCCCGGCGTCGGGTGGGTGATCGGCCTGCGCGCCGTACAGGGCCTGTTCGGTGCGCTCCTCCAGCCGGCGACACTCGCGCTGCTGAGGCTGGCGTACCCGGCGGACCGGCTCGGTACGCCGGTGGCCATCCGTACCAGCGCGATCGGAGTGGCCGCGGCGGCCGGCCCGGTACTCGGGGGTGTCCTCGTCGCGCACCTGGGCTGGCGTGCCATGTTCGTGGTCAACATCCCGATCGCGGTCGCGATCGCCGCAGTCACCCTCGCCGTACGGGCGCCGGCGCCTCCGCGTACCGGATCCCAGCGGCTCGACCTCACCGGCGCGGCCCTGCTCGCGACCGCGCTCGCGCTCTTGGTGCACACTCTAGTCGGCGTATCGGTGAACGGGTGGATCGCCGCCCCGACACTGCTCGGGCTCGTCGCCGTCGTGGGCGTCGCGGCGGTCCTCGTCGGGCACGAACGCCGTACCGCGCACCCGATCGTGCCGCCGGTCGTGGCGCGGTCGGTACCGGTGGCGGCATCGATGGCGATCCTGCTGGTCACCACCGGCGGTATGTTCGGTGCGCTGTTCGTGGCCACGTTCTTCTTCCAGGACGTACTCGGACTCGACCCGCTCGCCAGCGGGCTGCGGGCACTCCCGCTGACCGCGCTCATGGTCCTCGGTGCGCCCGCCGCGAGCGCCGCGCTGCGCCGGTACGGCCCGCGCCGCACCGCGGTCGCCGGTACCGTTCTCGTCGTCCTTGGCATCGCGGGTCTGTCCCAGCTCGGTCCCACCAGCACGTGGATGGTCACCGGCGCGGCCTTCGCCGTACTCGGTGCGGGGTTCGCCACAGTGATGGTCACCGCCACCGGGACCGTCGTCGGTGAGGCGCCGCCCGGGTACGCCGGGGTCATCGGGGGGCTCAAGCAGACCGCCACGAACGTCGGCCCGACCTTCGGTATCGCCGTCGCCGCCGGCATGATGCCGCTGAGCTCGTCGGCCGCCGGTTCTCCGGCGATGGGCCCCACCCTGATGATCCTCGCCGGACTCGCCTCTCTCGCCCTGCTGCCGGCGTCACTGCTGCCCCCGCATCCAGCCCGCCGCGCGAAAGGCGGCACGGCCGACCCAGCCGATCACGACGTCCACGCCGTCGGCTGACCAGCACGCGACGCGGACCTCAGACTCCGACCAGCCGGGTCCGCCGGCTCCGTCGACCACCCGCATCATCGTGAAACGATCGGTAGGGTCGGTGGCATGCACGATGTACGGGTGCTGTTGATCGGCGGGACGTCGAACGCCGGGAAGTCGACCGTTGCCCAAGCGGTGGCGAAGAAGCTCGGGTTCGAGGTCCAGTCGACGGACAAGCTGGCACGGCACCCGGGGCGGCCCTGGAGAACGCCGGAGTGGGAGGTGCCGCCGCACGTCGCCGAGCACTACGGATCGCTCACGGTCGACGAGTTGATCACGTCAGTTCTCGGTCACTATGAACGGCTGTGGCCTCGCATCGAGGACCTGATCACGGCCTACGCGACCGGGGGCACCGTCGGGGCGGGACTGGTCCTGGAGGGGTCGGCGCTCTGGCCCGTCCGCGTCGCGAAGCTGAAGGTCCCGCACACGGCCGCCGTATGGCTCACCGCGGACGACATCGTCCTTCGCGCCCGGATGCATGCGGCCGGCCACTACGAAGCGGCGACGGAAGAGGAGCGGCACCTGATGGACAAGTTCCTCGCCCGTACCGAGCGATATCAGACGCTCATGCTGGATGCCGTCGACAGGTTGGGCCTGGATCGCCTCGAGGTGGGCGGCCGATCCGTCCCGGAGCTGGTCGATGCGGTGCTCGCGACCGTCGACGCGCAAAAGACGACAGGGCGGTCGTCCAGCGGGCGGTGATCAGGCACGCTTGCCGTCTTTGTCGCTGCGTGACAAACGGAGCACCCTCACTCGCGGCTAGTCTGAACGGGCCCCCGAGTCCACGAGCCGCCACGAGACCAAGGTCACACCGGTCCCATGGCACACCACCCCGGCGGGCGCGTTTGTGCGATCCCCACAACTCCGGCCGCGAAACACGTTTAGTCCCCGCCATTCCGGTATCCGGGGACAGCCGAGAGCATGTACCCCGGTTGTGGTAAGGACGGCCGCCGTATTCATTGTCTTCGAAAGGTCCGCTCAGTGTTCAGTCGTGTCGCCATCGTCAACCGCGGTGAAGCCGCCATGCGGCTCATCCACGCCGTTCGGGACTTAGCCGCGGAGACGGGGACACGGATCGAGACCGTCGCCCTGTACACGGATTCCGACCGGACGGCCACGTTCGTCCGCGAGGCGGACATCGCCTACGACTTGGGGCTCGCTGCGAACCGGCCCTATCTGGACCACGCGATCCTCAAAAAGGCACTGGTCGAGACCGGTGCGGACGCGGCCTGGGTCGGTTGGGGCTTCGTGGCGGAGGATCCGGCGTTCGCCGACCTGTGCGCCGAGATCGGCGTGACGTTCGTCGGCCCGAGCGCCGAGGCGATGCGCATGCTGGGTGACAAGATCGGCTCGAAGCTGATCGCCGAAAAGGTCGGTGTGCCCGTCGCGCCGTGGAGCCGCGGTCCGGTGGAGACGCTGGAGGAGGCGAAGGCGGCGGCCGACCGGATCGGCTACCCGTTGATGCTGAAGGCGACCGCGGGCGGCGGTGGTCGTGGTATCCGGATGGTCTCCGACGCTGACGAGCTGACCCATGCCTACGAGCTGACGCGCCAGGAAGCCGCGCGCGCGTTCGGCAGCGGCGTCGTGTTCCTGGAGCGCCTGGTGACGGGCGCCCGGCACGTCGAGGTGCAGGTCATCGCGGACGGACAGGGCACCGCGTGGGCGCTGGGCGTGCGCGACTGCTCCGTGCAGCGGCGCAACCAGAAGATCATCGAGGAGTCCGCCTCCCCGGTCCTCGACGCCGAGCAGGTCGCCGAACTGAAGGCGGCGGCCGAGCGGCTCGTGCTCGCGGTGGACTACCAGGGCGCGGGCACCGTCGAGTTCCTCTACCACCCCGGTGAGCGGCTGTTCGCGTTCCTTGAGGTGAACACGCGCCTGCAGGTCGAGCACCCGATCACCGAGATCACCACCGGCGTCGACCTGGTGAAGGCCCAGTTGCACGTCTCGGCGGGCGGCAAGCTCGAAGGCGGCGCGCCCGAGGAGTGGGGTCACGCCGTTGAGGCACGCCTCAACGCCGAGGACCCCGACCGCGACTTCGCACCCTCGCCCGGCCGGATCGCGCGGCTGGCGCTGCCCAACGGCCCCGGCATCCGGGTGGACACCGGGTTCAGCGAGGGCGACGTGATCCCCGCCGACTTCGACTCGATGATCGCCAAGATCATCGCGCACGGCCGTGACCGCACGGAGGCGTTGGCCCGACTGCGCCGCGCGATGACGCAGACGACCGTCATCATCGAGGGCGGCGTGACGAACAAGGGCTTCGTCCGCGTGCTGCTCGACGAGCCCGCGGTGATCGACGGGTCCGCCGACACCGGCTGGATCGACCGCGTGCGCGCCCAGGGCGTCCTCGTGTCGCACCAGCACTCCGCGATCGCGCTGATCGCCGCCGCCGTCGAGGCCTACGAGGACGAGGAGGCCGTGACGCGGCAGC
Source organism: Streptosporangium sp. NBC_01639 (assembly GCF_045209755.1). Taxonomy (NCBI): domain Bacteria; kingdom Bacillati; phylum Actinomycetota; class Actinomycetes; order Streptosporangiales; family Streptosporangiaceae; genus Streptosporangium; species Streptosporangium sp. NBC_01639. Next base: position 96,980 of record NZ_CP109272.1, on the reverse strand, counting down.
GCTTCCTGTCCACCGCGCACGGCGGCCGTCCGCAGTCGCAGCACGAGAGCGGCCGCGCGCTGGAGCTCAAGCTCCGCGACGTCGGCTACCGCGTCCAGGTCGCCCGCACCGGCGGCCACCGGTTCCGCGTCGGCGTCTCGGCGGGCGGCCCCGAGCACGCGGCCGACGTCGACATCGAGCGCTTCGACGAGCACAGCGGCCAGATCACCGTGAACGGCGTCCGCTTCAAGGTCGTCACGAGCACGCACGGCCCGATCCACCTGGTCGAGGTCGACGGCATCACGCACCGGATCAGCCGTGACGAGGGCGGCATCGTGCGCTCGCCGGTGCCCGCGCTCGTGGTGGCCACGCCACTGCAGGCGGGCGACGAGGTCGAGGCCGGCGCGCCGCTGCTCGTGGTCGAGAGCATGAAGATGGAGACCGTGCTGCGCGCGCCGTTCCGCGGCCGCGTGCGGGAGCTCGCGGTGTCGATCGGCAGCCAGGTGCAGGCGGGCGCCCGCCTGCTCCGCCTGGAGCCGCTGGGTGACGGCGAGCAGGCGGCCGGCCCCGCGGCCGCGGCGAAGGAAGTCGAGCTGGACCTGCCGTCCGAGCCGGTGGACGTGCCCGCGGCCGAGCGGGCCGCCCGCGGTCTGCAGGACCTGCGCAGCCTCCTGCTGGGCTTCGACATCGACTCGCAGGACGAGAAGCGCCTGCTCGCCGGCTACCTGGCCGCGCGCGCCGAGCTCGTCGCGACGGGTGAACACGAGCCGGCCGGTGAGGTCGAGCTGCTGCGCCTGTTCGCCGACCTGAGCGAACTGAGCCGCAACCGGCCCGCCGGTGAGGAGCCGAAGTCCGGCTCCGCGGTGCACAGCCCCCGCGAGTACTTCCACACATACCTGCAGTTCCTCGACTCGGATCGGTCCGGGCTGTCGGAGAGCTTCCAGCAGCGGCTCACGCACGTGCTGTCCCACTACGGTGTCGAAGGCCTGGACCGCACGCCGGAGCTGGAGGATGCGGTCTTCCGGATCTTCCTGGCCCAGCAGCGCGCGTCCGCCGACGTCGCCGTGGTGACGACCCTGCTGCGCCAGTGGGTGAACGAGGCCCCGCCCGCCGAGGCGGACCGCGTCACCGTCGGCCTGGCGCTGGAGCACCTGGTCGCCGCCACCCAGGTCCGGTTCCCGGCCGTCGCGGACCTGGCGCGCGGCATCGTGTTCGCCTGGTTCGCCCAGCCTCTGCTGCGCCGTACCCGTGCCAAGGTCTATACGGCCGTGCGCAAACACCTGCGCCACCTCGACCAGCACCCGGACGCGCCCGACCGCGCCGAGCGGATCTCCGCGATGGTCGCCAGCGCCGAGCCGCTCGTCCGGCTGGTCGGCCGGCGGATCGGCCGCGAAGGCGCGGACCCCGTGCCGCTGCTGGAAGTGCTGAGCCGCCGCTACTACGGCAACCGCGCGCTCAGCGACATCCGGGTGAGCAAGGTGGCGGGCTGCACGTTCGTCGTCGCCGACCACCGCACCGCGACCGGCAACGGCCGCGTCGTGACCACCGCGGTCGACTTCACGGCGCTGGCCGAGGCGGTCAAGGCGGTCGACGAGCTCGCCGGTGACGGCGAGCTGGTCGCGGACGTCTACCTGACCTGGTCGGACGGCCCGAGCGACCCCGACAAGATGGCCATGCTCCTGCGTGAGGTCCTGGTCGCGCAGCAACCGTCGAACCAGGTCGGCCGGATCACCACGACCGTCGCGGGCAACAGCGGCGCCGTGATGCACCACCACTTCACCTTCCGGCCGTCCGCGGACGGCTTCGTGGAGGAACGGCTGCTGCGCGGGCTGCACCCGCGCATCGCCGAGCGCATGCAGCTGGAGCGGTTGCGCGACTTCGACCTCACCCGGCTGCCCTCGCCCGACGAGGAGGTCTACCTCTTCCGGGCCGCGGCACGGCAGAACCCGTCCGACGAGCGCCTCGTCGCCCTGGGGCAGGTCCGTGACCTGACCCCGTTGCGCGACGACGAGGGCAGGCTCGTCGCGCTGCCCGCGGCCGAGGACACCCTGGCCACGTGCCTCGACGCGATCCGCCGGGCCAAGAAGCCCGGCGCGAAGATGTCCGCCACGAACCGGATCGTCATCTACGTGTGGCCGCCGACCGACCTCTCCCCGGACGACCTGGACACCGTGGCGAAGCGCGTACTGCCGACGACGGCGGGCGCGGGCCTGGAGGAGGTGCTGTTCCTCGGCAGGCGCCGCGACGGCGTCACAGGCGAGCTCGTCGACATCGCCGTCCGGATCGGCTACGACGTGGGCTCCGGCGTGCAGTTGTCCGTCGTGCCGCCGCCGACCGAGCCCATCGAGCCGCTGGACGACTACCGCCAGGAGGTGCTGCGCGCGCACAGCCGTGGCACGCACTACCCGTACGAGCTGACCGGCATGCTCGCCGGGCCGTTCGGCTCGTTCACCGAGTACGACCTGGACGAGCACGCGAAGCTGGTGCCGGTGAACCGGCCCAAGGGACGCAACACCGCCGCGCTCGTCGCGGGTGTCGTCAGCACGCCCACGCCGCGCCACCCGGAGGGTATGACCCGCGTCGTGCTGCTGGGCGACCCGACGAAGGCGCTCGGCGCGCTGTCCGAGCCCGAGTGCGCACGGGTGATCGCCGCGCTCGACCTGGCCGAGCAGCTGCGGGTGCCGCTGGAGTGGTTCGCGCTCTCCGCGGGCGCCCGGATCTCGATGTCGTCCGGCACCGAGAACATGGACTGGGTGGCGGCCGCGCTGAAGCGGATCGTGAACTTCACCCAGGACGGCGGCGAGATCAACATCGTGGTCGCGGGCATCAACGTCGGCGCCCAGCCGTACTGGAACGCCGAGGCCACGATGCTCATGCACACCAAGGGCATCCTGGTGATGACGCCGGACTCCGCGATGGTACTGACGGGCAAGCAGTCGCTCGATTTCTCCGGCGGTGTGTCGGCCGAGGACAACCACGGCATCGGCGGGTACGACCGGATCATGGGCCCGAACGGCCAGGCGCAGTACTGGGCGCCGGACATCCGCGGTGCACGGGAAGTCCTGATGTCGCACTACGACCACAGCTACATCGCGCCGGGGGAGAGCCGTCCGCGCAAGACGGTCACCAGCGACCCGGTGGACCGCGACGTGTCGGCGTTCCCGCACGCCGTGCCGGACAGCGACTTCACGACGGTGGGTCAGATCTTCTCCGTCGAGTCCAACCCGGACCGCAAGAAGCCGTTCGACATCCGTACGGTCATGCGCGCGCTGGCCGATCAGGACCACCCGGTGCTGGAGCGGTGGGCGGGCATGGCCGACGCGGAGACCGCCGCGGTCCAAGACGTCCACCTCGGTGGTCAGCCGGTGTGCCTGCTGGGCATCGAGTCCCGATCCGTACCGCGCCGCGGATTCCCTCCCACCGACGGCCCGGACACCTACACCGCGGGCACCCTGTTCCCGCGGTCGTCCAAGAAGGCCGCTCGGGCCATCAACGCCGCCAGCGGGAACCGTCCGCTGGTCGTGCTGGCCAACCTGTCGGGGTTCGACGGATCGCCCGAGTCGATGCGCAAGCTGCAGCTGGAGTACGGCGCGGAGATCGGCCGCGCGGTGGTGAACTTCAAGGGCCCCATCGTGTTCTGCGTGATCTCGCGGTACCACGGCGGCGCGTTCGTGGTGTTCTCCAAGGCGCTCAACCCGAACATGACCGTGCTCGCGGTCGAGGGCTCGTTCGCCTCGGTGCTCGGCGGTGCTCCGGCCGCCGCGGTGGTCTTCGCGCGCGACGTCGACAAGCGGACCGGCAACGACCCCCGCGTGCTCGCGCTCGCCGCCCGTGTCGCGGCGGCGCCGACTGCCACGCGGGCCGCGTTGACCGCCGAGCTGGCCGAGCTGCGGTCGTCCGTGCGGGCCGAGAAGCTCACCGAGGTGGCCACCGAGTTCGACCGCGTGCACAGCATCCAGCGGGCGGTCGACGTCGGCTCGGTGGACGCGATCATCAGCTGCGCCGAGCTGCGGCCGCGGATCATCGAGGCGGTCGAGAAGGGCCTCGCCCGCCAGGTCTGACCTGGTCATGAAGCCGGACGTCCGTGCCCTTCCGGGTGGGCGTCCGGCTTTTCGCGTTCCTGCGGAGATGTACCGCGGTGCCATGTCCCTGGTGTTCTGTCGGAGGAATGCTCAGGTGGGGGCGGTGAGCATGATGATCCCGAGAGTCACGGTCACCGCGGCCGCGACCCGGCGCCATCCGAAGCGTTCGGAGAAGAAGACGGCGCCGATGATCGCGCCCCACACGACACTGGTTTCGCGTAGCGCGGCGACCTGGGCCAGCGGGCTACGGGTCTGGGCCCACACCACGATGGCGTAGGCGAGCAGGGACACGATGCCGCCCGCCGCCGGCATCTGCCAGCCGGTACGCAGCGCGGGGGCGACGGCGCGGCCGCGCACGGCCAGAGCCATGAGGGCGACCACGGATCCCTCCAGGAGGAACAGCCAGGCGATGTAGGGCAGCGGATGAGAGGTACGTCGCACGCCGAGCCCGTCCACGACGGTGTAGGCCGCGATCGACAGACCGGTCAGCAGTGCGGCGGTGACGGCCGGGCCGGTGACAGTGGTGCGGTGCCGGGCGATGGCGAGCGCGACCAGTCCACCGCACACCACGACTAGGCCGGCGGACTGGAGCGGGCTCAGCCGCTCGCCCAGCACGGCACCGGCGACGGCGACCAGAAACGGCGCGCTGCCCCGCGCCAGCGGGTAGACCTGACCGAAGTCGCCGAGGTCATAGGAGCGGATCAGCAGCGCGGTATAGGCGACCTGCAGGACCACCGAGGTGAGCAGGAACGGCCAGGCCGGTCCCGCCGGCGGCCCGGCGGCCACCGCGACCGGCAGGGACACCAGCGCGGAGGCGGCGCCCATCACCGCGAACGCGGTGTACCGGTCAGGGACCGCTTTGGCCAGGGCGTTCCAGACGGCGTGCAGAAGCCCGGCGAACAGGACGGCGAGTGCGGTGACCATGGTGCTCACCCCACCGCCTGTCCGGCCGGGCCGACAGTGATTTAGCCTGGGCCTCAATGCACGAGCTGATCCTGGACGTCGGCGACCTCGCCGAGACCCGCTTCGCCCTCTCCCCGCTGCTGGAGACGGTGCTCAGCCTGCGCATCTGGCACCAGCCCGGCTACTACGTCCGGCAACGCCCCTGGCTGGCGGCGGCCGCACGTGGTCTCGGCGACCTCGACATCACTTTGCTGCTGGCCCTGGTCGGCCCCCGCCGGCTCGTCCCGGACTTCCTCACCCCGCGCCCGGGGCGTCCGTTCACCGACTTCACCGCCGAACTGGACCGCGCCCGTGCCTGCGACCCCGACCGGGTCGCCGCCGACATCCGCGCAGCCCACGCCGGTGGCACCCTCCCCGACCTGCTGGGCTCCGAGCTACGGCGGCCCGCTCGCCTGCGCGACCGGCTCGCCGACCTGCTGCAGACCTACTGGACCGCGACGATCGCCCCGCACTGGCCGCGTCTGCGCGGCGTGCTGGAAGCCGACCTGCGCTACCGGGCCTCCCGTCTGGCCGATGGGGGCGCCACCCTGCTGTTCGCCGACCTGGACCCCGCCATCACCTTCCACCACGGACGGCTGCGCACCCGCCTGAACATCCCCCACGCCGACACCCGCACCCCCGTCACCGGCCGCGGCCTCTGCTTGGTCCCGACCCTGTTCGTCAACGCCCCCGGCACCCCCAACAACCCCGACCATCCGCCGATGATCATTTATCCGGCGCGGGGGTCCGCCACCGCCTGGCAGCCGCCCCTACCGGCGCCGGCCGTCCTGGCCGCGCTCATCGGTGCGCCCAAGGCCGCCATCCTGACCGCCCTGGTCCAGCCCCGTTCCACCACCGACCTGGCCCACCTGCTCGCCGTCACCCCCAGTGCGGTCTCCCACCACCTGAAGACGCTGCACGCCGCAGGACTGGTGGGCCGAGCCCGCGCCGGGCGCAGCGTCCTGTACACCCGCACCGCTCTCGCCGACCAACTCACCTCCTGACCATGCCCGTCAACCGGTGCCCAGCCCTAGCCGGCAGTGCACAGGGGAGCCGGGTTTACCGGTGTGCGCCCGCCGCCGCCGCGCGAATCACCATCCCCTGCCTGACATCGTCATGAAAATTCACCACAAGTCGGTTGTTGATATCACTTGATCAAAAATTCCGATCGCGATACCTTGCCGATGATCAAGGAACAACGCCTTGGTCCCCGTACCGCGATGAAAGAGACAGCGGCTGATGCGCGACCACCCCCCTCGACCGGCCGCTGTGACGCGGCGGACCATGCTCCGCGCGTCGGGCGCGGCAGGCTCCACCCTGATCATCGGTATGGCTCTGCCCACCCCTGCTGCCGCCGCTGCCGACGAGGCGTTGTCGCCCCAGCAGCGGGAGATGGTGCTGCAGGTGGCCAAGGCCGGAGCGATCTACCCGATCGAGGTCCCGAGCTTCGGCGAGCGCGGTACGGCGAGCAGCCGTGTCACCGCCTCCCGGCTCAAGGACGCCGAGGTCAGGCTGCAACCGGCCCGGCTGGCGGCGGTCCGCACCGGGGCGGACCTCCTGATCTCCCAGGGCCTCCTGGCCGCGCCGCGTCCGGCGCTGCTCGCGGGCATCGGCCGGGCCGCCGCCACGGCGGCGCCCGCTGAGCGGCAGGCCCTGATCGCGGTGGCCGCACTGGGCGCGGCCACCGTCTCCCGCCATCTCGACCCCGCGTCCGACAGCCCCGCGACCGTGTGGATCGGCGGACTGGCTCACCTGCACGACCGCGGTATGCAGCCCAGCGTCCTGCGGCACCTGGAGACCCGATGAACCTCAACCAGGACACCCAGGCCCGGCTGCACCGGGGCAAGCGGAAGATCCTCGACGACTTCGGCGCCGATCCCAACGTCACCGGCGCCGGCATCGGCTTCCGCCGCCGCGACGGACAGTGGACCGATGAGCCCGCGGTCGTGGTCCTGGTCGCCAAGAAGCGCCCCGAGGCTCTCGTGTCCAACCGCCGGCTGCTGCCGAGAACCGTCGAGGTGGACGGGAGTCCCTGCGAGGTCGACGTGATCGAGGCCGGCCCGTTCCGCATGGGCCGGGTCAGCGATCCCGCACGGGAGGTGACGCCGGCGGCCGTCGTGGGGGTCACCGGACGCATGCGGCCGCCACGGCCGGGCTGCAGCATCTCCAACCCCCTGGACGGCGATGCCGCGGGGACACTCGGGCTGTTCGTTCTCGACAAGACGGACGGCACGGTGTGCCTGATGTCCAACAACCACGTGATGGCCCGCATGGGGGAGGGCGTCAAGGGCGAGAAGATCATCCAGCCGGGGGTCCACGACGGCGGCACGGCGGCGAAGGACACGATCGCCACGCTGAAGCGCTGGGTTCCCATCACCACGGCCGGAACGAAGATCGACGCCGCCATCGCCCAGCTCGTCGACCAGATGAACCTGTCCCTGCAGCCCGCTCTCGACCGCATGCCGCCGCTGGGGGTCAAGCACCCGGCCATCGGCATCTTCACCGGCGGTGACGACTACGGGACCGGCGTGATCACCAGGATCGACCTCGCGCTCACCGCTCTCAACGTGGTGCCCGCCGTTCCCGCCCCGGACGGCAGGGTGGCGGCCGCTCCTCCTGAGGCGGTGAAGGCCCCCGAGCCGTTCATGAACATCGAGAAGGTGGGCCGGACCTCGGGCTACACCTCCAGCATGATCACCGCCATCGGCGTCGAGTCGGTCATCCTGACCCCCCTCGGGATGGTCCTCTACACCGATCTCGCCCTCACCGATCGCTTCGGCCTCGCCGGCGACTCCGGATCGGTGGTGTTCCACGGCGGCGAGGGCAACACGCTGGTCGAGCCCGAAAATCAGAGTTCGTGCCCGCTCCTCGGGAGCATCGGGAGTTATTACGGCCTGCCGCTGACCGGGGACAACGACCTCGCCGACGACCTCCGGGACAATTTCCTCGCCCAGAGCCTGGTCGGCAGGCTCCTGATCCGCATCCCCTACATCAACCAGCAGGCGGTGATCGACCGGCTGCAGGGAAAGCATGCCACGGGGAACGAGACCTCTTACGCCTCGCAGTACTACACGAAGTATCACGACTTCATGGCCACCGTGCTGGCCGACCCGAACTCGACCGCCGTCGTCACGCAGGAGAACCTCGACGACGCCGCCTTCGTCATCTACGGCCTGGCCCAGTCGGTGCTGACGCCGGAGGAGGCCCAGGTCGCCTACACCCTCCTTCAGGAGGCACTGCTGCCCACCCTGGGCATGAACCGCCGCCAGGTCCTGGAGTACATGAACGGCCACGACCTGTACACGCTCGTCTACGACGAGATCGCCAAGGTGCCCACCATCGAGACGAACGGCCCCATCGAACTACCGCGATGACGACCACTGCCACTGATTCCGTACCACCCGGTTCCGTGCCCGATTTCACCTCCCAGGTGACCGACCGGCTCCTCCGCCTGGCCGATGGCCTGCCGGAGCCGGTCCGGGCATCGGTACGTACGCTCGTCGCCGGGCCGGGCAAGTTCGTCCGGCCACGGCTGCTGGCCGCCGGCGCGGGCTTCGGCGCGGCCGATCCCGGCCGGCTGGTACGCCTGGGCGCTCTGGTGGAACTGATCCACCTGGCCTCACTCCTGCACGACGACGTCATCGACGAGGCGGAGACCCGCCGGGGAGCGCCGGCCGCGCACGCGGCCGTCGGCACCGAGCAGGCAATGCTCGCCGGGCTGGCCTGCTTCGCGCTGGTGGGCACGGAGGCCGCCGATCTCGGAGAGGGCGTCGCCGGGGCCGTGAGCAGGACTGTCGCCAGGCTCGCCTATGGTGAGCTGCTCGACGTCGAGCGTGCCTTCGACACCGCCTTCCCCCTGCCCGCCTACCTGGAGCTCGTGCAGAGCAAGACCGCTGAGCTGTTCCGGCTCTGCTGCCTGCTCGGCGCCGCAGAGGTCCGGTCCGGCCCCGGGGAGGCAGATGCGCTCGTCCGGTTCGGCACGGCGCTCGGCGTCACGTTCCAGATCCTCGACGACTGCCTGGACCTGAGCCCGAGCCACTCCGGCAAGCCGGTCGGCACCGACCACGCGCTGGGCCTGTTCGGCGCCCCCACCCTGTACGCGCTGCGAGCGGACAGCGGCGGAGAACTTGCCACGCTGCTGCTGTCGCCGTCGTTCAGCATCCGCGACATGCCCGAGGTGTACTCCCTCGTCAAGGCCCATGGCGGGCTGGAGGCCGCGGCACGGCTGGCCGCCGACTGGCACGACCAGGCGCTCGCCGCCCTGGACGAGCTACCCGCCGGCGGGCCCCGCGACCACTTGGCCGCGCTCGCCGCCTCGCTCCTCCAGGCCCGCTCGTGACCGCGCCGCTCGCCGCCGACGTGCTGATCGTCGGCGCGGGACCGGCCGGCGCGATCACCGCCGCCGAACTGGCCCGTCACGGCCTGCACGCCGTGCTGGCCGGAGAGGAGACCGGGGAGGCGGACTACGACCTCGTGCTCAGTGGCGCCGCCATGCGCGGTCTGGCATCCCTCGGCGCGCTGGAGGAGGTCGCCGCCCGCGTCGTCGACACCGTCGAGCTGCGGTTGGGGCAGGGCGGCGGCCATGTGCTGCCCGAGGCCGTGAACGCCGCGTGCGACCGGCGCCACCTCGTCGACGGACTCCGCCGGCTCGCCGTCACCGCCGGAGCCACCTGGTTGCCGGGCACGGTCACGGATCTGGAACGGCGGGAAGGCGCCTGGCACGCGTCGACCGGCGACACCACCGTGTCGGCACGCCATCTCGTGGTCGCGACCGGAGCTCCTTCAGGCGGCACGCCGCACGCCACCGGCCTGCTGTGCGCGCAACGGTACAGCGGGGTGAACCTGACCGCGTCGATCGTGCTGGCCCTGCCCGCGCCGCGCACCATCGACCCGGCCGAGCGGCCGACGTGTGTGTGGGCGGTCCCAGGAGCTCAGGCGGGCACCTGCACGATCGGCGCCTCCAGGATCGGCTCTGCCGACCCTGACGAACTCCTCGAAACCGCCCGGGCCGTCCTCGCCGAGGGGGACCAGCGCTTCGCCGGGGCCGTCCCCGCCGGTCCGCCGGTCACCGGAGTCCTCAACAGCGGTTTCGCCCCCGAGCACAGCGTCCGCGACGGGCGGCTCCTGGTCGGCGACGCGGCCGGACTGGTCAACCCTTTCACCGGCGAAGGGCTCAGCTATGCCGTGCAGAGCGCCCTGCTGGCCGCCCGCGCCATCGCAGCGCATCCGGACGATCCGGACGCGGCCGGGCGAGCGTACACGCGACGGCTGTCCGCGACGTTCGTCGGATATTTCGAGACGGCGACGCACGCCGCCCGCCGCTACCATCTGGCCTGGCGGGTCCTCGTGGCCACGGCCGACGACGAGCGGCCCGTCTCGGCCAAGCTCCGGCGGGCCGTGCTGACGCCGGATGGTTTCTCCGGGCTGACGGCCGCCGACCTGATGCCGCTGCCCGCACCTGATGTGGCGCTCCTCGGGCCGTTCCTGCTCGCCTGCGACGAGGTCGCGGTCAGCACCGTCCGCAAGGAATGGCCGTTCATCGCCCGCCTGCTGATTGCCGGAGAGCATTCCCCGCACCAGCGGCTGCGCCCCGCCGCGCCGTTCTTCGCCGCCTTGCTGGCCGGCGGAAACCCGCCCGACACCGCCTTCGTCACCCTCGCCGCCGCGATCGAGCTCGCCACCCTCGGGGCGCTGGCCTTCCTCGGCCCGATGCCCCCGCGCGCGGCACCGGGCAGGAGGGTGGACTGGGCCGTCGCCAGCACCGTGCTGGCCGGCGACTTCCTCCTCGCGCAGGCATCACGGCTGGTGGCGGCCTCGGCTCCGGAGGTGTCGTGGTCGTTCGCGGACTGGCTGGGCGAGCTCGCCGCGCTCCGGTCCGCCAGGATCGATCCGACCGGGCGGTCACGGGCCGGGGAGGTGTTCGCCGCGCTGCTGGAGTTCCCCTCCCGCATCGGGGCGCAACTCGGCGGAGCACCGCCCGAGACCATCCGTGCGCTGCGGGACTTCGGCAACCACAGCGGGCACGCTTTCCTGCACGCCGAAGAGGTCCTGGCGGTGCGCGGCGAGCGGACCCGGCTGGATGTCACACTGCCCGGAATGCTCTCCGGGCGGCTCTCGGCCATCCCCGACATCCTCCCGGAGGTCACCGGCGGTCTTCTCGCCGGTGACCTCGGCGCACGATCGAGAGCCCTGGACCTTGCCGTGACCGCTTGCCGTGACGCCCACCGGGCGGCCCTGGGCGCCCTTGAGAACGTCGCACACCCGGTGTCCGCGCGCATCCTGGAGAGCTTCGTCGCGACCGTGTGCGCACCCTGCGCGCCGACGCCGACGCCGACGCCGACGCCGACGCCGACGTCGGCCCCGCCACCGTCTCCGGCCGGCGCGTGACGCCCTCCTTTGCCGCTCCCGGGCTCACAACTCCGGACGGTGACCGTCTGCCCGCTTGATGTTCCTGTCCGACCTCTTCGTCGACAGTGCCCGGCTGCCCGGCTCGCTGCAGGCCGTCGCCGAGTGGAATCCCGTCTCCACCATCGTCCAGGCGGCATACGATCTGTTCGGCAACGCCGATCCCGCCACGGCCGTCTCAGGCGCGTGGCCGCTCCAGCACGCGGTGCCGGTCCTTCCATCGGAGAATCCCAGTAGTTTCGGGAGGATTTTTGTCGGATATCGCCGACCTGTGCGAACGCCGGGTTATTTCGTGATCATGAAGGGAGCGCTCCCTATAAAAGAGAAAACTCCTTATGAAGATGAGGTGACACAAGGGTGTCCTATCGACACTCTGCCGAATTCCCCAGCCACCTTGGCTGACCCGCTCGGCTGACTCGGGCAGGTGGGCTCCCGCTCGCGAGATGAAGCATATGGCCAGTTCATCGAGTAAGCGCGGATGCCGTCGGCTCTTCCAGAGTCGCTTTCTCGGCCGGTCGGACGGTTGCCGGCCCGGATGCCGACTGTTTCCCTCAGGTTAACCAGGCTCTTGACAGGACTGACGGGACATCGCACTCTCTCGTCAAGAGAGCGCTCCCTGGACTGCCTTCTTTGCACCTCCTGCACCCGAGGAGACGCGATGTGCTCGTTCCGAAGTCTGGGTCATCGCCATTTGACTTTCACGGTCACCGTGGCGGTCGGCCTGATCACGTCCCGTCTGGCGATCGTGCCCGTAATGGCGTCCGACGCCCCGCTGTCCCCGGACGAGGCGGTGACCACCCCCTCCTCCGAGAGGGCGGATCTCGCCCCGTCCGCCGCGGACGGCGGCACCCACCGGTCCAGTTCCTTCAGCGATCTCCGTTCTCCGCTCTCCCCTTCGAAGGAGCACTCATGGAACGGGTAGTCCCACCCGCCGGCGTCCGCCGGCGCCGCTTAAGCCTGGCGGTGCTCATCAGCGCACTGGTGACGCTCTTGAGCACATCCCTGCCGGCCGTCACCGGCCAGGCCAGCGCGGCTGAGATCCCCTTGTCCCAGGGCAGGCCGGTCAGCGCCTCCTCGACCGAGAACGCCGCCGCACCGGCCTCCGCCGCGGTCGACGGCAACGGCGGCACCCGCTGGGCCAGCGCCTTCAGCGACCCCCAATGGCTGCAGGTCGACCTGGGGGCAACCGCCACGATCAACAAGGTGGTGCTGAACTGGGAGAACGCGTACGCCACCGCCTTCACTATCCAGACCTCCGCCGACGGAGGCAGCTGGACGACTGTTCACACCACCACCGCCGGCACCGGTGGCAACCAGACTCTGAACGTCTCAGGCAGCGGTCGCTACGTGCGGATGCACGCCACCAAGCGCGCCACCCAGTGGGGCGTGTCACTGTGGGAGTTCCAGGTGTACGGCACGGGCGGCAGCACCCAGCCTCCGCCCGGCGGAGGCGGCCCCATCGTGCGGGTGGCGGAGTTCCTCGCCGAATGCCCCTACACCCACCGTCTGCCCGACGACCCGATCGTCTTCCCGGGTCTTCCCGGCGGGTCGCACATGCACAGCTTCTTCGGCAACACCTCCACCAACGCGCACTCCACCGTAACGAGCCTGCTGAACGCCGACAGCAGCTGCAATCCGCGAATCGACCTGTCGTCGTACTGGGTGCCGACCCTGTATGCCGACAACGTGCCGGTGGAGCCCACCGGCACCACCTTCTACTATCTCGGCGAAGGCGTGCGTGATGACGTGATCGCCCGCACCCAGCCCCTCCCGCTGGGTCTGAGAATCGTGGCCGGCAACGCCAAGGCGACGCAGCCCGACGACAGTACGATCTCGCGCTGGTCATGCCTGCACGCCGGGCAGGTCGGCGCCTCGAAGGACTTCGTCAACTGCCCGGCGGGCACGATGCTGGAGTCCTACCTGGACTTCCCGCACTGCTGGAACGGCAGGGACCTGGACTCCGCCGACCACAAGAGCCACATGGCCTATCCGGTGGCGGGCGACTGCCCGGCGTCGCACCCGGTGGTGGTACCCAAGCTGCGCCAGGTTCTGCGCTATCCCGTCAACGGGGACCCGGCACGGTTCCGGCTGGCGTCCGGCCCCGGCTACACGATGCACGGTGACTTCTTCAACGCCTGGCCGGAGGCGGAGATGGAGCAGCGCGTGCGCGACTGCATCCGCCCGATCATCAAGTGCGGTGCCGACGGCCGTCCCTGATCCGTGAACCCGGGCTGATCCAGCACCATTCCACTGGGGACGGTGCTGGGTCAGCCCGGCGCCATGCGGCTGAGATGTTCCCAGGCCCGGTACGACCCGGTCCGGGCCCGGTTCAGCTCTTGAACCTGGTCGTAGGAGCGGCTGCCGACGATGAGCCGCCGGGGCGGGTCCGGCAGAGCGGCCAGTTCCATGATGACGGGAGCGGCCGTGCTCGGGTCCGGGCCGGCGTCGTCGCCCCACATCTCTGCCATTTCGGCGCGCAGGGCCTCGTAGTGCGAAAGGGGCTCGGTCGCGGTGGTGCCTGTGGTGAAAAGACCGGTGGCGTAGCCTCCCATCTCCACGATGGTGACCTTGATTCCGAACCGATCGACCTCCATCGCCAGCGCCTCGCTGAGCGAGTCCAGCGCCACTTTGCCCGCACCGTAGAAGCCGACGGAGGCCATGCCCCCGCCGCTGCCCATCGAGGTGACCTGCAGGATGCGGCCGGACCCCTGCGCGCGCAGGTGGGGCAGCACAGCCTGGGAAACCCAGACGGCGCCGAAGAAGTTCACGTCGAGATGAGCCCGAATCTGCTCCTCGGTGGCCTCCTCCACCATCCCGTACAACAGCCCGTCGGCGTTGTTGACCACGACATCGAGCCTTCCGAAGGCGGCCACCGCCCGCTCCACCCCTTCGAACACGGCTTGGCGGTCGGAGACATCCAGCGGAAGCCGGACCAGATCGTCCGGATGCTCACCGGCCAGATCCTCGAGCGGCTCGATGTTGCGGGCAGCGGCCACCACATGATCCCCGGCGGCGAGTGCCTCTTCTGCGAACGCCCTGCCCAGCCCTCGGGAAGCACCGGTGATGAACCACACTCTGGCAGTCGTCATAGAATCCACCTCCTCGTGATGAGACGATACGTCTCGACTCGATTTTGATTACCGAGGTCGCCATTGTCAAAACGAACCGTTCCGTCTTGTTGGGGTACTAGTCTCGGTGTATGCCCAACACCAAGAAGCCGGACAGTTCCCGGCGCAGCGAACGCTCACGCCAGGCGATCTTCGCGGCCACCCGCGCGATGATCTCCGAGGCGGGGTACGGCAAGGTCTCGATCGAGGCCATCGCCGCACGGGCGGGCGTCGGCAAGCAGACGATCTACCGGTGGTGGCCGTCCAAGGGCACCTTGATCTTCGACTCCATCCTGGCGCTCAGCGAGGACGCCGAAGGGCAGGGCATAGCGCTGCCCGATACCGGTGACATCGAGGCCGATCTGAAGCTCGTGATGCGCGCGACGGTCGCCGAGTTCGCCGATCCGGACTTCGAGCGGCCGATCCGGGCGCTCACCACTGAGATCATCAATGATCTCGACCTCGTCACCCAGTACCAGGAGAAGCTGGCCCGTCCCATGGACGACGCCAAGAAGGCGCGCTTGCGCAGCGCGCAGCAGGCGGGCCAGCTCGCCGCGGACGCCGACCTCGACCTGGTCCTCGAAGTGCTCTACGCCCCTCTCTTCCAAAGGTGGCTGCACCGTTCGGGCCCGCTCACCGCCGAGTACGCCGATGCTCTTGTCGACATCACGCTCAGGGCCTTCCGCCCCTGAGGACTTCCCGGCCGTCGCCGACCTACGCGCGGTCGCCGCCGAACACCGACGAACGGACTTCGACGTATTCGGCGCCTACCAGCACCGCTACCGGTTCCCGCCGCCGCTCGACGACGCCGCGCTGGAGGTCGTCGAGGCGCGGATCGGATTGTGCTTCCCAGCCGACTACCGCATGTTCTTGACCCGGCTCGGCAACGGCGGCCCCGGTCCGTACTACGGGGTTCACGGAGTGCGGCCGGACGGTGCGTGGACGCGTTTCCGCCCGTTCCCGTTCACGGAGAAGTGGGAGCCGCCCGACCAGGACGACGAGGACTACGACGACGTCATGGAAGCCGCGTTCGAGGGGCTGCTGCCGGTCGCCGAACACGGCTGCGGCTACCGCTCTCACCTCGTCGTCAACGGCTCCGCGGCTGGCCAGGTCTGGTCCGACGAGACATGTGTCGGCGAGGCGCTGGTCCCTGAGGCCGAGTCGTTCGGCGAGTGGTACCACCGCTGGCTGGAGAGCTCGCTGCGTGAGGCGCTGGGTAAGCGGATCGAGGCCACCGTGCACGACGAAACCGGCTGGAGCATCGACCGGCGGCTGCTTCGCCTGCTCCCACCGCCGCTCGCCATTGGCGACGAAGGGCCGGAGGGGGTCCTACGGCTGCTCAGGCGGGCCTACCCCGCCCTCTACGAATGCCGTCACGGCGACGCCCGCGACATCCTTGCCCGAGCTCGCGCGGTCGGCGCTCCGGCGAACTACGAGGTGCGCATCTCGCTCGGGGAAGCAGTGCTCCTGCGCGAGGAAGGCAGGATCGCCGATGCCCTGACCACCGTGGAACACACGATCCCGCGATGCGGCCGGCCGCTGGACAGCGCGCGGCTGCACCGCCTGCGAGTCGAGCTGCTCTTGATGCGGAACCGGCTGGATGACGCGCGTGCGGCGGCCGATGAGCACATTGCGTACTGCCCCGACGACGATTTCGGCTACGTACGCCATGCCCTCTTGAAGGTGCTGACCGGCGGCTCCTCGGCAGGCCGTGGACTCCGTGGTGTCATATGGATGGCCGCCATGCTCTCCGCCCGCCGACTCCGGGGCTCGTAGCGGGAGCGCGGAAAGGCGTTATCCCCTTGCCTTCTCTGAAGTGGCCGGGGCCGGTGCAGGCGTTGTGGGCGTGTGGTTGGTGCGGCGGCGCGCGGTGGCCAGGTGGTGGAACAGAGCCAGAACGGTGACGCCTGCGGCCGGTAGTCCCAGTTCGGCGGGAGCGATCGCGAACGACTCCTGCACCAGCCCGCCAAGGCCGCCACCGAGGGCGACCCCGAGGTAGATGGCCGAGGAGTTGAGGCCGAGCAGAACGGGCGCGGCGGCGGGGCTGAGGACGATGAGCCGGTGTTGCTGTGGAACCACGATGACCCCTACGGTCACGCCCCAGATCGCTGCCCAGGCCAGGGCGGGCGTGAGAGCGTTGGTTGCCACCGGGGTGAGGGCCAGGGCGAGGACGGCGATGATGAGGGTTGCAGTGAGGACGTGTGCGGGGTTGCGCCGGTCGACCAACCGCCCGGCGGCGATGTTTCCGGCCAGGGTGCCGACCCCCCAGGCCAGCAAGATCACGGTGAGCAGCGAATCGGAGCCGCCGGTCGTCTCCCGCAGAGCCGGGCCGATGTAGGTGTAGAGGGTGTAGGCACCGAGGAAGGCCAGGGCCGTGACGACCAGGAGACCTAGGACGCGGCCTTGCTTGAGCGGACGCAACCGGTCAGTCAGCGAGGCGGCGGGGAGTGTCACCTTCGGCAGGCCGACGGCGATCCCGACGGCCGCGATAAGGCCGATCCCGGCGACGGCCCACAGGGTGATGTGCCAATCGGTCCGACCGATCAGCGTGCCGAGAGGAAGGCCCAGCGCGGTCGCCACGGTCAGCCCGCCCAGAACGAAGGCCAGTGCTGTGCCGCGGCGTTCGGCAGGTGCGATGGCCGCTGCGGTGCTGGATGCGGCAGAGGTGATGATGCCTGCGCCGATCGCGGTGACGACGCGGGCGATCATCACCACCCCGTAGCCGGTACCCAAGGCGGTGATGGCGTTGCCGACCACGAACACGCTCAACGCGATCAGTAGCGCGGAACGCCGGTTCAGTCCACTGGTGATCGCCCCCATGACGGGGGCCGACACTGCGAGCACCAGAGCGAACACCGTCACCAGTTGACCGGCGACAGGCGTGGAGACATCAAGGTCGGTAGCGATGGAAGGGAGCAGGCCCGCGATCACATAGCCGTCGGTGCCGACGGCGAAGGTCGCCAGGGCAAGGGGAAGAAGTCGCTTCAACACGGCGGTGTGCCGCCTTTCCGCAGGAGCACTTGGCAGTAGATCGAGCGGCAGCCTAAGCAATATATTGATGCTTGTCCATGTATCAATTAATTGGTAGGGTGCGAGTATGCGGAAGATGGGGAGCGGCAATGCGTGAGGTGGCCCAGCCGGCGACCGAGGCGATCCGACTGGCGGAGGTCCTGCGGGCGCTGGCGGATCCGGTGCGGCTGGAGATCGTCCAGCGGCTCGATCAGACTGGGCAGGAGAACTGCACCGCGCTCGGGGGTGAGATCGATGTTCATCAATCGACGTTGTCGCACCACTACCGGGTGCTGCGTGAGGCGGGCGTGACATGGACCACCGTGCAGGGCCGGTCCCGGCTGGTGCGGTTGCGCCGCGACGATCTCGACGCGCTGTTCCCCGGCCTGCTCGACTCCGTGCTGGCCGGACAGGCCCGCATGCGCGCGACCGCGACCATCGGCGCTAACGAGCCGACTTAGGCACGGTCGGCGTCATCAGCGCGGCCGCGGATCAGCCGGGTGAATGTCCGCTGGAGGTCGGAATCCTCAGGAACGGGGTTGTCAGGCCGGGGTGGAGGCCGACAGCAGGGTGAGCGCGGCGCGGCGGGCGTGCTCACCCGTACCGGCCGCGCCGAGGTGTTCGGCGACGACGGTCGCGCCCTCGACCAGCATGAGCAACTGCCGGGCCAGGACGTGCGGATCGGCGGCTCCGGCACGGGTGGCGATGCCGGTGAGGAGTTCGAGGTAGCGACCCAGGTGGCGCGCGGTGATGGCGCGTACGGCCTCGACATGGTGCTGGGCGGCCGCGTTCACCATCGCACAGCCGCGGAAAACCGGCTCGTCGTACCACTGCCGGAGGGCGTCGAACACCGCCGCGAGCTGGTCGGTGGGATCGTCTCCGGCTGCCGCGACGGCATCGGCCAGCCAGGTCGCCACCCGCTCGCTCCGGGCCTCCAGCATGGCCTGTACGAGCCCGTCCTTGGTGCCGAAGTGCCGGTAGAGCGTCTCTTTGGACACCCCGATGCCGGCGCACAACTCGGTGACGCCGACGCCGTCGAGGCCGCGCTCATACAGCACCAGGGTGGCCGCCTCCAGGATCGTGGCGCGGGTGCGTGCTGGGTCGATCGTCGAGCCTTTGGCGACTGGCATGCGATAGATGGTACCGATTGGTTCGATCGGCTGCTAGCGTTTCGGATCGTAACGATCGGTTCGATCTTTGGAGCATGTGATGACAGACCCGCTCGCCGCCGACCCCCCGAGCGATCGTGAATTTCCGGCCACCACGCCCGCGCTGACCTTCGACAGCGGCGGAGCGACTCTGCGAGGGGTCCTGCACGTGCCGGCAGGCCGGGGGCCGCACCCGGTCGTCGTACTGCTGCACGGGTTCCCTGGTAACGAACGCAACTTCGATCTCGCACAGGTGCTGCGCCGCGCGGGCTACGCGTCATTGGTGTTCCACTACCGCGGATCGTGGGGAGTCGGTGGCTCGTGGTCGTGGTCTCACGTACTCGAGGACACGGCGGCGGTCGTGGCCGGTATGCGCGACCATGAACTGGCGGCCGCCTACCGGTTCGACCCCCGGCGATTGATGGTGGTCGGCCATAGCCTCGGCGGGTTCGCCGCGCTGATGACCGCGGCGGCGGACCCGTCGATCGCCGCGGTCGCCTCGGTGGCCGGGTTCGACTTCGGTGCGGTGACGGCGCTCTGTCGTGACGACCCAGGTCTGCGGGCCGGCTATGTCGAAGCATTCGAGGGCGAGCTCGGCCCACTCCGGGGCACCAGCGGGGAGGCACTCGTCGACGAGATGGAGGCAGCCGGGGAAACGTGGGGGCTGACCCGCCTCGCACCGCTGCTCGCGGACCGCCCGGTACTCCTGGTCGGCACCAGCCTGGACGCCGTGACCCCGCACGACGTGCACCACGAACCGGTCGTCCGGGCGTACCAGGCGGAGCCCGTGAAAGAGCTTGAACACCACGTGTTCGCGACCGACCACTCTCTGTCGGACCACCGCGTGACGCTGGCGCGTACGGTCTTGAGCTTCCTCGAGCAGCACCGATGAGGCCACCGATGTGGCAGGCGGTACGGCTGGCTCTCGGCACCGCTTCGGCACTTGGACTCGCGCGCTTCGCGTACGGGTTACTCGTTCCGGCCATGCGTGAGGACCTCGGTTGGAGCCTGGCCGAAGCCGGGGCGATGAGCACCGCAAACGGGCTCGGCTACCTTCTCGGCGCGTTGGTGGCCGCGGTCGTCGTCCGCCGGCTGGGCACCGCCGCCGCCTTCCGCTGGGGCATGGTCCTCACGGCGGTGGCTCTGGCCGCCACCGCGATCAGCGATGACTACCTGGCGCTGCTGACCGCACGAGCCGTCGCCGGGGCGGCGGGGGCGGTGGTGTTCATCACCGGCGGTGTGATCGCATCGCGCATCGCGACCCGCGTCTCCTCCGGCGCGCCCATCACCGTCTACTTCGCCGGCACCGGGCTGGGCATCGTCTTCAGCGGCGCGACCATCCCGGCGCTGGAGGATCACTGGCACATTGCCTGGATCGGTCTGAGCGTCGCCGCCGGTCTGGCGACGGTGGTCAGCTGGACCGCCGCACGCACGGACGAGGACGCGCCGGCCGCCACCGCCGGGCGGGCACGGGTGCGTCCGGTCTGGCGAACCGCCCTGGCCTATGTGCTGTTCGCCACCGGTTACATCACCTACATCACCTTCTTGTCCGCCTATCTTGCCGACCGGCATGCGCCGATCACGCAGGTGGTGCTCGTCTGGACGTCGCTGGGCCTGGCCGTCATGGCGGCGCCCGCGCTGTGGAGCCGCCCGATCACCGACTGGCCCGGCGCCCGGGCCCTCGCCACATTGCTCGGCATCCTCAGCGCTGGAGCGGCGCTCGCCCTTGTGGCGCCCGCACCGCCGGTCATCCTCGCTTCCGCGATCATCTACGGGGCGACGTTCATGGGTGTTCCCGCGGCCGTCACCGCGCTCATCAGGGGCGACACCCCGCCCGCGGACTGGACGGCCACGTTGGCGGCCTTCACCATGCTGTTCGCGGCCGGTCAGACCGTCGGCCCCTGGATCGCCGGCATCCTCGCCGACCACACCTCGACCGAAGCCACGCTGGTGTGGACCGCGGTCCTGTGCGCCGTGGCGGCTGTGATCGCGGCGACGGTTCGCCGGCAGCATCCCGCACCGCCGACCACGGAGCGCGACCCGGCATCACCGAGACGGGGCGCCTGAGCCGGGTCCCGGTGAGTCGGCAGCTGCATGGCACCGAACCCGAGCCGCCGCACGCCGATCGCACCCCCGACGCGGAACGCGTCCGATGTCATGTGCCGGTTTCGCCTCTCACCCGAAGTCGATCATGGCAACAGCGTCGGTGATCGTCCAGATATTCCAGTGGAGGGCAGGCCCGTCAGGTCCCGGCACCGATCGGTCTGCAGCTGAATACCGGTCCGCTCGGGGACACCCGGTGTCGTACGAGCGGGGACGTGCGGCAAGAGCCGTCTGTCGGGGTGGGTGCTGCGGGCGCGGCCGGCGGCGGCGCGGATGGTGGGTCGCATCTCCGGTGCCGAGACGGTCGTGCTTGGTCAATCCGGCACAGCCGTTCGGACCGCCCGCGTTGAGGCGGGATCGGCCGTGCCGGATGAGAATCAAGTGAGAAGGTCACGGCGGAAATATAGGCGGGATCAGGAAGCCCATGGGGATGCCAGAGCCCAGGTCGTGCTGGTCGGGTAGCCGGTGCTCGTGTCGTGTGCTGAGCCGCCGTTGGCGGCGATCCACACCGCGAGGTCATGGTGGCGCAGGTAGCGGTTGCCGTAGTTGTACGCCTGCCAAGGCACTCCCTGGCCGCCGAATCCCGGCCGCTCCCCACGTAGGGACGAACAGGGGCTCACCATGCCTTCGCAGGGTGAGGGCCGGATTCAGCGGTAGCTTGATCGGCTCATTGGTCGTGGACCGGAATCGGCTCAGCCAGCGCGGCGCGTCCCGGAGGCGCGGGGAAGGGGTCGGCGAAGTACTGGGTCTCGTGCGTTACGAGACCATCGGTGATCTCCATGACGCTGAGCGAGTATGTGGGCACGCCGTCATAGGTGATCACGCATTCGCTCACCCAAAGGTCGCCGCGGCCCAGGATCCGGCGGACGGTGAAATGGCGTTCGGCCGGGTGCCCGCCGCGTTGTGCTTGGATCCTTGACCGGCCGCTGAAGCGCTCGCCCGACTGCGGGTAGTCCAAAATCGCGTCTGCGGCGTAGATCGCGTGCTCAGCGTCGACGTCCCCGCGTTCGGAGGCCTCCCAGTGCTGCCGGAGCCGAGCCCGGATATCGGCTTCAGGATCAATCGCGCTGCTCACCCGTTAGCTCCTCATGGTCAAAAGGAATATCGCCGGCTCGCACGCCAGATGTCACCCCTACCCTCCAGGTGGGTCGGAGCGTCGGTAAGAATCATGTCGTCCAGGCCCAATCGAGCAAGGGCATGCATCCAAAGTCGACATAAAGGTAGATATCGAGCACTGCAACCTGCAGAAACACGTCTGTGATCGTTGTTGTGTCGGACTTACCCCGCCATGTTCGAGCCGAATCTCTTCCTGTCGCGGCCTGGTTCGCCGCACTGTCTGAAACTCGGGTGCCGCCGTTGCCGGCGATTCATGCCTGGTTGTCGTAGTGGCGCAGGTATCGTGCCGGCCGGCAGGGTGAAGATGCCGAGCATCAGGGTGAGTGCCTTTCGGCGTACGGACACGGTGGTTCGCCTTCCTGCTGAGGACGCTGGGAGGCACAACCTGTCTCCTCTCACATCGCCGTACCTGACGAAGCGGATTTGTTGGCGTCAAGGTAAGCGGCCGGTGTAATCGGCTGTCACGTTGAGTTCTTAAGGGAGGGGCTTTTCGCGATAAGGCAAGATGGGCGAGCCCGTGCCGCTGAGTGGCGCTTTCGTCGCGACCTGATCGACGCGCCGGTTCCCAAAATTTGAGGCCGGGACTCATCATCTGAAATGATCAAAATAGCCACTGTCGCCCCTCGGTATCGCAGGAGAAATCTTGTTCAAGCATCGTGGTCTGACCTTGTCCGCAGCGCTTACCGCGCTGTTCGTGTGCGCCGCGGTTCCCGGCGCGGCGGCGGACAAGGAGACGGCTGATCCGACATATCCAGGGCCGATTTACCGCACGGTCACCGACAAAAGCGGGCTGCTGTCGTTACAGACCAACGGACGGCCGGATGGGCGGGATATGGTCTTCCGGATCTCGGGATCCGTTTACGCCAATATCGAGGGCAACACTTACGACCCGCAGCTGCGCCATGGCCAGAAACTGTTCAACATCGAGGGCTACAACATCCGTCGGCTGTACCGGGTACCCGGCACCACGCAGCTCTACCAGCTCTCCCGCGAGATCGTCTTCTACACCGACCCCGCCGACCCCACGAAGATCCTGCGGGAGTGGAAGAACCCGATCGACCTTCGGACCTACCCCGTCGTCCCCATCAACAACGACACGGTGAACTTCGGCCCGTTCAACGTCACCCCCTCCTACGCCGGCCCGCCACTGCGGCAGATGCACGATGAGACTGCGTGGACCAGTGACATCCCGGTTCGCACGGACCTCCGCCTCGCGTTGGGCGAGTCGTTCGGCCTGGTGAACGGCGTCTACGCGGCTCAGGAGATGTTCGACTTCTCCGTCGACGCCCGCGAGATGGCGGTCCGCACCATTACGGGCACCGTCCCCAAAGGTGCTATGAAGACCAAGATCAGCTGGTCGAGAACGAGCCCGTGGGCGCCGTTCATGTGCCTGCCGGAGACCGGCGTCCGCGGGCAGCTCACCTACCACGCCCGCAGTTGGTCGCTGCCGTCCTACCTTGACCTTGAGCCGTGGCTGCGTGCGGAGATCGACGCCGCCTATCCGCTTTTCAAAGCCGCTCCCACCGCGCCCGGCCCGAGCGAGAACTCCTGGACCTCCTTCTACAACAAGCAGTTGGGTAAGGGGGCCACCACATGGACCGGCTGGTGCGCCGCCAACGGAAAGGCGTAATGACCATGATCAGGCCGAGATCCCTGCTCTGCGGGTGTTCCCCGGCGGGCGGACGGGGTCGTCAGGCGGCTCCGGCCAGGCCCCGCACGATCAGCCCCAGGCCGAGCGCGACGACGATGGCGGCGGTGCCGATCGGGGCGAGGGAGGACAGGCGGGCCGCCAGGCCGTTCCCCTTCACCGCCATGCGGTCGAGCCGTCCCGCCAGCCTGACCAAGAGCAGGCCGGTGGCGGTCAGCGTGCCCGCCATCCCGACACCGTAGGCGAACACCAATGCGATCCCGAACCAGGTGCGGCCGAGCGCGATGGCGCCGAGCAGGACGACGAGCGCCGAGGGGCTGGGCACCATGCCTCCCGCCACCCCCATCCCCACCAGCCCGCGCCGCGAGCGCGCAGCCCGCTCGGCTTGGGCGGGCGTTTCCCGGTCCAGCAGCGCCGTCGCGACGGCTTCACGGGCCGGATGCGTGTGGCCGTGCGCAGAGCCATCGCCCTCATGGCCGAAATGGCTGAAACGGCTGGAGCGCTGGTCATGTCCCTGAGCGGAAGGCATGTCCTCACGTCCGTGCCCGTGCCCGTGCCCGTGCCCGTGCCCGTGCCCGTGCCCGAATAGATCATGTCCGGAGGAGGCATCGCCGCGGTGCGCGCGCCAGGCCGACCGCAGGAGACCCGCGCCGATGACGGTGATCAGCAGACCGCTCGCCAGACCGAGCCAGCCGAGCACGCTCTCCCCGGTGAGGGTGGAGAAAGCGCTCAGCAACAGGCCGACCACGAGGACGCCCAGTGTGTGGGTGGCCGTCACGGTGGCGCCGACGACCAGCGCGTCGCGTGGGCGGCCGCTGCGCCCGGCGAGGTAGGCGGCCATGATGGTTTTACCGTGGCCCGGGATGAGGGCATGGCCTGCGCCGAGCACCGCGGACAGCAGTACGGCGAGCAGGCCCAGCGGTGCGGTGAGCGACTCGGCGGCGACCAGCCCGGTGAACAGGCGGTCCAGTGCGGCCAGCACGTCTGCGACGGGCCCGTTCCAGATCAGCGGCAGGGCGATCGCCGTGGAACCGGTCCCCGGGGTCACCGTCAGTTCCGCCGTGCGCTGGTTGAGCGGGCCGGCCAGCAGGTCGTCAGGGTAGGCCCGCAGCTCCCGGCTCGTACTGGTGCTCGGCACGGACGACCGCACCAGTCGTATCCCTCCGGAGGACACTGCGGTGATCTCTCGCCAGCCCAGCCGGTCGGCCAGGAAGTCGTCGCCGAAGCTGACCGTTCCGTTCCCGGCGCGCACCCGGGAGGTCGGGGTCTCGGCGGCGGGGGCTGCGGGAGCGGCGGGTGTCCGGAGCGCTTCCGCAGTGGCGGTCAGGCGACACTCCAGGCGACTGGTCTGCAGGCCGCCCTGGCCGGGCTCGTAGGTGAAGGCGGTTTCGAAGACCCGCCATGGCGTCGCGGTTCCGTTCACCGTCAGATGCTGCGCGATGGCGAGTTCGGTGCACCGGGCGGTGCCGTAGGACGACCGCTCGGCCGGTGAGACCGTTCCCGACCGGTCGGCGTCCACCGTGGAGCGGGCCTGGAGGGTGGGCAGTTCGGCGCTGTCTACGACCGCGAGGTTCTCCACCCGGTCCGGGGTGATCCGCAGGCCGTTGTAGTGGTTGACGGTGAAGTTGCCCAGCGGGTGCGCCACCTGGGCGAAGGCGGGTACGGCGGGCAGCACGAGCGCCGCCCCCACCGCCAAACCGGAGACGGTCATGACGACCGCCGTCCGGGAGGTCTTTGCTCGCATCATGAGAACCTCGCCAAGGCGGGAAGGTCGGGGGAGAAGGCGGGGTCGGCATCGCGGGCCCGTGCGGCCGACTTCTTGGACTCCGCGCTCAGGCCGAGTGAGCGTTCGATCTCGGCGCGGTGGTGGTGGAGCAGGGCGTTGCGCCAGCCGGTGGCGGTGGCCTTGCGCGCGTAGGGCAGGGCCTGCCGGTCGCGGCCGTCGCGGTGCAGGGCCCAGGCCAGGGCGTCGGCGGCGACCACGTTGGGGTTGCGGGCGTATTCGGCCTCGGCGTGGTCGACGGCCCGCGCCGCAGAGCCGTGGTCGGCCTCGAACTCGGCCCAGGTCAAGTCGTCCCCGACCCCGGCCGCCTTCATCAGCTCCCGCTGGGCGCGCAGTAGCGCCCACTGCTCGGCGGGATCCTTTCCCGCCGCCGACAGCACCTCGCCGTACTCGATGACGTACTGGGCCAGGGGCAGCCGCCCGACCACGGCGGCGTAGCGCCCGGCGGCCTCGTCCAGCCGGCCGTCGAGCGCCGCGGCCCTGGCGGTCCCGGCCAGGGCCGGGGCGAAGTCGGGGGCGGCCTGCAGCGCGAGACGGTACTGCTCGGTGGCGCCGGGCAGGTCGCCGGAGTGCAGGGCCAGCTCGCCCAGGTAGTGGCGGCAGTAGGCGACGTCGGCGGGGGAGACGGCGTCGTCGAGAGCGTGCTCCAGCATGCGGCGCGCCGCCGTGCGATCCCCTCGGAGTTCGGCGTCGTAGGAGGCCCGGGTGAAGGACGCGACGCCGGGGCGCAGCTCCATCAGCCTGTCGATCGCCCGCGTGGCCTCGCCGTAGCGGCCGAGTTGGGTGTAGGCGTCGGCCAGCACCGCTTGGGCGCCCTGACCGTAGGGGTTGGCGGCCTGCGACAGCTTGGCCAGCCGTACGGCCTCGGTGAAGTCGTGGCGGCCGGCGGCGAGCGCTGCTTGGCCGGTCAGCGCGGCGAAGTTGCCGGGGCTCAGCGCGGCGGATCTGGCCAGCGCCTGCTCGGCCTTCGGATAGAAGGACGGGTCGGCGCTCAGGCGTGCCTGCTGGACGTAGGCCGAACCGAGCTGCGCCCAGGCCTGATGGTCGCCGGGCAGCCGCCGGAGCCGGGTGGTCAGCGCCTGGATCGCACCGGTGAGAGAGACGGCCGAGACCGGGGTCTCGACCAGCTGGAGCGGGGCGCCGGCGACCGGCGGCGTTCGATCACCGGGGATCAGGGCCGCTCCTGCGGTCAGTGCCGCCGCCAGGGCCAGCACGCCCGCGGCGAGCCGGGCTTTTGCGGATGTCTTCATGGTGATTGCTCCAGAGCCGGTGCGGGACCCGGAAGGACCGGGTCCCGCGGTGTCGGGTCAGCTCTCGTTGACCGAGGTGTCGCCGGGCAGCGGGATGTAGGGGAACCGCGTGCCGAGCGGCTTGTCGTTCTGGTTCACCTTGTCGCCGGTCGCCAGCGCGTCGACGAGCTTGCCGCTCTGGGCGGCGCCGGCCATCGCCTGCAGGGCGATGTCGATGACGTCGTCGCCGAGGCGGCGGCCGTTCGGGAAGCCCTGCAGGTCGCCGGCGAGCACGCCGAGCCGATCCGGTTCGGCTGCGGGCGCGATGGCCATGTTCAGCCGCAGCATCTCCGACGGGCGCAGCTTCCCGGCGTCCTTGTTGAGACTCTGGGAGTTGAGGTCGGCCTTGATCGGGCCGTTGGTCCTGGCGATGCCGGTCAGGAAGATCTCGACCAGGTCGGCCCGGGGGGTCCTGGGCGCCTTGAGACCGTAGATGGCCGCAAGGAGACGCGGGACCTCCGGGTGGGTGACGCGTTTGACGACGGCGGCGACGTCGGCGTCCTGGTACGGGGGCAGCGCGTTGAAGGTGTCTTTCAGCCCGGCCGGGACCACGACCTCGTTGACCAGCGGCTGGCCCAGGCGGGAGACCTGGACGTAGCCCTTCGGGCTCCACTTGTCCACGGTGGACCAGACGCCGATGACCGGGTTGCGGCCGGCGTCGCCTTTCAGCGCGACCTCGTTCTTGGGCACCTGCAGGGCCAGGCTGTGCACGTTGTAGCCCTTGAGAGTGTCCTGGCCGACTTCGGACAGGTTGCCGCCGTAGAGCAGGTCGAAGACCCGCAGATCGGCGAAGAACGCCTCGTCGGCCTGGCCGGCGAAGGCCTTCCCACCGCCGGGCAGAGCCTTGATCGACTGGGTGCGCAGCGACCCGTAGTCGGGCATCGAGGCAGCGCCGGTGTTACTCGGGGCCACCACCCCGTCCTCGACCAGGGTCCGCGTCCCGTTGTGGGTGATCTTCTTGAGCGTGTAGCGCTGCCGGAACAGCAGGTTCTTGTCGTTCAGCGAGGTGATCGGGCCGTTGTCGTACAGGAAGGTGGCCGTGCCGCGCTTGTCCTCGTTGCGGAACGTCCACTGGTAGACGGTGTCGGGCTTCGCGTCACCGTCGCTGTCGATCTTGATGTTGTAGCGGGAATCGGTGTCGAACTGGTAGAAGTTCGGCCCGCCGTTCGGTTCTTCGAACGGGATGAAGTTGGCCATCAGGGTAACGGTGTCGGGCCTGTCCGGGCTGACGAAGGCGTACACGTCGGTGTTGTCGTTGCGGGGGTCACCCGCGATCATGGGCGCCTCGCGGTGTGAGGACGCCACGCCGGTCTCCGCTCTGAGCAGGGCGAACGAGGAGGCGGTGAGTGCTCCCGCGACACCGATGCCGATCAGGGCGCGCCGATTGATTCGGAGCTCCATGTGCCAGTTGGTCCTTTCGGCTGCCGGTCACGGGTGCGACCGGTCTGTGAGTTGTGGGGGAGAAGCATCCGGCCGGATTCCTCAGCCCCTATTCGCCGCTGGACCGCCCTTGGATTGGTCGATTTTTTCGGACCGCGAATCATCGCAAGATGAGGGGAAAATTCAGTGATCGGTCTTGTTGAAGCGCTGATGTGCCGTGAGGTTGGTGGGGTGGATCTCGCGCACCCGCGACAGACCAAGCGGGTGCGCGCACCCCGCAGCGGTGCGCCGGCCGTCGACGGCCGGCGCACCGCCTTCGACATCCATGCCGGCCTCGATGACGTACGGCGAGCCGCCGGCCGAACCGCCGACCACCTGAACTCCTGACCGATCCTGGCGGCACCGGCCAATCCACACGCCGCACCGCTCCGAAGGAACAGCGAAGCGCGTTGTGCGCGCATGGCAG
Organism: Streptosporangium sp. NBC_01639; assembly: GCF_045209755.1. NCBI lineage: Bacteria > Bacillati > Actinomycetota > Actinomycetes > Streptosporangiales > Streptosporangiaceae > Streptosporangium > Streptosporangium sp. NBC_01639. The sequence goes on along the minus strand of NZ_CP109272.1, from coordinate 68,523 downwards.
GGAGAACGCCTGACATCGTCCCCTCCTTGAAGGAAGGGGATTCCCACGGGATGTCCACGCTCAAGGAGATGCGATGAAGCCCAAAGGGGTGCCGAGACCGGCGGAAGGCCGCGACTTTTCCCAGAGCGGCCTGGGAGACCTGCTCGAACACGTGGCGCGCGGGGATCGCGTCGCCTTCGAACGGGTCTACGACCTGATCGCCGGTCCCGTCTACGGGCTGGTCCTGCGCGTGCTGCGCGACCCCGCCCAGAGCGAGGAGGTCGCCCAGGAAGTCCTCGTCGAGGTGTGGCGCAACGCCGCCCGCTACGAACGCGTCCGCGGCTCGGCGACGGCCTGGGTCATGACGATCGCCCACCGCCGCGCCGTCGACCGGATCCGTTCCGCCCAAGCCGCCGTCGACCGTGAGGACCGCGTGGCCAGGCTGGAGGTGCACCGCCCTTTCGACGAGGTCGCCGAATCGGTGGAGACCCGCCTGGAACGCGAACGGCTACGCCGCTGCCTGGCCGGGCTCACCGAACTGCAACACCAATCCGTCACCTTCGCCTATTACGGCGGATACTCCTACCGTGAAGTCGCCGAACTGTTGAAGGTGCCGCTGGCGACGGTGAAGACCCGGATGCGTGACGGGTTGATCCGCATGCGCGACTGCTTGGGGGTGGAACGATGAACGACGCCGAAGAGGGCCGCGACCCGCACACACTGGCCGGCGCCTACGTCCTGGACGCCCTCGATGTCCCTGCCGACTGGCTGCGCTTCGAAGAGCACCTGAGCCGCTGCGCCGAGTGCGCACAAGAGGTACGTGGTCTGGCTGAGACCGCCGCCAGGCTCGGCCACGCCGTCGCCGCCGATCCGCCGCCGGTACTGCGCGAGCGAGTGATGGCCCAGCTCGATCACGTCCGTCAGCTGCCGCCGTCCGTCTCCGCGCATGCGCACGGTGCACGGAGTGGGGCCCCGTGGTGGCCCCGTCTCGCGGCGGGCCTGGCCGCCGCGGGCCTGGCCGCCGCCGTGCTGCTGGGCCTGATCGCGGTCCGCGCCCAGGAGCAGCTGGAGCAGCTCCGGCAGCGCGACCGGCAGATCTCCACCGTCCTGGCCGCCCCCGACGTCCGCACCCTCACCGTGACCGCGCAGCAGGGCGGTACCGCCACCGTGGCGTTCTCCCGTGCGGAGGGAAAGCTGGTGTTCCTGGCCGGCGGGCTGGCCGCCCTCCCCGACAGCAGCACCTACCAGCTGTGGCAGATCGGACCTGCGGGCATCCGCTCGGCCGGGCTGATGCGTCCCGACGACTCCGGCCACACCCCGCCCATCGTTACCGCCCCCGCCGCGGCTACCACCCGGCTCGGTGTCACCGTCGAACCCGAAGGCGGTTCCGCCCAGCCCACCGCCGAGCCCCTGCTCCTGGTCGACCTGCCCGCCGCCTGAGCCACGACAGCTCCACAGCACGGCCACCCATCAGGGTCCTGGCGGGTGGCTGTGCGGTCCGGGCTTCGGCGGCGCAGCGGCGAGGCCGGCTGACACGAGATTCCGGACAACGGTTTTAAGATCGAGAAGCTGGCAGGTGGCGGAGCGGGGCATCAGCTCGGCGGCGGGGAAGAAGTCAGGTGGTCGCGCATACCGTTCAGGATGGTGGACAGGCCGTGTTCGAAGGTCTCCTCGCCCTGCGGGTGGCCGCTCTGCGCGATGGCCTCGAACAGGGCCGGGTGGTCGGCGAACCAGTGGCGGGCCTGTTCGAGATCGTCCTGTGGTGGGCCTGCGGATTGTGCCTGTTCTTCCAGCACGAATCCGGTGACGTAGTGGCCCAGGGTGAACAGGCCGCGCAGCGCCTCGCGCGGTGGAAATCCGGCGCGCCGGAGGGACTCCAGTGCGGTCTGGAACATCGGCAACGTGCTGGGGCCGGGGCGGGCGCCGACGAACAGCCGGGCGGCGTCGCGGTGGGCGTTGAGCATGCGCCGCTGGTTGCGCATGCGGTCGGCGAGCCAGTCCTGCCAGGGCTCGCCCTCGGCCAGGGGCCGTAGCGGGATCTCCCGGGTCAGCGCGTCGGCCATCTCATCCAGCAGCTCCTGCTTGTTGGCGAAGTGCCAGTACAGCGCTGGCGCCTGCACGCCGAGCTCACCGGCCAGGCGGCGCAGGGTCAGCTGGTCCAGACCGACCTCGTCCAGCAGTTGCAGCGCGGTGGCGATGATCCTGCCGCGGTCCAGTTTCATGTTGACAGCTTAACAACGTTCAGTACATCCTTAACGTCGTTAAATGAAACGGTGTTAAGGAGACTGTGATGGACCACGTCGACGTGCTGATCGTCGGTGCCGGGCCGACCGGGCTGACCTTGGCCTGCGACCTGACCCGCCGCGGCATCAGCTGCCGGATCATCGAACGGAGCCCCACTCCCCAGGTCGGCTCCCGGGGCTTCACCCTCAAGCCGCGCAGCCTGGAGGTTTTCGATGACCTCGGTGTCGCGGACCGCGTCACCGCCGCCGCCCAGGTGCAGTCCCGGACCCGCTTCCATCTGGGCCGGCCGCTGCTGTTCGACCTACGGGTCCCGCCCGCCCCGCCCAGCCGGCGGCGCCCCTACCCCAATTCGCTGGCCATCCCCGAATGGCGGACCGAAGCCGTCTTGCGCGAGCGGCTGACCGAGCTGGGCGGTGCCGTCGAGTTCGGCTCCCGGCTGGTCGACTTCCACTGCGACGATGACCAGGCGGTGACCGCGACCCTGCAATGTGACGACACCACCGAGACCGTGCACGCCTCCTACCTGGTCGGCGCGGACGGCGGCCGCAGCACCGTCCGCCGCCGCCTGGGCCTGGATTTTTCCGGCGCCACCCACGACGGCACCCGCGCACTGATCGCCGACGTGCACATCGACGGACTGAACCACCGCGATGCGGTGCATTTCTGGATGGCCGCCAACGGGCACATCCTGGTGCTGCGGCCCACCCCCCACACCCCGACCTGGCAGGCCGTGGCCTCACTGGCCCCCGACGCGCACGGTGTCTGGCCCGAAGCCTCGCTGCAATACCTGCAGCAGGCGATCACCGAACGCACCGGCCGCACGGACATCCGCCTGAGCGACCCGACCTGGCTGTCGGTCTGGCGCTACAACCTGCGCATGGTCGACACCTACCGCGTCGGCCGCGTCTTCCTGGCCGGCGACGCCGCTCACGTGCACAGCCCGTTCGGCGGCTTCGGCATGAACACCGGCATCCAGGATGCCTACAATCTCGGCTGGAAACTCGCCCTGGTCCTCCGCGGCGCCGCCGACGAGCACCTGCTCGACACCTACCAAACCGAACGACTGCCCGTCGCCCGTGCCATCCTGGCCGAAAGCGACAAGCGCTTCGCCGCCGCCACCCCACCGGCCATCATCCGGCCACTGCTGCGCTTCATCGTCAAGTCGTCCTTCGCCCGCCAGCAGATCAACGACCGAAACGACCACCCCACCTACCGCACCAGCCCGCTGAGCCTGAACCTGACCGGGCGCCGCAGCCGTCTACGCGCCGGTGACGTCGCCCCCGACGCCCCACTCCGACTCGCCCCCGACGCCCCTCGCATCCGGCTGGTCGACCTGTTCCGCGGGCCGCACTTCACCATCTTGACCTTCGGCCCCCGTCACGCCCAGGCAGTCGAGCACGCCACCCGCGACCTCGCCGACCACCTGCACGCCTACACCGTCACCGCATCACGACAGCAGCCTCCCACCGGCGCCACGGCCCTGATCGACGCCGAAGGTCACATCCGCCGCACCTACGGTGCTCGCGAGGGCACCCTGATCGTCGTGCGACCCGACGGCTACATCGGACTCATCGCACACCACGCCACGGACCGGACCCTGCGCGACTACCTCGCCCAAGTCCACCTACGCCCCACCTCACAGCGACCCCTCGTGCCGCCGCCTCACAATGACGAACCCACCCGCCAATCGATCTGAACCCCTTCAAGCTGACCATTCTGAAGTGCTCCGAACCTTCCGGACAGCGAGGTGACCTCAGCAAGATCGACTCGGGCCTTTGGTGCTTGGTGATGTCGGAGCGGTACCGGCAGAGCCGAACCAGGATGGATCGCAATGCCCCTGAAACAGGCGTGGATTTTTCGGTGGAAGAGGTCTCACCACAAGCTTCTTCAGTCTAGAAAGCCCCACGTGATCACTTAACCCGTCACGCTCGACGTCCCTCGGGAGCTGGTTCGCCATCTTTCCATGCCGGCGGTCGAACGCCGCCTTACCTCTCTGGTGCGGGCGTCGCCGTATACGCCTATCGGTCACGGTGACGACCCGAGCCGGTTTCACATGCCTGTGAGTAGGGTTCGTACGGCGGCGATGGTTTCGGGCGCTGCCTTGTCCGGTGAGCCACTGTCGAACGGCGGCTGGGGGTCGTATTCAAGAGAGAGTTGGATCACTTTGGCCGTCGGCTCGCCCCACAGGCGAGCTGCAAGGGTCAAAGCCATGTCGATGCCGGCCGAAACACCGGCGCAGGTGATCACGTCCTTGTCGATGACCACACGTTCGGTGCTGACGATGGCGCCGTACGCGGCAAGGACGTCCCGTACCGCCCAATGGGTGGTCGCCGGGCGGCCGGCCAGGATGCCCGCCTTGGCCAGCAGTGTGGAACCCGAACAGACCGATACGGTGGTGCACCCCGCCGTGGGGCAGGTGGCGGCCAGCCAGGCGATGAGAGTCTCATTCTCCAGAGCCCTGTGCCAGCGTGAACTGCCGGGAACGACGATGAGTTCGGGCTGCGGCATCTCGTCGAAGCCGACGTCGGCCTGGAGTGTGAGCCCGTTGTCACAGCGCACGCCGCCGGCCTGCGCGGCAACGAAGTAAGGTCTCACCTGCGGGTGGCCGGCCAGCACTTCGTAGGGGCCGATGATGTCGAGAGCGGTCATCTGGTCATAAAGAATGAATGCCACATCCATCACAAATATCTCCTCATTGGGCTTGCGTCCTGGTAAGCGCCGCTCCGGAAAGGTGCGGCGAAGTCAGAGCACCACGGTGGTGCCGGTGAAGCGGTCGCGGTAGGCGCTGGGCGGCACGCCGATCTCCCTGATGAACGCCCGGCGCATACTCTCGGAGCTCCCGAAACCGGATCGCCGGGCGATACTCTCCACGCCATCGGGGCCGATCTCCAGCAGGACCCGAGCCGTCTCGACACGGGCCCGCTCCACATACCGGCCCGGGGTCATGCCGACCTGGCGGGTGAACAAGCGGCTGACGTGACGCTCGCTCACCGAGAGCCGCTCGGCCAGCGCCGCGACCGAGTGGTCAGCCGCCGGGTCGGCGGCAATCTCTCCGAGCAGCCGACGGAGCATCTCATCGCCCGGCGGACGGGCTCGCGACCACATGCTGAACTGCGACTGCCCTCCCGGCCTCTGCAGAAAAACCACCAGCCATCTGGCCACCCTGCGGGCCAGGTCCGCCCCGTGATCCTCTTCGATGAGCGCCAGCGCCAGATCCAGCCCGGCTGTGACCCCGGCCGAAGTGCCGACCCCCGCGTCACGGACGAAGATCGCATCCGGCTCCACGGTCACCGCTGGGTAGGTCTCGGCCAGCGCGGCGCAGTACGCCCAGTGTGTCGTGGCCCGCCGTCCGTCCAGCAGGCCGGCCTCTGCCAGCACGAAAGCCCCCGTGCACACCGAGACGGTCCGGCGGGCTCCAGCAGACAACCGCCGCACCTGATCGACCAGTTCGCGGTCACCGACCGCATCGGCGTAGCCCCAGCCACCCGCCACGAGCAGCGTGTCCAGCCCGCCCTCCACCTGTGCCAGATCGGTTTCAACGCCCAGGCGTACGCCGGACGACGTCACCACGTCCCGGCCGTCGAGCGAGGCCAACCGCACCCGATACGAGCCCGGCATGACCCGAGTCGCTCCGTCGAACGCCTCCAGCGGCCCGGCGACATCCAGCAACTGGACACCGTCGTAGACCACCACCAGCACCTCAGCGTCGTTCATGGATCGAGCCTGCAGCAGTCGATGTGATGTCCGCAATGACATGCACCCCACTAATACCGACATGAGTGAAGTCAGGGGATGTTACACAGAGCTATTGATCAGTCTCAACGGGTCCGTCCACTGCAACGCGGCGGATTCGTGCCCGACAGCCGTGGTCGGGTGAATGTGCCGCGATAGCTGTACCGATGGTGCCGGGCGCGGGGGAGAGGCGCCGGGCACTTCCGGACCTACCTGAACTCTGTACGGCCGGCTGGAGCCGGACATGGGCGGCACCTGGACCTGGGAATCGACGGCATCGGCGAGGGACGCGGTGCTCAGGGCCGCGGCGCGTGCCCAGCGGCGAACGAGGACGTCACTCGCCTACCCGGCCGGGGCGCCGTTGAAGCTCGGCCCACCAGGGGCGAAGCGGCTGGAGGTGGGGCATCGGGTCATCGGTTTCGGGTCTGGTAGGCCTCTCGGCTGGCCTCGATGTGCGAGACGTGCTCGATGGCCCAGCCGGCGAGGGCCAGTGCGGGTGAAATGAGGCTCTTGCCGGTGGGGGTCAGCGCGTATTCGACCCGTGGCGGGACCTCGGCGTGCGCCGTCCGGGAGACCAGGCCGTCGCGTTCGAGGTTCCGGAGCGTCAGGGTCAGCATGCGCTGGGAGATCCCGATGATCTGCTGGTGCAGGTCGGTGAAGCGCAGGCTTCCCTGATCGAGGGTCGCCACGATCAGCAACGTCCACTTGTTGCAGATGTGGTCGAGGATGGCGCGGATCGTCCGTCCGCCATCCCCTCGGATCATGCAGGTGTGCTCGTACTCCGACATGGCAGCCTCCTGCCTATAAGGCACATGCATGTGCCTTTTGTAAGGCCTTCAATAGTGACGCATCATGAGGCTGCTTACGACTGGTAACCATCGTGGCCGGCGCCACGTCACTAGCTTCCGAGGTGTCCTTCGTGGAGATTTCCTACTGGATCGTCGCGGCGCTCCTGGCCGCTTTCTACCTTTATGCCGGAGGCAAGAAGATCACCCAGAGTCAGGAGCAGCTCCAGCCGATGATGGGCTGGGTCGACACCGTTCCCATGCCGCTCGTCCGCTTGATCGGAGTCTTGGAAGTCCTCGGCGCGGCCGGTCTGATCCTGCCGCCGCTGACCGGGATCGCGTCCTGGCTCGCCATCGCCGCGGCGATCGGTCTCGTCCTGATCCAGATCGGCGGCATCGCGGTCCACCTGAGCCGCGGCGAGGTCCGGCAGATCGGACTCAACATCGCCCTCCTGGCCGCCGCCGCAGCAACTGCCTGGCTCGGCACCATCTGGCTCTGAACCGTCTGTCCAACGTCGTCATGACGTCGTCGGGCGCGAAGCGGCGGTGCGACAGCTGGAGGCATCATGATGAGAATCGCCTGGCCCACGCTGCGCACCCGGTGGCTGTCCTTTACCGGCCACTTCGTCGCCCTGGCGCCCGGTGCGGCTCTGACGGCCGCGCCCGGTCAAGAGCCGGCCTCCAGCAGCTCCTCGCCCGGGGGACGGTCCTGCTCTGCGGATTCTTCGGCGTGCTCCAGGAAGGTGCGGACCTCCGCGGCCTCCGGAACACCGAGCTCCCCGTAGAGGGCGAGAGCCAGTCGCCCATGCTCGCAAGCCTGCTCCGAGTGCCCGAGTGCCAGGTGGGCACGCGCCAGTCCATCGTGAGCACGCGCCTGCTCCGGCCGGTTGCGGGCCAGGTCGGCGAGCGCGAGCGCGGCCGTGTGCTCCTCGACCGACCGCGCCGGGTCGCCCGCCGCCTCGGCCAGCCCGTTGAGCGCGGCCGCCTCGTCGGCGGTGTTGCCGAGCTTGCGGTAGAGAGCCGCGGCCTGTTCGTGGCGGGTGCGTGCCTGAGCGAGCTCGCCCTGGTGCCGGAGGACGACGCCGAGGTGGTCGAGGATCACCGCCTCCCCGGCCGGGTTGCCGACCTTGCGGTGCAGCGCCAGTGCCAGGTCGAGATGGCGCCGGGCCTCCTTCGGACGGTCGGCCCGGTCGAGGACGAGGGCGAGGATGCCGAGCACGTGGGCCTCGCCCCAGGTGTCGGCGCCGATCCGGGTGAGGTCGAGTGCCTGCTTGAGGTACTGCTCCGCCTGCGTGTCCTGCCGCCGGCGCAGGGCCACGTTCCCCAGCGTGAGCAGTGCCCTGGCCCGTTCATACGGCTCCTTGCACACCTCCAGAGCCTGGCCGGCGTGCTCCTCCGCGCGCTCGTACTCGCCGAGTCGCCAGTAGGTCCACGCCAGGTCGCTGAGCGCCTGTACCTCGAAGTCGCGGCGGGCGTGGCCGAGCTTGCGTGCGCGCTGGAGCGCCAGGGTCTGCAGCGTGAGCGCGTCGTCGTGGTGTGCCTGCCGGTCGAGGTAGGGGCGCATCGCCAGGGCAAGCATGCCCACGCAGATCTCGGGTCCGTGGACGGCGGTCGCGATGATGTTGGAGCGTTCGGCGTCCAGCCAGGTGATCGCCTGTTCGGCGTTACGGATCGGCGGGATCGGGGTGGTCGGCTGCGGGATGCCTTCGCGGTGGCTGAGGCTGTCGGGGAAGAGCCGATCCACGGCGGCGCGGGAGCGGTGCAGGTAGTAGGTGAGCAGTTGCAGGACCGGGACGGTGCCGTCGTCCTCGGCGATCGAGCGGGCGTGCTCGCGGAGCAGGTCGTGGAAGGTGTATCGGCCCGGTTCGAGCTGCAGGAGCATGTGGGCGTCGAGGAGGCCTTCGAGGATCTCTTCGGCCTCCTCCTCCGAGATCCCCGCCAGCGCGGCCGCGCCGTAGGGGTCGATGTCGCGGCCGGGCACCAGCCCGAGCAGGCGGAACATGCGCTGCTCGGTTTCATGGAGGTGCTCGTAGGAGAGGGCGAAGGCCGCCGATACCCCGTCCAGGAGCCGGCGATGGTCCCGCAGCCGGCCCGCCAGGTAGGACACGGTCCAGCGCGGGCGGTGCTGGAGGCGGGCAGCTGAGATCCGGATGGCGAGGGGGAGGTGCCCGCACAGCTGCAGCACCTCGCGTACGGCGTCCGGCTCGTGACGAGCGCGTTCGCCCACGATCCGGGCGAACAGCCCGGCGGCGTCCTGTTCGCCCAGCACGTCGACCGACAGCGCGTGGGCGCCGTCCAGGTCGACGAGCCGCCGCCTGCTGGTGATCAGGACGAGGGTCTCGGAGTGCCCCGGCAGCAGGGGGCGCACGTGGTCGGCGTCGAAGGCGTTGTCCAGTACGGCGAGCACGCGGCGATCGGCCAGTTCGGCGCGCCACAGGGCGCTTCGCTCGCCCGGTGTGACCGGGATGCGGTCGGCGGGCACCCCGAGCTGGCGCAGCAGGGCCTCCAGCGCGGCTGCGGTGTCGACCGGCTCCCGGCCTGCGGTGTGGGCCTGCAGGTCGAGGAAGAGCCGGCCGTCCGGATAGCGGGCAGCCAGCCGGTGGGCCACATGGACGGCGAGTGTGGTCTTGCCGATCCCGGGCATGCCGTCGATCGTGACGACCGCCGACTCGTGGTGCCCGCCCGCGAGCCGCTCCAGCTCAGCGGTCCGTCCGGAGAAATCGGGAATGTCGTAGGGCAGGAAGGAGCGCCGTGTCGCCGCGGGCCGCGGAGGCTCAGCCTGCTGTGCGGCGTCGGCCAGGCGTAGCGCCGGATCGTCGGCCAGGACCGCCCGCTCCAGCTCGGTGAAGGCGTGCCCGGGGTCAAGGCCCTGCTCGTCCGCGAGAGCCGTACGGTAAGAACGCGCCGCGGCCAGGGCGTCGGCTTGCCGCCCCGCCCGGTGCAGAGCCAGGACGAGGTGGCCGTTGAGCTTCTCGCGGAGCGGGTCGGCGGTCACCTGGGCGGCGAGCTCGTCGAGCAGATCGCTGTGCCGCCCGGCGGCGAGCTCGCCCTCCACCAGGCGCTCGTAGGCCGACAGCCGCCGGTCGTTCCAGAGCTCCCGGACGCCGGTGACGTACTGCGCGTGCACGTCCTCCAGTGCCTCGCCGCTCCACAGGTCCAGGGCTTTTCGCAGCTCATTGGTGGCTACCAGCTCGGTGAACTCCTGCGCGTCTACCTGACCGGGCTCCGGCTGTGCGACGTAGCCGCCGGCCCGCGTCTCGAGGAGCCGTACGGCTCCCGCGCTACGCAGTACCTTGCGGATCGCGGTGATCGAGGCATGGATCTGTGAGCGGGCGGTGTCGGGCCGGTCGTAGCCCCACATCGCGTCGATCAGCCGCTCGATGCTGATCACCCGGCCGGCATTGAGCAGGAGGTAGGCCAGCACAGCCCGGTGACGTGGGGCGATGCCCGTCAGCGGCTCGTCGTCGACGATCAGCTGGACGGGGCCGAGCAGGGTGAAGCGCAGCATCGTTCCTCTGTCACATCGCATCGTGGGCGCATAGCGAATGTATCAAGCAGGGCAGTCAATCTGATTTCACACGAACCGCAACCGGAGGAGAAGCACGATGGAAGCCCGGATGAAGAACCCCGCCACGATCATCCCCGCCGCGCAGAAGCCGATCTTCGAGCTGATGCAGGCCGCTCAGTCGCAGGGACTGCCCCAGGAGCTGATGGAGATGATCCACCTGCGGGTCAGCCAGATCAACGGCTGCAGCTTCTGCGTCGACACCGGCTACAAGAACCTGCGCAAGATCGGCGAGAGCGACGAGCGTATCGGCCTGGTGGTCGCCTGGCGCGAGGCTCCGTACTACACCGACGCCGAGCGGGCCGCGCTGGAGCTGGCCGAGGCCGCCACCCGGCTGGCCGACCACACCGACGCCGTCTCCGACGAGGTCTGGAACAACGCCGCCGACCACTTCGACGAGCAGCAGCTGGCCTCGATCCTGCTGATGACCGCCGTCACCAACCTCTTCAACCGGCTGAACGCCCCGATCCGGCAGGTCGCCGGCAGCTGGTAGGCCCCGACCCCCACACACGGAAGGAGACACCGACATGTCCGTCGTCCGCTCGCACCGCTACTCCGTCGCCGACGCCGACCTGGAGGAGTTCCTGGCCCGCCGGAGCTCGCTGATCGCGACCGTCCGGGAGGGGCATCCCGGGCTCACCCACGCCGTGCTGATCCAGCTCGAGGACGGCACCTACACCGACACCTGGCACTGGGAGAGCGCCGAGCAGATGGGCGCCGCGCTCGCCGCCCTCCCCACCTTCCCGGAGGCGCCGTTGACCATGGCTCTCATCAAGGACGCCACCGCCCTGGACGGTCAGGTCGTCGACGAGCACTGAGACCCGATGATCTCGACGCAACCTTCGAGCGGGTACGGGCATCCGGCGCCGAGCCGCTCTGGTAGGCGATGACGACGAGTTGGGTGTGGACGTGGGCGTTGAATTCGGTCATGGCGCGTCAGCTCCGCCCGGGTCGGCTCGCTAACGCCCTGGCCGTTCCATTGTCGCTAAGGCCCGATGACCGCCGCCAACGCCGCATGGGTGGCGTTTGACTCTCAGCACCTCCTGATTTTCCCGCTCCGCCGCGGGTTCAAGAAGGAACGCGAATCGCGAGCAACGTAATATCATCATCTTGCTCATAACCGGCCAGAATCCGATCTGTCAGGAAATCAAGGAGCATATGCGGGCTTCCGATAACTTCTAATGGGGCCTCAGCTACAACAGAGCAAAGCTCCGCGAGTCCGGCATCCAGTCCACGTTTGCGGTTTTCGACGAGGCCATCCGAGTACAGGACGGCGGTGTGGCCGGGCGGGATGGAGAACCGGAACTGCCGACGGCTCACCGGCCAGCCGAGCGGGGTGCTCGGTTCCTCCTCGCACAGCAGCGGCACCCCCTGCGGCGAGACCAGCAGCGGCGGCGGGTGGCCGGCCAGTGCCAGCGTGCCCTCTCCCGTTCCGGGTTCGACGACCAGGTAGGCGAGGGTGGTGATCTGCTCTTCCCCCTCGATGTTCTCGAACACGCGGTCCAGGCCGGCGAGGACCGCGGCGGGCGGCGGGTCGGTCAGCGCCAGGGCCCGTATGGCGTTGCGGATACGGCCCATTCCGGCTGCGGCCTTGACGCCCTTGCCCATGACGTCGCCGACGACCGCCGCGACCCGGCCGTCCTGCAGCACGAACGCGTCGTACCAGTCACCGCCGACCTGCACGTGGCGGCTTCCCGAGCGGAAGCGCTGAGCCAGCACGAGGCCGCGCACCACCGGCAGGCGGTCGGGCAGCAGGCTGCGCTGGAGCGTCTCGGCGGTGCGGTGCTCACGCTCGAACAAGGTGGCCCGTTCGACGGCCAGCGCGCACTGGCCGGCGAGCGCCTCCAGGAACACGCCGTCTTCCTGGGAGATCTTCTGCGAGCGGGTGAAGGAGAACCGCAGCGCGCCGAGCGCGCGCCCCGCGGCCAGCAGCGGCAGGCCGACCCAGGCCCGCTCATCGCTGAGGGCGACGAAGTCGTCGATCGCCGCCTCGTCGCCTCCGGCGTCCACGAGCTGAGCCTTCAGGCTCTCCGGCGACTCGGCGAAGAACGGACGGCGGCTGTTCACCGCCATGGTCATCACGTTGGAGTGCGACAGCGGGATCTCCTCGCCCGGCGCGCCGGGAACATCCGGGATGCCACCGCTGCTGACCAGCTTCAGCACGGCCCGGTCGACGTCGAACAGCGCCACCGCCGAACGGTCCGCAGCCAGGGCTATACGGCCTACATCGATGATGACCTGAACCACCTGCTCGACAGTGAGCGCCTCAGCGAGCATCGCCGTAGCGCCCTGGAGCCGCGCCGTCCGCAGCATGGCGGCGCCGAGCTGGTCGGTCAGCCGGCCGCGCATCCCCTCGGCCTCGCGCTGCGAGGCGACATCGGTGTCGACGGGAAACTCACCCCGGGCTCTCTGCTGGGTCTCCAACCGGTCGAGAAGGTCTGCGAGGTCCTGGACGCGGTGTTCTGCTTGGCGGACTCGGTCGCGACCCAGGTCCAGTTCCCGGGCCAGGGAGGCGATCTCCTCGTGGTATCGAGTGCGGTCGTGATCCCACGCAGCACGGAGACCCTCGGCCTCGATGCGTAGGTCCTGAAGAGTCCGGGTGCGTTCTGTGAGCTGATGCTCCAGGGTCTGGGCGTAGCGTTCAGCCTCCTTCCAGCTCGTGACCGCGATCTCCAGCGCGTCGCTGACCTTCCGGACCCGATACTCGTGAGGGTGGGCAGCCTGGAGGGCGGCCATCTGAAGATCGACCAGGTACGCGCGCACTTCATCGGTCACCGAGGCACCCGCACTCGCGCGCATGGTCAGAATCCTGTCGAGGAACCAGCGGTCGGCGGGCACGCGCTTGCCGTTCAAGTACCGGGATACGGTGCCCTTGTCGATCGGGTGAAGCCGGCAGAACAGGCTGATCGACATGTTCAGGGCGGTGAACTGAGCTCGCAGCTCTCCTGCCCAGGCCCCTACCTGAGGACTGAGCTCCGGGCTCAACGGCGCTAACTCGACTGGACGGCGGGCGATCTCGCTCACCCGCACATCATCGCCGTCCCAGACCTTTTTCGTGACGAACCGCAGCCATCGCCAGCGTTGCCACATGTCTGCAACCCCCGCACACGGTCGTTGCAGCGCGGCGCAACCCCCTTGGCGTCTGGCTTTCTGGAACCGAGCATTTTGCACCCGCCTCGCCGCTGTGCGGCGATATGAACAGAGAGGGATCCTCGTGCGTCGCCCGGTTCAGTCAACACCCACACTCCTGACCATTCGATCCGCCCTGGTCCTTGGTCTATCCCTGATCTTCGGTACGGCAGCCGGAGTTCTCACCTACTCGGTCACCGGTTCGGTCGCCGGAGCGATCCTGGGCGCCGGCGCCGCGACAGCGGGCACGATCGGGCTGCTCAACCAGATCATCAGCGACATCGCCAACGATGGCTAGCCGTCTTTCCCATCGTGCCGGCGCTACGGGCCGTCCGGTCGACTTATTCGCCGACGGCGCCCAGGCAGGTGAGGAGGTACGGCGTGTGGCCTGGTGCGGGAGTGTCGGCCGGCCGGTCGCGCGGTTCCGCGCCCACAGGTATCCCGGCAGGGTCGTGTTCTCGTAGGGGATCGCCACCGCCTCGACCGGGGTGTCCATCAGGTCGGCCGCCGTGGCGAAGGTGTCGCGGGCGAGCGCTGAGAGCTCCTTGGCATCGGGGTCGTCGAACGGGTTGTCGCGCAGATAGAACTCGGCGGTGCGATAGTAGTTGGACGCCCGAAGCAGTGCTTCCCGGGCGCTGAGCCGGTGCCCTGCGGTGAGTGAGCTGCTGCCGAGCTCGTGCACGCGGGCCGCGGTGGCCTTCCACTCCCGATGCCAGGCGGCCTCATCCCCGTCGCTGATGGCCCGTGCGGTCACCAGGACCTCGTCCAGGTCGGCGCCGCCGTCCTGAAGGAACAGGTGGGCGGTGCGCGTCGAAACAAGGTCGCGGCGATCCTTCACCGCGCCGTCGAACGCGGCGAACTGTCTCCCGACACGGCCGCCTCCGATGCCGGGAAGGCGATCTTGCCGTAGAAGACGTCTGTCGTCGGGTGCGCCGTGAACTCGAAGGCGGTCACGATCCCGGAATTGCCGCCGCCACCGCGAATCGCCCAGAACAGCTCCGGGTTCTCCTCCACGCTTGCATGCACGAGCTCTCCGTTGGCGGTGACCACCTCTGCGGCGGCCACGTTGTCCAGGGCCAGGCCGTATTTTCGGACCTTCCAGCCGATGCCGCCGGTCAATGTCAGCCCACCGACACCGACGCTCTTGGTGTCACCCGAGGAGATCGCCAGACCATACGGGGCCAGGGCGTCCGCGACCTGACCCCAGGTGGCGCCGCCGCCGATCCGCACGAGGTGACGTTCGTCGTCGATGACCTCCACGTTCGCGAGGTTGCTGAGGTCGATCACGACGCCGTCGTCGTTGGTGCCGAAGCCCGCAAAGCCATGGCCGCCGCCTCGTACGGACAGCGAAAGCCCTGCGTCGGCAGCGAATCCGACACCCGCCTGCACGTCCCCGACGCTCTTGGGCCGCAGAACATAGGCCGGACTACCCGAAACCAACACCGAGCGACTGGCCGATTCGTAATCCGCTCCGCCCGGTTCGATGATGTCGCCGCCGAAGTCACGGCGAAGGATTTCAAGCGCTGAGCTCATGACATTCCTTCCACACGGGAGAATCCTCGTTATCCGAACTGGCCGGGCTGGTAGTGCCGCAGCCGTTGATCTGACTGGCGCGGAGCATCACCAGGTCCTGGGTCGCGGTCGGCAGCATCGAGCCATCGATGATCACTTTGCTCGCCGAGGCGAAGTACTTCATGGACTTGGCTGCGAGCGGGCTGCCGAAGAGGTTCAAGCGGGGTTCCATGACGCCTTCCCTTGTGTTGCCGCGTGTTGCGCTGAACGAACACAAGATGCCGACGAGCCGATCCTTGTGACAGCGCGGTTATGTGACGTGTGCCATAGACCGGTGGCTCCATCGGTGGTATCCGACATGCCGCTGCTCCCGACGCCGCCCTGGGGTCACGTCGTTCGGCAGCGGGCAGCAAGGATCGGCTACCGTCTCGATGTCACAGAACGGCGGGGCCCGGCGTCTGGTGGGTGTGACACAGTCGAGAGCGAACAGGAGCCACCCATGGCCGGCACGTCGCAGACCGCGCCCGAAGATCGCGGCGGAGACATGAGCCGGGACGACCGCCCGGACCCCGCCACTGAGGCGTTCGTCGCCCACCGCAACCTGCTGTTCACCGTCGCCTACGAGATGCTCGGCTCGGCCGCCGACGCCGAGGACGTCTTGCAGGAGACCTGGCTGCGGTGGGCGGGCGTCGATCTCGACACAGTGCGGGACCAGCGCGCGTACCTGGTCAAGATCACCACCCGGCAGGCGCTCACCCGGCTGCGCACGCTCGGCCGGCGCAAGGAGTCCTACGTCGGGCCCTGGCTTCCCGAGCCGCTGTTGACCGCGCCCGACGTGGCCGAGGACATCGAGCTGGCCGACAGCGTCTCGATGGCGATGCTGCTGGTGCTGGAGACGCTCACGCCGACCGAGCGGGCGGTGTTCGTGCTGCGCGAGGTGTTCGATCTGGCCTACGACGAGATCGCGGAAGCCGTCGACAAGAGCCCGGCCGCGGTCCGCCAGATCGCCCACCGGGCACGGGCCCACGTCGCCGCGCGACGACCGCGCGACGTCGTTTCCCCGGCCGAGACCCGAGGCGTGCTCGAGGCCTTCCAACGGGCGATCGAAACGGGCGATCTGCAGACTCTCCTCGACATGCTCGCGCCAGACGTCGTCGCCCTGGCCGACGGTGGCGGAGTCGTGCAAGCCGCGCTGGAGCCGGTCGTGGGGGCCGGCGGGGTGATCCAGGTGCTGGGCAGGATCGCCGCCGTGGCGTCGCTGCGGCCGGCACAGGTCAATGGCCATCCGGCTCTGATCGTCCAGATCAACGGTGAGGTCGACACCGTCGTGGCGGTGCGCATCGACGACGGCCTCATCACCGGACTCTACGCCGTGCGCAATCCCGAGAAGTTGTCGTATATGGAGCGGGAGACCGCCTTGCGCCGCTGAGTCCGGGTCCTGTGGTTGATACTGCCGGACGACCGTTGCGCTGAAAATGATCTTTGTCGCAGCGTGCGGGGTCCGCTCTTGGCCGTGAAAGGTTTCTCGGCGTGTTGCGGCCGGTCGGCAAGGTTGGCCTCACTGCCGCTATCTGTAACGTTTTCGCAGGTAGGAAAGAGGGCGCCGAGCTTTGGCCTGGTCAGGCTTGGTTTCCATCAGCTTCTCCGCAGTCGCCAACGACAGCCCGAGCGTGACCAGGCGGGTCTGCGCTCCGTCGTGCAGGTCCCGCTCGATCCGGCGGATCTCGGCGGCCTGCGCGACCGTGGTACCCGCGTGCTGGGCCGTCAGCTCATCGACCCGGTCCGCCAGCATCATCACGGGCGACACGCGCAGGAAGCGGACGGCTACCGGCTCGACGGACCGCCACGCATACGGGGCGCCGGCGACGGTCACGACCAGGCCGAGTATCCCGATGAAGGGAAGCGATCGGCTGAATGCGAGGACCGCCGCCGCGACTCCGGCCGGCGGGATGGCCGCGATCAGGCCCGCAGCGAGCGGCGCGATCCCCGTGAACCGCAGATCCCGCCACATGGCGGGATCGCTCCACCGGACCCGCCACTTCTGATCCATGAGGACGTCGCGGCCGGTGCGCTCGTAGCTGAAGCCGTTCCACCACTACCCGGTGGACATCCGCGTCACCGGCCCGGCCCCGCCAGATCCGCTCGGAAGTAGGTCTAAGCCCACCCACCCGTACGTCTAGGTCCATACCGCGCCACCCGTGCGCTCCCTAACTTCGAGTCCATACCGGACGAAACGAAGGAAGCAGGAGACATGGAGAACGCACCACACCACAACGACCGGGAAGGACTCCAGAGGGCCGACACGACCTCGGCCGTGCTTCCTGGCACGTCGCCCAGCCAGAGCACCGCGTCCCGGCCGAGGCTGTGGTTCGTCGACAATCTGCGGATCCTGCTGATCTCGCTGGTGGTCCTGCACCACACCGCGGCCACGTACAGCGGGATCCCGGCCTGGTACTACACCGAGAAGCCGACCAGCGGAGTCGTCGCGCTCGGCCTGACGGTCTTCCTGCTGGTCAACCAGGCATGGTTCATGGGCGCGTTCTTCCTGCTTTCCGGCTACTTCACGCCCGGGGCGTACGACCGCAAGGGCCCGCGTGCCTTCCTCCGCGACCGGCTGATCCGGCTGGGGGTCCCGCTGGTGGTGTTCTACTTCGTGCTCAACCCGATCCTGTACGCCGGCTTCTACGGTAGCGGCTCGCCGCTCGACTTCTACCTGCACACCATCGGAAGCGGGCCGTTGTGGTTCGTGCTTGCGCTCCTCGTCCTCGACGGGTCCTACGCCGCCTTGCGCCTCGCGACCAGGAAACGCCCGGCTCGCAGCAGAACCCCCCAGCCGCCCACCTACCCGGTGGTGATCGGGTTCGTGCTGGTGCTGGCCCTGACGACATACGTGCTGCGGATCGCGATTCCGGTGGGCTTCACGGTGCCGGTCATCGGCTTCCCGAGCAGCGCCTACCTTCCGCAGTACGTCAGCTTCTTCGTCCTGGGGACCGTGGCGTACCGGCGCGGTTGGTTCCACGCCATCACCGCCCGGATGGGCAGGGTCGGGCTCGGCATGGCCATCGGCGCCACCCTGGTGTTCCTCCCGCTCGCGTTGGCCGGCAGGTGGGAGGGGCACGGCACCCTGAGCTCGCTGTGCTACGCGCTGTGGGACTCCACTTTCGCGGTCGGCATCGTTCTCGCGCTGCTCACCTGCTTCCGCCGCAGGCTGGACACCCAGGGGCCGCTGCGCCGGTACCTGTCCGCTCATGTGTTCACCGTGTACGTGATCCACGCGTTCGTGGTGACGGCGGCAGGTTACGCCCTCAGCGTGCTGGACCTGCCGACGCTGGTGAAGTTCGCGATCGCGGCTGTCATAGTGCTCCCGGTCTGTTTCACGCTCGCCGGTCCGATCCGCCGGCTCCCCGGCGTCCGCCACGTGCTCTGAAATCCGGCAACCCGTCAGACCGGATCCCCGATCAGCCGATCGCCGGAGGTCACCTGTTCTCCGGCATATCGGCCGATGTCGTGAAGGGGGTCAGCCTGCGTTGCCGATCCGGTCGTAGATCAGGCAGATCGCGCCGGACTCGGTGGTCGACAGGTCGGTGAGCGACCAGGACGTGGTGGGCAGGCCGTCGTGGAAGAGCCGGGCGCCGCCGCCGGCCAGCTCCGGGCAGAGCGTGATGCTGAGCCGGTCCAATTCGTCCGCGGTCAGCAGGGCCTTGATGACGCTGCTGCTGGCCAGCACGATGATGTCGCCGCCGGGCTGCCGGCGGAGCCGCTTGACCTCCTCGGCAGGATCGGCGTCGGTGAGCCGGGAGTTCTGCCACGGCGCCTCCGTCAGGGTCGAGGAGAAGACGATCTTCTCAGTCTCGTCGAGCCACTGGGCGAAGGCCCGATCCCGGGAATCGGCGTTGTCGTCCTTGGCGACCGCCGGCCAGAAGGAGCCGAAGCCCTCATAGTTCTTGCGGCCGAGCAGGGCGGTGGTGGCGGCGCCCGTCACCCGCACCATGTGGTCGCGGGCGCCGTCGGTGAGGGCGTGGGGGACGATCCAGCTCATGTCCTCCTCGCCGCCCTGACCTTTGACCCGGCCGTCGAGCGAGAGCGAGATGTTGGCGACCACCCTGCGGCCCTGGACGTTGGTGTGCTGCGTCATGACTGCTTCTCTTTCCAGCGCTCGTGGCAACCCGTTGGTGCCATCTGCAGCGATCCTGTCGTCTCGGCGGACAGAGAACATCTGCCACCTGGCAGAGATGCCGGTGAACCGGTGGCTGATCTGCTGGCATACTTCCGGGATGTCTGCTGCCCCGCACGTTCCGCCTGAGCTGTCATCGTTCGTGGGTCGGGTCGCGGAGCTTGCGGCGATCGGCGATGCGGTCACGGCCGGGCAGGTTCTGACCCTGGTCGGCCCGGGCGGGTGCGGCAAGACCCGGCTGGCGATCCGCGTCTGCCGGATGGCGGCCGAGGCGTGGCGGGACGGGGTGTTCTGGGTCGGCCTGGAGGAGGAGGCGGACGGGAGTCACATCGCCCGCCGGATGGCGGCGGCGCTGGACGTCCTTCTGCCCGCCGGGCCGGATCCGGTGCCGGCGCTGATCAGCGCGCTGCGAGACCGCGAGCTGCTCGTGGTGGTCGACAACTGCGAGCACGTGCTGGACGACGCGGCCAGGGTCATCGCGGCGGTGCTGTCGAAATGCCCACGCGTGGCGGTGCTTGCCACCAGCCGTTCCACGCTCGGCGTCGTCGGCGAGCGAGTGTGGCGGGTGCCGCCGATGGGCCTGGCCGATGCGCTGGAACTGTTCCTCGAACGCGTCCGCGCCGGCGCCCCGGACGCGGCGGGCGGGGCGGAGGCCCGCTCCGGGGCGAGGCGGATCTGTGACCGGCTCGACCGGCTGCCGCTCGCGTTGGAGTTGGCCGCCGGCTGGGCGGGCGCGCTGTCGCTGGCGCAGATCGCGGACTCCCTGAGCGCGCCGTTCGCCCTCCTGGACGGCGGCGTGCGGACCGCGCCGTTCCGGCAGCGGACACTGCAGGGGTCGATGAGCTGGAGCCACGACCTGCTGGACGACGACGAGCAGGTGCTGTTCCGGCGCGTCGGGGTTTTCGAGCCCGGCTTCACCGCGGACGCCGTGACCCGCCTGGCCGCACTCGGCGGACCCGGCCGCGAACGCCTGCTCAAGGCGTTGCGGGGGCTGATCGACAAATCGCTGGTCGTGGCGGACACGACGGGCCCGGTGGCCAGATACCGGATGCTCGGGGTCGTCCGGGCGTACGCGCTCGCCCGCCTGCAGGAGGCACAGGAGGCCGCGGCCGCCCGGGACCTGCACCTCGACATCTACTCCTCCCTGCTGGAGCAGGTGGCGCCGCTGCTGGACACCGACAAGGACGCCTGGCGGATGCAACTGGGCGCCGCCTACCCCAACGTCCACGCAGCTGTCGAGTGGGGGCTGTCGCGCGCCGACCCGACCCAGGGGCGGCGCCTGGCCGCGGCCTGCGTGTGGCTGTGGCACCTGGAGGGACGAGGCACCGAAGGGGTACGGCTGCTGCGGCGGGCAGCGGCACGCGGCGCGGATGAGCGGAGCCCGCTGCAGGCGGAGGTTCTGGCGGCGCTGGCGCTGGTGGCCAACACCGCCGAGCCGGGCATCGAAGCGTTCGAGGTGGCGCGGGCGGCGCAGCAGCTGGCCGCCGAGACCAACGCGCCCGCGGCAGGACGGCTGGCACGATCGCTGGCCGCCCTCGGGCGGCTCGCCGTGGGCCTCACAGAGGCGCTGGAGGAGGCTCGGGCGGTCAGGGACGAGGCCGTTCGGGCCGGGGACGGATTCGTCGTGGACTCCACCGAGGTGTTCATCGGCCTGGTGCACGTACTCGCCGACGACTATCGCGAGGCGATCGAGCACCTCGAACGTGCCGTGGAAGGGCATCTCGGGCGCGGCGACCGGGGTATGGGGTCCTTCGCCCTGGGCTGGTTGGCGCTGGCGGCCGCCCGGTCAGGTGCGCTTCAGCGGGCCGGCGAGCTGGCCCAGCGTGCCGTGACCACGGCGGAGCCCTTGCGTGACCTGCACTGGACCGGCTCGGCCCGGGCCATCCTGGCCGAGATCCGCATTCTCCAGGGCCACCTGGACGAGGCCACTGCCGCGCTGGCGCCCATTGATCGCCTGGTCGCCGGAGCGGGGCAGCTGCCGTTCATCACCGGCTGGGAGCGCTGCAAGGCGATGCTCGCGCTCGAACACGGCCGCCCGCGAGAAGCGGTGGAGTGGTGCTGGCGTGAAGGCCGGTGGCAGGAGGAACCGAGCGCGGAATGGCTCGCCCCCGAGACCCAGCTGGTGCTGGCGGCCGCCCTGCGGCAGTCAGGCGACCACTCGGCCGCGGCGCGGGTGCTTCACGCCCTGTCCGATGCCCCGGTGACCAAGCAGATGCCGCGCATCCGCGCGGGCGCGCTGGATGAGCTGGCGCTGCTGAGCCACGCAACCGACACCGAGCGGGCGCTGCACCTGCACCATGAGGCCCTGCGGATCCGGCTCGACCATGATCTCGTCCTCGGCCGCGTCGCCAGCTTGGAATCTCTGGCGTTGCTCAACCTGCGGCGCGGCGCGGCCGAGACGGCCGGGGTACTCGCGGGCGCGGCGGAGCGCGCCCGCTCCGACCTCGGAGCCGCGCCCCGGCCGTTCCTGCGTGTCGCCGATACCAGTGAGGAGTTACGGGCGCGGCTGCAGGAGCCGGCCCTGCACGAAGCCGTGGAGCACGGTCGCGCGATGGACCTGCCCGCAGCGATCGGCTACGCCACCCGCGCGCGCGGGCCGCGCCGTCGGCCGGAGTCCGGATGGGAGAGCCTCACCCCGGCCGAGCGGTCCGTGGCGGAGCTCGCCGCCCAGGGGCTGTCCAACCCCGAGATCGCCACCCGCCTGTTCGTCGGCCGTGGCACGGTCAAGACCCACCTGGCACACATCTACGTCAAACTTCGGGTCGCCAACCGCACCGAGCTCGCCCGCGCGGCGGCCGAGCCGCTCAACCAGCACAACTAGGGCCGGTACGGGGTTGACAGGGGTGCCACCGGCATACAGCAGAAACGGGCCTCGGGTCGCTTTCACCCACCCGGCCGTCCTGGGTCAGGCGGTGGCGCCTCCGTCGATGACCAGGTCATGACCGACCGTGAATGCTGCTTCGGGTGATGCGAGCCACAGCACGGCGGAGGCCGCTTCGTCGAGGGTCCCGACTCTGCCGATCGGCAGTGAGCCCTTCACCCGTTCGGCGCGCTCCGCCTCGGTCTCACCGGGGCGCAGGGACATGGACGTGTCGACGGGGCCCGGGCTGATCGCGTTGATGCGGACACCCTCCCCGATGTACTCCCTCGCAGCCGCCCGGCTCAGCGCGCTCACGGCCGCCTTGGATGCCGCGTAGGCGCCGAGGAACGGCAGCCGCATGTGAGCGCCCAGGTTGGAGGCGGTGTTGACGATCACACCGCCGCCGTTGCCGCGCATGTGGGTGATCTCGTGCTTCATGGACAGGAAGACACCGGTCACGTTCACGGCCAGCTGGCGGTCCCAGGCGGCCTCGTCCATGTCCGCGAGCGGTCCGGCCTCGAGCGTTCCCGCGTTGTTGAACGCGATGTGCAGGCCGCCGTGGCGCTCCACCGTGGTCGTGACGAGCCGGGCGACGTCCTCGGAGGAGGAGACGTCAGCGGCCACGGCGTCGGCCTGGCCCCCTTCGTCCTCGATCAGTTTCACGGTCTGCTCGAGGAGGCCGACGCTGCGCCCGGCAACCACCACGGTCGCGCCTTCTCGGGCGAAGGCGAGCGCGGTGGCCCGGCCGATGCCGGAACCTCCGCCGGTGATGAGGGCTACCTTGCCGGTGAAACGTGCGGTCATTCCGTATTCTCCTTTGTTTTCTTGCGGCGGCGCGTGTGCGCCGAGAACCGGGCGGTGATGAGAAGGGCGGCGGCGATCTGTACGGCCCCAATCAGCACGAACGCCATCAAGGCGTCACGCCTATATGGATCGATCGTTCTGTTATTTGGGCGCGTAACAGCACTTCTCGTCACAACGAACACCTCCTCAGTCCAGTACGGCCAGCGCCTGCGCGGTGGCGTCGCGAAGCCTGCCGGGCTCGGGATGCGCACGGCCGAGCACGCGCATGCCCTGCATCATGACGAGCAGGAAACGGGCCAGGGCGTGCGGGTCCCTGTCGTCTGAGATCTCGCCCTGCGCGCGCGCCCGGGTCAGCGCCGAGGTCAGCGCGGTCTCCAAAGTGTCCCAGCTCGCCTCGACCTTTCGGGCGATCTGAGGATCGCGCGGCATGAGCTCCACTGCGGCGTTGACGACCATGCAGCCGCGCCGGTGCTCGTCACGCAAGGACTCCTCGGCATATGTCTCGACCAGCGCTCGTACGGCCGGAAGCGCCGGCCCCGGCTGGGAGAGCACCTCGACGACATGGGGATCACGGGTCTGCAGGTATCTCTCGAACGCCTTCAGGTAGAGGTCGTGCTTGCCGCCGAAGGTCGCATAGATGCTCGCCCGGGCGATCCCCAGATGCCGGACCAGGTCGGCCATGGACGTCGCCTCGTACCCGCGCTCCCAGAACAACTCCAGCGCCTTCTGCAGGGCCGCATCCGGATCGAACTCCTTGGTCCTCGCCATGCGCTGAACCCTAGCTATATCTAGACCGAAAGGTCAAATATGAATGCCGGGCATCAACCACCCCGACCAGTCACGGATGCCCTCAGGGGTTCTCGGGACCTGGTGCCACAAGGAACCGCTGGCGCTCCAGCCGCTCCGCCACGGTGCCTCAGGGCGTGATGGGCGATCTCGTGGGCCAGCGCGCCCTGCAGTCGTACGCTGTGCTGCTCGTCCAGCAGCCTGATGACGGTATTGGCATGGATGTTCGCGTGGATCGAGTCGAGGCTGCAAGGCCGCCACGGCGGAGAGTCGGCGATGGTCCTGCGCGACCGCCCGGGCATCCAAGTCTCCGAACGTGATGCGAACGCCTGCTGCCGGCTCACCGGCTGGTGGTCTCGGTGGGAGATCATGGGACCGTGATCGATACACAGTTCATGATCTTGCGGGCGGCGGGCGACGCGGGGGACCTGGACGCCGCCCGCGAACACGCGCGGCTGGCCGCCCTGCTTCGTGAGGAGGAGGTCGCCGAGGAGCGCCTCCGTGCTCTGGTGGAGCGCCTGCCGCATGACTCCGCGGCGGCGCATTTGCTGATCGCTGAACTGCTCCGTGCCGTCGTAGCGATTCGGGAGGATTTCTCCTACCGGCCAAACCAGCCGCAGCCGGAGCTCGACCGGGTGAGCGAGGAGATCGCGGAGTTGTGCCAGGCTCTGCGGCTTCGCGACCCTGCCGACGGCGTCGCCCAGGCCTGCCTGGCGGCACTGCGGGAGCTGCTGGATGAGGAGGGCCGCCCGCATGTCGCGCCAGCGTACGAGCACTCCTGGTACGTGGTGGAACGGGAAACGGCGGGAGGGTCCGTCGAGTTCCGGCAACGGCTCGTGGTGACGGACGCCGACGAACTGCGCTGGGCCTGCGATCGGTGGGCGGCGGATGAGGAAGGGTATTGGGACCAGGGGTGTCTGACCCTCAGGGTCTACCGGTCGGGTGTCGCGGCCGAGCGGATCGACCTGGGCGACCACTCGGGGGAGTACGCCACGGACTGGGACGCGGTGGAGATCCCGCCCCTTTCCGGCACTCCGCTGCCTCCGGGGCAGCCGGTACGGATCGAAGACGGTGAGCTGGCCCACCACGGCTTCGTCGAACACGTCTCCTAGTACGGCAGGGTCCCCTCGACGATGACGTTCATCGTGCTCTCACCGTGCCCGGAGAAACCTCGCCGTGCGACGCAGCAGCAGCCCGGCGGCTTCGGAGTCGTAGGACGGCAACGAGCTGTCGGCGAAATAATGCCGGTCGCCGGGATGCAGACACAGTTCGGCGTCAGGAGCCTGCTCGACGAGCGCGTGAGCCGCCTCGGCGTGGAATACAGAGTCGTTGTCCATGGCGTGGATCCGTACCGGGACCTCGGTGGGCCACGGTCCGAAGTAAGAGGCCGGAACGCAGGAGGAGACGAGCACGGCGCTGCGGGCGCCCGGGCGCGTCTGGGCCAGTTTCTGCGCGTTCAGCACGCTGAGGGAGAATCCGAGGAAAATGACGGCGGCCGGCAGGTCCGCGACGGCGCGCGCCGCGGTCGAGGAGCTCCTCGACACCGGCCTGTTCCGAATACGCCAGGCCGGCCTCCATCGTGTCGAAGGTCCGGCCGTCGTACAGATCGGGCGTGTGCACGGTGCGTCCCTCGGTCCTGAAGGTCCTCGGCGAAGCCGATGACGCCCGGAGTGAGGCCCTGGGCATGATGGAAGACGACCACCTCGGCCATCGTGGCCGCCTCCATACGTGTTCGTCGTCAGCCGCTACCCGGCGGACCGTCCAGCGCTGCCCGCCGCCGATCCGTAGCCTCGTCGCACCCCTCATCCAGACCCGTCATCGAGGGGTTTCAGCGGCAATGGAGGTGCCGGAGTACGGCATGTTCCCTTTGGACGGGCCGCCCGGCTGCGGTCAGTCGGCCGCCGGTGCTACGTCCAGGATCGCCTTGCCCGCGATACGCCGGTCCAGCAGCGCCTGGGCGGCCTCGGCGACGCGTTCCCAGGAACCGCGCCAGCCGACCTCGGGGGAAAGCCTCCCCTCCGCCACGAACCCCAGCAGGGTTGCCAGATCCGGGCCGACCTCATGGACGTCGCCGAACGTGTTCATCGTCTTGGACGGGCCGATGGAGAACATCGAATACGGCGCGAACACCGCCGGCTCGTCCGACGCCCAGCCGATGTTCTGCACACCCCCGCCCGGCGCGAGGAGCTCCCAGGCCGCGGTCAGCTGTGGCCCGCCCACATTGTCGAGGATGAGGTCGACCGGCCGATCGATGCCCTCCAGACCGACCACCACCTCGTGGGCGCCCAGTTCGGTCAGGCCGTCGGCGCGGGCCGCCGACCCCACCGAGGCGATGACATGGGCACCGCCCAAAGCCGCCAACTGGACCGCGTAACGGCCGACGCCGCCCGCCGCCCCGGTGATCAGTACCCGCCGGCCCAGGATGGAACGGGAACGCAACGTGCGCAGCGCCGTGATACCGGCCATCGGCAGTGCGGCGGCGCCGGCGAGGTCGACCTGGGCGGGGACTTCGGCCACCGCGGTGGTGTCCACGGCCATCCGCTGCGCCCACGCTCCGGCGCCGAACGCCGCGACTCTGGCGCCTACGGCGGGTCCGGTGCCGTCGGCCGCAGCACGTACGACGACACCGGCGGCATCGTAGCCGTGCACGGTTCCGGCCGGCTGCTGGCCGGCGAACTTCACCTCGCCGCGGTTGAGCGAGATGTGCCGGACATCGAGCACCAGCTGGTTGGGCGCGGGCTGGGGGTCTGCGGTCATCCCCAGCCGCAGGGATCCCGGGGCGCCGGGATCGACGACGAGCGCGCGTATGTCCATCAGGGACTCCTTCATAGGCAGCACTATACGGACCAACAGTCCGTTTAGTGCACGATAGCATATGTGGACTGACAGTCCGCCTTGGAGAGGGATGCCGATGGCCCAACAACGCGCCGAGCGCGCCGACGCGACCCGCAACCGCCGTGCGGTGCTCCACGCGACTGAGCGGCTTCTGGCCGAAGGCGGCGGAGACCATGTGTCGCTCGACCGCGTTGCCGCCCTTGCCGGAGTCGGGAAGGGCACCGTGTTCCGTCGCTTCGGCAACCGCGCCGGACTGCTGCAGGCGCTGCTGGAGGAAAGGTCTCGCGAGCTACGCGACGCGGTCAAGAACGGACCCCCGCCTTTGGGGCCCGGAGCACCCGTCCGGGACCGGATGCTCGCCTTCCTCGACGGACTCGGCGCGATCGCCGAAGGCAACGCCGTCCTGCTGTCGGCGCACGAGCAAGCGTGCGCCGAGGACAAGTACGACGACCCCAGCTACCAGTGCTGGCACCGCCATCTCAGCACCCTGCTCGCTGACGGACGCCCCGATCTCGACGCCGACTTCCTGGCCCACGCCCTGCTCGCTGTCTTCGACGGCGACCTGGTCCGCCACATGACATCGGCCGATGACCCCCGCCGCTTCACCCGCTCAATCCAGCAGATGGCCGCGGCACTGCTCGATCGGTGATGATCGCCAGGGCGTCCATCCAGCGGCCGATTCCTGAGCAAGATCAGAAACCGGTGGTTCGCGGCCGACCCGGCACGCGATCGTGACTTCGCCGTCCGCGACCACCGGACCTACCTCGATACCGTGCGCAGGCGGTCGGCCGACACCGCCAACGCCCACATCGCCGCGCTCGATCACTTCTTCGGCCACCTCTGGCCCGGCGCGGTGCGCGTGCGACGCGACGAGCCGCCCAGTCAGTCCAGGCAGAACTCGTTGCCCTCGGGGTCGGTCATCACGATGAAGCCGGCGCTCATCGGGGGAGCGGGCTCGTGGCGACGTACCCGCGTCGCTCCCAGCGCGACGAGCCGGTCGCACTCGACCTCCAGCGCCGCCATCCGCTCCCCTCCCCGCAGCCCGGGAGCCGCCCGGACGTCGAGGTGGACACGGTTCTTGGCGGCCTTGTCCTCCGGCACCCGCTGGAAGAACAGCCGTGGGCCGTGTCCGTTCGGATCCTCGATGGCCGATCTCGTGTTGCGCTGCTTCTCCGGTACGCCGGCCCGTGCGAGGAAGTCGTCCCACGCGGCCAGCGGGTCGGCGTCCTCGGGCAGGTCGACTCCGGGCGGGCCGGGGTGGACGTAGCCCAGTACGTCGCGCCAGAAGGACGACAGCGCACCCGGGTCGTGGGCATCGAAGGTGACCTGGATGTGGCGGCTCATCGGGTTGCTCCGTTCGTAGCGGGTTTCATGTGCAGGTAGAGGTCGCGCAGCAGGCAGACCTCGGACAGGTGGTGGATCAGCTCGCGGTGGATGTGCAGCACCAGATCGGCCGTGGGCGCCTCGGGGAAGGGCTCCTTCGCGCCGACCGGGACCCGGAGCCCGGCGTCGCCGAGGCCGGAGACCCCGGCCAGCCAGACGTCGAGCTGGGCCTCGAGCTGGTCGAGCGCGGTGGCCGCGCTGCCGGCGTACTCCCAGGTCTCATACGACGCCGCCGACGCGCCGAAGTGCGCCGCGTTGCGCGTGGCGAGCACGCCGACGACGACGTGACCGAGTCGCCAGGCGATCGTGGTGAAGGCCGCGGGGACCGGCTCGGGGAAGGCGTAGTCCATCGTGAAGTCCCCGGCACCGACCTGCACGGGCGCCGTCGAGCTGCCGCGCGGCCGTACGTTCCAGGCGTCCGGCACCGGCGACCAGAAGTACTCGTCGTCGGTGAGACCGTCGAGCCGGGCTCGGAGCTGATGGTTCCAGTGGAACTCCCACTGCTCGCGCAATGCTCGGTTCCAGTCGAGTTCGTCTGCGTCCATGGAGTCACCCTGGCACCTCTGGCGGACAGGATCGGTCCGCTATCTCTGGCAGGGTGGACGACATGGACGTGGCACGGGGTGACGAGCGGGGTACGACGGAGCGGGTGCTCACCCTGCTGGGGCTGTTGCAGCAGCGCCAGGTCTGGACCGGCCCCGAGCTCGCCGACCGGCTCGGGGTCACGCCGCGCACGGTACGGCGTGATGTCGAGCGGCTGCGCGCACTCGGCTATCCGGTGCACGCCAGCCAGGGTGTCGGCGGCGGCTACCAGCTCGGCCCGGGGCAGGACCTGCCGCCGCTGCTTCTCGACGACGAGGAGGCGATCGCCACCGTGGCCTCGCTGCTCGCCGGCGCGGGTGGCACGGTCGCCGGCGCCGCCGACGCCGCGCTCCGGGCGCTGACCAAGCTCGACCAGGTGCTGCCCACCCGGCTGCGGCACGAGGTGCGCGCGCTCTCCGGCTCGGTGGAGTCCTTCGGCGGAGGCCGCACGCCGGTCGACCCCGAGGTGCTCATGACGCTGGCCAGAGCCTGCCGCGACGAGGTCGAGACCGGCTTCGACTACCCGTCCGGGAGCGAGGTGCGACGGCGGCGGGCCGAGCCTTATCGCCTGGTCGCCTCCGACCGGCGCTGGTACCTCCTCGCCTACGACCTCGATCGCGACGACTGGCGCAGCTTCCGCGTCGACCGGATGACCGATGTGTCCGCACGGACCTGGCGCTTCCGCCCGCGCGCGGCGCCCGACGCGGCGACGTACGTGCAGGAGGGTGTGACGAGCCGGGTCTACCCGCACCAGGCGCGCTTCCTCGTGCACGCGTCGGCCGACACGGTGCGCGCGCAGATTCCGGCGTCGGCGGCCGTCGTACGACGGCGAGGGAGCGAGCTCTGCGAGGTGCTCAGTGGCGCCGGCAGCCTCGATTTCGTGCTCATGCACGTGCTCCTGCTGGGGCACGACTTCGAGGTACTCGACCCTCCGGAGCTCGGGAGGCGCTGCCGCGAGCTGGCGGAGAGACTGCTGTCGGCCGGTGCGGCGATCTCACCGGCGCCGGACACGGAGGAGTCATGAGCCGTGACCACGCCGGCGCTCAGCAGCGCTTCCGCTGCTTCCATGCCGAGCACGTCGGCCCGGCCCCCGGCTTCGCCATCGTGCTCGGCGTCGAAGATCCCGCATCGGGAAGCCGGGTGACCGGTTTCCGCGCCCTCGTCTTGCCCGCGCCGAAGGTCTCGTCCGGCCAGACGATCATCCGAGGACGAGCGGGAGTTTCGCGGCCAGCTCGCCCAGTTCGGCCTTCTCCACGTCGGTCGGGGCACGCCGTCCGGTGCCGACCAGCAGCGCGTCCCTGTCGGAGAACGACGCGGGGAACACGGCCCCGGCGATCTTCTCCAGCATCTCGCGAGACCGGGCGAGCCCCTCCGCGGGCGGTTCCGCCGCGTCCGGGAGATGCGCGACCAGGTCGAGGTGGTGCAGCGTCCACTCCAGGACGTACGCGGAGAGGTAGTCGCCCGCGGTGAGAACCACGTCGCGGGTGCCGACCCGGAGGCCCGGGTCGGCGAGTTCGGCGGCGCGGCCGGCGGCGGAGCCGACGTCGTCGAAGTGGAACTTGAGCAGCCAAGGCTCCTCGTACGCGGCGGCCAGCCGGACGATCAGCGCGTCGAGCGGGTCGTCGCCGGTCGGCGGCTTTTCGGCGACGTCCCAGTAGGTCACCGCGTCGCGGGTCGGCTCCGCTTCGGCGGGGGTCACCAGGGTGATCAGGACGTCCTGAGCGTCGATGACCAGATGGCACACCAGGTCCCGCACGAGCCAGCCGGTACAGCCGGACGGCTGTGCGAAATCCTCGTCCGGGAGGTCGGCGACCGCCGTACGCAACGCCGTCCAAGAGCGGGAGAAGAGTTCCACATCGGCAAGGTAGTGCGGTGCCGCAATGGTGGACAAGCGCATTTGGACGTCGGCTCGCGTACCCAGACGGTCGGCTCGTGTCAGAGGGGGAGGAGGTGGGGGTGAAGGGCACGTCAGGCAGGGATCGCGTTCACCAGGCCGCCGTCGATCACCAGGTCCTGGCCGTTGATGTAGGACGCCTCGGCGGAGGCGAGAAACGCCACCGCTGCGGCGATCTCCTCCGGCCGGCCGAACCGATCGGCCACGACGCGACTGGTGATGGCGGCGGCCTCCGTCTCGCTCAACGCCGCAACCGGGTACATCGGTGTGTCGATGTACCCGGGGCTGATGGAGTTGACGCGGACGCCCCGCGGCGCGAGCTCCGCCGCCAGGGTGCGGGCCAGGTTGTGCGCGGCCGCCTTGGTGGCCGAGTACAACGTGAGGATGCCGTTGCCGCGATGCAGGGTCCAGGAGGCGTTGATGACGATGGAGCCGCCATCAACGATCAGCGGCAGCGCCTTCTGAAGCGTGAAGAACACCCCCTTGAAGTTCACGTCGACGGCGTGATCGAAGTCGGGTTCGGTGATGTCGGCGAAGGGCGTGAAAGTGCCTACTCCGGCGTTGGCGAAGACGACGTTCAGCTTGCCGTAGCGTGCCTTGATCGTGTCCATCAGGGCGTTCAGAGCATCGAGGTCGGTGGTGTCCGCGACCACGCCGAGGGCGCGCGGGCCGAGCAGGGCGGCGGCCTGGTCGACACGTTGCCGGGTGCGGCCGGTGACGATCACGTGGGCGCCTTCGGCGATGAGGCGGTGTGCGGTGCCCAGTCCCATGCCGCTCGTGCCGCCGGTGATCAGGGCGGTCTGGTCGATGAAGCGTGTCATGTGAGTGCTCCGTGAAGCCAGTCGGCGAGGGTGGCCAGCCAGTCGGGTCGGGCGTTGCCGAGCAGGTGGTCACCGTGAGGGATGTGCAGGTACTGTCCGTGTGGCGCCAGGCGGGCCAGCGGCTCGCCGTTGGTCACGCCGGGGATGACGTCCTGGCCGCCGTCCACCACCAGCAGCGGGCAGGTGATCTGCGGGGCCAGGACGGACAGATCCACCTGCCGGGCGAAGTGGCGGGCCGCTTCTTCGCCGCCGGCGCGTCGGACGATGATCTCCCGTACCGGGGGCGGCAGGGCGTTCCAGTCCAGATGGAAGGGGCCGCTGACGGTGGCGGCGGCCGCGACGCGGGTTTCACGGGCGGCGCTTTCCGCGACGTAGTAGCCGCCGAGGCTGAGCCCCACGAGCCCTACGCTCCTGGTGCCGAGTGCGTCGACGACCTGGCCGATCACGTGGTGATAGTCGGCTCGGACGGTGCTGCTGGCCGCGAGCACGCCCTGCCCCGGCCCGTCCATGGCGAACACGGCCAGGCCCCGACGTAGCAAGGCGCCGGTCACCGCGTGGAATTCCTCCTTGCCGGAGTCCAACCCGGGAACCACGACCGCGGTCGCCACGGCATCGGCCGGCCCGCGCAGCCAGCCGGTGAAGCCCGGTCCCTCGATCCGGCGGGCCCCCGGCTCCAGCAGTTCGAGTGCGAGCCCCATGGCGGTGTCCGCCTCGGCGGCGGCCAGCGCGCTCTCACGGTTCGGCCCCAGGGTGGCGACATGGAACCAACTCGCCGCGACCTGGTAGTGCTCGCCTGCTGAGATCGTCGTGGCTGCCTGCCCGGCACGCGCCAGGTGCCCGCGTGCGGCACGCATGAACGTCTCGCCCCACTGGTCCAGGACAGCCATCTCCCTGGCGACGCGCTGGTACTCGTGCGGGTCCAACCCGGCGCCGGTCGCACGCGACAGGTTGGCGGCGACGAAGTCCGCGACGCTCATTGTGCTACTCCGATCGTCAGTACGGCGTTGCCTCGGATGCGGCGTTCCCGCAGGTCGATCAGAACTTCGGCGGTCTGGCTCCAATCGGCGACGCGGCCGACCTCCGGGTGGAGCCGCCCGTCGGCCACCAGGCGCAGCAGGGTGGCCAGGTCGGGACCGTACGGCGCGCCGGCGTAGTGAAAGTGCCGGATCACGGCGTTCTCCGGCCCGGCGAGCAGGTCGAAGAAGTTCAACGTCACCGGGGTACGGCTGGCCTGGCCGTACCAGATCAGGGTGCCACCCGGGACCAGCCTGGCCAGCGCGGCTGCGAGCGCGCTTCCGCCGGTGGGCTCCAGAACCACGTCGAACGGCCCCTCCGCGTCGGACACGTCGTGCACTATCGCCGCGGCGCCCAGCTCGCGCAGGCGTGCGCCGCGCTCCGCCGTGGCGCTCACCGCGGTGACCTGCGCGCCCGCTGCGGCGGCCAGTTCGGTCAGGTAATGACCCACTCCGCCTGAGGCGCCGGTCAGCAGCACCCGCCTGCCCGTCAGGGCGCCGGCTGCGCGGAGCAGCCGGAGCGCGGTGATCCCGGCCAGCGGCAGGGCGGCTGCATGCACGGGGATGATCTCATCGGGCAGGACGGCGAGCGAGTGGGTGGGCACGGCCGCGTACTCGGCCCAGCCGCCCATCGGCGGGTGACCCACCACCCGGGTGCCCGCCTGCGGCCCCGAGCCGTCGGCGGCGGCCTGCACGATCAAGCCGGCGATATCTTTGCCGGGTATCAGGCCGGGTTTCGGCTCTTCGAGCAGGAACGTCTCCCCACGATTCGGCGAGAACGCCTCGACCTTGATCAGCACTTCGTCCGGGGCGGTCGTGGGCTGAGCGTCCTGGGCGAACTCCACCGGTCGCGCTACGTCTCCCGTAGGCATCAATCTACGCATGCGGCAATGAAACCGGCGTTCGGCCTGCTCGCTCCAACAACGGCTACGAGTGGCTGACAACCATTGGTTGTCGCCTAAGGTGGCAGGGGTGGATCTCGACCTGGCGCAGGTGCGCGCGTTCGTGCTGGCCGCCACAGAACTGCATTTCGGCCATGCGGCCGAAGACCTGGCGATCTCCCAGCAGGCGCTGTCCAAACGCGTCGCCCGCCTGGAGTCCACGCTCGGCAGGCACCTGTTCGACCGTGGCGGCCAGGGGGTCCGGCTCACCGAGGCCGGGGAGCGTTTCCTTGAGCCTGCCCGGCAGGCATTGGCCGCCGCGGACCGGGCCGTGGCAGCGGTACTGGATGCGCACCGTCCGCTGCGGATCGATGTGTGGGGTCACCTGTACGCACCCATGCGCACGCTGGCGCAGGTGGCGA
This sequence comes from Streptosporangium sp. NBC_01639, assembly GCF_045209755.1. NCBI lineage: Bacteria > Bacillati > Actinomycetota > Actinomycetes > Streptosporangiales > Streptosporangiaceae > Streptosporangium > Streptosporangium sp. NBC_01639. The sequence continues at coordinate 35,122 of NZ_CP109272.1, read as the reverse complement.
TCCGCGAGCCGCGGCTGGAACCGGGGCATGGCCGTGACCTGTCCTCAGTGATCGCGGCGCTGCTGCACGGCGACATGGACGCCGCTTTCGGCCGCGTCCACGCGCCGTTGCCCGCCGGGCTGACGCACCGTCTGGTCCGGCTGGAGCCGGTGGATGTGATCTTCAGTACGGAACACCCGTTGGCGCACGCGCCGGCGATCCGGCCTGCGCAGCTGCGGGACAGCGTGCTGTGGACCCCGGGACCGCTCCACCGTCTGGACTTTCTCCACCGCTTCGCCGAGGCCTTCGGTATCCACGACCGCGCCGAGGGCACCAACCTGGGGCTGGACCACTTCCTGGCCGACCTGGTAGTCGACCCGCGCCGCTTCAGCCTGCTGCCCGCGGACGTACCCCTCCCGGCTCACCCAGCGATCCGCTCCGTCCCGCTGGTCGGCCCCACGCCCCTCTACGCCTGGTCCCTGCTCTGGCGCGACAACGACGGCCATCTGCCGCTGGACATCCTGGTGAGCGCCTTCGTGGAAGAGGCGGAGCGCAACCGCTGGCTGGAATACGATCCCCTCCGCGATTGGCTACCTGAGCGGCAGATCAGGCGGATGGCCTCGATGCCACAGCCCCTGCCTCAGCGCTCTTTCTCGCCGATGTAGCCGCCGGTCTCCGGCTCCGCGCCGCTGAGGACCACCAGGCCGATCAGCCGATCGTCGGCGGATCTCCGAGAGGGTTGTGAGTAGTCATCTGGTTCTCGGGACGGCTATCGGTTGCGGGCCTGGTCGTCTCTGGAAAGCCGGGTGAGGAAGTGCCGGACCGCGCGGGGGTCGCGCAACAGGTGGGTGTCCGCGTGCGGAGCGTGCGTGGCGATCGCCCGCATCACGCGGGGGAGGCTGCGGCGCCGGTAGGCCCAGACCCAGCGCCAGAAGTCGGCACGTTCGCGGCCCCGCCGGATCGCCCGCCAGGCACATCGAGGAAAGAAGAAGTCCAGCACGATGATGGTGTCGGCCCTCCGGAGACGCACGTCGAGGGCGTCGTAGGGTCCAAGGTCGCCATCGAGGATCCAGGCGTCCTGCTGAACCAGTTCTTGTTGACGAGCCGCCCACCGGCCGGGATCCGTCGCGGTGAGACCGGGCTCCCAGAACAGCGTGTCCAGTTCGATGACGGGCAGCTTCGCCACGTCGCCCAGGCGGCGGGCGAGGGTCGATTTGCCCGCGCCGCCACGACCGAGGATCACTACCCGTTTCATGCTCCATGATGACCCGGTGCTGGGGTCGATGTCTCGGGCTCGTCCATGTCGTCGATCGTGATTTCGCGACAGGCCCGTTCACCGAAGCGGCCGTCAGGTATTCGGCCTCGCCGGCAAGGAGCGCGAATTGCCGGCCGCCGGCCTGATGACGGGGACGCGTAGGGCCAGCAGGGCGATGTCGTCGGCGGAGTCGCCTTCGCAGTGGGCCAGAACGGCTTCGCCGATGCGCTCCACGATGGCTGAGGCATCCAGGTCGCCGCAGTCGGCCAGTAGCCTGTGCAGGCGCTCCTCGCCGAACAACCGCCGATCGATGAAGCCGAGGTGCTGCGTGCTCGTCGTTTTTCGATAGTTTATGGCCATTGCTGACGCTGCAACCGGTGAGGCGAGTAGTTGTGAGCACCGGCCTCGTCACTGAGTTCATCGTCGGTTCCGGCGCGGTCACGGGCGTCTCCGCTCGGCCGGGGTGCGCTCGCCGTACTGGAGCGATACACCCGCCGGGCCGGAACCAGCTGGAGCGTGATCTCCGGCTCGGTGCTGCTGATCTCCTTCGTACCGATGCTCGGTGTCGGGGCCCTGGCAGGAAGACCATGTCCTTACCCGCGCCCCAACACGAAATGAGCCCCTCCCCGGGCGGGGAGGGGCTCATCAACGGTCAACGACTACCAGGTGCCGGCGCCGTAGTAGTCACTGAGCCTGTCGCGGTAGTCGGGCTCCCGGTAGGTCGCCTCGTCGAACTCCGGCGCCTGTTTGATCTCCTCCTTGGTGCGCGAGATGTAAACCTTGCGCTCCTGGGGGTCGACCCGAATCACGGTGCCTGCCGGCAGCACGACCTTCTTGCCGAAGATCCAGAAACCGGTGTCGACGACGATGTAGCTGTCGCCGACCGCATCGCTTTCCTCGTCCACCGAACCGATTTTGCCGTCGGTGGCCTCCACGTCGAATCCGACGAGGCCGAGCGTCTGCTCGCCGCTGTAGGCCTCGGGACGATAACTCCAGATGTTCTCCGTCATGTGTCCTCCTTGGCTGCGAAGGTACGTCACTCACCGTTCTACCCACGACACGTACGGTAAACGAACCATCGGTTGGAACCCGAGGAAGTCGTCACGTGCACGGTCGACGGGTACGCGCGGTGGGGGAGTGGCAGCCGTACATCTAACCTCGGCCGGATCCGGCGCGGACGACCTCGGCGAGGGGTGTTGCGGCGTGGCCGGTCAGGCGCGGTACGGCGTCACTGACGCCGTCGAGCTCACCGGCCTCGATGGCGGTGTAGGTCGACACCCAGGCGTCGATCTGCCACTGCGGGGCACCGTAGGAGGCTCGGGACCGATAGGCCTCCTCCACCGTTTCGGGTTGATAGGTGATGGTGGAGCCGGTGTTCTCGGACAGGATCGCGGCGATCGCCTCCAGGGTGAGGGACTGCGGGCCGGTCAGGTCATAGGTGGAACCGGCGTGCTCTGGGGCGTTGCCGAGGACGGCGACGGCGGCGTCGGCGATGTCGTCCTGGGCCACGACGGCCGCCCTGCCCTGCCCTGCCGGGCCGCGGACGATGTCGTCCGGGCCGACGAGGGCGGGCATGAAGTCGGCGTAGAGGTTGTCACGCAGGAAGGTGAAGGGCAGTCCGCTGGCCCTGATGTACTCCTCGGTCGCCCAGTGGTCCCTGGCCAGGGTGAAGGTGGCGTCGGGGGCGGCGCGAAAGAACGACAGGTAGACCAGGTGGCCGACCTCCGCCTGCACGGCGGCGTCCACGAACGCCTTGTGCTGCCGCAACCGGTCGGGTGCCTCCGAGGCCGAGACCATGAAGAGCCGATCGACGCCCTGAAGTGCTTCGGCCACGTCGGGATCGCCGAAGCGACCGCGGACGGCCACGGCTCCGGGTAGCTGAGGGGCCCGTTCGGGCTGCGGCACCACCATGAGCTGCGGGATTCCGGCTGCGGCCAGGCGCCTGGCGATGCGGCCGCCGAGGCGGCCGGTCGCCCCCGTGACCGCGATATCCGGACCGGCGTGATCGGGTGTGCTGGTCATGAACGGATCCCTTTCGTAGCGTTTATGAATGTCGTCTTGCCCTGATGGCGTGCTGATGAGCACGCACCACGGCCTGGAGATCCCGAAGACAGCCTCAGGGCCGCGCGTCAGACAACGGCACTGATCCGGGCGTGCCAGGCGCGGTGCTCGTCGTAGACGATGCGGTGGCGCCTGACCGGACGCCGTCCGGCCGGTCTGGAAGTATTCCGCCCGGGTGGGGTAGGTGAGAGTGATGTTCCTTCTTTTCGGTTTCCGCACGGTCCTTCACCAACTCGGCGTGATGACCGCCGTCTGCCGCAACTGCGGCAACACGGCGGCTCAGATGCTCGTCAAGCGGACCACCAAGTTCACGTTGTTCTTCATTCCGCTGTTTCCTGTGCGGACGAGATACGGGACGCAGTGCACCTTCTGTGCAGCGTCTTATGAGATTTCCAGGGGAGAGGCCAACCGGCTGACGGCCCGCTGACAGGTGCTTGCCTCGTCGGCCGGCCGGTCTCCCGGATGTTCGGCACCGGGAAGCGTTGGAGACGACCCGAGTCGCCACCGATGGCACGGGGAACGCGTGCGGCATCCTGTACGGCGCCGCGTGGCGGGCCGGGAGCCCGATCGAAAGGCCCACCCTCGCGGCCCAACCGAGGCCCAGCGCGCCCACCTGGTCCGCCGTCTCGCGCGCGTGCCCTCTGATCAGGCGGCCGAGGGTGCCGGAGAGCACGCGGCGGGCCAGGAAACGGCCGAACGTACAGCAGGCGACGCCCCGGCGGTGAAGCAGGCACTGGCGTTACCTGGAACGACAGGCACTGCCGGGAACGGGCAAAAGAACGTTTGCTGGAGATGAGCCCCGAGAAACCCTGGCCGGCCCGGGCGGGGTAGGGCATTGACCAGCGACGACATGCGAGGACAACGATATGCGAGCAGCGTTCATACGTGAGGCGCCCAAGGTCCTCGTCTGCCCGTAGAGCGGTGGTTCGTGATCACAGTTGATCGTCAAGGAAGAGAAATCATGGAGATCCTCAAGCGGCAGCCCACCAGTAAGGCCCCGGCCGACTGGTTCACCGGCGACGTGTGGTGGGACGTCATCTACGCCGGGCAGGAGCCGTCCCGGATGCGCGCCAACCTGGTGCGGTTCTCACCGTGCGCCCGCACCGACTGGCACTCCCACGCCCTCGGGCAGACACTGCACATCGTCTCGGGCATCGCGCTGATCCAGTCGCGCGGCAGCGGGATCATCGAGGCCCGGCCCGGGGACACGATCTACACCCCGCCCGGCGAGGAGCACTGGCACGGTGCCGCTCCCGACAGCTTCATGGAGCACCTGGCCCTGTGGGAGAGCCCGGGCCCGGACGGTGGTCCCGAGACCGTGTGGGGCGACAAGGTCACCGACACCGAATACCAGGCTCCCCGCAGCTCGCACCCGGTCAGGAGGGACGTCGATGGCGATCAGTGACGCCGCATGCCGCAACCACGAAGCGCTGTTCCCGGGCCGTGTATCGACCCTGGCGGAGACCGATCCCGAGCTGACCACCGGCGGTCTCGTCCCCGGCGACCCCGCCCGCATGGCCGCGAAAATCATCGAAAGCGTCGACGCCGCCCCCGCGCCCCTGCGGATGGTGCTCGGCTCCCAGGCCCTGGACACCACGCTGTCCACGCTGCGTAAGCGCGTCGCGGACTTCGAGAGTCAGGGTGACCTGGCCGCCTCCACCGACTTCCCGCCCGGCGAGTGACCGCCCGCCCGTCGGCGAAGCGCACGGCACTTCCGTCCTGGGTGGTTGGCGCGGGAGCCGCGGTACGGCACCTTCGACACGCCGGGCGCCGTCGCCGGGTGTCGTGGCGATCGGTGTCCGGCGTGATCACCAGGCGTACGCCTCGGGCGCCGGCTTGGCCCCGTTGGGCGCAGGCGGCGGGAAGAGCTCGTCCAGCTTGGCGAGCGTGCCGTCGTCGAGCGTGATCTGCAGGGCGCGCAGCGAGCCGTCGAGCTGCTCGACCGTCCGCGGCCCGACGATCGGTCCGGTCACCCCGTCCTGCGCGAGCAGCCACGCCAGTCCGACGTGGGCCGGGTCCTCGCCGATCTCGGCGCACAACTTCTCATACGCCTCGACGGATTCCTGGTGCTCGGCGAACGCGGCGGCCCAGAGTCCCGAGCCGCTACGGGCGGCGACCCCCTCACGCTGCTTGCGCAGGACGCCGCTGAGCACTCCGCCGTGCAGCGGCGACCACGGGATCACGCCCACCCCGTAGTGCCGCGCGGCGGGCAGCACCTCCAGCTCGGCCCAGCGCGACATCAGGTTGTAGATCGACTGTTCGCTGACCAGCCCGAGGAAGTGCCGGGACCGCGCGGCCTCCTGCGCCTGTGCGATGTGCCAGCCGGCGAAGTTGGACGAGCCGAAGTAGAGCACCTTTCCCTGCTGGTGAAGGACGCTGAACGCCTCCCAGATCTCGTCCCACGGGGTGCGCCGGTCGATGTGGTGCATCTGGTACAGGTCGATGTAGTCGGTCTGCAGGCGCTTGAGTGACGCCTCGCACGCGCGCCGGATGTGCAGCGCGGACAACCCGTTGTCGTTGGGCCGGCTCCCCATCGGAAGGTAGACCTTGGTGGCGAGGACGGTCTTGTCGCGCCGACCGCCGCCCTGGGCGAACCATTGGCCGAGGATCTGTTCGGTGGCGCCTTCGCCCTGCTGCGCGCCGTACACGTCGGCCGTGTCGAAGAAGTTGATGCCGTGCTCGTGCGCGCGGTCCATGATCTCGCGGCTGTCCTCTTCGGACGTTCGTGACCCGAAGTTCATGGTGCCGAGGACGAGCCGGGACACCGAAAGGCCGCTGCGGCCGAGGCGGGTGTACTCCACGTGTTCCAACCTTTCAGAGCGCATCGCTAGTCGCATCAAGCAGGATGCGATGAAGCTACAACTTGATACATGAATGATGCAACTCTGCGGCGAATGGTGACGCTGCCGTATGCTTTTCCCGTGAAGACACAGCGGCAGTCGATACCCACCGGCGGTCGGCCACTGCGCGCGGACGCCGAACGGACGATGACGGCGATCCTGGAGGCGGCCGAACGCACCCTCAGCAGAGATCCCGCGGCCACGATGGAACAGATCGCGGAAGCCGCCGGCGTCGCCCGCACCACCGTGCACCGGCGCTTCGCCACCCGCGAAGCACTCATCGACGCCCTGGCGGTGTGGGCCGCCCAGCGGTTCGCCGCGGCGGTGGACGCCGCCCACCCGGACACGGCCCCGCCGCTGGTCGCCCTCTACCAGACGACCGCGAACGTCCTCGGCATCAAGGCCAGCTGGGGATTCGCGATGAGCCGGGGCTCCTCGGCCAACCCGGAGGTCGCGCGCGTCCACAGCGATGTACGGGACACGTGCGAACGGTTGTTCCGCCGGGCGGGGGAGTCCGGCATTCTGCGTGCCGACGTCGACATTTCATGGACTCGTCGGGTCTACTACGCCCTCATTCACGAGGCCGCACAGAACAGGGACGGGCAGGACACCGACGCCCTCGCGACGCTCGTCGTGGACACCCTGCTCCGCGGCGCGGGCACCTCGCACCCCGACCGCCTGTGACGCCGTCCCCGTCTCTGGCGGGGCCGACGACCAGGACAAGGATCGCTGGCAGGACCTGATGAAGGTGGCCATCTCGACCCGTGAGGGCGGACCGTCGCCAGGCCGTCGTGGACGGCGCGGAGCGGTTCCATGCTCCGGTCCACTGAATCGGTCCTGACTTTGTCGCGGATCATCACGCGCATGTTCTTGTCCCGTTCCGTCATCTCGATGGATCCCGCTGGACTTCAGGTGAGCGCCCGTCCACTTCGTCGGGCGGATTGCGCTCGGAAGGCACTGGGGGGGTGGTCTGTGGCGTGGGGCCGCCGCGGAGGGGGATCTCGCGGATGAGCCAGGAGACGGCGAAGGCGATCACGGAGAGTACGGTGGCGCCGATGAGGGTGACGTGCAGGCCGCTGGTGACGGCCAGCCGGACGGCGTCAGCCGCCTGGGCAGGCAGGCTCGGCAGGAGCGCGGGCGTGAGCTCGCCTCCTTCGGTCAGCCGGTCGGCGGCGGCCGGTCCCAGGTGGGCGGCCAGGTCGGTGTGCATGCGAGTGGCGTACAGGGTGCCCAGCAGGGCGATGCCCACCGATCCGCCGATGGTGCGCAGCAGGGTGAGCGTGCCGCTGGCGGCGCCCATGTCGCGCGGATCGGCGCTGTTCATGGTGATCAGGGTGGTGCTCTGCATGACCAGGCCCATTCCCGCTCCGATGAGGAGGGTGAGTGCCGAGGCGAGGGCGGCGGGCGTGTCGGTGTCGAGCCGGAACAGGGCCGACGCGCCCGCGATCATGAGGGCTCCGCCCAGGATGGGATAGACCCGGTAGCGGCCGTTCGCGCTGATGAGGCGGCCGGTGACCAGCTGGGCGCCGAGCATGCCGAACATCAGCGGGAGCAGCAGCATGCCGCTGGCCGCCGGGGAGGATCCTTGGACGAGCTGCATGTACTGCGGCAGGTAGTTGGTCACGGTGAGCATCACCGCGCCGACCAGGAAGCTGAGGGCCTGGGCGAGGGTGAAGTTGCGGTCGGTGAACAGCCGGGGTGGGATGATCGGCTCCGCCGTACGGCGTTCCACGGCCACGAAGGCGGCCAGGGCGAGCAGCCCGATCGCGCCGAGGGTCCATGAGGTGCCACCCGCCAGCAGGGTCAGGGCCACGATGGCGATGGTCAGCAGGGCCGCTCCGGCGTAGTCGATGCGGGGGCGGTGACGCTCGGCGGGTGGCAGATGGATGCGGGTGACGATGAGCAGCAGGGCGAGGGCGCCGAGGGGCAGGTTGACGTAGAAGGTCCAGCGCCAGCTGAAGTAGTCGGTGAGCAGGCCGCCCAGCAGTGGCCCGCCGACGTAGGCGACCGGCATGATGACGCCGATCATCGACTGCAGCCGGCCGCTCTCACGGGGCGGGACCAGGACGCCGATGATGGCCAGCGCGCCGACCATGAGCCCGCCCGCGCCGAGGCCCTGCACGGCGCGGAAGGCGATGAGCTGGGCCATGTCCTGGGCCAGGCCGCAGAGCGCGGACCCGGCCAGGAAGAACGTGATGGAGGTGATGAAGGTGGCCTTGCGGCCGAACAGGTCGCCGAGCTTGCCCCAGATGGGGGTGGTGGCTGCGGCGGCGAGCATGTACGCGGTCACCACCCAGGGCAGCAGGTTCAGGCCGCCGAGCTCGCCGGCGATCGTGGGCAGCGCGGTGCCCACGATCAGGCCGTCGAGCATGGCCAGGAACATGCCGGTGAGCAGTCCGAAGACACCAAGACGTGTCATGGCGGTTCAGGCGGCATAGGGGCGGGCGGTCCTGGCTTCGCGCAGTGAGTGCGCCCACCAGGCGAGCCGGTCCAGCATGACCTTGGCGGCGGCGTCGGCGGCCGGGTCCACGGCCTTGCCGTCGCCGTCGAGCTGCGCCCAGGGGTGCTGCAGGCCGACGCTGTCGCGGATGGTGACGGCGTGCAGTTCGGCCAGGACGAGCCGCAGTTGCTCGACGGCGCGCAGTCCGGCGGAGAAGGCGCCGTAGGAGACGAACGCGACGGGCTTGGCGTGCCACTCGGTGCTGTGCCAGTCGATGGCGTTCTTCAGCGCCGCCGGGAAGCTGTGGTTGTACTCGGGGGTCACGATGACGAAGGCGTCGGCCGCCGCCAGGCGCGGCGAGACAGCCGCCAGCAGATCCCTGTCCTCCTGAGTGGCGGGCGGCTGTCCGAGCACCGGGAAGACGGTCGGCAGCGGGGTTTCGATCAGGTCGATCAGGTCGGCGCACATGTCGTCGCGCTGGTCCAGGTGGTCCATGACCCAGTTCGCCACGGCGGGGCCGAAACGTCCGTCACGGGTGCTGCCGAGAATGACCGCGATGTTGAGCATGATGCCTCTTAGCTGTGTACGGCGTATCTGTCGCGATACAACGTACACAAGAGTGTGTACGTTGTCTATTTTTGATACGTCGTATTAGTGAGCGAGGAAGAGATCTACGACATGTCCGCCGGCAAGTACGTGGTCACCGGCGAGGCATCGCACAGACCATCGTGGTCGACCGTCGGCTCGGTTGACATCTATATGTTTAAATTATATTTATTAGCAAAGGTAGATTGATCTCAACCACGTTCGCCACGGGAGGGCGTAATGCCGCATTTGACCGTTTATGCCATGGAGGAGCAACTCGTCGGACGCGAGTCCGTGCTCATCAGCACGCTTACGGACACCGTCGCGCGAATCTACGGGGAGTGGGCCCGCGAGCTGATCGTCGTCCAACTGCTTGCATTGCCTGCGGGACGCTGGGGCGTGGGTGGACACGCCGTTGACAACCCTCCTCCGATCGTCTCTTTCGGCATTCGCGAGGTCGCCCTGACCCGGCCGGACGGCCCGCAGATCGTCGCGCGCCTGGCTGCGGATGTGACGGACTCCGTGGCTCAGGTGCTCGGTGATGAACTTCGCGCCGGCGTGCTGGTGGAGTTCAGACCCCAGCATGACGACCGCACAGCTCTCGGTGGCCGGCTGGTCGGAGCCCGCGAGCGGCCGGCGGCTGGCGGAAACCCCGCGAGCACAGAGGGCTGACGGGCGGTTCACCGCGTCGCGCGGAAGGCTGCGACCTGCAATGGCAAGGTCTCGCCGGGCAGGCGAGTCTCCGGAATGGCGGCGGAGACTAATCCGTTGGGAAGCGCAGCACCCAGCGGCGCTGCCACGGGGTCTCGATGGCCCGGTGGTGATGGTGCTCGCGCGTCCAGGCGACGGCGTCGGCCGGGTCGAGGCCGGCCAGGACGGCAAGGCAGGCGACGACCGTGCCGGTGCGGCCGACGCCGCCCCCGCAGGCGACCTCCACCGCGGTGCCCGCCCGCGCCCGCTCGTGCAGCGCGCGGATGTGCTGCACGGCCAGATCGTGGTCGCGGGGCAGCAGGAAGTCGGGCCACTGGATCCATGTGCGGGGCCACCGCAGCTCGCTTCCATGGCGACGGCGGAGCCGGTCTGAGCCGAGATACAGGCCGAAGTCGGGCATCGGGCCCTCCGGCAGCGGATGGCGCAGGCCGCGGCCGCGGATCCAGGATCCATCCGGGAGTCGGAGGGCGCCTGCGAGCGGCGGCATGCCGGCCGGGCCGGCTGTTGCGCTGTCTCCGGGGTCTCGCATCGGGTTCTCCTTGTGTCTTTTACCGCGTCTCACTGGGGGCGCTGTCCAGCCGGTGCCGTGCGCGGTGGTTGGCGACATTGAGCCGGTTGCCGCACACGTCAGGCATACAGTAGATGCGGCGTCTCCGCATTACCGCCGAGTAGCAGCTGGTCATGTCGTCGGTGGATGACGAGCAGGATCACGGCATGCCTGTCCCCGGTGGCCGAGACGAGGGCGCCGCCCGTACGACATGGTGGTTCTCACCGCCCGCACTCGGAGCGGTGAGGCTAGAGACGTGTCGCAGTCCGGATGAGGTCGGCGACGGCTCTGGACCGGCTGTGCGGTGGCCAGGCGATCACGGTGGTGACCGTCGGCGCGTCCAGCACGGGCACGGCGGCGAGGTCCCCGTGCAGTTGGGCTCGGCACGACTCCGGTGAGATCGCGCAAGCGCGGCCGAGCGCGATCAGCTGCAGCAGCTGCGCGTGGTCGCGGACCTGCGGGCCGGGACCGGGCGAGTAGGTGCCGTCGGGGTCGGGCCAGCGTGGCAGGGGCAGGCCTGGCAGCGCGATGATGTCGGCCATGTGCACGTGGGCCCGGATGGTGAGTGGATGCCCGGCCGGCAGGACCACAACCTGGCTCTCCGTGCTGAGCTCTTCGGTGTGGAACCCGGCCGTCGAGTCGAACGGCCGGTGCAGCAGCGCCACGTCGGCCCGGCCCTCGCGCAGGAGTCGTTCCTGCTCGGCCGGGCCGCACAGGGTGACGTCGACGGGGACCGCGCCGGGTTCGGCGGCGTAGGCGTCGAGCAGCTTCGCCAGCAGTTCCCTGGACGCGCCGGCTTTCGTGGCCAGGACCAGGCCGGGACGGCCGGTCGCGGCGAGAGCGGCGCGGCGGGTCCGGCGCTCGGCGGCGTCGACCGCGCCGAGGGCCGCCCGGCCCTCGGCCAACAGCACCGAGCCGGCCTCGGTCAGCGTGACGGTGCGACTGGTCCGGTCCAGCAGTGCTGCCCCAAGGCGGCGTTCGAGCTGCTGGATCGCTCGTGACAAAGGCGGCTGTGCGATCCCGAGCCGCTGCGCGGCGCGCCCGAAGTGCAGCTCTTCAGCGACAGCGACGAAGTATCGCAGCTCCCGGGTCTCCACGCAGCCATGTTATCCCGGCATCGATACCTGAGCGGTATCGATGCTCACCTGATCGGTGTTGGACGCCTCGCCAGGGTCCGGGCCAGCATTGTTCCCATGAGCGAACAGACGATTGCGCTGGTCACCGGCGCGAACAAGGGAATCGGGTACGAGATCGCCGCGGGCCTGGGCGCCCTCGGCTGGAGCGTCGGCGTCGGCGCTCGCGACGATCAGCGCCGTAAGGCTGCGGTGGAGAAGCTGCGCGCGGCCGGCGTCGACGCGTTCGGCGTACCGCTGGACGTGACCGACGACGCGAGCGTGACCGCCGCCGCACGGCTGATCGAGGAGCAGGCCGGGCACCTCGACGTGCTCGTCAACAACGCCGCAATCACCGGTGGCATGCCACAGGAGCCCACCCGGGTCGATCCCGCCACTATCCGGACGGTCGTGGAGACCAATGTGATCGGCGTCATCCGCGTCACCAACGCGATGATGCCGCTGCTGCGCCGCTCTGCCTCACCGCGGGTCGTGAACATGTCCAGTAGCGTCGGCTCCCTCGCCCAGCAATCAGGAACCGCCGGTGAGCAGACGACGGGTCCGGTGGCCGCGGCGTACGCGCCGTCGAAGACATTCCTGAATGCCGTCACCCTCCAGTACGCCCGGGAGTTGAGCGGCACGAACATCCTGATCAACGCCGGCTGCCCCGGCTTCGTCGCGACCGACCTCAACGGTTTCCGCGGTGTGCGCACCCCCGAACAGGGGGCGGCGATCGCCATCAAACTCGCGACCCTGCCCGATGACGGCCCGACCGGCATGTTCTTCGAGGACGCCGGCGTAGTGCCCTGGTGATGTGCACGGCGGTCATCACCCGCCGGCTGAGACGGCGGCTCTGCCGGCGCCGGATCATCCCGGCGATCGTCAGCACCATGGTGAGCAGGGCGATGACCGTGGCACCGCTCACGTCGGCGCCTCCACACCGAGGTCTGGTCTGACGATTTCAGAGACGTGAGCGAGCTGAACGACCTGGCCACGAGTCACGTTGACGGCTCTTCGATTGCGACCGTCGTGTCGGCCTTTGCCCACCCCTACTGGGCAGGGTGAGTCACGAACGCGGCGCCGCCGGCATCACACCGCGTCGGCGGGTTGGATCGGAGGCGCGCCGCCCCCGGGTCTGGTCACGCTATCCGGGGGCAACACACAGAACTCATTGCCGTCGGGATCGGCCATCGCCACCCGACCGACCCTGCGCCGGCCGATGTCGATTCGAGTCGCCCCGAGGGAGACGAGACGGTCGACCTCTGTTTGCTGATCACCGTGCACAGGTGGAGCGAGGTCGAAGTGCAGCCTGTTCCTCCCTGTCTTCGGCATGAGCGGCGGACCGCCCCACGTGATCTTCGGACCGCCGTGCGGTGAGCGGATCGCAGTCTCCTGGTCCTGGTCCCAGACCAACGGCCAGCCCAGTGCTTCGCTCCAGAAGTATCCGACGTCCTGCGAACCGTCGCACGCGAGCGCTCCGATGAATCCGCAGTCAGCAAGGAAGTCGTTGCCCGGCCCGATGACGCAGAACTCATTGCCTTCAGGGTCGGCGAGCACCACATGACCCTCCTCCGGGCGTTGCCCGATGTCGATGTGCCGCGCACCGAGTCCGAGCGATCTCGCCACCGTCTGCTGCTGGTCCTCCAGGGATGTGCTCGTCAGATCGAAGTGCATCTGGTTCTGGCCGGTCTTCTTCTCCTGGGTCGGAAGACATCGGATCCGGAACCCGGTGTCATCGCTCGGCAGGAGCGCGATGCCGTCGTGGGGGTCGTCGGCCGTCTCCCAGCCTAGGACTCCCGCCCAGAAGCGCGCGAGACGGAGCGGGTCGTTCGCACCGAAGCAGAGCGCGACAAGCTGAGAGGTCATCCCGCGTCTCAAATCTGCCGACTCACCGGCGCAGACAGAGCACGTCCGCCTGGCGCATGACGGAAGCAACATTAGCCCGATCGAGGACTGAGACACCAACGCACATGAGTCGGAAGGCGACGCTTCCGGCGCGTGGCCCGCGATCAGGACAGCGGACGGTTGACTCGCCGCAGCCGCTCCGGGTGCTCGGTCCTTCACCATCGCCAAGCGCCCGGGGACGCCCTGGTGGAGGCCGTCCCGTTTGACCACCCGTCGTTCGGTGAGGACGTTCAGGGACGGCGCGTGTAGATCACCCCGAAGCCGGCGTCCCCACGCTGCCCTGCGAGGGTACTGCAGTAGACATCGATACCCAGCGCCGGCGGCGCGTGGTAGTCGGAGACCGTGCCCAGTTGGCAGTACCTGCCGCTGCCGCCGGTCGCGGTCACCTGCACGTTGCCGAACAGCTTTCCGCCGCCGGCCCAGTTCAGGCGATACCAGCCGAGGCCGAGGCGGCTGACGGCAGGCGTCTCGCCGGCCGAGCTGTGCGAGCGGGCGGCGTCCACGGTGGGCGCGGCGGGGTCGCCGGTGATCCGCGTGTAGGTGGCGGGGGTGGCGGTGTCGCCGTGCAGGCCCACTCCGTCCACGTGGGAGAGCAGGAAACCGGAGTCGCGTGGCAGCCCGGTCGGGATCTCGTGACAGGTCACGGTGACTTCAAGCCCTTCGGCCAGCGGCCGGGTGCCCGCGGCGGCGCAGCGGGCGGGATCCCCCGTCCCGTACGGAGTGACCTGGATGTGGCCGGTGCCGCGGGTGAAGGGCGCGCCGGTCAGGACGACCCGGTAGACGCCGGTGCTCTCCCGGAGCACCCGGTTGACCTGGCGGTCGGAGTTGAAGGTCCCGCTGTTGAGCGCCGAGTCCAGGTTTCCCGAGCCCCCGTACCGTACGGTCGCCACCGGGGCGGTTCCGGCGACGGGAGCGGTGAAGAACACCTGGGACCACCAGTCGGCAGGGGCGCCGTGCTCGTCGAAGCAGCGCACGGTGAGCAGTTCGCCGGAGCCGTCCTGCCGGTAGTCCTCCACACCACAGGTGCGGCCCCGGTTGTTGGTCCGGTACGCGGTGGCGTGCGCGATCCCCCGCGTGGCGCCGATCCCTGGAAGGCGCACCAGGTAACGACCGGTGGCGAGGTGGGTCACCGTGGTCAGTCGTCCGGCCGCACCTGTGGTCCACTGCGGGCCGGGGTGGAGCGGGGTCTCCACGCCGATCGGCGCCTCGTCGACGGTGGCCAGGTTGACGTAGGCGAAGCCCCAGCGGGGCGTGGCCGGAGGCGTAGGCGCGCTCAGCCCGGCGAGGGCGTCGAACAGCTCCGCGGCCACCTGGTCGGACTCGGCTCTGCCGATGCCCGGCTCGGGAGCTTCCTCGGCGGCGCGTGGGCAGGTGGGCTCGTTGGCCACGCTGACGCAGTAGGCCCACCCCTTGCCGACGCTGACAATGATGTCGTTGCCCCTGGGGCCGAAGCAGCAGAGGCCGCTGGAGTCGGTGCCGTCGTGGGAGAAGCCCCACAGGCTGTAATGGAAGAAGCCCATCCGCCAGGCCGGGAAGTTGGCCGTCCGCAGCAAGCAGAACCGGGACTTGACGGCGGCCTCGGCCGGGCAGTTCAGCCGGTCGGCCTCGGCGCCGGGGTCGTCCAGAGGGCGAACGCGCTCCTCGGCGCTGACCACGATGGGGGTGGAGACGTCGGTCAGCAGCTGCACGCCGCCGCTGGGCGGCCAGCCGTACGGGCAGGCGGCGGGGGCAGGGCGGGGGCGGTGGCGAACATGTGGCGGGCCTCGTTCAGCGCCGCCGGGCGGGGCTGGTCGGAAGGGCCGGACGTGACGGTCAGCCAGTCGATCTCGACCGCGATCGTCTTGCGACAGGGGTCGGCGCCGTGATCGGGCAGCCAGGTGTCCAACGTGCCATCCCCCTTGGGGATGCCGTTGAGCTCCACCAGGTCGGCCAGGCCGTCCCCGTCGGTGTCCAGCCCGGGCGCGGGCGGCGGATCCTCGGGCAGTACGGCCGGGCCCTGCCACACCTGGTCGTGGTCGTTGTGGAAGGTGTGGCCGGGCGGCAGGGAGACATAGACGGCGTCGGTGTCCAGGTCGGTTATGCCGTCGTCTGAGTCCACGTAACGGTAGCCGTCCAGGTCGGAGTCGCTGTCG
Source organism: Streptosporangium sp. NBC_01639 (assembly GCF_045209755.1). Lineage (NCBI taxonomy): Bacteria > Bacillati > Actinomycetota > Actinomycetes > Streptosporangiales > Streptosporangiaceae > Streptosporangium > Streptosporangium sp. NBC_01639. Next base: position 19,555 of record NZ_CP109272.1, on the reverse strand, counting down.
GCGTTCTCGAAGATCAGCTCCTGGCCACCCAGGGTGATCACCTCGGTGGAGCCGTCCTCGATGCCGTCCGCGCCGGTGTGCACGGTCACCAGGACCCGGCAAATGTGGCCTTGATCGCGGAAGACGGTGTTCCAGATCGGGCTCGCATTCACCTTGAACCGGTAGATCGGGCCCTTCTCCGGCGGCCGGTGGTAGTAGACGCGGTCGTCGTCCATCAGATCGGTGATGGTCAAGCCCATCAGCGTCCAGTTGTCGGCGCCGATGTCGCCGCCGACGGTGCTGACATGCTCGAATTCGAAGCCGCGCCAGAGCGCCGAGTCGCTGACGCACCGGGGCAGGCGTGCGGTCCAGGTGAAAGTGGTGTCGGGCAGGTCACCGGTGCCGCCGCTGTGGTAACCGAATCCGCCATCGAAAACGAATGATTCACCCGTTCTGACACCGCCCGATCCGCCGAGCCGGACGATCAGCAAGGACTCGTCGCGGATACCGTCGGATCCAGTCGTCAATCTGATCTTGATGCCACAGACGACCCGGTCGTCGGCTCGCGCGGGGAAGGCCGCCAGCAGCGGTGCGAGGAGGAACCCCATGATCAGTGCGGCCAGGAAACGTAAGCGCGCGTCAACCATGCTCCGTCCCTCACTCTCCACCCCTCAACCCCCGGGCGGCCTCCTCAGCGTGCCATCCATGAGGGAGTGGAGCCAGTAACGGTCCGGACAGAGGGAGGTGGCCGGGATGCTCACACCTACACACAATGAGGTGCGGGCTCATCAGCCGCGCGATGGGGGAGGGCGACACCGGCTGGGTGAGGAACAACCGGTCCTGGCCCACGCCATGACCCTGGCCCGCAGCGCGTCTTCCTGACGGGTACGCCGCAGGACCGCCGAACACGGCGTCCGGTAGCGGGGCGGTCCCATTGAGGCCAACGGGCGTCTTGGTGACCGTGAGAGTGTCCTACCTCGGCTGATGCTCGACAGCGCGGCTTCGGTCGATGGTTTGCAGTGCGGCTTCGGCTCTGATCCTCGCGGACCTGCCCGGTTGAGCATCACGTCCAACCGGGTCGATCCATTGCTCTCGGCTGGAACAGGCGCCGGCCGCCAGGTACGGTCCTTCAAAAGGTGTACAGCCGGACCATATATGGAGGTACGTTGCCGTATCGAGGCTTGATCTTGGACTTCGCCGGAGTGATGACGATCCCTCTGAGGGCCCCTATCCATGCCTGGTGTGTCAGCCAGGGCCTGTCTGTCGACGCCTGGACGAATGCGCTGGGTGGCCATCCCGTCGGCCGATCCCGGTATGTGGACTTGGAGTTGGGGCGCATGACCCAGGCGGAGTGGAACGCGGCCACCGCCATGCTGCTGGGAGTGGAGCCGGACAACCTCATGGGGCGCGCGCACGCCGAGGTGTACGCCGAACCGTCGATGGTCGCGCTCGCCTGCCAGGCCCGCCAGGCCGGGCTCAGGGTGGCGTTGCTGTCCAACTCCTACGGCCGCGATCCCTACGACCCCTACACCGCGACCGGCGTGTGGGACCTGTTCGACCACCACGTGATCAGCGAGGTCGAAGGCATCGCGAAACCGGACCCGAGGATCTACGAGGTGGCGTTGGAGCGGATGGGTCTGACGGCCGGCGAGTGCGTGTTCGTGGACGACACCGCGGCCAATCTCCCTCCGGCCCAGACGCTGGGTATCAGCACCGTCCTCGCCGACGGGCCCGGCACCGCGCACCGGGTGGCTGCCCTGCTGGACTTGCCGTGCCCCTCGTGCACATCATGATCGGTCGTCCGCCCGACTGTACGACCTGCCCGGCGATCACGTCGCCCCGCCCCGTTCCCAGAGCCGTCACCGGGTGAGTTTGGCGAGCATGTCAGGTAGTTCCGCTTCGTGCACCACGGCAAGACGCCTGGTGGCTCGGGTGATCGCCACGTAGAGATCGTGACCTCCCTTGGGTGACTGGGCGAGGATCTCGTCAGGAGCCACGACCACGACGGCGTCGAACTCCAGCCCCTTGGATTGGGTCACGGTGAGCACCACCACCGGCGCCTCGAGATCGACCTCGGCGAACCCGGTACGACGTGCGTCGGGAACGATGACGGCCAGCCGCCCTTCGCCGATCGCGGTGAGCTCGGACTCCACCACGTCCGCGAACCCGAGTGGCGTCTGACGGATGGCGCGAGGCGGAGTCTCGCCGGTACGGACCGACTGCGGGGGGACCTGGTCAGGAGCCACGGCGCGCAGAACGTCGGCGGCCACGTCCATGATCTCGGCCGGGGTCCGATAATTGATCATCAGTCGCTCCTCGCGCCAGCGGTCCTCGGTATAGGGAGCCAGCACCTCTTCCCAGGTGCGGGCGCCCGCCGCCGATCCCGTCTGGGCAATGTCGCCGACCACGGTCAGTGAGCGGGTCGGGATGCGCCGCATGACCGAACGCCAGGCCATCGCCGACAGCTCCTGGGCCTCGTCGATGATCACGTGACCGTAGACCCATGTCCGGTCGGCGGCTGCGCGCTGGGCGGTGGTCAGGGCCGGGCCGCGGTCGTGGTGGCGTTCGGCCAGGGTGTCGAGGTCCAGCAGGTCACTGAGCCTCGCCCCAGCCTCGTCCAGGATCTCGAAGTCGTTGTTGTAGATCAGCACATCCCGGGCGTAGGCCTGTTCGTCGCGCCGCTCGGCGGCGTTGGCCCGATCTCGCTCCTGATCGCCGGTCAGGTTGGAGCCGAGCAGCTCGGCGGCCTCGTCGAGCAGCGGCACGTCACCCACCGTCCACGGCGCATCCGGTGGACGCAGCAACTCCCCGGCCTCACCGGCGTCCAGACCCGCCGAGAGCATCGCCTCCCAGTCGGCCAGCAGTTCGCCGACCAGTTGCTCCGGGGTGAGGATCGGCCATAGCTCGTCCATCGCCTGCCGTACCGTCGGCTGCTCCCACAGCACCCGGCACGCCTCCCGCAATGCCTCCTCCTTGTCGATCCGCATCTCCTCCTCGTCCGGCGGCAACGCCAGCCACGAGTCGCCGTCTTCAGGCAGCACCACCCCCAGTTCCTCCTCATCCGTCAGCCGCTCGTACTGCTCGGCCTCGGCGGTGGCCAGCGCCCGCAGCATGTCGAGTACGAACACGTGCCGGGCCTCATTGTGCGGGCGGCGCAGTCCACGGGCGCGGTCGCGGGCGATCACGCAGGTGCCGTGGTCCACGCGGAGCGTCGTCCAGTCGACCACGACTTCCTTGCCGCCGCGCACCGACGTCCGAGCGGGGATCTTGACCTCGAGGTCCCCCTTGGGGACCCGCTGCCGATCTTGTACGGCTCCCGCCATCACCTCGACCATCCGCAGGCCGCCCTTGATCACAGCCTGAGACGGGCCATCCTCTGCCATCGCCGCGATGCCCGGATAGAGCCGCCCGAGCGTGGTCATCACCACGTCGCTCTCACCGAGGGAGGGCAGCACCTGCTCGATGTAGCGGGAGAACAGGTCGTTGGGCCCGATGATCAGGACGCCCCTGCGCTCCAGGACGTCCCTGTGCGTGTAGAGCAGGTAGGCGGCGCGGTGCAGCGCGGCAACCGTCTTACCGGTGCCAGGACCGCCCTGGACCACGAGAGTCCCATGCAGGCCCGAGCGGATCACGCGGTCCTGCTCGGTCTGGATGGTGGCCACCACCTCGCTCATCTTGCCGGTCCTCGCCCGGCGCAGCGTCGCCAGGAGCGCCGCCTCCCCGACCAGCGAACGGCGGTCGGCGTCGCTCATCCGATCGAGGTCGAACACCTCGTCGTCGACGCCGACCACGGTCCGGCTGCGGGTGTGCAGGTGGCGACGCCGTACCAGCGAACCCGGGTTGCCGGGCGTGGCGGTGTAGAACGGGCGAGCGGCAGGGGCCCGCCAGTCGATCAGGACCGGCTCGCCGTCGCCGTCGCGCAACCCGATCCTGCCGATATAGAGGGTCTCGCCGCCGGAGTCGTCGATCCGGCCGAAGCACAGGCCGTGCTCCACCCCATTGAGCCTGGCGAGGCGCCTGGCGTATTCGCCGGAGAACATCTCCCGCTCGACCATGCCCCGAGCGGTGCCGACACCGGGACTGCGGTGGGCCTCCTGCAGAGAGGTCTCGGCCCGCTCACGCGCCTCGTCGAGGTGGCAGTACAGCATGGTGATGTAAGTCTGCTCGACTTCGATTTGAGGGCTTGACACTTGACGGCTCGGCATTTCCTTGATACGATCCTTTTAGTTGGGGTATTGTTTCCTTTTTTGCGCGATAGCGCTAAGGAAATGAGTATAGACCGTCTCGGATGCCGGTGCACCGGCTTGGCGTCGCCCGCCGTACGGCCCACTGACCGCCCTCCTCGCCGGCGGCAATCGCAACGACGTCACCCGCTCATCCCACTGCTGCAGGTCGTCCCTGCCGGTACGTGGCAAGCGCGGCCGGCCCCGACTGGGAGATCCGCGACGACATCCATGAGGACGGCCTCAGCCTGGGCTGTGCCCTGATCCGCCGGCACCGTCTCGGCTCATTGCTTCGGAGTTGTTCGTGCCCGCGGTCGGGGTGAGGCATTGGCTGCCTGACCCTAAATTGGTAAGCGAAATTCTAATTTGATACGGTCGTGGCGTGCGACTGACAAAGTTCACCGACCTGGCCTTGCGCGTCACCATGCGCCTGGCGGTCACGGAGCAGGGGGTGACCCTCACCACCCGGCAGGTGGCCGAGGCGATGGCGATCCCCTACACCCACACCGCCAAGGTCATCGCCCGCCTTCAGCACCTCGGGGTGGTGGAGGCTCGCCGGGGGCGCGGCGGCGGCTTGGAGCTGACCGGCTTCGGCCGTACGGCATCGCTGGGCTGGCTCGTCCGTGAACTGGAGGGCGAGGAGGAGGTCGTCGCATGTGAGGGGGAAACCCCTTGCCCGCTGCGTGCCGCCTGTCGCCTGCGCGGCGCACTGCGCAACGCCCAGCGCGCTTTCTACGCGTCGCTGGATCCACTCACCGTGGACGATCTGGTCGCCTCGCCGACCGGGCCGGTGCTGATCAGCCTCGGCTGATCGATGGCATGCGCCCGGCTCCTCGAAGGCGGCCTTAAATATGAAGATCATTTACTAGTTTGGAGAATGTAGTGCTCTCTCCAGAGTCGACCGCGACCGTCCGGGCCACCCTGCCCGTGATCGGCGGTGCCGTCGAGAACATCACCGCACGTTTCTACGAGATGATGTTCGCCGACAATCCCGAGCTGCTGCGGGACCTGTTCAACCGGGGAAACCAGGCCAACGGCGAACAGCGCAGCGCACTCGCCGGATCCATCGCGGCCTTCGCCGCCGTCCTGGTGGAGCCTTCCGGCGGCCGACCGGACACGATGCTCGCCAGGATCGCGAACAAGCACGCCTCGCTCGGCGTCACCGTCGACCAGTACGAGATCGTCCACAAGTATCTCTTCGCCGCCATCGCCGAGGTACTGGGAGACGCCGTCACCCCCGAGGTGGCCGCGGCCTGGGACGAGGTCTACTGGCTGATGGCGGACACGCTGATCACCCTGGAGACGGATCTCTACCGCGACGCGGGCGAGGGCTGGCTGCAGGCCACGGTGCTCGACCGGCGGCGCGAGACCGAGGACGTGATCTCGTTGACCTTGCGACCGGCGACCTCACTGTCCTTCAAACCCGGCCAGTACGTCAGCGTCGCGGTCTCTCTGCCCGACGGCGCCCGGCAGATACGTCAGTACAGCCTGTCGTGCGCCCCCGAGCGGGACGACTGGAGGATCACCGTCAAGCGGGTGCGCGGCGGCGACGTTCCCGATGGGGAGGTGTCCAACTGGTTGCACGCGAACGTCCAGACCGGCGACACGTTGACGATCTCCCCGCCGTTCGGCGACCTGGTCCTGTCCCCGGGCGACACTCCGCTGCTGCTCGCCTCGGCCGGAATCGGCGCCACCCCCATCCTGTCGATGGTCGACCACCTCGCCGCCACCGGCTCCGCCCGCCGGGTCACCGTCGTCCACGCCGACCGGTCCCCGGCCGGCCACGCCCACCGCGAGGAGCTCGAGCGACTGATCGCCGACCTACCCGACGCCACCCTGCACCGGTGGTACGAGGAGCCGGGCGACTGCTCGTGCCGGCCCGCCCCCAACATCGGGCAGGCCGACCTGACCGAGACCGACCTGCCCGCCGGATTGACCGCCTATCTCTGCGGGCCGCTGCCGTTCATGCGCAGTGTCCGCTCCCAGCTCCTCCGGCGAGGCGTGCCCGCCTCCGACATCCACTACGAGGTGTTCGGCCCCGACCTGTGGCTGGGACGGAGCTGATCAGAGGCGTGGACCTCACGCAGCGGAAGAGGGTTGTCACACACCACGCAGCCTGCCGTCGGGCGCTTCGTGGATGGTGCCAGAAGTCCTCCCAGCGCTATGGAAGGGCATAGACCTGGCCGGTCTGGGCGCCTTCGACCGAGCGGACGTAAGCCGCGGCGACATCACTGAGGTCTACCGGCGGGAAGCCGGGAAAGTAGGCTCCGTACCTGTCGAGGTCTTCTGTGAAGATCGTGGGGGAGACGGCATTGATTCGCTGGGGTGCGATTTCGATGGCGGCCGCCCGCACGAACGCCTCCACCGCGCCGTTGGCCATGGACGCGGCACTGCCCGTGGCAACAGGCTCACGAGCCAGCACTCCGCTGATCAGGGTGAAGGAACCGCGCTCAGGAAGCTGAGAAATACCCTGGCGCACCAGCTCGATCTGGCTGAGCACCTTGCCGTCGAACGCCGCCTGGTAGTCCTGCGGCGTCATCTCGGCGAACGGCTTCCAGGGGACATCGCCGGCGGCGCTGACCACGGCGTCGACCGCATCCGCCTCTGCGTACAGTGCCGTGATCTGAGCGGGGTCGGAGATGTCGTAACGGAGGTCACCACTACTTCGACCGACGGTGCGGACGTCGTGGCCACGCCCGAGCAGCGTCTTGCGCAAGGCGGTGCCGAGCGTGCCGCCGGCGCCGATGAGGAGGATCTTCATGGCGACGACGTTACGGCGGTACGGAGCCGGTAGTGAAATGCTCTTCAGGCGGCATTTATGCTCAGCGATTATGAATGTGGAGCTGCGTCATCTCCGGGCCTTGGTGGCGATAGGAGACGAGGGCACCATCACCGGCGCCGCGCTCGCTCTCCACATGAGCCAGCCCGCGCTTTCACGCACCTTGGAACAGTTGGAGAGCCGTCTGGGTACCCGGCTGGTGGAGCGCACCACTCGCCGCCTCACGCTCACCGAAGCCGGAAGGCGGCTGTGGGAGCACGCCCACCGCATTCTCGATCAGGTGGACACCGCGCTGGCTGAGGCGGTCGCCGGGACGCAGCCGCGCTCCATCCGCGTGGTCTTCGCCTGGTCCGCGCTGGGCAGCCACACGGTTCCCCTCCTTCGCGCCTGGCGTGACCGCCACCCCGACATGCCTGTGCACGTCCGGCGCGTGGATGACCCCGAGGCGGCTGTACGGCGAGGGGAGGCCGACGTGGCATTCCTGCGCGCCGAACCCACCCCGGATCCCTGCCTGGCGAGTTGCTCTCTCATCCGCGAGCAGCGCATGGCGGCCGTACCCGAGGACCATCCGCTCGCCCAGCGCTCGGCCGTACGTCTGGCCGACCTTGCGGGCCGGCCTGTCGTCTTGTGCTCCACCGCCTCGACCACGCGCGCCGATTTGTGGCCCGACGCTCAGCGGCCCCCGACTTTCCAGGTGCCGGGTGTGGACGAATGGCTCACCACCATTGCCACCGGGGAAGCCGTCGGGGTGACCACTGCGGGCATCGGCTACAACCACCCCCACCCAGGCATCCGCTACCTGCCTCTATCCGACGCCGCTCCCGTAACGGTGTACATGGTGTGGCCGAGCAGCCCTTCTCATCCCGCGACCGATGCCTTCCGCCGGCTGGTACAACAGCAACTGGTGTCTAGCAGCGATTGACGAGCCGGCGACCGGGCTCGACTGGGTGGAGTCGCGCACGGGTCGGCCTCGCCGAGAGCGGGCGTGCCCCTCGGTTCAGGCGGAACTGCTGCGCAGAGTCTGGTCGAGCCGATCGAACATGTGCCGGTGGATAGTGGCGTGGCCGCCATGTGGCCGCTGGGTCAGAGGGTCTTGATTGTTCCGCCGTCGATGACGTAGTCGGCGCCGGTGATGTTGCCGGCCACGTCGGAGAGAAGGAATGAGATCAAGGCGGCAACCTCCTGCGGTTCGGTGATGCGTCCGGTGGTGATGCCGAAAGCCTCTGGTATCTGCCGCAGGAACGCGCCGTGCTCGGCCCCGGCTCCGGCTGCCACCTTGCCGCCGAAGCCGTCGGGGTCCTCCCAGATGGTCGTGCGAACCACTCCGGGAGAGACCGTGTTGACGCGCACTCCCTGAGGGCCGAACTCCTCGGCCAGGGACTTCCCGAGTGCGGCGAGGGCTGCCTTGGCCGCGCTGTAGGCGACCGGGCCGGCAGCGGGCAGCCGGGAGTTGATGGACGAGACGTTGACGATCGCTCCGCGGCGCTCCATCAGGCTGGGCAGCGCCGCACGGCTGGCGCGGACCGCGCTGAGCAGGTTGAGGTCGAAGATGCGGACCCACTGGGTGTCGTCGGTGTCGAGGAAGCCGACGGGCTCCACGTCGTCCCCGGCTCCGACGTTGTTCACCAGCAGATCGATGCCGCCCAGTTCCGCAAGGGCGCTGTTGATGAGGGTGGCGACACCGTCGGCGGTGCTCAGGTCCGCCGACACCGCAAGCGCTCCGGTCTCCTTCAGCTCGGGTGTGATGGTGCGCGCGGCTCCTACGACACGGACGCCTTCGGCGATTAGCGTCCGGACGGTGGCCAGTCCGATGCCTCGGCTGGCGCCGGTGACGACAGCCGTCTTGGCGGCGAGGTTGAGGTCCATGATGCTCCAGTTCTTGAACTTCGAGTACAAAATTTGGGCAGAAGCAAGCCCCCGGCTTGGCAGGTGCCGCAGCCCGGGTCAGAGGGAGTCGATCACCGCATCGATCACTCGGGCGAGCCGGTCCGGCCCTTCGGCGACGCGCGCCATGAGCCGCATGCCCACGACGGTGTTCAGCAGAAGGCTCCCCAGTGCGACAGAGTCGCGCTCAGGTGCGATTTCTCCGGCCCGCTGCCCTTCGGCGATCAGTGCCTGGAAGGCGCCCTCCGTGCGGTCGAACATGCGGCGGACGAGTTCGGTCGCCGTCTCGTCGACCCCCGCGAGCTCTGCCGCCACGTTCACCGCCATGCAGCCGCGGCGATCGGGGTCGGCGAGGTCCATCTCGGCGAGGAACCTCAGAGCCTTGCCGAGACGCGCCTTGACCGGTCCGGGCCCCTCGAACATCTCGATCAGGGCAAGAGCCTGGCTGTCGCGATAACGGCGGAGCGCTTGCTCGAAGAGCGAGTGCTTGCTGTCGAAGGCGTTGTAGAGACTGCCCTTGCCGATGCCGAGCGCGTCCACCAGGTCCTGCGGAGTGGTGGCGGCATATCCCTTCCGCCAGAACACCTCCATAGCCTGGTCGACGGCCTTGTCCGGATCGAACTGCTTGGGCCTTGCCATGACCAGAACACTAGCACCTTATTTGACCTGTAGGTCAAGAACGGGGTCCGTCAGCTGCCGAGCCGTAGCCGCGACCTTGGCGCCGAACGGCATGAGCCGCATCCATGCCCGCGCCCGGCTCGCCCCTACCTCGTAGGCCCACTCGGGTCGACGCCACCAGGGGCAGAGTAGCGAGGAGGACCGGGTCAAAGCCGCCCGGCAGGATCCCTGATCAGGGTGCGAAGCCATAGCGCTCCGCAGTCGTCTGGGATGCCGGTTTTCTCGCGAGGCCGATGAACGGCCACGATGCGATCCGGACTCTTCATCGGGTGATGGAAGCCGATCACTCGCAGCTACCTCGTCCCTGGTGACGTCGACCCGAGTGGAGGGCCTGCACGACGGCCGGGCGCCCGCCGCGGTGCACGCAAAACCGGCCGTCGTAACGGTCGCCCCTCGTGGTTTCGTCGTTCGCCGGCGAACGACGAAACAGGCTGGGGCCTGGACCGGGGTGCCCGGGAGTTCGCGGCCGGCAGTGTCTCCTAGCGGGTGGCGACCCGGTGGTCGTACTGGATATGGGTGAGGAAGAAGTCCCGGACGTCCTCGGCGAGCAGTTCCGGCACCTCCATCGCGGCGAAGTGGCCGCCGCGCTCGAACTCCGACCAGTGCCTGATGTCGTACAGCCGCTCGGCCAGCGGTCGCACCGACTGCGTGATGTCGTACGCGAACACCGCCACGCCAACCGGTACCGGGCACGGCTCGATCCGCCTCGGAACCTCGCGGTGCAGCCGCGCCGAGGAAGCCGCGGTGGCGGTCAGCCAGTACAGCGAGATGTCGGTGAGCATCCGCTCGTCACTGATCTGCGAGCGAGGGTCGGTCCACTGTGCGAAGCGCTCGGCGATCCAGACCAGCTGGCCGACCGGCGAGTCGGTCAGCGCATAGCCGATGGTCTGCGGGGTGAGGGCCTGCAGAGCCTGGAACGGCGGACGATTCGCCATCAGCTGCCTGACCTTGTCCAGCCGGGCTTCATCCGTTTCGGACAGTTCGATGTCGGCGTCCGGGACCGGCCGGGTCGGCAGGTAGTTGACGTGTACTCCGACGACCTGCTCGGGTGCCACCGCGCCGAGCGCCATGGAGATGCCCGAGCCGAAGTCGCCACCCTGCGCGCCATAGCGCTCGTATCCGAGACGGCGCATCAGCTCAGCCCAGGCCCGCGCGATCCGGACGGTATCCCAGCCGCGCTCGTGGGTCGGCCCGGAGAAGCCGTAACCTGGGATGGACGGAATCACCAGGTGGAAGTCGCGCGACAGTGGCGCGATCACGTCGAGGAACTCCAGGAACGAACCGGGCCAGCCGTGGGTGAGGATCAGTGCGAGCGCGTCCGGTTTCGCAGACCGGACGTGGACGAAGTGGATGTTCTGGCCGTCGATCTCGGTGGTGAAGTGCGGAAGCTCGTTGAGCTTGGCCTCGTGCTCGCGCCAGTCGTAGCCGGTGCGCCAGTATTCGGCCAGTTCCTTGAGCCGCGCCAGCGGGAAGCCGTAGTCCCACCCGGCGTCGGCGACCTCGTTGGGCCAACGGGTGCGGGAGAGCCGGTCGGTCAGGTCGTCGAGGTCGGTCTGGGGGATGTCGATGCGGAACGGCTTGATCATGGTCTTAACTCCAGAGATTCATTCGGCATCTAAACGTTAGAATGGCAAACGTTTGGTTCCCAAACGATAGCGCATTCATTGGTGCTTCCAACGATTTGTTAGACTTGTCACATGGAGAACCCATCCGAGAAGACGCCCGCCAAGTGGGAGAGTCTGCCCAGCTGGCTGCTCACCCAGACCGCTAACCACGCGCACCGGCTGGTGACCGACGGGTTCTCGTCCGCCTGCGCCCGCGGCTACCACTACCGCCTGCTGGCGACGCTGGAGGAGTCCGGCCCGGCCAGTCAGGCCGCGCTGGGCCGCCGTAGCGGCATTCACGTCAGCGACATGGTCGCGACGATCAACGAGCTCGCCGATCGCAAACTGGTCGAGCGCGCCCCGGACCTCTCAGACCGGCGGCGCAACGTCATCTCGCTGACCGCGCCGGGCAAGCGGCAGCTGCGGCGACTGGAGAAGCAGCTGGCCGAATGCCAGGACGAGCTGCTGGCTCCGCTGTCACCTGACGAGCGACAGCAGTTGACCGGGCTGCTGTCCAAACTGTTGGACCACCACAACCGGCGAACCGGCACCCCCGAGGAGCCGTGGCGCTGACTGGGAACGCGCCCAAGAATTCCTCGAAGGCCGCCAGCGGTGGACGGCAAGAAACAACGCCAGGCCCAGTGACCTGGGGCGTGACCCTTTCTGGCTTACTCGGCCTGCCGCCGCCTCTGGCCCGTCGACGCAGGAGCGCCGGATAAATAGCATTTTTCATTATGTTTCAGAATCAAAAATCCATTTAGTTGGTGTTTGATTCTCTCTTGGGGCAAAATGCTCTCCTAGTGTGGAGGTATGGCCGACATGATGAAAAGGGATGAACGTAGGAAGCGGATCCGAGAGGTACGCCGTCGGCTCGTGCAGGAGGGGCCGCCGTGGACGCGGGATCGCGAGGCGGACTTCGAGACGGTCACGGTGCCCGAACGCGATTGCGACCAGCTGCGCGACCTGCTGATCTCCGAGGGTGTGCAGACGGTTGTCGAGGTCGGTCTCGCCTATGCCAGTTCGGCGCTCGCGATTGGGGAGGCTCTGGTCACAGTCAACCCGCCGCGCCCCCGGCACGTCATCATCGACCCGTTTCAAGAATGTGACTGGTCCAATTCCGGCTGGGACCTGCTGCGCTCCGCGGGACTGGACTCGATCGCCTCGCTCATGCTCGCTCCTTCGTCGATCGCGCTCCCGCAACTCCTCACCGAAGGCCTCGTCGCCGATGCGGCATTCGTGGACGGCAGTCACCGGTTCCACGAAGTCTTCGTCGATCTTTACTTCCTACGCAAGATCGTCCGACCCGGCGGACTGATTGTCATCGACGACGCCGGGACTCCGTCAGTGCTGACCGCTGTGCACTACTACGAGCGGAACCTGGGGTGGACGGTGATTCCCGGTGCCTTCCCGGGCGAAGCTTTGGCGACGATTGCCGCCGGCCCCCGGGCCGAACCGGTGACTCGCTGCAAGGCCATTCGCCTGCCTGACCCATCGTCCGAGCCGCCATTCGGGGAGTTTCACGTGTTCTGACTAGATGTTTTCAACCCACTGCGTTCAGGCACGACGGCACCTTGGATCGCTGGCGGCGATCGGCTGAAAGAGATGGTGCGGGTCAAAGTCCTCTCTGTACGATGCGGTCCAGTATCGGATAGGGGGCGGATGAATGGTTGATATGCCGAAGGCGACTGTGGCTCTTCTCTCGCTGGCGTTGGCGGCGAGCCTTGTCGCCTGTTCCTCGGACAGCGATCAGCGTGTGCCGGGAGCAGACGGCAGCCGAAGATCGTCGGAGACCGGCATCAGTGACGACTTCCCCCGGCAGAACGTGATCGTTACGGCGGTGTGCTCGCCGGGGAACGGCAGCGGCGGATTCGTCAACGTCGACGGCTGGAACCCGCAAAGCTGGAAGCACGTGGCGCATACGGAGTTCCGACTGCCGGACACGGCGGTTGTCCAGTCCGACAGGGCCAGGCCTTCCACCGCGGTGAGGAAACTGTGCGAGCCGAACAACATGTCCGTCGACGCTGGGGATGTTACCGCCGTCAAATCGCTCTTCGATCGGGACTTCACGAAGATGGCCGTGGTCACCGAGGACCCGCAGACCGAAGAGACCCATGTTGGGTATCTCGACCGTTCGGGCAAGTTCACCGATCTGACCGGGAACGAGGACTTCGGCAACACTCCGCGCGAGGACAACGCGGCCTTCGCGCCGGACGGGAGTGCGGTCTGGTTCACCTACGAGGTGGACAACCACGACCGCGTCGCGAGCCGGGCGCTTGCCGGGGACCACAAGGCGGTCGACCAGTTGCAGGTCGATGCTGCCGGCGAAAGGCACCTCATCCTGGTGGGGACGCCGGGCAGGGCAGTACTGGCCAACGACGCCTACCTCTCGCCGGACGGAAAACGCCTCCTGACCGAGAGCCGCATCCTGGAATTCGCGGCGGATCGCCGAGCAGTGGGCCCGGACCTTGTGGAGAAGGGCCGCTTCATCTCCTGCGAAGGCGGGGACCAGGTGGGCTGGCTGGACAACGACACGGTGCTGTGTGACGCGAGAAACACCTACGAAGGCAGATTCGCCATGCTCGACGTCTCCCCGGGGATGAAGCCCGGGGCGCCCATCGTGCCCGACAACGACCATCAGAACAACGGCATGGTGGTCTCCCCTGACGGGCAGAAATTCGCGTTTCTCTCCGCGAAGGGGACCACGAGGGACTACTACCTCTGCGACGCCAAGCCGGGCTCCACGCCCAAGAAGGTCGAGCGGACCGGGGAGTTCTCCACTCTCGGTGACACTGCTGTGTTCATCGACTGGCGCTGACAGTCAGTCGAGTGGAACCGCCGCCAGCCGACGGTTGGCGGCTTCTTCGTCTACCGGCCGATGCGGGAGCCCTTGCGGCTCAGACGCTGGGTCATCTCCTAGTGTTAGGACGTGTTCCAGGTTCCTACCGCGTCGTTTGCGAGGTGGGATGAGGACCTGGCCTGCGGTCTGGCCGCCCAGGCCCGAGTAGCCGCATCAGCGAAAATCTGCAGGCCACCGAGATGGGGACATCATCGTCGGCCAGTTGGAGCAGATGACCGGCGGGTGGCGACCCCACTGATGTCACCGCTTCATCCGTCAGGGCCCAGCACTCCAGGAAAGATCCGTTATCGTGCGTTGCGTCTTCCGAGAATGTACGCCGCAGTAAGCGCAACGGCACGGTCTTCGTCATGCGACAGATCTGCGAGGGCGCGTGACGCTGTGATTCCCGGGATATCCGCGAGCGCCTGGGTCAGCCGTCGACGTGCAGGCGATTCAACGGTGCCGTGGGCGAGGCAAGAAACGAGCCTGGTGGCGATCTGATCCGCCAACGCGGGACGACTCGCCAGCGCGCTCAGTGCATCGGCTGCATCGACGTCGTTCGCCCCCTCGACGACCATATCGATGAGTGTCGGGACCGCGTCGGTTACTCCACGTGCCCCGAGCGCCAGAGCCGCATACCTGCGGACCACGATGTCGGGGTTCGCGAGGGCGTCCTGCAGCAGTACGGTCGCCTCACCGTTCGGAATCTCAGCGATGGACTGGACGGCACGTTTCCGCACCTCGGCTACGGGTGAGCCAAGACCCTCCGCCAGCAGCGCCAATCCGCTGTCGCCCGATTGCGCCAAAGCCCATCGAAGGGCCCCGGCGACGTTCGGGTCCGTCTCGCTCAGCGCCGCCTCGACCAATGCCTCCACTGGCACCGGAACCTCTTCGACTGAGGACAAGGCCGCGCGCTGGCGCTTCCCAGCGCTCTTCGACCCCAACGCCTGGAGGAGTGCAACGATCTGGAGGACGTCCTCCCAGCCGGCGGGTTCCGCGGCGTCGATCCTACGGAGTCGCGTGAGCAGTTCCGTCTCATCTGCAATGCGTTCTTGCGTCTGGCGGATGAGGTCGTCAACGAGCTCGGAGGGTGTGAAGCCGGGATCGTCGAACGCGCGCCTGACTTCACGCAGCGACAGCCCTAACGACCGCAGGCTCTCGATATGGAAGATCCGCTGGATGTCCTCGCTGGAGTACTCGCGATAGCCGGCGTCGGTACGGCCCGTTGGCCGCACCAGGCCGAGCGAGTCGTAATGCCTGAGCATGCGGGCGCTGACCCCGGACCGTCGTGCCACATCACCGATCAACACTGCCGATCACCCCTCTTGACCGGTCCTGCCGAGAGCCACGACGCGCTTCGCCTCCTCGATCGCGAACTCGAATCCGGCATCCGGGTCGCGCAGCAGCCGTTCCGTGGCGATCGCGTGCGCGCGCACGCGAGGGTCGAGAGCCGTCATCGCAGCGCGCAGAGTCGGCAGAATCACCTCACCGAGCTCGATCAGCGCCCGGCTGAGGCTCAGCTGCATCTCACGTTCGCCGCGCCCGAGCTGGGTCGACAACACTGCGGCCAGCTCGGGCTCTTCGTCTTCGGGCACGAGCACGACCGCTGCCCGCCAAGCACTCCGCGCCACCTCATCGTCGGCGTCGGCCAGAAGCGCCCGTGTGATCGCCGGCCACGCTTGCCGATCTCCGATCTTGGACAGTGTGTGCAACGCCTGGCTCCGTGCCTGCGCACGCTCCGAGCGGACTTCATTGAGAAGCTCTGGGATCGTCATTGATGCTGGATGACGGGTGAGTGCCCAGGTAAGCATGTCGCGCACGTAGAACTCGGGTTCGATCGCGCATCGCTCGATGAGCTTGTCGATAAACCGCGGGTCAGGGGACGTGCCGACCGCTAGCGCCGCCCGCAGCCGCACCGACGAGTTGCTGTCCTCCAGCCCCTGGAAGGCTCGAATCGTATCCGTGTCCTGTTTCGGCATGGTCATCGGGACCACCTCCTTGGCTACAAGTGAAGACCTTGTCACTGTGTCAAGGTCAAGCGGGCCACGCCGCGAGCTCACCAGGCATCCTCTGTCCACCGTGTTCGGTGCTTGCCAGGTCAGATGAGACATGCGGGACGTTATGCGGCATGTTCACGTGTGCGCCGACATCGCCCAACGTCACGAATCACAAGTCATGACAGAGGCGCTGATCCGGAAGGGCTTCGGTTCCGCCCTGCGGGTCGGAAGGGTACCGGTGTGACGAGCGCACCCTCTGACGTGCGAGTTTCTGCGTCGGTCTGCCCTGTCGTGATCGGCTGACATCCATTCTGAGCCAGACTGATGCCATTCTGAGCCAATATGGCTGGTTGGTGGCATCACGATGTGCCATAGTGATGCCATGGACTTGACCCCGTATGTGGCCTCCCTCGGTCGCGAGCTGCTGACCGCCGTCGAGACCGGTGATGGTGACGCCAATGTGCTGATCGAGCGATTGACCGTGTCGATGGAGTCGGCGATCCGGCTCACCCTGCTCGAGGTGTTGTCAGCGGCTGCCGACGAGATCACCCGAGATCTGGCTCCCGGTTCGGTCCAGGTGCACCTGCGTGGACGTGACCCGAACTTCGTGGTGGCGGTTCAGCAGGCGGAGCAGCCACTTGAGGACACCCCGGATCTGGGTGCGATGCCGGCTGACGACGCCGCGGCGCGCTTCGAGGACGGCCCAGTGACACGGATCAACGTCCGCCTCCCGGAACAGCTCAAGGCCGCGATCGAGGAGGCGGCAGGCAAGGAAGGCCGCTCGCTCAACGCCTGGCTGGTGCGGGCCGCCTCGACCGTACTGCGCGCCACGGAGCGCGACCACGGCTCCGACCGGCGAGGCAAACGCAGCGCGCAGCGTTACACCGGCTGGGCTCGCTAGCCACGCCGACACCCAGAACCACTTTCTTCGTACATCCCCGACCAGCGGGGATGTACTTCCGACCCATTCCGAGGAGATAGCCATGCCTGTTTTCGCTACGCCTGAACCGATTTTCGCCACGATTGAGCTCTCCGTCGGTGACGTGCAGATCATCGCGAGCGACCGGACCGACACCGTCGTCGAGGTACGGCCGAGCGACGAGACCGACGCGTCCGACGTGGACGCCGCGCAGAAGACACGCGTCGAGTACGCCGACGGCACGTTGACGGTCCGTGGGCCGAAGACCCGCATCGCCGACTTCTCCAAGAAGACCAGGTCGGTCGACGTGCTGATCGAACTTCCCACCGGCTCGCACGTGCACGCGGACCTGTCGGCAGCGGACCTGCGCGGCGTCGGCACACTGGGGGAGTGCCGGCTCAAGGCGTCGGTCGGGCATTTCCGCCTCGACCGGACCGGACCGCTACGACTGGGCACCTCCGGCGGCGACATCACCGTCGAAACAGTCGCGGGCAACGCCGATGTCTCCACCGGCGCCGGGCGCGTGCACATCGGCGAGATCGGCGGCACCGCCGTCATCAAGAACTCCAACGGCAAAACCGACATCGGCACTGTCGCCGGCGAGCTGCAGGTGCGCTCGGCCAACGGCGACATCTCCGTCGGCCGGGCCGACGCCATGGTGGAGGCCAAGACCTCCAACGGAACCATCCGCGTCGGCCAGGTCACGCGCGACACCGTCACGCTACGCACCTCGACCGGCCACCTCGAAATCGGTGTCGCCGCCGGCACCGCCGCATGGTTCGACCTGAACACCTCATACGGGCGGGTGGAGAACTCGCTGGAGGGTCTCAGCGAAGCACCGGAGAAGTCCGAGCAGACCGTCGAAGTCCACGCACACACGTCGTTCGGCGACATCACCGTCCGCCGTTCCTGACCAGATCTCGAAAGGGGTCTCATGACCATGCCATCCCAATCTGCGATCACGGCGACCGGACTGCGCCGATCGTACGGCGACCACGTCGTGCTCGACGGCGTCGACCTGAACGTCCCGCATGGCACCGTTTTCTCGTTGCTCGGCGCCAACGGCGCCGGCAAGACCACCACAGTCAAGATCTTGTCCACCCTGATCCGCGCAGACGGGGGCAGCGCGCGGATCGCGGGTCACGACCTGTCCGCCGAGCCGGACGCGGTGCGTGCCGCGATCGGCGTCACCGGCCAGTTCTCGGCGGTCGACAACCTGCTGACCGGTCAGGAGAACCTGACCCTGATGGCTGATCTGCACCGTCTCGGCCGGAAGGCGGGCAGGCGCAGGACCGCCCAGCTGCTCGAACAGTTCGACCTCGTCGATGCAGCCAAGAAGACGGCGGCGACCTACTCCGGCGGGATGCGGCGGCGGCTCGACCTCGCGATGACGCTGGTCGGCTCACCGCAGGTGATCTTCCTCGACGAGCCGACCACCGGGCTGGACCCGCGTAGCCGCCGCGCCATGTGGCAGATTGTGCGGGAGCTCGTGGCGGGTGGCGTCACCATCTTCCTCACCACCCAGTACCTGGAGGAGGCCGATGAGCTCGCCGACCGGATCGCGGTGCTCGACCACGGGAAGATCGTCGCCGAGGGCACCGCGGACGAGCTCAAGCGGCGCATTCCCGGCGGCCACGTCCTGCTGCGGTTCGCCGACGAGCGTGACCTCCAATCCGCCGCGCGCGCCGTGGGCCGGGTGTCTGGCGACAGCGACACGCTCGTCTTGCGTGTACCGCACGACGGCAGCCTCAGGTCGCTGAAGGCGCTGCTCGACCGGCTTGACCAGAACGCGGTCGTGGTCGACTCGCTGAGCGTGCACACCCCCGACCTCGACGACGTCTTCCTCGCTCTCACCGGCAACAAGGAGAAGGTGACCGCACGATGAGCACTGTGTCGTACGCCCTGACCGACTCGGCGACGATGCTTCGCCGCAACCTCAAGCGCATGGCGCGCTACCCGTCCATGACACTGATGCTCATCGGCATGCCGATCGTCTTCCTGCTGTTGTTCGTCTACGTCTTCGGCGGCACGCTCGGCGCCGGGCTCGGCGGCGTCTCCGGCGGACGTGCGGAGTACGTCAACTACGTCACCCCCGCGATCATCCTGATGACGATCACCGCCGCGGTCCAGGGCACCACCATCGCGATCGCCATGGACATGACCGAGGGCATCGTCGACCGGTTCCGCACCATGGCCATCGCCCGCGTGTCCGTCCTGACCGGACACGTCATCGGCAGCCTCATCCAGACGATGCTCAGCATCGCGGCGGTCATCGGCGTCGCGCTGCTCATCGGCTTCCGGCCGTCGGCGGGGCCCGGCGACTGGCTCGCCCTCATCGGTGTCCTGGTGATGATGAGCTTCGCCTTCATCTGGCTGGCGGTCGCGCTCGGTCTGGCCAGCAAGACCGTCGAGGCCTCGAGCAACGTCGGTATGCCGCTGCTGCTGCTCCCGTTCCTGGGCAGCGGGTTCGTCCCGACCGACTCGATGCCCACCGTGCTGCGCTGGTTCGCCGAGTACCAGCCGTTCACGCCGCTCATCGAGACCCTGCGCGGCCTGCTGATGGGCACGCCGATCGGGAACAACGCCGTCATCGCGGTCGGCTGGTGCGTCGTCATCGCGCTCGGCGGCTACCTCTGGTCGAAGAAGCTGTTCAACC